>NZ_CP096459.1:0-4255935 GCF_054792705.1 Arthrobacter sp. Z4-13 | reverse complement strand
CCTGTCGAGCCGCAAGAGGGGACTTCGTCAGCTCCTGTCGCAAGCGAGTCTCATCGAGTCCCGATTCTTTGGCCTATCTCGATGATTTTCGGGCTACCGCACCTCGGTTTCCTGCCCTTCGACTGTCAGGGTGGGATTTGAGAACATCATGAGCGACTGTCAATAAAGGGGGAAATTTCGCCCTATTCTGACGCCACGCCGATCGTTGCTCCTTTGGCCTTCCTTTGGTGTGACCGGACTGGTGGCTATAGCGGGCACAAGAAAAGCCCCGGACCGAGGGTCCGGGACTTTGGGGCAGGCTATCGCTCGATCGTGACGCTGAGGTCCAGATGGATGTCAACAGTGGCGAGACGGTCCTGGAGGAAGCGTGCAAGGCTCGCATCAGTCGCGGTGTGTGCGCCCTTCGGGACGGCACCGCGGAAAATTGCTTGGGTATTCGTGGACCTGAGCACGTCAAGGGGCGCCCAGTGCCGGTGTCCGGCGCTCAGTCGTTCAATGTCAGTGCGGAAGGTGCCGCGGTGGTCATTACGGGCTGACGCGCGCATGGTGAAGGGAATGAAAGCTGTGGGCAAGAGGGTCCTTTCGAATGAGGCAGCCAACGGTCAGCGGCCCCATCAGCAACAAGGCGCTGGAAGGCGTCCCTATTCCTTTTTCGCTCCAAGAGAGTCGAGCCTCACGTGGCACCGTTGAGGACCAGAACCCAAAACCAGCTGAAGACCTCGACTCATGCACGCCTGGCCAAAGAGAGTAGCCATCAAGGCGTCAGCGTCGTTTTTCGACCGGACGGTACCTGTCTGCGAAAGCAGCGAGGGAGCTCTGGAGCAGCGTCAAGCTGTCCAGCATGTCCACGGGTCTGAAGCGCGCCCCGGCTGACAGCGGGCTGACCATCCACGCGGCGAACACGTTATGCCGGATCTTCAGCGCCATGGCGTGGTCAAAGAGCCGCAGTACGGGTTCGTGGAGAACCCCGTCTTTGAGCTGGAAGCCCCGGCAGAAGGTTTCCTCGCCGATAAACACCCGGACGGTCCGGCGCATCCCTTCGGACTCGCCGAGAGACCGGAAGCGGGTTTCCATCTCTGCCGCGGTTGGCAGGGTAAATTCTTCGCCGATGCCGTCCCAGACCTGCTCCGGGACAGCCGGCCAGTAGCGGGGCTCAGCCCTCACATTCGACACAGTAGGCATGGCCGTCTTTCTCGCGCGCCTTCTGCGAACGGTGCCGGACCAGGAAGCACGAGTAACAGGTGAACTCATCATCAGCCTGCGGAATGACCTGCACAACGAGCTCTTCGGCAATGAACTCGCCGCCCGGGGTCAGGCCGTCGAGGGTATCCGCCTCGTCGAGCTCCTGAACCACAGACTTCGCATCCGGTGCTTTGGCGGACTTCAGGGCCTCCAGCGAATTTTCCTGGGACTCCTTAACGTCGGTGCGCAGTTCGTCGTAATCGGTTGCCACGGCGGTGCATCTCTTCTCTGTTGGGGCGGGTTACCGGTCCTGCAACGTACAGGACATTGGAAGAATTCCCCAAAAAAGCGGTGCCGTAACTTGCCTCCCCTACTAAACCGGAAGAGGAAAGGCCTATGCCAACGCCCGCGCGAGGCCGCAGCCGGTCGACTTTGCCGAGGGGGGCAAGTTAGAACAGCCTCTCGATGCTTGCCACGCTGGACATTACCAGCGCGCGTTGTTTCCCATAGGGCGTCGGCCAGCAGGCATCGGCCCCGCTTGGACCGCAGTGGGTAACATAAATATTGTTAGAAATAACAAAAAAGTTGACAGACCGCCCGAGGAAGGCGTTAGATTGATCACATAGTCTTATCCCCTGGCACCTGAAAGCCTTCCGCAAAGAAGCGGTTTCGGTGCCGCCACCCAGGAGATTGCAATGGTCGCACCTTCCGCTTCCCCCACTAATTCAGCACTAAAACAGCTCGTTACTTCCCGCTCGTGGGCCAATCGTCTTGGCATGCCCCACGCTTTGCGTTGGGGATTTGTCGGGCTGCTCGTCTTCATGATTGGTGACGGGGTCGAATCCGGATACCTCTCCACCTTCCTGCTGGACAGGGGTCTTGAACAGGGCCAGGTAGGGCTCCTCTTCACTGTTTATGGCGTTGCAGCCGGCGTCGCAGCCTGGGCCTCCGGGGCCCTATCCGACCTGTGGGGTCCACGCCGGGTAATGATCCTGGGGCTTGTCCTGTGGGTGTCGTTCCAGATCATCCTTCTCACCGTGGCCCTTCCTTCCCTGGACTTCACCCTCCTGCTTGTCAGTTACGGACTTCGAGGATTGGGCTACCCGCTCTTCGCCTACGGCTTCCTCGTCTGGATTGCCGCCTGCACCCCCACCCACCGGCTTGGTTCGGCCGTGGGATGGTTCTGGTTTGCTTTCACCGGTGGCTTGCCGACCCTTGGCTCCCTGCTGGCAAGCGCCACCATCCCGGCAGTAGGCGCTTTCAATACGCTGTGGATCGCCCTTGGCCTCGTCATCCTTGGCGGACTTGTCGTCCTCACAACAGTCCGGGAACGCACAGGCTATTCGAGGCTGGCCCCGGAAGGCGAGAAGCCTGTCGCAACCCTGGCCTCGAGCCTGACCATCCTTTGGCGCAACCCACGCATCGGCATGGGCGCAGCAGTACGGGCCATCAACACCGCGTCCCAGTTTGGTTTCCTGGTGTTCCTGCCGGTCTTCTTCACCAAGGACATCGGCTTTGAGCTCAGCGAGTGGCTTCAAATCCTCAGCGTGGTGTTCCTGACCAACATCTTTTTCAACCTGATCTTCGGAATCGTCGGCGATAAGTTCGGCTGGCGGCAGACGATCGCATTGTTCGGCGGCGTCGGGTGTGCAATCACCACTCTGGCGTTCTACTACGTGCCCCTGGCCACCGGACCAAACCTCATCGTGGCGATGGCTGTCGGCGCAGCCTATGGTGCCACCCTGGCCGGATTCGTCCCGTTGTCGGCGTTGATGCCGTCACTGGCGCCGGAGCACAAAGGCGCCGCCATGTCAGCCCTGAACTTCGGCGCCGGCCTGTCCGTCTTCCTCGGACCCCTCATCGTGACGCTGTTCCTTTCCCTGGTCGGAGTCGGCGGTGTGATGTGGATCTTCGCCGGGCTCTACCTGCTCAGCGCGGTGATGAGCTGGCAGCTGAAACTCCCCGCCGCCTCCCGGCACGCCGTTGCATCTGGTAGCAGCCGGTAGTCTCCGCTAGACCTGATACAGCGGCAAAAAGTCCAAAGTCTTCAGTTCCGAGTCGCCCATTGCGGGCAGATGCTCCAACAACAAATGAGAGGTCCACACCATGGCGGTCATCGCTGTTGATGCCGGCACCACAATGATCAAAGCGGTCGGCTATGACGAAGAAGGCACTGAAATGGTGGTTGTCCGTCAGGCCACGTCCGTCAGCCGCCCTCAGCCGGGCTGGGCCGAGCAGGACATGCTCGCCGTCTGGGATGCGGTGGTCTTTTCCGTCCGCAGTGTCCAGCGCCAACTAAAGTCGGATATCGACTTCCTGGCGATCACCGCCCAGGGCGACGGATGCTGGCTCGTTGATGCGGCCGTGGAACCAACCGGGCCTGCGATTCTGTGGAACGACGGAAGGGCCGCGGCAATCGTCGAGGACTGGTCGCGCCAAGGGGTGCTCGAGCAGGCTTTCCAGATCAACGGGTCCCAGACCTTTCCGGGACTGCCGAACGCCATCCTCACCTGGCTGCAGCAGAACGACCCCGAAAGGCTTGACCGCTCCCACGCGTCCCTTACCTGCGGCGGCTGGCTCTTCGCCCGGATGACCGGCGAGTTCGCCATTGACGAATCAGACGGTGCCGCCCCGTTCATGGACATCCGCACCCGCCAGTACTCCCCTGAGCTGCTGAAGCTCTACGGCATGGAATGGGCGCAACCAATGCTCCCGGAACTGCGGAGCGATGACCGCCGCGTCGCAGGCCTGTCCAAAGAGGCGGCCCTGGAGATGGGCCTGCCCGCAGGACTGCCGATCGTGATGTCCTCCTACGACATAGCCTCCACGGCAATAGGCGTGGGAGCGGTCGAACCCGGCCAGGCCTGCAGCATCCTCGGCACGACCCTGTGCACGGAAATCGTTGCCGACACCGTCACCACAGCAGGAAAGTCAGCCGGGCTGACGGTCGCATTGGGCCTTCCCGGCAAATACCTCAACGCATTCCCCACCCTGGCCGGCGGTGAAGTAATCCAGTGGGCGTGCCAGCTCCTGGACCTGGACAACCCCACCGAACTCGCCGAACTCGCCGACACCTGCGCTCCCGGTGCGGGTGGCCTTGCTTTCGTGCCTTACCTTTCACCGGCCGGGGAACGGGCTCCCTTCCTTGACGCGCAGGCCCGTGGCTCGTTCCTTGGCCTGTCGTTCGATCACGGGCGTGAACATTTCGCACGGGCGGTGATGGAAGGACTCACCCTGGTCATCCGTGACTGCCTCAGCACTTCGGGAGTCACCCCAACCGAACTCAGGGTCTGCGGCGGCGGCGCGGCCAACCCCATCTGGCTCCAGCTGATCGCCGACATCACCGGAGTCCCGGTCCTGCGATCCACCGACACCGAGGTAGGCGCCAAGGGTGCCTTCCTCGTCGGACTCGTCGCCACTGGCGGCGCAGCCCGCGTTGAAGAGGTCTCCTCCTGGTATGTGCGTGTTCGGGACACCTTCACCCCCGACCCGCACAGAGCCGATATCTACTCCGGCCTGTATGCAGACTTCCAAGTGCTGAGGGCCTCCGTCAGCCAAACATGGCCGCGGCTGGCAGCCATGCGGGCCCGCAATCCCAAGCCCGGGACCACAGGACCCTTGCCGGCCATCGTCCCGAATCCGGCTGAAAGATCAGCCGACCTCACCGTTCCCGGCAGATACCCGGCAACGCTGGAAGGAACCCCATGACAACAACGAACAGCGACGGCATCTGGGTCGGCCTGGACCTCGGAACACAAAGCGTGCGCGCTCTGGCCGTCAACGCCGCGGGCGACGTCCTGGGATCCGGCACCCAAAAGCTCACCAGCCGCCGCGACGGACAACGGCACGAGCAGGACCCCGAGCAATGGTGGACTGCCGTCTCGACAGCTGCCTCGGAAGCACTTCAAGGCCTGAACCAGCACAAAGTCCTGGGCGTCGCGGTGGACGCAACCTCGGGAACAATCCTCCTGGCTGACGCCCACGGCAACCCCGTCACACCCGGAATCATGTATGACGATGGTCGTGTCGGCTATGAAGTCGACAAAGTAAACCAGGCCGGCTCCAGTGTCTGGAACGCGTTGGGCTACAAACGGATGCAAGCGCCCTGGGCCCTTCCGAAGCTGCTCTGGCTCATCAACGATCCGGCAACCCCGAACGCCGGGACCCGGATGCTGCACCAGTCAGACTTCATCAACGAGCGGCTCACGGGCCATCCCGTCCCCACAGACCTGAGCAGCGCCCTCAAAACCGGGGCACACCTGATTAACGAGCAATGGCCCGAAGCGGTCTTTGACGAGTTGGGTGTCCCCCAGCAGATGCTTCCGGAGCTGGTCCGGTCAGGAACACGAATCGGGACCGTCTCGGCTGAAGCCGCCCGTGCCACCGGCATCCCGGCAGGCACTCCCGTCATCTCAGGCGCAACGGATGGGTGCGCGGCCCAATTGGGTTCCGGTGCCTTGAAAGTCGGCAGCTGGAATTCTGTTGTCGGCACCACCTTGATACTCAAGGGGGTGACCCGGGACCTCATCCAGGACCCCCTCGGCGTCGTGTACTCCCACAAGAGCCCTGACGGGGACTGGCTTCCGGGGGGCGCCTCCAGCACCGGGGCAGGGGTTATTTCCCGGGACTTCGCCGGCAAAGACCTCAGCATCCTGGAAGGCATGGCTTCACAGCGGGAACCGTCTCCCGTCCTGACCTATCCCCTGGTCTCATCGGGTGAAAGGTTTCCGTTCGCGGCCCCGCAGGCCCGCGGTTTCACGCTGGGAACATCCGATGACGAGGGCGACCGGTACGCCGCAGCCCTTCAAGGTGTGGCGTTCATCGAACGGCTCTGCTTTGACTACCTGGACCTCCTCGGGGCCCCCATTGACGGGAGCCTCGTGCTCACCGGCGGTGCCACCAAAAGCTCCTACTGGAACCAGTTGCGCGCCGATGTCCTCGGCCGCCCGGTAACGCTTCCCCACAACGCCGAGCCTGCCCTCGGCATGGCCGTTCTTGCTGCCTCCCCCGACCGTGCAACCGCCGACGTCGCAGCCGAAATGGTCAAGGTCCGCGAGGTCATCGACCCCCGCCCCGGCGCCGCAGGGCGCTTCGATGACTCCTACGTCCGCCTCATCACCGAACTCGAACAGCGCGGGTGGCTGGATTCCACCGCCGCTGAACACGCCATCAAAAGGACCAACGCATGACCAACATCATCCTGTGCCGCCACGGTGAAACCGTCTGGCACGCCGAAAACCGCTACGCCGGCATCAGCGACATCGATCTGACCCCCCGGGGCCGCGATCAGGCAGCCCAGCTCGCCGACTGGGCCAAAAGTGCCGGACTCACAGCCATCTACGCGTCCACGCTAAGCCGGGCCCAAACCACTGCTGCCGCCAGCGCCAGGACCACTGGCCTTACCGTGCAGGTGGACCAGCGGCTCCGCGAACTGGACTTCGGCGAGGGCGAAGGAATGACGACCGCGGAGATGGAACAACAGTTCCCGAAGGCACTGGCGCACTTCCGATCCGACCCCGCGAAGCATCACCTCCCGGGTGGAGAGGACCCCTTCAAGGCGGCAGCCCGCTTTGTGGAAAGCCTCCAGGAGATTAACCGGAAGCACCCGGACGGACGGGTGCTGGTCGTCGCCCATACCACGGCAATCCGTCTGGCCCTGTGCCACATGATCGGTATCTCCCTGAGTGAGTACCGCCGGGTCTTCCCCGCCATCCGAAATTGCTCCCTCACCGAAATCAGTGTCAGGGACGGCTATGTCTCTGTGCTCGAATTCAACACACCCGTTGCGGCCAGTGTCGTGCCGGCCACCCCATCCCACGCCTGATCCAAGGAGACCCGTCATGACCACAAAGATTCTCGCCGCGGGCGATCACTTCGTCCTCAATGGCCTGCTTACCGGCGCCGTCACCAAGGAAGCCGCCGGGCACGACGTTTCCTTCACGGAACTCACCCTGCCCTGGCCGGTGGTTCCCTTCGGCCGCGTTGCTGAAGTCGACGAAGCCTCAGGGACCGAAGATGAACTGATCGCAGCCCTTCAGGGAGTGGAAATCTGCGTCACCCAGATGGCCCCGTTGACCGAAAAAGTCCTGCGAGCCTGCCCGGACCTGAAATTGTTCTGCATCAGCCGTGGAGGTCCGGTCAACGCAAACATCGAAGCGGCAACCCGCCACGGCGTTGCCGTGACATCTGCACCGGGACGCAACGCGGCAGCAACCGCAGAGCACACCCTGGGCATGATGCTGGCCGCCATGCGGCGTATTCCCCAGACCAACGCCGACCTTTCGGTCGGCACCTGGCGCGGTGACTACTACATGTACGAAAACGTCGGCCCGGAACTCGAAGGCAGCACGGTCGGACTCGTGGGCTACGGAGCCATCGGCAGCCGCGTCGCCCGGATGCTCCAAGGCTTCGGCGCGACCGTGCTCGTACACGACCCCTACGTCACAGAAGAAGTCCTCGCCGGGCAGGCCCAGAAGGTCGAATTCGACGAACTGCTCGCCCGTTCCAACGTCCTGTCCCTTCACGCACGGGTCACACCGGAAACAACAGGAATGATCGGCGCCGAACAAATCGCCGCGATGCAGCCAGGATCCATCATCGTCAACTGCGCCCGCGGGGCATTGCTGGACTACGACGCGCTCTGCGACGCCCTGGATACCTGCCACCTCTTCGGCGCAGCCTTCGACGTCTTCCCTGAAGAACCCATCCCGGCCGCCTCACGGCTGCTGACCACCCCGAACATCGTGATGACCCCCCACCTGGCCGGAGCCAGCAAGGCAACAGCAGTAAAGGCTGCCCGGATCGTCGCCGAGGACGTGCGCCGCTACCTGGCCGGGGAACCTCTTGCCCATTGCGCAAACCCCGAGGCCCTCGTGTCAGCCGGCACCGTATAGCGCTGCCAACCGCGTGGTGGTGCCGGTCTTCGAGGAAAGACCGGCACCCTGGTCTCCACCTGGTGCAGGCCGTGGGCCACGTCGGTGAAAGGACCCAATCTGGGGCACAGGGAAGAGGACTACCCTGTCTGGGCGTGGGCCGAACGCACGGGAGCGATGTGCAGCCGGGTGTGCTCTGCCACCGCGTCCCTGAACTCGGCCGGGACGTCGTCCGTGAGGATCAGATCGGTGAATTCACTTACCGGAACGTAGTGGTGCAGGGATGTCCGGCCGACTTTCGCACCGTCCATCATCAGCACCCGCCGGGTACCTGCCTTCAGCATGGCGCGCTTCATGTGCACGACATCCTGCTCCTGGTGGTAGGTCATCTCCGCGCCCATTGTGGACGTTGACTGGAAGACAACATCCACTGCGTAGGAGCTGAAGGAGCTGTCGTTTGGAAGGCCGATGAAGGAATCGTGCGTCCTGGAGTACTGGCCACCGGTGACAATCAGGCGGATGTCATCGTTCTCGCGGAACAACTCGATGGCCTGCCTGTAGTTCGTGATGACAGTCAAAGGACCTACGTCATTGAGCAGCCGTGCCAGCGCGAAGACAGTGGTCGAATCATCCAGCATTACTGACATGCCTGGCTCGACCATTTCCAACGCCTTGCGTGCCAGGGCTGCCTTGGCCTGAGGCTGGATCTGCATCCGGATTTCGGAGCTGGCTTCGAAAACCGTAGACGGCAGCGCCGAAACTCCGCCGTGGACTTTCCGCAGAATTCCCCGGGTGGCCAGGTCGTCGATGTCCCGATGGATCGTCATGAGGCTCACGTTTGTTAGCGCAGCAAGATCGGCGGCGCTGGAAAAACCCGTCTCGACCACATGCTCGATGATCCGCCGCTGCCGGTTAACGCGCGGCTTTTTGAGTCCGGGGCTGTCGTTCATGGTGCTCGCTTTCGTTTTTGCGCGCGGGATCCGCTTCTGCGGGGATCGTGGGGCGTGCTCCTGCCTAGGATATGCCCTCAGAACTTAGGTAACAATTTATCAGTTTTGGTGAGCTACTTCACATTTTTTCTGTTATTCTCGACATACAAGTTGAGGCCAAGGGTGGCCTGATTGGCTTGCACACCTCAAGAAAGAGAATTCAATGAAGAACTTCTACAAGCGGCTCATGACTGTCGCGGCCGCAACCGCCGTATTGGGTACTGCAGTGGTTGGCTGCGCTGACCAGGGTTCAGCCGGGGGCCCGGCAGGGGATGCTTCTGCTGCCAAGATCGCGTTTTTGATGCCGGACATCGCCTCCACACGTTACGAACTTTTCGACAAGCCGCTGTTTGAGGCCAAAGTGAAGGAACTCTGCGGGGGATGCAGCGTCATCTACTCCAATGCCAACGCCAGCGCCGCCAAGCAGCAGGAACAGGCCAACTCGGCACTCGCCCAAGGAGTGAAGGCCATTGTTATTGATCCCGTCGACTCTGCCGCGGCCGCCACGATCGTGAATTCGGCCAAAGCGCAGAACGTCCCGATCATTGCCTATGACCGCCCGATCCCCGATGCCGCCGCCGACTACTACGTGTCATTCGACAATGAAAAGATCGGCGCGATGATCGCCCAGTCGCTGGTTGATCACCTCAAGTCCAGCAATGCCCAGGGCGGGCTGCTCCAGGTCAACGGATCCCCCACCGACGCGGCGGCAGGCTTGATCAAGAAGGGCAGCCACTCCGCCGTCGATACCAGCGGCTTTGACCTTCTGGCCGAGTTCGACACCCCCGGCTGGGAACCAACAAAGGCCCAGGACTGGGTCACCGGCCAGATCACTCAGTTCCCGGGAAAGATCGCCGGCGTCGTCGCCGCCAACGACGGTACGGCCGGCGGCACCATCGCAGCATTCAAGGCCGCCGGAGCCCCGGTTCCGCCCGTGACGGGCAACGATGCCGAACTCGCCGCAGCACAGCGCATCGTCGCCGGCGACCAGTACAACACCATCTCCAAGCCCATCAAAACAGTGGCCGAGGCCGCAGCTCAGATCGCCTACTCCTTCGCCAAGGGTGAGAAGCCCGAAGGCAAAACCACCCTGTTCAACACCCCCTCCGAACTCTTCGTTCCCACCGTCGTAACGGCCGAGAACCTCAAAGAGACTCTCGTGGACACCGGAATCGTAAAGACCTCCGAGCTCTGCACCGCAACCTACGCTGCCGCCTGCGCAACCGCGGGTATCAAGTAGCCAACCCCTCGCAGCAGCGGCGTCCCGGCGGCAACCATCACGCACCGGGACGCCGCCCCACCAAGCACCCATCAAGGCCCATGGAACAACAGGGAAAAACATGTCAACACCATCCACCGCCCCAGCAGGAACCCGCCAGCTGCTGACACTGCGCGGCATCAACAAATCCTTCGGCGCCGTAGCAGCGCTCATGGACATCGACCTGGACGTCGCCGCGGGGGAAGTCGTCGCTATCGTCGGTGACAACGGGGCCGGAAAATCAACGCTGGTCAAAGTACTCTCCGGCGTGCATGCACCAGACTCAGGCACCGTAACGTTCGAAGGCCAGGAAGTATCCATTTCCAGCCCGGCCGCAGCCCAGCACCTGGGCATCGCCACCGTCTTCCAGGATCTCGCCCTCTGCGACAACCTCACCGTCGTGGACAACCTGTTCCTCGGACGGGAACTTTCCCCGCTGCGGCTCAACGAAGTGGACATGGAAGTCCGCTCCTGGGAACTTCTCAAACAACTATCGGCCAAAATCCCTTCGGTCCGGACGCAAATCGCGTCCCTCTCCGGCGGCCAGCGGCAGACCGTTGCCATCGCCCGTTCACTGCTCGGCGACCCCAAAATCGTCATCCTGGACGAACCCACCGCCGCCCTGGGCGTGGCACAAACCGCAGAAGTCCTCAATCTCGTCGAACGGCTGCGCGAACGCGGCCACGGCGTCATCATGATCAGCCACAACATGGCTGACGTTCAGGCAGTCGCCGACCGCGTGGTCGTACTACGCCTGGGCCGCAACAACGGAGACTTCCGCGTAGGGGACGTCTCAACAGAAGAGCTCATTGCCGCGATCACCGGAGCGAGCGACAACGTCGTGACGCGGCGCTCCGCAGCGCGCAGCACCAGCCAGGAGACCCAGACATCATGAACACCAAAACCCAGCCCACACCAAGCGCCCTCGCACTGGACCTGCAGGACGAAAGGCTCCAGGACCGGACAGGCCTGCGCGGACAGTACAAAGCATTCCTGGACCGCACCCGTTCCGGGGACCTCGGCGTCCTGCCCGTCATTGGCGGGCTGGTCGTCATCTGGGCGGTCCTCCAAATCCTCAACCCCATATTTCTTTCCCCTGCCAACCTGGTAAACCTGGCCATGGAAAGCTCCGCGGTCGGCATCATCGCCCTCGGCATCGTCACCGTCCTTCTCGTCGCCCAGATCGATCTCTCCGTCGGCTCCGTCAGCGGCCTTTCCGCCGCCGTCGTGGCAGTCACCTCGGTGAACATGGGCTGGCCGGTCTGGTTGGTCATCCTCTCCACCATCGGCCTCGGAGCTGTCATCGGATGGGTCTACGGCCAGGTCTTCAACCGCTTCGGCGTCCCAAGCTTCGTCATCACCCTCGCCGGGCTGCTCGGATTCCTGGGACTGCAGCTGTATATCCTCGGCGCCAAGGGCTCCATCAACCTACCCTTCGACTCGCCCCTGGTGTTCTTCGCCCAACTGGCATTTGTACCCGTCTGGCTGTCCTACGTGCTCGTCGCCGCCGCGGCCGGCCTGTTCGCCACCGACTACGTCCACGCCCGCGCACGTAAACAAGCCGGGCTGTCCGCCATGTCCCTGCAAAACATGGCCCTAAGGGCCGGCCTGTTGCTCGTCGCCCTCGGCATTGCCGTCTGGTATCTGAATCGGGGCCGCGGAATCGGCTGGATGTTCGTGCTCTTCATCGCCCTGACACTGATCCTGAACTACATGCTCAAACGCACCCAGTGGGGCCGATTCGTATACGCAGTGGGAGGCAACCCCGAAGCAGCACGTCGCGCAGGCATCAACGTCAAAGCCATCTACACCTCCGTATTCATCACCTGCTCCACCCTCGCAGCAGTCGGCGGTCTCCTCGGAGCAGCCCGGCTCGCCGCAGCCAACCAGGGAAGCGGCACCGGCGACGTGAACCTGAACGCAATCGCCGCCGCCGTAATCGGCGGAACCAGCCTCTTCGGCGGACGGGGAAGTGCCTTCGCAGCCATCCTCGGCATCATCGTGATCCAATCAATATCCAGCGGACTCACCCTGCTCAACCTGGATTCATCCTTCCGCTTCATGGTCACCGGCGTCGTGCTACTCCTCGCCGTCACCCTCGACTCAGTCGCACGCAGATCCCGGACCTCCCACGGCAGGGCCTAACAACACTCACACCGGCGCCGGCCGAAATAAAGGACCGGACGGCGTCGGGCGTGCAGTCTTAACTCAAGAGAATCTCGGCCATGAGGCCGGTGAAGGCACCGCCTTCACCGGCCTCATGGCCGTCCGAACCCGCGTAGCGTCGCCGCCGGATCCTCCATCAGTGGTGTGGCCACCCACGATCAACCAGATATAACCGAAAAGAGAAACGACGGAAGCCCATACAGCAGGGGAGCTCACTAGGGTCGACTCCGAGGGGCGTTGCTAGACGCGCGCGGCCGGCCGTGCCATCCGGCCCATGGCCTGCACCACTATCCGGCGGGGCAGGAACCTGGTCGCAATGGCCAGCGGCCGGCCATTGGTCACCACCGACGGCGGCGCAAAGCGGCGGTCGAGGGTCTGGAGCGCTGTCCGCACAACATGCTGCGGCGTCGCTCTGGCGGTGCCGTAGTCAGCGGACTGACTGCCAGCGGCGTCAAAGAACTCTGTCTCCATCGCCCCGGGGCATACCGCGAGCACGCGGAGTTCCGAGCCACGGGCCTCCTCCCAAAGGGACTCGGTAAAGCTCAACACGAACGCCTTGGTCGCGCCGTACACGCTGAGATAGGGAGTGGGCTGAAAGCCGAGAAGGCTCGCGACATTGATAAGAACGCCCCTGCCGGCCTTCAACGGCTCGAAGTACGCGTGGCTCAGGTCGACAAGGGAGCTGACATTCAGGGCGATCATGCTCTGGAGGCGCTCGGGATCCTCGTCGCCGAACTCGTCATGACTGCCGAAGCCGGCGTTGTTGACCAGGCTCGTCGCCTGGATCCCTCGGTCTTCAAGCTCGGCACGAAGGGTGCGGCCGGCGTCAGGACGGCCAAGATCGCGGGCCAGGACGGTCACCTTGACCTTATGGGCGAGCGTGAGTTCGTGGGCAAGCGCCTCCAGGCGGTCGGCGCGCCGGGCCACGAGGACAAGGTTGGAGCCCCGACTCGCTAACTGCCGGGCGAATTCCGCGCCCAGGCCGGAGCTTGCTCCAGTGACGATAGTGGTCTGGTTCGTGTAGTCAATTGCTTTCATGAGTACACCATATGCATGTTGTTGCACCCAGTGCAAAGAAATGTTTGTGGTGCAAGCATGTACCATGAGTGCATGGCTGTTTCACCTCCTCCCCTGCGACAACAGACCCGGGCTGTGGTCCGTTCACTGATTGCACAGACCGCTATGGCGGTATTCGCTGAAAAGGGCTACGACGAGACCACCGTCGACGAGGTGGCCGCCGCCGCCGGCGTCTCCAGGCGCACACTGTTCAACTACTTCAAGAGCAAGGAGGACCTCGCGCTCAGCGGGCTGTCAGAACAGGGCGAGCGAATCGCTGCCAGCTTCGCCGCCTCCCCTGCCGATAAAGACATCTGGGCTTCCCTGCGTGCAGCATTCCGCGTGCTTGAAGAGATCGCGACAACCGCTGAAAAACGGCTTGAGTTCGTCACCCTCCTCTTCGGAAGTGAATCACTGCGCGCCGGGCACGCGGAGAAACAGGCACGCTGGCAAGAACTGCTCGCACCCCAGATCGAGCAACGGCTCCCCCCGTCGGACCACCGAGCGCTCGAGGCGCGAGCAATCGCAGCAGCGGCAATCACATGCCTCCAGGCCGCCACGGAGGAATGGTCCCGGCTACGCGGCCAGGTCGACCTCTTCGAGCTCTACGATGCCGCAGTACGGGCAATCCGCCGCGCACACTGAATCGCCTGCCAACTGCCGGCGGGGCTTCGGTCTTGTTCTCAGACATCCTGTCCAGCCGCAAGAGGAGGCTTCGTCAGCTCCTGCCGCAAGCGAGTCTCATCGAGCCCCAATCGCGCGCAGTATCCGAACCGAATACATTCGGGCGCCCTCCTCATGCACCGCGCATCAAGTCTTCCTTGACGCCGGACTGATTCCATCGTTTGCGCCGGAGTGTCGGTGACGGTCGAAAAGTGAGCCATTGTGACGCCCACGAAATGGCTCACTTTTCGACCATCGCTGACACGGAGTTGCTTCTACTGGCCCATTTGGCCGAATTCTCTTAGCGGGTATTAGTCTTGCTGTGGCTCCCCGGCGCTCTCGAGGCGTTCGAAGATGTCATCGATGATGGCACGGAAGTCCGCGCCCTCACGTCGCGCCCAGTCTTCCCAGGCGACATCGACCGCGGCGAGCCCCGCAGCGGCCAGAACGCGGGCTGAAAAGCTGTCACCGTGGTGCTCAGCTAGGGCGGCAATAAGCGCCTCCGCGTGTGCGGCCCGTCGTTCCAGCAGTCGCCGCTTCAGCGCGGGTTCCCCCGCGATGAGGAGGAGCCTGGCTCGCAGGCTGTCTGGGTCGTTGGTTGCAGACAGGACGACTGGTTCGATGGCTGCGCGGACAAGGCGCCACCCCGTGAGGTGTTTTCCTTCGGGTAGTTCTCTGAGGGCTGCTAAATAGTCATCCTTGGCGCTTTCGACGGATGCGACGACCACGTCTTCTTTGCTTCCAAAGTATCGGAAGAACGTTGCCCGGGAGATCCCTGCCTCACGGGCGGCGTCATCGACCGTCACGCCGTAGCCGCGTTTAAGGAATACCTCAAGTACCGCCTTTGCCAGTTCCGCCCTAACCGCATCCCGGGTTCTATCCCGAATGTTCATCATCACGGACCTAGTATAAAGTCTGAGATGCAGTATCAATTCGGATATTTCATCTCAACTTGTTCAGGAGCCCAACTGAGCGCACCGTCAATATGGTGGAAGAGCCCGTCTCACAAAACACGCGCGGCCAAATCTGCTCATCGCTGGGCTCGCCTTCGCGGGGATGACTCCCTCGTTTACGCAGACCATCTTGATTCCGATTCAGGCAAAGCTTCCGGAACTGAGTGAATCCTCAGACGCCACCGGAACGACGACAATTTGCAAAAGGAGCACAGCCACCATGGCCGATGACCCAAAAACAACTCTCGCCAACGTGGACGCAGAGGATCTGAACATCGAGGCCCTGCGCGCGAAGTACCGCCAAGAGCGTGACCGGCGCATCCACCCCGACGGGGTAAAGCAGTACCGCCGTACCGCCGGCGAATTCGGCTACTACGCCAAAGACCCCTACACGCCGCGGACCGAACGTGAACCCAAGACAGACCGGGTCGAAGTCCTGGTCATCGGCGCCGGGTTCGGAGGACTCCTTACTGCCTCACGCCTCCGCGAGCAGGGCGTGGATTCTGTACGGCTGATGGACGAAGCGGGCGATGTGGGAGGAACCTGGTACTGGAACCGTTATCCCGGCATCCACTGCGACATCGAGTCCTACGTATACCTCCCGCTGCTCGAAGAAGTCGGGTACGTCCCGAAGTGGCGTTATGCGCCCGGCGAGGAAATCCGGCAGCACGCCATCGCCATCGCCAACCGGTTCGACCTCTACCGGGACAGCCTCTTTCAGACCCGCACAACCCGGCTCGAATGGGACGGAGAAGCAGAAGAATGGATCGTTGAGACCGACCGCGCTGACCGCTTCCGGGCACGCTTCGTGGTCACCTCCTCAGGGACCCTGACGCAGCCGAAACTGCCCGGAATTTCCGGAATCGAAAACTTCCGGGGGCACACCTTCCACACCAGCCGCTGGGACTACGCCTACACGGGTGGCACCCCTGACGGCGGCCTGACGGGCCTTGCAAGCAAACGCGTAGCAGTAGTGGGCACAGGGGCAACAGGCCTTCAGGTCGTCCCGCACGTCGGCGCCGACGCAAAGGAACTGATCGTCTTCCAGAGAACCCCCTCCACCGTCGATGTGAGGGACAACCGCCCCACCGACCCGGAATGGGCCGCATCCCTGAAACCCGGATGGCAGCGCGAGCGGATGGAGAACTTTCTCGCCGTCCTCGCCGGGGAGCCAGTGGAGGAAAGCCTAGTCCAGGACGGCTGGACGGCGACCACAAACCTCCAGCGAAAAATCCTTTCCGGCTCGGTGGACACCACCCTCCCGGCCGAGGAGCGTGAACGGCTCGACGAAATCGATGATTTCCTCACGATGAACCGGCTCCGCACCCGGGTGGACCAGATCGTCGAGGATCCCGCCACCGCGGAAGCCCTCAAGCCTTGGTACCGCTACATGTGCAAGCGCCCCGGCTTCAGCGACACCTACCTGCAGACCTTCAACCGGCCCAACGTCACGCTCGTCGACACCGCCGACACCGGCGGTATCACCTGCATGACCGAAACCTCCGTCGTCGTCGGGGACGCCGAGTACGAGGTCGATTGCGTCATCTTTGCCACCGGTTTCGAGGTGGGCATCTCCGGGGTCATGTCCGGCACCCTGCCCGTGATCGGCCGTGACGGACGGACCCTGCTTGAGGCCTGGGCCAAAGGTCCCCGCACACTGCACGGCTTTTCCTCACACGGCTTCCCGAACCTGTTCCACCTCAGCGGCATCCAGAACGCCAACTCCGTAAATTTCGCGCACATCCTCCTCGAACAGGCCGAACACATCGCAGCAGTCATCGGACGGGGCCGGGCCGTCGGTGCACGTTTCATCGAACCCACGGCCGCCGCCGAGGACGCCTGGGTGCGCACAGTCCATGAGACCGCAATCGACAACCGGGCCTTTCAGGCCGAATGCACGCCGGGGTACTACAACGGCGAAGGCACCCGCTCCATCGCAGGCGCATCCTACAGCCCCGGTCCCGTAGCGTTCCACCGGCTCCTGCGCGAATGGCGCGACGGAGACATGGCTGACATCCTGTCCCTGGGACTGGACGAAGATCTACTGCTCGGCGAAACAGCCGGTGCCGCACGATGAAACCCCTCCTGCCCAAGCCCCACATCCTGGCGCCCGCGGCCGCCCTCCTCCTGACAACGACGCTTGCCGGCTGCGGCGCCACTCCCCCACCAATGGACGCGACGTCAAGCAGGGACAAAGGATCGGTTCAAAAAGCCGTGCGCGTCATGCAGGTGACATCCGTGCACCATGCGACCGGCATGACCCTGCTTGAGGGACCCACCTTCGGCCCGGACGGCAACCTCTACCTCGTCGACGTCACGGCGCCTCCCGGAGCAGGCAAAGTCCTGCGGGTAGACATCGAAGGGGAAACTGTCAGCCCGGTATATACGGACGACCGGAGCACTGACCTCGGCCCAATTCAATCCCAGGAACGGTCGCCTGTACGTCACCGACTTCCTCAGTGGAGCGGTCCGCAGCATGAACACTGACGGCCAGGACGTGCAGGACGTCTTCACGGGGCCCGTCGACGGAACCCCTATGCAGCCTGATGACATCTCCTTTGACTCCGACGGCAACCTTTACGTCACCGATGCCGCTGGAGCGCGCGCCCCGTACTGGGATGCGACGGGGCGCCTTGTCCGCATCGACGGCACAACCGCCCAGTCCGCGGTCCTGGCCGCACACCTGGAGTCGCCGAACGGCATTAGCTTCTCTCCGGATGACAACGCTCTCTGGCTAAGCCTAAACACCGGCAATCGCGTCGATTACCTCACGCTGACCGAACCGGGCACGGCCGTCGCTACCGCCCACCCAGCCATTTACGCCTCTGCGGGCACCGCGCAAGTCGACTCAGTATCGGTCGATGCAAACGGAAATCTCTATATGGGGCTGCACAACCGGCCCGCGGTGCTCATTTACAACAGCGCAGGAGAGCTCGTCAGAACCATCGACATCCCACGTGCAGACAAGTCGGGCCTCAGCTCAGCTACCAACGTGGCCATTAAACCGGGTACGACCGAGGCTTTCGTCACGGTTAGTGGACGCGACGGGGGATTCCTCTACTCATTCGACGCACTTGCCAAGGGAATACGACAGTCAAACGGTGGGTGACCAGCGGCGCTTGTCGCGGCAGTAGGGACAGCCGGCACCAGGCTTGAATGAAATTTTTGTGTTGAGGTTAGAGATGGGTGAGATTTCCCGCCCGGTTCAGTCGGCCATGCGTGCCCTCGGCCGAGCCCGTGGAGATCGCACACGACAGCAGGTCCGATGGTCGACCTGGGCCGGGGTAAGTCCTCCCACGACGGAGGCTGAGTTGTTGCCCGCTGGGTAGAGCCCGTCGATGGCAGTGCCGTCCTCGCGTCGGCGTCGGTGACGACGCCACCCTTGGTGCTAAGGTCTCCCGTCACTACTTTGAACGCGGTGAATGGGCCCTTTTCGAGCGGTCCAAGGCATGGATTGGAGTGCACCGCAAGGTCACCGTAGTAGCGGTCGTAGGCTGAGTTATCACGGCCGAAATCGCCGTCGAATCGAACCGGGCGAAGCCACGATACCTTTGAACGGTCGCTTGCAACCGATTGGAATCCAGTGAGCATTGTGGTGAGTTCGGTGAGCGAGTCTTCCTTGACCAATCATTCTCCGTATCCTGAGAAGGTCTTGTCACGGCGTCCCTTTAGTTGGGGCTGTAGACCACCACACGGGCCCGCGCTATGTTATGCACTTGTCCGTGAGGGGATGCGGTGTCGCCTTCACTCTGTGCAGCTGCACGCACAGCGATGAAATGAGTGCCTGGTTCATCGAAAGTGCGTATCGTTTCGAACGCTAGGCGCGGGCCGGACTCGATTTGGAATGGCTCACCGATCCTCTCAGTGCCATCCAGATCAGTGATGACCTCGACCAAATCAACGATGACCCCCGCGACGGCTTCCGCCTCGACCCGTACGGTGACGGGCTCGCCCACGCCGACGTCAGCTCGCGAAGAGCCGCCAACCGTGATCGACACCAAGGGTTGCACACCTCCGCGCTTGTCAGCCCTTGAAGGGACCGCCACCTGACCATCCTTGATCTCGTAGTTGGTCGAGGGCGCCGGCCCAATGCCTTTCTCCACCCAGTCGGCCAGCTGCAGAAGGGCCGTCTCTAGGGCGCCGAGATAAGACACGCTACGGGCCGGGAACTCCTGCGGTCCCTCATCACCATGGAGCGCGTTATCGACGTACCAAAGGCGGAATTGGTCGTCGGCGGCGGCACCGAGTTGCCGGCGGACCAGGGAGCGATACCAGTGGGCCTGCCAGGGAAAAGCCTCGCGGTCCAGCAGGCATGCCACGACGATCATCTTCCCGTCGATACGCCCGGTCATCGCAGTGCCGGTCGCGCCGCGACTCATCAGGGGCCCCAGCAGCATGGGCCGCTGCGGATAAAGTGGGTCGCCCTTCTCGTCCCGGAATTGGTCCCAGACTTCAAATTCCGGGCCGGGGACCTGATGACGGTGGTACGTCTGCACTGCCAGGAAGTTGGAATTGTCCAGCACTACGTCGTCGCCGACTTTAAGCCCGGAAGGAAACGAGCCTTGCCATCCCTCGACCTTGGCCAAATCCCGGTCCACGCCTGAGAGCCGAACAACCTGACCTGCTGCTTCACCGCTGATGATCCGCAACTCCGCCCCGAGGATCCAACCCGTGGGTGTCTCGGCCAGCCTGATGGCGGCGACGCGTGCTGACCCGGCAGCTTCAGCGTGCTTGAAAGACTCGTCTACGCCTCCGGAGGCAGGCTGAGTAGGGGCGGCCTCCTGGATGAACTCCACGACTTGAGTGTTAAACTGCACCCGGTCGCGGTGAACAGAGGCCGCGGGATCGGCGCCAAGGTACCCCTTAATCGTCCAGAAGTCGCTTGTGTATGCCGGGTCGGCGGCGAGGACGCCCGGGTACAGCGCACTGAAGCCATGCAGGTCCATGGTCTTCCATCCGAACCAGGACCGCAACGGGAAACCCATGCGCGTCACCTCTTCGAATGCCGCTGACTCATCCTCGCTGAGCTGGAGGGCCGAGAGATCACCGCCGGCATCATAAGCATCCGCGATCTCCGGCATTCGGCCGCGGAGAACTCTCAGGGCATGCATCCGCACGCAAAAGACGTTGGGGATGGCCATAGAGCTACCAATGACGTACGGAACGTACCCGTCCCACGCGCCTCCGGAGTTCTCTGCTCCGGCGATCGTGCGATAACCGCCACCGCTGCCCCCATAGAGGTAGCCGTAGATACGGTGCTCGCCAAAGATCGCACGGGCCACCACCCTGGCAAACCGGGCAACGGCTGCATTCGCCCGGTAAGCGGAAATGGTCGGGTCAAGACCTGCGGAAGGATCCCCCGCCCGCGCTCCCCCGCCATTGGTCTCGACATAGAAAGCACCACTGCTGTTAGCGAAGGCGATCTTGTTAAATTCAAGCGGAACCGTCGGTCCTAAGTGCTCGCTTTGCGGAAACGGGGTGACATGCTGAAAGAAGCGACCCTCATATCCCTGCGGTTCTGGGAAATAAAACGAGAAACGTGTGTCCGTTGCACCGAAACCTCCGTGCACATAACGGTGCCGCACGGGACCATCACGCCACTCGTCGACATCCAAGTAGGGCTCCGCGAAGAGGACGTCCTCCGTTTCGAAATCCCACTTCGATCCAAGGGGCAACGCCTGTTCAATTTGAGTCTGTCGGGTTGGCACGCGGGGGCTCGCTCTCTATGCAAGGCAAGTGGCTAACTGGTCAGGGCGGAGGACACTAGGAGCTTTTCGGTGGTCGGCTTTGCCGGTTTGGCTACCGGCACGCCATGAGGGCCCCGTCAACGGCGACCGTCGGCCGCGTGCGTAGGCACAGGGGCGATTCAGCGGGGGGCCAAGTCAAGCTCTAGCGCGGAGCTGAAGCGGTGGTCGCCTGCTGAAACGGTGAACGGTGCTCGACCGGGGAGATCGATGACGGCCTGCGTTCCCGGGGGCACGGAAGCGGTCAGGTGCACGGTGCCGTCGGTAACGTTCCAGGCGCTGTGAATAGTGCCGTACCGCGTCTGAAGGCTCCCGGCGGCTGCGCTCACGTGCGCGGTGGGTCGTATCCGGAGGGTGAACTTCCGGTAGCCGGGCGCGTCTGCGTGCGGCAAGATTCCGGCAACGTAGCGGTGCAGGAACGTAATTACGGCACCCTTGGAGTAATGATCTTGTGATGCGTGCGCTCGGCCGTACTCGTCAATGCCCCCCCAGCTCTCCCAAACTGTTGTCGCGCCTCGATCCAGCATGGTGAACCAGCTAGGTTCGGTGCGTTGAGTGAGCAAGTCGTAAGCCACATCAAGGTGGCCGTTCTCCGCCAGAGTGGTAAGCAGCATCCCGGTCGCGAGGAATCCGGTGTTGAGATGGTCACCGGCGGAGCGGATCAATTGAACGAGCCGGTCCGCGATGGTGCTGCGGAGTTCTTCGGGAACGAGGTTGAAGGCGAGGGCCCGTACATGGTTTGCCTGGCGGTCGGTACGGAGTTCTCCCCCGCAGACGAATTCTGCTTGCCATGCTGCACGGACCTGTTCGTGCAGCGCGCGGTAGTGCTCAGCCAGATCCTTTTGCCCCAACTCCAGAGCGGCGAGCGACACGAGCTGACTGGAACGGGCGAGGTAGGCTGTGGCGATGATCGCCTGGTCAGCGGTGTAATCGAACTCGGGTTCGTCGGGTTCGCTCCATTCCCCCCAGTGAAAGCCGGTGTCCCAGAGATACCGTTCGTGTGGGGCGGCGACGGCCCGCTTCGCACTGCGGCTTGGGTGACGCTCGGTTGCAGCCCGGTCAGCGGCCCAGTCCACCCACCGGCGCATCATCGGGAGGGAGTCACGAAGGAGGGTCTTGTCGCCGTATGCCTGGTACAGCGCCCACGGAACAATGGTGGCGGCGTCTCCCCACCCGGCAGACCCATCCATCGCGCCGGCCGGGAAACCGGGAAGCGGGCCGCAATCGGGCGCGACGTTGGTGATGCGCCCGTCCGGGTGCTGGTCGTCGGCGAGTGACCGCAACCATTTCCGCGCGAAACCTGAGATGTCATCGACGTACGCGGCCGCATCGATGAAAATCTGGAAGTCGCCGGTGTAACCCAAACGCTCCCGCTGCGGGCAATCGGTGGGAATGTCGCAGCTGTTGCTCTGCCAGCTCTGGACAGTGATGGCGTGGAGCCGGGTGATATCGGCGCTATCGCACCAGAATGTTCCCGTGGGGGTGAGATCGCTACGAACCATAACGGCCGTGATGTCATCGGGTTGCAGGTCTTCGTCGCAGCCATCCACAGCGACGTATCGGAAGCCGTGCGTTGTGTGGCGAGGCTCGAACACGTCTCCGCTGACGCCACGAGATGTGACTCGATCTATTTGCCCCAGGGGCAGGCGCCCCTGCCCTGGGAGTTCGAACTCGACGTGACTGGTAGTCAGGTCACCATCTTGGGTGAGCGCTTCGCCATGGGTCAGGACGGTGGTGCGCCCCGCCGGGCCGAGGCGGGAAAGGCGTATCCACCCGTTCAGGTTGGTCCCGAAGTCCACGATTTGTCGACCAAACGGAAGCCGGCTGATCGATACCGGAGGGTACTCGCGAACCCTGCGGACCGGTGGCGCCGGAGATCGCTCGAGGTCATGTGTCGAATCGGCGGCTTCGGCGCAGATGCCCACGACATGCCATTCCTGAACGTCGGTGCGCCGCAAATCCGTCGTCTGCCCATCCATCAGATCGGCGGCGACAATGGGACCTATGCGGTATTGCCAATGACCGTCCGTATACATCTCGCTAAGCTTGCCCTTGGCGTCACGCATCTGCAGCCGGACGATCACAGCAACGGACTTTCCGAAGTTGTCCGGCACTCGGGCAGCGCCGCATTTGCCTCGCCACCACCCGTCGCTGACGACGATAGTCAGCCGGTTATCACCGGGGCGAAGGAGGGCCGAAACGTCGTGATCCTGAACATAGAGTCGGCTGCGGTAGCTGGTGAAGCCAGGCGCCAATTCCTCTGTGCCTACTCGCTCACCATTGACGAAGGCCTCATAGATGCCATGCGCCGTAATCGTCAGTTGCCCATCCGAGGGCGAGTCGATGGCGAAGGTGCGGGAGAACTCGTAGGCGGGGCGGTGGCCGGCCGCTGGGATTTCTGGCTCGATCGGAGAGATCCACTTCGCATCGGCGAAGTCGACATTTGGACCGGTGACGGTTGTGATGGGCAAACTAGTCTCGTTCTTTCGTATCGGACACTTCGGGTTTCGAACGTTGGCGCTAGAGGCCGCGGCGTTGTGAATCGCTGGGATCCACTCCCTCCGCGGCGGAGACGGGGACGACGATGCCCTGGACCGATACGATGCCCGGTTCATTAGTCGACTGCAGCACTGCCTCGGCACGATCCACTTCGTTCGGAGATTCACGCTCCCGCAACCGGAGGTCAGCCAGCACGGCGGGCAAGATCTTTCGGTCGAACTTTCCGTACACGAGAGCGAGCGTCAGCGAAATCACACCGCACATCGCTGGAAGCCACCCGAACAGGAAGGTGATCCCGCCGAGCGCTGAGTCTGTCTGAGCGGCAGCGGTCCCGTCGTAGCCGGTCATCGTCATGACGATTCCCACGATGCCGGCTGCGATACCCAAGCCAACCGCGCCTGCTATGCCATTCAGCCCACCCATTGTCGACTCCAGGCGGCGCAGCCCTTTCCACTCGTGGAAGGTAGCGACGTCGAGCAAGAGCAGAGTGAGGAAGTACGTGACGGGAAGGACGCCGATTCCTGCGAGGAGCCCACCTACCAGCAGGATTCCCATATTGCCGGCCGAAAGCGCGTTGAGCACGTTTCCCACGATGCCCACCACCGCGGCAACGGCGAGCACCTGCGAGAAGGACCAGCGGCGAACGAGGATAGGCATCAGCAGCATCGCGGGAATAATGAGGCCCGCCAGCGCGGCGAACATCCCCTGCAGGGCAAGGTCACCGACCACCCAACGGAAGTAGTACGCGCCTGCGCCTACACCGGTTTGGATAGAGCTGACGAGCTGCATCGCAACGACGACCCAGATCCACTTCGACGCCCTCAAGACTTCTAGCAACTCTCGGAAGGTCGGCGGCTTTTCGCCGACTTCCTTGGGGAACTTTTCCTTGACGAAGACACCCCGGGTCAAGCCGATGAGACCCATCGCGATCGCGGTGATGCCAACGATCGATGCCCAGCCGGAGGCGGAGCGACCCACACCAGCCAGCATCCCAGGAAGGATGATTGCAACGGCCATCGTTGGGACCATGCTGATGACACCGGCGCGGGCGGCGAGCTTCACGAATACGTCGCGGTGTCCGAAGGCTCGAGCAATGTAGAGCGGGTCGTTGGCCGCCAAGAACGGCTGACAGAACGCGCGTGCGAAGAGAATTGCTGTCGCAATCCATACCGTCTTTGCCGTGAGATCAAATCCGGTCGGCACGGCGAATACGCCGAAGGTGAAGACCCAAAGGACCGGAACTGCGATCTCGAACGGACGCGCTTTGCCCCACCTTGTCTCAGGAGAGCGGTCGACCAGCCAAGCGGCAAGGACCCCGGTAACCGCGGAGAGGATGGTCGTCACCGCGAGGACGCCACCGATGACCGCCGGACTCAGTCCCAGCACGTCCGTCGCATACAAGGTGACGTAGCCGAACAAGATGAAATTCACGGAGTACGACGCCGCGGCGCCGGACCAGGCCAGAACAGTCCCGAAGCCGAGCCGGTTCGGTAAGGAAATTTCCGCAGACTCGGGCTGATCCGCGGATACTGCACGTTTCGACATACTGCGCCTTTCACGACGATGTGAAGAGCTGCTCGCGTGATGCAAGCAGCCTCAGACGTGCCCGGTGGACACCTAAAAACAGGATGACACGCAGTTTTAAAAACTGCAACCCATCACGTATTGTTGATTTATGGCACGCGGTTCGTACGACAAAGGAATTCAGAAGCGCTCAGAGATTCTCGAGGCTGCGCTAACGATCATTGCGCGGAACGGATACAGCCGGGCGACCGTAAAGGAACTCGCCGATGCTGTAGGTCTCACGCACAACGGAGTCATCTATTACTTCGGCTCGAAGGACGCCTTGTTCACAGAGATCTTGCGCCGCCGCGACCAGGAACTTGAGCGCACTACGGAGGCTCTGAGCCGCGACCCTGCAAACCTACGCGACTGGACGCTTGCGAACGTAGTTGCCAATATCAACGCTCCCGGGCTGGTCGAGCTCTACGCTCGGCTCTCCAACGAAGCCTCTGAATCGGATCATCCCGCCCACGCTTATTTCCAGGCGCGATACGAATGGGTCCGTGGATCGTATAAGCGGGCCTTCACCAAGTTGCTGGAGATGGGAGTTCTGCCGGCTGACGCTGACCCCGACGTGCTCTCCATCTCTCTGATCGCGCTCATTGACGGGTTGCAAACGCAGTGGATGTACGACCCTGGCAACGTCGACATGTCGGCCGCGATTGAGTGGTTCTTCCATTCGCAGGGCGTCGCTCCCGCTCCGGTGGGCCACGTGGCTGCGCGAGGCGAACCTTAGGGTCCTCGAGCTACCTCGAGCAGGAACTTCTGCCTCTCTTTCGGCAGCGGGAGCACACCGCACGGCTCCCCGTTCTGCGGGAGGACCGTCAAGTAGTCGATCAGGACGACCCATGCGTGTGCCGCCCTGTCCTGCACAGCCGCGACCATGGCGGCAAGTTTAATTGGTGTGTCCGCACAGGACTGGGCGAAGAACAAGCCGTGGGCGCGGTGTCGTTCAGACGAGGTTCGCCTGCCGATCCTGCTCCTCCTGCAGGACACGGAGCCGCAGCCTCTCGGCGCGCCTCTGCTCCTGGGCGAGCGGGTGCGGCAGGGGCGCGGCCAGCAGCAGACGCTGCGTGTAGGGGTGCTCCGGCTCCAAAGTGACCGTGGCAGCGGGGCCGACCTCGACGATTTCTCCACGGTAGACGACTGCGACCCGGTGGCTGATGTGGCGGACGACGGCAAGGTCGTGCGACACGAACAGGTAGGCGACGCCGGTGGCGCGTTGAATCTCGAGCAGGAGGTCCAGCACGATCGCCTGGGTGCTGAGGTCCAGCGCCGAGACCGGCTCGTCGCAGACGATGAGACGGGGTTCCGGGGCGAGGGCACGGGCGATGGCGACGCGCTGCCGTTGCCCGCCGCTGAACTCGCGAGGCAGGCGGTCCCCGGCATCCGACGGGAGCTCGACTCTGTCGAGCAGCGTCTTCACCCGGGAGCGTGCGGCGGCCGGTCGCGCGCCCAGTGCGATGAGAGGTTCGCTGAGGATGTCGCCCACGGTCATGGCGGGATTGAGCGAGCTATAGGGGTCCTGGAAGATCACTTGGATGTCCCGCGCAAGCTTCGAGCGGACGCGCTTGGGCGCGTGGGCGATGTCCCGCCCATCGAAGTGGATCGTCCCTGCGGTGACCGGTGCGAGTCCGAGGACGGCGCGGCCGATCGTCGTCTTCCCGGAGCCGGACTCGCCGACGACTCCGAGCGTCTCTCCGGCGGCGATGTCAAGGGAGACGCCGTGGATGACTTCGGTAGCGGGCCGGAAGGCTTTCCCGGGGTAGGCGACGCGGAGCGCGTCGACGCTTAACAGGGCGGTCATACGGTCTGCTCCTTGTGGACGGGCGCGGGCGGATCGGTGCGTACACTGCTTTCATCGAGGATTGCTGCGAGCAGCTTCCTCGTGTACGGGGAGGTCGGCGCGTCGAACACCTGGAGCGCAGGTCCCGTCTCGAGGATCTCGCCGTTCTTCATGACCGCGATCCGCTCGCAGATGTCGGCGACGACTCCGAAATTGTGCGTGACGAGGAGGACGGCCATGCCAAGCTCCGACTGCAGGTCGCGCAGCAGGTCGAGGATCTCGGCCTGGACGGTCACGTCGAGTGCGGTGGTGGGCTCGTCCGCGATGAGCAGGGCCGGCTTGCTGGCCACTGCCCCGGCGATGAGGACTCTCTGGGCCATGCCGCCGGAGATCTCGAACGGGTAGCTCTTGAACACCCGGACGGGATCTTGAATCCCCACTCGGCCCAGCAGCTCGAGGACTCTGGCCTTCGCTTGCGCTCGAGAGAGGTCGCTCGTCGCTCGGAGGGATTCGACCAGTTGAGCGCCGACGCGGTAGGAGGCGTCGAGGTTGGACATTGGCTCCTGAGGGATGTAGGCGATCGCGCTCCCGCGCCGCTTGCGCATCTCCGTCTGGGAGAGTCGGAGGAGGTCGACCCCCTGGAAGTGGATGGACCCGCTCACTATGACGGCCTCGGGTGGGAGGAGCCGCAGGACGGCAAAAGCGGTCTGGGTCTTCCCTGAGCCGGACTCGCCGACAACACCGACGATCTCGCCTGCCGAGATGTCCAGGTTGATCCCGCGGACGACGTTCCGAACCGTTCCGTCGGCAGTCGGGTAGCCGATTGCGAGGTCGCGGATGCTCAGGAGCGCGGACGTGTCCGCCGCCCGGCCCGTGGGAGCGGGAGCCGTGGTCTCGGGGCGGACCCGCTTGCCGGAGCCGTGCGGGGACTGTCCTTCCAGGACGTCGCGCAGCGCGTTGCCAAGGAGCACGAGAGCGGCCGTGAGGACGCCCAGAACGAGGCTGGGCCAAACGAACTGCAGTGGCCGGTTATATAGGTTGGTGAAGCCCTCCGCGATCATCGATCCGAAGCTGGGGATCGCGTTCGATCCAATGCCCAGGAACGCGAGACCGGCCTGGACGCCGACGGCCGTGCCGAACATGAAGGCGCCCGCGACGATGATCGGCCCGCGGATCACCGAGAGGATGTGTCGCCGGAGGATCCGGGCGTCGGAGAGCCCCGCGACGCGTGCGGCATCGACGAACAGCTCGTTTTTGGTGGCAACCACCATGTTCCGGACGATGCGGAAGATCGAGGGGGAGAGGAGCACTCCGAAGATGAGCATGGTGAAGCGGTAGTCGCCGCCGGTGACGGGCATCAGCACGACCAGCAACAGGACGCCGGGGAAGGTCATGATGAGGTTGAACAGCCATTCCGTCCCGGCGGCTATGGTCTTGCTGAGGTAGCCCCCGATGAGCCCCGCCGTCACTCCCACGATCAGGGCGACGGAGACGCCGATGAGCCCGGCGAAGACGCTCGTCTGAACGGACGCGAGCAGCCGCGCGAGGATGTCCCGGCCGGACTGGTCGGCCCCGAGGGGATGGCCGGGGGTTCCCGGTTCCGCGTTCGCCGCGGTGAGATCGGCCTGGTTCGGGTCGATCGTCCACAGCAGGGGTCCGACGAATCCGGCGACCACGATGACGAGGACGATTCCGATCGTGACGATCGCCTGCGGATCGCGTAGGAGCCGCCGAACGAGGGATGGGCGTCCAGCGACGGTGGGCAGGTCGGGATCGTTGAGGAGCTGGTCGACGGTCAAAGGAGTCTCGCCTTCGGGTTTAGCCAACCGTTGACGAGGTCTACGACAAGGTTGATGGCAACGGTCAGGAGGACGACGAATGCGGTAACGCACATTACGACGGGGACGTCGCCGCGCAGGGCGGCGGTCAGGGAGAAGGATCCGAAGCCCGGGAGCGCGAAGACCTTTTCGATGAACAGGGCGCCGCCAAGCATGGCGAGGAACTCGAGTCCCAGCACAGTGATCGCAGGTCCGGCGGCGCTGCGTAGAGCGTGACCGAGGACGATCCGCCCCTCCGGGAGGCCGCGGGCGCGCAGGGTACGGACGTAGTCCTTGCGGAGCTCGCCGATCATGGCGCCGCGTACCTGCGCCGCCAGGTTGGCGACTCCCGCGATGAGCAGGACGACGACGGGGATGGTGATGGTGGCGATGTGACGCCCGAAGTCCTCCGACGCCGGGGTGTAGCCCGTCGCGGGCAGCCATCGCAGCGTGATCGCGAAGAGGAGCACCAGCGCGATGGCCAGCAGCAGCGAGGGGAGGAGGAAGCCGACGAGGGAGACTATCTGCGTGACCTTGTCGATGACGCCGCCGCGGACAGCGGCGAGGACACCGAGCAGCACACTGATGACGAGGCTGATCGCCAGAGCCGGGAGGACGATTGAGAGGGTCACTCCCAGTCGCCGTCCTACGGCTCCCGCGACGGGCTCGCTGGTGAACATCGAGTTGCCGAAATCACCGCGGAGGACGCCGGCGAGCCAGTCCAAGTACTGCACCACGACAGGCCGATCGAACTTGTGCGACGCCATCGCGGCGGCGACGTTCTCGTCGGTGCTCGAGTTGCCGAGCATTCCTCGCACGATCGATTCGAACGAGGGAGAGAGCAGGAGATAGGTGATGAACGTCACCAGTACCGCCAGCACGAGACCAGCAGCCAGCCGCCGGAGGATGTAGAGGGTCATGGATTCCCAAACGGGTCGAGCGGGTGCGGCCGGGATGAGCCGGCCGCACCTACGTTTTGATGGGCTGCTAGTTGGCGCCGAAGCTACTCAGGTAGATTGGGATCGCTCCGTTCGGGAGGAACTCGACTCCGGGCTTCGTGGTCCAGGTGGTGCTGGTGTAGAAGATCGGAGCGACGAGGGCCTCCTCGACCCCGTGGCGGTTGATGGCTTCGTAGATCGGTGCCTGAGCGTCGATGTCCGGGGTCGCGGAGAGCTTGTCGAAGAGGCCGTCCAGCTCAGGGCTGGTGTAGCCCGAGGGGTTGAGGCTGCCGTTGGCGGAGAAGCTGCTGCGCGTCATGATCGACGGTGCGTTGAGACCCTCGAAGAACCACGCCATCGCATACTTGCCGCTGGAGAGGGAGGCATAGACCTCCTGCGGCGGGACGGCCTCCCACGTCACCCGGACCCCGATGTCGGCGAGGGACTGGGTGATGGCAGGCTCGAAGCGAGTGGAGAAGTAGCTGCTCGGCATGACGAGATCGATCCCGTTCGGGTAGCCGGCTTCGGCGAGCAGCGCCTTAGCCGCGTCGGGATCGTACTTCCAGTGGCCCTCGAGATCGGCGGAGTATCCGGCCTGGATCGGGTTCAGAATCTGGTCGGTCGGCCGTCCCGCCCCCTGCAGCAGCTGCTTCACGTAGAGGTCGCGGTCGAACGCCATCGCAATCGCGGTGCGGACACGCTTATCGCCGAGCGCCGGGACGAGCTCCCCCTTGCGGTCCAGGAACATCAGTCCACCCCAGGCCTGCGCCTCGATCGGCTTCGCCGTGAATCCGGCTGCCTTCATGGCGGAGACCTGGTCGGCCGTGACGTTCCCGGCGTCGAGCTCACCGGACTGCAGGGCGTTGAAGCGCGCCTGCGGGTCTTCGATCACGCGGACCGTGACCTTCTCGTACGGGTAAGCATCGACGTTCCAGTAGTCGTCGCGACGGTTCAGCACGTAGGTGGCGCCGGTGCTGGTCGCCTCGTCGTCCAGGACATACGGACCGGATTCGAGGGGGCTGAGCGCTAGGCTCTCGTTCTTGAGGTCGGACGCCTCGGCAATGATCCCGGCGCCGGTCGCGAGGTTCACCAGCAGAGCCGGATCGCCTTTGCTGAGCGTGAGGACGACGGTGCGCTCGTCGGTCGCCTTGACCGAGGAGACGAGGGCGAGATCGGTCGCCCGAAGGCCCGGGGAGGTGCGGCTGCGCTCGATCGTTGCAGCGACGTCCTCGGCGGTGACCTTGGAATCGTCGCTGAAGGTGAGGCCTTCGCGCAGGGTCAGCGTCAGGGTCAACCCGTCCTCCGAGTACTCCCACTTCTCGGCAGCGTTGGGCTGGATGGCGCCGTCGACGTCGACCTTGAGCAAGGTGTCGTAGAGGCCGGTCCAGATGTACGCGGATTCGCCGAGGTCGGCGGTCGCGGGATCGAACGACGGCGGCTGTCCACTGATCGACACGGTCAGGCTCCGACCGCCGCTCTCGGCCTCATTTGAGCCACTGCACGCGGTGAGTCCGAGGAGGAGCGGGACGGTCAGGGCGCCGGCGAGGACTCGTCGGCGCGGGAATAGGTTCTTCACTGCTGAACTCCTTTGTTATGGTGCGTGAAATCGAGCCACGGTTGCTATGAGGGTGACTGCCGCTCGTCTCGTGGCCAGGAGCGGCGGAAGTTATTTGACGGAGTGAGCGGGCTCCGGTGCTCGCGCACACCGCAGGGTGTGGCGACCGGGTCCGAGCGCATGGACGGTCGCATCGGGAAGGGTCGCCGTCGCGCGTGCTGTGGAGGGAACGAGAACGTCCAGAACGAACTCCTCGCCGCTCCGCCACGACACCTCGAGCGGCCCACGAGGGGTGAGGAGCCGGTACGACGCCTCCGACGCCGGGGAGAACGGCACCGGCGCGACGTCGAAGCGCTCCCAGGCGACTGATCCCCCGCTCTGGCGGACCCCGGCGATGTATTCGTGCAGGTACCGGACCACGGCACCCTTGCTGTAGTGATTCAGCGACTCGTGGGCCTGCCCGTCGTCGGTGACGCCGTCCCAGTCCTCCCACATCGTGGTTGCGCCCCGGTCGAGCATATTCAGCCAGGACGGGGTGGTGCGCTGCATCAGCACGCGGGAGGCGAGGTCGGCGTAGCCGGTCTCAGCGAGGACGGGCAGGAGCATCCCCGTCGAGAGGAATCCTGTTCCGAGGTGGTCGCCGTCATCCTCGATGAGTCGCGCGAGGCGAGCGGCCGCGGCCGGTCGGAGCGGTGCCGGGACGAGGTCGAAGGCGAGAGCGCGCACGTAGGCGGCCTGCGTGTCGGTGTCGGTGCGTCCGTCGTCGAGGAGGAACTCGGTCCGCCACGCGTCCCGCACCTTCCCGGCGAGACCGCTGTAGTGCTCCGCGTCGCAGGGTCGGTCGAGCACGACGGCGATTCGGGCGAGGGTGTCGAGCGACCGGAACAGGAAGGCCGTGCCGACCTCGCCGCGATCAGCGGACATGTACGCCCGCATGTCCTCCGCCATCGGGTCGATGAGTGTGCCGTCCGCGCGGCGCTTCTTCGGTTCCAGCCACTCGCCGTAGTGGAAGGGTGCGTCCCAGATGTAGATCTCGTGCGGCGCCGGTTCAGGACGACGAGCAGCGCGCTCGTGATGACGTCGGGTACGGGCGCAGGTCAGGGCGTACTCGAGGAAGGCGACCATCGAGGTCCAGCTAGCCTCGAGGATTTCGGTGTCCCCGTAGGCCCGGTAGAGCACCCACGGGATCTCGATGAGCGCGTCACCCCAACCGGCAGATCCCCCGGTGAGGGATGTCGGCGCTGCGCGGTCAAGCTTAGAGCGTTCACTGTCGGGCGAGAAGGAGGCCGGCACGCCGTCGTCGGCTTGATCGTCGCGGACCGACTGGAGCCACTTTGCGGCGAAGCCGTCGATGTTGTATAGCTGTACGGCGGTCGAGGCGAAAACCTGGAAGTCGCCAGTCCAGCCGGAGCGCTCCCGGGTGGGGCAGTCCGTGGGGATGTCGATGACGTTGCTGCGGAAGCTCCATACGGCCGCGGCGTGGAGCGCGTTGAGGTCGGGGGCGTCTGAGCGGAACTCGCCGACCAGAGGGAGATCGGAGTGCACGACGACGACGGTCGTATCCTCGAGGGCGAGGGGGCGACCGTGGTGGCGGATGCGGACGTAGCGAAAGCCGTGGACGGTATGCCGTGGCTCGAACTCAACTGCACCGCCGCCGGCGATGACCGAGTCGAGCTGTGCGCCCGACATCCTCTCTCCGTGCCGGTTGGTCATGTCCAGGTGTGCGGTGGTGATGTCGCCGTCCGGAGCGAGGTGCTCCGCGTACTCAAGAACCGTCTCCGCCCCGTCGGGGCCGAGATCGCTCAGCCGGATCCAGCCAGTCAGGTTCTGGCCCACATCGAGGATCGACACGCCATCGCGGATCTCCGTGAGCGCGAGAGGGGGCAGCTCGGCGATGCGGCGGACCGATGGCGCGGGCGACCAGGTGGGGACGGGCGCCGTAACGATGTCCACCTCCACCGGCAGAGGCTCGCCACCGTTCCGGCGGAGGTCGCTCGTCTGACCGCGCATGAGATCGGCGCGTACGATCGGTGAGGAGACCGCGACCCAGTCAGTGTCGGTGGCGACGGCGAGAGGACCGCCGGCGGTGTCGATGTCGAGGCGGGCGAGGACGCCGAGACGCTCGCCCCAGCAGTCCCGGGGCTGGGCGCCGCCATTGCGTCCCCGGAACCAGCCGTCCGTCACCGTGAACTCGAGGACGTTCTCCCCCTCGCGCAGGTGGCGGGCCACGTCGTAGGCCTGCGCGTGGAGCGTGAGGTCGTAGCTCGTGAAGCCCGGGGCGAGCTCGATCTCGCCGACGCGGGCGCCGTTGAGGGTGGCGTCGTAGATACCAAGCGCGGTGGCGTAGAGCGTGGCGGAGCGTACGGGGTGCTCGAGGGTGAACGTGCGACGGAGCACGAACCCGCCGCGGTTCTCCGCAGCGCGATGCTCAGAGCTCTCCGGCGCCGAGATCCATCGCGCCGCCCAGTCGGGCTCCGTCCACAGAGCCGAGCGGAAGACCGCCCACGGTGACCAGGCTTCCCCGCTCTCGCGGACCCGCCAGCGGACGACGCTTCGGCTGGGAACGGGGGCGAACGGCCACAGGACGCGGAGCACCGGACCGGCCGCGGCCGTCTGCGGCTCACCGTCGTTGACGACGGCCTCGATCTCGTACTCGGGCAGCGAATCCTCTCCAGGAGCCGGAATCCACGTGAGCACCGGGCATCTGGTGGGCACGATGCCGCACTCGCCCTGCTCGCCGGCCGTGAGGCCCCAAGGACTCTGCGCGTCGGACTCCACGTGATCCTCCTCGATCGTTAATGCCGAAAAAAATGGTGCGGCGTTGTTTTCGAAGACGATAGCATAAAAAACAATGCCGCAACATTTTTTTCGCAGCATATCTGCTCTGGGTGGTTCCCGCGTCCGGGTGGCCCCCTCTCGCACCAGGGGCGGTCCGTGCCTCCACGGCCGGAGAGGCCGAGATCCATGCGGATTTCATCGCAGGGAAAGCAGCGCGGTCGTCAGGCCGGCCCGCGCGGTCCCGGTGGTGCGGGAGCACTCGCGTCCGGAGCCCGCCCGGCCCCTCCTCGCGGCATCACGGAAGCAGCGCCGCCCGTGCGCGGGAGCGCTTTGCGCCGTCGGTCACGTCACCGCGCTGTCGCGTCAGACGAGCTCAGACGCCCGGTGCCGCCCTGTCGTTCTCCGCGAAGGAGGGGATGACTGACTTAAGGAACCGGAGCAGGATCCCGTTTACGTCGATGACGTCGCGGTCGTAGAGCCACTGGAGCTGCAGGCCGTCACTGAGGGCGATGTAGGCGGCAGCGATGTCCTGTCCGGACATGGCTCCAACCGTCAGCCCCTCGCGTTCGAGCTGCTCGAACGTCACCTGGATGAAGTACCGGACGCGGCGGTAGCGATCGCGGTAATGCTCGTGCGCGGGATGCTCCTGCGAGGCCGCTTCCGCAGAGAGGATGCTGTGAAGCTCGACGATACCCGGTCGGTTCCGATCCTCGAGGACGACATCGAGCATCGTGAGGAAAGCCTCGATCCCGATCGGGCGCTTCTCTGTGTACCGTTCGGCGGCGATCGCCTCGTGGCGCTCCAGCAGCGCTTCGAGCAACTCAGACTTGTTGGCGAAGTGATGCACCAGGCCGCCATCGCTGATGCCCGCGCGTTCCGCGATCTGCTTCATCGTCGTGGCCCGGTAGCCCAACTCGCCGAAGACCTCGGCCGAGGCGTCGAGGATCCTGTTGCGCACGCGCTCGGTCTTGGCGTACGAACCACGGGCCCTCGATGTAACCGTCACGCGAACCTCCTGGGAATCTTCGGCCAAAGCAATGGTGCGGCCCGGAATTCATGATACCTTGGCGAAAACAACGCCACACCATTTTTTTCGGCGTCGGTCGAGGAGGATCAGATGAAGAACGAGACAGGACCGGAAGCGGCCTGGACGCCGGACGACGTGAAGCAGGCGCGCACGCTTCCTTCGGCAGCCGTCAGGTGCGGACTGATCGCGCGGATCCGCCCCTTACCGTACCGACCACGTCCTCGAAAGGCTCTCGCATGACCGACCACCCCTATCTCGACCCGACTCTTCCCGCCGAGGAGCGGGCGAAGGACCTGCTGACCCGCATGAGCATTGAGGAGAAGGCCGGGCAGCTATGCCAGTACTTCTACTTCGGTGACATGGGTCCTCTGCCCGGTGGGTTGGACATCGAGTCGCTTCCGCCCGAGCAGCGTCGGTTCCTTCGTCAACCCGAGATGGTCGAGGAGGCCATCGCGAGGGGTGGTGCGGGATCGCTGCTGTTCGTGAAATCGGCCGAGATGGCCAATCGCCTGCAGAGGCTGGCGATCACGAGCAGCCGCCATGGCATTCCGCTACTTTTCGGCTTCGACGTGATCCACGGCCTCCGCACCATCTTCCCCGTGCCGATTGCTCAGGCGGCCTCCTGGGATCCCGCCGGCGTCAGCGCCGGCCAGTCCGTCGCCGCGCGGGAGGCGCGCGCGTCCGGGATCCACTGGACCTTCGCCCCGATGATCGACATCGCCCGCGACGCGCGCTGGGGACGAATCGTCGAGGGTGCAGGAGAGGACCCATACCTCGCCTCCGCGATGGCCGCCGCCCAGGTCGAGGGCTTCCAGGGAGATCTCGGCCCCTCGAATGTCCTGGCAGGCCCCAAGCACTTCGCGGGCTACGGCGCCTCCCGAGGTGGCCGCGACTACGACGACGTCGAGCTCTCCGACTCCGAGCTGCACAACGTATACCTCCCTCCGTTCAAGGCGGCGATCGACGCGGGGGCCCGCAATATCATGAGCGCCTACATGGAGCTCAACGGCGTCCCGGCCAGTGGGAACCGATGGCTGCTGACCGACGTCCTGCGCGGTGAGCTCGGCTTCGAGGGCTTCGTCAATTCCGACGCGAACGCCGTGACGTCCCTCGAAACTCAGCACTTCGCCTCCTCCCCCATGGACGCCGCGGTCCGGGCTGTCACGTCCGGCCTGGACATGGAAATGGCCACGTTCGAGGCCCACTTCGGTAACCTCCCTGACGCCGTCGCCCAAGGCCTGCTCGACGAGGCCTCACTGGATCAGGCAGCGCACCGCGTGCTGACGGCCAAGTTCCAGCTCGGCCTGTTCGAGAACCCCTATGCCGACGAGGACGCTGGCCGCGACGTGCTCGCCACGGCCGAGCACCGCGAGCTCGCGCAGACGGCCGCCGAGCGCTCCGCCGTCCTCCTGAAGAACGACGGTCTCCTGCCGCTGGACCCGTCGACGATCGGGTCCGTTGCCGTCATCGGCCAGCTTGCCGGCAGCCGACGGGACGTCCTCGGACCATGGGTGTTCGACCACGACGTCGACGAGGCCGTAAGCATCCTCGACGGACTGCGGACGCGCCTCGACGGGGAGGCGACCGTCACCTATGCCGTTGGTGCCGGCATCCCCGAGCGGCTGTTTCCTTCGATGTTCGACCGCTCTGACCCCACCGTGGCGCCTACCCCCGCCGACCACGACGATGACGCAGAGATCGAGAAGGCCGTCCGCGCGGCGGCGGACGCCGATGTCGCCATTGTCGTCATCGGCGAACGCCAGAACCAGATCGGCGAGAACGCATCGACGTCGACCCTCGATCTGCCCGGACGCCAGCTCGAGCAGCTGCAGCGCATCACCGCGACCGGAACGCCCGTGGTCGTGCTCGTCATGTCCGGCCGGCCCCTGGACCTGCGCTGGCCGGCGGATAACTCCAACGCGATCCTCGAGGTCTGGTACCCCGGGACGCGCGGAGGTGATGCCGTGGCCGCACTACTCGTCGGCGACGCCAGCCCCGCCGGCCGATTGCCCTTCACCTGGCCCCGTCACGTCGGACACGTGCCGATGATCTACTCGCACATGCGCACATTCCAGCCCGAGCACCAGGACAAGCGCTACTGGAACGACAGCTCGACCCCGCTCTACCCGTTCGGTTATGGCCTCAGCTACGGCTCATTCGAGTACGCCGACCTCACCGTCGATCGCGACCGGATCGCCGTGGGCGAGAGCGTGTCGGTATCGGTCACCGTCACCAACACCTCCACGCGCTCGGCGGACGACGTCGTGCAGCTCTACCTGCACCAGCGGCACGGCAGCGCCACCCGCCCCGTCCGAGAGCTGAAAGGCTTCACCCGGCTCACCCTCGACGCCGCCGAGAAGCGCACCGTGACTTTCGATCTCGGACCGACCGAGCTGAGCTACTGGAGCGCCGCGACCCGCGAACGGGTCCAGGAGGCGACGACGTTCGACATCTGGGTCGGCGGCGATTCCACCGCCGAGCTGGCCACCACCCTCACCATCACCTCGAAGCAGGAGAGCCCCGCATGACCGCACTACGACCGGACTTCCTCTGGGGAGCATCAACCGCACCGCACCAGATTGAGGGCGGCAACCTTAACAGCGACTGGTGGATCTACGAGCAGCGCGCCCCTCACTTCGCGGCCAGCGCAGATGCGGTTGACTCCTACCACCGCTACGAGGAGGACATGCGCCTGCTCGCCGACGCGGGGCTCACCGCCTACAGGTTCGGAATCGAGTGGTCACGCATCGAGCCGCTGCCCGGACAGTACTCCCGCGCGGAACTTTCCCACTACCGGCGCATGATCGACACGGCGATCAGCCTCGGCCTGACACCGGTCGTGACCCTGCACCACTTCACGAGCCCGCGCTGGTTCATCGAGGAGGGCGGCTGGCTCGGAGACACCGCACTTGAGCGATTCACCGCCTACGTACGCCAAGCATGCACGATCCTCGACGGCGTCGAGTGGGTGTGCACCATCAACGAGCCGAATATGTTCTCGTTCATGATCCTGATGAGCCGCATGATCAACTCCGACGCGGTACCCAAGATCGACACCCCCACGATCCAGCCTGAGGGAGACTTCACCCTCCCCTCGCCGTCCCCCGAGACGACGCAGCGCCTCATCGACGCGCACCACGCCGCGCGGGAGATCGTCCGTGAGCTGACGTCCGCGAAAGTCGGCTGGACCGTCGCGAACCAGGCCTTCTACGCCCTCCCCGGAGGGGAGGAACGGCTCGTCCACGAGCAGCAGATTCGCGAGGACGTTTTCCTAGAGGCCGCCCGCGGAGATGACTTCCTCGGAGTGCAGGCCTACTCGGTACAGGCCATCGACGCGAACGGCCTAGTCCCAAATCCGCCGAGTCCCGAGAACACGATGGTCGGCACCCCGTACCGCCCTGACGCTCTCGGCATCGCGCTCCGGCACTCGTTCGAGGTGTCCGGAGGGGTGCCCCTCCTGGTCACCGAGAACGGCATCGCCACGCCCGACGATGACCGTCGCATCGCGTACACCGAGGAAGCGATCGCGCACCTTCACGAGGCAGTCGCGGACGGCGTCGACGTGCGCGGCTACCTCCACTGGAGCCTTCTCGACAACTTCGAGTGGGGCCACTGGGATCCGACCTTTGGCCTTATCGCCGTCGACCGCGACACGTTTCAGCGGCACCCCAAGCCCAGCCTCGCCCGGCTGGGAGAGATCGCCCGCGAGAGCATCACCGCGTCCACCACCGACTCCCCGGAAAGCATCGTTCGATGACCGACAACCACGGTGCTCTGACCGGGAACAGCACCATCGGAGCCTGGCTGCAGCACCCTGCCGGAGCACCGATCTTGCTCGGCATCGCCCAGCAGGCAGGCATGGACGAACGAGCACTCTCCGCCCTGCGCAAGGTGCCCTTCGGCTACCTCGTCGCCTCGTCTCCCGGTGCGCCCGTTGGCCTCGTCGACTCGCTCGTGGCCCGAGCTAACGGCGGCCGTGTGCCGTCCGACGAGGAGGCCGTCGGGGTCGCCTGGTCGGAGAGGATCACCCCCGACCGCTTTGCCGGGAGGACGGTGATCGTCACCGGCGCCGCGTCCGGCATCGGCCGGGCCGTCGCCTCCCGCGTCGCCCGCGAGGGCGGCACGGTGATCGCCGTCGACCTGTCCGCCGACCGCCTCGCCGTGCTCGTCGAGCAGCTTCCCGCCGGAACGGTCGTCCCAGTGGCAGCGGACATCACCTCCGAGGACGGCGTCGCTGCGATCCTGGAGGCGACCCAAGGGCGCGTCGATGCTCTCGCTAATGTGGCGGGTCTCAGCGACGATTTCGCCCCGCTGCACGAAGTCGACGACGCCGTTCTCGACCGGGTCTTCGACGTGAACGTGTTCGGCGTGATCCGGCTGACACGCGCCGTGCTCCCGCTGATGCTCGCAGTTAAACGAGGGTCCGTCGTCAACATCGCCTCCGAAGCGGCGCTGCGTGGCTCTTCCTCCGGACTCGTCTACACGGCCTCTAAGCACGCGGTTGTCGGCATCACCAGAAGCATGGCGTTCATGTACGAACCGCAAGGAATCCGGACCAACAGCGTCGCCCCAGGCGGAACTCTCACCGGTATGCGTCCCGTCAACACCAGCCCCTTCGGCCAGGAGCGCATCGACACCCAGCGCGCCGACGTCCCCATCGCCGTTCCCGAGGCCCTTGCGGCCTCGATCACGTTCCTGCTCAGCGACGACAGCGTCAACATCAACGGCGCCATCCTCCCCTCGGACGGAGGCGAGTCCGTGTTCTAGCCGGCACAGCGGTCGAGGGCCCAACGATCATCGATACCGGCGCCACCATTCGAACCAGGAAGACGGACACCATGACCGATTGCACTAGGCAATCCCAAACCCCCGGCATGCTGGAAGTACATACCAAACAGGCCTCTGAAGTAGACGACACCGTGACCAGAGCAATCGAAGTCGTCCAAGAGGCCGCCACGAAACACAAAACAGGAATTCTTGTATCACGCGTCGACACTGACAGATATATTGTTCGGGCACATCCTGCCGTCCCCTTCGGGCTGGTCCGCCAGCAGTATGAGCCGGCCGAGAGGTGACCAAAGGAACCACCACGACATGCCTGCAGACCCTTCCAAACCACAACAGCATCTTCGGCATGTCATCGAAAGGTGACACATTGGATATCCCTGCAAACCTCCCTTTGGAGGTCGCTTCCGGCGAATCAGGAGCTTGCCTGAAACTCGAAATCCCCTCGCCCGGAAACCACGTATCGGTACGTATAGGACATGAAATCCTAAGCGGTACCGTGGACGAGGTAATGCCCGACCAATCCTGCTTCTGGATTTGGACGGACGGCGGAATGGGTAGGCGACTGATCGACACCCTTGAAGCGATACCACTCATGCGAGGCAAATAAGGGACCGTGGGACGGCTGCCTACCCCAAGGGCAACGCAGCCATCAGCTATCGACGAGACCTCGTTCCACCGGCAGTTTACGTACACCCCAACCTAACGTCAGGCACCACCTCAAACACCGTCAGAATAGGGTCCATAAAGCGCTTCCTGCACGCCCCGGCGAACAGTCTTAGATTCCAACCTGACAGACGCACGCGTCGGGCACCGCCTAGAATTCACCACGCCAACGAAACTGCCGCCCCGCCCTAACGAACCAACCATGCGTCACACTGAACCGCTGATCACCTGATCACCCGGTCACGCCCAGCAAGCACACCCGTTACGGCGACAACTGCCATGATGCCCGCAGTGACGAGCAGCGGAAGTGTCCAGCCTCCGCTCACGTCGCGAAGACCACCGAACATTACCGGCCCAACAGCAGCCAGACCGTAGCCGACGGATTGTGCCATACCGGACAAGGACGCCGCCTGCGGGTAGCTAACGGTCCGGAGGCTGAACAGCGAGAGGGCGATGACAATGAGGCTCCCGCACCCGATGGCCCCAAGCAGGACCCACAGCAACACGAGGTCCGGCGCAAGTGCAAGCCCGAGAAATGTCACGACCATAACGGCGCCGCTCGAGAAGGAGACCAGCCGCTGGTCCGACCCGCGGTGAAGGACTCCCCCTGCAGCAAGGCTGGCGAAGACGCTGATGAGCAGGAAAACGGACAGATGGATGCCGGCTGTCGTGGCGGACACCCCGCGGCTTTGTTCGATGGTGGGCAGCCATGCCATCAGGACGTAGAAGGCGATCGACTGCAGTCCCATGAAGATGGTCACCTGCCAGCCCAAGGCTGAGGTCCAGGGCGACCGGTAGGAGACCTTCGGCGTCGTGGCGTTTACGGTGCCCGACTTGTGCCGGCGCAGCCACGGCAGGAGCACCGCCATAGCTACAAGGGCCAGTCCCACCCAGATGCCGAGGGCAAGCCGCCATCCCGCGGGGGACGTCTGTGCCACGGGAACGACGACGGCGGCACCCATCGCGGCGAAGGCGGCCTGGGTGGCGGTGTAGCTTCCGGTGAGCTGGCTGACCCTCAGGGGAAAGTCCCGCTTCACGAGCGATGGGACCAGGACATTGAGAAACGCGATAGCCAAGCCAATCAGTGCCGTGCCCGCCCAGATGAAGCCCGGCACAGGCAGGGAGCGAAGCAAAATGCCCGAGGTGAGGATCAGCAGGGACATCCAGAGCGCCCGGTCCAGGCCCAGGCGGGAAGCGAAGCGCGGCGCCACGGGTGAGAAGACTGCGAAAGCAATAAGCGGAAGCCCTGTCAGGAAGCCTGCTGCGGTGCTTGAGAGGCCAAGGTCGGTGCTGATGTTCGCGAGTACGGGTCCGACACTGACAAAGGACACCCGAAGGTTAACTGCAATGAGCAGGACACCTATGAAGGCGACGCCGATCCTGACGGTGCGGTCCGTGGCGTTCCGGGTGGCAGCGGGCATCGTGCGTTTTTCCATCCTTTTGAAAGTGAGAGCGTCCCGGTTCCAGCGGTGAAGGGTGGGAGAGCGTTTGAGCTGAAGCTTAGAGCACCTTGCGGATGGTTTCCTCGAAACTCGTGACATGGTGCAGGGCCAGCTCACCCGCCTTGTCGGCGTCTCCCGCAGCTACCGCCTTGAGCAGGTCCACATGCTCGGTAATGTGTCCGGTCACCGAGGGGACCTTGTCCAGCACCACGCACCAGATCCGGGTGGCGAGGTTGTCGTAGCGGATCAGTGTGTCTTCCAGGTGCGGGTTGGCGGCCGCCTTGTAAATCAGCCGGTGCACCATCAGGTCGTAGCGCATCAGGTCACGGGACTCCCCCGGACTGGGCTCAAGCCCGGCAATGGCATCGGCCACCTCCAGCAGTTCGCGGCGCATGCTCTCACTCGCCCGGCCGGCTGCGCGCCGGGCAGCCAAGGGCTCCAGCAGTTCCCGGATCTCCGAAACGTCCGCGAGCTCGGTGAAGTCCACGTTGGTGGCGAAAGTCCCCCGGCGCGGATAGGAAATGACCAAGTGGTCCACCTCGAGCCGCTTGATCGCCTCGCGGACGGGTGTGCGGCTGAAGCCAAGCTCGGCCGCCAACTGTCCATCGTTGATCGGCTCGCCCGGACGGATCTCCAGCATGATGAGCTTGTCCCGCAGCTGCCGGTATGCGGCCTCCGCCTGCGAAGGGGCTTCCTCCTCGGCAGGGGTCAGGGCAAGAAGTGCATTCAAGGCGCCGCTCCAATCTTTAATACCCGCTGAACCCGAACTCGTCGCGTTACGCCGCTTTCGGTCCAGCTATTGACTCTGCTGTGACCCTAATCATACCATTGACCTCACACTGATATATCAGTCATTGCAAATGTGGTATTTCAAAAGGAGCATCCGTGGTTGAGCAGTTGAACGAGCGACTTTCCGTAGTCGATCCCGAGGTCCAGCAGGCCATAAACAGCGAGCTGGGCCGCCAGCAGTCCACACTGGAAATGATCGCCTCGGAGAACTTCGCCCCGTCCGCAGTCATGGAGGCACAGGGCTCGGTCCTCACCAACAAGTACGCCGAGGGCTACCCGGGCAAGCGCTACTACGGCGGCTGCGAGCACGTGGACGTTGTGGAACAGCTGGCTATTGACCGCGTCAAGGCCCTGTTCGGCGCTGAATTCGCCAACGTCCAGCCGCACTCCGGCGCGCAGGCCAACGCCGCCGCCATGTTCGCCCTGCTGAACCCGGGCGACACCATCATGGGCCTGAGCCTGGCTCACGGCGGCCACCTGACGCACGGCATGAAGATCAACTTCTCCGGCAAGCTCTACAACGTGGTCCCCTACCACGTGAGCGAATCAGACCTGCGCATCGATATGGCCGAGGTCGAGGCACTGGCCCTGGAGCACCGCCCCAAGCTGATCGTCGCCGGCTGGTCCGCCTACTCCCGCCAGCTGGACTTCGCCGAATTCCGCCGCATCGCCGACCTTGTGGACGCCTATCTCATGGTGGACATGGCCCACTTCGCCGGCCTGGTGGCCGCCGGGCTCCACCCCAACCCGGTCCCCTACGCAGACGTTGTCACCACCACCACGCACAAAACCCTTGGCGGACCCCGCGGTGGCGTCATCCTCGCCAAGGAGCAGTACGGCAAGAAGATCAACAGCGCAGTCTTCCCCGGCCAGCAGGGCGGCCCGCTGGAGCACGTCATCGCCGCCAAGGCAGTGGCCTTCAAGCTCGCCGCCAGCCCTGAATTCAAGGAACGCCAGGTGCGCGTCCTGCAGGGATCCAAGCTTCTCGCCGAACGGCTCCTCCGCGACGACGTTGCCGCAGCAGGAATTTCCGTGGTCAACGGCGGCACGGACGTCCACCTGGTCCTCGTGGACCTCCGCAACTCCGAGCTGGACGGCCAGCAGGCCGAAGACGCCCTGCACCGGATCGGCATCACCGTGAACCGCAACGCCGTCCCCTTCGACCCCCGCCCGCCCATGGTTTCCTCCGGCCTCCGGATCGGCACCCCCGCCCTCGCCACCCGCGGCTTCGGCGGCAGGGAATTTACCGAGGTTGCGGACATCATCGCGACGGCGCTCATCGCCGCTGCGGGCACCGGCACCATGGATGACAGCACCGCCGTCGAACTCCGCGCCCGGGTCACGGCCCTTGCCGAGGAGTTCCCCCTCTACCCCCACCTCAATGACGGCACCGAAGTTGTCGCCCTCGAAGCAGACCTGATTGGAGCAGCCCAGTGAGCGCAGATCTCCTCCCCGAGCACCCGGACTTCCTCTGGCGCAACCCGGAACCCAAGTCCTCCTATGACGCCGTGATTGTCGGCGGCGGCGGGCACGGCCTGGCCACCGCCTACTTCCTCGCCAAGAACCACGGGATGACCAACATCGCGGTGCTGGAAAAGGGCTGGCTGGCCGGTGGCAACATGGCCCGGAACACCACCATCATCCGCTCCAACTACCTCTGGGACGAGAGCGCGGCCATCTACGAGCACGCCCTCAAGCTCTGGGAGATCCTGCCGGAGGAGCTCGAGTACGACTTCCTCTTCAGCCAGCGCGGCGTCATGAACCTCGCCCACACTTTGGGCGACGTCCGTGAAAGCATGCGGCGCGTGGGCGCCAACAAGCTCAATGGCGTGGACGCTGAGTGGCTTGACCCCAAGCAGGTCAAGGAACTCTGCCCCATCCTGAACATCAGCGACAACATCCGCTACCCCGTTATGGGTGCCACCTACCAGCCGCGCGCAGGCATTGCCAAGCACGACCACGTGGCCTGGGCCTTCGCCCGCAAGTGTGACGAGCTGGGCGTGGACATCATCCAGAACTGCGAAGTCACCGGCTTTGTCAAGGACGGCAACCGCGTGGTGGGCGTCAAGACCAACCAGGGCACCATTAACACCGAGAAGGTAGGCCTGTGTGCCGCCGGGCACAGCTCGGTCCTGGCCGAAATGGCCGGCTTCCGGCTCCCCATCCAGTCCCACCCGCTCCAGGCACTGGTGTCCGAACTCCACGAGCCGGTCCACCCGACGGTGGTGATGTCCAACCACGTGCACGTCTACGTTTCCCAGGCCCACAAGGGCGAACTGGTGATGGGCGCCGGTGTTGACTCCTACAACGGCTACGGCCAGCGCGGATCCTTCCACGTGATCGAGCACCAGATGGCAGCCGCCGTCGAACTCTTCCCCATCTTTGCCCGGGCACACGTGCTCCGGACCTGGGGCGGCATCGTGGACACCACCCTGGACGCTTCCCCCATCGTGGGCAACACCCCGGTGGAGAACATGTTCGTGAACTGCGGCTGGGGTACCGGCGGCTTCAAGGGCACCCCCGCGGCGGGCATGACCTTCGCCCACAACATCGCCACTGGTGAACCGCACAGGCTGAACAAGCCCTTTGCCCTGGAGCGCTTCGAAACCGGCGCCCTGATCGACGAACACGGCGCTGCCGCCGTCGCCCACTAGCCGCCAGCGACCGACGCACTTTAGAAAGAAGACGCACATGCTGCTCATCTCCTGCCCCAACTGCGGCTCACGCGACGAGACCGAGTTCCACTACGGCGGCCAGGCACACGTGGCCTACCCGGAAAACCCCAACGAGCTGAACGACCGCGAGTGGGCCGAATTCCTTTTCTACCGGGACAACACCAAGGGCGCCTTCGCCGAACGCTGGCTGCACAGCACCGGCTGCCGCCAGTGGTTCAACATGCTCCGCGACACCGTCACCTACGACATCCAGGCGGTCTACCCCATGGGCACGCCCCGGCCTGATGCAGCAGGCCGGGTGACCGCCGAAACCGGCACTGCCAGCACCGCCGCTGACAGCACCACCACCGGAAGCGCGGCGCCCAGCACGTCCACCACCAGCATCTCCAGCACCACCGCCCCGGAAGGAGCAACCCCGTGACTTCCCAGAATCCCGCAACTTCCCAGAACGCCCGCCTCGCCGCCGGCGGACGCATCGACCGCACCATCTCCTGGCGTTTCACCGTGGACGGCGAGGAATTCACCGGCCACCCCGGCGACACCCTGGCCTCGGCCCTGCTCGCCAACGGCCGCATCGCCGCCGGCAACTCGCTCTACGAGGATCGGCCCCGCGGCATCATGTCCGCCGGCGTGGAGGAGTCCAACGCACTGGTCAAGGTGGCTCCCCGCTTCCCGGGCCACGTGGCCGAGTCCATGCTCCCCGCCACCACGGTCACCCTGGTGGACGGCCTGAAGGCTGAGCTGCTCAACGGCCTGGGCAAGCTGGACCCGGCTGATGACCGCGCCGAATACGACAAGAAGTACGTCCACACCGACGTCCTGGTCATCGGTGGCGGCCCTGCCGGCCTGGCCGCGGCCCGCGAAGCCGTCCGCACCGGCGCCCGCGTGATGCTGCTGGACGACCAGCCCGAACTGGGCGGTTCCCTCCTGTCCGGGTCAACGGCGCCTGAACTGGCCGAGACCATCGAAGGCCGGCCCGCCCTGGAATGGGTGGCGGACGTTGAGGCCGAGCTCGTTTCCGGCGCCGAATCCACTGTCCTGAACCGCACCACCGCCTTCGGTGCCTACGACGCCAACTACGTCATCGCCGTACAGAACCGGACCGACCACCTGTCCTCCCCGGCCGCGTCCGGTGTGTCCCGTCAGCGGATTTGGCACATCCGTGCCAATCAGGTGGTCCTGGCCCCCGGCGCCCACGAACGCCCGCTGGTATTCGAGAACAACGACCGCCCCGGCATTATGCTCGCCTCGGCCGTCCGCAGCTACCTCAACCGCTTTGCGGTGGCCGCCGGGCAGCGGGTGGCCATCAGCACCACCAACGACAGCGCTTACGCCCTGGCCGCCGATCTCCGCGCCGCCGGCGTCAAGGTCGCGGCCGTTGTGGACGCCCGTCCGCAACTCACCGCAGTGGCTGCAGCCGCCGTCGAAGCCGGCACGCGGGTGCTGATCGGCAGCGCGGTGGCCAACACGTCGGCATCGGGCGATGGCCGGCTGGACGGCGTCACTGTCCGCAGCATTAGCGCCGACGGCGAACTCACCTCCGGCATCGAGAAGATCGCCTGCGACCTGCTGGCCGTCTCCGGCGGCTGGAGCCCGCTGGTGCACCTGCACTCCCAGCGGCAGGGCAAGTTGCGCTGGGATGACGAGCTGGCAGCTTTTGTGCCGAGCACCGCAGTCCGCAACCAGCAGATTGTTGGCTCCGGCCGTGGCAGCTTCGAACTGCAGGACTGCCTCGAAGACGGCATTTCGGCGGGAGCCTCGGCTGCCATCGCCGCCGGCTTCAGCACAAGCACCAAGCCTGCACCGCTCACCGAACCCAAGGCCTCCGCCCCCACCCGCCAGCTGTGGCTGGTTCCCGGCGAGCAGGGCACCCCGGACGAGTGGCACCACCACTTCGTGGACTTCCAGCGCGACCAGTCCGTGGCTGACGTGCTGCGTTCCACCGGAGCCGGCATGCGTTCTGTGGAGCACATCAAGCGCTACACCTCCATCAGCACCGCCAACGACCAGGGCAAGACCTCCGGCGTCAACGCTATCGGTGTCATCGCCGCAGCGCTCCGGACGGCCGGTGAAGCATCCCGCGGCATCGGCGACATCGGCACCACCACCTACCGGGCACCCTTTACCCCGGTGGCGTTCGCGGCCTTGGCAGGACGCCAGCGCGGCGAGCTGTTCGACCCCGCCCGCGTCACCTCGATCCACCCGTGGCACGTCGCCAAGGGTGCACTGTTCGAGGACGTGGGGCAGTGGAAGCGGCCCTGGTACTACCCGCAGGACGGGGAGGACATGGACACGGCCGTGCTGCGCGAATGCGCTGCGGTCCGCGAGTCCGTGGGCTTTATGGACGCCACTACCCTGGGCAAGATCGAGATCCGGGGCAAGGACGCCGGCGAATTCCTGAACCGGATCTACACCAACGCGTTCAAGAAGCTCGCCCCGGGTTCGGCCCGCTACGGCGTGATGTGCATGGCTGACGGCATGATCTTCGACGACGGCGTGACCCTGCGCCTGGACGAGGACCGCTACTTCATGACCACCACCACCGGCGGCGCCGCCAAGGTGCTGGACTGGCTGGAGGAATGGCTGCAGACCGAGTGGCCGGAACTGGACGTGCACTGCACCTCGGTGACCGAGCAGTGGAGCACCATCGCCGTCGTCGGACCCAAATCCCGCGCAGTCCTCGCGAAGGTGGCACCGGAACTCGCCGCCAACGGCGGACTGGAAGCCGAAGCCTTCCCCTTCATGACCTACCGCGAAACCACCCTCGCCTCCGGCGTCCGCGCCCGGGTCTGCCGCATCTCCTTCTCCGGTGAACTCGCCTACGAGATCAACGTGCCGTCCTGGTACGGGCTCAACACGTGGGAAGCCGTGGCAGCCGCCGGCGCCGAATTCAACATCACTCCCTACGGCACCGAAACCATGCACGTGCTCCGCGCCGAAAAGGGCTACCCGATCGTCGGCCAGGACACGGACGGCACCGTCACGCCGCAGGACGCGGGAATGGAATGGATTGTCTCCAAGGCCAAGGACTTCATCGGCAAGCGGTCATACGCCCGGGTTGACGGACAGCGTGAGGACCGCAAGCACCTGGTGAGCGTCCTGCCGGTGGACGGCGGAATCAGGCTCCCCGAAGGCACCCAGCTCGTGGAGAAGGGCCGTTCCACCAACCCCGCCTACGGGCCGGTCCCGATGGAAGGCTTCGTCACCTCCAGCTACCACTCCGCAGCACTGGGCAGGTCGTTCGGCCTGGCACTGATCAAGAACGGCCGCAACCGGATCGGCGAAACCCTGGTGGCAGCCGCCGGCGATCAGCTGGTGGACGTCGTCGTCGCCGAAACCGTACTTTTTGACCCTGAAGGGACCCGCAAAGATGGCTGAAACAGCAGCACCCGCAACCTCCTACGAGAAGAACCTCTCGCACCGCGTCAGCCCCGCTGCCCAGCTCAGGGCTGCGTTTGAAACCGGCTCCGTCCGGGGCCTGGCGGAACTGTCCGAAGTGGCCTTCCTGACCATGGTGGGCCTCCGGGTCAACCGCGACAGCGAGGCCGGGCAGCGGGTAGCCGCCGTCACCGGCGGCCTGCCCGCGGCGTGCGGCGCCGTGACCGGTTCCGGGGACACGAACGTGCTGTGGCTCGGGCCCGAAGAGTTCCTGGTGGTGGCGCCGACGGAAGCCCATGAGTCCCTCGGCGGCGACCTGGTCCAGGCACTCCGTGAGGCGCTGGCGGACGGCGAAGGCCAGGTGGTGGACCTCTCCGCCAACCGCACCACCTTCGAACTCACCGGGCCGCGGTCCCGGGCAGTCCTGGAGAAGGGCTGCTCCCTGGACCTGCACCCCCGCGTGCTGAAGGCCGGCACGGCGCTGTCCACCGAGGTCGGCAATATCCCGGTGGTCCTGTGGAAGACCGGCGAGGAGACCTTCCGGCTCTTCCCCCGCGCGTCGTTCGCCGACTTCCTGGGCCGCTGGCTCCTCGATGCAATGCGGGAGTACGCCTCCCCCGAGGTCCCCTAAATGGCCCTCAGCGTCCTGGACCTGTTCTCTGTTGGCATCGGGCCGTCGTCCTCACACACGGTCGGCCCGATGCGGGCAGCGAAGCTGTTCGCCGACGGACTCAAGGGCGACGGACACCTGAGCTCCACCAGGCGCGTGCAGGCCGAACTGTTCGGCTCGCTCGGTGCCACCGGGCGGGGCCACGGCTCGGACAAGGCAGTGGTCCTGGGTTTCAAGGGGCTGGACCCGGAAACCGTGGACACCTTCACCGCAGATGACCAGGTGGCCGCCGCAGCCCTCGACGCCGAACTGTGGGTGGGCGGGGACCACCGCGTGGACTTCAACTGGGACGAGGACGTGGTGCTGCACCGGCGCAAGTCCCTCCCAGCCCACCCGAACGGCATGACCTTTCGGGCGCTGGATCACGCCGGGGCCGTGCTGAGCGAACGGAGCTTCTATTCCATTGGGGGCGGCTTCGTTGTTGACGGGGATGCCGACGCCGGCGACAGAGTGGTTGCCGACGCCACAGTCCTTCCCTACCCGTTCAGCACCGCCGACGAGCTCCTGGAAATCTGCAAACGCGAAGACATGTCCATCTCGGACGTCATGCTGGCCAACGAACTGGTGTGGCGGACGGAAGCGGAACTGCGGGAAGAACTGCTGAAGCTGTGGTCCGTGATGCGCGAATGCGTGGACAACGGCTGCGCCGCGGAAGGCATCCTTCCCGGCGGGCTCAACGTCCGCCGCCGCGCGCCGTCGTTGTTCCAGACCCTGACGGCGGACACCGGCGTGACCGACCCGCTGCGGGCCATGGAATGGGTCAACCTCTTCGCGCTGGCCGTGAACGAGGAGAACGCCGCCGGCGGGCGGATCGTCACCGCGCCCACCAACGGCGCGGCCGGCATCGTCCCGGCGGTGCTGCACTACTACGTGAAGTTCGTCCCCGGCGCCAACGACGACGGTGTGGTCCGCTTCCTGCTGGCCGCGGCCGCCGTCGGAATCCTGTTCAAGATCAACGCCTCCATCTCAGGAGCGGAAGTCGGCTGCCAGGGTGAAGTAGGTTCAGCCTGCTCCATGGCCGCCGCCGGGCTTTGCGAGGTGCTGGGCGGCACGCCTGCCCAGGTGGAAAATGCCGCCGAGGTGGGGATTGAACACAACCTGGGCCTGACCTGCGATCCGGTGGGCGGGCTGGTGCAGATCCCCTGCATCGAGCGCAACGCCATCGCCAGCGTCAAAGCCATCAACGCGGCCCGCCTTGCCCTGCACGGCGACGGCAGCCACAAGGTATCCCTCGACAAAGCCATCAAGACGATGCGTGAAACAGGAGCCGACATGAAATCCAAGTACAAGGAAACCTCCCGCGGAGGCCTTGCCGTCAATGTAATCGAGTGCTGAACCATGACTGCCATCCAGACTGAAACATCCCTTTCCGAGCCGGCCACCACCGTGGAGCATGTCCTGACGCTGGACTGCAACGAGTCGCCGGGCATCGTCCATGCCGTGTCCGGCTTCCTGTTAAAGCACGGCTGCGACATCATCGACAACCAGCAGTTCGGCGAGCGTTCCGAGAAGCACTTCTTTATGCGGGTGCATTTCGCGTCCGACGGCGATGCCTCCACAGCCGACACGCTGCGGGCCGCTTTCGGTCCCGTTGCCGAAAAGTTTGGGATGCGCTGGCGGCTGGAGCCGCACGGCTCCAAGCGGCGCGTGCTGATCATGGTGTCCAAGTTCGGGCACTGCCTGAACGACCTGCTGTTCCGCGCACGCATTGGCGAACTGCCGGTGGACGTGGTGGCCGTGGTCTCCAACCACACGGACCACCAGGCGCTGGTGGAGTGGCACGGGATCCCGTTCTTCCATGTGCCCGTCACTGCCTCCACCAAGCCTTCGGCCGAGGCCCGGCTGTTGGAGCTTGTGGACGAGTTCGATGTGGAACTCGTGGTCCTGGCCCGGTACATGCAGGTCCTCAGCGACAACCTGACCCGCAAGCTGGACGGGAAAGCGATCAACATCCACCACTCGTTCCTGCCCAGCTTCAAGGGCGCCAAGCCGTACCACCAGGCGTATGCCCGCGGAGTGAAGACCGTGGGCGCTACCGCGCACTACGTCAACAGCGAGCTGGACGAGGGCCCGATCATCTCGCAGCAAACCGTGGAGGTGGACCACACGTACGGGCCCGAGGACCTGGTGGCCGCTGGCCGCGACACCGAGTGCAAGGCCCTTTCCAACGCGGTGCGCTGGCACTGCGAAGGCCGGGTCATCCTGCAAGGCAATCGGACCGTGGTGCTCCGGTAACCTCCGGACCCCCCATCACCTCCTGCACCCTTTCCCTCAACGCCCCATCACCTCCTGCAGCAAAAGCCGGAACCCTCTTGCACTCAATGCTTGAGGGTTCCGGCTTTTGTTGCGAAAGGTGATGGCGCATCCGCAGAGATCCCACAGAAGGTGATGGAGCGTTTGGGTTTTGAGTGCAGGAGGTGATGGCGCGTTGTTGCCTATTTGGGCTGAAGCGTGGCCAGGCGGGTGGCCAGGTGCAGGGCTGCCAGCCGACCGGTGCCGCGGGGATCTCCGCCGCAAAGGGAGAAGATCCGCTGCAGGCGTTGGTGCATGGATTGCCGCTCCACGTGCAACCCGCGCGCGGCCTGGGCTGTGTTGCAGCCGGAGTCCAGCCAGACCCGCAGCGTCTCCACCAATTGGGAGTGCCGCTGGGCGTCGTGCTCAAGGACGGCGCCCAGCTGCTGGCTGACAAAGTCGCGGCGCTGGGGCTCATCCATCGACTGGACGGCGAGCCGTTCCACGGCGAACGCCTGGGCATCAAGCACCTGCCCGGGTGCGGTAGCCGCTGACCTGGAACGGCCGACGTCGGCAGCAAGTTCCAGCGTAAGCCTCGCCTCCGAGAGGGACCACGGGGCAGATGATATGCCGGAAGCGATAGGCCCGACGGCGCTTACCGTTCCCTCCGGCACTTCCAGTGCCTGCAGGCCGGCCACGATTTTCTGCCTTTCATCCTGGACGTTGCCGGAGCGGAGGACACCCAGCGCCAGGAGCTCCGCGTTGTCCGCGTAGCTGGCGCCGTGCTGCCCGCCGGGATCGAGCAGGCGCTCCACATCTTTCCGGAGCTGCTTGGACGCAGGCGAACGGACAACCACCGCCATCACCTGCGAAGCAACCGGAATTCCGGCGGCGGGAGCCAGCTCTTGGAGCCGCCAGTTTTGCTTGCCCGAGTCAATGGCCCGGATCAGGGCAGCGCCGGCCATCTCCTTCAAGCCGGGAGGCATGCGCTGCAGCAAGGCAAGGGCAAGAATGTCCACGGAGCGGTTGGCAGCAATCCTCGCGAGGTTCACGTCAGCCTCCCCGCGGACATGGAGCGTAAGCCGGGCAGACGGAATCCCCCGCACCGGCACCTCCACGTAAACGGTCTTTCCAACGTCCGCCGCGTCTTCACCGGAGGGAACCGGCTCCGAATCATCAAGGTGCCCGTTCGGTTCCGCACTGGCCAGGGTGATCCCCGCCGTCGACGTGAGCACCACCTCCGAGCCGGTGGCCGCAGCAAGAACGGCAAGAATCCGGTCGAGGCCGCTGCCGTGTGCGAGCTCCACCGCCATCGCATGGCTGGCCTGGTCGGCCTGCTGCAACTGGGCCGCGGACTGGCTGACGAGCTGTGAGTTGACCGCCTCCATGACCCGCACAAAAGGCACCACACGGCGGAGCTCGATCAGCGGAAGGCCCGCTTCCTCAGCAGCCGCAATCATCGAGGAAGGAATAGAGGGCAGCACGCTCCCGGTCTCCACGGCGAGCGCCGCCACTCCGCGCTCGGCCAGGTCACGGATGTAGCTGGTCCGGCGTTCATCGGAAGCAGACGCCAAGGCCTGCCCGCCAGTCAGCAGCAGCTCCCCGCCGCCCAGCAGTGAGGCAATGTCCAGGACCTCGCTGGAGTGGATCCAGCGGAGCTGCGTCTGCGGAACAACACCAGCGGCTGCACGGACAACGGGGTCGGCGGCAATAACTGTGGAATGCCGAAGGACATCTTCCAAACGAACTGGCATGACGCTCCGTCACATAGAAGGGGAAAGCTCAAGACACATTGTAGATGGTGCATGTGGTCCCCGACACATAATCTTGAAGAATCCCCATCCCCTCAACGAAGAGGCCTCGATGCAACAACAATCTACAAGCCCGGGAGTCGATCAGTCCGCCCACGCGGAAGACGTCGAAGCCTGGCTTCAGCCCATTCCCGAGTCCCAGCGCACGCACAAAGTTTCTGGCCAGTTCTGGATCTGGGCCGGGGCCAACCTGGCACCCATCAACTGGGTGCTGGGCGCCCTCGGAATCCACCTGGGGTTGGGCTTCGCAGACACCGTGACAGTGCTGGTGCTGGGCAACCTGATTGGCATGCTGCTTTTCGGCTGTTTCGTCCTGCTGGGCCAAAAGACCGGCGCAACCGGCATGGTGCTGGCCCGGGCCGCCTTCGGCCGGCGGGGCAACTACCTCCCCGCAGCCATCCAGGCACTCCTGGTGATCGGATGGTGCGCCGTCAACACCTGGATCATCCTGGACCTGGTCATGGCGCTCTTCGGCACACTCGGCTGGGTTGACCCAACGGCCACCAACTATGGCTGGAAGATTGCCGTGGCCACGGGAATCATGGCCGCCCAGGTAGCCATCGCCTGGTTCGGCTACAAGGCAATCGCTGCCTTCGAGAAGTGGACCGTCCCGCCAACTATCGTCATCCTCGCCGTGATGTCAGCAGTGGCTTGGTTCGGCATGGACATCAACTGGTCCTACGCCGGCCCCGCCGGCAACATCCTGGAAGGTTCCGAGCGGATCGCGGCCATGAGCGCGGTGATGACCGCCATCGGCATCGGCTGGGGCATCACTTGGTTCACCTACGCCGCCGACTACTCCCGGTTTGTCAGCACCCAAGTTCCCAAGAAAAAGGTCTATCTGGCGTCCGTCCTCGGCCAGTTCATCCCCGTCGTCTGGCTCGGCGTCCTCGGCGCAAGCCTGGCCACCAACAGCGGCGAAATCGATCCCGGCAAGCTCATCGTCCAGAACTTCGGTGTACTCGCCCTGCCCGTACTGCTGATGGTGCTGCACGGCCCCATCGCCACGAACATCCTGAACATCTACACCTTCTCGGTGGCCACGCAGGCACTGGACATCACCATCAGCCGCCGCAAGCTCAACCTGTTCGTCGGCGTCTTCTCGCTCGCCGCCGTCGTCTTCTTCATCTTCCAGGAGGACTTCGCAGCAGTCCTCGACGCCTGGCTCATCGGGCTCGTCGCCTGGGTGGCTGCCTGGGGCGGCGTGATGCTGGTGCACTACTTTTGGATCGACAAGCGCTGGCCGGGCAATCCGGAAAGGCTGTTCGACGCCGTCGGCACCAGGCGGCTCCCCGGCGTCAACTGGGCGGGCGTCACCTCGCTCCTGGTGGGCATCTTCGCTACCTGGCTGTTTATGTACGGGCTCGTCCCGGCCATGCAGGGCCCCGTCGCCGTGGCCCTGGGCGGCTGGGACCTGTCCTGGCTCGCCGGCGGCCTTGCCAGCGCCACCAGCTACGCCATCCTGGGCCCGAAGATGCACCGCAAATTCATCGAGTCCACGCAGGCCCCTGCAGCCCACGGCCAGCTGCCCACTGAGCTGACGGGCGCCGCGGCGCAGCCCGGCACGTCCGCCGCCCTCTGATGCCACCTCCTGAATCCCGCTCCCCGAGCCGCAACGCTAGGACAACCATGACTCTTGAAGCATTCCCCGACTCCGCCCACCCGATCACCTGGCCCGAAGGCAAGCGCGCGGCCGCATCCTTCACCTTTGACGTCGATGCTGAATCGTGCACCATCGCCCACGATCCCAAGAGCACCCGCCGGATGTCGCTCATGACGCACCAGTCCTACGGGCCCAAGGTGGCAGTCCCCCGGCTGCTGCAGATCCTCCAGCGGCAGGATATCCGGGCCACGTTCTTTGTCCCCGGATTCACGGCGGAGTGCTACCCGGACACCGTCCGCCGGATCGTCGACGCGGGGCACGAGGTGGCCCACCACGGCTACCTGCACGAACCAATGCAGGGCATCGATGCTGAGACGGAGGCCCGCTACATTGACCGCGGCCTGGAGGCACTCGCCAAAGCCGCCGGCGTGGAGCCCGTTGGCTACCGGGCACCCTGGTGGGAGCTGAACTGGCACTCCCCCGGCCTCCTGGCGGACCGCGGCTTCCTCTACGATTCAAGCCTGCTCGACGGCGATGCCCCCTACCGCTTCAGCGTCGCCCCTGGTGACAGCCGGGACATCGTGGAAATCCCGGTCGACTGGGCACTGGACGACTGGGAGCAGTACGCGTTCTATCCCGGCGTGACGGGCAGCGGCGTCATCGAGAGCCCGGCCAAGGTCCTGGAGATGTGGACGCTTGAGGCAGAGGCACACCACGCCCAGGGCAGCTGCTTCGTCCTCACCAACCACCCCTTCATCTCCGGACGCCCCTCGAAAGCCGTGGCGCTGGAACGGCTGATCGAGCGGGTCAAGGGGATGGACGGCATGTGGGTGGCCACCATGGAAGAGATCGCCGAACATACGCGCAGGACGGTCCAGGAGGTCCACACGCACGCACGGATCGAGGTGCCCGCCTTCCCGGATACGGGAGCAAAGTTCACGCCGTCTGCGGTACGCGAGTCCAGGCCGGCCGCGGCGGGCAGCTGAACCCGGTCCGGCGACATCCAACAGCAACACCAGTGGAGCGGTACCAGCCCGATGCAGGGGCGGTGCCGCTCCACTGGCGCTTAAGAACCCTTGTTCGCGGGAACTTCCGCAGCCCCGCCAAGCCAGGATCCGCCGTCGTACGCCCTGGTTCTGTGTCTTCCCAAGACGTTCCATAACGCTGCGCTACGTCCTGTTGAGCCTTCGCGACGCCCCGTGAACGCCCGCTACAGGAATGATTGTGGCGCTGCCGGGTGCTCCGTAATCTCATCTCAGCACCCGCCCCAGCAAAGGAATCCCCAATGTCAGACCCCTCGAACCAGAGCCCCACGAACCAGGAAGGCTCCACCCGCATCGTGGCCGGCCAGTCCAACACACCCAAGCGTCCCCTCGGCCTGAAGATCGGCATCGCCGCCGGAATTTTGGCGCTGGTGGGCGGTGGCGCCGCCGTCGCCTCCGCCGTCAACAGCGGCACTCCCGCTGCTGTCCAGGAGACAGCTTCCGCCGGTAACCCAGCTGCTGAGCTGAAGCTCGGCTACTTCGGCAACGTCACCCACGCCCCTGCCCTGGTCGGCGTCAGCCAGGGCTACATCGCCGACGAGCTCGGGGACACCACGCTGACCACCCAGGTGTTCAACGCCGGGCCTGCCGCCATCGAAGCACTGAACGCCGGCGCCATCGATGCCACCTACATTGGCCCGAACCCCGCCATCAACTCGTTCGCCAAGAGCGGCGGAGAGTCGGTCAACATCATCGCCGGTGCTGCGGCAGGCGGCGCCCAGCTGGTGGTCAAGCCGGAGATCACCTCCGCGGCCGACCTTAAGGGCAAGACCCTTGCCTCCCCGCAGCTCGGCGGCACGCAGGACGTAGCCCTCCGCGCCTGGCTCACCGCGCAGGGTTACAAGACCAACGTGGACGGCAGCGGCGACGTGGCCATCAACCCCACCGAAAACGCCCAGACCCTGAAGCTGTTCCAGGATGGAAAGCTCGACGGCGCGTGGTTGCCTGAGCCCTGGGCCTCCCGCCTGGTGCTGACCGCCGGCGCGAAGGTGCTGGTGGATGAAAAGGACCTCTGGGACGGCTCGCTGTCCGGCAAGCCGGGCGAGTTCCCCACCACCATCCTGATCGTGAACCAGAAGTTCGCTGCCGACCATCCGGACACCGTCAAGGCGCTGCTGAAGGGTCATGTGAAGTCCGTTGAGTGGCTGAACAAGGCCGCCGACGGCGAGAAGGCCAGCGTCATCAACGCGGCGCTCAAGGAAGCTGCCGGCGCCGAGCTGAAGGCCGACGTGATCGACCGGTCCCTGAAGAACATCGTGTTCACCGTGGACCCGCTCGCCGGAACCTACCAAAAGCTCCTGGCCGACGGCGTGACTGCAGGCACCACCAAGCAGGCCGACATCAACGGCATTTTCGACCTGACCGCGCTCAACAGCGTGGCCGGCGAGAAGACCTCGGCCGCGGGGCTGGGCAAGGAGTAGGGCTCCCACGAAGCATATGACGAAGCGCCGGAACTGATGCCAGTTCCGGCGGTTCGTCCGCATTTTGACTATCAGCGGGACAGATAGTTGATATCAAAAAGCTCGTCTTCCCCAAATATATGAAGTGCCTCACAGTAGTTACAGGACCTGCACCAAACCGACCGCAGCCAGTAACCAGAAGGACTTCAACGTGGAAACTCCCCTCTCCCATCTTGCCCACCTCGAGATCACCACCCCGGACGTCGAAGCCTCGGCCCGGTTCTACGAGGAAAAGTTCGGCATGCGCATCATCGACCGCGTGGACGGCAACGTCTACCTGCGCTGCTGGGGCGACTACTACCGCTACAGCCTGGTCATCACCGAAGGACCGGAAGCATCGCTGGGCCGGATGGCCTGGCGCACCAACTCCCAGGCAGCGCTCGAAGCCGCAGCCCAGCGCATCGAGGCCACCGGCGTTCAGGGCACCTGGACTCCCGGCGGCCACGGCTTCGGCAAGGCCTACGAATTCACCGGCCCCTACGGCCACCACATGCGCCTCTTCTACGAGGTGGAGAAGTTCGTCGCCGAACCCGGCTTTGAATCCACCTACCCGGACCGTCCAGAGCGCCGCAGCAGCCACGCCGCCGCGCCCCGCTTCCTGGACCACGTCACGGTGGCATCCTCCGATGTCCGCGGTTTCGCCAAGTGGTACAACGAAGCCCTCGGCTTCCGTGTGATGGCATTCGTTGACCTGGACGAAGCACCCATCACGGTCTTCTCCGTCCTCACCACCAACGAAAAGTCCCACGACCTCGGCGTCGTCCTGGACACCTCCAGCCGTGCCGGCCGCGTCAACCACATCGCCTTCTGGGTGGACGCCACCGAAGACCTGCTCCGCACCGCAGACGTCATGATGGAAAACGGCACCCCCATGGAATACGGCCCCTCCATCCACGGTGTGGGCGAGCAGAACTTCCTGTACTTCCGCGACCCGTCAGGCCTGCGGGTGGAGCTGAACTCAGGCGGCTACCGCAACTACGTCCCGGACTGGGAAGCCAACACCTGGAAGCCCTCGCTCGGTTCCAACAACTTCTACAAGAACGGCGCCATGCCGCACTCCATGACGGAATCCTTCCCGCCGGCCGAGGGCTTCACCGCCACCGAAGAAGGCGCTTCCCCCGCGATGAAGGAAGCCCTCCTGAACCCTTACGCCAAGCAGGGTCGGGGCTAAGACACCATGGCTGAAGTTACGTACTCACTCATCCGGTTCCAGGAAGCCGGTGACAGCAAGGCCCGCGCCGGCCTGCTGGTCGGCAGCCGGGTCCTGCCGTTGGACGGGGACATCAATTCCCTGATCGAGCACTGGGGCACCACCGAAACGCAGCTCGACGCCCTTGCCGCTTCGGCCGGCGAGGATACCGGCCTGGCGTTGGCCGACGTCGAGGTCCTCGCCCCGGTGGAGCCGGCCCAGGTCCTGCAGACCGGCGCGAACTACCGCAAGCACGTGATTGACCTCGCCGCAGCCCACCGCGAACCGGGCCAGGACGAAGAGGAAGTGCGCGCCAAGACCGCGGCCATGATGGACAAACGCGCAGGCCAGGGCACGCCGTACTTCTTCATCGGGCTCCCGACGGCGATCGCGTCCGCCACGGACGAGCTCACCCTGCCCGCCTACTCCAAGTCCCACGACTGGGAGCTGGAACTGGCGGCGGTCATCGGCAGGACGGCGTTCCGGGTCACCCCTGAGGAGGCCCTGGAGTACGTGTTCGGCTACACCATGGTCAACGACATCACCACGCGCGAGTACGTCTTCCGAAAGGACATGCCGGCCATCGGCTCGGACTGGTACCGCGCCAAGAATGCCCCGGGCTTCCTGCCCACCGGTCCGCTGCTGGTGCCGGCCAAGTTCTTCGGCGACCCGCAGGACGTCCAGGTCACGTTGAAGCTCAACGGCAAGGCCATGCAGGACGAATCCACCCGGGACATGATCTTCGGCGTGGCCAAGCTCGTCAGCGAAGCCTCCCAGATCATGCCGCTGCGCCCGGGCGACCTGGTGCTGACCGGCAGCCCGGCCGGCAACGGACAGCACTGGGGCCGGCTGCTCCAGGACGGCGACGTTATGGAAGGCACCATCACCGGACTGGGCACCCAGCTGATCCACTGCAAGGACGAAACCACAACAGAAGGTGTCCAGTGACCACCCAGGACACTGCATTGACCACCGGCACCGGGGAATCAACTGATTCCCCGGTTATCCGGCGTGAGGATCCGCTCGGCAGCATCCGGGCCATGGCGCAGGCCCACAACAACTGGGGCCGCTGGGGCCAGGACGACGTCCTGGGTACGCTGAACTTCATCGACGCCGCCAAGCGCGTCCAAGCCGCGGCACTGGTCAAGACCGGTGAGGCGTTCTCGCTGTCCCAGCCGTTCGACACCAACGGCCCCCAGAAGGGCTGGCGCCGGCGCACCAACCCGGTGCACACCATGACGGACACTGGCGTGGACGCCGAACGCGGCAACCAGGGCTTCCCGCACGGCTTCGGCGGAGCGGACGACGTGATCGCCATGCCGCTGCAGTGCTCCACCCAGTGGGACGGCCTGGGCCACATCTTCGACCAGGGCAAGGCCTGGAACGGCCGCGCCGCCGGCGACGTGGTCACCTCCGAGGGCGACCTGGTAACCGGCATCGAGACCGCCGCGGCCAAGATCGTCACCCGGGGCGTGCTGCTGGACGTCGGCCGGGCGCTCGGCCCCGGGCTGGGAAGGAACGACGGCGAGCTGCCGGACGGATTCGCGATCACCCCGGAACACCTGCAGCGGACCATCGACCTCCAGGGTCCCAGCTCAACCGTGGGCCGGGGCGACATCGTGATAATCCGCACCGGCCAGTACACGCGGGTCCGCCGCGACGGCTGGGGCGACTACGCCGGCGGGTCGGCTCCGGGGCTGTCCTTCACCACGGCACCCTGGCTGCACCGCAGCGAAATCGCCGGAATCGCCACCGACACCTGGGGTTTCGAGGTCCGTCCGAACGAGTTCGACGCCGCCTTCCAGCCCCTGCACCAGATCGCGATTCCCAACCTTGGCCTGTTCCTGGGCGAGATGTGGGACCCGGACGGGCTGGCCGAGGCGTGCGCGGCGGACGGCAGGTACGACTTCCTGCTCACCGCGGCCCCGCTCCCGATTACGGGGGCAGTCGGATCGCCGGTCAACCCGATCGCCGTCCGGTAGCTTCAGTTAAAACAGCAACAACCACCAGCAGTATCGCCGTCAATACAAAGGAGTCAGCGATGGCAGCAGTACAGAACGTCGGAATCGTTGGGGCGGGAGCCGCCGGGCTGGCCGCAGCCATCCTCCTGGCCGACGCCGGAATCCAGGTCGAAATCCTCGAAAAGGCGGACGCCCCGCAGACCCTCGGGTCCGGCATCACCCTGCAGGGCAACGCCCTGCGGGTGCTCCGCCAGCTCGGCGTCTGGGATCAGGTGGAGGCGAAGGGCTACGGGTTCAGCACCCTGGGCCTGCGCGCCCCGGACCCCGCCGGCACCGTCATCGCGGTCCTCGAGGACATCCGTACCGGCGGCGAGGACGTTCCCGCCACCATGGGCATGTACCGCCCGGACCTCACCGCCATCCTTCACGAACGTGCCGAGCAGGCCGGTGCCCGGATCAGCTACGGCAGGGCCGTCACCGGAATAACGGACGACGGCAGGTCAGTCACCGTGAGCACCGCCGACGGCGGCAGCGCCACGTACGACCTCCTGATTGGCGCCGACGGACTGCACTCCGCGGTCCGCAAGGCCATCGGCATCGACGTGGAACCCCAGCCCACCGGCATGGGCATCTGGCGCGCCTTCGTGGAACGGCCCGAAGAGGTGGTCCGCACCGACCTGACCTACGGCGGACCCTGCTTCATCGCCGGCTACTGCCCCACCGGCCCGGACACCATCTACGCCTACCTGGTGGAGAAGGCCCAGGAGCGCAAGCACGAGGACGGTCCCCGCATCATGGCCGAACTTGCGGCGGCCTACGGCGGGCCGTGGAACGAGATCCGCGCCAACCTGGACCACAGCGCGCGCATCAACTACACCTGGTTCACCACGCACCTAGTGGATGGGCCGTGGAACCGCAGCCGCACCGTGATCATCGGGGACGCAGCGCACAGCTGCCCGCCGACGGTTGCGCAGGGTGCAGCCATGGCCCTGGAAGACGCCGCGGTGCTGGCCGAGCTGCTGATCCAGGCTGACCACCTCACCGAGACCCTGTGGAAGGAATTCACCGACCGCCGGCTGGACCGGGCCAAGGCAGTAGTCACCGCTTCCGTCCAGCTGGGCCAGTGGATGCTCGACGGCGTCCGCGACGCCAACGTGCCCGGCCTGATGAACTCGCTGTCCACCATGCTGAAGGAACCCGCATGAGCACCGATTCTGTTCAAGCGCCCACCGTGGATGTCCACGCCCACATCCTGCTTCCGGCCCTACAGCAGTTGGTGGCCGAGGCGGATCCCGAAGGCTTCGGTGCCCAGCAGGCGCTGGAAGTCCGGCGCAACGGGCCGGAGTCCATGGCCGCGTCGGGCAGGATGATCAAGGAGCGCTGGCCGCAGCTGACGGACCTGGACCGGCGGCTCGCGGACATGGACGCCCAGGGTGTGGATGTGCAGCTGGTCTCGCCGTCGCCGTCGCACTTCTACTACTTCGCCGGGGAAGAACTGGCCCTGGAACTGGCCAAGGCTGCCAACCAGGCGGTGCGGGAGTTCGTGGACCGCGCACCGGACCGGCTCAACGGCCTGGGCCTCGTCCCGCTCCAGCACCCCGCGCTGATGGTCGAAGCCCTGGAGCACGCCGTGCTGGAATGCGGTCTGCTGGGGGTGGAGATCGGTTCGTTCGCCGCCACCCCCGAGGACCCGGAACGCAGCACCGTGGAACTGTCCGACCCCCGGCTGGAGCCGTTCTGGAGCCGGGCCGAGGAGCTGGGCGCTCTGGTGTTCCTGCACCCGTTCGGCTGCTCGCTGGATGAGCGGCTGGACCGCTTTTACCTCGCCAACACCGTTTCCCAGCCTGCCGAGAATGCGGTGGCCCTGTCCCACCTGATCTTCAGCGGCGTCCTGGACCGGCACCCGGAGCTCAAGGTTGTGGCGGCGCACGGAGGCGGGTACCTTCCCACCACGCTTGGCCGCTCGGACCGCGCGTGGAAGGTCCGGCCCGAGGCACACGGCTGCGCCCAGCCGCCGTCGTCCTACCTGAAGAAGCTGTATTTCGACTCGCTCGTCCACAGCCCCGCTGAACTGCGGGCTCTCGTGGCCGCCGCGGGGCCGGAGCAGGTGCTGCTCGGCTCGGATTACCCGTTCGACATGGGATCGGACCTCCCTGTGGACGAGATCCAGGCTGCCGGACTCCCTGCCGAGGACGAAGCTCAGATCTTGGGCGGCAACGCACGCACGCTGGGCATCACCGCGGCGGCCGCCCTGACCTCCCGCCCCTCTGTTTAAGGAACACTTCCATGGTCAAGATCGCACGCTGGAACCACGACGGCGGGACGCAGTCCGGCTTCGTCGACGGCGCAAACTGCTACGCGCTGCCCGCCAGCCAGGGGGTCCAGACCCTGCTGGACGCCGGACTGGATGAAACCCTGCGCGTTGCCCGGGAAACCGTAGGTTCCGCCCCTGCCGTTCCACTGGCGGAGGTGCAGCTGCTCGCCCCCCTGGAGCCCGCAACCATCCGGGACTTCGTGGCGTTCGAGGAACACGTTGAAGGCGTGCGGAAGAGCATCGACGGCGTGGCCGGTGTGGTGCCCGAGTGGTACGAGGCGCCCACCTTCTACTTCACCAACCCGCACACCGTGACCGGCACCGGCGAGGTAATTGGTATTCCAGCGGGCTGTACGGACCTGGACTTTGAAACGGAAGTAGCCGCCGTCGTCGGACGCGTCCCCGGGAGTGACGGCAGGAACCTGACCGCGGAGGAGGCGCACCGGCACATCTTCGGCTACACCGTGCTCAACGACTGGTCTGCGCGGGACCTGCAGCGCCGGGAAATGAAGGTCAGCCTGGGCTCGTGCAAGGGCAAGGATTTCGCCAACACCCTGGGCCCCTGGATTGTCACGGCGGACGAGTTCGAGGACCTGCACGACACCGGAGGGTTCCTGCCGATCTCCATGTCCGTCCAGGTCAATGGAGAACAGATTGGACAGGACCTGCTCTCCAACATGGGCTGGCCGTTCGCCGAGCTGGTCGCCTACGCCTCCCAGGATTCGGTGGTGCGGCCCGGCGACGTGCTGGGCTCCGGCACCTGCGGCAGCGGCTGCCTCGCAGAACTCTGGGGACGGAATGGTTCCAAGACTCCCCCGCCGTTGAAAACAGGCGACGTGGTCCGGATGACGGTTGAAGGAATCGGCAGCATCGAGAACACGGTAGGTGACCGGCGCGAGGCTCTGACCCGTGTGCCTGCCCGGCACCGTCCGCGGAACCGGGTAGCCGCCGCGGTCAATTCCGGAATATAGGGTGATTTCGCTCCAGCTCGAGGGCCGGACGGTGGTGGTCAACGGAGCAGGGCAAGGCCAGGGTGTGGCGGAGGCGCGCCTGCTGGCGGAGGCCGGGGCGCGGGTGATCGCAACCGACCTGGCGGCGGAAATGCCGGCCGGGCTGGGCGCGGAGTCTTCGGCCTCGGCCGGTGCGCTGGGCGCTGGGCGGACTGTCGCAGGTCGCAGCCATGGAACTCGGGCCACGCGGGATAAGGGTGAACACCGTCCATCCGGGCTTCATCGAAACGCCCATGACGGCGGGCGCCAAGCCGGGGTTCCGGCAGGCGACCCTGGCCGAAACCCCGCTGGGACGAACCGGAAGCGTGCAGGAGGTGGCCGCCGTCGTGCTTTTCCTGCTCAGCCCGCTATCTTCCTTTGTGACGGGCGCCGAGATCCCGGTGGACGGCGGCCAGTCAGCCCATGGCGGTGCCAAGTCGATCTCCGATGCCCTGCGCTGACAGAAACCGGCGCTTCGCCCCCAACTGAGTCGCAGTTAATGTCGTTATGAGCACCCATAACGACATTAATTGCGACCTAGTTGGGGGGGCCGCGGGAATCAGCCCGGCAGCACCGCCGACCAGCCGCCGTCGACCATCAAGTTCGCCCCCGTCACGTAGGAAGCCTCGTCGGAGGCCAGGAACAGCGCGCACTTCGCCACATCTTCGGGTGCGCCGACCCGGCCCAGCGGGATGCTGCCGAAGGCGAGCGCGGCCGCCGTGCCCTGGCCGCTGGCCGTTCCGGTGGTGACGGCGGTCTTGCCGGCCAGGTGACGGCTGGAGACGGGCATAAAGAGTACTTCCGAAAGCGTATTTCTTCGACTTTCGCAGGGATGGGACTGACGGGGAATGGCCCTTTCGGCCTAGGTGGTATCCGCCGCGTGGATAGGTACAGCTTTCATCCATCAGCAGCGCCTGCGGCCGGCGCAACGGTGTCGCTGGCCAGAGCCTGCCGCCGACGGAAAATCTGGATTGCGATGGCTGTGGGGATCACGGCTAAGGCGGTGATCCGCATCCAGGGCCGGTCCAGGACATGACCTGTGAGAGCATCCAGGGAGAAGGGCCCGGAACCGCCAATAGTGAAGGCTGCTGCCGCCAGGCCCAGCACCGCCGGGTACTCGAGACCGCCCTCAGTGGCGAAGAAACCGTTCGGGGCGTGGACGCTGGCCGCGACGCCCATGGTGGTTGCAGCGGCGGCGCCGGCGGCAGGGGTGGCGAGCCCCAGTGCCAGGGCAAGCCCCGCTCCTGCTTCGCCTACGCCCGCCAACACGGCACTGGGTTTTGCGGGCCGGAACCCCATGGCGTGCATGCCCTTGCTGGTGCCTTCAACGCCTCCCCCGCCGAACCAGCCGAAAAGTTTTTGGGATCCGTGGGCGATGAGCACGCCTCCGAGACCGACCCGGAACAGGGTCTGCGCGGCGGCTGCCGCCTCAGGGCTGGTGGTTACATGGCTCATGACAGTCCTCCTGGGGGTTATCTGCGTACGCTGCCAGCTCGCGTTGAGCACGATTCTACGTCTGCGAAACGGCCCGGTCACGAGAGGAAGTATTAGGCAGGAACGCCCCTGCCGGCGGCTGGCACAGCCGCGGGTTTACGGGGTATCCGCCGCGTGGATAGCCACCGGATGCGCGTTGACGGGAAAGAGCTCGTGGAGCCGGGCGCAGGAGCGCTGGACCACTGACCGCAGCCACACGCTCGCCGGGTCCTCCGCCTGGGACGGGTGCCAGTACATGGCCTCCACCAGTGACGTTTCGGTCCCGCCGGAGAACTCCAGGACCGCGATGTCCGCGCCGCGCTGCGCCCGTCCGGCCAGCATCCGCGGGACGAGTGCCACAAGGTCCGTCCCTTCGACCAGGAGCGGCAGGGACAGGAAGCCGGCCACCACGGCCGCAACCCGGCGCTGGATACCCCGGGACTCGAACAGCTTGTCTGCCGGGGTGCTTATCCCCTCACCGAAATAGCCGACGGCGTGCGGCACCGCGCTCAGGTCTTCGAGGGTCAGGCGGGGCTGCTCGAGCAGCGGGTTGCCGGCGTCGGCAACGGCCACAAAACTGTCGCGGAAGAGCTGCTTGCTGGCTCCCTGCATCTGGTACCCCGTGGGCCCCACCAGCAGGTCGATCTTGGAGTAATCGCCCATCTGGCCCTGAAACCCGGAACCGGCGGTGGGAACGAAGTCCACGGAGACACCCGGCGCTTCTTCCCGCAGAATCCCCCGCAGCGGCCCCACTATCAGCGCCGCAGCGTAATCCGAAGCGGCGATAATGAACTCCCGCTCGCTGGTGGCGGCGTCGAACCCGGACCGCACGCGGGTCGCCCGCTGGATGTGAAGCATGGCTTCATCAACCAGCGGGACCAACGACTGCGCAAAGGGCGTGAGGTCATACGTGCGGCCGTTCCGGACCAGGAGCTCGTCGTCGAAATGGCGCCGGAGCCTGGCCATAGCCGCGCTGGTGGCCGGCTGGCTGAGCTGGAGCCGCTCCGCCGCCCGGGAGATGTTGCGCAGTTCCAGGAGGACCTGAAGTTGGGGCAGCAGGTTCAGGTCCAGGTTCTTCACGCTCATAGCCTAGCCATTAATGACCTGGAGCCTCATGGCTTGCGGTCCTGACTACAGCACCTACGTTGCGGACGGGGGATGCGTTGGATGCTGCTGGCCTTGGTGTAGCCCAGCCTAAAAGGCGCGGTAAGTGAAGTTCCTGAACCGCACCTCCCCTGTCCCGGCTGCGAAAAGTGCCGGGCGCAGGCTGAGGAGTTCGTCGGCCGTATTTGTGTTGTAACCCTCCACGTTGAAACGCAATCCGTGCCTGGTCCAGTCCGTCCCGTCCAGGCTGTAGTACTGGGTGACGATGTGGTTGTCGTTGACTATTCGCAGATGCATGGTCCGGGCCGCAGGAGCAGGTTCACGCCAGTACGGAATAGCCCTGCCGGCACGGTAGCTGGTCATGCTGCCGCCGTCGTGGCCCATGCCGCAGAACAGGCGGTCGCTGTAGAAGAGCAGCAGGCCGCCCTGCGCGCCATCACTGGCTTCCATCTCCACCGTGATCTCATAGCGCCGGTCGCCCACGATACATGTCAACGCCGAGCTGTCTGACGGGCCTGATCCACGGGCTTGCAGAACCAGGCCACCGTCAAAGGATGCCCGAAGATACTCGTCCTTGGACGGGGCATGGAATGACCATTGGGTTCCAAAGCGCACGGTGGAAAAATCATCGGACAACGGCGAGCCATGGCTCTGATCGGCTGCCCGCGAAGCGACGGGCAGGGGTGCCGGCAGTGCCGCCGAAAGATCTCCCCCGCCTGCTCTTGGCCATCCTTCCTCGTCCCATTCGATGGGTTCCAACAGCGTTTGCCGACCGAGAGTAGCGAACCCGTTTTCGTAGCCGTGGTAGATGCTCCACCATTGACCGTTCGGACCCTCGAACAAGGTGGCATGGCCCTTGCTCCACCATGGTTCGAGGGCGTCCCAAGTCCTGATGATGGGGTTGCGGGGGCAGTCCTCCCACGGGCCGTGCACTGAGCGGGAGCGGGCGACCGTGACCATGTGCCCGGTTGGTGGGCCTGATGTCCCGCCCACCGCGGTCGTGAGGTAGAACCATTCCCCGCGGCGGGTCAACTTGGGCCCTTCCAGCGCGTAGGCTTCAACCACCCAGTCGTCGGGGTAGCGCCAGCCGTCGTAGACGTGCTCCACGGGTCCGTTCGTAGCCAGTCCGTCGTCGGTGAGCCGGACACGGCTGACTCCGCTCAGGAACAGATAGCGGTTGCCGTCCTCTCCCACCACGTGCCCCGGATCGATATGCCCTTCGATGCCCAGGTTAATCGGCTCGCTCCAAGGTCCTGCCATGTCCTCGGCATGGATGACATACGTCAACACAGGCGCAGTTGGGTCCGGGGAGACAGCGGTGGGAATGATCGGTATGTAGATGAAGTACCGGCCGTCCACCTTGCACATGTCCACCGCAAAGACGCAGCCGATGGGTGTGGGTAGAGCCGGCCCGAGCGGTTGCCAGTTCAGCAGGTCCCGTGAATGCCAGATAATGAGCCCTGGCGTGGACTCGAAGGAGGAGAAGGTCACGTAGTAGTCATCGCCGTCGCGGAGGATGGCCGGGTCCGGGTGGTCCCCGGCGAACACCGGGCCCTCAGGTAGGTTCCATCGCCGAGGTCGGCCCGGCGTTGGCCTTCCAGGCTCACGGCGGGAGGCGTTGTTTGGTATGTCATTCATCCAGTCTTTTCACTAGTGGAAATTACGGGTGGTGCTTGTAGACCAAGCCCAACGGGCCCAGTAGGCCTGCCGGCAGGATTTCGGCTTCATGGTTGAACACGGTCGTCATAGGTGGGTAGAGCGTCCCGGTGTTGCTGCGGGCTTCAGCAATCAGCCGGTTGCGCCACGGATTTGTGACGCTGATTTCGATCCGGTTCGTCCCGGGCCTCAGCGCGTTGGTGGACACCCTGTAGGGAGCAGTCCAGAGAATCCCTGCCTCTTCTGCATTGATTTTGATGTGCGCTACATCAGCAACATCGGCGAACTGGACTGCCTGCGGGAGGTGGGGGCCGTCGAGCTGGAACTCCACCACGTAAGTGGCCGTGCCGGAGAAGTGCTCCGCCCAGAGTCCGGGGTCGGTCCAATAGGCGGCTTGCGTTAGCTGTATCGGGTCGGAGCCGGGAATGGTGAGGCTCCATTCTCCCGCGGCCTCGGTAACCCACTCCTTTTCGGGGCGTGGATCCGCTTCGCCTTTGAGAATGAAGAGCGAACCATAGGGGGGTAGCCGCACGTCGTAGCCGTCTCCGCCATAGGCGCCCTTGAGGGCCCATTGACTTAGTGTTACCGGGTCCCAGGCAACCAATCTGCCATCCACGTTTGGCATCGTCACGGTGGTGCGCAGCTCTTCGTTGACAGGGTTGGCGATGAAAAGCAGAGGTTGATCGCCGTCCACCCAGCGAGCGATCCGCCGCACCCTGGAGTCACCCACCATCATGCGTGGTGGGAAATGTTCCCTAAGCACGGAAGCCAGATCTGTGGTGGCGAAAACCTTGCCGCTGTTCGAGCTGTCCCAAATGAGGTTGCACAAACGCTCGTGCTCGGAGTCCTCGTCCGACAAGGAGCGCTTAGCCCCCGGGCGTTCGCCAACGACGGTCGCGCCCTGCTCCACCAATCGCAGGATCGCTTCGAGGGCTCTTGTGCTCATCCTGTTGCTGGCACCGCCAAGGTAAAGAAGCCTGTAGCGGGATGAACCTGCCTGCAGTTCGCCCGCCTGGACATTCAAGACGTTACGGAGTGCATCCGGTCCGATGTAGTCGTAGTCGTAGTCAACAGGAGCGTCGTGGTTGCAAGTATTCCCGAAAAGCGCGGTGACGGGGGCTTCCTCGCCTATGAAGTAGGCGATATCCACCGCTGGCCGGCCAAGAGAAAGAAGGTGCGAGCACCGGGCCAAATAGTCCACCCAAGGCTTGGCAGCGGACGCCCAGGTTTCGTTGCGGGTAAAGGATTGCCCGAGTGAGGGCGCCAGGGCGATGCCGGGTGGTGGTACCTGGGTGGGTTGGTGTGGGGACGTATGCATGCAGAAGCGGGTCACACCGAGTGCCAGTTGGAGGTCAGCCACATGCTTCAAAGACTTCGGCGAATCACTCCAGGGGTTCCGTCCTGAGGTAAAGGCTTCAGCGCCGGTGTGGCTGCGTCCGTAGACGTGTGCCACCGATGAGGCGCCTTTGAGGTCCGCGACGTAGGTAGGCGCGGGGCCCGCTTCAGAGCTGAAGGTCCACATGGCCCCCATGGGGACATCTGCGTGCGAGCGCATGGCCAGATCGTCGCCTAGCTGTGGCCTGCGGTCTTCAAGGGCTTCCGCGTAGTAGATCGCGCCACGCTTATGTGCTTCTTCGGACAGTGTGCCGTAGTAGGACTCCGCGAAGACTTCAGCGAGCGTCCGCCGGAAGTCAGAGAGAAAGAGGTCGCTGGAACGTGCGTCCTCCACCAGGAACCCGGCTGTGGTGAGCATCCACGGGATCATGTCGTAGCCGCGAAGACGGCGGAAACCGGCATCGAGGTGATCCGTGATGTTCTGCAGTCCGGCCTCAATGCTGTCGCTGAGCAGGCCGTCGATCGGTGCATCGCCGAACTGCGCCAGGTGCGTTGAGATGTAGCGCCGGACTCTTTCGCTATCAAGTTTGTCCACCTCGAGTCCTGTGGCTTCCGGGAGTGCGGGGCCGTTGGTCTGTCCGGTAAGGGAGGCTCCGAAGCGAACGATTCTCCAGGTCCCTTCAGGAAGCGGGCTCGTGAGCCTTCCCTGGAAGAGGTGTCCGCTGACGTTCAGGATTTCGGCCAGCGGAACTACAGCGAATGCCGCCTTCGGGTCTGTATCAAGGTGGTCGTAGTCGGGCGCGGTGGCGAAACCACTCTTCGCCTCCCGGTGGGCGGGCATGCCGGACTCGTAGAGGGCGAATCTTTTGATGGTGAACTCGCTGAGCGGCCGAAAAACCGGCGGGGGCACCACCCCTTTCTCGAACGCCGCCAGAACCGTCGATATCCCGTCGGCCTGCAGCCGCAACCGGAAATGCGTCCCGGTAACGGCGGGAAAAGACATGGTCCGCGAGGGGCATTGTGTCGCCGGCAACGTGCAGACGGTGACGTAACCGCCGTCGTCATTCTGGACCTGCAGGGTGGCGGTGGCGGGCGGAGCCGCACCGAAGCCGTGAGGGCCGGGGAGCTCGATGACACAGGAACGCACGGTCACGGGGGTGGCAAAGGCCTGTTCGATCCAGGCCACCGAGTGGTCGTCCGGGTCGCGGGCCAGCCGGAAACCTTCGACGGCGATGGCATGGTTAGCGGTGACCGCTTCCGCAGGCGAGTCGGAAGTCCGGACGAACGCAGGCTCCAAAGCGTCGTGGGTGCTGTGGAACGGGATGGCCAAGGCAAAGAGGTCTTTGGCATCTCCCGAGCCTTCGTTCGGCTCGACTCCCCACCTGGGGATGTCCTGGTACGGCCCTGCGACGTCCGGGAGTCTGTTGAGTTGAACCAGCTCGCCGCCTTCCACCACGGTCTGCGACCACACCAGCTTGCGCATGGCATCGGCCTTATCAACCCACGGGGCTCCTGCGGCGCTCCACCCGGCAGAAGTGGCAACGGTGAAGTCCAGGCCGAAGCCGTGGGCCGTCGACGCGGCAACGGTGACAGCTTCGCGCCACTGCTCGCTGCCGGGAATCACAGCCTTTTCCACCACAAGTGGGTTACCCAGCGCCCCGTCGAAGGATTGAACGCCTCGGACGCCCACGGAATGGAGCCAGCGAAGGTCCGCGCGAATGCCCTCGAGGTCCACATTGCCGTCCATCCAGTGCCACCACGCGCGAGGTCGCGCCGAATCCGGGGGGTCAACGAACTCACTCCAGAGAACTTCGCTCGATAGTTGTTTTCCGGTCATCCCGTTCACGTAAGTATCCCGGACTCGCTCCGGGAAGTTGATGGCAGGCTGAGGCCGGCGCCGTACGGGTAGAGCGGATTTAGGGTGTCGTTGGGGACGTCAGGATGTGAAGCTTCGACGGCGGCCATGGAGCGAGGCAGCTCGATCGGCAACCGGCCCTTGGGTGGAATCGCAGCAGTCAAAGCATCCAGCAGTGCAGCATCGGATGCGCCAAAGTTTGCGGTGATGGCAGTGGCAATGGTGTCAAAGGGGGTCAGGATTGCTGCCCGTTCGAGGTAGACGTCCAGGATCACGGGGAGTTCTGCTGCAAGTGCTCGTACCCTTGCGATCTCTTCGTCCGGGAAGTCGAGGCTGCCCTGATGCGTCATGGCGTCCAGGAAGTACTCGTTGCGTGGTTCGTAGGGCGCTGCCAGGCGTACCAGCGCTACATCAGCCTCCGCCACATCCGAAACGAGGATCACCTGATCGGTAACAACGGCCGGGTCCACACCTTCGACATATACGCGGGTACCGGGTGCCAGGGGCAGCAACCCTTCGTTCTTGAGGACGGTAACGGATTCGGCCTGGGCGCGGTGTCCGGCTTTGCGGAACGGCTCGGATCCCACCACCTCGTTGACCGCATCCGCGTCAACGTAAGGATTGTCGAAGAGCCCCAGCTCGAATTTAACCCGGAGGATTCTCAGCGCCGATGCATCCACTCTCTCCGGGGACAACTTGCCGCTGGCCAGCAGCTCAAGTACCAACTCCGTGCAGGATTCGCCACCAAGCTGCTCTACGCCGGCGTCGAATAGTTTCTGCACCCGGTCACGTGGGCTGAGGTGCTCCACACCCCACGCCTTGGCGGGAAAGGGCAGGCCAAAGACCTCAAGGTCAGTGACAAGCTGCCAGTCGCTTAAGACAACACCCTCGAAGCCGAGCTGTTCTCGAAGAAGTGACGTGATCAGGTATTTGTTGTACGAGAAGCCCACCTCCTCCACGTCGATGCCATCAATCACGAGGCCTTTCGCTAGTGAGTAGTAGGGCATGATCGCGCTCGTGCCGGCGGCGATCGCTGCACGGAACGGCGCCAGGTGTTCGGCAAAGTTGCCGCCGGGGTAGATCTGAGCTTTGCCTGACGGGAAGTGTGGGTCCTCCCCGTCTTCCTGGGCGCCTCCGCCCGGGAAGTGCTTGGCGGTACAGGCTACGCTCGAGGACGACAGCGTCCCGCCCTGTAGACCTGCGATGAGCAGCGCACCGTACTCCGAGGTCACCGCGGAGTTTGAACTGAAGCTCTGCAGTTGGCGTGCCCAGCGCGGTTCAGATGCCAGGTCAATCTGCGGGTGGAGAGCTGCACGAAGACCCACGGCCACATACTCCCGCCTGGCCGTCTCCGCGAACTCGCTCATGACAGCGGGATCGCCGAGGGCGGCAAAGCCCATAGGTTCGGGCCACTGCGAAAACGAGCCCGCGGCAAAGGCCATACCGTCATTTTGCGCAAAGCCATGGCGGGGATCGGTGGCAAAAGTAATGGGGATCCCGTGTGGGGTGAGCTCTGCGAGCTCCTGCATGGCATTCTGCCAACGCGCCATGTGCTGGGCGGACGGGACTTGGCCAATGTTGAAATGGTTGATGGACCTGCCCACCACAAAGTCACGCGGAGACTCCGGCCCGAACGGACTCGCTGAGTCGTGATCCGCCACCTCACCCACAACCATCACCGTGTTGAAGAGGAGCCCTGTTTTTTCTTCGACCGAGAGGCGTGTCAGGAGATCCTTGGCGCGCGTGGCTGCATCCAGCCGTGGATCTTCGTACGGATCCAGCACTCCGTTTCCGTTCAAGTCGCGGTACTGGACACCGTCTTCTGTGGTCCTGACAGATCGCCGCATGCGGCCTCCTTGTGTGATGGGTTTCATAGAGTTTATCCGCTTACCGGAAAAAGTTATAGACTGGACCTGTTAAGCGCAAGCTAAAGTTGCGGATAGTGACCCAAAAAGCACCCTGACCGCCGGCCATTGACGTCAAGCGCGATCGGGCTGTTGCCGCGGGTCCCATCAAGGTGCTGAAGGCGCTTGGAGGGAAAATCAATGGCCATAGAGCGGTACACCGGACTGGCATCAGTGCTGGAGACAATCCGTTGGCAGGACGGCATTACGCAGGCAAGCCTGACCGATCAGGTAGGGCTGGGGCGCAGTGTTGTTGCCGAGCGGGTTGCAGAACTCGAACAGATCGGGCTTATCCACTCCCCCGGCCGCGCTCCCTCTACGGGCGGGCGCACCGCCAAGCTGTTGTCACTCAATGCCCAGGCCGGCTACGTCATAGGCGTGGATATTGCGTCCAATGAAATGGTGGTCAGCGCTTCCGATCTGGCCGGCGCCCTGCTGGGCACCCGCCACCGGGAGCTATGCGAGATCGGCGAAGGGCCGGCGCGGATCCTGAGCCAGGTCAATGCGATCATCGACGACGTCATCAGGGAGCAAAGCGGCAACAACCTGCTGGGGATCGGCGTGGGACTCTCCGGTCCGGTCAATTTCGATACCGGCACTCCCGTTGGCGTACCGGTCATGCCGGGCTGGGAGGACTACCCCGTACGGGAAGAGTTCGCGGCGCGCTGGCCGGTTCCAGCATGGGTGGACAATCGAGTCAATCTTCTGGCGCTGGCTGAAATAGAGAGCAATCCGCGGGCTGCCAAGGCAAAGCACCTGCTCTATTTCGGCGCCGGCGCCGGAGTTGGAGCTGCCCTCATCACCGATGGCAGGCTCTACCGGGGCTCCCACGGCCTGGCAGGCTCTATTGGCCATGTGGCCGTTCCCGAGGCCGGAGTAGTTGCCTGCAGGTGCGGGCGCACAGGCTGCCTTGAGGCAGTCACCAGCGGATGGGCGATTGAGCGGGACGGCTTAATGTTGGCCGAAACGGGACGCAGCCCCTACCTCGCGCAAGTCCTTAAGGAGACCGGACGTGTTCGCGCCTATGACGTGACGCTGGCCGCTGAGCACGAAGATGCCGCTGCGAAGGAGCTACTCAACCGAACAGCGGCACTCCTTGGAAGCAGCCTGGCAACCCTGGTCAGTTTCTTCGCTCCTCACATGCTGGTTGTTGGCGGTGGCATTGCCCGGGCCAAGGACATCGTGCTCAAGCCCATACAGCAAGCAGTCCTGGAACGGCTGCCCTCCACGGGCGCACCAGACCTGATAGTGGAGTTATCCGCCATCGACGAGCAGGTAGGCGGCGTCGTAGGTGCCGCCCAGCTTGTTCTTGGCGAGCTCTTCTCCAAAGACAACCTGCCCGGGCTCCTGGAGCGGCTGACGCAACCTCTCAACCAGGGCAGGGAAGGGCTTTCTGCCTAATATTCCGAACTCCGGAAGAAGTTGTTGACTTCTTCCGGTCACCGGATTATCGTTGTAACAGGCGCCACAAAGCCCTCAACCAGCAACATTGACCTCGATGGCGAGGGAGACCACATGGAGCACACCCTCTGCATCCGTTGGCCCTGCGCCGGTAACGCATACAAGGAATCCGCGGGATTCCCTGTGAAGCAAGGCGCCTTTTTACGGCATTTCAGCCACCACTCACCGCAATACCTGTCGATCTCCGTAGCGTTGTCGCCGGAGAACAGTCGGATCACTCGAAGCTGAGCTTTCGACGCCTTGTCTAGGAGAAACATGCGCAAACTAGTCGGCATTGCCGCCGTCACAGCCGTCCTGGCGCTTACCGCCTGCACCGGCTCCTCCCCTGGCGGTTCCACCGCCCCCACTGAATTGGACCTGGCAGCCATTGCCCCGCCCGAGTCCTTCTCGCCGGGCAACTTCGGTACTGGCCCCACCACGATGTTCCTGCAGCCCGTGTACGACTCCCTCTTCCGGAACACCAATGAGGGAGAACCGGCTGAGAACATCGTGACCAAATGGTCCTACGATGACACCCGCACGAAGCTGTCCCTCACCATCAGGGAAGGCGTTAAATTCACCGATGGTACGCCCCTGGATGCGACTGCAGTCAAAGCCAATCTGGATTCGGCCCGCAAGGGTACAGGCGAAGCCGGCGGACAGCTGCGCTTCATCCAGGATGTCACCGTCACCGACGCCACCAACCTCACGGTCACGCTCTCCGCTCCGGACCCATCGCTCGTGCCGAATCTGGGCGGAACCGCCGGTGTCCTAGCCAGCCCGAAGGCCTTGGGAACCCCGGAGCTGGACACCACGCCCATAGGTTCCGGCCCTTATATCCTGGATGCCGCAAAGTCCCAGACCGGCATCAAGTACGCCTACACCAGAAATCCGGACTACTGGAACGCCAAGGACTTCCCGTTCGACACTTTGGAAGTCACCGTCTTCAACGACAACAACGCTATCCTCAACGCTCTGCGGGCCGGTGAAACACACTTCGCAGTGGTGACCGATAAGGATTCAAACAGCCTCAAATCTGCTGGCCTGAACATCCAGGCCAGCCCCGCCTACACCACCAGCGGCCTGTACTTGTTCGACCGCAAGGGTTCCCTCGTCCCTGCGCTCGCCGACGCCAAGGTTCGCCAGGCGATCAACATGGCACTGGATCGCGATGCCATCCACGCGCAAGTCTTCGGCGGTAAGGGAAAGGCCACCAGCCAGGTCTTCAGTTCCACCAGTGACGCTTACATGCCGGAGCTGGACAAGAAGTACCCCTTCGATGTGGACGGCGCGAAGAAGCTTCTCGCGGACGCCGGTTACGCAAACGGCTTCACCCTGCCAATGCCGGACGTATCACCCGTCTATCCGGACCAGCAAGCGGCTGTGACTGAAGCGTTGACGGCTATCGGCATCACACCGCAGTACCAGCCAGTCAACGGCCAGACTTTCATCTCGGATCTGTTGGCAGGAAAGTATCCCGCAGCGATTTTCGGGCTCAACAGCCCGCGCCCATGGGATTTCGCCCAGATCGCACTCACTCCCGAGTCACTCTGGAACCCGTTCCGCGTCTCCGATCCCACTGTGGCCGATCTGATCAACAAGGCCCAAGGCGAAACCGGTGAGGCCCAAACCGAAACGTTCCGTCAACTGAACACCTATGTGGTGGACCAAGCCTGGTTTGCGCCCTACATCCAGTCTGACAACGTCTTCGCGAGCAGCGCCGAAATCACGGTTACGCCGCAGCGTTATTCCACTATGCCGCCGCTCTGGGGCCTTACTCCCACGCAGTAGTACATGGGTGGCCGGTCCATCCGGGCCGGCCTCCCCCTGCCCATCCGTCATCTTCCCGAAGCCCAAGGAGCTGCCGTGCTGATGTTTATCCTTCGCCGCCTGGCCTCAGGACTGGTGCTCATGTTCGTTATTTCCACAGCAACGTTCTTCCTCCTGAACCTCACGGGGCAAGACCCTGTCCGTCAGGTTCTGGGACCAGTGGCTTCGGCCGAACAGGTGGAGGCCAAGCGCCAACAACTGGGCCTCGATGAACCGTTGATCACGCAATACTTCCAGTGGCTCGGATCAGCCGTACGTGGAGATTTGGGCCGGTCCTGGTTCACCAACCAGCCGGTAGGAGAATTACTCTCCCAAACACTCCCGCCCACCCTTTCCATGGTGATCGGATCACTGGTCCTCGCTGCCTGTTTCGGAACCCTGATCGGGGTAACAGCTGCTTTACGCCGGGGACGACTTGATCGCGGTCTCCAGGTGGTGTCCACCCTGGTTCAGGCAATTCCCGGTTTCCTGGTGGCCCTGGTCCTGGCCTTGGTTTTCGCTGTCCAACTTCGCTTGCTCCCGGCTACCGGGTTCACTGCCTTCACCGACTCTCCCGGCAAGTGGCTCGCCTCCATCACACTCCCGGTCATTGCGTTGGCTTTAGGTTCTTTAGCTTCCATTGCCCTGCAGGTCCGGGGATCAATGATCGATGTTATGCAGCAGGACTTTGTCCGGACACTGCGCAGCCGTGGCCTCCCCGAGCGAAGCGTCGTGGTGAAGCATGCTTTACGCAGCGCCGCAGGCCCGAGCCTCACCACGGTTTCTCTGATGTTCATCGTGGCCATCTCCAGTTCGGTGATCATTGAGAAAGTTTTCAACATCCCCGGGATCGGCACCCAGGCCAACAACTCTGCCGGCCGTGGCGACCTGCCCGTTGTGCTCGGGATCGTCCTGGTCACAGTGGTGCTCGTCGTCGTCGTCAATCTCCTCGTCGATCTGGCACAAGGCTGGATCAATCCGAAAGTTCGTGTCTCATGACCGATAACCTCGTCACCGGCACCCGCAAGTCGCTGGAAGTGGTTAGCTCCGCACCCCAAGGCGACAAACTGTTCAAGAAGTTCCTTCGTGAACCCGCAGCAGTGATCTCGTTGGTGTTCCTCGCCTTGCTGGTGATCGTGGCGATCCTCGCACCATTGATCTCTTCCTACGATCCCACGGCCACCCGCCTCGCCGATGTCCTGGCACCGCCTTTCACCCCCGAGCATCCTTTGGGAGCTGATGGCGTGGGCCGCGACGTACTGGCAAACCTCGTCTACGGCGCCCAGACCAGCCTTTCAAGTGCCGCGATCGTTATCGCTGTGAGTTTGCTGATTGGAGTACCCACCGGACTCTTGGCGGGTTACCGCCAAGGGTGGATCGACGGTGTCAGCATGTGGATCAGCGGCGCCCTGCTATCGCTGCCGGCAATCGTTGTGCTCCTTGTAGTGCTGGCCCGTGTAGGACGCAGCACCTCACTTGCGCTGGTGGTATTCGGCATACTGATCGCCCCCTCGGTGTTTCTTCTCATCCGCGGCTCGGTCCGGGCCGTGCGCGAAGAGTTGTACGTGGACGCAGCCCGGGTCTCCGGCTTGAGCGATATCCGCATCATGGTTCGTCACATCCTTCCGGTAGTCATCACGCCCACCATCATCCAGGCGGCATTGTTGGCAGGCGCCGGCATAGGAATCGAAGCAGGCATCGCCTTCCTTGGCCTTGGCTCCTCTGACAAGGCCAGTTGGGGCCTGATGCTCAATGACGCATCGCAGAACATCTTCAACGCTCCCTGGCTGCTCCTCTGGCCAAGCGTTGCCCTGGTGTTGACGGTCATGGCCTGCACCTTGGTAGGAAACGGCTTCCGCGACGCTTTGGCGAACTACGGATCGTCTGCCGGCCCCGCCAGGAAAGTAAAAGCTGCAAAGCATGCCAGTACAACTCCTGAACCTGCACGGCCAATGAAGAAAGCGCCTGTGGATCCTGGCGACGCACTCCTGGTCATCGACGATCTCCGGGTTTCCTACCCCCGCCCCAACGGTGAGAAGTCCGGCGTCGTCAAAGGCATTTCCTTGAAGGTGGAGCGCGGCCAGATCCTTGGCCTGGTGGGAGAATCAGGCTCCGGTAAATCACAAACTGCCTTCTCGGTCCTGGGACTCTTGCCCGGTCAAGCCGAGATGAGTGCGGGGACGTTGAGTTTCGCCGGAGCGGATCTGCTGGGGATGACTCGAAAGGAGCGCAATCGCCTACGTGGCGCCCGGATCGGGTACATCCCCCAGGAGCCCATGAGTAACCTCGATCCCGCCTTCCGCATCGGGTTCCAACTCACCGAGCCAATGCAACACCATTTGGGAATCTCAGCGAAGGCTGCAAAAGATGAAGCCATCAAACTGCTAGCCCGCGTAGGCATTCCTGATCCGGAGCGGGTCTTCAAGTCCTACCCGCATCAAGTCTCAGGCGGAATGGCGCAGCGCGTGCTCATTGCCGGAGCCGTTTCCTGCAATCCTGAACTGCTCATTGCCGACGAACCCACCACCGCCCTGGACGTTACTGTGCAGGCCGACGTGCTGGACCTGATTCGCAGCCTTCAGGCAGAACGCGGCATGGGTGTGGTCCTGGTGACCCACAACTTCGGCGTCGTCGCGGATCTGTGCGATCAAGTGGCCGTGATGCGCAATGGAGAAATTGTGGAGGTAGCTGCCGTGACTGAGCTGTTCAACAACCCCCAGGAAGAGTACACGCGGCTCCTCTTGGACTCTGCGCTCGATTCAACGTCAAAGGCACTAACCGGCCATCCCCTCGCCCCAGGCCTGACCACCGAGATAGAAGGTGCACGATGACTTTCCTTAGCCAGACGCTGCCCGAAGCTGAGCCCCTCCTGCGGATCACGGACCTGACGGTCGACTACAGGGTGGGCGGGTTCGGCAGAAAACGGACATTCCGGGCGTTGAAAGGCGTGAGCCTGGACATCAACCCCGGGGAAACCCTGGGACTCGTAGGCGAGTCCGGATCTGGTAAGTCAACCATCGGCCGTGCCGTGCTCGGGCTCGCGCCCGTGACCGGCGGCGACATCCGTTTCGACGGCAGGTCAATCACCAAGCTCAGTAAGAAGGAACGCCGGGCACTGAGCAGCGACATTCAGGTGGTGTTTCAGGATCCTTATACCTCATTGAATCCGTCAATGACCATCAGCGACATTTTGTCGGAGCCCATGCAGGTATCCGGCACCTCCCGGACTGATGCTCAACGGCGGGTTCGGGAACTCCTCGATGTAGTGAATTTGCCCTCCAACGCGAGTACCCGCTATCCGCGCGAGTTCTCGGGCGGCCAGCGGCAACGCATCGCCATTGCCCGGTCCCTGTGCAGGAATCCCAAGCTCATTGTGTGTGATGAGCCCGTCAGCGCACTGGACCTGTCCACCCAGGCACGGGTTCTTCAACTTTTCTCCGACATACAAGAGCAGACCGGGGTTTCGCTCCTGTTTGTGACCCACGATCTGGATGTGGTGCGGCACATCAGCGAGCGCGTGGCAGTGATGCGACGCGGAGAAATCGTGGAGACCGGCATCACGGAACAGGTTATTGCCAAGCCGCACCATGCCTACACGAAGGCCCTCCTCCTGGTCTCCCCCATCGCCAACCCGGCCCGGCAAGCCGAGCGGCGCCGGGAACGACGACTTTTTCTTGACGCTCAACCTGCACTGTCGACAGCTGCCCGCTGAGCAAACACCAGGGCGTGAAGCCCTCCCTTCTACAGACTCCTGGAGAACAGCATGACCACCACAGCAGTACCTTCAGCGCGCCCTTATCCGGCCGGCGTCGACGTCGCAATCATCGGCAGTGGCCCCGCCGGCGCCACTTATGCACGGATACTCTCCGAGCTCAGCCCCCAGTCGAGCATTGCCATCTTTGAGGCCGGACCCACCATCAGTGATCCGCCCGGATCCCACGTGAAAAACATCGCAAGTGTGCAGGACCGCGAAGTTGCCCAGCGCCGTTCGGAGGGAAGAGTGAGCGCCCTGACAACCGGCGGGAACCTCGCAGAGTACGCACGCGACGTCGCACGCCCTGTGCGGCCCGGCACCTTCCTCCTCGATGACGGCTGGCAGCAGCCCGGCGAGGCTGGACTGCCGGGTCTTGCATTCTCCAGCAATGTTGGCGGAATGGCGGCGCACTGGACCGGCGCATGCCCACGTCCAGGCGCGAGCGAGCGAATTGCCTTCCTTCCGAACATGGACGAACTCCTGACCGAGGCAGAACGTCTCCTCTCCGTGAGCGCGGAGGCCTTGGCTGACGCTCCCCTGGCAGACCTCGTCCGTTCACGGCTGGCCTCAGCCATTGACGCCGGCCGCGCCCCTGACCGCCGCGTGCAGCCCATGCCGCTGGCCGTACGCCGCACTGACGACGGCAGGTTCATTTGGTCCGGAGCTGACGTGGTGTTCGGCGATGAAACACGGAACAACCCGCAGGCCCGTTTGTTCGACGAAAGCGTGGTTGTGCGGGTGCTGACCGACGGAGATCAGGTCAGCGGTCTGCGGGTTCGCGACGACAAGACGGGAGACGAGCATGAAATTGCTGCCCGGTACGTCGTAGTTGCCGCCGATGCCCTCCGCGGTCCGCAGCTGCTCTTCGCCTCCGGTATCCGCCCCGAAGCACTCGGCCGGTACCTGAACGACCAGCCTCAGATTGTCCACGCTGTCCGGTTGACCGGCGTCGTGGATGATGTACCCGCTGCCTCGTCACACGACACCACCATCACCGCCCAAAGCGGTGTGAGCTGGGTGCCCTTCACTGATGAGCAGCCCTTTCATGGACAGGTCATGCAACTCGACGCGTCGCCCGTGCCCATTTCAGGGGACGTCATCCCTGGTTCGATCGTGGGGCTGGGGTGGTTCTGCGCCAAAGACCTTCAAGCGTCGGACCGCGTTGTCTTCTCCGAAGACACCACGGATGCCTATGGGCTGCCGGCAATGAACATCCACTACACCTTCACCGAACGTGACGAGCAGACACTGTCCGCAGCACGCCAATCGGTGGTTGCCGCTGCCCGGTCCTTGGGAGAACCACTGGGCGATGAACCGCTCACCTTTCATGCCGGAGCCTCCCTCCACTACCAAGGCACCCTGCGGATGGGGACATCCAACGACGGCACCGCTGTGTGCGATCCCACCGGACAGGTGTGGGACGTCAGAGGGTTGTTCGTTGCCGGGAACGGTGTCATTCCCACTCCTACAGCCTGCAACCCCACGTTGACCGGGGTGGCCCTGGCCGTCGCCGGTGCACGCCACATCGCCGAATCAATCAACTCCACGTCCACAGAGAAGTGAGGAAAACATGGTCCTCGAACGAGAACTGATCCAAAGCCGGGGCTTTCGCAACGTCCAGGAAGGAACCGACATTATCGGCTTCGAGATAGCCCTGCGCATGCCCAACTACCGAGGCGTCTGGGGAAGCCTCATCGACGGGGTGGCTGTCACCGTGGACGGTCAGGAATGGAGCCGGGAAGTACCGCGCTGGACACTCCAGGGACGCACCTTCAGCATCCAGGAACTGCGCCAGTCCACCGATGTCCGCTGGCAGCTCGATGAAGTGGCCACCGTCATGGTGCCGCTCGCAGGCGGCCTGGCCGTAGGTGTCCATGATGTTCGCGTTGATATTGCGCTGCACGCACCCTACATTCCGGCTGAATTTCAACCGTCCATTTTCACGTCCCAGCGAAAGGTCACGGTCCTCGCATGAGCAACCTCAAGTACGGCGTCTCCCTCTACAGCTACACCGGTGACATCAACACCGTCCTCACCCTCGAAGACGCCATGGCACAAATAGCTGACATCGGCGCCACCGGGATTGAGATCCTGGGTGAAGGTCACGTGCCCAACTATCCGGAACCGTCCACCGCATGGATTGACCAATGGTACGGGTTGCTCGAAAAATACCAGCTGGAGCCCACCAACTACGGGTCGTGGATCGACTCGAGCATGTGGCGTGACCGCGACCTCACCGCCGATGAGGGCGCCGGGATGCTGGCTCGTGATCTTCGTCTGGCCCATCGCCTCGGATTCACCTCAATCCGCCCGAAGATCGGTGTAGTGTCCATGGACCTGCGTCCCCATCCGATCTGGGAGGAAGTGATCGAGCGCAACCTCGATCTCGCAGCCGAGCTGGATCTCATCATTTGCCCGGAAATCCATGCGCCCACTCCCATCAAGCACCCGGTGGTGGACGAGTACATCGCCTTCATCGAGCGAACCGGATCAAAGAACTTCCGCCTGCTCATCGACACCGGCATCTTCCAAAGGGCAATCACCACCGCCAAGCACGACGGCCTCAGCGAAGAAGCCCAGGAAGAAGGATGGCGTAAACCCCTTGCCGTTCCCATGTCGGACCTAGTGGATGTCCTCCCCTACGTATCGTTCATCCAAGCCAAGTTCTTCGACGTCGACGAGAACCTCGTCGACGGCCAGATACCTTGGCGCGAGATCCTTCAAACCTTGAAGGACAGCGAATGGTCGGGTTACCTGTCCAGCGAGTACGAAGGCGATAGGTTGCCTTACCGTTCCATTGAACAGGTGCGCCGGCAGCATGCACTTCTTCATCGCCTGGAGGCCGAGATCGCCGGGACGCCGTGACCGTAGCCCGCCGCAGCAGCACGGCCCCGATTTCTCCCACACGTCTCCGGCTCCTCATGGCAGCGCTCCTGGCGGTGTCGTTCCTTGGAGCACTGGACCACACCATCGTTTCGACGTCATTGGCCACTGTTGCCGGGGAACTTAGAGCCCTCCAGCACATGAGCTGGGTTGTGGTCGGCTACACGCTGGCAAGTACTGTCCTGCTTCCGGTCCTCGGGGGGCTGGGCGATCGAGTCGGTCCACGGATGGTCTTCCTCGTTGCGCTGGTCGGCTTTGTTGCCGCTTCCTTCGTTTGTGGACTCGCCCATGACATGACGCAGCTTGTCGTTGCGAGAGTCCTCCAGGGCATGAGCGCCGCGGGTCTCCAGCTGATGTCGCAGACGATCGTTGCCGAGGTAACAACCCCAAGGCAACGTCCCCAATATTTATCACTCATCGGCGCAGCATTTCCGGTGGCGATTCTGATCGGGCCGCTCCTCGGGGGTCTGATCACAGACCACTGGGGGTGGCCTTGGGTGTTTTGGATCAACGTTCCGGTGGGGCTGGCCGCGCTTCTCCTGGCGGTCATTGCCGTTCCCCACATCGACCCAGCGGGCAAACGACGGTTCGACGTCGTTGGAGCGCTCCTGCTCACAGCTGTCCTCGTGGCGGTGGTGCTGGCAGTTGCTTGGTTCAGCTCAGGCAACTCGTCAGCATGGGTCGCCGTTGGAGCAGGCCTAGCAGCGTTAGCCGGTCTTGTCGCCGTCGAGCGTGGCCAGCAGAACCCCATCATCCCGGTTCACCTGTTTCGCAACCGCACTTTCAGTGCAGGTGTGGGACTATCAGCAGTCATGGGTGCCGGACTCATCTCAGCTACGGCGTACCTGCCAACGTACTTCCAGATGGCATATGGCGTGAGTGCCACCATCTCAGGGCTGGTTCCCATCGCAACCGTGCTTGGAATGTTGGTGGGCAATCTTGTGACGGGTTGGCTCGCTTCGAGGACGGGCCGCTACCGTGTATTTCCGATCGTCGGTACGGTGATGGGAGCCCTGGGACTCGGGGCTATGTCCGTGCTTCCGGAGGGTGCGCCGCTGTGGGTCCCGGCGTTGATCATGGCGTTCGTCGGCCTCGGCACGGGAGCGTTCATGAGCCTCGCCATTGCCATCGTGCAAAGTGCTGCACCACGCAGTGAACTCGGCACCGCAACCGCAACCGCCGGGCTTAGCGGCCAAATCGGATCCACCATCGGCTCAGCCGTAGTGGGTGGTGTGGTGGGGTTCGGGGTCGCAGCGCTCCTGCCAACCGGGCTTGATTCCGACACCCTCACGCCGGCCCTGGTCCACGCCGCAGACTCCGCCTTGCAGGCCGAGATCGCGTCGATTTACCACGACGTGTTTTCTCCCGTTTTCCTTGCACTGGCCGGCATCTACATCCTGGGCTTCATTGCAGCGTTACTGCTGCCTGATGGACGCCTTTCGGACGAAGCCGCCGCCCCCGCAGACAACGCTGCCAACCCGGCCAACCTGGCACTGCAAGCGAAGGATTAGCATGCCCGACAACACGACTGTGAGATGGGGGCTTGCCGGCACGGGAACCATCGCCCGGGAATTCGCGCGGACCCTGGCTGAAGTACCCTCAGCCTCGCTCACTGCTGCTGCATCCCGTACCACCGCAGCCTCAGCAAAGTTCTGTTCCGAACTCGGCATCCCGAAGCAGCACCTGTCATTTCAAGACCTTGCCCGTGACCACACCATAGACGCGGTGTACGTTTCCACCCCGGCAGGACTGCACCATGAGCACGCCACGCTGTTTATGGAGGCGGGCAAACACGTCTTGGTTGAGAAACCGTTCACTTCTACCCACGCCGAAGCCCTGGACCTGGCTCGAACCGCCAAGCGAACCGGGACAATCCTAATGGAGGCCATGTGGTCCCGCTTCCTTCCTGCCTACGTTGAGCTGAAGCGGCTGGTGGACGACGGCGCCATCGGAGAGGTTCGAAAGGTTGAAGCGTCCTTCGGTTTCCCGATTCCGGAGGCTGGTCCGCGGGCACGGCCACAGTTGTACAATCTTGCGCTGGGCGGCGGAAGTCTGCTGGAGATGGGCGTTTACCCTGTTCAGCTCTCGCACTGGCTCCTCGGCAATGAGCCGGCCGTAGCCGCGTTCGGCCGCAGCAGCACCAGCGGGGTGGACCTGGACACAACGGCCCTTTTGTCCTTCGGTGACGGCGCAACCGGAAACATCAGCTCCTCAATGTCCACAGTGCTTCCCAATGACGCACGGATACTGGGGACCGAGGGCTACATCCAGCTGCCGGCCCCGCACCATTGTCCACACGAACTGACTGTTTCACGCTACAACCCCTCGGGGCCGGGGCTCATGCAGTCCCACCTCATCCACACGCCGATAGTTGGCGGCGGACTCAAATACGAAATTCTCGAGTTCCACTCACTTCTTGAAACCGGCAAGTTGCAGAGCTCCGTGATGCCACTCGGCGACACCCTCGGCATCATGCGAACGCTTGATTTCATAAGACACGAGGTCCGCGTCAAGCCGACCCAGACAGCGACCCTGGAAGGAACAGTCAGTTGAAACTAATTTCAACTCCGGAACAGATCCTGGCCGCGATGACCCACGCGGAGAAGCTCGCACAGCTCCAGATCGTCTGGAGGCCCGACCCGGCCGAGTCCGGAAACCTTGCACGAAATGGAGCAGGTGCACTCTTCTGGCCTGCGGCGGCGAAGGCCACCAATGCGCTTCAACGGCTGGCCGTCGAGGAGAGCCCGCACGGCATCCCGCTCCTGATCGGCCTCGACGTGGTCCATGGTCAGTTCACGATCTTTCCCACTCCCCTGGCGCAAGCAGCCAGCTTCGACCCGGAGGTCGCAGCGGCTGACGCCCGCCTCTCTGCCAAGGAAGCCCGGTCCACGGGAGTCAACTGGACCTTTTCCCCGATGATAGATGTATCCCGGGACCCACGCTGGGGACGCGTGGTTGAAGGGTTTGGTGAAGACCCTTATCTCAACGCCCTCCTTGGGGAGGCCAAGATCCGGGGATACCAAGGCGACGACCTCTCCTCGGATGAGTCCATCGCCGCCTGCGCCAAACATTTCGTTGGCTACAGCGCCGCCGAGGGAGGCCGCGACTACAACACCACAGACATTTCCATCCAACGGCTTCGCAACGTGTACCTGGAGCCCTTCAGGGTCGCGGTTGAAGCGGGAGTCGCCAGTGTCATGGCGAGTTTCAATGCGGTATCGGGTGTACCCATGCACGCCAACCGACAGATGCTGACGGGCGTCCTGAAAAACGAGTGGGACCATGCCGGCATCGTCGTTGCTGACGCAGGGGGCGTTGGCGAGTTGGTTGAGCATGGCGTCGCCGCCAACCCAGCCGACGCAGGACGGCTCGCACTTTCGGCCGGGCTCGATGTGGAGATGGGCGGCTCCCTGCTCAACGATGGCGAGCCCATTATCCGCGACGGCGACCTGGACCCCGCACGCCTGGACGACGCGGTACTTCGTGTGCTTCGTCTAAAGCAAGCACTGGGCCTGTTCGAGAACCCCTATGTCGACGAGTCCCGGGCCTCGACCGGCCCTGACGAGGCCTCGCTGTCAGCAGCAAGGGCCACGGCCGCACGCTGCACGGTCCTGCTAAAGAACGATGGGGCAGTCCTTCCCCTCGCACCGCGGGGACAACGCGTACTTCTGGTGGGCCCATATGCCGAAAGCAGAGACCACCTCGGAGCGTGGGTGCAGTACTTCGCATCGCCAACGACGTCGTCCATCTTTGAGTCCCTCACTGCAGCTCTCCCGAACTCCATAATTACGACACTTCCGGGGGCTGCATTCTTTGATTCGGACCCTGCCCTGCAAGAGGAAGCTGCCCAAGCCGCTGCCGAGGCTGACGTAGTGATTGTCGCCGTCGGCGAACCCAGCTCAATTTCTGGCGAAGCCAGCTCACGCAGTTCCTTGGACCTCCCTGGTGACCAGACCGCGTTGATCCAGGCGATAGCGCGCACCGGCACCCCCATGGCGGTGGTGTTGATGACGGGACGCCCACTCGTGGTCAGCGACTGGATCGATGACTGTCCCGACCTCCTTGTGGCGTGGCACCTGGGCACCGAGGCCGGAACCGCTATTGCGGATGTGCTTACAGGAGCAGTGAATCCCGGCGGCAAGCTTCCCATGTCTTTCCCGCGATCCGTTGGTCAGATTCCCATCTACTACAACCACGAGTCCACAGGCCGGCCTGCCCGCACGGGAGGAAGACTCTCTAACAACCAGCCCGACGTCGGGCTGACCGGGCCTAACAACACCGATGACTACTACAAATCGAAGTACCTGGACTTGGAGCTTGGGCCACAATTCGGCTTTGGGTATGGGCTCAGCTATACGTCGTTTGAGCTTGAAGCATCACCCGATCAGGCACTTTCGGTCACGTTGGATGAGCTCAAAGATGGAGCAAAGCTTTCTTTCACCACGATCGTTCACAACACCGGGACTAGAGATGGCGACGAAGTGGTCCAGTTGTACGTCTCGGACCTCGTGGCAAGTGTTACCCAGCCTGTCAGACGGCTGCGAGGCTTTAACCGGGTCTCCGTACCTGCCGGACAAGAACGCCATGTGTCACTAACAGTCGGCTTTGATGATCTCGGCTTCTGGACCAACGATCCCCATACCGGATACATCGTGGAGCCAGGAGAGTTCCGTATAGAGATTGGCGACGGCGTCTCCTCCCAAGGTTTCAGCCTTAAGGTCGTTTCCTCCTGACCTAACAGGGCCCAGCGGTCATCGGAACCCCTGAAATAGGCCACTTCCCCGACAACCAAAGAATGAGGACCAATCACCATGTCCAACCCGGACCCCATAGTTCAGGAAAAAGTTACCCCTCAATCAGGAGTGGATGCACGAAACCTCCCGCGCCTGGAGCGAATTGGCAGCCACACCCGGCTCATCGTTGAAGAGAAGCCGTTCCTCTGCATCGGTGGGGAATTGCATAATTCAAGCGCATCCGATCGGGACTACATGTCGCCTATCTGGGACAAACTGGCAACGGCCGGCATTAACTCCGTTATCGCTCCTGTGTCATGGGAACAAGTCGAACCGGTGGAAGGACAGCTCGACTTTTCGATCGTGGACGGGTTGGTGGAAGATGCTCGGTCCACTGGCGTCCGTCTGGTATTGATTTGGTTTGGGGCGTTCAAGAACGCTTCCTCCACCTATGCCCCCAGTTGGGTGCGTGCCGACCGGAAACGCTTCCCACGCGCGGACAGGGGCGTCAAACCCCTGAAGACGCCCTTCTCTTACCCCGGATCCATGCCGAGGCCAAGCCTGTCCGTATTCTCGCGCGACCTTTTTGAGGCGGACCGCACTGCTTACACGTCTCTCATGAGGCATGTGGCCCTGATCGATCCGGACCATACAGTAATCATGGTTCAGGTTGAAAACGAAGTAGGGCTGCTGGGCGCAGGAAGGGACCACAACGCGCTGGCCGAAGCCATCTGGAATGCACCGCTCCCCGAGGAACTGATTGCTGCGGTTTCCGAAGCACCGGATTCTTTTGACCCGGAATTTGTGCAGGTCCTCGGCGCAAATCCGGACGGCAGCATGAGCTGGGCGGACCATTTCGGCGATGACAATCCCGTTGGTGAAGAGACTTTCATGGCCTGGGGATTTGCGTCCTTTGTGGGAGGTTTAGCGGCTGCCGGAAAAGCGATTCTGCCCCTTCCCGCATACGCGAACGCCTGGCTTGGCCCCCAACGCGGCCAGGACATGCCCGGCCAGTACCCAAGCGGGGGTCCGACCGCCAGAATGATCCCGGTCTGGCGGGCTGCTGCGCCGGCCCTTGACTTCCTGGCACCTGATATTTACGTCCCCAACGCGGCAGAAGTTATGCGGCAGTATGCCTCCGACCTTAACCCGTTGTTCATCCCTGAAGCCCGCTTCCGTGCCGGAGACGCGTTTTTGGCAATCGGCGGCTTTGGAGGTCTCGGCTACAACGTCTTCGGTGTAGAAGAAGGCAGGGAAGGCAACCAGTTCAGCACAGCATCCAGAATCATCACTTCCCTTACTCCAGAAATAGTCGACGCCCAGCGCGATGGCCGGATTTTCGGCTTCGCCCTTGACCAGGACGAAGACTCCATTAGCGCTGTAATGGCTGGTGTAACCATTAGCGTCCGCAATGCCAGGAAGCTCCTCGAAAATATGCTCCTGGACGCTGGTGTGCGGGTTCCGCCGGCGCCGGAACTCCCCGGAGAAACGGTTGCCGCAACCCATGGCCCCACTCCAGGAGACGGCCGTCCTTTCGGCATGGTCCTCGCCATCAGTCCCAGTGAGTTCGTCGTCGTTGGCCAAGGAGCGCAGGTGGATTTCCACAAGCCAGGATCTGAAGTAGAGCTTGATTCAGTCCGGGAGCTGGTTTTGACCTCCACCGGTTTACAGGAAGGGAGATACCTCAACGGGGACGAACGCCTCGAGATCCTTTCCGACAAGTACATCAGCGCCGTGAGGGTCCGTCTCCTGATCACCACAAGCTAAGTAGTCACAATCTCCCAGTAAAGGGACCACATGCCGTTTCACCCCGATATCGCCGTCCGGCTCCCCTTGCTGGACGGGATCCCATCCCTGGAGGCCGCCCTCAGTGAGCCTCAATGAGGGTGCAAATGGAGGCGGCCAGCGGCGTTGATGCGCGGCAAAACGAATCCAAGGCCGCGCACATCCTGCGCATCGAGAGCCTCTCGATGCGCAGGATTGGACCAGGGCTTCCAGTTCGGTGGCCACGGGTTTGGAAGCCTGACCCAAGCGGCAACCTAAAAGAACACATACGTGACCGTTCCCCGGGCTTCTAGTGGCTGGCGGACACCGTCCGAGGCCCCCGGACCAGGACGGCCAGGAGTGCCACCGCGCACGCGATGCCCAAAGCGCCCAAGGCGAAGCTAAGGCTGCCCAGCGCTGCCGCTGCCACTCCGAGGACGATGGGGGTCAGGAACTGGCCGATGAACAACGTGCTGGTCCAGATGCCCGTGCCGCGGCCCCGCTGCTGGTATTCGAGTCCGTTTACGGCCCAGGTCAGGAGGGTGGGCAGCAGGACGCCGGTTCCTGCGCTGGCAATGACAGCACCGGCAATCGCCAGCGGAACATTCCCTGCGACGGAAACGAGTGAGAGTCCGACGGCGGCCAGTCCGAAGGCGAGCGCCAGCAGGTTCTTCGTGCCCAGCTTTGCCAGGAAGCGGAAGGAAATGGCGCCAGCAGCGGTGGCCAGGGATGCGATGGCTGCGGCGAGGCCGATGAGTGCCGCGTCGGCAACCCCCAGGCCGGTGATGACATACGGCAGGTGAACGATGAGGGCGTAAAACACAATCCCGCCGAACAGCGTCACGGCGGCGGGCGCACCGATCTGCCGCCATGGCACCGGCGTCCGGACCGCCGTCGGGCGCTGGCTCTTTGCCGGTTCCCAAAGCTTGAAAACCATAGGAATGACGATCACGGCACTGGCCGCGTAGAGCCAGAACGGCGTCCGCCAGCTGATGCTGCCCAGGGCCCCGCCGAGCGCGAAAAATGCGGTGGCGGCGAGAGCGCTGACCATGGTCTGCAGGCCGAGATACTTGTTCCGCTGTTCACCCTTGTAGTAGTCCGTGAGAAGCGTGGTGCAGCAGGTCATAATGGCGGCTTCCGCGATGCCAACGCCCACCCTGGACAGCGCGATTGTTTCGAGACTGTCCAGCCAGAGCGGTGCAGTCCCGAAGGCAGCGTATGCCAGCATTGCGAACACCAGGAGTTGCTTTCGGCCCAAACGATCGGCAACGTAGCCGGCCAGGGGTGAAAAAAGCGCCACAAACAACGCCGGCAGGGTGAGGGTGAGCGGGACCAGGATGGCCACTCCCGGGGTGTCGGCAAATGCCTGGTTCAGGGTGGGAAGGATGGGCGCCAGCAAGACCGCTCCCAGTACCGGCATGCAACTGCCGGCTACGAGGAGGGCCGCCTGGATCCGCCCGGCCTTTCGGGTCCCTGAAGGGGCCGGTACCTCATTCCTGGCAGTACCCGTGAGCTGAACATTCTCCATTGAATTTTCCTTAGCCTCTTGATGGTCACGGAGGGATCAGCGCGGTTCAGGCGCTGAAAAGTGACTTCCCTCACTGTGACAACCGTTGGACTATTCAGGAATCAGGCATTTGGAATAGCTGGTATCCACGGGACAGATGGCAGTGTTTCCGTGGCCGACCGGCCAAGGTTTGCGAGGCATGAGGTTGGGACAGCTACTCCCCCGAGGACCCGTTGAGCTCAGCGCGCGTGGGCGGGTTGGCGCCTGGCCGTGACACCGTAACGGCCGCCGCCTTGGCCGCGTGGGCCAGGAGTTCAGCGAGTCCCTCGGCGGGGAGTTCCCGGAGGTCCTTGCGGTTTTGTGCGCCGTCCAGGCCGCGGTCCACCAGGCCGGAGAGCAGCGCAGCCATGAAGGAATCACCTGCGCCCACAGTGTCCGCCACCTCAACCCGCGGAGCCTCCACCTGCGCCTCGCCCGCCCGGGTAACACCCCACGGCCCGTCAGCTCCGCGGGTGACCACCACCATGGCGGGCCCTTCATTACCGCCCAGCTCCAGCCAATTACGCGCGGCGTCGAGCACGTCCAGCTCCGGGTAGAGCCAGGCCAGGTCCTCGTCCGAAGCCTTCACCACATCCGCGAGGGTCACGAATTTTTCCGCGTGGCGGCGCGCATAGGCCACATCGGCGATGATGCTCGGCCGGCAGTTGGGGTCGAAGCTGATGGTGGCACGCGGGTGCGCGTATTCGACGGCGGCCAGCACATCCGTGGCACCGGGCGCCAGCATGGTGGCGATGGAACCGGTGTGCAGCAGAGTGGTGCCCTGCAACATAAACGCCAGCCGATCGGCGATGCCGGGAAGCTCCCAGGCGAGGTCGAACGTGTAGGTGGCGGCGCCGTCGTCGTCAATCAGGGCGGTGGCCACGCTGGTGGGCAGCTCATCCGGGCCCAGGGGCAGCATCACGGAACTGGCGCGCAGGTGCGCCGCGACGGAATCGCCATACGCGTCCCGGCCGTAGCGGCCGATGAACTGCACGGGGTGGTCAAGGCGGGCCAGGCCCACCGCGACATTCAGCGGGCTGCCGCCGACATGGGCTTCGATACCGGAGGCGCGCTGGACAACGTCGACGAGGCCTTCGCCAATAACTGTGAGCATGCTCATACTCTGCCAGAGGACCGGCTGACCAGCACGTTGCTAAGCACGATGACGCTGATGCCCGTCAGCTCCCGCTCTGCCCCAGTTCCGGCAATGGGAGCAGCGATAGGTCGTTGACAAGAAAGTTATCGATCACCATAATTGTGTTACCGATCACTTTTCTGGCCAGGCAGCGATTCGCGATTCTCCTGCGAAGGAGCTTCCACCCTTCCCTGATCCACGGGCACCCCACCACAGGCATCACGCAACCGTCAAAGATGACGCCACCCTGGAAAGGTCTTTTATGAGCTATAACCCCACGCGCCGCAGCTACCTGAAGCTCTCCGCCGCCGTCACCGCTTCCGTCCTGGCACTGTCCGGATGTGCCGGCGGCGGCACTCCCGCCGCCGACGAAACCGGACCCGTCACCATCCGCTTCACCTGGTGGGGCGGCGATGCACGCCAGAAGGCAACCCAGCAAGTCATTGAAGCCTTCGAGGCGGAAAACCCCAACATCACTGTTGTGGGCGAGTACAGCGACTGGACCGGCTACTGGGACAAACTCGCCACGCAGGTGGCCGCGAACGATGCTCCGGACATCATCCAGATGGACGAGAAATACGTCCGCGAATACGGCGACCGCGGCGCCCTGCTGGACATAAAGAAGTTGAGCGGACTGGATACGTCCGGCATGGACCCGGACACCCTCAAGAGCGGGGAGGTGGACGGCGAGCTCGTGGGGCTGGTCACGGGCATCGCCACGTTCTGCATCGCCGCCAACCCTGCCGTCCTGGCCAAGGCCGGCGTGCCGCTGCCGGATGACACCACCTGGACCTGGGAGGACTACAAGAAGATCGGCCAGCAGGTCAGCCAAAGCGGCGCAGGCACGGGTGTCGGTGTGCAGTACGGCGACCAGGACCTCTACATCTGGGCGCGGCAGCACGGCGACCGGCTCTACGACGACGACGGAAAGGTGGTCATCAAGCCTGAAACGCTCGTCTCGTTCTGGCAGAACGTCCGTGACCTTTCGACATCCGGCGCCGGGCCCAAGCCGTCGGCCATCATCGAAAGTGCCAGCGCTTCGCTGAACCAGACCCCGCTCGCCAAGAATGAGATGGGCTTCTCCGGTGTCTTCAGCACCCAGCTCACCGCCTACTCGGGCGCCAGCGGCCACGAACTGAAACTGCTCCGCCTGCCCGGTGAGTCCAGCGCCAAGGAACGCGGCGCCTACTACAAGCCATCCATGTTCTGGTCCGTCTCCTCCCGCACCAAGCACCAGAAAGCCGCTGAAAAGTTCCTCAACTACCTCACCAACAGCCAGACCGCGGGCGACATCATGCTGACTGAACGCGGCATTCCCGCCAACGCCAGGGTCCGCGAGGCCATCTCCCCCAAGCTTAACGCTACGGACAAGGCCGCGATCGCCTTCACCAATGACATCGCCGAGGAGGTCCGGCCGGCCCCGCCCATCACGCCCTCGGGCGGAAGCACCATCACGGACATCCTCAGCCGCTACACCTCGGACATTCTCTTTGACCGCACCACCCCGGAAAAAGCCGCCCAGCCCTTCATCGACGAACTCTCATCCTCACTCCGGAAGTAGACGTGACTACGAAGAACAATCACGACGCCGGCACTCCCCTTCGCGTCGCATTCATCGGCACCGGCGGCATCGCCAATGCCCACGCCGAGGCACTCAAGCAGCAGCCAGGCATCGAGCTGGCCGTGGCCATCGACGTGGACCCCACGCGCTCGGAGGCCTTCGCCCACAAGTGGGGTGTCGCCAGGACTGCATCGAGCCTGGCAGAAGCGCTCGACGGCGGTCCGCTGGATCTCGTAGCCATCTGCACTCCCCCGTCCAGCCACTTCCCACTGGCCCTGGAGGCACTCGCGCGCGGCCTGCACGCGGTCATCGAAAAGCCGCCGGCCCTGTCCCTGAGCCAGATGCGCCGGCTCGAGGCCGCCGAGGCAGAGTCCGCCGGTTCCCTGAGCTGCATCTTCCAGCACCGGTTCGGCTCCGGCGCCCAGCGGCTGCTGGCACTGCAGCAGTCCGGTGCGCTGGGCAAGCAGCTCGTCGGAACCTGCAACACCCTGTGGTTCCGTGACCAGCCCTACTTCGATGTGCCGTGGCGCGGCCTCTGGGACGTCGAGGGAGGCGGCCCCACCATGGGCCACGGCATCCACCAGTTCGACCTCCTCCTGCACCTGTGGGGACCCTGGTCCGAGGTGACCGCCTTCGCAGGGAAACTGGCGCGGAAGACGGACACCGAGGATGCGTCCGCGGCGGTGGTCCGCTTCGAGTCCGGCGCGTTTGCCACGGTCATCAACTCCGTAATCTCCCCGCGGGAAACCTCCTACCTTCGGCTGGACTATGAAAATGCGACGGTGGAACTGGACCATCTCTACGGCTACAGCGACCACAACTGGACGGTGACGCCGGCACCAGGCCAGAACGGCGTCGTCGACGCCTGGGCCCAGGGGGAGGACCAGCCAAGCGGCCATAACGCCCAGTACGCGGCCATCGTCCGCAGCCTACACAACGGGGAGCCCGCGCCGGTCTCCGTGAAGGATGCCTATGCCACCATGGAACTGGCGGCCGCAATCTATGCGTCCAGCGTCAGCGGCAGAACCGTCGCCCGTGGCCAGATCGGCGAAGACAGCCCGTTCTTCACCCGGATGGACGGCCACCTTGAACCCTGGAAGCAAGAGGAAGCACTGAACGCATGAGCACATCAACAGCACTCAACTGGCGCGACAACAACCAGTCCCTGACCGTATCCCTCGGGGACCTCGAGATCGCCACCTACACCTATGACGCCACGGACGAACAGCGCGAATCGCCGCGGCCGTTCTTCCATCCGCTGCGCACCACGGCCGGGGAAACAGTCAGTGTCTACCGCCCCTGGGACCATGTGTGGCACAAGGGCATTGCCTGGTCCCTGCCCCACTTCGGCGAGGACAACTTTTGGGGCGGGCCCAGCTACCGTCGCGGAAAAGACTACACATGGCTTCCCAACAACGGGCGCATGCGGCACGAACGCGTCATTGAGGCCGGGCTCGCCGGCGGGGCGTTCCGTTTCGCTCATGCGCTGACCTGGTGGACGCAGGACGGGAAACACGTGGTTGATGAAACGCGTACCATCCGGATCCTCCCCGGCCCCGGCGGCGACTCCTGGACCCTGGTGTTTGAAACGGCCATGACCAACGTCTCCGGACGGGATGTCCAGATCGGCTCGCCCACGACGGAAGGCCGGGAGAACGCCGGCTACGGTGGCCTGTTCTGGCGCGGTCCCCGGGAGTTTGCCGGCGGCCGGATTGAAGGACCCGGCGGAGCAACGGGTGAAGCATTGCGCGGAACCCGCGGACCATGGCTCGCCTTCGTGGGCCAGCACGATGACAGCTGCCGCCACTCCACGGTGCTGATCGCCGACGACACCAGCAACGCCCAGCACCCGCCCGAGTGGTTCGCCCGCTCGGAGCCATTTGCCTGCTTCGGCCCGGCGCCGTTCTTCAGCAAGGAAGTCACCTTCGCAGCCGGGGACACCATGGTGAACCGCTATGCGGTTGTGATAGCCGACGGCGACTCCGACCAGGAGAGGCTCGAAGCCCTCGCGGCGGCCGGCGCGGCTTCCCTGCAGCAGGAGGCGGTATCCAACGCATGACCGTCCTGCGGCAGGCCGCCCCCTTCCCGGGGGCGGTGGCCCTCACCCGCCTTAACGTCTACGACTGGGAATCGCTCGACGGCGTGTGCGGCGGTTCCCCGCACATGCACACGGTCTCCACCGAGGCCTACCTGGTGCTGGCCGGAACCGGGCGGGTTGAAACGGTCACTGCCTCAGGTTACGAATCCCATGACCTTGCACCGGACGACCTCCTGTGGTTCAGCCCCGGAACCATTCACCGCCTGGTGAACAGCGGCAGCCTGGACATCCTTGCCATCATGCAGAACGGCGGGCTGCCGGAGGCAGGCGATGCCGTCCTCACGTTCGAGGCGGATGTTGTAGCCGATGCTGAACGGTATGAGCGGACCGCACGGCTCGACGGCGGGACCGGCTCGGCCCCGGAGGGGCTGGCTTCCGCTGCGCTCACCAGACGGGACGCGGCTCTGGCAGGCTACCAGCGGCTGAAGGAGGCTGCCCAGGCGGGTGACTTTGACGCCGTCGAGCAATTTCACCGCGCCGCGGTCCGGCTGGTCCAGTCACGGGTCCCGGCGTGGCGGGAGCTCTGGACCGGGACGATCGCACCGGAAGCGGCGCGGACCGAGCAGTGGCTCGCGGACCTCGCCGAGGGCCGGTTCAGCCACTTCAGGGATGCAGCCGTGTCCCGGACAGCGCCCGCCGGCACAGAGCGGCTCTTCGGGATGTGCGGGATGCTGCGGAAGTGGGACTCCGGCACCCCTGCTTGAGCCAGGGGATGGGTGCGGCTGCGGCGAAGCGGGAGGGATTAGGCTGGAGCCGGGTCCCTCCCGCGACAACCGCAGGACGAAAACCTGAAGGGACGCCATGGTGCAACCAGCTGTAGGACCGGGCCGGTCGAAGGCACCCACTATCTATGACGTGGCAGAACTGGCCGGCGTGTCCCACCAGACCGTGTCCCGGTATTTGAAGGACAAGGCCAAGCTCAAGCCAGCTACGGTGGAACGCGTTGAGAAGGCGTTGCTGGAGCTCAACTACACCCCCAACCTCGCTGCCAGGTCCCTGAGGTCCCGCCAGCTGTACCGCATTGTGGTGGTGGTGCCGGAAGCGTCCCTGTACTTCCCCCTCCGCATGCTGAGCGGCGCCGCGGAGACTGCGCACGCGGCCGGCTTCCGCATCGACGTCCTGGCCATGGAGGGAAGCGCCGAAGCCCGGGCGCAACGGCTGCAGGGACTGCTGGCCGGCGAAGACATCGCAGGTGTCCTGTCCTTCGTCCCCCGGCCCGCCAAACTCGGCGCACTCCCGGACCAAAACCCGGGCGTTCCCATGGTGGTTGCCGGTGAGTATGACAACCGCATGCGCGCCCGCGGCAGCCTGGCGGACGGTTCTGCCGTTGCCAGGATCGTGGAGCATCTGGCGTCCTTGGGCCACCGGAACTTTTTCCACGTGGCCGGTCCCGCTGCCTGGCCGTCCGCCCGGAACCGCCTGGCCGTCTATGAGGAAACCGTCGCCCGGCTGGGCCTGGTGTCGTCGGGGGTAGCAGCAGGTGACTGGTCGTCGGCCTCCGGCTACGCCGCGGGGCAGGAGATCGCCTCCCTGGAGGATGTGACGGCGGTGGTGTCAGCAAACGACACCATGGCCATGGGCGTGATCCGGGCCCTGCATGAGCATGGCATCTCCGTGCCCGGCCAGGTCAGCGTGTTCGGTTGGGACGACATGGCAGAGTCAAGGTACTTCATCCCGTCCTTGTCCACGGTCCATATGGACGTCGAAGCGCTCGGGGCGCGGAGCATGAGCGAACTTATAGCCCGGATACGGGGCGTTTCGACCACAACGGAAACCCTTGCGCTCGACCCCATGGAGCTGGTTTTCCGGGAGTCGACGGGGCCCGCCAAGCGGTAGGACCGCCGGGGCAAAGGGTGGCAGGACATTCGGCGGCCTCACGTGAAAAGACTAGGCACCTTGCTCCCCTGGAGCCAGCAGCTCCTGGACCAGTTCACGGCACTTTGCATATGCAGGCGCCTCGGGACCGATCAGTGCGAAGTGGTCGCCGGGAACCACCACCAGCTGCGCCGGCACCGGCCCCGGCAGGCTCGCCTCTGCGTAGGCAGTGGACAAGGCCAGCGGCACATCGTCGTCCTCCGCCGCGTGGACGGCATAGACGGGAGCGTTCAGCGGCAGCGCGGCCATCGGGTCCGCGTACCGGTGCCGGCCGGGGAGTTCCGACGACGCCCCGCCCAGCAGGTTGGCCACCGCACCATTGCTGAGATTGAGCCTTTCAGCCTCGGCGAGGTTCAGGACACCGGACTGGCTCACCACCCCGGTGAGGCGGACGCCGTCGGCAGATGCCGCGACCTCGCGGTGCTCAGCCTCCAGCCCCCGCTGGCGCAGGCGGTCCCGGCCTGCCGCCCACACCGCAAGCTGCCCGCCGGCGGAATGCCCCAGCGCCACAACCTTGGCCAGATCCAAAGCATGGGGTGCGGCCAGGTCCTCCAGCTTGTCGATGCCCGCCAGAATGTCCTGGAAGGTATGGGGCCAGCCGCCGCCGTTTCCGACGCGCCGGTACTCCAGGTTCCACGCCGCCAGCCCGTAAGCGGCAAGGTCTTCTGCCAGCGGCTCCCCCAGCTCCGCCCCGTACTGCGAGCGCCAATACCCCCCGTGGATTACCACCACCACGCCTCGGTGCGTACCGCCGTCGGCCAGTTCGGGAAGGAACAGCTCACCCCACTGGCCGGCGTCATCGCCGTAGTAATACTTATGCCGCTGCACCATGTGCCGAGCGTACCGCGCAGTGCGAACCAGGCCGTTGCCCTCGGGGCGGCGCACTGCCATCCTGAGTGGATCCGCACCTCCCGTCACGACCAAAGGATGAGAAGATGCCGCTTTATCTGTCAAAGTTCAGCTACACACCCGAGACCTGGGGCCGGCTGATTAGCAACCCCGAAGACCGGCGAAAAGCGGCGCAGGCCTACATCGAATCAGTGGGCGGGAAGCTTCACGGATTCTGGTACGCCTTCGGCAGCCATGACGGCTACAACCTCTGGGAAGCTCCGGACAACGTCTCGATGGCCGCAGTAGCGCTGGCCATCAGCGGAGGCGGCGCACTCAGCTCACTCGAAACGACAGTGCTCATGAGCGTCGAGGACACGATGGAAGCCCTGCAAAAAGCCGGAGAGATCAAGTACCGGCCACCGGGCACCTGAGGGCTGAAGGATCACGATGACCAGCACGAAGGATCCGCGCCCGGCACGGGCGGTAACCGGCCTGAAGCCGCAGACAACTCCGGCACTCCTGGCGGGCCTTGTGGCCAGCGCGTCCGGCCGGCCGGCCCAGCCATCCTATTCGCCGTTCGACGGCGGCATCGTGGGGGAAGTGCCCATCTGCACTCCCGGCGACGTCGCCGCGGCGGTTGCCGGCGCCCGGGCAGCCCAGCGTGAGTGGGCCGCTGTTCCCATCAGGGAGCGCCGCGCGGTCGTCCGGCGTTTCCGCCGGCTGCTCCTCGAGCGGGAGGCCGGGATCCTTGACCTGATCCAGGTTGAGAGCGGCAAGTCGCGGCTTAACGCGTTCGAGGAACTGGCGGATGCCGCCCTCACCGCGGTGTATTACGAGCGCACTGCGGAACGGTGCCTGCGGCCGGCCCGCCGCACCGGCGCGGCGCCTGGCCTGACCCGGACCGTGGAACACCGGCTCCCGAAGGGCGTGGTGGGGATCATCAGCCCGTGGAACTATCCGTTCACGCTCGCCGTCTCGGACGCGATCCCCGCCCTGCTGGCCGGCAACGGAGTGGTCCTCAAACCTGATTCGCAGACCCCGTTCACAGCGCTGCTGGCCTTGGAGCTGCTGCAGGAGGCAGGGCTTCCGCGGGACCTCTTCCAGATTGTCACCGGGCCGGGACCGGCACTGGGCTCCGCGCTGATTGGCGCGGCCGACTTCCTCATGTTCACCGGTTCTTCCGAGACCGGAAAGCTCGTGGCGAAGCAATGCGCCGAGCGGCTCATAGGTTTCTCCGCTGAACTCGGCGGGAAGAACGCCATGCTCGTCCTCGCAGACGCGGACCTTGAAAAGGCGGCCAGGGGCGCAGCACAGGGCTGCTTCTCCAATTCGGGCCAGCTGTGCATCAGCATGGAACGGATCTACGCCCACCGAGCCGTCTTCGAGGAGTTCGTGGCCGCCTTCACCAAGCAGATGGAAGGGATTCGTTTGGGCACAGGCCCGGGCTGGAACATCGATATGGGGTCGCTCACCGGCCAGAGACAGCTGGACAGGGTGACCACCCACGTCCAGGACGCGCTCTCGAAGGGTGCCCGGCTTGTCACGGGCGGCCGCGCCCGGCCCGACCTTGGCCCGTACTTCTACGAGCCCACCATCCTGACCGGCGTCACGGAGGACATGATCGTCGCACGGGAGGAAACGTTCGGGCCCGTGGTCAGCATCTATCAGGTAGAGGACGACGACGATGCGGTGGCCCTCGCCAACGACTCCCGCTACGGGCTCAACGCCAGCGTCTGGTCCGCCCGCCACGGTGAATCAGTGGGGCGGCGGCTGCTGGCCGGGACTGTCAACGTCAACGACGGGTACTCGGCGGCGTGGGCCTCCCACGATGCGCCGATGGGCGGGATGAAGGATTCCGGCGTGGGACGGCGTCACGGCAGGGAGGGCATCCTGAAATACACCGATGCCCAAACAGTCGCGGTGCAGCGGCTGATCCCGGTCGGTCCTCCTCCGGGGGTATCCAACGAGCGGTACACGCGGCTCGTCAAGGGCGCCCTCAAGCTCGTGGGGCGGTTCCGCTGATGGCCAGGGAAAGCAACAGCCGCCGCCGGGCGCCCACCGAAGTTCGGGGGCGCCGGCATAAAGCACGACGGCGCAACGTGACGCTTCTTCTCAGGCTCCCAAAAGGCGGGCCACGTCATGCGCCTCCGGATAGGCAGCCTGGGTCCCCTTGCGGGTGGTGGCCAGGGCAGCAGCCACGGAGGCAAAGGCGGCCGCATCGGCGAGCGCATCACCGGCGGCCAACCGGACTGCAACGGCACCGGTGAAGGCATCTCCTGCCCCGGTGGTGTCAACAGCGCGGACCGTTGTGGGAGCAATTCGGGTTACTTGCCGGCCCTCCGGAGCCAGCGAATCAAGCACCATCGACCCCTGCGAACCGAGCGTCACCAGGACCTGCCGGATCCCCCGCTCCGCAAACCGCATCCGCACCCTGTTCCACTCGGAAGCCGGCGCATCGGGGACGGGAACGGCGGCAAGGTCGCCCAGGAACAGCGCTGCCTCGTGTGCGTTGACCAAGAGGACATCAGTGCGGGCAGTCAGTGCCTCCGGAACCTCGCCGTAAGGCGAGAGGTTCAGCAGAACTGTTGCGCCGGCGTCGTGCCCTGCCTCAGCAGCAGCCAGCACAGTTTCCAGAGCGACCTCCAGGCAGAGGCTCACCACGGCGGCATCGGCAAGGACGTCCGCGGCGTCCGCCACGTCCGCCGGTGACAATGTGCCGTTGGCACCGGCCGAAATGATGATGTTGTTCTCACCGCCGGCATCCACCGCGATCACGGCAACACCTGTAGGTTCCGGAGAAGTCCGGACATGCCCCACGTCCACCCCGGCCCCCGCGGCGGAGGTGAGCAGCATGCCGCCGTTGGGGTCCTCCCCCACCGCGCCGACAAGGCTGACGTGCCCGCCCAGCCGGCTTGCGGCGACGGCCTGGTTGGCGCTCTTGCCGCCCGGGTTCACGGCGAACCCGTTGCCGTGCACCGTCTCGCCGGGGAGCGGGAACCGCTCGCAGTAGATGGTGAGATCGGCGTTCAGGGAACCCACGACGGCGATGCGGCCCGGGCGGTCAGGTGTGGGATTCATTCGCTCACCTCAGCCTCGACCGGCTTGGGGATCAGCAGCGAGGCAACGAAGGCTGCCACGGTGAGGGCCAGGCCCACGACCACAACGGTGAGGTAGGACGCCTTCGCATCGCCCAGCGCCGACGTCGCCACCAGCACGGCGGGCAGGATCAGGAAGCTCAGGCCTGCGCCGAGGTTGAAGGCACCGGCGTTCATGCCGGGCAGGAAGCCGGGGTTCCCCGCGGGCGAGAGGACAACGCCGAGTCCGTTGAGCATGATGTTGACCGTACCGGCGTACATGATGCCCAGCAAGACCGTGCCGGCAATCATCAGGGGCAGGCTGCCCAAACCGAAGAACGCGATGATGGCCAGCGCCGCGATGCTGCCCAGGAGGCCGATCCGCAGCACCTTCGTGTAACCCAGCACGGGAGCGAGTTTCCCGCTCAGCGGTCCCACGATCCAGCCCAGCAGGGCGTACGGGGTGAGGATGATCAGCGACATTTCGGTGGGCCCAATGCCGAAGCCGGGCTCGGCCGCCTGGACGTAGGCGGGAACGATGCCATTGATGACGGCGAAGATGCCGGTCATGGTGAGGGTGGTGGTCAGCAGGGGCGCCCAGGTGGAGCGCTGGCGCAGGTGCTGCGTTTCCACCATGGGCTGGTTGGCCCGTTTCTCAGTCCGCCAGAACAGGTAGAACGCGACGGCGGACACCAGCACCAGTGCAAGGCTCAGCATCAGGGTGCCGGACGAGAAGGCGCCCACCAGCTTGGCCCCTTCGTTCAGGGCGGTAAGCAGCGCACCCACGGCAACGACAATGAAGAACACGCCCAGCCAGTCCATCCGGGTCCCGGCGGCCGGCTTGCTTTCGCCCGCCAGGAAGGTGATCAGTGCCGTGGCAACGAGTGCCAGCACCACCATGAGCCAAAAGATGCTGCGGAAGCCGAAGTGCTCGGCGAAGTAGCCGCCCACAAAGGAGTCGACGCCGGCCACGCCGCCGTTGACGGCCGTGATGAGGCCCATGAGGGTGCCGTACTTGCGCGGATTGCTGACCGCGGAACGCAGCATGATCAGGCAGAGCGGAACGGTGGGCCCGCTGACGCCCTGGATGATGCGGCCCACAAAAAGCCAGGTGACGTCCGGTGCGAGGGCGGCGATGACCGAACCGGCGGCCATCAGCAGCATCATTCCCACCAGGATCTTCTTGCGGCCGATGATGTCGCTCAGCCGGGGCAGGAACAGGGAGAACAGGGCGGCCGCGGTGAAGAACCAGGTCTGCGACAGGCCGATCACGGCCTGGTCTGTTTTGAGTTCCTCGCCCATAGTCACCAGGGCAGGGCTGAGCATGGAGGCGTTGAGCTGGAAGGCCACGCAGGCTGCCAGCAGGGCGACCATCAGGGCGGTGACGTTGCCCCGGCTGGTCTTCGTTTCGGTGAGGGTGGCAGCCATTTACTTGACCCCTCCCATGGTGAGGTGGGTACGTTCCTGGCGGACGACGTCGGCTGCGTCACCATCGGCGCGGACCCCGCCTGCGCTGCCGTCGCCGTCGTACGGCTCTCCGATCCGGACCAGGGCGTCGGTGACGAGGTTCCAGAACCGTTCGTGGTCCAGGTCCACGGCCACGCTGGTGTGGCAGTCGGCCGGGGCCGGGGCACGAAAATCCGCCACCGTCATGCCGAGGGTCAGGGTGCCCTGCAGTTCGATGTCCACCGGCACCTTCCGGGTGCTGACGATGCTGGGATCGATGACATAGGCAACGGCGCAGGGATCGTGGACCGGCGGGAAGTCGAAGCCCTGGGCGTCCTTGTAGGTGTGGGCGAAGAAGTCCATCAGCTCGGTGACGAACTTCGCCGGCTTGGTGCCGATCGCGGCGATCGCCTCCACCACGTCCGGGGTGGCGAGCGCCTGGTGCGTCAGGTCCAGGCCCACCATCACCACCGGCCACTTTTCGTTGAAGACAATGTGCGCGGCCTCGGGGTCGATGATGATGTTGAACTCGGACACGGCGCTCCAGTTGCCCACATGGTAGCCGCCGCCCATGAGGACAACTTCCTTCACGCGTTCCACGATGCGCGGTTCCTTGCGCGCGGCCAGGGCGATGTTGGTGAGGCCGGCGGTGGGCACCAGGGTGACAGTGCCGGGTTCGTGGGCCATGACGGTGTCGATGATGAGGTCCACCGCGTGCCGGGGGTCCAGTTCAATGGCGGACGGCGGCAGCTCCGGGCCGTCCATGCCGCTGTCCCCGTGGATGTCCGGGGCGGTTTCGATGCTGCGGACCAGGGGGCGGCCGCAGCCGGCGGCGAAGGGAACGCCGGTGATGCCGGCGATGGTGCCCACGGCCAGGGCGTTGCGGGTGACCTTCTCCAGTGTCTGGTTTCCCACCACCGTGGTGACGGCCAGCAGGTCGATGTCCGGGTTGCCGTGCGCGAGCAGCAACGCCACGGCGTCGTCATGCCCGGGGTCGCAGTCGAAAATGATCTTCCTGCGGCTTGGGGAGTCCGTTTTGAGGGACTGGGCGGTGGGTTCCACGATGATCTCCACGTCATTGGGGCCCGCGCGAGGGCGGGGAGCGAAAGCGTTCAGGAGAGATCCTGCCACCGTTACCAACGTCACGTCAAACGCTTGACGTAGCCGCATGTCAAGCGCTTAATGCCAGCAGCCGTAACGGCTGCTGGCAGCTGGAGTTCAAGTTGGAACCAGACGCTAGCCCTTGGTGATGCCGGCGCTCCCGGCCTCGGTTTCAGCCGCAGCGCCGTGGTGTTCGTTCTTGTGGCGGGCTTCCTGGAGGTGGTGTTCCAACTTCTCCTCCGCGTCCCGCCGGCGCTGTCCGACGGTCCTCATCTGCTGGGTGCTGGGCGCAGTGTGTGCATGCTGGTGCGGGCCGAGGTCGTGCGTGGCTCCTCCGCTTGTATCGCTCATAGGTGCATCGTCCCACTTGGCGGACTCTTCAGGAAGGGGTGCGCTGCTCCTCTTCGGGGCATCCCGCTACAGTATCGGCAAGTGCACTAGAAGTGCAGTATGATGCACTTATGGATAAAAGCACCTCTGCCCTTGCCACGGCGATCGGCGGCCGTATTCGGCAGGAGCGGCAGGCGCGTGGCTGGACCCTCGACCAGCTGGCAGAAGCCACGGGAGTCAGCCGCCGCATGGTGGTCAACGTAGAGCAGGGCGCCACGAATCCCAGCGTTGGCACGTTGCTTCGAATCAGCGATGCCCTCGGCATCGGCCTGCCGGCATTGGTGGACTCTCCCCGCCCCAAACCCATAACGGTCACCCGGAGCGGTGACGGTGCGGCCCTCTGGAGTTCTGCCTCCGGGGGACGGGGTGTGCTGGTGGCAGGAACCGAATCACCGGACGTGGTTGAGCTCTGGGACTGGACCTTTGGGGCAGGAGACCGGCATGAAAGCGAGGCCCACGCACCCGGCACCAAGGAACTGCTTCAGGTCCGCGTAGGGTCTGTCACGGTAGTGGTCGGCGACGAGGCCTTTGTCCTCGAAGCAGGTGACGCCGTCTCGTTCCCGGGAGATGTGGACCATTCCTACGCCAATACCGGCATTGAACCCGCACGGTTCTCGCTGGCCGTCTTCGAGCCGGGTGTGGGCTCGGGACACCGCCCGGAGGAACCCCCTGCGTCCCCACTATCCAGCGAAGGAAACTGAGATGCTCAAGCGAAACGTTCCGGTCCCGCCGTGGGGGCTGGCTGTCACAGCGATCCTGTCGGTCCAGCTGGGCTCGGCCCTGTCCGTGAACATGATCGAAGCCGTGGGCCCGGCCGGTACTGCATGGTTGCGCCTCAGCATGGGAGCGCTCATCCTCCTGGCCATTGGCCGCCCGCCGCTTCGCTCTATCCGCCGGCCCGATGTCTTGCCGCTGCTTGGCCTCGGGATCACCACGGGCGTGATGACGGTGGGATTCCTCGCCGCGGTTGAGCACATACCGCTCGGCACCGCCGTGGCAATCGAGTTCCTGGGTCCTTTGACCGTGGCCGCCGTACGCAGCCACAACCGGGCAGCTCTTGCCTGGCCCGCCCTGGCGCTGGTAGGCGTCGTCCTGCTGACTCAACCCTGGCGGGGCGACTTCAACCCGACGGGCGTTGCGTGGGCCGCGCTGGCAGCCATTGGATGGGGTGTGTACATCCTGCTCACGCAACGGATCGGCGACAGGTTCAGCGGCATCGGCGCGCTCACCCTCACGGTGCCTATCGCCGCGGTGGCGGCCGCCGTCGTCGGAATCCCCCAGGCCGCCGGCCACCTCAGCCTTGACATCCTCGCCGCAGCGGCGGGGCTGGCCATCCTGCTGCCCGTGCTGCCGTTCGCCCTGGAAATGCTCGCCCTGCGCAGGATGACGCCCACCGCATTCGGAACGCTGATGGCCCTCGAACCCGCCGTCGGCGTCCTCCTCGGCCTGGTCATCCTGCACCAGCAGCCCTCGGCCATCCAGGTGGTCGGCATCCTGCTGGTGGTCTTCGCCGGTGCCGCGGCGCAGCGCGGTGGCCGCCGCCCGCCAGCCAAAGAGCACGCAGCCGGCCCCGCGGATCTCGACTTCGTAGGCTGAGCAGCACAGTTCCGCCTACTACGATCGAGGTATGGAATCCGCGGAACAGTTGCAGCCTGCGCGCATCCGGCGGATCACCGCCGCCATGGTTGCCGCGCGGGCCGGCGTCTCTACGGCCACGGTCTCGCTGGTGGCCAACGGCAAGACGGCCGGCCGCGTCTCCGAGGAGAACATTTCGAAGGTCCGGGCGGCCATCGTCGAGCTTGGCTACGTGGTGGACGGCATCGGCAGTTCGCTGGCCAAGGGTGTCAGCTCGATCGTGATCCTGGTGGCGCCTGACATCTCCAACCCTTTTTTTGCCAAGGTGATCGCCGGGGTGCGGGAGTCCCTCGGCCCGCAGTACCAGCTTCTGCTGTCCGTCACCGAGGCGGGCGAGTTTCCCGAGGCCGACGACGTCCGGCGGCTCATGTCGCTGCGTCCGGCGGGGCTACTGGTGGACGCACCCAACGCCGGCTTCCTCGAAGAGCTCGCGTCGCCGTCGCCGCTCGTTCTACTGGACGCGCCGGGCATGGAAGCGTATGCACCGTCGGTAAACCTTGACGTGGCCAGCGGGGCCCGGGAATTGGCTGCTCACCTCGCGGACACCGGGCACCGGCAGGTGGCGTACGTGGACAGCGTCACCGGCACGGAAACGTTCGCCCTCCGCCGGAAGGCTTTCCTGGACGAGGCCTCTGCCCGCGGCGTCACCGTCGGCGCGGACCGCATCATCGGCACCACCATCGACGTCGGCGCGGCGGCGGCCGCCTTCGCCTCCGCCTGGCCGACGTGGCAGCGCGAGGGGGTGACTGCCGTCGTCTGCGGTACCGATACGCACGCCTACGGTGTGCTGCAGGAGGCGCGGGTGGCCGGGGTGCGGATACCGGAGGAGCTGGCGGTGGCCGGCTTCGATGACCTGCCCTATTCGGCTACGAGCAACCCGGGCCTTACCAGCGTGCATCTGCCCGCCACTCCCCTGGGCCTGAAGGCCGGAGAGCAGCTTCGCCGCCTGATGGAGGGGAAGGTGCTGGAGCAGACCGGGGTCACACTGGAGAGTTCACTCGTGGTGCGCGGCTCCACAGTTGCGGCGGAACGCTGAAGTGTCCGGGTCGCCGCCGTTCTGTCATGCCCGGCCGTAAGCTGGGATCATGCCGAGTAACTGGGACAGTTTGGACGCGAGCCTCCGCGAATCTGTGAAGCACAACGTGGAGATCTACGAGCGCGTCCGGCCCGCCCTGAAACTGGTCACCCGTGATGTCCTGCTGCTGATGCGGGACATGCTGAAGGACAGCGAGGTCACTCCGCTGTTCGTTACCGGCCGCACTAAGACCGTGGAATCGTTCAAGGAAAAGATCTCCCGGATCGAGGAGCCGCTGGAGCCCGGCGCACCGCCGGTCCTGAAGTTCCCGGACCCGTTCCGGACCTTGAATGACATGGTGGGCATCCGTGTCATTACCAGGCTGCCGGCCGAGAACGCGGCGGTTGCCAATATCATCAAGCGCCAGCGGCAGCTGTTCGACTGCCGTGGTGACCGGGAAAAGGACATCGGCTCCATCGAATCCGGCACCTACGGGTATTCCAGCCGGCACCTGATCCTGCGGACCATCCAGAACGAGGCCGTCAAGGAGTACCAGCAGGTCTTCAACCCGGACGCCCAGCCCAACGGCAGCTACTTTTTTGAATGCCAGATCCGCACGATTTTTGCGCACGCGTGGAGCGAGATCGAGCACGATATCCGGTTCAAGGCCGAGGACCCGCGAGCCTGGTCACCCCACTTCGACCGGCAGTTTACGGCCACCGCCGCCATGCTGGAAACAGTGGAAACGGCCTTTGCGGACCTGCACGAACGTTACGAGGAAGTGCGCAGTTTTTGGGATATGGACGGCGAGGGCGCAGCGCCGTTAACACCCAACCGCATCCGGGACGTGTGGCGCACGCTGCTCCCGCATGTGGACCGCAAGGTGGACGACGATTGGGGCTGGGCGGCCGAGCTTCTGGCCGCGCACGGCCTCAACCAGACCATGCAACTGGCTGGTTTGCTGAGCGCCAACCGCATCACTGAAGTCCGCAAAGCTTTGGACCACCGCTACTCCCCCGGGCCCGACCGGCTGCTCGATGACCTGCTGCTGTGGCAGTACGGCACCAAACACATCGACCTCACCGCCGAAGCCCCCGACGCCGTTCCCCACCCCAGGCGCGACAGCCTCCTGCGGCGGCTCAAAGAAATTGAGCGGTACCGGCTGACGAAGAAGTAGGGAGTGTGCGCTGGTTCCGCCAACTGGGAAGCCGCGCTGGAAAGGAGCCGCTCCTGCAGCAGTGACGGGTGTACGTCCAGCTGGACGAATGCAGCGGTCGGCGGATCTACTCCCCGGGCATGAAGTGGATGTGAAGGGCGGCAATTACCGCTGCGGCGTCCTGCGGATTGGCGGGATCGAAACCGGTGAGCTGCCCGAATCGTGCAAGACGGTTCAGGACCGTGTTCCGGTGGCAGTACAGCTCGCCGGCAGTTTCAGACACCGACCCGGAGCGAAGGTATGCCTGCACCGTCTCGATGAGCCGGTCCCTTTCATGATCAGAAATTGTTGCAAGCGGCCCCAGCACGGTGTCCGCTAAAACGGTTCCGTACTCTCCCAGCCGGGTTGCGGCAACGGGCCCCCACGCATCACGCACCGTGTGCCGGCCTGGCCGGTCGGGCGTCAACGCCGGCAATGACTCCAAGGCAACCCGCAGCATCCGGGGCACGTCGGCCAACGACTGGGCGGGAGGGGCCACAAAGCAGTCGAGCGTGGCCAGCCAGGGACGTGTCCCCTCCGGTCCGCGTTCGGCACGGGCGGGAACATCTTCCGCAATGAGTACCAGCGCCCCGTCGCGCTCGTGCAGGAAATGTTCGACGCCGGCGCGCAGCACTCCGGCCCGGAATGCCTCCTGCGCATGTCCGGCCGCGACGGCAACGGTGAAGGTGCTTTCCGGCTTCACTCCGAGCGCACGGGCGGCCTGGCCCAGCAACTGCGGATCCTTTCCGTCCGAGTTGAGGAGCCTCGACAGATGGAACGCTCGCCGCGTCTCCTTTTCCTGGGCCATGGTGGCGAGTTCGTTGAGGTAGCCCGCGTGCACACGGATGGTATGGAATTCGACCGCTTCCCAGACGCGTACCGCGTCCTTGGTGAAACTCGGCAGGAACTCGGCGGGAACCTTCTCCAGCATTGCGGTCCAGAGGACCCGGAAGTCCATGCGCACCGCGCGCAGGAGTGACTCCAGCGGCAGGCCCTGCTGGGCGCGGCGGTGGCCGAGCGCTTCGGAAATCCCGGTCAACCGGTCGGGTATCGGCAGGTCACCCACCAGCCGCAGCAACAGTTCCATTGAGGCGACTGCTGTCTCTTCCAGATCCGTATCCACTACCAGGGAGCCCGCGTAATCGTCGATCTCCCGCACCTCGCGCAGGTACTCCCGTGCGATCCGGTCGATGTCGTCCAGGCAGTCGGCCACGACGTCCGACACCACCGATCGGGCGGCCGGCGCATGAGACGCATGAACGGCGTCGGCGGACGCTTCGCTGGGCATATGCCCATTCTAGGACCGGAGGGCACTGTGATCATCCATTGTTTAACCGTGTGATTGGGACCACCATTGAAGGAGCCGGTTCTGTGCGGCTGCGCCCTCTAGTCCGGAAAGACGTCCCAAGTCCATGCTTGATCTGAAACTTGTCAACGCCAGTATTTTCACCATGGCTAAGGCCGCCCCCACGGCGAGCGCAATGGGAGTGCTGAACGGGCGCATTGTCGGGTTTGACGAAGACATCCTTCAGCTCCCTGCGCAGAGCACCCTCGACTGCGGCCGCGCCGTCGTCGTGCCCGGCTTTGGTGATTCGCACAATCACATGGCGTGGTTTGGGCAGTCCCTGGCCGAGCTGGACTTGTCAGGCTGCCGAACCTTGGATGAGGTGTACGACGCCGTTTCCCGGTTTGCGCCCGACCTCCCCGACGGCGCGTGGGTAGTGGGATCCGGCTACGACGACACCGTGATGGGCGGCCATCCGCACCGCGACAATCTCGACCAATCCGCGCCGGGCCGGCCCGTGTGGCTCAAGCACCGCTCCGGACACATGTGCACCGTCAACACGGAGGTGCTTAAACGCACAGGCATCCTGGACGGTTCGGCCGCCGTCCCGGAAGGCGGAACCGTTGTCCGGGATTCCGATGGACCCACAGGATTGCTTGAGGAGCAGGCCCAGAAGCTGGTTACCGCGCTGGTGGTCCCCTATGCCGTGACGGATTTGGCGGACGCCATCGGCGCGGCGAGCGAGGTCTACGCCTCCGAAGGCCTGACGCACGTGGTGGAGGCAGGCATCGGTTCCGGCTGGATTGGCCGCAGCCCCGTGGAACTCGCCGCCTACCTCGAAGCCCGACGCCGGGGCCTCCTGAAAACCCGGGTCCAGCTGATGGCTGCCAGCGATGCCCTGCATCCGCTGCAGTCCCATCCGGCAGACGGGATCTCCTTCGGCCTGGACCTCGGCATCGCCTCCGGGTTCGGCGACGATCAGGTGCGGCTCGGTGCCATGAAAATCTTCATTGACGGCTCCCTGATCGGCCGCACTGCCGCCGTGACCGAACCGTTTTGCGATCATGGCCACGGCACCGGCAGCTTCCAACTGTCCCTCGAGGAGCTGACCCGGCGGATCGTGGACGCCCACAGTTCGGGCTGGAACGTCGCCGCGCACGCCATTGGGGACTCCGCCGTCGACGTCGCCCTGGATGCCTTCGCTGCCGCCCAGCAAAAGCTGCCACGGGCCGAAGCGCGGCACCGCATCGAGCACGCCGGCATGGTGCGGCCGGACCAGCTTTCCCGGTTCGCATCCCTCGGAATCACGCCGGTTCCGCAGCCGCACTTCCTGTTTGAGGTGGGCGATACCATGGCGGCCGCCGTCGGTCCCGAGCGGGTGCCTTGGCTGTACCGCCACAAGTCCTTCCTCGAGCTCGGGGTACGCGTTCCGGGCAGTTCAGACCGCCCGGTGGCATCCGGCGCGCCCCTGCTCGGCATGCAGTCGATGGTGACCCGCCGGTCCGCCGGCGGAACAACGGTGAGCCCCCAGGAACGCGTCGACGCCGGGACCGCCTTGCGGGCGTACACGGTGGACGCCGCCTGGACGGCGGGCGAGGAGGACCAGCGTGGCACGCTGGAATCCGGCAAACTTGCCGACTTTGTTTTCCTCTCCGCCCACCCGGCGGACGTGGCCGCCGAAGAAATCGGCCGGATCGCCGTGCTGGCAACCGTGCTTGGCGGCAGCTGCGTCTTCGGGCAGGACTACCTCGATGAACTGGAGACCAGCCTCCAGCCCGCCACCGTCCAATCCCCGTCCCACCTCGAGAGGCAGAAAGACTGATCATGAAACCACGGGAGACAAGCCAGGGAGAAGAAGCGGCCGTACCCGCTGTCAGCGGCGCCGATGCAGGCATGATTGCCCGCGCGGCCTTCGTTGGCACTGCACTTGAATGGTACGACTACTTCCTCTTCGGCACCGCCGCAGCCATTGTGTTCAACCGGCTGTTCTTCACGTCGCTGGACCCGACGGCCGCGACCCTTGCAGCGTTCGCCACGTTCGGCGTCGGCTTCGCTGCCCGGCCGCTTGGCGCCGTCCTGTTCGGCTACATCGGTGACCGGGTGGGCCGCCGGCCCGCGCTGCTGATCACCATCGTGATGATCGGGTTGGCCACCGGCCTCATCGGCGTCCTGCCCGATTTCGGCACCATCGGCCTCGCTGCACCCATCATGCTTGCCATCCTGCGCCTGATGCAGGGCCTGGCGGTGGGCGGCGAGTGGGGCGGCGCGATGACCATCGCGGTAGAACACGCGCCCATCGAAAAGCGCGGCCGGTACGCTGCGCTGGTGCAGGTCGGTTCCCCGGTGGGCACGCTGATGTCCTCCGGTGCTTTCGCCCTGGTGCTGCTGATGCCGCCGGACGTCTTTGATTCCTGGGGCTGGCGCCTGCCGTTCCTGGCAGCATTCCCGCTGCTGCTGATCGCGCTGTACATCCGGTTGAAAGTTGAGGAATCGCCCATCTTCAATGAGCTGGTCAAGCTGGAGGAACGCGCCAAGATTCCCGCGATTGATGTGTTCCGCCAGGCCTGGGGCCGGCTGATTGTCGCCATCGCTGCAGCCTTCCTGGGGGTCGGCGGGTTCTACGTCATGACCACCTTCGTCATCAGCTACGGCACCACCACCCTCGGCCTGGACCGCGGACTGATGGTCAACGCAACGCTGATTGCCGCCGTCGTACAGATCGGAGTCATCCTGGTTATAGGCCGGATCAGCGAGAAGGTGGGACCCGGCAAAATGACGTTCCTCGGCGGCCTGGTGACCGCTGCCGCAGCGTTCCCGCTCTTCTGGTTGATCGACACACGCAACCCGGCGGCGATCATCCTCGCCGTCACTGCCGGCATCGCCCTGCTTTCGGTGGCGTACTCGGTCACCGGGGCCCTGCTGACCGAACTGTTCCCGCCGAACCTGCGCTACAGCGGCGTTTCCCTGGGCTACAACCTGGCCGGTGCCTTGAGCGGATTCCTGCCCCTGATCGCCGTCGCCCTGCTCGGCGTCTCCGGCGGAGCGTCCTGGACCGCCTCCTTGCTTCTGATCGTGGTGTCGCTGATTACCGCTGCGGGCGGCTTCTTCGGCGAGCGCCTCCGCGTCAAGGACAAAGCGATCGTACGGTAAGGAACAGAATGCTCAACCCGGAAACTGCGCGCCGGATTACCGACGCCGTGGATGCAGCCTTTTACCGCCAGCTTGAGTTCACGGCAGAGCTGATCCGGCATCCCTCGCTGAGGGCCGCCGAGGCCGGCGCGCAGGACCTGATGTTCGCCGAGCTGGAGACCCGCGGGTTTGCCATGGACCGCTGGACGCTCGACGGCGAAGCCCTGGCAACGCACGTGGGCTACGGTCCCAGCACGGTTGCCTTCGAGGACCTCACCAACGTGGTGGGCACCTATACTCCCCCGGAGAAAAAGGGCCGGTCGCTCATCCTGAACGGGCACATTGACGTTGTCCCCACCGGCCCGGAGGAGACGTGGGAACGCAGCCCCTGGGATGCCGCCGTCAAAGACGGCTGGATGTACGGACGCGGGGCCGGTGACATGAAGGCCGGCCTCGCCGCCAACCTCTTCGCGTTCGACGCTATCCGTGCTGCCGGGCTGGCGCCGGCGTCCACCATCCATTTCCAGTCCGTCGTGGAGGAGGAGTGCACCGGCAACGGATCCCTGGCTGCGTTACAGCGCGGGTACACGGCGGATGCCGTCATCATTCCGGAGCCGGAAGAAAACATGCTGGTGCGGGCCAACGTGGGCGTGATCTGGTTCCGGGTGCGTGTTTCCGGCAAGCCGACCCATGTGCGGGAAATGGCGTCCGGCTTCAACGCCATCGACGCCGCCTACACCGTGATGGGCGCGCTGCGGGAGCTGGAGGCGAGATGGAACGCCGAGAAGGACAGCCACCGGTACTTTAAGGACGTTGAGCATCCCATCAACGTCAACATCGGCATGATCTCCGGCGGCGACTGGCCCTCGAGTGTGCCGTCCTGGTGCGAGTTCGATGTGCGCGCGGCCCTGTATCCGGGAATCCCGGCCGCTGACGCCTGGGACGAAATCCAGGAGTGCCTCCGGGCCGCCGCCGGGGCCGGGGAATCGGTAGCGGTATCAGCGGAGCGTACGGGCTTTTTCTCGGAGGGCTACGTCCTGGAGGAGGGCTCGGATGCGGAGACGGTGCTGGCCTCTGCGCACCAGGAGGTGTTTGGTTCGGCGTTGCAAAGCTTTACGACGCCCGGCTACCTGGATGGCAGGGTCTTCACCCTGTACGCGGGGATCCCGACGCTGGTCTACGGGCCGGTGTCCGAGGCAATCCACGGGTTCGATGAGCGGGTAAGCATCGAGTCGGTGCGCCAGGTGACCAAGACCATCGCCCTGTTCATCGCCGACTGGTGCGGGGTAACCGAGGCAGCTTAGCCCCTTTCGGTACGCGGAAGGCGCCCGGCCAATGGCCAGGCGCCTTTCGCGTGCGGTCCCTAGCGGGGGTCAAGCTCTCCCAGGCACAGGCTGCGGACGACGTCGGTGAGCACGTGCAGCCCGCTGACAATGTCCTGGTCCGTGGTGTACTCGTGCTCGTTGTGGGAGATGCCTTCCACGGACGGAACGAACAGCATCACCGTGGGCACAATGTCCTTCAGGTTCGTGGAGTCATGCCCGGCGACTGTCTTGACCCGCGTATAAGTGAATCCGCGGTTCGCCGCTGTTTTCTCGGCGAGGGCCACCCCTTCGGGCTGATAAGGAGTGACGGGCCAGCAGTGGGACCCGGTCTTCCTGATCTCCACCCGCGCCGCCTGTTCGATCTGGTCAATCCGATCGTGAAGAATCCGGTCAGCTTCGGCGAGGAGTTCCTCGTCAGCGGATCTGAGGTCAAGGAGCAAGGTAGCAAGCGAGGGCACGACGACGGGCGAGTTGGGATAGACGTCAAGCTGCCCTACCGAGGTGTGGACGGTGCCGCCGGGAAAATGATCTGCGATCTCCCTCGCGGCCACCACCAGCATCGACGCGCCAAGGAGGGCGTCGTGCCGGTCGGCGATGACGGTGGAGCCAGTGTGCGCCTGCTCGCCGCGGACCTCGAACTCGTACTTGTTGGCGGCCCAGTTGGAGTCGACGACGCCGATGGTGATGCCGTCGCGTTCCATGCTGCGGCCCTGCTGGATGTGGATTTCGGCAGCGTAAGCGGCCTTGGGCCCGGCGCCCTGGCCGAGTGCGGCGGTGGCTTCCAGCGCCTCCCGCACGGTGATGCCTGCACGGTCCGTGATGGCGAGGACGTGCTCGGGCGCCATCTTTCCGGTGTAGACGGAGCTGCCCATCATCGACGGTTTGAAGCGGGACCCTTCCTCGTTGAACCAGTTCACAACGGCCAGGTTGTACCGCGGCGTTGTCCCGCCGGCACGCCACTCCTCCGCGAGGCGGAAGGCTGCGTGGGCGGCGGCGAGGACCCCGTAGGCGCCGTCGTAACGTCCGGCAGTTGGCTGGGAATCAAGATGGGAGCCAACCAGTACGTTCGGTGCGCCGGGATTCAGTTCCAACAGGCCGAACTGGTTGCCCACCTGGTCGAAGGATACGTCGAAACCCTTGTCCCGCAGGAGGCGGGCCAGCCAGGCGCGCTGTTCCCCGTCGGCGGATGACCCCGCCTGCCGCTCCACTCCCCCGCCGGCCGTGGCACCAAAAGTGCACAGGGTGGCGAAGTCCTGCAGGAACACCGCGTCCGCTCCTGAGAATTTAGTGGGATCGGGTTCCGGCACAGCACCGTTGCTCATGATTGCTTGTCCTTTTGGGCTTAATCAATGGATTACACCATCGTGTCAGGACAGCGTGATGCAAGCACTGGCTTCGGACAACCAATTCGGTTGCGTAAATTGTGATTCTGCCCATCGGGGCCGGGCGACAGCTTGGGCAACGTCCCCTGTAGCTGCGAACCTATTCACTTGCACCACGTCCCTCGCGCGGTCGCGGGAATCGGGCCAGCGGCCAGTCAGGCACCCGACGGCGGCCGGCTGGCCAGTGCCGGCAAAGGCCTCCTGATGGTGCGTTAGGGACTGACTGCCAGCATCGCAGCAATGGACGGAGCAGGACACCGGGCTTTCACTCATTGAAATTCCGGCTCCTGCCCGTTGCAGCAGCACGTCATGATGGAGGTCACATTCCGGCTCAGCCGGACGACTGGAAAGAAGGAACCATGTCCCTCAGCGTGGAGGAAATGAACCAGCAGCTGCCGGTGGCAAACACCCTGCCCGGCGAAGCTGTCCCCTACTACATGGCGTCAGGCGAAGGTGCACGCTACGAGATCAACGGCCAGCTGGTCACCGTCATCGCCCGCGCGGCAGACACCGGCGGCATCTTCAGCGCCGCCTACATCTCTGGCGGCATGGGTACGGAATCGCCATTCGTCAGCCACAAGGTGGAGCACAAGACCCTCTACGTTTTCGACGGCATCCTGCACGTCTGGCTCCCCGGCGAAAGCCGCATCCTCACCCCCGGCGACTCCGTGGTGATTCCGCCCAACACACCCCACGCCTACCGCATGGCCAGCCACTACACCCGCTTCCTGAACTGGATGACGCCCGGTGGCGCGGAGGCCTACTACGAACGCGTCGGCAGCCCCATCGACTCCCATGTCCCGCCGGTCCGGGCCGGCCACAGTGCCAGCCTGCAGGAGCAGGCGGAGGTTGGCGCCGAGTTCGGCATCACCTTCCCCGAGGTCGAGCGGGTCACCCCCACGTTCAAGCACGACGCCGGCCTGCCGCCCACGCAGAGCCCCTACTTCCTCAGCGCGCACGAAGGCGAGCGCCTGGCCAGCTACCAGACCATGTTCACCTACCTGTCCCGGCCCGCCAACACCGGCTCAAACTACTTCGCGGTGCACACCAAGGGAGCCAAGACCCCCTATATCCCGCTGCACTTCCACGAGCAGCACACCGAGAACTTCCTGGTCACCGAAGGCCGGATGTGGCTCTACGCCAACGGGCGGGAAATGCTGCTGACCAAGGGCGACTTTGTCCATGCCCCCGCCGGGACCATCCACTCCTTCGCCCTGGACTCGCACAACACCCAGATGCTGGGCTTCCTCACGCCGTCGGTCTTCAACGGCTTCTTCGAGTACTTCAACAAGCCCACCGAGGACTACATGTACACCGAAGGCGGCGAGCCGTACATGGACATGGAGGGCTTTGGCCGCGCACAGGCGGAGATGGACCTGACAGTGGTGGGCCCGCCGCCCCAGCGTCGCACGGCACTCGAAATCTCCTAGCGCTTCGCAGGGCAAAACAATGGCCCGGGCTTCCGAAAGGAAGTCCGGGCCATTCGTCTTGTAGCGTCCAGTCGCCAGCGTTGATCCTAGCCGCCGGCGAGCGCCTGCCTGACCAGTTCGCGGCCGTAGTCGTTGCCGTTGGGCGTGCGCACCACGGTGTGCATGTGGAACGGTGCAGGCTCTTCATTGCTGAGGAAAACCCCGGTGTGATGGTCCAGCTCCAGCACCACCACAGGGCTCTGCAGCCGGAAGTAGAAGGCTTCCTGCCCCTCCCAGCCGCCGATCCAGCTGAAGAAGGTCTCGCCGTAGTGCTCCTGGATTTCCCGACGGCGGGCGGCGCGCGGCCCGTCCGGAAGGTAACCGATGAAGTCCTCCACCAGGGCGTCGAGGACTTCCCTCGCCCGTTGCGGCATGTCCGCCACCAGGATGCCCTCGTACGGGATCACCCGGTTGTCCTGGAAGCAACCGCCCAGGTGCCGTTCGTCGCCCGGATGCATCCTGCCCTCAGGCATGGCGGGATCCACCATGGAGTCATACACGGTGGATCCCGCCCGCAGCTCCGCCGGCAGCGCACCCATCAATTCCCGGGCCAGGGCGATGCGCTCCTTGAACACCTTCACGCCCTTGTATGGGCCGGCGTCGATCACGTCAGGCTCGGCACCCATAAACACCGGTGAGATCACCAGTTGAGTTCCGGCCACCAAACAGTTCAGCGCGGCATGGTGGCCGAAGATCTGCCACCCCCACGGCTCGGTCTCCGACGGATCCCCGTACAGGGCGAAGTTGTAGCTGAACTCGTTCATCAGCAGCGGCAGCTCCACCAGGTCGCCCAGGAAACCGTTGATCCGCATGAGGTTCCGGACCAGCTCAAAACCGGCAGGACTGAGTGACGCTTCCACCACGGCGAACACAGCATCGCGCACAGGTGCATCCAGCTCGTCCAGGCGCAGGCCCGTGTCGTGCTGCATGAACTCCGGATTCGCCCAGCTCTGCCACTCAGGGGCATCTACGGCGTAGCTCAGGCGGGACGCCTGCTCCAGGGTCACGGCGCCCAAAAGCTTTCGGGCCGCGGCCACCATCTCTGGCGTGGGCGCTTCCTCCCCCGCCCGCTCCGGAGCCAGCGGATACAGCCCGGGGCGGAGGGCGCCGTCGTTCGTGATGCCTTTGAACTGCTGCGGATACAGCTTCTTCCAGCCCTCGATCATCGGACCGGCGAAGGAATCAGTCTTGGCCGCCTCGGCGTACTCCCGGGCGTTCAGGCCACGGATTTCCGCCACCCTCGGGTGGTCAGGGGTGAAGAGGAAGTCACGGAATGACGGCGTCGACACGGGCGCTCCTGGTTTCGTTGAAGGGGGTCGCCGCCCATCCGGCGGCGACGGAAAGTGCTGCTGCAGCGGCCTCGGCGGAGCTCCCCCGCCACGCCACGTGCTGGTCCGGGCGGACCAGCACCGCGTCCGCTCCCCATAGCTCGGAGGGTGAGATCCCGTCGTCGAGAGGCCCGACGGCGGCAAGGGTCACCGGCACGCCCTGCCGGGCACCCGCCTCGAGCACCTCCGCAAATACGGAAGCCGCCGGCACCCCGCCCAGCGCACCGGCGTCGGCCAGCAGCGTGAAGCCTTGGCCCAGCCGGCTGTATACCGGGGTGGAGTCCGCCAGCCAGGCGTGCGGAAGCAGTGCTCCGGGGCTGGCCGAGGGAACGTAGCGGATGGGGTCCTCGGCGGGGACGGGTGAGCCGTCCGGCACCACCAGGGGCGAGTCGCCGTAAGCGTATCCGAGCACCAGGCCCAGGGAGTCGAACTCGGTTTGCTTCACCGCGAGCGCTTCCTGCGCTGCGTGCCGCGCTGCATCCCCTGCGGGGCCGGCTTCGGCCAGGTCCGGGTCCGCGAAGTGGTAGGCCAGGGCCTTGCCGTTGGCGGCGGCGTCCCGGATGGTGCGGGCAGCCACCGGCCGGCGTTCCTCCCCGTAGCTGGCCAGGAGCGCAGGACCGCCCCAGCCGGTGATCGCGGCGGCGAGCTTCCAGGCCAGGTTGGCGGCATCGCCGATGCAGGTGTTGAAGCCGTGGCCGCCCCATGGCGGGTTGAGGTGGGCGGCGTCGCCCACCAGGAAAGTGCTGCCGCGGCTGTACTCGGGGGCCAGCAGCATGCGGGCCGTCCAGGGGTCCGTTGCCAGAACGTCGATGTCCACGTCCGTTCCCACCAGAGCGCGCACCATCGCGGCCGCATCGTCGGCGCTGACCGACGCCTCAGGATCCACCCCCTGCACGATCGCCCACCACGTGTCCTGAAGGTCCATCGGCCCCACCATGCCCGCGGTGTCAGAGCCCACCACCCAGTACTGGACGGCAGGGTCAAGGGCCACCGCTGAGGCAAGACCTTCGGAGCGGAAGAGGATGCTGATGTTGGACAGCGCCGCGGACCCGCCCTCAAGGCGGATGCCGAGGCTGCGGCGAACGGCGGAGGATCCGCCGTCGGCCCCGATCACAAAGTCCGCCGTGATGGTCCGGGTGCCGCCGGAGGTGTCAGCGATAACGACGACGGAGGTTGCGTTCGCCCCGTTGGCCTCCCGTGAAGGGCGGACCTCGCCCACGCTCCAGCCCGTCACGAAGGTGATCAGCGGGTTGTCCGCCACGGCGGAGCGGAGCACTTCCTCCAGGACGGGCTGAGGTACCTGCTGACCACATTCTGGCTGGGGACCGTACCGGCCGGGGACCAGCTGGAAGGCGTTCCTGAAGCGGCGCAGTTCATGCGCGGCAGGCCCTGTCAGGCCGGTGCAGAAGATGACGTCCTGCGCGTAGTCCACCGGGAGGGGTGACGCCGCCCGGAGCGCGTCCGCCAGTCCCAGCCGGCGCAGGTGCGTCATGGTGCGGGCGTTGGTGGTCTTGGCCCGCGGGCGGGTGTGGTCCACCGTTTCCCGGGGTTCGATGACAGTGCTGGGGATGCCGTGGGCGGCCAGGTCCAGGGAGAGGAACAGGCCGCTGGGGCCGCCGCCGGAAATCAGGACCTGCGCCTCGTCCGGAATATCCTCGGGGGCCGCATGCCGCAGGGTAGCCATCAGGCACGGCTCCGGAGCGAGACGTCGCCGACGGGGGTGGTCAGGATGCCGAGCTTGTCGATTTCCACTTCCACGGTATCGCCCGGCTGGAGCAGCCACTGCGGAGTGCGGGCATAGCCAACACCCTCGGGGGTTCCGGTGGCGATGACATCCCCCGGGTGCAGGGTGAAGGTCTCGCTGATCAGCGAAATGATGGCCGGGACGGAGAAGATCATGTCCCGCGTGTTGCCGTTCTGCGCCTCCACGCCGTTGACGCGGGTGCGGACCTGCAGGCCGTCCCGGAGGTCGCCCACCTCGTCACGGCTTACCAGCGGGCCGAGCGGGCCACTGAAGTCGCCGTTCTTGCCGAGTGTCCACTGTGAGGTGAGCTTCTGGGCAGTGCGGGAGGTGATGTCGTTGAAGGTGGAGTAGCCGAAGACCGCTTCTGCCGCCGTTGCCTCGTCCGCAGATTCCACGCGCCGTCCGATGTACGCGGCCACTTCACCTTCCCAATCCAGGCCTGCTTCGCCGGCCGGGACGGGGACGGGGACGTTGCCCACGGACAGGGACGCCGTCCACCGGCCGAACAGGGTGGGGTGCGGCGGAAGGTCCTGGTCCTTGTAGCTGCCCTCGGCTGCGTGGGCCTTGTAATTCAGGCCAACGCAGATGACCCTGGCGGAGGCGGGGACGAGCGGCACTTCGGTGACGCTGCCGCGTTCCAGCCAGGTACCGGCGTCGGACGCTGATGTGCCGGATACCAGCGAGACAGACTTGTCTTGCCAGCCCTCCGGGTCCGCCCAGAAGTCGGCGACGGGGGTGAGCGGGAACACGTGCGAGTCCAGCAGGGCTGCTGCCCAGGGTTCGCCGTGGTGGTTGATGCCGATGAACTGCATGTGGAGGCCTTTCAAATCTGCCCGGGCACGTATGTGTGCCGGGACGGTTCCGGGTCAGTGTTCTTGTGCCTGGCGGCGGAAGAAATCGATGGTGGCGGCGGTGGCCTGCTCCGCGGCGGCAGGGCTTTTGTCCGGAAGGGACCACATGTGGTCAGCGTCCTCGATCAGGAGGAGTTCGACGGCGGCACCCGCTCGTTCCAGCGCTTCTGCCAAGGTGATGGATTGGGCTGCGGGGACGTAACGGTCTGCCGTTCCGTGAACCAGGAGGAAGGGCGGGGAGTCCTTATGCACGTACGTGACGGGGCTGGCAGCGGCGGCCTTGTCCGGCGCGTCCGCTGGCTGGGTGCCGATGAGGAGCGCTTCCCGCGAGCCGGGGTCGTCAGCACGGGCGACGGCGTCGGGCCGGGCTTGTTCGCCCATCCGGTTCAGGTCGGTGGGCGGGTACCAGGCGGCGACTGCGGCGACGCTGTCGCCGGCATCGCTGGTTGGACCGTTGCCGGACTTGTTTGCAGCTTCGGCGGCAGAGTCCTGAAACTCTTCCATTCCCGCCGTCAGGCCCACCAGGCTGGCAAGGTGGCCACCGGCCGAATCGCCCCAGGCATAAATTCGCTCCGGGTCAACGTTGTATTCGGCCGCGTGCGCCCTGAGCCAGCGGACGGCGGCCTTCGCATCCAGCAGCTGGGCCGGGAACATTGCCGTGGCGCTGAGCCGGTAGTCAGCAGAAGCAACGATGAAGCCCGCGCTAACCAGTTGTTCGATGGGGCTGAGGCCAAAGCCGTCCACAGTAGGCCCCAGCGAGGACCGCCCGCCCGTCCGCCAGCCGCCGCCGTGGAAGTGGACCACCGCCGGGAATCCGATGCGTGGTGGCACCTGCCCGGGGACGTACAAATCGAGCAGCAGCGGGGTAGCACCGTCAGGTCGGGCGAACTCGATCCCCTGGAAAATCCGCCCCGCCGTCGTCGTCGACTCCATGTGTGTACCGCGCCGTTTCTATCCTGCGCGGCCTGTGTTCCGGACCACGTCTTGATCCAACTTTGGGGCATGGGGAGGGCGGGGTGCGCCGCGTCTTTCACTGAATGGAAAAGGGTTCGGGATGCTTTGCCAGTCCTGCCCCACGCAACTTCAGCACCCGCTCGATCAAGCGGGTGCTGAAGTTGCTGCGGGACCGGCAGCGAAGGGAAGGTCCGCTTAGCGTGCGTTGAGGAGGTGTTCGATGGCGAGCTGGTTGAGCCGGATGAAGGCGAAGGAGCGTTCGGCTGCCTTGTCGGCGTCGAAGTCCTCGAACGCGGTGGTGTCGTTGAGCAGGTCGGTGGCGGTTTCGCCCGCGGTGAGGGTGGTTTCGCCGAGTTCGAAGACGCCGGAGGCGGCGAGGGCTTCCTGGACCTGGGGGTCGGCGCGGAAGGCGAGGGCGCGTTCTTTCAGGAGCAGGTACATGGCCATGTTGGCTTTGGCTGATTCCCAGACGCCGTCGTACCCGTCGGTGCGGGAGGGCTTGTAGTCGAAGTGGCGCGGGCCTTCGTAGCGGGGGCCGCCGTTGGGGAAGCCGTTTTCGAGCAGGTCAACGGTGAAGAACGCGCTGGTGAGGTCGCCGTGGCCAAAGACGAGGTCCTGGTCGTACTTGATGCCGCGCTGGCCGTTGAGGTCGATGTGGAACAGCTTCCCGGCCCACAGGGCCTGGGCGATGCCGTGGGTGAAGTTCAGCCCGGCCATCTGCTCGTGGCCGGTCTCGGGGTTCAGTCCCACGATGTCGCCGTGCTCGAGCTGGGCGATGAAGGCCAGGGCGTGGCCGACGGTGGGCAGGAAGATATCGCCGCGGGGTTCGTTGGGCTTGGGCTCGAGCGCGATGCGCAGGTTGTAGCCCTTGTCCTTGATGTACGCCGCGGCGGTGTCCACGCCTTCGCGCATCCGGTCCAGGGCCGCGGCGAGGTCCTTGGAACCGTCGTATTCGCTGCCCTCACGCCCGCCCCACATCACGAAGGTTTCGGCACCGAACTCGGCGGCGGAATCGATGCTGCGCAGGACCTTGGACAGGGCGAAGCGGCGGATGGAGCGGTCGTTGGAAGTGAAACCGCCGTCCTTGAACACCGGGTGGCTGAAGAGGTTGGTAGTCACCATCGGGACCTTCAGCCCGGTCTCGGCCAGGGCTGCCTTGAAGTTCTTCAGGATCAGCTCCCGCTCCGAGGCCGTGGCCTCAAACGGGACCAGGTCATTGTCATGGAACGTGATGCCGTGCGCGCCCAGTTCGGCGAGCCGGTGCACAGCCTCCACCGGATCCAGGGCAGCACGGGTAGCAACACCGAACGGGTCAGCGCCGGTCCAACCAACAGTCCAAAGGCCAAAAGTGAACTTGTCGGCCGGGGTGGGGGAAAGAGTCATGATGCGTCCTTGCAGTCAGTAGAGCGAGGCCTAAGCGGCCCATTAGTTTATGGCTTGAACTATATCGGGATGTTGACGCTGGCGTCAACAGATCCGATGACGGAAGGCACCAGGCGCTGAGGTTCAGCCGCGACGTGCCGGCCGGTCGAAGCGCCATCCCTCGGACTTTAGTTCCGGAATAATCTGGTCGACTGCTTCGACGGTCTGGCTCCTGTCCCCGCCTCCGTCATGCAGGAGCACTACTCCTCCTGGCGTGATGCCCTCCCTCAGGCGGCGAACCAACTCAGCCGTTCCCGGCGGCTCCCAGTCACCCACCACGGTGGCCCAGCCGAGGGGTTGCATACCCATGTCAGCCGCAACCTCCGGGGTCTGGCCCCAGCTTCCATACGGCGCGCGGAAGTAACTGATCTTCGCCTCCGGAACCGCCTCGCGGATAACGGCACTGGTTTCTTCAAGATCAGCCCTGATGGCCTCGGCGCCCCACGTGCCCATGTTGTCGTGGTGCATCGTGTGGTTGCACAGCAGGTGGCCGGCGTCGGCAATCTGGCGGACAATCCCGGGGTGCTGCTTCACATGGTCTCCCCAGAGGCAGAACGTGGCCTTGACGTGGTGCTTTTCCAGCACGGCCAGCAGCTTGGGCGTGTTGACGGGATCGGGACCGTCGTCGAACGTCAGGCTGAGGTACTTGCCCTCGTGCCTGGTCGAATCGACGATCACGGGAGTCGCCTGGTCCGCTTGCGCAGGAGCTGCACCTGCAAGGCCTGCCGGGACAGTTGTGCCCAACGCCAGAACGGTGGCGGCCAGAGGGAGCGCAACCCTGCGCAATACTGCCGAACGGTCAAGGGGGTGATTCATGGCTACCTCATTGGAGTCGCAGGAATTTTCCGGTACTTTCCGGAACGCGCTCAGCGTAGGCTCGCCCTCAGTGCCACGTCAAGGGTGCGCCAGAACGAAGACTGGAGCACAAGGGATCAGCTGCGGGGCGGGGCTGTGCTCTCCCTGGCCACAAGCCTGGTGGAGAGTTCCACGCGGGGACTTTCAACGCCTTCGCCCTGCAGCATCCGAAGCACGGTGCGCGCGGCAAGTTTGCCCATCTCGGCCAGCGGCTGCCGGACAGTGGTCAGCGGAGGAGACGCCCAGCGGGCTTCCGGAAGGTCGTCAAACCCAACGACGCTGACGTCCTCGGGCACGCGCAGTCCCTTTTTTCGCACCGCCTCATACACTCCGAGGGCCATTTGGTCACTTGCGGCGAAGACGGCAGACGGCGGTTGGGCCAACTCAAGCAACCTGCACCCGGCGCGGAACCCGGACTGGTAGTCGAAGTCCCCCTCCACCACCAGCTCCGGATCAAAGGGGACGCCGGCCGCATCAAGGCCGGCGCGGTAGCCGTCGAGCCGGGCCCTGCTGCACCACAGGCCAGGTGTGCCCGCAACGAACCCGATCCGCCGGTGGCCAATTCCAGTGAGATGCTCCGTTGCACCCACAGCCCCGGTCCAGTTCGTTGCGCCTATCGTCGGGACGTCCAGGTCCGGGACACCCGCAGGGTCAACTACGACCGCAGGGACTTGCAGGCGCTGCAGTTCCGCGCGCAGGAAGGAATCGAGGTCCGTGGTGACAAGGATGGCCCCGTCACTCGCCCTGGCGCTGACATTATCCAGCCACTGCCGGGTGGAAGTTGGGCTTGTCTTGCGGTGGATAGCCGACACGACAGTGGACGCTCCCGCTTCGTTGGCGGCTTCCTCCACGCCGCGGATGATCTCCACCGCCCAGGGGCTGTCCAAGTCGTTGAAAACGAGGTCGATAAGGCCTGACCGGACATCCGGACGGATCCCCCGCCGCTGGTAGCCGTGGTCCCGCAGCAGGGCTTCGACCCGCTCGCGGGTCCGCGCGGAAACATCGCCCCTGCCGTTAAGCACGCGGGAAACAGTTGGCACTGATACCCCCGCTTCGGCCGCAATAGCCGAAATCGTGACTGCCGGGCGCTGGGTCTCGGGCACGCATTCCTCCTGGTCCGCTGCAAGTATAGGCCGTCCTGCGCATCACCAGTGGCGGCTTTTTCAGCAAAACCCTTGACGTGCTCTCCGAAACGCTCCTAATCTACAACAACCAAGTTCCGGAAGTTTCCGGAAGTGGTCCGGTCGGGAATTGTAAGCCGATCGGCTCGTACTCAAAGGAGAGCTTTAAATGAAGGTTGCACGAATAGTCGCTGCCGCCGTTATGGCGTCGGCGTTTGTCCTCCCCACGGCACTGCCTGCAGTTGCCGCCGGGAACGACAACCCGCAGCCCCCCGGCCTTGCCAAGCAGGACACCCTGCGCTGGGCCGCGCCGAAGGACGTCCGGATCGGCACTGCAATTGCCGGCGGAGGCCATCACGAGACGATGCCCTATGCCAACCCGTTCACTTCGGACCAGCAGTACCGCGAGGTCCTGGCTGCGGAGTTCAGCTCCGTTTCACCCGAGAACCAGGCGAAGTGGGAGTTCATCCACCCGCAGCGCGGTCAGTACCGCTTCGCCGAGATGGACGCAATCGTCGAGTTCGCCCAGCAGAACGGCCAGGTGGTCCGCGGCCACACGCTGTTCTGGCACAGCCAGAACCCCGCCTGGCTTGAGCAGGGCAACTTCAGCAAGGACGAACTTCGTTCCATCCTGAAGGACCACATCAGCACAGTTGTTGGCCGGTACGCGGGCAAGATCCAGCAGTGGGATGTTGCCAACGAGATTTTCAACGACAACGGAACCCTCCGGACCACGGACAACATCTGGATCCGGGAACTTGGTCCGGAGATCATCGCTGACGCCTTCCGGTGGGCCCACGAAGCCGATCCGAAGGCCAAGCTCTTCTTCAACGACTACGGCGTGGAAAGCATCAACCCCAAGAGCACGGCCTACGTCGGACTCATCTCCAAGCTCCTGGCCCAGGGCGTCAAGGTGGACGGCTTCGCCGTGCAGGGCCACCTCAGCACCCAGTACGGCTTCCCCGGCGACCTGCAGGCGAACCTTCAGCGCTTCGACGATCTCGGCCTGGAAACCGCCGTCACGGAGATCGATGTCCGCATGAACATCGCTGCCGGGACCAAGCCGACCGAAGAGCAACTGGCCAAGCAGGCCAGCTACTACCAGCGCGCACTCGAAGCCTGCCTGAACGTCGAGGACTGCAAGTCCTTCACCATTTGGGGCTTCAATGACAAGTACTCCTGGGTCCCTGTCTTCTTCGGCGGCGAGGGCGAAGCAACGGTGATGTGGGAGGACTACACCCGCAAGCCGTCGTACTACGCACTGCAGTCCACGCTCCTCAAGGCCAACCCGGGCGGAGAGCAGCGCGCCAGCCAGCACCCCGCCTACCAGCAGTAGCGCTACCGGCAGCAATACAGACAAGCAGCCCGGAACCACACGGTTCCGGGCTGCTTTTTGCATACTGCCGCTAACCCTCGACTGCGTGGATCCGGAACGTCAGGGAGTGTGACTGGCCGGGTTCCAGGACAGCAAGGTCCTGGCCGGAATTAAAGGCATCGGGCGGACAGGTCATGGGTTCAACAGCCAGGCCCTTCCGGCCGCGCAGCTCTCCTGAGTAGAGCTGCAGCCACGGGGCGTCGGTTCCTCTGGCCTCCACCACTGCTGAAAGCTTCAGGGCGGGGTTGCGCAGCATCACGTCCCATTTCCCCTCGGGGAGGTCTGTAAAGGCGTGATCGAGGGACTGTGAAGCCAGCATCCGGGCCTCGGAGAATTCAAAGTCCGTACCTGCGGTGTCGAGGAGGTCAGTGGGCTGGAGTTTTTCGTCCGTCAGGAGTACTTTGCCGGCCCGGAAGCTCAATTCACAGTTGTCGACCATCTCGCCGCCCACTGTGATGTAAGGGTGGAAGCCGCAGCCATAGGGGGCAGCCGCCGTGCCGCAGTTGGCGGCGTGAAGCTCGACCTTAAGCCCCCTGCCGGCGTCGAGCACGTAGCGCACTGAGAGCGCGAGCTGGAACGGGTAGCCCGGTTCTCCGTGCAGCAGATGCGTGAGTACCACTTCACTGTTCGAGCGTTGCTCCACCTGCCAGGCATTCCAGAGCGCCAGCCCATGCAGGGCACTGCCGGTAGAAGCCTCGTTTACCGGCAGCTCATTGCGCTGGCCGGCGAAGGTGTAGGCGCCCCCGGCCACCCGGTTGGGCCACGGCGTTAGCACCTTCCCCGCATAGGCGGGCGGCAGTTCATCATCCGGAAAGGGCAGCACAATGTCCTGGCCCTGGAATGACAGGCTTACGAGTCCGGCTCCTACGCTGGCGACAGTGGCTTTATAGTCCCCTGCCTCGAGGATGATCAGCTCTCCGTTGGGCCCCGCAATGGACATGGTGTTCCTTTCAGAAGACACTGCCCGCAACTAGTCGGGGCAGATTGCAGTACTTTGGCGGACAACAAGGGATGTTGCCAGGTCAAGGCGCAGGTTGTTGGGCCGCTCACCTTCCCGGAGCCGCAGGACCATCCGGGCCGCCTCTTCAGCCATTTCTATCAGGGGCTGGTGCACGGTGGTCAGCGCCGGGCTGGACCAGCGTGCCACCTGAAGGTCGTCATAACCCACGATGGACAGCTGGGCGGGGACGGAAATTCCCAGCTGGCGGGCTGCGTCCAGCACGCCGAGGGCCTGCAGGTCACTGCCGGCGAAGATGGCAGTAGGCCGCTGCTCCATTTGCAGCAGCTCAAGGGCATGCTTCCGGCCGCCGTCCACGTGGAAGTCACCGTATCTGATCAGGGCCCGGTCCATGGGGATGCCCGCGGTGTTTAGGGCGGAGCTGTAGCCGTCGATCCGGGCCAGGGAGCACATCATGTCCTCCGGACCGGAGATGGCGGCAATGCGCGTATGGCCGAGTTCGATGAGGTGGCGGGTGGCCATCATGCCTCCGGCCCAGTTGGCCGATCCCACCGAAGGCACATCGGGGGCAGGGTCACCTGCCGGGTCGATGATCACGAACGGGATGGAGCGGGCGTCCAGTTGCTGCCGGTACTCTTGCGGCAGATCGGAAAAGACGAGTACCACCCCGGCGGGCCGGCGTGCCATTACGCCCTCAATCCAATCCGTTCCGGGAGCATGCCTCGTGCCGCTCTCGGTGAGGATGACGCTCATGCCGTTCGCCTTTGCGACGTTCTCTACGCCTCTGATGATTTCCAGCGCCCAGGCACTCTCAAGCTCATGGAAGACAAGTTCCAGGAGTGCGGATTTGGACGCAGTGGTCTTGCGCCGCTTATAGCCGTGCTCCTCGAGGAGCTCCTCAACTTTCGAACGAGTTTTACGAGAAACGTCCGAACGACCGTTGAGAACCTTCGAAATAGTGGACAGCGATACGCCGGCTTCCTCCGCCAATTGGGCGAGGGTCACGCGCGCGTCGGACGATACTGGGCTGGACATGAGGACCAGCTTAGCCGGAGTTTTGCCCGTTGGTACTAAAAAATGTTGGCACCTTGCGCCTTCGGTGTAACGCAACTTACACTGGCAAACGTCAAATAACTTTCGATCAAAGTATCGAAACTTTCGAGAGGCGTTCGAAGATGAACAACCATGGATGGGTCGCCCGCGCTATTGCAGGCGGTGCGGCACTTGCCCTTGGCCTGACAATGGCAGGCTGCTCCGGCGAGTCCGGCGCGTCAAGCCGGCCGGAGAATGAACTTCACGTCGCCATGTACGGCGACGCAGGCAACGTAGTTGAACAGAAGATGATCGACGCCTTTAACGCTACCTCTGAGGTGAAGATTGTCCTCGACAAGATTCCGGGTGGCGAGTACCAGTCCAAGCTGCAGACGATCATGGACACCCCCACCGCACCGGATATCTTCTTCAACTGGGGCGGCGGCAGCATTAAGAGCTTTGTGGACGCCGACCTGGTGCTTCCACTGGACGACTTCATTAAGGAAGATCCGCAGCTGAAGGACGCCTTCCTGCCGTCTGTGTTTGAGACTGCGGTTATCGACGGCAAGGCATACGGGGTTCCTATGCGGGGCACCCAGCCGGTCATGCTTTTCAACAACTCCAAGGTCCTGGCCGACGCCGGGATCAGCAACCCGCCGGCCACGTGGGATGAACTGCTGGAGGACGTAAAGATCCTCAAGGACAAGGGCATCACCCCCATCGCCCTCGGTGCCGGCGACCGGTGGCCCACGCTGATGTGGTTTGAGTACCTTTACGACCGCGTTGCAGGCGAGGGTCTGTTCCAGAAGGCGCTGGAAGGGGACACCAGCGTCTGGGAATCGGAAGAAAGCCGCAAGGCCCTTGGCATGCTTCGCGAACTGGTTGACGCAGGGGCCTTCGGCACCAACTTCGATTCAGTGAAGTTCACCGACGGCGGTTCCCCCGCCCTTCTTGCCAGCGGCAAGGCCGGTTTTGAGCTCATGGGGTCGTGGGAGTACTCCACCCAGCAGAGCAATGATGCGAAGTTCGCCGCGGACGTCCTCGGCTACAGCGAGTTCCCGAAGATCGACGGTGGAAAAGGCGACGAGAACAACCTCGTTGGCAACACAAACAACTTCTACTCGATCCACAAAAACACGCGCTACCCGGAAGCCGCCCGCGACTTCCTGAAGCTCATGTACTCAGATCAGTTCGTGCAGGAGCAGGTAGCCATCGGTAACCTCCCCACCACCACAAACACGGAAAAGTTCCTCGACAAGGCGGCAGACCCTGAATACGCCAAGTACCAGTTCAACCTGGTGAAGGAAGCTCCGTCGTTCCAGCTCTCCTGGGACCAGGCATACCCGCCGGAAGCAACTGTCACCATCCTCACCGCCGTCTCCCAGTTCTTCAGTGGACAGATTGACGAAGACGGCTTCATCAAGGCCATGCAGAGCCTTTAGGAAAAATCATGACGACGACGCTTGCAAACCGCAGGCGCCCGGAACGTACGGGCGGCCCTGAAAAGGGCCGTCCGACACGTCGGGTCGGCTCCTCCTCGAGTCGCCCCGGCTTTGTCTGGGCCCTTCCTGCCACCATTTTCTTTGGGCTTTTCGCGCTGGTCCCGCTTGTTGCGGTGGCGGTGCTGTCCTTCACTTCGTGGAGCGGTCTCGGCGATCCTAAATTCGTGGGGCTCAAGAACTGGGAAGCCCTTTTTCAGGACCCGGTTATGCTCCAGAGCCTCTGGCTCAGCCTGCTGTTTATTGTGCTCGGCATCGTGACCCAGACTCCGCTGAGCATCCTGCTGGGCGTTTGGGCAGCCGGCAATCAGAAAAACCGCGCCATCCTCAGCGCCATCTACTTCGTTCCGCTGCTGTTGTCCTCCGCAGCGATTTCCGTCCTGTGGCGCGCCCTTCTTGACCCCAACTTCGGTATCCCCGGCCAGATGTCCTGGCTGTTTGGGGACGGCAACGTCCTGGGCACCCAGACCGGTGCCATTGCGGTGCTGATCTTCGTGGGCATGTGGCAGTTCACGCCGTTCCACACACTGATCTACCAGGGTGCCGCCCGCCAGATCCCGCCGGTCCTGTACCAGGCTGCATCGATCGACGGCGCCGGCACCGTCAGGCAGTTTTTCAGCATCACGCTGCCGCAGCTGAAGAACAGCATCGTCACGTCCGTGATCCTCATGGTGGTCGGCGGCCTGACGACTTTCGAAACAGTCCTCATCCTGACCAACGGCGGACCGGGAACCGGCACCACCATCACCGCTTTCCACATGTACCAGGAAGCCTTCCGGAGGTTCGATTTCGGCACCGGCAGCGCGATTGCGCTGGTGCTCGTGGTCATCTCCACCGCGATCTCCTTCGCTGTGGTCCGCGTTTCCGGGTACGACAAGATGCGCAGTTCCATGGAGGGGCTCTAAATGAAAACGCGTCCGAATTACCTCGCCGGCATCGGCGCCTTCATCTGGCTGGCCATCGTTGCTGTTCCGTTGTACGTCATGCTGTCTGCAACCTTCCAGACGCGTGCCGAGTTCGGCGACAACGGGCCGCTGTCCTTCCCCACCAGCTTTACCCTGCAGAACTACGTGGATGCCATCAGCAGCGGATTCGGCAGGTACTTCCTGAACACCGTTATCGTCACCCTTGGTGTGGTGGGCCTCGTCCTGCTGCTGGTGCCCCCGCTCAGCTATGCCATTGTGCGCAGCCAGAGCCGTGCCGCGTCGGCCATCTTCCGCCTGTTCCTGCTGGGCCTGGCGATTCCCGCCCAGGCTGTCATCGTTCCGGTGTTCTACCTGATCAACACGGTGGGCCTCTACGACAACCTGCTCGGCGTTATTCTTCCGACGGCAGCCTTCGCACTCCCGATCTGCACCATCATCCTCAGCGGCACCATGCGCGACATCACACCGGAGCTTTACGAGGCCATGGCCATGGACGGTGCTTCCCCCGCCCGTTCCTTCCTGCGTCTGGTACTGCCGTTGTCCAAAGGCGGCATGTCCACCATCGCCGTGTTCTCGGCACTCCAGGCCTGGAACGGCTTCCTCTTCCCGCTGATCCTGACGCAGTCTGAATCCACCCGTGTGGTCACCCTCGGCCTGTTCAACTTCCAGACGCAGTTCGGCGTCAACATCCCCGGACTTCTGGCGGCCGTGACCCTGTCCATGGTGCCGGTACTGCTCGCCTACCTCTTCGCGCGCCGCGCGCTTGTCCAGGGCCTCATGGGCGCTGGCGGAAAGTAATCATGACAGAAACCAAAACTCACAGCGCGCCGTGGCGCGACACCGCATCCACCCCCCAGGAGCGCGCTGACAGCCTGATTGCCGCCATGACGCTTCGGGAGAAAACCGCGCAGCTCTTCGGCATCTGGGTAGGTGCTTCAACGGAGGGCGGGGAAGTAGCCCCCCACCAGAATGAAATGAACCCGGCAGTGGACCTCGACGAGATCCTGCCGAACGGCCTGGGACAGCTGACCAGGCCGTTCGGCACCGCCCCCGTAGACCCGGCACTGGGTGCGTTGTCGCTCCAGCGGACCCAGCAGCGCATTGCCGCCGCCAACCGCTTCGGCATCCCGGCCCTGGTCCATGAAGAATGCCTGGCCGGCTTCGCCACCTGGCAGGCCACCGCCTACCCCGTGCCGCTCGCGTGGGGCGCCACCTTCAACGCCGAACTCATCCGTAGCATGGGCGCCAAGATTGGCGCCGACATGCGCTCGGTTGGCGTGCATCAGGGCCTTGCCCCCGTCCTCGACGTCGTCCGGGATGCCCGCTGGGGCCGTGTCGAGGAAACCATCGGTGAGGACCCTTACCTGATCGGCACCCTGGCCACCGCATACATTCAGGGCCTGGAAAGCAGCGGTATCGTTGCCACACTCAAGCACTTTGTGGGCTACTCGGCCTCAAAGGCAGGCCGGAACCTGGCCCCCGTCTCCGTTGGCGCCCGGGAATTGGCAGACGTCCTGCTTCCGCCGTTCGAGATGGCCGTCCGGGAATCCGGCGTCCGCTCCGTTATGCATGCCTACACCGACCTGGACGGTGTCCCTTCCGCCGCCGATGCTTCCCTCCTCACTGGCCTTCTGCGCGACACGTGGGGCTTCAGCGGCACCGTAGTGGCCGACTACTTCGGCATCGCCTTCCTGAAAAACCTGCACGGCGTTGCAGGGTCCCTCGGCGAAGCTGCAGCAGCCGCCCTGGCCGCCGGGGTCGACGTCGAACTTCCCACCGTGCACGCTTTCGGTGAGCACCTCATCGCCGAAGTCGAAGCCGGAACCGTTCCCGTCAGCCTCATTGACCGTGCCCTGCATCGGGTGCTCGTGCAGAAAATCGAACTGGGCCTGCTGGATGAGGACTGGTCAGCTGTTCCCCCTGCGCTGCAGAACGCCGATTTGCAGAGCACCGCGGGGCTGGAGGGCAGCATCACCCTGGACACTGAGGCCAACCGGAAGCTTGCTGCCCGGATTGCCGAACAGTCCATCGTCCTGGCCAGCAACAACGGGATCTTGCCGCTGCGCAATCCCGGACGCATCGCCGTCGTCGGGCCCAACGCCGACAACACCGGGGCGTTCCTCGGCTGCTACTCCTTCCCGGCACACGTCGGCGGGCAGCACCCGGACGTCCCGGTTGGCATCGAACTGCCCACCGTGGCGCAGGCCCTGCGGGCCGAATTCCCGGACAGCCCCATCACGGTAGCGGCCGGCTGCTCCATCGACGGCCCATCCACCGAGGGATTTGACGACGCCGTTGCTGCCGCCGGCGACGCCGACGTGGTCATCGCCGTGATGGGCGACCGCGCCGGCCTGTTCGGCCGGGGAACCAGCGGTGAAGGCTGCGACGTGGAATCCCTGGTGCTCCCGGGCGTCCAGCAGCAGCTGCTGGACCGGCTGATTGCAACCGGCGTCCCCGTGGTGCTGGTACTCCTCACCGGCCGCCCCTACGCCGTGGGATCCGCTGCCGAAAAGGCCGCCGCAATCGTACAGGCATTTTTCCCCGGCGAGGAAGGCGGGCCGGCCGTGGCGAAGATCCTCAGCGGCAGCGTCAACCCCAGCGGCCGGCTGCCCGTAAGCATCCCCGCCCGGCCGGGAGCCCAGCCATCGTCATACCTGGCCTCCCCGCTGGCCCAGGCCAGCAGTGTTTCCAACATCGATCCTGCCGCCGCCTACCCCTTCGGCCACGGCCTCAGCTACACCACCTTTGAATGGAGCGGCCTGGCACTGGAGGGGCCCTCGACCGTCGCGATGGATGGTGCGGTGAAGGCCGGCATCACCGTCACGAACACCGGAGACCGTGCCGGCGTCGAGCTCGTCCAGCTGTACCTCCACGATCCCGTGGCCTCAGTGGTCCGCCCCGTGCAGAAGCTGGTGGGGTATGCCCGCGTGCCGCTTGAGGCGAAAGCTTCGGCGCGGGTTTCCTTCACGGTGCCGGCCGACGTCGCGTCGTTCACCGGCCGGGATGGCAAACGGATCGTCGAGGCTGGCGACCTGGAACTCCGGTTCGGGGCTTCCAGCGGGGATATCCGCCTGCGGGCCAACTTCCAGCTGACAGGTGAAACACGCATCGTTGACCACACCCGCAGGCTGCACTGCGATGTCACGGTGGAACCAGGCAACTGAGATAAGACGCAGGCGGCCGTGCCCTTCGCACGGCCGCCTGCAACCCCTGAAAGGAATTCCATGGGAACGCCGCACTGCCTGACCGTCCTTGCCACCACCAGATCCGAGGCTGATGACAAGCTGAACGTCTCCATCCAACAGCTTCGGGCCCTGGCTCAGGAAAACCCCGTGCGGGGCATCCTCGTCACCAGGCGCGGCCCGGGCCGCTTTACTGTCGAACTGAACGATCAGGTGCCCTATGGGGAGACGTGGGAATCCGTACAGCTCACAGCCCTTGATGGTGAAGCCCCGTCTCCAGCCGCGAAAGGTAACTGAACAAGCCCATAAGTGGAGAGGGCCTTCGTAATCTCATCCCATGGAAGCGCCGGTGAGCGGGGCTGTCGAGTCCCGGACGATAAGCTGGGTGGCGAGTTCCACACGGTGGGAATCGAGCACCTCTCCCCGTGCCTGGCGCAGGAGCGACCGCAACGCTGCCCGCCCCATCTCCTCCAGCGGCTGAGCTACGGAACTTAGCGCCGGGACGGACTCCTCGCCCTGTTTTGTTCCGTCGAAGCCGATAAGGCTGATGTCTTCCGGAACCCGGATACCGTGACGGCCTGCTTCGCCGAGAACACCCAGGGCGATGCTGTCACTTCCGGCAAAGATGGCCGTAGGGCGCTGGTCGAGCTGGAGCAGCGCCTTGAGCCCGGTGATCCCACTTTCGCGGCGGAATTTGCCGCCGGAAATAATGTACTGAGGCTCTACGGGAACGCCCTGGGCCATCAAAGCAGCCATATACCCGTGCAGCCGTGCCTGGTTGCATTCAGCCCCCGGTATCCCGCCAATGTAGGCGATGCGCCGATGCCCCAACTCGAGAAGGTGTTCTGTCGCGGCCTTGCCGCCGGCCCAGTTGGTCGCTCCTACGCTGACCACATCGGCTGAGGGCGGATTGAGTGGGTCGATGACGACGACGGGAATGTGGCGGCGCCGGAACGCATGCAGTTGCGCCTCGCTGAAAGCAGACGTCACCACAATCATCCCCGCCCTGCCCTCGTCCATCATTCGCTGGGCGCGGCGCTCCGGGCCTCGGGGGCTCGAAGGTGCCGGACCCGTGACGCTCAACATGATCTCAACATCGGCACCCGCCGCGAACTGCAGTACCCCGTTGAGAACCTCAATCATGTAGGCGGAGTCAAGCACGTCAATGACCACCTCAACGACGGTCCCTGCCTCCGCAGCGGATCGGCGCTGCAGGGGGGACTGGTACCCCGCCTGCTCCAGGGCAGCCAGTATTCGTGCCCGCGTTTCCGGCGCTACATCTTCACGCCCGTTGACCACCTTCGAGACCGTAGGCGCCGATACGCCGGCCTGCCGCGCCACAGACGCGAGTGTCGGCTTGGCCCGCTCCGGCATCTTCACGACCATAAGTTCGCAACCTTTCGAAAGTTTTCGTAGGTTTCATTGTTCCCATGCAGGATGCGGGCGGTCAAGGGTGGGAAAAATCGTCCGGTAAAAAACTTCGAGCGAGCTATTGACCTCTAGCTGCTGGCGCCTTTAGTTTAGACCGTGACCTAAATCACGCGTTCGAAATCTTTCGAAACTGCGGGCAGACCTCACACCCTAACCGTTGCAAAGAAGCAATTTCAGATGGAGAAGCAATGAAGCAACCCCAGACCTCCCGCCGCTCTTTCCTCGCCCTTGCCGCCCTTACTCCCTTCGCCGCCATGACGGCCACTGCCTGTGGGACGTCGGGACCCGGCACCTCCAGTGCCGGCGGCGGCGCCAGCATGTGGTACCTGTCCGGGGAACCGAACCAGACCACCATGCAGAAGGCGGTGGACACCTTCACTTCGGCAAACCAGGACAACAAGATCGAAGTGACCTACTTCCAGAACGATGCATACAAAACCAAGATCAAAACCGCGATCGGCGCCGGCCAGGCCCCAACCATCATCTACGGCTGGGGCGGCGGCACCCTGAAGACCTATGCCGAGGCCAACCAGGTAGACGACCTGACCGGCTGGTTCGATGAGAACCCGGACGTGAAGGACAAGTTCTTCCCGGCCTCCTTCGGTGCAGCAACCGTGAACGGGAAGATCTACGCGGTGCCCAACCAGTACGTGGCCCCGATCGTCCTGTTCTACAACAAGGAACTGTTCGAAAAGGCGGGCGTCCAGCCGCCCAAGACCTGGGACGACGTCATGTCTCTGGTCAAAACCTTCAACGGCATGGGAGTGGCACCCTTCTCCCTCGGTGGACAGTCACGCTGGACGTCCATGATGTGGCTTGAATACCTGCTGGACCGCATCGGCGGCCCTGCGGTCTTTACCGCCATCTTCGAAGGCAAGCCCGATGCCTGGCTGGATCCCGCCGTGATTGAGACCGGCACCAAGATCCAGGAGCTCGTCTCGGCAGACGGTTTCATCAAGGGTTTCTCCTCCATCGCCGCAGACTCCAATGCAGACCAGGCACTGCTGTTCACCGGCAAGGCAGCCATGATGCTGCATGGTTCATGGACCTACGGTGCGATGAAGAAGGGTGGCCAGAACTTCGTCCAGGACGGCAAGCTGGGCTTCGTCCAATTCCCCACCGTTGCCGGCGGCAAGGGCGACCCGAAGAACGGCGTGGGCAACCCTGCCCAGTACATGTCGATCTCCTCCAAGGCCACCGACAAGGAAAAAGAAACGGCGAAGAAGTTCTTCAAAGACGGCATCCTGACCGAAACAGTCATTGATACCTACATCAATTCCGGATCCGTTCCCATCGTTAACGGCATCGAGGACAAGCTCAATACGTCTGCGGACAAGGACTTCCTGAACTTCGTCTACGACCTGGCCAAGAACGCCCCGAGCTTCCAGCAGTCGTGGGACCAGGCCCTGAGCCCCACGGCCGCCGAAGCCCTGCTGAACAACATCGACCAGCTGTTCCTGAAGTCCATCACGCCGCAGCAGTTCGCCGAGAACATGAACGGCACGCTCGGAAAATGAGTAACGCCGTCTCCACCGCCCGCAGGACTGCCGTCCCCGCCAGAACTGACGCCGGGCACAGCGGGCAGCGTAATGCTGCCCTGGCATGGCTGACACTGCCGGCTTTGTTCTTCTTCCTGGTTTTCGCCGTCGTGCCGCTGGCCGGTGTCCTTATCCTGAGCTTCACCAGCTGGGACGGCATCGGTGCCATCGGGTCAGCGGGCATGAGCAACTGGTTCTCGGTGCTGGCGGACCCCGGGCTGTACAACGCCTTGGGACTGACCTTCCTGATCATGATCGCCTCCTGGCTGGTCCAGACTCCGATCAGCCTCCTCCTGGGAGTCTTCACGGCCGGAAGCCAGCGTTACCGTGCCGCCCTGGCGGTGCTGTACTTCCTGCCTTTGCTGCTCTCATCGGCAGCAGTGGCCATCGCCTTCAAGGCCCTGCTGGACCCAAACTTCGGCCTGGCCACGGGCCTGGGCCTGCCCTTCCTGGCCCAGGACTGGCTGGGCGTCCCGCACCTTGCCCTGGGTTTGGTGGTCTTCGTGATTGCCTGGCAATTCGTGCCGTTCCATACGCTCATCTACCAGGGCGGCGTGCGGCAGATCCCCAAGTCGCTCTACGAAGCGGCAGAGATCGACGGAGCGGGAACGATCAAGCAGTTCTTCCACATCACGCTCCCCCAACTGAAGTACACCATCATCACCTCGTCCACCCTGATGGTGGTCGGATCGCTGACGTACTTCGACCTGATCTTCGTCCTCACGGGCGGGGGGCCGGGAAACTCCACGCGGATCCTGGCCCTGGACATGTACCTGCGGGGTTTCCGGGCCAACCTGATGGGCCCGGCAAGCGTCATCGCCGTCATTCTCGTACTCATCGGCCTTGCTCTTGCCTTGTTCCTCCAGCGCCTTGGAGGCAAGGACAAGCAGGGCAGCCAATTGGAAGGTATGTAGGGTGAGCACCGTCCTGAAAAGCAGCGCGGAGGAAACTCCCACGCGTTCCCGAACCAGCTCCACCACCGTCCAGCGGGGGTTTGGTTCCCGGATGAGGCGGCTGAATATCCCGGCAGGCCTCGCAGGCTGGATCTGGCTCGCCATCATCATCATCCCGGTCTACTACGTCGTCATCACCAGCCTGAAGACGCAGGAGGGCTACTTCGGCCAGAATCCGCTAGCCTTGCCGGCATCACCCACCCTGGAAAATTACCAGCTGGTGCTTGAGGCCGACTTCGCGAAGTACTTCATGAACAGCACGATCGTCACGCTCGGGGCAGTTATCCCGACGGTTCTGATCTCCTTTATGGCCGCGTTTGCCATCGTGCGGGGCAAGGGCAGGTTCCTGAAGCTGGTCAATGGCATGTTTTTGATGGGACTGGCCATCCCGTTGCAGGCGACGATCATCCCCATTTACTTGATGATCATCCGGCTCAACCTGTACGACAGCCTGCTGGCACTCATGCTTCCCTCCATTGCCTTTGCCATCCCGTTGACAGTACTGATCCTGTCCAACTTCATCCGCGATGTCCCGAACGAGCTGTTCGAGTCGATGCGGCTGGACGGCTGCAGTGAATGGCAGACCATGTGGCGGCTTGCCCTGCCGCTGACCCGCCCCGCGATCGTGACCGTCGCCATCTACAACGGCCTGCACGTCTGGAACGGCTTCCTGCTTCCGCTGGTCCTCACCCAGAGTCCCGGCCTGCGCGTCCTCCCCCTGGCTTTGTGGACATTCCAGGGCGAGTACAGCGTCAACATCCCTGCCGTTCTCGCTTCGGTGGTGCTCAGCACCCTGCCAATCCTGGTGCTTTACGTGATCGGCCGGCGCCAATTGCTCGCCGGGCTCACCGCCGGCTTCAGCAAGTAACCAGGATCTTTACGAAAGGACATTCCCATGACCACTGCAGAGCCCCTCCGCGTCGGCATGGTGGGCTACGCCTTTATGGGTGCAGCCCACTCCCACGCCTGGCGTACCGCGCCACGGTTCTTTGGCCTGCCGCTGCAGCCGCGGCTTACCGCTGTCGCCGGCCGGAATGCCGACGGCGTTCGGGCCGCGGCAGACAAGCTTGGCTGGGAATCAGTTGAGACGGACTGGCGCCGCCTGATCGAGCGCGATGACATCGACCTCATCGATATCTGCACACCCGGTGACACCCATGCCGAAATCGCGATCGCGGCACTGGAGGCCGGCAAGCATGTGCTGTGCGAAAAGCCCCTGGCGAACTCCGTGGAGGAAGCGGAAAGGATGACTCTCGCTGCGGAGACCGCCGCCAAACAGGGCATCTTCTCGATGTGCGGCTTCAGCTACCGCCGGACACCGGCCTTGGCACTGGCCAAACGTTTCGTCGACGAGGGCAGGCTGGGCGACCTCCGGCACGTCCGTGCCCAGTATTTGCAGGACTGGCTCTCGGATGAAAATGCCCCCATGACCTGGCGGCTGGACAAGAGCAAGTCCGGGTCCGGCTCCCTCGGCGACATCGGGGCCCACAGCATCGACGCCGCCCAGTGGGTCACTGGCCAGAACATCACCGGAGTCTCGGCACTGCTCGAAACGTTTGTACCGGAACGTCCCCTGGCCGGTGAGCTTGTGGGGCTGGGCGGTCATGGTGACATCAGCAGCGACGCACCCCGTGGAACGGTCACCGTGGATGACGCCGCCGTCTTTAGCGCAAAATTCGACGGCGGCGCTGGTTCCACGGGCGCGATCGGCGTCTTCGAAGCCAGCCGTTACGCGCTGGGCCGGAAGAACGCGATGCGCCTGGAGCTGAACGGCACCAAAGGCTCCCTCGCCTTTGACTACGAGGACATGAACGTCCTGTCCTTTTATGACGCAGCGGAGTCTCCGAACGCCGGCTTCCGCCGGATTTTCGTTACTGAGCCCGAGCACCCCTACGTGGGCAACTGGTGGCCCACCGGCCACGGCCTGGGCTACGAGCACGGCTTCACCCACCAGGTGGTGGACCTCGTGACGGCGATCGGCGAGGGCCGCCGGCCGGAACCGTCCTTCTCGGACGCCCTGCAGGTCCAGCGGGTGCTCGCTGCCGTGGAGGCCAGTGCCGCCAACTCCAGCCAGTGGCAAAAGGTCTAGGAACGTAACTACAGGACAAGGAACCACAATGACACGACGACCAATCACGCTCTTTACCGGCCAGTGGGCCGACCTGCCCTTCGAAGAGGTAGCCCGGCTCGCGGGTGAGTGGGGCTTTGACGGGCTCGAGATCGCCTGCTGGGGCGACCACCTTGACCCGCGCCGCGCGGCGGAGGACGACAACTACCTCCAGGGCCGGCTGGACATCCTGGAGAAGAACAACCTGCAGGTCTTCGCCATCGCCAACCACCTCACCGGTCAGGCCGTGTGTGATGACCCCATTGATGAACGCCACCAGGGCATCCTGTCGGCGGAAATCTGGGGCAACGGCGAACCGGAAGGCGTGCGCCGCCGGGCCGCCGATTCGATGAAGGACACCGCGCGGGCAGCTGCCCGGCTCGGCGTGAAGACCGTCACGGGGTTCACCGGCTCGTCCATCTGGAAGGCCGTGGCCATGTTCCCACCCGCCTCGGAGGCAATGATCGACGCCGGCTACCAGGACTTCGCGGACCGGTGGAACCCCATCCTGGACATCTTTGACGAGGTGGGGGTCCGTTTCGCCCTGGAGGTCCACCCCTCCGAAATTGCCTACGACTACTGGACCGCCAAGCGCACCCTGGAAGCCATCGGGCACCGCAAGAGCTTCGGGTTGAACTTCGACCCGTCCCATTTCATCTGGCAGGACCTGGACCCGGTGATGTTTTTGCAGGATTTCGCCGAACACATTCTCCACGTCCACGTCAAGGAATCCGTCCGTCAGTTGGACGGCCGAAATGGACGCCTGGGTTCCCACCTTGCCTGGGCAGATCCCCGGCGCGGCTGGGACTTCGTCACCGCCGGTCACGGGGACGTTCAGTGGAACCGGATTTTCCGGACCCTTAACGCCATCGGCTACGACGGCCCCACCAGCATTGAATGGGAGGACGCCGGAATGGACCGGCTTATCGGCGCCCCGCAGGCCCTGGCCATGGTCCAGGAACTCGCCAGGATCGCCCCGCCGGCAGCCGCCTTCGATGCCGCCTTCGCCAGCCGCTGACCCGACTTTCACTGGCCCTAACCTGCCGGTAGCCAAACAAAGGAACCCAAAATGACAGAACGCAAAAGTGCCCTGGTGGTCCGGGGCGGCTGGGACGGCCACCAGCCCTACGAGACCACGGAGCTCTTCATCCCCTACCTCCAGGACAACGGCTACGACGTCCGCGTCGAGGAATCCCCGAAGGTGTACGCCGACGCGGACTATATGGCAGGGGTGGACCTGATCCTGCAGTGCATGACCATGAGCACCATCGAAAAGGACGAGTTCGCCGGGCTGCGCGCGGCCGTGGAAAACGGCACCGGCCTGGCCGGCTGGCACGGCGGGATCGCCGATTCCTACCGGAACAACTCCGACTACCTGCACCTTATTGGTGGCCAGTTCGCCTGCCATCCCGGCAAGCACCCGGACGAACGTACCGGCGAGCAGGCCGACAACTACGTGCCCTACACCGTCAACATGCTCCCCGCCGCCGCCGAGCACCCCATCACGAAGGGCCTTTCGGACTTCGACCTTGTCACCGAGCAGTACTGGGTCCTTTCTGACGACTACATCGACGTACTCGCTACCACCACCCAGAAGGTCCGGGAGTGGGATCCCTGGAACCGCGAAGTGACCTCCCCGGCCATCTGGACCCGCCAATGGGGCAAGGGGCGCATCTTCGTCGCTACTCCCGGCCACCGCGTCGAAATCCTCCAGGACACCAACGTCCGCACCATCATCGAAAGGGGCATGCTGTGGGCAAGCCGTTGAAACTGGGAATCGTCGGCTGTGGAGCCATCATCGCGCAGTACCTGACGAATTTCCGGAAACTGGAGGACATCGAACTGGTGGCGGTGGCGGACCTCGATGCGGCACGTGCCCAGGCGGTGGCCGAGCAATACGAGGGCGTCCGCGCCGTTTCCGTTGACGAACTCCTCGCAGCGGACGACGTCGAACTGGTCCTGAACCTGACCATTCCGGCCGCACACGCCCAGGTGGCGCTGAAGGCTATCGCCGCAGGCAAGAGTGTTTACGGCGAGAAGCCCCTTGCCGCAACAACTGCCGAGGCACGCGCGGTGCTGGAGGCAGCGCGTGAGGCAGGTGTCGTCGTCGGCTGCGCACCAGATACGGTACTTGGCACCGGCATCCAGACCGCCCGCAAGGCCATCGATGACGGGCTGATTGGCGCCCCGATTTCCGCCTCCGCCACCATGGTGACACCAGGCCACGAGCGCTGGCACCCGAATCCGGACTTCTACTATCAGCCCGGCGGCGGCCCCCTCCTGGACATGGGTCCTTACTACGTGACCGCCCTGGTAACCCTGCTGGGCCCTGTCGTCTCGGTGGTGGGCGCCGCGAGCCACACCCGCAATGAACGGACCATCGGCTCCGGGCCGCGGCAGGGCGAAAAAGTCCCCGTTGCAATCGACTCCCACGTCACCGGCGTCCTGGTCCACGCCTCCGGCGCGCTCTCCACCCTGTTCATGAGCTTCGACGCCGTAAAGTCCAAGTCACCGAACATCGAGATCCACGGTGAACGCGGATCACTGGTGGTGCCGGACCCCAACCACTTTGATGGCGAGGTGCGGCTGTTCTCCCTGGGCGCTGACGCCTGGGAAACCCTCCCCGTGTCCGCCGGATACGTCGACTCCGGACGCGGCTTTGGCATCGCGGACCTCGCTTCCACCCCGGATGGCGCCGAGCCCCGGGCGGGCGGAGCCCTGGCCTACCATGCCCTGGAAGTCATGGAGTCAGTCCTCGAATCAGCCCGCAGTGGCTCAACGGTACGCATCAACAGCACGGTTGAGCGGCCGGCGAGCGTCGAATTAACCGTCCTGACCAACGATGTGGACGTGCTGCAGGCATAGGAAGCCGCTTCCTGGGAGCTGCTGATTTGGGCAGATCCATCTACTGACACTGGAGTATTCATGGCCTACACAGCCGAAAACTGGCCCATCACCGCGGCCATGCTGCCGTTCCCGGGCACCAGCGCCCAGGGAACCCATATCAATGACGGTGATTCCCCGGCTTGGGCTGAGGCACTGACCGAGGTCAAGGAGGCCGGGTTCGAGAACGCCGACCTGACCGACAGCTGGCTTCGCCCCGGTGACCTGAGCCGGGACCGCCTCGCTGAGTTCAAGCAGATTGCGCAGGACGTCGGCATCGGCATCCCGGCAATTTCCGCCATCCGCCGCAGCGTCATTGAGGAAGCCAACTGGGAAGCCAACCTGGCGTACAGCCACCGGACCATTGACGCGGCCGCGGAACTGGGCTGCGAGGTTGTTTCCGTCGGCCTCCACCAGGCCATCACGCCCGAGCAGCAAAAACAGCTGTGGTTCTGGACGGTCGAAGGCCACAAGGACCCGTCGGATGACAAGGAGACTTGGGGCAGGGCGGTAAGCCGTCTCCGCGACCTCGGCCGGCACGCGGCTGAAGCAGGCGTCCTGCTCTCGCTCGAGATGTATGAGGACACGTACCTGGGCACTGCGGACTCATCCGTTCGCCTCGTCCAGGACATCGGACTCCCAAACGTGGGCCTCAACCCGGATCTCGGTAACCTGATCCGGCTCCACCGGCCCGTCGAGGACTGGCGGGAGCTGGTGGCCAAGACCCTGCCGTTCTCCAACTACTGGCATATGAAGAACTACTTCCGGGACGAGGACGTGGCCCGGGACATGTACGTAACCATGCCGGCTCCCATGGAAAGCGGCCTCATCAATTACCGGGAGGCCTTCAAACTGGCCCTGTCCGTCGGCTTCCAGGGCATCCTCTGCACCGAGCACTACGGCGGAGACGGCCTGAGCGTGGCAGCCAGCAACCAGGACTACCTCCGCCGGCATGTGCTCCCTAAGACGGACGGCTACGCCATGGGCAAAAGCCAGGTGGCCCAGGGGCGGCAACAGCGGGCGGCGAAGCTCGCCCGCGTGTAACTGATTATGGCCTAAAACACGGCCTTCCCAACCAAGGATTCAATGAGGAAACCATGACCCAGATCTTCGACGACCCCGCAGACTTTGCGGAGGAGGCACTGGACGGCCTGGTGGCGGCCAACCGCCGCTATGTTGCCCGGGTGGACGGCGGCGTAGTCCGCTCCACCGAAGTGCCCGCCGGCCAGGTGGCCCTGGTAGTGGGTGGCGGTTCCGGCCACTATCCGGCATTTGCCGGCCTGGTGGGGCCCGGCCTGGCAACAGGCGCCGCGTGCGGCAACATCTTCACGTCGCCATCGGCCGGGCAGGTCTACCGGGTGGCGAAGGCGGCTAACGCCGGCGGCGGCGTGCTGCTCAGCTACGGCAATTACGCCGGCGACGTGATCCACTTCGGGGAGGCACAGCAGAGGTTGAACGCTGAAGCCATCGACACCCGGACCGTCCTCGTTACGGACGACATCGCGAGCGCCCCGCTGGACCAGATCGAAAAACGACGCGGAATTGCCGGTGACCTGACGGTCTTCAAGATCGCGGGCGCCGCGGCCGAAGCGGGACTGGACCTCGACGCCGTCGAACGGCTCGCTGTCCGCGCCAACTACTGCACCCGTACCCTTGGCGTGGCCTTCGAGGGCTGTACCCTGCCGGGCGCTGCCGAACCGCTGTTCCACGTGCCGGCCGGCCAGATGTCGCTCGGTTTGGGCATCCACGGCGAACCGGGGATCTCCGATCACCTCATGCCCACGGCGCCTGAACTTGCCCGGCTGCTCGTCTCCCGGCTGCTCGCAGACAGGCCTGAGGACGCGGGGAGCCGTGTGGTGGCCATCCTCAACGGCCTGGGCAGGGTGAAGTACGAGGAACTGTTCGTGTTGTTCGGGAGGATCGAGAGGCTCCTCACTGACGCGGGCCTGACCGTGGTGGAACCGGAGTGCGGCGAGCTGGTCACCAGCCTGGACATGTCCGGGCTCTCCCTCACCCTTTTGTGGCTTGACGACGAACTCGAGCGTTACTGGGCGGCCCCGGCCGACACCCCCGGGTTCCGGAAGGGCAACCTGGCACCGCGGGCGCGGCGGGAACTGGCCGCAGCGGAGGACGCCGTGGCGGCCGAAGCGGAAGAGACGACGGCGGCAGCGGCTGAGTTGGGCCGGCTGGCAGCCGCCGTGCTTGCGCAGGTGCACGACGTCGTCGTCGAACACGTTGAGGAACTGGGCAAGCTGGACTCGTTTGCAGGGGATGGCGACCACGGCATCGGCATGCGCCGGGGTGTGGAGGCTGCAGCGGCAGCAGCCCGGGACGCCTCGGCTGACGGTGCTTCCGTGCAGCGGGTGCTTACCGCGGCCGGGGAAGCCTGGAGCGAACGCGCTGGCGGGACCTCCGGGGCGCTGTGGGGATCCGCGGTGCAGGCCGCCGGAAGGATCCTCGGCAATAAAGTCTCGTATCGACGTGCCGATGCACCCGCCGTCGTGATCGCCTTTACAGACGCCATCACTGCCTTGGGCAAGGCCGTACCCGGGGACAAGACCATGGTGGACGCGCTGCTTCCCTTCCGCGGCGCCTTCCAGTCGGCGTTCAACGGCGGCGCTCCTGTTGCGGGGGCTTTGGCCACCGGTGCGGCTGCCGCGCGGGAAGCAGCTGACGCCACTGCTTCCCTCCGTCCGCGGAAGGGGCGGGCGCGCCCGCTGGCCGAAAAGAGCCTGGGCCATCCGGATCCCGGCGCGGTTTCCTTTGCCCTGATCGCGGGCCGGGTGGCCGAGTACCTCGGGCCATCTGATTCTTCCCTTGTTGATTCGCGGCTGGCAGCCGCCTCCGTGGCCGGAAATGGAGCCGAAGCATGAGCCCGGGCCAGGGCGCAGCAGCAGGATGGCGCATAGTCATTGGCAACGACGAGGCAGGCGTTGAATACAAGGAAGCGCTGAAGGCCCTGCTCGAAGCGGACAGCCGGGTGGCCTCCGTCCTGGATGTGGGGGTGGGCGCGGACGACTCCACCGCCTACCCGCACGTCGCCGTCCACGCCGCGCGCAAAGTGGCCGACGGGGAAGCCGACAGGGCACTGCTGATCTGCGGCACGGGGCTGGGCGTGGCCATTGCGGCCAACAAGGTCCCGGGCATCCGTGCCGTCACCGCCCACGACGGCTACTCGGTTGAACGATCCGTGCTGAGCAACAACGCGCAGGTACTCACCATGGGCCAGCGCGTCATCGGCTTGGAACTGGCCAAGAAACTGGTGGGCGACTGGCTTGGCTACCGCTTCGACGAGACCTCAGCCTCCGCCGCCAAGGTGGATGCCATCTGCGCCTATGAACCCCAATCAACGAAAGCAGTCTGATCATGACGGAAAAACCAGACAACCCAGCTACCTCTAGTGGTGCCCCCGGCCCCAGGAAGATTGCCATCGTCGGCTCCGGCTACATGGGCGGCGGGATCGCGCAGGTCCTGGCCCTCGGCGGTGCCTACGTAGCACTCTCCGACGTGTCTGCGGAGGTGGCCCAGAGCAATTACGACCGCCTCTTGGCGGAGTCTGAACAGTACGTGGCCGACGGACTGTTTCCCGCCGGTTCCACGGAGATCCTAAAGCAGAACCTCTGGGCCGCGAAGGACATCGAGGAAGCCGTTGCGGACGCGGACTTCATCGAGGAAGCGGTCCCCGAAGTCATTGCCATCAAGCACCAGACGCTGGCACGCATCAGCACCGCGACCCGGCCGGACGCCATCATCGGCTCCAACACCTCCACCATCTCCATTGCCGAACTGTCAGGGCCGGTCAGCAACCCGGAGCGGTTCCTCGGTGTGCACTTCTCAAACCCGTCGCCGTTCATTCCAGGGGTGGAGATCATCCCGCATGCCGGCACATCTGCCGCCACCGTGGGGGCTGTCCGCGAGCTGGTCCACGCAGCCGGCAAACAGACCGCCGTCGTCAAGGACGTCACCGGCTTCGTCCTGAACCGCCTGCAGTACGCACTGTTCCACGAGGCCGCGCAGCTGGTGGAGCAGGGCATCGCGACGGCGGACGACGTCGACACCCTGGTCCGCACCACCTTCGGCTTCCGGCTGCCGTTCTTCGGCCCGTTCGCCATTGCGGACATGGCCGGGCTGGACGTGTACAACTTTTGCTACAACTCGCTGCAGGAGGATTTCCCGGAGCGGTTTGCCACGCCGAAAATCCTCACTGACCTGGTGGAGGCCGGAAAGCTCGGCACCAAGAGCGGAGCAGGGTTCCTCAACGTCCCGGCCGAGCGCATCCCCGAGCTGATCACCTACCGCAACAAGGCGTACGTAGCCATGCAGAAACTGCTTGATGACCTCGGCCCGGCGCCTATTGACTGAATGACCTCCACGGCAGGGCCGTCAGCGGAAAACTGGTCCGGGCCTACGGTGCGGTGACATCCGTCCGTGTGGCGGCAATGGCGTGAGGGACCGCCAGCAGGGCTACCACGGCGAGGGCGCCGGCTGCAGCGAAGACGTAGAACCCCCAGGGGTAGGCGATCCCGGCCGCCACCAGTCCGCCTGTCACGGCGGGTCCGGTAATGGCGCCAACACGGCCGACGCCTGCGGCGAATCCGAGGGCCGTGGCGCGCAGGCGGGCCGGGAACAACTGGCTGACCCAGGCGTATACGAGCACCTGCGAGCTGAAGACGAACACTCCGGTGACAAAGACCAGGGCGTTGAGCAGGATGGGGTTGTCCACCTTGATGCTCAAGAGGGCAAGGAACACTGCCGAAAGGCCAAACCACAGCAGGACGATGGGTTTGGTCCCGTGCTTGTCCGCCAGGATGCCGGCGATGATGAGGCCGGCAACTGCGCCAAGGTTCAGGACCAGGAGCAGGGAAAGTCCTGCGCTGACGGGATAACCGGCGGACGCCATGAGCTGCGGAAGCCAGGTGTTCAAGCCGTATACCAGCAGCAGCCCCATGAACGACGCCCCGGCGATCGCCGCGGCGACCAGTGGGTAGGGCTTCTGCACCAGGTCCCGGAACCCGGTCCGCTCCTCCGTCCGGGTGGGCTGCGATGCTGCCGCCGGCAAGGTCTCCGGCAGTTTGAACCACAGGAACGGCAGGAGGACCAGTCCCGCAACGCCTCCTACTACGAACATGGTGCGCCAATCGGGAATCACCATCAATGCCAGGAAAGCGGTAGCTACCGCGCCGACGTGGTACCCGGTCATCGTTCGGGTGGTGGACTTACCGGCGGACCCTGCCGGCGCGTAGTCATTCATGTAGGCAAGGGCGGCCGGCAGGCATGCCCCAAGCCCAACGCCGGCCAGGAGCCGGAAAACGCCGAACACTGCCACGTTGGGAGCCCAGACCACCGCGAGGGTGAAAATCGAGAACCACAGCACGCAGGCAACCAGCAGCTTGCGGCGCCCGAAGCGGTCGGACAGCGGGGCGATGAAGAGTGCCCCCAAACCCACGCCGACGAGGGAAATGGTGGCCACGAAAGTGGCACCCACCGCGTCAAAGCCGAGCTCGCCGGTTTTGATCAGTGTTGGAATGACGGTGCCAAGCACCACCAGGTCAAAGCCGTCCAGGACCATTGCCAGCCAGCAGAGCCACACTGGCCATCGGGACGGGGAGGCGGAGGGAGAAGTTGTCATGAATCCTCATTGATTAGGGACAGGAAATAGGAGCAACCCCTGAGGGTTGTGTCACAAGTACAAGTGACCTACGGCATGCCATTCAGCTAACAAGGATACATAGATGTTCATTAATCGTACAAAAGTTCGTTAGTCGAACAGAACAGGGGATGTTCCGCCGCCAGCGGCGCCCGACGCCTCACACTTGGTTGCGGAGCTCCACCTTGCGGATTTTGCCGCTCGCCGTGCGGGGCATCTCATCGACAAACACCACGGACTTCGGGATCTTGTAGCGCGCCAGCCGCCCATCCAGGTAGCTCCGGAGCTGCTCCTGGCTGAGTGTGGCACCATCGCGCAGGGTGACCACGGCGCGTGGAACCTCGCCCCAGGTGTCATCGCTGACGCCGATGACGGCGACGCTTTGCACCGCCTCCAGTTCCGCGATGGCAGCTTCGACTTCCGCCGGGTAGATGTTCTCCCCACCGGAAATGATCATGTCCTTGAGCCGGTCCGAGACAAACATAAAGCCTTCATCGTCCCGGTAGCCCATGTCGCCGGAGCGGAACCAGGCGGAGTCCGCGTAGCTTGCCGCAGTGGCTTCCGGACGGTTCCAGTATCCGCTGATCACGTTGGGGCCGGAGATCTGGATTTCGCCCACCTCGCCCCCGGCGGCAAGGCCGCCGAGGGGGTCCGCGATGCGGACGTCAGTGAAGAAGTGGGGCAGGCCTGCCGAGCCCGCCTTGTCCTTGGACCTTTCCACGGGCAGCATGGTGGCGCCCGGCGCGGTTTCGGTCATGCCGTAGCAGCTGGTGAAGCCGACGCCGCGCGCCTCGTAGGCGTCCAGCACCCGGCGGGGAACCGCCGAACCGCCGCAGGTGAGCTTGTCCAGGGAGCTGAGGTCCGCCGCCGGCCAGGCCGGGTGGTCGCACAGCATCTGGAACGTGGTGGGAACGCCGTTGAGCGTGGTGACGCTATGCTGCTCGATCAGCTCAAGAACCCGGCCGGCGTCGAACTTGGCTTCCAGCACCACGGTGGCACCCTTGAGCAGCATCGGCAGGAGGCCCATGTCCAGCGAGGCCACGTGGAACAGCGGCGAGATCATGAGCGCCACGTCGTTCCGGCTCAGGTCCATGTCCACCACGGTGTTAATGCAGTTCCAGGTGATGTTCCCGTGCGTCAGCAGGGCCCCCTTGGGCTTGCCCGTGGTGCCCGAGGTGTAGAGGATCATCGCAGCGTCGTCCAGGCCCACCGGTAAATCCAAGGGAGCTGCGGCTGCCGCTTGAAGCGCCGCGTCATAGGGCGCGACGGCGGCTGGTGACGTACCAGCGGACGCCGGTGTGCCGCCGTCGGGCGCCACCACCAGGCGGTGCGTCACCGCAGTCTCTTCAACGGAGGAGGCAGCCAGCGCGTCGAGGGCACCGGCATTGATGAGGAGCCGCGCCCCGGAGTCCTGCAGCTGGAACTGCAGCTCCGGGGCCGCGAGCCGGGTGTTCAAGGGGACAAAGATGGCGCCGAGCAGCCCGCAGGCGAAGAAGGTCTCCACAAAGGAAGGGTGGTTTTCGCCGAGGTAGGCCACCCTGTCCCCCTTGGCGACTCCCCTGTTGCGAAGGGCATTGGCCAGGCGGTCGGTACGGTTTGCGAGTTCGGCGTAGCTCACGGTGTCCGCCCCGGAGATGAGTGCGGCCTTCGGCCCTGACTTGGCGCGGCGGCGGTGCAGCCAGGATCCAACTCCGTTGTTGTCCATGATGGTTCTCCTAACGGACCGTAGTGAGGTCGTTGTTCTTAGATTCCCGCGTCAGCAGGATGAAAACAATCGAGACCAAAGCCATGGCGGACAGGAACACCACCACGGGGACGATGCTTTGGCCGGAATCCTTGTACAGCCCGGCGACGATGCCCGGGGTGAATCCGGCGCCGATCAGGGTGGCCAGCTGGTATCCGACGGCGGCACCGGTGTACCGGTTGGTGGTGCCGAACTGCTCGGACACAAACGCGGCAAGCGGCCCGTAGAGGGATGAGTGCAGGATAAGGGCCACCGTGAAGGCCAGGAAGATCAGGCCAATGTTGCCGGAGCTGAGCATTCCGAACATGGGGAACAAATAGGCGATGAAGAGTGCCAGTCCGGCGATCATCACCGGACGGCGTCCAAACCGGTCGGACAGCCGGCCGCCAAGCAGGACGAACAGAATCGAGATGGCGGATGCACCGGCGAATGCGTACAGGACGCCCTGCTGGGGCGCGCCTTTGGACACAGCGTACGTGACGGAGAAAGTGGGCAGCACCACCTGGAGGCCGAAGCCGGCAGCACCGGCGAACATGATCATGATCAGTGCCTTGGGCCGGCGCAGCACCTCCAGCAGCGGGATTTTGCGCTTGACGCCCTGGGCGCCTTCCTTTGCCACCGCCTCGGCGAAGATCGGGCTTTCAGCCACCCGCAGCCGGACGAACATGCCCACGATCAGGAGCACGAAGGACAGCAGGAACGGCACTCGCCATCCCCAGGCTAGGAAGGCGTCCTGCGGCAGCGCCGAGAAGAGCCCCATGACCACGGTTCCGAGCACAGCACCGGTGGGGGCGCCGGCGTTGACGAAGGAGGCCGCGAAGCCGCGCCGCTTGGGATCGGAGTGTTCGAGCGCCATCAGTGCTGCTCCGCCCCATTCACCGCCGACGGCGATTCCCTGGCAGACGCGCAGGAACACCAGGATGACCGCACCCCAGGGGCCAATCACGCTGGCGCCGGGGATCAGTCCGATCAGGGTGGAGGCGATGCCCATCATCGCCATGGAAATGATCAGCATGCCCTTGCGCCCCACCCGGTCACCGAAGTGGCCGAAGATCACGCCGCCCAGGGGCCTCGCCACATAGCCGGCCGCAAACGTGGCATAGGCGGCTACAACACCCACCCATTCGTCGGCACCGGTGAAGAAGACCTTCGGGAAGGCCACGGCGGCTGCCGTGGCATAGAGCAGGAAGTCGTAGAACTCGATGGTGCTGCCCAGATAGCTGGACATGATGACCGTGCGCGCCTCTTTGCGCTTTGCGGCCGTGCCCGCGGGTGCGAGCGTTGTTTGTCCTGACATGGCTGTTCCTTGGGAAGGAGGGAAGGTGGGGTGTTTCGGGGTTGCCTGCACAGGCGGTTCACGGTGCGGGAACCGCCTGGGGGCTGAGGGGTGGTCCTTGGAGAACCGGCTGCTTGTGGAAGCCTTTTACTGGTAGAAGCGCGCCAGGAATTCGGCCACGACGGCGGGACGTTCCTGGCCTTCGATCTCGATGGTGGCGTTGACCTTGATCTGGGCACCGCCCTTGACCTCGGTGACCTCGGCGATGCCCGCCTGCATGCGGACTTTGGAGCCCACCTTGACGGGCGAGGTGAAGCGGACCTTGTCCAGGCCATAGTTCACCTTGGTGGTGACACCGTCCACGTCGAACAGCTCACCCCAGAACGGGATGATGAGGGACAGGGTGAGGAAGCCGTGCGCGATGGGAGCGCCGAACGGGCCGTCCTTGGCACGTTCCGGATCGGTGTGGATCCACTGCTGGTCGTCGGTGGCGTCGGCGAACAGGTTGATCTGGTCCTGGGTGATCTCCCGGTAATCGGTGGTGCCGAGGTCGGTACCGGTCATGGTGAGCAGTTTGTCGAAGTCGACGACGAGATTGGGCATCTTTGCCTCCTGTGGTTGTGCTTACGAATTGATGGGTCAGTGGGTGAAGGCGCTTTCGCCCGTAAGGGCGCGGCCGATGATGAGGGCGTTGATGTCGTGCGTGCCCTCGTAGGAATAGACGGCCTCCGCGTCGGCGTGGAAGCGCGCGACGTCGGTGGCGAGGGTGATGCCGTTGCCGCCGGCCACTTCGCGGGCCAGCGCTACGGTTTCGCGCATGAGCAGGCTGGTCTGCATCTTGGCCAGGGCCGAGTCCTGGTCCCGGTAGATGCCGCGGGCCTGCTGTTCGGTCAGCCGGACAACGAGCGCCAGTGAAGAGGTGACGTTCCCGAGCATGCGGGCCAGCTTCTCCTGCACCAGCTGGAACGAACCCAGCGGGCGGCCGAACTGCTGGCGTCCGTTCACATAAGCAAGTGCTGCCTCGAAGGCACCGGCCTGGATTCCCGTGGCGATCCAGGCGACGTCCGAGCGCATGGCCCGGAGCATGGCGGCGACGTCCTTGAATGAGTTCACGTTGTTAAGCCGCGCAGACTCCGGGACGCGGACGCCCTCGAGGGTGATGTGGGCGTTCTGCATCATCCGCAGCGACGTCTTGCCGTGGATCTTCTCCAGGCTGACCCCGGCAGCCTTCCGGTCCACGAGGAAGCCCTTGACCTGGCCGTCGGCGGTGTCCCGGGCGAACACGGCCAGCACGTCCGCGGTTGAGGCCCCACCAATCCAGCGCTTGGCCCCGTCAAGGACCCACGTGCCGCCGTCCTCGTCCGCTTCGAAACGGGCAGTGGTGGACAGGCCGCCGGCGATGTCCGAACCTGACTCCGGCTCCGTCAACGCGAAGACGCCTTTGAGCGAGAAGTCGATGACTTTCGGCATCCATTGACGTTGCTGCTCCCCGGAGGAACCCACGCGGATGGCCGTGCGGAACAGTCCCGCCTGGGCGGTGTACCAGGTAGCCAGGGAGGCGTCCGTGCGGGCGAGCTCGAAGATCCGGAAGCCCTGGTAGATCCCGCGCGCGGGGCCGCACGCCGTGAGTTCGGCGGGTTCCATGAGGTCAAGGTCCATCAGGGGCTTCGCCAGCTGCTCGGGAAACTCGCCCCGTTCCCAGTACTCGGCCAGGAGCGGTTTGGCGTCCCGGTCCAGGAAGTCCCGGAGCCTGGCCAGGACCTGCCGCTCGCCGTGGGTGAGGAGGGCCTCCGCGTCGTAGAAGTCGGAAAGCCGGTAGAGTCTGGTCCCGCCGTCCGTGGGCTGGGCACCCGCGGCAAGTTCCGCCGTCGTCGTGTTCATCTCAGTTCGCCAAACCGAGCAGCCGGACGGCGTTGCCCTTGAGGATCTTCGGGCGGACCTCATCCGCAAAGGGCAGGTCGGCGAAGGCGCCCAGCCATTTCTGCGGGGTGATCAGCGGGAAGTCCGTGCCGAACAGCACCTTGTCCTGCAGATAGGAGCCGGAGGCCTTCACGAGCGACTCCGGGAAGTACTTGGGCGACCACCCGGAGAGGTCGATGAACACGTTCGCCTTGTGCGTGGCAATCGAGTTCGCCTCATCCTGCCACGGCACGGAGGGGTGGGCCATAATGATCTGCAGCCCGGGGAAGTCCGCGGCCACCGCGTCCAGCAGCAGCGGGTTGGAGTACGCCAGCTTGATGCCGAACCCGCCGGGCAGCCCGGCACCCATGCCGTTCTGGCCGGTGTGGAAGATGGCGGGCAGCCCGAGTTCCTGAAGTGTTTCCCAGAGCGGGTAGAACCGCTCGTTGGACGGGTCGAAGCCCTGCAGGGACGGGTGGAACTTGAAGCCGCGCGCGCCGAGTTCAACAGCCTGGTGTTTGGCTCCGGCGATGGCATCCTCCCCCATGCGGGGATCAACGCTGCCGAACGGGATCAGCACATCGTTGTTCCTTGCAGCTCCTGCGATCAACTCGGGGATGCTGTTGGGTTCGTGCTTGAGCTGGGTCCGCGCGTCGACCGTGAAGACGACGGCCGCCATGTTCAGTTCGCGGTACACCTCGGCGATCCGGTCCAGCGACGGGGTGCGGTCCTCGGCCCTGAAGTACTTCGCGGACGCCTCTGTAAGTGCCTCGGGCAGGGAGCCGTGCCCGCAACTGTCCACTTCGAGGTGGACGTGCATGTCGATCGCGTCCAGCTTGGAGGCGTCAATGCCCAGTTCGTAGCGCATGTCGGATTCCTTCGCGGGTCTTAGCGGGCGGGGGCCGGTTCGGGCTGCAGTTCGGCGGGCAGCGGCAGGAATTCCTCGCCGTAGCCCTGGAGCGTGTCCGGGCTGAAAAGCTCGCCGGCTTGGGCGCGCAGTGCCCCGTAGGTCCAGCCGCCGTCGCGGTATTCGGTGGTGGCCGCCGTCGGGTGGGTCCACACCTGGAGGCGGTCGCCGCCGGCGCCGATGGCCTGCCCGGTGATGTTGGAAGCTTCGTCGGAGGCAAGGAACGCAATCAGCCCGGCGACGTCGTCGGCCGTTCCAAAGCCGAGGTCGTGGCGGAAGAAGGACGGCATGGTCTCGCCGCGCTCCTCCGCCTCTACGGCCTTCTGGAAGTACGGCACCGTTTTGGTCATGGCCGTGGCCGCGACCGGGACGACCGTATTGACGGTCACGCCGGCCTTCTTCATTTCCAAGGCCCAGGTCCGCACCATGCCCACGATGCCGGCCTTGGCTGCGGCGTAGTTGGTCTGGCCGAAGTTGCCGCGCTGGCCGGTGGGCGAACCGATGGTGATGATGCGGCCCGGGATGCTGTTTTCCTTGAAGTAGGCGAAGGCCTCGCGGACGCAGGTGAAGGTTCCCTTCAGGTGGACGTTGATCACCAGATCGAAGTCCTCGTCCGTCATCTTCAGCAGGCTCTTGTCCCGCAGGATGCCGGCGTTGGTCACCAGGATGTCCAGGCGGCCGAAGTTCTCCACGGCTCCCGCAACCAGCGCCTTGGCGGCGTCCGTGGTTCCGACGGGGACAACCACGGCGGCGGCCCGGCCGCCGCCGGCCTCGATCTGGGCCACAGCCTGTGCTGCCGTCCGGGCATTGACGTCATTAATCACGACGGCGGCACCCTGGCGGGCGAGTTCCCTTGCGTAGGCCAGGCCCAGGCCCTGCCCGCTTCCGGTGACGATCGCAACCTTGCCGTTCAAGCTCATGGCGTGCTCCTTCGCATGCAGTGTCCGGCCGAAGCCGGTAAGTGCGATCCCACTGCCTCGTGAGATCCTTGTCCTGATCAATGAAAAGGTAGATCGTTGAAATTGTCAATGATCTTTTTTTACTACTACTGGAGTTCGCATGGCTACGCAGAGGACTGAAGTCGAGACGCCGCGGTTGGCAGCATCCCGGATCGGCAATGACATCGGCCTGCTGCTGGCGAAGCTGCACGCAGCGGGCTCACTGCTGAACAACCGGGCGCTGGCGGACTTCGGGCTGCGGGAGCGCTCCTTCTCGGTATTGACCCTTGCCTGCAGCGGGCTGGAGCCCACCCAGCGGGAACTGGCTGATTTCCTCAGCCTCGACCCGAGCCAGGTGGTCAGCCTCGTGGACGACCTCGAACGGCGCGGGCTTGTGGAGCGCACGCAGGGCAAGCAGGACAGGCGCGCCAAGATCATCACCTCCACCAAGGAAGGCGGAAAGATGCACGCCAAGGCACGTGCCGCCCTGGATGCCTGCGAGCAGGAGCAGCTCTCCACACTCAACGAGGCCGAGGCGGACCAGCTTCGGGAGCTGCTGCGGAAGGCCTTGTGGGGTGCGGGGGCAAAGGCGTAAGCGATCGAAAAAACGTTGACACCTTGAATCGTTAAGATAATTATTAGTTGTCTTCTTCAACGATTTTAGTGAGGTTTCCGAATGACCCGTACCCTGCGTCGACGCTGCCGCACCATTGTTTCAACATCGGCCCTTACTGCCGTGCTTGCGGCAGCCGCCATATCCCCTGGCGCCGCAGCCGCCCCCGCGGCGACCGGCCCTTCAGTCAATGCCCCAGCCCAAAGCGCCCTGCCGGTCACCGCAGAGGGAACCCTTCAGAACGGAGCCGCGTGGCGGGCTGAAGTGCCTGCGAACTGGAACGGGAAGCTGGTGCTCTTCGCGCACGGCTTCCGCCCCGGACCGGCCAATCCGGCCTGGGACAACGGGTTTGCCCCCACCGCCAGCGAGCTGATCCGCCGCGGGTACGCCGTCGCTTCATCGTCCTACGCCACCACCGGCTGGGCCTTCAGCACGGCAGCGCAGGACCAGCTCGACACCCTCGCAGCTTTTGAAGCACGCTTCGGCGAGCCCGGGCGAGTCATCGCCGTCGGCCGCTCCATGGGAGGCCTCGTGACCAGCATGATGGCCGAAATCCCAGGATCCGGCATCGACGGTGCCGTCAGCACCTGCGGCCTCGTGGGCGGCGGTGTTTCGCTGAACAACTACCAGCTCGACGCAGCCTATGCTGCCGCTGAACTGCTCTTCCCCGGACAGGACATCCGCCTCACCGGCTTCACCACCCCGGAACAGTCCGCAGCAACCATTGCCAGCCTGAAGGCGGCCCTGCAGCAGGCGACTGCGTCGGATGAAGGCCGGGCCAGGATCGCGCTCGTGGCTGCCCTGCTGAACACCCCCACAGAACTGGACGGCGTGGACGTCAACAACCCCGAAGCCCTCGCCGCTGCCCAGGCGAAGCTGGTCCTGGACACCCTCCCCACCGTCATCGAGCGCCGCTACACCATCGTGAACGCGGCGGGCGGCGACAGCGGCTGGACAGCCGGCGTCGACTATTCCAAGGTCCTGCGCTCCTCTGACCAACGCCAACTGGTGGAGCACATGTACGGCGTCGCGGGCCTGGACCTGGCTGCTGATTTGTCCACGTTGACGGCTAACGCCGATATTGCACCTTCGGAGAACGGCCTCGAGTGGATGCTCAGCACGTCCACCTCCGCAGGGGGACTGCAGGTACCGCTGCTGGCTACGCACACCACCGTAGACCTGCTGGCGCCCGTGGAATTCCAGGAAGAGTATGCCGAAACAGTCCGTCAGGCGGGCGGGAACGCACTGTTCCGCCAGGCCTTCGTAGCCCGCACAGGACACTGCAACTTCACTGTGGCCGAGAATGTCGCTTCCATTGAAGCCATGGACCAGAGGCTGGAGACCGGGCACTGGGGGTCCGTGGCCACAACGAACAACCTGCAGCGCGCGGCAACCGGACTGGGACTGGACGGCGCCAACTTCGTTGACTTCCGCCCCGCCGAGTTCGTCAACGACCGCGACTGGACCCCCGCTTCTTAGGAACCCCGAACGGAAGCCAGTTCCCGGGCCAGGAAATCCAGCGCCGGCTGCCCTTCCGGCAGTCCGGCGGCGTGGTTAAGGTGCCCGTGGACTGCACCCTCCGCGAGGAAATACGTGACCGGCACGCCCGCGCGCTCCAGGCTTGAGGCGAAAACTTCAGAGGAACCGCGGGCGTCGTCGTACTCACACGCGAGCAGGGCAACGGGCGGAAGGCCGGTGGGGTCGGCGTAGCCGGGCATCGCGTAGGAGGACGCCATGCTCACCGGACCGCCCACATAATTTTCCGCCTGCCGGACGCAGTCCTCGAGCGTGAACCGCAAGTGCCGCGGCAATCCCGCCATGACCTCCTCATCAAGACCGGCGGCTGGCGGAGCCAGCTCGGCGTGCAGGAAGGGGTAGGCCAGCAGGAGCTTCGCCGGCAGCGGCTTTCCGGCGTCGATCAGGTACAGCGCCGCGCCCACCGCCAGGTTGCCGCCGGCACCTGCGCCGCCCAGGGACAGGAGGTCCGGGTCCAATCCGAGGGATTTCGCATTCTTCCGCGCCCAGAACCAGCCGGCCAGGGCGTCGTCATGCGGAATGGGAAAGGACACCCCGTCACGCGCCAGCCGGTAATCGACCGAGAGCACCGGCGTTCCGGCATTGGCCAGCACCCTGGCAAGATAATCCGCTTCGGGAATGTCCAGGCTGCCACTAACGAACCCTCCGCCGTGCAGCCAGACCAGCCCGGGGCTGCCGGAACCGGCCGCCTCGCCGTAGATCCGGATATCAACGGGACCGTGCCGGCCCTCCGCGGAAACTGTGCTGATGGGAACGTCCGGACCAGGCGCCCGGACGGCGTCGGGATTCAGGAACTGCGGACCGCCGGGGGAAGCCAGGTACTCGGCGAAGCCGGCATCCGGTGCCAAACCGGCGCCCGGGGCGGGGGCCGCGGCGGCGGGGCGCCCGGTCTGCCCGGGCGTCACGGCCGTGCCAGCTTCCGGCGGAAATATTCGACAGCGGCAGCAAGGATCGTGTCCAGCTGGTCTTCGGCGCCGAAAAAGCAGTGGTCCCCGCCTTTGATCGTGATTACTTCGTGCTCCACGCCGGCGTCCGCGAGCGCGGCGGCCAGGAGGTCCGTCTGGGAGTGCGGCACCAGACCGTCGCTGTCCCCGTGAACCAGCAGGAACGGCGCGGCATCCGTGGTCACATAACTGACCGGGCTGGCAGCCGCCAGCAGCGCCGGATCATCGGAGCCGCCCACGAGCATTTGTTCCGGCTGCAGCGACATCCCTGCCGGCACTGCTGCCATCAGGGCGGCTGGGAACAGCCCGTCCGGTGTGTTCATGGGAGGGATGTCAACCAGCGAGGAGACGCCATAGAAGTCGACGACGGCGCTGATGGCACTTGGGTGCCCCTGCGCCCCGAGTCCACCGTCAAGGTCGTCGCGGTTCCCCGTCAGTCCCAGCAGGGCAACGAGGTGTCCGCCGGCCGATTCGCCCCAGGCACCAAAACGGCCCGGGTCCACGCCCAGGGGCTCCGCGAATTCCCGCAGGTAACGTACCGCGGCCTTGAGGTCATGCAACTGTGCCGGGAAGGGCGCCTCCAGCGAATGCCGGTAGTCCACAGTGGCACAGGCGATGCCGGCCTCATTAAGCAGGCGGAACACCGAGTTTGGAGCGAAAGTGGGCGGCAGTTCGCGCCGGTCCCCCAGCTGGAACGCACCGCCGTGGACCCAGAGGACCAGCGGGACCGGACCGGACGCCTGCCGCGGAAGCCAGACGTCCATCTTCAGCGGCCGGAACCCGATGGCGCGCGCATAGGTCAGCTCGCGGTGCACCGCCGAAATGTCCGAGACGTGTTCCGCGTTCGCGGGGGCGTCGAAGACGGGGAACGGCGGAACGTCCATGCCGCCGGGACGGGCAGGGTCAATAACTTCTTCCACTGTCATAGTTGTGCTCCTCACAAGCTCGGGTTTTTCCGGACGCCGCCGGCTGCGGCAACGAAGGTATGGGTGCCGGGGCCGACGACGGCGGCAGGCTCGCCCGGCAGCCGTATCTCGGCGCTGGTGCCGGGCGGAACGACGGCGGTGAGCGTCAGCACGCCGTCGTCCGTCCTCCACTGCACCTCAATCAGGCCCTGCGGGCCCTGGTGTGAGGTGCTTGCCGACGTCAGCCCGGCCCCAGGCAGGGGCTCGACGATGATCCGCTCGTACCCCGCGCCGCCGGGCGCCTGCCGCAGTCCTGCTGTGTAACAGTGCAGGAAGGACGCCACGGCGCCCTTGCTGTAGTGGTTCAGGGACTGGTTCGGGTTGCCGTCGGCGTCCACCCCGTTCCAGAGCTCCCACATGGTGGTGGCACCGCGGTCCACCATCACCAGCCAGGACGGTTCCGAGTCCTGCATCAGGAGTTCGTAGGCGAGGTCCAGTTCGCCGTTGTCCGCAAGAACAGGGAGCAGGTAGGGCGTGGCGAGGAACCCGGTGCCAAGGTGGGTGCCTGCCTCCCGGATCAGCGCGACCAGCTGCGCGGTGACGGCGGCCCTGTTTTCCGGGCTGACCAGGCAGAAGGCGAGGGCTCGGACGCAGTTGGCCTGGCTGGCGTTCGTGACTTGTCCGGCAGAGTCCAGGTATTCCATCTCCCAGGCCTGGCGGATGTGGGCCGAGAGCCCGGCGAGCGCCTGCCCGTCCTCCGCATAACCCAGCACGTCGGCGATGCGTGCCATCAGCGCCGTAGTGTTCCGGTAGAAGGCGGTGGCGACGATGCCGTTGTCGGCGTCCCGGGCGGCAAACAGGTCCGGTTCCGGGCCGTCCGGCTCCATCCACTCGCCAAAGTGGAAGCCGGCGTCCCACAGGTACTTCTCATGCGGTGCCGGATCCGGGCTAGCGGCTGCGCGCGAGGCGTGGCGCTGAGTCTCCGCAGCGCTGCGCACAAAGCCCAGCCAGCGGTTCATCGCGTCCCAGTTTTCGGTGAGGATGCCGGAGTCCCCCGTGGCCAGGTACAGCTCCCACGGCACCATCACAATCGCGTCGCCCCAGCCGCAGGAGCCATTGGTGAAGCCCATAAACTCCGCCGAGGTGACAGCAGGCCCGGGTGACGGCGAGATGTTGGCAATGACGCCGTTGTCCCACTGGTCGGTACGAACATCGTTAAGCCACTTGCGCGAGAAGCCCGTGACATCGAACAGGTACGCCGCCGTAGGGACGAACAGCTGCCAGTCCCCGGTCCATCCGGCCTTTTCCCGCTGCGGGCAGTCCGTGGGCACCTCGCAGGAGTTGCCCTTGAAGCTCCACTCCACGATGTCGTGGAGCTTGTTCAGCCGTTCGTCGCTGCATCGGAAGGTCCCAAGCCGTTCCAGGTCGGTCTGGACCAGGCAGCCGGTGATGTCACCCGGCTGCAGATCGTCAACAAGGCCCCGGATTGAGACGTATTGAAAGCCGTGGGTGGTGTGCCGCGGCTCGAAGCGCTCCCCCGGAGCGCCGGACGAAATAACGGAATCCACCTGGCCGGCGGACAGGAACTGTCCCGGACGGCGAAAATCGTGCGGGCGCAGGTGGTCCAGGGTAACGTCACCGCCTGCATCCAGCGCCTCGCCATAGACGAGGGTGAGGGCCTCCCCCGGCGCACCCAGCCTGCTGAGCCGCACCCAGCCATGGATGTTCTGCCCAAAGTCCACCACCTGGTTGCCGTTAGCCAAGCGGGTGATGGACGCGGGAGCAAGCTCCTGAACCACCCGCGTGGGCGGGGCGGTGGGGCCGGTGAGAGCGTCAAAACTGCCGTGGCGTACGACGGCGGCACTCCCCGTTGGTGCCTTCAGCTCCCTGGGAGCCTCACTGTTGAGCGCGCGGAAGTCCACCCGCTGGCCGCCCATCAGGTCGGCGCTGAGGATCTCTGTCCGTGAAACCAGCCAGGATTCATCGGTGCCGACGACCGTCCTGCTGTCCCCGGACTGCATCTCCACCTGCGCAAGGAAAGCCGTGTGCGTGCCGTACATCTCGGCGTCGCGCGTGTATCCGAACGTCCCGCGGTACCAGCCGTCCGTGAGGATCGCGCTAATGGTGTTAATGCCGGGGCGCAACAGGGCGGTGATGTCGTAGGCCTGGACCTGGAGGGTGGTGTTATAGCTGGTGGAGCCTGGGGTGAGCTGCTGGTCGCCTACCCGCTCGCCGTTGAGGAACAGTTCGTAGATGCCATGGGCAGTGGCATAGGCACGGGCTGTCTTCGGTGCGGCGGCCAGGGCGAAGGTCTTGCGCAGGGCGTAGCCGGGGCGTTCTCCCGGGGCGGGAACCTCGAGCTCTTGCGGGCCGATCCACTGTGCGGTCCAATCCGAGCCGTCCAGGAGTCCCAGCTCCACCGCCATCGGCTCGGACCATGCACTGGCCGTTTCGGCGCCGTCGGCAGAGGTGTTCCACGTACGTACCCGCCATTCAAACCGGCTGCGCGACTCCAGGGCAGGGCCTGAATAAGTCACCACATGCCCGGCTGAGGGTACCCTGCCGGTGTCCCAGCCGTTGCTGGCGCTCACTTGGTAAGCGGTCTGGGCGGTGGCTGCGCACGGCGTCCACGTCAGGCGCGGCGCCGTGGTGGTGATCCCGAAGGCTTCCCGCAGGTATTCAACGCGGAGTCGGGCGGGCGCGGTGGGGGCCAGGAGTGTTTCCTCGACGCCGGCGTCGAGACTGGTGGAGGTCATGCAGGAAGCTCCTGAACGTGGAGTAGCTGGGGTTCCAGCTTCGTTTCCGGCAGGCACTTCCCCACAGCGAGCTTTCATTGGTTGGAATAGTATTGTGGGGTAGCTCACTCAGGAGCTCAACCTCCAACGGCGCTAGGAACCCTGCCATGACCACTCCACCGGTAACGGATACCCCTCCCGTGCGCGGGAAGCGGCCCAAGCAGGGCGAACCTGTGATCGACCGGGCACTGAGCCTGCTCGCAGTCTTTTCCGACCGCCGCCGCGCCCTGACCCTTTCAGAACTGGCACGCCACGCCGACATGCCGGCCCCCACGGCGCTCCGCCTGATCGCCCGGCTGGTTGCATGGGGTGCACTGGAACGGCTCGACGACGGCCGGTACGTTGTGGGGGTCCGGCTGTGGGAGGTGGCATCCCTGTCACCGCGCGGACACGGCGTGCGCGAGATTGCCCTGCCCTACCTGGAGGACCTCTTCGAGGTGACCCGGCACCACGTCCTGCTGGCCGTCCGCGACAACGATGAGGCGGTGCTGATTGAGCGGCTGTCCTCGAAGGACGCTACCGAGGTGGCCTACCGGGTGGGCGGGCGCGCCCCGCTGCGGAGCACCGCCGTCGGGCTGGTCCTCCTGGCAGGGGCGGACCAGCAGTTCCAGGAGGCGACGATGCGGAGGCCGCCGGAAACCGAACCTGGAGTGGTGAACATGCCGGAGGGGCAACTGCGCCGTACCCTCTCGGATGTCCGGCGCACCGGAATCGCGATGATCCGCCGCACCTACCCGTCAAATACCGTGTCAGTGGCCTCACCAATTTTTGATGCCCAGGGCGCCGTGGTGGCCGCGCTGTCCATCGTGGTCCCTGACGGCTCTACACCGCCAAACGTGTTGGCCCCGGCGGTTCGGGCCACTGCCCGTGCCGTCTCCAGGAACCTGGGCCACCACGCCGAGGTCAGCCCTGATGTGCGGACGCACTCTGAGGGCTAAGGCGCCGAACGGGTGCCCTAGCCACCGAAGAGCGGTGAAAGGGAAGTCCAGAACTGCCGGATGCCCAGGACAACAAACAAAAGGGCGCAAACCCCCAGCGCAATGTTGGAGTGCAGTTTGTTGGCCCAGGCTTTGGGAATCCGCCTGCCGTTGAGCAGGCCGAGCAGCGTCAGTGCCAGGAACGGCATAAACAGCGAACCCAAAGCGCCGTAAAGCAGGATCAGGCCGATGGGCTGGCCGAGGGCGAAGAGGACCATGGGCGGAAAGGTGAGCCACAGAATGTAGAACTTGAAGTATTTCCCGCCTACCCGGGTATCGGGGTGTCCGGATTCCTTGCCGCGCATGTTGCCCCAGAAGTCAGCGAACATCAGCGAAACACCGTTCCAGACGCCGATGATGGAGGAGAAGGAAGCGGCCCAGAAACCGACGAGGAAGCCGGTTCCCACTACGTCGCCGTACTCCGCCTTCAGGACGTCGTAGAGATCCAGCAGACCTTCATCGCTCGCACTGAGGGAAACACCTGCGGAGCGGACAACCTCGGCACCGACGATGAGCATGGCGATCACGAAGATCCCGGTCATCACGTAAGCCATGGAGTTGTCGATCCGCATGACCTTCATCCACTTCGGTGTGTACCAGCCCTTTTCGCGGAGCCAGTACCCGTACGCGGCGAGCGTGATGGTTCCGCCCACGCCCCCGGCCAGGGCGAGCGTGTAGAAGATGCCGTCGCCGGCTGAAGGGATCATCGGGACCAGGCCGGCCAGCATTTCCGGGATGTTTGGCGCGGCAATGACGGCCAGGCCCACCACGGTCACGAACATCATGCCCACCAGCACGGCAGTGATCTTCTCGAAGGTGGCATATTTGCCCCACCACACCATCGCGAAACCGGCCAGGCCCATCAGGATGGCCCATGCCCACAGCGGCAGGATGGGGAACACGGCCGCGAGCGGCAAGGCCGCCGAAGACATGGCAGTGGCTCCGTAAACAAAGCCCCAGATCATGATGTAGGGCCCAAAGTACCAAGTGGTCCACTTGCCGAGGGAACGCCATCCCTCGAAGATCGTCTTTCCGGTTGCCAGCGTGTAGCGTCCGGCCCCTTCGACGAGGATGATCTTCAGGACCACGCCAACGATGACAGCCCAGAACAGGCCGTACCCGTAGCGGGAACCGGCCACGAGTGTGGCAACCATGTCGGCGGCACCAACACCGGTGGCTGCGACAACGAGGCCGGGCCCGACGATGCGCCATTTGGCGGGGCGGCCGCCGTCGTCATCAATGCGGTCAGCGTGGCTGACTTCGGACGGACGCTGCTGCCCGTCCGTTGCCGGCCTGTTCGCTCGGCCGGTGCTGTCCATGGCGCCCTCGCTCATGGCTCCTCCTCGATGTCGGCTGGCCTCCTGAAAACAGAGGACTTCAGCCAACCTACGCGAGATCGGGCAGCGTGTCAGTCGTCCTTCGAGCCTGTATGCCGTTTGGTGAGTTTGTCCAGGAGCCTGTCCACCATGCCTACACCTGGTCCCACCGTCTTATGGAACAGCTCGGAGTGCGGTGCGCTCGGGTGCGGCCGTGTCGGTGCCAGCTTCTTCGCTTTCTCCACCTTTCCGCCGATGTCGACGAGTTTCTCGCGGGGGATGTGAAGGCGGAGTTTGGGAAACTGTTCGGTTTCCTCGTCATTGGCGTGGTGGCTCAGCTGGTCTTCGAGCTCCTGGACCAGTTCCAGAAAGGTTTGGTCGGAAGGCTCCACCTTCTCCAGCCGCTTCATGAGCTTGACGATCTCGTCGTGTTCCTTTTTGTCATGTTCCACTTCGTCCTTGCCGTTGGGCACGTGGTCCTCAATGGCGGGGTACACGTACATTTCCTCGGCGACGGCATGGCGCATGACCTCCGCGATCAGAGTGTCCGCCAGGTCCCTGCGCTGACTTCCATCGGGCGAGCTTTTGATCTGCCCGATCAGTGCAATCATCTCCTGGTGATCGCTGGTCAGGATGTCCACGACATCCACGTTCGTTCCGGCGGAATTGGTATCACTCATGAGCTGGCCCTCCTCCTGGATCGCTTCCTGTAAGCGACGTAAGAGGGTCAAAGTACCATGCGGCAACAGCGCGATCCAGAGGCGAAAATCCGCTGTGCAAACTGAATGAAAGGGCTAACCGCCTCGTGCCCCGAAGCGCCTACACTCCCGTCGAAACGGCCAGCGCGGCGGCGGAGGAGAACCGGTGGGTGCCGCCGCTGACGCTGCGGGACTCACCGCCCGGAAGTACGACGTCGGCCTCCACTCCCTCAGGTAGCGTCGCCTGAAGGTGGAGGGCGGCGTCGTCGAGCTTCCATTCCACGCGGACCGTTCCGTGGGGCGTCTTCAGGGATGTCTTGGCCCAGTCGATGCCTTCGCCCGGTACCGGTGCAATCCGGACCTTGCTGTAACCCGGAGCGAGCGGGCTGATCCCGCCGATTCCCTTGTGCATCCAGTCGGCCACGGCACCCAGCGCGTAGTGGTTGAAGCTGGTCATCTCGCCCGGATTAATGGTGCCGTCCGGAAGCATGGAATCCCAGCGCTCCCACACGGTGGTGGCGCCCATGGTCACCGGGTAGAGCCACGACGGGCAGCCCTGTTCCAGCAGCAGGCGGTAGGCCTCCCCGCTGTGGCCGGTATCCGTGAGGGCTCCGGTGATGAACGGCGTTCCGGCAAAACCCGTGGACACGCGATAGTTGTTCTTCCGGACCAGCTCGGCAAGGCGTTCACCGGCGAAGTCGACATGCTCCGGGCTGGGAAGGATCCCGAAGGCGATGGCCAGCGCGTAGACCGTAGTGCAGTCGCTGCGGATGGTCGCGTCGGCGGCCACATAGTGCTCCACGAACGAGGCCTGGACCCCTGCCGCCAATTGCTCGAAGTACTCGGCGTCGTCCTGGTGTCCCAGCAGCCGCGCCGTTTGAGCGGTGATGGAAGCAGTGCGGAACATGCACGTGGTGGCCACGACGCCGGTGTCCGCCTTTGCGTCCCACGGCTTGTCCGGATCGGCGTCCGGGTCCAGCCAGTCGCCGAACTGGAAACCCTGGTCCCAAAGACCTGTGGGAGACAGCAGGCCTTCCACCCGCCGGGTGTGTGATGCCATGGAGTCGTACTGGTTCTTCAGCACGGTGTCATCACCGTACGCCTCCCACAGCGCCCACGGCACCCACACGGACGCTTCGCTCCACAGGGCTGACGATTCCGGCGACGGGAACTCGGCCGGCTGCGGGCAGTACTTCAGCGCGTCAGGGACGGTGATGGGCACCAAACCGTCGGCCGCTTTCTGCTCGGCGGCAAGATCCAGGAGCCAGTCCTGCAGGAAGCCCTTGACGTCGTACAGGAACGCGGCGGTTGGGGCGAAAACGGCGATGTCGCCGGTCCAGCCCAGGCGCTCGTCGCGCTGCGGGCAGTCCGTGGGCAGGTCCAGGAAGTTGCCCCGGAGGCCCCAGACGATGTTGCGGTGGAGCTGGTTGACGAGTTCGTTGGAGCACTCGAAGGTGCCGGTGCGCTCCAGCTCGGAGTGGACCACCACGGCCTCGACTGAGTCCTCGGTGAGTGTGCCCGGCCAGCCGGAAATCTCTGCGTAGCGGAAGCCGTGGAACGTCTTGGTCGGTTCGAAGAAGTCCCCGCCGCCTGACAGGATGAACGTGTCCGTAGCCTTGGCGGACCGCAGCGGCCGGACGCCCAGCTCGCCGTCCTCCAGCACTTCGGCGTGGCGCACCGTGACGGCGTGCCCTGCCTCGCCCTGGACGGTGAACCGAAGCCAGCCCACCAGGTTCTGGCCGAAGTCCACCAGCGTCCTGCCGCTGGGCGATGTGAAGATCTGCACCGGTTTGAAAACGTCCGTGCGCACCACCGGCGGGCCGACCGGCGCAGCCAGCCGATCGGCATCGAACTCAAGTTTGCGCACTCCCGTCCAGGCGACGGCGTCGAAATTCGGCTCGGCCCAGCCGGGCTGGTTCCTGCGGGCATCGATGGTCTGCCCGTCGTAGAGGTCGTTGGCGGTGGTGGCCGACGGGCCGGACTGCCAGGAGGAGTCTGTGCCTACCGACTGGACGTAACCGTCCGCGAACTCGACTTCCAGCTGCCCAAAGAAGCCCAACTGATCCCCATAGAGGTTGGACATGCCGTGCCAGGCGAGCCTGCCGCGGTACCAGCCGTTGCCCAGTTCCACGCCGATGACCGTGGACGGACCAATCAAACCGGTCACATCGTAGGTGCGGTAGCGGAGCCGCCATTCATAGGAACTCCAGCCCGGGCTCAGGACATCCTCGCCCACCTGTACGCCGTTGATGAAGGCTTCGTAAACACCGAAAGCCGTGGCGCGCAGCTTCGCCTTCACCACCTTGCCGTGGCCCTCCTCAAGGCGGAACTCCTTCCGAAGGCGCGGGGCGCCGTCGTAATCCTGCTCGGGCGAAATCATGGTTGCGCGCCAGGGCGTTGATGTCATGTTTAATTGGTCCGTTCTGGTGTTGAGGTGAGTGGATGCGCCGGGCACATGCCGTCAGGCGAAGTGGCAGGCGACGTCGGAGCCGCCCACCGTGCGAAGGGCGGGACGTTCGGCGGCGCAGAGGTCCGTCGCCAACGGGCAGCGCAGCCGGAAGGGGCAACCACCGGGACCCGGCGTCGCTGCCGCTCCGGTCCGGACGCCGAGGGACTCGCGAGCCTCCCGTCGGACGGCCTGTTCGGCCGGCCGGGGTACCGGTGAGGCGGCCACGAGCGCCTGGGTGAAGGGGTGCTTCGGGCTCTCGGTCACCGCAGCGGACGGTCCGCTTTCCATGACCTGCCCGCGGTATAGAACCACCACGCGCTCGGCCAGGAACTGGACCACAGCGATGTCGTGGGCGATGAACAGGTAGCTCAGCCCCCGCTCGTCACGAAGGTCGGCCAGGAGGTTCAGCACCTGCGCCTGGGTGGAGAGGTCCAAAGCGCTCACCGCTTCGTCGCAGACCACCAGTTGGGGATCGCAGATCAGGGCGCGTGCCACGGAGATGCGCTGGCGCTGGCCGCCGGAGAACTGGCTGGGGTAACGGTCCACAGCATCCCGCGGAAGGCCGACGCGTTCGAGCATCTCCTCGGCTTTGGTCCTCGCCTCGGCCGCGCTGACGCCACGGAGCCGCAGTGGTTCAGCCAGCGAAGAGCCCACCGTGTTCCGGGGGTTCAGGGACGAATTGGGATCCTGGAAGACGGCCCGCAGTTCCCCGCCCAGGGCCCGGCGCTGGCGCGGGCCGGCGGACGTGATGTCCTTGCCCTGGTAAGTAATGGACCCGCCGGACACTTTCTGCAGTCCCAGGATGGCCTTGCCGATGGTCGATTTACCGGAGCCGGACTCCCCCACCAGGCCCACGGTTTCGCCGGGGGCGATGCTGAAGCTGACGCCATCGACCGCTGCAGGGGCTACCGCAGCCTTGTGTCCGCGGCCGTAGCGGACCACCAGGTCCCTGACGTCCAGAATAGGTTCAACGGTTGCCGGGTACGCGGATTCGCGGCGTTCTGAAATTGCGGTGCTCATGCCATGTCCTTCTCAGCGACGGAGCTCATTTTGGGGGTCACGTGCAGCTGCCGGGAGGTGGGTATATCGGTGGCCACCCAGTCCAGGCCTTCAACGGCGAGTTCGTCGGCTTTGACGCAGCGCACCAGGCCGTCGGCCGTGCCGGAGGGCAGCAGCGGGATGGGTTCCATGCACGCCGAGCCGGCGAACTGGCAACGGGCGGCGAAGCGGCACGACACGGGCCAGTCCTTCGGCTGGGGGACCTGGCCGCTGATCGTTGCCAGCCGCTCCGGCATGTCTGCGGCGTGGTTGGCGTGCGGGTCCGCTGCCAGCAGGGCCAGGGTGTAGGGGTGGCGCGGGTTGTCCAGAATCTCCGCGGTCCTGCCGCTTTCCACCACTTGTCCCGCATACATAACGGCCACCTGGTCGCAGATGTCCGCCACGACGCCGAGGTCGTGGGTCACCATGACCACCGACATGCCGGTGTCCTTGACCAAGGCACGCAGCAGGGACAGGATCTCGGCCTGCACGGTGACGTCCAGCGCGGTGGTGGGCTCATCGGCCACCAGCAGTTTCGGCCTGCCGGACAATGCGAGGGCGATGGCCACGCGTTGGGCCATGCCGCCGCTGATCTGGTGCGGGTAGGTCTTCAGGATCCGGTGGGCATCGACGATGCCCACCTTCTCGAGCAGGCCCAGGGCTTCTGTGCGGGCTTCGGCCTTGCCCAGGTTGCGGAGGCGGCGGATGGTGGCGGTGAGCTGGTAGCCCACGGTAAACATGGGGTCCAGGGCCCGCATGGGCTCCTGCGAAATCAGGGCGATGTCGCGTCCCCGGACAGCTTCCATATCTTTGTCAGTGGCAGCAGCGAGGTTCTTGCCGTTCCACAGGATCTGTCCGCCCACCGAGGAGACGCCGGACGGGAGCAGGCCCAGGAGGGACAGGGCGGTCATGGTCTTGCCGCAGCCGGACTCGCCCACCAGTCCCAGGACGGTGCCCTGTTCGACGTCGAAGGAGACGTCCGTGACCAGGCGGACGCCGTTATCGACGCCGACGGAGAGGTTCCGGACGCTGAGCTGCCCGGTGGCTGGATCCTCTTCGGAACGGCCCGGTGAAGCCGCGACGGCCGCCACGGCCTTGGCCCGCTGGCGGCGCGCCGCTGCGGAGGGCAGGTGGGAGGCGGTTGTGTTCGGTGCCTTGCCCAGCGCGTTGCCGATCGCGTTGGCAGCGAGGACGGTCAGCGCCAGCACGATGCCGGTGGGCACCATCATCCACGGGGCGTCATAGACGTGCTGGGAGGCACCCTGGATCATGCCGCCCCAGCTGGGTTCCGGGATGGGCGGGCCGAAGCCGATGAAGGCCAGGCCGGCCTGGATGAGCATGCCGACGGCGAAGATCAGCGCCGACTGCACCACGATGGTGTTGGTCAGCCCGGGCAGCACGTGCCGGACGCTGATACCGAGGGGGCTGATGCCGTCCACCTTGGCGGCATCCACGTACAGCTGGGACTGCAGCGATTTCGCCTGGCCCAAAATCACGCGGTAGATGCCGGCAGATATCAGCACGCCCAGGATTGCCATGATCAGCGGGATGTTGGTCCCCACGGCGCCGATGACAGCCAGGATGATCACGGTCCCGGGCAGGGACATCATGATTTCGGTAACGCGGCTGATGATGCCTTCGGCCCGCTCGCCGGCGCCTGCCGCTGCCATGGCCAGGATGGTGCCAATCCCGACGCCGACAATCACCGTGATCAGGGACGTTCCCAGCGTGCCGGCCGCCGCCGCGAAGATGCGGCTGAGGATGTCACGGCCCAATTCGTCGGTGCCCAGCCAGTGCGCCGCTGTCGGGCCGGACAGGACGGCAGTAAAGTCCTGGTCCTCGGTCCTGAAAGGCAGCCACACGGGAGCGGTCAGTGAGGCGATGACAAGGGCGACCAGCCAGACGAGGCCGGCCACGGCGCCCGGCGAGCCGAACAGCCTGTGCTTGGAAAACCTGGTGATGGCTGCCTTGCCGGCGCTGCGGGCAGGCGTGGCCATCGTCGTCGCGGTTTCTTCTGCGGTTCCCTGGGTGGGGGCAGGTGCAATAGAGGGGATCATGAGGCACGCAACTTCGGATCGAGGAACTTGGTGGCGAGTTCCAGCACCAGGTTGACGGCGACCACCACCACGGTGGCGATCACCACCACGCCCTGCACGGCGGGGGCGTCGTGGGTGCTGACGGAGGTCTGGACTGCCTGGCCCAGGCCGGGCATGGCGAACAGTTGTTCCGCGATGACCGAGCCGCCGAACAGGCCGATGAACTGCAGGGCGATGCCGGCCACGATGGGCAGGCTGGCATAGCGCAGCGCATGGACGTAGAGGATTTTCCAGGTGGGGGTTGCCGTGGCGCGCAGGGTCCGGATGTGTTCCTGCTGCAGCGCCTCGAGCATGGAGGCCCTCGTCTGGCGGGCAATGAAGGCGGCGCCACCCACGGCCAGGGTGATCACCGGCAGCGCCAGGGACAGTGCCCAGTCCTGCGGTGACACCTCAAACGGCACGTAGCCGGTGGCCGGGAAGACGGAGGATTGGACGGCGAACAGGTACACGAAGATGATGCCGATCCAGAAGGCCGGCAGTGCCACCAGCAGGCCAACGAATCCGCCGATGACCTGGTCCAGCAGGCCGCCGCGGACGGCTGCCGTCACGCCGAGGGCGATGCCAAGGACCGCGCTGAGCACGGTTGCTCCCGCTGCCAACGAGGCAGTAACCGGAAGACGGCTGGCAAGGTCGGCGCTGACGGAGCGGCCGTCGATCAGGGAAACGCCCAGGTTGCCCTGGACAGCATCGCCGAACCAGCGGAAGAACTGGGCGAACAGCGGGTCGTTCCAGCCGAGGCGTTGGTTGACCTCATCGATGGCTTCCTGGGAGGCGCCGGCGCCCAGCGATACCGCTCCCGGGCTGCCGGGCATTGCGTGCACCAGCAGGAATGCCAGCACCGCGACCACCAGCACGGTGGCCAGCGCCATCAGCAGGCGCTTGGTGATGAATAGTGCCATGGTGACCTCCATCGGTCAGGCCCTTGCCGGGCGGGCTCTCCTGTTGGGGAGGAGTGCCCGCCCGGGTGGGTGCGGGTATTAGCTGGCCGGCTTGTAGGACGAAAGGAGCGGGTAGGCGTTGGTTCCGGCGAACTCCACCGGGGCCACCTTCTTGGTGTTGTAGCCCTGGTTGGTGAGGGCTTCGTACAGCGGGATCATCCAGCCGGATTCCACCAGGCGGGTGTTCAGTTTGGTGGCGGCGGCCTTGACGGCGGCGTCGTCCTTGGCGGCAGCCAGCTCGCCGGTTGCTGCGCTGAGCTGCTCGTCGGTGGCCTTCTGGACGTTGGTGAAGCCACTGAGGACCGCTCCGTACATCACGCCAACGGGGTTGTCCCAGTTCAGGGGCGCGTAGCCCAGGGGCGTGGTGGCCACGGCGGCGAAGGCTTCGTCCGTGGAGGCGGCCATCTTGACGTTCATGGTGATTCCGACCGCGGCCAGGTCCTTCTGGATGGCCTGCAGGTCCGTCTGTGTCTGGGCTCCGGCGATGATGGTGAACTCAAAACCGTTCGGGTAGCCGGCCTCGGCAAGAAGGCTCTTGGCCTTGTCGGGGTTGTAGGCGAACGTGGTTTCAATGTCCTTGGTGAAACCTGCGGAGTCCTTGGGCAGGGCGTTCCAGGCAGGGATGTCACCCTTGTGCAGTGCGTCCACCAGGGCCTGGCGGTTGATGGCGTACTGGATGGCCTGCCGGACCTTCTCCTCGGCGAATGCGGGGGCGGTCTTGCCGATCTTGTCGAAGGAGATCATGGTGTTGACGGTGCCGCCGATCTGGGACACCCCCACACCCTTGGTTTTCACGAAGTCAACGGTGGAGGAGGTCAGCATGGCCACATCCGCCTGGCCGGACACCAGGGCGTTGGCCCGGGCCTGCGGGTCAAGGACAACGCTGAAAATGACTTTGTTGAACGCGTACTTCGAAGCTTCCGGACTCTTCTCGTTCTTCACCAGCACGTACTTGTTGCCCTTCACCGTGGACGGATCCAGGGTGTAGGGGCCGGAACCGTCGGGGGTGGCGGCAAGGCTGGCGGTGTCCGTGACGCCGCTCTTACCCACGATCATGCCGGTGGTGGACGCCAGGTTCTTCTCGAAGCCCGGCTGGGGCTTGGCGAAGGTCAAGGCCACCTGGGTGGGGCTCACTACGTCAACGGAGGCGATTTCCTGTGCGCCGCCCTTGGCCACGGCTGAGTAGGCGCTCAGGGCGGGATCCGACCGGCGGTCCAGGTTTGCCTTGACCAGCTCGGCGTCGAGCTTGGACCCGTCCGTGAAGGTCACGTCGTCCTTGAGCGTCAGCGTCAGGACCGTATTGTCGGCGTTGTAGCTGAACTCCTTGGCCAAGCCCGGACCTGCCGAGCCGTCGGGCTGAAGCGTCATCAGGCTCTCGTAGAGGCCCTCGAAGAACTGGCGCTGTGCAGCTGAGACGCGCAGCGGATCAAAGCCGAACGATGCCGAGTCGCTGTCGATGGCGAGGGTCAAGGTGGTGGTGTCCACTTTGGCAGTCGCCTGGCTGGAGCCGCCGCCGCAGGCGGTCAACGATCCCAGCAGGAGCGCTCCGGCCAGAACGGCGGAGCCCGCACGGGCGGTGGAGTTCAGAAGTTTCATGTAGTGCGCCTTTGCATTCTGATGGACAACGGAGGAGAAGTGTTGTGGGGCTGGCTGCTGGCCGGCTCCCTCCAAGCATCAGTCGACGGTTATGGGCGCTCACATAAAAATGTCATTCATTGGAAAAGTATTGTGGCCCCGGTCACTTGTCGGACAAGGATTGAAAGCCAGGGCAGAGAGGCCCCGTGCGCTGTTTTCTGGCGCTGAACCGAAAGGAACTACATGAGCACCGCATCAGCATTCCCGCAGGACTTCCTCTGGGGCGTTGCCAGCGCCGGGCACCAGGTGGAGGGCAACAACCTCAACAGTGATACCTGGTTCCTGGAGCACCTCCCCGGCAGCATGTTCTCGGAGCCTTCGGGCGACGCCGTGGACCATTACCACCGCTACCGCGAGGACATCGCCCTGATCGCGAGCCTGGGTTTCACCAGCTACCGCTTTTCAATCGAATGGGCCCGCATCGAGCCGGAGGAAGGACTCTTCTCCGAGGCCGAACTGGACCACTACCGCCGCATGCTCGTCGCATGCCACGAGCATGGCCTCACCCCCGTGGTCACGTTCCACCACTTCACGTCCCCGCGCTGGCTCCTCGCTGTCGGCGGCTGGGAGGGGGCACGGACACCGGAACTGTTTGCCCGTTACTGCGACAGGGTAATGGCGCACTTGGGCGACCTCATCGGCGTTGCCTGCACCTTGAACGAACCCAACCTGCCGTGGCTGCTGGAGTCCTTCGGCATCGGTGGCGGGGCACCGGAATACCGCGGTTCCGTCCCAGTCTGGGCCGCAGCTGCGGAACGCCTGGGCGTGGATGCCAGCACGGTGGCGCCGTTCCAGTTCTGCTCGACGGAGGCCGCGTTCGAGGTAAAGCTCAAGGCACACCGGGCCGCCACCGCGGCCATCAAGGCGCGCAGGCCGGACCTGCTGGTGGGCTGGACGCTCGCCAACTCGGACATCCAGTCGATCGATGGCGGCCGGGACATCGCTGACCGCGTGCGCCGTGACGTCAACGAACGCTTCCTCGAGGCCTCCCGCGGCGACGACTTCGTGGGAATCCAGACCTACGGCCGCACGGTCTACGGACCGGACGGCCACGCACCGGCGCCGGAAGGCGCAGCGACCAACCAGATGGGCGAGGAGTTTTATCCGCAGGCCCTCGAGGCAACCATCCGGGAAGCGCACCGCGTTGCCGGCATTCCGGTGATTGTCACCGAAAACGGTCTGGCCACGGAGGACGATCACCAGCGCGTGGACTACCTGCGTGTGGCGGTGGAGTGCGTCGCTTCCTGCCTTGCGGACGGCATCGACGTCCGCGGCTACATCGCCTGGACAGCCTTCGACAACTACGAATGGGTTTTCGGCTACGGACCCAAGTTCGGCCTCATTGCCGTGGACCGGGAGACGCAGGAGCGGACGCCGAAGGAGAGCGCACACTGGCTGGGACGGCAGGCGCAGGTGCACGCCGCGGAGGCAGACAACGCCGCGATCAGCAAGGCACCCCAGCCGGCCTGACCGCCGTCGTGCATTCCGTGGGCAGGCGGTGGCCCTCTGCCTCACCATGAATAGAACCGGTGAAGACCTCAATGACAGCAAGCTGGCCGGTGGTGTCCGGGACGCCGGGGAATTGCACCTGCGGCTCCTCAGCCGGCACCACCGGCTGGGGAGCGGCGGAGCGCATTCGGAACAGCGCGATGGCGGAGATGAGGAACCAAGCGACATTTGTCACCACGGAAGGCCAGGCCCCATGGACTGTGCCGTTGATGATGAAGGCGACGGCGCCAAGGAGGTTCGCCGCCTGGAAGCCTTTGCCGGCCTTCAGCCAGCCCATGGAAACGGACAGGTAAGCACTGAGGATCACAGCCGCGCCGGCCCAGCCGGCGATTTCCCACAGCAGTTCCATGGTGTCCTTTCAGGGGTGGTGCCCGGCAGCCACAGGCCGGGCAGAAGTGTTGATGGCGGGTTATGCGGGGGTGGGTTTTGCCGGGTTCCAGGGCTGGATTAGCTGGTTGGATCAGGCTTTACCGGACAAACCGTTGACTCGAGCCCGTAGCCGGGCGAGGACCTCATTTGTTGGTCGGCGGGATAATCATACTGCGCGGGGAGCCGCCCTCTGGACAACTCCCCCGACAGGTAGCACGATCTGAGTTGTGGCCTCCATCCCCGTCTCCGATATGCGCCTGCGCGAGCTCAAGGAGCTTCGTCGCGTCAAGGACCGGATCGACCGGGAGTATGCGCAGCCGTTGGACGTCGAAGCCCTCGCCCGGGGCGTCCACATGTCCGTGGGTCACCTCAGCCGCAGGTTTAAGCTCGCGTACCAGGAATCGCCCTACAGCTATCTCATGACCCGCCGCATAGAGCGGGCCATGGCGCTGCTTCGCCGTGGTGACCTTTCCGTCACGGAGGTGTGCTTCGCCGTCGGCTGCTCCTCCCTGGGGACGTTCAGCACCCGCTTCACTGAGCTGGTGGGCATGCCGCCCAGCGTCTACAAACAGGAAGCAGCAGTGTCGACGGCGGGCATCCCCGCGTGCGTGGCCAAACAGGTGACAAGACCGGTCAGGAATCGAGAAGCGCCCGCGCCGGAGCCGCAACTAGCATGACTGCCATGGACATCACCATCAGCTCAAGTTTCCTTCCGCACACCGATCCCGACGCCTCCCTGGCGTTCTATCGTGACGCCCTGGGTTTCGAGGTCCGCAACGACGTGGGCCGCGGCACCATGCGCTGGATCACCGTGGGCCCCGCCGGGCAGCCACACGTTTCCATCGTCCTGTATCCACCCGCCGTGGATCCCGGGATCACCGATGACGAACGCCGGACCATCGCGGAGATGATGGCCAAGGGCACGTACGCCACCATCATCCTGTCCGCCCCCGATGTTGACGCCGCGTTCGCCAAAGTGGAGGCGACCGGGGCCGACGTCGTGCAGGAACCCGTCGACCAGCCCTACGGTATCCGCGACTGCGCCTTCCGCGACCCCGCAGGCAATACCGTCCGCATCAACCAACAGCATTGAGCTGGCAGGATTGTAGCCAGCGACGCCCGGGGGGAGGCTGCCAGCGCAGTCTCCCTTCGGCACGAAGAATCGCAGCCCAACAGATGGAGACCCGATGAGCACGGACACCAGTACCGACACAAACACCGATCCCCGGACCAACGGGCTGCACGCTGCCGATACCCACGACCTCATCCGCGTGCAGGGCGCGCGGGAGAACAACCTCAAAGACGTCAGCGTCGAGCTGCCCAAGCGCCGGCTGACCGTCTTCACCGGCGTGTCTGGCTCGGGCAAGAGCTCGCTGGTGTTCGCCACCATCGCCGCAGAGTCGCAGCGGATGATCAACGAGACCTACAGCGCGTTTGTGCAGGGGTTCATGCCCTCGCTGGCCCGTCCCGAGGTTGATTTCCTGGAAGGGCTGACGACGGCGATCATCGTGGACCAGGAGCGGATGGGCGCCAACCCGCGGTCCACCGTGGGCACGGCCACCGACGCCAACGCGATGCTGCGCATCCTTTTCAGCCGGCTGGGTTCCCCGTACGTCGGCCCGCCCACGGCGTACTCCTTCAATGTGCCCACCCGCAAGGCCAGCGGAGTGATGTCCACCGAGAAGGGCGGGCGGGTGGAGAAGGCCGTGGTGCAGCAGGCCGTCTACCTGGGCGGCATGTGCCCGCGGTGTGAGGGGATGGGCGCCGTCAGCGACATTGACCGCACAGCGCTGTACGACGACGGGAAGTCGCTGAGCGAGGGCGCGTTGATTGTGCCGGGCTACTCGATGGACGGGTGGTACGGGCGGCTGTTCGAGGGCATGGGGCTGCCGATGGACAAGCCGATTGCGAAGTTCACTACGAAGCAGCTGGACACAATGCTGTATGCCGAGCCCACCAAGATCAAGGTGGAGGGTGTGAACCTGACCTTCGAGGGCATCATTCCGAAGATCCAGAAGTCCATGCTGTCCAAGGACCCCGAGGCGATGCAGCCTCACGTGCGCCGCTTCGTGGAGCGGGCCGTGACGTTCCAGACCTGCCCCGAGTGTGAAGGGACCCGGCTGACCCAGCAGGCGCTGTCCTCAAAGATCAACGGCAAAAACATCGCGGAGCTGTGCCAGATGCAGATCAGCGACCTCGCCGGCTGGGTCCGCGACCTCAAGGATCCCTCGGTGGCTCCCCTGCTGAAGGGGCTCCAGCACCTGCTCGACTCGTTTTCCGACATTGGTCTGGGCTACCTCAGCCTGGACCGGCCCGCCGGTACCTTGTCCGGCGGCGAGGCCCAGCGCACCAAGATGATCCGGCACCTTGGGTCCTCCCTGACCGACGTCACCTACGTCTTTGATGAGCCCACCATCGGGCTGCATCCGCACGATATCGAGCGGATGAACCAGTTGCTGCTGCAGCTGCGGGACAAGGGCAACACTGTGCTGGTGGTGGAGCACAAGCCGGAGACCATCGCCATTGCCGACCACGTCGTCGATCTCGGCCCCGGGGCCGGCAGCGCGGGCGGAGCGGTCTGCTTCGAAGGAACTGTTGAGGGCCTGCGGAACAGCGACACGATCACCGGGCGCCACCTCGGCGACCGCGCCGCCCTTAAGAACGCGGTCCGGAAGGCTTCCGGGGCGCTGGAGGTGCGCGGGGCGTCCACGCACAACCTTCAGGGCGTCGACGTCGACATCCCGCTGGGGGTCCTCACAGTGGTGACCGGGGTGGCGGGCTCGGGCAAAAGTTCCCTGATCCACGGTTCGGTGGCCAAGCGCGAGGGCGTGGTGGTGATCGACCAGGGCGCCATCAAGGGGTCCCGGCGCAGCAACCCGGCCACCTACACCGGCCTGCTGGAGCCCATCCGCAAGGCGTTTGCGAAGGCCAACGGCGTGAAACCGGCGCTGTTCAGCTCGAACTCCGAGGGCGCCTGCCCCACGTGCAACGGTGCCGGCGTGATCTTCACCGAGCTGGGCGTGATGGCCACGGTCGAGTCGCCCTGTGACGACTGCGAGGGCCGCCGCTTTCAGGCCTCGGTGCTGGAATACACGCTTGGCGGCAAGAACATCGCCGACGTCCTGGCGATGTCCGTGACGGAGGCGGCCGCTTTCTTCGCCGAGGGTGAGGCCAAAACGCCTGCCGCGCGGACCGTCCTTGACCGGCTAGCGGACGTGGGCCTGGGCTACCTCAGCCTCGGCCAGCCTCTCACCACTCTTTCGGGCGGCGAGCGCCAGCGGCTCAAGCTGGCCACGCAGATGGCCGAGAAGGGCGACGTCTACGTCCTGGATGAACCTACTACCGGGCTGCACCTCGCCGACGTGGAGAACCTGCTGGGCCTGCTGGACCGCCTGGTCGAGTCCGGCAAGTCCGTGATCGTCATCGAGCACCACCAGGCTGTGATGGCGCACGCTGACTGGCTCATCGACCTGGGCCCGGGAGCAGGGCACGACGGCGGGCTGGTCGTTTTCGAGGGCGCCCCTGCTGAGCTGGTGGCTGGTGCCGCCACGCTCACCGGCAAGCACCTGGCCGCGTACGTTGGTGCGTAGGCGGCATGACGGAAACCTATAGGTACGACGTCGAGGTCCTGCACCTGCTCGTCTCACCTGAGCACGCTTACTTTGGCCGGGCACGGGACGGTGCTGCGGATGTGACAACTTTGGACGCCGCCTCCGCTGAGGTGGTGGCGGGCAAGGGCATTGCGGGCGACAGGTTCTTCGGGAAGGCCGCGCACATGGACGCGGCGGTGACCCTGTTCGCCGTCGAGGCTCTCGAGGCCATGGCGGAGGAACTCGGCGCCGGGCCGTTCAATCCCTTGGCCACCAGGCGGAACGTCATCCTTCGCGGGGCGCATCTGGCTCCGCTGCTGGGCCAGGACTTTGCCCTCGAATCCGGCGGTTCTTTGGTGGAGTTCCACGGCGGGCGCCCCGCGCATCCCTGCGCGTGGATGAACGAGGTGCTGGCGCCCGGAGCCCACGCCTCGATGCGGGGCAGGGGTGGCATCCGCTGCCGGGCGCTCTCCAGCGGTCTTTTGCACCGCGGCCCAGCGGTGCTGGTCAGCCCCGTTCCCCTGGATCCCGGGCAGGCCGGCGTCCCAACCCTGCTGCGGCCGGGCCGGCTGCCGTAGTTTTCCTGGCCGGTTGACAGTGTACGGAGACGCCCGGCGCGAAGTGCGCCCATATGCCATGCGGGACTACAGGGGCACAGGCGGGTACTGTGTGCGCATGGAGATGCGCCTCGAAGTTGTACAGGTACCTGTAGCGGATGTGGACAGGTCGAAGACCTTCTATACGGAAAAACTGGGATTTGTCCTTGACCACGACGTTGAACACATCCCCGGAATGAGGGTGGTCCAGCTGACGCCGCCGGGTTCGGCCGCGTCGATCGTCATAGGTACGGGAATGACCAGCATGCCGCCGGGCAGCCTTGAGGGGTTGCAGCTCGTGGTACCGGACATGGGCGCCATGCGTGCCGAACTGGTACGGCGCGGCGCCGACATCAGCGACGTCCAGGACCTGGGTGGCGTGCAGTTCGCCTATTTCGCTGACCCGGACGGCAACCGCTGGGTCCTTCAGGGCGCAACGCCGCTTGCCGTCAGGGATGCGCACCTGGACGCGCCGCACGCTTAGCCCGGAAAAGTAGCGGCATGCATCCGGCAGGCGTCCGCCCTTACCCTCGCTACTCGTCCGGGGATCCGAACCAGGTGGCCAGCGCTTCCTTGAGGCCCAACGGCGTCCCGTCCCCCACCCATGTGACATGTCCATCCGGGCGCACCAGGGCAGCCGCGGGAGCAGGAACTTCCCCGAGTACCGGCAGCTCCCAGGAACCGTCGCAGCGCCCCTCAAACAGCTTGACCCGGTCCGGCCGCGGAATGCTGTCCAAGCTGCCGGGCGTCCCGAAGTTCAGCAGGACGGGGCGCGCCTCGTGCAGCAGCGCATAGACCCGCAGCGGCCCGCCTGGTGTGACAAGGTCGGCGTCGGGCATGCGTCGCCCAAGCAGCGGGTGGCCCTCACCGAGGTCGTAATGGACGTCCAGGCCCGACTGCATCCCGGCGAACCGCTTTCGCGGCTCGTCCATGCTGAGGAGCTCGGCTACAACCTCACCCACCGCCTTGATGCGGGCATCCGGGCGGCGAAGTGCCGTTTGCGCCATGGTGTTGCGCAACACGCGGGCAGCCACAGGATGGCGCTCTGCGTGATACGTGTCCAGGAGGCTTCCCGGGGACATGCCGTTAACCACCTGCGCCAGCTTCCATCCCAGGTTAACAGCGTCCTGCACTCCGATGTTGAGGCCCTGCCCGCCGTCCGGGGCATGCACGTGCGCGGCGTCACCGGCCAGCAGGACCCGCCCCTTGCGGTAGGTGGCCGCCTGCCGGGTCATGTCCGTGAACCTGGAAATCCAGGCGGGGCTGTGAGCCCCGTAATCTGTCCCGCACACGGCAATGAGCGCTGCCGTGAGATCGCCCAGGGTGGGCTCGCTGCCGGTTCCCACGTGCTCTTCGGTCACCATGACCCCCACCGGGCCACTGTCCGCGTAAACCACCTGGCCGTCCCGGATGTCGTACTCCCGCCGGCCAAAGGAGTGGATGCCAAACTCGTTCTGGTGGATGCCGAACTTGGGCTTCCCGGTCATCTCCACCTCGGCGATCAGCGCGCTGGTGGTCGGGTCCCACCCCGGGAAATCGATGCCGGCCGCCTTGCGGACCAGGCTGCGGCCGCCGTCGCATCCGGCAACATATTCCGCCCGCAACGTCCCGCCGCCGGAGTGCAGGACGTCGACGCCGTCGCGGTCCTGCACGAGCCCCGTCACTTCGCGTCCGCGGTAGAAGGTTACGCCCAGCTCCTCCACCCAACCCGCCAGGATGCGTTCAATGTGGTTTTGCCATAGCCCCAGCCCGTAGGGATGGCGGGTGGGAAAATCGCTGAGGTCCAGGCGGGTGGATCCGAACCCCGCCACTTGGGCCACCTGCCCCTCCGGCAGGGACCGCCGCCCACAATCAGTACCTGATGCTCAGCCATCGCAAATGCTCCCTTTCCTGGGGTTAGGGGACTTTGCGATTATGCGGCCGGTCCGGGGCCTTGCCGCAAGCCCCACCCCGGGAGATACATTGGAAATGGAAGGAGAAGTGCCCGGCAGGGACAACCTGCCGGGCACTTCTCTGGGCGGACGACGGCGGCACCGTCCCGCCGTCGTCGTCTGCTGTCTGGTGCAGCTCCCCTGCTCCCTAGACGCGCGCCTCCTCGAGTTCCTCCAGCGACTTGCCCTTCGTGTCAGAGGACATCAGGGTGGCCACCGTTGCGACGAGGCAGATGCCGAGCGTAGTGAGGCCGATGGTGAGGGGCACATTCGTTGAGCCGGGAGGTGCGATCGCAGTGAAGATGCTGGGGAAGAAGGAGGCGATCATAAGCCCGATGTTCTGCGACACCGCGAAGCCTGTCACGCGGATCCGCATGGGGAACTGCTCCTGGAAGAACGTGGCGAAGGTTGCGTTCCACATCTGGAAGAAGATGCCTTGCACGATCACGACGCAGACGAAGACCAGCGGCAGGCTTCCCTGCTCGATCGCCCACAGGTATCCGCCCACCAGCAGGCCGCCGACCATTCCGCCGGCTGCCATGAGTGTCCGGCGGCCGATCCGGTCGGAGAGCGCACCGAACAGCGGGATGGTAACTACTGCCGCCACGTTGGCCACGAGTGTCACCCAAAGGAACTCGCTGCTGGAGAAGCCGTTGCCGTAGCCCTCCTGGGTGGCGTAGGAGACGCCGAAGATCAGGGTGGCCATGCCAATCACGTTGGTGAACGTCATGGCGATGCAGCGGACCATGACTCCCGGGCGGGTGCGCAGGAGGTCAACGAGCGGGAACCGTTGCTTCTCCTCAACTTTCCCGGACTGCGCCACGTACGCCGGGGGCTCCTGCACCCGGCGGCGGATGACGTACCCTGCCAGGATCACGACGGCGCTGAGCAGGAACGGGATGCGCCAGCCCCAGGCGCCGAACTGGTCGGCGGGGAGAAGAGCGGCGAGCGGAAGCAGGACAGCGGTGGCCAGGATCGAGCCCACCTGGGTGCCCTGCAGGCTGAAGCTCGCAAAGAAGCCGCGCTTGGCATCGGGAGAGTGCTCAACGATCATCGCGCTGGCACCCCCAAGCTCACCGGCCACCGCGAACCCTTGGACCAGGCGGAGGATCACCAGGAGAACGGGTGCAAGGATCCCAACCTGTCCGTACGTGGGCAGGAGGCCCACCGCGAAGGTGGCAAAGCCCATGAGCAGCATCGCGAAGACGAGCACGCTCTTGCGCCCGTGCCTGTCACCGTACGCGCCCAGGACCACTGCGCCGATCGGTCGGGAGACGTAGCCCACGGCATAGGTAGCGAGGGAGGCGATGATCCCGACCGTCGGGTTCTCGGAAGGGAAGAAGATGGTGGGGAAAATCAGGGTGGCGGCCAGTGAGTACAGCGCGAAGTCATAGTACTCAAGGGCGCTTCCGATCCAGCCGCTCATGGCGGCCTTCCTCGGGTCCCGCGGACCGGCGCCGGACCCCTGGCTGGGGCGGATCACGCTGGGGGAGCTAATGCTCATTGCGAACGTCCTTCGTCTTCATTGGCAAGGAACCGGAGCGGACCGGCGTCATTGAATCGATTCACAAGCTTACGAGGTGATGCTCGTTACGTCAACGGGCAAGCGCTATCCCATGAGGTAGGCGGCAGTTGCGGGGCGGGTGAAATCCGCAATTAGTGGCGAGTGACTTCACCGGCATAGCGGTCGCGATGGGCGGTGCCGCGTGCTGGGCGGCCTACATCCTGTTGAACAGGGTGGCCGGGCAGCGGCTTCCCGGGCTGCAAGCGCCGGCCGCAGGAACATTGGTTTCGGCAGTGTTCTACCTGCCCGTTGCGGCTTATCTGTTGCTTCAGGTGTTCGCCGGGCCGGCGCTGCTGCACGCCGTTGCAACGGGAATCCCCTGCTTCGACCAGCGGGCGCGTTTCTAACGAAACCCCAGCATCAGGGGGAGAAGGGCCTACCAGGCCTGGTGTTCGCGCGTCAGGCCGAAGGGGACCGTCTCGCTCAGGTCCACCGTGAACTTGTCCACGCTGTGCCGCGTGACCAGGATGCCGTGACGCTTTTCCGCAAGGGCGTGGGCCTTCGCGGCGGCGACAGCGGCCTCAAGCTCACTGTCCATGCTGTGGCGGTCGGCGACGGTCAGGGTCAGGGGGAAGTCAACAGCGGTCATGGTATGGCCTCAAAGATTGTGGTTCAGGGGTGGGTTGGCGGCTTGGGTGTCCCCAAAGTTGAAGCCGCCGGGCATCATAGTGCCTCAATCAGGGTCCCCCAGCATTGCACCGCCAGCAACTTGAAAAACCTACCGGCGAGTAACCGCAGGTCAGGGGCTCAGGCTGCCGCTGCATACGACCGCATTGATCTGCCACACGGGGCAACCACGTTTCAACGGTTCCAGGCTTACCGGACCAAGGAGAACGCGATTTGAATGGCGAGGCAGACCTAGCGTTGAGGGAGCAAAAAAGAAGCTGGCCAGCATGTGCCGGCCAGGTTCTTAGCCACCGCTTAGAGCGGCTGGACGTTCTCCGCCTGCGGACCCTTAGGGCCCTGGGTTACGTCGAACTGAACCTTCTGGTTCTCGTCGAGAGAGCGGTAACCGCTGGATGCGATTGCCGAAAAGTGTGCGAACACGTCAGCGCTTCCGTCGTCGGGGGCGATGAAACCGAAGCCCTTTTCGGCGTTGAATCACTTGACCGCGCCTGGGTCGTTGTGCCCATCGCCGGGGACCGCACAAGTGTGGAAGCATTCCAAGGGGTCCCTATCCATGGGCCTACGACAGGACTTGGGGGAAAAGTGGCGCATCCGATGGAACCACTGCGGCATCTGCTGGCAGCTGTCCTGGTGCTGACAACATTCTGTTGCTCAGCCTGCGCCGGTCCGGAGCGGCCTGCCACGAAAACCAGCAGCGCCCCGCCAGTCACAGAATCCCCTGCTTCGGTGCACGAAAGTTTCACCAAGTACGGTGCCCTGCGGACTGAGCTGATCGCCGCCCTCGAACAGGAGATACCGGACATCAGCTGGACCGCGAAGCAGCCGGCATATTTGTCCAAGCTCTACGACGGTAGGTGCATACTTGGCACGGAGACGATGGTCAGCAGTGCTGACGTGGTGCAGCCATCACACGCGTTCGCCGGCATCTTCTCCGCCGGTGACCCTGTCCTGGCAAAGTACGGCTTTCCTGCCTTCGGGGGGACGGACCCCACCCCCGGCGGCTGGACAGTGACCCGCAGCATGAATGCGGCCGGCGCGATCTTGAGCATCGAGTCGAAAAGCCCGGCGTACCTGCGCATCACCGCACCGGTCGACTCTGAGACCTGCGACCCTGCTGAACTTCCCAATTCCTGACCGGGAAGCTGTCCCCGTCAGGAATTGGGTGTGCGCCTCCTCAGTGACAGGTTAGGTGAGCGGGAAGATGCTCCCACTGACTTTTTTACGTTGGCAGCTCTGCTTAGGATTCGCTCATGGCCCCTCAGTTGCGTGTTATCCGTTGGGGCTGCAGGGTGTCAGCGGGGCTGGGGCGGGCGTGGATGCGGCCAGTGAGCGGATCTTGGCGATGAGGGCTTTGGTCTCGGGGTCCTTTTCCAGCCTGGCGATTGTTGGTGCTGCTGCTGCTTTGAAGGCGGCGATGCCCTGTGCGGGGGCTGTGAAGATTGTCCCTCCGGCCTTACAGTATGCGGCGGCCTCGGCTGCAGTGGCGGGCATGGATTCGGTGGCCCATGCCGCGGTGGCGTCCGCTGCGTCCTCGAAGGTGCGGCGTTCGTCGTCGCTCAGCCCATTCCACACGTCCTGGTTGATGACCAGGGTGTTGATTTTGGGATAGAGCGGGAGATTGCCAGTCGCGGTTGTCGGCTTTGTCAGGGCACCGGCACGGGCGAACGACGTTTCGGTCGCGCCGACCGTGTTTTCTGCCAGCGCCTGTGTGAATTGCTTTCCGGGCAAGGGCTTTGGCACCGCGCCGAAGGACTCCAGCACCTCATCGGTACTGTCCGATCGGGGGGCGCGGACAACCTTTCCGACCAGGTCGCCGGGTTGGTCGATGGGCTGTCCGAAGGAAAAGAGATGCCGCTGGCCTTCGGGAAACAGTGCAAGCCCGGTCAGTCCCGCCGGTGCGACCCCGGCCAGCATCGGGTCGGCGACGCCAGGGGCTGCGACCTGCTTCAGCACCTCATCGCTGGTCACGAGGAACGGCGCAGAAAGTGCGCTGAAGGAGGTGACTCCTTCGCCTTCCCATGTATGTGTGGGGATCAGGGCCATGTGGACGTCTCCGGCCTGCACCAGTTCGAGGACTGCCTGGTTCCATGCCTCGGTGTCGTCACGCGCGGCCTGGAGGTGTGTGTCTATTTTGATGCTGCCGTCCGGGGAGAATCTCTGGACTTGCCGGACGAATTCTGCAATTTGGGCTGCCCCGGGCTGCCCGGCGCCGCTGGCGGTGGCAATGGTGAAGTAGGTTGGATTTTCAGCTGCCGAGTCCGGCGCCGCCGGCGCTCCGCACCCTGTAGTGATGGTGACAAGTGCGGCAATGGAGGCGGCTGACAACAGGCGCCTGAAGGGATACATGCTGACCTCTTCCTGGTCCAGCCCCGCCGTCCCCCCCTTGTAAGGAGGCGACCTGGCTGTCATTTGGACGTGATTCACGCGGCAGCCAGCGGAAAGTATGTAAGTGTTGGACAGCCGGAGCGGGCGCCACTGGGGGGATGGTCGTGCCCGAACCGACTGTCCATCCCGGTGGTCAAAGCTGGCAGTTCATCCATCGGGAGTTATTCCATAGTCGCCGATGACACCTGAGGAGAAGCTGAGACCCCTCCACCAGGCGTGGGGAGTGGAAGTGGTTGCGAAAACTTCCGTCTCCGGCAACCTTCTGGACTCTTCGTTCGTTCAGCCGGACACTGATGCTTGTCGCAGTACAGGCGAGAGGATGTTAACTGTGCGGGTTCTGCTTGTGGAAGACGAAGTCCTGCTGGCTGAGACGGTCCGGCAGGGTCTGACGGCTGCCGGCTTTGTCGTGGACGTTTCCCACGATGGTGTTGATGGTCTGTGGGCTGCCACGGAGTACCTCTATGACGTCGTCGTACTGGATGTGATGCTTCCGGGCATGCATGGTTACGCGGTTCTGAAGCAGCTGCGGGAGCGGCAGAACTGGGTGCCGGTGATCATGCTGACGGCCAAGGACGGTGAATACGACCAAACTGATGCGTTCGATTTGGGGGCGGATGACTATCTGACCAAGCCGTTCAGCTTCCTGGTGCTGGTGGCGCGGCTGCGGGCACTTATTCGCAGAGGGGCTCCGGAACGGCCGGTGACTTTGGCAGTGGGTTCGCTGAGGCTGGACCCGCGAACGCGGCGCGTGACGCGGAACGGGCAGGACGTCTCCCTGACTGCCCGGGAGTTTGGTCTGCTGGTGTATCTGATGCGCAAGCCGGACGAGGTTTTGTCGAAGGCTCAGATCCTGGACAACGTCTGGGACCCGGAGTTCCGGGGCGGGGACAATGTCGTTGAGGTGTATATCGGGTATTTGCGGAGGAAAATTGATGAGCCGTTCGGCCTTAACTCGCTCAGGACGATCCGGGGCATGGGGTACAGACTCAGCGCCGATTAGAGTCCGATGGGCACATCGGCATGGGGCACGGCGGCCGGCCTGGCCATTGGCGGGAAACTGAGCTCAAAGCGGCACCAGCCCTGTGACGTCTCGGTTGCAGTAACGCGACCATCGTGGGCCTCCACGATGCCACGGGTGATCGCCAGTCCCAGGCCGCTTCCGCCCTGGTGGCGTGACCGGCTCTCATCCAGGCGGACGAATCGCCCGAAGATCCTTTCCCTGTCGGCCACCGGCACGGGGGTTCCATCGTCATCGATGGTCACAACCACTGTCTGAACCATGACCGACAGCTTCACGGCGATGGTCCCTGCGGCATGGCGGTCGGCGTTGTCGAGCACGTTCCGGAAGGCCTGACTCAGCCGGACCGGATCTCCCGCGATCTTGGCCGGAACCAGGTCAGCGACGATCCGGTGTTTGCTCGTGGCGTTCACCCTGCGTAATTCAGTGGCCAGAACATCGTCGAGGTCGACATCCTCACGGCGGACAACCAGTCCTTCGTCGTCGGCCTTGGATAATGTCAGGAGGTCTTCCACGAGGCCCTGCAACCGTTGCGTCTCTTCGGCAAGGATCGGCTGCATGCCCCGCCATGTCTCTCCGGAGGCGTCAGCGATGGAGATGTCCAGGCCGGTGCGGATTGTCGTGAGCGGGCTCCGCAATTCATGGCTGGCATTGGAGACGAACTGGCGTTGCCTTTGATCGGCTGTTTCGATCCGGTCCAGCATGGAATTCATTGTGACGGCCAAGGCCTGCAGCTCGTCGCGTGGCTTAGGGACGTCGACCCGCTCGCTCAACCTTCCCGCGTCTATGTGGCTGACTTGTCTTCGGATCGTGTCCACCTGGCGCAGTGAACGCCCGACGAGGAAATACACGGACAGGCCCACCACGCCCAGCAGCAATGGCATGGCAACCAGTAAAAACGCGGTGACAATCCGGACTGTGTCTGATTGGGGCTGAATGGTCCGGCCAGCCAGAACCCAGTACTTGCTGCCGTCGTCATCGACGCCCAACACCACAAGGTAGCGCTCGTCGGCGTCCCCTAAGAGTCCGGGCGCCGATACGTTATCGGTCGCGCTCTGCTCAGCAGCCGGTCTGAGAGAACTGAGCGGAGCCTCCAAGAGCCTGGGCTCCGACGCCGCGGTAACTGTCCCCGTCTCGTCGATGATTTGCACCAAGGGGTCCTTATTCACGGTGCCGGCGACCGCCCGGTTGGCGTCTTCGGCATGATCGTTTTGAATCAGGACCGCTACGTCCTGGACCTTGGACCGTAGCAGGCTGTCAGTACTGGAAACGAGCGCCGACTCCAGTGTCTGGAGCAGCAGTAGCCCTCCGGTCAGCATGGCGACGGCGACGACGGCGACCGCCGCGACAGTGGACTGCCATCGGAGTCCGCGCCGAACCCCACGCCCTCGCCGTTTTTGCTCTACCCGCACCGGAAGCGCAGCGGCGGACGACGGATTCGGTTGAACCATAGTCCAAGGATTCATCCTGAACCGTCCCGATGCAATGAGAGCCTATGCCGTTCTCAGGTTCCTCTCATGTGCCCGGCCGCATCATGGACGGAAACGGTTCGGCGGGCATCCGTCGCTGACAATTCATCAAGTAACTGCAAGAGAGGAAGTTTGGAAAATGGATACTTCGAACCGGTGTCCGGTTGCTGGCTGCGGGGAGACAGGAGTGAAGTTATCGCCTCATCATGACCCGTTCGAACTTATTACTTTTGACCGGCTAGCGGCTCAGCCCATGGAACTTGCCTGTCCGCTTCATAGTGAACTCCTGTGGGATCGATATCGGAAGGAAGTAAGTGCAGCCATGATTAGCGCTTCCCGACGTGGAACTGCTGCTGCGCCTACTGATTCTGTGGCAAGAGTTTCCTGGCGTCTGAACTCCCACAATGACCCCACATCAAAAGCAATCGCGTCTCTACTGGCACTGCGAGTGAGCGCATGAATGCTTTTCACCCCTGGAGCCCCGCTTCGGCATGCCTTGTGCGGCGGCGTGAAAGTAGGGAACTGGGATACGGACGGCGGTGCCTACCGAAGCTAACCAAGCTGGGGCAAGAATCATTGTTCGCCTTCAGGGGTCATGTTATGTTCGGCGCATGACAATGCGGTCCTACTTCGTTTGCAAGCAGTGCCCGCGCCCGCTGGTCGCTGCCACGACGGTGCTTATGGCTGCCGTCCTGCTCGCCGGTTGCAGCTCCCCCGCCGGTACAGCGCCCGACTCGGCACCGGCGGTCAATGCGAGCGCTGGCACCAGCGCCGTCGCTGGCGCCAACGGATTGCAGCAGGTTGATGGGCGAGGAGTCTCTGCCAGTGACACCGAGCTGGTGTTGCGGACGGCCGAGGGCGAGCGGACCTTCCAGATCAAGGAAGAAGACCTTGAGGCTATCGACCCGAAGCACTTCAACTCCCACGTCGGTGTTCCCTCGCTCGGGTTCCGCGTGTACTACCGAACGGAAGGTGGCGTGGACCGGGTCGTTTCCGTCGAAGAAATCGAGGGCTCGACGCTCGGATTTGATTGACCCCAAAAACGCCGGAGGCAGCAGGAATGCTTGACGCGGACGGTGCGATCGTCGCCGCGACAACCGCGGCCCTCGCCCGTGGCCTCATGCTGGCCGCATCGCTGATCATGCTGGTCGCATTGCTGGCTGTCGTCGTCAGGGGTGTTCGATTGAGCCGTGCCGTGCGACGAGGTGACAGTCCTGCAGCCGCGGGCAGCGTGCCTTGGGAGGGCGTCATCGTCGGCGCCGCCCTCGTGGGGATTGTCGGCGGGGTTGTCGGCCTGTGGGCAACTTATGCCCACGCCTCCATCATGCGCGGTGACGGTATCGCTGCGACGCTGGGGAACTGGTTCGGCGTCTGGTCGGGCGTCTCCGTCGCGGTCAGCATCGCGTCCATCGTGCTGTTCGTCCCCCTACGACGCACAAATCGCCGGGTGCCACTCGCGGTCTCGATCACCGCATCGATCGCGGCAGCGGTCCTGTTCGCCGCAGTCGGGGCAGCCAACGAGTTGCAACAGCCACAGCGACGCGTCGAAGCACTGGTCTCTGTCAATCCTGCAGTGCAAGGAACGGTCGTCGTCGAACCTGGCGCCGCGGGACTGAACGAGGTGCGGATCGGACTGACGGGACCGGATGAGGACGTGGACAAGCTCCGGCGCGCCATCAGTTCCGGTAGCGCAACGGTGACCATGCGCTCCCTCGCGCTCGGTCTCCGGTCCCAGCCGGCCACAGTGCAGCTTGACCAGCAAGGCGGGCTCGTCGCGCGTGAAGTCATCGCCGAAGCCGACGGGCGCTGGCGTGTGCAATTGGATCTCGCCGATGGCGATGGTCCCGTCCTCGCCGACGTCACCCTCCAACCAAACCCTGGGTACCAAGAATGAGAAAATCCCCCGGCGCTGGCCCCGCCGTGCTGCTCGAGGACGTGCAGGCCAAACCTTGGGCGTTCTGGCCCACGAGCATCGGCGCGTTCGCTCTTGCCGCACTGCTCGGGGTCGGCATCTGGCTCTTCTCACCGTCCGACCTGAGCGAAATCCAGCCCCCACCGAACATCGAGTCCTACGATTACGTTGACGGTGTCCTCTCGGAAGTCCAACTGCCCATCCTCGTCATGAATGCGTACGACACCGTGGACGGGGAGGAAAGGCTCACCTTCCGGGTGCCCGAGGCGAACCTCCGCTATTTTGACGTGGTGCACCTGCGCGCGCACTCCTCGATCGGCCTGCCAACCCGGCTCTACTACGAGCGCATCAAGGGCGAGCTGGTCGCCGTCTATAAGGTCGACGCGCCGGCCAACAGTGGGAGCGGTGAATGACCATGTCTATCAGAGGCCGCATGCTCGCCGTTGCGGCGATCGTAACAATCGCCGTCGTAATCCCAATGCCCTCCTACGCGCACGGCGTCCAGGGACGAGCGGACACTCCCATCCCCATCGAGGCGTTCTTTGGGGTCGCAGCAATCGTGCTCGTCGTCTCGTTCATCGGGCTCGGTTTCGGCTGGACCAGACCACAGCTGGCAACCCACGGATGGCGACGAGCACCCCGACAACTCGAATCGATTGTGCTGGCACCCGTCACGGTCTGGACACTCCGCCTGGTCGTTCTGGCGCTGTTCATCATCGTGTTCACCGCCGCGGCCTGCGGCTCCACACTGCTCGGCAACAACATCTCACCCCTGGTCGTGTTCGTGGTCTGGTGGATCGGGCTCGTCCCTCTGAGCGCGGCATTCGGCAACGTGTGGCGGGAGATCAACCCAGCAGGGACGATCGCGCACCTGGTGCGCATTCCGACCTCCCGGCCGAACCGGGCGATTCCCCAGTGGTGCGGCGTATGGCCGGCCGCCTTTGTGATCCTCGCCTTCGCCTGGTTCGAGCTCGTCTACCCCGCACCAGCCGAGCCCCGCCTCATCGCAGTGCTGATCGCCGTGTACACCATCGCAACCCTGGCAGCGATGTGGCGCTGGGGAATCGACGCCTGGCTAGAGACAGGCGAGGCGTTCTCCGTATACACCGCCGTCCTTGCACTGCTCTCCCCGGTCGAAGTCCGCGGAAAAGGAAAATTCCGGCAGCTCGGCTTTCGACCGCCGTTCGCCGCGGCCACCCGGATGAGCAACGCCCCCGGCGTCGTCGCCCTCATCGCGGTACTCATCGCCACCGTCACCTACGACGGGCTCTCCACGAGCCCGTTCTGGAAGAAACGGGATGTCGCTGCCAGCGAACGCCTCATTGACCTCGGTCTCGACGACTTCCAGGCCGGCGTGCTCATCGGCACCTTCGGCCTCCTCGCCTCACTGGCCGCGTTCGCCATCGCGTACGAGGTGTTCTCCGGACTGTCGGGACGCTTCGCAGGCTGGCGGCACACTAGCCTCGGCCGCACAGCCCGCGCCTTCGCGCACTCGCTCATTCCGATCGCGTTCGCCTACTTTGTCGCGCACTACTTCACGCTGTTCGTTTTCCAAAGCCAGGATCTGGTCCGACTGGCCTCGGACCCCTTCGGCCAGGGCTGGGATCTCTTCGGCACAGCAAACAACCGCATCAACTTCCAGCTCGTCTCCGCCGAAACCATCTGGGCAGTTCAAGTCGCGGCCATTGTCATCGGACACGTCGTCGCGCTGGCATTGGCGCACGACCGCGCCCTGGAACTCGGCCGCACGCACAGGGAAGCGCTCAAGTCCCAAGGCCCCATGCTCGCACTCATGGTCCTGCTCACCGTCGCAGGCCTCTGGTCCCTCTCCGCCGGCATGGGCGCCTGAGACCAGGCCGACGACAAACCACGGGGCGTCCGACCGGTGAGCGGAGCGCGCCCGCCACACCACTCCCCCGTCACTGACTTGGTAGTCTGATATAAGTGCATAGACGCGCACCTTTGCACTTAAGGGGTTGGGCTGGATGTTGTCGGTTCTGCGGAATGTCACGTACCGGAGGCTTTTTGCCGCGCAGATCGTGGCGCTGATCGGCACCGGCCTGCTGACCGTTGCGCTTGGCCTGTTGGCCTACGACCTCGCGGGCAGCAACGCGGGCGCGGTGCTGGGCACGGCATTGACGATCAAGATGTTCGCCTATGTGGGCCTGGCCCCGGTGATCAACGCGCTCGTGGCGCGTTGGCCCAAGAAGCGGGTCCTGGTCGGGGCTGACCTGGTCCGGGCGGCGATGGCCCTGTGCCTGCCGTTCATCACCGACGTCTGGCAGATCTACGTGGTGATCTTCCTGCTCCAGTCCGCGTCCGCGACGTTCACCCCGGCCTTCCAGTCCCTGATCCCCACCATCCTCACCGACGAGCGGGACTACACCCGGGCGTTGTCGCTGTCCCGGCTGGCTTACGACATGGAGGCTCTGCTCAGCCCGGCGGCGGCTGCGCTGCTGCTGACCGTGTTGAGCTACAACAACCTGTTCCTCGGCACCGTCGCCGGGTTCCTGTTCTCCGCCTTTATGGTCGCGATCACCGTCCTGCCGAAAGTCACGGCCGCTGCGGCGCCGCAGACTTCGCTGTGGCACCGGACCACCCTGGGGGCCAGGATCTTTTGGCGGAACCGGCGGCTTCGGTCACTGTTGGCCCTGAACCTCGTGGTCGCGGCCCCGACGGCCCTGGTGCTGGTCAACACCGTCGTCTACGTCCGGGACGTCCTGCAACGGCCGGCCGCGGACCTCGCTCTGGCGCTGGCCTGCTTCGGGGTGGGTTCCATGATCGTGGCACTGTCCGCCCCCCGGGTCCTGGACCGGTTCGGGGACCGGGCAGTGATGCTCACCGGCGCCGCGGTAATTCCGGTGGTCCTGGCCGGCGCGGCCGCGCTGACCCTGCTCGGTGATCCCGGGACCGGGTGGTGGCTGCTGCTGGGACTGTGGTTCCTGCTCGGCGCGGCCACCGCCACCATCCTCACACCATCATCGAGGCTGTTGCGGGATGCCTCCACCGAGGACACCAGGCCGTATGTGTTCACCGCCCAGTTCTCGCTCTCGCACGCCTGTTACATCCTGACGTATCCGCTGGCCGGTTGGGTCGGCGCGGTCGCGGGTTTGGGCTGGGCTGCGGTGGCGCTGACAATTATTGCGATGATAGGCAGTGCAGGAGCATTCGCCTCCTGGCCCCGGCACGGCACTGCAGCAGCCACGGAACCGACAGGGAAGGAGCAGAGCGTTGAGCAGCCAGCCACACGGCGCACCCCGCCCCGCACCTGACACTCCTTCACTGGTCCACCCGGTAACCCCCGGACCGGAGCTGCTGGAAACCGCCGCCGGTACGCTGCGGATGCTTGCCGAACCGACCCGCCTGCACCTGTTATGGCAGCTGGCGCAGGGCCCGCAGAGCGTCACTGAGCTCACCGCTGCCGCGGGCGTACCGCGGACGGTGGTCAGCCAGCACCTGGCCAAACTCCGCCTTAGCGGGCTCGTGGACACGCGCAAAGACGGCCGCCGCGTCATCTACTCCCTCCATGACGGGCACTTGGTACGGCTCATTCGCGAAACCTTCAACCACGCCGACCACCGGATCACCGGCGAACCCACCCACGGCTGACCGCAGCATGCTTTCGACCCTCCTGCCACCGCCCGTGACACCCACCCAGACGCGCGGTCTGTGGCAGTTCCTGCGCGCCGGTGTCGTCACCTCTCTGGTCATCGGCATCGCAGCCGGCGCCCATCAGGGCGCCGGCGGCCACCTGCCCCCGCTGGCGTTGATGGCCGTGCTCAGCGCGGTCATGATGCGCGGACTGATAACACTTGAAAACAAGGAACCAAGGGTGGCCCTGAATTAAGCCGTGGCCACAGTTCATTGTCAGAAGCGTGCGAATACTTGTTCACCACTTGGCGTCAGGGAAGTTCTCTGGAGCGATCTCTACCCCTGCTTCCGGGTGTTTTATGAAGTATCGCCTAGCAGCTTCGTCATCCACGGAAGTCTGAGGTTTAGGTAGTTCCTTCAGCTTGCGCACCTTCCGCGCTTTCCGTTCATCCCTGGCTGCTGCGAACCCTACATAAGGAGCGGCAGCGAATATGGGGGTACAGACCAGACCGAAGATCATGACGATCCAGTTCAAGCTGACTATGGCAGCGATAAGCATGATGAGGCTGATGAGCGCGGCCGGGATCATGATGATCGCAATGATGAACTGCACCACCCATGAACGTACGGTGTAGTTGCCACCGTTAGGCAAGGAACCACCCATGCCCCACTCATCCCGAGTGTAGGCGTACATGCGCTTGTCACCGCCCCATGCATAGTAGTAAGGGCGTTCCGGCGGAAGGACAAACTTTGGCTTGTCGTTCATGGTTCTTCCACGGTCCTGATTCAACATCATGGGGTAATTTCACCCTAATTTGTAGACATACTTGGCATTGAGTGGTTCGCACTCCTGATCAGTCGGGACATCATTCCTGAGCTACAGCGTGCCCTCACAAAGCTTTTTGTGGGCAGGCGCAAGAAGCCTTCAGTTCCTCGGCCGGCAGCCCGGAAGATCGATAAGCGAATCTGGCACGGGACATCATTGCGAGAGGGCCGCCCCTCCCGCCCTAATCACGCGGCTAGTGATTAGATGGGGAGCTTCCACCGGCATGGCTACCACCAAAGGCCGTTTTGCGGTCAAGCTTGTGCCACGGGAGTGACCATCACACTCCCCGACGAAACTTGTTACCTACATACGAGTTTCGACCCGGAGCAGGCGGACCTATTGGCGGGCGGAGACGCCGCGATTTGTGTCATAGGTATATGAGGTGACGGCAATGGGCTGTGGGGACCCATCTAGCGCGTAGCGGACCGTGGGCTCGTGTTTTGATCCGCAGACCAGAATGCCTACGGTGGGTGCCATCCCGGGGAACTTCACGAGGTCGTTGACGGCGGATACGTAGAAGTTGAGCTGACCCAAATGTTCCGGCTTGAATTTGCCGGCCTTCAGTTCAACGACGACGAACCTGTTGCTGGGTACGTGCACCAGGAGAGGTCGATGTAGAAGCCTTCGCCTACATCGAGGTGGTACTGCCGGCCATAGAAGGCAAAGCCCTTACCGAACTCTGCCAGTGTTTAAGACATGCGCAGCGTCATGGCTTCCTCGATGGCGAGCTCCTCGGCCTCTTTTGTGAGCCCTAAGAAGTCGAGCACCAGTGGGTCCTTGGCCACTTCCCGCGCCAGGACGGCCGATGGACAGCAATTACGGGCCGTGATGCGCCGTCAATTAGAGTTGAACGCGGGCGGAACCACTTTCAGGCGCTGTAACGCGCCCGGGTGCCCTCCCCTTCATGACCCACGCACCACTGCGCAACGGCCCGGCTGTGCCACAACCCGACAAGGATCCCGCCATTTCCACGGAAGCTATCTTCGGCAATCTCACCAGGATCCGCAACGTCATCCTTCCCGCGGCCGCCCGGACCCGGCTGAACACGGGGCGCGGGCTGCTGGGCGGATTCATCGTGGTGCACCTGGTTTTCCTTGTCTTTGCGGCTTCGCTCTCCCTCCGCGGTGAGGCGTTCAGCGACACCTTCATTTACCGTGACTGGGCCATGGCCGGATTCAACGAAGCCAATCTCACCGGCGGCCCCAGCCCCTGGGTGTACCCCATCCTCGCGCTCATACCAATGGCCATTGCGGGCGTCGCCGGCCCCGGGCCGTTCTTCTTCCTCTGGGTCCTGATGACCACAGTCCTCAACGGTTGGGCCCTGCTGAAACTCACCAACCGCGGCCGGGACCGCCAGGCCATTCCCGCCGGCTGGTGGTGGCTGGTTTTCACGTTCCTCATGGGCTGGCTCGGCTTCGCCCGCGTGGACGGCCTCACTGCCCCGCTGGTGCTGGTGGCCCTCGCCTACGGCGTGAACCGCCCCTTCATCGCTTCCGTCCTGCTGGCCATCGGAACCTGGGTGAAGGTCTGGCCGGCCGCCGTCATGCTGGCCCTGTTCGCCGTCGTGAAGAACCGGCTCCTGGTGGTTCTTGCCGGAATTGCGACGTCGGCGGCTGTGGTGGCGCTGGCCGCCGCGGCGGGCAGCCTCCCGAAACTCCTGAACTTCCTCACCCAGCAGGGCGACCGCGGCATGCAGCTCGAAGCCACCTTCACCACCCCGTGGCTCTGGCTGTCCGTCCTGAACATCGGTGATTCCCGGATGTACATGAACACGGACATCAACTCCATGCAGGTGGACGGCCCCGGCACGGCGCTGATGTCCGTGTTGATGCAGCCCCTCCTGATCCTGGCCGCACTGCTGGTTGCCGGCCTGACGTTTTGGGCCCTGCACAATGGAAATCAGCGCAGCGGCAAGCCCAGCGGCGGCGTGGACCGTACCGAACTGCTCCTGGCCGGCGCCTTGACCCTGGCCACCGCATTTGTGGTGTTCAACAAAGTTGGCTCCCCGCAATTCATGGTCTGGCTCGCCCCGGCGGTTGCCGTCGGACTGGCCCATAGCTGGCGCGAATGGCGGGTCCCCGCCGCCATGCTGATCGTCATCGCCGTGGCCACGTACTTCATCTACCCCCTCTTCTACGACGCCCTCAGCCACAACAACCCGTGGATGGCGCTGGTGCTGACCATCCGCAACGTCCTCCTGGTGGTCCTGTTCCTGTGGAGCGTGCGGCGCCTCTACCTGCTGGGCAAGAAGACGCCCGCGGCCGCTCCCGCACTGAAGGAGTCCTAAGATTTCCACCAGGTTCTTCGACCGGCTGGTCAGCGTCCGCACCAATGTCCTTCCGGCGAAGGTGGTGGACTGGTTCGCCCGCCCTTCCAGCGTGTGGTGGGGTTTCGCCGTCGTGCATCTCTACTTCCTGGGCTGGATGGCGTCCTTCTTCCTGCACGGCGATACCTTCAGCGACACGGAGCAGTACCGCCAGTGGGCGCAGGACGGCTACAACCCGGAGAACCTCGACGGGAAAATCAGCCCCTGGGTCTATCCGGTGCTGGCCCAAATCCCCATCTTCCTCGCGAACATCGCCGGACCCGGCCTCTATCTGCTGGTCTGGTTCCTGATCATCTCAGCCCTCAACGCCGTCGGCCTTGTCTTCCTCACCCGAGGTCCGCGGAAGGTGAGCGGCATCGCCCCCGCCTGGTGGTGGCTGTTCTTCACGGTTTTTATGGGCTACCTCAGCTTCGCGCGGGTGGAGGGCATCACCGCCCCCATCGTGCTGATCGCGTTGCTGTATGCGGCGCAGCGCCCCGTGGTGGCCGGCATCCTGCTCAGCATCGCCACCTGGATCAAGGTGTGGCCGGCTGCCGTGCTGGCACCTATCGTGATTGCCAGCCGGAAACGCGTTCAAGTGGTCCTCTCCGGCATTGCGGTGACGGTGGTTGTCGCGCTGGGAACGTGGCTCTCCGGTGGGCTGCCGCACATCATGGACTTCCTCACCAACCAGGGCGAGCGCGGCATGCAGTTGGAGGCAACTTTCTCCACGCCGTGGGTGTGGCTGAGCGTGTTCAACATCGCGGGCTCCAGGATGGCGGACAACACCGCCATCAACTCCACTGAGGTCTACGGTCCGGGCGCCACCATGGCTGCCTACCTGATGCAGCCGCTCCTGATCCTGGCCGCCGTGGGTGCCGCCATCCTGCTGGTGCGCGCGCTGAACCGCGGGGCCGAGCGGGAGGAGCTGTTCCTTGAGGGGTCCCTCATGATGGTCACCGCCTTCATCGTGTTCAACAAGGTGGGTTCCCCGCAGTTCATCATCTGGCTGGCCCCGGTGATCATCGCCGGACTCACACACGACTGGGAGCGTTGGAAGGTTCCGGCAGCCCTGCTGATGGGGATCGCCATGACCACCTTCGTGATCTATCCCCTGTTCTACACGCCGCTGATTCATGCCCACCCGGTAATGGCGGCGATCCTTACCACCCGCAACGTGCTCCTTGTGGTGCTGCTGTGGTGGTCGGTAAAGCGGACTGCCGAGCTGGGCCGCAAATCTCCCGCTGCGGTGCCCGCCGGAGCCTGACGCAGCGGCTGGCTCAGCGGCTGCCCAGCTGCTGCCGGCCGGGCTCGCCGGCCCTGACCCGACGGGCCTCGCGCCGCGCAAGGACCCAGTCACAGCCCCGCTTCGCCAGGTCGACTGGTTTGCCTTCGAAGAGCAGCTTCCGTGTATGCACGTCGAGGAATAAAAGGTAGAACGTAAATGCCAGGGCGGTCACGAACGCCAGCGACGACGCGTCGATAGGCAGTTCCACGAAGGACCATACGGACAGCTGATCCTGCGCCCCGAACACCACAAAGAACGTCACGCCCACGTAGAACGATCTGATCTGCCAGTCATCCCGGATCCCGGTCACGGCCAGGAACGGCACAAACCAGAGGATGTACCAGGGCTGGATGATGGGAGAGAGCATCACGACGGCGGTAAACGCCAGGGCCATCCGGCGCACCACCCGCGAGTAGTCGCCGCGGAACATCAGCAGCAGGACCAGTCCGATGGCGGCATACTTCATGCCGGTCCGCAGCACGGTGGCGAAGGTCCCGCCGGGCAGGCCCAGCACGTTGCCCAGGAACTCCACCTGCTGGCCCAGGAAGCCCGACGGCGAATAGCCCGTGTAGCCCGGCGTCGCGTCCATGATGGCCCAGGTCCAGCCCAGCCCGAGGTTATACGGGATGCCGCTGGCGGCCAGCGTGGCGAAACTGATGCCCGCCGTTGCACCCCACATCAGGAACTTCCGCGGCCAGGTGGCCGAGGGGCCCGCCCACATCAGCCCGATGAACGGAAGCAGGAGCACCGTGATGGGCTTGATCCCGATGGACGCAGTGACCAGGAGAATGCCCAGCAGGTAGCGGCGCGTTGCCGCGAGGTAAACGCCGGCTACGGCGAGGCCCACCATGAGTGCGTCGTTGTGGGCGCTGGCGATGAAGCTGATCAGGAACAGGGGGTTGGCTACGGCAATCCAGAGTGCACGGGCCCCGTTAATGCCGTGCAGCTCCGCCAGCTTGGGCACGTAGATGACGCAGAGCAGGACGCCCGCCCCGGCGAGAAGCCGAAAGAGCAGCACGGAGACGTCGGGCTGGGCGCCGGTCAGCCCGACGACGGCGCGCGCCAGCCACAGAAAGTAGGGGCCATACGGGGTCCTGTTCTCCGCCCAGGCAGGGTCTGCCCCGAGCGAGAACCAGTTGTTAAGGGTGGAGATGCCCACCTCGTACGGGTTTTGGCCCTCCATCACCAGGCGGCCCTGGCCGGTGTAGGCGTAGACGTCGCGGGAAAAGACCGGCACGCAGAAAAGCAACGGCAGGCACCAGGCGGAAATGGCGATTACAACGGACCTGAGGGACGATTTCCCCCAATCAGCCAGCCGCTGCCCCAACCGCAGCCACGAACGCATCAGCACCATGGCGCCCACCGTCAGCAGCACGGTGGAAACTGTGACTCCCCAGCCTTCAGTCCGGAGGGCGATGACCACGGGCTGGCGGATCATGGGCGAGCCGTTGGCGATCCAGCCTGTGCCGATGGAGCCAACGAACATCATCAGGGAACCGACGAATCCCTCGATTGTTGCTACATAGGCGCGGCGTTTGCCGGGCTCGTCGGCGGCAGTGGCCGGCGGGTCGGGCTGGCCTGGCTTGCTTTCCGACGTTCCGAGGTGTGCACCGCCTGCCGTCATAATTGTTGGTCCCCTACTTCGTTACGGCGCTGGTTGCACCAGCGAGAAAGCCGCTCTGCAACCCGGCCATTTTACCAGCCGGGCTTCCCGCTGCCCCTGGATGACGGCCGGCCGGAAGCCACGGCTGGAAACAGGCGCAGGTGCGGGTTCCTCCGCGGCTCCGCGTAAAGTTGGAGAGTCCGGCCCGCGGCACGCCGCCTCTGCCCGGCCAGCTCTTGTATTCCGGCGCAAGGAAGCGCCTTCCTTCCTGACCACCCACATCCTTGCGAAAGCGCACACCTCTCCTGCTGCCGCGCTTCCGATGCCCGATTGGAGCCGGACCATGGCTGTTTCCACCGCTGAGAACAAGGCGCCGTCGCCCCGGCAACTGCAGTCTGTGCGCGCCACGCTCCGCTCCCCGCGCCGGCTGAAAACCGAAGCCCTGGCTGGGCTGGTGGTGGCGCTGGCCCTCATTCCCGAGGCGATCGCCTTCTCCGTGATTGCGGGCGTGGATCCCCGGATCGGCCTGTTCGCCTCCTTCACCATGGCGGTGACCATTTCTTTTGTCGGCGGCCGGCCTGCCATGATTTCCGCCGCCACGGGCGCCGTCGCGCTGGTGATCGCTCCCCTGATGCGCAGCCACGGGCTGGACCATCTCATTGCGGCCGTCATCCTGGCCGGCGTCTTCCAGATCCTCCTCGCCGTAGCCGGCGTCACCCGGCTCATGCGTTTTATCCCCCGGTCCGTCATGGTGGGCTTCGTCAACGCCCTGGCCATCCTGGTCTTTATGGCCCAGCTCCCGGAGCTGATCGGCGTCCCCTGGCTGGTCTACCCCCTCGTCGCCGCCGGTTTGGTGATCGTGGTGGGACTCCCCAGGATTACGACGGCGGTGCCCTCACCTCTGGTGGCTATCGTGGTGCTCACCGTCATTGCGGTAGTGGCAGGACTGGACGTGCCCACCGTCAATGACAAGGGCCAGTTGCCGGAAAGCCTGCCCACGTTCTTCCTTCCAAACGTCCCCCTGACGTGGGAGACCGTCCAGGTCATTGCGCCGTTTTCGCTGTCCATGGCGCTGGTGGGGCTGCTGGAATCGCTGATGACTGCCAAGCTGGTGGACGACATCACGGACACCCGCTCCAACAAGAACCGGGAATCGTGGGGGCAGGGTGTTGCCAACATTGTCACCGGGTTCCTGGGGGGCATGGGCGGCTGCGCCGTTATCGGGCAGACCATGATCAACGTCAAGGGCTCAGGGGCGCGCAGCCGCGTGTCCACGTTCCTGGCCGGAGTCTTCCTGCTGGTCCTCGTGGTGGTGCTCGGCGACGTCGTGGGCCTTATCCCCATGGCCGCGCTCGTAGCGGTGATGATCTTCGTCTCCGCCATCACCTTCGAATGGCACTCGATCGCTCCGCGGACGCTGGGCCGGATGCCAAAGTCGGAAACCGCCGTCATGCTGATCACGGTGGGAGTGGTGGTGGCGACGCACAACCTGGCCATCGGCGTCGGCGTCGGGGTGCTGGCAGCCATGGCCATGTTTGCCCGGCGCGTGGCCCACTTTGTCACCGTTGAGCGCACGGTACTGGAGATCAACAGCGAAAACGTTGCCACGTATACCGTGGACGGCGAGCTGTTTTTTGCCTCGTCAAACGATCTTTACATGCAGTTCGAGTACGCCCTGGATGCGGAGCCGGACATCAGCCGGGTGGTGGTGGACCTGCACGCCTCGCACCTGTGGGATGCTTCCACCATTGCCGTGCTGGACGCCGTGACCGAGAAGTACCGCCGCCACGGCCGGGCGGTGGAACTGCTCGGCCTGAACTCCGCCAGCGTCCAGATGCGCGAGCGGCTGGCCGGAAAGCTTAACGCCGGCAGCTGAAGCGCGCAGCGGCCGTGCTAGAGCATCCGGTCGCTGCGGGCAACGCGGTTCCTGCCCAGTGACTTGGCCGAATACAAAGCGCCGTCCGCAGCGGCGATGAGATCGTCAACATCGGTGGTGTCGGCGTCGTACGTGGAAATCCCGTAACTGACCGTCGGCATCTCCATCTCCTCCGCCGTTGGCGCCGCCGCCAGCCGCCTGCTGATTTCCTCGGCGATCGTTTCCGCCCGCTCCGCACTGGTGCCGGGCAAAAGCAGGACAAACTCCTCTCCGCCGTACCGTCCCACCAGGTCAGTGGTTCGGACAGTATCGGTACAGGCCTCGGCGAAGGACTGCAGGGCGAGGTCTCCGGCGGCGTGGCCGTAGGTATCGTTCACGGTCTTGAAGTGGTCCAGGTCGGCCAGGATGAGGGTGCCGGAACCGCGGGTGATGGTGCGGTCCGCCAACTGTTCTGCCGCCAGGTCCAGGAAGGCCTTGCGGTTGAGCAGCCCGGTCAGGTCGTCGCGGGAAGCAACCACCCGCAAGGCCCTGGTCTGCTGTTCGCTGCTGAGCGCGGCCATGCTGAACGAGACCACCACCAGCAGCACCATGGTCACCAGGGTGGTCACGGCGGAACCGAAGACGGTGACGAAGGTGGGCCCGTCCTGGCCCTCCAGCAGGAAGGCAACCCAGCGCAGCAGATAGAAGACTGTCAGGCCGCCGGCAGCTACGGCCATGGGGATCCGGACGCGTGAATACCCTGGCTCCAGGCGCCACAGCTCGCGGGACGCCAACCCGATGGTGAGGGTCATGGCTCCCAGGAACACCGGCCCGCCGGACCAGGTATTGGTGGCCGGGTTGTCCAACACGGAGGCGATCAGCGTGACCAGCGGAATGCCGGTGAAGGCCCACTTTGGCGGCGCGACTGTCCGCAGCGAACGGGCACCGGCCCAAACGGCGACGCCGCCATGGACGAGCAGCACGTTGCCCAGGGGATTTGCCCAGACCTGGTGGGGGGTGCCGTCCAGCAGAAAACAAGCAGACCCGAAGAGGAAAAACAGGAGGGCCAGGCACCACCATCCGCTGTACGGCGAGCGAGTGATCCGGTAGGCGGAGAAGTAGAAGAGGAACACCAGAACCAAGGCCATCAAGCCGAACGCGATTCTCAGCGTGACGGTATCCAGAAGCATGTAACCGAAGTCCCCCCGATGCCGAAAAGCTGCCGACCCCAGTATTACACCCGTCCGGGAGCCTGTCAGGGAAACGCGGCGGATTGTTCAGGGCATAAGGTTGTCAGATAGCCCGCAGAACCACCACGGAAGGCAAGACCCCATGCTCCTTCTTTTCGGTTTCAAGACAGTGCTTAAGGCGCTTCCCGGCAAGGCGGCCACCTGCCAGTACTGCCGCTCGTTCGTCCACCACCACCTCGAGGAGCGGGCCACCAAGTTCACCCTGTTCTTCATCCCGGTGTTCACTACGTCGCGGTCCTATCAGATCACGTGTACGAACTGCGGCTATGTCTCGAAAATTTCCGCGCGGGAAAAGCGGGCGCTGGAGCTGCAACGGTAGGAGTATCCGCTGGTTCCTGCGCAGAGGTTCCGCACGGCGGGTCTGACGCCCTCGGTCCCGACGCGCCCTGAGCGACAGGTGTCGCAAGGGGCGGCCGCGGTGCAACTCTGTTCGACAAGCTGTGGTCCTTAACCAACCTCTGGTGGATCCCGACGCCTGCAACTACAGTAGGACCCGGCACCCCCCCAAACGGCGGTGCCGCCCAGCGGGAAGCCACAGGGCTCCGAAATTGAGGGACGCGATGCAGGTCCCCCTTGCGGAACAGGAGGTGCTTTTGATGATTGTTACAGCCGTGCGCCCAGAGCGCTGCGTCCCCATCATCCAAACCCTCCCCCTGTACAGCACCGGCCCCGCCTGACTTCGCGCAGCGCCGTAACCAGGCCGAAAGGCTGGTGCCCAGGGGCTTTCCCCCGAGGTATCACTGTGAACACATCTTCAGGCAGTGCCCTGGACAGCACCAACAGCTCAACCACAAACATCGCAAGCAACGGCCCGCTCCTCTACGGCTACACCCCCGCCATCGCCCAGCACTTCCAAAAGCATCCCATCCCTGGCGCGACGGAACCGGGCAGGGTGGTCCGCGTGGACCGCAACCTGCTGCTGGTGGCAGCGGGTGGGGACCTCCTGCACCTGCCCTATCCGCTGACGGGAGAAGCGGCCGTCACCGGTGATTGGGTCTGGATCGGCCCCAACCGCGCCGGCGACCGCCAGATCCTAGGCGTCCTTCCGCGGCGCTCGGAACTAAGCCGCAAGCGTGCTTTCGAGGACTCTTCCGCGGCGCAGGTCCTGGCCGCGAACATGGACATGGTGGGCGTGGTGGTGCCGGTGGACCGGCCGCTCACGCACAACCGGCTGGAGCGCACCCTCGTGGCGGCGTGGGACTCCGGGGCCACTCCCTTGGTGATCATCACCAAGGCGGACCTCGCAGACGTGGCGGACGACGTCGTCGGCAAAGTCATCCTGCAGGCGGCGGGCGTGGACGTGGTCACAACCTCCGCGGAGAACGGTGACGGCATCGACCAGATGCTCGCGCAAATTCCGGCGGGCGGCACCATTGTCCTCCTTGGCCCGTCCGGTGCCGGAAAGTCCACGCTCATCAACGCCTTGGTGGGCCGCGAGGTCCAGCACACCGGGGTGGTGCGCTCCGGCGACTTCAAGGGGAAGCACACCACCACGTCGCGGGAACTGGTGCCCCTTCCGAACGGGACGGTCCTGATGGACACACCCGGGGTGCGGGGCTTCGGGTTGTTCGACGCCGAGGACGGCATCGGCGATATGTTCGGCGACGTGGAGGCGCTGGCCGGTCAGTGCAGGTTTGCGGACTGCGCACACCAGAGCGAGCCCGGCTGCGCCGTGCAGGAAGCCATTGCCGACGGCGGGCTGGAGGAACGCCGCTGGCACAACTACCTGAAGCTGCAGCGCGAGCTGGCCGCCCTGGCTCGCAGGAGCGACGCCGCGGCGCAGCGTGCCTACCAGCGGGAGTGGCACCAGAAGGTGGTGTCGGTCGGGAAGTCCCAGCGGTGGGCCGAGCGGGAGACAGCTGAGCGGAAGGACCGGTCGGGCCGAAAGCGGACCTGAGGAGGCGCTGGGGAGCGGGCCGCGCTGTTTGCCGCAGGGAGGCCCGCCCCTGCGCTGACTGCAACAGGGCGAGCCGCTTCAACGTTGTAAAATTGCAGGTACTGGCCTGCGGGCCGCGGCAGGAGCAGGGGAACAGGCATGGCGGCAACTCTTCACGACGTGGCACGGGTGGCAGGTGTGTCCTTCAAGACCGTCTCCAACGTGATCAACAACCACCCCCATGTCCGGGATACCACCCGAGCCAAGGTGGAAAAGGCGATCGCAGAGCTGGGCTACCGGCCCAACCTGACTGCCCGAAGCCTGCGGTCCGGGCACACCGGGGCCATCACCCTGGCGCTGCCGCAGTTGCGCCTTCCCTATTTCGCGGAACTGGCCGACGCCGTGATCGAAGCGGCGGCGAAGCGCGGGCTGGTGGTGCTCATTGAACAGACCGGCGCCGACCGCAAGCGCGAGCTGGAGGTGATGGCCAGCCCGCGGCTCAAGATGTCCGATGGCCTGATCTTCAGCCCGCTGGCACTCGGCCAGGAAGATGCGGACCTGATCAAGGCTGACGTGCCGATTGTCCTCCTCGGCGAGCGCATCTTCGGCAGTTCTTCAGACCACGTCACCATGCAGAACGTTCCCGCCGCGCGGGCCGCTACCGAGCACCTGCTGGACCTCGGCAAGAAACGTATTGCCGTCGTTGGCGCCCATGAGGGCGAGGTCATCGGCTCCGCGGGACTTAGGTTGCGCGGGTACCGGGAGGCGCTTAAGGCCCGGGGCATTCCTTACGACGACGGGATCATCGCCTATGTGGTGGACTGGCACCGGTCCAACGGTGCCGCAGCCATGCACGACCTCCTGGACCGCGGAGTGTCCTTCGACGCCGTCTTCGGGCTGAACGACACCCTCGCCCAGGGCGCGGTGCGTGTCCTGCAGGAAGCCGGATTCCGTGTCCCGGACGATGTTGCTGTGATTGGCTTCGATGACCTGGACGAAACCCGTTACTCCCTTCCAACCCTGAGCACTGTTGATCCCGGCCGCACGGAGATCGCGGAGACTGCCATCCGCATGCTGCTGGAGCGGATCAAGGACCCCGCCGGAGCGCCGCCCCGGGAGATCGAGACGGCGTTCCGCGTGGTTTCAAGGGAATCGACCCTGGGCAACGCCGCGGCCGGCGCCGCCTAGTTCTACTCCCATCGCGCCTTAGGCCAGCCGTCCTCCCACTCCAGGTCAGCAAGCCCAAGGCGAAAGGCGCCGTCGAGTTCCTCCGCGTAGTAGTGGAAGGCGAGTGTATTGCCGGAAACGGACTGCCCGCCCGGCCCCACGCGCCCGTCGTCAGACGCCAGAAGTGGTGTGCCGCCGCCGTCGAGCAGCCGCTTGCCTTCTGCGTCGAGGTAGGGTCCGGCGATGCTGTCCGCCCTGCCGACAGCAATATTGTAGGTGCTTTCCAATCCCTCACAGCAGAAGTCTCGGGAGAAGAACAGGTAAAACTTGCCGTCGTGCGGGAGGATGTACGGGGCCTCGATCGCGTTCGGCGGCGCCTTCCGGTCCGCGATCGTTAGTGGCTCTTCCGTCCCGGCGCGCAGGCCTGTCGGCCACTCGAGCTCCAATAGCTGCAGTCCCGTCCAGAAGGAGCCAAAGGACATCCAGGGCGTGCCGTTTTCATCCTCGGCAATGCCGGGATCGATGGCGTTGAACCTTCGCCCCTCGGATGAGATCACCTGCCCCTGGTCCACCCACCCGTAGTCCGGGTCGGCTGGGTCGAGTGTGGTGCTCGTGGCCAGTGCGATCACCGAGAGGTTCTTCCCGAACGTCGACGCCGAGTAGTACAGGTACCAGGTCCCGTCATGCTCGTACAGTTCCGGCGCCCAGAGGTTGTCCACGCCAGGCACCGCTTCCTTGAGCCAGCCGGGCTTTTCCTGCCACACCTCACCGGCGTACTCCCAATTCACGCCGTCGTCTGAGCGCCGCACCTGGATGTTGCCGTCGGCCACCTGCCCGTTCCCGGTGGAGTAGATAAACCAGGGCGCCCCGCCCTCCCCCTTGACCAGCGCGGGATCGTGGGTGAAGAAGTCACCGGAGAGTTCGCCTGTTATGCCCGCCTCCGGCTCAGGCGGCGTTGCACCGCAGCCAGTCAGCACCAGGACCACGACGGCCACCACCGCTGCCAGCCGCGCCGCTGTCCATCGGACAGCAGGGCGGCTGGCAGCGGGCCTGTCTGGCTGGGTCACGTCAGCCGAGCGCGACGGCGGACCAGGAGACCGGCGGAAGCGTCACGGTGAGCGTCCCCTCGTCCAGGACGGCGCCGTCCAGCTGCTTCAGGCCAACCCGGTTCTGGTCCTGAAGCGTGTTCTTCGCATACACGTCCTCATCGTGCAGCGTCACGGCCTCGGTGATCATTTTCGCGTTGAGTTCGGAGACATTGATGGTCACGTCAATCGACTCGGTCAGGCTGCGGTTGACCAGGAAGAGTGCGGACTCCCCCGTGGTCGCGTCGGCGGTAGCCACGGCATCGATCAGCGGCGCCTGGCCGTAGACCGCCGTCGTGTACGTTCCGGCCTCGACCCGGGGCCGGAGCACCTCACCCTTCGCGAGGCGTGACGTGACCGAGAACGGGAAGAACGTTGTCTGGCGCCAGGTATCGCCGCCGGGTTCGGTCATGATGGGCGCGATCACGTTCACCAGCTGGGCGAGGGATGCGGCCGCAACCCGGTCGTGGTTCTTCAGGAGCGTCATCAGGAGGTTGCCGAACACTACGGCGTCGGCCACGGAGTAGGTGTCCTCCAGCTGGCGCGGCGCGTGGCTCCAGTCCTCGTTGACCTCGTCGGAGGCCTGGTGCTCGTCCAGGTACCAGATGTTCCACTCGTCAAAGGAGAGCTGGATGGTCTTCTTGCTCTTGAGCTTGTGCTTGACGTGGTCAGCGGTGGCCACCACGGTCTCGATGAAGTACTGCATGTCCAGCGAGGACGCCAGGTAGGAGCCGAGGTCGCCGTTGCGCTCCTGGTAGTAGGCGTGGCAGGAGATGTAGTCCACGTAGTTATAGCTCTGCTCCAGGACTACGCGCTCCCACTCACCGAATGTGGGCATGGAGGATCCGGACGAGCCACAGACGACGAGTTCCAGGTTCTTGTCGGCGGTCTTCATGGCGGAGGCGGTGCGGGCCGCGAGCTTTCCGTAATCCTCCGCGGACATATGCCCAATCTGCCAGGGACCGTCCATCTCGTTGCCCAGGCACCACATGCGGATGTTATAGGGATCCTTCGCGCCGTTAGCGATGCGCTGCTCGCTGAGGGCGGTCCCGGAGGGGTGATTGGTGTACTCCAGAAGGTCGAGGGCCGCCTCGATTCCGCGGGTGCCCAGGTTCACGGCCATCATCAGTTCCGAGCCGGTGAGCTCGCACCAGCGGGCGAACTCGTCCAGGCCCACCTGGTTGGACTCGAGCGAGTGCCAGGCGAGGTCACGCCGGACCGGTCGCTGGTCGCGCGGGCCAACGCCGTCCTCCCAGCGGTAGCCGGAGACAAAGTTGCCGCCGGGATAGCGGATGGTGCTGGAGCCCAGCTCCTTGACCAATTCGATGACGTCCAGCCGGAAGCCGTCCTCGTTGGCGGTGGGGTGGTCGGGCTCGTAGATGCCGTCATAGACGCAACGGCCCAGGTGCTCCACGAAGGAGCCGAAGATGCGGCAGCTGACAGGTGCCACAACGGCGCCCCTGTCGATGGTTATGACTGTGGGCGCCACAACGGCCAGTTCCGTCTGGTCTGCAGTGGTTGAGGTAATGATCATTGGTTTGTTCCTGTTCTGTATAACGTTGTAGAAGATGAAAAAGTTGGAGGGAGCGGATAGTCAGGGGGGTCTAGGCGGGGGACGTGCCGGCGGGTTCCAGCCCTGCGAGCCGTTTCCCCACCAGCCAGCCGGAGAGCAGCAGGGGAACGGACGCGCCCACAAGGGGCACCAGCACCGCCAACCCGGAAAAGACCACGGCTGCGGCTGCCAGCGTGACAAGCAGGGACAGGCTCATCACCGGCGATACGAGCGGCAGCATAAATGCCGTCCGCCACGTTCTCGCCGCCTTGTCCCGATAGCGGCTGCACAGGGCAACAGCGGTTGCAGCGGCAGCCAAGGTTCCCAGTGCGGCAAGCGTCGAAAGCGTCAGCAGGACAGCGTGCGCGGCCGCTGGAATGGCAGGCCCGGCCGGCCCGAGCAGGGCCAGGAAGTCCAGGCAAAGCACGACGCCGGCGATCCAGAAGAGACTTCCCACCCGGTTGGCGTGCCAAAACTGGAAGCGGTACGCCGTGATGAAGTCCCGGATTAAAGTGTCCCCGGCTGTTCCACTGCGCAGCCTGCCCAGGACTGAAGTGGCGGCGACGGCCGCGGGGAACACCCCGAGGACCACCAGCCCGGCCAGGATTCCGATGATAGACAAAACGTTGACCAGGACCAGCCGGGTTGCGAAGCGGAGCCAGTCCATCAAACGTCCGGCCCAACCCAGTGGAGCATCATTCACAGCGCGGCCTCCCTGGTTCCACTCCAGGCGACACCGTGCTGGTCGACGCCGCTGAAGGACAGCGCAGTCCGGCCCCCGGCCCAGTCCCAGGAACCGAAAACCACGGCATCAAGTTCGACGGCACCGTCTGGCCCGGGGGTGACGGTACAAAGTCGGATTTGGGCTGGAGTGCCGGAAGAAACAGCGCAGTCACCAGTGGTGCTTTCGAGTTCCATGGCCACAGCCATGACAAGCTCTGCGGACTCTGGCGCGAAACGGAGAACCTGCCAGATTCCTGCCACCGGAACAGGTGCGGGGAGCATTTCCCGTTGCACTCCCGCAAACGGCTGGGGCGAGACCACCGGCCAGCCGGACGCGTTAAAGAAGACCCGCCGGAGCTGGACCACGTGCTGGCTCGGATCCGCGGCGAAGCGGACGTGGTGGACTCCGAAATACTCCATGCCGTCCGGACCCACCTGGGTGAGGATTGAATTGTGGCCGGGGGCCAGCCAGCCGGTGCCGCCGTTGAACTGGTAGCTGCCCAACACCTTGGTTCCCACAGCCGCGGGAGGTGCGTCCATATCCGTCATGTCCGTGCCACGGAAGTCGCGGTAGGGCCCCGCGATGGAGTCTGCGACGCCCACACGCATGTTGTAAGTATTGAAGAGAGAGTCGTAGGAGCAAAAGAGGACGTAGCGGTGCTCCTCCGGCCGGTACAGGACGAAGGCGCCTTCCACAGCCCCTTCCACCGACTTGGGACGGCGGGCGATAACTGTCCCCAAATCTCCTTTCACCAAGGGCAGGCCCGTGTCCAGGTTCAATGGCAGCGTGTAGATTCCCGAGAAAAAGGAGCCGTAGGTAAACCAGGGTGCTCCGTCGGCATCTAACGTCACCGCAGCATCTATGGCGTTCTGGGAATGTTCACCTGCCCGGGTCGCCACCACCAGCCCGCGGTCCTCCCAGGGGCCAGCCAGCGACGATGCAACAGCCAGTCCGATGGCTGACGTGTTGGACCCGAACGTTGAAGCGGAGTAGTACATATGCCACGCGCCGCCGGGCCAGCGGACTACTTCAGGCGCCCACAGTCCACGGGCCCCGGACCACTGGGCAACCGCTTCCGGCACGCCGTCAAACGCTGTTCCGATGTACGTCCACTCCACGAGGTCCGCAGAGGTCCTGATATGTACTCCTGCCGGTATATCTTCGGTATTGGCGACGGCATCAGTGGAGAACATGTAGTACGTGCCGTCATCGTCCCGCACCACCGTGGGATCGTGGGCATGGCGCGCGCCCCAGGAGGAAGGCTCAAGGCCGGCCCCCGCAGGGAGAGGGAGGAGCTCCCTGGAAACGTTGATGTCGAGAGCCACGGTTCAGCCCTTGGATCCGGAGAGCGCGATGGATTCGATGATCTGACGCTGGAACACCACGAAGACGATCAGAACCGGCAGGAGCGCCACGAAGGATGCGGCCATGATCAGCGGGTAGTCCGTCTGGATGGCGTACTGGGCGTTGAAGTTGGCAATAACCAACTGCAGCGTCTGGGTGCCCGGTGAGTTGAGGTAGATGATCGGGGCAAGGTAATCGTTCCACATCGCCATGAACCAGAGGATGAACTGGGCGGCAAGTGCCGGGCGGATGGCCGGCAGGATGAGCGTCCAGAAAATCTGCAGATAGGAGGCCCCGTCGATTCGTGCCGCTTCCACGATGGAGTCCGGAATGCTGTTCAGGAACTGGCGCAGGAAGAAGATCATGATGATGTTGCCGAAGAGTCCCGGCACGATCAGCGGCAACAGCGTATCCACCCAGCCGATGCTGGCGAAGATGGTGAACTGCGGAATCATCAGGGTGGGGAACGGGATCATGAGCCCGGACAGGAGCCCCAGGAACAGGACGTTCTTGAAGGGCATCCGCATCTTGGCGAAGGCAAAGGCCGCGAGCGCGGAGGTCAGCGAGCCGACGATGGTCACCGAGCAGGCAACGATCAGGCTGTTCTGAATGCCGGTAAGGAGCGGGCCGGAAGTCCAGATGCGGGCGTAGTTCTCCCACACGAACGGATCCGGGATCCACTGCGGCGGAAGCTCAAAGACGCCGTCCTTGGTCTTAAGCGAGGTGGAAAAGGTCCAGGCGAGCGGGGCGATCATCACCACGGCACCGACGCTGAGGATCAGGGTGGTGAGGATGTTGCCCAAGCGGAGCGCGTCCTTGGCGGACCGCGACCCGCCACCGGTGCGACGTGAAGCGGAGGGGCTCGGGGCCCTGGTGCCGCCCGGAATTCCGTGACTGGGCTCCAGCGGAGGGGTGGTGATGACATTCTGTGCGGACATGGCTGCCTGCCTCAATCGATGGAGAACTGGTTGCGGCGGTTGAGCCGGAACTGAATGAAGGTGATGGCGAAGACCAGTAGTCCGAGGACCACGGACATGGCGGAGGCGTAGCCCATCTGGAGGTTGTCGAACGCTTTTTGCCAGATGTACCAAACGATGGACGCCGACTGGAACTCAGGTCCGCCGGTGGGAGTCATGATGTTGATTTCGACGAAGATCTGCGATCCTCCGATGATGCTGGTGACGATGAGGAAGAACGTGACCGGCCGGACCATGGGAATGGTGATGTGCCGGAACTGCTGCCAGGCGGTGGCGCCGTCCAGGGCGGCCGCCTCATAAAGGTAGCGGGGCACCGACTGGAGGGCGGCCAGGTAAAGAAGCATGGAATATCCGAGGCCCTTCCAGATGGCCATGATGATGAGCGCGGGCTTGACCGTCGCGGTGTCCTGCAGCCAGTTGGGGCCGTCGATTCCGACCAGGGCAAGGCCCTGGTTGATGAGGCCGAAGTCACCGTTGAAGGCCCACTGCCAGAGGATGGCGACGGCGGCGATCGAGGAGATCACAGGCAGGTAGTAGACGGTGCGGAAGAACGTGGTTCCGCGCATTTTACGGTTCATGGCCAGTGCCAGGCCCAGGGAGATGACCAGGCCGATCGGAATGCCGATCATCATGTACAGCGTGTTCCAGAGCGACTGCAGGAAGTAGCGGTCGCCGAACATCTTGCTGTAATTGTCCAGGCCCTTGAAGACCGGCGCTGAAATGCCGTTCCAGTTCGTGAAAGAAGCGTAGACCGAGAAAAGGAGCGGGAAGAGAGTAAAGAGGAGGAACCCGATCACCGGTATGGCAACAAACGCGAGGGCGGCCTGGTGTTCCTTCCGGTGAAGCCGCGAGCGGCGGGGGCGCGTAATGGTTGTCATACCGGTGATCCCAGCCCTAGTTGCCGGATTGCTGGTTGGCGGAGTCCAGGAATTCCTGCATCCTGGGTTGTGCTTCCTTCAGGTAGTCCGCCGCCGTCTGCTTGCCATCCAAAACAGGCTGGATGTTGGTGAAGAGTTCGTCGTACCACTCAGCGTTGAAGGTATTGCCGCCTGGAAGCGCACGGCCGTAGTCCTTCACGACCTCGAGGAACTCGGCCTTGTTGGCCGGCTTGGTAGTGGTGTCCGCGGCCCAGGTCTCGGCCATATCCTTCAGGTTGGGGATCTGGATCCCGGCGTCCACCAGGCTCTGCTGGGCTTCCTTGTTGGCGGTGAGGTATTCAACCAGCTTTACAGCTTCTTCGGGGTACTTCGTGCTTTCGGAAACAGCGACGCCGAGGGTACCGATCCAACTGGCCGTCTTGCCGGTGTCTCCGGCCGGGTAAGGAATGACGTCCCATTCAAAGCCCAGCTTCTGGTAAGTGGAGAGATCCCAGGGGGCGATGGGGAAGAACCCGATTTCGCCCTTCATCCAGCGCTGGTAGGTGTCCAGGGTCTGGGCTTCAGCCACCGAAGGCGTCACACCATGGACGTTCTGCAGGTCCGCGAACCACTGCAGGGATTCAGCAAACTCCGGGGTGTCCACCGTAACCTTGGTGCGGTCCTCGTTGAGCCAGTCCCCGCCGTTGGACCAGACAAACGGCTGCAGGTTCCACTGGACGTTCAGGCCGGTGCCCCACTGGTCCAGGGTGCCGTCGCCGTTGGTGTCCGCCGTCAGCTTCTTAGCGGCCGCCACGAACTCGTCGAAGGTGTACGGCTTGTCCTTGTCCGGCAGCGGAATTCCGGCCTTCTCCAGCATCGTTTTGTTGTAGCCGAAGGAGAACGGGCCCACGTCCTTGGGCAGGGCGTAGATGGCCCCTTCGCCCACCCTCTTTCCGTCGTAGCGGTAGCTGTTCACGCCGTACTCCCAGATGTTCTCCAGGTCGATGGTGTCGGAGCCTTCCACGTATTCGGTGATGTCCTTGACGATTCCGTTCTGCACGTAGGCTTGGACGTCGCCGGGTCCGATGTAGAAAACATCGGGGACCTGCTTGCCGGCAATCGCGGCCTTCAGCTTCGTGGCGTACTGGTCAGCGGTGGTAACGATGATGTCCACGTCCACACCATTGGCGGCTTCGAACTGCTCCACGGCCTTTTCATAGGCCTTCTTCTCGTCTTCACCTCCGCGGAACATGAACGTGAGCTTCTTTTCGCCACCGGCGTCCGCACCAGTGGGGGCGGAGCAACCGCCGAGCATAAGGCCGGCGGCGGTAAAGAGCGCCAGGGTTGCGGCCATGGGACGTGACTTCATCATCACGCAGTCCTTCCGATTTGGGTGGAGCAAACAAGTGTATGGGCTGAGCTGAGCGGTACCGCACCCCGCAGGCCGCGGTAGCGGACCATGAGTGCGGGATGACTTTTGCAACGTTGTAAGAAACCATCACACAGCGGCAGACGAATCGTCAAGGGTTGGAAAATGAATGTCTCCAATCCAACGGACGGCTGCTTGACGTGATCCGGGTCGCATGTCATATTTCCATTACAACGTTGCAAGTCTTCGTTTCAGAACCCTGCGGCCCAGCGCCGCTCCCACTCCCCGGAAGGACCACGTGATGATGAAGTCACGTCCATGGGCGCTGCGCGCTGCAGGATTAGCTGCAGCTCTCGGTATCGCCCTCACCGCAGCAGCGGTTCCGACGACGGCCAGTCCAGTCAGCACCTCGGCAGCAGCGTCAGAAGCTCGGCCGACAGCAAAGTCTGCGCCCGGACGGCCCGTCAAGGAGAAGGTCCAGCCGGACCTTCCCGGGGGTAAGACCGTGGTGGGCCAGACGTCCCCCATCCATGATCCAGCGCTGATCATCGCCGAGGACGGCACCTGGTACGTCTACTCCACCGGGCTGGTGGACCGGGAAAACGGCGGCACCATACAAATATGGGCATCACATGACGCGGGAACCACGTGGGAATACAGCGGAAAGGTGTGGGACCGGATCCCCGCCTGGATCGATGAGCACTTTTCCGACGGCGAGCTGCCGGGCAATCTCTGGGCTCCTGAGATTACTGAGCACAACGGCACGTATTACCTCTACTATTCGGCGTCGCGGTTCGGCGGCAGCAACTCGGTAACGGCGCTGGCCACCAACACCACCCTGGATCCGAACCACCCGGATTATGAATGGGTTGACCAGGGCCTCGTTGTTTCCTCGCCGGTGACCGGACTCGACCCAGGCAACCCGGATAAAACGTTCAACGCCATCGATGCCGGCATCATCGAGGACGCTGACGGCACGCCTTACATGGCCATTGGCTCCTTCTGGTACGGCATCTTCCTGGTACCCATCGAGTGGCCAAGCGGGAAGCCGGTAGCGGACTGGCAATCGAAGACAGTGAACATTGCGGACCGCTTTATGCCCGGCAACCCCATCGAAGCCCCCTACATCACACGCCATGATGGCTACTACTACCTGTTTGTCTCGTTCGATTCCTGCTGCCGCGGGGGTGACTCCACCTACAAAGTAGCCGTGGGCCGCTCTACTTCGGTAAAGGGCCCCTACCTGGACAAAGAGGGCCGTGACATGTTCGGCGGCGGCGGTTCTGTGGTGCTGGATTCGCATGGAGCCATCACCGGGCCCGGCGGCCAGTCGGTCTTCGGCGACTACCTGGCGTTCCACTACTACGACGGCTCCAACGAGGAGATCCCCTACTTCCCCACTCTGGGCGTGCAGAAGATCGAATGGGCTGGCGGCTGGCCTGTATTCGACCAGACTGTGAGTCTGCCGGTGATTGCAAAGCAGCCCAAAGCTGTAAAGGCGGGTGGCGGCAAAAATGCCACCTTCAGTGCCACCGCCACGGGAACACCGGGTCCGGTTGCTACCTGGGAGACCTCTTCCGACGGCGGCACGAGCTGGCAGGGGGTCGGGACCCAGCCGGTCACCAAACGCACGGACGAGGGCACCTACCGTTCCACCCTCGAACTTCCCTCCCGGATGCCCGGCGGCCCGGACTTGCTGGTGCGCGCCCTGTTCCGCAATGCCCACGGTAACGTGACCACGGACGCCGTCGGACTCTCTTCCAAGCAGTAACGCCGCCAGCAAGAAAGCACACGCGATGACCAGCACCACCGCCAATTCCAGGCCCGAGTCCGGGCGCCCGGTGTCGCCGTTCCCTCTTGATCGGGTCCGACTCCTCGACAGTGCCTTCAGGACCGCCCAGGAAACCTCCATCCGGTACGTCCTGGAACTTGATACAAACAGGCTCTGCTCACCCTACCTTTCGGAGGCCGGCCTGGATGCCGGTGCTGAACCCTACGGAAGCTGGGAATCGGACGGAATGGGTGGGCATATCGGCGGCCATTACCTGTCAGCCTGCGCGCAGTTGTTCGCGGCCACCGGGGATCCGCGCCTGCTCGACAAGGTGCGTGCCGTCGTCGGCGTCCTTGGCAGCTGCCAGGACGCCGGTGGCGACGGCTATTTGGGCGGCGTACCCGGCGGACGGGCGCTGGGAAACGAACTGGCCGGCGGCATCGTGGATGCGGACCTCTTCACCCTGAACGGAAGGTGGGTCCCGCTCTACAACCTCCATAAAACGCTCGCAGGATTGCTGGACGCCTATTCGTACGCGGGATCAGCTCAAGCCCTGACGATCGCCACCGGCCTTGCCGACTGGTGGCTGGGCATCTCGGCCAAGATCTCCGCCGAGGCTTTTGAGGAGCTCCTGCATACTGAATTCGGTGGCATGAACGACGCCTTCGCGATCCTTGCCCGAATCACTGGCCGAGTCGACTGCCTCCAGGAAGCCCACCGGTTCGCGCACCGCGCCATCCTGGAGCCCCTTGCCGCCGGCCAGGACCAATTGGACGGGCTGCATGCCAACACCCAGATCCCCAAGGTGGTGGGCTATGCCAGGTTGGCCGCCGCCGGTCACCTGAAATACGAGCGTCCCAGCTCCAGCTTCTGGGACTCGGTGGTCCTGCGCCGTTCCGTTTCCCTCGGCGGAAACAGCGTGCGGGAACACTTCCATCCATCAGCCGACTTCACCCCGATGATCCTTGACGCCCAAGGCCCTGAAACCTGCAACACCTACAACATGCTGAAGCTGGCCAAGCTGCGCTTTGAACACTTGGGCGACCCGGCCGCCGTCGACTTCTATGAACGGGCAACCTACAACCACATCCTGTCCTCCCAGCACCCCCGCCGCGGCGGCTTTGTGTACTTCACCCCCATGCGCCCCCGGCATTACCGCGTCTATTCACGGGCACAGGAGTCCATGTGGTGCTGCGTCGGTTCGGGGCTGGAAAACCATGCCCGCTACGGCGAACTGATCTACAGCCACAGCGGAAACGAACTGCTCGTCAACCTCTATATCCCCTCAACCCTCGACTGGGTGGAAAAGGGCCTGCAGGTCAAGCTCGAAACGGACTTCCCACACTCCGACGATGCAACGCTGCACGTCACAGCGCACTCCCCCGTCGAGGCCACCATCAGCTTAAGGCGTCCGGGATGGGTAACGGCATTTGAGGTCGACGGCGGGGCCGCACCGGCGGGCGCCAGCCACGTCAGCATCAGCCGCACCTGGCAGGGTGATTCAACCTTCCGGATCCGGCTCACCCCCGGCTTTCGATCCGAAGCTCTGCCGGACGGTTCACCGTGGGTCTCATTCCTTTACGGGCCCGTGGTGCTGGCATCGCGGGCGGGAACGGAAGGCGTACCGGGGTTCGAGGCAGCGGACGAACGGATGGGACACCTGGCCTCGGGGCCCTTGCTGCCGCTTGCCGGAACCCCCGTGGTCCCCAACGCCGCAGCCATCCGGCTTCGCGACAGGGCAACAGTAACGGCGGAGCTGTCAGTAATCGACGCCGACGGGCAACCCGGCACAGTTGTCCTGGAACCGTTCCACGCCATCCATGACGAGCGGTACACCGTGTACTGGCCCTCTGGTGAGCCCCCTGAGCGGTGGGAGGAACTGCTTAAGCTGGACCGGGCCGCCGTCGTGCAGGGGGAGGTGGTGGATGGCGTCACTCCCGGGGAGCAACAGCCGGAGGCGGACCATGGTCTCAGTGGTGAAGGTACCCGTGCCGGGGGCGGCGAGGGCATCCACTGGCGCAGCGCAACCGGGTGGTTCTCCTACGTCCTTAAGGATCCGGAAGGCCGCGCCAGCCTGCTGCGGGTCCGCTTCCGTGCGGACGCAAGCCGCGGCCATCAGCTGAGTCTGAACGGATTGCCGTTGGGCGGGCGCGTCCGTCAGGAGCAGGAGGGCGGGGAGGTGCTGAGCGACTTCAGCATCAGTGATGCCCACCGGACTGTATCCCCTGATGGCGAACTCGTCTTCACCGTGAAGGCGCTGCCCGGCAGGAGCAGTGGCGACCTCCTGTCCGTCCAGCTCATTGCCGTCTCCGGCACGTAACTTCCGGACCGGCGGTTACAGCTCCGGGGCGTGCTCCTCAGGCAGCGCGCCCTCGTCCTCCGGGTGGCGCTTCAGGTTGAGCAGGGCCAGCGTCAGGCCGCCCCACACCGTGAGGACGGCGATGATCATCATGGTGATCGCGATTGGTGTCATCGGGCCGTCTCCTCTTCCTCCGCGTCCATCATGGACTGGTACTCCGGGTCATGGTGCGCTTTGGACGTTCGGCTCCAGGGAATGAAGGTCAGGACCAGCGCCAGGACCACCAGCCCGCCGGCCATGCCCCAGCCAAACAGGCCCACAAACCATTCGGGATAGCCCTCATAGGTGGTGGAGATCTTGCTGATGAATTCGTTGGACACCATGTAGATCAACGCCAGCGGCACCACACCGGCCACCAGTACCATCCATGTCCGGCGCATCTTGATGGTAGATATCTGGTTGAGGTGGGCTGACAACAGCGGCAGCTTGCGCAGGAACCATGCCAGCACCACTACGGTCACTAGTGCGCCGAGCGTGATGCCAAAACTGTTGACGAACGCGTCGGAGGTGTCCAGGAGGTAAAGGCCCGTTGCCGTGGGGAACAGAGCCAGGGACACTGCCGCGACCAGCCCGCTGACCACCACGGAAGCCTTGATGCGCCCCCAGCCGAGCTTGTCCTGCACAGCCGCGACGATAACCTCCAGCACCGAGATCAGCGAGGTGACTCCCGCGAACACCAGCGACCCGAAGAACAGCACCCCCATCACGGCGCCGAACGGAGCCTGCGAAACAATGGTGGGGAACGCGACGAATGCCAAACCGATGCCCTGGGTCACCACGTCGTTGACACCTGCCCCTGCGGCCTGGGCCATGAACCCCAGGGCGGCGAACACCCCGATGCCGGCCAGGATCTCGAAGCCCGAATTCGCGAAGGCAACCACCATGCCGGAGCCGGTGAGGTCAGTCCTGCGCTTCAGGTAGGAGGAGTAGGTAACCATGATGCCGTAGCCCACTGAGAGCGAGAAGAAGATGTGGCCGTAGGCCGCAGCCCAGACGGATGGATCGGCGAGGGCGGACCAATCAGGGGTGAAGAACGCGTTCAGCCCTTCCGCGGCACCCGGGAGGAACAACGACTGGACCACCAGCAGCACAAACATCACCACCAGCAGCGGGAGCAGGATGGAGTTTGCGCGTGAGATGCCCTTACGGATCCCGGCCACCATGATGATGATGACGGCGATCCAGACCAGCAGCAGGGGGAAGAAAACGGACGGCACGTAGTTGAAACCGATTCCCGGCGCCTCGGCTACCCTGAGGAAGCTCCCAAAAAAGTAGCCCTCGGCGTCGTCGCCCCATGCCTCGGTGAAGGAAAAGATGGTGTACATCAGGGACCATGCGATGATCACCGCGTAATAGGCCGCGATGACAAAGCAAACCAGCACCTGCCACCATCCCAGCGGCTCGGCCACGCGGTGGAGCCTGCGGTAGGCCAGCGGAGCGGAGCCGCGGAACTTATGGCCCACGGCGTAGTCGAGGAAGAGCAGCGGGATGCCTGCCGTCAGCAATGCCACGAGGTACGGAATGAGGAAGGCACCCCCGCCGTTGTCATAGGCGATGTAAGGAAATCGCCAGATGTTCCCCAGTCCCACGGCTGAGCCGATGGCGGAGAGGATGAAGAGCCTGCGAGTGGAAAAGGTCTCACGCTTCGCTGGTGTGGCCGGGCCAGTCCCGGGCGGGCTGCCGGCGGGAGTGCTGCTCATGCCGCCCCGCCCCCGATGTGTGCCCGGGCTTTGACGATGACGCGCGCGCTGGGGCGGTATTCTGGCCGGTTCATGTGAAGCTCTCTCTCAAGTAGAGGTGAATGTCCGGTGCAGTGGCTATTCGGGGACTTTACTGCGGATGTCTTCCTCCGGGAAGTCCTTGTGCACGTCCTGCCCCGGAGGTGCCGCCGGCTGGGGGACCTGTGTCCTCCCCCGGTAGTAGGGTTCCCACATGGACATCATCCTGGTACCCGGTTTCTGGTTGGACGCCTCATCCTGGGAGGAGGTGACGCCTGCTCTGGATGCCGCCGGCCACCGGACGCATCCGCTCACGCTTCCCGGGCTCGAATCCCTGGACGCGAGCCGTGGCGGAATCGGCCTCCGCGACCATGTCGAGGCGGTGGTCGCCGCCGTCGATTCCCTGGAAGGCAAGGTTGTGCTGGTTGGGCATTCCGGCGGGGGCGCCATCATCCACGGCGCGTTGGATGCCCGGCCGAACCGGGTAGAGCGCGCCATCTATGTTGACAGTGGACCCCTCGGGGAGGGGGGCGTCATCAACGATGAATTGCCGGCCGACGGCGACGACGTGCCGCTTCCGCCGTGGGAGGGCTTTGAAGACGCTGACCTGGTGGATCTTGATGAGGGTCTGCGCGAAGCTTTCCGCGCCCGGGCCATCCCCCAGCCGAAAGGCGTGGCCTACGGTCAGCAGCACCTGAGTGACGAGCGCCGCTACGACGTGCCCGCCACCGTCATTGCCTGCGAGTTTCCGTCCGCCATGCTGAAGGAATGGATCGCCGGCGGACACCCCTTTGTTGCCGAACTCGCCCGGATGCGGGACGTCGAGTACGTGGACCTCCCCACCGGGCACTGGCCCCAGTTCACCAAGCCCGCCGAACTGGCCAATGCCATTCTCGCGGCAGTGGAGCGGACGGGGTAGCCCGTCAGATCAGCCCGTGGGGGCGGGGGCGCCGCCTATGTGACAAATTGGCGGCAGGGGTTAGGCCGAGGCCCCGTTCTCCCTCGCCTTCGACAACGTGAATATCCCATAGCGCATCGCACCGGTGCGGTAGGCCAGGATCAGGCGGGGAATGCTCAGAGCGGAGATGCGATTGCGTCCGCCCAGGGCGACGCGGCGTGTCTCGCGATCGATGAGCAAGGCCTGCACGAGCCGGCCAGCGCAGATCGGCCAGGTGCGGGCGACGCGGCGGCTGGCATCCTCATAGCCGGTGATCGCAAAGCCCGCCGCCATGGCCATCGCCTCATACTCCTCGCGCGTGCCCATCGAGGGCAGGCGCCCTTCGCGGCAGATCGGCTCGAGCAGGTGGCGAACCTTCCAACCGCTGGCATCGGTCTCGGCGAGCCACGCACATACGACGAAGCGGCCGCCGGGCGACAGCACGCGATGCGCCTCGGCGAAGAACCTGGGCTTATCGACCATATGCTCGCTCGACTCAACCGCCCATGCGGCATTGGCCGAGGCATCGGGCAGCCCGTTGGCGAGCCAGTCGCGGACATGGATGTCCACGTCCGGTACGGGCTGCGCAGCGGCATAGTGGGCCTGCTCGGCGGAAAGCGTGAAGCCGGTAACGCGGACCCCGCGTGTCACCGCGAGCCGGCTTGCGGTGGAGCCGTAGCCGCAGCCGATGTCGACGCACGTCTCGCCGGGCATGAGGCGCAACCGATCGGCCACCGTGTCCACCAGCGCCTCGACGGCTTCGTCGGGCGTCTCGCGGCCCGTCGCCCACAGCCCGTGATGGACATGCTCGCCCCACACTCGACGATAAATCGGATCAAGCTCGTCGTAGTGTTCCGCGACCGCCACGGCGTTCTGGGAAATATCGGGGACGATCACGCGCTCACATTACAACGCCGATCCATGCCATCGGAAGGTTCAGCTCAAGACTTCATGCTTCTGCGAAATAGAGCTTTCGGACGAAGAGGACTTTGCCTGCAGGGGGATGTGCATACAGGCTTAAATGAATACACCCAAGGATGTACTGTTGGGCTATGGAAACGCTCACGCAGGCCCCTGTGCTGGCCCGATTCGGCTACGCGGTCTCTGACCCTACCCGCGCCCGTGTCCTTCTGGCCCTCTCTGATGCCCCCGCCTACCCTTCTGATCTCGCTGACTCCCTCGGGGTATCGCGGCAGAGCATGTCCAACCATCTGACGTGCTTGCGCGGCTGCGGGTTGGTGGTGGCTGTCCCGGACGGCCGGCGGAGCCGGTATGAGCTCGCCGATGCCCGGCTGGGTCACGCGATTAAGGACCTGATCGGGGTTGTCCTGGCTGTTGATCCGGCCTGCTGCGCCCCGGACGGGGAGTGCTTCGCATGACGGCCCTGCTGCAGACGCCAGGCACCGAACGCCGGACCGTGCTGAACCTCCGGATCCGGATTTTCGCCGCCGCGACCATCACCTACAACCTCATTGAAGCCGTTGTGGCGCTCTGGGCCGGGAACGTGGCCGACTCGACCGCGCTGATCGGTTTCGGCCTCGACTCGGTCATCGAGGTGGCCTCGGCCCTGGCGTTGTCGTGGCAGTTCTCCGCGAAAGACCCCGAACGGCGTGAGCACCTGACGCTGCGGATCATCGCCATCTCCTTCTTCGCCCTCGCCGCCTTCGTGACCCTGGACGCCGCCCGGTCACTTGCCGGAGGTGAAGAGGCCCAGCACTCCACTCCCGGCATCGTGATCGCGGCGCTGAGCCTGGCGATCATGCCTGTCCTGTCCTGGGCACAGCGCCGGGCGGGACGTGAACTCGGGTCGAGGACGGCAGTGGCCGATTCCAAACAAACCCTGCTGTGCACGTATCTTTCTGCGGTCCTGCTGGTCGGGCTGGTTCTGAACAGCACCCTGGGCTGGTGGTGGGCCGATGCCGGCGCCGCCCTGGTCATCGCAGGCATTGCCGTCCGCGAAGGCGTCAATGCGTGGCGCGGCGAGGCCTGCTGCGCCATCCCCCATACCGGCGAGGCCCCTGGTCACGGCCATGAGCATGGTGCACAAGACGATGACTGCTGCGCACCAGCCACCGCCGATGCAACCCCCGCCGCCTTCCCGGCAGTATCGGGAGCACCTGTGGTGGAACAGGATGGTGCCTGCTGTGCCGGGTGCCAAGCTGCTGCGAAACCGGCCCCGGTGACCCTGACCCTAGGGACGAAGCAGGTCGATAGTTGAGCGCCGTCACAAAGGCACGGAACGTCCGGATCGCCATCTGGACCATCCTCGCGGTCCTCCTCGCCACCGGGGTGATCTGGTACGCGATGGTCACCGCGAACAGGCCCTCACCAACCGCACCCCAGGCAGCAGCCGACGCGCAGCTGGTTCGGGACGACAGCCATCGCGTCACCAGCCCCGCGAGGGAGAAGGCGCAGCTGGTCGAGTTCCTGGACTTCGAATGCGAATCCTGCCGTGCCGCTGAACCTTTGGTGCAGGAGCTCAAGCAGGAGTACGGGGACCGGATCACCTTCGTCCACCGTTACTTTCCCCTGCCCGGGCACGCCAACTCCGGCACCGCCGCCTTGGCGGTGGAAGCCGCAGCCCGGCAGGGCAAATACGAGCAGATGGCAGCCAGGCTCTTCGAAACCCAACCGCAGTGGGGCGAAAAGCAGGACTCGCAGGCGGCACTGTTCCGGACCTTCGCGGAGGAACTTGACCTTGACCTGAACGCCTACGATGCAACAGTGGCAGCGGACGAGACCAAGGAACGCATCCGCCGCGATATTGCTGACGGAAAAGCCCTCGGCGTTACTGGGACCCCGACGTTCTTCCTCGACGGGAAGAAGCTGACCCTAAACAGCGAGGAACAGTTCCGTCAGCTGCTCGAAGACGCAGCCCGCTAATCCGAGCCGGATCCCTACCCCATATCTACCGGAATGGGGCGACTGGGTGATGGATACACCCCACAGCTATTCCTCAGTCAAAGCAGTCCGCACATCCTGCATCTGATCCAATGCGCAAGTTCCCGTCATTGTCGCCCTGCCGCTGTACACTCAATGTATCGAACATATATTCGAATAAGGGTGTGTGGTGGGCGTTATTGTCGGTCCCCGCGTGATAGACGCGGGTCTCTCCTTGCAGCTGGCGTGGGTGTCCCCGGTGCCGGTAGCTGCCGGCTATCCCTCGCCGGCCCAGGACTACTTTGACGGGCGGATAGACCTGAACGAGCACCTGATCAAGGACATCACCAGCACCTTCGTCGTCCGGGTCACCGGCGACTCCATGGAGCGTGCCGGCATCAGCGACGGCGACGAACTTATCGTCAACAGGGCCCTTGAACCCAAGGACGGCTGCGTGGTGATCGCGGTCTTAGACGGGGAGCTGACCGTGAAGCGGCTTCGCATCACGGCTACGGGGGTGGTGCTGCAGGCCGAAAACCCCAAGTACCCGGACATCAAGGTTTCCGCGCTCAGCGAGCTGACCATCTGGGGTGTGGCTACCAGGTGCCTGCACCATGTCTGAGGGATGCCCGTGACCCGGCCAACCATCATGCGGCAGATGCCCGAAATTGCCCACGTGGACGTGAACTGCTTCTACGCCAGCGCCGAACGCGCCTTTGACCCCTCCCTTGAGGGCAAGCCGCTGATTGTCCTTTCAAACAACGACGGCTGCGCCGTCACGCGCTCCCCGGAGGCGAAGGCCCTCGGCATCGGAGTCGGCGAGCCCTGGTTCAAGCTCGCACCGCGCGCCAAGGAATGGGGGCTGATCGCGAAGTCAAGCAACTATGAGCTGTATGGAGACATCAGCGCACGCGTGATGGAACTGCTGGGCCGCTACTCCGCCTGGCTGGAGGTCTACAGTATCGACGAAGCCTTCCTGGGGGTTAAAGGCTCACCGGAGTACCTGCTGGAGCTTGGCCGAACTATTAAAGCTGTTGTAGCCCGAAATGTCGGGGTCCCTGTCTGCGTGGGCATCGGCCGCACCAAGACCCTGGCCAAGCTGGCCAACCAGTGGGCCAAGCACAATCCGGCGTTCGGCGGCGTCTGCCGCTGGGACTCAGTCCCGGCGGATCAGCAGGAGGCGCTGATGGCCAGGCTCTCCGTGATTGAGATCTGGGGTGTGGCCGCGAGGATCACCAGACGCCTCAACGCCATGGGCATCCACTCCATCCTGGACCTTAAACGAGCGGACCCAGTCCTGATCCGCGACCGCTTCTCGGTGGTGATGATGCGGACGGTGCTCGAACTGCAGGGGACGCCGTGCATCCCCCTGGAGGAAGCCCGGATGGGCCGCGACCAGTTGATTTTTTCCCGCTCCTTTTCCACTCCCATCACGAGTACGCACGATGTGCGGCAGGTCCTCAGTGTCTACGCCCAGATGGCCAGCGGCCGTCTCGCTAAACACAGCCTGCAGGCGAAAGTCCTCACCGCGTTTGCTGGAACATCTCAATTCAACGCGCAGGGAACGTCCTTTCCCTCCGTTTGCGTTCCGCTTCCCATGCCGACGGCGGATCCTGTCATCCTTACGAAAGCCGCCCACGCGCTGCTGCCCGCCATCATCGATGGCACCAAGTACGCCCGCGCCGGCATCATGGTCACGGACCTGCGGCCCAGCGGCAACCAGAAACCGCTGGAACCCTTCGAGAACGCGCATGAGGAAAGGCACATCGGGCCGCTGCTGGAGGACATTACCCGCCGCTACGGCCGCGGCTCCATTGGCCTGGGGCATGCGGGCATCCGCGGCGGACCGGACTGGACCATGAAACGGGACATGCGCTCCCCCAGGTACACCACCCACTGGGACGAGCTCCCGCTCGTCAAAGCAGCGTAGCTCCCTGGGGCAGCACCACCCGGGGAGCACCCCCCGGCGCAGGCCCTACGCTTCGTCCTCGGCGTTGACCGCATCCTCGATCAGCAGCGCAGTGCCCTGGTACGCGCCAAGCTCGATGAAGAAGCTGTGCAGGTCATCCACCTGGCCCACAGCCTCCTCGGTGAAGAGGTCCTGGACCTGCGCACCCGGCTCCAGGTAGGTGGAGTTGACGCTGCCGGTGACGCTTTCGCCGGAGAAGTTCAGGACGGTCACCTGGATCTGCCCGGATGCGAGGCGGTGCACCATCACCAGCAGGCACCGGTGGGAGACGTCGGGAACATCCAGGAGCAGGCTGGTAGCAATCCCCCACTCCTCACGCACCTTGAGGATCTTCTGGAGCCGGCGCGCGAAGGACTTGCCGTCCTTGAGCTGCTCCGGCAACGGACCGTAGAGGCTGCGTGCCCTGGGCATCCCGGAAGCCGAGACGGTGGCTTCGGCGTTGGTGCCCATCAGGTCGTGCGCGCCGCGGTTGATCCATCTCGTATCGCCTTGGGCGGTAAGCTCCCCGACCTGCGCCCTGTCCAGGGTTGTCATGCCCACCATGTCCCAGCCGGACAGCGCGAAGACCCCCGGCTGCAGCGCGTTATACATGGCCAGCAGCAGGTGGGCTTCCCGCACCGTCTCGCTCTGCTCGACAGTAAGGGCAGAGATGTCCTTGATGCCCAGGGCCGCGGTGATGACGCTGACTGTCGTGCAGGCAATGCCGTTAGTAGTAAAGACGGAGTTATACGGCGCGTTTTCGCCTGTGAGCTTATTCCGCAGCGTGTCCTGGACGTGTTCAGTCAGCTCCGCGCCGGTAAGTTCGGAGCCAGCCAGCTGGAAGACGTCGTCCTTGTGCCGGGTGGCGAAGTGGACCAGCTCGTAGGTCAGTTCATCGTGGTTCTGCAGGGCGTGCACCAAGGACGCCTGGTCCACGCCGATTTCCATCGCCAGCTTCAGGGTGAGCCGCAGGAACTCCGTGTCCTGGGTGACCAGTGCGTAGTGGTAGCCGGGCCGGGTGATGAAGTCGTAGGACAGGTCCGGGCCCGTTTCCGACGTCGCCTTGATGTCGTCGATGGTGAGGTTCAGTTCCTGGAACGAGAAACCACCCACCTTGCGCACCATGCTGCCAATGAGCTGGTTGGCTGCCTCGGACAGCGGATGCCCTTCGGACCAGCCGGGCTGTTCCTCTGCGCTCTTTTCCACGCCAAGGAAGCCGTTGGCATCCAGCCGTAGCGCGCCGGTGCCCAGGTCCAGCAGTGAATGCAGTGCATCACCCACCACCAGACGCATCCCGGAGAAGGTCGGGTCGAGCCAGTTGATGGAGGGCTGCCCGGCCTTGAAGTAGTGCAGGTACACCCAGCGGCGCTTCTGGCCCGTGGTGTCCACGATGGCCCGGGTGGCGCTCCAGTTGGTTTCCTTCACGCCGGGTTCGTAGAAAATCACCCGCTGCAGCTTGCCGATAATGTACCCGGCTTTCTGCAGGGCCTGCTCAGCGTCGGGGCTGATGTTGACCGAGTCCTCGCCCGGCGGAACGTCCGGCAGCAGGTGCCAGTCCGATTCAGGTATATCGATCATGTGGTAGATGCCGGGGTAATCCCGGTAATTCATCTCGGCGAGACGGAAGTCAGCGCCCTTGCCCGTATGCCCCGGGACGATGTCGTCAATGATGGTGCCGTCGTGTTCGCCCGCGACCTCGCACATCCGGCGAAATTCGTCCTCGGAGCCGAACAGCGGATCGATGGCCATGCTGATGCGGTCGAAGTGGCCATCCACACTGGGTGTTTCCGCCCACCCCTGCAGCCCGCCGGCCTTCTTCACCGGCCCGGTGTGGATTGCGCGGATGCCAATTTCGCGGAACGTCTTCCACAGCTCGGGGTCGCCGAGCGCCCCCAGGAAGGATTGGCCCGGCGTCGTCATGAAAGAAAGCGGGTAGGCGGTGAACCACACCGAGGCGCGTTCGACGGCGGCCCGCGGGTTGGGGTGCGCGAAGGAGTGCTGCCACATGCTCGCCTGCCCTGACAGCTGCCGGGCAAGGACATTGGCGTCGCCAAGCATCGCCTGGTTCCTCAGCCACTCCACGTAGGTTTTGTTGAGACCGTCAAGTTCCAGTGACGGCGCGTTGGCAAAGTACTGCCGGCGGCGGGCCACAGGCCGGAGCGCTTTGGGCCGTGCGGGATAGAACTTCTCATCGAAGGTGATCTCGGGAACTTCCGGGGTCTCCATGAGCTCCGCAGCTTCCGCCGCCTCCGCTTCAGTCACACCACCGGTCTCCCCCGCTAGCTCTAGTGCATCACCCTCAGAGACGCTGGCGGTAGCTTTTCCCAGTTCAGACACTGAGTTCCTCCCTCAACTCGACTGCATTCCACTCTGCCATGATTCAACCGCCGGCCGAACGGCGCCGGCCGATGAATTTCCGGTGAGCGGCGGCTCAGGATGTTCGTACCCGTGAGAGCCGGTAGAAATGCACTCCATGCGGCGGAACATCAACCTGCAGCGCCGGGCGTCCCATCAGGGGCCGGATCACGGCGGTCCGCCCGCTCCACGCGTCCGAGCCGCGCCACCCTCTACCATCCGGGAGGGCGGCGTCGGGACGCACCTACAACGATGAAAACTAATATGGTAACGGCCGTGGAAGTGCTGTTGAGAAGCGGCGGGGCGGGTGGTGGACCCGCCTTGACAGGGCGATTGTGAGCGCTGACAGTTGAGGAAGCCACCACCCAACCCCATCGGAAAGCTGATTCATTGAAGAACTGGGCAGGAAACCTCGAGTACTCCTCTGCGAACGTCGAACGGCCGGAATCGGTGGCGGAGCTGGCTCGGATTGTGGAGCGGGCGGCCAGGGTCAAGGCCTTGGGATCGCGCCACTCCTTCAACCGTGTGGGCGACACCGATGGCGTACACGTCCTGCTCGATGCCCTGCCCCAGCACATCGCCCTGGATTCCAAACGCAACACGGTGAGGGTCAGCGGCGGCGTCAGTTACGGCGCCCTTTGCCGCACCCTCGAGCAGGCGGGTTTCGCCATTCACAACCTGGCCTCACTCCCCCACATTTCGGTTGCTGGCGCAATCCAGACGGGAACCCATGGTTCCGGCGTGAACAACCCATCGCTGGCCGAGGCCGTACAGTCCATAGACCTGGTGCGGCCCTCCGGCGAAACCGTCACACTTTCGCGTGAGGACGGGGACGAGTTCCTGGCCAGCGTGGTGGGCCTGGGCGCCCTGGGGATCGTTACCGGCCTCGAATTGGCCGTCCAGCCCAGCTTCCGCATGCGCCAGCGCGTCCTGGAGAACCTTCCGTGGGACCGGGCGCTGTCAGGCTTTCCAGCACTCATGTCCAGTGCCTACAGCGTGAGCCTCTTTACGGACTACGCCGGCGACACGATCAGCCAGGTATGGCTCAAGGCGCTGGACTCCGAGCCCGCGCTCACCGAACTCTTCGGCGCCACCGCCGCCCGGCGCCCCAGGCACCCGCTGCCTGACATGTCCGCGGAAAACTGTACATTCCAGCTGGATGAGCCGGGGCAGTGGCTGGACCGGTTGCCGCACTTCCGGCACGAGTTCACCCCCAGCAAGGGCGAGGAACTCCAGAGCGAATTCATCCTCCCGCTGGCGCATGCACCCGAAGCATTGCAGGCGGTCCGCAGCCTTGCGGACCGGCTGGCGCCGCTGCTCTTTGTCTCGGAGGTCCGCACGGGAGCGGCGGACGAGTTTTGGCTCAGCCCCTTCTACAAGCAACAAAGCGTGGCCCTGCACTTCACCTGGAAGCCCCTGCAGTCCGAGGTGGAACTTGTCCTTCCCGAACTCGAGGACCTGCTCCGGCCCTTCGGCGCCCGGCCGCACTGGGGCAAGCTCTTCTCCCCCGGCGGACACGACTGGGAGACGCTTTACCCCCGCTTCGCGGGCTTCCGGTCCATGGCCTCCGGGCATGATCCGGAGGGCAAGTTCCGCAACGGGCTGCTCGACACCATCCTCGGCGTCCCGGCTGCGAGCACCCGCTGACGGAGCTGAGTTAGGGATCTGCCCCGCGGCAGGTCACAAAATTGGAGCGTTCGACGGCGGGTGCCCACCCGCCGTCGAAGCTTCAGTTGATCACTGGTCCTGCGGTCCCGGCGGCAGCTGCGGCGTTACCCCCCATTTCCATCCGCCGGAACCGGATGCGGGCACCGATGGGAACCTGCCCCGCGAGGTCCAGCTGGTGGTCCACCACCACGCCGATGACGGGGTATCCGCCGCTGACAGGGTGATCGGCGAGGAACAGGACCGGCATGCCCTCCGGCGGTACCTGGAGTGCGCCGGAGACAGTACCTTCGCTGGGGAGCTCCCCCTTCCGGCTCCGCTTCAGTGCTTTGCCCGCCAGGCGCATCCCCACCCTGTTGGACCGTGGGGTGACCTCCCATTCCTGGCTGTAAAACGCCTCCACCTGGGCGGCATCGAACCAGTCCTCCCGCGGCCCCGGCACAACGTCCAACACCGTCACCCCGGGGCCAGGGAAATCGGGTTGCAGCTCCGGGCTGCTGACTACCTGGGAGACCGTGGCGTTGCCGGCGGGAACGATGTCTCCCGCCTTAAGCGGAGCGGGGCCCAGGCCGGACAAAGTGTCGGTGGAGCAGCTGCCCAGGACTTCCTCCGCCTTCAGGCCGCCGCGGACGGCAAGGTAGCTGCGGAAGCCGAGCCGCGGCGGACCAATCGTCACCTCTTCGCCGTCAAGCAGCGCGAAGGGTTCCGCCGCTGCTATATTCCTCACAAGGTATGCATCCGGATCTTCAGATTCTTCATCCGCCTGCCGCAAAGTCAGTTCTCCGGGCGCTCCGGTGACGGCCAGGATCTGGTCGCCGACGGCCTGCACCGTCAGCCCTCCTGCCACAGTCTCGATGGTGGCGGCGGACGGCGGATTGCCAACCAGCCGGTTGGCACGGCGCAGGGAGGAACGATCCAGGGCGCCGGCGGCACCGACCCCCAGGCCGGTGTGCCCGGCCCGGCCCAGGTCCTGGATAAGGCTCTGCAGTCCCGGCGACAGTACGCGCAGTCCCGACGGCGCGGCCGGCGGGAACCCCGCCGCGGAAATTCCCTCAGCCGGAGCCGTTACCTCAACCAGTTCCCGGACGGGCCGGAATTGGACCCGGTCCCCGGGGGCAGCGAGCGCCGGTTGTTCCCTGCCGAGGTCCCACATGCGCGCAGCCGTTCGGCCGATCAACTGCCACCCGCCCGGAGACTGCCGCGGATAGACGGCAGAATAGTTCCCGGCGAGCGCCACTGAGCCCGCCGGAACAGCTGTCCGGGGCGAGGAGCGCCGTGGAACATCAAGCACCTGGTTCTCGCCCACCATGTAGCCGAAGCCGGGGGCGAAACCACCAAAGGCCACTGTCCACACCTGTCCGGTATGCGCCGCGACCACCCCGTCCGGGCCCAGTCCTGTCAGCTGCCCCACCTCGGCGAGGTCTTCGCCGTCGTACACTGTGTCGATGGTCACCAGCCTGCCCTCCGCCCGGACCTCGACCGTTAGGTCCATGGCGAGCAGGAGCCCCGGCATGGCGCGCGCCGAGCGTGAAGAGTCCGCCATCACCAGCACTGTTTCGGCGGCCGCCAGGACATCCACCTGGCCTGGCAGCGGCTGCTTCAGCAGCGAGGCCTGCAGGGCCAGCACAGCCGGGAGCCCGGAAAGCTCGGCGAGAACCGCCGTCGTGCCCACCGCGCGGACGGACAGCACCTTTGGTGCCGTGGACGGGGCGGGGGATGCCGGCGAACCGGGAGCAGGCGGCGTTGTCTCCATAGGAACCTCATGGTACGCGGAAGGTCAATGATGGCGGATTGTTAGGGTGGAGTCATGAAACGTCGCCTGGCTGCCCTGTCCGCTGTCCCTCTGTTGCTGCTGCTTGCCGGCTGCGGCGCCGTAGAGGAAGCCGCCGGGAACGCTGCCAGCGATGCAGCCTCAAAGGTGGCTACCGCTGCCGCTGACGAAGTAAACCGGCAAATATGTGCGGTAATACAGGACGGCATGGTGAGCGCAGAGGATAAGCGGGTGCTCGGCGGATTGGTATCGGCCGCCCGTACTGCCGGCGTCCCTGCGGAAATTACGACGCCGCTGGGCCAGATCGCGGAGGCCGGAGACCAGGTGCCGGCCGAGTCCGTTCAGGCTCTGCAGGACGCCTGCGCAGCCTGACGCCGTTCCCGCTTTTTCCCTCTTTAAACCACGGCGTCCTGGTGCTACGGTGAAATGACGAACTAGTAAGCCTGTGATACTAATCACAGGGCGAAGGAGATCGTCATGGCTGAACGCGGCAATACCAAACACGGCGCAAATCTGGACGACCAGATGAAACACGAAGCCCAGGGTGTGGTTCACGGAGTCCAACCGCCCCACGCGGAGGAATGGCGCGAAACAGAGCCCTTCCCCGACGATACGGATCCTGATGAAATCCGGGAGGCCCTCAATCCTGTCGCCTCTCCGGAATCCATCAGCGATGAGGAGGATGAGCGGTGACCGGCAGCTTGAAGGAATACGCGGACCTGTACAGAATGGCGGGTCCCTGGTGCACCGCCTACGTGGACGCGGGAACCGGCACTGTTGACACCCTGGAAGCGGCCGACGTCAGGCCCGGCAACACCAGAGCCACGCTGGAAGCCGCGGGCGCTTCTGAAGCAGACCTCGATGCCATCGAGCAGGCCCTACAGCCGGAAGCAGGGGTCCCTTCCCCCGTCTCTAGGTTCGTCCTGGTGCACCAGGGCAAGGCGGAGCTCAACGAGGTCCTGGCGGGAGACCGCGTAGGGGCGGAACGGGTTTCGGTGGATCCCATCCCTGACCTCCTGCCGCTCATAAAGCACCGTCCCGAGGAATTCCCCTTTGTGGTGGCCGAAGTGAGCCGCGAACACGGTGAAATCCGGCTGCATTACGCCGGCGCAGGCGCTCCTGCCAGCACTGAAGAGGTCCAGGGAGACACCCAGCACATCAAGAAGTTCCAGGGCGGTGGTTGGGCGCACCTCCGTTTCCAGCACCACACTGAGGATGTATGGCGCCGCAACGCAGACCAGATGGCCGAAGAGATTGACCGGGTGGTGGGCAGCAGCGGCGCGCGGCTGGTGGTGCTCGCAGGAGACATCCACGCCCGCAGACTGGTGCAGGAGCAACTTTCCAAGGCCAGCCAAGCACTCGTGTCAGTGATTGACTCCCATACGCATACAGCAGGTGCGGATCAATCCCTCCTTGAGGACCAGGTGAACCAGCGGGTGGCTGAACAATGGGCCGCCGAGCAGCAGGAGGTCATGGAGCGGCTGGCCATGCAGGAAGGTCAGGCGAACCCGGAGTCCGCCACCGGAATCGGTTCTGTGGTGCACGCGCTGCAGCAGGCACAGGTTGAGGTCCTGATCCTGGACGATGCTGCCCTTTCCGAGCGGACCCTGCTCGCACTTGACGCAGAGCCCTGGATTGCCACTGCTGAGGAGGAATCGCTCGGCGCCAACGTCCTGGGCAGTGTCCCTGCGCCGGCAGCCCTGTTGCGGGCTGCTGCCCTCACCGACGCCCGGGTTCTGTTGGTCCCCGGCCCCGTCCTGCCCGATGGCGTGGACGTGGCCGCCCTGCTCCGCTGGCCCACAGGCCCAACGGTGCCGTCGTCCTGAAGCCAAACAACGCAAGCGAGTGGAAGGTGAATCATGGCAACGTCGAATGAGAACCAGGACCCTGCCCCCGGTGGCGTCATCATCCCTGAAGAGGATGCGCTGCCGAATCCCACCCGGACGGGCCACGGCAAGATGCCGGAAAACATAGACGACGACGTATACGAAGCAGCAGCCGATCAGGAGCGGGTTGCAGCCGGCCTGGCTGACTACGCACCTGACGATGTCCCACCGGCCACGGACCCTTTGCCGGCCGAATCATCAGAAGCTGCCGATTTGGCCCAACGGGGGCTGCTGGAAGACAACGACGCCACCGGAAACCAGGAGAACAAAAAATAGCCAGTCACGACAAGAGGGGCAGGGCCATGCCGGCACTGCCCCTCTTGCCTTGTCTTCACTCGTGCGGCTGGTCCAACCCGCGCAACCCCTTGCCGCGGCCGCCATGGGAACGGCGCACGTTCCTGTGCTCAGGAGCGACGAAGGGAACCACCTCCGGGTCCCGGCTGGGCGGCAGCGCACGAATAAACTTCGACAGCTCCTCCTGCAGGACCGTCCAGGAGACGTCGGCATCATCCGGGTAGGCATCATATTCCGCCTGCCGCGCCGCCTCGAGCGCTGCCTTGCCGGCCTGGGTAAGTTCTACCTTGAATTGCCTGCGATCCGCAGAGTGGCGGTTCCTGCTGATATGCCCAGACGCCTCCAGCCGGGTGAGTACCCGGCCCAGGGTTTGGCTCTGCACCCGGACCACTTCCGCCAGCTGCTCCTGGTTCAGTGGTCCGGCAGCCAGCCCCTCGAGCGCTATGACAGCCGCCCTGGTCAAACCTAGGGGGGCCAGAGCATCATCCTGACGCCGTTGGACCAGACGCGCCGCCAGCGTGATAAGGCGGTAGCTGTTCCGGGCATCCGGATCGAGATTGCTGGTCATCGGCCGCGGCCTTCCTGTAGGTGGCGAAGTGCGGGTGCCATCACCCCTTCATGCGTCGCTACCTACCTACAATAAGCATGCTTAGCATCAGGTTCGCAAGTAGGCTTACTATCGCTTTGGCCAGCAGGCCTTTATGGCAGCCTTCAAAACACACCCCTTGCAAACCAAATGGGAAGTGTGCTTAGTATCTAAGTAGTAACCATGCTTACTAACTACAGCCAGCACTGCTGGTTCTTGATCGCCAGCTGACCCTTTCCGAAAGAGAGCATGATGACAGAGAACCAATGGCCCCAGACGCCCAACCCTGCTATCTCCGATCCTTACGGCGCCTCAGAGGTTGGCACTGAAGGCACCTTCACTACCTCGGGCACAACGGATTCCGGCGCCAGCTCCAAGAAGCAGGCGGCCAAGGAAGAAGCTTCGAACGTGGCCGGCCAGGCCGCCTCGGCAGCCCAGGGCGTAGCCCAGACGGCGAAGGAAGAAGCAGCCCACGTTGCCTCAGAGGCTAAGTCCAGCGCGCAGGACCTGCTGTCCCAGGCGAAGTCAGGATTTTCCAGCCAGGCCGGCGCGCAGCAGCAGAAGGCCGCCGACGGCATCCGGACGATCTCCAGCCAACTGCAGAGCATGGCCGATGCCCCGGAGCAGCAGGGCATCGCCAGCGACCTGATCCGCCAGGCTGCCGACCGCACATCGTCCGTGGCTTCCTGGCTTGAAAACAAGGACGCAGGATCGCTCGTGAATGAAGTCCAGACCTTCGCCCGAAACAAGCCCGGCACATTCCTCCTGCTCGCCGCAGGCGCCGGTATTCTCGCGGGCCGCCTTGCCCGCGGCCTCACCGCGGGCACCACGGGTTCACAGGGTGCAGTCCAGTCCGCTCAGGCCCAGCGGAGGGTGGCGGCTCCCCAGGCAGCGCCGCTCCGGCAGGAGACGGTGTTCGCCGCAGGAAGCGACACGGACCTGTACGACGAGCCCGTTGTAGGCACCGGAACTCCGGTTTCCACAACGTCACTGCCTTCCGGCACCGCGGAAGACACGCCCCTCCGCTTTGAGGATGACCCCTACCAGTCGAAGGAAGGACGCCACCTGTGAGTAGTTCTATCCCGGAGCCTGCTCCGAGTGAAGCGCATGTGAAGGCGGATAACGCGTCGCTGGGTGAGTTGCTGGGTGATGTCACCCGGGATTTGTCCACCCTGATGCGCCAGGAACTCGAACTGGCCAAGGCTGAAGCCAAGCAGTCCGCCACCAAGGCCGGCAAAGGCGGCGGGATGCTCGCCGGAGCCGGCGTCGCCGGTCACTTCGTCCTGGTGTTCCTGTCCCTGGCGCTCATGTTCGCCCTGGGCGCGCTGATGCCGCTGGGCTGGGCCGCCGTGATCGTCGCCGTGATCTGGGGCATCATCGCCGCGGTCCTGGCCTCGATCGGCCGCAAGGAGCTCAAACAGATCAAAGGCGTCCCGCAGACCGCCGAAACACTTTCTGAAATTCCCCCAACCCTAAAACCAGGTGAGGTAAACCGATGAGCGATAACCCGGACGCAATCCGCCAGGACATTGAAGAAACCCGCGCACGCCTGGGCACCAACGTGGACGCGGTCGCCGACAAAGTCACCCCCTCCAACATCGTCCACCGCCAAACCGACAAGGTAAAAGACGCTGTCACCGGGGTTAAGGAGAAAATCATGGGAGCAGCAGACTCAGCAACCTCCACCGTCCAGGACAAGGTCCATACAGCCACCTCCACCGTCCAGGACAAGGTCCACTCCGGCACCGGCCACACCGGGGACGCCCTGCACAGCACCGGCGACTCCCTCCACGGGGCCAAGGACACCGCCGCCGCCAGACTCTCTGACGCCGGCACCGCGATCTCGCACGCACCGGCACAGGTCAAAGCCCAGGCCCAGGGCAACCCCCTGGCCGCCGGCCTGATCGCATTCGGCGCCGGAATGCTCATCTCGTCCCTGATACCGGCCAGCCAGAAAGAACGCGAAGCCGCCCAGCAGCTCAAAACCGCCGCCGAGCCCCTCGCCACCCAGGTCACCGGCGCCGCCAAGGACATGGTCCAGGACCTGAAGGAACCAGCCCAGGAAGCCATGGAAAACGTCAAGGCCACCGCCGCTGACGCCGCCCAAAACGTCAAAGCCGAGGGCCAAGGCGCCGCCACCGACGTCAAGGACCGCGCCACCGACGCCAAAACCAACGTCCAAAACACCTAGACATGTTTAGACACCAGGAAGGCGGGCTCCGCACGGAGCCCGCCTTCCTGGCGTCTCAAGGGGCGGTGCTAGCGTTTGCCCTTTTTCCGGGATCCTTTGCCCCTGCCCTTGTCCGGGTTCGGGGCATAGCGCTGGGCTACCTTGGGAGCCTTCTTGGTTCCGCTGCCGCGCCGGTCCGGTTTGGGCTCCTTTTTGGCCTTGACGGGTTGGGCGGAGGGCTGCCGGGAGCTCTGGGCAGTACGCCCGCGCACGATCCCGATGAACTCCTCGATGACTTCGTCCGTGGACCCGGCAGGCCAGGCAACAGCAATTCCGGTGACCGGTGCACCGGTGAGCCGCCTCGCCACGGTGTCTTTGACGTTGAAATGTCGGGCCACTGACATGGGCAGGACCACCAGGCCTGCACCGGTAGCCACCACCTGCAGCGCGGCCTCCGGCCCACCGAGCGCCGTCACATCCAGGAAGGCCTCCTGCTCCAGGTCGGCAAACGCCACTTCCTCAAACACCGAGATTTCGTGGCCCTTGGGCGCAACCACCACGGGCTGCTCCTCATACAGAGGGATCACGTTGAGGCCTTCGCGCTCCACCGGGAGGCGGACGAAGCTGAGGTCCGCGGAAGCGTCGCGCAGCACCTCAACCTGTGCGCCGTCGTCGGACATAAAGGCCTGCAGCGGAACGTCCGGCACCCGTTCTTCCCACCGGCGGATCCACTTGCCGGGCGTCACTCCCGCCACGTAAGCGACGCGGAGGACGCGGGGGGCGTCCGGCTCAGCCGGGTCAGCAGACCCTGCGGGACCGGTGTCTGTCTGGGGGGCGTTGTCGGTGGGCACGTCTTCACAGTACCGTCCGCCCGGATACCCTTGAAGCATGACCTCTGCAAACTCCCAGTCCATGAAGCCGGCCACCGTTGCCAAGAAACTTGGCATCTACCTGCCCGCAACACCGCAGGAGTTCCAGGAATCGACTATCACCCGCGCCGAGTTCGCCGAACTCCAGGCCAACCCGCCGGAGTGGCTGGCCGAACTGCGCCGCAACGGTCCGCACCCCCGCCCCGTGGTGGCCCAGAAGCTGAACGTGTCCATCAGCGGCCTGTCCCGCGGGGGCGTGGAGGAAGCGCTGACGACGGCGGAAATCACCGCGCTGCTGCAGGCTCCCCCCGCGTGGCTGGTCAGCGAGCGCGCCACCCACGCCGCAGTCCGCGCCGAAGCCCAGCGGGTGAAGGAAGAATCTGCCAAGAAGGACGCCAAGCGGGCCCGCGCACAGGCCGAGTAACTTCGGCCGGCTTTTGACCTGGGCTTGTTCGCGGATCCGAACCTTGATGGTCCGGATCTGCAAACAAGCCTCTGTCATGTGAGGGGAAAGCTAGTCCTGGTGCAGCTGGATGAAGTTGCCGCATCCGTCGTCGAACACTGCGCTGATTCCGGAGGGGTCTTCAGTCGGTGCGCCCTGGAAACTCACTCCGGCCTTGGTGAGCCGGTCGTATTCGGCCTGCACGTCCGGAACGCCGAATACAACCGCGGGCAGGCCTGCCTTGTACAGCGCCGTCATGTAGTCCGAGGCGATCGGGTTGTCGCTGGGTTCCAGGAGCAGGCCGACTGATCCAGCGTCGGCGCCGGGGTCCTTGATGATGAACAGGTTGTACTCCGGCATGGCCATCAGCGTCTCGAAGCCGAGTGTCCCGGTGTAGAAGGCATGGGCGGTGGCGGGATCCTGCACGTGGATGCTGCACATCTTGAGTCTCATGGTCCCAAGGTACGTGCCGCCACGCTGGCCGGAAAGTCCCTGCCTTCGCGTGCCGGGATGGCCGCGCCCATTGACCGGGGCGCGGGAAGGGGCTGGAATGGAAGGACGAGCCCGGCGTTTCCCGCCGGGCCTGTGGACGTGGAGGTGCAAGGTGGCAGCCATCGCAGAAGCCCTCTTCCAGGGGGCATGGGTCCTTCTAATGTGGGGATCCGTGTTGGTCATCAGCGTCGCGGCCACCGTTTTCCAGGTCCGACGGCGCGCCCTTGCTGCGCCGGACACGGAACCCGAGCGTTCAGACCAGTTGTTCTGGGACCTCTTCCTGGGCGCGGCAGTGGCCCTTCCCGCCCTGCTCATCCCTGCCCTGACGTCCGCCTGGGCGGGGCTCTTCCTCGCCGGCGCGGCCGTGGCTTCAGGCGTTGCTGCATACCGCGGCAGCCCGCGACTAGTGGCTTGGCTGTCCCTTCGCCGGCAGCGCCGCGAGTACCTGCCCCTCCACACGGCCGCGCAGGCCGAACACAGCGTGCTGCTGGAGCGCTGGAGCCGGTACGAGCTGGATCCTGCGTTCTGCATCGACTACCCCGCCATGACTGACGTCCGGCTACCGCAGGCCGCTGCCGTTATCAAGGCCATGCGCGAGGCCGAGCAACTCCGGGCCGCGGGGCACCAGGGGTACCCGCCCGCCGTCGAACGCCTTGGCCGCGCCCTCGCCGAAGCTGAACAGGCGGCAGGAATCCCTGCCAACCGGCGGTAGCTCCTTTTTTCCACGCGTTAACTGCTGTGTCGCCGTCACTGGAGTCCAGGGGCCGGGCACCGTAGCGTTTGAGGATGGAGCTTCAAGAAACGCAAGACCGTGACCGGTTCGGCAGGCGGCTGGAGGACCGGGGTGCCTGGCGCCAGGCCACTACGCTGGCGGGGGCGGGGGAACTGACAGCGCGCTGGCTGGAAGGAAACAGTGAATTCCAGCCTGCCACCTTCACGGCGAGTTTTGACGCCGAAACCGCGCCCATCGCCGTGGAACTTGCCGCCTTGAACCGGAACGGGTTGTTTACCAAGGAGTCCCAGCCGGGGCTGCGGTCCGCCGGTGTTGCCCAGCGGCAGTACGTCACGGGGTTCTGCAGTGCCGAAATTGTTGCGCAACTGCTGGCGTTGTCCACCCGGTCCGAGTTGGTGACCGTTGCCCATGCGCCGGGCGAGTCCAGCAACGCGGCCATCCCGGTGACACTGGACGGCGGCGAGGTGGTGACTGTGCTGGGGTCCAGCGAGAACCCGGTGACAGAGGATCAGATCCAGGACTGGGCCGGGGAAACCAACGACAACCTGGCCCTGCTGCTGGCCGACTCCTGGTACGTGGAAATCCTGGACCCGGCCTGGGGCCGGGACGACGTGCTGCTGCCCGCCGTCCTCGGCGCCCTGACCGGCGCATAGGTCCGGTTTCCAGGTTCCCTACAGCTCTACGGTGCCGCTCTCGCCCACACTCATCCGGCTGTGGGTGACCTTGGACTTCACCCACTGGAGGACCGTGGCGGCCGTACCGCCGGGGCTGGTCCAGTATTCGGCGGAGTCGGAGTCGATGCGGAGCAGGCACACCTCAGGGGTGTCCGGACCGTCCGGGAACCACGCTTCGACGGCCTGGTTCCACTTTTCGCGGATCTTTTCCCGGTCCGTCACCACCTCGGCGGTCCCGGCCACGGAAACCCACTCGGTGTTCTTGCCGAAGGAAACGTTCACGCGCGGGTCGGCCCGGACATGGGCAATCTGCGAGGTGCCGAGGCCGGTGAAGAACCACATGTCGCCGTCGTCCTTAACATCCTGAACGGCCAGCGGCCGGCTGACGAGCGCGCCTTCCTCGTTGATGGTGGTCAACATTCCGATGTGGGAATGGTTGATGATGTCCGTAACCTTGCTGATGCTCTCGGTGTCAGTCATGTCTCACCTCGTTCGTCTGGGTACGGGGACGCTCCCCACCGCCCAGCCTATTGGTAAGCATGCTTAGAATCCACCCCGCATTCCCCTCCCCGGCTCAGGCGGGAACAGCCACCCGGGCCGCTTTGACGATGCTGGCAGCAGTACGGCGGCCCATCCGGATGGCGCCGTCCACGTGCTGGTAGCCTTCAGCGGCCAGGTCGGAGGAGGACCAGTAGATGGGTCCCACCGGGGCGTGCTGGTCCTTGCCGTAGCGGTGGAGGCCACCGAGGTCATAACTGGAGGCGTAGGCGCCGCGGGTCCACTCTTCCGAGCCCCAGTCGGACTCGTAATAGACCTCGGGCTCCAGTGCCTCGGCGCCCAGGAACCCGGCAATGGACGCCAGGACAGCACGCTTGCGTTCGCCGGCACTCAACTCGAAGACGGCGTCGGCCTTCTCATCCGAGATGAATCCCACCAGCGTGCCCCTGGTGTCGCCGAAGTTGGTATTGTCGTAAACCTCCTGGACCAGGGACCCTGCGCCGAAGCACGTGCCGGACAGGCCGGAATTCCGCCAGAACGGCCGGCTGTAAACCGCGTGGACCTTGATCACCAGGCCCAGCGATTGGTGCTGGTGCATCTGGTGCTGGCGGCGCGGCAGCGGCGGGTTGAACGAGACGCGGGAGTACAGGTTGGGCGGAACGGCCATGATCACGAATCGGGCGTTGACGGTGGCCTGCTCCGACTCGACGGTGACGCGGTGCCCGCCGTCGGCGTCCGGCTCCCAGTTGATGGTCCGCACCGGGGAGTTAAGGACGACGTCGTCCCCCAGCTCCTGCGCGACCAGCAGGGAGACCTGCTGCATGCCGCCGACCACGCGGCGGTCCAGGATGAAGTCCTCGTCCGTGAGATGCGTGAAGGAGCCCGCGGACGCGGCCATCAGCACCGCCTGCAGGGCGGAGAAGGCGTGGGCAGGCTTGGTGAGCATGCCGCCGGCGATGAACAGGCCGATGTTGTTGCAGGCTTCCTCATTGGCGGAGTGCCGCCGGAGCCAGTGATGGAAGGAGATGGTGTCCAGTTCGCGGGCCTTCGGATGCCCCCAGGGTTCGGTGGGGCCGATCTCGGCGGCGAGTCCGTCCAGCAGTGCTGTCAGGCGGTCCATCTCGGTTTTGGTGTCCGGGTCCACGGGGAAGGTATCCCCTGCGTACCGGACGGGGATTCCGTCCTTGCCGATGTACATCGAGTCGCCTTGGCGGTACCGCGGGTAGGTCTGGAGGCCAAGCTCGCCCAGCAGTTCCAGGAGTACGGTCTGGTCCGGCGAGACCCACTGGCCGCCAATTTCCAGCATGGCGCCGTCCACGGTGTCGGTCCAGGTGCGGCCGCCCACCCGGTCACGTGCCTCGAGCACGGCAACGGTCAGGCCGGCCTTCTTCAGTTCACGGGCCGCGGTAAGTCCCGATGGCCCGGCTCCAACGACAACGACGTCGCGGTTCAGGTTCAGCATGATGTCCTCTCTTGGGCCCCTCCAGTGATGGGGACCACTAAATGAATGCCATTCATTTAGTAGAACTATAGCTGCTTGGCCCGGAGACCGGAAGTGCCGGGTGGAATAATGCTGGAGACCACCAGAGAAAGGCCAGTAATGCCGGCAGTACCAGCCGTACAGGGACGCTCCGCCGGAAACGGGGGTGCCGCCACCGGCAGTGGGGGTGCCGCCAGGAGGCGGGCGGGGCGGCCGTCTGCCGCACTGCTGGATAAAGCGGGAATCACGGCGGCGGCCCTGAAGCTCATCAACCGCAGGGGCTATGACGGGCTGACCATGGCCGGCCTGGCCAAGGAACTTGATGTGGCGCCGTCAGCCCTTTATAACCATGTGGCCGCCAAGCGGGATGTCCTGCTCCTGGTTGAAGACCATCTGACCTCGCTGGTGGACGTTTCCGACTTTGGCGCAGTGCCCTGGGCGGAAGCTGTCCGCAGTTGGGCCTGGAGCTACCGAAATGTCTTTGCCGAGCACACGCCGCTGATTCCAGTGATTGCCGTTCTTCCTGTGACCGACGCGCCACAGACACTGGCCATGTATGAGACGGTCAGCAAGGGCTTCCTCGACGCCGGCTTTCCGCAGGAACGCGTAGTTTCCTCCATCGTGGCACTGGAGTCCTTTATCTTCGGCTCTGCCTACGACGTTACGGCGCCGGAGGATATCTTCGATTCAGGATCCATGGCCGAATCCACTCCACACTTCACCGCCGCTGTCCGCAGCGCTGCAGGCGGGCGGGGGCGGCCCGCCGATGTGGCATTCGAACTTGGGCTTGAGGCACTGATTTCCGGATTGGATGCGCTGCGGATCAGATAGTCCTCCAGGTTGGCTTCCAGGTTGGCAACGCCGCGGTGCACGAGCGGGATGGGTCGATTCATCGGGTGACGATGTCCACCAAGGATTCACCGATACAGGTCAGACGGTCCTTCGAAGCTTCCTCTCCGGCGCTGGTTGTTGATTTGTCCTTCCGCGGCGCGTACTTCAGGATCGCGGTAAGGGTCCTGGCCTGATCACACGTGAACCGTTTTCCAGTGGCCGGATCAAGCCAAGGCTCGGAGTCTTCCAGATGCCCGTTCATTTCCAGGGCCGGCAAGGGCGCCGTTGGCCGCCCGCCATTGTCAGTGACAAAAAGGCCAGGGTGACTGTGCGGGTCATAGTAGACGCGGGGTCTGCGGTCCCGGATGAGTTCCTGCGAGCTGCCGGAATGCTGCCCTGCCCAGTGCAGGCTGAGGTTCTCGCGGGGTGATTCGTGAACGCTGCCATTGCCGCCGTTGATCGCTTCCGTGGGGGCGGCCTCTGCGCGGGGGTCGGACCTTTCGTACCGGAACCAGGTCCCGGAGGACCGGACATAGATCACGCCGGGGTCATCGGCAGGGACATAGACGTCTACGTCCGCCTTAAGGTGCCCGCTGAGGTCATACCCGTGGTCTGCGGGCGGTCCGCTGCCCATCATCACTTCACCATCTGGCCGACGATTTTGAAGCGGCTGGCTAGAGTGTTCCGGTCGCGGTGTTGAGCATGCGTCGGAGCGGTTCGGCTCCTCCCCGGAGAACTGCAGATTCCAGTGACTCAAAAATGTCCAGCATTTGCGGGATTTCCTGCCAACTTGTGTCAGCGGACCGGACCACCGCGTCCGGCCCTGACGACACTTTTCAAATGAAGGACGCTACGGGCAGCGAACTCGCGCGTCACGGAAGCCCTGGATTTCCCCCAGCCGCGAATCCCGGCTTCCTGCCGCGAACAGTTCCGCGGCGACAATTACGGCAAATCCTACCTACAAAATCGAATATAGGGCACTCACCCCAAGGAAAACATCAGTAATAAGTACTTGCTTTTTAGGTTGGGCCACTACCTGAATCCCCAATTGACCCTGGCCAGCCACCAAGTCCTACCCGTCTTACAAAAAAACACTTTCCCAACGCTGCTTCAGGCACTAGTTTTCATTCATGAAGGCGCTTCACCCCACGGGCAAGCCCAGCCACAAGGCAGGCATAGCCTTCCTCGCTTTGACGCTGCTCCTGTCAGCGTGCTCATCGCCCGCCCGAACCGTTCCCAAGCCGGAGGCACTCATCACTGCGCTACCCGCGCAGGCCAGTGAAGTGCGCGAAGCTTTCGGGAAAAGGAACCTCACGCGACACCTTGAAGCCCTGCAGAGGGTAGCCGACAAAGCGGGAGGAAACCGGGCCGCCGGCACGCCCGGATATGAAGCATCAGCGCGCTACGTCGAGGACCAGTTACGCGCCGCCGGCTACACTCCCGTCCGGCAGGTCTTCACGTACAGGGATGAAGACCTTGAGGCTGACAGGGAAACCTTTAATATCCTGGCTGACACAGCCGGAAGCGCAGATCACACCGTAGTCGTTGGCGCGCATCTGGACTCGGTGCACGAAGGCCCCGGGATAAATGACAATGCAAGCGGCGTGGCCGCCATGCTCGAAACCGCGCGGTGGATGACCGAGACGGGCGTAGAACCGAAAAACAGGGTGCGCTTCGCGTTCTGGGGGGCAGAGGAAGTCGATCTGTTGGGTTCCCAGCATTACGTGGATGAGCTCAGCGCAAGTGAAGTCGCCCAAACCGCCGTGAATATCAACCTCGATATGGCGGCCTCACCCAACGGGGTGCGGTTTGTCCACGACGGTGACGGCTCCAGCTTTGGTGATGCCGGCCCAGCCGGCTCCCCGGGACTCGAAAGCATTCTCCTGGACTACTTTGCCAAGAACTCGCTCCCGGCCGAGCCGACCGAATTCATCGGCGACTCCGACTACGACGCCTTTTTCCGGGCGGGCATCGCCACCGGCGGACTCTTTGCCGGAGACGTCGGCACAAAAACCTCCGAACAGGTACAGAAATTCGGCGGGACCGCGAACGAAGTCCACGACCGGTGCTACCACAAAAGCTGCGACACAATCGAGAACGTCAACCAAGAGCTGCTGAAAGACATGGCCGGGGCCCTGGGCTACGCCACCCTTGCTTTCGCCGTCGCTGATATGCAGCCGGGGAAATAAGCCCAACCCGAGTTACCTGTTTCACTCACTCAACACCACTGCCATTGCTGCAACGCCGTCATCAGCGGCCTACTTGTCATACAAGTCATCTACTTCTAGTATAAGAGAGCGGGCGAAGGAGCCCGGCCCCGCCTTAAGGAGAACCATGAGCCCCGTCGATCTGATCCGGCACGTCAAACTGTCCACTGCCAAGCTCCCCCTCGCTGTCCCGATCAGCGACGCCAAAGTCTTCACCGGGCGGCAGAAGCCCATGACTGAGGTGGTCTTCCTCTTCGCCGAAATCACCACTGAACTGGGGCACACAGGCCTCGGCTTCAGCTACTCCAAGCGTGCCGGCGGCCCCGCACAGTACGCGCATGCCAAGGAGGTGGCGGAGGGCATCATCGGCGAAGACCCCAACGACATCGCCAAGATCTACACCAAGCTGCTTTGGGCTGGCGCCTCGGTGGGCCGTTCCGGCGTCGCCACCCAGGCCCTCGCCGCCATCGACATTGCCCTCTACGACCTCAAGGCCAAGCGCGCCGGACTTCCCCTGGCCAAGTTCCTCGGTTCCTACCGCGACTCCGTGCAGACCTACAACACCTCCGGCGGATTCCTCAACGCCACCCTTGACGAGGTGAAGACCCGCTCAACGCAATCCATCGAAGAAGGAATCGGCGGCATCAAGATCAAGGTGGGCCTCCCGGACAGCAAGGAGGACCTGCGCCGTGTCGCCGGGATCCGCGAGCACATTGGCTGGGACGTTCCGCTCATGGTGGACGCCAACCAGCAGTGGGACCGGGCCACCGCCCTGCGGATGGGGCGCCAACTTGAGGAGTTCAACCTCATCTGGATCGAAGAACCCCTGGATGCCTACGACTTCGAGGGCCACGCACACCTGGCGAACGTCCTGGACACCCCCATCGCCACCGGCGAAATGTTGGCCTCCGTGGCCGAACACAAGGGCCTCATCAATGCCAGCGGCTGCGACATCATCCAGCCGGACGCCCCCCGGGTTGGCGGCATCACGCAGTTCCTCCGGCTCGCCGCACTGGCGGACGAGCGCGGGCTGGGCCTGGCCCCGCACTTCGCCATGGAGATCCACCTGCACCTGGCGGCGGCGTACCCGCGCGAGCCGTGGGTCGAGCACTTCGACTGGCTCGATCCCTTGTTCAACGAGCGCCTCGAAACCAAGAACGGCCGGATGATCGTCCCGGACCGGCCGGGCCTGGGCGTTACCCTCAGCGACCAGGCACGCGCCTGGACCACCGAGTCCGTGGAGTTCGGCGCGTAATCTTGTTGCCATGAGCCGGAACCTCACCGCGGACCTCGCCGCCGACCTTCGCACCCGCATCGTCGACGGCGCCATTCAACCGGGCGAGAAGCTCCCCAGCGAAAACACCCTCATCAGTGACTTCGGCGTGAGCCGGACCGTTGTGCGGGCCGCCCTGACCAGGCTCCAGGCCGAGGGACTGGTTGAAACCGAACGCGGGCGGGGCAGCTTCGCCCTCACGCCGCCGTCGGACGGGCCCCAGGCAGCACCCGGGGCCCGTCCGGTGGCGACGATGGAGGACCGGCTCCACCTGCTCGAGTTCCGGATGGGGGTGGAGGCTGAGGCCGCGGCGCTTGCTGCCCGGAACCACACCGAGCGGCAACTGCGGGCGGTTACGGCGGCGCTCGAGGAGTTCACAGCGAGTGGGGGCCATCCCGCGCATGCCATGAAGTCCGACTTTGAGTTCCATCGTGCCGTCGCGGTGGCATCCGGCAACCCGTTTTACTCGGACTGCCTGGCGGCCCTGGGCCAGACCATGATCGCCATGCCGCGCACCCGGCTGATCACCGGAGCAGAACACTACGCACGCGATCACTTCGACCAGGTGGTCCAGGAACACCGTTCCATTACGGAGGCCATCGCCGACGGTGATGAGGCTGCGGCGGCTGCCGCCATGCGCAGCCACCTGGCCAACTCCCGACGCCGGCTCAAGGCTTCCGCGCGGCGGTAGCCTGTGTGCCTCCGGAAAATGCGCCGCGTCCTATAGGAAAAGCGGCTGTACGGGCAGTAAAAGCAAAAGAGCCCCGATCTGTTGACCGGGGCTCTTTGTTGCGTGCGCGAGGGGGGATTTGAACCCCCACACCCTTTCGGATACTGGCACCTGAAGCCAGCGCGTCTGCCGTTCCGCCACTCGCGCGCAACTTCTTTCACCGAATTCCGGCCGGTTTCCCGAACCGCAACCCTGCAAAAGCAGCGAGATCAAGCATAACGGACATTTGCCGTAAAACACCAATCGAGGTCCCAAGGCCTTGCCAGGCGCCAACATAGCAAGGTCAGGAACAAGACTGCGCCACGTCCAGCACCACAGGCAGCCGCGCGCCACAGTCAGCCCGATATTGAACTTTTGGCAGCGCCCGGCCGTTGTGGATTAAGGTCATTCACAGGCCTGCCCAGTAGTATCTGATGTAGGGGTGACTGCTGCACGCAGGCACACCGGCGGCTTGAGAACAGGCTTGCAAGTGAACTTACGGAACGAAAACTGCCCCGCAGCCGGGGGGAAAGGAGAAGGACCATGGGTCTGCTGGACAAAGTCGAGCGCGGCATCGAAAAGGCCGTCCGGGGCGTCTTCTCCACCGGCTCGCGCGCCCAGGTTGAACCCGTGGAGATCGCCAGCAGGCTGCGCCGGGAAGTGGACCACAGATCCCTGAGCGTTGCCGCGGGCCGTACCTTGGTGCCCAATGTCTTTGACGTCCAACTCAGTGATGAGGACTTCAAACGGGCGCAGGAATGGGGCACGCCGCTGGCCGAAGAACTGTGCGACGTTGTAATCAACCACGTCCGCAGCCAGGGCTACACCCTGCAGGGTTCCGTGCGGATCTCCTTCCGCCGTGATGCCGAACTGCGCCCGGGCGACTTCGAAATCGCCTCCTCAACAGAAAAATCCCAAGGCGCTTCCGGCGGTCCTCCGCCCCGTCCCAACCTTCCCGCCGCTCCCAGCCGTCAACCCGTCCGCCTGCAGCCGGTGCTGGACATAGACGGCCAGCGGTATTCACTCAACGCTCCGTCCATCGTGCTGGGCAGGTCCTCCGAAGCGGACATCCTGGTCGAGGACACGGGCGTCTCCCGCCGCCACCTCGAGATCCGGACTGCCAACGGCGTCTCCAGCGCAGTGGACATGGGCTCCACCAACGGGAGCTATGTGAACGGGCACAAGGTCGGCGGGAGCACCGAACTTACTGACGGCTCCACCATCACGATGGGACGGACAAGGATCATTTTCCGCCTGCTTCCCGCTGGCCCCGGCGGCCACGCATGAGTGACCTGACCATCACCGCATTGCGGTTCGGCTTCCTGCTCCTGCTGTGGGTGCTGATCTTCAGCATCGTCTCGGCCATGCGCCGCGATCTCATGGTGGGCCGGAAGGCCGCCGCCGGCGCCCCCACAGCACGCCAGGTCCGCAAGAACCCCGAACTCGCCGAAGCGCCGCCGCAGCCGGTAAAGCAGCAGGCACGGGAACTGGTGGTCATTGAAGGACCACTCAAGGGACGGACACTTCCACTGGCCGCGAGCCCGATCCTGCTGGGCCGCGCCCAGGAGGCCACCCTGATCCTGGAGGACGACTACGCCTCCGGCCGTCACGCCAGGCTGTTCCCGCAAGGCAGCCGCTGGTTCATCGAGGACCTGGGCTCCACCAACGGCACCTACCTGGCGGACCAGCAGCTTACCCGTGCACTGCCCGTTGAGCCTGGCGTACCCGTGAGAATCGGCAAGACGGTCATCGAATTGAGGCCATAGCCGTGGCCGCCCCACAAAGCCCCGCAACCGACCCCAAACCGGCGCAGCGGCCCCTCATCATGCGGTTCGCCGCGAGGTCCGACGTCGGCAAAATCCGTTCCAAGAACGACGATTCAGCGTATGTGGGACGGCACTTGGCCGTGGTTGCCGACGGCATGGGCGGCCACGCGGGCGGCGACGTCGCCTCCGCTGCCACAGTCCTGGACATGATCCACCTGGACCGCGGGGATTACGCCGGCGACGCCGCCACCACCTTGGCCGATGAAATCCAGACCGCAAACTCCCTGCTGTCCGAGCTTGTGCACATCAATCCCAAGCTGGCCGGGATGGGCACAACGGTAACGTCGCTCCTGCTCGCAGAGGGAAAGCTGCACTTCGCCCACATCGGTGATTCCCGCGCGTATCGTCTCCGGAACGGCGAATTTGAGCAGGTCAGTGTTGACCATACGTTTGTGCAGCGGCTTATCGACGAGGGGCGGCTCCGGCCGGAGGAAGCTGAAACACACCCGCACAAAAACGTCCTGATGCGCGTCCTTGGTGACGTGGACGCCAGCCCTGAACTGGACCTGGACACCCTGGAAGTGGAGCCGGGCGAACGCTGGCTCCTCTGCTCCGACGGGCTAAACTACGTCGCCGGGCACGCAGTGGAACGGACAGTGCGCGAGACAAAGGATCTCCGCGAGTGTGTGGAGACCCTCGTGGATCTCACCCTCGAGGCCGGCTCCCCGGACAACGTCACCGTTGTAATGCTGGAAATTGCCGAAGAAACGTCCGACGACGTCAGTACTGCCGCCGTCGACGTCATCCCCTCGCACGAAGTCACCAAGGCCGCTGCCGTGTCGACGAGCGCAGGCTCGCCTGCCGGCAAGGCACCGGATTCGGTTGACGGCGCCAAGTCGGCTGCCGGCTCCTTAGGAAAACCACCCGCTGCCAATGCTTCGAACGTTAACGCAGGCAAGGAACCGGGGGCACCGGAACCAGGCAAAAGCAGCGGCAACTCAGATTCTTCTGCAGCGGGCGCCACAGATCCGCACTTGGGCGAGCACCTTTCCGCCGAAGTCCTTCGCGATGAACTTGCATCCCGCCCCCACGAACTGGTGGGAGCAGCCGCGGCAGCTGCGGAGTCCGGCTCCATTCCCACCATCGCCGGCCGCACCGTTGCCCGCCGCGCCGCCACCCTTCTCACCCACAAGGCCGACCCGCAAACCGGTGACGCGGAGGACGACGTGGTACCGCTCAAGCCACGGCGGTGGTTGACGTGGTCCATCGCCGCGTCCGTGCTGGTGGTCCTCACCATCGGGCTCTGGCTCGGCTACGCCTGGACGCAGACCCGCTACTACGTCGGCGTGTTCGATTCCCGCGTCGCAATCTTCAACGGCGTTTCCCAGCGTTTGGGTCCCATCCAGCTTTCCAGCCTCGAGACGGTCACCGCTATCCGGATGGATTCCCTGCCACCGTTCTCTCAGCAACGCGTCCGCCAGACTGTTCCTGCCCAGGACCTCTACGACGCCCAGCGCATCGTGAAAAACCTCGAACTGACCGGCACCACGTCGCCTGAAGAAGATTGCGTACCGCCGTCTGCCTCCCCCGGAGCCACCGCCTCCCCAAGCGCTCGGGCAACTTCCGCCACCGCCTCCCCAAGCGCTCCGGCAACTTCGGCCACCGCCAATCCGGCTCCGGCAACTTCGGCTCCGGCAACTTCGGCCACCCCGGCGAGCCCATCCCCCACACCCAGTCCCACAGTTACCTGCGAGGTGGGCCAATGAGCCAGCTCAGTACCACTCCCAAACCCCGGCGCAACGTGGAGCTCGCGTTGCTCCTGCTCGCCCTGGCCGTGGGCATCGGGGCCAACATGCTGGTAGGTGTGGACCAGGAAAAGGCCTTTGACTCCGACTTCTGGTTCCAGTCCAGCCTCCTCGCTCTAGCCGCCCTCGTATTCCACGGCGTGCTCCGCTTCCGCGCGAAATATGCCGATCCGGTCATACTTCCGCTGGTGGTGGCCCTGAACGGTATCGGCCTAGCGATGATCCACCGCCTGGACGCGCCTGACGCAGACACGGGCAACAACCAACTCCGCTGGACACTCATCGCCATGGGCGTGGCCATTGCTGTGATCTGGTTCCTCAAAGACCACCGCATCCTGCGCAGGTTCACCTTCATCTCGCTGGCCGCCAGCGCCCTGCTGCTGGTGCTGCCGTTGATCCCAGGCATCAGCGCCGGGGAGATTCTCGGCGCCCGGGTGTGGATCCAGCTTGGGCCCATGACCTTCCAGCCGGGTGAAGTCGCCAAGATCACCCTCGCCATATTCTTCGCCGGATATCTATCCTCAAACCGGGACCTGATCCTGCTGGCCGGACGGAAAATCGGCCCGCTGCAGTTCCCCCGCTTCAAGGACATGGGCCCCATGATCACCGCATGGCTGGTCAGCATTGGCGTCCTGATCTTCCAGCGCGACCTCGGCTCATCCGTGCTGTTTTTCGGCCTGTTCATCGTGATGATTTACGTGGCCACCAGCCGGATCAGCTGGGTGGTGATAGGTCTCGGGCTGATCCTGGGCGGCGGGTTCGTCGCCTCGCGGGTCTTCTCGCACGTCGAACTGCGCATTAGCGGCTGGTTGAACGCCTTCACTCCGGAGGTCTACGACCGTTTTCCCGGCGGGAGTCGGCAGATTGTCCAGGGACTCTTCGGCATGGCCAACGGCGGCCTGATGGGGACCGGCCTGGGCCAGGGCCGTCCTGATCTGGTGCCGTTCGCCAACAGCGACATGATCATCGCCTCCCTCGGCGAGGAACTCGGCCTGATCGGGCTCTTTGCCATCGTCCTGATGTACCTGCTGCTCTTCACCCGCGGCTTCCGGGCGGCCCTCGGCACCCGTGACGCGTTCGGAAAGCTCCTCGCCTGCGGCCTCTCCTTCGCAGTGGCGCTCCAGTGCTTCGTGGTCATCGGCGGCGTCACCCGGCTCATCCCGCTGACCGGCCTCACCACCCCGTTCCTGGCAGCCGGCGGCTCCTCCCTGCTGGCCAACTGGATCATCGTGGGTCTGCTCCTGATGATTTCCCATACCGCCCGCGGCCCGGTGGATACCACCCCCCTGCCTCCTGCAAAGGGTGCGGAATCCGCAGGCATTGATACTCCTACCGAGGCGGTGAAGCACCTGTGAACCAGGCAATACGGCATTCATGGGTAGCGGCGATTGCCATGTTCGCACTCATTTTCGGGGCCATCAGCTACGTCCAGGTGGTTGGAGCTGAAGAGCTGGAAAACAACCCCTGGAACCAGCGCGCCATCCTGCAGAACTACTGCAATGACCGCGGCGCCATTGTTGTTGCCGGAACCCCCATTGCGGAGTCGGTGGAGAGCGGTTCGGAGACCTGCGCGTTCCAGCGAACCTACCCACAGCCGGAGCTGTACGCAGGGATCACCGGCTACTTCTCACAAACCCATGGCACCACCGGCCTCGAGCGGGGCATGGGGGAAGAAATGGCAGGCAGTTCCGACCAGCTGTTCCTCGACCGGGTGGGTCAACTCTTCCTGGGCAACCAGCCCAAGGGTGCGTCCGTGGAACTTACCATCGATCCGGAGATCCAGCGGCTCGCCTACGATCTCATCCCGGACGGCCAGCGCGGCTCGATTGTGGTCACCAACCCCAAGACCGGTGCAATCCTGGCCATGGTGTCCAAGCCCTCCTACGATCCCAACCTGGTGGCCACGCAGGATATAGATGCTGAAGCTGCCAACATGAACGAACTCGTGAAGGTCCCGGGTATCAACCTGAACCAGAACGTCAGCGGTCCCACCGGGGAACTCCTCGCACCGGGCTCCGTGTTTAAACTCGTGGACACCGCCGCGGCCCTTGCCTCCGGCAAGTACAACAAGGACAGCGAGCTCCCCAACCCCGCTGAAATGCCCTTCCCAGGCATCGAGTACAAGCTTCCCAACTACGCCGGCGGCAACTGCTACACCCGGGACACGGCGGACTTCGCGTTCGCGCTGCAGCAGTCCTGCAACACCCCGTTCGCGAGCATCGCCCTGGACCTGGGCCGCGATGCAATAGCGGAACAGGCAACGAAGTTTGGCTTCGGCGAGGACATGGGCGACCAGCTGAAGCTCGGCTATGCCAGCGACAACGGCTTCCCGGACGAACTTGATGACCCGGGGCTTGCCCAGTCCGCCATCGGACAGCGCGACGTCCGGGCCACGCCCCTGCAGGTGGCCATGATGACCGCGGCCATCGCCAATGACGGCGTCCAGATGAGGCCCACCCTGATCAAGACCCTGCGTTCCCCGGACCTTCGTGTCATCGATGAACCGCAGCCCGAACAGTTGCGGACCTCCACCACCCCTGAGATCGCCAATCAAATCACCGAGTGGATGACCAGTGCGGTCAGCGAGGGCATCGCCAACAGGGCAGCGGTGCCGGGAGTCCAGGTGGCAGGCAAAACCGGAACTGCAGAGTTGGGCAATGGTGTAAACAACTCCTGGTTCACTGGTTTTGCCCCGTCAAACAACCCGCAGGTGGGTGTCACGATCGTCATGGAGGGCGTGGACATCACTACCGGCGCACAGCTTACGAGTCCGAACGCGAAGAGAATTTTTGAGGCGGTGTTGAATAAGTGAGGCCTACAACCGGAATCACCCTCGGCGGCAGATTCCAGCTGACCACGCGGATTGCGATCGGCGGTATGGGTGAAGTCTGGAAGGCCAAAGACCTCGTCCTGGGCCGCATCGTCGCCATCAAGGTCTTGAAGGAGGAATACACGGGGGACCCCGGCTTCCTTCAGCGCTTCCGTGCAGAGGCCCGACACACTGCCCTGCTCAACCACGTGGGCATCGCGAACGTTTTTGACTACGGCGAAGAAGAGGGCTCCGCCTACCTGGTCATGGAACTGGTACCGGGCCAGCCGCTCAGCGCCATCATCGAACATGAGCAGGTGCTGTCCCCGGACCGCACCCTGTCCATCATCGCGCAGACCGCCCGTGCACTTTCCGTGGCGCACGCCCAGGGCCTGGTGCACCGCGACGTCAAGCCGGGCAACCTCTTGATTACTCCTGATGGACGCGTGAAGGTCACGGACTTCGGCATCGCCCGCCTTGCTGACCAGGTTCCCCTCACCCAGACGGGCCAGGTGATGGGAACAGCGCAGTATCTGGCACCTGAGCAGGCCACCGGCCAGACGGCCACGGGTTCTTCGGACATCTACTCACTGGGTGTCATCGGCTACGAATGCCTCTCCGGACACCGGCCGTTCTCCGGCGAATCCCAGATCGCCATCGCCCTCGCCCAGGTCAACGATGCGCCGCCACCACTGCCGGAATCGCTTCCCACCCCGGTGCGCGCCCTCCTGATGTCAATGCTCGCCAAGGATCCCAAGAGCCGGCCGGCGAACGCCATCAAGCTGGCAGAAGCAGCGGAAGCCATCCGGAACGGAGACGTCAGCGCCGCACGCGCTGCTGTCCCGGGCATGCTCCTGTTTGACGCCGACACGGGTCCCATCACAGCCCCCGTGGACACCGCCACTGCCCCCACGGGTGTTATCGGTGGCCAACGGGACAGCTCACCCACTGCCACCTCCGCGTTGCCGGTGCTTGGGGCCGGTGCTGCCGGCGCTGGGGCAGGAATGGCGGCCAGCGCCGCAGGTTCCCCGGCTGCCGATGCTGGCGAACCGCAGGGAACGCTCGCCCGGGCCAATGCCCTCGCAGCCGAGCGGAACTGGGTCCCGGAAGAATCAACGTACGACGACGAGCCCGCCGACGAGCCCCGGCGCAAGGGCCGCAGTCCCTGGACCTGGCCCCTGATCGCCCTGGTCCTGCTGCTCCTGTTCGCGCTGGCCGGGTTCCTGGTGAACCAGCTCGGAGTGTTCTCCCCGTCCGGCGATCCCTCGTCCAGTGCCCCTTCCGCCAGCGCCCCGGCCACGTCGGCCACCCCCACCCAAACAACGCAGTCGGCCACCCCCACCCAGGCCCCCACCACACCCGCGCCTACCACGCCCCCAGCGCCGGAAACCGTGAACGTGATCCCGGCCGCCTTCTTGGGTGAGAACTTTGAGGTAGTTCGGACCGAGCTTTCCAATCTTGGGCTTGCAGTGACAGTGGAACCGCTCCAAACCAACACAGCTCCGCCCGGAACAGTGGTGCAGCTGAACCCCACTGGTTTGTTGCCTGTTGGATCTCCCATCACCGTGACCTATGCGGTGGCACCGCCCGCGCCCACCACGTCCTCTCCGGCGCCGGCGCCGACGCCGACGCCCGCACCCACAACCTCCTCCGTTGCGGCACCAACAGCGCAAGAACCTCTCCCGGACTGCGAAGACGATGAGCTGCCGGGCCTGCCTCCAACCTGCCAGCCATAACCGCCAGGACAGCAAATGAACGAGTCAGCGCGCACACCGTTGCACCGCGAGGACAACCTTCCGGTGGACAACCAGCGTGTCCTGAGCGGACGGTATGAGCTGGGCGGCCTCATTGGCCGGGGCGGAATGGCGGACGTATACCGGGGCCTCGATACCCGGCTTGGGCGGACCGTGGCCGTCAAGCTGCTGCGCCCGGACCTGGCGCGTGATCCCCAGTTCCAGGCCCGCTTCAAACGCGAAGCCCAGGCCGTCGCTGCGCTGAACCACCCGTCCATTGTGGCTATTTACGATACGGGTGAGCACCTCGTCCACGATGGTTCGGATGACAACGTCCGGGTACCGTACATCGTGATGGAATTCGTTGAGGGCAAGACCATCCGGGACCTTATCCGGGCCAACGAAGTAACCATCCCCCATGCCATCGAATACTGCCTGGGCGTACTTGGAGCCCTGGAGTACAGCCACAAAGCCGGCATTGTGCACCGGGACATCAAGCCGGCCAACGTGATGTATTGCGAAGGCACCGACTCGGTGAAGGTCATGGACTTCGGCATCGCCCGTGCCATTGCCGACTCCTCGGCCACCATGACCCAGACGCAGGCCGTGGTGGGCACTGCACAGTACCTCTCACCCGAGCAGGCCCGCGGCGAAACGGTGGATGCCCGCAGCGACCTCTACTCCGCCGCCTGCCTCCTGTACGAAATGCTGACCTCGCGCCCCCCGTTCGTCGGCGACAGCCCCGTCTCTGTGGCGTACCAGCACGTACGTGAAATTCCGGCCCCTGCCAGCAGCCTGAACCCGGAAATTTCCCCTGCGCTGGACACCGTATTGGCGAAGGCACTGCAGAAGAACCGCGGCGACAGGTTCCAGGATGCGGCCGCTTTCATGCGCGCCCTCCGGGCCGCCAGGGCAGGTGTTCCTGTTCCCGCTGTATCGCCCTCTGAGGCACCCACCGATCCCAACGACCACGTCCCAGCTCCCTACACTGACCCCGCCACTGAGGCTTTTGCGGTTACCGGCGCCAGCTTCCTGGACAACGCGCCCACCGGCCGGCTCACTGCCGTCAGTGCACTGGCGGACGACGGCGGACGCACCGATCCCGCCGCTTACGAACCTTCCACACGGGATGAGCTACCTCTCGGCCTGCGTCCGGAACGCGAGCGGACCGGCCGTCAGAAGTCCCGCCGTCGTGCATGGATCAGCACCCTGGTGATCTTCACCGTTCTGGTCCTGGCCGGCGGCGGACTATGGCTGTACAACATTGTGAGCCGCCCGGCACCACCGCCTCCCAAGATTGCGATTCCGGTGGTGGCCGCGATGACTGAGTCCGCCGCACTGCAGGAGCTCTACGGCGCGGACTTTGAGCCCAGAATTGTCCGGTTGCAACACGAAACCGTGCCCAAGGGCACCGCCATCGGAACGGATCCGGCCTCCGGCGTTTCCATGGACCCCGGCTCCGAGGTGGTCCTGAACATCTCCGAGGGGCCAAGCGCCGTCAAGATTCCAGACGCCCTACCGGGCAAAACTGAAGCTGCGGCCCGGGACATGCTGCGCCAAATCGGGCTGGTGGGCGCACCCTCCACCACCACCGCCAACAGCGCCACCGTCCCGGCCGGCATCGTGATCACCACGAGCCCTGCCCCAGGGCAAAGCGTGGCCGTGGGCACAAGCGTTGAACTGGTGGTCTCCACTGGCAAGGTGGCGGTACCCGAACTTCGCGGACGGACCCGTGAAGAAGCAGAAGCAGCTTTGAAGGAACTGGGCCTGGTGCCCGCCGTCACTGAGGCCGAAAATGCGCAGGTGGAACCGGGCAGGGTCACGGATCAGAGCGACGCCGTGAACGCCGCGGTGGAACAGGGCAAGACCGTTACCATCGTGGTGGCCAAGGCGCCGCCTCCGCCGCCGCCACCCACCGCTACGCCAACGCCAACGCCAACTCCTACGGAGACGGAGACGGAGACGGAAAGGCCCCGCAGGAGGGACTGACGCCCTTTGTCTTCGGGGGTCAGCGGCTGGATTCAGGCCGGGAGTGGCTGAATCAGTGCTGGATGAGCGGGCTCAGCTTGGCCGCCCGCGCAGCTGCGCCTTTCATGCCCAGTGACTCCAGCCAGTTACCCAGCATCTGATAACCGCCCTCGGTCAGCACGGATTCCGGGTGGAACTGCACGCCGCACAGGGGCGCCGTTCGGTGCTGGAGGCCCATCACCACTCCGGACGCGGTTTCTGCGGTAACTTCCAGGACGTCCGGAAGCGTGTCCCGCACCGCAGCCAGGGAGTGGTAGCGGGTGGCCGTAACGGGGGAGGGGAGTCCCGAAAAGACGCTGGTGCCGATGTGCTCCACCAGCGAGGTCTTCCCGTGCATGAGCTCAGGGGCATGGGTTACCTTGCCGCCGAACGCCTCCGCCAGCGCCTGGTGTCCCAGGCACACGCCGAACATGGGCACGCTGTTCTCGCCGCACCACTGAATGAGTTCGATGCACACACCGGCTTCGGCCGGGTTGCCCGGGCCGGGTGAGACCAGCACGCCGTCGCGGGTGCCGGCCAGTTCAATGGCCTCCGCCAGGGTAACGTCGTCGTTGCGGACCACTGTGGTCTCTGCACCGAGCTCCTGCAGGTAACCCACCAGGGTGTAGACGAAGCTGTCGTAGTTATCCACCACGAGGATCTTGGTTGTGGTCATGGCTGGCTTGCTGAACCAATCGTTGAGTCGGTGAATTGGGTGTACTCGGACATCCAGGGAAAAAAGAACTGAACCATCAATACCAGTGCGGCGGCGATGAGCACCAGTGAGGTGACGATCCGCAGCCAGAAGGGCCCCGGCAGATGGCGGAAGATCCAGCCGTACATGCTCAGCCCCTTCCAACCGCTGCGGCCACCTGGGCTGCGATTTCAGCGGGCGGGCCGGCCGACGCCGGACGCCAGCTATCCAGCAGCGCGTAGGCGATGATGCGTTCTTCCGCTCCGAACCGGGGGTTGCAGCTGGTCATGGTGAGGAAGCTTTCCGTGGGGGTGACGCCGGGAAGGGTGGGCACCGGTTCCAGGACGTCCGTCCGCGACGGCATCACGATCTGGTTGTTGCGGAACACATACACGTAGTAACCGTCCTTGGTCTGGACGTAGATCCTGTCTCCGGGAACCAGGGTATGGATGTTGTCCAGCACAGCGCCATGGGTCTGGCGGTGCCCGGCAACAGCGAAATTGCCCACCGCTCCCGGCATGGCCGTGTTGGTGTAGTGCCCCAACCCCAGCGTATCCAGCACGTCGCCGGTGGTCCCCTGGACGATGGGTCGTGTATAGGACTCGCCGAACCGGGGAATGTACATAATTCCGATGGTGCCGGCATGGCCCGGTGCCGCCGAAACCACTGGGGGCCCAAAATCTTCGGGAGCCGCCGCAGCCGGCGCGTCCGGGGCAGTTGGAGCCGCAGCGCCGAGGTCCTGGGCGAACTCCTTGATGACTTCGCTCTGCTTCGCGTCAGATTCGACATTGGTCCACCACAGCTGCCAGGCGACGAAGAGCAGAAGGATGATCCCGGCCGTAATGAGCAGCTCACCCACAACCTGGATTGTCCCGCGCAGAATTACGACGCCGGCAGCCGGCGCAGCGACGGGCCTCGCCTTCTCCTGCAGTACCACGGGTTCTCCTCCGGGCGGGTGCGATGGGCATTGGTGACCCACGACTACGGCTAGAATTGGCTGCTAGTAAGAATCCAGATTTGACCAAGATCGCGCAGACCGCTGGCAACTTCCTTCTTGCAGGATATCAAGCCCGGAACGCCGAGCTTGCCTCAGCCCGCCAAGGAGAACCCGTGCCCGAGTCAAAGCCTCGCAAGAAGACCGCCAGCACCCCGCAGCAGGCTACGTCGCAGTCCTACAAGCCCAACCCCGTCTGGTTCAAGCCGGTCATGTTCGGCCTGATGATCATCGGGCTCTTCTGGATCATCACCTTCTACATCAGCGAAGGCCGGCTTCCGGTGCAGGCATGGGAATCGTGGAACATCGTGGCCGGCTTCGGCATCGCGATCATCGGCTTCCTCATGACCACCCGGTGGCGCTCATAGCTCCTGAAGGCGGTGCCGTTGCACCCGCTGCAGCTGAACGCGCTACTGTTGCCGTCGCTGCAGCTGCCGGTGGTGCAGTCGTTGGCGAGGACGGCCTCGCCCGGCCGGCTTGGGCGTCAGTGGATCCGCTCCTGCGCGACTACTACGACCAGGAGTGGGGCCTTCCGGTCACCGACGAACAGGGACTTTACGAACGCATCTGCCTGGAGGGTTTCCAGGCAGGTCTTTCCTGGGCCACCATCCTCCGGAAGCGCCCGGCCTTCAGGGCGGCCTTTGCAGGTTTCGACCCCGATGCCGTAGCCCGGTTTACCCCAGCCGACGTCGATCGGCTTCTCCAGGACCCCGGCATCGTCAGGAACCGGCTGAAGGTCCGCTCTGCTGTCACCAATGCACAGGCCACCCTCGCACTGCGGAAGGACGGCGGCCTGGTGGACTTCGTCTGGCAATTTAAACCGGCCGATACACCCCGTCCGGCAGTGCATTCCGACATCCCCACGCAGTCCGTGGAGTCGATCGCCCTGTCCAAGGCGCTGCGCAAGAAGGGGTTTTCATTCGTTGGCCCCACCACGATGTTCGCCCTCATGGAAGCCATCGGCATGGTGGACACCCACCTGCTGGACAGCCACCGCCGCGGTTCTTCGGGCATCTGGCCGGGGACCCACGCCTGACTGCACGTTTTCCCCAACTGTTGGGAAAGTTATCCACACTGTTGATAACCCTGTAGTGCGAGTAATAAGCAGGCTTCGCAAACGCTGTTCCGCGCCGAAACGCTAATCATGCCGAACAGATGCAGTTATTAACAGTGTGGAAGACCTGTGGATAACAGGGCCCCTGCGTGTCGGTGGTTGTACTACCGGTCCCGGCGAACGGGGTGATGGCTGGTGATGGACACCCGGTTGAATGCGTTCATGGTGATTGCCAGCCAACTGACAACCGAGAATTCCTCGTCCGTGAGGTGCTCGCGGGCGAATGCTTCCTCGTGAGCCTGTGAACGCTGGTCCGGCAACTCGGTGATGCTTTCGGCCAAGGCCAGGGCAGCCCGTTCCTTTTCGGTGAAGAGTGCCGTCTCGCGCCAGGCGGGGAGCACCGCCAGGCGCTGCCCGCTCTCGCCCGCCTTCAGGGCATCCTCAACATGAACGTCCAGGCAGTATGCGCAGCCGTTGAGCTGCGATATCCGGACGTGCAGGAGTTCCACTGTCTTCCCATCCAGTCCCGCAGCCTCAGCGGCCTCACGGACTTTGAGCCCCAGCCCGTTGAGTGCCCGCCAGAGGCCAGGATGCTGCTTGTCAAGGAAGATGTGCTTCGTGGTAGCGCTCAATGGATTCTCCTGGTCGGAAGGCAGTGCGGCAAAGGCAGGCAGCAAGCGGCAGGCCGGCCGTCACAAAAGCTGGGGCTGCCACCTAGCTTTGACTACCCTTCCGGCGTTGTCCACTTACCAACACCGCGATACCCACAACTTATCCACAGCTGTGGAAACTTTGGGCGCTATGGCGAGGTCGTGGCTCCCTTCACCCTGCGAGACTGGCGTTGCTGGAAGTGCGATCACATCGCTGTTACTTATTAACACTGTGCACAAGCCTGTTGAAAGCTGTCCGTACCCGCGCATGCTGCGCCTATTCCTGGCCTTCTTCCACGGCTTTATCCACAATTCCCTCAATTTGCCCCGCTTTGTCCACTTACGCACAACGCTATCCCCAAGACTTATCCACAGCTGTGGATTCAGCGGCGCCTGAAGTGGATTGACTCCTGCAGCTCCGCGGGAAAGCTCCTTTCCCGGATAAAACTACAGGCGTGTAAGTTACCAACACTGTGGATAAGTTCTGTGGATAAAAAAGGCCCCGACATCACCGATGTCGGGGCCTTCTCGAGAAGCTGCTGCTCCAGCCACTCGGGCTGGAGGATATTAGGAGCTACATGGAGATTTTGGCCCAACTGGCCGCGGCCAGCAGTACCAGGACCGCCACCAGGCCAAGTGCCTGGATAAGACCCTGCCGGGGTCCGCGGGGAGTGTAGGCAAGGACTGCCGCGCAGAGAGCACCCGTTATCAGACCACCCAGGTGCGCCTGCCACGCGATCTGCGGGATCAGGAATCCAATTACCCCGTTGATCGCGATCAACACCCACAGTTGCCGGGTGTCCCCTCCGCGCTTGCGTTGCACCAGCAGCATGGCACCGAAAAGTCCGAAAATGGCACCCGAAGCGCCCACGACGCCCACCAGCCCTTGTCCCGGCACCAGCACGGGATTCAGGAGCAGGTATCCAACGGAACCGCCCACTGCAGAGATGAGGTACAGCGCCAGGAACCGGGCCCGGCCGAGGAGAGGCTCAAGGGCTTGGCCGAAAATCCACAGCGTGTACATGTTCAGGGCAATGTGCAGGACAGAATCCGGCGAGTGCAGGAATGCTGCGGTGAGCATTCGCCACGGTTCGAACGCACCGTATTCCGGGGTGGCGAACACGTTGTTGTAGGCGAACTGTTCGTATACCAGCTGGCCCGGTATGAGCCACTGGAGTGCGTACATCAGCGCGCACGCCGCGATGATCCCGTACGTCACCATCGGCTTCCCGGACGCCACGGCGCCGCCGTAGACGGTCCGGACTTCCGGCGTCGTTCGCCTTGTCTCGTTGACGCAGTCAACACATTGGAATCCGACGGCGGCCGCCCGCTGGCAGTCGGGGCATGCGGGGCGCCCGCACCGCTGGCAGCGCACATAGGATGGCCGGTCCGGGTGCCGGGGGCATACCGGAACCTGCGCGGACGGCTCAGCCGACGGAATTCCGTAACTCATGGGTGTTGATTACAGCTGTTCGATATCGATGCTGTTGATGGTGACGTCCTCCACCGGGCGGTCGCCCATTCCGGTGCGGACGCCCTCGATGGCGTCGACAACCTTCTTGGATTCCTCGTCAGCCACTTCGCCGAAGATGCTGTGCTTGCCCTGGAGCCAGTCCGTGGGGATGGTGGTGATGAAGAACTGTGAACCGTTGGTGCCCTTGCCCATCCGGATGCCGGCGTTGGCCATGGCCAGCTTGTAGGGCTGGTTGAAGCTGAGCTCGGGGTGGATCTCGTCGTCGAACTGGTAGCCGGGACCGCCCACGCCGCGGCCCAGCGGATCGCCGGCCTGGATCATGAAGTCCTTGATGATGCGGTGGAAGATGGTGCCGTTGTACAGCGGCGTGCCCGTCTTGTCCTCGCCCGACTCCGGGTGGGTCCACGCCTGCTCACCCGTGGCGAGTCCAACGAAGTTCTTGACGGTCTTGGGCGCGTGGTTGCCGAAGAGGTTAACGACGATGTCGCCGAGGCTGGTGTGGATGGTTGCTTTTGCGGTTGCGATTGCAGTCATAGGGCTCATTCTTTCACGGCGGTCCGGGGTGGGGATGGCTGTGGCAACAGTTCCGCGCTGGGTGAAATCCGCCTAAAATCCGCAGAGAGAATAGCCGGTGAACAGCAAGCCACGTAGGCTAACCACAGACCGTCACATTAAATCGGGAGGTAGTTGTGAAGAAATCGGATCGTATTGCCCGTGACCTTGAGCTGTCAGTCACCAGCGCCGTAGAGAATGCCAGGGATTGGGCGGGCCCCCGTGTAGAAGCAGCCGTTGACCGTCTGCAGCACAGCCTGGATACCGCATCTCCCAAGATCCAGGAAGGCCTGAAAACTGCCGCGCACAGGGCTGCGGACGGCGTAGCAGTAGTGACGCCGCGCATCCAGGGCGGCCTTGCACAGCTCGCACCCCGGATCAATGACGCTGTGGAGGGCGCTTCCCCGCGGCTGCATGAGGCACTGGACAGGGCAACGCCGGTCATCCTCAATGCCCGGGACCGCGTAGTGGTCGAGTACCTGCCCCGGCTGTCGGACCAGATTGGTGTCGCGTCAGGAGTGGTGCACCGGACGCTCGAGGGCACCCCGGCACACGTTGACGCCGTCGCCCAGAAGCTTGGGGACGTCGGAATTATCCACGCCCTCCAGGAGCAGGCCCTGGCCACCGGGACGCAGCTCAAGGCCGCCGCCACCCAGGCGGCCGGCCGCACGGCGACGGTCCAGCTCGCTGAGCCCGAGACGCCGAAAAAGCGCGGCTGGCTGGTCTTCGGTGTTATCGCCGCGGCAGTTGCCGCCGGCGTTGCGGCCTGGAAGGCGTCCAAGCCCGTCGAGGACCCGTGGAAGACCCCGTCACCCGTCACGGGCACCGGCACGCCGGCACCGGTTCCGGCCACCACCGTGAACGAGGTCCCGGAAGCCACCACCGGCTCCGCCTCCGAGGTGGCAACCGCTGAGAAGGACACTGCCGGCGATACTGAGGACAAGGCCAAGCACGTGGCTGAGGACGTTTCCAGCAGCACGGCAACGGATGCAAAGGCAGCCACCAGCAACATCACTGGCGCGGACAAGGGCAGCGTCCAGTCCTAGCGGTCCACGTTTCCGGTGAGGGGTCCCGCCTTTTGAGGCGGGACCCCTTCTTCGTCCCCGGCGTCCTGTCCTCCCGGCGGGGCATCTGATCGGGTGCTAGATTTGGACTGATGCCAGCCGACCAATCCTCTGGGGATGCCTTGAACGACGCAGCAGAACTGCCCCGCGTATCAATTGTTATCCCGGCATACAACGAGGAGAGCGTGATCCGGCAGTGCCTTATAGCTGCCATCTACCAGTCGGTCCCTGCCCACGAGATCGTTGTGGTGGACAACCTGTCGAAGGACCGGACCGCGGACATCGTGCGGCAAATGCAGCTCGAATATCCCGAAAGCCCCATCATCCTGCTGAGCCAGGACAGGGAACAGGGGCTCATTCCCACGCGGAACTTCGGCCTGGACCACGCCACCGGCGACATCCTGGGCCGGATTGACGCCGACTCCGTGGTGGAGCCTGATTGGGTGGAACAGGTGCAGCGGGCTTTCCTCGACCAGTCAATCCAGGCGGCCACCGGCCCAGTGGTCTATTACGACATGCCCATGCGCCGCTTCGGACTCAAAGCCGATGACAAGATGCGCCAGCTCATGCTGAAGCTGGCCAAACACCAGTACCACTTCCTGTTCGGCTCCAACATGGCACTGCGGTCCTCAGCCTGGCAAATCATCCGGTCCGAGACGTGCCGTGATGAGAAGGACGAGATGCATGAGGACATCGATCTTTCCCTGCACCTGGCGGACCACGACCTGAAGATCCATTACTGTCCACAGATGGTTTCCGGCATGTCCGCCCGCCGGCTGGAGGACTCGCCCCGGGATTACCGGTACTACGTCACCCGGTTTGACCGCACCTACAAGGCACACAACGTCAAGAAAATGGCCCTCAAGGCGCCCATGGTGGTGTTCTTCTCGGTGTATTTCCCGGCCAAACTTTTGCGGGCCATTCACACTGTCAACACCGCCCAGCCGGTCCGCCGCGGCGGACAGTAGGGATTCACGCGGGCCTGGCGGCGGATCAGTCCGTCCCCAGTTCCGCCAGGGGACGTTCGGGCGGTCCATCAGTCCCGCCTGTACCTGTTGCCCGCCGCCGCCATGGTCCCCTCCCGGGCTTTTGCCCGAGGACGACGACGGCGAGTCCCACCAGGATGAGCGCCAGTCCGGCATAGGTGCCGGCAGGAAGCACCTCCTCCAGGAACAGGGCTGCGAGAAGGGCCGCCCCGGGGATCTCCAGGAGGATGATCATCGACACCAGGAGCGGACTCATCGTGGCAAGCAAATGGTTGAACGCAGTGTGCCCGATGAGCTGGGCGCACACGGTGATGGCCGCGATACCAAGCCACCCGGCCGCCTCGAAGCCCACCAGCGGCTGTCCCCCCAGCAGTGCCAGCACTGCCACCAGGGCCGCGCACATGCCGTAGCACAGCGTGGTGTAGGTACCCGTGGTCATGGACTGCCGGGCCTTGCCACCTGCGAGTGTGTAAAGGCCGGCCAGGGCTCCGCCCGCCACCGCCAGCAGGTCTCCCGCCAGGGCTTCGGGGGAAGATCCCATGTCGAACCCCGTGATGGCCACGACGCCGCCAAACGCGATGCCCAGCCCGGCCAGCACCTGCCAGCGGTGCCTGGTGCCCCGGAAGAGCTGGAAGACGGCGATCCACGCCGACTGAAGGCAGACCAGGGCAGTGGCAGCGGCAACGCTCGTCAGCTGCAGTGACGTGATGAAGCAGGCAAAGTGCAGCGCCAGCGCGACGGCGGCCAGCACGGACCAGCGGAACTCCGCCTTTGTGATCATGCCGAACTGCGCCGGCTCCCGAATGAGGGTGGGGGTCGCCATGACCGCGGCGCCGATGGCATTTCGCCAGAAGGCTATGGCCAAAGCGCTGACGCTGGTCGCCCCAAGCGTGGCTGCTATCAGGGGGCCGGAGGACGCAACGCCCAGCACGCCCAGGGCCGCAAGAAAGAAGTTCACTGTCCAACCCTAATGTCGGCTTCTGCGGGGCAAAGCAAAAGTCCCGGTTAGCGCTGACGCTAACCGGGACTTTCTTATGGTGGAGGCACGGGGACTCGAACCCCGAACCCCCTGCTTGCAAAGCAGGTGCGCTACCAATTGCGCCATGCCCCCATAAGAAGCAACCCGTCTATCATACCCTAGAACCAAGGAGCTGCTGACCAGCTCATGGACCAGGCGTCCGGCCTAGTCAACCGTGTCGGTTGACTTACTCCAGACAGTTTTCCGGGCTTCGGATTCCTGTGCTTTCCGGTAGACCAGGACGCCTGCGATTGCGGCTGCCAGTACAAGCAACTTCTTCACATGCTCCCCGTTCCGGTCCGGCCGCAGTGCTGCGAACCAAACCTCCACTTGAACCTGCACAGGTTCCGTGGGCGTACCAGGACTTGAACCTGGGACCTCTTCGTTATCAGCGAAGCGCTCTAACCGCCTGAGCTATACGCCCCGATACCTCATCGGGCCGAGACATGACTTTACAGCACATCCCGGCCCGATCTCAAATCGGGCGTTTTCACCGGGTCCTGGCCGGTGAAAACAGAGACTTAATCGTCCGTGAGGGTAACCCCGATGCCGCCCACCAGGGTGGCAGCGATGTTGTAGAGAACAGCAGAGAGCATGGAGAGCGCCGTCAGCAGGACAACGTTCACCACGGCGATGATGGTGGCGAAGGAAGCCACCTGCCCCAGGGAAGCAACCTTCTTCAGCTCAAAGCCGCCGCCCTCCGAGCCGGCAAGGGTACCCAGCAGGCTGTCCACCTGGTCAAAGATTCCGGTGAGGTCCAGGACGGTCCACAAAACGATGGCAGCGACCACGGTGACGATTCCCAGCGCCACTGACAGCAGGAACGCCATCTTCAGCACAGACCAGGGGTCCACCTTGCTGATCAGCAGCCGGGCGCGTCGAACTTTGGCCTTCGGCGCCGGCTTCACCAGTCCGGGCGTCCCTTGCGCAGGGCGCTGGCCGGGCTGGCCCTGCACCGGACTTCCCGGGGCCGTGCGCGGCGCTGGCTGTCCCGACGTCGGGCGGTCACCCTGGACAGGGCGCTGGCCGGGAACTGACGGGCGCTGGCCCGGAGCAGCGGCAGGCGCTGCCGGGCGCTGCTGGGGACGAACAGGAGCGTTCACGCGGGGCGCAGCCGAGGGCCGGCTCCCCTCGGGAACAGAAGTGTTCGGGTTGGAAAATGAGTCCGGATTACTCACTCGTTACCTCCGTGTTGTCTTCGTTCGGCTCAGCGTCGCCCGAGGCGTCCTCTGACTCTACGGCCGGTGATCCTTCTGCCACTGCTGACTCTGCGGCTTCCTCCGGGGAACCGCCATCGTCAGCCAACGTTACGTCATCCTCAAGCGATTCCTCGCCCTCGAGACCGCGTTCGCTGTTGCGGGCCACTTCGATGATCCGGTCGTTTTTGTCCGGCTTGGCGAAGATAACGCCCATCGTGTCGCGGCCCTTGGCGGGGACACCGGCGACCGAAGAACGGACAACCTTGCCGCCCTCCATGACCACCAGCACCTCATCCTCTTCCTGGACGATCAGCGCTCCCACGAGGTCACCGCGTCCTTCCGCCAGCTTGGCAACCTTGATGCCAAGGCCGCCGCGTCCCTGCAGCCGGTATTCGTCAACTGCAGTCCGCTTGGCGTAGCCGCCTTCCGTCACGATGAACACGTAGGATCCGTCGGTCACCACATTGGCGGCCAGCAATTCGTCCTCCTCACGGAACTTCATGCCGGTGACGCCGGAAGTTGCCCGGCCCATGGGCCGGAGGGCGTCCTCGGTTGCCGTGAAGCGGATGGACTGGCCCTTGCGTGAGACCAGCAGCAGGTCGTCGGTTTCCGAAACCAGCTGTGCGGATACCAGCTCGTCGCCGTCGCGGAGGTTGATGGCGATGACACCCGCGGAGCGGTTGGTGTCGTAGTCCTCCAGGCGCGTTTTCTTGACCAGGCCCCGCTTGGTGGCGAGAACCAGGTAAGGCGCCTGCTGGTAGTCCTTCAGGTCCAGGACCTGGGCGATGTGTTCGTCCGGCTGGAACGCCATGAGGTTGGCCACGTGCTGGCCCTTGGCGTCGCGGCCCGCTTCCATCAGCTCGTACGCCTTGGCGCGGTAGACCCGGCCCAGGTTGGTGAAGAACAGCAGCCAGTGGTGGGTAGTGGTGACGAAGAAGTGTTCCACCACGTCGTCGCCGCGGAGCTGGGCACCCTTGATGCCCTTGCCGCCGCGCTGCTGGGACCGGTAATTGTCACTCCGGGTGCGCTTGACGTAGCCGCCGCGGGTGATGGTGACCACCATCTCCTCTTCGGGGATGAGGTCCTCCATGGACATGTCGCCGTCGTAGCCCATCAGGATCTTGGTGCGCCGGTCATCGCCGTGCTTTGCCACGATTTCACCGAGCTCGTTACTGATGATTTCGCGCTGGCGCTGCTCGGAGCCGAGGATCTCGTTGTACTCGGCGATGAGGGCTTCAAGCTCTGAATGCCGGTCCTGGATCTTCTGGCGTTCCAAAGCGGCCAGGCGGCGCAGCTGCATGTCCAGGATTGCCCGGGCCTGCAGCTCGTCAATGTCCAGCAGTTCCATCAGACCATCGCGTGCCGCTTCGGTGGTGTTGGAAGCGCGGATGAGGGCAATGACTTCGTCGAGCATGTCCAGTGCCTTGAGGAGCGCCCGCAGGATGTGGGCTTCTTCTTCGGCCTTGCGCAGGCGATACCGGGTGCGCCGGGCGATGACATCCATCTGGTGGGTCACCCAGTGCCTGATGAATGCGTCGAGGCTCAACGTCCGCGGCACTCCGTCAACGATGGCCAGCATGTTGGCGGAGAAGTTGCTCTGCAGTTCGGTGTGCTTGTAGAGGTTGTTCAGCACCACCTTCGGCACGGCATCGCGCTTCAGGACGATCACCAGGCGCTGGCCGGTCCGGCCGGACGTTTCATCGCGCAGGTCGGCGATGCCCTGAATCTTGCCGTCCTTCACCAGTTCGGCGATCTTGATGGCCAGGTTGTCCGGGTTCGCTTGGTACGGCAGCTCGGTGACCACGAGGCAGGTGCGTCCCTGCAGCTCCTCCACGTTCACCACGGCGCGCATGGTGACGGAACCGCGGCCGGTCCGGTAGGCATCCTCGATGCCCTTGTGGCCAAGGATGGTGGCACCGGTGGGGAAATCCGGGCCCTTGACCCGCAGGAGGAGCTCTTCCAGCAGCTCCTCGCGGCTGGCTCCCGGGTTGGCCAGGTACCACTGCACGCCGTCGGCTACTTCGCGGAGGTTGTGCGGCGGGATGTTGGTGGCCATGCCGACGGCGATGCCCGAGGATCCGTTGACCAGCAGGTTGGGGAACCGGGCTGGCAGGATGGTGGGTTCCTGGTTCTTGCCGTCATAGTTGTCCTGGAAATCGACAGTTTCCTCGTCGATGTCCCGGACCATCTCCATGGCAAGCGGCGCCATCTTCGTCTCGGTGTAACGCGGCGCAGCAGCGCCGTCATTTCCCGGCGAACCGAAGTTGCCCTGGCCAAGCGCCAGCGGGTAGCGCATGGTCCAGTCCTGGATAAGGCGGACCAGGGCGTCGTAAATCGCGGTGTCGCCGTGGGGGTGGTACTGGCCCATGACCTCGCCCACCACACGGGCACACTTATTGAAGGAGCGCTCCGGCCGGTAGCCGCCGTCGAACATCGCGTAAAGCACGCGGCGGTGGACCGGCTTGAGGCCGTCCCTGACGTCCGGGAGGGCGCGGCCCACAATAACGGCCATGGCGTAATCCAGGTAGGACCGCTGCATTTCCGTCTGCAGGTCCACCTGCTCCACACGGTCAACCAGCACGTCGCCTTCAAGAACGGTCTCCGGGTTCCCGGCCTCGGGGACCGGGTTCTCGGGTGTTTCGTCGCTCATTTTCTATTTCCGTTTCAGGTATATGTCAGTTCTGGAATATGCAAAGGAGGTGCGCTTAGATATCCAGGAACCTCACGTCCTTGGCGTTCTGCTGAATGAAGTTACGGCGTGATTCCACGTCCTCGCCCATTAGGACAGAGAAAATCTGGTCCGCGGCGAGTGCGTCATCCATGGTGACTTGAAGCAGCGTGCGGTGGTCCGGATCCATGGTGGTGTCCCACAGCTCTGTGTAATCCATCTCGCCAAGACCCTTGTAACGCTGGATGCCGTTGTCCTTGGGGATGCGGCGCCCGGCTGCCTGACCGGCAACCAGTTTCGCGTCGCGCTCCCTGTCGCTGTAGACGTAGTCGTGCGCAGCGTTTGACCACTTGATGCGGTACAACGGCGGCTGGGCCAGGTACACATAGCCGTTTTCAATCAGCGGACGCATATAGCGGAACAGCAGCGTCATCAGGAGGGTGGTGATGTGCTGGCCGTCCACATCGGCGTCGGCCATCAGGACGATCTTGTGGTACCGGAGCTTCCCGAGGTCAAAGTCCTCGCCGATGCCGGTGCCGAACGCCGTGATCATGGACTGGACCTCGGCGTTGCCCAGGGCCTTGTCCAGGCGGGCGCGCTCCACGTTCAGAATCTTGCCGCGCAGCGGAAGGATGGCCTGGGTCTCGGGGTTGCGGCCGCGCTTGGCCGAGCCGCCTGCCGAGTCACCCTCCACGATGTAGACCTCGCACTTCTCAGGGTCCTTCGAGGAGCAGTCGGACAGCTTGCCCGGCATGCCGAAGGATTCCAACGGGCTCTTGCGGCGCGCGTTGTCCCTTGCCTTGCGGGCCGCCATGCGGGCCTGTGCCGCAGAAATCGCCTTGCGGATCACGTCCCTTGCAGGGCCGGGGTTGCGTTCCAGCCAGTCACCGAGTCCGTCGGTTACCACACGCTGGACGAAGCCCTTGACCTCCGAGTTGCCGAGCTTGGTTTTGGTCTGACCTTCGAACTGGGGTTCAGCAAGCTTGACGGAAATGACGGCGGTGAGGCCCTCACGGATGTCGTCGCCGGTGAGGTTGTCGTCCTTTTCCTTGATGATCCCCTTTTCGCGCGCATAGCGGTTGATCAGGGAGGTCATGGCAGCACGAAAACCTTCTTCGTGCGTACCGCCCTCATGGGTGTTGATGGTGTTGGCGTAGGTGTGGACGCTTTCGGAGTAAGCGTTGGTCCACTGCATCGCCATTTCCAGGGCAATCCGGCGCTCTTTGTCCTCGGTCTCGAAGGCGATGACGTCCTCGTGGACCACTTCCACCTTCTTGCCGGAGTTCAGGTGCTTGACGTAATCCAGCAGGCCTTCGTTGTACTGGTAGACCACGGTGCGGTGCTCGGCGCTGACCTCGCCCTCGGTGATAACAGCATCGAGGTCCAGGTCCGCATCTGCTTCGCTGTCGCTGGCGGCGGTGCGTTCGTCGGTCAAGGTGATGCGCAGGCCCTTGTTGAGGAATGCCATCTGCTGGAACCGGGCGCGCAGCGTCTCGAAATCGAATTCCGTTGATTCGAAGATCTCGGCGTCCGGATAGAACGTCTGGGTGGTTCCGGTGTGGTCGGTTTCCTCGCCCTTGACCAAGCTGCCCTGGGGCTTGCCGCCGTCGGCGAAGGACATCCTCCAGACGTGGCCCTGGCGGCGGACTTCGGTGTCCACCCTGCTGGACAGGGCGTTGACAACGGAAATACCCACGCCGTGCAGACCACCGGACACGGCATAGCCGCCGCCGCCGAACTTGCCGCCGGCGTGCAGGATGGTCATAACGACTTCGACTGTGGGTTTGTGTTCCGTGGGGTGCATGTCCACCGGAATGCCGCGGCCGTCGTCCACCACTTTCACGCCGCCGTCGGCCTGAAGCACTACTTCAATATGTGAGCAGTAGCCGGCCAGGGCCTCGTCCACGGAGTTGTCCACCACTTCGTAGACCAGGTGGTGGAGTCCGCGGGGCCCTGTAGAGCCGATGTACATGCCCGGGCGCTTCCGCACTGCCTCCAGGCCTTCAAGGACAGTAATGTCGCTTGCGCCGTACTCGCGTGGAGTGGCAGTTTCCCCCGGGGTGTCAGGCGTGCGGGCATCCTCGACTGCGGGCTCAGCTGCCAGAATATCTGTATTGTCGTTAGCCACAGGCGCTGTCGACTCCTCTGTTCTCGATGATGGCCGGCTGATTCTTTTCCTCAGTTCATCAGGAAAGTCGTCTGCCAACAGGCACAAACTTATAGCGCCGGTTACTAGTCATTGGCGGAATCCGAAGTCCGCGTGCTGGAAGCGTGCGGAAAACGGACTCAGTCAACGTTTAACCCGCGCCCAGTTATCTGCAATGATTCTACCGCGAAACGGGCAGTATCCCCGCATCTCAAGGGCGTGGATGGCGGCCAATGTGCCCTTTGCAGGCCGTAGACCATGCCTTGGGCGCCCCAACGGTCCGGTCTCCGGGTGCCTATACACCCTCCGGCCCCCACGGGGCTCTATACGCCGTTGGATGCAGTTCTGGAGATCCATGTGCAGGAACCTCAGTGCTGCACCGTCGGCGCTTTGAAGTTCTGTATGACTCCAAGATGGGCCAGGCGCTGCTATTGCCGCTCGCGATAGCAGTTATGTCGATGGCGAATCATTTCTGCCGTATCTATCGACGAACAAAAGGCAGAGTTCGGCAAGTTATGTGGCAACCAAAAAGAAAAGCACGCCCAGAACCATGGAAATGCGCGTAGTTACGGTGTTTACTGAACAGGAGTTGTCGAACGGCAGCCTATGGCGGCTCAAAGCGGTAGGTCTCTGAGAATCAGGAATTCAATAACCGGGTGCCCAGCCCGGGCGATGTCCAGTCTGCGGCACTGCAAACAAGAGGAGCGCAATGAAGCGATACATCAGTAAGGCAGTCCTTGGCGTACTTGGAACGGCGCTTGTCGTTCCTGCCCTGGTGATAACTCCAGCCCAAGCCGAGTCCGTTCCGGCCCAGGCCGCGGCGGTGCAAAACTATGACGTACTGGTCGTTGGGAAGACGACCGGCTTCCGCCACAGCAGCATTGATGAGGCGACCACGGCGATCATCGCCCTCGGCGAGGCAAATGGGTTCAGCGTCGATGTCTGGGACCCCCCGACCTCGTCCAGGAATCAGGGACAGCCCGACCGCACGCTTCCGAGCACGCCATTCACCAATGCCTCGGACCTTGCGAAGTACGAGACCATCGTCTTCGTTTCCACTGTCGATGGCACCAATAACCTCGATCCTGCAAAGCCGACGTTGCTCGACGCGGGCGAGCTGACGGCTTTCCAGGGCTATATCCGTTCTGGTGGCGGGTTCGCCGGGGTCCATGCAGCTACGGATTCGATGCACACAATTCCCTGGTACAGCCAGCTCACCGGTGGTGGCGCCCGGTTCATCGGCCATCCTGAGCAGCAGACTGCCGTCCAGGTTGTTGAAGACCGCACCCATCCTTCTACAGAGCACCTGTCAGGGACCTGGACGCGCTTTGACGAGTGGTACAACTTCACGCAAAGTCCCCGCGATAGCGTCCGGGTCCTCACAAACCTTGACGAAACCACGTACAACGCGCGCGGCAACGCTATGGGTGCCGACCACCCGCTGTCCTGGTGCCAGAATTTTGAGTCCGCCCGCTCCTGGTACACCGGCGGGGGACATACGGAAGCATCCTACGTTGACCCGGTCTTCCTTAAACACCTGCTGGGCGGTATCGCCTGGACGGCCGGTGCGGTAAACGGCGGCGGCGACTGTGTCACTTGGTCCGAGGTTGGGTCGTTGACACAGGACCTACTCGCTGGTGGCGAGATCTCAGCGAAGGCCGCCACCCAGCTGACAAAGCAGCTGGACAAGGCCCAGGAGCTCGCGGAAGCCGGCCTGCATGCCGATTCCGCAGACAAACTGAACGCAGCTGCGGCGCAGGTCAAGGCGCACGCCGACAGTGATTCCGAAGCTCATAACCTGCTGCTCGGAAAGGTACGGGACCTGCAAATCTGGCAGAGCGAACTGGAGTAACCATGGCATCTGCCGCACTGGCGTCCGCTTGAGGCGCCAGTGCGGCGGGGCACCATTAAGTGCCGCGAACATCTGGAGCCAGACCACACCATCCGCGGAGCTCGCGGAAGAAAAACCGTATAAAGGTAGTCGATCCTCTTGAACCCTTCTCCGCGCCCCTCCCGCAAAACCCGCGTTCTGGCCATAGCGGCCGTGGCCGCGGTCCTGATAGTCGTGGCCGGTGCACTGAGCGCCGGGCGAACCGGGAACGGCAACAATGCTCCCGAGGCCGGTTCAATCGAAGCGGTTGCCGAAAAACTGGCCACGGGCCAGGCCCGCGCAAGGGCTGAGCTCAACACACATCTGACTGCGGCAGCCGAAGCCGCGCATGGCCATCTGGTGCAGGTTCTGCAGGAACTTGCCTCCGCTGTACCGGTGCACGAAACGATCAGTTCGAATCCAGCCAGCATCAGTGATGTGGACGAGTGGAATCGCGACCTGGCACTAGCGACGTCTGCATTGGAAGCCGTCGAAGAAGGCACAAGTGAACAGACTGTGACGCGGGAGGCCCTCATTGGTGCCGCTGAGCTGCTCCAGTCGGCAACTGCTGGTTATCGACATCTTTTGAGCGCACCCGCTGACCAGCGTGAGGCCCTCGCTGAAACCGTGGCGGAGCGACGCGATGCGGCGGTGCGCTTGTGGCAGGCCGGGGCAGCACAACTGGACACCCTTACTGTTGGCTCAGGTAAAGGGCATGTACATGTATTCCTGACTCCGGACGGTGACCCCGATGCTGTCCCGGAGGAGTTCCAGGAGCCAGGGAGCCAGGAATGACCTCGAGTGATACCCCTCCGGCTTCGGCAGGGCGCTGCCCGCCGGTCAAGGGATTTCCAAGAGTTCAACGGCGGGCTATCCGTAGGTGTCCCGGGGGCCCCGGCCGTTGACGGACCGGCCGCCCTTGCGCCAGCTCGGCGCGGAGGGTCCGAGGACCTGGATGCTGGTCACCACTCCATCGCCCAATTCCACCCGGAATTTCTCCAGCAGGCTCACGCTGAGGAGCCGCAGCTGCGTGGCCCAGGCCGTCGAATCGCACCTGACGTGCAACGTGGTGTCGGTGAAGCTTTCCGGCGTGCAGTGGGCCGAGATTTCCGGTCCAACCAGGGTTGCCCACTCCGCCATGACGGAACCGACCGCAACCGGTGACGTCCAGCCGCGTTCAGCCACCAGCCGCCCTACTACTTTGCCGAGGCCGAGGGGGTCCCGGCCGGTGGCATGGAACTGGCTGAAACCGCGGGTGTCCCGAATCCCCCGTTTGGCTTTTTGTGCCCCGGGGCGGGTTGCAGCCCGGCGGATCTCACCACGCGCTGCGGCAGCCTCCCGCATTCTGTTCAGTGCTGCCTGCGGCGCATCGATGTTGTCCGGGACGCGGCCGTCAGAGCCTGCGGGTTGGTGGCCGCGAGCTTTTTCCTCGTCCCTATTCATCGATACCTCCCGCGATGACCTTCACCCGTCGCCCCGAGAGCTCCTCCGGGATATCGGCGTCGACGGCGGCGGTCACCAGGACCTGTTCCGCGCCCGAGACTATTGCCGCCAGTTTACGCCGGCGCTGGACGTCAAGCTCGGCAAAAACGTCATCGAGGATCAGGATGGGGGCCGAACCGCCTGTGCGGGCGTCATCCAGCATCACGTAGTAGGAAGCGAGCCGCAGCGACAGGCACATGGACCACGTTTCACCATGGGAGGCGTAGCCCTTCGCGGGTGCATGGCCCAGGACCAGCTCCAGTTCATCGCGGTGCGGGCCCACCAAAGAGATGCCCCGTTCCAGCTCTTTCCTGCGCGCTTCGGTGAAGGCGCGCACGTAGCGTTCCGTCAACTCCTCAACAGTCAGCTGGCGCAGGTTCTCACCTTGCGGCGAAGTACCACCGGTTCCGGCGCCGGCATCACGCAGCAAGGGGGTGCCGTCGTCGTCCATCTGGTTCTGAAGGGTGGAGCGGTAGACGGCGTCAGCGGGCTTTGACGCGTCAGTCAGCTCGGCATACGCCCCGGCCAGGTGCGGCCGAAGGCGCTCCACCAGTTCAAGCCGCGCGTACAGCAGCTGGGCACCGGCCTTGGCCATGTGCTGGTCCCAGACATCCAGTGTTGCTTCATGCGCGGAGGTGAACTTGCCGGAGCGGGCGGACTTCAGCAGGGCGTTGCGTTGTTTCAGGACCCGGTCGTAGTCACTGCGCGTGGCCGCGTGGTGCGGAATCAGGCTGGCGAGCAGCTCATCCAGGAAGCGGCGCCGGTTTGAGGGGTCACCCTTTACCAGTGCCAGATCTTCGGGGGCAAAGAGTACTGTCTGGCAGATGCCCAGCAGATCGCGGGCGCGCACCGGATTGCTCCGGTTAATGCGGCCCCGGTTGGCGCGGCCGGCGTTGATCTCCAGTTCCAGTACGGTGATCTGTCCGCCGCGGACCAGCCTTGCCCGGACGAGTGCGCGGTCGGTGCCGAAGCGCAAAAGCGGTCCGTCTGAACTGACGCGGTGGGAGCTCAACGTGGCCAGGTAGCCGATGGCCTCCATCAGGTTGGTCTTGCCGATGCCGTTGTATCCCACCAGAACGGTGACACCCGGCCCCAGGGCGAGGTCGACCTGGGCGTAACTGCGGAAGTCGGTCAAGGAGAGGTGTTCTAGGTACACGCGGGGTTCGGCAATTCTGGGAACCGCACAGGTTCCCGGTGGTGGTTACTTGGCAGGACGGGTTGCGTGTCCGCCGAACTGGTGGCGCAGTGCGGACACCATCTTCATGGCCGGGGAGCTGTCTTCGCGCGACTCGAAGCGCGCAAAGAGCGCGGCTGTGATGGCCGGTGCTGGAATTGCATTCGCGATGGCTTCTTCCACGGTCCACCTGCCCTCGCCCGAGTCTTCAACGTAGTCGTCGATGTTCTGCAGTCCAGGGTCCTCATCGAGTGCCTTGACCAGGAGGTCCAGCAGCCACGAACGGACAACGGTGCCCTTTTGCCAGGCGCGGAAAGTTCCGGGCAGATCGGTGATGATGTCCTTGGAAGCGAGCAGTTGGTAGCCCTCGGCGTAGGCCTGCATAAGGCCGTACTCGATGCCGTTGTGCACCATCTTCGCGTAGTGGCCGGCGCCGACTCCGCCGACGTGGACAAAGCTGTCTTCGCGATCACCCTCCGGACGCAGTGCGTCAAACACCGGAAGTGCCCGTTCGATATCGGCTGCTTCACCACCGGCCATCAGGCCGTATCCGTTCTGCAACCCCCAGACGCCGCCGGAAACACCGCAGTCTGCGAAGCGGATGCCCTTGGCGGCCAGGAGTTCCCCGTGCTTCTGGTCTTCCGTGAAACGTGAGTTGCCGCCATCGATTACGAGGTCGCCCTCGTCGAGCTTTTCGCCGAGTTCCCTGATCACTGCGTCAGTGATGTCACCGGCGGGGACCATCACCCAAATAAGCCGTGGACTGGGAACTGCGGCGAGCAGCTCATCAATGGAGCCGGCGTCGGTGACGTCCGGGTTGCGGTCATACCCGGTGACGTCCACACCGCCCTTGCGCAGGCGTTCGCGCATATTGAATCCCATTTTGCCGAGGCCGATCAGTCCGATGTGCACGGTGGATCTCTTTTCTGCGCTGGGTGTCGGGAGGCGGTGGGGACTAGTTGGGAAGGCGGACCGGCATCACGAGGTAACGGTAGTCATCCTGGTCCTCGCCGTCCGCGTCTGCCTGGGCCGTGATCATGGCTGGCTTTGGCGCCGTGGTGAACGAGAACCGGACAAACTTGGTTTCGATGACGCTCAGTCCTTCCACCAGGTAGTGCGGGTTGAAGGCCACGGTGATGTCGTCACCGGAAAGCTGAGCTTCCAGTTCCTCCGACGCCTGGGCGTCTTCCCCCGTGCCGGCGTCAAGGTTCAACAGGCCCTGGGTGAAGGCAAGGCGGACCGGGGTGTTGCGTTCAGCCACCAGCGAGACGCGGCGTACTGCTTCCACGAGTTCCTGGGTCTGGACCGTTGCGTGAATGGGCGTGGAGTCCGGGAAAAGCGAACGGATCTTTGGGTAGTCACCGTCCACCAGCAGGGACGTTGTGGTGCGGCCGCCGCTTTCGAACCCGATCAAGCGGCTTTCGTCATCTGCGAGGGCAAGCCGGATATCGCCGCTGTTGCCCAAGGTCTTGGCTACTTCGTTCAGGGTCTTGGCTTTGACCAGGGCGCTTGTGGAAATTCCGGGAGTTACCGGCTTCCATGGCACCTCACGCATGGCCAGACGGTAGCGGTCTGTAGCGAGGAGGGTGATCAGGTCATCTTCAATTTCCATCCGAACGCCCGTGAGGATGGGGAGCGTGTCATCCTTGCTGGCCGCAATGATCACCTGGGAGACGGCCTGGGCAAACGAGTCGCCAGGGACCGTTCCACTGACGCTCGGAAGTGCCGGAAGTGGCGGGTATTCAGCTTCGGGCATGGTGGCCAGATGGAAGCTGCTTCGGCGGCAGGTCAGGGTGACCTTGTTGCCCTCGGTCTCGACGTCCACCGGGGCCGACGGGAGGCTGCGGCAGATGTCTGCGAGGAGGCGGCCGGAAACCAGGATGGTGCCTTCGTCCCGGATATCAGCGGCGATTTCCAGGCGCGCGGAGGTCTCGTAGTCAAAGCTCGAAAGGCTGACCGTGCCTGCTTCTGCCTTCAAAAGAAGGCCGGAAAGGACGGGGACGGGCGGCCGCGGAGACAACGAGCGGGCTGTCCAGGTGACGGCTTCTGCCAGGACGTCCCGATCGACTCTGAACTTCACGGAAGGGTGCCGCCTTTCATTGCTGCTGCGATGGTGTGCCGAAAACTTCCCGCAGGAAGTCCCAGGAGGAGTTGTCCCGACGCCTGAACCTGCATGGTCCGTGCTGCCTGGACCACGCCGAAACCCAGGGATGGGAGCGCTGCTGACAGCTTAGCCGGAAGATCAGCGATTAACCCATCCCCACCTTGGACCGACTGGGTCCTTTGGGGCCGGTGTGCCTCGGCACGGTGCGGAGGAATCGATCTTGTTATTTGAGGGACTTCAAATTTTTGGGATTAGTAGTGTTAATAACTGCTGTGGAAACTGTGGATAACCTCCTCAGTCCGCGTGATCCGGCTGTTAAGCCCTGTTCATGGATTGTGGGCGGAGCAGGTTTTAAACAGGGTGTGGATGGGGACAAGATTTTTTGCGGTTTTTCGAATCCACAGGCGCCTTAAGGGTTTTAAGCCCATTAACCGCGGTTGTCCCCTTAACTATCCACAGGCTTATCCACATGCACCTGTTAATAAGGTATAGATGCTCCGCTAGGAGTCGCGCTGCTGCTGCTTGATCCGGTTGGTCAGCTCTGTCACCTGGTTGTAGATCACACGACGCTCGGCCATCAGTTCGCGGATCTTGCGGTCTGCGTGGATCACGGTGGTGTGATCGCGGCCGCCGAGCTCCTGGCCGATCTTGGGAAGCGACATGTCCGTCAACTCCCGGCACAGGTACATGGCGATCTGGCGGGCGGTGACCAGCGTCCTGGTACGTGACTTGCTGCAGAGCTCTTCCATGCTGAGCTTGAAGTAGTCCGCAGTCTGCGTGAGGATCTGGCCGGAAGTGATTTCCTGGGCGCCGTCGTCGGTGATGAGGTCCTTAAGGACCATCTCGGCGAGGGCAACATCCACGGGCTGCCGGTTGAGGCTGGCGAAGGCAGTAACCCGGATCAGGGCGCCTTCGAGTTCACGGATGTTGCTCGAAATCTTGGACGCGATGTACTCCAGGGCGTCATCCGGTGCGGAGAGACCTTCGCTCAAAGCCTTCTTCCGCAGGATGGCGATACGGGTCTCAAGCTCGGGTGGCTGGATGTCTGTCAGCAGGCCCCACTCGAAGCGGGATTTCATCCGGTCTTCGAAACCGGCGAGCAGCTTGGGCGGCTGATCCGAGGTGATGACCACCTGCTTGTTGTTGTTATGCAGGGAGTTGAACGTGTGAAAGAACTCCTCCAGCGTCCGGTCCTTGCCGGCCAGGAACTGGATGTCGTCGATCAGCAGGACGTCCACGTTGCGGTACGTGGTTTTGAAGCTGGCGCCCTCATCGTCGCGGATGGAGTTGATGAAGTCGTTGGTGAATTCTTCTGAATTGACGTAGCGGACGCGTATGCCGCTGTACAGGCGCCGGGCGTAATGTCCGATGGCGTGCAGCAGGTGCGTCTTTCCCAATCCGGAGTCACCGTAAATGAACAGCGGGTTGTAGGCCTTGGCCGGCGCTTCAGCCACAGCGACGGCGGCCGCATGGGCGAAGCGGTTGGAAGAACCGATCACAAAAGTATCGAAGACGTACTTGGGGTTCAGCCGGCCGAACTCGTGGGAGGTGCTGGGCAGCATGGGCTGCGGCTTCTGCTCGATGAGCTGGTCAGCTGAGAAGGAAGGCTCGACGACGGGTTCCGGTTCGATGTGGACAGGCACCAGATCGGTGTCGACGTCAATCGCGCAGCGGATGTCTTCCGAGAACACGTTGTGCAGGGCATCGTCCAGGGCGTCCTTGACCTGGGTCTGGAGCACTTCGCGGGTGAGTTCGTTGGGAACGGCAACCAGCAGGGTGGAGCCGATCAGGCCTTGGGCCTGGGCCAGGATGACAAAGCCACGCTGCCGCGGCGTAACGCGGTGGTCCTGCTCCAGCAAGGTGACAACCCGCCGCCAGGAACTTCCGACAGTATTGGCGTGGTTGGCTTCGTCTACTGTCATCAATCGGTTCCCTCAAAACTTGCTTTGCCTGCATTGCCTGCAGCCGCAAGTCTTGAACCAAGATGGGTTCAGCTTCATCCACAGGGTTATGCACAGCACGTGGATAATCGGCTACTGGGCAACTCTAGGGGATGAAAAGCCTAGAAGATAGCTGGCAAGTAGCTTGTGGATAATTACACCGTTGTTGTTCTGAAAGCGGCCCTGTGAGCCACTTCATCCACAGGCTGGAAGGGCCAGTTGGCCACAGTTGTGGATAGCGCTCCGCGCTGCTTCAGTTTGACTCAGGGGCTCAAATTGCCCTAACGTTGTGAAGTCCTTTGTGTACGCTTTTTGGCCCCATCTGAAGTTCTCAAGCGCAGCGTGTTTGAGCAGCCGGGGGAAGCGTGCATATACAAAACTTAGCGTCGGCCAGTTCTTCCCCTTTTACTGATCGGGTGGGCGCACCTTTGATCCACTGGAGTAACTAACGTGAGCAAGCGGACTTTTCAGCCGAATAACCGCCGTCGAGCCAAGAAGCACGGCTTCCGCCTTCGTATGCGTACCCGTGCCGGCCGCGCCATCCTGGCAGCCCGTCGTGGCAAGGGCCGTACCGAGCTGTCGGCGTAAATAACTGACTCGTCGGCAGACATTTCTTTGCGAGTTTAAGGTGCTGGCCACCCATAACCGTTTGAGGACTGCAACCGATTTTTCAACAACTGTACGTTCCGGTGTCCGCAATGGACGCCGGAACGTAGTGTTATATACGGCAGCTCTTGCTGCTGACGAACCCAGCCGGATCGGGTTCATCGTTTCCAAAGGTGTCGGGAACGCTGTGGTCAGGAACCTCGTTAAGAGGAGACTGAGAGAAGCAGGTGCTGCCTCGCTGCGCGAGTACGGCACCGGGTTTGCCATAGTGGTCCGGGCGCTTCCTGCGTCCGCGTCCGCAAGCTGGGATCAGCTGTTGTCGGATTACAACGTCGCACTGGCAGCGAACATAACCCGGCTGGCAGGCCGCCCTTCCCGGGCTGGTGCTAACGGTTCGGCCGGTACAACACAGGAGGGGACACTGCGTGCGTAACGCCACCGCCGTCGTCGTCACCTATCTCCTACCTGTTGCTGCCGCTGCCGGGCGGTTCCTCTGGAACCTGCCCCGCAACATCCTTATTCTTCTGCTGAAGGCCTACCGCAAGGTGATTTCCCCCTTGTATGGCCAGGTCTGTCGATTTTTCCCTTCATGCTCGGCCTATGCCCTTGAAGCGATTACCGTCCATGGTGCCGTCAAGGGGAGCTGGCTTGCCGTCCGCCGCCTCGGCCGCTGCCACCCATGGAATGCCGGCGGTGTGGACCATGTCCCCGCCGGTCACCGGGAATGGCCGGTAAGCCAGACCCCCACAATTGTTGTGATGAACAACCCGGACAAGTACCTGGCTGCTCGGACTGATGGAGAAGGCCGCACCGCGGCCTGACGAATAGGGATAAGTATGGACTTCTTTGAAACAATCATGTTTCCGTTCAAGTGGCTGGTGTCCATCATCATGGTGGGCTTCCATGAGGGCCTGAGCGCCATTGGCTTGCCTGAAGCCTCCGGCTGGACCTGGACTCTGTCCATCATCGGCCTGGTGCTGGTGATCCGCGCCGCCCTTATCCCTGTGTTCGTGAAGCAGATCAAGGCGCAGCGCGGCATGCAGCTGCTGCAGCCTGACCTGAAGAAGCTGCAGGACAAGTACAAGGGCAAGACTGACCAGCTGTCCCGCCAGGCCATGGCGCAGGAACAGATGGCCATGTACAAGAAGCACGGGACCAATCCGTTCTCTGCGTGCCTGCCCATGCTGATCCAGATGCCGTTCTTCTTCGCGCTGTTCACGGTGCTGTCCGGCATTTCGACCGCAAGCCGGGAGGGCGAGGGCATTGGCGCGATGAGCCACGAGCAGGTGGTTCAGTTTGACCAGTCCAGCATTTTCGGGGCTCCGCTGTCTGCTGCACTGCTTCACGGCGGCGCTACCAACGTGGCCGTCGTTGTCCTGAGCATCCTGATGATCCTCGCCATGACCGCGTCGCAGTTCATCACGCAGAAGCAGATCATGGCCAAGAACATGTCTGAAGAAGCCATGGCAAGCCCCTTCATGCGCCAGCAGAAGATGATGCTCTACATCCTGCCCATCGTCTTCGGTGTTGGCGGCATCAACTTCCCCATCGGTGTCCTGATCTACTGGACCACCACGAACCTCTGGACCATGGGCCAGCAGTTCTTCGTCATCCGCCGCATGCCGACGCCGGGATCCCCAGCCGCCAAGGCCCTCGCCGAGCGCCGTGCCGCAAAGGGCCTTCCTGCCCTCTCGATCCTGAGCGGCAAGAAGGACGAGGACGCCGACGCTGCTGCCGCCGCTACCGTGGCGCAGGCCAAAGCACAGCGCATCCAGCCACAACGCAAGAACAGGAAGAAGAAGTAATGTCAGCCGAAAGTACCGAGCACGCCCTTTCCGAAGAGATCATCGACGATCAGGACGAGTCCGTGGCCGAGGATACCTCCGCCCCCAAAGCTTCCTCAGCCAGCCGGCTTGAGGAAGAAGGGGACGTCGCGGCGGATTACCTCGAGGAACTACTGGACATCGCGGACATCGACGGCGACATTGACATTGAGGTCCGCAACGGCCGCACCTACATCTCCATCGTTACCGAAGAAGAGTCCGACAGCCTGGACAACCTGGTGGGAGAGGACGGCGAAGTCCTTGAAGCACTGCAGGAACTGACCCGTCTCTCCGTGCTCTCCGCAACGGAAAACCGGTCCCGGCTGGTGCTGGATATCAACGGCTACCGGCAGGAGCGCACGGGTCACCTGCAGAAGGTCGCCGAAGATGCAGCGGCCGCTGTGAAGAAGACCGGGGAAGCTGTTGCCCTTGAACCGATGAGTGCTTACGAGCGGAAGATCGTGCACGACGCCGTCGCGGACCTGGGCCTGGTGAGCGAGTCGGAGGGCGAAGGCGCCGGACGCCACATCGTTGTATCCGCGGACTAGAGAATTGCTGATTCGCTAATAATGGTTGATATCACGCCAGCTGAGCTACTGGCAGCTGAAAAGATCTTCGGGGACCGGCTGGACCTCGCCAAACGCTATGTGGAACACCTTGCCACCTCCGGGACTGAGCGTGGGCTTATTGGGCCGCGGGAGATCCCCCGCTTGTGGGGGCGGCACGTCCTCAACTGTGCCGTCATTGAAAGCCAGATTACGCAGGGAAGCCACGTTGCCGACGTCGGCAGCGGCGCGGGGCTGCCCGGCCTTTGCCTTGCGATTGCGCGTCCGGATCTGGAACTCACCCTCATCGAACCGCTGGAGCGCAGGGTGATCTGGCTGCAGGAAGTGGTTGATGATCTGGGCCTGGGCAATGTGACGGTTATGAGGACCCGCGCTGAACTTGCCGTAGGTCACGTGGAGGCCGACGTTGTGACGGCGAGGGCGGTATCTGCCTTGACTAACCTCGCGGGCCTCACCATTCCCCTGCTCGGAGGGCATGGTGAAGTAATTGCCATCAAGGGCCGCAGTGCGGCTGAGGAAATTGAGAAGGCCGCGAAGGTTATCCGTAAACTGGGGGGCGTTCAGACATCTGTCGTCACGGTTGGCGACAGCCTGCTGGAAGAGCCCACTACCGTGGTGCGCATTGTTGTTAACAAGTCCCAAAAGAAGGCCTAGGGTAGGCCCGGCGGCCACGGTCTGCCGGGGTAAGCAGTTAGGCTAGTCAACGGCAGCAAAAATAGCTGAACGAGAGTGAGTGTGCACCAGTGACCAGTAGCGAAGCCTCCACGCAACGGATACCGCCGTTCGTGTCATTGGGGTCGGCGCGTTCTCTCGCTGGTGCTGTTTCCGCCGCCTCCGGCTTTTCAGGGAATCAACCCAAGTCAGTTTCATCTTCTTCTCCTATTTTTGTTTCACGTGAAACAACGTCAACAGGTAGGGCAAATATCATTGACGCAATTGATGATTCGAGCCCCATCGCCCGCGAGTTGGCGCACGAGACCCGCCGGCGGGAGCGGCTGGTAGGACGCCAACTGCCGCGTCCTGAGAAGACGCGCATTTTTACGGTGTCCAACCAGAAGGGTGGCGTAGGCAAGACCACCACCACGGTGAACATTGCTGCCGCGCTTGCCGCTGCCGGACTCAATGTCCTGGTTATTGATATCGACCCCCAGGGCAACGCGTCCACTGCTTTGGGTATCGAGCACCACGCGGATGTGGACAGCATCTACGACGTCCTGATCAACGATGTTCCCTTGGCCGATGTGGTTGCGCAGTGCCCGGATATCGGCAACCTCATCTGCGCCCCGGCCACGATTCACTTGGCAGGTGCGGAAATTGAGCTCGTGTCCCTGGTGGCGCGTGAGCAGCGGTTGCGGCGGGCTATCGATGTATACGCAAAGGCACGTGAGAAGAAGGGCGAAGAACGCCTGGACTACATCTTCATCGACTGCCCTCCAAGCCTTGGCCTCTTGACAGTCAACGCGTTCTGCGCAGCCAGCGAAGTCCTTATTCCAATCCAGTGTGAGTACTATGCACTCGAAGGCCTGAGCCAGCTCCTCAAGAACATCGAGATGATCCAGAAACATCTCAATGCCGATCTCGTGGTTTCGACCATCCTTCTCACCATGTACGACGGCCGCACCAACCTTGCTGCCCAGGTCGCCGCCGAGGTCCGCCAGCACTTCCCTGAACAAGTACTGTCTGCGGTAGTGCCCCGTTCGGTTCGCATCTCCGAAGCACCGAGTTACCAGCAAACCGTGATGACCTACGACCCCTCATCCAGTGGAGCCCTGTCCTACCTGGAAGCCGCTGCTGAAATAGCAGAACGCTAAAATCTTCGAGAACTGCAACAACTGGGGTGCGGCAAGGTCGTGCTCTACCACTGGAGGGATTTACCCATGAGCGAGAAGCGACGGGGCCTAGGCCGCGGTCTTGGCGCACTGATTCCGAGTTCCGCCGGTGCAAACGGGGCGGGCAACGGTGCAGCGGTTTCGCGGCCCGTCGATCTCTTCTTCCCCGAGGGGCGCAGGAAGACGGTTGAACCCGAGGAAGTTACAGATACTTCACCGGCGGCGGAGTCAGGGCGGCGGGCGGGAACAACAACCAGCTCTGCGCCCACCAGGGATGCTGCTTCCAAAGCTCTTGCCAGCCCGTCGCCTAAGACGAATGCAAAATCATCCGCAGCGCAGCGGGCATCCGAGTCAACGCCTGCCCCGAGCGTCTCCGGTAGCGAGTCGCCGTCGAAGACCACCGGCAGCACCAAGGCCGCCGGCAAGTCCGCGGTCAAGACGGATGCCGAAGTGGCACCCTCCCCTAAAGCTGATTCGCCCGACCACGCGGACGTCCCCGCCGGTGATTCCTTTGAATCGTTTGGTACGGATGCCGGGGTTGAGTTGGTGCCGGTCCCCGGCGTCCGTTTTGCTGAAATACGCGTCTCTGATATTCACCCCAACCGGAAACAGCCACGTGCAGTCTTCGATGAGGACGACATGGCGGAGCTTGTTCACTCCGTCCGCGAAATTGGCGTTCTCCAGCCGATTGTTGTGCGGAACTCAACCGAAGTTGGTGGAGAGCCGTTTGAGCTCGTTATGGGCGAAAGGCGCTGGCGAGCGGTACAAGCCGCCGGCCTGGACACCATCCCCGCAATCGTCAGAGACACCACGGACGATGACCTGTTGCGGGATGCGTTGCTGGAGAACCTCCACCGGAGCCAGCTGAACCCCTTGGAAGAAGCCGCGGCCTACCAGCAGCTCCTTGAGGACTTCGGTACTACCCATGAACAGTTGGCCGACCGCATCGGCCGGTCACGCCCGCAGGTGTCCAACACGCTGCGGCTCCTGAAGCTGCCCCCATTGGTCCAGCGCCGGGTGGCAGCCGGAGTACTTTCTGCAGGCCATGCGCGTGCTCTCCTGGCACTTCCTGACGCTGCTGCAATGGAACGCTTGGCACAACGGATTGTGGCCGAAGGCATGTCCGTGCGGGCCACGGAAGAAGCCGTAGCCATGCACCAGGATCCAGCAACGCCGGCGAAGAAGAACATTCCCCGTCCCGGAGCACGCCACGAACGTCTCGATTACTTGGCGTCGTCGCTTTCCGACCGTTTGGACACGAACGTCAAGATCTCGCTGGGTGTCCGCAAGGGCCGGGTTAGCATCGAATTTGCCAGCGTCGAGGACCTCAACCGGATTATGGACGTCCTCGCTCCTGGCTCCGAGAACTAAATAAGCCAGGGGCCGCCTGGTTTGCTGCAAGGGCTGCAGGGGTTCAAGGGCTGCATTGCTCCGGCAGAAGCTGCCTTTCAGCACGGTGCTCCTAACTGCGGGAGTCTTGGTTGTGGTGTGGGTGCGAGAACTTCCTGGCGATGGGGCCTAGTGCTTCCGTTTTGTCTGTCGCACACTGATTCCGGTGATGACTTGCCGCCGTGAAGTATGCCTCGAATGCCGGAGGCGAACTCCCCCTACTCCAGGCCGGCATTTGCGGTCCTGTTGCCGTGTTGCCAAGGCATTGTGTTTCACGTGAAACAGAAGCTGGGTTGATGTTAAAGGCGGGTGGGCCTATGCCCGCTTTCTCCGCACTGCGGGGGAAAACCTTCCTTCACCCCGCAGGAGCTGTTTTCCCTGCCGTGCCTTGGACCGTGCATTCAGCACACGATACGTGGACGCCCCTCCTCATGTAGTTCCTGTACCGATGCAGATGCCGGCTGAGGCGGCATTCGCGGACATCGATTGCCGAGCCCACCTGCATGCCGTCTCTTTGGTTTGCGTGTGTGAGGCAGTCGTGCGGTCCTCGCGTGACAGAATAGGCGGCTGCGGCGCAAAGTCCGCCTGAAGCGATCGCTAGTTGCCTCATTTTCAGTCCTGCCCGCTCCATAGTCCTAAGACGTTGGCTGGTCCTCGGAATGTTCCCTGATGCCGGGCGCCGTGCTCGTCCGGTAGTGCTGTTCGTGTGTTTCACGTGAAACGCTCGTCCTTAAACTCGGACGCCTCGAAGTAGCCTTCACGAGCAGCTGCGATGCGAGGAGCGGCACGGTTCGGCCGGCGCAGCCGCTTTGAGGCTTAAAGGCGTGGGAGCGTCTATACCGAAGGTATGCTTTGCCCTCACTCTGCAAAATAGACATGTCGGCGCGTGATGAGCGCTGCCAATGTTGCGGCAGTCGGGTCCGAACATCCGCGCCCCTAGGTTCGACGAGCATTACATCTGCAAAGCCGGCGGACACCCATTGTTCAGGTTCCGCGGATGTTTACATGAACCTCGGGGCCATCCATCGCTTAGCGCATAGAGGCACCTGCGCTGCCGGTGGCACAGATCGTCGTGTTGATACCTATGTCCGGATTCTGGCGTCACAGCATATTCGTAGTGCCTAGGTTGGCAGGTTGAAAGGGCTCCAGCAGCGCCCAGAACCACCGTCTCTCCTTATGGTGCGGAGGACCTTACCAAAAAGGAGGCCTGGGCGGAGCTGTGCATACCGTGGGCAGATCAAGGGCACTAGTACTGGGCACGCACGAAAAGCGCCTATGCCTGGCGTCCGCTTGGAGTCCAAACAGAACGTAGGCAGTTGTCCAGGTATAGCTGATGCTTACGCGGTGCAAAATGGACAATTTGCCTTGTGTTCCGATGCTGGAGGGTTGCGCGCGGCAGCGGCCATGGCAGCTTGTAAGGGACTGAACTCACTTCGTCGGGGTTGGCCTGATCAAAGCTCGCGGTGCGGGCGCGAAAAGGAAGACTGGTGCTCGCTGATCATCGGTGCATCCCGGCCGTTTCACGTGAAACAAACGCATGCGAGAGCGGCAGCAAGCTTCGCCGCAACTGACGGCCCATGCCGTCCTACTTGCAAGGGCCTTCACCTATATGGACAGCACCCTAAGCGGCGGGTCACACCGAATTTGATCACCGGTACGGTCTAGGGGGCCTTGCAGTCTGGACGTCACAGGCCCAACGTGGCGCTGTCGGAAGGAAGGTCGTCGAGCACGAAGTTGCGGGCTAGTGCGACAGCGAGAGGCTCCACGCCTGAGAAGCTCCATATGCATGGTCGTCCCCCAATTCCTGGCGCGCACACCTGGATTGCGCGGCGCTCCTTCCCTAGTTGACCGGACAGTGCCGTTGCTGCGGAATGACTAAGTGCTCGAGCGGGGCGCAAGCCAAACTTGTGCCGGCATGCATCTACTTCTTGTGAGCCCTGCACTAGGACTGCCGTGCGATCGTCCTGCAGTTCCGATAAACGTGCGCTCGTCCTCACGTTTCGATGTCGTGGCCGAGCCGGTGCGCCGGATCTGCAATGACGGAAGCCGCCGGTCAATTCGCTGGTTACATAGCTGCAAAAGGGGTGCGGGCGGTGTGCATATCCCTGTGGATAAGCCTGTGGATACCTGCTGCTGACCCTGTGGATTCTGTAGTCAGAAACTCGGCTGCGTCGGAGCGCCAAGACCCATCTTCTGGTCTATGCCCCACAACGCGCAGCCGCATCGTTTCACGTGAAACCCGGGTGCTGTTGATTTGGAGTCGTGACAGGCGTAATGGCCCGCTTGCGAGAACGCGCAGGCGAGCGAAAACGGTTTAGTTCCAGACAACAACAGCCCGGTAAGGCCCGACTGCCCGATCAAAAGAGCTGACGTAGAAGTAGGTAGGGCCATCACCGCCTACAAAGCTGCGCACCTCGGATCGTCGGTCACAGCGCACAGCCTTGTGATATTCCTAACGCCCTGTGGATAACCATGGGGAGAAGCAGTCTCGGGGCTGTGGAAAATACTGTGGACAACCATGTGACACGGTCCCCTAGAACAGCGTGAATGTTGTCATCGCTAAGCCCTGTGGGCATAGAGATTGACGTAGGTATCAGGGCGTTCATGACATCCTTCGTTGATTGTGGCTCCGTTGCTGTCTACGCGTATCTGGCCAAAGTACCCCGGCCCGGCTGAACCTGCCGTGTATACCCTGTGGATGCTGCGACTGTGGAACGCGATCACTGACCCTCCATGGGGTGAAGAGGTACAAGCACACCGTCTTCGGTGCTGCCTGGTCGCCAAAAGTACCGCCGCCGACAGACGGGCTCCTCCAGGCACTACGCCAGTGCGAAACCACTTTCGCCCACTCGTGGCGTGGTTCCCAGGGTTAGTCGTCCATGGTCGCCAAGGCAGAAAGTTCCATAAGCTCCGGTCTCAGTCAGCCCATGTTTCGTTGGACCTCGCTGCCGACCTTTCATCTTGATGGGCGCTAAAGGAGATCCACATACGGCTTCCCATTCACGTTCTGCAAGAATCAAAGGTTTGGTGCCGATCGTTGGATACCCTTCTAGCCGGCACGCCGCTTTGGCTTCTGTGGGTGCCGCTCCTATAAAGGTTCCCGTCTATAGATCCTTTGCAGGGGTCGAACACAAGCGATTGGCGCATGTTTCACGTGAAACAGGACGAAAGGCGCTGCCCCTTCGTATTGGGTGAAGATGGCAGCCTTCACAGATTCTTCCTATGACTGCTACTGAAGGCGCTGCCAGGCGGGACGGCGTTGGCGATCGAGAACGGGTCGTACCCGCGGGACGCAGAATCCGGGATTGTCGTCCACGGTCGGTATGCTGATGAATCGGCGCCATCTGCGTATTGTTACGGGTACCAAGTACCTATGCGATTTGCACCTGTAGCTTTAGAACCTGAGGGCATAAGCTGGTGCATCTGCTCTCGCATGCCCCCGCCCGTAGACTCGGATCATCGGCTTCGGGACGGCAACAATGCTGGCCCCGAATCGAGGCTAAAGCGGTATTGCCTTTGTCCGGATTGGCCGTTGGGTCGCGTCACCCTTGGATCATCGGGTGGGCCTGGCCGTTCATTTTCGAGTACCCCTCCTTCAAGCCCTGCACAGGATTTCACATCGGTCCCGATGCAGGTCTCCGCATCAACTGGTGCTGTTCCAAGCACAACACGCTTATTGTGCTGTTGCGTAGACAGCGATGTTGGGAAAGGGCTTGCTCTCGGGACAAGGTGAACGGAGACAGTCATGACGTGATGTTTACTGCCGACGGTGTTGTGCTCCGCAACCCAATTAGTGGTATCTAGCTTTACCGGTTGGTTTCCGTAGGCGCGCTGGCAGTTTCACGTGAAACAAGGCATGAGCTTTTGTCGTAACCTGCCCCCCGCCGGCTCCTGTGTTTTGTTTACCTATTGATGTTCTTAGACGTCAAGCATCGTACTGGCGCAGCCGTTCCTTCTGTTGGACGTATGCAACATTTCTGCTGTTGGCTGCTCTATTGGTACCTGGTGCTATTAGGCCGACTTGGTGCTCCGAATCCGCGTAGTACATGACCGTCAGAGGCAATGTGACGAAGTCACCAACTGATGAAACCAAGATGTCGCAGTCCGGCACCTCGAGCGTGTGACTTGTAGTCGACCTGCTCGGCAATGCCGCTGCGCCACTTTCAGGCGGTGCTTGATCGGCACCTATTGAATATGTTGGATGTTTCACGTGAAACAGCAAGGAGTCCGTAACGATGAGAGCGGCTTAGTTACGAAAGTCGGACATTTAGGTTTTCGGCTCAATGTGCTATGGAACTATCCTGGCGGCACTGTAAATCTGATGTCCGGTGCTCTTGGGATGGGCATCGTCGCTGCCAGCTTGCGAGGCCTTGGGACAGTTCCGACTCCTGGCGTCCGCTCCGCCCGGCCTCAAGCGTCTTCAAGCTTGAGATTCTGTTTCACGTGAAACACTTTGCGATGATCTGGGCGGCTGTCTTCGAGGCATCGCCGGACGGGCTGCGGTCAGGAAGACTCTAAGTACTCCCCCGCCTGATTCAACCAGGGGCGAAGAAGGCGCGGACTCTTCGGTATCGTGGGCAACAATCGCGCGGACAAGTGAATCCCGGCACTACGCGGCAAAAGAAAAGTGGCCACCGCAATAGAGCGGTGGCCACTGCATAACTGCTGGACCTGGTCCAGCGTCTGCCCTCTTAGGAAAGGACGTCAGCAAATTCCTTCTCGAAGAACTGCTTCGGCTTTGCCCCGATGACGGTGCTCTTCACTTCCCCGCCTTGGAACAGGTAAACAGCGGGAATCGAAGTGATACCGTATTCCGCAGCAATTCCCGGATTGTCGTCGACATTCAGCTTCACGACGTCAACCTTTTCGCCGTACTCAACCGAGATCTCGTCGAGAATCGGACCGAGCTTGCGGCAGGGGCCGCACCACTCAGCCCAAAAATCCACGATAACCGGCTTATCCGAGGACAAAACGTCTGTACCGAAAGTTGCGTCTGTTACGTCTTTGGCATTGCTCATGGCTTGATCTCTCTTCGTCTAGGGCTTGTGGATTTATGCGGGCAGGTCTGCGAGGTAGTGCTCAACGTCAAGCGCGGCAACACAGCCGGAACCGGAAGCTGTGATGGCCTGACGGTAGGTGGGGTCAATGACATCGCCGGCAGCGAAGACGCCCGGCAGGCTGGTCTTGGAACTGCGGCCTTCCACGGCGATGGTTCCTTCGGGCGTCAGGTCCAGGATTCCCTTGACCAAATCAGTTCGTGGGTCATTACCGATGGCGACGAACACACCCGTTACGTCCAGATCGGATACGGAGCCGTCAATGAGGTTCTTCAACTTCAGGCCGGTGACTTTCTGGTCGCCAACCACGTCGTCCACGGTGCTGTTCCATACGAAGTTGATCTTCTCGTGTGCCAGGGCACGGTCTGCCATGATTTTCGACGCCTTCAGCGAATCGCGGCGGTGGACAACCGTTACCGATTTCGCAAACTTGGTGAGGAACAGCGCCTCTTCCATTGCAGAGTCTCCCCCGCCAATGACAGCGATGTCCTGGTCCTTGAAGAAGAAACCATCGCAGGTTGCACACCAGCTGACGCCGTGCCCTGAAAGACGCTTCTCGTTAGGCAGGCCAAGTTCACGGTAGGCCGAGCCGGTGGAAAGAATCACTGCCTTCGCCTGGAAGCTTTCACCCGTGGCGATGGTGACCGTCTTTACAGGTCCTTCAAGCTGGAGCGAGGTGACGTCCTCGAACTGAATTTCTGTGCCGAAGCGCGCTGCCTGCTTCTCAAAGTTCTCCATCAGGTCCGGTCCCATGATGCCGTCCGGGAAGCCCGGGTAGTTCTCAACATCTGTGGTGTTCATCAGTTCACCGCCGGCAGTGACAGAACCTGCCAACATCAGGGGCTTCAGGTTGGCACGGGCGGTGTAAACAGCTGCCGTGTAACCAGCCGGGCCGGAGCCGACGATAATGACATCACGTACGTCTGACGTGGTGTTTTCTGTGATGGTCACTGAACGGTGAACCTCTTCCTTATTTGACGTGCCCCGCTTTGGAGGCCGGCCACATGGCACAACTGATACTGCAGGCTGAATATTCCGGCCCCGGTGCATGACCGATTGCCGATGGACAGCAGCAAGCGAAATCCCTGAGGCGCTTTTTCAAGATTACCGCCGCGCGGCAAACCCACGGACCGCAGACGACCTCCAGCCGCAGGTTCCGTGGAACCGGACGCAAGGCAGCTGAAGTTACTGAACCTTAACCTCGGCCAACCGCAGTCCGAAACCGTAGCGCGTCTTTGGCGCAGCGAGCTGGGGAAGCGAGTTGATGGAGACAATGACGTACTGGGCTTGTACCGGTGCCGCGAGGGGCATGTTCAGGTCCGTAGAAGTAAAGCTGTTGGTCCCCACGGCCTTCGCTCCCTCCAGCGACGGCCGGTCGTTGGTGTAGACGGTGATGTTTCCACCGGAGCCGCCCAGCTGCGAAAGTGTGACGGATGAAACCGTTGCAGGGTTCTTAAGCTTTACCACCAGCGGCACGCCCTGGGCGGCGAGTCCACCCCAGTTTTCGGTGGCAAATTCCATGTCAGACCAGTAACTGGCTGCGTTACCGTCGTAGGCCTTGACCAGGTCACCGTCAAAGGTCGCCGCAAAATCGAAGTTACCCTGCCGGCTGACGCTTTCAATGGCGGGCGGGACGGCGGGCGGTGCGGAGGTGGGTGCCTGCGTAGGTGCAGCCGAGCCTGCGGGGGCCCCGTTGGGGGTGGCAGGAGCGGAGGGGTTGGCCTGAGGACCCGGGGAGAAAAGGCTGCCGAGGTTGGTCACGGCGAAAACAAGGCCGGCAATCAGGACGACGGCCAGCAGTCCGCCCACCAGCCATCGCATGGACCGAGGTTCACGTGCAGGTACATCCCGGTCGTCGTCATAGTCGTCCTGCTCAGCGTAGGAAGGGCCAGAACCGGCGGCCGGGGCTGCCGCGCGGGCAAAGACCGACGACTTCTTATTGGCCGGCCGGTCATCTTCTGCCGGCGCATCCTCATAGCGGTCCTGGCTGTCGGCGCTGGCGTAGTCGTCTTCCGACCAGAGGGACACCCTTGGCTTCCCTGAATCAGGCGTTTCTGCATTAGTCGGGTTGGAGGCGTAGCTGGCAGTGGCCGGATCTTCGGCAGGCCGCGTCGAAGGGCCGGCGGGCCGTGTCAGCGGACCGGCAGGGCGTGCTGACGCGCTTGAAGCCGCAGCCCCGGCTGCTGCACCAGTGGCGCCACCGAGGGCCGTTCCCCCGAAGGGGGACGCCCCGGAAGGCTTGCGGCCGGCGGGTGCAGTGGCCGGACGGACCGGTGGCTTCGGCGGAACAGCGGGTGCGGCGCGGTAAGGATCAACCTGGTTGGGGTGAGTGCCCCCATAGTTGATGTAGCCCGCGTCCACATGATCTTCGTCGTCGTAAGGCTCGGGCTCGTGGGACCGCGGCTGGCCGAAGATTTCACTTCCCAGAGTGTCCGTAAAGAAAGGCTCCACGTACGGAGGGTTGGACGCCACCACGAGATCCAGCAGGTCCGCAGCGGACGTGTGGTTGGTGATCAAGTACGTGGCAGCCTCAGTCACTCCGAGGTCAAGAACCTGAACAGTTCCGGGGCGTTCGCCGGTGGCGACCTCCCGGGCGCTCTGCGCAACCTGCTCCGTGTTGTCCGGTCCGGCAACCAGGATGCTGACGGGACGGTTAAGTACCTGGTCCACACCATCCAGCACCAGATCGTGGTCGTGCGAGGCCAATACAGTGGCTGTGACCTTGTAACGGCCGCCCAGTACTGATCCGACATCGATCGGGTTGGACACGTGTTCCTCCTAGACTTTCCGGTATCGCCGGCACGGATGGCGCAACCACCGTTCAAGGGGCCGCCGGGGAGGCTGGTCCTTGAATGCAACTACCCCTGTTCCCTTTCGATCCTAGCCGATTGCACCCCACGCGCCGTGGACGATGACAGCGGCAGACCGCGCAAACATCACTTTTTCCGGGGACGCCGAGGCTTAAAGTGGGGGTTCTCCCCGGGCTTCCCCTGGAAGGTCCGGCGGCCCGGAAGCGGAATCTGATCGCGCAGCAATCCGCCGCGTGCGGTGCTGGGCTGATCCTCGCCGGGGAGGTAGGCGCTTTCAGCCTCGGGGCCCTCGCCGTCGTCGGCCTTTTGCCTGCGGCCTGCAGCGCGCTCCGGAACCGGGCCGGCACGGAAGGAAACGGCGTCAAATTCACCTGAAATGCGTGGGATGAGCCCTGTGTCAACCGACGTGGTGGCGCGCTCGGGTGCGGGCCGCTGGCGGTCCTGGGAAGGCGCACCAGGTGAGGCGTCCGACGGCGGCGTCCCGGGTTCTGCGGCAGGCGAACCTTGCCCGCCCCGCCCCAACCGTCCCAGGAGGGGACGAAGCAGGTCGCGCAGTTCGGACACCCGGAACAGCTTGAGCAGGAAGAAGTACACCACGAGCATGACCGGACCCACCACGATGACGGTGATGAGAGCTGCCAGCCGGTCACGCCAGGCGAACCCGTCCGGGCTGTAGCTGCCCATCAGCCAAAGCGCCCCTGCGCCCGCGATCGCGGAACCCAGGGCTGCGTAACCCATCCGGATGTAGGAATTGGCAATCCGCGGGCCGTCCAGATGCCCCAGGAGCCGCCGCAGGAAGTAGGCGCTGATAACCACCGAGAGGATGTTGCCCACCATATAAAGCACTGCGATGGCGTAGATGATCTGGTTCACGGGCAGGAACTGGATGGCAAACGCCCCAGCCACGTAGACAACCGCCAGGAGCAGCTGAACGTAGAAGGGGGTCCGGGCATCTTCATTGGCGTAGAAGACCCGGGACATCATGAAGTTGGCGCTCATAAACGGCGTGCTAAGGGCGAGGATGGTCAACGTCTGGGCCAGCATCACGCCGTCCTGGCGCGACCCGCCCGAGAAGAACATGCCGAGCGGACCCGCCAGGGCAAAAAGTGCCAGCGCTCCGAACACGGTGGCAACTGCCATGGTCCGAAGGCCGTGCGAGAGGGCGTCGCGCAGTTCTGCGCGGTTGCCATCCTGGGACGCGCGGGTCATGCGGTTGAACAGGACCGTGGCGAGGGACAGGGCAATGATGGAGTGCGGCAGCAGGTACAGCTGGCTGGCCACCTCCAGCACGGCGTTGCCGGGCAGCAGGCTGGCGGCGGGGTCGCCGGCCTGCTGCAGCCGGATCCGCTCGGCGCCGGGAATGGTGGCGATACGCATGACGTACAGGAAAGCGAGCTGGCCGACGGCGGCAGTCAGCAACGTCCACACGCTCAGCTTGGCTGCCTGGCCCAGTCCTACTCCCCGCCAGCCGAACCGCGGGCGGAGCCCCAGTTTCAGCCGGATCACGGGGATCATCAGGATGGCGGTCTGCGACACCACACCGATGGTGGAGAATCCGGCCACGAACAGGGTTTGGGTTTCGCCCCAGTTGTCCAAGGTGTGCGGGCTGAACTCGTTGGTGCCGAAAATCCAGATGAACATGCCCAGCCCGGCGATTGCCACCAGGTTGTTGAGGATGGGCGCCCACATGGCAGGTCCAAAGGCGCCGTTGGCATTAAGGACCTGGGTGAGGAGGGCATAGAGGCCGTAAAAGAAGATTTGCGGCAGGCACCAGAAGGCGAAGGCCACGGCCAGCGCTTTTTGCTGCGGGGAATATCCCTGAGTGGTGAGTTCGATGACCCAGGGCGCCGCCAGCGTCACCAGGGCCGTCAGTCCCAGCAGGAGCAGGACCGCCAGCGTCAGGAGCCGGCTGATGTAGTCGGCTCCCCGGTCCGGGGCCTTGCTGGCTTTGATGATCTGCGGCACGAGCACTGCGTTGAACACGCCGCCGGCCACCAGCAGGAAGATCAGGTTGGGGAGGTTGTTGGCGTTGATGAACGTGTCATTGACCGTGGAACCGAGCCCCAGGGCCGTGCCCAGCATCCACGTCTTGCCGAAGCCCAGGAAACGCGAAACGAGGGTTCCGGCGGCCATGATGGCGCTTGACCTGGTTTCGCCCGCCTGCTCCGAGCCGGCTTGTCCACCGTCCAGGGGAGGGCCGTCCGCAGGTGCGTTCCGGTGGGCGGTTTCCGCGGGGGCACTGTCCTGGGTTGCGCTGTCCAGGGGTGCTGCACCCTGGGGTGCACCATCGAGGGGTGCGCCGTCAAGGGGCACACCGGCGGCCGGCACCCCGTGTGGAGCGCCGCCGGCCCGGCCGGCTTGATCGGAAGGAAAATTGGAAGCTGACATCGAGTTCATCGTCTCACCCGCAAGTGCCTATCACGGCACTGCCGGCGCCGGCAGTACCGGCCTAAAGGTGGTCGGGCAGGACTTCGCGGGCCAGATCGGCGATGCGCCGTTCATTCGGGAAGGACAGCTTGCGGGCGAGTTCCTGGATGGGAACCCATGCAACATCCACCGCTTCCTGGTCCGGATCGTTCTCGATGGTCAGCTCGCCGCCGGTGGCCCGCAATAGATAGTGATGGACCGTTTTATGCACGCGGTGGCCACTGACGGTAAACCAGTAGTCGATGCTTCCCAGCGGCGCGAGGATGTCGCCTTCGATGCCGGTCTCTTCTGCGATTTCGCGGACCGCGGCTTGCTCGTTGTTTTCCTTGCCCTCCGGATGACCCTTCGGCAGGCACCACTCGAGACGTCCGCCGCGATTAAGGCGGGCGATAATCGCCACCCTCAGTTCGGCGTCGGACGTGTCCACAACGACGCCGCCGGCGGAGACTTCTTCCACCGTAGGCAGCGAGGCCGGTGCCGAATGCTGGGCAGGCGCAACGTGCGCACCGATTGCCGACGGCAATGGTGCGTTTGTCCTCCTGCCTGGAGCGCTCGGTACTGGATGGGCCATGGAGTCCACTCTAACGACTGTTGCCCGTTCGTGATGACTGGAACATGACACCAACATGGACTGCTTATGACGCGCATTGGCGGCGGTAGACGGAATGGGCCGGATCTTGACGGTAATTTGGCCTGCGCTGCCGCTGGTTTCTGACAAGCTTAAGTAACTATGGCGCACGCACATCACAAGACTGAATCCCACACCGTCGATTTCCACGTGGACCCGGTGGTCCTGGAGCTCGGCCGGCGTTTCGTGGACGCCGGCCACGAACTGTCGCTGGTGGGCGGCCCGGTGCGTGACCTTTTCCTGGGCAGGACCTCCCCGGATCTGGACTTCACCACAGACGCCACGCCGGACCAAACGTTGGCCCTCATCAAGAAATGGGCAGACAACTATTGGGAGATCGGCCGCGCCTTTGGCACTATCGGCATGCGGAAGGCCGGCTTCCAGATCGAGGTAACCACCTACCGTGCCGAGGCGTACGATCCGGAGTCCCGTAAGCCCGTAGTGGCGTTCGGTTCCTCCTTGACTGATGACCTGCTTCGGCGGGACTTCACCATCAACGCCATGGCCCTCAAACTGCCCTCCCTGGAGCTGGTGGATCCGTTCGGCGGCGTGCGCGACCTGCACGCCTCCATCCTGGCCACACCCGGTTCCCCTGAAGCGTCCTTCTCCGATGATCCGTTGAGGATGATGCGTGCCGCCAGGTTCGCGGCGCAGTTGGGTGTCTCCGTCCACGACGACGTCCGCCAGGCCATGACCCGGATGGCTGGACGGATCACCATCATTTCCGCGGAACGGGTGCGGGACGAACTTACCAAGCTCATCTGCGGTGCCAGGCCGCGGGTGGGGGTGGACTTGCTGGTGGACACCGGTTTGGCTGAGTTCGTGTTGCCGGAAGTTTCCGCCCTCCGGCTGGAATCGGATGAGCACCACCGGCACAAGGACGTGTACCAGCATTCGCTGCAGGTGCTGGAACAGGCAGCGGAGCTGGAAACGGACGCCGAAGGCCCCGTGCCGGCCCCTGACTTCGTGCTGCGTTTCGCGGCGTTAATGCACGACGTCGGCAAGCCGGCTACGCGGCGCTTCGAACCGGGCGGTGCGGTGAGTTTCCGCCATCACGACATGGTGGGTGCCAAGCTCACCACCAAGAGGATGAAGGCCCTGAGGTTCGACAACGACACCATCAAGGCCGTTGCCCGCCTGGTGGAGCTTCACATGCGCTTCTACGGATACGGGGAGGCCGGCTGGAGCGATTCCGCTGTCCGCCGCTATGTCACCGACGCCGGGCCGCTGCTGGAACGGCTGCACCGGCTGACCCGCTCCGACGTCACCACGCGCAACCAGCGGAAGGCCGAGCGCCTGGCTTTTGCCTACGACGACCTCGAGGCCCGGATCGCGGCGCTCCGCGAACAGGAATCGCTGGACGCGGTGCGCCCTGACCTGGACGGTGCCAGGATCATGGCCCTGCTGGGGCTCAAACCCGGCCCGGTGGTGGGCCGCGCCTACAAGTTCCTGCTTAACGAGCGGATGGAGCACGGGCCCCTGCCCGCCGCGGAAGCGGAAGCCAGGCTATTCCGCTGGTGGGCGGAGCAGCCCGAAGCTGCACCTGCCGGAACTGAAGCTGGAACGTCTCCTGCCGCCGTCGACCTTTCCTCCAAGGAGTCCAAGTGACCAATCCTGCCCTTGCCCCCCGGCCCCAGCTCTGGATCCTCCGCCACGGCGAGACCGAGTGGTCCAAAAGCGGGCAGTACACCGGACTCACTGATCTGCCCCTCACGGTAGAAGGCGAACAGCAGGCGGTGGAGGCCCGAAAAGTCTTGGACACGGTCGATTTCGACCTGGTGCTGACGTCTCCCTTGAGGCGGGCGCGACGGACTGCGGAACTCGCCGGCTTCCCGGATGCCCAGCACGAGCCACTGGCCGTGGAATGGAACTACGGCGACTACGAGGGCATCAGCTCGGACCTGATCCGGAAAGACAACCCCGATTACCTGATCTGGACCCACGGCGTGCCCAACGGCGAGACCCTGGACGAGGTAGCGGCCAGGGCGGACAAGATTATTGGGCGCGTACTGGAATCCGGAATGGACAACGTCCTCATTGTTGCCCACGGGCACTTCTCCCGGATCCTCACAGCCCGTTGGCTTGAATTGCCTCCCACCGAGGGGCGCCACTTTATACTCGGAACCGCGAAAGTGTGCACCTTAGGCTGGGATAAGAGGACTCCCGCAATTGTCCGGTGGGGCCTTTAACAGCTATTTGCAAATTTCCTTGGGAAGTTTTGCAAATTAGGTAGCCGCCGACTGTAATCGTGGTGTACTTTTATTTCTGACCCCAGAGCGTTTCGCCGGGGTCGCGGCGTTCGTTGCCAGGCCCGTCAGCCGGAGCAACGGCAGAGCAAAAAAGGAGGTTGGGAAAAATGATTACTTTGACTAGCGGACGGAAGACGACCATCACCGCGGCCCCGGCCTCCGATGCTTTTGCGCGCCCGGATACAGGGCTCCTCGGCTCCTAGCCTTCGCCCCTGCCGCCGGCGCGACCGGTGGTGACGCTTTGGCTTTTCCAGGTACCGGTGTGGGCGTCCTCAAGGTTTCCCGGGATAACCCTGCCATTCCTTAGCCGAGCGATGCGCTCCTAACGCACATAGCAGCCTTCGCGCTTTTGCATTTCTTTCCCTTATTTATATTAACGTGCCAATTACCGGGCATTTCCCTGCCCTGATGCGCCGTATTTCAAAGGTGTGCATGAAGGGCTTAATTGTCGCGCCCCGTTTGCGGGTCAATCAGTTCGAAAAGGAGGTGGCCCCAATGATTAAGAAGCTTCAAAAACTCCTGTCTCCTTCACGCAGGAGACGCAGCAGCAGCAGGCAGTTCAACCGCCTGCTGCTGGAAAAGCAGCGGGAAGACGTATTCCTGCTGATGCATCAGCAACTGGGCGGCATGATGTAGCTTGCTGGTCCCGTTTTCCGGAGAAGTTATGGTGCACCATATTGCCGTGCCGGAGCCCACGCAGCGACGCGTGGGCTCCCCACGGGCCTTCTTTCGGTGGTGCCTGGCAACGGCGGTAAGCTCGGTTCCATGCAGGGAACCCAGCCGCCGGAGCATCGAGGGCCGTCCCGCCTGATAGTTCCCAGCCGCAGTGATGTCCTGCTGCGCAATTTCACCGAAGTCATCGGCGGTCCCCTCGGAACAAGGGCGGCCCCGGGCATCATCTCCCCCGGCATCTTCACCGTGGAACGCGTACTGATACTCCTCACAGTCCTGGCGGCTGTCACGGGCATCCTGGTCAAAGGGTATTGCCGCGCCAACGGCTGGGAGTCACCCACGCAGTTCTACGCCACCTGCTACTCGGACTTTCCCGAGCTCTTTCGAAACCGTGGACTCGCCGAAGGTACCTTTCCCGTCCTTAGTGCCGGCAGCCAGTTTGAGTACCCGGTCCTGATCGCCCTGATCGCGGGGGTGACGGCGTTGTTCGTTCCCGGGACCGGGATATCGGATTCGAGTGTGCTCGCCTACTTCGATATCAATGTTGCCCTTCTGGCGGCGGTCACGGTGGTCACGGTTTTGGCCACCGCCCGGATGACCAGCCGCCGGCCCTGGGATGCCGCCATGGTGGCCCTGGCCCCAGGGATCGTGCTGGCCGGCACCATCAACTGGGACCTATGGGCAGTGGCGCTGCTTGCCCTGGGCATGTACTTCTTCTCGCGGCAGCGGCTGGTCCTTGCCGGGGTCTTTATCGGGCTGGGCACGGCCACGAAGCTGTACCCGCTGCTTATTCTGGGCGCGATCCTGCTGCTGGCCGTCCGGACCGGCCGGTTCCGCCCCTTCCTGGTGACAGCGGGGGCTGCTGCTGTCACGTGGTTGGCCGTCAACCTGCCCTTCGCCGCTGCCAACCCCGCCGGCTGGGCCTACTTCTTCCGGTTCAGCGCGGACCGCGGTGCCGGCTACAGCTCGCCCTGGTTCGCCTACAACCTGGTGGCGGACCGGCTGCGATGGAGGGAACTCAGCCCGGCCGCCGTCGACCTCTTGTCCCTTGGCCTTTTCCTGCTGTCCTGCGCTGCCATCGCAGCCGTTGCCCTCACCGCCCGCCGCCGGCCCCGCCTGGCCCAACTGGCCTTCCTCATCGTGGCGGCCTTCATCCTTACCAGCAAGGTCTACTCGCCGCAGTTCGTGGTGTGGCTGATCCCCCTCCTGGCGCTGGCGCGACCGAGATGGCGCGACTTTTTGATTTGGCAGGGCGTCGAAGGCCTGCACTGGGCAGCAGTGTGGATGTACCTTGGACAGGTGACCAGCGCAGGCTCTTCCCAGCACAACCTGGATATGCCCTACTACGTTCTCGCCGTGGCGGCACACATGGCTGTGGTGGGTTACCTCATGCTGCGCGTGACCTGGGACATCTACAACCCGGACTACGACCCCATCCGGCGGCATCACCTTGATGATCCCCACGGCGGCCCCTTCGCCGGTACCCCTGACTGGTTCCGGTTGAACCCTCGGGACCGATCGAAGTTCCTACTGCCCTGGAAAGTTGGTTCCAATGCCTGACGTGGCCGTGGTGGGCGCTGGGCCCAACGGGCTTGCAGCCGCAGCGGTGATGGCGCGGGCAGGGCTCTCCGTGGAGCTCTTCGAGGCCGGCGAAACCATCGGCGGCGGCACTCGGACCAGCGAAGTGATGCGGCCCGGGCATTTCCACGACATCTGCTCCGCCGTTCATCCGATGGCAGTGGCCTCACCATTTTTCAGGGCCTTCGAACTGTCCCGCCGGATAAACCTCATCACCCCTGAGTTGTCCTATGGATCCCCGCTGGATGGCGGCAGGGCGGCCCTTGCCTACCGCTCCCTGGACAGGACAGTTGCAGGGCTGGGCCGCGACGGCGATGCCTACCGGCGGCTGATGGCACCTCTCGTGGCCCGCATCGACGGCATCATGGACTTCACCCAGAACCAACTCCTCCGTATCCCCCGCAACCCCTTGGCGGCCGGGGTGTTCGGGCTCAGGACGCTGGAGCAGGGATCCGGGTTGTGGAATGCCCGGTTCAGGGAAGATTTGGCACCCGCCTTGCTCAGCGGTGTTGCCGCCCATCCCATCTCACAGCAGCCATCCCTTGCAGCTTCCGGCGGCGGATTGATGCTCGGGGCACTCGGACATGCGGGCGGCTGGCCCATTCCCCAGGGCGGATCAGCTGCCATTGCCGCCGCGATGGCGGACGACCTCGTAGCGCACGGCGGTGTCATCCACACGGATTCCCCGATCGATCGCCTGGAAGATCTCCCCGCCGCACGGGCAACTTTGCTGAACGTCGCCCCGCAAGGCCTGCTGAACATGGCGGGCAACGCCCTTCCCGTCCGGTACCGCAGTGCCTTGGAATCCTTCAGATACGGGAACGGCTCCTGCAAGGTGGACTTCATCCTCTCGGGACCCGTGCCGTGGGCTGCCAAGGAACTGGCCGACGCCGGAACCGTCCACCTGGGCGGCACGCGGGCAGAAGTTGTCCGCTCGGAGAACGAAGTAAACGCCGGCAAACACCCGGAACGTCCCTACGTCCTGGTGGCACAGCAGTCCCGCTTCGACTCCGGCCGCGCACCGGCAGGACACCACACCCTGTGGGCCTACTGCCACGTCCCCACCGGGTCTACAAGGGACATGACAGAAGCCATCACGGCGCAACTGGAACGCTTCGCGCCGGGGTTCCGGGACCTTGTGGTTGAGTCCAAGGCGATCACCGCCGCGGGGCTGGCAAAATACAACCGGAACTACGTTGGCGGGGACTTCAGCGCGGGCACCATGGACATGGTGAACCTGGTTCAGAGGCCCGTCGTGTCCCGGGTCCCGTGGCGGACCCCGCTCCGGGGCGTTTACCTTTGTTCCTCTTCCACCCCGCCAGGCCCGGGTGTTACCGGCATGCCGGGCTGGCACGCGGCAAAATATGCTCTTCGGGACATGTTCGGCCTTTCCGTACCCCAGCTGGGAGTGGCCGGAACCTAGCGGCGTCACCCAGGGCGTGGGATTGCGACATGTGCCAAACTGACCTCAAAAACGGGAGATAATGGCGCGATGGGGATATCAACAAAACTTTCTTTAGGCATCGCTGCCGTCATTCTCGGAACTTCGCTCGTTGCCTGCGACGACGGCCGGAGCGGTGCCGAAGCGGCAGCGGGGCAGTTGGCCACCGCCGTCTCCGGGCTGGATGTGGGCTCGGTGCCCTTCGACGGCAAGGACTCAGCGGCTGCCAATGACCAGCTGAAAAAAGTCTTTGCCGCGCTGGATCCGGAGAAGCCCGCCGTCGAAGCAGGCGAGCTGGCCCTGGACGGCGACAACGCGTCTGCACCCCTGAACTACATTTGGAACTTCGGCGGCGCCGAGTGGAAGTACACCGTCTCCGCCAAGTTCAAGAAGTCCGGAGACAAGTGGCTCACGGTCTGGGATCCGGCCACCCTGGCACCGGACCTTGCCGACAGCGAGATCCTGACCAAGGGTGAACAGTCGCCCCAGCGGGCAGATATCCTCGGCGCCGGCGACGTGCCCCTGGTGACCTACCGTCCCGTGGTGAACGTCGGCATCGACAAGCCGCAACTGGGCGCAGCGGATCCTGCCGCTTCCGCTGCAAAGCTTGCCGCCCTGGTTGGAGTGGACCCGGCCGCTTACGTCCAGCAGGTACAGGCCTCCGGCGCCGAGGCGTTCGTCTCCGCGATAACCCTGCGTGAAGAAGGCCGCACCATCACCAATGAGCAGATCACGGCAGTTCCCGGAGCACGCGCCATTCCCGCCACGGTGCCCTTGGCTCCCAGCCGCACGTTTGCCCGCGCCGTGCTCGGCTCGGTCAGCGAGGCCACGGCTGAGCAGATAGAGGCCTCCGAAGGCGAACTGACATCCGGTGATGTCACCGGCGTTGGCGGCCTCCAGCAGCAGTACGACGAACAGCTTCGGGGGACGGACGCCGTCGTTATCCGTGCCCAGCGCGCGGACCTGACCCGGGAACAGATCCAGTCCGCCGCAACGGATCCCCGCCGGGTGCTCTTCGAGGTGAAGCCCACGCCCGGAACGCCGCTGAAAACAACCTTGGATCCCAAGCTTCAGTCCCTGGCCGAGAGCACCCTGGAAGGTGTGAAACCAGCCTCCGCAATTGTTGCTCTCCGCCCCTCCACCGGCGCGGTCCTGGCGGCCGCATCCGGCCCGGGAAGCAACGGCTACAACACGGCCATGCTTGGCCAGTACGCTCCCGGATCCATCTTCAAAATGGTGGACTCGCTGGCGATGTTCCGCAACGGCCTGACCCCCGAGTCGAAAGTAGAGTGCACGCCCACGTTGACGGTGGACGGGCGGACATTCAAAAATGCTGAGGGGTACCCGGAGGATTCTTTGGGTTCGGTGACGCTCCGTGACGCCTTCGCCCACTCCTGCAATACAGCGTTTATCGCCGCTCGGGACACGGTCTCGCAGGGTCAGCTTGAAGCCGCCGCCATGTCGATGGGCCTCGCCGTCGAGGCCCCGACGCTCGGTGCAGCGGCCTTCCTGGGATCCGTCCCCGGCGAGGCCGCGGGAACAGAGCATGCAGCGTCCATGATCGGCCAGGGAAAGGTGCTGCTGTCGCCTTTGGCCGCTGCCATGATGGCCGGCTCCGTGGCCAAGGGCGGGCCGGTTGCCCCGCAGCTGGTTTTGAATCCCGACGCCGGTGCTGCCGCTGAGGGAACTACCAGCGGTTCCACAGCTCCCGCTGCCCAGCCGTCCGCCACAGCCTCTGCTGAGGCGCCGTCCCAGGCGTCCGACAAGCCGATCACGGCTGAAGAGGCAACATCCCTGGCGGACATGATGCGTGCCGTGGTGACGTCGGGGCACGCCGGCTTCCTGTCCGGCGTCCCCGGTGCCCCGGTGGGAGCGAAGACCGGAACCGCCGAGTTCGGCAACGAGAATCCGCCCAAGACCCACGCCTGGATTGTGGCCGTGCACGGGGATCTTGCCGTTGCCGTGTTTGTTGAGGATGGCGGCTTGGGGGCAACAACGTCCGGGCCGCTGCTGCAGAAGTTCCTGACCGCCGCGGGCTAGCGTCCCGGGTTTTTGGGCAGGTACGGTGACGTACAGGCCGGCTCAGGCCGCAGTACCTGCCCAAAAACTCCGCGGCTGGGGCGTGGGAAGATGGAGTACGTGGCCCATATTGACGTTTCCGGTATCGATTACTTCCTCTCCGACGGCACTCAGCTGCTCAATGGGGTGACCTTCAAGGTTCCGGACGGCACCAAAACTGCTCTGATCGGCCCCAACGGGACCGGAAAAACAACGCTGTTCCGGATCATCGCCGGGGACCTGGTTCCGGATGAAGGCGTGATCGGGCGCTCCGGGAACATGGGCATCATGCGCCAGTTCGTGGGGCAGGTCCGCGATGATTCCACTGTCCGCGACCTGCTGGTGTCGGCGGCCCCGCCCGCACTGGCCGCAGCGGCGCGCGAGGTGGACGAGGCTGAGCTGGCGATGGTGGAGGACGACGACGAACCCAGCCAGATGCGCTACGCCCAGGCAATCGTGGACTGGGGAGATGCCGGGGGCTACGACGTCGAGACCGTCTGGGACGAAGTGTGCATGGCCGCGCTGGGACTGCCCTTTGACCGCGCCCAGCACCGCCCGGCGTCGACCCTTTCCGGCGGTGAGCAGAAGCGGCTGGTGCTGGAGGCGCTTTTTGCCGGACCCGACGACCTGCTGCTGCTGGACGAACCGGACAACTACCTGGACGTGCCCGGCAAGCGCTGGCTCGAGGACAAACTGAACGAATCGAAGAAGACCGTTTTCTTCATCAGCCACGACCGTGAACTGCTGAACAACGCCGCAGGGCGCATCGTCACGCTGGAACCGGGCATCAACGGCGCCGGCGCGTGGATTCACGGCGGCGGGTTCGGCTCCTACGTGGAGGCAAGGGCGGACCGGAACGCCCGCTTCGAGGAACTGCGCAAGCGGTGGGACGAGGAGCACGTCAAGCTCAAGGAACTCGTCAATATGTATAAAAACAAGGCCGCATTCCGCTCCGACATGGCCAACCGCTACCACGCGGCCCAAACCCGTTTGGCGAAGTTCCTGGAGATCGGACCGCCCGAGGCGCTGCCCATCGAGCAGAACGTGCAAATGCGGCTCAAGGGCGGACGGACCGCCAAGCGCGCCATCGTAGCGGAGAAACTCGAGCTCACCGGGCTCATGAAGCCGTTTTCCACGGAAGTGTGGTTTGGCGACCGTGTGGGTGTCCTGGGATCCAACGGCTCGGGCAAATCCCACTTTCTGCGGCTGCTCGCGACGGGCGGCACCGATCCCGAACGTGAGCACCTGCCGGTGTCGGATGTCGAGATTGCCGAGGTGCCACACGAGGGCACGGTGAAACTCGGCGCCAGGATCCGCCCCGGGTTCTTTGCCCAGACACACGTCCGGCCGGACCTCCTTGGTAAGACGTTGCTGGAAATCCTGCACCGCGGAGACGAACACCGCTCCGGCCTGGGCCGCGAGGCAGCAGCCGGGGCGCTGGACGGCTACGGGCTGGCAGGCCAGTCCGAGCAAAAGTACGAGTCCCTTTCCGGCGGCCAGCAGGCCCGGTTCCAGATCCTGCTCCTGCAGCTCAGCGGAGCCACCCTGCTCCTTTTGGACGAGCCCACGGACAACCTGGACCTGCACTCGGCAGAGGCACTTGAGCGGGCCATCGACCACTTTGAGGGCACTGTCCTGGCCGTGACGCACGACCGCTGGTTTGCCCGGACCTTCGACCGCTTCCTGGTGTTCGGATCTGACGGCAAGGTGTACGAGTCCGCCGAGCCGGTGTGGGACGAGAAGCGCGTAGTGCGCACGCGCTGAGTCCTGGTCTTATTCTGATCAAATGATCAAAAGTTGTTATCATTTGATCATGAAGACGGACGAGCGTCATCGCACGATCGCCGGGTTGCTCCGCCAGCGCCACGAGGTCACCGTGGAGGAGCTGACCCTCGCTTGTGACGCTTCCGGCGCGACCATCCGCCGGGACCTCGAAGTCCTGGCGGCCAACGGCGTCCTCCGCCGGGTCCACGGTGGCGCACGGAGTCTGATCGGGCGCGGCGGGAATCCAGGTTACGGGCAGCGCGAGCTGGAGGACCAGGACGTCAAGAAGCGCATCGCAGCAGCTGTAGCGAACCTTTTGGGTGACCGTGAGCACGTCTGGCTGGACAGTGGAAGCACCGCCACTGAGGTGGCGCGGGCGTTGAACGGCAGGGAGTTGACCCTCATGCCGATGTCGCTGCGGTCGCTCAACGTGCTGGCGGGTGAGGAGTCGAGCGCAGGGTCCAGGCCCGCGCTGCTGTTGCCGGGAGGAAGCCTAGTCCCCGGCGAGTTGTGCTTCCGGGGCCCGCTCGCGGAATCCAACATCCGCTCCCTCCGCTTCGATACGGCAGTTGTTACGCCCTGCTCAGTCGACTTTAAGGACGGTCTCCTGGCCCATGACCTGGAAGACGCAGCCGTAAAACGCGCGGGCCTGGAATCAGCCTCGCGTGTTGTGGTGGCCGCCGCCGCTGCCAAATGGGATGCGGTTGCCAGAGCACTTGTGGGCGGTCTTGATCGGGTGGACATATTGGTCACCAATAAGCAGTTCAGCTCCGAAGAACGACGACGACTCGATGACAATTCTGTGGAAGTAGTGAATGTATGAGCATAAATACCGGAACGGCGCAGCATGCCGGCCTGAAAGCGGCAGCAGCGGCAACGTTCGTTGTCTTCGGCATCAACGGCCTGGTGTTCGCCAGCTGGGCGGCGCGGATCCCTGCTGTCACCGAGACCCTGCAGATAACGTCCGGCCAGATGGGCACCTTGCTGCTCTGCACCGCCGTCGGCTCATTGCTCGCCCTGCCGACGGCGGGCTGGGTAGTGGGCAGGATCGGCACGGCCAACACCGTGCGCTTTGGCGGGCTGCTGGCCTCCGCGGCCGGTGTGGGCATTGCGCTCTCCTTGGCCGCGGCCTCGATCCCGGGCACAGCCATTGCCCTGTTCTTCTTTGGCATAGCCATCGGCCTCTGGGATGTCTCCCAAAACATCGAAGGGGCCGACGTCGAACACAAGCTTCGGCGCACCATCATGCCCCAGTTTCACGCTGCCTTCAGCGGCGGTGCCTTTGTGGGTGCCCTCATCGGCGCAGGACTATCGAACCTCGGCGTCGGACTGCCGGTGCACCTGCTGGTCATTGCGGGCATCGTGCTGCTGGTGACGATGACCGTTCCGCGCTACTTTCTTCCGCACGCCCCGGCACCAGCCGCGGCCGAAGGAGAACCGAAAGCAGCCAAGGGCCCTTCGGCCTGGCGGGACGGGAGGACCCTGCTCATCGGCGTCGTGGTCCTTGGCGCCACCCTGACCGAGGGTGCGGGCAATGACTGGATCGCCAAGGCATCCGTTGACGGCCTGGGTACCTCCGAATCGACCGGCGCCCTGATGTTCGCCCTCTTTGTCCTGGCCATGACAGCCATGCGGTTCCTTGGCGGCACCGTCATCGACAAGTACGGCCGCGTCGCCGTCCTCCGTGCCAGCATGGCAGCAGCGGCCGCCGGCCTTTGCCTCTTCGTGCTGGCCGGCAATGTGTGGCTCGCTGCGGTGGGCGCCGCGCTTTGGGGCGTCGGGGCAGCACTGGCCTTCCCGATGGGAATGTCCGCTGCCGCGGACGACCCCCGGCATGCAGCAGCGAGGGTCTCCGTGGTGTCCACGCTTGGATACATCTCATTCCTGGCCGGTCCGCCCCTGCTGGGATACCTGGGCGACCTGACGGGAATCCACCTCGCGCTGCTGGCGATCCTTGCGCCCATCCTTCTTGCCCTCCTGCTCGCCGGTGCTGCCAAGCCGCTAAAGGTCACATAGGCGGCGTCCCGGGAAGGGCAGGTCAGCACGTGGTTCTGTATCGGCTGCCGGATGCAGTGACGGCGGTAGGGTGAGGGCATGCAGGCGAAATGGCCCAAGGGCCATCGGTGGGTCAGCCGGACGGACAGATACCTCGTGCAGCATGTATCGAGGCTGCCGGGCGGAAACCATGACGACTTCTTCCGCAGGCTGTCGGCCGCTGCAAACCGCGGAAAACTTTGGATAGGTGTGGCAGGCGTCCTCGCCGCGATTCCGGGCCGGCCGCGACGGGCTGCGCTGCACGGGCTGATTGCCCAGGCGGTGGCCTCCGCCGTTACCAACGGCGTTTTCAAGACCCTGCTGCCCCGCGCCCGCCCATTGCCCGAACACCTGCCAGTGTTCCGGTTCGTGCATCCGCAGCCTCGAAGCTCGTCCATGCCGTCGGGGCATTCAGCGTCGGCTGTGGCGTTCGCCGTAGGGACAGGTTTGGTCAAGCCCGCCCTGGGCGTGGCACTGGCCCCGGCGGCAGTGGGAGTGGCGTATTCCCGCGTTCATACCGGGGCGCACTGGCCCTCGGACGTGCTTTTCGGTTCGGCGCTTGGTGCCGCCGCCGCGCTGGTGACACGGCGGTGGTGGCCTGTCAGTCCGCCCATTCCGCAGACAGCCAGGACCTGGACCACGGCGCCGCCACTGCCCGGGGGTGAAGGGCTGGCGATTGTGGTCAACACTCTCGGCGGCTCCTTCAGCGAAGAGACAGCTGCGGCACTTCTGCAAGTATTCCCCGAGGCGTATGTAAAGACCGTGCAGCAGGATGATGACCTGCTGGCTGCCATCAGGCACACGGCGGACCTTCCCGGGACACGTGCCCTGGGTGTGTACGGTGGCGACGGAACCGTGGGAGCGGCAGCAGCTGCCGCCGTCGAGCGGTCACTCCCGCTGCTGGTCCTGCCCGGCGGAACCCTCAACCACTTTGCCCGCGACGCAGGAACGGAGAGCCTCAAGGGGGCCCTGGCAGCGGCGTCCAAAGGCGAAGCTGCCCTGGCCGACGTCGGAACCGTCACGGTTGAACGCGGCCTCGCCGGCAAGTCCGAAACGGCGGAAGTACTGATGCTCAACACCTCCAGCCTCGGCCTGTATCCCGACTTTGTCCGGCGGCGGGAACAGTTGCAGCCCGCACTGGGAAAACCCCTCGCGCGAGTGGTGGCAATGTTCCGTACGTTCGTGGCAGGCACTCCCACCACCCTGACGGTAGATGGCATGCTGCGCAAGGTGTGGATCGCCTACGTGGGACGGGGCCGCTACTATCCCCGCGACCACGCCCCCTTGCTCCGGCCCGTGATGGACGACGGCTTCCTGGATGTCCGCATGATTACGGCTGATGAGTCCTTTGCCCGGCTGCGGCTGCTGTGGTCCGTGCTGACAGGGACCGTAGCTACCTCACGCATCACTCATTTGTCGGCGGCAACGGAGGTGCACATCGAATCCGGCGGGTCACCGATGGCACTGGCCGTCGACGGCGAGACGCTTGCCGGCGTCCGCAGCGTGGCGTACCGTGTGCTGCCCCGGGCCCTCGCCTACTACTCCCCCCGTCCCTGACGGAGATTCTCCCCCGATGGGAATTTCGTTGACAGTGGATCATCCACGGGGACTACCCCGGTTTACCCCTGAATCATCCCTGAGACCGGCGAAAACAGAGCCGGGCATCGGTAGCGTGGTGGATACACAACGGTCCCTAAACATCTGCCGCAGCCGCGCGCTGCCGTCCGAAGGAACAATCAATGATTGAGGCACAAGGCCTGACCAAGGTCTACGGGGGAAAAACCGCCGTGGCAGGGGTCAGCTTCACCGTCAAAGCAGGGCAGGTCACGGGGTTCCTGGGCCCGAACGGCGCCGGCAAGTCGACCACGATGCGCATGATCATGGGGCTGGACCGGCCGACGTCGGGCTCCGTCACCGTGAACGGCCTGCCGTACGCAGAGCACAAGGCGCCGCTGCATGAGGTGGGCGCGCTGCTGGACGCCAAGGCCGTACACACCAGCCGCAGCGCCTACAACCACCTCCTGGCCATGGCCGCCACGCACAACATCCCCAGGACCAGGGTCCGTGAAGTCATTGAAATGACCGGCCTCGAGGCGGTGGCCCGCAAGAAGGCCGGCGGTTTCTCACTGGGCATGGGCCAGCGGCTTGGAATTGCTGCAGCCCTGCTGGGTGATCCGCAGACGCTCATCCTGGATGAGCCCGTCAACGGCCTGGACCCGGAGGGCGTCCTGTGGGTCCGCAACCTGGTCCGGTACCTTGCCAACCAGGGCAAGACAATTTTCCTTTCCTCACACCTGATGAGCGAAATGGCACAGACCGCGGACCACCTGATTGTGATCGGCCGCGGACGGATCATTGCCGATGCCCCGGTGAAGGAGATCATCGCCGGCACCCGCCAGGCCAGGACCCTGGTGCGCACCGGCGCGGCCCTGCAACTGTCTGCCCTGCTGGCCGGCGACGGCGTCACCGTGGACCAAAGCGAGCCTGAGACCCTTGAGGTGACCGGGATGGATTCCCGCCGCATTGCCCAGGTTGCCCTGGATAACGGCGTCCTGCTGTACGAGCTCACCCCGCAGCTGTCCTCCCTTGAAGACGCGTACTTCGACCTGACCAAGGACGAAGTGGAATACCACTCGCACCTGACCGGCGGACCCGCGCTGTCCGCTCCCGCAGCGGCAGGAAAGTAAGGACGATGAGCACCATGACTGAAACCCGTACCGCGCCCACCCGTTCCTCCGCCGGCTCCAGGGGTGTGACCTTCGGCGGCGTCCTGCGGTCCGAATGGATCAAGCTTTGGTCGCTGATGTCCACCCGCATCCTGCTGCTGCTGACGCTGGCTGCCATCATCGGAATCGGCGCTCTGGCCGTCCTGATCCGCTACACCTATCTTGAAGACATGGTGCGCAGCGCCAGGGACCAGGGCCAGACAATGACCCCCGAAATGCTCGAGCAATCCTTCCCCCCGGGCTCCGGCTTCGACCTCTACAACCTGCCCAACGCAGGGCTCCAGATCGGCATCCTGATCCTCGGATCACTGGCAGTCCTCTTTATGTCCTCTGAATACGCCACCGGAATGATCCGTTCCACCATGAACGCCGTCCCCCGGCGCACGCCCGCCTTTGTGGCCAAAGCGATCATCCTTGCAGTCATCTCCTACGTGATCACCACCATCGCCGGAGTGGCTACCTTCCTGATCGCCATGCCGGTATTCCAGGGCATGGGCTTCGACCTCGACTGGTCCACCGACGGTGTGCTCTACAGCATCTTCACCGGCGGCCTTTACGTGGCCGGCGTTGCCTTGATTGGCCTTTCCCTGGGAACCCTGCTCCGCAACTCCGCCGGCGGCATCACCGTCCTGGTGGCAATGTTCTTTGTCCTGTCCATCGCCGCAGGCTTCATGACCCTCATCCCCGGCGAATTCTGGAAGTACGTTCCGCAGTACATCCCCAGCGAGGCCGGTGGACGGTTCCTGTCGATTGGCCACACCGACGGCGTGATCGATCCCTGGCACGGCGGCCTGATCTTCCTGGGCTACGTGCTGCTGTTCCTGATCCCGGCAATGATTGTGCTGAAGAAACGCGACGTCTGACCGGGCAGGATCAAGAAGCAGGACCATGACAAAAACGGCGGTTGAAAGGGACGCGCCGGCCGGACAGGCCGACGCGTCCTTCGCCGAGCTCACAGCCAGGCGCAGGGGACTCATCCGCCGCTACCTGCACCGGCACCCCCGGGTTATGGACACCGCGGTGGCGCTCAGCTACTGCCTGTTGGTTGCGCCCACCGTGGCGGACGCCGTCAGGTCCGGCAACTGGCTCGCCATCGCCCTGCTGGCGGCGGTGGCTGCGGCGCTTTTCCTTCGCCGTTCCCACCCGTTGGGAGTCGTTGCCTTTGTGGCAGTGGCGGAGGTGGCCGTGACGCTCCTGCACCCGTGGGGTTCCAATGCGTCCGCCGGCCTCTGGTTCTCGCTGTATGCAGTGGCAGTGGCGCATACCCGCCGCTTTGCTCTCATCACCATGGCAGCGGCCACGGCGCCGCTGGCCCTCCTCTACCTCCTTGCCGCCGTCGGACCCATGGAGAACTCCTTCGTCCACGACACCGGGGTCAACCCCGGGGACTTCCACCTGTTGACCAGCATCGCCACCGGGGCCACCATCACCCTCTCAAATGTCATCGCCACGGGCATCGGTATCTCTGTCCGGCAGCGGCGCGAACACGAACAGGAAGTGGCGGCCTGGGCGGCGCGGACTGCCCGGCTCGCGTCGGTGAATGAACGTAACCGGATTGCCCGGGAGATGCACGACGTCGTGGCCCACTCGCTGACGGTGATGATCAGTCTGTCGGACGGTGCCGCCGTCGTGGTCCGGAAAAGTCCGGAGCGCGCCGGCGAGGTCCTGGGTGAACTCTCCCGAACGGGGCGGACGGCCCTCGCCGACATGCGGCGGGTCCTCGGTGTCCTCCGCGACGATGCCGGAGCCGCTGCGCCGCCGCTGCCGCTCGCTTCAGGGGACAGCCTGTCCAAGCTGCTGGAGGGATTCCGCACGGCGGGCCTGCCCCTGCACTACTCCCATACCGGCCCGGCGTTGCCCGACGACGCAGCGTTCCAGCTCACCGTGTACCGGATTGTCCAGGAATCTCTGACCAACGTGCTCCGCTACGGCCGTTCCCTGGGACGCGTAGATGTTTCGATCGTCCGGGACGGTCCAACGGTCACCATTGACGTGCTTGACGACGGCGCGGGGGTGCCGGGGGTTTCCGCCTCTGACAGCGGTGCGGCCACTGCCCCGGGGCACGGCTCGTACGGCACGGGCCAAGGGATCACGGGAATGGCGGAGCGGGCCCGGATTTATGCCGGCGCGGTGGAAGCCGGCCGCAGCGGACGGGGCTGGCGCGTGCACGCCGTCCTTACCTGGCCGGGCGATGATGTTTCCGAACCCCTCCGCCCCTACGAACTTCAAGGCAAAGCATGACCAATAATCCGGCTATTTCCGTCCTGCTGGTGGACGACCAGCCGCTGCTCCGCATGGGCTTCCGGCTCATCCTCGAGGGCGAGGATGACCTGCGGATCGTGGGTGAAGCCTCCAACGGCGCCGAGGCTGTCCGTCAGGTCCGGGAACTTAACCCTGATGTGGTGCTGATGGACGTGCGGATGCCAGTGCTGGACGGCATCGAGGCGACGCGTGCCATCACGGATTCCGGGGCCTGCGCCAGGATCATCATCCTCACCACCTTCGACGTGGATGAGTACGCCTTCTCAGGTCTTCAGGCAGGCGCGTCCGCGTTCCTTCTTAAGGACGCGGCGCCCTCGGAACTGATCAACGCTGTGCGGGTGGTGGCCAGCGGGGACGCCGTAGTGGCGCCGAGGATTACCCAGCGGTTGCTCGAAACCTATGTCCGCGGTGCCGCCAAGCCGGCACCCGTGGCCCCTGCGCCCGATCCGCTGCTGGCCGACCTGACGCCCAGGGAAACGGAAATGCTGCAGGCCATGGCCGAGGGCCTGTCCAATGCGGAGATCGCCCACCGGTACTTTCTGTCCGAGGCCACGGTGAAGACGCACGTCCGGCGGATCCTCACCAAGCTCCACCTGCGCGACCGGGTCCAGGCTGTGGTGTACGCCTACGAAACGGGCCTGGTGGTTCCCAGCAATCCGGATTACTGACACTCCCCGGGCAGGAAACCCTATGCAGGCGGGTTGCGGGCGGGTTGGATAGTCCCATGATCAACCGAGCCCCCCACCCGAACCACGACCGCGGCCTCGAATTCGACCTGTCCACCATCATGAGCCGCCGGTCACTGGGCATGTTTTTCGGGGCAGGCGGCGCCGCGGCTGCCTTGGCCGCCTGCACCCCTGGCGGATCCCCCAACGCCAGCCCGTCGACGTCGTCCGCCGCCCCGGCAACCGCTGCCGGAACCAGTACTCCTGCGGCGACCGGTACTGCTGCGGCCGCCTCCCCGTCGCCCACCCTGACCCGGGCCATCGTGGAGTGCGGCGTGGAAATTCCGCGTGAAACCGCCGGACCGTTTCCGGCCGACGGCTCGAACGGGCCGAACCTGCTGGAAGCCTCGGGAGTAGTGCGGCGGGACATCGCGTCCAGCTTCGGGACCGGAACCGCCAAGGCTGAAGGCGTGCCGCTGACCTTCACCCTGACACTGCTGGATAACGCAAACGGATGTGTTCCGCTGGCCGGCGCGGCCGTATACGCATGGCACTGCGACAGGGAAGGCAGGTACTCGATGTACGACCCGGAGCTGGGAAGCGAAAACTACCTGCGCGGCGTGCAGGAGGCCGACGCCAACGGCCAGGCGACCTTCACGTCCGTCTTCCCGGGCGCCTATTCGGGACGCTGGCCGCACATCCACTTCGAGGTGTTCGAGTCCATGAACAACGCGACAGCTGCGGGCCAGGTGCTGGCCGTTTCGCAGATAGCGCTGACCAAGGCGTCGTGCGATGACGTGTATGCCACACCCGGCTACGAGGAGAGCCTGCGCAACATGGGCCGCACCACCCTGCAGTCGGACAGCGTTTTTCGGAACGACGGCGGCATCTACCAGCTCGCCACCATGACAGGATCAGCCGCGGCGGGCTACACGGCGGGGCTGAACGTCACCATCTAGACTCGGGAGCATGCCTTCTTCCTCCGCTGCAGACCACATCCAGGACCTTGGCGCTTACGTCACCGCATCGCCGTCGAGCTTCCATGCTGTGCATGAAGCGGGCCGCCGGCTGGTTGGGGCGGGGTTTGTCCGCCTGGATGAGCTGGAGCCCTGGGAGGGCGGCGCCGGCTCGTTCTTCATAATTCGCGACGGCGCGCTGATCGCCTGGGTTGTCCCCGAAAACGCCGGCCCGGCGACCGGCTTCAACATCCTGGGGGCGCACACGGATTCACCCTCCTTCAAGCTCAAGCCCAGGCCCACCATCGGCGCCCACGGCTGGCTCCAGGCGGGAGTGGAGGTGTACGGCGGGCCGCTGCTCAACTCCTGGCTGGACCGCGAACTGCAGCTTGCCGGCCGGCTGGTGATGCTGGACGGGACCGGGCACCTCACGGCTACCGGGCCCATGCTCCGCTTCCCGCAACTGGCAATCCACCTGGACCGGGCCGTCAATGATGGCCTGACGCTGGATAAGCAGCGCCACATGAACCCCGTGTGGGGGCTCGGGAACCCCGCCGATTTTGACCTGCTTTCCGTCCTGGCTTCCCATGTTGCCGGTGCTTCCGTGGATCCTGCCCGGATTGGGGGGTACGACGTCGTTATTGCAGACACACAGGCCCCTGCGGTTTTCGGGGGGAACGGGGAGTTCTTCGCGTCCGGGCGGTTGGATAACCTTTCCGCCACGCATGCGGGGCTGGTGGCCCTGATTGGCCATGCTACTTCTGCTGCCGGCGGCAGTTCCGGCGCGGCCGGCGGGCCGATCGCTGTGCTTGCCGCCTTCGATCACGAGGAGATCGGCTCCAACTCCCGCTCCGGCGCCTGCGGGCCCATTCTTGAGGATGTGCTGGTGCGCATTTCCGATGGCCTCGGCGCTACTGTAAGCCAGCGGCGGCAAGCGTTATCGGCGTCGTTCTGTGTCTCGGCCGATGCGGGGCACGCTGTCCACCCGAACTACGCCGAGCGGCACGACCCTGCCAATCACCCGGTGCTCAACGGCGGTCCGCTGTTGAAGATCAACGCGAACCAGCGGTACGCCACGGACGCCAACGGGGCGGCTTTCTGGGCCCGGCTCTGCGGCGAAGCCAAGGTGCCGTACCAGGAGTTCGTGTCCAACAACGCGATCCCCTGCGGGTCCACCATCGGCCCGCTGACTGCCACCCGCTTGGGAATCCGGACGGTGGACGTGGGTGTTCCGCTGCTTTCCATGCATTCTGCGCGTGAACTGTGCGGCGTGGACGACCCGCGGCGTCTTGCCGTGGTGACGGAGTTGTTTTTCAGGACGGCTTTGCAGCCTTTGCTGCCGTCGTAACTACAGCGGGTTTTCCACATAGCGGCATTCGCGCTGCTGTGCCGGCAACCATGGCCGATAGCCTTGAGTCAAGCGCGAATCGCCTATCCGGTCCAAATGCACTAAGATATTGAAGTCTGTGCTGCGTCCTGCCTCCGTTCCGGCGGCGGGGCTTTGCATGGCATCGCAAATGAACCTCCTGTTACGGAAATGCCGTAACCGCTTAGCCCAAAGGAGGTGGGTTCACATATGCGTCCTTACGAATTGATGGTAATCATCGACCCCGAGGTCGAAGAGCGTACCGTTGAGCCGTCGCTTCAGAAGTTCCTGAACGTCATCACCAACGATGGTGGAACCATCGAAAAGGTTGACATCTGGGGCCGTCGCCGGCTGGCTTACGACATCAAGAAGAAGTCCGAAGGTATCTACGCCGTGGTGAACTTCACCGCCAAGCCGGAAACCGCCAAGGAACTTGACCGCCAGCTGTCTCTTAACGAGACCATCATGCGCACCAAGATCACCCGCCCCGAAGAGCAGAAGGTTGTTGCTGAGTAATTTCAGCCCGATCTTCATTCTTCACCCCGCAGGAAACGCACTCTTCACCCAGGATCGAACAAGGAGGCAGTAGATGGCAGGCGAGACCACCATTACGGTCATCGGTAATCTCACCAATGACCCGGAATTGCGGTTCACACCGTCCGGTTCGGCAGTAGCGAACTTCACCATCGCTTCCACCCCCCGCACCTTTGATCGCCAGTCCAACGAGTGGAAGGACGGGGAAACCCTGTTCCTCCGCGCAGCGGTATGGCGTGAAGCGGCCGAGAACGTCGCCGAGTCCCTCACCAAGGGCATGCGCGTGATTGTTACCGGGCGCCTGAAGAGCCGTTCCTACGAAACCAAAGAAGGCGAAAAGCGCACCGTCATCGAGCTTGAGGTCGACGAAATCGGCCCCAGCCTGCGCTACGCCAATGCCAAAGTCAACCGCACCCAGCGCTCCGGCGGTCAGGGTGGTCAGGGCGGCTTCGGCGGAGGCAACAACAGCGGCGGTGGCTTCGGAGGCGGCAACTCTGGTGGAAACCAGGGCGGCAACTCCGGTGGAGGCTGGGGCGGCGGCAACCAGCAGGCTGCACAGGACGACCCCTGGGCGACGCCCGGTGTCTCCAACGCAGGCGGCTGGGGCAACGGCCCCGATTCCGAACCTCCCTTCTAACAACCAAACAAGGCCCGACGCCGGGACCACCGAACGTGCCGCAAGGCACCAGGGTGACTGCCGCCGCCGGACCACCACCATCCCGTGGATCAATATCCACGGGCTCCCTAGAATAGGAGCTCCACGATGGCTAAGGCTGAACTCCGTAAGCCCAAACCAAAGTCCAACCCCTTGAAGGCCGCTGACATCACTGTCATCGACTACAAGGACGTAGCATTGCTGCGCAAGTTCATCTCCGACCGCGGAAAGATCCGCGCCCGTCGCGTCACTGGCGTCACGGTGCAGGAACAGCGCAAGATCGCACAGGCAATCAAGAACGCCCGCGAAGTTGCCCTGCTGCCTTACTCCGGCGCTGGCCGCGGCTAAGGAAGGGATTAACTAACATGGCAAAGCTCATTCTGACCCACGAAGTAACCGGTCTCGGTGCTGCTGGCGATGTTGTAGAGGTCAAGGACGGTTACGCACGTAACTACCTGCTCCCCCGCAACTTCGCCCTGACCTGGTCGAAGGGTGGCGAAAAGCAGGTTGAGTCCATCAAGGCTGCCCGCGCCGCCCGCGAGCACGCTTCCCTGGAAGACGCTCAGAAGCAGGCTGCTGCACTCTCCGCCAAGCCGGTCAAGCTCGTCGTCAAGGCTGGCGAGACCGGACGCCTGTTCGGCACCGTCAAGCAGGGCGACGTTGCTGACGCTGTTGAGGCCGCTGGCCTTGGCCGCATCGACAAGCGCAAGGTTGAACTGCCGGCACACATCAAGTCGGTTGGTTCCTACCAGGCCAACGTCCGTCTGCACGACGACGTTGCTGCTGTGATTGAACTCGACGTAGTGGCAGGCAAGTAGTCTTCACGGCTACGCATTCCTGAACTGCACTAAGACCCTCGTTGCCGGATTCCGGCGGCGGGGGTCTTTTGTCTGCGCGCGGCCACGCCGAGATGACATTTGGGAGCAGTGTTGGCCCTTCGGACCGCGGCCAAATGCTATCTCGCGGGACGGTCAGGGCTGTGCAGTACCGGTGATAGCCTGCAGCGGTGAGTTCAACTTCCCCGCGCAGCCGCCCCTTCCATCAGGTCGACGTCTTCTCCGCCGAGCCATACCGCGGTAACCCGCTCGCCGTCGTCGTGGATGCCGAGGGACTGACCTCGGAGGAGATGCAGCAGTTCGCAAACTGGACCAACTTGTCCGAAACCACCTTCCTGCTGCCCCCGGCAGACCCCCGCGCAGACTACCGCGTGCGCATCTTCACGGGTACCGAGGAGTTTCCGTTCGCCGGCCATCCCACACTGGGTTCGGCGCACGCCTGGCTGGAGTCCGGGGGAGTGCCCAAATCGCAGGGCTTCGTGGTGCAGGAGTGCGGTGTTGGGCTGGTGCGGGTGAAGCACGACGCCGGCCGGCTGGCCTTCGCTGCCCCGCCCCTTACCCGCTTCGGTCCGGTTGAGGCGGAGGTTCGTAGCCAACTGGCCGCCGGCCTGCGGGTTCCCCAAGCCGACATTCTGGATGCGTCATGGCTGGTCAATGGTCCTGAATGGATCGGCGTGCTGCTCGGCTCCGCGGAGCAGGTTCTGGCGATCCAGCCCGACTTTGCAGCCATGGGCGGGCTGAAAGTGGGGGTTGTAGGAGCCCACGGGCCAGGGGCCGATGCGGACTACGAAGTGCGTACCTTCCTCCCCGGTGATTCCATGGAGGACCCGGTCACCGGCAGTTTCAACGCTGGCGTGGCGCAGTGGCTCATCAACAGCAACAGGGCTCCAGACGAGTACGTAGCCGCGCAGGGAACCGCGCTGGGCCGGGCCGGGCGCGTGCACGTCATGGCGGAAGGCGGCGACATCTGGGTAGGTGGACATTGCACCACGTGCATCCGGGGATCAGTGCTGCTCTGAACGCACATTGCGGGAATACTCCGGGAGCCCGCACCGTTCAGAAGGTAGATGCATATGCATGTATGATCGAATGAACGAGCAACAGGAGAATGCCATGGAGACCCGCCGCATCACAGTCCTTTCTGCCGGACTCGGCGTACCGTCGTCGAGCCGCCTGCTGGCTGACCAGCTGGCGGCCGCTGCTGAGCGGCAACTGGGCGCCGCGGGATTCAGCGTGCAGGTGGACGTCGTCGAACTCCGCCACCTTGCCGTAGACATCGCCAACAATTTTGTTACCGGCTATGCCGCCCCCCGCCTCGCTGAGGTCATTGCAGGCGTGGAAGCGTCGGACGGAATCATCGCCGTAACGCCCGTTTTCAGTGCGTCCTACAGCGGCCTCTTCAAGTCGTTCATTGACGTCCTGGACCCCAAGTCACTTGACGGCAAAGCCGTCCTGCTCGGCGCAACCGGCGGCACGGACCGCCACCAGATGGTCCTGGACTACGCCATGCGGCCGCTGTTCAGCTACCTCCGCACCCGGATGGCCGCCACAGGCGTTTTCGCCGGACCCCAGGACTGGGGCACGATGGACGACGGCGGCTCCGGCCTTGCAGAGCGCGTCAACCGGGCAGCCGGTGAATTTACGCGCCTGCTGGAAGGACCGCAGCCGGGGCGGAAGCCTGCCCCACTGGAGTCCCTGCCCTTCGAACAGCTTATGGCGGGCATCTCGGGAATGCGTTGAACCGGCCATGCCGAACTTTCAGGCGGGGCCGCACGTTATGTGGGCATGAAATGTCCTGTGGATTCCGTGGAACTGATGATGACCGAACGCGGCGGGGTGGAGATTGACTACTGCCCCCAGTGCAGGGGCGTGTGGCTCGACCGCGGGGAGCTGGACAAGATCCTGGACCGCGCGGCAGATATGATGCCTGGCCCCGCCCCGGCGCGTCCTTCAACCCCGGCTCCGGGAATGGCACCCCCGCCGCTGTATCCCAACTTCGAACCGCGCCGGGAGCAGCGCGGCTACGACGACCGCCGGTACGGCAAGCAGGAATACGACCGGGACCACGACCGGCGGCGGCATAAAAAGAAGGAAGGCTGGCTCGGGGAGATGTTCGACTTCTAGGTCCGGGGCCCGGGGATGCTGTGCTGTTCCGGGAAGAACAGCACCCGCGGGTCAGTCATCGAGTAGTTCGATGAATTCCCTTGCCTGCTTCAGGCTGATGTCCGAATGCCGCGTCAGGGCGTTGGCCGCAGCTTCGGTGTCCCCGCTCCGGGCCAGCGTGCGGATTCTGCCGTAGATCTCGTCATTGAGCATATTGCTGCTGACTTCACGCGTCACATCGCCCTTGCTTGCAATTGCCCGGTAGCGGTACGGGAAACGTTGCGGTTCTTCGTCCTCGTCGTCCTCAGCAGCGGCAGGGGCAGCCTCCGCGCCCCGGTAGGGCTGGGGATGGGCTGCCAGCGCCCCGACGGCGTCCCGGGACGCCCGCAGGCCCTCTCCCGTGCTCTCGTAGTAGAGCTTGATGGCCGCCATGGCCTGTCCCTGGGCGATCAGGGCATAAAGCCTGCGGTGCTCTTCCTCCGAAAGCCTGGCCGAGGCCGTCCGCGCCAGCTCAGAGGGGGTAACAGCCGGGTCCGCCGGTTCGGCCCTGCGGGCGGCCTTCCGCCTGCTGACGGCGCGGGCAGCCAGCGTTACTCCCGCGATCACTGCGAGGAGGATAAGGACAGGGGCCACAAGCGATTCCATTGTCTAAAGCCGTTCTATGTGCTTCCTGGCGGCAGCCAGATCCGATTGCTTTGCCTGGGCAGCGTTCTGGCTGGGCTTGGTACTCCGTTCCAGGCGGGCGCGGGCAGCGGTGGCAGCCTGGACCTGGGCCGCGTAGTGCTGTGCCGAACGCGCCGCCAGGTCGCGCTGGTATTTTTCGGCATCAGACATGCCCGAATCGCGCGGGCTCAGGGCTGTGAAAAGACCCCAAATGAGCGCCACCAAAACGATCGCGGGCAACAGCACCAGCAGTAGTTCGCCCATGCATAGAGCTTATGCCAGATCCCGGTTATCCACAGCAATATTCGGCATAGTGCATGGAGGTGGGCCCAGGACCGCGCCACATCAGCGGAGCGGAATATGAGGACTGCCACAATGGCGCCGGCTCTGTCCGCTACGGTCTCCCGAAGCCTGCCTCGCCCACCAGGTCCGCGACGGCCGGCTGTGGATGAAATTCCCCAAAAGAAATATCTCCTCCACATGCCCGCCCGGACGTTTCCGCAGGTCAGAGCCGTTAGCAGCCACAAAGTTTTTTAGTTTCCACAGCTTTCCCCACAGGCTGTGCACAAGCTATGCCCGGTACTGCACAGGTTATCCACACCCCTTCCGGCATGCTGGCTTTGCGGCTGAACCTAAGGCGGCTAGCGTAGCGGGGTACCTGTTCCTCGGCGCCTCGGACGGCCCTTATAAGGGCGTCGGGAGTGTTCAGGGCGGACCGCTCCCAACCCCAGTGACGGCCCAATGTGGAAAACCTGTGGATAGTGGGGATAACTCCGGTGATAGCCCGCGCACGTGCGGGCAGCGCAGGATTGTCAGACCCCGCCGGTAAACCTGGACAGGTGGCGGAGCGCAGCTTTTGAGGCGCAACGCCTTTAGCAGGATGGTTAGCCACCGGGTACTTTTGGTCCCCGGTACACAGTGGAGGACGGCAGCTTTGTCAGTAGCGCATCTGGACCCGATCGAGGCCACCCGCGGATCGGACGTGAGCCGGAAGCCTCCACAGGATATTCCCGCCGAACAATCTGTCCTGGGCGGCATGATGTTGTCCAAGGACGCCATTGCCGACGTCGTGGAGATCCTCCGCGGCCAGGACTTCTACCGGCCTGCGCATGAAACCATCTATGAAGCCATCATCGACCTCTACGGCCGCGGTGAACCGGCTGACGCCGTCACGGTCTCCGATGAACTCACCAAGCGCGCCGAGATCAACCGGATCGGCGGCCCTGCCTACCTGCACGAGCTGATCCAGACTGTTCCCACCGCAGCCAACGCCGGGTATTACGCCGAAATCGTTGCTGAACGCGCGGTCCTCCGGCGCCTGGTGAATGCCGGCACCAAGATTGTGCAACTGGGCTACGGCTCGGACGGCGAGGTGGAGGACCTGGTTAACCAGGCCCAGGCTGAGGTCTATGCGGTGGCTGAGCGGCGCACCGCGGAGGATTACGTGGTGCTCAAGGACGTGATGGAGTCCACGGTGGACGAAATTGAGGCGTCCGGCCACCGCGGCGAGGGCATGACCGGCGTTCCCACCGGCTTCTACGAGCTGGACGAGCTCACGCACGGCCTCCACCCCGGCCAGATGATTGTCATCGCAGCCCGGCCCGCGGTGGGCAAGTCCACTTTCGCCCTGGACTTTGCCCGCTCCGCGGCAATCAAGAACAACCTGGCCACCGTGATGTTCTCGCTCGAAATGGGCCGGAACGAGATTGCCATGCGCCTGCTTTCGGCGGAGGCAACCATCGGCCTGCAGGACCTCCGCAAGGGAACCATCAAGGACGAGCAGTGGTCCAAGATCGCCACCACCATGGGCCGGATGAATGACGCCCCGCTGTTTATCGATGACAGCCCCAACATGTCCCTGATGGAAATCCGTGCCAAGTGCCGGCGGTTGAAGCAGCAGCACGATCTTAAGCTCGTTATCCTCGACTACCTGCAGCTGATGAGCTCCGGCAAAAAGGTGGAGTCGCGCCAGCAGGAGGTCTCGGAGTTCTCCCGTGCCCTGAAGCTGCTGGCCAAGGAACTCCAGGTCCCCGTCATTGCCCTGTCGCAGCTGAACCGTGGTTCGGAACAGCGCTCTGACAAGCGGCCCATGGTTTCTGACCTTCGCGAATCCGGATCCATTGAGCAGGACGCCGACATGGTCATCCTGCTCCACCGCGAGGATGTCTACGACAAGGAATCCCCGCGCGCCGGCGAGGCGGATATCCTCATTGCCAAGCACCGTAACGGTCCCACCAAGGACATCGTGGTGGCCTTCCAGGGGCACTACTCCCGCTTTGCCAACATGGCGGCCGACGCCGGCGGCGGAGGCTTCTAGGGCTACGCCCGTCCCGGGGCCGTCCGCCTGGAGCCTTTTGGCCCCTGACCTTCAGCCCTGTGCCAGCAGGTGGTTCGGCAGCCGGTTCCCCGGCGCCGTCCCCCTGATTTCCAGCAGTTCGCGGGCATGGGCGTGGAGCCTCTTGTCCTCCTCGCTGGCAGGCGCCCAGGCGGGGATGGGAACGGAGTTGCCTTCGTCGTCGCGAGCCACCATGACGGTGAGGCAGTAGGTGGTGAGGTTCAGCCCGCCGCCCTTCGGATCGCCGGACCGGACATGAACGGCGACGTGCATGCCCTTCGTGCCCGTGTACACGAGGCGGGCCTCAACCTCCACGACGTGGCCGATCAGCAGCGGGCGGTAAAACCGGACGCCGCCCGAGAACACGGCCACCGTGTCCATCCCGCAATAGCGGGACGCACAGACGTAGGCGGCTTCGTCAATCCACTTCATTACAATGCCGCCGTGGACTTTTCCGCCCCAGTTCACGTCCGTAGGAGCAGCCATAAAACGCAGGGTGACGCGCTCCGCCGTACCCGCATCGGTATATTCCTGGCGGTTCATAGCTTCTACGATCTGCTCGCGGATCCTGACGCGCGCCAGGGCATGGTCCCGCTGCTCGATCTCTTCAGCTGTTACGGGCTCAAACTGCTTGACCGGAATGGGTCTTCCGTCCTCCCCCACGGCCACAAAGATCACCATGCATTGGCTGCGCATGGTGGCCGGGCCGCCCTTGGGATCCCCCGAGGACACCACGGTCCTGATGTGCATCGAGGACCTGCCGGTGTAGACGATGGTCGCCTCCACCTCCACCATGTCGCCGCTGTTGACCGGGTCGGCGAAGTGGATGTTCCCCACGTAGGCGGTGACGCAGTAGGACTTGGCCCAGCCCACGGCGGCAGCGTAGGCGGCCTTGTCCACCCACTCCAGGACGGTTCCGGCGTCCACGGAGCCGCTGTGCCCCACGTCCATGGGGGCGGCCAGGAAGCGGAGGGTCACGGAGTTGGAGGTGCCGGTCTCAGTCATGGTGCGATCTTACTGACGCCGCTTGGTTACCCAGCAGTTGGACCTGCAACATTGGCGCCAACAGCAGTGCCCCGCCCGCCAAGTGGCGGACGGGGCATCGCTTGATCAGGGGAGTGCGGCCGCGGCAGCCTAACCGGCGCGGGTGTACACGATGTCCGGCTGGGCCGGAAGCTCCATGCCCTCGCCGATGAAGAAGCCGGGGTGCGGCGGCTGGTTGTAGGCGATGTTCTCGCGCGCAACCGAGAGGCGGTACACCGGATCATGCATCAGCGTACGGAGCCGGACGTCGGTGGAAGCGGAGGTGGTGTAGATCCGCAACTCCGTGCTGTCCGCCGAAGGCCACGCCAGTTCTTCACGCCAGTCACCCAGGAGGTCCGCCTGGATGGCGGGATTTCCCTTGGTGCTGTTGTTGGTCTTGGCACCGGTGGCTGTCAGCAGCCGGTCGCTGGACTCCGTTTCCCAGTTCCACTTGGCGATGCTGGGCGTGCCGGTGTTGGCTGCGGCGTTCCAGTCGTGGTCCACGATTTCGCGCAGCAGGTCGCCGTCCCACCAGGCCAGGAAGTTGGCGGCAGGGATGTTGTTGGCGATCAGCTGGCCCTTGGCCGAGCGGAGTTCACCTACAGGGGAGTTCCAGGCGGCGTCGCCGCCGATGGCCCAGCCTTCGGCACCCGGGTGGCGGGGGTCGATGTCTCCGGCCGCAGCCCGTCCGGTGTCCTTGGTGGCCGGGATGCTCCAGAGCACTTCGCCTGTCCGTGAGTCCCGGAACGTTGCTCCCTTGTTTCCGCTTGAACCCAGGTCCTCGTGGGCGGCAAAGGTCTCCAACCCCGGGCGGGACGGATCGAAGTCGCTGGTGTGGATGGCGTCGCCGTGGCCGAGGCCGGTGTTGTACAGCGGTTTGCCGTTGTCGTCGATGGTCATGGACCCGAAGACGAACTCGTCCTTGCCGTCGGCGTCAACATCCGCGACGGACAGGTTGTGGTTGCCCTGGCTCCGGTACTGTGCACCGGCAGCATCCGAATCGAAGACCCAGCGCTTGACGATTTTGCCGCCCACCAGATCGTAGGTGGCCAGCACGGCACGGGTGTAGTAGCCGCGGCTGAACATCATGGAGGGGTGCTCACCGTCCAGGTAGGCCACGGCTCCCAGGAAGCGGTCCACGCGGTTGCCGTAGGTGTCTCCCCAGGCCCCCACGTCGCCGCGCGGCGGATCGTACTTCACCGTGTCCATCACAGTGCCGGTGGCGCCGTGGAAGACGGTCAGGAATTCATCACCGGTCAGCACGTAGCCGCTGCTGTTGCGGTGGTCGGCGCTCGGGTTGCCGATCACCGTGCCGGCGGCATCCCGTGTGCCGTCCGCCGTCTTCATGGCGATCTCAGCCTTGCCGTCGCCGTTGAAGTCGTAAGCGAGCACCTGGGTGTAGTGGGCTCCTGCCCGGATGTTCGGGCCCATGTTGATGCGCCAGAGTTTGGTGCCGTCCATCTTGTAGGCATCGACGTAGACAGTGCCCGTGTAGCCGGCCTGCGAGTTGTCCTTGGAGTTGGACGGTGACCACATCTGAAGGACCTCGTAGGTCCCGTCGCCGTCCAGGTCCGCCACGCTGGAGTCCCCGGCGGAGTAGCTGTAGGGCTGGCCGTCCTTGGTGTAATCGTCTGCCGGCTTGTCCAGCTTGATGGCAAGGTAGTCCTGGGCCAGCGGTGTGAACCCGGCGGTGAGCTGGTCCCCGCCGTTGCCTACGGTCTTGATGGCATAGGTGGAGGCCGCTGTGCCGGTGGGATCCAGGAACGTCGTGCTGCTGCGGATCGGCTCGTCGGTGAGCTGGACGCCGTCGCGGATTACATGGAAGCCAACCTGCTCCGGATCCAGGCCCAGCATCCGCCAGCCGACGCGCACGCCGTCACTGGTCAGCAGGGCCACGGGGGCGCGGTCCAGCTTCTCCATCTGGCGGTTGACCACCGTGACCTTTTCCGTCCCCACCATAGGTGAGGGCACGGATTCACCGCCCTTGTTCAGGGTGGTGACGCGGTAGTAGTACTTGATGGTGGTCAGCACGGTGTAGTCGGTGTAGTTCACCTCGGTGGCGCGGCCCACGTAGTCAAAGGGGCCATCGGGGGAGGTGGACCGGTAGACCTGGTAGGCGTCCGCGCCGGAGACCCTCTGCCACTTGAGCGTGACACTGGTCTTCTCCACCGCCTTCACGTCCACCTTGCCGGTGGCCGCAGGAACGGGGGTGTTGGGATCCACCAGGGCGGTCTCCACCGTGTTGGAAGGGACAGATTCCAGTCCTGTGCTGTCCAGCGCCGTGACGAAGTACTTGTACTTCAGGCCCGCGAAGGCCGTGGTGTCCTGGAAGGAAGCGGCGCTGACGTTTTCGGCAATGAGCTGCGGTTCAGCTTCGAAGGAGGCCTGGCGGAACACCTTGTAGCCGGCAGCGTCTGCCACGGCGTCCCACGCGAGGTCCACGGTGGGCGGCTCGGCCGCGGCGTCAACCGCCGAGGTGTGCAGGTTGGTGGGGCCCACCAGGAGCGGGGTGACCTCCAGCCCGTTGAGCCGCTGGCCGGAGCCGCTGATGGCCAGGTTCAGCTGGCCGTCGGAGACCAGGACCTGGTTGATGATCTTGGTGGCCGAGGATGCCCTGCTGGAGGACACCTGGCCGAAGGGAGTGCCCTCGGCGGCCACATCGGTCCGCGTGGAGCCGATCCAGTCGCTGTGGTAGGTCTTCAGGGCGTAGGTGCCGTTGGGGACGTCCAGCTGGAATTCGAAGCTGGAGCCGCTGAGGACGAAGTCGCGCAGCAGGTTGCTGGTAACCGCTCCGCGGTCCCGGTCGCTGAGCACGGAGATGTCCTTGAAGCCGAAGCCCCGCTCCGGGGCGTAGGCCATGGTCCGGTTAACCTCGGTGTAGCCGGCCTCAAGCGGTGCTCCCACCGGCCCGAAGTCGAACTTGTACTTCGCCTGTTTGGTGGTCACGGTGAGGGTGTCGCTGGGCTCGGAGAGACCCTTGCCGTTCATGGCTGCGACGCGGACGCTGTAGGCGGTGCCTTCGGCCAGCCCGGCCAGGTTGGCGGTGGGGACAGTGGCGGTGGTGGTGAGCTTGTAGGCGCTGTCCGGTTCGGACGCCAGTTTGCGGTACACCTTGTAGATATCCGCGCCGTCCACCGGCTGCCACTTGAGGAGCGCCCCGGCGTTGGAGACGCTGCCCGCCACCAGGCCCTGGGGCTTGGCGGGAACGGACGACGGCGGCGCGACTTCCTTCACGCGCGCGGCCAGCGGAACGCTGAGCTGCTTTACTCCGCCGGCCACCAGGCGTGCGATCTGGATGGCGCCGTATTCCTGGAAGTGGGTGTTGTCCACCGTGCCGGTGGGCCGGCCGGGGTAGACGCCGGCATCGACGTGGAGGAACACGGACTTGGTGTCCTCCGGGCCGATCGCGTCGTAGTAGGCGCGGCTCGAGGCGGAGAGGTCCACCAATGCCACGTTTTCCTCCGCGGCCAGTTCCTGCATCTTGGCCACGTACTCGGGAAAGCTGACCCGGAACTTACCGGTGGCTTCGTCGTAGTCCCGGCGGCCCACGGGGGTCACCAGCACAGGGGTTGCCCCACGCTGGCGCGCACCGTTCACGTACGTCCGGAGGTATTCCTTGTAGTCGGCGGGGGAGGCATAGCGGTCGTCAACGCCGATGGTGGCATCGTTATGGCCGAACTGGACCAGCAGGTAGTCGCCGGGGTTGATGACACGCAGGATCTCGTCCAGGCGGCCCTGGCTGATGAAGTTCTTGGAGCTCCGGCCGCCGATGGCGTGGTTCTTGAAGGAAACGCTGTCATCGAAGTAGCGGTCGATCATCTGGCCCCACCCGGCCTGGGGCGCAAAACCGGGGTCGTAGGTTTGCACCGTTGAGTCACCGGCGAGATAGACGCCGGGGTCCGTGGTGGCGGTGCGGGGAGCGCGGGCCGCGATCACCAGGGAGTTGATCCTGGCCGCTGTGCCGGTGAAGTCGAGGTTGAGCTGGCCGTCCACCAGCGAGATGGGGAATTCCATTTCCAGGTACTGGCCGGCCGGCTTGTCGGTTACTTGGACCTTGGCCATTCTCTCCGCTGTGATGGCGATGTTCGTGGCTTCGGCGGCGTCGCCGGCGATGAGCTTTACGGTGTAGTCACCGTTGGGCAGGTCTACCAGGAAGGAGCTCCCCTGGGCCTGCACAAAGTCCGACCGCAACGCGTCATCCGTCCCGCGGTCCACGCCGGAGGTGACGGCAGTATCGGTAAAGCCGAACCTGGTGCCCGCGGAATACTGCGTGCCGGCAGCTACCGCCGTGAAACCTTCTGCCACGGCTCCGGGGCCGAAGTCGAACTTGAAGCCGCTTCCCACGGGCGGCAGGGCGGTATCGGCCTGGACTGCGGGGAGTCCGGTGAAGGCGATGGCAGCGGAAGCCACGGCGGCTGTAACTGCTTTCGCCCCGGCAGGAAGCCGGCGCCGGCGGGGTGGGGGTGCTTCCTGGGGCAGCGGTGTCACTTGCGGGGGTGTAGTCACGGACATCTCCTTCGATGAGCGGTGGCAAAGCTGTACCCACGGGGATTGGAACGATTCAAGAACATAGGTCGCAAACTGGGGCGAAGTTACGGGCTTGAGGGCTTCCGGGTGATTCGGGGTGGCTGAGACCTGGGAGGGGTGATGCAGCTCTCACTGCAGCACTCAATTGTTTATCAGCTCGTGAAGGGCGCTGGCAAGCGTTTTCCCAACTTTCCCGTGAGCTTCTGGTACCGAATGTTCTGGTTTGTTCTCCGGCCTCCCCGAAAGGTGGCTGGTTCCGGCCCGCGGCCTTGGAAGGACTGCCTTAACGCACGACGGCGGATGCGCACCCAGGTGCCCATCCGCCATCGTGCGGTTCCCGGCTGAGGCCGGATGAGTTGGTTAGGCCAGCACGGCCAGCTTTGAGTTGTTGCGGCCAAAGAGGGCGCGGTCCACCGAGAGGCGGCCTGCGCCGGTGAGTGCCAGGGAGAAGGCTGCCGCCGCGAGGAGCAGCACCAGTTCGTAGCCGCCGTTCGCGGCGAACACGCCGGCGGAGGCGTGGACAAGGAACAGGGCGCCCAGCATATCGAGTGCCAGGAGTGCCGCGACCACGCGGGTGAGGATGCCGAGGATCAGGGCGATTCCGCCGGCCAGTTCCAGTACGGCCACGGCCGGTGCGGCAAGCTCAGCTGCCGGAACTCCCATCTTGGCGAACGAAGCCTGCGTGCCTGCGATGGTCCATTCGCTGAACTTCTGCCAGCCGTGGGCTGCAAAGAGGAAACCCAGGATGATTCGGAGGGCGGTAATGGCGGTGGTGGTAAGACGTGACTGGTTCATAGGACTTAAGTCTCCCCGCCAATAGTTGAAGAGTCAACTATTGGCGTCATAATGTGGTCTTTGTCATGCAGCCGCGGTCAGATCCAGGCGGCGCATTAGGCTGGCTGGGTGCCCCAATCACCTGCCCCGGCGCCGGCCGCGCCACCAAAGGGACATGCCCGCGAAATCCTCCGGCTGGCTGTCCCGGCTTTCGGTGCGCTCGTCGCCGAACCGCTGTTCCTGCTGGCTGATTCGGCCATTGTGGGACACCTTGGCGTCGCACAGCTGGCGGGGGTGGGACTGGCGTCGGCCGTGCTGCATACCGTCGTTGGCCTGATGGTCTTCCTGGCCTATTCCACTACCCCCGCCGTGGCACGTGCCATCGGTGACGGCCAGCTGGGCAAGGCCCTGGCGGCCGGGCGCGACGGCGTCTGGCTGGCACTGCTGCTCGGCACCGTTTTGGCCGTGGCCGGCTTCCTGGCCGCCGACCCGCTGATCGGCCTCCTGGGGGCGGAAGGCGAGGTGCGCGCTTTCGCCGTCGACTACCTTCGCTGGTCGATGCCGGGACTGGTGGCAATGCTGCTCATCTTTGCCGGCACCGGCCTCCTCCGCGGCCTGCAGGACACCCGGACGCCGCTGGTGGTGGCCACGGCCGGGTTTGGCCTGAACATCGTCCTGAACCTGTGGCTCGTCTACGGCCTGGGCTGGTCCGTTACCGGTTCCGCCGTGGGTACGAGCCTTGCCCAATGGGCCATGGCCGCCGTCTACCTGGTGATGGTGAAGCGGAATGCCCGGCGCAACGGCGTCAGCCTCCTGCCGAGCTGGCGCGGCATAAGGAGCATGACGCGGGTTGGGTCCTGGCTGATGCTGCGGACCCTCAGCCTGCGGGTGGCAATCCTGGCGACGGTGGTTGTGGTCACCGCACAGGGGCCGGTCAACCTCGCTGCCCATCAGCTGGCCATGACCATCTTTTCGTTCCTGGCCTTCGCCCTGGACGCCCTGGCCATAGCCGCGCAGGCACTGATCGGCAAGGAGCTCGGTGCCTCGAACCCCGCAAGGGCGCGGCTCCTGACCGGGACCATGACCCGCTGGGGACTCGGCTTTGGGACGGTTACCGGGGTGCTGCTGGCGATTGCCGCGCCCTGGGCGGGCTCCCTCTTCACGCCCGATCCCGATGTGCACTCGGCCCTGGCCGTCGCATTGTGGATCCTTGCCGCCGGCCAGCCCGTCGCCGGCTATGTCTTTGTGCTGGACGGGGTGTTGATCGGTGCCGGCGACGCCAAATACCTGGCGCTCGCAGGTGTGGTGAACCTCGCCGTGTACGCGCCGCTGCTGATCGCCGTAGCCCTGACAGGCGCAGGCGGCGCGGCGGGGCTGGCTTGGTTGTGGGCAGCCTTCGCCCTTGGTTACATGGCGGCGCGCGCCGTCACCCTGGGCGCCCGCGCCCGGTCCGACCGCTGGATGGTGCTGGGTTCGACCTAGGCCGGACCCCCACTAAACTGGACCGGTGACCAAACCGAAAACTCCCGCAGGCACTGCTTCCGGAACGGCCCCTATGGCTGAACTGTGGAAGCCGGTGCTGCTCCGTTCTGCGGTGGCCCTGGTGTTTGGAATTGTGACCATCTTCTGGGCGGCGCCGTCCGTGGAGGTGATGGGCTGGTCCGGCGGGCTCTACCTGCTGGCAACTGGACTCCTCCTGATGTGGGGCATTCCGGCGACGGGTTTCGCGCGTGACAGTACGGCGGGCAAGATGCTTTCCGCCGCCGGGTCCGTGCTTGCCGGTGCCGGGTTTGCGCTGATAGTGCTGCACGCGGACCTGCTGTTTGGTGTGATTGCCGCCCTCGGTTTGGGCGTAGCGGGGGCCCTCGAGCTGACCTGCGGGCTGAAATTCCGGGGCCGGCATGTGTTGGCCAGGGACTGGATCGCCTCGGGCATTATCGGCCTCGGTACTGCCGTCATCCTGCCCTTTTTCATCAGCCTCGGGGCTCATGCACTGCTGGGCGTTGCCGGTGGCGGGGCCATCATCTCCGGTGTGCTCTGGGCCATCGCCGGACTGACCATCCGGCACGATGCCCGCGGCGAAGCGGGAAACCCGTAAACTAGGAGGGTGCCCGGTTCTACTTCTCGTAGAAGAAAGCCGGCGCACCACCGAAAGACATTGAGCCAGGCCGGCCACTCGCCGCCTGCAGGGAGGAATCACCGTGGCAGACCAGCAACCAGGAAATCCGCGCAAGATGCGGACTTCGGTGAAGGGCCCGCTGATGTTCTCCGCATTTTGGGCCGTGATCGCCTTCGTCGCCGTCGTGATTTTCGCCTCCGGCGGCAGCGCGCGGGCCCCCCGTTTCGATCTGGCCTTCACCGCCGCCGGCATCGCGTTCATCGTCACCCTGGTGATAGCGGCCATGCTGTCCATGAGCCATAAGGAGAACGCCGAGTACTTAGGCAAGGGCTCCGGCGTCAATCTCAGCTCGGCGAAAAAGCCGTCCCATGGCCTTGGTGCGCCGGGCGCCCAGAACCCGGCAGCGACCGACGACAGCCCCGAGGGTTCTGCGGACCGCTGACCATCCGGGGGACCGTCCGCTGCGCCCTCGATGCCGCTGCGCCGCTAAGCCCTACGCGCCCTCGGTGCCGCTGCGCTCCCGGGTCCCTGCCGCCTGCCGCGCGCGATAGGCAGCCACATGCGCCCGGTTGGCGCAGTTGCCGGTATCGCAGTACCTCCTGGACCGGTTCCGGCTGAGGTCCAGCACGGCCGCGTCGCAATCGTCGGCCTCGCAGGTGCGCAGCCTGTCCATCTCCTTGCCCCTGATGACATCCGCCAGGGCCATCGCCGCCTCGGTGCTCATCCGGTCCGCCAATGGGGCCTCGGGAGTGGTGGCGTGCAGGTGCCAGTCCCACTCGTCGTGCTTAACCAGCTTGGGCAGGGCGTTCGCCCTCCGCAGCAGCCCGTTCACGATAGCCACGGCGGCGTCCTCATCGGCAGTCCACAGGGCCGTGAGCTGCTGCCGCAGTTCCCGGACGCTGGCCAGCTCCGCTGCGTCCCGGGTTCTGGAACCCCTAAATCCTTCCGCCGCAAGGAAGCCGTCCAGGTCTTGCTGCGAGGCCAGCTCCTCCCGTCCATTTGCTGCGGAATTGATGAGATTAACGACGGTGCGAAGCGCCACCTCGGTGTCAGGGGCAAAAGTCATCTTGACTCCTTACGAGCATGGGGCGTACTGTCATGACCATCACCCCACTTTACTCCTGACAGGAGGCGACGGTGCCTGCCGCCACCAACCACGTTGAAAGCATCCGGGCCGGTACGCCGCGCCGCGGATTCCTGGCCTCCGGACTCGGCATGGCGCTGTTTTCCTCCGCAGTCTTCGGACTTTCCGGCTCTTTTGCCAAGGCCTTGCTGGAAACCGGCTGGTCGCCCGGGGCAGCAGTCACCGTCCGGCTGACGGGCGCCGCTCTGATCCTCGCAGTCCCCGCCATCCCGGCGCTGCGCGGCCGCTGGCACCAGCTGCGGGACAACTGGCTGACCATCCTGCTGTTTGGCCTGATCGGCGTCGCGGCATGCCAGCTGTTCTACTTCAACGCCGTGGCCCGGCTGTCCGTTGGGGTTGCCCTGCTCCTGGAATACCTGGCGCCCGTCCTGATCGTGCTGTGGCTGTGGGCGGCCAGCCGGAAGCGCCCCCGCGCGCTGACGTTCGGCGGAACCCTGCTCTCACTCGGCGGCCTGGTGCTGGTCCTGGACCTTACCGGTGCCGTTAAGGTGGATCGGGTCGGCGTCATGTGGGGTTTCGCCGCGGCGGTCTGCCTGGCCATCTACTTCTTCATCACCGCAAAGGAGAACGACTCCCTGCCGCCCATAGTGCTGGCCTCGGGCGGCCTCTTGGTTGGTGCCGCCGTGATGTGGCTTGCCGCAGCGACCGGCTTTCTGCCTATGGCCTTCAGCGCTGCGGACACGAAGCTTGGGCCCTGGCTCACCCCTTGGTGGGTGTCGCTGGGCGGGCTGGTGATCCTGGCAACGGTCCTGGCTTATGTCTCGGGCATTATCGGCGCCCGCGCCCTGGGCTCCAAGGTGGCGTCCTTTGTGTCGCTGACCGAGGTCCTCTTCGCCGTGCTCTGGGCCTGGTTGCTGCTGGGGGAGCTGCCCGGTGCCATTCAGCTCCTGGGCGGTGTCCTCATTGTGGGCGGTGTCATCCTGGTCCGGCTCGATGAACTGCGGAGCCCCGCGGCCGGGCCCGCCGGAGAGGCCGTGGAGGCATCCAAGGCGGCGTCGCCGCTGGAGCACGCGAACGACGTCGAACCCGTCCCTTAGGGGCGGGGCGTTACCGCTGCGGGCGGTCACCTCTGCGGCGGCTAAAAGGAGGGCCCCAAGCCACGGCGGACGCGAAAGGCCCGGACACCTTGAGGGCGCCCGGGCCTTACCGGCAGTGCTTCGGCTCCCGCGGGAGTACCCGCAGCCGCAGTGGTTAGCGGGAAGCCTGGTCCTGCTCTTCGGCGTTGCGCCTGGCTTTATCGCCGGCTTCCTTAAGCGCTTCCGCCACCTTGGTGAGCATGGTGGTGTGGGTTCCGGACCACTCGTTGCGGAACTTATCCGCATCGGGGCCCTCCCAGTTGGTGCTGCTCAGAACCTTGGTGAGAGTGGACTTCTGCGTCTCTATTTCAGACGCACCCGCCTGAAGCTTGCTGCCCAGCTGACGAAGCTGCTGAACGTCTGCACCCCAAATAGCCATCAGTTTCTCCTCGTAAGAATCGTGGATCCGAATTAGGTCGGCATCCCCAGCGGCCCCCCGGCTCATCCGGAAGATCCATTGCCTAAAACCTACCCCGGCGCTTAAAACAGTGTCGATGGGCACCCCTGCCCATGCCGTGCTCCCCATGGACAGGTGCCCTGAAGCATTTGCGGAGGGGTCGATCCCAGGCGATCCAGAGCCTAGCATGGCTCTATGTGCCGGAATATCCGAACCCTTCACAACTTCGAACCCCACGCCACGTCCGAGGAAGTGCACGCCGCAGCGCTGCAGTACGTGCGTAAGGTCAGCGGGAGCACCAAACCGTCCAGGGCCAACCAGGAAGCCTTCGAGGAGGCGGTCCATGAGATCGCCCACATCACCCAGCACCTTCTGGATGCGCTGGTGACGCAGGCCCCGCCCAAGGACCGGGACGAAGAGGCGGCCAAGGCGCGGGCGCGGGCGGCCGTGCGGTACGGCGCCGCCTGAGCCGCGGGCTTCAGGCCCGGGCCGTGGGCATGGGCTGCGGGCCTGGCGCTTTAGCTCTTCTTGCCGAAGCTCCGGAGGCGCAGCGAGTTGGCCACCACCAGGACGGAACTGGCGGCCATCGCGGCGCCGGCAATCATTGGGTTGAGCAGGCCCAGGGCCGCCACCGGGATGCCCACGGCGTTGTAGAAGAACGCCCAGAACAGGTTGGTTTTGATGGTGGCCAGGGTCCGGCGTGACAGCTCGATGGCCTGGACCACCTGCGAAAGGTCGTTGCCCATCACGGTAAGGTCGGCCGCCTCGATGGCCACGTCAGTGCCGGATCCCATGGCGATCCCGAGGTCAGCCTGTGCCAGCGCTGCGGCATCATTGACGCCGTCTCCGGCCATGGCCACGGTAGCGCCACGGGACTGCAGTGTGCGCACCACCTCCACTTTGCCCTCCGGCAGGACCCCTGCGTAGACATCTGCGGGATCGATGCCGACGGCGGCAGCCACCTGGGCGGCAACAGCGGCGTTATCGCCGGTCAGGAGGATGGGCCGCAGGCCCAGGGATTTCATTCGTCCAACGGCGGCAGCGGAGCCGTTCTTGATGGTGTCCCGCAGGTTGATGATTCCGGCAGCAGTACCGTCCACGGCAACCCAGATGGCGGTGGCGCCGGCAGCTTCGGCGGCAGCGAGCAGCTCCAGGTGCCTGGGTGTCATGGCGATGCCGTTTTCCTTGAGCCAGCCGGTGCGCCCGGCGGTGACCAGTCTCCCCTCGACCGTTCCAGTGACTCCGCCGCCCGGAGCGGAACGGAAGGCCTGGACTGACGGCAACACCGCGCCGTCGGACGCTGTATGAGTGGCTGTCTCCGCTTCCTGAGCCCCTGCAGCTGCGGCAATGGCCCGGGCGATGGGGTGCTCGGACGCCGCTTCCACGGCTCCGGCCAGCCTCAACACCTCGCGCTCCTCGAACCCCTCAAATGCAAGGGTTGAGTCCACGGCCAGCAGTCCGGTGGTGACGGTGCCGGTTTTGTCCAGCAGGATGGTGTCCACGGTCCGGGTGTCCTCAAGGACCTGCGGGCCTTTGATGAGGATTCCCAGTTGGGCGCCCCGGCCGGTGCCCGTGAGCAGGCCGACTGGAGTGGCGAGGCCCAGCGCGCACGGGCAGGCGATCACAAGGACGGCGACGGCGGCGATGAAGGCCGAACGCAGCCCTCCGCCTTCCGCCCCGGCGAGGAGCAGCCAAAGCACAAAGGTCAGAGCGGCGATGGCCAGGACTACGGGAACGAACACGGCACTGATGCGGTCCGCGAGGCGGGCGATGGGAGCCTTTCCCGTCTGGGCCTGGGACACAAGCCGAGCCATCTGCGCCAGCGTGGTCTCGGAGCCGACACGGGTCGCCTTGACCAGCAGGCGGCCGGAGGTGTTGATGGTTGCACCGGTTACGTGGCTTTCCGGGCCCACTTCCACGGGTACTGATTCGCCGGTGACCAGTGAGGCGTCCACGGCCGACGTCCCCTCAACCACCAGGCCGTCGGTGGCGATCTTCTCACCCGGCCGGACCACCAGGACGTCGCCCACCTGGAGCCGCTCGGCAGGAATCCTGTGTTCGGTGCCCCCGACTAAAACGGTGGCATCCTTTGCGCCGAGGCTGAGAAGGGCGTGCAGGGCGTCCCCGGCCTTTTGCTTCGCATTGGCCTCCAGGTAGCGTCCCAGGAGCAGGAAGGTGGTGACGACGGCTGCAACCTCGAAGTAAAGGCCGCCCTGCTCCATTCCCTCCATGCCGGGGTGCTGTGTCATCAGGGGATCCGCAAGCAGTTGCCAGGCTGAGAACAGGTACGCTGCGGCAACGCCGATGGACACCAGAGTGTCCATCGTGGAGGCGAAGTGGCGGGCGTTGATGGCGGCCGCGCGGTGGAACGGCCAGGCTGCCCAGCTAACCACGGGCAGGGCCAGCGCGGCAGCCACCCAGCCCCAGTGCGGGAACTGGAACGCCGGAACCATCGAAAGAAGGAACACGGGCACCGTAAGAACCGCGGCCAGGACCAGGCGCGGGCGCAGCTGGGATGCGGCGCCTCCGTGGGACATGTGGTTTTCGGTGGCCACACCGTGGTCAGCTTTCGCGGTGGCGTGGTCGCGTGCCGCGGCGCCACGGGAGACTTGCCCGGCATGCTCGCTCGTGCCTCGCTTAGACGCATGCTGCCGCAAGTCTCCGCTGTCCCCTCTCGCGGGCAAGGCACCGAGGGTTTGACTCTCGGTGCCCGCCTCGGGGCTGCGGTAAAGCGGCTGGCGGACCTTTGCTTTGTACCCGGCGGCACTGACTGTAGTTAACAACTGCTCGTCCGTTACGGCGGCCGGGACTGTTACGTGGGCCGATTCCAGGGGTAGGTTTACCAGGGCTTGGACCCCGTCGAGCTTCCCGAGCTTCTTTTCTACCCGGTTGACGCAGGACGCGCAGGTCATGCCCTCGATGTCGAGTTCCACCACCCGGCTTCCGGGTTGGTGAAGGAGTTCCTGGTTGCTCATGCCGTTCCTCGAATCAGTGGTGGTGGTTACGCTTCGTTTGCGACGACCAGGTACCCGGCCTCTGCAACGGCCTCGCCGATCTCGGACGGTGACAGCTCGTTGCCGGAGGTGATGGTGACGGTTGAGATGCCCCCGGCGTTGAGTTCGACGTCCACTGCCTCCACGCCGGCGAGGGCCTCAAGTTCTTCACTGACGGCCGAGACGCAGTGCCCGCAGGTCATTCCGGAGACGCTGACGGTGGTTGTAGTGGGGGAAGTGGTACTCATGTGTTGCTCCTTGTTGTTGGCGCGGCGTTATTGGAAGGCGTTGGGGACGCGTCGACGGCGGGCAGCTGTTACCGGAGGAGCCGGCCGATGGCGTCGGCGGCTTCCTTGACTTTGGCGTCGATGGCGTCGGCGCGAGCTGCAGGGTCCGGTTCGGAGGCTGCACCCACCACGCAGTGGCCGATGTGCTCCTCCACCAGCCCCAGGCTGACGGCATGGAGCGCCTTGGTCACGGCGGAAACCTGCGTGAGGATGTCGATGCAGTACTTGTCCTCATCCACCATGCGGGCAATTCCCCGCACCTGGCCTTCGATGCGCTTGAGCCGGCGAAGGTAGGCATCCTTGTTCCCGGCGTACCCATGCCCTGCTGCCGGCTGGTCCGCAATGGTTTCCGTGACTGCTGCATCAGCTTCGCTCATACAGCTATCCTATACCCCTTGGGGGTATAAGCGCAAGTACCCCTAGGGGGTATTCATGCCTTGCGTGCAGGCGGGTTTTGGGCACAAAAAAGCTCCGGAGTGCGTTATTGGGGGATACGCACTCCGGAGCAGCTCTTGGGCAAAGCCTACTTCCACACTGCTGGAATCGGCCTGCTTGAATCAGCATACGGGCTGGTAGCCCGGTCCGCCAGCACCGCGAATAACTACTTTCGCTTTACTTTCTTTGCCGTGATTCTCAGGTGTATGGCAGGGCCTTTCGCAGGTCAGCGCCGGTCCTCGTGGGCGGCCATGCGGTAAGGGACGATGAGTACCGGCCTGCTTTGATGGTGCGTAAGCCACGCACCCACCGAGCCGCTGAGTGCTTCCGCAAGGCGATGCGAGAAGCCCCGCTCGGAGGTCCCCACGATGATCATCGGCGCGTTGGTTTCCGCTGCGAGTTGGGCGAGAGCACGGGCGGGATCCCCTGCCAGGGTTTGCAGAGTCCATTCCGAGGCCGCGGTTCCGGGCGGCACCTGGGCTATTGCGGCTTCTATCGCAGCCTTAAGTTCCGACGTCACGCCGCCAATGTTCTCCGCATCCGCGTTCGGGTGCAGGGAGAGTCTGTGGGCGGACCGCGCAGGGTCCCATTCCACCAAATAGCTGGCCTCATCAACGTAGGCACAGAGCAGGCGCGCCCCCAGCCGGGCAGCGAGGTTGGCGGCGGTTTGCAGGACCTCTGGATGCTGATGGGGGGCTACCCCTACCAGCAGGGGCGATGTACCGCGTATGTGTTCTGACGACATAGTTTATTCTCAGCCCGCCCGCACCCTCTTGAACAGCGGCGATCTGATATGGGGTGTCAGGACGTGGCAGGCGAAGCCGTAAGCACTACGTTTTTCCCCCAGGGATCCTCGGTGTAGCAGCTGATCAGGACCAGCCGGTTTGGCACAATCTCCCAAATGGGACTGTCTTTCAGGCCAGACTTCAGGTACGTCGTCACGCTGTCCACACGATAGGGAATGGTGCCCGCCAGTGTGTCCACCTCAAACACGTCACCCGCCCTGGCTGCTGAGCTCAGCCGATTGAAGGGCGCATCTGCGCCTTCCCAGCTGTGTCCGATGACGTAAGTGGTGTTGGCGGAGCCGTTTCCCGGCGCACCGAACAGGGTTAGCCAGTAGCCGTCCTTGGTGGCCGGAGGCACGATGGTTCGGCCTTCCTGCGCGGCGGCGTCCAGCTCCAGCGCGTGCACCGGCACATCGAACGCGGCGGACGGGTAGCGAATGCGCGCCGGAGCCGCTGCTGCCGGCAGGCCAGAGGCTTGCTGTGCAACGGAATCGGCGGGGGCTGGTGTTGCCCCTTCCGGTGTCCTTGTTGCGGCGATGGGCGCCGGTTCCATGGAGCTGCCGGCCGAGGGGGCCGATGTAGTTTCTGTACCGCTTCCATGGGCGGACCATTCCGCTTGTTGGACCATGGGAGTGCCGAAGCTGATGGAAAAAAAGGCCAGGATGCCGCACAGGAGAATGACCAGGTCGCCACGGTTCCAGCGCCTCCACCTGTGCGCTTTAGAGGCCGCGTGCCGGCTGCGTTCCTTGGGCATGCTGCTCCTCAGCAGTTGCATCGGGGAAGGAAGGCGCCCAGCCGGGCACTGGCGGGACGCCTTCCTTGTTAGGTAGCCACGGACTGCGGCTTAGCCTCCGTCACCCGGCCAGGGGCAGCGATCGGGACTTGCGGCGGAATGCCACGGCCGCTCCCGCTGTGAGCAGTGCGCCCAGGCCGGCCAACCAGGACGGTGCGCCGTCAGAGCCGCCGACAGCAGTCTGGGCGTTGTACCCCTGGTTCGTTCCCAGGCTTTCGTTGCCAGTGGCGCCGGCGGCAGGGGCCGCTGCTGCAGCCTGAGGCCCGTTCGCCTGCGGCTGGACGGCCGCCGGCTGTTCCGGCACGGCGACGGGCTGTTCCGGGACGACCACGGGCGTGGCGGCAGGCGGGACGTCAACGGGTGGGACGTCAACGGGCGGGACCACAACCGGCGGGACGTCAACGGGCGGGACGTCAACGGGTGGGACGTCAACGGGTGGGACGACAACCGGCGGAACGACGCACCCGTTGGCGTGGATGGCCCGCCCCACATCATCCCAGTTCTGTCCGTATTTCATGCCGTTGTTGGGCGGGATGATGTCTGCGCCGTGTTCGTCATGGCCGCTCATTGAGGGGACGGAAACACTGTTTGCGGTAAAGTGCCCGGACTTCGAGCCCTTACCAGCGTGGCAAATGATGACTTTGTCGTGGTCGCTGCCGCGGTCCGCCACGGCTGGAGCCGCGGCGGCAAGCGCCACCAGGCTCAGCACCCCCAACGTTGTTATGGCACGTTTCATGATGATTCTCCCCATTTCTCGAGGTGGGACGGACCATGATGGGGAGGACCAGCGAATGCGCCAATTGTCCCAGCAGCACGGTCAGCTTGCTTGAGTTTTCAGGCTAGGCGGGCTGTTGTGGCCGGTCGCGGGTAGGAGCTACTCGTCTTTGGCAAGCTTCCAAAGGACCGGTTACCTGCCGGTACCCGAATAATCGGACGCGCCACTTGGCGCCGCCCCAATACCTTGTAGCCCGTCCCGCCCGCGCATACCGTTGAATCAGTCGACGAAAGGGCGTGAGGGTATGGAAATTTTTATGTGGTGGCTGGACCTGGACCTTGCAAGCAAGGAATGGCTGCGGGAGAACCTCCGTGCGGGGGAGCTTCCGCTTCCGGTGCTGCAAGGCATCGCCCAGGCAGGTGGACCCCATCCGGATAACCCAACGGCAGTGCTGACGGCGGCGGACTGGGACTTCATCGAAACCCAGTCGGAGTTCGTGGACTAACAGCCGCCGGACGGCCTCGCCGGCCAAGAAACCGTTGCGGGCCGCCCGGGGCGGTGGTTGCATGGTGGTCATGACAACCGCAGAGAGTTTTGTCTTGGCGATCGGGACCAAAAAGGGCCTTTGGCTGGCCACCAGCGAGGACAGGCGCCAATGGTCATTCACTGGCCCGCATTTCCTGATGAGTGAGATTCCCAGCATTGGGATCGATACAAGGGAAGGCCGCACACGCATTATGGTGGGGGTCCGAAACGAGCACTGGGGACCTACTGTTGCCCATTCGGACGACTTGGGTGCCACCTGGTCCGAACCAGAGCAGGGCGCCATTAGGTTCCCCGAGGATACCGGCGCCGCGCTGGAGCGGATCTGGCAGATTTATCCGGACGCAGAGTCCCGTCCGGGTGTGGTGTGGGCAGGAGCCGAGCCCATCTCGGTCTGGAAGTCAACCGACGGCGGCGAACACTTTGAACTCAACCGCGGCCTCTGGGACCACCCCCACCGGAGCGAATGGGGTGCCGGTTACGGCGGGGCGGCCGCCCATTCCATCGTGGCCCACCCCGCCCGCGACACCGTGCACGTAGCCATGAGCACCGGCGGCGTTTACCGCTCGCTCGACGGCGGCACCTCCTGGGAAGCGCGGAACCGGGGAATTTCGGCCTACTTCATGCCGGACCCCAACCCCGAGTTCGGCCAGTGCGTCCACAAGATAGCCGGGGACGCCGCCGTCGACGGCCGCCTGTACGCGCAAAACCACCACGGTGTCTACCGTACGGATGACAACGCCGAGAGTTGGAACTCCATCGCCGAAGGCCTGCCGGCCGACTTCGGATTCGTGATGTTGACCCATCCCCGCCGGGAAGGTACTGCCTGGGTTGTCCCGCTCAAGGCCGACGGTGAGCGTATCCCGCCCGACGGCGAGCTGGCAGTGCACCGCACGGACGACGCCGGTGGCACCTGGAAGAGGCTCAGCAACGGGCTGCCGACAGCTGAGTACAACAGCGTGCTGAGGGACGCCGCCTCCGTGGATACTGCGGAGCCCGCGGGGGTCTACTTTGGTACCCGCGGCGGCACGGTCTACGCCAGCGCGGACGAAGGGGAGACGTTCGCCGAGGTGGCGGCCCACCTGCCGGATGTACTGTGTGTCCGGGCAGCAGTGGTGGCCGGTGCCTGACAGCACGATGCCGGACAACGCGTCCGCCCGGACCAGGAGGCCGACGGCCGGCAACAGCGGGCAGTCCGGCGCTGAGCCGGGCATCACAGTGGTGCTTCCCAGCATCCTGCAACCCCTGGCCGGCGGGCAGTCCGAACTGACTGCGCCCGCCAGCGGGCCTTTAACGGTGGCAAAGCTGCTGGATTTTGTGACGGCGGGCTATCCTGTGCTCGCCCGGCGGCTCCGTGACGAGACGGGAACGTTGCGGCGCTTCGTGAATATCTATGTGGCCGGTGACGAGGTACGGCGGCTGCAGGGCTTGGACACGGAGGTGGCACCCGGCCAGGAGGTGCTGATCATCCAGTCGGTGGCCGGTGGGTGACGCCTGGCCAAGCATGCTTCGCGGGCGGCGGGCAGTCCTTACTGACTACACCCGCCGTCGCGGTTGTGTGCACTCCACAAAAGCCGGATGGCGTCCAGGTTCAGGCGACCCGCCACACGCTGCATTCGTCTGCATTGACGGCTTTCCGCAGGCCCGTGATCCGGTCGAGGATCCAGACGACGCCGATGCCCGGCGCTGTTTCCTGGACGCTGCCACGGCGGATCACTACGTCGTCATAGGAAGGGCCCACCGAGAGGCGGGCTTCAATTTCATCGCCGCGGCGGAGCTGGTCCAGGGCGCGGACTCTGGTTACATGGGCTGCTGCTTCCTTCAACATGGCGGGGCCTCCTGGCTGGAGCTGGTGCCGGCTCTTGCCTGCACTACCAAGTGTGGACGGCCAATGTTGCCAGCCGGTTTCCCGCCGGTTAGGTGCCGGTTAGTTCTTCGAGCCGGCCTTGTTTCTCCGGCACGGCAATTGTCCGCGGGCCGGCAGGCGGAGGCACCTAAGGTAGTGCCATGGATATCGTGCAGGGGATCTGGGCAGGGATGCTCGGGGCCGCATCGCTCGCGCCACTGGCCACGTTCGGCGTCGTTTTGGTGGCCTACCTGACGTATCGGCAAAGATCGCGCGCAGACCGACGGGACCAATGGTGGAAGCGCGCGCAATGGGCCATTGACTCCGCACTTAACGACGCCGACCCGCAACGGCGGCTGGCGGGTTTGAAGGTGCTGGTCCAGCTCATCGGCAGCGACCTGGCTACTGAGGAGGACGCGGACCTGATGAGCGCCCTTGCGGTGGGCATCCGCGACCAGGAGCAGGACGGCCGGCGCACAGTGACAGTGTCCCTGCCAGTGAGGGAGCGGATCCTGGGCGAAGCTGAACGTCTGTTGGCGGTGTCCTCCGCCCGCCGACTCCCGTCCTGACCGGGCCTCCAGCGGCCTCCTGACTGCTGCCGTGCCGCCCGCCGGACATCTGCACGCTCAGGGCGCCAACCGGTCGCCTTTCCCGTGCACCCGGTACCAGCGGTAACCGTAACGTCCCAGCTCAACCGTGAAGCCGCCGTCGGGCTCCAAAGGCACGTTGTCGCCGTCGAACAGGTCCAGCAGGATTGCGCCCTTGAACGCCTGCCGCGGCCCGTCTTCCGGTCCGGCGTTGCCGGCGACTTTCACCGGTTCCCCGCTGAGGTTGTGCAGGAGGACCAGGGTGCCGCCGTCGGAGCTGCAGGTGTGCGCGAAGACGGCGGGCTCGGGCTGGTCGATGATGGCGAATTCGCCCCAGCCCAGTTCCGGGGATTCCCGGTAACGCTGGATCAGGGTGGTCATAAAGTTGAACAGCGAACCGGGGTCGCGTTTCGCGGCGGCGGCGCTGATACGTTCCGGCCCATAGTCCCCGCGCACCAGGGGCGCCACCAGGTCCGAGGCCTTGGCACTCGAGAAGCCGCCGTTTTTAGCGTCGCTCCACTGCATGGGGGTGCGCACCGCGGCGCGGCTCTTCTGCTTGAGGTCTTCACCCATGCCGATCTCCTCGCCATAGAACAGCACCGGGGTGCCGGGGAGGGAGAACATCAGGGAGTACACCATGCGGAGGCGGTCCGGGTCGCCGCCCAACATCGGGGGAAGCCTCCGGCGCAGGCCGCGGCCGTAGATCTGCATGTTCTTCTCCGGCCCGAACGCGGCGAACACCTCCTGGCGCTCGCCGTCACTGAGCTTGTCCAGGGTCAGTTCGTCATGGTTGCGCACGAACATGGCCCACTGGTTGTCGGGATGCAGTGCCGGGCGGCTCTTGAGCGTCTCGGCCAGCGGCCGGGCCTCCTGCCGGGCCAGCGACAGGTAGATGTGCTGCATGGACAGAAAGTCGAACTGCATGTTCAGCTCATTGCCCTCCGGCCCGCCGAAGTACTCCAGTTGCTCCTTGTATGGCAGGTTCACCTCGCCCAGCAGCACTGCGCTGCCGTTGCGTCGGCTGACGAAACTGCGCAGCGCGCTGAGGTATTCGTGCGGATCCAGGTTGGCCGCCTCGTCCTTGGGCTGGCCGCGGGTCTCCAGGAAGAAGGGCACTGCGTCGAGCCGGAAGCCGTCCAACCCGAGTTCCAGCCACAGGCCCATGGCCTTGGCGATTTCGTTCCGCACCGCTGGGTTGGTTACATTCAGGTCCGGCTGGTGCTTGGCGAACATGTGCAGGTACCACTCCCCGGTGGCGTCATCCTGGGTCCACAGCGAGGTTTCCTCGCCGGGGAACACCACCTCCGAGGACGTGTCCGGAGGAGTGTCGCTCCGCCACACGTAGAAGTCCCGGTACGGGTTGTCCTTGGATTTCCGGGCCTCGATGAACCACGGGTGCTGGTCCGAGGTGTGGTTGACCACGAAGTCCGCGATGACCCGCATGCCGCGGTCCCTGGCCGCCCGGATGAACTCGACCAGGTCCCCCATGGTGCCCAGCCGGGGATCTACGGTGAAGAAATCCGTCACGTCGTAGCCGTCGTCCCGGTCCGGCGAAGGGTAGAACGGCATCAGCCAGATGCAGGTCACGCCCAGGGCGGCCAGGTAGTCCACGCGCTGAGTGAGGCCGGCGAAGTCGCCGATGCCGTCGCCGTCGTCGTCAAAGAACGTCTCAACGTCCAGGCAGTAGACCACCGCATTTTTCCACCAGAGGTCCGAGGTTTCCGCGATCCTCATGCGGAAGCACCGGACGACGGCGGTTCGGCAGCGGCCGCCGCAAGCTGCGGCACAGCGTGGACACCGGCAGGGATTCCGCCGGGTGTGCGCAGCTGCGGGAGGACCTCTCCGGCGAACGTGTCGATAAACGGTGCCTGCTCCTGGCCCACAAAATGCAGGTAGAGCTCGTCGAAGCCCAGCTCCGCGTACCCGGCAAGCCAGTCCACGTGCTGTTCCAGGCTTGCTGAGATGTTGACTGTTGTGCGGACCTGCTCCTCCGTCACGTGTTTGCCCACGAGGTCGAAGTGTCCGGCCGTGGGCAGGTCCCACGGGATGGGCGGATCATAGGTGTTGGTCCGCCACTGGTCGAGGGCAACGGCAACTGCTTCGTCCTCGTTCCCGGCCCAGGACAAATGCACCTGCAGGACAGCCTTGCCCCGCCCGCCGTAGTCCCGGTAGGCGGCCAGCATGTCCTTGAGCTTGTCGGCAGGCTGGTTCACGGTGACCAGGCCGTCCGCCCAGGAGGCCGCCCGGCGCGCGGTGTCCACGCTGACCGCTGGAGCGATGAGCGGCGGGGGATTGTCCGGAACGTCCCAGATCCTTGCCTGTTCCACAGTCACCAGGCCGCGGTGGGTGACCTCCTCGCCCCGGTGCAGGCGCCGGATGACCTCAACGCTTTCCTCCAGCCGGCGCTGGCGGATGTCCTTTGCCGGCCACCCGTCACCCGTAATGTGCTCGTTCATGTTCTCGCCGCTGCCGGGAGCGAACCAGAAGCGGCCCGGGAACATGCTGGCCAGGGTGGCTGAGGCGTGGGCAATGATGGCCGGGTGGTAGCGCTGTCCCGGCGCCGTCACCACTCCGAAGCGGAGCTTTGTTGTGGCCAGCGCAGCCCCCAGCCACGACCATGCGAACCCCGAGTGCCCCTGCCGGGCGGACCACGGCTCGATGTGGTCCGAGCACATGGCCGCGTCGAAGCCGACGCGTTCCGCGTGCTGGACGTCCTTAAGCAGTTGGCCGGGACTGATCTGTTCATGGGAGGCGTGGAAGCCGACGGTAACCATCCTTAACCTCTACCGTCCGGCGTGGTGCTGTGTCGAGGATTTTCTGGCGTGCATCGCCGAGGTGGGACCGGCGTGCCTGCGGCACGCCGCTTGTCGGATAAGTTTGTAACTTGTAGTACTGCGCTTCCCCGGAACTCCTGCGCAGGCGGCGGAACTGGAAGGAAGTACCACTCGTGGGCGGTGTGCTGATCGGGCTGGCGGTGATCGGCGTCGTCATTGCAGTGGGGTACATCGCCGCACGGTGCGGGCTGGGCGGGGAGCCCACGGTTTCGGCACTGACGCGGACCGCCTTCTTCATCACCAACCCCGTCCTGCTGTTCACGGTGGTCCTGGAATCCGACATCACTACGGTCTTTTCCGCCTACGTTCCGCTGGCGCTGATCACCGCGGCCGCCACCGCTCTGCTCTACGTGGTGGTTAGCCGGCTGTGGTTCCGGCGGCCGCTGGCTGAGACCACTATCGGTGCGATGGCCAGTTCCTACGTGAATGCCAACAACATCGGCATTCCCATCACGCTGTATGCCCTGGGAGATGCCACCCCGGTGGCACCCGTCCTGCTGGTTCAGCTGCTTTTATTTGCACCACTGGTCCTTACCGTGCTGGACCTCTCTGAGGCCGGCCGGTTCGCGCCGCGCCTGCTGCTCACCCAGCCGTTCCGGAATCCCATGATCATCGCCTCCCTCCTGGGAGTGGTTCTGGCCGCGTTCAAGGTGGAGCTTCCTGATCCGGTAATGGCGCCGCTGACGCTCCTGGGCGGCGCGGCGGTCCCGGTGGTGCTGCTCGCATTCGGTATGTCCCTGCGCGGTACCCGCATGCTGCAAAGCGGCGGGCACACGGCCGAAATCCTCACTGCCACCGCGCTGAAGTCCGCGGTGATGCCGGCGGTGGCGTTCGTCGTCGGCCGCTTCCTTTTCAACCTGGACCAGCACATGCTCCTGGGCGTGGTGCTGATGGCGGCGCTGCCGCCCGCACAGAATGTGTTCCTGTTTGCCAGCAAATACGGCAGGGGAGTGGCAGTGGCGCGGGAAAGCATCCTCATTTCGACGGCGGCGGCCGCCCCGGTGCTGGTCCTGATCGTCTGGTTGCTGGCGGGGTAAGCCGCACGCCCTCTGGGGTTCCGCGAGTGGCTGACTCCGGGCAAGAATGGGCACATGGAACTTCCTGTGATGCCGCCCGTCCCGCCCATGCTCGCCAAGGCCGTCAGCGGCATCCCGGAAGGGCGCCTCAGTTACGAGCCAAAGTGGGACGGCTTCCGGTCCATCATCTTCCGTGACGGCGACGACCTGGAAATTGGCAGCCGAAATGAAAAGCCGATGACCCGCTACTTCCCGGAGCTGGTTGAGGCGCTCAAGGAAAACCTGCCACCGCGCTGCGTGGTTGATGGCGAGATCATCGTGGTGGGCGCGTCAGGGGACCGGCTGGATTTTGATGCCCTGCAGCAGCGCATCCACCCCGCCGCCAGCCGTGTGAAACTGCTCGCTTCCCAGACACCCGCCTCGTTCGTGGCGTTTGATCTGCTGTCCTTGAGCGACGATGACTACACGGACCGGCCCTTTACCGAGCGTCGGGCGGCGCTTGAGAAGGCACTCGCAGCCAGCCAAGCCCCGGTCCACCTCACCGCCGCCACCACCGACAAGGACATGGCAGAACAGTGGTTCCGGCAGTTCGAGGGGGCCGGCCTGGACGGAATCATAGCCAAACCGCTGGACGGTAAGTACCAGCCGGACAAGCGGGTGATGTTCAAAACCAAGCACGAGCGCACAGCCGACTGTGTGGTGGCGGGCTACCGCGTGCACAAGAGCGGGCCGGACGTCATCGGCTCGCTGCTGCTCGGCCTCTACAAGGACGACGGCGGCCTGGCCAGCGTGGGGGTGATTGGCGCTTTCCCCATGAAGCGCCGACAGGAGCTGTACGAACAGCTCCAGCCGCTGGTCACCGATTTTGACGGCCACCCCTGGGCGTGGGGCAAACAGGAGGAAGGGGAGCGGACCCCGCGGAATGCCGAAGGCAGCCGCTGGAGCGCCGGGAAGGATCTCTCCTTCGTGCCGTTGCGCCCGGAACTGGTGGTGGAGGTCCGGTACGACCACATGGAGGGGGACCGGTTCCGGCACACGGCCCAGTTCAACCGCTGGCGGCCGGACCGGGACCCGGAATCGTGCACCTACGCGCAGCTGGAGGAACCGGTCAGCTTCGATCTCGCGTCCGTATTGGAAACCGGCCGGCCATAGCGCGACTATGGCTTCGCAATGTCCAGGACACTCCACAGTCCGTCCGCCCGGCAAGGAATTGAGGCTTCCACCAGGGCCTGGCTGTGCTTGTGCTGTGGCGCCGCAAAAAAGTCCTTGGTTTCCGCAACCTCAACCACGCGCCCTTCGAGCAGCACAGCCACCCGGTCGCACATGTACCGCACCACGTCCATGTCGTGCGAAATGACGATCAGGGACAGGTTGCGCTCGCGCTGCAGCCGCAGCAGCAGGTTAAGAATGGTGCGCTGCGTGAGGGCGTCCAGTGCCGAGGTAGCTTCGTCACAGATCAGGACCTGCGGCTCCAGCAGCAGGGCCCGCGCGATTGTGGCGCGCTGCAACTGGCCGCCGGAGCACTGCCCGGGGCGCTTGTCCAGCAAAGCTGCATCCAGCTCCACCTCAGCCATCGCGGCGGTGATCCGCTCGTCCCGGTGTTCCGGCGAAAGGTCATGATGCGCGCGCAGCGGGGCCTGAAGGCTGGTGCGGAGCGTCATCCGCGGGTCAAACGCGCCGTGCGGTTCCTGGAACACCAGCTGCACGGCCGTTGCCTCACGTGGTCCCGCAGCATCGAGCTGCCGGGTGATGGTTCCCGTGCTGGCCGTGTCCAGGCCCACGATGGCCTTGGCCAGGGTGCTCTTGCCGGAGCCCGACTGCCCCAGGACGCCCAGGATTTCCCCGCGCCGCAGGGTCAGCGACACATCCTGCAGCGCGGCATGGCCCAGCTTCCGCCGCGGCCCGAAGTGCTTGCCCACACCCTGCAGCACCAGGATGTCGCGTTCCCTGGAAGGCGGACGACGGCGGGACTCCGGCGCAAGGCGCGCGGCAGCCAGCAGCTCGCGGGTGTAGGCCGTCCTGGGCCGGGTAAGGAGCGCACCGGCAGGTCCAGCCTCCACAATGCTGCCCGAGTTCATGACGAGCACGCGGTCGGCGAAGGCGGCAACGGAGGCGATGTTATGGGTGATGTAGAGGACGCCCAAGCCGCGTTCCCGGCGTTCCCTGTCCAACAGCTGCAGGATCTGGCGCTCCAGCACCTTGTCCAGCGCCGACGTCGGCTCATCTGCCAACAGCATCCCGGGCCGCCCGGCCAGGGCCAGTGCCGTCATGGCCCGCTGGGCCATACCGCCGGACAGCTGGTGCGGGTAGGCCCGGATCCCCTTCACGGGATCGGCGAAGCCCACCTCGTCGAGCAGCTCCAGAGCCTTGCTGCGCGCCTTCGTGCCGCGCAGTCCGGCGTGCAGGCGCAGCGGCTCCTTGAGGTGCTGCTCAATGGTCCGGTTCGGGTTGAACATGCGTTTGGGCTGCTGGAACAGCATCCCCAGCCGTCCGCCGCGCACCGAGTTGAGCTCCTGTTCGGACGCGCGGGTCAGGTCCAGGTCCCCCAGCCTGACGGAACCGCCGGTGATGCCCAGGCTGGGCGGCAGCAGCTGCAGGCAGGACATCGCAGTCAGCGTCTTGCCGGAACCGGAACTGCCCACGAGCGCAACGAACTCACCGGGATCAACGGACAGGGAGACGCCGGACAGCAGGTCCTTGCCGGAAGTCCCGCCGTCGGAAGCTCTGTGGCTCACCTCCAGGTCCTCCAGGACCAGGCGCGTGTTCACGGAGCTCATTTTTCCGCAGCCTGCGGCATCAGCAGCGGTGCCGCGGCCATGTGGGCTGCCCGCTGGCCGATCAGGGTTACGCAGAGGGCCACGGTAAAGATCACCAGGCCGGGGGCAAGGATTCCCATGGGGGCGCGGTCCGCGAACGGTTGCGCTGCCGCCAGCATGGAACCCCAGTCCGACTGCGGGGGCTGGACGCCCAGGCCCAGGTAGGACAGCGCGCCGACGCTGATGAGCAGGTGCCCGAACCGCAGTGTCGCCTGGCCCAGGATCGGGGCTGCGAGGTGCGGCAGGACGTGCCGGAAGACAATGAACGACGGCGTGCAGCCCACCACGCGCGCAGCGTCAACGAAGCCCCGGGCCGAGACGTCGTACGCCAGGGTGCGGGCGAGCCGGGCAAAGGGCGTCCACCCTGTGACCACAAGCGCGAGCAGCAGCGGCCCGAAGCCTGTGCCCAGCGCCGCCACGATGAACAGCGCCACCACCATTTCCGGCAGGGCCAGCAGGACGTCGTTGGTGCGGGTCAGGAATTCATCCACCCAGCCGCGCCGCCTCGCACTCAGGATGCCGATGGCCACGCCCAGGAGGCACGTCAGCAGGGTTGCCAGTGCCGCCACGGACATGGAGAACCGGCCGCCTTCGAGGATCCGGCTGAGGGTATCCCGGCCCAGGTTGTCCGTTCCCAGCCAGTGCCCGGCCGACGGCGGAGCAAGGCGTTCAACCAGGTTCTGTTCCGCCGGCGGATAGGGCGAGACCCACGGGGCCAGGAGTACCGCCAGCACAATGAGGGCAAGCACCGTCGTTGCAAGGGTGGTGACGTTCAACCATTTACGCAAGGGACGCTCCCACCGTGCGGCTGAGGAACCGGTGCACGAAGTCCGCCAGGGTGGTGACGCCGACGGCGAGTGCCACCACTACCACCACGCCGCCCTGGGCCAGCGGGATGTCGCTGTTGACCACGGCGTCGAAGAGCAGCCTGCCCATGCCGGGCACCGCGAAAATGACCTCGACGATGACTGATCCGCCCAGCAGCCCCGCGAACCACACGGCGAACAGGGTGGACAGCGGCACCAGTCCGTTCGGCACCACGTGGCGGAGGATGGCCTGGCCTTGGCTTAGGCCGCGTGCCCGGGAGGCCGGCACGTGTTCCGCGGCTGCGGCGTCGATGATGCCGGCCCTTACCGCCGAGGTGAAGAAACTGATGGGACGCAGGGCCAGGGTCAGTGCGGGCAGGACGGCGGACGAGAGATCGTTCCATCCTGCGGTGGGCAGCAAGGACAGCTTCAGGGCGAAGACCAGCACCAGCACGGGAGCCACCCAGTATTCCGGCATGGCGATCAGGGCCTGCGTTACGGCGGTGATTGCCTTGTCCGCGGTGCTTCCCGGCCTCAGTCCGGCAATGATTCCCAGCGGGAGCGATACCGCCGCGGCCAGGACCAGTGCCATGGTGACCAGGCTGAGCGTGACGGAAAGTGCCGGAAGCACCTGCTCAGCCACAGGGGTGCGGCTGACGAAGGACAGGCCCATGTCACCGCTGAAGAAGTCCCCCAGCCAACGGAAGTACTGGACGGCCAGCGGGTCATTCAGGCCCAGGCTCTCGCTGAGTCCCTGCACGGCGGACTCGTCGACAGCATCGCCCGCCACCCGGGAGCGGATGATCTTCCGCACTGGATCACCTGGGGTGAAGTACGGGATCAGGAAGACCGCGAAAGAGGACACCACAACGGCGGCCACCAGGGTGGCCGTCCGTTTAGTGATGAACTGCAGCATTCGCGGGATTCCGGAGAGTTGGACTAGGACGCGGTCTTGCCCGTCTTCGCCGTCAGGACGTAGCGGGACAGCGGGTCCTGGACGTAGGAGAGGACGTTGGTGCGGATCGCGTCAGTTGCCTGTTCGTTCACCAGCCAAGCGTTGACCGCCTTGTCCTGGAGGATCTGGCCTGCTTCCGCGTACAGCTTGTAGCGCTCGTTCGTGTCCACTGTTGTGGCGGCTTCGGCGATAATCCGGTCGTACTCCGGGTCGCAGAAGTGGCTCAGGTTGTATGTGCCTTTGCAGGTGTAGTCCGCGGTCAGGAACCCGATGGGGTCCGCGATGTCGATCAGCCGGTTGCGCTGGCTGAGCAGCATGTCGTAGTTCCCGGCCAGGACGTCCGGCTCCGCCGAGGCGTATTCCTTGGACGTGATGGTGACCGGGATGCCGATCTTCTTCAGGTTCTCCTGGACGACGGCGGCAACATCGGCAAACTCGGCACGCTCCACGATGGCGATAATTTCCAGGGGGCGGCCGGCCGTGTAGCCGGCATTGGCGAGCAGCTTGCGGGCTTCCTCGAGGTTCTGCTGCTGCTTGTCCTGCTTTTCGCCGGTCCAGGGCTCGGAGGGCGCGAAAGGTCCGGTGGCCGGGAGGGCGGCACCTTCGTAAACGCTGGCAGCGAGGGCATCGAGGTCCAGGGCGTCCCGGATGGCCTTGCGGACGTCGACGTTGTCCAGCGGTGCGCGGCCGTTGTTCATGTAGAGCGTGGCAGTGCGGGGGGAATCGGCGCCCAGCACGGAGACGCCGTCGTCCGCCTTCAGCGCGGCGAGGCTGGCGACGGGGATGGACAGGGAAATGTCCGCTTCCCCGGTCTGCACCTGGGCGGCGCGGGTGGCACCGTTGGTGATGAAGCGGATTTCGGCGCCGGCGAGCTGCACGTCGCCGCCCCAGTAGTTCTCGTTGCGGTCCAGGGTCAGGGACTGCTTTGCCTTCTCGGAGACGGGAGTGAAGGGGCCGGTGCAGTGGCCGAACGGGTCCAGGCCTTCGGCCTTGTAGGCGGCGGGTGCCAGGATCCCGGTGTTGACGCTGGCCAGCCGGTACGGCACCAGCGGGTTCTCGGCCGGCGTGCTGACGCGGACGGTCTGCGCGTCCAGTGCGGTGACGCTGCTGATCATGGTGCGGTTGAAGGCCCGGGCGGGGACCTTCGCGTCCAGCACGTGGTTGAGCGCTGACACGACGGACTCGGCGGTGAGCCCGGTGCCGTCCTGGAATTTGACGCCCGGACGGATGCTGAAGTCCCAGTCCAGGGGTGAGGTCTGCTTCCACTCGGTGGCCAGCGAGGGGAGGACCTTGCCCTCGGCCTGGTTGAAGGTGGTCAGCGTCTCGAGGCAGCCGGCCAGGGACAGGATGTAGGCGGCGTCGGACTCGACGGCCCAGTTGGCTACCGGCGCACGGAAGTTGTCGACGACGATGCGCTGGCTGGTGTCGGCCGCTGCGGCGGACTGGGAGGCCTGGGTCTGGGTACCGCTGAAACCGCAGCCGGTAAGGGTCAGGGCAGCCGCCGCAGCCATCAGGACGCGGGGACGGAGGTAGGAACGCACAGAAAACCGCCTTGGAGGGCTGCCGGGGGGAGGGGCAGAAATAGAAAAGGGGACTACTTAGGGTAGCCTTCCTTTCCGGCAAGCCGTGAATTGATGACGTGCCTGCTCAGCGCCGGGTCAGCGCCGGGGAAGGGAAGCGGTACGCCGCTGCCGGGACACGCCGTCGTACGCTCCTGCCCGCTTGCCCGCCAGGCTGCTGGCGCCCCGGGCACCGGAAAGCCCGCCACTCCGGGGGAATGGCGGGCTTTGGCGGAAGGAATTTGGGGGAGCAGCATAGGTGCTCCCGCAAAAATTACTTCAGGCCGAGCTGCTTGGTGGGAACCTTGAACGTTTCCTTGGCGGTGAGCGCGGAGATGGCTGCCACTATGCAGATGACGGCGGTGAAGATGCTGATCTGCACCCAGCCGCCGGGCTTGATGCCGCCCATGGCCGCCACAATGGCGGGGGCGAATCCTGCCATCAGGAAGCCGAGCTGGGTGCCGATGGCCAGGCCGGAGAAGCGCACCTTGGTGCTGAACATCTCGGCGTAGAAGGACGGCCAGACGGCGTTGGAGGCTGCGTAGCCGCAGGAGAAGAAGCCGATGGCGGCCAGGAACATCAGCGGCACGCTGCCGGATTCGAGGCTGAGCAGGAAAACGGGCGTCAGTGCGGCGCTGGCGAGGGCGCCGTAGATGAAGACGGGCTTGCGGCCGATCTTGTCCGCCAGCATGCCGAACAGCGGCTGGGTGCTGAGTGCCACGAGGTTGGCTCCCACCACGAGCCACAGGGTGGTGGTGCCGTCCACGCCGGCCACGGTTTTGGCGTAGCTGATTGCAAGGGTGCCGAAGACGGTGGAGACGGCGGCGATGAAGGCGCAGCAGATGACCCGGAGGACGTCGCGCCAGTGGCCTTTGAGGAGGTCGGCGACGGGGAGCTTGGAGATCTGGGCGGTTTTCTGGGCTTCCTCGAAGGCCGGCGGCTCGTGCAGGGTGCGGCGGATAAAGAACGCCACCACTACGACGACGGCGCTCAGCCAGAAGGGGATGCGCCAGCCGATGCCGTACTTGATCTCGTCCGGAAGTGCGAGCACGGGGATGAAGACGAGGGCGGCGAGGATCTGGCCGCCCTGGGTGCCGGTGAGGGTCCAGGAGGTGAAGAAGGAACGGCGGTTATCCGGGGCGTGTTCCAGCGTCATGGAGGAAGCGCCCGCCTGCTCGCCTGCGGCGGAAAGGCCCTGGCAGAGCCGGGCGAGCACCAGCAGTGCCGGAGCCCACCAGCCAACGGTGTTGAAGTCCGGAAGGCAGCCAATCAGGAAGGTGGAGGCGCCCATCAGGAGGAGGGTGAACATCAGGACCTTCCGCCGGCCCACCCGGTCGCCGAAGTGGCCCAGGATGACCGCTCCTACGGGCCGGGCCACGTAGGCGAAGCCAAAGGTGGCGAAGGACATGATGGCCGCGTTGGCGTCAGCATCCGGGAAGAAGACCGTGGGGAAGATGAGGGCGGCGGCGGAACCGAAGATAAAGAAGTCGTAGTATTCGACGGCGCTGCCCAGGAAGCTGGCGAGGGCTGCCTTCTTCGGCGTCCCGGCCGGGGCAGCAATGCCCGGCTCAGCGGACGGAAGTATCTGGCTCATGGAGTTCCTTTGATGTGACGACTTTGTCGCGGATGGATCAGGACTCGCAGCCGGCGCTGCCTGGGGGTGGTGGCTTGGCGCGGCACGGCTGGAGGTGCGGGAGAACCCGGACAGTAGCCACATTGTGGGAGCTACTTGTGCGATACAGCAATAGTGGCTGTGAGGGCAGTCACTTGTCAAGAAAATAATCACGCTCTGGCAATAGCTCTCACATTGTGGCAACATCGAGGTATGAGTGTGAACCAAGCCACAGCAGACGACGGAGTCGCTGAAGACGAAACTCCTGCCAAGGCGGGGCGGTCAGCTGACCGGACGGACATGGTGGGCAAAGCCCTGGGCCTGCTGGTTTTGCTGGGTGATGAGCCGAGGGGTGCGAGTGCGGCGGAAATCTCCCGCCGGGCCCAGCTGCCCTTCAGCACCACCTACCGCCTCCTTGCCTCCCTAACCCGGGACGGCTTTGTGGACTACGAGGCCGAGGGGCGCCGGTATCACCTGGGCCTGCGGATCTTCCAGCTCGGCCAGCGGGTTTCCAACCACCATGGCTTCGCCGGGACTGCAATGCCTGTCCTCCGCCGAGTGACCGAGCAGACGGGGGAGGCCACTATCCTCAGCGTCCGGGACGGCCACCACCACCTGACCGTGAACAAGGTGGACGGCCCAAAAATGTTCCGGGTGACCAGCGATCCGGGCCACCTCGGCTCCCTCTCCACCACCGCCGTCGGCAAGGCCCTGGTGGCGTTCGCCGAGGACTCCGAGCGCGAAAAGCTCCTCGCGGACCTTCCGCTCGAGCCGCTGACGGAAAAGTCCATCACTGACAGGGAGGCTTTCCACGCCGAAATCGAACTCGTCCGGCGCCGGGGGTTCGCGGTGATGGATGAGGAGAATGAGACCGGCATGCGCGCTGTGGCCGTCCCGCTGTTCAACGACCAGGGGCACGCGTTCGCCTCATTGGCCACCGCCGTCCCCGTCTTCCGGCTCAGCCTTGAGGAGCTCGAAGCGCACGTTCCCCTGCTGCAGGAAGCGGCGGCGGAGCTTGCCGCCAGGTTGCCCCAGCGGTAAGGGCTTTGGTCTGCTCCGCCCTCCCGGGCTTCGTTTCGTTCGTATGTAGAACATGCGTGCGGTCAGTGAACAAATCATGTATCGTAATTTCCATCACCCGGCAGCAGCCCCGCAGCAGCCAGGTGTCGTACCAAAGGAGCTGCACGGATGAGTAATCGAACTGAGTCCTACCTTGTGGGACTGGTCGGCGATGGCGTGATGCCGTCACTCACCCCGCCCATGCACGAACGCGAAGGTGATGTGCAGGGCCTGCGCTACCTTTACCGGCCCATCGACTTGCTGGAGTTGGGCCTTCCCGGCGAGTCCGTGGGCCAGCTGTTGCAGAGTGCCCGCAGCCTGGGCTTCAACGGCCTGAACATCACCCACCCCTGCAAGCAGTTGGTCCTGCAGCATTTGGATGAGGTATCCCCGGACGCCCTCCGGTTGGGCGCCGTCAACACCGTGGTGATCCAAAATGGCCGGTTCGTCGGCCACAACACCGATTTCTCCGGCTTCGCGGCCGCCCTCGCCTCCGGTCTTCCCGGTGCCGGGCTGGACCGCGTGGTGCAGTTGGGGGCGGGCGGCGCCGGGTCTGCGGTGGCCTATGCCCTGCTGACCGCCGGGGTCCGCCACCTGGACCTGGTGGATATGGATGCCGCCCGCGGCGCGGCCCGGGCGGCTGAACTGGCCGGCTTCTTCCCGGAGAGCACTGTCACGGCGCGTACGGCCGTGGAGCTGCCGCAGCTGATGCCGCTGGCCGACGGCCTGGTGCACTGCACTCCTGTGGGCATGGCAGCGCACCCGGGCGTCCCGCTGGACCTGGAGCTGCTGGAATCCCGCCACTGGGTAGCGGACATTGTCTACCGCCCCATCGAAACCGAACTGGTCCGGGCTGCCCGCGCCAAGGGCTGCGAGGTGCTGGACGGCGGCCGGATGGCGGTGGGCCAGGCAGCCGATGCGTTCCGCATCTTCACCGGCCTGGAGCCTGATCCGGATCGCATGCGCTCGCACTTCCTGGAGCTCGTCGCCGCCGAAGAGGTGGCCGCCTGATGCGTACGGGAATCGCCACTGTCTGCCTGTCCGGCACCCTGAAGGAAAAGATGCAGGCCTGCGCCATCGCAGGTTTCGATGGCATCGAGATTTTTGAGCAGGACCTGGTCACCTCACCCCTCAGCCCCGAGGACGTCCGCAAGATGGCTGCAGACCTCGGCCTGGGCCTGGACCTCTACCAGCCGTTCCGTGATTTCGACGGCGTCACTCCGGACCTGCTGAAGGCCAACCTCCGGCGGGCGGAAGCGAAGTTCAAGCTGATGTCCCGGCTGGGCATGGACACCATCCTGGTCTGCTCCAACGTTGCCACCGCTACCATCGACGACGACGGCCTCCGCGCCTCCCAGCTCACCGAACTCGCGGAGCTGGCCGGGGACCACGGCGTGAAGGTCGCCTACGAGGCCCTGGCCTGGGGCAAGTACGTCAACGACTACGAGCACGCGTACCGGTTGGTGGAGATGGTGGACCACCCCAACTTCGGCACCTGCCTGGACTCCTTCCATATCCTTTCCCGCGACTGGGACACCGCACCCATCGAAAACATCGACGCGGAGAAGATCTTCTTCGTCCAGGTTGCCGACGCCCCTAAACTCTCCATGGACGTCCTGTCCTGGAGCCGCCACTACCGGGTCTTCCCGGGCGAAGGCCAGTTCGAGCTCGCCAAGTTCATGGGCCACGTGGTCCGCGCCGGGTACACCGGCCCGGTTTCCCTCGAGGTCTTCAACGACGTTTTCCGCCAGTCAGATGTTGAACGCACCGCCGTGGATGCCATGCGCTCGCTGATTTGGCTGGAGGAACAGAGCGCCAAGTGGCTCGCAGGCTCCTCAGCGGACGGTGCGGCCGCCAACGGCGCCGCCTCCCGCCGTCGTTATCCCATGGAACTGGCCACGCTGCCCAAGGTAAGCGAACCGGCGGGCTTCAACTTCGCAGAAGTGAAGGCCGACGACACCGCCCAGCTCGAGAAGCTCCTGGGCCAGCTCGGCTTTGCTTTTGAGGGACGGCATCGCACCAAGGACGTCCAGCTCTGGAGCATGGGCCAAGCGCGGGTAATCATCAACGAACAGGCGGCGACCCACGCCGAGCCGGCCATCGCCGCCCTGGGGTTCGACGTCGATTCTCCCGTGATTGCCTCTGCCCGGGCCCAGCAGCTCAAGGCGCCGGTGGTGGCGCGGAAGGTCCAGGCCGACGAGGAAGTGTTCCAGGGCATCTCCGCCCCGGACTCCACGGAGATCTTCCTGTGCCAGGGCAGCCCGGACGGCACCGCCGCCTGGACCCATGAGTTCGGTGAGGGGCTTGGGCCCGCCGGCAGCATCGGGCCTGGCGCTGTTATTGACCACGTGAACCTGGCCCAGCCCTGGCAGCACTTCGACGAAGCCGTCCTCTTTTACACCAGCGCACTCGCCCTTGAGCCGCAGCCGTTCGCGGAGGTGCCGAGCCCCAGCGGCCTGGTGCGCTCGCAGGTTATGCAGACCTCCGACGGCGCGGTGCGGCTGGTCCTGAACCTGGCACCCCACCAGCAGGCGCCGGCCCAGCAGGCGCACAAGACGTACCAGGAACACATCGCGTTCGCGGTGGGCGACCTCGTGTCCGCGGCCAGGTCCGCCCGGGAGCGCGGCCTTGAGTTCCTGCAGATTCCAGCCAATTACTACGAGGACCTGGACGCCCGCTTCGACCTTGAACCGGGATTCCTGGCCACCCTTCGGGAGCTCAACCTCCTGTACGACCGGGACGCCAGCGGGGAATTCCTCCATTTCTACACCGCCACCGTGGGCAGTGTGTTCTTCGAAATGGTGGAACGCCGCGGCGACTACGACGGCTACGGGGCGCCCAACGCCCCTGTCCGCCACGCCGTCCAATACGACTCGCTCCACCGCTTCTGAACCACACCACCTAAGAAACCACCCACGAAAGGAGCCAGCCGTGCCGCAGGACATCAACACCCAAGCTGAGACCGACGAGCTCGTACCGGCCGCCGAACCCCACGCAGCGCACGTGACCCTGGACCGCGCCGTCGAGACCCAGGCTGATCTCAGTGCAGAGATTAACGGACTCGCCGACGCCTACGCGCGCGCCCTCAAGGATGGCGCGCCGGCCGAAACCCAGCCCCGGCTCGACTACCCGCCCTACCGCAGCAGCATCCTGCGCCACCCCACCAAAAGCCTGCACCACACGGATCCGGAAACCATTGAGCTGTACTCCCCGGCCTTCGGCCACCAGGACGTGCACGCCCTGGAATCGGACCTCACCATCCAGCACAACGGCGAACCCCAGGGTGAGCGGATCATCGTGGCCGGCAAGGTCCTGGACGGCAGCGGCCGCCCCGTTGTGGGCCAGTTGGTGGAAATCTGGCAGGCCAACGCGTCCGGCCGCTACATCCACAAGCGCGACCAGCACCCGGCCCCGATCGACCCCAACTTCACGGGCATCGGCCGCTGCATCACCGGCCCCGACGGTTCCTACCGGTTCACCACCATCAAGCCCGGCGCCTACCCGTGGAAGAACCACCTGAACGCCTGGCGCCCGGCGCACATCCACTTCTCGCTGTTCGGCACCGAGTTCACCCAGCGCATCATCACGCAGATGTACTTCCCCGGCGACCAGCTCTTCCCGCTGGATCCGATCTACCAGACCATCGTGGACCAGGACGCCCGTGACCGGCTGGTGGCCGACTACGACCACAACCTCACCGAGCCTGAGTGGGCGCTGGGCTACAACTGGGACATCGTCCTGACCGGGCCCAAGCGGACCTGGACCGAAAACGAGGCACTTGGTGCAGAAGGCGATGAGGAATAGGCACATGAGCAACCAGACCACCCAGCTTGTCCCCACCCCCGGCCAGACCGTAGGCCCGTTCTACGGCTACGCGCTGCCGTTCGAGAAGGACAACGAACTCCTGGCCCCCGGCTCACCGGGATCCATCCGCCTCCAGGGCACCGTGTATGACGGCGCCGGCGAGACCGTTCCCGACGCAATCCTGGAAATCTGGCAGCCCGACGCCGAAGGCAACGTGGTTCAGAAGACCGGCTCGCTGGTCCGCGACGGCTACACCTTTACCGGCTGGGGCCGCGGATCCGTCGGCTACAGCGGCGTGTACACCTTCACCACCGTGAACCCGGGCCCGACGAAGCCGGGGGCCGCGCCGTTCATCTCGGTGGCCCTCTTCGCCCGCGGGCTGACCAACCGGCTCTTCACCCGCATCTACCTCCCGGAAAACGAGGAGGCCCTGGCCAATGACCCGCTGCTTGGCTCGCTGGAACCGGAGCGCCGCAAGACGCTCATCGCCCGGCGCGATGCCGACGGCGGCCTCACCTTTGACATCCGCCTTCAGGGTGAGGGCGAGACAGTTTTCCTGGACTTCCAGTGACTGAAACGGCCAGTTCAGTGGGCGACGTCGGCCTGCTCAGCCCTGTCTCGGCGTCGCCTCGTGTGGCGGCGCTGACGGGGGACCGGGCAGTGCTGGCGGCGATCCTCGCCGTCGAGTCCGGCTGGGCTGCCGTGCTGGAAAAGGCGGGCCTGGCACCCGCCGGTGCTTCCGCCGTCGTCTCCTCCGCCGCTGAGGCGGGCCGTTACGATCCTGCCGGCCTCGCGCGGCGCGCCCAGGGTGGCGGCAACCCCGTAATCCCGCTGCTGGCCGACCTGCGCAAGCATGTCGCGGCGCTGGATAGCTCCGGTGTCGGGGCCGGGAAGGCCGTGCACACCTCGCTGACCAGCCAGGACGTGCTGGACACGGCGCTGATGCTGGTTGCCCGGAACGCCGTCGAGGCGCTCCTGGCCGACTTGAAAGGCACCACGACGGCGATCGCCACCTTGGCGGAGCAGCATGCAGACACGCTGTGCGTGGGCAGGAGCCTGACGCAGCATTCGCTGCCGTTCACGTTCGGGCTCCGGGCGGCGCAGTGGTTCCACGGTGCGGCTGCCGCTGGACGGCACCTGGACAACCTGGAGTTTCCGGTCCAGTCCGGGGGTGCTGCCGGCACCCTGGCCGCAGGAAGCGTCCTGACCTCCGGTTCATCGGAGACGGCCTTCAGCCTCGCTGATGCCCTGGCATCCCAGCTGGGCCTCGCCCCTGCTCCGGCGCCTTGGCACACCAACCGCCTGGCCATCACGTCGCTGGGCCACGGCCTCGCTGCAGTGCTGGATGCCGCCGGCAAGATCGCCGCTGACGTCCTGTTCCTGAGCCGTCCCGAGGTGGGCGAGCTGGCCGAGCCGCGGGCCGCCGGCCGCGGCGTCTCCTCGGCGATGCCGCAGAAACAGAATCCGGTTCTGTCCGTGCTGGTCCGCAGCGCAGCGCTTCAGGCACCCCAACTGGTGGCACAACTGCATTTGGCCGCCGCCAACTTCAACGACGAGCGCCCGGACGGTGCGTGGCACACCGAGTGGCCGGCCCTCCGGCAGCTGCTGTCCCTGGCCCTCGGCGCCGCCGGCCACATCCGGGAGCTCGCCGAGGGGCTGCAGGTTTTCCCGGACGCCATGCGCCGCAACCTGGACCTTGCCGGTCCGTTGCTCCTGGCCGAAGGGGTGGGTGCCGCCGTTGCGCCCCTGCTTGGGGACAAGGACGGACGCAACGGCAAGCAGCAGCTCCAGGCCGTGGTGGACCAGACCCTGCAGGCGCCGCCCGCGGAACAGGCCGCCACGTACCGCAAACTGCTCCGCGAAGCCGTCCCGGCCAGCGCGCTCACCGACCTCCGGCTGGAGGAACTCCTCAACCCGGCCAACTACCTGGGCGAGGCAACCGAAATCTCCCGGCGCATCCTTGCCGCCTTCCCCGGCTTCGCCGCCAATCCATCTGCAGACACCGACTCGAAAGGAGCCCGCCGTGGCTAAACCTGCCTTGAAAGCCGCCCTCCTGTCGCCCCAGCGGCCCTTGGGCGGCCACCCGCTCCTTGTGGTGGGCTCGTCCCTGGGCACCTCCTCCATCCTGTGGAACCGGACCGCATCCCTGCTGGGGAACGACTTTGACGTGGTTGCCTGGGACCTGCCCGGCCACGGTGTCTCGCCTGCCGCAACAGAAGCATTCGACGTTGGCGCCTTAGCCGACTCGGTGGTGGACCTTCTCGATTCCATCGCCCCCGGAGAGTCCTTCCACTACGCCGGTGTCTCCCTGGGCGGCGCCACCGGCCTGCAGTTGGGCATCAAGCACGGCGAACGGCTGAAGAGCCTGTCAGTGCAGTGCAGCGGCGCGAAGCTGGGCACGCCGGAGGGTTGGCTGGAGCGGGCCGAAACGGTCCGCAGCCAGGGCACACCGGTGATGATCCAGGGCTCGGCGGAGCGCTGGTTTGCCCCGGGTTTCATGGACCGCGAACCCGAGCTGAGCAGCCGTCTCCTGCACGCCCTCCGCGACGCCGACCGCTTCAGCTACGCCTTCTGCTGTGAAGCACTGGCAGCCTTCGACGTCCGCGGGGAACTGGGCAGCATCCAGGTCCCCACCCAGGTCATTGCCGGGGCACTGGACGGCGTGGCCCCGCCGTCGTTCGCTGAGGAAGTTGCGGCAGGCATCACCGCCGGTGGCGGCACCGCCACCGCCGTCACGCTCGAGGGCGTGGCGCACCTGGCTCCCGCCGAGGCCCCGGCGCACGTGGCGGAGCTGATGCGTGGCCTTCTTTCCTGGGCAGAATCCCGGGAATCGCGGGGAGCAAGCGAATGAGCGGCATGGAACAGCAGGGCGCCGAACGCCACGGCGTGGTCCAGCCCGGGGCCACCGGCCAGGAGATTTACGACGGCGGGATGGTGGTCCGCCGCGAAGTCCTGGGCGACGCGCACGTGGACCGCGCCAACGCCAACAAGGACGGGTTCACCGAGGACTTCCAGGACATGATCACGCGGATCGCGTGGGGTGGCATCTGGACCCGCCCCGGCCTGACGCGGCAGATGCGCTCCGCCGTCACCATCACCGCAATGGTGGCGCACGGGCACTGGGAGGAGCTGGCCATGCATATCCGCGCGGCCCTCACCAACGGACTGAGCAGGGACGAGGTCAAGGAAATCCTGCTCCAGACCGCCATCTACTGCGGCGTACCTTCCGCCAACACCGCCTTCAAAACCGCGCAGCAGGTGTTCCATGAAATGGACAACACCGGAATGGATACAACCCCATGAACCAGGCTTTTGTGTACGACGCCGTGCGCACCCCGTTCGGCAAATTCGGCTCCGGCCTCGCCGCCGTCCGCCCGGATGACCTTGCCGCGCACGTCATCAGGGAATCCGTGAAGCGGGCCCCCGGGCTCGATCCCGAGCGGATCGACGAGGTGGTGTTCGGCAACGCCAACGGCGCCGGCGAGGAGAACCGCAACATCGCCCGGATGGGCACCCTGCTGGCGGGCTTGCCGGTGTCCATTCCGGGCACCACCGTGAACCGGCTTTGCGGCTCGTCGCTGGACGCGGCGATCATCGCCTCGCGCCAGATCAACGCCGGTGACGCCGACCTGATGCTGGTGGGCGGCGCCGAATCCATGTCCCGCGCGCCCTGGGTCCTGCCGAAGACGGAGAAACCCTACCCCGCTGGGGACATGACCCTGGCCTCCACCACCCTGGGCTGGCGCCTGGTCAACAAGGCGATGCCGAAGGAGTGGACCATCTCCCTGGGCGAGGCCACCGAACGGCTGCGCGAGAAGTACGGCGTGACGCGCCAGCAGCAGGACCAGTTTGCCGCAGACTCGCACAACCTGTCCGCCGCCGCCTGGGACCAGGGCTTCTACGACAACCTGGTGGCCCCGGTGCCGGGAACCGACCTGGTCCGGGACGAGGGCATCCGCCCCGGTTCCACCGCGGAGAAACTCGCGGCTTTGAAAACGGTCTTCCGCAATGAGCCCGAAGGTGCAGAGGTGGGCGGCACCGTCACTGCCGGGAATGCGTCCCCGCTGTCCGACGGCGCTTCCGCGGCCTGGATCGGATCCGAGGGTGCCGCCGGGCTGCTGGGCCTGGAGCCTCTCGCCCGCATCACGGGCCGCGGCGCGCACGGCAATGACCCCCAGTACTTCGGGTTCGCCCCGGTGGAAGCGGCGAACAAGGCCCTCGCGAAGGCGGGCATCGGCTGGGACCAGGTGGGCGCCGTCGAACTTAACGAAGCGTTCGCCGCGCAGTCCCTGGCGTGCATCAACGCGTGGGGCATCGACCCCTCCATCGTTAACCGGCACGGCGGGGCCATCGCGATGGGCCACCCGCTCGGCGCCTCCGGAACCCGGATCCTCGGCACGCTGGCCCGGTCCCTGCAGGCCTCCGGTGAACGGTGGGGCGTCGCGGCGATCTGCATCGGTGTGGGCCAGGGCCTGGCCGTGGTGCTCGAAAACGTAACTGCTCGAAAGGCGTAGGGGAATGCTGAACTTCGTAGATTCGGTCCAGGCGGCCGTGGCCGGGATCAAGGACGGCTCCACCGTGATGATCGGCGGGTTCGGCAACGCCGGGCAGCCGTTCGAACTGATCGACGCACTGATGGACTGCGGCGCCACGGACCTGACGGTAGTGAACAACAACGCCGGGCAGGGCGATCAGGGCCTGGCGCTGCTCATTAAGGAGGGCCGGGTAAAGAAGATGATCTGTTCCTTCCCGCGGCAGTCCGACTCCTGGCACTTCGACGCCAAGTACAAGGCCGGCGAGATCGAACTGGAACTCGTGCCGCAGGGCAACCTGGCCGAGCGCATCCGCGCCGCCGGGGCCGGCATCGGCGGGTTCTTCACGCCCACCGGGTACGGCACCATGCTCGCCGAAGGCAAGGAGACCCGCATCATCGACGGCCGCGGCCAGGTCTTCGAGACGCCCATCCACGCCGACGTCGCCCTGATCAAAGCCCTCAAGGCGGACGGCAAGGGCAACCTCGTCTACCGCAAGACCGCACGGAACTTCGGCCCCATCATGGCCGCCGCCGCCAAGCACACGATCGTCCAGGTGTCCGAGATCGTCCCGACCGGCGGGCTGGACCCGGAAAACGTCGTCACCCCCGGAATTTACGTCAACAGCATTGTCCGGGTTGCCGGCAGCGGCGAAAAAACAGAGAAGGCGGCCTGACATGAGCGTTCAATCCAAGGACGTGCAGTCCAATGAAAAGTCCCTCCAGACCTCTGACGGCCCACTCGGCCGCGACGACCTTGCCCGGCTCGTGGCGAAGGACATCGCCCCGGGATCCTTTGTGAACCTTGGGATCGGCCAGCCCACCCTGGTATCCAACTACCTTACGGAGGAGCAGAACATCACGCTCCACACGGAAAACGGGATGCTCGGCATGGGCCCGGCCGCCGAAGGGGACCAGATCGACGGCGACCTCATCAACGCCGGCAAGATCCCCGTCACCGAACTCCCCGGCGCCTCCTACTTCCACCACGCCGACTCGTTCGCGATCATGCGCGGCGGGCACCTGGACATCTGTGTCCTGGGCGCCTTCCAGGTCTCGGCCACCGGTGACCTCGCGAACTGGCACACCGGGGCACCCGGGGCCATTCCCGCCGTCGGCGGCGCCATGGACCTCGCCACCGGTGCTAAGGACGTGTTCGTGATGATGACCCTGCTGACCCGCGAAGGCGCCTCCAAGATCGTGGAAGCCTGCACCTACCCCCTCACCGGCGTCGGCTGCGTCACCCGCGTTTACACGGACAAGGCAGTGTTCCTCACCGGACCCGACGGCGTCACCGTCCGGGAGACGTTCGGCTGCACGCTCGAAGAGCTTCAGGAACTCGTGCCCGTGCCGCTGAAGGCTGCCGCCGCCGTCGGTGATTGAGCTGCAAAAAACCTGAGTCTGTCGCCGCCCCTAGGATTGGTAACCATGACCAACGCAGCAGTAGGTACCCCGCAGGCCAGCGACCAGTACGTCCAGTCGCTGGCCCGCGGGCTCGCCGTGATCCGCGCGTTCGATACCGAGCACCCCGTCATGACCCTTACCGAGGTGGCAGCCCGGACCGATCTGACCCGGGCCACGGCCCGGCGGTTCCTGCACACCCTGGTGGAACTCGGCTACGTGCGGACCGACGGCAAGACCTTCGCCCTCACGGCCAAGGTGCTCCAGCTTGGGTACGCGTACCTGTCCGGATTGTCCCTGCCGCAGCTGGCCCAGCCACACCTGGAGGAGCTGTCCCTGAAGCTGGGGGAGTCGACGTCGGCCGCCGTTCTGGACGGGATCGACATTGCCTACATCGCGCGCGTCACCACACGCCGCATCATGACCATCGGCATCACGGTGGGTACCCGCTTCCCGGCATACGCCACCTCCATGGGGCGGGTGCTGCTGGCCCACCTTCCGCCGGAAGACCTGAAGACATACCTTGCCGCGGCGGACATCAAGCCGCTCACGTCCAAGGCTTTGGGAACCGTCCCCGAGCTGCTCGCCGTCCTGGATACCGTTCGCGCACAGGGCTGGTGCCTGCTGGACCAGGAACTGGAGCTGGGCCTGATGTCCGTGGCAGCGCCGGTCTACGACGGATCAAAGGTGGTGGCCGCAGTGAACGTGTCCCTGCAGGCACAGTCCGTGGCGGCGCAACCGGACCCGGACGCCTACCTCTCGTCGGTGGCCCAGGAAATCGTGGCGACGGCGAAGCTCGTCTCCGCGGATCTGACCGCCCGGGGCTGACTTCCCCCATCTCCCACCCTCCTGGGTATGGCCGGCTGTTGTCGACCCGCCGTCCACGGTGCAGACTGTGGCTCATGGCCACAGAAGACGACGTCAGGAACGCTGCCCTGGCGCTGCCGGGAGTCACCGAGCGGCTGAGCTGGGGCCAGCCCGCGTGGTTCGCCAAGTCCCTGCTGGCCCGGATCTGGGAGCCCGGCATCCTCACGGTCAAAACGGAAGAGCGTGAGGCCCTGGCCGGAACCGAACCGGATACCTACTTTTGGACTCCGCATCACGAGCGCTCACCCCAGCTGGTGCTGGTCCGGTTGGACCGGATCGATGGGCAGCTGCTGGAGGAACTGCTGGAGGACTCCTACCGGCTCGCGGGAGGGGAACGCAGCCGACGCCGGCAGCCGGGGGGCCAGTAAGGTAACTGTTTGCCATCCAAGCCCGCCGCCCTACTCCCGCCGCAGCGGTGCGGGCCATAGACTCTAGCCAACTACGTGCAGCAGCGCCGCTCCGCGAAGCCCGCTGATCCAGACGAACCAGGGTACTGGCCCGGCAGGGCGGCGCTGCCGTACTCGTGCAGCGAGGGGAGTCGGCGGGTGAAAGTGGGCATACCGCGGGAACGCCGTGAGGGCGAACGGCGGGTGGCCGCCACACCGGAAACGGTGAAGCAACTGGCGGCGCTGGGCGTGGAAATACTCCTCGAAGCGGGCGCCGGTGCAGCCGCCGGCCTCCCGGACGCCGAGTACCGCCAGGCCGGGGCCCGCATCGTCCCGGAACTCGATGAAGCCCAGCTGGACGTCCTTACCCACGTCCGGCCGCTCGATCCGCAAACCGCCGGGTCCCTGAAAAGGGGAGCGGTGACGGTGGGGCTGGCATCGCCGTCGTCCGAACTGCCCACCGTCGAGGCACTCGCCGAAGCCGGCGTCACGTCCTTCGCCCTGGAATTGGTGCCCCGGATCTCGCGTGCCCAGTCCATGGACGCCCTCAGCTCCCAGGCGCTGGTGGCCGGGTACCGCTGCGTCCTGGAGGCCGCCATCCGGCTGCCCCGGTTTTTCCCGCTGTACATGACCGCCGCCGGAACCGTCCCGCCCGCCCGCGTCCTGGTACTCGGTGCGGGCGTTGCGGGCCTTCAGGCCATCGGCACCGCAAAACGGCTCGGCGCCCGCGTCTTTGCCAACGACATCCGCCCCGCCTCGGCAGACGAGGTGGCATCCATGGGCGGCACGTTCATCCGGCTGGACCTCGAAACAGCGGAGGCAGCCGGCGGTTACGCCCGCCAGCTCAGTTCCGACGCCGGCATCCGGCAACGCCAGTTGCTTGCCCCGCACGTGGCCCAGGCGGATGTCCTGATTACGACGGCGGCCGTCCCCGGCAGGCGCGCCCCGCTCCTGGTCACCACTGAGATGGTGCAGGGGATGAAGCCCGGGTCCATCGTCGTCGATCTTGCCGCTGAGTCCGGCGGCAACGTGGAAGGGGCTGTGCCGGGGCAGGACATCCCCGTCCCCACGGCCGACGGTTCCGGCCACGTAACCCTGGTGGGCCTGAAGGACGCGCCCTCCGCGATGGCGTTCGATGCCTCCCGCCTCTACGCGAAAAACGTCGCCAACCTGCTGGCGCTGATGATCCGGGACGGCGTCTTGGCCCCCGATTTCGACGACGAGGTGCTGGCAGGCGCCTGCCTGACACACGACGGCACGGTGCGGCACCCACCCACGGCGGAACTGCTGGCCGCGAGGGCCGGAAGCCGGCGGGGAGAGGTGCTCTGATGGACGCGATGAGCCTGCTGACCATCACGGTCCTGGCGGTTTTTGTGGGCTTCGAGGTGGTTTCCAAGGTCTCCAGCACCCTGCACACGCCGTTAATGTCCGGTGCCAATGCCATCCACGGAATCATCCTGGTAGGCGCCATCATTGTTGCCGGCCAGGCAACCGACCCGTGGATGCTCGCGGTGGCCCTGCTCGCCGTCGTCCTCGCCACCGCAAACCTGGTGGGCGGCTTCGTGGTGACCGACCGGATGCTGCACATGTTCCACGCGAAAAGAGCGGTTGGGCGCAAGGAAGACGGAAGCACAGCGGCAAGAGGGAAGGTGGAAGGCAGATGACCCTCCTCGACCCCGTCTGGACGTCGCTCCTGTACCTTGCCGCCGCCGTCTTCTTCATCCTGGCGCTGCGCGGGCTCAGTTCGCCGCGCACAGCCCGTCGGGGCAACCTGATCGGCGCGCTGGGTGCTTTGATCGCCGTCATCACCGTGTTCCTGTCCTCGCGGCTGGACAACATCCCCTGGATCATAGGTTCCATCGCCGTGGGCACGGTGGTGGCAGCGCCCGTAGCACGGGGCGTGAAGATGACGCAGATGCCGCAGCTTGTGGCGCTCTTCAACGGCGTGGGCGGCGGCGCCGCTGCCCTGGTGGCGCTTCTGGAACTCAGCCATACGGACGATCCCTGGGTCCGCCTCGCCATTGTATTCACCCTGCTGGTGGGTGCCGTTTCCTTCGCCGGATCCGGCGTCACTTTCGCGAAGCTGCAGGAGCTGATGACCACCCGGCCCGTGGTGTTTCGCGGCCTCCCAGCTGTGATGGGCGTGGTGCTGCTCGCGGCGGTGGCAACCGGCATGGCCGTCATTCTCACCGGCTCCGGGGCGCTCGCGGTACTGCTCCTGGTCCTGGGGCTCGCCGCCGGAATCCTCCTGGTGCTGCCCGTGGGCGGCGCCGACGTCCCGATCGTCATCTCACTGCTGAATGCCTTCACCGGCCTGGCCGTGGCGGCGTCCGGCGTGGTGCTCGGTAACGTGCTGCTCGTGGTGGCGGGCACCCTCGTGGGCGCCTCGGGTACTATCCTCACCCGTGCCATGGCAGCGGCAATGGGCCGCAGCGTGGCCGGCATCCTGTTCGGCGCCTTCAGGGGAGGTTCGACGGCGGGGTCCACCGCCGTCAGTGAACGTCCGGTGAGGTCCTCCAGCGCCGAGGACGTCGCAGTACTGCTGGGCTACGCACAGCGCGTGATCATTGTTCCCGGTTACGGCCTGGCCGTGGCGCAGGGCCAGCACACCGCAGCCGAACTGGCCCAGGCGCTGGAGGCCCGCGGCATTGAGGTAGATTTCGCCATCCACCCCGTGGCCGGCCGGATGCCGGGGCATATGAATGTGCTCCTGGCCGAAGCCAATGTGCCCTACGAATCTCTGAAGGAGATGGGCGAGATCAACCCGGAGTTCAAGACCGCGGATGTGGCGCTGGTGGTGGGTGCGAATGACGTAGTGAACCCGGCTGCCAAGACGTCGTCAGGGTCACCGATCTACGGCATGCCCATCCTGGAGGTGGCGGACGCCCGCCAGGTGGTGTTCCTCAAGCGGTCCATGCGCCCGGGGTTTGCCGGGATAGAGAACGAGCTGCTGTACGAGCCGCAGACGTCACTGCTGTTTGGCGACGCCAAGGATTCGCTGGCCCAGGTACTGGGGGCAGTGAAGGCGCTGTAGCCTGCTGGGAGCAGGATTCAACAGATGCCAGCCCGAGGAGCCGTACAGCATGAGTGACCCCCGAACCACGTCCGAGGCGCCCGCCGCAGCCCGCCCGTCCCGTCCCGCGTGGCTGCTGCCGGTTATAGCGTCCATTGCCACAGGCCTGATCGGAATGGCCTTGGTGGCATCGCAGGGCTTGTACTGGATGATTGCTGTTATCGCCGTGGTTGACGCCATTGGCATCGCCACCATTATTCGCTCTGCCCGGATCAACGCCCGAAGGACGCCATGACTGCCTACTCCACTGCCCCTCAACGCGCAGCCATCATCATCAATCCGGCCAAGACGGTGGACATCGATGTGCGCGAACTGGCGGCCAAGCACAGCGCCGAAAACGGCTGGGGCGAAACGCTCTGGTTCGAAACCACCAAGGAGGACCCCGGCGTCGGCCAGGCGAAGGAAGCCCTCGCGCAGGGGGCCGACATCGTCATCGCCGGCGGGGGCGACGGGACGGTCCGCTGCGTGGCCGAAGTACTCTCCGGGGGCGATATCCCCATGGGCCTGCTTCCCTTGGGCACCGGCAACCTGCTGGCCCGTAACCTCGGCATGGATATCACGGATTACGACGGCGCCATGGCCGGCGCGTTTGCCGGCACCGAGCGGAAGATCGACGTCGTCCGCGCCCGCCGGAGCGACCCCGAGAAGGAGCAGCTCTTCCTGGTGATGGCCGGCGTGGGATACGACGCCACCATCATGGCCGACACCGATGAGGAGCTTAAGCACAAGGTGGGCTGGCTGGCCTATGTGGACGCGGGGATCCGCAATTTGCCCGGCAAGCCAGTGAAAGCAACCATCGTGATTGACGGGAAGACCGCTGTCCGCCGCGGAGTCCGCAGCGTGATGGTGGGCAACTGCGGCAAGGTCCAGGGCGGCCTGGAGATTTTCCCGGAGGCCAAGATGGACGACGGCCTGCTGGACGTTGCGGTGCTCGCCCCCCATCATGGACGGCTGGGCTGGCTCTCGGTTCTTGTCGGAATGATCGGCAAAGGCCGCGGCAAGGACACCGCGGTGGAGTATTTCCAGGGCAAGACCGTGGAGATCACCCTGGAGCACAAGGACGATTACCAGCTCGACGGCGACCACGAGGGCGAGGGCAGGCACGTCCTGATGACCATGGACCCAGGCGCCCTCACCATCCGGATGTAATTCGGAGTGGCGGCTACTTGGGGGAGGTGGCCGCTTGCTGGTGCGACAGGATCTCCGCGAGCTCTGCGAGCCGATGGGCCCGCGCTGACTCCGCCGGAGTGAACGGTTCCCCGGGCCGGACGAAGGTGATGGGCCCGTGCCACGCGGTGGGAATCTTGATCCGGGTGCCGGCGTCGTGCCTTTCCAAGGCGGCTTCCGCCGGGGTGAGGATCCGCGCCCGGAGCAGCTCAGCCACCGCGAGCGGAAGCTCATCCGGCGCGTCCGCGATCCGCGCCGCGAGGCTCAGCGCCCTGGTCTGCCCGTCCGCCATTGCCAGTGCGGTGGTGGGCCAGACGTGCGAACGTGTGCCGCCGCCGTCGTGCAGGGCGTCTAAAAGCCCGCGCTCGCCGAGATCACCGGGCGCTGAGAGGACAAACTCGTCCAGCACCCCGTCCGCCACCGGATGGACGTGGATGCTCAGGATGTTGACACCCGTACCGGCCAAGGCCTGGGTGACCCTCTGCAGGGAACCGGGCTCGTCGCGCAGGACAGTGCGTGCCCGCCACAGGGCAGGGGCCGTACCCAGCTTCCTTCGGTGGCTCAACGCCGGCGCGTGCAGCCAGCTGCGCAGCATCCTGGCAGCCGACGGCTCGGCCACCCAGATCACCAGGACCGTGGCGGTCAGGGTCAGCACCAGGACTTTCGCCACGTAGGACAGATGGGTTTCGACCACCAGGGCGTGCACCAGGAGTTCTATGGGCAGCATCACGGCAACGTTCGCCATGGTCAGCCGGGCCTTGGGAGGTTCCGGCATCAGGCCGCAGACTTCGCAGCTCAATTCAGCCGCGGGCGTGTTCCGTGCGAAAGGCTTCATGGCTCAAGCATCAGGGGGAGCTGTTTCAGCTGTGTTGCCCGGCGGTTCCATTCATGGGAACGTCCTCACCGGCTTGGAGGGGCCGCACCGTAAGATTTATCAGGAACGTCAGCGCGGCCGCCCGTCAAAAGTCCACCCCCAGGAAAGGCGCCCCGTGAAGCTGTTCGCTGAGATGTTCAGCATTGGTCCAGGGAACAAGGACCACCACCCGGCGATCAGGTGCGCTGTGGGCGTCTTCGTTCCGCTCCTCACGCTGGTGCTGCTGGGCCGGCTGGACCTCGCGATCTTCGCCTCCTTCGGCGCCTTCACCGGGATCTATGGCCGCGGCGAACCCCATGGAACCCGGTTCGCACTGCAACTGCGGGCAGGACTGCTGATGCTCGCAGTCATCCTTCTGGCCACCCTGGCGGCGAGGGCCGCGGCAGCCCTTGAACTGGACGGCGCCGGTACGGCATGGCTCCTGGTACCCGCCACCACCCTCGTGGCAGGCGCCTGCTCGTTGATCATTTCATGGTGGCGGATGCGCCCTGCGGGCTCGCTGTTCCACATCTTCGCGTTCGCCGCCATCGCCTCCATTCCCAACCAGCCACCCCTGTGGCAGGCGATGCTGGTGGCCGTCCTCACCACCGTGTTCTGCCTGCTGATCGGCTTCTCCTCCAGGATCCTGCCCAGCCGCCGGACCCCCTGGATCCGGCCGCTGCCAGTCCGCCGCACGCCGAACGAGAAGCGGGCCGCCTTGCTGGAAGGCCTCGGCTACCTCATAGCAGCCGGGCTGGCCGGCACCCTGGCAACCTGGGCCGGCCAACTGCTGGGCTTCGGGCACAACTACTGGGCCATGGTGGCGGCCGTTGTGCCGCTGGTGGGGCACACTACGAGGCACCGCGTGCGCCGCGGTGTCCAGCGAATCATCGGCACTGTCCTGGGCCTGGTGATCCTGGCCGGGATTGTGCTGCTGAACCTGGAGCCCTGGCAGACGGTGCTGGTGATGGCCCTGTGCCAGTTCGGCGCGGAAATGTTCATCATCCGCCAGTACTTGCTCGCCCAGCTCTTCGTCACGCCCCTGGCGCTGATCTCCACCCTCCTGGTGGTCCCGTCACCGCCCGCGATCCTGCTCCGGGACCGCATCATCGAGACGGTGATCGGGGCCGCCGTCGGGATCGCCGTGGTGGTGGCGCCGGGAGTATGGCGCCGCGTCCGGGAACGGACGACGCCGGCACTTTAGCTGGTGCCCCAGCCGCCCTGAGCCGCGCACAGGTAGGCTGAAAACGTCCCATTGAACGGAAGCGGGTGTGTGGTGGCTAATTCCGCCTCAGGTGATTCGGTGGTGGACAGGATTGTCCGCCTGATCGCTGCTTTTCCCCAGGACGTCCACGCCCTGCAGCTTTCTGAACTTGCAGAACGCGCGGGCCTTCCCCTCACCACCGCCCATCGGCTGGTACGCCAGCTCGCCGGACACGGGCTCCTCGAAGCCGGCCCCGGCGGCACGGTCCGGCCGGGACTGCGGCTGTGGGAGCTGGTCAACCGCACGTCCCCCACCCTTGCGCTCCGGCAGGCGGCAATGCCTTTTATGGAGGACATCCAGCACGTCCTCAACCAAAACGTGAACCTTGCGGTGCTTGACGGCTGGGAGGCGCTCTTTGTGGAAAGGCTGTCCCGGCGGGGCTCGGTGGCCAACCGGGCCCAAGTGGCGGGAAAGATGCCCATCCACATCTCGTCGGCCGGACTGGCGCTGATGGCCCACCAGGACAAGGCTCTCCAACGTCAGTACCTGGACCAGTTCGCGGACCCGGACGGAAAAATTGACACTGACCAGGTCCGGGCGCTGCTCGCCGAAGCTGCCTTCCAGGGCTTCGCCCAGCTCAAAGGCGTGGTGGATCCGGACACCTGGGGGATTGCCGTACCCGTGCTGAACCGCCGGCAGCGCGCGGTGGCGTCGCTCGGCGTCGTGGTGCCGCTGCAGGAGATGCGCCTGCAGGCGCTGGTGCCGGCACTGCAGACCGCCGCCCGGGGAATCGCCCGGCGCTTGGCTGACTCCTGACGCCGCCTTCCCATTGAACGGAATTCCCGTGTCGGCAATCACTCCCTGTAGCGCACACTGATTGCCAGACCCAACAACCGGCCCGCCCCGCGGAGCCCCGCAACGAAGCGAGATGCGCCATGGCAGCACGCAAGATCATCACCACCCAGGTGGCCATCATGGGAGCCGGCCCTGCCGGGCTGATGCTCTCCCACCTGCTGGCTAAGGCCGGCATCGAATCCACGGTGATCGAAGTCCGCAGCCACAAGGACATCTCCGAGACCGTCCGCGCCGGCATCCTGGAACACGGGACCGTCAACATGCTGGTGGACAGCGGAGTTTCAGACCGGGTGCTGCGCGACGGCGACCGGCACGACGGCATTGAATTGCGCTTCAACGGCGAAAGCCACCGCGTCGACTTCAAGGAATTGGTGGGGGAATCCGTGTGGCTCTACCCGCAGACGGACGTGTTCCTGGACCTTGCCGGGCGCAGGAAGGCCGACGGCGGCGACGTCCGCTACAGCGTCACGGAGACTTCCGTCCACGACCTTGAGGGCAAGCCGAAGGTCTGGTTCACCGACGCGGACGGTGTCGCGTACGAGATCCAGGCGGACTTCCTGGTGGGGGCGGACGGCTCCCGCAGCCACTGCCGCTTCCAGATTCCGGAGGCCCACCGCAAGTGGTACTTCCACGAGTACCCGTTCGCCTGGTTCGGCATTCTGGCAGAAGCCCCGCGCAGTTCGGATGAGCTGATCTACGCCAACTCGGCCAACGGGTTCGCCCTGATCAGCCAGCGCACCGAGTCGGTCCAGCGGATGTACTTCCAGTGCGACCCCAAGGAGAACGTGGCGGAGTGGGACGACGACCGGATCTGGGCCGAGTTCCGCAGCCGGGTCAACGGCAACGGTTTCGAGCTCAAGGAGGGGCCGGTCATCGAAAAGATGGTGCTGCCGTTCCGGAGTTTTGTCCACACCCCCATGCGCCACGGGAATCTGTTCCTGGCCGGAGACGCCGCGCACACTGTGCCGCCCACGGGCGCCAAGGGCCTGAACCTGGCCATCCATGACGTCAAAGTTCTTTTCGAGGGGCTGGACAGCCACTACAACTCAGGTTCCGACCAGTTGCTCGAAAGTTACAGCGACCGGGCGCTGGAGCGGGTATGGAAGGCGCAGCAGTTCTCGTACTGGATGACCACCATGCTGCACACGCCCGCCGACGCTGATGATTTCTCCCGCGCCCGCCAACTGGGCGAACTGCACTCGGTGGTGTCTTCGAGGCACGGCATGGCATACCTCGCCGAGGCCTATACGGGCTGGCCGGGCGCCGCTGCCCAGAGGTAAGTCTCCTGGAAGTACGACGGCGCGCTGGCGCCGGCTGCGGCGGCAGGTCGCCGTCCACTGGGGGCCGGAGGGCGCATCAGGGAGCCAGCAGCCGCCGGATTGCCGCCGCGACGGCGGCCGCGTCCGGTTCCTTGTCCCGCCTGACGGTGAGCAGATGGAGGATCAGGCCGTCGCCGTAGTCGGCCACATCACGTGCCCTGGCCGCTGCGTCAGCCAGTCCCAATGCGGCAAGTGCCTGCTCCAAACCGCTAACCAGCAGGTAGTGGCCGGCTGCCACCACCTCCGGGTGGTCTAACGAAAGTGCCAACCGGGCCCGGGTGAGGCCTGCGTGCTGCCCGGCCAGCGCAAGCACCATTGCCGCCAACTGCCCCGCCAGTTCCGGAACGTTGGACGGCGGGCCGGCCGGGCCGGCGTGCTGGAGGAGTTCGGCATCCAACTGCAGCAGGCGGTCCAGCACCGCCTCAACGAGGGCGGTGCGGTTTCGGTAGTAGTTGGACGTGGTCCCTTCGGCAAGGCCGGCCGCAGCGTCCACCGCGCGGTGGGTGAGGCCCTTCATACCCTTATCCGCCACCACGGCCAGTGCAGCATCGAGCAATTGGGGGCGGCGATCGGGCATAAAGCCAGCTTAATCTCTTCCGGTTTACTACAAAAGTAGTAGCATTGCTGCCATGGAAGCAATCTCGATTGTTGGCGGCGGCATCGCGGGGCTGGCCCTGGCAGCTTGCCTGGACCCGGAACGGTTCGACGTGGAGGTCATCGAGAAGCGTCCGGACCTGCCCACTGTTGGAAACGCACTGGGGATGTGGCCCAATGCGCAGCGCGCGCTTGCCCGGGTGGGCGTGCTGGATGAGGCGAAGGCGGTCAGCCCGGTGATTGGCAGTGGCTCGATCCGCAACGCGGATGGCAGGCCCTGGGTCACCGTCGACGCGGGCCACGTGTTCGCGATTTCCCGCATTGACTTGCTGCGGCTGCTTGATGCAGCCGTACCCGGCACGGTCCGCCGGGTCACGGGTCATGTTCAGGCACTTCCAGCCCATGGCGGCCTGGTGGTAGGGGCCGATGGCGTGCACAGCCTGGTTCGCCGCGGGGTCTGGGGCACGCACGCCGCCGCCAAACTCACGCCCTACCTTGCCCTGCGCGGAACCCTCCCCTCCGGGGCCAGCCCGGACGTGGTCGGCGAGTACTGGGGCCGCGGGGACCTGTTCGGCATCGCTGCCTCCAGGGGCGGTATGTTCTGGTACGCCAGCTACCGGTCCGGGCTTGGCCCCTATGGCATCGATCCAGCGTCAGTCCTGGAGCAGGCCCGGAAGCGCTACGCGGGGCACGCGCCAGCCATACGCCAAGTACTGGCAGCCGCTGAACCCGAAGACTCGCTGGTGCAGCGGATCTGGACAGCTCCCCATCTCAAGTCCTTCGTCCGTGGCAGGGCTGTGCTCATCGGTGACGCTGCGCACGCCATGGCCCCCACCCTCGGGCGTGGGGCCTGTGAGTCGCTGGTGGACGCGGTAACACTTGCTGAGCTCCTCAACACGCTGCCCGAGGATCAGGCACTCCATGCCTACGACCAACGGCGCCGCCTGCGGACCCGTGCGCTAAGCCTGGCGTCCTCGGCGCTCGCGCGGGTCGCCCTGGCAGAAGGGGCCCAGCCCTTGCGTGACCGCCTGCTCAACCTGGCGCGACGGCGGAACGCACGCGACGCCGTCGGCAGCGGCACTTCCAGCTGATCAGGGCACGGGCGCGGCAGGAGGCTTACTGTCCTCCCCGGATGCGTTAGTCCTGCTGGAGCGTGTCTGTTAGGTGATGCGTGGGGATCCTGTCCCGGTCATAGGTGATTTCGGTGTAGCCGTGGGGCTCCGGCTTGCCGGCGGTGCTCAGGTTTACGAAAACAATCTCTTCGATGGTGAGGATGCTCTGCCGCGTGATCATGTTCCGGACCTCCGCGCGCATGGTCAGGGACGTCCGGCCGAACCGGGTGGCGGTCAGGCCCATCTCTATCAGGTCGCCCTGGACCGCGGAGCTGACAAAGTTGATTTCCGAGATGTATTTGGTGACGGCCCGCCCGTTGCCGAGTTGCAGGATGGCGTAAATGGCCGCTTCCTCATCGATCCACTTCAGCAGGCTGCCGCCGAAGAGGGTGCCGTTGGCATTGAGGTCCTCGGGCCGGACCCACTTTCGGGTGCGGAAGGTGATGTCTGCTGATTCCATAGGCCCGAGGTTAGCCGAGCGGCGCCGGCGGCACCGAGTGTGACCGTCCCGCCCCTACGCCATGGCAGTGTGGGCAGCGCTGCGGGCATTGATCCCCTTGGCGTAGCAGTAGGAGTACTCAACGCCAATGTAGGCACCGAAGTTGGGGACGGGCTCGAAGCCGGAGTTCTCGTAGAAGTTCCGCCCGTCGGGCTGGGCGGAACCAGCCTCTGCTTTGATGCGCGTGATTCCCTGCTTGAAGGCCTCGGCTTCCAGGGCGGCCAGAATCGAGCTGGCTACTCCTGATCCCCGGGTGTAGGGGAGAACGTACAAGCGCTTGATTTCTGCTGTCCTATCGTCCAGGAGCCGCAAGCCGCCGCAGCCCACGGGCTGGCCGGATCCCTTGTCATAGGCCACCAGGAACATGGCGCAGTCAGCGTCCGACGGCGGAGTGCCCGGTTCGTGGTCAGGGGTACCAAAGCGGGCATCGAGTTCGGCCTGCTGTGCACGGCGCAGGTCCGCGCCCACCGGATTGGTCCAGGCAACCTGCCGGATGTTCAGACGCGGATTGGTTTGCATGTCTGCCTCGATTCGCCGAAGGGGTAATGCACAACAAGCTTAGAAGCGCGCGGTTACGCTGATGTTTCTGCCCCGTAAGCGCTCGGATAACGCCGGCGACCTAACTCGCTTGTTTGTCTAGATACCAGCTGACCTAGAATGTTTCCATGGGTTCCACCGGTAATGAAGGCTCAGGCTATTGGTACGGGCCGGACGGCCAGCTGGACTACAGTGCGGCAGTACTGAAGTCACTGCGGGACTATCGGGCCGCTGAAACAGCCGTCCGCCGGTCTACCCGTGACTCCATGGGTATGGGCGAAACGGACATCCTCGCCCTGCGCTACCTCCTGCGCATGCAGGCCTCCGGCAAGGCTACGGCGCCGAAGGACTTGAGCCGGTTCCTTGGGATCACCAGCGCCTCCACCACTTCATTGATCGACAGGCTAGTGGGCAGCGGCCACGTGCGCCGTGAAGCCCATCCGACGGACCGCCGCTCTGTGGTGGTGGTGCCAACGGTGGAATCGGATAAGGAAGTCCGGGTCACCCTGGGGGCGATGCATCGGCGCATGATGGCCGTTGCGGAGGAGCTCAGCGCCGACGACGCGCATGTTGTCATCGGCTTCCTGCAGCGCATGACTCACGCTCTTGGGGACATAGATAAGTAGCACCAGCAGAAGTAGCTAGGCGGACTAGCTAGCCGGTCTAGTAATATGTATGCTTACGATCGTTCTTGAATATCCCTTCAGCTGGAGTCGTGAGTGTGTTGGTAACTTTTACTGAGCTTGGCGCCACGCATGCCTTGTCCAACAGAGCTTTGCAGGACGGAGCGGAGCATGAGGACGGCGGCTGGGACGGTGCCGCCGTGCACTGCGGAACCGCCATGGAACTTGTGACCCCTGCTGTGGGGCCAGCCGCCGTCGGCTACACCTTCGAGCCGGACGACAGGCGGCCCGTCCAGCTTCCTCCCGTCTGGCGCTGCGGCTGCGGGTTTCAGCTCGATGCCTGGATATACCCGCCATACGCTTCTCAGGGCCAGGTTGCTGGTTCGGGGGCAGTCCATACCGCCGCCCTCTCCGCATGACTTCCACCGTTCCAGCACGGCAGGGCGGTGCTGCCCTTCTTTTCGGGGAACCTGTGGGAGGCCGTTACGGGCTCAAAGAACGCTTGGGCCGGGGCTCACTGGCTGAGGTGTTCCGCGCTGCCGACCTTGAGGGTGGCCCCGATGTGGCTGTCAAGGTGGCTGTTGGCGACTCCGGGAAGCACTTCGAGCGGATCCGCAACGAAGCCGAGGTCCTGGCAGTACTGGACCACCCCTCCATCATCAGATTCATCGCCCAGTCGGTGATGCCCGCCGGGACGCCCCTCGCCGGCCGCCCTTTCCTTGTTGAAGAGCTGGCCCTCGGCGGGAGCCTTGCCGAGGCTACCCGCGCCGGCCTGCCGCACGCCGGGGACGTAGCGGGCTGGGCCCGCGGTTTCTTCGGAGCGCTCGCCCACCTGCATGAAAAGGGGTTGGTCCACCGCGACATCAAGCCCGCGAACCTGATGCTCAGCGGTCTGCGAAGGAGCCCGGTGCGCATCATCGACTTCGGCATCGTCGCCGCTGCCGGAGCTGCTCCGGAGCCAGGCATCTCGTCGGGAACAGTGCACTACATGAGCCCCGAACAGGCTGCGGGGCAACCAGCACGTACCTCCTGGGACGTCTACGCCATGGGCCTGGTCCTGCTGGAACTTCTCACGGGTTCCAAAGCCTTTCCAGGCACGGCCATTGAATCCCTGGTGGCCAGGACACTTCGGAGTCCCGAAATTCCGGACTCCCTGGGGCCCGGATGGTGCTCATTTCTCCGCGCGCTTACCCACATGGACAGTGCGGCACGGCCGACGGCGGCTGAGGCCGCTGTGATCGCCGCGAGACTTATGCCCCCGGTCGCCGCCGGCGATGCCAACAGCACCTGCCGAAAAATGGCGGTGTTTCCCGCGCGACGTATCAGGCAGCTGGTTTAGGGGCCCGCGACAGCACGCCCCGTGGGGTCCTCAGCGGTGGGGTCTGCCAGTGCCAGCCCGCCCACCGGGCTTCCGTCCCAGTGGATCAGCCGCCACCCATTGTCCGGGTCACCTTCCAGCGCGACGATCCCGGTGTTGGCCAGCACATGCTTTGCGGCGAACTCGTGGTCAGCGTCCTCGGCCCGGCGCCCCGCCCAGGTGCGGATGGCTGCGCCGTGGCTGACGACTGCTGCCGTGGCCTGCTTCCCGGAGACACGTTCCAGGACGCGGGCGATGGCGGCATCAAAGCGCCCAAAGAAGTCATGGCCGTCCGGCCCGGCGGGCATGCGCCGGTCAAGATCCCCGGCAGCCCAGGAAATGACCGTCCCCATGTACCGCTTGTGCGACTCGTGGTCCGTCAGCTTTTCCAAGGACCCGGCTTCGATTTCATGGAGGCCATCCATCACTTCGACGTCAAGGTTGTGCAACCGGCCCAATGGGGCTGCGGTGATCTGGGTTCGCACCAGGGTGGAGGCATACAGTGCCTCAATTGGCTCGTTGGCCAGCGAACGGGCCAGGGCCTGCGCCTGCCGCTCACCAAGTTCGGTAAGCCCGGGACCGGGGTGGGCGGTGTCCAGTTGGCCAAGCACGTTGCCCGGGGTTTGCCCGTGGCGGATCAAGAGCAGCTTCATGTCTCCAGTCTCGCACCTGGAGCTGGCGGCCCCTGGGCCATCAGGAAGGTGTGGACGAAGAAGGCTCCGGGCCTTTCCAGGCCCGGAGCCGGCGTCGTACTTTACTTCAGGTGGTCCACCAGCTGGTCCGCGATGCCGGTGTACTTGCCGGGCGTCAGCGCCAGGAGCCGCGCTTCCGCTTCGCGTGAGAGGCCAAGGCCCTGGACGAATTCCTGCATGCGGGCGGCGTCCACGCGCTGCCCGCGGGTGAGGTCCTTGAGCCGCTCGTAGGGGTTCTCCATGCCTTCGACGCCGGCAATCGCCTCGGCGCGCATGACCATCTGGATGGCTTCGCCCAGTACTTCCCAGTTCGTGTCCAGGTCTCCAGCGAGAACGTCCTCGGCAACGTCCAGCCGCTCCAGGCCCTTGGCCACGTTGGAGATGGCCAACAGGGAGTGCCCGAACGCTACGCCGATGTTGCGCTGGCTGGAGGAATCGGTGAGGTCGCGCTGCCAGCGTGAGGTGACCAGCGTGGACCCCAGGACGTCCAGCAGGCCGGAGGAGATCTCCAGGTTGGCCTCGGCATTTTCGAAGCGGATGGGGTTCACCTTGTGCGGCATGGTGGAGGATCCCGTGGCCCCGGCCACCGGAATCTGCGCAAAGTAACCGATGGAGATGTAGCTCCAGATATCCGTGCAGACGTTGTGCAGGATGCGGTTGAAGCGCGCGACGTCGGCGTAAAGCTCCGCTTGCCAGTCATGGCTTTCAATCTGGGTGGTCAGCGGATTCCAGGTCAGCCCCAGGGCCTCCACGAAGGATTTGGACACGTGCTGCCAGTCTGCGCCGGGGACGGAAGCAACGTGGGCGGCGTAGGTGCCGGTGGCGCCGTTGATTTTGCCCAGGTACTCGGTCTTTTCGATCCGGTCCAGCTGCCGGGTGAGGCGGTGCGCAATGACGGCCAGTTCTTTGCCAAGGGTCGTCGGAGTGGCGGGCTGGCCGTGGGTGCGGGACAGCATGGGGACGGCGCGGTTGTCCTGGGCCATCGTGCTGATTTGGGCTACCAGGGCGCGCGCTGCCGGAAGCCACACGTCCTCCACAGCGCCCTTGACACCCAGCGCGTAGGAGAGGTTGTTGATGTCCTCGGAGGTGCAGCCGAAGTGCACCATGGCCGTGAGGTTTTCGATGCCGATGGCGGGCAGGCGGCGGCCGATGTAGTACTCCACGGCCTTGACGTCGTGGACGGTCACAGCTTCGATGTCGGCCAGTTCCGCCACTGAATTGGCGTCGAACTCGGTGACGACGGCGCGCAGCTGATCCTGCTGCTGGGGCGTCAAGGGCCCGGCGCCGGGAAGGACGCTGTTGCTGGTCAGATGGATGAGCCATTCGACTTCCACTGCCACGCGGTCGCGGTTTAGCGCTGCTTCGGACAGGTAGTCCACCAGCGGGGCGACGGCGGACTGGTAGCGGCCGTCCAGCGGGCCGAGCGCGATGTTTTCCGGGGACGCGGCGAGGGCCAGGCGTCCTGAGGGCGTACGGGTGTCAGCTGTGGCGGCGGTTTCAGGCATGTGCTGATTCTTTCATGAACTCCCGCGGCGGCTTTAGCCCTTCCCGGGACGTTACTTGTCCACATACGCGACGGCGGTGGTTGGGCCGGCAGGTTGTCCTCCGTAGCGTTCATCCCGGGCAATGCTTGCTGACCGCCGCCGCGGGTGCAGGCGACTTTCGGAGAGGAAACAGCGATGGACAGCCAACTGGCAGGGGCGGATTTGCAGCAGGACATGCTCCGCGCTTCGCAGGTGGAGCAGTTGGCGGGCCGACTCGCTTCCTGCGCTGGCCGCGGAGAGGAGGTCCTGGCCGGCTTCAAAGATATTCAGCTGCTGGAATGGGAGTCACCGGCCGGCCGTGCTTACCGCGACGCTGTGTCACTGCAGTCTGCTGCCTTGCGGCATGCAGTTGAAGCGCTCACTGAGGCAAGGGCTGCTGTGGAGCGGCATGCCCGCGAGACCTTCACCGCTGGGTGTACTTATCCGGGCAGCTCCTAATGGCCGACGTTGCGCCGTCGGACAGCGGCTCCATCAGAGTGTCCGGCCCGCCCGGGGACGGGATCCTGACCATCCGCGGCGGCGTGGGCGGCATAACTTTCCAGCTGGAGGCGCTGGCGGCGGGCGCAAAGAAGCTGGATGACCTTGCCGCCAGGCTTTCCGAGTTGGAGGTTGAAGTCCGCCGGATCTGGGAGGACGTCGTTCCCTTCCAGGACCTGCCCCGGTGGTCCGGGACCATGGCCCTGAGCGCGGTAGGTGAGTCCGGGCGGAGCCTTCAGGCAGTGCGGACGGAACTGCAGCGCATCAGCAGCGACGTGCGTGCCTGCAAACAGGAGTACGAGATGGCAGAGGCCGTGGCGGCCACGGCCCGCAGTGTCGGCATCCCGGACTTTAGAGCTGAACTGGAAAGCCACGCGGACTTCTGGAGGACGGGCGTCCCCAGCAGAAAAGCCCTTGAGGACATGACCGGAGGCGCGGTGCCCGTCACCCCACTCCTCATGGCTCTGGTGGAGGGCGCGTATCCGGGAATGAGACCCAGGCCGGTTGAGGTTCGGCGCGAGGAGCGAATTCCCATTGACCTCGATCCTTCTCCTGCCGGGCTGCTCGAACGGATCCGGCTGATCGATGAACGTGGTGGCGGCTTCATTGAGGTCATCCAGGTCCAGAACGGCGGGCAGAAGGCTTATGTGGTGGTGATTCCGGGTACCCAGCTGGACGGTGTGGACGAGAACCCTTTTGGCCTGCACGGGATAGTGGAAGGAGTAGGAAACGGTTCTGCAAACATCAACTCAGCCATTCTGCAGGCACTGAAGGAAGCCGGCGCCGAAAGGGGAGCCGCGGTGGTGGGTGTCGGCTACAGCCAGGGAGGCATTCACGCTATGAATCTGGCAGCGAGCGAGGACTTTCTGTACGAATATGACCTGAAGTACGTTTTGACAGCGGGATCTCCCGTTGCGGGAATCACGCCGAATCCGGACGTCAGTATGCTCCATCTTGAGCATCGGACCGACTGGGTACCCGGGGCCGACGGTGCAGCCAACCGGGACGCCAGGAACCAGGTCACGGCGACTATGACCGATGACCTGTACGTTGAGACCGGAAAGCACGTGGGCATCGGTCCCGGCCACCAGCTTGCTGGTTACCAGGACGGCGCCCGGCTCATCTCAGCGAGCAACGATCCCTCGCTGGTGGGGTCCACTGCCGCGTTGGGTGCTGTGATTGGAGCTGGCGGCGCTGCCACTGCCACACGCTTCTCCCTGGCCCGGGCCAAGACTCCCGCGCCAAATCTCCACGCGGCAGACACCCGTCGGCAGGAGCGCGGACATGGCGGACGGTAGCGGCGGGCACAGACGTGAACTTGCGGACGGCGCCCTGCGGGCGGGAGCAGCACCTTTGGTGCTCAGTTACCGCCGGACTCCAGTAATCCGGCCGGCAACCAGCGAGATCAGGGTAATGATGATCGCAGCCAGAAGGGCGGTCCAGAAGAAGGAATCGATGGTGAAGTGCACGGGTGTGTAGCTGCTGATCCAGGACGTTACATAAAGCATCGCTGCATTGATGACGATGGTGAACAGGCCGAGGGTCAGGATGGTGATTGGCAGCGCGAGGAGACTCACCAACGGGCGGACCAGGGCATTCACCAAACCGAAGATGACACCGATGAACAAGTAGGCGAGAACGATTCCGATCGTGTCCGTCCCCTGCGTCACACCGGTTTTCACCACTGCATCCGTGGCTGCTGAGCTGGAAATCTCCAGCCCTGGCAGTATCCAGCTGGCCACCCAAAGGGCAAGGCTGTTGATCAGTACGCGGGCAATCAGTCGCATGGGCCAATGGTTGCACATCATTCTGAAGGCCAGCTCAGAAAAGTGAAGCCCCTGACGGTCCGCTGTTTCCGAGGGCCTCGCCGGCCATTTCCGCGGCGACGGCGGCCATGCAAACCGTGGTCAGTCCCTCCTTCCGTCCTGCAGCCAGAGAAGTAGGCTGGTCTGCATGACATCAGAGACCCTCGCCGGGGGCATCCAGCCGCGCCCCGTGGTGGCAAAGCTGCCCCGCTACGCCGCAGGCAAACCTCCCGTCGCCGCGGACGGCATCACCAGTTACAAGCTGTCCTCGAATGAAAACCCGTTGCCCCCGATACCCGCGGTGGTTGAGGCAATTGCGGCGCAGACAGACTTCAACCGTTACCCGGATCCGCTGAGCAGCCGGCTTCGCGCAGAGCTCGCAGCGTTCCTCAATGTTCCCGCCGACGATATCGTCACGGGCGCAGGCAGCCTGGGAGCCCTGAACCAGTTGCTGGCCGCGTTCGCCGGACGGAACGAAGACGGCAAGCCCGACGAAGTGATTTACGCGTGGCGCTCCTTTGAGGCCTATCCCATCAGCATTGGCCTCTCAGGTGCGGAAGGTGTCCCCGTTCCCCTGGCAAACGGCGGGCGCCATGACCTCGAGGCCATGGCCGCTGCAGTAACCGCCCGCACCCGGGTGATCCTCCTGTGCACACCAAACAATCCCACCGGCCCTGCCCTGACAGCTGCCGAGACGGAGGCGTTTGTTCGTTCCGTCCCGGCAGGGGTGGTGGTGGTGATTGACGAGGCCTACCAGGAATTCGTGCGGTCAGCGGAAGCCGTAGATGGGATCGCCCTGTACCGCAAATACCCCAACGTCATGGTGCTTCGGACCTTCTCGAAGGCCCACGGGCTTGCCGGCCTGCGGGTAGGCTACAGCGTCTCCAATCCCGGGCTAACCCAACACCTCAGGGTCGCTGCCACCCCATTTGCCGTGTCGCAGATTGCAGAAACTGCCGCAATTGTTTCCCTGCAGAATTACTCCCAAGTTGTGGAAAGGGTACAAAGGCTCGTGGACGAGCGGGAGCGCGTCACGTCCGGGCTGCGGAGCTTGGGCTGGGCCGTTCCGGATGCGCAGGGCAACTTCGTCTGGCTGGACCTAGGGGCCGACAGTGCCGGGTTTGCAGAACTGGCGGGTGCCCGGGCCTTGTCTGTCAGGGCGTTTCCCGACGACGGGGTACGGGTAAGCATCGGTGAGGAAGAAGCAAATACGCGCTTCCTCGAACTGTGTGCCAACTATACAAAGCCGCCGCGCGGTTCCTAGCACTTGGCACGTAGCCCCGCGCTTACTTACTGAAGATAAAGTTAGGATCAGTAAGCCATTATATATGCCGTAGCAGGAATGTATTCCTTTTGCGGCATATATCCCAGCGACATTGCATTGCATCCGGATGCGGCAAGCAAGGAGACGGTATGGGCGCACATCTGCCTGCCACCGAGTTCGACGGAACAGCTTTAGACGACCAGCGTGAGGCTGACGCCGAAGCCGTCATGGGCGAGCCGCCGGCGCAGATGGTGCAGCTCCTCGGTCCCGAGGGGAAACTCGGCTTCGACCCCGTCTTCACCGCCTACGCCGAAAAGCTCACCCCGGAGAAGCTCCAGGGACTTTACGCGGACATGGCCGCCATCCGCCGGTTCGACGTCGAAGCCACCGCCCTGCAGCGCCAGGGCCAGCTCGCCCTCTGGGTTCCGTTGACCGGCCAGGAAGCCGCGCAAATCGGTTCGGGCCGGGCAAGCCAGCCGCAGGACTACATCTTCCCTACATACCGGGAACACGGCGTGGCATTAACCCGCAATGTGGACCTGGCCGAGCTCCTGCGCCAGTTCCGCGGGGTCTCCAATGGCGGATGGAACCCGAAGGACACCAACTTCCACCTGTACACACTGGTCCTGGCGGCCCAAACGCTCCATGCAGTGGGCTATGCCATGGGCATCCAGCGCGACCAGAAGCTCGCCGCCTCCAACGCTGCCGCTTCTGGCGCATCCACTTCAGGACCGGACGCCGCAGTAATCGCGTACTTCGGCGACGGCGCCAGCTCCGAGGGCGATGTCCACGAATCCATGGTCTTCGCCTCCTCCTACAACGCCCCGGTGGTGTTCTTCTGCCAGAACAACCACTGGGCCATCTCCGTCCCCACCAACGTGCAAACCCGGGTGCCGCTGTCCAACCGGGCCAAGGGCTACGGCTTCCCCGGCATCCGGGTGGACGGCAATGACGTCATTGCCGTGCACGCCGTCACCGAGTGGGCACTGGAGCGCGCACGCCAGGGCAAGGGCCCCGTCCTGATTGAGGCCTTCACTTACAGGGTGGGTGCACATACGACGGCGGATGATCCCACCAAATACCGGGAGTCGGCGGAGGAGGACGCCTGGCGGGCCAAGGACCCACTGGCGCGCCTGGAGAAATACCTGCGCTCCGAAGGCCTGGCTGACGACGCTTTCTTCGCCAAGGTCAAAGCCGACGGCGACGAGCTCGCAGCCTACGTCCGCCGCACCACCCATGACCTTGAAACGCCGGACATCCGGTCTGCCTTCGCCAACACCTACGTGGAAGCCCACCCCCTGGTGGCAGAAGAACTGGCCTGGTTTGAGGAGTACTCGGCGGGCTTTGCAGGCGAAGAGCAGGCAGAAGAACGGCAGGCAGCAACAGCCCCGGCGTCCCAGGAGGCAGGCCACTGATGACCACCATGACCATCGCCAAAGCCATCAACGAGGGCCTTCGTGCGGCACTGGCCGACAACCCGAAGTCGCTGCTGATGGGTGAAGACATCGGCGCCCTGGGCGGCGTCTACCGAGTGACGGACGGGCTGATCCGCGAGTTTGGCCCGGACCGTGTGGTGGACACCCCGCTCGCAGAATCCGGCATCATCGGCACCGCGATCGGCCTCGCCCTGCGCGGCTACACGCCGGTATGCGAGATCCAGTTCGACGGATTCGTGTTTCCGGGCTTCAACCAGATCACCACCCAGCTGGCCAAGATGCACGCGCGCAGCAACGGCAACCTCACCGTCCCGGTGGTCATCCGTATCCCCTACGGCGGGGGCATCGGTTCCGTGGAGCATCACTCCGAATCTCCTGAAGCGCTCTTCGCCCATACGGCAGGCCTGCGCATCATCACCCCGTCCAACCCGCACGACGCCTACTGGATGATCCAGCAGGCCGTGGAGTGCCAGGACCCGGTGATCGTTTTCGAGCCCAAACGCCGCTACTGGCTCAAGGGCGACGTTGATGTCGAGTCGCCGGGCCGGGCGGAGGATCCTTTCAAGGCCCATGTTCTCCGGGAGGGAACGGAAGCCACCATTGTGGCCTACGGTCCGCTGGTCCCGGTGGCGCTGGCAGCAGCGAACGCAGCGGAGGAGGACGGGCGCAGCGTTGAGGTCATTGACCTGCGCTCCATCTCACCCCTCGACTTCGATACCGTCACCGCCTCGGTGAAGAAGACCGGGCGGCTGATCGTGGCCCACGAGGCACCCACCTTCGGCGGAATCGGCGGCGAAATCGCTGCCCGCATCAGTGAGCGCGCGTTCCATTCCCTGGAGGCGCCTGTGATCCGCGTAGGCGGCTTCCACATGCCCTATCCCGTTGCCAAGGTGGAGGAAGATTACCTTCCGGACATCGACCGCATCCTCGAGGCGCTGGACCGCGCCCTCTCCTTCTGAGGACACCATGACTCTTAACAAATTCAACCTGCCTGACGTGGGCGAGGGCCTCACCGAGGCGGAAATCGTCTCCTGGAAGGTCAAGCCCGGTGACGCCGTCGCCATCAATGACGTCCTGTGCGAGATCGAAACCGCCAAGTCGATCGTGGAACTGCCGTCCCCCTTTGCCGGTACCGTCACGGATCTGCTGGTCCCGGAAGGGGTGACCATCGACGTCGGCACGGCCATCATCAGCGTGAGCGATGACGTTACGGGCGACCCCACGCCCGCCGACGTCAGGGCCCCGGAGAGTCCTGTTCAACCGCTTTACGGCACGCTGCCCGAGGAAGTTGCAGCGGCCGACGGCGCCGGCCAGGGAAGTGCCCTGGCCGGCGGCCCGTTGGTGGGCTCGGGTCCCAAGGCCGACGCCGTCAAGCGCCGCCCGCGCAAAGCCGCACCTGCCTCCGGTTCCCTGACGGTCAACGCCCCGGAGGTGGAGCCTGTCCAGCCCCGTTCGGCAGCCGAGGTGGTCGAGCCTGTCCAGGCCCGGTCCGTGGAGCCGGTGGACAGCCGACCCACCTTCGGCGGCGCCCTCACCGGCCTGGTGAACAAGGTCCTGGCCAAGCCGCCGGTCCGCAAAATCGCCCGGGACCTGGGCATCGACCTGGCAGACGTGGTGGCGACGGGGCTGCGCGGCGAGGTGACGCGCGAGGACCTGGTCAGCTACCAGGCCCAGCGTGACGCCGAGTTGGACAAGGCGGACGGTTTCTGGGGCAAGGCAGGAAAACCGCAGGACCAGCGGATTGAGCGGATTCCCGTCAAAGGGGTCCGCAAAGCCACGGCAAAGGCGATGGTGGAGTCTGCGTTTTCGGCACCCCATGTCAGCATTTTTGTCGACGTTGATGCCAGCCGCACCATGGAGTTCGTCAAGCGGCTCAAATCCTCCCGCGATTTCGAGGGCATCCGGGTATCGCCGCTGCTCATCCTTGCCAAGGCCGTGATTTGGGCAGCCGCGCGGAACCCCAGCGTCAATGCCACCTGGGTGGACAACGACGAGGGTGCCGCGGAAATCCAGGTCAAGCACTACATGAACCTGGGAATCGCGGCGGCAACCCCGCGCGGCCTGATGGTCCCGAACATCAAGAACGCCCAAGACCTCTCCCTGAAGGAGTTGGCGCTGGCCCTCAACAACCTCGCCACCACCGCCAGGGCCGGAAAAACCCAACCTGCCGAAATGCAGGGCGGCACGCTGACCATCACCAACATTGGGGCCTTGGGCATCGACACGGGTACGCCGATCATCAATCCTGGCGAAGTGGCGATCGTGGCGTTCGGAACCATCAAGCAGAAGCCCTGGGTCCTGGACGGCGAAGTGATTCCCCGTTGGATCACCACGCTCGGCGGTTCGTTTGACCACCGCGTGGTGGACGGCGACCTGTCCGCCCGCTTTATGGCGGACGTCGCCGCCATCCTGGAGGAACCGGCACTGCTGCTGGACTAGGAACCTGACAACATTGGTGATGAACGCCGGCGCCATCCGTGCCAAAAACAGGACAGCCAGATGGATCACGGAGGCGCTCCAGCCGCCAGTGGTGGTCAGCGTGCAGCTGTTGTTCAGCCCGCTGACCCAGGCCGGCTTTCCCGGAACCATGGCCTACGGTGCCCTGGCAGCCTTGTTCGTCTGTGTCATCCCGCTGTTGCTGCTGCTTGTCCTGGTGAGACTCGGTAGAGTCACCGACCATCACGTCAGCGACCGCAAACAGCGGGCGCCCGTGCTGCTGATGGCGTTGGCCTCCATTGCGGCCGGGCTGCTGGTGCTGAATGCAGTCGGGGCTCCGCGAAGCGTTGTGGCCATGGTTCTTGGTGTGGTGGGCGGGGTGGTGGTCCTGGCGGCTGTCAGCCCATTCTGGAAGATCAGCGGGCACGCCGCTGCAATATCCTCGTCGGCCGTGATTGCCGTTCTCATGCTCGGAGCGCAGTGGCTTCCGTTGCTGCTGCTCATCCCCGCCGTCGGGTGGTCGCGGGTGGTCCTGCGCGCCCACACGGTGGCGCAGGTGGTCGCCGGATCACTCTTCGGCGGTGTGGTGATGGCCGGTATCTGGTGGGTCCTGCAGGGCTGGATGGTGCCTTAGCCCAGGGCGGCCTAATAGATGCTGTAGACCGAGAGCATTTCAATGGTGGACGGATCCGCCATGGTTCCGAGGGCCACCGCTGCTGTCACCATCACTGCACCCATCCCCGCAGCCACCGCCGCGCAAACCGACAGAATCTTCCAGTCATCACGCAGCACGCTGCCCACTGTGGCGGGAAGCTCCAGGCCCGGGGCAATGAGGTTCGGTGCACTGTCCACGGTTCCGTCGTCCAGCAGTGCCACCACCCTGCCACTGCTGCGGTCAACACGCATGGAGCAGATGTGGTTTCCATGGCGGGCCAGGAGGATGTCGTGGCCTACGAGCTGGCGGCGCTGGAGAGTTATCAATGGAGCCCCTTGAAGACGGTGAATGCTGGATGTCCGCACCATTGAGGGCTTATCCAATTTTATCTTCGGCTTTAGCTCCAAAACCCTGTTTCGAGGGTGAGAACGGACACCATGGGGCCGGAAATGCCGCCCCATGGTGTCCCTGGTGACGCTAGTCGGCGTCGTAGGTGTTGGCGATGTAAACGTCGCAGGGAGCGTTGTGGGCCACACTGTTGGCAACGCTGCCCAGGACGCGCCCGATGCCCTGCATCCTGCGGTTTCCCACTACGATGATTCGGGCTTCCATCCGAAGGGCCTCCTTAATGAGGGCATCTGCAGGACGGCCCCGGGCTGCCGAGTAGGTCACCTTGATGTCCCGGCCGAGGGAATCCGCGACAGTGCGCGCCACATGCTCGGCGGCATCGGCGTCGGACACAATCCACTGGTCGCTGCCGCTGCCGAAGACCTCGGTGCGGTCGCTGTCGAAGGCCGAGACCACGTGAAGCGAGGCGCCCAGTGCCGCGGCGAGGTCCCGGGCGGACTCCGCGGCCTTCTTGGCCGTACCGCTGCCGTCAACCCCTACAACGATGATTCCGCTCATGTGTTGCTCCTTTGCTTTGAGTGTGCGGCTTAAGTCAGTGAGCCCAAGGCTACAGCTCCGCGATGGCTTCCTGCAGTACCGGCGCCAGGCGCCGAACGCCTTCGGTGATGGCTTCCGGCGGCACGGCGCTGTATGCCAGGCGCAGCTTGTTGGACGGCTCGTCTGACGGCGTGAAGGCGGCTCCGGGGATAAACACCACGCCGGCGTCGATCGCCTTTTGCAGCAACGGATAGGTGTCCACACCTTCGGGCAGGGTCACCCAGACGAAGAACCCGCCCTGCGGGCTGGTCCAACTGGTGCCGGCCGGCATATGGGCCTCAAGGGCGGCGAGCATGGCGCGGCACCGCTCCGCATACAGCCCGCGGTACGTTTCGATCTGGCCCCGCCAGTCAAAGTCGCGCAGATAAGCGGATACCAGCATCTGGTTAAGCGCGGGAGGGCACAGGGTCACAGCTTCCGCTGCCAGGTAGTAGCGGCGCTGCAGGTGTTCGGGCACAAGGGCCCAGCCGATACGAAGCCCGGGGGCGAAGATCTTCGAGAAGGACCCCGTATAGATGACGTCCGCTGGATTGCCGGCGCGCAGCGGTGGCAGCGGCTCACCATCGAAACGCAGGAGTCCGTAAGGGTTGTCCTCAAGGATTAGGATATTCGCGTTACGGCATATATTCACGATCTGCTGCCGCCGCTCCCGGGCGAGGGTGATTCCGGAGGGATTGTTGAAGTTCGGAATGGTGTACAGGAACTTCACGCTCTTGCCGGCCAGCTGCAGGGCCGCGATCTTTGCCTCAAGGAGATCCGGAACAAGGCCCTCCCTGTCCATCTCCACCGTTTCAACCTCAACCTGGTACGACTCGAAGGCATTCAGGGCGCCCACATACGTAGGGTCTTCCACCAGCACCACGTCACCGGGATTGCAGAAGACCTTGGTGGCGACGTCCTGCGCCGACTGCGACCCGGCCGTAATGACCACATTCCGCGGCAGCGCGTCCTCTATGCCCTCGGCCGCCATCACCTCGCAGATCTGGGCGCGAAGCTCCTCCGTGCCTTGGCCGCTGCCGTACTGCAGGGCCGTTAAGCCGTCCTCAGCAATGATCGCTGCCGCGGTGGCCGCAAGCCGGTCAAGGGGGAGGGACTGGAGGTAGGGGCTTCCACCTGCAAGGGAAACCAGCCCGGGGCGCAGTGAAATGTCGAAGACATCCCTGACAGCGGACTGCCGGATATTGGCTGCGCGCTCTGAGAAAAGTTCCTCATGGCGGTGGGCGGATGTCGCCGCCCGTTCGATGGCATCAATGGCTTCGGCAGGCAGCGTCCGTGCTGCGGCGTCGAGTGTCTCGTGGCTCACATCAAACAGGATACAACCGAGTGTTGCTGCCTAGGCAACACCCGTTGAGTAATTATGCACGGGGGCTTCTGCGGTGGGTCAAGCGGTCAGTCAAGCCGCAGGGCCTCAGCAAGGGTCAGCCCGTTGACATAGATTTCCGCACGGATTGCCCCCACCGCCGTAACCGCAGTATGGGTCAGTTGCGCTTCCACCCGCGGGACGTCGCAGACCCCTCCCATGCTGAGCGACCCGGCGAGGTACACCGTGACGGTTGTGCCGTCGAAGCTTCCCGACAGAAACTTCAGGTCCGAACCTGAGAGTGCGTTGTAGACCTCCGGTGCCGGCTGTGGCTGTTCTGCCTCAGCCTGCGAATCCAGCAGCGCGCGCACGGCAGCAGCGAGCGTGTCGTCTCCGGCGGAACTGCTGTGGGCTACCCCCACCAGGCTGTCGTTGCAGCCGAAACGCACACCATTGCTGCCGCCGTCGTCCACCAGCACGTAGTAGGCCGTCACCGTCTGCAGTCCTGCCGCCCTGCCTGACACAGCCGGAGCGGAAGGAAGGGGGGCCTCCGACGCCGTTACTTCCGGCGCGGGTGACGCTGGGGAAGTGTCGCCTGGTGCGGTTACGGCCGGGGCCGCGGGGGTGCCACTCTGGGTCGCCGGGGGCGGGGACGTGACCGCTGTTCCCGCCGGGGGCAGGACCTGCGGCGGCGGGCCGGGGACAGTAGGGGTGGTTGCCGGGGTGGGGGTGGCGCCGGCACCAGCGGAGGGCGCCGGGGAAGGCGGTGTTTCCTGAACGGGCGGGGCGACGCAGGCGGCGGCCCACAGTGGAAGCGCCAATGCGGATGCCGCCGTCACAGCGCGCAGCCCCGCCAGCCGCCTTCCAGCCATCGGCCTTTTTGCCATCCCTGCACCGCAATCCCGTCCCGGTACGTCCGTGGATTAACGTTACGGCTGGCCCGTCCGCCAAAGAATGTCCTTGAGGTACCGGTTGGGACAAGAGTTGGTCACGGCGGCACGGCGGGGTGCACGCGACCGGAGTCAGGATTCGGGGCGCCCCGGCCAATCCTTGCCCGCCCAGGGGTCATAGTCCACGAGGAGTTCCTCCTGCGCGGGACGTTCAGCATCGGGAATGTGCTGCAGGTTCACCCGCACCCGGTACCAGAGCGAGCTTGATCCGCGCATCCCGTCCACGAGCACGTCCGCGGGATGCAGGGCAGGGATGAGGTGCGCATGCCGGGACTTCCACTCATCGAGGGCCGCGAGTGCCTCGGGTTTGGTTTTGGTGCGGGCCACCTCGATGAGCGGCATCACTGACTGCCGGCGGCCGGAGCCGTCACCGCTGCGGGGCGCCTTCTCCGCGGGGCCCAGTTCGGTTGCCAGGGCGAGGAGGCCATCCAGCTTGCCCGCGGCCTCGTCGATCCCGGCATGGGGGTCCCCCACGTCCGCGAAGCGTCCGGGCACAGTGCGCACCGTGAATTGATCGGGACGGGCGGAGCGCACTTCGTTCCATGAAAGCGGCGTAGAGACCCGGGCATCGGGGAGCGCACGGACCGAATAAGCGGATGCCACGGTTCTGTCCTTGGCATTCTGGTTGAAGTCGACGAACACACTCTCGCCGCGCTCCTCCTTCCACCACCGGGCGGTGGCGAGGCCTGGGGCGCGGTTCTCGACTTCACGCGCAAGTGCCTCGGCGGCGAGCCGGACGTCGCGATAGGACCATTGCGGTGCGATGCGCACCAAAATGTGGAGTCCGCGGGAGCCGCTTGTCTTCGGCCAGCCGACCAGCCCCATGTCCTCGAGCACCTCCCGTGCCACATATGCGACATCCACAATCTGCGACCAGTCGACCCCCGGCATCGGATCGAGGTCCACCCGCAGCTCATCAGGGTGCTCCAGGTCCTCCGCCCGAACGGGGTGGGGGTTGAGGTCGAGGCAGCCAAGATTCACCACCCAGGCCAGGCCGGCGGCATCCCGGATAACGGCTTCCTCGGCCGAGGTGCCGGAGGCGTAGTGAAGAGTGGCGGTGTCGATGAAATCAGGGTGGTTCCCGGGCACGCGCTTCTGGAAGAACGGTTCGGCGTCGATGCCCTTCGGGAAACGCTTAAGCACCATGGGCCGCCCGCCGGCGCCGCGCAACGCGCCATCCGCGACCGAGAGGTAGTAGCGCACCAGGTCCAGCTTCGTGACCCCGGGCTCGGGGAACACCATCTTGTCCGGGCTTGAGATGCGGACCTCAGCGCCGGTGATGTCGAGGATCTCGGCCGGGGCCTTCGAGGGGGTCATTCCGTCACGCTAGCAACGATTCAATGCCACAGCCAGAGCAGGCGTGGCCGCCCCGTCAGCAGGACGATGTGCGGCATTAAACGCAGCGGTGCCCGACGCAATCCTGCGCCGGGCACCGCTAAAGGCTGGTTACGCGGAATGCTGCCTATGCGGCAGGCTGGGCAGCTGTGAGGGCATCGAACACGCCCCTGATCTGCTCCACGACCTCTGCGTCGTCCTTCGGGTGGAGTTCAGCGAACCGGACCATGGAACCCGGCACTGCGAGCTTGACGTCCTCGAGGATCTGGGCCCCGGCAATTCCTGCTGCCTTGCGCGCCTCGTCCTGGGCCCAGACTCCGCCGTACTGTCCGAAGGCAGTGCCGACGACGGCGGTTGGCTTGCCGGCGAGGGCGCCGGCGCCGAAGGGACGGGACAGCCAGTCGATGGCATTCTTCAGCGCTGCGGGCACGGTGCCGTTGTGCTCGGGGGTGACCAGGAGAAGCGTGTCGGCGTCATTGGCTGCGGCCCGCAGGGCGGCAGCGGCCGCGGGAACCTGGCCCTCGACGTCAATGTCCTCGTTGTAGAAGGGGATGTTTCCCAGGTTTTCGTGGATGACAACGTCCACCTGCTCCGGCGCGTTCAGCTGGATTGCTTCTGCCAGCTTCTGGTTGGTGGACTCGGCGCGGAGGCTGCCGACGAGGGTGAGTACGGTGCTCTTGGTCATGGGAACTCCTTGGGGTAGAGGCGGCGGGAGGGGCCGCCGGTCGGTAACAACTGAGGCGTGTCAGCGCCTTCACCCCATCTAAACGGACTACGGTCCGCTTCTTATTCCCGGGGTCTAGAATGTGGAATGTGAGCTTCATCCCAATGCGCCCCCGACTCTCGCCGGGCGAAACCGTGGAGCGCAGCGACGCCGCACGGAACCGGGAGCGCCTGCTCGAGGCTGCCCGCGACCTGATCGGGGAATGCGGGGCGGAAGGGCTCACCATGGACCGGCTCGCCGAGCATGCCGGGGTAGGCAAAGGCACTGTATTCCGCCGCTTTGGCAGCCGCGCCGGGCTCATGCTTACCCTCCTTAGTGAATCCGAGGCTGCCTTCCAGGCGCGTTTTATGTTCGGTCCGCCGCCTCTGGGCCCGGGCGCGCCGGGACTGGACCGCCTCATTGCTTTCGGTAGTGAACGGATTGCCTACGTTATGGAATTCGGTGACCTGGCGCTTGCCGCAGAGAACGCTTCCCGGGGCCGCTCCGAAGTTCCCGCTGCGGCCCTCTGGTATCGCCATATCGAGATGCTGCTTACCGAGGAGGGCTTCGCGGCGGACCCCTGGCTGATGGCGCGTTCCCTGGGGGCTACGTTGGCTCCGGACCGGCTCCTGAACCTGGTCCGCGTGCATGGCGTGGAGAAGGGCCGGCTCAGTGCATCCTGGAGGGAGCTTGTTACACGGGTTGTCACCGCGGAATAGGTCACGGCGAACGCGTTTAGGGCATCCAGTCAAACCAGATTTACAGAATTATTCATAACAATCTGATACGGGCAGGTGGGTTTGGACACAACGAGCCCGTATCGGGTAGCGGCTTGTGATAGTTTCCTCTGGAATGTGACCCGCGACATAGTCTACAAAGGGCCATGCCTGCAAAGGCTGCGGGAGCCGGCTCTCCGCTGGCAGAGGACCCGGTGAAGCGGCACAACTCCCGCTAGCCGGGGATAACGGAAGGATCCAGCACGTGAATGTTGATTTGCCCAACAGCCTGGCCTGCCTGCTGACACCGCGGGGTTTTACCGTCCAGCTGTCGGCGGCGAAGCAGAACTAGCGCCATGCTCAGGTACCTCGCAAAGCGCGGCATCACTTACGTTTTTATGATCTTCCTGACCACTTCGGCAGGATATTTCCTGGCGGTCAGTTCCCTCAAGCCCGCGCTGCTTGAACAGGAACGGATTCCCCGGCCCACCCCGGAGCAGGTGGCCAACTCGATGCGCCTCAAAGGCCTGGACCCGGACCTGAGCCCATGGGAGCGTTACGTGGAATGGCTCACCGCCATCGTCACCCGCTGGGATTGGGGCCGCAGCCCGAACGGTGCCTTCATCAACGCCGAGTTCGGTGACCGGGTTTGGATCTCCACCCGGCTCTTCCTGGCGTCCATCATCCTGACGCTCGTCATCGGTGTGGCACTCGGGGTCTATTCGGCAGCGCGGCAGTACAGGTTCCAGGACCGTGTCATCACGTCGTACAGCTACCTTGCCTACATCGTGCCTGCCCCCATCGCGTACTTCCTGGTGCAGTTGGGCGCCATCAACATCAATGAAACGGTGGGGGAGCGCATCTTCTTCGTCACCGGCATCTCCACACCCGGCATGGAGCCGGGCTGGGCACAGTTCGTGGACATGGTGGCGCACTATGCCGTTCCGACCATCGCCATCACGCTGGTGGGTTGGGGGTCCTACCAGATTGCCCAGCGCCAGTACCTCCTGGACAACGTCAACGCCGACTTTGTCCGGACCGCCCGCGCCAAGGGGCTTACCCGTAATCAGGCGATCTCCCGGCATGCGCTGCGGGTCTCATTCATTCCGGTGGCCCAAAGCATTGCCTTTACCATCCCGGCCATTTTTGCGGGCGGCTTCTTCGCTGAGAAGATCTTCGCCTGGCCGGGTGTAGGCTCCTGGAGCATTGACGCCATCTCGCTCCAGGACGTGAACGCCGCCACTGCCACGCTGGCCTACGGTTCCGTTATATTCGCACTGGGGGCCATCCTGGCGGACTTCGCCACCACGCTTGTTGATCCGAGAGTGCGGGTGCAGTAGCCATGACCAACCTCAACGCCGTTGATCCGGCCGCCGTCGCACAGGACGCCCACCTGGAAAACGCCGACGTCATCATCGGTAAGAACACCATCATCTTCCGTCGCTTCATGCGCAATAAGACGGCGGTGGCGGGCCTCGCCATCTTCCTGGCCCTGACCGCCTTCTCCTTCGTGGGCGGCTACTTCACCGAGTGGGACAAGGAGACCATCGATCCATTCAACATCGGCATGCCTCCCTCGGCCGAGCACTACCTCGGAACATCCCAGGCAGGCATCGACCTCTACGCCATGACGGTGGAAGGCACCAGGATCTCCATCCTGATCGGCCTGATCGTGGGTCTCGTCTCAGTCTTCATTGCCGCCGTCTACGGCTGCACCATGGCCTACTTCGGCGGCAAGGTGGACAAGGTGATGCTCTTCATCCTTGAGGCGCTCATCATGATGCCCGCACTGCTGGTGGTGGCGGTTGCCACCAGCGGCGGAGGCGAAGGCCTGAAGCGGGACCTGCCCTCCTGGCTGCTGCTGATCATCGTGCTGCTGGTCTTCAGCTGGATGGGCACCGCCCGGCTGATCCGGTCTTTGTCCATGTCCCTGATGCAGCGGGACTACGTCAAGGCCGCCCAGTACATGGGGGTCCCGCCGCGCCGCGTTGTCTGGCGGCACCTGGTTCCCAACATCGGGTCCCTGCTGGTCCTGGACATCACCCGCGGCGTTACCGGGGCCATCCTTGCGGAGGTAGCCTTCTCCTTCATTGGCATCGGCATCAAAGTTCCGGACGTCAGCCTGGGCGTCCTCATTGGCGGCGCGACGTCGCAGGTACAGACCTTTCCCTGGATGTTCTGGGTGCCGTTGACGGTGATGTTCCTGCTCACGGGCTCGCTGGCCATGATGAATGACGGACTGCGTGACGCCTTCGACCCCAGCTCCAGCTCCAGCGGCAGCGCCAAAAAACGCAGTGCCCTGAAAACCCGTGTTAAGGGGAAGTCCTCATGAGCAGCGAAATTGCCGCCGAACAGCCCCAGCCAGCAGTGGAACGCCTGCACGTCGCCGGCCTGCAGGCCCCCACGGACGCAGTTTTGTCCGTCCGGAACCTGAACGTGCGCTTCAACACCGAGAACGGCGTGGTGCACGCAGTCCGGGGCGTTGATTTCGACCTCCTGCCCGGGAAGACTTTGGGCATCGTGGGCGAATCGGGTTCCGGCAAATCCGTAACGTCTTTGGCCATCATGGGACTCCTGCCCACCACAGCGGAAATTTCCGGGTCCGTCAGGCTCAAGGGCAAGGAGTTGCTGGGCCTCAGTGACAAAGCCATGTGCCAGTTCCGCGGCAACGATTTGGCCATGGTCTTCCAGGACCCGCTGTCGTCCCTCACGCCGGTGTACACGGTGGGCACCCAGATCGTGGAGGCACTTACCATCCACAACCCCACGATGAGCAAGCAGGCAAAAGAAGCGCGCGCCGTCGAACTTCTGGCCATGGTGGGCATTCCCAGCCCAAAGGACAGGCTGAAGGCCTTCCCGCATGAGTTCTCGGGCGGCATGCGCCAGCGCGTCATGATCGCCATCGCGATTGCGAACAACCCGCGCGTCCTCATCGCTGATGAGCCGACGACGGCGCTGGACGTCACCATCCAGGCCCAGGTGCTGGAGGTGCTGCATACTGCGCGGGAGGAGACGGGTGCCGCCGTCGTAATGATCACCCATGACCTGGGCGTGGTGGCCGGGATGGCGGACGACATTATGGTGATGTACGCCGGCAAGCCCGTGGAGACAGGGGCGGTGGATGACATCTACTACAACCCGCGGATGCCCTACACTATGGGCCTGCTCGGAGCCGTGCCGCGCGTGGACGTTGCGCAGAAGTCGTCCCTGATTCCTATCGAGGGCATGCCGCCCAACCTCATCCACACGCCCACCGGCTGCTCGTTTGCGCCCCGGTGCCCGTTGGCCTCCGACGCATGCCTGGACGGGGAACCTGCGCTGGCGCCGGTAGCCGGAAGCGCCCTTCACCGTGCCGCCTGCATCAAGTCCGGGGCCTTGGGCGGCGAAGTGGACGTCCATGACGTCTTCTCCGCTCCGCCGGTGCCAGTGTCCCGTTTTGATGCCATTCCACGCGGGGGGCGTTCAACTGTCCTGCAGCTCAAGGACGTGCGCAAGCACTTCCCCCTGACCAAAGGCGCACTGCTCAAGCGCAGGATCGGCACCGTCAAAGCCGTGGACGGTGTCAGCTTCGACATCCGCGAGGGCGAGTGCTTCTCGATCGTGGGCGAGTCCGGTTCCGGAAAGACCACCACCCTGCTGGAAATCATGGAGTTCCACAAGGACCAGGACGGCGAGGTGGTGATTGGCGGCATCAGCAACAAGCAGGCGGCTGATGCCAGGACGAAAGCCGCGATGCGCCGCGAGCTCCAGATGGTTTTCCAGGATCCCACCGGCGCGTTGGATCCGCGGTTCACGGTGTACGAGGTGCTCGCCGAACCACTTCAGAACGCGGGCATGGACAAGCAGGCCATCAAAAAGCGCATCATGGAACTGATGAGGCTGGTGGGCCTGCAGCCGGACCACGTCAACCGCTTCCCCAACCAGTTTTCGGGAGGACAGCGCCAGCGCGTTGGCATTGCGCGCGCCCTTGCCGTGAATCCAAAACTGGTGGTCCTGGATGAGCCTGTTTCTGCCCTTGATGTTTCCGTCCAGGCCGGGGTGATCAACCTCCTCGACAAGCTCCGCGCCGAGCTGGGCCTGAGCTACCTGATGGTGGCGCACGACCTTTCCGTGGTCCGGCACATCTCGAACCGCGTGGCGGTGATGTACCTGGGCAAAATCGTGGAGGTCGGTGAAGTGGACCGCGTGTTCGATAATCCCCGCCACCCTTACACCCGGGCCCTTCTCTCGGCCATCCCGGTGCCGGACCCGCAGGTGGAGCGGACCAGGGAGCGGATCATCCTGCGCGGCGACCTGCCCTCACCGCTGGACGCCCCCAAGGGCTGCAACTTCGCCACCCGCTGCCCCGTCTTCGCGGCCCTGCCAGCGACGAAACAGGAAAAGTGCCTCACCCTGGAACCTCCGCTGGAACCGGTGGCACCCTCGGCAGCGGCCCAGGCCCTGGCCGCGCACCCGCTGCCGGCCCTGGACCAACGCTTCGCCTGCTTTTTCCCGGACGGGGAACTGGACGAAGACATGCTGGTAGTCCACGATTCGGCGGACCACCATGCACCCTAGGTTTTTTCGACCCATCACCAGCATCACCACCAGCAACAACGAAGGGAACACCATGAGGAATCTGAACAAGATCGGCGGAGCGGCAGCCATTGCTGCGGCTCTGGCGCTGACCGCCTGCGGCGGCGGAGGTGGCGGGGCCACGGGGCCGGAAACGGCAAAGGGCCAGGAGGCAGGCAGTGACCTGTCCAAGCTCATCAGCATCAACGAAAAGCCCGCCGCCGATCTTGAACAGGGCGGCAAGGTCACCCTTCCGCTGGGCAACATCGGCCCGGACTTCAACGGCTTCTCCAACAATGGCAACAGCGCAGACAACTCCGCGATGATGGTTCCGATGAATCCGGTGGGGGTAGGCAGCGGCGGCATCGGCGGCTGCTGGAAGGTCGACTTCGAGGGCAAGGCAACGCCCAATAAGGACTTCTGCGAGGAGGTCAAGAGCGAAGTCACGGATGGTAAGCAAACCATCACCATCAAGGTGAATGAGAAAGCCACCTACAACGACGGCACACCCATCGACGTCAAAGCGTTCCAGAACACCTGGAACATTCTGAAGAGCCCGGATGCCGGTTACGACATCGTCACCTCCGGATCGTATGGGTTTATTGAATCCGTTGAGGCCGGCAGCAGCGACAAGGAAGTCATCGTCAAAACCAGCCGGCCGGTGTACCCGCTGGAGGACCTCTTCTTTGGCCTGATCCACCCTGCCGTGAACAGCCCCCAGATCTTTAACGAGGGGTTCAACGGCGAGCTGCACCCGGAGTGGATGGCCGGCCCGTTCAAGCTGGACCAGTACGACTCTGCAGCCAAGACCGTGACCATGGTGCCCAACGAGAAGTGGTGGGGCAACAAGCCGGTCCTGGCGAACGTGGTGTTCCGCCAGCTGGAGGCCAGCGCACAGATCGCGGCTTTCAAGAACGGTGAGATTGACGGCGTGTCAGCCAACACCATCTCCCTTTACAAGCAGCTCGAAGGCGCCACCAACTCCGAGGTCCGCCGCGGTCAGCGCCTGTTCGCCGGCGGCCTGAACCTCAATGCCCAGCGCATCACCGACGTGGCAGTCCGCAAGGCGATCTTCGCGGCAGTGGACCGTGAGGCCCTCCGCAAGGTGCGCTTCAACGGCCTGAACTGGGAAGAGCCCAGCTCCGGCTCCATGATGCTGCTGCCGTTCTCCGATTACTACCAGGACAACTACCCCGTGAAGGAGACCGGTCCGGACGCCGCCAAGAAGGTACTGACGGACGCCGGCTACACCGCGAATGCCAACGGCATCATGGAGAAGGACGGCAAGCCTGCCGCCTTCAAGATCAGCAACTTCGGTGACGATCCCACCACCCTCGCCTTCACCCAAACGCTGCAGAAGCAGCTCCAGGCCGGCGGCATGGATGTTGGGATCGACCAGCGCGCCTCCGCCGATTTTGGCAAGGTCCTGGGCGCGCGCGAATTCGACATGAGCGTCTCGGGCTACACGGTTGGTGCGGACGCCACGTCCGCCGTCAAGCAGTACTACGATTCCAAGACCAACGAGAACCAGCTGGGCGACGCCGAGCTGGACAAGAAGATCGCGGACCTGGCGACCATCGAGGACAACGCCGAGCGCAACAAGGCAGCCATGGAAGTTGAGAAGGAGCACATGGCGAAGTACTACTCCATGGGGGTGGTGATGAACGGTCCACAGATCTCCTTCGTTCGCACTGGCCTGGCCAACTACGGCCCGTCCCTGTTCCAGAGCCTGTCCCAGGTTCCGGACTGGACCACCCTCGGCTGGGAAAAGAAGTAACAGTCCATCCTGACGGGCGCTAACTGAATAGCCGTCGAGGCCGGCATCTCCTGGAACATCAGGGGATGCCGGCCTTCGCCGCATGCCCCAGGCGCTCCCTCCCCTTCGAGCCAGGGGAGTCCTGCGCACGGCGTGCGGGGTACCGTAGCCCTATGACTGACTCCGCCGCTTCACGCACCATCCGTACGGCCGTCGTCGGCTATGGCCTGTCCGGCAGCGTCTTCCACGCCCCCCTGATCGGGACGGACGGACGCTACTCGCTGGATGTCATCGCCACGTCCAACCTGGAGCGGCAGAAAGCGGCCACGGCCCGCTATCCGGGCGTGAGGACAGTGCACGACGGCGATGCTGTCCTTGCGCGCGCTGCTGACCTTGACCTCGTGGTGCTGGGCACCCCGCCGGCTACGCACTACCCGCTTGCCAAGGCAGCGTTGGAGGCCGGGCTGGACGTGGTGGTGGACAAGCCGTTCGCGGTGACCAGCGGGGAAGGGCAGGAGCTGGTTGCCCTCGCGCAGCAACTGGGCCGGGTGCTGACGGTATTCCAGAACCGGCGGTGGGACGGCGACTTCCTGACGCTCCGGAAGCTCCTGGCGGCGGACGCCGTGGGTAAGGTGACCAGGTTTGAGTCGCGGTTCGAGCGGTGGTCACCCGCCATAGCCAAGGCCTGGAAGGCGCACGCGACTGCTGCTGACGGCGGGGGCGTCCTGTTCGACCTCGGCAGCCACCTGATCGACCAGGCGCTCCTGCTGTTTGGTCCCGCCACCGTGGTCCATGCCGAGCTGAAGGCCCGGCGTGCCGATGAACGCGCAGATGACGACGTGTTCCTGGTGCTGCGGCACGAGGCGGGAGTATTGAGCCACCTCAGCATGAACATGCTCTGCGCCCAGCAGGGCCCGCGGTTCCGCGTCCTCGGTTCCGTAGGCGGATTTACCAAGAACGGCGTGGACCCGCAGGAACCCTACATTGTGGCGGGCGGCAGCCCCCTGGACGCGGAGTACGGCGAGGAAGCGCCGGAGTGGGCAGGGCTCCTGGGCCGCGACGGCCACCTGGATGCCCTGCCCACCGAGCGGGGCGCCTACCCGGAGTTCTACCGGCTCCTGGCGGACAAGATCCTCGACGGCGGCGCCACCTCAGCCCTGCCCCTCCCGGTAGACCCGGCCGGACCGGTGGAAGTCCTCAAACTTATAGAACAAGCAAGGGAACTGGCCTCGGCGAGGTCTTAATCGTAAATGCTGGACGACAGACATCCGGCAGCGTGCTCCCCACCAGCACCCTAACCTCGCAGGCTCGGCCAGGGAACCCTGCTGGCGTGGCCCCATGAGTCGGAACGCGTTGGATGACTGCCGTTCCGACGGCGACAGAGCAGTGTTACGCAGAAACCAGTTCGTGCCAATCCGCTACGAGGGGCAGGTCGTGCGCCTCGGACACGGAGTGGTGCGCAACGTGGCCGGCGGCGATGTTCAGGCCGGCTGCGAGGGCGGGGTCGCGGTCGAAGGCGGCCTTGACCCCCAGGTTGGCCAGCGAGACGGCGTACCGCAGGGTCACGTTGGTCAGGGCGTAGGTGGAGGTGTTGGGGACAGCGCCGGGCATGTTGGCCACGCAGTAGAAGATCGTGTTGTGGACCTTGTAGGTGGGTTCCTGGTGCGTGGTGGGGTGGGTGTCCTCGAAGCAGCCGCCCTGGTCCACCGCAATGTCCACCAGGACCGAGCCGGGCTTCATGCGGGCCACCAGATCATTGGTCACGAGCTTGGGGGCCTTGGCGCCCGGGATCAGCACGGAGCCGATCACCAGGTCAGCGTCCACCACCGACTTTTCGATCTCGTAGGAGTTTGATGCCACCGTCTTCAGCCGGCCCTGGTACTGGGCATCCAGATCGCGCAGCCGGTTAATGTTGATGTCCATGATGGTGACGTCGGCGCCCAGGCCCAGGGCCATGGCGGCCGCGTTGGTTCCGGCAACGCCCGCGCCCAGGACAACCACCTTGGCAGGCCGGACGCCCGGGACACCGCCCAGCAGCACCCCTTTGCCGCCGGCGGGGGCCATGAGGGAAGCGGCTCCCACCTGAACGGAAAGCCGGCCGGCTACCTCGGACATGGGGGCCAGCAGCGGGAGGGTGCGGCCTTCCTGAACGGTTTCGTACGCGATGGCCGTGACGCCGGAGTTGATGAGCTCGCGGGTGAGTTCGGGCTCAGCGGCGAGGTGGAGGTAGGTGAAGAGAATCAGGTCCTTGCGGAAGCGGTGGTACTCGGCCTTAATCGGTTCCTTGACCTTCATGACCATGTCCGCGCGGGCCCAGACGTCATCGGCTTCGTTGACGATCTCGGCGCCGGCAATGGCGTATTCCTCGTCCGTGATGCCGGAGCCCAATCCTGCCCCGCGCTCCACCAGAACGGTGTGGCCGTGGGTACGGAACTCGTGGACGCCGGCAGCGGTGATGGCCACCCGGAATTCGTTGTTTTTGATTTCTTTGGGGACACCGATGATCATCGTGGGCTCCAGGTTCTCGGCCGGTGGGCCGGAAAGTGCGGAAAGGATTGCGTGCTTCCACGATAAGTCCGCTTTGTGAGCCAGCCGACAGCATGCCGCCGGTGGGACTGCGGCTAAATGCCGTAATCCCGCGGTTTTCGCCTTGGCGCCCTCGACATTTGTTGAGTTGGCAAGCGTCAGGTGTCGCCTCGTGTTCGTTCGGCCCGGAGGCCGCAAAAGAAGTAGTGTTGGCCCATGCAGCAGGGCGTGGAGCAACTGGTTGAGCAGGTGGCGCAAAAACTGGGCCGAGGCCTGTCGCTGGAAGACCTCGACGGCGTGCTGCTGGCTTACAGCTCCAACCAGTCCCATGCCGACCGCGTGCGGGTGAACTTCCTGCTCAGCAAGAAGGTGCCGGCGGATGTGAGCGCCTGGCAGCTGTCCCACGGCATCGCGACAGCAGTGCGGCCGGTGGTGGTTCCCGCAAATCCGCACCTTGGAATGTTGGGCCGTGTTTGCGTCCCGCTGATGGTCCGAGGTTTCCGCGTGGGGTACCTCTGGGTGCAGCAGGAATCCGTAGAGGAGAATCCGGCAGCGATCCTCACCCAGTTGCCCTCTGTCACCAACGAGCTCGAAATGCTCTCCGGGCTGTTGCTGGATTCGAACACCGCCGAATCCGAGTTCCGGCGGGGGCGTGAGCGGGAATTCCTGGCTGCGTGTGCAGGGGAAGCAAATGCGGTGGCGGCCGTGGCCGGGTGGAAGGAAGTCCAGGGCCGGGGGCCTTGGCAGATGGTCACAGTGCTCGACGCCGACGGGTGGGCGGGCGGTCCCGATCCCATCGCTTCAACCCTGATCCACCGTTCGGCAGCGCTTCAGGCCACGATCGGCGTGGACGCGGCCCTCTTCAGTGCCGGGACGGAAACACACTCGGTGGTGCTGTTCCGCGAGTCTTCCGGGAGGGCAAACCACGCGCAGGTCCTGGTCCACTACCAGCTGGAGCTGGCCAAGCGCTCCGGCCGGCCGGTCCACCGCATCATCCTGGGGCTCAGCGAAGGGTTTGCCAGGCCACGAGAGCTCGCCGAGGCCTACCGGCAAGCAAAAGTGGCCGCGCAGGCCGCTGCCGTGGACCCGCAGCTCGGGGAACTGGTGGACTGCCGCTCCACCGGTGTCTATCAGCTGCTGGCCTCGGCCGGGGGAGGGGCGGGAGCCTGGGCTGACTCCGGGTCCGTTTACTTCCGCAGGCTTGAGGACCACGACCGCAACGGCGAACTGATCCCTGTCCTGGAGCTGCTCTACGACAACGACGGCTCCGTCCAGGACGTGGCCGTAAAACTCCACCTGCACCGCAGCAGCATCTACAACCGGCTGGGCAGGATCCGCCAGCTGCTGGGGGTGGATCCGCTGAAGGGGCTGCCCCGACTCGAACTCCATGCTGCCCTCAAGATGCGCCGCTGGGCTCTTCGGCCTCGAATCTAGGCCTGCTCCTCAGCCGCCTTTTTCTGCCGGTCCTTTTTCTGCCCCTCGAGCCACGCCATAATGGCCGCCAGGGGGATCCGCCGGTGGCTGCCGCGGTACTCCACTGGGATCTCGCCGCGGTCCGTCATGTTGCGCAGGTAGGTGTGTGAAATTCCCGCCAGTTCTGCAGCCTTTGACGTGGTCAGCATTTCCTCCACGCTGCTCACGGTCACCGCTTCGCCGCGGCTGAACCGCTGAAGGAGGTCAACGACGGCGTCTCTCGCCAGGGGCGGCAGGCGGTGGACGGTGCCGTCCACAAAAACGGTGATGTCGTCGCTGCCGGCCAGAGCCTGCTGGAGCTTCACGGCCTCCTCCGGCGGGAGCGCGCCGGCCATTCTGGGAGCAATCAGTGCCATGGGCCCACCCTACCGGTGCGCCCCGCGCTCCGGCGGTATGCTCGCTTGATGGCATTGAGTGGTGGCAGGGACGTTGAATCCGGCGGTTTGCAGGGAACGCTCTACTCCTCCGTCCATCCGGCGGAGACTGGAGCGAGGCCTGCCTATGTGTTGTTGCACGGCATCGGCGTCTCCCACCGCTACCTGGCCCGGCTGCATCAGGAACTGGCAAAAGAAGCGGACGTGTACTCCTTCGACCTGCCCGGCTTCGGGAAGTCGTCAAATCCCGGGCGCCAGCTGCAGGTTGAAGAGTTCGCGGCGTTCGTGGGCAGCGTCCTGGCGGAAGCCGGAGTCGACAATTACGTGCCGGTGGGCCACTCGATGGGCGCCCAGTTCGCGGTGGAACTGGCTCTGCGGGAACCTGGGCGGGTAGCCGGCGCCGTGCTGATGGGGCCGGTGGTGGAGGCCAGCCGGAAGTCAGTGGCCAGTCAGGCGATGGCACTGACGCGCGACGCTATGTTCAGCGAGTCCCTGACGTCCAACGCCATCGTCTTCACCGACTACTTCCGGGCCGGCCCGCGCTGGTACCTGACGGAACTGCCGGTGATGATGGAATACCCCCTGGAAGAACGGCTGGCCGCGGTCAGCCAGCCCGTGCTGGTGCTCCGCGGCACCAAGGACCCCATCGCCCGCCGGCCCTGGTGCGTGAACCTTGCAAGGGTGGCTCCGCAGGGAACGATGGCCGAGATCCTGGGCCAGGGCCACGTCTTCCAGCACACTGCGCCGGAAATCGCTGCCCAGGCCATCAGCGGCTGGGTCCGGGCCGCCAACGGGTTCGGCGTCACGGCCTGACAGAGGCCCCCGCCGGCAGGGCGGGGGCCGGCAGCATCAGAGCCCCAGTTCCTCCAGCACGGGCAGCTTTTCCCGTACCCACGCCCGCGCCTCGGTGGCGCTGGGGGCGGATAGGGCAAGCTTGGCCAGCTGTTGCGCCTCCTCGAGCGTTACCGTCTTCAACACCGCTGCAACGGCAGCGAGGGACCGGGCCGTCATGGACAGCGTGCTCACACCCAGGCCGGTCAGTACGACGGCGAGCGCCGGGTCCGCGGCTGCCTCGCCGCAGACGCCTACGGGTTTGTTGCTGCCCTCGGCACGTGACCCCTCCACTGTCAGCCCCACCAGGCGCAGGACGGCTGGCTGCCAGGGCGTGTTGAGGTTGGCGAGCGGGCCAAGTTGGCGGTCGGCGGCCATGGCGTACTGGGTGAGGTCATTGGTGCCGAGGCTCGCAAAGCCCACTTCACGGAGGATGGCTTCCGCTGTGAGGGCAGCGGAGGGAACCTCCACCATCACGCCGGGGGTCTTGATGCCGGCATCCGCGCACATGGAGGCAAACCGGGCAGCCTCTTCCGCCGTCGAGATCATGGGGGCCATGACCCACACGTCCGCTTCGGACTGCTTCTCTGCCAGCGCGATGGCTTCCAGCTGGCGGTCCAGGACGCCGGGTGTGGTGAAGTCCGTGCGGTAGCCGCGAACGCCCAGGGCTGGATTGGGCTCGGTGGAGTCGGTCAGGAACGGAAGCGGCTTGTCGGCGCCGGCGTCGAGCGTGCGCAGGACCACTTTTTTGCCCGGGAAAGCATCAAAAACGCCCTTGTAGGCCGCGGCCTGCTCTTCCACGGAGGGTTCGGTATCCCGCTCCAGGAAGCAGAACTCGGTGCGGAACAGGCCCACGCCCTGGGCGCCCAGCTTTGCGGCCGCCTCGGCGTCCTTGCCGCCGCCCACGTTGGCGAGCAGCGGCACCAGGTGGCCGTCCGCCGTCGCGCCCGTTCCACTGAACTCGGCCAGCAGGGAAGCAGTGGCCGCCCATGCCTCCGCTGCTGCCCGCAGGGATTCATCAGGCGTGGACGTGATGCTGCCGGCGGCGCCGTCCACATACACTTCGGTGCCGTCCGGAAGTTCGTCCACGCCCACGGCGGCGACGACGGCGGGAAGGCCGAGGGAGCGGGCGATGATGGCAGTGTGGGACTGCGGGCCGCCGCCAGCGGTGACAAGGGCCAGGACCTTGTCCGGGTCCAGTGTGGCGGTATCGGCCGGGGCCAGGTCCTCGGCCACCAGGACGAAGGGCGTGCTGGATGCGGGGATACCGGGTGCGGGAACTCCGCGCAGCGCTGCGACGATACGCGCGCGGACGTCCAGGACGTCGGTGGCGCGCTCGGCCATGTAGCCGCCCAGGTTGTGCAGCATTTCCGAGACGGAGGAGCCGGACTCCCAGATGGCGCGCTCGCCCGAAACGCCGCGGGCAATGAGCTTGGCGGCACCCTTGATCAGCATGGTGTCCTTGGCCATCAGCGCCGTGGCTTCCAGTACAGCCTTGCCGTCACCGATGGCGTGGGCGGCCCGTGCCTTGAGCTCGTCGTGCACGGCCTGGGAGGCGGCCTTCAGGGCTGCAGTAGCTTCCTCCGCGGTAGTGCCTGCTGCCAGCTGTTCGCCGGCCGGAGGTTCGCTGATGGGTTTGGGCATCTGCCGGACGGTGCCGATAACGCGGCCTGGACTGACGCCTACTCCTGGGAAGTTCTGCACTGAAGGTCCTCATTCTCTGCCGGTTGCCAGGCCCGCCGATATTGCCCGGCGCCATGCCGGTCCGCCGGAGGACTGCTACGTCCGGAAGCGGGAAACGTGCCTGAAAAAAATTGTATGTGATTCAGTTCATATAGCAATGCTATAGGTGCTAGGGTAGCGGTTATGAGTTTGGATGGCCAGCTTCCCCCCAAAATGCGGTTGCTCCGTGCAGCGGCAGAACTGCTGGCGAATTCTTCCGGAGCACCCGTCTCCACCCGCCAGATCACGCAGCTGGCGGGGGTGACGGCTCCCACCCTGTACCACCACTTCGGTGACAAGGAAGGTCTGTTCGACGCCGTCGTGGCCGCAGGGTTTGAAGAATATGTTGCGGGCGAACGGGACTTCGCCCCCTCCGGACAGCCGCTCGAGGATATCCGGAGAATGTGGGACAACCACGTGCAGTTCGGGCTCAAGCAGCCGGAGTTGTACCTGGTGATGTTCGGCAATATCCGCCCGGAGAGCCGCCCCGCCATCGTTGCCGATGCCGAGGCGCTCATGGAGGAGATGCTGAACAAGGCAGCGGTGGCGGGCCAGCTGAACGTCCAGCCCAGGGAGGCGGCCAGGTCCATCCTGGCCGCGAACGTGGGCGTGACGCTGATGCTGATTGCGGAACCCGCCTCCGACCGGAACCTCGAACTGTCCACCATGACCCGGGACGCCATGATCTTCGCGGTGTCCGCCGAGCCCGCCAGCGGCGCGGCTCCGGGCGACGCCGGAAAATCCTCGGTGGTGGTGGCAGCGATCGCCCTGAACGCCGCACTTCAGGCCTCGCACTCAGACCAGCTCTCCAGCTCGGAACTCAAACTCTTCCTCGAATGGCTTCACCGCATCTCCACCAGCCCGGCCGGCTGAAAAGCGCCACCCAGTTCCACCAGTACGTCGTCGTAAGTATCGGACCATCCTGCGGAGCAGCGGGAATGACGGTTAGGAAAGCACATGGCAACAGAGACAGTTGCAAAACCCCGCACCAGCATGCGGGTTGGCGTCCAGAAATTCGGGACGTTCCTGTCCGGAATGATCATGCCCAACATCGGCGCCTTCATCGCCTGGGGCATCATCACCGCCCTCTTCATTGAAAAGGGCTGGCTGCCTGTTCCCCAGTTGGGCGGCTTCGGCGAGACAAACGGGGTGCCGAACACGGGCCTCGTTGGACCGATGATCACCTACCTGCTGCCCCTCCTGATCGCCTACACCGGCGGCAGGATGGTCTACGACGTCCGCGGCGGCGTGGTGGGCGCCATCGGCACCATGGGCGTGATTGTGGGTGCCGGCATTCCCATGTTCATCGGCGCCATGATCATGGGCCCACTGGGCGGCTGGACAATGAAGAAGATCGACGCCCTTTGGGACGGCAAAATCCGCCCCGGCTTCGAGATGCTGGTCAACAACTTCTCTGCGGGCATCTGGGGCGCACTCCTGGCACTGCTCGGTTTCTACGGCATCTCGCCGCTGGTTACCGCCTTCAGTACCGGCGCGGGCAACGTGGTCCAGTTCCTGGTCAACAACGGCCTGCTGCCCCTGACCAGCATCTTCATCGAACCTGCCAAGGTCCTCTTCCTGAACAACGCCATCAACCACGGCGTGCTCACACCGCTGGGCGTGCAGCAGTCCCTGGAGCAGGGCAAGTCCATCCTGTTCCTGCTTGAGGCAAACCCGGGTCCTGGCCTGGGCATCCTGCTCGCCTACATGTTCTTTGGCCGCGGCGCAGCCAAGGCTTCGGCTCCCGGTGCCGCCATCATCCACTTTTTCGGCGGCATCCACGAGATCTACTTCCCGTACGTACTGATGCGCCCGCTGCTGATCCTTGCTGCCATCGCTGGCGGCATGACGGGCATCGCCACGCTGGCCATCACCAATGCCGGCCTGGTTGCTCCGGCTGCTCCAGGGTCCATCATCGCCGTTCTGGCCCAGACCTCACGCGACAGCTACGTCGGCGTCATCCTCGCGGTCCTGCTGGCCACGGCCGTGTCCTTCCTGGTGGCCTCGGTCATCATGAAGACCACCCGCCACAGCGATGAGGGCGACCTGAACGCTGCCACCTCCAGGATGGAACAGATGAAGGGCAAGAAGAGCTCCGTGTCCTCCACCCTGACGGGCGCAGGTGCGGCTGCCGGCGGCGGCGGAGTGGGTGTCCTGGCCGGTCCGGTACAGAATATTGTGTTCGCGTGCGACGCCGGCATGGGCTCGAGTGCCATGGGTGCCTCGGTGCTGCGGAACAAGATCAAGGCCGCCGGGTTCCCTGACGTGAAGGTCACCAATGCTTCCATCGCCAACCTCAAGGACGACTACGACGTTGTGGTGACCCACCAGGACCTGACCGAGCGCGCAAAGCCGGCCACGGCCAGTGCGGTCCACTACTCCGTTGACAACTTCATGAGCAGCCCGCGCTACGAAGAGATCGTTGAACTGGTCCGGGAGAGCAACACCGGGGGCACCGTGGCAACCGAAGGCCAGGACGCTGGTGCGGGAACGCCCGGCGGGGCATCCGCCAGCGGACCGGCAACCGGCACAGCAGCAGGCGCAGTTGCCGCCGGCACCGCCGCCGGGACACCTGACACCGAACCGTCAGCGGGCGGAACCGCCGAAATCCTGGCCCGGGAGAGCGTCGTGCTCCGCGGAACAGCCACCACCCGTGACGCCGCCATCGATGAAGCCGGCCGGCTCCTGCTGGCCCGCGGCGCGGTGGACGAGGACTACGTGCGCGCCATGCACGAGCGCGAGCAGTCGGTGTCCACCTACATGGGCAGCTTCCTCGCGATCCCGCACGGCACCAACGCCGCAAAGGACCACATCCGGAAGTCCGCGGTGTCCGTGATCCGCTATCCCGAGGGCATCGACTGGAACGGCAAGCAGGTCAAGTTCGTAGTGGGCGTCGCCGGCATCAACAACGAACACCTGCACATCCTGTCCTCCATCGCGAAGGTCTTCACGAACAAGGAACAGGTTGCCCGGCTGGAAGCCGCAACGTCCGAGGACGAGGTCCTGGAGCTTTTCGGAAAGGTCAACGCATAGTGAAGGCAGTACATTTCGGCGCAGGAAACATCGGCCGCGGCTTTGTTGGACTGCTCCTGCACAACGCCGGCTATGAGGTGGTGTTCGCCGACGTCGCCGAGGAGCTCATCAACCAGCTCGCCAAGGCGGACAGCTACGCCGTGCACGAAGTGGGGGAGAACCCCGCGGTGCGGACCGTGAACAACTTCCGGGCCTTGAATTCGAACACCCAGGAAGCTGAGCTCGTCGCGGAGATCGCGACGGCGGACATCGTCACCACAGCGGTGGGGCCGCACATCCTCAAGTTCGTGGCGCCCGTCATCGCCAGGGGCATCGCCGCGAGGGAGGCCGGGCTGGCCCCGCTGCAGGTCATGGCCTGCGAGAACGCCATTAACGCAACGGACATCCTGGCCAAGGAGGTGGCCTCCCAGCCGGGGGCTGCCGCCGCGGCGTTGGACGGCAAGGCAGTGTTCGCCAACACGGCCGTGGACCGCATCGTTCCCAACCAGGAGGCCGGCCAGGGCCTGGACGTCACAGTGGAGACGTTCTATGAATGGGTCATCGACCGGACGGCTTTTGCCGGTGCCGCCCCCGGGATCCCGGGTGCCACCTTTGTGGACGACCTCTCGCCGTACATCGAGCGGAAGCTGTTCACGGTGAACACCGGCCACGCGTCGGCCGCATACTTCGGGTATGAGGCAGGCCTGGAGAAGATCTCCGACGCCATGGCGGACCAGGATGTGGCCGAGGATGTCCGGGCGGTGCTGGAAGAAACCAAGCAGCTCCTGGTGGCAAAGCACGGCTTCAGCAACGACGAGCAGGAAGCCTACGTCCAGAAGATCCTGGTCCGGTTCTCCAACCCCTACCTGCCGGACACCGTGAACCGGGTGGGGCGCGCCCCGCTGCGTAAGCTGAGCCGGCACGAGCGGTTTATCGGGCCGGCGGCCGAACTCGCCGAGCGAGGCGTGGTGCCGGAGGCGCTCCTCGGCGCTATCGCCGGTGCCCTGCGGTTTACCGATCCCGCCGATACCGAGGCAACAGAGCTGGCCGGAATCCTCGCCTCGGCCAGCCCGGCGGATGCAACGGCCCGGATCACCGGCCTGGAGCCGGGGCACCCGCTGTTTAACGCCGTCTCCACGCTGGTGGAGGAGCGGCAGGCTGAGGTAGCCACCACCCCCGCCTGACTGCGGCAAGAGACGCGCCATCACCTCCTGCTGCTTTTATCCCAACGCCCCATCACCTCCTGCGGCATTCTTACCAACGCGTCCGCAATGACGACGCCGGCACTCACCTGAGTGCCGGCGTCGTTCTGTGTGACCTCTCCCACTTATGACGGATTACTGCCACTCCCGTTTTGAAGTTAGCCTTCCCTTACTTATAGGCTCTGGATTATTAGGAAACGAAGTTGTGATGTATTAGCCGAGCGGAGAAAAACGTGAAGAAGAAGCTGTCGAGCTATTTGGGGGCACTTGCGGCGGGAGCGGCGCTTTTGACCGTCACCGCCTGCGGAGGAAGCGCGACGGCGACTCCCGCTGACGAAGCAACCGCCATCACCGTTGAGCACGCCCAGGGCAGCACCGTCAACGTCCCCGTCAACCCGGAGAAGGTCTTCACGTTCGACCTCGGCGTACTGGACACACTGGACGCACTGGGCGTCGAGCCCGCGGGCGTGCCGGAAGCCGCCTACCCGGAGGCGCTCAGCAAGTATGCTGACGCGAAGTACACCAAGATCGGTTCCTTGAAGGAGCCCGACTTCGAGGCCGTCAGTGCCGGTGACCCGGACCTCATCATCATCTCCGGCCGCACGGCGGGTGCCTATGAGGAACTGAGCAAGATCGCCCCCACCATCGACCTGTCCATTGACGCGGCCCAGCCGCTGGAGAGCTTCAAGGCCCAGACCGAGAAGCTCGGCACCATCTTTGACAAGTCAGCGGAAGTGGAAGAAAAGCTCGCCGCTGTAGATGCCACCATCTCCGAGACCAAGGCCAAGGCCGCCACTGCAGGCAAGGGCCTCATCGTCCTGACCTCCGGCGGCGAAGTGACCGCTTACGGCGCCGGCTCGCGCTTCGGCATCATCCATGACGTCCTGGGCGTGCCCACGGCCGCTGACGTCAAGGTTGACGGCAGCCACGGTGAGGCAGTCTCCTTTGAATACATCAAGCAGGCCAACCCGGACATCCTGTATGTGATCAACCGCGACACCGCGGTAGGTACCGAAGGCTCCGCCGCCAACCCGATCCTCGACAACGAACTCGTCCAGTCCACCAATGCCGCCAAGAACAACAAGGTCATCAACCTTGACCCTGCCGGCTGGTACATCGTGGGTTACGGCCTGAACAACGTCAAAGCCATGGTTGACGCCGTCGCCGACTCCGTGGCCTAACGCCGCCAGCTAAGCTCCAGCTCCCATGACCGCCACCGCCGTGCGCTCCCTTGCGCCGGTAACACGCAGCCGGGCCCGCCACAGTGCAGGCCTGGCTGCGGCCGCAGTTGCCGTCCTTGTCCTCGCGGCCGGCAGCATGTTCGTGGGCGTCAGCGATGTCTCGCTTCCGGCCCTCCTGGCGGGGGACCCGGCAACGGTGGAGGTCTTCTGGATTTCCCGTGTTCCACGGACCCTCGCAGTGCTGCTCGCCGGGATGGCGGTGGCCGTCGCCGGCCTGATCATGCAGCTCATGGCCCGGAACCGCTTCGTGGAGCCCTCCACGGTGGGCACCGTTGAGTCCGCCACCCTGGGGATCCTGGCGGTCACTGTCTTCGCCCCGCAGGCCCCGGTTCTGGTCAAGATGCTGGTGGCCAGCGCCTTCGCACTGTTGGGGACCGCGCTCTTCCTGGCCATCCTGCGGCGGCTGCCGGCCCGCAATACCCTGCTCATTCCGCTGGTGGGCATCATGCTGGGCGGAGTCATCGCCGCGGTCACCACGTTCTTCGCCTACCGCTACGACCTGCTGCAAACCCTGAGTAACTGGATGATCGGGGATTTCTCCGGGGTCCTCCGAGGCCGGTACGAACTGCTCTGGATCGTCGCCGCCCTGATGCTGCTGGGCATGCTCGCCGCCGACCGGTTTACCGTGGCCGGCATGGGCCAGGACTTCACCACCAACCTCGGCCTGAATTACGGCCGGACCATGCGGCTCGGACTGATTATCGTCTCGCTGATCTCGGCGGTGGTGGTCACCACCGTGGGCGCCGTTCCCTTCCTCGGACTGGTGGTCCCCAACATCGTGTCCCTCATCTTCGGCGACAACCTCCGCCGCGCCGTGCCCTGGACCGCCGTGTTCGGAGCCGCGTTCGTGCTGGTGTGCGACGTCATCGGCCGGACCATCCGTTACCCGTACGAGGTCCCCGTGGGAATGGTGATGTCCGTGCTGGGTGCTGTCCTCTTCCTCGCCCTGATCCTGAGGAAACGCAATGCCTGAGAACACAGCGCTGCTGCCGGCCGCCAAGAGGCCAGCTGCCGAGAAGGCCGCGGGGGTGCCGCAGAAGCTCAAAGCCTCCATCCGGAACGCCTCGCCCCGCGTGGTCCTGGCTATCCTGCTCGCGGCTACTGCCGCCGTCGTCTGCCTCTTCCTGTTCTTCGAACTCAGGGGCAACGTGGGCTACATCCTGCCGCGCCGCGCCATCAAGGTGGCCGCCATGCTGCTGGTGGCCGTGGCCGTGGGCGTGTCCACGCTGCTGTTCCAGACCGTCACCGCCAACCGCATCCTCACGCCGTCCATCATGGGCTTCGATTCGCTGTACATCCTGGTGCAGACGGCCATGGCGTTCACGCTCGGGGCCGCCGCGGTGGTGGCCGCCCCGCCCACGCTGCAGTTCGGCGTCGAAGTGCTGCTGATGGTGGCGTTCAGTGCGCTGCTGTACCGCTGGATGTTCACCGGCGCCACCCGCTCCCTGCACCTGCTCCTGCTGGTGGGTGTCATCCTGGGCAGCCTGTTCCGCGGCCTGTCCTCGCTGCTGCAGCGGCTGATGGAGCCGAGCGAATTCATCATCCTCCAGGACCTGTTCTTCGCAAGTTTCAACAATGTGGACCCTGCGCTGCTCGGCGTCTCGGCGGTCATGGTTGCCGTTGTTTGTGCCCTTGTCTGGCGGGCCCGGCACACGCTGGATGTTCTGGCACTGGGCCGGGATGTTGCCATCAACGTGGGTGTGAACCACCGGAAGGTGGTGATGCGGGTCCTGCTGGGGTGCTCGCTGCTGGTGGCGGTGTCCACCGCGCTGGTTGGGCCCGTGACGTTCTTCGGGCTGCTGGTGGTGAGCCTGGGCTACCAGCTGTGCCGCGGCTTCAGCCATGCCTGGCTGCTGCCCATCGTGGTGCTGATCGGCGCCGTCGCCCTGGTGGGCGGGCAGTTGCTCCTGGAGAAGGTGTTCGGTTTCGGCACCGCCCTGAGTGTGGTCATCGAATTCGCCGGCGGCATCCTGTTCCTTTACCTCCTCCTGAAAGGGTCACTGAAATGACCTGCCCCCTTCCCGCCGCCGGAAGCCTGGCCGTAACCCTGGGAGCCCGGCCATGATCGACGTCCGCAACGTCTCCAAGAGCTACGGCGGCCAGGCCGTCCTCGACGACGTCAGCTGCGTTATCCCGCAGGGCGGCATCACCTCCATCATCGGTCCCAACGGGGCGGGAAAGTCCACCCTGCTCTCGCTCATCAGCAGGCTGCAGCCGCTCGAGGCCGGGGCCGTTTCCGTGGCCGGACTGGACATCGCCTCCACGGACAGCCGGGAGCTGGCCAAGACCATGGCCATCCTGCGGCAGGAGAACCACCTGACCATGCGGCTGACCGTCCGGGACCTTGTGGCTTTTGGCCGCTTTCCCCACTCCGGCGGGCGGCCCACCGTGGAGGACCTCGCCAAGGTCGAGGAGGCCATCGCCCACCTGGACCTGACGCCCTTGGCGGACAAGTTCGTGGACGAGCTCTCCGGCGGCCAGCGCCAGCGCGCATTCATCGCCATGGTGCTGGCCCAGGACACCCGGTACCTCCTCCTGGATGAGCCGCTGAACAACCTGGACATGAAGCACTCGGTGGAGATGATGCGGCTCCTGCGCCGGCTGGCCGACGAATTCGGGAAGACGATCGTCCTGGTGGTCCACGACATCAACTTCGCATCCTGCTACTCGGACACCATCCTGGCGATGAAGGACGGCCGGCTGGTCCACCAGGGCAGCCCCCGGGAGATCATGCAGCAGGCCATGCTCCGCGACGTGTACGACATCGACATCCGCATCGAGGACATCGACGGCAACAGAATCGGCGTCTACTTCGCCTGACGCATGGCCGGGCAAAAAACAAACCCTCCCGCACCAGAAAACGTGCAGGAGGGTTTTGTTGTTGAGCTGCGAAAGGTGATGGGGCGTTGGAGGGAAAAGCCCGGAACGTGATGGGGTGTCGCTAGCCCTTCTTCGAACCTTTCGCCACGAACAGCGTCTCCGCCTGTTCAAGGGACATGCCGTTGGTCTCCGGCACCTTGAACATCACAAAGAAGAACGACGCCGCCGCGAACAGCGCGTACATGGCGTACGTCAGTGGCAGGGAACCGGCGGCCATGACCGGGAAGCTCAGCGTGATCGCAAAGTTCGCCACCCACTGGGCAGCGGCGGCCAGGCCAAGGGCGCGGGCGCGGATCCGGGAAGGGAAGATCTCACCAAGGAGGACCCACACCAGCGGACCCCAGGACGCGCCGAAGCTGACCACAAAAACGTTCGCCGCCACAAGGGCCACCGGACCCCAGGCGCCGGGCAGGGAGATCTCCGGGCCGGATCCAACAGCCGAGGAGAACGCCAGGGCCATGGCAGCCAGGGACACGGCCATGCCCACTGAACCTGCCAGCAGGATGGGGCGGCGGCCGATGCGGTCCACCAGCGCTATGGCTACCAGGGTTACCAGGATGTTGGTGACGGAGGTTGCCACCGAGATGGTGAGTGAGTCCTTTTCCTGGAAGCCCACCGCTTTCCACAGCGTGGTGGAGTAGTAGAAGATCACGTTGATGCCCACGAACTGCTGCAGGACGGACAGGATAATGCCCACCCAGACAACCGCCTGCAGGCCGAAGGTCTTGCCGCGCAGCGAGCCCTTTTGGCCGGCCAGCTTGTCCTCTTCGATGGCTTCGCGGACCTCGCGGATGTGCCGGTCGGTGTCCTCGGACGGCGCGATCGAGTCGAAGATCTTCCGCGCCTCGTCTTCCTTGCCCAGGAACACCAGGAACCGTGGCGATTCGGGAAGGGTATAGGCCACCCAGCCGTACACCACTGCGGGCAGGGCGGCGGCCAGGAACATCCAGCGCCAGGCCTCGATCCCCAGCCAGAACGCCTGGTCCGCGCCGCCGGCGCTGGTGGCAAAAAGCGCGTCGGACAGCAGGGCGGCGAAGATGCCCGTGGTGATGGCAAGCTGCTGCAGCGAGGCGAGCCGGCCGCGGACCTTGCGCGGCGAAATCTCCGAGATGTATGCAGGAGCAATTACCGAGGCCAGCCCAATCCCCAGTCCACCCACCAGGCGCCAAAAAATCAGGTCCCAGACGCTGAAGGCGAAGCCGGTGCCGAGGGCGCTGACCAGGAAGAGCAGCGCACCCAGCTTCATGGCAGGGATGCGTCCGTAACGGTCGGCGACCTTTCCGGCCAGGTACGCGCCTGCGGCGCAGCCGAGCAGGGCGATGGCCACGGCGAAGCCCGTGACGGCTTCGGACAACGCGAACTCGTCCTTCATGGCATCCACAGCGCCGTTCACCACGGACGAATCAAAGCCGAACAGGAATCCGCCCACCGCACCTGCGAGCGCCAGCCAGATCACCCGCCGCGGTATCTGGGCGGTTGTCTGCTCCTGGGCAGTGGGCATGGTTCTCCCTTGGTCTGGGGGTTCGGTGGTTGCGGTGCGGACGTCGTCGGCTGCGGAACCGGCCACTGGCCGGCGCACACGCGTTACACAGTGTTCCACGCCACCGCGGACTGTTCCAGTTGAGGGGTATCGGGTGCCTGCTTGCCCCTAAACAGCAGGGGACGACGACGACGGCGGGAGCGGCCCGTCGTCGTCGTCCCCTGCTGGGAAGGGAAGGTCAGTGAACCACGGCTGGCTCCTGTGGAGCCGCCTTGGAGTCCGTGAGTTTTTTGTTCGGCAGCGCGAAGCTGATCAGGAACGCGATCCCGGTGAGCACGGCCGCCGTGAGCATTACGGTGTCGATGGCGTACGCGAAGCCCTCAGTGATCGGCCGGGTCAGCGTGCTGTTGGCGGTGTGCAGCCAGCTGGTGTCGTTGAGGGATTCGTTGGAGGCGCCGTTCCGGAAGAACTCGTACAGCTTGGCGTTGGCGGGGTCGGCAGCCACCGCGGGATCCTGAAGGACCGCCTGGTAGTCGGCATTTCCCATGGCGGTTTTCATGGTGTCTGCGATCCGGCCGGCGGCCAGGCTGAACAGCATGGAGATGAACACGGCCGTGCCCACCGCGCCGCCCATGGAGCGGAAGAACGCGGCGGAGGAGGTGCCCACACCCATGTCGCGGCGCGGGACGGACACCTGCATGGCCAGGGTGAGCGGCTGCATGCAGAAGCCCAGGCCCATGCCGAAGAACACCGCGATCAGCCCCGGAACCCACAGGCCGGTGTCCACGCCCAGGGCCAGTCCCATCACCACAGCTGCGGCAGTGAGGATGGCCGTGCCCATGATCGGGAAGATCCGGTAGGTGCCGGACGATGAGATGGTGCGGCCGGCCGTGATGGAGCCGCTGAGGATGCCGATAGTGAAGGTGATCATCATCAGGCCGGCCTCTGTGGGGGTGAGGCCCTTGACCAGCTGCAGGTACATCGGGAGCATGGCGATGGCCCCGAACATGCCGATGCCGATGATGAAGTTCAGCAGCGAGGACAGGCCGAAGGTGGCGTTCCGGAAGAGCCGCAGCGGGATTAGCGCGTAGTCCCCGGCATGCTTTTCGGCAAGCAGGAACCCGGCAATGCCCACCGCGCCGAGGCCGTAACAGAGGAAGGAGTTCGGGGACGCCCAGCCCCAGCTGCGGCCCTGTTCCGCCACCAGCAGCAGCGGCACAATGGCCAAGGTGATGGCGGCCGCACCCCAGTAGTCGATTTTCTGCTTGACGTGCTTGGCCGGCAGGTGCAGGAACAGGAACACCACCGCCAGCGCGGCCAGGCCGATGGGCAGGTTGATAAAGAACACCCAGCGCCAGCCGTCGAACCCCAGGATGTTGGCGGAACCGGCGAACGCGCCGCCCACGACGGGACCCAGCACCGAGGAGATGCCGAACACGGACATAAAGTAGCCCTGGTATTTGGCGCGGTCCTTCAAGGACACGATGTCGCCGATGATGGTCAGGGCGAGGGCCAGCAGGCCGCCCGCGCCCAGGCCCTGGACGCCCCGGGCCAGGGCAAGTTCGGTCATGGAGTTGACTGAGCCTGCGTACAGGGATCCCGCCAGGAAGATCACGATGGCGATCAGGTACAGCGGGCGTCGGCCGAAGATGTCGCTCAGCTTGCCGTACAGCGGGGTGCTGACCGTGGACGTAATGAGGTAAGCGGTGGTGGCCCACGCCTGGAGCGAGAGCCCGTCAAGGTCGTTGGCGATGGTGTAGATGGACGTGGACACGATGGTCTGGTCCAGCGATGCCAGGAACATGCCCAGCATCAGGCCCACCATCACGGTGACAATTTGGCGCTGCGTCAGGGTTTCTCCGGCGGTGCGCGCGGCAGTGGGTGTGGACATGGGTGCTCCAGGGAAGGGAAATAAGCGATAGTTGCTTTCAGTAACTATCGCACGCCCCGGCCTATTCCCCGGGAGCGGAAAGTTTCCGGCCCCTCCCCGGCAGGCGGATCAGCGCTCCACGAGGATGCCGTCCGGGTCGCACCAGATCCTTGCCCCGGTCCGGATGGTCACGCCGTCAATCTCCACGTCCACATCAACTTCGCCGGCGCCGGCCTTGGCGCTCTTGCGCGGGTTGCTGCCCAAGGCCTTGACGCCGAGGTCCAGTTGGGCAATTGCTTCGCGGTCCCGGATGGCTCCATTGATCACGACGCCGGCCCAGCCGTTCGCCACAGCGCTTTCGGCGATCATGTCCCCCATCAGGGCGGTGCCCAGCGAGCCGCCGCCGTCCACCACCAGCACGTTGCCGTTGCCAGGGGTTGCGAGCGTGGACTTCACCAGCGCGTTGTCCTGGAAGCAGCGGATGGTCCGCGCCTGCCCGCTGAAGTGTGAACGGCCGCCCAGGGACTGGAACTGCAGTGAAACCGAGGCCAGTTCGTCGCCGCGTTCGTCGTAGAGGTCCGCGGTATTAACGGCCGGACCAGCCGTACCGGGGATGGATGCTGCGCTCATGTGGTTCTCCTTTATGTTCCGGCTGCCGTCAGCCTCTGCCGTACGCGACCCGACAGGGACGGCACGGTAGGGCCCACGATAGTCTGATCCGGTAGCCAATCAGCCGTACCCGGGAGAAAACGCCATGAGCCTGCCCAACACTCCCGCGCCACCGGACCACGGCACCGGGCTGAACGGTCCGGAAGCGGCATTCGCCGAGCCGACACGCAATGTCACGCCCCGATGGGTCACCGGACTCGTCCTGGTCAACGTGGGGATCAATGCCGCCTTTTTCGGCCCCCTCAATATTTTCATTGGCCAGCAGGCCATCAGCATCGATGAACCCAGCAAGGAAGCGATCCTTTCCCTTGCCACCGCCTGCGGCGCGGCGGTCTCGCTGGTGGCGAATCCGCTGTTCGGGGCACTCTCGGACCGCACCACGTCCGGTTTCGGCCGCCGTGCGCCCTGGGTGCTGGCCGGCGCTGTGCTCGCTGCCATAGCGCTTCTCGCGATGTCCGGCGCCACCACGGTGGCGCTGATGGTGGCCTTCTGGTGTGTGGTCCAGCTCGGGGCGAACGCGGCCTACGCAGCCATCACGGCCGCGGTCCCGGACCGGGTGCCGGTGCTTCAGCGCGGCAAGGTGGGCGGGCTCGCCGCCATGGGCCAGACGCTGGGTATCCTCACGGGCGCCGTGTTTGGCGCCGTGGTGTCCGGCAACTTCATGGTGGGCTACTGGCTGTGCGCCGGCGCACTGCTGCTGTCCGTACTCCCATATCTGATGCACAGCGATGACCCTGTGCTGCACAAGGGCGTCCTGCCCCGGTTCCGGCTGGTGGCTTTCCTCCGTGGGTTCTGGATCAGTCCCCGGCTGTACCCGGATTTTGCCTGGGCCGGGCTGACCCGTTTCCTGGTGAACGTGGGCAACCAGCTCACCATCGTCTACCTGCTCTTTTTCCTGCGGGACATCCTGAAGCATGAGGACCCCCCGGCCGGGGTGCTGGTCCTCACCGGCATTTACGCGCTGATGGTGATGCTTACCGCCGTGGTGGCAGGCCCCTGGAGTGACCGGGTGGGACGCCGGAAACCGTTCGTGATCGGTTCTTCCGCCATCATTGCCATGGCCGGTTTGATTATGGCCTTCTTCCCGGTCTGGCCCGGGGCCTTGGCCGGCGCTGCTGTCCTGGGCGTCGGCTTCGGGGCCTACGTCGCGGTGGACTACGCGCTGCTGACGCAGGTCCTGCCCGTGGCGGTGGACCGGGGCAAGGACATGGGCATCATCAATGTGGCCAACTCCCTGCCCCAGGTGGTGGCGCCCACGCTCGCTTTGGTTGCTGTCACGTACTGGGGCGGCTACCGCTCGCTCTTCCTCGCTGCGGCGGTCATCGGCCTGCTCGGGGCTGTTTTTGTGGTGAAGATCAAGGGCGTCCGCTGACCTGCCGAAGGGCAGGACCTAAGACAGCTGCCTGATTACGCCACATTGGCGTGCCGTATAGTTGAACCGGATTGCAGGCGGTCCGGGATGGGGACGCTCCTGGCTGCTGCACCGTCAAACACAACCCGGAATACAGATGCCTGAGACCTTTCCAGACCATCCGCCCATGGCCGCCATGCCCTCCGCTCCACGCCAGCGGCTCCGCTATGCCCGCATCCTCGAGGCTGCCGGCGGTTTCGCCCGGAAGGGCCTGGATGCCGTGGAGCTGCCCGAGGTGGCAACCAGGGCTGACGTACCCCTGGGGACGCTGTACCGCTACTTCCCCACCAGCACCCACCTGATGCTCGCGCTCTACCGCCACCAGCTCGGAGAGTTGCAGGCCGCCGGGCGCACCTCTGCGGCGCGGTTCCGTGGCCGGGCACTGGGCGGACTGGTGATGGAGATCTTCCACATGAGGGTCATGCAGCCGGCCGTGGAGCAGTGCTTGAGCCGCGGTGTCTACCTTCCGGACAGGGACACCACCGTCCTCCTGCGCGAAATCGACGCACTGAGCGAAAAACTGCTGGCCAACGCCTGTAGTGACGCCACCGCAGCCAGGGTCCTCCTGCTGACGATCACTGGTCTGGTCCAGTCCGTCCGCAACCGCCGCCTTTCCCTCTTCGAAGCCGAGGAAGACCTCAAAAAGGCCTGCGCGCGCCTCGCTCCTGCCAGCGGAGGCAGCTACACACTCCATCAGAGCGCGTAATCGGTCTAGACCAATTGCCCGCTAAATCGGGCTTATTGCCGTGACGTGAGTCACCATCCGCTCTGAAGAACCGTTTTGGCAACCTCCGCAATTGTCAAACGGCGCCGAAGCGCCTCCCCTGGCTGCCTACGATGGCAGACATGTAGCAACAGGGCCCACCCCCGAAGCTCCTACGGACCCGCCACCCCTGGGTTTTCCGCCGCACCACTTTCGACTCAGGCCTGTTCGGGCCTGGGCCCCACGTGCCGTGTGCCCACGGCGAGCACCAGGAGACAACGACGTGTCCATTGACGCAATCGCAGTTACTGACAATTCGGCAGCCACCGCACTGAGCGAAGCCGAGATCTTTGACGCCCACCAGGGCGGCAAGCTTTCCATTGCCAGCACCGTCCCGCTGTCCAACAAGCGCGACCTGTCCATCGCCTACACCCCCGGAGTGGCCGAGGTCAGCCGCGCCATCCACGCCAAGCCCGAACTCGCCCGCACCCTCACCTGGGCGGAGCGCCTGGTGGTCGTCGTGAGCGACGGAACCGCTGTCCTGGGCCTGGGCAACATCGGCGCCAGCGCCTCCCTGCCCGTCATGGAGGGCAAGTCCGCACTCTTCAAGACCTTCGGCGACCTGGACTCCATTCCGCTGGTGCTCAACACCACGGACGTTGACGAAATCGTGGAAACCCTCGTCCGCCTGCGCCCCAGCTTCGGCGCCGTCAACCTCGAGGACATCTCCGCTCCCCGCTGCTTCGAGCTTGAGGAAAAGCTCATCGAGGCGCTGGACTGCCCGGTGATGCACGATGACCAGCACGGCACCGCCGTCGTGGCCCTGGCCGCGCTGACCAACGCCGCCAAGGTGACCGGCCGCCGGCTGGAAACCCTGCGCGTGGTGGTCTCCGGTGCGGGTGCGGCAGGCATCGCCGTCGCCGAAATCCTGCTGGCCGCCGGCATCACCGACGTGGTCCTGTTGGACTCCCGCGGCATCATCAACGCCGGCCGCAAGGACCTTGCCGCGGACCCGGCCAGCAAGAAGGCCGACATCGCCGGCCGCAGCAACCCCGGCAGCCTGGAAGGCGGTCCTGCCGAGGCCCTCGCCGGAGCGGATGTCTTCATTGGCGTCTCTTCCTCGAAGCTGGACGAGGAGCACCTGGCCCTGATGAACCAGGACGCCATTGTGTTCGCCCTCTCCAACCCGGACCCCGAGGTGCTGCCCGAGGTCGCCGTGAAGTACGCCGCCGTAGTCGCTACCGGCCGCAGCGACTTCCCGAACCAGATCAACAACGTGCTGGCCTTCCCGGGCATCTTCCGCGGAGCCCTGGACGCCGGGGCACGCCGGATCACTCCGGCCATGAAGCTCGCGGCTGCCTATGCTATCGCGGAGCTCGCGGCCGAAGACCTCTCGGCCGACTACATCGTGCCCAGCCCGCTGGACCCGAGGGTTGCCCCCGCTGTCACCGCGGCCGTCGCCGCTGCGGTGGAAGCGGAGTAGCAGCCCGTCGCTTTCGACCATTACGACGGCGGTACCTCCCCTGTGCGGGAGGTACCGCCGTCGAAGGTTAAGCGGCCGCCAACCATAGACTGAGGATCATGAACTCGGAAACCGTGGTGACCGTCCTGTGCGGCCTGGCGATTCTCGTAGGCGTGGCAGGCACCGTGATCCCGGTGCTTCCGGGCAGCATCCTCATTGGCGCCAGCCTGCTGGCATGGGCCGTCTGGGGCGGGGCCGGCACCGCGGGCTGGGTAGTATTCGCGGTTGCCATGGTGTTTGTGGTTGCGGGTATGGCCGCCAGCGCCGTCCTCACGGGCAGGAAGCTCAAGGAACACGCCATCCCCAGCAGAAGCATTGCGGCCGCGCTGGCCACGGGCGTGGTGGGAATGTTCATCATTCCCGTGGTGGGGCTCTTCGTCGGTTTCGCGGCCGGCCTGCTGCTCAGTGAATTCTTCCGCACACGGAACATCGGTACGGCCACGACTTCCAGCTGGGCCGCCCTTAAAGCCACCGGGCTGGGCATGCTCGCCGAGTTCGGGCTGGCTTGCCTCGCGGCCAGCACCTGGGTGATCGGCGTCTGGGTCGCCGCCAACAACGGCTGAAGCGCTTGCCGCCCTTTCCGGAAGGGCGTAGAACGGCACCATGACTGAGCGAACTTCAGCGCGGGAGCAGGTGTCCGCGTGGATGGAAAAGTACCAGGCCGCCTGGGCCAGCAACCGGTCGGACGATATCCGAGCACTCTTCACGGAGGATGCACGGTACGAGACACGGCCCCATGACCCGCAGGCGTGGCAGGGGCAGGACGGAATTGTCAAAGGCTGGCTAGCCGCCCGTGATGAGCCCGGGGACTGGAGCTTCAGCTGGGAGCTGCTGGGTACAGACGGTAACACCGCCTTCATCCAGGGCGTCACCACCTATTCGGGCGACCAGCCCACCTATGACAACCTCTGGGTGCTGCGGCTCGACCCCTCCGGGAAGGCATCCGCCTTTACGGAGTGGTTTATGGAAAGGCCCTGAGCTAGAGGCCCAGCCCGCCCAGCTTGTCCCCCAGGCCGCCGGGAAGTTTCCCCAGCAGATCTGCAGGATTGATGCCCAGCTTGGACAGGAGTCCGGCATGCTGGTCGGTGTCCACCTGGTCCGGCAGTTCCGACTCGGCCTGGGCTGCTTTGTCGTTGTCTCCCTGGTTTCGGAGGAGCTCGAGAATCTGGGACTTGTCGATTTGCATGGCGTTCTCCTTGCTGGTGACGGAACTGCTAAGGGTGCTTACCAGCCTTGCGGAAATGTCCTGCGGGAACAAGTGCCGGCTTGATGGGCAGCACGGTGCGCGGGCACCTGCGGGGATTGCCCCGCCTGTCGCAGGTCCCGGTTAGCATGGAAAGATGACGCCCGGGGACCCTGCACCGATCTATTGGGACAGACGCGACCTCACACCCTTCGGCCAGCCGCAGCTTCGCACGCCCGTCCATGACCTCGCCGGGGGAGTGGGAAGCCTGCTCACGGGAGTGCTGGGCGGACGGCACCCGGCGTTGCTCTCCGTGGACGGCGAGATCCCCCGGCTTAAACGGATGCCGCCCAAGCCCGCCAAGGCGGTGCATGAGGCAGTCTTCACCAGCCGGCAGCCCGAACAGCTGATCACGCTGGCACGCGCCTACCCCGGATGGGCCGGGCTCTGCTACCTCATGGCCGGACTGCTGGTTTACAAGCAGGGCGGATACCTGCGCGCCTCGGAACTTCTCCAGCGCGGACTCACCACCCGGAATGAAGACGAAGCCAACCGGTACTCGTCCACCTACCTCACCAGGATCATCACGCACATCGAGCTGGCCGAACGTGTGGAGATCCCCGTCCTGTTCAGCGAGGAGTCGGTGTTCCTGGCACTGGCGCACTCGCTGCGGGAGACGGGGCGTACGGAGGCGGCGCTGGACGCCCTCACCGGGCTGCCGCCGTCGCTCCCCATGGCTTTGGCGCGCTGCTCGCTGGCGCTGACCCTGGGCAGGAGTCGGACGGTGATCGACTGGACGGACGGCCTGCTCAACGCGGATGATCTCTCTGCCGCCCTGTTGCTCGTGCGGGCCCGGGCGCTGCGGCGGGAGGGCCGGCTGGACGCGGCGAACCAGGCGTTGGCAGAAGTCCTGCGGCGGCGGAAGACGCACCTGACCCTGCGGAACGACGCCCTTACCGACCGCGCGCTGCTGCTCCTTGACTCCAGCAGGAGGTCTCTCAACCCGCGGGACTGGGGGCGGCGGCACGAGGATCCGGTGCCGCAGCGGGAAATCGCCGCGCCGGTGCCCATCCGCAAGGACGAGGAGATGCGGCGGATCTGGGAGCAGGACTGGAAGAAACTCAGCGACGACTAGGTTTGCGCCGGCAAGGCACCGGCGACAGGGGCTCCGTCGAAGAGCGGCAGGAGTTGTTCACCGAGCAGTACCGCGCCCAGCACCACCATGATCACCCCGCTGGCCAAGGTCACCATCCGGGCGGCACCCGGCCGGCTCTGCAGCAGGGTTCGGGACAGCATGGCGACGGCGGTGTATACGAGCCCCGCAAGCAGTACGAACGTCATGCCCAGCAGGCCCGACTGAATCGGGACGGGCAGGGACGCCTCCGCGCTGACGAACTGGGGAACGAGTGCCACGTAGAAAAGCAGGCCCTTGGGATTGATGCCGCTGGTTCCCATGCCCTGCAGGAAGGTGCGGAGCCGTGTGTTCCCGTCACTGCCGGCGCCGGCCGAGAAACTGGCCCCGCGCCAGGAACGGAGCGTGCTCACTCCCAGCCACATCAGGTACCCGGCGCCGGCCAGAGTGATCCAGCCAAGGACCCCCGGCATTCGCGTGAGAAGGGCAGCAAGGCCCGCCACCAGCAGGACCGTATGGAGGACGTATCCTCCGCAAAGCCCTGCCACGGCCGGCACAAAGCTGCGCTGCCTCAGGCCCGCAGCGATGGAATATGCCCAGTCAACGCCGGGAGTGCATGCAAGGGCGGCAGCCACCAGCACAAAGGCCAAAAACAGCTCCGGGTTCATTTGTTCTCCTGCCAATTCTGCGTCAGGAGAAACCCTAGATACTTTTGCTCCGGAAGTGCTGTCCTTTTTCGCCCGCTTTCCCGCCCACGCGGTAAGATTTTTGCGTGATGGACCATATCGACAGAAATATCTTGCGCCACCTCAAAGAGGACGGGCGGATGACCGCCACAGCACTCGCAGCCAAGGTCGGTTTGACAGTGGCTCCGTGCCACCGGCGGCTGCGCGACCTGGAGCAGTCGGGCGTGATCCGGGGCTACCGGGCGGACATAGATCCCTCAGCCGTGGGGCTGGGCTTTGAGGCGATTGTGTTCGTCACCCTGCGCCAGGTGGACCGCGCCACCATGGAGGTCTTCGAAAACCGGGTGGCGGATAATCCCAATGTCGTGGAGGCACAACGGCTCTTCGGCTCACCGGATTACCTGCTGAAGGTCATCGCCGAGGACCTGCCCGCCTACCAGCGCTTCTACGACGCCGAACTCACGTCCCTGCCCGGGGTGGAACGGCTGACGTCCACCTTGGTGATGAAGAACCTGAAGTCCAACGCCGGTCCGCCCGTTTAGGGCGTTGCTGAAACCCGCTGTCGTAGTCGTCGGCGATGATCTCGTTCTGCTCACGGTAGAGCAGGGCCGTGTTGCCCTCCCGGATAAGCTGCGGATCGCCGGAATCGATCTTCGCCCACTCCTCGGCGGTACCGGGATCGATGGCGGCAAGCTGCCGGAGCTGCATCACGTCAGCACCGTAAAAATTCCCCACCATGCTTCCCCCCTTTTGGACTCCCGAGCCACCTAACCGCCGTCGGGTAAAGCAGCGGCGATGGCGAGAGCTCACCATTTGGGGCTAATCGTTGAGCAGGCCGGTGGTGCGGTAGGGGATGACTTCGCGGAGGAACATGCTGGTGGAGGTCCGGACGATGCCCGGGCACAGCCTGATTTCCTCCGACACCCGGTAGAGGTCGTCCGGGCTGGTGGCCACCACCCGGATCAGCAGGTCGGTGTCCCCTGCCGGCGCATGGCATTCCAGGACCTCGGGAATCTTTCGAAGGGCAGCGATGGCCTCGTTGAGGTGGCTCTGGTCCAACTCCGCGCTGACCGCTGCTGCCACGCCCCGTCCGAGCGCTGCCGGAAGCACCCTGCTGCTGTTGGCCCGCAGTGCTCCGGACACCGTCATCCGCTCCAGCCGGCTCTGTACGGTGCCGCGCGCCAGGCCCAGCCTTTGCGCCAGCACCATGATGGGAACGCGGGGGTCTTCGTCCAAGGCATTCAGGATCCGCTTGTCCGTGGCGTCCAGTTCCTGCAATCTGATCATTCCCTGTCGGTTGGACCCTCGAAGGTTGATCAGACTGATCAACCCAGGTTCTGCTGGTTGTCCCAACTGTAGGGTGTCTGCTGAAATGATGGCAACAAGGGCGCAAGCTACCGCTGATTCCCGCAGGCTACAGGTTCCCCGGCACACCACCCGGCAACTGGACACAGCTTCCCGCAAGGAGGCCGCCGCTGATTGACGCTTGTTCACACCACGGTCATTCTGCAAACACAAGAGCCCCTGAGCTACCGGCGTCGGATTCCCGAAGTCATCGGTAGCTGAGGGGCTCTTGTGTTGTCCCTGCGCATCTTCCCGTCCCGCATAGGGTTAATTCATGACCTCCGCCGGCCGCTTTGCCCCCAGCCCTTCCGGTGAACTCCATGTAGGAAATCTTCGGACTGCCGTCCTGGCATGGCTTTTTGCCCGCTCATCCGGCCGGAAGTTCCTGCTCCGCGTGGAGGACCTGGACCGGGCACGGTCCGGCGCGGAAGCGGAGCAGCTGCGGGACCTGGCGGCCATCGGCGTGACCTGGGACGGCGAGGTGGTGCGCCAGACTGCCCGTGGGACCCTCTATGCAGCCGCGATCGCACGGCTGGAGGCCGCTGGACTGACCTACGAGTGCTTCTGCACGCGGCGGGAAATCCAGGAGGCTCCGTCCGCCCCGCATGCGCCGCAGGGTTCGTATCCCGGGACCTGCCGGAACCTGGACCCGGCAGAGTTGGAATTCAAGCGGTCCACCCGCCCCGCGGCCGTCCGGCTGCGCACGGACGTTGCGGAATACACTGTCCACGATGTGCTGCGCGGCACCTACACCGGCGTAGTGGATGACTTTGTGCTTCGCCGCAATGACGGCGTCACCGCCTACAATCTGGCCGTTGTAGTGGATGACGCCCAGCAGGGAATTGACCAGGTGGTCCGGGGCGATGACCTCCTCCCTTCCACGCCGCGGCAGGCGTTCCTCGCCTCGCTGCTGAATATTCCCATTCCGGAATATGCGCACGTTCCGTTGGTGGTGAATGCCGACGGCGTCCGGTTGGCAAAGCGCGACGGCGCCGTGACGCTGCGGGATCTCGCAGAGGCGGGGAGCTCTGGTGCTGCCGTGCGGGACAGGCTGCTGGAATCGCTGGGGCTGCCGGCCGGACCACTTCAGCGGGCAATGGATGCTTTCGACCCCGCTGCCGTGCCGCGCGAGCCCTGGGTGTGGAGTGGAATGAAGTCTTCCGGGCGGTGAGCACCGGCCTGGACCCCAAGGGCATCCTCCACTCGCATCGTCAACTTTTGTTGACGCGGCAGGACCTTGTCAACTAATGTTGACGCCATGGAGGTGGACCGCATGAAAACACTCGTCGGATCGATGGATGGAATGGGGCCTGCAGAGGCGCTGCACGCCGTCGCTGAACTGCAAAAGGAAGTGAACAGGGCCGAATCTTCGCTCGTCCGGAGCGCACGGCTGTCCGGATTGTCCTGGGAAGCCATCGCGCTGTGCCTGGGAGTCAGCAAGCAGGCAGTTCACCGGAAGTACGGCAAGCAATAGCGGCCGGAACGGCGGAGGCCGGTTGAGCCCAGGCTGCCTGTTCAGCCTAGGCTTAGGGCATGTCAGACCAGCATGCCGCGGAGCAGAGCCCGGCGCCCAAATTTACGGTAGAGACCGCAAAGGTCCTTGCCGAGGTGGCCCATAACCGGCAAAAGGACAAACTCAAGCGCCCTTACCGGGAGCATGTCCTCGCCGTCGGCGATGCCCTCGCCGATTTCGACGACGACATCCGGATCGCCGGATACCTGCACGATATTGCCGAGGACACTCCCATTACCCGCCAGGCCCTGCTGGACATGGGCGTCTCCGAGCGGGCGGTGGAGATTATTGAACGCCTCACCAACCGGCTGCACAACGACCCGGACGACTACCAGGCCGGGATTCGCGAAATTGCCGGGCACCATGACGCGGCCTTGGTCAAGATCGCGGACAACGCCCACAACTCGCTGCCCGAGAGGGTGAAAGCGCTGGCGGAGAAATGGCCGGACAAGCCGCCCGTCACCAAGTACCGCGATGCGCGTCCTGTGCTCTACGCCGCCGTCGAGGTGGAGGAGGTCCGGAAGATCCTTGCACGGGTGAATCCCTGGCTGCTAAAGGAGTTGGACGACCAGTTGGATGAGGAAGACACCACGGACTATGAGAACCTGTCCTACGGGGAGCCGGATGCCGGGGGCGAGGCGGCGCCGGATGCTAGGACGGGCGGGGAGCGGTAGTCTCCGCCTCAAGCTTCTCCAGGGCGTGATGCAGCCGCGTCGAGCCGCGGCGCTCGTCAATGACGATTGAAAGGCCGAGCGCCAGCACAATCACCAGCAGGCACACCGGGACCGAAACCCCGGCAGCAGCCAGTCCAACCGCAGCAGCCAGCGCCACCAGCACTATGCCGGCCACGGTGATGACGGTCCGGTCCAGGCCAACCATGGCGCTGTACAGCCAGGTCAACGAGCCCTTGAACAGTGCCACCGGAACCGCGATGCTGGCCACGGCCGCCGCGGCACTGATATTGGCCTCGCGGTCAATGTAGTAGGCGGCCACATGCAGGCCTGCTCCCGTCGCCGCAATCGCGGCGAAGATAGGGATGTGGCCGTAGCCGAAGAGGAACGACCGGTGCCGGCGCAGGTGCAGCGCCCGTCCCGCGGGCAGCATGAAATAGATCCACCACATCGCGAAGGCCAGGGCCGTCCCGCCGAAGCCCACCAGCGCCGCATCGACGCTCCAGCCGTGGTTGGCCACAATGGCGCGCAGGGTTTCGATGGCGCCGATCAGGCATTCACCCAGGGCGATGATGGCCAGCAGTCCGTACCGCTCGGCGATATGGTGTGCGTGCCACGGCGTCCTGGCTGTTCGCTCGGCGGCATAGGGGATGGCCATCTCCAGCGCGATCAGGGGCACAATCATGACGAATGTGGTGAGGATGTCGGCCTCGATAATCAGTACCGCAATCCATCCGAGCTGCACCAGTGCGAGGTACCGGGCGTAGCGCAGGCAGGTGTCGCGGCGGGCAGGATCCTGCCTGGCTGCCCGCAGCCACTGGGTGACCAGCGCGAGCCGCATGATCACGTAGCCGCCTACGATCACGGCGTTATCTACGTGCTTTCCCTCCACCAGCGAACGGAACATGGGCTCGATTCCCATGGCGAGGATCAGGACGCCCACGATCTGGATCATGGTGACCACGCGGAAGATCCAGTCATCGGTGTCGTAGGCGCTGGCGAACCAGGTGAAGTTGATCCAAGCCCAGATCACGGCGAACATCGCGAAGGAGAAGCCCAGCAGGCCGGGTATGAAGTGCGCTTCCGCGATCTCATGGGCGAACTGGCTGCCTGCCACGCCGAAGGCAATCACAAAGGTCAGGTCGAAGAAGAGTTCCAGCGGCGTGGCGGCCCTGTGCTTTTCATGCGGATCGCGGCCGCCCATGCGAGCCATGGCATGCCGGAGGGGATTGGAGGACATAAGTAAAAGTTACACACGGCCCAGGGAGTCGATGTCTTCCAGGAAGTCCTGGTGCACTTCGGCGCTGACGGTGGTGCGGGTTTCGGCGACGGCGTCGAGGTAGTCCTGCGTGGAGGGCCCTTTCCGCACCGCCTCACGGACGGAACGTGTGCCGCCGGAGGCGAGCCCGCCGTCGTCGTACACTGCCTTTTCCAGCGCACGCTGGGAGGCACTGCGGGCGGCGTACTCGATATCCGCGGGGGAGAAGCCCTCCGTCTTTTCCACCAGGAGTTCCACGTCCACGGCGTCCACCACGGGTGCGGGGATGAAACGCTGCCACATGGCTTCGCGGGCCTGGCGGTCGGGCAGGCCGATGGGGATGACGTAGTCGAAGCGGCCGTGCCGCAGGAACGCGGTGTCCAGGGCGCGGATGAAGTTCGTGGCACAAACCAGCAGGCGGCCCGGCTGCTCACGGAACGCAGGGATGATCTTGAGCAGCTCATTCGTGACGCCCTGCAGCGGGGACGGCGGCTCCCCGGACCGTTGGGAGGCGATCTCCTCCACCTCGTCGATGAACACCACAGCGTGCTCGAGCTCGGCGATTTCCAGGAACGTTTCACGCAACGCTCCTGCCAGGCCCTGCGGATCGGCGGCGAGCCGGGAAGGGAATACTTCGACGAAGGGCCATTCCAGGCGGGAGGCGATGGCTTTGGCGAAGGTGGTCTTGCCGGTGCCGGGCGGGCCGAACAGGACGACGGCGCGCGGCGGGACCACGCCGAATTCGTCCGCGAGGTCGGCCTCGGCCAGGGGAAGGACCAGGCGGCGTTCGAGCAGTTCCTTTTCCTTGCGCATGCCGGCTACGTTTTCCCAGAGGTCGCGGGCCAGGACGCGGCCGCCGAGCTGGCCCAGCGCGCCGAGTTCCTGGCGCTGGACGGGGATTGTCCGTTCGAAGTAGCGCAGGTTCTTCTTCAGCGCGAAGCCGCGGCCCAGGAAGGCCTCAACCCGGGTTTCGGACTCGGGCATCAGCGCAGAGAGCTTGTTCAGCCCGTGCGGCGCCATCCGGTTTTCGACGGCGGCGAGCAGCGAGGTGCCGATGCCACGGCCGCGGTATTCAGGCAGGGTGGCCAGGAAAACGATCCAGCCCTGGTCGTGGGCGGCGCGTCCGACAGCGGCGCCCACCACCTGCTCGCCCTGCACCGCCACCACGGCGTGGTCCTTCTCGCAGGATGCGAGGACTTCGGAGAGGGCGTACACCGGCTCGACGTTGTGCGACTTGAGGGTTTCCCAGAGGTGCAGGATCCCGTCCAGGTCCGCCGAGTGGAAGTCCCTGATCCGCCAGTTGGTCATACCGTCTCCCGGTTTGGTTCGTCGTTGAACTGCTCTGTGCACGCCACCCTTACGGGCGCGGGCGCGCCAAGTGGCACCCTGCTGAGCATAGGGGATCTGCTCCCTCGCGGGAGTTGCAAGAGCGTTGCGTTACGCCGGGCATCCCGGGGGTTTTTACAGCTTTGCGGCGTCCTTGCCCTTGGAGCCCCTCCAAAGATGGTGGGGGCGGTGGCTGCCGTCAGCATGCACTACTAAAACTGGGCATGCAGCATGTGAAACACATGCGGAGCTCACGGACCCAAGGTGCATTCCAATGAAGCCGCCGTGCCCGCGGCGGCCCACCACCAGCATGGTGGCGTCAGCGCCGGCTTCGACGAGTTTGGCCGGCGCCGGGCCCCGGACAATCTCCTGGGTGATGTCCACGGAGGCGTCCGGCCCGAACGCTTTGCCCAGTGACTCGGCCAAAGTGTGCGTTGCGGCCGCTTCGAAGGCCTCAAAGTCGGGCGGAACGTAGCCTGCATAGATCTGCGGGAAGTCCCAGCAAGCCACAGCGTGGATTCGCGCGTTGAGTGCGGGCGCCAGCCGGGCCGCCAAGCGCAGGGCCTGCACCGAGGAATCAGAGCCGTCCACACCAACAACAATTTTTGCTTCCGGGTTGTTCATCAAGGTCCTCCTTGACCCGTAGGGGCGTAAACCTGTCCCGGGGCATCCGCCTGCCTGGGGCCTTTGGGACAAGCAGTTAACGAGGCCTGCTGATGCTCTTAGCCGACGTTGAAACGGCGGGATGGGGCCGACGATAGACCTGAGCCTGTCATGCGTCAAGCGACGGGGGCACGCCGGTTCCGAAGGGCGCGTATCAGGGGTAGCAGCAGCCGTTGAGTGTCCCCTGCCGGAGGAGTAGCGTGACCCGCATCACTCAAAACCCGTTCAGGAGCAATCATGCCAAATCTGGGACGCCGGCTTGCAGCCATGACGGCGGCGCTGGCAATGAGCGTAACAACAGGAGCCTTGGGAGGCCCGGCCGCCGCCCATTCCGGGCCTGCCGCGCAGACCGAAAAAACTCCTACTGCCACGGGCTATGGCGGCGCCGTGAGCACAGTGGACCTCGACGCATCCGCCGCGGCCATCGAAGTCCTCCGCAAGGGCGGCAACGCTGTTGACGCTGCTGTTGCCGCAGCAGCAACCCTGGGCGTGACCGAACCCTACAGCGCGGGCATCGGCGGCGGCGGCTACTTTGTGTTCTACGACGCGAAGAGGGGCAAGGTCAGCACCATCGACGGCCGCGAGACAGCGCCGGCGGCGATGCCGAGGGACGCTTTCGTCAAGCCTGGCACCACCGAGGCTTATCCGTTCACCAAGCAGGCAACCAGCGGAATGTCCGTGGGCGTTCCGGGAACCCCGGCTACCTGGGAGCGGGCCCTGGACCGCTGGGGGAGTGTGAGCCTTGCCGAAGCCCTCAGGCCCGCCATTGAAGTGGCAACGGACGGGTTTGTGGTGGACGAGACGTTCCGCCAGCAGACTGATGAAAATGATGAGCGATTCCGGCCATTTCCAGCCACCACGGAGCTTTTCCTGCCCGGAGGCCAACTTCCGGTAGTCGGTTCGATCCTCAAGAACAATGACCTGGCGGAGACGTACCGGCTGCTGGCCCGGGAGGGGACTGACGCCTTCTACGAAGGAAGGATCGCTGAGGAAATCGTCACCACCGTCAGGAACGCGCCCACAAACCCCGATCCCAACACTTTGCCCGGACCTGCAGGCGTCATGACAACTGCAGACCTTGATGACTACAGGGCCTTGGACCAGGATCCCACCCACGTGAACTACCGCGGCTACGACGTCTATGGCATGGCGCCTTCCAGCAGCGGCGGGACCACGGTGGGTGAGGCGCTGAATATCCTTGAGGTGTTCGACCTTGCAGGCCTGGCCAATGACAAGCCCAAGGTGCTCCACCACTACCTTGAGGCCAGCGCCCTGGCATTTGCTGATCGCGGCGCGTACGTGGGCGACCCGGCATTTGTCGATGTTCCTGCCGAGGAGCTACTTGACCCCGTGTTCGGCAAGGAGCGGGCCTGTGAAATCGACCCGGCCAAGGCCGCCAAGAAGCCGGTGCCCGCGGGGGATATACAGTCCTACGACGGCGTCTGCAAGCGGCCGGCCGCGGCGCGGACTAACCATACGGATACGGAGAGGCTTTCCACTACTAACCTGACAGTGTCCGACAAGTGGGGCAACGTGGTGGAGTACACCCTCACCATCGAACAGACCGGCGGGTCCGGCATTGTGGTCCCGGGCCGCGGCTTCATCCTCAACAACGAACTGACGGACTTCTCGCCGGTGTACAGCGAAACGGACCCGAACCGTATCGAGCCGGGCAAGCGTCCCCGTTCGTCCATGTCGCCCACCATCGTGCTGAAGGACGATAAGCCGTTCGTGGCGCTCGGCTCGCCGGGCGGCGCAACGATCATCACCACCGTGCTGCAGACACTGATCAACCGGATCGACCTTGGCATGAGTATTTCCGACGCACTTGCTGCACCCCGCGCCTCGCAGCGCAATTCGGCCGCTCCGCAGGCGGAACCCGCCTTCATCGCAGCCAACCAGACGCAGCTGATGAAGTACGGACACCCCGCCTTCAGCTCTGTTTCCGAACTCGGCGCCGCGACAGCCATCGAATTCCTTCCCGACGGAAGGACCGTGGCTGCCGCCGAACCGGCAAGGCGCGGCGGCGGCTCAGCGATGGTAGTGAAACCCGCAAATTAGCTCCAGGATTGAATAGTTAACGAACGACGGCGGCACCCCAGGTTCTGTAGCTCCAGAACCTGGGGTGCCGCCGTCGCACGCTACGAGGCGGGTTACTTTTTGAAGGTGTCCGCCGGCGGGTTGGCAACCACGGGGGAGAGCCCGGTGAAGCCTTGGCGGGTTTCGGCAATTTCGTGGATCCGTTTGCGGCAGGCGTACCAGCCGAAGACCATCAGGACCGAGGCGATGGCGGTGACGAGCATGGTGAGCGGGGATTCGATAAACACCATCACCAGCACGCCCACCAGGAAGAGCAGGGAGAGGTAGCCGGTGTACGGGGCGCCGAACATCCGGAACGAGGGACGCTTGAGCCAGCCCTTGTCGGCCCAGCGATGAAGCTGGATCTGGCACAGCACGATGGTTGCCCAGGTCATGATGATGCCCACGGAGGCGACGTTGAGGACGATTTCGAAGGCGTCGGCGGGAACGAGGTAGTTCAGCGGGACACCCAGCAATGACACCCCGGCGGTGATGGCGATGCCGCCGTAAGGCACGCCTGCCTTATTCATGCGGGACGCGAACTTGGGGGCGGAGCCGTTGACGGACATGGAGCGCAGGATGCGGCCGGTGGAGTACAGGCCCGCGTTCAGGGAGGACAAAGCGGCGGTGAGGACCACGAGGTTCATGATGACGTCCACGCCCTGGATGCCGATGGAGCCGAAGAACGTCACGAACGGGCTGACGCCCTTTTCGTAGGAGGTGTACGGCAGGAGCAGGGCCAGCAGGATGACGGAGCCGACGTAAAACACGGCGATGCGGAAGACCACGGAGTTGATGGCCTTGGGCATGATCTTTTCCGGGTTTTCGGTTTCACCGGCTGCGGTGCCCACCAGTTCAATGGAGGCGTAAGCGAAGAGCACGCCCTGCATGAGGATGATCATGGGGAGCAGGCCGTTGGGGAAGATGCCGCCGTTGTCCGAGATGAGGCTGAAGCCCACCTGCTGGCCGTCCACGGGAGTGCCGAAGATGACAAAGTAGGTGCCCACGATGAGGAAGACCACCAGGGCTGCGACCTTGATCAGGGCGAACCAGAATTCCATTTCGCCGAAGACCTTGACCGAGACCAGGTTCAGTGCCAGGACCACCACGAGGGCGATCAGGGCCCAGGCCCACTGCGGGACGGCTGCCATCCAGGGGATGTAGTTGCCGAAGAAGTTCATGTAGAGCGCGGCGGCGGTGATGTCCACGATGGTGGTGGTGGCCCAGTTGATCCAGTAGAACCAGCCGGAAACGAACGCGGCCTTTTCGCCGAAGAATTCGCGGGCGTAGGAGACGAAGGACCCTGATGAGGGGCGGTGCAGCACCAGTTCGCCCAGGGCCCGGAGGATCAGGAACGCGAAGAAGCCGCACACCGCGTAGGCGATGACGAGGGAGGGGCCGGCTGCGTTGAGGCGGCCGCCGGCACCGAGGAACAGGCCGGTGCCAATCGCGCCGCCGATGGCGATCATCTGGATCTGCCGCGGCTTGAGGTTCTTGTGGTAGCCCTTGTCCTCGGCGTGCAGGGCAGCCTCGGAGGCGTGCGCCTGGGGCGGGACCGTGTGGTCCGTGATGGGGGAGTTTGTCATGGGGAGTCCTTTTTGGGGTCCGGGCGGTGGGGACTACTTGCTGAGGTTGGCCAGTCGTTCGGGGCTGAGGAGTTCCTGGAGTTGCGTGTTCGTGAGGAGGCCGTGTTCGAGGACGAGTTCGGCCACGCCCTTGCCGGTGGCGAGTGCTTCCTGCGCGATGGCGGTGGCGGTGGCATAGCCCAAGTGGGGATTGAGGGCGGTCACGAGTCCGATGGATTGCTCCACCGTGCGGCGGAGGTGGTCCGTGTTGGCGCTGATGCCCCGGATGCAGCGGGCCGTGAGGGTGCGGCAGGCGGCTTCCAGGTGGGAGATGCTCTTGTGCAGGCTGTGGACGATGACGGGTTCAAAGGCGTTGAGCTGGAGTTGCCCGGCTTCGGCGGCCATGGTGATGGTGACGTCGTTGCCGATCACTTCATAGGCCACTTGGGAGACCACTTCCGGGATCACCGGGTTGATCTTGCCGGGCATGATCGACGAACCTGACTGCACGGCCGGCAGGTTGATCTCGCCAAAGCCGGCGCGCGGCCCGGAGGAGAGCAGGCGGAGGTCGTTGCAGATTTTGGAAAGCTTGACGGCCACACGCTTGAGTACGCCGGACAGATGCACGAACGCGCCCACGTCCTGGGTGGCTTCGATCAGGTCCGGGGCTGTCACCAGCGGCAGACCGGTGATCTCCGCAAGGTGCCTGCAGGCGGCTTCCGCGTAGCCGGCCGGTGCGTTTAGCCCGGTGCCGATGGCGGTTGCGCCGAGGTTGATCTCGTGGATCAGCAGGTCGGCTTCGGCCAGGCGGAGCCGGTCCTCGCCGATGGTGATGGCGTAGGTACCAAATTCCTGGCCCAGGGTCATGGGAACGGCGTCCTGCAGCTGGGTGCGGCCCATCTTGACCACCGTGCGGAACTCCAGCGCCTTTGCCGCGCAGGCTTCCTCAAGTTCGGCCAGGGCGTCGAGCAGCTCACGGGCGGCGAAGATGGTGCCCAGCTTCACGGCCGTGGGGTAGACATCGTTCGTGGACTGGGACAGGTTCACGTGGTCGTTGGGGTGCAGGCGGGTGTAGTCGCCCTTCGGGTGGCCCAGGATTTCCAGCGCACGGTTGGCGATAACCTCGTTGGCGTTCATGTTCGACGACGTCCCGGCGCCGCCCTGGATGACGTCAACTACGAACTGGTCGGCAAGCCGGCCGTCCAGGATGTCCTGGCAGGCCTGCTCGATGGCGTCCGAGCGTTCGGCGTCCAGCAGCCCGAGTTCGCGGTTGGTGCGGGCGGCGGCGAGTTTTACGGCCGCGAGGCCGCGGACGAGGTGCATGTTGGAGGAGAGCTTTTGGCCGGTGATGGGGAAGTTCTCCACGGCGCGGAGAGTATGAACACCCCAATAGGCGTTCGCCGGGACGTCGCGGTCGCCGAGCAGGTCGTGTTCGGACCGGACTGGTGCGGCGGTGTCGGTGGTGGTCATGGGGTCCTTACAGGGCTTCGTTGGCGGGTATGGACAGGTTGTCCTGGGACAGGAAGTCGGTGGCCTGCAGCAGGCCCACCTGGTGGCCGCCGCCCAGCACCGGTGCAGTTGCGATGCCGGCGAGGGGTGCGGTGTCCACGCCCAGCGCCTCGAGCAGCTTGACGGTGGCGGGCATCCGGGCGCGGTCGCCGCCGTCGGAAATCTTGACGGCCACGGCACTGCCGTCGGGTAGGCCCACCAGCTGCACACCTTCGAAGCCGTCCTTGGCTACCGAGCCCGGGAGCAGGCGCATCAGCTCCGTGACATCGCGGCCTTCCCCGGCCACCATGTCCGGGTGCTGCTGCATGGCGAGCCCGACGGCGGCTTCCGCACTTCGCTGAGCCAGCCCGCCGTCGTCGTCAGCACCAGCGCAGTCCGCAGCGGCGCCTGCGATGAGGCCGAAAGCGCGGGCCATGCCCTGGAGGGTAAGGGCAAACAGCGGGGTGCCGCAACCGTCGGTGCTGACGGTGAACGGTTCCTCGTCCGTCAAGTCCCTGACAGTTGTGGCCACCAGCTGCTGCAGGGGGTGGGAGGTCTTCAGGTAGCCCTGGACCGGCCAGCCGTTGATCACGCAGGTGGCAGCCATGGCCGCGTGCTTGCCGGAGCAGTTCTGGGTCAGCTGGGTGGCCGCACCGCCGTTGCGCAGCCATTCCCCGCGCTCGCGGACGCCATAGGGAAGGTCGGTGCTGTTTTCGAAGTCAGTGACGCTGAGCCCGTGCAGGGTGAGGATGCGCAGCGCTCCTTCGCGGTGCTTGGCCGCGCCCGAGTGGCTTGCCGCTGCCAGGGCAAGGAGATCCGCCGGCAACTCGAGGCCCGCCCGGACCATGGCAACAGCTTGGAGCGGCTTCAGCGAGGAACGGGGATAAAACGGAGTCAAAGGCTCACCCGCGGCCGCCACTGTTGAGCCGTCTGCTGCAATGGCGATGGCCGAGCCGTAGTGCACGCTTTCAACGAGGCCGTCGCGGATGGCGGTGACCAGGGGGGTGTGCTGCGGGAGCAGTCCAGCTGTGGGGGCGGCAGAAAGCGCAGGGGATGGCATGGGGTCCTTGGGTTCGTTGCGTGTTCGGGTGCGGAAGCTAGTTGTTCAGGATGGAATCCAGGGCAAGGCCCACGGCTTCCAGGTGATGGGCCATGGCGGCACGCGCTTTTTCGGCGGAGCCAGCTTCGATGGCGGCCATGATCTCCTGGTGCTCCAGGTCCGAGGCGTGCTGCCGGTCAGCCACCATGTTGAGGGTTTCGGACTGGTGGGCCAGGGCGCCACGGATGTCGGCCACCACGCTGGCGAACACCTTGTTGCCACTGGCGCGGGCGATGGCGGCATGGAAGCTCGAGTCCAGGGCCACCCACGATTCGGGGTCGGTTTCGCTGGCCATTGCTGCCACGATCTGGCGGAGAGTTTCCAGCTCATCGTTGCTGCGGCGTTCCGCGGCCAGTCCGGCGGCGGGCACCTCGATGTGCGGGCGGGCCTCGGTCAAGTCCCGGGCCGAATACTGCCCAAGCATGAGGTCGTTGGCCACTTTGTTGGCAACCACGAACGTGCCCTTGCCCGTTTTGGTGACCGTAAGGCCCAGTGCGGTGCAGGAGCGGAGTGCTTCGCGGATGACTGACCGGCTCACCCCGTACTGCTGGGAAAGGGTTGCTTCGGAGCTGAGTTTGCTTCCCACTTCGACTCGTCCGGACTCGATGTCCTGGCGGATGGTGTTGAACACTGCTTCGGCAGCACTGAGCCGGGCGAGCGGAAGGGCTGCAGGCTGTCCTGCTGTCCGGCTGTCTGACAGGTTCACGCTTTAAATATGGCAGGGGTCACAGGTGGTGTCAATGTGGAGCGGGGGTGCTTCTGCCTCCCCGCGGCAAACGGGACGAGTGCGCAGCCGCGCTGTCGGAACGTTCGTGCCGGAGTCGCCCTGGTTAGGACCGGCAAATGGCAATACAGTTGCAAGAAAGGACAGATCGGAACGCTCGTGCCGACGGGAGTATTTGCAATCAGAACATCATTCTCTGACTTTCTTGGCGCAGAGGTCCGGGCCCGGCGTGCCGCCCTCCGCCTGACGCAACACGATCTCGCCCAGTTGGCCGGGGTCTCGGAGCGCTTCGTGCGGTTCGTCGAACAAGGCAAACAAAGCGTCCAGCTGGACTCACTCCTCGCGCTGCTGGAGACGCTTGGTTTGGAGCTTCAGCTGACGACTCGAACCCGCACCCCTGACGTTCCAAACAGGACGGCGACCGCAGGTGCACAGGAGCGGCGGACATGAGGCACCGCATCGCCGACATCTACAAGGCGGGCCTGCTTGCCGCCCGGCTTGAACGGCACGACGGCGGCACCCGCTTTAGCTACCTGCCGGCCTACCTCCCTTCCGGTGGACCCGCCGTCGCCACCTCCCTGCCGCTCACGACCGAACCTGTGCTGTCAGGTGCCGGGGCCGCGCCTCCTTATTTCACCGGGCTGCTGCCTGAGGGCCGCCGGCTGAACGCGCTGCGCCGTTCCATCAAGACCAGCGCCGACGACGACCTGTCCCTTCTGATTGCGGCTGGCGGGAATCCGGTAGGAGACGTGCAAATCGTGGGCCACGGCGAGCCCTTGGACCCGGACGGGCATGCCGTGCAACTGGATCCAAAACAGCCGCTGGACTTCGACCAGCTGCTTGGCGATCCGGACCTCATAGACCCCGTAGCGCTGGCCGGTGTGCAGGACAAGTTGTCCGCCGGGATGATTTCGGTACCGGTGGCCAGTACCGGGCGGCAGTTCATCCTGAAACTCAACGCGCCGGAGTTCCCGCACGTGGTGGAAAACGAGCTGGTGATGTTTCGCTACGCGGCCAAGCTCCGGATCCCCCTGAGCCGTGTCCAGCTGATCAGGGATGTGGCGGGCCGCCCGGGACTGCTGGTGGAGCGCTTCGACCGCATGCCTGAGCCGGGAGGAAACCCCAACGGCGTGCAGCGGCTGGCAGTCGAAGACGGGGCGCAGGTGCTGAAGTTCTACCCGGCGGACAAGTACAACGTGGGGTACGGCCAAGTCTGTCACGCGCTCGCGGACTACTGCTCTGCTCCGCTTCCCGCTCTTCGGAACCTGGCGCTGCAGGCGGCTTACGCATGGTTGACCGGCAATGGGGACCTGCACGCCAAGAACGTCTCCATGGTTCAGCAGCCCTCCGGGGAGTGGGGCATCGCACCGGTTTACGACATCCCTTCCACAGTGGTCTACGGCGATAAAAGTCTTGCCCTGACCCTGAGCGGGAAGCGGACCGGGATATCGCGCCGCCACTTCCTGGGCTGGGCCACCGAGCTGGGACTTACTGACCGGGCGGCTGCCCAGGTTGTGGAGATCGGGCTGAAGGCGTCAGGCCCTTTGATCTCGGATTTGGAGTCCGGGACCGCCTTCCGCGGACTGAACGGGGTCAAGGCAAAAGGTCACGACGGCGGCGGCTCACCGTTTCCTGACCTGGCCACCAGGGCGTGGGTCAAAGAGCTGAAGCACCGCCGGAGGCTGATGGAAGGCTGACCGGCGGAGGGAACAGTTAGGCGCCCTCGTACCACCGCAGTACCCGCAGAGCCCGGAGTGTGTTCCACCGGCTTGGCTGTCCGTCGCCGTCCTCAAGCGGAAAGTGCACCTTGCCGGCATGACTGTTTTCCAGCAGCCACCTGCCGTCCGGCTGCTCCTTTGACCGCACCACCTGCACTGCCTCTTCGAGACGTTCGTCAGGTGTGCCGCCGGCGGCGCGGAAGTAGTCCAGCCCACGAAGGACGTCGAAGAACCAGCGGGTGGGGTAAGAGAACCGCAGCCAATCCCTGCTGATGAGCTCCCCGGTAGAAAACCGCCTGAAGAGGCCGCGGTCCAGAAGATACTGTTCTCCGCGGTGCCGTGCCTCCCGGGATGCAAGTGTTCCTCGTGTAGCCCGTTCGTGTTCGAGGAGCCCTTCCAGGACGCAGATTGTGGTGTGGAAGGAAGAGCGGATGGAACCTCTTTCGGCTTCGCAATTCCAGCCACCGTCTGGGAGCTGTTCACGGGTCAGCCGCTCCACCACCGAATCCAATTTCTCCCCGAAGTACGCCCCCAGTGCCACGGTCATACCGTTGATGCACGGCTCCACTTCACCTTCGAAGAAGGGCTGGTTGCCTTCCTCCCAGCGGCTGTTGTCGCGGACAAGCGCAATTGCCCGTCCGGCTTCAACGCTGGCGGGGTCCAGGCCAAAGTCCCGCAGGAGCAGCAGGCTGTAGGTTGTCGCCGTCCAGGGCTGGTTGTCAGCGTCGTCGTCCTGCGCGGGCCAGTAGGTGCCGCCCGCCCATTGCCCGTCCGTGCCCTGCAGGGCGAGGAGCCGCGCGCCCCAACCGTCGTTCGCAACCCGCTCCCGCTCGCCCTGTACCTCTTCAGGCAGGGCGTCGGTGAGGTCGCGCAGGACCTGCCAGCGGATGGCCGGATCGGAATCGAGCAGCCAGCCGAGAACATCCATTCGCGTCACCGGGTCAGAGGTGCTGGATGCCTGCCCGCTGCATTGCGTCCTTGTAGATGTCCACGCTCTTGGCCAGAAGCTCTTCCTGTTTAGCATCCGAGACGGCGAATGCGCGCCCGCCAAGGGCGCTGGCCTTGTACACCTTGATGCCGCTGTTCTTCAACGACGAGTGATAGGTCTTCTCGAACAGGGTGAGGAAGGTTGAGGCGTCCGTGCCGTGGGCAATGATCGCAGAAACCCGGGAATTGATCTTGAGGAACTGCCGGAAGGGCCGCAAACCGTCGGTTTTCTCCTGCACGCTCAGTGCTGACGGCATACCAGGATCGCGGACCCAGGGGTAGGCATTCCACGGCATCACGTAGCGCGGGTCAAGCTCGGCGAGCTCGTAGATCTGCGTGGCTCGGCGGGCCGCTTCGTCGTCGTTGTAGTGTGAAACAAAGCCGGACTCCGTGCCCTTTCCGGGGCTGACCTGCAGGCTGACGATCCGGCATTCATCTTCGTCGTGCACCGGGTCGATGTAGGGGACTGTGGAGCCCGGCTTCTTTTCCATCAGTTCGTCGCAAAGCTGGGTTACCTTCGCGATGTTAGGTTCCTGTAGCAGGGCCTTTTTTTCGTCCCAGTCAATCGTCACGATTTCTCCCTCTGCAGCAAGGCGTCCAGAATCAGGCGTCTTAGGCCACTCTACGCTTCCGTGCTCAGGGGTGGGCAGGAGAGACTCAGGATGACCACCCGCTCACCCCGCCAGTCGTACCCCACGGGCGCGTTTGAGTGCCTTGGCGTGATGCCTCAGTTTCCGCCGTCGGCGGGAGATTGCCTTCGCAGCCGCGGCCGCAGCCGCAGTCATGGCAGTGCCGGGCAGGGGTGGAGCAGTTGATCGATAGGTGTGGCCGGTAGGTGTGCGTAGTTCTACGGTGTGCCGCTGGCTTGGAAGTGGTATTGAGCCCCAACCGAGTGCTTCCTTGATGTGGTTGCAGGCTTCACAGAGCCCTTGGCCGTTGCCGGCCGTGGTGGGTCCGTCGTGGTGCCATGGGATGACGTGGTCGTGATGGCGGATGGGCGCGTCGCAGTAGGGCGTGCGGCAGGTGGCGTCCCTGACTTGGAGGAAGCGGCGGAGCCGTGGCGGGAAGAACCGGGCCTTCGAGTCCATGGCGACCAAATCCCCGTCCGCCGGGGCGGTGTAAAGCCGACTAAGCCAGATTTTCAACTCACTATCCGTGGTTCCTGAGGAAGATGCGTGGGCGTCCGGGGACCCATCACCAGCCGCATCCCGGATGATTCTTCTGGCCCACTCGCCGGGGACGACTCCGTAGCCGGTGAGCCTGGCCGGTTCGCTGTCACCCTGGAAGAGTGTGCGGTCGGTCATGACGAGTTGGATGTCGATGCCCGTGTAGCCGACCGGGGTGCCGGTGATACGTTCGATGAGGGCGTCGGCCATGATGGCCCCCTTGGAACGCTCGTCACCGGAGGACTTCAGCGTATCTGCCTGTTGGGTAAGGGCTGCGTAGGCGGCGACCCCTTGGGCCACCGGAACCAGCGCGGTCAGGTACGCCATGGTGTCCGGCGCCGGGCGAAGGCTGACGGTACGTTCAATGACGGCATGGGAAGCCCGTTTCGCCACGGACCGCGGATCCCGCCGATACGAGGCCGTTCGGACGGCTGCAATGATGGCGCGGTCTCCGGCGCCTGCCAGCGTGCCGGTGTCGGCGGCGATCTCCTCGTCCACGGCGCAGCGGTCCCCGGCCGGCAGGCACGCTGTTTCCTTCACGATCAGGGTGGCCCGCCACTCGTTCAGCTGCCCTGACTCAAGCGCCGCCAGCGTGTGGGGCATCTCCGTGACCAGGGCTTTAGCCAATCCCAGCAGCCGGCCGCCCCGGGCAGGAGACTCCCGCCGGGCCAAAGCGATTTCGGCTCCCACCCCGGCGCCAAGCTCATCAGCCGGAACAGCCGCTGCAGCCTGCTCCCGGCGCACAGCCAAGTCAAAGGCCACCGCAATCCGGGCCTGCGCTGCCGCTGCCGCCGACTTCGCATCCTCCAGTTCGCGCAACTGGTCAATCATCCCCGGCCCGTCAGCGGCAGGGCGGATGGAAGCCAAGGTGCGCACGACGTCGGCAACACGAGGACCGGGGAGGGGTCCTGCCTCCTGCGCTGCTCCGTGACCCCGCGGTGCCGACTCCGCTATTGCTTCCATGGACAGAGTCTTCCAGCAGGGTGTGACAAAAGCCGGTGCCGGGAGGCCTATGTGGATAAAAGAAGCAGCTGCCAATGGCATGCTGTTCAATGTAGGGATGCAGTTCACCAGGAAGGGCCTGAAAGCTGACGGCTTTTCGGGCTTCCGGTCGTTCAAGGACCTGGAGGTCATGCGGGTTCCGCAAGGAACCGGCGTCTTCGCCGTCCTGCGGCCCGAAGAGTTCCAGCCGGAATTTCTGAAGAAAAGCACCGCCGGTGTCTTCAAGAAGAAGGACCCATCACTGCCAGAGCCGGCCTTGTCGGCGGAGTGGGTGGATACCGCCGTCGTCCTTTATCTGGGCAAGGCCGGGCCGGGCAGCAAGGGCAACCGCGGGCTGAGGCGGCAGGTACAGGAGTTTTTGGATTTCGGGCAGGGCAAACCGCCGGGGCACTGGGACGGCCGGCTGGTCTGGCAACTCAAGGACGCCGGGCAGCTGTTGATTGCCTGGAAGGAACTGCCCGGCGCGGCCCTAACCAAGGCCGAAGCCGAGTACCACGCAGCCTTCATCGAGGAGTACGGAAAGCTGCCGTTCGCGAATCTGGTGCAGGCGCGGGTCAAAACCTAAGCCAGGCTCGCCAAACCTTCAGGCCCCGCGGAGGCGTTCCATCTCGCGGCGGTCCTTCTTGGTGGGCCGGCCAGCGCCGCGGTCCCGCTGCGGCAGGCCCAGTGCGGGGGCAACGGGCCGCGGCGGCGTGTGGTCCGTAAAGCAGTGGGATGCAGCTTCCGCTCCCACGCGCTTGTTGATCAGCCGGCGCACTTCGAGGGTGCGTTCATAGCCCGGCATCCTGACCGTCACCGAGTCGCCGCTGACCAGGGTGGCGGACGCCTTGGCCGGGCTGCCGTTCAGCCGCACATGGCCGGCGCGGCAGGCAGCCGTAGCTGCAGAGCGGGTCTTGTAGGCCCGGATGGCCCACAGCCACGCATCGATGCGGACACTGGCGGGGGAGGAAGGAAGGCTGGTCATGGTTGGCACCGAGTATAGCCCCGGTGCCTCCGCCCGGCAGCCAGTGGTCAAAGTGGACACTCAGGCCTGCCCAACCGCGCCTCTTGAAAAGAGAGCTATTCAACCCGGACACTGATCCGCTGCACCACGTTGTTGCCCATGCCCTGGTAGTTCCAGTTCTGCTCCAGGGGCTGGATGGCACCGCTGGCATCCGCAGCGCGGCAGGCGAGCTCATGCTCGCCCGGGTCAGCCACCCACGGCAGCGTCCACTTGCGCCACGTGAACCCGCCGGCAGACTCTTCCAAATGGGCCCGCACCCACTTCCCGTCGATGCCCACTTCTACAGCAGTCACCGCCGCGTGCCCGGACCATGCCCGGCCCTGCAGCATCACGGGACCATGCGGCAGCACCCGCTTGCGGGTGAAAAAGTCCGGGATGCCGGGCGGGACCATCAGCGAACGCACCCTGATCCGCGAAACCGGCGTCCCGGCGTCGTCCACTGAATCCTGGTAGCGGTACGCCACTACCTGCTGGTAACCGGTGAACGGCGCCGTGACCACCTCGATGGATTCCAGCCACTTCACGCTCGTCATGCCATACCACCCGGGAACTACGAGCCGGAGCGGGTAGCCGTGCTGGGGCGGCAGCTCGTTGCCGTTCATCTTGTAGGCGAGCACGACGTCGGCACGCATCGCTTCATGGATCGGCAGGCTCCGTGCGTACCGCTGGGTGACGCCGCCCTGGATGCCGGCATCGGCGCCCGTGAAGATCACTTCGACGGCGTTCGGCAGGACCCCGGCTTTCCCCAGGAGATAAGCGAGCGGAACCCCCGTCCAGGCTGCCGTCCCAACGCCCTCGAGGACCCACGGCTGACTGGGCGGCCGCGGCTTCAGGAGGGACCGGCCATTACCCGCGCACTCCATGGTGACGGGCACTGTGATGGCGGGGTCCTTCCGCAGCGCCGGCATGCTCAGCTCCAGGGCGCGCTCTACTGCCCCGTTAATCCGCAGATGCCAGGCCCCGGTGTCGATAAACGGGATGTCGAAGTGCGTAAGGATGTAGTGGAGGCCGGGCGGAGTGATGTCGCGCCGGAGCGCCTCCAGGGGCATGGAGTGGTTACGGGCACCCAGCTGGACTTCTTCCGGCGTAAGCGGGCCTTTAGTCGGTGCCATTGGAAGGGAAGCAGGCGGTCGCTGCTGCTCCGCTGACCGGGCGGAATGGTGGTTCCTGTAGATCTGCTTCATGGCGCTGCGATCCTTGTGGCTGGGCTTCTGCTTGGCGGGGCTGGCGGGTCCCTGCCCTCAGGTCTACGCCCGCCCCGCGAGCCCGTCAACGCCCAAAGTGCTGTGCTGCCGCTACAGCTGCGGCTGCTTCAGGAACTCAGCCAAGCCGATTGGATCCTGCCCGGTCAGCCCATGGACATCGGGTGAAATTCCTGCCATTTCCCCGGCTGCCATCGCCGTGTAGGTGCTGACCCACGCATCCACCTGCCAGGGGGGCGCACCGTAAGACGCGCGGGATGCGTAGGCTTCCTCCACCGTTTCCGGCTGGTAGGTGATGGTTCGCCCTGTTCCGTCGGTAACGATCCGGGCAGCGTCCGCCAGGGTCAGTTCCTCAGGGCCTGTCAGGTTGTACGTCTTTCCCTTATGGATGGCGGGATCGCGCAACACCGCCACGGCGCAGCGCGCTACGTCCTCCCGGGCGACCCCCGAAAACACGCCCTTGCCGGCAGGCCCGCGGATCACGCCGTCCTCCCCTGCCAGAAGCGGCAGGAAATCGAGGTAGAAGCTGTCCCGCAGGAACGTGTAGTCCATCCCCGACTCCCGAATGTGCTGCTCCGTGCCGTAGTGGTCCCGGGCCAGCGTGAAGGTTGCATCCGGCGCCGTGCCATAAAACGAGGTGTACACAACATGCTGCACGCCCGCTTCGGTGGCCGCGTCCACAAAGGCGCAGTGCTGCTGCAGCCGGTCCTCGGTCTCCGCAGCCGACACCATGAACAGGACTTTGACCCCTTCCAGGGCCGCCCGGGCAGCAGGTGAGTCCGAGTAGCTGCACACCACTGCCGGAGCGTTCTCCAGCCCTGGTGCACGGCGGGCATCACGGACCAGGAGGCGCTGGGCAGATTCGGCGGCGGAAAGCTGACGTGCCACCATTCCGCCCACGCCGCCCGTGGAACCGGTGACGGCGAGGTCCGGCAGTTCCGAACTGGAAGCCACGCTTAGTGTTCCCGCTTGGCCGGGGACTTGGTCTGCTCAGGATCACGTTCGGCCAGGGAGCCGATGGCGTCGTCAATCTTTTTCAGCACCTCAGGTTCCAGTTTCACCCCTGCCGCCACAACACTGTCCGCAATCTGCTCGGGCCGGGAAGCACCAATGATGGCCGAAGCGACGTTGGGGTTCTGCAGCACCCAGGCCACGGCCAGTTGCGGCATCGAAAGTCCGGCTTCCTCCGCGACGGGCTTGAGCTCCTGGACCCCGGCAAGGACGTCGTCACGCATCCAGCGCTCGATCATCTTGGCGCCGCCCTTCTGGTCCGTGGCCCGGCTGCCTTCCGGGGCGGGCTGGCCGGGAAGGTACTTGCCGCTGAGGACGCCCTGGGCCATGGGTGACCAAACGATCTGGGACACGCCCAGTTCCTCCGACGCCGGCACAACCTCGGCCTCGATGACGCGCCACAGCATGGAGTACTGCGGCTGGTTGGAGATGAGCTGGAAACCGAGTTCCTTGGACAAAGCGTGGCCTGCGCGGAGCTGGTCGGCCGACCATTCGCTGACGCCGATGTACAGGGCTTTCCCCTGCCGGACGATGTCCGCAAAGGCCTGCATGGTCTCTTCAAGCGGTGTTTCGAAGTCGTAGCGGTGTGCCTGGTACAGGTCCACATAGTCCGTCTGCAGCCTGCGCAGCGAACCGTTGATGGATTCCATGATGTGCTTGCGGGACAGGCCCAGATCGTTTTTGCCCTTGGGTCCGGTAGCGCCGAAGACCTTGGTGAAGATCTCTATGGACTCGCGGCGCTCGCCCTTCAGGGCTTCGCCGAGGACCGTTTCCGCAGCCGTGTTGGCATACACGTCCGCAGTGTCGAAGGTGCTGATGCCTGCATCCAGGGCAGCGCCCACACACTGGGAGGCGACGTCGTTCTCCACCTGTGAGCCGTGCGTGAGCCAGTTGCCGAAGGTGATTTCCGAGACTTTGAAGCCGCTGTTTCCGAGGTATCTGAATTCCATGGGTTTCACGCTAACCCAGATGGTTGCTCAGGGTAAGGGCTGTTTGCCCAGATGAGGATCGCCCTTGGATGAAGAGCCTTTGGGAGCGGTTCCCTTGCTGGCTGTGTCCTTGGGAGAGGCGCCTTTGAGCGCCTGAGCCTGCGCGCGGCCGGACAAGGACACCAGTGATCCCGTGTCCAGAGGAGCCAACGGACGCGAAGCCTTCGCCTTTTTGAACGACCGCGGCACCCGGCCCGGGCGGTGGTTGTCCAGCGCCGATTCCACGAGCGGTGCAACCTCCACCACCTTGTCGGCAGGCACGCGGGGATCGGGCAGATCCCGCACTGAAAGCTTGATTTCCGGTGCCGCCGCCCGCGCCCGCGCGATTGCCCTCGCGTCCGCCTCAGCAACAGCGGAGGCCCAGTCCTCGGCAAGGACGGGGGGAACCGGCCGTGCGGCAGTCACTGCGGGGTGATGTACGACGGCGGTGCGCAGCGCCGCGCGCAAGTGCGCGGGCTTAAGCGCAGCCCGCCAATCCCGCGGCTTCCGCTGGGGTTTCGGGGTTTTGACGGCGGGCTGGGGAATGCTCTCCCTTGGGGCGCGCCGGCCGAACAAGGCCATCAGCATGACGACGGCGAGCCTGCCTATCCCCGCGAGTAACAGCGTGATGACGCCGAGCAGGAAGAGGACCAGGAACATCAGGAAAGCCACTCCCACAGTGCCCAAAAAGGTCAGGTTGAGGACGAGCGTATCTGGATTTTCCATGTCATCTCTCCTCTCTGCCGGCCGCGAAGCCCGCATCCGCACCCCTGCCGCGGCCAGAGCTCCTTCTCCACCATACGGATTTTTGCCGCGCCGTGCCGACGGGCGGAGGGGCGCGTCCAGTGTTGTTTCAAAGCTGTTACCCGATATGACAACATCAGGTCATGGCTGAAGACCGGGGACTGGAAAACTGCATGTGCCTGTCCGGCGAGCAGTACCGCGGGTGCTGCGGGAGGTTCCACTCCGGTGAGGCAGAAGCAGCCACTGCAGAGCAGCTGATGCGGTCCCGCTACAGTGCGTTTGTGCTCTTGGACGGGTCCTATCTGCTGCGCACCTGGCACCCGGGGGAGGTCCCCGCGAATCTGGACCTTGACCCGGACCTGCAATGGCGGCGCCTGGACATCGTCTCCACCAACCGCGGGGGCCCACTGGACGTTCAGGGGACGGTGGAGTTCAAAGCCTGGTTCCGGCGCGGCTCCGAGCGCGGCACGCATCACGAAGTGAGCCGGTTTGTCCGGGAAAACGGCCGCTGGTTTTACGTGGACGGGAAAATCTTGGCCTGACTATTCGTTGTAATCCTGGTCCGGAGTGAAGCCCGCCCGGTCCACCTTGCGGTGAAACCGCATGCCTGCCAGTCCGCCGAGCACTGCACCGGCGAGTGCCACCAGTGCCACCACGACGGCGGCGATGATGCTCGTGGTGGTCAGCTGCCCTTCATTCACAGGGATCCGCGGGAAGCTGTTGAGGTTGGCCAGCACGTTGAACTGCTGTCCGGCCACGAGGCCCAGGATGGCGATCAGGACCGCCACGATCAGCGCCCAGATCCACACCATGAGGCCTTGCTTGGCGCCGTTGAAGCGCGCCATGCGTCCTGCCACGTAACCGCCGCAGTAATAGGAGAGGAGCAGGATGACCAGCAGGACGATGATGCCCACCAGGCCAACGGTGCCGGTGTTTGAGGCCGCCTGGTTCACGGCTTCATTGACATCGGTGTTGGTGGCAAGGCCCACCGCAGTTCCGGCCGCTGCAACAAGGGCGGTCAGCAGCACAGCCATGCCGGTGGCGGTCAGCCAGCCGAAGAAGGCCGAGCCCACCTTGATGCCGCCGAACCGGTCCTTTTCCCTGGCGACGGCGGTCTGCCGGTCTGTCAGATGTGGATCCACTGCAGATCCCGAGGCTGCCGGGACATAGTCCCGCTCTGCGGAGGGGCCGGATGCCCCGGCGCGGGACTCCGGCACGCGGTCGTAGGCGGAGGTTGGTGTGGCATCGGCTGCCGGCGCCCGGTCAAAGGTGCGGGTGGCATCATCATCAGCCGCGGCACGGTAACTTCCGCTCCCGTCAGCGTTCTCCCGGGCACGTCGCGGGGGCAGGTTCTCTGGGTCCGTTGAGCTGCTCATGGCTCAACTCAACCATCCACCCATCGAGATAGCAAGGATGCTTACTATTTTGTGACCAGTGCCGTCACCGGTAGTTGCGGTGCAGGTTTTCCTTCCGGGAGGGCCCTGGGGAGGCGTCCGCGATCCACGGGCCAGTGCCTTCAGACTGGTCCAGGACGCCGGCCTCCAGCCACGTGTAGTCGCCGGCGAGGACCTTCCGCGTCAGCCGGTGGTCGCCGTCGTCCGTGTTGCGCCACAGCTGGTCGAAGTATTCATCAACCCGCACGCGGGCCTGCTCGCAGTACGCCTCCGCGAGTTCGTAACCGCTGGCGGCCTTTCCCGGGGAAGTGTGAAGCAGCATCTCCGCGCGTGAACAGCACGCTGTCATGGCGAACAGTTCCGCGCCGATGTCCACCACCCGGCCAAGGAATGCCTGCTTGTGCGCCAGGTTCGCCTGCCAGCGGCCCATGCCGTAGAACGTCTGGCGGGCCAGCCTGCGCGAAGACCTCTCGACAAAGCGCAGGTGCTTGGCCAGCCGGCCGAACTCGCTGTATGAGCGCGGATCCATGCCCGCACCGGCCACGAGCCTGGGCAGCCACTTGGCGTAAAAGCCTGAAGCGCCGACGGCGGCCTTCGCTTTCTCCTGCAGGCTCGCGGTGAGCGAGGCAAGGTCGCCGGCGGCGGCCAGGTGGGCGTCCACCGCTTCGCGGGCGATGAGGAGTTTCATGATCTCCGAGGAACCTTCGAAGATGCGGTTGATCCGGAGGTCGCGCAGTTGCTGCTCCGCCGGTACGGCGCGTTCTCCGCGAGCAGCCAGCGACTCGGCCGTCTCAAAACCCCGCCCACCACGGATTTGAACCAGTTCGTCTGCGATCCGGCAGCTGATCTCCGTAGACCACAGCTTCGCGAGGGCAGCTTCTATGCGCACGTCCTTCTGGCCGGCGTCGGCGAGTTCTGCGGAGAGCTCGAACACGGCGTCCAGGGCAAAGGCGGAAGCGGCGATAAAAGCAATCTTCTTGCTGACGGCCTCGTGCTTGCCCACCGGCTGGCCCCACTGAACACGGGCGTTGGACCATTCACGGGCGATCTTGAGGCTCCAGCGGCCTGAGCCGACGCACAGACCCGGGATCGAAAGCCGGCCCGTATTGAGGGTGGTGAGCGCTATTTTCAGGCCCTGGCCCTCGCGTCCCAGGCGGTTCTCCGCCGGCACGCGCACCTGGTGGAACCGGGTCACCCCGTTTTCAATACCGCGCAGCCCCATAAAGGCGTTCCGGTTCTCCACGGTGATGCCTGGAGAGTCCATCTCGACCACAAAGGCGCTGATGCCGCCCTTGTGCAGGGTGCCGTCTGCGCCGGTGCGAGCCGGAACGACTGCCATCACCACTACCAGCTCCGCAATCACGCCGTTGGTGGTCCAAAGTTTCACACCGTCCAGAACGTAGGACCCGCCGTCGTCCGTGGGGACCGCTGTACTGCCCATCCTGGCGGGATCGCTGCCGACGTCCGGTTCAGTCAGAAGGTATGCCGTGATGGCCCCGGCGGCGCACCGCGGCAGGTATTTGCGCTTTTGTTCCGGCGTTCCGAACACCTTCACCGGTTCAGGCACGCCGATGGACTGGTGCGCGGAAAGCAGGGCCCCCAAACTCGGGTGGACGCTCCCCAGGAGTGCCAGGGCGCGCCCGTAATACACCAGGGACAATCCCAGGCCGCCGTATTCCTGCGGAATTTTCATCCCGAAGACGCCAAGGTCTGCCAGGCCCCGAAGGTATTCGTCGGGAATCTTGGCGTCCCGCTCTATGACCCGCCCGTCCAGGGTGCCCGCGAATTCCGTGAGTCGCGCCATGAAGGCATCGCCCCGTTCCACATCCTCCCGGTCCGGCGTGGGCCAGGGGTGGACAAGGCTGAGGTCAAAACTGCCGAGGTAGAGCCCCTTGGCGAAGCTGGGGCGGTCCCAGGTGGTTTCCCGGGCGGCCTCTGTTACGGCGCGCGCCTCGTCTGCGGTGACGCCCGCGCCGATCTTGCCTGCGGGGACCGGGGTTTCCCCGGCGGGGGCATCTGTTGGGGTTTTGCCGTTGGCGGGGCTGGTCTTTGAGGGGCTGTCAGTGGCGGAGCTCATGGGTTATCTCCTTGGCCGGATAGCTTTCTTAGCCAGGATCCGCCGGGTTGGAGAACCCTTCAGCTGTCTCTCAATATTACCCGCGGGTAGGTTCCCGTGCTAGGGGAGGACTGCCCCTGAAAGTCCCCGGCGGTGTCGAATGCAGACGCGCGGTGCACCAGCCGGTCCCAGCCGGCGTTGATGCCGTGGACCACGGCCAGGAGCGACGTGGAAACCACTGTCCAGGCGAGCTTTCCCGTGCCCAGCAACACTAACGCCACCAGTCCTGCCGTGAGCACAAAAGCGGCCAGGATCAGCGCGAACACCAGTGTGCCCGCGAATACCAAGGTGGCGGTTTCCACCGAGCTTAGATCGAACTGCATGAATCCCCCTGCTGCGACGTTGCTTGCCCTGAAGTCAGTAGCACGAGCGTAGGGGCAGGTTGCGCGCCAAGCTAGGGGCGCATGGGACTGAAGTGACTGTTGATATTGGATCGAAATACTACGCCGAAGTAGGTCACGGAGCGGTCGCGGCCGCCTGCGTTAACCTTGTTGTTGGCAGTTTTCCGTTTGGAGCCCTGCCCCAGCCCCCTCAACAGCCCAAGGAGAGTGTGTGCCCCGCTCCGCCAGGTCATCCGCTGACGCCATCAGCGCCCGGCTCCGGGACCTCGAACTCCTGACCAAAGGACCCGCCTGGGCGCTGACGCGTTCTGCCCCTTGGGTGATCGCGGTGCTGCAGGCGTCCTTTACCCGCGCCAGGCCTCAGCTGCCGCTTGAGGAGTTCCACGCCGACGTCGACTCCTTCCTTGAGGAGCTCCGCCGGCAGGAGCCCGGCCTCGGAGGCGGCGCCAACGGGAAGGCCTTTGGCGACGAGTGGACGCGCCGGCAATTCCTGACGCGGCGGAACCAGTCGGGCCAGATCATTTACGAGGTCACCGAGCCGGCGGCCCGCGTGCTCGCCTTCCTGGACAGCCTTTCCAGCGAGCGTTCCACCCTCAATGGTTCGCGCCTGGGCACGCTGTTGGGCGACGTCGAGAAGCTCGCCAACGAGACCAACCCGGACCAGAGCGCCCGCCTGGAGTCACTGGAAGACGAGATCGAAGAGCGTCGGCAACTGATCCAGGACATCAGCTCCGGCGAGTTTGACGGCCTGCTGGATGACGACGAAGCGGTGGAAGCTGCCGGGAACATCCTGGATCTGGCCGCGAGCCTGCCAGCCGATTACAAAAAGATGCGTGACCGGATCGAGGAACTGGTGGGCGGGCTGCGCAACCAGATCATCGAGGAGTCACTGACCAAGGGCGCCACGATGGCCCAGGTGCTGGAGGCAGACAAGCGACTGCGCCAGAGCCCGGAGGGCAGGACCTTCCGTTCCTTCACGGCCTTCCTGGAGGATCCGCAGCAGCAGTTGAGGTTCCGGTCGGCGATCGGTGAGGTCCTTAGCCGGCAGTTCGCGGACGACCTCTCATCCGAGGACCGGGAAACCATGAAAAACCTGGTGGCAGAGCTCCGCCAGCAGCACAGCCAGATCCAGCGGATTTACGGCAAGCTCAGCGAAAGCCTCAACACCTACGTCCAGAGTGACGACTTCCGCCAGTCGGTCCGGCTCCGGCAGGTCCTCCGGGAAGCCGAGCAGGCTATCAGGTCCCTTCCGTATGAGCGGGAACGTCCCGGCCTGGTCCGCGGACCTGTCCTCTTTAACGCAGGGTTCGAGTCGCTGTCCATGGTGAAGCTCTTCGACCCGGACGAGTTCGCCGCGCCACCAAAACTTGCCGACCCCATCGCCTTCAGTGACTCGGACCGGGTGCGCTCGCTGAGGACCGGAAAGGCGAAGCCGGAAGTCATCAAGTCTGCGATGGCGGGCGCTTCCACCCTTTCCGAGGCGTGGCACCAGCTGCCGCCGGAGGAACAGCACATCAACACCATCCGGGCGCTCCTCTCGCATGCCCTGCACGCAGGGGCAGGCTTCGACAAGGATGCCCTCGACGCCCTGGACTTCGAACAGATAGACGGCACCACGCGCAGGGCCTACCTGCCGCTGGTCACGCTTCCAAAGGATTGACGATGACTGAAGTAACAAACGCTGCGAGTCCAGCGGCATCTGGCGCTGAGCGACCTTTCACCGGAGGAATCACCCCCCGCGACACGTTCATCGACGGCGCCGCCCTTTTCCCGGGTGATACCGGCGTACTCTCCATGAAAGTGCGGCAGGCGCTGGTGAAACTGCTCAAAGGTCCGTACGTGGACGGTGGCCGGGATGAGAAGCTCTGGACCGTTTTGCTGGATAACCAGATCATCCTGCGCAGCCGCCTGTCCGAGCTGTTCCTTACGATGCAGCTGGACCATGAACGAAAGATTGCCGTCCTGCGCCCGGTGGACCCGGACGCCATCGGAGGCGGTACCCGCTCCAGCATCCTGAGGCAGCAGCGTGCGCTCAGCCGTGTGGAGACCATTGTCCTGCTGCGGATGCGGCTGCTGCTCGACCGGCACGTGACCGCCCAGACAGATCCCACCATCACACGCGAGGAAATCGCCGACCTCGTGACCCACTACCAGCCCGCAGGCCAGCAGGACGCGCTCCGCGACTCCGACGTGGTGAACCGGGCCATCACCAAGCTCCTGGCCCGCCAACTCCTCCTCCCCAGCGGCCTGGACGACGTCTACACCATCTCCAATGCCCTGCCCCTGGCCCTGCCCTTCGAAAACATCGGCGACATCCCAGCCCAGATAGAAGCCCTGGCAGCAGCCACCACAGACCCCGCCGGCACCGAGGCGCTCATAGAGCTGGACATGGAAACGACGGTTGAACCTGCGGAACCCGAGGATGCAACCGAAGCGGAGGACGTACAGTGAGCATCGCAGCCATGCTGCCAATGGGCGAGCTGACGAACCCGGGCCAGATGCGCCTTGCGCTGGTGCAGGTGGTGAACTGGGGCACGTTCCACGGGGCGCACACAATGCATGTGGACCGCAACGGCACACTGCTCACGGGTAACTCGGGCGTCGGTAAGTCCACGCTGTTCGACGCCATGCTGCGGGTCTTCGATGCGAGGCCGAGGTCCAATGAAGCGGCCGCCCAGCGATCGGGCGGGGCCGTCGAGGACAAGCGGACCACGTTCACGTACATGCGCGGCAAGGTGGGCGACAAGGCTGTGGGGGAGGGCTCGGCGAGTGCCTTCCAGCGTCCGGGTGCCACCTGGTCCGCCGTCGCGCTGACGTTTGACAACGCCGCCGGCACGCGGGTGACGGTTTCGGCGCTGTTTGACCTGCCGAAGAACGGCACGGAGTCGAGTGTCGGACGTTTTTACCTTATGGACCACGGGCCTCTGGACCTTGAGGCCCTTGAGGGCATCGCGGACAAGCGGTTCACCAAGGCAGCCCTCGAGACAATCTTCCCGGAGGCCCAGGTCTTCGACGTCCACAAGGCCTTCGCGGAACGGTTCCGCCGGCTCCTCGGCATCAACTCGGACCAGGCCCTGCCGCTTTTGCGCGTGATTCAGGCAGGCAAGGGGCTGGGTGGCAGCGTCAACACCTTCTTCCGCGACCAGGTCCTGGACGCCCCGGCCACGCTCGGCGCCGCAGACGACGTGGTCGAGGAGTTCAGCAACCTGATGTCCATCCGGCAGCGGTTGGAGGACGTCCGGCAGCAGCGGGACCAGTTGGCGCCGGTTCCCGGGCTGAACAGGGAGTATGCGCAGGCGCTGCTGGACGCGAACCGGCTGCGGGACCTTTCCGGAGAGGAATTCGAGGCCTACAAGCAGCAGCTGGCCGTCACGGTCCATCAAAAAATGCTGGTCCGCTTCAAGGAGCTCGCCCAGGCGAAAGCAAAGGAGCTTGGGGCTGAGCGCGCAGTCCGGGACGAGCTGGCCAAGGAGCTGCGCCAGCTGGAGGCGGATTACAACAACCAGGGCGGCAACGCCATCTCCGCCATCGAGCAATCCCTGGACAACGCCCGGGTGGGCCTGAAGCTCCGCCAGCAGGTGGAGGAGGCGGCGCGCCAGGCGCTGACCGACGCCGGCCTCGAACTCGAGTGGACCGCCGAGGGGTGGGAACAGGCGCACGAGCAGGCGGCGGCAAGGTCGGCAGAGCTTAAAGACGATTCGCAGGCCCTGCAGGAACTCCGGTTTGAAGCTTTCGACGCCCACGCAACCAAGAAGCGCGAGCTGGCCGCGGCTGAGCAGGAGCTCGTGTCGCTCAAGACGCGCAAGTCGCTGCTGCCGCCGTCGAGCATTGAAAACCGGGCAGCGATTGCCGCCGCCACCGGTGTTGCCGAAGACCGGATGCCGTTCGCCGGCGAACTGATGGACCTCGCCGAGGGAGAGGAGAAGTGGCGCCCCGCCGCCGAGCGAGCGCTCCGCAACCTCGCCACCACCCTGCTGGTACCCGGGGAACATTTCGCGTCAGTGACCCGATACCTCAACGACCACAACGTGCGCGGCGCCTTGCGGGCGGTTGACGTTTCCAAGCCGCTGGCCGGTGGGGTGCTGGCGCTGGAGGCCGTGCACGACGGCGACCTGCTCACCAAGCTGGACATCCTCACCACGGGTGTCGCGAGCGAAGCGGGGTCCTGGATCCGCGAGCGTATCGCGCTGGACTTCGCCTACCCCTGCGTGGAGGACCCGGACGAGCTGGCACGGCTGGACCGGGGCCTCAGCCTGGGCGGCGTAGTCAAGCGCAACCGCCACACCGTGGAAAAGGACGACCGGTTCACCAGCCGGCAGGATTACGTCCTTGGTTTCGACAATGCCGCCAAGCTGGAACTCGTTGCCGGCCAGGTGGCGGACCTGCGGCAGGAGGTGGCCAAAGCCGCGGAGCTGGCACAGGCCCGGGAGGATTCGCACCAGGGCATGAGCCGGCAGCTCGACGCCCTGCGGCGCATCGCCGAGGACCATCGCTCCTGGGAACAGGTGTCGGCGGCAGTTGCGGCCGGTGATCTCGACAGGATTGAACGGCGGTTGAAGGACGCCCTGGCAGCGCAGGCGGACCTGGAGCCGCTGCGTGCGACCATCGAGGAGGTGCGGCAGAAGCACCAGTCCAGCACCGAAACGGCCGCGGTCCTGCAGAGCGAGTACAAGGCCCTGGACAAACAACTGACTGCTGCAGATACCCTGCTGGAAGCCGCCCGCGGGCGCCTTGCGCAGGCGCCGCCGTCGGACGCCACCGTCACTGCGCTGGAACAGTACTTTGCTGGTTTCGGCGACGTGACGGAGATGCATGAGCTGGACAACCTCGCGAACCGGGTACGGACCGCACTGCTGGCTGAACTGCACACGGCGGAGACCCGGGGCCAAACCACAGCCGAGCGCCTCACCAGGATTTTCGAAGGCTTCGTCCGCGAGTGGGGCAGCGCCATATCCGCGGACCACGGCACCACTATCGGTGCGGCCGGCGAGTTCGAGACGCGGTACCACGCGATTGTGAGCGATGGCCTGCCGGCCCAGGAAGCGGAATTCCGGCAGTTCTTCAACCAGCGCACGCACGAATCCTTCAGCACCCTGCTGCACCTGCTCGATGAGGAACGCCGCTCCATCACCAGCCGCATCCTCCCGCTGAACGGGATCCTCTCGCAGGTCAACTTCCACGAGGGCAGCTTCCTGGAACTGGACATCAAGCAGACCCTGCCTCCCACCGCCAAACAGTTTAAGGACGCCATCCAGAACGCCCTGAAGGCACGGCACACGCGGCCAGCGAAGTCCGACGGTCCCCGCGCCGAAGGTGCCAGTGGCGAAAGGGATGACGACGCCGAGCTCACCGCCCGCTATAAGTCCTTGGAAACCCTGGTGAAGCGGCTGGGCTCGCAGGCGCCGGAGGACAGGCGGTGGCGGGCGGAGGTGCTGGATGTGCGCGGGCACCTGTTCATCCAGTGCAAGGAGCACCGGGAAGCTGCCGGACCGGCGACGGGCAAAAAGGGCGGGGCGAAGAAGACCGAGGTCTTTATGCACGCGGACACGGGATCCATGTCCGGCGGTGAGCGGCAGCGTTTCACGGCCTTCATCATGGCCGCTGCACTGAGCTACCAGCTAGGCATCGCCGAGCAGGGCTTTACCACCTACGGCACCGTGATGATGGACGAAGCCTTTGTGCTGGCGTCCGAGGAGTTTGCAGGGGCCGGAATCAAGGCGCTGCATGAATTCGGGTTCCAGCTGCTTCTTGCTGCACCGGAGAACGTTATTGATCTGTCCCGGCATCTTGGCTCCGTGACCGAAATACTTCGTGACAAGCGCACCAACCGGTCAGGGGTGCTGACGGCGCCGGTCATCCGGCCACGGCCTGATGAAGAAGGTACCTGGCGGTCCGAGGCCAACCCGGTGGACATCGTCTTGCGCTGATCCGAGACCCGATATAACAAATTGATGGATTTATTACTTCGGGTCTGGTGGCCGGTATTTCCGCTGTGTCATTCTGGGCCTTACCAACTCACCCCGCCTGAGAAAATCCCATAGGTACTGCGGAACGCTGGGTCCCGCTTGTTCCCCAAGAGAATGATGGCGTCCTCTTGAAAGGCCACCCGATGCGCCCAGCACATCGCACTACGTTCTTTCTCGCAGCGACCGCCGTGGCCGCACTGACCCTCGGCGGCTGCGCGGCAGGCGCCCCGGCCGGGAGCGGCAGCCCGTCCACAGGGTCTGCCGTCCGGCCGGCAGCCAGCGCTTCCTCCGCAAATGCTGCTCCTGCGCCCGTTCCCGCCGCCACCTCCTCCCCCGTGCCCAAGGGGCCGGAAGCCTTCACCTTCCCGGATGGCCGGCTTTCCTTCGCTCATCCGGCGGACTGGCGGGTAGAAGTTTTTGAGCCATCACAATCCCCTTATGTTGGGACGGCGACCGTTTACGACGCCAGCGGCAATGATGTGGTCAACATCTACTACGGGACGATCGCAGACATTGTGGCGGGCTCTGCCGGCAGGACCGTACTCGAGACGGACCCGGTACCGGGATTGGTGGGGCACTTTGTTCCCACGCCCCATTCCTCGTTCTTTGTTGATCGCAGTGACGGCGAGGCGAATTACCGGATGGGGCTAACTGCAGGACTGCCCGTCTCGCCGGACGGAAAGGTGCAGGACGGGCTCATTATGCTCGGGGACCGCGTTTTGACAGCAGACGTACTTTTCACCGATTCGCCGTTCGCGAATGATGAGGCGGCGAAAGACTGGTACTGGAGTGATGAGGGCCGTGCCCTGAAGTCCGTGCTGATGAGCTTCTCCTACCGCTGACTGGGATGGCCGACGGCCCCTGGCCGGCTGCCGCCAGTACGGCTGTGTCCTTCGTCACGGAGGAGGATTAAGTTACGGAACTCTTGCGTAATAGCAGCGAGGCTAGGCTAGCCTTACTTGGGTTCGCTTCATTCACTTAAGGAGTTCCGTGACTTCCCCCCTCTTCTCCGGGCCCAGCGCCACCCGCCGCACGCTGTTCAAATCCGCCGGCAAGGCCACCGCCGTTCTGGCCGCGGCGGCGCTCACCCTCTCCGCCTGCTCCACGGGCCCCGCCACCTCCAGCACTGACTCCACCGCTTCCAGCTCCAGCAGCTCGCAGTTCCCGGTGACCATCGAGCACGTTTTCGGTAAAACCATCATCGAGAAGCAGCCCACGCGCGTAGCCACCGTCTCCTGGGTCAATGACGACGTTGCCATTGCCCTTGGTGTTGTCCCCGTCGGCGTTCCCAAGGTTGAGTGGGGCGGCAACGACCAGGGCTCCACCCCCTGGAAGGACGCAGCCCTCCAGGACCTCGGCGCCGGCTTCGGCTCGGACAAGGCCCCGGTTCAGTACTCCGAGGCAGACGGCATCAACTTCACCGAGATCGCCAAGCTCACCCCGGACGTTATCCTTGCGGCATACTCGGGCCTCACAGAAGAGGACTACAAGAAGCTCAGCGAGATTGCCCCCGTGGTTGCCCACCCGGAACTTGCCTACGGCACCCCGTGGCAGGAGTCCACGTCCATCATTGGCAAGGCCCTTGGCAAGGATGCCGAGGCCGCCAAGCTGGTCTCGGACACCGAGGCCACCATCAAGGACAAGGTGTCCGAGTACCCGCAGATCGAGGGCAAGAGCTTCATTTACGGCAACCTCGAGCCTGCAAAGGGTGACGGCGTCAACGTCTACACCGCTGCCGACAACCGTCCCCGGTTCCTCTCCGCAATTGGCATGAAGCTGGCTCCGGTGGTTGAAAACAGCTCCAAGGGCTCCAAGGAATTCTTCATCGCGTGGTCCGCGGAGAAGGCCAACGAGCTTGAGTCAGACGTCTTCGTGACCTGGGTTCCGGACGCTTCCACCGCTGACGCAATCAAGGCCGACCCGCTGCTCAGCCAGATCCCGGCCATCAAGAACGGTGCACTGGTTGCCGATTCGGATAACACCCTGACGCTGTCCATCTCCGCCGCCTCCCCGCTGAGCCTGCCGTGGTCGCTGGACACGTTCCTGCCGCAGTTGGCCACCGCAGCGGACGCAGTGAAGTAAGCACCGTTCCATGATGCCCAGTACGACGACGGCGGCCTCCCGGGAGGGGGTTGCCGGCACCAAGGTGCCGGCGAGAGGACCAGGCGGTCCCTCCCGCGGCCTCGCCTCCGGGGGGAGGCGGGCCGCCTGGCTGCTGGCCGCCGTCGTCGTGCTTGCACTCCTGGCCGGGGCCTCCCTGGCCGTCGGAGCCCGCGGTCTTCCCCTGGGCACCGTGTGGGACGCACTCACGCAGTTCGATTCCGCCAACGGTGACCACGCTGTGGTCCACGCCCGCATCCCGCGCACCGTCCTTGGCCTCCTGGCCGGCGGCGCCCTGGGCCTTGCGGGCGCAGCCATGCAGGGAGTGGCCCGCAATCCGCTGGCCGACCCTGGCATCATGGGCGTCAACGCCGGCGCTGCGCTGGCTGTGGTCACCGGCATCTATGTCTTCGGTATTGCCACGTTCTCCGGCTACGTCTGGTTCGCCTTTGTCGGAGCAGCAGCAGCCGCCGTCGTGGTGTACCTCATCGCGTCCTTGGGGAGGGACGGTGCCACGCCCGTCAAGCTCGCCCTGGCGGGTGCTGCGCTCAACGCGGGCCTGTATTCCCTGATGAACGTCATCCTGGTTTCCAGCCAGGACACCCTGGACCGCTTCCGCTTCTGGCAGGTGGGCGGAATCGCCGGACGAGACTGGTCCGTGGTGCTGTCCGGACTTCCTTTCCTGGCCGCCGGCGCACTCATCGTGTTGCTGACCGGACGAATCCTCAACAGCCTGGCCCTTGGTGATGACATTGCACGCGGGCTCGGCCAGCGCGTGGGACTGGTCCGCGGCATCACTGCCCTCGGAATCGTGCTGCTGTGTGGTTCCGCCACCGCGCTTGCCGGTCCGATCGGCTTTGTGGGTCTGGTCATCCCGCACGCGGTACGGTTCCTGACCGGCCCGGACTACCGCTGGATCCTGCCGTTTTCACTTGTCCTGGCGCCGGTACTCCTTCTCGGTGCAGACATCATCGGCCGCGTGGTGCTCCTTCCGGGCGAAGTCCCTGCCGGCATCATGACCGCCCTCGTCGGCGCGCCCGTTTTCGTCTGGCTGATCCGCCGTGGCAAGGGGGCCGGACTGTGACGCTCCTCAAGTCCCGGCCCGAGATGACACTTGACGGCAATCCGGCGCCGAAACACCGCCGTTTTCTGCCATCTCGCGTGCTGAACCGGACCGCCATCCTGGCCGTCATCGTCGTAATCCTGTTCGCCGTGGCTGTCCTGCTGGGCACCTTCACCGTGACCATCCCGGACTTCTTCAAAATCCTCTTCGCGCACTTGACCGGCGGTGAAAAGATCCCCGGTGCCAGCTTCATCGTGATGGAGAACAAGCTGCCGCGGGCTGTCATCGGCACCCTGATCGGCCTCGCGTTCGGCCTGGCCGGCGCCCTGTTCCAGACCATGCTGCGCAACCCGCTGGCCAGCCCTGACGTCATCGGCATCAGCTACGGCGCCAGTGCTGCCGCCGTGGTGGCCATCGTGATCTTCGGTGCCTCCGGCGCAGCGGTCTCCGGTGCCGCACTGGGCGGCGCGTTATGCGTGGCCGCCCTCATCTACGCCATCTCCAGCGGCGCCATCCGAGGGACCAGCCGTGGCGATGCGGCCGGCAACCGGCTCATCCTGGCCGGCGTAGGGATTGCCGCGGCGCTGCACGCAGTGGTCAACTTCCTGATGACCCGAGCAGACATCCGCACCGCGGCCGACGCCCTCGTCTGGCTCAACGGGTCCCTGAACTCCGCCAGCTGGGACCGGGCAGGCGTCCTTGCCCTAGCCCTCGCGGTCCTGATCCCCGCCGTGGTTGCCATCGCCGGCCCCCTGCGCATTCTGGAACTTGGCCCCGATGCCGCTGCCGGGCTGGGCATCCGGGTAGGTGCCACGCGCCTGGCGCTGGTGATCATCGCGGTGTCGCTGGCAGCAGTCGCGACGGCGGCAGCCGGCCCGGTCTCGTTCGTCGCCTTCCTGGCTGGGCCCATCGCCCGGCGCTTCACCGGCAAAGCCAGCCTCCCGGCGTCGGCCCTGGTGGGTGCCGTTATTGTCCTTGCCGCGGACTACGTGGCCGCCAATCTTGCGCCCCTGCTGCTGGACGGCACCGTGCTGCCGGTGGGTGTCATCACCGGCGCGCTCGGTGCCCCGTTCCTGCTGTGGCTCCTGGTCACAACCAACCGAAAGGACGCCTGACGTGGCAGTTCTCAACGCCAAGGACCTGACGCTGAAATACGATCAGCGCTGCGTGGTGGACGGGCTCACCGCCGAAATTCCCGAGGGCAAGGTGACCATGATCGTGGGCGCCAACGCCTGCGGGAAGTCCACCCTCCTCCGCGGCCTGTCCCGGCTCCTCAAGCCCGCGGCCGGCGTCGTGACCCTGGACGGCAAGGACATCCACTCGCGCCCGGCGCGGGAACTGGCCCGCACCCTTGGCCTGCTCCCGCAGCACCCCACCGCTCCTGACGGCATCGTTGTCCGCGACCTCGTGGGCCGCGGCCGCTACCCGCACCAGGGCTTTTTCCGCAGCTGGAGCGAAAGGGACGACGCCGCCGTGCAGCGCGCGCTGGAAGCCACCGAGACGCTGGCCCTCGCGGAGAGGAACGTGGACGAACTTTCGGGTGGCCAGCGGCAGCGGGTCTGGATCGCCATGGCCTTGGCGCAGGAAACCGACGTCCTGCTGCTGGACGAGCCCACCACGTACCTTGACCTGGCACACCAGGTGGAGGTCCTGGACCTCGTGACGGACCTGAACCGCCAGCGTGGCACCACTGTGGCCATCGTCCTGCACGACCTGAACCTCGCCGCCCGCTACGCGGACAACGTCATTGCCATGAAGGGCGGCGCCGTAGTGGCAGTAGGCGCACCGCAGGAGGTAGTCACCGAGGGGCTGGTCCGCAGCGTCTTCGGCCTCGAATCCCGCGTCATCCCGGATCCCGTCTCCGGAACCCCACTGATCATTCCCATCGGCCGACACCACGTCCCCGCCAACGAACTGGAGCTCGTTTCATGAAGACACGCGATATTTCCGCCGCCTCCACCGAGCCGATGACCCTCGCGTTCGAGGTCACAGTTTCCTCAGTGCAGGAACTCAGTCCCAACTTCCGCAGGATCACGTTCGGCGGGTACTCGCTGCGGGATTTCGGCGTCAACGGTGACACCCTCGACCTCCGGATCAAACTCATGATCCCGTCCCTCGCCGCAGACGGCACGCCGCTGCCGCTGCCTGTCTTCGAGATGAGCCAGGCGGGCTGGTACCGCGAATGGCTGGCCATGGATCCGGCCGTGCGCGGCTCCATGCGGACCTACACCGTCCGCCAGGCCCGCCTGGACACCGTCTACCCCGAGATCGACGTCGACTTCGTGATGCACTTCGACAGCCAGGGCAACGGCGGGCCCGCCGCCAATTGGGCCCTCAATGCCAAGCCCGGGGATGCCCTTACCCTCATCGGCCCCAACAACCGCGCCGCACAATGCGCGACGGCGGAGGCCTACGGCGGAGTCGAATGGCGGCCCGGACTGGCGCAGCGTGTCCTGCTCGCCGGCGACGAGACAGCCATCCCCGCCATTTCCGCGATTCTTGAAGGATTGCCCGACTACATGACCGGGCACGCCTTCCTGGAAGTCCCGGAAGCAGGTGACTTCCTCGAACTCTCCTCACCCGCTGACATCGAGATCACCTGGCTGGCGCGGGGCGCCGCGATTGGACGGTCCCGGCCGCACGGCGAACTGCTTCAGGACGCCGTCCGCAAGGCAGTCCCGGTGCCCGGTTGGGTGGGAATCAAAGCGGCCGACGGCGGCGCTGGCCCCGAGCCAGAGGACGTCAACGTGGACGTGGACATCCTCTGGGAGACTCCCCAGCGGATGGAGACGGCCGAAATCCAGGCCACCAAAAACCCCGACATGCCCGCCGGAGCGATGCCCTTCTACGCCTGGATCGCCGGCGAAGCCGCCGTCATCAAGGACATGCGCCGGTACCTTGTCCGGGACGTTGGGATTGACCGGAAGCAGGTTGCTTTCATGGGGTACTGGCGTCAGGGCAAGGCCGAGGGCTAAGTTTCCCGGACTTGGGTGGCGGGAGGCACATCCTCTGCGTGCTCGCTCGTTCCTCGCTTAGACGCACGCTGCCGGATGTCCCTCCCGCCGCCTGACTACTTGCCGCCGGCCCCTGACGCGCCATCACGTCCTGCAGTGAAACCCGGAACGCGGCATCACGTGTTGCAGCTTTTTCCCGAACGCGCCATCAGATCCTGCGGTGATACCGGGAAGGCGCCATCACGTCCTGCTGCAAAGCGCGGAACCCGGCATCACGTCCTGTTCATCCCGGCGTCGTTCTTCCTTTTCTTTTGATGGCTAGGTTGGGCTGGTGCGTCCCCAACCTTTGCTTCCTGAGTCTGGGCGGCGCGTGTTTGTTGCACTGGGGGACTCGTTCACTGAGGGGGTCGGGGACCGGGACGAGCGGTTACCTAATGGGGTTCGGGGCTGGGCCGACCGAGTGGCGGAAAAGCTCGCCAAGGCACAGCCGGGATGGCGGTACGCGAACCTTGCGATCAGGAGCAAACGGCTAAGGCACGTAATGGGCGAGCAGCTGGAACCGGCGCTGAGCATGCGGCCCGCCCTGGTCACGCTCTACGCAGGCGGCAACGACATCCTGGACGTGAAGACGGACATGGCCGCGCTCATGGCCGATTACGAGAAGCTCGTGGCGCGGCTCGCGGCAACAGGTGCCACGCTTGTGCTCTTCACCGGTTTCGACGTGAAAGTATCGGCACTCCTGGAGCCGTTGAAGAAGCGCAACAACTTCTACAACCAGCAGGTTCGGGCCATCGCAGCCAAGTACGGTGCGGTACTGGTGGACTACTGGTGCCTGGATGCCTTCCACGACCGCCGGATGTGGGACTCGGACCGCCTGCACATGTCCAAGGCCGGCCACAAGTACCTTGCGGGCCAGGTGCTGGACCAACTGGGCGTGCCGCACAAGATCCGGCTCAAGGACTGGGAACCGCCGGCAAAGCTCAGCCTGCGGGAGTGGGAACAGCACCAGCGCCGCTGGGTCCACGACTGGGTCCTGCCGCTATTCGGCCGGAAACTTCGCGGCGTCACGTTAGGTGACCAGCTGACTCCACGGTGGCCGGAGCCGGTCAAGGTGCCGCGAAAAGGCGGCCTGAAAAAGATCGCCGCAAGCTCTCTGGCGGGCAGTGCGGGGTCCTAGCTGTCCAGCAGGTTCTCGAAACCCGATGCAACCCTCGCAGCGTGGAATTCCACCACCTCGAAGTCGGCAACCCCATTCGAGTAGAAGGGGTCCTGAGCCAAACTGGCGTCAAGGGTCGCGCGGTCGGCCCGCGAGAGCAACATACCGCCCGTCCGTGGAACCTTACGCCCGGCGGCAATGAACACGCCGTCGTCGAAAGCCTTCTTCAGCCAGGCGATGTGCCCGTCGTTGTGGAAATCCACGATGTCCTGCGGAACCCGGTAGCTCAGTGAGACAACATACATGCGCCCAGCCTACCTGTGGCACTGCTGCTACTTGAAGGATCAACCGCCTCCTTCTCGTAGAATGGGCACATGACCGAACCCCGCTGGCTCTCCGCCGACGAACGCCGTGCCTGGCTGGCCCTGGTAAGCATCAATACGCTCCTGCCGGCGGCCCTCGACACCAAGCTCTATGCAGCGGGGAAACTGTCCCTCTTCGACTACACGGTCCTGGCCATGCTGTCTGAGGCGGAAGAGCGGTTCCTGCCGATGAGTGAGCTTGCTGCGCGCAGCAGCGCATCGTTGTCGCGGCTTTCGCATGTGGTGACCAAACTGCAGAAGCGGGGGTGGGTCGAACGCCGTCCGCATCCGCACGACGCCCGCGTCACCACGGCCCACCTCACCGAAGAAGGCATGGCGACCATCGTGGGCCTGGCACCGGGTCACGTTGAGACCGTGAGGGATTTGTTCCTGGACGCCCTGACGGAGCAGGACGTGCTGGATCTGGCACGCATTGGGGAGAAGGTTGTTGGCCGGTTGGACTCCGACCATTGGATCCTGAGGGAAAGTTAGGGCCCGTCCCTGGGGTTGGTTGCTCCCAGCAACTGGTGGCAAACTGGCCGAATGGATTTCACTACCCGGTTCGTGGCCCTTGGTGACTCTTTCACCGAAGGCGTGGGGGACAACGATCCCACCCGTCCCAACGGTGTCCGCGGCTGGGCTGACCGTGTGGCGGAGCAGCTCGGCGCCGCCGACGCCGGCTTCGGCTACGCAAACCTCGCCATCCGCGGAAGGAAACTCCGCCAGATCCTGGCTGAGCAGGTGGAGGCCGCCGTCGAGCTCAAACCCACTTTGGTGAGCATTTACGCGGGGGCCAACGACATCCTCCGCCCGAGGATCGACATTGACGACCTCTTGGTGGAGTACGACGACGCCATCGCCAAACTGCGCGCCAGCGGCGCCGCTGTGGTTATGTTCACCGGGTTCGACTCCAGGGGATCGAAAGTTTTCAGCACCACCCGCGGGCGCACGGCCATCTACAACGAGCTGGTCCGCGGCATCGCCGGAGACCATGGGGCATTGCTGGTGGATTACTGGCGCTTCAGTGAGTACTACGACTGGGGCATGTGGGCGAAGGACAGGATGCACATGTCCGCGGCGGGGCACGCCAACATGGCCAAGCGCGTGCTGGACGTATTGGAACATGACCACTCCGTTGAGGTTCCCCCGATGACACCTGTACCGGAGCTCAGCCGGCTGGAAGCCGTCCGCGCCAACGCCCGCTGGGTGCGGGAGTTCGCCGGCCCATGGGTTGTCCGCCGGGTCACCGGAAAGTCATCTGGCGATGGACTGAAGCCGAAGTACCCCCAGTTCATTAGGCTCTAGCTGCGGGGTCGCCTTATACACCCTCCGGGGCCGGATTGGTCTTTAATTGCGTGAACTCGTAGACTTGGTAGGCGCTAAGTGCGCGGAGCGTGCGCAATTGCTCCGGTTGCCCGGTAATTTCTCCAGGGTGGCCGGTAGTTAGGGGCTCAAGTTGCGTGACTAACCGTTGCCCTTCTTCATTTTTGGGTCGCCCTTAGCAGCATGGTCCAGCAGCAGATATGCGGATCATTACTTTCAATTCTTGAGGAGAAGTCATGGCAGCACACTGCCAAGTGACCGGAGCCGAGCCGGGCTTTGGGCACAGCATTTCGCACTCGCACCGCCGCAACAAGCGTCGGTTCGATCCGAACATTCAGAAGAAGCGCTACTGGGTTCCGTCCCTGCGCCGTAATGTCACGCTGCAGGTTTCTGCAAAGGGCATCAAGACCATCGACGTACGCGGCATCGACGTTGTCGTCGCCAGCATTCTCGCTCGTGGGGTGAAGCTCTAGTGGCTAAGGACAAGGACGTACGTCCGATCATCAAGCTCAAGTCGACCGCGGGCACGGGTTACACCTACGTAACCCGCAAGAACCGTCGTAACGATCCGGACCGCATGGTTCTGAAGAAGTACGACCCCAAGATCCGCCAGCACGTCGAATTCCGAGAGGAGCGCTAAACCATGGCTAAGAAGTCAAAGATTGCTCGCAACGAGCAGCGCAAGGTCATCGTTGAGCGTTACGCTGCGAAGCGCCTCGAGCTGAAGAAGACCCTGGTTGACGAAAACGCAACCGACGAAGCACGCGAAGCAGCCCGACTGGGCCTGCAGAAGCTGCCCCGCAACGCGTCCCCGATCCGTCTGCGTAACCGCGACATCATCGACGGCCGTCCCCGCGGTACCCTCCAGAAGTTCGGCATCTCCCGTGTCCGCTTCCGCGACATGGCCCACAAGGGCGAGCTCCCGGGCGTCACCAAGTCTTCCTGGTAATTCAGCCCTGCTGATACCAGCTGCTTGAGAAAGGGCCGGCAACCTCACGGTTGCCAGCCCTTTCTGCGTTTAAGGCTCGCGGGGGATCGGGCTCGGCCGGATTAAGGCCTTGGTGATTGTGGTGCAGCGCATACAGGGAAAGTTCGACGGCGGGTGGCTGGTTTGGGCGCTCACCGCCGCTTCTGCCGCAGGATGGCGGGGAACAGGACCGCTTGGAGGGGGATTTGCGGAGGGGCCGGAGGAGGTGTATTGTTTTCTAAGTCGCCGCGAGGGAGACAGCGAAGAGCTGGTTACCCCGGGCGGCCAAAACCCCAAAATCAAAACCAATTCCGGTAGGGCTTTCGAGCGCTCCCTGAAGAGGTGGGGACGATCCTCCACCGATAAGAATCCTGAAAGACGGATTTGATTCGGAGCCGGGGATCGGGTAAGTTTGAAAAGTTGCTCCGGAGCGATCCTTGACACGGTATGTGTTGTGGTGGTGCCGGGTGTGTCTGTTGTTTGAGAACTCAATAGTGTGCCAAGTTTGTTGATACCGATTTGTTTTATGAATTGGTTGGATTTGCCGGGCTGCCCGCCCCTGTGGGTGGTCTGGTTTTTACAGCTGGTTTCAAATTTTGTGCAGCTTTTTGGTCCCGTTTTCCCGGGGCTGGGGGTTGTGTCTGTTTTTGTTTTACTTCAACGGAGAGTTTGATCCTGGCTCAGGATGAACGCTGGCGGCGTGCTTAACACATGCAAGTCGAACGATGAAGCCAGCTTGCTGGTGGATTAGTGGCGAACGGGTGAGTAACACGTGAGTAACCTGCCCTTAACTCTGGGATAAGCCTGGGAAACTGGGTCTAATACCGGATATGACTCCTCATCGCATGGTGGGGGGTGGAAAGCTTTTTGTGGTTTTGGATGGACTCGCGGCCTATCAGCTTGTTGGTGAGGTAATGGCTCACCAAGGCGACGACGGGTAGCCGGCCTGAGAGGGTGACCGGCCACACTGGGACTGAGACACGGCCCAGACTCCTACGGGAGGCAGCAGTGGGGAATATTGCACAATGGGCGCAAGCCTGATGCAGCGACGCCGCGTGAGGGATGACGGCCTTCGGGTTGTAAACCTCTTTCAGTAGGGAAGAAGCGAAAGTGACGGTACCTGCAGAAGAAGCGCCGGCTAACTACGTGCCAGCAGCCGCGGTAATACGTAGGGCGCAAGCGTTATCCGGAATTATTGGGCGTAAAGAGCTCGTAGGCGGTTTGTCGCGTCTGCCGTGAAAGTCCGGGGCTCAACTCCGGATCTGCGGTGGGTACGGGCAGACTAGAGTGATGTAGGGGAGACTGGAATTCCTGGTGTAGCGGTGAAATGCGCAGATATCAGGAGGAACACCGATGGCGAAGGCAGGTCTCTGGGCATTAACTGACGCTGAGGAGCGAAAGCATGGGGAGCGAACAGGATTAGATACCCTGGTAGTCCATGCCGTAAACGTTGGGCACTAGGTGTGGGGGACATTCCACGTTTTCCGCGCCGTAGCTAACGCATTAAGTGCCCCGCCTGGGGAGTACGGCCGCAAGGCTAAAACTCAAAGGAATTGACGGGGGCCCGCACAAGCGGCGGAGCATGCGGATTAATTCGATGCAACGCGAAGAACCTTACCAAGGCTTGACATGAACCGGAAAGACCTGGAAACAGGTGCCCCGCTTGCGGTCGGTTTACAGGTGGTGCATGGTTGTCGTCAGCTCGTGTCGTGAGATGTTGGGTTAAGTCCCGCAACGAGCGCAACCCTCGTTCTATGTTGCCAGCACGTGATGGTGGGGACTCATAGGAGACTGCCGGGGTCAACTCGGAGGAAGGTGGGGACGACGTCAAATCATCATGCCCCTTATGTCTTGGGCTTCACGCATGCTACAATGGCCGGTACAAAGGGTTGCGATACTGTGAGGTGGAGCTAATCCCAAAAAGCCGGTCTCAGTTCGGATTGGGGTCTGCAACTCGACCCCATGAAGTCGGAGTCGCTAGTAATCGCAGATCAGCAACGCTGCGGTGAATACGTTCCCGGGCCTTGTACACACCGCCCGTCAAGTCACGAAAGTTGGTAACACCCGAAGCCGGTGGCCTAACCCCTTGTGGGAGGGAGCTGTCGAAGGTGGGACTGGCGATTGGGACTAAGTCGTAACAAGGTAGCCGTACCGGAAGGTGCGGCTGGATCACCTCCTTTCTAAGGAGCACCTACAGGCTTCTGCTGCGTGTATGCGTTGGTGGGGGTTTGTCAGGAGTATATGCCCGTTGCGCAGACGTTTGTTCTGCGGCGGGTGCTCATGGGTGGAATATCAACGAATAGGTGCCTGGTGGCACGGACCGTTTGTTAGTACGGGCTGATCTCCTTGTGGGGTTGGTTCGGGAACGCTGGTGGTTTGTGGTGTTGGGTAGTGTTTGGCACACTGTTGGGTCCTGAGGCAACAGGGCCGGGGGTTTTGTTCCCGGGTTTGTTTGTTTCTGGTTTTCCTGGCTGCACCGATCATGCATGTAGATGTGTGGGGTGTGTGGTTTGGGGTTGTTGTTTGAGAACTACATAGTGGACGCGAGCATCTTTTATAAGAAGCAATTTCCAAGAATATGAACCTGGATCTGGTTGCAGCCCTTTTGTGGTTGTGGCTGGTTTTCATGGTTCTCTCGAAAATTACTGATTGATCTTTTGTGGTCAAGTTTTTAAGAGCACACGGTGGATGCCTTGGCATTAGGAGCCGAAGAAGGACGTAGGAATCTGCGATAAGCCTGGGGGAGTCGATAACCGGACTGTGATCCCAGGGTGTCCGAATGGGGAAACCCCGCCAGGGGCGCGAGTCGCCTGGTGACCCGCATCTGAACACATAGGGTGCGTGGAGGGAACGCGGGGAAGTGAAACATCTCAGTACCCGCAGGAAGAGAAAACAATAGTGATTCCGTTAGTAGTGGCGAGCGAACGCGGATCAGGCTAAACCGTTCCATGTGTGATAGCCGGCGGGCGTTGCATGGTCGGGGTTGTGGGACTTTCCGTACTGTCTCTGCCGGGGCAGTGGGGTGTGATGTGCAGGCATAGGTGAGCGGTCTTGAAAGGCCGGCCAGAGAGGGTGTGAGCCCCGTAACCGAAATGTTGTGTACCGCCTGGATGAGTATCCCAAGTAGCACGGGGCCCGAGAAATCCCGTGTGAATCTGTCAGGACCACCTGATAAGCCTAAATACTCCCTAATGACCGATAGCGGACCAGTACCGTGAGGGAAAGGTGAAAAGTACCCCGGGAGGGGAGTGAAACAGTACCTGAAACCGTGTGCTTACAATCCGTCGGAGCAGCCTTGTAGTTGTGACGGCGTGCCTTTTGAAGAATGAGCCTGCGAGTTAGTGTTACGTCGCGAGGTTAACCCGTGTGGGGAAGCCGTAGCGAAAGCGAGTCTGAATAGGGCGTTGCAGTGGCGTGATCTAGACCCGAAGCGAAGTGATCTACCCATGGCCAGGTTGAAGCGACGGTAAGACGTCGTGGAGGACCGAACCCACTTCAGTTGAAAATGGAGGGGATGAGCTGTGGGTAGGGGTGAAAGGCCAATCAAACTTCGTGATAGCTGGTTCTCCCCGAAATGCATTTAGGTGCAGCGTTGCGTGTTTCTTACCGGAGGTAGAGCTACTGGATGGCTAATGGGCCCTACAAGGTTACTGACGTCAGCCAAACTCCGAATGCCGGTAAGTGAGAGCGCAGCAGTGAGACTGTGGGGGATAAGCTTCATAGTCGAGAGGGAAACAGCCCAGACCACCAACTAAGGCCCCTAAGCGTGTGCTAAGTGGGAAAGGATGTGGAGTTGCGAAGACAACCAGGAGGTTGGCTTAGAAGCAGCCATCCTTAAAAGAGTGCGTAATAGCTCACTGGTCAAGTGATTCCGCGCCGACAATGTAGCGGGGCTCAAGTACACCGCCGAAGTTGTGGCATTCAGATATTAGCTAAGCCCTTGTGGTTCAGGCGTCTGGATGGGTAGGGGAGCGTCGTGTGGGCAGTGAAGTCGCGGTGTAAACCAGCGGTGGAGCCTACACGAGTGAGAATGCAGGCATGAGTAGCGAAAGACGGGTGAGAAACCCGTCCGCCGAATGATCAAGGGTTCCAGGGTCAAGCTAATCTGCCCTGGGTAAGTCGGGACCTAAGGCGAGGCCGACAGGCGTAGTCGATGGACAACGGGTTGATATTCCCGTACCGGCGAAAAACCGCCCATGCTGAACAGGGGATACTAACTGCCCGAGACCTGCCTGACACCCCTTGTGGGTGAAGGGTTTTGGTGGAGCGCAGGACCTGATCCTGGGAGGCAAGCGTATTAACAGGTGTGACGCAGGAAGGTAGCCAAGCCGGGCGATGGTTGTCCCGGTCTAAGGATGTAGGGCGAACGGTAGGCAAATCCGCTGTTCATGATGCCTGAGATCTGATGGGACCCCCGTTTGGGGGGATTTGGTGATCCTATGCTGCCGAGAAAAGCATCGACGCGAGGTTTTAGCCGCCCGTACCCCAAACCGACACAGGTGATCAGGTAGAGAATACTAAGGCGATCGAGAGAATTATGGTTAAGGAACTCGGCAAAATGCCCCCGTAACTTCGGGAGAAGGGGGGCCCCAACCTTGATGGACACTTGCTGTCCGGAGGGGATCGGGGCCGCAGAGACCAGGGGGAAGCGACTGTTTACTAAAAACACAGGTCCGTGCGAAGTCGCAAGACGATGTATACGGACTGACTCCTGCCCGGTGCTGGAAGGTTAAGAGGACCGGTTAGCCGCAAGGCGAAGCTGAGAATTTAAGCCCCAGTAAACGGCGGTGGTAACTATAACCATCCTAAGGTAGCGAAATTCCTTGTCGGGTAAGTTCCGACCTGCACGAATGGAGTAACGACTTCCCCGCTGTCTCAACCATAAACTCGGCGAAATTGCAGTACGAGTAAAGATGCTCGTTACGCGCAGCAGGACGGAAAGACCCCGAGACCTTTACTATAGTTTGGTATTGGTGTTCGGAGTGGCTTGTGTAGGATAGGTGGGAGACGTTGAAGCCCGGACGCCAGTTCGGGTGGAGTCATCGTTGAAATACCACTCTGGTCACTTTGGACATCTAACTTCGGCCCGTAATCCGGGTCAGGGACAGTGCCTGATGGGTAGTTTAACTGGGGCGGTTGCCTCCTAAAAAGTAACGGAGGCGCCCAAAGGTTCCCTCAGCCTGGTTGGCAATCAGGTGTCGAGTGTAAGTGCACAAGGGAGCTTGACTGTGAGAGAGACATCTCGAGCAGGGACGAAAGTCGGGACTAGTGATCCGGCGGTACATTGTGGAATGGCCGTCGCTCAACGGATAAAAGGTACCTCGGGGATAACAGGCTGATCTTGCCCAAGAGTCCATATCGACGGCATGGTTTGGCACCTCGATGTCGGCTCGTCGCATCCTGGGGCTGGAGTAGGTCCCAAGGGTTGGGCTGTTCGCCCATTAAAGCGGTACGCGAGCTGGGTTTAGAACGTCGTGAGACAGTTCGGTCCCTATCCGCTGCGCGCGCAGGAAATTTGAGAAGGGCTGTCCTTAGTACGAGAGGACCGGGACGGACGAACCTCTGGTGTGTCAGTTGTACTGCCAAGTGCACCGCTGATTAGCTACGTTCGGATGGGATAACCGCTGAAAGCATCTAAGCGGGAAGCTCGCTTCGAGATGAGATTTCCATACACCTTGTGTGTGAGAGGCCCCCAGCCAGACCACTGGGTTGATAGGCCGGATGTGGAAGCGAGGACTAACGACTCGTGAAGCTGACCGGTACTAATAGGCCGATAACTTACACCACACACCACCCCGGCAAACGTTCCTTCAAAAGCGTTTGCAACCACGGGTTGGTAAAAAGATAAACAAGACTGCTTGCGTCCACTATGTGGTTCCCGAACAACAAACCAAACTGTTGTCCAGGGAACAAAACCACAACTGAATAACAACACCACAGCTGCATCACTGCAGCACCTGTTGTAACCACAAAAGTTTTCCCACACCACCCCGAAAGGGGTTGGTGCCGGGTACAAGGGTTACGGCGGTCATAGCGTGGGGGAAACGCCCGGTCCCATTCCGAACCCGGAAGCTAAGACCCACAGCGCCGATGGTACTGCACCCGGGAGGGTGTGGGAGAGTAGGTCACCGCCGGACAACCATTAGGTCGAGGCCCCAACCACAACGGTTGGGGCCTCCCACATTAAGCGGCAGGGCCCTGACACACCACGTCAGGGCCCTACCGCTTTAACCACCACCACACACAGCCCCGGCAACGCCCCAACATCCGGTGCCCGCCTAGACTTACGGGATGACCCCGAGTTCCCGCGAGCCGCGCATCCGCCGGGCGACCATTCTGGATGTGGCGGCCGCCGCGGGTGTCTCACGCCAGACCGTTACCCGTGCCATGAATGACATGTCCGGAATCAGCACGGCCACGCGTGAGCGCGTCCAACAGCTTGCCGAAGAGATGGGCTACACCCCCAGCCGGTTTGCGAAGGGCCTGGTGCAGGGCGCCCGGGTTTCCCTGGGGCTCGCCATCCCGGACCTTACCAACCCATACTTCCCTGCATTCGCCTCCAGTGTGGTGGAAGTGGCCACCCAGCGGGGCTGGAACGTGGTGGTAGATGATTTTGGCCACGGCAGCGGGAGCGGCCTGGACGCGGTGACCCGCCTGGCCCCGCAGGTTGACGCCCTCGTCGGGTATCTCGGTGCTGGCTCGGGTGATGCCCAGGCACTAATGGGCCGACGTCCAGTGGTGGTGCTCGATTACCCGTCCAGCCAAGCGGCCGGCGGCATCTCCTTTGACTACTCCCACGGGGCACGCATTGCCTTGGAACGGCTCAATTCCGTCGGCTGCCGGGAGATTGCCTATCTTGACTCAGACCAAGAGGGCACCGCCACCACACGAGGCCGGGCAGTCGCCGCCGCAGCAGCAGAAGCGGGCATCGAGCTCACTGTCCGCCAGGCCGCTGACTCCGCCCCCGCGGCCCGGGCAGCTGTGCATTCAATGATCGAACAGCAGGCCGGGATCGATGGGCTCATAGTGTTCAATGACCTCATGGCAGCAGGAGCGCTAAAAGCCCTGCACGAATCCGGTAAGAAGGTGCCGGGAGGTTGTGCTGTCATCGGCATGGACGGGATCCCCCTGGGTGAGCTCTTGACTCCCGAGCTGACCACTCTCTCGCTCGACCTTCGCGCAGTTGGACGGGCCGCCGTCGACCTCGTTGACAATCTGTTGACCGGAACCGTGGACGCTGGCAGCGAAGACTCCAGGCTGGTCCTCCAACACAAGCTGGTCCTGCGTCAGTCGGCCTGACCCTACTCAAAGCGGACATAGTCAACTAAGCTCCTTGTGCAGCCCGTGAACGTTCACGATTTAGCGGTCGGGGGAACGAAGGTCCGCCTGCACAACCCTCTGCCAACGCACGATGCAAGGAAGCCAATGTCAGTTCAATCGCCGTCCGCACCGGCTGGCAACAGCCCGGATCCCACCTCAGGTTCGCCTGTCACCAGACTCGAACTTGGCGTCGAGGGCGTTCTGGCGCTGTCCTCGCTGAACCCTGGCGCCGGCAGCCTGCCCCCGCGTGCCTACCTGCGCAGCGACGCGCCAAAGCTGTCGCTCAACGGGGAGTGGCAGTTCCGTCTCAGCCCGGGGATCCGCACGGCACCGGACGACGGCTGGCAGATGGGCGAGGACCTGGCAGGGTTTGCCAGCCTCCCGGTACCGTCCAGTTGGTCCATGCACGGCCACGGTGTTCCCGCGTACACGAACGTCCAGTTCCCGTTTGCCGTTGAACCGCCCCACGTGCCCGAGGCTAACCCCGTTGGTGACCACGTCGTGGTCTTTGAGGCCGGACCCGAGTTCCTTCCGCATGCACTTTTACGGTTTGACGGCATCGAATCCGCCGGAACCGTGTGGTTGAACGGAGTGGAGCTGGGCACTACCCGCGGCAGCAGACTGGCCCATGAATTCGACGTATCCGGAATTCTGGCGGAGGGGACGAACACCCTGGCCGCGCGCGTTGCCCAGTTCTCGGCCGCCAGCTATGTGGAGGACCAGGACATGTGGTGGCTCCCCGGGATTTTCCGCGACGTCACCCTGCAGGCCCGGCCGGCCGAGGGCATCGACGACGTCTTTGTCCACGCGGACTACGACCACCGGACCGGCGAAGGCATCCTCCTGGTGGAGGCAAGCCGGGGCGAACAGCCGATCGACGCCGTCGTCCGAGTTCCGGAACTTAACCTGGAACTGCCTGCCGGCACCGAGGCGCGCGTCCCCGGCGTCGAGCCGTGGTCTGCCGAGGTGCCCCGGCTCTACGAGGCAACAGTCAGCACGTCAGGGGAGTCCATTGCCCTGCAGGTGGGCTTCCGCAGCATTGCCGTCGAGGACGCGCAGTTCAAAGTCAATGGCCGGCGGATCCTGCTGCGCGGGGTCAACCGCCACGAGCATCATCCGCGCCTGGGCCGGGTGGTACCGCGGGACATGATGGAGGCCGAGCTGCGGCTTATGAAGCAGCACAACATCAACGCCATCCGGACGTCCCACTACCCGCCCCACCCGGAGTTCCTGGCGCTTGCGGACAAGCTTGGCTTCTACGTGGTGCTCGAGTGCGACCTCGAAACCCACGGCTTTGTGAGCTCCGGCTGGGCCCGGAACCCCAGCGATGACCCCCAATGGGAAACCGCACTCGTGGACCGCATGAGCCGCACGGTTGAGCGGGACAAGAACCACCCGGCGGTGGTCATGTGGTCGCTGGGCAACGAGGCCGGCACCGGCAGGAACCTCGCCGCCATGTCGCGCTGGACCAAGGACCGGGACCCGTCCCGCCCCATCCACTATGAGGGTGACTGGACCTCGGCGCACGTTGACGTCTACTCCCGAATGTACGCCAGCCAGGCGGAGACGGCCCTGATCGGGCAGGGTATAGAGCCGGCCTTGGACGTCGCGGAGTTGGACCTCCGACGCCGCGCCATGCCATTTGTGCTCTGCGAATACGTCCACGCCATGGGCAACGGCCCCGGCGGCATGACCGAGTACCAGGAGCTTTTCGAGAAGTACCCGCGCCTGATGGGAGGCTTTGTGTGGGAATGGCTGGAACACGGCATCACCGTCACCTCTCCGGACGGCGGCGAGCACTACGCGTACGGCGGGGACTTCGGCGAGGAGGTCCACGATGGCAACTTCGTCACAGATGGGCTGGTGGACGCGGACCGCAACCCCAGGCCAGGGCTGTTGGACTTCAAAAAGGTCATTGAACCGCTCCGCATCAGCGTGGCCACCGACTGGTCCGGCTTCACCTTGCGCAACGGCCACGACTTCGCGGACACCGGCGCCTACAGCTTCCGTTACGTGGTGGAGGCCGACGGCGCCACGCTGGACGCCGGGACGGTGGACGCCGCGTCTGTACCCCCTCAGGCCGAGGCAGTTGTGGCGCTGCCCGCCAGCGTAGCTGCTTTGGCGGCTGGGCTTCCTGACGGCCAGGCCGCGGTGCTCACCGTGAATGCAGTCCTCGCCGTTGATTCAGCGTGGGCTTCGGCCGGCCATGAGGTCGCGTGGGGGCAATCGCTTCGGGAGCGTGGTGCCGCAGTTCAGCCGGCACCCCTTCAATGGGTGCTCGTTCAGGACAGCGAACTCAAGCTGGGCCCCGTGGTGTTCAGCCGGACCAACGGCATGCCCACGGCTATAGGTGGGATCCCCGTGGAGAAAATGGGCTTGGCATTGTGGTGGGCGCCCACCGACAACGACCTCGGCCGGGAATGGGGTGGTGCCGATGAGCGCCCGCTCGCCACGCAGTGGAAGGACGCCAGGCTGGATCTGCTCCATGCCCGCCTGCTGGGCATTAGCGCGGAGGCGGGCCCGGAGGGCGGGGAAGCACTGACGGTGCGCACCCGCGTGAGTGCTGCGGACAGGCAGTATGGGGCTTTTGTGGACTATACCTGGACCAGCGACGGTGAAACCGTTGCGCTCCGCACCCAGGTCCGGCCTGACGGCGAGTGGGTCCACCGGGGCTTCGAAGTGGAATGGGCCCGAATTGGACTGGAACTCGTGCTGGATGAAGAAACGTCCACCGTGAGCTGGTTCGGCCAGGGCCCCCACCAGAGCTATCCGGATACGGGACAGGGGACACGCACGGGGTGGTTCTCCCGGTCCCTGGCAGAAATGGACGTCGACTACGTGCGGCCACAGGAGTCCGGCGCGAGGTCCGGCGTTCGGTCAGCGGCCCTGGGGGTGGGCAGCAGCACGCTCGAGATTTCTGGTGATCCCTTTGCCTTGACTGTCCGGCCGTATGGCCTGAAGGTTCTGGATGCAGCGGCTCACCGCCCGGATTTGACGGCGGATGGGCGGACCTACCTGTATCTCGACCATGCACTCAGGGGTGTAGGTACCGCTGCCTGTGGTCCCGCGGTGCTGGAGCAGTACCGCCTTAAGCCCCGGGAAGCCGACTTCATGCTGACCTTTAGTATCCGTAGCTGACCGGCCTTGAAAGTGTGAGACAGTCCATACCGGCAAAAGACGGGGCGTGAGCAGGCTGCGTCCCGTGCTGCACCCCTACATCCTTGTGTTGGCGGGGTTTTTGGGGGTGTGGGGGTGGTGTTGGGGTGGATTTGCGGGTTGGGTTGGGGGCGTGTATTGTTTTCTGAGTCGCCGCCGCTGAAGCGGAAAGAGTGCGGCCAATCCCCTTCTTCAACAGCCTGAAAATGGTTCGCTTTTGGGCGTGCCGGGTTTGGGTGGGGCTGGTTTTCCTGGTTTTGTGTCGCGGAAACGCTGATTTGCAAAGCTTTGGGGGATCGGGTAAGTTTGAAAAGTTGCTCCGGAGCGATCCTTGACACGGTATGTGTTGTGGTGGTGCCGGGTGTGTCTGTTGTTTGAGAACTCAATAGTGTGCCAAGTTTGTTGATACCGATTTGTTTTATGAATTGGTTGGATTTGCCGGGCTGCCCGCCCCTGTGGGTGGTCTGGTTTTTACAGCTGGTTTCAAATTTTGTGCAGCTTTTTGGTCCCGTTTTCCCGGGGCTGGGGGTTGTGTCTGTTTTTGTTTTACTTCAACGGAGAGTTTGATCCTGGCTCAGGATGAACGCTGGCGGCGTGCTTAACACATGCAAGTCGAACGATGAAGCCAGCTTGCTGGTGGATTAGTGGCGAACGGGTGAGTAACACGTGAGTAACCTGCCCTTAACTCTGGGATAAGCCTGGGAAACTGGGTCTAATACCGGATATGACTCCTCATCGCATGGTGGGGGGTGGAAAGCTTTTTGTGGTTTTGGATGGACTCGCGGCCTATCAGCTTGTTGGTGAGGTAATGGCTCACCAAGGCGACGACGGGTAGCCGGCCTGAGAGGGTGACCGGCCACACTGGGACTGAGACACGGCCCAGACTCCTACGGGAGGCAGCAGTGGGGAATATTGCACAATGGGCGCAAGCCTGATGCAGCGACGCCGCGTGAGGGATGACGGCCTTCGGGTTGTAAACCTCTTTCAGTAGGGAAGAAGCGAAAGTGACGGTACCTGCAGAAGAAGCGCCGGCTAACTACGTGCCAGCAGCCGCGGTAATACGTAGGGCGCAAGCGTTATCCGGAATTATTGGGCGTAAAGAGCTCGTAGGCGGTTTGTCGCGTCTGCCGTGAAAGTCCGGGGCTCAACTCCGGATCTGCGGTGGGTACGGGCAGACTAGAGTGATGTAGGGGAGACTGGAATTCCTGGTGTAGCGGTGAAATGCGCAGATATCAGGAGGAACACCGATGGCGAAGGCAGGTCTCTGGGCATTAACTGACGCTGAGGAGCGAAAGCATGGGGAGCGAACAGGATTAGATACCCTGGTAGTCCATGCCGTAAACGTTGGGCACTAGGTGTGGGGGACATTCCACGTTTTCCGCGCCGTAGCTAACGCATTAAGTGCCCCGCCTGGGGAGTACGGCCGCAAGGCTAAAACTCAAAGGAATTGACGGGGGCCCGCACAAGCGGCGGAGCATGCGGATTAATTCGATGCAACGCGAAGAACCTTACCAAGGCTTGACATGAACCGGAAAGACCTGGAAACAGGTGCCCCGCTTGCGGTCGGTTTACAGGTGGTGCATGGTTGTCGTCAGCTCGTGTCGTGAGATGTTGGGTTAAGTCCCGCAACGAGCGCAACCCTCGTTCTATGTTGCCAGCACGTGATGGTGGGGACTCATAGGAGACTGCCGGGGTCAACTCGGAGGAAGGTGGGGACGACGTCAAATCATCATGCCCCTTATGTCTTGGGCTTCACGCATGCTACAATGGCCGGTACAAAGGGTTGCGATACTGTGAGGTGGAGCTAATCCCAAAAAGCCGGTCTCAGTTCGGATTGGGGTCTGCAACTCGACCCCATGAAGTCGGAGTCGCTAGTAATCGCAGATCAGCAACGCTGCGGTGAATACGTTCCCGGGCCTTGTACACACCGCCCGTCAAGTCACGAAAGTTGGTAACACCCGAAGCCGGTGGCCTAACCCCTTGTGGGAGGGAGCTGTCGAAGGTGGGACTGGCGATTGGGACTAAGTCGTAACAAGGTAGCCGTACCGGAAGGTGCGGCTGGATCACCTCCTTTCTAAGGAGCACCTACAGGCTTCTGCTGCGTGTATGCGTTGGTGGGGGTTTGTCAGGAGTATATGCCCGTTGCGCAGACGTTTGTTCTGCGGCGGGTGCTCATGGGTGGAATATCAACGAATAGGTGCCTGGTGGCACGGACCGTTTGTTAGTACGGGCTGATCTCCTTGTGGGGTTGGTTCGGGAACGCTGGTGGTTTGTGGTGTTGGGTAGTGTTTGGCACACTGTTGGGTCCTGAGGCAACAGGGCCGGGGGTTTTGTTCCCGGGTTTGTTTGTTTCTGGTTTTCCTGGCTGCACCGATCATGCATGTAGATGTGTGGGGTGTGTGGTTTGGGGTTGTTGTTTGAGAACTACATAGTGGACGCGAGCATCTTTTATAAGAAGCAATTTCCAAGAATATGAACCTGGATCTGGTTGCAGCCCTTTTGTGGTTGTGGCTGGTTTTCATGGTTCTCTCGAAAATTACTGATTGATCTTTTGTGGTCAAGTTTTTAAGAGCACACGGTGGATGCCTTGGCATTAGGAGCCGAAGAAGGACGTAGGAATCTGCGATAAGCCTGGGGGAGTCGATAACCGGACTGTGATCCCAGGGTGTCCGAATGGGGAAACCCCGCCAGGGGCGCGAGTCGCCTGGTGACCCGCATCTGAACACATAGGGTGCGTGGAGGGAACGCGGGGAAGTGAAACATCTCAGTACCCGCAGGAAGAGAAAACAATAGTGATTCCGTTAGTAGTGGCGAGCGAACGCGGATCAGGCTAAACCGTTCCATGTGTGATAGCCGGCGGGCGTTGCATGGTCGGGGTTGTGGGACTTTCCGTACTGTCTCTGCCGGGGCAGTGGGGTGTGATGTGCAGGCATAGGTGAGCGGTCTTGAAAGGCCGGCCAGAGAGGGTGTGAGCCCCGTAACCGAAATGTTGTGTACCGCCTGGATGAGTATCCCAAGTAGCACGGGGCCCGAGAAATCCCGTGTGAATCTGTCAGGACCACCTGATAAGCCTAAATACTCCCTAATGACCGATAGCGGACCAGTACCGTGAGGGAAAGGTGAAAAGTACCCCGGGAGGGGAGTGAAACAGTACCTGAAACCGTGTGCTTACAATCCGTCGGAGCAGCCTTGTAGTTGTGACGGCGTGCCTTTTGAAGAATGAGCCTGCGAGTTAGTGTTACGTCGCGAGGTTAACCCGTGTGGGGAAGCCGTAGCGAAAGCGAGTCTGAATAGGGCGTTGCAGTGGCGTGATCTAGACCCGAAGCGAAGTGATCTACCCATGGCCAGGTTGAAGCGACGGTAAGACGTCGTGGAGGACCGAACCCACTTCAGTTGAAAATGGAGGGGATGAGCTGTGGGTAGGGGTGAAAGGCCAATCAAACTTCGTGATAGCTGGTTCTCCCCGAAATGCATTTAGGTGCAGCGTTGCGTGTTTCTTACCGGAGGTAGAGCTACTGGATGGCTAATGGGCCCTACAAGGTTACTGACGTCAGCCAAACTCCGAATGCCGGTAAGTGAGAGCGCAGCAGTGAGACTGTGGGGGATAAGCTTCATAGTCGAGAGGGAAACAGCCCAGACCACCAACTAAGGCCCCTAAGCGTGTGCTAAGTGGGAAAGGATGTGGAGTTGCGAAGACAACCAGGAGGTTGGCTTAGAAGCAGCCATCCTTAAAAGAGTGCGTAATAGCTCACTGGTCAAGTGATTCCGCGCCGACAATGTAGCGGGGCTCAAGTACACCGCCGAAGTTGTGGCATTCAGATATTAGCTAAGCCCTTGTGGTTCAGGCGTCTGGATGGGTAGGGGAGCGTCGTGTGGGCAGTGAAGTCGCGGTGTAAACCAGCGGTGGAGCCTACACGAGTGAGAATGCAGGCATGAGTAGCGAAAGACGGGTGAGAAACCCGTCCGCCGAATGATCAAGGGTTCCAGGGTCAAGCTAATCTGCCCTGGGTAAGTCGGGACCTAAGGCGAGGCCGACAGGCGTAGTCGATGGACAACGGGTTGATATTCCCGTACCGGCGAAAAACCGCCCATGCTGAACAGGGGATACTAACTGCCCGAGACCTGCCTGACACCCCTTGTGGGTGAAGGGTTTTGGTGGAGCGCAGGACCTGATCCTGGGAGGCAAGCGTATTAACAGGTGTGACGCAGGAAGGTAGCCAAGCCGGGCGATGGTTGTCCCGGTCTAAGGATGTAGGGCGAACGGTAGGCAAATCCGCTGTTCATGATGCCTGAGATCTGATGGGACCCCCGTTTGGGGGGATTTGGTGATCCTATGCTGCCGAGAAAAGCATCGACGCGAGGTTTTAGCCGCCCGTACCCCAAACCGACACAGGTGATCAGGTAGAGAATACTAAGGCGATCGAGAGAATTATGGTTAAGGAACTCGGCAAAATGCCCCCGTAACTTCGGGAGAAGGGGGGCCCCAACCTTGATGGACACTTGCTGTCCGGAGGGGATCGGGGCCGCAGAGACCAGGGGGAAGCGACTGTTTACTAAAAACACAGGTCCGTGCGAAGTCGCAAGACGATGTATACGGACTGACTCCTGCCCGGTGCTGGAAGGTTAAGAGGACCGGTTAGCCGCAAGGCGAAGCTGAGAATTTAAGCCCCAGTAAACGGCGGTGGTAACTATAACCATCCTAAGGTAGCGAAATTCCTTGTCGGGTAAGTTCCGACCTGCACGAATGGAGTAACGACTTCCCCGCTGTCTCAACCATAAACTCGGCGAAATTGCAGTACGAGTAAAGATGCTCGTTACGCGCAGCAGGACGGAAAGACCCCGAGACCTTTACTATAGTTTGGTATTGGTGTTCGGAGTGGCTTGTGTAGGATAGGTGGGAGACGTTGAAGCCCGGACGCCAGTTCGGGTGGAGTCATCGTTGAAATACCACTCTGGTCACTTTGGACATCTAACTTCGGCCCGTAATCCGGGTCAGGGACAGTGCCTGATGGGTAGTTTAACTGGGGCGGTTGCCTCCTAAAAAGTAACGGAGGCGCCCAAAGGTTCCCTCAGCCTGGTTGGCAATCAGGTGTCGAGTGTAAGTGCACAAGGGAGCTTGACTGTGAGAGAGACATCTCGAGCAGGGACGAAAGTCGGGACTAGTGATCCGGCGGTACATTGTGGAATGGCCGTCGCTCAACGGATAAAAGGTACCTCGGGGATAACAGGCTGATCTTGCCCAAGAGTCCATATCGACGGCATGGTTTGGCACCTCGATGTCGGCTCGTCGCATCCTGGGGCTGGAGTAGGTCCCAAGGGTTGGGCTGTTCGCCCATTAAAGCGGTACGCGAGCTGGGTTTAGAACGTCGTGAGACAGTTCGGTCCCTATCCGCTGCGCGCGCAGGAAATTTGAGAAGGGCTGTCCTTAGTACGAGAGGACCGGGACGGACGAACCTCTGGTGTGTCAGTTGTACTGCCAAGTGCACCGCTGATTAGCTACGTTCGGATGGGATAACCGCTGAAAGCATCTAAGCGGGAAGCTCGCTTCGAGATGAGATTTCCATACACCTTGTGTGTGAGAGGCCCCCAGCCAGACCACTGGGTTGATAGGCCGGATGTGGAAGCGAGGACTAACGACTCGTGAAGCTGACCGGTACTAATAGGCCGATAACTTACACCACACACCACCCCGGCAAACGTTCCTTCAAAAGCGTTTGCAACCACGGGTTGGTAAAAAGATAAACAAGACTGCTTGCGTCCACTATGTGGTTCCCGAACAACAAACCAAACTGTTGTCCAGGGAACAAAACCACAACTGAATAACAACACCACAGCTGCATCACTGCAGCACCTGTTGTAACCACAAAAGTTTTCCCACACCACCCCGAAAGGGGTTGGTGCCGGGTACAAGGGTTACGGCGGTCATAGCGTGGGGGAAACGCCCGGTCCCATTCCGAACCCGGAAGCTAAGACCCACAGCGCCGATGGTACTGCACCCGGGAGGGTGTGGGAGAGTAGGTCACCGCCGGACAACCATTAGGTCGAGGCCCCAACCACAACGGTTGGGGCCTCCCACATTAAGCGGCAGGGCCCTGACACACCACGTCAGGGCCCTACCGCTTTAACCACCACCACACACAGCCCCGGCAACGCCCCATCAGCTCCCGCACCAGGCTGGACAACGCGGCATCAGCTCCCGCACCAGGCTGGGCAACGCGGCATCAGCTTCCGCGGCAGCACCGCCGTCGTACTGCAGGACGTGATGGAGGGATCCCCGGAAACCTGCAGGACGTGATGGAGGGCGCCGGTCGGATCGTCCGCGGCGAAGACCTCCTCCAGCCGGATGGCGGCCCTGCCGCCGAGGTGTCGGCACCGGGCAGCAGGAGAATGCGTCGGCTCTCAATCATGGCCTGATTCGCCAAGGAGTTCAGGCGGAAGTGTTCGAACAAAGCGCTGCATCGTGCCCGAGGACACTGAACCCGAAGTGGTCACCATCCTCAGGCATAAACGCCCCCGGATGACCCGCCGCATCGAGTTCCTCATCGTTGCGGGCGTTCGTTAGAAAATTTCGCCCGGAGTGCTGCTGTGCGTTCGAACGAGCATATCCTCAGCGTTGCGGAGCCTTTCCTGGCTCCAGCACTCTAAGCCGGCAACGCTGGAGGGCGTGTGCTGGGACGACGGGGTGAGCATGAGAGCCTCACTATGCGCTGGATAGGGAGCATACTGAGGGGAGGCCGCGTTTGCGGTTTCATTGTCCTCGGGTCGCCCCCCTTGCAAGGGGTTGTTGTTTGGGCATAAAAGGGAAATGAGGCCCATCATGGCCGATGAACCACGTCTATTGCCGCCTGAGCTTGTCGTTGATCACCTGCAGGACCTGGTCCTGAAGACCGTGGACGTGAAGGAGATGCTGGACGAACTGGCCGCCTTTACGGCTCTCACGCTCTCTGACCCTGCCGCTGCCTTCTGCAGCATCACGTTGATGCGACGCAAGAAGCCACTGACGGTAGCCAGCAGCGAAAAGGGTGCCGTGCGGCTCGATGAGACCCAATACCGCGCCGGCGACGGGCCCTGCCTGACCGCCATCCGTGAGCAGATCGTCATACATCTGCCTGACATAGGCCACGAACACCGCTGGCCCGACTACACCGCGTCGGCACTGGTGGAGGGAGTCGGTTCCAGTCTGTCCGTACCGTTGATCCTGGAGGGGGAAGCGGAAGCGGGCCTGAATTTGTACTCCACCCGCTGCTATGGATTCAGCCGTGAAGACATCGAAAGGGTCGAATCTTACGCCTATCACGCCTCCAAGGCTCTCCGGCTCGCGGTGCGGATTAGCCAGCTGGCCGAGGCAAAGAACCACCTGACTGCCGCGCTTGAGTCCCGCACCGTCATTGATCTGGCAGCCGGCGCGATAATGGCGCAAAACCGTTGCAATCAGGAATCTGCGATGAAGATCCTGAAAATCGCCTCCAATACCCGGAACGTTAAACTCCGGGACATCGCAGCGTCAGTCGTCGCGTCACTGTCCGAAGACCCGAGAGTGCGGACGCACTTCGACGCTTAGTCTCCACAGACGGGCGTCGTACATGCCTGCTGCTGTCGCCGTTTCGCTGCTCCTGTCAGTAGCGACAACGGGAGCAGGTTCCGCTGCCTACAACCGGGGACAATCCTGATGGGTTATCCATCGCTACTGCAGTCAGGGAGCTATCCCCATGGCTCCCACTTTTCAACCGTGGATACCCGAAGGGACCCCAGCTGTCGACAGATCAAAGTCATCTTAAGCTGGTGCAAGTGGAAGCTGCCCTAATGACCCCCGGCTGGTCCGCCCGAACGGTGTAAGCGCGGACTTGTGCTCACGTCCTCGGGCCCTTGTCGGTAGCCATCCGCCGGCGGCGTTCAGACGTCGCCAAGCCCCACCCGCAATGGAGAGCAGGGTCTTCACTGCGCGTCGTTAAGGGCGGCGTAAGTGTGAGCCAGTCCATAGTGCGCGTTTCTTGCGTGTGCCCCGGAAAGCTGCGGCGGTTGACCTGACGTTCCTTGTGTTGGCGGGGTTTTTGGGGGTGTGGGGGTGGTGTTGGGGTGGATTTGCGGGTTGGGTTGGGGGCGTGTATTGTTTTCTGAGTCGCCGCCGCTGAAGCGGAAAGAGTGCGGCCAATCCCCTTCTTCAACAGCCTGAAAATGGTTCGCTTTTGGGCGTGCCGGGTTTGGGTGGGGCTGGTTTTCCTGGTTTTGTGTCGCGGAAACGCTGATTTGCAAAGCTTTGGGGGATCGGGTAAGTTTGAAAAGTTGCTCCGGAGCGATCCTTGACACGGTATGTGTTGTGGTGGTGCCGGGTGTGTCTGTTGTTTGAGAACTCAATAGTGTGCCAAGTTTGTTGATACCGATTTGTTTTATGAATTGGTTGGATTTGCCGGGCTGCCCGCCCCTGTGGGTGGTCTGGTTTTTACAGCTGGTTTCAAATTTTGTGCAGCTTTTTGGTCCCGTTTTCCCGGGGCTGGGGGTTGTGTCTGTTTTTGTTTTACTTCAACGGAGAGTTTGATCCTGGCTCAGGATGAACGCTGGCGGCGTGCTTAACACATGCAAGTCGAACGATGAAGCCAGCTTGCTGGTGGATTAGTGGCGAACGGGTGAGTAACACGTGAGTAACCTGCCCTTAACTCTGGGATAAGCCTGGGAAACTGGGTCTAATACCGGATATGACTCCTCATCGCATGGTGGGGGGTGGAAAGCTTTTTGTGGTTTTGGATGGACTCGCGGCCTATCAGCTTGTTGGTGAGGTAATGGCTCACCAAGGCGACGACGGGTAGCCGGCCTGAGAGGGTGACCGGCCACACTGGGACTGAGACACGGCCCAGACTCCTACGGGAGGCAGCAGTGGGGAATATTGCACAATGGGCGCAAGCCTGATGCAGCGACGCCGCGTGAGGGATGACGGCCTTCGGGTTGTAAACCTCTTTCAGTAGGGAAGAAGCGAAAGTGACGGTACCTGCAGAAGAAGCGCCGGCTAACTACGTGCCAGCAGCCGCGGTAATACGTAGGGCGCAAGCGTTATCCGGAATTATTGGGCGTAAAGAGCTCGTAGGCGGTTTGTCGCGTCTGCCGTGAAAGTCCGGGGCTCAACTCCGGATCTGCGGTGGGTACGGGCAGACTAGAGTGATGTAGGGGAGACTGGAATTCCTGGTGTAGCGGTGAAATGCGCAGATATCAGGAGGAACACCGATGGCGAAGGCAGGTCTCTGGGCATTAACTGACGCTGAGGAGCGAAAGCATGGGGAGCGAACAGGATTAGATACCCTGGTAGTCCATGCCGTAAACGTTGGGCACTAGGTGTGGGGGACATTCCACGTTTTCCGCGCCGTAGCTAACGCATTAAGTGCCCCGCCTGGGGAGTACGGCCGCAAGGCTAAAACTCAAAGGAATTGACGGGGGCCCGCACAAGCGGCGGAGCATGCGGATTAATTCGATGCAACGCGAAGAACCTTACCAAGGCTTGACATGAACCGGAAAGACCTGGAAACAGGTGCCCCGCTTGCGGTCGGTTTACAGGTGGTGCATGGTTGTCGTCAGCTCGTGTCGTGAGATGTTGGGTTAAGTCCCGCAACGAGCGCAACCCTCGTTCTATGTTGCCAGCACGTGATGGTGGGGACTCATAGGAGACTGCCGGGGTCAACTCGGAGGAAGGTGGGGACGACGTCAAATCATCATGCCCCTTATGTCTTGGGCTTCACGCATGCTACAATGGCCGGTACAAAGGGTTGCGATACTGTGAGGTGGAGCTAATCCCAAAAAGCCGGTCTCAGTTCGGATTGGGGTCTGCAACTCGACCCCATGAAGTCGGAGTCGCTAGTAATCGCAGATCAGCAACGCTGCGGTGAATACGTTCCCGGGCCTTGTACACACCGCCCGTCAAGTCACGAAAGTTGGTAACACCCGAAGCCGGTGGCCTAACCCCTTGTGGGAGGGAGCTGTCGAAGGTGGGACTGGCGATTGGGACTAAGTCGTAACAAGGTAGCCGTACCGGAAGGTGCGGCTGGATCACCTCCTTTCTAAGGAGCACCTACAGGCTTCTGCTGCGTGTATGCGTTGGTGGGGGTTTGTCAGGAGTATATGCCCGTTGCGCAGACGTTTGTTCTGCGGCGGGTGCTCATGGGTGGAATATCAACGAATAGGTGCCTGGTGGCACGGACCGTTTGTTAGTACGGGCTGATCTCCTTGTGGGGTTGGTTCGGGAACGCTGGTGGTTTGTGGTGTTGGGTAGTGTTTGGCACACTGTTGGGTCCTGAGGCAACAGGGCCGGGGGTTTTGTTCCCGGGTTTGTTTGTTTCTGGTTTTCCTGGCTGCACCGATCATGCATGTAGATGTGTGGGGTGTGTGGTTTGGGGTTGTTGTTTGAGAACTACATAGTGGACGCGAGCATCTTTTATAAGAAGCAATTTCCAAGAATATGAACCTGGATCTGGTTGCAGCCCTTTTGTGGTTGTGGCTGGTTTTCATGGTTCTCTCGAAAATTACTGATTGATCTTTTGTGGTCAAGTTTTTAAGAGCACACGGTGGATGCCTTGGCATTAGGAGCCGAAGAAGGACGTAGGAATCTGCGATAAGCCTGGGGGAGTCGATAACCGGACTGTGATCCCAGGGTGTCCGAATGGGGAAACCCCGCCAGGGGCGCGAGTCGCCTGGTGACCCGCATCTGAACACATAGGGTGCGTGGAGGGAACGCGGGGAAGTGAAACATCTCAGTACCCGCAGGAAGAGAAAACAATAGTGATTCCGTTAGTAGTGGCGAGCGAACGCGGATCAGGCTAAACCGTTCCATGTGTGATAGCCGGCGGGCGTTGCATGGTCGGGGTTGTGGGACTTTCCGTACTGTCTCTGCCGGGGCAGTGGGGTGTGATGTGCAGGCATAGGTGAGCGGTCTTGAAAGGCCGGCCAGAGAGGGTGTGAGCCCCGTAACCGAAATGTTGTGTACCGCCTGGATGAGTATCCCAAGTAGCACGGGGCCCGAGAAATCCCGTGTGAATCTGTCAGGACCACCTGATAAGCCTAAATACTCCCTAATGACCGATAGCGGACCAGTACCGTGAGGGAAAGGTGAAAAGTACCCCGGGAGGGGAGTGAAACAGTACCTGAAACCGTGTGCTTACAATCCGTCGGAGCAGCCTTGTAGTTGTGACGGCGTGCCTTTTGAAGAATGAGCCTGCGAGTTAGTGTTACGTCGCGAGGTTAACCCGTGTGGGGAAGCCGTAGCGAAAGCGAGTCTGAATAGGGCGTTGCAGTGGCGTGATCTAGACCCGAAGCGAAGTGATCTACCCATGGCCAGGTTGAAGCGACGGTAAGACGTCGTGGAGGACCGAACCCACTTCAGTTGAAAATGGAGGGGATGAGCTGTGGGTAGGGGTGAAAGGCCAATCAAACTTCGTGATAGCTGGTTCTCCCCGAAATGCATTTAGGTGCAGCGTTGCGTGTTTCTTACCGGAGGTAGAGCTACTGGATGGCTAATGGGCCCTACAAGGTTACTGACGTCAGCCAAACTCCGAATGCCGGTAAGTGAGAGCGCAGCAGTGAGACTGTGGGGGATAAGCTTCATAGTCGAGAGGGAAACAGCCCAGACCACCAACTAAGGCCCCTAAGCGTGTGCTAAGTGGGAAAGGATGTGGAGTTGCGAAGACAACCAGGAGGTTGGCTTAGAAGCAGCCATCCTTAAAAGAGTGCGTAATAGCTCACTGGTCAAGTGATTCCGCGCCGACAATGTAGCGGGGCTCAAGTACACCGCCGAAGTTGTGGCATTCAGATATTAGCTAAGCCCTTGTGGTTCAGGCGTCTGGATGGGTAGGGGAGCGTCGTGTGGGCAGTGAAGTCGCGGTGTAAACCAGCGGTGGAGCCTACACGAGTGAGAATGCAGGCATGAGTAGCGAAAGACGGGTGAGAAACCCGTCCGCCGAATGATCAAGGGTTCCAGGGTCAAGCTAATCTGCCCTGGGTAAGTCGGGACCTAAGGCGAGGCCGACAGGCGTAGTCGATGGACAACGGGTTGATATTCCCGTACCGGCGAAAAACCGCCCATGCTGAACAGGGGATACTAACTGCCCGAGACCTGCCTGACACCCCTTGTGGGTGAAGGGTTTTGGTGGAGCGCAGGACCTGATCCTGGGAGGCAAGCGTATTAACAGGTGTGACGCAGGAAGGTAGCCAAGCCGGGCGATGGTTGTCCCGGTCTAAGGATGTAGGGCGAACGGTAGGCAAATCCGCTGTTCATGATGCCTGAGATCTGATGGGACCCCCGTTTGGGGGGATTTGGTGATCCTATGCTGCCGAGAAAAGCATCGACGCGAGGTTTTAGCCGCCCGTACCCCAAACCGACACAGGTGATCAGGTAGAGAATACTAAGGCGATCGAGAGAATTATGGTTAAGGAACTCGGCAAAATGCCCCCGTAACTTCGGGAGAAGGGGGGCCCCAACCTTGATGGACACTTGCTGTCCGGAGGGGATCGGGGCCGCAGAGACCAGGGGGAAGCGACTGTTTACTAAAAACACAGGTCCGTGCGAAGTCGCAAGACGATGTATACGGACTGACTCCTGCCCGGTGCTGGAAGGTTAAGAGGACCGGTTAGCCGCAAGGCGAAGCTGAGAATTTAAGCCCCAGTAAACGGCGGTGGTAACTATAACCATCCTAAGGTAGCGAAATTCCTTGTCGGGTAAGTTCCGACCTGCACGAATGGAGTAACGACTTCCCCGCTGTCTCAACCATAAACTCGGCGAAATTGCAGTACGAGTAAAGATGCTCGTTACGCGCAGCAGGACGGAAAGACCCCGAGACCTTTACTATAGTTTGGTATTGGTGTTCGGAGTGGCTTGTGTAGGATAGGTGGGAGACGTTGAAGCCCGGACGCCAGTTCGGGTGGAGTCATCGTTGAAATACCACTCTGGTCACTTTGGACATCTAACTTCGGCCCGTAATCCGGGTCAGGGACAGTGCCTGATGGGTAGTTTAACTGGGGCGGTTGCCTCCTAAAAAGTAACGGAGGCGCCCAAAGGTTCCCTCAGCCTGGTTGGCAATCAGGTGTCGAGTGTAAGTGCACAAGGGAGCTTGACTGTGAGAGAGACATCTCGAGCAGGGACGAAAGTCGGGACTAGTGATCCGGCGGTACATTGTGGAATGGCCGTCGCTCAACGGATAAAAGGTACCTCGGGGATAACAGGCTGATCTTGCCCAAGAGTCCATATCGACGGCATGGTTTGGCACCTCGATGTCGGCTCGTCGCATCCTGGGGCTGGAGTAGGTCCCAAGGGTTGGGCTGTTCGCCCATTAAAGCGGTACGCGAGCTGGGTTTAGAACGTCGTGAGACAGTTCGGTCCCTATCCGCTGCGCGCGCAGGAAATTTGAGAAGGGCTGTCCTTAGTACGAGAGGACCGGGACGGACGAACCTCTGGTGTGTCAGTTGTACTGCCAAGTGCACCGCTGATTAGCTACGTTCGGATGGGATAACCGCTGAAAGCATCTAAGCGGGAAGCTCGCTTCGAGATGAGATTTCCATACACCTTGTGTGTGAGAGGCCCCCAGCCAGACCACTGGGTTGATAGGCCGGATGTGGAAGCGAGGACTAACGACTCGTGAAGCTGACCGGTACTAATAGGCCGATAACTTACACCACACACCACCCCGGCAAACGTTCCTTCAAAAGCGTTTGCAACCACGGGTTGGTAAAAAGATAAACAAGACTGCTTGCGTCCACTATGTGGTTCCCGAACAACAAACCAAACTGTTGTCCAGGGAACAAAACCACAACTGAATAACAACACCACAGCTGCATCACTGCAGCACCTGTTGTAACCACAAAAGTTTTCCCACACCACCCCGAAAGGGGTTGGTGCCGGGTACAAGGGTTACGGCGGTCATAGCGTGGGGGAAACGCCCGGTCCCATTCCGAACCCGGAAGCTAAGACCCACAGCGCCGATGGTACTGCACCCGGGAGGGTGTGGGAGAGTAGGTCACCGCCGGACAACCATTAGGTCGAGGCCCCAACCACAACGGTTGGGGCCTCCCACATTTAACACACCCCGCACGGGCCGGCAACGCCCCAACAGCTCCCGCACCAGGCTGGGCAACGCGGCATCAGCTCCCGCGGCAGCACCGCCGTCGTACTCTAGGACATGATGGAGGGATCCCGGAAACCTGCAGGACGTGATGGAGGGATCCCGGAAACCTGCAGGACGTGATGGAGGGATCCCCGGAAACCTGCGGGAGGTGATGGGGCGTCACCGGGAGGTGCGGCACGGCCAGCCATTAGCGCGAAAGCGGGCTCGAAATCCCCCCAAATCTGGTGATTAACCTCAAAAAGTCGCGGAAACACGCGGAATTTGCGGAACGGGACGGCCCAAGCTGGTAAGTTTTCGAACAGTGGCTTGTACGCATGCCGCGTGCAGGCTCCAGAATTATTACCGTCCAGGAGGACATCAATGGCTAAGAACCGTAGTGAACTTGTTTCAGAGGTAGCAGGCAAGGCAGGCACCAGCCAGGCAGCCGTCAACTCCGTCCTCGACGCACTGTTCGAGGTTTTCGAGACTTCCGTTGCCGCGGGCGAAAAGATCACCATCCCGGGCTGGCTCGCCGTTGAGCGCACCGACCGTGCAGCACGCACCGGCCGCAACCCGCAGACCGGTGAGACCATCCAGATCGCCGCTGGCCACAGCGTCAAGCTGACCGCCGGCTCCAAGCTGAAGGCTGCGGTCTCCAACAAGAAGTAAAGCTTCTTCCTCCCGGCATCACACCGGCATGGACGAGGGGCGGCAACCACCCGGTTGCCGCCCCTTTGCTTTAAGCCGATTCGCGGCCGGGGCGAGGGTAGCGGACAATGGATAGGTGCCTTCTGCCGCAAAACCCCAATCCACACCAACCCAGCCAGCTCCCGGTAAGGGAGCCCCTGGGCAGGGCGGCGGTGCCCCGGGCGTCCCCAGGGCATGGCAGTTGGCAGGACTGGCGGCACTCCTCCTCGGACTCGTGGCGGCACTCATCTTTTCCGGCGCGGCCGCTGCCCGTGAGGTCTCGGATCCCGGCGCCCTGGTCCGCTGGGGCCTGCCCGTCAGCAAGGCAATCCACAACGTAGCGGTGGCCACGGTCATCGGCGGCCTCATCTTCGCCGTAGGCATCCTGCCCAGGAGCCTGCGACTCCGCAGCAGGAATCGGGAGGCCCCCTCAGCGGATGCCGAACATCCCGCCTTCACCCGCGCCCTGTCCGTCGCAGCCGCTGCGGGCGCCGCCTGGACCCTGTCCGCCATTGCCGTCCTGGTGCTCACCTATTCGGACGTGGCAGGGCAGGGCGTGTCCGGAGACGCCGAATTCACCCAGGCCCTCGTCTTCTTCATGACCGACATCGAGACGGGCCGTGCCTGGCTCGCCGTCATCATCATTGCCGCCGTGGTGACAACAGCCCTGTTCGGCGTTCGGTCCTGGGGCGGGCTCGCCCTGACCCTGGTCCTGGCACTCATCGGCCTGGTCCCAACCGCCTTGATCGGGCACTCCTCGAGCTCCTCGGACCACGAAGGTGCCATCAACTCCCTTGGCCTGCACCTTGTGGGCGTCAGTACCTGGGTGGGCGGCATCATCATGCTGGCGCTGCTGTCCGGCATCCTGACCGGCCCCAAAGCCGGCGCGACGGCGGACATCACCGGGGCCACACTCAAAAGGTTTTCCTCCCTGGCCGGCTTCGCGTTCGCGCTGGTCTTCGCCTCCGGCATCATCAACGCCAGCATCCGCATCACCAACTGGGGTGGCCTCTTCGGCTCCTCCTACGGCCAGCTGATCCTGGCCAAGTCCGCTGCAACACTGGTCCTGGGAGGGATCGGCCTGATGCACCGCCGGTGGGTCATCCCGCAGCTGACCCGCAAGGGTTCCACCATGTCCTCGCGAAGGGTCCTATGGCAGCTCGTCCTCGCTGAATTCCTGATCATGGGTGCAACCTCCGGTGTGGCCGTGGCCTTGGGCCGCTCTGCCCCGCCCCAGTCCACCACGTATGCACCCGACGCCTCACCCGCTTTCATTCTCACCGGCTACGAACTCCCGCCGGAGCTGACCCCCGCCCGCTGGCTCACAGAGTGGCGGCTGGACTGGCTCTGGATAGCAGTGGCAGTGTTCGGGCTCGTTTCCTACTTCCTGGGCGTGGCGAAGGTCCACCGCCGCGGTGACAAGTGGCAGTGGTTCCGGTCCGTGAACTGGGTGATCGGCCTGCTGGTGCTGACGTACATCACGTCCGGTCCGCCGTCGGTCTACGGCCGCGTACTGTTCTCCGCGCACATGGTGGACCACATGGCGCTCACCATGGTGGCCCCCATCTTCCTGGTCCTCGGCGCGCCCGTGACCCTCGCCCTGCGCGCCCTGCGCCCGCGGGGAGACGGTTCACGTGGCCCGCGCGAGTGGCTGCTGGTGTTTGTGCACTCCAGGTTCTCGCAGGTGGTCACGCATCCGCTCTTCGCCGCCGCAAACTTCGCCGGCTCGATCGTCCTGTTCTACTACTCGGACCTGTTCGGGTTCGCCATGCGCGAGCACGTGGGGCACGAACTGATGATCCTGCACTTCCTGCTCACGGGATACATCTTCATCCTGAGCATGATCGGCTCGGACCCGCTGCCGCGCCGGGCACCGTACCCCATGCGGCTGCTGCTGCTCCTGGCCACCATGGGCTTCCACGCCTTCTTCGGCGTGGCGATCATGGGCGGAACCAACCTGCTGGCTGCTGACTACTTCGGCAACCTGGGCCGGACCTGGGGACAGTCGGCGCTGCTGGACCAGCAGACCGGCGGAGCGGTGGCCTGGGGCATTGGCGAAGTGCCAACGCTCCTGGTGGCCATCGGCGTGGCCATCATGTGGTCCCGGTCCGACCAGCGGGAGACCAAACGCGTGGACCGGGCGGCGGACAGGAATAACGACGCCGATCTCACCGCTTACAACGATATGTTCGCCAAATTGGCTGAACGCGACGCCAGGGTGGCTGAACGAAACAAGCTGGAAGGACGCTGATGAGCGAAACCGTACGCACCCACCTCCGGGTCCGAGCCTCCGAACTGGTGGGCCGTAACTGGTTGAACACCGGCGGCAAATCGCTGGACCTCGAGGCCCTCCGCGGCAAGATCGTGCTGCTGGATTTCTGGACCTTCTGCTGCATCAACTGCCTTCACGTCCTGGATGAGCTGCGCCCGCTGGAGGAACAGTACTCGGACGTCCTGGTCACGGTGGGCGTCCACTCGCCCAAGTTCGAACACGAGGCGGACCCTGTGGCGCTGGCCGCCGCCGTGGAGCGCTACGAGATCCACCACCCCGTCCTGGACGATCCCGAGCTGGATACCTGGAAGGCTTACACCGCCCGCGCCTGGCCCACCCTAGTGGTCATCGACCCCGAGGGCTACATCGTGGCGCACCTCTCCGGTGAAGGCCACGCGGACGGGCTGGCGGTGCTGATCCCCGAGCTCATCGCCGAACACGAGGCCAAGGGCACCCTGCACCGCGGCTCCGGCCCGTACGTGGCGCCCGAGCCAACGTCCGGCACGCTGCGGTTCCCGGGCAAGGCGCTCTTCCTGCCCGCCGGGCGCGGTTCAGCCGCCCCAGAGGGAATGTCCGACGACGGCGCAGCGGCAAGTGCCGCAGCGTCCGCCCCAGGGTCCAACGGCTCAGCGTCCAACGGCTCAGCATCCAACGGCGCAGCAACGCGTGGGTCGTGGCTGGTTACAGATACCGGCCACCACCGCCTGGTGGAACTGGGCACCGACTTCCGCACCGTCCTGGGCACCTACGGCTCCGGCGTGAAGGGCTACGCTGACGGCCCCTCCGCCGGTGACGCGGCCGCCGCCCAGTTTAACGAGCCCCAGGGCCTGGTCCTGCTGCCGGAAGACGTGGCAGCCAAGGCGGGCTACGACGTCGTCATTGCAGACTCCGTGAACCACCGGCTCCGGGGTCTTTCACTGCAGGACGGGAAGGTGACCACCCTCGTGGGCAATGGCATCCAGCGGCTGCTGGAGACCGGCCCGGCCCGCGTGGACGAGGACGCCGCCGGCTTCACCGGACGCCTGAGCGAACACCCGCTGGAGGTCTCCCTGAGCTCGCCGTGGGATCTTGTGTGGTCCAGCAAGCTCAACGCCGTGGTCATCGCCATGGCGGGCACGCACCAGATTTTCAGCTACAACCCCTTGTCAGGTGCCGTGGCCATCGAGGCCGGCAACGGTCTGGAAGGCCTGCTGGACGGCCCTGCCCACGAGGCCTGGTTCGCCCAGCCCTCCGGCCTCGCTGAAGACGCGGCCGGCAACATCTGGGTGGCTGACTCCGAAACGTCCGCCCTCCGCAAGCTCGTGATCGACGACGACGGCGCCATCACCGTGGAGTCCGCCGTCGGCAAGGGTTTGTTCGACTTCGGGTTCCGGGACGGTGCCGCGTCTGAAGCCCGGCTCCAGCATCCGCTCGGCGTGACGGTGCTGCCGGACGGCTCGGTGGCAATCGCCGATACCTACAACGGTGCGGTACGCCGCTACGACCCCGCAGCGGGAACGGTCTCAACGCTGGCGCGCGGGCTCCTGGAGCCCTCGGACGTGATTGTGGACCACACACAGTCGGCCGGTTCAGAGCCGCTGCTCGTGGTGGTGGAGGCCAACCAGCACCAGCTGGTGTACGTCCCCATCCCCAAGGAAGCCCAGCAGGTGGACGAGGGCGCGGTTCAGACCCACCGTCCGAAGAGCCCAGTGGCCCCCGGCCCCCTGGAACTGACCGTCCGCTTCACCGCCCCCACGGGGCAGAAACTGGATGACCGTTGGGGCGACCCCACCCAGCTGAAGATCTCGTCCACTCCACCCGAGCTGCTGGTGTCCGGCGGCGGAACCTCGGTGGGTCTGCTCCGGACGCTTGAGCTGTCCGCAGACGTGCCTGAAGGCGTCCTGCACATCACCGCCCGCGCCGCAGCCTGCGACGGCCCGGAGACCGAGGACGGCGAAATTCCAGACCACGCTGCCTGCCACCTTTACCAGCAGGACTGGGGCATTCCTGTACTGCTGCAAAGCGACGGCGATACCGAGCTGGTGCTGGACCTGCGCGGCATGGACTGACCCCGCCGCCCTCGTAGCGAAACAAAAGCCTGCCGCCCGTGACCTACGCGTCACGGGCGGCAGGCTTTTGGCGTCCGGGAGGTACCGGCGGGCCGAATCCAGCCCTAGAAGCTGAGCAGCGGAGTGACTTTGATGGTGTCCCCGGCGACGTCCAGGCGGGTGGTGAAGCTGAAGTCCACCTCTTCGTCGAGCGGGTACCACGCGCCGGTGAACAGGTTCTGCTGGAGCGCCTCCACCTTCGCCTTGCCGTCCAGCGGCGCCACCACCCAGCGCCCGTCGAAGGGCTCGATGGCCACGTTGGGATATTCAGTCACGGACCATTTGATGGTGCCGTCCTGGACCCGGTTGTTACTGGCGTAGTAGAAGGGGCAGTCCGGCTGGAGCTTCTGCTCCTTGACAGCCTGGGCCGCGCAGCCGTCCAGGAACTCCTTGACCTTCGCCGCCACGTCAGTCTTCAGGTCGTCCGTGGCCTGCGTCAGCAGGTTCAGCGGCGCCACCGGGACGTCGCGGGTGGTGACGGTGGCACGGCTGGCGGGCGCAGAGAAGTACTCGCCGTTCACCGTGGCCTCATATTCGCCCGGGTAAAAAACGGCAAAGGAGTTCCGGCCGTTCGGCATGTTCACGTCCACGCCGTTGACGGTGGCCTCGCTTGCATTGACCACCGTGACATCGATGGTAGGCAGCCGGGACGGAACAAAGGCCCACGTGTTGAAAAAGATCCACTCGGTACCAGTCTTCTGCAGCGCGAACTCGGTGCGCAGCTGGCTGCCGTCGATGGTGTATTCCATTGGCACCATCACCTGGCCCCCCGGGCGTTCCTCGGCCTCGCCGACGTTCACATTGGTAAAGCGGGACGCGGCGGTCTGCAGGGCCGTGCCGTCGAGCATAGCGGCGTCGCTGGGCGGCACAGTTGCCCGCAGGAGTCCCAGCGCCTTGCCGCCGTCGCCGCTCTGCAGTGCGGCCAGATACTCGCGAACGGGTTGCTGCGGGCTGGCCACAGTATTGTTCACGAGGTTGATGGCAACGATGGCGCCGGCAACAGCAAGCATGAGGCCCAGCAGCCATCCGGCCGCTATCCTCACTAACGCTTGACTCATTTGCACGTTCCATACGTTACCTGCCACGCGCCCGACGGCGGCAGTTGAGCCGGCGCACCGCGGCGGCTCCCGTCAGCGGCGGCGCCGGGACGAGGTGCCGAACACACCGCGGAGCAGTTCGCGTCCCAGCTGGGTTCCGACGGACCGGGCCATGCTCTTCAGCCCGCCGCCCAGGGCTCCACCGAGGACACCTCCAAGGTCGCCCATCATGCCATCCCCCGTCTCCCGGCGGGTGGTGCGGGATGCCTCCGCGCGGGCGCGGCCCGGACTTTGCCTGGTGGACGTCGGCCTGGAAACGGGCCTGCTGCTGGGACGGCCGAGGATCTCCTCTTCGATCCGCCGGGCCTCGGCGTCGACGTCGGAACCCCCGGCGGTCGCGCGGCCTGGACCGCCGCCTGAACCGCCGTCAGGACCATCCCCGCCGGGAGCGCCAACGCCGGGAACAGGCGGCTGGCCGGTCGCGGCGGGGCCGGTGGGAGCTGCAGCTTTGCCGGTGAGCTTCTCGTAGGCCGAGGGGTTGTCCACAGCGGTCCCGTACTTGCCCAGCAGAGCCGACCCCGCCACGGTGCTTCTCACCAGGGCCTCGTCGCTGGGACCCATCACTGATTCAGGGGCTCGCAGCCGGGTAAGCGCCACGGGGGTGGGAGCGCCCTTCTCGTTCATAACGGTGACCACGGCTTCGCCAATTCCGGCCGACGTCAGCGTCTCTTCGAGGTCGTAGTCGCTCATCGGGAACGTGGATACCGTCGCCCTGAGCGCCTTGGCGTCCTCCGGGGTAAACGCGCGCAGGGCATGCTGTACCCGGTTGGCGAGCTGGCCGAGTACGGCAGCGGGAACGTCCTTGGGGGTCTGGGTGACGAAGAAGATCCCGACGCCCTTGGAACGGATGAGCCGGACGGTGGTGGTGATGGCCTCAAGGAAGGCCTTGGAAGCGTCATTAAAGAGGAGGTGGGCCTCGTCCAGGAAGAACACCAGTTTTGGCTTGTCCAGGTCGCCGGCCTCGGGCAGGTCCTCGAACAGGTCGGCCAGCAGCCACATCAGGAAGGTGGAAAACAGCATGGGCTTGGTCTGCAGGGTGGGCAGTTCCAGGCAGGTGACCACGCCCCGGCCGTCGGGAGCGGTCCGCAGCAGCTCGGCGGTGTCGAACTCCGGTTCGCCGAAGAACTTCTCCAGCCCCTGGGCCTCCAGGTTCACCAGTTCGCGCAGGATCACTCCGGCGGTCGCCTTGGACAATCCGCCGAGCTCTTCCAGCTGGTCCTTGCCCTCGGCCGAGGTTAGGAATTGGATGACCGCCCGGAGGTCCTTCAGGTCAATCAGCTCCAGGCCGTTTTTGTCAGCGAAATAAAATACGAGCTGCAGGCTGGATTCCTGCGTGTCGTTCAGCTCCATGATCCGTGAGAGCAGGATGGGGCCGAAGGACGTCACGGTGGCCCTGACCGGGACACCGTTGCCATCCCCGCCCAATGCCAGGAACTCGACGGGGAAAGCCTTGCCCTGCCAGGCCTGGCCGATAGCTTCGGTGCGTGCCGCGATTTTCCCGCTGCCGGCGGCCGCAGTGGCCAGGCCGGAGAGGTCGCCCTTGATGTCAGCCAGGAAGACCGGAACACCTGCGGTGGACAGCTGTTCCGCCATCATGTGCAGCGTGACGGTTTTGCCGGTGCCGGTGGCGCCTGCCACGAGGCCGTGCCGGTTCATCATGGCCAGCGGCAGGCGGACCTGCGCCACTTTATGGAGTTCGCCGTCCACGATGGCGGCACCCAGTTCGATGGCGGGCCCTTCCAGCGTGTAGCCCTTCCGGATGGTGGCAAGCTTCTCTGCTGTGGTTTTGTTGGCCATGCCGCCAGCTTAGCTGCGGCCAGGCCCCGCCGGCGGGGTAAGAAACGTCAGTTGGCCGGAACCTCTGGAAGCTCTTTGGTGAACGCCAGGAACTTCAACGTCTCCGGGTGGCCGGCCAGGTCGAACTGCGGCTGGTAGCCGGTGGTGAGGTAAAGGTGCTTTGCTTCCGGCTGGCGGGGACCGGTGGTGAGGTAGAGCCTGGTGTACCCGCGGTGGGCGGCCAGGGTTTCCAGCTCGGCCATCACAAGTTTTGCCAGGCCGCGGCGGCGGTGGCCGGAGTGGGTCCAGATCCGCTTCAGTTCGGCGGTGGCGTCGTCGTAGCGGCGGAAGGCTCCGCCGGCGATGGATTCGCCGTTTTCCTGGACCACCAGGAGCGCACCGCCGGGTCCCTCGAATTCGTCAGCCGGATAGCGGTTCAGTTCCTCCGCTGCCGCCTTCCGTCCGAAGAGGTCGCCATAGCGGGTGTCGTATTCGACGGCGAGTTCGTCCAGCAGCGGCCGGACCCGGGGATCGTGCATGGGAAGGTTGAGGACCGTCAGCGCGGCCGGGTCAAGGGGCCGGCGCGTGACGCGCTGGCGCTCCGCGTCATTGGGCTCGGGTCCAGCCTCAAGGGGTTTGCACGCGAGGTCAGGTTCTACAGCCACGGTTTCAGTTCTTTCCGACGGCGGCTGGTTCTGCGGACATGGTGGCGGACACCCGGGCGCGAACCAGCCCACAGCCTCGGTTCCCTGCCCGACGCAAGGTACTGCAGGCCGCCGTCGGGAGTTTCAACGAAGCGTCCGCCGCGTCCTTCCATCAGGAGGACCAGAAGGTCAACGAAGGCGAGACCCTACCGGAAAACGATCACATCCTGCCCGGGGGCGATGGGTGAGTAGTCGACGTCGGTGGTGTAGCTGCGTGCCGCGTGGTAGCCCCCGTGGCGCTCGGCGAAGCCGGCCCAGGCGGCAGAGGCGGCCTCAGGACGGGAATCAGTGTGGCCCAGGGCGGTCACTACGACGTCGGCCGGCCGTTGGCCAGCTCGACGAGGTATGCGGCTGGATCCGCGGCGGGACCGGCGGTGGCAGGAAGCTCAGCTGCTCTGGGGCCGTGAGCTGTCCGAATACGATCCCGACGGGCCGCTTCCGGAGATCGACCCCGTGGTGGAGGAGACCTCCGAGACGCGCGGCAGCGGCTTCCACGGGCCAAGGCGCGGCAGCTGGCGGACCAGTGGCGGGCGGAGGCCAAGGACAAGGGCCTCTTCATCCGGCAGTTCGTCACCTCCCGCACAGCGCGGGTGGACGCCACCTTCACCGGTTCGTACGCGGCGGTGGCGGACCAGTTGGCAGAGTATGCGCGGGTTGGTGCGGTGGACGGTTTCAACATCTCACCGTGGCTGGTTCCCACCGGCCTGGACGACATCGTGAACCACCTGGTGCCGGAACTGCAGGAACGCGATGTTGAGCTCGAATGGATACAGCCGCTTGCCTGGTTTGGTCACTAGGGCAGTATCTCCGCGAACACGCCATCTGTCGTGCAACCGTAGGACAGCCTTCCTACCCACCCCAAGCCTGGTCGCTACAGCCTTGGACACCCAACCGGTCTTAAACAGCGCCACCGCGGCTTCGCGCTGCTCCTCAGACAACGAACTAACCCTAAACATGAAACTGCTCCCCGTAAGTCAGAACTGAACTTTCAGTCCAACTTTCGGGGAGCAGTTCATAGAACCGGCCCTTCAGCGAATACGGCTACCTTGTACTGGCGGATACCGTGATGGATCCTCCCGCGGAGGACGTCACCTTGATGGTTGGCGTCACTGCCGCGGTCGAGTTACGGGCGCGGATCGTCCAGGTACCGTCAGCGGCGACCGTTGCGGTGCCGATCCGCACACCGCTGGCGTTGGTGGCCGTGATGGTGTTGCCGGTGGTGATGCTGGCGCTTCCACCAAGCCGCCATTCCCGCTTGTCAGCGCGGAACTCGGCCGTGGCCGTGAGCTGGTCGGCGGGAGTCAAGGTTGACGAAGCGCCGGTACCAAAGCTTGCCGGAGCGCTCTCGCCTGCCGCGCTGGTGGCCACCAGCTTGAGGGTGTAGGTGGTTCCATTTGTCAACCCGCTCAGGGCGGCGCTACGCGCTGCCGCGTCCGTCTCCACCGTGACAGCTGTTCCGGATGCCGGGGTGGCCGTCAGGACGTAGCCGGTAACCGGTGTATTGCCTGCGGCTGCCGCCTGCCATTCGACATTCGCGCTGCCGTTGCCGGTGGTTACCCTGACGACGTTGGGAGCGGCCGGTGCAGTCATGTCCCCTGCCTGCACGGAGAAGGCCACTGGTTCAGCGGCGGTATTACCCGCGAGGCTATTAGCAGTGACGACGAAGCTGTACTTCGTTCCGGGTGTCAGGCCTTCGAGCTTGGCTGAAGTGGCACCGCTTCCTGCCTCAACCGAAGTGACTGCCACATCCCCGGACACCGCCTCAACGGTGTACCCGGTGACAGCCGAGCCGTTGGCGGCGGCCGCGGTCCACGTGACATCCGCTGAACCGAGCAGGGAGCCGTCTTTCACGGCCACGTCGCCCGGGCCTGCGGGTGCGGAGGCCGCTGGAGGCTGCTCGGCAGACGTCACGTTAACCGTGCCGGCCGCCGCAGGGTTACTTGACTGTCCGTTCAATGCCACTACCTTGACCGGGTACGCCTGACCGTCCACCAAGCCGTGGATAGTTGCGCTTGTTGCTTCGGCTCCGACCTTGATGCTCACCTCCTGGCCCAGAACAGTGTCCTCTGCGATTACCTCGTAGCCGGTGATGGCAGGAGCGTCCGCGGGAACGGTGGCGGGTGCCCAGGTGGCGGTAATGCTGTTGTTGCCTGCCGTGCTGGCGAAGGCCTCAGTTGGTTGGTTGGGTGCTTGCCCGGAGGGCCCCGCGGGGCATCCGCCGAAGCCTGGCCCGTCAATCTCCTTGAACTCGGAGATGGTCAGGCCGAGCTGGGCTTCAACGCCGACCGGTTCTGCCTGCCAGCTGGCGACGGACGGATCACCAGCAAGAGCGGCGTCGCGCTCGGCTTTGGAGAAGAAACCGTACGTCACGGTGAACTCGCCGTTCTCGGTGCTGCCGTCGACCGTGTAGCCGGCAGGTGTCTCATCGTCGGGCCAGCCGATTGCCCGCTCGCCGATGCCCATGTCCCTCATGTCGGGGTTGACGATTTCCACCGCCATGCGGGCAATGTCGACGTCCGCGCCGTACGTGCCCTTGACCACAACCTTGCCCTCGACATCACCGGCGGTCTCCGGAGTGGCCGTCCCGTCAACAGCGTCGACTGAGGTAACGACCGCCGTGCCTGCTATCGCTCCGTCTGAGCTGCCGTCCTCAAACTCGACCGTGACGTCGTCGCCTCCTGAAATGTTGGGTGTGACCAGATCCCAGCAGACGCCTCCGGGGTGGTTGACCTCAAGGAAGCCGGTGCTATCGACCACGCCGCGTGCGACGCCGATAAGGCTACCGCCCCGGGACACGCGGATAGTTGCGTCCTGTCCCGCCTGTGCCGCGTATCCCTCGATTGCGACCATGTCGCGCTTGGTAAAGATTTCAATGTTGCCAGGGCCGACCGGGGGGTTCGCCGCCATCACAACGGACGCACCAGCTCCCAGAAGTGCAAGCGTGGTGGTTCCCGCGAGCAAGCCAGTGATACGTCTACGTGAGGACGAGTTACCGGGCGTACCGGGAGAAACGTGCCTTCGAAAGCTCATTACGAATCCTTTCCTTAGCGGCGCCCCCAGACCCCGGAATAGTTCAGCTGCAGGACGGACGCCTGCGAGGTAACAACCACTCTCATGAACCCGAGTTGGAGAAACGTTAGAAACCAAGTTGCAAAAACCTTGTCGAAGCCTCGTTTCCGGGCAAGAAATCCCTGAACCTTGCCATAGATGGGGCCCAGGAAAAACTTCCACGAAGACGGGCGGCCTTGTGCCGCTTGTACCGGCGCAGAGGCAAGATGCTTGTGCGAGCCGGGCCCGGCAATCGAAGCCCGACCCGGCGGTTCTTCAATCAGCGGTTGTCATCCAGGATCAAGTGGCTCGTGAGTCACAGCTGATTTCCGAACAACACCAGCGCCTCGGGGCATCTTGTGGAAACCTGGGATAAGGCAGGGCGCCCTCGATATGTTGGACCAAACGCGCGGCTTATTGGCGAACGAACGTCTTGTTAACCTGCTTAAAGCGTCGAGGAAGGGCCGACGGGCAGCAGGGTGAGTGCGCCGTCGACCCTTCCTTGGGGGCCGTCAGGCTCCAGCTGACGGTATGGGAGCAGCGGCTCTAGGGCACTTTGACCTCCATAGCGCGGGATTCAGCTAAGATTGCCTGCAGGGCGGAGCCCGATGACGGATGGGCTGCGACGGCCGCGGCGTGCTCCGGGAGCACACCCGTCTGATGGCGGATCTTCCGGCGGTACAGCCAGACCAGGTTCACCGTCATGGCGCCGCCCCACAGGACCGCGAGGATGTTCACGGGCAGTCCCCACTTGCCCAGGCTGAAGCCGGGCTCGGAGCCGTCGTCGGCGAGCGGCCACTTCTTCAGGAGCCGGTTCACGTTGACCAGTAGCGGGATGACGGCCAGGACGCCGATCACCATAGCCGCGACAGTCGGGGTCCTGCGTTCCGGATCCACTTTGCTGAGCTGCCGGCTGAACGGCAGGTTATTGTTCCGGGCCATCGCGAACATCATCCGGATGGCGGCAGCGTGGACGGACAGGGTGCACGCAAGGAAGGCCTTGCCGAACGCGCAGTTCCGCCGCGACCTTGAGCAGGAACGTGCCGCCCTCCGGTGCCGGTAATGAGGACCAGACGCCGGAATTGAAGGCAGCCCGGGCTACAGCGACGGCGCGCTCGGCGTCTTCCCGGCCGGCGCCGGGAAACGTCCGGCTTAGAGCTCGTGAAGCGCGGCGCCCTCACTGTTATCGTCCCCGGCCGGGCCGAAGGCAATCTGCTCCGTGCGGGCGATGCTTCTCTGGATGGATGCCTTGTCCACGCCAAGAAGCGAGGTCAGCCACATACCGTTCTGTACGACGACGATGTCGGCCGCCCGGTCCTTGCATTCCTCCGGCGAGAGCTCGGGCTTGGCATTGCCGACGAGTGCCGCCAGCCCGTCGAGATACCGGTCGAAGGCCGCGGCGTTGATCTCCGCATAGCCTTCATCAGCCTGCGCGAGGGCCCACAGGTGCAGGCGCAGGGACAGGTAGCGGGTGGTGAGCAGGTCAGCTCCCGCAACGCGCCGCAGCGCCGCACGCAACTGGTCGTCCGGGGCCAGCGACGGGTCGGGCGAGACCAGCCTGAGATCGTGCTCATCCACCCGGTGCAGGGCCGCGCGGATGAGGCTGGTCTTATCGTCGTAGTAGTAGTTCACGAGACCCAGCGCGACGCCGGCTTCGCGCGCCACGGCCCGCATGCTCACGCCGGAGATACCGTGGCGGGACAGCAGTTCCAGCGCCGCTTCGAGAATGCGGGACTGCCGGTCAAGCTGTTCGCCGGAGTTCACGGTATTTGTCCCCATCGGGCCAGACTATGGCCAAACCCGCCCGGAGTGTACTTTCCGGATCCGGTCCCCCTACTTCTTGGGGAGGCCTGCCGGGTTCAGCTCGGACTTCTGGACGGCCTCCGAAGTCAGGCCCCAGCGGTCCAGGATTTTGGCGTAGGTGCCGTTCTCGATCAGCTCGTTCAGCGTGGCCTGGGCGGCCACGGCCAAACCATTGTCCTTCTTGGTGGTGAAGGCGATCTCCGCCGTCAGCGGCCAGCCGCCGTTGAGTGTGCCCACCTGCTTGCTCTTGCCGTCCTGGGCTGCCTTGTAGGCGGCACCCGCGTTGGGCCCGAACGTCAGGTCCGCCCGGTCCGACTGAAGGGCCAGGGTGGAGGCCGAGTCGTCGTCGTAATACTGGAACTCAACCGGCTTCAGGCCGTTCTTTTTGTTCTCCTCGTCCCAGCGCACCAGGATGGCTTCCTGGTTGGTGCCGGAGCCGACGATGATGCGCTTGCCGGCAACATCCTTGGCTTCCTTGATCCCGCCGATGTCCGAACCGCTCTTGGCGTAGAACCCCAGAAGGTCGTTCCGGTAGGTGGCGAAGTCGAACTTTTCCTTGCGCGCCTCGGTGACCGTGACGTTGGAGAGCACGGCCTCGTACTTGCCGGACTCAACGCCCAGCGGCCAGTCGGCCCAGGCCACCGGAAGAGCCTCGACCTCCAGCCCCAGGGTCTGACCCACGGCGTAGGCGATGTCCACCTCGCTGCCGATGAGGGTCTTGTTGTCCGTGGCGAAAAGGCTCAGCGGTGCGGTACCTCCGGTGCTCACCACAGTGAGCTTGCCGTCAGCCTTGATGGCCTCGGGAACCAAAGCTGCGGCCGCGGGGTCAACTGAGACCTTGAAACGGTCCTGTTCGGGGGACAGGTTGAAAGTCTTACCGGCCGTTGTGGCGGAGGACGACGACGGCGCTGTCGCCGCCGTGGCACCTGGATCTGCGCAGGCAGCAAGCGCCAGCAGCGCGGTGATGGTGAAGGCTGCGGTGTGGGCTTCGCGGAGCCCGGCAGCCCGCTGCGTATGCCGTAAGTCACAGAAATAAGCCGGACGCCGCCGTCGTTATGCATTGAGTGCCCGCCGCGACCCGGCCGGCAAACTCTACGCAACATTTTGAAAGGCCGGCACTTACCGTGACTCTCCCCCTCTCCATCCTTGACCTGGCAACCATCGGCAAGGGCCAGACGGCGGCAGAGAGTTTCGCAGGCAGCGTGGCCATGGCGCAGAGCGCCGAGAAGCTGGGATACCGGCGCGTCTGGTACGCCGAGCACCACAACATGTCCTCCATTGCCTCCTCGGCCACCAGCGTCCTGATCGCCCACGTTGCCGCCCAAACGGAGAGCATCCGGCTCGGTGCCGGCGGGGTCATGTTGCCCAACCACTCGCCGCTGACCATCGCCGAGCAGTTCGGCACCCTGGAAACCCTGCACCCGGGCCGGATCGACCTTGGCCTCGGCCGCGCGCCCGGCAGCGACCAGAACACGATGCGCGCGCTGCGGCGCGACCCCATGTCCGCGGACAGTTTCCCGCAGGACGTCCTGGAACTGCAGGGCTACCTCACCGGCCCCACCAGGATCCAGGGGGTCGAAGCCACCCCGGGCAAGGGCACCAACGTGCCGCTGTACATCCTGGGATCCTCTTTGTTCGGTGCCCGCCTCGCCGCCCAGCTGGGCCTGCCGTACGCGTTCGCCTCGCACTTTGCCCCCAACGCGCTGCAGGATGCCGTGGCCATCTACCGCCGTGAATTCAAGCCCTCCGCGCAATTGGATGCCCCGCACGTCATCGCTGGCGTCAACGTCATTGCCGCTGATTCCGCCTCTGAAGCACAGGCGATGATGCAGGCCACCAAACGGGCCAGGGTCTCCCTGTTCTTTGGCGGCGGCCGTGAGTTTACCGACGACGAAGCAGACATGATCCTCGACTCCCCACAGGGGCAGCACGTCTCGCAGATGATGACCTACTCTGCGGTGGGAACGCCCGACGTCGTTATGGATTACCTGGATAGCTTTGGCGCGTACGCCGATGCCGACGAACTCATTGTCGCCCACCAAAGCAACGACACCGGGGCGCGGCTGCGGTCCGTTGAACTCCTGGCCATGGCTGCCGGGCTGGTGCGGGTCTAGTTCGCGAAGGTTCAGGCCCTGCCGCTTTTGACACGGGCACGGGACGGACGCCGGACTTTTACACATACGCAATGAAGGGGACTTTCGCGGGAAACCGCCGGGGCCGAATATGGGAACTGCCCCCAGGGGAAACCGCCGGGATTCCCGCGAGGGGCACCAACCGGTAGTCCGCAGGCAATCCAGCGGCTGAGTTCCCGGCCTGGTCCTGCCTTGAGGGGTACACGGATGCCGACGCCTTTAAACCAAAGCGTGGCGGATTCCGCGCTGCTCACCCGTTCCCTCCCGCTGGAGATGCTCCGCGCTTTCGTCCAGTCGGATGCTGTGGAGAACGGGCTGACGCCTGCGCTCCTCGCGGAGCTCAAAGTACTGGCTCGGGTTCCCGGGCTGCTGGTGGCCTGCAACTATGGCGGCACGCTGTGCGGCGCCGAGGGCATCTCCACCGAGATCCTCCCACTCGGCAGTGCGGCTATAGCCCTGCGCGCCCTTGCTGCCCTCCCCAACACCCATGCGGCAGTCATTTCGGGGCGCTCGCTCCGTGATCTTGCAGCGGTATCCCGCCTTCCGGTGGAGGTTCATCTCATTGGCTCGCACGGCGCGGAATCGGATATGGGCTTCGCGCACGCCCAGACCCTGGCCACCGAGTCCGTCCTGCAGAAGGTCAACGCCGCGCTCAATGAGGCCGTGGGTTTCCAAAAAGGCATCTGGATTGAACGCAAACCCGTGGCCATTTCTGTCCACACCCGGCCTGCACCGCCGGACGTCGTGGAGTCCGTAACGGAATCTGCCCGGGAGATTGCCCGCACGCACGGCCTGTTCTTCATTGTGGACGGTTCAGTGCTGGACCTGTCCGTGGTGGAGCCGTCCAAAGCGGAGGCCCTGGAAAGCCTCCGTTCCCGGCTCGGAGCCAGCGCAGCCATGTTCGCCGGGGATGCCTACAGTGACGAACTGGCCATCGCCACCCTGCGCGGGCCGGACCTGGGCCTGCGGGTAGGGCCGGGGGAAACCGGCGCTGCGCACCGTGTCCGTGACCCGGAAACTTTCGCCCGGGTCCTGGCCCTCCTCTTCGAACTGCGCAGGGCATGGCTGTTCGGCGAGGATGCCGTGGGACTTGAGCGGCACACCATGATCGGCAACGGTTCCTCCACCGCGCTGCTGACACCCGATGCGAAGATCTGCTGGATGAGCCATCCGCTGCCGGATTCGGGATCCTTGTTTGCCCACATCCTCGGCGGAGACGCCGCCGGCCACTTCTCCGTGGAGCCGGTTAAGGCCTCCCCGGTGCTGGGGCAGCGCTACGTGGACAGCACCATGATTGCTGAAACCCGGTGGGCGGACGTCACGGTCACGGACTACCTGGAGCCTGCCCCGGACGGCATCACCAGCCTGGTCCGGGTGCTCTCGGGCAATGGCGCCGCAAGGATAACCTTTGCTCCCCGGCCGGACTACGCCAATGCCCCGTTCAGCATGGAGGCCCGCGGGGATGAACTTCACATTCTGGGTACCTCAGAACCGATCATCCTGTTCGCCCCTGGGGTCACTTTCAGCATCACCTCAGACGGGCGCCACGCTACGGCCACAGCATCCGTGAACCTGCAGGACGGCCCCGTGGTGCTCAACCTGCGCTGCGGAGACACGGAACCGCAGCCCGCGGACCCGGAAGGGGAGACGGAGCGGCGGTCGGGGGTGGCCCTTCATGCCCGGCAGTGGGTCCAGAAGCTTGTCCTCCCGTCCGTTAAACCTTCCCTGGTGCGGCGGTCGGCGCTGGTGCTCCGCGCCCTGGTGCACGAACCAACAGGTGCAGTCCTCGCGGCCCCCACCACGTCGCTGCCTGAGGGAATCGGCGGGACAAGGAACTGGGACTACCGGTACTGCTGGCTGCGGGACGGGTCCATGACGGTAAACGCGCTGGTGGACCTCGGCTCCACGGCGGAGGCTGTCGGATTCCTGGGTTGGCTGGGGCGGATCCTCGAACACGCACCCGGCCCCGAATGGCTGCACCCCCTGTACTCGGTGACCGGCGCGCCGCTCTCCACGGAAGCCGTCGTCGACAGCCTTCCCGGCTACGCCGGCTCCCGCCCCGTCAGGATCGGCAACGCCGCGGACCACCAGGTCCAGCTGGACGTCTTCGGGCCCGTTGCTGAGCTGATCCATGCGCTGAGCGAGCGGGAAGGCGTGCTCGCCGATCAGCACTGGGAGCTGATGGTCCAGATGTCCTCAGCGGTCCTGGCCCGCTGGCGCGAACCTGACCACGGGATCTGGGAAGCCCGGCGTGCAGCCCGCCACCACGTCTACTCCAAGGTGATGTGTTGGGTGACCCTTGACCGGGCGTTGCGCACAGCGGCCCGACACGGCCGGGAGCCGGACCCGGCCTGGGCGCTGACCGCCGGCACCATCCGGGAGGAGGTGCTGTGCGAGGGCTGGGATGAGTCGGCAAATTCCTACACCGTGGCGTACGACAGCCCGGACCTTGATGCTGCCGTCCTGCACATTGGCCTTTCCGGCCTGCTGGACGTTGCGGACCAGCGCTTCCTGGACACCGTCACTGCCGTGGAGCGGGAGCTGCGGGTGGGGCCCACCGTTTTCCGGTACAGGTACGACGACGGCCTGCCGGGCCTGGAGGGCGGGTTCCACATCTGCACCACCTGGCTGATCGAAGCCTACGTGGCCGTGGGCCGGATTGATGAGGCCTGGGACCTGTTCGACCAGTTGGTGAACCTTTTCGGGCCCACCGGACTGCTGCCGGAGGAGTACGACCCCGGCACGGAGACCCACCTGGGGAACCATCCGCAGGCGTACTCCCATCTGGGCTTCATCCGCTGCGCCCGGCTCCTGGACGAACACCAGGGCAAAAGATAGCAGGCGTGCGTTTTGGGTACCTAGAGTGGAGGTAACAGGGACCCAAACCGAAACGAGACTGATGATGACCGCCCGCTCGCAGGGAGTGGGGTTCCGTTCTGAACGGGGCCCCATCCTCATTGCACTGATGCTGTCTGCCGGGCTGGTGGCCATCGACTCCACCATCGTGGCCACCGCGGTACCGTCAATCGTTCGTGACATCGGCGGGTTCGAGTCGTTCCCGTGGCTTTTTTCTGCATACCTGCTGGCCCAGGCCGTCTCGGTGCCCATCTACGGCAAGCTCTCGGACATGGTTGGCCGCAAGCCCATCATCCTGGCCGGCATCGGGCTGTTCCTGCTCGGTTCCATCCTGTGCGGGATCGCCTGGAGCATGCCGGCCCTGATCGCTTTCCGGGCGCTGCAGGGGCTCGGCGCGGGAGCCGTGCTGCCCGTGTCCATCACCATCGCCGGTGACATCTACTCGCTCGAGGAGCGCGCCAAGGTCCAGGGCTACCTTGCCAGTGTGTGGGCGGTTTCCTCGGTGGTTGGTCCAAGCCTTGGCGGCATCTTCTCCGCACTGGGGATCTGGCGCGGAATCTTCCTGGTCAACGTTCCGCTCTGCCTGCTGGCCGCGTGGATGCTGTTCCGGACCCTCCACGAGAACGTGGAGCGCGCCAAGCACACGGTGGACTACGCCGGCGCGGCCCTGCTGGCGGTTTCACTTGGCCTGCTGATCCTTGGCGCCCTCGAGGGCGGGCAGGGGTGGGAGTGGAATTCCCCGGTCAGCATCGGCATCTTTGCGGTGGGCGCATTGCTGCTGGCCCTGTTCCTCGTGGTGGAGCGCCGGGCGGCGGAACCTGTCCTGCCATCCTGGGTGGTATCGCGGCGGCTTCTTGGCACCACTGCACTGGTGTCTTTCGGGGTCGGCGCGGTGATGATCGGGCTGACGTCCTACGTCCCCACGTTCCTGGAAGGGGCACTGAGCACCTCGCCCCTCATTGCCGGCCTGGCGCTCGCAGCGCTCACCCTCGGCTGGCCCATCAGCGCCTCGCAGGCCGGGCGGTTCTACTTGCGGATCGGGTTCAAGGCAACCGCCTTGATCGGCATCTCCATCACCGTGGCGGGACTCATGGCCCTGACACTCACGGCAGCCACTCCCAACCCGGTGCTGGTGGCGGCCAGCTGCTTTGTGGTGGGACTCGGCCTGGGGCTGGTTGCCACGCCCACCCTGATCTCTGCGCAGTCCAGCGTTTCCTGGAATGAGCGCGGTGTGGTGACCAGCACCAACATGTTCGCCCGTTCCATCGGCAGCGCACTGGGCGTGGCCGTATTCGGCGCCGTAGCCAATGCGATCTACGCAAACACAGCCGGGGAAGGTGATGCTCCCGCAGTGGTGGCTGCTTCCGGCGCTGTCTTCCTGGCGGCGCTGGTGGGCGGCATCCTCACCGTGGCCGCGGTGCTGGCGATGCCCGCGGTGAAGGCGGACACCGCTCAGCAACCCGAAGAGGAGACTCTGAGCAGCAGTGGGGAGGGCCAGCAGCAGCACTGATACCTAGCGTGCTGCGCGGAAGATTTCCGGGGCCGGCCGGGCGCCGGTGGCGAGGTCTGCAAGGATCCGGCCGACGACGGGAGTGAACTTGAACCCGTGCCCGGAGAACCCGGCGCCGATCACCACGGGGCCGATCCGGTCCAGGACAAAGTCCTCATCCGGGGTGGTGGTGTAGGTGCAGCTGATCGCCTCGAACAAGTCCGCGTCGACGCCGGGCAGCCACACCCGCGCATAGTCCTGCAGGGCGGCAAGCTGGGCAGGCTCCGGCTGGAAGGAGCGCCGGTCCGGGTCCACCACCGGTCCCACGCCGTGCCAGCCTGCCTTGATGCCCTCACCAGGAGTCTGCATTCCGTATACGGGGGAGTACCAGTTCTTGTACTGCTCGCCCATGCCCGGCATGTGGTTGAACCCGGGCCATGCGGCCCCCTGGTCCACCGCTTGGAAGTGCACCGGCTGCTCCTGGGTGACCCGCAGCTGCGGGATCCGGAGTCCTGCGCCGCTGCTGCCGAGGAGTTTCTCCGTCCAGCCGCCGGCTGTGACCACCACCTGGGCGGCGGCGACCACCTCGGTACCGGCGCCGGACTCCAAAGCCAGCCGGACGCCGTCGTCCATCACCCGGAGTTCAACCACCTTGGTATGGTGGCGGATCTCGGCGCCCCGGGCCGTGGCGAGCCGCTGGAAGGCGGGGAGCGCAGCCTCCGGGTTGAGTTGGCCGCCGTCGGGCATGTGCAGCGCCTGCTGGTCGAACCGGATGCCGCGCCAGCGCTCGCCTGCCTCCACGGGGGACAGGAACTCGGCGCGGATGCCTGCCTCGTTCAGGGCCGCGGCGACGTCCGCAAGCCGCGGGTCCGGTCCGTGGTTCACGATTCCCGTGCGCGCCAGCAGCGTCTCGCCGCTTTCCTGCTCCAGCTCGTCCCACAGGGCCAGCCCCTCGGCCAGCATGGCCACGTATTCGGGACGGTGGTAGCCGGGGTTCAGGTTGCGGGTGCTGCCGTGCGAGGCGCCGATCTTGTGCCCGGGCCCGAACTGCTCCACCAGCGTCACCTGCCGGCCGCGTCGCGACAGCGCCCAGGTTGCGGCCGATCCCATGGCTCCGCCGCCGATCACCACGGTGTCCAGCATCTTTTCCATCAAGCTCCCATCACGTCAGCAGCAGCGCTACGCCAATCATCGCCGGGACTGCCACCACCGTAGTAATCAGCACGGTGTCCTTGGCCACGGTGAGGCCGGTTTTGTAACGGCTGGCGGCTACAAAAACATTTTGTGCGGTGGGCAGCGCTGACGTGACCACCACGGCGAAAAGAACATGGCCTTCCAGCCCCAGCGCGAACCGTGCGAAGAGATACGCAAGCGCCGGTTGGACCGCCAGTTTGAATGCACTGGCCAGCAGCGTGTCCACCCGGCGGGCCGCGGAGGCCTGCAGCGGGCGGCTGCCGTTAAGGCTCATGCCAAAAGCGATCAGCATGGCCGGAATTGCCGCACCGCCGATCAGGTGGATGGGCTCCATGACCAGCGGCGGGACCTGCCAGCCGGTACCCGCCACCAGCAGGCCCAGCGCGGAGCCGACGATCATGGGGTTCTTCAGGATCATCACCACAAAACTCAGGGGCGTGGTGCGGTGCGAGCTGGTGCTCGAATCCAGGATCATCAGGAACAGCGGCGTGAAAAAGGCCAACTGGAAGATCAGTAGCGGCGCCACGTAGCTCGCATCGCCCAGGACGTAGACGGCGATGGGAATGCCGAGGTTGGCGGAGTTGACCAGCGAGGCCGCCATCGAGGACATCAGGGCCTCGGAAAGCGAGCGTTTCAGCCAGAACTTGGCGATGGCAAAGAATATGGCGGCGGTGGCAATGGCCGACACCGCCGCAACCAGCAGCGGTGCTGCGAAGACTTCGGCGAGGCGCGCCCTGCTCAGCGTTTCAAAAAGGAGCGCCGGGCTGGCCACAAAAAAGGTGAGGGAACTGAGGACCTGCCGTGCATTGTCGCCCAGGATTTTCTGCCGGCCCACAAACCAGCCCACCAGGATGATGCACCAGACCACAAAAAAGCCAGCCAGTACGCCTAGCAAGGGACAAGCCGCAGCGGATTAAGCCACAGGGCGCGGCGGAGGCAGGTACCGGGACACACGCTCCGGTTAGAAGTTGGCGTTGTTAAGGGCAAACGGGGGACGCAGCAGTCCGGGCGTCAGGCCCTCGGCGGGGTCGTTGCCCAGCTGGATCACCCGGTTGTTCTCGTCCACGTGGACCACCCGCGGCTCGTAGGCCCTGGCTTCCTCGGTGGTCATCTGGGCGTAGGTAATCAGGATGACAAGATCGTTTTCATGCATCAGGTGCGCGGCGGCACCATTGATGCCGATGACGCCCGAGCCGCGCTCGCCGGCGATGGTGTACGTTTCCAGCCGTGAACCGTTGGTGATGTCCACAATCGAGACGAGTTCGCCGGGCAGGATGTCGGCAGCCTCAAGCAGGTCCAGGTCAACGGTGACCGACCCTACGTAGTGCAGGTCGGCGTGGGTAACGGTGGCCCGGTGGATTTTGGACTTGAACATTGTTCGATTCATAACGGCATCAGTCTAGCGCCGGGGGCCCTTCCGCGCAGTGACGCAGGGAACACCTGGGCGGCACGAAGAAGGGCGTGCGACGGCGGTCCTCATCCGGCGTCGTTCCCCGCCACCGCTTCTGCAGCGGCGGCGAGGGTTTCCCGGGCGGCGAGGATGGCGGGACGTTTTGCGCTGGAGCGGCGGACGGAGGTGAAGATGGTGCGGTACGGCTTGCCTGGCAGTTCCAACAGTTGTGCCGTGGTGCCGCGGCCGGTCCATACCAGGTCCGGCATCAGCGCCACCGCATTGCCGGACTCAATCAGGCGGATCTGCGCCTGCAGGTCAGCGGTCTCGTACCGTACGTCCGGTTCGAAGCCGGCGCTGCGGCACGCCTGTTCCGCCCAATGGCGCGACGCGGCACCCCGGGGTTCCATAACCCACGCGAGTTCCGCGGTGTCTTCGAGCGAGCGGATGGCCGGCCCGCCGTCGGACCCGGCCGGGACTGCCAGCCGGATGGCGTCAGTGGTCAGCTTGATCCGGTCCAGCTCCGGATATCGCGGCGCCGCGTGCCCGGGATACTGCTCGGCAATGACCAGGTCGAAGTCGCGTGCCCACGTCTCATGCAGCGCGGTTTCGGGTTCCCGTTGAATCATCTCAATACGGACCTCGGGGTACTTGGAGGACATCCGGGTGAGGGTGTCCGGCATCAGCGCAAGGGCCGCTGACTGGAAAACCGCGATCCTGACTGTCCCCGTGACGGTGGTCAGGGAAGCCGCCAGATCCGCTTCCGCCTGTTCCATGGTCTGAAGCAGCTGCGCCGTGTGCGCTACCAGCACTTCGGCCTGGGGGGTCAGCTGCACCCGCCGCCCGGTCTTGCGGAGCAGCTCCACGCCCACGTCCTTCTCGAGCAGGGCAAGCTGCTGCGATACCGACGACGGGCTGTACTGCAGTGCCTCCGCCACCTCCGCTAGCGTCCCCCGGATGCTTAATTCGCGGAGCAGCCGGAGCCTGCGGACGTCAAGCATGGCGAATTCCTAACTGAAACTAACGAATATAGGTTAGAAGTAGTCACTTTATCTAATGCAAGCAGGCTTGCATACTGTTGGGACCGAGTTACCCCCGTCACTGCGCCCGTGGGCGTGCCGCGGCGGGGTCGCACCCCAAGCAGGAGTTCCTGATGAGCACTAGAGACATGAGCCAGTCGATCATGAGGCGCAAGCCCATCGACGACATCGAGGAAGAAAACAAACACAGTGGCCTCTTTAAGTCACTCGGGCTGTGGCAGCTTACGGCGATCGGCGTAGGCGGCATTATCGGCGTCGGCATCTTCTCCCTTGCGGGACTGGTGGCAGCAGGAAGCGAAAGCGCGCCCGGGGTGGGCCCCGCGGTGCTGATTTCCTTCCTGGTGGCCGGTCTTGCGTCGGCGGCCGCCGCGCTGTCCTACGCAGAGTTCGCGGGCATGATTCCGCGTGCGGGCTCGGCCTATACCTATGGATATGTGGCACTGGGGGAAATCATCGGCTGGTTCATCGGCTGGGACCTGCTGCTCGAATACATCGCCATCGTGGCGGTGGTGGCCATCGGCATCTCCGGCTATTTCGACGCCTTCCTCTCCGGAATCGGCATCAACATGCCTGTCTGGATGACGTCCACGGCCGATGAGGGCCGGGGCGGAATCGTGAACATCCCGGCCATCGTGGTGTGCCTCATCGTGACCTGGATCCTCTCGCGCGGCACCAAGGCGTTCGGCCGTTTTGAACTCGTGGCCGTGGCCATCAAGGTCATCCTGATCCTCTTCATCATCGGGCTGGGCGTCTTCTACATCGACACCAACAATTACAACCCGTTTATGCCCAGCGGCTTCGGCCCCGTCCTCGCCGGCGCGGCCACAGTCTTCTTCGCCGTGTTCGGCTACGACGCCATGAGTACTGCGGCCGAAGAGGCGAAAGACGGCAAGAAGCACATGCCCAAGGCCATCATCCTTTCGCTGATCATTGCAATGCTGCTGTACGTCGCGGCCACCCTGGTGCTGACCGGCATGCAGAACTACAGGGACATCGACCCGACTGCAGGCTTCGCTTCAGCCTTCACCGGTGTGGGCCTGCCGGTGATCGCCACCATCATCTCGGTGTTCGCCGTGTTGTCCATCCTCACCGTGATGCTGACCTTCCTCCTCGGCGTTACCCGTGTCTGGTTCTCGATGAGCCGCGATGGCCTGCTGCCCGGCTGGTTCGCCAAGACTGACCGCCACGGCACCCCGCAGCGTGTCACGTGGATCGCCGGCGTCGCCTCCGCCCTGCTGGCCGGAGTGTTTCCCATCAAGGCCGTTGCGGACCTCACGAACATCGGCATCCTGGCCGCGTTCGTCGTCGTCTGCTTCTCGGTGATCGTCTTCCGCTACAAGCGTCCGGATGCTCCCCGCACCTTCCGCCTGCCACTGATGCCGGTCATCCCGGCCTTCGGTGTGCTGGCCTCGGCCTTCCTGATGTTCCAGCTGCACTGGGAAACCTGGGCGCGCTTCGGCGTCTGGCTTCTTGTCGGCCTTGCCATCTACTTCTTCTATGGACGCAAGAACTCGCTGATGAACCCGAACAGCCCGCGGCACGAGGAGATTGTGGAGATGCACCGGCCAGTCGGCTGACCCTCTCCCCAACGCCCCATCACCTACCGCACCAAATTCCCGGACGCTCTATCACCTCTGGCGTAAAAGCAACGAACCCTCTTCCACTTCCTGTGGGGGAGGGTTCGTTGCTTATTGGGCAGTGCAAAAGGGTTGCCGGATTTCATGCGGAACGTGATGGGGCGTGGGCTTGAAACGTGCGGAAGGTGGTGGGGCGTTTAACAAGGCCGGTTGGGTCGTACGCGGGCGGCCTAAATCTTTGGTTTTTCTAACCTGTATTGCTTAGAAAAGATCGCTTTATCTTACGTGACTGCAAGATCATACTGGTGGGTAAGACCCCTCGAACCACAGGAAAGAACGGGAAAAGCCATGACCCACATTGCAATGGAACCGGCAGTTGCCGCCGGAACGACGCCGCGGACCGTCGACGTCGATGTGCCGCAGGCGAAGGCGCTTGCCAACGAAACCGTCGCGCTGGTCCGCCACTGGCTAACCGAGGCGTCCAAGGTTCCCGTGGATGCTTCAGCCCAGCAGCTCGCAGGTGTGTTGAAGGACCCCAACGGCCTCGACTTCACCGTTGGCTTTGTCGACGGTGTAGTCCGCCCCGAAGACCTGAACGTCGCCGCACGCAACCTCGCCGCACTGGCTCCCAAGGTCCCCGCGTTCCTGCCCTGGTACATGCGCCGCGCTGTTCAGCTCGGCGGCACCATGGCTCCGGTCATGCCGCAGGTTGTTATCCCCATTGCCCGCAAAGTCCTGCGCGAGATGGTTGGCCACCTGATCGTGGACGCCACCGAGGCGAAGCTGGGCCCGGCCATCGCCAAGATCCGCAAGGACGGCATCAAGCTCAACGTCAACCTCCTCGGTGAAGCCGTCCTCGGTGAGCACGAAGCTTCCCGCCGGCTCGAAGGCACACACACCCTGCTGGCCCGTCCCGACGTGGACTACGTCTCCATCAAGGTGTCCTCGACCGTTGCCCCGCACTCCGCCTGGGCCTTTGATGAAGCCGTGGAACACGTCGTCGAGAAGCTCACCCCGCTGTTCCAGCGCGCCGCCTCCTTCGCCGGAAACGGCAAGAAGGCCAAGTTCATCAACCTGGACATGGAGGAGTACAAGGACCTGGACATGACCATTGCGGTCTTCACCCGGATCCTGGACAAGCCTGAGTTCAAGGACCTCGAGGCCGGCATCGTGCTCCAGGCCTACCTCCCGGACGCACTCTCAGCCATGATCCGCCTGCAGGACTGGGCTGCCGAACGCCGGGCCAACGGCGGTGCAGCCATCAAGGTTCGCGTGGTCAAGGGCGCCAACCTGCCGATGGAGCAGGTGGAAGCCTCCCTCCATGACTGGCCGCTGGCCACCTGGGGCAGCAAGCAGGACTCCGACACCAGCTACAAGAGCGTCATCAACTACTCGCTCCATCCGGACCGGATCCAGAACATTCGGATCGGCGTGGCCGGCCACAACCTGTTCGACATCGCCTTCGCCTGGCTGCTGGCCAAGCAGCGCGGGGTGGAATCCGGGATCGAGTTCGAGATGCTGCTGGGCATGGCACAGGGCCAGGCCGAAGCCGTCAAAAAGGACGTCGGTTCGCTGTTGCTCTACACCCCGGTGGTACACCCGGCCGAGTTCGATGTCGCCATCGCGTACCTCATCCGCCGCCTCGAAGAGGGCGCCAGCCAGGACAACTTCATGTCAGCCGTCTTTGAGCTGAGTGAAAACGAGGTCCTGTTCGAGCGCGAGAAGCAGCGCTTCCTCGCGTCGCTGACAGCGCTGGACAACGCGGTTCCGCCGGCCAACCGGCAGCAGGACCGCAGCCTGCCGCCGGTTCCGATGCCCCACAGCGGCTTTGAGAACACCCCGGACACCGACCCGTCCCTGCCCGCCAACCGCGACTGGGGCCGCGCCATCCTGGGACGTGTTCCGTCCTCGACGCTGGGTAACGCTTCCGTTGCTGCAGCATCCATCAGGGACGAGGCCACCCTCAACACCGTGATTGCCACCGCCGTCGAAAAGGGCAAAGCCTGGGGCGAGCTCTCCGGCGACGAGCGCGCCGAGATCCTGCACCGCGCCGGCGACGTCCTCGAGGCCCGCCGCGCCGACCTGCTCGAGGTCATGGCCAGCGAAACCGGCAAGACCATCGACCAGGGCGATCCCGAGATCAGCGAAGCAGTGGACTTTGCCCACTACTACGCAGAGTCTGCCCGCAAGCTGGAAAAGGTCGATGGCGCCACGTTCGTCCCTGCCAAGCTCACCGTGGTCACACCGCCGTGGAACTTCCCGGTCGCCATCCCGGCCGGATCCACCCTCGCGGCACTCGCGGCCGGCTCCGCCGTCGTCATCAAGCCCGCCAAGCAGGCCGCCCGCAGCGGCGCCGTGATGGTGGAAGCGCTCTGGGAAGCCGGCGTTCCCCGCGACGTCCTGACCATGGTGCAACTGGGTGAACGGGAACTTGGCAAGCAGCTGATCTCACACCCGGCCGTTGACCGCGTGATCCTCACCGGCGGCTACGAGACCGCAGAGCTGTTCCGCTCCTTCCGCCAGGACCTGCCGCTCCTGGCCGAGACCAGCGGCAAAAACGCCATCATCGTCACCCCCAGCGCCGACCTGGACCTTGCCGCCAAGGACGTTGCCTACTCTGCGTTCGGCCACGCCGGTCAGAAGTGCTCGGCCGCTTCACTGGTGATCCTCGTGGGCTCGGTGGCCAAATCCAAGCGGTTCCACAACCAGCTGATCGACGCCGTCACTTCACTGAAGGTGGGCTACCCCGAGGATCCCACCAGCCAGATGGGTCCGATTATCGAGCCTGCCAACGGCAAACTCCTCAACGCCCTCACCACGCTCGGCGAAGGCGAAAACTGGGCAGTGGAACCGAAGAAGCTGGACGGCACCGGCCGGCTCTGGAGCCCCGGCGTTCGCAACGGCGTCAAGCGCGGTTCCTACTTCCACCTGACCGAGTTCTTCGGCCCGGTCCTGGGCGTGATGACCGCTGAAACGCTGGAAGAGGCCATCGCCATCCAGAACCAGATCGAGTACGGCCTCACCGCGGGCCTGCACTCCCTGAACCCGGAGGAGCTGGGCGTCTGGCTGGAGACCATCCAGGCCGGAAACCTGTACGTGAACCGTGGCATCACCGGAGCCATCGTGCAGCGCCAGCCCTTCGGCGGCTGGAAGAAGTCGGCCGTCGGCGCCGGCACAAAGGCCGGCGGACCCAACTACCTCGCGGGTCTGGGCAACTGGACTGCCGCCACGAGCACGGCGGATGCCACCATCAGCCATCCCGGCGTCCGACGGATCATCAATGCCGCAGGTTCCGCCCTGGAGCCTGCAGAATTCGAATCCGTCGAGCGGGCCCTGGCCTCGGACGCGGAGGCCTGGGCAGAGGAGTTCGGCACCGCCAAGGACGTTTCCGGCCTCAGCGCGGAGCGCAACATCTTCCGGTACCGCAGCCTGCCGGTGACGGTGCGGCTGTCCGCAGGCGCGCCGCTCGCGCACCTGGTCCGGACCGTAGCAGCAGGCGTGCTGGCGGGCTCGGAGCTGACGGTGTCCGCCGCCGTCGAGCTTCCCGCCCAACTGCGCCCGGTCCTCACCGCGCTGGATATCGACGTCAAGGTTGAGTCCGACGGCGAATGGCTGGCTGCCGCTGGCCAGCTCGCTTCTGCCGGTAAACTTTCGGGGGCTCGCATCCGCCTGATCGGCGGAGACGCCGCTGCCTTGGCTCAGGCGACCGGCGGCCGCCCGGACCTTGCTGTCTACGCACACCCGGTCACCGAGGCCGGCCGCGTGGAACTGCTGCCGTTCCTGCACGAGCAGGCTGTCAGCATCACCGCGCACCGCTTCGGCACACCGAACCACCTTTCGGACGCCCTGATCTAGTCACATTCCCAGCAAGGCAAAGGCCGGGCGGCCACCTTCGCGGTGGCCGCCCGGCCTTCTGCTGTACTGGCTGGTTGGCTGTCCGATCAGCCCAGGTACCAGCCTGGTGGTGACCAGGTCACCGGCACGCTGTGGGCGGAAAATTCCTCGCATCGGGTGCAGGTGTAGGCGACTTCGCCCAGGGCAGCAACGGATCCGTCGCGCCGGTATGTCGGCGGGATGTAGGACTCAAGGTAGACAAATTCATCGGTGCGGCACTTGTCGCAAGTGGGCTTACCCACGTATCCGGTGTCTGTGGTGGCTAGTCCGGAGCCGAGGGTGGATTGGCGGGTGGCCGGCGGCCGTGCGGTGTTATGCGGGCGGGCGTGTGAAGAGCTGAGGTGGGTGTTCTTGGCTGTCGTCATTGGCTGCCTGTCCCGGGCATGCAACCTGACGGGCAGGGCATGCTCGTGTTAGAGACCTGGCCAACTGATTGACCAGTGGGAAAACCAGCATAGGTGATGCTACCTTCTGGCATCAATGGAGAACGGGTTGTCTTCTGTCCTAAGCTTTAGCTGCTCAGGAACGACTTCAACGCCGCTGCCCAGGCGCCGTTGGTGTCCAGGTGCGCGTCGTGGGATGCGTCCGGGACGTCAGCCCGCCGAACATCGTGGCCGCGCGATACGAACTGCGCCTTATCCCGGCTCAGGAAGGGAACCGGCCAGGAGCGGAAGAATTCCCCGAGCTGCATATTCTCCGTGGGGCTCTCGATGACGTTGACGACGTCGGCAATAAAGGCCTCCCGTGAAAGGTCACCGGGCCTCGAGGTGCTCCGCCCGTGACCGCGGAGCTCCAGCAAATGTCCTTAAGCCGGCTGGTTGATGGTCCGGCCCACTATTGACTGTGTCAGCGCGTCGATCACCTCGGAGTTGGCCAAGGGGTTGCGGATCAGGGTGAAATCCACGTCGCCGACTGCCGGCAGGTCAAAGCGCCGGGTGATGATCTTCAGGTCGTCGGGTACCAGGGAGGACGGCATCACGGCGACTCCAATGCCTGCCCGGACGGCGGCCAGAACCCCGCTGATCTGGCGCGTGGTGCAGGTGATGCGCCACGTCCTGCCACGCGACTCCAAGGCATCGATGGCGAGTTTCCGGCTCAAGCTGGGCGAGGGGTACGCGATCAGCGGGACAGGTGATCCTGGTTCCAGCACTGTCTGTTCCTGCCCTACCCAGGAGAAGGAATCATGCTGGACCACTGTGCCGTCCTTGGCTCCGGCCACCCATTTCACGAATACAAGGTCCAGTTGGCCTGCGTTGAGCTTCCGGTACAGCTGGTCACTCTGGCCAACTGTCAGCTCCAGGTTGATCTGCGGATAGATTTGGCGGAACTCGCGAAGGATGCGTGGCAGTCCGGTGATGGCGAGGTCATCAGCGGTGCCGAACCGCAGCCGTCCACGCATGGCTGAGCCGGAAAAATAACGGGCGGCGGCGTCGTGGGCCGAGAGGATGTTCCGCGCGAACCCGGCCATCGCATCGCCGTTGTCCGTCAGCCTGACATCGCGGGTATCCCTCGTGATGAGCACCCGCTTGGCTGCGGTTTCCAGCTTGCGGACGTGCTGGCTGATGGTGGGTTGGGCCAGCCCCAACCGCTCAGCAGCCTTAGTGAAGCTCAGGGTTTCGGCGACGGCCAGGAAGGAGCGCAGCTGGGCTGGTTCGAACACTTGTGACTCCGGTGGCGAGGGGCGGGCATCGGTGGCATTGCAGTTCGCAATACGAGTTATAGGGACAATACGTCTCCATAATCATGTGCACCCACCCTAGCGTTAACCTCATCCCGGACCGACCGCAATTTGAGGACACTCCTGTGGCACCCCCACCGCCTTCATCGGCAACTGTTACCCAGCCCGTCATCGACTCAGCCGGCTCAGCACCGCCGGACCACCAGACCCAGCCCCTCGCCGTCGTGCCTGAACGCCTTCCGTGGAGGCACACCTTCATCTCACTGCAGGTCCCCAACTTCCGGATCTTCGCGATCGGGCACTTCATCGCTGTCATTGCCATCTGGATGCAGCGGATCGCCCAGGACTGGATGGTCCTTCAGCTTTCCGGATCCGTGACCGCCGTGGGGATCACTGTGGCGCTGCAGTTCCTGCCTTCACTGCTGCTGGGACCCTGGGGCGGCATGGTGGCGGACAGGTTCGCCAAGCGGAAGATCCTGATCCTGTGCCAGAGTATGGCCGCGATTCTGGCCGCAGCGCTCGCGATACTTGCCCTGACTGGCGCCGTCGAGGTCTGGCACGTCTACGTCATCGCCCTGGTCCTCGGCCTGGTCACTGTGCTGGATCAGCCGGCCCGGCAGGTCTTCGTCAACGAACTAGTGGGCCCGAAGTACCTGCGCAATGCGATCAGTGTCAACTCGACCACGTTCCAGCTGGGCGGCCTGATCGGTCCCGCCCTCGCCGGCTGGCTGCTCACTTCCCTGGGAGCAGGGTGGGCGTTCGCCGGCAACGCCGTCGCCTGTTGTTCGACGGTGGCCATGCTCCTGGTCCTGCGGAAGGACCAGTTGTTCGTCAGCGCCCCTGCCCCCAAGAGCAAGGGCATGCTCCGTGAAGGACTCCGCTACGCCCTCAGCAAGCCCACCATCTACTGGCCGTGGCTGATGGCCGGATTCATTGCGGTTTTCGCAATGAGCCTGCCGGTTGTGCTTGCTGCCTTCGCCGATCACGTCTTCGACGTCGGAGCCGGGGGCTATGGCCTGCTGAATGCCCTCGTGGCGCTCGGCGCATTGGCGGGAGCCGTGGCGTCCACGCGGCGCCGGCAGTTGCGGCTGCGCTCCGTGGTGTTCTGCGCCGGCATGTACGGAATGATGCTCTGTCTTGCCGCCTTTGTATCGTCAATGGCGGTGTTCGGGGCTGTGATGGTGCTGTCCGGATTCTGGTGCATGATGTTTCTGACCGGGTCCAACCAGATGGTCCAGGTGAGCTCCAACATGGGTATCCGGGGCCGGGTGGTGAGCCTGTACATCATGGTGCTGATCGGCGGCCAGGCAATAGGCGGGCCGATGCTCGGTTGGCTCTCGGAGCACGCCAGCCCGCACCTGGCCTTGCTGGTGGCCGGAGGAGTCCCGGCCCTCGCCGCCTTGACAGTCGCCGTCGTCCTGGCCCGGAAAGGCTCCCTGCTGCTGAGGGTCAGCCTCAAGGACCGCCGCCACCCCGTGAGCATCGTCAGCAAGGCGACGGCGGCCTGAAGCCGGGCTACAGGGTCAGGTGCGGGTAGGCGTCTTCCCGTTTCTGGAACTCGAGGACGTCCTTGTTGCGGACTACGCCGTCGCGGATCTCGATGGCACGGCTGATGGTGTCGTTCCCGGCCCACGCCTCCGGGCCATCGATGACCGTTTCCAGGAACGGAAGCAGGGCCTGGCTAATCTCCCATGTGGAGGAGTTCCAGAGATAGGACGGGCTATGGTCCACTGCGTAGTAGTTGATGTGGTCACCGACGGTGAACATCGGATCTGCGAAGGTGGTGGACCTTGCCCAGCTGAAGCCCATTCCTTCGTCGCAGGAGACATCCACGATCAGGCTTCCCGGCTTGAAGGCGGCAAGATCCCCTGTTTGCAGATAGGTCAGCGGATTGTTGGGGTCCTGCAGGGTGCAGTTGACCACGATGTCGCTCTCGGCCAGGAACGGCGCCAGCGGCACCCGGCCCCGCTCGGTGATGACCTGGCTCAGGAAGGGCGCTTTGTCGTCGTGATCAAACTGGACGATATTGACCGAATGAATGGGGGCACCGACGGCGGCGACCCCGCGGTTGGTCAGCACCTGGACGTCGTGGACGCCATGGGCGTTGAGGGCGGTGACGGCGCCTCGGGCTGTGGCTCCAAAACCGATCACCACAGCGCTGAGCCGCCGTCCGTAGTCACCGGTTGAACCGGTCAGTGCCAGGGCGTGCAGCACCGAGCAGTACCCGGCGAGCTCGTTGTTCTTGTGGAAGACGTGCAGGCCGAAGCCGCCATCACTGGCCCAGTGGTTCATGGCCTCGAAGGCGATCAGCGTTAGCTTCTTGTCAATGGCCAGTTGGGTGATGGAGCGGTCCTGGACGCAGTGCGGCCAGCCCCAGAGGACCTGGCCATCCTTCAGCTCGGCCAGATCTTCCGGTTGCGGCTTGGGCAGGAGTACGACGTCGGCCTCCGCCAGCAGGTCCTCCCGGCTCGCCATCCTGCCCACTAAAGTTGAGAGGTGCCCGTCCGAGACGCCGAAGCGTTCACCGTAGCCCTGCTCAAGGATGATGTGCTGGCGGACCTCCGGCGCGATGCGCTCAAAGTGCAGCGGGTGGATAGGGAGCCGGCGCTCGGCAGGCTTACGGGTGGAAGCCAGGACTCCCAGGGTCAGTTTGTTCTCGAGGCCAGTCACTTCTTCTTTGCGGCCTTGCTGGACGTCACGTCCAGGGAGCTGGCCGGCGCGGCGGCGGCCCTCTTGTCTGCGCGCTTTTCCTTAATGGACTTTCCGGATTTAGCGGATGCTGTTTTACGCGGGGACTTGTCAGCCATGAATGCTCCTGTAGCGGAACCGAAGAGGTTCCTGACCTCTGACCCTACACGCCGGTACCTAATAACCGGGGCGCAGCTTAGCGGCTACGAGCGGAATAGTGGAGCGGCTGACGGGAATCGAACCCGCGTATCAAGCTTGGGAAGCTAGCGCTCTACCATTGAGCTACAGCCGCATCGCCCCCGTTCCAGGGGCAGAACATAGCTTAGCGCAGATGTGGCAGTGGGCCGTCCAAGCAGAGGGGCTGGCTGCCCGTGTCCGGTCAACGGGGTGTCATCCAGTAACTCTTCAATAACGTACCGGGTGCTGGCTAGGTGGGGGCGGGGGAGCGCGGGCTAACCTGTTCCGGGTAGCTGCGGTGCCGGGGGGTGCAGCTACTGACAAGTAGACGTCGACCATGAAAGATCCCGATGGTATTCGCAGAGCATGAGGTCCTCATCAAGCGCGATGCCATGGCTGTCTACCTGTACCTCCTTGATGCCACGAACCTTCCGTTTTGGCGCGACGGGGTCCGCAGCGTCAAGCTGCTTAAGGGTTCCGCCGGCACCAAGGGCGCCGTGTACAGGAAGATGGTGGCAGGACGTTCCGGACTGAGTATTCCGGCCGATCTGGAAATCACGGAGGCAAGGCCAGGGGCCGAAATCCAGTTCCGGATCGCCTCAGGGTTGGGCCAGCGCCTGGGCGGTTACTACCTCAGTTCCGAGGCTTCGGGGACCCGCGTCCGCTTTGCCCTCGAAGTCCGGCCGGAGGGCCGGACCGGTCTCCTGCAAAGGCTCGGGTTCCTGAGCAGGATGTCCCAGCGGAACCTCTGTTCCGAGGTAGCCCAACTGGAGCGCCTCGAGGACGTCATGGAGCTCCAGCCGGCCATCCAGGCCCTTACTGCGCCAACCGCTGGCCCGCCCAGGGCCCCGTAAGGTTCGACGGCGACGTGAGGCTTCCGGAGGTCAGGTCCCAGTACTGCACCACGTCCGAGGCCCGGCGCAGCGCCAATCCGGTGGAGTTCAGCACGGTGACGTCCCGCAGTGGCCGAATGCCCGTAACGTCGCCCCAGCCGGTGGCCACGGTAGCCCTCGCCTCGGCACGCAGGGCGGTGGTGCCCCAGCCGCGGTGGAGCTGGACCGACCCGTTCGTCCGTACGGCAAGGACATCCTGGAACCCGTCGCCGTCATAGTCCACCATGGACAGCTTTCGGGCAACGCCGATGTTGCCCATCGGTGCATTGGAGTTTAAATCTCCAAGGCCCTTGTTCGGGTAAAGGTAAAGGTTCCCGCCGGCGTCCAATGCAAGGATCTGCGGCATCCGGTTGCTGGCGCACCACCCGCCGACGGCCAGGGTCAAGGGTTGCCAACCGCTGCTTCCAAGAGTGACTGGCGCCTGGAACCCCCCGGTGGCGATGCCGCGGTGCAGCGTCAGTGTGCCGCTGTTCCATTGCGTCAGGAGGTCGAAGGCGCCGTCGCGGTCCCAGTCGGTGGTGAACACTTCCTTGGCGCCGGCGAAGCCTGACCCAATCACCTTGGCGGCGGAATAGGTACGTGCCGCGGTGACTGCCCGGGCGAGGAGTTGCCCCGTGGCGTCAATTGTCACGAGGTCCCCTGGCCCCTTAATCGCTGCTGCGGAGAGGTTGAGCGTTGGGGGCATGTGCTTGGCAGGAGCGTCGCACACAGTTGGTGCTGGTGATGGGAAGGCGCCGCCGGACCCTGCGCTGGCTGGCGAGTTGAGGGTGCCGGCCGGCAGTGTGGTGTAGCCAAAAAAGTTCACCACGCCCCAGATTTTGTAGGTTCGGTCCGTGTAGCTGACCCCGGCACCCATAACGTTGAACCGCGGATCAATCAGCATGGCATTGTGGCCAGGGGAACCCTTCCACCACTCCACGAGCTGGGCGGCGTCGCGGTCCGTACGGATGGCGATGACCTCGCCGGCGCCGTTGTTGGGGCTCATGGCCCGGGAGTCAGTCCAAAAATTGGCGCGGTGCTCGATGACTTCGCGGGAGGCAATGCTGTCGGACCATTCCTGTGCCAACCCTGCCACCGTGGGGTGGTACTTCACCGGGTTCAGGCCCTTGGACACACGATATTCATTGATTTTGTTGAACACGGTGAGCACGGCGGCCGCATTGCTGTCCGCCACCAGGGCCTCCGGTGAAGGCAGGGCGGCAGCAGACTCGGGGGCTGCGAGGCGCTGGGGCGACGGCGAGGCCAGTTCCTCATCCGGTGCCCAGAGCGGCGGGATCGACGGAACTTCGGGGGCCGGTGCTACTTCGGGGGCCGGTGCTTCTGCGGCAGGGGCGGCCGGCGCAGGTGCAGGGAGGGCCTCTGTCGTGGCAACCGCAGCGGCGGGCTCCGTCACCGCACCCGCCATTTCAGACGGTGATGCCGGACGGATGTCCGGTTCGACGGCGGGGGTGAGGCCGGCAACAGCTGAGCTGTCCGGCATGGAAGCGCCGCCGTCGTTGTTCGCGCCCGCCGGCCCCAGGGTGACGCTGCGCGGGCCTGCCGGGCTCGCCGTCTGGCCCGCCGCGATCGGCAAGGGGGCCGTGCCCCCGGACGAGGAAACCAGCGCCAACGCGCAGAGCACGCCAATAAAAGAGGGCGCGACCAATCTATTCACAAACATCCCCAGCTCTGTTGGGCCATCCGGGAGACCATCCGGCGCCTTAAATCACTGAGGCAACACTAGCCCCACCAGGGCACAGGAACAACGAAAGAATGCGGCTGTGGATAACCGATACGGTAATTTGGGACGGTGCTGATCTCTGACCGCGATATTCGCGCCGAAATAGACTCCCAGCGGATCGTGCTGGAACCGTACGAACCGGCGATGGTCCAGCCGTCGTCGGTGGATGTCCGGATCGACAAGTTCTTCCGTCTGTTCGACAACCACAAGTACGCGCACATCGATCCGGCCGAAGAACAGCCGGAGCTCACGCGGCTGGTGGAAGTGGAACAGGACGAGCCCTTCATCCTGCACCCGGGCGAGTTCGTCCTTGGCTCTACCTATGAAACGGTGACGCTCCCGGATGACATTGCTGCCCGGCTGGAAGGCAAGTCGTCCCTGGGCAGGCTGGGGCTACTGACGCACTCCACCGCGGGATTTATCGATCCCGGCTTCTCGGGCCACGTCACCCTGGAACTCTCGAACATGGCAACGCTGCCCATTAAGCTGTGGCCAGGCATGAAGATTGGCCAGCTGTGCTTCTTCCGGCTCACGTCCGCGGCCGCGTACCCCTATGGGCAGGGCGACTACGGCAACCGCTACCAGGGCCAGCGCGGGCCTACGGCCAGCCGCAGCCACCTCAACTTCCACCGCACATCGATTTAGCGTCGCCGCAACCGTTTAGGCCTTCGCCGCAACACCAGCGGGCGGCAGCACGGACTTTACCAACGGTTCCACATAGCGTGCCGCCAGCGGACCCACAACGGCCATGATCAGCACATAGGCAGTGGCCAGTGCGGCAAGTTCGTCAGGAATCGCACCTGAGGCCAGGGCCAAACCGGCAATGACGATCGAGAATTCACCGCGGGCTATCAGCGTTGCTCCGGCACGGAACCGTCCGGGACGTGCGATGCCGGCGCGCTTTGCCGCCCAAATCCCGGTTGCCATTTTGGTTACCGCGGTGACCAGGGCGAGCGCGAGTGCCCAGCCGAGCACCGGGGGAATGGACGAGGGGTCAGTGTTGAGGCCGAATGCCACAAAGAAGATGGCCGCAAACAGGTCCCTCAATGGTTCGAGGATGCGGGTGGCGTTGTGGGCGGTAGCGCCGGAGATGGCGATGCCGAGCATAAAGGCCCCCACCGCCGCGGACACCTGCATGGCTGAAGCGAAGCCGGCCACCAACAGCGCGGCGCCCAGGACGTTCAGCAGGAACACTTCGGAGTTCTCGCTGTGCACGGCCTTGGAGACCCGGTGCCCGTGGCGCAGCGCCACCATCAGGACCAGGCTCACCACAGCCAACGCGACACCCACGGTGGTCAGTCCCCCGAGGAAGCTCACCCCGGCCAGCACGGCGGTGAGGATGGGCAGGTAGACAGCCATCGCCAGGTCCTCAAAGACCAGGATGGACAGCACCACCGGAGTTTCGCGGTTACCCAGCCTGCCCAGGTCCGTGATGACCTTGGCCGCGATTCCGGACGAGGAGATGTAGGTAACCCCGCCCATCACCATCGCACCCACCCCGCCCCAGCCCAGCAGCAGGGCGAGGGCGGCGCCGGGCAGGAAGTTCAGGATGAGGTCCAGCACGCCGGCCTGCCAGGAACGGCGAAGTCCGGTAAAAAGCTCAGCGGCGGTATATTCCAGTCCGAGCATAAGCAGCAGCAGGATCACGCCGATTTCCCCGGAGAGGTGTGCAAACTCCTGCATACCTTCGAGCTTGATGATCCCGCCGGCGCCAAAGGCGAGCCCGCCTAGAAGGTACAGCGGGATGGGTGACATTCCGATCCGTCCGGCCAGCCTTGCCAACAGGCCAAGGCAGAACACAACGGCCCCCAGTTCGATGAGGGTCAGGGCCAGCGGGTCCATCGCGTTTATCCGTGACGCAGGATATCGGCCGCCGAATCGAGGCCTTCCTGGGTGCCAACAGCTACCAGCAGATCGCCGGTGTGAAGGACGACGTCGGGTCCCGGCGAGGGGAGCACCTCGCCTTCGCGCATGATGGCCACAATCGAAACGCCGCAACGGGTGCGGATGCAGGCCTTCCCCATGGGCTGGTCTTGGAACGGGGAGTCGGGTGCGATCGAGAACTGCCTGGTGACGATGCCGGGAACATCTTTGTGTTCTTCAGTCAGCTTCATGGCCAGGTGCTGCCCGCCCAGAAGGTTGCCGAGGGTTGCAGCCTCGTCCCCGGTCAGGGGAATTGATGCCTGGCAGGTATCGGGATCATCCCAGGTGGAAACGATAAGTTCCGTCTGGCCTTCCCGCAGCTCCACGACGCCAATACGGCGGCCGGAAGCGGTCATAAAGTCCTTGCGCCGGCCGAGGCCCGGAAGGTCGGTCTCATCCACGTTCATGAGTTAAGCCTAGTCTGCCGCGACCCCGGTGGGGCGGGCCCTGAGGATTCCCGCAGGACCAGCCCCAACGCGGTAAGGACGGGCCCGGGGGCAGCCGGGGCCGTCGAAACGCCTGGGGAAAATCAGGCCGCGGGAACCACCGCGATGGAGGCCTTGTCCGGCGACTTCACGGGCAGCAGCACCAGGAGCCCGGCCAGGAGCACCACCATGATCCCCAGGATGCCCCAGCGCTGGGCTTCACCGGGCGCCACCAGCGGGGTGGCCAGGGTGATGCAGAGGGTGAAGAGGGCCGGTGCCAGGAAACTGACAGCCCGGCCCGTGGTGGCATAGAGCCCGAAGAGTTCACCGGATTCGCCATGCGGGGCAAGGCGCGCCAGGTACGCCCGCGAGGAGGACTGCGCCGGCCCCACAAACAGGCAGAGGAACAGCCCGAACACCCAGAAAGTGGCGCTGCCAGGCCATGCCATTCCGAAGAAGACGTAATCGCCGCTGCCCAGGACCAGGATGACGGTGCCGGCGATCAGCAAGCCCACCAGGGCCCCGATGATCACCGCCTTGGGTCCAATTTTGTCGTCCAGGAATCCGCCGATGATGGCGCCAACAGCCGCAACCACATTCCCGAAGATCGCGAAGAAGATGACCTGGGACAATTCGAAGCCGAAGGTGCCCGCGGCGATGATTCCACCGAAAGTGAAAACAGCTGCCAGGCCGTCACGGAAGACTGCGCTCGCCAGCAGGAAATAGATGGTGTGCGGACTGGTGGCATAAATCGCCTTGATCCGCCGGATCAGCAGCCCGTAGCTGGCCGCGATTCCCAGCCGGCGGGCCTGGGGGGCCTTGGGCAGTTCGGGCACGGCGAACAGTACGGGCAGGGCGAAGACGAAGAACCACAGGGCGGAGAAGACTGCCACGAGGCGGATGTTCAGGCTGTCCTCGGTTGAGGCTCCGAACCAGTCGAAGCTGGGCTGGACGAACAGCTGCAGGACGATCAGCAGCGCCGCGATACCGCCCAGATAGCCCGCGCCCCAGCCGAGTCCGCTGACCTTTCCGATGTTCCGCGGCGTGGAGATCTGGGCCAGCATGGCGTTGTAGTTGACGCCCGCGAACTCGAAGAACACGTTGCCAAGGGCGATGAGCGACACCCCAAGCAGGAGGAACTCGGGCCGGGGGAAAACAAAGAAGCACAGGGCAGTAAGGATGGCGACGGCAGCCGTGTTGACTCCCAGCCACAGCTTCCGCCGGCCGCCCGCGTCCGAGCGTTGTCCGGTGACCGGAGCCAGCAACGCGATGGCAAGGCCGGCAACCGCCAGCGCCCCGCCCAGGACCGCCGACGCCTGGTCTTCCCCGCCAAACGCGTTGGATGTGAGGTACACGGTGAACACGAACGTGGTCATTACAGCGTTGAAGGCCGCCGACCCCCAGTCCCAGGATGCCCAGGCAAGGATCCGGCCCTTGCTGGTTGCCTGGTTCCCCGATTCGAGTTCCGAGGACGGTTGCGTGGCCCCGGGAGCGCTGGCGCTGTTCATACGATGCATCGTATCCGCCCCTGGCGAACACCCAGCGGACCTGATGCCCGTGACGCCAGGGAAAGCGGCCGGAGGATACAACACCCACGGAGGAAGCGGTAGCAGAGCCTTGATAAACTGGGCCCTCCCGAACCTTACGAATGACCGCCAGCTCCAACTTTTGACAATCGAATCCCTGACGTTGCGGAGATACCAGTGATCACAGTCCTTGCCGTGCACTTTACGGTGGCTGTGCTGGCCCCGCTCTTCTTCAGGGCCTGGGGCCGCAACGCTTTCTACGCACTGGCGGCTGTTCCCGCTGTCTCCTTCATCTGGCTGCTGCTCCAGCACGTATCCGTCTACTCGGGCCGCGGGGCGGTGGCCGAGGCAGTCCCTTGGATTCCGGGCCTCCAGCTTGAGTTCGCCTTCCGGATGGATGCCCTGGCGTGGGTCATGTCCCTGCTGGTACTGGGCGTCGGCTCGCTGGTCCTTATCTACTGCGCACGGTACTTCAAACGGAAGGACCAGGACCTCGGCGCCTTCGGAGCCCAGCTGCTGGCCTTCGCCGGGGCGATGTTCGGCCTGGTGGTGGCGGACGACCTCCTGCTGCTGTTCATTTTTTGGGAACTCACCACCATCCTGTCCTACCTCCTGATCGGATTCGCCCGGACCCGTCTGGCGGCACGGCGGTCGGCGCTCCAGGCGCTGATGGTCACCACCGCGGGCGGCCTGGCCATGCTGGTGGGCCTGATCATGCTGGGTTACGCCGCCGACACCTACCGTATCTCGGACATCCTCCAGCAGGCGCCGGCGCTCATGGGCGGACCTTCGGGCACCATGGTGAGCGCCGCCGTCGTACTCATCCTGGTAGGTGCCATCACCAAATCGGCCCTGGTGCCCTTCCATTTCTGGCTTCCAGGAGCCATGGCCGCCCCCACGCCGGTCAGCGCCTACCTGCACGCGGCGGCGATGGTCAAAGCCGGCATCTACCTCGTTGCGCGGCTCGCTCCGGGTTTCTCCGAGACGTCGTTCTGGCAGCCGGTGGTGCTGGGCCTCGGGCTGGCGACGATGCTCGTGGGCGGCTACCGCGCACTGCGGCAGACCGACATCAAGCTCATCCTCGCCTACGGCACCGTGAGCCAGTTGGGCTTCCTCACCATGGTGGTGGGGCTCGGCACGCCGGATGCCGCCCTGGCCGGCCTCGCGATGCTGCTGGCCCACGGACTGTTCAAGGCCACCCTGTTCCTGGTGGTGGGCATTATCGACCACCAGTCCGGCACCCGCGATGTCCGCAAGCTTTCCGGCGTTTTCCGGTCCTCCCGTGCCCTGGGTATTGTGGCCGGCATCGGCGCCGCGTCCATGGCAGGCGTACCGTTCCTGGGTGGCTTCGTGGCCAAGGAATCAGTGCTGGAGGCATTCGTCCACCACGCAGGTGACCCCGCTGCCGGTTTCTGGGGTGCGGTAGTCCTGGCCGGGCTGGTCCTGGGATCCATCCTCACCTTCGCGTACAGCGCACGCTTTATGTGGGGCGCGTTCGCCGTCAAGCCCGGAGTGGAGCGCACGCCCTTCAAGGCCATCAAGCCTTCCTTCCTGGCAGCGCCGGCTATCCTCAGCCTCCTGACCATTGTCTACGGCCTCTGGCCGGTCCCCGTGGACGCCTGGATCCAGCCGTACGCCGCCCTGTTTGCTTCCTCCGCTCCCGACGCCGGAACGCCCGCTGAGCAGGCGGGCCACCTCGCGCTGTGGCACGGCTTCACCCCCGCGCTTGGCTTGACGGCACTCACGTTCGCGCTTGGCCTGGCGATGTACTTTGGCCGCAACGCGGTTTCCCGGGCCCAGTCCCTGGTGCCGGGATGGGTGGACGGAGACAAGGCCTATCAGTACACCGTCGGTGCACTGGATGACGTGGCGGTGTGGGTTACCGGCCGTACCCAGCGCGGTTCGCTGTACTACTACCTCGCCGTCATCCTCAGCGTCGCGTTTGTGCTGCCTCTCTCGGCCATCCTGCTGGCCGGCAAGCCGCTTCCGGACGATATCTACCTTGTTGACCCCGGTTCCCCGCTCCAGCTCGTGGTGGGCGCGGGCATCGTGATCGGTGCCCTGGCCGCAGTCAAAGCCAACAAGCGGTTCCTGGCGGTCCTGATGGTTTCGGTAACGGGCTATGGCATCGCCCTGATGTTTGCACTCCAGGGCGCTCCGGACTTGGCCCTGACCCAGATGCTGGTGGAAACGATCGTCCTGGTGGCCTTCGTCCTGGCGCTGCGCAGCCTGCCCCCTGAGCTCCGCGGCCGCACCGGCGGAAAATACCGCGTGGTACGGGTCATCATCGGCCTGTGCTTCGGCGTCACCATGGTTTTCGCCGCGATCTACGCCATGGGCGCCCGGACAGCCATCCCCGTCTCGCTGGAGTTCCCGCGCCTCGCCTACGAGGGCGGCGGGGGATTGAACATCGTCAACGTCACCCTTGTGGACATCCGGGCTTGGGACACCTTCGGCGAAATTACCGTCCTTGCCCTTGCAGCCACAGGTGTCGCAAGCCTCATCTTCATCCGGGGCCGCGGCGACCGCATCAGGAACTCCGCCACCGTTGCCGCGGGCACCGTGGGCCGGTACCGCGCCGTCAACCCAAGCACGCGGGACGCCGCTGCGCTAGCGGTCAGCCGGAAGTTCGCCGCGGCAGCACGGGACGCGTGGATAGTGGCAGGGCGCACCCTGGCCCCCGAACGCCGCTCCATCATCTTCGAAGTGGTCACCCGGCTGATCTTCCACTCCATGATCATCTTCTCGCTGTACCTCCTGCTGGCCGGGCACAACCTTCCGGGCGGAGGGTTTGCCGGCGGCCTCACCGCAGGTCTCGCCCTGACCATCCGCTACCTTGCCGGCGGGCGGTTCGAACTGCGAGAGGCGACACCCGTGAGCGCGGGTGCCCTGCTGGGTGTGGGGCTCGCAGTTGCTGCAGCTTCCGGCGTGGCGCCATTGCTGCTGGGCGGCCAGGTATTCCAGACGGCCATCATTGAACTCTGGCTGCCGGTGTTCGGCGACATCAAGTTCGTCACCTCAACCATCTTCGATATCGGCGTGTACATCGTGGTGGTGGGCCTGGTGCTGGACGTCCTGCGGAGCCTCGGCGCCGAAATCGACGAGCACCTCGAAGAGCGGTCCGCCGCTCCCGCCGGTGCCACCGATGACGAGCCGGAGTTGGCCGGGGCTGCTTCCGCCGCAGGCCTGCGGGGCGCGGATATCCGCGCCCCGGCCGCGTCCGCACGCAGCGAAGAGCCGGAAGGCTTGTCCGCCGAAACCACCGCAAAGGGCCAAGCATGAGCGTGAACCTGACCCTGCTGATTGTGATGGGTGCCCTGTACGCCAGCGGAATCTACCTGATCCTGGAACGCAGCCTCACGCGCGTGCTGCTGGGACTGATGCTCCTGGCGAACGCCACCAACCTGCTGATCCTGGCCACCGGCGGATACTCGGGCCTTGCCCCGCTGTATTCAAAGGACATTGCCGCCCAGGACTACAACGATCCGTTGCCCCAGGCGCTGATCCTGACGTCCATTGTGATCTCCTTTGCGGTCACGGCGTTTATGCTCGGCATCATCTACCGCACGTGGGTACTGGCCCGCCAGGATGAAATCCAGGACGACGTGGAAGACCTCCGTGTGGCGGTAACGCCCAGCTTCGACGCCGAGGACGACGCCGAGATCCCCGCAGAAACCTCGGAGTTCCCGGTTGCGACGGTCGTGGCGGGCGGCCGGGAGATGCCGGCCGAGCGTGCAGCCGCGGAAGAAAAACCCGGCTCCAAAAATGTGGCCCCTGGCCCGGAAGGAGTCGGAAAGTGAACATCGCAAGCTTTGCCCCGCTCGCCGTCGTACTTCCCATCCTGGGCGCCGCCCTGACCTTCCTGCTGATCCGGCACTCACGGGCGCAGCGGGCGGTCAGCATCGCGCTGCTGTCCCTCACGCTCCTGCTGGAATGCTTCCTGCTGGCCTCGGTGTGGGACGGCGGGACTGCGGCCGTGACCATCGGCGGCTGGCTGCCCCCGTGGGGCATCGTGATGGTGGTGGACCAGTTCTCCTCCCTGATGCTGGTGGTCTCCTCGGCGGTGAGCCTGGCCGTGCTGGTGTACGCCACCGGCCAGGGCATGGCCGACGGCGACCATGACGCTCCGGTCTCGATCTTCCACCCCACCTACCTGATTCTGGTGGCCGGCGTTTCCAACGCGTTCCTCTCCGGCGACCTCTTCAACCTCTACGTCGGCTTCGAGATCCTGCTGACGGCAAGCTATGTCCTGATGACCCTTGGCGGCACCGGGCCAAGGATCCGGGCGGGCGTCACCTACGTGGTGGTGTCCGTGGTGTCCTCGGTGCTGTTCCTGATCTCCATCGCCATGGTCTACGGAGCCACGGGGACCGTCAACATGGCCGATCTCGCCATCAAGCTTGGCGAGCTGGACCAGGGCACCAAGACGCTGCTGCACGTAATGCTGCTGGTGGCGTTCGGCATCAAGGCGGCTGTCTTCCCGCTGTCCTTCTGGCTGCCGGACTCCTACCCCACCGCGCCCGCGCCGGTCACCGCCGTGTTCGCCGGACTGCTCACCAAGGTGGGTGTTTACGCCATGGTGCGCACCGAGACCCTGCTCTTTCCCGGGGACACCCTCAACACACCCCTGATGGTGGCCGCACTGCTGACCATGGTGGTGGGAATCCTTGGTGCGCTGGCGCAGAACGACATCAAGCGTCTGCTCTCGTTCACGCTGGTCAGCCACATCGGCTACATGGTGTTCGGCCTCGCCATGTCCTCCACCGCGGGGCTGGGTGCGGCCGTCTTCTATGTGGCCCACCACATCACCATCCAGACCAGCCTCTTCCTGGTGACGGGCCTGATCGAACGCCGCGGCGGAAGCTCGTCGGTGGACCGCCTGGGCGGCCTCGCCAAACTCTCGCCGCTGCTGGCTCTGCTGTTCTTCGTTCCCGCCATGAACCTGGCCGGCATCCCTCCCTTCTCCGGTTTCCTGGGGAAGGTGGGGCTCATGCAGGCCGGCATCGAGCTGGGCACGCCGCTGGCCTACGCACTGGTGATCGGCGGTGTCCTCACCAGCCTGCTCACGCTCCTTGCCATCGCCAGGGTCTGGAACCGCGCTTTCTGGCGAAGCCCGGCCGATGCCGAACACCCGGATCCCGTACTGCTTGCCCCGCCCCTTGCGAGGGTGGCCGGTCCGGGGGCCAAGCGGAACACGGTAACCCTCCTGCCGCGCACCATGGTGGGTTCCACATTGGGACTGGTGGTTCTTGGTGTAGCGCTTACTGTTTTCGCCGGTCCGTTGTTTGCGGTTTCCGACCAGGCCGCGGAAGACATGCTGGACAGGTCCTCCTACATCCAGGCCGTCCTGGGCGAGGACACCATTGTTCCAATGGTCCTGACGTCCGGAGGAGGAAAATGAGCCGCCGGCGCATTTCATTGCGCCAGGAGCTTCCCCTCCTGGTGTGGCTGGTCATTGTCTGGGGCGCCCTGTGGCAGGACTTCAGCCCCGGAAATCTCCTCTTTGGTGCACTGCTGGCTGTTGCCGTCGCGCGGTTGTTCTACCTCCCGCCGGTGGAACTGAGCGGCCGTTTCAACATCCTCTACGCCGTACCCTTCGCGCTCGTGTTCCTGGCGAAGGTGGTGGTTGCCAGTGCGCAGGTCCTGTACCTGGCCGTGGTGCGCGGGCCCAGGGTGAAAAACGCCGTGGTGGCCGTGACGCTGCGGAGCCACCAGGACCTGTTGGTCACGGCAACGGGGCACGTAATTTCGCTGATCCCGGGGTCGCTGGTGGTTGAGGTGGACAGGTCCACCTCAACCCTGTACCTGCATGCACTGAACATCAGTTCCGCCGAGGACGTTGAAAACTTGAGGAAAGAGGTGCGTTCCATCGAAGCCGGGCTGATCAGGATCATGGGCACCAAGGAAGAACTCGACGCCGTCCGGACGGAGGCAGCCGCATGATGCAGACAGTCCTGGTCCTTACCGCCGTCATCTTCTCGCTGGCTGCGGGGGGTGCCATCATCAGGATCGCCCGCGGGCCTTCGCTGCTGGACCGGGTGCTCGCGGCGGACGTCCTGCTGGCCATCCTCGGCGGCGCACTGTGCGTGGACATGGCCGTGAACCGGCATTTGCACAACCTGATGCTGGTGCTGGCCATCTCCATCATCGGTTTCCTGGGGTCCGTGACGGTTGCCCGGTTTGTGGCCGACCGAAGGGAGGTGCCAGGTGAGTCCTGACGCTACCGGCATGGACTTGTGGATCGACCTGCTATCCGCCGTGTTTATGGTGGTGGGGGCCATTATGTCCCTGGCCGCCGCTATCGGCCTGCTCCGCTTTCCGGACCTCTTGAGCCGCATGCACGCCGCCACCAAGCCGCAGGTGTTGGGGCTGTTCCTGCTGCTGGCAGCCATCGGTCTGCAGATGCGCACCTGGTGGGTGTGGCCCGCACTCGTGGTGGCCTGGATTTTCCAGCTTCTGACGGTACCGGTGTCCGCCCACATGGTGGGCAGGGCGGGTTACCGCACCAAGCACCTGCACCGCGAACTGCTGACGGCCGATGAGTTGGAGGCAGTAGTGCAAAAAGCCGCCGCCAAAACCGCCCGTGAGGACGATTCCGGCGACGGCTCCAGCAAGTAACTGCCGGGCGATCCCTGCAGGTCAGACGATGTCCTTGCTCTTCGCGAACCTGGTGATGGCCCGCTGGGTGCCGCGGTTGGCCAGGACCTGGATGATGGTGCTCACCGAGGCCGAGATCAGAGCGAACGTCAGCGCGGACTGGAGGCTGGTGGGGATGTCCTCGTCCTTGCCCGTGGGCGGCTTCCGGCCGGTGGTCTTTTCCCAGACGGTGTTGACCAGCTTGGTTCCGACGAAGCCGGCACCGAGGCTCACACCGGTACCGAGCAGCTTGATGAAGAGGTTCATTCTTAGTACTCCTTGCGGGCGGAAAACAGGCTGACTTCAGCCTAGCGGCATCGCGGCCGGGAGCCGGAGCGGCGTGGCCCCGATTCGCTGTGGGCGTTGTGGACGTCCTGCAGGAGGGCTGCTCAGCCCGCGGGCGGTTCCGTCCGGAACTTGATCATCTTGTGTGTGCCGTCGCAGTAGGGCTTGATGGCCGACGCGCCGCAGCGGCACAGCGCCACGGTTTGGCGCTGGCGGGGAACCGGGTCCCCGGAGGGTGTCACGATTTCGAAGTCGCCCCGGATAATCAGGGGCCCGTCGGGGCACACCACGATCGAACTTTCGGCTGGTTCCTGGTTCATGGCTGCTCCTGGTGGGGGTTGCGGGCGGAAGTGTGGGTGTCTTGGGAGCACAGGGCGGCCAGTTTTCCGGAGTGCCGGTGCTGCAGCTCGGCTTCCGTGTGCGCCGCGATCTTGAGCCGGCTCCCAGCGTAGGGGACGCCCCCACTGAGGCGGAAGGCCAGCGCAACCCAGATGCAGACCGCCCGCTCCGAAACCCACAGCGGAGCGCACCACACGGCCCGAAAGGGGAAGACGGTTGCCCCGTTGTGCCGCTGCCGCCCCACAGCGGCGACGATGACCGGTGCCGCCGCCAGTCCCAGGAGGGCCCGGCCGCGGTGCCTCGCGGGAAGGCGGGCTGCTGCGGCGATCACCGGAAGCAGCGAAAGTTCCGCGGCGAGGCGGCGGGGCTGGGCGAAGTCGTCGTATGCCTGCCGGATGCGCTGCTTGAGGAAGTGCCGCGGCCCGGGCGGCCTGCGGGCAACGAACAGGTCCGGCAGGATCTTCTCCCGGCCGCCGGCGGCCTTGACGGTCCTGATCAGCTCCAGGTTCTCGAACAGCACAGGAGCATAGCCGCCGGTGGCCAGCAGTGCGCTCCGGCGCACGGCCAAGGTCCCAGGAAAGTCCGCCGACCAGGCCCGGTTGATCAGGCTCCTGGAGGTGTCCCACCACGCGTGCCAGGGCAGGGGATCGAAGTAGTTCTGCGGCCGCACAACGTCCGCTGACTGGAGGTGATTCACGACGGCGGTGAGCGATTCGCGTGTGTAGCGCACGTCGTCGTCGGCTATCACCAGCAGCTCCGCCCTGGCGGCGCGGACGCCGGTCATCACACCGGCCACTTTGCCGTTGCCGCCGCCACCGTTGCCGTGACTGCCGCCGCCTCCGGCGGGCTCCGGACGGATGTGGCGAACGGCGGATGGGAAGGCGGCACGGTGCCGCTCGAACAGCTCCAGGCCTGAGCCGTCCACCACGGTGACAGGGATCCATTCGGAGAGGCGTTCAAGGTAGGCGGCCAGGTTGGGCAGTTCCGAATCCTCGCTCCAGCGCAGCGGCAGGATGTACTCTGCGGGCTGCCCGACGGCGGTAACGTTCACGCTGCTGCCGGCACTGCCGCCCTCAGTGAGGTCTCTCCGTTTTCCCAGCAGGCCAAGAGGTGCGTCGACAGCCTGCCATCGATTGCCATCACGGCCGTCGCCCCGAACAGGACGTCCCCGAGCAGTTCAGGTTCGGCCTCCACAAGTCCTCCTGCGAGGTCGCGGCCGGCGATCTGCTCGTGGACCGCGTCGGCTTCCACGTGCTCGTCGAAGTAGTGCGTCACTTCAGCGTCGAAGCCGTGCCGGCGGAAACCGTTGCCGTACAGGCGGTTGGGCTGGGAGGAGGTCATCTCGTAGATCGCCAGGTGTCCGGTGATGGCGCCGCGGAGCCGCCGGTTGAGCCCGAACAGGGACATCATGTTCACCGCCGCCAGGGAAACGGCCGGTACTGCGTTGACGTAGGCGCCGTACTGGTCGTCCATTCCCAGGCCGCGCATGGTGCGGGCGAACAGTGCGCTGTGCATGCGTTCGGGGCGTCCTCCGCCGTACTCGTCGGCCTGGATCTCCACCAGTGCAGCCTTCGGCCTCCCGGTAAGCCGGGGGATGGCCCAGGTGTGCGGGTCCGCTTCCTTGAGCTGGTAGACGGACTTGTGGATCAGGAACTCCTTGAGCTGGTCCAGGGTTGCCTTCTTGGCCACATACCGGGACACGCTGGGTCCGGTGTCGGTGGCGGCCAGGCCGAACAGCACGTCGGCGACGGCGTCACTGGTCATCTCCGCCGCCGGCGGCAGGTCCAGCTCCCCGGCTGCTGATTGGGCGGCTGCCCGCAGCGCTTTTTCGAATGGCCTTTCCAGCAGGCGGCGGACGCGGATGAGGTCCGGCTCCCATTCCCACTCGTCACTTACGCCTTGAAGGCCGGAATAGTGAAGTTCGTAGAGGCAGAAGAGTGCCAGCTGGACGTCGTCGTCCCCGATGATGTCGGTGGTTGCCTCCAGCTGTGCCGTGACCAGCCGGCGCAGTTCCTCGACGAGCTTGGCGCCGTCGGCAGCCCCGGTTGTAACTGCCAGGGCCTTGGACAGGGCGGTGCTGATGGGTCCTCGGGGTTCTGGGATCTTCATGATGCTCCTTCGGGCGGCAGCGGTGCTGCCGGTGCTGCGCCGTCGACGGTGGCGGCTTCGGTTAAGGCTAAGCGTTCAGGTCGCGTCCGCGGTTGCGCCGCGGGGTGGCCGGCGGGGTGGTCCGCGGGGACAGCATGATGGCCAGGACGATCATGGCCAGCCCCAGGGCCAGGTGCAGCCAGTTGTCGGCGCCGTTGACGGGGACGAAGTTGGCGGGTGTTTCATCGCCCACCAAGAGCCCGTACAGCCAGAGGACCAGGTAAACGACGCCCCCGTAGGTGAGGAAGCTCCTTGCCTGCTGATGGGTCCGGGCAAGCAGCAGTCCGGCCGCCCCGAACGCCAGGTGCACGATGTTGTGCAGGGCGGACACCTGGAAGACGCCCAATAACAAGGCTTTCGAACCGTGGCCGGCCATGCCCAATGATTCGTAGTTACTGGTGATCCCAGGGATGAATCCAAGGACACCTACCAGCAGGAAGAGGACGCCCGTTGCGAGCGCAGCCTTCTGCAGGCCCGTCCTCGCTCCGGTGGCCCGGGTGCTGACTGTCATGACCTGTCTCCTCAAAAGCCGGGAGACAACATAGTAAGCATGATTACTAACTTAAGCTAAGTGCGGTGGTCATCCTGCTGTTGCTGCCCGCCGCTGCCCGCAGCTTTCGCAGGCCGCTGGTGGCGCTCAACCCTCCGGAGTGGTCCACACGTAAGGGTTTACATGGTGCCCACCGTGGCGGCCGTGCTCGTACCCTTGCTGCCAGGCCTTGCCCACGGCGGACACCAGTTCCGCCAGCAGGGGATAGTAGGGGTGGTCCGGGCCAATATAGATCATTTCCTCCGCGGCCTTGTCCACTGCCGCCTGCACCTGGTTTTCGGCTGCATTACTGGGCATGGCGCCCCTCCTGTTTGGAACTTCGCCGTTTCGAATGTACTCCAGGCATATTGAGGGTCCATCGCGCCGGCCTGTCCTCAGTCCGTGCGCATGGAGCTGAGGATCTCGCGCAGGGCCTGTACCACCAGTTCATGGTCCTGCACCTGGGGAAGCCCCGAAACAGTCACCGTTGCGACCGCGCCCACCCCAGCGACGTACACGGGGAAGGAACCCCCGTGTGCCGCATACCGGGTCTGATCGAACCAGCCCTGGTCTTCGATCCGTCCGCCGCGGAGCCGGGCGCGCAGCCCCACCAGCAGGGAGGGCACCTCATACCTGGCGGCCGTGCGCTGCTTGGCGCGGATCCAGTGCCCGTTGTCCGGGGTGGCGCCGGCCAGGGCAACGTGGAACAGGACCTGCTCACCCTTGGTGATGTCTATCGCGATGGGGAACTGGCCTTCCTTGCCCAGCTCCACGAGCAGCAGCCCCAGGTTCAGTGCGTCGTCCATGGAGAACGCTGGAAGCTGGAGCTCCCGGATTTCACCCTCGATCCGGGCGATAAGTGCTTGCAGGGATCCTTCCGGCTGGATGGCATCGGAATCCGGATCGAACTCAGTCACATGCGGGGAATTGGCAGTCATGGCCCACAATCTACCCCCCTCCGGTGTAAACTGGACCCCGCCTGCAAGGGCAATTATTTACCCACAGAATCATTCAACGACAGGGGAGCGCCGCCGTCGGGCATCACTGGCAAAGCCAGGATCCGCAGGTGGGCGCTGAGAGTGCGGACAGCCGCAGACCCTCGAACCTGATCCGGTTAGTACCGGCGCAAGGGAGTCGAGTTCTCGAAGCACCGCAGCGGCGTGCCGTTGCCGTGCTTTCCCCTCCTGTTCCTCAGGAGGATCGCATGGCAACAACAGCAGTAAAGAAGACCACCAGCAAGTCCTGGCGCGTCGTGGACATCGTGGTGGCGGCCTTGATCGCCATCGCCGGCGGCGTCATCTTCTGGGCATGGTCCCAGGGGGCTAACGCAGTCTCAGCCCCCATGAACGCCGTATACCCGCCTTTGACCGGCCTGATCGCCGGCGGATGGATGATCCCGGCGGTGCTGGGCATGCTCATCATCCGCAAGCCGGGCGCCGCGCTGTTCTGCGAGACCGTCGCCGCCACCGGTGAGCTGCTGATGGGGTCGCAGTACGGCGCCTCCGTGCTGTTCTCCGGGTTTGTCCAGGGCCTGGGCGCCGAGATCATCTTCGCGATCTTTGTGTACCGGAAGTTCAACCTGCCGGTAGCCCTGCTCGCGGGCGCCGCTGCCGGGCTTTTCTGCGGCCTGAATGACTCCTTCGCGCCCTGGGGCTGGAACATCGCCTACTCCGGCGGGGACAAGCTGGCTTACATCATCGTCACCGCGATTTCCGGTGCCGTGATCGCCGGAGCCCTGTCCTGGATCGCCACCCGCGGCTTGGCCAAGACCGGAGTCCTGAGTTCCTTTGCGTCGCGCAAGGCAGCAACGGAGCCCGTCTTTTCCTGATGACTGCTCCTTCCCTCTCCGGCGCTGCGGTGGCGGCGCGGCCGGCTGCAGTCACCGCCAGGGGCTGGGGCTGGCGGCATGCCGGGCGCTCCAAACCTGCTGTCCGTGCCCTTGACCTGGACATCCAGCCGGGGGAGCGAGTGCTCCTGCTGGGCCCGTCCGGCGCAGGCAAGTCCACGCTCCTCCACGCTCTGGCTGGGGTGCTGGGGGACGCACATGACGACGACGAGGCCGGCGATTCCGATGAGTCCGGTTCGCTGCTGATCGACGGCGCCTCCCCCCGGGAGCAGCGCGGCCGGGCCGGGCTGATGCAGCAGGACCCGGAGACCCAGGTTGTCCTCTCGCGCGTAGGTGACGACGTCGCCTTCGGCGCCGAGAACCTTGCCGTGCCCCGCGGTGATATCTGGGCCCGCGTGCACGAGGCGCTGGACGACGTCGGGCTTTCCCACCTGCCGCTGGACCACCCGACGTCGGCCCTCTCCGGCGGGCAGAAACAGCGGCTCGCGCTCGCCGGCATCCTTGCCATGCGGCCCGGGCTGATCCTCCTTGACGAGCCGACGGCCAACCTGGACCCCGCAGGGGTTCTGGAGGTGCGCGACGCCGTTGGCCGTTGCCTCGACAAAACCGGGGCAACGTTGGTGGTGGTGGAGCACCGCGTGGCCGTGTGGAAGGACCTGGTAGACCGCATCGTGGTGCTGCAACCCGGCTCGGCCGCCGATCCGGCTGTGCTGTTGGACGGGGCGCCGGACCAGGTCCTCAGCGAAGCCCGGAACATGCTCACTGCGGCCGGGGTCTGGGTGCCTGGCTATGTTCCGGCTACCCGCCTCCGGGCGGCGGGTCCTGCTTCCGGTACTGAAGACCTGCTGCTGGCCGCGGAGGAACTGGCTGTATCGCGGGAACGCGCCCGCCGCAAGGGCTTTCGCAAAGTGCAGCCGGTGCCCGTACAGCAGGGCATTTCCGCCCAGGTCCGCGCAGGGCAGGCGCTGGCCATCACCGGGCCCAATGGAGCAGGAAAATCCACGTTTGCGCTGACCCTCGCCGGGCTGCTGGAGCCTGTCGCCGGCAAGGTTTCCGCCACCCTGCCGCTCAGCCGCGGCGCGGGAATTGACCCGTATCGGTGGAAGGCAGAGCAGCTGATTGAGCGTGTGGGCACGGTGTTCCAGGAACCCGAGCACCAGTTCGTCACCGGAAATGTGCTGGACGAACTGCGCTTTGGCCCGCGGCACCTTGGGCACGGCGAGGAGCGCGTTGACGAACTGCTGGCGCGGCTCCGGCTCACCGAACTCGTTGACGCGAACCCCTATACGCTGTCGGGCGGCGAGAAACGGCGGCTCTCCGTAGCCACCGTTCTGGCCGCGCATCCGCAGGTCCTGGTCCTGGATGAACCCACCTTCGGGCAGGACGCCAACACCTGGGCGGAGCTGGCATCATTCCTTTCCGAACTCCTGGACGCCGGCACCGCCGTAGTGTCCGTGACGCACGACGCCGAATTCACTGCGGCGCTGGGCGGAGCGGAACTGCGTTTGGCGGCAGCGGCGGCGGTGGCACCGTGAGGCAGGAGCTGAACCTGCACGGCAACAGCGCCCTGCTGACCCGCGCCAACCCGCTGAGCAAGTTCGCCGCCGTCTTCCTGATCACCGCAGTCCTGGCGCTCTCCATCGACTGGGTGTCCGCTTCCGTGGCGCTGGTCTTTGAGTTCCTGCTGTTCCCGTTGGCGGGCCTCACCCTGACGCTGCTGTGGCAGCGGGGGTGGCCGCTGATCCTCGCCGCAGCTGTCGGCGGCTGGAGTACTTCCATCCTGGCTGCAGACAGCGGAAAGACGCTGGTCGACGTCGGCATTTGGACCATGAGCGAAGGCTCGCTGGAGCTGGGGGCCGGGTTTATGCTGCGTGGCCTGGCAATTGCGCTCCCGGCGGTGCTGTTGATGAGCTGCACGGATCCCACAGATTTAGCCGACGCGTTGGCGCAGAAGGCGCGCCTTCCGCACAGGTTTGTGCTGGGAACCCTGGCCGCCATGCGCTTGGTGGGGCTGATGGCGGAGGAGTGGCAAACAATCGGGATGGCCCGCCGCGCCCGGGGCGTCGGTTCCCGCGGCAGTGCTGTACAACGGCTGAAGGCGACGCTGGGGCAGAGCTTCGGGCTCTTGGTTCAGGCCATCCGGCGTGCCTCGAGGCTGGCCGTCACCATGGAAGCGCGTGGATTCGGCGGGGGAACGCGGACGTGGGCACGGGAATCCACATACAGCGCATTGGACGTGTGGGTGCTGGCGAGCGGTGTGCTGGTGGCAGGCGCAGCCTTCGTTGCGGCCGTATGGGCCGGGACGTGGAACATGGTGTGGCTGGGATCCTGAGGACGGATTTCTGTTTCAGTCGCGGGAGCCTGAATGCAGCAATTCGCAGGAGTAGTTGTAGTCAAATTTCCTGGACACGAACTGTGTGACTGCTACTTCGCCGCCGTCTGTCAACGGCGGGTCCGAGCAGTTGGCTTTGGCCCCCGTTACGGTGCGCGCCCCGGCCAGCCAGCTCGGCAGGGAGTAGAGGTTGCTCGAGCTGCTGACGGTCCCCACAATCCGGCCCCATTGAAGGCCGGTCGAATAGATTCCGACTCCCGCGACGTCGATGCTGTGGAAGAAGTCCGTCATGCCCTCCAGCACTGCGCGGTTGGCATCCTTGTCGGTGGTGGACCAGCTGTTCCCGGTTTCCACATCAAGCCACCAGAAATAGTCCGAGGGGCTGGTAATCCCGCGGACGTAGGCGTCGTCGTAGGCCTTGGCGTAGCCGTACATGTAAGCGCACGCCTTCCCGTAGTCCTTGTCGCCGCAGGAGCCATAGGGGTTATGCACTGCCGATCCTATGGGGTACTCGTTGCTGGTGGGCCACCATGAGCCGCTGCTTCCAGGGTTTGCGGTGTTGACGTAAAGGGCCACCTTTGGCTGGGGCGTGATGCCGGATGAGGCTGCGGCCCACCCGAGCTGTTCCGTCAGGCAAGGATTGGTGTTGTTGGCCAACCCGTTGTTGACGCCGACAATGGCGAAAGCCTGGTCCGAAGGCAGTCGGTTGTCGCATTGGGGCCAGGAGACATCGTTCCCCAGTGTTGACTGCATGCCTTCACCCGGCGAGGGCGCCGCGGAGGCCGGCCACGCGGGCAACAGCAGCAGGACGGCGAACAGCAACACAGCAAGCCCGGCTGCCACTCTGGTGCCTCGAGCTCGGCGCACTGTCACCTCCGTCGTCGTCTGAAGTAGGATTTAATCCAGTTTCCTCCCGCCCGGCGGTCAAGGTCAACAACGGCGGCGGGCCGACTTCTATCGCATGTAGTGGGTAAGGGCTCCGCGAAGCGGCTTCTTTGAGGATCATTTTCGGGCGATTAGCTCATTTGTGATATATTTTCTGGCATGACGCAGGAAACTACGGAACACGTTGCCGCCATGCTCAGGGATGCCCGGGGTGAGAAAGGCTGGACCCAAGGCCAGCTGGCCTCCGAGCTGGGAACCAGCCAGAGCGCCATAGCCCGCATGGAGCAGGGCAAGCAGAACCTGAGCCTGAAAATGATCCAGCGGCTCGAGGCGATCTTCGGCCGGAGCATTGTCAATGTGGGAAAACCGCAGATGACACACCTTCGGGTGGAGGGCGGCCGGACGCTATCCGGCGCCGTGGACGTCAACAGCAGCAAGAATGCCGGCGTTGCCCTGCTGTGCGCAAGCCTCATCAATAGGGGGACGACTGTTCTTCGCCGCCTTGCGCGCATCGAGGAAGTGAACCGCATCGTTGAGGTTCTCAGCAGCATTGGGGTGGAGTGCACCTGGCTCAACGATTCCGACCTCCAGCTCCGCAGGCCTGCCGTCCTCGACCTCGAGGCGATGGACGTTGAAGCCGCCCGCCGCACACGCAGCGTCATCATGCTGCTGGGGCCGCTGCTGGACGAATCCGCGCAGTACCGGCTCCCGTACGCAGGCGGGTGCGACCTGGGCACGCGCACAGTTGAGCCGCACATGCAGGCGCTGCGCCAGTTCGGACTCACAGTGGAAGCAACTGCCGGTTTCTATGCGGTGCAGGCTCCATCTGCCGATAGCCGGGACCGTTCCTTTGTGCTTACAGAACGGGGCGATACGGTCACCGAGAACGCCATCATGGCAGCGGCGCACCGCGAGGGGACAACGGTAATCCGCAACGCCAGCCCGAACTACATGGTGCAGGACCTTTGCTTCTACCTGCAGATGCTGGGCGTGACCATCGACGGCGTCGGCACCACCACCTTGAAGATCACCGGGCGTCCCGTGATCGATGCCGAGATTGAATACTTCCCGTCCGAGGATCCCATTGAGGCCATGAGCCTTATCACCGCCGGCATTGTGACCAACTCTGAGGTGACCATCCGCCGGGTCCCCATCGAGTTCATGGAGATTGAACTTGCAACGTTGGGGCAGATGGGCCAGCAGCTGGAGATATCCGGCGAGTACATGGCCCGCAACGGCCGCACCCGGCTGGTGGACGTGACCACCAAGCCTTCCGTGCTGCACGCGCCGGAGGACAAGATCCACCCGATGCCGTTCCCCGGCCTGAACATCGACAACCTCCCGTTCTTTGCAGTCATTGCCGCCAACGCCGGCGGACAGACCATGATCCACGACTGGGTCTACGAAAACCGGGCCATCTACCTCACGGAGCTGAACCGGCTGGGCGCACAGGTACAGCTGCTGGATCCCCACCGGATCTACGTCAACGGGCCCACAAAATGGCGCGCGGCGGAGGTTGGCTGCCCGCCGGCACTGCGCCCCGCGGCATGCCTGCTGCTGGCCATGCTGGCAGCCCGGGGGGTCTCCGAGCTTCGGAACATCTACGTTATCGAGCGCGGGTATGAGGACCTGGCGGAGCGGCTCAACGCCATCGGCGCCAAAGTGGAGTACTTCCAGGATTGAGCATTCACGCTTCGTCATGAACCCATAAGGACCTCTAAAAGGCCCGCACCTGTCGCAGAATGTGAGTATGCGAACATTCGGCGTTGAGGAAGAGCTCCTGATCGTTGATCCGGAGAGCGGGGAGCCGCTTGCCCTCGCTGATGCCCTGCTGTCCGGCCACCGGTTGGCTGCCGACGATGCTCCGGATGACCCTCGGGACCTCGAAACGGAAGACAAAACCGTTTACGACGACGACGAGATGGGCTTGAGTGCCGAACTCAAGCTGGAGCAGATCGAGACGCAGACGCGGCCATGCCTGGAGTACGGTGTGCTGCTGGACCAGATCCATGCCGGGCGGGCGCTCGCTGACAAGGCTGCCAGGAAAAACAATGCCCGGGTGGCGGCGCTGGCCACGTCACCCCTCGGGTTGTCCAGCCACACCACTCCTGATCCGCGTTATGCCAAAATGCTGGAGCGTTTCGGCCTGACTGCCCAGGAGCAGCTGACCTGCGGCTTCCACGTCCACACCTACATTGAGTCTCACGACGAGGGCGTGGCTGTGCTGGACCGGATCCGTGACAAGCTTGCCGTCCTCACGGCCCTGAGTGCGAACTCGCCGTACTGGAACGGGTTACAGACCGGTTTTGAGAGTTACCGCACGCAGGCGTGGAACCGGTGGCCGACGGCCGGTCCCGCCGGTATCTATGGAACCTATGCTGCCTACCGCCGGGTGGTCACCCGGCTGTTGGACAGCGGGGTGATGCTGGATGAAGGGATGATTTACTTCGACGCCCGACTGTCCCGGAACCACCCCACTGTGGAGGTCCGTGTTGCAGATGTCTGCCTGCGGGCCGAGGATGCGGCCCTCATCGCTGTTCTCGTCCGGGCGCTTGTGGAGACGGCGAGCCGTGAGTGGCACGAGGGCGTTGATCCTGCGCCCGTGCCCACCGTACTTTTGCGGATGGCTTCCTGGCAGGCGAGCAGCGGCGGACTCAGCGGGGAGCTGTTGGACTTCGGTTCCTTCCGGCCGGCCCGTGCCGCCGATGTCGTGCGTTCCCTGGTGGACTATCTCGCGCCAGTATTGCAGGAGCAGGGCGAACTTGCCTTGGCCCGGCAGGGGGTAGAGGACGTCATTGCCCGCGGGACAGGGGCAGCCGAACAGCGACGCATCCGCGACAAAGCTTTGGTCACCTCGGCGCCGGAGGACTTGGGCTTTGGTGCAGTGGTCAAGCATGCAGTAGACGTGACGATGCGTGGCTCCTTGGATCTTTTCAAGGTCGATGAGGCCCCGGAGCTATTGCGGGTCCGTCAGTCCTAACGGGCAGACAGGGACCCGCTTAGCCACAGGTGCCAGTCCGGAAACGGGTCCTTTGGCAGTTCGTCTTCAGAAGGGCCAGGGTCTTCCGGCACGTCAAAATTTGGCAAGTCTTCCGGCAGGCCAAAATCTTCGGGCACGGTAAAGAACCCGGGAAATTTAAAGTACCCGGACGAGGAAAGCCCGGGCCGTTCTGAGTGCTTCTGCGAGGATGAGTTCCCTGATTCAGCAATCCGACTCGGCCAGTGGGGTGGTTCCCAGTCCTGGTGTTCGCTTTTGTAGTGCCGGCCGGTGGGTGAGATCCAGCCGGGTGGTTCGTTCATGGTGGCCGGTGTTGGTTTCCAGCTGCTGGTGTGCCGAAGTTTGTGGTGTTTGCGGCAGGGTTGGCCGAGATTTGATATGCCGGTGGTGCCGCCGTTGTGCCAGGCGAGGAGGTGGTCCGCTTCGTTGTCGAGGGAGGTGTTGTTGCAGCCGGGGAAGGGGCATTTGCCGTCCCGCAACCTGAGCCAGTTCCGCATGGCATTGGTGACCCGGTAGCTGGAGCGGCCGATTTCCAGCGGTGCCCCGTCGCGCGGGTCTACCAGCACCCGGTGGAACGACTGCGCGCCGTCGGCGACGAGTTTGCGCGCCATGGGAGCCGGGATCGGGCCGTGCCCGTCCAGTACCGCGGGTTCGTCGGTCAGGCCCATCAGGGAGAACACCGGCACGGTGACCAACACCTGCGCCCGGATCGACGAAGATGGGCCGGGATCCGTTCCTGCACCCTCGCCTGCACCGTCGCCGCTGCTGGCAGTGTTATCGCTGCCGAGAAGCCCTGAAGAGAAACTACCGGCTACCAGTTGGGTCAGGGTGCGGGGCTCGTCCGGGCCCTGCATGCCCCTGGCAAGAGCGGTGAGCCGGTTCCGGATCGCCGACGCCCGGTCCGCTGGCAGGTGGGCGGCGACCCACGCCATCCCGTCACTGTCCGGCCAGTACTCCACCCGACGGTCCGCGACACTTTTCGCGTGGCGTTTCTCCAGGCTCTCCGGGTGATGGCGTTCCCGCCAGCCCCGGGCCTTGGCCTTGAACCGGTAGGCCGGCATTTCCCCGACCGGGCAGCCGCGGGCGGGGTTCGGCGCCGCCGGGTCCAGGAAGTGTCCCTCCAGCGCCGCCGCACCGGCAGGATCAAGACACGCGGTCTGCTCGATCATGGTCCGGGCGTGCGCCCACGAGATCGTCCCTGACCGCAGGGCCGCGAGCGTCCGGGGCAGGGAACTGGTCAGGGCGTGAGCCTCGGCGAGCAGGGCACCGGCGAGCCCGGTCACCGATCGCCAGGGCACACCCGACCTCGGCCACGAGGCTCCGGTCCTGCGCTCCGGCCTCCTGCGGCGACCCGGCCGGATGATTCAGCGCCATCGTGGACTCAGCCAACACCGCCACGGCCTGTGCCTTCACCGCCGCCAACTTTGCTTCCGACCTGGCCACCCCGGCCAGGACGTCCAACGCCGCATCAGCAACCCACTGCAACGGATCCTCATCCAGCCCACCAGCAGCACCGGAAACAGCACCGGAAACGGCCGGTCCCCGGCCGGCCAACGCAGCCATGAACGCAGCGACAGCAGCCACAACCGCTTCCTCCGCCTCCACCACTGCCGGGTTCGTTTCCATACCTCCATCATCGTGAGGGGGTCTGACAAAACAGGGCCTAAAAGTCCTCCGCTGAAAAGGAATTTAGAAAACTTTTCCGCCCTCCCCGATTGATCCCAGCAACCGGTGGTGTCCCGGCAGGGAGGAGTGCGATACTCGGCGCGTGACGGTCCCGTACTCCTTCAGAGCTGAACTGTGGCTTTACCCCGGCGAGGCAGGCTGGCATTTCCTCACATTGCCAGCAGACGTCGCAGACGATATCCGTGAACAAAGCGCCGGCGCCAGCAAGGCATTTGGATCCGTCAGGGTGACAGCGGAGATTGGAGGTCACTCCTGGCAGACTTCACTGTTTGCCGACCAGAAAGCCGCTTCCTACCTCTTGCCCGTGAAGAAGGCCATCAGGGACAAGGCCCGGGTCAGTGAAGGCGACGAGGTGGCCGTGCGTCTCTCCATCCAACACTGATGGTCCTGGTGCAGCGGGGCACGGACTGGCTGAACTCAGCGAATTCCGTTGCGCAATGGAACCCAGCGAGTGGGCCGGGCCATTTGTGTAGCTTGCGTCAGAGCGACAAAGGAGCAGCAAGCGGCAAATGGCCGCGGTGCCGGAGCGGAACCGGGACCTCATGCCAGCCAGAGCTAAATCTGCTTGAGTGCCTGTTCCAGGTCGCGAATCAGATCGTCCACGTCCTCAAGCCCCACCGAGAGCCGAACAACGCCATCACTCAGGCCGATGGCCGCGCGGCCCTCAGGTCCCATCGCCCGGTGCGTGGTGGTGGCAGGGTGGGTGATCAGGGACTTGGAATCTCCCAGGTTATTCGAGATATCGATGATGCGCAGCCCATCCAGCAGCGCAAAGGCGGCCTCCTTGCCGGAGCGGCCACCCGTCGTCGCAAGTTCCAGGGTGAGGACCGTGCCGCCGGCACTCATCTGCCTGGCGGCGAGTTCGTATTGCGGGTGCGATTTCAGGAGCGGGTACTTTACCCAGCTCACGGCAGGCTGCTGCTCGAGCCACTCGGCCAGCTGCAGGGCTGAAGCGGAGGAGTGGTTGACGCGCAAGGCCATGGTCTCGAGCCCCTTGGTGAGGACCCAGGCGTTGAAGGGGGACAGCGACGGGCCCGTGTGCCGCATAAGCTGCTTGACCGGGCCCTCGATGAATTCCTTGGTGCCCAGGATGGCGCCGCCCAGTACCCTGCCCTGGCCGTCAATGTGTTTGGTGCCGGAGTAGACAATGACGTCGGTGCCGAATTGGCCGCAGCGCTGCAGCAGGGGAGTGGCAAAGACATTGTCGACGACGACGGTGGCACCTGCGGCATGCGCGAGTTCGCTGACCGCGGCAATGTCCACGATCTCCTGCATCGGGTTGGAGGGCGACTCGAAGAACACCGCGGTGGTGGGCTGGGACAGAGCGGCGCGCCACTGCTCCAGGTCCGGGCCGTCCACGAACACCGTCTCGACGCCCCACCGCGGAAGGATCTCGTTAAGGATCACAAAGCAGGAACCGAACAGCGAGCGGGCGGCAACCACGCGGTCGCCGGCCGCCAACAATGCACCGAGGGCTGTGAAGACGGCGGACATGCCGGACGCCGTAGCAAAGCACGCCTCGGTTCCCTCGAGGAGACGGAGCCGCTCCTGGAAAGTGGCCACGGAGGGGTTGCCGTAGCGGGAGTACACGAAGCGCTCGTCCTCGCCCGTGAAGGCGCGTTCAGCCGCGGCGGCGGATTCATAGACGAAGCCCGAGTTCAGGAACACCGCCTCGCTGGTTTCCTGGAAATTGGTGCGGTCCAGGCCGCCCCGGACGGCTTGGGTGTCGGGGCTCCAGCCGGCGGCGTCTTCGTTGAAGGTCACTTAATTCTTTCCCAGATTGGTTGGCAGGCCGCGGTTCTTCCAGCCGTTGACGGTGCGTTCGCCGTAGCGGTCCGGCTCGCCCTCGAAGCCCTCCAGCACGTTGTAGGAGGTGAAGCCGGCCTGGGTGGCAGCAATGGCGGCTGCGATGGAGCGCTGGCCGGAGCGGCACAGGAATACCAGCTCGGCCGAAGCGTCCTCCGGCGCCTGCTGGGTGAGGGCGCTGATGAAGTCAGGGTTGGGGATGCCGCCGGGGAACGTCCATTGGATGAACAGCGGATCGTTGTCGGTGGCCTTGGTGTCAGGGATGCCGATGTGGGCCCACTCGCCCTCGGTGCGCACGTCCACCAGGATGGCGCCCTGCTCCAGCTTGTCCCACGCCTCCTGGGGCGTCAGGTCTCCTGCGTATCTCATGCATGGCCCTCGCCGTCGAACTCGAGGTCTTCGCCGGCGGCTTCAAGGTCATCCACCGCGGTGGCAACGGCGGCATCGGCGGATGCAATGGCTGCCGGAAGGACCAGGGCCTGCGCAACTATCACCTGACCGCCGTTGAACGTTGCGGCCGGGCTGCCGTGAAGCACGTAGCCCTCAGCCAGGGCGCTCGAAATCCGTTCACAGAAAGACCTGTCATCCGGCCCGGTGACAAGCCGGTACGAAAGTCTCTCTTCAGGGGCGGGTGCGTCGGACATGACGGATCTCCTTCTCTCACGCTTGCAACTCGAATCGGTCGATATGCCGAGTATTCACCTGAGGCACCCCGCCGCGAAAGGAGGGTTGCCGACCGGCCAGTCAGGGCTTGGCGCCGGTACTCATTACTCCCCAAAAACGTAACACTTGGCACGCGGGGCCGCACCGCCGTCGTCGTCATGTTCCGTAACTGAACCCTGCGGCAGGATGAGCTGATGGAGCAGATGGTCCTGCCATGTGCCGGCAATTTTCAGGTACTCCGATGCCACGCCGATTTCCCGAAACCCGGAACGCTGCAGGATGCGCCTGGAGGCCGTGTTATGTAGCAGGGTGGCGGCCTGGACGCGGTGCAGTCCGAGTTCCCGCTGTGCATACCCGACGGCAAAATGCACCGCTGCCGCCCCGATCCCGCGCCCGTTAAGGTCCTGGTCCACCCAATAACCCAGGTTGGCGCTGAGGAAAGGCCCGCGGACGATGCCCGTCAGGGTGATGGTTCCGGCGATGCGGGTGCCGTCCCCGCCCGGGCCGCTGGTGGCAGTGCCGTCGTCGTCCTCCGCAACCAAGACCCACGGGACCTCCGTGCCCAGCTCGTAGTGACCCCGTTTAGCCCGGATGATGTCCAGTTGGTGGGCGGGTGTGAAAAAAGTGTCATCCCGCTTCGGCTCCCACGGTGCCAGGAACCTGCGGTTGCGCCCATACGCCTGCGCCAAGGATTCAGCGTCGCCGCCGTCCAGCAGGCGGATGCTGACTCCGGGAATTAGGGGCTGGGGAGAGTGAGCCGGTATCCGGCCAGCCGTCCCGCGCGCAGAACCGGTTCCGTCCGTCATGTTCTTCCTTCCACAACACCATCCCGCGTCCTGCGTGGGCGTTTACCTTCCAGAAATGTGAATGCTACAACACCGAAATTGTCACAGACTTTGACGAAACATTCCGCCCCTACGCTCACCTCGTAACACTCCGGTGAAAGGGAAAAATATGTCAGATGCTACTCGCAGGAACTTCCTCCGCTATGTGGGAATGGTCGGGGGAGCCGGGGTGATGTACCAAACGATGGCGGCCATGGGGCTGGCGCCGGACACGGCCGCTCCGGCTTTTGCCGCACCCCGCGCAGATGACCTGCAGGGCAAAGGTAAGAGCGTTGTCATTCTGGGCGGCGGCATAGCCGGCCTGACGACGGCTTACGAGTTGGGCAAGGCAGGCTACAAGGTCACCATCCTGGAGGCAAGGATGCGCCCGGGCGGACGCAACTGGACCGTGCGCGGCGGTACGGAGGAAACGGACCTGCGCGGGATTACCCAGCGCGCAACCTTTTCCAAGGACCAGTACATGAATGCCGGCCCGGGCCGGATTCCCCAGCACCACATCACCTTGGACTACTGCAAGGAACTGGGAGTGGCCATCGAGCCGTTCACCAACCAGAACGCCGACGGCTACCTGTTCCGGGAGGGCAACACCAAGCTCTCCAACACCCCCGTCCGCCACCGTGCCGCCAAAGCCGACGTGTACGGCTACGTATCTGAGCTCCTGGCCAAAGCCACGGACCAGGGTGCCTTGGACAGCTACATGAGTACGGCAGACAAGGAGAACCTGATCTCCTTCCTGCAGAACTTCGGGGCCATCGGTGGAAGGGTTACCGGCGACCCTGCAGCAAGCTTCAAATACACCGGCACGGGCCGCAAGGGCTACTCAATTGCCCCCGGCGCGGGCTTGGAAGCGGGAACACCTTTGGCGCCGGATGCACTGTCAGATGTCTTCGCCAGTGGTGTTGGCAACTACTTCTCCTTCGAATTCGGCTGGGACCAGGCCATGATGATGTTCCAGCCCGTGGGCGGCATGGACCGCATTCCCTACGCTTTCGAAGCCGCCATCGGCAAGGACAAGTTCGTTTACGGGGCCCAGGTCCTGTCCATGAACAACACGGCTGCCGGCGTCGCGGTGGAATACACCAACCCGGGCGGCCAAGCCAGGAAAATCGAAGCCGACTTCGCCGTCTGCACCCTGCCGCCGCACATCGCCGCCAAGGTTCCGGGCAACCTCCCCGTCGACGTTCTCGATGCGCTGAAATTCGCCAGCCCCAGAGATGCCGGCAAGATCGGCATTGAGTACTCCCGCCGCTGGTGGGAGGAGGACCACCGTATTTACGGCGGAATCACCAACACCAACATCGACCTCGGCAACATGTGGTACCCATCCACCGGCTTCCACGGACAACGCGGCACCATGGTCGGCTATTACAACACCGGACCCAGCGCGCGCGTCTACAAGGAACTCAGTCCACAAAAGCGCCTCAGCCGGGCCTTGGACCAGGGTGCCAGGATCCACGGTGACGTTTATCGGAAGGACGTCTCGTCGTCGTTCTCCGTTGACTGGGGAAGCACGGCGTTCTCGGAAGGCGCCTGGGTGGGCTGGCCGTCACAGACGGACGCCAAGTACGCCAAGCTGCTGGAACCTTCCGGCAATATCTACTTCGCCGGGGACCACTTGAGCCATGCCATCGCCTGGCAGCACGGCGCCATGACCTCTGCCCGGGCTGCCGTGACATCCCTGCACAGCCGGGTAGCAGCAACGGTGGCCGGATGATGCCCGCCGTTGCTCCCCCACACACCCAAGCCGAGCCCCGAAAGAAGCCCATGTTCCGACGCCGCATTTCCCTGATCGCCGCCGGCATCGCCGGCATCAGCCTCACAGCCACTGCAGCTTTCGCTGCGCCCGCCGTATTCAAGGACCTCACGGATCCGAAGCCACGCACCACGGTCTCCAACCTGCCCGCCGGCCAGGACAACCCGATGATCGCCAACGGCGTGGCCATCGGAGCGAATACGCCCATTTACAAGACCAGCGGGCTGGGGCCGTCAGCCCTCAACGTCACTGCCCCTGCCGGCAGTGAACAGCGCTATGTGGACACCGGAGTCTTCCCCGGCGGGGCCCTCCCTGCGGGTGTCACCATCACCGAAGCGCAGGGCATCAATGCCCTCCGCAGGATCGGCGAAAACCTTGCCCAGGCGGGTTTGAATTACGACGACGTCATCAGCATGCGCGTCTTCCTTCAGAACCCCGCCGGTGCCGAAAAGGCCGACTTTGACGGCTGGAACCGTGCATACCGGCAGTACTTTGCGAACACCAGCCTCGCGGACGGTTCCGCAATCAAGGTGCCGCTGGGGTCAGCCGCTCCGGCCGACCCGTTTGTGCCCAACCCTGCCCGGCCTTCCCGGTTCGCCCTCGAGATCGAGAACCTCCCCGTCAACGGCTGGCTCGTGGAGGTGGAGGTGGACGCCGCATATCCAGCTTCTGGAGGCAAATAGCGGAAAAACAAGAAGGCGTGGAGCGCTGCCCCTGGGGGCAGCGCTCCACGCCTTCTTTAATTCCGATGCTTATACGAGCCCTGGGGAGCTTGTCAGGATGTAGTCGGCGGCCGCAGGGCCCTTCATCCTCAGGCCGTTGAAACCCGGGGTAATCCGGTGTTTCATCGCTGCCCAGAAAACGGACTCCTGGCCGGGCGCCTGCTGGTTGACGTAGCACCAGCTGGTATATAGGCCGTAAAGACGGTCATCGTTGAGGGTGTGGTCCGAGGCTTGGTCGAGGTGGGTGGCTTCCTGGAGAAATGTATCGAACTGCGAATGTGCCATGACGGCGTCCCTTCGCTAAGTGCGTTTGTACCGCCGTTCGGCTACAGCAGCGAAATACTCAATGCCCTGCACGGGGCCACCGAGCGTGATCGAATCCTTAGGAATCGATGATGTAAGGCGGCGCTAACACCTCGTCTACACTGTAGACTTTAGCCGTAGACTACAAATACAGCAAGCGTCCCGAATTGCCTTCAGGCATCACTTGCTGACGGCTCCAGAACGGTAAAACACATGTCCTCCCGGAAGACCCCAGGCACCGAAGACCGCGGCCGGAAGGCCCGGCTCAGCCGCGAGCTGGTGCTGGCCAAAGCCCTCGAACTGGTGGACGCTGAGGGCCTGGACGCGCTGACGATGCGCCGGTTGGGCCAGGAGCTGGGCCGTGACCCCATGAGCCTCTACCGTTATGCGGAGAACCGGGCTGCATTGCTTGACGGAGTGTCCGAGCTGGTCCTCAACCAGCTCACCATCCATCCCGAGGACCCGGACTGGAAAAAGCAGCTCCGGGGCATCGCACACAACCTGCGGCTGCTCGCGCTCAAACACCCCAATGTGGTGCCGCTGCTGGTGACCAGGCCGCTCTCCACACCGCTGGGCCTGCGTCCGCTGGGCACCTTGCGGCCACTCGAGCAGATCCTTTCCCTGCTGATCGGGGCAGGGTTCAACCCCGCCGGTGCACTGCATGTCTACCGCGCCTACTACGGCTTCCTCTACGGCCACATCCTGAACGAACTGCAGGAATATGTGGTCGATCCGGAAGAAAACGAAGCACTGCTGCGGCTCGGCCTGCACCGGCTGCCGGCCAAGGAATTCCCCCGGCTGAGGGCGCTGGCTCCGGACCTTTCCGACTACGACGGCGCGACAGAGCTTGACCAGGGACTGACCATCCTGCTAACCGGACTTGAAGCGCAGCTCTCAAAGCACCCGGCCGCTACACCCGCCTAGTTCGAGTATTCCCCCGACGGGACTTAGCAGAGGCGCTCCGCCCGCCTCGTCACTGAATACCGGCGAACAGCTCGTTCAGTTCGGCCGTCAGCTCCTTCTGCGCCGACGGTGTGCCGATCTCCTTGCCGTCGATCCGGTTCACCGGCGCGAGCATGCGGACGCTCGAAATCAACCAGACGGCGTCGGCGTCCAGCAGATCCTGCGGCTCCAGCGGGCCGTAGCCCAATTCCCAGCCAGCAGCCTTGGCTGCAGCAAACAACGCACCCTGGGACGTCCCGGGAAGGATGCCGCTGTCCAGCTGCGGTGTGATGAGGCGCTTGACAGAAGCGCCGCCGTCGGACGTCTCCACGTGTGCCATCAGCACGGTCGACGTGGGGCCCTCCAGGACCCGGCCATCAGAGGAGATGAAGATGACGTCGTCGGCGCCCTGCCTGTTGGCGTGCCGCAGGGCGGCCATGTTAATGGCGTAGGAGAGCGTCTTCGCGCCCAGCAGCAGCCAGGGGGCGCGCTCGGCAACGTCGCTGTCGTAGCCCCGGTCAAGGAGGATCACGTCGATGCCGGCCTCGCGCTGGCGGCGCCCGGCTGCCCCGACAGGGGAAACCTGGACCCAGGAGGTGGGGGCTGGGGCGCCCTCCGCGCCGCGGGTCACCACCAGCTTCACCACCAGCTCGTCGGCTCCGGATCCAGGAAGATGCCGGCTGCGGTGTTCGGACAGGGCTGTTGCGATGGCGCGGCGCCACTCCTCCCCACTGGGAATGGCGAGGTCCAGCGCCTCGGCGGACCCCGCCAGGCGGTCCAAATGGGCCTGGATTTTTCGCACGCTTCCGTCCACCGCCAGCATGGTCTCGAAGATCCCGTCGCCCCGCGTGGCGCCCTGGTCCGTCACCAGCAACTGCGGCTTGGATGCATCGGCCAACCGGCCATCCGGGAAAGCGGGATCAAGGAACACGAGAACCACAGAAGCTGGAGAGGTCATGGCTCCAGCTTAGTGCGGCGTCCCGCGGATAAGCTGGGCAAAGTGCCCCGGCCGGAAACCGTCCGCCGGGAGCCCATCCTCCGGGGGTTTATTCAGTGTTGTGGCCATTTTCGCTTGCCGGTTCCGCACCGACTTGGATCGTGGTGCTGCTGGCTGTCGCCGACTTGGTGATCAGGGTGCTGGCCGTGGGCATCATCCCTGGCAACCGCCGGCCCACCACGGCCATGGCCTGGCTGCTGGGCATCTTCTTTGTCCCGTTCGTGGGCATCATCCTTTTCCTGCTGTTTGGCAACTTCAGGCTGTCCAGCCGCCGCCGTGAGCAGCAGCAGCAAGTCAACGAACGGGTGCGCGCCGGAATTTCATCGCTCGCTGACGTGGAGAGCGACTACCCCGGGCCCGAATGGGTGAGGTCCGCGGCGGAGTTGAACCGGCGGCTGGGCTCGCTGCCCATGGTGGACGGCAATTCCGTGGACCTCATCCCGGGCTACCCGGATTCGATCCTGCACATGACGCAGGCGGTGCGGAAGGCGAAGAGGTTCGTCAACGCCGAGTTCTACATCATGAGCACGGACCACATCACCAACGACCTCCTGACCGCCCTTGAAGAAGCGGCCGAACGCGGCGTGGAAGTCCGGGTGCTCTTTGACCACATCGGCACTCTCCGCGTGAAGGGCTACCACAAGCTCCTGAAAAGGCTCAGGGCCAGCAAGATCCAGTGGAAGCGGATGCTCCCGCTCCTGCCCATACACGGCCAGTGGCGCCGACCCGACCTGCGGAACCACCGCAAGATCATGGTTATCGACGGCGAAATCGCTTTCACCGGCTCCCAGAACCTGATCGAGCCTTCCTACAACAACCCGAGGCACCGCAAGGCAGGCCGGGAGTGGGTGGAGCTCATGGCACGCCTCCACGGACCGATCGTCACCACCCTGAACGTCGTCTTCGCCACCGACTGGCTGAGCGAAACCGACGAGTCCCTGGAACACCAGCTGCAGCTCCCGGCGAACCCGCACCCCGGCAATGTCACCGCGCAGGTGGTTCCCAGCGGCCCGGGGTTCATCACCGAAAACAACCTGCGGCTCTTCAACACCCTCATCTACTCGGCCCAGCACCGGATCTCCATCTGCAGCCCGTACTTCGTCCCGGACGATTCTCTGCTCTATGCCATCACCACCGCCGCACAGCGGGGAGTGGATGTAGAGCTGTTCGTTTCCGAGAAGGGGGACCAGTTCCTGGTCCATCACGCGCAGCGTTCCTACTACGAGGCCCTGCTTGAGGCCGGCGTCCGGATTTTCCTGTACAAAGCCCCGTTTGTGCTCCACGCCAAGCACTTCACCATCGACGACGAAGTGGCGGTCCTCGGATCCAGCAACATGGACATGCGCTCCTTTTCGCTGAACCTCGAGGTGTCGGTGATGCTGCTGGGGGCGGACATTGTCACCAAGATGCGCGCCGTGGAAGACACCTACCGGGACATCTCCCATGAGCTCAAGCTGGCGGACTGGCTCCGCCGACCGCTGGCGGCACGGTATGTGGACAACGTGGCGAGGTTGACGGCAACTGTCCAGTAGCGGCGTTCAGGAGCCGTTCAGGCGCCCGGGAACTCCGCGCCCAGCGTCGAGAGGACGCCGAAGGCCTTGGTCCTGATTTCCTCGTACTCCTCGTCCGCGTCCGAGTCGGCAGTAATGGCACCGCCGACGCCGAGCGACAGTTCCGCCGTTCCGTCGCCTTCCCCGCGGATCACCAGCGTTCGGATGGCGACGGCGAGGTCCGTCGCGCCATTCAGCGAAAAGTAGCCGACGGCGCCGGAGTACAGCCCGCGCCCTTCGACTTCCAGCCGGTCCAGGATGGCCATGGTACTGATCTTTGGCGCACCGGTCATGGAGCCGGCAGGGAAACAGGCTGCCACCGCCTCGGCCCGCGACGATCCGCGCCGCAGCTGCGCGTCGATGGTGCTGACCATCTGGTGGACAGTGGCGTAGCTTTCGATGGCACAGAGCCGGCCCACTGTTACGGAACCGGGGATCGCAAAATGGCTGAGGTCGTTCCGCAGCAGGTCAACGATCATAATGTTTTCTGCGCGGTCCTTCAGGGACGTTTCGAGGTCCGAGCGCAGCCGGGCATCTTCAGCGGGATCGGAGCCCCGGCGCCGGGTTCCCTTGATGGGTTCCGCGCGCATGCCGCCGTCGGACGCTACCTTCAGGAAGCGCTCGGGCGAGGTGCTGGCCACCGTGAGGCTGCCGAACCGAAGAAAGCTGGCAAAGGGGGCGGGGTTTTTGCGGCGCAGGGCCAGGTATGTTTCCCACGGGTCCAGCTCAGCGGCGGGGACCCTGGCTGTGAGTGACGTGGTCAGGCACACCTCGTAGGTGTTTCCTTCGGCGATTTCGTGCTGCGCCGCGGCGATTTTCGCCTTGTAAGCGTCGCTGGTGTCGCGGCTCCTGAACACGGACCCAACGGATGGTACGACGCCGTTGCTGCCGCCCGCTGGGGCTGGCAACGCCGGCGGAGCAGCGGGATGGGAGGCAGCTTCGGCGGCTGCCCGGGCGTCGCTGAGCCACTGATCCACGTCGGGAACGTCCAGGGCCAGGAGCCAGGCAGTGCCTGCGGCATGGTCAAGGACCACTGCCCTGCCGGCGAAGATCAAGGCGGCATCCGGGGTGGGGGCGGAAAGGTCGGCTCCGCCGGTTTCCCGCTTGAGTTCGTACCCAAGGCATCCCAGCCAGCCAAGGGTGAATTCGCCGGGGTAGCCATCCGGGGTGCCCACAGCTGGGCCGCCCCATACCGTGTCCAGCCAGCGGAAGAAAGGGCCTTCCACCGTTGCTGTGGCGCAGCCTGCGCTGATCAGGCTTTCGCCGGAGCGGTGCGTCACCGACTGGCCGGACAGGCCGCCGTCGTCCGCCATGATGCTGAAGCGGCTGCGCTCGGCAGCTGCGGACCCGGGCTCGTGCCCCCATGTCCCGGCTGCAGGAACCGCGTTGGACGAGTCCAGCCAGACGGCGTTGGGTGAGCCGCCGTAGAGCGCGTTGAACAGCATGGCCGCATCCGGGCGCAGCTCCAGGCGATCCGCGCGCAGGCTCAGGCCGCGGCGGGCGGACAGTTCAGGGGAGAGGGCAGTGGCCAGCGCGGGGAGGTACGGCAGGAGCCGGAGCACGTCGGCAGCGGCTGTGCCGTCGGCGCGGTTCAGGACGCGCACGTCAGCGTGGCGCGGGACGTCGTCGGCGCTCAGCCACTCCTCTTCCTGTGCCGCCCATTGGTCCCAGTACGGTTCGTAGGTTCCGCCGTCGCGGTCCAGGGCGCGGGTCCGGCGTGCCGCCTCCGGCGAGTCCGCCCAAATAATGGCGTCGAGGAGGGGGCGTGCTGCGGCGGCAGCCGAGCCTACGCCCTCGACGATGACAATCTCGGCCGGCAGCGTAACGCGGGCGTCGCCGTCGTAATGTTTCTCCCAGTCCCAGCTGGTCCACGTTGCCGCCTCACCATGGTTCAGGGGTTCGAGGACGGTGGCGACGTAGCGCTCAACGCCGGCCATCAGTCCATTCCAGCCGGGGTAGATGTCCTCGAGGTGGAACAGCGAGACCCTGTGGTGGACGCGCAGCCGTGCTGCCAGTTCAACGGCGAGCGTTGTTTTCCCTGCGCCCGAGCGTCCGTCAATTGCAATGATGACGGGGGCTGGGCTCATGGGTTAGAGCGTACCTTTATCCCTGCAGGGCTTTCATCTGCGCAGGAGCTGGGCATCCTTGATGACGGCACCTTTGATGTAGTTCACGAGCCCGGGCAGTGCGGCGCGAATCTGGTGCCATACGGCGTCGAAATCGGACTGCCCGCCGTACCAGGGATCCTCGATGCCCTGGTCCAGCAGGTCTTTTTCCGCCAGCAGGGGATCAAAGCTGCGCAGCATGCGGATCTTGTCCCGTGACTCCTGGTCCGGAGCCGATTGGCTCAGCCAGGCGTAGTGGTCAATGTCCAGCGCGAGGACCAGGTCGCGTTCCCGGAACCATGCGGGCTGCCACTCCCGGGCTAAGTGCTTATCGGAGAGGAGCTGCGTTGCCGACAGCCGGCGGGCGGCACGCGGATCTATGGGCCGGCCCGCCTCGTAGCCGGTGGTGCCCGCGGAGTCCACCATTACCACGCTGTCCAGCCCCTCGCGTTCCAGCGCCGCGGCAAGCATCAGCTCGGCCATGGGGGAACGGCAGATATTTCCGGTGCAGACAGCGATGACGCGGTATGGGCTCGACATTGAGTTCATATAGTAAGCATGCGTGCTAATGGGCCTTGTTGGCTAGCGGGAGTTTCATAAAAATTGACTCGCCTGTAAAGAAGCTTTGCTTCTTCGTCACATCTCGTTCCCGCTTGGCGCTCGCGGGCAGCGGCCGCGGAGGTCAGTGGAGAAGGGCCAGCAGGATGCCCACGGCGACAAAGAGAACACCGAATGCGCGGTTGAGGATCAGCTGCCCGCGGGCGCTGTGCGTGAACCGCTCGAAGGACCGCGCTGCGGCCGCAAAAAAGAACCACATCACCAGGATGTCGATGGCCACGACCGTTGCGGTAAGTACTGCGTACTGGGCCAGGAGGGGTTGTTCCGGGCGGATGAACTGCGGCATAAAAGCCAGGAAGAAGACGATCGCCTTCGGGTTCAGCAGGTTCACCCAAAGCCCGCGGCGGAAGATGGACCAGGCGGGCTCGTTCCGGAGGCCCGCAATTTTCTCCTGCTCGAGATCCGGCTTGCTCAGGAACTGCCTGATTCCCAGATAGACCAGATATGCAGCGCCGGCATAGCGGATGACGTTGAAGGCCACAGGCGAGCTGGCCACCAGCACCCCGACGCCAAGGGCCACGATCACCACGTGGATTACCAGGGCTGCCTGCTGGCCGAGGATGCCCCAGATGGAGCGGCGGAAGCCGGCGTTCAGGGAGTTGCTCATGGTGTTGATGGCTCCGGCGCCGGGAGTGAAGCTGATCAGGGCGCCGGCACCAGCCAAGGCGAGCCAAAGGGAGAATTGCACCAGTCAAGTTTAGGGCCGTCCTCACCAGAGGGTGGCCACGGGTTCGAAAGCCTGAAGGTCTTCATCCGCCGTGACGAGCGTAAGCCCCTCCACCATCGCCTGCGCAGTGAGCATGCGGTCAAAGGGATCCTTGTGGTCCCAGTCCAGTTGCCCTGCCGCCAAAGTATGTGGCGAGGAAACGGCCAGCTCGGAAGCGTAGAGATGGGCTACCTGTCGTCCAAAGCTCGCAACAATTGCAGCGCCGGACGGCAACTTCCCCTGGCGGTGCTTGTACGACAGTTCGTATGCCGTCACCGGCGAAACGTATATCTGGTTTTCCAGCTTGGTGATGGAGCTCCTGGCTTTACTGGAGAGCCGCTTCGGTTCGGCAACTGCCCAGAGGAAAACATGGGTATCCAGTAGGAGCCGCATCACTCGGCGGCACCCATTTCCTCATCACTCCAGGGCTCGTAAAACTCATCAGGAATGTGAAGTGGGCCCAGGAAGCCCAGTTCCCGCTTGTGGGGACGCTCGATTTTGACCAGCCTGGCAACCGGTCTGCCGGCCTTGGCGATGACCACGTCTTCGCCATTTTCCACCTGGTTCAACAGCTCGGACAAGCGCGTCTTTGCTTCCTGGACGTTGTACTGTCCCATGTTGACCAAGTCTAGTTGGTCAACCTCCACTGTGTAAGGTTCGGCCCAGTATTCATTTTCGCCGTAGTAGGTCATGGGCCGACGATATTCCCGAGGCGACAGGCAATGGCAGCCTCAGCATGGCTATGTGGAAATCGGCAGGCTCTGAAGGGGTAGGCAGGGGCTCTATGCCCGGGCGATGACCTCGCCGTTGGGGATCAGGAACCAGCCGTCGTCGGTGGATCCCCAGCGGTGCCAGCCGGCGGAAATCCTGGAAAGGTCCGCAGGGTTGGCGAAGCCGTATTCCAGCGCCTGCTCGGCGAAAGCGGAGTGCAGCACCCGTTCGCCCCAGACCCGGGCCTGCCAGCGCCGCTGCTGCCCAGTGGCGTAAAGCCAGTTGCTGCTGGTGGGCGCGACGTCGGTGAAGCCCGCGGACTGGGCCCAGCTGACAAGCCGCCGCCCGGCGTCGGGCTCTGCTCCGTTGCGCCGTGCAATGCGTTGGTACAACTCCATCCACTCGTCCAGTTCGGGGATGGCGGGGTACCAGCTCATGCCGTGGAAGTCGGCATCGCGTACGGCTACGATCCCGCCGGGCTTTGCGACGCGGCGCATCTCCCGCAGTGCCTCCACGGGATCGGTCAGGTGCTGCAGCACCTGGTGGGCATGCACGACGTCGAACGATTCGTCCTCAAAGTCGAGGTCGTAGATGTTCCCGGCCGCAAACTCGACGTTGGCTACCCCGCGCTCAACGGCGAGGGCCTTTGCCTGGGCAATGATGTCCGGCGATCGATCCAGCCCGGTGACCTTTCCGGCGTTTACCAGAACGGCGAAATCGCAAGTGATGCTGCCCGGGCCGCAGCCGACGTCGAGCACCTCGGCGCCGGGCGTGAGGTGCGGCAGGACAAACGCCGCGGAATTCTCGGCCGTCCTGGCGGCATGGGCGCGGACCACCGACTCATGATGGCCGTGCGTGTAAACGTCGTCTTCAGGCTGCTGCGCACTCATAACCAAACGCTACCCCCAACTGGGTGGCTCCAGGTGTCGTTTAGGCCGGCAAAACGACACCTGGCGCGACCTACTTTGGGGTGGTGGGGGAGCTGGGTGCGCTGGACGATTCTTCCCGTGCGGCCACCGTGGCTTCCACCATGGCCGTCATGAAACGGGTGACTGTTTCCAAGTCCTCCTGGCTGAAGTTCGCCATTGCGCTGCCCATCCGGCGCGAAAGGGGGGCGAAGATGGCGCCGCCGTCCTGGAATGCCTTGGGCGTCATCCGAAGGTGGACCTGCCGGCGGTCCGCGCTGTCACGTTCGCGCACGACATGTCCGGACCTGTCCAGCCTGTCAATCAGCGCCGTGGTGGCAGGCGAGCTGAGGTTCAACTCCTTGCGGAGAAGCCCGGGCGTGACGGTGCCGCCGTTCGCGGTGTGGCGCATGATGACTGCCAGCGCATTCAGGTCCGTCCTGTGCATGTCCTTATGCCCGCCTGCGGTGTCCACGTAGCGGTTGGCCTCCAATGTGAATTCCTGAAGGAGCCGAACCAGCGGGTGTGGCCGCGCACCCATTGGAGGACCAGTGGCAGCGTCTGTCGTATCGCCTGCCATGTCCACCTCCAAAAATTTTATTTCCGTGCGGGCGGGTTTCCCGCCCGGGCGGCAACAGCCGCAAACCGTACTGACGGATATTACTTCAGCGAGGCAAGCCCCTTCTTATCGGGCGTTGGCGAAGAAAAGCTAGCCATCCTCTTATCTCTATGATGGAGATACTCTAGGATGGAGTTAATCCTACTCCCGTCGCCCATCGGAAGGCATCATGAACTCCCACTCCCACGCCAAGGAACGCGTCCCGTTCTGGCTGCGCTGGCTGCTGCCCGTAATCCTGGTACTGACCTGGCTGGCCCTCGCCGGGGCCGGCGGGCCCACCTTCGGACGGTTGGAGGAAGTCTCCTCCAACGACCAGGCATCCTTCCTGCCCGCCAGCGCGGAGGCCACCGCCGCGCAGGGCTGGCAGGCAAAGTTCCGGGACTCCGATGAGGTTCCCGGCGTCATAGTCCTGGAAAGCGATGAGACCCTGACTCCTGCGCAGCTGGGCGAGGTGGTAGGCCTGCGGACGGAGCTTGAGCGCCTGGAGCTGGGCAGCGCAGTCATCGGTCCCATCGCGTCTGAGGACGGCAAGGCGGTCCAGTACATCGCTCCCATTGATTCTTCAGCCGGGATCAAGGAGGCCGTCCAGGAGTTGAGGGACTCCGTGGCCGAGGCAGCACCCGAAGGCACGCGCACCTTCGTAACGGGACCTGCGGGGCTGGCGGCTGACCTGACCGCAGCTTTCGCCGGCATCGACGGCATCCTCTTGCTGGTGGCGCTGGCCGCGGTGTTCGTGATCCTCCTGATTGTCTACCGTTCACTGCTGCTGCCCATCGTGGTGCTGCTGACCTCTGTTTTCGCGCTGTGCGCGGCCATTCTGCTGGTCTTTGGCATGGCCAAGGCCGGCTGGATCCAGCTCAACGGCCAAAGCCAGGGCATCCTCTCCATCCTGGTAATCGGAGCCGCCACGGACTACGCCTTGCTGTATGTAGCAAGGTTCCGCGAAGCCCTCACCCACACCGCCAACCGCACCGCTGCCACGCTGACCGCCTGGAAAGCTTCCTTCGAGCCCATCCTGGCCTCCGGCGCCACCGTGATCATCGCGCTGCTGTGCCTGCTCTTCTCGGACCTGAACTCGAACAAAGCCCTGGGTCCTGTGGCCGCTGCAGGCATCCTCTGTTCGCTGTTTGCGGCCCTGACCCTGCTTCCCGCGCTGATGGCACTCCTGGGCCGCGCGGCATTCTGGCCCTTCCGCCCGAAGCTCGCGCAGGCGGATGAGCAGGAGCTGGAGATCGTGACCGGGCTGGAAGGCCAGAAAGGGTTGTGGCAGGCCACCGGCTCACTGGTTTCGCGGCGCCCCCGTATTGTCTGGGTTGCCTCGGTACTGCTTCTGTTGGCGGGTTCCGCCGGGGTTCTGCAGCTCAAGGCCAATGGCGTCCCGCAGACGGACGTCATCCTCAGCGCGTCCAATGCCGTGGACGGCCAGGACGCCCTGGCACGCCATTTCGACGCCGGCAGCGGCAGCCCCGCCGTCGTGGTTGCGGATCAGGGCAAGGCGCAGGAGGTGCTGGACACCGTGAAGGCGGCCGACGGCGTGGGCGAGGCTTATCTGTTGGCGCAGGGTTCGGTGCCCATCACCGGAGTCCCCGGTGCTCCCAGTGCCCCTGACGTCCGTGAAGGAAAGGTCCTGATCAACGCCACCCTGAACTTCGCTGCGGATTCACTCGAGGCCGAGGACGCCGTAAAGGCCCTCCGGGCGGAGGTCAAGGCCGTGGACGCGGGCGCGTTAGTGGGCGGCGTGACGGCCACGGCCCTGGACACCAACACCACTGCCCAGCGGGACCTGGTGATCATCATTCCGGTTGTGCTGGTGGTCATCCTTTTCATCCTGATGCTGCTGCTCCGCTCCGTCCTCGCGCCGGTCCTGCTGGTGCTCTCGGTGGTGCTCTCTTACGCGGCCGCCATGGGTGTCTCGGCGTTGGTGTTCAACAACCTCCTTGGCTTCCCGGGGGCAGATGCCACGGTTCCGTTGTTCGGTTTTGTGTTCCTGGTGGCGCTCGGCGTGGACTACAACATCTTCCTGATGAGCCGGGTCCGCGAGGAATCCCTTAAGCACGGCACCCGGCCCGGCATCCTCCGGGGACTCAGCGTCACCGGCGGTGTGATTACCTCGGCCGGCGTGGTGCTGGCAGCGACCTTTGCCGCACTGGGTGTCATTCCCATCATGTTCCTGGTGCAACTGGCGTTCATCGTCGCCTTCGGGGTGCTGCTGGATACCGTCCTGGTGCGCTCGCTGCTGGTGCCGGCCCTGGCTTACGACATCGGTCCGCGGATCTGGTGGCCGGGCAGGCCTGGCCGCCCGGAACTGGACCCGGCCGTGCGGCGGCGCGAGGCCGGCGGGAGCGTCGAGACCGACCTGGAAGGAGCCGGCCGCCGGTAGGTCCGGGGCCCCGGGCATGGCTGGCCCGGCCCCCGCGCTGGAATGGCCCTGTTGACGGAAACGCGTGCTGGATAGACTGCACATGCGCCCGCATGGACGCGGAACTCAAAGGAGAGATGCACCATGACCGAGAACCAGGAAACCTTTGGTGAGGAGCCCCGCAAGGGAAGCACTGCCCCGGGACTGGAAGGTGAGGGCGGGCAGTACGTGGACGGCGACTACGGTGATGCCGGCACCGTCGGGGAACCCGCAGGGAACCTCGAAGACGGGGAATATGAGGATGGCGACTACGGCTCTGCCGGCACCGCCGGAACGGCACACGAAACCGACAGTATCCGCGAGAGGCTTACCGACGGGCAGGTCAACACCACGGCGGAGGAGCGGGGACCCCTTCACGGCGACCGGGACAGCGACAGGTAGCACCCCCAGGGCAGGCAAGTCCGGCGGCGGCGTTCTCCAGCAGCGAAACGGAGAGCCGCCGCCGTCGGCTTTAAAGCCCTTCATTCCGTGGAAACCTGGGGCCTCTCCGGGCGGCCGGACCGCAAAGTTGAGCGGGCTGCGCTCAACTTTGGATTGACATCGTTGGCGCCCTGAGTAAAGTTGAGTGCAGAACGCTCAATTGTCTGGGCGCCCGCAGTTTCCAAGGAAAGAAGGAAGCAACACATGTCACGTGCAGTAGGTATCGACCTCGGAACCACCAACTCCGTCGTCTCCGTTCTCGAAGGTGGCGAGCCCACCGTTATTGCCAACGCCGAGGGTGGCCGCACCACGCCGTCGGTCGTTGCATTCTCCAAGTCCGGCGAGGTCCTGGTTGGCGAGATCGCCAAGCGCCAGGCCGTCAACAACATCGACCGCACCATTGCGTCCGTGAAGCGCCACATGGGCACGCACTGGACCGTCGCCATCGACGACAAGAAGTACACCCCGCAGGAAATCTCCGCTCGTACGCTCATGAAGCTGAAGAACGACGCCGAGTCCTACCTGGGTGAAAAGGTCACCGACGCCGTGATCACCGTTCCGGCGTACTTCAACGACGCCGAGCGCCAGGCCACCAAGGAAGCCGGCGAGATCGCAGGCCTGAACGTCCTGCGCATCGTCAACGAGCCCACCGCGGCTGCACTGGCCTACGGCCTGGACAAGGGCAAGGAAGACGAACTCATCCTGGTCTTCGACCTCGGCGGCGGAACCTTCGACGTCTCCCTGCTGGAAGTCGGCAAGGACGAAGACAACTTCTCCACCATCCAGGTCCGCGCCACCGCCGGTGACAACCGCCTGGGCGGCGACGACTGGGACCAGCGTGTTGTTGACTACCTGCTGAACCAGCTCAAGGTCAAGGGCATCGACCTCTCCAAGGACAAGATTGCCCTCCAGCGCCTCCGCGAAGCAGCCGAGCAGGCAAAGAAGGAACTCTCCTCCTCCACCAGCACCAACGTCTCCCTCCAGTACCTGTCCGTCACCCCCGACGGCCCGGTCCACCTGGACGAGCAGCTGACCCGCGCCAAGTTCCAGGACCTCACCAAGGACCTGCTGGAGCGCACCAAGAAGCCGTTCCACGATGTGATCAAGGAAGCCGGCATCAAGCTCTCCGACATCAACCACATCGTCCTCGTCGGCGGCTCCACCCGCATGCCCGCCGTTTCCGAGCTGGTCAAGGAACTCGCCGGCGGCAAGGAGCCGAACAAGGGCGTAAACCCGGATGAGGTTGTGGCCGTTGGCGCAGCCCTCCAGGCCGGCGTGCTCAAGGGTGAGCGCAAGGACGTCCTCCTGATCGACGTCACCCCGCTGTCCCTCGGCATCGAAACCAAGGGCGGCGTGATGACGCACCTGATCGAGCGCAACACCGCCATCCCCACCAAGCGGTCCGAGACCTTCACCACTGCTGACGACAACCAGCCCTCCGTGGCCATCCAGGTCTTCCAGGGCGAGCGTGAGTTCACCCGCGACAACAAGCCGCTGGGCACCTTCGAGCTGACCGGCATCGCACCGGCTCCGCGCGGGGTCCCGCAGGTTGAGGTCACCTTCGACATCGACGCCAACGGCATCGTCCACGTTTCCGCAAAGGACAAGGGCACCGGCAAGGAACAGTCCATGACCATCACGGGTGGTTCCAGCCTCTCCAAGGAAGACATCGACCGCATGGTCAAGGATGCCGAGGAGCACGCAGCAGAGGACAAGGCCCGCCGCGAGGCAACCGACACCCGCAACACCGCCGAGCAGCTCGCCTACTCCGTGGACAAGCTCATTGCCGACAACGCAGACAAGCTGCCTGAAGAGGTCAAGACCGAGGTCCAGGCCGACGTCGACGACCTCAAGAAGGCGCTCGAAGGCACGGACGACGCCGCGGTGAAGGCCGCCTTCGAGAAGCTGCAGGCTTCCCAGGGCAAGCTGGGCGAGGCCATCTACTCCCAGGCCGGTTCCCCCAACGGCGCAACCGGTGCCGCGGGTGCTGAAGGCGGAGCTCCTGCCGGCGACAAGGCTGCTGACGAAGACATCGTCGACGCCGAGATCATCGACGAAGACGAAGCGAAGAAGTAGCCATGCCGCACCACGGTAACGAGGAAGAGCACAACACGTCACCCCGTGAAGGGCACCTCCAGGAGCAGCAGGGCAACGGCCACCAGGAGCCGGTCATCCGGGACAACCGCAAGGTTGACCCGGTGACCGGGGAGGCCCGGCACCCCGAGAGCGGCGAGTCCGCCCCGGCTGCCGGTTCCGAGGCATCGGATTCCGACGGCGACGCGCTGGCCCAGGCCGAGGAAATCCTCAACGGCATCGAGGTGCCGGCCGAGGAATCCGTGGCCCAGGGTGCCCCGGCGGGGTCCACCTCCGCTGAGGCCGCCGAGCTGAAGAACGACCTCCTCCGCCTGCAGGCCGAGTACGTCAACTACCGCAAGCGCGTTGAACGCGACCGCGCCGTCGCAGGGGAGATGGCCGTCATCGGCGTCCTGAACTCCCTGCTTCCGGTGCTGGACGACGTCGACGCCGCCCGGCAGCACGGCGACCTCGCCGATGGACCCTTTGCCGCGATCGCCACCAAGCTGGAGAACGCGCTGAAGACCTATGGCCTGGCACGCATCGATGAGACCGGCGTAGAGTTCGATCCCACGATCCACGAGGCCCTCATCCAGCAGCCCGGCGAGGACATCGAAGTTGACACCGTCAGCCAGGTCCTCCGCTCCGGCTACAAGTCAGGCGAACGCGTCCTTCGCGCAGCTCAAGTGATTGTTGCTGTTCCGGCTTAGCATCACCCCAATTGAGATGGCAGTTCGTGGCGATGATTCGACAGATCATTGCCGCGAACTGCCATCTCGGCACTGAGATTTGAAAGGAAACGCCATTGGCTAGCCAGGATTGGGTGGACAAGGACTTTTACGCGATCCTTGGTATCGCCAAGGACGCTTCCGACGCCGATATCAAGAAGGCTTACCGGAAGCTCGCACGGCAGCACCACCCTGATACCAACTCGGGGAACACTGCGTCCGAGAAGAAGTTCAAGGACATCTCCGAGGCTTACTCTGTACTTTCCGACCCCGAAGAGCGGCAGCAGTATGACGCCATTCGGGCCATGGGCGGCGGGGCCCGCTTCGCTCCCGGCGGCGCCGGTGCGGGCAACGGCGGATTCGAGGACATGTTCGGCGGCCTGTTCACCGGCAACACCGGGCGCCACTCCGGCGGGTTCAACCCGGCGGCCGGCGGCATCCCGCCCGAATTCGCGGACCTGTTCGGCGGCGGCTTCGGGCAGTCGGGTTTCCAGCGCACCCCGCAGAAAGGCGCCGACCGTTCTGCCTCCACGAGTATTTCCTTCTCGGGTTCCATCCGCGGCACCACCATCGGGTTGCGGGAACCCAGCGGTGAGGTCATCGACGTCCGCGTGCCCGCCGGCATCAAGGACGGCCAGAAGGTCCGCGTGCGCGGCAAGGGCCAGCCGGGCCCGGCCGGCAACGGCGACCTGGTGGTCTCCGTGTCGGTCAAGCCGCACGAGTTTTACACGCGCGACGGCGACAACCTCCGCGTGCACGTCCCGGTCACCTTCCCCGAAGCTGCTTTGGGCGCCGACATCGAAGTGCCCACCATCGACGGCGAAAAGGTGCGGGTCCGCGTGCCGGCCGGTACGCCGTCGGGCCGTACACTCCGGGTGAAGGGCAAAGGCGTGAAGACGTCCAAGGGTACCGGCGACCTTCTGGTGACCATCGACGTCGCCGTCCCCAAGAACCTGAACAAGGAAGCCGAAGCCGCGGTCAAGGCATTTGCCGACGCCACTGCCGGAGCCGACGTCCGAGAGGGCCTGGCCGCCAAGGCCCGGCTTTAGCAGCAGGTGAGCCGTGGACATCAACTCAGACCAGCCGATCTTTGTGATCTCGGTGGCGGCTGAACTGGCGGACATGCACCCCCAGACCCTGCGGCAGTACGACCGGATGGGCATCGTCTCGCCGAGCCGCGCGCCCGGCAAGTCCCGCCGCTACTCGCAGCGTGACATCAACATGCTGCGGGAGGTGCAGCGGCTGTCCCAGGAAGGGGTCTCGCTTGAGGGGATCAAGCGCATTCTGGAGCTCGAGAACCAGGTGGCGGCCCTGCAGCGCCGGGTTTCGGAGCTGGCTGATGAACTGAGCCGCCGGCCGCAGCCTTTCGATTCACGCATTTTCGCTGCCGGTGCCGCGGGCGACGTGGTGAGCCTGGCCCGCGGCCAGCGCCCCCGTCCCCGCTCGCAGGCCGTGGTGCTCTGGCGTCCACGCGCCATCGGGCAATAAGCGCTCCTGCGGACCGGCGCATGAGCGCCCTTCCCGTGCCCGATCTGCGCCCACAACCTCCAGTCAGACTGGGACCGCGACGCCATAGGCGGAATGTGTCCGGCCGGCAGCCGAAAGTTACGTGAAGGCACGTTTCCCGCAGGTTAATTCTCAGCCCCCGGCTTTCCAGCGGTTTTTTCCGCTCGTCCTTTATTGCACCTCGACTCCAGGCCAGCCCGGCAACAGTCCCGAAACTGTCTCGAAACCAACCTCGCAAGCCCCGAAACAATTGGCTCCTACATTCATCCAAGAGGTCACTTCCCAGGACCTCGGAGGCGGAGCCACTGCCAGCGCAGCGGCTGAGTGAGAAGCAGGTATACATGAGGGTTTCGGTCAACAAACGCGCTTTCCTTCCCCTGGCGGCGGCCGCGGTGGCCACAGTCCTGGCAGGCTGTGGCAGCCAGATTGCCGATCCGACGTCCGGAGGTTCCACCGCCAGCACCGGCACCTCCTGTGTGGACACGGCGGGCAACAGCATCAAAGTGGGCTTCATAAACTCGCTGTCGGGCACCATGGCCATCAGCGAGAGCACCGTCTTCGACTCCCTGACCCTGGCCGCGGAGGAAATTAATGCCTCCGGCGGTGTGCTGGGCAAGCAGCTCCAGGTGGTCAGCGAGGACGGTGCCAGCGAACCGACCAAGTTTGCCGAGCGCGCCGGAAAACTGATCCAACAGGATTGCACTGCCGCAGTGTTCGGCGGCTGGACCTCATCAAGCCGCAAGGCCATGCTCCCCGTGTTCGAAGCCAACGATGCACTGCTGTTCTATCCGGTGCAGTATGAAGGCCTGGAGTCCTCGAAGAACATCTTCTACACCGGCGCCACTACCAACCAGCAGATTATTCCAGCCCTGGATTACCTGGCTGAGCAGGGAACCAAGTCCCTTTTCCTGGTCGGCAGCGATTACGTCTTCCCGCGGACGGCCAACAAGATCATCCAGGCCTACGCCGCGGCCAAGGGCATTGAAATCCTTGGCGAAGAATACACGCCGCTCGGCTCCACCGAATTTTCCACCATTGTCAACAAAGTCCGGGACTCCAAGGCCGATGCGGTCTTCAACACCCTCAACGGCGACAGCAATGTGGCCTTCTTCCGGCAGTACAAAAGCGTTGGCCTGACAGCGGACAGCATGCCCGTTGTCTCGGTTTCCATCGCCGAGGAGGAGGTTCCCGGCGTCGGCCTGGACAATGTGGAAGGACAGCTGACCGCCTGGGATTACTACCAGACCCTGGATACCCCGGCCAATAAGAAGTTTGTCGCGGCCTTCAAGGCCAAGTTCGGCGCGGAGCGGGTAACGAGCGACCCCATGGAGGCTGCCTACACCTCGCTGTACCTCTGGAAAGCCATGGTGGAGAAGGCCGGGTCATTCGACGTGGACAAGGTGCAGGCCGCAGCGGACGGGGTGACCTTCGAAGCGCCCGAAGGCCTGGTAACCGTTGACGGGAAAAACAACCACATCACCAAGACTCCCCGGATCGGGAAGATCAATTCGGAGGGCCTCATCGACACCGTCTGGTCCTCGCCCAAGGCAGTTGAACCGGATCCGTTCCTGGCCACCTATGACTGGGCCAAGGACCTGGCCAAGTAGCAGCTGCGGACACATCGAAGAAAGGCCTGCTGGAATGGAACTCCTGATAGGGCAGATGTTCGCCGGGCTCAGCCTCGGTTCCGTGCTGCTCCTTGCGGCACTCGGATTGTCGTTGACTTTCGGCCAGATGGGGGTCATCAATATGGCCCACGGCGAGTTCATGATGGCCGGGGCCTACACGGCATTCGTGGTCCAGCAGGCCATCTCCGATGCCGGCGTTTCACTGCTGGTTTCCATTCCCGCGGGCTTCCTGGTGGGAGGCGTCCTGGGGCTGGTGCTCGAGGCGGTGCTCTTGCGCCGCATGTACCACCGGCCCCTTGACACGCTTCTGGTTACCTTCGGGGTGGCGCTCATCCTCCAGCAGGCCGCACGGGACATTTTTGGCGCACCCAGCGTGGATGTCCGTGCGCCGTCGTGGCTGCAGGGGAACATCGAGTTGTTCGGCGCTCCCATCCCGCTGACGCGGCTCTTCATCCTGGGGCTCTCGCTGCTGTGCCTTGCCGGCCTGGTCCTCCTCCTGAAGGGCACGCCGCTCGGGCGCCGTATCCGGGCTGTTGTCCTGAACCGCGACCTCGCGGAAACCAGCGGCGTCTCAACCAGGCGCAGCGACCAGCTGACGTTCTTCATCGGTTCCGGCCTGGCCGGTGTAGCCGGTGTGGCCGTCACCCTCATAGGTTCGACCAGCCCCTACCTCGGTACCAACTACATCGTGGATGCTTTCCTGGTGGTGGTGGCCGGCGGCATTGGCCAGATCAAGGGGGCAGTTATCGCCGCGTTTGCCCTTGGCGTTCTGCAGTCCGTCTTCGAGTACTCGACGACGGCCAGCATCGGCAAGGTCCTGATCCTGATAGTGATCGTGGTGTTCCTTCAGCTCCGGCCGCAGGGCATCTTCAGCCTCAAGACGAGGAGCCTGGCATGAGTGTCCCGTTGCGGGGACGATTGGGTACCGCGGCCGGGTTCACTCTTGGTGCGGTCCTGCTCCTGGGTGTTGCCCCCGCCATTCTTCCAGCGTTCAGCCTGGGACTGCTGGGAAAGTTCCTTTGCTTCGCGATCGTAGCAGTCGGCATCGGCCTGGCCTGGGGACGCGGCGGCATGCTGACCCTCGGGCAGGGCGTGTTCTTCGGGCTTGGCGCGTACATCATGGCCATGCACATGAAGCTTGCCGACGCGTCGCTTTTCGGGGGCTCGGGCGTGCCGGACTTCATGTCCCTTTACGGCAGCGGTGAAGTGCCCGGCTGGTGGGAGCCATTCCGAAGCCCCGCTGTTACGCTGCTGGCGGTGGTGCTGATACCGGGACTCGTGGCACTTGTCCTGGGTTTGGCGGTCTTCAAGCGCCGCGTGAAAGGTGCCTACTTCGCAATCCTTAGCCAGGCGCTGGCTGCTGCCTTCGCGGTGTTCCTGATCGGCCAGCAGGCCACCACCGGCGGCTCGAACGGGCTGAGCGGGTTCCGGTCATTCTTCGGTTTTGACCTGCAGGACCCGAACAACAAGGTGATGTTGTACGTAATTGCAGCGTCGGTCCTCCTGCTGTCCATAGCCCTTGCCCGTCAGCTGATGCACAGCCGGCTCGGCGAGCTGCTGGTCGCGGTCCGGGACCAGGAGGAGCGCGTCCGCTTCCTGGGCTACGATCCAGCAACCATCAAAACTGTCATATACGTGGTTGCCGCTGTCCTGGCAGGCATTGCAGGTGCGCTGTTCGTCCCGCTCGTCGGAATCATCTCACCGGCAGACGTAGGCGTGATCCCGTCCATCGCCTTCCTCATCGGCGTTGCAATTGGCGGCCGTGCCACGCTTCTGGGGCCCGTGCTCGGCGCTGTCAGCGTCGCTGCCGCCCAGTCCAGCCTGTCCTCCACCTTTCCCTCCTTTTGGGTGTACTTCCAGGGCCTGTTGTTTGTCCTGGTGATCGGGTTCATGCCGGGTGGGCTGGCCTCCTTGCCGGCGTTGGTGGGCAGGCGGCGCAGAACCAGTGCCCCGGCATCAGAGCCGGCCGTGCCAGCTACCCCAGCGTCCCTGGCAACATCACCGGAAGCCGAAGAAGAAGCCACCATGCCTGAGGAGGCCCGCAGATGACCACGCCCACCCTGCTCCCTGACGGCGAACCGAGGGCCGGAGGACTCCGTCATGGCCGGCCAAAATACCTTGAAGTCCGCGACCTGTCCGTCTCCTTTGACGGATTCCTTGCCGTGGACAAGGTCAATCTCGACGTAATCCAGGGCGACCTGCGGTTCCTGATCGGACCCAACGGCGCCGGGAAGACCACCGTGATCGATGCGATCACGGGCCTGGTGCCGGCCACCGGGTCGGTGAACCACACCGGCACCGAGATCCTCGGACGCAAAGTGCACCAGATCGCCTGTTTGGGAGTGGGGCGTACGTTCCAGACTGCCAGCGTGTTTGAGAATCTTTCCGTACTCCAGAACCTCGACATTGCCGCCGGTTCCGGCCGCGGCCCCCTTCGAATGCTCCGGCGCCGCAAGACGGTGGATGCGGCGGTGGAAGAGGCCCTCGAAATCATCAAGCTGGAAAGCGCGGCGGACAAAAAGGCGGGAATCCTCGCCCACGGACAAAAGCAATGGCTGGAGATCGGCATGCTGCTCGTCCAGAATTCGGATGTCCTCCTGCTGGACGAGCCAATCGCGGGTATGAGCCAGGACGAGCGAGGGGAAACGGGGGAGCTGCTGCGCCGGATAGCTGCAAGCCGCATCACGCTGGTAATTGAACATGACATGGATTTCGTGCGGGAGTTCGCAACTTCAGTCACCGTGCTTGCGGCGGGCAAAGTCCTCAGCGAGGGCAGCGTGGCGCAGGTGCAGGCAGACCAAAAGGTGCAGGACGTGTACCTGGGGTCCTCGGGAGTGGAGGCAGCTGATGCTTGACATTGAAAATTTGCAGACCGGTTACGGCCGTACCCAGGTGATCTCCAGCGTCAGCGTGACCGTCCCGGACGGAGCCGTTGTCTCTGTCCTGGGGCACAACGGCGCCGGAAAGACTACGCTGCTGCGCGCCGTCGTCGGGCTGCTCAAACCCACCGCGGGGCGCATCAGCCTTGACGGGGAGGACATCTCGGCCCTCAGGCCCCACCGGCGGGTGGACCGCGGGATGGCATATGTACCTCAGGGACAGCAGTCATTCGGGCAGCTGTCCGTCCTGGAGAACCTGCAACTCGTGGCGGACGGGCGCAGGAACGGCGCAGAACGCGTGGCGGAAGCCCTGGATATGTTCCCGGCGCTCCGGCCGTTGCTGGCCCGGCGGGCCGGGCTGCTCTCGGGCGGTCAGCGGCAGCAATTGGCCATCGCCCGGGCACTCATCACTGACCCCCGCCTGCTGATCCTGGATGAACCCACCGAGGGCATCCAGCCGAACATCGTGGCAGAAATAGAAGCAACCATCATCGAGTTGTCGCAGCGCAACGGTATGAGCATCCTCCTGGTGGAGCAGCACATCGGCTTTGCCCTGCAGGCCGCGGACAGCTACTACGTTCTGTCGGCGGGAAGGGTCTCATCCTCGGGCGCCGGCGGCGCCGGTTCGGCGGCTGACGTCCGGAAGGCGATGCTCATCTGAGGAATGAGCAAGCGCGGTAGTTGGGACATTTTGGCCAAAATTAGAGTACCCACTACTCGTGACCGTACCGCCCCCGGAAACTTGAATGGAACCACTGCTGGATCAACAGCAGTGGTTCCACGTTTTCTGGGGGTTTACATGTTTGGTGCTCTAGTCAAGGTTTGGCCGTGAGCCCGGGGATGGAGGCCGTTGCCTCTTTCAGCGGCTCGCTTCCGGGCCAGATGCTGCTGGCGACCGGACAGGCCATAGTGGTGGTGTGCGTCTGCTTCGACATGGTGCGGGCTCTGTCCGTGCCGCGGTCGCACCGGCGGTATGTAGCCAGCACTGTTTTCCGGACCCTGGCCATTCCGTCCGTCATTGCCAACGCCCTGACGGTCCTCATTGCTTTGGTGCTGGCATCCTGGATCGATGTGGTGATGGGAATGTTTGTGCTGAGCGCCATCATCTTCCGGCTGCACCACGACAAGGACGAGGACAACTGGTGGAAGGGCAAAGGCAAGAAACTTGCCCGTTGGGCCCGCCGCCAGTTCGCCGGCCGGACCGCCGCCCCTGCCATGGGGTAACCCTGTCCTTTAGTAGCTGGCGGGTGTCCCGCCGGGCTCAACCACCGGGGCTTTGGGGACGAACTGCGCAGCCAGGGCTTCTGAGCCGCGGGCCAGGAGCGCGACGTCGGCGCCCACGAGGATGAAGTCGGCGCCGTTACCCAGGTAGTGGCGGGCGGTGTCGGGGTTGAACGCGTTGACGCCGGCCGGTTTGCCGGCCTTTTTGGCGGCGGCGAGGCAGTGTTCGACGGCGGCGCGCACCTCGGGGTGTTCCTGCTGGCCAAGCAGGCCCATGGACGCCGCGAGGTCGGAAGGGCCCAGGAAGATGGCGTCCACGCCGTCGACCTTCGAGATGTCCGCGACGGCGTCCACGGCCGCCGTCGATTCAATTTGAACCGTGACGCTGATGGTCTCCCCGGCGCGGGTGAGGTAGTCCGGGACCCGGTTCCAGCGGGCGGCGCGGGCCAGGGCGGAACCCACCCCGCGGACGCCCTCTGGCGGGTACCGCGTGGCGGCAACCGCGACTTCCGCTTCTGCGACGGAGTTGACCATGGGGATGAGCAGGTTCTGCACGCCGAGGTCCAGGTACTGCTTGATGAGCACAGTGTCATTGACCGGTGGCCGCACCAGCGTGTGGACCGGGTAGCCGGAGACGGCCTGGAGCTGGGCGAGGATGGACTCGAGGCCGTTGGGGCTGTGCTCGGCATCCACTAAGAGCCAGTCCAGGCCGGACCCCGCGCACAACTCAGCAATCAGGGGACTGCCGGAGCACACCCACATCCCGGCCAGCGGGCGGCTGCTGGCGGCCAGGGCATCGCGGAAGGTGTCGTCTATTCGAAGCGGCATGTCACACTCCCGAGCGGTCCGTAGTCGGCGTGGACGGTGTCGCCCTTATAGACCCAGAGCGGGCGGGTGAAGGACCCGGCGAGGATGATGTCGCCGGCCTTCAGCGAATCGCCGTGGGCGGCGATCTTGTTCGCGAGCCAGTGCACGCCGTTGGCGGGGTGGTCCAGGACCCCGGCAGCGACGCCGGTTTCCTCTACGGTCTGGTTCTTGTAGAGGATGGCTGAGACCCAGCGCAGGTCGACGGCGTCCGGCTTGACCGGGCGGCCGCCGATCACCATGGCGCCCATGGCGGCATTGTCGGAGATGGTGTCCACGATGGTCCGGCCCTCCATCTCGATCCGGGAATCGAGGATCTCCAGGGCCGGGACCACGTAGTCAGTGGCTTTGAGGACATCGAAGATGGTGCAGCCCGGGCCCTTCAGCCCGTCCTTCAGCACAAAGGCCAGTTCCACCTCCACCCGGGGGTGGGTGTACTGGTCCCACTCCACCGAACACCCCGTCTCCAGCACCATGTCATCGAAGATCGCGCCGTAGTCCGGTTCGGTGATGCCCGTGGCATCCTGCATGGCCTTGGACGTGAGGCCGATCTTCCGGCCCACCAGGGTCCGGCCGGCTTCCTCATTCCGGCGCCGCCACAGCTGCTGCACCGCGTAGGAGTCCTCCACCGTCATGTGCGGGTAGCGGGCCGTCAGGCGGGGGACCGGTTTCCGGTTCCGGCCAGCCTCGAGCAGTTCATCGGCTATTGCCTCAATCGTCTTGGCATCCAGCATGGCTACAGCTGCGCCCCGAGCTTGAAACCCTCGGTGTCCGCGCCTTCTTTGCGGGTGTAGGAGAAGCCGTCGGCTCCCACCGTGACGGCCATTTCGCTCTTTTCTTCCCGGACGATGACGGGCTGGGGGTTGCCGCCCAGGTCCAGCACCAGTGAGGCTTCGGTGTACCAGGAGGGGACGACGGGGTTGCCCCACCAGTCGCGGCGCTGGTTGTCGTGGACGTCCCAGGTGATGGTGGGGTTGTCGGGGTCGCCGGTGTAGTAGTCCTGGGTGTAGATCTCGATGCGGTGGCCGTCGGGGTCCAGGATGTAGAGGTAGAACGCGTTGGATACGCCGTGCCGGCCGGGGCCGCGTTCGATCCGGTCGCTGATGCGCAGGGCGCCCATCTTGTCGCAGATCTGGATGATGTTGTGCTTCTCGTGCGTGGCGAACGCGATGTGGTGCATGCGCGGGCCGTTGCCGCCGGTCAGCGCGGTGTCGTGCACTGTCTGCTTGCGGTGCATCCATGCGGCGTACGTGACGCCGTCGGAATCCTTGATGTCCTCCGAGACGCGGAAGCCCAGGTCCTCCAGGTAGGCACGGCCGCGGGGTACGTCCGGGGTGACCTGGTTGAAGTGGTCCAGGCGGACCAGTTCACCGGCGGAGTAGAGGTCGTAGCGCTGGGTGAGGCGCTCCACGTGCTGCACGTCGTAGAAGAACTCGTACGGGAAGCCCAGCGGGTCCTCGACGCGGACGGAGTCGCCCACGCCCTTGGTAAAGCCGCCGATGCGGCGCTCGGTGCGGCAGCCCAGTTCCTTGTAGTAGGCCTCGGCGGCATCCACCTCGGCGGGGGATTTCACCCGGTAGGCGAAGGCTGCCACGGCGGCGATCGGTCCCTTGCGCAGCACCAGGTTGTGGTGGATGAACTCCTCCAGGGAGCGCAGGTAGATCGTGTTCTCGTCTTCCTCGGTGACGTGCAGGCCCAGGACGTCCACGTAGAACTCGCGCGACTTGGCGAGGTCCGTGACCACGATCTCCATGTATGCGCAGCGGACAATGTCCGGTGCCGGGACGGTGGGAGTGGGAACAAAGTTGGTCATGGTGTGCTCTCTTCTTTGAAAGGTTTTGTGGGCAGTGCGACGGCGGCAGGCCGGGTTGGGTGCCGGAGCTTAGCCTTCGTTGGCGGCGGAGGCTTCGATGCTGCCGAATTTAGGCGTGTGGACGGTGCCGAGGGTGATGTGCACGGCCTGCTGGTCGGTGTAGAAGTCGATGGAGCGGTAGCCGCCCTCGTGGCCGAGGCCCGAGGCCTTGACGCCGCCGAACGGGGTACGCAGGTCGCGGACGTTGTGGCTGTTCAGCCACACCATCCCGGCCTCGACGTTCTGCGAAAAGTTGTGCGCGCGGGTCAGGTTCTGGGTCCAGATGTAGGCGGCCAGGCCGTACTTGGTGTTGTTGGCCAGGGCCAGGGCTTCGTCGTCATTCTCAAACGGGGTGATGGCCACGACGGGACCGAAGATTTCCTCCTGGAAGATCCGGGCGTCCGGTGCGACGTCGGCAAACACGGTGGGTGCGATGTAGTTGCCTTCGGGCAGGCCTTCGGGCCGGCCGCCGCCGACCAGCAGGCGGCCTTCGGATTTCCCGATCTCCACGTAGGAAGCGACTTTTTCGTAGTGTTCCGGGTGGACCAGGGCACCCACCTGGGTCTTGGGATCGTGCGGGTCACCGACCACGATATTCTTCGCGCGGGCGGCGTATTTTTCGCAGAATTCATCGTAAATGGCGCGTTCGACAAGGATGCGGGAGCCGGCGGTGCAGCGTTCGCCGTTGAGGGAGAAGACCCCGAAGAGGGCGGAGTCGATCGCGGCGTCCAGGTCGGCGTCGGCAAACACCACGCAGGGCGACTTGCCGCCGAGCTCCATGGAGAGGCCCTTGAGGTTCTCTGCGGCATTCCGGAAGATGGTCTGGCCGGTGGTGGTCTCGCCGGTGAAGGAGATCAGCGGGACATCCGGGTGCTTGACCAAAGCGTCGCCGGCTTCCTCGCCCAGGCCGTTAACCAGGTTGAACACGCCGTCGGGCAGGCCGGCTTCCTTGAAGATGGCGGCCCACAGCGAGGCCGAGAGCGGGGTGAACTCGGCGGGCTTGAGGACCACGGTGTTGCCGGTGGCCAGGGCAGGGGCGAGCTTCCAGGACTCCAGCATGAACGGGGTGTTCCACGGGGTGATCAGGCCGGCGACGCCGATCGGCTTGCGGTTCACGTAGTTGATCTGCGAGCCGGGGACCTTCATGGCGTCGTCGAACTGGGCCACGATCAGGTCCGCGAAGAAGCGGAAGTTCTCGGCCGCGCGCAGGGCCTGGCCCTTGGCCTGGGTGATGGGCAGGCCGGTGTCGAAGGTCTCGAGCTCGGCGAGCCGGGCTTCCTGGGCCTCGACGGCGTCGGCGATCCTGTTCAGTACCCGTGCCCGTTCGCGGGGCTTCATCTTTGGCCAGGGGCCGTTGGTGAACGCTTGGCGGGCGGCGGCGACGGCCAGGTCGATGTCTTCCTTCTGGCCTGCCGCGGCGGTGGCGTAGTTCTGGTTGGAGACCGGGTCCAGCACGTCGAAGGTCTTGCCGCCCACCGAATCAACGAACTGCCCGTTGATGTAGTGCTGGATATGGGTGGGAAGGTCCTGCGGCACGTAATGCGTGGCGGTCTGTTCTGCAGTGGACGTCATTGTTGTTTCCTTACTGCTCGGATGGGGTCTCTGCTCCGGAGAGCGGTTCAAGTCGTCTTTGCCTGGGCGAGGTAAGCGTCCAGGGTGGCGGAACGGTGCAGGCGGGCGGCTTTTTCGATCTCGTCGGCGTCGGCTCCGGATTCGATGAGCTGGAGCAGGGCTTCGTGCTCGTCCACGGAATCGTGGGCGCGGCCGGGGACAAAGCGGAAGGTGGAGGACCGAAGAGCTGCCAGCCGGTTCCAGCCGCGGTGCACCAGGTCCAGGATGTGCGGATTGGGGCAATGTTCAAACAGAACGCTGTGAAAATCCTGGTTGAGCCGGGTGAACCGGACCGGGTCAAAGTGGTGAAGGCACTCGCGCATCTCCTCGTTCACGGCGCGGGCCCGGGCAATGGACACCGCATCGATCAGCGGTGCGGACAGCGCGGTGGCGGCACCTTCCACGATGCTGAGGGTCTGCATGGTGTACAGGTATTCGGTGGGATCGATGCCGGCCACGGTGGCGCCGACGTTGCGTTCGAACTTCACCAGGCCTTCGGCCTCGAGCCGGCGGATGGCTTCCCGGACCGGGACCACGCTGAAGCCGAGGTCTTTCGCGATGCTGCCGAGAACCAGGCGGTAGCCGGGGGTGTAGGTGCCCTCGATGATTCGGGTCTTGACCGCCTGGTAGGCCTGCTGGGACTTGCTGCCGGCGGCGGTGGCCGGAAGGTCGTCGGTAAGGGCTGTCTCAGTCATCGGAGGTGCCTGCTTCCCATTCCTTATATTTGGCCTGCCATTCGGCGTTCATCGGGTAGAGCCCATCGACGCTGTTGCCCTGCTGGACCATCTCGAAGATGAAGACTTCTTCCTTTTCCTGCTGGATGCAGTCATCCACCAGTTCCCCGGCGATGGCCGGCGGGATCACCAGGATGCCGTCGGAGTCGGCCACGATAATGTCGCCGGGCTGGACGGTGGCGCCGCCGCAGGCGATGGTGATGTCAGTGTCCCACGGGATGTGCCGGCGGCCCAGCACGGCCGGGTGCGGGTTGGCGAAGTAGGTGGGCATGTCCAGCCCGGCGACGGCGGTGAAGTCGCGGACGCCGCCGTCGGTGATGATGGCCGCGGCGCCGCGGACCTGGGCGCGCAGGGCGAGGATGTCGCCTACGGTGCCTGTGCCCTTTTCGCCGCGGGCTTCCATGACCAGGATTTCGCCCTCGTTGACCGAGTCGATTGCCTTCTTCTGGGCGTTGAACCCGCCGCCGTGGGTCCTGAACAGGTCCTCGCGGTTGGGGACGTAGCGCAGGGTCCTGGCCAGTCCGACGACGCGGCGGTCCGGCCGGGTGGCCTGCAGCCCGTCGATGCTGACGTTATTAAGGCCCCGCTTGCGCAGTTGCGAGGACAACGTTGCCGTGGCGACGCTCTCGAGCTTGGCTTTCAGCTCGGGGGAGAGAGCGCTGGCTGCCGCGGGCAGGCCGGCGGCTTCGCGTGAACCGTACGCCTCCTCACGCTGCAGGTCATCAACCTTGGGTCCGGCACCAAAGTCTGCGAGCGGCGTCGTGCCTTCCTCTACCCGGGTGAGCAAACGGCCCGTGGACAGGCTGCCGTCGGTAGTGCTGACCTCCACCTCGAGGACGTCCCCGGGCTTGGCGACGGAGGCGCCGGCGGGGGTGCCGGTGAGGATGATGTCCCCCTCCTCGAGGGTGAGCAGCTGGGAGAGGTCCGCGACCAGCCGGGCGAACGGGAAGAGCAGGTTCTCGGTGGTGTCGTCCTGGACAAGTTGCCCGTTGTGCCAGGTGCTGATGCGCAGGTTGGCGGGGTCGACGGCGTCTGCCGGGATCAGCGCCGGGCCCACCGGGGTGAAGCCGTCGCCGCCCTTGGACCGGAGGTTCGAGCCCTTGTCCGCCCAGCGCAGGTCGTAAACGCCGAGGTCATTGCCGGCAGTCACTGAAGCTACGTGATTCCAGGCATCCTCAACCGCCACACGGCGGGCAGCCTTGCCGATAATAAGGGCGACCTCGCCTTCATAGCCGAGGAGTTCGCATCCTGCGGGCCGCTCGACGGCGCTGCCGCCGAGGGAGAGAGATGACGATGGCTTGAGGAAGTAGGACGGCTGGGCCGGAGTGCGCCCCCGCTGTGCTGCACGGCTGGGGTAGTTGATGTGCACGGCGATCACTTTTCGTGCCGCTGCCAAAGTATCTCCATTGACCTGCTCCAAAACCGTCTCCTCATCAAGTACGAAATAATATACGATGACCTTCGCGCTTCTGTCGATGCTTGTCAACCCCCTGGTTTGCGCGCCCTTGTGCCGCCCTTGTCGTCCACGTCACAGGTGGCGTACAGTGTTGCTCCAACAGCAGCGTTTTCTCATATGGAAACGTAAATTCTATTATCGAACACTCTTCCGGCTGACAAGCCACACACGAAGTGAGGAATCCCGTGCAGTTTCACCATCACGGTTACGTATCCGGAGATCCGCGGGTAAAACCGGCAGCCGGCGTTGGCCTCAACCGGCCCGAGGAACTCCCGGAAGAAGTTGACGTCCTGATTGTCGGCACCGGACCTGCGGGAATGCTCGCTGCGGCTCAGCTTTCCATGTTCCCCAATGTCACCACGCGGATCATCGAACGGCGTCCCGCACGGCTCGCCATCGGCCAGGCAGACGGCATCCAGGCGCGCAGTGTCGAAACCTTCCAGGCCTTCGGGTTCGCTGAACGCATCATTGCCGAGGCCTACCGCATCACGGAGATGGCGTTCTGGAAGCCGGACCCCGCTAACCGCGCCGACATCATTCGGACCGCCCGCGCGGTCGACGACGAGATGGGCATCAGCGAGTTCCCGCACCTCATCGTCAACCAGGCCCGCGTGCTGGACTACTTCGCCGAGTTCGCCGCCAATTCGCCCACCCGCCTGAAGCCCGACTACGGCTACGAGTTCCAGTCCCTCAGCGTCGCGGACGAGGGCGACTACCCTGTCACCGTGACACTCCTGCACACCTCGGGGCCGGATGAGGGCAAGGAACGTGTAGTGCGGACCAAATATGTTGTGGGTGCAGACGGAGCGCGGAGCAAGGTACGCGAAGCGATCGGCTGCCGCCTTGCCGGGGACCAGGCCAACCACGCCTGGGGCGTGATGGACACCTTGGCCGTCACCGACTTCCCCGACATCCGCACCAAGTGCGCCATCCAGGGTGAAAAGGGCAGCATCCTGCTGATCCCGCGTGAAGGCGGACACCTGTTTCGCATGTACGTGGACCTGGGCGAGGTGGACCCGGCCACCCACCACGCCGTCCGGAACACCAGCATCGAGCAGATCATCCACAAGGCCAACGAAATCCTCCACCCCTACAGCTTGGATGTCCGGAACGTCGCGTGGCACAGCGTCTACGAGGTGGGGCACCGGCTCACGGACAGGTTCGACGACGTCCTGCCGGAGGACCGCGGTACACGGACCCCGCGCGTGTTTATCACCGGCGACGCCTGCCACACGCATAGTGCGAAGGCGGGCCAGGGAATGAACGTTTCCATGCAGGACGGCTTCAACATCGCCTGGAAGCTGGGGCATGTGCTCGAGGGCCGCAGCCCCGAAAGCCTGCTGTCGACGTACTCGGCCGAGCGGCAGGTGGTGGCCAGGAACCTTATCGACTTCGACAAGGAATGGTCCACGATGATGGCCAAAAAGCCCGAGGAGTTCGAAAACCCCTCGGACCTCGAAGACTTCTACGTGCGCACTGCCGAGTTCCCGGCCGGATTCATGACCGAGTACGCGCCGTCCATGCTGGTGGCCCCTGCCAGGCACCAGGACCTGGCCACCGGCTTCCCGGTGGGCAAGCGCTTCAAATCGGCACCGGTGGTAAGGGTGGGCGACACCAACCCGCTGCACCTCGGCCACCACGCCACAGCGGACGGGCGGTGGCGCATCTACGTCTTCGCCGACGCCGCGCCGGCCAGTGCGCACTCAGGCGTGGCGGACTTTGCCGAGTGGATCGCCAACTCGCCGGACTCGCCGCTGGCCGCAACGCCGTCGGATGCTGATCCTGACGCCTGGTTCGACGTGAAGGTGATTTACCAGCAGCCGCACACGGCCGTGGACATCGGCGAGGTCCCTGGGGTCTTCAAGCCGCAGGTGGGACCGTTCAAGCTGACCGATTATGAGAAGGTGTATGCCACCGATCCCTCCGCTGACATCTTTGAACTGCGCGGCCTGGACCGCGGCGGCGTGGTGGTGGTGGTCCGGCCGGACCAGTACGTGGCGAACGTCCTGCCGCTCACCGCGACGGCTGAGCTTGGAGAATTCTTTGCCGCCTTGCTGAAGCCGCGCCTGCTCACGCCGCGCCAGGCCTCGGGTCAGCCGCTGACGGTCTGAGCAGTCCTGTACTCCGCGGCGGCATAAACTCCAAGGACGCGCACCTCTGTGGTGAAGAAGTCCAGTTCCTCGAGAGCCAGCTTCAGCGGCAGGTCCTCGGGGTGGCCTTCGACGTCGGCCATAAACATGGTGGCCGCGAATTCGTTGCCCACCATGTAGCTTTCCAGGCGGGTCATGTTCACGCCGTTCGTCGCGAAGCCGCCCAGCGCCTTGTACAGCGCGGACGGGACGTTCCGGACGCGGAACACAAAGCTGGTGACCGCCGGTCCGGGCAGTTCGTCCCGGGCCGGCAGCGCCGTCTCCCGGGCCAGGACCACAAAACGGGTGGTGTTGGAAGGATCATCCTCGACCCGGGTGGCCAGCACTTCCAGGCCGTAGATCTGCGCGGCCAGCGGGGGAGCAAGGGAAAGCTTGCGCGGATCGTTCCACTCGCTGACCTCGCGCGCCGAGCCTGCGGTGTCACCGGCGATGACGGGCTTGAGGCCGTGGTCGCGGATCAGCTTCCGGCACTGTCCCAGGGCGTGGATGTGGCTGTGGACCTCAGTGGCGCCTTCAATGGTGCTGCCGGGGATGCCCAGCAGGTCGAAGTGGATGGGCAGGAAGAACTCGCCCACGATCTGCAGGTTGGACTGGGGCAGCAGGATATGGATGTCCGCCACCCGTCCGGCAATCGAGTTCTCGATGGGGATCATGGCCAGGTCCGCCTCGCCGCTGGACACGAGTTCGAACGCGTCCTCAAAGCTGGCGCAGGGCACGCTTTCCATGTCAGGGAACATCTGCTTGCACGCGATATTGGAGTTGGCGCCGGGCTCACCCTGGTACGCAATCTTCGAGGCCATGATCCGTATGGTTTCACGGCCCGTGCTTCCAGGCCCAATTACGGGTTAAACGGGAGTGGCCCGCAGCCAGACGTATTGCCGTGGCAGGAGCGTGACGCCTTCGTCCAGCTGCAGCACGGCTTCGGAAAGAAGGTCGACGGCGGCCGCTGAGTACCCGGCAAAGGTTTCTGCCGGCAGGGTCTGCGGTTGATCGCTGAAGTTGGCCAGTGCCAGGACCACGGAGCCCTTGCCCGGTGAGGCCCCCTCGCCGGGCCGCTGGTAAGCCAGAACGCCGCGATTGTTCGTGGCAAAGTCAATCAGCCGGGTTCCGGCCAGCTCAGGGCTGCCGGCGCGGACCTGGATCATGCGCCGGAGACCGGCGTAGACGGCACCTTCAGGGGTGGACGGGTCCAGGCGGTGCTCGTACTGCTCTTCCGGAAAGTGGGGCCGGTGGACCCAGCGGCTGTCAGTCTCATGGCCCGCCTCCCGGTCAAATCCGTAATCATTGACCTGGCCTACTTCGTCGCCCAGATACAGCAGGGGGATGCCGCCTGTACTGAAGGCAACCGAGTGGGCCAGGAGGATCCGCTCCACCGCCTCAGCCGGGTCAACCTCCATGCCGCACAGCGACGCCGTCGTGCCTGAAATCCTGCAGTCACCGGTCTTGGGATTGTCCTGGAAGGGGACGCCGCGGGCGAAGCTGCCGGGGAAGCGGTTGACGTAGAAGGAGTTCAGGAAGCGGCGGTGTTCGAATCCGTTGATCCCCAGCTCAGCTGCGTCCTCGTCCGCGAACGTCCAGCCGATGTCGTCGTGGCTGCGGACGTAGTTCACCCAGGAGGTCCCCTCCGGGATGTTGTGCCGGCGCCTCAGTGCCTGCGCCAGCAGTGAGACGTCGCGGGTGGCCAGGGACTCCCAGATCAGGGCCATCTGCAGCGGGTTGTAGCTGATCTGGCACTCGGCGGGGTCGATGTAGAGCGCGACTTCGTCCGGGTGCACGATGGCCTCGGACTTGAAGAGCAGCGACGGCGCGGCAAGCCGGCACACGGCGTTGAAGGCCCGCAGCAGTGTGTGCGCTTCGGGAAGGTTTTCACACGGCGTACCGGGCTGCTTCCAGATAAAGGCCACGGCATCCATGCGCAGGATGTCCACGCCCTGGTTCGCCAGGAACAGCATTTCGCCGGCCATCGCCCGGAAGACGTCCGGGTTGGAGTAGTTCAAGTCCCACTGGTACGTGTGAAACGTGGCCCAGACCCAGCGGCCGTCCTCCATCTGGATGAAGGACCCCGGGTGGTTCTCCGGAAAGATCTCACGCACGTTCTGTTCGAAGGCATCCGGCATGGTCCGGTCAGGGAAGATCCAGTAGTAGTCGCTGTACTCGGGATTGCCCTCGGCCGCGCGACGGGCCCACTCGTGCTCGTCGGAGGTGTGGTTGAAGATGAAGTCCACCACCAGGCTGATGCCATTGCTTCGCAGCTCGGCGGCAAGATCCCGGAGCTGTTCCATTGTTCCCAGCCTGGGGTTCACCTCCCGGTAGCTGGAGACCGCGTAACCGCCGTCAGAGTGCGGCTCGGGGGCCAGGAACAGCGGCATGAGGTGCAGGTAGGTGAGGCCGAGCTCCTTGAAGTACGGGATGCGGGCGCGGACTCCTTCCAGGCTTTCCGCATACCGGTCCACGTAGCAGACCCCGCCCAACATGTTGTTGGACAGGAACCAGTCGCTCCTCGCCTCCCGATCGGCGTCGAGTGCCTTCAGTTCGGGCGGGCGCTGCTGCCAGGAGCGGGCGGTCTGCAGGACCAGCGACGTCAGCTGGTCCAGCCAGTCCGGCCGGGTGCCGTACAGCGAGTGGAAGAGGCGGCAGAGGTCAGGAAAATGCCGTTGGAAACGTTGCTGAAAGTCGGCCTCGGCAACGAGGTCCGCCTCTGCAATAGCTTCGACGACGTGCCGCCGCGCCATTTCGCCCACGGTGACGAAGTCCTGCATCGGGTAAGCCCCTTCCGATCTCCGGCCGGTGGATCCGGCAGGAATTTGTTATCGGAGTATCCCACGTCACACAGCCGTGCAAGCGTGCAACGGCGGTGCCCAAGCGTGGGGTTATTCCCTGCCTCCAGCCGGCCTAGATGGTTTTGGTCCAGATGCTGTCGGCTTCCGCGCTGCGTTCCACTGCGTTGAGTACCCTTTGCACCTGCAGACCGTCGGCGAAGGACGGCTCCGGCCGGCGGCCCTCAGCAATGGCTTCAACAAAGTCCTTGGCTTGGTGCGCGAAGCCGTGCTCGTAGCCAAGGGTGTGCCCTGCGGGCCACCAGGCAGACAAATAGGGGTGGCCCGGTTCGGTGACCATGATGTCGGTGAAACCTTGGCGTGTGTCCGGCGCTGTTGCATCGTAAAAGCCGAGCGAGTTCATATTCTCCAGGTCGAAGGAGATGGCGCCGGCGGAACCGGCAACTTCAATGCGCAGCGCGTTTTTGCGGCCGGTAGACATTCGTGTCGCTTCGAACGAACCCACTGCGCCGCCCTCGAAACGCCCGGTGAAGAGGGCGAGATCATCCACGCTGACGTTGCCGCGCTCTGCCGTCGTGTCCGCCGTGCCTGATGTGCCGCGGGGCAGCGGGCGCTCGGGGACGAAGGTGTTCAAAATGCCGCTGACGCCGGTGATCTTCTGGCCTGTGATGAACTGGGAAAGATCCACCGCGTGGGCTCCAAGATCTCCGAGTGCTCCGGATCCCGCGTGCTCTTTCTGCAGGCGCCACGTCAGCGGGGCCTCGGCGTCAATCAGCCAGTCCTGCAGGTATGCGGCACGGACCTGGCGGACTTCGCCGATCGCGCCCGACTGGACCAGGTCCCTTGCGAACGCTGTAGCGGGAACGCGGCGGTAGGTGAAGCCGACCATGGCGAAGACGCCCTTACCCGCGCGATCAGCGGCGGCGGCCATTGCTTCAGCTTCTTCAAGGGTGTTTGCCAGCGGCTTTTCACACAGGACGTGTTTGCCCGCTTCCAATGCAGCAATTGCGATCTCGGCGTGAGAGCCGCCCGGAGTAACAATGTCGATGACGTCAATATCGTCGCGGGCAATGGCAGCGCGCCAGTCAGTGTGAGTCTCTTCCCAACCCCATTTCCTTGCCGATGCCTCCACTCCGCGGGCATTGCGTCCCACCAGCAGGGTCATTTCCGGCCGGGCCGGCAGATCGTAGAACCGCGGCGCAACCCGCCATCCCTGCGAATGGGCAGCCCCCATAAATCCGTGTCCGATCAGGGCAACCTTCAGGGGTGGTACGTCGTTCAGCATGTTTCCTCTTTGTCCGGCGGCGGTAAATAGTGGTTGGAACAAGGTGGGGCGCCCTTGCCAGCGGCAGGGCGCCCCATCTAACACGGTCCTACGATTCGAAAGCCGTCGGCAGGTACTGGTCGACGTTCTCGCCGGTGACGACCGGGGCGTTCAGAACGATGCGCTTCGGGACTTCCACTTCCACGAGATCGCTCATGGCCTTCTTCTGTGAGATCAGGCGAGCGAGGCGGACGCCGTCTGCGGCCTGGGTCGAGGGGTAAATGACGGTGGCTTTCAGGACGCTCTCACCGGACTGGATCTCACGCATGGCGTTGGCAGAGCCGGCGCCACCGACCATAAAGAAGTCCTTGCGGCCGGCGTTGTCGATAGCCGCGAGGACGCCTACGCCCTGGTCGTCGTCGTGGTTCCAGAGGGCATCGATCTTCGGAGCCGCGGACAGGAGCTGGGACGTGGCCGCTTCTCCGCCCTGGACGGTGAAGTCAGCGGCAACGCGGTTGTCCACATTGAGGCCGCAGGAATCCAGCGCGTCCTTAAAGCCCTTGCTTCGGTCCTGCGTCAGCGGCAACGAGTCGATGCCGGCGATCTCGGCGACCACTGCATCCTTCTTGTCTTTGAGCTGCTCGCAGACGTAGGTGCCGGCGCTGACCCCCATGCCGTAGTTGTCGCCCAGGATAGTGGCGCGAGCCGCCGCGGGGCTGGAGAATTCCCGGTCAACGTTGATGACGGGGATACCGGCTTCCATGGCCTGGATGGCAACAGGGGTAAGGGCAGCGCCGTCTGTGGGAAGCAGCACGATGGCGTCGACGCGGTCGTTGATGAACTGTTCTACCTGGCTGATCTGCAGGTTCGCGTCATTGGTTCCCTCAGCCACACGCAGGTCAACGTCCCCGTATTTTTTCGCCTCGGCAATCGCTGCCGAATTGATGGCACCAAGCCAGCCGTGGTCTGCGGCGGGGCCGGAGAAACCGATGACTACCCTGTCACCCTCGGCCTGGTTGCCTTCAACAGACGCGTTGGTTGGCTGGGTGTTGGTCCCGCTTCCGCCTTCGGTGCACCCGGTAACAAGGGCGCCGACAGCAAGAAAGGCAGCGGTGGTGACGAGCATCTTCCGGCCCGTACGAACTGCAAGCATGTGTATCTCCTCAGTGAGTTAGGTGCGTCTTCGCCTGGTGCAGCATGCTCTTTTCATGCCCGCTACTCTGCGTGACTGCCCTCACAGTAACAGAAGATTGCACCAATTCGACGACCTTGTACCGATTGCCGACATAATGTGTTAGGTTCGTCGCATGTTCGAAGAAGATCAGCCACGGCCGTTGCTCGAAGTTCGGGGACTTACCAAGCGCTTTGCTGGCGTCCAGGCGCTGAAAGGCGTTGACCTGCAGGTACTTCCGGGGGAAGTCCACTGCGTCATGGGCCAAAACGGGGCAGGCAAATCCACCCTCATCAAGACACTCTCAGGCGTCCATCAACCTGACAGCGGGGAAATCCACTGGGAGGGCAAGCAAGTCACCCTCCCCGGTCCCACTGCAGCACTCGACCTGGGCATTGCCACCATGTATCAGGAGCTTGACGTCGTGGACGGGCTTTCCGTGGCCGAGAACATCTTTCTCGGCCACGAACGTGCCACCGGAGGTGTCCTCCACGTGAAGAAGGCGAACGCTGTTGCGCGTTCCCTCCTGAAGCGGCTCGGGCACGGAAACCTGTCGCCGTCTACGGAAGTAGGCACGTTATCTGCCGCCAACAAGCAGATCGTGAGCATGGCGCGGGCCCTGTCGCGGGATACCAAGCTGATCATCATGGATGAGCCCAGTGCAATCCTCGATTCCGGTGAGGTTTCCAACCTGTTCCGTGTGGTTCGCGAACTCACCGCCCAAGGCATCGCCGTCGTCTACATCTCACACCGGCTCGAAGAGATCCGGCAGATCGGTGACCGCATCTCGGTGATCAAGGATGGACGCAGCACCGCAAATGGCCTGGGCGTGACGGAGACGCCGAAGGCGGAGCTGATCCGCCTGATGACGGGCCGGGACGTCGAGAATGTGTTCCCGGACAGGAAGCCCATCCCGGCTGATGCCCCGGTGGTGCTCGACGTGGACAACCTCGAACTGGCCGGGCACTTCGACAAGGTCAGCTTCACCGTGCGCGCCGGGGAGATCGTGGGCTTCGCAGGGCTGGTGGGATCAAAGCGCTCCGAGATCCTCGAAACCATCTATGGTGCCCGCAGGGCCTCCTCCGGGAAGGTATCCGTCAACGGCAAGGTAATCCGGGCCGGTTCGGTAACGTCGGCCGTCAACGCTGGAATCGGCCTTTCGCCTGAGGAACGCAAGAGCCAGGGGCTCATCCTGGACGAGCCACTGTTCAAGAACATCACGCTCTCAACCTTCGAACGGTTCGCCCGCGCAGGGCACTTGAACGAAGCAGCCGAGCGGAAAGCGGCCCGTGAGCAGATCGCCGCGCTGGAGCTGCGCCCGGCTGATCCGGACAGGCCTGCCAGGACTCTTTCCGGCGGAAATCAGCAGAAGATCCTGCTCGCCCGCTGGTTGCTCCACGGCACATCGGTCCTGCTGCTGGACGAACCCACCCGCGGCGTTGACGTCGGCGCCCGCGCCGAGATCTACGCACTCATCCGCAGACTCGCTGCTGCCGGGACGGCGATCATCGTCGTCTCCAGCGAAATCGAGGAAGTCCTGGGTCTCGCCGACAACGTGCTCGTTATCGACGACGGCAAAGTCCTCACCCAAACCACAGCAAGCGACATAGACGAGCACGGAGTGCTCGACCTCGTCATGAAGGGAAGTGCCGCGTGAGCGAGCAAAATACCAAGGTGGCCGAAGCGCATATCACCGCGCCGGCCAACCACAGCACACCGAAGGAAAATCCCCTGCAGAATTTCCTCAAGGGCCCCGCAGGCCGCAGCCTTGGACTCGTCATTGCGCTCGCGCTGCTCTTCGTTGTAGGTGCCATCACCAGCGGGGACCGGTTCCTTAACGTTGAGAACCTGCTCACCATCTTCCGGCACGCCTCGATCATTGGCGTGATCAGCATCGGGGTCACCTTCGTCATCACTGCAGGCGGCATCGACCTTTCCGTCGGTTCAGTCCTGGGCCTGACAACGGTGGTCGCCAGCCTGGCCAGCGTCCAGCTTGCTGCCACCCAGTCGTCCTGGCTCCTCATTGTGGTGGTGGCGCTCGCGGTTGGTGTTGGGGCCGGCCTGATCAATGGGCTGGTGATCGCGTACGGCAACGTGGTGGCCTTCATTGCCACCCTGGCCATGCTGGTTGGCGCCCGCGGCCTGGCCGAGCTTATCTCCGGACGCAGCACCCAGATTGTCAGCAACCGCGACTTCCTGAGGGTCATGCGCTCTGAACTGCTGGGCGTTCCCCTCCTGATTTGGATCTTCATCATTGTGGCCATTGCCGGCTGGTTCCTCCTGAACCGCACCACCTTCGGGCGCCGGACCATCGCGATCGGCGGAAACCTTGAAGCATCCCGGCTGGCGGGTATCAAGGTGAAGCGCCACCTCGTGTACCTGTACGTCCTGGCCGGCCTCGCAGCCGGTATCGCCGGCATCATGATGCTCGGACGTACCACCGCAGGAACCTCGACGCACGGCCTCCTCTACGAGCTCGACGCGATTGCCGCCGTCGTGGTGGGCGGGACGCTGCTCATCGGTGGGCGCGGCACGATCTTCGGCACGGTCCTCGGTGTGCTGATCTTCAGCACCCTGACCAACGTCTTCACCCAGAACAACCTGGACACCTCCGTCCAGGCGATCGTCAAGGGCCTGATCATTGTCGTTGCAGTTCTTCTGCAGCAACGCTTCGCGGCCCGCGGCCCGCGCAAAGTCAAAAGTTAGGCCCGCCGGCGGGCGGGCATAGAGGGCGGCAGACGATCACGGGAGCCAGGACAACGAAGCGGGGCGGGCAGTGAACTTCCTGAATGTGGACTACGCTCTGAACGGCAACGCAGACCTGGAGTTGGTTGAAGACGCGCTCCAGCGATTCTTCGCTGACGCAAAACTGCACGCTGTCGCCGTGAACGCCACCTACCTGGGCCTCTGGGAAGCACTCGAAAGAGCAACCGCGGGCGGCAAGCGCTCCCGCCCGCGGTTGGTCATGCTCGCCTACCGGCAGCTTGGCGGCACTGATTTCTCCAGCGCTTCAGCGCTCGCCGCCTCATACGAACTCCTGCACAGCGCGCTCATCATTCACGACGACGTCATTGACCGTGATTTCGTTCGGCGCGGCATCCCCAACGTGTCAGGCCATTACCGAAGCAGGGCACTGCGTGCCGGTGAGCCCCCGGAGGCAGCAGACCACGCCGGGATCTCGGCCGCAGTTCTTGCCGGGGATCTTGCCCTGTCCAGTGCCTATCGCCTGCTAAGGGCTATTCAAGCGCCGGCCGCCGTGTCCCAGCGGCTGAACGGCATCCTCGACGACGCGATTTTTTCCTCCGTCGGTGGTGAGGTGCTTGACATAGAATCCAGCCGTACCCCGCAGATGCCTTCGCTCGAGGACATCACCAAGACGGCGCACCAGAAAACTTCTGTGTACTCGTTCGAGGCGCCCCTGCAGGCGGGCGCCGTGCTGGCCGGGGCGCCGGAACCGGTGGTGACCGCCCTGACTGCTTTTGGGAGGTACGCCGGAATCGCGTACCAGATCGCAGACGATGTGCTGGGCGTTTTCGGTAAGGAAAGCCGCACCGGGAAGACCAACTGGGGTGACCTCAGGGAAGGCAAGCGGACGTCACTGCTTTCCTTTGCCGCCACACAGCCGGAATGGAGCAGCATCGCTTCGCTTATAGGATCCCGGGATATGACTTCTGCCGACGCAGAATACGTTCGATCCGTGCTGGTGTCCTGCGGAGCAAGGAACTACGCCCTTAACCTGGCCACCGAGAATGCGCACCTCGCAGTGATGCACCTGGAGTCCGACGGCGTACCGGCGTCCCTGCACAGGAGCCTTGAACGCATGCTGTTCGCCGTCATCTCGGACGTGAGCACACACTAGCTGCACCTCGGTGGTTCCCCCCTCGCAGATACTGCCCGTTCTGCCGTTATCATGTAAGAACAATGCCGGCACCGAGGCGTTCTGCCAGGAAGGACCTGATCCGGGGTGGAAGGGAAGACGTCGGTTGTCGTGGTGCCCTGGCCTGGCTGTTCACTTCCACACCGGATTGCTGAAGCCGCAGCCGGACGAGTTGCCGCGGAATGACATCCTCATCGCACGATGAACGCCTTCGGCGCACGGTTGCCGGTACCAACCTCGGGAACAACCGGGATTCCACCCGGCAGCACAATCTTTCCACCGTTCTGGGCCTGGTTCACTCCATGGGCGGGGTTTCCCGTGCGCAACTTACGCGGGCCACGGGGCTCAACCGATCAACTATCGCGGCTCTCGTCGGGGAACTCGTCCACCTCGGCCTTGTAGTGGAAAGTGACCTCGACCAGGCACAGCAGCACGGCCGCCCCAGCATCATGATTGAGCCGAGTCCCGGTGCGCTCGCGCTGGCCGTGAACCCGGATATTGATGTAGTCAGCGTTGCGCTTGTTTCCCTGGGCGGGCACATAGTGAACCCTGTCCGCTTCCATACCGTCCGCGCGCCGTCGGTAGCGGAAGTGGTTAACATCGTGACGGCGATCTACACGGGGATGCGCACCTCCCTTCCGGCCCGGCACCGGATCATGGGCGTGGGGCTCGCTATTCCGGGGCTGGTGGATCCTGTGGATGGCACCGTGATCGAAGCCCCGCATCTCGGCTGGCACGACCAACGCCTCGCAGCGCTTCTCGCCGACGCCTTGAAACTCCCGGTTACCGCCGCCAATGACGCGGTTGCCGGTGCGCGTGCGCAGGCCACCTTCGGTGCAGGCCGTGACGTTCCGGACCTTGTCTACCTTTATGGGGGAGCGAGCGGCATAGGCGGAGGCGTCATCAGTGGAGGGCGCCTTATCCGCGGGGCCACGGGATTCGCCGGGCAGCTCGGGCACACACACGTGCTGTCTGGCGGCATGGCATGCACGTGCGGTTCCTTCGGCTGCCTTGAAGCCGAGATCACCCGCGAAGAGCTGATCGCTGCAGTCGGCCTGCCGGCCGGTGAAAGGGAGAACCTCGAAGAGGCCGTGTTGGAGAAACTGCAGGACGAGTCCGCGTCCCAGGAGTTGCGGGGGATTATCGACCGGCAGGTTGAGCTGCTGGCCATAGGACTGAAGAGCGTTGTCAACCTGCTGAATCCGTCCATGATTGTACTGGGCGGGTTCCTGCGTATCCTCGTTCGTGCGGCACCGGACGCACTCAGCGAAGCGCTCCGCACCCCCGGAACGCGGGGCCCACGGGAAAGTGTGGCCATTGAATTGGCTCCCCTTGGCGAAGATCCCATCCTGGTAGGTGCCGCGGAGCTCGCATTCGAACCCCTCATCCGGGATCCCGCAGGCTTCCTGCGCCCCCAGGACGACGACGCCGGCGTCCCGGCCCCATCCGTGTAGCTTTTCCGAGGCAAGCGCCAACGAAAAGCGGACCCTGCCCCAGCGCTGGCTGAGACAGGGTCCGGTTCGTTCCTTGGGCCGGCGGCCCTATAGTGCAACCACTGGTACTCCGCAGAGCATCAGTTGGCTACGGCAAGTACTACTTCAGCGGTTCCGGTCAACGGCGCAGATGCGGCGTCACCGGCGTCGGTGTAGCTGGCGCTGAAGACGGCCGAGAGGTCGTCAACGGCGGGGTCATGGCCCTCGGGGACGGTGGTGGTGAGGGTGCCGACGCAGCCCGAGGTGGTGGTCTGCGGGTGTCCGTGCGTGTGGTGGCCGAGGATGTAGGTCACCTGGACAAGGGAGCAATCGACCGGCTGGTCGTCCGTGACGCGGACCTCGTAGCTGACAGTGTCGCCGAAGCGGAAGTCCTGGCCTGCAATGGGGCTGATGAACTCAACGACCGGCGCCTGGTTGCCTACCTCGATTGCGACTTCTGCGGAGGAGTGGCGCCCGCGGTGCTTGCCGCCCAGGTCCGTGACCTTCAGGCTCGCAGTGTAGGTTCCGATTTCCTCGTAGGTCCACGTGGGGTTTGCTTCCTCAGAGTCCACCGCGCCGTCGGAGTTGAAGTCCCACTCGTAGCGGATCTTGTCGCCATCGGCGTCGGCCGTGCCTTCGCTTGAGAACTGCACGGTCAGCGGCGATGCTCCCGCAGTCGGTGTGCCGGAGGCTACTGCCGCGGGGCTGTGGTTGCCGCCCTCGCCGATGTAGTCGATGCGGGAAAGCTGCGCGTCGGGGTTCTCGCCAAAGTAGCCGTCGCCGTATTCAAGGACGTAGAGGGCGCCATCGGGCCCGAACTCCATGTCGATGGGGTTGTCGACCACGAGGGAGTCAACGACGTTCTCGATGGAGGCGAGTTCACCGTCCGCCATGGTCATGCCCTTGATGTAGTCGCGGGTCCACTCGTAGAAGAAGGACTTGCCGTCGTAGTAGGACGGCCAGGCAACAGGGGACTTGCCCTTGGTGGCCTTTTCATCGAACACATACTCAGGGCCGGCCATGGGGCCGATGCCACCGGTCTCGAGCTCGGGGAACTCGGCTGAGGCGCCGTAGGAGTACCAAACCTCGGGCTGGGCTACCGGGGGCAGCTCACGGAGACCGGTGTTGTTCGGGGAATCGTTCACAGGAGCAGCACAGTTGAACGGTTCACCGGAGGTGCTGGTAGCGAAGTCGTAGTCGACGTACGGCAGTTCTGCCGTGGCGCAATAGGGCCAGCCGTAGTTGGACGGTTCGGTGATTGCTGCCCACTTGCCGGTGCCCGCAGGGCCGCGGAGGGGGTTGGCGGTACGCGCATCCGGTGAGTAGTCTGCGACGAACAGTTCACCGGTCCTCGGGCTGATTTCGATGCGGAAAGGGTTGCGCATGCCCATCACGTAGATTTCAGGCCGGGTCTGAGGCGTGCCGGGCTGGAACAGGTTGCCTTCGGGGATGGTGTAGCCGCCGCCATCCTTGGGCGTGATGCGCAGGACTTTGCCGCGCAGGTCGTTGGTGTTTCCGGAGGTCCGCTGCGCATCAAGTGCGGGGTTGCTGCTGGGGCGCTCGTCGATCGGGGTGTAGCCGCCCGACTGGAAGGGGTTGGTGTCGTCACCGGTGGAGAGGTACAGGTTGCCCTCGGCGTCGAAGACGATGTCGCCGCCGACGTGGCAGCAGATGCCGCGGTCGACGGGTACTTCGATGATCTCCTGCTCGGTGGCGAGGTCGATCGAGGAACCGTCGAACTGGAAACGGGAAAGCACCAGGGAGCCCTTGAACTTGTCGAAATCCGCTTTGGTGCCGCTGAAGGGCGCGTCGCCCTCATTGACACCAGTGGTTGCGGGATCGTCCACGGGGGTGTTCTGCGGGGGCGAGTAGTACAGGTAGACCCAGTTGTTGCCCTTGGTCCCGAACTTGGGGTCAAGTGCGATGCTCTGCAGGCCTTCCTCGTCATGCTCGTAAACGTCCAGGGTGGCGGCCAGCGTGTTCAAGCCGGTCTTTGCGTCGTTGAGCCAGACTTCGCCCCCGCGCGTGGTGTGCAGGACGTTGTTGTTGGGGAGCACGGCCAAGTCAACAGGCTCACCCGGGGTGTCGTTGAGCGTTACTTTTTGAAAGCTGGAATCCGGCGGAGCTACGTCCGGAGCGCCGCCCTGCTCGGCCTGGGCCGGTCCGACGGCGAAGGAGGTGGCCATCAGGGCCGCCATGGCCAAGCCGGCACCCGCCCGCACTGAACGTCTCTTTGTAAAGCCGGTGGCATCGGTTCGATGCCGGGAAGCTTCCGCTTTCCCGTGTCGATTAACTGTCATCGTTCACTTTCTTCTCGTCATTGAGGACCCGGACCAGCCGGACTCAGGTCATTTAGAACGCTAATGGAAGGGCGTCTGATTTAGCTAGTGGTTTCAGAAAACAAAATTGAGTAAATCTTGAGCTTTGTGCCGTTTTTTGGGCAGCAAAAAGGGATGAACCGCCAAAAGTAGCCAGCTCCGGTTTTGTTGTTTAAAACGCTAAGCCCTAGCTAGTGATCCCCTGCGTCTGGAGTACGAGCTCCTTTACAGCCGCGGCGGGGACCTGCCGGCCATTGTTCAGGAAGGCCTCGATCGAGGAGGGAATGCGGTTTTCCGAACCAATAATGAGGGGCGTACCAGCTGCGGAATCCGGGAGCCGTCCGTGAGTGCCCCGCACGTGCGTCGGGTCCAGTGGCACGGTACTCATGGCGTACCGCAAGCCCAGCTTCTTTTTGGCCAGATTGAGTCCTGCCTTTACCTTCGCCAGCTTGTCCGCGGGATTGAAGAAGAGCTCGGCGGGGTCGTAGCCGGGTTTACGGTGGATATCGACGCCGCGTGCGTACTCGGGTGCCCGGTCATCGTCCAGCCAGAAGTAGTAGGTGAACCAGGCGCGCGGCTCCGCTATGGCAACGAGCTCGCCGGATCTTTCATGATCGAGCCCGTAGCGGGCCTGCGCTTCCTGGTCCAGGACCTCGTCCACCCCGTCAGTCCCGCGAAGAACCTCCGCCACCCGCGCCACGTCCGACGGGTCGGAGACGTACACATGCGCAACCTGGTGGTCAGCTACGGCAAACGCCCGCGACGTCCACGGATCGAGCTGCTCCCTGCCATCCTGCACATAGACCTCCAGCAGGCCTTCCCTCCGCAGGACACGGTTAATATCCACAGGTGTGCGTGCTTCTTCGATCCCGTACTCGGACACGGCTACCACCGCGTAGCCGCACGCCCCGGCCTCATCCAGCAGCGGCGCAAGGGCGCGGTCGAGTTCGGAAGCCGCGCGCGCGGCCTGCGGCGAATCGGGTCCAAACCGTTGCAGGTCGTAGTCCAGGTGCGGCAGGTAGGCCATCAGCAGATTCGGTGTCTGCTTCCGCATGACATGCCGGGTAGAGTTCACGATCCACTCGCTTGACTTGATGGTCGCCGTCGGGCCCCAGTACTGGAAGAGCGGGAAATCACCATAGCTGGCCACCAGTTCGTCGTGAAGTTCCGCCGGCCTAACGTAGGCGTCGGGGGACTTTCGGCCATCCGCATGGTAGATCGGCCGCGGTGTCACCGTTAGGTCTGTGGACATCCCCATGGCGTACCACCAGCAGATATTGCCCGCGCTGTACCCGGGATGCTGACGGCGTGCCGCCTCCCAGATGTTTTCGCCGCTGACAAGCCTGTTGTGCTGGCGCCACAGGAAAACATCACCGAGCTCCCGGAAGTACCACCCGTTCCCCACGATTCCGTGCTGCGCGGGCGCCAGGCCCGTCAGCATGGTGGACTGGACGGTGCACGTCACCGCGGGCAGGACCGTAGCCAGTTCCGATGACCATCCCTGCGTGGCAAGCCGGGACAGGTGAGGCATCTGGGTCAGTGCCTTGGCAGTCAGGCCAACGACGTTCAGCAGCAATACTGGTTTCACGGCTTTTCCTTGCTTCGGTTGGTCATGGCGTCCGCGTCAGGAGTTTTGAACAGCGGGTGCGGCAGCACACAGATTCGAATGCGCCCACTCAATTTCCGCTGCAATCCCGTCGATGATGCCTACCGAGGCGCCGGGCAGCACGCTCCAGGTATAGGTTTCGATGTCTAGGTGGACCTCTGGCGCATACGGCAGCTGCCGAACTTCGGTGACGGTCCGGCTCAATACGTCCACGGTGGTCTCCAGAGGGGCGGCGGGGACGTGATGGAGGGGGATGTGGAAGTGAACCCGCCACGGGCTTTCCCCGGGAAGGTCAGCGAGGGCTTCACCGAGATCGTCGGCAGCAACAACGCCGGCCGGCTGCGACTCTCTTACCTGGTGGAGATATCGCGGCTCAACGAAGGCCGCCAAAGCATCCCGGGCCTCCGGGGCGGAGGGATCCGTGACGTGCAGGGCCGCCGAGGCCTGCACCTTCACTATGCGCAATCCTGCAGCATCAATTTCCTTGACAGCGCCCGCCGGGTCGGCGAACGAAACGGCGAGGTGGCAGGTGTCCACGCACAAGCCTACGAACTCGGGATCCACGCCGCGTTCAATACGGGCACCCAGCCAGCCGACCACGTCAGACACTGTATCGAGCACGCAACCCGGCTCAGGTTCGACGGCGATGCGGACGGTCTTTCCCGTACGTTCCCGCAGCTCACGCAGGCGGGAGCTTAGTTCGGCGAACGCGGAGGTGGCGGCATCGTCGTCGTCCTGTGTCCATGGCTCACGCCAGGCAAGGGGCAGGGTGGAGATTGAGCCGGCTGTGTCCTCGGGCAAAAGGGCCGCCAGGACTTCGGCGCAGTCCAGCGTGTATTCCAGCCGCTCACGCTCCGCCCATGTCGGCTTGTAGACGTCAAGCTTCACTACCTCGTTGTGGAAGCCGCCATAGGGGAAGGCGTTGATGGTGTGCAGCTGCAGCCCTTCAGCGTCGAGGACGTCGCGCAGGGCGGAGCGGTCCCTTGTACTTTGGACCAGTTGACGGGCGAGCCCGGCGGGCAGCCACAGTCCCACGCCGAGGGTCTCCAGGCCAACGGTGCGGCGGATTGGACCGGCGTATTCGCGGAGCTGTTGGATGACGCCGTCCAGATCCTCGGCGGGGTGGACGTTGGTGCAGTATGAAAGGAGCATCAGACCCGGGCCCCCCGCAGGACGGAGTTGCCCTCGAAACCCGCTGCCGCATCCGGCAGTTCGGCCGCATCAAAGCCGGGGATTGGATCAAGGATCAGCTGGCCGCTCTGGCTGTAGAACTCCACCGGGTTGCGCCAGAGCACTTTGTCGACGTCGTCGGGCGTGAAGCCGGCCGCGAGCATGGCGTTGGCAGTGCTGACGGTTTTCAAGGGGTCCGACCTTCCCCAGTCAGCCGCGGAGTTGACCAGCACCCTCTCGGTTCCATACCTGTTGAGGATCGCGACCATCCGCTGCTCATCCATTTTGGTGTCCGGATAGATTGAGAACCCCAGCCAGGCGCCGGCGTCCTTCACCATCTCTACGTTCGCCTCATTGAGGTGGTCGACCACCACCATGCCAGGTGCGACGCCTGACTCGCGGACGACGTCGAGCGTCCTTTGGGTGCCGGCGAGCTTCTCCCTGTGCGGAGTATGCACCATGGCCGGCAGGGAGTACTCGAGGGCGAGTTGCAGCTGGCGGCTGAATGCCTCGTCCTCAGCGGGAGTCATCGAGTCGTAGCCAATTTCGCCGATGGCCACCACACCTTCCTTCACCAGGTACCGGGGGATTTCATCCAGTACGGGAACGCACCGCGGGTCGTTCGCTTCCTTGGGGTTGAGGGCGATCGTTGCGTGGTGCCGGATACCGAATTGGGCGGCGCGGAACCGTTCCCAGCCGAGCAGCGAGTCAAAGTAGTCAATGAAGGAGCCCACGTTGGTGCGGGGCTGGCCCATCCAGAACGCAGGTTCCACGAGGGCGCGCACTCCGTTGGCGTAAAGGGCCTCGTAATCATTGGTGGTCCGGCTTGTCATGTGGATGTGCGGGTCGAAAATACGCATGGCTGGCTTCCCTTAAGAAGAGGTGGAATAGCTGGATGAGGACTGCAGGAGCAGGTGGACGTCCTCCGGGACGGGGCGGCCGGCGGCGCTGCGTTCCGCAGCGAAGTCACGTGCCATCCTTGCGAGCTCGGCATCCGCCCGTTCCTGCAGATCAGTCACCGCGCTGAGGCTGATGCCCATAAAAACCAGCTTCAGCACGGCATGGCGCCAGCTGTGCTGGTCCAGGTAGGTTGCAGCGAAGGGCCCGACGGCGGCCGCAACAATGCCGCTTTCGCTGGTCCGCAGGGCTTCCGCCGTTAGACGCAGTCCTGCCGTTACGACGACGACCGGAAGCTTCGGTGAGCTCGCGGCCAGTGCTCCCAACCCCCTGAGCACGCCCCGGCGTTCTGCTGAATCCCCGCCGTCGTACAGAGCCAGCAAGGCTTCGGCCAGTTCATCCGGCGAAAGAAACTCTCCGAGTTGGCCGATCAGCTGGCCGCGCGCATCGTCGCTTATGGTGCCGAACAGGACACCGGCAGGATCGGCATCCGGACGAAGCGGGCTGCGGCTCAGGCGGCGGCCGGCCATGGCGAATGTTTTGCTAAGGGTGCCGGGGTCGGCAGTGATCAAAGTCAAGCTCTCCCGCAGCCAGCGTTCGGATTCCCTTCTGGTTCCTGCTTCGTGCCAGGCGCCGCGGAGCGCAGCCATACTGCGTGCCGCGAGCCCTGGGGCATCATGGGAGTGACGCGGCAGCTCGACGGCGGCAACACCGCGGTAGCCCAGTTCGGCCAGGGTCGAGAGCGCGAGGGGGAGATCAACGGCGCCTTCGCCGAAAGGCAGGTGCTCGTGGGTATGCGTGGGCATGTCGTCCAGCTGGACGTTGGCCAGCAACGGACCGGCCTCCAGGAGGGCACCCCGCACACCGCCTGGCTCAACCACTACACAGTGGCCGATATCCACGGTCACCCGCAGGTTGTCCGGATTGCCCAGTTCTCCGCGAAGTCGCAGTACGTCGGAAACCGTTTCGACCAGCATGCCGGGTTCAGGCTCGACGGCGACGAGGACGTCTTTGACCCGGGCATACTCAACAATGCCGGCGACCCGGGAGGTAAGCCGCTGCCATCCCTTCTCGGGGGCGGTGTCAGAAGGAAGGATGCCGGAGAAGAAGGAGACGCATTCTGCCTGCAAGGCGGCTGCTATGTCCACGGCGCGGTGCAGGAAGGCGACCCGGGCGTCGGCGTCTTCATCCACGAGCGCGGGCCGGTGCTTGTGCCGCGCGTCCAGCAGGAACCGGGTGCCCGTTTCAATAACGACGCGAAGCCCCAGCTCATCGAGCCGGTTTCGCAGTGACTGCAGTTGCTGCTCCAGGTCCTCAGCAAACGGGTCCAGGTGCGGGTGACCCAAGGTCAGTGCCACTGCGTCGTAGCCCTGTTCGGCGAGGAGTTCGAGGGCTATGGGAAGGGGATGGTCGGCAAATCCGTTGGTACCGTACCCCAGGCTGAAGGGCGTGGTCGCCGCTGATGCGGATCCAGTTGCTGTCATGACTCGCTAATCCTCGAACTCAGGGGACGGGAACGCACGACCTTGCCGAGCAGATCCACGGATGCAAGCACTCCTGCGGCGGCCAGGTTTCCTTGTCGCAGCGTGAGTGCCATCTGCAAGGGGATCATTGCCCGGATGCCTGCCTTCGTGGCCTCCAGTGCGTTCGTCGCCACCGGATTGCGGGCAGCCCGCACTTGAGCCGGGGCGCAGCGGACGGCGTAGGCGGCAGCCGCGGCGAGCACAGCAACAACCTGGTTGCGTGGCACCGCAGAACCGGCCACTACTGCGCCGGCAAGCAGGCCAGTGCCGGCTGCGGCGCCGGCAGCCGTCGCCGTCGTAGTTCCCTCGACTTCACCGCGGGAAAGGAGGGTGACAGCCACCGTGTGACTGCCCATGATGCCCGCGGCGGCGAGTGCGGGGCGAAGGTGCCCGGAGCCGGCGCCCATGAGGACGTCCAGGGCACGGCAGGACCCCATGGTGAGCGCGCCGGGCACTGCATGGCTCTTGGCCAGCAGGTCATAGGTCCAGATTGCCGCGGCCAGCGGAAGTGCCACGGCGAACGCCCTCCTGCCGCCCCCGGCAGCGCTGAAGCCGAGTCCGGCCACGGTCAGGGCCGCGGCCGCGCTGAAGGCGTTGCGAGCGGTGATCCTTCCGGACGGAACGGGCCGTTCCGGCCGTTCGCGGGCATCGATCCCGCGGTCTGCGTAGTCATTCAGCGCCATGCCGCCCGCATAAAGGCAGGCGCTCGCAAGGGGGAGGAGCATCCGGCGGCCGCTGAGCGCTTGCCCGGCGGCCGAACCGCCCACGAGCGTATCGCCGAGGACGGTGAGGACGGCCGGCGCACGGACCAGTTCGAGGTAGTCGCTAGTACGGCTCACTGCTGTTCGGCGCTCCCGGTGCCGGCCGACAGCTTGGTGCTTGCCGTCTTGGCCCATGCCACGAGGTTGCTGGTCTGGTTCGCAAACGAGTGTTCGTCGCTGCCCCAGGGGTCTTTGAAGAAGAATCCCAGGGCGCCCACGTGGCCCTCTTCTCCGGCGGCATGGGCCAGCGCCATCAGCCGCGAGAGATCCAGCACCATGGGTGCGGCCAGCATGGAGTCGTAAGCGCTCCAGGTGGTCTGCAGCGTGAGGCGGGAACCGAGGAAACCCTCCACGTTGATGTGGTCCCAGGCCACCTTGGTCTCGCCCAGGTCCTGGACGTTGTCGATGTGAAGCGGGGTCACCGCACCGCCGGTCAGCTCCCGAAGCCCTCGGTTCTTGGATTGCAGCTTCCCTTCGACGGCCTGCGGGTCGGCGAGCGTCGCTCCGTCGCCGCCGCCCAGAAGATTCGTCCCCGCCCATGACAGGACGCGAAGGCCGCGTGCAGCAAATGCCGGAGCCAGGACTGACCGCAGCCAGGTCTGACCTGTTTTGCCGTCCTGCCCGGCGGTCGGAACGCGGTGCCGGGCAGCCAGTTCCTGGAGTGCCGGCGGGTTGAGTGCTGTGGAGGGGGTGAAACATATGTAGGGAGAACCAGCCAGCACGGCAGCGTACGCGCTGACGGAGCTGGCCGGAAGCACCGTACGTGCCGGATCCTCGAGCGCGGCCAGCAGCAGGTCCGCGTCACTGAATTCAGGTATCGGTTCAACCGGCGCTTCCGTGGAAGCGACATCAAGAACAACGACGCGCTCCAGGCTATTGGAGCGTGCGAAATCCTTGATGTCCCGGGCGAGCCTGCGCGCCACCTGGGCCTGCGATTCCGATTTCTGTGCAGTGTTGTAGCCCGGACGCACGCGCTGGTCGGTTTCCATGAGCTGGGATCGGACGGATTCGAGCAGGTGCAGCGGCAGCATCCCCGCTTCCACGAGCGCCTCGGCGCGCTTGGTCATGCAAACGTCGCTGATGTCATGGCCGCCCACCACCAGGTCAGTGAAGTCAGGAAGGGCGACATCGTCGAAGGTTTCGTGTTCCGTGACACAGCCGATGGCGTTCGCGAGGCCGGCGGAGATGGCGGCCAGGCCCACTGCCGCTGTGGTTGCCACTGACCCCCGCGCACCGATCAGCCAGATGCCCGTCTTACCGTAGGTATGCATGGCCGGTGCTGCCTTGGCGGTCACGCCCGGTGTCCCTTCAGCTGATTTACCCAATGTGATGTCCTTTCAAAGTGTGTTTGCAGGCCCTCAGCGGGCGGGCTCTATGAGCCGGTAGAAGAGCTGCGAGTCCGTAGACGCAGCAGATTGAGGAAATCGAAGTCCGTTGAGTCGCCGGCGGGATTCTTCGCGTTGCCTTGGCCGATCCGGGCGCTGCCGGGGTGCATGTCCTTTAGCCAAATCTTCCTCCTTGAAGTGATGCTGCATGCGCGCGCAGATTATTTCCGGCACAGTGCAACGGGTAATGCTTCGTTGAGGCGCCGATCACAAAGAACCTAACATGACTAATGGCGACAAACAACGAATCTGATCTGTCACTCGATGTATTTGCACTTGTCATAACACTGGTTAGAGCGAAACGACAAGAACTTATGAGCATTTGGGCATGCGCGAGGCCCCGAGGCTTTCTGTGAAGGGGCTTCTGGAAGACATGCCCCGCTTGTGGCGCCCAGAGGGCTCGGGCAAGAGGCAGCAGGCGGTTTTGTCGAAAGATGTGCTGTAATTAGTCGATGAGTGACATAAGTAGTTTCAACGGCTTAGGTTCTTCGGGAGCAAGTGAGCTGTTCCAGATCCTGCGGGACGGCCGCCCGCGTACCCGGACTGAGCTGGCGGAGCAGATGGGGCTGGCGCGTTCCACTATTACGCTTCGTATCGAGGCGCTCATGGAGCTCGGGCTGGTCGGTTTCGTCGACGATGCGATCTCCACTGGTGGGCGCCCCTCCTCCCGCATAGCCTTGAAGGCCGGCAGCAAAGTTGTCCTCGGTGTGGACATTGGTGCATCCCACCTGCATGTTGCCGTAACAGACCTCACCGGGCACCGCCTGCGTGAGGCCTCACGGACCATTGAAGTAACCCAGGGTCCCGACGCCGTACTGCAGGTAGTTGTTGAACTTGGCACCGAGTTGCTCCGGGACTCCGGGCGGGCAATGACAGACCTCCTGGCCATCGGAATCGGCCTGCCCGGGCCTGTGGAGCACCGGACCGGCAGGCCCATTAATCCCCCCATCATGCCGGGCTGGAACGGCTTTGACGTGCCGGGTCACCTGCAGGCGCACTTCCACGTTCCGGTCCTCGTGGATAACGACGTGAACATCATGGCGCTGGGCGAGCGCAATGTTGCCTGGCCGAACGTGGATAACCTCATCTTCGTTAAAGTCGCCACCGGTATCGGCTCGGGCATCGTCTCCAGCGGCATGCTGCAGAGGGGCGCGGACGGCGTGGCCGGGGACATTGGACATATCAGGGTGCATGACGGCACAGGAATCCCCTGCCACTGCGGGAATAAGGACTGCCTCGAAGCCGTCGCGTCAGGCCCGGCCGTCGCGTCGAAGTTGCGTGCGCTCGGCATGGAGGCAAACACCAGCGAAGACGTGGTGCGGCTGGTCGGCGCCGGTAGTACGGAAGCCGTGCATGCGGTGCGTCAGGCCGGCAGGGACGTGGGCGGGGTTCTCTCCGCCTGCGTCAGCCTCATCAACCCGTCCGTCATAGTCATTGGCGGCTCCATGGCGCTGACCGGCGAGCATTTCATCGCTGGCATCCGCGAGGTGGTTTACTCGCGCACCATCCCGCTGGCAACCCAGCACCTGCAGATCGTCCAGTCCAGTTCCGGACTCGACGCCGGCGTGCTTGGCGCCAGCATGTTGGCCATTCACCATGCCATGTCTCCGCAGCGCATTGATGCCATGGTTCTGGGTTTGTCCGGGTCCGGGTCCGGGTCGGTTGCCGGATAGGCGAAGGGCTTCTTCTGGCATTTCCCCGACTTTTGCTTGACAGGCAACAAAACCCCGGTTTAGTCTCAAACCCAGAAGCCCGGTCGACGGCGACGCTACTTCGAATGAGAGGCGCCAAGGACCGGCCAGTCTGAAAGACAACACTTTCGGTCTGGGTTTCAAGCGCGGATTAAGCGCGTGAAACCAAGGAATTTGTGTCCGTGGAAGCGTGTACCACATCTGCAGTCATAAATTCCTGCCCATCGCGTCTGCTTCTGATCGACGGCAACGGTGGAACGCGGAGCGCACGGCGAGGACGCTGTGGGTGAAGCAACCAACTGTGGGTGGCGTAGCCGCTCGGCTACGGTCCGTCTCTTTCGCGAGCCCCTTAGACAAACCGCTGCTTTGCAGCCTCGCATGCTTCCGCTCACCAAGGCCGGTGGAGGAATGCATTCACTGCCAGGAAAGGCAAACATATGTGCTTCGGATTCAATGCCCCAGGCGCCCTTCTTCGCTCACTGGAAGAAAAGGGGGTCGATCGGCGCAACTTCCTGAGGGGAGTTATGGCGGCAGGCGTGGGTGTCGGCCTCGCCGGTATCGGAGGGACCGCTGCGATCGCCGCTCCGGCTGCCAAGGCTGCAGTCCGGCCGGTTCCCCCGGGACTCATCAGCATCCAGCTGTACACGTTGCGTTCAATCATGCGGGGCGAGGGAGTGGACGCCACGCTGGCGAGCCTCGCCAACTATGGCTTCACCAAGGTTGAGCTCGCCGGCTTGTACGGCCGCACCGCTGAGGCGATGCGCTCGACGCTTGATTCACTGGGCATCACCCCGTCCTCGAGCCACGACGGGATCAGCGCCACGCCGGCAGCGTTGGAAACGAAGATCGCCAACGCTGTAACTCTCGGCCAGACCTACATCAACGTGCCATATCTGGTGTCCAGCTCTGGAGACGACTGGCGCCGCTGGGCTGACCAGATGAACGCGGAGGCCGCTGTTGCCCGCCAGGCCGGCCTCAAGTACGGCTACCACAACCACGCCCACGAGTTCACCACCGACGTCGGCTACGGCAAGACCCCGTGGGACATCTTCACCGAACGCCTCGACCCGAAATTGGTTCACCTCGAGGTGGACCTCTACTGGGCTGTGACCGCCGGCGTGGGCGTTGGTGCCGGCGATCCCATCCAATTCGCCATCGACACTATCCTCGAGGCTCCGCAGAAGGTTTTGCAGTACCACGTGAAGGACCGCGACACCGCTGGTGGTTTTGCTGACCTCGGAACCGGAAAAATTGACTTCGCACGCATCTTCCAGGCGCATACGCCGAAGGAATTCATCGTCGAGAACGACCAGCCGGACGTCACGCCGCTGCAGACGGCCGAAGTGGGCTACAACTACCTTCGGTCGCTCCGCTTCTAGCGGGATCCGTTCACCTTCGAAAGCCGGGCTTCTCTGCCATCTAGCAGCGCAGGCCCGGCTTTCGCCGTCCCGGATTCGTCACCTGCTGCAGTCCCTGAATTCCCTCAGCGGCACGGCCGGGAAGTCGTCCGGAACCCCCAATTTGCACGCAAAGCGGGGATAGTTGCAGTTATCAGCTTCGTCGTGCTCAAGCTTGGGGGCCCAGCCGGGAAGGAATTCTTTTTGTGAGGTGGGTATGACAGATCAAGAGCTAGTGGTCCTCCTGGACGCAAGTGGCCAGCCCTGTGGGACAGCGCCCAAGCAGGACATTCATGACCACCACACGCCGCTTCATCTGGCCTTCTCCTGCTATGTCTTTGATCGGACGGGGCGATTGCTTGTCACCCGGCGCGCCCTCGTCAAAGCTGCCTGGCCCGGAGTGTGGACCAACTCCTTCTGCGGACATCCCGGCCCAGGCGAAAACATGATTGACGCGATCCGGCGAAGAGCCCAGTGGGAACTCGGAATCGAGGTCTTCAACGTGGAGCAGCGCCTGCCGCATTTCAGGTATAGGGCCGTCGACTCGAATGGCATAGTCGAAAATGAGCTGTGCCCTGTGTTTACAGCCATGACTGATGATCCCGTAGCGCCCCGGCAGTCAGAGGTATGCGAGTACCAATGGGTTCCCATGTCCAACCTGTCGGCCGCCGCAGAGGCCGCGCCGTGGGCCTTCAGTCCATGGCTCGTCCTGCAACTCAAAGAGCTGGGCACGAGCCAATAAAGGCGCTCCTGCCTGCGTTAGGAGCTGGAAATCAGCCGCGCGGCCTGTGCCTGTGTGCGCTGGGGCCGCGTACGCCGGGCAAGTATGCCGGCAGCAAGCAACAGCCCCGTCAGTAGCACTGCCGCGGCGGCGGCAACCACCGGGTTCCGCGGCCACGTGCCCGCAAGCCCCAGGAAGGCCGGAATGGTGGCCGTCACTTGACTGGTCAGTACGAGGGCCCAGCCTATGAACGGATCCAGGCCTTCCACTGCCAGGGCCATAGCGACGAAAAGCAGGGTCCACAAAGCCGACCAGCACAGCCACAGGACAGCCAGCAATGGATCTGTTGCAAGCCAGGTGGCAGCCAGTAGCAGGCCAATCAATGCCACCATGCCGCAGAACCATCCCAGCCCCTTTGATCCCAGGTCCAGAAGGATGTCGAGGCCGGAGTAGGCGTAGGTGGTGCCGAAGAGGAATATGCCGGCGGCCGTTAGCAGGGACGCACTCTCACCTGATGACAAATATGCAACGCCGAGCATCAACTGGAGGCTTCCGATGACCAGGCTGAACACGGCCGCGTCCCGCCGGGGCAGGAACCCAAGCGTGGCGAGCCCGTTCAGGAGGAGCGCAGCGCCGGAGAGGAGGAGACAGGCATGGCCCATCAGATTGCTGGCCGGAGGCGGGCCATGAGGGGCCAAAGTTTCGTAATACGGAATGTGAATGTCACAATACGGAGGATAAGGGATTGCGACTCCGCGGCAAACCAGGCCTTGGTCGCAATCGAGTAAAGTTGAAGGATCAAGTTTTGGTGCGGGCCTTCTATGGCACGCCCCTCGTAAGCAGAGGCAAGGGGATTTTCATGGATGCACGGCTTGAGGCCATCAGGGATACTGTCCTGGCCAGGAATCCGGGCGAAGCGGAATTCCACCAGGCGGTGGCTGAAGTATTTGAAAGCCTTGGTCCCGTTCATGACAGGCACCCCGAATTCCTCGAAGCCGCCATCCTGGAACGGCTTTGTGAACCCGAACGCCAGATCATCTTCCGCGTTCCGTGGGCCGACGACCACGGCCGCGTGCAGATTAACCGCGGCTTTCGCGTGGAATATAACTCCGCGCTGGGCCCCTACAAGGGCGGCCTCAGGTTCCATCCGTCGGTCAACCTTGGCATCGTGAAGTTCCTCGGTTTCGAGCAGATCTTCAAGAACGCCCTCACCGGCATGCCTATCGGCGGCGGAAAGGGCGGTTCCGACTTTGATCCCCGCGGCCGCACCGATGCCGAAGTCATGAGGTTCTGCCAGTCCTTTATGACCGAGCTTTACCGCCACATCGGTGAATACACCGACGTCCCGGCCGGTGATATCGGAGTGGGCGGGCGCGAAATCGGCTACCTGTTCGGCCAGTACAAACGCATCACCAACCGCTACGAATCCGGTGTGCTCACCGGCAAGGGCATCTCCTGGGGTGGATCCCTCGTGCGTCCGGAGGCAACTGGGTTCGGGGCCGTGATTTTCACGGAGGAGATGCTCAAGGCCCGTGGCGCGTCCTTTGCCGGCCAGCGCGTAGTGGTCTCGGGCTCCGGCAACGTGGCCATCAACGCCATCGCCAAGGCGCAGGCCCTCGGCGCCACCGTGGTGGCCTGCTCCGACTCGTCCGGCTACATCGTGGATGAGGCGGGAATCGACGTCGGGCTTCTCCGCGAAATTAAGGAAGTGGAACGCGGTCGCCTGAAGGACTACGCGCTGCGGCGTTCCGGCGTCTCCTATGTGGGCGACGGCTCTGTGTGGGACGTGGATGCGAGCGTAGCGCTGCCGTGCGCCACGCAGAACGAGCTCGACGGCGATGCTGCCGCCCGTCTGGTGCGGAATGGGCTCCTCGCCGTGGGCGAGGGTGCCAATATGCCGTCGACCCGCGAAGCCGTCGCCGTGTTCCAGGAAGCCGGTGTGCTGTTCGGCCCGGGCAAGGCTGCCAATGCAGGCGGGGTGGCGACGTCGGCCCTTGAGATGCAGCAGAACGCGAGCCGCGATTCCTGGTCCTTCGAACATACGGAAGAGCGGCTAACGGAGATTATGGTCGGGATTCACGATCGATGCGCGTCCACGGCGGAGGAGTACGGGGAGCCGGGCAACTATGTTCTGGGCGCGAACATCGGCGGGTTTGTGAAGGTGGCAGACGCCATGCTGGCGCAGGGGCTGATCTAAGTCCAGAAATCGCGGCAAAAGTTTTGACGGTCCGCGGGGCAATAGGAAGCTAGGCTTCCTCGAACCAGCCGCGGGCAGGGTTGGTCACTGCCGGCACGGAACGCTCCAGCTCCGGCTGGGCTGCCCAGCGCACACCATTGGCCAGGACCCGCTGGATCTGCGGGTGGTGGTACACCGGGTACTCCTGGTCACCGGGGCTGAAGTAGAAGATGCGCCCCTTGCCCCGGGTGAAGGTGACACCGGAACGGAACACCTCGCCGCCGGCAAAGGAGCTGATGAAGATCAGGTCGTCCGGGTCCGGGATGTCGAACAGCTCGCCGTACATCTCCTGCTCGGGGATAACGATGGGGCTGTCCACGCCCTCCGCGATGGGGTGGGACGGCTTCACGGTCCACACGAGTTCGCGCTCGCCGTCGTTCCGCCATGCCAGCGAGCAGCTGGTGCCCAGCAGCCTGGTGAAGACCTTGGCGAAGTGCCCCGAGTGGAGGACGATCAGCCCCATCCCGCCCAGGACGTGGCGGTGGACGCGGTCGACGACGGCGTCGCTCACCTCGTGATGGGCCATGTGTCCCCACCAAAGCAGGACGTCCGTCTCTGCGAGCACCTCCTCGTCCAGGCCGTGCTCATCGTCGGTAGCCAGGACCGCCGTCGTGATTTCAGCCTCCGGGTAGTAGGAGCGCAGCCCGTTTGCGATGGCACCGTGGATGCCGTCAGGGTAGATCTCCCCGATGTGGGACGGCTCGTTGATGGCCTCGTGGACGCCCTCGTTCCAGACCCGGATCCTCAGTTTGCCGTTCATCAGAGACGAACCTCCTTTTGCTCCTGCGCCGACTGATAGCACGCATCAATGATCTGTGCCCGGTAGAGTGCCTGGGACCCGTCGTGCTCGCCCCAGACCGCCGCTCCGCCACGCACTGCCGTGACGAAATCTTCCACAACTCCATCATGGGCGCGCCCCGGCAGAACGGGCGGTACGTAATCTGCGCTTTCACCGTCCTTTTCCGTGAACACCCGAAGCTGGCCGACGGGTGGGAAAGGTGCCCCCTGCACCTTGAGCTCGGCGCCGCCGTCGGTCCCGTAGACGGTGAAGTCCAGCAGGTCGTCCGTTTCCCGGTACGTGGCCCAACTCGCTTCGATGAGCAGTGTCCCGCCGCCCTCAAGGCGGAGGAATGCGGACGCGAAGTCTTCCACCTCGAAGGTATGGCTGGAGGCCAAAGCGGAATAGGCGCTTCCGCCGCCGCGCCCCTGCGGGCCCAGCTCTGAATGGGTGGCAGCGGAGACTGCCACCACCTTTGGTTCGCCAAGAAGGTGCAGGGCGTAATCAAGCGCGTGCACGCCGATATCGGCCAGTGGTCCGCCGCCTGCCAGTTCGGGGTTGGTGAACCAGCTGCCCAGGGTAGGGATTCCGGAACGGCGCAGCCACGATGCCTTGGCGTAATACGGCCGCCCCAGCCCGCCGTCGTCAATGACACCTTTAAGGGCCTGGATATCGCCGCGCCGCCGGTGGTTGAAGGCGACGTCCAGGACGCGCCCCGCCTTGCGCGCCGCATCAACCATGGCCTGGCCTTCGACCGCGTTGCGTGCGATCGGCTTCTCGCTCAGCACGTGTATTCCGCGCTCAAGGGCGGCGACGGCGATGGGTGCGTGCAGGAACGTGGGCACCGCTACGCTGATCGCGTCCAGGCCCCCGCGCTCCAGCATCTCTTCCCACTCCGCGAAGGCACTGGGAATTGCGTATTCGGTCTGCAGTGAGGCGCGCAGTTCCTCCTCCATCCCTGCCAGCGACACGATGCGGACGCCTTCCAGGGAAGCGTAGGCCTTGAGGTGCTGCTGTCCCGCCCAGCCAATGCCGACGACGCCCACCCGCAGTTCTTGGGCACCTTCCTGGGGTTCTTCTGCCGGCGCTCTTAGAGGGGCAGGGGACTGCTGGCCGGACGACTGCTCGTTCTTCACGGATGCTTCCTTTTCCTTGGGCGGTTAACGGCTGGGACGGGGTTGCTCTTGGAATCGATTCGCCGTGCTGCTGCGGGTTTTCCCAGCATAACCGCCCTCGATGAGGCCGCGAAGGCACACGCCGGGCAGCCGCGCACTGGGCTGTCGGGGACATCTCCATGGCCGGGTTGGCTGCCAGAAGCGAGCATCGGCGCATGCCGGTAGAAGATTCCGACGCTCGCCGAAACAAGGATTTAACAGATCCGCGCAACGCGTGAAATGTCGACTTGGATACTGTGATGCAACACGGTTTACTAGTAGCTAACACAATCCCGACAGGAATGTTTCGATGACGAGTGTCGCAACCCCTGCTGTAACCCCACTGCCCTTTACCGAAGAACAAGCCGTATCCGAGGCCCCCACAATCTGCCTGCGGGACATCGCCCGTGCCCATGATGTCCGCTTCCTGCTTGCCACTTTCGTGGATATGACCGGCAAGCCGTGCGCCAAGCTGGTTCCGGTGGAAGCCGCGGACGAGCTGGAAAGCGGTGCCATGGGCTTCGCCGGTTATGCCGCTGGCCTGATGGGACAGAAGCCGCAGGACTCAGACCTGATAGCCGTTCCGGATCTCGCGTCCTTCACCCCGGTTCCCTTCATCAAAGAGGGCCTGGCCATCATCCACTGTGACCCGCACGTGGACGGCCGGCCGTGGCCCTACGCCCCGCGCGTGATACTGAAGAACGCGCTCGCACGCCTTGCCGGGCAGGGGATGCAGGCCAAGGTGGGCGCCGAGGTCGAATACTTCCTGGTGAAAAAGAACGACGATGGGACGCTGAGTACCGCCGACGATCGGGACGATTCGCCCCGCCCCTGCTACGACGCCCGCGGGGTCACCCGGATGTACGACCACCTCACCTCCATCTCCGATGCCATGAACGGCCTGGGCTGGGGCAACTACGCCAACGACCACGAGGACGCCGCCGGCCAGTTCGAGCAGAACTTCAACTACGCGGATGCCCTCACCACGGCGGACCGCGTGGTGTCCCTCCGCTACATCCTGAACATCCTGGCCGGGCAGCGCGGCATGACCGCCACGTTTATGCCCAAGCCCTTCACCGACCGCACCGGCACCGGCCTGCACTTCCACCTCTCCCTCTGGTCGGGCGCCGAAGCGTTGTTCCCCGCCGAGGGAGCGGACGACGGCGGCGGCGGCCTTGGGCTTTCCGGCCTCGCCTACTCCTTCATTGCCGGCATCCTGGACCACGCCCCCGCGCTGCAGGCCTTCCTCGCGCCCACCGTGAACTCCTACAAAAGGACCGGCGCCACCACCAGCTCCTCCGGCGCCACCTGGTCGCCGCGGAAGGCATCCTTCGGCGGGAACGACCGTACCCACATGATCCGGGTGCCGGACAACAAGCGGATCGAGCTGCGCTCCGGCGACGGCTCCGCGAACCCGTACCTTGCCATTGCCACTGCCATCGCTGCCGGGCTGGACGGTGTGGAGAAGTCCCTGGACCCCGGCCAGCCGTCCGGGCCGGGGGAGTCCAAGCCCGACGCGCACTTCCTGCCGGCCACCCTGCTCCATGCCGTTGAGGCACTGCGGAAAGACCCCGTCATCCTGGCCAGCCTCAGCGGCGACCCGGCCATCGGCAGCTACTACGCGGACGCCAAGGAAGAGGAGTTCCTGAGCTGGCACAACCAGGTCAGCGACTGGGAAATCCGCACGTACTTAACTTCCATCTAGCCCGGCCATCATCTGACCACCACCCAAGCAAAGGACCATCATGTGCGGAATCGCCGCGCTGCAGCTGCGCAACCCCTCGCTGCACTCCCGGATGGGCAGCCTGCTGTCCTCGATGCTCTGCCAGATCGTGGACCGCGGACCGGACTCAGCCGGCCTCGCCGTCTACAACACCCCCGGCCTCGTCAGGGACGGATTTTCCACCCTTAGTTTGCTGGGCAAGGACCAGGGACTAACGACGGCGGCCCTCACCGCAGGCGTCGCCGGGCTGCTTCCCTCCGATGCGGCAGCAGCTGTCCAGGTGGTGGGTGACACCACTCTGGTGAGCGCCGCCGTCGGGACCGACCTGCTGGTGAAGGCCGTCAGCGAGACTGTTCCGGACGCCACCATCATCGGACGCGGCGGGCACGTTGCCGTGATGAAGAGCGTGGGCCACCCGATGGAAATCGCTGCCGGGCATGGGCTGGAGGCCATGGCCGGCAGCCAGGGGCTGTCCCACACGCGGATGGCTACCGAATCCGCTGTCACGGCGGGCGGCTCGCACCCCTTCTCTGTGGCTGACGACCTCTGCCTGGTCCACAACGGCTCCTTCTCCAACCACGCCACCGTGCGACGGGGCCTCTTGCGTGAAGGCGTGGTGTTCGACTCCGAGAACGACACCGAGGTGGGCGCCCGCTACGTCGCCTCCCGGCTGAAGCAGGGCGACACCCTCGAGGAAGCCCTGGTGAACCTGGGCAAGGTCCTGGACGGTTTCTACACCCTGGTGGTTACCACCGCCGACAGCATGGCCGTGGTACGCGACCCGATCGCCTGCAAACCGGCCATCATCGCCGAAACGGACGACTACGTGGCCATGGCTTCCGAATACCGTGCACTGGCCGGCCTGCCAGGCATCAACAACGCCCGCATCTTCGAACCGGAACCCGGAAAGGTCTACACATGGTCACTCTGACAGCCCCCGAAGCCCCCACCCTAGGCGCTCCCACCCTAGGCGCCCCTGCGGAAACAACCACGGTGGACCTCGCCGCCGGCACGGTCCGGGAACTCAACCAGGCCATCCACGACGCCGAAGACGGGCAGTCCTGGACCGTCACCAATCCCGGCGGGAAGCACAGCCTGGCGGTCGGCATCAACGCGGACATTGAGGTGACCATCGAAGGCCATGCAGGCTACTACGCCGCCGGGATGCACCAAAAGGGCGACGTGACCATCAACGGAAATGCCGGCGTCGGGCTAGCGGAGAACATCATGTCCGGCAGGGTCCACGTGACGGGTGATGCCTCGCAGTCGGCGGCCGCGACCGGCCACGGCGGCCTTGTTGTCATCGACGGCAACGCCGGCGCACGCTGCGGAATTTCCATGAAGGGCGTGGACATTGTGGTGGGCGGCAACATCGGCCACATGTCGGCCTTTATGGCCCAGGCCGGCCGGCTGGTGGTCTGCGGCGACGCCGGCGACGCGCTCGGTGACTCCATCTACGAGGCCAGGATCTACGTCAAAGGAACCGTGGCCTCGCTCGGCGCCGACTGCATCGAGAAGCCGCTGCGCGAAGAGCACCTTGCCGAACTCGCGGAACTGCTGGCCGCCGCCGGACTGACCGACAACCCGGCCGACTTCAAGCGCTACGGCTCAGCACGGAACCTCTACCACTTCCACGTCGACAACTCGACGTCGTACTAGGAGCCCCCCATGACCATCACCTCAGTGCCGCTGGCCACCCAGAACATTCCCGTGCAGGACATTGCAGAACTCGGCCTCCGCGAGTCCGCCACGTTCGACCGCGCCACCATCGCGGACATCCAGCGCGCCGCCGCCACCGGCGTCTACGACATCCGCGGCTGGGGCGCCAAACGCAAAGTCCCGCACTTCGACGACCTGCTCTTCCTCGGCGCCTCCATGTCCCGCTACCCGCTGGAGGGCTACCGCGAAAAGTGCGATACCGACGTCGTCCTCGGCAACCGCCACGCCACCCGCCCGCTGCACCTGCAGACCCCGGTGACCATCGCCGGGATGAGCTTCGGCGCCCTGTCCGCCAACGCCAAGGAAGCACTCGGCCGCGGCGCCAGCGAGGTGGGCACCTCCACCACAACGGGCGACGGCGGCATGACGCCGGAGGAGCGCGGCCAGTCCAAGCACCTCGTCTACCAGTACCTGCCGTCCCGGTACGGCATGAACCCGGACGACCTGCGCAAGGCTGACGCCATCGAGATCGTGCTGGGCCAGGGCGCCAAACCCGGCGGCGGTGGCATGCTCCTGGGCCAGAAAATCACCGAACGCGTGGCCGGGATGCGCACCCTCCCCGTGGGCATCGACCAGCGCTCCGCGAGCCGCCACCCGGACTGGACCGGCCCGGACGATCTGGAGATCAAGATCGGCGAACTCCGCGAAATCACCGACTGGAAGACGCCAATCTACGTCAAGATCGGCGCCTCCCGCCCTTATTACGACACCGCTCTGGCGGTGAAGTCCGGCGCGGACGTGGTGGTGGTGGACGGCATGCAGGGCGGAACCGCCGCCACACAGCAGGTATTTATCGAAAACGTCGGCATCCCCACCCTCGCAGCCATCCCGCAGGCCGTCCAGGCGCTGCAGGAGCTGGGCGTGCACCGGAAGGTCCAGCTCATCGTCTCCGGCGGGATCCGCACCGGAGCGGACGTTGCCAAGGCCATGGCCCTCGGCGCGGATGCGGTGGCCATCGGTACCGCTGCGCTGATCGCCCTGGGGGACAACGACCCCCGCTACGCAGCGGAGTACTCTGCCCTTGGGTCCGCCGCCGGCTTCTACGACGACTTCCAGGACGGCCGCGACCCCGCCGGCATCACCACCCAGGACCCGGAACTCGCCTCGCGGCTGGACCCGGTAGCTGCAGGCAGGCGGCTGGCCAACTACCTCCGTGTCCTCACGATGGAAGCCCAAACCATCGCGCGGGCCTGCGGCAAATCGCACCTGCGCAACCTGGAACCGGAGGACCTCGTGGCGCTGACCATCGAAGCCTCCGCCATGGCCCGGGTACCGCTGGCCGGCACCAGTTGGATCCCCGGCGCGGGTTAGGCCTTTACCCCGACAGGACGTCCCGGGACTGATTCCTCCGCTTACGGGTGGTGGGCGCCGTACTGAACCCCCTTTTCACTCCTATGATGGCTCCTATGACCAATCACGCCCCGGACGGAACCGACGCCGCTGCAGCAGTCCCGGGGAAACTGGAACAGGTCATTGCCAGGCAGGTCCGGCATTACCGCATGGCCAGCAGCCTGTCCTCCGCGGAGCTCGCGGCCCGAACGGGTCTGTCCAAGGCGATGATTTCGAGGATTGAAACGGCCACCACCTCCTGTTCGCTGACCACTTTGCAAAGGCTGGCGGACGGGCTGACGATCCCTGTCACCGCATTGTTCAGGGGCGCAGACACGGACCGGGACGCCACTTTCACCAAAAGCGGCCAAGGGAGCCTGACCGTCCGAAGCGGCACCCAGCACGGCCACGAGTACCGGGTCCTGGGTACGCTCAAGGGCAGGACGGACGCACTCGAACCTACCTTGGTGACCCTTACTGATGCCTCCGATGTCTTCCCCCTGTTCCAGCATCCGGGAACGGAATTCATCTATATGCTCGCGGGGAAGATGGTGTACGGCCACGGCGCCTACGAGTACGCCATGGAGCCGGGGGATTCACTGCTGCTGGACGGCGAAGGCCCGCACGGCCCGCTGGAGCTGCTCGAGTTGCCCATCAAGTTCCTGGCCGTCTCCGCCAAGTAACCCTGCCGGAATTTGCCGGGTCCTGGGCCTTTGCCGCCTTGCCCCGGCCGCCGTTCCTCTGCCTTTGCGAGCCATCAGCGTGACGGGTGAAACTCGCAGGTGAATGACTGAAACGATCATTTAACACGCTGGAAACCCAGCCCAAAACTGCCGCCATACAGTGGGAACCAGACGGCAATAGCTGCCCTTCGATGAACGTGGTACTGACTCCGCGTCCCTCCTCCGGAGTGGCTCCAACAGGCGATTTCCGTTCTCTCTTCGCATCACGAAAGGGGTTTCCCATGGATTCGGGAAATGTCGCTTGGATTCTGGCCAGCTCGGCGCTGGTCTGCATGATGATCCCCGCCCTGGCCCTGTTTTACGGGGGCATGGTGGGGTCGCGCCGCATTCTCAACATGATGATGATGTGCTTCGGCGGCGCCAGCCTGGTGGCCGTACTGTGGGCGCTCTTCGGATACTCAATGGCCTTCGGAAATTCGGTAGGCGGCCTGGGACTTATCGGGGACGTCACGGAGTTCCCGGGCATGGGCCAGCTGCTCCCTGCCGATGAGGGCGCCTCCATCCCGGTGGTGCTCTTCGCCGCATTCCAGCTGTTCTTCGCCTGCGTCACCACAGCCCTGGTTGCGGGAGCAGCGGCCGGACGCATGAAGTTCGGCGCCTGGATGCTGTTCGCGGGCATCTGGGCCACCATTGTCTACTTCCCCATCGCGCACTGGGTGTTCGCTTTCTCCTCGCCCGACGGCAGCGTTACCGGCGGCTGGATTGCAAGCGGCATCAAGGCAATCGACTTCGCCGGCGGTACCGCGGTTCACATGAATGCCGGTGCCGCCGCCCTGGCCCTCGCGCTGGTCCTCGGCAAGAGCTCGGGCTGGCCGAAGGTGGAGCATGCCAAGCCGCACAGCCGGCCACTGGTGCTCATCGGCGCCGGGCTGCTGTGGGTGGGCTGGTTCGGCTTCAACGCCGGCTCCGCGCTTTCGGCCGGCCAGTCGGCGTCGGTGGTTTTCCTGAACACCGCCGTGGCTGCTTCGGCTGGCCTCCTGGCTTGGGCGCTCGTTGAGCGGCTGCGCCGCGGCGCAGCTTCCAGCATGGGCGCGGCGTCGGGCCTGATCTCGGCACTGGTGGCCATCACGCCCGCTTGTGGTGCTGTCAGTCCCCTTGGGGCGGTGGCCATCGGTGCCATCGCCGGCGCCGTCTGCTCCCTGGCTATCGAGCTGAAGTTCCGCCTGGGCTATGACGACTCCCTCGACGTCGTAGGCGTCCACCTGGTGGGCGGCATCCTCGGCACCTTGCTGATCGGCCTGTTCGCTACCGACGCTGCACCCAACGCCGTCAACGGTTTGTTCTATGGCGGCGGCGTCGAACTCCTGGGTGTCCAGTCGCTCGCAACCGTCACGGTGCTGGCCTACTCATTCGGCATCACCTGGATCCTGGCGAAGATCCTGGACAAGACCGTTGGCCTGCGCATCAAGCCGGAGGACGAAATGCGGGGCATCGACCTCGCCGCCCACTCCGAACTGGCCTACCTCACGGATGAAGATCCGGTGGACCTTGGTTCGCCGCAGCGGTCTTAGCGGGTACTAAAGAAGTCCGGGTAGAGGCGCCCGGAGCGCGAGTCAGGCAGAGGGCCAAGCTTTGGACCGGTGCCAGCAGCAGCTGGCTTATAGTTCCAAGGTTTGGCCCTTTGTCGCGCCTGTTCAATGTTTATTGTTCGGTGCAGACCAGGTTGCCGTCGCGGACTTCGAGTACCGCTGCCCTGACGTGGCTGAGATGGGTTTTCGGGTCGGGTGCCATGGTTCCGATGTCTTCGCCGCCCCAGTGCGGGTGGGTGAAGTAGACCAGCAGGGCACGTTCCTTGACGTCTTCCCGGGCTTCGTTCTCCTGGGCTGCGAGGGGAACCACATCCGCGTGGCGTCCGGCGACGGGCCTTCCGTCCACTTGTTCCGGTTGCCTCAGGATGAGCCCGCCCAGGTGTTCCTGCCGGACCCAGTTGCCGGCGGCATCGTCCGAGCGGTAGACGGCCTGGCCCCGCCATTCGTCAACGATCATCCAGAACGTACCCTCGAGCCGGAAGACCTTGGGCCCTTCGTGGGGACGGCCGGGAATGGTGAGTCCTTCCCGTATCCATGACGACGGGTCCTGGGGTGTGTCGCTCACCGCGCTGTAGGTATTGGAGCCGCGGGCCTCGTCCTTGTACCAAAGCCGGTAGCGGCCGTCCCCACACGGTGCGACGGCGGCGTCGATGACCCGTGGCGAATCCAGGTCGATGGCACCGAGGTACTCCCACGTGACCAGGTCCCGGCTGCTGAGTTGGACGATGGATGCGTTACCGGTCCAGTCCGTCCGCGTCCCGCCCAGGACCGTCAGGTACATGATCCACTGGTCGCCGATTCTTACGACGTCGGGAGCCCACAGAGTTGCCGGCAGGTCCGTTCCAGGGGGCACCAGTCCGTCCACAGTGCCTTGGTAACTCCAGCTCACTCCACCGTCGGAGGACCTCGCGACACCGATCGCTGTGCCGTGCACCCACTCAACGCCGGTCAAGCCCGGCGCCTTGGCACGGCGCTGGGTATAGAAGAGTACCCACTCGCCGGTGAGGGGGTCCGGAACCAGGACCGGGTCGGTGGGGCCGTCCCAGACCGGGTCGCGGTAGGGGGCGCTGAAGGCGTCCGCGCGCAAGGGAGGATGGGCCGGTGGCGTGGGGGCCTGCTGCTGGGACACGGTCTCTCCAACGTTGTAGTTTTGTCGTGGATACCAGCATATGCGGATTGACGATGCGCAAAGGCTTCTGCGCTGCGCATATTCCCGGGCGCTACTCGTATGCGGGCCGCGCCCGGGAATATGCGCCTCGAAACTGCGTTGGTGCGTCGAAACCGGAAAGTGCCCTGTCCCGACCTACTCCTGGAACAGCCCTGCCAGGTCCTCGGCGGTGATGGAGCCGCCCGCCAGTGCGTCGCCTTCCATCACATCGGCGAACAGCTGTGACTTGCGGGCCTTCAGCGCCATGACCTTCTCTTCGATCGTGTCCTTGGCGACAAGCCGATAGACCATGACGTTCCGCTCCTGTCCAATGCGGTGGGTTCGGTCCACCGCCTGCGCTTCAGATGCCGGGTTCCACCAGGGATCCAGCAGGAACACGTAATCGGCCTCCGTGAGGTTCAGCCCAAAGCCGCCGGCCTTCAGCGAGATCAGGAATACGGGTGCACTGCCGTTTTTGAACTCACTGACCACGTCGGCACGGTTGCGGGTGCCGCCGTCGAGGTAGCAGTACTCGATCTTCTCCTCGTCCAGCCGCTCCCGGACCTTGCCGAGGAAGCCAGTGAACTGGCTGAAGATCAGGGCCCGGTGACCTTCCGCTACCAGGTCCTCAAGCTGCTCGAACAGCACGTCCAGCTTGCTGGACCGGACCGACGACAGCGCCGGGTCCACGAGCGAGGCGTCCAGGCTGAGCTGCCGCAGCAGGGTCAGCGACTGGAAGATGGTGAAACGGTTCTTATTGACGTCCTCGATCAGCCCCAGGATCTTCTGCCGTTCGCGCTGCAGGTGCGTCTGGTACACCTTCTGGTGGCGCGGGTTCAGCACCACTTCCAGGATCTGCTCCTGCTTCGGCGGCAGGTCCTTGATCACCTGGTCCTTGGTGCGGCGCATCATCAGCGGACGGACCCGACGGCGGAGCTTGTCCAGCTGCCCCTTGTCCCCGTTCTTCTCCACAGGCTTCTGGTAGTACTCGGCGAAACGCTTGGGACTGGAGAACAGCCCCGGCGCCACGATGGAGGTAAGCGCCCAGAACTCCATGAGGTTGTTTTCCAGCGGTGTGCCCGTGATGGCCAGCTTGAAGGCCGCCGGCAGTTTGCGGGCGCACTGGTACGCCTTGGACTGGTGGTTCTTCACGAACTGGGCCTCGTCCAGCACCAGGCCGGACCATTCGCGTGAGGCGTACGCATCGTAGTCGATGCGGAACAGGGCGTAGGAGGTGATCACGATGTCGGCACGGGCCAGCGCCGCAGCCGCGTCCTGCCCACTCTTCGCGAAGGTCTCGCTGATGGCCTGAATCTTCAAACCGGGCGCGAAGCGCGCTGCTTCCAGGGCCCAGTTGCCCACGACGCTGGTGGGTGCCACCACCAAAAAGGGAGCGCCGACGTCGGACGCGGAACCTGTAACACCGGTCGCGGGAGGTGCAGCACCGGACCCCTCCGCTGAAGCTGCACCCGACGGCGGCACTGACGCCGACCCTGCAGCACCCGAAAGTGCCAGTTCCTTCGCCGCGCACATCAAAGCGAGTGCCTGCACCGTCTTGCCGAGGCCCATGTCATCGGCGAGGATGCCGCCCAGGCTGTGCCGGTACAGGAAGGTGAGCCAGTTGAAACCCTCCAGCTGGTAGGGGCGCAGCTCCGCGTTCAGGGTGGCGGGCAGCGGCAGGCCGTCCACGCCGCCCTCGAGCAGACCGCCAACCGCAGAGCGCCATGCCGCTGCCTGCTCGTCCACGATTCCCAGCTGGGCCAGCTCATCCCACAGGCCGGCCTGGAAGCGGCTGATCTGCAGCGGCGCGTCCTTATTGTCCTGCAGGGAGCGGGCCTCCTCGATCAGCGCCCGCAACTGGTGCAGTTCGGGGAGGTCCAGCGAGAAGTAAGCGCCGCTGGGCAGCAGCATCCTGGTCTGGCCCGCAGCAAGCGCGGAGAACACCGCGGCGAAGGAAACGGGCTGGCCCTCGAGGGAAATCTGGATGCCGAGGTCGAACCAGTCCCGCTGCTCCGTGGCTTTGGTGGAGATGGAAACCACCGGCGCTTCCTCGGCCTCGCGGTAGTCGGCGATGTCGCCCACGGTGTCGACGTCGACGTCGGGAGCCTGGCGCAGGCGCGGCAGTACTTCCTCGGTGAACGCCAGCGTGTCCAGGCCCTTCAGCTCCACGGACGCCGCGAGCCGGGGAGTGCCCCAGCCGCCGGTGGCGGATTCACCCAGTGCGGGCACCACGTCCCACGGCTGGCCGATCCCTTCAAGGATGCGGGCCTCGGCGGTGTCATCACGGTAGCCGTGGTCGCCGGGGTGCCGCCACAGCGGTTGGGCCGTGACCAGGTTTCCCGTTTTGTAGTGCCATTCCCAGTGCAGCCGCACCCTGTGATCGGCACCGTAGTTCGCCAGCAGCGAGAGCGTGGGGAGGGCCAGGGTGGGGAGCTCAACAGACTCGTCGCGGGCAGTAACGCGGGCGGTTTGCTTCAGTTTGGGGTAGAAGCCGGTGAGGAAGCGCGACTCGTCCTTGGCAGGGATGTGGAGGTTGCTGCCGGCAGTAACAAATGCCAGCAGCTCCTCGCTCAGGCCGCCTTCCAGCGGCGCAAGCGTAATGACTGCGTCGCCTGCCTGCGCCTCGCCCACCCCCGGCAAGGCGCCGCCGTCGGACGTGATAAAAATTCCATGTGCCGGGCGGCCAATAGTCCCAACCGAGGCCGGATCAACCTCAATCCCCTCGACGGTGACGGTGGGCGCAAGCTCCAGCCCGCCGTCGGACGCTGAGGCTGTGGCCGCCGTGCCGCCTGGGTCCCCAGCAGCCGCAGGTTCAGGAAGCGGCGAGCCGTAACGGCTGAGGTTGAGGCCGACGGCGGCGGGGGAATCCGCGAGCCGGACCGGTTCGGTGCCGCGCGAGTGGACCAGTGCCAGGCCGATCTTTTTGGCGTCCGCCAGCAGGCTCCAGAGGTTCTTCCCGGAGTAGGTGTTCAGGCCCAGCCAGAGGCCTGATGAGTTCTGCATCCGGGCGGCCGAGGCGGAGTGTGCTGCCAGGAACTCCTGCATCCACTCGACGTGCGACTCGTTGCACTCACGGCGGAAGTTCAGGTAGCTCAGAGTGTTCCAGGAGACGTCCCCGCGGATCCATTTGCCCTTCGTGCCCATGATCACCGGGCGGGCCTTGAGCTGGCGGACACTGCGCAGCGGGTCCCGCCGGCCTGTGTAGGAGAAGTGCGGGGCGGGCTCTTCAATCTCGAACTGGAGCGCCAGGGGGACGCCGTTGGTCGATGGTGCAATGCCGGGCTGGGAGATCAGCGGGCTGAGGGCCCGTTCCCAATCAGAAACGGCGGTGGACGGTTCGCGCGAGACCTGAGTGGCGGTGGCCGGTGAGAGGAGCTGCACGCGGGTGGCCGGGTTGTCCTCCGCCGCGAAGAGCAGCGCCGCCACGTGCTTGCAGTCCTTCCGCACCGGGCAGCTGCACACCCCTACGGTGCAGCTCCAGCCACCACCCTTGCGGACCAGCTTGGCGGTGGTCGAATACGGAAGGTCCGCGCCGCCGCGGACCTTGCCCAGCATGAGTCCGGTGGCGGCGTCGAACGAAATTCCCGAGACGCGGCTTCCCATGGCATAAGCCAGCCCGGCCGCCAGGGAACGGTCGTTGATGGCGGGGGTCTGTATTGCCAGTGCCGCACTCTCGTCCGGTTGGGATGGCATGGTGCGCGCTACTTTCAGCAGGCCACGGCGGGGCCGGGGCCGGTGGTTGGTTATCTGATCCATCTTAGTTCGCCCGCGGGGGAGGGCGTGCCGCCGTTTCTTTGCGGGCGGAAGTCATGGCCGGACAAACAACAGAGTGGAACAGCAAAGGCCGTGGCGCGCCGCGGTAGGGAACAGCAGCACGCCACGGCCAGTTCTTCACGAACTTCACGCAGGTGGCGGTTGCGGGATGCTAGGAGAACCGCTCCGGCCGGAAAGTCTCCAGCATCGGGTGCCGGGATCCGGTGAGGATTTCTCCGGCCAGGAGCTCGCCGGCGATCAGCCCGAGCGTTGTCCCCGAGTGGGTGAAGGCGACAAAGCAGCCGGGGACTTTTTCGAGTTCACCGAAGACAGGTTCGCCGTCGCCCGGAATGGGTTTGTAGCCGATCTTCCATGACGCCGGCTTGAGCCTCGGGTTGCCTGCGATGAGCCTGGAAGCGGTGGCATTGCGTTCAACTGGCGGAAAAGTCCAAAGGCTGAGAAATGCTGTCCCCCCATGCGTTAAGGCACTTCTGGAAGGCGGCCCGGGGATCGAGGGAGTACGAGCCGTCGCCGAAAAGTTCGAAGGTGAATGATTCCTTGTACTCCAACTGCCCTAATTCCCGCAGGATTGCTGTCAGGTCCAGATTGCCGTCTCCCCACGCCAGGTGACCGGCAGGGGAGCCGTCTATCAGGTGTACGTGGCGCACCTTCCCGCCAAAGGACCTGCCGTAATCGCTGATCGTATCTCCTGCCACTGCCAATGCAACGGTGTCGATGACAACACCGAGGTCACGGTGTCCGACGTCGTCCAGCATGCGCTTCAGCGACGACACGTCGGTGACCAGGTTCGACTCCACCCGCTGCAGCGGCTCCAGGACGCAGGAAACGCCCAGTTTTGAGGCCCGTTCAGTGATTGCCTGCAGGGCGAGGACGCTCCGTTCCCACGCTGGCTCCAACGGTTCATCCTCGTAGCCGCGGCCGGAGGTAAGGAACAACAGGGGGGACTCCAGGTCACTGCTGATTTCAGCTGCGCGGAGGAAGAGCTGCAGACTGCTCTCCCGCAACCCGTCCGCAGCCGATGCGATGTTTACGGGGTAGGCAACCTGCTCAGGCGTTATGCATGCCACAGAAAGTTCACGCTCACGGAGCAGCTTCAGGACATTCCTGACTTGGTGCTTGTCTGCGTCCGGGATGTGCAGGTGGGGCGCTATGCCCCACAACTCCACCTTCCGGCGCCCCAGTTCCACCATGTCGTTAAGGCAGCGCTCAAGAGTGTGGTGCTGGTAGGCAAAATTGGAACCGCAAATCTGGTCCACGTCCAAGTGGCCCATTGCTACTTCCCCACACCGTCAGCAAGGCCGCGGATGAAATACCGCTGACCCGCAAAGAAGAGCACAATCACCGGAACGGCGGCGATGGCCATTCCTGCGAAGACCACGGGGTAGTCCGTGCCATGTTTGGCCATGAGGTTGGTAAGTCCCACCGGCAGCGTCTGCAGCGTGCCGCCGCTCGTGAAGATCATGGCGAAAAGGTATTCGTTCCAGGTGAAGAGAACGTTCAGCAGGATCGTGGAGATGATGATTGGCCGGCACATCGGCAGGATGACCTGCCAGAAGGCCCGCGCCTTGGAGGCACCGTCCACTGCTGCTGCCTCGTCTACCTCGTGGGGCAAATCCAGCATGTAGGCACGGATCAGGAAGGTGGTGAAGGGAACGCGGAAGGCGGTGTAAAGAATCAACAGCGCCCAGAAGCTGTTGTAGAGACCCAGCGCCTGGAACATCTTCACGAGGGGAATCAGGGCCACGGTCGGCGCCAGCATCAAGCCGGCCAGGATCAGAATCAGGATGGTCCGGTTGAACGGAATCTTGACCCTGGTCAGACCGTAGGCTGCCCAGGCACTGATCAGCACGGTGGCGGCGGTGGACGCGACGGTGACGAGGACGCTCGTGGTGAGGTAGTCGCCAACACCGCGGTTCCAGGCGGTCGCGTAGTTTTCCCACCGCCACGTTTCCGGAAGCGCGAACGGATTGGCGAACAGTTCCGAATTCGACTTCACTCCGTTCAGCAGCATCCACAGCAGGGGGTAGATCACAACGATGGCCAAGGCCACCAGGAAGGCCTGGACAAAAACCCGTGCCAAGAGCATCAGTACTGAAGTTCGGGTCACCATTCCACCCTCCTGCGCTTGGCCAGCCGGAGCTGGAGTACCGCGAGGACCAGCGTGATCACGAAAACAGCCGTGGCAATGGCCGCGGCATAACCAAAATCGTTGCGGACAAAACCGCTGCGGTAGAGCCAGGTGCCAAGGACCTGGCTGGAATTGTTGGGGCCGCCTGTTGTCATGACCATCACCTCGTTGAAAACCTGGAACGCCCCCGAGACTGTAACGATCATCATCAGGCTGCTCATCTCGCGGACAAGGGGCAGGGAAATGGAGAAGAACCTGCGGACGGGACCAACGCCGTCGATTGACGCCGCTTCGAAAAGTTCGGAGGGAATACGTTGCAGCGCCACTGCGAAGAGCAGGGTGCAGTAGCCGAAGCCCTGCCACTGGCTCATGGCGATGATGCCAAAGATTGCCGTGTTTTCCTGGCCCAGCCAGGCTTGTGCGAAGTTTCCCAGCCCCAGGGTTTCCAGCGCTGCGTTCAGGATGCCCATCCGCGGCTCATAGATGAAATAGAACAGGAGCCCGGCCACCGTAAGGGATATTGCCGAGGGAACGAAGTAGATCGCCCGCAGGGCACCACGCCAGCGCGGACTGGGCAGCCCTTCCACGAGGGCTGCCAGAACCAGCGCTCCGAACACCTGGAAGACGATTGAAATTCCGGCATAAAGGGTGTTGTTGAGGAGTGACTTCCAGAAGATCGGGTCATTGAACATCTTGAGGTAGTTATCGGCACCAATGAAGGTCTGCCGTCCGCTGTAGATGTCCCACTTCAGGAGGCTGAAGCCCAAATTCTGCACGAGGGGCAGGTAGCAGAAGACACAAAGCAGCAAAACCGCGGGCAGGACCCACACCATATTGCGCCACCGGCTGGCCCTGCTCCTGTCCGCTGGCCGGCCTTTGGGGAGACCCTTGGCGTCGGATCCGGAGGCCGAAGGCGCGGGCCTCCGGATCGCGTTCGAAACTGTCATGGCAGATCTGCTACTTGGCTGCGCTCGAAGCGGAACGCACACCGTCAAGGACTTGTTGCGGGGATTGGGTTCCGGCAACAAGGGCCTCGCCGCCTGCCAGCCAGGCATCGGCCACATCCGGGACGGTAACTGAGTCAAGCCAGATGATGGCTTCGGAGGCGTCATTCACCTGCTTGATGCCTTCAACGACAGGTCCGGTGGAGTTCTGTTCCGAGACCACGCCCTTGACCGCACTGGGCTGGCCATAGGGCGGTGACGAAAGCTTTGTGGCATTCTCCTTGCTCGTGGCGAACTTCATGAAGTCGACTGCCAGCGCCGCGTTCTCGGACTTGGGGTTGATCAGGTATCCCTCCGGAGAACCCTCGATTGCCTTGGTGTCGCCTTTCGCCCCCGCTGAGGCAGGCAGCTTGAAGATGCCCAGGCCGTCGTTCTTGAGCTGGGATCCCTCCGACGCCGTTGTGTCGAATTCGAGGACCTCCTGGTAGTACATGCCGGCGGTACCCGTGGCCAGTGCCTGCTGTGCCGTGGTGTAGAGGACGCCGTTTGAGTCTTTTCCGCTGCCGGTGCATTCGTTAATCAGCTCGGTGAACTGCTCCATGGCCCGGAGGTAGCCCTGGTTCTCGAGCTTCGCCGTCTTGGGGTCGAAGTCCGCTTCCAGTTCGTCGGCAGGCACCTCATAGGCGAACAACTGCTGCAGGTAGTGCAGGCCCGGCCAGCCGTCCTTGTTGCCAAAGGCAATAGGCTCGTAGCCGGCGTCCTTGAGCACCGAGCAGGAGGAAATCAGTTCCTCGAAGGTGGACGGCGGGTTAAGGCCCAGCTCCTTGAAAACCTTTTGGTTGTAGCCCATGAATTTTCCGTTGTTGTACAAGGGAACCGCAAAGAACTTGCCGTCTCGTTCAAAGGCTTTGAGTGACGACTCGCCGAAGGTGCTTCCCCAATCAGTGCCGGGGGCGATAACCGGTGTCAGGTCCGCTGCAAGGCCGCCGTCGATGAAGTTGTTTGCCCAGTTCCCCGCCCAGGTGAAGTAGATGTCCGGCAGGGCCTGGGACGCTGTGAGGGTCTTGGTTTTGTCCTTGATGCTCTGATCAGTCTCCTGGATGAGTTCGAAGGAGACATCAGGGTGGAGTTTTGTGTACTCCTCGGCCAGGTCCTCGAAGTATGGCTCCAGGGGATCGCCTCCGAATTTGGTGAGGATACTGAGGGTCCCGGAATATTCGGGTTCTTTCTGCAGATCCAACTGGGCAACAGGCTCGCTTCCGCCGGCGCAGCCGGTCAGGGCGAGGGCTGTTCCCGCCAGCAGGGCTGTCAATATGTGCGTGCTTTTCCGCATCGTTTTCTACTTTCGCTCGGATGGCTGAATAGCCGAGGTCCACAGGACGAAGAGTGCTGCCCTCCATTGGATGGCACCTGCGCCAGGTGTGCGTTTTGGGTATTGTGATACCGGTACCACAGTGAATCACGATTGTGGCCCTGGGGGGAAGGGTTTCAGGAAGAAATAGTTGCCGGAGGTCTAGTCGGCTGCACGTGAAGGCGCAGGGCCGTCGGAGGAGCGTGCCATGAGTGTGGAGGGCAGGACGTGCTTCCTCGGGGCGGAGGAATCGCCCTCGATCCGAGCGAGGAGCTGTTGTGCTGCCGCGGCGCCAAGTTCGCGCATAGGCTGCTGGATCATGGTCAGGGGTGGTTCCATGACCGCGGCCCAAGGGCTGTCATCGAAGCCGATCAGAGACACGTCCTTGAGGATCCGGCGGTTGTGCGTCCGTAGTGCATGGAGGGCGCCCACCGTTGCCTCGGTTTCCGTCGTGAAGATGGCAGTGGGCGGATCCGCCAGGGCGAGCATCCCTCCGATGGCCCTGGTTGCCTGTCGTTCATTTTTCAAGACGTGGGTTACCAAAGCGGTATCGAAAGGTATTCCGGCCTCTTCCAGGGCATCCAGGTAACCGCGAAGGCGTTCCCCGTCACTCCAGAGTGCCTCGTCAAGGATGCTGTGCATCTGCTGCAGGTCTGTTGCGGGGCTGAGGGTCACCGGGCCCCAGGCGAAGGCAATCCGCTGGTGGCCGTTTGCAATTAAGGACGCGACGGCGGAACGGGCGGCTTCCCGGTTGTCGATGACCACCGAGTCGGTGTCCAGGCCGTTCACCAGGCGGTCAATAAGGACCACCGGTATCCCGCGTTCCATCGCTGTGGACAGGTGCGAGACGTCGTCGTTCCTTCCCGCCGCCGAAGCGACCACAAGGCCATCAACTTGTTTGGCCAGCAGGACCCTGATGGCGTCCCGCTCCAGGTCCAGCTTCTCGTCGGTGCTCAGGGTGATGGCATCGTAACCGGCCTGTTTTGCCGTTTCCGAGATGCCCCTGAGCACCCCCGAAAAGAAGGGATTCGCCACGTCCGCGAGAACAATTCCCAGCGTTTTGGTGATGCCGGTGCTCATGCTTCGCGCCAGCGTATTGGCCTGATAGCCCAACCGTTCGGCGGCCAACAGGACCTTTGCCCGCGTGGCATCGCTGACGGACCCATAGTTGCCCAGGGTTCGGGCGACGGTGGCCCTGCCGACCCCAGCGGCAGCGGCAACTTCCGAAATGGTCGGAGCGCCCCCGTGCTGATGATCCGGCGACATCCGGTTCCCTTCTGGTCTTGGAACCGCCCTGGCGCGGTTCCGATGAGGACAAGCTCTGGTTCAGATCCTAGTTGCTGCGGCGACGGGGCGGCCGTACCCGAATGCAGCTTCAACGTAGCACTGTTCCGCTGCCGATTCCGCGGCAAAAGCAAGGGCGGGGCGCAGCGAATCTGCAGTTGGCGGGGAGTCCCGGGCCCAGCCCGACCGCAAGAGGCTCACGACCAGTCCAGTGACGAACGCGTCCCCGCAGCCCATGGTATCGGCGAACCTTTGCGCTTCCGTGGGCGCCGCTCCTTGCGGATGGAACCGCTCGCCGTCGTACAGTACCGCACCGGCGGCCCCCCTGGTGGCAACCGCGAGCGAAGCGCCCGCCTCCTTCACGCGCGCAAGCTCATGTTCAACGGCTGCCAATGGTGCGTCCCCCAGCGACAGCAGCGCCAAGTCCACAAAGGGAGCGGTGAGCTGCAGGTAGCTGTCAGTCCTGCGCTCCGGTTCCCACGAATAGTCAAAGCTGACCAAGGGGCCGGCCGCGCGCACTGACGGGAGCTGATTTTCGGAGGCGGAGTAGACGCTCGAATGGACAAGGGCTGCTGTGGCCAGGTAGCTCTGGTGTTCAGGCCCAAGCATGAAGGGTTGGCTGATGGTGACACCGCCCTCATTCCAGCCCAGGAAGACCCGGTCGCCGTCGATAACCTTGATTTCGGTGACCCCGTTGGGGCCTTGGCGGGTCTGGCACTCGCTGACATCCACTCCTTCCGCTTCTATGGCGGAACGGACAAAGTCGCCCAGCGGATCGGAACCGAAGACACCCATGTAGGCGGACTCCAGGCCCAGGCGGCGTGCCAGAACCGCAAAGTTCACGCAGTTTCCACCCGGGTACATCACTCCCCGGTCCAGGAAGCGGTCCACGATGTTGTCCCCGAACCCTATTACTTTCATGCTCATCCTGTCCTGACGGCGGTGTCCCGGCCTGTGGCCGGGTGAAGCTGCCGCGCCCCATGCCGGGGCGCGGCCATCGGAGTCTGTCAGTATTCGACGACCCGGTAGTACCGGCGCAGGTCCAGCGAGTGGTTGCGGACCCGTTCCAGGTGCTTGCTGATCCTGTCCACTACCGTGTCCAGAACCAAAGGTGCCAAAAGGCCCCGGAACCGTGCGCTGATGCCCGCCAGCTCGTAGTCCTTGGTGTCCAGGATCGTGGTGTTCTTGTTGTAGTTTTCTGCGAACTTGACCACCCGTTCCATCAGCGGGCGGCTTTCGTCTTCACCCAGGAAAAGCACCAGGCTGGTGTCCTCCTCGATGAGTTCGAGGGAGCCGTGGAAAAACTCGGCGCCGTGGACGCGCGTGGTGCGCAACCACTGCATCTCCTCGAGGATGCACATTGAGTACAAATAGGTGAAGCCCCAGAGGTTGCCCGCGCCGACGAGGAAGTGGTAGTCCGCCTCCTTGTTTCGTTCTGCAAACGCTTCCGCCACGGGTTCTGCCTGGCGTGCCACCTCAAGGAGGACTTCCGGAACGGTCTGGAGCTCAGTGGCAAACTCTTCGTACCCCTCAAACTCTCCCCGAGCCGCCAAAAGCCGGGTGGACAGGAGTAGCAGGGGGATGTCGAACGGCCAGGTTTTCGGTTCGGTAATCAGGGCGGCATCCAGGGATTTGGCAAAAGGACTGTCCCCGAAGCCGGTAAAGCCAACGGTGTAGGCGCCTTTGGCTTTGGCGAATTCGATCGCCTCGATGATGTCCTCCGTTGTTCCGGAGACAGAAGCAAAAACGGCGATGGATCCGGGCCCGAACGCCGGGTCGCCGGTCAGCATCAACTCCTTCCCGATTGCTGCGCGTACGGGAAGGGTGGACCGTGAGCGGATGAAGTGTTCGTAGGGCAGCATGGCGGCGTATGTGCCACCCGCGCCGATGAGGAAGAGGTTGTCAAAACCCCGCTCCTGGATGGAGTCCACGAACTGTTCGATTTGCCCCTGCAGCGCAAGTGCGCTGCGGGTCTGGGCGAGGAATTCCTCTTCTTTGAAGCCGAGCACGGGCTGTCCTTTCGTCTTTTGTGGTAGTTGCTGTTGATACGTCTTGATACCGGTATCACAACTGCTCATTATCGTTTCACGGCGCCGGCAGCGGGTCAATAGATTGCTGACGGGAATTTTGACGCGGCCCATTCGTGGCAAAAGGCGTACGTCCAGGGCGCGGTTCCACAAACTTCGCCGGACGTTCACTTCCCCCTTGACGCCGGGTGCATCCGCCCCACGTAGCGTGAAAAGGGTTCGAGCACCACCCGCTTACAGCAGTGAGGATTGCCATGATCACCAGCCACCAGCCTGTCGTTTTGACCAGCAGCAGCATCGAATCCAGCGACGAGGACGTCGTGGAGGCCAACGTCAGCGTCGTGGATGCCATGCACACTGCCTTACTCCGCACCGACGAGATGTCGCCCGTCGCCGTCCGCAGCTACTACGTGGATTTCTACCTCACGCAGGCACTGGAGGGCGGCTTTGCGCAGTACGTGTTCACCGCCGTCGACAGGGCCGAAACAGACACGCTGATCCGCGAAGGCATGGCCGGAATGGGAGCCACTACGCACCTGGACCTCTTCAACCGGTCTATCGAGGCATTCGATGACCTGTCTGAAGAAGATGAAGAGCATTACCTCGACGGCGGCCTGGATGACTCCCAGGAAACGCCCGACGGCGTCCTCCGGATGGAGGAGCTCGACGGAGAGTTCGAGGAGCTGCTGGAGACGGAGAACATCACCGCACTCAACGCCGCCTGGCTGCGCGGCCGGCCCGAACTGCTGGTGCTGGACGATGAGGAAATCGGGGCGTACATCGAGGGGCTCGTGGCCCAGATTCCGGATTTGCCGGAGCGCCAGGCGCAGGCCGACGCCGAGGCCCTTGAGGATGCCCCCGACTTCGAAATCATCATCCGCGAACTCTGCAGCATCGCGGATTATGAATTGCTCAAGATCACCATGGGCGACCCCAACTACCTGCACGATGGCGAGAAGACCCTGGCCTGGCACTTCTCCACTGACCACGGTGATTTCCTGATGGTCGAGGAAGAGGACGAGGCGTTTATGATCAACCCGGAAACGCAGGAAATCGTCGCTGCGGTGGAGTTCGAGGAAGCCGACGCCGAGATGGCCGAGGCCTAAGACAGCTGACGGGGGGCGCCCGCAAAGGCGCCCCCCGTCAGCTGTTCTGTTTCAAGGCCAGCGAAAGGACCTCCAGCAGTTCGTCGTCCACCTGGTCCGCTGAAGTGAGCCGGACCCGGCGGGTGAACGGATCGCCGGCGCGGATTTTGACCGGGTCGATCCTGCCCTCCACAGGGGAATCCGGCACAGCGGCGTCGAGCCTGAGTGTCACGTCCACTGCGGTGTTGGTGGCCCGGGTGACCTGGGCGAATTTCCGCCGCGGGCTGTGGAGGGACACGTAGCCCTTCCGCATCTGGATTTCCACGCCCTCGGTAGCGGAGGCCCATGCCAGGAGGGCATCCGCGAGGGGCCTCAAGTGCGGGTGGTTGGCGTACTGCCCGTCGAGCAGCTCGTCGGCGTCCCGCAGCATAAATTCCGGGTAACCAAACATCTCCCAGGACACGGCGTACTGGGCGTACCCCGTCACGCCGAAGCCGTCGCGCATCCAGGTGCGGAGCTCGCCGTCGTTCTGGATACCGGCGGCCCGCGCCTTTCCAACCCAGTACGCCGTGTCTTCGCCGGTCTTCCTTACAAGGAGGGCCTTGTTGTTATCCACCATCGATTGCCAGGTGCTGGGCTTCTTCAGGGACTCCGGGATGGCAGGCATGCATCGATCGTAGCGGTGCCAAAAAAAGATTCCGGCACCCGTAACCTTTCCGGCGTCCCCCGCGATGTAGGAGGTGATGGGTCCGCCCGACGGACCTGAATCAAACGTGTTGTCTAGGTTTTTTGGAGTGTCATATGTCGTTGTTCACTGTCCTCGCCACCAGCAAAATCGCCGCCGGAGTACTGGCAGCCGGCACCATCGCCGTCGGCGGGACCGGCGCCGCAGCTGTTTCCGGTGTCCTCCCTGTCGAAGCACAGCAGACCGCCCACGATCTCTTCGGCGCACCGGCTCCGGAGCTCGTTGGAGAAGCAGCCGCTGACTCGCAGGCAATCGCTGACACCGTTGCTAATGCCAGCAACAACGCCTCCGCCGACGCTGGAGCAGAAGCCGCAGGAACGGCCGCGATCTCTGAGGGCAACGTCGCTGCCCAGGCCTCTGCCTCCGCTGCTGCCGGCACGGCCGTTGATGCAGCCGGCGCCGCAGCCCTCGGCCTGTGCACCGCTTACGCCAACGGTGGCCTGAATGCTTCCTCCGAAGGTTTCTCGTCGCTGGCCATCGCAGCACAGGGTGAAACGAACATCGAAAGCTTCTGCGGCGACGTCGCAACCCAGGCCGAGGCTGCCGCAGAGGCGAGCGCCGCGGCCACCGGCTCTGCCGCTGTTGACGTCGAACGTCCCGAGGTTCCCGCTGTTCCTGCTGTTCCGGCCGTCCCCGCTGTTCCGGGTGTCGACGGCGAGCCGGCAGTTCCGGCCGTACCTGCGGTTCCCGAGGTTCCTGCTGCTTCCGTCGACGGCGGCAGCGCAGCTGTGGATGCCCCGTCGGTTTCGGTCCGCTAGGCGGCGTTAGCTAGTGTGTACTGCGGGAAACGGCAGAGGGTCCGTTTCCCGCAGTAGATCAGTCCTGAACTCCGGGGACACATCACCCTTCAGGAGTATCGCCGGCCCGCGGGGAGGCCGGCACGGGAATGCAGCCCGGAAACACCTGCCGAAAGGCAGCGGGGGGAAGTAAGCGCAGGACCCGCAGACCGCGCCGTAAAACCGGGATGGGCATTGCCTTGTTCCGGGATGGAGGAGCCGCCGGTGCCAGACACTTTGGCCCAAGAAGAGATCGACATATTCGACGACGCAGCCGGAACCGACCCGGCTGCGCTGTTCGGCGTCGCCTACCGGTCCTTCGCTGGTCCCGTCCTGGGTTACCTCAAGGCACGGGGCGTGGACGATCCCGAAGCGGTAACCCAGGACGTGTTCCTGGCGTTTTTCCCGAAGATCGGCAGCCTCACCGGCGGCTTGCAGGGAGCCAAGTCATTGCTGTTCTCCATCGCCCACGCACGGATGGTTGACCACTACCGGCGGCTGGAACGCAGGCCCCAGCTGACTCCTTACGACCCGCAGGAGGACAGCCGGAGCACCCCCTCCGCAGAACACTGCGCGGTGGAGCTGAGCGGCGCGGCTGCCGCCCTGTTGGACGGGCTCAGCGACGAACACCAGGAAGTACTGGCCCTGCGTGTGGTGGCCGACCTGTCCATAGAACAGGTGGCCGGCATCATGGGCAAAAGCGAAGGGGCCGTCAAGCAACTCCAGCGCAGGGCCCTCCAAAACCTCAAGGCACAGACGCTCAAAAGAAACCAGGCAAACAATGAGTGACACCGCAGGATCCCGCCGCGACGGGTCCGTTGACCAGCTGCTGTTGGAGGCGGACCTGGACGGCGACACCCAGCTCCGCCCCGTCCTTCTGGAACTCAAGGCCCTGGGCTCGGTCGCACCGGAACCAACAGCGGAACTGCTTGCCCTGATGGCTGGAGCCAAGGGTTCGGTGACTGCTGATGCCGCAGCAACTGAAGGTGCCGTTGCTGCATCCGCCCCGCAGACCGCCGTCGAGCCTGCTGCCTGGACTGCTGCTGAGACACCTGCAGCCCCCACCGTCGAGCCTGCGGCCGCCCCCGCCGTCGCACCGCCTGCAGCAGATCCGGCTGACGAACTGGCAGCCCGCCGCAGGGCCAAGCGCCGGATCACCCTTACGGCGTTGTCCGTGGCGGTTTCCCTGAGTGCAGGCGGCGCAGTTGCTGCAGCATCAGATGAGGCCATCCGGAAGTCGTTCACCCAGCTCAACCAGGCTGTCACTTCCTTTATCACCGGTTCCGGCGGCGCACCTGCGGACGATCAGGCCAAACAACCCGCGGCGCCTATGCCCACGGAAGTACCCGCCCCCGCCGGTACCGCGCCCGCCGACACTTCACCCGGGGACCCCACGTCAATCCCGTCGGACCCCGCCGCGGCCACGCAGCCGGCGGCAGTTCCGCCGTCGGACCGCTCGGCCGCGGAAGGGTCCGCCGCACGCCAGCCAACTTCCCCGGGTAAGCCCGGGGAAGTCCCCGCTTCAAAGACCCTGCCCGGGGCTGTTCCCGGGCCCATCGCCGATGGGCTGGGTGGATCACCCGAGGTGCCGGTTCCATCACAGGTTCCCTTGCCGGCGACGCTGCCGGCAGTTCCGCTCCCGTGACGGTGCCGGCACCCGGCTCCCCGTCCCCGTAGGGCCGTTATTTAGCAGCTGTCTTGATCATCTCGCCGGCAGGATCCGCGAGGTACCAGACATCGTTGACGCCCTGGCCGAGGATGTCACCGGCCTTGGTGTCCTTGGCGAAGTAGTACAGCGGCAGGCCGTTCAGGGTCACCTGCTTTGCATCCTCCGGCGTCGTGATGGTGCCCACGGTCCCGGTTACCCCCTCGACCTTAGGCTCGTCCGACGTGGTCAGGAGCGGCGGCCACGCGGTCAGGCATCCCCCCGTGCAGGTGCTGGTGCCGGAATCCTTTACATCCTTCGTGTAGTAGTAAACACTCATGCCCTTGCCGTCTACCACGATGTCCCCAACGCTGGAGGAAGCGGTCATGAGGTCCACTCCGGCGCTCGCCGTTGAAGAGGACGTTGCGGAGGGCGGGGAAACTGAGGCGGCGGGGGCGGTTGCCGAGGCGGGAGGTGAGCCTGCCGTGACAGCCGGACTGCTGGCGGCAGGAGCCGTTTCAGAGCCGCCGGCGCACCCAGCCAGGGCCGCTGACAGGGCGAGGACGGCGAGGCCTGCTACCAGATGCTTTTCCATGGGTTGCTCCTTGGTTGGGCCCGGCTTGGGATAACCGGACGCTAACGAGTACGACGCCGCCGGGTGAAGAATGGTTCAAATGAACCAAATTCCGGCTGGGGGCGTCGTACCAGCCGGAAGCAGCATGGCGGCCAGCCGTGCTGCAGGCCGGGACGGGAGGTCCTGAAATGCCGCTTGACGAGGACGTTGTGGAGTCCATTTACCGTGAACACGGCCCGGCCCTCCGCCGCTTTGTGCTCAGCGCCTCCCGGGACCCCCAACTGGCCGAGGACGTGGTCCAGGAAACCGTGCTCCGGGTATGGCAGCATGCGCCGGAGGTTACCGGAAGTCTCCGCAGCTATCTATTCCGAACGGCCAGGAACATCATGATCGACAACTACCGCCGGGCGCAGCGCCGCCCGGCCGAGACGCTGGATGACGGCCTCGCCCATTCCGCGGAGGCGGTGGAACGTGTGGATGAGCTGCTGAACAGGGTGCTGATCGAGGAAGCGCTGCTCCGCCTCAGCTCCGAACACCGGGACGTGCTGGTGGCCCTGCACTACCGCCGCTTCACCGTGAACGAGGCGGCGGTGCAGCTGAACGTCCCGAGCGGAACTGTGAAGTCCCGTGCCTATTACGCTGTGCGGGCGCTGCGGACCATCCTGGACGAGATGGGGGTGGAACGGTGAATGCTTCTGAGCGGCACCAGTTGCTGGGCGCCTACCTTTTGGGCGGGCTGGACGCCGAGGACTTGAAGGGCTTTGAATCACACCTGCAGGGTTGCGCGAGATGCCGGGATGAGCTTGCCCGCCTCGAGAAAGTGCCTGCGTTGCTGGACGCCCTTCCGGTGCCGGACGCCGTGGCGCTCACCGTCGTCCCGGCGGGATCCGGTGCGCCGCCCGCCCCTGCAGCAGGGGCCCCCGTGCACCTGCTCTCCGTACTGGCGCGCCGCCGTCGTAAGGCACGACGGCGCTGGACGGCCCTGGCAGGGGCGGTCGCCGCAGCCTGCCTCGCCGTGGGACTGGCTGTGGGTCCGCTCCTGAACCGGCCCGAGCAGCCGGACGCCACTTATTCGGTGCAGTCCGGAGGTGGCCTGCAGTTCAGTATTGACCTGGCCCGGAAGACCTGGGGTACCGAGCTGGCCGTGAACGGCAGCAGCCTCCCCTCCGACGGGACATTGTCGCTGTGGGTTCGGGACCGCGCCGGCGGCGAGGACCGTGCTTGTGCATGGACGGCCACGCCGAGCGGCCGGGTCAAGGTCACCGGAGCCACACCCATCCAGCTGACCAGCATTTCGAGCGTGGAGCTGCGCGACGGCAGGCAGCAGGCCGTCGCGGTCATCACCGTGCCTTAGCTCCGCGCCTAGCCGACCCGGTCAGCCGACCCGGGTCCAAATAACTGGCGACCATGACAGCTGTCTATCTGCCGCGGAGCGGCCGGTTCATTGTGTCATTTTGGCGAGGCGTGCGCGGACGATCATGAAGGCGCCGTAGCAGATCAGTCCGGCGCCGACCGCTGCCAGGAGGTACACCCCGAACGGCTGGTCGCGGAGCGCCCGAAGCCCGCCGTCGAGCCCGGTGGACTCCTCAGGATGCGCCTGCAGGGCGGCTATGGCGATCAGCAGCCCGGTGAGCAGCAGGACAATTCCCTTGGCCACGTACCCTGTCACGCCCAGCACGGTGACGGCTGTCCTTGGGGTGGAGGATCCGGGCATCACCAGATGTTTTTCGAAGGATTTCCGCAGGCCGCGGATGCCGTAGATCACCCCGGTAACGGCAATGCCGACGCCCAGCAGGACCAGCAGCGCCACGCCACCCGGAGCCTTCATGACGGAAGCGGTGAGGTCGCTGGCCGCCTGCTGGTTGTCCCCGCCAGAACCGGTTCCCCGCGCGAAGGACATCAGCGTGAGGGCAAGCCCTGCGAACACCAGTGCCTGTGCCCCTGCCTTGGCCTTCTTCCCGGCCTTTTTCTTGCCGGGCAGCTGGTTGTAGTCGAAGATGGCATCACTCGTCTGCCACAGCGCAAGGGCGGTGCAGGCCGCGAAGCTGGCCCACAACAGGAAAGGCCCGGCCGGCTGGCTGGCCAGCTCGGCCACTGCACCGCTGAAATCAGCGTTGCCAGTACCGCCCATGGCCAGGCGGATGGCGATGACGCCCACCAATAGATGCAGGATGCCGCTCGCCGCAAACCCCGCTCTCGCCACCACCTCCAGGGTGCGGGAGTTGGTGACGTTCTCCGCCGCGTCAGCGGCCTGTCTCAATTCTCTTTTGATGGCTGTTCCCTTTAAGCAAGCGCCGGTGGGCTGAGTTTCGGCCCCGCACAAGGGCAATAGTGCCACGCCGGGATGCCCGGTACCAGTGATCCAGCAGGACTATGTGGATTGCGCGCGGAAGGTGCGGCCTGCGGAGTAGGAGGTGTCCTGCTGCTGGATGGGGAGGCATCCCCATCGCCCTGCCTGCACCGCTGTGGAACTCTATGGTCAGCTGAACACGCATTGCGGACTTCTCCGGGGGACGAACCATGACTTTTTACGGCGCTGACGTCAGCCAGTTGCGGGCCCTGGCGAAGGCCGCTGACCAGGCTGCATCCTTGTTGTGCAACCGGGCCAGTTCGCTGCACAGCCAGATTCAGGCGGCTCCATGGACGGGCATGGACGGCGAACATTTCCGGCATGAGTGGAGCGGAAGGCACCGCCCCGGGCTGGAGAAGGTCGTCTCCAGCCTGCGTGAGAACTCGAAAATCCTGTTGCAGCACGCGCAGGAGCAGGAGAAGGCGACATCCTCATCGGGCGGCGGTGGCGGCGGTGGCCGCGGTGGTGCCGGCGGCACCGGGGGCTGGGACGCGATCGAGTCGTTGGCGGACCATGCTGAAGACTGGCTGACGGAACAGGCGGCTGCCGCTGCAGCCGCTGCCGAACACCGCAGTGAGCTGGAAACCGGCCTGGAAAAAATGCTTGACGCCAGCCCGGAGGAACAGGCCAAGTGGTGGGACAGCCTGTCAGCAGCGGACCGGACATACCTCACCGAGGGTGAAGGCGACGACGGCCCGTTCGCCGAGGACCTCATGGGCATGGACGGCGGCATCCCCAGGTCCGCGCAGGAGCAGGCCAAGGAGCATCTCCAGGACCTCGCCCGGGCGGACATCCCCGTCTACTCCGAGACCGGCAAGGCATCGATCGAAGCGCGGGTGGCCTGGGTGCATGGCGGCGCCGAGGTGGGCACCAAGGTGGTGGCAGATGCCGATGGCTCCGCCACCATGAAGGTGTACGGAAACATGGGGCTGGGCGTCAATGACACCACTGGAACCGCCGGCGTCACTCTGAACGGGCAAGTGTCCCGGGAGTACACCTTCGGCAGCGTGGAAGAAGCCATGGCGGCCCGCGAGCAGATGTACCGCGACCTCCCGCCGGACACCATTGGAGAGATCAAGGATGTCGCCGGTAATCCACCCGGCTATATCCTGGACACCATCAATGACGCCGCAGGCGACAACGGTTCCACCGGGCAGACGGACAAGGCCAAGGGAACCATTTCGCTGGAGGCCGAGGGGGAAGCCGGAGTTGTGTCAGGCTCCGCAACGCTTGACCTGGCGTACGAGCGGAACCTGACCGACGGCACCTCAACAGCCAGCGGAGAGGTCTCCGCCCTAGGCAGGCTCAACCTGGACGGCCGCGTTTTCGAAGCTTCCGGCGTGGGCGGAGTCCAGGTGAACATGGACAAGGACAGCAACATCGAGTCCGTGTCGGTGTCCTTGGGCGGAACGGTGGCGCAGGGAGCCACCGCGGGCACTGACGTGAAGGCAGCCAAGCTCGAATCCTCAGTCTCCGTGGGGACCCAGGGGACCGTGAAGATCGACGTGGGCTACTCTCCTGAGAATAAGCCCGTGATCGACAGCTACCTGTGGAACGTTGCGCTCGGGAATGACTACGGCGCAGCGCGCGATGCCGCCAGACTGTACGAGGCCGGTTCTGCCACTGTCCAGGTCAACAGTGTGGTGACCGGGTCGAACGAGGCCGGGCTTGACGTCAAACTGGGCGAGGTGGAGGCCAGGACCGCGAGCCGGGCCAGCACCAACGTTTCCACGTACTACAAGGTCCCCAACGACACCAGGCTTGAGCAGTTGTAACAGGGGGGGCCACTACGCAGCCCCGCGTCCAGCCGAGCTACGGAACACCTGCTGAAAGGAGCAAGCATGTCAGTCCACATCGAATCCCCGTTGGGATTCACCGCCGACTTTCCCGAGCACACTCAAGTCCTGGAAGGCTCCACGGCCGGGCCCAACACTGAACAGTACGGATTGCTGGGCGATGTCCTGGTCACCGTCATCAAAGACGACAGCTCTATCCTGGGTGCGCCCCAAGCCAATGGCTGGGCGCACCTTATGTCCAGTTTCTACCGTGAGGAGAGGGCGGGCACCCTCCTCACCGAAGGTGAGCTGAACCTGCCCGGCAAAGCAGCCTATGCCGTGCTGGTGGGCTATAACGACGCCGAGGGGTCGGCAAAGGTGGCAGCCACCGTTGGGGTGTGGGAGAGCGGCCGGTTCATCGGCGTTGTTGTCATCTGGCCCTACGTTAATCCCGACGTAGAGCCCAGGCTCGGCATGCTCAAGGAGATCGTGGCATCCATCAGCGTGGCCTGACGGTGATGGCGGGGCTGGCGGGCGGGGCCCGCAGCGCTGAAAATAGCGCCAAATACAGAGCCGCTGGAATTACCGGCGGCGGTAGCAGAGATCGAAAATAAGCCGCCCGGCCTCGTGGGCCTTGCCCTCAAAGCTGGTCCGGATGCGGCCCTCGAACCGCGGCGCCCAGCCGCCGGTTTCGTCCACGCCCTCGTTGGGCCCGGTGTGTTCGGTGCTGACGGGAGCGCGGCCTTCACGGACCGGGGCTCCGCCCACCACCGATTCCACGCCGGACTGCCACACCTGGGTCAGCGGGCTTTCGGGTCCGCGGCGCTCGCCGGTGTGCAGGTTTTCAAAGTCCTTCGAATCCGCCAGTACGTCGCGAACGTGAACGGCGTAGTTGGACCAGTCCGTGGCAATCCGCCACAGGCCGCCTTTTTTGAGCGCACGCGCGGCAAGGTCTGCGAACTCTGGTTGGATGAGGCGCCGCTTGTGGTGCCGGGACTTGTGCCACGGGTCGGGAAAGAAAACCCACAGTTCACTGACGGAACCCGCTGGCAGCATGCTGGCCAGCACCTCCGGCGCGTTGGCCTCCACCACGCGGACATTGCTTAGCCCGCGGCTGTTGATTTTGATGATGGTGTTCGCGAGTCCGGGAGTGTAGACCTCCACTGCCAGAAAATCGGTGTCCGGATTTTGCTCCGCGGCATGGCAGATGGCGTCACCCAGGCCGGAGCCGATCTCCACGATGAGGGGTGCGTTGCGGCCGAATTCCGCCTCCGCATCGAAGGTGTAGTCCGGGTGGACCGACGTGTTGGCGACGTGCCGGGGAACATTCACAGCCCACCGCTCCGCGTGCAGTTCCCAGGCCGCCTGCCGGCGTCCCTGCAGGCGGGTTCCGCGGCGGACGAAGCTGACGGGCCGGCCGCCGTAGGTGCCGTAGGAAGCTTGCGTGCCGGGAGTAACCGGCCTGGGGACATGCTGCGGCTGGGGGGATTCTGGGGATTCGCTCATCCCTTCCAGAATACCGGCGGCCGGACAGCCTGAATCATAGGTTCCCCAATAGATCCAGTGCAGGTCCCAACGCCAGGGCAAAGACCAGGCCGGCGATGCATAAAGCGAACGCGGCGGACGACCGGCCCGGCGAGGTATCCGGGGAGTTTTTGATGACGGAGATTGCCAGCGCCAGGGAGGGCAAAGCGAACATGAGGGGCAGGCTGAAGAACACCAAAGGTGCCACCCACGGCATGGGAGAGGGGCCCTCGGATGGATAAGTGGCGAGCATGGCAAATGCCGTCAAGGGAGCAGTGACGATCATGCTGGCCAGGGAAAGAACTGCCAGTACCAGGCTGGTGACTGCTTTGCGGGTGTCGGCTGTGTGGGGTTCTTGAGGTGCCGTCTTCTCAGGTGGCTCCTGCTGTGGCGTCCCATGTTCGGGCGGGTGCTCATTCGATGGCAGATACTCCATCCCTCTCCTTTCCTCCCCGGCCGCTGTTCCAAATACAGCCTCTGTTCCAACCTAGGGAGGCAGCAGTGACAGCAGAAGGGTGTACTGCCCCATGTGGATAACTGGGGCGAAAACAACTCCTGCAAGAATGGGCAGGTGACGGAAGCGACGAATGCTGCGGCGAAGAAGCAGCGGCCCCGAGAGCGCTCAGCGACGCTCCAGCAAGGAAACCCGGCCCAGCCCGACAACCTGGTGGACGCCGAAATCGATGAGGTGCCGGCGCCGGAACCAACCCGGGTGGGAAGCCGGAGGGGCCTGGTTTACCTCGGCCTGTGCCTTGTCCTGATCGGCCTCAACCTGCGCACCGTCTTCTCCAGTTTCTCAGCGGTGCTTCCCGAGGTTACCTCGCAGGCCGCACTTCCAGGGTGGGCGGTCGTAGTGCTGACCACTGTCCCGGTAACGCTGTTGGGCGTCTTTGCGCCCCTGGCCCCGGTCCTGGCCCGCCGCTTCGGCGCCGAACGCGTCCTCCTCGGTGCGATGGCGGTTCTCACTGCGGGACTCCTCCTCCGGCCGGCTGAGCTCCCATGGCTCGCAGTTGCGGGTTCACCGGGACCAGCACACCTGCCCGCTCTGCTGGCCGGCACAGCTGCCTGCGGTTCCGCCATCGCCCTGTGCAACGTGCTCCTGCCCGGGCTGGTCAAACGCGACTTCCCGCACCGGCTTGGCCTGATGGGCGGGCTGTACACCACCGCTATCTGTGCCTCGGCCGCCCTGGGAGCCGGCTTCACCTACCCCGTCTACGCGGCGACGGGGGAGTGGACTCTGGCGCTGTGGTTCTGGGCGCTGCCTGCCGCCGTCGTGCTTGTCCTGTTCGTGCCGGTGGCGGCACGGCAGCACCCCGTCCGGTACCAGGCGGTGAGTGAAGGCGTGAACGTCTGGCGTTCGGCGGTCGCATGGCAGGTCACGATCTTTATGGTGCTGCAGGCGATGATGTCCTTCAGCGTATTCGCTTGGCTGGCGCCCATCCTGCGGGAACGAGGTGTGGACGGCGCCACGGCGGGGCTGATCGTGTCCGCGTGCATCGTGCTGCAGATGCTCGGTTCGCTCTTCGCGCCCGCGCTGGCTGCGAGATTCCGCGATCAGCGGGCCATCAACACGGTGGTGGCGCTGATGACCGGCGGCGGCTTCGCACTCAGCGTCTTCGGTCCGCTCGAGCTGATTTGGGTGTGGGCAGGACTCCTGGGGCTGGGCCAGGGAAGCCTCACCGCGGTGGCATTGACCATGATCATGCTGCGCACCCGGGACGGGCATACGGCGGCGCACCTTTCGGGAATGATGCAGGGAGTCGGCTACGGGCTCGGATCAACGGGAACGCTCATGGTGGGCCAACTTCACCAGGCAACCGGATCATTTACAGCCGCCGGTGTCCTCTTCCTCGCCGTGGGCCTGCTCGCGGCGGCGTTCGGCTACCGGGCCGGGCGGAACCGTTTCGTCGGGGACCCCACGTAAGTAGCAGCAGGTGTCGTTATCTCCGCTCATAACGGCGCCTGCTGCTACCTGCTTTGCTACACCAGCTCGTGCGTCAGGTCCTTGCCCTTAGTTTCCGGGCTGGAACAACAGGACGGCGGCCCCGCGGCGGTGACGCGAGCCGGAAAGCCTGCACAGGTGGCCACTATGCTGTGGAGCACGTTCAATAACAACCGATCGGGCCAGAAGCGTGCGCGAGACAACCCTTTCAGCCACCAACCCCCACTCCGGTATCCTGCAGCGGCCGTACCTGTGGGTGACCATCGGTGCCTGCGCGCTCGTGTTCCTGGCCGCGTTCGAATCCCTCGCGGTGACCACCATCATGCCGGTGGTTAGCCGCGAGCTGGACGGTGCCAGCTTTTATGCCCTGGCTTTTGCGGGCCCGCTGGCCACCGGAGTGATCGGCATGGTGGCCGCCGGAAACTGGTCCGACCGCCGTGGCCCTACCGTGCCGCTGTACGCATCCGTGGCCTTGTTTGTAGTGGGCCTGCTCATCGCGGGCACTGCGGGGAGCATGCCCCTGCTGGTGGCGGGCAGGCTGGTGCAGGGATTGGGTGGCGGCGCCCTCACAGTGGCGCTGTACGTACTCGTGGCCCGGATATATCCAGCGCTGCTGCACCCCAGGATCTTCGCTGCATTCTCTGCCGCCTGGGTGATCCCGTCCCTGGTGGGGCCGTTTGCCGCCGGCATTGTGGCGCAGGTGTTCAGCTGGCACTGGGTATTCCTCGGCGTGGTGGGCCTGGTGATTCCTGCGCTGGTGATGATCGTGCCGGTACTGCGGGGCATGCCGCCGGCAAGAAACCAGAGCGCCCAGGAACAAGGCGCCAAAGAAGCATTCGGCGCGCAGCCACCAACTCCATGGGCGCTCGACCGGCTTGCCTGGGCCACCCTGGCAGCGCTCGCGGTGCTGGGACTCAACCTCGCGCGGGAGGTCCGTCTCCCCGGGTTCACCGCCGCGCCGGCACTCCTGGGGGTGGCCGCCGTCGTGATTGCCCTGGTGGCCGTGCGGCCGCTGGTGCCGCGGGGCACGCTGGCCGCCCGGCGCGGCCTGCCCAGCGTGATCCTGGTCCGCGGGCTCGCCTCTGCCGCCTTCTTCGGCGCCGAGGTCTACCTGCCGTACCTGCTGATCGAGCAGTACGGCTTTTCGCCCACCTTTGCCGGCCTCACCCTCACCGGCGGCGCGCTGGCCTGGGCAGGCGCGTCGGCAGTCCAGGGCCGGCTCGGTGCTCGCTTGACCCATCGCCGCGCCGTCCGCATCGGCTCCTTGATGGTCCTTGGCGCAGTGGTCCTCGCCCTGGCCACTACAGCGCTGCACTGGCCCGCCGCCGTCGCAATCGCCGGGTGGATCTTCGCCGGCGGCGGCATGGGCCTGCTCTACCCGCGGCTGAGCGTGATGACCCTGGCGCTGTCCACCAAGGAAAACGAGGGCTTCAACAGCGCCGCCATGTCCATTTCCGACTCATTGGGCGGGGCACTGGCGCTGGCCACCACCGGCATTGTGTTCGCTGCATTCTCGACGACGGCGGAATCCTTCGCGGGCGTCTTCGCACTTGCCGCCGTGGTCGCCGTGGCCGGCGTCGCAGTCGCACCGCGGGTCACCACCAAGTCGGAGCGGGGCGCCTGAAATTATGTGAGCCGGCTGGCGCGGACCACCACATCCGCGATGGTGGCATGCTCGCCCTCCGGCCCGGTCACCGGCCGCTCCCTGCTGGTCTGCACTTCCAGCTGCCATTCGGCGCCGTTGAGCCCCAGCTCCTGAACCAATTGCTCCCCGGTGTAGAACATCCCGTGCGTTGTGTGGCCTCCGCCCCAGGGCGGAAGCCGCTCCGGATGGTGACCCACCACCAGCAAGGTTCCGCCTGGTTTGACCGCCGCCGCGGCCGTTTTCAGAGGCTTTTGCCAGTCAAGCTCCTGGGAGTGCAGGAACTGCGAGGTGACCAGGTCGTACGACTCGTCGGGCTGCCATTGCTCGAGGTCGGCCTGCTGCCAGTGGATCCGGCTGGCGATTGCGCCCTCGGCTGCGTGCACGCTCTCCCGCGCCAGTGCCGCTTTCTCGTGCCCGTGTGCACGGTCAAGTGCGACGGCGGAAACGTCGACGGCGGTGACAGTCCAGCCGTGCTGGGCAAGCCAGATGGCGTCAGCCCCTTCGCCGCAACCCAGGTCCAGCGCATGTCCCGGCCGCAGGCCTCCGGCTTCCCGGACCAGCTGGGGGTTGGGCTTGCCGCTCCAGACCTGGGATTTGCTGCGGTACCGCTCGTCCCAAAGGGAAGCGGCGTCCCTGATCCCCTGACCGCCCACGGGGTCAGCGTCCCCGGAAAGGCCGGGACCGGCGTCGTGCGTTGCCTGGCGGGATTCGAGCGGGTGCGCTTCATGCTGGTGGGACACGTGTTCAGCCATGCCTCAACCTTGCCCCCCGCCGCCGGTGATGGCAACGCCCCAGTTGGGGAGGGGAGGATCGGGGTTGGAAAGGGAAGTGGGCGCGGGATGGTAGACTGGTGGAACTTGATGTGCAGTGATGCCCATGTACCCCTTCATTTAGGGGGCAGGGCTTTTTTCATGTGAGAGGCACATCCTGCGTCGATGAACGCGTTCCATTTGGTCCCGGCCGCCGCTTTGTATAAGCGGCAGCAGGCTGGTTGATCACCTGAATTTTCTTCGGCGAACCCCCTTGGCCAACCGGCGTCGGGGGCCGATATCCGCACGGATACCGCCTGAAAGACCTTTGACTTTGACTACTTTTGCTGCCCTCGGCACGCCCAAAGCCCTTGCCGAAACCCTCACCGCACAGGGAATCACCGAGCCGTTCCCTATCCAGGTGAAGACCCTCCCTGACACGCTGGCAGGACGCGACGTCCTGGGCCGCGGCCGCACCGGCTCCGGCAAGACCATTGCCTTCGCCATCCCGCTTGTAGCACGACTCGCTGAGCGGGAAGCCAAGCACTTCCGCAAGCCAGGCCGCCCCATGGGACTGGTCCTTGCACCCACCCGCGAGCTGGCCACCCAGATCAACGCCACCATTGAGCCGCTGGCCAAGGCTGCCGGCCTGAACACCACCGTGATCTACGGCGGCATCTCCCAGGCACGCCAGGAAAAGGCCCTGCGTGCCGGCGTCGACATCGTCATCGCCTGCCCCGGCCGCCTGGAGGACCTGATCCGCCAGCGCATCCTCACCCTCGAGGCCGTGGAAATCACCGTCCTGGACGAGGCCGACCACATGGCCGACCTCGGCTTCCTGCCCGTGGTGAAGAAGCTCATGGACATGACCCCCAGCCAGGGCCAGCGCCTGCTCTTCTCCGCCACCCTGGACAACGGCGTGGACAAGATCGTCCAGCGCTACCTGTCCAACCCGCTGACCCACTCCGTGGACGATCCGCAGGCAGCGGTCACCACCATGGAGCACCACGTCCTGGTGGTGAATGACCAGACCGTCAAGAAGCAGCTGATCGTGGAACTCGCTTCCGGTGCCGGCCGCCGTGTCCTCTTCATGCGGACCAAGCACCACGCCCGCAAGCTGGCCAAGACCCTCACCGACGCCGGGATCCCCGCCGTCGACCTGCACGGCAACCTGTCGCAGAACGCCCGCGACCGCAACCTCGCCGAGTTCTCCTCCGGCGACGTGCGCGTCCTGGTGGCCACCGACGTCGCGGCCCGCGGCGTGCACGTGGACGACGTCGAACTGGTCATCCACGTTGACCCGCCCACCGAGCACAAGGCATACCTGCACCGTTCAGGCCGGACCGCCCGTGCAGGTTCTGACGGCACCGTAGTCACGCTGACCCTCCCGGAGCAGCAGACCGACGTCAAGAAGCTGATGAAGGCTGCAGGCGTCGAGGTCAACTTCGAGCGCGTTACCGCCAGCTCGCCCATCGTTGCCGAGCTCGTGGGCGCAATGGCCGAGAAGATCGATCCGCGCACCCGCGCTGCATTGCTGGCCAAGAAAGCTGCGCAGCAGGGCGGCGGCACCTCCACCGGTGCCAACGCCGAGCGTAAGCGCGCCCGCCGGCAGGCTGCACCCACCGCCGGTGGACGCGGCGGCCGCGGTGGACGCGGCCGGGTTTCCGCGGAGCCCACGCGTACCGATGTTCCGCGTGCCGAGCGCCGGGCAGCAGCTTTCGAAGGCCGCACCGAAGCCCGGGCAGCATTCGACCGTGTCAGCGAGCAGAACGAGGATCGCGCCGTGGCCGCAGCGGCTGCCCGCCGCAACGCACGTGGCCGCGGCACTGCATCGACCCACCGCAACGACGTCCCCGCGGCAGGTGGCCGTTCATCGGCCGGCCGCGGTTCGGACGGACGCGCAGCAGAGGGCCGGGGCGACTCCCGTATCACCCGCAGTGACGCTCCGCGTGGCGGCACCGGCCGTCCCGCAACTACGGGCGGCCAGCGCAGCGGTCGCCCGGCAACAGGCCAGCGTGCCGCAGCCGGTGCAGGTGCACGGACCGGTGGCGGTTCACGCTCCGCAGGTGCAGGTGCCGCCACCGGCGGCAACAAGGCTGTCTGGTCCTCCAACACCGGTGGAACCTCGGGCGGATCCTACTCCGCAGGCAATGGCGGCGGTTCCGGCCGTCCCGCCCGCAGCGGTCCCCGGCGCGCTTCCGCTCCGGCTTCCAACGAGCGCCGCGGCCGCTAGGGTCACGCGTTTTCGCCACGCAGATTAGCTGGCGATACACAAAATCCCGGGCGCTACGGGTATATCCATAACGCCCGGGATTTTGCGCAGCGCGAACCACCAAGCGCAGCGCGGCCTGAACGCTCACCAGCCGCGGGTGCGCCACTCCTCCAGGTGGGGGCGCTCAGCACCCAGGGTGGTGGGCTTGCCATGGCCCGGATGTACGACGGCGGAGTCCGGGTAGGCATCAAACAACCGCTCGCTGACATCGGTGATCAGCTGGTTGAACCGCTCCGGATCCTTCTGGGTGTTGCCTACGCCGCCGGGGAACAGCGAGTCGCCGGAGAAGATGTGCGTGAATCCCTCAGGGGCTGCATACACAAACGCGGTGGATCCCGGGGTGTGGCCACGCAGGTGGACCGCCGTCAGCTCAAAGCCGTCCACCGCCACCGTGTCCCCATGCTCGAGGTGCCGGTCCACGGCGACAGGCAACGCGTCGGCGTCGTCTGTTCCCGCAGCAGTGGCCGCGCCGCTTACCTCAGCGAGCTCCTTCAACGCCCGGACGTGGTCCCAGTGCTGGTGGGTGGTGGCAATCAGGGCGAGACGGGGTTCGGCGGACGTGTCCGCCGCGGAATCCCGCAGCAGCTGCTGGATGGCCGAGGGGTCGTCCGCAGCATCGATCAGTACCTGCTCGCCGCTGGCTTTGGCGGTCAGCAGATACACGTTGTTGTCCATCTCGCTGACAGAAATCCGGCGGATGGTCAGGGCCTGCAGGTCGTAAAGAAGTGAGTCCATAGGCTTCAGTCTAGGGACGCCTGTTCCCAGCCCTCGTTACTCGCGGCCTTGGGACACCCAGTTGGGATCAGCGGAGCGGGAACCGACGACGGCGTCCGATGCTTCGCCGAGTGCCTCCAGTTGCGCCGGGGTCAGTTCCAGGACCAGGGCGCCCAGGTTTTCGTCGATCCGGTGCCTTTTGCGGGTTCCGGGGATGGGGACGACCGGCAGTCCAAGCCGCTTGCCCTGGGCGAGCAGCCAGGCCAGGGCCACCTGGGCGGGCGTCGCATCAAGCTCGTCCGCCACGGACCGGACCGTGGCTACCACTGCCTTGTTGGCGCTGGCGGCGTCCGGGGCGAAGCGGGGAATCCGGCGTCGGAAGTCATTGTCCCCCAGGCTCGCGGCGTCAACGGTGCCGGTGAGGAATCCCCGGCCCAGCGGCGAGTACGGCACAAAACCCACTCCCAAGGCTGCCGCGGCAGGAACAACGTTGCGTTCCACGTCGCGGCTCCAGATGGACCATTCACTCTGGACCGCTGCAATGGGGTGGACGGCGCTGGCTTCTTCCAGCTCCTGCGCCGTCACTTCCGAGAGCCCCAGGTGCTTGACCTTGCCCTGCTGCACAAGCTCTGCCATGGCCTCCACGGTTTCCACAATCGGAACGCGGAGGTCACGGCGGTGCATGTAGTAGAGGTCGATCACGTCCGTGCCCAGCCGCTGCAGGCTGCGGTCCACGGACTGGCGGACGTTCGCGGCGTCGCCCCGGATGTCCGTGTACCCGCCCGCCGGGGAGCCCACCAGCCCGAACTTGCTGGCCAGCTGGACCTCGTCCCGCCGCTCCTTCAGCAGCCGGGCGATCAGTTCCTCGTTGCTGCCTCCGCCGTAGATATCCGCGGTGTCAATAAAGCTGACACCGGAGTCGACGGCGTGATGCAGCGTCTGGAGCGCATCAACCGGATCAACCTCCCCATAGACCGGTGTGAGCGCCATTCCGCCGAAGCCGAGCGGGCTGACATTGAGGCCGTCGCCGAGCCGGACCGTTGGTGCGGTCATGAAAGTGCTCCCATCCTTGAAGTTATCGAAGCCAACAACCCCGTCCCCGGGGTGCTGTTTTCCGCCAGTCCTAATGCCAGGGGATAATCCGGTCTGCCGCGGGCCGCGTCGCGTGGATCAGCACAGCGTTGGCCTCGTCCGGACCGGTTGCCCAGGCTTTCGCCGCGGCCGGTTCCATCCCGTACGCAACGTGCCTTTCCACCAGGCGGCTCATGCGCAGCGCGTGGGGTGTATCCACAAACCAGACCTCGTCCAGCTGCGCCCTGATGTCCTTCCAGGGCTCCTGCTCCATCAGCAGGTAGTTGCCCTCGGTGATTACCAGCGGCACCTCCGCGGGGATTCTGATGGAGGCTGCCACGGGTTCATCCAGGGTGCGCCGGAACTCGGGGGCGTAAACCACTGGCTCATCCCGGCGCACCAGGCGGCGCAGCAGCGACAGGTAACCGCCGGCGTCGAACGTGTCGATGGCTCCCTTGCGCTGCCGCAGGGGTGTGCCGTCGATGATGGCGTTGCCCAGGTGGAAGCCGTCCATGGGCACCACCACCGCCTGCCCGGGACCGAACTGTTGCTGCAGCCATGCAGCGAAGGTGGACTTTCCGGAGCCCGGTGCGCCCGCGATGCCGAGCAGTGTCCGTCGGCCGCCGTACAGTGTGACGCGCAGTGCAGCGACGGCCTCAGTGATCTCGGGGGAGTCCATGGCAAAAGCCTAGACCGCGCGGCGGCAGGAGATCAGCGGCGGGAAACTCAGCGGGAAGGACAGCTCAGCGGATGGTGGAGGCGGACGGGGCTGCAGGTTCAGGCTCGGGGGAGTCGGCGCCGCCGGGCAGCGCCTTAAGCCCGGCCGCACAGCCGACGATCCCGGCGATGAACAGCACCTTGAGCACGCTGAAGGGTTCCGCGCCGCTGGCCATCGCCCAGCCTACTGTCAGGGCTGCACCGATTCCCACCCATACGGCATAGGCAGTGCCCAGGGGGATGCTGCGGATGGCCACACCCAGACCCAGCATGCTGAGGGCCGCGGTGACCGCGAAAACCAGGGTGGGCATCGGCTCGGCGAAGCCGTCGGACAAGCCAAGGGCTGTGGCCCAGACCGCTTCGAGGACGGCCGAAGCCAGCAGTACCAGCCAGGGAATCGAACGCCGCAGCATCACGCCACCACCTTCAGGCCCACCACGCACACGGCGATGCCGGACAGCAGGAGGAGGCGTGCCGCCGTCGCGCGTTCCACCTTGGTGACGATGGCGTACGCAGAGGTCAGCACTACGCCCACTCCCACCCAAACCGCATAGGCGGTGCCGGTGGGGATGGACTGCATGGCGATTGCCAGGCCGCCGGTGCTGGCAGCCACCGAGCCCAGGAACAGCAATGTGGGGGCGATGCGGCGCCGGCCGGACGCCTGGAAGGCGCGGTGCAAAGCTGCCGCCCACACGGCTTCAAGGGCGCCGGAAAGAATGAGGATTAACCACGGCATGACAGATCCTTTGGCCAGTCTTGTCGCGTGCCGGGTACTGAACCGTCGTCCGGAGGCCCCGCCGCGGAGCCTTGACTTCCAGCGTAGCAACGCTCGACGCCGGACGGCCACCGATGGTGCGGAACCTCACCACCCAAAGTAGGCAGCGCTAAGTTTCGTTATGACCCATCAAAACGGCACTTAGCGCTACCCAGTTGGGCCAGGTAGAGGCTAGAGGGTGCCGCCGGCAGCTTCGGGGGCCGATGCGTCGCGGCCGCTGTCGCCGATGGTTTCCCGGGCGATGAAGTTTTCGATGTCGAACAGGTTGTCCGCACGTTCGGCGATGTTCAGGAGCGTGGTCATGGACGCGACTTCCTCCACCTGCTCCTTCAGGAACCAGAGCATGAACTGCTCGCCCAGCGCGTCATTCTCGCCGCGGGCAGCCCGGAACAGGTCCTCGATGTTGCGGGTGACTTCTTTTTCCTGCTGCAGCGCAAGGGCCAGCGGCTCGGTCACGGAAGTGAAGTCGTTGCGGACCGCCGGAACGCCGGGGATGGTGAAGGGGATGTCCCGGTCCAGCATGTACTGCACCATCATCATGGCGTGGTTCCGTTCCTCCACAGACTGGCGGTAGAAGTAGCGCGCCAGCTGGGGGAGGTCCTGGTTGGCGAACCAGGTGGCCACCGCAATGTACTGCTGCGATGCCGTGAATTCGTTGCCGATCTGGGTGGACAGGAGTGCATTGAAGGATGAAGTGGTCATAGCCCGAGTCTAGGGACGGCCGCCGGGAGTCACCAGTGTGGAAAGCCTCCGCTATCCAAAGGTGAGGCTCTCCTGGCCCGCGCCGGGCCCATCCCCAACCGGGTCGATCGAGACGACCGCCAGGAAGCCGCGGCCCAGGATGTCGGGGGTGTCGACGTCGGAGCCCACCACTGCGTCGTACCGCGCCAGGGTTTCGGGGTCGTTTGTCCCGGTGGCGGCTGTGGCCTGCCCCTGCAGCAGGATCCCCAACTGCCCGTCAAAGAGGGGCTTCGCACGCTTCTTTGAGAGTTCGATGATGGACGTGAAGCCTTTGAAGCTTCCGGTCCGCGTAATGACGTTGAGGTTCCGGATGTCGCCGGTGGGCAGGGAGGCGTGCGTGGTGGCCCCGCCGGCGAAGCGGAACGCCCGGTACTTCTCGAGTGGATGTTCGGCGCCGTCCACGGTGAGCAGCAGGAGTTCGCCGTCGATCACGGTCAGCACCCGTTCCATGCCGGGGAACGGGGAGTAGTCTCCGGCCTTGCTGACGTCCGCGATGCTGACGCGCCAATCCCAGGATCCGTCCTGCGTCGAAGCGGTATTGGGATGGCTGGCGACTTGGCGTGTCACCCCGCCGCCGTTGCGCCAGGGTTGGGGCTTGAGGTCTGCAAAGCGGATGATCTCCATCTGTCCAGCCTAATTGGCCCGCTTACCTCCAGGCCCCAGCCTTCCTGCTAGTCTCCTCCGGGGGGATAACACAAGAGCAGCCTCAAGGAGCCGGGAATGTTTGTTAAAGTGTGTGGTCTCAGTACGCCCGAATCCGTCCGTGAGGCGGTAAACGCCGGCGCGGATGCGGTTGGTTTCGTTCTCACCGCCAGTCCCCGCGTCGTCTCGCCGTCCCAGGTGTCCTCGTTGCTGGCGGAGGTACCTGCGGGAGTCTCGCCCATCGGCGTTTTCCGCCACGAACCGGTGGCCGACGCCGTGGCTATCGCCCGCGCTGCCGGCTTGGAATGGATCCAGCTGCACGGCCCGCGCTCGCGCCAGGACGTAACAACAGTGCACGACGCCGGCATGAACCTGATCAGGGCAGTCACCATGGGTGCCTCGCCGGACGAATTCGAAGACTGGGGCGAGGACCTTCTGCTGATCGACGCCGCGGTGCCCGGCTCGGGCGAGGCGTGGGACTACGTCTCCGTGGCCGCGCTGCCCGCGCTTCAGGGCCGCCACTGGCTGTTGGCCGGCGGGCTTTCCCCGGACAATGTGAGCGGCGCATCCACGGCCGCCCATGCCTGGGGCGTGGACGTCTCTTCCGGCGTAGAGGCATCCCGGGGCGTCAAGGACCTGGCCAAGGTGCGCGCCTTCGTGCAGGCGGCAAAGAGCACTGCTTCCCCGGTTTAGCAGCCGATTCAGGGGCGGGTCAGGGAAAGCCCCCATCCTTTTGGTCAGACCCCCGGGGCACAATGGATGAATGAAGACACTGCTCAACATCATCTGGCTGGTTTTCGGGGGATTCTGGCTTGCGCTGGGCTATTTCGTGGCCGGCGTTATCTGCTGCCTGCTGATTGTCACCATCCCGTGGGGCATCGCCTCGTTCAGGATTGCGGAGTACACCCTGTGGCCGTTCGGCCGGACGGTGGTGGACAAGCCCGGCGGCACGGGGGTGTTTTCGCTGCTGGGCAACGTGATCTGGCTGCTGGTGGCGGGCATTTGGATCGCCATCGGCCACGTGGTGACTGCCTTTGCCATGGCGGTTACCATCATCGGCATCCCGCTGGCCATCGCCAACCTGAAGCTCATCCCGGTATCCCTGATGCCCTTGGGCAAGCAGATCGTGCCCACCAACACGCCTTTCATCACCGCCTACAGGTAAGCAGGCTTTTTCGTTCCGCGGGACAATGCAGCGGCCGGGAAGCCCGGGCGGGAAACTGCCGGTCAGCTGGCCTGTTCTTCCGGCCGAAGTGCCCGCAGGACGCAGAACTCGTTGCCGTCCGGATCCGCCAGCACCACCCAGGTGACGTCCGTGCCCTGGCCGACAGAAACGCGTGTGGCGCCAAGACCTTCAAGCCTTGCAACCTCGGCATCCCGGTCCGCGGGCCGCAGGTCCAGGTGAAGCCTGTTCTTGACCTCCTTGCGCTCGGGCACCTTGAGGAACAGCAGGTCCGGGGACACCCCGTGCCCGGGGCTGCCGGCCGGCGGCTCGAGCACAATCTCGTCGTCCGCCTCGTAGGTCCGGCGCCACCCCAGCGCCTTCTCCCAGAAGTCCGCAGGCACTTTCGGATCGGTCGAATCGATGCAGAGGGACTGGATGCGCAGGGTCATCCGAGCAGTCTTGCATTCGTTGACGACGCCGGTAAAGGGTCAGCTGCCAGGCACTGAAGCGGCAAACGCACGATCTGTCGGCGGGACGAACCTTCAGCGTGGGCTGAATGCCCCGTCCGCCAGGATGGCCACAGCGCTGCTGTCGTCCAGTTCCGCGGCGATATCGACGTCGTCCGAGTAGCCCGCGCCGGCCAGTTCGCGGCCGCTGGAACAACCGTGCAGCATCTCGCGGAGCCTCGGTTCCGCAGCCTCGAAGACCGCCATGGCCGCCACGGCGTCCGGCGAATAACCGTGCCTGCCGTCTTCTGGCTCGTAGCCGCCCTTGCCTGCGGCCACCAGGCCGGCAATGAACGCGCCTGCCCCTATCTGGTCCTCCACGGCCGGGCGGAGGGTGCCGTCCGGCCAGCGCTCACCCGCGGCGATCACTGCAATCACCGCATCCTCCGCGAGGTTGGCCCACGCCCAGTCCGCCGTTGCGGCCGCATTGCGCAGGGACACGGCGGCTACGAGCGGGACCTCGCCTGCCAGCTCATGGCAGAGTGCGGAACCGTTCGGGGACGGCAGGACCACCCGCTCAAGCGACGCCGCAGCCCGCATGCTGGCAGGGGAGAGGCTGAGCCCGCCGCCGTCGCGGGGACCGGCCAGTTCGGCACCGTGGTGGGCGGCGAAGTCCTCTGCGCTGGTGTCCTTCCAGGGGAATGGAAAAACCACGGCACCCCGGTCCAGGGCGACGGTGACGCAGGTGCTGAAGGACAGGACGTCCACCACCACCGCGAGGTCCGCCCCGGACGTGACGGTCCTGGCGCCGTCGGGCCCCCATTCCAGCCGCACCGTGTAGGGCAGTTGGCGGTGGGCCGCACTCGCTGTCAGTGTGTGGCGGGGGCTTGAGCCGGGTGCGTTCACGCGAGTTCGCCTTTCAGGTTCCGGTGTGCCGCGTCCAGCCACAGCTCACGCGCCCGGCCGCTGTGGAACAGCGGGTCAAGTTCCAGCAGATGGCGCACGACGGCGGTCCGCCCGGCAGCGAAGTCGGCGTCGCCGATGTGGGCATAGTCCTGGCGGACGTCCGCCACATACCGCGCGTACTCGTCAGGTTCGCCACCGAGAACCGAAAGGTCAGCGTCGCAGAGGAGGGCGCCGTCGTCGTCCCCCGGCCCGGGGCGGTGGTCCGACGTCAGCCGTACCAGCCGGGCCACCTCAGCCACCTCCGCTTCGGGCAGTCCGGCAGCCTGCAGCCGGTCCTCCGCGAGGCGGGCTGACTCTTCCTCGTCCTGGCCTGCCACGCCCCGGTAGACGGCGTCGTGGAACCATGCGGCCAGCAAAACGCTGCGGGGAGGGTCAGCCGGATCCGTCAGCAGATCGAGGGCCTCCAGGACCGAGAGCAGGTGGGTGCAGCCGTGGTACCGGCGGTGCGGCTCGCTCCACCGGTCCAGGAGGTCGAGGAAGAGCGCGTCGTGGCCGGGCATGATGGCGTCCCACCGGTTGAACAGCGGAACCTTGAGCGACTTGTTCCGCTGCCGGGCAGGGATCCGCAGGCCGCTGGCGATCAGCTTGCGGACCAGGACCCTGGCCTCCACCGGGATGGCCCCGGCCGCCACCAGGTCATCGAAGCGGCGCTCCGCGACGTCGTAGTGGTCGCCGTCGAAGGCGCGCTCCGGAATCCCGGCCGCGGTGGCGAACTGATGCAGTTCCGCCAGCGACGAGTCCGACACCAGGTGTGAGAAGTGCGTCCCGTGGGCAGGCCAGAGCGGCGGGTCAATGTAGATGGCCATGGAGGAAGTCTAGTAGGAGAGCTGTCCACGGGTGCGGGGTGGCAGCTACTGAGGCCACGGTTCCGAAGATGCGTCGCCGTTTTGCTGTGACTACCGCAAATGCGCCGTACACTGGCGGAATGACCATAATTCGCGTTGCTGAAGCAGCCCGGTTCCTGGGTGTCAGTGACGATACGGTGCGCCGCTGGATGGACAACGGATCCCTCACCCCCGTGAGGGACGGCGGCGGCCGGCTCGCCGTGGACGGCCTTGAGCTCGCCCGGCACGCCCAGAAGCTGGTGCAGCTCCCGGACGATCCACTCCGCAGCGGCAGTTCGGCGCGAAACCGCTTCGTAGGGCTGGTCACCGGCATTGTGGCGGACAAGGTCATGGCCCAGGTGGAGCTGCAGTGCGGGCCGTTCCGGGTGGTGTCGCTGATGAGCAGTGAGGCCGTCCGGGAGCTTGGGCTGGAACCGGGATCCGTGGCCACCGCGGTGGTCAAAGCCACCACCGTCATCATCGAAACGCCGTTGGGCAAGGCGCTGTGAAGAAGAACCAAAAGCCGATGGCTCTGCTGCTGGCGGTCCTTATGACGGCCACGCTGGCAGCCTGCAGTGGCAGCGGCCAGGCCGCGGGCAACGGCGGCCGGTCACTGACCGTGTTCGCCGCAGCCTCCCTCAAGGCCAGCTTTACGGAATTGGCAAGAACCTTCGAAGCCCGGCACCCCGGCACCACCGTCACCCTGAGTTTCGCCGGATCAGCGGACCTTGCCACCCAGATCAACCAAGGCGCACCCACGGACGTCTTCGCCTCCGCGGACACCAGGAACATGGGAAAACTGCAGGAGGCCGGACTGGTGGACGGCGAACCCCAGGTCTTCGCCACCAATACGCTCGCCATCGCAGTCCCTCCGGGAAATCCGGCCGGCATCCGCTCCTTCGCCGACCTCGCTAAATCTGGCATACGGCTGGTCCAGTGTGCGCAGCAGGTGCCTTGCGGGACCGCCGTGGCCGCTATCGAACAACAAACCGGAACGGAACTTAACCCGGTCAGCGAGGAAAACTCCGTGACGGACGTGCTCGGCAAAGTTATCTCCGGGGAAGCCGACGCCGGTTTGGTCTACGTGACCGACGTCCAGTCCGCGGCGGGCAAGGTGGAGGAGGTTCCCTTCCCGGAAGCCGCCGGCGCCGTCAACAGCTACCCCGCCGCCGTGTTGTCCGGCAGCCGGAACAGCAAAGACGCGCGCGCTTTCCTCGAACTGCTGTCCAGCCCCGAAGGCCAGCAGGTGCTGGCGGCCGCCGGCTTCGGCAGTGGTCAACAGTGAGCGGGGCGGAGTGAGCCGCCAGGCTTACAGCGGCGTTCCGCGCTGGATCTACGCCGTCGCGGTCCTTGCCGCCCTGGTGGTGGTCCTGCCGTTGTTCGCCATGGTCGCGAGGGTCAACTGGGCCAACTTCCTTCCGTTGGTCACCTCCGAATCCGCTGTGTCGGCCTTGGGACTGAGTTTGCGGACTTCCGTTGCCAGCACTGTCCTGTGCGTCGTGCTCGGTGTGCCGCTGGCGCTGGTCCTTGCCCGGGGCAGGTTTCCGCTGCAGGGCCTGCTGCGCTCGCTGGTGCTGCTCCCACTTGTGCTGCCGCCGGTGGTGGGCGGCATCGCACTCCTTTACACGTTCGGCCGGCAGGGCCTCCTGGGCCGGACCCTGGAGGTCCTCGGCCTCCAGATTGCCTTCTCCACCACGGCAGTTGTCCTGGCACAGACTTTCGTGGCCCTGCCGTTTCTGGTGGTGAGCCTGGAAGGGGCCCTGCGGACCGGCGGCGAACGGTACGAAGCCGTGGCGGCCACCCTCGGCGCCTCTCCCGGGCGGGTGTTCCGCCGGGTGACGCTGCCGCTGGTTCTGCCAGGGCTGGCCTCGGGGGCCGTGCTCTCCTTTGCCCGCAGCCTGGGCGAGTTCGGCGCCACCCTGACCTTCGCGGGCAGCCTTCAGGGGGTGACCCGGACCCTGCCGCTGGAGATCTACCTGCAGCGTGAAACGGACCCGGATGCCGCCGTCGCACTTTCCCTGGTGCTGGTGGCCGTGGCGGTTGCCGTGGTGGCACTTGCGTACCGGCGGCCCGGCGGAGGTGCCCTGTGGGCTTCTGCACGGCGGGCTTCCATGCAGCACACGACGACGGCTCCGGCGCCGGGCGGGAACGCCGCGTGACGTTCACCTTCGAGGCAGCCGTGGCGGAGCGGGGATTCGATGTGGCCCTGACTGTCGGCCCCGGCGAAACCGTGGCAGTGATGGGGCCGAACGGGGCGGGCAAATCGACGCTGCTGTCCGTGATCGCCGGCCTGCTTCGGCCGGACAGCGGCCGGGCTGAGCTCAGCGGGAAGGCGCTGTTCGATCTCACTCCGGGCAGGAGATCATGGACGCCGCCGCATCACCGCGGCACCGCACTGCTCGCCCAGGAAGCCCTGCTGTTTCCCCACCTCACTGCCCTGGAAAACGTGGCCTTTGGTCCGCGGAGCGCCGGGGCGGCCAGGCAGAAGGCCAGAACTGAAGCCATGCGCTGGCTGGCTGAGGTGGAAGCGGGGGACCTCCACCACCGCCGTCCGGCGGAACTCTCCGGCGGCCAGGCCCAACGCGTTGCGGTGGCCAGGGCGCTCGCTGCGGACCCAGGTCTCCTTCTCCTGGATGAGCCCATGGCCGCCCTCGACATCCACTCCGCACCGCTGTTGCGCCGCCTGTTGAAGCGGGTCCTTGCCGGCAGGCAGGCCATCATCATCACCCACGACGTCCTGGACGCGCTGATGCTGGCGGATCGTGTGGTCATTCTGGAAGGCGGCAGGATTTCAGAAGAAGGGCCAACCCGCGGGGTACTCGAGCGGCCCCGCAGCTCATTCGCCGCCGGGCTGGCGGGGCTCAACCTGATTCCTGGAACCCTCGCCGCTGACGGGCTTAGAACGGCTGACGGCCAGACCATTGCCGGCCGGGTGGAGGACGCCGTCCCGGCAGGGCAGGGGGACCGGGCAGCGGTGGCCGTGTTCCCGCCGTCCGCCGTGTCCGTATTCCTCGACGACGCCCACGGCAGTCCGCGCAATTACTTCGAGGTGACCATCACGGACCTGGAGCCGCACGGGGATCTCATCCGGGTACGGGCGGGAAGCCTTGCGGCCGACATAACTCCCGCCGCTTCAGCGGACCTGGGCCTTGTCCCCGGCTTGCCAGTGCACTTCGTGGTGAAGGCCATGGCCGTGGCCATCTATCCGGCCTGAACCGGCCCGCCACCACACGGGTATTACATTCCTGTGCCTGCCTACATTCCCGGCAGGTCCAGGGATTCGTAGACCTGAATGCTGGCGCCAGGCATCATGAGGTGCGGGTGCCCGTCCAGCAGGGCCTGGGCACCGGCGAGGTCCTCGGCCTGGAGAATCCCATATCCCGCCACGCCCGTGCTGATGTCTGAGGTGCCGGTTGAGGTGATGTCCTTGCCGGCCCCGAGCGGTTTCCCCATGTCCACGATGCCGTCGCCGGCGCCCTCGGCCCACGCCATCCACGCCTTCATGCCCTCCTGGGCGGCCTCGGGCGAGCTTTCGGCCATTTGCGCCTGGGCTGACTGTGCTGCGATGTAGAGAACAACAAACTTCTTCATTGCCTGTCCCGTCTCCCGTGTGCCGGCGGCATTGTGCTCCCCGGTCACTAGGTGATCCTAGGGTGGATCGGACCGGTTGAAAACGGGCTGTCGGGTGGCGCGCACCGGTTCGCCGTGGGCAAACAGGAAATAAAAGGTACCCCGTTCAAAGTTGAGCGTAGTAGACTCAACCTAGATTAAATGTCTCTGAAAGGAGCTCTCTTTGGACGTCAAATTCACCACCAAGAGCCAGGAGGCTCTTTCGGCTGCGGCCATGAATGCCTCCACCGCCGGCAACCCGCAGGTGGAGCCTGCCCATCTGCTTAAGGCGCTGATGGACCAGCGTGAAGGCGTCGCAGTGGCGCTTCTCCGCGCCACCGGAACCGACCCTGACGCTGTCAGCGTCCAGGCGAGCAGTGCCATCAAAGATCTGCCGGCCACCTCCGGTGCGTCCAGCCAGCAGGCACAGCTGTCCCGCCCCGCGCTGCAGGCCATCCAGAACGCCAAGGGGGAGGCTGAGCGGTTGGGTGACACCTTCGTCTCCACCGAAGTGCTCCTCCTGGGTCTTTCGGCCGGAAGTGACGCCGTGGGTCGGTTGCTGCGCGACGCCGGCGCCTCCCATGAAGCGCTGCTCGCCGCCCTGCCGGGTGTCCGCGGCGACCGGAAAGTCACCACCCCGGACCCGGAAAACACCTTCCAGTCCCTGGAGAAGTTCGGCACGGACCTCACCGCCATGGCCCGGTCCGGCAAACTGGACCCGGTGATCGGCCGCGACACGGAAATCCGCCGGATCGTCCAGGTCCTCAGCCGCCGCACCAAGAACAACCCCGTGATTATCGGCGAGCCCGGCGTCGGCAAGACCGCCGTCGTTGAAGGACTGGCCCAGCGCATGGTGGCCGGGGACGTGCCGGAAAGCCTGCGCGGCAAGACCCTGATAGCCCTGGACCTGGCCTCCATGGTGGCCGGGGCGAAGTACCGCGGCGAGTTCGAGGAGCGCCTCAAGGCCGTCCTCGAGGAAATTAAGAATTCTGAGGGGCAGATCGTCACTTTTATCGATGAGATCCACACGGTGGTGGGTGCAGGCGCCACCGGCGACTCGTCCATGGATGCCGGCAACATGCTCAAGCCCATGCTGGCACGCGGCGAGTTGCGGCTTATCGGCGCCACCACGCTGGATGAGTACCGCGAGAACATCGAAAAGGACCCTGCCCTGGAGCGCCGCTTCCAGCAGGTGTACGTGGGCGAGCCCAGTGTCGAGGACACCATCGGCATCCTCCGCGGCCTGAAGGAGCGCTACGAGGCGCACCACAAGGTAGCCATCGCAGACTCTGCCCTTGTGGCCGCTGCGACGCTCTCCAACCGCTACATTTCCGGGCGCCAGCTGCCGGACAAGGCCATCGACCTGGTGGACGAAGCGGCGTCCCGGCTGCGGATGGAAATTGACTCGGCACCTGAGGAAATCGACCAGCTGCGCCGCGCCGTTGACCGGCTCACCATGGAGGAGCTGGCGCTGGAGGGCGAGACCGACGCCGCCTCCGTGGAGCGCCTCGCCGCGCTCCGGGCGGACAAGGCGGACCGGGAAGAGGAACTCGCCGGACTGAACGCCCGCTGGGAGGCGGAAAAGGCCGGACTTAACCGGGTGGGTGACCTCAAGGCCAAACTGGACGAGCTGCGCTCCACCGCGGACAAAGCACAGCGTGAAGGCGACCTGGAGACGGCGTCGCGGATCCTCTACGGCGAGATCCCGGCGCTGGAACGGGAACTGAATGCTGCCGCGGAGGCCGAAGCCGCCGTCACGGACAAGTCCGCGCAGATGGTGGCGGAACAGGTAACCGCCGACGACATCGCCGAGGTCATTTCCGCCTGGACCGGCATTCCCGCCGGCCGCATGCTGCAGGGTGAAAGCCAAAAGCTGCTGCACATGGAGGAGGAGCTCGGGAAACGGCTGATCGGCCAGAAAAAGGCTGTCACCGCTGTTTCCGACGCCGTCCGCCGCGCCCGTGCCGGCATCAGCGATCCCAACCGCCCCACCGGTTCGTTCCTGTTCCTGGGCCCCACCGGCGTCGGTAAGACAGAGCTCGCCAAGGCCCTCGCGGACTTCCTGTTCGACGACGAACGGGCCATGGTGCGGATTGACATGTCCGAGTACGGCGAGAAGCATTCCGTGGCGCGGCTCGTGGGTGCGCCTCCGGGATACGTGGGCTACGAGGAGGGCGGCCAGCTAACCGAAGCCGTCCGCCGCCGTCCGTATTCGGTGGTGCTGCTGGACGAGGTTGAGAAGGCCCATCCGGAGGTCTTCGACATCCTCCTGCAGGTGCTCGACGACGGGCGCCTCACCGACGGCCAGGGCCGCACCGTGGACTTCCGCAACGCGATCCTGGTGCTGACGTCCAACCTGGGCAGCCAGTTCCTGGTGGACCCCTCGCTGGATGCCGAGGCAAAGCGCAACGCGGTCATGTCCACCGTCAACGCCTCCTTCAAGCCGGAGTTCCTGAACCGGCTGGACGAAGTGGTGCTGTTTGATCCGCTGTCGGTGGAAGAACTGGCCCGCATTGTGGAGCTGCAGGTGGCTGAACTGGGCCGGAGGCTGCACGAGCGCCGGCTCACCCTCGACGTCTCCGAGGGCGCCCGCGCCTGGCTGGCCATGTCCGGCTTCGACTCCGCCTACGGCGCCCGGCCGCTGCGCCGGCTGGTGCAGCGGGAGATCGGCGACCGGCTGGCCAAGGCCATCCTGTCCGGCGGGATCGCTGACGGGGACACTGTGCTGGTGGACACGGCCACCGACGTCGATGAACTCACCATCGAAGGGCTGGAGGCGCTCGCCGGGCCGAACGGCGGCGCTGTCCCGGGAACGGGACTGGTGGTCCGCCGGAAGGATTAGGCCCGCCGGAAGGATCAAGGGCCGGACCCGCCTGAGACGTGCTGCCCTGGCGCCCCCAGTGCTAGGGCAGCACGCTCGCGTTAACGTTGTTGCCACCGGGGGAAGTTACGTAGCAGTCCAGCCTGCGGTCCCCGGAGCCCCAACTGGTTGAACTGGGGTAGCTGCGCTCGAAGTTCAGCGTGTACTGGTTGGCGGCCGGACCCAGCTTTGCCGCCTGGCATGCCTCCAAGGCTTTTGCCTTCAATGCTTCCGCCCCCGGGTAGGACCCGCCTTCCGGGTAGTGGAACAGGGCAACCAGCTGCGCGGAATGGCCGGTGTCGCACGGCACAATGGTGGATTTCAACGCCTCCGGGCTGAAGTCCTTGAAGCAGTCGCCCAGGGCATAGCTGGCAGGCTCCGCCTCGCGGGGCAGTGGCAGCGGGGTTGCGGGTGGCGTGACAGAGGTTTCCAGGATGCCGGGAACGGGGCCCGCAGACGCCTCCTGGTTCCCGTTGCCGTACAGCCACATGGCAAGCCACACCAGCGAGCCGATGACGGCCAGGACAACGACGACGAAGAACGCCTTCCACAGTGTCCGCTGGTTGACGCTGCCACGGCCCGCTTCGGGCCCCTGGGGGAGGACCGACCGGTCCTGGTCCCACGCACCGCCCTGGTCCCGCACCTGTCCCTTGCTGCGCGCCGGAGGTTCGGCTGCCGGCACCCCGTATTCGGCAGCGGGCACCGTGGGCAGGCCGGCGGTGGGCGGAGAGGCGGGTTTGGGCGGAACGTCCTGGTGGTTCACGGGGTGCATCCTCCTGCGTTTTGTCCGCATGCGCAGCCGGATTTCCGGCCAGTTTCAGTAGTTGCTGATGCGACTCTACCGAAGAAAAAAGCCAGATTCCGGCCTTGGAAGGGCCGGAATGGTACTGCATGTGACCGCCGTACGCCGAGGCTGGCAAGCGGGGGGAGTCGAAAGCATGTAATCTAGGTGTACGACAAATTGACCAAACATTCCGGGGCCTCACCATAGCCAAAGGTGACCACCTCCGGTCCAAGTACAAAAGGGGGTCACGCCATGGGGCGCGGCCGTCAAAAGGCAAAAGCTACCAAGCAGGCTCGGGATATTAAGTACTACTCCCCGAATACTGACTATTCGGCACTTCAGCGCGAGCTGACGGGCCCGAGCAGTCGTGCCACGAGCCATTACGCGAATGAGCCGGTTGAACCGGACTATTCGGCTTATGTGGATAAGTACGCGGATGATTTGGAAGAAGACGACGACGAGGTAGACACCCGTCGCATCGGCTAGTTGTCACGAGGTGCTGTTGCCGTAACCGGACAGCCCTGTGACGCCGTCGCACTTATGGATTCAGCATCTGGATCCTGGTCTCCGTGTTGGACCAGTGCAGCGCTTCTTTTGGCACCCTGATCCGGTCGGATCGCGGGTGCCGACCTCAGTTATGAAGCCCGCCCCCTGCGCCGTAAACCGGTGCCGGGAGCGGGCTTCTTGTTGTTGCTTTGGGATCATTAGCGCGCTGCCGCCCGTTCCCCGCCGGTTCCCGCCTGAGCTGTTGGCAGTTCTCCGGTATCTTGCGGCGGTGACACCCGGACAACAGTGCCGCCGGTGCCAGAAAGCCCCACGGCCAGCACCGACGCCAGTACCAGCGCGGTTGCCGGCGCCAGGACTGTCCACGGTGCCCGTTCCACATAACCAATACCCTCGGCCAGAATAAGGCCCCATTCGGGTGATGGCTGTTGCGGGCCCAGCCCCAGGAATCCGAGTGCCGCGAGGGAAAGCGCTACTCCCGGCAGCCGGAGCATCGCGTGCCGCAGCAGCGGCCGCACCACCGCCGGCAAAATGTAACGCAGCATGATGCGCGCCCTGCCCACCCCCAGCACCGGGAGGATCTGCACGTAGGACTGTGCCCGTGCTTCCTGGGCCAAAGCGGCGGTATGGGCGGCCAGCGGCGCCCAACTCACGGCGGCTACGGCCAGGGCAGCACCCTGCGCCGAAGGCCCCATCATGGCGGCAACAACCAGGCCCGCGAGGATGGGCGGCGCGGCGTTTGCCACCTCAAGAGGCCCCGTGGCAGCCAAGGGGAACAGGCCGACGGCGATTCCCACGGCCAGGCAGGCGAGCACCACTACCAGCGCGGTTCCCAGCGTCCCAACGGCTCCGTGCCCCACGCGGGCCAGGAGGTCGCGGCCGCTGGCGTCGGCACCAAAGGGCAGTGCCCAGGTGGGTGATTCCAGCCTCGTATGTTCGGAGGTGAAGGGGTCCCGCAGCAGCCCAGCCCCGACGATCAGCAGCAAGGCGGCGGCCGCAACTGCCGGCACGGCCAGCTGGCGGCGGCGCGCTGGCCGCGGTGGCTCCGGAAGGGGAAGTGTGCCGAAGCGGACCGCAGGACCGATCAGCAAGTAACGGACCGTCGTCGTCAGCGTTCCCGCCAACAGTGCCAGCCCCATGAGCGCCAGCATGCCTGCCTGGAGGGTAGGGATGTCCTGGGCGCTGGCGGCGCCCAGAAGAAGCCGGCCGAGCCCCGGAACGGCGTAGACCTTTTCGACGGCCACTGCCCCGCCGGTCAGTCCGATGAGGACCAGCCCGATCTGTGGCAGCACTGACGGCAGCGCGCGCCGCAGAACAGCGCGCGTCAGCTGCCCGGCTCCAGCACCGGCCAGGCGCCAGGTAGCCACCCACTTCTCCCCAAAGCCCGCGCGGATGGCATCGGACAGGAGCAGTCCCATCAGGCCGCCTGCCGGGATGCCGAGGGCGAGGGCCGGCAGGACGGCGTACTCCGGGCCCTTCCAGCCGAACGGCGGAAACCACCGGAGCCAGACGGCGCCCACTACCAGCAACATAGCGGCGAGCACGAACTCCGGCAGGGAGGTCAGCGCAGCGGACAGGGCACCTGACGCCGGCCTCCGCCGCTCCCGGAGCCCGTCCTGCACGGCAGGCGCGCAGATCAGCAGGGCAAGGACTGCCGCTGCGGCGATGGCAAAACCCATCAGGGTCACCGAGACGCTCAACGCGGTGGCGACGCCGGGTCCGACAGGAGCGTTGCTGATCCAGGACGTGCCCAGGTCCCCGGCGAGGATACCTTGGGCCCAGGACCCAAGCATGGCCAGCGGCCCATGTTCCAGGCCGAGCTCTGCGCGGATGGCGGCGAGGGCTTCGGGCGTGGGCTCGCGGTCCGCGTACCGGGCGCGAAGGATGGTGTACTCGGCGCCGCGGCCCGAGAGCCACGGCATCATCCCGACGAGCACCACGAGTCCGAGGAGGGCGGTGATCCGCGAGGCCGTGACTTTCAGGAAGGCCGGAGCGGGCATCAGCCTGCGGCGCCTGTGCTGGTGGGTCCGCTGCTGATTCCCGTCTTGCCCGTGATCAGGGCACGCTCGCGCGGATCACGCTCCACGTTGAGGATCCGGGTGGATTCGCCTTGGATGACGCGTTCGTGGAGCAGCGGGATGGCGGCGTCCCGGGCAAGGATGAGGCTCTCGACGGCCGCGGTGGCTGTGCGTCGCTCCGGGCCGGCAGGGCTGCCCGCGGCTTTGGCCAAGGCCGCGTCCACTGCCGGATCGCAGAATTGGGAGATGTTGAAGGAGCCGGCGCAGGAGAAGTCGCTGTAGAGGTAAGCCACGGGGTCGCCGGAGTCCAGCACCGTGGCGCGCGAGAGGATGAACGCATCAAATGCGCCGGCCAGGGCGTCCGCTTCGATGTGCTGGTACTCGCGGACGTCCTGCTCAACGGTAAAGCCGGCAGCTTCGAGCTGCTGCTCAAGCTGGACCGCTACTTCCGGCAATTCGGCGCGGTCCGTGAAGGTCCCAAGCCGGATGGGCGTCCCCTTGACGGCGATTGCGGCAATGCGTGCAGCCAGCGCGGCGGCGTAGCCTTCGTTTCCCCGCTCGTCCGCTGCCCACGGAAGCGCCGGGCCGAGCAGCCCGGCGGCCTTGTCTGCGCGCCCCTCGTAGACCCTGTCCACAATGGTGCCGGCATCGATGGCTTCGCGGGCTGCGGCGCGGACGGCGGGATCAGCGAACGGACCGGACGCCGTGTTGAGGTACAGCGTGTTGGTCCGCGGCATCGGCACTTCATGCACCAGGGCCGGGTCGATCTGCGCCACCTGGCCCACGGGGATCGCTTCCACGATGTCCGCGTTCCCGGTCCGCAGCGCCGCTGCCCGCGCAGTTCCGTCCGGGACGAACTCGACGTCCACGCCGTCGGCTTCCGCCTTTTCGCCCCAGTACCCGTCGAAGCGGTCCAGCCGTGCGGACGATGTGCCCTCCACTGAGACCAGCCGGTACGGCCCCGTGCCGGCATTCCGGGGATCAACCAGGCCGCCGTCCTTGTAGGCCGAGGCTGCGAGGACGGCCAATTGCGGACTGGACAGCCGTTGGGGCAGGAGCGGATCAGGCGTCGCCGTCCTGATTATCACGGCCCCGGGGCCATCGGCCTGGGCGGTGAGCTCGACGCCGTCCAGGATCCTCGGCTTGGGGCTGGCCTGCGCGGCGGCCGTCAGGGAGGCAACAACCTCCGTCGACGTCATCGCCGTTCCGTCATGAAACTCCACGCCGTCCCGCAGCGTGAAACGCCACGAGGTGCCATCGATTTGCTGCCACTCGCCGGCCAGCGCCGGTTTGGCCTCGCCGAGATCGTCAAGCACCACCAGGGTCTCGGCGGTCTTCCAGCGCGACAGCTTGAAGGCGTCGTCGCTCAGTGGCGACAACCCGGACCGGGGCGGCTGAAGCATGGCGAGTTTGATTCGGCCGGCACCGGCGCCACCCTCCGCCGCCTGCTCGGCGCCGGCGAAACATCCGGTCAGGCCGGCGGCAATCAGCAGGGCTGAGAGGGTGGTTACGCTGGCTTTCAGTCGTATTTTTGGCACGTTTGTTACCCGTTTCGGTTATAGATGCTGCAGGGAAATGGCCGGCCATCGGCCGGAGAGGGCTTTGCGTAGAGGTGGAGGGCTTAGCGTTTGGCTGGAAGGAGCCGTGAAAGTCCGACGGCGGGAATCACCGTGAGTGCCGCCATCAGCGCCCAGGGCCAAACTGCGTCGGGTCCCGGCTGGAAGGCGCCTGAGTAAAGCGGTCCGAGGGCAAAGTTGCCCAGCAGCACCGCGCAGCCGCCCATGCTCGCGAGGAGTCCGTAGTAAATACCGGTCCGGCGTCCACGGGCAAAGTCGAGGACCAGCGGCATGGCCACCGGCCCGATGCACATGTGGCCCAGACAGAGTCCCACCACAAGCAGCAGCGGCGGCAGGAGCTGAAGCGTGCCGGTGGACGGAAACTGGGCGAGCAGGGCCATGGTGGCGAAAGCCAGGCCCTTGAGCAGGAAGCCCGCCGTCAGCGCCCTGCCGGCTCCCATCCGGGTTGTCAGCCGGGAGATGGGCCATTGCAGCGCAACCGTGAGGATGGAGGCGACGGCGAACAGGCCGGCCAGCGCCTCCGGTCCTGCGCCGCTTCTGGTCAGTTCGATGGGGAGGCCGAAGTAGAGCTGGTTGTAGGCCAGCAGGTTCACGCTGTAGAGGGCGGCGAAGGCCACAAAGCGCTTGTCCCGCAGCATCGCCGCCACACCGTCAGCGGGCAGGGCAGGTGACTCCAGGCGGGCCGGCGCAGGCGTCCCCGTTCCGGCAGGCACGCTGCGCCACAGCACCCCGGTCATCACGGCAAAGACTGCCGCCCCGGCCAGCGCGGCCCAGCTGAAGGAAAGCCCCAGCAGCAGTGCGCCAACCAGCGGTCCCGCTACGGCCCCGATTTCTCCGCAGATGGCGAGGAGCGCAAAAAGTGCAGGGGCCTTCCCGCTGGTGTTCCGCCGTCGTTCTTCTGCCTTGCCAACCAAAGATTCCAGGGCAGGGGAGAACAGCGCGCCGCCCATGCCCGTGAGGACTGCGCCCAGAAGGAACAGCGGAAAGCTGCCGGCCAGGGCCAGGGTGAGGTAGCCGGAAATGCGGACCAGGCAGCCCGCCAGCATTGCACGCCGTGGTCCGAACCGGTCAGTGATCATCCCGCCCACCAGGAAGAGCCCCTGCTGGCTGAAGACGCGGGCGCCCAGGACCACCCCCACCGCGGTGGCTGTCATGCCGAAGTCCCGCGTCATGACCAGCGCGAGGAACGGGACCACGGCATAGAAGCCGATGTTGAAGACCAGCTGGCTGGCAAGTAGGAGGCCCGGGGCCGGACGGGGTTTTGTTGCCGCCGGGTCAATGGCGCTGGGGGCGGTCACAGGGCGGCCGCCGGGACAGCGTGGGGCAGTTGCATGCCTGCTGACGCCTGCACAAGTTCGACGGCGGCGGGGCTGGCGGGGTTTTTCAGCACCTGGTCCGTGGGCCCCTGTTCCACGATGGTGCCCTCTGCCAGCACGGCGGTGGTGCCGCACATCCTGGCGGCCGTCGCGAGGTGGTGGGTCACCAAAAGCAGACCCAGGCCCTCCTCCCGCACCAGTCTGTCCAGCAAAGAAAGCACAGTATCCCGCAAGGGGAGGTCCAGGCCGCTGACGGGCTCGTCGGCCACCAGGTAGGCAGGCGAGACAACCAGGGCGCGGGCGATGGCCACCCTCTGGTTCTGGCCGCCCGAGAGTTCTCCCGGGCGGCGCTCCATCAGGGCAGCCGGCAGCTCGGCGCCTTCCAGTGCCTGATTGATCAGTGCCCGGTGATTTCCCGCTAACCGGAGCTGCCGCAGCGGTTCCATCAGCAGCTGCGAGACGGTCATCCGGGGATCGAGGCTTCCTGCAGGATTCTGCGGGATGTACTGCACCTCGCGTCGGTACCACCGAAGAGCCCGGACGGAGCCGGGCCCTACTGTCTGCCTACCAAGCGTCACGGCACCGGCGGAGGGCTCTGCCAAGGCCAGGAGAATCCGCACCAGAGTGGACTTTCCGGAGCCGGAACTCCCCACAAGCGCCGTGCTGGTGCCGGGGGAGAGGCGCAGGCTGATGTTTCGGAGCGTTTCTGCGGGTTGCCTGTTGCGGAAGCCGCGGGCGGGGTAGGCGAAGGAGATTCGGTCCGCGGCCAGGTCGCCTGTCACGCTGCCGCCGCTGCTTCTGCAGCCGCGAGTGTTGCCGGAGCTGCAAGCGGAAGAGTTGCACCGTGGGCGGCGCGGACCAGCCGCCGGGTGTAGGCGTGGCGCGGATTGCGCAGCAGTTCGGACATTGGCGCCTCTTCGACGATCCGGCCGCCCTCCATCACCAGCGCGCGGCTGCACAGGGAGGCGGCAGCAGCGAGGTCGTGGGTGATGAAGAGGAGGCTTCGGCCTTCGGCTCCCCAGGCGCGGAGGGCCGCAAGTACCTTGAGCCGGGTGACCGAATCCAGGGCGGTAGTGGGCTCGTCTGCCACCAGGACTTTGCTGCGGCAGGCCAACGCCAAGGCAATGCAGACTCTCTGCAGCTGCCCGCCGGAGAGTTCACCCGTGTAGCGGGGCAGGATGGCTGCGGGCTCCTCAATTCCGGCCTGGGCCAGGAACCGGCCAGCTTGCATCCGAGCGTCCGTGCGGTTGAGCCCGGCCCTGCGCAGTGGAATGAGCAGTTGTTTGCCCACGGGAACCAGCGGGTTGAGGGTGGTCTGGGGGTCCTGGCGGATGAGTGCCGCGTTCGCTGTGTCTGGAATTGTCCTGCCGGCTGCCGTTTTGCCTGCCATCGTCCTGCCGGCCACCCCAGACTCAGCTGAAAAGGAGACCTTCCCGCTGGCGGTGATCCCGTCCGGAACGGTTCCTGTCAGGGCTGAGGCTGTCAGCGACTTCCCGGATGCCGAGGCGCCAAGCAGGGCAACGCACTCACCGGGCTCGACGGAGAACGTCAGGGGGTGCACCAAGTATCGGCCGGCATGCGTGAGCGCGAGGTTCGTCACGGAGAGGGCGGGCTCAGGCATGCGATTACCTTATCAAGAATCATTCGCATCTGGCTAATCTGCAGCCGGAGGCATTTTCTGGGAGGAGTCCGCCTGTCCAGTCCTTGGAGAAACCAAGTTTTTTACAAGCGCAGGTTCCTACCGTGGAACTCAACGGGACACCGATGGGGCGGTTATGAATCATCCAAACAGCGCTTTTCCAAACAAACTCGTGACAACCATTAAGGACTTCTCATGAGCCCGCTGAACATGCACATCAACGACGGATTCCTCCCGATGGTTGACGGATCGCTGGTCTACCACCGGGGCTTCGGGGACAGGGCTACGCGGACGGCCGACGCGAATCCGGCGCTGAGGATGAGTCCACAGGTCTTCACGGCGGCGGGCTCGATAGTTGCCAGCCGGCATTACCCCCTCAAGGCGCCGGTGCCCCCCTTCGGCCGGCCGGCGCCTTTCGGTACAGATCCGGAGACGCAGCGCCAGTTTCTGGCCCGGCGCGCCTATTGGGCCAGTTTCTTCCCGGAGCGGACGCTCATTGCCGAAACGGGAAGTACCATCAGCATCCTGCTGCGCAACAATTTGTCACAGCCGCACGAGCTGCGCTTTCACGCAGCGGGTGCCGGCAGAAAGGACATCAGCAGCGGGCCGGTTGCCCCCGGGGCAAGTAAACTGCTGAGCTTCCCTGCCGGGGCGCCCGGCACCTACCTATTCTCCGATCCCGGCAACGAACCTGTCGAAAGAACTTTGGGCCTGTACGGCGCGCTGGTGGTCATTGACCCAAAGGCCGCTTGGAGCCTCTATCCTGGTGGCGCCGAGTTCGAACGCCAGTGGCTATGGCTCTGCCATGATGTCGAACCGAATTGGGCGCGTATCGCCTCCACCGGCCAGAGCGTCAATCCGGCCACCACCCCGGCGGTGCCGCGGTATTTCACGCTTAATGGATATTCGGGGTTCCAGGCGCTGGCCCTCACTACCGATGAGGTGTTCAACGAGCACCGGGAGGAAGACACGCTCCCCTCGGGTTTTCCCAGGGAGACGGACGTTCGGAACTTCAGTGCCTCCCCCAAACCGGGCGCTGTCCGCACCGGCCAGCTGATGAGGATGGTCAACGCCGGCATAGTGGACCACCAGTTGCACTACCACGGGAACCATGTGTGGACGGTGCGGGCCAACGGCAAGGATTTCCCGCGTACCGGCGGCAGCGTCAGCCCGGAGGGGGACGTTATCCTGCAGCAGTGGGAGGACACGGTCCAGCTGCAGCCGCTGGAAACCAAGGAGGCGATGTTGCCGGTCCGGCGTCCGCCTGAGGTCATTGACGAGGTGTGGGATGCCAGGGAAGATGACTGGAAGTATCCCATGCACTGTCATGCCGAACCGTCACAGACGGCGGCGGGGGGCCTTTACCCTGGTGGCCTTATGTCAGACTGGGTGCTGGCCGCAGGACCGGTACCGGAGCCTGGACTGCCGGGCACGGTGGAAGACGATGCCCACCACACGTTCCGGAGCCAGGTGGACTTCGCTTCGGACCAGCCGCATGAGGGCAGCCCTGAGACGGAGTTCCTTAAGCGCCCCGGCGTCTCGGTGGAGCTCGACTTCTTCAGCAGGGAACTCAAATTCCCCGACGGTGCCGAGCACGAGATATGGAGCTTTGAAAACGACAAATCAGGACGGCAGCTGCCGGGGCCGCTGGTGCGTGTCACCGAAGGCCAAATCTTCCATGCGACCATCAAGCCCAGCAAAAAGGTTCACACTGTGCACTGGCACGGACTGGAACCCGATCCCCGCAACGACGGCGTAGGCCATACCTCCTTTGAGGTGTCCGGACACTACACGTACCAGTGGCTGCCTGAGACTGGCGAGCGCGGCAATCCGAACCGCGGCGCGGCGGGAACGTACTTCTACCACTGCCATGTGAACACCCCGCTCCACGTCCAGATGGGCATGTTCGGGGCAGTCATCGTAGATCCCATCGTCGACCCGGCGAAACCGGCGCCGAAGGGGACGCGCCGACATTCGACTGAAGGTCCCTTGTATGACATCGCTACTGAAACCCTGATCGCCCCCTATTCGGTGGATCCCCGGTGGCATGAACTGAATCACGCCGCAGGCCTGTCGGGCGAAGATGCGGGGCTCAACCGCTTCCAGCCCCGGCATTTCTACCTGCTGGGAGGCGTTATTCCAGCCCGGCCCCGGGGCGACCGGGTCTGGGCCGTCTCGGCCATGAAGGCAAACGTTGTGGCGGGCGAAAAGCGGCCCACGCTGGTGCGGATGGTGAACGTGGACTACTTCCCCACTCGCACGCGGTTCCTCGATGCGGCCGGAAAGCCCGCACGCATCGCCGAACTGATTGGGCACGACGGCCGTCCGTTCTGGACCACGCCCAGTCCCACCGGGCCGGCCATTCAGCCGTCGATGGCAGGGAAACCGCTGCTGACCAGCATCATCAAGTCAGGGGCGGCGGAGAAGTTCGATTACCTTCTGCGTCCGCCCGCCCCTGGAAAGTACACCATCGCCGTCGATTTCCAGCATTGGATCACGGGTCAGGTTCTGGCCACCCGAACCGTGACGGTCACGGCCGCGTGATGAGGTGGATCAGGCGTAGGCGTTGACCAGGCGGACTGCGCCGCCGTCCACACCCTTGGCGCCCTGGACGTAGTCGGGGCCGGACTTGAGGATTGAGTCCGAATCCCCGGTGACGGTGCCCATGATCCAGGACGGCAGTCCGCGGTCGTTCAGGCGGGAGACTGCTGCCTCGGCGGCGTCGGCAGAGACGATGGCCACCATGCCCACTCCCAGGTTCAGGGTGCGCTCCAGGTCTGCCAGCGGCACATTACCCAGTTCTGACACCAGCTTGAAGATGGCCGGCAGTTCCCAGGTGGAGCGGTCCACCGTGGCCACGAGGCCCTGGGGGAGTACGCGGGCCAGGTTGGCGGCCAGGCCGCCGCCGGTCACGTGGCTGAAACCGTGGACTGCCGAAGCGCCGGTGACGGGGAAGGCCCGCGCGAGGTCCAGGCAGTCCGCCGCGTAGACACGGGTGGGCTCGAGGAGTTCCTCGCCCAAGGTGCGGCCGAGTTCGGAGACCTGGCGGTCCAGTGCCCAGCCGGCGTGGTTGATCACACGGCGCACCAGGGAGTAGCCGTTGGAGTGCAGGCCGGAGGATGCCATGCCGATCACAACATCGCCTGCCCGGACGCGGTCCGGTCCCAGGAGCTGGTCTGCCTCAACGACGCCGGTGGCTGCGCCCGCGACATCGTACTCGTGCTCGCCCAGGAGGCCGGGGTGCTCGGCGGTTTCGCCGCCCACCAGCGCGGTGCCGGCTACCGAGCAGGCTGCGGCAATGCCGCGGACGATATCGGCGATGCGCTCGGGGACCACCTTGCCGCAGGCGATGTAGTCCGTCATGTACAGCGGTTCTGCGCCCACCACCACGATGTCGTCCACCACCATGCCCACCAGGTCGAACCCGATGGTGTCGTGGATGTCCATGGCCTGGGCGATGGCCACCTTGGTGCCCACGCCGTCGGTGGATGTGGCCAGCAGCGGCTTCTTGTAGGTGAGGAGCCGGGAGACATCGTAGAGGCCGGCGAAGCCGCCCACTCCGCCGATCACCGAGGAGTTGTGGGTGGCCTTGATGGCACCCTTCATCAGCTCGACGGCGCGGTCGCCGGCTTCAACATCGACGCCTGCGGAGGCGTAGGTGATGCCGGCAGTGTTTCCGGAGGTGTTGCCGGAGGCGGGGGCAGCGGAAGTCATACGGACTCTTTCTTGTCAGCGCCGGCGGTGGCGGCGTGTACGTCAGGCACAAGGTCGGCGTCGGTCAGCAGGTTCTCAAACTCGGAGTCCGGCCCCGGATCGCAACCGGTGGCCCCGGACTTCTCCGACGGGTCCTCGTGGGGGTCCACGGCCAGGGCAGCTGTTTCGCCCGGAAGGGCGGTGGGGGCGGGCTTCAGGCCGCCCAGGTCCGTGCGCTCCAGCAGGTTCTTGCCCAGCTTGTGCGCGTCCGGAAGCTCGATGGGGTACTTGCCCGTGAAGCAAGCGGTGCACAGCCGCTCCCGGGGCTGCCGGGTGGCCTCGATCATGCCGTCTTCGGAAATGTAGGCCAGCGAGTCGGCGCCGATTGCCTGGGAGATCTCCTCAATGGTGGCGCCGTTGGCAATCAATTCCGCACGGGAGGCAAAATCGATGCCGTAGAAGCAGGGCCACTGCACGGGCGGGGATGAGATCTTCACGTGGACGGAAGCGGCACCTGCTTCGCGCAGCATGCGGACGATGGCGCGCTGCGTATTGCCTCGGACGATCGAGTCATCCACCACCACCACCCGCTTGCCGCGGATCACGGACTCAAGGGCGTTGAGTTTGAGCCGGATGCCCAGCTGGCGCAGCGTCTGCGAGGGCTGGATGAACGTACGGCCAACATAGGAGTTCTTGACGAACCCGTGGGCGAACGGGATGCCGGACTCCTCGGCGTAGCCCACGGCAGCAGGGGTGCCGGACTCAGGGACGGGAATCACGATGTCCGCCACCTGCGTGTTTTCGCGGGCAAGCTGGCGGCCCATCTCCACCCGGGACTCGTACACGGAGCGGCCTGCGATGGCGGCGTCCGGACGGGCAAGGTAAACGTACTCGAAAACGCAGCCCGCCGGCGTCGGATCTGCAAAGCGCTGGGAGCGCACCCCCTGCTCGTCGATGGCGATGAATTCGCCGGGTTCGATCTCGCGGATGAAGCTGGCGCCCACGGTGGCGAGTGCAGACTGCTCGGAGGCGACAACCCAGCCGCGTTCCAGCCGGCCGAGGACCAGCGGGCGGATGCCGTAGGTGTCGCGGGCGGCGTAAAGGGTTCCTTCGTCCATAAAAACGAAGCAGAAGCCGCCCTTGATCTTGGGCAGGAGCTCGATGGCCGTCTCTTCCAGGGTCTTGCCCGGTTCGCCCTCAAGGAGGGCGGTGACCAGCGCAGTATCCGAGGTGTTGCCCTGCTTCATTTCGCCGGTGAGCTGACCGCCGTTGCGTTCCTGGATCATGGCGTTGAGCTCGGCGGTGTTGGTGAGGTTGCCGTTGTGCGCCAAGGCCACGGTTCCGGTGCTGGTGGCGCCGAGGGTGGGTTGGGCGTTGGCCCAATGGCTGGCTCCGGTGGTGGAGTAGCGGCAGTGGCCTACGGCAAGGTGCCCGGTGAGGGTGTTCAGGGTGGTCTCGTCGAAGACCTGGGAGACGAGTCCCATGTCCTTGTAGACGTTGATCCGGTTGCCGTCGCTGGTTGCTATACCAGCGGACTCCTGTCCGCGGTGCTGCAGTGCATACAGCCCGTAATAGGTAAGTTTTGCTACTTCTTCACCTGGTGCCCAGACTCCGAAAACGCCACAGGCGTCCTGCGGGCCTTTTTCGCCAGGGAGAAGATCATGGGAAAGTTTTCCATCGCCGCGTGCCACTGGTCGATTATCTCACGACATGGGGTAAGACTTTTCCGGCCGCCCGTTTGTGACCAGGCTAAGGCTGGGAATCCGTGTCTGGTTCGGAATCGGGGACAGGCTCCACCACTGCACGCTGCTGCCGCTTGATGCTGCGCCGGTCCAGGATGAGCGCCACTACGGCGCCGAGGACTGCCCCGCCGGCGGCGAACAGCACCAGGAAGAATCCGAAGACGGAGCCGGCGTCGAAGCTTGGCGTTTCCGGCAGCCCGTAGGCCACCACTGCCGCGGCGGCGATACCCACCAGTGCGCCCAGAATCAGGAACGGGACGTACTTGGGCGCACGGCGGACGGTGATTTCGCGGCGCTCGGCGGAGGGTTGTTCAGAAGGCATGCATCAAGCCTACATTTCCACCGTTGACCTATCACTTACGGCGGCTGTCACCCCTGTTTGGGGACCATAGGTGATAGGGCAACGAGGGGCTTAGCTGCCGCGGTACGTGGAGTAGGCGAAGGGGCTCAGCAGGAGCGGGACGTGGTAGTGCTCGGGGCCTGTGACTTCGAACACCAGGTCAACCTCCGGGAAAAACGTGGCGGTCTGCAGTCCCGCGTAGTAACTCCCGGTGGCGAAGTTGAGCTTGTAGTGTCCGGGTTCCAGCTGTTCCGGGCCCAGGTCCTTCGCACGGCCATCGGTGTCGGTAGTGGAGCCGGCCAGTTCCTGCCAGCTGCCGCCGTCGTTCCTGTACAGCACGACGGCGACTCCCGCCGCCGGGCGTCCGGCGCCGGTGTCGAGGATATGGGTGGTGACGTGGGAGACGCTCATTCGGTAACCAGTCCTTCAAGCCGCAGTACGGCGATCTCGCGCAGCTGCTGGGCCACGATAATGTCTTCTTCGGCCGGGGAGTTTTCCAGCCGCTCCTTCAGGGACTGCAGGATTTCCGGGGCCGTACGGCCGGCGGCGCGGATCAGGAATACGCGGCCGAACTTTTCCTCGTAGTCCCTGTTGCCCTGGGCCAACGCCTCCGCCAGGGCAGTATCTGCCGGGTCCACCCCGGCCTGCTCCGAACGGGACATGGACGCCTCGGTGGTGGCCGCCGTCGGACGTTCACCGATTCGAGGGTGGTGCGCCATGGCTGACTCAACTTCGGCGCGAGTGAAGGGGCTGGCGGCTTCGGAGGCGAAAGCCAGGAGCGCGTCCCTGGAAGGGAAGGGCCGGGCGGCGGCAACCGTGTCCACCCAGCGCTTAACGTCAATGCAGGGCGTGAGGGTTTGCGCGGCCCGGGCGGGCTCCGCGGTGTTGAATTCGGCAAGCTTCATGCTGGCTGTTTCCTCGGTGACAAATGCTGGCATCCATGGCGACGGCTATGCGGAGGCCGGACTTCCGGCACCCCATCACCAGCAACACTGGCATGGAGCTTCCGCATCATGGAACTGTTATTTCAGCATACGTAATATTGAAGTTGAGCATCCGGGTGGTGTCAAGAGAGCGCCTCCGCTGCCTGGGCCAGGCACGCATTATGCGTTCCCGAACTGGCCCTGTGATGTCCGGGACAGGACCCAGGTGTTCGTACCGTCCTGCCGCACGAAAGTGACAGTGGTGACCAGCGCCCGGATCAGCGCCAGGCCGCGGCCGGACTCGGCGTCCTGGCCCGCCGCTGGAGGTTCCATGGGCCCGAACGGCGGCTTGGCGTGATACGCGCTCACCCGGGCCTGCAGCAGCGTGGGCCGCACTTCGATGTCCACGCCGAGCTCCACCGGTTCCCGCCCGGCCGGCTCCGCGTGCTGGACGATGTTCGACGCCGACTCGATGACCGCCGTCGTAAACGTCATCTGGTCCAGGTCCTGCACAAACGGAACGTCGAGCCAAAGGTTGTCGAGGTGGTTGTGGACCGACTCGATGGCGTCCTCGGCAGCCAGCCCGCGGAAGCTGCGGGATGCCAAGACCTTAGTCATTGCTGAACGCCTCTTCGGCTGATCCGTAGGGCATGAGGACCTTGTCCATGCTGGTCAGCTGCAGGACCATCTTCACCTGCGGCTGGACGGCCGCGATCCGGAGGTCCCCGCCCGCCTGCCGCGCCGCCTTGAGGCAACCGATGAGCGCTCCCAGGCCTGAGGAGTCCATAAACGCCGTATTCTCCAGGTTCACCACGATCCGGTTGGACCCGCCGGCGATCACGCCGGTGACGAACTCGCGCAACTTCGGCGCGGAAACCATGTTCAGCCGCCCGTCCGCCCTGACCTCCGCATACGAGTCCTTGACCTCATAGCTAAACTCCATCGGGATTCCTCTCTGTGTTGTGGACTACGGCTTCGGGGGCCGGTTCGTAACCCTTGTAAAGCACTGCGCGCACCAGGATGCTCATGACCACGAGGTCAAAAATGACCCAGGCCACGTTCACCAGGGTGCCCAGCGGTTCCGCCAGGCCGGCGGCCAGGCGAATGATCCCGACGACGGCGGCCAGCGCCAGCAGCACGGACACCACGATCTGCGGCCGGATCAGGCTCCAGCCGGGTCCGCCGCTCTGGCGGGCCTTGGGGGTGACGGCAAACCCGAGGGGACGGCCGAACCAGACGTTCCGGGCCGCCGTCGAGCATGCCTTGATCCAGGTGGGGAACAGGGCCAGGCTGTACTGCTGGCCGCGCCAGGTGGGGATGCCGCGGCCGGCGACGGCGAACAGCAGTTGGTTGACCACCATGAACGGGATGAAGCGGATGAAGAAGTCCCAGCTCAGGCTGGTTACCGGCAGGATGCCCAGCAGCAGGTAGATGATGGGGGCGGCGAAGTAGATGACGGCCGCGTAGCCGCTGAGGTAGGTCCACATGGTGGCGAAGTACATCAAGCGCTGGCCCAGCTTGAGGCCTTTCTGCACCAGCGGGTTCTCGCGCAGCAGCACCTGGATGGTGCCCTGTGCCCAGCGAAGGCGCTGGGTGAGCATGGTCTTGAGGTCCTCCGGGGCGAGGCCGTACGCCAGGACCTCGTGGTGGTAGACGCTCTCCCAGCCCATCGCGTGCATGCGCATGGCGGTGGCCATGTCCTCGGTGACGGAGATGGTAGCCAGGGGCATGACGGGCTGGGCTTCGTCATTGCGTTCCACGGAGAGCGCGTCCAGGACAGCCTGCACGGATTCCAGGGCGCCCAGGGGGGACCAGTCGCGGGCGGACATGCGCTGCACAGCGTCGTCCGCCACAACGGTCACGCCGGACTCGCCCACGTGGGCCAGTTCCATGGCGGCAATCTCTTCGAGATCCGCCTGGAGCGCTTCGACGTCGGCCAGCACCAGGGTCTGCACGGCGGCGTCCACGCGGCGGCGGACCCGGTAGGTGATCTCGCCGAGCGGCTGGCCGGCGGCCAGTTCCTGCTGCGCCTCGCGTGTTGCCGCTTCAACTTCGTTGAGCACCTGGGCCACCAGAGGCGTCTCCACGTCCGCAGACTTCCGTGCCTGCTTGATGGCGGAACGGGAGGCGGCCAGCGCCCGTCGGATGCTCTTCTCGGTTTCCTTAACGTAGCCCACCAGGCCCAGCTGCATCAGGGCTTCGCGGCGCAGGATGGCGTTGGAGCCGCAGAAGAAGGCGGCATTCCAGCCGTCCTTGCCCTGCTGGATGGGGCCGTAAAACAGGGGTGCCTGGCTTCCGAGGGGATCGTCCGCGTGGACGTTGCTGAAGTACTGCGGTGTCTGGACCAGCGCCACCCGGCGGTTGTTGAAGTACCCGAGCGTTTTCTCGAGGATGTCCGGCTCGGGGATCTGGTCCGCGTCCAGGATCAGGAGGAACTCGCCGTGGGTCTGCATCAGGGCGTTGTTCAGGTTTCCGGCCTTGGCGTGCCGGGGCAGGTTGGCGGTCCAGTCCTCGCTGCGGGTGACGTAACCCAGGCCGTGCTGCTCGGCGAGGGCCTTCAGTTCGGGCCGGGCGCCGTCGTCGAGGATCCAGGTGCTGTGCGGATGCCGGATCTTCTGGGCGGCCAAAGCCGTGGTCAGCACCATGTCCAGGTCTTCGTTGTACGTGGTGATGAAAACGTCCACGGTGGCGTCATGCGGGGGCGGCGGGGCGCCCTTGCGGATCTTCAGCTTCCACACCGTCATGCCGAACAGCATCACGTCGATCAGGCTGTAGGTTTCGGCGATCACCAGCGGCAGGGCGATCCACCAAGCGTCCCAGTTCAGCGATGCAATCCAGCGCCACGCGATGTAGTTAACGCCGGTGATGACGGTCAGCACCACCACCAGGCGGGTGAGGAACAGGGTCATTCAGCTGCTGCTTCCGGCAGCCGGCGGACCACAACCACCGTGACGTCATCTTCGGCGGTTTCGGCCGGGGCCAGTGCCATGATGGCGCTGCTGGCTGCCTGGGCAGAATCCTCGCTTTGGGTGGCGCTGCGGACGGCTTCCGTGAAGTGCTCCACGGAGTCAAAGACGTCCAGCACGCCGTCGCTGACCACCACCAGGGAATCGCCCGGGGCGAGTTCGAGGCTGGACTGCGGCCACTGGGTCCCTGCCCAGGCGCCGACCGGCGGACCGCCGGAGGGGAGCCTTTCAGCAGTACCGCAGGACTGGACGTGCAGCGCAAGCCCGTGCCCGGCGTCGACATAGCTGACTGTGCCGGATGCAGCATGAACCCGCGCGTGGAACAAGGTGACAAAGGAGTTGGAGGAGTCCACGTCCGTGGCGATGGACTTGCTGGCGGAGGCGAAGGCGCCGTCCAGGTCCTGGTGGTGGCCGGTGGAGCGCATCACGGCACGGACTGTTGCCGCGATCAGTGCTGCGCCCATGCCTTTCCCCATCGCGTCCGCGAAGGTCAGGTGAAGTCCGTCGGGGGTCTGGTACCAGTCGTAGAAGTCGCCGCCCACGCTGCGGGAAGGGCGGAACATGCCGGCGACGTCGTAACCCTCAACGCGGATGTCCTCCTTGGGCAGGAGGCTTTGCTGGACTTCGGTGGCGCGTTCCAGCTCGCTGCGGGCGGCCGAATCGGCTGCCGCGGACGGGCGGCGGCGGAAGAGGGCGTTGATGCGGGACTGCAACTCGCGGGGGCTGAACGGCTTGCTGATGTATTCGTCGGCCCCGTTATCAAGGCCGGTCAGTTTGTCCAGTTCATCAGCGCGCGCAGTGAGCATCACGATGAAGGCGTCCGAGAATTCGCGGAGCTGCCTGCAGACTTCCAGGCCGTCAACGTCGGGCAGGTTCAGGTCCAGTGTGACCAGATCCGGCCGGCGGCGGCGGACCTCCTCCACGCCCATCAGGCCGGTTGCGGCCTCCGTCACGTCGAAACCCTGCTTGACCAGGACACGGACCAGCAGGCCGCGGATATCCGGGTCATCTTCAATGACAACGGCACGGCGGATTTCGGGGGGAGAGACCATAGCTCTACTTCTACCGTATTAACCGCAACAGGGCATGTCGCAGGGCCTTTTGCGGTTACGTGGCCCTGCTGGCCGGAGAGACGGCAGGACATGGCTTCGGCTGCAGGCCCTTCGCCTGCATGTGCTTCAGGGATCCTGCGCAAATCTTGGGACCTGCTTGCCCGGACATTGAGGAAGGTCCGGAACACTCAAATGCAGGAAACAGCTTCGCGGGGACGAGGGTCAAAGACGACCCGCCCGGAGGCTGGACGGCTTGCAGGAGGGGAGCAGCCATGGGACACGTCGACGCAAAAGACCAGACGACGGCGGGCGGAGCCACTGTTGCAGAACCGGCCTGCACAGTGCCGGCTGGTTCAGGACGGAGTCCCCTGAAATCAGGAGCGGAAGAGGTGCGCGACCTGATGCATGCCGCCATGGACAAGGGCAGGGCGCTCCTGCGTGTCTACTTCCATTCACGGAAAGTTCGCGCTGCAGCCAATGCTCTTGCCCAAGCGCTGGCCGCATCGAGGGAGGCATCCAGCTGGCCCGGGGACCGGCTGCCGGTGGGCGAGGAGATGTCGGCGCAGGTGGAGAAGCTGACCCACCGCCTCAAACTGGAAACTGAGGCGCATTACAGGTTCGAGGCGCTTTTCAGGAGTGTGGACCTGGGGCGTTCAGCCGCTGCCGTTTAGGTGCCACACCTGCGAGCAATTTAGTGGCTGGGGGCTACCGCGGAAGAGACCCTGGCGCCGGCCGGCGGTAGTTCAGTTCGTCCATACCTGGATTTGGACAAGCCCGATCAGCGGAGATTCAGGCGCATCAATACCCGCGGGAAGCCGTTAAGTACTGACTCCGTATCCGCGGCCTTGGTGAAGCCGGCGTCCTCGAAGAGCTTCCGGGTGCCGACGTACGCCATGGTGAGATCGACCTTCCGCCCGCGGTTATCCACCGGGTACCCCTCAATAGCCGGTGCCCCTTCGGTTCGCGCCAGGTCGATGGCACCGTTCAGCAGGTGGTGCGAAATGCCTTTGCCGCGATGCCCTGGCCGCACGCGGATGCACCACACCGACCACACATCGAGATCATCCACGTGCGGGATTTTCCGATTGCCTGCGAAACTCGTGTCCGCGCGAGGGTGGACTCCCGCCCATCCGACTACCTCGCCGCCGTCGTACGCCAAAACGCCCGGGGGAGGATCCTGGGCCACCAATTCCTTCACCAGGTCCCCGCGCTCTGTCCCGTGCAAGGCCTGATTCTGTTTCGATGGAATGCGGTAGCTCAGGCACCAGCAGACGTTGGCGTCGGGCCGCTTGGGCCCTACCATCGTCCTGACGTCCTCAAACTCAGTGGCTGGACGGACCTCGATCGCCATGCGGCCATCCTGTCACCGGCCTCCGGAACGGGCAACGGCGGGAGCCCCTACTCGCCAGGAATACGCCCGATGCTCCATGCCGAGACTTTGCGAAGGTCTACCCTGGTTGCCTGCAGGCGTACGTGGACTCCCCCTGAAAGCAGCACCGGCCCAAGGAAATGAATGTACCGGTTCTGCGTCTTCAGCCGAGGGTTCAGCCTGGCCTCGTCCGCTGCCTTCAGTTTCTGTTCGCCCACCTTGGACTCCACCACTTCCAAGGCGTCGGCGACAACCGGACTTCCGACGCGGATCTGGTCATTCTGCCTCTGCGCCCAAGCCTGCTCAGATACGACCGATCCGGAGATGACGGTGCCGTCGACTACTAGGGTGAGCTCAATTGTTGCGTCATTGCCGACCTCAAAGATCGGGGCCAGGAGCAGCGTCAGACGATGGTCAAGCTCGTACCAGGACCAGGCTGCGAAGCGTTCCCGGTCCGCGGTTTCCTTCGCTTCGTGCTCTGCAGCGGCCTTGGTGAATGTTTGTTCTGCCGTCTCGTCCGCCATGGCCTCGTTCCTTTCCTGGTTCGGGCGGGGCTGAATGCCCCCCCATAACAGCTTAGTTTTCAGCCGTGACCGTGCAATCGAAGCTGGTGGACACGCGTTCCCCCCTCTTTTTGCTAATGCCCCATCAGGGGGCTTTAACCCTGTCTGCGCCTGCTGGTTCTCACTACACTGGGACGCATGACCGAGCAGGAACCGGCCCGGGGCTGGGCCGCTGCGGCTCCCGACGGCGGGGAAAGCCTTCGCGAGGACGCCGCCGTCAACCCAGCGTTGGGTAAGGACGGCGAGGACCAGCACCTGGCCGACCCGGACGCCGTCGACTCTTCCCTGCGCAGTCCGGCAGAAAGGTCCCGCACCTTCACCGGGATCCTGGTGAATACAGCCCTCGCCAACATAACCACCAGCTATTTGTGGTTCGCCCTGACGTTTTGGGTTTACCTGGAGACGCGGAACGTGATCGCCACCGGGGTAGTGGGCGGTGCCTATATGCTGCTGATCGCCCTTTCGAGCATCAGCTTCGGCACCTTCGTGGACCGCTACCGCAAGCTTGCTGTGATGCGGTTTGCTGCCATGTTCACCCTGGTGATGTTCGTGTTGTCCGGGGTGATGTTCCTGCTGACACCCGCCGCCGCGCTGCTTGACCTGGCCCAGCCGTGGTTCTGGGTCTTCACGATGATCATCCTGATCGGCGCGGTGGTGGAGAACATGCGCAATATCGCGCTCTCCACCACGGTCACCATCCTCATCGAGCCGGACCGTCGGGCCAACGCCAACGGGCTGGTGGGCATGGTGCAGGGGCTGATGTTCCTTGTCACCTCGGTGCTCTCCGGGCTATCGGTGGGGCTGCTGGGGATGGGCTGGACGATCGCCGCCGCCCTGGTACTCACGGCGCTGGCTTTCGCGCACCTTCTCACGCTGCGCATGCCCGAGGAACTGCGCGCGGCCGCCACGGATGCGCACGGCGGATTTGATTTTCGCGGTGCCCTTGCCGCCGTGCTGGCTATCGCCGGGCTGTTCGCGCTGATCCTGTTCTCCACGTTCAACAACTTCATCGGCGGGGTCTATATGGCGTTGATGGATCCCTACGGCCTGGAGATGTTTCCGGTGGAGCTGTGGGGGATCCTTCTGGCGGTTGGTTCCAGCGGGTTCCTTGTGGGCGGCGCGTTGATCGGCAAGTTCGGGCTGGGTTCCAACCCGTTGCGCACCATGCTCCTCGCTGTGATTGTGATGGGAGTCCTCGGCGCGGTGTTCACGCTGCGCGAGTGGGCATGGCTTTACATTGTTGGGATCTGGCTCTATCTGACCCTGGTGCCCTTCGTAGAGGCCGCCGAGCAGACGGTCATCCAGCAAGTGGTGCCCTTGCAGCGGCAGGGCCGGGTGTTCGGATTCGCGATGGCGTTTGAGTCCGCGGCAGCACCTGTCACCGCGTTCCTGATCGCGCCGATCGCCCAGTTCTGGATCATCCCCTACGCGAGGTCGGCCGACGGCGCCGCCCAGTTGGCCCCGCTGCTCGGCGAGGGCACCTCCCGCGGCATCGCCCTGGTGTTCCTGATCGCGGGCATCATTTTGGTCGTCGCCGCGCTGCTGGCCTTCCTTACCCCCGTGTACCGGCGGGTGTCGGCGTCCTACGCGGAGGCGGCTGCAGGGGCGCCGGAAACGGCCGACGCCCAGCCTTAACCACCGGACGCTCCCGCAGGAAGTTGGAACTGAATTTCTCAGTCCAATGTGCGGGAGCAGTCCAATGTGCAGGAGCGTCCGGGGAAAAGCTGCAGGACGTGATGGGGCGTCCTGGGGAAAGCTGCAGGACGTGGTGGGGCGTCCTGGGGAAAGCTGCAGGACGTGATGGGGCGTCCGGGGAAAAGCTGCAGGACGTGGTGGGGCGTCCGGGGAGGGTTAGATTCCCAGAGCTTCCTTCAGCGCTGCGACGTGGCCGTCGGCCTTCACCTGGTACTGGGCGAGCGTGACCTTGCCTTCGGGGTCCACCACCACGGTGGAGCGGACAATGCCCTCGACAATTTCCCCGTTCACGAGCTTCTCGCCCCAGGCGCCGTAGGCCAGGGCCACCTCGTGGTCCGGATCGGAGAGCAGCGGGAAGGTCAGGGAGAAGTCGCCGGTGAAGCCGGCCAGGGCCTCCGGTGCATCGGGGGAGATGCCGATGACCTCGTAACCCTTGCCCTGCAACGAAGCCAGGCTGTCACGGAAGTCGCAGGCCTCGGTGGTGCAGCCGGGGGTGGCGGCCTTGGGGTAGAAGTACACGATGACGTTTTTGCCACGGTAATCGGCCAGGGCGGTCCCGCGGCCCTCGGCGTCCTGAAGGGTGAAATCAGGGGCCTGGGTTCCGGGCTGAAGCTTGGTGGTCAGGGTCTGGCTCATGGCGTTCCTTTGGAAGACTTTGTCATTACTGGCAAGCAATCAAGTGAAGCGGCTTCCCGCTTAGTCATACAACTCCGGCGTCATATGCAGTATTCCGCCGGACCCCGAACAGTTGCGAGCTGCCCGGGTATAAAGCGGTAACCACCGCCCCGGACGGTGGCTACGGCATGGCGCGCATTCCCGAGTTTCCGCCGGATCCGGCCCACATACACGTCAATGGACCGGGCCGAGGCGCCGGGGGTTTCAAACGAGTCGAGGAACTCCTGGAGTTCCTCCCTGCCCACAGTGCGGGACAGGTGGGTCACCAGGTAGCGCAGCACCTTGAATTCCACGCCGGTCAGCGGCACGGGGCTGCCGTCCAGCAGGACTTTATCGGCGGCAAGGTCAACGGCAACCCGGCTGACGGGCCCGGCCGACGGCGGCAGCCGGGTGCCGCCGTCGTCCTCGTTGGGTGCCCCAACAGGAGCACCCGGAAGGGTCTCCGCTGCGGGAGGAGGCTGAGAGGAGTCGTCTGTGGCTCCTCCCGCGTCAGCGGAGAACCCCGTCGTGGGAGCTCCGGCGGCAGGCCAGTGGACTTCCGCCTCCGGAGCAGTTTCGAGGGCCCGGGCAAGGACCAGGCGGGCAGCGACGGCCAGCAGCTCGGGGCTGGTGCCTTCCTCCGGGACCACCCACACGGCGAGGCCGCGGGCAGCCGCCTTCTGTGAACCAAATCCTGGTCGCGCCCCGGCCCGCGGAAAGTGCGCTTCCACTGCCATGGCGCGTCCCTACACTCCGCCGCGGCGGATCAGCTTGCCCGTAGGGGTCTGGCCGTCCACCACGGCGCCGCGGAGGAACGTCTTGCGGATCACGCCGGAGAGGGCTTTGCCGTCGTAGGGGGTGATGGGGTTTTTGTGCTTGAGCTTGGACACGTCCACCACGAACGCCTCGTCCGGAGCGAACACGGCGAAGTCGGCGTCGTAGCCCAGCGCCAGCTGGCCCTTGTTGGAAAGGCGGGCAAGCGCTGCCGGCTTTTCACCCATCCACGACACCACCTGCTCCAGCGGGATGCCGCGGTGCCGGGCTTCGGTCCAGATCAGGGACAGGCCCAGCTGCAGGGACGAGACGCCTCCCCAGGCCACGGCGAAGTCACCGTTCTCCAGGTCCTTCAGATCCAGGGTGGAGGGGGAGTGGTCCGAGACGATGCAGTCGATGGTGCCGTCCTGCAGCCCCTGCCAGAGCAGCTCCCGGTTGGAAGCCTCGCGGATGGGCGGGCAGCACTTGTAGGCGGTGGCACCGTCCGGGATTTCCTCGGCCATCAGCGTGAGGTAGTGCGGGCACGTCTCCACGGTGAGCTTCACGCCGTCGCGCTTTGCCGAAGCGATCATGGGCAGTGCGTCCGACGACGAGAGGTGCAGGATGTGCGCACGCGCACCGGTCCAGCGGGCCCGCTCGATCACCTCGGCGATGGCCTTGTTCTCGGCACCACGGGGGCGGGAGGCCAGGAAGGTGGAGTAGTGGTCGCCGCCGGGATGCGGGGCGCGGTCGATGGCGTGGGAATCCTCGGCGTGGACGATCATGAGGGAATCGAAGGACTTCAGCTCGGCCATGTCCTCCTCCATTTCATCCGCGTCCAGGTGCGGGAACTCGTCCACGCCGGAGTGCAGGAGGAAGCACTTGAAACCGAACACGCCTTCGTCGTGCAGGGCGCGCAGGTCACCCTTGTTGCCGGGGATCGCGCCGCCCCAGAATCCGACGTCGATGAACGCCTGGTCCTCGGCCACCTCGCGCTTCAGCTTGAGGTTTTCCACCGTGGTGGTGGGCGGAACCGAGTTAAGCGGCATGTCGATGATGGTGGTGACGCCACCCGCCGCGGCGGCCCGGGTGGCAGAGGCGAATCCCTCCCACTCCGTGCGGCCGGGCTCGTTGACGTGGACGTGGGTGTCCACCAGGCCGGGGATCAAGGTTTCGTCATCGGCCAGTTCAATGACCTCGGTTCCTGCCAGGCCGTTGCCCAGCGGTTCCAGGGCCACGATCCTGCCGCCGCGGACGCCTACCTCCCGGGGAGCCAGGCCGGCGGTGGTGAGGATGCGCTGGCCGCGGATGACCAGGTCAAAACGTTCTTCAGACATGGAGGTTCTCCTTGGTGCTTGCGGAACGGGACAGCTTATTGGCTGCCAGCCGCCCACTGATCTGCGTGCCCAGCTGCTCCAGAAGCTGCGCTGCCTCTGCTATGCACCTGTTTACATTGCTTTCGAGCTCGGTCAAAGCGTAAACGTCCTCGAACCCGGCGGCGCTTGCCTGGTCTTCTTCAAGGGTGCTTCGTCCGCAGACGGCAATCACCGGAACACCCTGGGCGGCTGCTGCCCGGGCAACGCCCATGGGCGTCTTGCCCAGCAGGCTTTGCTCGTCCAGGCTGCCTTCGCCGGTGATTACCAGGTCGGCGCCGGCCAGCCTCTGCTGCAATTCCGTGAATTCGAGGACGACGTCGATGCCCGGGCGCCGCGTCGCGGCCAGGACGGCGATGGCGGCGTAGCCAACACCTCCCGCTGCTCCGGCTCCCGGGGCTTCCGCTGCTTTGATGGCGCGGTGACCGATTTCCCTGGCCAGGACTTCGACAAACCTGGCCAGGGCGGCGTCGAGCAAGCCGACGTCCTGTTGTGTGGCGCCCTTCTGCGGGCCGAAAATCGCCGCGGCGCCTTGGGCGCCCAGCAGTGGATTGTCGACGTCGGATGCCAGCACAAAGCGTGTGTCCTTCAGCCGGGCGTCGAACCCGCTGAAGTCGATCCGGTCCAGGCGGGCCAGGGCGGCACCGCCTGGGGGAAGTTCGTTGCCCTCGATATCGAGGAATCGGGCGCCGAGTCCCTGCAGGACTGCCCCGCCGCCGTCGGTGTTGGCGCTGCCGCCAACCCCCAGGATGATGCGGTTGCAGCCGGCGTCCAGGGCGGCGCGGATCAGCTGGCCGGTGCCCAGGCTGGTGGCGGTGCGCGCCGCCGTCGGGCCTGGCCGTCCCCCAACCAGTGCTCCGGCGGGGAGCAGGGCCAGGCCCGAGGCGGCCGCCATCTCGATGACAGCCTCATTGCCCCGGACGGCGAAGTCGGCCGTGACCGGCTCCCCTGTCGGTCCGGCCACCACGGCGCTGCGGCGGGTGAAGCCGGAACCGACGGCGGCGTCGAGGGTGCCCTCACCGCCGTCGGCTACTGGAATGCGGACGACGTCCAGGTTCCCGCCCGCTCCGCGCTGCAGGCCCTTTTCGAGGTGCGCGCAGACTTCCGGGGCGGACAGGGATCCCTTGAACTTGTCCGGGGCAATGACGATGAGCATGGTTTAGGCCTGCAGAGCCAGGATGGCGGTGGGAGCATCCGCGGCGGTCTCGGCCAGTTCCTCGAACTCGTTCACGGCGTTGATTTCCACACCCATGGAGATGTTGGTGACCTTTTCCAGGATCACTTCCACCACCACGGGCACCTGGAACTCGCCCATCAGTGCCTTGGCCTTGTCGAACGCGGCGCCGAGGTCGTTGGGGTCTTCCACGCGGACGGCCTTGCAGCCCAGTCCCTCGGCCACCTTGATGTGGTCCACGCCATAGCCGTTGGTCTCAGGCGAGTTGATGTTGTCGAACGCCAGGGACACGTTCTGCTCCATCTTGAAGCCGCGCTGGGACTGGCGGATCAGGCCCAGGTAGGAGTTGTTCACCACCACGTGGATGTAGGGGAGGTTGAACTGCGCGCCCACGGCCAGTTCCTCGATCATGAACTGGAAGTCGTAGTCGCCGGAGAGGGCCACCACGGTCTCGTCCGGCTTGCCGCGAACGATGCCGAGGGCTGCCGGGGCAGTCCAGCCCAAGGGGCCTGCCTGGCCGGCGTTGATCCACTTGCGCGGGCCGAACACGTGCAGCATTTGCGCGCCGGCGATCTGGGACAGTCCGATGGTGGACACGTACGTAGTGTCGCGGCCGAAGGACTTGTTCATCTCCTCGTACACGCGCTGCGGCTTGATGGGGATGTTCTCGAAGTGGGTCTTGCGGTGCAGGGAGGCCTTGCGGTCCTGGCACTCGGCAGCCCAGGCGCTGTAGTCCGGCAGGGACCCGGCCGCTTTGCGCTCTTTGGCGAGCTCAACCAGCCCGGCCAGCGCCGCACCGGCGTCGGACGCGATGCCCAGGTCCGGTGAGAACACGCGGCCGATCTGCGTGGGCTCGATGTCGATGTGCACGAACTTGCGGCCGGCCGTGTAGGTTTCCAGGCCGCCGGTGTGGCGGTTGGCCCAGCGGTTGCCGATGCCGATCACGAAGTCGCTCTGCAGGTAGTTCTCGTTGCCGTAGCGGTGGGAGGTCTGCAGGCCCACCATGCCGGCCATGAGCTGGTGGTCATCCGGGATGGTGCCCCAGCCCATCAGGGTGGGGATAACCGGGATGTTCAGGGTCTCGGCCAGTTCCACCAGTTGCGCGGAAGCGCCGGCGTTGATGATGCCGCCACCGGCGACGATCAGCGGGTGCTGCGCGGCGGTGAGCATGTCCAGCGCCTTTTCCAGCTGCTTGCGGGAGGCCTTGGGCTTTTCGATGGGCAGGGGCTCGTAGGTGTCGATGTCGAACTCGATCTCGGCCAGCTGCACGTCGATGGGAAGGTCCAGCAGCACCGGGCCGGGGCGGCCGGAGCGCATCAGCTGGAAGGCCTTCTGGAAGGCACCCGGAACCTGGCCTGGCTCCAGGATGGTCATGGCCATCTTGGTGACGGGCTTGGCGATGGACTCGATGTCCACAGCCTGGAAGTCTTCCTTGTGCAGCTTGGCCACCGGCGCCTGGCCGGTGATGCAGAGCATGGGGATGGAGTCTGCCCAGGCTGCATAAAGCCCGGTGATCATGTCCGTGCCGGCGGGGCCGGAGGTGCCGATACAGATGCCGATGTTGCCGTCCTGTGCGCGGCTGAAGCCGTCGGCCATGTGGCTGGCGCCTTCGACGTGGCGGGCCAGGGTGTGGCGGATGCCGCCGTGGGCCCGCATTGCGGAATAGAAGGGGTTGATCGCAGCGCCTGGCAGGCCGAACGCCTCGATGGCGCCTTCCTTTTCCAGGATGGCAACCGCTGCATCAACGGTACGCATCTTGCTCATGGTGTGCTCCTACTAAAGTCTGTTGAGAAAGCCTGTTTTTGGGTGTGCTGAAGTAGCCCGGCGAACCTTCGCGGGGCACTTTAGGGGTGTCGGCGTCGTAATTTACGACGCCGGCCGGCGTGTCCGTGTCGAACTGCCCCTTTTCGGGGCGGCCGGCGCGCTGCCCTGGTTACTCGCGGCCGCTGAGCTTCAGGACCTGCTTGAAGAGTCCGGAGTGGTCGAGGCCGCCGTCGCCCTGGTTGACGGTGGCGGCGACGAGCTGTGCGACGACGGCGCCGAGGGGGACGGCGACGTTGGCTTCGCGGGCGGCCGAGGTGACGATGCCCAGGTCCTTGTGGTGCAGGGCGAGGCGGAAGCCGGGGTCGAAGTTGCGGTCCAGCATCTTCTGGCCCTTCTGGTCCAGGACCTTGGAGCCGGCGAGTCCGCCGCCGAGGACCTTGAGGGCGGCGTCGGTGTCCACGCCGTAGGCCTCAAGGAAGACTATTGCCTCTGACAGGACTTCAATGTTGACGGCGACGATCAGCTGGTTGGCTGCCTTGACGGTCTGGCCGGAGCCGGAGGGTCCGACATGGACGATGGTTTTGCCGACCGCGTTCAGGATGTCCTGTCCGGCCTCGAAGTCTTCCTTGTCACCGCCAACCATGATGGAGAGGACGGCATCGATGGCGCCCTGTTCGCCGCCGCTCACCGGTGCGTCGAGGGGGCGGATGCCGGCTTCACGGGCTTCGTCGGACAGGCGCTTGGCGACGTCCGGGCGGATGCTGGAGGCGTCGATCCACAAGGTGCCCTTCTTCGCGTTGGCGAAGACGCCGTCCTTGCCGCTGACGACGCCCTCAACATCGGGGGAGTCCGGCACCATGGTGATGACGACGTCGGCATCCTTGACGGCGTCCGCGATGCTCGTGGCACCCTTGCCGCCTTCGGAGACAAGCTTGTCGATCTTGTCCTGGCTGCGGTTGAAGCCGGTGACGGTGTGGCCGGCCTTGACGAGGTTGATGGCCATCGGCAGGCCCATGATTCCGAGTCCGATAACTGAAACGTTGCTCATGATGGTTCTCTTTCTGAAAGTCTTTGGTTAACCCGGTGGTTGAGCTTGTCGAAACCTACGCGGTGGCCCTGTCGCGGATGGCCCAGCTGAAGGCCGTTTCCTGAGCTTGTTTGTACTCGAGGCCGATGTAGCCGTCGTAGCCGAGTTCGCGGCTGCGGGCGATCCACTCGCCGAGCGGGAGGCTGCCGGTGCCGGGGGCGCCGCGGCCGGGGTTGTCGGCGATCTGGATGTGGCCGAAGTCCTTGGCGTGGTTCTCGATGACGGATTCGACGTCGTCGCCGTTGACGGACAGGTGGTAGAAATCGGCGAGGAGCTTGATGTTGCCGACGCCGGCTTCCGCCTTCACGCGGGCGATGACCTTGAGTGCGTCAACAGCGGTGAGGAGCGGGTACCTGGGTGCGCCGCTGACGGGTTCGAGGAGGACGGTGCCGCCGATCCTGGCGACGCCCTCTGCGGCTGCGGCGAGGTTCTTGAGCGCCAGCTCGTCCTGCTCGTCGGGAGCGAATTCGTCCTGACGGTTGCCGTAGAGGGCATTGAAGCCCTTGCAGCCCAGGCGCTCACCGATGCCGGCGACAACGTCGATGTTGTCCTTGAATTCGGAGCAGCGTCCCTTCCAGGACACCAGGCCGCGGTCGCCGCCTGGCATGTTGCCGGCGTTGAAGTTCAGGCCGGTGAGCTGGACGCCGGCATCCTTGATGGCGTTCTCGAACTTCGTCGTTTCCGCATCCGAGGGGACCGAGGTTTCAAAGGGCCACCAGAACTCGACTGCGTCAAAGCCTGCTGCCTTGGCTGCGGCGGGGCGCTCGAGCAGGGGCAGCTCCGTGAGGAGGATGGAGCAGTTCACTGTGTACGTCATCGTAGGTCCTTCCAAGGAGGGCTGTGATCCATTTTCCCTTGCTTCCCCAGCGCCTGTGCCGGGTTTCCGCTTTGTGGAATTTAGATTCTGCTTTATGAAAAGTGTAGGGAAGGATGGCGCACTGAGTCAAGGGGCCCGGGCTCGGCAGGGATCAGCGCTTCAAGAACGAGCTATCAGCTCGGCGACCCGATCGAGTTCTTCCTCGAGGTTGTAGAAGTGAACGGCGAGCCGAATCCTGCCCGCACGCACCGAGGCCACCACATTGGCCTCACGGAACCGGGCCATGACCGCTCCTGCATCATGTGCCGGGACGGAGACGATGGTTGAGCTGTGATCGTCAGCGGACGGCTCGAAGGGTAGGCCGTGGGCCGTGAGCGTGTCCCGCAGGCGGAGGGCCAATTGGGCATTGCGCTCCAGAAGTGTGTCAATGCCGAAACGGCGGAAGATGTTTAGTGCAGCCTGATCTGCGAGGGCCGGAAACCACGCCAGGGAGGCGTCGAAGCGGGAAGCAGTAGGTGATAGATCCATGGCCGGCCCGTAAAAGCTTTCGGTGGGTTTTCGCGCTGCCTTCCACCCGGGCCCGACCGGATGGAGGCTGTCCAGCAAATCCCGGCGGACGTAGAGGTAGCCCATGCCCCGTGAGCCGAGGAGGAATTTGTGGCTTGCCGCGGCGAGGAAGTCTGCGCCGGCGCCTATGACGTCCAGCGGCACCGCCCCGGAGGCCTGGCAGGCATCGACGAAGAACCAGGCTCCGCAGTTCTTGGAAATTTGGCCGATGGCATCCAGGTCCGCCCGATAGCCATTGGCCGAACTGACGGCACTCACCGCTATCAGGCGAGTGCCCCTGTCGGCTGCCTTGCCGAACTCCTCAGCCGACGCCCCTTCTCCGGCGGGCGCGACGGTGCGTACTTCATAGCCGCGCTCTCGAAGCTGGAGCCAGGGGTAGTAGTTCGATGTGAACTCATTTTCGGCGACCACGATGTTCTCGCCGGGCGCCGCCGTGGGCATATTTGCGGACACAATTCCGGCAGCCGCACTCACGGACGGGACAATCGCGATCTCCCCGGCCGTGCCGCCGACAATTTCGGCGAACATGGCACGGGCATCCTCCCCAGCCCGTTCCGCCTCGGCCCAGTCGAACCGGCCCGCAGCCCATTGATCGACCGCCCGACGGTAGGCGTCCCGGGCTGGAGCGCAGCCGACGTTCATGCTTGCGGTGTTGAGGTAAATGGTGTTCTGCAGCCCGGGGAACAGTTGGCGAATAACCTCTGTCTGAATCATGACCACCCCTTCATGCGGGCAGGGTCTGGTGAACTGACGCAGGTAGAGCCAGGGGCAGTGCCCCTGGCTCTACTGTGCGTGGCTCGTTAGCAAATCAGCGCCCGTTAACGTGAACGACCGTTAATGTCGTAGCGAACCGGGCTCTCCTTCCACTTAGAGTAGTCAGACCACGAAGACCACTTGCCGTTGTCGTACTTAACCGCGAACCGGACCTCGTGATAGACCTCTTCGCCGTCGTGGTGATCAAGGTGCCGCGGGACGTAGTCACGGCTGTTGATGGTCTTATGGTGGTCGTTGCGGTCGAAGTGGCGCTCGAATGTGCGGACCTTGCCCAGGCGCGTATCGGGGCCGTTGTCCTTTTCGAAGCGTCGCTGCTGGACCTTGACAGTCCTCTTCTTCCCGTCATCACATTTGATGCTGATCTTGAAGTTGACCGTCGTGCCTTTTTCGTGCGACGGCTTTTCGGCTTTGACGGTACAACCGGATATCTTTTTGTCATAGTCAGCCGAGGCCGGGCCAGCGATTGCCATCGAGCCCCCGAGCAGACCCAATGAGAGGACCGGAACCAGGGCGATCTTTGCCCCGATTGAACGGCTCTTCGTTGTTGAAGTGATGGACATATTTCTCTTGCTCCTACTAGGATGCGATTCACCATTTTTGTAGGGTGCGAATTCCTACTTTTCGGGCAGGATTAAGCCCGCGACTGAGAACGTCGCGATTCTCAGTGTGGCGGCCGCAGCCTGCCTGTCCCTTTTTCCCAAACAGCACACCCCGACGTAGGGGGAGGCGAGATCCCGGATTCATCTGATTGGTCGGGATCCGGTGGCTTAATCGTGCGCACGCGTTTGCGCCTGCCGCTAGGGGCAGAACTACCCTCTATCGGGAGGGACGTTAGGGGTACCTAGTGTGCGTCAGGCCTGCCCAGCAATAGAGGTGAACTGCTCACCTCCCCCCGACGGCAGAAGCGGGGCCAAAAAATTCTGCCATTGACTTCGGATGCCGGCAGGCTACGGTTAGAGATACGCCAGCATCGGCTGGTGAATGCGTGCGTGACGGGGGCCAAAGGCACGCATGGCTGTAGGTCTCGATATTCTTAGCCGCTCGTCGGTATCCGAACCCATCGTCTGGTTCGCGGCCAGGCGTCCCACCACGATCCCTAGGTTGTGTCCGAATGACCGCAAATTTCATCAGAGCTTTGGCAGTTAAGTCGTTTGATGATCCTGACCGGAAGCGCTGCCCCGACAAAGCGGAGTTCGACCTTGTGACCGTGGATGACTATTCAGTGGCTCGGCTGATCCTGGCGCCGGGCTGGCGATGGTCCGAGTTTGCAAAGCCCGCAGAGCTGACAGCCTTCTGCGAGCACCACCACCTGGGCTACTGCATCTCCGGTCTTCTGGAGATCGAAACGCCCGACGGCGGCCGCTCCACCATCCGTGCGAACGATACCTATGCGCTTCCTCCCGGCCATGACGAGTGGGTGGTGGGGGACCAGCCCTTCGTCGCCGTCGAATTCCTTGGCGCCGCCTCGTTCGGCCGGCCGCGGAGCCATGGGATGCACGCGCTGATGTGACTGCTTCGGGCTGGGACGCGGCGAAGGCAGCCAAGTTGATGTTTTGGCCCGCCGTCTTCGGCGAACCTGCCCGGATGCGGCCGCCGTCGACGGGGCACGGTCAGGACTGGCATGGTTCAAGGCAGGTCCTTTACGGGCGGCAATACCGCCGGTTCGGGGGTGGAGAGCAGCGCCAGTGAGGCGGAAACGGAATGGTCGGGCGTCTCCGGCGGGCTGGTGTAAGCCCGAAGCACCAGCAGTGACTTCCCCGCCAGTTCCACGGTTTCATCGGCATGGAGGAGTCCGGTGTCCGCGTGCTCACCGGCGGTATCGATGAGTTGTTCCCAGCTGGGCGAATACTCGGCGCTGGGCAAGGTGAAGACCACCGGCTCATCCCCGGAATTGCAGTACAGCAGGAAGTTGCGGTCGTGAATCACCCGGCCCCGGTGGTCCTTGCCTACCCCTGCCCCGTTGTAGAACACCCCGAGGGCGCGCGCGAGGGGGTTGTCCCAGTCTTGGGGAACCATGGCAGAAGCGTCCTTGTCGAGCCAGACGATGTCCGGCAGGGGCTGGTCCAAGCCACGCACGACGGGCCGGCCTTCAAAGAACCTGTTGCGGCGGAAGGTGGGGTGTTCCTTGCGCAGCCTGCTGACGGCGGCGAGGAACTCCACCAGGGGCTGGTCCGCTTCCTCCCAGTTGATCCATGAGAGGGGCGAATCCTGGCAGTAGGCATTGTTGTTCCCCTGCTGGCTGCGTCCCAGTTCGTCGCCGTGCAGCACCATGGGAACGCCCTGGGAAAGGAGGAGTGTGGCAAGGAAGTTGCGCTGCTGCCGTGCACGCAGCGCAAGGAGGCCGCTGTCAGTGGTGGTTCCTTCAACGCCGCAGTTCCAGGAGCGGTTGTGCGACTCGCCGTCGTTGTTGTTCTCTCCGTTGGCTTCGTTGTGTTTGGAGTTGTAGGAAACCAGGTCCCGCATGGTGAACCCGTCGTGCGCGGTGACGAAGTTGATGGACGCCACGGGCCGCCGTCCTGAACTTTCGTAAAGGTCTGACGAGCCTGCCAAGCGGGAGGCAAACTCACCGAGCGTGGCCGGCGCGCCGCGCCAGAAGTCGCGGACGGCGTCGCGGTACTTCCCGTTCCATTCAGTCCAGAGGGGTGGAAAGTTGCCCACCTGGTACCCGCCCGGGCCAACATCCCAGGGCTCAGCGATCAGCTTCACTTGGGACACCACGGGATCCTGCTGGACCAGGTCGAAAAAACTGGACAGCCGGTCCACCTCGTAGAACTCCCGCGCCAGGGCGGAGGCGAGATCGAAGCGGAACCCGTCCACGTGCATGTCCAGCACCCAGTACCGCAGCGAATCCATCATCAGCTGCAGGGCGTGGGGATGGCGGACGTTGATCGTGTTGCCGGTGCCCGTGTAGTCCAGGTAGTGCTGCTTCTCATGGTCAACCAACCGGTAGTAGGCCTGGTTGTCAATGCCTTTGAAAGAGAGGGTGGGCCCCAAATGGTTCCCCTCCGCCGTGTGGTTATAGACGACGTCGAGAATTACCTCGATACCGGCGGCATGCAGGGAGCGGACCATCGCCTTGAATTCCTGCACCTGCTGCCCCGGTTTGGTGCTGGAGCTGTAGCTCTCGTGGGGCGCGAAGAAGCCGATGGTGTTGTAGCCCCAATAATTGCTGAGCCCTTTGTCCTTCAGCGTGCTGTCCTGGACGAACTGGTGGACCGGCATCAGCTCAATGGCCGTGACGCCGAGCTTCTGCAGGTGTTCGATGACGGCGGGGTGGGCGATGCCGGCGTACGTGCCGCGTTCCCGCTCCGGCACCTCCGGATGGGTCATCGTCAGGCCCTTCACGTGGGCTTCGTAGATCAGGCTGTCGCTGTAGGGGATCCGCGGCGGGCGGTCGTGCTGCCAGTCAAAGAACGGGCTGATCACCACGGATCTCATGGTGTTGGGTGCGGAGTCTTCGGTGTTGAACGAGGCAGGGTCGCCGAAGTTGTAGGAGAACATGGGCTGGCCCCAGGTGATGTCACCGCTGGTTGCCTTGGCATAGGGGTCCATCAGCAGCTTGTGCGGATTGAAGCGAAGGCCGCGCACAGGGTCATATGGCCCCTCCATCCGGTAGCCATACACCTGGCCGGGCAGGACATGCGGGAGATAGCAGTGCCAGACGAAGGCATCCACTGCCTCCAGACTGATCCGGTGCTCTGCGCCGTCCTCGTCGAACAGGCACAGATGGACGGCGCTCGCCGCCTCGCTGAACACTGCGAAATTCGTGCCGCTGCCGTCATACGTGGCGCCCAGCGGATAAGGGTTCCCCGTCCAGACTTCCATGCCCGCCTCCATCCCCTCGAGAGAACACCATCCAACCACGGGGCTGCGACAACGGCCGGGAGCGCGGACAGACATACGACGGCGGGACGAAAACTTCTGCGGTTTTGTCGCCCCCGTGCTGCAGACTGTCTCCATGACGTTTGCGAATGTGGGAAGTCTCGGAACCAAGCCCGGCCAGCGCGATGCCGTCGTATCCATCCTGCTCCGGCCTATGAACGGTCTGAAGGAAGTTGGCTGCCTGCTGTATGAAGTTGGCGTGAACGACGATGCACCGGAGACGGTATTCGTGTCCGAACTGTGGGAGTCCCAGGAGGCGCATCGTGCCTCGCTGCAGCTGGACAGTGTCCGCGCTGCCATCGCCGAGGCGATGCCGCTGCTTTCGGGCGCAATGGGCGGGCACCAGTTCAACGTGCTCGGGTCGCCGCTGCGGTAAGTCCTTCGGCCGAAACCTGTACCCCGTCCACTTCAGCCGCTAGGCTCGCGGCATCGACTGGACTATCGTCTGCACGCTGACGAACGGGGTAAGGGAGACACATGAAACCGCTGGCGGCACTTGAGCTTGTTACGCGCCTGGAAGATGCCGAATGGCTGGATCCTGTGGCCAGGAAAGTCAGAAAAGTAGTCAAGCGTACGGTCCGCCCGCAGTGGGCCCGCGACATCCTGCACGGGGTTCCCATCGGACACCCGGTGCATCCGCTGGCTGTCCAGGTTCCCTTGGGTTCCTGGATTTCAGCGGCCGTCCTTGATGCGCTGCCTGGTAATGACCAGGCAGCAACCGTGCTGATCGGCGTCGGAGCTGCCTCTGCTGTGCCTTCCGCAGTGGCAGGCCTCATGGACTGGTCACAGCTGCACAGCCAGCAGCAGCGGGTGGGCCTGGTCCACGCCGCCGCCAACATCACTGCTGTCAGCCTCTACGGTGCGTCGCTGGTGGCGCGCGCCAATGGGCAGCAGGGCACGGGCAAGGTGCTCGCGTACATGGGCCTGGGAGTTGTAGGTTTCGGCGGCTTTTTGGGCGGCCATCTCAGCTATCGGCAGGCTGCCGGGGTCAATCACAGCGAGGATATCCCGCACCGCTTCCCGAGCGGGTGGCAGGCACTCGCGCCGTTGCAGGACCTGCCGGATGGGAAGCTCCACAAGCGTGTGGTGGCCGGACTCCCGTTGCTCGTCTTCCGCGAGGGGGAAGCGGTCAACGTGCTGTCCGACGTCTGCAGCCACCTCTCCGGTCCGCTCCACGAGGGCAAGCTCAAGGACGGCAGGCTCAAGGATGGCAGCCAGGCCGACGGCGGCGACCCGTGCGTGGTCTGCCCCTGGCACGGCAGCACCTTCTCCCTGCGCTCGGGTGAAATCCAGGCAGGGCCGGCCACAGCAAGGCAGCCGCGGTTCGAGACCCGTGTCACTGGCGGACTCGTGGAAGTGAACCTCCCCGGCGCCGACTAGGGCGTGCTGCTGATAGGCAGTGAGACCCTGGTGCGTCAGGTTCCGGTTCGGTGCAGGAAGCGCTGTATACCGTCTTCGCCAGGGGACAGCCCCGTAGAGACAAAGTCCGGATGCTTGGCTAACGGCTTCAGTTGCGCTGGCCAGAGTGGTGGTTCCCGGTCGTGTTGTTCGCTTTTGTAGTGCCGGCCGGTGGGTGAGGTCCAGCCTGGTGGATGGTTTTGGGTGGCTGGGGTGGGTGCCCAGCGGCTGTTGTGCTTGAGGCGGTGATGTTTTGGGCAGAGTTGTGCCAGGTTGCTGATCCCGGTGCTTCCGCCGTGTTGCCAGGCCTGGAGGTGGTCAACTTCGTTGTCTGGGGTGCGGTTGTTGCAGCCGGGGAAGGGTGCATTTTCCGTCCCGCAGCCGCAGTGCCTGCTTCATGGCTTCGGTAAGCCGGTATCTTGTGCGTCCGATTTCCAGCGGTGCCCCGTCGCGGGGGTCCACGAGGACGCGGTGGAAGGAGGTGGCACCGTCGGCGAGGAGTTTCCGTGCCATGGAGGCGGGGATGGGGCCGTGGCCGTCGAGGACGGCGGGTTCGTTGGTGAGTCCGAGCAGTGAGAACTCCGGGACGGTCACGAGCACCGTAGCGTTCGGGACCGGGACTTTGGCGACGTCCGCGTACTCGCTGTTGCCGGCAGGGCCCGTGGCGTCGTCGGCGTCCCTGCTGTGTCCGGCGCGGCTGAGCGCGGGGCCTTGGGCGCCTCGGGCGAGGGCGGTGATCTTGTTCCACATCGCGGATGCCTGGTGAGCGGGGAGATAGGCGGAGAACCAGGCCATGCCGTTACGGTCGGGGCTGTATTCGACGCGGCGGTCGGCGGCGCTTTTGGCGTGCCGCTTTTCGATGGATTCGGGGTGGTGTCGTTCGCGCCAGGACCGCACCCTGGCCCGGAAGCGGGAGGGCACGAGTTCACCTGCGGCGGTTCCGCGGGCCGGTGCGTCCGGGGCCAGGAAGTGCGCTACCAGGGCGTTTGCGGCTGCGGGGTTGAGGCCTTCTGTTTCGTCGGCGCTGATTCTTGCGTGCTGCCACGAGATGGTTCCGGAGGACAACGCTTCCAGGGCCAGCGGGAGGGCGCAGAGTTGGCGGGACTGGGTGATGAACGCTCCGGCTGCCGGGCCGCTGATGGTCAGGACGCCGGCGGTTTCCTCGATGCCCGACATCTCGGCATAAGTGTGTTCGTGCACGGGCGCGTCCGGTGGGGTCATCGCTTGTTGCAGGTCGAAAGCTTCGGCTGCGTCGCGGGCCTTGAGCGCAGCTACCTGCGCTTCGAGCCGCGACAGCAGCCCATCCGGTCCAGCCGGAGTTCGTACGCGCGCTGGAACAGGTCAACACCGCCGCCGCCGGCAGTGGCCAGTGCGGCGTCATCGAGAAACAGGGCGTCCACGCCGTCGATAGAGGCATGAATGCCCTCCATCGCTGCCGCTGAACCTACGCCGTTTCCCATACCAAAATCATCCATCGAGGCACTGACATTTAAGGCGGACCGGCTAGGCGGACCGGCTAGGCGGACCGCCGCAGCTCCGTCACCCATTCGCCCCGGCGCAGGACTCCGGCCAGGTTCAGTTCAGTGTCGACGACGACGACATCGGCTGGCATCCCTGCCCGCAGGTCCCCTGCCTGGTGCGACAGTCCCAGGACCGCCGCGGGGACTGCACTGGCTGATGTGATGGCGTCCCGCAGGGAAACGCCGGCGTCCACTGCGGAGCGGACAACGTCCAGCAACGTGGCCGTCCCGCCGGCGATCGCGCCCGTGCTGTCCACCCGGGCCACGCCGCCATCGACCGTCACGGCCAACGTTCCCAGCTTGTAGTGGCCGTCCTGCAGGCCGGTGGCGGCCATGGAGTCGGTGACCAGCGCGATGTTGTCCGCTCCAACCAGTTCGAACACCGTCTTCACGGTCTCCGGGGCCAGGTGGACGCCGTCGGCAATGAGTTCGACGACGGCGTTCCCCGCGCGGGCGGCACTGAGGCAGGCCGATACGGGGCCGGGAGAGCGGTGGTGCAGGCTTGGCATCGCGTTAAAGAGATGGGTGACGGTTGGACGCTGCCGTCTGCGGCCCTCCTCCGGGGTTGATGCACTGGAAAGCCCGGCGGTTGCCCGCCAAAGGAACGAGGCGGCGGCCTGGTGATTCGCTGCGGTGTGCCCCAGCGACGGGATGACTCCGCGGGGAGCGAGCAGATCCACGAGGCCGTCAGCGCCGGGAAGTTCGGCGGCAAGGGTCACGGAAGCCAACGTAGGACCCGCCGCTTCCAGGAGTTCGGCCATCAGCCCGCTGTCGGGTTCCAGCAGCAGCCCGGGGTCATGGGCGCCGCACTGCCCGGGCGAGAGGAAAGGACCCTCCAAGTGCGACCCGGCGACCAGCCCCTCCTCAGCCATCGACCGCAACACCTTGAGATTCCGGACCAGGTCCGCCGGGGCTCCGGTGACCAGGCTCGCCAGCAGCGTGGTGGTACCCCTGCTGTGCAGGTACCGGGCAGCTGCGCGCGCGCCTTCCAGGGAGCCCTCGGAGAAGTCCGAGCCGTGGGCGCCATGGCAGTGCAAGTCCACCAGGCCCGGCAACAGGATGCGGCCGGCACCGTTTCCGGTGGCACTCCACTCACCGGCAGCACCAGGCTCCCCGGGAAAGTCCGACGCCGGCCCGGCGTAGGTCATGTGGCCGCCGTCAACCGCTACCAGGCCGTCCTCGACGTCCATGCTTCCGGACACAATACGGCCCCGCAGAATCAGTTCCCCGCCCATACTCGTCAGCCTCCTGCTGCCAGCGCCGCCGCCATCGCGGCAGCGAGTAAGGGATCGGCGGCACTCGTCCTGGACCCGGTGGAATGGTCGTGGTTCCGCGCGGAGGTGTGGACAGCATGCACGCCGCTTGCCCTCAGTGCCGGCATCAGTTCCAGCCGGACTCCGCCTCCAGCCATGATCTGTAACGACGGCGCATGGTCCCGTCCCAGCTCCACCAGGCGTGCCAGCATCGGCAGTCCGGCTGTGCAGTCCGGGCTTCCGCCGCTGGTCAGCACGCGGCTGACACCGGCGCCTTCAAGCCGGATCAGCGCCTCAGCAGGGTCCACGCCCGCGGCCAGAGCAGCGTCGAACGCCCGGTGGAACGTCACCTCCGCATCGGGATGACGACGGCGGGCCACCTCGGAAAGGCGAAGGAGCACCGAAACGTCCGGTCCGCCGTCTCGCGCCAGGACGCCCACCACGACGCCGGCGGCGCCCGCCTCCAGCGCCGCTTCCACATCCCGCTCGAGCACCTGGAGCTCCTCCTCCGAGTAGGTGAAGCTGCCGGGGCGCGGGCGGACCAGGACGTGGACCGGCAGGCCCACCCGACATGCCTGCTCGATAGTGGCGATGCTGGGAGTGACGCCGTCCGTCTCGGCAAGGGCCGCGCAAAGTTCCACCCGTGCGGCGCCCACAGATGCTGCGAGCCGCACGCCTTCGGCGCTTTCCACTGCCAGCTCAAGCTGTGGCACCTGGAGCAGGCTCGCTGCCACGCTCAAAGTCCCTGCCACGCGGGCTTCCGCCCAAACGTGTCCTGGTAGTACTCGCGGTGCGCCAACCTGGACGCCGCAGCCTGGTCCAGGAGGACGGTGACGTGTGGATGCAGCTGCAGCGCGGAGGCAGGGCACAGGGCTGCCACCGGACCTTCTACGGCTGCCGCCACTGCCTCTGCCTTGGCCTCACCCATGGCGAGCAGCAGCAGGTGCCGGGCTTCGCGGATGGTCCCCAACCCCTGGGTCAGCACATGGTCCGGAACGTCCGCCGGGTTGTCGAAAAAGCGGGCGTTGTCCTGCCGGGTCTGCTGGGTCAGTGTCTTGATCCGGGTCCGGGAAGCCAGCGAGGACATCGGTTCATTAAATCCGATGTGGCCGTCTGTTCCGATCCCCAGAATCTGGATATCCACTCCTCCCGCCGCCGCAATCGCCGCCTCGTACCGGGCAACCTCAGCTTCGAGGTCCTCCGCTACGCCGTCCAGGCCGAGGACCGCGCCCGCAGCAAAGTCCACGCTGTCCACGAATTCCTCCCGGATTACCGAATGGTAGGACTGCGGATGCCCGCTCGGCAGGCCCACGTACTCATCGAGGAGGAAGGCCTGCGCCCCAGCGAAACTTAACCCGCCGTCGCGGTGCCGCTTGATGAGTTCCTGGTAGGTGCCGAGTGGCGTGGAACCCGTGGCCAGGCCAAGGACGGACGGGCCGCTGCTGACCTGCTGCTCGATGGCGTCCGCAGCGGTGCGGGCCACGTCTGCGGGAGTAGGGAGGATGACAATTTCCATGGTGTGGGTGCTTTCAGTTGCCGTTGCTGACGCTGGTATGTGTTGGCCGGTGACTTACTTGGCCGCGTCAGTCTCCACGGTGACCTCGTCGTCCTCCCGGCCCGGGGTGCGCAGGTTCCAGCGCTTGATAACAATGGAGAAGAGGAAGTAGTAGATCACCGCGTAAGCCAGGCCAATGGGGATGAGCAGCCAGCCGTTCTCCGACTTGCCGAAGTTGAGGATGAAGTCGATAAGGCCGGCCGAGAATGTGAACCCGTGGTGGATATCCAGCGCGTTGACCAGGGCCATGGAGGTTCCGGTCAGGGCAGCATGGACGATGTAGAGCGGAAAGGCAACGAACATAAACGAGTATTCGAGCGGTTCCGTGATGCCGGTGAGGAATGCCGTGAGGGCGGTGGAGAGCATGATGCCGCCCACGATCTTCTTCTGCGAAGGCTTGGCGTGGCGCCAGATGGCGAGAGCGGCGGCCGGCAGGCCAAACATCATGATGGGGAAGAACCCGGTCATGAAGATACCCGCCGTGGGGTCGCCGGCGAAGAACCGGTTGAGGTCACCGCGGATTAGTTGGCCGGAGGCGTCGGTGTAGTCACCGATCAGGAACCAGACGGCGGAGTTCAGGATGTGGTGCAGGCCCGCAGGGATGAGCATGCGGTTGGCAAAGCCATAGACGCCGCCGCCGGCAACGGCGTTGCCTGCCACGGCCTCACCCACCGCTGAAAGCCCTGCGTTGAAGAACGGGTAAACGAGGGCCAGGGCGACACCGGCCACCAGGCTGGTGACGGAGGTCAGGATCGGCACCAGGCGCCGGCCGCTGAAAAAGCCCAGGAAGTCGGGAAGCTTGGTGCGGTAGAAACGCTGCCAGAGCATCGCGGAAAAGAGGCCCACTACGATGCCGGCGAGAACACCATAGTTGATCACCGCGGGCTTACCAGTGGGATCCACCTGTCCCGCCAGTACCAGTGGGGACATCGCCTTGAAGACACCGTCGATCACCATGTACCCCACCACGGCTGCCAAAGCGGTGGACCCGTCTGCCTTCTTGGCCCAGCCAATGGCAATGCCCACAGCGAAAATCAGCGGGAGCCAGGTGAAGACGGCATTGCCGGCGGCGGAGATGACAGCGGCGCCGCCTTCGAACCCCGGAATCGCGCCCAGAAGATCTGCCTGGCCGATGCGCAGGAGGATGCCTGCGGCGGGGAGCACGGCGATGGGGAGCATCAGGCAGCGGCCCAGGCGCTGCAGGGTCGCAAAAACCCTGTTTGGCTTCTTCTCCGGAGCCAGGGCGGCGGTATCAGATGTTGACATGTTGCACCTCTGCGGGTTCGTCGGGGGTTGTGGAGGGATGGGTCCAGCCGGTACTGTCTGGTTATGACCAGTTCAGTGTGATCCATCCCACGATTGCCTGTCAAGGAAGTGGAGAGGTTGCCGGGCTATTCAAAGGCCCGGCCGCGGAAGCCATAATTGGTCCCACTTGGGCCGCCGGCCCCGGTGGTGAAGCAGTGCTCCGAGCGGGCACCGTCAGAAAGGGCAGCCATGTCCAAAGCAGAAAAGATCATTGAAGGCCTGGGCGGAGCCGGCAACATCGTGGAAATCGAAGCGTGCATCACGCGCCTGCGCACGGAAGTCAAAGACGGCTCACTTGTCAACGAGGCCACCCTTAAGGCCGCCGGAGCCCACGGCGTCCTGGCTGCCGGAACTGCTGTCCAGGTGATCGTAGGGCCGGAGGCCGACAACCTCGCCGAAGACATCGAGGACCTGCTCTAGTGGCGCAGTCCCTTGTTGTCCGTGCTCCCATCAGCGGCACGGTGGTTCCCCTCGCCGATGTCCCTGACCCCGTTTTCGCAGGCCAGATGGTGGGGTCCGGCGCGGCCGTCGAGCCTCCGGCGGGTGAGATGTTCGACGTCGTATCCCCGGTCTCGGGAAAGGTGATCAAACTCCTGCCGCATGCCTTTGTGGTGGTGGAGTCGTCAGGGCGCGGCGTCCTTACGCACGTGGGCATCGACACGGTCAAACTCAAGGGCGAGGGTTTCAAGCTGCTGATTGCGCAAGGGGACAGCGTAGATGCCGGCGCCCCCGTCATGCGCGTGAACCCAGCCGCCGCCTTGGCGGCCGGGTACTCGATGGTGAGTCCCGTCGTCGTGCTTGACACGAAGCCTGACACGGCCACCCTGGTTGCATCCGGCACTGTAGCGGCCGGGGCCAGCCTGTTCTCGCTGGACTAGCCGCGCAGGCCTGGGCTTGCTCCTACAGCCGGACTTCCATGTTGAGGGAGTAGCGGTCCGACCGGTACCAGGAACGCGAATGCTCGATGGCCAGGGGGCCAGAGTAGGAAACTCGGTCGAAGGCCAGCACTGGTGCCCCCGTTCCGGTGCCGAGGAGCGCCCCGACGTCCGCCGGGGCGCCCTCTGACCGGACGCTCTGCCGTGCCCGGTCGATCTGGTGGCCAAATTGTGCTGCCAGGGCCTTATAGACGGATCCTGTCAGGTCAAGATCCAGCAGTCCGCGGGCGTGCGCGGGGTTGTACCAGGCGTCATCGACGCTGACCGGCCGGCCGTCGGCAAGTCGAAGGCGCTTGAGGTGGATGGCTTCTGCTCCAGGAGCCAGGCTGAGCGCTTCGGCCGTGTCATCGGGAGCTGCCGCGGCCTCCGCCACCAGCACCACCGTGCTGGGAACATGCCCCATAGCCTCCATCTCCTGGGTGAACGACGCCAAGTGCAGGGTGGACTGCACGGGGGAGTCGGCCACAAAGGTGCCCTTCGCGGGGACCCGGACCAGGTGCCCTTCGTTGACGAGCCGGCCGATGGCGGCGCGGACGGTGATGCGGCTGACGCCGTAGGAGTCCATCAGGGTCCGTTCGCTGGGAAGCCGTGCCCCGGGCTCCAGCTCCTCCTTGGCCAGCTTGAGGATGATCAGCCGCAACTGCTCATGCTTGGGGACCTGCGAGTTGTTGATGGCTGCGCTCGCCGACCGGGCGCTGCTCGCTGATGGTGCTCTGGCTGGCACGTCGGCCCCTCCGATCCTGGAGCGGTCCGGTAAGGACCACTGCTTCGGATTATTTCACAGCGACCGCTGGCCCTGGTCTGGTTCGGGCCACCAGTTCCGCTTCCTGGGCCGCGTGGGCCCGGTTGGCCGCCCTTGACCGGAGGGTCAGCATGAGAACTGCGCCTAAGAGGGCGGGGGCGGCGAACGCCATGGCCGCCACTGGCACTCCACCGCGGAAGCTGACCAGCAGTGCGCCGTATGTAGGGCCGGCGATGGCCCCGATCCTGCCCACTGCCAAGGCCCAACCCAAGCCGGTGGCACGCGTGGCAGCAGGGTAAAACTGCGCGATGTAGTCGTTGATCATGTTCTGCGTGCCCAGCCCACCAAAGCCGGCGACGGCGGCGAGCACCGTCATGAGTGCGGCCGGCGGATTGGCGGACATCAGCATCAGGGCGGCCGCGGCGCTGAGGAAACCCACGATCACCATGGGCCGGGGGCCGAACCTCTGGCTGGCGATCGCGGCCAGGACAGTGCCCACCACCGCGCCCACCGAGTACGCCAGCAGGAATGTCACAGACGATCCGACGCCGAAACCTGCCGTCCGCATAATCTGCGGAAGCCACGTGCTGACACCGAAGATGGTCAGCAGGCTCAGGACGGTGATGGCCCACAGCAAAACGGTGGTCGAGGCTGTGCCCTGGGCGAACAAGGTGCGTGTGGGCGAAACGCGGGCAGCTGAAGCGGGTGCTTCTGCCGTGCGGGAGAGGCCGTACACGGCTTCAATGCGGTCCGCCTCGGCATTGCGGATTTGCGTCCGCAGGAAGGACGGCGACTCCGGCAGCAGGAACCAGGCGAACGGAACCAGCAGAAGGCCACCGGCTCCAATTGCGTACACGGGACGGAAACCGCTGGACTCCAACAGCGCCAGGGAAGTCAGGGATGCGACCACCGTGCCCGTGGCCGGTCCGGTGAGGACTGCCCCCAGAACCAGGGACTTCTTGCCGGGCGGGGCGAACTCATTGGTGAGGGCAACCGCCGTCGGGAGCAAACCTCCCACGCCGAAGCACGCGACAAAGCGGAACACAGCGAAAAGTTCCCAGGTAGGTGCCACGGCGCAGGCCAGCATGGCCAGCGAAAACAAGGCCAGGGCGCTGACAAAGATGCGGCGCCGGCCCAGCCGGTCCGTCAGGGTGCCCACAATGAGGGAACCGAGCAGCATTCCCACCAGTGCCATGGAGCCCACGGCCCCGGCCGCGGCCGGCGTCACATTGAATGGCGGCTGGCCGATCAGGCCGGGAAGGGTAGCGCCGTAAACGTAGAGGTCATAACCGTCAGCGAGCAGGCCAAGCCAGCACAGCACAAAAATTCCGGCAAGGGATTTTCGAGGGGCATTGGAGTTCATCGTTGATTCCAATCGGGTAAGGGGGCGGCATTCGATCTCACCGGCGGGACGTCCTTCAGCTTGGCCCCCTGGCCCAGCTCCGGCGCCGCTACTTTTCACTGAGTGAAAATGCTCTTTATGGCACGCGCCACACGGCAGAAGCTTGGAAGACACAACGGCGTTTCTGGAGGGACCGTGGCAGGAGCAGGCAGGACCAACGGACTGCAGGAAACCCCTGGCCAGCCGGTGCTGGTGCGGGCGCTGGGCCTGCTGGCGCAGTTCAGTGAACGGCGCCGGGCCCTGAACCTGTCCGAGTTGTCCAGGCTTGCCGGCCTGGCCCCCGCCACCACCCTCCGTCTGGTGAGGCACCTGACCGATTGGGGGGCCTTGGAGCGTCTTGAGGATGGACGCTACGTGGTCGGCGTGCGCCTCTGGGAGGTCGCATCGCTCTCGCCCCGCGGCCACGGCGTGAGGCAAATAGCGCTTCCCTATCTTGAGGACCTCTACGAGGTAACGCGCCATCATGTGCTGCTTGCGGTCCGGGAGGGCACGGATGCGGTACTCATCGACAGGCTCTCGTCGCGTCACGCCACGGAAGTCGCCTACCGGGTGGGAGGCCGGATGCCGTTGCGCACCACCGCCGTCGGCCAGGTCCTGCTGGCCGACGCCGGTGCTGACGTGCTTGATGAATTGCTCGCAGGGCCCGCTGATGGCGGGACCGGGTCAGGTGACCTGCAGGCCGATAGCCTGCGCGCACTGCTTGCGGGCGTGAAAAAGTCCGGCGCCGCCGTCGTCCGCAGGACCCATCCCTCCCGCACCGTCTCGGTTGCGGCGCCCATTCACGGAGCCGATGGTGAGGTGGCGGCCGGGCTGTCCATCGTGGTTCCGGATGAGGCAACGCCGGCGCACGAGCTGGTGCCGCTGGTCCGGGCAGCGGCGCGTGCCATCTCGCGCAACCTGGGTCATCAGGCGACGGCGAGCGGGTCGTGGCGGCATCCGTCACGGGAGCAGGGCGCGCAGCCTGCCTGACCGGGACTGTAGCCACGCTGTTCCACCCGGAGTTGAAGGCTTGGCTATCTCCCAAGTTCGCCTGAAACCCCTTAAACTGGAAACACTAAGCATGCTTCCCAAAAGGGGTTGTACCTGATGCGAAAAGTACCTGCACTTGCACTGATGACTGCTGCGATGATTGCCCTGGCGGGCTGCACGGGCGGCGGCGGTGGTGCTGCGAGCCCAACTGCTACCGGGGCGGCGAGTGCCTCGGCTACCGAGACAGCCGAAGCAAAGGTTTACACCGAGGATGAGCTCCGAGAACTGATTTCCGGCATGAAGGACGGCGACGGCAGCGAGCTGAAGCTGTACTCCAAGGAACAGGTGGACCAGGGCGGCAACATCGCCAACCTGCTCCTCAGCACGGCCACCGTGAACCCCGCAGACTGCAAGGACATCGCCACCGCGGGGCTGCTGGACACGGTGGAGAGCGGTGGGATAGCCGTCGCGCTTTCGGAGGGTGACCAGCCGCGCACCGTGTCCGCGCAGTCGGACAGCGAAGGGCCGGGCGCCGTCGAGGTCCTGGACAGGATCAGCGGCAAGATGGGCCAGTGCGGCAAGTTCTCCGTGGCGGCGTTGGGCCAGACGTATGAGGTCACCAGCGAGGAATTGCAGGCCAACACGGATGCCGGGAAGACGTTCGGCACCCTCAGCACCCGCAGCGGCGAAAACCAGCAGAAGCTGATGCAGGTCTCCGCCGCCGAGGGCAAGCTCCTGGTTGTTGCCACCAAGAGTGGAGCGAACCTGGGCGATCCGGACCAGAAGGAGCTCGAGGACCTCATCAATGAGGTGCTGAAAAAGGCCGACGGCGGCAGCGCAACATCCAGCCCGACCTCCACCAGCACTCGCTGAGGCGCCACCACCACTGCGGATTGGGCTCCGATCTGCCCTGCCTAGCCTGTAGCGCCCGTGTCGTCGTGGGCCGAACCGACCGGTTTGGATTCCGGTGACCCGCGCTGCCGGAGGTAGATGGACAGGACCACCATCGACCCGACAGCCAGGAATTCCGACTGCCAGTTCTGCAGCGTGCGGTTCCAGAACTCAGGGGACGCAATGTATTCCGTCCAGGTGACGGGCCGCTCGAAGTTTTGCATCTGGTCCTGGTTGTAGGCACTGTTCCCGGTGAAGGACTGGACCAGCCAGGACAGGATAAAGATCAGCCCCATCGTCAGTCCGAGCGAGTTTGAGAAAAGTGTGTGGCGCCACCCGGAAATTTTGGCCCATTTCGGGGACTTGGGGTTGCTGTGATCGCCTACCAACTGTTTCTCGTCCGATTCGAGGCCCGTTTCACTCAGTTCCTTGGATTCCGGCGATCCTTTCTGCACCAGCCAGATCGTCGCAAAAATATACAGAAGGAACTGAAGGTATTCGGATTGCCAGTTTTCGGCGACGTCCACAGCAAAGTTGGACGAAACAAGATACTGGCCGAGGCCAATCTCCTCAAAGCCGGCGGCGATTTGTTCCTCATTGAAAAGGGCGTGCCCGGTGAGGCCTTGTCCCACGAGCGCCAGGATGAAAATGAGGCCGAAGAACAGAGCTAAACCATTGTTTCTTAATGCCTTTTTCATGGTCCGCCTATCCGTGCAACAGTCCGACGACGGCCATAAAGGCCAGGCCGCCGATGATCAGGGTCAGGTACAGCGTGAAACTCCAGCGCATTCTATTTGCCTCCTATCTCACAGCTGTAGGGTGTCTCCCCGTTGGCGGTGCAACCAGCAGCAGTAACCTTCCAGCCCCCTTCGGAGACCGTGAGGAAAACGGTGTCGCTTTCGAATTCAACGAAGGCATCCTGGCCATACTGCTCGCTGTACCGCACCCTCCCTGGTTCCGGCACCTTAGCCTTTTCCAGCTGGCCCTCGCAGGTTCCGGCATCGCCTGACTTTGCCGTCTCCTCCCGTGTCTTTGGCAGCAGCAGCATGCAGGCCGCGGACGTGTCGGCGTCCTGCATGGCGCGATGAAATTCTTCGGCAGCCGTAGCCGGTGCCGCACCGTCAGGCGCGCAGCCTGTGAGAACCACCAGGGCAAGTATTCCCAGCTGCAGGCCCTTGGGACTCCTACGCGTCTTCACGTTCGGGGTTCTCAAGCCGGAAAAAGTTGGATTGCGTACCGTCGGCGCGTTGTTCCTGGTAAATGAAATTCAGGCCGCGCACATCAAAGGTGCCGAACCATTCCTCCCAGCTGACGCGGCGCAGGTTGCTGTCCTCAGCTCCGAAATCAATCCGCAAAACACCAAGGTGGTCGCCGTGCTCGGTGCCTTCTACCGTGGCCGGGACTCCTCCACGTTCCTCAGCCCACTGTCTGATGACCTCGTGGTGCGTTGTTGCCAGGCTGCGGCCTTCACGTTCGGGCTCGTCCTCTGTGGAGGTGATTTCCTGTGAATACTTCAGTGAACTTGATGAGTCGTCCCCATGCCGAATCCTGCCTCCTTCCGGCCCGGCACCCAGATCGCCCGGCTCAGGAGCTGTATCTCCGCCTGCACTGCGCGTCCCTTTGGACCGTGCTTCGGCGAGTTCCTTCACCAGCTCTTCCTTCCGCATGCCGGAGGCCCCGCTGATGTTCTCATTCCGGGCTTCCTGGCGGAGTTCATCCACCGTCATCTCCCGCAGCTTTGTCTCACTGACCTGCGGCGTATTCGGTGTTTGGTTGCCTGGCTTGTCACTCATGACCATTCCTCCTCGTGAAGCACTCAACAAAATACTAAGCCTGCTTATTGTCTAGTCCGAGTGGCTGGTTCCGTCAAGGTGGCGGGCGGAAGCTGGTCTGGATTGGCAACCACCACCGGCCCGTGTCCGAGGGGACGAAGAGACCGTAGGCTGGAGTCCGGTGCAGGGTCCGTCCCGGCCGAGAGTAAACAGTTCCCGAGGTGAAGGCAGGACCATGACCGCTTCGAATGACGAGTCGCAGAACAACGCAGACCTTCGTGGACCGGGTGACCCCGACGAGGCAAAGCAGGTGACGCAGGCGCCGCAAAGCGGCCAGCACCCTGAATTGCCGGGTGCAGGCAATATCCGCGAGGAGCAGCAGGCACACGCAGCCGGAACCGTGCCGGCGTCGTACTCAGGAAGCGGCGAGCCGCCCCAGGAGCACAAGCCCGAGGAAGCCCTGACGGAGCCGCGGAACCTGGGACGACGACGTCTGAGATGATTACCCGCGCCGATGTGGATGCTGCGGCACAACGGACGGCAGGCCTCACCCGGCTGACGCCGGTCCTGCAGGCTGACCCGGGGGCCTTCTCCGGAGAGGTGTGGTTCAAGTGCGAATTCACGCAGCACACGGGCACCTTCAAAGCCCGGGGCGCGCTGAACCGCATCTTCGCCAGCAAAGAGCGCGGTGAGCTGAAGCCGGACGTCGGCGTGGTGGTGGCTTCCGGTGGAAACGCCGGGCTGGCCAACGCTTATGCGGCAGCCCAGCTGGGGGTTCCGGCAACGGTGTTTGTCCCCACCGCCGCTCCGGCTGTGAAGGTGAGGAAGCTCGAAGCGATCGGCGCAACGGTCATCCAGGGCGGAGCGGAATACGCCGTTGCCTACCAGGCTGCCGTAGCCCACGCCCGGGAAACCGGTGCTGTTTACTGTCATGCCTACGACCAGCCCGAAATCGCGGCCGGAGCCGGAACGGTGGGGACGGAACTGCTGGAGCAGATAGCCGGGGTGGACACCGTGCTGGTTGCGGTGGGCGGCGGCGGACTGATGGCCGGAATCGCCGCAGCCGTGGAAGGCCACGCGAGAGTGGCGGGCGTCGAACCCGAAAACGCGCCAACTCTCCATGCCGCCCTTGCCGCCCGTGAGCCCGTCGACGTGGCGGTATCAGGCGTAGCTGCTGACTCCTTGGGAGCCCGGCGCGTCGGTGACATCGGTTTTTCCGTCGCGGTCCGCGCCGGCGTCGAAAGCGTGCTGGTGTCCGACGCCGACATTGTCAGCGCCCGTTCGCTCCTGTGGAACGAGTACCGGGTGATAGTGGAACACGGCGCCGCTGCGGCGTACGCTGCCCTGGCCTCGGGCGCTTATGTCCCGGCTCCAGGCGAAACCGTGGCCGTGGTGCTCTGCGGTGCGAACACAGACCCGGCCACACTTTAGGAAGGGCGGCCGGGTCCGGCCAAAGGGTAAGGCTTAGCTGCAGAACTGGCTGTAGGTGCTGCCGGCCTGCTCGTAGCCGCTCTGAAGCTCGGAAAGCTTGGCCTTGTCCGGGGTTTCCTTTGCCTGCTCATCCGTGTATTCAAGGATCGACTCAAGGGCCGGCTTGAGGTCATTGGAAGCAACCGCATGAATGGGGCGAATCTGGTTGGCCAGCCGGTTCATGCCCGTCTTGCCGGCGTTGTTGGCAGGGTTGGTAACAACGCTCTGGATGCGCTCGCAGGTTTCCGCGGTGCTGAGCTGGTTCGAGGCGGTGCAGGCCGTGGCGGAAACAACGAGGCCGGCGGCGATCAGGGCTGTGGCGAGTTTCTTCATGGGTCCCTCAGTAGTTGATTGAGGTTTCGATTGTAAGCAGAATCCGGAATCCGATGGTGGTCCGCGATGGCCGCACCCTCGACTATGAAGAGGCCATCAGGCTCTGGCGGGACGTCCTGCAAGTGCTTAAAATGGCAGCACCATCGTGCGGAGCTGCCGCAGATTGGGCCCCGCGCATCAGCCCAATGCAAGGAAGCATCATGCGCCGAGTACACCGCCGTGCCGCCGTCGGATTTATCGCTCTTTTGGCCCTGTTGTTACCCGCGGCGCTGCCGGCAGTGGCTTCTTCGCCCTCCCGGGACGACGTTATTGTGCTCGACGGCGCCAAGTCCGCCGAGGGCATCGCCGCGGGCAAGGGCAGGACTTTCTATGCCGGGGAGCTGATGACCGGCGATATCTTCCGTGGCGACATGCGTGACGGCAAGGCCCACCGTTTCATTGACGTACCGAATGGGCGGATGGCCGTCGGCATGAAGGCGGATGTCCGCAAAGACCTGCTGTACGTGGCTGGCGGAGGTAAGGGGAAGGCGTATATCTACAATACCGAAACCAAGGCCACTGTCGCCGACCTCACGCTGACCACCAAGGCGGGTTCGTTCATCAATGACGTGGTTCTCACCGACGACGGCGCGTGGTTTACGAACTCCAAGTACGGCGAGCTGTATCAGGTCAAGGTCAGCGGCTGGGGTGAAGTACGCAAAGCTGTCAGGACGCTGACCGTGAAAGGCGAGGCAGGCGCCGCCCTGGCGCCCGAGGACTTCGGGCTCAACGGCATAGCGGCAGCCAAAGATGACCGTGTGCTCATCGTGGCCCACACCAAGAACAAGGCCCTCTACACGGTAAATCCGTGGAGCGGCGAAAGTAGCAGGATCAAAGGCTTGGACTTGGAGTTCGTAGACGGCATCCTCCTGCAAGGCAACACACTGTGGGCGGTCCAGAACATGCTCAACCAGATCGCCCGCGTCAAGCTTGCCGGTGACCTCTCTTCCGGAACAGTCCGGGACGTCATCACCAGCAAGCACTTCGACATCCCGACGACGGTAGCCAAGTTCGGCGATACCCTCGCCGCCGTGAACGCACAGTTCAACCGGCCGGCCAGCCCGCACGAAGTAGTCCTGGTCCCGGCGCGCAACTAACTGGATCCAAACTGGCTGGCAGCCAACGTCGTCAAAACGCAGTACTGCGACGTCTGCTGTCGGCCGGTTTCGCGTGTCCGGGCCGGGCGTAGGCCCTGGACGGCTGCGCGCTTGGGTGGCAAGCCGCGGCTCATAACGAAACGTAATGGAACAAATTCGCCCACTTTGCACCGCCGAAAACCTTGACCCGCGCGCCGCGGCCCTGATAGACCAGTAGGGCAGAAAGCGTTTTCCTCACACCGCCAGCCAACTTTGAACATTCCCCAGAAATGCCGGCTGGCTGGGAGTGAAACGTTCCAATTTGTCGTGCGGCAGACTCAGCTGCCGCCGCATCAAAGGAGATGTCCTCTTGCTCTATCCCTCAAAATGTTCCCGTCCGTCCAAGGACGGCCGCGCCTGGAAAGCCGCCCCGCTTGCTGTGGCGGCATCACTTACGGCTGCGGCGCTGGCATTCACCGGCGTACCCCTGGCGCAGGCCAACCCTGAAACAGCGCCCGGGTTGTCCGGCAAGGCAGGGCTCCAGCGCCAGGTGGAGAACCTGGACCGGGCACCCGTTGCCGTGCTGACAGAGCAGGGCGTCACCCTTGGCTGGCGCATGCTGGGCCTGGACAAGGACAGCATCGGCTTCCATATAATCCGCGACGGCGTCCGGCTCACCGAAGAGCCCATCCGGAACACCACCACCTTTGTGGACCCGGCCGGAACCGCAGCCTCCAAGTACGTCATCAAAACGGTGGGCAACGGCAGCGGGCAGGACAAGCTCAGCGCGGAGGTCACGCCGCTGGCCCAGGACTACCTTGCCGTCAAGCTGGACAAGCCGGCGGACGGCGTCAGCAAGGACGGAAAGCCGTACACCTACTCCGCCAACGATGCCAGCGTCGCAGACCTCGATGGTGACGGCAGCTACGAGATCATCCAGCTTTGGAACCCTTCCAACGCTCAGGACAACTCGAAGTCCGGCTACACAGGCAACGTGTACGTGGATGCCTACAAGATGGACGGTACCAAGCTGTGGCGCATCGACCTGGGCCGCAACATCCGCGCCGGCGCCCACTATACGCAGCTCCTCGCCTACGACTTCGACGGTGACGGCAAGGCCGAGGTGTCCATGAAGACGGCGGACGGAACCAGGGATGCCGCCGGCACCGTCATCGGCGATGCCACTGCCGACTACCGAAACAGCGGCGGCTACGTCCTGTCCGGTCCGGAATTCCTCACTGTGTTCAACGGTGCCACGGGCACCATCATGGACACCGTGCCGTACGACCCGCCCCGTGGAAACGTCAGCTCGTGGGGTGACGGCTACGGCAACCGGGTGGACCGCTTTCTGGCCGGCGTGGCGTACCTCGACGGCGAGCGGCCGTCCATGATGTTCAGCCGCGGCTACTACACCCGCGCCGTGCTGGTCACTTATGACCTGGTGGACGGCAAGCTGGTGAAGCGCTGGACCTTCGATTCCGACATTGAAGGGGCCGAGTACAAGGGCCAGGGCAACCACAACCTGTCCGTGGCTGACGTGGACCAGGACGGCAAGGACGAGTTCGTCTTCGGCTCCATGACCATCGACGACGACGGCACAGCGCTCTACAACACGAAGCTGGGTCACGGCGACGCCATTCACACCAGCGACTGGGATCCGTCCCGCCCGGGCCTGGAGACCTTCGCTGTGCACGAGAGCATGAGCCAGAGCGGAAACCGTGGCGCCACCTTCCGCGACTCCGCCACCGGTGAAGTCCTCTGGAGCATTCCTGCCACCCGCGACACCGGCCGCGGCGTCATCGGGGACATCGATCCCCGCTACGCCGGCGCTGAAGGCTGGGCTGTTGGCGGCGACGCCGCCTGGAACTCTCCTGTCGGCAACCTGATGTCCGCGAAGGGCGAAAGGATCGCCGAAAAGATCCCGGCCGCCAACTTCATGGCCTGGTGGGACGGGGACCTGCTCCGCGAAGTTGTCGACCACGACTTTGACGCCGTAGCCGGGGTGGGTGTCCCCACCATCTCCAAGTGGAACTGGGAAACCGAAGCCAGCGACAGGCTCCTGACCGCCACGGGCGCAAGGACCAACAACCACACCAAGGGCAACCCGTCGCTCCAGGCGGACCTCCTGGGTGACTGGCGCGAGGAACTTGCATTCCCGTCGTCGGACAGCACCGAGCTGCGGATCTACACGAGCACCTCACCCACCGAGGTCCGGCTCCGCACCCTCATGCACGACACCGTCTACCGGACCGCCGTAGCCCGCGAAAACGTAGCCTACAACCAGCCGCCGCACCCGAGCTTCTTCATCGGCGAGGGCATGGAAACCCCGGCCGCGCCGTCGGTGAAGTACGCCGGCACTGAGCAGTAGCGCCAGGCAGCAAAGCGCCGCCCGCCTCTCACAGGAGGCGGGCGGCGCTTTCGTTGTGTCCGGAATGTCCGACGCCGGTCCGGGCTTCAGTCAGCGGCGGTCAGCCCGGCGCCCGCAAGTCCGTCAGTGCTGGCCGAGGTTACCGCCGACTGGCGGCAGGCCGCCGTCGGGCCGGCGGTCGCCTTCGCGCCGTTCCCCGGCGCTGAGGTTCTCGCCTTCCAGCGTTTCGTCGGACTCGCCGGTGGTGTCCACCAGGCCGTTGGTCTGGTCGAAGGCGTGGCCCACCCTGTCATCTCCCAGATCGGCGACTGAACCGGTGGAGCCGGCAGCCGCCGCCGTACCCGTGGTCGTGCCGGTGCTGATCGGCTCTGGCGAGACCGGTGTAACGGTGACAGGTTCTGCCGGCGTGACGGTCACATCCACGACTTCACCGGAAGTGTCCTTCTTGGCCCCGGCCATGGCTGCCGCTGCACCCGCTGCCGCAGCAACGCCCAGGCCGGCCGCCATCTTGCCGGAGATGCCTGCCTTGCCTGAGTCGCCGCGGGATCCTGCGGCGTCCTCAACGCCGGGAGTGCCGGCTGGTGCTCCAGAGCTGACGCTGCCGCGCCAGGCGCCGCTGGCGTAGCCCTCATCCTCGATGAATTCCTTGAACCGCTGCAGGTCAGCTTCGGCCTGGCGGTCCACGACGTTGAGCTTGTCGCCTACCTTCTCAATCATGCCTTCGGGCTCGTACTCAAGCGTCAGCTGCAGGGAAGTCTGGCCTCCGCCGATGTCCTCGAATTCGATAGCGCCAGCGTTCGTGGCGCCTTCCGTGGCGGCCCACGCAACCTTGCGGTCGGGGATCTGCTCCAGGATTTTGGCTTCCCACTGCCTGCGGACGCCGCCGATCTCGGCCACCCACTCCAGCCGGTCGTCACTGAGCTGCGTAACGCTCTTGACGCCGCCCATGAAGTGCGGGAACTCCTCGAACTGGGTCCACTGGTTGTAAGCGGTGCTTACCGGTACGTTCACCAGAATGCGTTTTTCCACCTTCGTGCTCATAACGTCTCCTTCGCTTTGTTACCGGAAGCTGATGAGTCGGAAAAAATCATCAGCATGCTTACCAACATACCTAATGGGCTGGCTGGTTTCCAGAGCAGGAAAAAACGACGGCGGCACGTGGCGCCGGATGGCCGGGCCAGGCGCCGCCGTCGAGCCCTTTTCATTGACGAGGGACTCAGGGCAGTTCAAGGCCCACCGAAGAGGCCGCCGTAGGGCGGGATGGTGTCCTCCTGGCTGTGGCGGTTCCGGCGTGCCGTAGCGCTGTAATTCTCGCCTTCAGCTGTCTCGTCCGACTCGCCCTCGAAGTCCACCAGGCCGCCGGTCTGATCGAACGGGTGCTCGAACCTGTTGTAGGGCCGCGGCTCCGAGGCGGTCTCGGCAGCGGCTGGAGGCGTGCCGGACGCAACGGTGCTGGCCGGGCTTCCCGCCACCGACCCCGGAATTGATTCGCGCCAGGCCCCGGTGGCGTGGCCTTCGTGTTCGATGAATTCCTTAAACTTCTTCAGGTCGTGGTCCGCCTGGCGGCCCACCACGTGGAGCAGGTTACCCAGCTTCTCCACCACGCCGGCGGGCTGGTACTCGAGCGTCAGGGCGAGTTCGGTCCTGTTGTTGCCGAGGTCCTTGAATTCAATGGTGCCGGAGTTTGTTGCGCCCTCGGTGGAGGCCCAAGCGACCTTGCGGTCCGGGACCTGCTCCAGGATTTTCGCCTCCCACTGCCGGTGGACGCCGCCGATGTGCGCAACCCACTTGAGGCGGTCGTCGCTCAGCTGGGTCACGCTTTCCACGCCGCTCATGAAGTGGGGGAAATCCTCGAACTGCGTCCACTGGTTGTAGGCCGTGCTGACCGGCACATCGACCACGATCCGTTTCTCCACTTTCGTGCTCATCATGTCTCCTTCGACTGAACCGCATCCGATGAGAAACAGTGTCATCACAGCTGGCGCAGGTGCTTGGCGATCAACGCCATGTTCTGGATCAGGCGCCAGGCCCAACTGGGATGTGTGACGCTGGTGGCGTCCGACGGCGGGAGGCCGGCTTCGCGGCGTCCCGGACTTCCCTGCCAGGCGCGGGCTATTTGCCGGGTGCCGCAGGTTCCGGAGTATCGGGTCCCTCGGCCGGGTCCTGGGTGTGGACCCGGATCTCTGAGACGTCGGCGTCCGGGTCGCCCTCGGCGGGTGCCTCGGTGTGGACCCGCTCGTCCTGCAATGGATTCTCGCTCATGGCTGCTCCTGACCGCACCGGGGACTCCGCTACAGATCATTCAGCGCTCCCCGGCCCGGCCTGTCAAGGACCTTCCGCCTGCTCTGGCCGTTGTTGGCCTTCTGTGCTGGACTTGGTGCTGCAGGCGGCACCATAAGCCGCCTGACGGGCGGCATCTTTTCCAAAAAGAATAGGGCCGCCGGTCTAACCGGCTTTTGGAAGGAACACTCATGGCACCTTTTAAGATCGGATACTTCGTGGGGAGCCTCGCTACCGGCTCCATCAACAGGGTCCTTGCCAATGCGCTGATCAAACTCGCACCCGAGGACCTCGAGTTTACGGAAATCCCCATCAGGGACCTCCCGCTTTACAGCTACGATTACGACGCCGATTTCCCGCCGGAGGGCCGCGCCCTGAAGGAGGCCATCGAGGCTTCCGACGGTATCCTGTTCGTCTCACCCGAATACAACCGATCCATTCCCGGTGCCCTCAAGAACGCCATCGACTGGGGCTCCCGCCCGTGGGGGAGTAACTCGTTTGCCCGCAAGCCCACGGGCATCATCGGCGCCTCCGTGGGCAGCATCGGCACGGCGGTAATGCAGTCCTCGTTCCGCAGCGTCCTGAGCTTCCTGGACGCGCCACAGTTGAACGCCCCTGAGGCCTACATCCATTTCGATGCCGCGGTGTTCGGTGAGGATGGGGAGGTCAGGAACGAGGACACTGCCAAGTTCCTTCGGCACTTTATGGACGAGTACGCCGCCTTCGTTGCCAGGGTCCTGGCCGCCAACGCGCCCGGCCATATCGGCGACCTGGAGCACGATAGCGCGAAGCTGACGCGGTAACGCCACCAAGTGCCGAAAAATAAGGATGCCCGCCGTCCCAGCGACGGCGGGCATCCTGGTCTTCAGGAAGCATCCCAGCCTTAGTCCAGCGGCAGGGTGACCGTCACGCTGGTGCCTTGCCCCGGGGCCGAGCAGATATCCACGGAGCCGCTGGCCTCATGAACGGCGATGGACATAAGGCGGAGTCCGTAGCCGTGGTGACGACCGCATGTGGCGAGCTTGCTGTCGAAGCCTGTGCCGTCGTCGGCCACCACCAGGCGGATCCCGTGATCGACGGCGGCGAGCTGGACGGTAAGCTGCGACGCTTCCGAATACTTGAACGCGTTGCTGAGCGCCTCGCGCGCCGACTGGTACAGCAGGGACGCGCAATCCGCCGGTATTTCGATCCCCCAGTGCGGAGTGTCCCAGCGGACGGCGGTCCCGCGCTGACGAAGGGGCACCGTAAGCCGGTCGATGCAGCCGGCCAGCCCCAGGGTGTAAAAGTCCAGCGGATGCTGATCCGTGAGCAGGCCTTCTACGGCTGTTACTTCGTCTGAAACTACTTTGTTTCCCATGACTTCCTGCTCCCGCAAGCTGTTTGTCCGATACCTCCAGCGTGAACCTCAAACTGCAATGGGCGGCAAGGTTTACCTCAAGATCCCATCAATTCTTGGTGCCGCAAGGGGCTGAGCCAATCTGGCTGGATACCCGGCCCAATTAGTCGCATCTGGAGTACCCTCGGGCAGGAGCTGGCGCCTGCCCGGCGCTTAGGAGGTGCGGATGTCCTGGGAGACCTTACTTGGCACTGTGGCGGGCCTTTTGTTGGCGTACGCCGTGCTGCTCCTCCTGCTGTGGTGGTACGCCCGCCGCCATCCCGAGACCGTCACAATGAAGGACGCGCTGCGCCTGCTGCCGGACCTGCTCCGGCTGATCAGGAGGCTGGCCGCGGACCGGACAGTCGCCGTCGGGGTTCGGGTGCGGGTGGTACTGCTGCTCGCGTACCTCCTATCGCCCATCGACCTGGTGCCGGACTTCATTCCCGTGATCGGCTATGCGGACGATGCCGTTATTGTCGCTTTGGTGTTGCGGTCGGTGCTGAAGCGGGCGGGGCCAGGGGCGCTGGAAAGGCACTGGCCGGGAACCCGGCCCGGACTGGAGATCATCCTGAAAGCGGCGGCCCCGGTCCGCCGTCGGCCGTAAATTCTTTGGCCTGGTCGGCGCCTTTCGTTCCGGGGGCTGTTAGCGTGGAGGCCCGGCCACTGGAGGAGGAGCAATGACCATCAACTCACCTGATTCACTGCCTGATGACGAGCTGCAGGAGGATGGGGCGGCCAGCAAGGGCAATGACGACGGCGGTGTTCCCGGCGGCGGGGACGGCGTGGGCATCGGTGCCGATGCGGAGCCCAATACTTTCGAACCCGAAGAGGACCCCGAGGCAACCGACGGGCCGGAGTCGGAGTGACACCTGACGGGTTGATGCCGATTGAACGGCCCGGCTCAAGGTTCACTCAAGATTCACGCTGACCGGCCTAAACCGGCTTAACGGCAGGTTACCAGCCGGTACATTTCTAGTTGCTTCCAAATTTTCCCCCGAATGCGGAAGCGAACGGAAGCCCCCGCGCTCGAGCCCGACTCGCGCGGGGGCTTCCAATCACCCGCTACCTTGCTGGAATGTGCGTTCAGTACAAGAGATCGCCGACATCACGATGGCTGCCCCGGCACGTAACTTCTTCAGCCGGGCGTTGCTGGCCCTCAACGTTGAGCTGGACGTTCCGAAAGGCCTGAGCGAAGACCTGAAGAACGCGCTGCTCGCGCCTCTTTCTTGCGGGGCCCGACGGGCGTGAGTGGGGCCGGCGACGGCTGGGGGGCGGTGCCCGCGGTCTCAGGACGGACACCATCGTCGCCGGCCCCAGCCTGGTCCCCGGCAAACAGCCGGGGAAATCGATGGACTGAGACCTCAGTAGCGGAATCTACGATCTCCGCTGCTGAAAACACTAATTTGCTTCGACCCCGGGTACACGAGTAATTGGTACTCGTTAACGGTAGGGACGCCACCTGCGAGTTGTCGGAGCAACTTTTTAGCGGGATGGCTGGGAGAAAGAGAAGGGCGCCGCCCCGTTTGGAGCGGCGCCCTTCCCATCACGGAAAGTCAGTCCTTCTTGAAGGCGTCCTTGACTTTCTCGCCGGCCTGCTTCAGGTCTCCCTTGGCCTGATCGCCCTGCCCTTCGGCCCTCAGGCTTTCATCGCCGGTAGCTTCTCCGGCGGCTTCCTTGCCTTTGCCGCCCATCTTCTCGGCTGCATTACCGATCTTGTCGTCCAAACCCATGGTGTTTCTCCCTTCGGTCGGAATCCGCCCGCGTTGCGCTGACGGCTTTACGCCACCATCCTAATCCTCGGGTTTCCTGCGGGATCCTCGAATTCTTAAAGAAACCCTTGGCTTTGCGTCTTTTCGTCAGCCACCCGCACCCCGTAGTGATAGGCAAGCTTGCCGCCAAGGTAGCCGGAGGCGCCGACGATGGCATAGCCCACGAGGCTGGGAACAAAGGGAATGAGGAGGAACTCCTGCTTGTCCGCCCCAAGCCTCAGGACCCGATCAGGAAGGGCGCGTCATCGCTCCCCAGCAGCGCGACGACGTCGAAAATGAGGCTCGCTGTCCAGGCACCGATGGGGACCGTCACCAGGGTCGGGTGGAGCGGGTGTCCGTAGGGCCCTGCCAGCGGGGTTTTGGGGTGCTTGGACTGTTGGTGCGCCATGAGATTTTCCATTATTGCTCCTTATCCAGTGCGTTATCTGTTGTGGCAAGAGGGCCGGGAGGGTTGTCCCGGAGAGCGAGTGCGGCCTGCACCAGGGCCGAATGGGTCAGGGCTTGGGGATAGTTCCCGAGAAGCGCGCCGGAGGATGGGTCGATTTCCTCGCTGAAGAGGCCCAGCGGGGAGCCTTTCAGCAGCAGGGCTTCAAACAGGGCCGTGGCTTCTTGGTGCTGGCCGGTGAACGCCAACGCCTGAACGAGCCAGAAGGAGCAAGGCAGGAATGCCCCCTCCGTCCCGGGGAGGCCGTCCTGCCCGGGTGGATAGCGGTAAAGGAGCGGAAATCCGGCCGAAAGCTCCGCGCGGACCGCTTCAATTGTTCCTGTCAGGCGGGGCGAGCCGGATTCTTCCAGGCCGGTGAGCGGCAGGACCAGCAGGGCGGCGTCAAGGTCGTTGGAGCCGTAGGTCCGTGTGTACGAATTCCTGGCAGAGTCGAAGCCTTTCATTCGCACCTTGTGCGCGATCTGGTTGCGTGCCGTTTCCCAGCGGAGCCGGCGGCGCGTGCTGAGGCGGTGGGTGGTGGCGATTCGAAGGGCCCGGTCCAGCGCAAGCCAGGCCATGACTTTGGAGTGGACGTGCTGGGCCGCGTCGCCGCGTACTTCCCAGATGCCGGCGTCGGGTTGTTGCCAGGTTTCGGCTACCAGGTCGGTGAACCCCCGCATGGCACGCCACGTCTCAGAGTTCAGCTTGCGGCCGCTGTTCACGAAGGCCCAGGCTGCGTCCAGGACCCAGCCGTAGCCGTCGAGCTGGTGCTGGGTTGCAGCGAGGTTGCCGGTCCGCGCCGGGCTGCTTCCGGCATAGCCCGGCCAGTTGGGCAGGTTCCGTTCCTTCGGAACGTGTCCGCCGGCCAGGGTGAGAAGGGCGGGAAGATGCGGCCGCTGCAGCCGGCTGGCATGCAGGAGCCATCCCAGGAAGTCTTCAGCTTCCTGCGTCTTGCCGGACCGCAGGAAGGCGCCGACGCCGATGCTTGCGTCGCGGGGCCAGGCGTACCGGTAGTCCCAGTTGCGGATGCCTCCCGGCTCCTCCGGCAGGGAGGTGGTGGGGGCAGCCACCGGGGCGCCGGACGGGGAGTACGTGAGGAGGCGGAGGGTGAGCAGGCTCCGCACCACGTGCTCCCGGAACGGCATCGTGCTGTCAATCTCGTCCGTCCATACCCGCCAGCGCGCCTCGTCTTTCTCAACAAGGTTCCAGGCCGTCCCCGGGTCTACGTGGATCAGGGGTTCACCGTAGGCCAGCGCCAGGACAAGCGTGAGGGGCTGGCCGGGATTGATGGTGATGTCGAGGGTGCGGCCGGGCACAACGTTGAGATGCGGGTTCGTTCCCAGGGAGGTTGCCAGCGGACCCCAGTCGCAGATGAGCTGCGTGCCGCGGCGCACGCGCGGACGGCGGTGTTGTTCGCCAAGCCTCGGGTCGAAAAGTACAGTCACCCGGACGGGTGAGTGTTCCGCGGTCAGGCGCCTGACCAGGACGGTTGTGGGCAGGAGCTCGCCGGCCACTTCTGAGATCATGGCCTCGGTGAGGACGAGGCGCCCGGGCCCTTGCGCCCATACCGTTTCCAGGGTTGCCGTATCCGGCCGGTACCGGCGGGAAATCACGGGGGCGGGCTGGGCCGGCCCAGCGAGGAACCTGCCCGCCTCCGGTCCTCCCAGCAAGGCACCAAAGAGTGGGTCGCCGTCGAACGCGGGAGCACAGAGCCAGTCCACTGACCCCGCAGCCGAGACAAGCGCGGCGGTCCGGGTATCACCAAGGAGCCCGTAGTCCCCAATGGGCGTCGGTTTCTGCTGCGCCGCAAATGGCGTGGGCTGTTCACGCTGCTGCTGGGCCGGATCCAGTTGATGCACGCTCATCGTGCCCCCAGAAGCAGTCCAAGGACCGCACCGTAGATCACATGGGCAACCACGGCAACGGCCGGCGTCTGGATGCCGTAGTTCAGGCCAAGCAGGCCCGGTGGTTCAAGCGCTGCGGTTGTGGCGGGCCCGGCCCTGGTGGAGGCCATTCGCGGATGGATGCCCGGCAGCAGGGGCAGGATGACCGTCAGTGCCATCGCGACGTGCAGGAGTCCCAGCAGGGCGCCGATCCACCACGTCGCCTGCCCCAGGAGGGCGAAGACCGCAGCGTAACCCAACGCGAAGCCCTGCCCAGCGGCAAGATGGATAAAGAAGCCCGCCACCCTGGCCTTGTCCGGGTCAGGCGTTACCAGGGTTCCCAGCACCAGCGGCAGGTCCAGCCGGGTCAGGCCTGCCATCTGCGCGGCGATCATCACCGCTGTCAGCACTGAGGTTGCCACGAGCCCGAACAAGGCCCAGCCCTGCCAGTCCATCCCGGGTCACGTGACCCAAGCGCTAAGAGCGTGAATGCAGGCAACCCCGCAGCGCCTCACTGACCACCGCATCGTGGACCCCTTCTAAAAGTAGGTCTAATAACTTTAGAAGGGCAAGCGTGTTTAAACAAGAGAAGTTGTTTTAGAAGGATTTGCTGTAGCAGGGGGAGCGCGGCGGTTGCGGCGGCTGAGGCAGATTGGAGCCAATATCAGCCCGGAATCAGTCCACGCTCCCGCAGGTCCTGCCACAACTCATCCGGAACCTGGTTGGACATGCGATCCGCGCTTTCGCTGATTTGCTCCGGCCTGCTGGCACCCACCGTGACGTTGACGACGGCGGGGTGGCGGAAGGGGAACTGGATGGCTGCGGTGGGAAGTTCCACGCCGTGTTCGTCGCAGATCCTGGAAAGCAGCCGGGCCCGTTCCAGGATCTCTTCGCTGGCCTGGGAATAGTTGTAGTGTGCATCGGAAGGCAGTGTGGGCTTGGCGAGGATGCCGGAGTTGTAGACGCCTACGCTCACCACCCCCGTCCCCAGCTCCAGGCAGCGGTCCAGCAGTCCTTCGCCAGGGCGGCCATCCGAGCCCGGCTGTTCCAGCATGGTGAACCGGCCGGCCAGCATCAGGAGATCCAGATCGGCCGCTTCGATGCACTGCAGGGCGGCGCCGGCGGTATTGGTGCCTACGCCAATGGCCCGCACCAGGCCCTCGGCGCGGACCTTCTCCAGGGCAGGAAGCGCAGACTTCACTGCATCTTCCATGCTGTACACATCGGGGTCGTGCAGATAGGCGATATCGATGTAGCCGGTTCCCAGCCGTTCCAGGGAATCCTCAATGCTGTGCCTCACTCCTGCTTCGGAGGGGTCCCATTCACGTCGCAGTCCAGCGGGCACGTCAAAACCGTCCGGGTCCTTGGTGTCCTTGGTGGCAGGTGACGGGACGAGGACCCGTCCCACCTTGGTGGAAAGGATGAACTCGTTGCGCGGCTTGGCCGCCAGGACTTCGCCGATCCGCCGCTCGGACAGGCCCAGTCCGTAGTGCGGTGCCGTATCGAAGTAGCGGATACCGGCATCCCAGGCTGCTTCCACCGTTGCTGCCGCCTGCTGATCGGGTATGGCGCGGTACAGGTTGCCAACCCCTGTGCCGCCAAAGCCAAGGAGGCCTAGATGCTCCCGCAACTGCCCACTGTTTTGGTCCACAACACTGTCCTTTCGCATTGGCATCCACGCTGGCAGGAGCCTAAAGAGGGAGCGTTGGTGCTGTCAACGAAACCCCGGCAGCCAGCGGTCCGGTCGTGACAAGGCGTGGACCGTTTCGTCGAAATCCTGGATGGGAGCGGCATCATAGTGCCCCGATTCCCCAAAGTGAAAACCGGCATGGGACAATAGCAAGGATGACTTCCCCCACTCCTTCCTCCCCATCGCCCGCCCGCGCCCGCCAACAGGACGGCGTGCCAGCCGACAGCACCCGCCCCCAGGTCCTCCCGACGGCGGAGGGCTGGGAGCAGGCGCGTACTGTCGAGGGCCGTCCGCTCCTCCAGTTCGCCTCCCCGCGGGTGAAGCAGCCGCCGGCGCACCTGGCGGACCTGACCCTGGCCGAGCGCGCCGCGAAGCTGAAGGAGCTTGGCGTCCCTGCTTTCCGGGCAAAGCAGCTCTCCACGCACTACTTCCAGCACTGGACCACGGACCCGGAAGCCATGAGCGATCTGCCCAAGGCCGGCCGCGAGGAGCTCGTCTCCCAGATGTTCCCGCCGCTGCTCACCGAGGTTCGCCGCCTCCGCACCGACAAGGGGGACACCATCAAGTTCCTCTGGCGGCTCTTCGACGGGGCGCTGGTGGAGTCCGTGCTGATGCGCTACCCCGGTCGCATCACCCTCTGCGTGTCCTCGCAGGCCGGCTGCGGGATGAACTGCCCCTTCTGCGCCACCGGCCAGGCCGGGCTGACCCGCAACATGTCCACCGCCGAGATCGTTGACCAGGTGGTCGCTGCCAACCGGGCAATCGCGGCCGGCGAGCTGGGCGAAAACGAGCACGACGGCGAGCGGGTCACCAACATTGTCTTTATGGGTATGGGCGAGCCGCTGGCCAACTACAAGCGCGTAATGGCCGCCCTCCACCGCTTCGTGGACCCCTCGCCCGAGGGCCTGGGCATGTCTGCCCGGAACATCACCGTCTCCACGGTGGGCCTCGTCCCCGCCATCCGCAAGCTTGCGGACGAGGACCTGCCGGTCACCTTCGCGCTGTCACTGCACGCCCCCGACGACGAGCTCCGCGACGAGCTGATCCCGGTCAACAACCGCTGGAAGGTGGACGAGGCACTCGACGCGGCCTACCACTACTACCGCAAGACCGGCCGCCGGGTCAGCATCGAGTACGCGCTGATCAAGGACATGAACGACCACCCCTGGCGTGCAGACCTGCTGGCCAAGAAACTCAACCAGCGTGGCCGCGGCTGGGTGCACGTGAACCCAATTCCGCTCAACCCCACCCCCGGCTCCATCTGGACCGCCTCGGACAAGCCGGTAGCGCAGGAGTTCATAGAACGGCTCCGCGCCGCGGGGGTGCCATGCACCCTGCGCGACACCCGTGGCAAGGAGATCGACGGCGCCTGCGGGCAGCTCGCTGCCGCAGACTAGGAGCCTGGCTGGGCCATGGACGTCAGGCTAGCCCGATTCCTAACGGCAGGCGATGGGCGCAGCGCCCCTGGGCCAACCATTTTTGAGAATCATCGGCTGGCTGGGAGGGGCGGCTGAGGCCCCTCCCAGCTTCGATGCCGTATTGCTAGTACGCGAACTGCCACATGTAGCGGCGTCCTTCAAGCGAATATCCCCGCACCGCTGCGTAGTGGGCTGCGAGCCGGAACGAAATGGTGTAAAAGACCAGCGGGGCGACGAAAGCGCGCAGTTTCTGGGGGATACCGGGAAGCTCGAGTTCGCGGCTGTCCACCCGGAACGTCTCACCGCTGTATTCCTCCAGGAAGCGGTCGGCGCGTTCCGCCATGGGGCGACTCTCATCTTCGCCTAAGTACAGGATGCTTTTGGTGTCCTTGTCGAAGACCTCGAACGGGCCCTGGAAGAACTCGTTCGCGTTGAGGGTTGCCGCGTGCATCCACTGCATTTCCTGCAGGAAGCAGCTGGTGAAGGTGCTTCCCATACCCTCCAGTGATCCCGAAGCGATGAGGTACGTTACGGGGACGTCCTTCATGTTCTCGGCGATCTTGGCCGCGTAGGGCTCGAACGCGCGCACCGCGGTTTCGGTGGCGCCCGGCAGTGCAGCCAAGGCCGAGAGCTCCTCGGAGGCGTTCTGGCCTTCGCGTTCCAGAATTGCGAGGGCGAGCAGTTGCAGGAGGATCTGGTTGCCGTCCCCGGTTTTGGCCACAAAAGCCGTGTTGACTGCTTTTGCCAGGGTGCCTTCAGCGTTCAGGGTCACTGCCACTACGGCCGCCCCCCGCGCCTGCGCCCAGGAGGCTGCCTTTGCGGTTTCGGGCGTCATGCCTGCCGCCGAGAAGGAGATAACGAGCGCACCTGGCCCCACTCCGGGTGATGCGCGGTAGTAAAACTCGTCGGAGTTCACCGATGTTACGGGCGTTGTGGCCCGCCGGTCCAGGAAGTACTGGGCCGCGTGCAGGCCGGAGAGCGAGCCCCCGGCGCCGACAAGGTAGACCCTGCTGAGCTCCGACAGACCCAATACGTACGACCTGATTTCAGGCCAGAGGGTCAAGGCGTGCTCCTGGGATTCCCGGATATTGTCAGGGATTTCTTTGACAGGCTGGATTCCAATGAAGGTGCCGTCGGTCATTTTTTTGTTCCTGTACTTTCGTATGAAGGCCGTGAGCATTCCGGGGCGGACTGCGAACGGTCCGCCCCGGTTAGGTGCAGCGGCTTGGTTCCTTGAGGGGGTTACTTGCCTGTGGTCGGGGCCGGAGTTGCTGACTGCTCCGCTTTGGGCAGGTATTGCTCAGGCATCGGGGACCCCGGGAACCACTTCTGGTACAGCGTCTTCCAGGTGCCGTCTTCCATGGCTTCTGCCAGGGCCTTGTCCAGGGCCTCCTTGAGGGCGGTCTTGCTTTTGGCGACAGCGAAACCGGCGGGCGCGTCGAAGGACGGGATGTCCGCAACACTGACCAGGCCGTGCTGCTCCTGGTAATCCTTGGCCGTTTCATAGTCCAGGAAATGGGCGTCAGCTGATCCGCTGTTCACCGCTGCGATTGCTGAGTTGTTGTCCGGGAACCGGACCAGGTTCGCGGTGGTGAAGTTCTTCACCGCGTAGGCTTCCTGCAGCGTTCCCTGCACCACGCCAAGGCGTTTGCCCGCCAGGTCCTCCGCGCCGGTGATGCCGGAGGTCTTGGTGGTAATGACTGTCAGGAAACCGGCGAGGTAGCCCTCGGAGAAATCCACAGTTTCCTTGCGCTTATCAGTGATCCCAATCGCTGCCACCCCGACGTCGAACTGGCCGTTGGCCACAGCGGGCAGGATCGCGGAGAAGTCCTGGCCGGTGAAGACCACATTGTCCACCCCGGCCCGCTTGGCCACATCCTTGAAAAGCTCCACATCGAAACCGGTGAAGTTGCCCTGCGCATCGGCAAAGGCATAAGGCTTGAGATCCCCGACGCTGGCAACCCGGACAGTGCCCGGCTGAATCAGACCGTACGAGTTGTCCTCTGAAGGGGATGACGAGGGGCTGCCGCCACAGGCAGTGACAACGCTGGCGATCACAGCCGCTGAGGCCATCAGCACGCCGAGGCGGAACTTTTTTGAATAAGTGCGCATTGCTTTCCGATCTGCGAAAAAGGTAGTCGTCACGAGGCCGTATTCGACGATGATTCGCCGCAGCTGTTGTGAGAGCGTTTTCAGATACGGCAAAGCTACAGTCACCGGTTCGGGCTCGTCAAGAGATGCTTCCGAGACGTTTCCCCGCGCTGTTAGAGCGCGGATTCCAAGGCTTGCGCATCTTTTGGCAGGCGGCGGACCATCTGGCGTGGGAAATTTGTGGCTCGACTTTCTGCGAACGTTCTCTTATCCTCGTTAGGATGACTACTTGGGAGGCGCGATGGTTTCGATCCTGACGGCTAGGGACAACGTTGTTGACTGCTACTTGGATGAGGGGCAGGTTTTTGCGGGCGGCAATGCCCTGAACGCGGCGGTTTTCGCACGTCGCGCGGGAGCAAGAGCGGCCTACGCCGGCACCGTGGGGACAGATGCTGCCGGAGCCCTCATCCGGGATGCCCTGATCCGTGAAGGGGTGTCCACGGACTTACTGCAGGTCCGGCCCGGCAGTACCGCTTACTGCGTGATTGGCCGGAACAACGGGGACAGAGTGTTCCGGGAAGTCGGACTCGGAGTCTCCCGGGCCGAATTCGATGGCGGGTTCGTTTCACCGGCGTCCGGTTTTGATGCGGTCCACCTCAGCGTCTCCAGTCTCCTGGAGGATTTGGCGCCGGACCTCGCATCCGTCTCACGCGTGTCCTTCGACTTCTCCACCAACAGGGATACCGGTCTTCTCAGCACGGTCGCGCAGCACTGTTATCTCGCATCCTTTTCGGGAGGAGACCTCACCGGACCCGAGGGACTCGATCTGGCGCGGCATGCCATCGCACTCGGTGCCACCTGGGCGCTGGTAACACGTGGAGCAGACGGTGCTGTCCTGGTGGGCCGGGAACAGGCCTACCAAGCCCCGGCGGCAAACACCACCTTGGTGGACACTCTGGGCGCCGGTGACACATATATCGCCACCCTTTTGACTGGGCTGCTGCAAGCAAATAACCCGCATGAGGCGATGACAAAGGCGTCAGAAGCCTCTGCCCTCACATGCAGCAGGCTCGGAGCCTTCGGGGAAGGAGAACTCCTCACCGCCATGCCTCTGCCCACACCTGGCGTAGGTCGCACTGCCTGAGTAGCCTGGAAGGCCCGAATCGAACCCTGGGTTATGTCTTGGAAGGGTGCCGCTGCACGAGGCAGGTAAGCTACTGAGCCCCGGCTCCGGGCTGTGCACAAGCACCCGGAGCACTCCCAATCACGGAAAGACTCCCATGCCGCCACCTCCCCGGATCACCATCACCCAGGTTGCAGCTGAAGCCGGTGTCAGCACGGCTACAGCCGGGCGCGCCCTCGGTGGTTACGGTTACGCCAGCGATGAGGTCACGGCGCGGGTTCAAGCTGCGGCCCGGAAACTCGGCTATAAGCCCAACATGGTTGCCCGCAGCCTCGTCACGGGCCGAAGCCAAACCATAGGCGTAGTCGCCGCTGACATCGACAACGCCTTTTACGCCCGGGTCCTGCGCGGGATCGGCGACGTGGCAAGATCACGGGGGTTCGGCGTCATCCTCACCAACAGCGATGAAAATCTTGAACGCGAAAAGGAAGCCGTTCAGCTTCTCCTCGAAAAACGCGTTGATGGCCTCATCATCACTCCCTGCGATGTTCAGGGATCCGAACATCTGCGCAGTCTCATCGCCGGCGGCTGCCCAACAGTCCAAATAGACCGGGCAGCCTACGACCTGACGGCAGACTCAGTGACAGTCGACAACCGCGGCGCCGCCCGTGAAGCAGTCACTCACCTGTTGAAAGCCGGCCACCGGCGAATAGGAATCATCGCTGAACTTGAGCAAATCGACAATGGCAGCCTGGAGGACTTTGTAGCTAAGGCGGCCTTTTCCCCGGTGACCGCGGAAACGCTCTATCCAAGCTGGCAGCGGCTACTCGGCTACCTCGACGCCCACCGGGACGCAGGCATCCCCGTGCAGACCCAACTGATCAGCCGCGCCGGAGCTTACTCCTCGGAAGCCGCACGCCACGAAGCCATCCAGCTCCTCGAGTCCGATCACCGGCCTACCGCCGTCTTCACCGCCGACGGAACCATGTCCCAAGGACTCATGCAGGCCGTCGCCGACCTCAAGATCAGGGTCCCCAGCCAACTTTCCGTTGTCTGCTTCGATGACCTCGACTGGATGACATTCATGCAACCGGCGATAACATCCGTTCACCAGCCGGTGCACCGCATCGGCTCAATGGCAGCCGAGCTTCTCCTTGCCAGGATCGCCGGCGAGACATCCGTTCCAAGGCACAATGTCTTGGAAGCACGGCTTAATATCCGAGACTCGGTGGGACCTCCTCCACACCAGGCAGAGAACTAGGGCACACGGTCCGGACGGCCGGGCAATCGGGGAAGTGGTGGATGCGGCGGCGTCCACCACTTCCCGGCCTGCTAGTTCTGGGGCACGGGGGCCCAGGCACCCGTGCTCACGGCCTCCGGCGTGGCGACACCGGTGTCGAAGCGGTCGAGGCGGAACGACTGCAGCACCGGAGACGGGGTTCCTGTGAGGATCTCCTCGGCGAGGAGCTCACCGAGGATCAGCCCGAGCGTTGCGCCCGAGTGGGTGAACACGGTGTGCAGTCCCGGGATTGAAGGCACTGGACCCACTACCGGTTCGCCGTCGCCCGGAATGGGTTTCAGTCCTGCTCCCACTTGCTGCGCGGTCAGCCGGGGGTTCCCGGCGAGCACCTTCGATGCCTCGTCGAGCAAGCCCTGCACCGATTCATTGGGAACAGTGAAGGAACCGTCATCCTCAACAATCACCGACTGCTCTGCCCAATCGGCGTCGAGCACGAGCCGGCCGTCGGGCGTGGGCCGCACCGCGACGCGCGGGGTGTTGAGCACGGTTTTTACTTTGATGTCGATCGGATCGGTGAACAGCACGAAGGCGGCAGGTGTGGCATCTGGAACCGTTACGCCCAGGGCGGCGAGCTGGGCTGGAACCTGGCCGCCGGTAGCCAGCACTACCTGGTCGGCAGCCAACCGTGTCCCGTCGCCGAGTACCACGCCGGCTGCGGCACCGTTCTGCACGTCAACCCGCACATCGCCGGCGTGCTCGACGATGCGCGCGCCGCTGGCCACGGCCTCGGCCACGAGTGCCGGGATGAAATCGGGCATGTTCACCCAGCCTTCGCCCGGGTTGTAGATGGCTCCTTCTTCGGCCACGGCATCGGCGTTCACGTCGGGCGCGATCTGCGGCACGTCGGCGCGGTCGATCCAGACGGAGTTGTACCCGGTTGAACGTTCGAAGGCGAAGGTCTCACGGAAGGTTTCGGTGGGGCCTGCCCACTTCATTGCACCATCGAACCGGATGTAGCCGCGGCTCTCGGGGTGGTGCGCGCTCCAGGTGCGGTAGCGGTCAATGGCGAGCATTCGCAGGTAGTGGTATTCGGCGGAGCGGGCACCCGATGAGTTCAGCCATGCAATGGAACGGCTCGAAGCCCCGTTCGCGAGCGGCCCAGCTGTTACAAGTGTCACCTGCGCCCCGCCCCGTGCGAGGTGCATGGCGGTCGATGCGCCGAGGATGCCGCCGCCGATGACGGCGACGTGTTTGGCTGGGGTTGTGGAGGACATGGTTCTCCCTTTCTGGGTGTGTTTAAAAACGGTGATTCGCGCAGGAGTGCAATGGCACTGCACCTGAGCTGCTCGGCCCTGGCTAGGCGAAGGCGTGAATTTTTTCGATGGTGCTAAGGACTTCAAGGGACTCGGCGGGGTTGACGGGCAGCGTGCCCTCGCCGCGAAGGGCGGCGGCCAGTCCTGCGTAGAACTGGGGGTAGGCCCCGGTTTCTGGTCGAACGGGCGTCGTGGCACCGTCGATGCCCAGGACCCCCCAAGCGACCTGGGGCTCCATGCCATAGGAGGGGTCCAACGGGGACATACCCGCTGCAAGGTCCGGCTCCTGGCTGTCCAGGCCCCATTTGGTGTAGCCGGCCTCGGAACCCAGGACGTGGAAGCGTGGGCCCACCTGCGCTGCCATGCCGTTCATCCACAGCCTGGACCGGACACCGGATTCGTGTAGCAGTGACACAAAGGCCTCCGTGTCAGCTCCCTCCGGATGCGGGCCACGGTTCGCCGTCTCCCCGTAGCTTTCTTCGACCGCACCGAACAGTTGGACGGCCTGGTCGATCAGATGGGCACCAAGGTCGTGGAGGATTCCGCCGCCTTCCGGCAGGGAGGCGGTGTCACGCCAATTCCCGAAGCCTTCCGGCCGCCACCACTCGAAGCGCGACTCGAAGCTGCGGACTTCGCCCAGCGCACCGTCCCTCAGCAGCTTTTGGAGCGTCAGGAAATCCGCGTCCCACCTGCGGTTCTGGAAGACAGTGAGCTGGACACCGGCTTCAGTTGCCTGCGAGATGAGGCCTTCGCCTTGAACGGATGTGGTGACGAACGGCTTGTCCACGACCACGTGAAGGCCGTGGGCCATCGCCGTCGAGGCAAGGTCGAAGTGGGTGAGCGGCGGGGTTCCGAGGATTACCAGGTCAAGATCGCCGGAGAGGGCGAACAGGTCCTCCGGCGTTGGAACAACCCGGGCCTGAGGATAAATCCTGGCCGCCTCCGCAGCGCGGGCTGGATCAGCCGTGACAATCAGGTCCAGCGAGTAGCCAGGACCCGCTGCGATGAGCGGCGCGTGGAAGACTTTGCCGGAGACCCCGAATCCGACGACTGCGGTCCGAATGGGTGACGCTGTAACTTGTCGCATCAGAGTACTTCCGAGAGGAAGCGCTGGAGGCGTTCGCTCTTGGGGTTGTCGAAGAGGTCGCCGGGGGTGCCCGCTTCGACGACTTCACCTTCGTCCATGAAGACAACCTGGTCTGCGACCTTGCGGGCGAAGCCCATTTCGTGGGTGACCACGAGCATGGTCATTCCGCGGCGGCCGAGTCCTGCCATCAGGTTCAGGACGCCTTTGACGAGTTCCGGGTCCAGTGCGCTGGTGGCTTCGTCGAACAGCATGACTTCCGGTTCCATGGCGAGGGCGCGGGCGATGGCGACGCGCTGCTGCTGGCCGCCGGACAGGTCCCGTGGGCGGTGGTCGGCGCGTTCGGCGAGTCCGACTTCGGCAAGGCGGCGTCGGGCGCGTTCGCGCGCTTCGGCTTTGGGCATGCCCTTCACGCTCCACAGAGCCAGGGCCACGTTTTCCAGGGCGGTGTGGTCCGGGAAGAGATTGAAGTGCTGGAACACCATGCCGATGCGGGCGCGCAGGATGTCGGGGTTGACTTTCAGCGCGCTCTCGCCCGCCAGGAGCACGTCTCCGCTTTTGGGTTCATGCAGGCGGTTGACTCCCCGGAGGAGAGTGGACTTGCCCGAACCGGACGGTCCGATGATGCAGGTGGTGGTTCCCGGTTTGACGGTGAGGTTGACGTTGCGAAGGACCTCGATGTCCCCGTAGGCCATGGTGAGGTTCTTCAGTTCCAGGCTGGAGCCGTGGAAGGTCTCGATGTCTGGGGCTGCGTTGCTGCGTGAGGTGTTGCTGGCGAGGCTCATGTGTTGCTCCCGGTAATCAGCGGCGAGGCCGCGTCGAGTTCTGTGACTTCCTTCAGGCCGCTTGTAGGCGCTGTGGGGCGGCGCCGGCCGGTGCGGAACCTGTTGTCGAAGTAGTTGACCAAGTGGGTCAGGGGCACGGTGATGACGAGGTAGAAGATGCCTGCCATGACCAGGGGCGAAAGGTTGCCCGAGAGTACGGCGGCGTCCTGTCCAACGCGGAAGAGTTCGCGTTCGCTGACCAGCAAGCCCAGGAAGTAGACGAGGGAGGAGTCCTTGACGATGGCGATGAACTGGTTCACCAGAGCGGGCAGTACCCGGCGGATGCCTTGCGGGATTACCACCAGGGCCATGGACTTGGCGTAGCTCATGCCGAGGGCGCGGCAGGCCTCACCCTGGCCCTTGTCCACGCTTTGGATGCCGGCGCGGAAGATTTCGCCGATGTAGGCGCTGGCGATCAGGCTCAGGGCGATGATGCCCAGCGGATAGGGCGAGGGCCCGAAGACCGACTGGCTCAGCCGGGCAAAGCCCTGACCGATGAGCAGGATGGTCAGGATCGCGGGAAGGCCGCGGAACAGATCGGTGTAAATTCGCGCCGGAACGCGCAGCCATTTCGAGGGGGAGATGCCCATAACGGCGATCACCATGCCCAGGAAAACACCCAGGATGGTTGCCGCGATGGAAATGATCAGCGTGTTCAGGAGCCCGACTCCGAGGAGTTGCGGGAGGACTTCGGCCATCGCCTTGAAGTCGAAGAAGGTGCGGATAATGGTGTTGAACCAGTCCATGGTTGCTCTCAGACGTAGTTGGCTTATGAATCCCGGGCGGACCGCGAACGGCGGTCCGCCCGGTTAGGTGCAGCCGGCTGGTTCCCGGCCTGGTTTATTGAGGGGCTTACTTGCTTGCGGCCGGGGCCGGTGTGGCTGTCTGCTCGGCTTTGGGCAGGTATTGCTCAGGCATCGGGGAGCCCGGGAACCACTTCTGGTACAGCGTCTTCCAGGTGCCGTCTTCCATGGCTTCTGCCAGGGCTTTGTTCAGGGCCTGCTTGAAGGCGGTCTTGTCCTTGGCTACGGCGAAACCGGCGGGCGCGTCGAAGGACGGGATGTCCGCAACACTGACCATGCCGTGCTGCTCCTGGTAATCCTTGGCGGCTTCGTAGTCCAGGAAGTGGGCGTCAGCTGATCCGCTGTTCACCGCTGCGATTGCTGAGTTGTTGTCCGGGAACCGGACCAGGTTCGCGGTGGTGAAGTTCTTCACCGCGTAGGCTTCCTGCAGCGTTCCCTGCACCACGCCAAGGCGCTTGCCGGACAGGCCGTCCACGTCCTTGATTCCGGAATCCTTGGTGGTCAGGACCGTCAGGTAGCCGGCGAGGTAACCCTCGGAAAAGTCCACGGTTTCCTTGCGCTTTTCGGTGATTCCGATGGCGGCCACCCCGACGTCGAACTGGCCGTTGGCCACAGCGGGCAGGATCGCGGAGAAGTCCTGGCCGGTGAAGACGACATTGTCCACTCCGGCCCGCTTGGCTACGTCCTTGAAAAGCTCAACATCGAAACCCGTGAAGTTACCCTGCGCGTCGGTGAAAGTGTATGGCTTGGAGTCACCAAGGCTGGCAACCCGGACAGTGCCAGGCTCAATCAGTCCGTAAGGGTTGTCAGCTGACGAGGCAGGAGTTGACCCCCCGCAGCCCGACAGTGCCAAAAGAGCCGCGACGGCGGCGGCGACCATTGCCGCTGGGCGGAAGTTGAATCGTTTGCTCAAGGTTCTTTCCAATCGTGGGTGGCCCTTCGGCCTTCGTTGATAATTGCTTGCTGAGTCCGGTCTCAAGCGCTAGGGTTGAGACCGGACTCACATTGGGGTTGGTAAAAATGTAACTCAAGCCACATCGGCCGTCAAGGCCCCTTTGGAAAGGCAGAAATGAGCAGCAACAATTCCAGGCGCCGCGACGTCACGGTCGCGGACGTGGCCAAAGCGGCCCAGGTGTCCAAGGCCCAAGCCGCGCGGGCGCTGGGCAACTACGGGGCCGTGAGCGACGAAGTCCGGGAGCGCGTCCTGGCCGCCGCCGAGCAACTTTCCTACCGGCCGAATGAGCTCGCGCGCAGCATGAACACCGGAAAATCGCACACGATAGGCGTGGTGGTCGGTGACATTGAAAACCCGCACTTTGGTCTGGCCACCAGGGGTATCACCGACACTGCAAAGAAGAGCGGCTACAACGTCATCCTCGTGAACACCGACGAGGAACAGGCTGCGGAGGTCGATGCGGTCCAGGTCCTGCTGGACAAGCGGGTGGACGGCCTAATAGTGGCTCCTGCGTCATCGACTGAAACTGAGCATTTACAGCGTGTTTACGAGTCGGGGCGGCCTTTGGTCCTGCTGGACCGGGCTGCGAACGGACTCTCGGCAGTAACCGTCGCAGTCGACATGACTGATATCTCCTACGAGGCAACGAGGTACTTAATTGACTCCGGCCACCGCAGAATTGCCTTCATCTCCACATTGAAGTCCGACTCGCCGTTCAGCGCGGCGGCGGAGGTGGATTCATCACAGATTTCTGATCGCCTGGACGGCATGCGGCGGGCATTTTCGGATAAAGGACTGGCGTTCCCCCACGACCTGGTACGGCTCAATGCCGGCGATGCAGACTCCATCCGAAACATCACGCGTGAACTCCTCATCCTGCCGGACCCGGCCACGGCGGTCGTGGCATCAGATGGACTCATCGCCCTCAGCGTTCTGGGTGCCATGCAGGAACTTGAACTCTCCATCCCCAGGGACGTTTCATTCCTGATGTACGACGACTTCGCCTGGACACGCCTCACTACGCCGCCCCTGACAGTCATTGCCCAACCCGTCTATGACATGGGCGTCGCCGCTGCCACTGCTTTGATACGGCAGATTGAAGGACGGAAAGTACCTCACGCCGCGCCCATCCTCGAAGCGCGACTGATAAAGCGGGGCTCCGTAGGGTCACCTCGCGTCGCAGTACGCTTCTCCCGTCCGGAAACTGAGGCACAAGAAGTGCTCGTTCCCGACGTCGGCGAGCTGCACAATGAATGAAATCATCCGCACGGAACCCGCCCATTTTGTCGACAACGTACGTTGTCAGGTCGCGTCCGGGCCGGCCGCATCTGCAGCCGGCCCGGACGCTCGCTCAGTAAACCGGGATCAGCGCAGGTCGAAGCGGTCCAGTTCCATCACCTTCACCCAGGCCGCCACGAAGTCGTTGACGAACTTCTCTTTGGCGTCATCGCTTGCGTAGACCTCGGCGATCGCCCGGAGCTGGGAGTTGGAGCCGAAGACCAGGTCAACCGGTGTGGCGGTCCACTTCAGTGCACCGGTGGCGACGTCGCTGATTTCGTAGACGTTCTCCTCGTTCTCCGACGCCTTCCACTTGGTGCCCGGTGAGAGCAGGTTGGCGAAGAAGTCGTTGGTCAGGACCTGCGGCCGGTCCGTGAGGACGCCGTGGCTGGAACCGCCCACGTTGGTGCCGAGGGCGCGCATGCCGCCGATGAGCGCCGTCATCTCCGGTGCGGAGAGGTCCAGCAGGTACGCCTTGTCCAGCAGGAGGGTCTCCGGCTGGAGCTTCTCGCCGGGGCGCACGTAGTTCCGGAACCCGTCCGCCCGCGGCTTCAGGTACTGGAACTGCTCGACGTCGGTCTGCTCCTGGGCGGCGTCGGTGCGGCCGGGCCGGAACGGCACGGTGACGGCGAAGCCTGCGTCCCGCGCAGCCTTTTCCACCGCGGCGCAGCCGCCGAGTACGATCAGGTCCGCCAGCGAGACTTTCTTGCCCCCGGCTTGGGCTGCATTGAACTGCTGCTGGACCGTCTCAAGCGCCTGCAGCGCCGTCGTAAGCTGCTCTGGTTCGTTGACCTCCCAGCCGTTCTGCGGCTCCAGCCGGATCCGGGCACCGTTGGCGCCGCCGCGCCGGTCGGTCTTGCGGAAGGTGGACGCCGCGGCCCATGCCGTTCCGGCGAGCTGTGAGACGGACAGGCCTGAGTCCAGGAGCTGGGCCTTGAGTGAGGCGATGTCCTGTTCGTCGATGAGCTCGTGGTCCACTGCCGGGACCGGGTCCTGCCAGAGCTGGGCTTCCGGGACCCACGGCCCGAGCATGTGCGGGCCAACCGGGCCCATGTCGCGGTGCAGCAGCTTGTACCAGGCCTTGGCGAAGGCGAGCTGGAACTCATCCGGGTTCTTCAGGAAGCGCTGCCCAATCTCCTCATAGACCGGGTCGAAGCGCAGCGACAGGTCCGTGGTCAGCATGGTGGGCCGGTGCTTTTTGTTGGGATCATGCGCGTCCGGGATAATCTCCGGGGCATCCTTGGCCACCCACTGATGCGCGCCGGCAGGGCTCTTGACCAGCTCCCACTCGTACTCGAACAGGATCTCCAGGAAGCGGTTGCTCCACTGCGTGGGCCGGTCGGTCCAGGTCACTTCCAAACCCGACGTGATCGTGTCCGCCCCCTTGCCGCTGCCGTAGGTGCTGAGCCAGCCCAGCCCCTGCGCCTCGAGGTTGGCGCCTTCCGGCTCAGGACCTACGTGCGCGTCCGCGTCACCGGCGCCGTGGGTCTTGCCGAACGTGTGGCCGCCGGCAATCAGCGCAAAGGTCTCTTCGTCGTTCATGGCCATCCGCTTGAAGGTTTCGCGGATGAATGCTGCAGCGAGTTTGGGATCCGGGTTGCCCATCGGGCCCTCGGGGTTGACGTAGATCAGGCCCATTTCCGTGGAGCCGACCTCCTCCGACATCTGGCCCTCACCGATGTAGCGTTCATCGCCGAGCCAGGTGTCCTCCGGTCCCCAGAAGATCTCCTCCGGCTCCCACACGTCTTCGCGGCCGAAGGCGAAGCCAAAGGTCTTGAATCCCATGGACTCGAGGGAAACGTTCCCGGCCAGGACCAGCAGGTCCGCCCACGAAAGCTTCTGGCCGTATTTCTGCTTGACGGGCCACAGCAGCCGGCGGGCCTTGTCCAGGTTGGCGTTGTCCGGCCAGCTGTTCAGCGGCGCGAACCGCTGGCTGCCGTCCCCGGCGCCGCCGCGCCCGTCGTGGACGCGATAGGTGCCGGCGGCGTGCCAGCTCAACCGGATCATCAGGCCGCCGTAGTGGCCGAAGTCCGCCGGCCACCAGTTCTGGGACGTGGTGAGGACCTGGATGATGTCCTGCTTGAGCGCCTCGACGTCGAGCTTCTGGAACTCCTCACGGTAGCTGAACGTGGGGCCAAGCGGGTTGCCCTTGGAGTTATGGCTGTGAAGCACCGAGAGGTCAAGCTGGTTGGGCCACCAATCCGCGACGGTCCTCGGCCGGTGCCCCTTCGGTTCCGGCGAATCGATGGCCGGGTTTTCACTCTCACTGCCGTGCGAGGTGACGCTGCCATGCGCCACCGGGCATCCGCCTTCAACCTTGCTGTCCAGGCCTTGGGCACTTCCGGGGGTGGGGATCGGGGGGTGTTCCGGACGATCGGTCATGTGCTTCCTTCCATAAGGCCGAGGCCGTGGAGCGGACTCGGGCGGCCGGTTCAACCTTCCCATTTGAACATGGAAGGCGTGGAGGTGGGAGAGCCCGTCCGCCATGAGAGAAACGGCCGCATTGCCGTTGCACTTAAGTAATTCCCAGCTCCCGTTACGGGGGCCGCTAGTGTGCTGCGCCGAGCTCGATGAGAAGGACACCGCCGATGATGAGCCCCAGCCCGAGCATCATGATGGGGGTGATCGTCTCCTTGAAAAAGACGCGGCTGGCAAGGGCCGTCAGCGCGACGCCGGCCGCGGCCCAGATGCCGTAGGCAACGCCGAGGCTCATTCCCTGGTCCAAGGTCAGGGTGAGGAGCGTGAACGCCAGGAAGTACCCGACGCCGACAGGTACGTACCAGCGCCGCTTACCTGTGGGTGCGACGCGCAGGAACAGAGTTGCGGTCACCTCGGTGAGGATTGCCCCAGCCAGCAACAGCCACATCATGAGCGGGCCATTTCTTTTGCCGGTTCTTTTGCAGGCTCTTTATGCGATCCGAGTTCCACGCAGAGGACGCCGGCAATGACCATGGCGACGCCGATCATCATCACCGGAGTCAACGCTTCGCCAAAGATGAGGGCGGCCAGCAGCACCGTGAGTGTCACTCCCAACGCAGCCCAAATACCGTAGGCAACGCCGAGTCCCAGGCCTTTGCGGAGGACCGCCGCGAGGAAAGCAAAGGAAGCGGAATAACCGAGAACAACCACGATGAAGAATGCAGGGTTTTCCAACGCCGCTTTCAAGGAGAGGGACGCCGTCACCTCACTCAGGATCGCGCCGGCGAGGAGAAACCACTTCATGAAATTAGTCCTTGAGATTCGTTGGGGCTTGGTCCCCGTGAATGCAACGGCGCCAATGCTGCTGGTGTTCCCGGGCTTCCCACCCCGGCGACAACAATGGGAGCCCGGGACGCCTGGTTAAGCCTGGGGGAGGAGCTCCAACCCGGCCACCGCTGAGCTGCCGAGATCACTCCTGGTGAGGGCCTGCTGTGCAGTTAGGGCATCGGTCCACGTGTCAGTATCCGCTACTGCTGCCCAGTTCGAGTTCAGCAGCGTGAGGAGTGTCGTGTGCACGGTCTTCGCATCGGCGGAACCGGCATCGTTTGCAAGGTTGATGGCGCCGGTGGCGTCCGAGAGGACTTCGGTGGTGAAGCCGAGGAACTCTGCCTCCACGGCGGAGGCGAGCACGCAGTTGTTGGTCATGTAGCCCGCCAAGGTGACCGTATCGACGTCGTGCTTCCGCAGCCAATCGGCAAGGTCCGTGCCGGCGTAGACAGAGCCGTACTGCTTGACAAGTGACTTCCATTCACCGGTTTTGCGGCGTTCAATCTCGGGGTGCAGCTCGAAGCCTGGTGTGCCGGGTGCAAAGACGGGCGCACCTTCGCCGGCGGAGTGCTGGATGACGGCAATCGGAATGCCGGCGGACGTGGCGGCGTCCACTGCCTTCGCAATGGTGGGCAGGGACTCCTGGTGCGGCGGGTACTGGATTTCGAGGGGGCCGCTGAAGTACTGCTGCTGCACGTCGATGAGGATAAGGGCGCGGCGGGGGGTGCTCATGTTCTTGGTTCTCCCTGGATGTTCTCTTTGGGTGCCATCTGGCAACTGTTCCAGTCTTCCCGCTGCTGATCTCCGCCAACAGTGGCACGAAGGCAGATATACGATGGATTCGGGCCAGAGTAGCGGAAGGGGCCATGATGAGGATTGCGGTCTACGCCTTCGATGGGGCGACGATGTTTCACCTTGCTGTTCCGCAGATGGTTTTTGACGAAGTGGCCCGTCAAGGCCTTGCAGAGTGGAAGACCTTTCTTTTCGCTGATGACGAAGGTGAGGTCACAACCGCTGAGGGTTACCGGCTGGGCGAGGTGAAAGGGCCCGGGGCCGCGGAAGGGGCCGACGTCGTGGTGGTGCCTTCATGGTTCGACGACGGGCGCGTCCTCAGCGATTCGCTGCGGCAGGTGCTTCAAGGGGCGCATGGGCGTGCGGTGCCCATCTTGGGTTTGTGCCTTGGTGCGATTCCCGTTGCCGACGCCGGCTTGCTCGCCGGGCGCCGGGCCGTCACGCACTGGCAGGCTTTTGATTCCCTTGGCGGGCGGCACCCGGATATCGCCCTGGATCAGTCGGTGCTCTACATTGACCACGGGGATGTCCTGACCTCCGCCGGCACGGCCTCTGCGTTGGATGCCTGCCTGCACCTTGTGCGAACCAAGCTTGGAGCGGAGGCCGCGAACCAGGTGGCACGGAGCCTCGTTATCGCGCCGCACCGGGAGGGTGGGCAGGCGCAATATATCGAGCGTCCTGTACCTGCCCGCTCCACCGATGATCCAATTTCCCAATTGCTCGAATGGACCCTGGGCCGCCTGGGTGAACCGCTCACCATCGACCGGCTCGCCGCTCAGGCGCACCTGAGCCGGCGCACCTTTGTCCGCGCATTCCGGGCAGCAACTGGGACGACGCCGGCCGCCTGGATCCGCGCCCGCCGCCTTGACGCAGCCCGGCGGCTGCTCGAGACCACGGATCTGTCGATAGACCAGATCTCCGCCGACTGCGGATTCGCCAACGCCGCAACGCTGCGCCAAAACTTCGCAGCTGCGTTCTCCACAACGCCAACGGAGTACAGGCGCCATTTTGACGCCCGGGTTGGCTGACGAGGGCCCTGTTCCCGCGACCCATCTTTGGGGTAAGACATCATGGTCCAGGCCAGCCCGCTAGCTGCTGGTTAGGTCAAACTATCCGAGACCGCTCCAACCACGAGGACCGACATGACCGCAGAACTTTTACAGGGCATCGAGCGCTTCACCGTGACACAGAAGCTCACCTTGATGGTGAATCGCTATGAAATACGTTCCGTGGCCGGAGACGGGCAGGCCGGGCACCTGCTCGCCGTCGCCCAGCAGAAGCGGGCCGCTTTCAAGGAGCAGGTGACCTTCTACCAGGACGAGTCCAGGACCCTGCCCATCTTCTCCTTCAAGGCCCGGCAACGCCTCGACCTCGGTGCGACCTACGACGTGCTGGACGCCAGTGGACAACCGATCGGCAGCTTCCGAAAGGACTTTGCCAAATCCCTGCTGCGCTCGACGTGGCACCTCGAAGCGTCCGGACTCAAACTCACCGGGAGTGAACGCAGCGTTGGTGTCGCCATTGGCCGGCGCATTTGGGAAGCGACGCCGATTGGTGATGCGGTCCCTTCGCCCTTCCGTTTCCACTTCGACTTTGTGGACTCCAACGGAGAAGTGATCATGACATCAGAACGGGGGAAGTCCCTGCGCGACCGCTACCTCATCACCCTTCCCGGCGCACGACTCGACGGCCGGGTTGCCGCAGCTATGGCAGTCGCACTGGATGCTTTGCAGTCCCGATAGGCGCGCCAAAGCGTAGGACGAACGCGCTGCCGCCCGATGCTGGCGCTCTAAACCCAGCCCCTTGCCGGACCCTGACGTTATCCCGCGTCGTTGCCGGACTTTCGGTACAGATTGCGGGCCAGTGCCCTTTCGACGGGGCAGGTTGGCCACACCGGCGGCAGCAGGACCCGGACCGGGCCAACGGGCTCCAAGTCGGCTGTCACCGCATGGAACGGGGGAGTATCTGCTGCCGGTGGTGGAAGGTGAAGGTTGGCGAGCGAGGCTGGCTCAAGGTACAGGGCAGGGCGGAGATAGAGGCTAAGTTCCAAGTTCCGGTTCAGGGAACGGCCCTTGGCCAGGATTCTCAGCAGGGCACCGGTGGCTGGGGCGGTCAGGCATCCGTGCAGTTCAACAACCGCACAGCGCATCTCCGCGTCCACCCGGAGGACAGGTCGTAATTTGTGGACCATGCTTCAACTTCGAGAGGGAGGGTGGCGCCGGCCGCTTCATAACCGTCGAGTCTTGATCTAAGGCGAGAATGAGGTCAGTCGTTTTGAGGGCGCACCGGCCTCGAAGGGGAGCACTGATCGCTGATTAGCCCGGTGGCGGCACATTCACGCACATCACGGATGCCCTGAACAGCTGATTCCTTGCTTGGATACGGGCCCGACACCGCCACGACTGCCCCGTCATGAGACTTGAGCCTGAACGCGTAGGACGCGTGCTCGTCAATAAAGAGTTCGAATTTTCCGGTCATGGTTTACCCCTAAACCCCCGGGGCCTTGACCTCGGGATTACTTTTCACCAATGCAAACGCATCGTTGCGTTCCGGCCCCCCAGCCGCCCGATGCTTCAACGGTAGATGAGAAATCGGTTACTTACCTAGTACGGGCGATAGTACTGGCTCCTGTAACCGGCCAAACTTGCCCCACAACGGCTGCCGCTCCCAGCGGCGGTGCGTGGACCAGTTCATGTGGCGAAGCGGATCGGTCAGGCGAGGGAGAGGAAGAGCTTTTCGAGGTCTTTCCTGTCCATCGTTGCGTCCTTTTGGACGATGCACTGCTCCAGGCCCGTGGCAATGATGGCGAATCCGGCCCGGTCGAGCGCCTTGGACACGGCCGCGAGCTGGGTGACGACGTCCTTGCAGTCCCGGCCTTCTTCAAGCATGCGGGTGACGGCGGCGAGCTGGCCCTGAGCGCGCTTGAGCCGGTTGATCACGGGCGTCAGTTCTGAGGGATTGAGTTCCAAGGGATTCTCCAAAGTCGATAGCTTCCCTCAATCGTATACCCCCCAGGGTGTTTGACATACCCCAGGGGGTATCTGTAATACTCGGTGGGTATTCACATTCACCCCCTTTGAGAGGCCAGCAATGACTTCCCCTTCCATAGCACCGGCCGTTACCGCCCTTGATCCCGAGACCCTGTGCACCTGGTTTGACCAGCACGAGGACCTCGTGGTCATCGACGTGCGTTCCGCAGCAGAGTTCGAGTCGATGCACATAACCGGCTCCTACAACGTGCCCCTGCCGCTGCTGTCCGAGCACACCGACGAGCTCGCTGCCCGTCTGGGCTCCCGCGTTGTGCTGGTCTGCCACTCCGGAGCCCGCGCCGAGCAGGCACGCCAGCGCCTTGCCAAGTCCGGCATCGACGGCGCCTACGTCCTCACCGGCGGAGCACCCGGCTTCGCTGCCGCCGGCGGCGACGTCGTGAAGGGCAAAAACCGCTGGGCTCTGGAGCGCCAGGTCCGCCTCGCCGCAGGCTCCCTGGTGGTCCTGGGCCTGGTTGGAGGCAGGTTCGTCTCCCCGAAGATCCGCATTTTCGCCGGCGCCATCGGCACCGGACTGACCTTCTCCGCAGCCACCAATACCTGCGCCATGGGCCAGGCCCTCTCGGCTATGCCCTGGAACAAGGCCGCCAAGGAACCCACCCGCGAAAGCGCGATCCTGAGCCTTCCCGTCGCTGACGCCCGGGAGGAGGCCAAGGCCTCATGACCACCACCCTGGTCCTTGCCCTGTCGGTGGTCATCGGACTCTCACTCGGCGCCTTGGGCGGCGGCGGATCCATCCTGACAGTCCCGATCCTGGTCTACGTCGCCGGGTTCGAGACCAAGGAAGCCATCGCAGCCTCCCTCTTCGTTGTCGGCGTCACCTCCGCGGTCAGCGTGCTCAGCCACTCCCGCAGCGGCAGGGTGATATGGCGGACCGGCCTGATCTTCGGCGCCGCGGGCATGGCCGGCGCGCTCGTCGGCGGCCTCCTGGGCGGGCACATCCCCGGCCAGATCCTGCTCATCGCCTTCGCCGTCATGATGGTGGCCACCTCCGTGGCCATGCTTCGCGGCCGGAAAAAGAAGAACGACGACGGCGCCGCACCGGTCAAGCATGAACTGCCCCTTGGCAGGGTCCTGCTGGAAGGCGCCGTCGTCGGGCTTATCACCGGCCTGGTCGGCGCGGGCGGCGGATTCCTCGTGGTCCCGGCCCTGGCGCTTCTGGGCGGCCTGCCGATGTCCGTCGCCGTGGGCACCTCGTTGGTGGTCATCGCCATGAAGTCCTTCGCGGGACTCGCCGGATACCTCACCACCGTCCAGCTCGACTGGGGCATCACCCTCGGCGTGACCGCCGCAGCCATCGCCGGCACCCTTGCCGGCTCCAAACTCGCCGGCCGCATCCCGGAAGCCGCCCTGCGCAAAGCCTTCGGCTGGTTTGTCCTGGTGATGGGAACCTTTGTCCTCATCCAGCAGGCACCCGCAGACCTGCGGTTGTTCATCGCCGCTGCAGTCGCAGCCCTCACGGCAGCCACCGCGGGAATCTGCTGGTTCTTCATCAGCTCCTGCCCCCTGCGCAACCGCAGCGGCCGCCGGAGCAACGTACCCTCACCCGCCTGAACTGACACCCGCCAAGGAGAACACCATGGGCATCATCAGCTCCCTGAAGGAAGCCTTCAGCAAGCCCTATAAAACAGTCTCAGTCGCTGAGGCCAAGGATCTCCTGTCCTCAGGCGCCTCGCTGATCGAGGTCCGCTCCGCCCAGGAATGGCGCTCCGGCCGGGCACTCCAGGCCAAACACATCCCGCTGGACCGTCTGCAAACCAGCACCGCCGGAATCCAGAAAAACCGCCCGGTGATCGCGATGTGCCAGTCCGGGGTCCGCTCCGCTTCAGCGGCCCGGTTCCTCGCATCGCAGGGCTACGAGGCTTATTCCGTGCGCGGCGGCATGAGCGCCTGGAACCGCGCCGGCCTCTCCACCTCAATGCCGCCGGTCTCGAGGAAGTCATCCAGGCCGTGAAAAGCCTGGACCTGGACAAGCTCCGCGCCGATGCACAGCAACAGCCCTAACACCCACAGCAAAATTCGCTGGCACACCCAGCACTGCGAAATAGAGAACGACAAAACCACCCTCCACCCCTTATCCGAAGGAGATCACCCAAGATGCTTATCGAGCGTATTTACGATGAAGACCTGGCCCAGGCCAGCTACCTGATTGGCTGCCAGGCCAACGGCACCGCCATTGTTGTTGACGGCCGACGCGACATCGGCGTGTACCAGGATCTTGCTGCAAAGAACGGCATGAAGATCGTGGCCGTCACCGAAACCCACATTCACGCCGACTACCTCTCCGGCACCCGTGAACTGGCCGCAGCCACCGGCGCGAAGATCTACGTCTCCGGCGAGGGCGGACCGGACTGGCAGTACGCATTCGACGGCGAACGCCTCTACGACGGCGACACCATCACCATCGGCAACATCAGCATCCAAGCCGTGCACACCCCGGGCCACACCCCCGAGCACCTGTCCTTCCTGGTCACCGACGGCGCGTTCAGCGACCAGCCCGGCTACCTGCTCTCGGGCGACTTCGTCTTCTCCGGCGACCTGGGCCGGCCGGACCTGCTGGACGAGGCAGCAGGCGGCATCGACACCCGCTTCGAAGGCGCCAAGCAGCTGTTCGCGAGCCTGCGGGATAAGTTCCTGACCCTGCCGGACTACGTCCAGGTCCACCCGGCCCACGGCGCCGGCAGCGCCTGCGGCAAGGCCCTCGGCGCCATCCCGTCCTCCACCGTCGGCTACGAGCGGCTCTACGCCTGGTGGGGCCCCTACCTCGCCGCAAACGACGAGCAGGGCTTCATCGACGAGCTCCTCGACGGCCAGCCCGACGCCCATGCCTACTTCGGCCGGATGAAGCGCGAAAACCGTGAAGGCCCCGCCGTCATGGGAGAACGCGCTCCGCTCGAGGAACTGGACACCGCTGACGTCGCGAAGGACCTGGCGGCGGACAAAGTCACGTTCATCGACACCCGCCCCAACAGCGAGGTCCACGAAGGAACTGTTGCCCGTTCCCTGAACGTGCCGGCAGGCAAGTCCGTGGCCAGCTACGGTGCCTGGGTCGTGAACCCGGAGACGGATAAGAACCCGCTGGTACTCCTCGCCCCAGACCAGGAACAGGCTATGGACATGTGGGACCACTTGGTCCGGGTCGGGATCGACAATGTCGCCGGTTACGTCACCAGCATCGAAGGGCTCCCCATGACTACGCCGAAGCTGATCCAGCCCGAGGAACTCGACGGATTCGACGCCGCCATGGTCCTCGACGTCCGCAACAAGACCGAGCACACGGCCGGTCACATCCCCGGCGCGTACCAGCTCAGCGGCGGCCGCCTGATGTGGCACCTCGATCAGCTTCCCGCGCACGGCACCATCGTCACCTACTGCCAGAGCGGGTTACGCAACTCGGTCGCGGCCAGCGCCCTGCGCCGGGCCGGGTACGACGTCGTCGAACTCGACGGCAGCTACGCAGCCTGGACCGCTTGGCGGAACTCCGTACCCGCAGCCTAACCAGACGTCCCCCCAGACCGCCCGGACTGGTCCCCCTCCCTCTCGGGCAGCCCTGCCTATCCGGGGTTTGACCTGGAACCGAATGTCATCCTGCCGAAGCCTTGTCCTGTTTGCGGGCGTAGGCGCGATTGGCGCGTTGTCTGGCGCCACATCGTTCAGAGCACCACTGCCGCCTTGAGTGAGTCCGAAGCAGGAATCGATCGCACGGCTTGGAGGCGCACTGCGCGATGCGATGCGCATCCGGTCCGGCCAACAGTGAAGCCGCATCTTCGGTGATACTCGCCATTGCGTGATCGACGAGCTGTGTCAGCGGGTGGTTAGCCACCCGGGACAGCCCTTCGTCGGGGTCGTAACTCAGAGGCGCCGCGCTTGGCACCGCTGTCAGGGCGCGATTGATGGCGGCTAACGACGCAGGATCGGGGGCGATGCCCTCGGTGTGCGACTCCAGCAACTGTCGGAGGTGCCCCCTCACGTTCGTGAGTTTTAGTTGGCAATACTCCAACAACCCCGTCCCTTCAGGCGCGAGTTCCTGCGCCACCAGCCAGGCGGTGGCGTTTTCCGGGCTGTCGAGTTCATCGACCCGTTGCCCGCCGGGAAGGGTAACGATGCTGTTGGCCAGCGCCAGGCAGGGGTGCTCACTGGTTCCGGGGGCGGGAGGGAGTGGGACGTTCATGCTTCTCACGGTACCAGTTGGAGTTTGCCGTGATATTCCCGTACGGTGATTATCACGTCAAAAGATGTTATTTCCCGTGATTCAAGAGGTTTCTTCATGAGCAGTCCACACTCTTCCGGCACCGCCCCATTCGTCCTGTCGGTACTCGACAACGCCTTCACCGGGGTTGGCAGCTCGGTTCAGGAAACCTTCGACGAGATCATCGCCCTTGCGCAGCTGGCTGATCGGCGGGGCTTCCAGCGGTTCTGGATGTCCGAGCACCATGCAATGCCCGGCGCCTCGATACCTTCCCCGCATCTCATGGTGGCCCGGCTAACCGGCGAGACCGAGCGCATCAGGCTCGGGGCGGGCGGAATCATGTTGCCTAACCACGTGCCACTGGCCGTTGCCGAGCAGATCGGCATGCTCGACGCGCTGGCCCCTGGGCGGATTGACCTGGGGCTGGGCCGGGCTCCCGGTTCCGACGGAGCAACCGCTTCAGCCCTGCGCCGTCACCACACCGCGAACGACGAATTTCCCGAGCAAATCACAGAATTGCTTGGCTTTCTGAATAACGACTTCCCGCAAGATCACCCCTACCGCCACGTCCACGCGGTGCCGGGCCCCTGGCAGGCCGAGCAGAATCGGGTCCCGCACTCTGAGACCAGCGCTGACATTTGGATTCTGGGATCGTCGGTCTACTCCGCGCAGGTTGCCGCCAGGCTTGGCCGGCCATATGCCTTTGCGCTGCAGTTTGGCAGTGCCGATGTGCTCAATGCCATGCGGATCTACCGCGAGAACTTCCGCCCATCACGCTTCCTTGACGAACCGTACAGCCTGGTCAGCGTGGGGGCGATAGCAGATGAGGATCCCGCAGAGGCCCGTCGTCAGTCGTCCTCCACCGCCATGGCGATGTTGCGAATGTTCCAGCGCAAATCCTTCTCACTGCTTCCTCCCGAGGAGGTCGAGGCCTTCCAAGGCACTCACCAGGAACGGGAGATCATTGAGGAATACACCAACCGGGCACTTCATGGAACAGCGGCCGAGGTAGCATCCGGCTTGGAGGAGCTTCACCACCAAACAGGTGTCGACGAGGTGATGCTGGTTGTCCAGGGATATTCGCGCCGGGCTCAGGCACGCACCTTGGAATTAATTGCAGATCACTACGGCATGACCGCTGGCATCGGACGCCCTGAGGCGAGCCTCGCATTGAACCGCGGGTAGTGAAGTGAAGGCAGGTCTTCAACTGGGGCCAAGTTCCGTCGTAGCTGTGAACCCAGGGAGGATTAGTGTGCGGCCGCGAAGGCCGTGCCGTGTTCAGATTCCTGCCCGCCGGGGTTGCCGCCGCCTGCGGCAGGGAGGCTTGAGCCTTTCACGGTGAGGAGGCGTGAGAGTCTTTGGGCTGTGGAGACGACGGCGCTTGTCAGTTCCGTGGGCGGCGTTCCGGCTACGCGGTGGTTGGGAACCGTGACGGTAACCGATCCGCGAACTGCCCCGTTGACGAAGAAGGGGGCGGCGATGCCGTGCGCATCGGGGACCCGTTCGCTGTCCGTGGCTGCCCAGCCCTGGGAGCGGATAAGGCTAAGCTCCTGCGCTGAGGCTCCGGGCTCATTGCCACGTCGGGCGCTGACGTCCCCAGGCAGATAGGCGAGGATGGCTTTGCCTGCGGCTCCGGCGGTCAAGGGAATCTCCTCCCCTTCCTCCAAGACGTAGCGGACGTTCCGTGCTCCTGCGATTGTCCGCCCGATATGTGCCTCGCTCGTGTCCGGGTTGTAGAGCGCCAGGGTGGTGGTTTCGCCTGTTGTTGCACTGAGTTCGCGCAGATCCTCGTCGACCAGTTGGGGAAGGCTGTGGGCGGCGCCGAGTGACGCTGACCAGCGCAACAGTGTCGGTCCTGCCGTCCAAGCCCCATTGTGCAGTGTGATCACCAGTCCGACGTCGCGGGCGGATTCGGCAAGTCGGCGGGTAGCCACCGACCGGGTGCCCCACAAATCTGAAAGGTCTGCCAGTGTCAGTTCGGCCAACGGCTCAGAACAGAACGCGGTGATGATGGCAGCAATCCGATGAATGAGTGTGGAGGACTCGGTTCCAGGAAGGTCCTGTCCCGTGGTTCTGGTGGCGTCGTGGTGGGTAAGCAGGGATTCGAGCTTTCCGGCGGCTTCGGTGAGCATTTCTGCACCGGCTCCGATGTCTGATTCCTTGAATTCGTTCCGCGGCCTGGAGAGTGACAGGGAACCGAACAGCCTGTCGTTCACGGTGAAGGGAACGCCGATGCCTGCCGCGTCGGGAATGTGCTGTCCAATACTGACGACGGCGCCCACGGTGGCATAGCTCTGCAGGGCATTTTCTATCCGGGTGCGGCTGTCCATGGAGGCTTCGGTGTACTTCTTGAGTTCCTCCGGCAGTCCTGCCGTTCCGCGGCGGGTAAGGATGGCGAGCCCGAGGGCGCCGGCATGGGTTGGAAGTTTTGTCCCGGCTGGCAGGGTGTACCTGACTGGAGCATCGGGTTCCAGGGATGCCAGGACGAAGCACTGCTCCGGGTTCCCCGTTTCCACGGCCATCAGTGCTGTTGCCCCGGACTCCCGGCTCAGGCGCGCCAGAATAGTGGTGCCCTCGGCGAAGAGGGGATGACCTTTTTGTAGTGCAGCGGACAGGACCTTCAGCCGCGGCCCCACGACGTAGGCGCCGCTCGCATCCCTGGACACCAGACGTTCCTCGACCAATCGGCCAAGGATCCGGTTGACAGTGCTTCGGCTCGCGCCAAGTTCCTCGGCCAGTTCCCGGACACCCCATCCGTAGCCGGTGCGGCCGATGACTGCCTCTATAACGGCGACGACCTCCTTAGAGCCGTCCCGCTGCGCCGCCGCCTCGTCCTGTTGCCCCATATTTGAAGTATCCCACGGCATCGGCTGGCCTCTTTCTCGAGGCTGGCGGCGATCCCGCCTCCGCTTGACAGTGGCCTGGAACACATGCATTCTTGAATCAATCACCAAATGAGACAGTGTCCCATTTTTCTAAACTCCGAATAAGACAGAGAGGTCTTTTGATGACTACCCCAACGATTGCCACGCCGGATGCTGCGAGGCGGACCAAGGCTAAGAAGGCGACCGGTGTAGCCGCCTTCGGTACCTTCATCGAGTACTACGACTTCAGCGTCTACGGCTACGTCGCTGCGACGCTGGCAATTGTGTTCTTCCCCGGCGACGACCCTGTCATCGGCCTCCTGAACACCCTGCTGGTGTTCGGCTCCGCATTCATCGTCCGCCCGCTGGGCGCTGTCTTCTTCGGCCGCCTTGGGGACCGGAAGGGCCGCCGGACGAGCCTGATCGCGAGCATCACCTGCATGGGTGTCGCCGCGACCCTGACCGGCCTGCTGCCGGGTTATGCCCAGATCGGCGTCCTGGCACCGATCCTGCTGGTTCTGCTGCGCATGCTCCAGGGCTTCTCAACCGGAGGTGAAATCGGCGGCGCCGCCGCCTATATCCATGAGTGGGCTGCACCGAACCGCCGCTCCCTCTTCGTCTCCCTGATCCCGTCCGTCGCCCAGCTCGGAAAGGGCCTGGCCGCCGGTCTCGCCGCCCTGGCCGCGGCAATGATGCCGGCAGCTGACCTGGCAGCGTGGGGCTGGCGCATCCCGTTCCTCCTCGCCCTGCCCCTGGGCATCCTGTGCTTGGTCATGCGACTGAAGGTCGAAGACAGCCCGGAGTTCCAGGCCATCAACAAAACCACTGAAGGTACCTCCAAGGCTCCGTTCAAGGAAGTCCTGACCAAATACCCCAAGGCACTGGCCAAGGTCACCTCCATCTCCCTCGTGCAGAACCTCGGAACCTACATCGGCACCGTGTTCGTCGCCGTCTACTTCAGCGAAGTCCTCGGCTTCACCAAGGGAGAAGCATCCACGATCGTTCTCCTGGCGGTCCTCTTCGCCGCACTCCTGATCCCCATGGCCGGCCAGCTCGGCAGCCGCATCGGCAGCAGGAAGGTCCTGCTCTGGTCCTACGTCGCCTACGTCGCCATCACCATCCCCTCCTTCGCCATGATGAACCAGGGCTCGTTCGTCCTGGCCCTCCTGGGCCTGGGCATGGGCATCATCCCCTACGCCCTTTGCCAGGCCGGAACCTACGGCGCCATGCTCGAGTTCTACCCCACCCGCGTCCGCCACACCGGCGTCGCCTTCGGCCACAGCGTCGGGGCCGTCATCGGCGGCGGCGCGGGCCCCTACCTGGCCACGTACCTCATCGACCAGACCGGCAACACTTTCGTGCCCGCTTTCATCCTGGTTGGCGCCGGCGCCCTCGGACTGCTGGTGGTCGGCCTCACGGTCAGGGCCAACTCCGATCCTTCTTCCCATCTCTACCGTTAGGACCGGCACCGTGACCGAAATCTACATCTCCGACGTCATCCACGAGGACGTCCTGGCAGATATCCGCAAGAACGCGGGCGTGCACCTTGGCTACGGCCCCGACAAGGTCAGCTATCTCGACGTCAGCGAGATCGTGGACGCAGTGATCCTGCGGGCAGAGACCTTCACCCGCGACATGATCGAAGCCTCCCCCCGCCTCCAGATCATCGCCCGTCATGGAGTGGGCACCGACAATGTTGATATTCCTGCAGCGTCCGAAAACGGAGTCTGGGTCACCAGCACCCCGGGCTCGAACAGCAACGCCGTCGCCGAGCACGTCTTCGCTCTCCTGCTCTCCCTGACCCGCCGGATCGTCCCGGGCGCGAACCGCGTCCTGGCCGGAACCTGGGCCGAAGGCCGGGGGGACCTGGTCGGCTTCGAGCTGTCCGGCCGCACCGTCGGAATCGTCGGCTTCGGAGCCATCGGCAAGCGAGTAGCGGCCATTGCCCAGGCCTTCGGGATGCGGGTGCTCGCCTCAGACCCGATCGCCAGAGCCGAAGATGTGGCGGCCGCAGGCGCGGACCTGGTTGACCTGGACGCCCTGTATGGCGCGGCGGACATCATCACCCTGCACGCACCACTGCTGCCCGGCACCCGCCACATGATCTCCACCCGCGAACTGGCCCTCATGAAATCCACCGCGATCGTCATCAACACCTCCCGCGGTGGCCTGATCGATGAAGACGCCCTGGTCACGGCCCTGACCAACGGCACCCTCGCCGGCGCTGCCCTTGATGTCCTCGAAGCCGAAAGCATCGACATGAAGGACCCGCTCTCCAACAACAAGGTGCCCCTGCACGAAGTGCCCAACCTTCTCGTCACCCCCCACATCGCCGGCCAGACCAAGGAAGCATTCCAGGAAGCCGGCACCCGCTCATGGTCGGAAGTACGCGCCGTACTCGCGGGCGAACCCCCTGCCTTCCCGGTGAACGCCAACGACCTGCGCAAAGTCCCCGCCTGACCCGGCACACCAACTCAAGGAACCACACGTGTACATCAACGCTCCCGCCGAAAACATCACCGTTTACCCCGAATGGCCCCGCCCCACACAAGACCTGGTCCAGTCCCTCGCGGCCTACCCGCCCGCGCTGATCGGTGACGTGCGCAAGCGCATGGACATGATGTCCGCCGACATCCGCTGCCTCACCCCCGGAGCCCGCCTGGCGGGCACCGCGCTTCCCATCCAGGTCTGGGAAGGCGACAATCTCGCCATCCACCGCGGCCTGGACGAAGCCAAACCCGGAGACGTGCTTGTCATTTCAGGAAACGCCGCCATGAACCGGTCGGTGTTCGGCGGCATCCTCGCGGAAATCTGCTTCAGCAAAGGCGTCAAGGGCGTCGTCATCGACGGCGCCGTCCGCGACCTAGAGGAGATGAACGACATGGGCCTCGCCGTGTTCGCCCGCGGCACGGTGCCAGCCGGCCCCTCCAAGAACGGGCCCGGTTACGTCGGCAAACCCGTCGCCTGCGGCAACGTCGTCTGCAACCCCGGTGACGTCGTTATCGGCGACGGGGACGGCGTCGTCGTCATACCCCAGACTGAACTTAACGAAACCCTCCAGGCCCTGCCCGGCCAGGAAGATATCGAACGGCAGATCCGGTCACGGATCAAGGAAGCCCTCACGCATTAGCCCTCGGCAACCCCGCCACGAAGGGAGGCTGCGGCCCATTGCCGCAGCCTCCCTTTCCTTTTGGAGAAACAGATGACAACACGCCCCCTTCCCGCACGCCAACACCTCCAGTGGAGTCTCCTCCTCGACGTCTTGGTCGAAGTCCGGCAATACGGCCAGGTGCTCAGGACCGGCATCGTGGAGGACGTCATGCCGGATTCATCGGCTCTTTGGCTGGCAGCCGACGCAGAACATCCTCGCCAGTTGTTTGAGGTGTGCCAGGACCACGAAGTCTGGGTCACCCCGCGGGAGCTCTCCGGAGACCTGCACTTTCGAATGACAACACGACAAATTTTCGGTTTTGCCTAGGACAGAAAGTGCTGGCCAACCTGGGCTAGCCAGCGGACGATTGCTGGGTGGTTTCCTTTTGCGGGCGGGCGTTGATGATCAGCGCGGTGATGAGTGCGGAGAGCGCCAGGAGCACGGCTGCGATGAAAAGCGCCGTGGCATAGCCGGTGGTCAACGCGGCGCTGGCCGCCGCGGTCGCTGCGCCGTTTCCTGACCCGCGGGATGCGGAAAGCGCCGTTAATGCTCCGGGGAAGCTGGATTCCGTGATGCTTACCGAGATGGTGGAGAGCACTGCAATGCCGAGGGCCACGCCGACTTGCTGCGCGGAATTCAGCAGCGCTGACGCGATGCCGGAATCCTGGGCCTGAACTTTGTTCACCGCGGTGAGGGTCAGCGGTATGAAACTGAGGGCGAAGCCAAAGGCCAAAGCGAAGGTGCCCGGCAGCAGCTCGAGGTAGGTTGTGCCGCTGTGGATGGTGGAAAACCAGAGCATCGCGGCGCTGGCGATCAGCATCCCGGTTGTGGAGATGATGCGGGGGGCGAAGCGGACTACGAGTTTGGACGCCACCCCCGCTCCCAGCACGATTCCGACGCCGAACGGGAGCCAGGCGAGACCGGTCTGGATCGGGTTGTAGCCGAGGATGTGCTGCATGAAGAGGGTGAGCAGGTAGAAGGCTCCCATGGGGCCGAAGGACACCAGGAGCATTGCCAAATAGGAGCCGGAGCGGTTCCGGTCCTGGAACAGCCGCAATGGCAGGAGGGGATCGTTGCTGCGGGCCTGCAGCCTGACGAAGACAGGTATCAGGACGACTGCGAGGGCGAAGCTGCCCACAGTGAGGGCATCGGTCCAGCCGTGCTCACCACCGCGGATGATCGCGAAGACGAGGGCGGTGAGGCCTCCCGTTCCAGTCAGTGCCCCGGCGAGGTCCAGCCGGCCCTGGTGCCTCTGGGCGTCGACAAGGATGCGGCTTCCGGCGAGCAGGGCCAGTCCAATGGGCACGTTGATGAAGAACACCCACCTCCAGCCCAGGGTTCCGGTCAGGACTCCGCCCAGCAGCAGTCCGACGGTGATGCCCAGCCCCGACATGGCCCCGTAAATGGCCAAGGCCTTGTTGCGGGCTTCCCCGGCAGGGAAAGTCGTGGCGATCAGTGCCAGCGCATTTGGTGCAACCAGCGCGGCGCCGATGCCTTGAAGGGCACGTGACACGATCAGCACGGGACCGGTCGGTGCCAGGCCTGCGGCCAGTGAGGCAGCGGTGAACAGCAGGATGCCGAGCTGGAGGATCCGACGGCGGCCCATCAGGTCCCCGACCCGGCCGCCAGAGATCAACAGCCCGCCGAAGGCGAGGATGTAGGCGTTGATGACCCACGGCAGGGTTGCGGCCGGGATGCCAAGTTCGTTCTGGATGGTCGGCAAAGCGATGTTGGCGATGGAGTCATCGAGCACCAGCATCAGTTGGGCGGTCGCAATGACAAGAAGCGCGACGCCCAGACGCCGTTCTGCTGGTTGCCCTATCGCTTTGGTCCCAATGGAGGCAACTGCCCTTGACATGGATTCTCCCTAATTTTTGGTAGGCATACTGATACCCCCTTGGGGTATCTGCCAGGAACTTTTATACCCCCGCGGGGTATCTGTGTCAAAGCGGAGGTTGCAGTAATTCGGCGAGCACCACGGTCTCCGCCGCACTGTGACCCGGAGCGAAGATCCAGACCGATGCTGTCCGAGAACCGGCCCAACTTCTCCTCCACAGGCACGGCCCCACCCCAGCCGCCGGACGTAAACTGACCTTCGCATCACGTCCCGTGAGCCAAGGACCAGGAGCCGCCCATGCTCTGGAAGCTGCTTGTTGAATACGTCCGGCCGCACCGGAAGCTGCTGGCCGCCGTCGTGGTTTTCCAGCTGGCGCAGTCCATCGCGTCCCTGTACCTGCCCACCCTGAACGCGGACATCATCGACGAGGGCGTGGCCAAGGGCAACGTCGGGTACATCCTCAGCCTGGGCGGGGTGATGCTGGGGATCACCCTGCTGCAGATCGTCTGCGCGGTGATCGCGGTCTACTTCGCGGCGAAGGCGGCGATGGGCGTGGGCCGGGACCTCCGGGATGCCATCTTCACAAGGGTGGGGGACTTCTCCGAGCAGGAGGTCACCAAGTTCGGCGCACCAAGCCTCATCACAAGGTCCACCAACGACGTCCAGCAGGTCCAGCAGCTGGTGCTGATGTCCGCCACCATGCTGGTCACCGCGCCCATGCTCAGCATCGGCGGGGTGATCATGGCCGTGCGGCAGGACGCGCAGCTGTCCTGGCTGATCGCCGTCGCCGTCCCGGTGCTGCTGATCGGCGTCGGCCTGATCACCGTCCGGATGGTGCCGCTGTTCCGCAAGATGCAGAAGCGGATCGACACCGTGAACCGCGTCCTCCGCGAACAGCTCACCGGCATCCGCGTGGTGCGCGCCTTCGTGCGTGAGGACATCGAGGCCGAGCGCTTCGCCCGCGCCAACGAGGACGTCACGGACACCGCCCTGCGCGCCGGCCGGCTCATGGCGCTCGCGTTCCCGGTGGTGATGCTGGTCCTGAACGTCTCGAGCGTGGCCGTCATCTGGTTCGGCTCGTTCCGCATCCAGGACGGTTCCATGCAGGTGGGCACGCTCATCGCGTTCCTGAGCTACCTGCTGCAGATCCTGATGTCCGTCATGATGGCCACGTTTATGGCCGTGATGATCCCGCGCGCCGCGGTGTCCGGGGACCGGATTGGGGAGGTGCTGCGGACGGAGTCGAGCGTCCGGCCGCCGCTTCATCCCGTGAGTACGACGGCGGGACAGGACGGCCGCCGCCGCGGCGAGCTGGAGATGCGCGACGTCGGATTCGCCTACCCGGGTGCCGATCAGCCCGTCCTCACCGGGATCAGCTTCACCGCCAAAGCAGGGCAGACGACGGCGATCATCGGCAGCACCGGCGCCGGCAAAACCACCCTGGTGAACCTCATGCCCCGGCTCTTCGACGCCACGGAAGGCTCGGTCCGGATGAACGGCGTGGACGTCCGCGAGCTGCACCCGGACCTGCTCTGGGGGCACATCGGCCTGGTGCCGCAGCGGCCCTACCTGTTCAGCGGCACCGTCCGCAGCAACCTGCTCTACGGCAAACCGGACGCCACCGAGGACGAGCTCTGGACCGCGCTCGAGATCGCCCAGGCCCGCGACTTTGTGGAGCGAACGGAGGAGGGGCTGGACGCGCCCATCAGCCAGGGCGGCACCAACGTCTCCGGCGGGCAGAGGCAGCGGCTGGCCATCGCCCGGGCGCTGGTGAAACGCCCCGAGCTGTACATCTTCGACGACTCGTTCTCCTCCCTGGACACCGGCACCGACGCCCGCCTCCGCCAGGCCCTCAAGCGCAGAACCTCCGGCGCCACAATGGTGATCATCGCCCAGCGCGTCTCCAGCATCGTGGACGCGGACCAGATTTTAGTGCTCGACGACGGCAGGATCGTCGGGCGCGGAACGCACAGTGAGCTGCTGGAGACCTCGGAGACGTACCGCGAGATCGTCTCCTCCCAGCTGGCGGCGGAGGAAACGGTATGAGCGCACCGCACCGCCCGCCGTCGTCCGCCTCTTCCGGAAGCGGCGCTCCAGGAACCAGCTCCGGGACCGCACCCGGGGCCAAGACGGCAAGCGCCGACGTCGTCCGCATTCCCCGTCCGGCAGGCGGGCCGGGGCGCGGCGGGCCGTTTGCGGGGATGAACGTCCCGGCGGAGAAGGCGATGAACTTCTGGCCTTCGGCCAAGCGGCTGATGGGGACGCTGCGGCCGGAGCGGGCGTGGCTGCTGCTGGTGTTCGCGACGGCGGTGGCGGGGGTGGCACTGTCCGTGATCGGGCCGCGGCTGCTGGGGGAGGGCACCAACCTGATCTTTGCCGGTGTGGTGTCCCGGGAGCTGCAGGCCGGGGTGAGCAAGGAGCAGGTGATTGCGCAGCTGCGGGCGTCCGGGGAGGGGCAGCACGCGGACATGCTCAGTGCCATGGACCTGGTGCCGGGGCAGGGGATCGACTTCACGGCGCTGGGCAGCGTGCTGACGTGGGCGCTGGTGCTGTATGTGCTGTCGTCGGCGTTTATGTGGGTGCAGGCGTATGTGCTTAACGGGGTGGTGCAGCGGACGGTGTTCGGGCTGCGGGCGCGGATCGAGGCGAAGATCAACCGGCTGCCGCTGCGGTATTACGACTCGATCCAGCGCGGCGAGCTGCTCAGCCGGGTGACCAACGACGTGGACAACATTTCGCAGAGCCTGCAGCAGACCATCAGCCAGGCGGTCACGTCGGTGCTGACCGTGGTGGGCGTGCTGGTGATGATGGTGATCCTCTCGCCCACGCTGGCGCTGATCGCGCTGGTGACCATTCCGCTGACGCTGGGGCTGACGGCGCTGATCGCCAAGCGCTCGCAGAAGCTGTTTGTGGCGCAGTGGAAGCACACGGGGGAGCTGAACGGGCAGATCGAGGAGACCTACACCGGGCATGCGCTGGTGAAGGTGTTCGGCCGGCAGCAGGAGGTGGGGGAGCGGTTCCGGCAGAAGAACGCGGAGCTGTACTCGGCCAGTTTTGGCGCCCAATTTATTTCCGGGCTGATCATGCCGGCCATGACGTTCATCGGGAACCTGGTGTACGTGGGGATCGCCGTGGTGGGCGGGCTGCAGGTGGCGTCCGGGGCGATGCAGCTGGGCGATGTGCAGGCGTTTATCCAGTACTCGCGGCAGTTCACCATGCCGTTGGCGCAGTTGGGGTCCATGGCGAACCTGCTGCAGTCCGGGGTGGCGTCGGCCGAGCGGGTGTTCTCGTTGTTGGATGAGGACGAGGAGTCTGTTGAACCTGCTCCTTCCAACGGGCCTGTGTTTGGGCGGGGACGGCTGGTGTTCTCGGATGTGTCGTTCTCGTATTCGCCGGAGCAGCCGCTGATTTCTTCTCTTTCGTTGGTGGCGGAGCCGGGGCAGACGGTGGCGATCGTGGGGCCCACCGGGGCGGGGAAGACCACGCTGGTGAACCTGATGATGCGGTTCTACGAGATTGATGCGGGGCGGATAACGCTCGACGGCGTGGACGTCACCTCGGTGCCGCGGCGCGAGCTGCGCTCGCGGCTGGGGATGGTGCTGCAGGACACGTGGCTGTTCGGCGGGACCATCCGGGACAACATTGCATATGGGCGGCCTGGGGCTACCGACTCCGAAATTCTTGAGGCTGCCAGGGCGACTTACGTGGACCGGTTCGTGAGGTCACTGCCCGACGGGTACGACACGGTGCTGGACGACGAGGGCTCGAATGTGTCCGCGGGGGAGAAGCAGCTGCTGACGATTGCGCGGGCGTTCCTGGCGCGGCCCTCTGTTTTGATATTGGACGAGGCGACTTCTTCTGTGGACACCCGGACCGAGGTGCTGGTGCAGAAGGCCATGCGTGCTTTGCGTTCCGACCGGACTTCCTTTGTGATCGCGCACCGCCTGTCCACCATCCGCGACGCCGACCTCATTCTGGTCATGGAGGCCGGCCAGATCGTGGAGCAGGGGACGCACGTTTCACTGCTGGCTGCCGGCGGGGCCTATGCGCGGCTGTATGAGGCGCAGTTCGCGGCGCCTGCGGCGGAACTTTAAGGGCATAATCACAGCATAGGGCTAGGCGCTAACACCGCTGCCTGATGTCACAGTTATGCCGTGAGCAGAGAAGGATCCCGCAGGCATCTGCCGACGGGATCCTTCCTTCTGGCCTAAAGCCAAGCGTCGCTAAGGAATGACCATAATTTTCGAGAAGGCTCCTAACGCTGCTGCTCAGCCATCCATGTCCACAGGTCGACACCCTGGTGCGACGGGTCGTTGCGAGCGGGGTAGATCCACGACCAGTGCCCCGGGAACCTGTTCCCGTCCCAAGTGACGTTCTCGTACAGGCTCATGATCGACCCGGGGATCAGTTCGTGGGCATGTACCGTGTTAGCTTGCGGGTCAACGGTTGTGTCGTCGGCAGCGGTGATCAGCCAAGTGGGGGTTTCGATCGCGGCAAGCTGTTCGTCGGTCACCATTGGGGCGGTGGAGTTGAACGGGACGACCACGGGGCAGATTGGCACCGCGGATGCAAAAGCACTCGGGTTCTCAACGATCATCTTTAGGGTCATATAGCCGCCATTGCTGCAGCCCACCACGTGGATGCGGTCGCGGTCCACGGAATTTGCCGCGCATACTTCCTCGATAACTTCTGAGATAAGAGGTGCGTATGCGGGTCCGTCCGCCAGCCAGTACGCGGGGCATTGCGGGGCCACCACGTATGCGCCGCCGAAGAGATCCTGCGCTTCGTCCGTGATGAACCCCAGGGCCCCGCGGTTGGCACGGAGAGTGGTTTCGTTGTCGTAGTAGTTGTACCCGCCGGTCAGAAGGCCGCCTTCGCCGCCGCCATGCAACCACACGATGAGCGGACGGTTCTGGGAGCGACCCCGCTCCGGAGGGGTGAACAGACGATACTTGGTGCCGGAGGCTGCCACATGGTGGGTGAAAGCATCCACTTCGGGGTCCACGAGGGTGCCCTGGGTGAACGACGCGATCTTAGGTGCACCCTTTCCCTGCCGCGGGAGCGGTTGGACCTGCGTGATTGTGTATTCGAGGTCAAGCATGACGTTGCGGCCTGCGCTGCCGATGTAACCAAGGGTGGCGCCTCCCAGGACACCCACACCGTGTTCGAGTTCGAGGACGATCCGACCACGGCTGTCAGCCCGTGCTGCCGTGACGGTGCGGTCCAAGTCGTACGCCACTGTGCCAGTGAGCGGATTGGTTCCGCGAGCGTGGACGGTGAATGCGGAAGTGGGCAGATCGCCTTCCATCAGGCCGCCCTGTCGCGAGGCTTCGATGGTCAGCGAGGTGACTTGCTCTCCGCCATCGAGCACGCTCGCGTTAAGGGTGAAGGGCGCGGAGCCAACGGACGAGTTATTACCTCCATCATCGGCGAAGGCAGCAGTGGGAGCGAGGCTGGCGACAACGACGGCGGTGCCAGCTGTGAGGAACGTGCGGCGGGACACGGGGTTAGTCAACGGAACTCCTTTGTTCAGACACGGCATAGTGGCTTTGAGTGGGCGATTCGAAAATGGGGTAGGACGGCCAAACGATTCCTGAGTGATGAGGCTAACACCACTTTGTTTACTGAGTAAACAAAGTCGGTCATAAACTTGTTTATTGCCTGTCGATGACGCGACAACCCGCAGAGGGCCGGTACCGCAGAGGAATCGTCGGCAGGAGGTTTTAACAGCGAAAACCGCTGTTGTGCCGCATAGAGCGCTGCTTAGACGTGTCGGGTGAAGCCCGGCTCCCAATCTTCGTTTAAGGGACGTACAGACCACTGAACCCATGCATATGGGTTCCAAGATCGTTCCGGCGCTCACCGCGCTCGAGCCGCTCGGCGTCGAGGTCATCGGCCTGAGCTGCGCCCCCAGACCGGACGACATGAGCGAGGAAGAGCCCCGCCGGGCCCAATTGAGCTTGGCGCGCAGTTCATTTCCGGGCTGATCATGCTGGCCATGACGTTCATCGGGAACCTGGTGTACGTGGGATCGCCGTGGTGGGTCGTGGAGCAGGGGACGCACGCTTCATTGCTGGCGGCGGGCGGTGCGTATGCGCGGCTGTACGAGGCCAAGTTCGCGGCTCCGGTTGCGGAGATGTAGGGCCCCAGCGCCCTACTGGACGGCGAGAATCCTCGAGCCGATATTCCTTAGAACGACCCGGTACATTTTTTATTTACTATGCTGATTCGGGCGCTGTTACCGCCCTTGCGTGGATATCCGATGGCCTCCACACTTTATACAGCTCGGTCGAGAAAGGAAGCTCGTGACGGTCTATGTAGACGACATGCGACGAACAGCTACTGTTCGGGGGTTACGTCGGCGCTGGTCGCATCTCATTGCCGACACTCCCGAGGAGCTTCGTGAATTCGGAACCCGGCTGGGTCTGTCCGCCTCCTGGATACAGAAAGCCGGTACGAGGACGGAACACTTTGATGTCACAGATGCGGTCCGTGCGAAAGCCATAATCCTCGGGGCCGAGCAAATCAGTTATACCGACCTCCCCGTCGTCACGGCTAGGCTCCTAGGAGTCCGCAATCCCGGCTGAACATGCTGAGTAAGCCCGAAACGTCACTACGATCTATTCGTATCTCAAATCGCAGCTGGTGGCAGCTCGGGACAGGGCAATAGGGAGGGGACATCAGTTTACGGCGATCCCCTTAGCGAAGCTATGTACGTGCGTGATGGGGACTCTGTTGTGCTCAAGGAAAACTAAGGGGATTGCTTAGGAATCCCATTTGCAGGCAGAAATTATCAATGTAGTCGTCAGGAAGCCAAGCGTAGCCTTGCGCCCCCCAACCTTCGCCCCAGCTGTTGCGGATAAGAAAATGCACTTTCGCATCTTCGTCCTCAGCGAAGCCCATGCACAGGACCGCGTGTAGGCCTTGTCCGGCGGTGGACGGTTCTGGCGACTTGATTCTTCCCGTGGTTGGGTCCGCATAGTGGAACTCGTCGGTCACGTGCACAAGCAGTACGACGGGGCGTCCCTCCGATAGCTCAGTAAACAGCCCCACCCGGTCCAAGTTGTGCTCTGTTAGTGTGGCACGCATCCATGGAGGCGAACCCGCGCCGAAAGGCGTTGCAGATGCTTCCATAGTTTGGCTGTCCAAGGGCCAACTTGCCAGCTCGGGTTGACCCTGGTCCTCAAGTGCGTCACCGATGGCGAAAAGGTACGCACCGGCTGGTCCAGCTAGCCGTCGGTTCCAAGCGTGGGTCCAGAGAGCGTCGGGTGCCAACTGATTCAGCGGAGGCCCGTAAGCATTTATACGAACAATCTCATGGGCGCCCGTCACCGCCATTGCGACACAAATTGGTCGGATGCCTTGGTCTGAGACAGGAAAAGGGCTCACTAGTCGAAGGTCGACTCTGGTTGTCAGACGGCTAAGCATCAGCGGCCCCAGTCGGAGTAGGTGACAACACATCAGGATCCAAGCCGGCGTTGATTCTAGCTTGGACGCGGGCCGCATCCAGCTGTACCCGTCCGCCAACAGTGATTTGGTCTATCGGGGTCGAACCCGGTTGGAAGGAACGGGTGAGGGTCAGCGGCAGCGCCCACTCTCCGGGAGAGTTGGCACGAAGGATCATGCGTCTGCGGCCCTGGCCGCCGATGACCGCTTCACCTGCCGAACTCGCTTTTCCAAGCGTAAAGTCGTCTTGCACCAACTCGACTCCCCCTGCTTTGTCACCTCGGTTCAGCGTGAAGTCGACACTTTCAACTGAATTTGGGATGCTCCACCGGTAACCAGTAGTGCGATTCTCGGGGACGACAACGACAACTTCGTCACCTACGCCGATGTTCAACCCGCCCAATTGGTTTGGATCGGGCACCCAAACATTAGCGTTGGCATTCGCAGGTCGTCGGCCACCCGTAAGTTCCGTCTTTATGGATATTGGAGTAACGGACTTGAGCGAGGCGTACTCAGACTCGTTGATGATTCTCAACAACATCATCTGAGTGAGCGCCGCCTCGTAACTGACACCCATATCACGGGAAGCCTGATATGCGATCGCGGGCGAGACCGAGCCGCCCCGTTCCAAGCCAAGACGCCGGAGAGTTGTTTGGACGAGCTGACGCGGCATCAGGAAGGCGGCTCCGAACACCTGCGCCATGTGCTCCCGCAGTGAATACGATCCGTGAATAACTGTCGCGTCCGTATCCCACGTGTACTCGTCATCGTGCAGGACCCAATGTCCCAGCTCGTGTGCAGCCGTATACCGCTGGATACTCAGCGGCCTTTCCGTGGTGATCAGCATGCCACCCACACCATGGCGGACAGTGGCTCCCAGAAGATTATCCAGTGGTTGAAACGTGAGCCATATTCCGAGCTTGCGAATCGCGGCAAAGACGTCCACACGCTCGTCCTTCGGGATATTCAGCTCCGACAGGAGATTTGAAGCTGCGGTGGTTGCCCTTAACACCTCCGCTCGCCGGCTTTGCCGCGCCATCACTGGGCTTTCCCGTCGGGAGCGGGGCCGGCGGAACCGAGGAACCGGGCAAAGCGGAGGACCTGCTCCTTGTCGTGGTCCGAGAGCTCTCTCGTGGCCCGAAATAGCGCGGCCGCCGATGTCACCGAGTCATCTTCCTGCCCCAGCAGCCATTCGACGCTCCGGCGGTACAGCTTCCCAAGGTGAACGAGTTCAGTAGCAGTAATGCTGCGTTTTCCGAGCTCCATTTGAGTGACGCTCGTGCGTTTCATGCCCAAGGCGGCCGCAGCCTCCTCCTGTGTTAGGCCGAGCGTCTCCCGCGCGATCCTCACCCGCCGGCCGATATCTCGCTGGTCTTCCTGCCTCGCGTCTTGGCTGTGTTCAGTGTCTTCCATTTTCCATACCTCCGATGGCGACCACGAATGCCATTGCCCACCCGGACTCGTGCGTCAGGGATACGCTCCAGCGGTCAAGACCGAGCGCAGCCGCCCGGTGTGCAGCATTCCGATGCAGTCTGAGCGTTGGCTGTCCGTTCTTTGAAACTACCTCTACATCGGTAGGGTCAAGCCTTCCGATCCCTATGCCCAACGCCTTCATCGTCGCTTCCTTGGCCGCCCAGCGCGCTGCCAGACTGCTGATGCGCCCGGCAGCATCACGGCGTTCGACAGCGGTCATATAGCGAGCAATGAAATCGTTTCGGGACCTATTAACCCGGCGACCGAACGTCTCTATGTTAACCAAATCCGTCCCGCAACAGACCTTAAGAGGAGCACTCAAAACAGGCCGCCCCCATTAGCGGCGGACGCTGATTGAATAATCGCTTTGACTTTGGTCTTGCTCCAAGCTCCGCCATGTTCGGCATCAGCAAGGGTAGCCATAACAGCTAGTTCACCCATGGGGAAACCCGTTTGCTGGCTTAAGAACCGTTGCAGCCGCACCAGGCCGAGCAAGTTTCCGTAGGCTTTGGTCACCAAGTATTGGTGCCGGTACGTGGCGATGAGACTGAGTTTTCCATCATGCAGGGTCAAGTCAATATGGACCATGCAGGGGAAACCTCGGGTACGACCGTCCGTCTCCGAGTACACCTGCACCCCGCGGAGATTTTCTGGTTCAGCACTTTCGTGCATCGCTTCCCCGCCAATGACGATGTCACTCGCGTTGTATGCGGAATTCCCATGTTGCCCCCTCAATGCTCGGATGCGGTCGGCCAATTGGTTGCGTCCCCCGGAGGTCTTTCCTGGCCATGAAATCATGCGAGAGAAATAGGTACCGCTTTTGTTGCCGTTGAACTTACGAAGGGTCGGCAGGGCGCGTGCATAACCCTCGTAGAGTCGCTGTGCCGCGTCATCGAGCTGTTCGACATCGCTTGCCGACAAGCTGGGGGAAAAGTCTGGGCCTGAGTACCTATATCTTGCCTGCGGAAAGATCGTATTGGCCACGGTTTGAACAGGTTGGATACCTGTTCGGAGAGGGACGAGGTGCCGGTCCAAGACGTCACGAATCCCTTGCGTCTCTGCTGCCCCAGGGTCAGTGACAGTTGTGAGGACGTTTATGGCACGTCCTCCAGTGCCGGAAACAACATCTAGGGTCTCGAGCCAGGCGAGCGAAAGGTTTGGCTGAGGAGTAATGTACACGCTCACCGTACGGCACCGGGTTCAAGGCTGCGATAGGCCTCCATAATGACCTGCACAACCCCGCCAATACTTGTCCATTTTTCTTGGGCCACATTGGCCAGATCTATGGAAAATGCTGACAGATGCGCGGTAAATTCGTTGAAAACGTCCACAGCTAGGTGGCTGTCGAGGGAAACGGTTCCGTCATCGGCTTTTTCCCAAGACTTCACGTCTTCGAAGCTAGTGGCTTCTAATTCCGCGATGACATCCGTGACAGCCTGAACGAGTTCGTCCTCGCTCATCAACTGAGCAGCCTGCAGCGTCAGGGGCACCCCGCGGTCGTCAAAGTCGGAGGTAGTACTGATGTCGTCCACCGCATTGTCAGGATCCATGACATCAGTGTCCGATATTCCAACATCGCTGTCAAGGTGTTAGCTCTCCTCATTCCAGGTCACTCGGACGAAGGCCAACGGTCACGCAGGTTCTGGGATACCCCCTAACACCTTTCGCGGGCTTGACCTCGCAGTCTCCACGGAAGCATGTTTCGCTACGCCACAAGATGCGCCTCTGTAGCTCACGCCGACGTAAGTTGGGGGTTCTTCCGCAATTCACCCAACTCATTCTGCGGCAGTCGACCGTTGATTCCCCATTTGGGCGGGAAGTACCAGGCTATTTCTTCGGGCGTCTGAACGTACTTTGACTTGATACGGGTTCTTGCAGAAGTAAGGTGAGGAAGAGCCTCTCGACAGTACTTGTCAGTTTCACAAAAGAGGTTTTGTACGTCGATTGCCTGTAGGGGCCGTCCCCAGAGGCCATGGAAGTCGAGTTCGAGTCTCTCGAACGCTTCGTCTTGGCGGTCGACCATCCACATGACTATATCGCTAGGTGAAAGACCGCCTGTATCGACAAAGACCTTTGCAATGCCTCGTAGGGCCCCCGGACCTGGCTGCGTGAAATCGTTCTCCGAGAAGTTGATCAATTCAGAGTAGTTGATATCGATTGCCGTCTGATATGACATGAAATCGCCCATGAGCGGATAGGAATGAAGCAATCCATAAATGCTTTTCAAACTTGGGGCTTCCAGTACTTGTTTAGCCAAGGAATTTTTGACAAACATATCGGTGAAGAGGTCCACGTGGTTCAGATGCTTCAGGCCTCGCCCGTAAGCATTCGTGGCACAGAGGATGAAAGCCCCCGTGTAGAGCCCGCCATTCAGCAGTTTGATGGTGTTCAGTGCTGCCTCGAACCGGCCGTCACGTAGATCCTCGATTGTGGGATTACGTCCGAGTATTGACCTGAGGGAATCCCAAGTGCGGATGTTGCTAAACGTACGAAAGGCCACAATTTGAAAGAGTCGGTCTTCTGGACTGTGGTCTTGGTCGGAGTAACAAACGTGTCGGATTAGATACTGGCTAACGCGGTCTGCTGCCCTAAAGACATTGCAGAACTTGTAGGTGCGGAGTATGGCATCTTCGGTCCATGGGCCAGGAGTGCCAGATACTTTGGCTTCGAATATACGATGACGTTCGAAAGCGAACCGCCAGTAGATGTTGTAGACCTCGGTGCGTGGCCTTGGACGCTTCATCTCATCTCCAGATTCCTACATCTTGGCTCCGGCCAGCCGGCGGAAGAGCACTGCCCACTAGCTTAAACGAAAGGCAATGCCGTCAGTGACCCATCACTCGGCCAAAGTGACCGTCGGCCCGTCAAGAGCATGCCAACCGATATGAATCGGCGTTTTGCCTCTCCACTGCATCGGCGCGAGCCAGGCCAATGGAGAGTCAGGCTCAAGCCCTATGGGCTGCGCTCGCGTAATCGAGCTCAGACATCATGCGGTACACGCTCGCAGGGTTTTCCCTGCAGAGGGCCATAACCAAGGCAGCGGCTTGATCAGATAAGGCTTTGACCCGGCCTGCCTTTTCGGCTGCAGAAGAACCGACGGCGACCGCCTCCTCAAGCTCATGGAATACTTCGGCAATCGTTCGAGTGCGTTCTGAGGCTGATACTTCTTCCCCCACGAGCGGCTGCACCGCTTTGAGTGTCTCCTCGAAACCTGCTGTCCCATCGCTCCATGCCTTATCGGCTGGGGGGCGGAGACCCAGCATGTCGCTTAGATACGTGTCGTACTTCACGGAGTAGATGAGCAGGTCCACGGCTGAATCGAGGAAGCTTTCGGTGCCCTCAGGCGCTGAAGGAGTGTACATCACCAGCCGGTCTACCTTCCGGGCCACATTGGCCAGGATGCCCATCTGTTCCCCCCGCCGTTTCCAACTGTCGCCGTACATGGCGTCTTTTACACGATGAAGCTCGGTGAGAAAGCCCAGCAAAACTGTGAAGCCGGGCGGTGAGAGTTCGATGTCGGTGGTCGTCCGCTCACTGGCCGGATTCATCATCCAGTCGAAGTAGTCCCGGCCCGCGAATGCGAGGGCGGGGTCCTGGACGCTGTCCAACAGTGCCCGAGCTTCGACCTGAGCGCCTCGCCTGAATGTCCAGTAGGCGTTGAGCATGGCCAAGAAATCGCGCAGCAATGGATCCTGGAACTTTGTAATGTCGGCGACATTGATCGTGCCCGTTCGCATCCGTGCCTCAAGGGCGAACCATTCGGACAGACGAGTTGAAAGTTCGTCAAAAGGTGTGTTGAAGCGCTGTACTGTCGAAACGTCCCGGTAGGGGGACGAGCGATGTGCCTGCGAAAGGATCTGCCCGGCGCGGCCGAAGTGCCGCTGATACAGATGCAGGGAAGATACAAAGTATGTTGCCTCTCCCACAGAGGCTCCCACCCAATGGGCCATCATTTCTTGGAGCACGCTCCACTCAAAGGTATTGATCCCAGAGAAGCCCCATATGAGGTCGTTGCTGCGTACAACCACATTCAGATCAAGTTTGTTATCTCGGAGACGAAAATGCAGCCAGTTAGTACAGGGCACGTCTTTGCTGTCGCTGAAATCAGTTGCTGGGTCGAATATGGACATTACCGCTCGTCGGCTTTCTGGTGACGCCCCAAGCAATTTCCTGACATGTTCCAGTTGATCTATCCCATGCCAGGAGCGGAGCCTCGGCCCATATGCGGCCCGCCAAGTGGTGCCGTCATCGGAAAAATCTCGGGCGCGAGGAAGGTATGCCGACAGGTAGGAAAGATCATCACGGCCTGCGACGACCCACATGGTCTCAGCGATGGCAGCAAAAGTATTATTGCGGCGGCCCGGAACGGCGATGCACCGCTCCAGCGGCTCCTGCAAAGTAATTGTCTGGTTGCGCAGTTCGCGGGTCAAGTGTCCGCGCACAGTCACACATTCGCCGGTGGCAGCGATCTCCCCAAGCTTTGACACGAACGCTTCACCAGCATTGCGAAATTTCATCTTCACGTCCCCAGCGTAGTAGTTGTCTTCACATACAGTTGGTATAGCCGCGTGTTCAGGGCCCAGTGTGCGGTTGCTGGATGGCGGGCAATATCTTCGGTGCCTTGGCGCCGCCTGCATTGGGGATGTGCCATGGCTTTGCTGCTTCATTTGTCCGATCTTCATCTCACCGCCGGGGGAGGGGACACACTCAGCGATGCAAAAGTGGCTGTGGTGGCCAGATCGCAGCAGCAAACAAGAATTGCCCGGATCAAGTCCAGTCTGCGTAACCTCGGGGAACAGCTGACGTTGGATGGCCAGACCTTGGATGCCATCGTCATTACCGGCGACGTCACCGAAAAAGGTTCCCCAGAAGGTTTTGATTTGCTGCCTGCCGTACTTGCCCCGCTAGGCAAATCGTTACCTAACGCGGACCGTATTCTGGTGGTGCCGGGAAACCATGACGTGGCGTGGGGGACGCCTCCTAGCTCGTCAGATCGCTATGAAGCATTTCTTCGCCTTAGGTCTCATGGTTACCGAACAGCGTTATTGGATGGCGTCGATTTTGATGAGAACGGCGCGGTGGTCCCGGATGTCCTGCCGCCTGTGCTCGTTGCCTTAGACAGCAGTTACGTCGTGATCGGGCTCAACTCGTCGGACTACAGCGGTGTCGAAGCAGCTACCAACGGCAATTTGGAAGCACATCTACAAGTGCTCGAACAACTCCGAGAATCTGAGCCGGCGGTGGAGGCCCTCTATCAGGCTTGGAAAGCACGGGGCAGATTCGACATGGCAAGGGTGGGAAGAACGCAGTTCCGCGTTGCCAGCGACGCTCTTAGCACCGGGATACTCACAACAAGGCCTGAACCGCTTCGAATAGCAGCGCTTCATCATCAGGTCATACCCGTGGGTACTAGTGAGGAGATAAAGCCCTTTGAAGCCATCCTGAACCTTGGCGAACTGCGTGACTGGCTAGCCACGAACAAAATCGATGTAGCCATTCATGGTCATAAGCACGAAGCGCGCGTCCTTTCGGACAGCTTCATGACACTGCAGGGACGGCACGGCACGGCCCTGCACGAAATGACAATCATCAGCGCGCCGGCCCTTCAACCCGGCGGTGCGAATGACACCATCGGAAGGCTGCTTGATGTGAGGCAGCCGCTGGCGCGAGTCCATGGCATTGACGTCAGGGACGTCCCGACCTGCCAAGAGGGGACCCATGTGCCTTTGTCGGCGTTCCCCACTGTTCATCAGCCTATCGACCTCAGCCCCGCCCGTGGGTTGCTGGAAGCCGCTACAGCGGAAGGCCTTCATGAAAAGCTCTTAGCGCTGCGCGACAGACTGCATTTGCTGCCCAGCCCTCTTGTCTGCCGTGTTGAAGACGGTACAAGTGCCCTGACCGTCTCGCAGCACTACGTTGACATTCCAGAGGGCCATGACCGTCAGGAGTGGTTCGACCAGGCCATCAGTTGGTGGCAGCGCGAAACGGCCGGGCGCGCAGCCAGCTTCAACCACGGCGAACGCCTGTTTGCATCTGAACCAGGGGAAGCGAGCCAAATCGAAAGCGCTGCCCGCGCTTTATCCGGTAAAGGTGAAACCAGTCGTGCCGTAGCGGTCTTAGTGCGGCCGGCTACCGACTTCCGCGATGAGACTTCGGAATTTCCCGCGTTTGTCACCGTCCAGTTCCTTGTCCGGGACTCCAAAATCCACTTGATAGCGTACTTCCGCAAACAGGAGATGCCTCATTGGTGGCCCATCAACATGGGTGAACTGGCATCACTGCAAGCCAGCATGATCCGTAGGCTGTCCAGATCAAAGTGCTATGCCCCGGGGTCGATCACCACGATTACTGCTATGCCAGTAAACGGGCAAGGGGTTCCAAAAGTCGCCGTGCCAGCCATTGACCGTCATGCCGAGGACCCGCTTTCTATGATGCAGTACGTCCTTCCCCTCTTTGGCTTGGGTTCGGACCCGTTCGAAACTGTCATGCACCGCTGGGAGAGCATCTTCAACGACTGGATGCCTGGACAGCAGGAACCGGCAGACGGGGACCCGGTACCTTCCCTGGGGTTCGAGATACTAAATGAATCGATCGAACAGGTAAACCAGGTGGCACCGCATTCTCGACCAGTTCTTAGTGACCTCTGCTCACAGATTCGTCTCCTCTCCCATGACAACGCCGTATTTGCGGAACTGCGCGATCCTTCACTGAAAGAAAGGGCGCAATGGGAAAAGAAGGTAGTTCAGGCAAGAATAACAATTCTCGGCCATGTCCGGGCGCTTTTGGAAACACAAGAGGATGCCCCCGTCAGCTGAAACGGTGTGTACGACGCACTCATAGACCGCTGCCACCCGTAGGACGCGGCCAAACCGGAGAAAGCACGACGAAGACGCCATCGGACAGCGTCGTCCCGCGACTAGAGAGAGTTAAATATCCCTTCGGGCGTTCGCGCGCCGGTGAGCCATAGAGGTCCCAGTGCCCACCCGCCGTCGTAGTACACGGACACACAGCGCAACGTTGCAGCCCCCACACGTAACCTGTTTAGATGCCTCGTTTTGCACTTGATATTGAGTCCGTGCCCCGCCCTGCCCGCTCGCAGGAGCTCCTGGACGCTGTGAACCACCGTGTCGTCATTGCCGACGGCGCGATGGGCACCATGTTGCAGGGCCGGGACCTGTCTCTCGAGGACGATTTCCAGGGCCTCGAAGGCTGCAACGAGATCCTCAATGACACACGCCCGGACGTCCTCGCGGACATCCACGACGCGTACTTCGCCACGGGTATCGACGCCGTGGAGACCAACACCTTCGGCGCCAACTGGTCCAACCTCTCCGACTACGGCATCGACGACCGGATCGAAGAACTCGCCCGCAAGGGTGCAGAGATCGCCCGCGAACGCGCAGAAGCGGCAGAAAAAACAGACGGACGGATGCGCTGGGTCCTGGGCTCTATGGGACCCGGCACCAAGCTCCCCAGCCTCGGGCACACCAGCTACGACTACCTCAAGCAGACCTTCGCACTCCAGGCCGAGGGCCTCATCGACGGGGGAGCAGACGCCTTCCTCATCGAAACCAGCCAGGACCTCCTGCAGACCAAGGCCGCGGTCAACGGCTGTAAGCAGGCCATCGTGACCCGCGGCATCCGGCTACCGATCTTCGTCGAGGTGACCGTCGAGACCACCGGAACTATGCTCATGGGCTCCGAGATCGGCGCCGCGCTCACCGCCCTCGAGCCGCTCGGCGTCGACGCCATCGGCCTGAACTGCGCCACCGGGCCGGACGAGATGAGCGAGCACCTCCGCCACCTCTCCAAGCAGTCCTCCGTCGCCATCGCCTGCATGCCCAACGCCGGCCTGCCGGTCCTTGGCGCCAACGGCGCGCACTATCCGCTTTCACCCACCGAACTCGCCACCGCACACGAGCAGTTCGTGCGGGAATTCGGCCTGGGCCTGGTGGGCGGTTGCTGCGGTACGACGCCGGAGCACATGGCCGCCGTCGTCGAACGCCTTGCGCCCTTCCGCATCCGCGGAACGAACACCAACAACGGCAAGGGCCCCGCCCGCGTCCCCACCGAGCGTGAAGCCGGCGTCGCCTCCCTCTACCAGCACGTGAATTTCGACCAGGATGCCTCCTACCTCGCCATTGGCGAACGCACGAACGCGAACGGTTCCAAGGCGTTCCGGCAGGCGATGCTCGAAGAGCGCTGGGACGACTGCGTGGACATCGCCCGCGAGCAGATCCGCGTCGGCGCGCACCTGCTGGACGTCTGCATCGACTACGTGGGGCGTGACGGCGTGGCCGACATGAAGGAGATCGTCTCCCGCTTCGCGTCGGCCTCCACGCTCCCTCTGGTCATGGACTCCACCGAACCGGCCGTACTGCAGGCCGGCCTCGAACACATCGGCGGCCGCCCGGTGGTCAACTCCGTCAACTACGAGGACGGCGACGGCCCGGACAGCCGCTTCGCGCGCATCATGCCGCTCGTGAAGGAACACGGCACCGCCGTGATCGCCCTGACCATTAACGAAGAGGGCCAGGCACGCACCACCGAGGGCAAGGTGGCCATCGCCTCGCGCCTCGTCGACGCCCTGGTGGGCGAATGGGGGATGCGCGTCGAGGACATCATCGTCGACTGCCTGACCTTCCCCGTCGCCACCGGCCAGGAAGAGACCCGCCGGGACGGCATCGAAACCATCGAGGCCATCCGCCAGATCACCGCGAAGTACCCCGGCATCAACACCACGCTCGGTGTCTCCAACGTGTCCTTCGGCCTGAACCCGGCAGCGCGCGTCGTCCTGAACTCCGTGTTCCTGCACGAGGCCGTGCAGGCCGGCGTGACCAGCGGCATCATCGACGCCGCCAAGATCGTGCCGCTCGCCTCACTGCCGGAAGAACAGCGCAAGGTTGCCTTGGACCTCGTCTGGGACCGCCGCGAATACGACGCCGACGGCAATACCACCTACGATCCGCTGGCCATCATGCTGGACATGTTCGCCGGCGTCGACACCGCAGCACTCAAGGACCAGCGCGCCGCGGAACTCGCGGCCCTGCCCACGGGTGCGCGCCTGGAACGGCGCATCATCGACGGCGAAGGCAAGGGCCTCGAAGCGGACCTGGACCTCGCCCGCAGCGAGGGCATGACCCCGCTCGGCATCATCAACGACCACCTGCTCGAGGGCATGAAGGTGGTGGGCGAGCGCTTCGGCGCCGGCGAGATGCAGCTGCCGTTTGTGCTGCAGTCCGCCGAGGTGATGAAGAACGCGGTGGCCCTGCTCGAGCCGCACATGGAGAAGTCCGACTCCTCGGGCAAGGGCACCATGGTGATCGCCACCGTGCGCGGCGACGTGCACGACATCGGCAAGAACCTGGTGGACATCATCCTCACCAACAACGGCTACAAAGTCATCAACATCGGCATCAAACAGGGCATCGCCGAGATCATGGCGGCGGCCGAAGAGCACAACGCCGACGTGATCGGCATGTCCGGGCTGCTGGTGAAGTCCACCGTGGTGATGAAGGAGAACCTAGCGGAGCTGCAGTCCCGTGGCCTGGCGAAGAAGTGGCCGGTGATCCTCGGCGGGGCAGCCCTGACGCGCGCCTACGTGGAGCAGGACCTGGCGGAGCAGTTTGATGGCGTGGTCAGGTACGCCAAGGACGCCTTCGAGGGCCTCGCCCTCATGGAACCGCTGGTCCGCGTCGCCCGCGGCGAGTCCCCGGACGACGTCGGCCTGCCGCCTTTGAAGAAGCGCATCCATAAGGGTGGCGCGAAGTTCACGGTAACCGAGCCGGAAGCGATGCCTGGCCGGTCCGACGTCGCCTCCGACAACCCCGTGCCTGCGCCGCCCTTCTGGGGCACGCGCATCGTGCGTGGCGTCTCGCTCCACGACTACTCGGCGTTCCTCGATGAGCGCGCCACCTTCATGGGGCAGTGGGGGCTGAAGCCCGGCCGCGGCGAGGACGGCGCCTCCTACGAGGAACTGGTGGAACGCGAGGGCCGCCCGCGCCTGCGGTACTGGCTGGACCGCATCCTCGGCGAGGGAATGCTGGACGCGTCCGTCGCCTACGGCTACTTCCCGGTGGTCTCCGAGGGGGAACAGGTGGTGGTGCTGCACCACGGCGAGGATCACGACGGCGTCCTGGGCGCCGCCGGTCTGCTCGCCCCCGACGGCGGTTCAGGCGGTCCGATCGGCACCGACCGGCTGCGTTTCGACTTCCCGCGCCAGCGCCGCGACCGGCACCTGTGCCTGGCCGACTTCGTGAAGTCGCGTGAATCGGGCCAGATCGACGTGCTGCCGGTGCAGCTGGTCACCGCCGGCTCCAAGATCGAGGAGTTCACGTCCAAGATGTTCGCCGCCAACCAGTACCGCGACTACTACGAGCTCAACGGCCTGGTCATGCAGCTCACCGAGGCGCTGGCGGAGTTCTGGCACGCGCGGATTCGCAAGGAGCTGGGGTTCGCGGCGGAAGAGCCGAAGGACACGGCAGGGTATTTCAAGCTCGACTACCGCGGTGCGCGGTTCTCGCTGGGCTACCCGGCGTGTCCGGACATGGAGGACCGCCGCAAGGTGACGGAGCTGCTGAAGCCCGAGCGGATGGGCGTGATCCTCAGCGACGAGCTGATGCTGCACCCGGAACAGTCCACCGACGCGTTCGTGTTCCACCACCCGGAGGCGAAGTACTTCAAGGTGTGAGTTGGGGGTGGTCTTTGGCCTGCGCGTGTGGAGGCCAAAACGCCTGGGCGGACCCAGGCTGCCACGTGTCAGCTTGGAATTTAGAGCTGTCCCCCAAGCAAACTCGCAGTGCTCCACATCATGTGGTCCTTTGCCGAGCTGCTCGGCCCCAACGGCATCTCGGTCAACGCCATCGCGCCCGGCCCCGGTAAACACTCCCATGTGGGCACAATTCGCAAAGGACTCGGGCCCGGATGCAGCCGCCAACCGGGCCAAGCGCGCCGCCCAGCTTCCCATGCGCCGGTTCGCCGGAACCAGACGAAGTCGCCCGCGCCATCCTTTTCCTCGCCGACCCGGACAACCGCTACATCACCGGCGTATCCCTCGATGTGGCAGGCGGAGCACACCTGGGAATGGGAACCTGATCCAGGAACCCACCAAAGGACGATGCAGGCACGGTCTGAATTCACAGCTGGTCTGGCCATATGAGGAAGGGTCAGGACTCTAGGCTGGCTTTGCCTGGCGCAGGTACTGGTACCGTCTCTCTGCTAATTCCGTAGACCTGGGTCAAGCGACCCTTGACGGTAAAGGCTCCGACGTGGCCGATGAGAAGTGCATCAGCCCAGCCCGAAGAGGGCGGCAAGCCTGCCGTCAGTATCGGCTAGCGTGGCGGTGTCGAAGGTGTTGGTGGTAACCATAAGTTCGTCAGCCTTGAGCACCTCGAGCAACACGCTTAGTTGCTCCGCCACGTCATTGGCGGTTCCATATATCGCCGCGTCGAGTGTCTCGCTTATAAGGTTCTGTTGTCGTGGGGTCATTGCTTGTTCTTGAATAGATTTTGTGGGCTCAAGCGGCGGGAACTGCCCCTGGGTGCGTGACTGCGCCAGCGCCCAAGCCTCCGGCATCAGCACATCCCGGGCCGCTTGGGTGGTCTCCGCCACGGCGACGTTCGCGGAGAGAATCACATATGGTTCCGCGTAGTACATGGAAGGACGAAAATTTTTGCGATAGCGGTCAAGCACCACATGGGCAAGTTCTGTTCTAGGTCCGGTGAAAGTTGGACCACCGACCACGACGGCGAGGCCCGCGCTGGCGGCGATGTCCACGCCTTTGCCTGTAGCGAGTACAAACGGTGGGGTTGCGCCGCCGTCGTACGGGCGGGCGATCATTGCAGCGCTGCCGCTAAGGTAGGACAACAATTCTGCCAAGTCCTCTTCGAAGCGATCAGTTGCATCTCTGTCCTGGCGGAGCGCCCTTCGTACTGTTGATGTAAAGCCAACGGAACGTCCAATGCCCAAATCGATCCGTCCGGGAAAGATTGCCTGGAGAGTCGCCGCTTGCTCAGCTACAACCAAGGGCTGGTGGTTCGGCAGCATCACCCCGCCCGAGCCGACGCGAATTCGCTCTGTTTGCGCGGCGATCACGGCCATCAACACTGTTGGAGCGGAACCGGCAATCCCTGGCACACCGTGATGCTCCGCAACCCAAAACCGGTGGTAGCCGAGCTGCTCGGCTTGTTTTGCTCGTTGCAGAGTTGAGCCGAGAGCCTCCGGCTGCCCCGTCGCGGGCATTGGCGCGGTCCAAAATGGAGAGCGGAATTGGCGGAAGCTGCATATTAGTCCCAACGCGGCGGATAACGGGTTTCATCCGGGGTCGTCGCGGCTGCGGCAGAGAACACAACCCGCCGCTAAGATCGTCCGCTGCGCGCTCTGCTCACTGCCCCTGAACTGGCGGCGGTCGAGGCTGCGCTAGATGTAGCCACAACACATCAGGGCGGCGTCATCTTGAGCTGGGCGCCCGGGAACCTCTGGGCTTGGCTTGGCTCCGGCGTCTGGCTGTGCGCTTCGATCTCCGCACAGCCAGACGCGGCCGATAGCCGGCAGGTCATGTTCTGTTGGCCATTCAGTCTTCGTCCGCGTTGCGCGCGTGTCGCGGAAGGAATGCCGTGGTCACGAGGGCGACGACTGCGATAACAGCGCCGACTGTGAAAGCAGCGCGTGCACCATTTGCGATGGAAGTGGCGTCGGCGCCGTCGGCGTTCGAGCTGAGAACCGCGATGAGTACTGCCAAGCCGGCCGCGCCGCCGAGCTGCTGGATGGTGTTGAGCGCGGCGCTGCCGTGCGGAGCGAGGGCGCCTGGAAGGGATCCCAGCGACATGGTGAAGAGAGCGACCCAGGCGAATGCTTGTCCGGCGCAGATAAACACGTAGGTGGCCAGGACCACCCACATCGAGGTGTTCTCGGTGAAGGTCGTCATGAACCACCATCCGGCACTGACGACGATAGCTCCCGGGATCGCAAGCCCCCGTGCTCCCATGCGGTCGTAGTAGCGGCCGACGAGGAGGGATACGATCCCGATCGTCACGCCGCCGGGCACCATGAGCAACCCGGTCTCCAATGAACCGAGTCCGAGGGATTCCTGCATGACCAGGGGGAGCAGGGTGGCGAGAGCGAAGGCGCCCATGACCAGGAACGTGAAGACGATGACGGGTCGCGCGAACCCGGCGTACGTGAAGATCCGCATGTCCAGAACGGCCGCGTCACGGCGCTGCAAGCTGAGCTGACGCAACACGAATGCTGCGATACCTGCTATACCGAGCGGGATGGCGATCCAGAACGCAGCTGAGAAGTGACCGCCGCTGGATTCGCCTGCACTGGCCAGGCCGTAGACCAGTGCGCCGAACCCGGTCGCGGAGAGCACCAGCGACAGCATGTCGAATCCGATTCGCCGCGGCGTCGTGAGGTTCGGCATCTTGATCGCCCCGATGAGGAGGCCGAGTAACGACAGCGGCAAGATGATGATGAACAGCCACCGCCAGGTCAGCTGCGACATCACGAGGCCGGAGAAGGCTGGTCCGAGGGCGGGTGCGACGGCAGACACGGCAGTGACCAACGCCATCATCTGTCCACGACGAGACGGCGCAACCAGACCCATCGACGTCGTCATCAGCAGCGGAACCAACACCGCCGTACCGAGTGCTTGCACAATTCGGCCGGTGAGTAGCAGCGCGAAGCCGGGTGCGACGGCCGCGATCAACGTGCCGAGGGTGAACAATCCGACGCTGACAATGAAGATCGTCCGGAGCTGGAACCGCTGCATGATGTACCCGGTGGTCGGGATGATGACCGCCAGGGTGAGGGCGTAGCCGGTGGTGAGCCACTGCCCGGTCGTCGCCGTGATGTTCAGGTCGTCCATGATCTGCGGCAGCGCCACCCCGACGACCATCTCAGACAGGAACGCCACGAACGCCGAGAAGACCAGGACGGAGATTGTCAGAACCTCTCCCGGAGACAATCGCTTCCTCGGCGCCGGGCTGGTGGCGATCGGGCCGGTAACCGTTTCTTGGGGATCGTCGACGATGTCGACGACCCCTGTTGCAGGGGCGAGGTGCGTGTCAGTACTCATAAGTTGTTGATCCTAGGTGCTCGTATGATTTTATCGGCTCGGGTCGGAATCCAGGTGCGGCAGGCGCCACCAGCGGAGACAAGTTCGGGTCGGCTAGCCCTTTTCGGTTACGCCAGTGTCCGGGGTTTGACCAGCACCAGTAGTAGGGCGCCGAGCATGGAGGCGAGGCCGCCGAGGACCAGGGCGGTCTGTACACCCGCACCGTCGACGAGAAGCCCGCCGAGGAACGCGCCGAGTGCGACCGCGACCTGGAACACACCTGTTTGGAGTCCGCCAATGCTTTCAAGGCGGCTCGGTTCGGCTCGTGCGAGCCAGGTCGAGATAACAGTAGGAAGAGCACCGAAACCGGCTCCCCACAGTGCGGCTGCGGTGAAAAGAAGACCGGTACTACTGCCCATGTAAACGAAGCCGATCATCGCGAGACCGAGCACGAGCGGGAAGACCAGTGCCGCGATGCGCAACATGCGGTCGGCGAGAGGTCCGGCGATCAGGTTGCCGCCCACGATTCCCAGGCCGTACACCAGCAAGAGGACAGCGAGCTGCTCGGGATTGAGCCCGCCCACCTCGGCGGCCGCAGGACGGATGTAGGTGAAGCCGGCGAAGTGGCCGGCACCCATCAGCGCCATGGTGAACAGGCAGAGCAGAACCAGTCGGGAACGAAGTGTCTGCACCAGGGGCCGGAATCCGCCCGAAGGGCCGGCAAGCATCGAGGGTAGGGCGATGAATTGGATGATGACCGCGATGATCCCGACGCCCGCGGCCAGAGCGAACACCGCACGCCAGCCCCAGACTTCACCGAGCAAAGTGCCGAGCGGGACGGCGGCGACGGTGGCCAACGTCACGCCCACGTTCACGATCGTCAAACCCAGGCCGAGCTTCGACGCCGGAACCAAGCGAGCTGTGATGGAAATCGCAAGCGCCCAGAAACCACCAATCGCGATGCCCAGCAGGACGCGGGCAGCGAGGAGTATCGGGTAGGTCGGTGCGATCGCCACCAGCACGTCCGATACGACGGCAAGCGCCGAGAGGATGATCATCAGGTGCCGGCGGTCCATGCGCGATAACAGGACAGGGATGGTGATGCCGGAAACTGCTGCGACGATGGCGGTGATGGCGACGGACTGACCAGCCAGGCCTTCTGTCACTCCCAGATCTTGGGCAACCCGGGAGAGAAGGCTCGCCGGCAGGAATTCGGCCATCACGAGGGCGAATACGCCCACGCTCAGCGACGCTACTCCCGCCCATGATGTTTTCTGCGTCTGGCCTGCACTGTCGGACGGTGATCCGTTACCGCCGACCACCTGTAGTTCTGTAGCTTCGGGAGCGGTCATTCGTTATTCATCCTGGCTTGCGTGTGTGTGGGCGCGTGAAGTTGGGGCCGTAGCGTCAGCTGTAGCAGGCACGGTTGATCGCGACGAGGAACTTGCCATCCGGCCTGCCGCCGGCGGCGATGTACCCTCCAATGGCTTCCATGGCCAGATCCCGGCGCTGTGGGACGCGCTCTTTGTCGGCGGCTGCCAGTAAGGCGGGCATCTCCTCGCGTACGGTCGGTGCAGTAGACGGGGGCGCCGGGCTGCTGACGCCAGGACTCAGCGAGGACTCCGGCATCGACAGCGTCGAAACCGGTCTGCTCAACCAGGGACATGGCGAGGTTCCGGTGGTCGTCGTGATCAGATGCCACCGGAATGGCGACCCGGCCTGCAGCACCGGCCTCGGTGGCCTTGGCGTCAAACGACTGGGACGTTATGGCGTTCCAGGCTTTGGTGACGGGGCGGCCGAACAACTCGGACAACCAGGCGCTTTCAGGTTGCCCCTCAGCGAAGGCGGGGACGATGCCGTCGCGGGCCGGGTAGTAGTTGGACGTGTCGATGACGACCGCGGCCTCAGGTGCGCGCCGGACGTGGGCGGCGATGTCCTTGTTGCGGCTCATCGGAACCGAGACGATGAGGACATCGACGTCGTTGACCGCTTCTGAGGCTGTGACTGCCCGCGCGCCGGTGCTCAAGGCTGCTGCTGCGATCGTCTCCGGGCCGCGTGAGTTCGCGATTACGACGTCGTGTCCGTGGCGACTGAGCCGCCGAGCGATGGTCGAGCCGATCGAGCCCGCGCCGATGATTCCGATTTTCATGCTTCTCCTCTTGCAATTCTTGTCCCTTCATTCTCAACCTTGCCATTAGTGTGAAGGTCAAATCGGGAAGGGAACCACGCCGGATCGCGAGGCCGTGGGTGCGTGCAAAGCGGGGCGTCGCTAGCGGAGGGCCCGGTATTGGCCTTGGAAGTACAGCAAGGGATCAGCGTGTTCGCCAGCGGATATTCCTAGTTCAATAACGCGTCCGAGCACGATGATGTGGTCGCCGGCGTCGTGTTCTGCCCAGATTGTGCAGTCGAGCCAGGCCAAGCTTTTATCGAGGATCGGGTTGCCCTGTGCTGTTGTACTCCATTGGATGTCTGCCCATTTATCCGTGCCTCTTCGGGCGAACTGGTTGGATACTGCTTTCTGGCCGCCTGAGAGGACGTTGACCGTGAAGGTTCCGGTGTCGCGGATCCTCGGGTAGGTGGTGGAGGTTTTCATGACGCTGAAGGACACGAGCGGCGGGTCGACCGAGACACTGTAGAACGATTGGCAGGTGAACCCGGTTGGTCCTTGGTCATCGTAGCCGGTGATGATCGTGATGCCTGAGGCGTAGCGACCGACGGTACTGCGGAAGGAACTCTGATCGATGCTGTGGCTTTGGCTGGGGGTGTCGGCGGCTGTCGTCATTCGATTGGCTTCGCGAGTCGGGCGTCCAGGCCGTACTGGGCTGGGGCGCCGAGGTGATCACGGAGGGTGGTGCCTTCGTAGTCGTCATGGAAAAGACCGCGCTCCTGAAGCAGGGGGACAACTTCGTCGACGAAGGTGTCGATGCCGTCCTCGTAGACGTCGATCGACACCCAGAAGCCGTCGCAGGCGCCTGCTTCGAACCATTCCTGCATGTGGTCCGCGGTGACGGATGCCGGGCCAACGGGGGTGGGGTGGTAATCGATGACCCCGTGAGCGAGGATGTCGCGGAGCGTCCATCCTTCGCGGGCGACTTCGAGCGCCCGCGGGGAGCGGGGATCGAAGGGGCTGGGTCGGGCTCCCGCCAGCTGGGCGGGCCTGAGCGGCTCGTCGATCTGGCTCGCATCAAGAGTCAGTCCCAGCATCGAGCCGAGATAGGGCACGAGGGCCGGGGCGGCTTGGTCGCCGAGAGCAACACGGCGGTCCAGGGCCGCCCGTTTGGTGGCGGCGATGGCCGGCATGACTCCAGCGATGAACTTCACCTCGTCAGGGTCGCGTCCGGCCCTGCGTGCGGCGTCACGGGTCGCTTCACGCTGGGCGCGCGCGTCCTCAATGGTGAACACGGCGCCGATGACGGCACTGGCGTACCGACCAGCAATCTCGAGGCCGTTCGCGCCTCCGCCGGCCGAGAAGACCACAGGTTGGCCTTGCTCCGAGGGCGGGATGGGCAGCGGTCCCCGGGACGCGACATATTCTCCCTGCAGGTTGATGGCCTCGATCTTCTCTGGATCGATGAACCGGCCGTTCGTTGTGTCCCTGATCCAGGCATCCTGCTGCCAGCTGCCCCAGAGAGCCTGGGTGATCTGGATGGTCTCGTGCGCACGCTGGTAGCGCTGCGGCCGGGGCGCTATCTCCTGCCCGAAGTTCGCGGCGGACCCGGGGTCGCTGGTTGTAACGGCGTTCCACCCGGCTCGGCCGTGACTCATCACGTCCAGGGCCTTGAACTGGCGGGCGAGGTTGTAGGGCTCGTTGAAGGTCGTGGAGCCGGTCGCTACGAGACCGATGCGCTCGGTCGCGCGGGCTATGGCCGCCAGGGTCAGCATGGGTTCCAGGGTGAGCATGGGCGCTTCCTGCACGCCATCTGCTTTATAGGCCAGGAAGTCGGGCAGGAACAGGAACGCGAACTTCCCGCGTTCAGCGGCCTGGGCGTACCGCACCTGCGCGTCGAAGTCGGTGTAATTGGTCGGATCCACGCCCGCGGCGCGCCAGGCCGACCCGTGGGCGCCGTATCCGTTACCGAGCTGCATGCCGAGGATCATTTTTGAAGAGGAGAAGGAAGTCACCTACCCATCGTGCAACCTTCTCACTAATGCGAAGGTCAAATCATAGGCGTCCTGCTACGCCCGCTGGCGTTCTGTGACGATGCTGCTCTTGCTGCCGGCGGCGGCTTCCAGGGCGTGGATGTAGCGGGTGATGGCGTCCCGGTTCTGGGAAAGGACGTCAATCTTGTGAGTCATCCGATCCCGCTCTTGCAGCAGGATCTCCAGGAGCTCCGGGTCCGCATCATCGACGACGACTGTCTGCGGCTGGTTCAAGCACGGCAGGATATTGCCGATGATCCTGGTCGGGATCCCCGAGTCGATGAGCCCGCGGATTTTTGCCACACGATCCACAAGGTATTCGTCATACTCCCGGTAACCGTTGTCCAGGCGGCGCGGTGTCACCAACCCTTGCTCCTCGTAGTACCGAAGCATTCGAGCCGGTACTCCAGATCTCTGTTCCAGTTCGCCTATACGCAAGATGCTCATCCCTCTCGGTCGTAACGCAGGTCGGATCGACCTTCACACTAGTGGAAAGGTGGCAAGGAGAGCTACCTGCACCGGAACCAGTCAGTGGCGGTGCTGTGTAGCCTCGAGCTCCCCTTCATTAACGGCGGGGAACCGCTCCTCTGGGTGCCGGAGATCCCCATCTGGCTCTCGCTGCTCTTCATCGCCGCCACCATCGTCGTAGCTACCGTCGCGAGTCTGCTGAAGACCAAGGGCGGCGAGAACGAGGACGGCCGCGGACTGATTCACAACGAACCAGTGGTGATCACTGCCGACTCCCCGCACGAGGAATCCGAGGTCGGCAAGAAGGCGGTGCCGACTGCCAAGTCCAAGTAGCTTCCACCGGCAGGCGAGCCGGGGACAGGAGGCGCGTGCTGCAGCAAATCCTGTTCCCGATGATGGGACGAGGTGAGCATGAGGGCCATGAGGACCCATTTCGCAGCCAGCTGTAGGTGTAGGTGATGCCGGTGCTCATCCCTACGCTGGCGAAGGCCGGGACCAGGTTAGGAGCCGTGTGTCAGCCTGTACAGCCACTGTCAGCGGACACCGAGGTCGCTGTCAACATACGAACCCGGGCGATTTTCAGTGCGACGCTGGCAATTGCAGCCACCATCCAGCTGCAGCCGAACGGTCACCGGACTCGATGCTTCGAGCCGGATGTCAACATGCTCCTTCCCGTTGCTGCTAAGGCGGAGAATCGATTCTTGGTCGGTGCGATGGGTCATGCGATTACCTTTGCTGATGCAGGGGAGTGGATGCTCCCCGGTGGCACGGGCGAGGGAGGCCCGTGCCATCCGGGTGGATTGCTGCTTACGGGAGGTTCTACGCCTTGACGTATCCGTTCGGATTCAGCACGAATTTAGTGGCCGAACCGGCGTCAAATTCGGCGTAACCCCGCGGTGCATCCTCAAGCGGGATGGCTGTGGCGTTTACTGCCTTGGCAATCTGGACCTTGTCGCGCAGGATCGCCATCATCAGCTGGCGGTTGTACGACATGACGGGGCACTGGCCGGTGGTGAAGGACAGGGACTTTGCCCATCCGGTGCCCAAGGACAGCGACAGGGAGCCGTGCTTGGCGGCGTCGTCGATTCCACCGGGGTCGCCGGTGACATACAGGCCGGGAATGCCAAGGGCCCCGCCTGCGGCGGTGATGTCCATAAGGGAGTTCAGCACAGTGGCCGGGGCTTCGTGCGAGGCGTCCTTGCCGTGCCCCCGCGCTTCGAATCCTACGGCGTCCACGCCGCAATCCACTTCAGGAACGCCCAGGATTTGCTCGATCTGGTCCTTCGGATCGCCGTTGGAGACGTTCACGGTTTCGCAGCCGAAAGAGCGGGCCTGAGCCAGCCGGTCTTCGTTCATGTCCCCGACAATTACGACGGCGGCACCGAGCAGCTGCGCGCCCACGGCGGCCGCGAGGCCCACCGGGCCGGCGCCGGCAATGTAGACCGTGGATCCTACGCCCACGCCGGCAGTGACGGCACCGTGGAACCCTGTGGGGAAGATATCGGAAAGCATCGTCAGGTCCATGATCTTTTCCAGGGCCTGGTCGCGGTCCGGGAACCTGAGCAGGTTCCAGTCAGCATAGGGGACCAGCACGTATTCTGCCTGGCCGCCCACCCAGCCGCCCATATCCACATAACCGTAGGCGCTGCCCGGGCGGTCCGGGTTGACGTTCAGGCAGATGCCCGTCTTGCGCTCCTTGCAGTTCCGGCACCGGCCGCAGGAGATGTTGAAAGGTACGGAGACAATGTCTCCCACCTTGATGAACTCCACGTCGGGACCGACTTCCACCACTTCGCCGGTGATTTCATGGCCCAGGACGAGGTCCTTAGGGGCCGTGGTCCGGCCCCTAACCATGTGCTGGTCCGAGCCGCAGATATTGGTGGTCACCGTACGCAGGATCGCGCCGTGGGGTACTTTTCGGCCTACATTGGCGGGATTAACGCCAGGCCCATCCTTGAGTTCGAACGTTGGGTAGTCGGTGTTGATGATTTCGACGACACCGGGTTCTTTGTAGGCGACGGCTTTGTTTCCTGACATGGACACTCCTTTAAGTAGGGGTATTTGGTGCCAGGCCTTCCATTCGGATGGCCTGGCACTGGTCCGGCAAAGTTGCAGGCGCTGCCCCATAGCCCGTGAAGGATGCTTCGATGAGGATACCTCCCCAGGTTTCAGGCCACCGAAGCACCCTTCACGGGCACGGGACAGCTCTTCCTCCGCGAGGGCGAAGGCTGTCAGCGGGATGTCGTGTCCAGTGGAACAGCATCCCGATGCTGCCTGCCCGGCGCTGAATCGGACAAGTCTGAGTCCGAAGTTCGAAGAGCCTGTAAGGATGAGACTAGGGTCACAAGAGATGCAATAAAAGCGCAAAATCTTGGAGATAATCATGCGGAATAGCTGCATGATTGCTGCGCGGCTCATCTCTCAACCAGTGCGCAGCCAAACGGCTTCCCGGAACCGGCAATAAACAGTAATGACGGGCATCCCCTTGCACGTACTGCAAAGGGATGCCCGCCAGGACCGGGCAGCGCGTCCCGGGTTGGACCGTGCCACGGATATGTATTGCTTCTGGTTGATAAGGGCTAAGGGGTGGAAACGGGTGCGGACACCAGCTGAGGCGCAACTGGAGCATCCGGCCCGCTGACATCCACAGCCGGTTGGGCGGTTGCTGCGTGTTCGGCCAGGACGCCCGTCTGGTGCCTGATCTTCAGGCGGTACAGCAGTGCCCCGCCTCCGGCGACGGCGGCCACGAAGATCACGCCGCCCCACTGCAGGTACCACTCAAACGGGGGAACCGAGTTGTAGATCTCCGGGCGGGGCCAGATGAGGTTCAGCGTCATGGCGCCGCCCCACAGGACCGCGAGGATGTTCACGGGCAACCCCCACTTGCCCAGGCTGAAGCCCGGCTCGGTGCCGTCATCCGCAAGCGGCCACTTCTTCTGGAACCGCTTGCGGAGCAGCGGAACGGTGACCAGCAGGTAGGACAGGTAGATCAGGACGATGCTGATGCTGGAAAGGATGGTGAAGATGGCGGGCTGGGAGACGTTCACGATCAGCGGCATGATGGCGATGACACCGATGACGATGGCCGCCACCGTGGGCGTCTTCCGCTCAGGATGCACCTTGCTGAGCTGGCGGCTGAATGGCAGGTTGTTATCCCGGGCCATGGCGAACATCATGCGGATGGCGGCAGCGTGAACGGCCAGGGTGCAGACGGTCACGGCCACCACGATGCACACCAGGAACGCCTTGCCGAAGGGGCCTCCCAACACGGAGAGCACGATGTACTGCAGGCCGCCGTCGGCAGCGCCCAGCTTGGGGTCGTTGAGGTCAGGAGCGGCCAGGAGTCCGCCAAGGAGAATCAGGCCGCCGAGGATGAAGGACGCCGTGATGGCACGGAGGATGGCCTTGGGGGCGGTCTTCTTCGGGTCCTTCGTCTCCTCGCCCAGGGAACTGGCCGTGTCAAAGCCATACATCACGTAACCGGAGGCCATGGCGCCGATGAGGAACACCCCAAAGAAGCCAAGGTCGTGGTCCATGCCGTAGCCTTCGGTGCTGAAAAGGACTTCCGGACCCCGCACCACATGCCAGCCAAGGGCCAGGATGAGGAGCACGGCGGCGGCGAGCTCCACGAAGACGCCGATGCTGTTGATCTTGGTCATCAGCTTCACGCCGAAGGCGTTGATGAGGGTGGAGATGGAGATCATGATGCTGGCAAGCAGCACGCCGTTGAGGGCGAAATCGTAGGTGCCGGTGCCGTCGCCGATGATCTGGAAACCGGACCAGATCTGGGGCAGGGTGAGCTGCAGGGCAAGGGCCACGGCGCCGAGCGCCACGATCGAGGAGATGAGCAGCAGCCAGCCCGCCAGCCAGGCGAACGTCCCGGACGAGAGCCGCTTGGCCCAGTTGTACACCGAGCCGGCCACCGGGTAGCGGCCGGCCAGCTCGGCGAAGCAGAGCGCCACCATGAGCTGGCCGGCGAAGACGAGGGGCCAGGACCACGCGTAGGCGGGGCCGGCCATGGAGAAACCAAAGTAGAACAGCTGAAATACGCCGGTGAGGATGGAAATGTAGCTGACGCCGGCCGCAAAACTGGCGAATTTGCCGATGCTGCGGTCCAGGGTCTGGGCATAGCCGAACTCGTCCATGCCGCTTGAATCAGTACTCTTGCTGGGTTCGAACATCTGAACTCCTAAGTGGAAAAGCACGATGGTGATGACCCGTGGCCGCCATTGGACACGGGTTATATCGGCGGCCGGGCGCCGCGCCTGCGGCGCCCGGCCATGTCCCCCAAATGCTGGTGTTAGCCGGCGGCCCCCACCCCGGCGTCACTGGCAGGTGAGCCAAACCAGCCGCTGGGCGCGGGCTGGATGTTCTGCCAGATGTGTTTTGCCTCGCGGTATTCGTTGAGGCCGGCGCTGCCAAGTTCACGGCCAATGCCGGACTTCCCAAAACCGCCCCACTCCGCCTGCGGGACGTACGGGTGGTAGTCATTTATCCATACTGTTCCGTGCCGCAGGGCTCCCGCAACGCGCTGCGCTTTCGACGCGTCGGACGTCCAGACAGCACCCGCCAGGCCGTACTCCGTGTCATTGGCGATGGCGACGGCCTCCTCCTCGGTCCGGAACGTCTCGATGGTCAGTACCGGGCCGAAGGATTCTTCCCGCAGTACGCTCATGCCGGAGCGGCAGTTGCCGAGCACGGTGGGCGGGTAGAAGAAGCCGTCCGCAAGGGGCCCGTCGTCGGGAATGTAGCCGCCGCACAAAAGCTGCGCACCCTCCGCGATGCCGTCCTGGACGTAGGCGTGGACCTGGTCACGGTGCCTGGCGGAAATCAGCGGGCCCGTTTCCGCGTTGGGGTCAAAAGGCCCGCCCATCCGGATCTTTTGGGCGCGTTCCACCACCTCGGCCACGAAGCGCTCCGCGATGGACTCCTCGACGACGAGCCGCGCCCCTGCCGAGCAGACCTGGCCGGAGTGCAGGAACACGGCGGTCAGGGCATTGTCGACGGCGGCGTCCCAGTCTGCGTCAGCGAAGACGACATTGGGGTTCTTCCCGCCGAGCTCGAAGGCGACCCGCTTCACCGTCTCTGCGGCTGCAGCCATGATGGTCTGGCCCGTGGCCAAGCTCCCGGTCAGGGAGACGAGGTCCACCCGAGGATCGGAACTGAGGAGGGGGCCCACCCTCGACCCGCTACCCGTGACCAGGTTCGCGACGCCGGCCGGAACCCCTGCCTCCGCCAGCGTTTCCATGAGCAGGATGGAGGTTGACGGCGTGAGCTCGCTGGGCTTGAGCACGAAGGAATTTCCCGCAACGAGTGCCGGCGCCACTTTCCAGGCCGCCTGCAGGAGGGGGTAGTTCCAGGGAGCGATGAGGGCACAGACGCCGAGCGGTTCATAGACCACACGGCTGATGGCGTTCGCCCGGCCCGTATCGATGACCCTGCCGGCGTCGAGGCCCGCTATTTTGCCGTAGTAGCGGAAGCAGGAGGCGATGTCGTCAATGTCGTATTCGGCCTCGACGAGGCGCTTGCCCGTATCCAGTGCTTCGGCGCGGGCATAAGCTGCCTTGTCCCGCTCCAGCAGTGCGGCGATGCGAAGCAGGACCTCGCCGCGTTCGATGTCGGTCAGCCGGCGCCACGCACCGCCGTCGAACGCTGCCCGGGCACTGGCGATTGCCCGCTCCGCGTCCTCCGGGGTGGACGAGGCGACTACCGCCACTTCGCGCCCGTCCGCCGGGCAGCGCACCACGGTTGTGCCGCCGTCGGATGCCTGGTGCCAGGCGCCGTCAATGTACAAGCCCTTGATGGCGTCCTCCGCTTTTCCGGCGTCGCGGACCTGCTCAACGGTGGCGGTCATCGTTTCTCCTTTTCGAGTTCATTATTCATGCCTAGCCCTTTGCTGCGGGGGCAGCTGCAGCGGCGGTGCCGTTACGCTCCAGCGGGCTGATTCCGTGCCGGTAGAACTCGGCATGCTGCGGTGCCAGCGGGGCCTTCCCCGCGATGAGGTCGGCTGCCTTCTCGGCAAGCATCATGACGGGGGCGTAGATGTTGCCGTTGGTCACGTAGGGCATGGCCGAGGCGTCCACAACCCGGAGGCCCTGCGTTCCGTGGACGGACATGTCGAGCGGGTTCACCACCGCCATCGGATCGGACTCCGGGCCCATCTTGGCGGTGCAGGAGGGGTGCAGGGCGGTCTCCGCGTCGCGGGCCACCCAGTCCAGGATTTCGGCGTCGGTGCGGACGCTCTGCCCGGGTGAGAGCTCCCCGCCGTTGAAGGGCGTCATGGCGGACTGGCCCAGGATGTCGCGGGCTACGTGGATGGCCTCCACCCATTCGCGCCGGTCCTGCTCCGTGGAGAGGTAGTTGAAGAGCATGGACGGGTGGACGGTGGGGTCCGTGGACTTGATCTTCAGGGTGCCCCGGGCATCGGAGTACATGGGGCCGATGTGCACCTGGTAGCCGTGCTTGGCGTCCGCCTTCTGCCCGTCGTAGCGCACTGCCACGGGCAGGAAGTGGAACATCAGGTTGGGGTAGGCCACGTCCTCGTTGGAGCGGACGAACCCGCCGCCTTCGAAGTGGTTCGTGGCAGCGGGGCCCTTGCGTCCCAGGAGCCATTGCAGGCCGATGAGCGGGTAGCGCCAGAGGTCCAGGTTGGGCTGCATGGACACCGGCTGGGTGCAGGCGTGCTGGATGTAGACCTCCAGGTGGTCCTGCAGGTTCTCGCCAACGCCGGGAAGGTTGACCACGGGGTTGATTCCGAGGGAGTTGAGGTGCCCCGCTTCGCCCACGCCGGAGAGCTGCAGCAGCTGCGGGGTGTTGATGGCTCCGCCGGACAGGATGACCTCACCGGCGTTCACCACGTGGGTCTGGCCGTTGCGGCGGTACGTGACGCCGGTGGCCACCGTGCCCTTGAAGTTGATTTTGGTGACCATCGCCCGGGTGAGGACGGTGAGGTTCGGACGGCCGGCGTTGGGGCGGATGTGTGCCCGGGATGCCGAGAGGCGCTGGCCCTTGTGGACGTTTCGGTCAAAGGCCGCGAAGCCTTCCTGGCGGTAGCCGTTAACGTCGTCGGTCAGGGGGTAGCCGGCTTCCTGGGCGGCCTTGAAGAACGCCTGGAAGAGCGGGTTGGTTGCCGGGCCACGTTCCAGGACGAGTGGGCCGTCGTGGCCGCGCAGTTCGTCATCCGGGTCCGCCGCCAGCGCGTTTTCCATTTTGTTGAAGTAGGGCAGGCAGTGCGCGAAATCCCAGGTATCCATGCCGGCGTCGGCGCCCCAGCGCTCGTAATCGAGGGGGTTGCCGCGCTGGAAGATCATGCCGTTGATGGAGCTGGAGCCGCCCAGGACCTTGCCGCGGGCGTGCGCTACGCGGCGGCCGCCCATGAAGGGTTCCGGGTCCGATTCGTAGCGCCAGTCATACAGCGGGTTGCCGCTGGGGAAGGTCAGCGCGGCAGGCATCTGGATGAACAGGTCCCAGGGGTAGTCGCTGCGTCCGGCCTCGAGTACCAGGACGCTGCTGTTGCCCCCTTCGCTCAAGCGGTTGGCGAGCACGGAGCCCGCGCTTCCGCCGCCGACAATGACGTAGTCGTAGTGGGTTTTTGTCATGCTGGAAACTCTCTTTCTACCTGGTGCAGGCCAGCCGAGTGAAGGCTGGTGGTCCTTCTTCCGGAAGCGGCGATGCGCAGCGATACCGGACAAGCGTTGGAAATCCCTGAAGTGGTGATGCGTCAGCGCTGACTCAAAGCGGTGCCGGAAATCCCTGGGGTGTGGTGTACGTCATACTCATGCACAGTAATGGACGTTGAACGAGTGTTCAATAGTCCGACTGGACAAACGTTCAAGATTTAACGCGGATGAAACATCGCGCCCTGCCACGGAGGGGAAAAGCCGCTCCCGGCATCGAATATGACGGGCGCCTGTCATGAACGCGGGAGCCGCACGGAAGGGCGCAGCAGATGGAAGTGCCTATCGGTTCCATCCACGCTTACATCCGCAAAAGAGGGTAAGGCACGCTGCTAGGCGGCGAAGGCGATCTCTTCGGTGCGGGCGATGCTCCGCCGGATGGAATCCTCGTCAACACCAAGGAGCGCGGTGAGCCACATCCCGTTTTGCACGACGACGACGTCTGCTGCCCGCTCCCTGCATTCACCATTGGAAAGATCGGGCCTGGCATTGCCGATCAACGTCGCGAGCCCTTGGAGGTAGCGTTCGAACGCTGCGGCATTGATGGAGGCGAAGTCTTCATGGGCTTGTGCCAAGGCCCATAGGTGGAGCCGCAGGGACAGGTACTGCATGGTAAGGAATTCCGGGCCCGCGACCCGCTGCAGGGCCTTCTTCAGCTGCTCGCCGGGGGACGAGTCGGGGCCGGGCGTGAGCAGCATCAGGTCATGCTGGTCTACCCGGTGCAGAGCTGCACGGATTAGGCTCAGCTTGTCTTCGTAGTAGTAGTTCACCAGCCCGAGAGCCACGCCGGCCTCGCGGGCCACGGCCCGCATATTGACTCCCGAAATGCCGTGGCGCGACAGCAGATCCAAGGCCGCTTCCAGGATGCGCGACTGCCTGTCGACCTGTTCGCCGGGTTCCACAGTCTTTGTATCCACCTGGCCAGACTATGGGCAATGCCGTGGTGGCGCACCCTGCAGCAGCACGGGGGATGGCTTAGACCCTGAGATCAACCCGGTCCCCGGACTGATCGGAGCCCGCCTGCGCGTCGTGGCCGCCCGGGCTTCCGCCCGAGCTGGAGACCGGCTTTACCCGCCGGAACGCGGCGAGAACGGCCCGCCCCACCACAACGATGCCGATGATCGTGGTGACGGCACGCAGGGTGTCCCAGCCCGCCGTCGACGTCAGCAGCGAGTACAGCAGGAAACTGCTCAGGTTGGTGCTCAGCGGCGCACCGGGCACATACGAGATGCCGGTGCCGGCGCCCACCGCGAAGGGCCAGAACCAGAGGTTGAGCAGCAACCCGTACAGGTAGGACGCCACGGCACCGTAAACGCACAGCAACCACAGTTCCGCTTGCCCGCGCACCCGGCGGGGGAGCAGGCCGGCGCCCGCGCCCACCCATGCGCAGGCGAAGATTTGGAACGGGGTCCAGGGCCCGATCCCACCCCACACTGCGCTGGAGACGGCGATGGTGGCGGCGCCGAGGAGCATGCCGAAACGGGCACCGAACGCCCGGCCTGCCAGGATCAGCAAGATAAAGACTGCCTCCACGCCCCCGACGCCGGTGCTCACCACCCGCACCGCCGAACCGACCGCTGCCAGCACGCCGAGCAGCGCCACCATGTGTGCGGAACGGACTGAGCCGTCCAAGGATATGACGACGGCGACCGCGGCGACGGGCGCGATGGCCAGCGCCGCGTAGGGGAGGGCCGTGGCGGCGTCCTGGGGGAGGGCCGCGGCGAGCAGCGGCCAGGAGAACGCTGCTAGGGCCAGTAGGTTCGCGGCCGCGAGGACGGCGAGCTCGACGCCCCGCGGCATCCGGACGCGGTGCTGCCTATCCTTGCCATGGAAGTCTGGTTGCTCGTCACCTACCGCTGGTTTTGGTCCGGCACCTGCCTTCCGGAGAAGCAGAGGGGCCGGTTCCGGCGTGTTGTTCTCGAAAGCAGAGGGTACGACGCCGTCCCGCATCGGGAGGATCCGGGCGCCGAGGCCGCGGGCAAAATCGCGGTCGTGGGTAGCGATCAGGACCGCGGCGCCGGCGTCGGCGGCGGCCCGCAGCGCCGCTGCGACTGCCGTGCGCGCTGCAGGATCGAGGCCGCGGGTGGGCTCGTCGATCAGGAAGACCTGGGGATCGTCCATGGTCTGCAGCGCGATGGCCAGGATCCTGCGCTCACCTGCAGAGAGGTCGCGGGGATGCTCGTGTCCGATGGGAATTGTGATGTCGCCCCGCAACCGGGCGAGGTGTGCAGCTGGGGAGCCAGGCGCGGGTTGTTCGGCGTTCTTTCGGCGGGCAAGGCGCCGCTCTGCGGCACGGAGCTCTCCCGCGACGGTGTCCCTGGTGAAGAGGTCGTCCGAGGCGTCCGGCACGAGGGCCACGCGACCGCCGTCGACCATGCCGCCGTCGTACGTTTTTGCAACCCCCGAGCCTTCAGTGCCCGTGCCCTCACCCAGCGCGAGCGCCACCAGGAGGGACGACTTCCCGGCGCCGTTCGGCCCCACCAGGGCCACCACTTCACCGCGGTGCAGCGTGAGGGATGCGTCGCGCACGAGCGGCTTGCCCTTGCGGTGCACCGCAAGGTTTGCCGCCGTCAGCACGGGCGCGGGGTCCGTCGGCTGGGCCTGCGCCGGATTGGCCTGGACGGGGGCGGAAGGCGCGGACGGCGCGGCACCCGGTACCAGGGCGCCGTCGTCAATGGTCCACCATGAATCCGCGATCGGCACGAGCGCTTCCGCCCGGTGCTCCGCCACGATGACGCAGACACCGGCATCGCAGGCGAGGGCGTGAAGCACGGTGATGACGCGTCTGCGGGCTGCGGTGTCGAGGTCGGCCAGGGGCTCATCCACCAGGAGCAGTGCCGGATGATCCACAACCGCGGCTGCAACGGCGACGAGCGTTGCTTCACCGGCGGAGAGGGTACTGAGATTCCGGTCCAGCAGATCCGTCACGCCCACATGTTCGGCAACCTCCAGCACGTGGGCCTTGGTGGAAGCGGATGGCATACCGCGCAGTTCCAGGGCGAGGGCGATTTCGTCCCGGACCCGGGTGCTGGCGAAGGCGGCGCGGGGATTCTGCAGGACGACGCCTACGGCGCGGGCGGTGTCCCGCGGGGGAGTGGCGGCACGGTCGGCTCCGGCAACGCGCACGGTGCCAGAGACTTCGCCACCGTCCACGTGCGAGAGGAGGCCGGCGATGCCCCGCAGGATGGTGGATTTGCCGGAGCCGGTGGGCCCGGTAATGACGGTTACTGAACCGCGCGACGGCGTGAGTTCGGCAACACGCACCGTTGCGTCACCGATGCGGAATTGTGCGTCCTGGATGAGGACCGGGGCGTCGCCGCGTTGGTTGGGTTGATGTGCTGCCCTGCTCCCAAAGCCGCGCAACTCCAAAGCTGCGGCAACCCGGCTTGCGTGCTCAAGGGTGCGCTCGAGGATGGGCACCAGGGCGCGGGGTCCAAACTTTTCGCCCCGCAACCGGAACGCCAGGCGTACGGAGGCAACGGCGTCGGCCAGCGCCGGGAGCGCAGCCCACGCCACCACGAGAGTCCTGGCCAAGCCCTGCATGGGGCCGCGGCGGGCCAGGTGTACGAAGCCGCGGGCCACGTCCACGAATGCGTTGAGCAGGCCGAAGCCGAGGAACATGGCGGCAATCGGCAGGGCGGAGAGGACCGCCTCCCACAGGCCTTGTCCCGTGACCGGGCCAAGGAAGACCACATGCGCGTACGGGGCGGGCAGCCGCATGGCCGGCAGGTCGAGCAGGACCGGCCCGCCGATGCCCGCGCCGTTGAAGAGGACGCGGTAAATGACCCGCGCCGCGACGAAGACGACAGCGAGGGCCGCCGCTGCACGTAACGGCGCGGGTCGGAGGGTCATGCCGCGGGGGCGGCCGGTTCGCCGTCGACCGTGTAGAGCAGTTCGAGGCTCTCCCCGGGGCTCACCTTCAGGGTGGCGTGGCCTTCCTGGGCGTAGGCCCAGTCACCGGAAGCCGGCTTGACCCAGAGGGACCAGTAGGCAAATGCGGCGGGCATGCCCTTGCATTCTTCCCGGTACGTGCCGGCCTTGTGGGTGATGTCGAAGTCCGCGGCGGGCACACCGTTCACACGGCACACCAGTTCGGTGGGGTACTGCTCGGTGCCCTCGGTCTTGATGTTGGCCTGCTTGAGCACATCGGCAGCGACAGTGGGCTCGTCAACGGGCACGCAGGTGGAGGTTTCAGCGGCGTCCTGCTCCAGGGCGCCCGAATCAACGATGACCTTTACGCCGCCGCAGGGCCCGGAGGCGCTGGGTGCGGCGCTGGATGAAGTTGCTGCCGAGGAAGCTGGTGCGGAGGCGGCTGGCTGGGTGGCCGGCGCTGAACAGGCGGCCAGGGAAAACAGGAGACCGGCGGCGGCGAGGGAGCTCGCGGCGGCGGTGCGCATCTTAGTCAAAGTCACCTGTTAAGGGTAGGGCGTTCCTTGCCCGGATCCGGAGGCCGTCACGTTGTATGACGCGGGGCTTCACGCGCGGGTGCGCCGCCTATAACCAAGCGGACGACGGCGGATGGTCCCGCTTCGTTCCGGCGGCGGGAGGTCCCGCCGTCGTAAGTCCAGAATGTCACACCCCCCTGCCATGCTTTTGGTTATGGAGACCGGTGTGGTTGTCGATGCGGAAGGCAGGGCGTCGTTGGTGGCTGCCGTCGCCTCGATGGCAGGGCTGGTTACTGAGCTCGCCGGTGTTGTTGCCTGCCCGATGGCCGCGGATGGAGCTGACCGTCTTCCCGACGCTGATGCTGATCCGTTGCAGGAGCTTTCCGAAGCGTGTCTGGATGGCCTCGCGGTGCTGGCACGGGTTGAGGCCGTGACGGCCGCGGCGAAGGTCCGGCTGGTGGCCGCCTACTCGGAAGCCACAGACGCGGTGGAGGGGCCGCCGGCCAGCGCATACGAGGCGACCGCGCAGGAGATGAGCCGCGTGGCAGAAGTCGCGTGTACGCTCACCATCGGTGAACGCGCCGCAGCTGCCCTCCTTGGGGAAGCCCATGCGCTGACCACCTCGTTGCCGGCAGCACTCGATGCCCTGGAAGCCGGCACCATCGCCTGGCAGCACGCCCGCATCGTGGTCGAGGAAACCGCCGGCCTCACGCCCGCGGCAGCATCCGCTCTGGAGGGACACTTCTTCGGCCCTGACGAACAGGTTCGCGGTGCCGCACCCGGAAATTTGGTGCCCGTCCGGTTCCGGAGGAAGGTCCGGGCCTGGCACGAACGCCACCACCCCGAGTCAATCGAGGTCCGCCACGCAAAGAGCGCGGCGGACCGGCGGATGGAGTACAGCCCGGACCGGGACGGCATGGCTTGGATCTCGCTGTACGTTCCCGAGGATACTGCCTGTGCCGTCCGGAACAGGACAATTGCGCAGGCCCGCGGCCTCCAAGGCCCGCAGGAACCACGCACCCTCACCCAGTTGTGCGCCGACATCGCCGCAGGGTTGCTGCTGGGCAGTACAAATCATGATGCGGGAGACGTGCCCTCGCCCAAGGCAGAGGTACTAGTGACCGTTCCGGTCTTCTCCCTTCTCGGCCTGACGGACGAACCCGCCGAAGTCGATGGGTTGGGGCCGGTCCCGGCGTCGATGGCACGGAAGCTGGTTGCTGACGGTGCCAGCTCGTTCTATCGCGTTCTGGTAGACCCGAGGGATGGAGCGCCGCTGGAAATCGGGCGCACCAGCTACCGGCTCCCGGAAACACTGAAGCGATGGCTCAAGATGCGGGACGGCAGATGCACCTTCCCGGGCTGCAGCAACCACAGCCCGGATAATGAGGCGGACCATCTCACGGCCTGGCAGCACGGTGGAACCACCGGGGTCAGCAACCTGGGACAGGCATACCCAAAACACCATCGGCTCAAACACCGGCGGGCCTGGAAACCAACGCAGGCAACGAAGGATCAGCCACCTGGCTGGATGTCACCGACCGGCCGATACTATCCAGCCGAGCACCGGGACCGGGAGCCACCACTCTTGCCACCAGCCTGCCTGCGCGCCGCCGTTAGCCCCATGGAACAGGCCATTTTGAAGCTCCTCGCTGCCTGACGCTTGGTCGCCTGATGCTGCGTGCTGTTTTTGAAGGTGTCCGTTAGAGCGGGTCCTTCACTGGAGGCGGAGCTCCATGAAGATGCTGTTGGGGTCCAGGATGTAGCCGGCGAATGGCGGGCACTCGGTGAAGCCATTCCTGGCGTACAGACGGCGCGCAGGAGCGAAGTAGTCCTCGGTGCCAGTCTCAAGGTAGAGGCGCTCAAGGTTCCGGGTGCGGGCGTCGTCGAGGATGTGCCGGAGCAGCAGGGTAGCTACACCCCGTCCGCGTGCGCTTGCTGCTGTGCGCATGGACTTGATCTCGCCGTGCTTGGTCAACCCGGGCGGGGACTCCAGGAGCTTGAGTGCGCCGCACCCCAGCAGATCTCCGTCCTCACGGGCGGTCCAGAACGCAATCGACGGCGCGGACAGGGCGGAGTGGTCCAGGGCATGGACGCTTTCGGCCGGGGATGTGGCGAACATGTCCGCCAGGTGTTCGCTGAGGAGCTGATGGACGTCGCCGCGTGAGGGGTCGTCCCGGTCAATGGAAATCATCGGCTCAAATCTACCCGCTGGCGCTGCGGGGCCCATGACGCCACCGATTACGTCCGGTTCCCGGTGGCCGCCAGCGACGGGTTACTGCAGAGCCCCTTCCGTCTCGTCCATTCCATCAAGGGCAGATCACGCAAGCACAACAGGCGAGTGTCCTGTCCGCACGCGTGGGTGGAACCCCTAGTAGACGGAGCCCTCGAGCAGTTCCGAAAGCCTCCCGGCGGCGCGGCGGAGTTCCGGCACTCCGGCTTTTAGCGTCGCTTCACTGGCTGCCTCAACAGGGCTGGTGAGCGAGATGGACTCACTGGGCCGTCCCAGCCTGTTTGGCACGGCGACGGCCACCGAGACAACTCCTGTGGCACGCTCGTCCGCTGAGTATGCGTAGTCAGCGGACGGCTCAGGCAGCCTGGAGCGCAGCGACTCGACCGTCAACGCGGCGCTCTCCTGGCCGCCTGCGATTGCCGCAGCCACCACCTGCTGGAGTTCGTCGTCGGACGCGGACGCGAGCAGGATCTTGCCCGCAGCCCCCAGCGTGAGGGGGAGCCGCTTACCGAGGGGCAGGTCATACCGGAGGGGAGCCTCGCCGTCGACCCGGGCCACAAGGATGCGCTCGAATCCGAGCCGCGTATAGAGCGACGCCGTAAGTCCGGTCTGTGAGGCCACCTGCTGAAGGACGGGGCGGGCGGAGACGACGAGCGGGTCATTCTCGAGAAAGCTGCGGGCGGCAGGCAGGACGGCCGGGCCGATCCGGTAGGACTTGTCCGTCTGGCTGACCATGCCGAAATCCTGAAGCACCCGCAGGATTCTCAGGGTAGTAGGCAGGCTCATCCCACAGGCCTTGGCAAGATAGCTGAGCCGCTGCGGCCGCTCGGCCCGCTGAAGTTCCGCGAAGACTTCCAGGGCCCTGGAGAGGGAGCGCATGTTGGAGGCCTTGGGGCCCTCCTCAGCCGGAGGTTCCGTTGTTGTCGTCATCGCCATTCTTCCATTCTATGTAAGTTTCTTGCGCTTGACAGTAGGTGTGTCTGCTGTCACCATTTCTCTGTACGCAATATAGTTTCATTCTGTGAAATAGAACATGGAGTGAAAGCCAGACATTGAGAAGGAATCCATGACAACGGAGTCAGTCACCGCCAAACCCGCGAGCCCTGCCCGGGTGGCACCCTCCGTGCTGGCCGGCATCGGCGCGTTCGCCGCCGTCGGCGTCTACGTCCTGGTCAGTTCGATTGGGCTCGGCCTGTGGACTTCGCTGGGACCTGGACCGGGCCTGTTCCCTTTCGCCATGGGCGCAGTACTTGCCGCGATGTCCGTCGTTTGGCTGCTCCAGGAGCTTCGCCGGCCCAGCGAAACGGCCGAGGGCGTTGACGGCGGACTGGTCATTGCCGTCGTCGTGAGCCTGGTGATCCTCGCGGCCGTGATGGACCTGCTCGGCTTCCAGCTGAGCATGTTCCTTTTCCTGATGTACCACCTGAAGCTGCGCGGCGGCAGGGCCTGGCCCTCCTCCCTGATCACCTCACTCGCCGGCAGCGTGGGCGCGTTCTACGCCTTCAACTACGGCCTCAACGTGGCACTGCCCGTCTCAGCCTTCCCCCTGCTGAACACGATCGGACTCTGAACGTGGATATCTTCAACGAACTTATGGGCGGCTTTGCGGCCGCCATGACCTGGCAGAACCTGCTCTTCGCCTTCCTCGGCTGCCTCCTGGGCACGATCATCGGCGTCCTGCCCGGCATCGGCCCGGTAGCGGGCGTCGCGCTGCTCATCCCCCTCACCCTGAACCTGGACGCCACCGGCGCCATCATCATGCTCTGCGCCATCTTCTACGGCACGGCCTACGGGGGAACCATCACCAGCGTCCTGCTGAACACTCCCGGTGAGGCTGCCTCGGCCATCACCACCATTGACGGCTACGCGATGACCAAAATCGGCAAGGCCGGAGCAGCACTGACCATCGCCGCCGTCGGGTCCTTTGTGGGCGGCACCATCGCTACCCTGGGCCTGGTGGCAGCCGCGAGGCCCCTCGGGGAACTCGGCCTGCTCGTCGGCCCGCCGGAATTCTTCGCCCTGATGGTCGTAGGCATATCGCTCCTTGTCGCGCTGGCCGGAAAATCCATGGTGAAGGCAGTCATCTCCGGCGCCCTGGGCCTGCTGATCGCCATGGTGGGAATCGACCCCGTAGCCGGGGCACCCCGGTTCACCTTCGGCATGGACCGGCTCCTGGACGGCGTCAGCTTCGTCGCGGTGATTGTCGGCGTCTTCGGCCTCTCGGAACTGCTGTCCTACCGCAAGGGCAGCACCACTCCCAGCGTGCATGCCCCCAACCTGCGTTCCCTGCTTCCCACCGGCAAGGAATGGCGACGCAGTGCCCCGGCCATGGCCCGCGGAACCGGCATTGGTTTTGGTCTGGGACTCATCCCGGGCATGACCGGCTCCGTGTCATCCCTGCTCGCCTACGGCGCCGAGAAGAAGTTCTCCCGCCACCGCAATGAACTCGGCAAGGGCGCCATCGAAGGCGTCGCCGGTCCCGAAACGGCCAACAACTCCCACGCCAATGCCGCCCTGATCCCGCTGTTCACACTGGGCATCCCGGCGTCACCCACCATCGCCGTGCTGATGGGAGCATTCCTCCAGCAGGGCCTCACCCCGGGGCCAACCCTCTTCACCGAACACTCCGAAATCGCCTGGGCCATCATCGCCAGCCTCTTCATCGGGAACCTGCTCCTGCTGGTCCTGAACGTACCGCTGGTGGGGCTGTGGACCTCCATCCTCCGGGTTCCCACCACCATCCTCACCGCCCTGATCCTGCTTTTTATGGTCATCGGCGCCTACACCATCAATTTCAGCGTCTTCGATGTCTTCGTGATGATCGGGTTCGGCCTCCTGGGCCTGGCCCTCCGGCACCTGGACATCCCGCTGGCGCCCATGGTGCTGACGCTGGTGCTCGGCCCCCTGATGGAACGCTCCCTGCGGGAATCCCTCGAAATCTCCCAGGGCGACTTCAGCATCTTTACCAGCCGTCCCTTTTCCGCGGTCCTGATCGGCCTTGGACTGCTGATCATCTTCAGCCCGCTCCTCAAGCTGCGCAAGCCAAAGGCGCTCAATGAAGACCCCGAAACCTAAACCACCCCGAGCTACCCCCAACACCCCCTTCAAAGGAGAAGAACAATGAAAACCCGTCCCCGTATCGCCGCCGCCCTCGCGGCTGCATCCCTGATCGCCCTGACCGGCTGCGGCGCCAACGCCGGAGCCACCAACGCCGCCGCCGACGACTTCCCCAGGAAGGGCAAGACGATCGAGCTGGTCGTGGCCTTCTCCTCGGGCGGCGCCGTCGACACCGCGGCCAGGCTCATCCAGCCGATCCTGGAAAAGGAACTCGGCACGAACGTTGAGGTCATCAACAAGCCCGGCGCCGGCGGCCAGATCGGCTACACCCAGCTGACCAGCGCGGCACCCGACGGCTACACCATCGGTGCCACCGGCTCGCCGTCCGTCGTCGTTTCGCCCCTGGACCCCTCCCGCGGCGCCAAATACACCCGTGACAGCTTCCAGCCCCTCGGCCGGCAGGTCATCGACCCCACCGTCATCGCCGTCCAGCCGGACAGCCCGTACCAGACGCTGAACGACCTCCTGGACGCTGCCAAGGCAAACCCGAAGTCCATGACCGCCAGCACCACAGGCCTGCAGACAGGTGAACACTTCGCGCTGGCACAGGTCCAGGAGACCACCGGCGCAGAGTTCGCCCCTGTCCACTTCTCCGAAGGTGCTTCGCAGGCAACCACAGCGTTCCTTGGCAAGCACGTTGACATCCTCGTGGCCAACGTCAGCGACGTGACCGACCTGACCAAGCAGGGCAAGGCCCGTGTCCTGGGCGTCATGACGTCGGAGCGGGCACCTTCGCTTCCGGACGTTCCCACGTTCAAGGAATCCGGCTACGAACTCGAAGCCGGCACCGCCCGCGGCTATTCGGCCCCCGCCGGCCTGCCGGAAGGCGTGGCGAAGAAGCTTGAGGCCGCCATCAAGACGGCCATCGAAGACCCGTCTGTAGTGCAGAAGATGAACGACCTTGGCCTGCAGACCAGCTACCTCCCCGGCGAAGACTACAAGCAGTTCTGGGCCGGCCAGGAAGAGGACTTCAAGAAGGCCCTCCCGCTGGTCCAGGAAACCAAGTAACCAACGCCCTCACCCGACGGAAGAACGCACCATGACAACGCCAGCTATTGAGACCACCGAAGCCGACTTTCCCCGCCCCGAGAAGGACCTGGTGGAACGGCTCGCCAAGCTTCCCGCCGCCAACATCGGTGACGCCATGGACCGGCTCGGCGTCGCAAATTCCGCTATCCAGGCCATCTGGCCCGGCGCCCTCCTGGCCGGCCCCGCCTTCACCGTATGGACGAGGCCCGGCGACAACCAGGGCATCCACAAGGCGCTTGAGTCCGCCCGGCCTGGAGACGTCATTGTTGTCGCCGGCGGCGGGGATGAGTCCCGCGCCCTGCTCGGCGAACTCATCGGCGAGCGTGCCATCAACCTCGGCATCGCGGGTTTCGCCCTGGACGGAGCAGCGCGCGACGCCGAAGCGCTGGCGGAGATCGGCATGCCCGTCTTCGCCCGGGCTACTACCCCCGCCGGTCCTTACAAGAACGGCCCGTTCCGTCTCGGAACGCCGCTCGCCTTCGGCGGCGTGCCCGTTCTGCCGGGCGATGTCATCATCGGTGACTCGGACGGCGTCGTGGTTATTCCCCGTGAACAGGCAGCCGCGGTAGCCGAAGCTGCGGAAGCAGTTTTTGCCGACGAGACCAACCGCAGGCAAGCCATCGTCGCAGCCCGCCACTAAGCAGTCCGCCACTAATACGAGAAAGACAGACGACATCATGACAGCGGTAACCATCATCGGTCTCGGCGAGGCCGGAGCCACCTACGCCGCGGCACTTACAGCCGCCGGCCACGAGGTCACCGGGTTTGATCCGGTTGCCCCGTCCACTCCTGCGGGCGTCACCCGTGCAGCAACTGCGTCCGAAGCCTGTACAGGGGCTGACATCGTTTTGGTACTGACAGGAGCTGCCGCAGCACGGAGCGTCGCCCAGGAATGCCTTCCGGTCCTGGAAGCAGGGAGCTGCTACGCCGATTTCACCTCGTCCTCGCCCGGCGTCATGCAGGAGCTCGGACGGCTGCCCGGCAAAGCCGACTTTGCCGACGTCGCCATCCTTGGTCCGGTTTCCGCGCTGGGGGAGAAGACGCCCCTCATGGTCAGCGGCCCCGGTGCCCAGGCAGTCGTGGATCTGCTTGGCCCGCTTGGTGTGGACGTTGAAATCGCGGAGGGCGAGCCCGGTGCAGCCATGGCCCACAAGCTCCTCCGCAGCGTCCTGATGAAGGGCCTGGCCTCAGTGGTGGTCGAAGCCGTCAACGCCGGTAAGGCAGCCGGACTCGAAGAGTGGATCCGTGCCCAGATCGCTCGCCAGTTGGCCGGGGACGGCCAGGCAGTCATCGACCGTTTCCTGACCGGTACAGTCAAGCATGCCCTCCGCCGCTCCAAGGAAATGCAGGACACTGCGAGTTACCTCTCCGACCTCGGAGTGCCTGCAGAAATGACCACTGCCTCCGCGGCCGCCCTCAGCCGCATGGCTGCGGAGACGGTACCGGCCTTGCGCTGACCCCGGTGTCGGGCACAATCATGAACAGGTATCAGTTGACTATCCCCACCACCAGCACGCCGCGGTCAGGAGCAGCAGCATGATCGGCATCTGGGCCCTTGGCGCTTACCTGGCCGTCATCCTGCTCTGGACGACAGTCATCAAGCGCAGCGTCGGGGAAGCCATGATCCTCGGTTTCCTGGTTGTGCTCCCCTTCACCGGTTCGGCAGCCGGCCAGATCGGCTGGACGGCGCTCTATTCGGCGATAACCGACGAAATCGTCTACGCAACCATGGCATTCGTTTTCATGGGATACCTGCTGGACAAAACCGGGGTGCTCGACAAGCTGATCGACCTGCTGAACTCCCTCATCGGGGGAGTCAAGGGGGGACCGGCCTGGGTATCCACCGTGGCATCGGCAGGCCTGGGAGGAGTAGTCCACAACCAGGCCGCCATCGCCGCCACGGTAGGTTCCGTCACCATTCCCTGGATGGAAAAATCCAAGCTGGACAAGCCCGCGGCGGCCACGCTCGTGGCGGGCAACGCCGGCATGGGTATCACGTTCCCGTTCAGCGCGTCCATGTTCGTTCTCGTCGGGTCTGCCACGGTGGGGCCGTTGCTGGACATCAACGCGCTCGTCCTGCCGCTGCTGTTCGGCGGTCTCTGGTGCTTCCTGCACCGGCTGATCGTCACCTGGCTGCTGATCCGCAAAAGCGGGATGACGCCGCTTGATGCCGCCCACCGGCTTTCTGTCGGTTCAGCGTTCAGCCGTGGCTGGGCAACCTTGCTCCTGTTCGTCGTGGTGGCCATTCCGCTGGTCATCACTTCGGGCGCGATCGCTGAAGCCCTGTCGGACTGGACCGGCGGAGATGTCACCAAGGCAGTGAGCGTCATCGTCTGGATCCCGGTGGTCCTCATCATCACCGGTTTTCTGCTGGGCAGGAAGAAACTTCCCCGTAAAGGACGTGCATGGTGGGCCTTGCTGCAGGATTCCGCACCACGGTTCGCAATTGTCGGCGTGACGGTTGTGTTCGCTTTCGCCGGGGCGAACGCCCTCGCCGCGACCGGACTGCCGAAGCAAATGACGGAACTGCTGAACGGGCTGAACCTGCCCCTGTGGCTCCTGGCGATCCTGATTGGGCTGATCATCATCGCCGTCGCAGCACCGCTCTCCGCGACGGCGACGATGGCGGCCGTCGGGACTGTCGGCGTCGCAACCCTGGTCGCGGCGGGGGTGCCGGCAACCACCGCAGCCGTTGCCGTCCTGGTTTTCTCCTCCTGTGAGGCGGCGGTTCCGCCGGGAGGTGCTCCGTTGTACGTAGCGTGCGGGATCGCTGACGTGGACCCCATCAAGACCTTCGCCCGGCTGCTGACCCACTACGCCCTGCCGCTGCTCGGCATCGGCGTGCTGATCATCCTTGGCGCCCTGCCGATCTAAAGGAACACCACATGCATAAGATCCGACGGGCAGTTGAAGTCCTCTTCGTCCTGACCCTGGCAGCGCTGCTCCTTGGCGGAGCCGTGTTCGTGACAGGTCAGGCCGTTGCACTGATCGCCGGCCAGGGCGCATGGCTGACGCTGCTGAACGAGACCATCAAGACGCCAATGTGTATCGCCGCCTCCGTCTGCGCCATCGCCGGGTTCCTCCTCAGCTACAAACGCCACCAGAACCAGGAACAGCCGCAAAAAGCAGGGGCACGATGACCTCCCTTGCCGGCAACTATCCTTCATTCGCGGACCTGCTGCGGCGGGAGGGCGTGTTGGCGGGTACCTCCTGGGGATTGTTCCCGGAGCCAACGCGCGGAACGCCGTCGTTCATCACACCGGGCGCAATACTGGAGGCGCGGAACTGCATCCGAACCGGAACCGCATTTGGCCTCGACTATCCGGCAGACGCCTTCGACCCCGGAATGTCCCTCAAGCGCGGCGCTCCCCGGCACACCATCTACTCCTCCCACCCTGCACACCGGGACGACTACCTTGACGGTTACTACCTTCAGGGATCAACCCAGATTGACGGACTGCGGCACCGCCGGGCCGACGACGTCGGCTTCTACAACAGCACCCCCGATGACCGCATCCGCGAAGGTACGCCGGATCTCGGCATCCAGGAATGGGCGGACAGCCCCATCGTCGGCAGGGGAGTGGTGGTGGATCTTGAGGGATACCGCAATGGCCAGGGCCAACCCATCGACCATGCCGCGGGTGAGCCCTTGGGCCTCGACCTGATCGAGGCGGCACTCAAGAAGCAGTCCGTCAGCCTCCTGGCGGGGGACATTCTGATGCTCCACACCGGTTGGTGCGAATGGTTCCTGGCCCTGCCACCGGACGGAAAACAACGGACGCGGGACAGCCGCCGGGCCACGGGTATTGCCCAGTCCGAAGATTTCGTCGCCTGGGCCTGGGACCGCCAACTGTCCCTCCTTGCCGCGGACAATTTCGCGCTCGAATGCCTGCCGGCCGTGCCAGGCAGCCCCTACCGGAACTCGGCGCCGAACGACCACGGAATGATGCACCAGCAACTCCTCGCCAAACTCGGCATGCCCCTTGGCGAACTATGGCGGCTCGGCCCACTCGCCCGGCACATGCGAAGCACCGGCAATTGGGACGCCTTCCTCAGCATCAAACCGCTCAACATTACGGGCGGAACGGGCTCGCCCGCGAACGCCATCGCGTTGACCTGATCCGGCGCTGGTGAGCTGATCATCGCGGGCTGGCCCCGGCATCCCGCCGCCACCTAAGGCGGCGGTTCAAGGGAATTCCGAAGGTCTGGACCCCGGTCGCGGCCGGATTTATGGTGAAAAGGTGGCGGCTGCCTGACTGGCAGGATGGCCAGTGCTGCCGGTCCGCTGTTGCGGCCGTCCGTCACGAGGAGGAAGCAGATGGAACACGTTGAAGAGACCGTTGACGTCGCAGTTCCGGTGCGGACCGCGTACAACCAGTGGACCCAGTTCGAGTCCTTTCCGCAGTTTATGTCCGGCGTGGAGTCCGTAACCCAGTTGACTGACACCACCAACCACTGGGTTACCAAGGTGGGTGGTGTTCAGCGGGAATTCGATACCGAGATCGTTGACCAGGAGCCGGACGACCGGATCGCCTGGCGCAGCACCGACGGCAAGTCCCATGCCGGCATCATCAGGTTCACGCCGCTGGATGCCAATCACACGAAGGTCAAAGTCCATTTCGAATGGGCGCCGGAAAACGTCACTGAAAAGGCAGGCGCGGCACTGAAGATCGATGAGATGCAGGTAAAGGCCGACATGCGGAAGTTCAAGGACTTCATCGAATCACGCGGTAGCGAAACCGGCGGGTGGCGTGGCGAAGTCAAGGACAGCGGCCCGACTGGGCAGTTCTAGAAGTGACAGTGGGATCAGCTGAGGAATCAACGTCTCAAAAGCAGAAAGCGGACGACGGCGGGTGCCTCCCGCCGTCGTCCTTTTTGCCCCACGTGCGGCGTCGTTCACCATCCCCACTTCCGCCGGGTCGCCTGATCGGCGCATCGGGATGCCCTGTCACGTCCGGTTGACCTTTCGGTTACCACCACCCTCCGACGTTCTCCCTACAACCTGGCCGGCAAAAAGAATATCTTGCATTCTGAGCTGCATCCCATAATATGGGTTTAGCGATGTGGCCTTCCTCACGATGCCCATCTGTTCCCAAGCCTTCAATGTGGAAGGCCTAACGATCGGATTCCCCCTCATGTCAGACATAGCCGTCCTTATCAACACGGCCGTGGCAGTCCTTGCCGCCGTCGTGCTGATCGTCCGTTTCAGGGTCAACCCCGTCATCGCCCTGGTGATCGGCTCCGTGTACCTGGGCCTCGCCGTTGGCCTGGGCGTAGAAAAGACCGTTGAAACCATCACCAGCGGGTTCGGTGAAATCATGGTGGAAGTGGGTCTGCTTATCGCCTTCGGCGTGCTGATGGGCTCCATCCTCAACCAGAGCGGGGCCATCCGCCGCCTGGTGGAGCTGCTGCTGAATACCTTCGGCCCGAAGCGCCTGCCGTACACCATGGGCCTCGCCATCGGAACAGTCCTTCAATCCATTTTCCTGGACGTCCTGCTCGTTATCTCCGCGCCCTTGGCCCGCAAGCTGGCGCCGAAGATCGGCAAACTCGGCACCGCGCGGATGGCAACGGCCATGGCCATCGCCCTTGAATGCGGCATTGTGTTCATGGTTCCGGGCGTCGCATCCCTCGCCCTGGCCGGCCTCCTGAACGTGCCCTTGGGCAAAATGCTGCTTTTCGGCCTCCTGCTGGTAATCCCCACCATCATCATCTCCATCGCGATCATGACCTTCCTCTTCCGCCGCGGCTTTTGGAATGAAGAGAAGGACGAGGACCACACCTTTGTGGCAGAAGAAGACCGTGAAGGCGAAGACGACGAGGAAGCTGCATCGGCCGCAGGCGAATCAACCAGCGCACCGCAACGGAACTCGGGCAAGGAAGGCGCGGACCTGCAGCACAGCACCGTTGCGCTGGCTAAGCGGGGCAAGAAGGAATTCCCGCTGTTGCTCCTCTTCGCCCCGCTCCTGACGTCGCTGCTCCTGATCGGAGCGGGCGCCATCCTGCAGATCCTCGAAATCGACCTGCCCTGGCTCCAGCTTCTGGGTGAACCCGTCATTGCCCTGCTCATCGGCCTGATCGGCACCTGCCTCGTCACCCGCTCAGCCATCGGCCAGTCCCGCGTTGAAGAAGCGATCACCATCGGCTTCAAGGAAAGCGGGCAGATCCTGATCCTCACCGGCGTCGGCGGATCCCTCGCCGCAACCGTCGCTGCAGCAGGCCTCGGGGACATCCTGGGCGGGTTCTTCTCCGCCAGCACGGTTGCCCCGCTCCTGGTGGTCTGGGCCATTGCCGCCGTACTTCACATCGCCGTCGGCTCCGTCACCCTTTCTGCCATCACCGCAGCCGGACTGCTGGCACCGATCGCTCCTGCCATCGGGCTGGACCCCGTGCTCCTGGCATTGGCCGCCGGCGCAGGATCCCTGTTTATGGTTCACGTCACCAGCAACACCTTCTGGCTCCTGCAGTCGCTGCTGGGGCAGAGCGTGCGGGGCGCACTGAAATCGGTGACCGTCGGCGTCTCGGTGGCCTCCGTCGTCGCAATTCTCCTGATCATGCCCATGAGCCTGCTGTTCTGACCTATCCAGCACCTCCGTTCAGACACGCGCCAAACGAAAGAAGCACCCCATGACACAGACACGCATCGCGCCCCTCGAGGGAGTACGCGTCCTTGAGCTCGGCAACTACATTGCTGCCCCCACCGCAGGCAGGCTGCTTGCCGATTTCGGCGCCGAAGTCATCAAGGTTGAACGCCCCGGGACCGGCGACGAGCTGCGTAACTGGCGTCTCCACAAAGGCGACACCTCCATGCTGTACCGGACCATCAACCGCAACAAGAAGTCAGTGGTGCTGGACCTCCGGACCGAGGCCGGCAAGCAAGCCGTCCTCGCACTTGCCGCCAAGTCGGACATCCTGCTCGAAAACTTCAGGCCCGGCACATTGGAACGGTGGGGCCTGGGCCCCGACGTCCTCAACCAGGCCAACCCGAATCTCATCATCACCCGCATCTCCGCCTTCGGGCAGACGGGCCCCCTGTCCGAGCGGCCGGGTTTCGCCGCCGTCGCCGAAGCCTACGGCGGGTTCCGCAACCTCGTGGGCGACCCGGACCGCGCACCCGTCCGGGTGGGCGTCTCCATCGGAGACTCGATCGCGGGCCTGTACGCCGCCTTCGGCTCCATGATGAGCCTCTACCAAAGGGAAGCACGACGGCGGGACTCGGCCGGCGCTGCACCGCTCACCGAGCGCATTATCGACGTCGCCCTGAACGAGGCCATGTTCTCCATGATGGAATCCCTGATTCCCGACTACCAGGCTTACGGCGTGGACCGCCAGCGAGTGGGGGGCCGAATGGAAGGGATCGCGCCCTCCAACGCCTATGTCTGCAAGGACGGCGCCAGCATAGTGGTGGCCGGTAACGGAGACTCGATTTACCAGCGGTACATGGACACCATCGGCAGGCCTGACCTGGCAGCCGATCCGGCCCTGCAGACCAACGCCGGCCGCTGGGAACGGCGTGAAGAGCTCGACCAGGCCATTGGAAAGTGGACGGCAGGGCTGGACGCCGGCGATGCCCTGGCAGCCCTGGACGCCGCCGGTGTTCCGGCCGGTCCCATCTACACGGCCGCGGACATCAGCACCGACAGCCAGTACGAAGCCCGCAACATGATCCAGAAGTTCGACGTTTCCACCGGCGACGAGATTCTGTCTGACGTGGGATTCCCCGGCATTGTCCCCGTGATCGGCGACCAGTCGCTGCCCATCCGGAACCTCGGACCGGACCTGGGCGAAAACACCGAAGAAATCCTCAGCGGGCTCCTCAGCATGGACCCCGCAGATATCAGTGCGGCCTCCGGCCGCGAGGAGGCACTCCAGCCATGAACACCCATCAGAGCCCTCTCGCCACAACGCTTGGCAACACGATCCTCCGCGACGTGACCCTGAGGGACGGACTCCAGCTCACCGGAAAACTCCTCTCCACGGAGCGAAAAGTCGAAACAGTCCGGGAGCTGCTGCGCCTGGGCGTGCCCTCGATCGAACTCGGATCGATGGCCCGCGCGGACCTGGTCCCCACCATGGCGAACACACTGGAAGTTGTTCAGGCCCTGACACCCGAGGAACTGGAAAAGTGCTGGATCTGGGTGGCCACCCCGGGCCACGTCGCCAAGGCCTCAGCGGCCGGAGCGCGGAACTTCCAGTACTGCCTCTCGGCATCGGACTCGCACAACAAAGCGAACATCGGCCGCACCACCGAAGAAAGCCTCGCGGCCCTGCCGCAGGCGATCGAGTACACCAAGGCCGTCAACGGCCAGATCCAGCTCTGCATCGCCACGTCCTTCACCTGCCCGTTCGAAGGATACGTTCCGGAGGAACGGATCCTGTCCATCGCCAACGATCCGCGCGCCGAAGGCACCGCGGACATCGTCATCTGCGACACCCTGGGCCAAGCCATCCCGGCCCAGGTCTCCGGGCTGATCGCACGGGTCCGGGAGGAGTCTCCCGCCCGGAGGATCGTCTATCACGGCCATGACACGTGGGGCCTGGGAGTAGCCAACACCCTCGCCGCGATCCAGGCCGGCGCCGCAATGGTGGACGGCGCACTCGGCGGGCTGGGCGGCTGCCCCTTCGCCCCCGGCGCCAGCGGCAACACCTCCAGCGAGGACATCCTCTTCGCCACCCGGCCCGAATGGCTCACCACGGAAAAGTTCGCGAACCTGGTTGTCCTGTCCGAGAAACTGCTCGCCGAGCTGGGCGAACCCAACCGCTCCAAAGCGGCGCAGGGAGCCCGGTCCCGCGCGGAAGCCTTCGAATGGGTCCTTCCCGCAGATTCCGCCGCCCCTGCACCCTGCTCCACTGGAGGGAACTGACTATGGGCAACCATTTCCTGGTCACCACGGCCATCCCGGAACCGGGGATGCAATTGCTTTCCGACGCCGGGCATGTCACCGTCCTGCCGGAACCTCCTGACTACGACACCTTGGCGGGCCTGTGCGCCTCAGGTGATTTCGACGTCGTTCTCACCCAGTTGCGCGACGTCATTGACGCACCGCTCCTCGCCGACGCCCGGGTCAAGGGCATCTCCAACTACGCCGTCGGCTACAACAACATCGACGTGGACGCCGCCACCCGGCACGGGATCCTGGTGGGAAATACGCCGGGAGTCCTGACGGACGCGACGGCGGACATCGCCATGCTGCTCATCCTCGGCACCGCCCGGCGCGTGGTGGAGGCCGACCGGCTGGTCCGCGACGGCCACTTCCTCGGGTGGGAACCGGAACTTCTGCTGGGCCGGGACGTCTCCGGCGCCGTGCTGGGCCTGGCCGGGTTCGGAAGGATTGCCCGTGCAACGGCCAGCCGTGCCCTTGGGTTTGGGATGGAGGTCATCTTCTCGCCGCGGCCGCCGGGCGACCGTCCTGTCAGCGATGAGGAACTCGGTGAGTTCGCCGGCAAGGTCCGGCAGGTTCCTTGGGCTGGACTCGTGGAGCAGAGTGATTTCCTGTCCCTCCACGTCCCGCTGAACGACCAGACCCTGCATCTGGTGGACGCGGATGTTCTGGCGCGGATGAAGCCGGACTCCATCCTCATCAACACTGCCCGCGGGCCGGTGGTGGATGAGCCCGCCCTCGTGGCGGCCCTGCGCGCCGGGGTTATTGCCGGTGCCGGGCTGGACGTGTTCGAGGACGAGCCGCAGCTCGCGCCCGGGCTGGCGGAACTGCCCAACACGGTGCTGCTGCCGCACGTCGGCAGTGCCACCGTGCGGGTCCGAAGCGAAATGGCACGGCTCAGCGCATTGAACGCCATCGCCATCGCCGAGGGCAGGCCGCCGCTCCACCCGGTCAACCAGCCCGTCCCGGCATGACTATTCTTGTAGCCCCGGACAGTTTCAAAGGGACCTACTCCGCGGCCGAGGTGACTGCTGCCATTGCCGCAGGCATCGAGGAGGGCGGTGGGCTGGCTGCCCAACTGCCCGTCGCTGACGGCGGAGAGGGAACCTTCGACGCGTTGTGCCGCAGCCTGCGGGCGTCACCGGTGACTGCTGACGTCGTAAATTCCTGGGGTGAGCCGCTCCAGGGTGTGCTGGGGCTGGCCGCCGACGGTACCGCCGTCGTCGAGGTTGCCCAAGCCAGTGGCCTTACCGCTGGGCGGAACAGCCCAGGGGACGCCCTGTCAGCCAGCACGTACGGCACCGGCCTGCTTATTGCAGCGGCTGTTAGTCACGGCGCCACCCACATCCTCGTGGCAGCGGGCGGTTCCGCAACAACCGACGGCGGTGCCGGCGCAGTGCGGGCCATCACCGACAAGGGTGGCCTTCAGGGTGCCCGGATCACTGTCCTGTCAGACGTCACCACCAGCTTCCTGGAGGCTGCCCGTGTCTTCGGCCCGCAGAAAGGCGCAGATCCTGCGACGGTGGAACTGCTGGAAGAACGTCTGACCCAGCTCTCCAGCTCGTATCCCCGCAACCCTGCCGGAGTGCCCCGTACCGGTGCGGCCGGCGGCTTGTCCGGCGGATTGTGGGCGCACTTCGGGGCGGAGCTTCTGTCCGGGGCGGATGTCGTTCTGGACGCGGGCGACTTTGACGGGTTCCTGCAGGCGGCCACGGCCGTGGTGGTGGGCGAGGGGCGGCTGGATTCACAGACCGGCGAGGGGAAAATCATCTCGGCGATCCTGGAACGGGTGCGGAATTCCGGCCGGAACATTCCTGTAGTGGCCGTTGTGGGATCCGTAGCCGAGGATCTGGGAAACTACGCGGCGAACTTCGAGGATATCCATATCGCTACGGATGCTGCAGCGATGCACGCGGCCGGAAAGGCCATCGCCACGCGGTAGCTCTCTTGGTGTCCTGGCGGGGCTTAAGACTCGCCAGGGAAGCGGCCACCTATCAGTCGCGTCATATGTTCCGCCGTCGTGAGCAGGGACTCCACCCAGGTTTGGCAGGTCTCCAGCGGCATCCGGAGGGTGGGCCCGCTGATGGTCACCGCGCCCACTAAACCCGCCGCAGAGTCGAAAACCGGGGCGGACAAACCGGATGCGCCGTCTTCACGCTCGCCAACGGTGATGGCAAACCCGTCCCGCCGTGTCTGTTTAACGGCAATGACCAGGTCCTCGGAGGTGGTGATGGTGGATTCGGTGATAGGCGTCAGCGGATCGCGCTGGACTGCCTCCATGAGCTCCGGATCCCATGCCAACAGAACCCGCCCTGCCGAGCCTGCGTACAGCGGCGCCACCTTGCCCAGATGCATCTCGCGGCGAAGTGCATGGCGCGTTTCTGCCATGGCCACACACACGCGGTAATGCTGTTCGGACTTGAAGAAGCAGGTAGTTTCGCCCGTGGTATCGCGCAACGTCTTGAGCAGCGGGCTCAGGATGTCCACAACTTCCATGCCTCGGGTGGCTGGAGCCGCCCAATAGGCCATCCGCATTCCGATGCGGTAAGCATCTTCTTCACGGTCCAGGAATCCCTGTGAGGTCAGGTTCGTGACAAGGCGCTGGACAGTAGACGTGGGCAGTCCCGTGTGTTCGCGGATATCGCTGAGGGAGAGAACCGGCCTGGCGAGGGAGAACGCATCGAGGATCGAGGTGATCTTGCCCAGGACAAGGAGCGGATTGCCGCTGGAATTCGCTGAAGCATCGGACGCTGACATGGACCTCACGCTAGACGCTGCCCGCATGCGAAATCCACTCGCCCCTCCGCTGGTGCAGGGCAGCTACAGGGGAGGCCGCACCAGACGTTGGTTTGCGGCCTCCCTCAGCCTCTGCCAACGTCCCTCGCAGTTCACCCGCCAGCAACCTTCCCCGGCCGTCCGTTCCCTTGTGTCGGCTGCCTTCCTCTCGGTGCAGAGCTGGGGGTGTCTGATAGACACTGCCACTGGCCGGACAGGCTGCGTAGCGTGGAAGTCGTGGACGGGAAAGAAGAGATTCGTGAGTTCCTGATCTCGCGTCGCGCGAAGGTCAGCCCGGAGCAGGCAGGGATCCCCAGCTACGGCGGGCTGCGCCGTGTGCCCGGCCTGCGCCGTGAGGAAGTGGCGCAGCTGGCCGGGGTGAGCACGGACTACTACACGCGGCTGGAGCGCGGCAGCCTCCGTGGCGTCTCCGATTCGGTGCTTGAGGCCGTGGCCTCCGCCCTCCAGCTGGACGAAGCCGAGCGGGCACACCTGATGGACCTGGCACGGACGGCCAACGTGCGCTCGCGCCGGACGCCCCGCCGGCCGACCCGGCAACAGGTCCGTCCCGGTGTGCTGCGTCTGCTGGACGGAATGACGGGAGTGGCGGCCATAGTGCAGAACGGCCGCTCGGATTTGCTGGTTGCAAACCAGTTGGGCCTTGCCCTCTACGGGCCGGTGTTCAACTCGGTTGAGTCGCAGGGCCCCGACGGCCCCGCCCGGCGGTCGAACCAGGCACGCTACGTCTTCCTCGATCCGGACGCAGGTGACTTCTATCCGGACTGGAACGCGATCGCGGCCACCACGGTGGCGATGCTCCGGCTTGAATCCGGCCGGAATCCCCACGACCGGCGCTGAACGAGCTGGTCGGGGAATTGACCACCCGCAGCGGTCTGTTCGCCGCGCTGTGGGCCGGGCACGACGTGCGGATCCACACCACGGGAACCAAGCGCTTTCACCACCCGGTGGCCGGCGACCTGTCCCTGCAGTTCGAGACGCTGGACCTTCCCGGTGACGAGGGGCAGACCGTGTTCACCTTCTCGGCGGAGCCGGGCTCCGCCTCTGAAAACGCGCTGGCGTTCCTCGCCAGCTGGGCAGCATCACCGCCCGCAACAACCACCTCCGGCGATCCTGCCGGCGGATCCACCCTCCCTGAGCGCGCCCCGGCGCAACCGGGAACACGCAACACAGGAAAGACAGAACAAACACATGACTGAGCAGAACACCACCAGCGGGCAGGAAGCCACGAAGGGCAAACAGGTCTGGTTCATCACCGGCGCAGGCCGCGGCCTGGGGACCGACATCGCGAAGGCAGCCCTGGTGGCCGGCCACGCGGTGGTCGCCACCGGCCGCAACGCGGGAAAAGTCGCACAGGCCGTCGGTGATCACGCGGATCTGCTGGCCGTGAAGCTGGACGTCACCGAACCCGCAGACGCAGCCGCCGCCATCCAGACAGTTGTGGACCGGTTCGGACGGATCGATGTCCTCGTGAACAACGCTGGCAACTTCTACGCCGGGTTCTTCGAGGAAATCACCCCGGCGGACTTCCGGACACAGATCGAAACCACCATGTTCGGGCCGATGAACGTCACCCGCGCCGCCCTGCCGGTCCTCCGCGCCCAGCGCTCGGGCCTGCTGGTGACCATCTCCTCGACTGCCGGGATCGCAGGCGGCGAGTTCCTCACCGCTTACGCCGCTTCCAAGTTCGGTGTGGAGGGGTGGGCGGAGTCGCTGGCCCCGGAAATCGCACCGTTCGGCATCCGCAGCATGATCGTGGAACCGGGGTTCTTCCGCACCGAGCTGCTCACCCCGGAATCCACCAGCTACGCGGAATCCACCATCGACGACTACGCCGAGCGCACCCGGCAGACCGTCGCCGCCTGGCAAAGCATGGACGGCCAGCAGGGTGGCGACCCGGCCAAGCTCGCCGACGCCCTGATCCAACTGGCCGGACTCGAAGAGCCGCCACTGCGCTTCGCCGCCGGTGCCGACGCGGTGGGCACCTTCGAGACGCGGGCCAAGGCACTTCAGGAGTATGCCGGCGCCCGCCGTAAACTCTCCAGCAACCTCGCCCACGACGACGCCTGAACTGGACACGGAAGAGGACGACGGCGGGAGCCTCCCGCCGTCGTCCGCTTCGGTAATGAGGGGAGCCCCTACCCCAGTGAAGCGGCGTGCGGCATGGCGGAAAGGGAGGGCATCGTGGTTCCGGTGACCGGCTGGATGGCGGTCACCGTGGCGTAGCCTGCTGCCAGCAGTGCCGCGTCACTGTCCGGATCGGGTTTCTCCGTGGTGTCCGCGATGGCCAACCGCACGTGCTGCTGACCCCGTTCCGCGAGGGTGGTCTGGACTATGCCGAACCTGGTCAAGGTGGCCGTGCGGTACTCGGGCAGTTCGGGACCGGCGCTGTTCGGAACGTTGAGGTTCAGGACACTTCCGGCCTCCTGTTCCATCAGGAACGGCAGCAAACCGGTGGCCAGTCGCGCCGCCATGTCCCAGTGGAGCTCGTCGGGGTTGAGGCCGGTATCCAAGGACACTGCCATTCCACGCCCGTCGTTGACGCCGGCCGTGAGCGCCGCTCCCACCGTGCCGGAATGCAGAATGGCCCGGCCCACGTTGGCCCCGCGATTAACGCCGGAAAGGACGATGTCCGGTGGCGGGCCGAAGGCACCATGGGTGGCGATCATCGTGATGAAAGCCGGCGCCCCATGGACGGCATAGGCTTTGACCCCGTCCAGGTCCTCCAGTTGGCGCTCCTCAATGGAAATTTTGCCGTCCTGCTCCACAGCGGTAATCGAGGAACTGCTGCCGCTGGCTTCGGAGGCTGGTGCTGCGACCACAACGCTTAGGCCCGCCCGAACGGCTGCCGCAGCTAACGCATGCAGGCCTGGGGAGCCAATGCCGTCGTCGTTGGTAATAAGGACACGCGTGGGCTGGTTCATGTCGTCCTGACCTTTCGTGCCAGTTCATCGGGGCTCATCTGCTGTGCCGGTTCGTTTTCACTGGTGTCATCGAGTGGAACGATCCTGACGAGCTTGGCGAGCTCGTGAATTGCCGCTGCTTCTCCGCTGCCGAGGCCGTGGCGGGTGACGTTTTGCGCGCCGGCCGCTGTGCCCAAAACAACGGCATCATGGAGGTTCCCGTCATCAGCCAGCACCGCGGCCACTCCGGCGGTGAGGGAATCGCCGGCGCCCTTTGTTTCCACGGTTTCAAGCTGCGGAACGTGAATTTCGCTGACCGCGCCTTCGCTCAGGAGCAGGGAGGGCAGGTGCGCGCGGGTCACAATGACTGACGACGCACCTTCCCGGACGAGGGTGTGCATCGCTTCAATAATCTGGTCTGTCTCCGCGGCTTCGGCACGGCCACTGCTGACAATTTCCTCGTCGGACATTTTGATGACTGCCGGTTTGCCGGCCAGGACGCCGTCCAGCCTCTCGCCTGCCAGATCAGCGATGACGGTGCATCCGGCGGTGCGCAGGTCGGCCGTGAGCCTCCGGTACATGTCGGCCGGTACCGAATCCTCCCGTCCGGTGCCGCTGAGGATCACTGTGCCAGCCTCCATCCCGGCCTGCAGCGTCAGCCCGTAGAGTTCGTCCAGCTCATGGCGCGTGAGCCGGTGGCCGGGCGATTCCGCTACGATATTGCGTTCACCTTCGCGGCGGTCATGCACGTATGCCCCGCTGTTGCCTTCGCCGGCAACAGGCAGCACCCTAACCCCTTCATCATCGATCAGGTGCCGCAAAATGCGTCCGGTTTCGCCGGAGAAGACCGCAGACATGGTTACTGTTGCATCGAGCGCCTTGAGCATACGAGCCTGCCATACTCCCTGGCCGCCGGCGTGGATATGGATATCTGCGGTACCTTCGACGTCCTCAACCGTGACAGTCAGGACCGGGGAAGGGGCAAAAATCACTACGGAACCCATGCTTCACCAGGCCCTCCGGACTTCTCAACTGGAATCGTGGCCACCGTTACCTCTTTCCCACCGGAATCCTCCGGCCGTCGTACGGACAAGTCGAGTTAACATACTAAGCATACTTAGCACCTGGCGACCAAGGCCCTCGCAACCTATGGTGGGAACAGCGTCGATGGCCTCTTCAATAGCGCTGGCTGTCAACCACTGCCGGCAAGTGGAGCACAGGGAAGCCCGGCTCCGCACCGGAACCGGGCTTCCCTTCTTTGCCAGTACTTACGCGGACACCTCCGACGGCACTGCGCTGCAGTCCGCCGTCGTACCCGCAAGCTGCGGTGCCCAGCCGTCCTTGCCCTGAAGGTAGTTCCTGGCCGTGAAGTTGCCTGCCTCAGCCTCAGGCAACTGGGGCCGGTCGGGGGTTACCTGTGCACCGGGACCGCGGTTGTTGTACTCGTGGAACCGTGCCTCACGCCAGGAGAAGCCGCTCATGTCGGTCCAGGGAGAGCCGGAGATGTGGGCGCCGAGCCAGGAATCCCTGACCAGGACCTGGGCAACGGCCTTCGGATCGCCGCTCGGGTGCCACGGCCTGCCCAGGTGGACGGTATTCGCCCCAGCATCTGAGACCAGCCGGCATTGGTCGAAGAGGTAGCCATACTGAATCGACAGGGCCAGGCTGCCTGCTGTCACGTAGCCGTTGTTCGTTGTCGAGGCGCGGTCCAGTGACTTGATCTCGCAGCCGCTGAAAACGGCGGTGCCGCGGCCGAAGATGAAGTCAACATCCCCTTCCACGTAGCAACCTTCGAAGTAGAAACGCGCCTGCACGCCCGCGCCCGGTGAGTTGACCAGCAGGGTGTCCTGGTTGCCGAGCAGCCTGACGTGGGACAGCACCGAGCGGTCAGCCGTGATGTGCAACGCGACAGCCTGGCGGTCCTTCATCCCCATGTTGGCGGCCTCGTCGAAATCATTGCTGATGGTCAGGTTCCGGGCCACGAAGTCCGCCCCGTCAATCCGCACGGAGGCACTGCCCGACGTGCCGAAGTTCCCGCTGCCGTCCGGCTTGGGCGTCCCGGATGCATTGTTGTAGACGATCACCACGTCCTCCGGCCGGCTGCCCTGGCCGATGAACGAAATCCGCGGCTTGTCCGCCGGTACCCGCACGGCTTCCCGGTAACTGCCCGGCTGGATCCTGATGACCGTACGCTGGAGGCTGCCCGCGGGCACTGAGTCCACGGCGGACTGTACCGTCGGGAACGACTTGCCCGGTCCGACGTCGAGCGTTACCGGAATGTCGATGGGGCGTTCAGCGGGCCAATACATGCCCAGCAGGGGGTCGGCGCCGCCGCCGATATTCAGGAAGTAGCCCGGCGGGACGATCTCCTTGGACTGCAGTTCCCGTCCCACGAGCCGGGCCACGGCCAGCGCCCCGGCGGCCTGGAAATGCGTGTTGTCCTCGGAACCCCCCGGATACTGCGGGTGCTCGCCGGGAGCCAGGAAAAGGAAGTGCGACTTTGTTCCTTCCGGCCCCAGCTGCTGCCACAGTTCCTTCGACGAAGCCGTCAGGTCCACCAGCGGCGTGCCGGACGCAGCAGCGAGTTGCCGCACCGCCTCGGGATAGGCGCCGTGGGAATCCTTGGCATTGCCGAACGAATCGAAGCGGCGCCGTTCAACCGGGGTGACCAGGACGGGCTTGCCTCCGCGCGCCTTCGCGCCGTCGACGTAGCGGCTCAAATATTCCTTGAACGTGGAGTCCGGGAGCGTTCCCCGGGCGGGGTCCGTTACTTTTTCGTCGTTGTGGCCGAAGGAGATCAGCAGGTAATCGCCCGGCTGCATCAGGGCCAGCACCCGGTCCAGCAGCCCGGCGTCGGCAAAGCTCTTGGAAGACGCGCCGGACCAGGCGTAGTCAAAGACCGTTGCCTGCGGCCCCAGCAGGAGCGGCAGCGCCTGTCCCCAACCGGCGCGGGGGCGTTCCGACTGCTGGTACGCCGACGACGTCGAGTCCCCGACCACGAAGATGACCGGCTTAGTGCGGGGTTTGGTGGGGTCAGGGTCCGCTTGGGGGACGGCGCTGGCTATGCCTGTTCCCGAGAGTGCCAAGGTGCCTGCGGTGAGTGCCAGTGAGGCCAGGACGCTGCGGCGGCTGGGCAGGATGGCGGCCATCAGAGGTCTCCTCCGGCAGTGAAGATGGGACCGGTGGAGTTCTGGAGCAGGGCGGGCACCGCCTGGGCCGGGTGGACCTGGGTGCGAAGGGTGGGCGTCCAGGACGTGTCCTCGGCAAGCTGGTCCGCAGGCGCAGCAGCGGCGTTGTACTCGCCCCGAAGGTCAGTGATCTTGCCGTTGACGGCGTTCCCGATGGTGGTGATCACCGTTCCCTTGAAGCGGGTGATGATGTTCGCGGGGTCGATGCTGGCCGGAAGCGTGAAGGCATTCGCCTCGGCATAGAGGTGCGAATCGATCCCGGCGCCGAAAGTGTAGCCGTAGGGGACTGTGCTGTCCTCGGTCACCTTGAAATGGTTGTTGTACACGTCCACTTGGCCGAAACGGACCCGCGGGGCGCGCTGGCCGACGTTTTCGAAAACATTATGGTGGATCGTGACGCGAAGCCTGCCGGGGTCCCCTCGGTTGGTGTTGTCGGTGGAGCCAATCAGCAGCAGCTTGTCATGGTCAGAGAACCGGTTGAAGGACATGGTCACCAGGTCGGAGCCGTTGGTGACATCCACGGCGCCGTCATGCACCTGGTAGGGGCGGCCGAAGTAGAGCGGCTGGGAGCTGTCCAGGTTGGGGGCATCTGTGAATTCGGAGTGGTCGATCCAAACGTTGGTGGCCTTGTTGACCACCTGGAGCATGTCGTACTCGCTGTTCCAGTTACCTTCGGCACCATCGGTCGGATCCCAGGCCGGGAAGCAATCATGGGCGTCACGGACCGTGAGGTTGCGCACGATCACGTTGCTTGCGCCGTTGATGCGCAGGGCTGCACCGGTGATGCTGCTGTCCTGGGTGGCGCCGACGATGGTGGTGTTGCTGGGGATATCCAGTCGAATATTCTGTGCCTGCTTGGTGGCAGCTGCTCGCCTTGCATCCTCTTGCGGGCCCGCAGGCTCCTGGTCCCGGCCGTAGATGGCCGGGTCATAGTCCGTCAGGTACTGCTGAAGGCTGTAGCCGGTGCCTTCTGCATAGTTTTCGCAGGTCATCCGCGAGCCGTCCGGGGCCGTGTTGGCATCAATGGTGCCGTGGACCCTGACGATCTTGGGCTGCACGCCGCCAGCTGCGAAGGCGGCCTCCAGCTCGGCCTTCGTAGAGACGTCGTAGATGTGTGCGTCCGATGCTGCCGAACCACCGGTGGTGCCTGTTCCTGCCGAGGCCCAGCCGTCCCCCGGGGACAGGACCTGGCGCTCCAAGGGTGTCTGCGCGGTCTGGCCCACGGTGCCTGCAACCGGGTTAGGAGATGCACCTGCAGGAGCCGAAGCGATCAGTGCTCCTGCCACCGCTATGGCTGCCGACATGGACAAGTAGGTACTGCGTTTTTGCATGTTCCCTCTTCCGTCATTGGAATGACCTGCGCTCTGGTCCGGCGGCCACTATGACGCCGATCACAGCAAAGCGCTGAAAAGGACACTATCGAGAAAGCGGTTTCTCAGCAAGTGGTGTTCTGACTTGCGTGACGGAGTCAGATGGGTCATCCCCAACGTCCCAGGTGCAGATCGTTGTAACGGTTTCCCTGCACAGCGAGTACTGGCAGGGCCTCCCTAGCGACGGGTTCGCTGCCCCCGGGCCAAGATACAAGTCACGTGCTTGCTAGAACCGGGTCGTGCCGCGCATTTTGCGGGGACGTCCGTCCGGGTCCACCAGAAGACGATTTACGGGGTCCGCCCAGAGACGCTGAATGCGCCGCACTGGTTGCGCGTGGTGGTGCCGCACTTGACCCCTGGGGCGGGGCGAGCGGCCGCCGGTTTTATGCCAATCGTCCAGGGCGTCGGCGGCGGCTTTCCACAGGCCCAGCCCGGCTGCCGGATCGTGGAGCTGGAGGTCAGTCTGGTCCAGGCCCAAGTGTTCGGCCCAGAGCTGGAGCCGGAGCCCATGGGCCAACGTACGGGAAGCCTCCGGATCAGTGTCAGTGCCGGGCGCTTCCCGCTGACCAGCACCGGTGTCGACCACCGCGCAGGTAAGCTCGCTGTCCGTGGTCCAGGACCGGCGGTTGAAGTTGTCCGACCCGATCGTGAACCATGTGTCGTCGATGATGCAGATCTTGGCGTGGACATAGATCGGAGTCCCGGCTTTGTTCTCCAGGTTGAAGACGCCGAATCTGCCGGGGGCAGCGCGGCGCATCCTTTCAATGGCACGCAGTTGCCCCACCCGATTGGGCGGCCCTCCGAGCGGCCCGTCCGACGCCGGGTAGCGTGGCACCACGGCGATCACGTTCAACCCTAAGTTCTTTTCGAGGGCAGCTGCGATTCCGGCTGCGACCTCAGCCGACCACAGGTACTGGTCCTCGATATAGATCAGCGAGCGGGCCTGGGCGAAAGCTTTCGTGTAGGCCCTGGCAATGCTTCGCTCACCGCTGGGGGCGAAGGGGAACGGCGGATGCTTCACACCGTAGGTACGCAGCAGCTGCACGGCGTGGGGGCCGGCCGGCGGCGGTGGCGGCGCTGTCTCCGGCAGGGGTTTGGGGTGCCGGGGCATATCGGCCAGGCGTTGCAGCAGCATCCGGTATGGTGTGCGGTGGTCCAGGGGATGGGGGTCATTCCACCGTTCCGCGAACAGCTCCAGCACATCTGCCACAACCGGGCCACGAAGTTCGAGGGCGGCATCGTGCCACGGAGGTTGTTTCCCGTACCGGGAATCCATGTCCACCGCCTGCGGGTCTCCCTCGTGATCGGCGTCGTCCCGGCGGCCGTGGGAAAGGTCGATCCCGCCCACGAACGCGACGTCACGCGACGGGTCGTCACGACGGCGGATGACCACCAGTTTCTGGTGATGGCAACCGAAGAGGCGCACCCGCTGATCCAACAGCACCTCACCGCCGGCGTCATTGATCTGGCGGCTGAGGAGCTCGTTGGACCGGGTGCTCATCGGGGCCGAGATGCGCTCGCCGTGGGATCTCCAGATCAGGCCGCGCACTTCCACGCCCGCCCGTGCCAACCGCGCCAGCAGCTCACCGATCGTGGGTCCGTCCGCAGTGAGCCGCTCGTCGCCGTCTCCGCGCCAATCGGTGAACCATACACGGTCTCCGGCCTGTAGGGCCGTGAGTTCCTCATGGAGCCGGACGAAGTAGGCGGACCCATGGATCAGGGGCCGCACGAGGTTGCCCTCGGACCGGGACTCCGATCCGGCATCCCCGGCGTGCACGCCGGTGGCAGTGTTTCCCCGCTCCGCGCCACTCAAGAACCATCTACCAGCACTGTTGTCCACTCGATGTTCCCTTCGGACCCAGGCCGGCCATCAGGGTCCAGCCTCCTAAGTAGCCTACGACTGTGTTGGTCAATGTCGTCGGACCGTTGCTAAGCCCCGCGCCAAGCAACCTCGCTACGCCTGAGAAAAGGATCCGGACGACGGCGGGAGCCCCCCCCCGTCGTCGTCCGTTCGAGTTCTTTGCAGGGCGTCACCGACGGTAGTAGAAAGTGCGTCCCTGCGGATAACGCCTAGGCACTGAGGTTCCAGTGCACCCGGATTGCGTCTGCTATTTGGCCAGCGGTGATGTCGACGCGGAAAGCAACGGGCGCGGTCCCTGTCTCCTCAATGACGGTGTCCCGGTACACGCGGCCGCATCTGGGGCACAGCGTGTAGAGGTCCTCGTCCACCGGCCACGCCGCCAGCCCTTCTGGGACGGGGGCTTCTGCATGAACAGGCACTCCCTGTGAGTTCGCCTGAATCAATCCGTCCTGGCTGACGGTGTTGCCGCACACGCAGACGATTGTGGTGACATCATGACCGGTCACCTTTGCGGTTTCGGTGTTTATGACGACCTCCCCGGGGCTGGAAGGAACCTCCTGCTGGTACCAGCTTATGCCTGCTGATTCCTGGGCGCTGCCCTGGCCTACCAACTTCCGCAGCATCCATTGCCTGCCTGCAGTGCGGGGTCCACTATTAAGCCTGTCGGGAAGGCTGGGGCCTACTGAACCGCCCACCGCCGAAGGATCAAGGATTCGACATGAATAATGGTTCCGCTTTCCCGAACCGACGTACGCTGCTGAAGACGGCCGGGATTGGGGCGGCCGGCGTGGCCGGGTTACCCCTGCTGTCAGGTTGCACCGCTGCATCGGCACAGCTTGTACCGGCGGCGCCGGCATCGCTGCTCCCGGCCCCGCCGGGACAGGTCGAACCACTGCTGGACCGGGCAAAAGTGGATAACGCCCTGGCTAGGCTCGACGAATTCATCCAGGATGCCATGGGACGTACCGGACTGCCGGGCATGGCCGTAGCCGTGGTGTACCGGGACGAGGTGCTGTATTCCAAAGGCTTCGGGGTCCGGGAAGTCGGAAAGCCCGAGCAAATCACTCCTGACACCGTCTTCCAGGTGGCTTCCGTATCCAAGCCCCTGGCCTCCACCGTCGTCGCAGGGGTAGCGGGACAAAAGGTCATCGAATGGACCGACCCCGTTATCGAACACAACAAGAGCTTCGCCCTCCAAGATGAGTACGTCACCCGGAACGCAACCTTCGCTGACCTGATGTCTCACCGCAGCGGCCTAAGAACGGGTTCGGGCGATCTGCTGGAGGACCTCGGATTCGATCGTGCCTACATCCTTAGCCATCTCAATCAGGAACCGCTTGATACGTTCCGGTCCAGCTACAACTACAGCAATTTCGGCTACACCGAAGGCGGCCAGGCAGCAGCCGATGCGATGAAAATGACCTGGGAGGATCTGGCCGACGAGATCCTGTTCCGCAAACTGGGCATGTCCGCGTCCAGTTACCGCTACTCGGACTACGAGAGGGCCACCGACAGGGCCATCCTTCATGTGCCGCTCGGGAACAAGGAGTGGGCAGCGAAATACCGCCGCCACCCCGACGCTGAAGCCCCGGCCGGGGGCGCAAGTTCGTCCGTACGGGATCTGGCGCAATGGCTCCGGCTACAGCTAGGCAACGGCAGTTACGAGGGCAAACCCGTCATTGATCCGGCTGCCCTCCAAACATCCCATGTTCCCCATGCCTTCTCCGGTCCGGCGTCGGCTCCTGCTGCCCGCTCCCGCTTCTACGGGCTGGGCTGGAACGTTTCCTACGACGACCAGGCCCGCGTCCAACTGGGACATTCCGGGGCATTCAACCTTGGCGCAGCCACCGCCGTATCGATGCTTCCCGGTGAACAACTGGCCATTGTGGCCCTGACCAACGGCCGTCCACAAGGGATTCCCGAAGCAATCAATGCTGACTTTATGGACACAGCCCAGCACGGATCGCCCACCGTCGACTGGTTGACCTTTATCGCCGGCATTTTCAAGCAACAGGACGAGGCCGATAAACCTGAGGTCGACTACACAAAGATCCCCTCCAACTCCTCGCCTGCCAAACCAAACAATGCCTACGCAGGCACCTATAACAACTCCTACTATGGCCCGCTTGTGGTCTTCGAAGAGGGCGGGAAATTGGCCATGAGAATGGGGCCGACCGGCAGTCCCACGACCTTCCCGCTCACCCATTTCGACGGCGACATCTTCAGCTTCGAATCCATTGGCGAGAACGCCAACGGCTTGGCCGGTGCACTATTTGCGGCGGCAAGCAGCGGCACCTCGCCCAGCGTCATCCTGGACTTCTACGACAGAACCGGGCTGGGGACCTTCACCCGGGCCTCTTGAGGCTGGAAATTCCGACGACGGCGGCGGGACGTCCCGCCGTCGTCCATATAAATCATCATTGTGGTGGCTTCCCAACTGCGCCACCATGATCCTATGGACGCTGAAACTCCTAAAACGGTGGAACTGAGCCTTCCCCAGGCCTTCCTGCTATTGGCCACAAACGACCAAAGCGGCAAACCCGAGGTGCCCCTGTTCGCACTCAGGACCACGGTGGCAGGGGCAGTACTGGCGGAGCTGGACCTGTTCGGTGCTGTAGAGCTGCAGGGGAAGCGCGTCAGGGCTACCGGCGGCACCCCGACGACTGAGTTCGAGCACGAGCTGGAACTCATCCGTGCCAAGTCCCGGCCCCACACTCCCAAGTGGTGGGTCGGCGTGCTGGAGAGCCGTGCCGAAGTGCTGCGCGTCTACGAGGGGCTGGTGTCTCTGGGAATCGTGGAGCATGTCGGTGAAAAGCACCTGGGCAGGTTCCGGGCAGTGCGCTACCCGGAGCGGGACCATGCTCCGGAGGCGGCGATCCTGGAAAAGATCCGGGCAGCAGTTAGCGGTCCGCCGTCCAACCTTGAGGCGCCGGACACCACCGCGGCCGGTGACGGGACGGCCGTTGCAGGGACGACGGATGCCGGGACGGCCGGGGCCGCGGAACCTGGTGCCAGGGCGCCCGGTGCCAAGCCCGTTTCCAAGGCAACCGACGCCCGGACCATAGTGCTGATCGCCCTGCTGCAGGCGGCCGGACTCCTCGGCAGGCTCTTTCCTGAGGCAGACAGGATCCGGGCAGATGAGCTGGCAAAGGACTATTGGCCAGCCCGTGCGGTGGAGGACGAGCTTCGCATGATCAGGCTGGCGGAGGAAGAAGCCGCAAATTTGTGAAACTGGCTGAACCGCCGGGCGCCGGAGTTGTCCGCCCAGGTGTCAGCGGATCACCCAGCACTGACACCGGCGCGGTTCTGTTCCCACTCGCTCCGGCTAGTCGCGTACTCGACGTCGCCGTGTTCATCGCCTGGAATCGACACCGGCCAGTCAGCGACGAAAGCACGTATGAACCGCATCCCGGATTTTTCCATCACCCGACGCGAAGCCGTGTTAACGGCCATGGTCGAAGCGACGACCCGTTGCACCTCAAACTCGTTAAACCCCTTGGCAATCAGTGCACGGGCACCCTCAGTCGCGTATCCCTTTCCCCAGACGTCGAAGCGCAATCGGTAGCCCAGTTCCGGCTCGTTTTGCGGCGCGTCGGGGGCGGGCCGATAGTGAAACCAACCGAGGAAATCTCCTGTCGACTTCTCGATCACAGCCCAGAAACCATAACCTGCGTACCGACGGTAGTAGCCAAGGAACGCCGGGAGTACCTCGCCTTCAACCTCATCCCGGGGCGTCGGGGTGCCACCCGTGATGTACCGCATGACGCGCGGATCGCCGTCGAGCTCCACGAGCAGGTCGGCATCACGGAGATCAAACTGCCGCAGCAACAGCCGCTCCGTCTCCAGGAATACGAACATGCCGACATTCTCGCACCAGGGCGGTGTGGCCGGCCGTATTTGCCATGACAAATTCAGAACTCACCTTGCGCAATCCACAACGACCGGCCCAGGGTCTTGACCAAACCTGCCTGCTGCTGGGATAGTTTGGCACCCGGTGAGCAGCATCACACCGACCGTATCTGCGCAGTATTGGGGGATGACCATGAGCGACCAGATCATCACTGCCGTCACACCTGGTGAGCGGCCAGGCCTGTTCCTACTGGAGCAGGGCATGTCAACAACGGCCTTGCCTGAGTGCGAAGCGGAGCGACGGAACCGCCAGGCCTTGCACGCCATGGAAGTGGACTGGGGCAGAGGCGTGTTCGACTACGGGAAAATCCGGGCGATACTCGCCGGCCCCAGCAGCGAAGAGTGCCACCCTGACCACGCCAGTTGGAGCGCTTGAGTACGGATCAGAGCAACAAGAAGTATGAGTGGCAAGCGTGGCCACCGGATACGCTCGAGGGTATGCCGCCGAAGCGAAGGCGGCTTGCTGTCTGGGGAATGTGGTGGTTTTTCCTTTTAGGCGCACTCCTGGCCAGCGCCTTGGATGCACTGGAAATTCCACAACCCTGGCGCACGCTTTTAGCCCTCACGGCTTCGGCTGCTGTCTTCGGTCCACTGATCCGTGGGGTCGTACGTGAATCATCCAAGCTCCGCGCCGAAGGTATAGTGCTGCCCTCCTTTCCGATCACGCGCAAGACGCTTATTTCGATGACTGTTATCACCGCTGTTCTTTGGATTGCCTTCGTCTTCCTGGTCGCTATTGGCAGGCACACTTTTCCCCTTCTGCCGATCCTCGGAACGATCTGGCTGGCGTACCAGTTCTGCCGACAACGATCGGAACGTCAGCGAACGGAACGACCTGCTGGCTTGAAGTAATCGATGAGGAATCCTGCGAAGACGCCGGTCAGGATCAGCATGGCTGCCGGCAGAAGCGTTGCCGGGCCTACAAAGTCGCGAATGTCGATTTTAAAAAGCAACATCAGGAGGACCGCAAGGAGAATGTAGGCGATCGCCAACCCAGCTCCAAGGGCCGTAATAGTGCGTCCTAGTGTCTGCCGCTTCTTCTTGGGAAACTGCTTTGCATACTCCTCGGCTGTGCCGAATTCTGTTGCCGCTGAAGTCCCTGCTGCTGCCTGATGAGCCCGCACCTCGTCGAGAACTTCCGTGATCTCGGATTCTGACAAGCCGCGGATCCTGAGGTTGAAGGTTAGGTTTCGCTCGTAGTTCATGACTGTTCCTGTCCTGATGTTCGAATGTTGGCGAGGGCTTGGCTCATCCGGCCCCACGCTGCTGCCGTTCGGGTCAGCTCTGCGCGTCCTGTCTCCGTGAGTGTGAACTGCTTGCGGCCCGGCCCCGCCTGATCGTGCTGCCAGGTGTGCCTAACAAAGTTGAGGTCTTCCAGTCTTTTCAGGAGGGGATACAGCGTTCCCCCCTTGATGCGGGCGAAGCCATGAAGGCGGAGGACCTCGGCGATGGCGTAGCCGTGGCTTTCCCCACGACTGAGCACCGCGAGCACCGCCTGCGGCAGTGCCGCCCGGATCAACTCTTGGTCAAAGTCGAGATCTTCCATAGTTAGATCGTGTCACTACCTATGTAGGTTGGCAAGCCGGTTTGTGCCGGACGTAAAAACGCGACGCAACTGCCTGCAATTTCCTGCTTTTGTTGAAAGCGCTGACAGGAAAAACAAAAAACTGCTTTTGCGTCACTTTTTCGAAATCAGCATGACTTCGCCGGTCACGCCCGGAAACCCGCAAGGACGGGCGTAGGGTGCGGCCTTAAGCGGTTTTTGAAGGACTGGATAAAAAAATAAAAGCAGGTATGGTATCGGGTAACGCAAAGCATGGAAAGGCGTGATTCCGATGTCCGGAAAATCCCCCAAAAGCGGCGCTGCTAAAAAAGTCGGCAAGTCGATCCTTGAAAAAAGAGCAGATAAAAAAGCCAAAAGCGTAAACAGTGAAATTAAATTCTTAAAGCCACGCAAAAACCAGCGCTAAAAGCCAGCGGGCAGCCGAATTCGGGACTCCTAGCCTGGTCGGCTGCCCGCGCCAAACCAGCCGTTGCCGCAAGCCACCACCAGAGTTGAAGTATCCCGTTACAAGGACGCCACCATGAACACCTCCCTCAATGCCCTGATCGTCCCTGCCCGCCTCGTTAATCCGGTCCACATCAGAACCGTGGAGTTGGACGTGGCGGCACTGCAGCGTGTGGCCGCCGGCAACGTAGGACTTGTCACCAGCGGAGACTGGCACGTGTACCTGGACAGTGAGGGAATCAGGTACGCCGAGAATGTCCGGGCGGAAGTCCTCATCCGCGAAGCGGGCATCGATCTGGACGAAACCATCCACGGAACGGCCATGTTCCTGGGCCACGGCAAGCCGGGCGAGGAAGCGGACGCTCCGCGCCACCTCATCACGCTGGCGGAGCGGCTGTTCGATATACCTCTAGCTGCGTAGCTGGAATGATGCGGCCCTCAATTGGGCGGGGCTACCGCCGGGCTCTTGTCAACAACCCGGAACCGGTTCCCGTCGGGATCGGCGAGGACCACAAAGTCGGGTTCCTCCGGGTACAGGTCCCAGTCAACCCGCTGCGCGCCGAGGGAGAGCAGCCGTTCCACCTCCGCGTCCTGGTCGTCCGCGTACAGGTCAAGGTGTATCCGCGGGTGCTCCTGGACAGGCGTCTCGCTCAGCATGAGTGCAAGCTGCGCACCCGGGCCCGCCGCCGGTACGAGGGTCACCCAGGTCCCGCTGGCCTTCGTTACCCAGGGGACGCAGATTGGCTTGGCCGTAGCCGTTATCGGCCTGCTTGTCCTGGCGTTCTGGCCGGGCCACACGATCGGCAGAAGGACCAGCTCCAACAAGCAATAGGGCACCAAAAAGGGCAACGCCGCCGTCACAACCGGTCCGATGCGCCGATCTGAAGGGTGCGCGCAAGGCTGTTCGCGAACTCCCACAGCGCCCCCACTTCAGCGTCGCCGTAGCCGGCTTCGCGGTGGGCAAGCGCGGCTTCCAGCTGGGCCGCCAAATGCCTCCGGTCACGCGCAGACACAGCCACCACATCTGCGGCGGTCTTCACCCGGCGGACGTTGAGCGTTTCCGCGCCGCCCCAGCGCTGCCCGCCCAGCATGAACTCCGCCCGCGTTACTTCCTTGAAGCGGGACGACAACTCAGCAAGCAACTCGGAGACCGCAGCGGGGTGGGACTGATCGTCCACCGTGATATGGACGGCAATGGTGTGGCTGGTCATCGTGCTCATCCCGCCTCTTGAGGGTCTTCAATTATCCGACAGGTGGTTGGGGTTGTGGAAGGGGCGGAATTTCCGACCCATCGGACGGTAATTTTGCATCCCGCCCCGCAACCCTGTAAGGTGTGAGCCGTGTCACCCACCAGTGGCACATGCTTATGATCTGCGGCGGGAGAGTCCTGCCGGTACGTTCTGCAGGCGCCGTAGGAGCAAATCCTCCCCAGGAATCTCTCAGGCCCACGTACCGCCGCGGCAAGGCAACTCTGGAAAGCAGTCCGGGCAACCGGGCTCACCGACGGTGCAAGTGGCGCTCTGCGAACAGCAGGCAACGCAAAACTCTCAGGTCCAATACAGAGCGGGGAGGAACCCGAATCAACGTGGTGTTTCGGCACCACCTGAATTATGGAGTTCCTCTCATGACGGTTCAATCGTCCCCAACCACCTTCGCAGACCGCCATATCGGCGCGCGCCGCCAAGCCGACCTTGATACTATGCTCAAGGCCGTCGGCTACGACAGCGTTGATGGCCTCGTTGACAGCGCGGTTCCCGATTCCATCCGCCAGGACAAGCCGCTCACCCTCGAGAGCGCCCTGAGCGAAGTCCAGGTCCTCGCCGAGCTCCGCAAGCTGGCCGGCAAAAACAAGACGGCCGTGCAGATGATCGGCCAGGGCTACTACGACACCGTGACCCCGCCGGTGATCCGCCGCAACATCCTCGAAGCCCCTGCCTGGTACACCGCCTACACCCCGTACCAGCCCGAGATTTCCCAGGGCCGGCTCGAGGCACTGCTGAACTTCCAGACCATGGTCCAGGACCTCACCGCGCTCCCGGTGGCCAACGCGTCCCTCCTTGACGAGGCCACGGCCGTTGCCGAAGCGGTGCTCCTGATGCGCCGTGCCAACAAGGACAAGTCCGCGAAAGACGGCAAGACCGTCCTCGACGCCGACCTGCTCCCGCAGACCATCGCCATCGTGCTGGGCCGCGCCGAAGCCCTTGGCTTCGAGGTGGAAATTGCCGACCTCACCCACGGCCTGCCCGAGGGTGACATCAACGGCCTCGTCCTGCAGCAGCCCGGCGTTTCCGGCCGGGTCTGGGACCAGTCCGCCGTCATCGCCGAGGCCAAGGACCGCGGCGCGCTGGTCACCGTCGCCGCCGACCTCCTGGCCCTCACGCTCATTACCCCGCCGGGCGAGCAGGGCGCGGATATCGCCGTCGGCTCCACCCAGCGCCTGGGCGTCCCGCTGTTCTTCGGCGGCCCGCACGCCGCCTACATGGCCGTCCGCCAGGGCATGGAGCGCACCCTCCCCGGCCGCATCGTCGGTGTTTCCAAAGACGACGCCGGTGTCCCCGCCTACCGCCTGGCCCTCCAGACCCGCGAGCAGCACATCCGCCGCGAGAAGGCCACCTCCAACATCTGCACCGCGCAGGCCCTCCTCGCCATCGTCTCGTCCTTCTACGCCGTCTACCACGGCCCCGACGGGCTGAAGGCGATCGCCGAAACCGTCCACAACAACGCCCGCGCCCTGGCCACCACACTGACGATCGCCGGCCGCGAACTGGTGTCCGACACCTTCTTCGACACCATCACCGTCCGCGTGCCCGGCAAGGCCGCCAAGGTGATCACCGCGGCCGAAGCCCGCGGGATCAACCTGCGCCTCATCGATGCGGACACAGTTGGCGTGTCAGTCGATGAAACCACGACGCCGGAGGTCCTCTCCGCGGTTGTCGTAGCCTTTGGCGCCGGTCCCGTTGTGGACGCCGCCGGGTTCGAGCTGCCCGAGCCGGTGCTGCGCACCTCCACCTACCTGCAGCACCCGGTGTTCAACACCCACCGCTCCGAAACCCAGCTCCTGCGCTACATCCGCCGTCTCTCGGACCGGGACCTGGCGCTGGACCGCACCATGATCCCGCTGGGCTCCTGCACCATGAAGCTGAACGCCACCGCCGAGATGGAAGCCATTTCCTGGCCGGAGTTCGCCTCCATCCACCCGTTCGCTCCGGATTCGCAGACTGCCGGCTGGCGTGAGCTGATTTCCGGCCTGGAATCCGACCTGGCGGAGATCACCGGGTACGACCAGGTGTCCATCCAGCCGAATGCCGGCTCCCAGGGTGAGCTGGCCGGCCTGCTCGCCATCCGCGGCTACCACCACTCCCGTGGGGAGGCACAGCGCAACGTCTGCCTGATCCCGGCCTCGGCCCACGGCACGAACGCCGCCTCAGCCGTTCTTGCCGGCATGAAGGTGGTCGTGGTGGCCACGGCTGCTGACGGCACCATTGACCACGCCGACCTGCAGGCCAAGATTGAGGCCCACAAGGACGTCCTCTCGGCCATCATGATCACCTACCCGTCCACCCACGGTGTCTACGACTCCGATGTGCGCGAGGTGTGCGACGCGATCCACGCAGCCGGTGGCCAGGTGTACGTTGACGGGGCCAACCTCAACGCGCTTGTTGGGCTGGCCCAGCCGGGCAAGTTCGGCGGCGACGTCTCCCACCTGAACCTGCACAAAACCTTCTGCATCCCGCACGGCGGCGGCGGACCCGGCGTCGGCCCTGTTGCTGCGAAAGCGCACCTTGCACCGTTCATGCCGGGCGACGCCAACAAGGCTGCACACGATTCTGGCCCTGCCGGACAAAAAGGCGTTGCCATCTCCGCTTCGCGTTTCGGTTCAGCCGGCGTGCTGCCGATTTCCTGGGCCTACGTAAAGCTCATGGGCGGCCAGGGCCTGACCGAGGCCACCAAGTCGGCGCTGCTGGCTGCGAACTACGTTGCCGCGCGGCTCGATGAGCACTTCCCCGTGCTCTACACCGGCGAGAGCGGGCTTGTGGCGCATGAATGCATCCTGGACCTGCGCGACCTGACTGCCAAGACCGGCGTCACCGCCGAGGACGTGGCCAAGCGCCTCATCGACTTCGGCTTCCACGCCCCCACGCTGTCCTTCCCGGTGGCCGGAACCCTGATGGTGGAGCCCACCGAGTCCGAGGACCTCGCCGAGATCGACCGCTTCATCGAAGCCATGATCACCATCCGCAAGGAAATCGACCAGGTGGCCGCCGGCGACTTCACCTTGGAGAACTCCCCGCTGCGCAACGCACCCCACACGGCAGCCGCCGTCGTCTCCTCCCACTGGAACCGTTCCTACCCGCGTGAGCAGGCCGCCTTCCCGGTGGCATCGCTCCGGCAGGACAAGTACTTCCCGCCGGTGGGCCGCATCGATGGCGCAGCAGGGGACCGCAACCTGGTCTGCTCCTGCCCTCCGCTTTCCGAGTTCGAGGTTTCGACAAGCTCAACAACCGGATTGGAAGGCTGATCCCATGACTGAGAACTACACCGCGCTGTACGAGCAGCACAAGATTGCCGGCGCTTCCTTCACCGATTTCGGCGGCTGGCAGATGCCCCTGAAGTACAGCTCCGAGCTGGCTGAGCACCACGCCGTGCGCAACGCCGCCGGCCTCTTCGACCTCTCCCACATGGGCGAAGTCTGGGTCACCGGCCCCGACGCCGCTGCGTTCCTCGATTACGCACTGGTTGGCAAGCTCTCCGCCGTGGCCGTGGGCAAGGCAAAGTACTCGCTGATCTGCCAGGAAGACGGCGGCATTATCGACGACCTCATCTCCTACCGCCTTGGCGAACAGAAGTACCTGGTGATCCCCAACGCCGGCAATGCTGCGGTGGTTGCCGTTGCATTGGCTGAGCGGGCCGCCAACTTCGATGTCAGCGTGGAGGACGTGTCCGCCGAGACCTCGCTCATCGCCGTGCAGGGACCGAACGCCGAGGCCATCCTGCTGACGCTGATCCCTGCCGAACAGCACTCCCTGGTAACTGAGCTGAAGTACTACGCGGCGGTGGAGGTAGGTATTACCGTCAACGGCGCCGTTCAGGAGTTGCTCCTGGCCCGCACCGGCTACACCGGCGAGGACGGCTTCGAAATCTACGTCCCCAACGAGGACGCCACCGGCCTGTGGGACGTGCTCCTGGAAGTTGGCGCCGGTTACGGGCTCATCCCCGCCGGCCTGGCCTGCCGGGACTCGCTGCGCCTCGAAGCCGGCATGCCGCTCTACGGCAACGAGCTGTCCCGCGAAGGCAACCCCTACGCGGCCGGACTGGGTCCGGTTGTCTCGCTCAAGAAGGAGTCGGACTTCGTGGGCAGGGCCGTGCTGGCGGAGCTCAAGGCTTTGGGTGCAGGCTCCACCTCGGGCCGCAAGCTTGTGGGCCTCAAGGGCCTGGGCCGCCGAGCCGGCCGCAGCCACTACCCGGTCCTCAAGGACGGCAACGTCGTGGGTGAGGTGACCTCCGGCCAGCCGAGCCCCACCCTGGGGTACCCGGTCGCCCTGGCCTACGTCGACGTCGAACACTCCGAACTTGGCACTGCCCTCGACATCGACCTCCGCGGGAAGCCAGAGCCGTTCGAGGTAGTAGAGCTCCCGTTCTACAAGCGCCAGAAGTAAGGGAGGGGCCGACATCCTCCGCGTGCTCGGTCGCGAAGGCGCCCGCTGCGCGGACGCGACGCTCCCTTAGACGCACGCTTCCGGATGCCGGCCCCTCCCGACGCGCCATCACTTACCGCACGTTTCGACCGAACGCGCCATCACTTTTCGCACGGTTTAACCCGACGCTCTCTCACTTTTCAAACACGAACCTAAGGAATTACACATGGCAAAAGTTGTTGCTGAACTGAAGTACTCCGCCGAGCACGAGTGGGTTGCTGCTGACGGATCCGGCCCCACCAACATTGGTATCTCGGCTGTGGCTGCCGAAGCCCTGGGCGACATCGTGTACGTGGATCTGCCCGAGGTGGGTTCCACAGTGACCGCGGGGGAGACCTGCGGCGAGGTGGAATCCACCAAGTCCGTCTCGGACCTTTACGCTCCCGTCACCGGTGAAGTGGTGGAGATCAACGATGAAGTAGTCTCCGACCCCGCCCTGATCAACAACGATCCCTACGGCGCCGGCTGGCTGTTCAAGGTGGCAGTCGCCGAAGAGGGCCCGCTGATGTCCGCTGAAGAGTACGCTGCAGCTAACGGCGGCGAGCTGTGAGCGCCTCCGCGGAAGTCACCGCCTTCGAGCAGGTCGTCTCCCCGTCCCTGGACTCGGACCTGTCTGCCTTGGACCCGGAGGTCGCCGCGAAGATCGACGACGAACTCACCCGCCAGCGCGACGGCCTGGAGATGATTGCCTCCGAGAACCACACCGCCGTCGCCGTGATGCAGGCGCAAGGTTCGGTGCTGACCAACAAGTACGCAGAGGGCTACCCGGGCAAGCGCTATTACGGCGGCTGCGAGCACGTGGACGTCATCGAACAGCTCGCCATCGACCGGATCAAGGCACTGTTCGGCGCGGGGTTTGCGAACGTGCAGCCGCACTCCGGAGCGCAGGCCAATGCCTCGGTGATGCATGCGCTGATCAAGCCCGGCGACACCATCATGGGCCTGAACCTGGCCCACGGCGGCCACCTCACCCACGGCATGAAGATCAACTTCTCCGGCAAGCTGTACAACGTGGTGCCCTACGGCGTCCGCGAGGACAGCCACACCGTGGACATGGCCGAAGTGGAGCGCCTGGCGCAGGAGCACAAGCCCGCGCTGATCGTTGCCGGCTGGTCCGCCTACGCCCGGCAGCTGGACTTCGCCGAGTTCCGCCGGATCGCCGACTCGGTGGGCGCCTCCCTGATGGTGGATATGGCGCACTTCGCCGGCCTGGTGGCCGCCGGACTGCACCCGTCACCGGTGCCGCACGCCCACGTCACCACCTCCACCACGCACAAGACCCTCGCCGGTCCGCGCGGCGGCATCATCCTGACCAACGACGCCGACATCGCCAAGAAGATCAACTCGGCTGTGTTCCCGGGTCAGCAGGGCGGCCCGCTGGAGCACGTCATTGCGGGCAAGGCCGTGGCGTTCAAGATCGCGGCATCGGCCGAATTCAAGGAGCGCCAGGAACGCGTCCTCGCGGGCGCCCGCATCCTGGCCGAGCGCCTGGTCCAGCCGGACGTCACCGCCAAGGGCATCAGCGTGGTCTCCGGCGGCACCGACGTGCACCTGGTCCTCGTAGACCTGCGCAACTGCGAACTCAACGGACAGCAGGCCGAGGACCGGCTCGCGGCCATCGACATCACGGTTAACCGCAACGCCGTCCCGTTCGACCCGCGCCCGCCGATGGTCACCTCCGGGCTGCGCATCGGCACGCCGGCACTGGCCACGCGAGGGTTCGGGGAAGCGGCCTTCCGCGAGGTTGCGGACATCATCGCCGAGGCTTTGACAGCCGACGCCGATGCAGACCTTTCGGGCCTGCGTCACCGCGTCGAAGCCCTGGCAGCAGCCCACCCCCTCTACCCCGGGCTCTAGCCCAAATAACGCATCGAGTTGGCAGTTCGCGGCAGTGATTCGGAAGAACACTAGTGCGAACTGCCATCTCGGCACGAACTACTGGTTAGGAAACGCACATGGCTGTTGGAGTCTTTGACCTTTTCTCTATTGGGATCGGGCCTTCGAGTTCCCACACCGTGGGGCCGATGCGGGCTGCTGCCGTTTTTGCGGAGGAGCTCAAGGGCCTCGGCAAGCTGGCGGACGTGGCGTCGCTGCGGGTTGACCTGTTTGGGTCGCTCGCGGCGACGGGCCACGGGCACGGCACGATGACGGCGATCCTGCTGGGGCTGGAGGGCTTCCATCCGGAGTTGATCCTGCCTGATGAGGTGGAGGAGCGGCTGGCGACGATTGCCGGGACCGGCATGCTGCAGTTGGCGGGTGCTGTGCCCCTGCCGTATGGGGTGAAGGACATGGTGCTGCGGCCGTTGACCATTCTGCCGCGGCACACCAACGGCATGACGTTCACGGTGTCCGATGCCAACGGCCAGGTCCTGCACACGGCCACGTTCTTCTCGGTGGGCGGCGGTTTCATCGTCCGTGAGGGCGAGGAGGACGCCGCGCAGCAGGAGCTGGAGGAATCCAAGAAAGAGCTGCCCCTGCCCTTCCGCACCGCTGCCGAACTGCTGGAGCACTGCCGGGAAACCGGGCTGGGCATCAGTGACGTGATGCGCGTCAACGAGGAGGACAGCCGCACTCCCGAGGAGATCCGGGCGGGTCTGCTGCACATCTACTCCGTGATGGAGGGCTGTGTGCAGACCAGCCTGCAGCGCGAAGGCGTGCTGCCCGGGGGGTTGAAGGTCCGGCGTCGTGCCCCGGATTGGTATGACCGGCTGAAGAAGGAGAGTTCGCGGCCGGACAGTGAAGGCCAGGACCAGGAGTTCCATGACCCGAAGTATTGGCAGGAGTGGGTTAACTTGATCGCCCTGGCCGTGAATGAGGAGAACGCGTCCGGCGGCCGGGTGGTTACCGCGCCTACGAACGGGGCGGCCGGGATCATTCCGGCGGTGCTGTATTACGCCCTGCACTTTGCGCCGGGAATGGAAAACGCCAGCCAGGAGGACCGCGACGACGTCGTGGTGAAGTTCCTGCTCGCCGCCGGTGCCGTGGGGGTGCTGTACAAGGAGCAGGCCTCCATCTCGGGTGCCGAGGTGGGCTGCCAGGGCGAGGTGGGGTCGGCGTCGTCCATGGCAGCGGCGGGCTTGGCCGAGGTCATGGGCGGGACGCCGGCGCAGGTGGAGAACGCCGCCGAGATTGCCATGGAGCACAACCTGGGCCTGACGTGTGATCCGATCGGCGGGCTGGTGCAGGTTCCCTGCATCGAACGGAACGCGATCGCGGCGGCGAAGGCGATCAACGCCGCGAAGATGGCGCTCTGGGGCGACGGTTCGCACCGGGTCTCGCTCGACGAGGTCATCGTGACCATGCGCGAGACCGGCAAGGACATGAGCTCCAAATACAAGGAAACGGCTATGGGCGGCCTCGCCGTCAACGTCGTGGAATGCTAAGGAAAGAGTACTGATGACATTGGCACCTGAAGGCCGGAAGCTTTTGCGCGTTGAACAGCGCAACTCCGCTGTCCCGGTGGAGCGGAAGCCGGAGTGGATCAAGGCCAAGGTCCAGATGGGCCCGGAGTTCGTCCAGCTCAAGAACCTGGTGAAGAAGGAAGGCCTGCACACGGTGTGTGAGGAGGCCGGCTGCCCCAACATCTTTGAGTGCTGGGAGGACAAGGAAGCCACGTTCCTGATCGGCGGCTCCGAGTGCACCCGCAGGTGTGATTTCTGCCAGATCGATACCGGCAAACCCTCCCCGGTGGACCGGTTCGAACCCACCAAGGTGGCCAGGTCGGTGCAGGCGATGCAGCTGCGCTACGCCACCGTCACCGGTGTGGCCCGGGATGATCTCGAGGACGAGGGCGTGTGGCTGTATGCCGAGACGGTCCGCAAGATCCACGAGTTGAACCCCGGCACCGGCGTGGAGCTGCTGATTCCGGATTTCTCCGGCAAACCCGAACACATTGAGGCGATCTGCGATTCCAAGCCTGAGGTGTTCGCGCACAACGTGGAGACCGTGCCGCGGATTTTCAAGCGGATCCGGCCCGCGTTCCGGTACGAGCGGTCCCTGGATGTGATCACGCAGGGCCGGAACCTGGGCATGGTGACCAAGTCCAACCTGATCCTGGGCATGGGCGAGACCCGCGAGGAGATCTCCGAAGCGCTGCGGGACCTGCACGAGGCCGGGTGTGACCTGATCACGATCACCCAGTACCTGCGCCCGTCCGAGCGGCACCTGCCGGTGGACCGGTGGGTCAAGCCGCAGGAATTCGTGGACCTGCAGGACGAGGCCGCCGAGCTCGGCTTCCTCGGCGTGATGAGTGGCCCGCTGGTCCGCTCCTCCTACCGGGCCGGGCGGCTCTGGGCCACCGCGATGCGCAAGAAGGGCTGGGAAATCCCCGCCGAACTGGCCCACATCGAGTCCTCCGGCACCACCCGCCAGGAAGCCAGCTCCCTCCTCGCAGCCCACTCCTGAGTGTTCCAACAGGCAGCCCAACCTGATGCCCCGGAATCCTGATGCACAGCAGTCCTGATGCACAGAGAGGACCAATGATGTTCCCCGTCAGAATCGAAATCATCCCTTCCCAGGGAATCGTTGAGCAGGTTCAGGCCCTGGTGCCCAAGACCACCACGCTCAGCGTGACGTGCCTGCCGCACCACGGGATCGAGCGGACCATGCGCACCGCAGTGGAGCTGTCCGACACCGGGTACAAGGTCATCCCGCACCTCGCCGCACGGAGCATCCGCACCCGTGCCGAGCTGACCGAGATTGTCCGCGGCTGTGATGCAGCGGGCATCCGCGAAGTCTTCGTTATTGGGGGAGACCGGAAACAGACCGCCGGCGTCTATGACTCGGCGCTTCCGGTCCTCGAAGACATCGCGCAGTACAGCAGCGGAATGATGCGGGCGGGCGTCGCAGGGTATCCGGAGGGCCACCCGCTGGTCAGCCCGGTGGACCTGCTCGACGGCCTCCTGGCCAAGCAGCACTTGGCCTCCCATGTGGTCACGCAGATGTGCTTCTCGGCCGGGAAGATCCATGACTACGCGGCGCTGCTGCGCCGTGAAGGCCTCGCCTTGCCCGTCTGGGCGGGCGTAGCCGGGTCCGTCCCGCGGACGAAGCTGGTGGCACTGTCCGCGCAGATCGGCGTCGGAAGTTCCCTGAAGTTCCTCAGCCGCAAGGGCCCGCTGGCCCGCAAACTCCTGAGCGGGGACCGCTACTCGCCGGACAGCCTGATCGCCGGGCTGGAAAGCCAGCCGGGCAATCTCGCCGGCATCCATCTTTACAGCTTCAACAGCCTTGAGTCCGTGCCGGCCGGCCCGGACCAGGCGACTACTTCAGCACTCCAGACAGCACTGATTCGAGGAGCAGCACGTGACAACTAACCCTGCAACGACGCACGAGGAGCCGCATCTTGAGCGGCAGCTCACCAACAGGCACATCCAGCTGATCGCCATTGGCGGCGCCATCGGCACAGGCCTGTTCATGGGGTCGGGAAAAACCATCTCCGCGGCCGGACCGTCCGTCATTTTCGTCTACATGATCATCGGCTTCATGCTGTTCTTCGTCATGCGGGCCATGGGCGAACTGCTGCTGAGCAACCTGAACTACAAGTCCTTCAGCGACTTCGCGGCGGACCTGCTGGGACCCTGGGCGGGCTTCTTCACCGGTTGGACCTACTGGTTCTGCTGGGTGATCACCGGTATCGCGGACGTCATCGCCATCGCCGGTTACTCGAAGGAACTCTGGCCAGGGCTGCCGCTGTGGATCCCGGGACTGGCTACCGTGGCCATCCTCCTGTTCCTGAACCTCGTGACAGTGAAGGCGTTCGGTGAGACCGAGTTCTGGTTCGCGCTGATCAAGATTATTGCCATCGCGGCGCTGATCATCGTGGGCATGTTTATGATCTTCACAGGCTTCCAGTCCGACGCCGGCCCTGCCACCTTCACGAACCTGTGGAGCCACGGCGGCATGTTCCCGAACGAGTTCATGGGTTTTGTGGCCGGCTTCCAGATCGCGGTGTTCGCGTTTGTGGGCATCGAGCTGGTTGGCACCACCGCGGCCGAGGCCAAGGACCCGGAGAAGAATCTGCCCAAGGCCATCAACTCCATCCCCATCCGCGTGCTGCTCTTCTACGTGGGCGCCCTCATCATCCTGATGGCCGTCACCCCGTGGACCCAGTTCCAGGCCGGCCACAGCCCGTTCATCGCCATGTTCTCCCTGGCCGGACTCGGCGCCGCCGCAACCGTAGTAAACCTGGTGGTCCTCAGCTCGGCCATGTCCTCCGCCAACTCCGGCATCTACTCCACCTCCCGCATGGTCTACGGGCTGGCGCAGGAGGGGGACGCGCCGTCGGTCTTCCGCAACCTGTCCACTCGTAAGGTCCCGCAGAATGCCCTGTTCCTCTCCTGTGTCCTGCTGCTCTCCGGCGTCATCCTGATGTACGCGGGCCAGGACATCGGCAAGGCCTTCGAAATGGTGACCACCGTGTCCGCCGTCTGCTTCGTGTTCGTCTGGTCCATCATCCTGGCCAGCTACCTGGCATTCCGGCGCCGCCGTGCCCGCCTGCACGAGTCGTCCAAGTACCCGATGCCGGGCGGGATCCCGATGGTGTGGGTGGTGTTCGCGTTCTTCGCCTTCGTCCTGTGGGCACTGACCACGCAGCCGGACACCCTGCTGGCACTCCTGGTGACGCCGGTGTGGTTCCTGGTGCTCGGCGCCGCGTGGCTGGTGCTGCGCCGCCGTCCGGCACACGCGGCCCGCTTTGCGCGCTTCCAGTCGGAGCTTGCGCAGGATATGGACACCGAGGCGTCGGCCATCGGACGCGACTTTGACAGTGCATTGAAAGACGGGGTGAAGAAATGAGCACTGCGCTGGAGGTGCCCGTCCCGGCCCCTGAACTCCGTGGCTCGACGGCGGAGCCTGCCGTCGCCGTCGAGCATGTCCTGACCATTGACTGTGTGGAATCGCCGGGCATCGTTCACGCGGTGTCGGCGTTCCTGCTGGAGCACGGCTGCGACATCATCGACATCAAGCAATACGGGGACAAGGCGCACGGGCACTTCTTTATGCGCGTGCACTTCTCCTCCGGCTCCTCCGTGTCACCCGGGCACCTCCCGTTCAGCACCGAGGATCTGCGCCGGGACTTCACGCCGCTGGCCGAAGAATGGCAGATGAACTGGCAACTGGAGCCGCAGGGCCGCAAGCGCCGGGTGCTGGTAATGGTATCCAGGATGGGGCACTGCCTGAACGACCTGCTGTTCCGGGCACGAACGGGGGACATCCCGGTGGAGATCGTCGCCGTCGTGTCCAACCACCGGGACCAGGCGAGCCTGGTTGAATGGGACGGCATCCCGTTTTTCCACGTGCCGGTCACGAAGGACACCAAGCCCGACGCGGAAGCCCGGCTATTGGAACTTGTGGACGAATTCAACGTCGAACTCGTGGTCCTGGCCCGCTACATGCAGGTGCTCAGCGACGAGCTGTCTGCCAAGCTCGCCGGAAGGACCATCAACATCCACCACTCGTTCCTGCCCAGCTTCAAGGGTGCCAAGCCGTACCATCAGGCCTATGATCGCGGTGTGAAAACCGTCGGCGCCACGGCGCACTACGTGAACGCCGAGCTGGACGAGGGCCCGATCATTTCCCAGCAGGTCGTCGAGGTGGACCATACGCACACCGCCGATGACCTGGTGGCGGCCGGCCGAGATGCGGAGTGCGTCGCGCTGCGCAACGCTGTCCGCTGGCACTGCGAGGGCAGGATCCTGCTGCTGGGCAACCGAACGGTCATCCTGCGGTAGCGCCATGAAGGCAAAAGGGCAGCAGTGGCGCCGGGTGTCCTGGAACGCCTTGCCGATCGGGCAGCCGGTGCGGCTTTCGCAGCACGGGCTCCCCATCGGCACGGGTTTCGTGGATGCCACCACGCCCGACGGCTCCATCATCTGGGTTGTACTCGACGGCTGGCAGGAACGCCGGATGTTCCTTCGGGAGGACTATGTACAAGTGGAAATCAACGCGTAAGGGGCCTGCGCCCCGGACTAAAACGAGGCTGCGGCTGGAAGCGTGGGCGGTGACTGTTACGTTCCTCGTCCTGATCGCGGTCACAGTTTCGCAGGCGCTCTCCTTCGGGCATTGACGCGATGCTGATAAGGCGAGGGCGGACGACGGCGGGAGGTCCCGCCGTCGTCCGCTTTGCTTTGGGGCGGTGCTCATCATTGACCGCTTGCGGCGTAGCGGCAACGATGAAGTATGACTGACTCAGCTGATACCGGTGCCCCTTTTAACGACGACAGTGCAGAGGAGGTTGACGGCGTGGAGACTGCGGAAAGTATCGCCGAAGACGTCAAAGACGAGATCCGGCTGGGCCACGTCCAGGACGACGTAAGCCACGTGCTTGAGGAACGCTTTGACGAGGCGGGCATCGAATTGCGTCCCGAGGCCGTGGACGACCTCGCCGAAGAAATCGAAAGGGACGTCTCCAGCTAAGAGACGGTGCGGGCCGGAAACGGCAGGCAACAACCTGGATTAGTGCGCTGGCCGTGTTGGGCGCATGGCTCCCGAAGCATTACCAGGGAGCGATACCAATGATCCAGGTGGCCCGCACTTTTTTGCCGTGAAAGCGGACGACAGCGGGAGGTCCCGCTCGTCGTCCGCTTCCTTCCTGCCGCGACGGCAAGGCGTGCAGTTACTGCCAGAGACCCAGGGCGAACTCCGCGATCACGGTGGAGAGCAGGAAGGACGCCGTGATGGCCACCAGGCCCACGGGGATGATCTTCCAGCCGATGTTCTTCAGCAGCGGGATGTCCTTGCCCAGGGACAGGCCGGCGAGCGTCAGCATCACCGTGGCGATGGACAGGAAGTCCACGGTCTTGACGGCGGCGTTGAGTGCTTCGGCGGCGAAGAACCAGGGGCTGGAGATGTACGCGCCGAGGGTGGTGACGAAGATGATGGCCGAGATCTTCCGGGTGGCCTTGGCCAGCGCGATGCTCACCAAAACCAGGGCCAGCATGATGGCGTACCCGGCCACAATGCTCAGGCTGAACCCTTTGGCCGCCACGGACGCCGTGCCGATGCCCAGGATGGTCAGCACGGACAGGGACAGCCACAGCGGCAGTTTCATGGCAGCCGAGGATTCCGCAACGCGCTCGCGGAACCGGCGGTTCTCCTCTGCCTGCGCGGCCTCGCGGTCCAGGTCGGCGACGGTGCGTTCGGCGGGGCCGCCTGCCGTAACAGCGGCTTCCTGGCGGGCTTCCTGCTTGCGGGTGAGGGCTTTGTAGAACTTGTCGGCGAGCGGCAGCGCGATGTAGATACCCACGTAGACGCCCAGCACGGTGGTGATCAGGTTGGATACGGCGGCCATGCCCAGGATTGCCTCCTGGTCCGCCGGGTAGGCGGCGACGATGCTGGCTGCGGAGGCAGCCATCATGGAGCCGGACCCCACGCCGGCGCCCATGGCCAGTGCCAGCGGGTCGAAGATCTTCCAGTTGGCCACGAGTGAGGTCAGCAGCGTGATGAACACGGCGCCGAACAGCGTGCCGAAAACGTACATCGCCAGCACGCCGCGGTACTGGTCCGAATCCGGCCCGTACTTCTCGGACACCATGGCGAAGGACGGCTCACGGTCCAGCGAGAAGGTGGCGCCCACGGTTGCCTTGCCCATCCGCAGCAGCACAGCCAGGGGGAGTGCCAGCACGATGGTGCCGAGCAGGTGTCCCACTTCCTGAAGGAGCAGCGCCGGCCCCGCCTTGAGGAGGGTGGGCAGGCTTGGCCCGATGTTGAAGGCCAGCCGGGCCACGAGCAGCAGCACGGCGACGCCAACGAGCGCAGCGGCCACCCGCTGGAGGTCAAGGCCAAGTGGCTTGAACTTCTGGACCGAGACCAGAAGGCCCAGGATGAGGCCCCACACCATGGGGAAGATGATGATCGCCCCGATGCCCAGGTCGATCTTCGCCTGCCCGATGAACTGGACCGCGACGGCGATCACCAGCGCCAGGGCGGCGATGGGGATGGTCAGCTTGGTGCCGGCTTTATCAACCCGGGCTGTTTTGGTGGTGCTCATGATGTGCCTTCCTGCGTGAATGTACGACAGCGGTACGCGGCTGTGATGAAGCGCTCCCGTTGGGCGGGGGTTGAGGCGGCGCCGGCGGCGGTCCAGGCCAGCGCGGTGGCAGCCTCGAACATCACCGCGTAGGCCTCGGGGGAGTCCGCAAGCGCGGCGAACGCGTGCGAGTGGATGGGCACGTTGGCACCCGGAATGCTCAGCCAGGGGTGCAGGGACGGGATGACCTGGGAGACGTTGCCCATGTCGGTTGAGCCGCCGCTCAGGCCCGACGACCGCGACGTGTCCTTGCCGAACGCATCCATCGCCTCGGTCCAGTGCGCTGCCAGGGCGTCATCCTGCAGCAGCGGTTCGTAAAGGGGTTCCGCTTCCTCGATGGCCAGCGTTGTTCCGGTGGCCAGCGCCGCGCCCTCGAAACAGTTCCGGACGCGCTGGTGCAGCGCCTCGTATTCCGGCAGGGTGAAGGCCCGGCACTCGAACTGGACCACAGCCTTTTCCGGAATGATGTTGGTGACGTGCCCGGCCTCGGCCACGAAACAGGCGATTCGGTGGTCGCTGGGGATCTGCTGGCGGAGCAGGCCGATGGCAACCTGGCTCAGCACCGCGGCGTCGGCAGCATTAACGCCCTGGTGCGGGGCCGCCGCCGCGTGCGCCGCTTTTCCGGAAAATGTTGCCTGGTACCGGCCCACGGCCTGGGCGCTGGTGCCCGCCGGGTTGTACGTGAGCCCGTCCTGGACCGGGTGGACCATCAGGGCCAGCCCGACGCCGTCGAACGCTCCCCGCTCCAGCATCAACGCCTTGCCGCCGCCGTGCTCCTCTGCGGGGGTGCCGATGGCCTTCAGCGTGATCCCCAACTCGTCCACGAACGGCCGGAGGGCAAGGGCAGCGGCCACGGAGGCGCCGGCGATCAGGTTGTGCCCGCAGGCGTGGCCGATGTCCGGGAGCGCATCGTATTCCACGCATAGGGCCACTGTCAGTTCGCCGCCGCCGGCGCTCGCGGTGAAGGCGGTGGGCAGACCCGAGGTACCGCGTTCCACCTCAAAGCCGGCATCTGCCAGCAGGGCGGCAATGGCCTCAGCCGAGCGCACCTCCTCGAAGGAGACCTCCTTGAGCGTGTGGATTTCCCGCGCCAGCGCCTGGACCCGGGGCTTCCAGTGTTCGACGCCGTCTGCCAGCGCACCGCGCAGGGCCACCAGGGCGGGGGGGTGGTTTGTCAGTTCCATGGGCATCTGCCTTCTCTGGTGCGGAGCGTTTAGTAGGACAGGGACGGGAAGGGGGACCCGGCCGCGCGGGTGGGTACCCAGACGGCCTTCGTCTGGGTGTACTCGTCCAGCACGCCCGGACCCGAGGAGCGGCCGTGGCCGGAATCGCCAAAGCCGCCGAACGGAACCGCCACGTGGATGGTTTTGTAGGAGTTGATCCAGAAGGTGCCGGCTTTCACCTCGCGGGCGATGTGGTGCGCCCGGGACACGTCCGAGGTCCAGACGGCACCGGCCAGGCCGAAGTTGGTGTTGTTGGCCCGGGCAATGGCTTCGGCTTCCGTATCGAACGCGTCGGCGCCCACTACCGGGCCGAACACTTCCGTGGTTTCGAGGCGGTTGGCTGGCGTGACGCCGTCGAGCAGGGTGGGCATTACCCAGTGCCCGCCGGCCAGGGCGGACCCGGCCAGGGACTCCGGCAGCGTTGCTCCCGTGACCCGGCGGCCGCCGTCGTTCATTCCTGCCTCGATGAGGGTGTTGACGGTGGCGAACTGCTGGGCGGTGATGATGGGGCCCACCTCGGTGTCCACGCTCAGCGGGTCGCCGACCCGAAGCCGTGCGGCCTTCGCGGCGACGAGTTCGACGAACTGTGCATGCACGCTGCGCTCCACCAGGAGGCGCGACCCGGCCACGCAGGACTGGCCCGCACCGGAGAAGATGGCCGAGATGGCGCCGTCTGCGGCACGGTCCAGGTCCGCGTCCGCGAACACAATGTTGGCGCTTTTACCGCCGAGTTCGAGCAGTGCCGGGATTCCGGCCTGGGCCGCAGCGACTGCAACGCGGCGGCCGGTGGGGACGGAGCCGATGAAGCTGACCTTGCCCACCCGCCGGTCCGTGGTGAAGGTGGCGCCCACGGTTTGGCCCAGCCCTGCGGCCACGTTGAAGACCCCTGCCGGCAGCCCGGCTTCGTGCGCCAGCTGGGCGAGCCGGACCGAGGACGCGGGGGTGAATTCGCTGGGTTTGATGATCACGGCGTTGCCGGCCGCGAGCGGGGCCGCGGAGTTCCAGCCTGCCGTGAACAGGGGAGCGTTCCATGGGGTGATGGCGACGACGACGCCCCACGGGACGCGCTCGGTATAGGTATGCCAGTTGCCGGGGACCGGGATGGTCTGGCCGGTCAGTTTGTCCGCCCAGCCGGCGTAGTAGCCGAACATTTCGGCCACCTTGGCGGCTTCGACGCGGGCGTCCCGGATGGGCTTGCCCGTGGTGGCGGATTCGAGGATGGCGAGTTCCTCGGCGTGCTGTTCCACGGCCCGGCTGACGTTGCGCAGGATGGCTGCCCGCTCGAAACCGTTCAGCGCGCCCCAGGCATTGGCGCCAGCTGTCGAGCTTTCCAGGATGGCGTTGGCGCCCTCGGCGCCGGGGTCCGCGTAGGTGGCGAAGGGCTCGCCGGTGGCGGCCGCGGTGAGGGTGATGCTTTCGCCGCTGCCGGTGAGGACGCGGCCGTCAACAAAGGCGCCGAAGCCGGCCGGGAAGGCGGCATCCAGGACGGTTTCGGCGGTGGCTGCCGAGGAGGATGTTGGTGCTGTGGTGATGCTCAATGTGGTGTTCCTTTTGGGCTGGGGGAGTGCGTGCTGGAAGTGCTTAGGCGACGGCGGTTGTGCCGCTTTCGTTGCTGGGCGCGGCATCAGGTGCGGTGCCTGGTGCGGTGTTTGGTGCGGTGCCTGGTGCGGTGTTTGGTGCGGTCTTGGCAGGGCCGGCGGGAGTGATGGCCGGGGCAACGGTCCGGGCGATTTCGGTGAAGTCGGCTCGTGGTCCCAGGGCGGCCAGGGCGTCCTGCCACTGGCTCGCCACGGCCGCCAGGAGTGCGGGGTTTTCGCCAATTTGTTGGGCGACATCAACGGCGAGGGCTGCATCACGGGCCATCAGGCCCAGCGAGAAGCCGGAATCGTGGGTGCCGCTGAGCACCCAGTTGGGGTACATGTTGGCGGAAACCTTGCTGCCGCCGGAGGCGTTACTGATACTGGCTGCCGCTGTGGCGGGGTCGATGCCGTAGGCCTTGGCAACGCCCAGGGCCTCACCAACAGAGACCAGGTTGGCCGCCGCCAGGACGTTGTTCAGGAGCTTGACCACGTTGCCGCTGCCAGGGCCGCCGATGTGGCTGTACTTGCCGCCGGTGAGCGCGAGCAGGACGGGCTCGGCGGCGGCAAGGGCGGCATCCGTTGCGCCAACGAAGGCGCTCAACGAACCGGTTGCTGCGCCGTCACGGCCACCCGAGACCGGCGCGTCCACAAATGCCGTTCCCTGTGTCTGGGCGAGTTCGGCCATGGTTTTGCTGGTGCCCGGTTCGGAGGTGGTGGTGTCGATGATCGCGATGGTCCCCGGTGCCAGCAGCTGGGGCACGGTGGTTTCGACGATGCTGGCAGCCGGCAGGGAGAGGACTGTGTAGGGGGTCCCGGCGACGTCTTCGAGTTTCGCGGTGGTGGTGATGCCGGCTTCTTCCGCGGCCGACCTTGCCGCGTCAGAAGGGTCGAAGCCGGTGACGTCCCAGCCGGCTTTATGAAGGGTGACGGCCATGGCTCCGCCCATGGCGCCAAGTCCGATGACGGCGACGCGGCGCTCGACCTGGTCATTCATAAAAGTACTCCTGGAGTGTGTGCAGGTTGAGGTATGTGGGGATGCTTGAGGCGACTGAAGGTGCGGGGTCAATCGAGGTAGATGTCGAGGTCTTTCCACAGTTGCTGGGTGCGGCGGATGGCGGCGCGGCTGCGCTCCGGGTGCGCGGCCTCCATGCCCGCGAGCAGGCCGTAGACCAGGGAGTTGGCGGCGGTGACGGACTGGAAGAAGGAGATGCCTTCGGAGGCCACCACCAGGAGGTGGTCAGCCGCGGCCGCGAGGCGGCCGCGGCGCATGTCGCTGATGGCGATGACCGTGGCACCGGCGGCCTTCGCCGCTTCGGCGGCGATGATGACCTGCCGGACGGAACGCCACATGTTGATGACTACCAGCACGTCGCCCTTGCCAAGGGTGTTGGTGCTGGAGGCAAGGTGGACGCCGCCCCGGTTTTCCAGCGATATGGGGTACCCCATCGTCGAGCCCAGGTGGGCCATCACGCTGGCGGGGCCAGCGAATGAGCCGATCCCGACGACGGTGATGGACCTGGCAGCTGCCATTGCCGCGATGGCAGCCTCGGCGTCGTCGGCGGTGTTGGAGTCGAGCGTGAGCCGGAGGTTTTCGATGTCATGGTTCAGTGCATCGTGAAGGGGACTGCGGTGTTCGCCATGCTCGGTGAGGGTGTCCTCGGTGGAGATCATCACGAGGTAGCGGGAGCGGAGTTCCCGCTGGAGATCCGGCCAGCCGCGGTAGCCCAAATGCTGGGCGGCGCGGACCACGGTGGAGTTGTTGACGTCTGCGCGTTGGGCGATCTCTGCGATGTCCGCGTAGGAGGAGAGCTGCGGATTGCGCGCGATGACCTCCACCACGCGGCTTTGTGCCTTGGTGAGGGGAACGTCCGGGATCACGTCCCCGAGCCAAGCCTGGGAGCTGTTCCCGGCGCCACTGACCCCAGTGGTCTCGGGTGCGAAGGGCTCCTCTTCGGCGGCGTTCGTGTTCAAAGGGGGACCTGTTCTGTAACGCAGATCACTCTGCAAGGGCAATTGCATTAAATGTACTCTGCAATTTCTCTTGCGACCAGCGGTTTCCGTTTCCGGGATGTAAATCCTCGTTGTGGTAGCTGCCCGGCAGCGGGACCATGGTCTTATGAACGCTGAATCTCCCAGGGCCGGGGAGCTGAGCCTTCCCCAGGCATTCCTCCTTCTTGCAACGAACGACCACGACGGCGAGCCTGCAGTTTCCCAGCCCGTCCTCCAGGCCGGCGTGGCCGGGGCAATTTTGAGCGAGCTCGCGCTGCTCGGCGCGGTTGATCTGCAGGGCAAACACGTCAAGGCCGGCGGTCCCGCCAGCGCGTCCGGGTTCCAGCAGCAACTGGAATTGATCCGGCACAAGTCACGGCCGCACACGCCCAAACGCTGGGTGTCGATGCTGGAAAGCCGGGCCGAAGTGCACCGGATCTATGAAGGAATGGCCGCGCAGGGCATCGTGGAGCATGTGGGCGAGAAGCACCTCGGCCTGTTCACAACGACGCGGTACCCGGAGAAGGACCACGCGCCGGAGGCGGCGCTTTTGGCCTCGATTGGGGCGGCGCTGCGTGGCGGGACGCCGGATCCCCGAACCAGCGCCTTGATCGGTCTGCTGCACGTGACGGGGTTGCTGGAGAAGCTGTTCCCCGACGTTGACCAGCCCCGGGCGCGGGAAATCGCGAACGGTCACTGGCCTTCGCAGGCAGTTACCGACGAACTCCGGATGATTCGCCTGGCGGAGGCGGAAGCGGCTACCTAGCTACCGGTTTGGTGATGAGGGCTTAACACAGGCGGGCGACGGCGGGAGGTCCCGTCGTCGCCCGTTTGCTGGGGTGAGCCGCTAGTCGTCGTAGGTGTTTGCGATGTAGACGTCGCAGGGGGCGTTGTGCGCCACGCTGTTGGCGACGCTGCCCAGCAGCCGGCCGATGCCGCGCATCCTGCGGTTGCCCACCACGATCACCCGGGCGTCCAGGCGGATGGCTTCCTTGATCAGAGCATCAGCGGGTTTGCCGCGGGCGGCGGAGTGGGTGATCTCCACACGCTGGCCTGAATTGCCCAGCGACTTCGCGACGATTTCAGCGCTGTCGGCATTCGAGATTCTCACTTGGTCCGACCCGACGCCGAAGGTCTCGGCGCTCTCGGTCTCGAACGCGGTCACGATGTGAAGGGAAGCTCCCAGCGACGCCGCCAGGTCCCTGGCAGCTTCCGCAGCTTTCCTGGCCGACTCGCTGCCATCAACCCCTACAACGACTACTCCACTCATGTTTGCTCCTTCTCCCTTGTTTGGCTTACGTCCACTGGCAAGTCTAGGGAACTGATGCCAGCATGTTGCGGAGGCCAAATAGCACGCGCAGAAATATCGGAAAGTCCGCAGGGATCCACTGCCTTCTATTCACGGATGGCCCCGCCATGAACGAGCCTGAGCCCTTCAGCCGCATGGACACGGACGTGCTGGCCGACGTGCTTCCGGATCTTCCAGCTGGGACGACGGCGAATGCAGGGGCGTGGGCGGTCACGTCGAAACCCAGACAGGATTTCGACAAGGGCCAGGCGCGACCGTACTCAGGCGGGTGGAGCGTGCAGGAACCGCACTATGCCGGCTTCCCCTGCGGAGAGCCCGATATGAACAAAATCCGGAGGATCACCAGCCGCTGGCTGTTGCCCCCGCACGCTGGATGTGACACCGGAGTTCAGCGCCGGTGCCAGCTGGTGAGGCCAGTGGGGTGGTTCCCAGTCATGGTGTTCAGGTTTGTAGTGGCGGCCGGTGGGGGAGGTCCAGCCGGGTGGTTCGTTTTTGGTGGCTGGAGTGGGTGTCCAGCCGGTGGCGTGTTTGAGGTGATGGTGTTTGGGGCAGAGTTGGCCCAGGTTACTGATTCCGGTGGTTCCGCCGTGGTGCCAGGCGGTGAGGTGATCGACCTCGTTGTCGAGCGATGTGTTGTTGCAGCCGGGGAAGGTGCATTTGCCGTCGCGGAGGTGGAGAGCGCGCTTCATGGCTTGGGTGAGGCGGTAGGTGGTTCGGCCGATTTCCAGTGGTGCGCCGTCGCGAGGGTCCACCAGGACGCGGTGGAACGAGTTTGCCCCGTCCGCGACGAGTTTGCGAGCCATGGATGCGGGTATCGGGCCAAAGCCATCGAGCATGGCGGGTTCGTCGGTGGCGCCGAGCAGGGCGAACACCGGGACGGTAACGAGCACGTCAACCCTAGGAGGAGGGACTTTTCCTACTTCGACAATGTCGTCCCCATTACGGAGACTGCCCGAGGCGGGTGCGTTGAGGAGCAGGCCGGCGGCGATGTCAGGCCGTAATTGTGCAATTGTCCGGGGTTCGTCCGGGCCTCGGAGGCCACGGGCGAGAGCCGTGGAGCGGTTCCAGATGGCGCAGGCGGTGTCACCGGGCAGGTAGAGCGAGACCCACGCCATCCCGTCCCGGTCCGGGGTGTATTCCATCCGCCGGTCCGCCGCACATTTAGTGTGGCGTTTTTCTAGTGTTTCGGGGTGGTGGCGTTCGCGCCAGGCGCGGACCTTGCGGCGGAACCTGGACGGTACGAGCTCGCCGGGGGCGGCTCCGCGGGCCGGGTGGGGTGCTTTGGGATCGAAGAAGTGCACTACCAGGGCCGTGGCGCCGGCGGGGTCAAGCCCTTCGGTTTCGTCGGCGATGATTCGGGCGTGCATCCAGGACATGGCCCCGGTGGACAGTGCGTCCATTGCCGGCGGCAGGGCGCAGATTTGCCGGGATTGGGTGATGAACGCCGCGGCGGCGGGGGCGCTTACGGTTAGGATGCCGGCGATTTCCTCGACCATGGACATTTCCTGGTAAGACCTGTCCTGGAGGGAGGCGTCCGGCGGAATCATGGCCTGCTGGAGTTCGATGATTTCGGCAGCGTCCCGGGCCTTGAGCGCAGCAAGTTGTCCTTCCAGGCGTTTCATCAGGGCCAGCCGCTCCAGCCGGTGATCGAGCTGCCGCTGCAAAACATCAACGGCAGGGTCATCAACGGCAGGGTCATCAACAACGGGGTCCGCGGCAGCGGGGCCAGCAACAGCAGCCGGATCTGACTCAGCAGCGACAGCGGCAGGACCTGAACCATCAGCCACGGCATCCAACCGGGCGTCCTTCAGCAACAGGGCATCAAGGCCGGCAATGGAGGTTCGAATACCCTCCATTACCGCCGCTGTGCCCGTACCGATTCCCATAGAAACATCTTCTAACGGGGGTCTGACATTCCTCGATCGAGGTCAGGGGCAGGGGTTGTCGATAAGTCTCAGTGCGCCGCTTTTGCGCTCGTTCGGCGCTCACTTTGGCGGCGAGGCAACGCGGTACTTGGGAAAATTCCGTCGTGGAAGTGGAAGCCCAACAGTTCCGAACGGAATTTCACTTCGTCTACGAACTCGGGCAGCGGCGGAGGTGTGCCGTCCGTCGTCCTGCGCAACAACTTCCGGAGCGGACCGCTGTAACTATCGCGCACATGCAAAAGCGTCAGGCCGGAATGGTCCGTGACGGTGAACGTACGGACGAAGGTCAGCAGTCCGAGCGCCCTGCGCCCGGTCCACACCATTCGGTGCCCGTCGAACCTCTTGACGCGGAGTGGAAGCGTCCTTTTACTGCCGGTCAACCGGACACGGATCCTGGCGCCGTGGACGATGTCGCCTGCGATCTCCGTAATTCAGAGTTCCATACGGGGTAGTTTCCCTGGTCGGTGAGTACGTCCCGGACAACGCTGGACGGGGCGAGAATAACAGCCTGCGCCTCGAACGATTCCATGCTTCAAGGCTAGCGAATGGACACGAACGTCCTTCCCAAAATTGCTTCTGCCAAACGTGATCCCCATAACGCCTGTGAAGCGCCTGTTCATCCGTTTTTAGTCCGCTCCGCGGAAGATCGGGTCCTAAGCCCTTCAGTGCGCGGCCAGGCGCATCCGGAGCGACTCGAGCAGCAGCTCAAGCCCGGTCTCGAAAGCCCTGTCGCTGCGTTCCCGGCCCTGGCCGGATGCTTTGACCAGCCGGGACAGGGTGGCGGCTGATTCAGTGGGTGCCCACACGTCGTCCGGGGCTGCCAGATCCATACCGGCGCCCAGCGAAAAGGAGTCGATGACGGAGATGATCGTCAGCACGTCGCCGTCGGGAAATCCGCCGTCCACGAGCGCCGAGGCCATGCGCTCGTAGGCGGAGATCACCCCTGGATCGGTAATGGTCTTACCGACGATGAGCGGCACCACGAACGGGTGGGCCGCGTACATCTCCCGCTGGCCACGGACAATCAGCGTTACCACTTCGTCCCAGCTGGCGTTCCCGGGAACATCCGGGATGGACTGCGCGGCCATTCGTGCGCGCATCAGTTCGATGATTTCGTCGCGCCCCGAAATGTGGTTGTACAAGGACGAGGCCGTCACGCTGAGACGACGGGCGAGGGCATTAACGCCAAAGCCGGCCCCTTCATCCACAAGCTCGATGGCGGCATCGGCGATGCGGTCCACCGACAGGATCGGTGTTCTCGGCCGTGGCATGGGGCTCCCTTCGTCAAATGCCAGTCTATGGACTCTTCCCTTTGATCCACGTCACATGCATAATAAAACGAACACCATTCGTTTTAGCGGACACTGCCGGTGACGGCAGCAGGCGCGAAGGACGCAACGAAGCGCCGCCAGCCCTGTAACCGCGCATATTCCTGTTCGAAGGAAACATCCCATGACCCAGCCAGAACCGCAGCGGCTTCCGCTGACCACTAAACGCGCCGTCTCGACGTTCGGGATCGGCGTCGTCGGTTTCATGAGCGCCAACCTGGTCCCGTTCATGATCCTCGCCATCCAGGAGTCTTTGGGCGTGGGCGCGACGGAAGCCGGAACACTCATGACCGCCTGCCTCCTGGCCACGGCTCTCGCGTGCCTCGCAGTTGCCCGCTTCACCGAAGGGCGCGGGCGGTACCTCGTGGCACGGCTTGGGCTGGCCGTAGCGGCGGCAGGGTTCGGACTCGCCGCCTTTGACCTGGCTCCCGCCGCATCCATTATCGGCATCATCGCCGGTGGTATAGGAGCCGGCGGTGCAGTGGCATCCGGCGGCGCAGCCCTGGCCGCCCTCCGCAATCCCAACCGTGCGTCCGGTATCAGCGGACTGGCAAACCGCGCCATTGTCACCGTCGTGCTCGCAATCATCCCGGTGGTGGGCATCGGGATGGCGAGCGCCTTCGGTTTCGTCGCCGGACTTGCCCTCGTACTGCTGTTCACTGCCGGGTGGCTGCCGCGGGCTGAGGCGCCGGCGGTCCACGAGGGGACGCCGGGCGCATCGCCAGCACCGGGTACGACGGCGGCAGCTGCCACCGGAGGAGCCCTCACCACCAGGACCATCACCGTTGCGGGCCTCGGTTTGCTGGCCACATTCGCGCTCTGGGCGGTGGGCGAGGACTCACTCTGGGCGATGTCCGGAGCCATCGGCGTTGCCCAGGCCGGGATGACGGAGGAGCAGTTGGGCCTGGTGCTCAGCGCATCCACTGCGGGTGGGCTGCTCGCCGCCATCGCGCTGATCTTCCTGGGGACCAGGCTGGGCCGGGCACTCCCGCTGGGCATCCTGCTGGCGCTCGGCGCTGCTTTGAAACTGACTGCCTGCCTCACCACAGACCCCACCATCTACCTCGTCGCGATGATCGCCTGGAACACGGTGTACGCCGTTGCCTTTATGTATTTCATTGCCACGGCGGCCGCTCTCGACGCCAGCGGCCGCTGGTCCGGACCGGTGCTGGGGGTGTACCTGGTAGGATCCAGCTTTGCGCCGATGTTCGGAGCCTGGATCGGTGAGTCGTTCGGCTTTCCAGCCCTCGGCGCGGTGCTCGCCGGCTTCAGCCTGGTACTCCTGGTTCCCGCCGTGCTCATCGCCCGGCTCTCATCCCGGATTGAAGCGGAAACCGCCGCCAACAATGCACATTCACCCGACATCGCCACCATCCGAACTGCAGGAGTCTGAAAACCATGACAGCGCTGTACCGCAATGCCCGCGTCTTCACTGCCGATGAGTCGGCACCGTGGGCGGAAGCATTCGTCATCGACGACGACAAGCTTATTTATGTAGGCAAAGAGGCGGCCGCCAAGGCGGCTGCCGGTGACGCCGCAGAGGTCGTCGACCTCGGCGGGCGGCTGGTGCTGCCGGGATTCATCGACGCACACACCCATGTGCTGATGCTCGGTGAGGCACTGGGGAAAGTGGCGCTGACAGACGCCAGGTCCCTGTCCGAGATTCAGGAACGCCTGCGCACCGCACGGGCCGCAGGCCCGGGTGCGCGGCGGATCCTTGGCAGGGGCTGGCTGTTCGACTCGCTGCCCGGAGCGCCAACCGCGGCCATGATCGACGAAGCAGTATCAGACGTGCCCGTCTACCTGGATGCCAACGACTACCACTCCTGCTGGGTGAACCGGGCAGCCTTGAAGGAACTGGGCATCACCCGGGACACCCCCGATCCGCTCGGTGGACGAATTGGGCGTGACGGCCAGGGCGAACCGGACGGAATGCTCTACGAGACGGCGGCGCAACAGTTTGTGTGGCCCTTCCTGGGGGAGGTGACATCGGACGCTGACCGGGATGCCGCCGTCGAACGTTCCATCGAGGCTTACCTGGCCGCCGGGGTCACCGGTGCGGTGGACATGGCCCTGGGTGAACTCGACCTGGCCGCGTTCCGCCGTGCCGCGGGGAGGCGCGGTGGCCGGCTGCCGATCCGCGTCGTGGCGCACTGGTTCATCCACAACACCGGGGACGACGACGAAAACCTCGCCCAAGTGGAGCGCGCCGTGCTCCTGGCCGGCGAAGTCAACACGGAATGGCTGCGTGTGGCCGGCATCAAGCTGGCGTTGGACGGTGTGATCGACGCCTGCACCGCTGCCATGAACCGGCCCTATGCGGACGGATCGCAGGCCGGGCCGATCTGGTCCCCGGAGCAGCTGAACCCGGTGGTGGCGGCGGCCGATGCCGCGGGGTTGCAGGTGGCCCTGCACGCCATCGGGGACCACGCCAGCGATATCGCCCTGGATGCCGTGGAGCGTGCCGCAGAAATAAACGGCCCACGCCACCGCCGCCACCGCATCGAGCACCTCGAATACGCCTCCCCGGAGACCCCTGCCCGGATGGCCCGGCTCGGCGTCACTGCGTCCATGCAGCCGGTCCACGCCGACCCTGCCATCTACGGCAACTGGGTGGCGATGCTGGGCGACGACCGGCCAGACCGCAGCTTCGCCTGGCCCGAATACGTGGCGGCCGGGGCCCTCCTGGCCTTTTCCACCGACGCCCCCACCGCACCATACGAGGCCCTGCAGAACATGTTCGTCGCTGCAACGAGGCAGTCGGCTCTGGACCCGTCCTTTCCCCCGAATAATCCGCATTTCGCCCGTCCCTTGGCTGAGGCCATCGCGCACGCAACCCGCGACGCTGCGGCGTCAGTCATGGAGGAGGACCGGCGTGGGCGGCTGATGGCGGGGCTCGCCGCGGACTTCACTGTTCTCGACGCCGATCCCTTCATTGACGGCGAGGAATCGCTGCTGAGCGCACGCGTACTGCTTACCGTCGTGGCCGGGCGCACGGAGTACGTAGCCTGACGCGTGTGGCTGAACCTGGCAGGGCGGGGCAGCACTTTTGCGGCAGCCCCGCCCCGCTGCCCTCCGTCCCTCCGGTACCCTGTTGAGATGGTGCGTGGACTTGCGGATTTGGGGGCGGAGGGCATCCTGCTTGCCGGAGCAGGACGCGCCATCCTGCTGCAGCTCGCCGACCCCGCAGTAGGCCGCGGTGTGGCCGAGCACAGCACCTTCACCGACCGCCCGATCAACAGGCTTACAGGCACCCTCACCTACGTCTACGCCGTCGTTTACGGCTCGGACGAACAGCTGAAAGAGGTCCGCCGCCGGGTGAACCGGGCCCATGTCCCCGTTCGCCGGGCTGCCGATGAAAAGTCCCCGGGGTACAACGCCTACAACGCCGAACTGCAGCTGTGGGTGACAGCGACGCTTTACGACACTGCCCTCACCATCATTGAGAAGATCTACGGCCCGCTCGACGACGACACGGCCGACGCCATGTACCATGACTACGCGAAACTCGGCACAGCCCTGCAACTTCCGGAGCGGATGTGGCCCGAGGACAGGGCCGCGTTCCGCCGCTACTGGGACGAGCGGATCCGCGCACTGCGCGCCGATGAGAACGCCGTACGCGTGGGCCGGGGCCTCCTCTACCCGGAGCGCGCAGCGCTTTGGTACCGCGCCATCATGCCGTTCGCCAGGTTCCTCACCGCGGGTCTCCTTCCCCACCAGTTGCGCAAGGACTTCGGCCTACCCTGGAGCGATGGCCATGAGCGCCGCTTCCACCGCACCATGAGGGCCTTGGCCGTGTTCTACCCGAAGCTGCCACAGCGCATCCGGCACTGGTTCAAAAACTACTGCCTGAACCAGCTGGAAACCCCGCAAGATAAGCTTGCTTACTAATTCAGTTTTCGGAGGGGAGACGGCCCGGGAAACATGGTTCAGCTTGCCCTCGCCGCGGTGTTCGCCGAGGTATACGAATCCGTGGTCCAGGCCGACGGCGTTGCGGGCTGGACCAGCGCCTGGGCTCTGGGTGCGGCCTGGCTGACGCTGGTCGTCACCGCCCACCGCCTCTACCTCACCACCCGTGTGCACCCTGCCTGATTTGCGCCGGGAGCTGCTGCCCATCAGAGTGCCGAACCGATCGAGACCAGCCCGGCGGCAGTTGCGTCGGCGAAGCGGTTGGCCGGGCGTTCCAGGCCGTAGTGCTCCCGCAACGTGCGGCCCGTGTAGTCGGTGCGGAACAGGCCTCGCTCCTGCAGGATCGGCACCACCTGGTCCACGAACGTCTCCAGCCCCGAGGGCAGCACTGGCGGCATGATGTTGAAACCGTCCGCCGCGCCGCCGTCGAACCATTCCTGGATGGCGTCCGCCACTTGTTGCGGCGTTCCGGTGAAGGTGCGGTGCCCGCGGCCGCCGCCCAGCCGGCCGATCAGCTGGCGGACCGTGAGCTTTTCGCGGCGGGCGAGCTGGACGATCAGGGTGTAGCGGCTCTTGGCGCCCTCGATCTCATCCTCGCTGGGCAGGTCCTCCGGCAACTGGCGGTCCAGGGGCAGGTCCTCCGGGGCAACGCGCAGTGTCTTGGCCAGCTGGATCCGGGCGTACTCGGGCTTGATCAGCCGGTCCAGCTCCTTTTCCAGCTCCAGGGCTTCCTCCTCCGTGGCCCCAATGACCGGCACGATGCCGGGAAGAATCTTGATCGTCTGCGGGTCCCGGCCGGCTGCCGCGGTGCGGGCCTTGAGGTCCCGGTAGAAGTCCTGTGCATCCGCCAGGGTCTGTTGGGCGGTAAAAACTGCGTCCGCGTACCGGGCCGCCAGGTCCTTGCCGTCCTCGGACGAGCCGGCTTGGACGATCAGCGGGTGCCCCTGCGGGGAGCGGGGCACGTTGAGTGGTCCGCGGACTTTGAAGTGCTTGCCCTCGTGGTCGATCACCCGGATCTTTTCGGCGTCACCCCAGACACCCTCGGCTTTGTCCGCCAGCACGGCGTCGTCCTGCCAGCTGTCCCACAGCTTCTGGGCCACCTCGATGAACTCTGCGGCACGCTCGTACCGGACGGCGTGGGCAGGTTGATCGTCCACGCCGAAGTTGCGGGCGGCGTCCGGGCCGGCGGTGGTGACCACGTTCCACCCTGCGCGGCCACCGCTGACCCAGTCAACGGACGCGAAGCGGCGGGCGAGGTTGAACGGCTCGTTGTAGGTAGTGGAGGCCGTGGCGATCAGTCCGATGCGCTCGGTGGCGCCGGCGATGGCGGTCAGGAGCACCGTAGGCTCCAGCTTGCCGGCCGGGCGGCGGCCCACCTCGCCGAAGAGGACGGGCGAGTCCGCGAAGAAAATGGAGTCCAGCTTGCCGCGCTCAGCCGTGCGGGCCAGCTGCTTGTAGTGCTCCACATCGGTGCTGGACTGCGGGTCGCTCTCCGGCAGCCGCCATGACGCCTCGTGGTGACCGGTGCTCATGAGGAAGGCGTTGAGGTGGAGCTGGCGCTGCTCGGTAGGGATGGGGTAGGCGTTCTCGGAAGTCATCAGATGCTCCTTGGTCAGGCTGTTCGTATGGGCTGGTGGGAAGGGACGACGGCGTAGCCGGGTCAGTGGCTGGTGCCGACGACGCCGAGGTCGGCCAGGAGGTTGCGGCGCAGTGCTTCGTGTCCGGCCGCGTCCACGGCGGAACCGATGTCCGGAGTTACGGTGCGGACGGTGGCAACGCGGCCACTGTCCAGGACCACGATCCGGTCCGCGAGGGCGATGGCCTCGTCCACATCGTGGGTGACCAGCAGGACGGCCGGCCGGTGCGCGGCCACCAAATCCTGGAGCAGCCCGTGCATTTTGATCCGGGTCAGGGCGTCGAGGGCGCCGAACGGTTCGTCGGCCAGCAGCAGTTGCGGTTCCCGGACCAGCGAGCGCGCGAGTGCCACGCGCTGCTGTTCCCCGCCGGACAGCTCGTGCGGCCAGGATTTTTCCCGGCCGGCGAGCCCCACTTCGGCGAGGGCCTTGCGTGCCCGGGTCTCGGCGTCGTGCTCCCGCAGGCCCAAGATGACGTTGCCCAGGACGGTGTCCCACGGCAGGAGCCGCGAGTCCTGGAACACCACGGACACGCGCTCCGGGACGGTAATCACACCGCTGCCGCGGACATCGTGGTCCAGCCCGGCCAGTGCCCGGAGCAAGGTGCTTTTGCCGCAGCCGCTGGGGCCCAGGAGGGCAACGAACTCGCCGGGGGCGATGTCCAGGTCCACGCCGTTCAGCACGCCTTTCGGCCCGAAGCTGCGGATCAGGTGCCGGACGGAAACTGCACCGGCGGAGCGGTCCACTGCGGAAGGTGCTATGCCGGAGGATGCTGTGCCGGAAGGTGCGACGGCGGTCAGCCCGCCAGAGTACGCTGCCATGAGAGGGCCTTTCGTTCGATGAAGCGGACGGCGCCGTCGGACAACAGGCCGAGAATGCCGTAGACGGCGAGTCCGAGGACAATGACGTTGGTTTGGCCATACGTGCGGGCGAGTTCCATCATGTAGCCGATGCCGCTGGTGGCGTTGATCTGCTCCACCACCACCAGCGACACCCAGGCGCCGGTCACGGCGAAGCGCAGGCCCAGGAAGAAGCCGGGCAGCGCGCCGGGGAGGACCACCTTGCGGATGAAGGCCGTGCGGCTTAATCCAACGGTTTGGGCGAGCTCCACGTAACGCAGGTCAATTCCGCGCAGCCCAGCATGGGTCTGCAGGTAGATGGGGACGAAAACGCCGAGGGTAATCGTGAGGACCTTCATGGTCTCGTCGATGCCGAACCACAGGATGAGCAGCGGAATCAGGGCGAGGCCGGGAATGGCGCGCTTGATCTGCACCGGTCCGTCGATGAGCGCCTCGCCCACCCGGCTCAGCCCGGCGAGGAGGGCCAGCACGGCGCCGACGACGATGCCGAAAAAGAGCCCCAGGCCCGCACGCTGGGCGGAGATGGCGAGGTTTTCCTGCAGCCGGCCGTCGGCCAGGAGCTCACCGGCCGTGGCCACTACTGTCCAGGGTTCGGAGAGGATCCGGGGATCCAGCAGCCCGGTTGCGGAAGAGGCTGTCCACAACAGCAGCAGCGCCGAGGGGCCCAGCAGCCAGGCGAGCCGCCGCCGTCGCCCCGGTCCGAGCCGGCGGCCCGTAGGCCGCACGTCCTCGCGCGTGGCGAGCGCCGGGTCCAAGTGGGGTTCGACGCCGGGACGATCCAGCACGGGGGCGGCGCTCACGCGGTGCCTCCCTTGGCAGCCGCGGCGAATGCGGTACCGGCGATGGCTTCATAGCGGGTGTCGTAGAGATCCGCCGCTTCGAGCTGCGGCTTATTCTGTTCCCGGGACAGCAGGTCGATGGTCTGCTGGTGCCGCTCGATGCCTTCGGTCCAGGCCGTGGGGACGTCCCGCTTGCCGGCGGCGTCAATCAGGTATTGGCCGTCTTCGCGGGAGAGGCCCTGGTCCTTGACGTAGTAGCCCTCGAGCCACTCCTCGGGGTGGTCCTCAATCCAGCACTGGGCCTTGCCCCACGCTTCGACGTACTTGCCAAGGGCCGCTGCCTTGGCTGGATCGGCCAGGACTTTGGCGGGGGAGTACAGGTGCCCCGGATCGTCGCGCAGGCCGTGCCGGAGCGTGGTGCCGCCGTCGGCCCTGTACTTGGCGAGGTAGCGCTTGATCTGCACGCCGCCCAGCGGAGCGGCGTCCACCTGCTTGCTGGACAGCGCCGACGCGTAGGCGTCGCCGGTGCTGGGGAGCTCCACCAGCTTGACGTCATCCTGGGCGAGGCCGGCCTTTCCGAGGATCCGCAGGACCAGTGCTCCCTGGGCCTGGCCCGGGCTGTAGGCAATCTTCTTGCCGCGCAGCTCCTCAAGCGAGGAAATCCCGGCCTCGGGTGCGATGCCGAGTTCGTACAGCGGGTGGTTCACCGCGTCCTGCCGGTACGCGCTCGCGATGATCCGGACATCAAGACCGGTCCAGGTGGCGTGGATGGGCGGAATGTCGGCCACCGATCCGACATCCAGGGCGTTGGCCCGGAAGGCTTCTGTGGTCTGGGGGCCGCCGGAAATGTTCGCAAACTCCACGTTGATGCCGTCCAGGTCCCTGATCAGGCCGGAGAGTTCCAGGGCCACCCGGATGCTGGGATCTCCCACTGTGATGGTGGTCCCTTCCGGCGCCGAGGTGGCGAGCGGTGCGAAGGCCGCCCGGCTGGCTTGGCTGCCGGCTGTGGCGGCGCCGCCGCAGGCCGTCAACAGGCCGATGGCGGGAATCGCCAGGAGTGCGCCCAGCGCCCTTCGCCTTGTGAAGGACGGGCTGGTTTTTGGCTGCGGCGGGGAAGATGCTGCGAGGGACATGGCGAGCCTTTCGAAGGGAAGGTATGGAAATCCGGGCGTGAAGAAGCCGCCCGTGGGACGCGGGTAACGGGAATAAGGTGGGTGCCGCCGTCGTGCGGGTCAGCGGCCGGTGGTTGAGCCTGCTCGGTCTCGACGGGACGGCCGACACATTCGGCGTGGGCGGGAACAGGATAGAGGCGAGGAGCCGGGGCCTGGCGTGCGGCTGGACGTGTCAGGCATCGGGTCCTCCTGTTCGTTGCGGTGCTGTTTGATGCGCCCTGGTTGTAACCGTTGAAACACCTAAGCACGCTGCTCTAAGCCTTGGCCAGCACTGCTTAACGGAAGCTCAACGGAAGGAAACGGTGCTACTTGTGGCGCCATTCCGGGGACAAAGCAGGCAATGCGGCGCCACGATCCGCAATGCGGGTTAATGTGACTGGAAGGGGAAACGTGATTGATGGGAGAAGCACATGCGCCAGCTGGTCCTTACGGCAGTTGTCATCGGGACAAGCATTCTGCTCGCGGGCTGCACGGCCGGCCCGGCACCCGCGCCAACCGCCAGCAGTTCCCCTGCTCCGGGTACGCCGGCACCGGTTGCCTCCGCCCCGGCTACCTCCACACCAGCCAGCGAACCCTCCAGCCCTGCCGCAGCCACCATCAGTGGCACGCCGCAGCCGGTAGCCACGGATCTGGAAGCTCCGTGGTCGGTGGTGTTCCGTGACGGGACGCCGCTGGTCAGCGAACGGAACAGCGGGCGCATCCTCGAACTCGCTCCGGACGGCTCAGCGCGGTCCATCGGAACCGTTGAGGGTGTAGCCGCCAGGGGAGAGTCAGGACTTCTGGGCCTTGCCGTTGGCAGCGAGGGCGACCTCTATGTGTATTCGACGGGGTCGGACGGCAACCGCGTCCAGCGTTTCGCGGTGGGCGGCGGGCCCGGTTCCCTGTCACTCGGACAACCGGACACCCTTCTGGAGGGCCTTCCGTCTGCGAGCATTCACGACGGCGGGCGGATCGCCTTTGGTCCGGACGGCATGCTGTATGTGGCGGCGGGCGATGCGGGCCAGCGCGACAGCGCCCAGGAGCGGGAGTCCCTTGCCGGCAAAATTCTGCGGATGACTCCGGACGGCAGCGTGCCGGCCGACAACCCCTTCCCGGGCTCCCTCGTCTACAGTTACGGGCACAGGAACCCGCAGGGCATGGCATGGGCCGACGACGGAACGATGTTTGCCACGGAGTTCGGGCAGAACACCTGGGATGAGTTGAACATCATCACGCCGGGCGCAAATTACGGCTGGCCCACTGTCGAAGGAATCACGGACAGGGAAGGCTTCGTGAATCCGGTGCAGCAATGGCAGCCGACATCGGCCAGTCCCAGCGGCATGGCCCATGCGGGCGGAACCCTGTTCATCGCCAACCTGCGGGGGCAGGTCCTGAGGTCGGTGCCCGTCTCTGACCCCTCAACTTTCACCGACCACTACAGCCGCGAGTACGGCCGGATCCGCGACGTAACAGTGTCTCCGGACGGTGCTTTGTGGTTCGTCACCAACAACACCGACGGCCGAGGCGATCCAGGCCCTGAGGACGACCGGATCCTCGAAGTCCCCCTTTTGTAGGGGCGAGCCGGCCCAGGGATGAACCCGAGTCCCGGCTAGCCCCGCGCGCCGGCCAGGGCCAGCTCCACGATGTTTTCCGTCACGGCCCAGGACGCGAGGAGCTTGAGGGCCTCGTCGGAGGGGCTGCCAGGGGTGGCCGGGTAAACCGTCAGTGAGTGCCCGGGATCCTCTTCCAGCCCCAGCACCTGGTAGTTCAGTTCCAGGAGTCCCACCACCGGGTGCTGGAAGAACTTTGTTCCGGCGTAGTGGCGGCGGACGTTGTGCGCCGCCCAGCGGGTGCGAAAATCCTCGCTGCGCATGGAGAGCTCTCCAATGAGTTCGGCAATGCCCTTATCGTGCGGGCTGCGGCCCGCCTCGCGGCGCAGGATGGCCACGTTGGTGTTCGCCGCCCGCTCCCAGTCCGGGTAGAAGTTGTGGGCGCGGGGGTCCAGGAAAATGAACCTTGAGTGGTTCGCCGGCCGCGCCGTGCTGCGGTACATATCGGAGTACAGGGCATAACCCAACGTGTTGGCCGCAACAATGTCCATCCGGTTGTTTCCGATGAAGGCAGGCGCTCCGGTGATCGTGTCCAGGAGGAACTGCAATTCGGGCCGGACTCCTGATGGAACAGGTGGCGCAGCACGCTTGCGTCCGGAAGTGTTGGCAGTGCGCGCGAGGTCGTAGAGATGGTCGTGTTCAGCGCGGTCCAGCTCAAGGGCCCGGGCAATGGCGTCCAGGACACTGTCCGAGACACCTGTCAGATTCCCGCGCTCCAGGCGTGTGTAGTAGTCCACGCTGACTCCTGCCAGCCGGGCCACTTCCTCACGTCGCAGCCCTGGCACCCGGCGCCGGCCGCCGTATGGTTCCAGTCCTGCCTGTTCGGGGGTGATGCGTCCGCGGCGGGTTGAGAGGAACTGTCGTACCTCGGCTCGGTTATCCATAGGGACACGTTACGACGGATCCGAAAGGCGTTGGGAGGGCCTGCCATAACCAGTTACAGCAGGGCCCTCGCTAGGTCTGCCGGCTGCGGGTTTGATGGAAGTATCCCCTTTCAGCCAACCAGATGGAGCACCAACTAACTGGCGTGAGCACATCACCGATGACGAATATGAGGGCCGCTAAGGGTGGTACTGCCAGAACCAGTTACAGCAGGCCCCTCGCTACGCCTGGAAACCGCGGGTTTGATATTAATCATTCCCTGTAAAATTTAGTTATCCCCCATAAACCACAGGAGACCCATGACCACCGTCAAGGCCTATGCATCCCCGTCCGCTACCGAGGACCTCGTTTCCACCACCATCGAACGCCGTGAGGTTGGCCCCCACGACGTCCTGATCGAGATCAAGTTCGCTGGCATCTGCCACTCGGACATCCACACGGTCCGCGGCGACTGGGGCCCGCAGCAGTACCCGCTGGTTCCCGGCCACGAGATCGCCGGCATCGTCACCGAGGTGGGCCCGGCTGTCACCAAGCACGCGGTGGGCGACCGGGTGGGCGTCGGCTGCATGGTCAATTCCTGCCGCGAATGCGCCAACTGCCTAAAGGGCGAGGAACAGTACTGCCTGGCCGGGAACGTCGGTACCTACGGCGCCGTCGACCGGGACGGAACCATCACCCAGGGCGGCTACTCCACCCACGTCGTCGTCACCGAAGACTTCGTGGTCCGGATTCCGGAAGGCATCGAGCTCGACGCCGCCGCGCCGCTGCTGTGCGCCGGCATCACCACTTACTCCCCGCTGCGCCACTGGGGCGCGGGACCCGGCAAGAAGGTCGCCGTCGTCGGCCTCGGCGGTCTGGGCCACATGGCCGTCAAGCTCGCCGCCGCCATGGGTGCAGAGGTGACCGTCCTGTCCCAGTCGCTGAAGAAGCAGGAAGACGGGCTGCGCCTGGGCGCCGCCAGCTACTACGCCACCAGCGACGAGAACACCTTCAAGGACCTCGCCGGCACCTTCGACCTGATCATCAACACCGTCAGCGCGTCGATCGACATCAGCTCCTACCTGCAGCTGCTGACCCTTGACGGAGCACTGGTGAACGTCGGCGCCCCCGCGGAGCCGCTCCCGGTCAACGCCTTCGCCCTCATCATGGGCCGCCGCTCCTTCGCAGGTTCCATGATCGGCGGCATCGCCGAAACGCAGGAGATGCTGGACTTCTGCGCCGAGCATGGCATCGGAGCTGAGATCGAGGTCATCCCTGCCGGCAAGATCAACGATGCCTACGAGCGCGTCCTCGCCTCGGACGTCCGCTACCGCTTCGTAATCGACACCGCCACCCTCTAACAAAACGCTTTCGACGGCGGCCGGCTCCCCAGGGGGTGGGCCGCCGTCGTGCTTTGTGGCACAAAAGCGTTTCCGTTATTCGGCACAACGGTTCGGCGCCAATGAGCAGCTACCCGGTCCCAAACCTGCCGGCGGTTCCACAATTGGAGGACAAGATTTCTGACCTCCGGGAGGGTGAAATGCGTAGGTCCGGCGGGTTGCTGCCCGCGATGACTCTGGTTGCTGTTCTACTTGCGGGGTGTGGTTCGCAGGCAGGCCCGCCGACGGCGACGACCATCCCGCCCGAGGTCTCTGCGTCACCCAGTACGGCTGCCCCCGGCCCTTCGATCACTTCCCCGCCGCCAGCCTCGCCCGGCACGACGTCGACGGCGACCGCGGGGCCCACCGCCACATCAACGAGGGCGTCCTGGGCGAACTTTACGACGGCAGACGGACAATTGGCCTTCGATTTTCCCTCCGCATGGAGCGTGACAGACCCTGCAGGGGAACTGCCCGAAGGCGGCGGAGCGTTTGCTGAGGTAAGGAATGAGGCCGGGAGACCGCTGGCCACGCTGAGGACCAACATGGCAACGGGGTCAACCTGCATGGAAAAATATCCCTACTCGGAATTTGAGTCGCAGGAACTCCCTGCGCTGGCCCAGGACAGCGCAGTGCCGCGGTACGTCTTTGAGACCCGGGGCGACGCTACAGCTCCCGGTCCGGCCGAAACCCCGGCAGCGGCTTATGGCATCACGTCCGTTCCGGCTCCCACCGACGATTCAGCCTGCGCCATCTTCCACTTCTTCACGTGGCCGCCCACCGCGGCGATGTTTGGGGCGTTCTACAACCCGGAGAACAACAGGACGCCCGGCGCTGAGTCCCTGCCGTACCTGGAACAGGCCCGGAAGTACATGGACACCACTGAATACCAGAACATCCGGCGGATGATCACATCGCTCCGGCCGGTGGGGTAAGGCAGACGGGGCCGCCCTGAATTGGGTGCGGGGGCCTGGCCGCCGCGGGCGGCAAATTCGGCCACGAGCTCCGTCGTCGCGCCAGTGTCTTAGGGGCGGTCCGGCCGGCGTCCCGACATGCCCTCCACGTCCTCCTCGATACTGGTAACCCGCTCGACGTCCTCCAGGTAGAGCCTGCCGGCCGTGATTATGCCGTTGCTGATCTCAAAGAGTGTCACTCCGCGGACCTGGAACTCCTGGCCGTCCGTGCGGTTTCCGGACCAGAACCATTCACTCCAGGCCGTGTCGCCGTCGTCGACCGAGCGGATCAGTTCCGCGTGAAAGTCGGGGATGCCTGCCAGGATCGTCTGCCAGTTGGCGTGCATCTGGGCACGTCCTACGAAGGCCCGGCCGGGATGGGCGGGTTGTTCGCTGCGGTAGTCCTCGTGGATGAGCGCGGCCGCCGCTTCGAGGTCGTGGGCATTCAGGGCGGCCGCCAACCTGTCGATAACTTCACTCATTGTTCTCTCCGCTCTACGGGCCGTCGTCTTCGTCTTCGAGCTCGGCCAGCACGTCGGCGGCGTCGAAGTTACCGGACGTGGCCAGGCGGCGGAGCTCGTCAAGGTCGTCCTTCTCTGCCGCCGTTTCAACCAGCTGGTCGGCCGCATCCCGGCTGCCGGAATCCGCCAGCCGCCGGAGTTCGTCGAGATCGCCGCGCTCGGCGGCCTTTTCGATCAGTTCATCCACGGCGTCGGAATCGCCGCGGGCCGCCCGTTGCCGCAGGGACTCAAGTTCAGGATCGGGTGTCTGCACGCTCCAACTATGTGCTCCCGCCGCCCCCGCGTCCAGAGCCGGCGGACCCCAATCCAGGAAGGCGCCTCAGTAGAGGAAGATGTCGATCCACTGGCGGTTGTGGGCATGAATGAGGACCAGGAACAACACGAAGTCGAACAGCAGGTGAACGCTGACGATGTAGGACAGCGACCTGGTGATCGTGAAGAGCCGGGCCTGGAGCAGGGCAAAAGGGAAGATGAAAAACGGCGCCCAGGAGTGGAATCCCAGCTCCCACAGGAATGACGTGAAAAGCACCGCCTGGAGCAGGTTTGCCTGCCAGTCGGGAAGGTGCCGGCGCAGGAGCGTGAAGGCCGTGCAGATGAAGAACAGCTCGTCCCAGATCCCCAGCACGTTGGTTCCCAGGAAGAGCCGGGCGATGCCCTCGGGATCACTGACGGCGGGCCAGTTGTTGTAGACGCCGGTCCGGATCATGTAGACGGGCATCAGGGCGTACCCGATCACCAGGACCGCGGGCAGGTACCACTTTTCGGCGCGGGTCCACGGCTGGCCGGTCCTGACCGGAAAGCGGATGGCGTGGTCCTTGGTGATGAACCGCGAAACCGCATAGGGGATCCCGACGGCGAGGACCATCGCAGTACCCATCACGGCCATGTGTTCGGTGCTGATGTCCGTGGTGATCGGGACCAGGCTCATCGCGGTCAACCCCACACCAATCAGCGCCAGGTCAATCACAAGGCGGCGGCTGATCATGGCGGCCAGGACCAGGGCGGCGGCCAGCAGGAGGAAACCCGAGACGCGGTCCTCCCTGGCGAACAGCAGAAAGCCCGACGTCGACACCAGCGCCGCCGGAATCAGGTTCAGTGACGCCCGGGGCTGGTCAGCAGGCGCGGCCTGGAGCAGCTGGGCCTGCGCCGATTGCTGCCTCACAGCGTTGCCAGGAGTCCGGCTGCATCATCGAGCGCACCGGGGACCAGCGAAAAGTAGGCCCACGTGCCCCGCTTTTCACGGTGCAGCAGTCCCGCCTCCACAAGTATTTTCAGGTGATGCGACACCGTAGGCTGGCCGAGGTCCAGCGGTTCTGTGAGGTCACATACGCAGGCCTCTCCCGATTCCCCTGCCTTCACGATGGACAGCAGACGGAGCCGGTTCGGATCGGCCAGTGCCTTAAAAACCAGCGCCTTCTGTTGGGCTTCCTTCGCGCTCAATGCCGGCTTTTGCGATGGCGTGCAGCAGGACGGGTCCACGTCGGGTTCGAGTATCTGCAGGGAGGTCATGCACCCTATTATGCAACTGATTGACGTCCGTCGATATGGGCGGCCAGGCCCTTGCAAATGACCATCAAGGCAGCTGATTCTGTACGGCAGGCAACCGGCCCCATGAATTGGCACCGCGCGGCACCCGGATGCGCAGTAGCCTTTTCCCAAACGCCCGAGCAAAGGAATCCGCCGTGACCATTGACGCTAACGCCCCCGCAACCGAACAAGTCATCATTATCGGTTCCGGCCCTGCCGGTTATACCGCCGCGATTTACGCTGCCCGCGCGGGCCTTGCGCCGTTGGTGCTGGCCGGGTCCGTGACCGCGGGGGGTGCCCTGATGAACACCACGGAGGTGGAGAACTTCCCGGGGTTCCCGGGCGGCATCCAGGGGCCGGAGCTGATGGACGGGCTGCAGGAGCAGGCGGAGAAGTTCGGCGCCAAGGTGGTGTTCGACGACGTCACGGAAGTTGCGCTTGCCGGTCACCTCAAGCGGGTGGTCACCGGCGGCGGCGGGACCTACGAGGCCCCGGCCGTCATTCTTGCCACCGGCTCGGCCTACAAGGAGCTCGGCCTGCCGGAGGAGAAGAAGTTCAGCGGCCACGGGGTTTCCTGGTGCGCCACCTGCGACGGGTTCTTCTTCCGGGAGCAGGACATCATCGTGGTGGGCGGCGGGGATTCGGCTATGGAGGAAGCGATGTTCCTGACCCGGTTCGGGAAGTCCGTGACCGTCGTCGTCCGCAAGGGTGAGCTGCGTGCCTCCCGGATCATGGCGCAGCGGGCCAAGGACAACCCGAAGATCAGCTTCGCCTGGAACTCCGCTGTCACGGCCATCCACGGTGACGGGAAAGTCTCCGGGGTGACGCTCACGGACACGCGCACGGGGGAGTCCCGGCAGCAGGCCGCGACCGGGATCTTCGTGGCGATCGGGCATGTGCCGCGCACGGAACTGCTGACCGGGCAGGTGGACCTGGACGAGGACGGCTACATCAAGGTGGACTCACCTACAACGGTTACCAACCGTTCGGGGGTGTTTGCGTGTGGTGATGCGGTGGACCACCGGTACCGGCAGGCGATCACCGCCGCCGGCACGGGCTGCGCCGCTGCCCTCGACGCAGAACGCTACCTCGCCGCGCTGGAGGATGCGGACAGCATCGCCACCGCCCTGGTCGAGGAACCAACCCACAGCTGACGAAGGCGCTTCGCGTTAAACACCCACGCCGTCAGGATGGTCTTTTTGTCCCGGCCTGAAGGTTTCGAAAGTGAAAAAGCGGACGCCGGCGGAACCTCCCGCCGTCGTCCGCTTTTCCTCAGCGGTTAGCGGCTTAGGCGGAAGCCAGTGCGCGCTCTTCGCCACGGACGCTCAGCGTAAAGGTGTTGGGTCCGCTGCAGGTGACGGCGATGCGGCATGTAGTGGTGTTGTGGCGCGCGGAAAGGTCGCTTACCGCCGTGTCCAGCGTGTGGTGGAGGGCCGACCTGTCCCAGATCTTCAGGGTTACGGAGTCATTGGTATCGAACGTCATTATTCAACTTCCATTTCATGCGGTTGGCAGCCCGGAGTCTTCATTGCCCGGACCGTGCCCTCTTCGGTGAGGACGGACTGCAGGTGGGAAAGCGCATTCCCGTACTTCCATGGTGCAGGTTGCTTTCAGGATTGGCAACCGTATCAGGGCTGATGTGACTAAGCACACGAGACCGTTGAGGGTGTTGGCTCAGGAGCCGCCCGCCCTCCTTTTCCATAGTGCCCAGAGCGGGAGCGACTCTCAACCGGGATGGGGATTGTTGCAGGTGAGACTCATCACGTCCTGCAGGATTGGGGCAGCCGGCACTACTCGTCGAAGTAGGTAGCTATTTGCTGCCCGCCGGATATGGGCCCGATTACGGAAGCCGCTGCGTCCCGGAGTTTGATCTTGCGGGTGTTGGAGGCCTTCGTGAGGATTTGGAATGCAGTGTCCCGGCTGCACCTGTTCTCAGCCATAATCGCTCCAACAGCCATATCGATGACGGTGCGCGACTGCATGGCCGTCCCGAGGTCGGTCCTGGCATCGTTGAGCTGGGCGATGCGAAGCACCAGACGCAAGGAATTTGCAGCCTGGCTCGCGAAGGCTTCCACGGCGGAGACATCGTCCGCTGAAAATCCATTGCTTCTGCCGGAGTAAAGGTTAAGGACGGCTTCTGCCTCGCCGGACAGGTTCAGCGGTACGGCGAGGATGGAGGAGACGCCATACTCCCGGGCGACCTTCAAGTAGGGGGCCCAGCGGCGCTCATCGGCCAGGTCGGATACCAGGACAGTAGTCGCGGCTCGAAGCGCAGTCAGGCAGGGTCCATCCCCGAACCCGTTCTGCAACTCGTCCAAAGCATGGGCTGCCGCGTCGCTGCTGGCCACTACTTCGGTTTTTTTGCGGCGAAGGACCGTGACGCCGCTGTGGATTCGGTTGCCCGGGGAGGACAGCCAGGAAGAGGCAACTGCCGCCAAGTCGGTGAGGAAGCCGACGACGTCCCGGCTGTCCAGGGCCAGTTCCTGCAGCCGCAGCTCAATATTCGACGCCGGTGGCGAGGCTTCCCGGGGCGTGGCGTCAAAACCGCCGGCGGTGGAATCCTGGGCCGTCATGGCTGATCGCCTTTCCGTTAGTTCCGTCAGTTCCGTTATTACGATGGCGATCAAGGCCGGCGGACCGGTCCCGTTGCCCAGGACCTTCGGCCCCCATCGGTATATACGTTCCTACCCTCCGTCCAGCCGGGCTGCCGGGACTTCAGCTCCCCGGACAATGTCGTTGGCGATGTCATGGACCCGCCGGTTGCCGGACTTGGCGGCCAACTGGAGGAGCTCCAAGGCATCGTCCCGCCCGCCACGGTGCTGGAGCATGATCAGGGATACCGCGGCGTCCACCATGGCCCGTGACTTGAGCGCGGCGCGGAGATGCTCGGGATGCACAGCCGCGCCGTGCAGCCGCAGGGCGATCCGCAGGACACGGGACATGGATGCTGCATGCTGCTCCAGCAGGACCACCGTTTCCTCGGTGAAGGCGCCCACCGTGCTTGCATAGCAGTTCAATCCGGCACGGGATAAGGGGTCGGTGGGGATGGGGACGGCCAGGACGGAACGCACCCCTTCCTGGAGTGCTGCCTCCAGGTAGTCACTCCAGCGTTCGTCGCCCCTCAGGTCCGGAATCGACACCAAGCGCTGCTGTCGCACCGCCGTAAGGCAGGGCCCGTCGTGGAATGCGTACTGTGTTTCATCCAGCCGGCGGCCCTTGTCACTGCTGCTGGCAACCGTTGCCGGGCCTCCCTCGCGCTCCACCGTGATGGTGCACGTCATTTGTCCGTCTGAGCCAAGCAAGGAGGCAGAAATTGTGGCGAGGCCCAGGAGGAAGTCGGGAAACTCAGGGCTGTCCAGCAGCAAATCCTGCATCTGGTCCGAAGTGGTAAGTCTGCTGTCCTGGGCCATGAGGCCTCGATCCTTGGGTTTGCCGTGGGCATCTGCCCCTGGCCGGCGGCCTCCGCTCTCTGCGCGGCTGACCCGGGTATTCAACCTCTGGATCTCGGTTTATCCTGAAATCTCCTGATACCGACACTACGCCGGTGCGGGACCTTTGGATACGCCCGTACGTTCCGATCTACTGGTCCGGCTCGGACTGCCGTCCGGCGCCGCCTTCCCGGCTGTCTGATACCGGGGGACCGGAAGCTGGACCGGCAGCTGGACCGGAACCAGGGCCGCCGTCAAAATCATCGGAGTACGGTGCGCGGGGCCGGGGGAGGTCGTCAATCAGCTCATTGGCGGCCAACGCAAGCAGGTCGCGCTGGACGGGTGGCAGGGAAAGCAGCCCCTGCAGATAGGCTTCCACCTCGTATTCGCCCGCGTCGCCGGACATAGCAAAATACTTCAGCCACAATTCAGAAACCAGGATATCTGCGGCCTTTAGCGCGGAGCGGAGCCTTCGCCGTTGTTCCGGTTCGTTCGGATCAAAGCCCACGGGCAGCTCCTATGCCCTGTATGCCGGCGTCCCGGCAAGGACACGTTCGCTGATGTGCTGCAATGCGGTGTTTTCGTCGCGGGCCTGCTTGATCAACCGGTGCAGGGCGGCTTCGTGGCCAAGCCCCAGGCGCTCCATCAGCACACCGCATGCCCGGTTCACAACATCACGGCTGTGCAGGGACGCCTGCAGGCCCTGCGTCATTTTGTGCGGTGCCTCACTGGCCTGGATGTGGGAGAGCAGCGTGGCGGCCGGGGCAGCAAAGAGTTGAAGCAGGATAGTGCTGGACGCGTCATAGGCATCCGGGGCGGCGGCATATAACTTCAGGGCGCCGATGGACTCTTTGCCCGCGATCAGTGGAGCGCTGACAACCGAGCGCACGGGCAGTCCTGCCACGGCCTTGCGCCAGTCCGGCCAGCGGGTTTCATCGTTGAGGTCCGTCATCAGCACAGGTTCCTCTGTTGCCCAGGCAGTGAGGCATGGGCCTTCCCCGCATTCGTACTGCAGGGCGTCGGCCTGGCCCACAACCTTGTCCGTGTAGCCGCTGCTGGTGCGGCGCCCCCGGGCATCCAGGAGGGACACGCCCGCTCCGATGGTGCCCGGAACCGACTCCTTGGCGGCCTGGGCCAGGAGCCGGACGGCCGTGGTGACCTTTTCTTCCGTCAGCAGCAGCCCTCGAATGCGGGCGATCACACTGCTGAGCTCGTCAAGGGGAAGTTGTTGCGCCATAGTCCCAGCATAAAGCCAAGGTCCCACCCCTTTCATGGGGTCCACAGGGAGGACAATGCCGTTTGGGGCGGGAGGTACGACGGCGGGTGCACGGCCAGTCGCGAACGCTCAGGCAGCCTGCTCCCGGCTGCTTTCCGGTTCGGTGCCCGTAACGGTGAAGCGCAGGGAGTAATTGTTTAGCGCCCCCGGAAGGCGTGTTTGTGGGTCCAGGGCATGCTGGGAGGACAGGGTGAACGAGCTCTTTTCCATAAGGGAGGCGAGCATGGCACTGCTGAGCATCAGCGCGAGTTGACGTCCGGGACAGAACACCGGACCTGCGCTGAAGGGAACCAGCGGCCAGCCCTCCTCGCCGTTCCGGTCCAGCCACCGCCCGGGCGTGAAGGAATGCGCCTGCGGGACGTGGGCTTCGTCCCGGTGAAAGTACGGGACATAGATCATGACGCCGCAGCCGGTTGCCATGTCGCCGTCGGGCCATTGGACTTCCCTGGTGCTCTGGCGAAGGATCACGGGCGTTGTGGGCCATAACCGCAGGGACTCCAGGACGCAGGCGCGCAGGAAGGGTAGGTGTTGGCGTTGCGTTTCGTCGCGCTGTACCTCATCCCTGGCCGTGGCCGCATGTTCCGGATGCGTGGCCAGGAGTGCCAGCGTTTTGAAGGTGGCAATTCCTGTCGTTTCAAGGGCGAACAGCCACTGCGGGATCTGATCAACCGGCGCAGCGTGCTGGCCGGGATGCACGTTCGCGATCGCGTATGCGAGGCTGCCCCGTTCTGCATTTTTCATCCGGTCCTCAATGCGGCTGAGGAACTTTGTCCTGAGCCCGGTGTCCTGCCGCTTGAGGAAGGACCAGTTCGCGTTCGCCCGGAGCTTGGCGAGCATGTTGGTCAGCTCGTGGTCCTCACGCGCGTTGTCCCCGAAGACCATTCGCCGCACCACCCGGTCCCAGGACTGGATGAAATCATCCCATCCCAGTTCAAAGCTCCCTGGCAGACTCCCCTCCTCAGGGCGTTGCAGCAGCTGGTCCGCTTCTTCCCGGATGATGGGCAGGAATGGCGCTGCCAGCCTGTGCACGGGGCTGTGGGCGTCAAGGACCTGTTCCTGCAACGCCCTTCGCGCGGTCCTCTCCGGCCCTTCCGAAATGAGCACGAAGCGAGGTTCAAAGTGCGCGAGGGCGGCCTTCTTTTCACTGCTTGCCGGGGAGAAGGGCTCCGGCGAGTTGGCCAGGACATGATGCAGGTGTTCCGGCTGCAGCACCACGGCCTGCCGCCGCCCTGGGATGCGAAGCATGAGCGGCCCGTCGGGGTATTTCCTGGCGAGCTTAACCATTCTGCGGACTGCCCGGTCATCGAGTCCGAGCCGTTCCGCGGCCGCCTCTACCTTCGGCCGGCGGATGAGTGGCCCCTTCGCGGCCGTGGGCAGGAAAACGTCGAGCAGGAAAGCGGCCGATTCCAGGGCCGTGGCCCGGGGAAGACCCATGCCGTGTCGCATAACGGGCTCCTTCTTTACGGGGCGAGGTCTTCAAGGTATGGTGCGCGGGGAAGCGGCGGGAATTCGTCGATAAGCTCGTTTGCTGCGTGTGCTATCAGGTCGCGTTGGTCCGGCGGCAGGGACATCAGCGACTGGATGTAGGCGTCCACTTCGTATTCCCCTACTGTGCCTCCGATACTGAAGTAGCGCAGCCAGAGATCCCCGTGTTTGATGCCGGCGTGGTGCAGGGCTTTGCGCAGGAGGCGGCTTTGCTCCTGTTCGAGTCCAGCAGAGGGGTCCGGCCTGCCCCGGTCAGCTTTCGTCATCAGGACCGTTCTTCGTCCCGGTGAGTATGTCGGTGCTGACACTGAAAAGTGGTTGCCTGCCGGTCCGTGACAGCTCCAGGAGTTTCTGCAGGGCCGCGCCGTGGTCCAGGCCGTGCCTGTGCATCAGGAAACCCTGGGCGCGGTTGATGGTGTCCCGGCTGTGCAGGGCCGAAGACAGGACCTGGGTGAAGCGCTGCGGGGTATCGGAGCTTTGGATGTTGTCCAGCAAGGTAGCTGCGGGGACGATCAGTTTTTCCAGCGGCCGGGCGGTGGCAGCGTCATAGGCGCCGGGTTCGGTCGAATAAATTTTCAACGCCCCCAGGCACCGCGTGCCGGTCATCAGCGGCGCGCTGATGACGGACCGGATGGAGAGGGTGCTTACCGCCTGGGACCACAAGGGCCAGCGGTCATCAGTGACGACGTCGTCAATCACCACGGTGCGTTCGGTGGCCCATGCGGTAAGGCACGGACCCTGGCCGAGTTCGTACTGGGCCTCGTCTGCCTCCCGGACAACGGGGTCGGTGACGCCTGTACTGATCCTGGTGCCCTGTTCGTCCAGCAGCGACACGCCGGCACCTGAACTTCCGGGGAAAGCGTCACGGATGCCTTCGGCGAGCAACTGAACGGCGCGCCCAACCTTCTCTTCGGTCAGGAGCAGGTTATTGACGCGAGCGAGCGCGAGAGTAAGTTCATCCAGGGGGAGCTGCTGTTGTGGCATGGTAGCTAACCTTCTGCGCCGGACATTGCTGTCCTTGACGGGTGCCCCCTGCTGGGCCGGGAGCGAAATTCCTGCCGCTCCGTTAACCAGCATAGCCCTTGCATTGCCGCCGTGTTGAGGTGTGTCACTTCAGCCCAATAGGCCTTCCCGCGCTGCCCGTTGAATCGATGTAGGCTGGGGGAACGTTTGGAAGTGGGCGTCTAAAAGCCGCGCGGGCAACCGCAAGCGGTCGAAGCTCAACTTGCAGGGAACCGATGGACGCTTTGCCCAACACCGCAGACGCTCTACCCAACGCCGCAGCAACGGAGGACGGGATCGTCTCCCGTCTGCAGGACCTTGTCCTGCAGGCCGCTGACGCCCAGGACTTCTTCGAGGAATTCGCCGTCTTCTCGGCGTCCTTGCTGGCCCCGCCCGGTGGCGATGTCCATTGCAATGTCACCGTGGTACGCCGGAAGAGGCCCATCACTGTGGCCTCCAGTACACCCCGGGCGCGGGTATTGGATGAGCTGCAGTACGCGCACGGCGAAGGCCCCTGCCTTGCGGCGATGCGGACGGGCCAGACCGTTTACGTCGGCGACGTCGCCACTGAGCGCCGTTGGCCGGAATACGTTCATGCGGTGTCTGTCCGCGGTGTCCGCTCGATTCTTGGCGTTCCCCTGCAACTTGAGGGGGATTCCACTGCTGCCTTGAACATTTACTCCTCAGCAGTCCACGGATTCTCCCGCGATGACATCGCGCGGGCGGAATTGTTTGGCCAGCAGTCCTGCAAAACGCTCCGGCTTGGGCTGCGCATGGCCCAGTTGAAGGACGCGAAGGAGGACCTGGAGGCGGCAATGAAATCCAGGACAGCCATCGATGTTGCGGTTGGGGTCATCATGGCGCAAAACCGCTGCAGCCAGGCCGCAGCCATGGAAATCCTGAGAAAGGCGTCGAACAGCCGCAATATCAAGCTGCGGGACGTGGCCGCGGGCGTTATCGAGTCCGTCTCTCCGGACCCGGGGTTGCGCACATACTTCGACGAATAGCTCCGGGCCCCGCGCAGGAGTGCCAATCCGCCGTCGACCTTTTGTGGCTTCAGGGTGGCGAGGAATCCCCGGGCCGACGGCGGGGAGGGTCCCGGCTGGACAGCAGGGCGGTGAGTGCGTAAATTCTAAGTGGCGGGCGTCACGTAATTGAGGCGCTTCCCCTCCGGGCCATGTGCAGGGCCATCAGGAGGAACCGCTGTAGCAAGACGGCGGACAGATGCACATCAGCGAAAGAGAGCCATCATGGCTGCCTCGCATTTCTCAACCTTTCTTGCCGAAGCCACAGTTCCAGAATTCGATACGGACTGCCCCATGTCCGCCGACTGCCTGTACGGCCTGTACGTCAGCTGGTGCTTCCTCCACGACCTGGAAGCGAAACCGGACGTTACCTTCCGCGCCGCCATGCACCGGGCCGGCGTCGACATTCATGACAGCAGGCTCCGGATGGTCGGTCCGGCGGCGGCAGACTACATCTTGTCCAGCTACCCCGCGGCCGCCTGACAATGTCGGTCCATCCCGAGGGCCCCAACCACAGCGTCCAGGGAGAGCGGGCTGAGGACCGTCCCCTCAGGTGCACTAAGTGCGGCTCGGACCGCCACTTGGCCCTGCACTCCATCGTGGCGCTGACTCCGCCTGCCAACGGTTCCGTGGAAGTGGGTTACTCCTGCAGGACGTGCAGGAGCCAGTACCTCCATAGGGCAAGCGTTGTTGCTGTTGCAGCACTCCTGAACCGGGTCCGGAGCCCGGAGGACGTGCTTGCCTTCGGCGGGCACTACATCCACTGCGGGCAGCCCATGCAGAAGACCGGCTCGGAACTCCGCCGCCTCCATGCGCCTGCCACTACCGGGCAGGACCTGGTGGACGCTTTGGACGTATACCTCACAACGCAGGTCCTGCACTGTCCGTGCGGATTCCAGATGGAGCTGCCCGAATAGCCGGCAGGCCCTCATTTCGCCGGGGACCTGCAGGGTATTGAGGGTAATCCGGGCAGGATTTCCTCCTGGTTCACAAACATCAACAGGCGCCTGCTTTAGCGGGTGGGACGTAGGATAGGCCCATGTCGAATTCATCGGAAAGCGAACCCGTGGACCAGCTTCAGAACATCCTGGTGGGTACGGAAGATGCAGTTGAATTCCTCTCCGGGCTCTCCAGGCTGGCGGCCGCGGCGGTATCCGAGGCGGCCGGTGACGAGATCGAATGCGCAGTCACCGTCAAGCTTAGGCGCAGGCCCTCTACTGCCGCGGGCAGCAGCGGACGCGCCATCGAGCTGGATCAGCTGGAGCAGGAAGTCGGTGACGGCCCATGCATAAAGGCGTTGCGGGACATGTCCCCTGTGATTATCGACGACGTCGCCACGGATGGGAGGTGGCCGGAGCTGGCCCGGAAATTCGCAGAGGCAGGCGTCTGCAGCTCCATGGGAGTCCCATTGGAGATCACCGATGGAGCCAGCGCCGCATTGAACTTCTTCGCGTCAAAGCCCGGAGTCTTCACCCCGGATGTCTACGACAAGGCTCTTGGCTTTGCTGCGGCCGCCCACAGTACCCTTCACCTGTCGGTCCGCATCAAGTCGGCGCAGCACCGGGCGGAGGACCTGGAGGCAGCCATGGAAAGCCGGACCGCCATCAATCTGGCGTGCGGTGTGATCATGGCGCAGAACAGGTGCTCACAGCTGGAAGCGATGGAAATTCTCACCAAGGTCTCCAGCAACCGCAACCGCAAGCTGCGTGACGTCGCCACCGAACTGATCGAACAGTTGTCCGGCGCCAGCGTCCAGACCCACTTCGACTCCTAAGCCTGCCCCGGGCCAGCCGGGCGGTACTGTTTCACTTGCCGGCCGAAAGGACAGCAACACTGCAGCCTGTGCCGGACCTGCGGATATCCCAGCAGTTACCGCTGCCGATCACCACGAAGTCCCCCTCACGTCCGTCGGGCACGACTATTGCCGTGTCCTCATCCACGGCCACGGCCCTGTCCACCAGTCCCGCCGCCACGGCACCCACGGCCCTGCTCAGCGTCCCTGCCTGGGCGGCGTGAACGTCCACGGCAAAGGGAACCAGCCCGAGTCCGTCGCGCACATCGACGTCGTCAAGGTCTTCTGAACACTCCTCACCGCACACCTCGACCCCCCTAAATGCGGTAACCGCCAATAATGCCCCTGCCGGGAGCAACCATGGCGCCGGCGGAAAACCCGAGATAGGGCGCGCCGTCGGCAACTCTTGCGGCAATGCCACCCGCGCAGCCCTGAAGCCCTTCGAGGTACGCCGGTGTCAGCCCGCCGCCCACCACCACGGCATCCGCGCCATCGAAAGCCGCCGGATCCGCTGGGCTGCCGGCACCCAGCAGGACCGGTACCACCTCGCAGGAGGCCAGGGACTGAAGCGGCCCGGCGTAATCCTGCAGCACACTCTCCGGGTTCCCGCCGCGGCGGTGCACCACAACGGCGATCCGGGCGGGCCGAGGCTGGCCGCGATGGCCGGAGATGTCCTTGACGAAGAGCTCGAACACGTCAGGAAAGGAGTCGAAGTCCGGTCCGGCGCCGGCCAGGAAGATGCTCATGGGCTACAAGATACCTTGCGGATCGAGGCCCTACCCGGGGGAAAACAGTGAAGCGAAGAAGCATTGACACCTGCCGCCAGCGGGACTATCGTACAACCAAATGGTTGTAGATCAGCTCCGCGAAACCGAACTTGACCGCCTTTTCCAGGCGTTCGCCGACTCCACCCGCCGGGACATCGTCCGGCGTGTGACCGTGGGTGAATACACCATCTCCGGTCTCGCGGCCCTCTACGCCATGAGTTTCGCCGCAGTCCAAAAGCATGTAGCGGTGCTGGAGCGCGCATCCCTGGTCACCAAGGAGAAACGCGGAAGGGAGCAGATAGTGCGGGGTAGTCATGAAGGGCTGCAGAAAGCCCGGCTGCTGCTCGATGAGTACGAGGCGATCTGGCGGCAGCGCGTAGATCGGATCGCCGACATCCTGACTGAAGGACAAGGAAAGGTTCTGCAATGACCGTTATCAGTTCCACCAAGAATCTTGAAGCGCTGAGCTTCACACTGATCGCAGAATTCGATGCGGACGTCCAGCGCGTCTGGCAGATCTGGGAAGACCCGCGCCAGCTGGAACGCTGGTGGGGCCCGCCCACCTGGCCCGCCACCTTTGAAGAATTCGACTTCCGCCCGGGCGGGCAGGCCAGCTACTACATGACCGGTCCCGAGGGTGAAAAGGCCCGCGGCTGGTGGCGCTTCACCGCTGTCGACGGCCCCAAGAGGCTTGCATTCGACGACGGATTTGCCGATGACGACGGCCAGCCCGTTGAGGCCATGGGGACCACCCGCGCGTCCGTCAACCTGGAGGGCCTCGGCGACCGCACCAGGATGACCATCCTCTCCACCTTCGAGAGCGAAGAACAGATGGAGCAGATGGTCCAGATGGGCATGGAGGAAGGCATGAGGGAGGCCATCGGCCAGATCGACGCCATCCTCTCAGAACACGCCACCGCCTGAGCGGCAAACTTGCCCAACACCATAGTGGAGGCGGACGACGACGGGACCTCCCGCCGTCGTCCGCTTTGGGTTGGGACATCGGCGGAACCGGGGGTCCAGGACGGCGTCGGCTACGGGCGTCCGCTCATGGCACCCGCGTCGGAGCACCCGCGGAAATAACAAGCAGCGAGCTGGTGGCCGTGGCCAGAAGCTCGCCGGCCGGGCCGAAGATGCGTCCTTCGGCAAAGATGACGCGCTGGCCTTGCTTGACCACCTCGCCCTCAGCCCGAAGCATGCCATGGTTCAAGGTGATGGGCCGCAGGTAGCTGACCGAAAGGTCAATGGAGGTGTAGCCGAACCCCACTGCCAAAGTACTGTGGGCGGCGCATCCCACAACCGTATCCAGGAGCGTGCATGCCAAGCCGCCGTGCACCAGGCCCAGCGGGTTGTAGTGAGCTTCAGCCGGCCGGCATTCGAACTCGACCTGCCCTGAGTCCACCGCCACGAGGGTCAGATTCATCAGGGCTGCCATGGGCGGACGCGGAATCGTCCCGTCCCGCATGCCGGAGAGGTACTCCAGCCCGGACATGCGCGCGAGGTGTTCCAGCCCGACCCGGGGATCCGTCCAGCTGAAGGTTTCCGCCCGTTCTGCTGATCCCGTGGCATCCATGGACTGCTCCCTCTTTGATCGGCCCGGGTCCAGCTTAAGCCTCGCAGGATTCTGGAATTCAGGCTGGCGTTGAACCGGACGAAAAGCTTCTGAATACTGGAAGAAAGGATGATTCCACGGTAAGGCGGTGGCAGCAAATGGGCAGCGGTGCGGAGGACTTCCGGAAGCGGCTGGAGCGTGCTGCCGAAGTCCGGTCCTACCGGGGAGCCGGCATCAGCGCCGCGGAGGAAGCCGCGCTCGACGCCCTGGACGAAAAGGAGCGGGAGAAGCGCCGGAAGGTGGGCGATGCCGCCAGGGCCGAGTACCTCGTCCGGGATGCGATGGCGCACGGGAAGTTCGACAACCTCAAGTACGCTGGCAAACCGATTCCGGGCTTGGGGGAGTCGTACGACCCCGATTGGTGGGTCAAGGGCCTCATTCAGCGCGAAAACATCAGCGGCCTGGGTCCGGCGGCTATCCTGCTCCGCACAGAGGACGCCGAGCTGGACGCCAAGCTCGATGCGCATTACACGGAGCAGCAGGTCCGCGACATCCTGCAGGACTTTAACCGCCGGGTTATCGATGCGCGGCGCCAGCTCCAGGGCGGCCCGCCGGTCATCACGAAGACGCGGGACGTGGAGGAGGAAGTGGGGCGGTGGCGCGGGCGCCGGGCCGCCTCCCAGGTTCCGCAGGCCGCGCCCGAGCCGGAAATGCCCCGTTCGTGGTGGCGCCGGCTGTGGAAGGGGACGGGCTAGCGGGGTGCTGCTGCCTCAAATAGCTCGCAGGTGGAGTTGTAGTACCTGCCGGTCTGGCCGCGATGGGTCATGCCGATGCGCAGGCAAACCTTTTGCGACGCCGTGTTGGCCGGGGCCGTGACTGCCACTATTTTCTCCAGCCCGCTGTCCAGAGCGTAGGCGAGGGCCGCTGCGGCTGCCTCTGTTGCGTAGCCGTTTCCCCAGTGGTCGGGGTGGAAGTGCCAGCCGATCTCCGTGTCGCCCGAGGGCTGGAGCGGCAGGGTCCCGCCCGACGCCGGAATGGATTTCAGGAGCAGGGTCCCAACGAGAGGTGCGGGCGACCCCGGTTGGGCTGCGGCTTTTTCTTGGGTGGAGCCCGTGAAGCGGGCTGGGCCTTTGAGCTGGACGGCCCAGATAGCGTGGATGGGGTGGGCCATTGGCTGCTGATGCAGGTTCCGCCAAGTGTGGATGCGGTCCTCGGCTTCGGCACGGTCCCTCATCACCTGTGGATGGTTCCCGATAAAGCGCTGTACCTCCCAACGCGAGTAGAGGTCCAGCACAAAGTCGGCGTCCTCCGGCTCCCACTGGCGGAGGACCAGCCGCTCGGTTTCGAGGCTTTTCACCCGGCCAATCCTGCCAGATAGGTAGAGTTGGGCAGCATTCGGGGGCGTTCATTCACGGCAGCGGCGGAAAGGCTACCGGCTTGGGGTGGACGGAGTGCCGGGCTTCGACATGGACCGGGGAGGCTTTGGGAATGGGGCCGCCGGATACAGCGGAGCCACTTTCACCATGTATTTGGCCCACTGCGGTCCGGCGATCATGTAGCCGTCAAGGCGGGGGTAGAAGGTCCCGTTGATGGTGACCTTCTGGCCGGAGCGTTTCTGGCCGTCCAGTGCGTCGCCAAAGAAGGAGGCGGTGGCCAGTCCTCTGGTGTAGCCAACTACCCAGGTCGCTCCGTTGTTGTTTGAAGTGCCGGTCTTCGCTGCCACGGGAACCTTGTCGTGGACCTTGGGCTTGATCCAGACACCCGAGCCAACCTTCATCACGTCTTGCAGCACGGAGTTCACGCCTCGGGCAACGTTGGGCTTCACGGCGTTCCGGCATTCCGAGGGCTGCGCTGCAAGCTTCCGGCCGGCGGCGTCAGTAACCTTCAGCAGGGCGATGGGTGCACAGTACTTCCCGTCATTGGCGAAGGTGGCAAAGGCATTCGCCATGTGGAGCGGTGCCACATTGGTGGCGCCCAGAAGGTTGCCCAGCTGGTGCATGTTGATTGGGGAACCGTCGTGGCCGTTGTGCAAGCCCACGGCATCCACCATCTTTTGGATGCCGCAGAAGTCCAGCTGTGTAGCGGAAGCGAAGGTAGCGGTGTTGATGGAGTTGTAGAGGCCGTAGTTGATCGCCATTTTCCGGTAGAAGCCCCCCTCGGCATTTTGGAGGTCATCTGCCGCGCCCAGTTCAGGGTTGTTCTGGGCTGTGCTGTAGGCGCCCAACACCTTTCCGCAGCTTGACCGCCACGGGAACCCTACCGGGTAGACGCGCCTCGACGCGTCCACCTCCGCGTTGAGCCGCTTGCCCTCATTCAACCATTCGGCAAACGTAAACGGCTTCATCGTGGACCCGGTCTGGAACCCGCCGGCACCGTTAAGGTCATTGCCCTGCGGATCCTTGGCATCCACGTTGAAGTTGAGTTGGGTATCGAACTTACCCCGCTCGGGCAGGAACACAGTGTTCTGCGCCATCGCAAGGATTTTGCCGGTTCCGGGCTGTACGGTCACCAGGGCGGCCCCCCAGCGGTCGGGGTTTCGACCCGCGGTTCCGTTTACCTGTGACTGGGCTGCGGCCTGCAGCCTGCTGTCCAATGTTGTGGTGATGGTGAGGCCACCCCGGTAAAGCTTTCTCTCCCGTTCCTTCTCCGTGGGCCCGTACGCGGGGTTGTTTAGTATGAGGTGCGAGATGTAATCGCAGAAATACGGCGCCATGCTGGCGTTGGCACAACCTTGCCGCTGCGGGCTGATTTTCAGCTCGATGGGGCTGGCAACGGCCTCGTCGTGTTCACCCTGGGTGATCTTCTCCAAGCGGAGCATCTCGCCAAGCACCTGGTTGCGGCGGACAACCGATTTGTCCGGGTTGAGGGCGGGGTTATAGAACGTGGGGCTGTTCACCAAGCCAGCCAGCAGTGCGGCCTGGGGAAGGTTCAGGTCTTTCGCGCGGGTGCTGAAGAAGTAGCGGGCTGCAGCTTCCACGCCGTAGGCGTCGCTGTTGAAGAACACGATGTTCAGGTAGCCCTCAAGGATCTGTTCCTTGGTGAACTTCTTCTCCAGGGCAACAGCCAGTTTCATCTCCCGCAGCTTGTCCCCGAAGTCCTTCTGGCCGCTGAGGACCACCTCGTCCGGTCGTTCCTGGGACAGCTTTGCCTCATTGAGCACGTTGGTGACGTACTGCTGTGTGATGGTAGACGCCCCCTGCTGGTCGCCCTTTGCCAGGTTGCTTACCACAGCACGGAGGATGCCCTGCGGGTCAAGGCCTGCATGTTCATAGAACCGGCTGTCCTCAATGGCAATAACGGCGTCTTTGATGTAAGGGGACATCTGGTCCAGCGGGATCCTGACGCGGTTCTCGGCATAGAACGTCGCGATCGTCTTGCCATCGGAGGTAAGGACCTTGGTGGATTGCGACGGCGGCCGGACGGTGAGCTCCTCCGGCAAGCCTTCAAAAAAGTCAATGGACGTGCTGACACCGTAGCCCGCGGCAGCAACAGACGGCACAACCAGGCTGGCGGCCAGCACGCCGCACATAGCGCTCGCCGCGATGAATCCCAGGAACCTTCCCCAGGGAGAACCGTTGCCGCGCCTGCGCTTCTTTTCCTTCACCATTATTCAGCCCTCAAGCTCGAAGAGTGCCAAAAGGATACGCCGCCCCCGAGCGGCGATCCAGAGGACGGAAGGTCATGATTTGATGAATTCTTATCTTGACGAGCGATAGTTAGCGACATATCGTTAACTATCGCTGAGTACATCAGTGACGACTAAGAAAACGAAAGGAGAATGCCACGATGAAGGGCATTTCTCATGATGATATTTCCGGATCGCATTCCGGCAGGGGCCGCTTCGAACGCGGCCGCGGCAGGCGGGGACCGCACGGACACCGCGGGGGCGGCTTCGGGTCTGGCTTTGGGGCAGGATTCGGAGGCGGGTTTGGACCCGGCTTTGGCCCTGGCTTTGGACCCGGTTTTGGGCGCGGCCCTCGCCGGGCAAGCAGGGGTGACGTCCGCTCCGCCATCCTTTCGCTCCTGGCCGAAGCGCCTTCAAACGGTTACGGTCTGATAAAGGCGATTGCTGAGAAGACCGGTGGAGCCTGGCGCCCTAGCCCGGGATCGATCTACCCCACGCTGCAGCAGCTGGTGGACGAGGAACTTATCACGGCGCTCAGCGAAGGCCGCGGAACCGAGTTCACGCTCACGGATGCCGGAAGGGCCTGGGTGGCAGAGCATGCGGAGGAACTGGAAAACGCCTGGGACTCCGGTCCTGAAAGCCCGGACAAGGACTTCCACCAGAGCATCGGGAAACTGATGGGCGTTATCCACCAGTTCCGCACCGGTGTCACGGAGGAGCAGCGGGCCGCTGCCATCGAGACGCTGGACGAGACCCGGCGGGCTCTCTACAAGATCCTGGCCGACTGACCTGCGGGCCGGGCCGGTTCCCGGGAGCGGGACCGGTTAAGTGGCCGGGCGTCAGCTCACCAGGGGGTCCGGGGCCCGGATCGATCAGCAGTTCAGGCGAAGGAGTCTTCCTTGGCCCGCTGCCCGGCCAGGTTCTTGACCGCGGGGGAGTGCGAAGCCGCGGGGGACAGCGGGGCCGGGTGGCCTGCAGGGTTGAAGCCGGCACCTATTTCCCCGAAGGCGTAAGCGCTCTCGGCGTGCTCGGACAGGTCAACGCCGGCGGTCTCTGCCTCGCGGCTGACACGGAACCCGATGGTTTTGTTGATGGCGCGGCCAATGACCAGGGTGCCGACACCGGACAGCAGCAGCGTAATCACCACGGCCACGGACTGTGCCACAAGCTGCTGGACACCGCCGCCATAGAGCAGTCCGCCGCCCTCTCCCTCCACCGGAAGGGCAATGAAGCCAAGTGCCAGGGTTCCAATAAGTCCCGCTCCCAGGTGGACCCCCACAACATCGAGGGAATCATCCAGCCCGAAGCGGTACTTGAGGTCCACGAAAATCGCGCAGGCCGCCCCGGCCACCAGGCCCAGGCCGATGGCGGCCACAGGGCTGATGTTGGCGCAGGACGGAGTGATGGCCACCAGGCCGGCAACCACACCGGACGCGGCTCCGAGCGAAGTGGGATGTCCGTGGCGGATCTTTTCGGTCACCAGCCAGCTGAGCATCGCCGCGGCCGGAGTGACGAGGGTGTTGACCCAGATCAGGCCGGCCTGTTCGGCCGTCGTCGCCGCTCCGCCGTTGAAGCCGAACCAGCCGAACCACAGGATGGCGGCCCCCAGCATAATAAACGGGACGTTGTGCGGCCTGTGGTTGGGGTCCTTCGCGAAACCGTGCCGCTGACCCACGATCAGTGCCAGGACCAAGGCAGCGGTGCCCGAGCTGATCTCCACAACTGCGCCCCCGGCGAAGTCGATGACCTGCCCAAAGACAGCGGTGATGGCTCCATCGGCGCTCATCAGGCCGCCGCCCCAGACCATGTAGGCGAGGGGGCAGTACACCACCGTGACCCACACGGGAACGAACACTGCCCAGGCGCCGAACTTGGCGCGGTCGGCAATGGCACCGCTGATCAGCGCCACGGTGATGATGGCGAAGGTGGCGCTGTACCCGGCCTTGATCAGGTCCGGGGAACCCATCAGGTTCTGCAGCCCGAAGCTGGCGAAGGGATTGCCAAAGAGGCCCAGGACGCCGTCGCCTGTTGTCATGGAGTAGCCCCAGAGAACCCAGACCACGCCAACAATTCCGGCCGAAATGAAGCTCATCATGATCATGTTCAGTGCTGCTTTGGCACGCGTCATGCCGCCGTAGAAGAGGCCGAGCCCGGGCGTCATCAGCAGTACCATCGCGGCTGAAATCATCAGCCAGACATGTTGCGCAGTGATTTCCACCTGCGGGTCCCTTCGCGTTGCGCCTCGAAGCGGGGCGCACTTGCCGGCCCTCGCACTTCCCCCGCCGTCCATCTTCCGGGTTCCGTGTTTCGGGAAATGGCCCTGAAAGTTGCACTCGCGTTACAGAAACAGCGGCGCTGTGAAGTCCCCGTGTCGGAAATGTTTCAGCCGTGTAAACGGCTGCCATCCGAGGAGGCAAGAAGGGCGCGTAACTTCAGCCTTCCGGCTTGTGGCAGGGCGGAAAGTCGACGGGCGGAAGGTGAGAAACGCCGGCAACCCCTTCCGAAGGATCAGAACTGGCGGGCGTTCGCCAGTACGGGGAGCTTGGTGCGTACCTCGTCCACCACCGAGGGGTCGATGTCGACGACGGCGAGTTCCGGCTTTCCGCCCAGGGCGGCCACCGCTGATCCCAAGGGAGTGATGACGGCGCTGTGGCCGATGCCTGTAGGGGCGGTTCCCGCCGGGCCTGCTCCGATGGTCTCGGGATCACCCTGGCCGCAGGCCACCACGAAAGTGGTGCTGTCCAGTGCCCGTGCCCGGACCAGGAGGTCCCACTGCTCCGCTTTGCCTTCGCCGGCACCCCAGGAGGCGCAGACGATGTTGACCTGTGCGCCGGCGCGGGCATTGGCGGTGAACAGGGCGGGGAAGCGGACGTCGTAACAGGTGGCCAGGCCAAACACTGTGCCGTTGATTTCGAAGGTCACAGGGTTGGTGCCCGCATCCACGGTCTTGGACTCGGCAAAACCGAAGGCGTCGAAAAGGTGCACCTTGTCATAGGACGTATCCACTCCGGGGCCCGTGACCAGCAGGGTGTTGCGGACGCGGCCGTCCTTTCCGGGAGTGAACATTCCCGCTACGATCGCAAGGTCCAGTTCCCTGGATACGGCACGGACCTTTTCAGCCCATGGACCGTCCAGAGGTTCGGCAATGTCTTTCAGCGAATTCCCGAACGCGCGCATGGCTGCCTCGGGGAACACAACAAGCTCGGCGCCGGCGTTTTTGGCCTGGGTGGCGTAGTCCCGGATCAGCTCCAGGTTGGCAGCAGGGTCTGCACTGCTGATGATTTGGGCGACTGCTAGACGCATTGGGTGCTCCAATCTGTTGTATACATAATGTATGGCAAAAACGGCAGGAACGGCGGCGTCCGGGCGGGAAAAGGCATACCTCCACCTGCGTGAAAACGTCCTGATCGACCCGGAGCTTCAAGGCCGCTTCCTCAACGAACAGGAACTCGCTGCCGAGATCGGTGTCTCCCGCACTCCGGTCCGCGAAGCACTGCTGCTCCTGGTCTCGGACGGGCTGGTTGAGCTCATTCCGCAACGCGGCGCCTACGTCCCACCCGTCACCGGCAGGGAAATTTCTGAACTCATGGAACTCCGTGGCGTCCTGGAGAGCCACGCGGCACGGCTGGTGATCGCCGAAAAACGTGTCCCCGCCGCACTGTTGCAGGAAACCCTGGACCTCCAGGCCCGGATTCCGGACACCGGGGAGGCTGAGGACGCGCGTGAGTTCATCCGGCTGGATACTCTCTTCCATCAGCAGCTCATTGATGCGGCCGGCAATGAACTTATCTCCCGGACGTACAGCAAACTCCATGTCCGCCAGATCCTGGTGGGAGTTTCCGCTTTGTTCCGGACCGGCGGCCGCCGGCAGGCCGTGTGCGCTGAACACCAGGGTATCCTCGACGCCCTGGTATCCGGCGACGAAACCCAGGCCCAGAAGGCGATTGATCATCACCTCGCTGTAACGCGGGACCTCCTGCTCCGGACCTAGGGAGCTTTTGTCCACGCGATGACGGGCTGCAGGCCAGCTGAACACTCATGTGGACAAAACTCCCCGGCAAGTCAGCGCGAATCGCCGACGCCGGAGGCGGGTTTTGCCTGTCCGGCACCTTCCAGCAGCAACCGGTAGTCCTGGTCCTCCACCGTGTTGTTATCGCGGCCCATGGCGAGGCCAATCAGTGTGACGGCCGAAGCGATGGCAACATAGATGGCCACCGGCACCCACGTGCCAAACTGCGATAGCAGCACCGTGAACATCAGCGGAGCGATGGCACCGCCGATCACGCCGGCAAAGGTGTAGGCGAGGGAGCTTCCGGTGGAGCGGAGCCGCGGGGAAAACTGCTCCACAATGAAGGCCGCTTGCGGTCCATACATAAAGGAGTGCGCCGCAAGCCCCAGGACGATGCCGATGATCAGCATCGGCTGGTTGTTGCCCCCAAGGATGCCGAAGAAAATGAACGTCCAGACGGCGCCCACCACCGCGCCCAGCCCGTAGACCAAGCGACGGTTGAAGCGGTCCGAAACAGCGCCGGCCAGCGGGATCATAAAGAGCTGGAACGCCGAACCGACCAGGACGGCGGTAAGCACCTGGTTGCGCTCGTAACCTAGGACCTGGATGCCGTAGGTAAGGGTGAAAACCGTGAACAGCGCGTACAGGACGTCCGGGCCCACGCGGCAAAGGATGGCTGCGATCAACGGACGCAGTTCATGGGCGAACACCTCCCGGATGGGGGCGTGTGGCTGCTCACCGTGGGCGGCGATGGCCTTGAAGACAGGGGTGTCCTCGAGCCTGAGCCGGATCCAGAGGCCGAACGCGACCAGCAGTGCGGAGACCAGGAACGCGATGCGCCAGCCGAAGCTCAGGAACTGCTCCTCGGTAAGCATCACGGTCAGGACTGCGAGTGCGCCGTTGGCCAGGAGGTTGCCGGCGGGCGGACCCACCTGAGCGGCGGAGGCCCAGAATCCACGACGGTGCGGATCGCCGTATTCGCTGGAGAGCAGGACGGCGCCGCCCCATTCGCCACCGACGCCAACGCCCTGCGCGAACCGTAACAGCACCAGGATGATGGGCGCCGTAATGCCGATGCTGTCGTAGCCCGGCAGGACACCAATCAACACCGTGGCCACGCCGATGATCATCAGGGTGGTTACCAGCACCTTCTTGCGTCCGATCCGGTCACCCAGGCGGCCAAAGATGATGCCGCCTACCGGCCGGGACACGTAGCCCACGGCGTAGGTGGAGAACGCGAGGATGGTGCCCGTCAGAGGGTCGGAAGCGGGAAAGAAGACGAGGGGAAATACAACGGCGGCAGCTGCTGAGTAGACGGCGAAGTCGTACCACTCAAGGGCCGTTCCGGTGAGGCTGGCGGCAAAGGCCTTGTACAAGCCCTTGGGGTGGATCGGCGGGTGCGGCGCTGCGCCCGGAGCCGGAGCGGGAGAGTTGCTCATGGTGTCCTCCACTGTGGTCTCTAATGGTGACGCCGGTCATGCTGGCGTATATTGTATACATTACGCATACTGGTTGTACATGGCGACCCTTTCCGGTTTCCGGTTTGTTAATTTTTTTCCCGCAGCACACGAAAAGGATGGATCCACCATGGCGGTACTCAGCTTTGAACTACCCGATGGCAGCGCCAGGGACGTACAGGTCAGGCACCTTCTCAACGCGGGATATGCGGGTCGCGAGCAGGAGGAAGTCCAGGCGCACATTGCCGAACTTGCGGAGCTTGGCGTCCCCGGCCCGGCAACAACCCCGGCCCTCTACCCGGTGTCGCCTTATCTGGCGCAGCAGGTGTCCGAAGTGCGCGTGCAGCATGGACGGACGTCCGGCGAGGCGGAATGGGCGCTGGTGATCACGGACGACGACGTGCTGCTGACGGTGGCCTGTGACCATACGGACCGGGAGCTTGAAGTCCATGGCGTGGCGTGGAGCAAGAACGCGAGCCCGGACGTCCTGGGCCGGAAGGCATGGCGGCTTGACGATGTGCGTGACCACCTCGACAGGATCACGCTGAAGGGCTGGGTAGGCGAGGGGGAGACTCCGGACACCCTCATCCAGGACAGTTCACTGGAGGCGCTGCTGACCCCGGACTACTGGCTGGAAGTACTGGCGGAACGGGGCCTGAACCAGCCCGGCACTGTGCTCATCTCCGGCACCGTGGCCATGACCGGTGGCGTAAACCAGTTCGCCCGCAGCTGGAAGGTGGAAATGGCAGATCCTGTCACGGGGTTGTCCGTGGACGTCCAGTACGTGGTGGAGCAAATGCCCGAACCGATCGGCTGACGGCAGAGACGTAAGCGAGGTAGAGGGCTACTGCTTGTAGCCCTCTACCTCGCTTACCGGCCGGGCTTCAGCCTCGTTGGGGTTTTCGCCTGATTCCGCTTTGGCCCTGCGCTGGCGCAGCAGGTCCCAGGCCTGGTCAAGCCTTTCTTCCACCTGCTTGAGCCTGCCCTGGTCCGGCGCCTGGCCGTCGCCGGCATCCCCGCGGAGTGTGTGTTCCTCCTCCACAAGGGCCTGGATGCGGGCCAAAAGATCTTCGTCGTTCATGTCTACCCCTTCCGCCGGAAACGTCTCCCTCAGCGTACGCCTGTACCATCAGAATCATGCCCACCGTGCTTGATATGGCAGGTCCAATCCTGGAAATGCTCACCTGGTTGTGCCTGCCCGCCGGGCTGGCATTGCTGTTCTACACAGGCTTCCTGCGCCGCTTTGTGCACCCATGGGCCGTGGCCGATGCCGTGGTGTATTCGGACAACACCGGGGTGGGTTTCCGCTGGTTCGACCGGAAGTACCAGGTGCACCATGCGCCCATGTCACCGCACGACATCAAGGACCTCGCGGTGGGGGATACGCTCCCCATTTACTACCATCCCAAGCGGCCCACCCAGTGGCAGATGGCGGCTCCGGAAGAGGCGGGAAAGACAGCGGCTGTGCTGGGCCGTTGCCTTACGGGGATCGGCGCATTTGCCCTGCTCGCGGGCTTTGTGCTGCCAATGTTCTAGGGCGGAAATACCAGCAACCGGTTATCCGGTGAGGATCACGCCGATGCCGAGGCCGCCCAACGCGACCCCTGCAAAAGCAGTCCACAGCACTGCGGTGATGTCGGCGTCGACATTTTCCTTGGTGATTCCGCGAGAACTGGCGCGGTAGCGGTGGCGCTGCGTGAAGTAAATCGCCCCGGCTGCCCCGGCCGAGACGGCGAACAGCAGCAGGATGGGCAGCCCGTGGACCGGAAGCCAGCGCAGGAAGATCGCGCTGACCGTCAGCAGGGCCATCATCGTCCTGCCCCAGGCCAGAGTGGTTCGCTCCGGCTGGAGGCCCGGATCCCCGTGACCGCCGGCGGGGTGGTAGCTGGGCACCGGTTCAGCGCCAGAGGATAAAGATCAGTACGACGGCGGCCGCCAGCGCCCCTGCCCCGGCGAGCAGCGGGACAATAAGCGGCAGCGGCAGCGGCGCCCTGTTCCGCATGCTTCGTTCCACCCGCAGCCACCGCACCGCAGAGCCGGCGCTCAGCAGCATGCCCAGCAGGAGCAGGACCACTGCCAGGCCCTTGCGGACGGGCTCCAGGAAAAGGTCCTCGGTGAAGGCTTCAATGGCGATGCCGCCAGCCAGGAGCGCCAGTGAAGTGCGGATCCAGGCAAGGAATGTGCGTTCGTTCGCAAGTGTGAACCGGGGGTCCGGTTCCTCGCCGCCGGGCAGCAACCGTTCGGCGATCTTCCCGCGCGACGCCGGCGTATCGGCGCTGGCGTGCTGCTCTCTGTTAGTCACGGTGCCAGTTTAGCCAGCGGCCTTTCCCCGGCCACGGCCCCTCCCGCCCGATTAGACTGCCTTAACGGTAGGCAATCGGTCCGGAAGCGTGTGCGGGCCATGACAGCGGGAAATGCCGGGAGTGCCGGCGAGGTGAGGGCAGGTATGGAGCGCATCGGATTCCTTTCATTCGGCCATTGGGGACCGGGCCCGGGTTCCCGCACCCGGACTGCAGGGGATGCCCTCCTCCAGGCCATCGACCTTGCAGTCGCCGCCGAGGAACTGGGGGTAAACGGGGCATTCTTCCGCGTCCACCACTTCGCCCGGCAGCAGGCCTCGCCATTCCCGCTGCTGTCGGCCATTGGTGCGCGGACAAGCCGGATCGAAATCGGCACAGGTGTGATCGACATGCGCTACGAAAATCCCCTGTATATGGCAGAGGACGCCGCCGCGGCCGATCTCATCAGCGGCGGCAGGCTCCAGCTCGGCATCAGTCGTGGTTCGCCCGAGCCGGCGCGGGACGGGGCGGCTGTGTTCGGCCACCATCCGCAGCCGGGGGAAACGGACGCTGATATGGCACGCCGGCACACAGCCTATTTCCGGAAAGCCATCAGTGGTGCCGGGGTGGCTGAAGCGGATCCCCGCTACGCCGGCGGTGCCGCCGGACTCCTGCCCGTCCAGCCGCAGTCACCGGGCCTTGCGCAGCGCATTTGGTGGGGAGCCGGCAGCAGGAAGACGGCCGTCTGGGCTGCGGAGCTGGGCATGAACCTGATGAGTTCCACTCTCCTGACCGAGGACACCGGCGTACCTTTCCATGAACTCCAGGCGGAGCAGATCAGGCTGTTCAGGAACGCCTGGGCGGCAGCTGGTTATGAGCACACCCCCCGCGTTTCAGTCAGCCGCAGCGTGCTTCCCATCGTGGATGGGGAGGACAGCCGCTACTTTGCGGGCAGTGCCCTGCGGGACGGCCGGGACCAGGTGGGCGTTATCGACGGACTGACTGCCCGCTTCGGGAAAAGCTATGTGGGCGCGCCGGACGTCCTGGCGGAGGAACTCGCCGCGGACACGGCGGTACAGGAGGCGGACACCCTGCTGCTCACCGTGCCCAACCAGCTCGGCGTCGAGTTCAATGCCAAGCTCCTGGGAAACGTCGCCAGCTACATTGCGCCTGCGCTCGGGTGGAGTCCGGCCGAATCCTGATCCACGGTGTGGCGCAACGAAGGCGGCCGCGGCGTAAATGTCTCCTGCCGTGCCGGTCCGCGGTATACTAAGCATGCTTACTGAAATGTGGGGAACCTTCCGCAGACTGCAGCCGTTACTCTTAAAGTGCGGCTTGGGGGCTTAGCGCACCATTACAGCGTGACTGCGGAACGGTCATATGACGGAGAGAGAGAAATATGGCCCGCGCCGTTTTAGGCTTTATCGCATGATCCGGCTACGTCAGCTGGCCCAAGCGGCCTCTGTCCTCACTACGCCTTTGGCGCCGGAGGACATCCTAGCGTTGTTCAACCCCGTCTACTCTGCGCGGCAGCTCCGTGGTGTCGTCACCCGGGTAGTGCAGGAGACTGCGCAGTCTGCAACCATCTTCTTCCGGCCCGGCCGCGGGTGGCATTCCCACCTGGCCGGCCAGTGGGCGCGCATTGGGGTCGAACTGGACGGCGTCCGCCATTGGCGGTCGTACTCCCTCAGCGCCCCCGCCGGCAAGGATCCCGCCATTACGGTCACCGACGTCGGCGCGGTCTCCGGCACGCTCGTGCGGACCACCCGCCCGGGCGACGTCCTTTTCCTGGCGCCCCCGCAGGGCGACTTCGTGCTCCCGGAGCACCCCCGGCCCCTCCTGATGGTGACGGCGGGCAGCGGCATCACCCCGGTGATGTCCATGATCCGCACGCTTGTTCCGCGGCGCCCGGATGCCGACGTCGTGCTGGTCCACTCGGCCCGCACCCCCGGTGACAGCCTCTTCCGCGAAGAACTTGCCGAGCTGGCAGACCAGTTCCCCAACTTCCGCCTGGCCCACTGGTTCACGGGCGAGCAGGGCCGCATGGACCTGACCAACACCACGCAGCTGGACGAAATCTGCCCGGACTGGAAGGAACGCGCCGCCTACGCCTGCGGCCCGGACAGCTTCCTGGACGACGCCGAGGCCCTGTGGAAGCAGGCAGCCCTGACAACGGCCGCGCCCGGCTCGGACATTGCGGTAGCCGGCGATCCCGGCAACCTGATGATCGAACGCTTCAACACCACCTTCGCCGGGGGTGTGGGGCACGACGGCGGACTGGTCACCTTCGAAGCGTCCGACCGTGAGGTGGATGCCGACGGCGACACGCCTCTGCTCGACGTAGGCGAGGACGCGGGGGTGCTGATGCCCAGCGGCTGCCGCATGGGCATCTGCCACAGCTGCCTCACGCCTCTCCTGGCCGGCCAGGTCAGGGACCTTCGCACCGGGGAAGTCCATGGCGAACCCGGCCAACTGATCCAAACGTGTGTCTCGGCAGCCGCCGGACCCGTCAACCTCGAAATCTGAGGAGCACCACGGTATGTCTGTAATTACACGCAGCAAGCCCACCCCCGCCGAAGGCAGTTCCACCGGAGGGTCAAGGACGCGCCCCGGAAAGCTGGCGGAATCCGGCAGCCCCACGGTCCGGCCTCCCGCTGCCGCCCACCTGACCGACGAGCAGGTGGCCGAGCTTGGACGCGAACTCGACGCGATCCGCGACGAGGTCCTGGCCAAGCGCGGCGCGGAGGATGCCGCGTACATCCGCCGCATGATCAAGATCCAGCGCGGCCTGGAGATTTCCGGCCGCGCCGCACTGCTGGTCAGCAAGAACAAGGCCGCCTGGGTTACGGGCACCACCCTGCTGAGCTTGGCCAAGATCCTCGAGAACATGGAGCTGGGCCACAACATCCTGCACGGGCAGTGGGACTGGATGCGGGACCCGGACATCCACTCCACCACCTGGGAGTGGGACTTCGTCACGCCGTCGCGCTCCTGGCAGCACACTCACAACGACCTGCATCACCGCTGGACCAACGTGGTGGGCAAGGACAACGACGTCGGGTACAACCTCCTGCGTATGGACGAAGAACAGCCGTGGAAGCCCATCAATCTGGCCAACCCGTTGTTCAACGCCATCCTGGCTCCCGTCTTTGAGTGGGGCATCGCCATCTACGACCTTGAGCTCACCGAGTACAAGGAAGGCACCAAGTCCAAGGAAGCCCTGCTCAAGGACCTCAAGGCCCTGGGCAAGAAGGTGGTCACGCAGTTCACCAAGGACTACGCCGCCACCCCCGCCGTCGCCATGCTCACCGGATCCGGCAAGCAGGCCCTCTACGGCACCATCACCGCTAATGCCGTCCGCAACGTCTGGGCTCACGCCGTCATCTTCTGCGGCCACTTCCCCGAAGGCACCGACACCTTCACGGAGGAAATGGTGGAAGGCGAAACCCGCGGTGACTGGTATGTCCGCCAGATGATCGGGTCCGCCAACATCTCCGGTTCCAAGTTCATGCACCTGATGACAGGCAACCTGTCGCACCAGATTGAGCACCACCTCTTCCCGGACCTGCCGTCCAACCGGTACGCCGAGGTGGCCCCGAGGGTCCGTGAAATCTGCCAGCGTTACGGCCTGAAGTACACCACCGGTCCGCTGCTCAAGCAGGTGGGCTCGTCCTGGGCCAAGGTCTTCAAGCTGGCCCTGCCGGGTAAGCCGGCCACGGCCTGACCGAAGCACCACCCATTTAAGTAACGCCTGATTCAGAAGTCCGAATGCACCTCCGGTACCGGGAACCAACCCCGGCGCCGGAGGTGCATTTCTGTTTCTCCCGGACGCTCTATCACGTTCCGCACACTTTTCCCCGACGCTCTATCACCTTTCGGGGACATTCTTCGATCGCCCTCTCACTTTTCGTGCCGGCGCCGCATAATTGAACCCACAGCCGCCGCGGCAATGGAGGAATGATGCGGATACTCGGAGCCCTTGTTGTCATCTGGCTGATCATTGGCGGTGTGGCCGCCTGGCAGCGCGGCTACTTCGGGGGAGCGCCGGGTACCTGTGCGCAAGCCGGGACGATAGCAATCACCATCGCAGCGGGCCCCCTGAACTACATGGGCGCCAACCCGCAAATAAACTGTGAGCTTCCGCAGCCGTCCCAGTAACGCGCCGCACGGCGGACCACCCTAGAGTAGGAACTGCGCGGGCCTTGCACTGCCTCGGCCCGCACCGATCCCACAGTCTCGAAAGGACCCGCCGCGATGGCTCTCATCACCGTTGGAACCGAAAACAGCACTGACATCGAGCTTTACTACGAGGACCACGGTTCGGGCCAGCCGGTCGTGCTGATCCACGGCTACCCACTCGACGGCGGCTCCTGGGAGAAGCAGACCGCTGCCCTCCTCGAGGCTGGCTACCGGGTCATCACGTACGACCGCCGCGGTTTCGGCAAATCGAGCAAGACCACGCAGGGCTACGACTACGACACCTTCGCTGCCGATCTCAACACCATCCTGACCACCCTGGACCTGAGCGACGCTGTACTGGTCGGCTTCTCCATGGGCACCGGCGAAGTGGCCCGCTACCTGAGCACCTACGGCTCCGCCCGGGTTTCCAAGGCAGCCTTCCTCGGATCCCTCGAACCCTTCCTGCTGAAGACCGATGACAACCCTGACGGCGTTCCGCAGGAGGTTTTCGACGGATTGACCGAGGCTGTAACTGCAGACCGGTACGCCTTTTTCACCGAGTTCTTCAAGAACTTCTACAACAGCGATACGTTCCTGGGCACTCCGCGCCTCAGCCAGGAGGCCGTCACCGCCAGCTGGAACACCGCTGCCAGTGCCGGAGCCACTGCATCCGTTGCAGCCCAGCCCACGTGGCTCACCGACTTCCGCGACGACATTCCCAAGATCGACGTTCCCGCGCTGATCCTCCATGGCACCGCGGACAACATCCTTCCCATTGATTCCACGGGGCGGCTGTTCGCCAAGGCCCTGCCCAGCGCGGAGTATGTGGAGATCGAGGGTGCCCCGCATGGCCTGCTCCTGACCCACGCCGCAGAGGTCAACGAAGTCCTGCTGCGCTTCCTCGCCAAGTAGTCTGCGCTTAACGCAGGAACTTCCGGCGACGGCGGGAATCCGCCGCCGCCGGAAGTGATGGGGCGTTGGGTGGATACCTGCAGGAGGTGATGGGGCGTTGGGTGGATACCTGCAGGAGGTGATGGGGCGTTGGGTGGATACCTGCAGGAGGTGATGGGGCGTTGGGGTTACCAGCGCGGTCTGCCGCCACCGCCACCGCCGCCGGGGCCCTGGGCAGCGGTGTACTCGCCTTGCCTTCCTGACGGGCAAATCAGCCATATCGTCGACGGCGGGTGGCGCCGCCGTCGACGAAGAGGCCTCACGCGGTGCTGTTACCCGTCGTAGTGGGTGCGTGCCGGGCCTTGGCCCAGGGAGTTGACCACTGCCGTGGCAACATCGTGCAACTTGGAATTGCGGGTGCTGGACGCTGTTTTAAGGATCTCGAAGGCGTCCTGCTGGCTGCACCTGTTCTGGGCCATGATGATGCCCACGGCCATATCGATCACTGTCCGCGATTCCAGGGTGGCCCGCAGGTCGGCCGCGCTCTCGCTGAAATGGGCAAAGCGGACAGCCAGTCGGAGCGCGAGTGAGGTCTGGCTGACGAAGTCCTCGGCGAACTCGAGCACGCGTGATTCAAAACGGTTGGGGCGGCCCGAGTACAGCAGCAACGCAGCTTTGGTTTCGCCTTCCAGCTGGAAGGGCAGCGCCAGGACGGAGCGGACGCCCTCGCCCAGCAACGCCGCGGAGTAGTCAGGCCATTGGCCGTCGTCCCGGATGTCCGGCACCTGGACGGTCTCCTGCATGGTGGAGGCCGTCATGCTGGGCGTTTGGTTGAACTCGTACTCAAGCCGTGCAACGGCTTCGGCGGCCGGACTGCTGCTGGCCACCGTGGCGGCCTTCCGCTGCCGCAACAGGGTGATGGCGCACAGGATCTCGTCGCCGGGCTCGGAAAGATTGCGGGCGGACACCTGCGCCAGCTCGTTAAGGAAGTCCTCAACATCGGAGCTGTTGAGGACAAGTTCATGCAGGTGCTCAGTAATGGATGTATCAGTTTTTGCGGTTGACTCGCTGGCCACGGTTTTTTGTGCCATTCGCTCAGGTCAAAACGAGCAGGTACATGCCTGGTCCAATCCCTACGGGCGGAAGGCGGCAATGCTCGCTGGATCGACGAACTTTCCAACGGCCTGCTGCTAAACCGATATCCAGAAGTATATACATCCTCCGGGGCCGGGAAACGTCATCCCTACGGCCCGCCGGTCCGCGGACGCTGGCGCCGGACCGGGCCTTACCGGCAGAATGGGGCACGCGCCGGCGCTGCCGGCGGCGTACCCGGAACCAGCGGCAGCTGCGCTATGGAGGGACAGAAACATGACCAGATTGCTCATCATCGGTCCGCCCGGCTCCGGCAAGGGAACTCAGGCGGAACACCTGGCCCGGCACTTCGGCGTTCCCGCAGTGTCCACAGGTGAAATCTTCCGGAGCAACGTCAGCCGCCGGACGGAACTGGGCAATGCAGCTGCCAAGTACCTCGACGACGGCGACTTCGTACCGGACCACCTCACCAACGCCCTGGTCAAGGACCGGCTCCTGGACGCTGATGTCCAGGCCGGCTTTCTCCTGGACGGCTACCCGCGCACCGCACCCCAGGTGATCGAACTCGACAATATGCTTTCCTCGCAGGGGCACGGCATCGATGCAGTCATAGAGCTCCGGGCCCCCGACGCCGAGCTGGAACAGCGGATGCTGCGGCGTGCCAAGGACGAGGGCCGCAGGGACGATACCGTGGACGTGTTCCGGCGCCGCCTCGACCTCTATCACCGCGAGACGCACGAAGTCGTGTCAGTTTACGCAGGCAGGGGTGTACTGGTGCCGGTGAACGGCAGCGGCGATCCCGGCGACATCACCAAACATGCGATCGCCGCCGTCGAAGGCTTTATCAACGGCAAAGGAGAACACGCATGAGGGTGGCAGTAACCGGAGGAAGCGGAAAGCTGGGACGGCACGTGCTGCGCAGGCTGACCGGCGACGGGCACCAGGTGCTCAACCTGGACCGCGCGGGGGAGCGGAATCCCGGCCTGGTGGTTGTGGATCTGCGCAACTACGGCCAGGTGGTGGATGTCCTGCTGGGCCTGGACGACCGCCACGGCGGGTTCGACGCAGTGGTCCACCTCGGCGCCGTTCCCGCGCCCGGCATCATCCCCGACGCGGCCACTTTCGAGAACAATATGCTCGCCACCTACAACGTCTTCCAGGCCGCCCGGCGGGCAGGAATCAAGAAGGTGGTGTACGCCTCCAGCGAGACGGTGCTGGGGCTGCCGTTCGACGTCGACCCGCCCTACATTCCCGTGGACGAGGAGTACCCCGCGCGGCCGGAGAGCACCTACTCGCTGGTCAAGCACCTCGAGGAGCAGATGGCGGTGGAGCTGACGCGGTGGGATCCGGAGCTGAGCATCTCCGGGCTCCGGTTTTCCAATGTCATGGACGTTGAGGACTACGACAGGTTCCCCGCGTTCGACGCCGACGCCTCGCTGCGGAAATGGAACCTCTGGAGCTACATCGACGGCCGCGACGGCGCGCAGGCCGTGGTCCGCGCCCTCGAAAACGCCAGGCCGGGGTTCGAAGCGTACATCATTGCCAACGCGGATACGGTGATGAGCCGGGCCAGCGCGGAACTGGCTGCGGAGGTGTTCCCCGCCGTCAAGGTCACCAAGGACCTGGGTGAGCACGAAACCATGCTGTCCATTGAGAAGGCCAGGCGCCTGCTCGGTTTTGAGCCCGAATACTCCTGGCGGAACCACCGGACGGACATCGCGGCAGGCGCCACCACTTAACCTGCATAGTTGATGCGCAGGAGTCTCAGGATTTGCGCAGGATCCTGCAAAAACCCCGTTTCGGTGTGAAAGGAGTCCTAGTCTTTTGGTAGGGCGGATGAAAATACTGCCCGTGCAGCCCGCCACGCCAAAGCAAGGACCCCAAAATTCGCACTCCACCCTATGTGCTGCCCTTCGCAGCAGTGCTGGTTTCCGCCGTCGCCCTTTCTACCGCTTCCGTGCCGGCGTCGGCAGTTCCGCCTGCTGATGCCGGTGCAACGGGCCGCTACATCGTCCAGTACGCGCCCAATACGGATGTGGTTGCAGAGGCGGCAGGACTGCGCGCGCAAGGGCTCGCCGTCGGCCGTACTTTTGCCCACGCTGTCCGTGGCGCCGTCGTAACCGCCAAACCCGCACAGGCAGCAGCGCTGGCACGGTCCAGCCGTGTGGTCTCGGTGGAAGTGGACGCACCCGTCAGTCTCTCCGCATCCCAGCAGCCCGCACCCTGGGGCCTGGACCGGGTGGACCAGAGGCCCCTACCACTGTCCGGGTCCTACTCCTGGACGGCATCCGGAGCAGGCGTCAGCGCATACGTGGTGGACACCGGCGTCCTGGCCTCGCACACCGATTTCGGCGGCCGGGTGGCAGCCGGCTGGTCCGGCGTCGCTGACGGCCGGGGTTCCAGCGACTGCAACGGACACGGCACCCACGTGGCCGGAACGATTGCCGGTGCCACCTACGGTGTGGCCAAGGCCGCCACTGTGGTGCCGGTGCGTGTGCTGGACTGCAACGGCTCCGGCTTCGACTCCGACGTGGTGGCGGGCCTGGAATGGGTCGCCGCCCACCACATAGCCGGGACGCCGGCAGTGGTTAACCTCAGCCTTGGCGGCGCGGCCAGTTCCGCCGTGGACGCTGCCATCCAGGCTGTCATGAACGACGGCGTCACTGCAGTGGTTGCCGCCGGCAACTCCGCCGTGGATGCCTGCGGCAGTTCTCCAGCCCGCGTCCCCGGAGCAGTAACGGTGGCTGCCAGCGATTCCGCTGACCGGCAGGCGGCCTTCTCCAACTTCGGTTCCTGCGTGGACCTCTATGCCCCCGGTGTGGGCATCACCTCGACCCACCACACCTCCGCCACCGCCACCGTGTCCATGTCCGGAACCTCCATGGCTGCTCCCCACGCGGCCGGGGCAGCGGCAATACTGCTTTCCCAGAATTCCGCACTCTCGCCGGCCCAGGTAGCGGGCGCGCTGGTGTCCAACGCCACCGCCGGAGTGGTCACCGGAGCCGCCAGCGGCACGCCCAACCGGCTGCTGTTTGCCGCCGCTGTTGCTCCGGCACCCGCCCCGGCTCCCACTGCGCCGGCGCCCACTGTCACCGCCACTGCCCCGAAAGCCAACGCAGCAGCGGTGGCAACAGGAACCAATGTGACGGCCACCTTCAGTGCCGCCGTCCAAGGCGTCACCACCGGGACGTTTGTGCTAAAGAACGCGGCCGGCGGCACCGTTCCTGCCACCGTCACCTACAACGCCACCACCCGCACCGCCACCTTGGACCCGGCTGGCGGCCTAACGTCGGACACCCGCTACACGGCCATGCTGGTGGGCGGCCCTTCCGCCATCCGCGACGGTGCGGGAACACCGCTGGCGTCCTCCAGCTGGAGCTTTCTTACCGGCCCCGCGCCCGTAGTCACCGGTTCCACCCCAGGCAGCAACGCACTGCTGGTGCGCCGGACCAACAACATCAGCGTTACCTTCAACGAGCCCGTCCAGGGAGTCAACGGGACTACCTTCACGGTGAAGAATGCCGCCACCGGCGCAGTGGTGCCGGCGGCCGTGTCCCGGAACGGCACCACCAACCAGTGGATCCTGGACCCCCAGCAGGCCCTCACCGCGAAGACCAAGTACACCGTGACGGTGACCGGCGGCAGCGCCGGGGTGCGTGACATTGCCGGAAACCCCTTCGCCGGCAGGAGTTGGCAGTTCACCACCGGTTCGTTCTAGGCCAAAGCAGGAACTACGCCATCTCCAGCAGGAACTCGGTGCGCCCATGCACGGTGCCGTTAATCTGAAGCTCCAGTGCGTGCAGTCCCGGATGGTGCACCCTGGTAGTCATTTGCTTGAACGCGTGGCGCTTGGACAGGCTCCTGCTCTCGCCCGGGGCCAGGGTCAGGGTTGAAATTTTGAAGACCTTCGCCGACTGGCTCCCATTCGCCTTGCGGTAGTGAACCAGGTAGTCCACCGCGAGGCGCACGTCCTCGGTGCCGGTGTTCGCAATTTCGAAGGCAAACGTCAATTCACCCGGCACGGAGAGGATTTCCCGGTCAAGGCGCGGCCCGGTAACGGCCACCGACGCAGGCGCGAAGCCCAGCAGGGCCAGCGCGCCCGGATGTCCTTTCTTGACCAGGGTGCGGAGCCCGTGGCGGACCACCCACCCAGTGTTGCCGTCCGCCGCCGAGAGCCATTGACGGGCTGTGTCCACAACGGCATCGGGCGCATGCCGGGCGAGATCGTTCAGGTGGTTGGCGACCGAACGCCGAACGTATTCGGACGGGTCGCGGTAGAGGGCAGTGAGGATGGGCAGGGTAGCTTCGGCCCGCCGGGTGAGGGCAGGGACGCGCACCGCCCACGGCAGGTAGGGCCGCGTGCCCTCGCTCGCGAGGCGGCGGACGTGCTCATCGGGATTGGCCGTCCATCCCAGGATCGCTGCCAGGGCCCGGTCCGGGTTCCTGGCAAGGAGGCGGCGGACGGCGAATTCCCCGGTGAGCCTGGGCGTCAGTTCGGCGAGCAGCGCCAGGCAGTCGTCGAAGTCCTCAGCTTCACCTGAAGCGAGGGCGAGGGTGACGGCCGCCTCCGAAACCGGCCACAGGACCCAGCCGGTAAATTCCGGAACTGCCAATGCCGCCCGGAAACTGACGGACGCCGTCGTATATCCCGGGATGGGACCCGTGCTGATGTCAGCCACAAGGGCCTCGGCTACCAGATCAGTCCGCGCGCGCAGGTTCAGGTCACCAAGCAGCGATGCGGCGGCACCCGTTTGTTTCCATTGCACTGCTGGTGCGCCATTCGTCAGGATACGGGTGAGCGCCGCAATGCCCGGAGGATCGATCAGTTCGTTCATGACGCCCATGCAGTCAGGCTACCTCCAGGGTAGGACGATTCCGGCGCAGCCAACCCCAACCTCGATAATGGCGCCCGGCTGCCGCCAATGATGCCGAGCGGGGATAATCTTCACCCTAGGCAAACTTCACTACCGAGGGACGGACGTGGCGGTGGGACAGCAGGGAACAGCAGGCTCCGGAGCGAGCGGGAAAAGTGCCGGCCGATGGCAAGCCTTCCACGACAAGTTCGTGGTGGAGGAGCGCTACGTGGATCCGGCCGACCGGCGCCGCCTGTACGGGGCAGCCGTCATTTTGGTGGCGGCCGGGTTGGCGCTCTTTCTGGCCACCCTGATCAGCGTGGTGCAGGCCGATGGCTTGTCCGCCGCAGACGGCCCCGCCCGGAACTGGCTGCTCGGGCTGAGGTCCGAAATCCTTACGGTGGTCATGATCTTCCTGGCCGTGGTCTTCGGCCCCATTGCCCTCCCCATCATCGTCCTGGTGGTGGTTGTGGCCTGGGGTTTCGCGGCGAAGCATGCCTGGCGTCCAGTGCTGCTGGCGTCCGCGATGCTCACCGGGGTGATCATTTCGCAGATCATCCTCCAGATTGTGAGGCGGTCGCGTCCCCCGGTGGATCAGATGCTTTTCGGCATAGACCACACCTTTTCGTTCCCGTCCGGCCATGTCCTGGGAGCATGCGACTTCCTGCTGGTGGGGGCCTTTTTGATTTACTCCCGGCGCAGCAACCGGCGGGCTGCCGTGTTCGGGTTCATGGGGGCGGGGATCGGGATTGTGCTTGCAGCGCTGAGCAGGTTGTACCTGGGGTACCACTGGCTCAGCGATGCCCTCGCATCGCTTTCGCTGTCCCTGGTCATCCTGGGCGGAGTTATCGCCCTGGATACGTGGCGCACGGCGAGGGTTCCAGGCGAACGGATCACCGGCGAATTGTCCAAGGCGGACGCGCCGCGCGACTGAACCGGCCGCAAAACAGCCGGCAGGGCATCTGGACGGAGGGGCCACCTTGGCTGTCCTCTCCCCGCCGCGAATCACTCAGGCCGGCGGCCGGGACCGGGCGCGCTTGAGCGCCAGATGGAGCTTGACGTTGGCTTCCTCGAGTTCCAGCACCTTGGCTACCCCGGCGAGGTTCAGGCCCTGTTCCAGGAGTTCCCCGATCCGCAGCAGCACTGCGATGTCCGCATCGCTGTACTGCCGCGTGCCGCCCGAAGTCCGCGACGGCGTCAGCAGGCCCCGCGTCTCATAGAGGCGGATGTTCTGCTGGCCTGTGCCTGCCAGCTTCGCCGCAACAGAGATGGCATACAGTGCGCGTCCCTTTGCAGGCGCCGGCGCCCGTCGTGCTTCCTGCCCTGCCATCAGTTCTCCAGAAATTTGCGGTAAGCCTTGCCCCAGTGTCCCACGGGTGCTATAAAAAATCTACATCCACCACCATAAATTAGGAGGTGGATGCGGCACCGATCCAACATCTAAATCGAGCTGAAGGAGTAGGAAATGATGTTGATGCGCACGGACCCGTTCCGTGAGCTGGACCGGCTCGCGCAGCAGGTCTTGGGAACCGCCGCCCGCCCGGCCGTGATGCCCATGGATGCCTGGCAGGAGGACGGGGAGTTTGTGGTGGCATTCGATCTTCCGGGCGTCAAGCCCGATTCGCTGGACCTGAACGTTGAGCGCAATGTCCTCACGGTCCGGGCGGAACGCCAGGATCCCACCCAGCCCAATGTGGAGCTGGTGGCCTCCGAGCGTCCCCGCGGCGTCTTCAGCCGACAGTTGATCCTGGGGGACACCTTGAACACGGACAACATCAAGGCCAGCTACGACCAAGGCGTCCTGACGCTGCAAATCCCCGTGGCGGAAAAGGCCAAACCCCGCAAGATCGAAATTGAGACGCAGCAGGGCCAGATGCAGCAGATCGGAACCTAGGCCAGTAAGGCAGGGTGCAGGGTAACGGCAGTTGCCCTGCACCGCCCCCCGCACTGCAGCTGTTGACCGGAAGACTGACATGGGCAAGACCCCGGATTATTACGCCACCCTGCAGGTCCCGCACGAGGCCACCCCGCAGCAGATCTCGCGCGCCTACAGGGCCCTGATGCGCAGCCACCATCCGGACATGGGTGGCGGGAGGGCATCCGCGGGCGGGCAGAGTGGGCTGCAGAACGGGGCGCAAAAGGTTGATGCCGGTGCAGGCGCAGCGCCGGCTGAGGCGGAGCTGCTGCGGATCATGCAGGCTTTTGCCGTCCTGCATGATCCTGCCCGACGGGCGGCCTACGACCGTGAAGTCGAGGCAAAACCGGCAACCCGCACAGCACCGGCATCCCGGACCGGGACGGACATCCCGGTCAGGAAGATCCAGTATCCGGCCGGCTTTCCCGGGAACACGATCCGAGTCACCCCCGTGCACTGGGAAAGCGGTCCCTGGGCCTAGCTGCCGACATCCCGGCCTGCCGGACTGCTTGCCGGGGCCAGGCAACCCCGGAAGATCCCACGCCGGCCACCGTTTTGAAAGGCGGAGAACTGTATGAGCGATTGGCGCCGTTACGATTCACACCTGATGCCGGTGTTCCACGAGCGTTTCGAACAGCGGTGGGGCAAAGGCACCGCGCCGTTCCTGGACCCGGAAGCCCATGAGGAACCCCTTCCCCGTGCCCAGTGGATCAACCCCACAACCGGCGCGGCGTTGGCAGTGGTGCCGGTATGGACGAACGACGAAAGGCAGCAGCGGTCTTTCGGTGTGTTCTATCTCCCGCCCGCGGGAGACATCTGGGTCCTGCGGCCGGGGTACACCGGATACCTCGAACCGGCCGACGGCGATACGGAGCACCTGGTGACGCTCCGGAACGATGCCTTCCGCAAGGCCGTCGCACATGCAAAGGAATTCCTGTTCGGGGACCAGTGAGCCGCGGCCAGTGAGTTCGGGGACCAGTGAGCCGGGAAGCCGGGCGCCGCGAACAACAAGGTCGCCGTCAAACAGTTCCGGCGGCCCCGCTGCCCAACAGGCTCCGGGTCAGGGACTCGGCGTCGCCCAGCAGCTCTTCCGCGGCCGTTGCCAAGTGGGAGTCAGAGACTGGCACGTCCCCAAGGGCTGCCGCAACCACGGCCCGGCGCACCAGTTCACGGGCGAAGGAGGCTGTGGTTCCGTCCGTACGTTCAGCGGCGGCAGCCACGGCGTCGGGACTGAAACCGGCATGGCGGCCATAAAGCCGGATGAGCTCAACCCGCTCATTGAGCGCAGGCAACGGGATCTCCACGGCGAGATCCACCCGACCGGGCCGTTGTGCCAGTGCACGCTCCAGCATGTCCGGCCGGTTGGTGGTGAGGACAAAGGCGACGTCGGCGTCGTTATCCAGGCCGTCCATGGCATCCAGGACTTCAAAGAGCAGCGGCTGCGGCCCGTGGCCGAAACTCCGGTCCTCCGCGATGAGGTCGCAGTCCTCCAGCACCACCATCGACGGTTGCAGGGCCCGTGCCATCCGTGCCGCCTCCGAGATGCGGGCGAGGGAACCGCCGCTGAGCAGGATGGCGGTGGTGCCCTCGCTCTGGCCCAGCAGATACCGCACGGTATGGGTTTTGCCGGTCCCGGGCGGGCCATACAGCAGGACGCCCCGCTTGAGGTGCTGGCCGTGGCGCTTCAGGGACTCCCGGTGAGCGGCTATGCCGACGGCGTGGCCCGCCACCTTCTGCAGGAGGCCCGCCGGAAGGATCACTTCCGGCCCCTGCAGGTCCGGCCGGTGATGGAAGGTAACCCCGCCGCTGCTTGGCCCGAACTCACCCATGGTCAGGGAGACGACCTGCCCCTTGAGCACGCTCTGGCTGTCCATCCGCCGCCGGTACTCGGCCAAAAACGCTGCCCCCGTTGCGGTGTTTTCCGGCGCCACCTCGAGGGAGGCGGTCTGCCGCCCGGAGCGCGGATCTGCCGCGCGCTGCAGGACAGCCAGCCGGCCGCCGTCGTACGTCAAAAGACGCAGCCCGAAGCCCACCGCCTGGCGCTGGGCATCCGGCCCCACGGCCAGGTTGATGTAATCCGGCTGGGCCAGCGGGAACTGCGGGAAAGCCTGCGACTGCTGAAGCATGTCGCTCAACGACTGGTGGTGCCGCTGGCCGCCGCCGCCGACCCCCACCAGCCGGCTTTCCGGATCCAAAGCGGCGAGCCCGGCCATCACGATGTCTGCATCCACGAACCTGTGCGGCGGGATCTGTTCCTCCACTACGGCGACGTCTTCACCAGCCAGGCCGAGGTGCCCGGTCAGGGTATCCAGCAGCTGCGCCCCGGCCTGGCGTTTGTGGCTGCGGGCCTGTGCCAGCTGCACCAGATCAGCAAAATTGTCGATGAACTTCCCCAGTTTTTCATCCATTCCCAGACCCTAGCAGCACGCTCACCAGCAGCTGGGGAATCATGCGAGGATATGGTCCTGACCTCCCAACGGGTTCAAGGACTCAGCGGGGACCGTCCTGTCCGTAGTAAGGGTTTATTCAATGCATATTTCCGCCAAGGACCTCGCCGCCCTCATCCCGCCGGGGTTCACCCTGGGAGTGGCCACCGCAGCCTTCCAGATCGAAGGCGCGCTGGATGAGGATGGCCGTGGCCCTGCAGGCTGGGATGTGTTTTCGGCCAAGCCCGGGGCCATCGTCGAGGACCACAGCCCGGTCACAGCCTGCGACCACTATCACCGAATGCCCGAGGACGTTGCCCACATGAAGCAGTTGGGCGTGGACTCGTACCGGTTCTCTTTCGCCTGGCCCCGCATCCAGCCCACCGGCAGCGGACCTGCGAACCGTGCGGGCCTTGCCTTCTACGACCGGCTCCTGGACGAACTCCTCGCCAAGGGAATCTCGCCCATGGCCACGATTTACCACTGGGACACGCCCCTGGCCCTGGACGAGGCGGGCGGCTGGATGAACCGCGACACCGCCTACCGGCTGGGGGAGTACGCGGGCATCCTTGCCGAGGCGTTCGGCGACAGGGTGGCGAGGTGGGTGACCATCAACGAGCCCGCCACCGTGAGCACCAACGGATACTCGCTCGGCCTGCACTCGCCCGGCCAGGAGCTCGTCCTGAATGCCTTCCCCACCGTCCACCACCAGCTGCTGGGCCACGGGCTTGCCGTGCAAGCCCTGCGGGCGGCGAACGTTCCCGGCGAAATCGGCATGACAAACGTCTACTCGCCCATGCTGCCGAACTCCATCAACCCGCTGGACTACATCAGCGCGGGTCTGATGGATCTGGCGCAGAACCGGCTCTACGCGGACCCCGTGCTGACCGGAAAGTATCCGGACCTGATCCGCGCCGCCAAGTTCTTCAGCTCCTTTGAGCACCCGCCCGAGGACATGGCAATCATCTCCCAGCCGCTCGATTTCTACGGGCTGAACTATTACATGCCCACCAAGGTGGCTGTCGGGCCGGGCGGCGGTGCTGTGCCGGCGAGTATGGCCGAGGCGATGGGCAGCGACCTCAGCGCTGCAGGCAGCGGCGGAACGCCCTTCCATGTGGAGACCTGGCCGGAAGCGGACATCACTTCCTACGGCTGGCCGGTCAAGCCCGAGTACATGGCGGTGGCCCTGAAGGAAATGGCTGAACGGTACCCCAACCTGCCGCCGGTCATCCTCACCGAGGGCGGAGCCAGCTTCGAGGACATCATCGTCCGGGACAAGTCCACCAACACCCGGTTTATCCCTGACGAGCGCCGCCTGAAATACCTCTCGGACCACCTTGAGGCAGCGCTGCGGGCCACCGCCCCGGGCGGTGACGCCGAGTCCATCGATTTGCGCGGCTATTACGTCTGGTCGCTCATGGACAACTTTGAGTGGTCCGCCGGCTACAACCAGCCCTTCGGGTTGCTCCACGTTGACCGGGAGACCCTGGAGCGGACACCCAAGGCCTCCTATTTCTGGTACCAGGAACTGATCGAGGAGCGCGACCTTGCCCTCGCGGCTGAGGTGGCCATTGCGCAGGCAGCAGCGTCCGATGTTCCCGATGCGGAAGATCTCGACACGGAGGTTCTTGATACCGAAGCGCCCGACGACGGCGTGGCGCCTTTGAGTGCCAGCGCCTAGGAGTTCGCGGCGGGACGGGTCGGGGCCGGGGAGTGTGGTCCGTGAGGGCGCGCAGTTCCCGGCCCGGCTTCTAGAGGACGTCCAGGGTAGTGAGCTGCTTGGCCATGCCGGCACCGTCCGGGGAGTAGATCCACGGGACTTGGGATGTGGTGTGGTCCCCGTCCTCCGAGTGGCCGCCGGCGAACACTGACTCGCTGACGGACAGCTGCCGGATGGCGATGGCGGCAACCCTGTTCGGGTTCTCCTGCGCAAATTCTGAGTAGATCGCCTCGTCGTGCTGGCCGTTGTCGCCGATCAGGAGCCAGCGCATGTCCGGGAACTCGCTGGCCAGGCGCGCCAGGTTGCGAAGCTTGTGGTCCTGGCCGCTGCGGAACCAGCGGTCCTGCGTCAGGCCCCAGTCCGTGAGGAGCAGGGCGCCGGACGGATACATGTTGCGGGTCAGGAAGCGGGCCAGCGTGGGGGCCGCATTCCAAGGCCCCGTGGACAGGTAGATCACCGGCGCGTCCGGGTGCTCTATGGTCAGCCGATCCATCAGCACGGCCATGCCGGGGGTGGCCATGCGTGCCCGCTCACTCAGGACAAAGGTGTTCCAGAGGGCCAGGAACGGCCGGGGCAGGGCCGTCACCATCACGGTGTCATCGATGTCCGAGACGATCCCGAACTTCACATCCGGCGCGATGACCCGGATCCGGGCCTCCACAGGTTCTGTTCCTTCCGCCCGGAGGACGGCCGTGTGCCAGCCCGGTGAAAGCTGGACGTTCACCTCCGTGTCAATCAGCCCGCCACGGTCCGCCCGGACATGGGTGACAACATCGCCGATGGTGATTTCGACGTCGGTGAACTGCAGGGGCACGCTGGTGAAGGCGCGCCAGCCGCGGACGTTTTGGTTGCCGTTCTGCGCCGCATGCTCCGCTTTGCTCCCCGGCAGCGGCTTCTGGGTCAGCAGGACCCGCCCCAGGATGCGGACCTGGCTGGTGGAGCCGTAGCCCTGGTAGGCGATGGTCTGGGCAGCAAACTTCCAGCGCTTAGCCAGCCGGATCCGCACCGAGTTCGCGGTATCGGAGATCCGGTGTGCCAGCCGGAACACCTGGTTTCCCGAGAGCGCGTCCGGGAGCGGTGTGTGCGCTGTTTTCTCTGACGAATTTTTCGGAGCCGTGTCCATGGCTCCACTCTGCCACAGGGCCGCGCCGTCGGAGGAGAACGCTGGCCCCGCGGACGCGTATGACGTCAGCCTTCTCCAAGGATGCTGCGCAGGGTCTCGGCGTTCCGCACGGCGTGGCCTTCGCCGTCGTTATTGAAATAGGCGAAAACGTCCATGCCGTTGGCGGACCACTCCCGAATCCGGTCCGCCCACCACTGCAGGTCCGCATCGGAATAGGAGCCGGCGTACAGGTGCTGGTGGTCCGGCCCGTGCAGCCGGACATAGGCGAAAGGCGCTGTGGTTCGCAGGATGCAGGGAAGATTGGCGCCGCTCATGATGCAGTAGGCAGCCCGGTGGCGCTCCAGCAGGGCGAACACCTCCGGGCAGTCCCAGCTGGGGTGCCGGAACTCCACGGTGACGCGGATCCAGTCAGGGACCGCGGCCAGGAAGTAATCCAGCCGGGCGTCGTCCCGTTCCATGCCGGGCGGTAATTGGACCAGGAGGACAGCCCGTTTATCGCCGAGTTCGTGCCAGCACCGCGTAATGCGCTCCAGCCACACCTCGGGCTCGTACAGTTTTCGAGCGTGGGTCAGGCCGCGGGGGGCCTTGACGGACATGCTGAAGCCGGCCGGCAGTCGCTGGTTCCACCCTGCGAAGGTGGTATCCCGGGGCCAGCGGTAGAAGCTGGCATTGAGTTCGACGGTACCGAAGCGTGCCACGTAATGCTGGAGACGGTCCTTGACCGGCAGCTTCGGTGGGTAGAGGACGTTCTCCCAGTGGTTGTAGCTCCATCCGGAGGTGCCGATATGGACTGCCATGTACGCCTCCGGTGACTGCTGCCGTTCTTTTGAGGCTACACCCCTCTGCCCGGTCCGCTTCGGGCCCGGCTGTGGCAGGGTAAGTTCATGGCGCGAATTGAAGACTATGCGGTTGTCGGTGACCTCCATACAGGGGCGCTGGTCAACAAAGAAGGCTCCATCGACTGGCTCTGCCTTCCCAGGTTCGATTCCCCCGCGTGCTTCAACGCACTGCTGGACACGCCCGACGCCGGCCGCTGGCTCCTGGCGCCCGCAAGCGGAGGACCCTGCACAAGCCGGGGGTACCGGGACGGCAGCCTCATCCTGGAAACGGAGTGGGAAACCCCCGAAGGAACAGTGCGGGTCATCGACTTCATGCCGCCCCGGGACTCGGTGGCAGACATTGTCCGGATCGTCGAAGGCGTCAGCGGAAGTGTCAAGATGCGCGGCGAACTGATCCTCCGGTTCGACTACGGCCACATCATCCCCTGGGTACGACGGGACGAATACGGCCTGCACGCCATCGCCGGCCCCGACGCCGTCTACTTCGTGACCCCGGCCCCGCTTCACAGCGAGAACATGCACACCGTCAGCGACTTCACCGTCAACGCGGGGGAGCGGGTCCCCTTTGTCCTCACCTGGGCGCCCAGCCATGTGGGGCGGCCGCACACCGTCGATGCCGAAGAAGTGCTGGGCACCACCTTTGCGTTCTGGCGCGGTTGGGCCTCGCAGTGCACCGTGGAGGGCAGGTACCAGGAAGCGGTGGTCCGGTCCCTCGTGACATTGAAGGCCCTCACGTACGCACCAACGGGCGGCATTGTGGCGGCTGTGACCACCTCGCTGCCCGAACAGCTGGGCGGCCCCCGCAACTGGGACTACCGCTACTGTTGGCTGCGCGATGCCACCATGACGCTCCAGGCGCTGCTGGCCGCCGGGTACACGGCTGAGGCCGCCGCATGGCGGGACTGGCTGTTGCGCGCCGTGGCCGGTGATCCAGCAGACCTGCAGATCATGTACGGCATCCACGGCGAACGCCGCCTGCCCGAGATGGAGCTGCCCTGGCTGAAGGGCTACGAAAACTCATCCCCGGTGCGCATCGGCAACGGCGCGGCCGAACAGCTCCAGCTCGATGTGTGGGGGGAAGTGCTGGACTGCCTGGCCCTGACGCGCAACTCACTGCTCACGCATTCGGATGAGGCGTGGGACGTGCAGGTGGCACTGATGGAGCATCTCGAGACCATCTGGGACCAGCCTGATAACGGGCTCTGGGAAATGCGGGGTCCCCGCCGCCACTTCACCCACTCCAAGGTGATGGCCTGGGTTGCCGCGGACCGGATGGTGAAGGGTGTCCGCGACTCAGGACTGCCCGGGCCGGTAGAGCGCTGGGAGACACTCCGGGACACCATTCACCGGGATGTGATGGCCAACGGATTCGACGCCCGCCGGAACACCTTCGTGCAGTCCTATGGCCGCCCGGAGCTTGACGCCAGCCTGCTCCTGATCCCGCGCGTGGGGTTCCTGCCCCCTGACGACCCCCGCGTCATCGGAACCATAGAAGCCATCCAGCGGGAACTGACCGAGGACGGTTTTGTGCTCCGGTACCGCCCGGCCGAGAGCGACGACGGCCTGCCGGGTGATGAGGGCGTCTTCCTTGCCTGTTCCTTCTGGCTGGTGGAGGCGCTGCTGGGCGCGGGCCGCCACCAGGAATCCGGGGAACTCTTCGAACGCCTCCTTGGGCTGCGCAACGACGTGGGCCTGCTGAGTGAGGAATGGGGCGTCCGGGCGGGCCGTCAACTGGGCAATACGCCCCAGGCCTTCAGCCACTTCGCCCTTGTGACTAGCGCTCTGGAGCTGCATCAGGATACGGTTCGGCGAAGTGACACCCCCATTCCGCCGGAAACGGCGGCAGCGCGCTGAGGCGGCGCGTGCAGGGGCCGGACTTCTCCTTCGCAGAATAGATAAGTATACTTACTAACACTTCATGGAGTGCTCCCAAAAAGCGCAGTGCCGTGACTGAAGAGGAGTGATTGCAATGGCCGGGTATTTCGAGCTCGTGGACGCGCCTGACGGCGGCTACAGGGTCAGGATGATGGACGGAGCCGGGAACCTGATGGCCATCTCGGTGACCTTTCCCACGAAAAGGGCGGCGGTTGCCGGAGTGGCCATGGCCCGGGAAATCGCCGGGACGGGCCTCATCAGGGACGAGAGCCACGACGGCGCCGGTACCGTGATCCGGGAGCGCATGCGCCCCGTGAATAGCGCCAAGGAGGAAGCGGCCCGCGCCAGGAAAACGCCCGAGGCCAGGCGGGCAGCGGTCAGCTGATGGCGCCGCAGGAAATTGGGTCCCCTGACGGCGGGCGCCTTCAGGGGATCCTCTTTGACGTTGACGGTACGCTGATCGATTCCTCGTACATCCACACCATTGCGTGGTGGGGAGCGTTCCGGCAGTACGGCTACGACATCCCGATGGCGTCCATCCACCATTTTGTGGGCATGGGCGGCGACCGCCTGGTGGACAGCCTCTTGCCGGAAGACCGCGACCGTTCCCTTGATTCTGACATCAGGTCCAGCCACGGCGCCCTCTATGCCTCCCACTGGCCGGCCCTGCGTTCCTTCGATGGAGCGAAGGATTTGCTGGCGCAATGCCATGCGGCCGGCCTGGCGGTTGCGCTCGCCTCCTCCGCGCGCACGCAGGATCTTCAGGTCATGAAGGCCACGCTGGATGCTGATGCCTTCATCGATGCCGCCACCAGCGCCAATGACGCCAAGGAAAGCAAGCCTGCCCCGGACATCCTCGTAGCAGCGCTGGAGGCCATTGGAGTGAAGGCGGCGGACGCCCTCTTCGTGGGGGATGCCGTGTGGGACATGAAGGCCGCGGCTGCCCTGGGCATGCCGGCCATCGCGGTCACCTGCGGCGGGGTCAGTGCAGGCGAGCTGCGCGATGCGGGCGCGGTGGAAGTCTACGAAGGCCCACGCCACTTGCTGGAGAACCTCACCTCAAGCGCCATCGGCAGGCTCCTCTCGCCGGGCCCTAACGCCTGACGCCCACTTCCTGACGCCCACTTCCTGACGCCCACTTCCTGACGCCCACTTCCTGACGCCGCGGCCCCTGCCAGCCACCCGTCGTCGTAATCCAGGCTGCCGAGTGTCACAGCGTCTGGCCGCCGGCGACGGTGTCCTCATCACCCTCGTTGGCGGGCTTGTCCCAGGAAACCGCCACCCGCACCGAGCCGTCATCGCCCCGCTCAATGTCCGTGACCACGTCCGACGCGCCTGCCCCCATTTCCATAATCCGCTCGCGGTAGGTGGCCACGAGCTGCTCCAGGCTCTCTTCCGTCCATTCTCCGGGCCGCATGCGCGTGGAGATTTCAACCGGTTCGGGCTGGTAGAGCGACATCATGTTCCTCTTTCACTCGTGGTGGTCTGCGGGTGTGGCTCTTCCTACGCTAGAAGCCGCAGGCCGGGACGACAAGGATTTTAGTCAGCCTGCTTACTTTTTGTTGCAGGAACCGATAGCGTCGAAGCACGGGCGGCGAGCCCCGACTGCAGCGAAAAACTTCCAGGAAAGGCGAATCGTGAAAGCACTGACATGGCAGGGAAAGCGCTCGGTAAGTGTGGCAGAGGTACCCGATCCGGTGATCCAGGAGCCCACGGATGCCATTGTCCGAATCACCTCCACGGCCATCTGCGGATCGGACCTGCACCTGTACGAAGTGCTGGGTCCGTACATGCACAAGGGCGACGTGATCGGCCACGAGCCGATGGGTATCGTGGAAGAGGTGGGAAGCGCCGTCACCAACCTGCGCAAGGGCGACCGAGTGGTGATCCCGTTCAACATTGCCTGCGGCCACTGCTACATGTGCCGTCAGGGCCTGCAGTCCCAGTGTGAAACCACGCAGGTCAAGGACAAAGGCTCCGGCGCTGCCCTCTTCGGTTACTCCGAGCTCTACGGTTCCGTCCCCGGCGGGCAGGCCGAGTACCTGCGCGTGCCGCATGCCGATTACGGCCCGTTGAAGGTGGGAACCGAGCTTCCGGACGAACGGTACCTCTTCCTCTCTGACATCCTTCCCACAGCCTGGCAGGCGGTGGAATACGCCAACGTCCCGCCCGGCGGCACGCTGGCAGTCTTTGGTTTGGGGCCGGTAGGGCAGTTTTCCGCCCGGATCGGCGTCAACCGCGGTTTCCGGGTTGTCGGCGTGGACCCGGTCCCGGAGCGGCGCGACATGGCCGCGCGGCACGGGGTGGAAACGCTCGATTACAGCAAGGGAGTGGCGGACGAACTGCGCGAGATGACCGACGGGCGGGGCCCGGACGCAGTGGTTGACGCGGTCGGCATGGAAGCCCACGGTTCGCCGCTCGCGGGGTTCGCGCACCAGGCGCTCGGCCTCCTGCCGGACAAGCTGGCGCAGAAAGCGATGGAGACCGGCGGTGTGGACCGGCTGGCGGCGCTGCACACCTCCATTGACGCCGTGCGCCGCGGTGGAACAGTGTCGCTGAGCGGTGTGTACGGCGGCCAGGCCAGCCCCATGCCCATGCTCATGATGTTCGACAAGCAAATTCAAATGCGGATGGGGCAATGCAACGTCCGGCACTGGACGGACTACCTGCTGCCCCTTGTGGAGGACGACGCCGATCCGCTGGGTGTGATGGACCTGGTCACCCACCGCTCCGGGCTGGAAGGCGCGCCGGCCCTGTACGAAAAGTTCCAGAAGAAGGAAGACGGCTGCATCAAGGTGGTCCTCAACCCCTAGCTTGCCTCGCACAGGCTGTTCAGTGCTTCCTGGGCCACGTCCTGCATGTCGTAGATCAACGGGTTCAGCTCGAGGGTTGGCGGCGCGGGCGGGTAGGCGACGGCAATAGCAAGCTGCTTGCTGCCGTCCTCGCTGGCCACGGCGATCACGCCGTAGCCGTCGGTGTCACCGGGAAGGCCGTAGTAGAAACGGTTGTTGCAGGTGTTGTTCCATCGCCGCAGGGCAAAGCCGTAATACTGTGAGTAGCCACCCTTCATGGCAGTCACACTTTCCGGCGAAAGCAGGGTGCCTTGCAGCAGCGCGGCGTAGAAACTGTTCACTTCCTCCACCGTGGATACGGCTCCGGTGGCGGGCGCCTCCTCCTGCCAGGCCGGCATGCTGACGTCCCGGCGCGTGCCCTCCACGGTGACGTAGCCGTGAACCATGTCTGTTGGCGCGGAGCCGCCCAGCCGGGTTGCTTTCAGGCCTAAGGTCCCGGCAATGTCCTCAGCCAGGACCTGCCCGATCCCCTGGCCGCGGAGCCGTTCAACAATCAGCGCAAGAGCCGCGTAGTTCGAGCGGGAATAGTCGAAGATCCGCGCCAGCCGGCCGTCCCACGGCACGGCGGCGGCCAAGCCCAGCTGCTGCTCCAGGCTGAGCGGCCGGCCCGTTGTCTCCTCCCAATTCCCGGAGGCCAGCAGGGGAATGGAGAAATCGGGGATGCCTGACTCATGGGTCAGGAGTTGGCGTACGGTGACCGGTTCGGGAGGATGCAGTACCCTCCCGAATTCAGGAAGGTAGCCGCTGACCTGTGCATCCAGGTCGAGCTTGCCCTCCTCGACCAGCTTCATCACTGAGACAGCAACGAAGGTTTCGGTGATCGTGCCGACATGGATGGGATCGGCAACCGTGGCAGGTTTACCCGCTTCGAGGCTGCGGACACCGACCGCATGCGTCCACGTTTGGCCACTGTTCCGGACTGCGATCAAGACCGCAGGGGCCCCTTCCTCCAGCATCCGGGCACTGAAAGCCTCCAAAAGGGTGAAGGCGGCGGGTTTTTCCTGGTCCGGCGGCCGGGGGTTGTCAATGCAGCCGGCCGAGGAGGTTACCAGCAAAACCGCGCTCAGGGCGGCGGCAATCCGCTTCCACGCGCGGCCCGGGGTTGTGCCCATAGCACCCATTTTCCCCCTTGGGGAGCAATCAGGTGAGGCGGACCTGGCGGTTCATGTCCTTGTAGAGCAGGTAGCGGAACTCGCCCGGGCCACCGGCGTAGCAGGCCTGCGGACAGAAGGCGCGCAGCCACATAAAGTCGCCGGCCTCCACTTCCACCCAGTCGTTGTTCAGCAGGTACATGGCCTTGCCCTCCAGGACGTACAGGCCGTGCTCCATCACGTGGGTTTCGGGGAACGGGATGACGCCGCCGGGCTGGAACGTCACGATGTTCACCTGCATGTCGTGGGCCAGATCGCCGGAGTCCGTGAAGCGGGTGGTCTTCCAGGCGCCGTTGGTGTCCGGCATCGACGTCGGCTCAACGTCTTTTTCGTTGGTGACGAACGACTTGGCCTCAAAACCCTCAAGGCGCTCGTAGGCCTTGCGGATCCAGTGGAAGGAGACGACGTCGTCGGAGACGTTCTCCAGGCCCCACTCCGAACCGGCGGCCAGGTAGGCGTAACCGCCTTCCTCCAGCTGGTGCAGTTCGCCGTCGAGGGTGAGGCTGACCTTGCCCCGGGTAACAAAAACGACGCCTTCCACGCCGGCCTCGAATTCGGCCTTGGGCGCGCCGCCGCCCGGGCCGATCTCAACAATCAGCTGGGAGAACGTGGTGGCGAAGCCGGAGATGGGGCGGGCGATGATCCACGAGCGGGTGTTGCTGAAACCCGGCAGGTTGCTGGTCACGATGTCGGTCATGACGCCCTTGGGGATGACCGTGTAGGCCTCGGTGACGATGGCCCGTTCGGTGGTCAGGTGGGTCTGCGGCGGGAGCCCGCCGGTGGGGGAGTAGTACTTGCCCATGGTTTGGGTCCTTACTTCGAAGTGGTCTGCGACAGCCGCGGATGCGCCAGTGCAGTGAGTTGGGGGATTCCGACGCCGGCGAGCGCCTGGACTTCATCGGCACCAACGGCGCCACACTGGACGCCGCGCAGCACAAACGCTGCCAGCGCCCGGGCCGTTGCGGGCTCGTCCATCACGCCGCCTTCGGTCTGCTCCACGTAGTTCCGCAGCCGGGCAGCGGCCGCAGGCAGTCCCTGCCGGTAGAAGGCGTAGGTTGCGGCGAAGCGGCTGGGCAGCTGGGCGGGGTGCAGGTCCCAGCCCTGGTAGAAGCCGCGTTCCAGCGACCGCCGGACCAGCCGGCCATGCAGCTGCCAGGCGTTCTCCACGTTGTCGCCCACCGGAATGATGTTGGTGGATCCGTCGGAGAGCCGGATGCCGGTGCCCGCCACGGCCAATTGCATGACTTCCTTCGCGAAGTCCGCCACCGGGTGTTCCATGGACTGGTACTCGGCGGAAATCTGCAGCGACGCCGAGTAGTCGTAGGTGCCGTAGTGCAGGCCGCTGATCCGGCCGGGCACGGCATGCGGCAGCTGCGCTACCGGTGACGTGCCCTCGGGCCCGAGGATCAGTTGCGGGGTTTCCACCTGGACCTCAAAGCGGAGCCGCCCGGCCGGAAGCGAGTGCACTTCCTCCAGCCGTGAGACGGCGTAGTCCATCGCCTGCACCTGTGCCACGGTGGTGACCTTGGGCAGGGTCAGGACCAGTCCCTCGGGCAGTTCGCCGGCTGCAGCGAGGCCGGAAACAAACAGGTCCAGCGTGCGCAGCCCGCGGGCCCTGGTGGGCGCCTCGAAGCACTTGAACCGAATCCCGATGAACGGGGGAGCGGAACCGGCAGCGACGGCGGCGGCCACAGTGGAAGCCGCCGTCACCGCGGCGGCGTCCTCGGCGTCGTCGCCCCTTTCCCCGAAGCCGTCCTCGAAATCCAGCCGGAGGTCCTCAATCGGTTCAATGGCGAGCTTGGCTGCGACGCGGGAGGCAACCGCTTCCGCCAGGCCGGCATCCTGGCCCAGCAGCGCGCCCAGGTTTTCCAGGCCGCCGTGCGCCTCCGCCGTCGCCAGCGCCTCCGCACCCCAGCCGGCAGCGAACGACGCCGTAAACCGGTCCGCGGGCACGTACACGGTGTGGACAGGCTGGCGGGAGCCGTCGTCGCCCGGGTAATTCTGCTCCAGCAGGCGGTCCGTGGCGGCCAGCTGCCCGTCGATGTTCGCCAGGTCCACCGGGGACAGCGACGTTTTGGGTCCTGCCATGTCTCAGCCCACCAGTTCGTAGGCCGGGGTGGTGAGGAAGTCCGTGTAGTCCTCGGAAAGGCAGATGTCCGCGATCAGTTCGCTGGCCGGCTGGTAGTAGCGGCGGAAGGCCTCGTCACCGACCTCCGTGCGCAGCCGCTCGGTTTCCTCGCCGAGGATCCGCTCCACCAGTTCCCGGGTGACGGTGTTGCCGGTGTCCGCGAGGACGGACTTGTTGCGGATCTGCTGCCACACCTGGGAGCGGGAGATTTCCGCGGTGGCGGCGTCCTCCATCAGGTTGTGGATGGCCACGGCGCCGTTCCCGGACAGCCATACGGCGGTGTAGGCGATGGCTACGTACAGGTTGAGCCGCAGGCCAGACTCGGTCACCTGGCCCTCGGCGGAGGCCACGTCCAGCAGCTGCTCAGCAGTGACGGCAACCTCAGGGCGCTGCTTGTCCAGCTGGTTCGGCTTGCCGCCGAGCACCGAATCAAACACCTCACGACACGTTGGGACCAGGTCCGGGTGCGCCACCCAGGAGCCGTCGAAGCCGTCGTTCGCCTCGCGGGTCTTGTCCGCGCGGACCTTGGCGAAGGCAGCCTCGGTGACCTCGGGGTGTCGGCGGTTGGGGATGACGGCCGCCATGCCGCCCATCGCGAAGGCGCCGCGCTGATGGCAGGTCTTGACCAGCAGTTCGGTGTAGGCGCGCATAAACGGCGCGGTCATCACCACAGAGGCGCGGTCCGGGAGCACGAACTCCTCGCCGGCGTCGCGGAAGTACTTGATGATGCTGAACAGGTAGTCCCAGCGGCCGGCGTTCAGGCCGGAGGCGTGGTCCCGCAGCTCGTACAGGATCTCGTCCATCTCAAAGGCCGCCGGGATGGTCTCGATCAGCACCGTGGCACGGACGGTGCCCTGGTTCAGCCCCAGGTAATCCTGGGCGAAGACAAAGACGTCATTCCACAGCCGTGCCTCAAGGTGGCTCTCCATCTTGGGCAGGTAGTAGTACGGGCCCTGCCCGTTGAGGACCAGCTGCTTGGCCACGTGGAAGAAGTGCAGGCCGAAGTCCACCAGCGCACCCACGGCAGGTTGGCCATTGATGAGCAGGTGCTTCTCCTGCATGTGCCAGCCGCGGGGGCGGGCGACCACGACGGCGAGCGGTGCACCGCTGCGGAGCTTGTATTCCTTGCCCTCGGCCGAGGTGTAGCTGAGCGTGCCCTGGGCGGCGTCGCGGAGGTTCAGGATGGCGTCGATGACGTTCCCCCAGGTGGGTGTGCTGGCATCCTCGAGGTCCGCGAGCCACACCTTGGCGCCGGAGTTCAATGCGTTGATGGCCATCTTTGCCGGTGAGGCCGGCCCGGTCATCTCCACCCGGCGGTCCTGCAGCGGTGCGGGTGCGGGCGCAACCTTCCAGTCGCCGTCGCGCACGTCCTGCGTCTCCGGCAGGAAGTCCAGCTTTCCGGTTTCGGCTACGCGCTGGCGCTTGGCGCCGCGGGCTGCCAGGAGTTCGTTGCGGGTGCCGGCGAAGCGGGTGTGCAGCTCCTCCACAAAAGCCAGGGCCTTGGGGGTGAGGATTTCCTCCGCGCGCTCGATGGGCCGGGGGTCTGTGACAGTGATGGCCATTTCTGGTCCTTTCCTTGTACTGAAGTCAGGCGGTGAATCAGGCGCTGGCCAGGGCGGCTTCGGGTGCCGGTGCTGCCGCAGCTGCGGTTGCCACCTTTGCGTTGTGGGCGGCAGCGGCAACGGCTGAGGCAACATCGGCGGCCACGTGGGGATCGAAGACGCTGGGGATAATGTAGCTGGCATTGAGCTCATCGTCAGCTACCCGGTTGGCGATCGCTTCCGCGGCGGCCACCAGCATCTCCGGGGTGATGTCCGAGGCTCCGGCGTCGAGCAGGCCGCGGAAGAAGCCCGGGAAAGCCAGCACGTTGTTGATCTGGTTGGGGAAGTCGCTGCGGCCGGTGGCCACCACGGCGGCGTGCCGGGAGGCGATGACCGGATCGATTTCCGGCGTCGGGTTGGCCATGGCGAACACAATGGCGTTCTCTGCCATCGCAGCCACCTGCTCCTCGCCGATCACGTGCGGCGCGGAGACGCCGATGAACACATCCGCACCCACGAGCGCCTCGTGCAGGGTGCCGGCGAAGCCTTCCTCGTTGGTGTTGGCCGCGATCCAGCTGCGGTGCTCGTCGCTGTACGTCTCACCGGCGTGGATGGCACCCGAGCGGCCGGCGGCGACGATGTGCCGGGCGCCCTGTGCCTTCAGGAGTTGAATGATGGCGGAACCTGCGGCCCCGACGCCGGAAACCACAATCCGGACCTCATCCAGCTTCTTGCCCACAACACGGAGCGCGTTCACCAGGGCGGCCAGGGTGACGATGGCGGTGCCGTGCTGGTCGTCGTGGAAGACGGGGATGTCGAGTTCATCGCGCAGGCGTTTTTCAATCTCAAAGCAGCGCGGGGCGGCGATGTCCTCCAGGTTGATGCCGCCGTAGACGGGGGCCATGGCCTTGGCGATCATGATGATTTCCTCGGTGTCCTGGGTGTCCAGGCAGACCGGCCAGGCGTCCACATTGGCGAACTGCTTGAACAGCGCGGCTTTGCCTTCCATGACCGGCAGGGCGGCGGCCGGGCCAATGTTGCCCAGGCCCAGGACGGCTGAACCGTCGGTGAGGACGGCGATGGTGTTGCGCTTGACCGTCAGGTTGCGGGCCGCTGCCGGGTCCTCGGCGATGGCGAGGCAGACGCGGGCGACGCCGGGAGTGTAGGCGCGGGAGAGGTCGTCGCGGTTGCGCAGGGCCACTTTGGGGACGACTTCAAGCTTGCCGCCCAGGTGCATCAGGAAGGTGCGGTCCGAGACGTGCTGGACCGTGACGCCGTCGAGCGCGTTGAGGGCATCCTTGACCCTGCCTGCATGTTCGTCGTCGGTGGTGTTGCAGGTGACGTCGACAACCAGGGTCTCGTGGTGGGACTCGCTGACGTCCAGGGCGGTGATGGCGGCGCCGGCGGCACCTACGGCCGCGGCGAGCTCGCTGGTTGCACTGAAGCTGGACGGTGCTTCCACGCGCAGGGTAATCGAATTTCCGGGGCTGGGGTTCGCCATTGAATGTCCTCCTGTTGGGCCCGGTACGGGCAGCTACGTGATCGGAATGTTTTCGTATTATGGATATTATTATCTACTTCATGGAATTACAAGCCCCTCCGGCCCTTCATCGCTTCCGCCGGACCAGTGCTGTATCTTGAGAGCATTAGGGCAACTCTTTTCACGATGCGGATAAGACTTGTCGGAATCCGAGCCCACAGGAGACTGGTACATGGCTGAAAAAGCCGCAGGTGGCGTCCAATCCGTTGAGCGCGTCTTCGAACTGCTGGAACTGATCACTGACGCCGGCGGGGACGTTACCCTTAGCGAGTTGTCCTCCTCCACCGACCTGCCGCTGCCCACGATCCACCGCTTGCTGCGCACCCTGGTGTCGCTGGGCTACATCCGCCAGCTCCCCAACCGGCGGTACGCCCTGGGCCCGCGGCTCATCCGGCTGGGCGAGGGAGCCAACAAGCAGCTCGGCGCAGTAGCCCGTCCGCAGCTGAAAACGCTGGTGGACAGGCTCGGCGAGACTTCCAACATGGCCGTGCTCGACTCGGACATGGTGATCTACGTGGCGCAGGTGCCGTCGCTGCACTCGATGCGCATGTTCACCGAGGTGGGACGGCGCGCCCATACCCACGCGACCGGCGTCGGCAAGGCAATCCTGGCCCAGCTCGATGACGATACTGTGCGTGGCATTGTCACCCGGTCCGGGATGCCCACGCCCACGCCGAAGAGCATCGGCGATGTCGAGGACCTCCTGGCCGATCTCAAGCTCATCCGGGAACGCGGCTACTCCATTGACGAGGAGGAGCAGGAGCTCGGTGTCCGTTGCTTCGCCATGGCTGTGCCTAACGCCCCCACCCCCGCCGCGATTTCGGTTTCCGGCCCCGTGTCGCGGGTGGACGGGAACTTCGCCGACAAGGCCGTGCCAATCCTCCGCGAAGCCGCCGAGGCCATTTCTTTGGAGCTGAACCGAACCTGAGTCCGCCGTTCTTAACGCGCGAGATGACAGTTCACAGCAGTGTCCGTGTGGGACATTGCCGCGAACTGTCATCTCGCGTTTGTTGTTAGTGGTCTGACGCCTTCTCGGCTGACTGGACAGGGACTTCCTTGCCGTCACAGTCGATGAGCTTGCCGCCTTCGAAGCGGTCGCCGTCGGCGAGGCACTTCAGGTCCTCTTCCCGGACAACGCGTTCGGTACCGGCCACAAACACGGACTGGTTCTCCGAGTTGCCGGCCTTGAGGTGGTTGAACAGCAGGTTCAGCAGGATGGCCATCACGGCGGCGGAGCTGATGCCGGAGTGGAAGATGGTGCCGAACCAGGACGGGAACTGGTCATAGAAGGTGGGAGCCGCGATGGGGATCATGCCGAACCCGATGGATGCCGCAACAATGATCAGGTTCATGTTGTTCTTGTACTCCACCTTGGAAAGGGTGCGGATGCCGCTCGCGGCCACCGTTCCAAAGAGTACGACGCCGGCCCCGCCGAGCACAGGCGTGGGCACCGCTGCGACCACGCGGCCCAGGACCGGCAGCAGGCCGAGGATCACCAGGATCAGGCCCCCGGCGCTGACCACGAAGCGGCTCTTGACGCCGGTGATGGCCACCAAACCCACGTTCTGGGCAAACGCGCTCTGGGTGAACGAGCCGAAGACCGGCGAGATGGCGCTGGAGATCATATCCGCCCTGAGGCCGTCACCAATGCGTTTTGAATCGACCTTGGTGCCCACGATCTCACCCACGGCGATGATGTCCGCGGACGTCTCGGTCAGGGTCACCAGGATGACGATGAGCATGGAGATGATGGCGGCGATCTCGAATACCGGCGGGCCGAAGGCGAACGGCGTGGGGAAGGCGACGATCTCGCCCTGGGCAACCTTGGAGAAGTCGGCCATGCCGAAGGCAAAGGCGATCAGGGTGCCGAGGACCATCGCAAGCAGGATGGACAGGCGGGAGATTGCGGCGCTGCCGACTTTGCTCAGGAGCAGGACGATGGCCATGGTGGCAGCAGCGAGGCCGATGTTGGCCATGCTGCCGTAGTTTTCCGCTTTGTTATTGCCGCCCATGGCCCAGTTGGCCGCCACCGGCATGAGGGTAAGCCCGATGGTGGTGATGACGGTTCCGGTGACCACCGGCGGAAAGAATCGGATGATTTTCGAGAACAGCGGCGTGATCAGCAGGCCGATCAGGGACGCCGCAATAACGGATCCAAAAACAGCCTGGATTCCACCGCCGCCGTGGACGATCGCCACCATGGTGGAGACGCCGGCGAAGGAGACGCCCTGCACCAGTGGAAGCTGGGAGCCGAAGAACGGCACGCCGATGGTCTGCAGGATGGTGGCGAGTCCGCCGACGAAGAGACAGGCGGCGATCAGCAGGCCGATGTCCTGTGAGGACATGCCGGCTGCGGCGCCGATGATCAGCGGCGGGGCAATGATCCCGCCGTACATGGTAAGGACGTGCTGGAAGCCGTAGGCGAAAGTGCTGGCGATGGGGAGGCGCTGGTCCTCAGGCCGGGCTGAATGCTGGCCTTTTCCGGCGACTGCGGCGGCCGGTTTCTTTCTGATGTTCATGGCAGACTTTCTTGGTTCATGGCAGACGACATTGTCTGGCTAACGGGGTCTGGCTAACGGGTGGTGCGGGAAGGAATCCGGCCGGATCCGGAGTTTTTGGACACGTAATGGGACTTCAGGGGCGATGAGGCCCTTGTATCCCTGTCCAAAAACTCCGGACCGGGGAGGTGGCTGGGGTTTAGCAGAAGCCGGCGATGCCTGACCAGGCGATGTCCGCCGGGGTGGCGTCATCACGCTGGACGGTGGCCTCGATCAGGCCGTAGGGGCGGTCGGCAGCGAAGAAGACCTCGTTGGGGTTGTCGAGGCCGAACGGCGAGAGATCTACCAGGAAGTGGTGCTTGTTGGGCATCGAGAACTTGATCTCATCGATTTCGCTGTGGGCTTCCAGGACTTTGGTGCCCATATCGAACAGGGTCTGCTGGAGGGCGTGGGAGTACTTCTCCGTGAAGCCCTCAAGCAAAAGTCCCTTGACGTCGTCGTAGCTCTTGTTGAAGTCCAGGGCGCTGAAATCGGTTCCGGTTTTGAACCGCCACCGGGCCGAGACATCAGTGGCCAGGATGCGGTCGGTGGTTTCGGGCAGGGTGGTGTACCTGTCCTTCGGGTAGCCCACGAAGCCTGACTGGGTGGACTTGAGGACGGTCAGGTCCTTGAGTCCGGAGATGAGGTGGGTGGTTGCGCCGTCCCTGACCAGGACAGCGGTCCGGACTTCCTGGCCGTTGCGCACGAAGGAGTGGTCGTGCTCCGTGCCGTGGGCCTGGATCCGGTCCCAGCTGTAGGACTCGGCTTCCCAGCGGCCGCCGGTGACCCAGTCGAAGCTGGAGGTGAAGTGCCCGCCGAGCCGAAGCAGGAACGCCTCGGGGGATCCGACGCCGTCACGGGCGAAGGCATAAATGGTGTTTTTCTGGGTGTCGGTGGCCACCACGTGGGCGTTGTCGCCCTCGAGGTGGGCCGCGGAGAAGTCTCCCCGCAGCTGCGAGGTGACGTTCAGGTCTTCGATTTCGTGGCGGTCGGTGTCGCGGGTGATCTTGACGACCCGGACCTCGGCCTTTCCGTACTGGTTTTCGCCGAGGATGATCTTGCTGCTCATGGTCTGTTCCCAACTTCCGGTATGTGGAACATAGGTTCCATCATTGTGATTAAGCGCGTGTTTCAAGCGCGTTTCCGGTGGTGCCGACCCAACAAAAAAGAGCCGGCATCCATTGATGCCAGCTCATTACGACCCTGCCTGCTGCTCCCAGGTTACGTGACTTACACCACGAATTGACATTCAGCGTACCCTGCGAATCCGGTGGTGTACATCACAAAACGAAAATTCAGTTTGTGACCGGGTGGCGCCGGGACCATTGACGGAGACTCGGGCGGCACCCTAAGCTATTTCATATACCAAAAAGTAATTTCCACCTTGCGGAATTACCCCAGCCTTGAAGGAGGATCAGATGTACCAGCAGGACAGCACGCAGGCCGCACCGGCGCAAACGGCGGCACCCTCGGTCCAGGAGTTCTACCTTCCCCTTGGCGGCGGGACGGACCCCGACTTCTACTTGCCGGCTGACCGGGACCATATTCCGGGACGCTTCTCACGCTGGATCCATGGCCTGCCCGGCTTTGGCGGCCAGCGGTCCTGACAGCGCTGGCGGTGTAGCGGCCCACCGCCATTTCGACGGTTCCCTGCCCGCTCGATGATTCGAATCGTCGTCCGGGCAGGGAACCGTCGAAACGGAAAGCGGCCCTACCCGTTCACCAGCCGCCGCGCCGCCGCAGAGTGATCCGCAATGAGTCCGGCGATATCCAGTCCGGGTATCTGCCCATCCACCACGCGCCACTGGCCGCCCACCATCACCCGGTCCGCCCGGTCCGCGGCGCACAGCAGGAGCGCAGCGATGGGGTCGTGGCTGCCGGAGAAGCGCAGGTCATCCAGCCGGAAGAGTGCCAGGTCCGCCTGCATCCCGGGGGCGAGTTGGCCCAGACCGGGGCGGCCCAGCACGGCGGCCGAACCGCGGGTGGCCCAGCCCAGCGCCCGCTCCACCGGAACGTCCGCGCCGTACCGCAGCCGCTGGAGGTACAGCGCCTGGCGCGCTTCCAGGATCATGTTTGAAGCATCGTTCGACGCCGAGCCGTCCACTCCCAGCCCCACGGGGACTCCAGCGTCCTCCAGGTCCAGAACGCGCGCAGTGCCGGACGCCAGCCGCATGTTGGAGGTGGGGCAATGCGCGACGGCGGTGCCCGCGGCTCCCAGCCTGGCGATCTCGGCGTCGCTGAAATGGATGCCGTGGCCCAGCCAGGTGCGGTCCGTCAGCCAGCCCACGCTGTCCAGGTAGTCGACGGTCCGCAGCCCAAACATCTCCCGGCAGAAGTCCTCCTCATCCAAAGTTTCGGCCAGATGGGTGTGCAGCCGGACGTCCAGCTGCTCCGCGAGGGCTGCGCTTTCGGCCATGATCTCCTTGGTGACGGAGAAGGGTGAGCACGGCGCCAGGGCAATCTGTATGACCGCGTCGTCACCGCGCTCGTGGTACTGGCCCACCAGGCGTTCGCTGTCGGCCAGTACCACCTCCGGATCCTGCACGGTGGACTGTGGCGGCAGGCCGCCGTCGTCCGTTCCCAGCGTCATGGACCCGCGCGTGAGGGTGGCCCGCATCCCCAGCCGGCGAACGGCCTCGACCTGGATGTCGATCGCATTCTCAAGGCCGCCCGGGAAGAGGTAATGATGGTCGGCGGCCGTAGTGCAGCCGGAGAGCAGGAGCTCCGCAAGCGCCACGGTGGTGGCCAGTTCCAGGTCCCGGGGCGTGAGCCGGGCCCACACCGGATACAGGTTCTGCAGCCACGGGAACAAGGGGGCATTCGCCACCGGACCCCAGGCGCGGGTGAGGGTCTGGTAGAAGTGGTGATGCGTGTTGATCAGGCCCGGCAGCAGCACGTGGCTGCCGGCGTCGAAGACCTCGTTGCAGGTTTCGGAAGGCTCCTGCCCGGCGGCGAGTACTTCCACAATGACTCCGCCGCTGACCACGAGCCCGCCCGAGGCGTCCAGGTGATTGGCCGTCAAAGCCCCCTGCGGATTCTTGATCCACAGGCGGGAAGCGGATGCGATGGATGGCGTCATGGCGGTCCTTGTCTGAGTGCAGTGGTGTTCATGCCAGCTCAGTGGGCCCTGTCTGCTGATCCAGGTGGCCGGCCGGCGAGCAGAAGTGCTCAACGGCAGCGCGGCTGGGACCTAGGCTAGGGCGCGGCCCGGTCCGGCGTCAACGGACTGCAATTGTGACTGCAGCTGTGAGCACCGCGAAACGTAGATTTCACATTGCGAAATTAAGTTTCCAGAAAACTATGGCGCGGCCCACAATCGAGTGCTAATCTCGATCTTGCCAAAGGCGGGCACCCGGACTTCGGGAAGCTATCTACCAGGCGCAACTTAACCTTCACAGCACATGCTGAAGCCTGGTAACCGTTCGCACTGGTTCTACTGGTCCTGCAACGGACTTCAGGCTTCCCGGCAAAGGGAGTCGCATCATGAGTACCACCGTCACGGCCGAAGAATTCCTGGCCAGATCCATCAGGTTGGCCACGGCCAACGTCCTGAACAGCGGGGGACCCTTCGGAGCAATGATCGTCACGGCTGACGGCCGGACCTTCGACGGCGTCAACCGGGTCACCGCGGACAATGATCCCACCGCGCACGCCGAAGTGACCGCCATCCGCACGGCCTGCCGCGAACTCGGCACCTTCGACCTCACCGGGGCCGTCCTCTACACCAGCTGCGAGCCGTGCCCCATGTGCCTGGCGTCCGCACTCTGGGCCCGGGTGGAACGGGTGGTCTTCGCCGCAGACCGGCACGATGCCGCGTCCGTGGGCTTTGACGACGCCGTCTTCTACGAATACTTCGAAAACCAGGACAGGAACTCCCTGATGCCGGTGTCGAAGCTGGAGTTGGACAACCCGCAGGGCCCTGCCCCGCTGGAACCGTTCAACACCTGGAACACACTCGACACCAGGATCGACTACTAGGCCCGGCGGCTGACATGACCATCCTGGACAATTCCCACGAGGAGCATTCGGCTCCAACCACCCGCACCCCCAAGCCGGCGTCAGGCACTCCGCAGCCTCCGGCGTCGAACTCCTTCCTTGACCGGTTCTTCCAAATCACCCAGCGCGGCTCCACCCTTGCCCGGGAATTCCGCGGCGGCCTGGTCACCTTCTTCACCATGGCCTACATCGTCATCCTCAACCCCCTGATCCTTGGCGGATTCAGCGCAGGCAACGCCCCCACCGACGTCGCCGGGGGCTGGCTCTCCGCCGCGCAGGTGGGTGCCGTCACCGGGCTCACCGCCGGCGTGATGACCATCCTCTTCGGGCTTATCGCCAACCTGCCGTTCGGCCTCGCCGCCGGACTCGGCATCAACTCCTTCCTGGCCGTCTCCGTCATCCAGGAGGTCACTTGGGCGGAGGCCATGGGCCTGGTGGTGATCAACGGCATCCTGATCGTGCTGTTCGGTATCACCGGTGCCCGCACCGCCATCTTCCGGGCCGTCCCCAAAGAGTTGAAGGCCGCCATCACCGTGGGCATCGGCCTGTTCATCGCCTTCATCGGTTTCGTGGATTCGGGTTTCGTTAAGGCGACGGCGGGGGGCCCGCCTGTCCAGCTGGGCAACGGCGGCTCCATCACCTCAATTCCCACGCTGGTGTTCGTCGTCGGCCTGCTGGCCATGGGCATCCTCGTGGCCCGCAAAGTCCAGGGCGGCCTGCTGATCGGCATCGTGGCCACCACCTTCCTGGCCGCCGTCGTCGAAGCAGTGCTGAAGATCGGCCCGGCCAGCGACACCAACCCCGGCGGCTGGCACTTGAACACCCCGGTACTCTCCGGCCAGCTGGTGTCCGCCCCGGACCTGGGCCTGGTGGGACAGTTCGACCTGTTCGGAGCCTTCAGCCGGATCGGCGGGCTTGCCGCCACCATGCTGGTGTTCACCCTCGTGTTCACCAACTTCTTCGACGCCATGGGCACCATGACCGGCCTGGCCAAGAGCGCCGGCGTGGCCCACAAGGACGGAACCTTCCCGCGGCTGAAGTCCGCCTTCATCGTCGAAGGCATCGGTGCCGTGGCAGGAGGCGCAACCTCGGGCTCCTCCAATACCGTGTACATCGACTCCGCCGCCGGCATCGGCGAGGGAGCACGGACCGGCCTGGCGTCGGTGGTGACCGGGGTGCTGTTCCTCGGCTCGATGTTCCTGACGCCGCTCACCAGCGTGGTTCCGCTTGAGGTGGCAGCCGCTGCCCTGGTGGTGGTGGGCGCGATGATGATGGCACAGATCCGGGAGATCAAGTTCAGCAAGTTCACCGTTGCACTGCCCGCATTCCTCACCATCGTCACCATGCCGCTGAGCTACTCCATCGCCAACGGCATCGGCGTGGGCTTCATCAGCTGGGCCATCATCGGCGCGGCCTCCGGGAAAGCGAAGAAAATCCACCCGCTGATGTGGGTGGTCAGCGCCGGGTTCCTGGTTTACTTCGCCCGCGGCCCCATCAACCTGCTGCTGGGCGCCTGACCGCACCTTTCTTTCGGACCTTTTGCTTCGCCGTCCGGGCATCCGCACCCATAACCCGGGGGTGGATGCCCGGACCGGCAGCGATTTCCCCCTGGGCAGGCCAAAAGCTTGGCCCGGCTCCCCGATAGGAACGACAATATGGACACCACCGCAGCGCGGGAAGAAGGAGTGCCGCCATGCTTGACCTGATACCTTCACTAACCGGCTGGGCTCCGGCCTTGGCCGGACAGCGTTTCGCGGTGGCCACCATCGTGCGGGCCGGCGGCTCCGTCCCGCGGCCCGTCGGCAGCACCATGCTTGTGTCCGAAGCCGGCGCCGTCCTGGGCAGCCTCTCCGGCGGCTGCGTGGAGGGCGCCGTTGTGTCGGCAGCGCTGGAAACCATGGACGACGGCGTCACCCGCCTCGAGACGTTCGGCTTCAGCGCGGAAGATGCGTTCGCCGTCGGGCTCACCTGCGGAGGCGAGCTGGACGTGCACATCGAACCGGCCAACGTGAAGGACGGTTGCCGGCTGGCGGCAGCATTGCTGCAGTTGGCGACCTGCAGGCCAGACGAACCGGTAGCGCTGGTCCGAAGGCTCGACGCCGGCGGCAGCGGCGCCGTCGTTATCTCCCAGCCGGCCGCTGCAGACGTGTCCCACCATCCGGAGCTGCGCGCGCTGCTGGACCTTCCTGGAGATCCCCCTGTTGGCCATGCCCGCATCGTGCAGCTCGAGTCCTTCCTGCGCAGCGGCGCCACCGGTGTGCTGCACCTGGCCGGGCCGGGCCTGTGCACCGGCGCAGCCACCCTCCTGGTCGAGTCCCGGCTCGCGCCGCCGCGCATGCTGGTGTTCGGCGCCAACGACTTCAGTGCCGCGCTGCTCCCGGCCGCCAAACCGCTTGGCTACCACGTCACCCTGGTGGATGCCCGGCCGGCCTTTGCCTCGCAGGCACGGTTCGGCATTGCGGATGAGGTGGTAACCGCCTGGCCCCACCATTACCTCGCAGCAGAAGCGGCGGCGGGACGCGTGGACGCCCGGACGGTGATCTGCGTCCTCACGCACGACCCGAAGTTCGATGTTCCCCTGCTGGAAACTGCGCTGGGTTTGGACGTTGCCTTCATCGGAGCCCTGGGGTCCCGGCGGAGCCACGTCCAGCGCGTGAACGCACTTTTGGACAGCGGCGTGCGCCCCGAACGGATCGCCCAGCTCCACTCGCCGCTGGGCCTGGACCTCGGCGCCGTCACTCCGGCCGAAGTGGCGGTTTCCGTCCTGGCCGAAATCATTGCCGCCCGAAATCCGGCCGCGTCCCATCAGCCGTTGCGTGAAACCTCCGGCCCCATCCACCAGCAGCGCGCCGCCAAACCGGCGCCCACCCACTCATTGCAGCAGGAGATCGCATGGACATGAACACCATCGAGGCGGTGGTCCCCACCACCGACCCCGCGGAATGGCGCGACGGCGACGCCTGGCTGGCCGGCGGCACCGTCCTGTTCTCCTACGGCAGCTTCGCGTTTGGCCCCGAGCCGCTGAAACGGCTGCTGGACCTCGGCAACGCGGGCTGGACGCCCGTCATCGTCAGCGATGACGGGATCGAGCTGGCTGCCACCTGTACTGTGGCTGACCTCTATGGCCTTCCCGGCTCTGCGGCGGCAGCAGGCCGCAGCTGGCCGGCCCTGGACCTGGTCCGGCCGTGCTGCGACTCCTTTGTTGCCTCCTTCAAGGTGTGGAACATGTCCACCGTGGGCGGCAACCTGTGCACCTCACTGCCCGCCGGGCCCGTAATTTCGCTGTGTGCCGGCCTGGACGGCAGCGCCACCATCCTGGGCCCCGGCGGCACAAGCCGCACCGTCCCGGTGACGGAATTCGTCACGGGGGACGCAAAGAACTGCCTGGCACCGGGCGAGCTGCTGCGCAGCGTCCACCTCCCGGCGTCGGCCCTTGCCTCCCGGGTGGCGTTCCGCCGCCTGTCGCTGAGCAACCTGGGCAGGTCCGGAGCGCTGCTGATCGGAAGGCTCGACGGCGGAACCCGGCTGGTGCTCACTGTCACCGCCGCCACCAAACGGCCCGTGCAGCTGCACTTCGACGGGCTTCCCGACGCCGACGTGCTGACCGCCGCAATTTCCGCAGCGATTCCCAACGACCTCTACCACGATGACATCCACGGCCTGCCGGTCTGGCGCCGGGACATGACATACCGCCTGGCCGAGGAAATCCGCGCCGAACTCGCTGCCCCGGAAGGGGCGCCCGGCCTCCGGGTTTCCGGCGACTTCTGGCCGCCGAAAGACCGTGGACTTTACGCACAGCAGGAAGGGGCCTGAGCATGGCCATCGAGATCAATGGAACCCCCGCGGACGCGTCACCCCGCCCCGGGCAGTGCCTGCGCACCTTCCTGCGGGAGCAGGGCAACCTGGGCGTCAAGAAGGGCTGCGACGGCGGCGACTGCGGGGCATGCACGGTGCATGTGGACGGAACTCCCGTGCACAGCTGCATCTATCCTGCTGTCCGCGCCGAGGGACACGCGGTGACCACCATCGAAGGACTGGCTTCAACTGCCGGCGGCGGGGCGGACCTGCACCCCGTGCAGCAGCGGTTCATGGAGCGGCAGGGCTTCCAGTGCGGGTTCTGCACGGCGGGCATGGTCATGACGGCGGCGACCTTCGACGACGAGCAGAAGGAGAACCTGCCCCGCAACCTCAAGGGCAACCTCTGCCGCTGCACCGGATACCGTGCCATCTCTGACGCCGTCTGCGGGCATGCCGGGCACCCGGACCCGAAGGGACAGGGATCCGGGATCGCCGGGAAAGGTCAGCCGGATCCAGAGCCGGGGCAGCTGGGCGACGACGTCCCGGCACCCGCCAGCCGGGCGGTGGTTACCGGCGCAGTCCGCTACACGCTGGACGGCCCTGCAGACCAGCTCCAGGGCCTGCTCCACCTTAAGCTCCTGCGCTCGCCGCATGCCCATGCACGCGTGCTGTCCATCAACACCGATGCTGCATTGCAGGTCCCCGGCGTGGTGGCCGTTCTGACCCACCGGGATGCCCCGGAGCAGCTGTTCTCCACGGCCCAGCACGAACTGTTCACCGATGACCCGGATGATACCCGTGTGCTCGATGACGTGGTGAGGTTCCGGGGCCAGCGCGTCGCCGCGGTGGTGGCCGAAACAGTAGCCGCCGCCGAAGCAGGTGTGCGGGCTTTGGATGTGGAGTACGGGGAACTGCCCGCGGTGTTCTCGCCGCAGGACGCATTCATGCCCGGCGCGCCGCTGGTGCACGGAGAGAAGGACGGACCGGCGTCGCGCATTTCCCGGCCGGAACGCAATGTGGTGGCCGAGCTCCACTCGGAACTGGGCAACGTGGCCGAAGGGTTTGCCGCAGCTGACTTCATCCACGAACAGACCTACCGCACCCAGCGCGTCCAGCATGTCGCTCTGGAGACGCATGCTGCCATCGCTAGCGTCGACGGCGGGGGGCGCCTGCAGGTGCGCACGTCCAGCCAGGTCCCGTTCCTGGTGCGCCGGACGCTGTGCCGGGTTTTCGGGCTTCCGGAAGAGCAGGTCCACGTAGTGGCCGGCCGCGTCGGCGGCGGCTTTGGCGGCAAGCAGGAAGTGCTCACCGAGGACATCGTGGCGCTCGCTGCCCTGAAGCTGGGCCGGCCTGTCCAGCTCGAACTGACCCGGACCGAACAATTCACCGCTACTACCACCCGCCATCCGTTCACCATCAAGCTGAAGGCCGGCGCCAGCGTGGACGGCCGGCTGACTGCCCTGGAGTTCGATGTCCTGACCAACACCGGCGCGTACGGCAACCACGGTCCCGGCGTGATGTTCCACGGCTGCGGCGAATCCTTGAGCGTCTACAACTGTGAGAACAAAAAAGTGGACGCCCATGCGATGTACACCAACACCGTGCCGGCCGGGGCGTTCCGCGGCTACGGCCTCAGCCAGATGATCTTCGCGATTGAGTCCGCGATGGACGAGCTCGCCGCCGGCATCGGTATGGACCCGTTCGAATTCCGCCGCCGGAACATGGTGCGCGAGGGCGACCGGATGCTGTCCACCCAGCCGGAACCCGAGGAGGACGTCCACTACGGCAGCTACGGGCTGGACCAGTGCCTGAGCCTGGTCCGCGACGCACTGGCCCGCGGCCGGGAACGGTACCGCGCCGCCGGGCTGGACGAACTCGGCCCGGACTGGCTCACCGGGGAGGGAACCGCCCTCTCCATGATCGACACCGTGCCGCCGCGCGGGCACTTTGCCCATTCCCGCCTCCGGCTCCTGCCCGACGGCACGTACCAGGCCGACGTCGGTACTGCCGAGTTCGGCAACGGCACCACCACCGTCCACTCCCAACTGGCCGCCACGGCGCTGTCAACGAACGCCACGCGGGTTGTAGTCCGGCAGTCCGACACGGACCTGATCGAGCACGACACCGGTGCCTTCGGTTCCGCGGGCACCGTGGTGGCGGGCAAGGCGACCCTTGCTGCGGCTGAGGAACTGGCTGTCCGCATCCGCGCCTTTGCGGCAGGTACCCACCAGACCCAGGCCTCAGCCTGCGTCCTGGACGGCGACGCCGTCGTGTGCGACGGAACGCCCGTGTCGCTTGCGGAACTGGCGCAGGCGGCGGCAGAAGCCGGCGTCGAACTCGCAGCGGAAGGGCGCTGGGGCGGGACGCCGCGGTCTGTGGCGTTCAACGTGCACGGCTTCCGGGTGGCGGTGAACCGCGGCACCGGCGAGCTGAAGATCCTGCAAAGCGTGCAGGCGGCGGACGCCGGTGTGGTGGTGAATCCGCGCCAGTGCCGCGGCCAGATCGAGGGCGGAATTGCCCAGGCCATCGGCGCTGCGCTGTATGAGGAGGTGGTAATTGACGACGCCGGCCGGGTCACCACCGACATCCTGCGGCAGTACCACATCCCGACTTTCGCGGACGTGCCCCGCAGCGAGGTGTACTTCGCGGACACCAACGACAAAATGGGGCCGCTGGGCGCGAAGTCCATGAGCGAAAGCCCCTTCAACCCCGTGGCCCCAGCCTTGGCGAACGCGATTAGGAACGCGACCGGCGTGCGCTTCGCCCAGCTGCCCATGGCGCGGGACAAGATCTACTTGGGACTCAAGGAGGCGGGGCTGGTGCCGAACCTGGAGCATCTCCTGTCCTAGGACAACGCGGGGTCACATAATGTCCCATTAGGCGCGTTCAGCGGGCCTAAACTGACCCCGCGTTGCATCGTTGCATATAGTCATGGGATGGAACAGCGGATTTTAGGCAAGACCGGACGGAACGTGTCCATCGTGGGGCTGGGAACCTGGCAGCTTGGCGCGGACTGGGGCCACGTTGACCCGGCACAAGCGCAGGCCATCCTGGCGGCCTCCGTGGAGGCGGGCGTGAACTTCTTCGACACCGCCGACGTCTACGGTGACGGCAAGAGCGAACAGGCCATCGGGAAGTTCCTCGCGGACAACCCTGGACTCGACATTACGGTGGCCACCAAGATGGGCCGCCGCGTGGACCAGCTGCCGGAGAACTACACCCTCGCCAACTTCCGGCAATGGGTGGACCGCTCCCGGAAGAACCTGGGCACAGACTCCCTTGACCTGGTCCAGCTGCACTGCCCGCCCACTCCGGTGTATAGCAACGCCGAGGTCTATGACGCCCTGGACACCCTGGTGTCAGAGGGCGCCATCCGTAACTACGGCGTCAGTGTTGAACGTACCGACGAGGCGCTGGAAGCGATCAGCCACCCGGGCACCGCTTCTGTTCAGATTATCCTCAACGCCTTCCGCCTCAAGCCCCTGGACGAGGTCCTTCCCGCAGCAAAGGCGGCAAACGTAGGGATCATCGCCCGCGTGCCGCTCGCCTCGGGGCTGCTCTCCGGCAAGTACTCCAAGGAAACCACGTTCGCCGAGAACGACCACCGGAACTACAACCGCAACGGCGACTCCTTTGACGTCGGGGAAACGTTCTCGGGGGTGGACTATGACTTGGGGCTGAAGGCCGTCAAGGAGTTCGAACAGCTGGTACCGGCCGGCGCCAGCACGGCGCAGGCCGCAATCGCCTGGATTGCGGCGCAGGACGGCGTCACCAGCGTGATCCCCGGCGCACGCAACGTGGAACAGGCTACGGCGAATGCCGCCGCGGCGGGTCTCGCCATTGGTGAAGACTTCGACGCCGGTGTCCGCTGGATCTACGACCACTACTTCCGCGAGGGCATCCACCCGCGCTGGTAGCGTTCGCCGCCTGCCCGATGCCTCACTGCGCTCGCCACAGGGACCCCGGGCGCCTCTCTTACGCTTGGGAGCGCGCCGGTGACTGACGCCGTCAGCGACTTTGTGAAGCAGCTTTCCGCCGTGCCCACAGTGCCAGGGCGCAACAATTTCTTTGACCACAGCGTCCCGGTAAACGCCCAGCGCCGGCGCAATCTGGAGACCTATCTCGAGGAGATGCTGGACCGCTCGCCCACGGTGCTGCTGCTGGGCGAGGCCCCGGGCTTCCGCGGCATGAGGATCACTGGTGTTCCCTTCACAAACCGCACCATGTTCCAGGGGCCGGCCAACAGCTTTGGACTGTTCGGCCCGGGAAAGGGTTACGTGGTGCCGGAGGAGGCGGCAGGAGTGGCAGCCGAGCCCACCGCAACGGTGATGTGGGAGGTCCTGGCGGAGCTGCAGTTCCTTCCTCTCCTGTGGAGCGCGTGCCCGTGGCACACCCACATGCCCGGGAAGCCCCAGTCCAACCGCACGCCGCGGATAACCGAAGCCAGGCTTGGAACTCCCTTTTGGCAGTCGCTGGCGGACCTGTTCAGCATCGGAACAACAGTGGCCGTGGGCAACGTGGCACACCGCAGCCTGCTGTCCAGCGGCATGGAGGTGCCGAAAGTCCGGCATCCCTCCCATGGCGGGAGGTCCGGTTTTAAGCGCGGACTGGAGGAGCTGCTTGCAGCCGGCACGGCGCGCTGATTCCTACCCCAGCAGGAAGAGCTGCCCAGGGGTGTCAACGTCTTCCCCGGTGGACAGGTCGCTGCAGTCCACCTCATCCACCAGCCCGGGATGGTCCCGCAGGAAGCGCCGCGCCCCGGCGTCGCCCGTCACGGTTTCGGCCACAGCTGCCCGCAGGCCGGCGTCAATGATCAGCGGATGCCCGCGCCGGAGCCTGCCGCCCGCACTGTTGGTCGCGGCAGCGCCGGCGTCGTAAGCAGCTGCGGTGACCCGGCCCGGACGGTGTGCTGCCAGCAGCCGTCCCACCATCCGCGGTGTCAGGCCCGGCTGGTCCACGAGCGCGACCATCAAATGGTCCATGGGGTCCGCGCTGGCATTGGCCAGCAACAAGGTACTGCCCATCCCCGACTGCCATTCGTGGTTCACCACCGTCCGGTACCCGTCCAGCCGGGCAGTGGTGGCGACGTCGGGGGCGCCGGCTCCGAGCACCACCACCACCTCGCGGCAGCCGCCGTCGATCAGCGCTGCGGCGACGGACTCCACGAGCGGCCGGCCCCGGTAGGGGAGCAGGGCCTTCGGTCCCAGGCCCAGACGCGTTCCTGCCCCGGCGGCCAGGACCACACCCGTGGTCCTGATCTCGTCCGTGTCCGCCATAGCCTCACACTATCCACGCGACATGCCAGTTGGCAGCAGTGCCACGCCCTGGCACTGCCGCCAACTGCCACATCGATCGCGGGTCAGGCGTCGCCGCCGGCCCCGCCTGTGGTGCCCGCGTTCACGTCCAGGAGCTTGTAGCGGTCCATGGCGTATTGCGGTGCGCCCTCCTCAACGTCACCCCTCGCCGCCAACATCTGCAGGGTTTTAACAACGATGGAGTGGGCGTCGTTCTTGAAGAAGCGGCGCGCTGCGGCTCGGGTGTCCGAGAAGCCGAAGCCGTCCGCACCGAGGGTGGCGAACTCGTTGGGCACGAACTGGCGGATCTGGTCCGGTACGGCCTTCATGTAGTCGGACACAGCCACGACCGGGCCGGTGGCTCCTTCGAGCTGCCGGGTCACGAACGGGACGCGGGCGGGCTGTCCCGGGTTGAGGAACGCTTCTTCCTCGGCGGCGAGGCCGTCGCGGCGCAGTTCGTTCCAGGACGTGACGGACCAGACGTCCGCTGAGACGCCCCAGTCCTCGGCGAGGATCCGCTGGGCGTCCAGCGCCCAGGGCACCGAAACGCCGGAAGCCAAGATCTGGCTCCTGGGGCCCTCAACGTCCGACGGCGAGACCCGGTAAATGCCCTTCAGCACACCTTGGACGTCGAGGTTCTCGGGCTCGGCCGGCTGGATGATCGGCTCGTTGTAGACCGTGAGGTAGTACATCAGGTTCCGGTCTTCAGCGGAACCTGCAGGGCCGCCGTCGGAAGCGTCCCCGTACATCCGCTCAATGCCGTCGCGGATGATGTGGCCCATTTCGTAGCCGTAGGCGGGGTCGTAGGTGACCACTGCCGGGTTCGTGGAGGCGAGCAGGGGGGAGTGGCCGTCGGCGTGCTGGAGGCCTTCGCCGGTGAGGGTGGTCCGTCCTGCGGTGGCGCCGATGATGAAGCCGCGGGTCATTTGGTCTGCTGCTGCCCAGAAGGCGTCGCCGGTGCGCTGGAAGCCGAACATGGAGTAGAAGACGTAGACCGGGATCAGGGGCACGCCGTGGGTGGCGTAGGCGGTTCCTGCGGCGGTGAATGCCGCGACGGCGCCGGCTTCGTTGATGCCGGGGTGGATCAGCTGGCCCTGCGCGGACTCCTTGTAGGCCAGGACCAGGTCCCGGTCCACGGAGAGGTAGTTCTGGCCCTTGGGGTTGTAGATCTTCGCGGTCGGGAAGAACGCGTCCATGCCGAAGGTCCTGGATTCGTCGGGGACAATGGGCACAATCCGGTGCCCGAACTTTTTGTCCCTGATGAGGTCTTTCAGGAGCCTGACGAAAGCCATCGTGGTGGCGGCCTGCTGCTTGCCGGAACCCCGACTGGCCACCTCGTAGGACTTCGCGTCCGGCAGCTCAACCGCTTCGTGGCTGGACCGGCGCTCAGGCACGGCGCCGCCGAGAGCCTTGCGCCGCTCGTGGAGATAGACAATCTCCGGGGCATCATGGCCCGGATGGAAATACGGCGGGCTGTAGGGGTCCTCCTCCAGCCGGGCATCGGAAATCGGGATCCGCAGGTGGTCGCGGAACTTCTTCAGGTCGTCCAGGGTGAGTTTCTTCATCTGGTGGGTCGCGTTGCGGCCCTCGAAGTGTGGTCCGAGTCCGTAGCCCTTGACGGTTTTGGCGAGGATGACGGTGGGTTTGCCCTTGAATTCGGTGGCTGCCTTGTACGCGGCGTAGACCTTGCGGTAGTCGTGGCCGCCGCGTTTGAGGTTCCAGATCTGGTCATCGGTCAGGTCCGCGACGAGGTCCTTGGTCCGGGGGTCCTTGCCGAAGAAGTGTTCGCGGACGAACCCGCCGGATTCGGCCTTGTAGGTCTGGTAGTCCCCGTCGGGGGTTTCGTTCATGATCTTCACCAGTGACCCGTCGGTGTCGCGGGTGAGCAGGTCATCCCATTCCCGGCCCCAGACGACCTTGATCACGTTCCAGCCGGCGCCGCGGAAGAACGCTTCGAGTTCCTGCATGATCTTGCCGTTGCCGCGGACCGGTCCGTCCAGGCGCTGGAGGTTGCAGTTGATGACGAAGTTCAGGTTGTCCAGGTTCTCGTTCGCGGCGAGCTGGAGCAGGCCGCGGGATTCGGGCTCGTCCATTTCGCCGTCGCCCAGGAACGCCCAGACCTGCTGGTCCGAGGTGTCTTTCAGGCCCCGGTTGTGCAGGTAACGGTTGGACTGGGCCTGGTAGATCGCGTTCATCGGCCCGATGCCCATGGACACGGTGGGGAATTCCCAGAAGTCCGGCATCAGGCGCGGGTGCGGGTAGGAGGACAGGGCGTGGCCCTGCCGGGACTTTTCCTGCCGGAACCCGTCCAGGTCCTCCTCGGCGAGCCGGCCTTCCATGAAGGCGCGGGCGTACATGCCGGGGGAGGCGTGGCCCTGGAAGAAGACCTGGTCCCCGCCGCCGGGGTGGTCCTTGCCGCGGAAGAAGTGGTTGAAGCCCACCTCGTACAGGGTCGCGGCGCCGGCGTAGGTGGAGATGTGCCCGCCCACGCCGATGTTCGGCCGCTGGGACCGGTGCACCATCACCGCGGCGTTCCAGCGCATGTACGCCCGGTACCGGCGCTCGAACTCCTCGTTGCCCGGGAACGCAGCTTCCTGGTCCACCGGGATGGTGTTCACGTAATCGGTGGTGGTCACCATCGGCACCCCGACGCTCTGCGCACCGGCACGCTGCAGCAGGCTCCGCATGATGTATTGGGCACGCTCGGTGCCCTGTTCCCTGATCAACGAATCCAGGGACTCAACCCACTCGGCGGTCTCTTCCGGATCACGATCAGGCAGCTGGTTAGTCAACCCGCTGAGGATATGGGAGGTATCTTCTCCTGCAGCCACGGGAGCCTCATTTCATCGTCGAATGGCTCATGTTTTCGTATTGTGAGAAAACATTCTTGCTTTATGAGAATAGGAGGGCGTGAGCGGAACGGTCAACATGGCGTGGCCCACTGTGACGCCGGAGGGCCCGGCAGCCTCCTGTCGACGGATTGTGACCGACGCCAGGACACCCGGCCCTTGACCGGAGGTGATGTGGGTCATACTCTTATTTCACTATTCAATATCTTGATTCCGCAATGTGGAATAACAGAAACGGCCTTCCGGCCGGCCTCACCACCGCGGGATCCTCCCAGAATTGAGACTTCTTATGCAGACCCCTCCACCGGTCGGCGTTGACGCGGCTCCCGATCTGACAGTGCCGTCAGTTGCCTCCGCCCACCCGTCCCTGAGCGTTGAAGCTTTGTGCGAATCGGCCAGCGCAGCATCCGGCCAGGCCATTAGCCCCTCCCTTTATAACGTGGATCTGGCCCCTACCAAGCGAGCCGGGCGCAGCTGGTCCGGATACAGCATCTTCACCCTCTGGGCCAATGACGTGCACAGCCTGGGCAATTACGCCTTCGCGATCGGGCTTTTCGCCCTGGGCCTGGGTGGATGGCAGATCCTGATGGCCCTGGGAATTGGGGCAGCGTTGCTGTTCGGCCTCCTCAACCTCTCGGGCTTCATGGGTGTGAAGACCGGTGTTCCCTTCCCGGTGATGAGCAGGATCAGCTTCGGGATCAGGGGCGCTCAAATTGCCGCACTCCTGCGCGGAGCCGTGGCCGTCGCCTGGTTCGGCATCCAGACCTATCTTGCGTCCGTCGTCTTCCGCGTCATGATCGTGGCGATGTTTCCGTCCCTGGCCGCGATGGACACAAACTCCATCCTGGGCCTATCCACGCTGGGCTGGGTCGCATTCGTCATCCTGTGGATCGTCCAGCTGGTGATTGTCAGCTTCGGCATGGAAATGATCCGCAAGTATGAAGCCTTTGCCGGCCCGGTCATCCTGGCCACCATGGCGGCCATCGCCGTCTGGATCTTCATCGAGGCGGGCGGCGCCATTGCGTGGTCCTCCAACAACGCCCTGGAAGGGCCGGAAATGTGGCTCACCATCTTTGCCGGCGGCTCGCTGTGGGTTTCCATTTACGGCACCTTCGTCCTGAACTTCTGCGACTTCACCCGCTCGGCGGTGTCCAAAAAGGCCGTGGTCCGGGGCAACTTCTGGGGTATCCCCATCAACATGCTGGTCTTCGGCGCCATCGTTGTGGTGATGGCAGGAGGGCAGTTCAAGATCAACGGCACCATCATCGAAAGCCCCTCGGACATCGTCCAGACCATTCCCAATACGCTTTTCCTTGTCCTGGCCTGCCTCGCCCTGCTGATCCTGACCATCGCCGTGAACCTCATGGCAAACTTCGTGGCTCCCGTCTACGCCCTGACCAACCTGTTCCCCCGGCGACTGAACTTCCGTAAGGCGGCCATCGTCAGCGCCGTCATCGGACTGGTCATCCTGCCGTGGAACCTCTACAACAACCCATTGGTCATCCTGTACTTCCTGGGTGGCCTCGGTGCCCTCCTCGGCCCGCTGTTCGGCGTCGTTATGGCTGACTACTGGCTCATCCGCCGCGGCAAGGTCAACGTCCCCGAGCTGTACACCGCTTCCCGGGCCGGAGCCTACTACTACCGGAACGGCGTCAACCCCCGGGCGATCATCGCCATGGTGCCAGCCGCTGTCGTGGCACTCCTCATAGCGTTCGTCCCGGGCCTGGCGGCAGCGGCACCCTTCGCGTGGTTCTTCGCCGCCGGGATCGCAGCCGTGGTGTATTTCTTCATCGCGGACCGCTCGCAGCGGCTGGAAGACCGCGACGGCGAGGCCATCGCCGTCGCCAGCACCCACTGAGAGGAAACCTTGATGCGCATACTCGTAGCAAACGTCAATACCACCGGGTCCATGACGGACTCCATCGCCGCCCAAGCGCGCAGCTTCGCTGCTCCCGGCACGGAAATCGTCGGTATAACGCCGCGGTTCGGCGCAGACTCCTGCGAAGGGAACTTCGAGAGCTATCTGGCGGCCATCGCCGTCATGGATGCCGTGACAAGTTACCCGGAGCCGTTCGACGCCGTGGTCCAGGCAGGATACGGCGAGCACGGACGCGAGGGGCTGCAGGAGTTGCTGGACGTACCCGTCGTGGACATCACCGAGGCAGCGGCCAGCACAGCCATGTTCCTGGGCCACAAATACTCGGTGGTCACCACCCTGGACCGTACCGTCCCGCTCATTGAGGACCGGCTCAAGCTTGCCGGCCTGGACGCCCGCTGCGCGTCAGTCCGGGCCAGCGGCATGGCCGTCCTGGAACTTGAGGAGGAGCCCGAGCGTGCGGTGGAAGCCATCATCAACCAGGCGATGCTGGCCGTAAGCCAGGACAAAGCTGAAGTGATTGTGCTTGGCTGCGGCGGCATGGCTGGCCTGGATGAGCAGATCCGGCAGCGTGCGGGCGTCCCGGTGGTGGATGGTGTTGCGTCTGCAGTGACCATCGCCGAATCCCTGGTCCGCATGCGACTGTCCACATCCAAGGTCCGGACCTACGCTGCGCCGCGGCCCAAGACCGTCATAGGCTGGCCGCTGAACAACACAGGGGTGCCGGCTTCGCTTTAGCCGGCAACCCTCCCGGCAGGGCACAGTGCCGTGCAGCCATCGGCAAACAGGAGAAGAGCTTGCATCAACCCCAGCACCCGGCGCGGCGCGTTGCAGTGGTCACCGGTGCCGGCTCCGGCATCGGCCGGGCAGTGGCCCGCCTCCTCCTGGCTGATGGCTTCGCCGTTGCCCTTGCCGGGCGGCGCGAGGCGCAACTGGTGGAGACGGCGGAAGGCCACCCTGATGCGCTGGTGGCAGCCTGCGACGTCACCCGGCCCGGCGACGTCGAGCATCTTTTCGAGGCCGTTCGCCAGCGGTGGGGCCGGGTGGACGTGCTGTTCAACAACGCCGGGGTGTTCGGGCCGGCGGCGAGCGTGGACGACATTTCGTTGGAGGACTGGGATGCCACGCTAGCGGTGAACCTCACCGGTTCCATGCTGTGCGCGGGGGCCGCAGTCCGGGCCATGAAGGCGCAGGAACCCCAGGGCGGACGGATCATCAACAACGGCTCCATCTCCGCCCACTCGCCCCGGCCCCGGACGGTGGCCTACGCCGTGACCAAGCACGCCATGACAGGTCTCACCAAAAGCATTGAGCTGGATGGGCGGGGCTTCGGGATCACGTGCGGGCAGATCGACATCGGCAACACGGCCACGGAGATTATGGACACCATCGGCGTGGGCGAGGGCGCACTCCAGGCGGACGGCAGCCGCCGGGTTGAACCCACTTTTCCCGTTGAAGACGCGGCCCGTGCCGTCCTGCTGATGGCCAACATGCCGCCGACGGCGAGTGTGGGGTCCGTGGTGATCACTGCTGCGGGCATGCCGTTTATCGGCCGCGGCTAACCCGCGGGCTACAGCGGCAGCAGGGCCGAGAGGTCCGCGCGCAGGCCCGAGGCGGCTACCTTGCCGGCAGCGACTGCCTCCGCCCAGCTCAACCGGCCCGTCACCATCCCCAGCCAGGTGGCGGCGTCGCACTCAATGACGTTGGGCGGCGTTCCGCGGGTATGCCGCGGACCCTCCACGCATTGCGTGACACCGAAGGGCGGGACCCGCACCTCCACGGAATTGCCCGGCGCCCGTGCAGTGACTTCCTCCAGCGTGTACCGCACCGCAGTAGCCAGGATGGCCCGTGGAACGGGAGCGTCCGACGACGGCTCCGCGGCTTTCCGCCACGCCTCCACCGCCGCGGCGCCTTCTTGAACGTCGATGCGACGGCGGGCTACAGGCATGTTCCGGCTTCCTTCGGGTAGGGACGCAGTGGCAAAGGCAATCAGGGTACCGCGAACAGCCATGGAGGCGGCAAGCGGTCAGTCCAGGAGCGCGGAAACGGCCGGACCCAGCCGGATCTGTCCGACCGGGCGGCCGCCGCCCAGCACCGGCTCCACCACTTTTTCGAGGACGCTCGCAACCCCCGGAATCTCCACGGCGCCAGCCGCAGCGAGAAGGGTCAGGGCCACCAGCGAGGTGGCCCTGACATTCCCGTCCAATATTTTGACGGCCACGGAAACACCCTGCTGCGTTGCCATGGCGAGGACGCCTTCGGCGCCAACCTTGGCGATGACCTCCAGCTCGTCCATCACCAGGGTGTTGGCTTCGCCGCGGCCCTGTACCGCCCAGGGGTAGTCGAGCATCGACGTTGCGATGGTGGCGGCGCGGGCGCTGAAACTCTGGTCGCCGGGCGCCTTGGCCAGCTGGGAGAAGCCCCGCGCCAGGCCTTTGAGCGAAACAGCGGCCACGGGCGCGCCGCAGCCGTCGATTCCCAGGTGCGCGATCTTTTCCCCCGTGTACTCCTCGATGACCGTGCGGACCCGCTGCTGCAGCGGGTGGTTGGGCTCCAGGTAGCTGTGGGTATCCCAGCCGTTTTCCGTGCAGGCCCATAGGAAGGCAGCGTGCTTGCCGGAACAGTTGAACGCCAGCCTGGACTTGCCGCGCTCGGAGCGCACCAGCCAGTTGCGCGCCGTTTCATCCTGCGGCCAGGCCTCCGGGCACTGCAGCTGGTCCTCGCGGACGCCGGCCGCCTTGAGCATGCCGGACACCACGTCCATATGGTCCAGCGAGCCCACATGGCTTGCGCAGGCCAGGGCAACCTGCGCCCCACGGAGCGGCACCCCTGACTGCATCGAGGCCAGTGCCTGGAACGGCTTCAGGGCTGACCTGGCGAAGATGGGGGTGTTGATGTCGCCAAGCTCTGTGACCACTGTCCCGTCCGCTGCCAGCAGCACGGCCGAGCCGATGTGCCGGGACTCCACAAAGCCGCTGCGTTCAATCACGGCCAGTTCGACGGCGGAGTCCACGGTGAAGGTGGCGTGTGGATTATGCGGCATGGTGCCAGTCTAGGGGCCTGCATGCCCGATGCCGCGCTATTCCACGGTGACCATGACCGACTGCCAGCCGGAGGCGCCGTCGGGAACGGGATCGGCCCGCTGGTCAGTTTGCACCTCACCGGACCCGTCGGTGGCACGTACTTTGATGTAGTGCGGCCCGGGTGCGGCGTCCCACTCATAGGACCACTGGCGCCACGTCACCAGGGACGCTTCCGTGGACAGCTTTGCCTCCACCCAGTCGGCGTTGTCGATCTGGATCTCCACCTTGGTAATGCCGCGGGTCTGGGCCCAGGCGGTGCCGCCCACGGCAACCTTCCCGGCGGGTACTTTGGCAAAGGACTTGGGGACGTCCACGCGCGCCATGGTCTTGATGGGTCCGCGCTCAGACCATCCACGCCCGGTCCAGTAGGCCTTGCTGTCGGCAAACCGGGTCACTTCGAGGTCCACCACCCATTTCGTCGCGGAAACAAATCCGTACAGTCCCGGAACCACCATCCGCACCGGGTAGCCGTGTTCGAGGGGGAGCGGCTCGCCGTTCATGCCGATGGCCAGCATGGCGTCCCGGTCATCCTGCAGGACTTCGAGCGGGGTGGAGGCACTGAAACCGTCAATAGAGGTGGAGAGCACCATGTCCGCCCCGTCCTTGGGCTTCGCCCGCTTCAGCACCTCGCGGATGGGCAGGCCCAGCCATTTGGCGTTGCCGGCGAGGTTGCCGCCCACGGGGTTGGACACGCAGGTGAGCGTGACGTGCGCTTCGATGAGGTCGGCGTCGAGCAGGTCCTGGAATGTGAGCCGGACTTCCTCCTCCACCAGCCCGTGCACCCGGAGTTCCCACTCGTCCAAATCGATTTCCGGGACGCTGAGGGCCGTGTCAATGCGGTAGAACTCGCCGTTGGGCGTCACCCATGGCGCGAGGCCCGGCACCGGCGACTGGACGCCGGCTGGAACGGCCGCCGCGGCCTTTATCGGCGCGGGGAGCTGCAACGCCTCCCGCGCCTGCGCGATATTGCTGCGGGCGGCACTCAGGAGGCGGCCCCCCGTGGCAGCGATGCCGGCAGCGGCTGCGGTAATCCCGGCTGCCGTGAAGAAGCGACGGCGGCTGGGCCGCGGATTGTCCGCGGTGGCTTCGACGGGCGCATCAGGCCAACCCTTCGCCTTCCACAGCGGGACAATAAGGAACCGCAGGGCGGCCAGGCCCGCGAGCGTCCCTGCCAGCGACGGGATGGCGTCCACCGGCCCTACGCCTGCCCGGGTCACCACGCTGGCCACGATCACCGCGCCCATGAACAGGACGCCCAGAACCCCCAGCGCCCAGCGCCGGTACGCCACCACGCCCAGTACGCAGGCCAGGACGGCAATGGTTGAGCCCATGCCCACGAAGAGGGCGGTTTTGTCATTGGTTCCGAAGGTGGCGATCGCAAAGTCCTTCAGCCAGGACGGCGTGAAGTCGATGAAGGTGGATCCCAGGGCAACCACGGGAGTGGCACGGGCAGTAAAAAACGCCCCCACCAGCTCAGCCACGGCCAGGACGACGGCGGCCGCCACCACCCCTGCCAGCGCAGCCGCGGCGGTGGGACCCTTGAGCCAATTCGGAAGCTTTTTCATGCCATAGATTCGGAGCGGAGGGCGCCGGGGATTGTTTTGACGGGGCTGACACAGCTTAGGAGCGGGCCGGGTGCACAAAGTACCCTTGGTGACTGTGAAGGTACTCGTCATCGGCCCCGGAGGCCGCGAACACGCCATTGTCCGCTCCCTGCTCGCCGACCCCAACGTGTCCGAGGTCCATGCAGCTCCCGGCAATGCCGGCATCAGCAAGCTGGCCCCCACCCACAAGATCAACGGCAATGATCCCGACGCCGTCGCCGCCCTGGCCACCAAGCTCGCCGTGGACCTCGTGGTAGTGGGCCCCGAGGCGCCGCTGGCAGCAGGTGTTTCGGATGCCGTCCGCGATGCCGGGATCCCGGTGTTCGGCCCCAGCAAGGCGGCCGCGCAGCTGGAAGCCTCCAAGGCATTCGCCAAGGAAATCATGGCCGAGGCCGGTGTGCCCACGGCCATGGCGATGGTCGCCACCAACGCCGACGAAGCCGCGTCGGCACTGGACACCTTCGGCGCACCGTACGTGGTGAAAGACGACGGACTCGCTGCCGGCAAGGGTGTGGTGGTCACCAGGAACCGCGACGAAGCCCTGGCGCACGCGCAGTCCTGCTTCGACGCCGGCGGCTCCGTGGTGATCGAGGAATTCCTGGACGGGCCCGAGGTTTCCCTCTTTGTCCTCTGCGACGGGCACAACACCGTGGCACTGTCACCAGCCCAGGACTTCAAGCGGATCTTCGACAACGACGAAGGGCCCAACACCGGCGGAATGGGCGCCTATACTCCCTTGGAGTGGGCCCCCGAAGGGCTGGTCCAGGAGGTCATCGACCGCGTAGCCCAGCCCACGGTCAACGAGATGGCCAGCCGCGGCACTCCGTTCGTGGGCGTGCTGTTTGTGGGGCTTGCGCTGACCTCGCGGGGCACCCGCGTGATCGAATTCAACGTCCGTTTCGGCGACCCGGAAACGCAGGCCGTGCTGGCCCGGCTCAAGACGCCGCTCGGTGCCCTGCTTCTCGCAGCCGCCAAGGGTGAACTGGACAAGGCAGAAGAGCTGCGCTGGGCGAAGGACACTGCCGTCGCCGTCGTCGTGGCGTCCGAAAACTACCCTGACACGCCACGCACCGGTGACCGGATCCGCGGGCTGAAGAAGGTGGAAGCGCTGGAGGGCGTGCACGTGATCCACGCCGGCACCTCCTTTGACGAAGACGGCAAGGTTGTCTCCGCCGGGGGGCGTGTGCTTGCGGTCGTCGCACTGGGCAGCGACCTGGTGGAGGCGCGTGAAAAAGCGTACGACGGCGTGGAGCTGGTACAGCTTGAAGGCTCCCAGTTCCGCACGGACATCGGCGGCAAGGCCGCCCGTGGCGAGATTCGGGTATCGTCAGCGGCCACCGGATCGATGCCCGTAATGAAGGGGAAGGCTTAGCATGAGCGGGAATTCTGCAGGACGCGGTTTCGATACCACAGCCCTGGACTTGCCGGGATGGACGCACGTCTACTCCGGCAAAGTCCGTGACCTCTACGAACCGGCGGACGATTCAGTCAGCCGGCGGGTAGGCCGGGACTGCGTGCTGGTGGTGGCCAGCGACCGCATCAGTGCCTTCGACCATGTCCTCGCCAGCGAGATTCCGGACAAGGGGTGCATCCTTACGCAGCTGAGCCTGTGGTGGTTTGACCAGCTGGACGTGGAACACCACGTCCTGGCCTCCACCGTGGAAGACGGGGTGCCGGCGGCTGTCGAAGGCCGCGCAATGATCTGCAAGAAGCTGGACATGTTCCCGGTGGAGTGCATCGCCCGGGGCTACCTCACGGGCACCGGCCTGCAGGAGTACCAGGCCTCGGGGACTGTGTGCAGCATTCCGCTGCCTGAGGGCCTGGTGGACGGCTCGCGGCTGGAGCAGGCCATCTTTACGCCGTCGGCCAAGGCGGAAGTGGGCGGGCATGACGAGAACATCACGTATGACGCCGTTGTTTCCATGGTGGGCGACGATATCGCTGGCCGGCTGAGTGAGCTCACGTTGGAGATCTACACCAAGGCCGAGGAGGTTGCCCGCGAACGCGGCATCATCCTCGCCGATACCAAAGTGGAGTTCGGCTACGACGCCGTCTCCGGCTCCATCACCCTGGGCGACGAGGTCCTGACGCCGGATTCCTCACGGTTCTGGGACGCTGCCACCTACCAGCCGGGACAGGCGCAGCCCTCGTATGACAAGCAGTACGTCCGGGACTGGCTGACGTCGGCCGAATCCGGCTGGGACAAGGCTTCCGATATGCCTCCGCCGGCGCTACCGGATGAGGTCATCGCCCGGACCCGCAGCCGCTATGTCGAGGCCTACGAGAAACTGACGGGGCGACCCTTCGCCTGATGCCTTCGCCGGACGGAGCCCCAGCTGCTCCCGGCGGTTGGTGTGGTGCCTAGCTGACCTTGGTGGCAGCTGCTGCCCGCTGTTGGGCCAGTTTTATTTCCAGGACGGCGTCCAGTGCCTGCTGGACGCGGTCAGCCGCTCCTGCCGCACTGAAGGCCTTTTGGGCTTCCTCGAGGTGCACCAGGGCTTCGTCGGATTCGCCCGCCGCTTTCAGTGACTTGCCGAGGAGCAGCGAAACCTCACCTGCCGTGTGCTTGGCGAGGGCGTCGCGCTCGGCGTGGAGTTCACGGAGCTTCTCGACGGCGGCAACAATGTCGCCGGTCAGGTACAGCCAGCGGGCGCGGATGAAGGCGACCTCGAGTTCATCGCTCTTGGTCCCGCCCACGATGGAGAACGCAAGCTCTGCCCGTTCGATGGAAGAAAGGGTCTCGGGCTCAACAATTCCGGAGGACAACCGCACAGCAGCCGACGCCTTGTTGAACCGGGCCCAGAGCTCAATGTCGTTAGCGGGGGACAGGAGTTTCGCCGCCCGCTCGTGGTGCTTGACGCCTTCGGAGTAGTCGTGCCGCATAAAGGCGACGTTTCCAATAACCCAGGCCACCTCGCCTGCAAGTTGGGACATCGCGTGCTCGTCCACTTGTTCGTAGAGCGCGAGGCAAAACTTCCAAGCTTCATCCAGACGGCCGCTCTCGGCCAACGCCCCGATCAGAATCCGGTGGGCTCCAATAAGCACAGTGGAGTTCCGCGGCAACTGAACGGAAAGTTTTACTGCTTCGAGCGCATGGTCAACTGCTACGGACAACTGGCCCTGTCCATGGCACAGGGCTGCCAGCATCTGCCTGGCCCGCACACCCAGACCGACTGATTCCGTGGCCATCGGGTGCTCCAGGAGACGCTCGACTATCTGCTGGCATTCCTGCAGCTTGCCTTCCTTCATAAGGCACTCCGCCTGCATGTAGGTCATGTTCCACCAGGCGCTGGTGTTCTTGCCCTCGAGGGCGATTTGCGCTGCCGTCGCGGCATGACTCGCCGCCAGCGGATAATCGCGCAGGTCCCAGGCCTGCCGGGCGTACAGGCCCGCAAGGACATACTCTGCATCGCTGACGGTGATCGGCTGGCTCCACGCCTCAAGAGCCTTCGGCGCCAGATCAAGCCGCCTTGCCAGTTCCTCTATAACCTCGGCCGTGGGTTCCCTCCGGCCCGTTTCCAGCAGTGATATGTAACTCGGTGAATACAGGTCCTTGCCCAGTTCGGCCTGCGTCAGTCCACGTTCGAGCCGCTCCGCCCTGAGCTTCTCTCCGAATCCGTTGCCCACCGGACGTCCTCCTTATCTGGACAGTCTTTAACCAAATGCTTGACAGTCCCTGTGGAAAACATTTTACAATGGGTGTCAACAAGGACAGTGCTGGCTTTGTAACGAATCCGACTCGTATTGAGGAACCTATATGTTCAAGAAAATTGCTGCCGCCGCCGTGCTGGCGGGGGCGCTGGCATTTTCAGCGGCGGCTCCGGCTGTCCTGTCTGCGGGTTCGGTTGCTGATAGCTCCGGTACGTCTGTAGCTATTGGGAACTGGCCCGATCCTGCGTCTCAGAAGGTCAAGAAGGACAAGAAGGACAGGACCACCGACACCGAGACCACCGACACCACGTACTCCGCGTACATTGGTAACTGGCCCGATCCTGCATAACCAGCTTCCTCAACAAAGGAGGCGAGGGAGGCCCCGGAGCATCAGCTCCGGGGCCTTTCCCTTTCCGGGCGGACGCGGGCCGGTCAGCCGGGAACACAAAAGAGGGCCTCCGTAAGGAGACCCTCTTTCATTTGGTCGGGATGACAGGATTTGAACCTGCGACCTCTTCGTCCCGAACGAAGCGCGCTACCAAGCTGCGCTACATCCCGATCCGCTGCAAAAGCAACTTTACAAGGATAGCCGATGCTGGTCCCTGATGCGAAATCCGCAGCAGGCCGGGGCGGGTCAGACCAGCGAGTCCTTCCACGCACCGTGCAGGTCCGCGAAGCGTCCACCACCACCGATCAGTTCTGCCGGCGATCCGTCCTCAACAATTCGGCCGTCGTGGACCACCAGCACCCGGTCCGCCGTCTCTACCGTGGACAAACGATGTGCGATGATCAGTGCGGTCCTGCGGGCAGCATCCGTACCCGCCAGCAGCCGCGCCAAACCGTTCTGAACCAACCTCTCCGAGGGGATATCCAGCGAGGACGTTGCCTCGTCCAGTATCAGCACCGCCGGGCGGGCCAGGAACGCCCTGGCGAAGCTGATGAGCTGGCGCTGCCCCGAAGACACCCGGCCGCCGCGCTTGTTGACATCCGTGTCGTAGCCTTCCGGAAGCTCAAGGATGAACTCGTGTGCGCCCACTGCCTTCGCTGCTTCCTCGATTTCGGTCCGGGACGCTTCCGGCCGGCCCAGGGCGATGTTGTCAGCAACGGAACCGCTGAACAGGAAAGCCTCCTGGGTGACCATTACGATGTTTCGCCTCAGGTCTGTGGTGCTCAAATTCCGGAGGTCCACGCCGTCCAGGGTGAGGGAACCGGAGGAGACATCGTAGAAGCGGGCGATCAGCTTGGCCAGCGTGGACTTTCCCGCTCCGGTCTGGCCCACCAGGGCGACGGTCTGGCCCGCCGGGATGTGCAGGTTCAGCGTGGGGACTATCACCGGCCCGTCGCCGTAGCCGAATGCCACGTCCTCGAAGTGGATGGCACCCTTGGCGTTCCTCAGTGCGACAGGGTTCTTGGGCGGCCGGACGGTAGGGACTTCCTCAAGGAGCCCGGACACCTTCTCCAGGGCTGCCTGGGCGCTTTGGAAGGAGTTGTAGAACATCGCCATCTGGTCCACCGGCTGGAAGAACCTCTTGGTGGAGAGGATGAGCGCCAGCAGCACACCCACAGCAAGATCGCCGGTGAGGACGCGGAAGCCACCGAAGAGCAGGACCACGGCCACGCAGACGTTACCGATCAGCACCAGTCCCGGCTGGAAGATGCCGTTGAGGTTGATGGAGCGGACGGTGACCAGCCTGTAGTCCTCCGCGAGCTTCCCGTAGCGTTCTGCATTCTCCCGTTCCTTGCGGAAGGCCTTCACTGCCCGGATGCCGGTCATCGTTTCCACGAAGTGCACAATCAACCGGGCAGACACCACCCGGGATTCCCGGAAGACGATCTGGGAATGCTTCTGGTACCAGCGGGCCAGGAAGTACATGGGCACGCCGGCAGCCAGCACCAGCAGGCCGCTTCGCCAGTCCAGGGCGAACACGGTAATCGCGGTGAAGATCATGAACAACAGGCCGGACGCCAAGGAGCTGACACCGGAATCCAGGAGCTCGCGGAGAGCCTCCAGGTCGGAGGTCTGCCGGGCAATGATGCGGCCGGACGTGTACTTCTCGTGGAACTCAAGGCTCAGCCGCTGGGTGTGCCGGAAGACCCGAAGGCGCAGGTCCAGCAGCATGGCCTGGCTTAACTTCGCCGTGGAGGTGACGTACAGGGCGGTGAGTCCCGCCGTCGCAACCGCCGCCAGCAGATAGGCGACGCCGGTGAGCACCAGAGGCAGGTTGTTCCCGGCCTGCAGGGCGGGCAGGGAGTGGTCGATGCCAAAGGCGATGAGCGCCGGACCCGCTACACGCGCGGCCTGGGAGAGGACCACGGTGGCGATCGTCAGCCAGAACCGCAGCCGGACAGGCCGGATGAGGGAGCGCAGCAGTGCCAGCGACCGCCGCCGTACGGCCCTGCTGTCGCTCTTGCTCAAGTGGGCGTTGTCTTCGTTGGCCGTACCAAAGGTTGCGGCGCTCATCGGGTCACTTCCTCTGCCTGGATACCCGCATCTTTGAGCTCCGACAGTTCGGAGTCCAGGTCCCGCGGTTCCTGGTCAAGGCTGGCGATGACGTAGCGGTAGTGGTCATTGCCGGCCAATAGTTCGGTGTGCGTTCCGACGGCAGTGATGCTCCCGTCCTCCAGCAGCGCCACCCTGTCCGCCAGCGCCACGGTGGACGGCCGGTGGGCCACGATCAGTGTGGTGGTGTCCTTCAGCACGGCCCGCAGCCGCGTTTCCACGAGTTCCTCGGTATGGACATCCAGGGCGGACAGCGGATCGTCCAGCACCAGCACCCGGGGGCGCGCTGCGATGGCCCGGGCCAGGGCGATGCGCTGCCGCTGCCCGCCGGACAGGCTAAGGCCTTCCTCGCCGATGAGGGTGTCCAGGCCTTCGGGCAGGGAGTATGCGAAGTGCGCCTGGGCCACGTCCAGCGCCTCCTCGAGGACGGATTCCGTGCGGACCGGGGCCCCGAGCAGGACGTTGTCGCGGACGGAATTGGAAAACAGCGTGGTGTCCTCGAAGGCCACTGCGACGATGCGGCGGAGTTCCTCCACGTCGAAGTCGCGCAGGTCCACGCCGTCGATGGTGATGGAGCCGTCCGTGACGTCGTACAGGCGCGGCACGAGCTGGATCAGGGCGCTCTTGCCGCTTCCGGTGATGCCCACCAGGGCCATCGTTTCGCCGGGCCGCAGGTCAAGGTTGATCTCCTTCAGGACCGGCTTGTCAGGAGCGTCCTCGAAGGCAAAGGTGGCGTTGTTGAAGCGGAGCGCACCAGCTGGTTGGCTGGGCCGCCGGGGTTCAGGGGGACTGGTGATGCTGTTCACCGAGTCCATCACCTCGAAGTGACGGTCGACGGCGGTCTTGGCGGTGAGTGCCATGGCCAGCAGCATGCCGGAGAATTCAACAGGGGAGGCGATGACGGCGGCAGTGGCAAAGAAGGCCACCAGCGCACCGATGCTCAGCTGGCCGCTGGCGCACAGCATCACGCCCACCACGAGTCCCGCGCCGAGGGCGAGTTCGGGCAGCAGGGTGACCACCATGGTGAAGGTTGCCTGCTGGCGTGCTTTATCAATCTCCGTCTGGCGCAGTTCTTCGGCTTGTTCCTCGAAGTTTTCGAGCGCTTCCCGGCTGCGGCCAAACGCTTTGAGCACGCGGATGCCATGGACGGACTCCTCAACGGTGGTGGCAAGGTCCCCCGCCTGGTCCTGGCTGCGGCGTGCCACCCTGCTGAAGCGGGTACGGAACCGGAAGCTGTAGGCCATGATGGGCACGGCAGCGGCCAGGAAGATGAGGGCCAGCTGCCAGCTCATGGCGAACATGACCGCGATACCGATGATGACTGTGAGGGTAGTGACCACCAGCATGATGGCGCCGAAGGCCATCCAGCGGCGCAGGAAGTTCAGGTCCGTCATGGCGCGGGAGAGCAGCTGGCCGGACCCCCAGCGGTCGTGGAACGAGACCGTCAGGTCCTGCAGGTGGCCGTACAGCGAAACACGCATCCGGGTCTCCACGGAGGTGGCGGGGTTGATGACGAACTGCCGCCGGAGGGCCACCAGCCCGGCCTCCGCCACGCCCAGCACCAGGATGACGCCGGCCGGGATCCAGACTGCTTCCGCGGTGCCCCCCGGCTGAAGCGATTCGTTGATCAAAACCCGCAGCACCTGGGGGATGGCCAGGGCAACAACGCTGGCCAGGAGTGCACACAGAAGGCCCAGGAGAAGCCGGGGAATGATTGGCCGGACATGGGGGTAGAGACGGCTGATGGATCGAAAAAATGAAGTCTGCTTGGCCATGCCCGCTTCTCAAGCTCTAAAACGAATGTAGTTTCCCGTAGCAACAACCCTATGCCATGGCGTGAGCCGATTCACAGGCTGGCGGACCGCATTCGGAGCTTCGCCAGTTATTGCGTTCCGCAATGCACTCAGCGCTTGCCCACCCCGGATGCCCTATCAGTACGCGCTCCTAAAACTGCCCGTTGGAAGCCCGCAGTAATGGCGCAAGGGATTCAGTTGGGCAGGGATTTAGTTGGGCGAGGTGAGGGTGAGCAGGACTGCTTCCGGCCTGCACGCGATGCGGACCGGAGCGAAGCGGGAGGTGCCGATGCCGCCCGAGACGTTCACCGGCGTCGTACTTCCGTTGCTCTGCCAGTCATTGAGCCCCCTGGCCCGCCACGTGGGGAGGTCGCAGTTGGATACCAGCGCGCCGTAGCCAGGCAGGCACAACTGGCCGCCGTGGGTATGGCCGGCGAGCAGGAGGTCTGCCCCGTCTTCCGTGAAGTGGTCAAGCACGCGCTGGTAAGGCGCATGAATGACTGCGACTTTGAGGTGGGGGGTGGCGTTCTGGTTGATGGTGCCCCGCGGCCATCCCGCGTAGCGTTCGCGGTTCAAGTGGGGATCGTCCACGCCTGAGAAGTCGAAGCGCATGCCCTTCAGGACCACGGACTGATGACGGTTCGTCAGGTCCACCCAGCCGCCCATACCGAAGCCGGAACGGAGCCGCGGCCAGTCAAGCACCGTAGGTTTGGGCTTTGCCTTGGACGGCCCCCGGAGGTACGCGGCCGGGTTCTTCAGACTGGGGGCGAAGTAGTCATTGGAGCCGGGGACAAAGACGCCGGGAAACTCCAGGAGGGGGCGAAGGGCCTGCAGGAGCGGGTCCACCGCCTTGGCGTGGCTGAGGTTGTCGCCGGTGTTGACCACCAGGTCGGGCTCAAGGCCGGCCAGGGACTCCAGCCAGGCAGCCTTCTTTTTCTGCCCGGGAACAAAGTGGATGTCGCTCAGGTGGAGGATGCGGAACGGTGCCTGCCCGGCGGGGAGGATGTCCAGCGTCTCTTCGCGGAGGACAAACTGGTTCTTCTCCCATAGGCCATACCCGAAGGCGGCAACTCCTGCCGCGGTCCCGGCTCCTGCGGTGACGGCAAAGCCGCGCCCGATGGTTCGGGCGCGGCTGGCCAATGGACTGGTTGAGGTCATCGGGTTAATCGTCATTGTTCCCGTTTCGATTGCCGTTCCCGTTGTTGCTCGGCTCGGGGGCGGGCTGAGGTGCTGCCGGGGCGTCGGGCGCCGGCGCTTGGGGAGCCTCCGCCTGCGGTTCGACTGGAGTGGCGCTGCGGGTGAAATCGCCGCCGCCGTACAGCAGTTCGTTTGGGGGCTCCGGGAAGGGCTCCGTGCCGTAGGCCGGCGCGATCTGGGTCATGAAGTTAGAGAACATCGGCCCGGCAATCATGTAGCCGTCAATGCCCTGGTAGAACTTGCCGTTGACCGTGACGTTCTGGCCGGGACGGCCCTGGGCGCCCAGGGCGTCACCGAACCACGCCGCGGTGGCAAGGCCCGTGGTGTGCCCGACAACCCAGGTGGAGCCGTTGTTGTTGGACGTACCGGTCTTGGCGCCGATGGGGAAGCTGGTGCGGGTAGAGAGCCGCGGCTCGATCAGCGAACCGGAACCACGGTTCATGACTTCCTGCAGCGCATGATTAACGCCTCGTGCAACTTCGGGCTTGATAGCGTCGCGGCAGCTGGTGGACTGCGCCGGCAACTGCTTGCCGGTAGCGTCGGTGACGGAGTTAATGGCGATGGCCTCGCAGAACTTGCCGTCGTTCGCGAAGGTGGCAAAGGCGCTGGCCATGGTCAACGGGGACGTCTGCGTGGAGCCCAGCAGGTTGCCCAGCGTCATCATGTTCACCTTCGGGTTTGGCTCGGAGCCGTCTGCCGACGGCAGGCCGCCGTGCAGGCCCACTGCGTCAACGACTTTCTGGATGCCGCAGAAATCCAGCTGTGCTGCAGAAGCGAAGGTCACGGTGTTGATCGAGTTGTAGAGACCTTCGAGGACGGACAGGGGACGGTACCACTGCGGTTCGGCGTTCTGGAGGTCATCGGCGGCATCGAGGCCCGCGTTCTTGTCGGCGGTGCTGTAGGCGCCGGTGACCGTGCCGCAGCTGTTGCGCCACGGGAACCCGACCGGGTAAACACGCTGGGCGGAGTTCACCACGGTGTTCATGGGCTTGCCCTCGTTGAGCCACTGGGCAAAGGTGAACGGCTTCATGGTGGAGCCAGGCTGGAAACCGCCAATGCCGTTGAGGTCGTTGCCGTCCTTGTCCAACTTGTCCACGTTGAAGTTCAGCTGGGAATCGAAACCCCGGTTGGGCAGGAACGTGGTGTTCTGGGCCATCGAGACGATCTTGCCCGAGTTGGGCTGCAGCGACACCAGGGCAGCGCCCCACTTATCCGGGTTGGCCCCGGCGGACGCGTTGACCTGCTCCTGCGCCGTGGCCTGCGCCTTCGGATCCAGGGTGGTGGTGATGGTGAGGCCACCGCCGTAGATCAGGCGCCGGCGCTCGTTGATATCCGCGCCATAGGCCGGGTTGTTCTCCAGAAGGTGCAGCACGTAATCACAGAAGTATGGTGCCGAGGAAGCGTAGGCGCAGCCCTGCTTGGGCTGGGTCACCTTGGGCTTCACCGGAGTAGCCACGGCGGCGTCGTGCTCAGCCTTGGTGATTTTGCCCTGGCTAAGCATCAGGCCCAGCACCAGGTCGCGGCGCTGCTTGGCGTTCTCAGGGTTGTTGATGGGGTCGAACGCGGACGGACTGTTGACCAACCCGGCGAGCAGCGCAGCCTGGGGAAGGGTCAGGTTTTTTGCAGTGGTGCTGAAGAAGAAGCGGGAGGCGGCTTCGATGCCGTACGCGTCCCGGTTGAAGAACACAATGTTCAGGTAGCCCTCAAGGATCTGCTCCTTGCTGAACTCCTTCTCCAGGGCAATGGCCAGCTTCATCTCGCGGAGTTTGTCGCCCACGCCCTTGTTCACGCCGTTGAGCTTGATGTCCTCATCCCGGCCCTCGGCGGCGAGATTGGAGTTGAGGACGTTGTTCACGTACTGCTGCGTGATGGTGGAGGCGCCCTGCTTGTTGCCGCGTGCCGTGCTGACCACTGCACGCAAAATACCCGTAGTATCCACGCCACCGTGTTCGTAGAACCGGCTGTCCTCAACGGCGATGACAGCTTCCTTCACAAACGGCGAGATCTGGTCCAGGGCAACCTTGGTGCGGTTCTCCGTGTAGACGCTGGCGATCTCGCTGCCGTCCGCTGCCAGGATCCGGGTGGTCTGGTTGGGCGGATCAACTTTCAGCTCCGCCGGAAGGGTATCGAAAAAGTCGATCGAACCGCTGGCTGCGCTGCCTGAAACCGCTGCCGCGGGAACCAGCAGGCCTGCTACCAGGACACCGCAAATCGCACTCACGCCAAGGAAGACTAGGATCTTTCCAAGGGTGGTGGCAGTGTCGAATAATGGGTTCTTACGAGGAGCCATGTTTTCCACTTTACCGGCAAGGACTAGTCTTTCTCTCATGACCAAATGGGAGTACGCCACGATTCCGCTCATTATTCACGCCACAAAGCAGATCCTGGACCAGTGGGGAGATGACGGCTGGGAGCTCGTCCAGGTCGTCACAGGACCGGACGGAAACGGCCTGGTTGCCTACCTGAAGCGGGAGAAGCAGTAGCATGAGCGCTTCCGCAGAAGCCCACTCCGGCACCGCCGCGGCACCGATCTCCGCTGTTGAGCAGCGGCTTGCCGAGTTGGGAATCTCACTTCCTGAGGTTGCCCCACCGGTGGCCGCCTACGTCCCGGCGGTGATCTCCGGAAATCATGTGTACACCTCCGGCCAGCTGCCCTTCGTCAACGGCAAACTCGAAGCCACAGGCAAGGTTTCCGCCGGCACTGGAGGCTTTGCTGACGAGCCCACCGTATCCCCTGAGGATGCACAACGGTACGCCGCCATCTGCGCCGTCAACGCCCTGGCTGCCGTTAAAAGCGTCATCGGGGACCTGGACCGGATCACGCGGATTGTCAAGGTTGTGGGATTCGTCTCGTCCGACCCCTCCTTTACCGGACAGCCCGGCGTTATCAACGGTGCTTCGGAATTGCTGGGCCGCGTCCTCGGCGACGCGGGCCAGCACGCACGTTCCGCCGTCGGCGTTTCCGTGCTGCCGCTCGACTCTCCGGTAGAGGTCGAACTGATCGCAGAATTCAGCTAGGACCGGTCGCTTCCTTTGCCTCAGCTCGCCCGACGCCTGTTTGCACTCCCTCAGGATCTTGAAGGGGCAGCGCAAAGCTGGCTCGAACACGGCGAACGGACCCCACGGGCCGCCCGCCTAGCTTCATCGGTTGTCCTGCTGCGCGATTCCCCCACCGGCCTGGAAACGTGGCTGGGCTACCGGCCCGGCTCCTCGCCGCTGGGGGTCCTCGCGTTTCCGGGCGGTTCCCTCGACGCAGCCGACGACGACCCCGTCGCCTGGCTGGGCCCCTCGCCGCAGCATTGGGCTGAGCAGATGGGAACGGACGACGTCGGGCTGGCGCGGCGCCACGTGCTGGGCGCCATCCGCGAACTCTTCGAGGAAACCGGCGTGCTGCTGGCCGGCGCGGACATGGCGAGCACCGTCGAGGGTACGTCCACGCCGGAGTATATGCGGGCCCGCCTTGCGGTGGCCGAGCAGGAAAAGACCTTTCCGGAGGTCCTGGCCAAGCGCGGGTTGTCCGTCCGGACCGACCTGCTGAAGTCCCTCGTGAACTGGCGCAGCCCGGACTTTGCACACCGCAGGTTTGACACCCGCTATTTCGCCGCCACCGTGCCACTGAACCAGCAGCCCACGCTGCTGGAAGGCAAGGGGGTGTGGGGCAGGTGGGTAAATGCGGCCAACGTCATTGCCGGACGTGACACCACTGACCTCGGCGACGAGGTGGGCCAGGAAAACACTGTGGGCCGCACCCTGGGCGGGCTGCTGGTTCCAGGTTCCGAAATCATGCTCGAAAAGATGGCGGCTGCCAACGGCTGCATCGCCTATCTCAGCTACAAGCGCAAGGCCCACGTGTATCAGCCGCAGCTCGTGGAAGAAGACGGGAAGCTGCTGCTCGAAGTCGAAGCCGCCAAGATGGTGGCGGGGGATCCCCAGCGCGAACGCTAAATGCGGCGGAGCGTGGAGTAGGGGCGGCTCGGAAGGTTTCCTGCAGTCCACGGCCGGACGGTCGGTTCCAGCGGAATCTCCCCGCGGCCGTCCTTGATCACCAGGACCACAGTGCCGATTGCCGCGGCAACCGACGCCAGGCCCAACAGGATCAATACAACAGCCATGGCTATGGACATTCCCATGCACCTCTAGGCCCAATTTTACCGCCGCATTGTGCTTTCGGGGCCTTGGCAGACTCCGCGACGCGCCATCAGTTTCCGCGGGTTTTGGGCTGGCGCGCCATCACTTTCCGGGGGTTTTGGGCTGACGCGCCATCTCTTTCCGTGGGTTTTGGGCTGACGCGCCATCTCTTTCCGTGGGTTTTGGGCTGACGCGCCATCACTTTCCGCGGGTTTTGGGCTGACGCGCCATCACTATCCAGGTGATGGGGCGTTGCTTGGGGAGCTGCGGGAGGTGATGGGGCGTTGCTTGGGGAGCTGCGGGAGGTGATGGGGCGTTGCTTGGGGAGCTGCGGGAGGTGATGGGGCGTTGCTTGGGGAGCTGCGGGAGGTGATGGGGCGTTGCTTGGGGAGCTGCGGGAGGTGATGGGGCGTTGCTTGAGCACGCAAAAGGCCGCCCCTTTGGGGCGGCCTTTGTGCTGTGAGGACTAACGGGAGCGCTGGCGGAGGCGCTGCATGTCCAGGATGACGACGGCGCGGGCTTCCAGGCGAAGCCAGCCGCGCTGCACGAACTCGGCGAGGGCCTTGTTCACGGTCTCGCGGGAGGCACCGACAAGCTGGGCCAGCTCTTCCTGGGTGAGCTCGTGGGCCACCAGGACGCCGTCCGTGGCGGGCCGGCCGAAGCGGTCTGCCAGGTCCAGGAGGGCCTTGGCGACGCGGCCGGGAACATCAGAGAACACCAGGTCAGACAGGGAATCGTTGGTGCGGCGCAGCCGGCGTGCCAGGGCCTGCAGGAGCTGTGCGGACACCTCTGGGCGGGTGCGCAGCAGGTTGTTCAGGCTTTCATTCTTCAGCCCGGCCAGGCGGGTCTCGGACACTGCGGTGGCGGTGGCAGTGCGCGGGCTGGGATCAAACAGGGCCATTTCGCCGAAGAGCTCACCCGGGCCGAGGATGGCAAGGAGGGATTCCCGGCCGTCGGGGGAGGTGCGTCCAAGCTTCACCTTGCCCGAGACGATGAAGTAGAGCTGGTCGCCCTGATCTCCCTCACGGAAAACCGAAGCACCGCGGGAAAGGTCCACCTCGGTGAGCTCGTCCGTCAGCAGACGGAATGCGTCGTCGTCGAGCGTGGCGAAAAGTGGTGCTCGGCGCAGTACCTCGATGTCCATAAAATCTCCTGAATAAAAGTGTCGGCTGTGGCGCTTGTGCCATTGTTTCAGAATTTTCAAGGTTCTGTGACGAACTTGGCAGCCAAAACGCCCAAACGGCGGGCGCCGCCAGGGAAGCGAACCCACAGAAGATTGTCAGCCTACGCCACTAGAATGAGGTTACAACTGCTTATAAGGAGCCTTAGTGGTCGGCTTGACTGTCCTGGACCTGGTCCTGATCCTGGCGCTGCTGTCCTACCTGATCTACGGCCTGCGCAACGGCTTCTTTGTGACAGTGGGCGGTATTGCCGGATTCGCTGCAGGAGCCGTTGCAGCATTCTTCGCGGTTCCCCTCGTGAGCGGCTTTGTCGAGGACTCCGGGTGGAGGCTGACCGCCATTATTGCCGCCGCCGTCGCGCTGGTGGTTATGGGGCATGGCCTGGGCACAATGATTGGCCGGCAGGTCCGCGGCGCAGTGCGGATCCGGCCCCTCCGGGCCGTGGACCGGCTGGTCGGCGGCGCCGTCAACGTGGCGGTCTCCGCGCTGGTTATGTCCATGCTGGCCTTCAGCGTCAGCTCCCTTGGCGTCCCCATTGTTTCCCAGCAGCTCGCCGAATCCCGGGTCATCCGCTTCATCGACGGCCTGACGCCGGACCCGGTGAAAGCCACCATGGCGCAGTTGCGCTCGACAGTCATCGGGAACGGAATCCCTACCCTGATTGAGGGACTGGACCAGGGCCCGGCAGTGCCCGTGCCGGACGCCAGTACCGACACCCCGGCCCTGAACAGGGCGGCCGAATCTGTCCTGAGAATTGCCGGCACGGCTTACCAGTGCGGCCAGAACCAGACCGGCACCGGTTTCGTTGTTTCCCAGGACCGGGTGGTAACGAATGCGCACGTGGTGGCGGGCGTGTCGCAACCCGTCGTGGAGATGCCCGACGGCGGCGCGATGCCCGGGCGGGTGGTCTACTTCGACACCCGGCATGACCTCGCGGTGCTGGCGGTGGACGACCTGCCTGCCCAGCCGCTGCCACTGAGCGCTGACCTGCCCAACGGCAGCCCGGCCGCGTTCGCAGGCTATCCGCACGGCGGTCCCTTCCAGTCCCGGCCGGCCACCGTCCAGGACATCACCACGGTGCTGGTACCGGATATCTACGGCACCAACCCCTCGCCTGAAGAGATTTACCGGCTGGCCGGAAACGTCCAGCCCGGGAACTCCGGCGGTCCGCTGCTGACACCCAATGGCCAGGTGGCGGGAGTGATTTTTGCCAAGGCGACGTCGGACGCAGAGATGGGTTTTGCGATCACTATGGACGACCTCAATCCGGTGGCGGCACAGGCGCCGTCATTGAGTGCGCCTGTTTCCTCGGGTCAGTGCATCCAGAAGTAGCTGCTTAAAGAACCTCAGCCAGGTAGTCGATGGCCAGCTTGTAACCGAACACGCCCGCACCCACGATCACCGCAGAGCAGACCGGTGAGAGGAATGAGTGGTGCCGGAACTCCTCGCGCTGGTGCACGTTGGTGATGTGCACTTCCACGGCCGGCAGCTGCACGGCGGCCAGGGCATCACGGAGGGCAACAGACGTGTGGGTGAAGGCACCGGCGTTCAGGACAATTCCGACGGCGGAGCCACGGGCTGCGTGGATGGTATCGAGCAGGACGCCCTCGTGGTTCGACTGAACACACTCAGCCGAGAACCCGTGCCCCTCCGCAGTCCGGGCGGCAAGGTCCTCCACGTCAGCCAGGGTGGAAGTGCCGTACTTCTCCGGCTCCCGGGTTCCGAGGAGGTTCAGGTTGGGGCCGTTGATTACCAGGATGGTGCCGCGGCTGATTGCTGAAGAGGGTTCGGTCATGCGTGCAAATCTATCGCCTGGGCGGGGCTGCCGCGCATTTTTACGGTTCCCGTCAGCGACCAAGACTGCCCCGGCGTTCCCCGCAGCTTATAAAAAACCGGGAAACACCGGGGCAGCCTTTATTTGGCCCGCGGGGGCTACAGCGCCGTGAAGCGAAGCAGCAGTGCGTGCTCGGGGTTGAGGATGGGCATGGGCACGCCCACCTCGGCGAGGAAGCGGCCGTTGGCTACTGCCCCGTCCGCCAGCCAGGCCGGCGGCTGGATCTGGGTGAACGTGTGGGCGTAACCGGTGTCACCGGGGACCGGGGAGATCGCCTCCATCCGGTAGGTCCGGCCCGGTTCAAGGCCGGGGATGGTGACTCTGCCGGGCTGTTCGGCGAACGTGGTGCGGGTACTGACCAGGGCGAACAGTGCCGCCGTCGTGCCTGCCTCAGGTGACCCGGCAGCCACCGCACCATACAGCAGCAGAGACTCGTCCGGAACGTCGGCACGGACCATCCGGCCACTGTGAATGAGCTCCCGGTGTTCCTTGAACAGCGCGATGAACCGCTTGAGTTCCTCCCGCTCCGCGCCGGCGACCTGCCGGACATCCCACTCCATGCCGAAGTGTCCGAAGAGGGCGGTGATGGCCCGGAAGGACAGATCATGCGTGCGGGCCGTCGTGTGCGAGGTGGTGGGGCCGACATGCCCGCCCACCAGTTCCGGCGGAACCACCAGCCCGGTCCAGCGCTGGATGGTCTGGCGCTCCAGGGCGTCGTTGCAGTCCGAGGCCCAGATGCGGTCCGTCCGCTCCAGGATTCCCAAATCCACGCGCGCGCCGCCCGAGGAACAGCTTTCAATCTCGACGCCGGGGTGCGCCTTCTTGAGCTCGTCAAACAGCCGGTAGGCGGCCAGCGTCTGTTCGTGCACCGACGAACGGCCGCCGTGGCCATGCTCCAGCAGGTCCCGGTTCTGGTCCCACTTGAGGTAGCTGATCTTGTTTTCACTCAAGAGGGCGTCGATGCGGTCGAAAATATACTGCCACGCTTCAGGGTTGACCAGGTCGAGGATGTGCTGGTTCCGCCACTCCAGCGGCAGGCGCCCCCCGTCCTTGTGGGAGAGGGCTGCCGGGCCCACGATCCACTCGGGGTGCGCACGTGCAACGTCCGAGTCGAGGTTGACCATTTCGGGCTCCACCCACAGGCCGAATTCCATGCCCCGCAAGGTAACGGCATCGATCAATGGAGCCAGACCGTTGGGCCACAGGGACTCGTCCACGTACCAGTCGCCCAGGCCGGCGTGGTCGTCGCGGCGTCCGCGGAACCAGCCGTCGTCGAGGACAAAGCGCTCGACGCCGAGCTCCGCGGCGGAGTCTGCGAGCTCGATCAGCGTGGACAGGTTGTGGTCGAAGTAGACGGCTTCCCAGGTGTTCAGCACCACCGGGCGCGGCTTGCCGCCCCCGGCGGCGGGAAGGACATGGTGAGGGCGGGACCGGAACCAGCTGTAGAAGGCCTCGCTGATGCCGTCCAGGCCACGGTCGGAGTAGGCGGCAAACAGGGCTGGCGTGGTGTACTTGCCCTGCGGCTCGAGGATGACTTCGGCCGGTCCCAGGAGTTCCGACCCGCCGATCATGGTGCGGCCGTCGCCAAGGGTGTCAGTGAACTGCTCGTGGTTTCCACTCCACGCCAGGTGAGTGGCCCAGACTTTGCCGTGGCGGTTCCCGAAGCCGGCAGTGCCGGCGGCCAGCAGGAGGGACGAATCGTGCCCGGTGCGCCCGTGTCGGCCGGTCCGAACCCAGGTGCCCTGCTGGATGGCCCGGCGCTGGGGGTGGTTTTCCCGGCACCAGCGGCCGGTCAGGTCAAGCAGTTCCACGGCGTCCGGGGCCACCGGGAGGACCGTCGCCAGTTCGTCCAGCTGGTAGGGGGTGGTGCCGTCATTGGTGACGGTGTGGCGCAGTTCCAGCAGGCCGCCGTCGTGCAGTGTCAGGGTGGATTCGACGCTGATGCCCGCATCCGGGTCGCCCTGGCTGATCACCGCCGTGTTGCCCTCGGCCCGGGCTGCCAAGGTGCGAAGGCGAGGGGAGAAGTCCAGCCCGGAGACGCCGTCGGCAATGCGGTGGCCGCGGAGGCCGGGACGGCCGCGCCAGCTGGAGGACGCCTGGGGCAGGAGACCGGCGGGAACGGTGGCGTCGATGGCGGAATGGGGGATCGGCTCGCCCAGGATGGCGAGGTCCGGCAGGGTGCTGCCGAGGTCCGCGCCCCAATGAATGATCTCGGCCTCCCCGCTGCTAAAGCTGATCACCAGGCTGGTGCCGGCGGAACGGAGGTGGAGGGGGTCCATAGGATCTCTTTCGGTATTCACAGTGCGTCCGGTGACGCGGAACGGGTAGCTCTGGAGGGGAAATGGGGTGGCTGGATGCCGCCGCCGCGAGGAGGATGGGACGGCATCCAGCGCCGGTGGCTGCGACCACACAGGCAGCCACCGATTGGGGAGGGCTTACTTGAAGAGGGCGTTGACCTGTTCGTTGGCTGCGGTGAGGGAGCTGGCCGGTGCCTTGCCGGAGACGACGGCGTCCATGGCGGGCTCCATGATGCCCTTGACCTTGGCCGTGTTGTCCGTGATGGGGTAAAGGAACGTGGTCTTGTTCCTGACGTGCTCGGTGAAAGCGGTGACATCCACGCCCTTTGCCTTGAAGGCATCGGCGGCCTTGTCCGAGGACGCCTTGAGGGCCGGGAAGACTACGGCCTTGGAGGCAACAACGTCCTGGCAGTCAGCGGAGGCGAGGTATCCGACCCACTTGATGGCCGCGTCCTTCTTCTCGGTTCCGGCCCAGATCGAATCGGCCAGGCCGTTGAACATCGACGCGCGCTCACCTTCCGGGCCCGCGGGAGTGGGAGCGATGCCGACCTCGATGCCCTTGTAGCCGGTGTACTGGCCGATCATCCAGGAGCCATGGGCGTTAATTGCGGATTTGCCTGCTGCGAACGTGTCCGCCATGGCCGCACCGACGGTGGTCTCAAGCTTGGGCATGTAGCCCTTCTCCGCCAGCCCGGCGAACCAGTCCATGCTCGCCTGGAACTTCGGGTCGTCGTAGTTGTACTGGGTGCCCCACGGGTTCTTGTCCGTGTGGGACCAGCCGGTGGTATTGGTGAGGTAGCTCCATTCGGTCTGGCCGGAGGAGTCACCGCCGCCGTTCAGGCCCAGGCCATAGACGTCTACATTGTTCTTGTCGAAGCCGGGCTCGTCACCGCGCTTGCCGCTCTTGTCCACGGTGAGGTGTGCGATGACCTTCTCGTAGCTGCCGCCGTCTTCGGGGTTCCAGGTGAGGTCCTTCATCTGGTCCTCGGTAACGCCGGCGCTGGCGAGCATGGCCTTGTTGTAGAACAGGCCAATGGTGTCCCAGTCCTTGGGCAGTCCGTAGCGCTTGCCGTCCTGGCCCACCCAGAGGTCAGCGAGGCCCTCGTTGTAGGCGGCGAGATCGATGTTGTTCTGCTCGACGGCGTCGTCGATGGCCAGCAGCTGGTTGTTTTCGGCCAGTTCGCCGTAGCGTCCCAGGTGGTTCGTAAAGACGTCCGGCGCGGTGCCGCCGACGAAGCCGTTGGTTAGGGTGCTCCAGTAGTCGTCCCAGCCGCGCTGGGTGATCTTGACCGTGATGTCCGGGTTGGCCTTCGTGAAGTCGTCAGCGCACTGCTGGTAGGCAGGAAGCTGGTTGGCGTCCCACAGCCAGTAGCTGATCTCGCCCTTGGCGGCTTCTTCGGAGGAGGACCCGCTGCAGGCGGACAGGGAGAGCGCAACAGCTGCGGCGACGGCAACGGCGCCGAGGGATTTCTTCATGGTTCTACTTTCCGTTCGGGAAGGGATGGGAGTGCAAGGGGGAGAAGTTGTTTATTTGATGCCGGAGAAGCCGATGGAATTGACGATCTTCTTGCCGAAGGCGGCGAAGAGGACCAACACCGGCAGGGCCGAGATGAGGGTCGCGGCCATGAGGCCGGACCAGTCAGGCGCGCCCTGCGGGGACTGGGACTTGAAGACGCCGAGCCCCACCTGGAGGACGCGGACGTCGTCCTGGGATCCCACCAGTAGTGGCCAGAAGTATTCGTTCCACTGACCGATGAAGGTGAGGAGGGCCAGTGTGGCGATGGGGGCTGCGGCGTTGGGCAGGACAATCTGGAAGAAGATGCGCAGGTGCTTGGCGCCGTCGAGCATTGCCGCCTCTTCCACCTCGCGGGACATGTTCAGGAAGAACTGGCGCAGGAAGAAGATGGCGAACGGGGTCATGAACACGTACGGCAGGACCATGCCGAGCATGGTGTTGAGCAGGTCCAGGTTCTTGATCAGCAGGAAGTTGGGCAGGGCGGTGAAGATCGGCGGGACGAGCATGGTGCCCAGGAAGAGGCTGAAGACCGCGTTCCGGCCCTTCCAGCGCAGCCTGGCGAAGGCGTAGGCGGCCATTGCGCTGAAGAAAACGGCACCTGCGGTGGTGATGGAGGAGAAGATGATCGAGTTGCGCAGGTACAGCCAGAAATTGATGTCAGCCCCGGATCCGCCCTCTGCCAGGGCTTCCGCCGGTGACTGCAGCCCAAACACCCGCTTGAAGGCGCCGAAGCTGAACTCTGCCGGCATGAGGCTGGCTGCGTTTGCGGCAAGCGCGTTATTGGTGGACAGCGCCGTGCGCAGGACCCAAAGGAACGGAAGGACGGAGACTGCGATGGCGAGGACCAGGAGGGCCCAGGCCCCCGCGCGGCGGGCGTTGAAGGGCCGACGGCGGGCGGGGACCGGCGTCGATGCGCCGCTGATGGTGGTGGTCATGCGGGACTCCTTAGTCCAGGTCCGACTCGTTGCCCTTGAGGAACTTCATTTGAATGAAGGCAACCAGGGCGAGGATGAGGAAAAGAATGACGGCGATGGCGGATCCGTAGCCGAAGTCCGACTCGGTGAAGGCCCGCTGGTAGATGTAGTACTGGATGACGCGGGTGGCGTTGACCGGGCCGCCCGCTGTGGTCACGGCAACGGTGTCGAAGACCTGGAAGGACCCGATTACCGTCACCACGAGGACCAGGACAAGCACCGGGCGCAGCAGCGGAATGGTGATTTTCCGGAAGGTCTGGAACGCAGAGGCGCCGTCCAGTTTGGCAACTTCGTAGACGTGGCCAGGGATGGCCTGCAGCCCGGCGAAGATCAGGAGGGCGGTGTATCCCATGTGCCGCCAGGTGTTGATCAGGGCCTGGGTGGGAATCGCCCACTCCTCGCTCCCGAAGAACGCGACGCGGGAGAACCCGGTCCACTCGATGAACTGGTTCACCACACCAATCTGGTAGTCCAGCATCCAGAACCACAGCAACGCCGCAATGACATTGGACATCAGGTAGGGCAGGAGAAGGGCGCCGCGGATAATCGTGGACTTGGCCACCTGGTGCATCAGGAGGGCAATACCCAGCGCCAGTGCCGTCTGGAGGACGATGTTGAGGAAGACGTAGTGTCCGGTGACGGCCAGGGAGTTCCAGAAAAGGGGATCCTTGGCGATCGCCGTGTAGTTATCCAGGCCAATCCATTCCGGGTCACCGAGGATGTTGTACTCCGTGAAGCTCAGGTACACCCCGCGGATGGTTGGCACAACGTAGAAGACGATAAACCCGATCATGGCCGGGGCGATGAAAAGCAGTGCGATCCTGAGGTCCCCAAACCGGCGGATGCCGCCGCGCGGCTTCGGAGAATCCGGTACTGGCGAAACAGACCTTGAGTGTTTGGCAAGGGTGGTCATCTTCGACCCTTTCCTGACTGTGATGGGGATAACAACTGGAAGGCAATCTACACGAGTAGATGGACCGCCGCAAGAGCTACTTGGCTTTGCGCCAAGGGGTTTTTTGCAACTTTACTTCGCCTGTTGACTCGAGTAGATGAGCCTGCCACACTGGCCTTTTGGGGACAGCGCTTGCCCGGCGCCCCCTTCGCAGCTCAGGAAGGCAGACGATGACGTTCTCCATAGGCGTAGTAGGAGCAGGCCAATTCGGCAGCCAGTTCGCCCACCTTTTTAACCTCCACCCCGGCGTCGGCGCCGTGCACGTGGTGGATGAACTGCCGGAGCGTGCGGCGGACACAGTGGACCGGTATCGCCTCGCCGGCTCGAAGGCGAGCTTTGAAGACCTCCTTGCATCCGACGTTGACGCCGTGGCCATCTTCACTCAACGGTGGACCCACGGTCCGCTCGTGGAGCAGGCGCTCCGGGCCGGAAAGCACGTCTACTCGGCTGTTCCCATGGCTGTTACCGAGGAGGAAATTGCCCGCATCATCGAGGCGGTCCGGGAGACCGGACTGGTGTACATGATGGGCGAGACCAGTTACTACAACCCGGCCACTGTTTACGCCCGCCAGCAGCACGCCGCCGGGAAGTTTGGCCGGATCTTCTACACCGAAGGCGACTACGTCCATGACATGGACCTGGGCTTTTACGAGGCGTACCAGTACAGCGGAGGTGACCGCTGGAAGGAAACGGCCAGCTACCCGCCCATGCTGTATCCCACCCATGCCGTAGGGGGAGTGTTGGGCGCGGTTCCCGCCCACGCAGTCAGCGTCAGCTGCGTCGGGGTCAGGGATGACCGCAACGACGGCGTCTTCGACAAGGACGTCAGCATGTTCGGCAATGACTTCTCCAATGCCACAGCACTCTTCGAACTGAACGACGGCGGCGTGATGCGCACCAACGAGATGCGCCGCGTCGGTTACCCCTCACACATCCGCGAATCACGATTCCGCTTCTTCGGTACGGAGGCCAGTTTCGAACAACTGGCTAAAGTCACCGTCTGGCAGGACAAGGTGAACGTCCACGACATCTCCGAGCAGCTGGAAACACGGCCCAGCATTCCCTTGGACGACCCCTCACTGGCCAACGTGGCCCCTGAGCTGAGGGACGCTTTCGTTTCCGGCCTGGCCCCGGTCCATGACCCCACGCGGCTTCCCGAAGAGTTCCTCGGCGCGCCCAACGGGCATGAAGGAAGCCACCACTTCCTGGTGGACGACTTCGTGAGGGCGGTCAACCATGGCACCCTTCCTCCCGTCAACGCCTGGGTGGCCGCCCGCTTTACCCTCCCGGGAATCGTGGCCCACCAGTCCGCCCTTCAGAAGGGCGCGCGGCTCCCCATCCGTGACTTCGGCGATGCTCCGGGTATGTGTACCTAACATGGACAGCATGACAACTCCGGCAGTGCAGGCGGCGCGAGGCGGACCCGTGACCCGCAAGGACGTGGCGCGCTATGCCGGCGTCAGCACCGCCGTCGTCAGTTACGTGGTCAACGGCGGGCCCAAGAAGGTGGCTCCTGTCACGGAAGCCAAGGTGCAGGATGCCATCCGCGTCCTGGGCTACCGCCCCAACGCGGCCGCCCGTGCGCTCAAGCTGGGCTCCAGTGAGACGCTGGGGCTTGTAGTTCCGGATATCTCCAACCCCTTCTTCTCCCTGTTCTCCCATGCTGTGGAAGATGCGGCGGCAGCCCTGGGGTACGCCCTGGTTTTGAGCAACTCGGACGGAAACCTCGCCAAGGAACGGCGGAATATCCGGAACCTCGCTGCCCGGCAGGTGGACGGCGTGCTGCTGGCGAGTGTCCTCTTTGAACCTGACCTGGAGGTCCTGGAGACGGCGGACATCCCCTCGGTGCTGCTGAACCAGGAAAGGGATGCCCCCGGGTTCAACAGCATCGGCGTCGATCTCGCAGCGGGCGCCCGCATCGCCGTGGAACACCTGATTGGCCACGGCCACAAAAACATCGGCCTGGCCATGGGCACCAACGTCTCCGGCACCACCGACGGCCGTGAGGTGGGCTGGCGGGAGGCTTTGCAGGAAGCTGGCCTCCCCGAAGGCCCGATTGTGTACAGCGCATTCACCCGGCCCGGCGGCTACCTTGCCGGCCAGCGCCTGCTGGCATCGGTGAACCGGCCTACGGCAATTTTCGCCACCTCGGACATGCAGGCGATCGGCCTGCTCCGCGCGGTGCACGAGGCAGGGCTGGCCGTCCCCGGCGAGATTGCGGTGGCCTCCTTTGACGGGTCCGCCGAGTCCGAATACTCATGGCCACCGTTGACCACTGTTGAACAGCCTGTTGCCGCCATGGCGGAAGCGGCGGTGGCAGCGTTGGTGGGAGCCAGCCGCGGCGAGAAGCCCCGGCACCGGATTTTCGACACCACCCTGCACGTCCGGCAATCCTGCGGCTGCCCCTGACTTCGCCCAGGCTAAAGTTCCGCGAGCCGCAGCCGGCCCACCCGCTCCTGCAGGATGCGCTGCGCTTCGGCGCCAAGGCCGGGATCGCTGATGACCTCGTCCACCTCCTCCAGTGAGGCGATGGAACTGATGCCCAGCAGCCCCCATTTGGTGTGGTCAGCCAGCACCACCGTTTTGCGCGCGGCCGCCACAAATGCCCGGTCCGTCTCGGCTTCCAGCAGGTTCGGAGTAGTAAACCCTGCAGTGGCATCCATGCCGTGAACGCCAAGGAACAGCACGTCCAGGTGCAGCTGCTTGAGGGCGCCCGTGGCGATAGGGCCCACCAGAGCGTCAGACGGCGTGCGCTCACCGCCGATGAGTATCACCGTGGACGCGAAGCGGGCGGAACCGGCGGAAGCACCGTGGTGGAACAGGTCTGCGATGCGCACCGAGTTGGTGACCACCGTGATCCGGGGCCCGTTGGCCAGTTCCTTGGCCAGCGCCCACGTGGTGGTTCCGGCACTCAGCCCTACCGCCATGCCCTCCTGAACCAGGCTGGCTGCTTCCACGGCGATGGCCCGCTTCTCGGCGGTCAACTGGGTGGATTTGAGGTCGAACCCAGGCTCATGCGTGCTGGTGTCGCCCGGGATTTTGGCCCCGCCATGGATGCGCTCCAGGCGGCCGCCCTCTTCCAGCACTTCGATGTCGCGGCGGACCGTCATAAGGGATACGCCCAGCTGCTGCGCGAGGTCCGAAACCCGGACAACCCGTTCCCGCTGAAGAGCGTCCAAAATAGCCTGGTGGCGTGCGACAGCGAGCATCTGGGCGATCCTTCGGGGGCAGGGGGCGGGGCTGCTCCCAGCATACGACGACGGCGCCGCCCGGCCGTTGGCTGAGCGGCGCCGCGGTCGTGCGTCTGCTTGGCTTACTTTCTCAGCGACTGCGCGATCTGCTGCATGATGGTTGGGTCCGAGAGGGTGGTGGCATCGCCCGGGTCGCGGCCTTCCGCGACGTCCTTGAGCAGGCGCCGCATAATCTTGCCGGAGCGGGTCTTGGGCAGTTCGGGGACCACCAGGATGTTCTTCGGTTTCGCGATGGGACCGATCTCCTTGCCCACGTGGTTGCGGAGTTCCTGGACGGTTTCGTCGCCATTGTTGGCGGCGTCTCCACGGAGGATGACGAACGCGACGACCGCCTGACCCGTGGTCTCGTCAGTTGCACCCACGACGGCGGCCTCTGCCACAGCGGGGTGGGATACCAGGGCGGATTCGATTTCCGTGGTGGAGAGCCGATGCCCGGAGACGTTCATCACGTCATCCACACGGCCCAGGAGCCAGATGTCCCCGTCTTCGTCCTTTTTGGCGCCGTCCCCTGCGAAGTACATATTGTCGAAGCGGGACCAGTAGGTGTCCTTGAACCGCTCGGGGTCGCCCCAGATGCCGCGGAGCATGGCGGGCCACGGCTCGCGGATCACCAGGAAGCCGCCGTGGCCGTCCGGTACGGATTCGCCCATTTCGTCCACCACGTCCACGGCGATGCCGGGCAGCGGGACCTGCGCCGAGCCGGGCTTGGTTGCGGTGACGCCGGGCAGCGGGGCGATCATCTGCGCGCCGGTCTCGGTCTGCCACCAGGTGTCCACGATGGGGGTCCGGTCCCCGCCGATGACCTTTCGGTACCACATCCAGGCTTCCGGGTTGATGGGTTCGCCCACGGAACCAAGCACACGCAGGGAGGAGAGGTCGTACTTGTCCGGGACTTCGCGGCCCCACTTCATGAACGTCCGGATCGCGGTGGGGGCGGTGTAGAGGATGGAGACCTTGTACTTCTCCACGATCTCCCACCAGCGTCCCTGGTGCGGAGAATCGGGTGTGCCTTCGTACATCACCTGCGTGGCACCGTTGATGAGCGGGGCGTAGGCGACGTAGGAGTGGCCCGTGACCCAGCCGACGTCGGCCGTGCACCAGTACACGTCCGTGTCCGGGTGCAGGTCGAACACTGCCTTGTGGGTGTACGCGGTCTGGGTGAGGTACCCGCCCGTGGTGTGCAGGATGCCCTTGGGCTTGCCGGTGGTGCCGGAGGTGTAGAGGATGAACAGCGGGTGCTCTGAATCATGGCCCACCGCGGCGTGCTCGTTGGAGGCGGCGTCCACAGTGTCGGCCCACCAGTGGTCCCGGCCCTCGTGCCAGTCCACGTCCTGGCCGTTGCGCTTGACCACCACCACGTTCTGAACGGTGTGGCCGTCGTTGGCAAGGGCTTCGTCCACTGCCGTCTTCAGAGCACTGGGCTTGCCGCGGCGGTAAGTGCCGTCTGCCGTGACCACGAGTTTGGCCTCGGCGTCCTCGATCCTGGACCGCAAAGCGTCCGCGGAGAAGCCGCCGAACACCACTGAGTGCACGGCACCGATCCGCGCGCAGGCCAGCAGGGTGATCACGGCTTCGGGAATCATCGGTAGGTACACCGCCACCCGGTCACCCTTAACCACCCCGAGGGATTCGAACGCGTTGGCGGCCTTCTTCACCTCTTCCGTCAGCTGCGCGTAGGTGTAAGTGCGGGTATCGCCCGGTTCGCCCTCGAAGTAGATGGCCACCCTGTCACCGCGGCCGTTCTCCACATGGCGGTCCAGCGCGTTGTAAGCGGCGTTGACTTCCCCGCCCACGAACCACTTCGCGAACGGCGGGTTGGACCAGTCAAGGGCCTGGTCAAAGTCCTTGCTCCAGGTCAGCAGCTCACGGGCCTGCCTGGCCCAAAAAGCCGGCCGGTCAGCAGCAGCGTCTTCATACTCCCCGGCGGTGACAACGGCGTCAGCGGCGAACTCGGCAGATGGTGGAAACGCCCGGGTCTCGTGCAGCAGGTTTTCAAAGGCATCGCCCTGCTGGCTGCCCTGCCCGGAACCTGCGGAAGCGGCGGTCATGGAGCTTGAAGTGTCCTGGGACATGTGAACCTCATCATTCATTGATCTTTGCTGCGCGGACATCCGCCGCCGGGCCGGGCTCCGCCGCCTGCACGACGCCGGGCAACGGCTGGTCACGGACTTCCGCAAAGAGCTGTTCCGGGATCAACACTAATGCTTGCCGGCAGCGGATGTGTGCGGTGTCACAGACAAGCCCGCGAACGGCATTTATTAAGCGATGAATGGTTTCCGGCCCCGCCTACGGCTGCTCTGCTGCGCCATGCCCAGCTAGTGATCAGTCAGGCTGTTGACTAGGCTGAGATGGAATTGTGACTTCACTGCGGACCGTCCTTCCCGGGCAGGGCTAGAGCCCGGGAAGGGATGGAACCGCTGTAAGACGGCACGGTTTCGGGTTACCAGCCCGGTGCCGCCACGCTAAGGAGAACAGAATGAACCAGCAGAGCTTCGGCCAGAAAACCGGCCCCGACACAGAAGCAGGCTCCAGCGCCACCGGCGCCGGCCCGGTTTCGGGAGCCAGCCCAAAGGCCGCGACCGGAGTCAAGGGCGGCGCCAACGCCCACCAGGCGGTGCTGGGTCCATTCACCATCCGCGACCTGGCTGTGTTTGCCGCCACCATCATCCTGTTCGTCGCTTCCCTGCTCCCCATGTTCGGCGGGCGGTACAACCTGTGGAACCTGAACAACCTCTTCTTCCTGGGGTTGGGCATCGTCCTGCCGTTGGCGGTGAGCGCACTCTTTGCCGCGCGGAGACTGGCGCCGGGCACGAAGATCCGGATCGGTTCGCTGTCCATTGACCAGTTCGCTTCTGTGGTGGCGTCCTTCGCCGTCGCCTTCTTCTTCCTGTCCGTGGCTGGAGCCTACGTTCCCAGCCTCCTGGTTGCCCTGATCGGCGCTGTGGTGCTTTTCGCCGTGACGGTTTTGGGCCGGTTCCTCCCGTACATCTCCCCGGATTTCCAGGGCCGGGCCGAAGCCCCGGCGCACGTGGTGGCCCGGGAAGCTGCCGTTCCTGTCCAGAAGCCGAGGGCACCCAAGCCACCGAAGGCTGAGGCCGGCAAGCCAGACTCCGGCAAGTCTGTGCCCGCTTCCGCTTCCGAGGCAACCCCGGGCGGAAGGCTGTCCAGCGGTACCGGCGCCGGTTCTTCTGCAGTGCAGGCCGGCACCTCCCACCACGCGCCCGCAACTGCGGCGGTTCCCACGGCCTCCACCGTCCCCGGCGCCCGGGCCACGGGTGCTGCCCCAGTTTCCACCGCACCCGAGGTGTCCGAGTTCACCTCTGCAGGCGACCCTGGGCCGGCAACCCAGGCCGCCGACGTCGTCCGTCCCTCTGCGGCTCCGGCCGCCGAAGAGACGCAGCTGGGAGACGTCCCTACGGCCGGTGCTGCTGCCGCCTCGGCGGATGGCTCGGCTGCTGCGGCCAATCAGTCTGCCAGCCATCACGACGGCGGCGCCACGGCTGCGCCTGCGGCCCAGGGCACGTGGGAGCCGCCCGCTGCTACAGCCGTGCACCAGCAGGTCCGTGCCGAAGAGCCCATCGGGGCAACGGTGGACCCCTCCAGCCGGCCGGAGGAATCAGAGGAGCAGCCCATCCACGAGGCTTTCTGGTTTGCTGTGGCGCAGCACCGCACCGCCTTCGATCCCCGCACCGGGGCCCCGGCTTTTGTGATCGAGCCGGGTGGCTGGGTGCTTGCCCTCGAAGACCGCGGGCATGAGTTCCTGGTCCAGCACACAGATGGACGGCTGGGCGTGCTGCGCGACCTCAGCAATATCGAGCGCGGCTAACACATGGCCTCGCCCCGGGCTTCAAGGGCCGGCGGAGCGGCAGCACCCGCCGGCCCTGCTCAAGGCATGCCCGTGGTCTCCGCGGAGTCGATGCTTGGCCTGAAGCGGCGGGCGAGGCGCATCAACAGGGAATTGGCCGGGAAGTACCCCTATGCCCACGCGGAACTTGACTTCCGCAACCCGTTCGAGCTGCTGGTGGCCACTGTCCTGTCCGCGCAGACCACCGACGTCACTGTCAATCAGATTACTCCGCTTCTCTTCGCCCGTTTCCCGGACCCAAAATCCCTGGCCGAGGCGGATCCGGCCATTGTCGAAGAAATTATCAAGCCCACGGGGTTCTTCCGGGCCAAGACGCGGAACCTCATCGCATTGTGCACCCGTGTGGTGGACGAGTACAACGGCGTGGTCCCCGGGCGGCTGGAGGACCTGGTGACGTTGCCGGGCGTGGGCCGGAAGACTGCCAACGTGGTGCTGGGCAATGCCTTCGGGATCCCCGGCATCACGGTCGATACCCACTTTGGCCGGCTCGCCCGCCGGTTCGGCTGGACAACGTCTGAGGACCCGGTCCAGATCGAGTACGATGTCGCCGAGCTTTTCGAGAAGCGGGACTGGACCATGCTGTCGCACCGGGTGGTGTTCCACGGCCGGCGGGTGTGCCACTCCAGAAAACCTGCCTGCGGTGCGTGCCCCGTGGCGAACTGGTGCCCCAGCTATGGCCTGGGCGAGACAGACCCCGCCGAGGCAGCCAAGCTGCTCAAGTACGAGCTCGCTCCGGGCAGCGAAGCCCTGCTGCAACAACTGTTGGCCGAAACGGACAGGGCCGCCGAAATCAGGATGGAATCCCAGAAGAGGACACCTTGAGCGCACGTGACGACCTGCTCGCTTTGGCCCGCAGGGCAGAGACTGGATCCGCTGCCTCCCCGGACCCTCTTTGGGCCGCCCTCACCGTTGATGCGCAACGGGCGCGCAGGGCTGCTGTCCTGATGCTTTTCGGTGCGCTGGATGACGTTCCGGCAGTTTCCGGGAAACCGCTGGCACCGGCAGACCTGGATGTGCTGTTACTGGAACGAGCCCACACCCTGGGATCACACCCCGGGCAGGTAGCGTTCCCGGGCGGCGGCATTGACGCGCGGGAAACACCGGTACAGGCTGCATTACGCGAAGCGGAAGAGGAAACAGGCCTCGACTCGGACGGTGTGGAGGTGCTTGGCAGCCTGCAGGAGCTCGGCCTTGCCCACAGCAACTTCCTCGTCACCCCGGTACTCGGGTGGTGGCGGTCGCCGTCGCCCGTCCATGTGGTGGACTATGCCGAATCCGCCCAGGTGTTCCGCATCCCCGTGCGGGACCTGCTGGATCCGGACAACAGGGTCATGGCCACCGTCCACCGGGCCGGGCGGACTTTTGACAGCCCGGCTTTCACGGTCAACGGCGTGGTGGTGTGGGGGTTTACCGGGATTGTCCTGAACGGCCTCTTTGAACAGCTGGGCTGGGCTGTGCCCTGGGACCGGAGCCGGTTCCACCCGATGGGTGTCTGAGGTCCGGGTGCCCGGCCTCCGTCCGGTGCCTGGCTTCGCCCGGCGTACTTGGCCTCGGCTGGTGTCAGGCCTGCTGCTGGCGCAGATCCACCACTACTCCCGTGGCCGCATTCTCCCGCATGGCGTTGATGCCCTCCAACAATGTGTTGAGGGACTTGAAGTTTGGTGAAACGGCAACGATATTGCCTTCCCCGTCCGTCAGCCGAAGCCGGTACGACTCGTCCCCTACCCGATGAATTTCAAACCTGCCCGCCATCTGCCGGACCTCCCCTTGGTGTGCGTCGTTGCATCAACCTTCGGACCGATCTTTTTCAGTCACCACAAGACTGTAACCCGCGTCACGGCGCCCCCGCGAGCTACTGCCGGGTAGGTTACTTTCCTCGACATATGTCGCTCCCCGGGGCCGTTGATGCCAGTCCCGGAGGAGGTCCTACTTCGCGTGGTCGTAGGAATCCACCACTGCCACAGTCACTGGAAATTCCACGGGAATAGGTCCGAACAGCAGGTACTTGGCCGCGCTGGCGGCGTCCTCGATTGCCTTGATACAGGCGTCCACCAGGTGCTCAGGCGCGTGGACCATCACTTCGTCGTGGAGGAAGAAAACAAGTTCCGCCCGGACCGGACCGTCCGCGCCCAGGGTGCGCAGCCGCCGTCGTAGTTCCGCAAGCCAGCAGGCTGCCCAGTCTGCCGCGGAGCCCTGAACCACGAAGTTCCGAGTGAAACGCCCCCTGGAGCGGGCGATTGATTCCGCGCGCCGTTGCTCCTCGGCCGACGACGAGCGCTGGCTCTGGAACCAGCGTTCCGACGGCGGCGGGCTGCTGCGGCCCAGCCTGGTGGTGACCGTTCCGCCGGATTCGCCGGCGCGGGCGGCGCATTCCACGAAGTCCACGGCCCGGGGATAGGTCCTGGCGAGCTGCGGCATGAGGCGCCCGGCTTCACCGGAGGTGGCTCCATACATGGCACCCAGCAATGCCACTTTCGCTTTTGCGCGGTCACCGCCGAACCCTTTGGCGGCGATGCCCGCGTAGAGGTCCTGGTCCCTGGCAGCCTCGGCCATGGTTGAGTCCTTTGCCAACGCCACCAGGACCCGGGGCTCAAGCTGGGAGGCGTCGGCGACGATCAGTTTGTAGCCGGGATCGGCGTGGACGGCGCCGCGGATCTGGCGCGGTATCTGCAGGGCGCCGCCGCCCCTGGACGCCCAGCGGCCCGAAACGACGCCGCCTACGACGTACTCCGGGCGGAACCGGCCGCCGGCCACCCACGCGTCCAGCCAGGCCCAGCCGTTGGCTGTGTGCAGCCGCGAAAGCTTCTTGTAGGCGAGCAGCGGGGCGATGGCGGGGTGCTTGGATTCCTTCAACTCCCACTGCCGGGTGCTCTTCACCTCGATCCCGTTCCGGTGGAGGGCCCGCATCAGCTCCTGCGGGGAATCCGGGTTTAGCGCAGGCGCGTTCAACAGGCCGCGCAGTTCCAGGTTCAACGCCTCAAGTTTCGCCGGGCGGTGGCCCATGGGCGGACGGGAGCCGAGATAACCGGCCAGGATCTCCTCGTGGAGGTCCTCCCGCCACGGAACTCCGGCATGCTGCATTTCAGCGGCGATCATGGCGCCGGCTGATTCCGCGGCCAGGAGAAGCTGAAGCCGGTTGCGCCGGTTTTCCTCCAGGCTGACGGACGCCAGTGCTGTCTGCTGGGCGGCGTATTCCTCCCGGAGGTCCTGCAGGGTAAGCCGCAGTCCGGTGCCGGTGTCCGGATCGTCGAAAAGGGCGCCCTGTTCGGGTGGCGGCGGAGGTGGCTGCAGGGTCCGGGGCGGCTGTTGCGGGTCATCGAGCGGAACCTGGTCCGCGTTCTGGGCGTAGGGGGTGTGGGCGGTGAACTGCGAATGGGCCAGGATGTTGGCGCACAGGCTCAGGTCGTGGCACCGGTCCAGTTCTACCCCGGACGCCAGCAGGGACGGGTACCAGTCCTGCGTCCGGTGCCAGATCCAGCGGGGAACCTGCCCGCCCTGCGGCCGGCGTTCCAGATCACGTACGACGGCGGCCAGTTCACTTGCGGGGACAAGCCTGGGTTCCGGATTGGACGGATGGGGGTGGCCGGCCTGCGTGAGTTCCTGCAGGACCGCTCCCTGGGGGTGGGCGGCCAGCAGGAGGTACATGCTCCAATTCTGCCTTGTCTTCGTGGGCCCTTGTGCCCGGACGACCTTTCCTGCACAGGGCTGTTGGAACCGGGGTTGTCCACATACAGGCGCTGTCACCTTATCCGCGCCGGCCCGTCGGTGGACAGTGGCTCCATGAGCAGGCACCAGCTGACCCACACCCACTCTGAGCCGGGCCGGTCCGCGCCCTTGTCCCGGCGGGATGCTGACGAGATCCCACCGGGCGCGGATTACGCCGGGACTGTGGGAGGGGGCGCCGGGGCCTGGCTGCCGGACGGTGCCGAAGAGGTGCTGCTGGTTACCTCGTCCGCTTTCCTGCGGGCAGAGGTTGAGCGTATTGTCGCGGCGGCCGGGGCCCACCTTCGTGTTGTGGCCGATGCGCTTGAGGGCGGCAGGTACTGGGAGGGTGCGGCGGCAGTTCTGGTGGGAAGTGACATCCGCGAGTTGCCGCCCCGGCGGCGGGCACCGGCTGTCCTGGTGGGACTGGATGGTGAAGGGGACAGCCTGTGGCATCTTGCTGCAGCGCTCGGAGCCGAGAGGGTGGCCGTACTGCCGGATGCCGCCGCCTGGCTCGCCGACCACCTGAGCCGTTCCCGATCGCCCGGGCCTGGTGGACTCATCCTCGGGGTTACCGGCGGGTGCGGCGGGGCGGGAGCCACCACAGCCGCCATCTGGATAGCACAGGCGGCCGCCGGGATGGGAGCGCGCGTACTGCTGGTGGACGGTGATCCTTGGGGTGGCGGACTGGAGCTGGCCATTGCCGCGGAAGAGAGCCCGGGGCTGCGCTGGCCCGATCTTTCTGAAGCCCGCGGCAGCATCGATCCCGCCCAGCTATCGGACTCGCTGCCCGTCTCAGGAGGGTTCTCGTTCCTGTCCTGGCCGGCCAGCCGGGACCAGCCCGTTCCCGTAGCAGCGGCCACCACCGCCGGGGTCCTCGATGCCGGCCGCCGCGGCTATGAGCTGGTTATTGTGGACATTGGCAGGGGAACCGGGCCGCTGCAGGCCTATGCCTGGGACTGCGACCGCATCCTGATGGTGGTTCCCGCGCAGCTGAAGGCAGCCGTCGCTGCCGTACGGCTGCTGCAGGAGTTTCCGCCGGTTGAGGCTGGGCTTCTGGTGCGGGGCAAGCCGGGTGCGGCACTGGACGGCACACTTATTTCCGAGGCCATTGGGCTTACCGTTCAGGGACGCGTCCCTGAACTCCGCGGTGTTGGTGCGGCCATGGAGTCCGGACGCCTCCTGGACCTGGGCAGGCGGCGGAGCGTCCGGCATTTTGCTGCCTCGGTGCTCGATTCCCTCGGAGACGACTTGCCCGCAGGGGAGCCCGGATGAACCAGCAGCCTTTCCCTGGGGGAGCGGTGCCGGCGGACGGACTGCGGCGGCGCGTCCGGAACCTTGAGGGCCAGCGCCGTGATCCGCGGCGGGAGGCGCGCCTTCCTGTGGACTCGGGACTGCTGGAATCGGTCCGCGAGTCCATGATGGCGGACGCCGGGGTGGTGACTCCCTCGCGGGTAGCAGCGGCGGTACAAGCCACCGGCAAGTTGCTGGGCACTGCGGGTTCGCTCGCGGCGGTGGAGCGGATCAGCGCCGAGTTGAACGGACTGGGCCCCCTGCAGCAGCTCACCCGCGACCCCGCGGTGACGGACATCTTCGTCAACGCACCGGAATCCGTCTGGGTGGACCGCGGCCGGGGCATCGAACGCGTCCCGGTCACTTTTGCCGACGAGGCACAACTGCGGGCGCTCGCCCGCAGGCTGGTTGCGGCGGGAGGGCGGCGACTGGATGACGGCTCGCCCTGCGTGGACGTGCGGTTGCCGGGCGGCTACCGTGTCCATGCCGTGCTGCCGCCGGTATCCACCGCTGGAACCCTGCTCAGTGTCAGGATCCGCCGGGAACGGGTATTCACTATGGCGGAACTGCAGGCGGCCGGCCTCTTCGGTTCCCTCGTCAAGGACATTCTGGAGAAAGTCCTGGAGCGCCGGTTGAGTTTCCTGATCAGTGGCGCCACCGGCTCCGGCAAGACTACGCTGCTGTCCACCTTGCTGGGGCTCTGTGCTCCGGAGGAGCGGCTGGTCCTTATTGAAGACGCTTCCGAGCTGAACCCGGTCCATCCGCATGTGGTTTCCCTCGAATCCCGGCATGGAAATCTTGAAGGCGGCGGGGAAGTCGGCCTGGGTGAGCTTGTCCGGCAGGCCCTGCGCATGAGGCCGGACAGGCTGGTCGTCGGGGAATGCCGTGGTGCTGAGGTCCGGGAACTGCTCACTGCAATGAACACCGGCCATAGCGGCGGGGGCGGAACCATCCATGCGAACACTGCTACCGCAGTTCCGGCGCGGCTCACGGCACTTGGTGCGCTGGCCGGGTTGAGCCCGGACGGGGTGCGGCTTCAGGCCTCCAGCGCGCTGGATGCGGTGATCCATGTCGAAAGGACCATCCGCGGCAGGGAAGTGACCTGTGTTGGCGTCATCGACGACAGCCCCGACGGTCTGCGGGTCCTGCCTGCGTTGGAAACCCATGCAGGGGTTCCCGTACCCGGCGCGGGATGGCCTGCCCTCGCCGGCCGGCTTGGACTCGATCCGGGGGAACCGCGGTGACCGCTGTTCTTGCAGGCGCCCTGGTCCTGGCCGCGGTGTTGGTCCTGCGCCCACCGCAGGGCGCGGCAGCGAGGTTCCGCCGCGCAACCGGCGGTTCTGCTCCTGCAATGGCTGGTCGTGCCTGGCCCGGACTGTTCGGACGGTTCATGCCCGGCGGCAGGAAAGTGGCAGCATCCGGGTCAGCGGTACCCATGACTCTCGTTGTTCAGCAACTGGCCGCACTGCTGAAAGGCGGGCGAACGCCCGCCCGGCTATGGGACGAGCTGTGGTTTGTCTACGGCGCTGCCACTCAAGCCGGGTCCGCGGCCCTGCCCGTATCCGGGCCTGGTTCCGGGCCGCAACCGCCGTCGGCGCCCGGCGGGGTACAAGCGGGAGGTATGCAGGCCGGCAGCCTGACCGGAGGGTCGGCCGTAATGCTCGCTGCAGCCCGGGCTGCTGCCGGCACTGGGACTCCGGTATCGGAGGCCATTCGCCGTTCCTTGCCCACAGCCTTTCCGCGGCCCGATCGGGAGTTCCGGATTTGGTCCGAACTGGCAGCGTGCTTTGACATCGCAGAAGCAAGCGGCTGCCCCTTGGCCGACGTGCTCACGAGGTTCGCGGGGCAACTCGAAGTGGAGGACGACGCCGACGCCGCCCGGCAGACAGCCCTGGCCGGGCCCAAAGCCACCGTCAGTCTGTTGACCTGGCTTCCGCTTATGGGGCTGGGCCTGGGAATCGCCCTTGGCGTGGACCCGCTGGCCATACTGCTGAGTACTCCGCTGGGGCTCGCAGCACTGGCGGCCGGGATTGCGCTGACCGTGGCGGGCAGGGTGTGGTCCGCCAAGCTGGTTGCAGCAGCGGCCGGCGCGGGAGTGCCATGACCGAACCTCTTGTTGTGGCAATCGCACTCTTCCTCCTCATGGCGGCTGCAGCCCGTCTCCTGTGTCCGAACCAGGGCAGCGTGCGGAAGCGGCTGCTCAACCTGGCGTCGGAGGAGGCTGGGGCCGCATCCACCAACCCGCGGGACGCGGACGGACGGACGCGGAACCGGGCGGGTCCCGATGGCCTGAAGGACACCGCCATGATGCTCGAACTCGTGGCGGCCATGCTGGATGCAGGGTCCGGCATTGGGCGCTCACTCGAATTGGTGTCCGCGTCTGCTTCCACCCAGTACAGGGAATCCCTTCGGCCGGTTGTTTCGGCGCTCGCGATCGGAGCGGACTGGGAAACTGCGTGGCGCAGCTCGGCTGTCCGGCTTCCCGAGATCCTGGAGCTGCGGGACGCTTTGGGGTTTGCGGCGCTGACAGGTGCGCCGTCGTCCGCAATTCTCTATGCCCAGGCCGCCAGGCTCCGCCGCGAAAGGTTTCGTGCTGCGGAAAAGCGCGCGGCCTCGCTGGGCGTGAAGCTCGTGGTTCCGCTGGGCCTGTGTTCGCTGCCGGCCTTCATCTGCCTGGGCGTTGTACCCGTTCTGCTTGCCCTGGTGCCGTCCGGATCGTCGTAGGAAGTGGCGTCAGCCGGAACAGCATGTCAACGGAATAGGTGCCAGCCGGAAGACGGTTACAGGCGAACTGAAATGGACACTCCTTCCCTCCACAGCGAGGAACAGACCTGACTTTTCCACTTACACAAGTACGGGCCTTATCGCACACGTCGGGGCCCGGAAGAGTCGAAGCAGCCGGCAACCCTGCCGGCCCACAGAAAGGAACACCCAATGTCCATCAACCAGGACCGCCACTACGCCGCTGGAACTGCAGCGCTCGCAGCAGCCCGATCGAACACCAAACGACGCTTCAACGGCGCCCAGTCCGGGTACGCCCACCAGGCCGGAACCCCTTCACTGCCGGCCAACGTTGTGGAGCTCTACCCCGGAGCAAGTGCGGCCCGCAATCGTCCGGGCATGCGCCGGCTGGTGGGGTCTGAAGCAGGGATGGCCACGGCTGAGTACGCCATCGCGACTCTCGCGGCTGTCGGATTTGCCGGGCTCCTGGTCTTCATCCTTCGCAGCGAGGAAGTCCGGGGCTTCCTGCTGAATCTGATCCGCACGGCGCTGGCCTTGCCATGACCGCCGCGCGCCGGACGCGCTGCGCCGTCGGCTGCCTCCGGGTCAAGGTCACTGGAGGGGCCCCTTGCTGAATTCGGGAGTGGCAGGTTTCCGCGGGCCGGGAGATCGCTGCCACAGTCACAGCCACTGCCACACAAACAGCCGCAGCCGCATCGACAGCGGTAGCGGTCGGCGGCCAACGGAATCCCGCGGCGCTGTTACCGCAGAATTCGCCGTGACGCTGCCTGCAGTCCTGCTGTTGCTGGCCATGCTGCTCGCAGGTGCGGCGGCCGGTGTGACCCAGCTGCGTCTGGAAGAAGGCGCACGTGCGGGTGCCCGGGCCTTGGCGCGCGGTGACGACTCCGCCGCGGTGGAAAGGATCGTCCGGACCCTCTCAGGGGCGTCAGCATCGGCCGTTGTCGCAACCGAGGGAGAGTGGCTCAGCGTGACTGTCACGGACCGGGCAGGCGGCCCACTTGGTGCCTCGATTCCCTGGACCCTCACGGCCCGTGCTTCCACCCGTAGTGAAACGGCAACGGCAAGTTGACCGCGCGGATGAGGCATGGCCTGGACAGCCGGGAACGCGGATCCGGGACCGTCCTGGCCGCGGGACTGGCCCTGGTGGTGTTAATGGCCATGGCGCTGTTGCTGCTTCTGGCGCAGTCGGCCGTGATGGCCAGCAGGGCAGCAGCCGCCGCCGATCTTGCTGCGCTCGCCGGGGCGGACGCGCTGCGTGGCGTCACAGACGGCGAACCCTGCACCGTTGCTGCTGAAGTAGCTGCCCGGCACGCTGCCGCCGTGCTCAGCTGCTCGGAGGGGGAGGGCCACACCCTTGAGGTTCGTACCGAGCTGACGGAGAGGACCATCCTGGGTGCAGCAACCGGCCGCGCCCGGGCAGGACCTCCCCCTTAGCCGGCAGGAACTTCCCCGTACCATGAGGACCTCCCCTAACGCGGGCGGAGGCCTTGCGGCGAGGGACATTCCGTAGCGCAGGCGAAGGCCTTTGGGGAGGGAGCTCCCCCCGAGTTGAGCTGAGGGGTTGACTGTCAGCGCTGGGCTTGCGCACTCATCGCTATGGCCTCGGTGGCGTCCTTCAGCAGGACATCGAGCAGGGTGATTGCGGCCGCTTTGTCCAGCGGATTGTTTTTGTTCCCGCATTTGGGCGACTGGACGCAGGAAGGACAGCCGGATTCGCACTCGCAGGCCTTGATGGCGTCCCGTGTTGCGGCCAGCCATACCTTCGCTTTGTCGAAACCGCGTTCGGCAAAGCCAGCCCCGCCAGGGTGCCCGTCATACACAAAAATGGTGGGCACCCCGGTGTCGGCGTGCAGGGCGGTTGATACACCCCCGATATCCCAACGGTCACTGGACGCCACCAAGGGAAGGAGGCCGATGGCTGCGTGTTCTGCGGCGTGCAGGGCGCCCGGAAACTGGGCTTCGATCAGTCCGGCGGCTGTGAGGGACCGGTTGTCCACCACGAACCACACTGCCTTGGTGAACAGGTCCCTGGCGCCAAGGTCAAGCGGTTCCTCGCCGAGGATCTCGTTGGAAATCAGGGCCTTGCGTTGAAAGGAGACCACCTGCGTGGTGACCTTCACGTCGCCGAAGTGCAGTGAAACATCGCCCCACCTGGCCGTGCGCTGGGTTTCCAGCACCTCGATCTGCGTCACATCCCGTGCGGTGGTGTAGTAGTCCGGGTTGGCGCGGCGGACTATCACGCAGTGGTCGTCTTCGTTAAGGTCCTCCACCACGTAGCTGTCGCCCTGGTGAATGTACACGGCACCGGTGTGCGCCTGGTAGTGGGTCTGGGGAGAGTCCATCGTCCCGAGAAGGGAGCCAGTATCAGCATCGACAATGCTTACCGGCCCGCCACCGTCGGCGCGCAGGTTCACCATTGCCGCGGCGCTCTGGGGATGGGTCCAGAACCAGCCCGCAGGCCGGCGGCGAAGATAACCCTGGGCTACGAGACGGTCAAGGAGTCCCTCCGCCGTGCTCCCAAACAGGTCAAGCTCGCCGACACCGAGCGGGAGTTCGGCCGCGGCAGCGCACAGATGCGGTCCCAGCACGTAGGGATTGGACGGATCAAAGACCGTCGCTTCCACCGAGACATCGAAGATGGCCTCCGGATGGTTCACCAGGAACGTGTCCAGCGGATCGTCGCTGGCCACGAACGCCGCGATCGCGTCCTGCCCTGCCCTGCCTGCCCGGCCGATCTGCTGGAAAAGTGAAGCCCTGGTGCCTGGCCAGCCGGCCACCAGGACAGCGTCCAGCCCGGAAATGTCGATGCCAAGCTCCAGGGCGGAGGTGCTCGAGACACCCAGGAGCCGGCCCGAACGCAGCGCCTTCTCCACCGCCCGGCGTTCCTCGGGAAGGTACCCCGAACGGTAGGCAGCCACCCGCTGCGGGAGGCTGGGATCCACCTCGTCCAGGAGGCGTTTGGTGATGGACGAGATCGTCTCAGCCCCGCGCCGGGACTTAATGAAGGCGATGGTGCGGATCTGCGCTGACACCAGGTTCGCCAGCAGGTCCGCAGTTTCGGCGACAGCGGTGCGCCGCTCCTTGGCCCCGTTCTCGCCCGTCAGCTCGGTCAAGGCAGGTTCCCAAAACGCCACTGTGGTGGCACCATGCGGTGAACCATCCTCCGACACCGCCTTGACGGGCGCCCCGATGAGCCGTGCGAAGGAGACGTCAGGTTCGGAAGCTGTCGCTGAGGCCGCGATGAAAACAGGTTCGGGGAAGGCCGAGCCTGCACCGTAGTACGCGCAGATCCGCCGCAGCCGGCGCATCAGGTTGGCTACGTGCGAGCCGAAAACGCCCCGGTAACTGTGTGCCTCGTCAACGATCACATAGCGAAGGCGGCGGAAGAACCCTGCCCACCAGGCGTGGTTGGGAAGAATACCAAAGTGCAGCATGTCGGGGTTGGCCAGGATGAAATTGGCGTGGTCGCGAATCCACCGCCGGGACGCCGGGTCGGTGTCGCCGTCGTAGGTTTCCGCCCGGACGGTGGGCAGTTTCAACGCCCTAATGGCGTTCAACTGGTCCGCCGCGAGGGCCTTGGTGGGGGACAGATAGAGGGTGACCGCGCCGTCGTCGTGGATTTTTCCGGGGTCGGCGAGAACCCGCAGTTCCGAGCGGTGGATGGCATCCAGCGCCGGCAGCTGATACGCGAGGGACTTTCCAGAGGCGGTCCCAGTGGCAACCACAACATGCTCCCCGCCGTGGGCGATGTCCGCCGCTTCAACCTGATGGCGGTAAGGCGCATGGACGCCAAGCGAACCATAAGCAGCCAGCAAATCCGGGTGAACCCAGCCCGGCCACTGCTCATGAACGGCTTCGCGGGCGGGAATGGTGCGGACATGACGGAGCTGTTCCGGGTCCGGGCCGCGGCCCAGCAAGGGAATCAGCGAGTCATGGGGGTTCACCCGAATATTCTTTCACCCCGCAACAGACCAGCAGGCCCGGTTCGCCCTAGGGGTAACCGGGTGTGCCGCCAAGGGAGGCGGGTCAGCTCAAGGACAGATCGTCCCCGTCATGGGATGCCGAAAGCATCAGCACGCGCGAGACGGTGGTCCAGCCCAGGTGGGAATACAGCTTCTGGCCGTCCAGGGAGGCCAGGAGGAGGCCGGTTTGGACGTCGTGCTCAAAAGCCTGCGCGGCCAGTGCCCGCATGATGAAACTGCCCAGGCCACGCCGCTGGAATCCCGGTTCGGTGATGATCTTGTCGAACACCGCGGTATCGCCCACTACAAAAACGCGGCCGCTGGCCGCAACGGTCTCCCCGGAACGGACCACTGCGTAGTGCACGCCGTCCTGCGCGGACGTTGTCAGGGCAAGGTCATCATCCGAAAGCCAGGGATCCTCGGCATCCTGGGTTTCCATGTCCACAATCATCATGGCCTGCGAGTCGGAGGTGACGTTCAGCCCTTGCTGCAAGGCAAGGACGGAATAGCGGGCGATGTCGTTGGTCAGGATGGTCAGGACCCTCGCCGGCACTTCCGCCGTCTTCGCAGCCAAAGCCGCGAATTCGGCATCCGTGGGCTCGGAAGCGAAAAATTCCCATTCCCCGCTGGTGTCAGTGCGGAGTGCGGCGGGGAAGCGGCCCTCCGAGGATGTCCGGTACCCGCGACAGCCTGCCCAGCCTGCCACCCATACTTCGAGAAGGCCAGTGATGTCATTAACCATGGTTTCCGGGCTCATGGGATGAGACTATTCCAGCGCGGTCACAAGCAACAGGGGGAAGCCCGGTGCTTATGCAATTGTGATGCGCGGGCATGGCGGACGCGAAAAAGCGGACACGCAGCTGCCGGAAAACAAGCCGGTACCCTTAAATACGTGGCTTTGAACCGAATTGTGCTCTTTTACGGCTTTACCCCCATCGCGGATCCGGATGCGGTGAGGCTTTGGCAGCGTGCGCTCTGCGAGAAACTGGGGCTGACCGGGCGCATCCTGATCTCCAAGGACGGCATCAACGCCACGGTGGGCGGCGAGATCGGAGCCGTCAAGCAGTACGTCAAGACCACCCGCGAATACAAGGGATTCCACGGCGTCGACGTTAAATGGTCCGACGGCGGCGCGGAGGACTTCCCGCGGCTCAGTGTCAAGGTGCGTGATGAGATCGTCTCCTTCGGGGCGCCCGGCGAACTCCAGGTGGACGAGAACGGCGTAGTGGGCGGCGGCACGCACCTCAAGCCCGAAGAGCTGCATGAACTTGTTGACGCCAAAAAACAGGGTGGCGAGGAGGTGGTCTTCTTCGACGGGAGGAACGCCTTCGAGGCCCGGATCGGCCGGTTCAAGGACGCGGTGGTGCCGGACGTCGCCACCACCCATGACTTCATCAAGGAGCTCGAGTCCGGCAAGTACGACTCCCTCAAGGACAAGCCCGTGGTGACGTATTGCACCGGCGGCATCCGCTGCGAGGTGCTCTCCAGCCTTATGGTCAACCGCGGATTTAAAGAGGTGTACCAGCTGGATGGCGGCATTGTCCGGTACGGCGAAACCTTCAAGGACCAGGGCCTGTGGGAAGGATCGCTGTACGTCTTCGACAAGCGTATGCACCTCGAATTCAGCGAGAACGCCAAAACCATCGGAGAATGCACCCGCTGCGCAGCCCCCACCAGCAAGTTCGAGAACTGCTCCAACCCCAGCTGCCGCACCCTTACCCTGTACTGCGCCGAGTGCGCTTCCAGCCCGGAAACCCTGCGCTGCCCGGAAGGCTGCACGGCCTGAGAATCCGCAAACCGGGGACGTACCAGTACCGCCGCTGGCGGGACGTCACAGGCGCCGAAGGCGGTAGGCGTAATTGGCGCCCTTCCTGGCCTCTACCGTGATACTCAAGGCAGTTTCCGCAGAAAGATAGATGACGTTTTCGCGGTTGACCCCGCACCGCAGCCCCAGGTCCACCAGCGTCAGTGAGTCGCTCTTGACGGTGAACGTCACCCGCCGCTTGCTTCGGCAGGTCAGCGCCAGTGCGTAGGTGCCGGTTTCCACCACAGCTGTTGTCTCAGTCCGGACCTCGCCGGCTTCCAGCAGCCCGGCACCGGCATGAACCACCGGATGCCCGGTGTCCGGCAGGGTCCGCGCCACCCAAGCTGCAAGCTCAGACTCACTGACAGGCTCCCGATGCAGCGGGTCCCGGGTGAACACCGGCGCCGGGGCAACGGTCTCTCCAGCCTCTGCAGCGTCGCTCAAGTTTCGGCCGTCGTCGTACGTGTATTCGCAGCCGCTCAACGTCAGCCCTGCCGTCAGCACAATACCGAGGACGACGGCGGCCGCCGGGTTCCGCGCCAGCGGCGCCCGGGCTGTCCGCCCCGGAGAAGGCGAAGAGGACGTCCGCACACTGGGCATAGTCCGACTTTAAGCCCGTGCGCCCCTGCGGGCCATACCTATTCTGCCGGCGTCAGTTGGTATGCGTAGATCAGGGGTGAGTCCACGCTGGAGGTGCTGACTTCCAGCGTCCCGGAACGCGGCAACGTGATTTTGGTGATTTCCCTGCTGCCGTTGCAGGCCGCTCCGGCGTCCACCACAGCCTTCCCGTCCAGGGACACCGCAAAGAATGCCTTGCCGCCGCCCTCGCAGGTCGCCGTCAGGATGTACCGGCCGGCGGGAACATCGGCCGCCTCCTGAATGATGCGGTCCCGGTTGAGGATCTTTCCGGCATCGTCTATGACGGTGCCAGGGGCTGTTGGCAGTGCAGTGGCACGCCACTGCGGAACGTCCGCGTTCTCGATGGAGACCACGGGCGAGCAACCCGCCAAAGCCACAGCCGCCATGCCCGCGGATGCCCAGGCTGTAAGCGGGAAGCGCCGCGGGCTGGCGGGCACCTTCCGGGCGCGCGGAAGGAAGGAAAGCGGTGTTGGCATACCTCCACGCTACCCCGTCCAGCCTGGCCCGTTATCCAGCTCCTGCACCGGACTAAACTTGGGCGGTGCCTAAATCCCCATATGAGTTCACCGCCGGCAACACCCCCGACGCGCCCCGCAGCGACCTTCCAGAGCTGCTCACGGCGCTGGCAGCGGACCTCCGCCGGGTGGACTACACGCTCAGCGGCGTAGCCGGGCTTCTCGGCGAATCTGCCTACACGGCGCTGAACCGGGACCAGATCATCCCCGCCCTGCTGGCTGCGGAGCGGGCCGTGCAGCGGGACGAGGGCAACGCGGCGCTCGCCGCCGTCGTCCGCCTCTGGCTGCTCGCCGAGCCGCAGCCAAACGATACGCTCGACGCCGCCCTGCCGGGCATCCGTGCGGAGGGCCTGCTGGAGCTGGGGCTGGTGGAGCCCGTTCCCGGCGGCTTACTCATGGCAGCGAAAGCAGACTTGCGGCCGTATGGCTGGGACGCCAATGAAGACGGCAGCGGCGGGGCGGAACTCTGGGTTGCCAGCGACCTCGCGGCACACCAGCAGGAGGGCGTTCTCCGGCACGACCACGTCCTGGGCATCGGCCAGGCCTCCACCACCCTGGTGCAGACAACGTTCCGCCGGCACACACAGCGCGCCCTGGACCTGGGGACAGGGTGCGGCATCCAGGCCTTCCACCTGCTGCACCACTGCGAGCACGTTACAGCCACGGACATCTCCGAACGTGCCCTGGCCTTTACGCGGTTCAACATCCTGCTTAACGCCGAGGCGCTGTCGGTGGATCCCGCCCGGCTGGAAGACCGCCTGAGCCTGCGACTGGGTTCGCTCCTGGAACCCGTGGCCGGCGAGGAATTCGGCCTGGTGGTCTCCAACCCGCCCTTCGTCATCACGCCGCGGAGCGCCGGGGAGGAGGCATCCGGGCAGTTTACTTACCGCGACGGCGGCCTTCCCGGCGATGAAATTGTGGCCGCCCTCGTGGCCGGGCTGCCCGCCGTACTGGCTCCCGGCGCCACGGCACAAATGCTCGGAAACTGGGAGGTGCCGGCCGGGGCGGCCTGGCAGGAGCGCCCCCAGGGCTGGGTACCGGCCGGCGCGGACGCCTGGTTCATCCAGCGGGAAATGGTAGGCCCGGAGGAATACGCCGAGACGTGGCTGCGCGACGCGTCCGAGAGCCGGGACCGGCAGCACTACAAGGACGCCTACGCTGCCTACCTTGCAGACTTCGAGTCCCGGAACGTGGCGGGAGTCGGCTTCGGCATGGTGCTGCTCCGGCGGCCCCTTTCTTCCGGGCAGGCTGCCTTCAACAGGTTTGAGGAAATCACCTACCCCATCGAACAACCCATCGGCCCCCACCTGGGCGCCGCCTTGGAACGCCAGGACTGGCTGGCGGCGAACAGCGTCAGCGACACGCACCTGCTGGTGGCAGACGACGTCACCGAGGAACGCCACCAGCGTCCCGGCGCCGAGCACCCGGGGGTGATCCTGCTCCGGCAGGGTGCCGGGCTGCGCCGGACCAACCTGCTCAGCACCGAACTCGCCGGGTTCATTTCCGCCTGCGACGGCGACCTGTCCGCCGGCCAGATCGCCGGTGCGCTGGAGGCCCTGCTGGGCGGCGGCTTGGGTATCGGCCAGACGGGGGAGGAAGGGTTCGACGCCAGTTCATTCCGGAGTGGTTTGCTCGCCGAAGTGGCCAACCTGGTCCGGGACGGGTTCCTGATCCCGGCCGCGGAATAAGGCACCGAAGGCATGCCGGATAACCCCCTTGTTTTCCACATGGATGCGCACATTTCTGCAAAATATGGTGAACTAGGCCAGTATGGGCGCATCTGCCCGAGCAACCTTTTTCTGTAGGAGCACCGTGCCAAGCAAGGCCAAAACCGGCAAGAAACTCGTGATTGTGGAGTCTCCGGCCAAGAGCAAGACCATCGCCAAGTACCTGGGCGAGGGCTTCATCGTAGAGGCCTCCATTGGTCACATCCGCGACCTGCCGCAGCCGTCCGAACTCCCCGCCGAGCTGAAGAAAACCTCCGTAGGCAAGTTCGCCGTCGACATTGAGCACGACTTCAAGCCCTACTACGTGGTGTCCCCCGACAAAAAGAAGAAGGTGACCGAGCTCAAGGCTGCGCTCAAGGACGCCGACGAACTTTATCTCGCAACCGATGGGGACCGCGAGGGCGAGGCCATCGCGTGGCACCTGCTGGAAGTGCTCAAGCCCAAGGTCCCCGTGTACCGGATGACGTTCGGTGAAATCACCAAGGAAGCCATCCAGCGCGCCATGGGCAACCTGCGCGATGTTGATTCAGCTCTGGTGGACGCCCAGGAGACCCGTCGTGTCCTGGACCGCCTGTACGGTTACGAAATTTCCCCGGTGCTGTGGCGCAAGGTGGCGAGGGGGCTGTCCGCAGGGCGCGTGCAGTCCGTGGTCACCCGCATGGTGGTTGACCGCGAACGCGAACGCATGGCCTTCAAGGCCGCCTCCTACTGGGACCTCACCGGCCAGTTCGGTGCCGACGCCGGCTCCTTCAAAGCCAAGCTCGCCGCCGTTGATGGCGCCAAGGTCGCCAGCGGCCGGGACTTCAACGACGACGGCGTCCTCACCTCGAAGAACGTTGCTCACCTCAATGAGGAACTGGCTACGTCCCTGGCGGCGGGCCTGCAGAACGCCGAGTTCCGCGTCCGCTCCGTTGACACGAAGCCCTACACCCGCCGTCCGGCGGCGCCGTTCACAACTTCCACGCTCCAGCAGGAGGCGGGCCGCAAGCTGCGCTTCTCCTCCAAGAGCACCATGCAGGTGGCCCAGCGGCTGTACGAAAACGGCTACATCACCTATATGCGTACGGACTCCTCCTCGTTGAGCGATGAAGCCGTCACGGCTGCCCGGCGCCAGGCCTCCGAGCTGTACGGCCCCGAGTACATCCCGCAGTCGCCCCGCGTGTACACCGGCAAGGCAGCCAACGCCCAGGAAGCCCACGAGGCCATCCGCCCCGCCGGGGACTCCTTCCGCACCCCCGCCCAGGTGGCCAAGCAGCTGTCCGGCGACGAATTCCGGCTCTACGAGCTCATCTGGAAGCGTACGGTCGCCTCGCAGATGGCTGACGCCAAGGGTTCGACGGCGACTATCCGCGTGGGCGCCGTGGCTTCCGACGGGCGCGACGCCGAGTTCTCCGCGTCCGGTACCGTGATCACGTTCCCCGGCTTCCTGGCAGCCTATGAGGAAGGCAAGGACGAGACCCGCGGCGACGACGATTCTGACGAAGCCCGCCGCCTGCCCAACGTTGCCAAGGGCGATGCGCTCAGCGCCGCCGACATCATCGCCATCGGCCACGAAACGTCCCCGCCACCGCGCTACACCGAAGCATCGCTCACCGCGGAGCTGGAGAAGAAGGGTATTGGCCGCCCGTCCACCTATGCCTCCACCATCTCCACGATCCAGGACCGGGGCTACGTGCGGAAGCAGGGCTCGGCCCTGGTTCCGAGCTGGATCGCCTTCTCCGTGATCCGGCTGCTTGAACAGCACTTCAGCGACTATGTGGACTACGAGTTCACCGCGGACATGGAAGGCGACCTGGACAAGATCGCCAACGGTCAGGCCGTGGGCGCCTCCTGGCTCCGGCACTTCTACTTCGGTGAGGACGCCGATCCGGGCTTGCTGAGCATCGTCAACAACCTTGGCGAGATCGACGCGCGGGAAATCAACTCCATCCCCATTACGGACGAGATCACGCTCCGCGTGGGCAAATTCGGCCCGTACCTGGAAAGCTCCGCTGCCACGGTGGACGCAAAGACGGGGGAAATTGTGGAGTCAGCCCGGGCCAATGTGCCGGAGGACCTTGCCCCGGACGAGCTGACCGCCGCCAAGGCCATCGAGCTGATGGAAACCGCCGCTCCCGAGGAACGCGTGCTGGGCGCCGATCCGCACACCGGGCACACCGTTGTCGCCAAGAACGGCCGCTACGGCGCCTACGTCACCGAAGTCATCCCCGAGATGACCGAGGAACAAATTGCCAACCAGCCGGTGGAGTACTACAAGAACGGCAAGCCCAAGCCGCCCAAGAAGCCGGTTAAGGCCAAGCCGCGCACGGGCTCGCTGTTCAAGTCCATGACTGTTGACTCCGTAACCCTCGACGAGGCGCTGCAGCTGATGAGCCTGCCGCGTGCGCTGGGTGAGGACGCGGAAGGCAACCTCATCACCGTGCAGAACGGCCGGTTTGGTCCCTACCTGAAAAAGGGGACCGACTCCCGCTCGATCGGCTCGGAAGAGGAAATCTTCACCATCACCCTGGAGCAGGCGCTGGAGATCTACTCCCAGCCGAAGCAGCGCGGTGCCCGTGCGGCCGTGCCGCCACTGGCGGAGTTCGGGCCGGACCCGGTATCGGAGAAGAACATTGTGGTGAAGGAAGGCCGCTTCGGCCCGTACATTACCGACGGCATCACCAACATCACGGTCCCGCGGGCCACCTCCCTTGAGGAACTCACCCGTGAACAGGCCGTTGAGCTCCTTGCCGAGAAGCGCGCCAAGGGCCCGGTCAAGCGCACCGCCACCCGCAAGGCTCCGGCCAAGAAGAAGGCCACTGCCAAGAAGTAGGGGATGGCCCCGGCTGGGAGAAATCCTCGGCGTGCTCGCTCGTTCCTCGCTTAGACGCACGCTGCCGGATTCCTCCCAGCCGGCAGGCGGGCGATAGGGGGAATTGCGCTATGGTCCGCCACATGATCGGGTAGATGTATGACTGAACAGCCTGGAATTGACGACCCGACTCCATTGAACGACCTTGAGGAGAAACTCGCCCAGGGCGGACAGCCTGATGCCAGTCCCGTGGACGTCATCCTGTCCTTCCTGAACAGTGAGGTCTACATCATCAGCTCGGACGGCATCGAGGGCGAGGATTCCCAGGTGGAGCCACTGGTCCTGGCCAATGCCGACGGTGATCCGGTCCTGGCCGTCTTCTCCCACCCCACCCGCGTTGACCAGCCGTACCTGGAAGCAGCGCCCAACGTGCTCGGCACGCAGGGTGCTGCCATCATCGCCAACATCGGTGAAGAGCTGGGCATGGTCATCAATCCTGGTGCAGCCTACGGTTTCGAGATCAATCCCGAAGGCATTGCCAACATCAAGCGCGATTTCAAGCGCGCCGACGAGCTTCCTGACGGCGCGCCTGCGGATCCGGCCGAGAACTGACTTTCCCGCCGACGGCGCGTTGTGAAATGACATGCCGGTTGGGCCAGAACCACCGGGCCGGGGAATAATGGCAGCATGCGGCTAGGCGTCCTCGATATCGGGTCCAACACTGTCCACCTCCTACTGGTGGATGCCCACCCCGGCGCGCGGCCAGTGCCGTTCGCTTCCCACAAGCGCCCGCTCTCCCTGGTCCAGTACCTGGAGGCGGATGGCAGCATCAGTGACGCCGGACAGCACGAACTCACGGAATTCGTGCTGGAGGCGTGGGAATTCGCGGCCCGGCACAAGGCCGAGGACCTCCTTGCTTTTTGTACGTCCGCCATCCGCGAGGCCACCAACGGCCCCGAAGTCCTGGCCCGGGTCAAGCACGAAACCACCGTCACGCTGCAGGAACTTACAGGAAGCGAAGAAGCGTCCATGACCTTCTTCGCCGTCCGGCGCTGGCACGGCTGGGGAGCCGGACCCATCCTGAACCTGGACATTGGCGGTGGTTCCTTCGAGATGGCCTTCGGCCAGGACGAACTGCCGGAGGTCGCGACATCTGTGCCCCTGGGTGCGAGCCGGCTTACCCGGGACTGGTTGGCTGAGGACCCACCCTCGGCGAAGAGTGTCAAAGAGCTGCGGCGCTACATCCGGGCCACCCTTAAACCCGCTGTCCGCGAATTCGACGGGCTGGGCCGCGCCAACGTGGTGGCCGGGACCTCCAAGACCTTCCGGTCCCTCGCCCGGGTCGCGGGAGCCGCCCCCAGCGCTGCCGGCCCCTACGTCAAGCGCGAGCTGCACGCCTCCGATCTCGGGGTCTGGGCGCAGCGCATTTCGGCCATGAAAGCCGAAGACCGGCTCCACCTGCCGGGAGTTTCAGAAGCCCGGGCCCACCAACTGCTTGCCGGGGCACTCGTCGCCGAGGCGGCTTTGGAACTCTTCAAGTTCAAGAAAATCAAGATCTGCCCGTGGGCGCTCCGTGAGGGCCTGATCCTTCGCCGCCTCGACCAGCTGGTGTTCTCCGGGCCGCTGGAGCCCGCTCCGCACGTTGCGCCGGCCGCTATCGAAGCGCCGGCCGCCATCGAAGCGGCGGTCTGAAAAGAGTCGCGGCCACCGGTTTAAAAGCGGAAGCACCGGCGGGCGCGACAGGAAAATGGGGGAAAACCTGTTGCGTTCGCCGGTGCCCTGGCAGGCATCCCCATGCCTGCCGCATCACTCGCACCCTCAATGAGGTACTAACTACTTTAGGGCCGCCACTTGTGAGGAAGCTGCGCCCAACATGTGAGCCACCTGTGAACCCATTTTTCCGAGTTCCCGGTTATTGCTGCTTAACGGATTTCTGCGCCGGCAGGGCCAAACTGCAATGATGGAGCCATGAGCAACCGAATCGCATTCCTTGGCTGTGGGTCCATGAACGAAGCCATCCTTGGCGGACTGCTGGAAGCCGGGACCGACCCGGCTGACATCGTAGCCACCGTCCGCCGCGCCGAGCGTGCCGCGGAACTGGCGGAGCGCCATCACGGCATCACCGCGATCGCCGGTGAGGAGGAGCCGGACAACAACAAGCAGGCGACCAAGGGGTCGGCCGTCGTGATCCTGGGTGTAAAGCCGGTTGGCATCACGGACCTTGCCAGGGAAATCAGCGGTGCCCTCGCGCCGGACACCGTGGTGGTCAGCGTGGCCGCGGCGGTATCCATTGCCCAACTGGAAGCGGCGCTCCCCACCGGCCAGCCGGTGATCCGCACCATGCCCAATACCCCTGCCAAGCTGGGCCGCGGCGTTGTGTCAGTCTCGCCGGGCTCCAGCTGCACACCTGAGCAGCTGCAGAAGGTCAAGGACATCCTGCAGGGCGCAGGAACCGTCGTCGAAGTTCCCGAGGAGCAGGTGGATGCCCTTTCGGCCATCAGCGGTTCAGGACCGGCATACGCGTTCTACCTCGCCGAAGCCATGGCCGCAGCAGGGGAGGAACTCGGCCTGGACCGCGAGTTGTCCCTGCTCCTGGCGCGGGAAACAGTTGCCGGCGCGGGCCTGATGCTTGCCGAACCCGGCGCTGATCCGTCCGCCCTCCGCAAAGCGGTCACCAGCCCGAACGGCACCACGGAGCGGGCCATTGCAACATTCGATGAGCAGGGGATTCCGTCCATCATCGCCGCGGGCGCGCGGGCAGCTGCAGACAGGGCCGCGGAGATCACCAAACAGCTCGGCTGACCCAGGAGTTTCAAGGACGGGCGGCGAAGCGTTCCAGCAGGTCCACGTGCCCGGACACGATCAGCATGTCGCGGGAAGACACCTTGGTCTCGGGGCGTGCATAAGTGAAGTCCTCGCCGGGCGACTTGACGCCCACAATGGTCACCCCGTACTTGGAGCGGACCTTGGACTCGTCCAGGGTGAACCCGACGGTCTCGCGCGGCGGGTACATCTTCACGATGGCGAAGTCGTCGTCGAACTCAATGAAGTCCAGCATGCGCCCGGACACCAGGTGGGCTGCCCGAACGCCGGCGTCGGCCTCCGGGTAGATCACGTGGTTGGCGCCGATGCGGGTAAGGATCTTGCCGTGGGAAGGCGTAATCGCCTTCACCCACAGGTGCTCGATGCCAAGATCCACCAGGTTCACGGTGATCAGCACCGAGGATTCGATGGATGTGCCAACGCCCACGACGGCGGAGCTGAACTCCTGTGCGCCCAGCTGGCGGAGCGCATCAATGTTGGTGGCGTCGGCCTCGACAACGTGGGTCAGGAGTGGCGCCCATTTCTGCACGAGGGTCCGGTCGCGTTCGATGGCGAGCACTTCACGGCCCTGCTTGACCAGCTGCTCTGCGGTGGAGGAACCGAAGCGGCCCAGTCCGATGACCAGCACCGGGGCGTTATGGGCGGGCCGCCGGGGGGTGTCTGGGGAACTAGCCAATGATGGGCCTTTCTTCGGGGTAGTGGTACAACTGGCTGCGCTGGCGCAGGGCCAGGGCAGCGGCGAGGGTCACGGTGCCCACGCGGCCGGCGAACATCAGGGCGCTGAGGACATACACGCCCGACGGCGGCAGCTCGGCACTGAGGTTGGTGCTCAGCCCCACCGTGGCGAAAGCCGAGATGGTCTCGAACAACACCCGGTCCAGGGAGGCGCCGCTGATCTGGAGCAGGAGGAAAGCGGAGACGGACACCAGGGTTGCGCCGGCGACGATCACCGAGATAGCCACCCGCATGGTGCCCTGCGGAATGGTCCTGCCGTAGACCTTGACGTCGGCGTCACCACGGGCTTCGGCGATGATGGCGAGGAACATCACGGCGATGGTGGTCACTTTGATGCCGCCCGCCGTCGAGGCTGACCCGCCGCCGGCAAACATGAGGGCGTCGGTCAGGAGCATGGTGGTGGACTCCATCTGGTTCTGGTCCACCAGGTTGAATCCGCCCGATCTGGTCATCACGGAGGCGAAGAGGGAATGCGTGATCTTGTCACCGAAGTCCATCCCCCCGATCGTGCGGGTGTTGTCCCATTCCATGAGGCCCCACAGGAACATGCCGGCCAGCAGCAGGATGAAAGAGACCTGGATGGTGAGCTTGGTGTGGAGGTTCCATTTCTTCCAGTTCAGGCCGTTCTGCTGCAGGACCATCACCACGGGAAATCCGAGGCTGCCCAGGAAGACGCCCAGCATTAGGGGAACCAGGATCCACAGGTCTGTCTCATAAGGGACGATGCCGTCCGAGTGCGGGGTGAAGCCTGCGTTGTTGAAGGAGGAAATGGCATAGAAAATGCCGTGCCAGACGGATTGCCAGAACGGTTCGCCCAGGGTCAGGAACCGTGGGATGAGGGCCAGGGCGAGGATTCCTTCGATGACCACGGAAGTGGTGATAACGATCCGCAGCAGGGTACCCACCTCGCCCAGGCGGCCGGCGTTGTTCATGGATTCCGCTGCAATGATTTTTCCGCGGACACCGAGGCGTTTGCTCACCATCAGCGCCAGCAGCGACGCCAGGGTCAGCGTGCCAAGGCCACCGATGAAAATGCCGATCAGGATGACCAGCTGGCCGAAGAAGGACCAGTGCACCGCCGTCGAAACCACTGTCAGGCCAGTGACGCAGACTGCGGAGACTGCCGTGAACAAAGCCTGGTGGGGCGGTGTGACAGTACCGGCGGCGGAGGAGATGGGCAGGGACAGCAGGAACGTGAACACAAGGCACACGGCGGCGAACGCACTCAGGGCAAGCCGGGCCGGCGACGTGTTGGCAATGTCGTCGATAAAGTCGCGGAGCCGCGTCAGAACCCATAGGCCCTCCCGCTCCTGCGCGGCGGGATGCCAGCTGGCCGGAGTCCGGGGCCTCGACTGGCTTTGGGTCATGTGGCTTTTCCTCGGTTGGTTCTGCTTCCCTCAGTAGTAAACCACTTATGCCCGTGTAATGGCCGGGCGGGAAGGGCTGCAGGCTCAGGTAGCCTGTGATTGATGACATATCTGCCCGGTCTCAGCAAGCCCGCGCCGCCAACGACGGTGGTGTGGGGCGCTGACATGACCGCTTACAACTTCGGTCCGGGCCACCCCATGGCGCCCGAACGGATGGACCTCACGGCCCGTCTTGCCCAAAGCCTGGGACTCTTCGACCTCGAGCACCTTGCAGTGGCAGCGCCCGGCGTCGCTACGGATGCCGAGCTGGAGTCCGTGCACTCCGCCGAATTCGTGGCTGCGGTCCGCAGGGTCAGCGATGATCCCTACGCAACTGACGAGTCCCGCGGCCTGGGCACCGAGGACGATCCTGCGTTCGCGGGTATGCATGAAGCGGCTGCGAGGCTGGCCGGCGGTTCCCTGCTGGCCGCTGACCGGATCCTGGAGGGGTCGGCCCTGCATGCAGTGAACTTCGGCGGCGGCATGCACCATGCCGCCCGTGACAAGGCCAGCGGGTTCTGCATTTACAACGACGCCGCTCTTGCCGTGCAGAAGCTGCTCGACGGCGGCATCCGCAAGGTTGCGTACATCGACGTCGACGCCCACCACGGCGATGGGACGGAAAGCATCTTCTGGGACGATCCCAGGGTGCTCACTCTGTCCCTGCACGAAAGCGGACTCACCCTGTTTCCCGGCACCGGGTTCGCCAACGAAATCGGCGGACCCCGGGCCGAGGGGACTGCCGTCAACGTCGCGTTGCCGTCAGGGACGGGTGACGCAGGCTGGCTGCGGGCCTTCCATGCCGTGGTGCCGCAACTGGTGGCAGCGTTCGAGCCCGAGGTAATCGTGAGCCAGCACGGCTGTGACTCGCACCGGACCGATCCGCTCACGCACCTCAACCTCAGCGTGGACGGGCAGCGGGAGGCGGCCACCGCCGTCGGGAATCTCGCCGCCCGCTACTGCGGCAACCGCTGGATTGCCACCGGCGGCGGCGGGTACAACGTGCTGCACGTTGTTCCGAGGTCCTGGAGCCACCTGATTGCCATCGCCGCGGGCAGGCCGGTGCCGCTGCGGACCGCCGTGCCCGAGGATTGGCGGAGGTACGTCGAGGAGAAGTTCGGGACAGCAGCGCCTGGGCTGATGGGCGACGACGTGGAGCTGTGGTGGCGGTCCTGGGAAGTGGGGTTCGATCCCAACGACGCCGTGGACCGCACAGTCATGGCCACCCGTAAGGCGGTCTTTCCGCTGCATGGACTGGATCCCTGGTTCGACTGACAGCCTTCCCTTCCCAATGCCCCCTGACGGGCGAAATAGTTGATGCCTTTGGGGGCATATGTCGCTAGGGTTGGAGACATGGTGACAGACGACGTATTTGCCGTCATTGCGGAATCGACCCGGCGGGACATCCTGACCTCCCTTCGTTCCGGAGACAAGGCCGTGGGGGAGCTCGTGGAAGAACTGGCGGCAAGCCAGCCCACCATTTCCAAGCACCTGAAGGTCCTGCGTGAAGCCCAGCTGGTGAGCATGCGGGCGCAGGGCCAAAAGCGTTACTACGCGCTGAACCGCAAGCCGCTGGAGGGCATCGCCACCTGGCTTGAGACGTTCGACGTCGGCGCTGCAGCTTCCGCTCCGCAATCACCGGCCGCTGTTGCCTCCACCCCGGACGGCCCTCCTGCGGCGCACGCTGCTCCCGCGCCTATTGCTTCGACCCCGCGGGAAGACGTGACAGCCGACGCCGTTGCCGCTGACGCTGTCTCAGCCGGCGTCCTGGCGCCCGACGGCGCTGACCTGAGTCCCGCCGTCGTCATCCCTGGCGGAACTACGGCGCCGCTTAGCGACGACACCGTGCCCCAGCAGATCGGCCGGACCGTGGGCCGCGCGGCCACCAAGGCCGCAGACCTGCTGGCGAACCTGCCCAACCTTCCCAAGTTCGGCCGAAAAAAGTAGCCCCAGAACCCAAGTAAGTAGCGCCAAATGTCCTTCTGAGCAGTCAAAGCGACACTTGGCGCTACTTGGTTGGGGCGCTTACTTGTTCAGCAGGCGCACGTGGTCCGGGGTCAGTTCGGAGATCTTGCTGACACCCAGCAGGGCCATGGTGCGGGCCATGTCCTTTTCGAGGATCTGGATGGTGCGGTCGACGCCGGCGCGGCCGCCCGCCATCAGGCCGTAGAGGTATGCGCGGCCGATCAGCGTGAAGTCCGCGCCGAGGGCCAGGGCTGCCACGATGTCAGCGCCGCTCATGATGCCGGTGTCCAGCATGATGGCGGCGTCCGTGTTGTCCGCGGTGAACGCCTTCTTGACCTCGGGGAGCAAGTGGAACGGGATGGGGGCGCGGTCCAGCTGCCGGCCGCCGTGGTTCGAGAGGATCACGCCGTCTGCGCCATGGTCAACCACCCGGCGGGCGTCTTCGACGGTCTGGATGCCCTTCACCACCAGCTTGCCCTTCCAGGTTTCGCGCAGCCAGTCCAGGTCCTCGAACGTGAGGGTGGGGTCGAACATGGAGTTGATCAGCTCCGCCACAGTACCCGTGTAGCGGGACAGTGAGGCGAACGTAAGCGGTTCGTGGGTGAGGAAGTTGAACCACCAGGCCGGGCGGTAGGAGGCATCCAGGACGGTCTTGATGGTGAGGGCCGGCGGGATGGTCATGCCGTTGCGGACGTCGCGGAGGCGGGCGCCGGCCACAGCGGTGTCCACGGTGACCATCAGGGTGTCGTTGCCGGCCTTGGCGGCACGCTCGATGAGCTCAAGCGAGCGGTCGCGGTCCGTCCACAGGTAGAGCTGGAACCAGTTGCGGCCGTTCGGCGCGGCCGCGGCCACATCCTCGATGGAGGCGGTGCCCATGGTGGAGAGGGTGTACGGGATTCCAGCGGCTTCGGCAGCCTGGGATCCGGCGTACTCGCCTTCGGACTGCATCATCCGGGTGAAACCCGTGGGGGCGATGCCCACCGGGAGGCGGGAGGGCTTGCCCAGGATCTCGGTTCCCAGGTCGATGGCGGAGACGTTACGCAGGATGCCCGGCCGGAATTCGATGTCCAGGAAGGCCTGGCGGGCCCGGCGGAGGGTGATCTCCTCTTCGGCTGCTCCGTCCGTGTAATCAAAAGGCGCCTGCGGAGTCCGGCGCTTGGCGATGTCCCGCAGTTCCCACACCGTGCTGGCGCGCTTGAGCCGGGCTTCCTTGCTGAACTCCGGCTTCTTGAACTGCATCAGGGGAGCCAGGTCGGAGTACTTGGGGACACGGCGCTTCAACGCTGCCGGGACGGCTGAAGCCGCACCGGCCGGAGCCCCCGCTGCTGGGGCTGCGGACGTTGCCGGAACATCAGTGGTGTCCGGGGCAGGCGTGATTTCCGGATTGTTGGGCTGGATGGTGTGGGTCATGGCGTCCTCCGTTGAGCCGGTGACAGGTCTGCCGTCGCGCAAACCGTTCTGTGGTCTAACCACACTGTAGGCCATGTGGTCCAACCACATCAACTACTATTGCCACATGAAAACCCATCAGCTTGTCCTGGCCTGGATTGAGACCGAGCTCTCCGAGGGGCGGCTGGCCGTGGGCGGCCGCCTGCCCGCCGAGCGTTCACTGGCCGAGCAGCTGCAGGTATCCCGGACCTCTGTCCGGGAGGCCATCCGCATTTTGGAGGCGATGGGCGTCGTCAGGGCCGGCGTAGGGTCCGGCCCCGAGGCGGGAACGGTGGTCATTTCGGATCCGACGGCGGCGCTTGGCTCTGCGCTGCGGCTGCACGTTGCCACCCAGCATCTTCCCGTGGCGGACATCGTAGAGACGCGCGTGCTCCTCGAGTCATGGGCGGTGTCGCATGCCAAGCCTGATTCGCCGGAACTTGAGGGCGCCGCCCGGCTATTGGACGAGATGGATGCGGAAGCGGTAGCGGTGGACGAGTTCCTGGCCCTGGACGTCCGTTTCCACCTGGCCCTCGCCGACGCGGCCGGCAACGCAGTAGTCAGCGCCATGATGGGATCTTTGCGGGAATCCATCACCGGCTACGCATCGCGGTTCACCGGTAACCTGCCGGACTGGGATGCCACAGCGGCGCGGCTGCGGGCAGAGCACCATGGCATCCTTGCGGCCGTGCAGAATGACGACGGCGAGCGGGCGGCACAACTGGTGGCCGCGCACATTGAGGGGTACTACAAAGAGGCCGGGCTGGCGTCCGGAGGTCCGGAGCCAGCCCGGCCTTAGCGGCGGCTTGTATGCGGGGACGGCTGCTAGCGCAGGCCGATCTCCAATGCCTGGAAGTCGTCGGCCGAGTGGCGGCCCACGAGGATCCGGAACGTGCCCGGCTCGAACTGCCAGCCGCCGTCGTAATGCGCGAAGGACCTGGCCGGAATCCGGACCTCCACGCTGTCCGCACCGCCGGGCGCCAGGTGTGTTCCCGCGTAGCCCGCCAGCCAGCGAACGGGGCGCTCCACCGCGGACTCGGTCCGCTCCAGGTACACCTGGACTACTTCGCGGCCGGAGCGGTCTCCGGTGTTGCGGACAGGCACGTGCACTACCACGTCATTGCCCGCAGGGACTGACTGCGGTGCATGCGGGGTGCCCAGTTCGAAGGTGGTGTAGCCGAGCCCGAAGCCGAAGGGGAGGGCAGGGGCGGCGCCTCCTTCGGCCTGCTGCTTGAGCCAGGCACGATAGCCCACGTGGATGCCCTCGGTGTACACCACCTTGCCGGCAACGGGGGTGGTGTTCAGCACCGGCACGTCGTCCAGCGCGGCGGGCCAGGTGGTGGGCAAACGGCCCCCCGGTTCCTCCGCACCCAGCAGGATGTCGGCGATGGCACGGCCGAATTCCTGGCCGCCGAACCAACCCAGCAGGACGGCGCCCACCTTGTCGAGCCACGGCATGAGGACCGGCGAACCGGAGTTGACCACAACCACGGTGCGCCTGTTTACCGCTGCGACTGCCTCCACCAGCTGGTTTTGGTGGCCGGGCAGGTCCAGGTCCTTGCGGTCGAAGCCCTCGGATTCGATGGCTGCGCTGGTTCCCACCACCACGATGGCCACGTCAGCAGCCTTTGCCGCTTCCACTGCCGCCTTGATCTCGGCCTGCGGGTCCGCCACCACGGTTTCCTCACCCAGCAGGATGGCGGTGAAAGGAATGACCTGCTGCTTTGGCAGCTGGTAGACCGCCTGGATGCGGACTGATTCGCCGGCACCTGTTTCCACGGGGTGGACGGTCTTGGGCGGGTCGAAAAGGGCGGCGCCAAGCACGTCGGTGTCGTCCTCAATATCGCCGTGGAACACCTCTTCGCCCTGCAGGGACAGTTGGATCTGGCCAACGGTTCCGACGCCCAGGTGGTGGACACCGGCCGTCGGGGCGGTCCATTCGGCCTCCATGCGGATGGCGGCCGCGCCTTCCGGGATCCCGACGCCGAACCAGATCAGGTGCGAAGCGAGCCGGTCCTCGCCGGAGATCTCCGAGCCGTCTTCAGCAAGGAAGGTCACCCGCATGCCGGGAACGCCGGACACCGGATTGTGCAGCGAGGTGCGCGGGAAGGCCTGCAGGCCTTCGGCCACCTTGGCGCCCCGGGTGTAGCTCAGGCTAATGCCTTCGGGCAGTGCCTCCCGCAGGCCTTCAAGGGGCGAGACCGTGTACTTGGGCATTACGGTGGCGCTCCCGCCGCCCTGCGTACGGGCTTCCTCCGCGTTGTGGCCTATGACCGCGACGTTGTGCAGCGAAGCCGGCTTCAGCGGAAGGAGCCCGTCCCTGTTGCGGACCAGGACCGCACCGCGCATGGCCACTTCACGGGCCACGACGGCGGCGTTGAGGGCTGCCGGAAGTCCGGCCACTGCGGGGCTGACGCCTTCGAGTGAACCCACACGGGCTGCGAGACGGAGGATGCGGATGACTTTTTCGAGGATGGCGGACCGGCTGACCCGGCCGTCGTTCACGGCAGCCAGCAGCTTGGGACCCCAGTGGCCTACCGGTCCGGGCATCTCCAGGTCCTGGTTGGCGTTCGCCGCCTCCACGGAGCGGACGCCGGTCCAGTCCGAGACCACCACACCGTCGAAGCCCCATTCCGTGGACAGCGGTGTCGTCAGGAGTTCATTCTCACTGGCCGTGGTGCCGTTGATGGAGTTGTAGGAGCTCATGACCAGCCAGGCCTGCGCCTCGGTGATCGCATCCTCGAAGGCCGCCAGGTACAGTTCGCGCAGCGGACGCTCGTCCACCACGGAATCTGCGGTGAAACGGTCCGTCTCCGCCTCGTTGGCGAGATAGTGCTTGGGGGTGGCGCCGACGCCCATCGATTGGACACCGGCAACATACCCGGCTGCCAGGGTTGCAGTCAGGCGGGGATCCTCGCTCATGCACTCAAAGTGCCGGCCGCCCAGCGGTGAGCGGTGCAGGTTGATGGTGGGTCCCAGCACGGCGTGGACGCCCTTGCGGCGGGCTTCCTGGCCGAGGACCTGTCCGTAGCGGTGCGCCATCTGGGCGCTCCAGGTGGCAGACAGGGCGGACGACGACGGCAGCGAGACGGAGTCGTGGCGCTCGTCGAAGTCTTCGCCCCGGACGCCCGACGGGCCATCGGACAGGACAACGCGGGAGAGTCCGATCGAGGGGAGGGCATGCGTGGCCCACACATCTGCGCCCGTCAGCAGCTGGATCTGCTGCTCGAGGCTAAGGCTCTCGGCGAGTTCTTTGATCCGCGCTTCGGCGTCCGGGGAACCGGCGGCCGGAGCCGTGACGGCCGGGGAAAGGGTGGGATTCACTTACTTAACTCCTTTTGATGCGGGTAACGAGGACGGCGCCGACGATGCCGACGACGGCCCCGCCGATGAAGAGTGCGGGGACCAGTGACTGGGGCAGTGCCTGGGCGATGTTGAAGACGCCGAACGTCTTGGCGTTCTCGCTCTGGACTTTGGGCAGGAGGTCAGTGATGAGGGCTACGTCAACAGCTCCGAAGCAACGAAGGTCCACGCTCCAGCCGCCTGCGAGGCTGCTGACCACGGTGCCTCCTGACAAAAAGTGACCCTCCGTTGGGTCCTGAAGAAGATGGTACCGACAAAAACCGAGTTTGACTAGGTTTTGCGGCGAAGCAGTGAAATACACTGGCTTGATGCCTTCCTCAAAGCCGCGTGGACAATATGCAAAGGGTGCAGAGCGCCGCGAACAGATCATCCAAACCGCAACCGACGTCTTCGCCACGGAAGGTTTTGAAGGCACCGCGATGAAGCGGGTGGCTGAGCTGGTGGGCGTAAAGGAAGCCACCCTCTTCCATTACTTCCGCGGCAAGCAGGAGTTGCTGACGGCCGTTCTCGCCGAAAGGGACCGCCGGAGCCTCGCAGCCACAGAGGAAAAAGTAGCCGGCCTCCCGCTGATGGTCCGGGCCGCCGAGCGCAACCGTCATGAACCGGGGCTCACCACGTTGTATGCAGTGGCGTCAGCTACCGCCAATGACCCTCATCATGATTCACACCGGTATTTTGAAGAGCGGTTTGCCGAGGTGGTTGACGTTCTGGCCACCGACATTAAACGCCGGCAGGAGGCTGGAGAGGCGCGCGCGGACCTGCCGGCGAGGGATCTTGCACGGCTGGTGGTGGCTGTTTCCGACGGCCTGCAGCTGCAGTGGCTTTACAACAAGGAGGTGGACGTGGCGGACGGACTGTCCCAGTTCATCGACGTGCTCCTGAAGCCGCTGCCCCAGCCCCAGGTGTAGCCCAGGGGTCAGCCGTGCACCGTTGAGCGAGGGGCCTTGGCCGGGCCGCTGCTGGCCCGGACCTGGAGGCGCGGCTGGTACCGGCTGCCGGGCGCGTCACTATCTTCCTTGCGGATCAGCGCGCGGAGCTGGTGCCACGCCTGCTCGCCCAGTTCCGTGATCGGGACGGCGGCGGTGGTGAGGGCAGGGGTGGTGTACCTGGCGAAGGGGATGTCGTCGAATCCGGTCACCGAGATGTCACCAGGGACGTTGAGCCCGCGTTCATGGAGTCCGCTCATCAGGCCCATGGCCACCAGGTCGTTGAAGGCAAGTATTCCGGTGGCGCCGCTTTCCAGTACCGCGTCCACGGCTTCATGCCCCGTGTCGAAGTCTGAGCCGCCCTCAACCATCCGGACATCCACCTGCGGATGAGCGGCTTTGAACGCCTCCAGGCCCTGGAGCCTCATGCCGTTGGAGGCGCTTCGCGGCGGGCCGGACAGGAATGCCAGGCGGGTGTGGCCCAGGTCCACCAGATGCTCTGCAAGGTCCTGCACCCCCCGCCCGTAATCCACCACCAGGCTGGGTACATCCGCGGCTGCCGTGATGCGGTTGATCAGCACCAAGGGGTGGAGCGACGGCGCAATCTCTTCCAGTTCGGAGTCGCTCATGCGCGGAGCGCAAAGGACGAGGCCGTCGCACCGTCGGCGGGCTTCGCCGGCGAGGATGGTCTCTTCGCTGGACACCTCGAAGGAGTCAGCGATCAGGACCCGGTAACCGTCCTGGGCGGCGGCGCGGCTCAGGCCGCGCAGGATTGCCTGGAAAGTGGGGTTGGCCAGGTCCGGCACCACAATACCGATCGTGTCGGTCTTGCCCAGGGCCAGGCTGCGGCCCACCGGGTTGGGCTGATACTTCAACTCCGCCGCGGCGGCGCGGACGCGGGACGCAATGTCAGGGTCCACGGTGAAGTTGCCGTTCATCACGCGGGATACTGTCGCATGGGAAACCCCAGCCTTGACCGCAACATCCGCGATCCCGATCCTGCCGGTTGCCGATCTCCTGGCCATGGTGGTCCCTTCTGTAGCGCGGCGGGACCCGCCCTGCGCCGTTGTGCTGCCCGCGGGCAGGTGCTTTCCGCCTTTGCCCGACGGGGTATTGGAACAAAGCATATACCGGCTTGGGAAACCGATTTCTATTGTTTTCCCAAGTTTTCCCGTAACTTTCCGCCTACAGTGGCGCACTTCATCCCGCAGAGGAGTAGAAAACGCTTTCTCTCAACGCTGATAATGGTTGACGGATAGCCGTTCCGGTTGGTACAAATCTAATAGCGACCTGAGAAAACGCTTTCTTGGGCTGGGTGCAGCAGGGCACTCAATGTCGAACATCAGAGGCCGCCGGCGCGGCCGGGTATCAGCTTTCGAAAGGGACCCCTCATGGTCAACACAGCCGAGTCAAGTACTGCTGCAGAAGCGGCATCAGCTGCCGCGGAGACCACCGCCGCTGTCGGCGCTGCAGGAGGCAGCGGTAAAGCGCGCATTGCTTTGATCGGCACCGGCGGCCGGTCCGAGATGTACATCCGCGCCATCTTCGGCGAGCACGCAGAAACCGCCGAACTCGTGGCGTTCTCGGACGTCAACCCGGGGCGCGTGGAGTTCTACCAGAAGCTCATCCAGGAACTCGGCGCACCGGGGCCGGTAGCGTCCTTTGATCCTGCCGACCTCACTGCGTTCATCCAGGACAACAGCATCGACCGCGTTGTGGTGACTACGCCGGACTACACCCACGCGGACTACATTGTTGAGGCACTCCGGGCAGGTGCCGACGTCGTCGTCGAAAAGCCCCTCACCATCGACGCCGAGGGCTGCCGCCGCATCACCCAGGCCGTCCACGAAACCGGACGCAATGTGGTGGTGACCTTCAACTACCGCTACTCGCCACGCAACAGCGCACTGAAGGAAATCATCCAGAGCGGTGTGATCGGCAAGGTCACCTCCATCGACTTCAGCTGGGTCCTGGACACCGTGCACGGCGCGGACTACTTCCGCCGCTGGCACCGCGAGAAGAAGAACTCCGGCGGCCTGCTGATCCACAAGGCCTCGCACCACTTCGACCTCGTCAACTGGTGGATTGACGACGTCCCCGAGCGCGTGTTCGCCTCCGGCGGCCTGAAGTTCTACGGTGACAAGAACGCCGCCGAGCGCGGCCTGGGCCCTCGTCCCGAACGCGGCACGCCCGACGCCGATGCACCCGCCACAGCGGAGAAGGATCCGTTCACGCTGGACCTGCGGGAGGACGAGCGGCTCAGGGCACTGTTCCTGGACAACGAGCACTACGACGGATACCGCCGCGACCAGGACGTGTTCACCGGCGGCATCACTATTGAGGACAACCTCGCACTGGTAGTGGAGTACCAGGGTGGCCCGCGGCTGAGCTACTCCCTGAACGCCCACAGCCCCTGGGAGGGCTACCGCGTGGCGGTCAACGGCACCGAAGGCCGCGCCGAGCTGGAGGTGGTGGAGCGCGCCGCCGTCGAATCCAGCACGGACAAGAAGACCGTAGTGGATCCGAGCGCAACCCCCATCGAAGAGGATGACGCCATCCGCCGCAACGGCGAACGCCTCGTAGTCCAGCGCCACTGGGAGTCCGCCTACGAGGTGCCGATCGTCAACGGCGAAGGCGGCCACGGCGGCGGCGACGAGCTCCTGCTCTCGGACCTCTTCAACGGCCCGGGCGAGGATCCGCTGGGTCGCCCCTCCGGCTACCTGGACGGGCTGCGCTCCGTCTCCGTGGGCATCGCCGGCAACCGCTCCCTCGAGACCTCCCTGCCCGTACGCATCGAGGACCTGGACCTCGGCGTCGACCTCCGCCGCGGCAAGTGACCGCAGCACCGGATCCGAAGGAATAACATGAGCAGGATTTTTGTCACCGGCGGCTCCGGCCGCCTGGGACGCAGCGTTGTGGCCGGACTCGCCGAAAAGGGCCACAAGGTGATTTCGGTGGACCGCGACGCCGTTTCGGCCGAACAGCTGCCCGCCGGCGTCGTGCAGGAAACTGCCGACCTCCTGGCGCCGGGCGAGGCGCTGCGCCTCCTCCGGGAAACCACGCCCGACGCCGTCATCCACCTGGCAGCGATAGCGGTACCGTTCAGTGCGCCCGAGGACGTCATCTTCGCCACGAACACACGGCTCGCCTTTGCCGTGATCAGTGCGGCGACCGAAGTTGGCGTACAGAAGATCGTGACCGCCAGCAGCCCCACCGTGCTGGGCTACGGTTCACCCGCGGGGTGGCTGCCGCCGTCGTTCCCGCTGGATGAGCGGACCCCGCCGCGGCCCTGGAACGCTTACGCCCTGTCCAAACTCATTGCCGAGCAGACAGTGCAGACGTTCGCTGCCGCCCAGGGCGACAAGATCCACTACGCGGCATTCCGCCCCTGCTTTGTCATTTCGCCTGAGGAATGGGAAGGCGCACTGACGCAGCAGGGCCACACCCTCGCTGAACGGCTCGCCGATCCCGCCCTGTCAGCGCCCGCACTGTTCAATTACGTGGATGCCCGGGACGTGGCAGACTTCCTGGACCTGCTGCTGGCGAAGATGCCGTCCATCCCCAACGGGGAAACTTTTTTCGTGGGAGCCGCGGATGCCCTGGCCACCGCGCCCCTCGCGGAACTGATGCCGAAGTTCCTGTCCGGAAGTGAAGTCCTCAGCGCAGGACTCACCGGTACTAGCCCGGCCTTCTCCATCGCCAAGGCACAGGAACTCCTGGGCTGGCACCCCACGCGCAGCTGGCGCACCGAACTTAAGTCCCACCCCACCCTCAACGACGAGAACTCCGCGCTGGTCACTGCCGGCAGCGGAGCCAAGGAGACACCATGAAATTCGACGGCGTACTGTTCTTTCCCGTCACCCCGTTCACGGCTGAAGGCGCTGTTGACGTAGGGCTGCTCAAGGAACACATCAGCTCCCGGCTCCCGTTCGGACCCGGCGGCGTTTTCCCCGCCTGCGGGACCGGCGAATTCCACGCCCTTAGCATCGATGAGGTCCGCACTGTGGTGACCGCCGCCGTCGAGGTTGTTGCCGGAAAGGTGCCCGTAGTGGCAGGCGCCGGCGGTCCGCTGGGCCACGCGATCGCCGCCGCCCGCGCGGCAGAAGAAGCCGGTGCTGACGCCCTCCTGGTCCTCCCGCCGTACCTGGTCACCGGCCCCACCGACGGGCTCGTGGCGTACATCGAGGCCGTGGCCGGCGCCAGCAGCCTGCCGGTGATCGTCTACCACCGCGGCAACGCCAAGTTCACCGCCGCCTCGATGGCCCGGCTGGCCGCCAACCCCAAGGTCATCGGTTTCAAGGACGGCCTCGGCGACGTGGGCCTCGCCCAGGAAATCGTGTCTGCAGTGCGTGCCACGGGACGCGAGGACTTCGCCTTCTTCAACGGCCTGCTGACCGCCGAACTGACCCAGGGCGCCTACCGCGGCCTCGGCATCCCGCTGTACTCCTCCGCGGCATTCGCGATGGCCCCGGAAATCGCCAAAGCCTACTACGACGCCTACATCTCCGGAGATGAGGAACGCCGCAACGCCCTGCTGGAGGGCTTCTACGCACCGCTGGTCCGCCTGCGCGACCAGACCCCCGGCTTCGGCGTTTCACTGATCAAGGCGGGCCTGCGCCTGGGCGGAATGCCGGTCGGTTCCGTACGCCCGCCGCTGGTGGACCCAACCGAGGAACAGCTCGTGCAGCTGAAGGCTATCCTCGCCAAAGGCTACGAGTTGGCCGGCCGCTGATGAGTGCCCCCGCAACTGTCGCCGTCCGCACGGTACCGCGCATCACAGGCCTCTCCACCCGGCTCATCACCGTCCCACTGCGCCGCAGCTGGGGTGCTGAGGCTCCGGAAAACCACGTGATCGTCACGGAAATCCACACGGACGACGGCGGTGCGGGGCACGGTTTTTCGTGGACGCCCACCATTGGTCCGCAGGCGGTTAAGGCCCTGCTGGACTACGACATCGCCCCTTTTATCACCGGGCTGCCCGCCAACCCGCAGGTTGTCTGGGACTCGCTGTGGAAACGGCTGCACGAGGCCGGCGGCGGGGGACTGACCACCATTGCGATGGCAGGAGTGGACCTGGCGCTGTGGGACCTTCAGGCTTCCCGCGCCCACATCTCCGTCACCGGACTCCTGGGACAACGCCAGGAGTCCGCGGAGGTGTACGGCTCGGGGGTGAACCTGCACTACAGCCTCGAAGAGCTCGTGGCCCAGACTGAGCGGTGGGTAGCCGCCGGTCACCAGGCAGTGAAGATCAAGGTAGGCAAACCGGACATCCGCGAGGACGCCGAACGGGTGGCCGCCGTCCGCTCCGTCCTGGGGCCCGACCGGAAGCTGATGATCGACGCCAACCAGCGCTGGGACCTGCCTACCACGCTCAAAGCACTGGACGTCCTGTCCGGCTTCGGCCTGGAGTGGCTCGAGGAACCCATCCGGGCGGACGACCTCTGGGCCTACCGCAGGCTCCGCAAGCACTCGCCGGTACCGATCGCCCTTGGTGAAAACCTGCACACCATCTACCGCTTCCGGGATTTCATGGAAGCCGAGGCGGTGGACATTATCCAGCCAAACATCATCCGGGTGGGTGGTATTACGCCGTTCAGGCGCATTGTTGAGCTTGCCCGCACCAACAGCATCAAGGTGATGCCGCACTTGCTCCCCGAACTGTCCGGCCAGCTGGCCCTGACGCTCGCCGAGCCAACCTTGGTGGAGGACGTGGAGGAGGCATCCTTTGAACAGCTGGGTATCCTGGCAGGCCCCTCGCCGGTCCGGTTCAGCGACAGCAGGGTGACCCTCACGGACCAGCCCGGGCTCGGCTTCCGCTTTCACGATGCAGGCTAAAGCAGATCAACGCAGACTCGATGAATCCAGAAACGAAGAACAGGTACCTCAAGTGACAACTGCAACCCTTTCCCTGTCCGAGCTCACGGCCGCCGCCACCGAGGCAGCCAAGATCTCCGCAGCAGCCTCCGATGCCGAACGAGCGGCCTGGCTCACGGCCGTGGCCGATGCGCTTGACGCCAACGCCGCCGAGCTGGTGGAGCTCGCCGATTCAGAGACCAGCCTGGGCGCACCCCGCCTCACCGGCGAAGTGGCCCGGACAACCGGCCAGCTGCGCCTGTTCGCCCGCGTGATCACCGAGGGGTCCTACCTCGAAGCCGTGATCGACCACGCGGACCCCAACTCCACCCCGCCCAAGCCGGACCTCCGCCGCATCCTGCGGCCCATCGGCCCGGTGGCCGTGTTCTCCGCGTCCAACTTCCCGTTCGCCTTCTCGGTGGCCGGCGGAGATACCGCTTCCGCCCTTGCGGTGGGTTGCTCCGTCATCGTCAAAGCCCACTCGGGCCACCTGCGCCTCTCGGAGCGGACCGCCGAAATCATGACCGAGGCACTGTCTGCCGCAGGAGCGCCGGAAGGCCTCTTTGCCCTCGTCGCAGGCCGCGAGGTGGGAACCGCGCTCGTGCAGGATCCCGCCATCAAAGCGGTCGGCTTCACCGGCTCCATCCCCGGTGGCCGCGCCCTCTTCGACCTTGCCACGTCCCGCCCCGAGCCCATCCCGTTCTACGGCGAACTGGGCAGCCTAAACCCCGTTGTCGTCACCGAGGCAGCACTGGCGGAGCGCTCCGCGCAGCTTGCGGAAGGGCTGGCGACGTCCTTCACCCTGGGCGCCGGACAGTTCTGCACCAAGCCCGGGCTGGTCTTTATCCCTGCCGGAACGGACTTCGCCGCGAAAGTGGCGGCGGCCAGCAAGGACAAGCCGGCCCTCGGCATGCTCACCAGCCGGATCGCCGAGGCGTACCCGGACGGGCTGCGCAGCTTCGCTTCCGTGGAAGGCGTTGAGGTGGTCAGCGGCAGCGTTGACCAGGATGCGGTCTCCGATGGGGCTGCGCCGGTGGTCTTCTCCACCCCGGCTGCGAAGGTCCTGGAGCGCCCCGAGGAACTGCTGGAGGAATGCTTCGGCCCCACCACCATGCTGATCGAATACGCGGACCAGGAGGAACTCTCCGCAGTCCTGGCCAAGGTTCCCGGCAGCCTGACCGCCACGGTGCATGCCCGGCCGGGCGAGGACATCACCGCCCTCGTGGAGCAGCTGTCCAACCTCGCCGGACGCGTCCTCTTCGACGGCTGGCCCACCGGCGTGGCCGTGAACTGGGCCCAGCAGCACGGCGGCCCGTACCCGGCCACCACCTCGCTCTTCACTTCGGTAGGCGCGACGGCGGTCCGCCGGTTCCAGCGTCCGGTCGCCTACCAGGATGCGCCCGAGACGGTCCTGCACCCGGCACTGCTCGAAAGCAACCCGCTGGGTATCCCGCGCCGGGTCGACGGAGAACTGGTTCTGCCGTAGCCCACAAGGCGCAAAAAACCCCGGGACATTGCGTCCCGGGGTTTTTGCGTGTTCCGCTACAGCTCGAGTGCCACCGGCCGCGCGAGCCCATTGACAGTGGCAACAGGCCAGCGGGGATCGACGGTGAGGACCTGCAGGCCCGATTCGGTGAGCTGAACGGTGTCCTCGATCTTCACCGCAGGCCCGGACGGGTTCCAGGTGAAGGCCTGGTTCAGGACCACGGTGTCCGTCGCTGCAGCGGTGACACGGGGGTCGCGGCCAGCGTAGCCGGCGGGCCCGCCCTGATGGTGCTGTTCCCACTGCCCGGCTCCGAAACCGTGCCGCGTGTAGGCAGCCTGGATCTCACCAAAGATGCGGTCCAGCCGGGCACCGGGGACGGTGGCGTCGAAGATGTCTGCTTCTACTGCTGCGATGCGTGCCTCGGCGTCGCGCTCTTCGGGAGTGCCGGCGTCGAACCTCACCCAGCGGGTGATGTTGGCGACCAGGCCGTCCCTGCGTGCGCACACCACAGCCATCGCGCGGCGCCCCAGGGGCGAATGCGTGGCCAGCGGGTGCCGGAACTCGCTCCGGCCAGTGCCGTTGCACAGGAGTACCAAGGGCTCGGCTCCGGCGGCAACAACCCGGGCGGCCAGGGCGGATGCCAGCTCGAACTCGGTGGTTTCCGGCCGGGCCGCGGAGAGGACGTCCGTCATTATGGCTGCAACTTCGGCGCTGAGGCGGGCGTAGCGGGCGCTCTCCGCCGGGAGCAGTTGCTGGCGGGCCGCGCGCAGCTCTGCGGTGACGTCCGCTTCCGGCAGCGGCACGGACCCGCTTGCGGCAGCAGTGCCGACGGCGGCCGCCGCCTCGTGCAGGTTGGCGTACCAGGGCACGGAGTGGAGGGCGACGCCCGCGGGCAGTTCCTCGGCAGCTATACGGCCGGCTTCATTGTTGAAGGTGACGAGGTGGTCGCCGTCGCGGTCCACCAGGAGGGCGGCGACCGGATCGCCGGCCAGGCTGATGTGCACGCGGCCGCCGTCCAGGTACCAGGTCAGCGCCGTGTTGGTGGTCAGCAGCAGGGAATCCTTTCCCTTCGCATCGAGGATGTCCAGGACCCGCCGGCGTTTGATGGCGCGGTCGTCCGCGGACGCCGGGGCAACCCTGCCCGCAAGCGATGTGGGTACAGCTGTTGTCTGGCTCATGAACGGTTCCCCTGCCGGTTGATTAGTGCTTCGATGTCTGCCGTGCCCAAGATGCCGTCGGCCACAAAAACGGTGATGCTGCGCTGTACTGGAGTGCCTGGTTCGGCCATGACCGGGGTGTCCCATGCGAGTGACTGGCCCACCCCCGGGTAGCCGTCCACCCGGACGAACCAGGGGTCGGTGAAATCCCCGGCCGGCACGAAAACGAGGGTTGCGCTGCCGCCGCCTGGAAACTTCCCGGCCCAGGCGAGCCAGGGCGTAACTGAACCATGCACCTCGGATTCGCCGGCGCCGGCCGGCGTCCACACGGAGGCACCGTCACATTCAGGCAGCCGCCAAAAGAACCCGCCGTAACCGCCTTCGTGGCGGCCGTTGGACCCAGGGCTGCCCAAGCTCACCGGCTGGTCGCCGGCGGGGGAAAGGGCGAAGTCCAGGGACAGCCGCCAGACGGCGGAGCTGACACCGGACCAGGTCCAGGTGCGCTCTTCAACCAGGACCGGCGCGCCGTGGGGTCCGTTCCAGCTCAGGGTCTCCCGCAGCCCGCCGTCAGGACCGCCTGTCAGGGCATCAGTTTCTTCAACGGACGTTCCGGTGCTGGTGATGCTCCCGTGGTCCGGGCGCCAGACGTATTGGCCGGCTTCGCGGGTGTACGTGCGGCCGCCCCAGAAGTTGATGCCGTCCACGTCCTGCAGGGCCACCCCAACACCAAGGTGCCACACATGGTCCAGCGGCTGGTGATCCGTGACAACGGTGCCGCCGTGGGTCCGGACAGGGTGCAGGTACGGCCGCGGTGATGAGACGGCGCGGATGCGGCTGCCGTCCTGGTGCTCCGCAATGGAGTGCCCGTCCAGCGTCAAGGTGCGGACCGGCGGCAGTTTCCGGCCCCAGGGCACCCCGAGCTCGGCGAAAGTAGCCTGGGCCTTGGCAGCACGCTCAATCAACGGCCCGATTCCATGCACCACCGGATGGGCGTCGTCGCCCTCTCCCTCCCAGGTGATGTGGTCCGGGTTGATCTGCTGCGGCGCCGGTGCGGTGCGGATGGCTTCCAGCACCGTAGTGAAGGCGCCGGTGTCCGGCAGGGAACAGAGCAGGGGGGCGCCGCTGGACCGGGCGTCCAGCAGGTTCTCCAGCAGGTCGGTCCGGCCGAATGTCTCGCGGCGCTCGCCGTCGGCCGTGCTGATGACCACCTCGTCCTCGGTGTAGAACAGCGTGATTTCGCCGAGAGTGCCGTGGACCGTCACGGACGGGCTTTGCTGCTCGGGCGCGCACAGCGTCAGGCCGCAGAGCAGTGTGATGCCGCCGGTGGTACGGACACGGATGATGGAGGTGTCATCGCTTTGCGTCTCGTGTGCCCGGTACAGGTCCGTCTCCACCGACTCCACGTCCGCGGGCGTATGCGCCCCGGCCATGTGAAGGGCTGTGGCCACGGCGTGGGCCAGCGCGTTGGTAGCCACGCCGTCCACCACGTCGATACCGGCGAGGCTCCGCTTCCCGGCCCACCGTGAACGCTTGAAGTAGGCCTTGCTCCGCACCCACTGCCCTTTGGCGCTCAGGCCAAGGACGTCACCGATGCCGCCGGATTCCACCAGGTTTCTGATGGCAGGCAACGCATGGGAACCAAGGCTTTGGAAGCCCACCTGCACCAGCCGCCCGGCAGTCTCGGCGGCTGTGAGCACTTCCTGGAACTGGGCGATGGATGCCACAGGTGGCTTTTCCACATAGACGTCCTTGCCGGCTGACAGGGCCGCGAGGGCCAAGGGAGCATGGGTCTGGATGGGGGTGGCAAGAATAACGACGTCGACGCCCGGGTCTGCGGCCAACAGCTGCGCGAGGTCGTCGAAAACGGCAACCGACTCCGCAAGCCGTCCCTCGGCGGGCGGGTTGGGGTCCGCCACGGCGACAAGTTCGACGGCGCCGGCTTCCTCGAGCCGCGCCAGGTTGACCAGATGCCGTTCGCCGAAGCCGTGGACGCCTACCAAGGCTATGCGTGGAACAGCCGCGGGGTCAGCGGGGCGCGGGTTGTCCCCGGCCGGGTGCATGCCGCTTTCCGCGGTGGCGGATTGTTGATTCATGAGGACGGTCCTTGCGAGCTGAAAGTGGATTGGGAGCTGGAGGTGGATTGGAAGCTGGAGGTCGGTTGGTTGTGAAGTGTGGTGGCGAGGAAGTCCAGCGCTTCCGTCTGCATCTCAGAGGTGAACACGTGGCCCCCGGGCCAGAAGCTTCCGGTATAGCTCCCGGGCCGGTGCAGTGTTTCCAGCTTGCGGTGGGCGTCGCGCATTCCGGCTTCGGGAAAGAGTTCGTCGGCCAGGGCGTACTGGACCAGGAAGTGGCTGGCCCTTGATCTTGCCGTCAACTCCGGCCAGTCCCCCAGGCGCCACAACCCTGGAGTTTGCAGCAGCCAGGAATGCGCGTCCAGATGGGCGGGAAGTAGCGACTGGAAAGTGGTCATCATGCAGGTCACCACGTAGCTGCGGATTCGTGGACTCAACGCGGAAAGGGCCAGGGAGCGGCCGCCGCCACCTGAGAAGCCGATGCAGCCCAGCCGGTCCTGGTCCACGTCAGGCAGCCCGGCGAGAATTTCCAGCGCAGCCAGGTCGTCATGGGCCACCATGCCGGCCAAGCTGGTGCCCAAGAGACCAGCAGCCTTGGCCACGGTTTCTTCGTGGAACGAGGCGGCGGCGTTGTATTCGTCGGCTTCGGAAGGCACGACGCCGTCCTCCCGCCACTGGGCCTGCCTCGCCTCCAGTGCGGAGGCTGTCCGCCACGGCGGTACGGAGAGCTCAAAGCGGCGGCTGCCCCAGGCGAACGTGTCGTGGGCGAGGACGGCGAAGCCCCGGCGGGCAACCTCCGTGGCGAGTGCCCGGCCGTCGTAGTGGCCTGCCCGCGCGTTTTCGGCTGAAGGATGTGACTCCGGGAGCTCCACCAGCCGGTCTGCCCCGCCGAACTTGTTGCCCCCGTGGCAGTGCAGCGCAAGGACACCGGGCAGGGGTCCGGGAACGCCGGCCGGCCGCATCAGCCAGCCGGTAGTGCGGGGGCCGAAGCCCAACTGCCAGCTGAGCTGGGAGGTGGTGACGCCGTCGTACGATTCCTGCCAGTGGACCGTTACCTCTGGCCGCTGCTGTGCACCCGGTACCCCGAGCGCGTCCGCAAGTTCCTGCGCCGCCGGGGTAGCGGCGCCGTACCGGGAGTGTCGCTGAACGTAGGCAGGCCAGTCCCCGTAGCCGGCTATCGCGCTCGGCCGTGGTGGCCGGGCATCGGTTAGTTCGGCATAAGGGCTCACTGGCCTGCCTCCTGTTCTGAGGTTGTAGTGCGGAATTGTCCGTGCGCGGGTTTAGCCCAGGTTCGAGTTGACCTCTTGAATCATGGCCTTGGCAGCGTCCCGCGGTGAGGTCTTTCCGAACAATACATCCGAGTTGAGCCGGTTCAGGACCTCCATGGTGGCCGACGAACCGGCAGGGAACGGCAGCGGCGGTTCGATCTTCAGCTCAGCGATGCGGTCCAGGTATTCAGCTTCCTTCTGCTGGGATTCCTTGAGGAGAGGCGTGATGGCGGCCTTGAGCTCGGTGTTGGCAGGCATGCCCCGGTCGCTCTTGATCTTGGTGGCCGCGTCCACGTTGTTCACCAGGTAGTTGATGAACATTGCTGCTTCCTTGGGGTGGGCGGACTTCGACGAGATGGCGTATTCCATCGAGGACCGCAGCCACGTGCCCGGCTGCTTGCTCTCGTTTGGCAGCTTCATCATGACCAGCGGCGAGCCTGAGTACGAGTTCATCTGGTTGCTCCAGGAAATCTTCATGCCCTGCTTGCCCTGGCCCATTAGCGTCAGCTCGGGCTGGGCCGAGTTGTCCTCAACGGTCTGGGAGGCTGAGGGCGCGGCGCCGGTTTCCATCAGCTTTTTGTTCATCTCGAACCACTTGGCGGCGGTGTCCTCGCTGATGCCGAGCTTCTTGCCGTCATCTGTGTAGAGGTCCTCGCCGTGCTGGCGGGCCCATACGGCAAGGAACGAGTCGTTGGTCATGGGGGTGGTGCCGAATGTTCCCTGCGGGGACTTCCTGGTGATCTCGGCGGCAATCTCCGCGTATTCGTCCCAGGTCCACGTCTCGTCATCCGGCAGCTCAACTCCGGCGGCCTCGAAGACCTTCGGATCGATGACCATGGACATGGAGTTAACCCCGGCGGTGATGGTGTACTGCTTGCCGTCGATCTTGCCGAGGTCCACAGTGCCCTCTGCGAACTTTGACGTATCGATCTGGTCCTTGACCTCGTCCAGGTCCAGCAGCACGCCCCGGCTCGCGTATTCACTGGGATAGGCACCGCTCATGGCGAAGACGTCGGGCGTGGTGCCGCCGGCGATCTGGGTGGCCATCTTGTCCCAGTAGGAACTGAATTCGGTGTTCTCGCCCTGGACCTTTATGGTGGGGTTCGCCGCTTCGAAGTCCTTGATGACTTCAAGAGTGGTCTTGGCGCGGGAATCGTTGCCCCACCAAGCGAAGCGGATAGTGACGGGATCTTCGACCGTCCCCACCTTGCCGGCTTCCGGGCTGCTGTTGCCGCAGCCTGTCAAAAGCAGTGCCAGCGCTGCTGATGCCCCGGCGACTGCCATCGATGACTTTTTGAGACTAAACCTCATTGTCCTGCCCCTTAGTAAGTGGTTTACCTTGTAGTGACGCCCGTTACAGAAAACGCTTTCTCAAAAACTAACAAAGGGCTATACAAGAGTCAAGAAACCGTTTACTTTGGTACGGAGCCGCTTTTGAAACCGGACCACCGCCAGGTGGCGCAACGGATGATTGCCACTCCCGCTCCGCTTCTTTCGGAAGTACGGCCGGAACGGCGAACGTCCCCATATCGCCCAGGCGATATCAAACACGTGGAGGCCACGATGACCAAAGGAGACCACATGGCCGCTAAACACATACCCAGGGCACCGCGCCCGGCTGGAATGCCGGCTGCAGCGGGCCTGCTGCACGGAACGGGGTTGCCGCAGTGAGCGCCATCAGCGAACTCAGCTCGATCTCGCGGAAGAAGGGTAAAGCCACCCCTGAGGAGAAGAAGGCGAACAGCCGCGATAACAAGGCCGCCTACATCTTCCTGCTGCCGTGGCTGGTGGGCCTTGTCGCCATCACCATCGGACCCATGCTGATGTCCCTTTACCTGTCGTTCACGGACTACAACCTCCTTCAGCCCCCGGAATGGGTCGGTTTGGAGAACTTCACCCGGATGCTCACCGACGCCCGGCTGCACAACTCCCTTGGCGTGACGTTCACCTACGTGTTCGTTGGTGTCCCGCTCCAGCTCGCCGTGGCCCTGCTGATCGCCCTTGTCCTGGACAAGGGCCTGCGCGGGCTGCCGTTCTACCGCTCGGTGTTCTATCTGCCGTCCCTCCTGGGCGGATCCGTAGCCGTTGCCATCCTCTGGAAGCAGATCTTCGGAACTACCGGCCTGGTCAACCAGGTCCTCGCGATGTTCGGCATCCAGGGGCCGGGTTGGATCTCGGACCCCAGCACAGCGCTTGGTTCCATCATCCTGCTGCACGTGTGGACCTTCGGCGCTCCCATGATCATCTTCCTGGCAGGCCTGCGCCAGATCCCGGTGATGTACTACGAGGCCGCAAAAGTTGATGGCGCCACTACCCTCCAGCAGTTCTGGCGGATCACCATGCCGATGCTGAGCCCCATCATCTTCTTCAACCTGGTGTTGCAGATCATCGGTTCGTTCCAGTCGTTCACCCAGGCGTTCATCGTCTCCGGCGGCAACGGCGGGCCCTCGGACTCCACCATGTTCTTCACCCTGTACCTCTACCAAAAGGGCTTCGGCCAGTTCGACATGGGCTACGCGTCCGCCATGGCCTGGCTCCTCCTGGTGATCATCGGCATCTTCACCGCCATCAACTTCATCGCTTCTAAGTATTGGGTTTTCTATGACGACTAAGCTTGAGACGCTGCCCACCCCGGAGACTGCCGGCGCGGGCAAGCCAACGAACCGCCGCAAACCCAAAGCCAGGGAGTCCAGGGGTACCCTGGCCTTCAGCAAGGCGCAGCGCAGCAAAGCGCTCATGAAACATGCCATCCTCATCCTTGCCGGCGGCCTGATGATCTACCCGCTGCTGTGGATGGTGGTTTCCTCACTGCGGCCCAACGAGCTCATCTTCCGGGAGCCCGGCCTGTGGCTGAACAGCCTCGAAATGAGTAACTACACTTCCGGCTGGTCGGCCCTGACCCACCCCTTCGGCCACTACATGATCAACTCGGCGATCGTGGTAATTGGATCGATCCTGGGTAACCTGATCTCGTGCTCGATGGCTGCTTATGCCTTCGCCCGGCTGCAGTTCACCGCCAAAAAGCTGCTGTTCGGCATCATGCTGCTGACCATCATGCTTCCGTTCCACGTGGTGATCGTGCCGCAGTACATCCTGTTCTCCCAGATTGGCTGGGTGAACACTTTCTGGCCGCTGATCGTCCCCAAGCTGCTGGCAACCGAAGCGTTCTTCGTCTTCCTGATGGTCCAGTTCATCCGCGGCATTCCCCGTGAGCTGGACGAGGCAGCCAGGATCGACGGCGCAGGACACCCCCGCATCTTCCTGCGGGTCATCCTGCCGCTGATGGTCCCGGCATTGGCCACCACCACCATCTTCACCTTCATCTGGACCTGGAACGACTTCTTCGGCGCCCTGATCTACCTGACGGACCCCGATATGTTCACCGTTCCGGTGGCATTGCGGGCCTTCGTTGATGCGCAGTCCGCCACGAGCTGGGGATCGCTGTTCGCTATGTCCATCGTGTCCCTCCTGCCGGTATTCCTGGTCTTCCTCTTTGGCCAGCGGTTCCTCATCAAGGGCATCGCGACCACCGGCATCAAGTAGTCCCTGCCGCTTGCGACCGCTGTTTGCGCCGCGAAGCAAAGGCGTTTTGGTGAGACGGCCCGTCCGTTGGCGGGCCGTCTCTGCCACTACGAAAAATTCCTCAAAAACTTCTTGTAATACAAGTTAAGCACTTGTAGCATTAGGTTCAGAAAGCGGTTTCCCGCCTTCCCCTCCTGCTCCTGGTTTCATGCCCCAACATCCCCACACCTGATCAACCAGCACCATGATCAAAGAAGATCGGAGTACCCAGTGCCGCTTTTTTCCCGCCCTGCGTCTGCTGCCAAGCCATCGGCAGAGACGCCCTCCACGGGCACACGCCGCCCGATACGTAAGACCGGCCTCGTAGCCGCGGCTGCCGCCGTCGTTATGGCCCTCAGTGCCTGCGGCGGGGGAGCTGCTTCGGAAAGCGCGGACGGTCCCGTTGAACTGCGGTTCTCCTGGTGGGGTGGCGACAAGCGCGCCCAGCTGACCCAGGAAGCCATCAAGCAGTTCGAGGCTGAAAACCCCAACATCAAGATCAAGCCCGAGTTCGGCGACTGGAGCGGTTACTGGGACAAGCTGGCCACCCAGGTCGCGGCGAACGATGCGCCGGACATCATCCAGATGGACGAGAAGTACATCACCGAGTACTCCAGCCGCGGCGCCCTTCTTGACCTCTCCAAGTACGAGATCGACACCTCCAAGCTCGACGAAGCCGCACTGAACGCCGGCAAGAGCGAGGACGGGCTGACCGGTATTGCGGCCGGCATCAATGCCGCCACCATCCTGGCCAACCCGAAGGTTTTTGAAGCTGCGGGTGTTCCCCTGCCCGATGACTCCAAGTGGACCTGGGACGACTTCGAGCGGATTGCCTCCGAGATCACGAAGAAGTCCCCGAAGGGTACTTTCGGCGCCGCAGCCTATGGCACGGATGAGGCTTCGCTGGGCGTTTGGCTCCGCCAGAACGGCAAATCCCTGTACACCGCCGAGGGCAAACTGGGCTTCGAGCCGAGCGACATCGCCGAATGGTGGGAATTCCTGAAGCAGCTTAGCCAGAACAAGGCGGTTCCCACGGCCTCCGAGGTAGTGGAAGCTGAAGCTGCCCCGCTTGACCAGTCCGGACTCGCGACTGGCAAGAACGGCATGGCGTTCTGGTGGTCCAACCAGGCTCCTGCTTTGGAAAAGGCATCCGGCGCTGACCTGAAGATCCTGAGGTTCCCCACCAAGACCGGAGCCTCCGCTGATGCCGGACTTTGGTACAAGGCATCACAGTTCTGGTCGGCCTCCTCACGCACCAAGCACCCTGAGGAAACCGCCAAGTTCATCAACTTCCTCACCAACAACGTCAAAGCCGGCGAAACCCTCCTGGCCGACCGTGGCGTTTACCCGAACTCGGACGTCCGGGCAGCGATCGAATCCAAGCTGACCCCTGCCGACGTCAAGGTGGTCAAGTTCATCGACCAGATCAAGGATGAGCTCGGCGAGGCTCCCGCCCCGCCGCCAAAGGGTGCCGGCGCAATCCAGGAAATCATCAAGCGCTACACCTCCGAGGTTCTCTTCGAGCGGCTCTCCACGGAGGAAGCCGGCAAGAAGGCACATGCCGAGATGGCGTCCGCCATCAGCAGCTAGATTTCACGCCGCCAACAACACGGCTTTGGACGATTTGGGAGGCGCCTCCTCCACCCAAAACGTTCGAGGGCGGGTGGCAGCTCCGTCCCGGTGGGAACCTCTGGTTCCTTCCGGGACGGAGCCGTTTAACCGGCCTGCCGTCCCTGCCTGGATTGTCGTTCCGGCGGTGTTCATTCCCGGGGCGTTGGTGGTGGGGGTGGTTTGAAGTAGTTGTTTTGTTGGGGTTTTTGGTGGGGGTCGAGGTGTTTTGGGGGTGTGTACCTGGGGGTGCCGTTGATGGTGGTGATGGTCCATTGTTCTTTGTGGATGAGGTGGTGGTGGGCGGAGCAGAGGAGTGCGCCGTTGTCGGTGGTGGTGGGGCCGCCGTGGGACCAGTAGGTGATGTGGTGGGCTTCGCACCAGGGGGCGGGGATGGTGCAGTTGGGGAAGGTGCAGCCTTGGTCGCGGGCGGTGAGGGCAAGGCGTTGAGCGGTGGTGAAGAGCCGGGCTTTGCGGCCGAGGTCCAAGAGTTCGCCGTGGGTGCCGAGGACGGCGGGGATGATGTCGGCGTCGCAGGCGAGTTTGCGGAGGGCGGCTGCGGCGACGGGTCCGGTGAACACGAAGTTGCCCGTGCCCGTGCCGGTGCCGGTAGTGGTGGTGTTTGTGGTAGCGGCGGTGCCGGTGCGTGTGCCGCCGTTGCCCGTGTAATTGGTGCCCGTCCGGTGGGGGAGGAGGTCTTGGTAGTTGATGGTGGCGATGATTTGGGGTCGGTTGCCGCCGGTGCTGGGCAGGGTGTTGGTGGCCAGGGCAACTTTCGCGGCACCGACGAGACCGTCGAGTTGTTTCTGCGACCGGGTGCGGCGGTCGAGCTCCACCTCGCCGTCGTGCCAGGGGCTCAGTCCGGTACCAGTGCCACTTCCACTGCCAGTACCAGTGCCGGTGCCGGTGCCACTACCAGTACCAGTACCAGTACCGGTGCCGGTGCCACTTCCAGTGCCGGTGCTGGTGCCTGTGGTGGTGCGGGGGTTGGTGGCGGCGTTCATGACGGTGAGGAGGTGTTCGTATTGGTCGGTGGTGGCGAAGATTTCGAGGTGGTGCAGGCCGTGGCGGGGTTTGCGGATGAACGCGCCCTGGGTGTGGCGGAGGGCTTCTTCGCTGGGTTCGGTGCCGTCGGCGTCGATGGTGTCGGCCCAGCGGCGGGCGACGCGGGCGAGGAAGTCCGGGTCAACGGTGGCGGCGGTGGTGGTGAGGTTCTCCTCGATCAGCGCGAGTTTTTCCGGTGTGGTGAGGTGCTGGAGCCGGTTCAGGGTCAGGCTGATGATGGTCCCGGCCCGGGATGACACGGCAGGGCTGGCCGGGCCCTGACCGGGTGCCGTGACCGCACCGGTGCCGGCGGTGTTTTCGGTACGATCGCCCGGATCGGGGCCGGAGCCGGTGCTGGTGCTGGAATCGTCGGTGCTGGTGCTGGTGCCGGTGTTGTCGAGGTTTGGGGCGGGTGTGGGCGCGAGGGCGGCGGCGAGGTGTTCGCGCGGGGCCGGGATGGTGTCGCCTGTGAGGGTGGTGGCGGGCAGGATGTCCGCGGCGAGGGCGAGGCGGCGGTGGGCTTCGCTCTTGCCGATACGCAGCCGCTGGCGGAGGAACTCGGCGGTGTTGGCGCACCCGTCGTCGGCCGGCGACGTGACAACGCGATCCGGCCTGTCGGTCCCGGTCCCGGCCCCGGTGCCACTGCCGACTGAACCGCTGGCAGTTGAACCGCTGGTGGTTGGGCCGCTGGCAGTTGAACCACTTGCTGCTGCGCCCTCGGGCCAGGCGGCGTCCGTTTCATCCAGGGTTTCAGCGCCGTGGTCCCAGCCGGTCACCCAGTTTTTGCCCGTCCGGGAGCGGCAGGCGCGGGCGGTGCCGGCGTCCGCTATGGCCCGTGCCCGGGTACGGTCAACGACACCGGCGGCCAGGATTTGCAGGTATTCCACGCCCCGGGAGAGGTCCTCCACCTGCCCGGCAAAATCAGCGGCTTCAACGTAGTCAGCCGCCGCAAGCCTTGAGGGGGCAGCAGCGGCGGCAGCAGCCAGGAGCCCACCGATGTTTACCACTCGCGGCGGCTCATCAGCACCGCCTGCGGCTGCAGTGAGGGACTCAGCTATACCCACCGCAGCTCCACCTGGTAGCGACGCAGCAGCTGGCGTCGACGCGGCTGGAGTAACCCGAGCTGGCACAGCGCGAAGGGGCCAGCCGGGACTAAGCAGGGAGCCGCCGTCGTAAGCGCCGGAGCCGTCAAGGAAACCTGGGGTGCTTGATGCCGGAATGCCGTACCCCTGAAGTCCCGGCCGGGCGCCATCACAAACACGCCCGAGTACAACGACGGAGCCGCTGTGCTCCTCAAGCTGCTCCCCAATGGCTTCCATAGGACAACTCTGCCAAAGGGCACTGACAAAAGTGCCTCCCGGAGAAGCTATGTGGATAACCGGCCGCGGCCTTTGACACGGAGCCGACAACTAAAGGAAATCGGCCCCGGCCGCGGGCAAGAGCCGCGACCGGGGCGCAGTGAAAAATCCCGTCAGTCCTCGGCAACCACCACAACGCTGCCGGCTGGCACAACCCCGTTGAACGGCTGGCCGGAGAGCAGGTCAAGGCCGGAAGCCTGGACAGTACCGGCGGTGCGGGCGTGGTTGATGGCAAACAGGAAACTGCTGCCATCGGCAGAACGCCGACGCGTCAACTCCACCCCGGGATCGGCCGCGGCCACGGGTGCAACGCCTGACTCCTCGAGCAGCCGGTCCACAATCGACTCGATCCCGTCGCGGTCCGGGAATGTGGCGAGGTACCAGGCCACGCCGGAGTCCACGGCCCGCCGGGTCAGCGACGGCACGCCTTCCAGCGGATACTCCGTGAAAGTCTGGACCGCTTCGGCGCCGGCAAGGTGAACATGCTCGCTCCAGATCGAGGAGACTCCGCCGTCGCTGAGTTTCAACTGCCCGCCGGCCAGGAGCGGGTGGAACTCCTCCACGCGCACGCCCAGCAGTTCCCGGAATGCGCCCGGGTAGCCGCCAAGCCGTACATGGTCCTTTTCGTCCACGATGCCGCTGAAGTAGCTCACCAGCACCGTGGCACCGGCAGAAGCAGCAGCCGCAATGTTGGCTGCAGCCTCATCGGTGACGGAGTACAGGGTGCACACCAGGACGAGGTCGTAGCCCTCAAGCGACGCCGACGGGTGCACCATGTCCACGGAAACTCCCCGCAGGAACAGCGACCGGTGGAAAGCCCGCAGCAGGTCCAGGTACTTCACGTCCTGGCTCGGCTTGGAGTCGATTTCGCTCGCCCACCAGGCCTCGTAGTCGAAGACGATTGCTGCGCGTGATTCCACCCGGGAACCGCGCACCGCAGCCAGCCGCTTCAACGCCGCGCCAAGGTCAACCACCTCGCGCCACACGCGCGTGTCCCTACCGCCGTGCGGCACCATGGCCGAGTGGAACTTCTCGGAGCCCGCGAAGCTCTGGCGCCACTGGAAAAACATCACCGCGTCCGCGCCGCGGGCCACGTGGGCCAACGAGTTGCGCACCATTTCGCCGGGCATCTTGGGCTGGTTGCGCGGCTGCCAGTTGACGGCCGACGTCGAATGTTCCATCAGGATCCACGGGTCACCGCCCGCAATGCCGCGGGTGAGATCCGCGCTGAACGCGAGTTCGATCTGCCGTTCGGGATCGGCGGCCACAAGGTAGTGGTCATTAGCGATGACGTCCAGGTCCTTGGCCCAGTCAAAGTAGTCCATGGACTTCGTGGCACTGGACGCCATCAGGTTGGTGGTGCAGGGGACCCCTGGAGTGACCTCGCGCAGGACCGCAACAAGTTCCCGGTAGTAGTCCATCAGGGCCCAGGAGTTGAAACGCTGGAAATCCAGCTGCTGGCCCGGGTTCAAGGTGGACGGGGCAACGCCCGGCGGCAGGATCTCCTCGAACGACCCGTAGTTCTGGGACCAGAAAGCCGTTCCCCAGGCCGCGTTGAGTGCGCCGATGCTTCCGTAACGCCGTGCAAGCCATGTGCGGAAAGCGGCGGCGTCCTCCTCGCCGTAGAACTCTGAGACGTGGCAGCCCAGTTCGTTGTCCACGTGCCAGAGCGCCAGGGCGGGATGGTCCTTGTAACGCTCGGCGAGTACGCGCGTGATGCCGCTTGCGTAGCGGCGGTAGACGGCCGACGACGGCGAGTAATGCCGGCGCGAGCCCGGTCCCAGCACGGTTCCGTCCGCCGTGACGGGGAGGATCTCCGGATGCTTGCGTGCCAGCCAGGCAGGGGGAGCGGCGGTGGCAGTGGCCAGGGCTACCTTGACGCCGATTCCCGCAAGGTTGTCCATCACCTCGTCCAGCCAGCCGAAGTCATACTTGCCCTCTTCCGGCTCCAGCAGTGCCCAGGAAAAGATCCCCACGCTGAGGAAGCTCACGCCGGCTTCCTTCATCAGCTCCAGGTCCTCCAGCCGGACACTGACCGGCCACTGTTCCGGGTTATAGTCGCCCCCGTAGGCAATACCTTCGATGTTGTTCCAGACACTGGCCGGGCTGGAAGTTTCCTGCAAAGTCATGGGACTCCTTTGTCTGCTGGGAAGATGGAACTGGTTCGAAAATCAGATCTTTGGAAAACGCTTGCCCATTTCCGGGAATGCCGATATTGTATCGTTTCAGAAGCCGTGTAAGCCAGCTCACTACTTACGTTGTAGATAAAGCGACTGGGGTTGCACACATCGAGCAAGGAGGCTCCCATGATCAACAGAAGGCATTTCCTCACCACCGTAGCCGTCGGAACCGCATCTGCCGCCGCGCTTGCGGCCTGCGGATCGGGCTCCGGCACCAGCGCCGGCGAGACTGGCTCCGCGGAAAACCCCGTCACCATCAACTACACCTGGTGGGGCAACGACGACCGCGCAGAGCGTACCCGCAAGGCAATCGCGCTGTTCGAGTCGAAGAACCCTGACATCAAGGTCAACGGCAACTTCACCGACTTCGCCGGCTACTGGCAGAAGCGTGCCACTGAGGCGGCCGGCGGCGGCCTGCCGGACGTCATGCAGTGGGACCTTTCCTACCTCCGTGACTACGGCCAGCGCAACCAGCTCCTGGACCTGGGCACCGTAAATATCAACACCGACGCTTTCGACAAGTCCCTCCTGCCCTCGGGCCAGATCAAGGGCAAGACCTACGGCATCCCCACCAGCACTAACGCCTTCGCCGTCTACTACGATCCCGCCAAGCTGGCGTCCCTGGGCATCGCAGAGCCGACAGGAAAGTGGACCTACAAGGAATTCAATGACTTCCTGACCGAGGTGGGCACCAAGAGCAACAGTGCGCTCTTCGGCTCAACGGACTACACCGGTGTTTGGTGGATGTTCAACATCTGGCTCCGCCAGAACAACATCGAAGCCTTCACCGAGGATGGCAAACTCGGATTCACCAAGGACGATATGAAGAAGTGGTGGAACACGACGGCGGGCCTCCGCGGCACCCCGGCCATCATTTCCGAAGAGCGCGTCACCCAGCTCGCCCCGAAGTCTCCCTTTGGCTCGAACGTCACCGCCACCGAAGTGACGTGGGACAACTTCATGGCCGGCTATCTTGGGGACAGCGGCGCCAAGGAACTCAAGCTTGTTCCCGTCCCGTCCGATGACCCGGAAAACCTGGGCCTGTTCCTGAAGCCGTCCATGCTGATGGTGGCCAGCGCCAAGACCAAGTTCAAGGACGCATCCGCCCGCTTCATCGACTTCATGGTCAACGACCCCGAGGTAGGCCAGATCTTCAAGACCTCCCGCGGTGTTCCGGCGTCCAAGACCCAGCGCGACGGCACCACCTTCGAAGGTACGGACAAGCTTGTGGTGGACTACGAGAAGTCCATCGAGCAGTACCTCAAGGACGCCCCCGAGCCGCCCATCGTGGGCTTCGGTACCCTCGAGGCTTCCTTCAAGCGCGTCAGCTCGGACCTGAACTATGGCAAGTTGACCATCGACGGCGCAGCCGACGCATGGTTCAAGGAAGCCGAAGACCTCATCAAGCAGAACGCCTGATCCAGGCTTTCCCAACTGACGGATTGAACTCGTGACTCAAAGCCCAACATTGAGCAGGCGTTCGGCGCAGTCCGATTCCACGCTGCCGCGCAAGTCGCGGCAGCGTGGGGCGGATGCCCGCGCCGGCTACACCTTCCTGCTGCCCTGGCTGCTGGGATTCATCGCCCTCACTGTTGGGCCCATGATTTCCTCGCTCTACCTGTCCTTCACCAACTACAACCTGTTCGATCCGCCCAAATGGATCGGCCTGGACAACTACACCACCCTCTTCCAGGACGAGCGGTTCCTGCAGTCGGTGGGCGTGACCGTGGGCTATGTGGTCTTCGGTACCCCGCTGAAGCTCGCCGCGGCACTGGCGGTGGCGATGCTGCTGAACAGCAAGCGCCGCGGCCAGGGCTTCTACCGCTCGGCGTTCTATGCTCCGTCCCTGATCGGCGCGTCCGTCTCCATCGCCATCGTCTGGAAGGCCATGTTCGGCGACGCCGGCCCGGTGGACCAGGGCCTGTCCTTCTTCGGAATCAACATCGGCGGCTGGGTGGGCAACCCGTCCATGACCATGCCGATGTTCATCCTGCTGACCGTCTGGCAGTTCGGTGCCCCGATGGTGATCTTCCTGGCCGGCCTCAAGCAGATCCCGGCGGACCTCTACGAGGCTGCGTCCATGGATGGCGCCGGCCCGGTGCGGAAGTTCTTCAACATCACCTGGCCCATGCTCTCCCCGGTGATCTTCTTCAACCTGCTGATGGAAACAATCCACGCGTTCCAGATCTTCGCCTCGGCCTACATCATCTCCAACGGTGAAGGCGGCCCGGCCGGCTCCACCCTCTTCTACACCCTTTACCTGTACCTGCGGGGCTTCAGCGACTTCCGGATGGGCTACGCCTCGGCGATGGCCTGGCTGCTGGTGATCGTCGTCGGCATCATTACCCTGATCTTCTTCCGCACGTCCAAGTCCTGGGTCCACTACAGCGGTGATGCAAAATGACAACCACGGCAACCCCCACGCAGTCCGCAACGGATGCACAGGTCCTGAACTACAACCCCAAGTCCGAATCGGTCGGTGCCAAGCGCGCCAAGAGCACCCTCTTCCACGCTGTGGCCCTCGCCCTCACGGCCGTGGTGCTGTACCCGGGCCTGTGGATGATCGCCTCGTCGTTCAAGCCGAACGCCGAGATCGGCGGCGCGAACACCTCGCTGTGGTCCACCAACTTCAGCTTTGACAACTTTGTCACCGCCATGGACGGCATCGGTGGCGTGTCCACCCTGCAGTTCTTCACCAACTCCCTGATCCTGGCCATCGGCGCCGTCGTCGGCACCGTCCTGTCCGCGTCCGTCTCGGCCTATGCCTTCGCCAGGATCAAGTTCCCCGGCCGCAGCGTATTCTTCGGCATGATGATCGCCACCCTGCTGCTGCCGTTCCACGTGGTGATCATCCCGCAGTACATCGTGTTCCAGCAGCTCGGCCTGGTGGACACGTACGTGCCGTTGCTGATCGGCAAGTTCCTGGCCGCTGACGCGTTCTTCGTGTTCCTGATGGTCCAGTTCATGCGCAACCTCCCCGGTGAACTGGACGAGGCAGCACGGATTGACGGCGCCGGGCACGTCCGGATCTTCACCTCCATCATGCTGCCGCTGATGAAGCCGGCCCTGATCTCCACCTCGATCTTCTCCTTCATCTGGAGCTGGAACGACTTCCTGGGCCCGCTGCTCTACCTGAACACCCCGGAAAAGTACCCGCTGCCGCTGGCGCTGCGCCTCTTCGTGGACCAGACCCAAAGCTCGGACTACGGCGCCATGATCGCCATGTCCGTACTGGCCCTGCTGCCGGTGCTGATCTTCTTCCTGGTGTTCCAGCGCTACATTGTTGAAGGCGTCTCCACCCAGGGCCTCAAGGGCTAACGGACAACCGAGACAGAAAATGAGCGTTATGGACAGCATCACACCCGCCCCCAACCACCACGAACCCGTCCCGGTGAACCGCTTTGCGCTGTTCTCCGAGACCCTGCTGGCAGGGGTGCTGGTCCTGGTGCTGTCCATCCCTTTGGTAACGATCCCTGCCGCGTATGCGGCGGGGATCGCCCATCTCGAACGGCACCTCTCAGGCCGCGACGATTCGGTCCGCGGCCTCTGGGACACCTTCAAGGCTGCCCTGCCAGGCAGCTGGAAGCTTGGAATTACGACGGCGGGAGCCGCCGTCGTGATTGTCCTTAACCTTTTGCTCGCATGGGTGGGGCAGCTTCCCGGCCGGGAAGTGGTCCTGCCGGCCACCCTGATCCTGGCTGCAGGGGCGGCCATCCTGCTGCTGCGCACCACGGCTGCCTGGTCCGACTTCGCAGGCGACCGGGCCGAGGCGGGCAGCGCCTGGCGGTCCGCGCTCCAGACCGGCCAGTCCCTGTCCCTCAAGGACTGGACCGGGTCCCTCCTGCTGGCCGCTGCGCTCTTCGGGGCGGTGGTGTTTGTCTGGATGCTGGCGGCCCTTTTCGTGGTGGTTCCCGGGACCTTGATCCTCGCCGCCGCGGCGGTCAAACTGCGCTCCACCCGCGCCTGAAGCAAACCACCAGAACATCTCCTGGCTCTGTCCGTCACTATTTTGAGTTGAGTCCGACGTGTCTTCCGACCGCCAGCGTTCCGAACAGTCCCTCCCGACCTCCACGAGCCAGCCCCCGTGGTATCAACCACTGAAGCAGCGCAACTACCGCCTCTTCCTTGCCCTGGTGTTCACGGGCAGCATGGGTGTGTGGATGCAGCGGCTGGCCCAGGACTGGCTGGTGCTGCAGCTGACCGGCAGCCCCGCCGCGGTGGGCGTGGCCGTTGCCCTGCAGTTCCTCCCGATGCTGGTTGTGGGACCACTCAGCGGCTTGCTGGTGGACATGTTTCCCAAACGCCGCATCATGATGGTCAGCCAGGCTGTTATCGCCTTCCTCGCGCTGGGCCTGGCCGCGTGGGCCGCGAGCGGGACCATCACCGTCTGGGCCGTCTACGCCAGCTGCGTAGCGCTCGGCGTAACGTCGGCCATCAACCAGCCCGCCAGTACGGTGTTCGTCAATGAAGTCGTGGGCGACGCCGCCCTGAGGCCCGCTATCGGCATCAATAATGCGATCGGCCAACTAGGTGCGATGGCAGGGCCCGCCCTGGCTGGAATAGTGATTGCGCAGGTTGGTTCGGCTGCAGCGTTTGCGGCCAACTCGGTGCTGTGCCTGCTGGTGCTTTGCCTGATTGCCGCCATCCGTCCGGCCGAGCTGCATCCGAGCATCCGGGCGGAACAGGGCCGGGGCCAGCTCCTGGCCGGGTTCCGCTACGTCCGCGAACGGCCCTCGCTGCTGCTGATCATTGCCCTGGCCGGGCTCCTGGGGATGTTCGGGATGAACGGGCCCGTGGTGTTGGCCGCCTTCGCGGAACGCGTCTGGCACAACGGGGTTGAAGGGTTCGGTCTGTTTAATACAGTCAGTGCCATCGGAGCACTCACCGGTGCGCTGCTGGCCGCACGCCTGCGGAGCCTGGGCCGGAAGGGAATCGTGCTCGCGGCGGGCCTTTTTGGGCTTTCCCAGCTGATTGCGGCCCTGATGCCGAGCCTCATCCTTTTTGTTGTGATGCTGGTGGTGGTGGGCCTGATGACATTGTTGTTCCTTACCAGCGCCGCCACCGCCGTGCAGCTGGAGGCCGGCCCGGAAATCCGCGGCCGGGTCATGGCCCTGTATCTGCCACTGCTGCTGGGCGGACACGCCCTGGGCGGCCTGCTGGCCGGATGGCTGACGGAGCAGTTCGGCGTGCGGCTGGGGCTTGTGGCCACCGGCGGGCTGGGCATGCTGTCCGCAGTGCTGATCGGTTTCCTGCTATGGAGGAATGGCAGGCGGTCCCGCCCCCTGCTCTGACTCACGAGATGGCAGTTCGCAGCAGTGTCCGCCAACGACATTGCCGCCAAATGCCATCTCGCGGCTCGACTGTCTAGGCCAAGGCCGCCTTGGGCGTGAAAGTCCAGTTCCCGGCGTGCACCCTGAAATCCCGCACGCTGTGCGCATCCGGGGCATTCCCGGCGGCAGCAGCCCCGCCCTCCGCAGCAGAAAGCACGACGGCGGCATCCGCCGTCGGACCCTGCACTCCGTAACGTCCGGCGGGCAGCCGGACAACGGCAGTGACTCCAGCCGGGACGGTGCACTCCAGCCGGACCAGGCCGTTCTCCCGGTTCCAGCTGACCTCAACGCTGCCATTGCCCACGGGAACGGAGCCGTCGGCGTACTCCAGCCGGCACAGCGGAGGTTCGATCAGGAGTTCCCACCCACCTGCTGAGCTGTACCGGACGCCGAGCAGGTGCTCGAGGATCTCCTTGGCCACCGACGCCGACCAGGCGTGGGACTGGCTGTAATCCGTTCCCTCCGCCAGGTTCCAGGCTTCCCAGGTGAAGGTGGCGCCGCGCTCCAGGAGCCGTGCCCACCCGGGCTGGTCCTTGTTGGTGAGGAGGTCCAGGACGGCATCGGTCATGCCCTGGGACAGCAGCGCCCGGACCAGCCGGTGCACGGTCATGGGTCCCTGCCGCATCCCCATCCTGGCGATCCGCCGGCCGTCGGCCCGGGCATGCTCCGGGCCGGTGATCCCCAACGAAAGCGGGAAGGACGTGGCGTGCTGCGAGGCGTGGGGGCTCGGTGTCCCATCGGCATAAAGGCCGTCCACCATCACGCCCTTTACCCGGAGGCGGCTGCGGATAGTCCCGGCGAGGGTGCGGGCCTGCCGGGCGTATTCGACGGCGGCGTCCTCCTGCCCGGCGGCGGCGCAGAGCCTTGCTGTGGAGATGAGGGCCGAATATGCCTGGGCGTTCACGGTGGTTTTGGCGGCGCAGTCCATGTCGTAGCCGAAGCGGCCGGGGGCCGGCCAGTCCACGATGCCATGGAGGTAGGGCCCGGAGCCGCCACCCAGTGTGGTGACCAGTCCCGCCGTCGGGCCTTCCGCCGGGATGTATCGCAGCGCGTAGTCCGCAGTGTCGCAGAGGCACGGCAGCAGTTCGGTGACCAACGCCAGGTCCCCGGTCCGGCGGTGGTACTCCTCGGCCCACTCAGGGATCATGAGGGAGAAGTCGGGGATGTCCCGCTTGCCGTCGCCGTTGGGGTAGACGGCGTTGTATCGGCCCCTGTCTTCGCCGTCCGTCCAGTAGCGGGCCGCCGACCAGCCAAATTCCCGGAGCGCCTGGGCAGTGTACGCGTGCTCACCGAAGAGGGACATGGTGGCGTAGGAGATGTTAACGGCGTCGGCCAGGAACTGGCCCTTCTCCCGGGTGGGCGTGTCCACGAACTGTTCCTGCACCCCGTAAAGCGCCGAGTCCCGGAGCAGCCGGAACACGTCATTCAGCGTGGCATCGGAGCTGCTGAAACTTCCTTCGCCGGGGTGCCGGCCGTGAACCACCACGGCACCAACCTTGGACAGGTCCGCGGCATCCACGCCGGGCAGCTCCAGGTACCGGAAGCCCAGGTGCACAGTGGCCTTGTACTGCTGCAGGCCCGCTGTCTGCGTGTAGGGGAAGGACATGTCGGTGTTCTGGCTGGCCGTCTTGCCGGTGTCCACCCTGCCGTCCGCGCGCAGGACATAGCCGGCGCGGATCATCACCGTGCGGCCCGGCACGCCGGTCAGGAAGTCCACCTCGGGCCGGCCGGGAATGACCTGCCCGAAGTCCGCCACCAGCGTTCCGTCGTCGGCGGTCAGGAACGCCTGCGGCGCTACAAACTCTTCCGCAAGCCGGGTACGGCGGGGATGCACGGCGGGAAATTCCGGGCCCGGGTGGCTGCCGTAGCTCAGGGCGGGGGGCATCTGTTCGACGGCGGGCAGGGCTGCGGCGGCCGCCCCGTCCAGGTGCTCCACGGGGTCGCCTTCGTCATTTCGGTACCCCGACTGGCGGTAGGGCGCCTCGGAAGCCATCCAGTCTGGACCGGATGCGAAGACCTCACGCCGGCCATTCGTGTAGTCAACGCTCAGCCGCACCAGCAGGCCGGGCAGGCCCGCGGCGCGTCCTTGCCCGGGGCCGTACCAGTGCAGCAGCGCTGTCAGCGGCACCTCGACGTCCGGCCCCGGCGATGCGTCGGCAGCCGTCGTGCCCGGAAGTCCGGAGAGCAGCCCGGTGGCGTCGGCAGCGTCGTAATACCCTTCACCGGGATAGCCAAAGGAGGTGGTGGTGAGGCACACCGTGCCGCCCAGGGAAAGCTGGGCGTGATGGTTCGCCGCCATAAAGATGCGGGCCCGGGCCACCGTGCCGGTGAGCCGGATGGTGGTGCTGAACAACGTCCACTCGTCCGGCTGTCGGTGGGCTGTGGTGCCGGCCCAATGTTCGCGGTAGGCGAGGGCGAGGTCCGTGCCAGCATCGAACTGGTGGTCAAGGAGCAGCTCGCCGGGGTTTCCGTTTCCACTGGAGGTGTCCGTAACGTGGAACGACAGGTATTCGGCCCGGCTGCGGGGCCCTTGGTGGAGTGCCAGCCGGCCCTTCACGCCGAAAGCTGCCGGCTCCCGCCACACGAGGAGTTCGACGCCGTCCACGGCAACGGTGATGGTCCCGCCGTCGTCCGTTACGTCCAGGTTCCGCCACTCCCTGGCAGCCGGGCCCGCCTGCGTGCTGGCCAGCATCCCGGTGTCGGGGGCAGAAGGTGCGGGAATCTGCCACTCGGCGGCACGACGAAGCACTACGTCGCCGGCTGCGTTGAGCTCCAGCAGCAGCCCCGTTCCAGGGCCGGAGCTCCGGACGATGAGCCCAGCCATGCCCATCACCGGCCGGACGCGGGCTTGAAGCCGAAAATGGCGGAGCGGAGGGCAGGGAACGGGCAGGAAAGGTGTGCCGGCCACGCGCAATGCAGAGTCAAGGACCTCCAGCGGAGCGCGGCCACCCGGCGCGCGGTGCACCCAGTCCGCTCCCCATCCGGCATCAGAGAGGCCCGTGCTGAACTGCTGCCGCTCAGACCACGCGCCGGGCAAGCCCGCCGCGTCCCATACCCGGACCCGCCACGCATAGTCCGCGTCGTCGTCCAGCGCTGGTCCCTCATAGGCCGCAGCGGCGGGGGAGTTTGACGCAACCCGTCCGGAACTCCACAGCGGCGACCCTGCGCTGTCTTCCACCACGATCTCGTAGCCGGTCTGGCGGGCGCGGGATGGATCCGGGTCCTCGGGCTGCCCGAGCTGCCAGTTGAAGGAGGGGCGTGGCCCCGCCGTAAGGCAGGGGGAGAGCCCGTCCGTCAGCAGGTGGGTGGCCTGCAGCTGGCCTTGGACCGTCACAGCATGCGCCTGCTTTGCGGCCGGAGTGCGGGAGACATATCAGGAAGTTGGCAATTCGAAGACGTGCGGGGCCGTTTCGGCCCAGGGGAGCCCCAGCTCGCTGAAGGTGGCATGCTGCCCGGCAGCACGCGCCAGGGCCTCCTCAACGCCGGTGACCACGGCGTGCGCCGCGTCTCCCTCGCCCTCCCAACGGAAGTGCGCCTGGCCGACGGGCGCCGGTAGCGGGGCGGTGCGGATGGCTTCCAGGACGAGCATAAAAGCGCCGCTGTCCAGGAGCGGGCTGATGAGCGCAGCTCCGCCGTTGCGGTGGGCCAACAGGTTTTCCGTCAGGTCGTCCCGGCCGAAGACCTCTTCGGAACGCCCTGCTGCTGTTTCCACGGTGAGGCGGTCCTCCGTGTAATGGAAGACGGCGGTGCCTTCCGAGCCCTGGAGGGTCACGTAGGGTTCCACGGATTCGGTGGCGCACAGCGTGAGCGCACAGGTGATGGGCAGGCCTGTACTGGTACGGATCCGGATCACCGAGGTGTCATCGGACTCGATGCTGTTGGCCCGGTAGAGCTCGGTTTCCAGGGAAGAGATATCTGCCGTCGTGCGTGCTCCGGCAATCCTCAGAGCTGTTGCCACAGCATGTGCCAGCGGGTTGGTGGCCACTCCGTCCACCACGTCCACGCCGTCAATGGTGCGTTTGCCGGCCCAGCGTGACCGCTTGTAGTAGGCCCGGTCCCGGACCCAGCGACCGGTGGCCGAGATGCCCTGGAGGGTGCCTATGCTTCCGTCAGCGAGCAGCTTTTCAATGGCTTTCAGCGCGTGGGAACCCAGGCTCTGGAAGCCGATCTGGACACTCCGGCCGTTCACTTCTGCGGCGTCGCAAAGCCGGTTGAAGTCCGCAAGCGACGCGACCGGCGGTTTTTCCAGGTAGAGGTCGGCGGCAGTGGCCAGTGCTGCCAGGCCCAGCGGGGCATGCGTCTGGATGGGCGTGGCAACAATAATCAGATCCAGTCCGCTGGTCTCCGCGAGCAGTTCAGCCAGCCCTGAAAACGCGTGCGCTGTTGCAGGGACCGAACCGGGAGCGGGGGCATTCGGGTCAGCGACGGCAACGAGTTCGACGACGCCGGCCGCCTGGAGGCGTTCCAGGTTCCGCAGGTGGTGCGTGCCGAAGCCGTGGACACCTACCAGCGCCACCCTTGCAGCAGGCCCGCGGGCGTACTCCGAACCAGGCTCGGCGGCAGCCTGCGCGTCGGCGGGTACTTCGTTGTCAAGGTCCCGGGGCTCGGTCCCGGCGACCATGCCGGCTGGCGTTCCCATGGTGCTCCATTCCGCCCGGACAGGGCACGGTGTTCCTCCGCGCCCACCATTCGGCAAGCGCTTTCCCTTATCCAGTGTGGGGCACGATTGTCCGTGACGTCCAGTCATGTAACGGTTCAAAAGATGCTTGTTGCCCAGGGAGCCGACCCGGGATCCACCGGAAAAGGCGCTCGGCGTGGGAATACCCGGGGTCCTGGCAGATGGCGCCGCCCCGCGTGGCCTACCGGCTCCTCGTGGGTGGAAAAGATCCAGCTCCGGTTCCGTTAACTTTGCCAGCCCAGCCAGTCGACAGCTTCCCGGGCGATGCCTGCCGGTACCGCGTGCGGGCCAGGGAACTCCCGGTAGGTGACGTCGTAGCCGTCCGACTGGAGCACGGGCACCAGCTAGCGGCTGGTGCGGTCAATTGGGAGGACACTGTCGCTGTCCCCGTGGGAAACGAAGACCCGGGGCTGGCCGGCGTGCGGGACGGGCGGGACAAATCCCGGGGAGAAGGCAATGACCCTCGAAAAGAGGTCCCCATTAGCCAGGCCAAGGGCCAGCGCATAGGACGCCCCGTCCGAAAAGCCACCCACGGCGATGCGCTCCGGGTCTACGAAAACCAGTGTGAAGATCCGTTCCAGGGCACGGTTGATCATCTGCACGTCGGGGCCGAAGGATCCTCGGACGCCGTCCCAGGTTGAGCCGCGGGAAGACGGTGCCGCCAGGATGATTTTGTGCGTTTCGGCAAAGGCAGACAGCAGTGACAAGCCGCCGGCCGCTTCACCCCCGGCGCCGTGCAGCAGGAGGATAAGCGGGGCCGGTTGGCGGGGCTGCAGTCCGGACGGGACGTAGAGCAGGGTGTCCCGGACAGGCTCCAGGCCAAGACCCTGCTGCCCGGGAACAGGTGCCTCCCCGGGCTCGCTTCCGGGCCGGGCGCTCGCGGCAGCAAAATTCAGTGTCGTTTCCTTGGGACGATCCATCTCTCCTCCAGAACATCCTGGGAGTGCTGCAGCAATGCCAGGGATTCCGTCAACCAGCTGCGCCGTTTGGCCACCCTCAAGTCACATCCGCCCTAGTGGCTGGTGGTCCCTTTGCGCGATTCGAGCAGGGGTGGAATCCAGCGGTCGGCGGCAACGCCTGTTGCAATGGAGTAGACGGCCTTGTGCAGCACATCAACCACCTGTTCGCGGGGAGTCCAGGTTGTAGGAGGTGCGCCCATCCCAGAGGCATTCTCGAGGGTCTGGTCAATGGCGAGCCGCAGGGCGGTGTGTTTGGCGTTGGCCAGGGGTCCGCGGATGCCGGTTGCGGCCCACATGCCGCGGAGGGAGCCCAGCACCGCCCCGGTACCCCAGTGCATCAGGTGGTTCCACACGAATGGTTTCTCCGCCTGCCCGGGCCCCCTGCCCAGGAGCGTTGAAAGAGTCCTGGCAGGCACGTAGGAGTTCGGCCGTTTCGTAAGGAATTGTTCGGCTTTTTCACCGGCTGTCATCACTGCCACTCCGGCAAGGCCGCACACTGCGCCCTTTCCTGCGGCCGCCACCAGCCGCCATCCCCTCGTCTCACCCTGCATGTGCTGCTCCAATCTGCTTCGGCCTTACCTGGAACCGTTGGTTTCCTGGTAAGTACCCAGCAGGGCGGAGGCCCTAACCTAGGCGATGGCTTCCAGGGACAGTTCCTCGACCGCCGACTGAAGGGCATCCAGGTCGAACCACGCGACAGGCAGGACGTCATGGATAAAGGCATCAAAATCGAAGGGATGGCAGTGCCCGCCGTGGTTCCAGTAGAGGATCCAGAGATCGATCAGGCCAAGGTCCTTCCGCTGCAGCAGGTGTCTGGCTCTGTGCCGCAGGTCATCCATAACCAATCCTTGCTTCTGCTACCCCCGCCCCACAAGAGCAGTAAGAGTGTTTGCCGCAATCGATTTCCGGCGTGGCGTCATCGGGGGAGGGAGGCAGGAGATTCCAATGCGTTGGCGATGACCTGCTGCAGTTGCAGGGCATTGCTCTTAGTGGTGCCGCTTGCATCAATAACAGCGAATCCGGGGTACCAGGGAAGCTCCGTGTAGGCCTTCCGGAACCTCTGGAGATCCTCGAGGCTTTCCTGGTCCTCGCCCCGAAGGGCGATGCGTTCGTACGCCTGCTCAGCCGGGATGTCGAAGTAGACCACAGCTTGGGCCTTCGGCAGCAGTCCCAGCAGGGCTTCCAGCATCCGGCGGCGGCGGATGCCCCGGGTTTTCCGCAGAGCCAGCTGGCAGTACAGATGCCGGTCCATGATGACCAGGCCGTCAAAGCATCGGGCGCGCAGATGGTTGAGTACGACGTTGAAGACCCTGACAGCGGTTTCGAGGATATCCGCGGCCTGGACGGGCAGGGGTACCGCGAAGCGCTGGGCCAGGCCAGCGATGGTTTTCCTCCCCGAATAGTTGCCGAGCACCAGCACTGGCGTGCCAGGCAGAAGTTCCGCCACCTCGCGCGCGGAAGTGGATTTGCCGGCACCGTCAATTCCCAGCACAACAATAAGTGCGGATGGTCGTCTCGGGCGTTGGGTCATATTTCTTTCTTACGGAGGTGCGCTGTGCTGGCGGTTCGGGAAGCCTGTGGGCGGGCTGTGAAAACAGGTAAGGGCGCTGCCGGGTCAAAGTGGGAGCAGAATAGGGGAGTCTGCACTGGGAGGGAGACTGGGTATGGAGCCTGTGAAGGTTGATGGTGGCAAGGGCACCGTGGAGTTGCGTTCCGACGGTGTCATCCACCTTATCTGGGAGCCGCAAGTCCGTATAGAACAGCATGACGCCCAGGCGGCAATGGCGGCTGTTAACGAGATAGCAGGGGAAGGGACTTTCCCCATGCTCGTTGACATGGCCACCACGGAAAACGTCACCAGGGCGGCCCGCTCCGTGTTCTCCATCCCCTGCGCGGCGAACCGGATCGCGCTGCTGGGTTCCAGTCCGGTGGACCGGATCCTGGCGAACTTCTTCCTGGGCGTGCACGTTCCGCCGTGCCCCACCCGCTTCTTCACGTCCAGAACCGAATGCATGGACTGGCTGCAGCAGGACGGGTAGGTGTACTGATCAGGACTCGGACGGCGCCGCGGTGCTCTGCCGGACCACCAGTTCCGGGGTGAAGATGACTGCGCGGTGCCGGGGATGCTGGGCTTCAACCTCTTCAGCCAGGAGTTCGATGGCTGTCCTGCCCAGGGCCTCGGTGGGCTGCCGGATGGAGGAGAGAGGCACCACGGCCGAGACCGCGAAATCAATGTCGTCGTAGCCAATCAAGGCAATGTCCTCGGGAATCCGGAAGGTGTGCGTCATGGTGAGCGATTGCATGACGCCGAGCGCCAGGAGGTCGTTGGCGCAGAAGATCCCGTCGGGAAGTCCGTCGCGCTCCCGCTCCACCAGCATGTTGCCGACGCTGCGGCCGGCCAGGACGGTCTGGCCTTCAGATACCAGCACCTCCAGCGTGGCGCCAGGTTCTTCCTTCACCGCGCGCCGGGCACCCTGAAGGCGGTCCGCTACCTGGCGGATGGACGTGGAGCCACCCACAAAGGCGAGCCGGCGGCGGCCGGTGTCCAGCAGGTGCCGGGCAGCGAGATACCCGCCGGCGTCGTCGTCAACAGCCACGGAGCTGAACTTTTCCTCGTCAGCCAGCCGGTCCACCAAGACGGTGGGCACGCCGCGCTCGCGGAGGAGGTCCAAGCGCTCAGTGACATCTCCCACGGGCGAAATAAGGAGCCCCTGGACCCGCTGCTCCTGGAACAGATCGATGTAATTGGCCTCGCGGCCGGCGTCGTGCCCGCTGTCACCCAACAGCACGGCGCTGCCCTGGAGGGCGGCCGCATCTTCCGCGGCCCGCACCACGGAGGTGAAGAACGGGTTGCCCACGTCCAGGACGATGAGGCCGATGGTGCGGCTGTGGCCGGCCCTCAGTTGGCGCGCGGCGTCGTTGCGGACGAAGCCCAGTTCGTCGATGGCCCGCAGCACCCGCTCCTTGGTCCGCTGCGAGACCCTGTCCGGGTAGTTCAGCACGTTCGACACCGTGCCGACCGCCACGCTGGCGTGGTTGGCGACGTCCTTGATGCTGGCTGAGCGGTTCATGATTCTCCGTGCTGGTGGGCCGGGTTCTAGCGCCTCCCGGTTCTGGTGTGGAACAGGTCCCGAAATGCTTGACACCTGCTCCGGTTCAAGAGTACTTTGAATCGTAACAATGAAACGATTCAAAGATCCGCGAGTTCAGGAGAGTTCCAAATGAGGGTGTGCTTCCGTTCCTCGGTCCAGCCGGCGCTGATGGACGAATACCGCCGACGGCACGCCGCCGTGTGGCCCGAGATGCTTCGGGCCCTCAAGGACGCCGGCTGGAACAACTACTCGCTTTTCCTCGGCGAAGACGGGCTCCTGATCGGCTACCTGGAATGCGACGACTTCGACGCAGCACGGGCCCGCATGGCCCTGGCGGACGTCAACGCCCGCTGGCAGGCGGAGATGGCCAAACTTTTCGAAGACCCGGACCAGGCGCCCGACGAGGGGTTCCAGGTACTGGAGGAAGTCTTCAACCTCGACAGCCAGCTCGCGGCGGCAGAGTCCTCCGCACGCTGACACGCACCGGGCGCTCCAGCAGTGGGGCCGCACCGGAACACACCAATACCAACCAGACCACAGCTCAACAACACCGGGAAAGAACCATCATCATGAATGACGTAGCAACGGCGCTGGGCAGGCTCGAGGAGCTTGCCATCGAGGTCCCTTCGTGGGCTTATGGAAATTCGGGTACGCGGTTCAAGGTGTTCGGCACGCCCGGCACCCCGCGTACCGTGCAGGAGAAGCTGGCGGATGCCGCCAAGGTGCACGAGCTGACCGGGCTGGCTCCTACCGTTGCGCTGCACATCCCGTGGGACAAGGTGGATGACTACGCCGCGTTGAAGGAATACGCTGCAGGGCTGGGCGTGGGCCTGGGGACGATCAACTCCAACACCTTCCAGGATGATGAGTACAAGTTCGGTTCGCTGACCTCGTCCAACGAGAGCGTCCGCCGCCGTGCAGTGGATCATCATCTGGACTGCATCGAGATCATGCACGCCACCGGGTCGAAGGACCTGAAGATCTGGCTCGCTGACGGCACCAACTACCCGGGCCAGGACGACATCCGCGGCCGCCAGGACCGCCTGGCCGAATCCCTGCAGGAGATCTACGCCGCCCTGGGTGACGAGCAGCGCCTGGTGTTGGAGTACAAGTTCTTCGAGCCGGCTTTCTACCACACCGATGTTCCGGACTGGGGCACCTCCTACGCCCAGACCCTGGCGCTGGGGGAGAAGGCGTTTGTCTGCCTGGACACCGGCCACCATGCTCCGGGTACCAACATCGAGTTCATCGTGATGCAGCTGCTGCGCCTGGGCAAGCTTGGTTCGTTCGACTTCAACTCCCGCTTTTACGCCGACGACGACCTGATTGTCGGCGCGGCTGACCCGTTCCAGCTGTTCCGCATCATGTACGAAGTGATCCGTGGCGGTGGCTTCGGCAAGGACTCCGGTGTGGCCCTGATGCTGGACCAGTGCCACAACCTGGAAGAGAAGATCCCGGGCCAGATCCGGTCCGTTCTGAACGTCCAGGAGATGACTGCCCGGGCCCTGCTCGTGGACACCGAAGCCTTGGCCGAAGCGCAGCGCTCCGGTGATGTGCTGGCCGCGAACGGCATTTTCAACGATGCGTTCTACACCGACGTCCGGCCGGTCCTGGCCGAGTGGCGTGAATCCCGCGGCCTGCCCGCGGACCCGCTGGGAGCGTTCAAGGCCAGCGGTTACCAGAAGAAGATCAACGAGGACCGCGTGGGCGGCCAGCAAGCCGGATGGGGCGCTTAGGCATGAACATGCAGAACACAGACATGCAGAACACAGCTAACAAGACTGTTGAAGATCTGATTTCGCGTTCCAACCGCCTGGGTGCGGATAAGCGGAACACCAACTTCGCCGGCGGCAACACCTCCGCGAAGGGCACCGAAAAGGACCCGGTCACGGGCGAAGACGTCCAGCTGCTGTGGGTCAAGGGCTCCGGCGGGGACCTGGGCACGCTGAAGGCAGAGAACCTTGCAGTACTGCGCCTGGACCGGCTGAACGCGCTGAAGAACGTCTACCCCGGCGTTGAGCGTGAAGACGAGATGGTGGCAGCGTTCGATTACTGCCTGCACGGCAAGGGAGGCGCAGCCCCGTCGATCGACACCGCCATGCACGGGCTGGTGGACGCAGCGCACGTGGACCACCTGCACCCGGACTCCGGCATCGCCATCGCCACCGCGGTGGACGGCGAGGCGCTGACCACCAAGATCTTCGGCAACAAAGTGGTGTGGGTTCCCTGGCGCCGCCCCGGCTTCCAGCTCGGCCTGGACATCGCCGCGATCAAGGAGGCCAACCCGCAGGCCATCGGCACCATCCTGGGCGGGCACGGTATCACCGCCTGGGGTACCACCAGTGAAGAGGCCGAGACCAACTCCTTGTGGATCATCGAGCAGGCCGAGAAGTACATCGCGGACAACGGCAAGGCGGAACCCTTCGGCGCCAAGCTGCCCGGCTACGCAGCCCTGCCGGAGGCAGAGCGCCGCGCCAAGGCTGCAGCCCTGGCACCCGTGATCCGCGGCCTGGCCTCCACGGACAAGCCGCAGCTGGGGCACTTCAGCGATGACGCCGTCGTCCTGGACTTCCTCGAAGCCGCCGAGCACCCGCGCCTGGGCGCCCTGGGCACCTCCTGCCCGGACCACTTCCTGCGCACCAAGGTCAAGCCGCTGATCCTGGACCTGCCCGCCGATGCATCGATCGAGGACTCGATCGCCCGGCTGCACGAACTCCACGCGGACTACCGCGAGGACTACCAGGCCTACTACGACCGCCACGCGGACCAGGACAGCCCGGCCCTGCGCGGCGCGGACCCGGCCATTGTGCTGGTCCCCGGCGTGGGCATGTTCTCGTACGGGGCGAACAAGCAGACCGCCCGGGTTGCCGGGGAGTTCTACATCAACGCCATCAACGTGATGCGCGGCGCCGAGGCGATCTCCACCTACGCCCCGATCGAGGAATCCGAGAAGTTCCGGATCGAGTACTGGGCGCTGGAGGAAGCCAAGCTGGCCCGCATGCCCAAGCCCAAGTCCCACGCCACCCGCATCGCGCTGGTCACCGGCGCCGCTTCCGGCATCGGCAAGGCCATCGCCACCCGCCTCGCCGCGGAAGGCGCCTGCGTGGTCATTGCCGACCTGAACCTGGAGAACGCCGAAAAGGTGGCCGAAGAGCTCGGCGGCCCGGACATTGCCATCGGCGTCCAGGCCGACGTGACGGACGAAGCGCAGGTTGCAGCCGCGATCGACGCCGCTGTCCTGGCATTCGGCGGTGTGGACCTGGTAGTCAACAACGCCGGCCTGTCCATCTCCAAGCCGCTGCTGGAAACCACCGAGAAGGACTGGGACCTGCAGCACAACGTCATGGCCAAGGGCTCCTTCCTGGTGGCCAAGGCCGCCGCGAAGGTCATGATCGCCCAGGGCCTGGGCGGGGACATCGTCTACATCTCCTCCAAGAACTCCGTGTTCGCCGGCCCGAACAACATCGCCTACTCCGCCACCAAGGCAGACCAGGCCCACCAGGTTCGGCTGCTCGCGGCCGAACTGGGCGAGCACGGGATCCGCGTCAACGGCATCAACCCCGACGGTGTGGTCCGCGGCTCGGGCATCTTCGCCGGCGGCTGGGGCGCCAAGCGCGCCGCCGTGTACGGCGTGGACGAGGAAAAACTGGGCGAGTACTACGCCCAGCGGACCCTGCTCAAGCGTGAAGTCCTGCCCGAGCACGTGGCCAACGCCGCCGCCGTCCTCACCAGCAACGAACTGTCCCACACCACCGGCCTGCACATCCCCGTGGACGCCGGAGTGGCCGCAGCCTTCCTGCGATGAGCAACGTGCAGAATGTCGACGGCGGTGCGTTCGCCGCCGTCGACATCGGCGCCTCCTCGGGCCGGGTCATCCTGGGCCGGGTCGCCGAAGGTTCCGTGCAACTCGAAGTCGTCCACCGCTTCCCCAACGGTGTGGTGGACATCGACGGCGGTCTCCGCTGGGACTTCAACGCCCTCTTCAGCGAGGTCCTTAAGGGCCTCGCGGCGGCGGCCACCGTGGCAGCGGCACAGGGTGAGGAGGTGGCCAGCATTGGCATCGACACCTGGGCCGTGGACTACGGGCTGGTCAACGCCGCCGGCGAGCTGACTGCCCAGCCGTTCAGCTACCGGGACGACCGCAGCCGGACCGCTGTGGAGCCGGTGCACCGGAAGCTGGACCCGGCACGGCTGTACGGGACCACGGGGCTGCAGTTCCTGCAGTTCAACACGATCTACCAGCTGGCCAGCGAGCCGGACCTGGACGGCCTCCAGGCCCTCCTGATCCCGGACCTGATCGCGTTCCTCCTGACGGGGCAGCGAAGGACCGAGGCGACCAACGCCTCCACCACGGGCTTGTTTGATGCCGTGGCGGGGGAGTGGGCCACCGAGTTCCTTACTGCCCTGGGCCTGCGGAAGGACCTGTTCCCGCCGCTGATCCAGCCCGGCGAAACCGTCGGCACCCTCCTGCCGGCCATCGCCGCCCAAGTGGGACTGCCCCAGCAGACCCGGGTAGTGGCAGTGGGATCACATGACACGGCCTCCGCCGTCGCAGCTGTCCCGGCGCAGGAAGAAGACTTTGCGTACATCTCCTCCGGCACCTGGTCCCTCGTGGGGCTCGAGCTGAAGCACCCGGTCCTCACCGAGGCCAGCCGGGAAGCCAACTTCACCAATGAGCGCGGCGTGGACGGCACCATCCGCTACCTCCGCAACATGGGCGGACTCTGGCTCCTCAGCGAATGCCAGCGGACCTGGGCCGGGGAAGGGTTCCAGCCCGAACTGACGGCCCTGCTGACGGCGGCAGCTGCGCTGCCTCCCGGCGGGCCGCAGATCAACCCGGACGATCCCTACTTCATCGCCCCGGACAATATGCCGGAGCGCATCCGTGCAGCGGTCCGCCGAACCGGAGAAGTACTGCCGAACGATCCTGCCGCCATCACCCGCTGCATTATGGACAGCCTGGCTGCCGGCTATGCCCGCACGATCCGGGACGCCGAGCGGCTCGCCGACCGTTCGGTGGACGTGGTGCACGTGGTGGGCGGCGGTTCCCAGAACCGTCTGCTCTGCCAGCTCACCGCGGACGCCACAGGCAGGAAAGTGGTAGCAGGGCCGGTGGAAGCCACAGCCTTGGGCAACGTCCTGGTGCAGGCGCGGGCTGCAGGTTCCGTTGACGGCGGGCTTGGAGAACTCCGTGCCATGGTGGTGGCCAGCAGCCCACTGCAGGTCTTCGTGCCGGAGTTCTCGCGGCTGTAGCCCCTGCCGGCTCCGGGCATCACTGCATAAGGCAGCTGCTGTTTCTTCGCAGGATTTTGGGGTAAGTTTCTTCTGCGGGCACGAGAAAACGGTTTCTCAGCCCGGCGAACAAGGAAGCAATGAAGAAACTCAGCAGGTTCAGCGTTTTCGGCTACGGTGCCGGCGATGCGGCCAACAGCATGATCATCAGTACCGGGAACATGTTCCTGCTCGTCTACTACACGGACGTAGCGGGGATCGGCGCAGCGGCGGCCGGAACACTGCTGCTTGTTGCGCGGGTCTTTAACGCCTTCACCGATATAGCGGCCGGCCGCATCGTGGACCGCGTTTCGAGCAAGCGGTGGGGAAAGTTCCGCCCGTTCCTGATGTTCGGCTTCATCCCCCTGCTGCTGAGTGTGGCGGTGTTCCACGTTCCGGATGTCGACCCGTCCCTGAAGCTGCTGTACGCGTACTGTACCTACGCGCTGGTGTGTGTCACGTACAGCATGGTTAATGTGCCTTACGGGTGCTTGGTGGGGGCCATGACGCAGGACGCCAAAGAACGCGCCAGGCTCGGTGGGGCACGGACCATCGGCGGCCTCTCGGTCGGCGCGACCCTTGGGTTTTTCATTGCACCGCTCCTCGGTGCCGGCCAGGACATGCAGCAGATCTTCACCTGGCTCACTATCACTTTCGCCGTCGTTGGCTCACTGCTCTATTGCTTTACCGGCATGGTTTGTGTTGAGCAGGTCCCCGGCAGCATCCCCAAGATCACCCTTCGCCAGAGCGTGGCAGCCCTGAAGGCAAATTCCCCGCTGGTGATCCTCTGCGTGAGTTCCGTCCTTTTCGTTACCGGAACTTCTGCCACCGGCGCTTCCCAGTTCTACTACCTCCGCGATGTCCTCTCCCGGGTGGACCTCTTCCCCGTCATGGCCACCGCCCAAGTGGTGATCACGCTGACGCTGGCTGTCCTGATGCCGCTTCCCGTGGCGCGATGGGGCAAGCGGGCTGTCTACGGCGTTGGCGGCGGATTCGGGGCGGTGGGCGGCGTGCTGGTTTTCCTGGCCCCCGCGGACATGCCATTGCTCGGACTGGCGGGCCTCGTGCTGGGGCTCCTGGCTTCGGCTTCGGTCAGCATCGTGACGTGGGCCCTGATTGCCGACACTGTGGAATACGGGGAGTGGAAAACGGGAGTCCGGGTCCAGGGAATCAACTACGCGCTCCTGGCCGCCACCCGGAAGCTCGGCATGGGGTTCGGAGCCGCCGTCGTTGCCTTCTCACTCGCCTGGGGAGGCTATGTTTCGGGTACTGCGGAGCAATCTGATGCAGCCACCCTCGCCATCCGGGCTGCGGCGGGTCTGCTGCCCGGGGCCCTGGTTCTGGCATCGGTAGGGATCATGTACTGGTACCGGCTGACAGACCAAAAGCACGCGGAGCTCGTGGCCACCTTGTCGCGCGATGCAACGTAACACTTTGCGGCCACGGCGGCCTGCGGTTATGGTTCATGGCATGACAAACCGTTGGTATGCGTATTTTTCGTTGGCTCTGGAGGGGCCCGCGTCTAACTGACACGCATCCAACTTTCCTTCAGAGCCAACAGGGCAGAGATCATTCTCTGCCCTTCGCCGTTTCTCCGGCGGGTTCTGACTGGGCCCGCTTCCCATCTGGAACAGGACCCGAACATGAGCACCGCAACAGCCACCGCAAGCACCACCGCCGGCAACCCCCGTAGGGAATCCACGGCAAAATCGACGTCGAACCTGCGCGTCAGCGAGTTCACTGCGCTGCCCACTCCGCAGGAAATCATCGCCGAACTGCCGTTGGACGCCCGGGTGGCAGACGTCGTCGAACGCGGACGTGATGAAGTCCGCGCCATCATGGACGGCGTGGACGACCGCCTCCTGGTGATTGTGGGGCCGTGCTCCATCCACGACCCCAAGGCCGGACTGGAGTACGCCCGGCGGCTGGTCAGCGAGGCTGAAAAGCACAAGGAAGACCTGCTGATCGTCATGCGGACCTACTTCGAGAAGCCCCGCACCACCGTGGGCTGGAAGGGCCTGATCAACGATCCGCGGCTGGACGGCAGCCACGATATGGTCACCGGACTCCGGACGGCACGGCACTTCCTGCGGCAGGTCAACGCGCTCGGCCTTCCTACCGCCACCGAATTCCTCGAGCCCATCAGCCCGCAGTACATGGCGGACCTCATCTCCTGGGGCGCCATCGGGGCCCGCACCACCGAGAGCCAGATCCACCGGCAGCTCGCCTCCGGCCTCTCCATGCCCATTGGCTTCAAGAACGGGACCGACGGCGACCTCCAGGTAGCCATCGACGCCTGCGGTGCGGCCGCGGCGGCCCAGGCTTTCCTTGGCATTGACGGCGACGGCCGGGCCGCGCTGGTGGCCACCGCGGGGAACCCTGACGCCCACGTCATCCTCCGCGGCGGCCGCAAGGGACCCAACTACTCTGCCGCCGACGTCGAGGCCGCTTCGGCGAAGCTTGCGGGCAAGCAGCTGAACCCGCGCCTTATCGTTGACGCCAGCCACGCGAACAGCGGCAAGAGCCACCACCGCCAGGCCGAGGTCGCGCTGGAGATCGGCGCCCAGCTCGAGGACGGCGGGGCTTCGGCGCAAGCCATCGCCGGAGTCATGCTGGAAAGCTTCCTGGTGGGCGGCGCGCAGAACCTCGATGTTACCGAGCACGCGGCCGGCCGACCGGAGCTTCTGTACGGGCAGAGCGTCACGGACGCGTGCATGGACTGGGAGGTTTCGGTCTCGGTGCTGGACCAGCTGGCCGCATCCGCGCGCAAGCGCAGGAGGTGAGCGGGGACTGGGAACGAAGGAGCAAATAGGGGGACCGTACTACTTTCACTTCTGCCACAGGAACATCTAGAGTATCTAGATAGGTGGATGGCTCAGCATCGGAACACCGCATTGGCACGTACCTGGGGTCACTGTTGTCCATCCGTCAGCAAAGGAAAATAGGGAAATGTCGGCAGAACAGAACTTCTCCAACGCGAAGTTCCTGACCGTGGCGGAAGTAGCCCAGGTCATGCGCGTCTCCAAAATGACTGTCTATCGGCTGGTCCACTCCGGCGACATGCCGGCAGTGCGATTCGGCCGCTCCTACCGGGTACCCGAAACCGCCGTGGAGCAGTACCTCAAGGGTGCTGTGGTGGAGGGCCACACGGAAACCGCCTGAGGCCTTACGTCCCATTCGCCGTGTTTTCGCCGGTGGGAGCCGCTGCGGTCAGAAGCCGCTCCTGATAAGCGGTACCCTGTTAAGGAACGTTTTACGTCATTGTAAGAATCTGTCAGTTGTTCAGTTCGTAGCTCTGTCCACGAACACTTTCCATCAGACAGGTACTGCATCTAGTTTGTAAGGAACTTTCGTGGGTTCAGTTATTAAGAAGCGTCGCAAGCGTATGGCCAAGAAGAAGCACCGCAAGCTGCTTCGCAAGACCCGTCACCAGCGCCGCAATAAGAAGTAGAGATACTTCGAACAGCGTAGAAATGCCCGTCGCCTTCCAAGGCGGCGGGCATTTCGTCGTCCAGGCTGCTACCTAGTTGCGCGGGCCCCGGAAGCGGGCGAAGCCTTTCCAGAGTCCGTAGACGGCGCCGCAGGCGGTGGCTGTCTTCAGGCCGAAGGTGGCCGCGCGGCGGCCTGCGCGGAAGTCGTAGACCGGCCAGTTGTGGTCGCGGGCGTGGCGGCGGAGGCGGGCGTCCGGGTTGATGGCCACAGGGTGGCCCACCAGGGTGAGCAGCGGAATGTCGTTGTAGGAGTCGCTGTAGGCCCAGCAGCGTTTGAGGTCCAGCTCCTCGGCGTCGGCGATTGCCTGGACGGCCAGGGCTTTGGCGGAGCCGTGCAGGATGTCTCCCACCAGTCGGCCGGTGTACATGCCCTCGGAAATCTCCCCGACAGTACCCAGCGCTCCGGTGAGCCCCAGCCTGGTTGAAATCACGGTGGCAACTTCGATAGGGGTTGCCGTCACCAGCCAGACGCGCCGTCCCACGCGCAGGTGCTGCTCGGCCAGGGCTTTGGCGCCCGGCCAGATCCGGGAGGCAATCATCTCGTCGTAGACTTCTTCGCCGAGGGCCTTGATGTCTTCCACCGTGATGCCGGCGGCCAGTGTGAGTGCGGAATCCCGGACCGCGTGGACGTCGTCCATGTTTTCCCCGCGTGCCACGAACTTGAACTGCTTCCACGCGAATCCGGCGGCCTGGGCAAGCGTGAAGGCGCCGCGCTGGTGCATCTTGCGGGCAACATGGAAGAGGCTGGCGCCACGCATGAGGGTGTTGTCCACGTCGAAAAACGCCGCCTCGCCGGGCTGCGGCGCCGCAACCGGCTTGGTGACTACGGCGACGTATTTCTCCTCGGGCATAAAGCTGAGTCTAGTCAATCCAGTCCCTGGACACCGTCGGCGTCGCGGGCCACAGTCAACGGGGCTACGGTTAAGGCATGGCTACACCGCGCGTCGTCCTGATCACCAAAGCTGACTGCCACCTTTGCGAAGAAGCGCGCGACGCCGTCGGACGCGTTACTGCCTCGCTGGGCCTTCAGTGGACGGAAGAGCTGGTGGACCACCGGCCGGAGCTGCGGGACCGCTACGCCGAAGAAATCCCGGTGGTGCTGGTGGACGGGGTGCAGCGCGACTTCTGGAAAATTGATGAGACCCGGCTGCAACGCGTGCTTCAGCGGGCCATGGCCCAATAAGGAGCAGCGCCCGTGACCACGGATGTTATGTGGCCGGCTGCTTTGTTGGCATCGGCCGGAGGGCTCTAGAGTGGAGTCACAACGCGATGCGAGGGAGGGGCTGGTGGCTTCGCTGGATCCAACTCCCCAGGCTGTCCCGGATTTTCCGGATGCCACGGGTACGCCAGCCAAACAGATTCCGCCCGCAGCGGTGGCCCGGCTGACGCTCTATCTGCGTGCCCTGAACACCCTGCTCGCCGAGGGAGTGGAGCGCGTCTCCTCTGAGTCCCTCGCTGAAGCCTCAGGCGTCAGCTCCGCCACACTGCGCAAGGACCTGTCCCATGTGGGCTCTTACGGTACGCGCGGCGTCGGCTACGAAGTGCAGTACCTCAGCCGTCACATCGCGGCGGCGCTGGGGCTGACGCACGATTGGAAGGTCGCCATCGTGGGCGCCGGCAACCTCGGCAAGGCCCTGGCGCGGTACGGCGGATTCGAATCCCGGGGATTCGACGTCGTGGCCATCTTTGACGCCGACCAGATGGTGGTAGGCAATGAAGTGGGGTGGCTGCGCGTCAGCGACGTGGCTGACCTGGAAACAGTGCTGCACCGCACCGGAGCGAATATGGTGGTGCTGGCGCTGCCGGCCGCCGTGGCGCAGGATGTCTGCGACCGTGTGGTGGCCGCTGGTGTGCGCAGCGTCCTGAGCTTCGCCCCCGTGATGCTCCAAGTGCCGGAGGGAGTCAATCTCCGCAAGGTGGACATGGCTACTGAGCTGCAGATCCTGGCCTACCACGCACAGCGGGCGCAGGCCCCGGGGCAGACCGCCTAGGGTCCAGGCGGTTCCGGGACCCACGCCCGCAGGTGTGGGAAGTGAATAAATTTACCGGCCGTAGGGGTTACCCAAGCCGCCGCCGTAAGGGTTGGCGAAGGGCTGCTGCTTCCGGAAGTACGGGGCAGCCGCCGGCAGGTACAGCAGCACGATGGCGGCGATCCCCAGGAGCGTGCCCACGGTCCCAATGCTGGGAGGGCCGAAGAGGCCGAAGATGGACAGCGCCGCGAACACGGTGCCAAGGATACGTGCCCAGTTCTTGCCCTTGCGGATGAAGAAGGCCACCAGCAGGTAGAGTCCCGCGCCGAGGATCGCGAACACCACCAGCGTGCCGGCGATGACGCCCTGGATGTCCTCGTACGTGACGCCCGCTCCGCTACCCTCCATTTGCTGCTCAAAGGCCTGGCGGAATACCGGGTCGTCCAGCTGGGTGAGTCCGGTGAGCATGGAGATGACGAAGATCGCAGCTGAGGCGATCAGCAGCCAGAACGAGATGTTGACCAGCTGCGGCACCCCGTTGCTGCCCGTGGGCTGCGGCTGCTCCGAGGGGTACTGCGCATACGGGGACTGGCCGTAAGGCTGCTGTCCGTATGGCTGCTGGCCAAAGCCCGGGGCCTGCGGCGGGTTCTGGCCGGACTGCGGAGTGTTATCCCCGTACTGGGGGGCGCCGGACTGGCCGTACTGCGGAGCGTTCTGTCCGTACTGCGGAGCGTTCTGTCCGTACTGCGGCGGGTTCTGTCCGTACTGCGGAGCGTTCTGTCCGTACTGCGGCGGATTCTGCCCGTACTGCGGGGCGTTTTCCCCGTAGCGCGGCTGCTGGTTGCCCTGCTCCGGATCGTTGGGCACGGGAGGCGGGACGGGAGGATTACTCATGAGCTGTCCTTTGGCATGTCGGGGTTCTGGTAGGCTGCCGGGTTTCGGTCCTGTGCCCTACCCCCAGCATGGCTTAAGTCCACCGTACCCCCGGACTGGCGGCAGATGAGTCATTCCAGGGAGGTATTCGTCCCCTGTTTGGCGGTTGCCCCGCTAGCCTTTATTCCTGACCGCTGCGAACCAGGCCTGCGAGTTGGGCAGCCAGAGCAGGACCGTTGCTGCGAGGCTGATCAGGAAGCCTGCCCAGTTGCCGCCCTGGCCAACGCGCATCGCCAGGTTGGCCAGGGCGAGGAGCAGGGTGACGCCTGTCAGGACTGTGAGGGCAAGCCGTGCCCACTGCTTTCCCTCTTTCATCTTCAGCGCAAAGACGATCTGAGCGGCGCCCACAGCCGCAGCCAGCAGCATAAGCAACAGAACCAGCGCAGCCGCACCGGGCGCCGCGGCGAAAAGCACCAGCGAGGCAAGCATGCCGAGCATTCCGCCCAGGAGGCCGAGGATCCCGCCCAGGAACCAGATCCAGTACGAGACCTTGATCTCGGTGGGAAGGTTCGCCACCGAGAACATGCCGGCAAAACCATTGCGGGGCCTCGTGCTGTCGAAGTTGCTCATGGGCATCACTGTAGCCCTGCGCGCTTGCACGGGACTCGTTAAAAGGGCGGCACCCCGGCACTGGCTTAAGCCGGTGCCGGGGTGCCTTGAATCAGGTGCGCCGAATGAAGCGCACTGAATCAGGGGCAGGAACTAGGCTGCGGGAGCAATGAAGGCGAGTTCGAGGTTGATGGCAACCTTGTCGCTCACCAGGACGCCGCCGGTCTCGAGGACAGCGTTCCAGGTCAGGCCGAAGTCCTTGCGGCTGATGGTGGTCTCTGCGGAAACGCCGGCGCGGGTGTTGCCGAACGGGTCCACGGCCACGCCGTTGAACTCGGTCTCCAGTGTGACCGGGCGGGTGACACCCTTGATGGTGAGGTCGCCGGTCAGTTCGTAGCTGTTGCCCTTGGACACCAGGCCGTTGGAGATGAAGGACATCTCGGGGAACTTCTCAACATCGAAGAAGTCCTCGCCCTTGACGTGGCCGTCGCGGTTGGCGTCGCCGGAGTCGAAGCTGGCGGTGTTGATGGTGGCGGCGATCTTGGAATCGGCCACGTCCTGGCCGAGTTCCAGGGTTGCTGCTGCTTCCTTGAACTGGCCGCGGACCTTGCTGATGCCTGCGTGGCGTACGGTGAAGCCGATCTCGCTGTGCGAGTTGTCCAGGGTCCAGGTGCCGGTGGTGACGTCTGCGGGAAGTGCCATGATGTTGCTCCTTAGGGTGTTACCTGTTTGTCGGGTCGGTGTTGAACCTTCATCTGTTGAAGTCTCAACTAACTGCTGCATCTACTATAAACATGCATTTGCATCTTTTGTTCCCCCCTTCGGAACATTTCTTCAAAAACTTCAGTTCTACTGGATGTAGAAGATTTCGGATCGCACGCCATCTTTGAGAAACTGGTAAACATGCCCCAAGCCACTGTCCATCTGCTCCGCCACGGCGAGGTCCATAATCCTGAAGGCGTTTTGTACGGAAGGCTGCCCGAATTCCACCTTTCCGAGCTGGGGCAGGAGATGGCGCGTACCCTCGCAGAACATTTCCGGCAGCGCGCCGAAAGTGGGGCCCGCATCACCTACCTGGCCGCCTCGCCGCTGGACCGTGCGCAGGAAACTGCCCGGCCGACGTCGGACGCCCTGCATCTGCAAATCCACACGGAGCGGCGGATCATCGAGGCAGAGAACTACTTCGAGGGCATGAAGGTCACCAAGGCCGAACTGCGCAGGCCAAAGCACTGGCCGCGGCTGGTCAACCCCCTCCGGCCATCGTGGGGCGAGCCCTACAAGCAGCAGGCGGCAAGGGTTATGGAAGCGGCCCAGGAGGCCCGCCTTCGCGCCATTGAGCTGGCTGACGGCGACTTCGGGGCAGAGGGGCCCGAAGCAATCATGGTCAGTCATCAGCTTCCTATCTGGGCCACCCGGCTCAGCGCCGAAGGCAAACCTCTGTGGCACGATCCGCGCAAGCGTGAGTGCACCCTGACCTCCATAACGTCGCTGGTGTTCGACGACGACGGCGCACTTGTGCGCGTCACGTACAGCGAGCCAGCGGCGTCCCTTCTTCCCGGTGCTGCCACCACCCCTGGAGCCTAGAAGTGACTGACAGTTTTACCAACAAGGGCCGGCCGGGCCTGCCCCTCACCTCCCGCCGCAGCGTGCTCGCTGCCGGGGGCCTCGCCCTGACCGCGCTCACCCTGGGCCTTTCGGCATGTGCCCAGGAAGATGCCCTCGCCGAGCAGGCCAGGGCCGGGGACAACAAAAACTACGTGGCCGGTGACGGCTCCGTCACCGAGTTCGCCGCGGCCGACCGCAAGTCCGCCCTCCAGATCAACGGCACGCTGTTCAACGGTACGGTGGTTGCGCCCACCGACCTCCAGGGCAAGGTCACCGTCCTGAACTTCTGGTTCGCCGCCTGCGCCCCCTGCAGGGTAGAGGCACCCATCCTTGAAGAGCTGCACCAGGAATTCAAGCCACAGGGCGTGCAGTTCTTCGGCGTCAACCTGCGGGACGAGAAGGCCACCGCGGAAGCCTTCGACAAGTCCTTCAACCTGACCTACCCCAGCTTCGACGACAAGGACGGCGGCGTCCTGCTGGCGGTTTCCGGGCTGGTTCCCCCCGGCGCCGTCCCCACCACCCTGGTGCTGGACAAGCAGGGGCGGGTGGCCTCCCGCGTCCTGGGCGAAATCCAAAAGGGCACGCTGAAGGCCCTCATCGCTGCCGCTGTGGCTGAGTAGCCGTGAACAGCCCCTTCGCCGAAGCCATCCTCAACGGCTCGCTCCTCCTTGCCATTCCCGTGGCGCTGCTGGCCGGACTGGTCTCCTTCCTGTCTCCCTGCGTCCTGCCGCTGGTACCCGGCTATCTGGGTTACGTCACCGGGCTAAGCGGCGTGGACCTGGAGAAGCAAAAGCGTGGCCGTATGCTGGCGGGGATCGGGCTGTTCGTGCTGGGCTTCTCCGTGATCTTTGTTCTCCTCGGCGGTGCGTTCGGGCAATTGGGTACCCTGCTCACCGGCTCGCAGAACGCCTGGATTACCCAGGTGCTGGGCCTCCTGGTGATCGTGATGGGCGTGGTGTTCATGGGCGGCTTCAGCTGGCTGCAGCGGGACGCCAAAATCCACGCCAAGCCGCCGGCCGGCCTGTGGGGAGCGCCGCTCCTGGGCCTCACGTTCGGGCTGGGCTGGGCCCCGTGCATCGGGCCCACCTATTCAGCGGTCCAGCTCCTGAGCCTTTCCGGCGGCTCGTCCGCCGCCAAGGGTGCGTTCCTTGCGTTCGTCTACAGCCTCGGGCTGGGAATCCCCTTCCTGCTCATCGCACTGGCGCTCCGCCGCGGGATGGGCGTCATGGCGTTCTTCCGCAAGCACCGCCTGGCCATCCAGCGCATTGGCGGCGGCATCCTGGTGGTCCTTGGGCTGCTCATGGCCAGCGGCGTCTGGGGGACCTGGGTGACCGGGCTGCAGTACTGGTTCCAAACCGATGTGAAATTGCCGATCTGATGAGCGAGCGCGTGAACGTAGACAAGAAAACTTCCGCCCCGGCCGGTGGCCATGAGCCCGGCGGCAAGATATCAGAGGCCAAGGCTGAAACAGCGCTCCCGGCCCTGGGGCCGATGGGCATGCTCCGCTGGGCATGGACCCAGCTGACCAGCATGCGCACCGCTTTGTTCCTGCTGCTGCTCCTGGCCGTCGCGGCAGTCCCGGGCTCGCTGTTCCCGCAGCGCCCGGCCAATCCCTCAGTGGTCACCCAGTACATCAAGGACAACCCGGATTACGGCAAGCTGCTGGACACCCTGCAGCTGTACGACGTCTACTCCTCGGCGTGGTTCTCGGCCATCTACCTCCTGCTGTTCATCTCCCTGATCGGCTGCGTGGTGCCCCGGGCCATCGCCCACTACAAGGCGATGCGCTCCCAGCCGCCGCGGACCCCCAAACGCCTGTCCCGCCTCCCGGAGTACGGCACCCTGGTGATTCCGGCCGACGCCGGGATCCCGGCGGCGGCGGCCATCACCAGCGCCGCCGGGGTGCTGAAGAAGCGCGGCTACCGCGTTGAGGTCCGGGACAGCGGCGGCGAGCGTCCCTCGCTGGGCGCCGAGCGAGGTTTCGCAAAGGAAGTGGGGAACCTGGTCTTCCACACGTCCCTGATCGGGGTGCTGGTATCCGTGGCCGTTGGCGGCCTTTTTGGCTACAGCGGCCAGCGCATCCTGGTGGAGGGTGACACGTTTGTGAACACCCTGGTGGGCTACGACCAGTTCACCCCGGGCACCAACTTCCAGCCCGGCCAGCTCCAGCCCTACTCCGTGCAGCTGGACAAGTTCGACATCACGTTCGACCGGGAGTCGCAGGGCAAGGAGGGCCAGCCCATCGACTTCTCCGCCGCGGTGACCACCAAGGAGAACCCGGACGCGCCAGCGCAGAAGGAAACCCTGAAGGTCAACGATCCCGTCACCCTGGGCGGCACCAGTATCTACCTCACCGGCAACGGCTACGCCCCTGTGGTGACCATCCGGGACGGAGACGGAAACGTGGCCATGCAGGGGCCTGTGGTGGCCAAGCTGCAGGGGGACAACTACTACTCCTCAGTGGTGATCAAGGTTCCCGATGCCAAGCCGGACCAGCTGGGTTTCGCCGGCTTCTTCCTGCCCACGGCCTTCGTCTCGAACGAGGGGGTCTCCTTCAGCGGCGACCCCGAACTCTTCAACCCGCAGCTGACCCTGAACTCCTACTACGGTGACCTGGGCCTTGATGACGGCTCCCCCCAGAACGTCTTCGAACTGGACGTGCAGGACTTGACACCCCTGAACGCGAGGAACCTGGACGCCGGCGGCATCACCCTTGCCCCCGGCAGCAGCTACACGCTCCCTGACGGCAAAGGCACCATCAGCTTCGACGGCGTGAAGCGCTACATCGGCGTGGACATCCACCACAACCCCGGCCAGCTCTACGCCCTGATTTTTGCGCTCCTCGCCGTCGCCGGACTGATTCTTTCCCTCTACGTCAACCGCCGCCGCGTATGGGTCCGCACGGGCACCCACGCAGACGGCCGCACCATGGTGGAGTACGGGCTTCTGGCCCGCGGTGAGGATCACCGGCTCGCCACCGAAGCCCAAGCAGTGCGGAAACTGCTGGCCGAGGAATGGCAACTGGATCCCGATCCCGCAGCCGGGCCGGGAACCTCACAACAAACTTCCAGCAGCACGGGCGATAATAACGGGGGCCCTGCCGCAACTACAGGCTCAGTCACCACCCCAGCAGGCCCCACCGGGCCCGAAAAGGACCAGTAATGCCTTACGGAATCAACGGAATCAACGAAACCATGGGCCAGTACAGCGAGCTCTTTATGCTGCTGGCCGCAGGCACCTACACGGTGGCCTTCATCGCTTTCGCCTGGGACCTGGCCAAGAGCAGCAAGGCCCTGCGTGCCATCGACCTCAAGGCGGCGCAGGCGGAAGACTCCGCCCGCGTGCCGGTTGGCGCCCTGGCGGGGGACCGCAGCGAGTCCCAGCTCGCCGGACCGGCGGGCAGGGCTGAACGGCCGTCGTCGTCCGCAGCCCGGTCGGCAGGCAACGGGGCCGGTGGAGTCGTTACCGCCGACGCCGACATGCGGTACGCCGGTGAGCGGCGCGCTCCCGCCCGGGTGGCGGTGGCCCTGACCGTCCTGGGTGCCCTGATCCACGGTGCCGGCGTGCTGACCCGCGCGCTGGGTGCGGGCCGGGTGCCCTGGGGCAACATGTATGAGTTCCTCACTACCGGGGCCTTCGTCGCAGTTGCAGTGTTCCTGCTGGTGCTGATCCGCCGCGACCTGCGCTTCCTCGGGACGTTCGTGGTGGGCCTGGTCATCATTATGCTCGTGGCCGCCTCCGTGGCGTACTGGACGCCGGTGGGCCACCTGGTTCCCGCGTTGCAAAGCTACTGGCTAATCATCCACGTATCCATCGCCGTGCTCTCCTCCGCGTTGTTCACCCTGACGTTCGCGATGTCTGCCCTGCAGCTCGTCCAGACGCGCCGGCTGAAGACCGTTGCCACCGGCGGTTCGGACAAACTGGGCTTTATGCGCCTGGTGCCGTCCGCGTTGAGCCTCGAAAACCTGTCCTACCGCATCAACGCCATCGCGTTCATCGGCTGGACCTTCACGCTGATGTTCGGTGCCATCTGGGCGGAAAAAGCCTGGGGCCGGTTCTGGGGCTGGGACACCAAGGAAGTGTGGACGTTCGTCATCTGGGTTGTTTATGCAGGCTACCTGCATGCCCGGGCAACCAGGGGCTGGACCGGCACCAGGGCGGCATGGCTGTCAATCGTGGGCTACCTCTGCGTCATCTTCAATTTCACTATTGTCAACCAGTTCTTCAACGGCCTGCATTCATACTCAGGCCTCTGAACAGGGTTTACGGGGGAGCGGCAAGGATGCTTTCAGAAGCTGACAGTCCCGTCGAGCAATAGGGCTGTTCGGGGCAGGGCCGTAATGCTACCTTGGTGAAGTCCGCCCGTGATGAAGCTTGCTGGCGAAACACCAGTTTTACCGAGGTCCGCATGAGCTACGTGCTCGCCATAGATATCGGCACAAGCTTCACCGCTGCCGCTATTGCCCGGTTTGACCAAGGATCTTCCCCTGCCCCCGAGTGCCTGCCTTTGGGCGTTCGCGGGACATCTGTGCCCTCTGTCATTTACTACCCGGAGGACGGTCCCATCCTGGTGGGGGAGGCGGCAGAACGCCGCGGCCTCGACTCCCCCGCGCGGGTGGTGCGCGAGTTCAAGCGACGGGTAGGCGACTCCGTACCTATCTCCGTGGGGGCGCTGTCACTTCCCCCGGAGGACGTCTTCGCCACGGTGGCCCGCTGGGTTGCCGACCGTGCGGAGGAGCGCGAGGGCGCGCCGCCGTCGGAAATCGTCCTCACCCATCCTGCCGCCTGGGGTAGCCACCGCACATCGGTGATACTGGCGGCCATGGCCGCAAAGAGCCTGGAGAACGTCACCCTTATCACCGAGCCGGAAGCCGCGGCCGTGTATTACGCCTCCCAGGTCCGCGTGGAGGACGGCAGCACCATCGCGGTGTACGACCTTGGCGGAGGTACCTTTGACACCGCTGTCCTCAGGAAGGCCGGCAGTAGCCGGTTTGAGCTGGTGGGGCGCCCCGAGGGCATTGAAAACCTGGGCGGCGCCGACTTTGACGCGGAAGTGTTCCGCTACGTCGCCGAGCACACCGCAGGTGCCCTGTCGAAACTCAACCAGGCGGATGCAGGGGTGCGCGGGGCGCTGGCCAGGCTGCGGCGGGAGTGCGTGGAAGCCAAGGAGGCGCTTTCCGTGGACAGCGAGGCGAACATTTCCGTGCTTCTTCCCGGCATCCAGCAGCAGGTCCGCCTGGTGCGGTCAGACTTCGAAGCGCTGATCGAGGATCCCGTCCGGGACACGGTCGACGCGCTGGAACAATCACTGGCGGAGATGGAACTGGAGCGGGAGGACCTTTCCGCCGTGCTGTTGATCGGTGGATCATCACGGATTCCGCTCGTGGCGCAGCTGATATCGGAACAGCTCGACCGGCCCATCGCCGTCGACGCCGACCCGAAGTCATCCATCTGCATGGGGGCCGCAGTCTCGGCACTTTTGGCGCGTGCTGAACTTTCCGAAGCCAAGGAAGCGACGCCGGAAGTGGGGCCAGGCGCGGCGCCCGTGGAAGCCGGCCTCACCGCCGTCGGGCTTCTTGCGGCTGCGGGGCACCTGCCCGGCCGCCGGGCCAGCTGGTCACGCAAAGGCGCGACGGCGGCTGGTGCGGCTGGTGCGGCTGCTGGGGCGACGCATGAGCACGCCCACGGCGGCGCACATGCTCCAAGGCCGGCCGTCCGGCTGACTTCCATAGCAGCCGCCGCAGCCCTGGTGTCCGTCCTCACGGCCACCGCTGCGCAAAGCCCGGGAGGCTTAGGCAGCCTCACGTCAGCTTTTGGACAGGAAGCCAGAGCTGACCCTGGCACCGGGTCCGCTCCGGGTGGTTCCGGTGTTCCGGCCGCCGGAAGCGGACCGGGCCCGGAAACCGCAGTGGCCGGCGGGGCCCCGATGGCCGGCATCGAAGCAGGCTTGGACACGCATGCTGCGCCCACCAGCAGTCCATCATCGAGCGCGGCATTGGGCACGAGCCAAGCTGTTGCGGGGTCTACCGGCGGTGCAGCTGCCGGTTCGGGCACGGGTGCTCCTGCCGGGACCGGTGGCGGAACAACTGGTGGTGCAGCCGGCAAGGGAGCAGCTGGCGCGACCCCGGATTCCACGGGTACTCCCGGGACGGGCCCAGTAACTGGCGAACCGGTTGTGGGTGGGACGCCGTCGCCGGTTGTGGGTGGTGGGACGCTGCCGCCGGTTGTGGGTGGTGGGACGCCGCCGCCGGTTGAGGGTGGTGGGACGCCGCCGCCGGTTGAGGGTGGAGGGACGCCGCCGCCGGTTGAGGGTGGAGGGACGCCGCCGCCGGTTGAGGGTGGAGGGACGCCGCCGCCGGTTGAGGGTGGTGGAACGCCGCCGCCGGTTGAGGGTGGTGGAACGCCGCCGCCGGTTGAGGGTGGAGGGACGCCGCCGCCGGTTGAGGGTGGTGGAACGCCGCCGCCTACGGACCCCGTCCCCGTCGTCACGGTGGCGGCCCCGGTTGCGGGGCCGACCTCCACCCAGCCGGCAGTGCCGGTGTCGGCGACTCCAATCACTACCGAGCCGGCGGTCTAGGATGGCTGGTCATCAAACGCGCGAGGAAGTGCATGGTTTTTTGCAGTCGAACCTGAACAACCAAGGCCAAAGCCCCCGCGCTGCCGAGCAGATGGCCCGGCAGCTCAAGGGTGAGAACGCAGCGGTGCGTGAACTTCTGTTGGCGCTGTCGGTGGGTTTCGAACTGCCCGGACCGCTGCCCGCTGACCTGCAACGGAAGATTGACGGCGGCGAGGTGGAGAGCGTTGACGCCCTGGTGGAACGGGCAGAGTCTGCCGGTCTGCTCTCACCGGACGGAAGCGTCGTTGGACCGGCACAGCATGCACTGCTGAACGTAGTCCCCACGACCCGGGTGCACGCCCTCCAGCGGGAACTTGTAACGCTGTATGTGGCAGACCGCCAGCCGATGGGGGACTTTGCGCGCGAGTTGGCCCGCGGCGGCCTGGCGGACCCCCGCGTTGCTTCCGAGCTGGAGCATACGGGGGACAAGGTATTGGAGCATGATCCCGCTCTGGCCGCCCAGCTTTACGAAGAAGCCTTGTTGGCAGGAGCTGACGAAACAGCAACCGCAGCACGGCGTGCACAGGCGGCGGCAGCCGGCGGGGACCTCGATGCTGCCACCCGCATCATTGACACCCTTCTGGTTTGTCCGGATCCGCCCGACGTTCGCCGCGGGGTGGACGTAGCGTCAGCAGTATGGGCCCAGCGCGGAATGCTGGCACGCAGTGCAGACGCCTACGGCTGGTTGGGCGCCTCGAGGTTGGGTCCCTCGGCACCGCTGGCCGCCGTCGCCATGATCGGCTGCGGCAACGGGTCAGGTGCCGAATCGCTGTTCCCGGCGGATGCGCCGCCGGCATCTCCCACGCTGCTGGCAGCCGCGCTGGCCCAAACGGGAAAGGGCATCATCGAGTCGCTGGCGCAGGATCCGCAGCAGGCGCTCCCGCTGCTGATCCACGCCTCGGACATGCTGAATGCAACCGGTACCGCCCTTCCTCTTCCGGACACTCCGGCAGCACTTGCCGCGCTGATGGCCCTGCACAGTGGAGAGCCGCATCTAGCGGAAAGCGTATGCCGGTCTGCCGCGGCCGCAGGGCAGGGCGGTAATGCCGCAAAACCACGGCTCTACCTGCTTCAGGCGTGGTCGGCCATGCAGCAGAACAAACTCGAGGACGCCAGGCTCGCGATCAACGAGGCGTCGAAGACCAACCACTGGCCTTTGGTACCGAGGGATGAGTTCCTTAAGGCGGCCCTGGAAGTAGGCCTTGCCCGGCGCAACGGTGACCTGGCGGAACTTGTTCTGGCCTGGGAGCGGGCGCGTGAAGCAATGCTGCACACCTCAGTGGACCTGTACAGCCTGCTGCCATGGGGCGAGCTGATGATTACCGCAGCGCGGCTGCGGGAAACCCGCCGCGTGGCGCATTACCTCGACGAGGCAAAACAACTGCTGCGGCGCCTTGATGATCCGCCGCTATGGTCAGTGCCCTTCCACTGGGCGGGTGTGCAGGCAACACTGCTGGGTGAAAGTCCAGCAGATCTGGCCCCCCATGCTGCCGCCCTGGCACGGGCAGCCCAGCACAGCCACCTCGCCACAATGCTTGCCGCTGCGGGCAAGGCCTGGGTATCTGTGCTCGCAGGCAGGTTCCAGACTGCCGACGTTGAAGCGGCAGCGCGGGGCCTCGGCAGGGTGGGAATGCCTTGGGAAGGTGCGAGGCTTGCGGGACACGCAGCTGCCCGGGCAGACGAGCGGAAGGACATGGTGCGCCTGCTGTGCTGCGCCAGGGACCTGCACCCGCAGGGACATACAGCAGGGCACGGAAACGGATCACAGGATTCCGAAAACACGGCCGCCGCCGAATCAACCAGCGGCATGCAGCCGGACGGTGCGGGGCTGAGCGAGCGGGAAAAGGAAGTGGCCAGGCTGGTGCTTGAGGGCAAGACGTACAGGGAAATAGGCGAGGCAATCTATATCTCTCCCCGGACTGCCGAACACCACATCGCCCGTATGCGCCGGCGCCTCGGTGCAGAAAGCCGCTCTGATTTGCTGGCCCGGCTGCGCTTGGCGCTGGGCACCGAAGACCCCCAACAGGAGTAACCCCTAATACCCCTAGGGGCAGGGCAAGCAGTTCCCCGGCACGGGAGCTGCCGGTAGGGGGAAACGGCCCGATGCCCAGGCCCGAAGGGGAACCTTACGTTAGATTCAAGCCCGGAACCAAGCCGGGCGATCCGCAAGGCAGAGAAAATTGAGGACCACGAAATGACACTCGCAAACGATCTCGTCCAGTTCCTGATGCACCTCTTCGGCGATCGCCAGGCCGCGCAGGACTTCCTGGACAACCCGGATAAGGTTCTGGACGATCACGGCCTGGGCGGCGTGTGCTCCGCGGATGTGGATGCTGCGATGCCGGTGGTCCTGGATTACGCACCCATCACGCTCAACGCTTCCTCCTTCGACCGGACCTACAACACCGGCGGCAACGTGTCCGCAACCGCACCCAGCGGTGGGGGCACCGGCGGTACCGGCTACACACCGCCCCCTTCAAATGGCGGAAACGGTGATCACGCCCACGCTGTCCAGCAGCTCCACCACGTGGTCAACAACTACTCGTACACCTCAACTGTGGATGACCGTGACACCATCACGGACCAGTCCGTCAACCAGAACATTTGGGCAGACGGCGACGTCACCCAGTACTTCGACAACGATTCCGTTGTCGCCTCCGGTGACCGCGCAGTGGCAGCCGGCGACGACGTCGACATCGAGGACTCGAACAACATCGAGGACTCCTACAACACGGACAACTCCACGGATAACTCGAAGGACAGCTCCATCAACGCCGGCGAGGACGTCAATATCGGCAACACCGACATTGATGCCGACGATTCCTTCAACAAGGAAGTTGAGATCGAGGACTCCTACAACAAGGAAGTTGATATTGACGCCGACCTGGAAAACGTTGGCAACACCGACAACCGCGAGGACCATTCCACCAACATCGATGTCCGGGATTCCGGCAACGACAACTCCATCAACGACTCGCTCAACAAGAACGAGACGGACGTTGAAATCAAGGCTGACCTCGAAAACGTCGGCAACACCGATAACTCCAAGACCGAACTGGAGAACGTGGGCAGCACCAACCTGCATAACGTCGGCAACGAATCCTTGAAGGTGGAAGACGTTACCGTGACTAAGGTGGATGCCGACCTCACCAATGTCGGTAACGAATACGATTTCGACTACGAAGCGAACACAACCAGGATTGACAACGATTCTGAAACCGACATCAGCGCTGACGATGATTCGGAGATCAACTTCTGATCACCAGGTCCCCGGTATCAGGCAGTGCCCGGCAGGAGCTCACCACCTGCCGGGCACTTCGGGGGCTTACCCCACGTCCATTTTGAGACTGACGCAAAGGACATGCCGTGGCAGAAGCAGAACCCGTAAAGCCGCCGGCTAATCTGTCGGCCGTGCAACTGATGGAACTGGTGGGGCAGGGCCTTGAACTGGTGCGCAGCGGAGACCGCACGGACCTCCGCAAGCGCCTGAACCAGACGTTGGAGCGGCTGAAGGATACATCCGTCCGGGTCATCGTGGTGGGGGAGTTCAAGCAGGGAAAGAGCAAGCTGGTCAATGCTCTGGTGAATGCGCCGGTGTGCCCTGTCGACGACGACATTGCCACCTCTGTCCCCACCGTGGTCCGGTACGGAGACCCGGCCTCCGCGGCCATCCTTATTCCCAAGGGCAACGCCGACTCTGACGACGAAGCCGACATCGAGCGCCAGCCAGTGCTCATTGCTGATCTTGCTTCCTACGTCTCGGAGCGGGGAAATCCAGGTAACGGTAAAAAGCTGGTGGCCGCCGAAGTGAACCTGCCCCGGAGGCTTCTGACAGGGGGGCTTACCGTCATAGACTCGCCCGGTGTTGGGGGACTGGGTTCCCCGCATACGCTGACCACCCTGACCGCTCTTCCAACCGCAGACGCCATGCTGCTCGTCTCCGATGCATCGCAGGAGTACACCGAGCCCGAGTTGCGCTTCCTGCGACAAGCCATGCGGCTCACCCCCAGCGTTGTGGGTGTCCTCACCAAGACGGATCTCTACCCGGACTGGCGGCGGGTTGAGGAGATCGACAGGGGGCACCTTTCACGGGTTGCCCCCGATATCCCACTGATCGCCGTCTCGTCGGATCTGAGGCTGGAAGCGGCGCGCATGCAGGACCGTGAGCTCAACGAGGAATCAGGATTCCCTGGCCTGATCAGCCAACTCAGGAATGAGATCGTCGGAAAGGCCGAGCGGCTCCAGCGTCGTTCCGTCAGCCAGGATCTGCTGTCTGTCACGGAGAATCTGCGCCTGTCCCTGCAGTCCGAGCTCGAAGCGCTGGAGAATCCGGAGGGGACTCCGCAGATGATCGCCGGACTGGAGCTGGCCAAGGCTGAGGCCGACGACCTTCGGAAACGGTCAGCCCGCTGGCAGATCACGTTGAATGATGGCATCGGCGACCTCATCTCAGACATGGAATATGACCTGCGTGACCGACTCCGGCGGATTCAACGGGAGGCTGAGACAGCCATTGACCAAGGCGACCCGGGACCGGCCTGGCCACAGATTTCCAAGTGGCTCGAGGAAAGCACGGCGGCTGCCGTCTCCGACACGTTTGTATGGACCAGCGAGCGGTCGCAGTGGCTGGCTGCGCAGGTTGCCGAACACTTCGCCGCGGACGAGGTGACGTTGCCCGTCCTTCGCGTCGCAGACACGGGTGACGCGCTGGACCCCGTTGACGACATGCCCACGCTGGACGACGGGCGCATCAATTCCGCGCAGAAAGTCCTGATCGGCATGCGCGGTTCCTATGGCGGCGTACTGATGTTCGGGCTCCTGACGGGAATCTTCGGAATGGCCCTGATCAATCCCCTCTCAGTGGGCGCCGGCCTGTTGCTCGGGCGCAAGGCCTACCGTGAGGACAAGGAAGCGCGGCTGAAGCGCCGGCAAGGGGAGGCCAAGGTCCTGGTTAGGCGCCAGCTGGACGACGTCACCTTCCAGGTGGGCAAGCAGTTGAAGGACCGGCTGCGGCTTGTGCAGCGGTCAACCCGGGACCACTTCACCGAGATCGCGGACGAGTACCACCGTTCCCTGGCGGATTCCGTGGCAGCAGCCCAGAAAGCTGCCACCACGTACGCCCTGGAAAAGGATTTACGGATCCGCGACATCAAGAATGAACTTAGGAAGGTTGACGCGTTGCACAGGGCAGCCACTGCCGTGGCAGCCGAAGTGGCCGGAGGCAAGGCGCTGCCGGCACCCGGTACCGGGGCAAAGGCTGCGGGCCAGCCGGCAGCGGCGGCGCCGACGGCTGTGGCGACCGGATGACGGCGACGACCATCACGGGGGCGGCAGACCTGGTGCAGGAAGCATTGGAGGTCTACCGTGAGGATCCCGCAGCTGTGGCAGCTCTGCAGGGTTATGCCAGGAGGCTTGCCGAACCCCTGCGGATCGCCGTAGCCGGGATGGTGAAAGCCGGAAAGTCCACCCTGTTGAACGCCATCCTCGGTGAAGAGATAGCGCCCACGGACACGGGGGAGTGCACGCGCATCGTCACGTGGTACCGCTACGGCCGTACCCCGCGGATCACGCTCTACCCTGTGGAGGGTGAACCGCGCGGCCTGCCGGTGAAACGCGTGGACGGCCGCCTGGTGTTTGTGCTGGGCAACGTGCAGTCCGATGAGGTGGACCGGCTGGAAGTGGAGTGGCCCTCGCCGGGCCTGCGGGACATGACCCTGATCGACACCCCTGGCATTGCATCGCTGTCAGGGGACGTGTCCGCCCGGTCCACACACTTCCTGACTCCGGAGGACACCCCCTCCGAAGCTGACGCCATCATCTACCTGATGCGCCACATGCACGCTTCCGATCTGCGGTTCCTTGAGTCATTCAAGGACACCGAGGCCGGGAGATCCGGCACGGTCAATGCGCTGGCAGTCCTTTCCCGGGCCGATGAAGTGGGAGCAGGACGGATTGATTCGCTTCTCTCCGCCGGGGAGATCGCCGAAAGGTACCGCCAGGACCACAGCCTGCGGAAGCTGGCGTTGGGGGTGGTCCCGGTGGCCGGGCTCTTGGCACAGAGTGCCCGGAGCCTGCGCCAGTCCGACTTTGAGGCACTGCAGCTGCTGGCCGGGATGGAACGGGCAGAACGGGAAAAGCTGCTGCTCTCGGCGGACCGGTTTGTACGGACTGCAGGCCCGGAAGGGCTGACGACGGCGGCCCGTGCCTCTCTGCTGGAAAGGTTTGGTTTGTTCGGCATCCGCCTCGCCGTGGTTCTCATCCGCAATGGATTTGCCGAGCCCACGCCCCTGGCCCACGAACTGGCCCGGCGCAGCGGCCTGGATCCCCTGATTGACATGCTGGGGCGGCAGTTCCAGGCCCGCGGCGAGGCGCTGAAGGCCAGGACCGCGTTGGTGGGGGTGGAAACCCTGCTTCGCACATCCCCTCGGGACGGGACAGGGTCTTTGGCCGCCGCACTGGAACGGCTGCAAGTCAACGCCCACGAGTTCCGCGAACTGCGGCTGCTGGCAACCCTTCGGACCACCGGCGTATCGCTGGACCCTGAACTGGCTAACGAAGCCGAGGGCCTCATTGGGGGCTGGGGCGCCGCGTCCTACATTCGCCTGGGCCTCGAAGCTGATGCGGGACCAGAACAGCTGGCGGCGGAAGCCCGGCGCTGCGTGGAGCGGTGGCGGGCAGTGGCGGAAAACCCGCTGACCGACCGCTCCGCCCTGGACGCCTGCCGGGTGGTTATCCGCAGCTGCGAGGGTGTTGTTGCCCAGTGCGCCCTACAGGGGACCCACCAGCCCGCATGAGGGGCGGGCCGGCCACCGATGGGTCAGTCCCGGCCCGACTTCAGCCAGGCATTGGCTGAGGGCACAAAGAACAGCACCAGCCCGATTAACGCCAGCAGGAGCTGAAGTCCCCAGAGCAGCACCACATAACTGCCGGCGTCGCCTTCGGGCACAAGGAAGGCAGCGGCTACCAGCAGGACGATGACATGCCCGGCCAGGAGCGGCACCAGAACCCAGCGCGCCCAGCCCTGCCGGCCCATCACGACGCCGAGCATCGCAGCCTCGAGCAGGATCACCAGGAGGACAGCCGCCAGGCTGCCCCAGAAGACGATGCCCGTGGCCGTGGTGACGGCTTCGGCGCCGCCGCCGGGAGCCATTTGAACCACCACTGTGCGCAGCCGTTCCAGATGCGAATCGCGGGTGAGGAACGATCCCGCCAGGACGGCGAGCCCGGCGGCAAAGCTGAGGAGCCAGAGGGTCCGCGCATCCCGGACGCTGTGGGGAGCTGCCGGGATGACGGCGATGGGCGCCGGAGCGGAATAGGACAGCCCTGGCCTTGGCGGCGGCGCTGGCGGACCTGAGGGTGAAGGCGGGGCTGCGGCCCCGTGGGCTGTGGTCCGCAGCCGGTCTTCTCCGTCAGGTTCCTGAGTCATCCGCCCCTACTTCAGCCCGTCGGTATCGTGTTCGTCAGTCTCGTGCTTGTCCTTGCCGCCGCCCTTGGCGTCGTCGTCCTTCGCCTTGGCGTCCAGTTCATCCTTGAGCTTCTTGAGCCGCTCGGCCTCTGCCTGGTGGCGACGGCGGGCTTCGAGGTTGCGGAGGAAGTCGGGATCATCGTCGGGGGCGGTGGGATGGCGCTGGCTTTGCTGTTGAGGGGAACTCCCACGCGGCCGGCCGATCAGGAGCCAGAGAATGGCGCCCACCACTGGCAGGACAATCATGACCACGATCCAGGCGGGCTTGGAAATCCCCCGGGTGAGGCGTCCATCAGTGCGGATCACGTCCACGAGGCCATACACAAAGATGACGAGGACTGCGACGGCCAAAGCCACACGGAGGAGCATGCCAATAAGTCTATCGTCAGGAGGCGCGGGGGCCTCGGGCGGGAGGCGGCTAAACTGGAATAGTGGCCTTTTTGAAATATTCCCTGATCCGCCTTGCTCTGTTCGCCCCCCTGTTTGTGGTTTTTATGCTCCTGCAGTTGGGTGTGCTGATGTCCGTCATCTGCGCAGCACTGATTGCGTTCGCCGTAAGTTACCTGTTTTTCCAAAAGCAGCGGGACGCGGCAGCCGCAGCCATCCACCAGCGTTTCTCAGGCAAGGCCAAGCCGATCCGTTCAGCCAATGAAGTCCAGGACGCCCATGCGGAGGACTCGCTTCTGGACGCCAATCCGGACATCGCCATCAGCAACGACGCCAAGGACCCCAAGCGCTCCTAGCGCCAGACCCCGGCCTTGGCCCCGGCGCCCTAGAAGCCGTGGCTCAGCACCAGACCCAGTGAGAACAGCAGGCTGTAGCCGAGGTTGATCAGGCCGGTCTGCTTCAGGACCGGGATCAGGCTCTTCCGCTTGCGGCCGTTGATCATCAGCCACGCAGGCATCAGGCACGCCGGAATCAGCAGCAGGACGATCAGCATCCACGGCCGCCCCGGGGCAAGGATCACCACCAGCATGATGGCCACGGCGAGCATCAGCACGTAGCTCTCCCGGGCATGTTTGTCACCCAGCCGCACAGCGAGGGTCTTCTTGCCGGCCTGCGTGTCGGTGGGGATGTCCCGGACGTTGTTGGCCATGAGCAGCGCGGTGGCGATCAGACCCGTGCCGATAGCGCCAATGATGGCCGGCAGGTTGATCTGCCCGGCCTGTGTGTACGTGGTGCCCAGCGTGGCCACCAGCCCGAAGAACACAAACACAAAAACGTCACCCAGGCCCATGTAGCCGTACGGGTTCTTGCCGCCGGTGTAGCCCCAGGCCGCCATCACGCAGCCGAGCCCCACCAGGATCAGCCACCAGCTCTGGGTGATGACCACCAGGACGAGCCCGAAGACCATGGCCGCGGTGAACGCACCGAACGCGGCACGTTTCACGTGCTCGGGGCTTGCAGCCCCCGATCCCACCAGGCGGAGCGGGCCCACGCGGTCGTCGTCCGTACCGCGGATGCCGTCCGAGTAATCATTGGCGAAGTTCACGCCCACCTGGAGCAGGAGGGCCACCAGCGCCGCGAGGATGGCGTTGAAGAGCAGGAACGAATCCATTTCATAAGCGGCGGCGGAGCCGATCAGTACCGGCGCAATCGCGGCCGGCAGTGTTCGGAGCCGGGCGCCTTGGATCCATTGTGCGGCTGTAGCCACGGTCAGTACCTCGCGTTACTTTGGGGAAGGCGGCAGGATGGGGCCCTGCCGGTGGTGCAGGTCTACTTTACTTTCCCTGGTGCAGGGCGCTGAGTTCGGCGGCCATGGCCAGGCGGTCCGGTTTGCCGTTGGGAAGCATCAGGAGGGAGGGGGCCGCCAGGACCGTTTTGGGAGCAAGGATGCCCAGCGTCCGGTGCCATTCCTGTTCAAGGACGACGGCGTGTTCCCCGCTTGCCGAAGAGCCCGGGCGCTCGGCGGCGCCTCCCGGCGGGCCTGCCAGTGCCACGTAAGCTGCCACGGCCTGGCCCCATTCCGCGGACGGGACGCCGGCCACGAAGGCCGCGGCGACGTCGTCGGACTTTTCCAGCTCCTCCTGCACGTGCGCGGCCGAAACCTTGATCCCGCCGGTGATGATCACGTCGTCGGCGCGGCCTGCAACGGTGAGGCGGCCGTCGTCGTCGATGCTGCCGAGGTCGCTGGTGCGGTACCAGCGCACGCCGTCCTCCTCGAAGAAGGTGCTGCCGGCCTCGTCCGGCGCTTCCAGGTAGCCGGCGGCGATGGTGTCGCCGCCCAGCAGGATGCGGCCGTCGTGCTCAACGCGGACGGACACCCCTTCGAGCGGAAAGCCGTCGTAGACGCAGCCGCCGCAGGACTCGGCCGAACCGTAAGTCGTGATCACCCGGACACCGGCATCCCTGGCAGCGGACAGCAGCGAGGCGGGGGCCGGTGCGCCGCCCAGCAGGACGGCGTTGAAGCGGCGGAGCACTGCCAGGGTCTCCGGGGACGGCTCGTCGAGGAGGCGCTGAAGCTGGGTGGGAACCAGTGAGGTGAAGCGGATCTTGTCCGTCAGTTCCTGCGCTGCAGCGGTGAAGGCTTCGGGCGTGAACCCGCCTGACATGTCCATCACCCAGGGCCGGGTACCCGCGAACAGCGAACGCACCAGGACCTGGATGCCCGCAACGTACTGGACGGGCAGCGCCAGGAGCCACTGGCCCTCTCCCTTGAGCGCCAGGGCAGTCGCCATCGAGGACGCGGCCAGGGATTCCACCGTCAGGACCGTGGCCTTGGGAGTTCCGGTGGACCCGGAGGTGCGCACCACGGCCACTGCATCATCGCAGCCGGGCGTTTCGACATGGCCCACCACCAGGGCGCCGTCTTGGCCCACAGAAAGTTCGACGGCGGGGCCCTCACCGTGGAGTGCGGCGGCCAGCGCCTTCAGTGCAGGGTCGATATCGGGGACGCCGGTGCTGGTTGCGCCTGTTCCGGCCGGCTCGCCGTTCCGGGAGCGGGTGTCTTGGGGTTCAGTGTTCATTGCCCGTCCTGCCTTAGAAGTAGTGCGGGAAGCTGGACCAGTCGGGGTCGCGTTTTTCCAGGAACGCTTCCTTGCCCTCCACGGCTTCATCGGTCATGTACGCCAGCCGGGTGGCTTCGCCCGCGAACACCTGTTGTCCTGCCAGGCCGTCGTCGGCAAGGTTGAAGGCGAACTTGAGCATCCGGATGGCCTGGGGCGACTGCCGGGCGATATCCGCGGCGTACTCCAGCGCGACCTCTTCGAGGCGTTCGTGGTCCACCGCCTCGTTGACGGCGCCCATCCGAACCATGTCCTCGGCGGAATATTCACGGGCCAGGAAGAAGATCTCCCGGGCTGCCTTTTGGCCGATCTGCCGGGCCAGCAGGGCCGAGCCGTAGCCGGCGTCAAAACTGCCCACGGTGGCGTCTGTCTGTTTGAACCGGCCGTACTGGCGGGAGGCGATGGTGAGGTCGGAGACCACGTGCAGGGAATGCCCGCCGCCTGCCGCCCAGCCGTTTACGACGGCGATGACCACCTTGGGCATGGTGCGCATGAGCCGCTGGACCTCCAGGATGTGGAGCCTCCCGGCCCGCGCTGGATCGATGCTTTCCTGGGTTTCACCGTTTGCGTACCGGTAGCCGTCACGGCCCCGGATCCGCTGGTCTCCACCGGAACAAAAGGAATGCCCGCCGTCCTTGGGAGACGGGCCGTTCCCGGTGAGCAGGACGGTGGCGACATCCGGGGACATCCGTGCGTGGTCCATTGCCCGGTACAGCTCATCCACTGTTCCGGGCCGGAAGGCATTGCGGACTTCAGGGCGGTTGAAAGCGATCCGCACCGTGGGCAGGTCGCGCACCCATCCGCCGTCGGCGTCCCGCTCCACCTGCCGGTGGTACGTCATGTCCTGGAAGTCGTCGAAGCCGGACACAACACGCCAGCGGGTTGGATCGAAGACATCGGACACCGAGGCGGGGATTTGGTTGCTCACCGTCCAAGTCTAGTAATCGGGGTCAGCTGATGCAGAACTCGTTGCCCTCGGGGTCAGCCATCGTGTGCCAGAAGTGCGGGCCCTCGTTGGCCGTCCAGAGGAACGTGGCGCCGCGGGCCTCGAGTTCGCGGCGCACCTCGTCCTTGTCGCGGCCTGCCAGGTTGATGTCCCAGTGCACCCTGTTCTTGACAGTTTTTCCCTCAGCCGCTGTCTGGAAAAGGAGCCGCCGTTCCGGTGCTTTTGCTTCGAGTTCCTCGTGCGGCCGGATCGCACAGCCGTCGCGCCACACCAGCTTGCCGTTATGCACGGTGGTCTGGTCCTCGGTGGCGAAGCCCTGGTCGATCATGGAACGGATGAAGCCCTCATCCTGAGGTTCCACCGCCCACTCCAGCGACTCCGCCCACCACTCGGCGAGGGAGTGCGGTTCCCTGCAGTCAATAACAATCTGGATGTTCAGTCCCATCCCACCACGGTACGGTGGCAGGTGCTCCTGCGGTAGGTGCGGTCAGCAGCGCGAATGGGGTTGTTGCCCGGTTTAGATCCGCAGCTTCCGGTTGCCCGTCAGGCCTGAACCTGCTGGAGTTGTTCGTAGAACTCCGGCGGGATGGCGTAGATGAACACCACTGCCAGCAGGTTCTTCGCGGCATGGACAAAGTAGCAGAACATCAGGTTCCTGCCCGTCCAGACGTACACAAACACCAGTGTTGCGCCCATGGCCAGATAGGGCATCAGGACTGTGAGCGTCAGGTCTTCCTGTCCCACGATGTGCAGGGCGGCGAACAGGACCACGGACAACAGACAGCACACCCAGATATTCACCCTCCGGCTCAGCTTGCCGATCAGCAGGTGGCGGAAGATGAACTCCTCCACAAACGGGCCCACCAACACCAGCAGCGGGACCATCAGCCACGCGGGCACCTGCTGCATCAAGGCCTGGAGTCCGGCCTGGTTTTCCGAGGTCGCCACACTGCCGCTGGCCGCGACGGCGACGGCGGAGAGAATCATCATGGCGATGACCGCGGCCGGGACCATCAGCAGCGTGAACCACGGACGCGTTGCCAGCACGCGCAGGTCGCGCCACATCACTCGCCGGGCAGCTACGAACGCCAGTATGCCTACGGACGCATAGAAGAGCAGGTTTGTGGCATAGGAGGCAGCCGCAGGGGTGGGGGCTATTTGCCGCAGGAAGGGTGCAAGCAGCTCCCCGGCCAGGGTGAAGAACCCGGCGAGAGCCACGTAGAGGATGACTGTGAGCACATCCAGGGGCGAAAACCGGTAGAGCTGTGGCTGTGGTGCAGGTGGTATTCGGTGTGCGGTGGCCATGGTTTCAGCCTAGCCCCCAACCAGGTAGCGCCGAGTGTAGCTATGGAGCACCAAAACGGCAGTTAGCGCTACCTGGTCGGGCCGGGGGGAGAGCTGGTGGCGTTGCCGGGGGAATCGTGCTTCACCTAGAATATTCGGTATGCCTAAACTTTCATTTCGGTGCGCCAAAGTAGCCGCCCGAAGAAGCTCCCTCCGCCAGGTGCGCTTCCGTGCCGCCGCGGCAGCCGTCGTCGTACTTTCCCTTCTGGTGACCGCCTGCGAAGGCGGTGCCTCCGGAAATGCCAGCGACAGCAAACCAGTGGTGTTGACCACCTTCACGGTGCTGGCCGACGTCGCGCGGAACGTAGCCGGGGACAAGCTCACGGTTGAATCCATCACCAAGGCCGGCGCCGAAATCCACGGCTACGAACCCACGCCCGGTGACATCCGCAAGGCCTCCAAAGCGGACCTCATCCTAGACAACGGGCTCAACCTGGAAGCTTGGTTCGGGCAGTTTGTGGAAGGCCTGGACGTCCCGCACGCCATGGTGAGTGACGGCGTTCAGGTGATGTCCATCAGCGAAGACTCCTACCAGGGCAAGCCCAACCCGCACGCGTGGATGTCGCCGGTGAACGTGCAGATTTATGTGGACAACATGGTGAAGGCCTTCAGCGACCTGGACCCGGACAACGCCGAGGCCTTCAAGGCCAACGGTGACGCGTACAAGGCCGAGCTCCAGGCTGTGCAGGACCAGATGAAGTCCAGCCTTGCAGCAGTTCCCGAAACCCAGCGTGCCCTCGTCACCTGCGAAGGTGCCTTCTCGTACCTCGCCCGTGACGCCGGACTGACCGAAGTGTACATCTGGGCTGTCAACGCCGAACAGCAGGCAACGCCGCAACAGATCACCCGGGCGATCGAGTACGTCAAGGCCAACAAGGTCCCCGCTGTCTTCTGTGAATCCACTGTTTCCGACGCCCCCATGCAGCAGGTGGTGGGCGCTACCGGGGCCACGTTCGGCGGCACGCTCTACGTTGACTCCCTCTCCGAAGCGGACGGGCCGGTCCCCACCTACCTGGACCTCATCCGGCACGATGCCGACGTCATTACCAAGGCGCTCGCCGGGGCAACCAAGGGGGCAGGGTCATGACCTCCCCGGCAATCCTCGTGGAAAAGGTGACCGTCCATTACGGCGAGGTCCGGGCGCTGGATTCAGCAAACCTGGCCCTTGAGCCCGCCCGGATCTGCGGCCTGGTGGGCATGAACGGGTCCGGCAAGTCAACGCTGTTCAAGGTGATCATGGGAATGATCAAGCCCGACGCCGGCACCGTACGGATCAATGGGCAGCCACCCTCAAGGGCGCGCAAGCAAGGCGGCATCGGCTACGTCCCGCAAAGCGAGGACGTTGACTGGCAGTTTCCGCTGTCCGTGCGGGACGTGGTGATGATGGGCCGCTATGGCCACCAGGGCTTTACCCGGCGTGCGTCCAAAGCGGACCGCGCCGCCGTCGATGAAGCACTGGACCGGGTGGAACTCGGGCCGTATGCCGGCCGCCAGATCGGGCAGCTTTCCGGCGGCCAGAAAAAGCGCGCCTTCGTGGCCCGCGGCATCGCCCAAGGTGCCACGACCATGCTCCTGGATGAACCCTTCGCCGGTGTGGACAAGCGGTCCGAAGCGACCATCACGCGGCTCCTGCGGGAGCTCGCCTCGGACGGCTGCACCATCCTGGTGTCCACGCACGATCTGCACGCCCTGCCGCAGTTGTGTGACGAAGCAGTCCTGCTGATGCACAAAGTGTTGATGCACGGCCCGCCGGACGTGGTGCTGCAGCCCGAAAACCTGGCGATGGCGTTCGGCCTGGACGTGCTGGAGCGGGGCCTGCCGGAGCGGGATCAGTCGGCGGCCGAGGTTTCGGGCAGCAAAATGCCGGCCGGCAACCCACCCGGCAGGATTCTGGACGGCAAGCGGGTGAACCGCTGATGGAGATCCTCCTCGAACCGCTGGGCTATGACTTCATGGTCCGCGCCCTGGTGACCACCGCCTTGGCCGCGGTGGTCTGTGCCGTGTTGAGCTGCTGGCTGGTGCTGATCGGCTGGTCCCTGATGGGCGACGCAGTGTCCCACGCCGTGCTGCCCGGAGTAGTGCTCGCGTACATCGTGGGCGCGCCCTTTGCGCTGGGCGCGCTGGTGTTTGCCCTCATTGCCGTGACGTTGATCGGGGTGGTCCGCAACACCAGCCGGGTGAAGGAAGACGCCGCAATCGGCATCGTGTTTTCCTCGCTGTTCGCCCTGGGCCTGGTGCTGATCTCGGTGACGCCCAGCCAGACGGACCTGAACCACATCATTTTCGGTAACCTGCTTGGCGTCAGCGTCCCGGACCTGATCCAGGTCCTGGTGCTGGGTGTGGTGGCGTTTGTTATCCTCATCCTCAAGCGGCGGGACCTCACCCTCTACGCCTTCGACCCCACCCATGCGCACGCCATCGGGCTCTCACCGCAACGGCTCGGGGCATTGCTCCTGGGCCTGCTCGCGCTGACCTCCGTGGTGGCGCTGCAGACGGTGGGCGTGGTCCTGGTGGTGGCCATGCTGATCATCCCCGGAGCCACGGCGTACCTGTTGACCGACCGCTTCTCGCGCATGCTGGTCATCGCCCCCGTGGTCTCGGCGGCCTGTTCGCTCGCCGGCATCTACCTCAGCTACTACCTGGACACCGCCTCCGGCGCCATGGTGGTCCTCACGCAGGGAGTGGTGTTCGCCGTCGTCTATCTGTTCAGCCCGCGGCAGGGACTGATCGGCACCCGGTTGGCGAAGGCCCGCCGCAGGAAGGCTGTTGCCGTCGCCGTGTAGCGCTCCCGGCAAGGGAAGTACGACGGCGGCACCTGGCGGGGTGCCGCCGTCGGCCTTTCGCTGCGTTTGCCCCGGCGACCGCTTGACTCAACATCCCCCGGCGGGCAGGCTGGAGCGATGAAGTCCTAGCCCAGCAGCCCGGCCACGCCGGACTGTTCCCACATCCAAGGCCGTCGTCGAGCACCGGGTGAAGCCGGTTCAGCTCCGGCGGCCATACGCGGAACTTATGCGAGGACTTCCCGTGACAGAACACATCAACCTTTCGGACGTCTCCCACGGCTACGGCGACCGCTTGCTGCTCGACGGCATCAACCTGACCATCACTGCGGGCGAGCATGTGGCGGTAGTGGGTGAGAACGGCGCGGGCAAATCGACGCTGCTGAGGATCCTGGCCGGCCTTGAACAGCCCCACGAGGGGTCTGCCGCCATCGGCGGCCGCGTCGGCTACCTCGCCCAGACCCATGGTTTGCCCGAGTCCTTCACCGTTGGCGGGGCCATCGACGCAGCCCTCGCATCGCTCCGGGCACTCGAAGCGGAGCTGGACCGGCTCGAGGCCAGTCTGGCTGACGCAGAGGACCGCGACCTGGACGCGTACGGCAGGCTGCAGACGGAGTACCAGCTCCGCGAAGGCTACGCCGCCGAACCGCGGGTGGAGGCTGGGCTGGACCGGCTGGGCCTGGGCGGCCTGGACCGGAACCGTGCCCTGGGATCGCTTTCCGGCGGCGAACAGGAACGCGTTGCGCTGGCCTGCGTCCTGGCCGATCCGGCGGACATCCTGCTCCTCGACGAACCCACCAACCACCTGGATGCCCGCGGAACAGCGTGGCTGGAGGACAGGCTGGCCGCCCACCGCGGCACTGTGGTGGTGGTGTCCCACGACCGCATGCTGCTCCGCAAGGTGGCGGCCGCCATCATCGAAGTGGATGCCGAGCGCCGTGCCGTCAACCGCTACGGCAGCGGTTACGACGGTTATCTCCGCGAGAAGGCCGCCGAACGCCAACGCTGGGTCCAGCAGTACCACGGCTGGCTGGACGCCATGGAGTCCGAAAAACGGCAGGCGGAGACTGTTGCCGGGACCATGGGGTACGGCCGCAAGCGCGACGGCGACAAAATGGGCTTCGACTTCAAAGCCGGCACCTGGCAGAAAGCCGCCAGCAGCCAGGTCCGGAACGCGCAGGAACGGCTGCGGCGCCTTGAGGCCAGCCCAGTGGAGCAGCCGCCGGTGCCCTTGCGGCTCGCCGCGCCTGCCACTTTGCCTTCCGAAGCTGCGCCGGCCGTTGCCGGTCCGGCTGCGCTTTCTGTCCACGGGGTGAGCGTTCCGGGCCGCCTTCAAGCCACCGACTTCCAGGCCGCCCTGGGCCAGAAGGTCCTGATCACCGGGCCGAACGGCGCCGGCAAGTCCACACTGCTGTCCGTGCTGGCGGGGACGCTGATACCTCCCGCAGGAAGGGTGACCCGGCCGGAGCGGGTGGGCTACCTGCAGCAGGAACTGGAGCTGCCGCAGCAGCCTTCCCTCCGGCTGCTGCCCGCCTTTGCGGCCGGGCTGGGCGGGAACATTGATGAGCATGCTGAATCGCTGCTGCGGTTGGGGCTGTTCCGGACCAGCGAGTTCCACGTTCCCGTCGGGAGCCTGTCCGCGGGCCAGCAGCGCAGGCTCGCGCTCGCCCGCCTGCTCCTGGGCGGCTACAGCACCCTGATTGTGGACGAGCCCACCAACCACCTGGCACCCGTATTGGTGGAGCAGCTTGAGGCTGCGCTCGCGGCCTTCACCGGGACCCTGGTGATGGTCAGCCACGACAGAGCCCTCCGCGAATGGTTTGCCAAGTGCCGGCGCGCTGTGGACAGCAGGGGGACCACGGGCGGAAACGTGGGCGGAAATACCGTGGCCGGGCAGTGGCTCCGCTACTCCATGGACAAGGGCGTGCTCGCGCCTGCCTGATTCAGGTCCCTGGGGTCCACGGCTGCCCGTGCCCGTTTCGACGGTTCACTGCAGACTCGACGCGCGCCGCCGTCGAACGGGCACGGAACCGTCGAAACGGTGTGGGACCACCGCGGCGGGTGGACGCCGGCGTCACCGCTGCAGGCCCCGGTGTAGCCCGCGTCACGTAGCACCCCTTGGCGTCTTGTAAGATAGACGAGCCGCGCGAAGCTTCGGCGCCACGAGAGATTCCGATCACATTGCGTTGCCCAACAGGGCTAAACACCGAATATGTGAGTGGAATCATCCGTAGCCCGGATGCGGCCAACCCCCAACCCACAAGGAATCGTTGTGCCTCAAAGTACCCCCACAGATCTCCAGAACAACACGGCACCATCCACTGCCGTCGACCCCACCCTCAGCGCCGAGGGTTACAGCAAGACCCTGGGCAGGCGCCACGTCACCATGATCGCGATGGGCGGCGCCATCGGCGTCGGCCTGTTCATGGGAGCCGGCGGACGCCTTGCCTCCACCGGCCCGGCCCTGATCTTCTCCTATGCCATCGCCGGCGTCATTGCCTACCTGCTGATGCGGGCCCTGGGCGAACTCATCATGTACCGCCAGACCTCCGGCTCGTTCGTCAGCTACGCCGGCGAGATGTTCGGCAAGAAGGGCGCGTTCCTGTCCGGCTGGATGTACTTCATCAACTGGGGCATGACCGGTATCGCCGAACTGATCGCCATCGGCCTCTACTTCCAGTTCTTCTTCCCCAACGTCCCCGTGGAAGCCTCGGCCATCGCCGCGCTGGCCCTCCTGGTGGCCGTCAACCTGCTGAGCGTCAAGGCGTTCGGTGAGTTCGAGTTCTGGGCCTCCTGCCTCAAGGTGGGCGCCATTCTGATCTTCCTGGTGGTGGGCACCTTTATGGTGGTCACCAACGCCCAGGTGGGCGACGGCAACGCATCGGTCGCCAACCTCTTCGCCGCCGAAGGCGGAATGTTCCCCAAGGGCGCATTGGTCATGGTCCTGGTCCTCAACGCCGTGATCTTCGCGTACAACGGCATCGAACTCGTGGGCATCACCGCCGGCGAGATGCAGAACCCGGAACGCGAAGTGCCCAAGGCGATCCGCGCCGTCGTGCTCCGCATTGTGGTGTTCTACGTTGGTTCCGTGACCCTGCTGGCCATGCTGCTGCCGTCGGACCAGTACGTGGCGGGCACCTCCCCGTTCGTCACCGTCTTCGGCCAGATGGGCCTTGCCTGGGTGGGCGACGTGATGAACATGATCGTTATCACCGCGGCGCTGTCCTCCTGCAACTCGGGCCTGTACTCAATCGGCCGCGTGTTCCGCACCATGGCCAACAACGGGCACGCCCCGCAGTGGCTCACCCGGATGTCCCGCCGCCACGTCCCGTACGCGGCTATTCTCGCCATCGCGGCGTTCTACCTGGTGGGTATCATGCTGAACATCTGGCTGGGCGGCTCCCACGCGTTCGACCTGGCGCTGAACACCGCCTCGATCGGCGTCATCTTCACCTGGGGCGCCATCTTCGCCAGCCAGATCGCGCTGCGCCACAGGAAGGGCGTCACGTCCAGCCTGCCGATGCCCGGTTCGCCGTGGACCAGCTGGGCCGGCCTGATCGCCCTGCTCGCCATTGCGGTGCTGATCGGCTTCGACACCATGACCAGCAAGACCGGCGAGGTGTTCTACCTGGGCCTCTGGACCCTGGCCACCATTCCGTTCTTCGCGGTGGTCCTGTGGCTGGGCTGGCAGAAGGTCAAGAACAACGAGCCCAAGAACGCGCTCTACAGCTAGGCACCAAGCAGTACGACGACGGCGGGATCCCCTGGGAGGGGAGTCCCGCCGTTGGCGTTTCCCGGCTTGGGAGGTGGTGCGGAGCGGCCGGCGGGGGCAAACTGGGGCGTGTGAGCGAACCGTGGGTGCTGCATGTGGATCTGGACCAGTTCATTGCGGCCGTCGAAGTGCTGCGCCGGCCCGAGCTCGCGGGCAAGGCGGTGATTATTGGCGGCCGCGGTGACCCCACCGAGCGGGCGGTGGTGTCCACGGCGTCCTACGAAGCCAGGGCGTACGGCGTCGGCTCGGGAATGCCGCTGCGGATCGCCGCGCGGAAAGTGCCCGATGCCGTCATCCTGCCCGTCGACCAGGATGCCTACCTCGCTGCGTCCGAGGAAGTCATGGCGGTGCTGCACGCACAGCCAGGCGCTACGGTGCAGGTGCTCGGGTGGGATGAAGCATTTGTTGGTGTGCAGACGGAGGATCCGGAGGCCTACGCCCGGCAGCTGCAGCACGCCGTCCTTGAGAAGACCCGGCTGCACTGCAGTGTGGGCGTCGGCGACACCCTGGTGCGGGCCAAGGTGGCGACGTCGTTCGGCAAGCCGGCCGGCGTCTTCCGGCTCACGGAAGACAATTGGCTCGACGTCATGGGCAGCCGGCCAACGATCGAGCTGTGGGGCGTGGGAACAAAGGTGTCGCGCCGCCTTGCCAAGCTCGGCATCGAGACGGTTGCCGGCCTGGCAGCATCCAATCCTGATGACCTGGTTCCCGAATTCGGCCCGAAGATGGGTCCCTGGTATGCGCAGCTCGGGCGGGGCGATGGCGGGCGGATCGTTGATGACACGCCCTGGGTGGCCCGCGGGCACAGCCGCGAAATCACCTTCCAGCGCGACCTGACTGAATCCGGGCAAATTGATGATGCCGTCAGGGAGTTGGCGGCGCACGTCCTGGCGGATGTCGCCGCCGAGGGGCGCCCGGTGATCGGACTGACGCTCAAGGTCCGCTACGCCCCGTTCCTCACCAAGACGTACGCCCGGAAGATTCCCGAGACGTCGGACCCCGTGGAAGTACTGGCCCGCACCCTTGAGCTGGTGGCGAAGATCGAGCCGGATCGTCCCATCCGGCTCCTGGGGCTCCGGGCCGAAATGACGATGCCCGAAGACTCCAGGCAGGGGCATACGCCCACCCGCAGCGGCTGGTGAACGCAACGCTTAGGACCTGTTGTTCCCACTGTCCGGGACAAACAGAACGGCGGCGGATCCCTTGGAATCCGCCGCCGTTGGGCTCTGTTCCAGCCAGGCTTGGTAGGCGGGCTGCCGCAGGAAGGGGCTAGTCGCGCTTGAACTCGTCCTTGACGCTTTCGCCGACCTTCTTGGCGTCAGCCTTGACCTGGTCGGTCTGGCCTTCAGCCTTCAGCCGGTCATTGTCGGTGGCGTTGCCGGTGGCTTCCTTGGCCTTGCCGCCGAAATCTTCTGCTGCGTTACTGATCTTGTCTCCGAGGCCCATGGGTGGTGGCCTCCTTTCGTTTCCGATGATCAAACAGTGCTTTTTCACACTAACACGAAGCTTGCTTACTATTTCAAGTCCCTTGTTTCCGGCGGGGAGGGGCGCCTGTTGATTGTCCGTGCCCGAGGCTAGGCTCGAAACATGGACCACAGCATCAGCCTCACCCAGCACGTCAACGCGTCCCCCGAAAGGGTCTGGTCCGTCATCACGGACATCCCCGGTTCGGCGGCAACGTTGTCCGGAGTAGACTCCGTGCAACTCCTTACCGACGGCCCCTACGGGGAGGGGACGCGCTGGAAGGAGACCCGGAAGATGCTGGGCAAAGCCGAAACAGTGGAGATGTGGGTGGCGGAAGCCGATCAGCACCGCAGCACCACCGTCAAGGCTCTCCAGGGCGGTGCGGACTACACCACGCGCTTCGGCCTTGCCGCTCGCGACGGCGGCACCGACCTGACCCTCATCTTCGGCGCCGAGGTCATCAAGCCGACATTCGCGAGCCGCCTCATGATGCTGCTGTTTGGCAGGATGGGCATGGCGGCCACCCGCAAGGCCCTGACGAAGGACCTGGCGGAGATCGCGGCCAAAGCAGAATCGCTTCCGTAGTGGGCGGGCGTCCTCCCAGGGTCGGTGCTTCCGGTGTTATCGCGCCCAGGCTCACGCCAGTGCGGCTGGAGAACCTAACGGACCAGCCGACGTCGGATTTCCGCCGCGGTGAACGGTACGACGGCGGCCGGTACAGCCGTGCCGAGGCCGACGGTCTCGAACTGAGCGGCACGGACTTTGCGGAGTGCGAATTCATAGGTGCCTCCTTCAACGACACCCAGCTCCGTGGCTCCTCGTTCCGCGACTGCATCCTGGGTGAGCTGTACGCGCCCGTGTTTAGGGCGGCCCGGTCCACTTGGCGGGACGTTGAGCTGCGGAACCCGAGGCTGGGTTCGGCGGAGCTTTACGAAAGCGGCTGGCAGTCGGTCCGCGTCGACGGCGGCAAACTGGACTTCCTCAACCTGCGCGGCGCCAGACTTGCGGACGTGCTCATCACCGACTGCATCATCAACGAACTGGACCTGGGCTCCGCCGCAGGTACCCGCGTGGCGCTGAAGAACTGCACCGTAGGTTCCCTCGACCTCGGTGGGGCAAAACTCAAGGACTTCGATATCCGTGGCACGGAGTTCCGCAGCATCAGCGGCCTCGGAAGCATGGCGGGCGTGGTGGTCGATGAGTATCAGCTGGGCCTTCTGGCGCCCCTGCTGGCAGCGCATCTGGGCATCTCGGTCCTCTAGCCTCCGGAGGTGTTCGCAACGGGAGCCCTCCCGTGTACTATTTACAGAACGAACGGTCGGTAAGTGTCTCCAACTCAGTAGCGCTAAGTGTCGTTTTGGACGCTCAAAACGACGCTTGCTGCTACCTGGTTGGGGAGGGGAGCGCTGCCGGCCGACGATGACAGTGCTGTTTATCGCGTGAAGGGTGTTTCCATGGCTGCAACCGCAGGTCCGCAGGCTTTCCTTGTTGGCGGGGTCCGAACGCCGGTAGGCAAATACGGTGGCGCACTCTCGTCCATCCGCCCCGATGACCTGGCAGCCCTGGTAATCCGCGAGGCCGTGAACCGGGCCGCGCTTGATCCGGACAGCATCGACGAGGTCATCCTGGGCAACGCCAACGGGGCCGGTGAGGAAAACCGGAATGTCGCGCGGATGGCCACCATACTTGCCGGGCTGCCGCTCCACATTCCCGGCATCACGGTGAACCGGCTGTGCGCCTCCGGCCTGAGCGCCATTATCCAGGCGAGCCACATGATCAAGTCCGGCGCCGCAGACATCGTCATCGCCGGTGGCGTGGAATCCATGAGCCGTGCGCCCTGGGTGCAGGAGAAGCCCAGTTCCGCCTTCGCCAAGCCGGGGCAGATTTTTGATACGTCCATCGGATGGCGCTTCACCAATCCACAATTCCACAAGGGTGAGCTGTCCCGCGACGGCAAAATGACCTACTCCATGCCGGAAACGGCCGAAGAAGTGGCCCGCATGGACGGCATCTCCCGCGAGGATGCCGACGCCTTCGCGGTCCGTTCGCACCAGCGCGCATTGGACGCCACGGCTGCCGGCCGGTTCAAGGACGAGATCGTGGGGGTTACCGTCAAGACCCGGAAGTCCGAGCATGTTGTGGACACGGATGAAGGTCCCCGGGCGGACACCACCCTGGACGTCCTCGCCGGGCTGAGGCCGGTGGCGAATGGCGGGACAGTGGTTACAGCCGGCAACTCGTCCTCGTTGAACGACGGCGCCTCTGCCATCATCGTCGCCTCTGAGGCGGCCATTGAGCGGCTGGGCCTCACGCCCCGCGCGCGGATCATCGATGGTGCTTCGGCGGGCTGTGAGCCCGAAATCATGGGCATCGGCCCGGTGCCCGCCACCCAGAAAGTCCTCAAGCGGAGCGGCCTCAGCGTAGGTGACCTTGGCGCCGTCGAACTTAATGAAGCATTCGCCACACAGTCCCTCGCCTGCATCCGCCGGCTGGGCCTCGAACCAGAGATTGTAAATAACGACGGCGGTGCCATCGCTCTGGGGCACCCGCTGGGTTCCAGCGGTGCCCGGATCGCCATCACCCTGCTCGGAAGGATGGAGCGGGAGGACGCCCGGGTTGGCCTGGCCACCATGTGTATTGGTGTTGGCCAAGGCACGGCGATGCTGCTGGAGAAAGTCTGATGCCGGGCGCCGTGGACCTGGCGGCGGAGAAGTTCCATGCGCTGCTGGTGGAGGAGCGCAGCGACCGCGTGGTGGTGCTCCTCAACCGTCCTGAGGTCCGGAACGCCATTGACCAGCAGATGGTGGACGAACTCCACGTGGTCTGCGCCGCCCTTGAACAGGACCCGAAGGTGCTGATCATCGCGGGTGTGGAAGGTGTGTTTGCCTCCGGGGCGGACATCGGGCAGCTGCGCGAGCGGCGCCGGGACGATGCCCTGCAGGGGATCAACTCCACCATCTTCGTCCGGATCGCCAAGCTGCCCATGCCGGTGATCGCCGCCCTCGACGGGTACTGCCTGGGCGGCGGAGCGGAGCTGGCCTACGCGGCCGACTTCCGCATCGGCACACCCAACGTGCGCATCGGCAACCCGGAAACCGGGCTGGGGATACTCGCCGCAGCCGGGGCCAGCTGGCGGCTCAAGGAGCTGGTGGGGGAGCCGGTGGCGAAGCAGATTCTGCTGGCCGGCCGGGTCCTTGGCGCCGAGGAAGCGCTGGCGGTGAACCTCATCACCGAAGTCCAGGAGCCATCGGAGCTCCTGGACGCGGCTCATAACTTAGCAGATCGAATCGGCCGGCAGGATCCGCTGGCGGTGCGCATCACCAAGTCCGTGTTCCACGCCCCGGCGGAGGCGCACCCCCTGATCGACCAAATGGCCCAGGGCATCCTTTTTGAATCCGAGGCCAAGTTTGACCGGATGCAGAAGTTCCTCGACAAGAACTCCGCCAGGAAGGCCGATAAGAACGCCGGTGTGAAGGCCGGCAATGAGACCGGAGAGAAGAACTGATGAACAATCCGCAACCCAATTTCGGGCTCCCTTCCCGCGTGGGCGTCCTCGGTGGCGGCCGCATGGGCGCCGGCATCGCACACGCGTTCCTGGTCAAGGGTGCTGACGTGCTGGTGATTGAGCGCGACGAGCAGTCAGCCGAGGCTGCCCGGGAACGGGTTGAGTCCGCCGCAGCCAAGAGCATTGAGCGCGGTGCCGTCGACGCCAGCCTGGATGAACTGGTGTCCCGGCTTGCCCTGGGTGTTGACTACGACGCCTTCAAAGACCGGCAATTGGTGGTCGAAGCGGTACCCGAAGACTGGGACCTGAAGGTTGCTGCGCTGCGGGGCATTGAGGAGCGGCTGGCCAATGACGCGTACCTGGCGTCCAACACCTCGTCGCTGTCCGTGAGCGGTCTGGCCAGTGAACTGGAACGGCCCAGGAACTTCCTGGGTCTGCATTTCTTCAACCCAGTGCCGGCATCCACCCTGATCGAGGTGGTGCTCGGAACACGCACGTCTCCCGCACTCGCTGCCGCGGCGAAGGGGTGGGTGGAGGCGCTTGGCAAGACCGCCGTCGTCGTCAATGATGCTCCAGGCTTTGCATCTTCCAGGCTCGGCGTTGCCATCGCCCTTGAGGCGATGCGGATGGTGGAGGAGGGGGTGGCGTCCGCAGAGGACATCGACGCCGCCATGGTCCTTGGCTACAAGCACCCCACCGGTCCGCTGAGAACTACCGACATCGTGGGGCTGGACGTCCGGCTCGGCATTGCCGAATACCTGCATTCGACGCTGGGTGACCGTTTCGCTCCGCCGCAGATCCTCAAGGACAAGGTGGCCAGGGGCGAACTCGGACGCAAGACCGGGAAGGGCTTTTTTGACTGGCCAGGTTAGGAAAGCGGGCTAGTCGAAGAAGCCCACGATGTAGCCGATGAAGTACAGGAGTGACAGCAGGACCACTACCGCGATAGCTGCGATCACAAAGAACTGTGTGCTTCTTTTCGTGCCGTGTTCGTCATGCCCCTGGGTGGTGTTCGTGGAGGCTTCGCCCGGCGGCGTTTCCCCTGGCGGTACTCCGCCTCCCGGCTCCAGGCCAGTGAGCTTGTCGTCTTCCGGGTCCGGATTGTGTCCTGACACGTTATCTCCCTCGTTTCCGTCCTGGTGCTGTTTCCAGCGTAACCGGCCCGGGTGGTTGGACCTAGGCTGGTGCGGTGACCTTCCTTAAACCCCTTACCCTGACCGGCCGGTATATAACCCTGGAGCCGCTGAATCCAGAGCATCACGACGGCCTGGTTGATGCCGCACGGGACGGTGAGCTGTGGCGTCTCTGGTACACGTCCGTGCCGGCGCCTGACGACATGGCAGCCGAAATTCAGCGGCGGCTCACCCTGCAGGAGCAGGGTTCGATGCTGCCGTTCACCACACGGCTGATCGACCCCGCCACCGGTGGCCCCGGCAGGATCATCGGGATGACCACCTACATGAATGTCGACGCCGGCACTCCCCGCCTGGAGATCGGCTCCACCTGGAATGCCGCTTCCGTGCAGGGAACCGGAACGAATCCGGACTCCAAGCTGGTGCTCCTGCGGCACGCTTTCGACGTTCTTGCGTGCCCGGCCGTTGAGTTCCGGACACACTGGCTCAACCACCAGTCGCGCGAGGCGATCGCCCGGCTGGGAGCCAAGCAGGACGGCGTACTCCGGAACCACTCAAGGACGCGCGACGGCATCCTGCGCGACACCGTAGTGTTCTCCATCCTCGAGCACGAATGGCCCATGGTCCGCGCCGGGCTCGAATACCGGCTGGACCGGCGGGGGTAAGGGGGAGTTGGTCAGCGCCGTGGAGGCTTGTTGGTCAGCGCCGTGCCAAAGCCTGGAGGTTCACGGCACCAGTGAGGGCATCGGCGTAGGCAGCATGTCCGGCCGCATTGGGGTGGAAAGTGGTATCTGCGAACTCAATGGGTGGCACAAGGTCAAGGGCAATCCATTGCTGCAACGTGTTGGCCGCATGCCCCGCGAACGGAACTGTTACATCGATGTACACAGCGTTGGCTCTTGAAGCGGAGTTGGCCTTAGCCACTGCTGCATCGATTGTGGCATTCAAGGCTGCCGTGCCTGCGTTGACCAAAGTTTGGCTCTCTGCGGTAATTACTGGAAACCCGTCCTCGGGATCAAAGAGCAGTGGGTAACCGAAAACTACAATCCTGGCCCTCGGGGCCGCATCGTGAATGGCGGTGAGCGCCTTGACAAGGTTGGTCTGTATTGTGGGCAACTTCGCTTGCGCCTGCGCGAGCTCCAACTGGCAGGCTTGGACACTGGAGAAGGCACACTTTGACAGAACTGTGTTGAAGTCAAGGTCATTCGCACCCGCGGTCAGAGTAACCAGTTCAGTGCGGCCCGAAAGTCCCTCGGTACGGACAAGGGCTGCGATCTGCTCCAAGACGCTGGGCACGATGCCAGATGCCCTGGCATCGAGGAGCGCTCCGTGGCATGCACCGTTTATTACCTCGTCAATGATGGGTATGGCAGCGAGCTGGTCCGCATAGCCACCGGTTGTCCGGTCGCAAGGGAAGTTGGGGTCGAATGGTCCGGCCCCAGTCCCGGCCGTGTAGGAATCACCGACCGCTACGAGGTCGACTCGCGGCGTTGGCGGCGCGGCGTCCGCCGGGATGGCCGTGAAGGCCAGTGCCATAGCCACAGTGGCGAGGCCGGCCCCAAAAGCCGAGTGCCGCCGTCGTAATGCATTTCCCATTGAGGCTCTCCTTTGAACCGTGAACAGAAGTCATATGGGTGTCACCGTACTCCTGTGTATCCGATTTCCGTGTGTATGTCCCCTAAAGTGACGTGCGGCTCCTGTGGCCAGTGTGATTAGCTGTCCGGATGAGCAAAGCGGGCGGGTCCGTGGACTGGGATGGTGCTGTCAACGCGTGGCATGTTGCCGGGGGTGTTTACCGGATGGGTCGGCGGGAATGGCTGACGGAAGCGGGGTGGCGGCAGGCGTATGACGACGGCGTCCGCACGGTGATTGACCTCCGTAACGCTGCGGAGGCGCGGCGCCGGGACAGCGATCCGCTGGTAGGAGATACCGCCTTGGGCGGGATAACGGTGGTTTCTGCACCCACCGAGGAGCCGGGCGATCCGCGCTTCACGGAGCTGTCCGGGCCCTACCTCAACGATCCCGCCTATTACGCAGACAACGCCCGGCTCTTTCCGGAAAAGCTGGCGGGCGTCTTTCGTGAGCTTGCCTCTGCAGCGGCGCAAGGTGATGTAGTGCTCCACTGCGCTGCCGGCCGGGACCGCAGCGGGATGGTTGCAGCGATGGTGCAGGACCTGGCGGGGGCCTCCGACCAGGAGATTGCGGACAGCTACCGGCGTGCAGCCCGCGGCATCAACGAGCGCTACCGCACCCACGGTCCTCCCCATTCGCGGGAACGGTACGTTGAGGACGTGGAGCTCGCGCCCTTGCTGGAACAGCGCGGCGCGGCGGTGGTGGACTTTGTACGGAGCCTCGACACGCGTGCTTTCCTGTTGCGAAACGGTGTCACACCTGGCGAGCTGGACGCGGTGCTAGCCCTCTGCGGAGCCGGGGTGTCCCGGTGATGGGTGGCAAAACACGGCGTTTCCTGGCGGCCGGAGCGGCCGTTGGAGTACTGGCATCCTCCGCCTACGCCGTGGGTCCGGTGTGGGCTGCGGATCAACCTGTGCCTGGTCCTGCCGGCGTCACGGATGACGCGCGTCATTCCGGCCTGTCCGCGGCTGCTCTCGAGGAAGCCCTGGCGAGGGACCTTGGTATGACTCCAGCGGAATTTGCTGCGGAGGGGGAGCTGGGCACCCGTGCGGCGGATGTTGCAGCCAAGTTGCGGGACGTCCCCGGCTACTCGGGGATACGGCTGCGGGACGAGAAAATTGTTGTAGCGGGTACCGGCGCGGAGCTGCTGGCGGAAGTGGCAGTGCTGGCCGACAGCATCCCGAGCCTGGCGGTGGAGGGCCCCGCCCAATCGCGGCCGGTGGAGGCACCCGGCGCCGCCGAACCTCAAGGCAGCGAACTTGCCGTCAACACCGAGCAGCTGTTCCAGGCGTACATCCGGGAAGTGGGCTCTGCGGACCTGCAGGCGGTGGTGGAGTCTGGCGGGAAATTCGTCATCCGGACCGGCGACGTCAATTCGCCGGAGTCGACGGCCGGTCCGGGTGTTGGCCAGCCCGCTTCGGCCGTCCCAGCGGATGCCACGGCGGCACCTGGTGCCGGCAGGAAGTCTGCGGCTGAGTTCGTTGCCCGTTATGCGAACGTGGAGCTCGACGGTGGTGCTCCGCTCACGCCTGAGGCCGACGTTCCCGGGGGCGTTGGCTTTATCGCTGACACCGGGTGGATCTGTTCCACCGGTTTCTCCGCCTTCGACCCTGCCGGCCTCCCTGCCGTTCTTACCGCAGGGCATTGTGCCGCGGACGGCGCTTCAGAAACAGCAACCTTGGAATTCCAGTTCGAGAAGGTGGGTTTGCTGGGGCAGTTCGGATTTAGCCAGTTTGGCGGCCCCGGTAACTCCCGGATCGTGGACAATCCGCTGGACCCCGGCAACCCGGGCAATGTCGGCACTGATGTGGCGGTGGTGGAGTCACTTCGTCCTGATCTCGACCCGGTTCCCGCTGCCAGTACTTGGGGTGACGTGTCGCAACCTGGACCTGACGTCAAGATCATCGGTACGGCCGAACCAGTGATCGGGTTGGACGTATGCCGCTCGGGCAGGACCTCGGCCTGGTCCTGCGGCAAGGTGGATGAGGTGGGGATCTACACCGTGCCCGGACCGACCTATGGGACTGACCCTACTGACCTCAGGGCTTTCCGCGGTTTCCTCTCCTACGACGTCCAGTCCAGCGGAGGAGATTCCGGTGGTCCGTATGTCAGCGGCAACTACGCACTCGGACTGCATGCGGCCGGGGAACGAGCAGGTCAAACCAACCGTGCTGTAGCCGCCACGCTGGACGATGCCATCGCGGTTCTGCCCGGGTACCAGCTGGAGCTCTTCCTCAACAAGCCTGCTGTGGCCTCTCCAGCGCCGGGTGTCCCATATGAGCCGGGGCAGGTGGTGAGCGGGAACGTTCCGGCCGCCCCCGCTTCTGCGGTTGCCGCCGGGTCGGGCGTACGGATCACTGTTGAGGGGCAGCAACCGTTCGATGTTCCGGTCAGTTCCGACGGCAGCTGGAGCTTTCCTGCTCCAAAAGGGACCGAGACGCTCCGGTTCACGGCCGAGACGGTCAACGGATTCAGTGCCTCCGGGCCCACGGGCTTTGAGTTGGTTTCAGCTGCACGAGCCGAACCGGAACCGCCGGCACGCGTGCCGAACGCGGCCCCCGCACCCGCCCCGGCGCCGGCTGACCGAGCCCCGGCTGACCCGGCCGTGGCGCTACCACAGGCTCCGACGGAGAACCCAACCGCCGTCGTCGTGAACCCGCCCGGCAGCATGCCGTCCGCTGGCCTCGCCAACACTGGGGGCACTGCTGACCGCAGGAACAACGGCAATCTTGCGTACACTGGGCCCTCCGCACTTCTCCCTGCGGCAGGTGCTGCGGCAGCGGCCATCGTCGTTGGTACCGTGCTGATGGTGCTGGTCCGGCGTCGGAGGCAACACACCCGCGAATAGGGTTTCGACCGGCTCAACCACCGGAAGACAAGCCCAACCACCGGACGGCAGGCTCAACCTCGCCCGGCAGCCGCTATTTGTGGCGTCGCATCAGGAAGTTGGTGATGCGCATGGTGCAGAGCCGCTGGCCAGCCTCGTTGGTGATAACCACCTCGTGCGTGGTGAGGGTGCCGCCCAGGTGGATGGGCGTGGCGGTAATGGTCACCTGGCCCTCCCGCGCCGAGCGGTGATGGGTGGCCGAGACGTCCACCCCCACGGCCGTCTTGCCCAGGGTACTCGCGTGGATTACGGCGGCCCAGGACCCCACCGCTTCGCCCACGGCCAGCGACGCCCCGCCGTGCAGCAGCCCGAAGGACTGCCTGTTCCCCTCCACAGGCATGGTGGCGACCACACGCTCCACCGACTCCTCAAGAATCTTCACGCCCATCTTCTCGTCGAGCTCGCCGAGGGTGATTTTCCACAACTGGTGCGCATCCAGGTGGTTCTCCACGGCTGCATCCTTGGGTGACGGGGCGCTCATACGTTCTCCTTCTGGGTAGCCATTTCAAGCCCGGCCTTCTAGTCTGCACCACGGCCTTTCATGTATGGTGAATATATTACCGAACGGACGGTCAGTAATCACTGGCCGCCTTTGTATGTCCCATGTTGGAAGGACCCGTCAACGATGACCACCACCGCCACAGCTCCCCAGGCCACGGTCGACACCGTGGAGACAGTGCCCAGCTTCATCATGGATGCGTGGTGGACGCCTGACGACGGTGCCACGGCTTCCGCTGTCCCCGTGCGCGACGCGAGCACCGGGGAGATCCTGGCCAAGGTGAGCACGGAGGGGCTGGACCTGTCCACCGTCGTCGACTACGGCCGCACCACCGGACAGGCCGAACTCGGTCAACTGACCTTCCACCAGCGCGCGCTCAAGCTCAAGGAGCTGGCGCAGTACCTCCACGCCCGGCGAGAGCACTTTTACTCCTTCTCGGCCCAGACCGGCGCCACCAAGGTCGACTCCATGATCGACATCGATGGCGGCATCGGCGTCCTCTTCACGTTCGGCTCCAAGGGCCGGCGCGAACTGCCCAACTCCCAGGTGGTGGTGGACGGGCCCATGGAGGTGTTGTCCAAGGACGGATCCTTCGCCGGCGAACACATCTACACCCGCATCCCCGGTGTCGCCGTACAGATCAACGCGTTTAACTTCCCGGTGTGGGGCATGCTGGAGAAGTTCGCCCCTGCCTTCATCGCCGGCGTTCCCACCATCGTTAAGCCCGCCACGCCCACCGGGTACGTGGCGGCGGCCGTGGTCAAGGCGATCGTTGAATCCAACATCCTGCCGAAGGGCTCGCTGCAGCTGATTTCCGGTTCCGTCCGCGGGCTGCTGGATGTCCTGGACTACCGCGACCTGGTTGCCTTCACGGGCTCTGCCTCTACCGCCCTCTCCCTGAAGTCCCACCCCAACGTGGTTCAGGGCGGGGTCCGCTTCACCTCCGAAACCGACTCCCTGAACGCCGCCATCCTGGGCCCGGACGCGGTGGAGGGCACGCCCGAATTCGACGCTTTCGTCCGGTCAGTCGTCACCGAGATGACGGCCAAGGCGGGGCAGAAATGCACCGCCATCCGGCGCGCCATCGTTCCGCAGGAACTGGTGCCCGCGGTGTCGGCGGCCATCGGCAGGCGCATCTCCGAGCGGGTCGTCCTCGGGGACCCGCGGGCGGACGGCGTCACCATGGGCGCGCTCGCCTCAGTGGAGCAGCTTGAGGACGTGCGCGCGGCCGTCCAGTCAATGCTCGACGCCGGAGGTGAGCTCGCGTACGGAACGCTCGAATCGCCGTCGGTCACCTCTGCCGACGGGTCCACCGGCGTGGTGGACGGCGGCGCCTTCATGGCCCCCGTCCTGCTGAGTTGGCAGGACCCTGAGGCGGAGGAAGTCCACTCGCTGGAGGCGTTTGGCCCTGTTTCTTCCGTCATCGGGTACAAGGACATTCCCGACGCCGTCCGCCTCGCCGCCCGCGGTAACGGCTCCCTGGTGGCTTCCGTGTGCACCAATGATCCCGCCATCGCACGCGAACTGGTCACCGGGATCGCCGCCCACCACGGCCGCGTCCTGATGCTCAACCGCGAGGACGCCCGCAGCTCCACCGGCCACGGCTCGCCCGTGCCGCACCTGGTTCACGGCGGTCCGGGCCGGGCAGGCGGCGGTGAGGAACTGGGCGGTATCCGCTCGGTAATGCACCACATGCAGCGCACTGCAATCCAGGGCTCGCCCAACATGCTCACCGCCGTCACCGGTGTCTGGCATGCCGGCGCCGACCGCAACTTCACGGTTGAAACCGAAGGGACCCACCCATTCCAAAAGTCCCTGGAAACGCTGCGGATCGGAGACGCCGTCCGGTCCGAACTCCGCCAGGTCACGCTGGAGGATATCTCGGCCTTCGCCAAGACAACCGGCGACACCTTCTACGCCCACACTAACCAGGAAGCCGCGGAAGCCAACCCGTTCTTCCCGGGCATCGTGGCGCACGGCTACCTGCTGCTCAGCTGGGCCGCCGGCCTGTTCGTGGACCCCGCCCCGGGTCCGGTCCTGGCCAACTCCGGGCTCGAGAACCTGCGCTTCGTCACTCCGGTGGCCGGGGGTGACTCGATTCGGGTGACCTTGACTGCCAAGAGAATCACCCCCCGTGAAACCGACGAATACGGCGAGGTGGCCTGGGATGCAGTGCTGACCAACCAGAACGACGACATCGTGGCCACCTACGACGTCCTCACCCTCGTAGAAAAGTAACCCCTCAACGCCCCATCACCTTCCGCACGTTTTTTCGGGACGCCCCATCACCTTCCGTCGGGAGGTGATGGGGCGTTCCCGGTTTTATGGCGGGAGGTGATGGGGCGTTTCAGGGAGGGAAAGCGGCGGGGGCTTTTCGGCGTGCGCGGGCGTAAAATTCTGCCCGTAGGAGGTGGCCATATGAGCCTAAGAATGAACACAGCCACCACCGTCCTGCCAGTCGATGATCCGATGCGCGCCCGTAGGTTCTACACAGAAAAACTTGGGCTCCCGCACCGCGGCATGACAGACGATGGAAGCGAACTACTCGGCATTAACGGCGGCCCGATGCTGCAGCTGATGCCCGTCTCGGACGGCAAGCACTCCGAGCACACTGCACTGAGCTTCGAGGTGACGGACATCGAGCGCACGGTCCGGGACATGGAAGCCAGGGGAGTGCAGTTCCAGGACTACAACCTGCCCAACCTCAAGACCGACAACCACATCTGCACCACGAACTCGGAGAAATGCGCCTGGTTCATGGACTCGGAACACAACATCCTCTGCGTCCACGAATCGCTTGGCCTCCAAGCCGAGTACGAACTCTAGGAACGTCCTGAAAGCGGTAGGGGACCCCGATTACCGGGGCGCCCCTACCGTCGTCATAAGAGACTGTCAGGATTCGGCGCCGCTGTGCAGGCCGTCGTCGCTGCTGTCGTCCGACGGCGCCGCCCCGGTCTGGTCCGAAAGGTCCGTGTTGCCGCGGGCTTCGTCCAGCGTGGGGCCGCCGGAGGGGACGCTGTAAGTGTCCGGGCGGATGCCGTGGGACTGTTCCTCGATCAGCGCCTGCTCTTCACTGAAGCGGATCGCGTTGGCTTCGTCCGCGGCATCCTGGGGAATGTCCTCGCGGACTTTGGACGGGTCCGGAATGATGTATCCGCCGTCTGCTTCTTCTTTGGGGTGGCTCATTGTCTAACCTTCCTGTTGGTGGTGGTGCTACTGGGTTGGCCGGTCGATCAGGTCTGCCTTGACGTCAAGGCTCTGGTCCCCGCGCTTGACCTTGATGCCTACGGTGTCGCCGGGATTCCGGTTGCGCAGTTCCGTCAGGAGCTTCTCCGGAGCGGTAAGCTGCACTCCTTCGAGAGACTCAAGGACGTCGCCGGGGCGGATGCCGGCACGTCCGGCTGGGCCTTCCTCGTCCACTGACAGGACCACGACGCCGGTGCTCGCCTGGATGCCCAGCTGGTCGGCGATCTGGGGTGTCAGTTCGCCCGGGGTCAGGCCGAGGTAGGCGTGTTCGGCAGTGCCGTCCGCCAAAAGTTCCTCCGCAACCTGCACGGCCGTGGCAGCAGGGATGGCAAAGCCGAGGGAGACGGCACCAGCCGACGGCGGAATGTAGGCCTCACTGATGCCGATGATCTCGCCGCGCATGTTGATGACCGCACCGCCGGAGTTGCCGGGGCTGATGGGCGCGTCAGTCTGGATCAGGTCCACCAGGGAAAGGCTGTTGGACGCGGAACCCGGAATGGACCGGTGAAGCCCGGAGATGATCCCCGCGGTGGCGGTGTTTTCGAATCCCAGCGGCGATCCCAACACCAGGGCACCCTCGCCCACCCGGGGAAGGTTGCTCTGGTACGTGGGCTTCGGCAATCCGGTCCGGTCGGCCTGCACCAAGGCCAAGTCAGTGACGGCGTCGGTTGCCTTGACCGTCCCGGCTACCCGCTGGCCGTCCGCAAAACCGACTTCAACCGTGGTGTTTCCCCGGATAACGTGCTCGTTCGTGAGAATGAGGCCGTCCTCCGAATAGACCACGCCGCTTCCCAGCCCGCCACCACGGGTGAAGATGGTTACTACGGACGGGGAAAGATTCGCCACCAGATCGGGAACGGTGGCACCCGGCGACGCGTTGTTGCCGGATGTCGCGGCGGAGGTTTCGCTTGGCGCCGGAGGAGTGGGCGAGCCGGTGCACGCGGTGAGCGCCAGGGAAGCCGCCAGCACCGCGCCGCCGACTGCTGCACGTGCACGGGCCGGACGGCATAAACCCTGGCTGATGGTGGTGCTCATGGTCGACCTCCTGCGGATGCTGGCTGGTCCTACCACCGTAGCCGGGGAGCAACAAAAATACCAAGCCTGCTTAGCATCCTTGGAATTGGGAGCCCGGGGGCGCATCAGTGGGGCAACCAGAAGGCGACCGGCGCTACCTGGTTGGGAGGGGCTAGGGCTGGGAGTGGAGCCCGTCGAACGCCATGGTGATGACGTCGTCGGCAAGGCGTTGCGGGGAGAGGGCGCCGCCGGGCTTGTACCATTCCACGATCGAGTTGATCATGCCGAAGAGGAGCCGGGTGACGGTCCTGGGATCGATGTCCTGGCGAAGCGAGCCCTCGTCCCGCGCGTTGGAGATCAGCCCGGCCACCTTGTGGTCAAAGGTGCGGCGCCGTTCCAGGGCATCGCGTTCAATCTCGGTGTTGCCCCGCAGGCGCAGGAGCAGCGTGACGAACGGCAGCCTGTCCACCAGCACGGCCACCGTCTGCCGGAGCACAAACTCGAGCCGGGAATCGGCTGCACCGGACGTAGCCTCGGGTTGTTCCAGGATGGCCTCAAGGCCGCCGAGCGCGTGGTCCAGGGCGAGCTTGAGGAGGTCGCCCTTGGACGGAACGTGATGGTAGATGGCGGACTTTGAGATGCCCAGGTTGTCCGCCAGGATTCCCATGGATGTTGCGTCGTAACCGTGCCTGTTGAACACGTCGACGGCGATGCGCAGCACCGACTGCTGGTCGTATCCGGGCCGGCCGCGCTTGGCTCCGGCGGCGGAACTGGCTGTTTCAGTGGAGCTGGGCATGGGGCCTAGTTTCTCATGAACGGTCGGTCAGTCTGTGCGGGCTGGTGCTCCTAGCCCTTCGGCCGCAGGTCGTAAATGCGCCGCAGCTTGCCGTTGGACCGCTCCAGCGAGCCCGGCTCCACCACGTCCACTGAGCACGAAGAACCCACGTGGATCTTGATCTGCTCCTTCAAGGTGCGCGCCGCCGTCGTGCTCTGCTCGTGGCTGACAGCGTCCCGGCGTTCGATCCGGACCGTCAGCTGGTCCATCCGCTGGCCCTCGGGGCGGGTGAGTTCGAGCTGGAAGTGCGGGCTGAGCTCGGGGATCCGGAGGGCGATTTCCTCGATCTGAGACGGGAAGAGGTTCACGCCGCGGAGGATGATCATGTCGTCGCTGCGGCCGGTGATGCGTCCCATCCTGCGGTGCGCCGGGCGGGCCGTGCCGGGCAGGAGCCGGGTGAGGTCCTTGGTGCGGTACCGGATGATCGGCAGCGCTTCCTTGGTGAGGGACGTAAAGACGAGTTCGCCGTGTTCGCCGTCGCGCAGGACGTTCTCCTTGCCCACCACGGGATTGAAGGCGTCGATGATTTCCGGGCGGAAGTGGTCCTCCCAGATGTGGCTGCCGTCCTGGGTCTCAACCGCCTCGCCGGCGACGCCCGGGCCCATGACCTCGGAGAGTCCGTAGATGTCGCAGGCCTTGATGTTCATGGTGACTTCGAGTTCGTGCCGCATCTCCTGTGTCCACGGCTCGGCGCCCAGGACCGCGAACTTCAGCGACGTGGAAGTGGGGTCGATGCCCATGTGCGCCATCGCGTCGGCGATGGTCAGCAGGTAGGTGGGAGTGGCCAGGATGGCGTCCGGCTGGAAGTCCTGGATCAGCTGGATCTGGCGTTCGGTCTGGCCGCCGGACATCGGGATGACCGTGCAGCCCAGTGCTTCGGCGCCGGCGTGGGCGCCCAGGCCGCCGGTGAACAGCCCGTAGCCGTAGGCGTTGTGGACCTTCATGCCGGGCCGGATGCCGGAGGCACGGAAGCTGCGGGCCACGAGCTTGGCCCAGTCCGCCAGGTCCTGTTTGGTGTAGCCGACGACGGTGGGCCGGCCCGTGGTGCCAGAGCTGGCGTGCACCCGGGCTACTTCGCTCTGCGGAACCGCGAACATGCCGAACGGATACTCGGCGCGCAGGTCGTCCTTCGTGGTGAACGGGAAATTGCCCAGGTCGCTGAGCTCGCGCAGGTCGCTGGGGTGGACGCCGGCGTCGTCGAACTTGCGCTTGTACAGGGGGACCCGGTCATAGGCGTAGGCCACGCTGTGCTGCAGCCGGCTGAGCTGGAGCGCTTCGAGCTCGTCGCGGGAGATGGTTTCCTCGCGGTCCAAGGCAGCGGCTGACGCCGCCGTTGCCGTGGCGGCGGACATGGGGGTTTCGGGGGCGTGGAGGGTCATGGTTTCCTACTTCTTGGGGATGGTCCGGCTGCGGCCGCGGAACTCGGCAATGAGTTCTCCCGGGGCCCGGGCGCCGGCGTCGGCAGCGAAAATCTGGATGTCGTACAGTCCGCTCCGTCCCGCGCTGGAACGGCGGTCGGCGACGGCGGTAATCACCTGGCCGCGGTAGGCCGGCTTCAGGAAGTTGATATCGACGCCGGCGGCTACGGTGATGTTGTTTTCCTCGCCGGGGGCCGGGTGGACCGGGTTGCAGGCCATGGCGAAGGCGGAATCCGCGAAGGCGAAGATCATTCCGCCGTGCGCCATGCCGAAGCCGTTGAGCATTTCCTGCCGGAGGGTCATCCGGATGGTGGCGTGCCCGTCGCTGACGGTGAGGACTTCGATGCCCATCCATATAGAGGCGTAGTCGTTTTCCAGGATGGGGTGGATGGCCCCGGAAACTGTTGTTTCAGCCATGCGTCATTGCCTCCAGCTTTATTTACCGAATGTTCATTAGGTAATCCCATGAGGGGGTCCGGTGTCAAGGCCCGCCCCTTCCCGCGAGATGGCATTTGGCGGCAGTCCCGGGCCCCAACATCGCCGCGAAGTGCCATCTCGCGCAGGGGGAAGTGCGAGGATGGGAGGACCGGCACCAGCAGACCAGCAAAAGGGCGGACCATGGCCAAAAGCATCTACGTCAGCGCAACCACTCCAGGATCGGGGAAGTCCCTTGTGGCCCTGGGCCTGGCGGACACCCTTCACCGCCATGCGGACAGGATCGGCTTCTTCAAACCCGTGGTCCACGGCACGGACGCCGCCGACGATCCGATGGTGGCGCTGATGAAGTCAAGGTTCGCGCTGGAGGATGAGCGGTGCCGCGGCGGCCTCACGCACGAGGAGGTCCGGTCCCTGCTCGCCGAAGGCAAACGCGAGGAGATCGATTCCCGTTGCGTGGAGATGTTCGCCGAAATCTCCCGCCACTGTGACGTGGTGATCGTGGAGGGAACGGACCTCACCGGCCAGGACGCCGCCGTCGAATTCGACCTCAACGCCCGCTTGGCCAACAACCTGGCCGCCCCCGTGGTTGCCGTGGTGGGTGCCAAGGGGCGGACTGTGGCGGAGGCAGCGGCCGCCGTCGAGGTTGCCCGGAAGGAGCTTGCTGCTGAGAAGTGCGCCCTGCTGGCCATCATGGTGAACCGCGCTGATCCGGACGACGTCGAGGCTATCGCTGCCGCCGTGAAGCCGGGCGCCTCAAAGCGGCCCGTGTACGTCCTGCCGGAGCTTGAGGAGATTGCCCGCCCCACCACCGGTGAGGTGGCTGCCGCCCTGGGGGTGCGGCAGATCGCCGGCCGGGCGGACATGGAGCGCGACGTTCGGGATATCAAAGTTGCGGCGATGAATGTGGGCAACTTCCTGAACGTGCTGGACGACGGCGCCCTGGTCATCGTGCCCGGGGACCGCGCGGACGTGATGGTGGCATGCCTGGCGTCGTCCTTCTCGCCTGAGTTTCCCGTGGCTTCAGCGCTGATCCTCACTGGCGGGCTGGCGCCGGACGCCAACATCTATCCGCTCCTGGCGCAGGCGCCGTTCCCGGTGTTCGCCGCCACGGATGACACGTACACCACCGCCCGCCGCGTCTCCGAGGTCCGGAGCGAGATCTGGTCCGGGCACCGCCGCAAGGTGGCCTCGGCCCTCGGGCTCTGGTCACGAACAGTGGATGAAGCGGAACTGGTGGAGCGGCTGCACCTGCCGCGGGCCGAACGCATGACCCCGCTCCGGTTCCTGCACGACCTCATCGAACGGGCCCGCGGCCAGCGCCGCCATGTGGTCCTCCCCGAGGGGACCGATGTACGGATCCTGCGGGCGGCCGAAATTTTGCACCGCCGCGACGTCTGCGACCTCACCGTCCTCGGCCCGGAATCGGATGTCCGCGAGCTGGCCGCCGCCCGCGGCATCGACCTGTCCGGGATCAATATCGTGGATCCCGCCACCTCGGACCTTCGGCAGAAGTTCGCCGAGCAGTACTCGGAGCTGCGGGCGCACAAGGGTGTTGACCTGCCCAAGGCCCTGGAGATCATGCAGGACGGCAGCTACTTCGGCACCATGATGGTCCAGCTGGGTGTGGTGGACGGCATGGTGTCCGGCGCGGCCCACACCACCGCGCACACCATCCGGCCGGCGCTCGAGTTCGTGAAGACCCGCGAGGGTGTGAAAATCGTTTCGTCCGTGTTCCTGATGCTGATGCCGGACCGGGTGCTGGTCTACGGCGACTGTGCAGTGAACCCGGACCCGAACGTGGAACAGCTGGCGGACATCGCTCTCGCTTCCGCCGAGACCGCAACACAGTTCGGCGTGGAGCCGCGGGTGGCCATGCTGTCCTACTCCACCGGCGGGTCCGGCTCCGGTGAAGCCGTGGACGAGGTGCGGCAGGCCACCGAGCTGGTGCGCGAGCGCCGCCCGGACCTGGCCGTTGAAGGCCCCATCCAGTACGACGCCGCCGTGGACGCCTCGATCGCCGAGTCCAAAATGCCGGGATCTTCAGTGGCCGGGCAGGCCACCGTGTTCATCTTCCCGGACCTCAACACCGGCAACAACACCTACAAGGCGGTGCAGCAGAGCTCGGGTGCCGTCGCCGTCGGGCCGGTCCTGCAGGGGCTGCGAAAGCCGGTCAACGACCTCTCCCGCGGCTGCACAGTAGAGGACATCGTGAACACGGTGGCCATTACGGCCATCCAGGCGCAGGCTTTCTAACAGCGGTGGTTGAGCCTCCCCAGGGGCGGGGCCCGGCCGAACCCGTCAAGCGTCGCTGTTGTGCGGCCTGACCACACTGTCCTGATCATCCTGGTGGGCCGGCTCGTCGGCCAGGCCCTGCGGGGTGAGGTCGAGGTCCTGCAGGTTCTCCGGCGCTTCCGGTGCCTCCCCGGTTTCCCCGGCCTTGTGGGCGCCGGTGTCGTCCAGGGCCGGATTCGCACCCTCCACACCGGTGGGATCCTTCGACCCGGAACCTGCGCCGCCTTGGGCGTTGAGCGCAGCGGTGTTGCTGGATCCCGTGTTGGTGGGGTCGTTCTCGTCGATCGAAGCGGGCTCGTTCGTCATGGAATTGTCCTCTCGGGGCGTGGTCCAGCCTGTCCCGCCGACTCTAGGCACAGGCCGCTCCCAATCGCAAGGAAACTGCGTGGCAGCAGGGCAACCTATAGTGTGGTTTGAACTGCAGAAGCCAGGCTCAGGAGGCCCCGCATGCTCGTGCTTGTCATCAATTCCGGCTCGTCCTCGCTCAAGTACCAAGTGCGCGACGTCGCCGCAGGCAGCGTATTGACCGAGGGGCTGATCGAAAAGATCGGCATGGGCAACGGCGGAGACGGTGACGGCGAGATCGAGGGCCCGCGGGACCACGCCGAGGCGCTGGAGCAGGTGGACGCAGCCATCCACCAGGAACTGGGCGACCTGGAGCTGGCCGCCGTGGGGCACCGCGTAGTGCACGGCGGCGAGCGGTTTGCCGAGCCGGTGCTGATCGACAATGAGATCACCCGCGCGATCGAGCGGCTCAACCCGCTGGCGCCCCTGCACAACCCCGCCAACGTCCTGGGCATCCGTGCGATCACCAAGAAGTGGCCGGACATGCCGCAGGTGGCCGTGTTTGATACAGCGTTCCATCGCACCCTTCCGGAGCACGCCTGGCGCTACGCTGTCCCGGACGAGCTGTACACCAACCACGGCATCCGCCGCTATGGCTTCCACGGCACCTCCCATGAGTACGTCACCCGCCGCGCCGCCGCGCTGCTGGACCTTCGGGTTGAGGAGTTCGACGGCGTCATTGCCCACCTGGGCAACGGCGCCTCCGTCACGGCCATCCGGGGCGGCCGTTCCGTGGACACGTCCATGGGCTTCACCCCGCTGGAGGGCCTGGTGATGGGGACCCGTTCGGGCGACCTCGACCCCTCCATCCTGGTGTTCCTCGGCCGGGCGGGCTGGACCCCTGAAGACATCGACACCATGCTCAACCGCGAATCCGGGCTGAAGGGCCTGGCCGGCAACAACGACATGCGCTCAGTGGTCGAGGCAGCCGAGGCCGGCGACGCCAAGGCGGCCACCGCGCTCGGCGTCACCTCGTACCGGCTGGCCAAATACATCGGGGGCTACCACGTGGCCGTGGGCGGAGCCAAGGCACTGGTGTTCACCGCCGGCATCGGCGAGAACTCCCACCAGTTCCGCGGGCTGGTTGCGGAGAAGCTGGGTGCCCTGGGCATAGAGCTCGACGCCGGCCTGAACGCCGAGCGGTCAAAGGAACCCCGCGTCATTTCCACCCCACAGTCCGCCATCCCTGTCCTGGTGGTTCCCACTGACGAGGAACGTGCCATCGCGGAGGCGACGGCCGCCGTCGTAGGATCCGGGCCTGCCCGCTAGCCTCCTTCCCATGCCTGACATCACCCTGCCGATCCGCACCGAACGGCTGATCCTGCGCCGCTTCGAAGCCAGCGATTTGGAGGCCTTCCACGCCTACCACTCGCTGCCGGCGACCGCCAGGTTCCTGCCGGGACCGGCGAAAACCTACACGGAGTCGATGGAGCGGGTGGGCCGGTACGCCAACTTCGTTTTCAGGAAGGAGGGCGACTGGGTGGCTCTCGCCGTCGCGGCAGTGGACGACGGCGGGCTGCAGGGCGAGGTGGTCCTCAAATGGCTGCCGGGGTGCGGGCAGGCCGAAGTGGGCTGGACCCTGGCGCCGGGTGCCAGGGGCAAGGGCTACGCCACCGAGGCCGCAGCGGCGGTGCTCCGGCTCGGTTTCGAGGAGCTCGGCATGCACCGGATCGAGGCGCGCCTGGACGAGCTCAACACGGCATCTGCCGCGCTTTGTTGCCGGCTGGGCATGCGGCAGGAAGCGCGGCACGTGGACAAGTGGCACTACAAAGGCCAGTGGGCCACCGAGCTGATTTACGCAGTCCTGGCTGACGAGTGGCGCGTGGACCAGGCCCTCAAGCAGCAGAGCGGAACCCGAACCGCCCGCTAAGCGCGGCCCTTGAGAATCAGGTTCCAGTACACCTGCGGGAAGATGTCCCGGTCCACCACCCAGGACAGCTTGCTCTCGTTCCACATGGGGATGCGCGGGATCGTGGGCATGGGGCGGTACCGGTCATCGAACTCGGCAAACACCACTGTGTTGCGCGATACCGTGAACGGGCACACGGAGTAGCCGTTGTACTTGGCCGGCAGCGGTTTCCCCTTCCGGGCGGCCACCAGGTTTTTAGCCAGTACCTTCGTCTGCTTGCGCAGGGCGCCGCCGGACTTGGAGTTGGTGGTCCCGGCGGCGTCGCCGAGGGACCAGACGTTGTGGAACCGTATGTGCCGGAGCGTCTGCCGGTCCACTTCCACAAAGCCACCCGCGTCATCCGGTGCGGGCAGGTTGGTTGCCTTCAGCCAGTCCGGCGCGGATTGGGGCGGGACGGCGTTGAGGACGTCGTAGTGCAGGTTGTCCTCGGCGCCGGATTCGGTGTCCCGGATGGTGGCCTTCTGGCTGGCAGCATCCACGGACACCAGTTCGCTGTTGGTCCGCAGCTCGATGCCGTACTCCGCGATCTTGCGGTCCAACTCCCGGTCCACCTCCGCCACCCCGAACACCGTGGGGTAGGGCTGGACCATCACCACCCGGATCCGGTCCAGGACGCCCTGTTCCTTCCAGTAGTCGCAGGCAAGGTACATGGGCTTTTGGGCCGCGCCGCCGCATTTGACCGGTCCGGCCGGCATGGTGAACACGGCGGTGCCGGACGTCAGCCCGCTCAGCAGCGTCCAGGCCTTCGGCGCCAGCTCGAACTCATAGTGGGAGGCGCCGTTCGGCGAGTGCACGGCCTCGGCCAGGCCAGGCACGTCGTCCCAGTCGTACTGCAGGCCCGGGCAGACCACCAGCTGTCCGTACGCCACGGTGGCACCTGAATCCAACGTGACCGTGTTCGAATCGGTGTCCACGCCCGCAGCGGAGTCCCGGATCCAGGTGACGCCGTCCGGAATCAGGGGTTCCTGCGGCCGGACGGCTTCCTTGGCTGCTGCCCTGCCCCCGGCGATGTGGGAAAACAGCGGCTGAAAGAAGTGGTGGTCGCTGGGCTCAATGAGGGCCACGTCCTTGACGCTGTAGCGCTCCAGCCGGGCGGCCAGGGAAATCCCGGCGTTGCCGCCGCCGATGATCACAACCTCGTGCTGTGCGGCCATTCGCGTTACTTCTTTTCCGTCAGGGCGGAGGCCTTGTGTGCGGCCCGCGCGCCGGTCTTGGCCGATTCCACCACGTACTGGGGCTCGTCCTCGCTGGCGCGGTGCGTGTGGCCGTCCAGCTCGAAGTCGCTGGTTTTCTTCTCCACAATCTTGCCGTGCGTTGTGCCCTGCGACGTGTTCCATTCCACGGACGTTCCCTTGCTCAACGACATCTGCTCTCCTAGCTGGGGTTTGCGGTGGGTAGGGGCTCAGCGGCGGGGGCCGTGCCCCCAGTATCCGCCGTTGGAACCGGCGTCTCAATGGGTGCGGACGACGGCGGCGCGTCGGCGGGAGCGGGCTGCGTCACCGGCGCGGTGGCGGCCCCCGTCCCTGCCGGAGCGGGTGCGGCGGGCACTGTTGCGGGCGTACTGCCGGTAGCCGGGGTACCGGCGGGCGCGCCGGTGGGTGTTGCGGCCGGCGCCGTTGGAGGCCCCGCGGTGTTCGTTGCAGTGGGAGCGACGGTTTTCGTGGCGCTCGGATCGGCCTTGATAATGCCCGTGATCTGTTCCTTGTACGCGGACAGTCTGGCCTGGATTTCCGAGAGCGGCACGTTCCGGATGTTCCGGCCGTACTCCGCAATTTCGGCCCACAGTGCCGTCAGTTGCTCCCTGCCGGCTTCACTCAGCGGGCCGTCCAGGGTAAGGACGAGTTGGCTGGCCAGCGCAAAGGTGAGGCATTCGACGCAGTTGTAGTTGGCTGCCGCAGAGAGGTTTTCCGGAACCACCACGTCCGCCTGCCCCACGATGAGCACCACCTGGAAGCCCACCGCCACGGCGGCGCAGCCGGTACAGCTGGCAAAGGCGTAGGCCTCGTTCCGGGTATCCACGGGTTCGCCGTCCTCGGCCCACACCAGCGCGAAGGCCACGCTGTAGGTGACCGAACCGTCGGTGGTGTTCACGGCGAGTGCCTGGTTGCCGTCCTCCTCCGGGGCGGCCGGCCGGTCGAACGGGAACACCCAGGACGGCGGTACGGAACCGGCGGTGGAACCAGCAGGGGATGAACCCGGGCTGGAGCCCGGCGAAGCCTCCACCGGAACCAGCACCATGCTCAGCTGAGGGTTCTCGCGCGTCGGCATCGCTGCACCCTCGGGCCACAGCACCACGGTCCTCCCGCTGCCGCCCTCCCGCAGGACTGTGCCCGCAGCCGGGAAGACAGACGTCGTTGCATCCGCCAGCGTGCCGCGTTCGTACGGCTGCACCGGACGGTACGTCCCGCCGTCGGGCCACCATGCCCAAGCGAGCCCGGCCAGCAGCACCGCCACGGCGCCCATGGCGGCAGCTCGCTGGAGGACCTTCCCGCGGGTTTTCTGCCAGAGTCCGGTAACCAGCTGCCGCAGCAGCCGCAGCAGGATGTAGAGCATGCCCAGCATGGGAAGGGCCACGGCCACGATGGCCAGGACGCGGACCGCAGCGCCGGCGACATCGCCGGCGGAAAGGCTCTCGGCGAGCAGGCCCTGCTGCCGGGCGGCGCTGCTCCACGCCGTGGCCAGCAGCCGCGGCAGGGCGAGCACCATCATAGCCAGGCTGAACAACAGCAGCGGCACGGTGACCAGCACCCACACCGTCACCACGGCACGGGCCCACGGCTTGAGGACCTTGTTCTCCGGACTTCCCCACCGCCAGGGAAGCAGGCCCAGCAGGACGGGCTTGATGCGCTGGAACAGGTCGGGCACACCGGTGGCGTCGGCCAGAATGTGGTATCCGTCAAACCTGACCAGGGGAAGCAGTTGCCGGACCATCTGCAGGATCTGGGTGACCACCACCAGCAGCAGCGCATCAAAGCCGGTGGCCCACCACAGCGCCATGATGGCCACCGCAACAATCCCGTTGAAGTACAGGCCGCCAAGGTCTGTCCGTAGCCGACCGCCGCGGCCCAGCCGGTACGAGTCCGTCACGTCGGTGAAGAACGCCGGCCAGACCAGGTATAGCCCGGCGCCCATGGCTCCGGGCGTGGCACCGCCCTTGCGCGCAGCCGCGGCATGCCCGAACTCGTGGAAACCGGCGGAGACGATGGTGATGGCAAAGATCAGCAGGAGCAGGACAGGGTGCTCGAACGCTTCGTGGGTGGCCGATCCGAGCCCCTTCACCATCAGCACCCACCAGCACGCGGCCAGGAATGCCACGGTCACCGCCACCACGATCAGCGGATTGAACAGGGCTGCGAAGGGTGCGGTGATCCTCCGGGTCCGCTCCGGATCCGTCACGGTATAGCGGAAGCGCATCCCCAGCAGCGGGTCAGCCTTCCGGACCTCCGGCTGGGATCCGTCTGCGAGGCGAAGCAGGCCCAGCGGCAGGAGTTGGGAATCCATCAAGGTGCGCACGTTCTCGGCGCTGATAAGCCTTCCCGATGCCTGGCTGGCTTGGGCGGCGATGTCTTCCACGGTGCGCCTGCCGTCCACAGCCTCCAGAACCGCGTACAGCAGTGGCGTCAGCTGCAGGGTCTGGCCGTCCGCGCGGCGGACCAGCGACGGCGGTTCCCGGTATCCGGACCCCTCGGACCGGCCGATGAGCTGGACGCCGTCGGCCCGGGCGGGATCCTGCAGCGGGTGCTCGGCAACGGGGGCAGCGGACGACGGCGGGCCGGCCTGGGGGCGCGGCCCGCCGCTGGCGTGGGTCATCTGTGCTTACTGCTCGAGGTCGGACTGCTGGTCGGCAGAGGCGTTGGCTTCGCCCTCGATGTGCTGTGAAATGATGGCGTCCTGTTCGGCCACGGCATAGGCCTGGCTGTCGATGGAGCCGATGTTCGCGGCGACGGCGGCGTCGATCGGGGCGGCGACGTTCGCGTTGGCCGCCACTGCACCATTGATCGGGGCGGCGATGTCGGCGTCGGCGGCAAGGTCCACGTTGACGTTGAGCAGGTCCCCGTCCAACGCGGCGGCGGGATCCACCGGCAGCGCGCCGACGTCGGGCAGGGCTTCGCCCAGCCCTTCCTCGGGCACGATGCCGTCGGTGGATGTTCCGTCGGGGAGGAGGCTGCCGCCGTCGGCCGTGGCGCCGGTGCCGGTGGCCTCGGTGCCGTCCGTTTGGGCAGTGATGCCACCGTCGTCAACGGTGTCGTTGCCTTGGTTGATGGTGCTGTCCTGGGTGGATTCGGCGTTCGCGTCGGCCACGATGCCCTGCTCAATCATGACGCCCTGGTCAGCGAGGGCCTGTGCGTCAGAACCGTAGGAGAGGATGTTGGCGGAGGCGGCGGCGTCGATCGGTGCGGCCACGTTGGCGTTGGCCGCGACGGCGAGGTCGATGGGTGCCGCCGCGTCGATGCCGAGGTCCAGATCCGCATTGAGGTCCAGGACAGAGGCAACTTCCTTGTCCGGCAAAGCTGTTGCCTGCTCCAGCATTAGTTCGTCATCGGTCAGGGGACGCATTTCCTGTTCCATGCTCACGCAACCTCCAGTGTGGCGCGGGTTGTCTACCCCCAGCGGGCAGCCAGCGCCAGACAATAGTAAGCATGATTATGTTTTTTGGAAATCAGTACCGATGAGGGTTCAGGCCCCAGCGGCGGGTTCGATGGAGGTTGCGATGCCGTCCTCTGTGGTGCTCGGGTCGGCCTGGACGACCGTGATGATCTGCTCCTTGTACGCCTCAAGCCTGTTCTGAATTTCGGAAAGGGGGACGTCCTCAAGGTTTGTGCCGTACTCGTCGATTTCGCACCACAGTGCTGACAGCTGTTCCATAGTGTCGTCATTTAGCGGGCCGGCAAGGGACAGGACCAACTGGTTGGCCAGCGCATAGGTATTGCACTCGGTGCAGTCGTAATTCACAGCTGCGGACAGGTTCTGGGGAGCTATGACATCGGTTTGTTCCTCAATCAGCACCACCTGAAATCCCACGGCCACCGCCGTGCAGCCTGTGCAGCTGGCGAACGCGTACGCTTCATTTCTCGTCTCTACCGGATCGCCGTCCTCGGCCCAAACAAGTGCGAACTCCACGCTGTAGTCCACCGAGCCGTCGGTGGTGTTCACCGCCAAGGCCTGGTTGCCGTCCTCCTCCGGGTCCTCCGGCGGGTCGAACGGGAATACCCAGGATGGGCCGGGATCGTCCCAGTCGGCAGGCGTGGCGGCGCCTGCCGGTACGGCGCGTTCGTCATGCTGAACCGCGCCGTACGCGGCGGCGCCGGGCCACCATACCCCCGTGAGCCCGGCCAGGACGGCTGCAGCAGCCCCCAGGGCAAGGATGCGCACGGGGAAAACCGCCCCAAGTCGCTGGCAGCCATTCGCTCCGTCGTCGCTGTGCTGGGAAACCATGCTCACGTCACCTCAAGTTCCGGCGCGGGTTGATCTGCCCCCCAGCGGACAGCACTGCGTCAGATAAGAGTAAGCATGATTAGCTTTTTTGGGAACCAGGCCGAATTCGTCTGGCCCCCCGCGATGGAGCAACAGGTGTGCCTATTTCAGGCCAGCCCCCGGGAGCAGCTCCGTGGCACCGAGGGAATCTGCGATGAAGGCGTAGTCCCAAGCCCGCTCGCGCCACTGGACATACCGGCCGGACGCGCCGCCATGGCCGCCGTCCATCTCGATCTTCATCACTACCGGCTCGGATCCCGTGGTCCTGTTCCGCAGCTCCTGCACCCACTTTGCCGGCTCCACGTACAGGACCCGGGTGTCGTTGAAGGACGTTACCGCGGCGATCTTCGGGTACGACGCCGGGCGGACGTTCTCGTAGGGCGAGTACGACTTCATGTAGGTGTAGACCTCGGGGTCCGTGATGGGGTTGCCCCATTCCTCCCACTCAAGGGCGGACAGCGGCAGCTCCGGATCCAGGATGGTGGTGAGCGCGTCCACGAACGGCACCTGCGCCACGATCGCGGCATACTTTTCCGGGGCCATGTTGGCCACGGCACCCATCAGCAGTCCGCCGGCCGAGCCGCCCAGGGCCGCTATCCGGGAGGGATCCACCCAGCCCGAGCCTGCCAGCCAGTCCGTGGCGTCCACGAAGTCGGTGAAGGTGTTTTTCTTGCTGAGCTTCTTGCCGTCCTCGTACCAGTGCCGGCCCAGTTCGCCGCCGCCGCGGATGTGGGCGATCACAAACACCACGCCGCGGTCCAGCAGGGACAGCCGCGCGATGCCGAAGCCGGGATCCATGCTCAACTCATAGGAGCCGTAACCGTACACCAGGCCCACCGCAGTCGAATCCTGCTTAACCGCCTTGTGGCGCAGCACGGAGAGCGGGATGCGGGTGCCGTCGCCCGCTTCAGCCCATTCCCGGGTGGCCACGTAGTCCTTGCCGTCGTACCCGCCCAGGACCGGGCTTTCCTTTCGGAGGAGCAGCTCGCCGGCGGGCTGCCCGGAAGTAGGCAGGACAAAGTCGTAGACCCGGGACGGCGTGAAGTAGGACGTGTAGCCGAGCCGGATGACTGGGGCCTCGTAATCGGAGCCGCCCACCCCGGCGGTGTACAGCTCCTCGTCGAACGCGGGCTCCACCGGTGCCTCCTGGGCCGCAGTGCCCAGGCCTTCCAGCCCGATGACCTGCACGCGCTCGATGGTGTCCTTGCGGATGGAAACGACGAGGTGCGTGGAGGTGACGCCTGCGCCGTTGACGCGGACGTCGTCGGAATGTTCAACGACGCTGTCCCACCGCTGCTCGGGGAGCGGCTTGCGAAGCTCGGCCCAGTCAGCCAGGGAGACCATGGAGTTGATGGCGCCGCGGTTGTGCGTGAGCAGGATGCGTTCGGTCTTGACGCCGTCGGGGCCCGGCAGCAGGAACGGTTCGGCCTCGTAGAGTACGCGCTCACCCCGGGAAATAACGGTGGTGAGCTCTTGGGCGGGATCATCGAACCGGAGAAGCCGGGTCTCACTGTACTCAGAGCAGCCGATGCCCAGCACGAGATAGCGCCTGTCAGCGGAGAGCTCAAAGCCCAGCCACATGGCGACGTCGTCCTCCTGGTAGATCACCACGTCCTCGGAAACGGGTGTTCCCAGGGTGTGGGCCTTGACCTGGTAGGGGCGCCAGGAGTCGTCCACCAGTGTGTAGAAGATGCGGGTGCCGTCCGGGGAGAAGGAGACGCCGTAGAAGACGTTTTCGATGACGTCCGGCAGCAGCCCGCCGGTCCGCAGGTCCTTGATGCGCAGGGTGAAGCGTTCATCGCCGGCGTTGTCCACGGCATAGGCGTAAAGGGTGCCGTCCACCGTGACAGCGGTGCCGCCAACCGAGAAGAACGGCTTCCCTTCGGCCTCGATGTTGCCGTCCAGCAGGATTTCCTCGCCCGGGATACCGACGCCCGGTTCCACGGCCGGGGGAGTCCAGTCCGCGACGGGGTTGCCGGTGTTTTGGGCACGGACCCGGCACTGGATGCCGTACTCCTTGCCTTCCGCCGAGCGGCTGAAGTACCACCAGCCGTCCTTGCGGTGGGGGACGGACAGGTCTGTTTCCTGGGTGCGGCCCTTAATCTCCTGGAAGATCGCCTCGCGCAGCGGCTCCTGATGCGCGGTGACTGCTTCCTGGTAGGCGTTTTCGGCCTTAAGGTGCTCCACTACCTCGGTGGATTCCTTGTCCCGCAGCCACTCGTAGTTGTCCACGAACGTGTCCCCGTGGTGAATGCGCTCGGAGGCGATTTTCCGGGCAACCGGGGGAGTGGGGGTGGGGGTCGCAGTGCTGGCGGAGTCCTGCAGCGGAGTCTGGGTCATGGGTTCAAATATATAGACCCGCCCTGACATTGGACCGGCCGTTCGCTACCGGACGAGGCCCTAGTAGGGTTTCGGCGGCAGGCGTATCCTGTTCACGCTAAGGCACATCCGCCCAGCGTGAGAAGGGAAGTTTATGACCATCCCGCCAGTGCACGAGCCCGAGCCGTTCCCGCCGGAGCCAGGCCCAACCCCTGATCCCGGCCAGCCCGGCCACCCCGGTCCGCCATCGCCCAACCCGTTTCCCGTACCGGAGCCTCCCGGGCCACTGCCCGTGCCGGACCCGGGTCCTGAGCCGCTCCGTCCCGACCCAACCCGGAGCTAGAACAGCTATCACGCCACGCGCCGAAGGGGCCCTTTGCACACCGCGAGGGCCCCTTCTGCGTGCCCATCCGCACCCCGCCTGGAGCCGGAAAAACTTTTGCGAAAACCGCTTGCAGATCTTCCTGGACGGTGCTAAAAAATCTGTATCAGCCAATACAGATCGGCTGGTACCAAAACAGTGTTGGACCGTCTCTCACGAGGAGGGAAGCCATGTTGATGCGAACCGATCCGTTCCGCGAGCTGGACAGGCTGGCCCAGCAGGTCCTCGGCACCACAGCGCGTCCGGCAGCGATGCCAATGGACGCCTGGCGTGAAGGCCAGGACTTTGTAGTCGCCTTTGATCTGCCCGGTGTTTCAGCGGACTCAGTGGATCTGGATGTTGAACGGAATGTCCTGACGGTGCGGGCGGAGCGCCCGGAACCCGCAGGCCAGGACACGGAGCTGATCGCCTCCGAGCGGCCGCGCGGCGTGTTCAGCCGCCAGCTGATCCTCGGGGACACGCTGGACACTGACAACGTGAGGGCGTCGTACGACGCCGGTGTCCTGACCCTTCGGATTCCTGTCGCTGAAAAGGCCAAACCGCGTAAGATTGAAGTTGAGACGAAGGGGGCAAAGCAGGAAATTTCCGCTTAGTACCCAGCAGGATCGGGATGTCGGGTAAATGATTGTTGACTGCCTTTTGGGGCGGATAGCCATTCTGAGCACGCCACAGCGCTGAACACGCACGGCAGGGTAGGCCTGCACTTCCCGGTACGGTGGCCCCCGGTTTCGGCCGGGGGCCGTCCCATGCCCGGGCTTCGAACGCCCCGGGGCGCTGTTAGGTATTCAGCTCCAGCATCAGGGCGGGCAGTTCGTCGGCCAGTTCGCGGGCGAGGAACCCGAGGGGGCCCAGCCTGCTGGCGAGCCGGTCTGCTGCTGCAGCGTGAAGATGGGTCCCCCAGCATGCGGCCTGCGCGCTGGTGGTTCCCCGGGCGCGAAGTCCCGCGATTGCCCCGGCAAGGACGTCCCCGCTGCCGGAAGTCCCCAGCCCGCCGTACCCGGTGGTCATCTGCCAGAGTTCGGATTCCTCCGGCGCGTCCTCGCCGGACGGACGTGCGATGAAGCCCTGGCAGCTCACCACCGCCTGGAACGTATCCGCGATCTCAGCAATATCGGCAGCCAGATCCTCCACCTTGCGGTCCAGCAAAACAGCTGCCTCCTTCGGGTTCGGCGTGAGGATCAGCCGCCCCTTCCACGGCTCCAGCAGGTCCGCCACCTTCACCAAGGCACCCAGGGCATAGGCATCAAGCACGACGGCGGGACCACCGCCAGCGTCCCCCTCACCAGAGCCTGAATCACCAGAGCCTGAATCACTGGAGCCGGCCGCCTCCCGCTCCAGCAGTGCCCGCAGCAGCTCCGCCGCGAGGTCCGGATCGTCCAGCCCGGGGCCCACCAGGATCGCATCGGCGCGCTCGAGGTACGAGGAGATCCGGTCCAGGCCCTCACCGGTTACCGAGCCGTCCGCGTTTTCCGGCAGCCCCATGGCCCCGCATTCCGGCAGGGCCACGCCCAGCTGCATCGCCACCGACTCCGCCACGGCAAGCGTGAGCTTTCCGGCGCCGGCCCGCAGCGCAGCCGTACCGGCCAGCAGTACCGCACCGGGCGTGGCCCGTGCACCACCGATCACCAGCACCGAGCCGCGCGAATACTTGTCCGCGCCCGGCGCCGGCAGCGGCCAGCCGCGAAGCAGCGACGGCGTCACCAGCGTCGGGGAAGCGGTGGCAGCCCGGGCTGTGGCCAGGGAGTCATTTTGGGTGGACACTGGCATCTCCCGCATGCTCGGTGACTGTTACACCCTGCTCGGTGAGGTGGTCCGCCACGTTGAAGCTTTCCAAGGTCCAGGGCCCCTCACCGGACGGCCGGACGTAGCGGGTCAACGAAGCGTTGAGGACCGACGTGCTCGCGGCAAGGTCCAGGATTTCCTGCTCATTCATGCCCTCCAGCACGTAGCGGAACAGCAGGATCACGGCGTCGTGGCACACCAGCATCACCCGGTGCCCGGTGCCGAGGCTGTTCAGTTCATCCAGGACGGAACGCAGCCGCAGTGCCACATCAGCCCAGGATTCGCCGCCCGGCGGCCGATAGTAGAGCTTGCCCAGCCACTCGCGGCGCTCAGCCTCTTCCGGAAAGCGGCTTTCAACACCGCGGCGTGTCAGCCGGTCCAGGATGCCGAGTTCGCGGTCGCGCAGGCGTTCATCGGTCCGCACCTTGACGGGCCAGCCCGCTGCTTCGATGGCGATCTCGGCCGTCTGGCGGGCACGGGCGTACGGCGAGGAAACCACGGCATCCGGCCGGACGTCCTCAGCAATGCGGGCCAGCGCGGCGCCCAGGGCCTTGGCCTGTTCCTGCCCGGTTCCCGAGAGGTCCACGTCTGCGTCCCGGGCCGGCACCTCGATGACCTCTGCCCCCGCCAGCCGCGCATCGGTGGCAGCCACGTTCCCTTCGCTCTCACCGTGGCGGATCAGGATCAGATCCACCGCCCCGGCTTCTTGGACAGCCTCTGTCAGTCCGTCCTCTTCCACAAAGAATCACCCCGTCCGTGTGCCGTGCCGAATGCAGGAACATTACCAGCGGCGTACCCATGGGCCAGGGAAAGTAAACGAGGTGGGTCAATCGACGACGGCGGGAGGCCGCCCGGAAGCGCAGCGAGCGGCAGCGCCACCGGGAGCCGCCCCGGCTACGGCTGCGGCGTCAGCACCTTTGAGAACACCGTGGCACCGTTGGCATTCCGCAGGCTCACGGTAAAGGTGTGGTCATCCAGTTGCACGTGCCCGAAAAACTGGTTCTCGCCGTCGCGCGGCGACTCTCCGGGGAAGCGCCCGGCCTTGGAAAAGACCACCTCGGGGCCGAACGTTCCGTCCATCGGGTTGGGGCCGAAAGAGCCGGCGGCGATGGGCCCGGCCACGAATTCCCAGAACGGGTCGAAGTCGGTGAAGGCGGCGCGCTCGGGGGAGTAGTGGTGGGCGGCGCAGTAGTGCACGTCGGCCGTGAGCCACACCACGTTCTTAACCCGGTTGTGCTTGAACGCGCTCAGCACCCCCGCGATCTCCAGCTCGCGCCCAAGTGGCGCACCGGCGTCGCGGTTTGCCAGGCTCTCCTGGTTTACGGCGCCGTCGGGCACAATGATGCCCAGCGGCAGGTCGGCGGCAATCACTTTCCAGGTGGCCTTTGATTTCGTGGCTTCCCGGATCAGCCAGTCCACCTGTTCCTGGCCGAGGATGGACGTGGCGTACGACTCCTTGCCGTCGGTGTTGGGGGACTTGAAGGTGCGCATGTCCAGGCAGAAAATGTCCAGCTGGGGGCCGCGGCTGATCTTCCGGTAGATGCGCGCGGGCTGGTACTGGCCGGCGTCGTCGAACGTGCCGGGGCGCCAGAGCGCGGACGAGTCGGCGATCGGCATGTTCTCCTGCCACGCCTGCCGGCCGCGCGCCGCGAGGGTGTTGACGTCGCGGACCGTGTAGCGCGGGTCCTCGAGGATCTCGCCGGGGTACCAGTTGTTGGTGGTTTCGTGGTCGTCCCAGTTTGCGATCACCGGCACGTCAGCGAACATGGCACGCATGTTGGCGTCCATGGAGTTGTACCGGTGCCGGCCGCGGAATTCGGTGAGGGTTTCGGCCACCTTGGACACCTCCTCGGTCACCAGGTTCCGCCACACCTGCCCGTCCCGTTCCACCACGGTTTCAGTCAGCGGTCCGTCCGCGTACACCGTGTCGCCGGAGTGGATAAAGAAGTCCGGCCGGGCCTGGTGCATGGCCCGGTAACCGCGCATCCCGCCGATCTCCTCGTTGATGCCCCAGCCCTGCCCGGCCGTGTCACCGGTCCAGACGAAGCTCTGGACGGACGACGCCGGCACGTCGCCCCCGTTGCCCGTCCCGGCGTCGGGAGCCGTGCGGAAGGTGCCGCGGACCGTCTCACCGGCAGCGCCGCCGTCGTCCTCGAAGTTGATCTCCAGCGCGAAGCGGGTGTTGGACGGCAGGTTACCGGCGTGGATCTTTGCGGTGAAGTCGGAAGCCTGGGTGGCGCGCGGCCCGCGGAGGGTGCGCTCGAAGGAGCCGCGGCCGCGCAGGACCCCGCCGCCGTCGTCGACCGCCCGCAGTATGGCTGTCATCCGGCCGGGGCCTGAAGCGCGGGACCACAGCACGGCGGAGTCGGAGGTGACGTCGCCGGTGGCGATACCGCTGGGCAGGGTCAGCCGGTTCCGGACCAATGCAATGCCGGCGGGTTGCTGGCCAGGGGCGGCCTGCGCAGCTGCGGGTGTGGCTGCCAGTGCGGCGGCGAGGACGGAGCCCTTGACGATGGTGCGGCGAGAAATGTCAGTCATGGGGGCCAGCCTTCCGGCGCCCGGCGCACGGACCGTTTCCCATAGGTGAACGAAGGGTAAGCCGGGGCTGAACAGCTGGCTTACGGCACTGCGAACTCCTTGATCCGTCCCTCCCGAAGGGCGGCCCCCACGGCATTGATGGCGGCGTAATCCGGGAGCAGCACGGACTGCCCGGCGATGAATCCGTTCCCGGCCGTGGGCAGGGTCATCATGCCGATGGCGTTCGCGTTCAGGTTGCGGAGGCTGTAGGCGAGGATGGCGGCCTGCGCCGGGTCAAAGCCCTTGTTCACTGTGAGGCAGCAGGACGCGAACTCCACCAGGCCCCTTACCGCCGTCACGTTCTTCAGGGCGCCGCCGGCCGTGAGGCGGGCGAGGACGGCCCGCAGCAGGGCCTGCTGGTTGCGCACCCGCTGGAAGTCGCCGTCGATGAACGCGTGACGCTCCCGGGAGAATTCCAGCGCCGCCTGGCCGTTCAGGTGATTCACGCCCGGGCCGAAGACGTGCTTCGTGTCGTGCGTGGACTGGAACGGGACGGGGACCTTGACGTCGATGCCGCCCAGCCCGTCCACCAGAAGCTTGAAGCCGCCGAAGTCCAGCATCAGGGTGTGGTGGATAGTGATCCCAAACAGTTGCTGCACCGTCCGGGTGGTCATGTCGATGCCGCCGTACTGCAGCCCGGCGTTGATCTTTCCTCCACCGAAGCCGGGGATGTCCACCCACAGGTCCCTGTTGATGGAAACGATGTACAGGGACCGGCGGTCAGCCGGGACATGGACCAGCATCAGGACGTCTGAACGGTGGTCCATGGGCTGGCCGGTTGCCGCGGTGTGGGCTGCGGCATCTTTGGCGATGCCGCGCATGTCGCTGCCAATCACCAGGACGTTCATGGCCACGGCAGGGTGTTCCGGGATGGATGGAGGCGGCGGCGGAGGAGGCAAGGCCGGCAGCGGAGTTTCGGAAGCTGTCCCAGCGGGGGTTTCGCTTTGAGTTGCGGCAGGCTGGGCCTCGTTGCCTGCGCGGTTGAGGCTGACGACGGCGACGACGGCAACCGCCACCAGGACCACCGCCAGCAGCGCCGCAATCCAACGTCGCCGCCAGAGCACCAGGCCAAGACCGCGCGGGTGGGGGCCGGAGGGGCTGGTGCCGGGTTCGGAATCGCCGGGCGTGCTCATTGTGCCTCACCTCATCGTGGGGATGGTGGGATCAGTGTCCGCCCGCCGGGCCCTCCCTGGCTACAAACGTGTCCAAACTGTCACCTGCCATGGCCGCCGCCGTCGGACTCACCGGGCCGCCGTCGAATCTTTCGGGAGAGATGCCGGGCTCGCCGGAGCGCTACAGTGACCCGGCACGGGTCCCGCGAACGGGAGCGTTGAGGCGTGCATGGCGCAGGATGGACACGATCGCGGGCGCGAGTTCGTCCTCCATCTGCCGGTATACCTCGGGCGCCCGGCGGTAGGGGTCGATGATGTCGTTCTCGGACGAGTCTGCAGGCAGCGACAAGTGGCGCACCGCCGCCGCGCTCGCCGGCAAGCCCCGCCAAAAGGCGTGGTTGGCGGCCAGGGGATCGCCGTCGTCGGGCGTTCCTGCGCCAGGATCCCTGCCCTCGGAAGCGGCAGCGCGCTCGTCCAGGACGTCAAGCATCCGGGCGAACTCGCGGATGGTGAAGGTCCGCTTGAGGAGGGACGCGTCCAGCTGCAGGACCTCGCCGCGGTGCCCCGAGGTCATGGTGAGCACCAGGTCCACGCCGCGCAGGACCTTCGGTGTCAGTTGGCGGGCGGCGAAGTTTTCGGGGTCGCCGCCGAACGTGCGTACGATGTCCGCGGAAATCGGCTGCATGGGGTCGCCCACCATGGCGCGGGTCCCTGCGCTGGCCACCTCGAATCCGCCCGGCAGCACCTGGTTGAGCCCCGCCTGCAGCAGCCGCTCGGCCACGGGTGACCGGCAGATGTTGCCCGTGCAGACGGTCAGGATTCTTACTGGTGCGGGTGAGTCCAAGGGAGATTTCTCTTTCCAGCCGGTGCCTCCGTGCTTTTCAACTTAACACGCAACGACCCGACGCCGGCCGCCCCACCCCGCACGCCCCATCACCTTCCGCACGTTTCCATAGGACGCGCCATCACCTTCCGCACGTTTTTACGCGACGCCCCATCACCTTCCGCACGTTTCCAGGCAAGCCCCTATCACTTTCCGCACGTTTCCAGACGAGCCCCTATCACTTTCCGCGAAAGAGGCCGGATGATATGAGTGTGGAGAGCCTTCTCGAGCGCGACTGCGTGATAGCCGGCGGCGGCCCGGCTGGCATGGTGCTCGGCTACCTCCTGGCCCGCACCGGCTTGCGTGTCACAGTGCTGGAAAAGCACGCAGACTTCTTTCGCGACTTCCGCGGCGACACCGTGCATCCTTCCACCGTGACCCTGCTTGGCGAATTGGGACTGCGCGAAAAGTTCCTGCAACTGCCGCTCACCCGGTTGCCCACCATGGACGCCGTTTTTGACGGCCAGCGCTTCACGCTGGTGGATTTCGGCACCCTCCCGGGCCCCGACAACTTTCTCGTTTTGGCGCCGCAGTGGGACTTCCTGAACTTCCTCGCCGGCGAGGCGGCGGTGTTCCCGAACTTTGAACTGCGCATGCTCACCGACGTGACGGACCTGATCATTGAGGAGGACCAGGTGCGCGGCGTGCGGGCCGCCGCGGCCGACGGCGCGCTTGAAATCCGGGCGACGCTCACTGTTGCCGCTGACGGTCGCGCCTCCGTCCTGCGCGGAGCTGCCGGGATGATTCCAGACGAGTTCGGCGTGCCTATCGACGTGCTGTGGTTCAGCCTTCCCAAACCACCCAGCCCTCCGCCTGCAACCCTCGGATACATATCTCCCCAGGGAATGGTCCTCACCATTGACAGGGGCGACAGATACCAGTCGGGCATGGTCATCCGGAAGGGTGGTTTCGACGAGCTTCGGGGGGCGGGGCTTGGCGCCCTTCGAGCGCGGATCAGCAACGCTGCGCCCGTGCTGCGCCCCGTCGTTGACACCCTCACGGACTGGGACCAGATCAAGCTCCTCTCAGTGAAGATCAACCGACTCCGGCGCTGGTACCGTCCCGGGTTCATCGCGATTGGCGACGCAGCCCACGCGATGTCCCCGATGTTCGGCGTCGGCGTGAACTTCGCCATCCAGGACGCCGTCGCACTGTCCAACGCCATAGCGGACGACCTGGCAACCGGAACCTTGCCGGTGGAAAGGCTCGCGGCGGTGCAGCGGCGTCGTGAGAGGCCGGTGAAGGTTGTGCAGCTGCTTCAGCGCAACGGACACAAGGTGGTTGCAAGGGCGGCTACCGGCAGCCGGGTGGCGCCCCGCTGGTTCATCGGACTTCTCCGGGTCGCCTCACCACTGCTGCGCCGGGTCACCGCACGGTTCGTCGGGGTCGGCATCCTTCCCGAACACGTCCAACGCCGCAGCGCTTGACCGCGCCGGCAGGTGCGGGCCCGGGCGTCCTTGATTTCGCGCCGGAATTGTTGCTAAAGGTGAGAGGGCGTCGCGGAGGGGGTGCCGGCGTCGGGAATTACGACGGCGGCAGGCGCCATAGCTGTCAACTATCTCCAGCCCCCTAATCCGCATGCTCAAGGCGTGGTGAGAAGCTTGCGGCCTTTCCGCGGTGACGCTTCTTGACCATAATGAAGGAAACAGGCAATGGCGCCTGCGTCCTTGCGGACGTGGCTGGAAGATAGGACCGAGGTGGCTCTGTGGCTGAACTGAGCGGCCCCTACACGTACTCAAGTGCCCTGGGCGACAATGAGTGCGTCGCGGGCACATACCACGTTGATGTTGACGGCTGGAAGATTGAATGGTCGGACGGCATGTTCCAGTTGCACGGGTATGAGCGCGGCGAAGTAGTGCCCACCCTGGAGTTGCTGTACTCGCACAAGCACCCGGAGGACAGGCCCCGATGCGAAGAGATCGTGGCGCAGGTTGCGAAGACCGGAGGCTACTTCTGCATGTACCACCGGATCATCGATTCACGCGGCCGGACACGGCGGGTGCTGACGTCCGGCGAGGCCATTGTGGATGCTGCCGGGAAGGTCACCGCCATGGAAGGAGTGATGATTGACCTCACCTCCACGCTCCAGCGCGAAACCGAGGAGAAAACGCGCGAAGCGGTGGCGGGGGCGACCTCCACCCGCAGCGTCATCGACCAGGCGCGGGGCATCCTGATGGGTCAGCTGAAGTTGGGCTCGGACGAGGCCTTCCAGGTGCTGGTGAGCACCAGCAGCCACCGCAACGTCAAGCTGGTGGTGGTGGCAGCTGAGCTGGTGCAGCTGGCAAACTCCGCGGCTACGGGCGGTTACCTCGACGCCGCCGTTAGGGCCATTGCCCATGACAGCAGGTCGCTGGGAAGCGCGGCGCGCCGGGCAGGCTAGGCGGCCGGTCCCGGACGTCACATGGCCGGGGCGGAACCCGGACCTGTAGGATAACTCGAAGGTGCGCCGGGAAGTCTGGTCGGCATAAATTTGTCGATCCCGGATTTGAGGACGCTTGATGAGCCAGACGCCCCCACCCAACCCCGCCCGCTCCACGATTTTCGGCCGGGGCAGCTACGCCGAAGCGTTGCGGATCGGCGAGATCCTGCGCAAAGAGACCGTGGGCGGAGCGCTGCTGGTTGCCGCGGCGGTCATCGCACTGGTCTGGGCCAACTCACCCGCCGCGGACAGTTACTTCGCCATGCGGGACTTCAAAGTAGGCTACGAGCCGTGGCATCTTGACCTCAGCCTCGGAGCCTGGGCGGCCGACGGGCTGCTGGCAATCTTTTTCTTCCTGGTGGGCCTGGAGCTCAAACGGGAGTTCGTAGCGGGGGACCTGCGGCAGCTGAACAAGTCGATCGTTCCGGTGGCCGCTGCCGCGGGCGGGGTGGTGGCCCCGGCCCTCATCTACGCCCTTATCAACTTCACCAGCCCGGAAACCCTGCGCGGCTGGGCCATCCCGACCGCCACGGACATCGCATTCGCGGTGGCCGTCCTGGCGATTATCGGTTCACACCTGCCCAGCGCCCTGCGGATCTTCCTGCTGACGCTGGCAGTGGTTGACGACCTTATCGCCATCTCCATCATCGCGTTCTTCTACACCAGCGACCTTCAGGTCATGCCCCTGCTTTGGGCCCTGGTTCCGCTGGCGATCTATGCGTTCCTGGCCCAGAAGTACCGCCATTTCTTTGGCCGCAAGGCGGCGGCGGCGTGGCTCATCCTGCTGCCGCTCGGGATGGTCACGTGGGCGCTGGTTCACGCTTCGGGGATCCACGCCACGGTGGCCGGAGTCCTCCTGGGCTTTGCCGTCCCGGTGATCCGTTCGCAGGCAGGCGGCGGGCCCGAAGCAGGACCGGGCCTGGCTGAAATCTTCGAACATCGCTTCCGGCCCATTTCTGCAGGCATTGCAGTGCCAATCTTCGCGTTCTTTTCGGCCGGCGTGGCAGTGGGAGGCCTGGAAGGGTTGGGCTCTGCCCTGGCTGATCCCGTAGCTTTGGGCATCATCGTGGCCCTGGTGCTCGGCAAGCCGATCGGCATTATGGGAACCACATGGCTGTTGACCAAGACCAGCAGGGCGCGGCTTGATGACTCCTTCAAGTGGATTGACGTCTTCGGCGTGGCGCTTCTGGCCGGTATCGGGTTCACGGTGTCCCTGCTGGTGGCCGAACTCAGCTTTGGCCAGGGCAGCCTGCACGATGACCACGCCAAAGTGGGAATCCTCACCGCCTCCCTGCTGGCGGCGCTGCTGGCCACGGCCGTGCTCCGGACCAGGAACCGCCAGTACCGCGCGGCCGAGGAAGCCGAAAGAGTGGACGCTGACGACGACGGTATTCCGGACGTGTACCAGGACCGCACCTAGGGCTCCCAGGCAAGCGGCCGACGTCGGGACGTCACCGCGGGCGCTTGGCCCACCTGACGTCACAGGCGCCTGGCATTTCCAAGCGCCTGTGGCGTTTCTGTCCGGTCCGGTGGGCTGCCCGCGACCCGGCAGGCGGCCCCAAAAGGTTCTAGCGGCGCACTGACTTCCGGCGCCCGGCAACGGCCTCCGCGGTGCCCACCAGGAGCACCGACGCGATGACGGCCACGATGAAGCCCAGGAAGTTCAGTTCAAAAATGTTTCCGGTGCCCAGCAGTGAAGCCACCACGCCGCCGATCACGGAGCCGACGAGGCCCAGCAGCAAGGTGGCGAGCAGGCCCAGGTTCTGCTTGCCCGGCTTGATGAGGCGGGCCAGTGCGCCGATAATCAGGCCGGCAACAATGAATCCAATCACGGTGTGCTCCTTCGTGGTTGCGGGCATGTGACGCCCGGACTTCCGCGGTGGTTCCGCATCAAACTCATTCTAGGCGCGCCCCGCTCACCGTCCTCAAGCATCGGCCGCCCTCAAACGCAGGCCGCCCTCAGGCCGTAGCCCTCAGGCAGTAGCCAGAGGCTGGGCCGGTGCCTCCACATGGCGGATCTCCAGCGCCTCCGGATCCAGCAGCTTGCGCGCACCGGTCCTCGCATCCAGGATCCAGAACAGTTCCAGGGCGGGTACGACGTCGGTCACCCGCCCCCGGTGGAAGAGCTTGCCGTTGTGCCACGCTTCGATCTGGTCGCCGATGCGAAGCTGGGCCGTGAGTACTTTTTGTGCCTCCATGATGCGGTGCCTCCTGCTGTTGTATCCCGGTGACAACAGCTTGCCGTGGCCAGGTTGCTGACATGTTTCAACACGGTGTTTTTTCTGTATCAGCGGACAATGCGATCGACGCGCAGAGTCAAAACCGACGCGCAAATGCCTCGGCGCCCCTGTTATGCGGGCCGCGCCAAGTCATTTGCGCGTCGAAACCTCTGCGGGTCAGGAGGCCGCCACGCGCCGGGCTGCTGCGACTGCCTCCTCGATCCCGCCGGTCCAGGGTTCACCGTGCCCGGGAAGGACCAGCGAAGCCCCGGTCCGCGCCAGTTGCGTCAGGGTGTCCAAGTTCTGCCGGCTGTCCATGGTGGCGGCTCCGGACACGATCCGCGGCCCGGTCCGGCCGGTATACGGGTCCAGCGTCACCAGCGCATCCCCGCTGAACAGCACATCCCGGTCCCGCAGGTACAGCCCGCAGTGGCCGGCGGTGTGGCCGGGGGAGAAAACCACCTCGGGCTGCCCCGGCACCGGCAGTGTGCCGGACTGCCCAGGAAACAGGGTCAGATCATCAACGCCCTTCACCCGCAAGGCGCCCGCCCTGGTCATGCTGGCCAGGACGGGCAGGCCTTTCGGGTGGGCCAGCGCGAACACAAAACGGGACTTCTCGTGCTGGTACCGGTAGGGGTGCCGGGCGATGAAGGAGTCGCCGCCGTGAACCCAGACCGGGACCTTGAACTCCGTATGCAGCCGGTGTGCCAGACCCAGATGGTCGAAGTGCGCGTGGGTGAGCACCACCGCCTTGATGTCGCCCACCGCGTGCCCCAGCCCCCGAACTGATTCCTCCAGTGTCTTCCACATTGCCGGCAGCCCGGAGTCCACCAGGGTCAGCCCGTCGGGGCTCTCCACCAGATAGAAGTTGACGAACGCCTCGGACACGCAGTGCACGCCTTCCGCCACAGCGGTGAACGTTGCCCTGCCTGAGGTGGCCGGCGTCATTTCCGTCCTCCCGCTGCCCGGCGGAGCGCCCGCACCGCGGCGACGCCACCCAGGCCGGCGAGCACCCAGGGCCCGCCCACCACGAGGGGATCGATCCACTGGTGGTTCACGTCGGCCCGCTTCCTTCCGAACCGGGAGCGGAGGCCGTGCCGGGAGAATTCGCTGAGCACTCCCGTCTCGGTCACCGGGTTGTCCGGGCGCAGGGTGGCCAGCGAGCCCAGATGGTGCTCCCACGCGTCCACCCGGTCTGCGGCGATGAGCAGGAGCCAGTGCGCGGCGCGGCCTTCGCTGTATTTGTAGGCGTACTTCCGGATGGCCCCGGAGGCGCCCTTGGGTGGGGTGGAGGTGCCGAAAACGGGGGTTAGGAAGGCGTGTTCGACGGACCGTTCGCGGGGCCATTTCTCGGGTTGGCGTTCGGGGAAGTCCCAGTGCGCGCCGGTTTCGATGCCGGGTTGTTCGCGGGGGTAGGAGGGCCTGTCGGCAGGGTCCAGGTCCGCGCCCCAGCCCGGGATGCGCGCCCGCAGGTCCTCCGCGGATTCCGCCAAGGGGGACTTGCCGGCGGTGTAGGGCGTTGGTATCTCAGCCATGATGAAAGTCCTTTCAGGCCGGGGTGGAAACGATCAGGGGCTTGATGCAGTCATCGAGCTTCGCGGAGAAGATGTGGTACCCCTCGGCAATGTGCTCCAGCGGGACGCGGTGGGTGACGATATCGCTGGGCTTCAGGTACCCGTTTCGGATGTGTTCGAACAGCCGCGGCCACTGCCGTTTGACCGGGCACTGGTTCATCCGCAGCGTCAGGCCCTTGTTCACGGCGTCGCCGAACTTCACGGCACTGAAAATTGGGCCATACGCGCCCACCACCGACACGGTGCCGCCCTTGCGCACCGCGTCGATCGCCCAGTTGAGGGCGACCGGCGAGCCGCCCTGCAGCTTCAGTTTCGCGGACGTCACGTGCTGGAGGAAATTACCGTCCGCCTCGGCCCCCACAGCGTCAATCACGACGTCGGCGCCCAGGTAGTCAGTCGCTTTCTTCAGGTGCACCACAATGTCGTCGTACTCCACAAAGTTGTATGTCTCGGCGTGCGCGAAGGTCCGGGCCTTCTCCAGCCGGTACTCCAGGTGGTCGATCACGATCACCCGGCCGGCGCCCATCAGCCAGGCGGACTTGGCGGCGAACAGGCCCACCGGCCCGGCACCGAACACCACCACGGTGTCGCCTTCAACGATGTCCCCGAGCTGGGCGCCGAAGTAGCCGGTGGGGAGCGCATCGGTGAGCAGGACGGCGTCCTCTTCGTCCATCCAGTCCGGAATTTTGGCAGGCCCCACGTCTGCAAAGGGGACGCGCACGAACTCCGCCTGGCCGCCGTCGTACCCTCCGCAGGTGTGGGAGTAGCCGTAGATGCCGCCCACCGCAGTCGCGTTCGGGTTCACGTTGTGGCAGTTCGAATACAGCCCACGGGAGCAGAAGTAGCAGGAGCCACAGTAGACGTTGAACGGGACCATCACGCGGTCGCCCGGTACGAGGTTCTGCACCGAGGAGCCTACTTCGTGCACCACGCCCACAAACTCATGCCCGAATGTCATTCCCACCCGGGTGTCCGGCATCATGCCGTGGTAAAGGTGAAGGTCAGAGCCGCAGATGGCTCCGGTGGTCACCCGGACGATCGCGTCGTTGGGGTGCTCGATCCGGGGAATGTCTTTTTCTTCGACCCGGATTTTGTACGGTCCCCGGTAAACCATTGCTCGCATGAGTGCCGCCTTCGTTGTTGGCTGGCCGTGCGGTTCCGACTCGTGGAGGAACCACCCCGCTGCTTGAGGCGCACCGCTTGCCCTACGTTTCCACCTCGGGCTGGACCTGGTCAAGGGTCGCTGCGCCGGCACCTTTAGCGGGGGTGCGGGATGCTTAGAGCGTCCGACGGCGGGTAGGGGACAAGGTGAAAGGTGCACCGACACAAGGGGGAGCAGAACAGTGTCACGGGAAACCCAAGCTACGCCGGCGAAGGCGGCCGGCACACCGGCCCGAGCCCCGGCTTTCCTGTTCGGAATGGGGATCGGCGGGTTCGTGGACGGCATCGTCCTGCACCAGCTGCTGCAATGGCACCACATGCTTAGCCACACCGAAAGCGGCAACACAAAGTCGGTGTCCGGTCTGGAACTGAACACCCTGGCGGACGGCTTGTTTCACAGCGCCATGTGGGTGCTGGTGGTGGCTGCAGCCGCTCTCGCCATCAGAGCCCGGCAGCAGGGACGGCTGTCTGCCCGCTGGAGCTTCCACACCGGCCTGGTCCTGTGCGGCTGGGGAGTCTTCAACGTCATCGAGGGCTTGGTCAACCATCAGCTCCTGCAGATCCATCACGTCCGGGATGACCTCGGCGGGCCGCTGGCCTGGGACCTCGGCTTCCTGGTGATCAGCGTGGTCCTGGCCGTGGGCGGATGGCTTCTGTTTCGGGGTAGCCAAACGTCTGGAAAAAGCGACGCATCTGACGCAGGATAGTAAGCATGCTGATTAACTCGGCTGCCGGAACCACTTCGGTTCCACAAACCCAAATGTGAGCTCGAGAGGACATACTCGTGGTTTTCTTTCACAAGCAGGAACTTCAATACAAGGCAACTCCGGAGAAGCCGGGCGCCGTCTATGCCCGCAAGCTCCAGGAAGTGCTGGGTGGCCAGTACGGTGAAATCACCGTGGCCATGCAGTACTCGTTCCAGGCCTGGAACGCGCACATCCCGGGGAAGTACCGGGACATGCTGTTCGGCATTGGAGCAGAGGAATTCGGCCACGTGGAGATGCTGGCCACCATGATCGCCCAGCTGCTGGAGAAAGCGCCCCTCGGGATCACCGAGGACGCCGTCCAGTCCGATCCCACCATCGCCGCCGTGGTTGGCGGAACCGATATCCAGTCCGCCATCGTTGCCGGCGCCGGCGTCCGTCCCGTCGACAGCATGGGTAACCCCTGGCAGGGCAGCTACATCACGGCAAGCGGAAACCTGCTCGCCGACTTCTGGGCCAACGCCAACGCCGAAATGCAGGGCCGGCTCCAGGTGGCCCGGCTGTACCACATGACGGATGACCACGGCGTCCGGGAAATGCTCTCGTTCCTGCTGGCGCGCGACACCATGCACCAGAACCAGTGGGTAGCCGCGGCCAAGGAACTCCAGGAGGAAGGCGCCGAGAACTTCCCGGTGCCCAGCAACTTCCCCCTTAAAAATGAGATGCGGGACGTCGCCTACCAGTACCGGAACTTCTCCGACGGCCAGGCCGCGGCGGAGGGGTCCTGGGCCAAGGGTCCTACACCGGACGGGCTGGGCGAGTTCAGCTACGTGGCAGAGCCTCCGGCCGGCGTCCCAATGCCGCCGCCCACGCACCCTGATTCCCGCTTCTACGGCACCACCGAGCTGCCGAACATGATGGAAAAAGCTGCGGGAACCATTCAGGACAAGCTCCACAAGGAGTAGCCGGTACCGGCGGGCAACGCTCCGCGACCCGCACGTTGTTTTGCGACGCGCTAAAACGCTGACGCACCTGATATTCCGGGTGCGCCAGCGTTTTTGCGCGTCAACCGGTACTTCGCGCATCGAAATCGCAGGAAAAAGCCCCCTGCAGGCCGGTACCCGGAAGGACCGGCCGGCAGGGGGCTTCGCCTGTGCGTGCTACGTCTCGGGGTTCAGATCCCTGACGTTGCGTTCCCCGATGTCCGCGGCGCCCAGAACATTGGCAGCCGGGTTGTCAGCGGACACGGTATCCCGGACGCTCAGCTCGGGATGGTGCAGGTCCAGGGCTGGACGCTCGGAACGGATCCGGGGCAGCGAGGTGAAGTTGTGCCGCGGCGGCGGACAGGACGTGGCCCACTCCAGCGAGGCACCGAAGCCCCAGGGGTCGTCCACTGTGACTTTCTTGCCGGTCCGCCAGGTGATGTAGACATTCCAGAGGAACGGGATCATGGAGGCACCCAGCAGGTAGGAGCTGATGGTGGAAAGCTGGTTCATTCCCGTGAAGTTGTCCTCCGGCATGTAGTCGGCATACCGGCGGGGCATGCCCTCAACACCCAGCCAGTGCTGGATCAGGAAGGTGCCGTGGAAGCCCAGGAACAGCATCCAGAAGTGGATCTTGCCCAGGCGCTCGTTCAGCATGGTTCCGGTGAACTTCGGCCACCAGAAGTAGAACCCGGCGAACATCGCGAACACCACGGTGCCGAACACCACGTAGTGGAAGTGCGCCACCACGAAGTAGGAGTCGGAGACGTGGAAGTCCAGCGGCGGGGAGGCCAGGATGATGCCGGTGAGGCCGCCGAAGAGGAACGTGATCAGGAAGCCGAGGCTCCACAGCATAGGCGTCTCGAACGTCAGCGAACCGCCCCACAAGGTGCCGATCCAGTTGAAGAACTTCACGCCCGTGGGCACTGCGATGAGCATGGTCATGAATGCGAAGAACGGCAGCAGCACCGCTCCGGTCACGTACATGTGGTGGGCCCACACCGTTACGGACAGGGCGGCGATGGCGATCGTTGCGTACACCAGGCCCTTATAGCCGAAGATCGGTTTGCGGCTGAACACCGGGAAGATTTCGGAGACGATGCCGAAGAACGGCAGCGCGATGATGTACACCTCGGGGTGGCCGAAGAACCAGAACAGGTGCTGCCAGAGGATGGCGCCGCCATTGGCGGGGTCGAAGATGTGGGCCCCGAACTTCCTGTCCGCTCCCAGCGCAAACAGGGCCGAAGCCAGCGGCGGGAAGGCCATCAGCACCAGGATGGACGTGACCAGGGCGTTCCACGTGAAGATCGGCATCCGCCACATGGTCAGGCCGGGGGCGCGCATGCAGATGATGGTGGTGATGAAGTTGACCGCGCCCAGGATGGTGCCGAAGCCGGACAGCGCCAGGCCGAACACCCACAGGTCCCCGCCCAGGCCGGGCGTGAAGGTGGTGTTGGACAGTGGAGCGTAGGCGAACCAGCCGAAGGAAGCAGCGCCCTGCGGGGTGATGAAGCCGGACGTTGCGATGGTGGAGCCGAAGAGGAAGAACCAGAAAGCCAGCGCATTCAGCCGCGGGAACGCGACGTCCGGAGCACCGATCTGCAGCGGCATGATGACGTTCGTGAAACCAGCGAACAGCGGGGTGGCGAACATCAGCAGCATCAGGGTGCCGTGCATGGTGAACAGCTGGTTGTACTGCTCCTTGGTCTGCAGGATCTGCATGCCGGGTTCGAACAGCTCGGCCCGGATGAGCAGCGCCATAATGCCGGCAATGAGGAAGAACACAAACGAGGCAATCAGGTACATGTACCCGATGGTTTTGTGGTCCGTGGAAGTGATCCAGCTGACCACCATGCTGCCCTTGGGGCGCTTGACCACCGAGGGTGCGGCGGTCGCCGACGTGACGCCCATGTTCTGGCCGGTGGTGGTCATTACGGTTCCGTCCTTTGCTGTGCCTGTTCCAGGGCTGGTTGTGCCGGATTCTTGTCGTATTCGTCTCCGCGGATACCGGTGTTACCCTTGGCCCGGAGTTCGGCAATGCGGTTGTTGTATTCCTGCTCGGTCACTACCCGCACCTTGAAGAGCATCTCGGAATGGTATTCGCCGCAGAGTTCGGCGCATTTTCCGGTGAATTCACCGGTGCGGGTGGGAATGATGTCGATGAACCGGTTGTACTGGTTTTCACCCGGATACATGTCCCGCTTCTGCAGGAACTCCACCACCCAGAAGGAATGCTGGACGTCCCGGGAGTTGAGCTGCAGTTCAACCTTTTTACCCACCGGCAGGTACAGGGTGGGCAGCCGGTCTGGCGTGCCCCAGTTGCCGTCCAGGCGGGCCTGCACTCCGGGATCCTCGTGGACATCTTCCTTGACGTAATTGAAGTCCCAGGACCACTGCTTGCCACGGACATCGATGATCACATCCGGGTCCTCGAAGCGGTCGTCCATTGCACGCTGGTCGCGGTCCGTGAACACGAACAGGACCCCGACTATCATCAGCGGGACGGACAGGTAGAAGACTTCCAGCGGGAGGTTATAGCTCATCTGCCGCGGGAACCCGACAGTGTCTTTCCTGCGGCGGTAGGCGATGATGCACCACAGGATGAGCCCCCAGGTGATCACACCGATCACGGTCGCAGCGATCCACGAGTTCACCCACAGGTCCGTGACCAAGGGGGTGTGGTCTGTAGTATCGCGTTCGCCGGGCAGCCAGCCGCGCTGGACCTCAGCCGAACAGGAGGTTAAACCCATCAAAGCCGGGATGATGAGTAAAGCGGCACCCCGCCGCCCTTGAAAGGTGTTTTTTCCAGTGCTGCTCACCGCGGTTCCCTCCGGATATGCCCAGAGGCCCAACTGCATGAGCCCAATCACCCATGGCGCTGGCCAGTGGTTTGTGCCCACCCTAGCGCGGGATGGAGACGGATGGAAGGGTGGTACGCCGGGAAAAGGGCGGCCGACGGCGGCGGGAGACTGTCGCCGTCGGGAGTCACTTCAGCTTCCCCCGCCGTCGGGCGACGTCAGGGCGCCTCGCTGATGATTTCCCTGGCCGCCATGGCCAGCAGGTCGCGCTGGAGGGCCGGCAGGGAGATCAGTCCCTCCATGTAGGCCTGGACCTCGTATTCGCCGACGGAACCGCTGATGCTGTAGTACCGCAGCCAGAGCTCCGCTACGGTGATGTCGGCTTCCCGCAAGGTGAAATTGAGCTGGCTGCGCTGCTCCGGCTCGTGCGGCTCGAATGCCATGGTTCACTCAACTGTCAGCGTCGTTATACCCGGGGCTTGCCTGGCCGCGTCAGGCGACGTTGGGGTAGCTGCGCAGGATGTAATCGGCCGAGGCGGGGCCGGTCATATGCAACTGGGAGTGCTGGATGTCCACACCGCAACGCTGCATGCCCGCACGGAAGGCTTGGTCGGACTTAGCGCGGAAGCCGTGCAGCGATGCCCAGCTGACGTAGAGGCCGTAAAGGCAGTCCGGTCCCAACGGGTGTTCGGCAGCAGGGTCAGGAATGGTGGCTTCATCAAGGAATTGCTGGAAGTGCGAGGACGGCATGATGGCTCTATCCAGTTCTGCAACATGTGCCACCGGGTGGCTTCAGCAGCTACTCCCGCGGCCACTGCAGAAGGGGCCGGAGGAGGACGGCGGTAACGCCCGTCACACACCTGAATTTACCCGCGGCGGGCGGGGAAGTACAGCCGCCCGCCGCCGCCGGACTCGCACTGACGTGTTAGTGGGCAGAGCCTGCACACTGCCGTAACAAAAGACAAGTCTTCCCAACATTTTATAAGCGTGCTTATTATGTTGTTCCTTCGACGGCATGCAGAGCCCGTCAGCAATCTTCCCGATGGGCTCCGCCCCGGGAAAAGCTGAAAGGCTCCGATGCACCTGCTCCAGTCCGAGTACTCAGGCCCGAACCACGTGCTGGTCCACGTAAGCGACCCGCACTTCGTGGAAGAGGGCCTGCTGTACGGCGAGCTGGATCCGCAAACGGGACTGGTGGAAGTCCTCGATGCCATCGAGGCCAGCGGGCTGAAACCGGAAGCCATCATCTTCTCCGGCGATCTCACGGACAAGGGCGGCCTGGAGGCCTACCGGCGGTTGCGGACCACCTGCCAGGCCTACGCCGAGCGGATGGGAGCCCAGCTCATCTGGGCCATGGGCAACCACGACGAACGTATGAACTTCCAGAAGATGCTCCTCGACGAGGAGCCGCGGACCCTTCCGGTGGACCGCAGCTACTCTTTGGGCAATCTCCGGGTGCTGGTCCTGGACTCCTCCACACCTGGTTACCACCACGGCGAGATCAGCGATGAGCAGCTGCGCTGGCTGGCCGGGGAACTGGAGACGAGGGCCGACGACGGCACCCTCCTGGTGATCCACCACCCGCCTGTTCCGCCGGTACAGGAACTCGCGGTGCTTTCGGAGCTGCGGAACCAGGAGGGCCTGGCCCGGGTGCTGGAAGGCAGCGATGTCATCGGGATCCTCTCCGGCCACACGCACCACAGCGTCTTTTCAACCTTCGCCAACATCCCGGTATCGGTGGCTTCCTCCACCAGCTATAACCAGGACCTGGCCCTGCCCTCAGGCGCCATGCAGGGACTGGACGGCGCCCGGTCCTTCAATCTGATCCGCATCCACGACCGCACCTTCGTCTCGGCAGTGGTTCCGGTGGGCGAATACCCCCGGATGAGCTCCTACATCACCGCCGAGGAAACCCGGCGGCGGCTCCAGGCCGCGGCCGGCGCCATCCCATCCGCCACCGAAAACGCGGGAGGCACCCCCTGCGGCCGCCAGTAGGCCGCTACTTCGAATGAAAGGACCAGCCATGGACCAGAAACCACCCTCTCCATCCGGCACCCGCCGCAACGTGGCGGTCATCCTGGCGGGAGGAGTCGGCGCCCGCATGGGCCTGGACATACCCAAACAGTTTGTCCCGATCGCCGGCCGCACCAGCCTCGAGCACACGGTGGAGCTGTTCCAGCACTGTGCGCTGGTGGACGAGATCATCGTCATGATGGCCCCGGGCTACATACCGCGGGCCGAGGAGCTGCTCTATGGCAGCAAACCCGGCAGCACACCGGGTGCGACAGCGGCCAGCAAGTTCAGCAAACTCACCGCCATCCTTTCCGGCGGCGCAGACCGCAGCGAAACCTCACGCCTGGCACTGGACGCCATCGCGGACAGGGACGCCAACGTCATCTTCCACGACGCCGTCCGGCCCCTGCTCGACGGCGACATCATCATTGCCTGCATCCGCGCACTCGACGTCTACGCCGCCGTCGACACTGCCATCCCCTCAGCGGACACCATCATCGAAGTGGATGATGACAACTTCATCCGCGCCGTGCCCCCGCGGGCCAAGCTGCGACGAGGCCAGACGCCGCAGGCGTTCCGGATGCCCGTGATTGCCGAAGCGTACGAACGGGCCGGCCAGGACCCGGATTTCGCCGCCACTGATGACTGCTCGGTGGTCCTCAAATACTGCCCCGACGTCCCCATTTTCGTGGTGGACGGGGACGAGGCGAACATCAAGATCACCCAGCCCATCGACATCCACCTTGCGGACAAACTGTTCCAGCTCAAGCACAAAACCATGCTGCCCGGCGGAAATGCGGACGGGCTCCGCGGCTCTACGGTGCTGGTGTTCGGTGCGAGTTCGGGCATCGGCCTGGAACTCGTCCAGCAGCTCGAGGCCGAAGGCGCCGTGGTGGTGGGGCAGAGCCGCACCGGCAACGGCACCTACGTGGAGGACCGCAGGTGCGTGGCGCAGGCGCTCGCCTCCGCCGCCGCAAGCCACGGCCGCCTGGACCACATCATCCTCACAGCCGGCGTCCTCAGCGTGGGGCCGCTCGCCCAGCTGACCGATGAGCAGCTGCACCACGACGTTGACGTCAACCTCACGGCAGCCTTCATCGTGGCCCAGGAGTCGCAGAAGTACCTGGCCGAGAGCAAGGGTTCGCTGACGCTTTTCGCCTCCAGCTCCTACACCCGCGGCCGGGCCAACTACACGGTTTACTCCGCCACCAAGGCAGCGATCGTGAACCTCACCCAGGCGCTCGCGGACGAGTGGAGCTCGGACGGCATCCGGGTGAACTGCATCAGCCCCAGCCGGACCGCCACGCCCATGCGGACCAGGGCATTCGGGGCGGAAGAGGAAGGATCCCTGCTGCCGGCGGCAGCCGTGGCCGGGGCGAGCATTCAAGTCCTGGCGTCGGCCATGACCGGGCAGGTGGTGGACGTCCGGCTCCCGTACACGGACCCGTCCAAGGACCCCGAACTGGTAGCTCAGCCATGAGCCAGGACGTTGAGACCCGGGACGCAGGTACCCGGGACGGCGGCCCCTTGTCGGCTGAGGTGCCGGAGGTTGGGAGGGGCACTGACAGCCACAGCCTCCGGGCGGACAAGGTGTCCCTCACCTTGGCGGGGCCGCCCATTCCGGCGGACTCCACCTTGTCCATCCTGCTGGGGGACAGGCCCATCTGGAACATCCGAACCGGGGAGGCGGCCAGGCCAGGCCCCGGCGTCTGCGTCATCGACTGGCCCCCGGCCCTGGCGGGCCGTCTCTCCGGCTGGGCGCGGCTCCGCGTGATGCAGGATGGAACGCCATTATGCCCGACGGCGACAGTCGCCTTTGACGACTCACCGCACGAGTTCTCGCTGGCGGAACCGGGCACGGGCATGCCGCAGATCATCAACAAGTGGGGGCGGATCGCGCGGAACTTCGAAGGCCGGCGCGCCTACCTGATCGATGAGGCACTGGATGAGGCCTGCAAGCTGGTGGAGTGGATGCGGGGCCGCGGCCAGGAGCTGTTCGTTACCGGCGGCACCCTCCTGGGACCCGTCCGGGACGGCCGGGTGATGCCCGGCGACGACGATGTGGACCTGGCCTACCTCAGCCCGCACCAGAACCCCTCGGACATTGCACTGGAGGGCTTCGAACTGGAACGGGCCCTGCACGCGGAGGGCTACGAAACCGTCCGGCACTCCGCGGGGCACCTGCAGTTGCTCTTTCCCGGGGCGGACGGCACGGACCGGTTCTACCTGGACATCTTTACCTACTTCAATGTGGGGGGTTGGTTCCACGGCACGTTCCACGCCCGCGAGCACAGCGAGAAGGTGACTATCTTCCCGCTGCGGACCCTCGCCATCAACGGACGGGAGTTGCCGGCCCCGGCGGAGCCGGAGCAGATGCTTGCGGCGATCTACGGACTCGGCTGGCACACCCCTGATCCTGCCTTCCGTTTCGTCACGCCGCCACCGGCCCGCCGCCGCTATGACACCTGGCTCGGCGGCCTGGACTGGGACCGGGAGAACTGGGAGGACCACCACCGGGCGCTGTTGCGGGGAGAATCCGGGCAGGCTGCCGGCCACACGCCGTCGGCCTGGGCCGAGGAACTCGCCCGTGAGCTGCCCCCGGGGTCCCGCATCCTGGAACTCGGCTGTGGCCTTGGTGCCGATGCCAGGCACTTTTCGGAGCAGGGGCATTATGTGGTGGCTGTTGACTACAGCCGCCCGGCAATCGAAAACCTGCGCGGGCAACAGGCCGGCGCCGGGTCTGTGGAGTTCCGCCGGGTGAACCTCAACTCGCTCCGGGAAACCGCTCCGCTGGCCAGGTTGGTGAACCACGGTGCGGGTCCGTTGCATGTGTACGCGCGGCTGCTGCTGAATGCGCTGGACTGGCAAGGCAGGGAGAACACGCTGGGGCTGATCCGGCAGCTTTTGCGGATCCAGGGCCGGGCGGCCACGGCCTTCCTGGAAGTCCAGGTGGCGGAGTCCGAACCGGCCTTCCCGGATTGCCGCTTCTATGGCCCCATGGATATCAGTGCGCTGACAAGCACCCTCACCAAGTTGGGGCTCAGAGCAGAGGATGTGACACCACAAACCGGGCGCCAGGACGATGGCGCCATACCTACCCACCGAGTGAAAGTGAGGGCCCTGCCATGAATGATCCCCTGATTGACGCCATCCACGAGCACGAGCCCCTGAGTGACCCGCTGGAAGAGGTCCACCTGCGGTTGGCCATAGCCGCAACGGATATCGCCGAACTGCGGGCCGAGGTTAACCGGCTGGACCGGGACCTGGACGAGTCCCGGCGGCTGAACCGGAGGGCGGCGGAGTTGCTGGACCTCGTCTACGAACACCTGGCAAGCACCCCGGACCGTCCACGCGCTTCGGATGCGGCCGGCACCTTCGACCGCGCAGACATGGCGGCAAGTGCCCCAGCTCCTGCCCTGAAGGGGGAAGGGGCGGGCATATGAGCGGAATTGACATCATCGGCGCCTTTGAGAGCACGTATCTTCCCCGGCACAACAAGGATATTTTCGAATCCACCGCCCACGACGTGCAGTGGAAGCAGGACCTCGAACTGCTGACCCACTGCGGGGTAAAAAGGCTGAGGTATCCGGTCCGCTGGCACAGGGTGGAGGCTGAGGAAGGCGTCTTCAGCTGGCAGGACACAGACAAGGTGCTGCACTACCTGCGGGACCACGGCTTCCGCCCCATCGTGGACCTGGTGCACCACACCAGCTATCCCCGGTGGATGGAGGGCGGTTTCGCAGACCCCCGTTTCCCCACCGCGTACCTGCGGTACACGGAAGAGTTCGCCCGGCGCTACCCCTGGGTGGAGGAGTACACCCTCTTCAACGAACCCTTCTCCACCCTGTTCCTCACCGGCCACGAGGGCATCTGGCCGCCGTACCAGAAGGGCCTGGACAACTTCGTGGCCCAGATCCTCAACGTACTGCCGGCCGTGGCGGAGGCGAGCCGCGCGTATGCGGACCTGCTGCCCGGCGCCAAGCACGTGTGGGTGGACACCTGCGAACACCACACCGGGGCCGGTGCCAACGGAAGCGCGTACGCCACCATGGCCAACGAACGCCGGTTCCTGGTGCTGGACAGCTTCCTGGGCAAGGGCTACGACCCCCAGGGGCCCATGGCGGAGCTGCTCCATGAAGCCGGGGGAGAGAAGCTGCAGGGCCTGGAGCCGGGGCGGATCGACGTGCTGGGCCTGGACTACTACGCCCACTGCCAGTGGCACTTTGATGAAAAGGGAGGCTCGCCCAACACACCGTACCCGCTGCCGCTGGCGCAGCAGATCTATCTGTACTGGGACCGCTACCGGCTGCCGTGCCTGCTGACGGAGACGAACGTCCGTGGCCGCACGTCAGACCGGGCCACCTGGTTCAAGTACGTGCTGGAACAGTGCGAACGCGCCAGGCAGATGGGGGTTCCCCTCGAGGGCCTGTGCTGGTTCCCGGTGATCGACTCCACTGACTGGGATACGCTCCTGTACCGCAGCGATGGCCACATCGATCCTGTGGGCGTGTATTGGCTGGATGACGAGCTGGCCCGGCAGCCGTCCGTGATGTCCGAGTCCTACGCGAAAGCCGCCGCCGGCACGCCGTCGCAAGAGCTGCCGGCCTTCACGCTCGGCGAACCCGTGGCCACCTGGCTGCGCGGATACGAATCACAAATGTCCCATTGGAAATGGACACCGGCCCCTGACGCGGACCAGGGAAACAGCCTTCCCCGCACGGAGACCCGAATGGAATTGAGGATAGTCAATGCAGAGTGAACTGATCGTCTTGTCGCATCTCCGCTGGGACTGGGTATGGCAGCGTCCCCAGCACCTCGTTTCCCGCCTGGGCTCCCGCTGTTCCACCTGGTATGTGGAGGAGCCGCTCACACCCTCGCCCGGATTCACCGGGAAGAACCGGCTGAACCATACGCAGGTGGACGGGCTGAACCGCGCCTGGCTGGAGATTCCGGAGCAGGGCCACCACGTGGGTTTTTTCGACGACGTCCTCCCGGACTACATCGAGCAGCTGCCCGAACTGGTGGGCCCGCCTGCGGGGGAGCGCGTGGTGTGGCTGTACACCCCACTGGCCCTGGAACTGGCCCTCGCGCTGAACCCCACCACGCTCGTGTACGACGTCATGGACGATCTCGCCGCCTTCAAGGATGCCCCGCCCGAGCTGGTGGTGAGGCAGCGGCAGGCACTCCGGCGGGCCGACGTCGTATTCGCCGGCGGCCGCTCGCTCCACCGGTCCATGGTGCGGCAGGGCCGCGCGGACACGCTGCTCTTTCCCAGCGGCGTGGAGCCGGAGCATTACAGGCTCCCGACGGCGGCGCCCCGGGTTCCCGGGCAGCGTCCAGTTGCGGGTTACGTGGGAGTGCTGGACGAACGGCTGGACCTGGGCCTTGTCGCCGGCCTCGCCCGGGCACTGCCCGAGTGGGACATCAGGATGTACGGGCCGGTGGCCAAGATCGATCCCGCCAGCCTGCCCCAGGAGCCCAACATCAGCTACGAAGGGTACACCTGCTACGCGGACCTGCCTGCGGCGATGGCCGGCCTGGATGTGGCCCTGATGCCGTTCGCCCTGAATGAGGCAACCCGCTCCATCAGTCCCACCAAGACGCTCGAGTACCTTGCGGCGGGCCTGCCGGTGGTTTCCACGCGGGTGCCGGACGTGGTGACCGATTTCCCCGGAGTGGTGCACCTGCGCGACGACGCCGCCGGCTTTGCTGCGCTGTGCCGAAGGCTCGGCCAGCGGGACCCGTCGCGCGGGCCCAAGCCGAAGACCCGCGAGCTGCTGAAGAAGTACCACTGGGATGCGATCGCCGCCCAGATGGCGGAGTCCGTCTTTGCGGGCGGGGTCCAGGAGCCGGAGCCGGCAAGCGCCGGGGCCTTGGGCTGACAGTCTGTCCACTAATCCACTACGAAGTTGCATTGCGAGAGAAGGAGCTGAACAACGATGAACGAAGTACCCCTGCACAAGGACCTGCCGCTTCCGGACTACGACCACCTGCCGGTGGGAACCCTGCCTTCGCGCATCTCCGGCCTGGAGGAAGCGCAAGTGGCGCAGCTTATTACCTACGAGAAGGCGCACGGAAACCGCCTGCCCGTCATGCAGATCCTCGAAAAGAGGCTCCATGACCTGCAGGGCGGCACCGTGCCCCGCGGCCCGCAGGCGCCCAGCACTCCAGAGGTCAACACCGGCACGCCGGACACCCCGCGGACAGCCAGTGTTCCAGGACCGCCCATCAACCCGCCGTCGCAGGGTGATCCCACCAACCCTGCCCAGCCCCGGTGAGCCGTGGAGCAGCATCACGGCGTAGAGGACCACGACGGCGGCGCAGAAGACCCGTCGCAGGATAACGACGGCGGCGAGGACCTTCACGCCTTCGTCAGGTCCCGCCGGGCCGAGCTGGAGAGCCAGTTGGCGGCGTGGGTGCGTGTGCCCGGGGTGCTGGGGGATCCGGAGCACGCGCAGGACCTGCTCCGCTCCGCCAACTGGCTCGCGGCCGCGTACCGGGAGGTTGGCTTCCCGGTGGTGGAAGTTCTCCCCACCGGGGAGTCCCACGCCGTGTACGCGGAATGGTGCGAGGCGCCCGGCGCGCCCACCGTCCTGGTGTACAGCCACCACGATGTACGCCTGGCCAAGCCCGAGCAGTGGGACCAAACCGCTCCATTCGAGCCGGTGGTGCGGGACGGGAGGCTGTACGGGCGGGGCAGCTCCGATGCCAAGGGCCAGGTCCTGGCCCACCTGTGGGGGTTGCGCGCGCACCTGAACCGGCAGTCCACACGCTCTACCATTGCCCCCCAAAACCCGGACGCTCCATCAGCTACCGCTCCCGAAACCCCAACGCATTCGCACTCCACCGCGCCCGCCGTCAACCTCAAGTACCTCGTTGAGGGGGAGGAGGAGGGCGGCTCGCCACACCTGGCCAAGCTGCTGGAGGAGCAGGCGGACCGGTTTCAGGCGGACCTCGTGGTTTTCTCCGACACCCTGCTTTTCCGCGCCGACCATCCCGCGTTGTGCGTGAGCCTTCGCGGGATGCTCAGCGCACACCTGGAGCTCACCGGTCCCAAGGTGGACGTTCACAGCGGCGCCGTTTCCGGTGCCGTCCCCAATCCGGCTTTTGAACTGAGCAGGCTGCTTGCCGACCTTCATGACGAAGATGGCCGGATTACCATTCCCGGATTCTATGACGACGTTGCGCCGGTGCCTGAGGAGTTTCGGACGGCGCTCGCACGCCTGCCGTTCACGGACGAGGACTGGCTTGAGCGTTCGGAGATGGGACGCATCACCGGTGAGGCGGGGTACACGGTTCCGGAACGCCTGTGGCTGCGCCCGGCCGTGGAAATCACGGCGTTGCTCGCCGGCGATCCTGTAGGACTTTCCAGCGCGGCCGTTCCCTCCGTGGCTTCCGTGGACCTGAGTTTCCGGACCGTGGCCGGCCAGCGGGTGGAAAAGGTGGCCGAGCAGCTCCGGCAATGGGTCCAGGACACGGTGGGGGAGGACTACGGACACACTCTCAGCGTGGATCTCGAGACGGCCCAGGAACCGTATTGGACTCCGGACCATCCCGCTGTTTCCGCCCTGGAGCGGGCCATGGCTGCGGGCTTCCGCTCCGCAGAGGTGGGCAGGATGGGCAACGCCGGCGGCGGTCCCGCCGTGCTGCTGAGCAAGTCACTGGACGCCCCGCTTTTGTTTTTCGGAACGGGCCTGGTGGAGGACCACTGGCACGACAGCGACGAGAGCGCCAACCTCGAGGTCCTGGTGAACGGTGCCGTCACGCTGGCGTGCTTCTGGGACGAACTGGCCCGGATGGAATGAGCAAGGGGCGACGACGATGGATGGCTCAGGTCCTGACGGCACCCCGGCGCAAACTGGAGATACCAGCGCTGGGGCGGCCCGCCGCCGTCGTACCTTTGGAGTGGAGGAGGAGCTGCTCCTGGTGGACGCAGGCAGCGGGGATGCCGTACCGGTAGCGGGCGCACTCCTGGACCTGTACGTCCGCCCGATGGATTCCACCTCCGGTCCTGTCCTCACGGCTGAGTTCCAGCAGGAGATGATCGAGGTGGTCACCCCGCCGCATTCCACCCTGGCCGGGCTGGAAGCGGACATCATCGCCGGGCGGGCCATTGCGCACCAGGCGGCAGAGGACGTGGGGGTCAGGGTGGCGGCGCTGGCCACGTCACCGCTTCCCGCCGATCCCCATCCCGTGCAGCTCCGGCGGTTCAAGGCCATGACGGAAGAATATGGGCTGACTGCCCGCGAGCAGCTCACGTGCGGCTGCCACATCCACGTCTCGGTGGAGTCGGCGGAAGAGGGAGTGGCTGTGCTGGACCGGATCCGGAACTGGCTGCCGGTGCTGATCGCCCTCAGCGCCAACTCCCCGTTCTGGCACGGCGAGGACACCGGCTACGCCAGCTACCGCTCGCAGGTGTGGAACCGGTGGCCGTCAGCCGGTCCACTCGAAATCCTCCGTACACCGGAGGCCTACTACCAGTTGGTGCAGGACATGGTGGGCACCGGCGTCGCGCTGGACGAGGGGATGATCTACTTCGACGCCCGGCTCTCCCGGCACTACCCCACAGTGGAGCTCCGGCTTGCCGATGTGTGCCTCCGGCCGGAGAACACCGTGTTGCTGGCAGGCATCGCCCGGGGGCTGGTGGAGACCGCGGCGAGGGAATGGCGGGAAGGAATTGAACCCGCCGTTGTTCCCACTGCGCTGCTGCGGCTGGCGGGCTGGAAGGCGAGCCGGTGGGGTCTGCGCGGTGAGCTGCTGGATCCGGTGACAAGCCGGCCGGTGCAAGCCCTCGCCGTCGTCAATGCGCTGATGAACCACATCCGCAAGGCTCTGGAGGACATCGGGGACCTGGGGCGGGTGGAGGAACTGATGGACAATCTGCTCAACGCCGGAACGGGCGCAGCCCGGCAGATTGAGGTGCTGCACCGAACCGGGGACTTGGAGGACGTAGTCAGGGATGCGGCCGACTGCACGGTGCGGGTCCCGGCTGACGGGGACTAATCCGCTGGGAACTGGCCTCAGGCAGCGTTGCGGGGGGCGAACATGATCACAGCGACGCCGAGCAGGCAGATCGCCGATCCTGCAATGTCCCACCTGTCCGGCCGGAAGCCGTCGAAGACGATGCCCCAGACGAGTGACCCGGCGACGAAGACGCCCCCGTAGGCGGCAAGTATGCGGCCGAAGTGTGCGTCAGGCTGCAAGGTTGCGGCGAAGCCGTAGATGCCCAGGGCAATGACGCCCAGTCCGGCCCACCACCATTCCTTGCCTTCCCTGACGGACTGCCAGACCAGCCAGGCGCCGCCGATTTCAGCGGCAGCGGCAAGAACGAACAGCAGGATGGTCTTTGCGATAGTCACAGGGCCCATTCTGGCAGTTTTGTATGGCGGCCCGGGCTACGAGCTGGCCTTGTCCGCCTCGTGCGGCAGGACGACGTCGTCGGCAGCCTGCGCCGCGAAGGGGAAGAGGATGAGGAGTAGACCCAGCCCCACTGCAGCGCCGATGAGCTGGGCGACGATGAACGCGGGCACGGAGGAGGGCGCGATGCCGGCGAAAGTGTCGCTGAAGATACGGCCTACCGTCACGGCGGGGTTGGCGAACGACGTCGATGACGTGAACCAGTACGCGGCCCCGATGTAGGCGCCCACCGCGGGCGCGGCAAGGACGCCCCGCTTGGTGGCGGCGAGGGCGAAGATCAGCAGGATAAGTCCGGCGGTGGCCACACCTTCGCCGAGCAGATGCCCGCCGGTGGCACGGTCCTTCCCCGAAAAGGACGTCCCCACTTCAAACATGGCGTTGGCGATGACGCTGCCGCTGACCGCACCAAGAGTCTGCGCAACCACGTACGTACCGAGCTCCGGCAGGGTCAAACCGGTGCCGCTGCGCCGGCCCAAAATCAAATCCACGAGCGAGACCACGGGATTAAAGTGTGCTCCGCTGACGGGCCCGAACATGAGGATCAGGACGGTCAGCCCCAGCACCGTCGCGGTGCTGTTCTGCAGCAGCTGCAGTCCGACGTCGGTGGGTGAAAGCTGCTGGGCCATGATCCCGGAACCTACGACGATCATCACGAGCAGGCTGGTCCCAAGAAGCTCGGCCACGGCACGGCGCCACAGCGGCGGCTGGTTGGTTGTCATGGCGTCAAGCTTGACCCAGAAAATTAGCTCAGTCAAAATTGAGTCAATGAAAACTGAGCAAGCGGACGCCTTCTCGTCGCGGGTCGCCAAGCATGCGGCTCTCGCCGATCCCGCGCGGCTGCGCATTGTCGATCTGCTGACCCTTGGGGACTTCTCGCCCACGGAACTGCAGGCTGAACTGGGAATGCCTTCGAACCTGGTGTCCCATCACCTGCGGGCACTGGAAGGAGCGGGACTGGCAACCCGGCACCGCTCCGAAGCCGACAAGCGCCGCAGCTACATGCGCCTGGCTGCCGGCGCGCTGGAAGGCCTCGCGCCCGGCGTCGAGCACCCCGCCGCGCGCGTTTTGTTTGTCTGCACGCGCAACAGCGCCCGCTCACAGCTGGCTGCCGCCCTCTGGCGGCAGGTCAGCGAAATCCCTTCGACCTCCGCCGGCACGCAGCCGGCGGACCGTATCGCCCAGGGAGCCATCGACGTCGCCCGCCGGCACGGAGTGGAGGTCCCCGAGGTTCCGCCACGCCGGTTGGAGGGGGTTGCCGACGATGACTTCATCGTCACTGTCTGCGACAACGCGCACGAGGAACTCACCGGCCTCGCCGGCGTCCACTGGTCCGTTCCGGATCCCCTGCGGGTCAACACCGAGGAAGCCTTCGAATTCGCCTACAACGACATTTCCCACCGCATTGCCGATTTAGCACCCCGGGTGCACGCCGCCTGAAACACCCAACCTTCTACGCATTGACAATGATCAATATATCGTTCGATACTTCCTGCATCGATCAACTTCAATACTTGAAGCAGGAAGTGCGGGCGTGACGGCTCAGCCACAGTCCCTCAACTCCCCAGGAGCAAAACAATGAGCACCGAAACCGCCAAGAAGCCTTCCGTCCTGTTCGTCTGCGTGCACAACGCCGGCCGCTCCCAGATGGCCGCAGCCTTCCTCACCACCCTCGGCAAGGGCGGCATCGAGGTCCGCTCGGCCGGGTCCCAGCCCGCCGACAAAATCAACCCCGCCGCCGTTGAGGCCATGGCCGAACTGGGCATCGACATGTCCGCGGAGGTCCCGAAGGTGCTCACTACCGAGGCAGTGAAGGAATCCGACGTGGTGATCACCATGGGCTGCGGCGACGAATGCCCGTACTTCCCCGGCAAGCGCTACGAGGACTGGGTCCTGGAAGATCCCGCCGGCAAGGGCGTCGAATCCGTCCGCCCCATCCGGGACCAGATCAGAACCCGGATCGAGGGCCTGATCGAGTCCCTCATCCCCGAGGAACCAACCCACGCCTAAGAACCTGATGAGGGGAGGAGGTGAGCGGAATGACGACAGGATGCTGCGGCGACTCGGGCTGCTGCGACGACGAGGACTGCTGCTGACTCCTCCCACCCCAACACCCGATGAGAAAAGAGGACAGCATGGATGTGGCGAAGAGCCTTCCCGTCGCCGTGATCGGCGCCGGCCCAGTCGGCCTGGCCACTGCGGCCCACCTGCTCGAGCGCGGCCTGGAGCCGCTGGTCTTTGAGGCGGGCACGACCGCGGGCGCGGCCATCGGGCAATGGCGCCACATCCGGCTGTTCTCGCCTTGGCGGTTCAACGTTGACGCCGCCGCCGTGCGTTTGCTGGAGGCTGCCGGCTGGCAACCACCCCGTCCCACCGCGCTTCCGTACGGCGGGGAACTCATCGACAACTACCTCGCACCGCTGGCCGCGCTGCCGCAGATCGCCTCCCGGCTTCAGACCGGCGCCCGCGTGGTGGCGGTGACCCGGCAGGGCATCGACAAGACCCACGCCCGGAACCGCGACACCACACCGTTCACCGTGCGGGTCGAGTATGCGGGCGGCGAAACCCGCGACCATACGGTGGCGGCAGTTATCGATGCGTCCGGCACTTGGTCCCGGCCCAATCCGCTGGGCACTTCCGGGCTGCCGGCCATCGGCGAGGACACCGCAACGAACCAAATTTCGTCGCCGCTCCCCGACGTCATCGGCCGCGATAGGGCAGCCTTTGCCGGCCGGCGTGTCCTGGTGGTTGGCGCCGGCCACTCCGCCGCCAACACCCTCATCAGCCTTGCCGGCCTTGCCAAGGAGGAGCCGGACACCCGCATTCTTTGGACGATGCGCGGGGCCACAGCGGCGAAAGTCTATGGCGGAGGGGACGCTGACGGGCTGCCGGCACGGGGCCAGCTCGGCAGTCGCGTCCGGCGGCTCGTGGAGGCAGGGAAGATCGAACTCCACACCGGCTTCGGCATCAGCGCACTGAAATCCCTGGACTCGCACGTGACCGTCGAGGCCGTCGACGGCCGCACCCTCGAGGCCGACGTTGTTATTCCCTGCACCGGCTTCCGCCCGGACCTGGACATCCTGCGCGAACTCCGGCTCAACCTGGACCCCGCCGTCGAGGCTCCGCTGGAACTCGGCCCGCTTATCGACCCGGAATTCCACACCTGCGGCACCGTCCCGCCGCACGGCGCCAAGCTGCTGGCCCACCCGGACAAGGACTTTTACATCGTCGGGATGAAGTCCTACGGGCGGGCGCCCACCTTCCTGCTGGCCACCGGCTACGAACAGGTCCGATCCGTCGTCGCCGCCCTGGCCGACGACCGCGAAGCCGCCGCCACTGTCCGGCTCGAACTCCCCGAGACCGGCGTCTGCTCCACGGACTTCGGTACCAGCTGCGACGTCCCGGCCCAGGCCCCTGCAGACTCGGCCGGAGAAGCCGGCTGCTGTGCCGCCCCCGAACCCGTGCTGATCGGTTTCCCCACGGCGGTCGACTCACTCACAAAGGAAACAGCGCACTCATGACCAACGAGACACCCGGTACGCGGAAAACCCCTGCTGTGCTCTTCGTCTGCAGCAAGAACGGCGGCAAATCCCAGCTCGCCGCGGGGCTGATGAACCAACTCGCCAACGGGGCGGTCACCGTCTACTCCGCCGGCACCACACCTGGCAAGTCCCTCAACCCGCAGGCTGTGGAGTCCCTGACCGAACTCGGCATCGACATCACCGGCGAACACCCCAAGCCCGTCACCGACGAGGTCCTGCACACGGTGGACGCCGTCATCGTCCTGGGCACCGAAGCGAAGCTGGAAGCTCCCGAAGGTACCCGGTTCGAGGTGTGGGAGACGTACGAGCCGTCCGAGCAAGGTATCGAAGGCATGGAGCGCATGCGCCTGGTGCGGGACGACATCAAAGCCCGCGTCCAGAAGCTCCACGCGGAGCTCACCGGCAGGTAGCTGTACCTCCATGTTCGCGGAAGTTAGGAACACCGTTCCGCGAGGGTGTGCGTGCCTGGGCCGGCAAGCTCCGTGCAATAGGCCCGGCGGCCGGTCATGGCCATGATAAGAGCAAGGCTGGTTCCGCGCACGGGCTCGCCATGGCCAATCGTGATGCCGCTGTCAGTGGCCTCGAGTTGAAGGCCCGCAACCCGCTTCTTCGCGATCACCACCTGATCGGTTCCGGCGTAGTAGGACAGCAGTGCATCGAGGGTTTGCTGCGGGTACACGCGCGGAAGCCCGAGCGGCCGGCGGATGTCCTCGCCGTGCACCACCATCTCTCCCAGCAGTGCCACTGCCGGCAACGGAGGCGACGTCCTGCTTCTGACAGTAGATCTGAACAGGGCAAGGGTCTCTCGCTCGTTTGAGCCGAGCTGCTCCCGAAGGCGGTCGTCGACCTGCTGATCGAAGTCGAACTTTGCACGTAGAACGCCGAGGAACCACCGAGGAGCGGAGACTGCTCCACTGACGGTCATGTGGGCAAGGACCTCGCGGACGGACAACCCGGCACAAAGCGAGGGCGTGGCCCAGCTTGCCGAATCGAGCGCTTCAAGCTGATCGCTGAGAGCCTGGCGCTCAGCGTCGATGCTCTCCCGCAGTGCCTCCCGCTTCATACGACCACGATCCCACACGACCGGACATTCCTCTGCGTGCGCCTCGCAGGAGCCGGCCGAGCCTCCGTATACACGGGCGAAACGCCGGTCGCTCCTGCAAGGTTCTTCCCAGGTTCCCGGCAAAGGGTTTTCCCAAGGTCGCGGCGTCAGGATGTTGTTATCTGGCTGGGGAGTTAGCCCCCAAATAGCTCGTTCCGGTCAGTGCGCCGGGCTTGGCAGCGTAGCCTCACATGCGCTGCCAAGCCCGGCGGGCCGGGTCCATGAATACACGCGCGGCTGTGTGTCCGCCGCGGGTCAGGGCAGGGCGGGCGTCACCATGCACCGTCCCAACACTCCGGCTACAGTCATGCCGACTCCTACGTATTGACATGACCCACTCGTGAAGGCACCCTGATACCGCTGGATGTCGGCGTTGACGGGCTCGGAGGAAGCCGGCCAACCATCACCCCGGGGCTTTCTGGGCGTTCCGGACGAACAGTTCCAATCACTCCCTGTCAGGAGAACCAAGTGGCCGGATTAGAAGCCCTCAAAGCCAAGTCATTCGACGAACCAGATGAAACGCGCCGTCCCCCAAAGACCCAGGTTGATGTGGTGAACATCGGCGACACCACCTTGGGCAGGTTTACTTTCGAGCCGGGCTGGAAGTGGTCCGAGACGGTTAAGACCGTGGTCCACACGGACAGCTGCCAGGTTAACCACGTGGGGATCTGCTCCGCCGGGACGCTGACGGTAAAGATGGATAACGGCGAGCAAACCACCATAAGCCCCGGCAACGCGTACACCATTCCAGCCGGCCACGACGCCTGGGTTGAAGGCAACGAGGCATTCGTGGGCTACGAAATCATGAGCGCGGCCACTTTCGCCAAGCCTGCCTGACTCCGGGCAGTTGGAGGGCGGCCCAGATAAACTTCGGGATGGAAAGGTCCAGCATGCACCCATCCCCGCATAGGACTTCCGGGTCATCAGAAGCCAGGGAATCCGGGATCCGGAAAAAGCCGCGCCGCGGGTGGCGCCGGGCCGGTATTGCAGCTCTGGTAGTCCTGGCGCTGGTGCTGGTATCCACCGTGATCAACGCGGTCCTGGAGTCAACGGAGAAATCGAGCACGGCTGCCTACGGCGAACGCGTCGTGGTAGGCGGCGGCGCGCTCAACGTGTCCCGGAACGGGCAGGAGGGCCAGACCATTGTCCTTCTCAGTGGCCTGGGAACCCCGGCGCCGGGTCTTGATTTCGCCCCATTAGTCCGCGAACTTAACGGCTTCGATGCCATCGTCGTCGAGGGGTTTGGTTACGGCTACAGCGACATGGAAGCCCCTCCGAGGACCAATGAGAACATCAGCACCGAACTGCACGAAGTACTGGCCAAGCTCCAGGTCAGGCAACCGTACGTTCTGGTAGGGCACTCAATCGCCGGCTTCTACATGCTTGACTACGCCAACCGGTACCCAACGGAAGTCTCCGCCGTCGTCGGAATCGACGCGTCGATACCCAAACCTGGAGAGGGGCCGGTTTCAGATCCGGAGCCGGACCTCAACTGGCAGCGGGCCCTGGCCTTCACCGGGGTAGTCCGCGCTGTCTCCGCCGCCGTCCCAAGTTTTGTTGACCCCGCAAGTGACGCCTACACCGATGACGAGCTGCACCGCATGCGCCTCATGACCAGCTGGACCTACGGCAATCCGGCCGTGGCGGATGAAACAGCCCGGATAGCGAACAACGCGGCAGCCCTCAGGGGAGTCACCTATCCGGACCACCTGCCCGTGCTGGCCTTCCTCGCTGATGACGGCTCCGGCTCGACAGAAACCAAGACAGCCGCGGCGCAGAACCTGCTGAAAAACGTCACACGCCACGAGATCGTTACCCTCGAGGGCCACCACTACCTGCACTGGACCCAGTCCAGGCGCATGGCCGAGGAAATCCGAACATTCCTAACGGGCAACGATGGCTGATCCTGACCTGTGGCGCATCGAGCTCTTCCAGAACACTTCGGCCCAGTTCCACGGCAGGCCTGAACTGGTAAGCGAGATGACCGCCGAGTTGCAGCAGCAGCTCCCGCATTGACTGTCTAGCGCGGCTCGGGACGCACGCGCACGGCAGCCAGGGAACGGAGAAGCGCGACGGCGGTAATCGCGCCCGCCGCCATGATGGACGCCAGGACCACCACCTGGAACCGCCCGGCCTCCAGCGGGGAGGCGCCGCCGAAGATCGCTCCCACGAACGCGCCGGGCAGGGTCACCAGGCCGGTGGTTTTGGTCTGGTCCGTGGAAGGGATCAGGGCTGCGTGCACCGAGTATCGGGCCTGCGTAAGGGTGGCGCGCCGGGCCGTGGCGCCCAGCGCAAGCCAGCCCTCCACCTGGTCCCACTGCTCACGGACTGCTTCGTGGAAGCGGTGCCCGGCGAGCACCGCGATGGTCATGCAGTTGCCGATCACAATCCCGCCCACCGCCAGGACATAGCGGGGTTCGAGGGCCACAGCTCCCATGCCGAAGACGACGGCGAGGGTCACCACGATGCCGGCGGCCATGGTTGCTGACACCACTGCGAAGCGCCGCCAGGACCAGGCCAACCGGCGTGTTGCTGTCGCTGCCGCCACGGTGAACATGACCAGCAGCGCCACTGCCACCCACAGCGGATCCGCGATGATGCCGCCCAGGACCAGGCTGATGAGCGCCAGCTGGGCAGCTCCCCGCAAGATGGCCACGGCCGGTGCAAGGAACGACGGCGTACTCGATCCCCGGAGCACGGCGACGGTAATCAGCATCAGGATGGCTACGGCTGCGACGGTGGGTGCCAGGGCAGCGAGTGAGACCATCAGCTCAGCCTAGCGGCCGGTCAGGCTCGCAGTTAAAGCCGCGAAAGAGCGAAAGGGTTACGACCTATTCCGGGCAACGGGGGTCAGAGCAGGCTGGGCTGGCTCGAGAGGATGTAGTCCACCGCTGCCGGGCCCTTCATGGTCAGTCCGGGCCATTCATGACGGCCGGTGTCGCGGTGTTGTTTTGTATGTCCGCGTTGGTCCAAGGCTGCCCACAAGGACGTGGTGGGACCGGGCTGCTGGCCATTGAGCAGGCACCAGCTGACGTACACCCCGTATATTTCGTCTTCGCGAAGGGCCGGTTGCCTTTCCGGGTTCTGGGCGAAGCATTCAGAGAGGAAACGGGTGTAGTTCGGAACGCTCATGGGCAGGCGCCTTCTGGTCGGTGGGCTTTGCGAAAGTGTCGCGGTCTGCGTCCCGCTGCAGTGGTTCGAAGCCATACCGGCCACGGATGGGTCAGTATTGATAAAATTGATAAATGTCTTAGCGGCCGGAACCGCCCGGACCTTTTGGGGAGGCTACGTGATGCTGCCTGACCCGATGACCGCCGCGTCCGGAATCAAGCTGCGGCGGTCCGAAACCCTGGTCAGTAGTCGAAATGCGTCAGTACATTCGGGTCTTCGGACACGGAAGCGACAATGGACGCCGCCACGTCACGGAGCTTGATATTGCGGCTGCTGGAAGCGATCCGAAGAATCTTCATGGCCGTTTCCTGGCTGCAGCGGTTCTGCGCCATGATTGCCCCGACGGCGATGTCGATAGCCGTGCGTGATTCCATCGCCGCCTTGAGGTGCTTGCGGTCATCGACCAGCTGCGCCACCCGAACGGCCATACGCAGGGCTTTGGAGGCCTGCACGGCGTAGGCTTCGGCGTTTTCGATGTCCTCGCCGGTGAACCCGTGGGTGCTCCTCGAGTACAAGTTCAGCCCGGCATGCGCTTCGCCTTCGAGGGGGAGTGGAACGGAGAGGATGGATCCGATCCCTTCCGCCCAGGCGGCCGTGCAGTAGCGGGACCAGCGCTGCTCTTCCCTCAGGTCGGGAACGTGCAAGGTGGTCTTTTCCCGAAGAGCTGACAGGCAGGGCCCATCGCCGTAGCCGTACTGCAGCTCGTCCAGGGGCAGGACGGAAGGGTCACTCGTTGCCACCGTAGTTGTCCTCTTCCGCCGCATCAGCGTGACACCGCACAGCAGCTCGCCGTGGGCAGAAAGGTTGGAAGCCGAAAACTTCGCAAGTTCGGTCAGCAGTTCCTCCACGTCGGCGGATTCCAGAACGAGGTCCTGGAGGTGGTCGGCCACGCTGGTGTCCTGCTGCGTGCTGGGGTCCTGTGCCATGCAGCCTCGTTCCTGTAGTGCCCTGAACAATGGCCCTGAGAGGGGCACCGCAAAAAGCGGTGACCCGCCCTGGGCGGCGGATGTCCAGTTTATCCTTCATAGGGGCTGGCGGCACGGACTCGGCACCCTTCCATCGTGCGTTCGTGCCCGGTTGCTGATGGCGCTTCGGCCTTCCCGGGTGGGTCGGCTGCCACCAGACCCGTCTTGCGCGACAGATACCAAGTGTGCTTAGTATCTAGTTAGTAACCTTACTTACTAATTCATCATGCTGGGTATCAAAGTCCAGCTGCCCATCAGTGGAAGCGAGTGAAGATGACGGAGAACCAGTGGCCTGAGGCTTCTGCCCGAAGCCCTCTCGACCAGTACGGGAACGCAGCACCGGCGGATCCTTCGGCCGAGCCGGAAACATACGTCACCAAGAAGGATGCAGCTAAGGGGGAGACGTCGAAGATCGCCGGGCAGGCGGCCGGTGCGGCCCAGAATGTGGCCCAGACCGCCAAGCTTGAGGCCGGAAACGTCGCGTCCGAGGCAAAGGCCAGCGCCAAGGGCCTCCTGCACGAGGCGAAGTCCGGACTGGGCAGCCAGGCCGGCGCGCAGCAGCAGAAGGCTGCCGACGGCATCCGGACCATTTCCAGCCAACTGCAGTCCATGGCTGATGCCCCGGAGCAGCAGGGCTTCGCCAGTGACCTGATCCGGCAGGCTGCCGAGCGCACCTCCTCGGTTGCATCCTGGGTGGAAAACAAGGAGCCCGGGGCGCTGCTGGAGGATGTTCAGTCCTTCGCCCGCCGCAAGCCGGGTACGTTCCTGCTCCTGGCTGCCGGCGCAGGCATCCTTGTGGGCCGCCTCGCACGTGGCCTGCAGCCAGCCCCGGCACCGCAAACTGCCATTCCAACCAGGCCTGCGCAGGCGCCCGCTGCCGCAACAACAACCGGTCCGCCCTGGGGCGAAGAGTCGGTCTACCAAAACCACGAGGCAGCGCCCGCAACTTACGGCGAAACCATCTACGGTGAACCTGCCCGTCCCGCCTACTCCGGCACCGAAGCGGGCGGAGTCCCACTCAGGGACCTGGATGACCCGTACAGCGAAGTCCGCGGCGCCGAGCGCCAGCCGTAAGCGTCACAGCTGACTCCCCAAGACAGCGGATCCAACAACCAAAGGACCAGCGTCATGAAAAAACTGCTCTTCGCCCTGCTCCCCGGCATCATCAGCCGGGTCATGAAAGCACGCAAAGCCAAGCAACTCCGCGCCGGCCAGGCCCAATCCCGGCCGCCGCGGAACCGCTTCTGAATTTGTCCTCAAGCAGCACAAACCAGTAACAAGAAGGAGAAACACATGATCAGCACTGAGAACCTTTCTGCACTGACCACTGCCGGCGGACACGTCGTAGGTTCCGACGGAAGCAAGATCGGATCCATCGGACAGATTTACGTGGATGACCAGACCTCCGAGCCCACCTGGGTCACGGTGAAAACTGGGCTCTTCGGATCCCACGAGTCCTTCGCGCCGCTGGACGCCGCGTCGCAGGACGGCAACGATATCGTCGTCGCCCACACCAAGGACAAGGTCAAGGACGCACCCCGGGTCGCCCCGGACGGCCACCTGGAGCCCGCCGAGGAAGACCAGCTCTACACCTACTATGGCCTCAACGGCGGCAACGGGTTCGCCGCCAACGGGTTTGCCGCGGGTACGGCAGAAGGCACCGCGGGCCGCGGAACTGTCAGCCACGGAACCGTGGGCCACGACACCTCGGGGCCCACCACCGATGACGCCATGACCCGGTCCGAGGAGCAGCTGCACGTCGGCACCCGCCAGGAGGAGGCCGGCCGGGCACGCCTGCGCAAGTACGTGGTCACCGAGAACGTCACCACCACCGTCCCGGTGCAGCGTGAAGAGGTCCGCATCGAACGTGAACCGATCACCGACGCAAACATCGGCGACGCACTGGACGGCCCTGCCATCAGCGAGGAAGAGCACGAGGTCATCCTCCACCAGGAACGCCCCGTCGTGGAGAAGGAAGCCGTCCCGGTGGAGCGCGTGCGCCTGGACAAGGAGACCGTAACCAACGAGCACCACGTCACCGAGGAAATCCGCAAGGAAAACATCGAGCTCGACGACGACGGCATCACCCGCCGCTAAGGCTCACCACCGGAATCCTCACTGATTCCCCCACACGGCCCGTCCTCCTTCCAGGAGGGCGGGCCGTGCTTTTGTGTCCCGAGCCAACCCGGTAAGCCAGCTCGGCCGGTATTCGGCCGTTCCTCCGGCAGTGCCACCACTTCACCATGGGCGTCACCACTTGTGGTGATGGCCCGTCACCACGCCCGTCTGTAGCTTCGAGATGTCCCGACACCCCTTGGGGCACGATGATCCTCGCAGGACTCGTTATTCGCGCACTACCCAACAGACAAGAGCCTCAGATGTCCGCAAGAATCCAGGTGCTGCTGCCGGCCGCATTGGTTAAAGTCTTGGCAATTGCCGGATTCCTCTCGGCAGCCATTCTCGCGCTAAACTCGGCCAAGCGTTCCGGCGTCATCCCCACATCACCCATCACCCAGCTGGCGGCGCCGGTTGCCCAACTCGCTGCCATTGGTCTGGTTATCGGAATCTATCTGGTGATTTCCCAGAAAGCCGGCGTCCTGGGAATTTGCGGGGCGGCTCTGTCCGTCGCGTCTTTGGCAGGGCTCGTCGGGGTTGAGTTTGTTCTCAACCTTGTCTTCCCCTACCTCGACCGGGATGTCGTTGCCATGTTGCGATCGGGTCCGCTGGCAATCGCACTGACCGCCGTCTCAGTACTGTTCCTGTTCGGCACGGTGGTCCTCATGCTCGCGTTATGGCGGACCTCAAACGCGCCCAGAGGCGCGGTTCTCCTTTACGCGGTCAGCACACTCCCCATCGCGTTGCGTACCGTGTTTCCTGAAATTGTGCTTCAGCTGGGGCTGATCGGGCTGGCCGCAGCCATCACGTGGCTCGCCATCTGGATCCTGCGGAACATTCCAAACGAAGCTGCAACTCACGCTGCCGATTCAAAGCCGGTGACGGGCGTTAGTGCGCGATAGGCCGGCAGCAGAACCAGCATGGCATCCCGCCGCTGATGGGGATGACGAGCCGGGTGCTTCGGCGCTCGGCTCGCCCCACGCCCGGTGTGCGGGAAAACGAGCCAGCGTGCCGCCTACACGGCACCTGTTGGCCGCCGTATAGTTCACAAAATGGCCATGAGCATGCTTGCCACGAAGTTCCATGTTCCGGCGCCACGACGCCAAGCCGTCGCCCGCCCGAGGCTTGTCGATTTTTTGATTTCCGAGTCATTTGCAGATCGGAAGCTCACGTTGATCTGCGCTCCCGCAGGCTTCGGTAAGACCACGTTGCTGAGCCAGTGGGTGAGCCGCGTCCGCGCGGCGGACCCGGAGGTGCGGGTCGCCTGGTTGTCCCTGGATGAGGGCGACGACGACCCTACCCGGTTCTTAGCCCATCTTGTTGCCGCGATGCATGACGCGGACGCGGACATCGGATCAGGTGCCAAAGCGCTGCTGGAGGGCACCCAGGCGCCCGCGGCAGAGCCGGTTCTGGTTGCACTCATCAACGACGTCGCCCAGCTGGGAACTCCGTTCCTCGTCGTACTCGACGACTACCATGCAATCGAAACGCGCCCGGTTCATGACGCGATAGCCTTCCTGCTCGACCATTCCCCGCGGCACTTGCATCTGGCCATGGCAAGCCGCTCCGATCCGCCGCTTCCTTTGTCCCGTTTGCGGGGGCGGGACCAGATGACCGAACTGCGGGCTGCGGAGCTTCGCTTTTCGGCCGAGGAAGCCGGGGCTTTCCTGAACCAGTGCATGGGGCTGAACCTTTCGGCCGAGCACATTTCCGCCCTCGAAGCCCGGACGGAAGGGTGGGCGGCCGGCCTTCAGCTCGCGGCGCTCTCCCTTCGCGGGCACGCCGACGTGCCAGGCTTTGTCGAGGCCTTTGCAGGCAGTAACCGCTTTGTCCTGGACTACCTCGTGGAAGAGGTGCTGCAGCGCCAGCCCGACCATGTTCGGAGCTTCCTGATGCGCACAGCGATTCTCGATCGCCTGTCAGGTCCTCTTTGTGACGCCGTTACCGGCCAGGGAGGCAGCATTGCTGCGCTTGAGCACTTGGAGAGGTCGAACCTATTCGTTGTCCCTTTGGACGACCGGAGGCAGTGGTATCGATACCACCACCTGTTTGCCGAAGTACTCCGGGCCCGTGTCAGGCACGAGGAACCTGACCTTCAACAGTCGTTGCACCGACGCGCCAGCGATTGGTACCAGCAGAATGATCTGCTGGAGGAGGCGCTGAAGCATGCGCTGGCCGCCGAGGACTTCAAACGGGCGGAGGTCCTGCTGGAGATGGTGCTGCCGGACATCCGACGAAGCCGGCATGACGCAACCCTGCGCGGCTGGTTGAGCGCCCTTCCCGACCACATCGTGCGCGAGAACCCGGTCGTGAGCGTGTTTTACGCCTGGATGATGCTCACCTCCGGTGACCTGGACGCCGTCGAGCATCATCTCCAGGACGCTGAACGGGGACTCGCAGCGGCTTCCCGCCCTGCCGAACAGAAGCGTGATCTCCCCGAAGGGTTGACAGCCGACGGCGAAGAGTTCCGCGCCCTGCCTGTGACCATCGCCGTCTACCGGGCCGCGCTGGCACAGGCAGCAGGTGATGTGGCAGGGACCAACGCCCATGCCCGACGGGCGTTGGAGTTGTGTGGGCCAGGTGATCACCTGTCGCGGGCAGCGGCGGCAGGGTTCCTCGGGCTGGCCGCGTGGGGCCGGGGCGATCTCGAGACTGCAGTGCCCACCTTCTCGGAAGTAGCCCCGAACCTCCGTGCTGCCGGAAATGTCGCTGACGAACTCGCCAGTGCCATGGTGCTGGCGGACATGTGGATGGCCAGGGGAAGCCTGAACGAGGCGCGCCGCCTTCTGGAACAAGCCCTCATCGCCGCGAACTCCGCCGGCATGGCGTCTGGTCCCCCAACCGCGGACCTCCATGTGGGAATCAGCGCCCTGTGCTGTGAGTCCGGCGCGCTGGATGCTGCGAAACAACACCTGGAATCCAGCCTCACGCTCGGTGAGGCAGCGTCCCTGCCGGAGAACCGGTACCGTCGATTCGTTGTGATGGCACGTCTACAGCACCTTTCCGGAGACCCTGACGGTGCCATTGGGCTGCTGGAGGAGGCCGAGCGGCGCTACCTGCGGGGGTTCCTTCCCGACGTCCGGCCGATCCCGGCGATGAAGGCGCGGATCTGGATCCGGCAAGGGTCGCTGCGCGAAGCCTCGGATTGGGCTCGGGCGCTAAGGCTCACTGCCGGTGACGAGCTGACCTACCTGCGGGAATTCGAGCACCTCACCCTCGCCCGCCTGCTCATCGCCCAACACGAATCGCACCCGCCCAACGGCTCCCTCGGCGACGCGTTCAATCTGCTCGATCGGTTGCTCCGGGCCGCCCAAACCGCCGGGCGCGGTGGCAGCGTCAGCGAGATCCTCGTCTTGCAGGCAAGGGCTTACCAGGCACAGGGGCGTTTGGGCTTGGCGCTCGAAGCCTTGGAACAGGCCCTCACACGTACCGAAGCCGATGGGCACGTGCGGCTGTTCCTCGATGAAGGCGCACCCATGGTCGCCTTGCTGGGCAAAGCCGCCATGAAGCAGATCGCTCCCAGCTACGTAAGCCAGCTACTGCACGCATCCGGCGCCAGCGGAACGGCGCCTGCCACAACTCCCGGCACGGACGCCATACCCGCCCAGCTGAGCGAGCGTGAACTCCAGGTTCTCCGGCTGCTCGACTCTTCCCTGAGCGGCCCGGAGGTGGCCAGGCACTTGTACGTCTCACTCAACACACTCAGAACCCACACCCGGCACATCTTCGAAAAGCTCCAGGTGAACAGCCGGGCGGAGGCAGTCCGCCGCGCACACGAGCACGGCTTGCTCTGAACGAATCAAACTCGTCGAATCACCACATCAGTCACCACCTATGGTGATGCCCGGTCAGCAAGCGCATCCGTAGCTTTGGAATCATCCCCGGCAGCCGCCGGGGCCAACCAGAACCAGGGAGTGCCGAAATGACTATCACCCCGTCCAAACTCACCGCAGCGGCCGGAGTTGCCGCCATCACCGCCGGACTGCTGTACGCATCGATACAGTTCGTGCATCCGACGGAGGAAGTCGCGAACGTCACCGGCAGCACTTGGGCAATCGTGCACTACCTGACCCTGGCGATGGGTATCCTCGGCCTTGCCGGGATAACGGGAATGTACCTTCGGCAGGTGAAGGAGACGGGGCTGCTGGGGCTGCTCGGCTTTCTTCTGTTCGGCCTGTTCTATCTGGCCGTTGTAGCGAACTCGTTCGTGGAAGCATTTGTGCTGCCGCCACTGGCCGAGCAGGCTCCGCACGTGGCAACGGACATCCTTGGAATCTTCGGCGGTGCCGCAGCCGACGGGAGCCTGGGTGCTCTTGAGGGGATCAGCACGTTCGCCTTCGCCGTCTACCTTCTCGGCGGACTGACCTTCGGCATCGCCATCTTCCGCGCCCGGATCCTCACCCGCTGGGCGGGCATCCTGCTCGCTGTGGGATCCGTTTCAACAGTCCTGCTCCCACTGTTTCCCCACGCCGTCGGACGCTTTGCCGCCCTTCCCGTAGGTATCGCCGTGGCTTGGCTGGGTTACTCGCTCTGGGTCAGCGCCCGTGAAACAGCTCTTTTGCCGGCCACCGGGACCGTCACGCCCGGTCGTGGCCGCGCTGTGGCGAAGTGACGATCAGAAAAGAAAGTACCCGTGCCATGGCCAGCAACATGCCCAACAAGCAAAAGCCCAAGCACTATGAGTTTCGGGTTGACCGTCATCTCGATGATCATTGGGTGGAATGGTTCGAGCACCTCGAGATCACCCGTGAAATCGACGGTACGACGTCTCTTCGCGGCCCGGTAGCGGACCAGGCCGCATTACATAGCCTCCTCACCAAGATCCGCGATCTCGGGATGGTGCTCATCGCAGTACGGATCATCAGCCCCCCGGCCGAACCGGGCAAAGAGCCTCCGGGCGCAAAGTCCGGGCCGAAACAACTAGCATCATGTCCACAGCCACAAACGCTGAGAAAACCATAGGGAGGCAACGTTGAAGGCCAACCGGCATGCTCTCGTCTTCGGTGCCACAGGCTTCATCGGGAAGTGGCTCGTCAAGGAGCTGCTCGACCAAGGCATCCCCACCACAGCCGCCGTCCGGGATATCGGCCGGTTCGAGGCCGTTCGCGGCTGGCTGGCCGGCCACGGCAGCGACCTCGAGCTGCTCGACACCGTAAGAGCCGACTTGGCCTCCGACGGCATCGGACTGAACGGCAGCAATTTCGACCGGATCAGCGAAATCTACAACGCAGCCGGCGCGTACGCGTTCGGCATGACCGCGCACACCGCCCGCGCCGCGAACGTTGACACGTCCCGGCGCCTGGTGGAATTCGCTGCCACCATCCCCGGCGTTCGCCTCATCCACGTGTCCGGCTACCGGGTGGGGGGACAGGAGCCCGCCTCCGTGCCTTGGACGGAGCAGAAGTACAAGCGCGAGTACCAGCGTCTGGGTGCCTACGAGGCGTCGAAAGTCGAAAGTGACGCTGTGGTACAGGCCAGGGCGGCGGACCTTGGCGTGGCGCTGACCATTGCCAACCCGGCCTCCGTCATCGGGCACTCCGTTACCGGCGAGTCGGACCAGATCCTGGGCCTGGCAACGACAATCCGGGACCTTCTTATCGGCAGGCTGCCCGCCATTGCCGGCAACTCTCGAACGTTCGTGCCCGTTGTCACCGTGGACTACCTCGCCCGGTTCATGACGCTGCTGCCCATACAGGACGAAACCCGAGGCAAGTCCTATTGGATTCTGGACGACAACACGCCGGTACTGCCGGAACTGCTGCACCTGATCGGCAGACACCATCAGGTGCGCGTGCCACGACTCCTTATTCCTGTAGGGATAGTAAAACGGCTGCCCCAAACCATCACCGGGGTGGACCCGGAGACGCTGAGCTTCCTGTCATCGGACAGGTATCCCACCGGTGCCGCCAACCAGCTGGCACAGCGGCACGGACTCCTCCAACCAGACACTACGGCGGCACTGACACGATGGAGCGACTACCTCGCTAACAGTCCCCGTTGAACCCGTGCGCCCGGAACTGCTGGATGAAGGCACGCGCTCAGTGCCCGACGCCTCTAAACGCTTCCGTAAGTTCTGAACGGACGGTAGGAAAGCCATCACCCGATAATCGGCCGTTCCTCGGGCAGGCGGTACAGGCGTGGCCGGGCCGAAAGGGCCAGGGCGGAGGCTACCGCCACGGTGCCGATCCGTCCGGTGAACATCAGCGCCATGAGGACCCATTGCGCAGCCGGCGGAAGGTTGTAGGTAATGCCGGTGCTCATTCCCACTGTGGCGAAGGCGGAGATGGATTCGAAGAGAACTTTCTCCAGGCCATAGTCAGTGAACATCAGCAGCAGCATGGTGCCGGTGACCACGGCGGCGATGCCCAGCAGGGCCACGGACAGGGCCTGGCGCTGGGACGAGGAGCTGATGGAGCGGTGCGCGATGGTCACCTGGTCGCGGCCGCGGACTTCATTCCAGATCGCGAAGCCCAGCACCAGGAACGTAGTGATTTTGATGCCGCCCGCGGTGCCGGCGCTGCCGCCGCCGATGAACATCAGGATGTTGGTGACCATCAGTGTTTCCGGTGCGGCAACGCCGTAGTCGATGCTGTTGAACCCGGCGGTGCGGGGAAACACGCTGCCGGCGAAGGACCCCAGGATCTTGCCGGTGAGGGAAAGCTGGCCGAGGGTCTCGTTCCTGTTCCATTCGAAGGCCGCGAACAGCGCCATCCCCGCGACCACTAGGAAGGCTGTTCCGTAGATGGTCAGGCGCAGGTGGATGGTCCAGTTTTTGGGCTTGATCTCACCGCGGGTGAGCTGGATGATCACCGGGAACCCGAGCCCGCCGGCGATGACGGCCAGACAGATGGGGGCGATGATCCAGGGGTCTTCAGCGAAACCGATAAGGCTGTTGCTGTAGACGGAGAAGCCCGCGTTATTGAATGAGGAAACCGCGTGAAAGATCCCATGCCAGAGGGCGGTGGCCGGGTTCTGGTCGTAGGCGACCCAGAACTGGACAGTCAGGGCCAGGGCGGTTACGGCTTCGAACGTGAGCATGATCTTGGCTACCCGGACCAGCACGGCCCGGACGTCGCCGAGGTTCAGTGTGTGGGTTTCGGACTGGGCGACGAGTTGGCCGCGCAGGCCGATGCTTTTGCGGACCAGCAGCGCCAGCAGGGTTGCCAAGGTCATGATGCCGAACCCGCCCACCTGGATGAGCCCGAGGATGATGCCCTGGCCCAGCGGGGTCCAGAACGTCGCCGTGTCTACGGTGATCAGGCCGGTGACGCAGACCGCTGACACTGACGTGAACAGGGCCGGCATGAACCCTTCGGACCCGCCGTCAGTCCGCGCTGCGGGAAGCATCAGCAAGGCTGCTCCAATGATGATGACGAGCAGGAAGGCCAGGGGAACCGCCCTGACCGGGTGGGACACCACCCTGCGGATGATGCTTTCCTTGCGGCCACCTCTGCGGCCACTATTGCTGCCGCCGGCCCGGGCGTTCCGCAGCATCTTATGGACAGCGGCAATGCTGGAAGCATCGGGTACCGGCGCGGCGGATTCCGACGGCGGGGCCTCCTTATGGATGCTCATCCCACGTGGATGCCGGGGCGCCGGTCCGGATCCGGTTCGTTCTCGCGGATAATCTCCCGGACCACCGGGGCGGTGTCGCCGCGGCCCAGGAGCAGGTAGCGCATTAGGTGGGCCAGGGGGTTGCCTTCGGACCATTCGAAGTAGGCGTGCGGACGGACGCCGGTGGCGTCCCGCAGGGCCAGGAGGATTGCGGCGATGGCGTTGGGCGCCGCCGGGCTCTGGGCGCGGAGGACCCGGTGGCCGTCCACTTCCACGCCGTGGACTGCCAGGGTGTCGCTGAACTCGGAGGGGTCGGTGATGCCGATTTCGAGGAAGATGATGTCCGCGGTGCCTGGTACGGGGTTGTTTTCCCGCTGGACGGCTTCCTTGTCCGCGTACTCGGCGCTGTCACATGCCTGGGGCCTGTTCGCGATGAGGTTGATCCGGCCGTCGTACTCCAGGGTGTCGCTGATGAAGCGGCGCGCGTCGTCGTCGAACTCAATCCTGTCCACGCGGAGCTCGGTGGTGCGGCTGATGCGGGAAACCAGGGAAACGGCCACGATGCCCAGGATGAAGAACCCGGAGATGGTGATGCCGTCCGGCTTCTCGATCACGTTCGCGGCCAGGGCGTAGAGCATCACCACGGTGAGGGCCGTGAAGCCGATGGACGCACGGCGCTGCTTTTTGCGGATGGCGGAGATGGTCACGGCGATGGCCCCGGACACCATCATCGCCAGGATTCCGGTGGCGTAGGCGCCGGCCTGGGCGTTCACGTCGGCGTTGAAGCCGATGGTGATCAGGATGCTGATGGCGGTGTAGACCAGCACCACCGGGCGGACGGCGCGGGACCAGTCCGGGGCCATGCCGTAGGAGGGCAGGTACCGGGGAACGATGTTGATCAGGCCGGCCATCGCGGAGGCGCCGGCGAACCAGAGGATCAAAATGCTGCTGACATCGTAGACTGAGCCGAAACCGTTGCCGAGGCGTTCGTGGGCCAGGTATGCCAGCGCGCGGCCGCTGGCTTCGCCGCCGGCTTCAAATTCCTCGGCGGGGATCAGGACGGTGGTGACGAAGCTGCTGCCCAGCAGGTAGACGCTCATGATGAGCGCCGCCGTCGTCAACAGCTTGCGCGTGTTCTTGATCCGGCTGGCCAGTTTCTCCGCAGGCGTGGTGCCCTTGGCTGCGACCAGGGGCATCATGCTGACGCCGGTTTCAAAGCCGGACAGGCCCAGGACCAGCAGGGGGAAGGCAACCAGGGCCGGCCCGATGATGCCGCTGAAGCCGCCGCCTGAGGAGGTGAGGGCGTCCGTCCAGGAGATGAGCGCACCCGGGGTGCTGAAAACGTCCACGATTCCAGTCCCGATGATGATGGCGTTCATCAGCAGGAAGACCGCCACGAGCGGGATTGCGACGGCGACTGCCTCCGAGAAACCCATCAGGAACACCCCGCCCAGGATCAGGAGCAGCACCACGGTAATGGCGACGGCCTGCCCCTCAAGGAAGGGCGGCAGGTAGGGGTTTTCGAGCAGATGCACCGTGGCGTCCGCCGCCGAGAGCGTGATCGTGATGATCCAGGAGGTGGCGACGAAGCCCAGCAGGACCAGCACGAAAATTTTTCCCCGCCAGAACGGCAGGAGCCGCTCGAGCATCGCCACGGACCCCTGGCCGTGGGGGCTTTCCTTGGCCACCCGCCGGTACATGGGCAGCATCCCGAGCAGTGTCAGGACCACGATCAGCAGCGTCGCGAGCGGTGAAAGCGCACCGGCGGCGAGGGCGGCGATGCCGGGCAGGTAGGACAGGGTGGAGAAGTAGTCCACGCCGGTCAGGCACATGACCTTCCACCAGCTCTGCTGGGTGGCATGGGCGTCGGAGGTCTCCGGACCCACGGGCTGGTTCACCCGGTGCTCCAGCAGCCACCTGACCAGCGGGCTGCCGGGTGCGGCCTCCCGTTCAGGGTTGGGAACGGTGGCGGGAATGGCGAAGTGGGCGGAAGCCGTCAAGGACGTATCTTTCTGTACTGCCTGAGACGTGCACAACCGGCCCCGTTTCAGGCGCGACGCTGTGCTGATAACCACCGGAGCGTAGCACCGGGCAAAGCCCGTCAAAGCGGCATTTCCGCGGATCTTAATGCTTTCTTAACGCCCCTCCTGCGGCGCGCGGATGTGCCATGGCGCAGGCCCTGACGGGCTACTCCTGGAAGCGGTAGCCCAGGCCGGTTTCGGTCAGCAGATGCCGCGGATTCGCCGGGTCGGTCTCGAGCTTCCGGCGCAACTGGGCCAGGTAGACCCGCAGGTAGGCGGTCTCGTGGGCGTAGGCGGGTCCCCACACCTGGGTGAGGATCTCTTCGTGGGTGACCAGGGCGCCGGTGTTCCTGGCCAGCAGTTCCAGGATGTTCCATTCAGTGGGGGTAAGCCGGACTGCCACGCCCCGGCGGGTCACCTGCTTGGTGGCCAGGTTGACGGTGAAACCGGCGGTCTCTATGACGGGAACGTCCCCGGTGGATCCGCGGCGCAGGGCAGCGCGGAGCCGGGCCATCAATTCGTCCATCCCGAAGGGCTTGGTCACGTAATCGTCGGCGCCGGCGTCCAGGGCCTGGATCTTGTCATCGGAGCCGTGCCGTGCGGACAGGACCACGATGGGGACTTTGTTCCAGCGCCGAAGCCGCCGGATCACTTCCACGCCGTCCAGGTCCGGAAGGCCCAGGTCCAGGATGATGACGTCCACCGGATGCTGCGCCGCCTGCTCCAACGCGTTCTGTCCGGTGAAGGCGGTGACGGTGGAGTAGCCTCTGGCGTTCAGGTTGATCTGCAGGGCGCGGAGGATCTGGACCTCGTCGTCAACGATCAGCACTGCTGCCATGAAGTCCTCTCATCCCAGGTTCCGGCGCTACGCCCGTGGAGAGCGGCAGCCGGACCACCATGGTCAGGCCCCCGCCGGGAGTGGGCTCAGCCAGGAGCACCCCGCCCATCGCTTCGGTGAACCCTTTCGCCACGGCAAGGCCCAGGCCGATCCCCGTCCCGGGCGTGGTGTCATCGGCACGCTGGAAGGGCCGGAACATGGCCAGGACCTTTTCTGGAGCAATGCCCATGCCGTGATCCACGATGCTGAGCTCGCTGGCAGGAACATCCCCAATTCTTGCACTGCCCGCGCCGCCCACCGCACCGGCAATCACGACGTCGGACTCGGGGGCGTACTTCAGAGCGTTCTCCACGAGGTTCGCGATGACCCGTTCCAGCATCCCCGGGTCGGCATCAACCGGAGGCATGTTGTCCGGCAGCAGCACCCTGAGCCGGTCCGATGAAGTGCCGCGCAGGGCCTCGCCGACCACGTCGGCCCAGTAGACGGGGCGGATCAGGGGCGCCACCGAGTCCGCGGTGATTCGTGACATGTCCAGGAGGTTGCTGACCAGGCGGTCCAGCCTGTCCGCGCCGTGCTCAATGGTGGCCAGGAGCTCCTCCTGCTCCTCCGGCCCGAAGGCGATTGTCCTGTCCCGCAGGCTGCTGGAGGCCAGTTTGATTCCTGCCAGGGGTGTGCGCAGGTCGTGGGACACCGCGCGCAGGATGGAGGTCCGCATGGTGTTCCCTTCGGCCAGGCGCAGGTTTTCCCGCTGGCTCGCTGAGAGCTCTTCGCGCTGGACCATGGCAAGCAGGTGTGCACCGAAGGCGGCCAGCAACCGCCGCTCGTCCTGGGACAGTTCCTTCCCGTTCAGCGTGAGCATCCGGTCCTCGTCCAGCTGCTCCACGGTGTCTGCCTCCGATACGTCAGCCGGGCGGGGTTCGCCGGAGAACTCCTGAACTTCCCACAGGACTGTCCTGCCGGGTCCGGACTGCCTGGCCCACAGTCCTGCCCCCTTCGCCTGGAAATGCTCCCGCACCTGGTCCAGGAACGCCGGGATGCTGTTCCCTTCCGCCACGGCCCGGCGGCTCAACTCCCCGAGAACAGCCGCTTCCGCGCCGGCGATGTGCGCTTCCTTGCTGAGCTTGGCGGACCGGTCCACCACCAGCGACACTGCCACTGCCACCAGGACGAAGATCAGCAGGGCCAGGACGTTTTCCGGATCGATCACGGTCAGCGAACCCACCGGCCGGACACTGTAGTAATTCACGATGAGTCCCGCGACGACGGCGGCTGCCACTGCGGGCCACAGCCCGCCGAGCAGCGCCACACCAATGATTCCTGTCAGGTGCACCAGCATGTCGGTTGAGAGCTGGTTGTGGGGGAGAAGGTCCAGGAGGAACTGCAGGAGCGGGGGAAGTCCCACCGCGAGGACAAACGCCGGTATCTCCCGGCGGCGCCCCAGACGAGGAGGCCTCCGTTTCGGGCGGTCGCCGGGGTTGGGGAGGTGGTTGATGAGGTGGACATCGATATTGCCTGCCTCCCGCATCACCGCGGCTGCCACCCCGCGGCGGATGCCGGGCAGGGGCCGGCGTGCGGGGGATCCAACAATGATCTGGGTAGCGTTGATGCTCCTCGCGAAGTCCACCAGCGCCTCTCCCGCGTCCTGCCTGCCGACGGAATGGAAGAATCCTCCCAGCTCAGCCGCGAGCTTGCGCAGGTGTTCCAGGTCCTTGCCCGATTCCGGGCCGCGTCCCTCCTTGGTGGTGCGGACATGAACCACATGCAGTTCTCCGCCCGCGGCGGCAGCGAGCATCCTCGCAGCACGGCGGACCAGTACCTGGTCCTGCGGCCTGCCGCCTACCCCCACGACGATCTTTTCCCGGGCGGGCCAGCCCTCCCTCACGCGCGCCGGGTCCCGGTAGTCCGCCAGCCCGGCATCGACCCGCTCGGCCAGCCACAACAACGCAAGCTCCCGCAGGGCGGCAAGCGTGCCAACGCGGAAGATGCCAGCCAGGGCGGCATCGGCCTCCTCGCGGGTGCTGTAGATCTTTCCGTCCGCCAGCCGCTGGCGCAGCAACTCGGGTGAGGCATCCACCAGCTCGATCTGGTTGGCGAGCCGCACCACGGCGTCGGGGACAGTAGTCGCTTCCTGGACGCCCGTGATCTCCCGGACGGCACCGGACAGGGACTCCACGTTCCGGATGTCGAGTGTGGAAATAACATCAATTCCTGCGTCCATCAGCTGATCGATCTGCTTCCACCGGCTGACGCCATCGGCCATTGCAGCGTAGTCGTCAACCAGAACGACGTCGGGTCGGCGGGCGGTCAGCGCGCGGACATCCGCATCAGCCGGCGCCCTGTCCTGACGCTGCGGGCCCAGCTCCAGACCTTCCAGCAGTTCGGCAGTATCGTTGCGTCCGCGCAGGGAGACGGCACCAACAACGACGTCGAAACCCTCGCCGGCCAGCCTGCGGCCTTCTTCCAACATCGCAAACGTCTTGCCCGCCCCGGGCGCAGCCCCCAGCAGGATGCGCAGATTACCTCGTGCCATGGCTCTATTGTTCGCCGCCACGGACCAAAAATGTGGAGGATCCGGGCTCGCACCCGCATAGTTAAGCGTTTGGGCCTGCATTTGTGGGTACGGGAACCGCATTGATGCAGGACGGAAACGAACAGGGGCTTCATTTGGCAGGGAATTCAACCTTCCGGCACAGCAACACCGCACTGCTTTCGGTGAGCAGCGTCGAGGCTCCGAGGATCGTGAGTTCCACGGATTTCGACCGCAGGCTGGCTTCGACCCTGCAGCGGCTGAAGTTCCCGCCGCGGCTGCTGGAGCGCGTTGCCGGCATAACGCACCGCCGCTGGTGGGCGGATGGGACGTCATTCGATGATGCCGCCGTTGAAGCGGGCGCCAAGGCCCTGGCCGAGGCCGGCGTCGAAGCATCCAAAATTGGCCTGCTGATCAACACCTCAGTCACACGGCGCAACCTCGAACCGTCCGTCGCGGTGAAGATCCATCACGGACTCGGCCTGCCGTCGTCGGCAATGAACTTTGATTTGGCGAATGCCTGCCTCGGATTCGTGAACGGCCTGACCCTGGCGGCCAGCATGATCGACTCCGGCCAGATCAAATACGCAGTGATCGCCAACGCTGAGGACGCCGAGGCAACCCAGGAGGCCACGCTGGCCCGGCTGCAGCGCCCCGAGACCACCCGCGAGGACTTCAACCGCGAGTTCGCCACGCTCACCCTGGGCTCCGGAGCCGCTGCCGCTGTCCTGGGCCCCGCGGACCAGCACCCCGGGGCGCACCGGATCGTCGGCGGCGTGATGCGTGCCGGCACGGAACACCACGAATTGTGCGTGGGCGGCATCGACGGCATGTCCACGGACACCAAAGGATTGCTTGACGGCGGCCTCCGGCTCGTCGTCGATGCCTGGCACGAAGCCCAGCCGGAGTGGGACTGGGCCGCGATGGACCGCTACGTCACGCACCAGGTGAGCAACGCCTATACCAAGGCCATCATCGACGCCATCGACCTTGACCCGGACAAGGTGCCCATCACGTTCCCGCGTTGGGGCAATGTGGGCCCGGCCTCCCTTCCGATGACCCTCGCTGCCGAGGCGCAATCCCTTGAAGCCGGCGACCGCGTGCTGTGCATGGGCGTCGGCTCCGGGCTGAACACCGCCATGATGGAAATCGTTTGGTAGCCGGCAGCTGGCCCGGCGTGGACCCTGACTGGTCCCGCGAGATTGATGTGCCGTCCACGTCCGGTGCAGATCAGCCCGGAACCGTGCGCCGCTGGCACCTGTTGGACAACGGCCCTCAACTCTCCCGCCGTGGCCTGGTTCCGGCAGGCACGCTGCTGTGCGTCCACGGCAACCCCACCTGGTCATATCTGTGGCGGACGCTGCTGGCCACCGGATCCAGCCCGGCTCATCCGTGGCGCGTTGTGGCGGTGGACCAACTGGACATGGGCTACTCCGAGCGCACCGGCACGTTCCGGCGCCTGGCGGACCGGATCAACGACCTCGGCGACCTTACCGACGCACTGGGCCTGGACGGGCCGGTTATTACGGTGGGCCACGATTGGGGCGGCGTGATCAGCCTCGGCTGGGCGCTGGCACACCCGCAGCTCCTCACCGGGGTGGTGCTGACAAACACGGCCGTCCACCAGCCCGCCGATTCCGTGATCCCGCCGGCCCTGCGGCTTGCCCTGCATCCCGCCGTGCACAGGTGGGGAACCACGACGTCGGACGCCTTCCTGCGGGTGACCCACTCGCTGGCACGCCCGCCGCTGCCCGCCGACATCCGAACCGCCTACCAGGCCCCTTACCGCGGAGCCCACCGCCGGGCCGGGGTGGGCAATTTTGTTGCCGACATTCCCGTGGACGCTTCCCACCCCAGCTTTCCGGCGCTCACGGGCGTGGCGGAAGGTCTCCGCGGGTTGAAGGTACCGGCCCTGATGCTCTGGGGACCCCGGGATCCCATCTTTTCCGACCGCTACCTCAAGGACCTCACCAGCCGGCTTCCGCACGCACAGGTGCACCGCTTCGAAGGCGCCGGGCACCTCGTGGCGGAAGACCGGAACATTGCCGCACCCATTTTCCAGTGGCTTGCCGCGCACGGCGCTGCCAGCGAAAGCGATCCGCCGGAAGCGGGAACCACAACCACCGGTGGCGAAGGGCTGAAGGCCGCAGTTGCGACGGCGGCATTCCGGCCCCTTTGGGACCTGCTCGGCGAACAGGCGGCAGGGCCGGCGGGAGGAGATACCGCCGTCGCGGAAATGTCCGCGGACGGCAGGGTGGGCCGCTCGCTCAGCTGGCAGCACCTGGACCGGAACATCATGGACCTCGCCGCGGGGCTGCGGACGGCGGGAGTGGGTAGCGGCAGCCGGGTGAGCCTGATGGTTCCGCCCGGAGTGGACCTGACTGTAGCCCTCTACGCCTGCCTGCGGCTGGGCGCCGTGGTGGTAGTGGCCGACGCCGGACTGGGAACCAAAGGCCTGAGCCGCGCCGTAAAAGGCGCCACCCCTGATTTCCTGATCGGCATCGACAAGGCACTCGCGGCCGCCTCGGTGCTCGGCTGGCCGGGGCGGCGGATCAGCGTGCGGGACCTCCCGGCCGCGCGCCGCCGGATCCTGGGTGTGGAAACCTCGCTGACAGCCCTGGCGCGGCGCGGTGCGGGCATGAGTCCGGAACCCTCCTCGCAGGGCCCGGACCCGGATGCCGACGCCGCTGTGCTGTTCACGTCCGGCTCCACCGGCCCCGCCAAAGGCGTGCTCTATACGCACCGGCAGCTCGCCGCGATGCGGAATACGGTGGCCGAAACGTTCGGGATCCGCCCCGGCGCCAGGCTGGTGGCGGGCTTCGCCCCGTTCGCCCTGCTGGGGCCAGCGCTCGGAGCGGTCTCGGTGACGCCCGCCATGGACGTCACGGCGCCCCGCACTCTGACGGCCCGCGCGCTGGCGGACGCCGCCGCGGCCATCGACGCTACGGTGGTCTTCGCTTCACCGGCGGCGTTGCGCAACGTCCTGGCCACCCGGGATGGGGTGAGCGGGGCCGGGCACAACGCCTTGGGAAAAGTCGAGTTGCTGTTGTCGGCCGGCGCGCCCGTCCCGGAACCGCTCCTGGCGGAGGTGCAGCAGCTTCTGCCTCAGGCTGCGCTGCATACCCCGTACGGAATGACAGAGGCGCTGCCGGTCACCGACGTCAGCCTCGAACAGATCCAGGCCGCCGATGCCGACGCTGCCGCCGGAACCGTGGCGGGGGCAGGCAATGGCGTGTGCGTGGGGAGACCCGTGTCCGGCGCCCGCGTCGCTGTGGTCCCGCTCGCGGCGGATGGCACCGCGCCCGGCTTTGATCCCGTAACGGAGGCCGGCGTGACCGGCGAGATCGTGGTCAGCGGCCCACACGTCAAGGAAACCTACGACAGGCTCTGGCTCACCCAGCGGGAGAGCGCGGGCCTGCCCGGATGGCACCGCACCGGCGACGTGGGCCACTTCGACGCCGCCGGCCGGCTTTGGGTGGAGGGACGCCTCGCCCATATCGTGACGGCGCCCGGCGCTGTAGTGACGCCGGTGGGCGCCGAACAGGCCATCGAACGCCTGGACTGCGTCCGGCTGGCCGCCATCGCGGGCGTCGGACCGGCAGGGACGCAAGCCGTCGTCGCCGTCGTCGAGGCTGTACCACCCGTCCGCAAAGCCGGCCCTGCGGCGCCGCAGCTCGCCGCGCTTGTCCGAAAGGCGGCCCTTGAGGCCGGCGTCGACGTTTCTGCTGTGCTCACGGTCCCCGCGCTGCCCACCGACATCCGGCACAACGCCAAGATCGACAGGACCCGCCTGTCCCGCTGGGCTTCACGGGTGCTGGCTGGCGGCCGTCTGGGAGAGCCATGAGGGTCCTCGTTACCGGCGCAAGCGGGCTGCTCGGGCGGGAAGTGGCCCGGCACCTGGTTCGCCAGGGGCATGCGGTAACTACCTTCCAGCGCCGTCCATCAGGAGTCGACGGCGCCGCTGACTACTGCGGGTCCATCACGGACAGTGCAGCGCTCCAGGGAGCAGTCCAGGGTGCGGAAGGAATCATCCACCTGGCCGCGAAAGTTTCCTTCACGGGCCGCGCCGCCGAGTTCGACGAGGTGAATGTCGAAGGGACCCGCCGCCTGCTCCAGCTCGCCCGCGCGGCAAGGGTGCGGGACATGGTGTTTGTCTCGTCCCCGTCCGTGGCCAACTCCGGGGCCGCCATCGCCGGGCTGGGCGCGGAGCCGGCCGACCCGGAGCATGCGCACGGCGACTACTCCCGCACCAAGGCCGAGGCCGAGCTGCTGGCGCTCGCAGCGGACGCCCCGGACTTCCGGGTGGCAGCCGTGCGCCCCCACATTGTCTGGGGACCGGGAGATACGCAACTGGTTGAACGGGTCCTGGCACGCGCCGGCCGCGGCCGACTGCCGCTGCTCGACGCCGGTGCGGCCCTGATCGACACCACCTACGTGGACAACGCCGCCTCGGCCGTCGCCGCCGCGCTGCACCGCATGGACTACGTCCATGGCAGGGCCCTGGTGGTCACCAATGGCGAGCCCCGCCCGGTCGGCGAGCTGCTGGCGGGGATCTGCGCTGCGGGAGGCGTCCGCGCGCCGTCGTGGACTGTGCCGGGTGGGGTGGCACGGGCGGCGGGAGCGGTGGTGGAGAAGCTCTGGAACTGGGCCGGACGGCAAGAGGAGCCGCCGATGACCAGGTTCCTTGCCGAACAGCTCTCCACCGCCCACTGGTTCGACCAGCGCGAGACCCGTGAACTCCTCGACTGGACGCCCGCTGTGTCGGTCGATGAGGGACTGGCGAGACTGGCCGAGCACTACGGTTCCAATGCCGGCCGTAGCGGGAGCTGACGCCTTCGTGCCGGCTAGGACAGCGACGGATCTTCCTTCAGCCAGGCCATCGCCTCATCCAGGGAAGTGAAGAAGCGGGTGGGGTGAGCAGGATGATGCCGCGAGATGTAGAACTCGGCGATGGCTTCGTCTACGGGCGAGGTGCCAACAAGCGCTGCCCGCGCGAGCGGCCAGGACGCGGCGAAGGCTTCCTGGGCGCGACGGTCGATCCACTTCATGCCCGCCATATCCACCAGCAAGGGGAGGGTGCGGCCGGCGCTCAGCGCCCTGGCACGTTCCATCAGTGCCTTGGCGTCACTTTCCCTGACCACCGCGCCGGGACCCCACTTCAGGTGCAGTATCAGCCCGGATAGCTCGACCGTACCGGTGACGTCGTCACGCCCAGGGTCTTCCACAGTGCCTCCTACAATCCTGGCCGCGGGACCGCCTCGTAGGTGATGAACTCATCGGACGCCCAATGCAGCCGCCACCCACAATACGCCCGGCGCCCAACGCGGGAGCTGCTGTTTCCCTCCAGCCTTAAAGCCCCCGATCAAGACCGTCATAAGAAGCCAGTAGGGCGACTCAAGATTTGCACAATTACTCCCGTGTGTGGACAAACCTTCTTCCGTTCGAGGGTGCACGTTTCCTAGGGTGGTCACACACGCTCGTCGAGGGGGACATCTTGGTAAGCACTGACGCACCTTTGGCTCAAAAAGAAAATATCGCCATGCAGCAGGTGGTCCCAGGTTCCGTGGCGCCGGCGCCGTCCGCAGGCCGGGTGCCCCGTCCCGCTCCTCCGAGCAAACCACTTACAGCATCTCCAGTTGCGCCTTCCAAAGGGCGTGAACGTGAAGTGCGGCGGCTCATCCACGACCTTGCCGTTCTCGCCGCCGAGCGCCGGCAGGACCTGTCGTAGAGCGGCTGGGTGCAGGAGCCTGCGCTGCGTATATTCCATGTCGACACCCGGATAGCCGTCGCGTCAGGGAAGGTGCGCGTCATGGTTGGGTTTGCGGGTCGGTGACCGCAGAACGCGTACGACGCCGGGGCACGCCGGCCGCGGCCAGCATGCGTTCCAGCGTCCCGGCCTCCATGAGGTCGGCCCAGTCCCACCGCACCACGTTGATTCCCAGGGCACGTATCCGGTTCTCGCGCCTCTTTTCCGCCACAACGGCCTGCGATGCGGTCCCGCCCTTCAGATACCCGGGTTTGACGTACTTCTCCTCGCCATCGAATTCACCAACAACCTTGGCCCGCTTCCAGTAGAAGTCCGTATAGCCCACCAGGCCCGCCGCGTCCGAGAATTCTTGTTGGAGGACCGGAACCTCGAAACCAGCCAGATGGATCAAGGCCCTGCTCAAGGACTCCCCGGCCGAGCCGGACGTGGGATCAGCAAAATCAATGACGGCCCGAATCCTCCGTGCGGCAGCAGCGGAATAGATTGAACCGATGCCGGCCTCCAGTTCGGCCTTGGTTATGGCCGCCAGCCGCCGGGCCCTGTCGGGACGGAGCACATGGTCCACGGGTACCACGGCTTCGCTGAAGGGAATGAACGCTGCCAGGTCCAGGACGGTGCGGATGCGGTCGGTGACCAGGAGGCCCTCCCGCCTCACCACCTGCAGACCTGCTGGCGCGGCGAAGTGGCGGCTGACTCCGGCACGCGACCGGCCGCCGTCGTTCTTCAACGTGAGGGCCTCGACGGGGTGCTGCAACCCAACCGTGGGGATGCCCCACACGCTGGCGGAAGAGCGCCGCGCGAAGACCGTGGGTTTCTCGAACGTTTCCGCGGCTGCCTGGACGCGAATGCGGTACTGCTCCCATGGCTTCAGTGCCCTCCACGTCGCACCGTCCGCGTAGACGCCGTGCCTGACCCGGACCAGGGCGCCGGCTTTCACACGCTTGGTGAGCTCGTTCGGGGTCACGCCATGCAGGATGCGTTCACGGGACAAAAAGAGCGGCAGCAGGTCGGGCATAAACCGAACTTGCCAGCTGCGCGTCCGTGACGGGAGGGGCAGGTGCCGCTATGTGGAGAACAGCTGGCGACGCGCTTGTTCCGCGCCGACCCGCAGCTAACCTGACGCGACTGGAATATGGGCTGCGCCCGGGAAGATCCGCGTCGACGGCGAATTGGGGCGTCAGGGGGCGGTGCCCGGCGGGGGAGACCAGGTGCGCCCAGGGTAAGCAGGAAGGCACGACGGCGGCCCGCACCGTGAGAGCGCCCCGATTGGGCCGGGACTTCCATGCGTGGTCTAGGACGTCCGACGCGCAAATTCCGTCCCGACCCGCATGTGCCCTGACGCGACTGGTATTTGGTGTGCGCGGGGGAATGTGCGCGTCGAGAGCGGATTTGCGCGTCGGCGGTGGTGAGCGGGCGTCGCAGGGGCCCACGCTTGACGGGCAGAAACGCTTCCGCATATCCTGAACGAACGGTCGGTAAATAATTCCGCACGTCCCAGAAGGTCTTTTGCATAGGAGCAACCATGGCAGCGCAGAACTTGCAGTCAGTGCCGGCCGAGCTATCCCCAGAGGAGGTCGCGGCGCAGGAGGCGGAAGCCCAGGCCCACTTCGACCGCGTTATGGCCGAGGACTCCCGCATCGAGCCCAAGGACTGGATGCCGGCGCCGTACCGCAAGACGCTGCTGCGCCAGATCTCCCAGCACGCCCACTCCGAGATCATCGGCATGCAGCCCGAAGCCAACTGGATCTCAAGGGCCCCCAGCCTGAAGCGCAAGGCCATCCTGATGGCCAAGGTCCAGGACGAGGCCGGCCACGGCCTCTACCTCTATAGCGCCGCCGAAACCCTTGGCCAAAGCAGGGACAAGATGATGGACGACCTCATCGCCGGCAAGGCCCGCTACTCGTCCATCTTCAACTACCCGGCACTGACCTGGGCGGACATGGGCGCCATCGGCTGGCTGGTGGACGGCGCCGCGATCTGCAACCAGGTCCCGCTGTGCCGCGCCTCCTACGGCCCCTACGGCCGCGCCATGGTGCGCATCTGCAAGGAGGAGTCGTTCCACCAGCGCCAGGGCTTCGAGATCCTCCTGGAACTCTCCAACGGCACGCCCGAGCAGAAGCAGATGGCCCAGGACGCCGTGAACCGCTGGTACGCCCCGTCGCTGATGATGTTCGGCCCGCCGGACGACGATTCGCCCAACTCCAAGCAGTCCATGGCCTGGAACATCAAGCGCTTCAGCAACGACGAACTGCGCAGCCGCTTCGTGGGCATGATGGTCGAACAGGTCCGGGTCCTGGGCCTCACCCTCCCCGATGAGCAGGTCCGCTACAACGAGGACACCAAAAAGTGGGAGCACGGCCCGCTGGACTGGCACGAGTTCCAGGAAGTCCTGGCCGGCCGCGGTCCCTGCAACGCCCAGCGCCTTGAGCGCCGGAGGGCAGCGCACGACGACGGCGCCTGGGTCCGCGAGGCAGCGGCCGCCTATGCAGCAAAACAGGCAGCACAACAGTCAATGAAGACGAAGGAATACGCAGCATGAGTCCACACGGCAACCCGGAAGTGCCGGCAAGCTCGGCAACGGAAATCAACCGCAACGCGGCAAAGGTTCCCGCCGGTCCGGACACCACAGCCAGCGCCGCCGCAGAGATCAACCCCAATGCGGCAAAGGTTCCCGCCGGTCCTGAGAACACCCCCACGTCCGCAGCGCCGGCGCCAGCTGCCGAACCAAAACATGCGGCCGAAACCCAGGGCCGCAACGCCTGGGGCCTCTGGGAAGTATTCGTCAGGTCCAGCCGCGGCCTCTCCCACGTGCACGCCGGCAGCCTCCATGCACCGGACGCCGCCATGGCCCTGCGCAACGCCCGCGACCTCTACACCCGCCGCAACGAGGGCGTCTCCATCTGGGTGGTCCCCGCGGACGCCATTGCCGCCAGTGACCCCGATTCCAAGGGCTCGTTCTTCGAATCCCCGCAGGGCAAGGACTACCGGCACGCCACGTACTACACCAAGAGCGAAGGGGTTAAGCACCTGTGAGCACCCCCGCATCGAACACACAGGCAGCAGAAACATCAGGCCACGGCGACATCTCCACCGGCGTCCCCAACGCAACAGCCGGCGGCGACTCCAACGCCAGCGCCACCCGCATCACCCCCGGCAACGCCCTGCGCCCGGAGGACATCGCGCTCGAAGTCCGCACGGGCCTGGCCAAGCCATCAGAAGATGTCGCGGAGTACGCCCTCAGGCTCGGCGACGACGCCCTCATCCTCGCCCAGCGCCTGGGCCACTGGATCTCCCGCGCCCCGGAGCTGGAAGAGGACGTGGCCCTGGGCAACATCGCCCTGGACCAGCTGGGCCACGCCCGGAGTTTCCTCAGCTACGCCGGCGGCGCCTGGAACAAAACAGAGGACGATCTCGCCTACTTCCGCCGCGAGCACGAGTTCCGCAGCGTCCAGCTGTTCGAGCAGCCCAACGGCGACTTCGCGGTGACCATCGCCCGCCAGTTCATCGTGAGCTACTACCAGTTCGAGCTGTACCGCCGGCTAACCGAATCCACGGACGCCACCCTGGCCGCCATCGCCGCCAAGGCCGTAAAGGAAGTGGACTACCACCGTGACCACAGCGCCCAGTGGATCCTCCGGCTGGCCGGCGGCACCGAAGAGTCAAGAAGAAGGATGATCCACGGACTCCGTCTCATGTGGCCGTACGTCAACGAACTGTTCCAGGACGACGAGCTGACGCAGCGGCTCGCCGAGGCGGGTGCCGCCGTCGCGCCTTCCAGCCTGCGGGAGGACTTCGACCGGCTCACCGGCGAAGTCCTGACAGAAGCCGAGCTCGAGGTGCCGGACGTGCCGGCTGCCCCCGGCGGCGGCCGGCACGGCAGGCACTCGGAGCATCTGGGCTACCTCCTGGCCGAGATGCAGGTGCTGGCCCGCGAGCACCCTGGAGCGAGCTGGTGACGGTCATGGACATCTACGTGAGCGACTTCGAAACCAAGCCCACGTCCGTGGACAAAAGTGCGGAGCAACAGGCGTGGGACATCGCCGCCACCGTCTGCGATCCTGAGATCCCCGTGCTCACCATCGCGGACCTGGGCATCCTGCGGCACGTGCAGGTGACGGACGAGAAGGTAACAGTCACCATCACGCCCACCTACTCGGGCTGCCCCGCCATGGACGCCATCCGCGATGACCTGCAAGCTGCGTTCAAAAAAGAGGGCTACCAGGACGTCGAGGTGGACCTCGTCCTCGCCCCGGCCTGGACCACGGACTGGATGACAACCGAAGGCAAACAGAAGCTGCAGGAGTACGGCATCGCCCCGCCGTCGGGCATGGCAAACGCGGCAAGGCACGCCGGTCCCATCCGGCTGCAAATGGCCGTCAAGTGCCCGCAGTGCGCCAGCCTGCACACCAAGGAACTCACCCGCTTCGGCTCCACCTCCTGCAAGGCGCTGTATGTGTGCCAGGACTGCAAGGAACCGTTCGACTACTTCAAAGTGCTGTAAGGAAGCCCCATGCCTGTTGTCCGCCAGACCGCCGCCGAAACGGCGCAGGCCACCGGCCGCCGTCGTCCGTCCTTCCACACCCTCGCCGTAAAGGAGGTGCGCCGGCTCACCGAGGACGCCATCGAGGTGGGCTTCCACGTCCCGGCAGAGCTCGCCGGCCAGTTCGACTACCTGCCCGGCCAGTACGTGGCCCTGCGCACCAAGCTGCCGGACGAGACCGGCGAGCTGCACGAGGTGCGCCGCAGCTACTCCATCTGCGCCGAGCCGCGCAGCTTCGCGGACAGCAGCAGCGAGATCCGGGTGGCGGTGAAGAAGGACCTGGGCGGGCTGTTCTCCACCTGGGCGAACGCCGAGCTGAAGGCCGGGGACACGCTGGACGTGATGAGCCCCATGGGCGCGTTTGTGTCCAGGCACGGCCGGGACGGCAAGGCCGTGGAGCAGAACCGGATGAACTCCATGAACAACCCGGAGGAGCTGGCGGGGGACGTCGCCGCCAGCGGGGAAGCGAGCTTTGTGGCCATCGCCGCCGGCAGCGGCATTACCCCGGTGATCGCGATCGCCCGGACCCTGCTGGCCGCCAACCCGGAGTCCCGGTTCGACCTGATCTACGCCAACAAGGCGGCCATGGACGTGATGTTCCTGGAGGAGCTGGCGGACCTGAAGGACAAGTACCCGCAGCGGCTGGCCATCCACCACGTGCTGTCCCGCGAGCAGCGGATCGCGCCGCTGCTGAGCGGAAGGATCGACGCCGAGAAGCTCCAGCAATTGCTGGGCACCGCCATCCACGCGGACGATGTGGACGAGTGGTTCCTGTGCGGGCCGTTCGAGCTGGTGCAGCTGTGCCGGGACACCTTGGCCGAGCGCGGGGTGGAGCCGGAGAGGATCCGGTTCGAGCTGTTTACCTCGGGCAAGCCGGACAAGCCCGAGGGGCATGCGGGCCGTCCCGTGGTGGTGGACGAGTCCAAGGAGACGTACAAGATCACGTTCAAGCTGGACGGCCTGCAGGGCGACGTGGCCAGCCCCACGCACGCCCGCGAGTCCATCCTCAACGCCGCGCTGCGGGTCCGCCCGGATGTGCCGTTCGCGTGCGCCGGGGGAGTGTGCGGCACGTGCCGGGCCAAAGTGGTCGCCGGCAGCGTGACCATGGACGAGAACTACGCGCTGGAGCAGGATGAGCTGGACAAGGGCTACGTGCTGACCTGCCAGAGCCACCCCACCAGCAAGGAAGTCACCGTCGACTTCGACGTCTGAGTTTTATTCGATTACTTGAGGAGCCCGATGATTTCCCTCTCCATCAACAACGGCGTCGCCGAAGTGGTCCTGGACGCCCCGCACAAGCTGAACTCGCTGGATGAGCAGGCGCTGGAGGATTTGTCCCAGGCGTACGACGACGCTGCTGCCGCCGCCTCGCGCGGTGAGGTGCGGGCGCTGCTGCTCCGGGGAGAGGGCCGCGCCTTCTGCGCCGGCCGGGACATCCAGAACGTCACGCCGGAGAACGACGACGCCGCTGCGTACCTGGGCGGGCTGGTGGAGCCGCTGCTGAAGAAGATGAGCGCGTTCCCGGCTCCCACGTTCGCGGCCGCCCACGGTGCCTGCCTGGGCGTGGGGCTGGGGCTGCTGCTGGCCACGGACGTGGTGTACGTGGCGGAGAACGCCAAGTTCGGTTCGCCCTTCGCCAAGCTGGGCGCGACGCTGGATTCGGGCGGGCACTGGTACTTCACAGAGCGGCTGGGGATGCACCGGACGCTGGACCTGATTTACACGGCCGAGCTGATCAGCGGCACCGAGGCCGTGGCGCGGGGGCTGTTCAGCCGGGCCATGCCCGCGGACGAGCTGCTGGAGAACACCCGTGGCATCGTCGCGAAGGTGGCTCGCGGCGCCACCGAGGCGTTCACCGCCAGCAAGGAGCTGGTAGCGCACATCCGGGACCAGCGTTTGGGCCTGTGGGCCGCGATGGCGGAGGAGAACGCTGAACAGGCACGGCTGTGCAAAACGGACGACTATGCCGAGGGTTTCCGGGCGTTCCAGGAGAAGCGGGAGCCGAAGTTCACCGGCCTTGTTGGTTAAGTTCGGTCAGAGGGCGGCGGCTTTGGCGTACAGCACGGCTTTTTCTTGTTCGTTGGCGGTGAGTTCGGCCGCCGCGAGCAGTTCGGTTCTTGCTTCCTCCCTGCGCCCGAGTTGGGTGAGCAATTCCCCCCGCACGCTGGGCAACAGGTGTGAGCGGGGGAGGGTGCGGTCGGCGACGAGTTGATCCACGATTTTCAGGGCGGTCGCGGGCCCTGTTGCCATGGAGACCGCTACGGCGCGGTTGAGTTCGACAACGGGGCTGGGTGCCAGTTGTCCCAGGGCCTCATAGAGCAGGACTATCTTGTTCCAGTCGGTCTCTTCGAAAGTTCGGGCCGTTGCGTGGCACTGGGCGATAGCTGCCTGCAGGCAGTAACTTCCCCTTCCGCGGCCCAGCGCGTCGGCACGCGCCAGTGCACTCACGCCGCGGCCGATCTGCGTCCTGTCCCAGCGCGATCGGTTCTGGTCAGCGAGCAGGACCGGGCTGCCGTCGTGGTTGACGCGTGCGGCGAACCGGGACGCCTGGAACTCCATCAGCGCAACGAGTCCGTGAACTTCGGGTTCCCGCGGAAGCAGGCCGGCAAGCACACGGCCAAGGCGCAGTGCCTCGTTGGCCACCTCGGTGCGGATCCACCGGTCGCCCGTTGTGGCGGCATAGCCTTCGGTGAAGATGAGGTAAACCACGCCCAGAACAGCGCTGAGGCGGGCTTTCCACTCGTTCGGGTCGGGCGTATCAAATGGCACCCGGGCGACGGACAGGGTTTTCTTTGCCCGGACGATGCGCTGCTGGACGGTGGCGACGGGGACGAGCAGCATGCGTGCAATTTCTTCGGTGGTGAGGCCACCGACGGTTCGCAGTGTCAGGGCCACCTGGCCCTCCCGGGAGAGGACGGGGTGGCATGCGATGAAGACAAGCCTGAGCATGTCGTCGGGGATCGGCTGCCACTGGTCCTCGGTCATCTCCTGGAGGTCATGGGCGATGGCGCGGTAGCGTTCGTCGAGGCGCTCCCGGCGGCGCCAGCCGTCGATTGCCTTGCGTTTTGCCACGGCCGTGAGCCAGGCGCCCGGATTGTCCGGGACGCCTGACTCGGGCCATTGGCTGAGGGCATCCACCAAGGCTTCTTGAGCCAGATCCTCGGCCAGGCCGATATCGCCGGTCATCTTGGCGAGGGCCGCAATGATCCGCGCGCTTTCGATCCGCCATACGGCGTCCAGGGTGCGCTCGATTCCCGGCTTGGAGGTGGCCACGTGCTTAGCTGCTCTTTGGCTTAGGGCTGGTTGAGTTCTTCGCGCCAGCCGGCTTCCTTGCGCAGGTACTCGTTGTCGGAGAAGTCTTCGAAGTCGCTCATATCGGTCACGCGGCGGACCTCAAGTTTGCTGCCCGGGCCCAGTGGGCACCGGCTGGCCCACTGGACAGCTTCCTCCTTGCTGGCGGTCTGGATGATCCAGAAGCCGTTGAACAGTTCGTGGGTCTCCCCGTAGGGGCCGTCGGTGACGATGGGGGTATCGGCGGAGAAATCCACGACGAAAGCTTCGCTCATGTCATCGGCAAGTCCCTCACCGGCGAGCAGCACGCCGGCCTTCATGAGGGATTCGTTGTAGGCGCCCATTGCATTGATGATCTGCTCGAAGTCCGCCGCTTCGTAGGCCGTCTTTGCTTCCTCGGTAGCGCGCATGATCAGCATAAATTTCATGGTTCTTCTCCTTCGTACTGAGGACGCCGGATGGGTCCTTCTACTATCGCGTCGAACAGGCAGGCGCCGGATCGACAGGACTTTCAAAAAAAGATCCGGATTGTCCTCGGGCCCACGCCATGCAGTCTGGTCATTCATCGACCCTAGGACCCATAGGCGCCACTGGGAATAGTTGCACGAGGAGCGAGACCAGCCACCTCACGGCTGCTCTGTCCCTTCGCCGGCAGTGTCGTCGTCCACCCACTCCAGCAGGTCGGCCGGCTGGCAGTCCAGGACCCGGCACATTGCGTCCAGGGTGCTGAAGCGGACCGCCTTGGCCCGGCCGTTTTTCAGCACCGCCACGTTGGCGGGCGTGATCCCGACGCGTTCGGCGAACTCGCCCACGCTCATCTTGCGCTTGGCCAGTTCGACGTCGATGCGCACCACGATCGCCATCAGATCACCCCTTCCATGTCCGTCCGCAGTGTCGTCGCCTGCCGCAGCAGATCCCGCATCACCACGATCAGCAGCACCAGCACCGCGCCGATCAGCGTGATGCCGATCAACACCGCGGGCGTCCCGGGGTCGCGCAGTTCGGGGGTGAAGTAGATGTACGCGACGAGGGAGCCGGCCATGGCCGCGAGCAGCAGCCACGCCGCGACGAACGCCCACATGATCACGTCCACCCACCGCAGCGAGGCCGCGGTGAAGATCCGGTCGCGCTGGACCAGGGTGAGCAGCCGCCAGACGCACACGATCACAACCTGCAGGCACAGGGCTTCCAGTTCGCAGAACAGCAGCATCGGCCACCGCCAGGGATCGAATGCCGGCCCCTCCTCGGTGGTGAAGAGAAACTCGCCGGGGAACGACATGACCTGGGCCACCAGCAACCCGAGGAACACCAGTACCAGCAGGGCTCGTAGCGGGAGGACCAATTTATTAACAATAAGCATTCATCAATAATCGGCACTTACCTATCGAAAGTCAATCGCACCGCCGCGTGCAGAAGCCCCGTTACGCTGCCCGGTCCACCCGTGAGCGCCACAGCAGGTACACGAAGTAGGGGGCGCCCACCAGCGCCGTCATGATGCCGGCGGGTATCTGCGCCGGTGCGATGACCGTCCTGCCGATCACGTCGGCGAGGACCACCGTGCAGGCTCCGATCAGGGCTGCCACCGGCAGCACCCGCACGTGCCGCGCGCCCACCAGGCTGCGGGCGGCATGCGGCGCCACCAGGCCCACAAAGGCGATCACGCCCACGGATGACACCGCGCCGGCAGTCAGCAGCACCGCCACGGACAGCAGGAGAAGGCGGGAACCGGACAGCGCGATGCCCAGCACGCGCGGGGAATCGTCGTCCACCGCTATCAGGTCAAGATCCCGCCGCAGTGCCGCCAGCACCGGCAGCGCCAGAATCAGCGCCGCCAGCGGCGGCAGGACCGAGGCGAACGTCCGCCCGTAGGTTGAGCCGGAAAGCCAGGTGAGGGCTTTGGTCTGGTTGTAGGGGTCGGTGGTCACCAGGAGTACGGTGATGAGCGCGGCCAGGCCGGCGGAGACGCCGATGCCGATCAGCACCAGCCGGTTCTGCTGCAGTCCTCCGCGGAAGGCCAGCCCGAACACCAGCAGGGCGGCAAGGGCGGCGCCCAGCAGCGCCGAGCCGGTGACCAGCCAGGAGCCCGCCAGCGGGACGGTGGTGATGACCACGATCGCCGCGAGGCCGCCGCCGCCGGAGACGCCGAGGATGCCGGGTTCGGCCAGTGAGTTCCGGGAGACCGCCTGGATCAGGGCACCCGCGATCGCAAGGGCCGCACCGGCCAGGACGGCCGCCACAACGCGCGGCATCCGGGTTCCCAGCACGGCGCTGACCCGGTTGCCGGACTGGCCGGTGAGCCAGTTGGCCAGGTCGCCGAGCAGGAGTTTCGCGTCGCCGAGCAGTGCGCCGGCCACCAGCAGCCCGGCAAGCAACAACAGAAGCCCCATCAGCACGCCCAGGAAGAACCTGCGGGAGCGCAGCCGTGCCAGCGCGTCCCCGGCAACGCTCAGGCCGGCGTCGGACATCCGCAGCGCCAGAACCACCAGGAACACCGCACCGAAAACGGTGGTGACCGCTCCGGTGGGAACTTCCACGCCGGCCTGCGCACCAAAGACAACACGGACCAGTACGTCGGCTCCGATCACCACCACGGCACCGGCGAGGCCCGAGATGGGCAGCAGCGCCCGGTGCCTGCCGAGGCCGCGGACCCGGGATGCCAGCAGGCGCACGATGGCCGGCGCGCACAGGCCCACGAATCCGATGGGACCGGCGATGGTCACCGCCGCTGCGGACAGCAGGACCGCAAGCACGACGGCGCCAACCCGGGCCAGGCGCGGGTCCGCCCCTGCCAGCCGGGAGGCGTCGTCGCCCAGGCCGAGCAGATCCAGCCGGCGGCCAAGAACCAGCAACCCGGCGACGGCCACCAGGACCACCGGCGTGAACTGGAGCAGTTCGTCGGGGCGGGACTGGGCGAGGCTGCCCTGGCCCCACGCGTAGAGGCCGGTGGTCTCCTGGCTGAAGAGCAGCAGCAGGGCGCTCGTGGCCGAATGCAGGCCCAGGGCAAGTGCGGTGCCGGCCAGCACCAGCCGGATCGGGCCGCCGTTGCCGTTGGCGCCGCCGCCGGAGAGGGCCAGCACCAGGAGCGCCGCGGCGAGGCCGCCCACGAAGGCAAGCGCGCCGGAGAGCAGCGCCGGAAGGGTCACCCCGAACGCGGCGACGGCAACGATGGCCAGGTGCGCACCGGCGTTGACCGCCAGGGTGTCCGGGGCGGCGAGGACGTTGCGGGTGGCCGACTGCAGTGCCGCGCCGGCCACCCCCAACGCCACGCCCACCAGCAGCCCGGCCATCAGCCGGGGGATGCGCGAGGCGACCAGAACGGCGGCCGCCTGGTCAGAGCCTCCCCCAGTAAGCAGGCCCAGCAACTCGGCCGGGCCGACGTCGGCGGTGCCCTGGGTGAGGTGGATCAGCGCGAAGAGGACCAGTACGATCAGTCCGCAGCCGGCGGCCAGGGCTGCCGGCGACCGGCCGCGGGCGCCCGTGAGTGCCGGTGCGGGGGCCCCTGCCACGGCCGTTGGCGCTGGGGCGGGGACAGCCGGGGAGGGCCTCTTCACGGTTTCGGTCATGGCGCGGTGGGGCTACTTGGTGAGGGCGGCGACGATGGCGTCGACGTACTGGGTCATCGAAGCGGGGCCGCCGAACATCCAGATGCCGTCCGGCAGCCGGTGTACCTGGCCGGATGCGACGAACGGCAGCGACTTCCACACAGCGTTGCCGGCCAGTTCCTCGGTGAAGTCGCCGTCGGCGCTGTTGGTGATGTAGACAAAGCTGTCGGCGTCGATGGCGCTCAGACCCTCGACGTCGGTGGAGGCCAGGCCGTAGGCCGGGTCGCCTTCCATCGTCCACGGTGTGACCAGGCCCAGCTCGGTGTTGATGTCGGTCAGCAGCGAGCCCTTGGTGAAGGGGCGGACGGAGACCTTTCCGTCGGCTACCCAGCCGTCGGCGAAGGCCACGCGGGAGCCGGCCAGTCCGGCCGTGGCGAGGGCCTCCTTGCCCTTGGCAACGGCGGCGTCGAACGCGGCAACAGCCTCGTCAGCCTTGGCCTCCGTGCCGGTTGCCTTGGCCACCAGCTTCAGGTTGTCCTTGGCCTGGTCGATCTGGCGGCTGGCGTCGGCGGACTTCACCACGACGACGGGGGCCACGTCTTCGAGCTGCTTGATGACGGCCTCGGGCAGGTCAGCCGTTGCCACGATCAGGTCCGGGTCAAGGGATGCGATGGTGTCGAAGCTGGGCTCGCCGCGGGTGCCGATGTCGGTGGCAGTGCTGTCCAGCTTCCCGGCCGTGACCCAGGCGTTGTACCCCTTGATGTCGGCGACGCCGACGGGCTGGACGCCCAGGGTGGTCAGGTTCTCCACCACGTTCCATTCGGTGCCGACCACGCGCTTGGCGGGGCCATCGAGCGTGACTTCGACGCCGCGGGAGTCCGTCAGGGTGACGGCTTCGCCGCTGCCCGCGCTGTCGGAAGCCGGGCTTGCGGGGCTCTCGGTGGTGCCGCAGCCGGTCAGCAGGAGCGCCAGGGCAGCGGTGGCGGCCAGGGCGGCCTTGGGAATTCTCATGGACGTGGGGTCCTTTCGGGGTGGTGGTTTTGACTGTCGCTGTGCCGTCCGACGGCGCGGGTGCGCAGCCGGCCGGTGAGCGGGTCGGTATGGGTGACTATGGGGATGGAATAGACCTCGCTGAGGAGTTCGGCGTCGAGCGCCTCATGGGCAGGGCCGGACGCCGCGATGCGGCCTGCGGAGAGGACCACCACGTGGTCGGCCAGCGCGGCTGCCTCGTCGAGGTCGTGCAGCACCACGCCAATCGCGACGCCGTGCACTCGCGCGAGGTCAAACATCAGGTCGAAGATCTCCACCTTGTAGCGCAGGTCCAGGTGGTTGGTTGGCTCGTCGAGCAGCAGCACGGAGGTGTCCTGCGCCAGGCAGCTTGCCAGCCAGACGCGCTGCAGCTGGCCGCCGGAGAGCTCATGGACACCGCGGTGCGCCAGATCAGTAATGCCGGTGAGGCCCATGGCGCGGTCCACGGCGGCGGGTCCTTCGGGATCCGCTGCCCGCCACCGGCCGCGGTAGGGGTGGCGGCCAAATTCGACGACGTCACGGACGCTGAGCCCGTGCGGCACCGGCCTGCTCTGCGACAGCAGCGTCACATGCCGGGCAAAGTCGCTGCGCTTCATCAAAAGTGCATCAGCGGCTTCACCAGCCGCTGGCCGGACGGTTACCGTTCCCGAGGAAGCCTCATGCAGCCGGGCGAGGGCGCGCAACAGGGTGGACTTGCCGCTGCCGTTCGGCCCGACGAGGGCAACGATCCGGCTGGGCACAAGCTGCAGCCCGGCACCGTGCACCACGTCCCTGTCCCCGTAACGGAGCACCAGGCCGCTCGCCTCGAGCCCGAAGAGTTCACTTTGCTGAATCACTCCTGAAGATTAGCTTAGGCTTGCCTAATCTCTAAAACGCGTCCCTAATGAGTCGGTATGGGCGACCGGTGCGGAGAACCGCTCCTGCGTCTCTGCCTAGCCCAGGCGTACAGATCACGCAGGTATTTCCCGCCTGCCGGAACGGGTACCGCTTACTCGTGTTTCCCGCTTTGGTTGGCTGTTTACTGGGAAGTGCCGGCGAGGAGAGAGCTTCTCGCGAGAGGGCTCCCACCCCAGCACTCGCCGGCACCATCATCGCGGCGGCTGAAACAGATCCACCGGGGACGGCATCTACCTTGCCGCGTGCCCGCACCATCTTGTTAGCCGGTGCGATGACAGTTTCGCGTCAGCGAGCCTGAGGGAATCGGATGAGATAGTGACGGATGAAGGCGGGACTGCGTTCTCGGCAGAGTCGGGCCCTTACCCACCCTTAGACGCGGCTTGACCCACAGCCGCCCTAGCCGCCCGCTCAACTGAGCTGCGAAACTCACCACCGGCCGCCTCTTAGTCTACGGTTTGTCGCATAACCGCAGGTCAAACTCGTGTTGAGAATTAGCCCGAATATTGACTGAAACTTGAGTCTCATTTGCGGAAATCTTTGTTCCCGTTCGCAAGAGTAGAAGAAACCGGGAGAAACCCGGTATAACGACGCTGCAGGTCTTCAAAGACGTGGCGCAGCTGAAACTCCACGGGGGCACACTTGTCTGAGGTTCTGAACGAGACGGTCCATAACAGCGCAAAGGGGGGCTTAAGCCGTCGCAGGGTAGTTGCGGGAGTGGCATGGTCGCTACCAGTTATTGCCACGGCTATCGCCGCGCCGGCTGCAGCGGCGTCCAGGATTAGCGCCACAGCGGCATTGACGGGTCCAGCGTCGAGCATCACACTGGTCAGTTCAACAGGTACGGGTTCAGGCACCAACCGCACGGGGACCGGCCCCACGGGCTTCCAGATCAACAACGTGGGTGCAGCAATTACGGGTCCGATCACCGGCACTGTCAATATCAAGCCGTCAGGAACAGTAACTGCAGGAGCAGGCATCCAGTCCATGACTCCCGCCGTACTCACAGCACCGGCCTATACCGCCACCTTCGAGTACAACGCCACATTCTCGTACGCAGGGGGCATCAGCAGTGGCCAGCCCCTGAACTTCCCCCTCTCATTCGAGTACCAACGTCTCAACGGGTCTCCTACTAAGACGACCTTTACTTATTCGCTGACCATTACCCTCAGGCTTCCGGACGGCACCGACCGGATTCTGACTGGGGTTCTGACGGTGGCCTACTAACCATGGTCTGGAAACATGGGAGCCTAGTCGCAGAAGTTCGTACAGAGTCGCAGGGCCGGGTGGCCCTCCTTCATCTCGACGCAACCCAGCCGGTGGTCCTCGAAGGTACCGCTGCAAAAATTTGGGATCTCATTGACGGGCAACGAACAGTGCAGTCCATTCTGAATGAACTCGAGTCAAGCTTTGAGGATCAGGTCGGCCGGATGCAGGTCCAAGTCGAAGGGTTCCTGGCCGGCCTCGAAGCCCAGCACTTGATTGAGTCTGCTAGCCACACTTCGCTCTAAGAGCTTCAGGTCCGGCGGGATTATGAGTAACTTACAGACGGCCGGTGCACCAAGCCAATTTGACGGGCTGCTGAGCGGCAGTGATCTACTGCGCGTGGACGTGCTGGGAACGCAGTTCGCCGTTCGTTGGGGCCTCGAAGTTACCCGGGAGCAGCGGGATGCCATGCGCTTGGCCTGGGAACGATGCGCCAGCATTGAGGAGCTGTTGGTTCCGCCGCTGCCGAACGAGCCCACCGACTCCGAGCCGTTCTCGGCGTCAGTCACCTACCGGACGATGGCCACCGAGGCCGGCACTTTCCCGCTGCAGGCTGCCTCTTTTGAAGAGTTGGCTGAGAACCTCACGACCAGGCTGACGGTGGCTGCCATCTTGGCCAATGCTGGGGAACTAATGATGCTCCACGCCTGCGGAGTGGCGGATCCCGTCACAGGGGCGGTGGTGGCGCTCGTGGCCAAGTCGGGAACGGGCAAAACCACCGCAGCTTCGGTACTGGCGAGAACGTACGGGTATGTCACGGATGAAACCGTAGCCATCGGTCCGGACGGATCCGTGATTCCGTACCCGAAGCCGCTGTCAGTGAAGCAAGGGCCCGGCCTGCCCAAGGGACAGATTGGGCCGGACGAACTTGGACTAGAACCAGCCCCCACCAAGCCCTTCATCCAGTCCATCGTGTTGTTGAACCGGATCCAGAGTGATCCTCCGGTGACCCCCGTGCTGAAGAGGTTCCCGCTGGCCGACGCTGTACTTGCCCTGATCCCAGACTCGTCCTCGCAGGGCGAGATTGAGGAGCCGCTGCAATCGCTTTGTCGTCTGATCGACAGCGTCGGGGGAGTCTGGCAAATGACGTATTCGGAAGCCACTCATCTGCCGGCCGCCCTGGAGCCGTTATTTTGGCCGCAGCCCGAGACGGAGCCCAGATGGGAAGCCCGGGCAGACGATGCCCAGTCCGGACGCATCCCGGACGGCTGCCTTCGGCGCACAACACCAAAAGACGCTGTGGCTATCGATGGGGACGTGCTAGTGATGCTTGACAACGAGATTGTGCGGCTCAGCGGGATCGGCCCGGCCATCTGGGAAGCGTCCGCCAACCCAGTCAGGCTGGACCAGCTCACTGAAGAAGTCAGCAAGGTGCACGGCAGGCCGGAAGGCTACCGTGGTGCCGTCGCCGCAGCCGCAGCGCAGCTCGCTGAGAGATCAGTTTTGGAACACGGCCGCAAGTAGCCGCCGACAGCGTGGGGGACCACTCGAAGCAGCACCGCGGCGATGAACGCCGGGACAGTAAACAGAGAATTTGAGTGGAAGGAACCACTATGAGCACAACAGCGGCAGCGCCCGCGGAAGCGCCGGCAGGATTGGACCTGACGGACTACCTGCGGATACTTCGGGTTTACTGGAAGGCCATTGTCGCCTTCACCCTGTTGGGCACCGTAACGGCGGGCGGGTGGACCATTATCCAGCCCAAAATTTATTCCTCTGATTCCAGCGGTATCGTGGTGACACCGGGCTCGGACAACGTAAGCCTGTCTCTGGCCGGAGACAGCCTTGCCAAGGCCAAGGTCAAAAACTACGAGTCTGTGGCAAAGTCTCGGCTCGTGGCGGACCGAGTCATCGCCGCCCTAGAGCTGAACACCACTGCGGACGCTCTGCTCGGCACCATCAGTGTGAAGGCCCCGCTGGACACCGCCGAGATTCGGGTGACCGCCCTATCGACCGACCCCGTTACCGCGCAGCGCGTCGCCGACGCCTGGGTCAATGGCCTCGCCGCCCAAGTGGAAGCGATCGAAACGGCGGCTCCCGCGGAGACAAGTGCTGAGCCCGGCACCGTAGCAACGCCTAACGCCGGGTCGCTGGCGAATGCTACCGCGACGGCTGTGCGGGTGCTTCCCCTGGGCAAAGCACTTCTTCCCGCCAGCCCCACATCACCGAACACCCAGCTCAACCTGGCGCTCGGCGCACTTGTCGGACTAGCGCTAGGGGTAGCCTATGCACTGGTCCGCCGTCTTCTGGACCGGCGCATCCGGGACAGCGCTGAAATCGAACGGCTGTTCGGACTCCCCGTGATAGGCACCCTCCCCGTGGACCACCGCCTAGCAAACAAGAGCACCACCTTGGAAGCCGGCACCGCGGAGGAGGTCCACGACGCCGGCGGAGCGATGGCTGAAGCGCTCCGGGAACTGCGCACCAACCTTAGTTTCCTCGATGTGGACCAACCGCCACGAATAATCGTGATAACCAGTTCGGTGCAGGCGGAAGGCAAATCCACGGTCACGGCAAATCTTGCGGTCGCCATCGCAGCTACCGGAGAGAACGTTGTAGTGGTTGACGGCGACCTCCGGCGCCCCACCTTAGTGGACGTTTTCGATCTTGTGCCGGGGGTGGGAGTCACCGATGTCCTGACCGGCGCCGCCGAGTTGGCGGATGTCCTTCAGCCCTGGGGTGCCCTGCCGAACCTCTCGGTACTCGGCTCTGGCCTCATTCCGCCGAACCCTAGCGAGCTGCTGGGTTCCCTGGCTATGAAGAACATGCTCAACGTCCTGGCGGAGAACGCAATCGTCCTGATCGACGCCCCTCCACTGCTTCCCGTGACGGATGCCGCCGTACTCTCCCGCGCAGCGGACGGCGCCATCGTGGTGATCCGGACAGGCAAGACCACCCAGGAGCAGTTGGCACAGTCACTTGGGAACCTCGACAAGGTTAAGGGCCGGATCCTGGGCGCGGTCCTCAACTGCGTGCATACCCGCGGAACAGACGCCTACTCGTACTACGGGACCTACACCTCCGCAACGGATCCAACTCCTGAGGTTGAATCCGAGCTCACTGCCGCTGGCCGCCGGGCACGCGGATAGTTCCATGAAAAATCAGCCTGATGAAACTCAGTTCAGTGTCCCCGAAGGCGTGCTCCTGGGGCATGCCCTGGTGTCGCGCATCGCGGACAGCATGGGGATACGGGCTTTCTTCATCAAGGGCCCGGCGAGTGTCACGCAGGGGCTGCGCCCGCCCAAGATTTCGGCCGACGTCGATGTTTTCGTGGCGCCGTCGGACCTGGCTGCGATGCTCCAGGGACTTCGGGAGCGCGGCTGGCGGGAACGCCCGGTGGATCCGGACAGCAAAACCTTTCCAAAGCACTCAGTTACTGTCGACCATCCAGAATGGCCGTGCTGCATCGACGTTCACTTCCGGTTTCCCGGGATGGAGAATATTCCTGGCGACACCTTCAAATCGCTGTGGGCCGACACGGAGGACTTTGAAGTTGCAGGACAAAAGGTGCGCGTCCCCTCAAAGCCGTTGGGAATTCTGATTCTTGCTTTGCACGCTCTCCGCTCACCCCAGTTGCCGGCCTCTCTGCAGGAACTCGGGTTCCTCGCGGATCTTACCGAACGGGAGTCGCACGCCGTCGCGATCCTAGACATTTCCGCAGCCACAGGCTCACTTGCCGCAATACGCCCCTTCCTTGAGGACCTTCTTCCCAAGACCGCGATGTTGGACTGGCCTGAGGCATCCATGGAGTGGCACAACCTTGTGATGGCTAAAGAGCCGGGGAGCGCGCGGCTTATCGCCATTGGTCAGGCGCCACTGAAGGACAGACCGAGGATGCTGTTTCGAGCCGTTTTCCCGCGGCCCGAGGTCTTTTTGGGCGCAAACATTTATGCAGACATGTCCTTCCGCGGGCGGATCCGGCAGCACCAAACCAGGTGGGCCCGATTCCTGCGTGCTGCCCCGCAAGTTGTGCGAGACCTCAACCGGCCCTGGAATCAATAAATTGATGAATTCCGCTATACCCTTCGTGGCTACCTCCTATCCTGAACTAACGATCGGCATAGGTTTCAGGCCGCGATGACCGTGCTAGGAGCAATCATGGAAGCGGCCCGGGAGATCTGCCGGGGCAGGGTCTTGACGTAGGCCGGACGCATCCAATTCCGAGGCGCCGTCCTGCGCGATGCCGAAGGCCTGACATTCACGGCCGAGGATTCGCGGATAGAGAATCCGCCCGGCTGCGCCGTTCGCCCGCGCCGGGGGAGTGTGCGGGACGTGCTGATGAGCTGGACAAGGGGTACGTGCTGACCTGCCAGAGCCACCCCAACAGCAAGGAAATCATCGTCGACTTCAAGTCTAAGCCTGACCGGTCTCACCCGAAGGAGCCCGAGTGATTTCCCCTTTCCATTAGCAATGGCGTCGCTCAGGTGGTCCTGGACGCACCGCAGAAGCTGCACTCGTTGGATGAGTAGGCGCTGGCGGACTTGTCCCAGGCGTACGACGTCGCTGCTGCTGCCGCCGCCACGCGAGGTGAGATGCGGGCGCTGCTGCTGAGGGGAGAGGGCCGCGCCTTCCGTGCGGACCGGGACATCCAGAACGTGACGCCGCAGAATGACGACGCCGCCGCGTACCTGGGCGGGCTGGTGGAGCGCCTGCTGAAGAAGATGAGCGCGTTCCCGGCACCGACGTTTGCCGCGGCCCACGGCACCTGCCTCGGCGTGGGGCTGGGGCTGCTGCTTGCCACTGACATGGTGTACGTGGCGGAGAACGCAAAGTTCGGGTCGCCGTTCGCCAAGCTGGGCGCCACGCTGGATTCGGGCGGGCACTGGTACTTCACGGAGCGGCTGGGGATGCACCGGACGCTGGACCTGATATACACGGCCGAATTGATCAGCGGGGCAGAGGCCGTGGCACGTGGGTTGTTCAGCCGTGCCATGCCGGCGGGGGAGCTGGTGGAGAACACGCGAGCCATCGTAGCCAGGGTTGCTCGTGGTGCCACCGGAGCCTTCACCGCCAGCAAGGAGCTGGTGGCGACCATTCATGACCATCGCCAGGGGCTGTGGGAGGCTATGACAGAAGTAAACGCTGAACAGGCAAGACTCTCTGCAAAAGAGACGACTACGCAGAGGGTTTTAGGGCCTTACAGGAGAAGTGGAACCCCGAATTCACCGGCGGGAAATTGCCTTTGCCTGCCGCTGATTTGTAAGGTTCACCTATGACTATGGGGAAAGCTATCACCAAAGCCGTCATTCCTGCTGCCGGATTGGGAACTCGCTTCCTGCCCGCCACCAAGGCAATGCCGAAGGAAATGTTGCCGGTGGTGGACCGGCCAGCCATCCAGTACGTCGTTGAGGAAGCCGTGAAGTCCGGCCTCACCGACTTGCTGATGATCACGGGGCGGAACAAGCGCTCCCTCGAGGACCACTTCGACCGCGAGCCGGGCCTGGAGCGCGCGCTCGAGCTGAAGGGCGACACAGACCGTCTGGAGTCCGTGCACTACGCCTCGGAGCTTGGCCCCATTCACTACGTCCGCCAGGGCGAGGCCAAGGGCTTGGGCCACGCGGTGCTGTGCGCCAGCCAGCACGTGGGCAACGAAGCGTTTGCGGTCCTGCTGGGCGATGACCTCATCGATGAGGACGAGGACTTGCTGAGCACCATGATGGAGGTCCAGCAGAAGACCGGCGGTTCCGTCATTGCTTTGATCGAGGTTGACCCCTCTCAGATCAGCGCCTACGGCTGCGCGGACATCACTGCGGTAGACGGCGAGGACTACGTCCGAGTCAACAGCCTGGTGGAGAAGCCTGCCGTAGCTGAGGCACCGTCCAACCTGGCCGTGATCGGCCGATACGTGCTGCACCCGTCTGTTTTCGGCGTCCTAGAGAACACGGAGCCGGGCCGCGGCGGGGAGATCCAACTGACGGATGCGCTGCAGACTCTTGCTGCCGGCGAGGGCGAAGGCTCCGGTGTGTATGGGGTGGTCTTCAAGGGCCGCCGCTTCGACACAGGCGACAAGCTGAGCTACCTCAAGGCCGTCATCACTCTGGCGTCGGAGCGCGTGGAGTTCGGAGAGGACTTGAAAACCTGGATGAAGAGCTTCGTCATGTGTAACTGAAGCTTTACAAACCTTCTAAAGGCCCGTTGCCCGAAGGCGGCGGGCCTCAAGGTTTTTAGCCAAAAGAATCGCCAGCAAACTGCCAATGACAGCACCTGAAGCATTTGTCACAAGGTCAAGGGGACTTGCAAACCGGTTGTGAAGAAACAGGAGTTGGCCTAACTCGATGCAGCAGGACATTATGAGCCCAAAGGCGCCAATCTGCCACCACCGCTTATCGGGGAAAGCAAGGGAGCTTACAAATCCGAGCGGGACGAAAAGTGCCACATTGGCCGAGGCCTCCACGAATTTGTAATTGAAGCAGGCCGGGATTCCCTGCCGGTGAAGCAATTGCAGGATTTTGGCAAGTTGGCCCTGGAATGGCTGGTCCACGGGGCTCGCCCAGAAGGCTATCGCGGCTAGGGGAACTAGCATGACAAATAGGAGCAAGCGCCACAACCGGTTCTTCCGAAAGTACCTCAAATTACACTTAAGCAGTATGTAGAAGGCGTAAGGCCGTAATGCCCGGGGTGGAAAAGGCGAGTTGGCCTAAGACAGCATAACGAGGCTCCTGTGGGCGGGGGGCGAATCGAAGAAGGCGCATTGCCCTGGTGCTCGTCGTCAATGTCCCGCCCCCTAGCTCTTATAGACATCACAGCCCCAACGGCTGGGAGTTTGGTTACAACTTAAAGCAAAGGGTGGGGCTCGCCGGTTGCCCGGGGAACCCCACCCTCTTTGGTGCCTGCGGGTGTGCAGCTATGCAGCGACTTCAACCTTAGCGCGGCGGCGAACAACCACTACTGAGGTTGCGCCGGCAGCCAGCGCGCCTGCCCCAACCAAGGTCCAGAGGACAAGGCCGGAGTCAGCGCCTGTGTTTGCGAGGCCCGTGCTGCTGCCCGAGTTGGCCAAGGCAGCGCCACCCGTGTTGGCCAAGGCGACCTCAACCTTTACCGTGACAGGCCCCGCCTGGTTTCCCGAGATGTTACCCGTGGCCAAGATCGAGTAAGTGCCAGCTTCGCTGATGCTAATGGGCAGGGAGAATGCGCCGCGTGCGTCAGCGGTGGTGCTGAAGGACTGCGGTGCTTGGAAGATGCTGATTTTTGCCGCCACCGACTGGCTGCCGGCTGCAGGTGCGGCAGCGTCAACGGGCGTTACGGTGATAGTGACAGGCTCATTAGGGAGCATGCCAGTGCCGCTGAAGATGAAGGTTTCGCCCGGCGCCGGAGTTCCGTCTGAAACGGTAGCCGGCGATTCATCTGATACATAACGAAGATCTGCCATTGCTGGGGCGGCGCCCAGCAATGCGATTGATCCTGCAAGTGCGAGTGCTGCGAGTGTTTTTTTCATATGTGTCCCCCCGGAGACCTTAAGTTTTGTTGTACCCGAAATTAGGGAGCTTTTCCCCTCCGCACGAGACCGTGCAGAACTACGGATAGATATCCCAAGAAAGACGGTACCATCTGCACTTCGTTGTGAGCAATCTCAATCCACTCGGTTTACTTAGCGTTAAGCGACTGTCCATGGAACTCAGTGGCAGCCAGGGGTTTCGGTGGGCAAAATCACATCAGCTAAGGGTTGAAGACTGGGTGTGACAAACACTTCAGGCTCGGTTTGCTGGACTATTTTGCCGAAAGTAAACTCGACACTTTTACTCTCCCCTGGAGCAAGTCGCACCGTAAGGACGCCAACGGGTCGGTCGCGGTGTAGGTATGGGGCAAATGCGACTCGCTGCCCGTCTAGTTTCGCTGTTTCCACGTTTGCTTGCACCGGTCCGTAAGCTACCACATTCGTCTGCACTGAACCCGGCGAGACACCGTAAATGCCGTCCCCAGTGACGTAGGGAGGTAGCGATGTGGCGGCGTCCTTTGGAGCGGTGTTCGTGCTGGTTATCCGGACGGACGTTTGCTCGTATCCGTCTTTAGCGCATTCTTTGACTAGCTGAACTGTGCGTCTGACGTAATAGTCCATCTTTGCACCGGTCCCGTCGTTGAAGTAGACGCCAAATTGTGCCGGTGAGTTGGAAAGTCCGGTGACTGAGCCGCTTAGCCTGTAGTTCGCAATGATGGCCTGCTCGTCACTTTTCGCCGACCACAGCAATACGCGGCCTTCATCTGCGCCGCGGCTGATGCCCTCTGTCAGCTTCCCGGGGTCAGTAGTTCCAGATGACAGGCTGGCGAATATCGATTGGGCGACACCTGCGAAGTACACATCTTGGAGCTCAGGTTCAGAAATCTTGGCATACACATCCGAGAGAAGGGTAGGTACGAGGTTTGTGCTGGTGACTTCACGGGGCAGTTTGCCGCCCGACAATTCTTGGAGCTCAGGGTCGTCGATCGGTATCGGACCCGTGGCATCAAGTACGTAACTGAGGGCAACAGGATCAATTGAGATCACGCCATCGAGCGTGCCGCCCATTTTCGACTCCCACATGTCTTTGGCCAAAGCAGCAGTGGTCGGAAAGTCAGGCGTGAAGTTGACGTCCTGCATAAACTTGCCCATTCTGCTGGAGTAGATGCGCAGTTGTTCCTCTTCCACTACCAGTGCAGGTGTAAATGATCCAAGCGCAGTCGCACTTGACTGCGCTTCAAGAGTCAGCTTTCCGTCATCGATGGAGACAATAGCCAAAGCACCGGGAATTCCACCTGAAGCTCGAGACTCAGCATTATTTTGAATCAATAAAAGGTATCTACGGGTTTGTTCGTTACCCAACATCGCCGGAGCGAGCCTAGAGACATCAGCCGCAGTATCCAAAGCTTGGGTAACCTCATTTAACTGCTCGCGGGCGAGGACTATGGGCGTTGCGATCTGCGGAAGCAAATTCTGAGTTTCAATCGCATTTAATCGGTTAGCGGACTCGCGAACTGCATATGCCGCAGAGGCGACAGTTGATGAGGTTTCGGCCAGCGGCTTCAAGTCCGAACCAGAACTGTTGGGTACGAGACTCTCCCAGTCGAACGCGCTGACCGCTGAAACTAGGGGAGCGAGCCCGAGCGTAGCAACATCGTCAGCAGAATGAGCCACTTCCGTTATGGCTCTGAAGTTCGGACCAACGTAAGGGAGCTCGGAAGTAAGCGTCCAAAGGGGCTTTTCGGAGGTTCCCTTAGCCGCTGCTGTGTGCTCGCGAATTTTGATTACCGAAGCCTCAGCCTCTGTGGTCCTACCTGCCGCCACGTCCGCTCGAACCGAGGGGACAAATGATGCTGCGGCATTCAAATGAGATTGGATATCAGACGCCGCTGATCGCAGCCACCATAGGCTTGCCAAGGACGCAATCGCCACAGTAACTGCGGTTCCTACGAGGAGGTACCAGACCCGAGACTTCCCTTTATGCCCACTACCGTCGGCAGACCCGCCTACCCTGACCCCGCCCGCTTTGCCTAATAACCTGCGCGTCATAAGTTATTTCCTTCCGTAAGGGCACAGCGAGAAAACGCGTGTATTTAGTACGCGCCAGTTCCTCCGAAGACGGCGCGGGCGGTACGAAGAATTATCACCAGATCACCGGCCAGGGACCAATTCTCCACGTAGTACAAGTCAAGGCGCACGGAGTCCTGCCACGATAGGTTCGATCGCCCGCTAACTTGCCATAATCCGGTGAGGCCTGGCTTCACAAGAAGGCGACGCCGGACGTCATGTTCGTAGGCCTGCACCTCTTTTGGCAACGGCGGGCGCGGGCCTACAAGACTCATAGAACCACCCAAGATGTTGAACAGTTGAGGAAGTTCGTCGAGGCTGAATTTTCTGGTAAACCGACCTACGCGTGTCACCCGTGGGTCTTGCTTCATCTTGAAGAGGACACCACTCCCCTCGTTGCGGCTTACAAGCTCGTTTAGCTTCTGTTCCGCATCAACTATCATTGACCTGAATTTCAGCATCTTAAAATGCTTACCTTCTATACCAACCCGCTCCTGTTTGAAGAGGATAGGCCCAGGGCTGTCGACCCATACGAGGCCCGCAACGATCAACATTACGGGCGATGCGAGGATAACCAGGACGGCTGACCCTAAAATGTCAAAGAGTCGCTTTGCAACTCTTTGACCGCCTTCCAAAGTAGGCGTAGTGACATGTATTAGCGGGAGCCCCGCTACCTGTTGCGTATGTATACGCGGTCCGGCAATATCAGTTAAAGCCGGTGCCATAATCAGCCCGATATTTCGAGCAGCTAATTCCCAGCCCAAGTGTCTCAGAGTCTGAGGATGTAACTGAACGCCAGCCGAGACTGCAACAGCATCGGCCCTGCAAGTTTTTATGGCGTCAAGTATGGACGACGTATCTGGCTCATTGCCGAGTACAGGAAGGCCATAGGTCTTATTCTCTTGGGCGTCTTCGTCGCCGGGAGTATATGCCGCGACGGGCAGATAGCCACAGTACTTTGCGCGGTCCATAGAGGCTGCTAGGTGAGCAACCGCGCTATGTCCGCCTACTAATAGAAGCCTTGACATTCTCTCGCCATTTTGGCGGGCAACGAAGAGGTGCTGTCGAATAAGCCAGCGAGAAAGAAAAAGGCCCAGAAGACCGACCGGCAAAGCTATGCCAACGTAGCCTCTGGCGGTATCGATTCGAAACACATACGAGAGAATGGCAATAAGGCCGAACAACCAGAGCGATGCGGCCGCTACTCGCTTATACTCATCCGGCCCAGATCCCAGGATGCGAGTCTGTCGAGTGTTCCAGGCAGCGAGCATGACCCACCAAGTGACGATCAGTCCTAGGGATAACCACGAATACGCCGTCTCCATGCCCGATGTTACGAAATTAGGTTCTGCCCCGAACCTGACGACGAATGCCCCCGCAACAGCCCAGGTAATGACAAACGCATCCACTACTCCGACTAGTCGGGAAGACCGCGCACGCCAATCAGCTTCCCGATTCAACGAAACCCCTTTGCAAGCTTTGGCGCTATTGCGCCGATCAGTAACAGGACGAAGGCCTGGAGTAGCCAGACCGCATGGCGGCTCTGGTTCTCGAATGGACGGTAGAAAGTTAACTTCCTCGCGACAAGTTTGGCGACTGCCCCAGCCTCGCGCCTTGACCTTCACAAGGTGGCGCCAGAATAGCCGAGATCACCTGAAGCAACCAACGCCACCGCAGCCTTAAGTGACGCAACTCATCAAAAAAACGGCTGTCGAGGAAAGCAAGGGCATTGACGAAGTCCTGCCCCCTCTATGCCGGTATGATCGTTACGCCCGGCGCAGAGGATTTAAGATTATTCCTCTGACAACATCATAGTAGTGGTCTAAGTGGCTGTTCGAATGGTGACAGCGGGTAGGGGGAGCGGTTCGATGGTGGGGGGCTTGAATATGACGAGCTGGAAGGTGGCCGGCGGGGACCCGCCTGCAAATGAGCGTGAGGTCGTTCCACTCGCGCACGGTGGATTGTACCGGTTCAAAGGTGCTTCGCTCAATGGTCCTTCCTTTGGGGGAAGCCCCCTTGGCTGGAGTGCCGCCTATTATGGAGATTTTGAGTGGACACTACGGGTTACTCGCGGCTAAAAGCGGAGACGGCGCCCGACCGGCAAGCCCGTGCGTCAAGAAGTAAGGATGCCAAGGCCTTCTTAGTTCGTGACCTCTTTACGCTGCTATCTATCGGGATTGGCTTGCTTATCGTCCTGCGTAGGGAGGCTATTCTTCCTCCACGGTTTCTAGGTGACGAAAAGACTATACAAAGCCTGGCGCAGGGTACATGGGAAACGGTTGGTGATTCCTCCTACGGAACTGTGGCTACGCTCTACAGAATAGTCGGCTTTGCTGACTACCCGGTGCTTGCGTCTTTGTTGGGTTTTGCGATCGGGTGCGTTCCGTACTTTGTCATCCTTCGATCGTGTTCCACCGATGTTCTGCGAGGATTCGCTACTCCAATTTTGGTTTTCGGCATTCTTCTCACCTCAATTTATATGGGAACTTATTCAAAAGAAGTATTCATTGTTCCCATTATTTTGATGGCACTTGTGCTACGATCCGGTCTCTGGCGACTACTGCTTCTTCTGATCGCAATATGTGCGTACGCCTACTTTTTTAGGAACTACTGGTTCTTCCTGGCTGCAGCCTTCACAGTGCTACTTGCGGTTAAGAATTTCATGACACCTCAACGAGTGGTCTTCGTTGTTGCCCCTGCTCTAGTGGTACTAGGCTCAGCCTTCATCACGATCGCTATGGGGGTGCCAAGCGATTATTACCGATCCAGTGTCAATACGTATCGCGAATCCTACGGGGACGTAAATAGCCTAATTCCGCGTTATCTGGACGTAGGCGAGCCGATGTCGGGTATTGCAAACAATGTATTGAGCTACTTGGTGTTGCAATTTCCTTTTCCTTTGATGGCGAAGCTATCGCCATATTACATGCTGCTCGCGGGCGTAATAGGTGTTCTGTGGATTGTGTTCTACAGGGCCCTCTTGCAATCTGGGTGGAGCCCGGTAGCGGATGACGAAGAGTCAGTGCGTTACTCGCGCATGGCGCTTATTTTAATTAGCTTTTTGGTTACGCAGTCTTTCTTTGAGCCGGATTATGGGTCCGCCCTGAAGCATCTGACTCCATTCGTCCCGGCTCTTCTTTGGGTATACGTTCGCTCGAATGCCACCCGCACTGGCAATGTCGCGAACCGAAAGGAATTCTCTTGAAACGTGCGCTTTCCGTGCTCCATGTTGTCGAAAGTTTTGGTGGCGGTGTCGCTACCGCCCTCCAGCAATATGCTGAAGCCACACCGCAACTGACACACTATCTTTTAAGGACCGAGCGACCCGGTGATTTCATAGACAACGGTGAAACCGATGTATTTGCCGACGTTCTGTCCTTGCCCCGGCAACCCCTCGCCGCCATCCATAGCGTGAGGCACTTCGTCAATGAATTGCAGCCGGACGTTCTGCATGCTCACTCTAGTTTTGCCGGGCTATACGTCCGAGTGGGCATCAGAGCTACCGAGCGCCGTCCTATTGTCTACACGCCACATGGGTACGGTTCGGAACGAGCAGACATTCCTCGCCTCGTTGCTCTCATTTTTCGGCTGGTCGAATCCATTCTTAGCCGCAACACGAGCCGATATGCCGCTTGTTCCCCGCGAGAGGCAGCACTTAGTTCTTTTGGAAATTCACGTCCAAGCGTGGTTTACGTTCCCAATGTCGCCCAGGTCCGCCAAGTCGAAACGACGCCGAAGGACAAGGCTGGCACCGAAATTGTGGTGGTGGGACGTTTGACTCCTGCGCGGGATCCTGACTTCTTTTGCGACGTAGTGCGAATCGTTAAAGCAGCCATGCCCCAAATAAAGTTTACTTGGGTGGGAGGCGGTGAGGATCACTACGTGTCTCGTCTGGTGAATGCTGGAGTGGAAATAACCGGGTGGCTACCTCGGCAGGAGGCACTCCAGAAACTATCTGCCGCAGACCTCCATGTGCATCCGGCAGCATGGGACGGTTTCCCTATGGTGCTACTGGAAGCAAACGCAATGCGTATTCCGAGTCTAGTGCGGGACATTCCTGCTTTCAGCGAAGTTCCGGAACCCGCGAAGGTTACGACTCCTGCGGCAATGGCCGACCGAGTTGTAGAAATACTGCAGAATCGAAACGAGGCACGAGACTTGCTGGACACATGGGATAAGTTTTTGAAAGACAATGTATCCGCAGTCCAGGAGGAGCGACTGCTTGAGGCTTACGGACTAAGGGTAGTTGCCCAACCATGAAGATTTTGCATGTTATTAACAGTCTTGATATTGGGGGGGCCGAAAGCCTTCTTGCCGCTCTCTTGGCCAACTGGTCAGATGAGCATCATGTTGTTGTCCTGCAGGGTCAGGGGCCACTTAGTGAAAAAGTGGGCAGATCGGCGGCGTCCTTGACGTCAGTCGGTGCGTCTAAGTCTTCGCGCGATCTCGTGAAGATGTTAGTAGGTGTGCAACGTCAAGTGGACCGGCTACGGCCTGACATCCTGCATTCACACCTTGTCCAGTCCGACTTCGTCTCCTTGTTGATCAACGCTCGGGGAGCCAAGCGTATAACGTCAGTGCACGTCGCTTCTATCCAGGAGACCGATCCGCTCCGCAGCCGCATCATGGCCCACGCGGTAGGACGGTTATCTCGCTTCTTTGCGGTAGCGATAGCGACTAGCGATCGTTCTGTTGAGTACATGAAATCTTTGCGTTATTCGTCTCCCGCTATAGTCATCAATAACGGAACGCCCGTCGTGGAGCAGCCACTGTTTGACCCAAATCGTGTAGTGTTCTTGTCTTTGGCTAGGTTCAACCCGGTTAAGGGACATGACGTGTTGTTGAAAGCTTTTAAGCAGCACCTCGAGTCCTATCCAGAGTCACGTCTACTTTGCGCTGGTGAGGGCGTATCACTGGAAAATTCACGGTTTGCGTCACTTGCGGCGGATGCGGGCTTCAGTCAATCGGATAGTGCGTCGGCCCGATTTTTGGGCCCCTGCTTGAATGTTGCGGAGTTATTCGCCCATGCTTCCGCTCTCGTTATTTCGAGCTTCTCGGAAACGTTCCCAATGGTGGGGTCTGAAGCTTGTATGCACGGAGTGCCCGTTATAACGACAGACGTTGGGGGAGCCAGTTCTTTCGCCCTACGCAGTGATATGTTGGTTTCACCCAAATCTGTGGGTGCTTTAGCGCGGGCGATGAACTGCTATGCGGAAATGCAACCTCATGAGCGCGCAAAACTTTCGCAGGAAAGCCGCTGCAAAGCTCTCAAGCAATTCGACATAGGGATCTCTGCCCGCGCGTATACCGAAGTTTATAATGGGCTTGTGTCTACCTCTTCTCGTTCAGAATCAAAGTCTTGAGACACGCAAGAAAAAGACAAAAGTTTTCTCGCTTTGGTACTTTGCCGTGGGCGAATGCGTGGTATTTCGCTCCAGCTGCGCTCTCTGGAGTGGTGGCTATTGGCTCTATCCCAGTTCTAATACTGGCGATAGGCGACGATCAGTGGGGCCAGATAGCTCTCGGGCAGTCAATAGGCTTAGTAGGATCGGTAATAGTCGGGCTGGGCTGGCCGGTTACCGGCCCCTCTGAAGTGGCCATGGCGGAGCTAGGGGACCAGTACGTTATCCTGATTCGTTCCCTCATGGTGCGTTTGCTTTTTGTGGCGCCGGTCTGTCTCGTAGTAGCGCTGAGCGCTTTCGTGCTTCCAGGTGCCCTCAACCCGCTGTTCGTAGGCAGTGCTATGGCCTTCGCTCTGCTTGGCATGGGCTCCAGCTGGTACTTCTTAGGACTCAACGACCCTGTCGCACTCTTCTTCATCGACGCCTTGACCCGAGGTGCAGGCGCTGTATGTGGGGTGGGCTTGGCTTTTTTTTACCGACAAGGAACCTTGTACATCGCCGGTATAGCAGGCGGACTTTTTCTGTCGGTCATACTATCCGTGATTTACGCACGACGAAGGACATCGGAGCAAGTGAAGGTTCGGCTCGGGTGGTCGGCTCTCGGGCGCGTTTTACGTCAACAGACTCATGGATTGGGCCTAAATTTTGCATACGTCATCCTGTCATCGCTTGCTCTTCCTTTGAGTAGTTTCGTAGGATCACAGGCCTTCGTCCATTTCGCAATTATTGACAAGGTGCAGAAGCAATTTGTGACGATCATGCTCCCAATTACACAAATGGTGGTCGGAAGAATGTCGGGTAAGCTTCGCGATAGGAGCGATGTTCGTATTTCAGCTACTCAATCTTTACGACACATATGGCTTGCAGGACTCGTAATTTTCGTGGGCGCGATGATAGCGGGACCCGTCATACTAGACGTATTATCACTTGGTGTAGTCGACACAAACTTGGCGACCGGAACCTGCTTCGCACTCATTGTGTTCTTAGCCTTTATGACTCAGACGGTTCCGCTTGCCGTATTAGCGCCACTACGCCGACTGCGATTTGCGGTTATGGGCTCGGTCGCTGCGATTCTTGTTATGGTCCCTTCTTTGCTTTTGTGGGGCTCACGGTTTTCTCTGCTTGGCATACTGATGTCGATTATCCTTTCATTCTGCGTCTGTTTCGCTTTCATTCTCCTGGGTGCCCGAGTTCCTCCTACAGCTAGAAGGCGGAGGAGCGGACGAAGCCGTATGGACTTTGCGTCTGGTAGCCGGCGAAAGGCAGTATAGGTCGTGGCACCCCTGAAGTGTCCGAGGACTCCTGTAATCCAGGGTCCGAGGTGACGCTCTCTAGCGTCTCGCCTCCGCCGCCCCCACCATGCAACCGCTAAACCAAGTAGTTCCGATAACTGGTGCGCTAAAAAAGCAGGTAGTTGCTACTGTGGCTCCCTGTTATTTACGCAATTACATTGCTTCGCATGAGTATTTTTTCACGCAGCCCTGAGAGCCTGCCTTCAGATGTTTGGGCCTATCAGTCATCCGTGCCGCAGTTCAGAACGCCTTTAGGCCGTCGCGGATTTTTCCGAGTAGGTGCAGTTTCGTCCGCTTTGACGGGGGCGTGGATTGCTGCCCGGCCCGATATCAGTGCTGCTAATGCACAAGAACTTGCGGCAGTTGAAACTGGCCTATACGAGGCGTCGCAGATGGGATTGGATGGTAGTTTTGGTTCAGTGGGCTCCGGGCCGTCGGGTCTTCACTATCCTGTCGCTGTCGAATGGATAAGTACCTTTCAGCCTGGCCATCGATTTCAAGTATCCAATGCCACAGCTAAGGATGATCCCGCCAATCCAGCGTTTGGGTCTCAATCGCTCTCGCTGGTCGCTAGTGGGCCGGGCGTCCACGCCCAGATCACGAAAACAGGGCTAAAGCTGAATACCACGCTAAAACATTTTGTGGTTTGGGTTCGCTTCGAAGACTTCGGTAATCAGTCTGATGCTACTTTTCTCCAGGGCAATAAATTGGGCGCTATAGAGCTGCTATTGGGTACTCCTGGCTTTGGGAGGTACTATACTCTTCGTACGTGGATAAGCGGTGAGTCTATTACGCCTGCTATTAACGGGGAGTGGTTTCCGCTCCGCTTCGATTGGGCGTCATACAGCACTCTAGAGACGAATTCTCCTCCTCGTGACGGACTAACGGACCTGCGGCTGCGCTTTATCGCCTCGGCCAACGTGAGCGACTCTGAAAAGCTTGTTCTGAACGTCGGTGGCATTGGACTTGTGCCGGTAGCGGCCCACAAGTACCCTCACGGGGTAGTGTCCTTCACTTTTGATGACTGCTATGTTGACGCTTATTCGGAGGGCAAGCGCATTCTGGACAAGTACGGCTACCCAGGAACCGCCTACGTTATCTCCGATCTTTTTGGACAGCCAGGAAGGTTGACGATTGAGCAGGCCAGTGCCATGCAGGATCTCAGCAATTGGGAAATAGGAGGGCACTCTATGGGAAGAGTGGCTCATGATGCTCGGCTCTCCAACTTAGATGCCGCTACATTAGATGCTGAGCTTTCTGCACACAAGGCGTGGCTTCGTTCCCATGGATTTCGAGGGCAAAGCTTTGCCTATCCCCAAGGCGCCTTCAATCGGGAGACCATTCATATGGTTCGAAGGTACTTCTCTTCGGCACGAACGACGTCGTCACAGCCGTTGCATAATCACCCCGAACGGCTGGATCCATATCTTTTGACTCATTGTGACGCAAGTGTTGCCGGAATTTCAGCGCCGGTTATGCAGCGCCTTGACGAGGCCAAAGCTAACCACTCATGGCTAATCCTGACCCACCATCGGATTCACCCTTCGGTGGGGCTGAGTCCGACCGAATTTGAGAAAATTGTCGATCATGCAGCATCTATTGGGATTGCTGTTCGCACTGTTGAGGACGTCGTTGCAGGAAGATGATCAACCTGGGTGGAGGCTCCACGGGATACCTGAGGTCATGGTGCGAGGTGATGTGCTCTGCGGCATCGCCGTCAATTGACAACGCCACCTCTCGTCGCGTTGCTGACAGCCCCCGCCCACAGCGGCAACCTGTCGCGGCAGAAGGATGCAACGCTATCCGTAGTGCATGTTGGCCAAGAGGTATCAAGAACTCGATGAGTAGGTATGGGACCTCACATCAGAGTGCTCGTATTCTACGAACTCTCGCTCGAGCTCCTCAACGTATGCGGATCGGGCCCCACTACAGGGCTAGCTGCTCCTCACCGCCGGCGACAACATAGCGCGACTGAGTAGCGAAAGCCAATTTGCGGGCACTGGTCCACGGCCTGCTTCCTAGGGAAGACAGAAAGGAACCGTCGGAATCGCGGGCGCTCGGAAGGCCGACTTTGCCCTTCACTACATCGTGCTGGTCAGAATGAGGTACGTCCAGCAAACGAAAGACTACGCGGCCAGGAGGACGGCTCAAGGCCATGGCAAACGGGAAATTGTCCGCTGCCTTAAGCGCCGCATTGCACACCGGGTCTTCCCTGTCCCGGTACCAACACTCCACGTAAACGAACAGGGCACAACTTCAAAAATGTCTATCGGAGTGTCATATCGACCGTAATGCCCTCGGGACCGGCCCCGGTTTTGTTGACTCCTTGTCCGGGTCTGTCTGAATAACGGTGTGTGAGGGTCCGGCCTGATCCGAAAGGAGAGGGCCGTGTCTGAGTCCACGACCGGGATGACAGGGGTGATGATCGATTCTGTGACGGGAGAGATCATTGATCAGAAGGAGCTTGCGGAGCGGTTGCTCGCGCAGGCCAGGGAGCAGGGCGTGAGCCTGGTTGGCCCGGGCGGGCTGCTGAACCAGCTTACGAGGAATGTGCTGGAGACCGCGCTGGAAGCGGAACTGACCGAGCACCTGGGCCACGAGCATGGCCAGACGCCGGTCGGCGCTAACATGCGGAACGGCACGAGGTCCAAGACCGTGCTGACCGAGATCGGCCCGGTCGAGATTGAGGTCCCCCGGGATCGGGACGGATCGTTCGAGCCGGTGATAGTGCCCAAGCGGAAACGGCGTCTGGACGGGATCGACCAGATCGTCCTCTCGCTGTCCGCCTGGGGGCTGACGACAGGGGAAATCGCCGCCCACTTCGAGGAGGTCTATGAGGCAAAGGTCTCCAAAGACACCATCAGCCGCATCACGGAGAAAGTCGCCTCGGAGCTGGCCGAATGGTCGGCCCGGCCTTTGGATCCGATCTATCCGGTGCTCTTTGTTGATGCGGTCGTGGTCAAGGTCCGTGACGGGCAGGTGCGCAACACCCCGTTCTACGTCGTTATGGGGGTCACCACCAGCGCGGAGCGGGAGATCCTGGGCATCTGGGCCGGCGACGGTGGCGAGGGTGCCCGGTTCTGGCTGCAGGTATTCTCCGAGCTGAAGAACCGCGGCGTGGAAGATGTGTTAATCACCGTCTGCGACGGGCTCAAGGGCCTGCCGGAGGCGATTACGACCACGTGGGAGCGGACGGTCGTGCAGCAGTGCATTGTGCACCTGATCCGCAACAGCTTCCGCTATGCCGGCCGCCAGCACCGCGACGGGATCGTCAAGGCGCTCAAGCCGCTCTACACGGCCCCGTCAGAGCAAGCGGCGAAGGACCGGTTTGCCGAGTTCACGGCCGAGTGGGGCCAGCGGTATCCGGCCATCGTGCGGCTCTGGGAATCCTCCTGGGCCGAGTTCGTGCCCTTCCTGGAGTACGACGTGGAGATCCGGCGGGTGATCTGCACGACGAACGCGATCGAGTCGATCAACGCCCGCTATCGAAGGGCGGTGAGGGCCCGCGGGCACTTTCCGAACGGGACCGCGGCCCTGAAATGCCTGTACCTGGTCACCAGATCTCTTGATCCCACCGGCGGCGGTCGGGCACGCTGGGTAATCAGGTGGAAGCCTGCACTAAACGCGTTCGCTATTACCTTCGCCGGCCGGCTCGAATGAAAACCAGCCGGACCCCACACACCGTTTATCGGACAGTCCCAACAACCGGGCATACACCTCCCGGTCCGAGCTGTCGGCGATCTCGTCCCACACCACACCGGCCGCGTCGGCAGTCTCCAGCACCGCCGTGATGCTCTTCCGTGACATTCCCTGCGACGCTGCGATTGCCCGGCCTGACAGACCCTCGGCGCGCAACTGCAACACCAGCTTCGCCCTGATCTTCCGTACCATCACTGATTACTCCTTCCGCCGTGCGCCCTATACACACGACGGAAGGAGCCTAAGCCGGGGTGGCCCCCAACGACGCCACTGCCCGGCTCCCAAGACCGCTACTGCGCGCTCTGCCTACCGGCCCCAAACACACGACAGATGGACCCCAAGAGCGCGAATATTCAGCTGGATTGGCATGGCCGAACGTAAGGAATCCGGACCGTCCCGGCGGTGACGGAGTCGGCCGAGATGCGCGAGCTGAAGAAGCGCAACCGCCTGTTGGAGCAGGAGAACGAAATTCTGCGCCGGGCAGCTGCCTATCTGGCAAGGGACATCAACCCAAAATGACTCTTCTATGGGTTCCGTCAAGCCATGATAGTTTGGAGCTGCCGGAAGATGGAGCGGCAGACGTAGCGTTTGAGGTTCCGGCGGATCTCCCGGTTTGATTTCCCTGATGCCCGGCTGCGGGCCACGTAGTCCTTGGTTGCGGTGTCGAAGCTCACGCGGGTGCGGACAATGACGTCGAAGGCGCGGTTCAGTTGACGGTCTCCGGATCGGTTGAGCCGGTGCCGGGTCGTGTTGCCGGAGGACGCCGGGCGTGGCGCGACACCTCCGAGTGCGGCGAAGGCAGCCTCTGAACGGATGCGGCCGTGGTGGGAGTAGGCGCACGTGATGATCGCTCCTGTTACGGGCCGGACCCCGGCGACAGATTGAAGCCCTGGCGCCAATTCTTCGGTGAGCTGCGCCAACTCCTTGTGGTTGTCGGCGAGCCTGGCGGTGAGGTCTTTGACGGCCAGGGCCAGGCGTTTGGCTTCGGCGCGGGCGATTCGGATCACGGGTTCGGTGCTGTTTGAGGTCCGCCAAGCTGCAATGGCGGTGACCTGTGCATGCCGCAGGGATGCCCGGGCGTCAACTCCGAGATCTGTGCCGCGGAGAAGGGCGGTGAGGGCGTTGCGGTTCGCGGTGCGTTGGTGATCCAGCAGGGACCGTGAGGCCAGCAGAATCCTGATCGCGGCCCTGGTGCCTGCAGCACGCGGCTCGGTCACCTGATCGCGGGGTCGCCCCAGGACTGAACGGGCTGCGGCTTCGGCGTCGATCGGATCCGACTTGCCGGTGAGGGCCCGCGATGAGCGGGTGGGTGGTCTGACCTCGCCAACCTCGATGTCAGCGGCAAGTAAGACCTGGGTGAGCCGGGCACCGTAGGAGGACGTGCCCTCGACAGCAGCGAAGACCCTCTCCCCGCCTGTGCGCCGTACGATCCAGTTGATCGCACGGTCCATTCCCGCGGAGGTGGCCGGGAACACAGCGGTGTCGACCACTGCACCGGTTGAGGCATGAACAGCGGTGAAAGTGTGGGTGCGGGCGTGGGTGTCGACTCCGACGACGAACTCGAATTCCTCGGCAATTATTGCCATGCGTTCTCCTCTTCTATTGAACGGGACAAGTGGCAGGAGCCTCCCTGAATCGCTTTGGAGACGCATCTGTAACGGGTCACACCAAAGGTGGACAGTCTTCTGATCAGGTCATCCGCGGCGGGGCAGACCGGTGCCTGGGGAACGGCGCGGACGAGTCATTTTCAAAGACACCGCACGAGCGGGTCGGATATACCCTGAGTCACGCGCCACTCTCCGGGACCAGCCTGCCAGCCAGCCTCTGGCCGGCTACTGACCATTACAGACCTACCCGCTGGTCACGGATCTTGCCGCTGACGGTGTTTCCGTGGCGGTGACCTGCAGGGTATTCGGATTCAGCAAGCAAGGCTACTACCGGTGGAAGGCGAACCCGGTGACGGAACGGGACTGGATCGATGCGCACCTGGTCAACGCCGCACTGGACATCCATGCCGGCGATCCGGCGTTCGGGTACCGGTTCATCGCCGACGAGCTCCCGGAGAAGGGCATCACGGCGGGCGAGAACAGGGTCCAGCGCTTATGCAGGGACCACGGCATCTGGTCAGTGTTCTCAAAGAAGCAGGGTCTGAACCGGAAACCGGGGCCACCGGTCCACGACGATCTGGTGGAGCGGGACTTCACCGCCGCGGCGCCGAACGATCTGTGGCTGACAGACATCACCGAGCACCCCACCGAAGAAGGGAAGCTCTACCTCTGCGCGGTGAAGGACGTCTACTCCGGCAGGATCGTCGGGTACTCGATGGACGCCCGGATGAAGTCCTCGCTTGCGGTGTCCGCGTTGGAGAACGCAGTCCGGGCACGCCGCCCGGCAGCGACGGTGGTGCACTCCGACCGCGGGTCCCAGTTCCGGTCACGCCGGTTCGTCGAATCACTCCGTCACCACGGGCTCACCGGCTCGATGGGCAGGGTCGGTGCGTGCGCGGACAACGCCGCGAAGGAATCGTTCTTCTCGCTGCTGCAGAAGAACCTCCTGGACCGTCAGCGGTGGCTCACCAGACAGGACCTCCGACTGGCCATCACAACCTGGATCGAAAGGACCTACCACCGCCGATGACGGCAAAGACGGCTGGGAAAACTCACGCCCATCGAATATGAAACAATCAACCGGACCGCGCTCACAGCGGCCTAAGACCCCGAGTCAACAAAAGCCGGGGCAGTCCCGAACCTATCCAACTACACCTCGGTTAATCTCATGAGAAGTGCCGTCCGGACGACGGCCTTACCTTCATCCGGGGATTCCCTTCACCATGAACCGTGAAGAGCCGCCCACCCGCTGCCAGACCAACCACCGATCATCGGGCCCGAACACGGTGGGCAAACCTGCCATCCCGGCCGCCGCCAGCGGCCTCCGCCATACGGCGTCGATCGACCAGCCTCGCCTAAATGCGAGGGCCTTTTTTGCTAGTACCTGGGGGACGAAGGCTGATGTTCATCGTCGGCAGACAGGGAGCGCTGGAACTTGTCACCCGTGGAAGATACCTCTGTAGGGACGAATGATGGCATTGAAGCGCCTTTTGTACCTTTTCTTCGATTGGTCCCCTTGGGTTCCTCAGTATGTCGAGGCTCGTCATGACTGTAGTAAGTGTAGGAATAGGCGTCGGGTCCTTTTGCTGGCAGCCGGTTTAAGACCACCCCGAGTAGTTTTGCACTAACCATCTCGAGCGCTGCCAACGACTTTTCCAGGTCCTGCTGTCGAAGTTTTTGAGATCCGACTACAACAACGACTCCGCCCACATGTTGGGACAGCACTGCGGCATCCGTCACGGGCAGTAGGGGTGGCGCATCTATGATGACGGTGTCAAATTCGTGCTCCAAACGTCCTATCAGTTCTTCCATCTGTGAGGAGCCCAAGAGCTCACTTGGGTTAGGAGGAATTTGACCAGAGGCAAGAATGTAGAGGTTGTCTTCACCCCAAGGCTGAAGCAGGTCATTGACGTCAACGTCCCCTACTAGAGCAGTAGTTAGGCCGGCGTTACGGTCCAACCCCAGATAACTGTTGACAGAAGGTCGACGAAGATCCGCATCCACGAGGCAGACAGCAGTACCAGCCTGAGCGAGCGCGATGGCCAAGTTCGTAGCCGTGGTGCTCTTGCCTTCGCCCGGCAGTGAGGATGTTATGAGAATGGACTTGGCTCGCCCTGAGTAGTTAGCAAATTGCAGATTGGTTCTTAGCTGTCGGAACGATTCTGCTCGTGGGCTCTGATGTTGTGCTTGAGTCAGTAGTGGCCGTCGAATCGCTTCTTCGGCGTACGATATGGCCCCAAGTAATGGAGCTTGGGTCACCGCGCGCACGTCGGCCTCGCCTCGTATGCGGGTGTCCAACACCGTCCGAACTATTGCAAAAGCTAGGCCCGCCATCAGGCCAGCAAGAAGACCAATGAGCAAGTTCAGTTTCGTGTTCGGTGACGAAGGCGTGGGTGGGGCAACGGCCGGTTTTATGACTGACAAGCTGACTGGAGACGATTCGCCGGTTTCTGGAGTCTCCAAAGCATCGACTGCCTTGACCAAGCTGCCCGCCACGGCCTGCGCAATCGCCGCGGCTTGAACAGGCGAGGAATCAGTGACGGCAATGGAAATCAATACAGTGTTGAGATCGGTACTTGCTTTTATTTGACTTGCCAATTGCTCCGGCGTTACGTCGAGGCCCAGCGACTCGATCGCGGGCTGCAAGACTAAGGGTGATGTGACAGTCTTTACATAAGATTGAACCCGTGATTGTCCGAACGTATTGCCTTGCTGAAGTTCCGAAACTGAACCAGAGCCTTGTATCGCAACAAACAATTGAGTTTCAGCTGTGTATGTCGGCCGAGCAAGAGCAGAGGCTCCTCCAGCTAGAAGAAGGCCCAAGAGCGTAATCCCGAGGACCGGCATCCAGTTGCGCCGCATGATGCGCAGGTATTCGCGTAGGTCCAAACTAGGTTCCCCCTGAGTAAATGCTTAAGTCGGCAGTAGTCACACGTTTCCTGAGAGTTCTCTAGTGTGGACAACGAGAATTATACCTGCCCAACAAGGTGGTGATATCCGTGAAGTCATGGCAGGAAGCAGTAATGCTGACTGCCTGCTGGAAGGAGGACTTGCGTATCTGCATGTCCGCCCGAGGGCGTTGCCTGTGCCTGTAAGGTTGCAACTTATGTGTGGAATCGTAGGATACGTGGGCCGTTCTAATCACGGCGGAAGTCACAGTGCGCTGAACGTAGTTCTTGAGGGACTGCGCCGGCTGGAGTACCGGGGCTACGACTCCGCAGGGGTCGCCGTGGTGTCCCAAGGCTTGATTGAGTCCCGGAAGAAATCCGGGAAGCTGAGCAACCTGATCGCCGAGCTGGAAGCCCGGCCGCTGCCGGAGACGGTGACCGGGATCGGCCATACCCGGTGGGCCACCCATGGCGGACCGACGGACCGCAACGCGCACCCGCACCTGGCCGATGAGGGCAGGCTCGCCGTTATCCACAACGGCATCATCGAGAACTTCGCCGAGCTCAAGCTCGAGCTGCTGGACAAGGGGGTCACGTTCCTGTCCGAAACGGACACCGAGGTGGCCGCCGCGCTGCTCGGGGACATCTTCCGGGACAAGCTCGGCGGCGATGTCTCCGACGGCGGCCTGACCCGCGCGATGGAGCTCGCCTGCCAGCGTCTGGAGGGCGCTTTCACCCTGCTGGCGGTCCACGCTGACCAGCCCGGCGTCGTGGTGGCCGCCCGCCGCAACTCGCCCCTGGTGGTTGGCCTGGGCGAAGGCGAGAACTTCCTGGGCTCGGACGTGTCCGGGTTCATCGATTACACCCGCCGTGCGGTGGAGCTGGGCCAGGACCAGATTGTCACCATCACCGCTGACACGGTGGACATCACCGACTTCTTCGGCAATCCCGCCGCGGGCAAGGAATACCACGTGGACTGGGACCCCGCCTCTGCGGAGAAGGGCGGCTTCAGCTCGTTCATGGAGAAGGAAATCCATGACCAGCCCGACGCCGTCGCCCAGACCCTGCTGGGCCGTTCCGACCTGAACGGGATGCTGACCCTGGACGAGCTCCGGATCGACCCGGAGCTGCTGAAGCAGGTCAACAAGATCATCGTCCTGGCCTGCGGCACTGCCGCCTATGCCGGCACGGTGGCGAAGTACGCGATTGAGAACTGGTGCCGGATCCCCACTGAGGTGGAGCTCGCGCACGAGTTCCGCTACCGCGACCCGATCCTGGATGAGAACACCCTGGTGGTGTCCATCAGCCAGTCCGGTGAAACCATGGACACCCTGATGGCCGTCCGTTACGCCCGGGAACAGGGCGCGAAGGCCATCTCGATCTGCAACACCAACGGCTCCACCATTCCGCGCGAATCGGACGCGGTGCTGTACACGCACGCCGGCCCGGAGATCGCGGTGGCTTCCACCAAGGCGTTCCTTGCCCAGATCACCGCAGCGTACCTGCTGGGCCTGTACCTGGCGCAGCTGCGCGGGAACATCTTCTCCGGCCAGATCAAGGACGTCCTCGCGGACCTGAACAAGATCCCCGCGAAGATCCAGACCATCCTGGACAACGCCGAACCACTCCGTGAACTCGCCCGCAGCATGGCCAACGAAACGTCGGTGCTGTTCCTGGGCCGCCACGTGGGCTACCCCGTGGCTCTCGAGGGCGCGCTGAAGCTGAAGGAAATCGCGTACATCCACGCCGAGGGCTTCGCCGCCGGTGAACTCAAGCACGGCCCGATCGCCTTGATCGATGAGGGCAAGCCGGTCTTCGTGGTAGTCCCGTCCCCGCGCGGCCGCGATTCCCTGCACGCCAAGGTGGTGTCCAACATCCAGGAAGTCCGCGCCCGCGGGGCCCGTACCCTGGTCATCGCCGAGGAAGGCGACGAAGCCGTCAAGGCTTACGCCGAGTACGTCTTCTATGTCCCCGAAACCCCCACCCTGCTCATGCCGCTGCTGACCACCGTCCCGCTGCAAATCTTCGCCGCGGAACTCTCCGGAGCCAAGGGCTACGACGTGGACCAGCCCCGCAACCTCGCCAAGAGCGTCACCGTCGAATAAGCCCTGGTCACGGATCGGCTCGAAGTTTGAGTAACGTCTTGGTCGTTGCGCCAACATGACCACTATCACTCCTGCAGTAGCGCACCCCTAACAACGAAGAAGCGCGAACCTGCAAGTAACTGGCGCCGCCTTAGACTAGTGCATATGAAGGTATTGGTCACCGGCGGCGCCGGTTACATCGGGTCCCACACAACACTCACTCTTCTCGAGGAAGGCCATGACGTTGTGGTGGTGGATAACCTCGTAAACTCCAATTCCGAATCCCTGGCCCGGGTGCAATATCTAGCTCAGCGTGACGTCGACCTTCGCATTTTGGATCTGCTTGATGAGGGAGCGGTGGACACGCTTGTGAGCGAAGGTGCCTTCGACGCAGTTATTCACTTCGCTGGTCTAAAAGCAGTCGGTGAGTCAGTTGATATGCCCTTGAAATATTATAAGAACAACGTTGTAGGCACCCTAAACCTTATTACCTCAATGGATAAATACGGCGTTAGAACGCTAGTTTTCAGCTCCTCCGCTACAGTCTACGGATCAAACGAAAACGTTCCCCTGACGGAAAAGTGCGAATTGGGGGCAACAAACCCTTACGGTCGCACTAAAGAGCAGATCGAAGACATTTTGTCGGACTTAGGAGCTGCTGACTCGAGATGGAGAATAGCCCTTTTACGGTATTTTAATCCTGTTGGAGCTCATCCCTCAGGGCTGATTGGGGAAGACCCCCAGGGGACACCCAGTAACTTGCTTCCCTTCGTTGCGCAAGTAGCTGTTGGCCGTCGTTCAGTGGTGAGCGTTTTCGGTAGTGACTATTCCACCCCAGATGGGACCGGAGTCAGAGACTACATACATGTTATGGATCTGGCGGCCGGTCATCTAGCTGCCCTGGCATACTTGCGCCGGTCCTCAGGCGTCTTCCGGTGGAACCTTGGCACAGGACGGGGGTATTCTGTGCTTGAGGTTATTGAGGCCTTCGGTAAGGCCGCCGGTCGTCCCATTCCATACGAATTGGCGCCACGCCGTGCGGGTGACGCGGCCGTAAGCTTCGCAGACCCGGCCTCGGCTCTGGCGGACTTAGGGTGGTCGGCCGGGAGAGGGCTGGCACAGATGTGCGAGGACCATTGGCGTTGGCAAAAGGCTAACCCCAATGGATATATGGAAGCCCACGAGCCAACGTGAGGTCAGATCTTCCTTGACCTCGCTCCATTGGCATTCCCCAAAAGGTGTCGTACAGATTTGGACCCTGGAGGCTCCGTAACAACTTTCGGCCTCGGCGATCCCTCAAGTCCGGCCGCGCTGATCTCCCTAGGACCGAAACTGTCCCAAATGTTCGCCGCGCCGCTTCGAGACCTACCCGCACAAAATATTGGCAGTTCGATTCACTCGTTATCTAGATCCTGAACTTCCTCGATGACCACACCCGCTATCTACTCGCTTGCACTGCCATCGGGCCCGACCCGTAACCGCTTTGGTGTTCCGACTGCACGACTTGAAGTTTCTTGCTTTATGTGAAGACGCGGCGATGAGACTTAAAGCATTGAATCGAGGAGTAACAAAGCGGCCCGTACAAGCAGGAGAGGTGGAATGCACAAATCATGGACTCATGGTGGTATAAATGTGGCTGTGAAAGTTTCGCTGTCTCAGGTGGAAGGCGCCATGCCTTTAGATTGTCCCCACCAGTTCGTAGGTATCTGTTATGAATGTCAGTTGACGTCTCGGATTTTGGCGGGACAAAGCAACGTCCCTAACTTTGACGTGCAAACTGCGCTTCGATCATAACGCTTCTCAAGCTTGCCTTTTGAATGGGATTAAACTGGTAACACTGTCACCGCAGAAGCACCCACCCTTTCCTCCAGAAGCTGCGTTGGCCAAGCCGCTGTAGGCCTTTCTGCGAAAGGCCTACACAGTTCTGCCGACCTATCGCAGGCGAAGACGCGAACGTGGAATAGTTGCGTCGGCGTGAAGGATCAGCCTGTTCTCTTTGATTCAGGTGATAGTTCAGGTCATCATTCATAATTATGGTGAGGGCTTGCGGACCATGACCTCGTGAGGGCACCCCAACATCTAAAACATCTGTGATCGCGTGGAGCAAGGCGCCCGCCCGATTTTTCGAGGACTCGTACCGAGAAAAGTGCGCGCATGTGCTTCGTCAAACTGCCGCCATGCACCACCGCGACAAATCCCTTATGCCTGTTCATAACAAGCCTTAGCGCCGTATGGTTCTGGTCGTGGTTCGGCTCCGCCGTAATGGCTGGATTACCTTGCATGGCTTGGTTAGCAACCACCGTAAAAACCGTCAATAATGCCTTGGCTTGAGGCAATGACAGAAAGAAGTCTCGATGGCAGTTCGAAATATAATTGGCTTCATGCTTAATGGTGCTGTACTGGGCGTGGATAAGATATGGTCTGGAGTCCGGCTTCTTGCGCTGAAGGCTAGGTTTCCGGGCCTTACGACTAGCGGGGCAGTGCACATCAGTGCTAATGTCCGTATTTACCTCCATCGCGGTGGCAAGATGCAGCTTGACGGGTGTCACGTGAGCCCAGGGGTAACACTTACGGCGGGACGTAACGCTCGGCTGGACATTGCCGCCGACTACGTCGGGCAAAACACTACCATCGTGGCTCGCGAGTCGATCTACATCGGTACCGGCACACAGATTGCCGAAAATGTAGTGGTCCGCGACGGCAACCATGACCACAGTGTTCCGTTACGTAACTTAGTTTTCAAATCTTCGCCTGTCCACATTGAAGAGGATGTATGGCTAGGGGCTTCTAGCGTCGTTCTCGCCGGTGTAAAAGTTGGGGCCGGAGCGACGGTAGCAGCGGGAGCGGTCGTGACGAAGGACGTCCTTGCAGCTTCTACCGTCGCTGGCGTACCTGCCCGCCCCTTCGGCTAGGGGACGGTCGCATTTGGGCTTGTCACGTTAGTGCCATTAGCGTTGGCAATTGCTGTAGGGCAGGAAATGAAAGCGTTGTTTGTAACAAGAGCGTTCGACGTGGCATAAAGGTCGATCGCAGTAAAGCATCCCCTGAATTCGTTTGAGGTGATGACGGCGCCGCCCTCCGAGTTAGCGCGCTCGACGCCCTTGTGGACATTATTCACGCGGTTCGTAGCAATGACACCACCCTTAGTGGTTCCATCAGACAAAATGCCCCAGTGGTTTGATGCGCCCGCGGTGACGCCGTCGATGTAGTTGTTAGTAACTATGACACCCGAGACGCCGCTAATACTCAAGCCTGAGACCAAAAAGCCCTCGATGATGTTTCCCGAGATGTTGACGTCGCCAGTTCCTGCAGACGCCGAGACGCCGACCTCATAAGCTCCCCCGTCGCACTGAAAGACATTGCCGGCGATAGTCACGTTGTCGGGACGGCCTAATTCTCCACCCTCAATACGGATGACGCTCTTGGACGTTCCTTTGAGAGTGACGGTGTTGTCTGCGAACGTTACGCCCTTCACGCCATTGAGAATCTGAAAGCAGCAGGTTTCTGGACGCCAAGCGAGGCCTGGCGTCTGGCCAGCGGGCATCGTCCACACCAGCGAATTGCCGCTAACAGTGATGCCGTGGCAGGTTCCAGAGACGCTGATGCCCCACCAGGTCGCGTCCGCGCAAGCGTTGCCGGTGATGGCCGCGTTCGAGACGTCCTCGGTCGCGATCGAGCGGCGGAAGGGGCCTGTGATGATGTTGCCAGCGATCGTGAACGAACGGTTCTCGCCGTCCGGGTGGTTAGGCGCCTGGTCAGTTAGCGACTCGCAGTGGATGCCAATGCGGGCATCCCGGCCCGCCTTCGCGTTGACCACGTTTCCGGTGATGCTCACGCCAGCTCCCGTGACCATGATCCCATCACCCCGGTCCTCGCCCCGATCCGACACTGGATTGATCGGTCCGTCGCCGGAGCCAAGCACGTCCTTGATTCGGTTATTGGCTATGACGATGTCCATCCATTCGCCGTTTTGGTAGACGTGGATGCCAGTCTGAAAGGAATCAATGAGGCAGTTCGTGACGATGACATCATGCGCTTGTATTTGAAGACCCGAGCTTGCATGGCCAGTCTGGGCTCCCAGCTCAAAGGGGTTAATTAACGTCACTCCATCAACGACCGTGCCCCTGCCGGTGACGAGGAGTGCCGGGCTGTTCTCGATGCCAGCAGACCACGAGAGTATGCCCGGCCCATGAAGCATGGTGCGTTCTCCTGCGAGCGTGATTGTGCCTGCGACCTTGAAGGTTCCAGGGGGCAGGTAAGCGTGCTTGTTGGCGGCAGTGTTTAGTTTGGCTTGGATTGCTGCTGTTGAGTCCATGATGCCGGTCGGGTCGATGCCGTCACCTTTCAGGGCAACCACGCCGGGGTAGGAGCCGGAGGGGTCGGGAAGTTGGGTAGCGAGGATCTTCCCATTTCCATCCAGGTTTGCGACGCCCCCTGGGGCGCCCTTTTCGGCAACTGGGACATAGGCGACGGGCGAAAGTTCGTCGCCGAAGGAGGGGGAACCCTTGTCGGTACTTAGAGCTGATATTGCGTAGCCACCTGTAAACGCAGTGAACAAGGCCCCATATTGCAGAAGCCCACGGCGCTTTACCTTGGGATCGTCTTGCGATGCCATCTTCGTTTCCTCACCAGACTCTCTGACCAATCCTGGGCAGTCCGAAGATACAGGAGCGCCGGGTGGCAGTTTAGATCACTTCGCTCGCCGAAGCCCCAAAATCGCGCCAGGCGTTCCCCCGGGTCATAACAGAGGCACAGATTCGTTTTCCATCGGGTAGGCGTTTGAAGCACCTTGGCCAAAACGTTTACGTAAGGCTTGGACGGTTCCGACGCCCCGACTCCTCCCGTCGTAGTTGAACGTGGGAACACCAACGGCACCGGGGCTACGTTGCGCGGGGCGAGTCCTGCCCGGAACTTCGCCAGCCCCGCGATAGGCTGCGCCGTGGCCGCCTCAGCCTTCATGGCATGAGCGGCAGAAAAGTCAGGAAGTTGGGCGGGTTGGATCTTGGCATTCGCCTCCAAAGTTGCCACCCTCGCCGGCGTGGCCTTTTCAGCCTACTGGAATATGTATCGCCGTGGGCAGTTGGGGCTCTGTCGGAGTCTACAGCCGACATTGCAGGAGCGCCCGTCAGCGCAGTTATCAGGGTTCCTTATCGGAGAAGCCTTAAGAGATTCACGAAGGAATCGCTGGGCGCTTCCGGTTGGTCCAAATACCAATCTCTTTGGCCACGTCCAGAAGCTCTCAGGCCTGAAGTGACACAAGCACCGTGGGGACTGCGCGTCTTCTTGTCGGGCGAGTACTCATTTGGCGTAGGCGCTACTCGAGCGTAAGGGCCCTTGCGGAATCTTGAGGTGTCCTTGCGTGAAATTTGATGCCGTTCCTCTAAACATAAGGGATGGCCCTGCTCCGCTCGCTTCTCGCCAAGCTCCTCACCTATCGGAGCCGGTGTGCTTATTGCCGCGTCAACGAAGCAGCCATCCAGTCGCCCGGCGGTTACCGATATTGCAGCGTGCAGTGTGAGCGCCGTGATTCTGAGGACCAGCAAAACCAGATGTAGCCCCTTCCGGGTTCCTGCTCAAGCCGTGTGACAAGCGCTGTTCGTGCCCGGCGTGTACTATCGGCGCTCATGTGGGGGCAGATAAAAGACATCAAAAGTAACCGCGCTTGGCGTGAAGGATGGATGGACTTTGCTCGCGGGCTGGCCATCATCTTGATCATCGTGTTCCACTCGGTTGTGGAAGTGGACATCCGCGTCGAGGTGCCGTCCTGGGCTTTGATCGTGAACGAGATTCTGTCCCCGATGCGGTTACCGGTTCTGGTGTTCCTCTCCGGGATGCTGCTAACCAACTCCCTGAGAAAATCGCCCGTGAACTACCTTGCCGGAAAGTCGTCGCGGATCTTGTGGCCGTACCTTCTGTGGTCGGGTTTTATGATGGCGCTTTTCGCTGCCACCGCCCCTTTCACACACGAATCCACCTTTTGGCAGGATCCGTCCGGAATCGTTCTGCACCCGATCGACCATCTTTGGTTCCTGCGTGACTTGTTCGTCTTTTATGCCTTGGCTCTCGCCGCCAGGAACGCCCCGCGCGGCGTTTGGATATTCGGGGGGCTGGCCGCATGTGTGTGCGCGGACTTTGCGCATTGGGAACAGGTCAGTCGCGGCGCATACCTCTTCGTGTTCTTCGCGCTCGGGTCATCCGTGTCCGAATACCGCACCCGCGCTGCCGCTGCCATCAGCAACCCCGTCGTCATCGGAACATCAGTCCTTGTTGCTGGGCTCATCATCCCGGCTGCTCTCATGCCGGGCGACGTCCGATATGAACCGGCACTGCTGCCCGTAGTTGCGGCATTGGGCTTACTGCTCGTGAAGGTTTGCCGAACAGTAGGCCTGGCTTCCGGTATGAAGTGGCTTAGGATCATAGGCCGGGACTCGCTCTCGTACTACCTCGTCCACTGGCCAGCCATCCTGATCGTAACCAGGGCGCTTCCAGAGTCCTTGTTTCTCGGAAACCCATTCCTGCTCCTATGCCTTACGGTTACGGCTTCGTTGCTTTGCGGCTTTATCGTTTCTGAAGCTTCAAAACGGATTCCTTGTATGCGCTATCTAGTATCCATACCGCCGCTTGACGCTTGGCGGGTTGCCGAAGTGAACCGTAGGTAGACCTGGTCGGAGAGAACACCTCTGATTCGTACTTCTTTCGCGGGAGTAGTAGCAAAGCGCATGGTCGCCTTTGTTGTTGCACTGACCATCGTCGTCTTGCTCGGCGAGATGGCCTTGTCGCTAGGAAAAACAATCTGGACCGTCAACGGTGCAAGCAGGTTCAGGCTTACATTGCTTCTCGTGGCGAGGTAGTTCAGGTCCGACAGGGCTGCTTGACGTCGCGGTGCTGAGTGATTCGTACACTGCGGGTGACCTGTTGGATAACTACCGCGAAGGGTGGGCGTATAAGCTACGCGCCCAGGTTAAAGTTTTTGTTTCTGTGGCCGGCGTAGGTTCAACAGGCTTTGCGGTTGACAGGCCTTGGTGCTTTGTTCGATCCCCTCATAGTCGGCGAGCGCAAGCTGCCCCTGGCCGCTGCAGCTATCCCGCGGCTTTCCTACCATGCCCCAGTTAAGCGGCCACTGGCCCGGCATTCCTTCTGAGCGCATTGCTTTTGGCCTGTCGGGTTCCGTGGCGTCCGCTGTTCAGGGTGAGCACCATCTCTTCGCTGTCGACATGGCATGGCGATGCTCTCCTACCCGACAGGGTTGGCACTAAGGGCGGGGCACCTTGCCGTGTTGCCATGACTCTGGTGGGAACCGTTATAGCGACGCTGCGGCCAAGCAGCCGGACCGGGATAAACGTAACAATCCGCGTGACTTGATCAAACCTTGAGGCTGTGTTTTTAGCATTTGGGGCATGGGTAGATACGGAGGCACTTACGACGCGCGGTACTCGCGGCGGGAGCTGAGACAGCGGAATATAAGGGTACTTTCCTATTTTCTTATCAGTGCCTTGGCCGTCGCGACGGTGGCTGTCGTGCTGATGGCTTTGCGCGGGTAGCTTCTGCAGGCGGCGCGCCTGCTGTTGACGTGACTTGTCAATCACACCTGTCACGTGGTTAGGTCGGGGTGATTGGGGGATCACCTGTCCGATGGAGGCTGTTGTGGCTATATCTGAGTATGCCTTTGCGCTGAGCGCGCTGCTGGGCACCCTGCTGGTTCCCTTCTTTGTCCTGCACCAGATGCTCCGGCTAAAGCGCCGAGCCATCAGGGTCACTGCTCCCGCCGCACCACGAGGTAACCGCCGCTAGTCATGCCGTACGTCGACATCAATCCCCATAAAACCCGTCCCAAATGGCAGGCCTACGCGGTCCTCGTCGTCCTCCTGGTCCTCACCGCAGCTGTGGTGGGCGCAGCCCTCGTACGGGTCTGAACAGGGTTATCTGGCTAAGCCCCTAGACTTACTGTCTGAACCAGTGCTGCAAAAACAGTTTGCCGAACGTCCTGGGGGACATACATGCCCGATCCGGCGGATCAGAACGCACGCGCCCATGCAGAGGATGCAGGGCAGCCTGAGCTGCGCCGTCGCCGTGACAAGCGTCACGGCGACGGTGAGCTGACGGATGCCCGGACAGGAACCATGCCAGCCGTAACACCGAACCCCTCCACTCAGCCCGATGCCGGCAGGCCGTCGACGCGCCGGACCTCTTGGGCGGAGGCGGCGGCTGCAGCGGATGCAGTAAAGCCCGCCGCGTCCGTTCCGGCGCCCACCCGGGCGCCGGCGTCAGCGCAGCCCGTGTTGACTGACACCATCACCTCAATCCCCGGTGCCGCTGCTGCGGATGCCGAGCAGGCGCCGTCGGGTGCTCCTTCTGAAACCCCCGCCTTCCGGCGTGCCCGGCCCACTGTGGCCGACACCATCGCAGACAAGCCCATGCCGGACTTCACCAGCTCGCCCGGGCTGTTCGTGAAGGAACAGAAACCGCGGCCGGTGGGCGGCGTGCGCGGGGCCATATTCAACATGACCGGCGGGGCGTGGAACATGGGCCCAGGCGCCAAGCAGCGCCAGGAGGAAGAACTGGGCCGGCGCATCTCGCGGCAGTTGCAGGGCAGCTACAACACCGCGGTGCTGAGCCTCAAAGGCGGCATCGGCAAGACCTCCACCACCGTGGGCGTGGGCCTGACCCTGGCCGAGTACCGCGGCGACGCGCCCTGCGCCATCGACGCCAACCCGGACTCCGGTGACCTTGTGGAACGGGCCTTGGGGGAGGGTATCTACCAGCAGTCAAGCCCGCGCACCATTACGGACCTGCTGCGGAACATCGACTCCATCGATTCGCTCACCGGCCTGGCCCGCTACATGCACCACGCCGGCAGGCTGCACCTCATCGCGGGGGAGCAGGACCCTGAGGTCTCGGACTCGCTGACTGCTGAAGAGTACCTGCGCATCCGCAAACTTATTGCTGCCTACTACTCTGTGGCCCTGACGGACTGCGGCACCGGCGTTACCCACAACGCCATGAGCGGGATCCTGCAGTCCGCCGATAACCTGGTGATCGCCGCCGGCTACGCGGTCAGTGGCGCGAAGCGCGCCCGCAGCACCCTGCACTGGCTGGCGAGCCACGGTTATGAGGACCTGGCACGGAACGCCATTGTGGTGATCACGGACAAGGATGAGGTGTCCTCGCGGGTGGACAAGGACGCCATCGAGGAACACCTGGCCGGCATTTGCCGCGAGCTCATCGCCGTCCCGCACGACCGCGGGGTAGCTGACGGCGACCTCGTCACGCTGGACGTGCTGAAGCCCGAGACGCGTCGGGCCTACAAGGAGATTGCCGCGGCGATTGTGGACGGGTACCGCTAAAGCCTGTCGCCGCATTGCGGTTACTCAAAACAGCTCCTCAAAATGCCCGTCGATACTGCCGTGCCCGAATCGTGACTCGACGTGCGGGCGCTCCTCAACAAAACCCCAAGCTTCCGGGCGTAGCTTGGGCCCTTCAGGCAGTACGGGCAGTACGGAGGGAGCAGGACATGACAATCACCGACTACGCCGTGGCTCTTGGCGGCATGCTGGCATCACTGGGCGCGGCAGGACTCCTGGCGGCAGGACTGATCCGCGCAAAGGGCCGCCACTAGTTGGTCCAACCAGCCGGAAACCCCCGGCGGCACCCAGGGTGGCGCTGCACTTAGCCCGGCAGCCGCCGTCGTACTCGGTGCCAGGACCCCGCTTGCTCTTCTCCTGCAGCCTTGGGCAGTGCTAAGTTCTGGTCCCAAGACATACCGACCAGTTTTTGGTAACTGCTGGTAGTTCCTGCGGTGCTAGCCGGACTTTCTTGGTGCACCGGTGGATGTTCCACAGTTCGTGAAGCTGCGGGGGAATAGCGGGCATCAGCCCGTCGGGGGAGGGAACTGATGGCTGAAGAGCATGATGATGACCTGGTCATGCAGTCGCTGTTGCTCGATGAAATCGGGCAATCGGTGATCGGAGTGGATGCCCAATGGCGGGTGACGTACTGGAACCGTGCCTCGGAGCGGCTGTATGGGTTCAGTGCCTCTGAGGTAATCGGGGCGAGAATAGCGGACCTGGGGATGCTGGCTCGTGGTACGTCTGCGGCGGAGACAGCGGAGATCAGGGGGCGGATCGCCAACGGCGGAGACTGGTCCGGCGAGCTTTGGATCCACCACCCGGCCGGGAGAGAGTTTCCTGTCCACGCCACGATCAGCCCTGTCCACGGACGGCACACCACGCCCGTGGCCGTGGTGGCAATTTCGAAGGACATCACGGACCGGAAGCACAACGAGGCTGTTCTACGGCGGTTTTCAGCCATGGTGGAATCCTCCGGGGACGCGATCGTCAGTGCGGACATGACGGGGACAATCACCAGCTGGAACCCCGGGGCGGCCAGGATGTTCGGATGGAGCGCCCGGGAAGCGGTGGGGCAAAACTACCGGTTGCTGACCACCCGTGACGCGGAGGATTTCGCGGCGGAGGTCAAGGCCAGCATTTCGAGCGGAAAATTCGTCACCGGCCTGAAGGTGCGCTGGGGCTGCAAGAACGGATCGGTCATTGATGTCGAGCTGACCGTCTCACCGGTGTACGGGCCGGGCGGGGAACAGACCGGCGTGTCGGTCATCGCCCGGGACATCACCGAGATTCAGCGCCTCCGTGCGGCGGCCGCCGTCGAACGTGAGAAGCTCCTGGCGGCCCAGGAGATGGCGCACGTAGGCAGCGTGGAGCACACGATGGCCTCGGGTGAGACCTGGCATTCGGAGGAATTCGGCCGGATCTTCGGCCTGGATTCGGGGCAGGCCGCTTCCCGGGAGTTAATGCTTAAGCTGACGCACCCGGAGGACAGGGATCTTGTTCAACGGGTGTGGGTGGGCTTGGAGGAGGGAACCAGGTTCGCGGATTTTGAGTACCGGATCGTCAGGGCCGATGGCGAGCAGCGCTGGCTGCACTCCCGCATCCGGAACGTGGAACCCGAGGAGGGGAAACCCGGACGGTTCCTTGATACCGTCCTGGACATCACCGAGCGCAAGCAGGCGGAGCAGATCCTGGAGTGGCGGGCCCGCCATGATGCGCTGACTGGCTTGCCCAACCGTTACGTCATCACCGAGGTGCTTCAAGGACTGCTGGATCGGGACTCCCGGGCTGTGGTGATGTTCGTAGACGTGGACCGGTTCAAGTTGATCAACGATGGCATCGGCCACGGGGCAGGCGACACCATCCTGATTCTCCTGGGAGAGCGGCTGAAGGCTTTTGTCCGCAGCGGTGACACCGTAGGCCGGTTCGGCGGGGATGAATTCGTCATAGTCTGCGAGAACCTGACGCTGCGTGGCGCGCGGACCCTGGCGGAACGGATCAGGCAATCCACCAGGCGCCCGTTTGAAGTCAACGGACGGAAGATCTACCTGAATCTCAGCGTTGGCATCGCTCTGGCAGGTCCGGACGACACTGCCGAGTCGATGCTCCAGGGAGCCGATGCCGCCATGTACCGGGCGAAGTCAGCAGGCGGGGATTCGTCAGCGGTGTATGACGTGCTGATGGCTGGAAGGGCTACGGGGCGGCTGGACCTGGAGTCTGACCTGCGGCACGCCTTGGAACGGGGAGAGTTGTCCCTGAACTACCAGCCCATTGTTGACGCGGGCAACGGCCGCACCGTCGGCTTCGAAGCGTTGCTGCGCTGGCATCACCCCGAGCACGGGCTGATCCCGCCCGACACATTCATCCCCATCGCCGAGGAGACAGGCCTGATTGTCCCCATCGGCACGTGGGTACTCCATGAAGCCTTTCGGCAGGTTCAACAATGGCGCGCACAGCTGAAGGGAGCGGAGAACGTCTCAGCCGCAGTGAACATCTCCGGGCGCCAGTTTCTGGCGCCCAACTTCACAGACATCGTTGAGGCAGCAATCCAGAACGCCGGCATCGATCCCGGCGCGGTGGACCTGGAGATCACCGAAACAGTGCTGATGGATCAGCCGGACCTGCCTAAAGAGACACTCCAGCGCCTCCACAACCTGGGAGTAGGGCTGTCCATCGATGACTTCGGCACAGGATATTCGTCCCTGAGCTACCTCAAATGGCTTTCGGCCCGGACCTTGAAAATTGACCGAACCTTTGTTGAGGAACTGGGCAAGGGGCCCCATGGGGCAACCATTATCGAACTTGTTCTTGGCATGGCCGAAAGTCTCAGCCTCGACGTGGTTGCGGAAGGTGTAGAAACGCCCGAGCAGCTCGCTGAACTTCGCCGCCTCGGCATACGCCACGCCCAGGGGTACTACTGGAGCCGCCCCATGCCTCCCGAATGCATTCCGGCATGGCTTGGCACGCCTTTGCCCAACCCAGTGCTGAAATCTGGTGCGGCGGGCGTCCATTAGCGGCTAGGTCCGGACGTTTGCGCGGCCGGCGCCAATTTACCGCGTATCCAGATCCTCGAACACCAGAAACGTCTGGGTATCGAGCACGCCCGGCATGGACTGGAGCTGGTCGAAGATGACCCGCCGCAGGTCGATGTTGTCCACGGCCCGGACCAGCAGGATCACGTCGAAGTCGCCGCCCACCAGGGCCACGTGGTGCACCTCCGGGATCACCGCGAGCTGGTCGCGCAGTTCGCGCCACGCGTCCTGCTTCAGCTTCAGGGTCACGTAGGCGGAGGAACGGAGGCCCGCCTTGATCGGGTCCACGAGTGCGGTGAACCTGGACAGCACCCCCTCACTCGTGAGCCTGCCGATCCTCGTATAGGCGTGTGCCCGCGAGATGTGGACGTTCTCCGCCACCTGCGTGACGGACATGCGGCCGTCGCGGGTCAGCTCCGAAATGATCCTGCGGTCGATGTCGTCCAGCGGGACGGGTTCCGTCGCCGCATCCCTGGTTGCCAATTTGTCCACGGGCCCTGTCAGTAATCTGCCTCACACTTGCAATTCGTCTTCCAGTCTAGGCAGAACTGAGCAGCTTCTCCACGATTCCTCGAGGTGCTGGATACGAAACCTTCTGCAGGCGGATACTGGGGAGGAATAGTGGCAACAGAAGGACGGAACCGATGACGATCTCCGCGAACCACACCGCACCGCACCAAACCAGCAAGGCGCCCACCCGGAACGCCCTCTCGGAAACAGCGAAGAAGTTCGGCATCACCGCCGAGGACTACATGCTGCCGGCCCGGCACCAGATCGAGATGGTGGACCCGGACGGCCGGCTCAAGCCCGAAGGCGAGCAGGGCACCGAACCCGGCCACGAGTACCCTTTGCCCGGCGATGCGGAACTGCTGGCTGCTTACGAGCAGCTCGTAGTCGGACGCCGCGTCAATGACCAGAACTCGGCGCTCGTCCGGCAGGGCCGCATGGCCGTGTACCCGTCCAGCCACGGCCAGGAGGCCTGCCAGGTGGCGGCCGCGCTGTGCCTCTCGGACGGCGACTGGATGTTCCCGACTTACCGTGACGCCGTCGCAGTGATGACGCGCGGCGTTGACCCCGTGCAGGTGATGACCATCTTCCGCGGCGACTGGCATGGCGGGTTCGATCCCCTCAAGCACAAAGTGGGGATCCAGTGCACCCCGCTGACCACGCAGCTGCTGCACGCCGTCGGCGTCGCCCACGCCGCCAAGCTCCGTGGCGAGGACACCGTGGTGCTGGCCATGTGCGGCGACGGTGCCACCAGCGAAGGTGACTTCCACGAAGCCCTGAACTTCGCCGCCGTCTTCCACCTGCCCGTCATCTTCTTCGTCCAGAACAACAAGTACGCCATCTCGGTGCCGCTGGCACACCAGTCCGTGGCGCCGTCGCTCGCCCACAAGGCCGTGGGCTACGGCATGGCCGGCGAACGCGTGGACGGCAACGACGTCGTGGCGCTCCTCGCCGTCCTGGACCGGGCGGTGAAACTGGCCAGGGAAGGCTCCGGCCCCCTGCTCATCGAAGCCAACACCTACCGCATGCAGGCCCACACCAATGCTGACGACGACACCCGCTATCGCGAGAACAGCGAAGTTGCCGAGTGGCGGGCCAAGGACCCGGTGAACCGGATGCGGACCTACCTGACGGACCGCGGCCTGCTGGACTCCGCGGGTGAGACGCGCATCCTCGAGCATGCCGAAGCTGTGGCCGCCCAGCTGCGTGAGGGACTCAGCGAGGACGTGCCGGTGGACCCGCAGGAACTCTTCCGCCACGTCTTCTCCACGCCCACGCCGCAGCTGAAGGAACAGTCCGCCCTGCTCGCCGACGAACTCGCCCGCGAGGCAGCATCCGCATCCCAGAACCCCGATGCTCAGGAGGCCGGCAAGTGAGCCCCACCATCACCACATCGTCCGAGGCCAACGGCAACGTCAGCGCAGCCACCGCCCGGGCAGCCGCCTCGGCCGCTGCTTCAGCGGAAGCCGCTGGCCCGCAGCCGGTCACCATGGCCAAGGCCTTGAATACCGCGTTGGCTGATGCGATGCACGCTGACTCCTCCGTCCTGGTGTTCGGCGAGGACGTGGGGACGCTCGGGGGAGTTTTCCGCATCACCGACGGGCTCACCGCGACGTTCGGCGAGCAGCGGTGCTTCGACACCCCGCTGGCCGAGTCCGGCATTGTGGGCATGGCCGTGGGCATGGCGATCAACGGGATGCGCCCGGTGATCGAGATGCAGTTCGACGCGTTCGCCTACCCGGCGTTCGAGCAGATCATCAGCCACGTGGCCAAGATGCACAACCGCACCAAGGGCGCCGTGAAACTGCCCATGGTGATCCGGGTTCCCTACGGCGGCGGCATCGGGGGAGTGGAGCACCACTGCGACTCATCCGAGTCCTACTACGCGCACACCGCCGGCCTGAAGGTGTTCACCCCGGCCACCGTGGCGGACGGGTACCGGATGCTGCGCGAAGCCATCGACTCGGATGACCCCGTGGTGTTTATGGAGCCGAAGAAGCTCTACTGGTCCAAGGACCTGGTGGACCTTTCGTCGCTGCGGTCCCAGCATGTGGAAGGCACGACGGCGGGCCGCACCTCGGAGGGGCGTGCCGCCGTCGCGCGTCCCGGCACCGACGCGACGCTGATCGCCTACGGTCCGTCCGTCCCCACGGCGCTCGCCGCCGCCGAGGCGGCAGCGCTGGAGGGGCGTTCGCTGGAGGTCATCGACGTGCGCACCATCGTCCCGTTCGACGATTCCACTGTTTGTGAGTCCGTGCGTAAGACCGGCCGGGCCGTGGTGATCGCCGAAGCCCATGGCTTCGCGTCCGTGTCCTCGGAGATCGTGGCCCGGGTCCAGGAGCGCTGCTTCCACCACCTGGCCGCGCCCATCCGCCGCGTCACCGGATTCGACATCCCGTACCCCGCGCCGAAGCTTGAGAAGTATTACCTGCCCGGCGTGGACCGCATCCTCGACGCCGTCGACGACCTTCAGTGGGAGAACTGACCATGAGTGAAACGAAAGTATTCCTGCTCCCGGACCTGGGCGAGGGCCTCACCGAAGCCGAGCTGGTGTCCTGGCACGTTTCCGTGGGGGACGAGATCCGCGTGGACCAGCCCATCGCCGAGGTGGAGACGGCCAAGTCCACCGTGGAGGTGCCTTCGCCTTATGCGGGCATTGTGGCTGAGCTGCACGGGCAGCCGGGGGAGACGCTGGACGTGGGGAAGCCGCTGATCTCGGTGACGCCGCTGGTAACCGGGATCGCCGCGGATGATGCCGCCCCCGCCCCTTCGCCGGACGGCAATGCTGCAAGCAGCACGCCGTCCGGCTCAGGAAGGCCCGATGCCACTCCCGGGGCGGCATCATCCGCGGCGGCAGCCGAAACCTACCGCGAGGAGGAGAAGGCCGGGTCCGGCAACGTGCTTATCGGTTACGGAACTCCGGGCGGACACGGCGTCGCCCGTCGGACCCGGGCGCGGAAGGGCTCGGTCGCGGTGGTTGAGCCTGTACAAACCAACTCTGTCGATACCCTCGACGACCTGTCCCTCCTGCGCACCCGGGTCCCCGGCAAGCTGGGCGCGGTGATCTCCCCGCTGGTCCGGCGGATGGCGCGCGAGCACGGCGTCGACCTCGGTGAGCTCCGCGGCTCCGGCGAGGGCGGGCTGATCATGCGCCGCGACGTCGAAGCGGCGATCACGAGTCCCACACCGGTGGTTGAACCTGTCGAATCCAAACCGGTCGAAGCACCGGAGGCGGAGCGGGTGGGGACCGATGCCCGGACCGGCCTGGCGATCTCCTCCCGGACCCCGGTTAGGGGAGTACGCAAAGTTGTTGCGGCGAACATGGCCCGCAGCCGCTCGGAAATTCCTGAGGCAACTGTCTGGGTGGACGTCGATGCCACTGCGCTCCTCGAACTCCGCGAGGGACTCAAGGCGGGCGGCTCGCAGGTACCGGGCCTGCTCGCGTTCATTGCCCGCTTTGTCACCGCCGGGCTCAAGAAGTACCCGGAGCTGAACACCCGGATTGAAACTGCGTCCGACGGCTCGCAGGAGATCGTCTCGTTTGACGGGATCAACCTCGGCATCGCCGCGCAGACCGACCGCGGCCTCGTGGTGCCCTCAGTCCGTGCGGCGGAGAAGCTGACCGCCCGCGAGCTGGACGCGGAGATCCGTCGGCTGACCGACGTCGCCCGCCAAGGCAAAGCGACCCCCACCGAACTGGGCAGCGGTACCTTCACGCTGAACAACTATGGCGTGTTCGGTGTTGACGGGTCGGCAGCGATCATCAACCACCCGGAGGTGGCCATCCTCGGCGTCGGCCGGATCATCGACAAGCCGTGGGTAGTGAACGGCGAGCTGGCCGTCCGGAAGGTCACCGAGCTGACCCTCACCTTCGACCACCGCGTCTGCGACGGCGGCACCGCCGCCGGGTTCCTCCGCTTCGTAGCCGATGCGATCGAAAACCCAACCACGCTCCTGGCCGATATCTGAAGGCCCTCCAGAGGTGAGCCGTACGACGGCGGCGCGTGCCGCCGTCGTACGCGGGAAGCTTTCCCTCCGAGTGTTTCCGGTGAACTCCAAGAAGTGCTGGGTAGAATCGACGGCTAGACGAACGAACACTGCTTTGCCGGAGGTACGGAGAAACAATGTCAGAATGGCTCGAAGTCGGCGCGGACAACTATGTGCTGGTCACCGAAGGATCGCTGCTGAACACCGGACTGATAGTGGGCTCCGAACGGGCCATGGTGATCGACACCGGCTGCGGCCCCAGGCAGGGCAAGGAGATCCTGGACGCGGTCCGGGAAAAGACTCAGCTGCCGCTCGTCGTCGTTAACACCCACGCCCATTACGACCACTTCTTCGGCAACGCGGTGTTCGCGGAAGCCGGCGTCACCGAATTCTGGGCGCACCAGAACTGCGCCACCGAAATCGACGAACGCGGAGACCTGCAGCGCCGCTTCGTGGGGACGCTGGAACCGGAGATGTCCGCCGGCGAAGGCCAGAACGTGGAACTTGTGGTCCCCAACGCCCTGGTGAAGGACCAGCCCGTGCTGGTTGACCTGGGCGGGCTGACCGCGACCCTCTTCTACCTGGGCCGGGGCCACACCGACGGCGACCTGCTGGTGGGCACCCCCACTACCTTGTTTGTCGGCGACCTCGTGGAGCAGGGCGCCCACCCGTCCTTCGAAGACTCCTACCCGGAGGAGTGGGCGGATGCTTTGTGGCACATCTCCGCCCTGCGTCACCGCTACGAGTTCCTGATTCCCGGGCACGGGAAGCCGTGCAGCGACCAGTTCGTCAAAACCATGGCGAACACCATGACCACGGCGGTGCGCCAAGCACGCGGCTCCATCCGCGACACCCCAAACGATGCCACCAAAGCCATCCCCGTCCTGCCCTACGGGCCGGAGCAGTCGCGGTGGTTCATCAAGCGGCTCCAGGAAACCCGCCGGGAGCACTAGCCGTGCGTGCGACATATACTCCAAATATGCCGATTACGCGCCATAACCGAGACATCGATGCCCAGCCGTCCGCCGTCGAGCAGTTCCGGGGCGACCTGTGAGCGGCGGTCTGGTCGCACTGCTGGACGACGTCGCCGCCCTGGCCCGCATAGCGGCCGCCTCGGTGGACGACGTCGCTGCCGGAGCCGCCAAGGCAGGGGCCAAGGCCGCCGGCGTGGTCATCGACGACGCCGCCGTCACCCCCCAATACGTGTCCGGGGCTGACCCCTCCCGCGAACTGCCGATGATCAAGAAAATCTTCTGGGGCTCGCTCCGGAACAAGCTGCTGATCATCCTGCCGGCGCTGCTGCTCGTCAGCGCCTTCGTCCCGTGGGTTATCCCGTTCATCCTCATGCTGGGCGGCACCTACCTCTGCTACGAGGGTGCCGAAAAGGTCTGGCACAAGCTCCGCGGCCACCACGCGGCGGAAGAAGATGCGCCGGCGGTGGAGCGCGGGCCGGAGGCTGAGTCCAAGGTCATCAAGGGCGCTATCACCACCGACTTCATCCTGTCCTGCGAGATCATGGTCATCTCGATGAACGAGGTAGCCGCTGATTCCCTGTTGGTCCGGGCAATCATCCTGGTGGTGGTGGCGTTTGTCATCACCATCGCCGTGTACGGTGCCGTGGCGCTCATCGTCAAGATGGACGACGTCGGCCTGCACCTGACCACCAAGGATTCCGCCGGCTCCAAGCGCTTCGGCGAGCTGCTCGTCAAGGGGATGCCCGCCGTATTGGCCGCGATCACCCTCATCGGGACGGTCGCCATGCTGTGGGTTGGTGGACACATCATGCTGCAGGGAGCCTACGACCTCGGCTGGCACGCGCCGTATGACCTGGTCCACGCCCTCGAGACACCTTTCGCCGGGATTGCGGTGGTGGGCGGCTTCCTGGCCTGGCTCGTGAACACCCTGTGCTCGGCCGTCATCGGAATCGCCTGGGGCCTCGCCGTCATGGCTGTGGTGCACCCGCTGCTGAAAGCGCTGCCGTTCGGCAAGGACAAGGGCGGCCACAAGGAAGGCGACGTCCGCGCCGAACTTGCCGGCTACCGGCCGACGAAACGTAACGACGATCCCGCCTCTTAGCCCGGCATCCTGATGAATCTACCCCGATGCTAAGGGACCCGCCGCAGGACGTTCAGCACTAACTTTGCATGCTCCGTTCTTAGGCCCGAGTAGTCGGTGCTCAGTGAAACGAGTAGTTGATACTCGGGCGCCGCCACACGGGGCTGAATAAGTTCGAAGCATGACAGAGGTAATTCAGCGCAAGCACGGGCGCCGCAGACGGGCCGCAGAAGCCAAACGGGGCGTTCAACCATATGTAGTGGTCAACGTCGTCCTGGTGATTGGCCTTGCCATAGGTATGTTCGCCCTGACCCTCTGACTAAAGCCTTCCGGCGCACCTGGGATTGGCAGGAAGGCTGGGCAATACGGTGCCGGTAAGATGAGCCGGTGACCGGAAATGGCGGGGGTCCCGCATGAACAAACATGAGTGGATCAAATACGCCGCACTTTTCGTGCTGGCAGTGGCCGCCTTCGGGGTAGCAGCTATAGCCCTGATGAATCCGCGCGGCCCCGGCGATGCCGCCGTCCCCACGGTAATCCTGCCGGCCGCAACGCCCACGGCGACTGCTTCCCTGGCTCCAACACCGGCACCCACACCCACGGCTACTGCCACCGCCCGACAGCCGGGAATTGAACTGCCCGCCGAGCCCGTCCTCCTTATTCTTGGTGACTCATACACTGCCGGTGTTGGTGCAGATCAGCCGGACCAGGGGTGGGCAAACCTCGTTGCCGGGCAGCTCGGATACCCCACCAACATCGACGGCGTGCCCGGAACCGGGTTCGCCTGGGGTGGCGGGGAGCAGGACGAGTTGGGTGGAGAGTACGAAGTCCGGCTGCAGGACACCGCTGCCAACCCCGCCTTCGTGCCCAACGTCCTCATTCTGCAGGGCGGACAGAACGATTCGCGGATCCCCAACCCGGAGGAAGTTGAAGCTGCCACGGCGCAGACCATCGAGGCGGCCCGCAGGTTCTGGCCAGGCGTCCAGGTGGTGGTGCTCGGGCCGTCCGCACCGCAGCCCGTCACGGAGGAACTGCGGGCCGCGAACAGCGCGGTCCGCGCTGGTGCCGCAGCCGCCAATGCTCCCTACATCAACGCCGTCGAGGCCGGCTGGTTCACGAGCACCAACAGCCCGGATTTCAACTTTGACGGCACCCACGTCAACACCGCGGGCCACGCTTACCTGGCTGAGAAGTTCCTGGAGTCCTGGGCGCGCTTGACCCAATGAGGCTGCTGGCCAGAAAGAGGTATGCGCCAGCTGGGTATGCGCCGGAAGTGGACTACCGCTGGGCTGCGAAGGCTATGACCGCGGGGCTTGATACAAATTCGCTGCGTTGTGGATGAAGTCGCAGTCACCGGGGGAAAGGGTAGTTTCGCCGTGCCGATCCTGTTCAAGCTCGGCTCCGGTGGCTTTGTTGATCGCCGCCACGACGGCTCGGGGAAGGATCCTGCACCCGGGATTATCGATGAGCCATTGTTGCGTTTCCGGCTCAAGCTGGTCCCACAACTTGTCCATTCCCATTTCGGTTGCCTCCACCTTGTCATTCCTGCTGATGAATGCCGCCACGGACCCGCGGACGGTTGGCGCCTGGTTGACCCAGTCCCTGTCGCCGGCAGGGAAGGGAGGGCGGAGGGGACCACACTGTCCCCTCCGCGTCTGCCGTCGCACCCTGAGCCCCCAATCAAGGGAAGTCCCTTTCCCCTGGTGCGGCGTCTTCTCGCTCGAAAAGAGGGAGAAGCAATTGATATATTTTTGACGAATAGACCTTTCCGTCAATCCGACAGTACGAGTTTGATGCACGCCGCTGGGCAAGGTCAAGGGTTTTCACTACCTATGATTTTCACGAACAGCCAGGAGACGCCGGACGTCTTCAGCAGGCCGGGCAGAAGCCGGGGCCCCGCCAGCGTTAGGTGCGGTGCTGTTCCGCTCCGTTGCGAAGTTCCTTGCGGGCGGCTTCCACAAGGGTGGTGTTGCCGGTGCGAGCCGTCATGATAAGAAATCCGGCTGCTTCCTCCATGCTGCAACCGGTTCGTGCAGCAATGGCCTGGCACGCGTCTACGATCACCAAACGCGATACCAGTGATTGCTCCAGGGCCGAGAACTGCTCGTCCCAGAGCGCCGTGGATGACGGCTCCTGCGGCATGGGGCCGGAGCCAAGGGAACTCAGTGCAGCCGCCGTCCGGGCTTGAAGTACGGACCGCGCAGCGGTGAGCAGTTCCGTGGCTTCCGGGTGTGCAAGCCGATAAACAAGGCGGCCGTCGGACCGCAGGCACCGAATCAGGTCCTGCCCCCGCATCTGGGTGAGGTGCCGGGACAGGTGCGTTGCCTTCACCCCCGTGCCCTCGCACAGCGCGGGGATGGTGGACTCGCCTTGGGCGAGCAGCGCCAGGATCTGCGCCCGGACCGGATGGGCCAAGGCCTTGAACAGCTCCGCCGCAGCAGCCATCGATGGTCCGTCAGTCTGAACTGGCTCGCCTGCCAGGGCCTGGTTCCTCTTCATGCCGGCCTCCCGTCGCCTGCTTCGCTTTTTGAGGGGTATGCACGCCATTATCCTCCGCAAGGTGGGCAGGGGACCCTGGCCGGTGCCCGCCGTCGTAAGAAAAAATTCTTGGCAGAACCCCCCTTTACGAGCCCGGGCCGGTTTACTAAAGTCTGTTCTTGTCATAGTCCGGATGGGCGCTAGGGGGCGTCCGGGAAGGGGGAGTGAATCACCGCTGACCTATACCAGAAGACAATTGACCACTACGTAGAAAGCCCCTCCTAGGAGGGGCTTTCCCTTTGTCCGGGCTGATCTCGTCAGCCCGGAATTCGGCCGAAATCAGCTGTTGCCGGTATGCACGATGCTCTCGCGGTCCAACTCGTTTGCGGGGGCGTCTGCGAGGCCGGCAGGCGTGAGGTCAAGGGCCTCGAGGTTGGCCAGGTGGGCATGCCCGTCATTGGGAGCGGCTGTGTTGCTGGTGATGGTCATCCGGGTATTCCTTTGGTCTGTCTTGGTTCATGTAAAAGTACGGGCAGGGCTGCGACATGCTCCGCGGTGGTGTCGACCACACGCGAGAAGCGGCACTGCGAACAACGGACGGCGACGGCGACTGTACCGCTTCGCCTGCCCCTGACGGCCGGGAACTCAACAACGAGGTGGACGTCAGTGTCGCAGGTTGCGCACCAAGGGCGTTTCCCGCGCGGCTGATGGATGTCACAAGGGACGTACGTGTTCGTTGTCGGATTCAATCTGTTCAGACCACGGCCGGATAGCTGGCCAGGATGTAGTCTGCTGCCGCCGGGCCTGTCATGCGCAGTGGGTGTTTGGGATCTACGAGCTTTGCCATAGCGTCCCAGAAGACGTGCTCTGCCTGTGGTGTCTCTTCAGATACGCTGCACCAGCTGGTGTACAGCCCATAAAAAGCGTCCCGGCTGAGAGTGGAGCCGGTCTCTGGGTCGTGATAGGTGGCTTCGGTGAGGAATTGATCGAACTGTGATTGCGCCATGCCGGCTCTTCTCAACGAGGTGCAGTTGTCCGCCGTGGGCTACAGCAGTCAAGCCCGATGCCCTGCACGGGACATCAAGCGAAGTTGAAGCTTATCAGTGTCGTGAGCCACAGGACAAAACAAAAAGCCTAGAACCATGCTAGAAAACCACAAGGTACCGCCTCAGGGTTCCCCCAATATGCGCTCCGTACTGTCCAAGCATGATCACTACTCCCGCTCCACGCCACAAGGTAAGTTGCCCCCAGCCCGGCGTACCGTCTCCCTGGATCGGCGCCGAAAGTTCCCCAAAGCCGCTCCTGGACCATGGGGTCCTGGACAGGCTGCGCGAGGACCTCTGTGAGTACGACGTGTGGCAGGTGTTTGTGCAGAACTTCATCACCGCCCTGCCTCTGAGGATCGAAAAGCTGCGGGTAGCGTTGACCACCGGCGACGCCGATGGCGCCAGGGATGCGGTCCTCAGCCTCAAGACCTCCAGCCAAATGGTGGGCGCCGAACGCCTCGCAGCCTTGGCCATGGATCTTGAGGCGGCCCAGCGTGAAGGTGTCCGGGTTGGTGATCCAGCTGTTGCCTTGCCGCGGCTGGCCGTGAACTACCTGCGCCGCATCAAGCAACGGGCAGGACAAACGTCTTACGCACTCCAGACACACCTGGAGGCAGCCAGGCGCCCGCGGGCGATAGACTCCAGCTCGAGCTCCGCCCACTGACCCGGGGCGAGCCAGTCCGGTGGTGCGGAGTCCAGGAGCATGAAGGCGGCGGGCTGGATCAAAAGGATTCCTTCCAGTTCAGCAGGCTCAAACTTCGAAGCGGGTCCTTGGCGAGCCACTCGGGAGGTTCTTCAGGATTGCCTCGGCAACCTCGCGTACCGGCATGCCGCGGCGGCTGGAGGCACCTGCAATCATGTGGAAGGCGTCCGGATAGGAACAGCGGTTCCGGCCCATGATCACCCCGCAGGCCACGTCAATAGAGGTGCGGCTCTCCAAAACGGCCTTCAGGTTGTCCCCGGCCGCCCGGATGCTCCTGACTTCGAGGGCCAGCCCCAGGCCCTTCGCTGCCACGCCTGCGAACCACATTGCATGGCAGACCGTTTCGGGTGCGAACCGGACCCCCCGCGGGGCGAAGAAGCCCAAGGCACAGGACATTCCGGCGTCCAACCGGACCGGAACAGCCAGTACCTCGCCATAGCCGGCGTCAAGAAAACGGCACCGGTAAGCCTGCCACCGCAGGGGCGGGCCGCCGTCGGCCTCCACAATTACGGGAATGCCTGCCTCCCTGGCCTGGGCCAGGGGGCCGTCGTTGAGATCCTTTTCCAAGGCCGCGAGCCCAGCAGCCCGGCCGTTGTTGGCCGCCAAGACCGGAAGGCCCTGCGGCGAGGTGAGCGTGGCGGCGCAGTCGATCTGGACCCCAACGGACCCGGTGACGGCCGCCGCAGCGGTTTCGGCCAGCCTTCGCAGGGAATCGACGTCGGCCGCTGCGTCCGTGACCAGGTCCAGCAGGAACCCGGACGGCTCCGGCCACGGCTCCGAGCCGGCGGAGCCCGCACTCGCCAGCCTCCCGCCGTCGGCCTTCAGCACCCTGCCGGTGCTGCCCGCCACATGTATCGTCACCGTCACGTCCCGTTCGAACCGCCCGCGCAGCGTTATCCGCGGACTGCACTTCAAATCTAGGGCGGCCCGCAGGGGAGCGCACGAGTAGCGGGTACTCGAAATTCCCGGGCTGCGGGCTACTTGTTGGGCTGCGTTTCCAGCCACTGCTGGAACGTCTGGCGGCCGACGGCGGCACCCGCCTTGGGAATCAGTTTGCCCTTTCGCATGGCCTTGCCCATGGGGCCGGGAACATGCAGCGGCACGATCCGTTTCCGCCGGCCTGTCTTCTTCAGGTAGGCGCGTACCAGGTCCGCGAGCTGCTCACCGCGGGGGCCGCCGAGATCGGGGAGGCGCCCCTTGGGCCCGGCCTCTGCGGCGTTCACCAGGGCCTCGGCCACCTCCCGGGCTGCCACCGGCTGGGTAAACATCTTCGGGACAAAAACCAGCGGGCCCACCGAGGCGACTTTCACCGTCAACGGCACGAACTCGTGGAACTGCGTGCACCGCAGGAGCGACCAGGGAATGCCGCCGTGCCTGACTTCGTCCTCCTGCACCAGCTTCCCCGCGTACAGTCCGGAGGTGGCTTTGTCGATGCCCACGATGGAAAGCGCAACGTGGTGCCGCACGCCGGTTAACTTCTCCGCCGCCAGCAGGTTCTGCGTGGCGTTGGTGTAGAAGTCCACTGCCTTTTTGGTGGACATGGTCTCGATGCCGGAAACGTCGATGACCGTATCCGCGCCCTGGAGCGCCTGGTTCAGGCCGCGGCCGTTCACCAGGTCCACGCCCTCCGCACGGCTCAGGCTGACGACGTTGTGCCCGCGTTCTTTCGCTACGTCAACGACGTGGCGCCCGACCGTACCGGTTCCCCCTGCAACGGCAATCCTCATACAAGAAATCCTACGAGCAGTTCAGGACAAAGTGGGCCAGGCCTAATGTCAGTTTCGGCAGGGCCGTACCCTGCTTTTTTGTGGCGGGCTAGCCGTGGGGCAAAGTGCTAAGTAGGCTTAGCAATATGTTGTGCAGCTGCGGATGGCCCGGTCCCGTGACATGCGGCCCGGTTGGAGGTGGACGGCATGGATGAAGAGGTGGAGCGGCGGCGTGAGCTCGCTGCCACCATCGGTTTGGATCCGCGGAAGCTTTTGCCAGCCAATCGCGGACGGTCCCGGTGGTCGGAGTTCGAACTGGACGCCTACCTTCATGGTGCCCTGGCCTGGCCCATGCTTGAACGCGGCCACGGTGCCAACAAGAGGGCCCGTAAGTCGAAGGCCCGCGGGCATGCGTTCTCAGCCCTGGGAGCCGCGGGGAGCTTCCTGCTCACTCCTGAGCAGGCAGAGGCGGAACGCCTCGAATCACTCCGCGAGACGGACCTTCTTCAAGGCGGTGCGGAGGAAACGTTTGACCGGATTGTGGCTGCCACCCGCAAATACTTTGATGTGGGTGCTGCGTCCTTGTCACTTATCGCCGAAGACGCCCAGTACTTCAAGTCCGTCTTCGGGCCGCTCCGCGAGGAGACTCCCCGCCAGATCGCGCTCTGCGCGGCAACAGTGGAACTGAACACGATGCTGATCATCAACGACACGTTCACCGATGAGCGATTCGCGTCCAACCCACTCGTCGTCGGGGAACCCCACATCCGCTTCTACGCCGGCTACCCGTTGCACGGACCGCACGGCTGGAACATCGGAACCCTGTGCATCATTGACCAGAAACCCCGGGCCTTCCCGCCCTCCGAGCAGAAGGTACTGCGGACGCTCGCCGCCATAGTGCAGAGCCACATCGATGCACGGATTTGACGGCGTCCTGTCGGGTGACACAAGTACCGCCCGCGTACTGGGTGTACGCGGGCGGTAATTGTGTTGGTCAGGATTGAGGCAGTTTGTTTTAGCTGAGGGCGTTCATGACGTTCCAGCCGCCGCCGGCCCGGACCCGGTTGGGGAAGGTGCCGGCACCGTCGCCCAGGTAGGACCAGAGAACACCGCTGCTGTCGCGGGCAATGAGGTCGTCACGTCCGTCGCTGTTGAGGTCTGCAGCGCCGCTGATGGCATTCATGGTGTTCCAGCCTGCGCCTGCCCTGACCCGTGTGGGGAAGGCGCCGGCGTCGTTGCCCATGTAGGACCACAGAACTCCGCTGGCGTCCCGTGCCACCAGGTCGGCCTTGCCGTCCCGGTTGAGGTCACCGGCGGCGCTGACCGCCATGGCGCCCCAACCTGGACCCGCGTTGATGCGCGACGGGAAGGTGCCGGTGTTGCTGCCAGCGTAGCTCCACAGGACTCCCTGGGAGTCGGTGGCGAGCAGATCATTCCGTCCGTCACCCGTGACATCATTGGCTGCGCTGATGGTCTTCATGGTGTTCCAGCCTGCCCCCACGCGAACCCTGGTTGGGAAGGTGCCGGAGCCGTTGCCGCGGTAGGTCCAGAGAACTCCGCTGGAGTCGCGGGCCACAATGTCAGCACGTCCGTCACCGGTGAGGTCGCCGGTTGCGCTGATGGAGTTCATGACGTTCCAGCCGGCGCCAACCCTGATCCGGTTGGGGAAGCTGCCTGCGCCGTTGCCGAGATAGGTCCACAGCACTCCGCTGGAGTCGCGTGCCACGAGATCAGCACGTCCGTCACCGTTGAAGTCCTGCATGATGCTGGTGACGCCGGCACCTGTACCGATGCGGACGTTCCGGTTGGCGACAGCACCCGTGTTTCCGGCCGTGTCCGTCGCGCGGACGTCGAAGGTGAAGAAGCCGTTAACCTGGGCGTCCCAGGTCTTCGGTGACGAGCACGTGGGGTCCCAGTCGCCGTTGGTGGGAAGCAACCGGCATTCGTACCGTGCCTGTGGATCAGCGCTGCTGAAGTTCAGCGTTGGAGTGTTGTTTGCGCTGGGCGTGGACGGAAATGGAGCCGTTACGGAGACCGCCGGAGCCGTGGTGTCCACGGTGAAGGTCAGCGTTCCGGAGGTCTGGGCGCCAGCAAGGGCAAGTACCGTGTGGGGGCCCTGAGCCAGCGGTGCCAGCGTAACCGAGTACGTGGATCCGGTCACCGTTGCTGCCTGAGCTGCGCCCCCGTTGACCGAGACCTCCACCGGTCCCGTCGTGCCTGCCGGCAACGTGCCGGTCAGCGTCGGCGTGGTCACCTTGGTGATGTTGTCCGTGGAGGAGCGGCCGCTGTCGCTGGCTGCCGCCAGATCCGGTGTAGAGGGACCGGCCTCGGTGGCCGTGGCGATGAGGCCCTGCACCGTGAACAGGTTCGTCGTCACCGTGTTGACGCCGGGACCGCCGGCGTTCGGTCCGACCACCTGGACAAAATTGTTGCCCGAGGGGGCTCCCGTGACAGTCCGTGCCGTGTCGATGGATCCGAGGGTGCCGGCCTCTGCCCCCACCTGCGTGAGGAAGGTGGCGGTGGAACCGGTCGCATAGTCGCCCAGGAAGGCGGCACCGACTGCTGCCCAGTCGCAGGGAGTCGTAGCGGTTGGCTCGCAGCCCTCGTCGACGGTCTCGTTGATCCCCCCGAGGTTGTCGGCCACGAAGGTGTGGATCCCGTACGGGTGGGTGATGGTGTAGGAGGCGCCGGCCTGCAGCCCCTCAAACCGGAACCGCAGCCGGCCGAAGCCCATCTGATCGCCGTCGATCACGGCTTCATTGGCGTGTGCTGCTTCGAGGGCGGCTTCATAGGAGCCGATGGTGCCGACGTCGGCTGCAGCGGCGAACCAGAAGGCTTCATCAGGGAAGTTGTCGGGGTAGGAAACGGCCACCTCCGGGTTGGGCGGTTCGGAAAGGCAGCCCTTCCCTGCTTCGTAGCAGAGCTGCAGCCGGACGGTCCCGTCCGAATACCAGGTGGGAAACCCGTTTGTCTCATCCACGGGCCCCATGCCTGCTGTGGCAGCGCTGCCCGGAAGGGCAGCAAGCGGTGCAAGCGATGCGGCCAGCAGCGCGCCGGAGACCACGGCGGCAAGACGGCGGGCGGTTGTGGTCATTGGCTGGCGGTCTGTCCGGCGGGCGCGGCGCGCTCCGTCTGGCATCTCGGGCCGGTCAACAGATTTGGAAAACATCGTGACTCCTCAGATGGACTCTTCGTTAATGGCCCCCAGTACCTTCAAGGCCAGGCCGAGAAGTGGATTTCCCCGCCACCGTCACAGTGGCGGATCGACCTTGGTTAAATCTCGGATCGAAGATCCCTGCATCCTTGGTTCCGGGCGTGAGCTAAGTGCTGTAGACCCACGGGCAGCAGCCGGCGCCGGTCTTGTGCTCCTCTTGATTTGGCTCCCGTAACCGCAGCTTGTTCACGGCCAGCAGCTGCATGCAGCTGCCTCAGTGGGCCTTGGGAAGCTCAAGGTATTCTCAAGGTCTCCTCGGCACAGTGGCCCCAGGGCAGTTCTCATGTCCTGCTCCGCCCGGCAGCAGTCTCGCTCGTCGGCAGATCTGGATCAAACTGGGGAGACGATCATGAATTTGGACGATACACATACCACAGCGGGGGGCACCCCCCGCGCGAGCAGGACAAGGAGGGGGACCGGAATCGCTGTCTCGGCGGTTGTGCTCTTGTCCACACTCGGTCCACTACCTGCCGTGGCATTGCCTCAACCCGCAATACTTCCAGCCGCCGTATCGGGGGCGGAGGGAAGCGTTGGACCAGTTAACCCCGAGACGGGCTACCCGTACTGGTATGGAGACAAGAACGGCCTTCGACTGGAATTGTGCCTCGACGCCGTCGAGGTCTGCCCCGTTGTCGGGGCAGGCTATGACCCAGCCCTGCCGCCGGCGATTCCCGGAAATTTCCCGGATGAGTCCTTCTGGTGGTCGGCCGAAGCATCGCTGACGTTGCCGAACGGGCAGGACGCCCGCCTCATCATGGCCCAGGAAGCGGCATTCGGAGGGGCAGGGGAAGTTGCCCAGGGACAACAGAATGCTTTCGCGCGCATGCGGATCCGGATGGAAGATATGACTCCAAACGCGACCTACAAGGCGACCACGCCGTACGGCGTCTACGAAGTCACTGCGGATGATCAGGGAAGGGTGCGCTTCACGGAGGACATCGGCTGCCTGCAGCAGCCCTGCATCTGGGATGAACCACTTTCCGGCAGCTGGGGGCCGTTCCTTCAGTGGGATTCGCCCGTGCCCGATGCCTATGCCGGATCCATTGGTGACCCCAACGTAGAGCACACCGTGACGGGCAGCCCCTTCGACACGAACTTCTTCCGCCTTGAGGGCCCCGGCATCCCAGCACCGATCGAAACGAATCTTTTTGCGGTGCAGGGCAAGATCGCCACTGTCCGCGCCGGAGTGGATAAGCCAGGGGGCACCTACAATCAGGCGCTGACGGTCAACATCCAGGCGTCCTTCCCCGACGAGGCGAAGATTGTTTACACAACAGACGGCCAGGACCCTGTGGTCGCCGAGGACGGCACCGTCACCAAGGGAGAAGTGTGGGAGCCTTCACCCAATGACAAGGACGTTGCTCCTGTGTCGCTCGGTACCCCGGGCACCACGGAACTTCGGTACATGGCGGTCAGCCTCACCAACCCGTCTCAGCGCACGGAAATCAAGAGTGAGACCTACAACCTCGATGCGACGAGCCCCTGGATCGCGGCGACACCGGACGCCACTGCCTCCTCCTACGCGGGTCCCCAGCAGGTAACTCTCACAGGAACCACCGCGGAGGGCGCGGGACCGGCAACTGTGTACTACACGCTCGATGGTTCCGAACCGACGTACGACAGCGAAGGGGCCACCGGTTCAACAAAGGAATACGACGGCACTCCCATGACGGTGGGCAGCACCACTCTCATTCGGGCTATGTCGGTCAACGGGGAAGGCACTGCCGGAGAAATTCGGAACTTCCGTTACGTCATCCACAACCTGAAGGCCATCGGTCCAGTCTCGGACAGCCACGGGTATCCCTCTTGGCTGGAAGACAACACTGGAGTTCAGCTGGACCTGTGCCTCGAGGATCCGCTGTGTCCAATCATCGAGGAGCTGCCTCTACCGGAGGGCGACCTGTCCTTCCCCGACAATTTCCCCGGTGAATCCTTCTGGTGGGCAGCTGAGGCCTTCCTGCCAGTCGACGGCGAAGAGGTGCGATTGACCCTCGCCCTGGAAGCAGCCTTCGCCGGCGAAGCCGTTGTCGCCGGAGACGAGGTTGCCTTTGGGCGCATCCGTGTCCGCGGTAACGATGTGTTCGAGATCGGCTCGACCTACGAGATCATCCATCCCTACGGGTCGTTTGAGGTGGTCGCCGATGACACCGGCAGCCTTCGCTACACGGAGGACCTCGGCAGCATGAACGGCAACGGCGAGTTCACGCCGTTGCTTGAGCAGAAGATCGGGCCGTTCCTAAAGTGGACTGAGGGAGCACCTGAGGGTTACCTCGGGGACGGTTCCACGCCTCACGCCGTAACGGGCAGCCCGTACGACACCAACTTCTTCGAGATCCGCCAGGTTAAGAACACCTTGGGTGAACCGGTCAACAGGAGCCTGGGCACAACCACGGACTTCGTGGTTCAGGGCCGCACGGTCGGTGCCACACCTCCGGAAGCCCCGACGGTCGCTGTAAACACTGCGGGCGGTACGTTCAACGAAGCCCAAACCGTCACGCTGAGCGCCACGCCCGAAGGTGCGCAGATCTTCTTCACCACAGACGGTTCAGAACCCACCGTGGAGGACGGAATCCCCTACACCGGCGAGATCGCCCTTGAAGAAGGAACCACCACACTGAAATTCATCGCGGTGAACGAGGGCGTGCCCTCGGCGGTCGTCACCGAGGTCTACACCGTGGACTCGATTGCTCCGGAGCTGACCACAACCACTCCGGGCGGTACCTTCACGGCAGCCACGACGGCGTCCCTCTCCGCGAGCGAGGGCGCAGCCATCCGGTTCACCACCGACGGCACCGAGCCCACGGTGAGCAGCACGCTGTACACCGAGCCCATTGCCATCGCCCAGACCTCAACGCTTCGTGCGATCGCGGTCGATGCTGCCGGCAATATCAGCCCGCTTGGACAGTGGGAGTTTGTCATCAACGCTACGGCCGGCCTCGACAGGCACGACTTCAGCGGTGACGGGAACCCCGATGCGCTGGCCCGGGATACTTCGGGCAAGCTGTGGCTGTACCCCGGTGATGGTGCAGGCAAGTGGCTGCCCAGGGTTTACCTTGGCGCCGGTTGGAACGTCATGACCAGCATTGTTGGTCCGGGTGACTTCAACGGTGACGGTGACGCCGACGTGCTGGCTCGGGATACTTCGGGCAAGCTGTGGCTGTACCCCGGCGATGGTGCAGGCAAGTGGCTGCCCAGGGTTTACCTTGGCGCCGGTTGGAACGTCATGACCAGCATTGTTGGTCCGGGTGACTTCAACGGTGACGGTGACGTGGATGCGCTGGCTCGGGATACTTCGGGCAAGCTGTGGCTGTACCCCGGTGATGGTGCAGGCAAGTGGCTGCCCAGGGTTTACCTTGGCGCCGGTTGGAACGTCATGACCAGCATTGTTGGTCCGGGTGACTTCAACGGTGACGGTGACGTGGATGCGCTGGCTCGGGATACTTCAGGCAAGCTGTGGCTGTACCCCGGTGATGGTGCAGGCAAGTGGCTGCCCAGGGTTTACCTTGGCGCCGGTTGGAACGTCATGACCAGCATTGTTGGTCCGGGTGACTTCAACGGTGACGGCGACGTCGATGCGCTGGCTCGGGATCGTTCGGGCAAGCTGTGGCTGTACCCCGGTGATGGTGCAGGCAAGTGGCTGCCCAGGGTTTACCTTGGCGCCGGCTGGAACAGCATGACCAGCATCCTCTAACCCCCTCCCCACTACGGAGCGATCCCTGCTCCAACACACACAGAAAGGCCTCCCACGCCAGCCGGCGTGGGAGGCCTTCCCTGTGGAACCTTCTTCACGCCCCGAAACGGAAGGTGCGTGCCATCAGGGCAGCTAGGGATTTCCTTGGAGACCCCCTTGGCATAGCTTCACAGGATTTCCGCAAGGCCGAGGCGTCAGTCTGTAGTTATCTGGCTGGGGAGTTAGGCCCCCGTAGCTCATTCCGGTCAGTGCCGGGCTTGGCGGTCGCACCCCAGATGCGGTTCCAAGCCCGGCTGCCAGGTCTCCCGCTCCAAGACGTGAATAACGCACCCGTGCCGCGTCGTTGGAGCGCGTCACGGATTGGATTGCGGAAATGCCTATCACCAGCAATGTCGCTTGGGACGAACGACTCGAAGCCTTTAAGGGCCGGGACACAGCTCACTACATCGAGACGGTGAAGGCCGCGGCCAGCCGCTGCGCAGCCTGCCTGCTGCCTCTGGGCCCCGGAGCGGACCTGTCCCTGATGGTGTTCATCACCGAACGCTCCGGTCCGGACGGCATATCGTCGCTGACTTTCGATCCTGTCGTCTGTCATCTGCAGTGCCAGGAACCAGGGCTGACAATACGTGAAGCAATTGGACTGGTGGAAGGCGTGATCTCCGTTGGTGCACGGTTGGTCCTTGGCGGAAGTACGTTTGGGACGCCGGCCATTCCAGTGCTGGCCTACACCCTGGTACCTAACGTTGTTATTGAGGAACCGGGCGGGGAGATGACATCCGCGCTGGTTTCGCTCCTGCTGGGCCAGGGATTCCAAATGTCTACTAGTGCCCGCTACAGCGAGATCCTGCAGCGGGCCGTCCCTGCCCGGAGCACCTGCACCTGCACCGTGGCCGATGGGGGAGCGGTCCAGCTGCACGTTGACGGGCTCCTGATGTGTTCCCAGCAGCTGGATGTAAGGAACCGCAATGATGCCGATTGGTTGCAAGCTGCCGGCGCAGGCCGCGTCCTGGTCATCAGCGGCGACAACCTGACGTTCGCGGAAACCGGCCTGGAGCTGGCAGCAGCTGCCCGCCTCGGCACACTGGTCACCGGCTTCGTCCCGGCGTCCTGGTAACTACAATCCGAAAATATCCCTCTCAGCGGGGGATGCGGCGTCCCCTGAACCGGCTCAAGAGCAGAAGGACGACAGCCACGATCAACAGCACCGGGGCCACTCCCAGGAGGAATCCGAGCGTTTTCACGGCCAAGCCCACAATGAGGAGGACCACGGCGACGGCGACAATCGCCACGACTGGCGCTTTCATCAGTTACACCCTTCAACCGCACCGCTTAGGACTCAGGACACCGCAGAGATTGGCTAGTCCTCGAAATGGGTGGCCATTTGCTTGGCGCCCGATAGCCGCAAGATGATCTCGTTAGCGACTGCGTGGACTTTCATGTTCCGGTTGTTAGATGCCCGGAGGAGGAACTGGTACGCCTGCTCCTGCGTACAGCGGTTTTGCGTCATGATCATGCCGCAGGCGAGGTCGATGGCAGTTCTGCTTCCCATTGCCGCCTTGAGGTCCTCTGCGAGCAGTTCCGCGGTGACGATGCGCAGGGCCAGCCTCAGGGACTGCCCTGCCGTCTGGGTGAATAGGACAGCCTCATCAACGGCCTCGGCCGTGAACAGCCCGGTGGCGGGGGCGAAGAAGTTCAATGCCGCTGCTGCAGTGTCGTTTAACTCGACGGGCACTCCGAGGACACTTCTGTAGCCGGCCGCGGCGAGGCTCACGGAGTATTGGGGCCAGCGCCGGTCGGTGCTGGTATCGGCCAGCAGCATGGTTGTGAAGGTGTGGAGGGCTTCCAGGCACGGTCCGTGACCCAGGTCCTGTTCGATGTGGTCCAGGGCCACGGCTTTCTCACTGCTGCCGGCGATCGTGAGGGTCCTTTTGTGCCTGCGGAGCGTGGCGGCACAGGCAATGGGTGCGCCGGTGGTCCGGCTCAGGGAAGAAGCCGCATGCCTGGTCATACCGTCCAGGAAGCTTTTGATGTCCTCGCTCTCCACAATGAGCTGGTGGAGTAGCTGGAAGTCCTCGTACTGCCTGTCTGTGTCCACAACTCCCATGCTAGGAGCAAGGTTGTGGGAACAACAGGGGGTTTTGCGGGCAGGGGGTTAGTTCATGCCCCGCTCGCCCTCGTCCGCCTTCGGTTGAATTGCCTGGCTGTAGCTTGCACGGAGCCCATCAACACCGAGGCTATTAAGGGTTTCGTTCAGCGCGTGCGCCAGGATATCGCGCTCAAGCGGGGGAAGGCTCAGGGCGCCATAAATGTACGCCTGGACCTCGGTCAGCCCGGCCTTTCCTCCAATTCCGAAGTACTTGATCCAGATCTGCTCAAGAGTTAGTGGTGCAGCCTCGAATGCTAGCCGGAAACCTTGCCGCTGCTCGTCCTCGTCCCCAGGGACGGCCATAGTTCACCCCCGGTCAAGATCGGGTCCCGGCGTGGACCCGATAGTCTCTTCTGCCACTTCCTGCAATGTCCGGTTCTCGTTCAAAGCCCTGGTCATCAGGTGCAGCATCGCGTCGTGGTTTCCGATGCCCCGGCTGGCCATGACAATGCCCTTGGCGGTGCTGATGATGTCGCGCTGGGTAAGTGTCGACTTGAGTTGCTCGCTCAACATTTTGCCCCGCTCCCGGGCTTGGACATTGACCAGGAAGATCGAGGCCTGGGCTGCGAACAATTCCAGCAGCCGGATCAGTTTGTGCGACGCCGCCTTGGGGTTTGCCCAGTAAATTTTGATGGCTCCGAAAGCCAAGTCCCCGGAAAGGAGCGGAACACTGACACAGGACTTCAACCCCAGCTCGCCTGCTGCCATGCCCCATTCCGGCCAGCGGAGGTCTGTGTGCACGTCCGCGATATCCACCGGATGTCCGGAGGCCCATGCACTGAGGCAGGGGCCCTGCCCAAGCTCGTACTGGAGCGTGTCAGCCTGCGCCACAATCGGGCTCGTGGAAGCTGTGCTGCTGCGGCGGCCGTTGGTATCCAACAGGGAAACCCCCGCACCCGCGGCGTCACCGACTGCCAGGACCGCAGCCTCGGTGATGAGCTTCAGGGCGTTGGAGACGGTCTCCTCGGTCAGGAGCACGTTGGAAAAGCGCGCATAGACAGCGGCCAGCTCGTCAGCCAGCGGCAATTCAGTGTCCATGACCGCTCCATTCCCCGCGTTTTGGCCCTTGGTGAACCAACTGCTTTCCTCTCCTCATCTCAGCACACATACCCTCCACATTCCACTCATATCCGGGGCTCACGTGGCGTGGAGGTGCCGGGTGCGGGGGTGCAGGTCAGCGGCTGTTCCATGGGTGCGTTCGACGGCGTCCATCACCACTGCGGTGAGGCTCTGGGTGCTGACCATTGCTTCACGTTGCCTGTGGGAACCGGTGCCGAAGGCGAGGATATTGGCGAGTCCCAACCTCACATGTTCCTCGTCCCCGCTGCTGACCAGGGCCGGCCGGATGTGCTTCAGGAGGGCCTGCACAGCTTCGGTAGCAGGGCACGGAACGTACAGGAGGGGGTGCTGAAGATTACCTTCCACACCGGCCTCACTGGCCATCCAGCTCGCCAGGCGCAGTTGCGCGGCGGACACCCGGGGCGCCGGGACGCCTGCCCGCCACTCCTGGGCCGAGCGCTCCACCAGTGCCCGCACAATGGCTGCGATGACCGCGGCGTGTGCCGCCTCCATGCAGACATCGGCGATACGCACCTCGACGGTCGGGTGGCTGCGCGACAGCCGCGCGTCGAAGTACACCATGCCCTCGTCCAGGAGCACGCCGGAAGCCAGCAGTCCTTCAACGTGACGCCGGTACTCGCGCAGGGAACCGAATGTTTCGCAAGGTCCCGCCGTCGGCCACCTGCTCCACGCCTGGTAACGGAAACTTGCATAACCGCTGTTGGTTCCCTGCCAGAACGGGGAGTTCGTGCTCAGCGCCAGGAGCACAGGCAACCAGCGGCGAATACGGTCCAGGACCGCCACCCCTTCCTCCCCTGAATCGACGCGGACGTGCACGTGGAAGCCGCAGGTCAACTGCTCCCTGAAGGTCAGGTGGAACCGGGCGGCCATCTTCAGGTAACGCTGCTGGGGTACCAGGGTGGGGGTGCACGCCAGGGGACTGGCAGCCAGCGCCACCGCTCTTGCACCCACTGCCCGGGCGGCTGTATCGGCCATGGCCCGGCCCTGCCGAATTCCCTCTGCCATCTGCTGCAGGGTGGAACAGACCGGGCCAACCACCTCGAGCTGCTCCTGCTTGACCTCCAGGGCCAGGGCCGGGCCGGTGCCGGGACTTGTCGTACCGCGCCGCAGGGCCTGCTCCGCTACGGGCAGCGGCAACCCTGTGCCGGGATCCACGAGCAAAAATTCCTCTTCAACGCCGAAAGTCCGTTGAAGGCCGGGGGGAGGAAGGCCCGGCTGATTCTGAAGAGGTTTCATGGGATTTCCAATGAGGAAGGCAACCCGGACCGGTGACACATCGTCCGGACGGCCGTGAACCTTTCAGCCCTCCTGCAGGAGCCCCTCACCAGCCCGCCTAAGAGTCAGCAGGCTGCTGATACCCCCAAGGCTACCTACTTATGCAGGCGGCGGGAAGAGCACGGGAATGGGCTGAGTGCCGCAACTCAGGAAGAAGCGAAAGTCTTCATGGTCCCGCCGCCCGGCAACTAAACCCGGCCAGGAGCTTTGAGCAGGTGCCTATTCAAGAGGTAGCTGGTCTGTTGCGCGCATTGCCTGATCCCCAACAGATGAATTGCTGCAATCCGGGGCAGGACAACGGAGGGATCGTCCTCACTGGAGTCAAACCGCAGCGCCCACTCCAGATCAAGGGCAAGGCCCGCCAGCCGTTCCGCGCCCACCATCTGGCTTGAGGTTTTCAGGCTCAGTACAGCGTCTTTTGCGGTGACGGCATCACCGGTGGTCAGAGCCAGCCTGAGTCTTTCTATCCTGGAAGGCAGATGCGCGATGAAGTCCTGAATGAAGACTTTCCAGACTCCTTCGTCGCAGTCCAGTTCCAGGTGCAGCCTGTCCAGCACTGAACTGTCCAGCAGGGGCAAAGTGTGGTCGTCGTACTGAATCACGGCTGTCCTGCCGCCAAAAGGTCCACAGCCTTACGCCCTGAAATGGGTCGAAGGGGTTCCGCCCGGCAGATCGCTCAGGATGGTTTCGGCCACCACCCGGGCCTTGACGTTTCTGTTACTTGAGGCCCTGGCGAGGATGTTGAAAGCCTCCTGGTAGGAGCACCGGTTTTGCCCCATGATGACTCCGCACGCGACGTCAATGGAGGTTCTGCCCTGCATCGCGTTGCGTAGTTGATCGGCCGTTGCCTGGGCGGCCCTCAGGTCCCTGGCCATCATGTAACTGCTGGCTGCCACCTTGCTGAATGTAGTGAGACGCTCAATAGCCGCGGTAGTAAAGACGTCGTCCCTGTCCGCCAGGAGGGTCAAGGCGGCGAAATTCCCGGGTTCCAGGGGAACAGGCGCCGATGCCAGGGAACGGTAGCCGGCCTCAGCCATGTGTTGCCAGTAGGCGGGCCAGCGGGGGTTTCTGGAGTAGCTGTTAATGATGACCGCCAATTCCCCGCCGAGGGCCTCGGATACCGGACCGTCCCCGTTCTCCTGATCCCAACGGGCAAGGCTGGCGGCGCGGTCACTGGTGCCAGACGCCAGGAAGGCCTGCCGGGGCTGCGGAAGTAACACGACACAGTCCAACTGGCTACCGGTATCGGACAGCGCAGCCGCACCGGCAAGGACGAACAGGTCAAGGGAATCCTGGTCATTTTCGGCCCGGAAATCCAAGAGGGGCCCGGAGGTAGTAGGGACCGATGACTGTTTGCGGAACCACGCTGTCCCGCCGCCTCCGTCATCGGTCCCGGTCTGCTGGTGCAGCTTCCGCACCCCAAGATTTGTCCCCATAAATCCGTCCCCCTGAACCGTCAAAACGTTTGAAGAAAGTCTTCTGCGCGACGCTATTCAGGACGTTACGGGGCGGGGGTAGGTAGTACACGAGTAGTGAGTACTCGCTTTTCAACTGCAACCTACTGCCGCCAATTGGTTGTACGGCGACGAGCATTTCATCTGCAGTGGCCTGCTTGGCGGTGCCGGCTTCTCGACACCGCCAAGCATTAAGACCTCTGCTGTTCCCCCCAGGAAGACCTTGGCTGCTGGGCCCAGATCCCAGTTACTGCTTTGCGCTTCCGGCCTTACACGGACTACTGTGCACCGCCACGCTCAAGGGCCCCGGCAGATAGCGTCAAGGATGGCTCAAGAATGGCTCAACTTTCGCCGGCGCCATCAAGGCGTGGCACTAGAGGCCTGTGCGGCCCCTGGGAATTCCTGGGCACCGCCGGATTAGCCTCTGAAGATCTTGTCTCCAGCGGGATTCAGGGTTTCTCCAAGGAGAGTGGGGAATCCTGTGCAGGAAATGGGACAACGAAGAGGATTGACCACGCTACAAGTAAAGAGCCGCGGCAGGCGGCGGCTCCCGGGCGCCCGCCTGCGGCCGTTGCCAAAGGTGCATCCAGTTAAAGGCCGCTGGCCCCGCCTCGTTGCGATGGCGTTGATTCCTGCCCTGGCCATACTTGCCGTCCGCGCATGGGTGGTGGAACCTTTCACCGTGTCCTCGGACAGCATGGAGCCCACCATTCCTTCGGGCGCCGTGGTGCTCCTGTACAAGCCGGCTGCCGCGTCGGGTTGGATCCAGAATGGCGTGGTGGTGGCTTTCACCAATCCCGTTGACGGCCACCCGGCTATCAAGCGCGTCATCGCGAAGGAGGGGCAGACCGTTGCCATCCGCGACTCCGTGCTGTACGTAGACGACGTCCTCGTACCAGAGCCTTTCATCGATCACAGCCGCATCGACGCCACGTACTTCGGACCCGAAAAGGTTCCGGCCGGGAGCGTTTTTCTGTTGGGCGACAACCGCGGTGTTTCCATCGATTCCAGGGACTTCGGGGCCGTGCCTTTGACGGCGGTCCACGGCACCCTGCTGACGGGACAGAAGTAGGTTAACTGGCAAGCCGCCGTCCGATGGACGGCGGCTTCGTGCTGTGGCTGGGACGAGGGTGCAGCCGGCGCCATTTTGATTAGGCGGAGCCAGGCCCGCCGTTCGCCGCGTGGATGAACGTGGACAATGTCCTCGCCTCGGTGGGCATCAGGAAGACTTCGAAGGGCTTGATCTGGCCGGCCATTTCCAGGGTGAGAGCCGGTACAGCAAACCTTGGGACTTCCCAGCCTCCAAGGTCATATCCCAGGGCGGCCTGCACCCCTCGCTGGGGTTAGGCCGCCCTTGGACTGGGCAAGCAACCAGCATGTCACCCGTAGTGATGGCGAGGACCGCGGTGCCGGGATCCGCCACCAGGTACTGGGCCAGCGCACAAAACTACGCCCGGGCCTCCCCGCGCTGTGGCTGCGCGTTGTTGTGGAAGGTCCGGGCGTGGTGTCTTGGGCCCCGCATCCGCCAATGAAGACGGATACGGGGGTGGGGCCGCCACCCGGGCCCTTCCGGGCCCGGGTGGCAAGCGGACTAGCTGATGGCATTCATGGTGTTCCAGCCGGTGCCGGCCGAGACCCGGTTCGGGAAGATTCCGGCACCGTTGCCCAGGTAGGACCAGAGCGTGCCGCTCGAGTCCCTGGCCACCAGGTCAGCCCTGCCGTCGCCGTTCAGGTCACCGGCACCGCTGATGGCATTCATGGTGTTCCAGCCGGCACCGACGCGGATCCGGTTCGGGAAAGTTCCGGCACCGTTGCCCAGGTAGGACCACAGCACACCGCTCGAATCCCTGGCCAGCAGGTCAGCCCGGCCGTCACCGTTCAGGTCGCGGGAAGAACTGATGGCATTCATGGTGTTCCAGCCGGCACCGACGCGGATCCGGTTCGGGAAGATTCCGGCGCCGTTGCCCAGGTAGGACCACAGCACACCGCTCGAATCCCTGGCCAGCAGGTCAGCCCGGCCGTCACCGTTCAGATCGCCGGAGGCGCTGATGGCATTCATGGTGTTCCAGCCGGCACCGACGCGGATCCGGTTCGGGAAGATTCCGGCGCCGTTGCCCAGGTAGGACCACAGCACACCGCTCGAATCCCTGGCCACCAGGTCAGCCCGGCCGTCACCGTTTACATCGCCGGAGGCGCTGATGACATTCATGGTGTTCCAGCCGGCACCGACCCGGACGCGCGTCGGGAATGCTCCAGCTGCGTTGCCCATGTAGGTCCAGAGCACTCCGCTCGAGTCCCTGGCCAGCAGGTCCGCGTTGCCGTCACTGTTGAAGTCCCGGAGCGCGGTCAGGATGCCGGCAACGTTGGCTGCCGTTACCGCGGCCGAGGTCTGGGATGCCGTAGCATACCCGGTCTTGGAACCGGTGACCCTGACGGTGATTGCCTTGCCCGCGTCGCCGGCCTTCAGGGTGTAGCTGGATGCCGTGGCTCCGTTGATTGCTGTGCCGTTGGCGAGCCACTGGTAGGCCAGCGTCACCGGAGCCGGTCCCCAAACACCGGTGTTGGCCCGCAGGACGGCACCTACAGCAGGCGTTCCCGTAATGGTCGGGGCAGCCGTCACCAGCACCGGTACTACAGGGGTGACCGCGTTGGACACCACTACCGGGCTGGAACCGTGGACGTTCTTTGCCGTGACCTCGAAGCGGACCTCAACACCGTTGGTCAGGCCGGTGACCACCAGGCTGGTGGCATCACCTTCCGTAGTGCGCAGCTCGCCGATCTGGGCACCCGTTGCCACGTTGACGACCTTGATCTCGAACCCTTCGGTGATCCCGCCTGCTTCAGCAGCAGTGAAGTTCACCGTTGCCTCACCGTTGCCCCTGACGGCGGTGACGCCGGTAGGTGCGCTTGGTGCAACCGAGTCGGCGAAGACCAGGGTTTCGATGTTCCGGAGGGTGTCCGTTCCGTCTGCGCCGGCGTTGTTGTGGGTCACCGTCGTCACCCCGTTCTCTTCCGTGACGGTGTAGTTCACCTCGATGTCGGAGAACACGGCCTTGTCGGTGCCACCGCTGGTGGAGAGGATTTCCCGTACCGCCTGGATGTTGCCCGGGTCGACCTTGCCGGCGAAAACGTCCGCTTGGAGGGTCGCTCCGGTCAGGGCACCGGCCTCGTTCTTCAGGTACTGGGCGGTCATTGACGTGGCACTGCCGATCACTTCGCCGGCGTCGTTCTTGACGCTGAGCCGGACGTTCAGGTAACGGTCACCGTCGATGATGTCGTTGCCTCCACGGCCTTCGATGATGTCGCTGCCGCCGCCGCCGAGGAGGATGTTGCCGTCGGCCCAAGCCATGGCGTTCTCCGAGGAGTCCAGAACCGGGCAACTCTGGGAGGCCGAGGCGGCGATAACGTCCGCAATGCGAGTGGTTCGCGCTTCTGCCGGGATCAGTTCGCTGAGGCCGGCAATACGGTTCACCCCGTGCACATCCAGGACGTTGCAGCCGATAAAGCCTTCGCCCCCGAGCACGCCCGGGATGATGTCGTCGCCCCGCAGCTTGTCATTCAGGGGGCCTCCGGAGAGTGCCTCCACTTCGTTGTAACGGTCGCGGACGCCTATTTCGAGGATATCCAGGGGCAGGATCTGCAGGTTGAGGTCGGCGTCCTGCGGCTGGGGATCGTGCAGGCCGATTTCCCAGTCGTAGCCGGAACCACCAGCCGCCTTTTCGATGCCCGGGCCTGCGAGTCCGATGTCGTCCCCGCCTTCCATGTCGTAGTCATCGTCGCCGCCCTGGCCGATCAGGATGTCATGGCCCGGCTTTTCCGAATCATCCAGGAAGAACAGGTTGCTGGAGTCACCGATCAGCAGATCGGGGCTTTCGCCGCCTTCCATCCAGTCATCGCCGCTGCCGGCGATGACCGCGTCCATACCCTTGCCGGCAATGGCGAAGTCATTGCCCTCACCGGCGAAGGTTTCGTTGTCGTTCTCCCCGCCGTTGGTGAAGTCGCTGCCGTCACCGCCCATCAGGATGTCCAGACCCGGGCCGCCGTCGATCGCGTCGTTGCCCGGGCCGCCCTTGTGGATGTCGTCCCCGGCCATGTCAGTGATGATGTCGCTGCCTTCGCCGCCGAGCGCGACGTCGGCCCCGTCGCCACCCTCGATGATGTCGTTGTCTTCGCCGCCCCAGAAGGTGTCATTGTCGACGCCTCCGTAGATACGGTCGGCTCCTGCGGTGCCGTTGTAAACCCCTTGGCCGTTGATGCCGGCAGGGTCCGCAGTATTTGAGGCGCGGTACTTGATCGTGCCATCAGACATACGGATAAGGACCGCGGTTTCGTTGCACTCCGAGTCCGCGTCGTCAGCGACGGTGTTGCCGGAGAGGGTAAAACCGTCCCGGGTGCCGGCCAGGTTCTTCAGTTCGAACTTGCAGTCGGCGGTGGCGAAGGCGTCGGCCTTCAGCGCCTGGGCGTTGGTGTTGCGCATCACCAGTTCAGCGAAGGAGTTGCCTTCCAGCTGTGCCCGCAGGTTCATGCCAGGGGTACGCGCCAGGTAGTAGAGACGGTCCCCGTTCTGCAGTTCAGTCATTTGCTTCTCGAATACGTAGTTGAACGTGCTGCCCAGCAGCCCGCCGAACAGGTTGGTCCGCTCTGCCAGGCCGCCGACCCAAAGATCGACGTCTTCAAGACCCGTCCTTGTCGATCCTTCTGCATCTGACCATGTTTCACCGGTACCGTTCATGAACGCTGCAGCGTCCTCCGGTGGGACATCCCCCGCGATCGTATCCGGGTTGACGATGGCGCGGGCAGCTGCGCGCTTGGCTGCCAGCGTGGATGCCTGCGTGATGGTGGGGTGCTTGCCGTAGGCTGCCACGAAGTTGATCAGGGACTGCGGGTGCTTGAGGTTCTCCCCGAAATCGATCCAGTTCATGTAGGGCTTGAGCTGGCCGTCGTTGGTGGCCTCGTGGATTTCCTTACGCAGCGCGTTCAGTCTGGGGATGCCTTCGGAGCGGGCGCGGGTGATGTTGATGGCGGCGAGGTCCAAGGGGAGGCCCAGCAGGTTGTTCCGTAGTGTTTCCGTGACGTGTTCGTCCAGTTCGTTGCCGGCCTGGTCGGACATGCCCATGACGATGCTGCCCGCAGCCTGTTTAGGGGTCAGTTTGCCGGCATCGCCGCCGTCAAAGTAGGCCGGCGGATTCAGGAAACCCTCCAGCAGTGAGATGTCATTCACCGAACCGGCGACGTCATCCGAGGTCCCGTAGGTCCCGTCGGTTCCGGGTTTGTGTTCGTTGCGTCGGGAGATGGTCTCGGTGAGCATCGAGTGGCCGAACCGGTAGACGGCGTGGGCAAACTCAGCCGTGACGGCCGGGTTGATATCGGTTTCGGTGAAGGCGAATGGCTGGAACGGGTTGATGGCCGGCTGTACCTTGCGGGCGAAGTCCTCGAACACAATGTGCTGGTATTCCATCTCCGTGACAAAGCGGGCTGCCTGGAAGATGCGCTCCCCGTAGTCGAACGTGGAGTCGCTGACCGCCTCATAGCTGGCGCGAAGTGCGGCATTTTCCGGCTTCGCCAGCGTGGCCTTGACGTCATCGACCAGGCGGTCGTGCTCTGAATGGAACACTTGGTGAATGGCCGTCAGGCCGATGTTCTCGTTGACACGCCCGTCACCGGCAATGAAGTGCGCGTTGAGCATCTCATCGTCGTACGTACCCGCGGGCTGGCTGGCAAAGTCAGCCGAGGCCGTCGTGTCGTCGTCCGTCCGCGGGGCAACAGGCGGGGTGTCCGGTCGGTGGTCCGTGTCCTTGGCCGACGGGTCGGCATTGTGCGCGATATCGGTCAGGAACGGGGTGTTGAAGTAACGCACGTTCGCCGGAACAAGGGTGCCGGCGCCTCCGTTGGCAGCCGGATCGACTTCCACTTCCCCCGTTGCCGTTATGAACTTCGGGAAACCGTTGGCGCCCGGAATGAAATTTCCGTAAAGGTCGACGGCCAGCATCGGAACGTTCAGGACGTCCTTGTCCAGCAGTTGGATTCCGAGCAGGTCGCGGGCCTGCTTTTTCGTGGATTCCCACGTGGCCATGCCGCTTGCTTCCGGCGTGCCGGGCATGCCCCCGAGCATCTTGCCGGTGGACACGGGCTGGCCGGCAGCGTTCTTCGCGTATTCGCGCAGGAAGACCTGATGGGAAGCGTGCGAGGTGTACGTCTGGCTCTGATCCACCCACGGTGAGTCCGTGTTCAGGGCGTCCTGCACGTCGTCGCTGGTGTCGTCAGGAGTGCCGTTGTCCTGGTTCTGGCCGCGGGTGAGGACCATGAAGCGGAGTTGAGGGGGAAGATTATCAGCCGTAGTGGCCATGTTGTGGTCCGGACCGGCGATCAGCGGATCATCGGCCTTCAGTGGAACGTAAACCGTTCCTCCGCCCTTTACCGTCTGGTCTACGCCGTGGTCAAAGAACTGCCCGAACAGGGTGAACATCGAGTTGTAGGGTGGCGATAAGCCGACATCGGTGGTGACGTTGGGGATAAAGAGCGTGCTGTGGGATGGGACGCAACCGGCCGGATCAGCGGCCACCGGCGGTTCTGCGAGCGGATCGGGGTCTGTGGTGCAGGGCTTGACACCGTCATTGCCCTGCGTGCGCACGGGATTGCCGGCAGCGGAAACGGCGGCCGGGTTGGTGGACGTCTGGTCCACAATCAGGTTGCTGATGACGCGCGGCTGGGAATCGAAGACGTCCCCGGCTTTCTGTGAGTAGCTCGTATCCACCGCCGTTCCGCGCGGGTTGGCAGTGCCGCTCTCAGCGTCGCGGAACGACTTCGAGGTCAGACGCGGGAATACGTGGTCGGCGGCGCCGTAGGTTTCCTGGCCAGGCTGGAGGTTGTTGCAGCTTCCGTCAACCGTACGCAGCCCGTGGGACAGCAGCGGGCTGGCCAGTTGGTTCGGGCCGGTGCCCAGGAGGGCCCCGCAGGGCCCGGTTTCCGACGTCGTGTTCACGACGTGGGCCTCGGCGATCTTGATCTGCTTCAGGATGAAGGACAAGTCGGCAGGCGTCACGGTGAAGCCGGCGCCTACCGGAGCTTGCACTGCATTGGCGGCGATGGGCGGCAAGCCCATGGAAGCGGCCAGCGCCACTGCCCCGGATGCAGCCACGAACCGGAGGCGTGGGCGAGTGCTGTTTTTTTGTGTTGGTTTACGCGATGAAGCCTTCATCCTGCGATCTCTGCTTCCCCTGTGGGGCCAACTCCCCAGTAGAGTCGGCGAACAAGGCAATGCTGCAGGGGTGTCCTAGGGAAAACCTTGGTGCGGACAGTCAGGCGTTACCGCTCACCGCCTTTATCGTCTCCGGGGGCGTCGTCGGAAACGTTGTCGGCCCTGAGGCCGCCTTTATCGTCGCCGGGCGGGTCGTCGGAAACGTTGTCGGCCCTGAGGCCGCCTTTATCGTCGAAGGCGTCGTGCGTCGGGCTGGCTGTCTGCACTGGTGCATAGGTCTGCGGTTCTGCGGGAACGAGCTGGGTTCCCGGGTTTGCAGCATGGTCAGGGATTGCGGTGATGCTGGCCGTTGGGGTTGGTGTGGGAAGCAGGGCCGCCGGTTCCTCAGTTTTCACGGTGCCGCTGCCGGACGCCAGGTCAGCCGTCACCACCACCCCTGGAGTAACTTCAGGGGGCGGGCCGGCATTTGCCTGGCCCCAGACGGTGAGGCTCGTAGCACCAACTGCAGCTGCAATGGGAAGATACCAAAGATTCTTCATTGAACTCGCCTTTCTTGGTTGTGGTCCCACTTTGCCGGGAAACGGTGAGAGTGGGATGAGACCTTTATGAGAGATCTCTCATGTGGTGAATTGCGTCCGGGACGGGACAGCAGGGGCGGCTACGAAGCGGTAACCGGCGCCCCTGACAGCAAGGAATTTTTCGGGGCCAAGCTTGTTGCGCAAGTACCCCACGTAGACATCCACCACGTTGGAGGACCCGTCAAAGTCGTACCCCCACACCCGGCTCAGCAGCTGTTCCCGGGTGAGCACCTTGCCCGCGTTTTCTACAAACGCCCTGGCCATGGCGAATTCCCGGGCAGACAACGGCACTGTTCGGCCGCGTACCTTGGCGCTTCGCAGGTCTATATCCAGGCTGATGTCGCCGCTTGTTGGGTCTGGTGTGCCCTGTGCCCCCGGGTTGTCGCGCAGTCGCAGACGGATCCTCGACAGCAGTTCCTCGAACCGGAAGGGTTTGGTCATGTAGTCGTCCGCGCCGCCGTCGAGCGCAGCCAAGGTATCTTGAAGCGAATCCTTGGCCGTCAGGACGATTACCGGAACACTGCACTTCATGGCGCGCAAGGCCGAGAGGACAGTTAAGCCATCCATTCTGGGCATGCCGATATCCAGAATGAGCAGGTCGAACTCCCCGGAGCTGCCGTAGTCCAGAGCCCGCATGCCGTCCTCCACTGACGTGGTGGTGAACCCCGCTGCGGTGAGTCCCTTGGTGATGAAGCTGGCAATGCGTGGTTCGTCGTCGGCGATCAGTATCCGTGTCATGAGGTTCCTCCTGGGAGTGAGAGCACAAACCGGCTGCCTTCATTGATCCGCGAAGTCACGCGCAGTGTTCCGCGGTGTGCTTCGGCGATGGCCTTGACGATCGGCAGCCCCAGTCCTGATCCTTCTTTGCCGCGTGAAACCCCGGCCCTGGCAAAGCGTTCGAAAATCCGGTCCTGGTCCGCTGGGCTGATTCCGCAACCCGAATCGGCCACCCAGATTTCGAAGCCACCTCCGGGAGGATCCTGGTGTCCGGGCGTTGTTGTGCCGCCCGGCATGGCGGTCCAGGCGGCACCAAGGGATATAACGTCATGCCGGCGCGTGGACTGTACTGCGTTGGCTGCCAACTGTTCCACCGCCTGGGTGAGACGGTTGCGGTCTGCACGGAAATGGCCGCCGGGCATGGCTTCGATCTGCCACCGGCGATCGGCCAGGACACTGATCCTGTCCATGGCCGCCTTAAGAAAGGAATCGGCGTCGATCCAGTTAAATCGGACGAAGTCCGGGCGGCCGCTACGGGCCAGCAGCAGGAGTTCATCCACGAGGGACTGCATGCGGTCGAGTTCCTCCAGGAGCAGTACCTGGGTATCGCTGACATCCCTGGGGTCTCCTGCCTGCAGAAGCTGGAGATGCCCGCCGATGATGGTCAGGGGTGTCCGAAGTTCATGGCTGGCGTCGTCCACAAACTGGCGCTGGTCGGCAATGCCCTTTTCCAGCCTGTCCAGCATGCGGTTGAAGTCCGTCGCCAGCTGCGAAACGTCGTCATCGCCGGACGGGACCAGGACGCGGCTGCTCAGGTCCTCGAACGTGATGGATTCGGTGGCCTGGCGCAAGCGCCGGACAGGAACAAACAGGCGGCCCGTCACGGCGAAACCCACGGCCCCCGCCAGCAGCAGCGTTGCCAGCGACGCCCCTGCGAAGGTGCCGAAGGACCCCAACATCTCCTCCCTCTGCCGCCCAATTTCATTTGCTGCCACCAACAACCCGGTGGCTCCTCCATCGCCCAAAGACACGGAAGTGATGGCCAAACGCACCGTCCGGCCGTCCAGCGTCGTGTCCTGGAAAACGGTTCGGTTTTCACTGTGCTGTGCCCACGCTGTTTCGAGCAGTCCAGGAGCAGCGAGATTGCTGGGCTGCTCGCCGGCGGGAAGGAACGTGGTGCCGCCGTTGACTGTTGCCATCACCGATTCGTACCTGCCGGGAGCGTCACCCTGGAGGAACACGGTGAACAGCTCGTCGAGGGAGCTGAATGGCCCTCCGCCCGGAACACCCTGGTCCACGATGTTCTGGAGCCGGGCGGACTGAAGCAGGAGCTCCCCGCTGGCGCGGCTGTTGAGGTTGCGGAGGTCCAGGGCGAGCGTGGTGATGCCGGTGACCAGCAGGCCGGCCGCCAGGAAAGCCAGGACCGTGGCCAGTACCCGAAAGCGGACGGTGCGAAGCTCTGCCCGGATGCCGTGCCAGCCCTGAGTCAGCGGCAGGGTGCGCATCATGGCGGAAACTTTGTCCGTCATGGCGATCCGCTTCATCTTTGTATCCCGTCATATTGGCTGCCCGCACCAGGGCTGTACTTGTTCTCTACAAAATTAGGTAGGCCGGCTTGGGGAAAGCTTTGGCGGCCGATTACCAATTACGCCGTGCTACCTAGGCTTTTCCCAACGTTTGACGCAGGCCATCAATCTTTGGCTTCACCAGCGAAAACGCTTCCCGCGGTCTGCTTCGTTTCAGGTGCCCCACCTGTCTTTGCCGCATAGGTTCTGCGTAGGGCAGGTAGTACCAAGTGCAGTACCAGTTCGAAAGCGAGTACTCAACACTGTTGTTGGCGTGTTTGGCCCGCCACTTCAATGAGAACCACGCACCACCGAACTACTTTGGGGGAACCTTCGTGATTACTTTGGAACTGGCAGACAACGCGGACCACACGGGTCTCGTTCCCGAAGCATCGCCGCAGACGTCGACACTTCAAATTTCGGTTTTCGGCCCGTTGACGATTCGCCGCGGCGACATCGAGCTAAGCGCCAAAGACTTGGGCGGACCCAAACCGCGTCAGGTGCTCGAGATTCTCTTGATGAATTTTGGCTCGGCAGTGTCGAAGACCCGGCTTATGGATTTGCTGTGGGGCGGCAACCACCCGGCCGTTGCCCTGCCTACCCTTGAAAGCTATGTCAGCGTCCTCCGGCGCCACCTGCAGCCAGGTACCGGGCGGACAGGTCCCCTGCGGACGGTCACTGGCGGCTATGCCATCGACCGTTCGCTGGTGGAACTGGATCTGGACCGGTTCGAGACCTTGACCAAAATGGCCGGCCAGGCAGAGCCCCGCGAGGCGCTCGCACTGCTGACAGAAGCACTCGACCTCGCTTCCGCTCCACTGCTCGGGGACGAGCTGCTGCCGGCCTGGGCAGAAGAGGAGCGGGCAGCACATGCAGCGCAGATCGGCTTTGCCCGCGTCTTGGCTGCAGAAACCGCGCTCGCCGTGGGGGAAGCAGGCAAGGCCATTGCCTGGGGCGGTGCGGCGGTAAAGGAAGATCCCCTCAACGAACGGGCATGGACGGCCTTGATTCTGGGGTTGGAGCAGAACGGCGAGAACACCGAAGCCCTGCGGGCATATGACCGCTGCCGCCGGGCTATTGACCAGGAATTGGGGTGTGCCCCGGGGCCCGCGTTGAGGGAGGCACAGGGCAGGCTCCTGAGGAGCACCGCGGCAACTTTCCTTCACGCCACTCACGGGGTGGCGGAGAATGGTTCCGTTGCCGTGATGACCCAGCAGGATGTGATAACCCCACAGGAAACGGGTCGCCTGCGAATCCTGATCGTTGATGACCACACCACGTTTTCCGACCTGTTGGCCGGGGCGCTGGACCGCGAGCCGGACCTGCAAAGTGTAGGGGCAGCAAAGTCTGTGGCATCCGCGGTGACAATGTTCCGGGACCTTGGGCCCGACGTCGTCATCATGGATTTGTACCTTCCTGATGGCTCCGGGCTCACGGCTGCTGAACGCATTCTCGCCGAAGCACCGGAAACCCGGATCGTGATGCTGACGGGTAATCCGTCGCAGGAAGCATTGCGTGAAGCCGCCCGCATGGGTATCTGCGGATTCCTCCCGAAAGACGGCGCCCTGGGAGTCATGCTGGACACCCTGAGGCACGCCCACGCCGGCAACATGATCGTGAATCCGTCCCTGGTGGCAAGGTGGGGCAGTACCGTTGCCTCAGCACCGGGAACTTCGGAAAACTAACCGGGCAAAATAACAGTGCGCAAACTTCACAAGGTTGAGCCCACCCATGCCGCAATCATCGGCCGTGATGCCGCTGAGCGGCGTGAGGTCAGGGCAGCTGTAGCCCGTTTCCTCACCGCCGGTTTTGCGGCGCTCGTCCTGGTCGCCGTCCCCGTTTCCTTCTGGGTGGGTGCCGAAGCGGAACGGCACGCGCTGGCCAATGCCAGGGACATCACCCAGCGGCTGGCCGACAACGTGGTTGGGCCGTTGATAACGGACCAGCTCCTTGCCCGCGAGCCCGCTGCGCTGGAATTGCTGGATCAGCGGCTGGAGCCGTGGCTGGCCGAGAGCGGCGTGATCAGGATTAAGGTATGGGACGAGCACGGCCGCGTGGTCTACTCGGATGTCGAGTCCCTCATCGGGCAGGATTTCGAAACGGAGGAATGGGCACGCGAGCTCCTGGAAGGCGGGCCGGCGACGGCAACCTTTGAATCCCAGACTGGCGAAGAGAACGAGTTTGAGGCGAATTCCGGCGAACTCGTGGAAGTCTATGCCCGCTCCGCCTCCCAAAGCGGAGCCCCGATGATCTTCGAGACGTACACCACCGGGGACGGCGTCCGCCGCGAACAACAAGCAGTGCTGACGGGAATGGTTCCGCCAATGGCCCTGTCATTGGCGGTCCTCCAGCTGACGCAACTGGTTCCTGCCGTCCGCCTGGCGCGGCGGATGCAGGTCCATCAAGCGGCACGCAATGCATCGCTGCGGTGTGCCATCGAGGCGTCGGACCAGGAGCGCCGCCAGATCGCCAGCGAACTCCACGATGAGGTGATTCAGGACTTGTCCGGGCTGGCGTACGCCCTTGAATCGGAGGAGCGCCGCGGACCGCTTGAACTACAGCCGGTATTTACGAATGCCAGAACGATGCTCCAGAACAATATCCGCACCCTGCGGGCCATGACGAGCGAACTCTACCCGCCTGACCTCGAAGAGCTCGGGCTCAAGGCTTCCCTTACGAGGCTGGAGGCGCCCCTGGTGGAGCGGGGGATACATTTGACTGTTGAGATCCCCGACAAGCTCGTGCTGGACCGGGACCGCGCAGTTCTGCTCTATCGTGTGGCGCGCGAAGCCTTGGTCAATGTAGGCAAGCATTCTTCCGCGCAATCAGTTGGAATCCGGATCTGGCAGGCCGGCCAGCGTACCCAGCTCACAGTTTCCGACGACGGCGTCGGCTTCGACCTGAACGAGCCGCGCGCGGAAGGCCATTTTGGCCTCCGGATCCTGGGGGACACGATCCGGCAGGCAGGCGGCACTTTTGAGGTCCGCTCAGCCCCGCGGGCCGGAACCTCTGTTACCGCAGCGTTCGGTGTTGCCGCCCCTGCCCTCCGCTTCGCCGGCCGGCACCTTGTTGCCAAGTCCGGCCAGGATCCAGCGGTACTGAGGGCAACGTAGGTTTGATAAGAGCGGCGAGGGCCTCCGGGTATTGACTTGAGCCACCACACTCAGCTCAAGGCCAGGAGGCCCTCGCTTTCTGTGTTCACCAATGCGGATGGTGGTTTGGCACGCGCGGCGCGTGGCAGGTAACGCTCAGGTCGCCCAGCGCTCAGGCCTGGCTGCCAGGGATTCCCTAGGAGCTGTTCCTGACCAAGCCGTGCCGGGGATATTACGGGCAGACGGCAGTAACTGCTGCGCTGGGCGTTAAAAGCCCCTGCCCGGCGATGTCTCACTCCTGGTGCGACGACGCCGGGCAGGGGCTTGGCGATCAGCTCTTTCGGGTGCGGCCGGAGCGGAAGAACGCGGCAGTACCTGCGGCGAGCCCTAACAGGCCGGCCGCCAAGGCCGCCCAGATCAGCCCCGGCGAAGGCGCGTCCGAGCTCACCGAGGCCGCCGTTTCAGTGGCTGGGGTTGCAGCAGTTGTGTCGGCGTGGCCATGCTGTTGTGCCGGCTGGGCGGCAGTGGTCACAAAGGATGGGGCGGGGTCCTCGGGTTCGCCCTGGCCCTCGGTCACAGGATCATCCCAGTTCCGGACACTGCCGTCGGAGTAGGACTGCGCCACCGGCAGCATCACGGTGGTACCGGACTTCGGAAGCCGCCCGACATGCACAGAGAACATCTGGTACTGATCGACCGTCAACTGGCTTGGTGCGTCGTTGGCGGTCCAGGACACGGACAAGGGCGCCTCAGTGAGGGTGGCGCCGTCCACAATTACCGGCCGGGGCAAAGGCCCCCTGACCACCTCAGCGGTCCAGCCAGGAACAGGCTTGACCCGGACCGAGGTGAATGGAGTGTCCGTTGGTAAATTCACTTTGATTTTTGTGGTTGTGGCGGTCTTCGACTCGCTGGGAACCCTGAAAGTCACCTGCGTGGAGGCGCCTTCCGCGGGGGCGTCGGGTGTTACGGTCACGTGCGCGGAGGCCGCACCGAGGCCGCATGTCATAAGAGTGGCCGTGGCTGCCCCAATGGCAGCTGCCTTGAGGGAACGTTTGGTTGTCATGGGAAAGGTCCTTTGCTGGGTGCCGCCCAGGACCGGAAGCTTGGAGGGCAGCGGATTGCAGGTTGACGGCAGCAGCGTTCCCTCCGCCGGCCTGTGCACTCAGATCAGGCACCTGAGGGAGACGCTGTGTGCCGGCGGCCCCCGGATACCGTCGGCACGGTGGTTTCGCCAGGGAGTCGGTACTCGGCCGGAACTGCAATCAACACGGGGCTGTCCGTACCAGGAAATGCTGACCGGCTGGAGGGCCTGTGTCAGGGTGCGGAACCATGCGACGAGCCGCCACAGTGCTGCTTCTGCCCGGTTCAATAGGCCCGCAGTTATAGCGGTGGCCAGAATGTGCGCCACCGGCATGGCGAGCCCCTGGTCGGTGTGCATGAGGGGCTCGGGGGCCCCGGCCAGGCACGGGCCGGCAGTGGCCGCCTGGTGCAGACCGCCGTGCGGCGAAGTCACGCACGGGGCATGGGACAGCAGGCTGAGGGCCTGGTGAAGCAGCAGCTGCCCGATGCTTACGACGGCGGCAATTCTCCCCATGCCCAGTTGGCGGCCCAAGACCAACATAACGGCGACTAAGACCAGCGCGATCAGCGCCATCGAGGTCTCCGCCGGCGGAAGTGTACCTCCGCCGAGGACATGCGCGCCGGCCGCAAGCAACCAAACGGTTCCGGTCACCAGGAGTGGACGCACGAGGTGCAGCACGCGTGCATCCATCTCCGCCTCCAGTTCTGGGACATTTATGTGTTGGTACAGCACTCAGCCTGCCGGGACGATCCCGGAAATACCTTGTAACCCGGCCCTCGGGTAGAAGAGCCAGTGACCGGCTACCGCTCAGGCAGCCGGAGTGGCTAGTTCTTCATGTACAGACGCGGACTCCCGGGCTTTGCTGTGCGCCGGCCCCGGATTCTGGTTCCGGGGGCTCTGGCCGCGCCGAACGATCACCATGGCAGCTGTAATGGCGAGTGATATGGCTGCGATGGACCACATGATGGGGCCGCCCAGTTCCGCGGCAGCACCCGGAGACAACCCCCAGGGTTGGCCTACCGAGGTGTACCAGGGCATTTCCATTGCAGGGGCCTGCTCCAGGAGTTTCAACCCGCCGAAAGCGTAGACGCCGGCCATTCCTGCCAGGACAAACAGCCGGTTGCGTGGGCTGCTGCTGATGCCTTGGTCCGGGGCCGCGGTGAGCGCGGCGGTGGCGAGGGAACCGGTCAGCAGAGCGAGCAGGGTCATGATGCTGTAGCCGATTTGTCCCACGGCCGCCCATTCGAGCAGAGGGGTGTAGTAGATGACGAGCAGGGACGCGGCGAGGACAAAAATGGTCAGAACTGGATCCCTGCGCAGCACTGCCAGAACCGGCTCCACGGACCGTTCCAGGCATTCTTTGACTCCGGTGCTGCCGTCGGTTCTGGCCCTGACCGCCAAATTGGCCAAGGTCAGCGGGGCGGCCGGGACGAGCAGTAACGGCACCACGGCGGTGAGCATCATCTGGGTCAGTACGTGGGCGTTAAACAGGTAGCCCTGGTAGACGTGCACGCCCCCGTTCGTGACAACAAACAGGACCGCCATTCCCGCAAGCCACGCCACCGTGCGGTTCACCGGCCATGACCGGCCCCCGGCCCGGAGGCGCCGCACCCCTGCCAGGTACGCAACGACGGCGAAGCCGCAGGCCAGAATCCATAACGGGTCAGGGGCCCAGCGGGATAAGTATTCCCAGAGGCCCGGCTCGGGCAGCCCGGCAGCGAAGTCCCCGGCGGACGTCTTCCCGGATCCTGCGGCCGGCGGGGGTTCTGTTCGGGCCAGCGCCGCAGCCATACCGGAGGCGGCGCCCATGACTGCGAGTTCGACGACGGCGAGGGCGGTGAAGTGCCTGCCGCCCCGGTCCGGGTTCTTTTCAATCCGGCCCACCGACCAGCGCCGGTGCAGCGCCCCGAACAGCCCGAGGATGACGAAGACTCCGGCCTTGGCCAGGACGATTACACCATAGGGGCTCAAAAGGGCCTCGACCGTACTGATTCTGGTGAGGGCCCCCAAAAATCCTGAGACTGCGAGGGCGATGAAGCTGATCAGCGCCAGGGTTGAGTACCGGCGTACCGTCACACCCAGCTGGCCCGCCGGCAGCACTGGTCGCAGCACTAGAAGCGCCAGGAGGCCGCCGAGCCAGACCGCCGCGGCGGCCGCGTGGACGAACAGGGCGGTGGTGCTGTCCGCGTGGTCGGTGCCGCCGGCCGCATGGGATTTCATGACCAGCGGCAACAGGCCGGCGAAAGCCGCGACGGCGGTGACGGCAACAGTCCGCGGGCTCTTGAATCGGAAGCACATCAGTGTCACGGCCGCGGCTATGAGAGTGCTGAGGGCGCCGGCGCGGCCCGCGTCAATGTTGGTCAGGTACGTCAGGAACTCATCACCGAATCCCGCCGTTGGTGCCCTGTTGGCAAGGAGCAGGAAGCTTCCGGACGTGTGTACCGCAGCGGCCACGGCCCAGACCGCCGCCGAATATCCGGCAAGTCGAAGTGCCCGTTGATGAGGGGTTCCGCCGTGCGGGAGTGCGAAGAGCACCAGCACCAGGGCCCCGATGGTGCCGGCACTGGCGAGGTTGAACACCAACTTGGCGGTTGGCAAGCCCCAGGTCACGGCGGGACCCGTCCTGTCCAGTAGGCCAGCGTTCGCGCCGCTGCCGTAGGTGTAGGCCCAGACCAACGACAGCATTCCGCCCACCAGCAGCGCCGGCCATGCCATTACCCGTGTACTCAGCGACATAGCGCCCCTTCCGCCGCTCTATTGGCCCTGATCCCGTTCGTACGGCAACGCGGCCTCTTACATCACGCCAGCTTGGCGTAACCCGCTTGGGAAATCCTTGGCATTACCGGGCCCCCGGAATTTCCCAATGTTTTCGCAACCTGCTCCCCCCACTCTGTGTGCATGTCCATTTCACGCCGGCAGGCAATGCAAATAGGTGGTATCGGAATCATCGGCGCCTTTGGGCTTGCCGTCCCACTGAGATCAGTCGAGGCAAAGTCAGCGAGCCAGCTGGCTGCCCGCAACATGCCAAAGCCCTACCAACGGACTTTGACTGTCCCTTCGGTGCTTGCGCCCTACAAAAAAACTGTGGATGCCGACGGCCACAACAGGCACCACTACCGCATAGAGCAGAAGCTCAGCTCTGCGAGTATCGTGCCGGGGCTGAGCACTCCCATCCTTGGCTACAACGGGACGTTCCCGGGCCCCACGATCAAGGTGGACAAGGGCGACCGCATCACTCTCATGATGGACAACGTGCTGCCGCTGCTCCATCCGCAGTGGGGGTACCGGCTTGATACCTCCACCCACCTGCACGGGTCGGCCTCGCTGCCGCAGTTCGACGGGTACGCCAACGATCTGACCGGACTTGGCTACTGCAAGGACTACGAATACCCCAACTTCCAGCCGGCACGGACGCTCTGGTATCACGACCATGCCGTCCACAACACTGCGCAAAGTGTCTATTCCGGGCTGGCGGGCCATTACCACCTGCACGACGAGGTGGAACGGAACCTGCTTCCGCAGGGCAAGTTTGATGTACCGTTGACCATTTCTGACGCCATGTTCGCCGCCAACGGCTCCCTGGGCTATGACGACAACACCCACTCCGGCCTCTGGGGTGACGTCATCCTGGTCAACGGCGCTCCCTGGCCGGTAATGAAGGTCCAGCGGCGGATTTACCGCTTCCGGGTCCTTAATGCCTCCATTTCACGTTCCTACCGTTTTTCCCTCAGCACGGGGGATCCCGTGACCATGGTCGCTACGGACGGTGGTCTGATGCCCTCGGCCCAGCAGGTGACGTCATGGCGGCACAGCAGCGCGGAGCGCTATGAGATCCTCATTGACTTCTCCAAGTACCCCGCAGGAAAACGCGTGGAACTGCGCAACGCGTCCAACAAGAACAACGTGGACTATGACTTCACCGGCAGGGTCATGGCTTTTGATGTGACTGATGAGCCGGTGGATACGTCCGGACCGGCCGCAAAGGTCATGCCAACCCTGCTCACCTCGAGCACCACCATGAGCCTGAAGACTTCCGAGTCGGTGAAGACCCGGCGCATGCGCGTGAAGCGGGACAACGACATCTGGACCATCGGCGGCATGACGTGGGACGAGGTGGTCGAAAGCGGCTACAGGAAAGTCCTGGCAGACCCGGACCTGAATGATGTGGAAATCTGGGAAATCGAAAACAGCTCAGGCGGTTGGTTCCATCCGGTTCACATTCACCTGGTGGACTTCCAGATCCTCAGCCGCAACGGGAAAGCACCCTTCAACTACGAACGCGGGCCCAAGGACGTTGTCTACGTCGGCGAGGGCGAGACGGTCCGGCTGCTCATGAAGTTTGAGCACCATCGCGGCAGGTACATGATCCACTGCCACAACCTCCCGCACGAGGATCACGACATGATGGCCCAGTTCAGCGTGGGTATCGACGCGAACGAGCCGGATCCCAACGATCCCATCGAGGCTTCCCGGCCGCATCCGATCACCCCCGTCGTTGTGGAGCAGCCGGCACCAACAAATACGGAACCAGCCGATGGTGACGACTCAAGCGGCACGCCTGAGCCAACAGACACCGCAACACCCACCCAAAGCGCAATTCCGACCCAAACCGCAACGCCCACCCCAACGCCAACGGCTGAAGCCCCGGCCGCACAGACCGAGGTCCTTAGCATCACCACCGCCCGGCACCGTCTTCGGAAGGACATGACGATTGCGGGCACCTCCAGGGTCGGCGGGCTCGTCCCGTCCGGTTCGGCGTCGGTCACCGTCTACTCTGTCTCGCCCGGAGGTGTCAACACCAAGCTGGGAGCCGTCTCGATTAACTCGCTCGGTAACTGGTCCCTGACGGCCAAGCCCGGCCCGACTTACCAGGTCACCTCCGTGCGGGCCGTATCCAGCCGCGGCGGCACGGCCACCGCCTCGGTGCGTAGGGACTGACATCCTCATCCACAGTTGCCACCCTCCGGCCGGTCAGGATTCAGATGGAAACGCCACGCCTTCGCCCACAACGCGCAGGCAAAGCTCCATCCCTGGCCGGGCGAGGGAGGCGTTCCAGTGCCTGATGGTGATGACCTCGCCGCCGCCCGGATAACGGTGGTCAGCTCCGGCGGCCAGTTCGGGAGGGACCGCAAGCTTTAGCCGCACCGTGGTTTCAGGGCCGAAATAGTCGGTCTCCACCACCACCCCGCGGATGGGACCGTCCTCGGCGATCCGGATCTGTTCGGGCCGGAGCATCAGCTGCACCCGGCCTTGGGCCGGTGGCCTGCGGACGGGGATCCCGCCGAGAGAACACGTCGCCAAGGACCCTTCCATCCAGGCGTCCAGGATGACGGCGTCGCCCAGGAATTCGGCGGTGGCACGGTCTGCGGGGCGGGTGTACACCACAAACGGGTTGCCGATCTGCGCAAGCTTTCCGCCGCGCATCACGGCCACCTGGTCGGCGAAGGAGAGGGCTTCGGCCTGGTCGTGGGTCACCAGGATGGTGGTGACGCCCGCCTGGTTCAGGACCTTGGCCACCGCCCTGCGGGTGGCTACGCGGAGTCCGGCGTCCAGTGCGGAGAACGGTTCATCCAGGAGCATTAGTTCCGGTTCACGGGCCAGGGCACGGGCCAGGGCAACGCGCTGCTGCTGGCCCCCGGAAAGCTGGTGAGGACGCCTCCTAGCCATGTCCGGATCCAGCGACACCATCTCCAGGAGCTCGCGGACCCGGTCCGCGACCCCCCGCCGGCCGCCGGCCAGCCTGGCCTGGTCCAGTCCGAAGGCCACGTTTTTGGCCACCGTGAGGTGCGGAAACAGGGCACCGTCCTGGGCCACGTACCCGATATGCCGTTTATGGGCCGGAACCCACGCCCCGTCACCGGCTACCTTTTTCCCGTTGAGCGAGATGCTGCCGGTTGCCGGGTGCTCAAACCCGGCAATCAGTCGCAGCAGGGTGGTCTTGCCCGAGCCGGAGGGGCCGACGATGGCGGTGGTTCCGCCCTGGGCGACGGCAAGATTAACGCCCTTCAGGACAGCCTGCGTGCCGAAGTTCCGCGTGAGCTCGGTGATCTCCAGGTGGCTGTTCGTGGACGGCGCCACGGACGGGGCGATCCGCGGTTCCGGCAGCCGGGGAGGGGATTGTTCGGTCACTGGCCGGCTACTTTCTTGGACTGCTGGAAGAGGAGGTAAGTCGTGGGGGCGGAGAGCAGGATCATCAGGAGGGCATAGGGGGCGGCTGCGGCGTAGTCAATTTCGCTGCTCTTGCTCCAGAACTCGGTGGCCAGTGTGCGGGTTCCGTTGGGGGACAGCAGCAGGGTGGCAGTGAGTTCGTTGGCGATGGCGAGGAATACCAGGGCGGCTCCGCCCGCGGCCGCGGGTGCCGTGAGCCGCAGGGTGACCCGGATGAAGGAGAGCAGCGGCGGCTTGCCGAGCGCCTGCGCGGCCTCGTCAAGTTCCTTGGGCGCCTGGGCAAGTCCTGCCCGCAGGTTCACCAGGGCACGGGGGAGGAACAGCAGGACATAGGCTGCCACCAGCACGCCGGCGGTCTGGTAGATCCCCGGGACCACCCGGATGCTGACAGTAACGAAGGCCAGGCCAACCACGATGCCTGGCAGCGAGCTGGTGACGTAGTTGGAGAGTTCCAGGGACTTGCTGAACCAGCCGGGATGGCGGACGGCGAGGTAGGCCATGGGAAAAGCCACCACGGTAGTGGCCACGGCTCCTGCCAGGCCGTAACCGAGGGTGGTCAGGAGGGCGGGCAGGAATTCATCCGCCGCCCAGGCGTCCGCCCCGCCGGCCGCAGTCCAGCGCAGCACGAAGAACAGGGGGAGCCCGACGGCCAGCGCCGTGAGCGCCAGCAGGAAGAGCTGGGCAGGAACCTGGTAGCCCCGCAACGGCAGCCGCAGCACCTTCGCCTGCGCTCCCGAACCGATGCGGGCATACCTCGCATTCCCGCGGCTGCGGACTTCGGCCACGAGCAGGAGAAGGCAGAAGAACACCAGGACACTGGCCAGCATATTCCCGGCAGCGCCGTTGAAGGTGGACTGGTACTGGACCATGATCGCGGTGGTGAAAGTATCGAAGCGGATCATCGCGAATGCCCCGTATTCCGCCAGCAGGTGGAGCCCCACCAAGAGGGCCCCGCCCGTCATGGCGATCCGCAGCTGGGGGAGTACCACCCGGAAAAACGTTCGCCAGGCGCCCAGGCCCAACGCCGCTGCCGACTGCTCGATGGCCGGATCCAGCCGGCTGAGTGTGGCCGCAGCAGGGATATACACCAGCGGGAAATAGGAGAGCGTGGCGATCAGGACGCCGGAACCCAGCCCGCCCAGTGACGGGACGGCCGAAACCCAGCCATAGCTGTTAACGAACGCGGGTATGGCCAGTGGCGCTGCCAGGAGAACCGCCCAGATCCGGGCGCCGCGCAGCCCGGTCCGTTCAACCAGCCAGGCACCCGCCACGCCCAGGAGAAGGCAGAGCGGGACGGTGAATGCCATCAGCAGGAGGGTGTTGAGGAGCAGTTCGAGGACCCGCGGCCGGAAGACGAGTCCGACGGCGGTGTCCCACCCGGTTGCCACCGTCATGTACACCACGTACCCCAGGGGGACGAGGGAAAAGAGGGCGATCAACACCGCCAGGATGGACACTGCTGAAACGCCGAAAGGCGGGCGGGGGCTGCTGCCCCGGCCCGCCGTCGTCGTGCTCCCTCGAGGGGGAGCCGATAGATCAGGAGTCACGAAATTAGAGGAGTCCTGCCTTGGTCATCAGATCGGTGACCTTCTCGGAGTTCAGCTTGGCGGGGTCCACGGTGGGCGCCTGAAGGTCCGTTATGGGGACAAGCTTCTCGTTGGCCGGAACATCCGAGGCGATGGCGTACTCGAACGAGGTGCCGTCCTTGAGGACTTCCTGGCCCTTCTTGCCGGTGATGAACTTTAGGAATGCCTGCGCCGCGGCCTCATTCTTGGAGGTGTTCAGCACGCCGCCGCCGGAGACGGACACAAACGCGCCCGGGTCCTGGTTCTTAAAGTAGTACGGGGTGACGTTTTTCGAGTTCTCGCCGGTCTTGGCCTGGTCGCCGTAGTAGTAGTAGTGGTAGATCAGCGCGGCATCCACTTCGCCGGCGTTGACTGCCTTCATGGCGGTGCTGTTTCCCTTGTAGGCCTTGAAGTTCTCCTTCATGCCCGCCAGCCACTCTTCGGTGGCTGCCTCACCCTTGAGCTCAAGCAGCGCGGACACGATGGCCTGGAAGTCGGCGCCGGACGGCGAAGCCGCCCACTTGCCCTTCCACTCGGGGTTGGCCAGGTCAAGCATGGACTTGGGCAGCTGGGCCTCGGTCAGCTTGGCCTTGTCGTAGACCAGGACGGTGGAGCGGGCCGCAATGCCCGTCCACTTACCCGTGGAGGGCCGGAACTCTGCCGGTACCTGCTCGGTGGTTGCCTTGTCCACATCAGCGAAGAGGCCCGCGTTCTCAACCTGCGTCATGGCGGGGGAGTTTTCGGTGAGGAAGACATCGGCCGGGGACGCCGGACCCTCCTGGATGATCTGGTTGGACAGCTCTGTGTCCGAACCCTGCCGCATGGTCACCTTGACGCCGGTCTCCGCCGTGAAGGCATCTATCCATTCCTTCGTGAGGCTTTCGTGCTGGGCGTTGTAGACGGTGATTTCGCCCGAGACTGCTCCAGCCGAGGCGGCGGAGGTTGCTGAATTCGTGGATGCAGGCGTGGCGCTGCCGGCGCAGGCCGACAGGCTGAGGGCGGCGCTGGCGGCGAGTGCGATGCCGGCTAGAGCGCTGTTGCGAATCTTCATTGAGGCACTGCTTTCTGGGGAAGAGTGGGGCGGACCGGAGTCCTGGTGGGTGTTGGGGAAAGATTGCCCACCCGAGGAACTGTAGGGTAGGCAATCCTAAGTTAGAAGCAGGAAAGCGCTTTTAGTGATCAGCGTCACATGAATTACGGAACTGTTGCATGCCCTAATGCAAGCGCGTCTTAAGTGACATCAGCAGTTGGATTGCATTCTTCGGTCCGCATTAGTCGATTTGTTTTTCGATTTGCCTAGACTTCCTGCAACATTTGGTTTTAGGCTGTGGGCAATCGTCGAATGCACCGGTACTGGGGGTGGTACGCATGGCTATGGCTCGTTCTTCGTGGCGTGCCCTGCGTCCTGTGCTTCTTGCCGGCGCGGCGACCCTGACCTGGCTGACGTTTTCATCTCCGGCTGCTTCAGCGGATGCGGTCTCTGACACCGCGTCGCTGTTGGGCGGGGTCACCAGTTCGGTGTCCTCGGTAACGGACAGACTTGCCGGCCCTGCACCCGCCGCCCCTGCGGCGCCCGCTGCCCCCGTTGTCCCTGCCGCTGCTGCGGCGCCCGCTCAGGGTTTGCTGACGCCGGTGGCCGGTCAGGTTGCCGGGCTCGCGGATAATATCGTCGCAGCAGTACCGGTGGTGAACCAGGTGGTTCCCGCCGGTGCCGTAGCGGCCGTTGCGGTTCCCGTTGCCGGTGCTGCTGACGGAGCCACCGCAGCCGTGGCGGGCGGTGTTGTTCCGCCTGTGGCCGGGGCTGTTCCGGTTCTCGAACCCGTTCTGCAGCCCGTCGCTGACCTGGTGACCGGCACCGCACCGCTGCCCGCAGTGGTGCCCGACCTGCCCGTCGTCCCCGATGGTGCGGACCCTGCCGGAGGCGCCGGTCTTGCCGATGGCGCCACGGCAGCCCCCGCCGAACCCCAGGTCCCGGCAGCGAATCCGGGGCCTGCCAATGAGGGCCCGGCCCCTGTCGGCCTGCCCGTTGGTGACGCTGTGGGAGGCCCGGGTCCGGCTGCCTCCGGTGCCGGTGCCGGTGCCGGTGCGGTTGCCCCGGCGGGTACGTCGTCCCCGCTCTTGGCCCCCGCCGCCGCATCTGACGGCCGGGTTGGGCAGCAGGACACCGCTGACCCTTCGCCGGTCCCTGCCCAGGCTCCCGCCGTCCCGGGGTCGGGTGCCGGAAGCGGCACGTCCGCTACCGGTGCCCCCGGCGTGGCGGCCTGGCTGAGCCCGTTCAGCTTTGATTTTCCTGTTCCCGGTGCCTTCCGCGCCGGTGAAACCTCTGAGCATGTCCCTGCACCGGTGTCCCTGGACCCCGGTTCCTCTCCTGATTAGTTGAGACCCGTCTGCCCCCTCTGGGTGCGGCAGAAGACGGCTATTGCGGGTTGCTGACAAGCGGCCCCTGACCTCAACTTCTTCAGGAGACATCATCATGAGTTCGAACCTTCGCAGGGGGATGCTCGGCACCCTCTTTGCCGGCGGGCTTCTGGCCTTCGGCTGCACCGCGGCGAACGCCGCGGACACCACCAGCGGTCCGGATCTTTCCGCGTCCGCCCTCATCTCGGCGGCGGCGTCCGCTGACACGGCGTCGTTGGGCCTGCTGGGTGACCCAACGCCGTCGGAGTCAACGGCCGTCGCCGCCGTAGTCAACGCCGCAGTGGACCTCGGAACCATCACCACTGCCGACCAAACCACCAGCCCCGACCTCACCGCAGCAGCGGTCGTGGACCTCGGTCTCGGCAACGCCGTCACCGGTGCAACTGCCCCGGCCGCGACCGACCTCACCGCCGCCGCGGACGTAGCGGTCGACCTCGGGAACGGGACCGGCCAAGCCACCGGCCCCGACCTCGCCGCAGCAGCGGTCGTGGACCTCGGTCTCGGCAACGCCGTCACCGGTGGAACGGCTCCGGCCGCGACCGACCTCACCGCCGCCGCGGACGTCGCCGTCGACCTCGGCGGCACCAACGGCACCACTGATGGAGTCACGACTGGTGGTGTCGATGCTCTCGTGGACGTCAGCCTCGGCGGCGTCAACGGTGCCACTGATGGAGTCACGACTGGTGGTGTCGATGCTCTCGTGGACGTCAGCCTCGGGGGCATCAACGGTGCCACTGATGGAGTCACGACTGGTGGTGTCGATGCTCTCGTGGACGTCAGCCTCGGCGGCGTCAACGGTGCCACTGATGGAGTCACGACTGGTGGTGTCGATGCCCTCGTGGACGTCAGCCTCGGCGGCACCAACGGTGCCACCGACGGACTCACCACCGGCGGACTCGACGCCGTAGTAGACGCAGCTGTCGGTGTTGGCGCCGGCAGCACCGGCAACACCGGAAGCACCGGTGGACTGGTTGCCGACCTTGACCTGGGTCTGGATCTTGGCTTGGGACTGGGCAGTGACGGCAATGGCACGGAGAACCCCGGCGCCGGCACACCCGGCACCGAGACCCCCGGCACGGAGACCCCGGGTGACGGCAACACCGGAGGCACCGGCGCCGTCGACCCCGACACGGACACTCCCGGTACCAACACTCCGGGCACAAACACCCCAGGCAACGGCACCACGGACACGGGCACGGGCGACGGTTCTGACACCGGCACTGCAGGCGCCGGCGGCTTCTCCGCAGCACCGGCCGGGTCCACCGCAGTAGGCGGCGCCATCGCCCTTGACACCACCGCCCGCACCACCGCTGCCCAAGCAGGCACCAGCCAAGGCGCCAACACCCTGGCCAACACCGGCGCGGACGCCTCCCTGGTCCCGCTGGCCCTGCTGCTCCTGGCAGCAGGAATCCTCCTCATGCTCCGCAAGCGCAAGGTCTCCTAGGACACCCAACGTTTGCTGGCCGTGCCTGCACCATGCGCCTGAAGCGGCAGCATAAAGCAGGCTGAGCGGAAGGAGGACCCCGCAAAACACAAAAACACACCCAACACACAAACATGTCATCAGCACACATGTCCTTGTGGCCGGTGGCCCGGCAGCGAAACAGACACACAGTTTCGCCGCCGGGCCCCCGGCGTGTCACCACATATTTCGGTATTGCAGCTCGGTGACGTAGCGGTGGGCGTGTGATCCGCCGGAACAACGTCACGGTATCCGGGCGGGCTGACGGTCCGATGATGATGTTTGCCCACGGCTCAGGAGCATCGACCCCGCCTCCTGCTGCTGGAAATCACCGAGAGGGCTCTCATGGCCGACCCCGCTGCGGCACTCGAATCGCTCACGGCCCTCGCCCAGGGGTACCACTTCGCCCGGCCGCTGCCCGCCCCGCTCCTCAAGGAATGGCTGAATGCAAACGCAGGCGGTGAACCGGCTCGCGCTTGAAGGGCTGCCCTCAAACTAAGAGTGCAGCTACCCGTCTATTCGGATACAGCTGCACTCAAAGTTTGAGGAAAATCAGGAAGAAAAAAGTCTGTGGCTGGCACACTGGCCCGATTGTGGACGCTGCGGGTACCTTGCCTGCAAAGCTTTAGGCGGCGATCAGCGCGCGCCTTGCGGGTGCATGCTCCCGGCGAGCTGCCAGGACGCTGATAGTGCAAGGTGCCTGCTGCGGATCGATTTTGGCCGGCAGGTGATGCGTTTCTGAAGCGGTATGAAGCATTTCCAGGGCTTCTTCATCAACCCGTGCGTGGGTGATGTCCAACTTCAGGTCCAGGCCTTCCCGTAAGGAATTGGCCCTCTTCACTACTACATACAGTGCGTTCACGCTGTGGACGGTGATATGCCCCTTTGCAATCACCAGAGCCTTGGCGTGATCGAGATCTACACGGACAACGATGTTCAGCTTCGAATTCAAGTTGTAAAGCCTTCCCCGGCATTGGCTGCGACGCTGCAGCTTCTTGCTATGGCCTATTTCTTAAGCCTCATCCAGAGTAAGGGGCAAATGTGACCCACGCAACAGTTACGTATTTATTACACCGATTAGGATGCTGATCCTGTGACACGTCGGTGCTCGCCGTTGGGGTCGTCGCAGGCTAAACCAAGGCCTTTGGACCCAGTCCGGGGCCTCCTGTCCGGGCCCTGCTCAACCCACCGCTTCGGGCAGGCTTCCGGTTAACGCCGTCACCGGAGCCGATGACCAGCGCCCGCGCTCGGGCTCATACGAGATGACCACGGAGGCATCACTGTCCCGCGCCTCGTCGATGGCCAGCAGCAGGGCGTCCTCCACATGCCGCGCGTATTCGAGCCGCTCGGCCAAGGTTCCCTGAAGGTCGCTGTCGTCGATCAGTGCGTGGCTTTTGCCGTCGACGATGACCTTCAGCAGATACCCCTGGTCCTCGTGGAGGGTTCCCCGGGTTGATGTGATTTCGGTGACTTTGTCTGCCCGGACCAGCCCGTTGCCGAGCGTACGGATCCACACTTCACCCATGAAAGAACCTCCCCTGTGGCCGTGGGCGCGAATCAGCACCCCATAAGGCAAACGCTAGTCCTTTGCAAGGGTTTTGTGACCCCCAAGTCTGGGCTTTTCTCCCTCCTTATGCCGGCCGCCCTAGGATAAATCTGATGACTTCCCCGGATGACCCCCAGCCCTTCAGCCTTCGCAGCATCGCCGTGGCAGCCTTCGGCCCCACCCTGCTTTTTGGGATCGGCCAGGGAGCGATTCTTCCGGTGGTGGCGCTGACCGCCCGTGATCTTGGTGCCTCCGTTGCAGTGGCCGCGCTGATCGTCACCCTGATCGGGCTGGGCTCATGGTTCTTCAACCTGCCCGCGTCCCTGGTGACCCTGAAATTCGGCGAACGCTGGGCCATTGTGGGCGCCGCCGTCGCTGCCGGTCTGGCACTCGCGGCAGCGGGGCTGTCTTCCCTGATCCCTAACGGGCTGTGGCTGCTCGCGGTGGCGATGGCCGTCGTCGGCATGTCCGGAGCAGTGTTCGGGCTGGCGCGGCAGAAGTACCTCACCGAAGCCGTTCCCGTGACGTTCCGGGCGCGGGCGCTGTCCACACTGGGCGGCGTAAACCGGATCGGTGTGTTCATCGGGCCCTTCCTGGGTGCGGCCGTGATGCAGTTCTCCGGAATTGGCGGGGCTTACTGGGTGGGCGTGGTGGCGATGGCGGCCGCCGCGCTGCTGTCCCTCACCATTCCGGACCTCGTGCTGGCCGAAGCGCACGACGGCGGCACGTCCGGCCCCGAGCCCACCCTCCGCAGCGTGGCAGTTTCGCATGCCGGCGTGTTCCTGAGCGTGGGTGTGGGGATCCTGTTGCTCAGCGCATTGCGCTCCTCACGCCAGGTGGTCATCCCGCTGTGGGCCGACCACCTGGGCATGGACGCCACCTCGGCGTCCCTGATTTACGGGCTCTCCGGAGCCATCGACATGCTGGTGTTCTATCCCGCCGGCAAGCTCATGGACCGGAAGGGCCGCCAGTTTGTGGCTGTCCCGTCCACGCTGATCATGGGTACGGCGCTGCTGCTGATACCGCTGACGGGGTCCTTTGTGGCGCTGCTCCTGGCGTCGCTGCTGATCGGGTTCGGCAACGGCATCAGCTCCGGACTGGTCATGACCCTAGGGGCCGACTTCTCGCCGGACCGGGGGCGCGGCCAGTTCCTGGGGCTGTGGCGGTTCATGGCGGACGCAGGGTCCACCGGTGGGCCTGTCCTCCTCTCCGGGGTGACGGCACTGGCGTCCCTGGGCGCGGGGATCTCAGCCACAGGCGTACTGGGGTTCGCGGCGGCTGCCGTGTTCGCCGTCGTCATTCCCCGGCTCAAGCACCGGCGGAACTACTGAATCCCGCGCGTGGGGCTATCCTCAACAGATGAGTCAAACGGGCACGCCCACTCGAGCCAGTGCGCTGCAAAAAGGCGTGTGGTGGCTTCAGGATTATCTCTATGCCGGCGCCTGGCAGGTCCGGGGCGTGCTCTCCCGCGTGCAGCCCGGCTCGTTCCACCAGGGCCACCGCGCTCCCGTGGTGATCATCCCCGGCGTGTACGAAAACTGGCAGTTCATGCTGCCCCTTATTCAGTGCATCCACGACGCCGGCCATCCGGTGCACGTGGTGACGGTGCTGCAGCGGAACAGCCTGGACGTCCCCGCTGCCGCCCGGCTCGTGGCCCAGCACCTGGAGGAGGCGGGCCTGCGGGATGCGGCCATCGTGGCGCACAGCAAGGGCGGGCTCATCGGGAAGTACACGATGTTGAACCTGGATCCGGAGCACCGCATTGACCGGATGATCGCCGTGTGCACGCCGTTTTCCGGGTCGCGCTACGCCAAGTACATGCTACTGCCCAGCCTGCGGATCTTCTCGCCCCGCAACGCCCTCACCCTCCAACTGGCCCGTGAGGAGACGATCAACAGCCGGATCACATCGATCTACGGCCCGTTCGATCCGCACATTCCTGAGGGCAGCGTCCTGCCGGGTGCCACGAACATTGAACTGCCTACGGCCGGGCATTTCCGGATCCTCGGAGAGCACGAGACGGCGCGGATCATCGTGGAGCAGCTGAGCCTTCCTGCCTGAGCTGGTTGCCTTCTGGCTGTTCCGGGCTCTGGCTCCTGCCGGCCCACTGCAGGAGTGCGGGCGCATCTTCTAGGCTGGTCATGGGTTGGCGACCGAAAGGAGAAGCACTGTGACGTCCACTGGCGGGAAGCGGACCGTTCCGGAAGAACCGGACCACTCGCGGTCCAGCAGTCCTGTGGTGCGCCGGCAAAGCAGGTGGGCCACCGTCCTGGCGGTCCTGCAGCGGCTGCTGTACCTGGTGGTGACGATTGCTGTGGGCTGGGCTGTTTACGTCTTCCTGCTCGCCCGGCTTTCGCGCGGGCCGGAGCAGACGTGGGTCTTCCTGCCGGTGTGGCTGATCCTTGCCTACGCCCTGCTGCCGCGCATCCACAAGATTCTCAGCAGCCTGTACATCCCGGACTACTTCATCGGGCGGACCAGGACGGGCGACGGCGTGCTGGGCGATCCCGTGAACCTCGCCGTAGTGGGGCCCAAGGAGGAGCTGAGGCAGGCGATGCAGACGGCGGGGTGGGTGGAGGCCGATCCGATCACCCCGGCCACGGCCTGGCGCACCCTGACCTCCACCGTCCTGGGACGGAGCTACCCGCATGCCCCCGTGAGCTCGCTCTACGTTTTCGGCAACAAGCAGGACCTTGCATTCCAGCGGGAAATCGACGGGAACCCGCGCAAACGGCACCATGTGCGGTTCTGGAAGTGCCCGGCCGGATGGATGCTGCCCGGCGGCCTGGCCGTGGACTGGGTAGGCGCCGGCACGTATGACCGCAGCGTGGGGCTGTCCCTGTTTACGTTCCAGATCACCCACAAAATTGCTGACCGCACGGACGAGGAACGCGACTTCATCATCGAGACGCTCAGCTCAGCCAACGCCGTTGAGTCCGTGCACGTGATCCGCCACTACTCCAGCGGCTACCACCACCGCAACGGCGGAGGCGACGCGATCCGCACCGACGGCCACCTGCCGATCATCGACCTGCACCCGCCGGAGCGGCTGCGCAGGGTGGGATCTTCGGAGGGCTGAAGCCGCTCGCCTGGTGGAAGGGAATGGGCTGCGCGGCTCGGCGTAGAGCGCTTCAGGTCAGCCGGGGCCGGGGCTCGTTGCCGTACCCATGATGTGAGCAACCGGAGGGACCAGCGGGCCTGCAGAGAAGCCGAAACGCCGGCTGACCACCCCGGTGAACCCAGCAGCGGTGATGGCCTCGAGCGTGTTCCGGTTGAGGTGGCAGCCGCCCGCGATCCGCTGCCAGGCAGGGGTCAGCAAATCCTCAGCCGCGGCGGCCAGGCGGTTGTTGGAGCGGACGTGCTCATAAAAGGCCAGTGTCCCTCCGGGGCGCAGGACCCGGCGGATTTCAGCCAGTGCGGCGGCCGGCTCGGCCACGCTGCACAGGACGAGGCTGGCCACCACAGCGTCCGCGCTGGCGTCCTTCGCCGGGATCTGTTCGGCGGTTGCCGCCAGAACCGTGATGGGAACCGGTGCCGAGGCGGCATTGGCCTGAGCAAGGTCTCGGAGATCATCGTCCGGTTCGATGGCAATCACCTGGGTCACCGTTTCCGGATAGAGGGCGAAGACGGAGCCGTTACCGGCGCCGATTTCGATGACGGTTCCGCTGAGGCCGGCAAGGATGCTCCGCCGGTGTTCTGTCCCGCCGCGGCGGTTCATCACCTCCACGGCCCGCGGATAGGCCCGGGCGAATCGTGGATGTTGCAGCGCTGCTGGCCCGCTCTCACCGGATGGGTCTGAGCCCTGCTTTCCTGCGTCCCTCATGGCGTCCTTCTTCCGCAGCAGCGCCTGTAGCTCAAGGTGTCACCAGCGCAACATGGCCCGTCCCTGTGCAGGGATCTCTCCGGACGGCAGGGCGCTACTGCCTGCCATTATGGCGCAACGGAATCCACCTGGAGAAGATGCCCGCCTGCCTGATGTTCACTCAGTCTGTGCTGAAGGAGTTGCTTGGCTCCCCGGCCAGTGTGCCGCTGCTTGCGGTCAGCGTGCAGCCGGTGGCTTTTCCTGTGATTTCAAGGTCCGGGAATGTGGCTGCCCCGGCGGACAAGGCGCGGATGAGCATGCCCTTAGTGGAGCAGTTCGAATGAAGCGTGACCTGGCCGGGGCTGTCGGTCGGGTTGCCGAAGGCGTCCAGAACGCGGACCGTTACGGAAGGCGTTATGGGTGTGTTCTTGGGGACGACGGCAGCGATGGCATCGAACTTCAGTTTTCCTGCTGCTGCGGCGGTGATGGTGGCGGTGACGGGCACGGGAGCCGTGAGGCCTGGTGTAGCAGCAGTGATGGTTGCGGTGCCGGCTTTCGTGTCCCCGTAGAAGAACGACGCCGACGAGGACCCCGCGGAAATGGTCACCATGGTGACATTTGCACCGTTCGCCGTTGCAGCAAAGATGGTGGTTCCGGCGGAGCTGGTGGCGAGAGAGACCGTAGAAGGTCCGGCGGTAACGGCATTGCCGTAGGCATCCTGTCGCTGCACAGTCACCGGCCCGAGGATCGCCGCGCTGGAGGCGAGGCCCGTAAGGGATGCTCCGGCGGTGATTACCAGTTTGCTGGCAGGGGCTGGGAGAACCGTGAAGCTGTTGCTGGCGATTCCGGCGAAGCCAGGGCTGGAAGCGATGAGGGTGTAGCCAGCGCCTGCTTTGTTGATGGACAGGCCGTCGAAGGTGGCGGTGCCGGACCAGTTCGTATAAGTGGTTACGGTTCCGGAAAGGGTACCGCCCGCCGGGTTGGCACCGATGCTCACCGTGATGGGGATACCTTCGTCCCACACCTCAAGACCGAAAATGGTCCGCAACTGCACCGTGAATGAAGTGATCGGCGAGCCGGCTGTTGCGGTTGCGGACGGCTGCGAGACGAAGGAGAGGTCACGGAGGCTGGTGACCGCCACGTTTCCGCTCACGGTGCCCGTTGCGGTCCAAGAGCGGTGGACGGCGGTTACCTGGTAACGGTGCGTGCCTTCGGGAACCGATATGTCCGTGCACGAGGACGCTAAAAGCGGCGTCACAGGGCTTGAACCGCAGGCCGCCATCACTGTGGAACCGGTGATCCGGGTGATGTAGTAGCCCGTGGGAACCACGGCACCGGCGGACCGCGTCCAACTGACTGCGACGTTGGAGTTGCTGCTTGCCGACACCGAAACGTTGGTGGGCGGAAGCAGCGTGGCGACTGCCGCCGTCGTACTTCCGGACCCGGCGGCCCGCCAGTAGGCGGACGCCGGTGAAGCGCCCGCGAAAGTGGCAACGAAAAGGATTACGAGCGCCAGCAGTCCGGCACGCGCCACCCGGTTAAAACAAACCAGCTCCCGCCGAAGCCGGGGGGAGGCTTCGGGGGAGCTGGCGACTGTGGGCACGGGAACCTTCCGGGAAAGTCGGGCTTGATAGCGGCTAGGCGGACTTCATCACCATCGGGCTATGAAGCTGACGGACTGCTTCAGGAAAGTGATCCCTTGCCTTCTTCAGCTGGCCGCGAAGTGCAGGGGCACGTCGGCGCCCTTGCAGCCGTCCTGGTTGACGCCAGGGCGGTCGATCATCTGAAGGGTTACGGTGCCGGTGACGGCCTCGCCGGCCGCGATTTCGGTTGCGGGGAAATTGGTGGGGCCCACGACCCTGAAGTCATCCTTGGAACATCCGGTAACCGACGTCCAGGCTGTGCCGTTGAGGCCCGCAACCGTCGCCACGACATTGGTGACCTTCTGGCTGCCGGTGGCCGGGTTGGTCACAGTAAAGGTGACCGTCTGGATCGGCCCGTTGGGAGAGAGTGGGTTGCCGGCAACCGAACTGGTGATGGTGAAGTTCGTGCTGGCGGCAGCCGCCGTCGTGGTGGTGTCCCCTGCGCCGCTTGCAGTCCAGTAGGCGAAGGCGGCGCCGCCGCTGATGGCCACCAGTGCAACGGTGGTGCCGATGATGCGCTTTTTACGTCCTGCAACCTTAGCCATGTGGTGCCCCTCAGTGAATATTGTGCGGTGTTCCGCAGAGACCTTGTGAGCCTGTGCGGCTCCGATAGGAATAGCTTTGTGGACCGGGCTCAAATTACGCCGAGGTAATCACTCAAGGTTTTGTCAAGAGTTGTTCCATATTTGCGCAGGTCAAAGTTCGGTGAGGAGCGGCTTCCTGCGGAGGGGCCCAGCGGGGCTGTTCGCGCGGACCCGGGTGTGCGAACCTTTGTTGAGGGGCCGTTTCGCCGTGGCAGGAGGGCTGAAGTGATAATCGCCTCCGGGCAGTTCAGCGCCGGCAGGGATCCCCGAAGGAACCTGCTGCACATCGGGCAACTGATGGAAGCTGCCGCCTTGGGTAACGCTGACCTGCTGGTGCTGCCGGAGTCCAGCCTGTACGCGAGTACCGAACCGCCGAGCGTCCTCGCGGACGTCGCAGAGCCCTTGGACGGGCCTTTCGTCAGCGGCATCGGGGCGCTCGCCAAGGGTCTCCACCTGCCGGTGGTGGTGGGTACCACGGAAGCCAACCCTGAAGGCCTTCCCTACAACACCCTGGTGGCCATTGACTCCGAGGGCGCCGTCCAAAGCACTTACCGCAAGGTCCATCTCTACGACGCCTTTGGCTACAGCGAAAGCGCTGGAATAAGCCAGGGAACCATCGGCCAGCCGGAGCTGCTCTCCTACGGCCAGCTTCGCCTGGGCATGCTCACCTGCTACGACCTCAGGTTCCCGGAGAGCGCACGCTACCTGGTGGACGCGGGGGCAAATGTCCTGCTGCTGCCGGCCATGTGGATCGTTGGCCCGGGCAAGGAGGACCACTGGAGCACCCTGGTCCGTGCCCGTGCAATCGAGAACACCTCCTATGTGGTGACGGCCAACCAGTCGGGGCCGCTCGCCACCGCCTACTCCATCGTGGTGGATCCTTTCGGGGTGGTCATCGCCAACGCGGGTGAAGCGCCCGGCGTCGTTTTTGCCGAGCTGGAACCGGAACGGATCGCGGCCGTTAGGACCCGGGTGCCGTCCCTGCTCAACCGGCGGTTCAGCGTGATACCCCGCGGCATGGACTGAGCCAAAAAGTGTGACCCTCTCGACACCTGGATTTGACCTGCACGAAACATTTCCTGCTTTCCGCGGCCATAAAATTGGAGGCAGAGAAATTTTCTGGAAGGACCACATTGGAAACAACCGACGCCGCGATGAAGCCCATCATCGGACTGACCACGTACCTGGAGCAGGCGGGCACAGATGGTTGCGGCACGGTCAGGGCGGCATTCCTGCCCGAGACTTACCTGAACCCCCTCATCGCCGCCGGCGGCGTTCCCATCCTCCTGCCGCCGCAGCCGGTTGTCGCCGGCATGATCGAACAGCTCGTGGGCAGGCTCGACGGCCTGGTGGTCCCCGGCGGCTGGGACGTTGATCCTTCCCTGTACGGCCAGGAAGCCCACGCCGAGACCGATGCGCCCCGGCCGGAGCGCGACGCCTGGGAGCAGGCCCTGATCCAGGAAGCGATCCGCCAGGACGTTCCGCTGCTGTGTATCTGCCGTGGCGAGCAGCTTCTGAACGTCACCCTGGGCGGCAGCCTCCACCAGCACCTTCCCGATGTGATCGGGAACGGCCGGTACCAGCCCGGCGGCTACAACTTCAACAGGATTCCCGTGGAGATCAAGCCCGGTTCCCGGCTCGAGCAGCTGATCGGCTCGGACCCGGGACCCGTTCCCGTCTCCCACCACCAGGCCGTGGACAAGCTCGGCGAGGGCCTCATTGCTGCCGCCTGGAGTGAAGACCAGGTGGTGGAAGCCATCGAGTATCCCGCCAACACCTTCACCATGGGCATTCAATGGCACCCGGAGGAGCTTCCCGAGGACTTCGGCCTTTTCCGTGGTTTCGTCGAAGCAGCCCGCGGGAAGTTCCTGCAACGCCTCATCCCGGCCATGCCGACGTCGTCCGTCACAGCGGAGATCAATGCCAGCCTCGCCGGGCCGCCACTCGTCTAGGCACATAGCCGTACCACAGAGCCGGAAAGAACTCCTGAATAGATTCACGGAACCGCCCCGAAACAGCGCGAAAAACGCCTTGTTTCGGGGTGTTTTTGTGCATCCTGCCTTGCGGACGGGAAATAAGCATGCTTAGTATGTGGTGAGCACCGGAGGTTAAGCCAACGCCCCAAGGTCCTTTTTTGGAGGAGTAACCATGGCTTATCTTGATCCCCACGAGCGCTCTGCCCACGGTCATATCCCAGACGGGGGAAGTGCCGGTCCAAAGGGACAGCGTTGATGCGCCGGGTTGGTGTGGAGGAGGAGTTCCTCATCCTCGACTACGCCGACGGGCATGCTGTTCCGCTGGGCGAACTGCTGGAACGCCTGAGCGACGATGACGGGCTCAGCAGTGAGATGAAGCAGGAACAGATCGAAACGTGCACCTTGCCAAGGATCAGCCTGGATGAACTGGCACAGGACATCACAGCACGGCGGGTAAGCGCGGATGCCACTGCCCGTGGGGTAGGGGCCCGCTCGGTGGCCCTTGCCACCTCGCCCCTTCCCGTGCAGTCCACAGCGACTCCTGGCCTTCGCTACCAGCGGATGATCCAGCGGTTCGGCCTGACCGCCGTCGAGCAGCTCACCTGCGGCTGCCACGTACATGTGGAGGTGGAGTCGGACGCGGAGGGTGTCGCTGTCCTGGACCGGGTCAGGGTCTGGCTCCCGGTGCTGATGGCCATCACTGCCAATTCCCCCTTCTGGAACGCCACCGACTCCGGCTACGCAAGCTACCGCTCACAGGCCTGGAACCGTTGGCCCACCGCCGGGCCATGCGAGATCTTCGGCTCGGCCGAGGCCTACCATGCGCAGGTTCAGGAGATCCTGACGTCGGGCGTCCCCCTGGACAAGGGGCAGATCTATTTTGACGCGAGGCTGAGCCATCGTCATCCCACCGTGGAGGTCCGGGTGGGGGACGTGTGCCTCTTTGCCGACGACGCAGTCCTGCTGGCCGCCCTGGTGCGGGGTCTGGTGGAGACGGCGGCCAGGCAGTGGCACGCAGGTGTGCCTCCGGTTCCTGCCTCTGCTTTGCAGCTTCGGCTCGCCTCCTGGCAGGCGGGCCGCTTCGGGCTTGACGGCGAGCTGGTGGATCCGCTGACGGGCCAGCCCCGCGCGGCCTTCGAAGTGGTCATGGCACTGCTGGACCATGTCCAGCCGGTGCTGAAGGAGCAGGGCGAGTTCGACGTTGTGGAATCCCTGCTGTTCCAGGTCCTGACCAGGGGCACCGGTGCTGCAAGGCAGCGGGAAGCCTACGCCAAGGCGGGCAGCTTGTGCGACGTCATCGCCGACGCCGTCCACATCAGCAGCCTGCCGGCAACACCGCTTCGACAACTGACTGATGCGCCGCTGCTGGCGAGCGACCAGAGTTCTTAGCCGAGGATCCGGGAGGGCATATGGACCAGAATGAAGCGCCGGTGCTCGATGCACTGGCCGAACACCAGAAACTGGAAAGGTACGGGTTCACTCCTCCTGCCCACCGGCAGGGACGCGGCGTTGATCCGCGCGTGCTGGAGGTGCTGGGCGAGCAGAGCTTCAAGTCCGACGTCGTTGCCTCCTCCGGGCTCGACGACCGGCAGTCCTCCAACGGCTACCTGTCCAAAGCCGAGCAGCTGATGGCCGAAGCCGTGGGCGCGGACATGGCCTTCTTCTCCACCTGCGGCAGCTCCCTGTCCATCAAAGCCGCCATCCTTGCTGTGACCCGCGGCGAGGGGGAGCTGCTCATCAGCCGGGACGCCCACAAATCGGTGGTCTCGGGGCTGGTGCTGTCCGGGCTGCAGCCGCGGTGGATCAAGCCGAAATGGGACAACGAGCTGAAGTTGAGCCACCCGCCGTCTCCGGAAACCGTGGAGGAGATGTGGCAGCGTTACCCGGATGCCTCCGCCGCGCTCATTGTCAGCCCCACCCCGTACGGCACGTGCGCGGACCTCGAGGCGATCGTGGAGATTTGCCACAAGCGGGGCAAACCGCTGATCGTTGACGAGGCCTGGGGCGCGCAGCTGCCCTTCCACCCGGACACGCCCACCTGGGCGATGTCCGCCGGGGCGGACATCTGCGTGGTCAGTGTCCACAAGATGGGGCTGGGCTTCGAGCAGGGCTCCATGTTCCACCTGCAAGGCAGCCTGGTGGACCCGGTCCGGCTGAACCAGTGTGCCGATGTGCTGTCCACTACCAGTGCCAACGTCATGCTGTACGCAGCGATGGACGGCTGGCGCCGGCAGATGGTGCAGGACGGCAAGGCCATGATCGAAAAGGCCCTGGAACTGACGAAGGGACTCCGGCGGGACATCGAGGCACTCCCCGGCCTGCACGTCCTCGAAGACGAACTGGTCCACGCGGAGGCCTCCCACGACCTGGACGTCCAGCACATCATGATCGACGTCTCGAACCTTGGCATCAGCGGGTTCCAGGCCACGGACTGGCTGCGCGAGAACTGCCGCATCGACATGGGCACCACAGACCACCGCCGGACGGAAGCCGTGATCGCGGTGTCCGATGACCAGGAGACGGCTGGCCGGCTGCTGGCCGGACTGCGCGCGCTCTCTGAAGCCGCCCCGGACCTGCCCCGGCCGCCCGCCGTCGTCATTCCGGATGAGGAGGACCTCTACCTGGAGACGGTGATGCTGCCCCGGGACGCGTTCTTCGGACCGGTGGAAGTGATTCCGTGCGAGGAAGCACCGGGCCGCATCGCCGCCGAAATGGCCACGCCCTACCCGCCCGGCATCCCCCTCCTGCTGCCCGGCGAACGGATCAACAAAGCCGCCATTGACTACCTCCGGAGCGGTGTGGAGGCGGGAATGGTCCTGCCGGATCCCGCCGATCCCACGCTCAAGACCATCAGGGTGGTTCGGGAAGAACCGCACCGATCGCAGTAGATTGCAAGGAACGAGGACAGCACCATGTGCGGAATAGCCGGCGAAATCGCCTTCAATGGGAGAAAGGCCTCCCAAGAGTCGGTACTGAAAATGATGGGGGCAATGACGTCGCGGGGGCCGGACGGGAGGGGAACGTGGAATGGCGCGGGCTGGGTGGCTCTGGGACATCAGCGGCTCAGCATCATCGACCTGTCCGAGGCAGGGGCGCAGCCGATGCTGGACGACGGCGGCCTGGCCATCACCTTCAACGGCTGCATCTACAACTACAAGGAACTGCGCCGGGAGCTTGAGCCGGAGTTCACCTTCCGGTCCACCAGCGATACCGAGGTGATCCTGAAGGCTTACCGGAAGTGGGGCGACGACTTTGTCCACCACCTGGTGGGGATGTTCGCGCTGGCTCTTTACGATCCGCAGCGGCAGGAGGTCCTGCTGGTCAGGGACCGGCTGGGCATAAAACCCGTGTACGTCACCCAGCTCCCCGGAACGTTGCGCTTCGCATCCAGCCTGCCAGCACTGGTGGCCTCGGGCGGGATGGACACCAGCATCGACGAGACGGCCCTGCACCATTACCTGAGCTGGCACTCGATCGTCCCGGCGCCGCGGACCATACTTCGCGGTATCCAGAAGCTGCCGGCGGCCACCATCCGCACCATCCGCGCTGACGGGAGCTGGCACGACCGCGAGTACTGGAAGCCCAGCTACACCCGCCGTGCGGAGAACTCGGGCTGGTCCGCTATCGACTGGCAGGACGCCGTCCGCGAGTCACTTAAAACAGCAGTGCGACGGCGAATGGTCGCCGACGTGCCGGTGGGCGTCCTCCTGTCCGGCGGCCTGGATTCGAGCCTGCTGGTAGCCCTGCTTGCAGAGGAGGGCCAGCACGGGCTGTCGACCTTCAGCATTGGGTTTGACGCCGCTGGCGGGGACTCCGGGAACGAGTTCGCCTACTCGGACCTGGTTGCCCGGGAATTCGGTACGCGGCATGAGCAACTGCACATCAGCACCTCCGAGTTCGCTCCGTCCATCAACGGGGCCGTGGGTGCGATGTCCGAACCCATGGCCAGTCACGACGTCACGGCGTTCCACCTGCTCTCCCGGACCGTTGCGGAGCACTTGAAGGTGGTGCAGTGCGGGCAGGGTGCCGATGAGGTCTTTGGCGGGTACGGGTACCACCAGCCGCTTGCTTCTGTGGGCCTTTCGGAGGCCCTGGCCACGTTCACCTCAAGTTTTGTGGACCACAGCCATGAAGAACTCCTGAACATCCTGGAACCCGAGTGGTACTGCGCCACCGATGTGAGCAGCCGGGTCCTGGCATCCAACCTGGACGCCCCCGGCGCGGACACCGCCCTGGACGCGGTGCTCCGGCTGGACACCCACCTGCTGATGGTGGACGATCCCGTCAAGCGGCTGGACAACATGAGCATGGCCTGGGGCATCGAGGCCCGGGTACCGTTCCTGGACCATGAGCTCGTGGAACTCGCCGCCTCCTGCCCGCCGGAGCTGAAGGCATCGCAGGGCGGAAAGGGCATTTTGAAGGACCTGGGCCGGCAGATGCTTCCCAAGGCCGTGGTGGACCGGCCCAAGGGATACTTCCCGGTCCCCGCCCTCCGCCACCTGGAGGAACCTTTCCTCTCCATCGTCCGCGAGGCCCTTCATGCACCCGAGGCCAAGCAGCGCGGACTCTTCCAGCCGGCCTACCTCGACGGCCTCCTGGCCGACCCCAATACACAGCGGACCGCCGTGAACAGCAACGTCCTCTGGCAGTTGGCGCTGCTGGAGATGTGGTTACAGCACCACGGGGTGGGCTGACCATTGAGCCTGCGGGACACCACCACCTCCCTGTTGCCCGAGTTGCGCCAAGCCGTGACGGGGGACTTCACCTCCGCCGTCGGCCAGCTGTCGGAGCTGGTCCGCATTCCTGCGATGGCGTGGGAGTCCTTCGACCCGTCCGAACTGGATAAGGCAGCCCGGCAGGTGGCGGGCCTGCTGCAGGAAGCCGGGATCACCGACGTCGACATCCTGCAGGCGCCGCGGCCGGATGGGGCGCCGGGAGCGCCGGCCGTGGTGGGACGGAGACCCGCCCGGAACGGCAAGCCGACGCTCCTGCTCTATGCGCATTACGACGTTCAGCCGGCCGGGGAGATCACCCTGTGGGAGAGCCCGCCGTTCGAAGCGGTGGAGCGGGACGGCCGGCTGTGGGGCAGGGGAGTGGCCGACAACAAGGCCGGGGTGATGCTTCACCTGGCCGCCTTCCGCAACGCGCTGCGGGTCCTCGGGGACGATCTGGATCTTGGCGTGACAATCTTCATCGACGGCGAGGAGGAGGCCGGTTCGCCCAGCCTGCCGCTGCTGCTCCAGCAGCACGGCGACCTGCTCAGCGCCGACGTCCTGGTGGTGGCCGACTCCGGAAACTGGAAGGTGGGCGTCCCGGCGCTGACTACCAGCCTCCGCGGGCTGATCCTCGGCACTATCGAGGTGCAGGTACTGGACCATGCCCTGCACTCGGGCACCTACGGCGGGCCGCTGCTGGATGCCGTCACCGTGCTGTCGCGGCTGATTGCCACGCTTCATCACGACGACGGCAGCGTGGCCGTGGAGGGGCTTCTGGCCTCGGATACGCCGGGGCCTTTGCTGGATGAAGCGGAGTTCCGCGCGGATTCCGGCGTCCGTCCGCGGGTGCCCCTTGCCGGCTCGGGCTCACTGACGTCGCGGCTGTGGACTAAGCCTGCGCTGGCGATTATCGGGGTGGATGTGCCGTCTGTTGCCCTTTCCTCGGACACGCTGCAGCCGGTGGCTCGGGCGAAATTCAGCCTCAGCCTGGCACCCGAGAGCGATACGTCCGCTGCCATGGAAGCTGTCCGCCGGCATGTTGAGGCGCACACTCCCTTCGGCGCCGACGTGACGTTTATGCCCGCCGGCAGGACCGAGGGCTTTGCCGGTGATGCCGCTTCACCCGCTGCCCGCACCATGCTCTCGGCAATGGAGGAGACCTGGGGAGTGCCCGCCGTCTGTATGGGCGTGGGCGGTTCGATTCCTGCCGTCAACATCCTGACCAAGCTGTATCCGCGGGCGGAGGTCCTCATCACCGGGGCGGAGGATCCGGACTCCCGCGCCCACGGGGCCAACGAGTCGATCCACCTGGGCGACTTCGAGAACGCCATTCTCGCCGAGGCGCTCCTGATTGCCCGCCTCAATTCCCCGGGCTAACCTTCCCTGCGCCCCACCCTGGTTGGGCCAGCGGGGGCGGTGGTGACGTCAGCGCCCTGGTGAGTCACGCCGTCGTGCGGCGAAGGCGAACAGGGCGGTGGTGGCGACGGTTGCCAAATACCCGGCGATGACAATCAGCGAGATCCCGGCCCAGAAGTAATTTGTGGTGCTGGTTTGCTGCCAGGGGCTGGGCGCGATCAGGGCCAGCGAATACACGGCCACCGCAGCCGAGGCCAGCCCGATCATCACTGGCAGCGTCAGCCAGACCCGCGCGGAGCCGATATGCCCGCCGAAACCGTCCCACGCATTCCACGCCCCGCGCCGGATGATCAGCCAGCCCGCGGGAATCATAAACGCGCCCACCAGCAGGAACGCGGCCACCACATCAGCAGGCCGGTGCCACTGGTTGATCAGTGTGGACACTCCGGAGGCGATGGCGAACGTTCCGCCCACAAAACCGGCCATTGGGCGCCAGCGCGGCGAGGCCATCAGGAACACCGCAGCCGCCGCGGAAGCTGCCAGGGTAGTGTGCCCGGACGGCAGCGAGTTCAGCTCCAGCGTCACCACGCCCTTGTCCGGCCGGGCCGGCAGCACATCTTTGAGGACCTGCGTGGCGATGTTCGCGCCGATGCAGGCGGCCACCGCAATGCCGGCTTCGGTCCAGCGCTTCCGGATTACCGTGACAAACAGCACTACGACGGCTGCCATCACCAGTGAGATGGTGGGCAGCAGGTCCAGGAACCGGGTGCTCGCCTTGCCCGCCGGTCCGTGGATATCCACCGCTTCCACCAGCGCGGACTCGTCGATGAACTGGCCTGTGGTGGTGCGGACGAAGTAGTAGTACGCGGCGATCAGCCCGGCAACGCACGCCAGGGTGGCAAGCACGAACAGGAAGCCCGACCCTGGAGCGGGGCGTGCCGGGGTCCTGGTCTGTGCAGTCCGTTGAGAAGTCATCGCTTCAAGGTTGTCACAGAAAGCTGGGATGATGCCCCATGTTGTTTGGCCGCGGGGCGCCGCGCCGACGGCTCCCAGCGGCTCCCAGCGGTTCCCTGCGGCGCGGCGCCTAACGGAGGCCCGCAGCCAGCTCCTCGATGATCTCGAACTGCTCCCGCACGCCGCCCTCCATGCCGGACTGGGCAATCATGTCCCGGACTTCCTTGCTGCCCGCGTTGGTGCGGATGCTCACCAGGGTGGCGCCGCCGTCGTCGGCCTCTTCAAACGTGACGGTGTTGACCACGGCACCGTCCTCGCTGTCCGGGCCAAGACCCGGCGTCTCCATGATTTCCGTGTGGACGATCCGCTCGTTTTGAACAATCTCCCGGTACGTCCCATGGAAGGCCACCTCGAATTCACCATGGGCCACCATCACGTACCGCCAAGCACCGCCCACCCTGAAGTCCATGTCCGCGACTGTCATCTCACCGCGCTTGCCGGGCCACCACCTCCTGACCAGCTCGGGGGAGGTCCAGGCCCGGTACACGAGGTGCCGGGGTGCGTTGACGGTGCGGGTGATCAGGATTTCCTCATCGCTGGGGAAGGTGACGTTCATGGTTGTCTGTGCCATTGCCCTGCTCCTTTGCCGACTTTTCCTGCTGTTTGAGGTCTTCCACAACGTCTTCCAGCAGATCCAAGCGCTCCTCCCAGAGGTGCCGGTAGCCGGAAACCCACTCGTGGATGGGTTTGAGGGCCTGCGGGTTCAACCGGTAGACGCGCTGCCGGCCTTCGTCCCGGACGGCGACGGCGCCCACCTCCCGCAGTACCCGCAAGTGCCTGGACACGTGCGGCTGAGCCATACCCAGCAGGTCAACAAGCTCACCAACCGGGCGCTCGCCGCCAACCAGCGCGTCCAGGATTTCCCGCCTGCGCGGTTCAGCTATCGCATTGAATGCATCCGCCGTTGTTGCTGCCCGTGCCATTCCGCAATCGTATACCCATATAGATATGCATAAAAAGGGTTTGTCTGTCACCGCTTGTACAGTGAATCCATGCCTACTTCGCCTGTGCCCGCACTGCCTTCGTTTGAGGACCTGCTGGCCGGCGCGCACGTGGTGAGCCTGCCCATGCGGCTGAAGTTCCGCGGCATCACTGAACGTGAGTCCCTGCTCCTGCAGGGCCCGGCCGGCTGGGGCGAATTCTGCCCGTTCCCCGAGTATGGCGACGCCGAGGCTTCCCGCTGGCTGGTTTCTGCCGTTGAGGCCGCGTGGCACGGTTTTCCTACTCCGATGCGGCCTGTTATTCCGGTCAACGCCACCGTCCCTGCCGTTGCTGCGGAGCGGGTGCCTGAGGTTCTTGCGCGCTTTGGCCGCGTGGACGCCGTGAAGGTGAAGGTTGCCGAGCAGGGCCAGACGCTCGACGACGACGCCGCCCGCCTCGCCGCCGTCCGCTCTGCCCTGCCGGACGCGGCCATCAGGGTGGACGCCAACGGCGGCTGGGATGTTCCCGCAGCGGTCGAGGCGCTCATGCGGCTGGCCGGCGTAGGGCTTGAATACGCCGAACAGCCGGTGCCGACCATTGATGGGCTGGCCGAGGTGCGGCGTGCCTTGCGGGCGGCCGGAACACCTGTGCTGATCGCGGCGGACGAGAGTGTCCGTAAGGAATCAGATCCCCTGCGCGTGGCGCGTGCCGGCGCGGCCGACCTCATCGTGGTCAAGGTGGCGCCGCTCGGGGGAGTGCGGCGCGCCCTGGACATCGTGGCGCAGGCCGGGCTTCCCGCCGTCGTGAGCTCAGCGCTGGACACGTCGGTGGGGATCCGTGCTGGCCTTGCCCTGGCGGCGGCGCTTCCGGAACTGCCCTACGCGTGCGGGCTGGGGACCGTGTCACTGTTTGAATCGGACATCACTCTCGATCCGCTGGTGGCCGACGACGGCGCCATCCGCCTCCGTGACGTTACCGCCGACGCAGGGCTGCTTGAGCAGTATGCGGCGCCGCCAGAGCGCCGGGACTGGTGGCTGGCCCGGCTCCGCCGCGTCCACGCCCTCCTCACCGCCTAAACGCCCCATCACCTTCCACGCCTTTTTGGCGGACGCTCCATCCCCTTCTGCGCCTTTTGGGCGGACGCTCCATCACCTTCCGCGCCTTTTGGGCGGACGCTCCACCACCTTCCGCGCCTTTTTGGCGGACGCTCCATCACATCCCTGCAGGTCATGCGCGGTTAACCGGAACTTCACCTTGCTGTCTACTGCGCGTAGAAACCGGCTGACAGGGTGGGCGAACCGCATCGATTTTTTTGGAAGGCCCCCATGTCTGAAACGACTGCCCGCAAGTTCACCCTGCTGCCGATGCTCGGCCACACCAAGGGCAAGCGCAGTGCCGTTACCTGCGCGCTGAAGTGCGACAACGCCTGCTCGGGCGATGTCTGCAACACGAGCTCCAACAGCTACTTCCGCGACATCGCCTCCGCCACCATGTCACGCCGCGCCGCCCTGGGCTTCGGCGCCGCCGGTGCGCTCGCCGTCGTGCTCGGCAGTGCCGTTACCTCACCCGACTCCGCCAGCGCAGCCGGCCTTTCGAAGGCGGCCAAGGAAGGCTTCGGCAAGTCCAAGCTGCAGTTCACGGCGATCCCGTCAATTGATGCCTCCGTGGACGCCGTCACGGTCCCGGAAGGCTTCACCTGGCAGCCGGTCATCCGCTGGGGCGACCCGATCTTTAATGACGCGCCGGAGTTCGACCTGGACAACCAGACGGCCGCTGCGCAGGAGAAGCAGTTCGGCTACAACAACGACTACACGGACATCCTGGAAATTCCGGGCAGCAAGGGCCGCCGCGCGGTACTCTTCGCCAACCACGAGTACACCAACGAGAACATCATGTTCCCGGCCACCATGCCCGCAGACCAGATGCGTGCTGTGGGGGCAGCCGCTCACGGCCTCACCGTGGTGGAGCTCGAGCGCAAGAACAAGAACAAGCCGTGGACGTACGTCAAGGGCGCGGAACTGAACCGACGGTTCCTGAACAACACGAAGTACGAACTCACCGGTCCGGCTGCGGGCTCCTCGCTGGTCAAGACCGTGGAAGACCCTGCTGGCCGCTTCATCAAGGGCACCCTGGGCAACTGCGCCGGCGGCACCACCCCGTGGGGCACCATCCTCTCCGGCGAGGAAAACTTCCAGAGCTACTTCGTCAGCAACGGCACCTCCGCCGGGGACAAGCGCTACGGCATCACCAACAAGCCCACGGCGCGCGGATGGGAACTGGACGAGCCGCGCTGGGACACCCGTAAGTCCGGCTACGAAAACGAAGCCAACCGCTTCGGCTGGATCGTCGAAATTGACCCGTTCGACCCCACCTCCACCCCCAGGAAGCACTCCATGCTGGGCCGCTTCAAGCACGAGGGCGCTAACGTGATCATCGCCGAGTCCGGGCACGTCGTTGCCTACTCAGGCGACGACGAGCGGTTCGACTACCTGTACAAGTTCGTTTCGAAGGACAAATACATCGAGGGCGACCGTAAGCACAACATGACCCTCCTGTCCGCGGGCAGCCTTTACGTTGCCAAGTTCACGGGCAACTCGCCGGCAGCCGAAATTACCGGTACCGGGACTGTGCCCTCAGACGGTGCGTTTGACGGCATCGGTGAATGGCTGCCGCTGGTGGTGGACGGCAAGTCTGTGGTTGACGGCATGTCCGTGGAAGAGGTCCTGGTGTACACCCGCCTGGCCGCCGACAAGGTTGGGCCCACCAAGATGGACCGCTGCGAGGACGTGGAGCCGAGCCTGCACACCGGCAAGGTCTACGTGGCCTGCACCAACAACTCCAACCGCGGCACCGGTTCCAACGAAAAGGCCACCGAGGTCAACCCGCGCAACGAGAACCGCGACGGGCACATCGTGGAGATCACCGAAACCGGCGACCAGACCTCCACCACGTTCACCTGGAACCTGCTGATGGTCTGCGGTGATCCGGCGCAGGGCGATGTCACCTACTTCTCCGGCTTCCCGGCGGACAAGGTCTCGCCGATCTCCTGCCCGGACAACCTCGCCTTCGACTCCGTAGGCAACCTCTGGATCTCCACCGACGGGGCCCCCTCCGGGATCGGCCGCGCCGACGGCCTGTTCAAGGTCACGCTGGACGGCGCCGAGCGCGGCAAGGTCGAGCAGTTCCTCGCCGTCCCGCGCGACGGCGAAACCTGCGGACCCGTCATCCACGACGAGGAGCGCACGGTGTTCGTCGCCGTACAGCACCCGGGTGAGGACGGTTCCTTCGAAAAGCAGGTCTCCTTCTTCCCGGACTACGTCCCGGCAGGAACGACGCCGGCCCGCGGCCAGGCACGCGCGCCCCGTCCGTCCGTGATCCAGGTATTCCGCGGCTAACCGCCAAGGCCCCAAACCCACTATCAGCTTCCGCAGGTTTTCCTGCAACGCCGCATCACCTTTCGCAGGTATTCCTGCAACGCCCTATCAGCTTTCGCTGCTTATCCGACGACGCCCTATCAGCTTTCGCTGCTTATCCGACGACGCTCTCCCACCTTCCGCCGCATACCGGACGGGAAGTGGGGGAGCGTTTTCAATATTGGCGCGGGAGCTGATGGGGCGTTTGGGGTTTTGGCGCGTGAGGTGATGGGGCGTTTGGGTTTTTGGCGCGAAAGGTGATGGGGCGTCGGGGGTGGCAGACTGGTTTGGTGACTTCGCCCAACGATTCCGCCCCCGACGCTTCCTCCACGGACGCTTCCCCTGCAGCCACTTCCCGTGCAGACTTCTCCGACGCTGCCCCTCAGCTGAGCGCTTTGGCGGCGGCGCGCATCGCCGTAGAGGTATTGGTCGACGGCGGCGTGCAGCACGTGGTGGTCTCGCCCGGTTCCCGGTCCGCCCCCATGGCCTACGCGCTGGCGGAGGCGTCGGCGGAGGGCAGGGTTGAGCTGCTGGTCCGGATCGACGAGCGGTCCGCCGGCTTCACAGCCCTGGGCCTGGCCCTTGCCACCGGCTCGCCGGCCGCCGTGCTGACCACGTCCGGGACCGCCGTCGGGAACCTGCTGCCGGCCGTGATGGAGGCCAACCACGCGGCCGTACCGCTGATCGTTCTGTCCGCTGATCGGCCTGACGAGCTGCGTGGAACCGGCGCCAACCAGACCACTATCCAGCCCGACATCTTCGGCGACCAGGTGCGCTTCGCGGTCGACATCCCCGCGGGTATGGACCCCGAACGCGCCATCCGGACCGGCCTGTCCGCGGCCACCGGGGCGTTCCCCGACCTTCCGCCCGGCCCGGTCCAGCTCAACCTGGCATTCCGCGATCCGCTGGTTCCCGGGCCCGGAGAGAAACTGCCGACGCCGGCTGACCGGCCGCGATACAGGGTGGCCACCGAGCCGCTTGTGATGAACCTGCCGCCCGCATCGCCCGATCTGCCCGAACGGCGCACCGTAGTCCTTGCAGGGCACGACGCCGGACCGGTCGCCGAGGCCTTCGCCCGCGCCCACGGCCTGCCGCTGCTGGCAGAGCCCTCCTCCAACGCCCGTTTTGGGCCTACAGCCGTGGGACCATACCGGCTATTACTGGAGCATTTCGGGCCCGAGGCTGCAATGCCGATTGAGCGGGTTGTCCTGTTTGGCCGCCCCACGCTGTCACGCCCGGTGGCAGCCCTGCTGGCCCGCGCAGACGTTGAGTCCGCCCTGTACCAGCCGGTTCCGGTGGCCTGGTACGAGCCGGGCCGGCGCACGGAACTGCCGCTGGAAAGCCTCGCGGACCTGGCTGATTTTGCCGGCCGCGGCCCGTCGTCCTGGCTGGACACCTGGCTGCTCGCCGGTTCGGCCGCACAGCATGCAGTGGACCGGATCCTGGCTGAGGAAGCGCCCGCCACCGGCCCGGCCGTCGGGTCGCTGGTGTGGAGAAACGCCCGGGGCCAGCTGCTTCTGGGCTCCTCCAACGGAATCCGCGACGTCGATCTGGCAGGCCTGCCCGCCCCTGAGCCTGCTGCCACCGTTTATGCCAACCGCGGCCTTGCCGGGATCGACGGCACCGTTTCCACCGCCACCGGCATCGCTCTCGGCGGACGGCAGGAGACCACCGTCCTGCTGGGCGACGTCACGTTCCTGCACGACGCCGGAGGACTGCTCCTTGGCACCGGCGAAGAGCAGCCCGACTTGCGGATCGTCGTACTCAACGACGCCGGCGGTGCCATCTTCGACCTGCTGGAGCATGGTGCGGTGCGTGAGGCCGCAACGTATGGTGACGCCGTCGAACGCCTCTTCGGCACCCCGCACACAGTGGACATCGCGGCACTGGCCGCGGCGTACGGCGTCGGGCACTGCTCAGTAAGTACGACGGCGGCACTCGCCGAAGCGCTCAGCCAGCCGATCGTGGGCCGCAGCATCGTCGAAGTCCGCACCGACAGGCACGGCCTGCGTGCCCTGCATGGCCGGATCAAGGAGGCCGTTGCCGCAGCGGTCGGGGGAGTACTGGCAGGATAGTTTCGACTCGCATATTTCTGGCGACGCGCAAATTTTCCTGTGCTACCGAAATCTCCGGCGCCCCAGTGCATTCGTGTGTCGAAAGCCAGCCCGTTGCGGGTAGGTCCGTTGGTTCATCTCTCGCTCCCGTTAACGCTTTCCTTCATCGCCGCCTCGAATGCCGGCAGGCTGCGTTCGATCATGCCCTCGTTGGCCGTCAGCGAGATCCGGAAGAAGCCCGGCGTCTCGAACAGCGCGCCCGGGAAAACAAAGACATCGCGGCGGACGAGTGACTCGGTGAATGCTTCGTCGTCCGCGATGGGGGACGTGACATACAGGTAGAACGTGCCCTCCGGCCGCGGGACGCGGTAGCCCATACCGCCCAGTGCGTCCATCAGCCGGTCCCGCCGCCGCTGCAGCCGGTTTATGTCGATGGAGAACTTCTCCAGTTCGGGAAGCGCGTGCTGGAGCAAGGCGTTCGGGTAAATCCAACCCATGGCCACCTGCAAACCGATTATGGCCGGGCGCATCTCATCCCGGTGCGGCATGGTGGGCGGCAGCGCCAGGTACCCAACCCGCTGGCCCGGCGAGAGGTGCGTCTTGCCGTAGGAGTAGGCCAGCAGTGTGTGCGCATAAAACTCCACCGGACTGCGGAAGCGCAAGCCGTCGAACACAATCCGGTTGTAGGCCTCGTCCGAGACCAGGTAGATGCGCCGGCCGATCCGCGCCGAGGCCGCCTCCAGCAGTTCCGCCAGCCGGAGCAGCAGTTCCGGAGGATAGATCCGTCCCGTGGGATTGTTGGGCGAATTGACGATGACAACCCTGGTGCGGTCCGTGATGGCAGCCTCAATTGCGTCGAGGTCCAGGTCAAACGTGGCGGTGTTGACCTTGACCTTCACGGGGACCAGCCCGGCTTCAAGGATCAGCGGCTCGTATAGGAACCATGGCGGCAGGCTGTAGATGACTTCGTCGCCCGGATCGGCCACCGTCTTCAATGCCAGCGCGATGGCGGCGAAGCCGCCGGTGGTGAGATAAATATCCTCCGGCCGGAACGGTACGTCCAGCAGCCGCTGCAGGGATTCCGCTGCCGCCTCCCGGGCGGCCTCGCCATTGGTCTGGTACGCGAACCACTGGTCATGCTGCGGAGTAAGGGCGTCGCGCAGCGTATTGACATAGCGGTCAGGTGGCATCTGGTGCGGGTTGCCGAAGGTGAAATCACAGCCGTCCGACTGGCTTTTCCGGCGGAACATGGCGCGCCCGAGGTAGGCGTCTACCCGCTGGAAGGAGGGAATCGAGGCCAGCTGTGCAGCACGCACAGACACCGCTGAGGTGGTCCGGGATCTGGTTGTCGGATCTGTCATGCCAGCGCTCCTGGGTAGGGCGGCCGGGGGCTGCCACACGGATTGGCAGCGCGCTGCTGAGCCAGTGGAGGCTGTCCAGAAGGACCATTGTCGAATGCAACACTCATGGAAGTAAAGGACCCGGCTGGAACGAAGGCCGGCAGCGGATGGCGCGCCCCGCCGTCGTACGCTCCCAGCCCCCGTGACGCGCAAAAGCCCCCGTGACGCGCAAAAGCCCCCGTGACGCAGAAATTCCCTGACGCTACGGATATATCCGTAGCGTCAGGGAATCTGCGAGGGGGTTTCGAAAAGCCGGAGCGCCTATTCCTCGATCTCGATGTGCGTCGGATCGAGCACACGGCGCAGGAACTCCTTGGTACGCGGTTGGGTGGGGGCGGAAATGACGTGTTCGGCCACGCCTTCCTCCACCACAACGCCGCCATCCATGAAGACCACCCGGTCAGCCACTTCGCGGGCGAAGCCCATCTCATGCGTGACCACCAGCATGGTCATTCCCTCCTTGGCCAGGTTCCGCATCACCGAGAGGACATCGCCCACGGTCTCGGGGTCCAGTGCCGAGGTGGGCTCGTCGAAGAGCATCAGCTCCGGGTCCATGCTCAGCGCACGGGCAATGGCCACGCGCTGCTGCTGGCCCCCGGAAAGCTGGTCCGGGAACCGGTCCGCGAGGTGTCCCAGCCCCACGCGCTCCAGGTTGTGCATGGACACCTTGTCCGCCTCGGCCTGGGAACGCTTGAGGACCTTCGTTTGCGCGATGGAGCAGTTGCGCTTGGCATCCAGGTGCGGGAACAAATTGAACTGCTGGAACACCATGCCCACCTTGCGGCGCATCTTGTCGATGTCCACATCGGGATCGGTGGCCTCGAAGCCGCCCACGTGGATGCTGCCCTGGTTGGGCTGCTCCAGCAGGTTCACGCACCGCAGCAGGGTGGACTTGCCGGACCCGGAGGGCCCGATCAGGCACACCACTTCGCCGGGCGCCACGTCCAGGCTGATGCCCTTCAGGACCTCGTTGGATCCGTAGGACTTGCGCAGGTCCTTGATCTCCACCCCGGCAGCGTGGACTGTTGCCGTGCCACCGCGGGAGTTGTTTACGACGTCGTTCATGGTCTTCGCTGCCTATCGCTTGGTCCGCGCGCTGCGGCTTTCGAACTTCCGGGCCAGGAAGCTCAGGGGGATGGTGATCACCAGGTAGAAGGCGCCGGCCACGAGGAGCGGGGTAAGGCCTGCGCCGAGGCTGGAGATGCCGTCGCGGCCAAACTTGGTGAGCTCGTACTGGGACGCGGTGAGACCCAGGACGTAGATCAGCGAGGAGTCCTTGGTGAGCAGGATGACCTCGTTGGTCAGCGGCGGCAGGACGATCTTGAAGGCCTGCGGGATGACGATGGTGACCATTGCCCGCCACTGCGGCATGCCCAGGGAACGGGCGGCCTCCAGCTGGCCCTTCGGGACTGCCTGCAGGCCGGCGCGGAGGGTTTCGGCGATGTACGCCGAGGCCACCATGCCAAGCGAAATCATCACGATCAGGGTGATGTTCCACGAGACCCCGAACGCCAGCGGAACACCGTAGCCGAACGCGATGAAGACCAGCAGCGCCGGGATCCCGCGGAAGAACTCGATGTATCCGGTGGCGATCCAGCGGTACAGCGGGAAGCTGGAGAGCTTCATCAGGGCCAGCAGCAGGCCGCCGGAGAGGCCCACGACGAAGCCGAGAAAGGTGTAGATCAGGGTGTTCACCAGGCCGGTCATGAAGATCCCCGGGAACATGGGGCCGATCTTGGCGAAGTTGAAGACGCTATTGCCGATGGTCTCCCAGTCGGTGGCCAGGATCAGCGCGGCGATGGCCACAACAAAGATTCCGGCCTGGACATACAGGCTTACTCTGGCTCGCTGACGTGCGGTCATTGCCATGGGTTGCTCACATTCGTTGTGCGTGCCAGAGGCCCCGGACGGACTGCGGTACAGCTCGTCCGGGGCCCCGGCTGCGTAGTTCTCAGGGCCGTGACCGGACCCGGGCGGGGGAGCCTCAGGCCTGCACGGCGACTACTTGGCGGTCTTTGGCTACTTGGCGGTTTCGCCGAACCAGGTGGTCTTGAACTTCTCGAGGGAGCCGTCGTCGGTCAGGCGCTTGAGCGTGCCGTTGACCTTCTCCGCCATGGCGGTGTTGCCCTTCTTGATGGAAATGCCCAGCTGCTCGCCGGTGGCGAACTGCTCAACACTCTTGAACTTGGGCTGGTCCTTGATGGCGTAGCCCAGGACGGACTGGTTGCCCAGGGCGGCGTCGATGGTGCCGGCCTGGAGGGCCTGAACCAGGAGCCCGGTGTCCTCGAACTGCTGTGCGTCGAGGCCCTGCTCCTGGGCATAGTCGGCACCGGTGGTGGCCTGCTGGACGCCCACCTTCTTGCCCTTGGCGCCGGCAAGGTTGGTGATGCCGGAGTCCTCGCTGGCTACCAGGGCCAGATCGTCATCGAGGTACGGCGTGGAGAAGTCCATGACGGACTTGCGGGTGTCGGTGATGGAGATGGAGGAGATACCCAAGTCGCACTGGGTCAGCGCGGTGCCGGTCTCGATGGCCTCGAAGGAGCTGTCCACGATGCTCAATTCGGCGCCGAAGTCCTTGGCGAGTTCCTTGGCGATGTCCACGTCGAAGCCGACCGTCTGGCCGTCCTTTTCGAATTCGAACGGCTCGTAGGGGATGTCCGAGCACACCGTGAGCTTGCCGGCGTTGATGAGCTGGATGCCGCCTTCGGAGGCTGCCGGAGTGGAGCTTCCGCCGCCGCAGGCCGTGAGGGTGAGGGCGCCGACGGCGAACAGTGCTGCTGCCTTGGCGGTGATCTTGGCCGTGGCCAGGGACTTGAGCTGCATGTTTCTTACCTTTTGTTGCAGGAGTATGCGGTACTAAATCGGTTCATAGTGTAGCGCCGATTAGGAGATGTGCATCACAGGAAACTTAGATTCACTATTGGATAACCAAGTTACCCTTGTTTCAAGCCTAGGCGAAGGGGAACTGTCCCGTATCCCGGACTCCTTGCCTAGTGGCTAATCCCGAGTGACTCCAGCATGGGCCGGAACTTCGCCCAGGTCTCTGCGAGTTCAGCCTCCGGCTGGGATCCCTCGACTATTCCGCAGCCGGCATACAACCGCACCGTGTCCCGGGCCTCGATGACGGCGCCGCGCAGCGCTATGCCCCATTCTCCATTCCCGGCAGCATCCAGCCATCCCACCGGTCCGGCGTACGGCCCCCGGTCCAGGTGCTCCAGCTTTCGGATCAGCGCTCCGGCCACCTGCGTTGGGGTCCCGCAAACGGCGGCAGTCGGGTGCAGTGCGTTGATCAGGGCCAGGCAGGTGGGGACGTGCCCTTCCACCTCCGTGAGTTCAGCTTTGACGTCCGATGCCAGGTGCCACACGTTGGGCAACTCCAGGATGAACGGCTCGTCGTGGGCGTTCATCGCCTCGGAGAACGGCGCCAGTTGGGAGGTCAGCGACTGGATCGCGATCTCGTGTTCGTGCCGCTGCTTTTCCGACCCCGCCAGCACCCGCGTGGCGTAATCCATGGGGAGTCCGTCCTCACCGTGGGCATCGCGGCGGTCCAGGGTGCCCGCCAGTACGCGCGCCTGGGCAGTGCGGCCCTCCACCTGGATCAGCATCTCGGGCGTAGCGCCCACCAGTCCGTCCACCCCATACGTCCAGCATTCGCGGTACCGCCCGGCGAGTTCGCGCAGCACCTGGGCTGCGTTCACGCCGGAGGGAAGGGTGGCAACGACGTCACGGGCCAGCACCAGCTTCTCCAGCGCGCCGGTCCGGATCTCGGCCACACCCGCTTCCACCGCGGCCATCCAGTCCGCCTCGCTCAGTGATCCCGTATGCAGCGTTGCGCCGGCGGCAAGGGGGAGGGGACGTACGACGGCGCCGCCCGCCCGGGCGGGAACCGAGCCGGAGGTACCGTCCCCGCCGGAGTCCGCCGCCGCCGTCGTGCCTTCTGCGCCTGAGGCACTGCTGCCCAGCCAGCGGTCCAGCGCGGCGAGGGCGCGCTTCTCGGTAAGGGGGCCGTCGTCGAACGTCAAGTGCGTGAGCCAGACCTGGCCGTCACGGACGCCCACCACAACCTCCGGCACGATCAGCCGGGACTCGTGGGCTGACGTCTTGGAGAAAGCGAAGGAGCCAAAAGCCACGGGACCGGTGCCCGGCAGTTCCACGGAGTCTGTAATGCGGGCTTCGAGTACCAGGTGGCGCCACCAGATGTCGGCCTCGAGGAAGCGCTCGGGGCCGGTGGCGGTGAAGCGGGTGATCTCGCCGAAGCCCACCAGTCCGGCCTCACGGCGGGTCCAGCAGAGGACGTCCTCCCGGACCAGAAACGACGGCAGCCCCCCGGCGAATTTTTGGCCATCGAGGGGGACTGTCAGGGTGCGGAACGTGCTGGTCATGATGGATCAACACTACCCCTCAGGGTAATTTGCAGTGGCCAGCCCCCGGAGCAGCGGCGGGCCTTGGTCCGGACGCTCCTGAACATTTGAGACAATGTCATGGTGAACCGAGCATCCTTGGATAAGCGTCCGGACGAAGTAGCCACGATGTTTGACGACGTCGCCCCCAAATACGACGTCGTCAATGATGTCCTGTCCCTGGGGCAGACCCGCCGCTGGCGCAAGGTAGTGGTGGAAGCAATGGAAGCCGTCAAGGGCCAGCGCGTCCTGGACCTCGCCGCCGGAACGGGCACATCCAGCGAGCCATATGCCGATGCGGGCATTGATGTGGTGGCCTGTGACTTCTCCCTTGGGATGCTCAAGGTGGGCAAGCGCCGCCGCCCGGACATCGACTTCATCGCCGGGGATGCCACCAACCTGCCGTTCGCCGACAACACGTTCGACGCCACCACCATCTCCTTCGGCCTGCGCAACGTCAACGAGCCCAAGAAGGCGCTGCAGGAGATGCTCCGCGTGACCAAGCCGGGCGGCCGCCTGGTGATCGCCGAGTTCTCGCAGCCCGTGGTTCCGCTGTGGCGCACCATGTACACCGAATACCTCATGCGCGCCCTGCCGGCCATCGCCGTCAAGGTGGCCTCCAACCCGGACGCCTACGTCTACCTCGCCGAATCCATCCGCGCCTGGCCAGACCAGGACCACCTGGCAGCCTGGCTGGAGGAATCCGGGTGGGAGAAGGTCACCTACCGCAACCTCACGGGCGGCATTGTGGCGGTGCACCGTGCGTTCAAGGCGTCCGAGTCACCAGCTGGCACTCCCGGTGGGACGGCTGCCGCCATCGCCGCGCATAAAGGCCCCGTGGCCAAGCTGCGCCGCAACACCCGCTGAGCTGTGAAGGTATTGATAGTCGGCGCGGGGCCGGCTGGTTCCACCGCCGCGTACTACCTTGCCAAAGCCGGCATCGACGTCACCGTCCTGGAGAAGACCAGCTTCCCGCGCGAAAAGGTCTGCGGCGACGGCCTCACCCCGCGCGCGGTCCGGGAAATCCAGAAACTCGGCCTGCCCCACCCCGAAGGTGAGGGCTGGCGCCGCAACAAGGGCCTGCGCCTGATTGCGGGCGGCCGGACCATCGAACTGCCGTGGCCCGAGGTTTCGGACTTTCCGCAGTACGGCCTCATCCGCACCCGGCTGGGTTTTGACGAGGAACTCGCCCGGCACGCACAGGCTGCCGGCGCCATCATCCTTGAACGGCACAGCGTGACCGAAGCCCTCCGGAACGACGACGGCCGCGTCACCGGCGTCCGCGCAGCGCTCCTGGACGAGGCCGGACGCAAGACGGGGGAAACGCACGAGTTCACTGCCGACGTCGTACTCGCCGCTGACGGAAACTCCACCCGCACAGCCGTGTCCCTCGGCATTCAGAAGCGTGACGACCGACCGCTGGGTGTCGCCGTCCGCACCTACTTCACCTCCCCGCGCACCGACGACGACTGGATGGAAGGCTGGCTGGAACTCCCCGGCCGCGACGGCAAGCTGCTGCCCGGTTACGGCTGGGTGTTCGGCGTGGGCGACGGCACGTCCAACGTGGGCCTGGGCATCCTGAACTCGTCCAAGGAATTCGGCAAGCTCGACTACAAGCAGGTCCTGCGCGAATGGACCGCCGGAATGCCCGCTGACTGGGGCTTCACGCCGGAGAACCAGGTGGGGGAGATCCGCGGCGCCGCGCTGCCCATGGGCTTCAACCGCACCCCCCACTACTCGCCCGGGCTGTTCCTCCTGGGCGACGCCGGCGGGATGGTCTCCCCGTTCAACGGCGAGGGCATCTCCTACGCCATGGAGTCCGCGCGCTTCGCCGCCGAGTTCATCATCGATGCCTCCTCGCGCACTGCCTCCTCAGGCGGAACGTACGACGCCGATACGCACCTCTCGCGGTACGGGGACTACGTGCGGGGCCAGTGGGGATCCCACTTCACGCTGGGGCGGGCGTTCGCCGCACTGATCGGCAAGCCAGCGGTCATGAAGCTTGCACTGCGGACCGGCATGCCCATCCCGGTGCTGATGCGGTTCGTGGTCCGGCTCCTGGCCAACCTCACGGACCCTGCTGCCAAGGGCTTCGAGGACCGGGTGATCCGGGTCCTGGAGTCGCTGGTTCCGGCCACATCCAATACATCCGCCACTCCGTCGGCTTCGAATCAGCGGTATCCGCAACAAAAAGTTAGGGTTAACCCGTGACCAAACCCGCAGACCACAGCTGGACGCACGCCGGACACGGCCTGCCGGACTCCGAACCCAGCCTCAATACCACCGCCATCGCGACGGGTTTGCAGCTGCCTGCGGGCTTCGCCGCCATCGCCGGAGATGCCGAGCTGGGGCCGGCCATCACCAACAACCTGGCCCGCGTGGAGAAAAAGCTGCGCGAGGCCATTGCCAACTCGGATCCGCTGGCTGACGCAACGTCGCGCCACCTGGTGGAAGCCGGCGGCAAGCGCATCCGGCCCTTGCTGACGCTCCTCTGTGCACACCTCGGTGACGCGTCGCTTCCCGCCGTGGTGCAGGCCGCCGTCGTGGTTGAACTGACGCACCTGGCCACCTTGTACCACGACGACGTAATGGACTCCGCACCGTTCCGCCGCGGTGCGCCGACTGCCCACGAAGTGTGGGGCAACTCAGTTGCCGTCCTCACCGGCGACCTGATTTTTGCCCGCGCTTCGATCCTGGTGTCCGAACTCGGCTCGCGGGCATTGGGCATCCAGGCCCGCACCTTCGAGCGGCTGTGCCTGGGCCAGCTGCACGAAACCGTGGGGCCGCGCCCGGACGAAGATCCGGTGGAGCACTACCTCTCGGTCATCGCAGACAAGACCGGCTCCCTGGTTGCTGCTTCCGGTCAGCTGGGCGCAATTTTCTCAGGCGCGGATGAAGCCTACGAATCCTTGCTGGTGGAGTACGGCGAGAAGGTTGGTGTAGCTTTCCAGCTTGCTGACGACGTCATTGATGTCACGGGCATCAAGGTCAAGTCCGGCAAGTCCCCGGGTACGGACCTGCGTGAAGGTGTTCCCACGCTGCCGGTGCTGCTCCTGCGCCGGGCCGCTGCGGACGGTGACCGCTCCGCCGTCGAACTTCTCCAGCTCATCGACGGCGACCTGACCTCTGATGAAGCCCTGGCCGAGGCGGTGGCGGGTCTGCGCGAGCACCCGGTCACGGCTGAATCCTGGGTTGTGGCGCGCGAGTGGGCCAATGAGGCCATCGCCGCCCTTGCCCCGTTGCCCGAAGGTGTGGTCAAGGAATCCCTGTCCAACTTCGCGATGGCTGTGGTGGACCGCGCCAGTTAGCTTTTCCTGTGGAAGCCCGGCTCCGTGGTGGTGCCGGGCTTTTGCTGTGGGCCTTGTGCTGTCCTGCCGGAGGTTATGTTAAACGGGACAGCCCCGGTCCCCAGCGCTGGATGACGAGTCATCCGTTGCTGTAAACCGAGGCTGCCTCTCCGTTCGCATCAGACCCGCCGGAGGCGTTTAGCGGATCCGTGAATAGTCTATGACACCTTTGTCACAGGACGCAAGTCCATTGTTACTACCCTTGTCAAAGACTTTCCGAAGCCTCTTCGGGGCACATTGGGCCAAGCGGCAAGGGGTTCCCCCCTGAAGTGTCGGCATGTCCGTGGCAAAGTGCCCCGCGAAGGTGCGCTTTCCACATACTGAAGGACCAAACTGCCCTTCGTGTTCCCGCCAGGACACTGTGGATGCATGGATATCGAGGTCTTTCTCGGCAGGCGCGCGGGTGTGGCGCGAAACTCGACCCTCCGCCATGCGGGGTTCCCCCGAAGCAGCATTGCTAAAGCCCAGGCCTCAGGCCGAATAGTGAGGCTGCGGCGGGGCATCTACAGCCTGCCCGGGGAGGCGGGAGTCCTTGGGATGGCCCTGCAGCATAACGCACTGCTGACCTGCCTGTCGGCCGCGCCGACGTATGGGCTGTGGACGTTGAACAAAGCAGCCGAAATACACCTGAGCTCCGGGCATCGGAGAACCCCGACGGGTGCACTTGCCCACGGCAGGTGTTCACATCCACGCCACCCCTGGCTGCCAGTTGCCGGATTGGCTGACGTGCTGATCCATTCCTTGCGATGCCTGCCTGAGATCGAGGCGTTGGTCATGGTCCAGTGCGCCGCGCAGAGTGGGGACATCACACTGGAGTTCCTTCGCCGCAAGCTCCCCGGGAATCGTAACGCCCGTGCCAGGGCGGTCCTGGAGTACGTGATCCCGAGGGCGGACTCCCTGCTGGAGGTGCTGGCAAACTATCACTTCCGGCGTGGGGGGCTGCATGTCCGCAGGCACGTGGAGGTGCCTGGAGTGGGGGAGGTGGATTTCCTGGTTGAGGACTGCCTGGTGGTGGAAACAGACGGTGCCACTCACCTGGAGCCGCGCCAGGTGAAGAAGGACCGGAGGCGCAACAACGCCACGCTGGCCGGCGGGTATCTGGTCCTTCGTTTCGGCTATGACGACGTCGTCCATCACCCCGGGCGGATGATGGAACGGGTGCTGGGGGTGCTTGAGTTGAGCCGGAGGGGAGCCTTCAGCGGAAGGTGAGCGCCGCCGTCGTGGGCTACTTTGAGCGGCGGCAACCCTGGTGTGGGCACGGCGCACGGCGCGCCAGTGTCAAAGTGCCCCGTTTCGGCAGGACCACCGCCAGAGGGAGGCCCTAGTCCTCGTCCTCGAAGGCCCACTCGAACATGTCGAACACGAACTCCGAGAATGTCCCCTCTTCGGACTTCCACTGGCCGCGGGTGTTGTTGCGGCGGTAGACGATGGGATCCGGGACGCCCAGGTCTCCGACGCGGAAGCCCCACGTGTACTCCTCTTCCTCATCCTCGAGGAACATGAGGAAGCCTTCGTCATCCACTTCGAGCTCATCGGGATCCCAGAAGTAGTGGTAGGCCTCCATCAGGTCCTCACAACCGCCAATGGCCAGGTAGAACTCGCGGAGGACCAGGGGAATCTGGAATTGGTGGTCGGCCAGGGCCTTGTCCAGCTCTTCAGCGGACAGCCCGTCCTCTTCCTGCCATTCGTCCTCGAGATACTTCGGAACCAGCGCACGGAATTTCTCGAGGAACATGTCAGTCATGCAAATATCCTAGCTAATCCCCGCCCCGTAATTCGCCGCCTCCAGAACCGCTGCGGTGCCATCCATTGACGGCCAGCGGGATGTACCAGGAGCGCCGCCAGGCCACCACCCGGAAGGCAAAAACAAGGGCAGCCACCACGCAGGCGGTCACCGCATTAAAGGCTCCCGTTACCCACAGCACCGTCGTCAGGGCCGCTCCGCTGAAGGCCGGCAGAGCGTAGAGGTCCCGGGAGTTGAACAGCTGAGGCACCTCGTTGGCGGTAATGTCCCGCAGCAGACCGCCGCCTACCGCGGTCGTGACACCCAGGAGCACGGCGGCCACCGGATTGACGCCGAACGAGAGCGCCTTCAGCGTGCCGGTGATGCAGAACAGGGCCAGCCCGCCGGCGTCGAACAGGACCAGCAGGGACGTGAAGCGTTCCACGCTGGAGAACAGGAAGTACACCAGGAACGTGGCCAGCATCGGCGGGAGGAGATACGCGGGGTTGCTGAAGGCCGCAGGGGGCGCAGCGCCGAGGATGATGTCGCGGATGACGCCGCCGCCCAGCGACACGAGGGAGGCCAGCAGGAGGGAGCCCACAATGTCGAACTGCTTCCGGGCCGCCAACAGGGATCCGGAGACAGCAAAGAAAAAGACACCGGCCAGATCCAGCCATACCAGGGCGATGTCAAAAGGGAATGTCATGGGAGCGTCCCGGCAATTCAAAGAGGGCGGACAGGGCGGCTCCAACGTTACGCTAGCCCCTATGAACAGCCCCATCATGATCGCCTGCGCCCATGGGACTTCCAGCACACAGGGCGCCGCGGAGGTCAACGCCCTGCGGGATGCCATTGCGGCGCTGCGCCCGGGCCTCGACGTGCGCGAAGCCTATGTGGACGTCCAGCAGCCGGACCTGGTGGACGTGGTGGCGGGCCTGCCGGAGGGTGAGTCCGCCGTCGTGGTGCCGCTGCTGCTCAGCGTTGGCTACCACGTGAAGGTGGACATCGCGCGGGCGGTTAAGAGCCGTCCGGGAAGTGCCGCGGCCGCACCGCTGGGACCGGATCCGCGCCTCGCTGCGCTGCTGGACCAGCGTCTGGGGGAGGCCGGGGTGACGGACCGCGACGTGATTATCCTGGCCGCCGCGGGCTCGTCGAACCCCAAGGCAGCGGTGAGCGTCGAGGAGCTGCTGGGCCAGCTTCAGGAGTTGCGGCCCAACCGGATGGTGGCCGCCTATGGTGCCTCCGCCAAGCCCTCCGTGCCCGACGCCGTCACGATGCTTCGTGAGGAACTTGAAGGAGGTGCCGGGGCGGGGGAGTCCGCCGGAGCCGTCGACGTCGGCGGGCGGGTGGTGATTGCCTCCTACCTCCTGGCGCCGGGCTACTTCCACGACCAGCTCGCCAAGGCGGGTGCCGACGTCGTGACGGAACCGCTGCTGCCGTCGCCGGTGCTGGCGGAGATCGCGCTGGAACGGTACGACGCCGCCGTCGCGAAAGCTTCCGAAACCGCAGCTGCGGCACCCCCGAAAGCCCCGGCCGGCGAGCCCGCCGCAGCCGGATCAGATGCACAGGAGGGTGGCTTCTTCAAGGCGGTCCGGCGTTTCGTGACGAAATATTTCCCTAGGTGACTCAACGTTTCCGGGCCTTTGTGACGCAATTCGGGCGGGACCTACAGTCGATGCATGACTGATACAGCTCTAGCCGGAGCGTCCGCGGACACCGCCGCCCCGAAGCGCCCGGCCCGCCCGTCCCGACCCGCCGCGAAGCCGCACGGTCAGTGGAAAGTGGACGGCAAAACGCCCCTGAACGCCAACGAAACCTGGAAACAGGAAGACGACGGCCTCAACGTGCGCGAGCGTATCGAGACCATCTACTCCAAGGAAGGCTTCGACGCCATCCCCGGCCAGGACCTGCACGGCCGGTTCCGCTGGTGGGGCTTGTACACGCAGCGCAAGCCAGGGATCGACGGCGGCAAGACCGCAACCCTTGAGCCGCACGAGCTCGAGGACAAGTACTTCATGCTCCGCGTGAGGATCGACGGCGGAGCGCTCACCACCGAGCAGCTGCGCGTTATCGGCCAGATCTCCGTTGACTTCGCCCGGGACTCGGCCGACCTCACCGACCGCCAGAACATCCAGCTGCACTGGATCCGTGTGGAGGACATCCCGGAGATCTGGACCCGCCTGGAAGCCGTTGGCCTGTCCACCACCGAGGCCTGCGGCGACGTTCCCCGCGTCATCCTGGGCTCGCCCGTGGCCGGCATTGCCAAGGACGAGATTATCGATCCCACTCCGCTCATCGAGGAGCTGGGGGAGCGGTTCATCGGCAACCCGCTGCTGTCCAACCTGCCGCGCAAGTACAAGACCGCCATCACCGGCCACCCCAGCCAGGACGTGGTCCACGAGATCAACGACTTCGCCCTGGTGGGTGTCCGCCACCCGGAGCTCGGCATCGGCTACGACCTCTGGGCCGGCGGCGCGCTGTCCACCAACCCGATGCTCGGCAAGCGGCTGGGCGCCTTCGTCCGGCCCGAGGAAGCTGCGGATGTGTGGCTGGGCGTCACCAGCATCTTCCGCGACTACGGATACCGCCGCATGCGCACCAAGGCCCGCCTGAAGTTCCTGATGGCTGACTGGGGTCCGGAGAAGTTCCGCCAGATCCTCGAGGACGAGTACCTGGGCTACAAGCTGGCCGACGGTCCGGCCGCGCCCAAGCCCACGTCTCCCGGTGACCACATCGGCATCCACGAGCAGAAGGACGGCAAGTTCTTTATCGGCGCCACCCCGTTGGCCGGCCGCCTGTCCGGCGCCGGGCTGGTCAAGCTTGCGGACACCCTTGAGGCGCGCGGCTCCTACCGCCTGCGCACCACGCCGCACCAGAAGCTGGTGGTCCTGGATGTTGCGAAGGACCAGGTGGAGCCCCTGGTGGCAGAGCTGGACGCGCTGGGCCTGTCCGCCCGCCCGTCCGTGTTCCGGCGCGGGACCATCGCCTGCACCGGCATCGAATACTGCAAGCTCGCCATTGTGGAGACCAAGCACACCGCGGCCACCGCCGTCGCCGAGCTGGAACGGCGCCTGGCCGACCTCGCCGCCTCCGGTGAACTGCCGCACGCGCTGTCGCTGCACATCAACGGCTGCCCCAACTCCTGCGCCCGCATCCAGACCGCGGACATCGGCCTCAAGGGCATGATGCTTCCCACGCCCGACGGCGACCCCTCCCCGGGTTTCCAGGTCCACCTGGGCGGCGGGCTGGCTTCCAACGAGCGTGAGGAAGCAGGCCTGGGACGCACGGTCCGCGGCCTCAAGGTTTACGTCGACGACCTGCCCGATTACGTGGAGCGCGTCGTCCGCACCTTCGTCGCCCAGCGCGCCGAAGGCCAGACCTTCGCCGAGTGGGCCCACGCAGCAGACGAGGAGGCCCTGCAGTGAGCAAGCACGCACTACCGCTGGCAGGCGATGCCGCCCAGGGAGTGGCATCGGGCCTGTCGGAGCCGCGCGCTGGGTTGATCGAAGATCAGCCGCGCGGCGAAGGGGCGGGGGCGGCATCGCCTGCGAAGCACCTTGCGCCCGCCCCGAAGCTCCGCAGCAAAGAAGAGCTGAAGGCCCTGGCCGAGGCCGGTGCTGCCGAGCTCGGCTGGGACGCCCCGGCCCGCGACGTGATCGCCTGGGTGGAGCGCAACTTCGACCTGCCCGCGGTCGCCGTCGCCTGCTCCATGGCCGACGCCGTCCTGCCCGCCCTGGTCGCGGACCAGCTGCCCGGCGTCGACGTCCTGTTCCTGGAGACCGGCTACCACTTCCCGGAAACCTACGCCACGCGGAACGAGGTGGCCGCGAACCTGCGTGTCAACGTGGTGGACGTCCTCCCAGAGAACACCGTGGAGCAGCAGGACCGGCTCCTGGGCAAGGACCTCTTCGCCCGTGACGCCGCCCAGTGCTGCGCGCTGCGCAAGGTGGCTCCGCTGCGCCGCACCCTGTCCGGCTATGAGGTATGGTTCACCGGGGTCCGCCGCGATGAGGCCCCCACCCGCACCAACACCCCGCTGGTGACGTGGGATGAGGCCAACGGCCTGGTCAAGGTCAACCCGGTGGCCGCATGGACGTTCGACCAGCTGGTCCAGTACTCGGACGACAACCTCCTGCCCGTCAACCCGCTGCTTTCCCAGGGTTACCCCTCCATTGGCTGCCAGCCCTGCACCCGGAAGGTGGCGCCGGGCGACGACCCCCGCGCCGGCCGCTGGGCGGGCTCCGACAAGACAGAATGCGGACTACACGTATGAGCACCCAAACCACCAACGAGGATCTGGAGCTGTCTGTGCTGGAAACTGACGCTACTGAGACGCCGTATGCCGCCCAGGGAGTGGCTTCGGGCCTGTCGGAGCCGCGCGCTGGACTGATCGAAGATCAGTCGCGCGGCGAAGGGGCGGGGGCGGCATTCGGCGGATCAACCCGACTGAGCAGCCTGGACACCCTCGAGTCCGAGGCCATCCACATCATCCGTGAGGTTGTTGCCGAGTTCGAGAAGCCCGCGCTGCTGTTCTCCGGCGGCAAGGACTCCGTGGTGATGCTGCACCTGGCCACCAAGGCGTTCTGGCCCGGCAAGGTCCCGTTCCCCGTGCTGCACGTGGACACCGGCCACAACTTCCCGGAGGTCATCGACTTCCGCGACCGCACCGTGGAGCGCCTGGGCCTGAAGCTGGTAGTGGGCTCCGTGCAGGAGTTCATCGACCGCGGCGAGCTTGCCGAGCGTGCCGACGGCACCCGCAACCCGCTGCAGACCGTCCCGCTGCTGGACGCCATCCAGCAGAACAAGTTCGACGCCGTTTTCGGCGGCGGCCGCCGGGACGAGGACAAGGCCCGCGCCAAGGAGCGCATCCTGAGCCTGCGCGACGAATTCGGCCAGTGGGATCCGCGCAACCAGCGCCCTGAGCTGTGGAACCTCTACAACGGCCGCCACACCGTGGGCCAGCACGTCCGCGCGTTCCCCATCAGCAACTGGACCGAGCTGGACATCTGGCGCTACATCGAGCGTGAGAACATCGAACTGCCCGGCCTGTACTACGCCCACGAGCGCGAGGTTTTCGCCCGCGACGGCATGTGGCGTGCAGTGGGAGAGGTTTCCCAGCCGCTGCCTTCCGAGGAAGTCATCACCAAGACCGTCCGCTACCGCACCGTGGGGGACATGTCCTGCACCGGCGCCGTCGAATCGGACGCGTACACCGTCTCCGACGTGGTGGTTGAAGTCGCTGCCTCCACCCTGACCGAACGTGGCGCCACCCGTGCAGATGACCGCATCTCCGAGGCCGCCATGGAAGACCGCAAGAAGGACGGGTATTTCTAAATGAGCACCGACACTTTGGCTTCGGAGCTGGAGACAGCCCTGCCAACGACCCTTTTCCGGTTCGCCACCGCAGGATCGGTCGACGACGGCAAGTCCACTTTGGTGGGCCGCCTCCTTCACGATTCCAAGGCCATCCTGGCTGACACGCTCGACGCCGTGGCCCGCACGTCCGCGGACCGCGGGTTCGGCGGGGACAAGGGCGGCATCGACCTTGCCCTGCTGACCGACGGCCTGCGCGCCGAGCGCGAACAGGGCATCACCATCGACGTGGCTTACCGCTACTTCGCCACGGACCGCCGCAGCTTCATCCTTGCCGACTGCCCCGGGCACGTTCAGTACACCAAGAACACGGTGACCGGCGCGTCCACCGCGGATGCCGTCGTCGTACTCATCGACGCCCGCAAGGGGGTGCTGGAGCAGACCCGCCGGCACCTGTCCGTGCTGCAGCTGCTGCGCGTGGCGCACGTGATTGTGGCCGTGAACAAGATCGACCTGGTGGACTTCAGCGAGTCCGTGTTCCGCGAGATCGAAGCGGACGTGCAGCAGGTAGGCCGCGAGCTCGGGCTGGGTTCAGACGGCATCACCGATCTGCTGGTGGTGCCCGTGTCCGCGCTCGACGGCGACAACGTGGTGGAGCGCTCGGAGCGGACCCCCTGGTACACCGGCCCCGCGCTGCTCGAGGTCCTTGAGACCCTGCCCGCAGCCGACGAGCTGGAAAGCCACCTGGAGAGCTTCCGTTTCCCGGTGCAGCTGGTCATCCGGCCGCAGGGCGCCCTGGCTCCCGACGCCGTCGCAGCCGGTCTGGATGTGGAGGCCTATCGTGACTACCGCGCATACGCCGGTCAGATCACTGAGGGCTCGGTCAAGGTGGGGGACAGGGTTTCCGTCCTGACCCCTGGCCAGGACCCCCGCACCACCACCGTGGTGGGCATCGACTTCGCCGGCGCCTCGCTGGATGAAGCCTCAGCCCCGCAGTCTGTTGCCCTCCGCCTCGCCGAGGAATTTGACGTCGCCCGTGGTGACACCATCGCCGCTGCCGGAACTGTCCGTGAAGCTTCGGCGGATGTGTACGCGTCGCTGTGCTGGCTGTCCCCGAAGCCGCTGCGCGAAGGCGCCAAGGTGCTGGTTAAGCACGGCACCCGCACCGTGCAGGCACTGGTGCGCAACGTTGGCGGCAAGCTGGACCTGGCCACCTTCAAGCTGGAGCCGGCGTCCACCCTGGAACTGAACGACATCGGCCACGCGCAGCTCCGGCTCGCCGCGCCGCTGCCGCTCGAGAACTACCTGCACCACCGCCGCACCGGTGCGTTCCTGGTAATCGACCCGCTGGACGGCAACACGCTGGCCGCCGGCCTCGTCAAGGACCATCCGGGCGACCACGAGGACGAGCGCTACTCGATCTAGTCTCTGACAACGAAACCGCGGCTTGTCCGCGAAACCTGACCTTCACAGCCGGGTTTTGCGAACAGGCCGCGGTTTTGTCGTCCCGTTTTCCGGGTAGGAGGCCAGGCATGGAGACCATCAACAGCAAGCTGCTCAACTGGGCTTCGATCCTTGACCCCCAGACGCGGGAACAGGCCGTGATGACTGCCGAGCTGCCGTTCATCTATCCGCATCTGGCGCTGATGCCGGACGCTCACCTTGGCAAAGGCGCCACGGTGGGGTCAGTCATTCCCACGCTGAACGCGATCATCCCGGCGGCGGTGGGAGTGGACATCGGCTGCGGCATGATCGCGGTGCGGACCCAGTACTCGCTGGCGGACCTGCCGAAGGACCGCCGGCGGCTCCGCGAGGACATCGAACGCGTGGTTCCGCTGTCCGCCGGGCACAACAACAAAAAAGTGCTGCCCACGGCGGAGCCCCGGATTGCGGAGCTGAAGCAACTGGCGGCGAAAGCTGGCTTCAATCCCGCCCAGTACGTGACGAAGTGGGACCTGCAGCTGGGGTCCCTGGGCTCGGGCAACCACTTCATCGAGGTCTGTGCGGACGAAAACGACGACGTCTGGCTGTTCCTGCACTCCGGCTCACGGGGCGTGGGCAACAAGATCGCCCAGCACCACATCGGCGTCGCCCAACACGTGTCCCGGAAGAACCAGATCCGCCTGCCGCACCCGGACCTCGCCTACCTGGACGAGGGCACCCCACAGTTCGACCGGTACATCGCGGAGCTGCGCTGGGCCCAGCATTTTGCACTGCTGAACCGGGAAGAAATGATGGACCGCGTCAGCACGCAGTTCGGCCACTGGGTGGGCGGCGCGGTGCACGAACGGGAGCGGATCAACTGCCACCACAACTTCACCCAGCAGGAGACGCACTACGGCAAATCCCTGTGGGTGTCGCGGAAGGGCGCCATCAAAGCCGCGCCGGGCGATCCCGGACTCATTCCCGGTTCCATGGGAACGGCGTCGTACGTGGTGGAGGGACGTGGCAACCCCGCTTCCCTGAATTCCTCGCCGCACGGGGCAGGCCGGGAGTACTCGCGCAATGCGGCCCGCAAGACGTTCTCCCTTGAGGAGCTGAAGAAGGCCATGCGGGGCATCGAGTTCCGGGCGTCCGAGGCGTTCATCGATGAGATCCCTGCTGCCTACAAATCGATTGACCAGGTGATGCAGGACGCCGCCGACCTCGTCACGGTCCGGCACAAGTTGCGGCAGCTGATCAACGTCAAGGGCAACTGACGGACTGGTGTTGCTGCCCGCTGGTGTCGCTGCCGAGCCCCTAGGTGGTCGCGTCAACCACCTCGGCCGCGACCCTGGTCTGTGTTGCCTCAAGCCACGTTTTTGCCTGGGCAGGATCGTCGGCCGTTCCGCCGTCGGCATTCAGCTCCAGGGCCCGGTCCAGGTCTTCGCCGCTCCGCAGGGGCCAGACGTGGACCTCCATGCCGGCTGCCTGCAGCTGTTCCACGTGCATGCGAGTGAGATGCTCAAATCCCGTGTACAGCGCGCTTGCGCCGGTAATGATGAGGACGTCTTCAAGTTCTTCCTGCTGCCGTCGGGTAGCCGGGAAAGTGCTGACAATGAGTCCGCGGGGAACTGCCGGTAGGTGCAGCGCGAGGAGGAACAGGGCCTGCGGGAGGAAGGTCGAGAACTTGACGCGGCCGGTATGGGACGGATTCTGTGCGAGCAGTTGGACCAGGGCAGGGACAGCGGACGCGTCCTTGATCTCCACCTGAAGCGTGGCGTTGGTCAGCTCGAGGACTTCGGCAAAGGTCAAAATGGGCTGTCCGGAGTCCAACGGAACCTCGTGCACCTGGGCCAGCGTTAGCCCGGCGATGGGCGTCGCCACGTTCGGCCCTCCCGCTGCCAGCCGCTCAAGGGTTGGATCATGAAGGACGATGGGGACGCCATCGGCAGTGATGCGCACGTCGAGTTCAATTTCGTCAACACCGGCGGCTTCCGCCAGGCGAAACGACGCCGCGCTGTTCTCGGGTGCCAGGGCCATGGCCCCGCGATGGCCAACCACCGCGAAGCCGGTACTGCGTGGGTCGGGTCGGGAGTTGTTTTTTGGAAGGTCAGAGGGAAATTGCAGAGCGGGAAGCACCTGGTTGTTGGTCACCCACCAGAACCTATGAAGGCAAGGTCAACTCGCAGGTGGAGCAACCTTAACGGGGCAACAACATCCGGTCAAAAGCCTGGGCGTGGTGCCGGCTGCAGGGACAGAAGCCGCACACGGCGCACGTCAGCCGAGGTCAGGTTTCTGATTCAGGGCTGCCTGCAGGAGATAGGTGGTCTGCCTGCTGCACTGCGTGATCCGCCGAAGGTGGGCGACCGCCAGCTGAGGCAGAGTGACGGCCGGGTCGGCGTCACTGGTGTCGTTCCGAATGGCCTGCTCCAGATCCATTGCCAGCCCGGCCAGCCGCTCCGCCCCGACCATCTGGCTGGAGGTCTTGAGGCTGAGGACCGCGTCTATTGCGCCCCTTAGGTCTCCGGTGGTCAGGGCCTGCCGCAGCCGCTCGCTCCGTTCGGGCAGGTGCGCGATGAAGTTCTGTACGAATACCTTCCAGACTCCTTCGTCGTCGTCGAGCTCCTCCCGCAATCTCACCAGCACGCTTGGGTCCAGGAGGGGTGCGTAGCCGTCGCCCTGGGTCACAGGTGCCCCCCATGGCCAGTCCTCGCACCGGGCGTGCACCAATGACGCAACGGCCGCCTGCAAACTCGCAAACCCATGACGAACCCCTGAAGCTCAAAACTTCGGTGCGCCTCCCAGCAGGACTTTCAATGGAGAATACGGGGCAGCCCTTGCTGAGGCACGAGTAGTGAGTACTCGAATCTGTTGGTGGGGGAAATCTACGGATTCCAAGTGGCGGGCCGCTCTCGCCGGAATATGACGCTAGATGAACCCGCGTGACCCCCCGTTTCCGCTTCATTGAACGGCTTTGGGCCACTCCCTATGGTGAAACAATGACTACTTCCAAGCCCGGGATGACCCGCATCGTGGCAGGCGAAAGCGCGGTTCCCAAGCGCAGGCGTGCCATCGAGGCGGCCCTGGCCGTTGGGCTGGTCCTGTTGATTGTGGTGGGCGCCGTGGTGGCATCCACTGTTTCGCGTAACACTGAGGCCCAGGCTGTGGAGCCCACCCCGGCATCGGAGCTGAAACTGGGCTATTTCGGCAACGTCACGCATGCGCCTGCGCTGGTAGGCATCAAGGAAGGCTTCCTTGCAGAGGCCTTGGGCAGTACCGTTCTCAGCACCGAAACCTTCAACGCCGGCCCCGCAGCCATTGAGGCTTTGAACGCAGGCGCCATTGACGCGGCCTACATCGGCCCCAACCCGGCCATCAACTCCTTCGTGAAGAGCCAGGGCGAGTCCGTCAGGATCGTCGCAGGCGCTGCCGCCGGCGGCGCGCAGCTGGTGGTCAAACCCGAAGTCAACTCAGCGGCAGACCTGAAGGGCAAGACGTTGGCTTCCCCGCAGCTCGGCGGCACGCAGGATGTGGCCCTTCGCTCCTGGCTGGCGGACCAGGGGTACAAAACCAACGTTGACGGCAGCGGCGACGTCGCCATCAACCCCACGGAAAACGCGCAGACGCTGAAGCTGTTCCAGGACGGAAAGCTCGACGGCGCGTGGCTGCCCGAGCCGTGGGCGTCCAGGCTGGTGCTTCAAGCCGGAGCAAAGGTACTCGTAGATGAAAAGGACCTGTGGGACGGCAGCAGTACCGGCAAACCCGGCGAGTTCCCGACAACTGTCCTGATCGTGAACCAAAAATTCGCGGCCGACCACCCGGACACCGTGAAGGCGCTGCTGGCGGGCCATGCGAAGTCGGTCGCCTGGCTGAACGAAGCGCCCGCCGAGCAGAAGGCCGCCGTCATCAACTCGGCCCTGCAGGAATCAGCCGGCGCAGCCCTGGCCGATGACGTCCTCGCACGGTCCCTGGCCAACATCACCTTCACCCTGGACCCGCTGGCCGGCAGCTACCCCCGGCTGCTGCAGGACGGAGTGGAGGCCGGCACCACCAGGCAGGCCGACATTAACGGGCTGTTCAGCCTCCGTCCGCTCAACGACGTCATCGCCACCGGCGGCGGCACCGCACCTGTTTCAGCCGCCGGCCTCGGCCAGGACTGAACCCTTACCAACTACCTAAGGACGGCACCATGCCAGTCGTACTGGAACATCTGGGCAAGAGCTTCGGCGACGGCGCCCCGGTACTGGACGACGTCAACGCCAACATCGGCAAGGGCGAGTTTGTTGCCCTCCTCGGTGCCTCCGGCTGCGGCAAGTCCACCCTGCTGAACATCATGGCGGGACTGGAGGCCCCGTCGTCGGGCGCGCTGGAAGTGCCCAGCGATGGCGCGGCCTTTATGTTCCAGGACGCCGCCCTGTTCCCCTGGCTCACGGCCCGGGAGAACATTGAGCTGGCCCTGAAGCTGCGCGGCGTGGGCAAGGCCGAGCGCAAGCTCAAGGCGCAGGAGCTCCTCGAGCTGGTGCACCTGGGCACGGCCGGGGACAAGCGCCCCCACGAGCTCTCCGGCGGCATGCGCCAGCGCGTATCCCTGGCGCGGTCGCTGGCACAGGACCGGCAGCTGCTCCTCATGGACGAGCCGTTCGCCGCCCTGGACGCCATTACACGCGACCTGCTGCACGACGAGCTCGAGCGCATTTGGAAGGAAACCGGGCGCACCATCGTTTTCGTGACCCACAACGTCCGCGAGGCCGTCCGACTGGGCCAGCGGGTGCTGCTGCTGTCCTCCCGCCCCGGCCGCGTTGTCCAGGAATGGGCCGTCACCGAGGAACACCGAACCGACGCCGGGCTCGCCGGCCAGCTGACCGGGGTCATCACTGCCCGGCTGCGTGAGGAGATTCGCCGCCATGCCAAGTAAGTCGTTGTCCGGTTCCGCGCCCGATGCCGCCCCCGCCCCTTCGCCGGACCGCTTTCGTCCTGCGGACGAAGCGGCCGGCTTCGACAGGCCCGATGCCACTCCCTGGGCGGCATCGGGCGCTGCGCCTGCATCCACTCAGCACGTTCATGCCGCTTTAACGAGAAGTTCTTCGGGGCGTGAGGACCTGCGGGAACTCGAGTCCGGTCTTGACTCACTGCAGTCCGACGCCGACCGCAAACACCGGGTCGACTGGAGCCGCGTGCTCCTGCCCATCGCGGCCCTGGTGGCCCTGGTGCTCATCTGGCAGTTCTACGTCTCGCTCGGGGTGAAACGCCGCGACCTGGTGCCCGGTCCGCTGGACGTGGTGACCCAGATGGGCGTGCTCTGGAGTGACGGCAAGCTGCAGGAATCTGTCTGGACTTCCATGCAGCGTGGGGTTGTCGGGTTCGTGATCAGTGTGGCCATCGCAACTCCGGTAGGCCTGTTGCTGGCCCAGGTGGCTCCGCTCCGCCGTGCCTTCGGACCCTTGATTTCCGGGCTGCAGGTGCTGCCCTCAGTGGCCTGGGTGCCGGCTGCCATCATCTGGTTCGGGCTCACCGACGCCACCGTGTACTTCGTGATCTTTATGGGCGCCATTCCGTCCATCATCAACGGCCTCATCTCCGGCGTGGACCAGATTCCGCCGCAGTACCGCCGGGTGGGCACCGTCCTGGGTGCCAGCAGGCTCCAGATGGCGCTGCAGATCATCCTCCCCGCCGCACTGCCGGGGTACCTTAGCGGCCTCAAACAGGGCTGGGCCTTCTCCTGGCGCTCACTTATGGCTGCGGAAATCATTGCCGTGGGCGGCACTATCGGCTTCGGCCTGGGCTCCCTGCTGGACCAGGGCCGGCAACTGTCCGACATGTCAGTGGTGATGGCGGCGATCCTGTTGATCCTCGCCGTCGGCATCCTGATCGAACTGCTGGTGTTCGCGCCGGTTGAGAAGCGCCTCCTCCGCCGCCGCGGCCTCCTGTCCGGCAGCACGCGGTAGCCCCAACACAACCTCTGTAGAGCCCGACGGCGACTCCCGCCGTCGGGCTCTGCTGTTCCCCGGACGCGTTCGCGTCACTTTTGGCACCTGGGCCTCCCCTCCGCCCACCAGGAGCGGCCAAACTGGGGCGCTTTGACACGGACACGCCGCAGACTCAGCCGATAGCGCCCCTCGCCGACGCATAGTGCCCCGCGACGGAGGGCGACGCCGGCCCAACCTTGTGTGACGCAGCGTTACCTTACGTGAACTGGTGTTGCTCGGCCTTTGTGGGCCATTGTGACGCGGCCCTACCGTTGATTCATGGCAATTCAGGATATTTACCCCACAGCGCTGCGGTTGCTCGGCCGCCCCGTGCTGGTGGTGGGCGGCGGCCCGGTGGCCGCGCGCCGCGCCAAGGGCCTGCTCGACGCCGGTGCAGTGGTCACCGTCGTGGCTCCGGTTGCCTCTGACGCGCTCAAGGAACTGGCCGACGCCGGCCTCCTCACCTGGGAGCCGCGCACCTACTCTTCATCCGACGTCGACGGCGTATGGTTCGTCCAGACCGCCACGGGAGACCTGAAGGTGGACGCCCAGGTCTCCGCCGACGCCGAGGCGCAGCGTATCTGGTGCGTCAACGCCTCCGACCATGAAGTCTCCGCCGCGTGGACCCCCGCCGTCGCCGAGGTGGACGATGTCAAGATCGCCGTGAACGCCGGGGGAGACCCGCGCCGCGCCATGGCCGTCCGGGACGCCGTCGCCACCGCCCTGGAAACCGGAGACCTGCCGCTGCGCCGCCGCCGCGCATCCGCGGGAAGTGTCGCCCTCGTCGGCGGCGGTCCCGGGGACCCCGGCCTCATAACCGTCCGCGGCCGCCGCCTCCTGGGCCAGGCCGACGTCGTCGTCGCAGACCGCCTTGGCCCGCGCGGGCTTCTGAACGAACTTGCTCCTGATGTCCGCGTCATCGAGGTCGGCAAGACCCCCGGCCACCACCCCGTCCCGCAGTCAGAGATCAACCGAATCCTCGTGGAGGAAGCCCTCAAGGGTCACCACGTGGTCCGGCTCAAGGGCGGCGACCCGTACGTGCTGGGGCGCGGCGGCGAGGAAGCCGAGTACTGCCGGCAGCACGGCGTCGAGGTTGAGGTGGTTTCGGGCGTCACGTCCGCAATTTCCGTTCCCGCCGCCGCCGGCATCCCGGTGACGCACCGTGGGCTGGCCAAGGGCTTCAGCGTGGTGACCGGGCACGAGGAACTGTCCGAAGTGCCTGCCCGCGCGGACCACACGGTTGTCCTGCTGATGGGTGTGGGCCAGCTGCGTGAATCGGCGTCCGCTCTGGGCAAAGCCGGTCTGCCCGGGGACACCCCGGTTGGTATTGTGGAAAACGGCTATTTGCCCAACCAGCGCGTCACTATCGGCACCCTCGGTTCCATTGCGGACCAAGCGGAAGCTGCCGGCGTCGCAAATCCGGCAGTCATTGTCATCGGTGACGTGGTGCGCGTGAGCCCGTTTGCGCCGTCGCACTTCAAAACCGCTGACTACAGCACCATCACCCCGAACAGCCCCCGCGTCCTCACCACCTAGCCCACCAACCCAACGAGGTTGGGACGGATCGAAGAAAAGGAACACAGCCGTGTCATCAAGCACCACCGTAGGTTCTGCCGAACGTCCGCTGCGCGTCGCCGTCGTGGGCTCCGGCCCGGCAGGCGTCTACGCCGCGGACATCCTCACCAAGAGCGAAGCCGTCAAGAGCGGCGAGCTGACCGTGAGCATCGACCTCTTTGACCGCTACCCGGCACCCTACGGCCTGATCCGCTACGGCGTCGCCCCGGACCACCCCCGCATCAAGGGCATCGTTAACGCCCTGCACAAGGTGCTGGACCGCGGCGACATCCGCTTCTTCGGCAACGTGGACTACGGCACCGACCTCACCATCGAGGACCTCCGCACCCACTACGACGCGGTCATCTTCGCCACCGGCGCCATCAAGGACGCGGACCTGAACATCCCCGGCATCGAACTCGACGGTTCTTACGGCGGTGCGGACTTTGTTTCCTGGTACGACGGCCACCCCGACGTTCCCCGCGAGTGGCCGCTGGAGGCCAAGGAAATCGCCGTGCTCGGCAACGGCAACGTGGCGCTGGACGTGGCGCGCGTCCTGTCCAAGCACGCCGATGACCTGCTGGTCTCCGAGATCCCGGACAACGTTTACGCCGGCCTGAAGTCTTCACCCGTCACTGACGTGCACGTCTTCGGCCGCCGCGGTCCCGCCCAAGTCAAGTTCACCCCGCTGGAGCTGCGCGAGCTGTCCCACTCCAAGGACGTGGACATCATCCTGTACCCGGAGGACTTCGAGTTCGACGAGGAATCCGACCGCCAGATCCAGACGAACAACCAGACCAAGACCATGGTGGGCACCCTCACCAACTGGATCGCCGAGCAGCCCGAGGATGTTTCCGAGCTGAAGGCTTCCCGCCGCCTGCACCTGCACTTCCTGCACAGCCCGGTGGAGATCTACGACGACGCCGAGACGCCGGGCAAGGTTGCCGGCATCAAGTTCGAGCGCACCGAGCTGGACGGCACCGGCAACGCACGCGGCACCGGCGAGTTCGTCGATTACCCCGTGCAGGCCGTGTACCGCGCCATCGGCTACTTCGGCTCGGCCCTGCCGGACGTTGAGTTCGACCACAAGAAGGGCGTAGTGACGAACGACGGCGGCCGCGTCCTGGACGCCGACGGCCAGCACGTGCCGGGCATCTACGCCACGGGCTGGATCAAGCGCGGACCGGTGGGTCTGATTGGCCACACCAAGGGCGACGCCCTGGAAACCGTCACCTACCTGCTGGAGGATCGCGGGAACCTTCCGGCCGCCGCCGTTCCCGAGGCGGAAGCCGTGGTTGACCTTCTCGACGCCCGTGGCGTGAAGTTCACCAGCTGGGAAGGCTGGCTGGCGCTGGACGCCCACGAACTCGCCCTCGGCGCAGCCGCCACGGAGGCCGGCGGCTCCCACGGGGTTGAGGTCAAGCGCGAGCGCATCAAGGTGGTGCCGCGCGAGGACATGGTTGCCATCTCCCGCGACGGCGTCGCCGCACAGGTCTAATCCCGCGACTTTCAACGCGCGGCCAGTTTGCGCCCTACCCGCTCAGGGTCAGGGCCCGAACTGGCCGCATGATGCATTAAGCGGGGTAATTGTCGTACCAGTTAACCCGGTCGCGCTATCTCCCAGCCCCGCCCACAGCCATAAGCTCCAGCCGCTTGAGGGTCTCGCGGTTCCGCACCGTGATCATCGGGTCCCGCATGATCTTGGGCACCTTCTTGCCGGGACCGCGGATGGCGTCCTCAGCAATAGTCACAAGGCATTGGCCGCCCTGGTCCTGGAGGGTGATTACCACCTTGGCTTCGCCCATGGGCCAGCCGCGGGCCACCAGTTCCAAGGACTTTCCGGGTTCGACGGCGGTCACCCGGGTGCTGTCGTTGATCACCAGCGGCCAGGCGCCCACGGAGTGATGAAGGCGGGCTCCCGCCTGGGGCCACGTGTCATCGACGGCGCGGATCCGAGAGGCGCCCACTACCCAGCCGGAGTACAGCCAGCCGTCGGCAATGACCCGCCAGACGTCGGCGGCAGGGGTGTTGAATAGCTGGGACACGGTGGACATGGTGTTCCTTCCTCGGGTGGCTGGGCTGGTGTGGGTTCCCGCCGGAGTGGGAGTGCCGGCAGAATGCGCGACGGCGGACGGCGCGGTTTGCTGCGCCGCCCGGTAGGAGCGCTCCCGCAGGCGGCGGGTCCAGTCGTAGGCCTGGGCGCCGGGCGGCTGGTTCTCAAGGGGATTGAAGCGCAGCGGAGTGTCAGCCGGTTCCGGGGAAGCCCGCAGCCGGAGTTCCCCGCAGTGCCGCCACGGGCCCGTCGGTTTGGCCCAGTACAGCCCAAGTACCCATTCGCCGGACGTGACGGACCCCGCCGGCAGGTTTAGGGTCCGGAGCCCCAGGAGCACGGGACCCTTCCGGCCGCGGTAGGGCATCAGCGTGGTGAAGGCTGCTGAGGAGACGCCGAGCTTGGGTTGGAGCAGGAACCTCCCGGGTACGTGCCAGCCGGTGGTGGAAAACAGCACGTCGGCTGCCCCGCCGTCGTCCGCCTTGCCTGCAGCACCGCCACGGGCCGGCGTAATCCGGAGCGCGAGCCCCAGGATGTCCGGAAGCCCCTCGGGCAACCCAACGGAACGCGAAAACCGCGCTGCAACGGGATCGATGCCGGGGGTGTCGAGCCAGTCCAACCCGCTCGGCCCGCCGGAGTTCCCTGCCCTGGTCAGTTGACCCGTCAGGCCAATGCCCTTCGGGTGGATGGGCCGGTGGGGACGTGCCACCTTAAGCAGCCGGAACAGGGCAGCAAAAGCCCGGCCCGCCGTCTCCGTCACACCAGGCTCGATCCGCGCCGCGCCGCCGTCGGTTGGTTGCTCCTTCAGCAAGTGGTGCTTCATGCTTCCTTCCTACCAACAAAACGGGGAACTACATGCGTCCAAACCGCGACCGGATCAGCGCGAAAATCCCGTAGGCGATGAATCCGGTGCCGATGGCTACCAGCAGGTAGGGGCCATAGGGGTGGTCCCGGAGTGCTTTGAGGCTGCCGTCCAGCCCGGTGGACTCTTCGGGATTGTGCTTGGCGGCAGCGATCACAAAGAGCAGGCCCGTGAGGCCGAGGGCGGCGCCTTTGGAGATGTGGCCTGTGACGCCGAGAGTGTCGATGAGCCGGCCGCGCCGGGTGCCGTCAAAGTGGAAGAGCTCCTCCTTGAACCCACGCCGGACGCCCTTGAAGACAAAATAGATGCCGATTCCGATGATGGTCAGGCCAAGCGCCACCAACGCCCACAGCCCCAGGGGCGTAGCCATGAGCGAGGCGCTGAAATCCCGTGTGCTTTCGCTGGAATCCCCCCGCAGCCCCACGGCAAAACCGGCGAAGCTGAGGCCAACGCTGGTGTAGGCGACAGCCAGGAAGCCCGAGGAGATCAGCTTGGATACCCGTTCCTTCCGGGGCAGGCGGCGGGCCCGCAGCGTGGCTTCGCTCGCCTGCCACAATCCCAGGCCGATGCATGCCGCCACGCATCCCCACATCACGGCCGGGCCCCACGGGTTGGAGGCCAGTTGTTCAATCGCCCCGGTCGGTTCCGCCTCACCCGGCTGGCCGAAAGCAACAGCGATGGCGATGGCCCCGATAATGACGTGAAGCAGGGCCATCACGGCGAAACCCGTCCGCGCCAGGACATCCAGTGCCGGGTGGTTGGAGGCCTCCTCGACGGCGTCCGCAGCCTGGCTGATGGTGGAATCGCTGTCCGACATCTGTCAGCCGTTCATGGGTCCTTCGGCACGTATCTTCTCCGCGCCGGGTCCCTCGACGTGAACGGTGCAGCGGACCACGAGCTTTCCGGGCGCGTTGTCCAGCTCCACCAACGAATCGTCCGCGCTCAGCACGGTGAAGACCTCAGAGCCCGTCACAACGGCCACTCCCTTGGCTTTCGCAGTGGCCCGGGCATTACCGAATGCCTCGCCCTGGAGCCCTTCCACGTAACTGTCGTCGTCTTCACGGGCCGGGTCCCCGAAGGCCCAGCCGAACAAACTGCCTGTAGTTCCCATGGCGACGATATTACGCGGTCGGCGCGCGCAAGACGGGCTTTCGTAACATTAGTAAGTGTGCTTACCATGGGCGGACCATGACCTCGATGGGACACGGCAAGTGAAGTCCGCAGGCGCGGCATCTCAACCAGTTCAACGTTAGGAATGCACATCATGGCAGGAAATCTCATTGCCCGGTCAGTTCACGATCTGACGGCAGCAGCATGGTTCGGTGGATCCCTGATGGGTGCCATCGGCCTGAACGGAGCAGCTGCGGCGGCGAAGGACCCGTCCGAGCGCACCCGCCTTTCCAGCGCCGGCTGGATGAAATGGGCGCCGTTCCAGACGGCTGCCTTTGCCTCGCATCTGGTGGCGGACCTCGCCATTGCCTGGGAGAACAAGGAGCGCATCGCCAAGCAGGAAGGCGTGGGCCGGGACACCGTGGTCAAGACCGCCGTGACCGTGGTCGGCGCAGCGGTAACCCTCTACTCCGGAATCCTTGGAAAGAAGGTCGAAAAGCTGGCGGCCGAGGGCGCCGAGGGTGCAACCGAGCCGCGCCCCGATGCTTCCGACGAACTTAAGGCCGCCCAGCAGCAGCTGAAGATGCTGCAGTGGGTCATCCCGGCGTTCGCCGGGCTGGTGGTCATCCTTGGTGCCAAGCACGGCGAGATGCAGCGGCCCAAGAACGTGTTCGCCGGCCTTCGCGGCTAAACCCCCGCGGCACCAACGCATCAACCCGCACGACGACGGTCCGGCACCCAAGTGCCGGACCGTCGTCGTGCGCTGCCCCTACGGCGTTCTGGCAGATACGCCGACCCAAACGCCCTCCAGGTCCCGCTGCCCGTCCAAAAACTCGCTGCCCGCCCAAAAACTCTGCGGGCGGGATGCCTAGATCGGCTGGCTGTTGGCTGGCGGCAGGTCCGGGTTCATGTCCTCCAGCTTGGGATCCTCCGCCGTCCACACCTGGATGATGGCCCAGGCGACGGCGGCCAGCGGCACGGACAGCACCGCGCCGACGATACCGGCGAGGATGGTCCCGGCCGTCAATGCCATCAGGATCACCAGGGCGTGGAGCTGCAGGGACTTGCCCATCACGATCGGCTGCAGGAGGTCGCCTTCGAGCTGGTTGACAGCGATCACCACGGCCACCACGATCAGCGCCACCACCGGGCCGTTGGCCACCAATGCGACCAGGGCCGCCAGGATGCCGGCAATTGTAGCGCCCACCAGCGGGATGAAGGCGCCGATGAAGACGATGATGGCCAAGGGGATGGCCAGCGGAACCTGCATGATCAGCAGCGCGGCCCCGATGGCTACAGTGTCCACCAGCGCAACGATCGCGGTGCCGCGGACGTAGCCGCCCAGTACCTCAAGCGTGCGGCGGCCCACCCGGCGCAGCTTCGCTTCCCGCTGCCCCTTGAAGGGACGGAGGAAGAAGTTCCAGATCTTGGCGCCGTCCTTCAGGAAGAAAAACAGGATCACGATCATCAGGCTGGCGCCGGCGATGAACTCAGTCACTACGGACAGTCCGGTGATGGCGCCCGAACGGACCTGGCTGCTGGTAGCGAACTGCACGATCCCCTCGCGGGCCTGGTCCAGTTGCTCCTGCTCGAGGGGGATGGGGCCGGTCAGCAGAAACTGCTCCAGCTCGTCCAGCCCGGATGATGCCTGCTGGGCCAGTTCACCCCACTGGTTGCGGACCGAGAAGTAGATCACGGTGGAAACCCCGCCCAGTACCAGCAGCAGCCCGATGAACGCGATGCCGGTGGCCACCCCGCCCCGCATTCCACGGCGCCGCAGCATATTTACGAACGGGCCGATGGCGGCGGCCAGAATGAGGGCGATCAGGATGGGAATCACCAGCAGCTTGATCTGCATGAGCGCGTAGACCGACACCACGGCCAGAGTTAAGATCAGCAGGATCTGCCCGGAGCGCATACCTACCCTGCCCAGCCCGTCGGTCCACAACGCGCTGACCGGCTTGGGTTCCGGTTTCCCTGCAGCAGGCACCGGCGCCTGCTGCTGCATAACTGGCCCGGCCGCTGGCATGGGCTGCGGGGTGTCGCTGGCCGGCCCGTGGTCGGTCACGCGTGTTGCTCGCGCCATGGGGACTCCTCATCATCGGCTGGTGCCCTGGGCGCGGGTATGCGCCGCAGGGATACTACCTGTCTCAGATAGTAAGCCTACTGACTGGTTGAGGATGGGTGAAACCCCGAGGGGCGGGCTATCCGGCCAGCCACTCCGCGCAGGAGTTCAAATTGGCGTTGACCGTTGCCACGGCGGCATCCTCGTCCCGCTGCTCAATGGCTGCCAGCAGGAGGTCGTGACCCTCGTGCTGGAGTCCTTCGAACCCGGGCCGGCGGAGCTGCTGGAGAAGATCCCCGTGGACCACTGCGCCGAAGCTGACGTAAAGCTCGTGCAGCAGGGGGTTGCCCGATGCCTGCGCCACCCGTTCATGGAAGCCCCAGTCCGCCTGGGCCCACGCCTCGTAGTCCTCCGAGCTCCAGGCCTCGTTCCGGGCCGTCAGGAGGGCAGCCAGGGCGGCGACGTCCTCGGCCGTTGCGTTCCGCGTTGCGAGCCTTGCAGCCTGCGTGTCCAGGCCAAGCCGGACTTCCAGGATGTGGGCCTCCGTGTGGTCCTGGTACATGCGGCGGGCGGCGCCGGAGATCTCGCTGGTGGCCCGGACATAGGTGCCGTCGCCGCGGCGGACCTCCAGCATGCCGCTGTGGGCCAGTGCCTTGATGGCCTCGCGGAGGGTGCCGCGCGAGACGCCCAAATCAGCTATCAGCCCGGTCTCGGACGGGATGCGCTGGTGGAGGGGCCACTCGCCGGACTGGATCATGGTCCGCAGCTTTGCGGTGACTTCATCGGCAAGCGGCGGGCGGTGTGAGGTGCTTAGTGCCATGGCGTCCTACTTTCCCTTGCCTGTGGTGGCGCCGGCAGGGACGCCGGCCAGGTTGCGGGCAGCGGTGCCGGCAACGCTGCGGGTCATCGCGCGGCCCGTGATCAGGTGCGCCACCACAATCTGCACCAGCGCGAGGGCCAGCAGCAAAGCGAGGGGCAGGGTCCAGCCGCCGGTGGCGCTGTGCAGGAGCCCCATCCCGAACGGGCCCGTGGTGGCGAGCAGGTAGCCTGTGGACTGGGCCAGCGTGGACAGCGCTGTGGTTTCGGCCGTACTCACTCCGCTGCGGCTGATCATCACCATCACCAGCGGGAAGATGCCCAAACCAAAGCCCAGCAGGATTGCCGGAAGGACGGCCAGGCCCACGGGCAGGACCAGGAGCAGGGCCAGGCCCGCCGCCATGGTGATGCTGACCAAGTAAAACGCAGGCCGCAGCATCCTGGGGCGGGAACCGATGGCGATGAGCAGCATGCCCGCGGGAACGGACACCAGCTGCATCAGTCCGAACATCAGCCCGCTCTCCGAGGCATCCCGCCCCATGGTGGTCAGCATGTACGGGAACCAGCTCAGCAGCGCATAGGCCAGCAGCGACTGGAGTGTGAAAATCGCGGTCAGCAGCAGTCCTTTTCGGGTCCGGAGCAAGGGCCAAGGGGACACATGCCCCGACGTCGAAGGGGTGCTGTTCCGGTGCGCATGCAGCGCTACGGGAAGGAAGCCCAGGAATGCCGCCACGGCAGTAATGCCAATGGCGCCGACGGCGGCGGACGGGGATCCGAGGGCCTGTGCCAGTGGGACGACGGCGACGGAGGTGACGGTGGCGCCGGTGGTCATGGTCACCGTATAGACGGCGGTCATGAGCGAAGTCCTGTGCGCAAAATGCTCGCGGATGAAGGATGGCATTGCCACGTTGCAGACCGCGAGCCCTGACATCCCCACCACGCTGCCGACCACCAGCATCCCGGTAGCGGGAATCCCACGGAGCAGAAGGCCGCCGGCAAGCATGGCCAGGGACAACAGGATCGCCTTTTCCACCCCCAGCCTCCCCGTCAGCCAGGATGTGCCGGCTCCCGCCAGGGCGAAGCACAGCGTGGGGATCGACGGAATAATTGCAGCCACCAGCGGGCCGTAACCCAACACCGTTTGCAGGTCGTGCAACAGCGCCGATGCCCCGGTGATGCCCGCGCGTAGATTGAGCCCGATCAGCACCAGCGCAATAACGCCGATTACGACGGCGGAACGCGGTTTGGTCAGCGAGGTCCCGGCAGTTGTCATGGGGGCAGTAGGCGCGACTGACGGCACGGGTGCAGCCGCGGGCGCGGGGAAGGGCTTGGTGGGTGCGGCGGCAGGAGCGGGGGGAGTGGCGGGCATCCTTCAAGGCTAAAGGTTGGACGTTTGATGTCTGTTGTTTTGTGGGCAAGCTCTCCCCGGCACCTCCGGCCCGGGAATAGACTTCCAGCGAGGGCCCTGACACCAATTCGTGCCGGCCCGCACGCAGGACCAACGCGGAAGGACGGCTGTGAAGGCTTCCCAGGGGATTGAGATCGAGAAGAAGTACGACGTCGGCAACGAAGCCACAGTGCCCGCGCTGGAAGAACTGCCCGGCGTTGCCCGCGTTGGAACGCCCCATACCGCTGTTTTGGAGGCCGTCTATTTCGATACCGCCCGGCACACACTCACATCCCGCCGCATCACCCTCCGCCGCCGCACCGGGGGGATCGACGCCGGCTGGCACCTGAAGCTGCCCCCCGAAGCCCAGGCCGGATCCGAAGCAGAACCCCAGCAGCGCCGGGAGCTGCACGCACCGCTTGGCCAGCCCGGCGTCGTACCCGACAACCTGGTGGCCCACGTGCAGGCGTACCTCCGTGGAACGGACGTGGCCCCGGTTGTCCGGCTTGAAACACGGCGCACCACCCACGCGCTCTACGGCGAGGACGGCGTTCATCTGGCAGACCTGGCCGACGACCAGGTGGAGGCGATACGCCTGCACGGGCATGCGGATGAACAGCCGCAGCGCTGGCGGGAGTGGGAACTTGAGCTCGTCGACGGCGGACCGGAGCTTTTCGGTCCCGCAGAGGAACTCCTCACCGCCGCCGGCGCCCGTCCCGCCGGCCATGCCTCCAAACTCGCGCGGGCACTCGGCAGCGTTGCAAACGGGAACGGAGAACAGGAAACCGAAAGCCCGTCCGCGCTCCTGGCCGGAAAGAAGGCCCCGGCGGCCGCGGTCGTCACCATTTATGTGGCAGAGCAGCTGCGCCAACTCCTCGCCGAGGATGCGGCCGTCCGGCTGGAGGAGCCCGAGGGAGTCCATGACATGAGGTCCGCAACCCGGCGGATCCGCTCGGTGCTGGCCGCCTACCGGAAGCTTTACCGCGCTGTCCCGGTGCGGCGCCTGCGGGACGAACTTGGCTGGCTGGGCCACCTGCTGGGCGAACCCCGGGACGCCGACGTCCTGCTGGGCCGGCTGCGGGGCCACCTCGATGAGCTGCCTCCTGGCGAGGGCACTGACGCGGCGAGGGAACAGGTGGAGCGCAAGGCCGGTGCTGCCTTCGACGCCGGATACCGCCGGCTCCAGGAGGCGCTGCAGTCGGAGCGCTATTTCCGGCTGCTGGACGATCTTGAAGACTTCTGCCGCCAGCCGCCGGTGCTGCCGCAGGCCGTGGCTCCCGGGCGGACGATTGCTGCAAAGGTGGTGGAGAAGTCCGCCCGCCGGCTGCGGCGCTCGCACAAGGCCGCGGCACACGCCAGGCGTGGGACGGCCCACGAAATCGCCCTCCACCAGGTGCGCAAGGACGCCAAGCGGCTGCGCCATGTTGCCGAATCGGCGGGGCTGGTGCGGGGCAAACGCGCCGGGAAGGTGGCCAAGGCCGGCCACCGGCAGCAAAAGATCCTGGGCGATTACCACGACGCCCTCCTTGCGCGGAACCTGCTGCAGACCCTCGAAGCGGGCCACGGGCTGGCGGAGACAACGGCTGAGGCACTGGCAGCACTCCGGACACGCCAGACGGACCTGATGGACGCAGCCGAGGCCAAGTACCGCAAGGCCCGCAAGAAGTCCCGCGAGCTGCTGAAGCCCCGCGTCATCTAGCGCATCCAGCCGGATGTGTGCCGGCTACTTTCCCTGCCGTGCGGACAGCCGTGCCACCGCCAGTGCCAGCCATAGCTGCACGCGGTCGGTGGTGACTGCGGGGTCGTACCCGGTCAGCTCGGTGATCTGGGCAAGCCGGTACCGGACGGTGTTTCGGTGCAGGGTGAGCTCTTCGGCGACGGCGGCCACCGACCCGTTGTTGTTGAGGTAGCTTTCCAGGGTGGTCATCAGTTCGGCGCCGTGGGCGGCGTCGAAGGTGCGGAGCGGATTCAGGGATTCGTGGGCCATGTCGGCCAGCGGCACGTCCTCGCTCGCCAGCAGCAGCGATGTGAGGCTCAGCCGCTCCGGCTCGTTGACGGGGAGTCCGTGGCTTGCAGCGTCGCGCGCCTCAAAGTAGCTCCAGCGCAGCCCGTTTGGCTTGGTGTACGCGCCGCCGATGCCGATCGTCGCGTGAATGCCCGCCTCAGCCAGGTGGTCACTCAACTTCCGCGCCATGGACGGCGCCGTGCCGCCGTCGTCGTTCACCACCAGCACCAGGTCCTTGCCCACGACGGCGGCCACCGCGTTCTCCAGCTCCCGCGGCACCGAGGTGCTCACCAGGGCTTTGTGGTGGGCCGCGGACACGGCCAGCAGCACCACATTCTTGCGGGTGCTGTTCACGCCGACACCGGCCAGGCGGCGCTGGGCCTCACTGGTTTCCAGCGCACCATGTATCACGTCCTCCAGCACCTGCCCGCACAGGGCACGCTCGGACTGGCGCTGCTTGACCATGTTGTTCAATTCGACGCTGATCAGGTTCTGGGCGTAGCCGATAATGCCCGAGTCCTCAAAGGGCTTGCGCACCCACAGCGTGCAGGCGTCGCGACGGCCCGTGGGGATGGGGTACGAGGCCCAGGTGTCCGCCTGCGGAGCGTCCTTGCTGCTGTTGTACAGCTGGGCAGTGAACTGGGTGAGGGCAATGTCCGCCCGCAGCATGCCGCCCAGGTGCTTGAGGAGCTCGGCCAGGCCGCCGCCGGTCAGCAGTGCGCGCGCCAGGACCTGGTGCCCGGCGATCAGGCGCTCAAGTTTGGCGTAGTGGTCCGCTGACTGGGCGTCAGCCACCAGCTTGCCGATGGCGATGAAGGGCGTCGCGTAGGGGACCTCCACAACGGGCAGGCCCCACCGGTTCGCCTCCGCCAGCAGTGCCGGCGGCACCGCTTCATGCGAAAGCCCCACACCAAAACCGATGCCCACGGCGCCCGCCCGCTGCACCTGCCGGACGAACCGCCGCTGCTCGGGCGCCGATTTCAGCCGCAGGCCGGTGGTGAGCACCAGTTCGCCGCCGTTGATGAACCGCTGCGGGTCCTCAAGTTCTGTCACCGCCACCCAGTTGATGTCATGGTGCCAGGTGGTCTCGGCAAGCCCTGCCTTGGACAGGTTCAGGGATTTGACACCCAGAAGGGCAGCGAGGGAAATGGCCATGGACCAAGGATAATCGGGGCTAGTCAACCGCACTAACAAGCAGCAGAAAGGGTGTGCAGGTGGCTATTCACGGCGCAGGGGTGCTGGCATAGGCTCAAGGCAGTCAGATCCATCCGCTTCGCGCCGATGGCCCCCAGGAAAGAGGTTGCACACCGTGGTCCAAACCTTGCAGAACTTCATCAACGGGACGTTCGTTACGCCCGCCGGCACCGGCACGCTGGATATCGTCAACCCCACCAACGGTGACGTTGTGGCACAGTCGCCCATCTCCGGCCAGGAAGACGTTGATGCGGCCATGGCTGCCGCCAAGGAGGCCTTCAAAACCTGGAAGCACGTCACCCCGGGACAGCGGCAGCTGATGCTGCTCAAGCTTGCGGACGCCATCGAGGCCAACAGTGACGAACTCGTGGAGGCGCAGCACCGCAACACGGGCCAGGTGCGTTCCCTGATCGCCTCCGAGGAAATCGCCGCCGGCGCTGACCAGCTGCGCTTCTTCGCCGGCGCCGCGCGCATCCTGGAAGGCAAGTCCGCCGGCGAATACTTCGAGGGACACACCTCCTACGTGCGCCGCGAACCCATCGGCGTGGTGGCACAGGTGGCCCCCTGGAACTACCCGTTCCTGATGGCCATCTGGAAGATCGGCCCCGCGCTCGCGGCCGGTAACACCGTGGTGCTGAAGCCCTCGGACACTACCCCCGAATCCACCCTGGTCCTGGCCCGCCTTGCCGGTGGCATCCTGCCGGCAGGTGTGCTCAACGTTGTGCTGGGGACCGGCAAAACCGGTGCCATGATGGTGGACCACAAGGTCCCGGGACTGGTGTCGATCACCGGCTCGGTCCGTGCCGGCATCGCCGTCGCCTCCGGTGCGGCCAAGGGCCTCAAGCGTGCCCACCTGGAGCTTGGCGGCAAGGCTCCGGCCATCGTTTTCAAGGACGCGGACATCAAGAAGAGCGCCGCGGCGATCGCCGAGTTCGCCTTCTTCAACGCCGGCCAGGACTGCACCGCCATCACCCGGGTGCTGGTGGAGGATTCCGTGCACGACGACGTCGTGGCCGCCATGGTGGAGCACACCCGAACCCTGCGCACCGGCTCCCAGAACGACGAAGACAACTACTTCGGCCCGCTGAACAATGTGAACCACTTCAACCAGGTCACGTCGGTGGTGGAGAGCCTGCCGGCGCACTGCCGGATCGAAACCGGCGGGCACCGTGCGGGGGAGAAGGGCTTCTTCTTCGAGCCCACCATCATCACCGGCGCACGGCAGTCTGACAGCATCGTCCAGCAGGAAACTTTCGGCCCCGTCATCACCGTGCAGAAGTTCAGCACGGAGGAAGAAGCGGTTGAGCTGGCCAACGACGTGGACTACGCGCTCGCCTCCAGCGTGTGGACCACCAACCACGGCACCGCCATGCGCCTGAGCCGCGACCTCGACTTCGGGGCCGTCTGGATTAACACCCACATCCTGCTCACCGCCGAAATGCCCCACGGCGGCTTCAAACAGTCCGGCTACGGCAAGGACCTCTCCATGTACGGCGTCGAGGACTACACGCGCATCAAGCACGTGATGTCCGCGCTCGACTCCTAATCCCCACCGGCACCCTAACCTCGCTCCGCTTCGGCCAGGGAACCCGGCCGGCGTGGGCCCATCCACCCTTCAGCAAAGAAAGAAACACCATGACCACCACCGCATCAGACATGACCTTCCGCCTGGAGCAGAAGCGGCGCGTCCAGGCCGACTTCCCGGGACCCAAGTCGCTGGCCCTGGCCGAGCGGCGCAAAGCCGTGGTCGCTGCGGGCGTCGCGTCCGGCGTCCCGGTTTACGTTGCAGACGCCGACGGCGGCATCATCCACGACGTGGACGGCAACTCCTTCATTGACCTGGGCTCCGGCATCGCCGTGACCAGCGTCGGAGCCTCCGATCCCGCCGTCGTAGGTGCCGTGAAGGAGGCCGTGGAGCACTTCACGCACACCTGCTTCATGGTCACCCCGTACGAAGGCTACGTGGCGGTCGCAGAGCAGCTGAACCGCCTCACCCCGGGCGACCACGAAAAGCGCACCGTCCTCTTCAACTCCGGCGCGGAGGCAGTGGAGAACGCCATCAAGGTGGCCCGCCTGGCCACCGGGCGCGACGCCGTCGTGGCTTTCGACCACGCCTACCACGGCCGCACTAACCTCACCATGGCGCTGACAGCCAAGGCCATGCCGTACAAGACCAACTTCGGCCCGTTCGCGCCCGAGGTCTACCGCATGCCAATGAGCTACCCATACCGCGAGGAAAACCCGGAGATCACCGGAGCCGAGGCCGCCAAGCGTGCCATCACCATGATCGAAAAGCAGATCGGCGGGGACCAGGTTGCCGCGATCATCATCGAGCCCATCCAGGGCGAGGGCGGCTTCATCGTCCCGGCCGAAGGCTTCCTCCCCGCGCTGGCCGAATGGGCCAAGGAGAAGGGCATCGTCTTCATTGCCGACGAGGTCCAGTCCGGTTTCTGCCGCACCGGTGAATGGTTTGCCGTCAACCATGAAGGCGTCATCCCGGACATCCTGACCCTGGCCAAGGGGATCGCCGGCGGCATGCCGCTGTCCGCCATCACCGGCCGGGCAGACCTGCTCGACGCCGTCCACCCGGGCGGACTCGGCGGCACCTACGGCGGCAACCCGGTGGCGTGCGCTGCCGCGCTGGCGTCTATCGGCTCCATGGAGGAATACGACCTCGCCGGCCGAGCCCGCCACATCGAAGCGGTGGCCACCACCCGCCTGCGTGAACTCCAGACCGAGCTGGCCGCCGCCGGCTCTTCCGTGATCGGCGACGTCCGCGGCCGCGGCGCCATGCTGGCCATCGAACTGGTCCAGGCAGGTTCCAAGGAACCGAACCCGGAGCTCACCAAGGCTGTTGCCGCCGCCTGCCTCAAGGAAGGCGTCATCATCCTCACCTGCGGCACCTTCGGCAACGTCATCCGGCTCCTGCCGCCGCTCGTCATCACCGACGAACTGCTGAACGACGGACTGGACGTCCTGGCCGCGGCCATTAAGGCCAACGCATAACGGAGCCAGCGAAGTCCCAGCGAAGGAAATGAGATAGAGGGCGGCACCCCCAGTACCGGGGGTGCCGCCCTCTCATGTTTGGCAGCCCTCCGGGGAAAGCTGCCCTGCCCCTAACGCAACGTGTCAACTACCTAATTCCCCCCCCATTATGCGCGGCAACTACCCAACCACCCGGCCGCCCGGAAGAGTCCTTGTAAGTATCCCTAAAGCGCTCTTTGCAGTACCGGGTACTCGTGTTAAGTGTCCGCAACTCCTCGTAACTTGGACGTATGGCGAGCCAAGCAGCGGCTCCCGAAAGCCCCTAGTTGAGGAGAGCCGATGAAACGCTTCGAAGCTGATTATCACCCGGTGGCGAGACCACTGGGCGCCGAGGCCGCTGCCTGCGTGGAGGGGAAGGAACGGCGCCAAGCCACGGACATGTTGCTAGAGACAGGGGAATTGCAATGACTCAGCTATCCACGGGAACCGAGGAGCGAACAGCCCACGCTGCCGCCACGCGTTCGACTCTTGAGGACAAGCCCCGCCATCGCGGTCGGCGCTTCTTCGGGAACACCAACTTCCATGCTCCCCCCCAGTCAGATTCGATACCTGAGCAGAGTTCACCGGCAACCGCCCCTGACGGCGATATGTGGGATGAAGGCCGTGTGGCGGCGCGGGCGGGAAACCATGAGAGGGCCATTACCTGCTTCGTCCAGGAAGCGGAATCACGTTCCAGGGAAGGCAGCCACGGCCGCGCCGCGATAGCCTTCCGGACGGCCGCAGAACAGGCCCGGTTGCAGGGGATGGCGGAGCAGTGCGACCAGCTGCTTGAGTGTGCCGCAGCGGCTTACACGAATGCAGCAGAGCGCAACGTGCTCACTCCGGACGCCACGCATCAGGCATGGATCTCGGCAGCCAAGTGCTTCCTCCAGCTGCAGCAGCTGGACAGGGCAGGCTGGTGCATCGAGCAGGCCCGTGCGGTGCCTGACCACAGCCGTTCCCTTGACGAAAGCGCCAAGACGGCGTCATGAGGATTCTGCTGACGACCGAGGGGACCTACCCCTACTTCCAGGGGGGAGTGTCCACCTGGGCACATGAGCTGGTCAACGGCTTGCCCGAGCATGAGTTTGTGGTGGCTGCGGTCATCGGCAGCCCGGACGTGACTCCCGCCTTCAGCGTCCCAGCCAACACGAGCATCGTGCCCATCCCTTTATGGGGAACGGAGAAAGTGGATGAGTATGTCCAGCCGACAGCACGTACGCGACGACGGCGTGACCTGCGGGGACGGTCACGGGAGAAGGCCCTCGTCGACCTGCTGCTGCCGGCATACGAGGAGGTGATCGGCAACCTCCTGGAAACCCGCGAACCGCAGGCTTTGGGTGCCGCCATCGCTGACATAGCCAAGTACTGCGAGAACAACGATCTGCATGAGGGATTGCGTGACCCCCGTTGCTGGCAACTGGTGCGCAGCCGGCTCAGTGAGCATTCGCTCCTCGCTGACATCTCGATGGCCGACGCCATCGACTTCGCACGTTCCCTATATCGCTACCTGACGCCCCTGGCGGTGCCTCTGCCTGACGTAGACGTAGCGCATTCGTCTGGTGCTGCACTCTGCGCGCTGCCCGCACTCGCCGCCAAGCTCCACCACGGAGTCCCACTGCTGCTGACCGAGCACGGGGTCTACGTACGCGAACGTGTCCTTCACCTGGTCCGTAACGATACTCCGCTCCTACGGAAGGTGTTGCTGGGCAATCTCTACCGGGCCATAGCCCGTTGCGCTTATACCCATGCCGACGTCATCCTGCCGGTCTGTGCGTACAACACCAGTTGGGAGTACGAGCTGGGCGCTGATCCGGGCCGCCTGCAGGTGGTCTATAACGGCGTCAACCCTGACGAGTTCGCACCGCGGGCTGTTGAGTTGATCAGGCCAACCATTGCCTATGTCGGTCGCATTGAGCCGCTCAAGGACGTGCTGGGGCTCATCACCGCACTCCACATGGTCCGCCGCGAGATCCCTGACATACTCCTGCGCATATATGGTCCTGAGGATGACCGCCGCTATGCCCAACGTTGCAGGCTGGCCGTGGCAGCCATGCAGCTCGAGGATAACGTTGTGTTCGAAGGTCCCACGATGGACCCGGTCCTGGCATATCAGGAGTCGGATGTTGTGGTGCTTTGCTCGGTGTCTGAGGGCTTTCCTTATACCGTGGTGGAGGCGATGAGCACTGGTCGTCCGGTCGTCGCGACTGCAGTCGGCGGTGTCCCTGAGGCATTGAACCGCCCCGAGCTGCTCGTCGAGCCGCAGAATCCGCAGGCGTTGGCGGACGCTCTGGTGGCCCTCTACCGGCAGAGCCCCGCACAACGCGCCGCGATCGGTGCGGAATTCCGGGAGCGCGCTGTCGAGTTATTCTCCCAGGATCGCTTCCTCGAGGCGTACCGTGCCCTCTACTTGGGAGTCGTCGATGACCACGCTGCCTGAGGGCCCCTCCCTCGCCGACTTCACAATGCGCCTCGACGAGCTGGGCCCGGATTTGCACGCGGAGGCGCGCTCCGTCGCGGGCCGGACCCGCCAAGCGCAAGATGCCTTTGAAGTGGCAGTGATCCTTGCGACCCTGGGTTACAACGACCAGCGCGCGCGTGAACTGGGCTACCGGGATGTTTTCGAGCTCGCCGAGAAGGTGGCGGCACTCCTGCCGCTCTATGGCGGGCCGGCGGATGAGCCCCCGGTGGGCACCGTTGACCACGCCCCTGAACCACCACCTGGACCAGACCGGATGAGTCTGGGACTGCTGGCCCGGTCGCTCCTCTATTCGGCGCCGTGGATTATCGCTGTCCTTGCGCTGCTTATCGCTCGAGTGTCCTTCTGGTCCACCATCACCCCACAAATGTTTTCAACCACAGTCAGCCTGGCGTTGTTCGCGGCACTGGTCGTTACCGGTGGGTTTATGCAGGCATTCGCGCGGAGGGGACTGTTTTATTCCCTCCAACACAGCGAAACCTTGTTGCGTTGGGCCATGCGCTGGACACTGGGAGCGGGCCTTGGGGCATTGCTCGTGGTTATTGGTGGGGGCTACCTGATCCTGGAATACGGGCTGCAGGCTTACACGCCTGCAGCAAACCGGTCGTTCCTGTTCTTCGGTATGTCCATCGGTATCTTGCTCTTGGCCTTTTCGCCGCTCTACCTCGCCCGGGCGCTGCGGGACGTGGTGATTGCAGCCGGCGCCGGCGGGCTGGTGGCTGTAATCGGCGGGTTGTCGATCACCGAGGGGAACTACATCAACCTATACACCGCCCAATGGGTCCAGTTCGCCGCCTTGTGGACGGCGGTGGTCGTGGCAGTGCTGTTCGACGTCCGTGTCCTGCGGCGGCTGGCCGCACCACCTGCCGGCGTCGAAGACACCGCCGTGGACAACCGGAACGTCCTTGTGCCACGGGTCGGACCCGTGGCGCGCTCGGTGCGGGCATACTGGGCCTACGGGACAGGATTCTTTGTGCTCCTCGTGATCGATCAGCTGGTCGCCGGAGGCTTATGGATGGGAACGTTCAACTACAACGGTCTTTACCAGGTCGGTGTCGGGACCGGCCTGCTCGTCCTTGTTCCGACACTCACCTACGCGATCGCAGCCGGGTACCTGCTGCCCGCAACTGTGCGGCGGGAGATGAGACGGCACAGGATCACGGGCAGCAAGGGAATTAACCGCGTGATGCTCGCGTTCTACCGCCGGCACCTGGTGATCACCTTGCTGGTCGGGCTGGCCAGTGGTGCACTGCTGTTGGCTGCCACAGATTGGCTCGCCACGGTCAGCCTGCTTACTGTGCACCTCCAGCAGGCCAAGGAGGTGTACACCGGCTCCTTGGTGGGCTACCTGTTGTTGGGAATTGGAGCCTTCAACACCGGGCAGTTGTTCAGCCTGGGCAGGTCGCGACTGCCCGCGACCACCGTGTGGATAGGAGCGGCGGTGTCCCTTGCCATAGGTCTCGCGCTCTCGTACCAGTGGAACGACATTTTCGGTCCGGTTACCGGGCTGGTGACCGGTTCTGCCGTGTTCGCCGTTGCGACAACGGTGGCCGCCTACCGCATGTTCGGGCGATTCGACCTCAGCTACTTTAGGGCGTTCTAATGAAGATGACTAAGACAATCCTCGCCGCCGTCGCCGCCCTCGCGCTCACTGGCGCGGGTATCGCCGCAGCCAGGTCAGGGGAGGGCCCCGCACCGATCGCTTCCGCCGGCCAGTGGCAACTCCTGCGGACCACCGAAGGCACCCTCATGGACAATCCCTTCAACCAGGCCATCACGCCGCGGGAGGTTCAGGACACCTACGAGTTCAACGGGGACACCGACCCTGAACTCGCGTTCGTGCGCGCCACCGACGACGGCCTTCAGGTGGGGGTGGAGCCCATGCCGGAGGCCGAGGCCCACAACGGGTATTTTGCGGTCACCCATGACGCATACCCGGAGACCAGCATCTTCCATGTGCGGATGTCGAAACAGCCCGGACAAATCGAGTCGCCCACCGAGGTCGGCCAAGCGGTCTTCGCCGTCCAGACTGCCTCCACCAAGGTCACCGGCCTCATCAACTTCATCGTTCTGTCCGGTGACAGCACAGACGGTATGACCTCCTGGAGGGTGGGGTATATGCATGGGCACGTGAGGAATGCAGCGTACGTCAACTACTGGAGCACTGAGCCGTCGGTGAACTCACCGGACACCCAGGATGTCACCCTCCGCACGGACGGCCGCCGCACGCTGACAGTCTGGTTCGGCAAAGAGCAGGTGTTCCACTCTGACGAGCTCGAGCTGGAGATTCAGGCACCGTACCAGCCGTACCTCGAGGTGCAGGCTGTGAAGACGCCGTTCGTCTCCTCGTTCCAGAACTTCTGGGTCGTTGAGGAAGACCACTTGCAGCTGACTGGTCTGCCCGACGGCGCTGCCGTGAGGCTCGTGGACGACCAAGGTGCCGTGCTGGGTGAGACTGCGGCGGGGACTGGCGGAGCTGCTACGTTGGAACTGCCGCCCTACGCCGCGAAAGGCAGTGGCACGCTTGAGGTCACCGAGCCCGGGCGCGAGCCCATCCGGCTGGGGTCCTTCGACTATGCGGGCGGCGACGAGCTTCAGTTGGTGGCTAAGTGATGCCCCGGAAGCTCGGTCCAGGTATCGCGGGGTACTTGCAGAAACTCATGGGCACGGGGCGCGCTGTCCCGGCGCCTGGCCGGGGCCCTGGCATCACCCCGTCCAACCCTTCAGTTATCCGGCCGTTTGCTATCTACTACGGATGGCCAAGCTACGTAAACGGCGCCCATGGCAACGTAACCCGGGCCATCAAGGCATTCGACGGCTACGGGGTTGTGGTCTTTGGTGACGACACCGCGACGCCGGCCGGTGACCCCCTGGCGGCCCCCATCATGGAAGGGGTAGCCGCCCGGGGGGGTGTCCCGTACGGGTACGTAACAGTCGGAGTTGGCGACGGGGAGCCGAACCACTCCCTCAATGAGCTGCGCGAGCGCCTGGACGTATGGCACCGGCTCGGCGCCCGCGGAGTGCTCATCGATTGCGCCGGTGCTGACTACGGGGTGAGCCGAGCCCGATTCGATGCCGTGGTGAACTACATACACTCGTTGGGGCTAAGCGTGCTGGCCAATGCATGGAATCCTGACGACGTGCTGGCGCGCTCGGTCACGATGGGTCCGGGGGATGGCTATCTGGGCGAGAACGACGTGCTGTCGGACGGCCAGTTCCTGGCGCCGGTCACGTACAAGCCAAAACTGGCGAAGATGGCGGCGTACAAGGCACGTCTGGGGATCACCCTCTACGAAACGGCCACGAGTTTTGACCTCCAGTACGCAGACGCCCTGACGGCACAGGTGCTGGCAGCGCTGCAGGGCAATCACATTGATGCCTTCCACCTCAGCGATCCGGTCTATAGCTCCGCGGACAACGTCTTGATCAAGCCCCCGGCAGTGCTGGCGGTGGGACAATGACGCCCGCAGCGTCAGGGCGCTGGCGTACGATGGCTGTCGCTTTGGCGACTGCCCTGCTCGGCTTATTAGCCGGTTGCGGGCTGAATGAGCCGCCTCCACCCACCCCGGTTCCCCAAGACGAGGCGCGCGAACTGGGCATCGCTGTCCCCGCCTATGTTGACCCGACCGATGCAACGTATTGGCAGTCGATTATTGAGGCCCCGCCACAGCTGCGCGATGTCATCGTTAACCCCAACAACGGGCCAGGGGCAGAGGCGTCCGAACAGCACGTCCAGCTCATCAGGACACTGCGTGATGCAGGAGTGCGCGTGCTGGGTTACGTAATGACCGGGTGGGGCGTCCGGGACCAGGCGGAGGTTACACAGGACATTGACCGCTGGCGAGAGTGGTACGGCGTCGACAGCATTTTCCTGGACGAGGCGGCATCGGTCTCCGAAGAGGTGGGCACTTATGCAGAGTACGCCGCCACTATCCACCAATCCGGCGGGGTCGCGGTGCTCAACCCGGGGATAGTCCCAGACCGTGGCTACTTTGAATTCGCCGATGCCATAGTGACGTTCGAGGATCCGTTGGACGCTTACGCCAAAATTAAGCAACCCCCCGAGTGGCTCCGAACGGAAACGCGCACCGAGGTGTGGCACATTGTCAGCGGGGCTCCACAGGATCAGCTTGCTGAGGTGGTGAGCCGCGCCCGGCAGCAAGGCGCTGAAGAGATCTTCGTGACGGACGACGTGGAACCGAATCCGTATGACAGCCTTCCATCATACTGGTCGGCGAAGCGGAATGCCGTCGGGGAGTAAGCCAGGGTCAGTTACTTCAAACGCCCAGGCCTAAGTACGGATCCCGCGTTTGGCCAGGGAGTTCTTGCGGGCGGTGCGCAGCATATCCACCGTCAGGACCAGCAGCGCCACCCAGACCACGCCGAACCCGATCCAGCGGTCCATGGTCATTGCTTCGCGGAAAACGACGAGGGCGATGATGAACTGGAGCAGGGGTGCGAAGTACTGGAGCAGCCCGATGGTGGTCATGGGAAGCCGCCGGGCCGAAGCCCCGAAGAACAGCAGCGGGACGGCGGTAATCACACCGGAGGCCAGCAGGAGCCAGAAATGGCCCGGACCCTGCGTGGTCAGCGTGGCGGTTCCGGATACGGCCAGGTAGATCATGGTGGCCGCCGCAAAGGGGGCCAGCACCATGGTCTCCACACTGAGGCTCGTGGCGGCATCCACCTTGGGGCCAACACGTTTCTTCACGAAGCCGTAGAGGCCAAAGCTGAAGGCCAAAGTCAGGGCAATCAGCGGCAGCTTGCCGTAGGAGTAAGTGAGGACGCCCACCGCTATGAACCCGATGCCCACTGCCGCCCACTGAAGCGGGCGAAGCTTCTCCTTCAGCACAAAGACGCCCAGCAGGACGGAGACCAGCGGGTTGATGAAATAGCCAAGTGAGGCCTCCACAGCTTGGCCGGTGGTCACCCCGTAGGTGTAGGTCAGCCAGTTAACAGCGATCAGGAAAGCGGCCAGGGCCAGGGAACCAAACACGGCGCGGTCTCGAACGGCACGGGCAAGGGCGGACCAGGAGCGGGTAACGGTAAGGAGGAGCGCACAGAACAGCAGCGACCACACCACGCGGTTCGCCACGATTTCGACGGCGCCCGCGGGCATCAGGACGAAGAAGTACAGGGGGAGCAGCCCCCACAGCCCGTAGGCCCCGATGCCGAACAGGATTCCCGCCGTCGTCTCCTTGTCCACTGCCTTGGGAGGCGCGCCCTTGGTACCCGCCGCCGCCGGGGTCACTGCGGCCTGGGCCGCGGTTGCCGGCACGGCGGGCGACGCCGAAGGAGCGGCCGGAGCAGGAACCTGGGCAGCGGAGGGGAATCCATCGGGAGAAGGCACGACATCCATAACATCAGTCCCAGGGCATGTATTCCAACAAATAGTCAGTAGGCTTGCTTTTATGATATTTGCCGACTTGCCGGAAGCTGGCCCGTGAGGCTCCGGCGCAGCAATGCCTCGGGGCGGGGATACCGCCGGGTTCCCGCAGGCAAGGGCTTCAGCTATCGGGACCTCGATGGTTCGACCCTGCCGCCCGGCCCTGTTCGGGACCGGTTGGAGAGCATCGGCATCCCGCCGGCCTGGACTGACGTGTGGATCGCACCTTTCGAAAACGGGCACATCCAGGCCACCGGGATGGACGGTGTGGGCCGGCGGCAGTACATCTACCATCCCGAATGGCGGGAACGGAAAGACCGGTTGAAGTTCGACCGTGCCCTGCAGCTGGCCGAATCGCTTCCCGCCGCGCGCCGGCGGGTCACCATGGACCTGCGCGGTGAAGGTTTTTCCCGCGAGCGCGTCCTCGCCGGGGCGTTCAGGATGCTGGACAGCGGCTCGCTGCGGGTAGGTTCCGAGAGGTACACCAACGAAAACGGCAGCCATGGGCTCGCCACCCTGCTCTGCGCCCACGTCCAGGTGCGCAAGGACCGGATCCTCCTGCGGTTCCCGGCCAAGAGCGGCAAGGACTGGGAGTCGGAAATCCGCGACGCCGATCTCGCCGCCCTGCTGCGCCTGCTCAAGCGGCGCGGCGCCAACGCCAGGCTCCTGGCGTACAAGGAGGGCCGGCAGTGGCGCCCCGTCACCAGCGCGGACATCAATGCCTACGTCAAGGAGCGGACCGGCTCGGACTTCACGGCCAAGGACTTCCGGACCCTAAGGGGTACGGTGGCGGCTGCCGCAAGCCTGGCCCGGACCGGCGCGCAGCGGACGGCGGCTAAACGAAAGAGGGCCATCAGCCGGGCCATGATGGAAGCGTCCGAGGTGCTGGGCAACACCCCTTCGATTGCCCGCAAGAGCTACGTGGACCCGCGCGTCCTGGATCACTACCACGAGGGCGAAACCATCGACCCCAAGCGCCCTGACTCCGCTGAAGCAGAGCTCCGTGCGCTGCTCTACCGCGAAGGCAACGTGGTTCCGCTGGCAAAAAGCGGTTAAGGGCCCTGCGTTAGGGGACAGCAGTGCCCTGCGGAAACGGGCAACTAGAATATGTGATGGTGCGCTGCTCCTGCCGCGCAACGTTATCGGTCAGAAGGGTCCCAGGTGTCCAACCACGGCGAAACCACCCCCGCACGTCCCCTCCGCGTAGCAATTGTGGGCGCCGGACCGGCCGGCGTCTACGCTGCGGACATCCTCACTAAGTCCAGGGGCGTCGCGGACGGCGACTTCGAGGTCAGCATCGACCTCTTCGAGGCCTACCCTGCGCCCTACGGACTGATCCGTTACGGCGTGGCACCGGACCACCCCCGGATCAAGGGGATTGTTAATGCCCTCCACAAGGTCCTGGACCGCGGCGACATCCGGTTCCTGGGCAACGTGACCTACGGCCGGGACCTCACCCTGCACGACTTCCGCGCCTTCTACGACGCCGTCATCTTCTCCACCGGCGCCATCAAGGACGCGGACCTGAACATCCCGGGCATCGATCTGCCCGGCTCGTTCGGCGGGGCGGACTTCGTTTCCTGGTACGACGGGCACCCCGATGTTCCCCGTGAGTGGCCGCTGGAGGCTAAAGAGATCGCCGTCATCGGTAACGGCAACGTGGCCCTGGACGTGGCCCGGATGCTGGTGAAACACCCCGAGGAACTGTTGACCACCGAAATCCCGGACAACGTCTACCAGGGCCTGAAGGCTTCCCCGGTGACGGACGTGCACGTCTTTGGCCGCCGCGGCCCGGCCCAGGTGAAGTTCACGCCCCTGGAACTGCGGGAGCTCAGCCACATGAATGACGTGGACATCGTGCTTTACCCGGAGGACTTCGAGTTCGATGACGCCTCAGATGAGGCGATCCGCAGCAACAACCAGATCAAGACCATGGTGAACACCCTGACCAACTGGCTGGTGGAAGAGCACACCGAGTCCGAAAACCCCTCCTCCCGCCGCCTGCACCTGCATTTCCTGCACAGCCCCGTTGAAATCTACGACGACGGCGGGTCCGGCAAGGTGGGCGGGATAAAGTTTGAGCGCATGCAGCTTGACGGCACGGGCAACGCCAAGGGCACGGGCGAGTTCATCGACTACCCGGTGCAGGCGGTCTACCGCGCCATCGGCTACCACGGTTCGGCACTGGACGAGCTGGAGTACGACGCCAAGCGCGGCGTCATCCCCAATGAAGGCGGCCGCGTGCTGGACACCGAAGGCACGCCCGTGCCCGGGATCTACGCCACCGGCTGGATCAAGAGGGGACCCGTGGGCCTGATCGGCCACACCAAGGGCGACGCCCTGGAAACCATCGGCTTCCTGCTCGAGGACCGGCTCACCCTGCCGCCCGCCCAGAACCCCAGCCCGCAGGCCATCATCGACCTGCTCGAAGAACGCGGCATCGAATACACCACCTGGGAAGGCTGGAACAAGCTCGACGCCCACGAAGCGGGCCTGGGGGCAGCCTGGACCGGGCCGGAGGGCGTGGACCATGTTGTGCGCGAACGCATTAAGGTGGTGCCGCGCGAGGAGATGGTCCGCATCTCCCGCGCCTGACTCCCGGCTAGGTGGGTGAGGTGGGTCACGTTAGAATGGCCACCACCCTTGGCCGGCATTGTTGTGCCGTGCCTACAGGCAGCACAGGAGTTCAATGAGGAACCTGATCCAAGCGGAGCCGCTGCAGCGCGGCGCCCTTGCGGCGCATGAACAGCTCGACGGCGGCCGCCTTTGTGATGCCCCCGGCGGGCTGCGCCCCCTGATCCGTGAGTCCTGGCAGCGATCAGTCAGCTTCAAGGCGGACCCGGACAACGCCGCCGCCCCGCTGGCCATCGACCGGGACGAGCTGGAGGACTACCGCCGGCAGCACCCGCTGGCCGCCATCATGCCGGTCATCAACAAGCTCCTGGTCCAGCCCAGCCACGACAGCGGGCTGCTGGTGGCAGTGGGGGATGAGGTGGGCAGGCTCCTGTGGGTGGACGGTGATCCCGCGTTGCAGCGCCGCGCCGAGGGCATGATGTTCGTCCCGGGCGCTGACTGGTCCGAGGCCACCGTGGGCACCAGTGCGCCGGGTACTGCCCTTGCCCTGGGGCGCGGCATCCAGATCGCCGGTGCGGAGCACTACCAGCGGGCCGTCCATGCCTGGAGCTGCACCGCCGTCCCGTTCCACGACCCGGACTCCGGAGCGGTGCTGGGAGTTGTGGACATCACCGGGACGGCCTCCGCAGTGGCACCCCACACGCTGTCCCTCGTAGAGGCAACTGTGGCTGCCGCCCAGGCGCAGCTGCGTGTCGAGCGCTTGCAGCTTGCCGCGGACCTCGCCAGCAGCCCTGCACGACGCCGGACCGCGGCTTCCGCTTCCCGCGCACCGGGGGCGGATGCCAAGGAAGGCAGCCTCTACCGGAACAGCCTGCAGCTGCTGGGCCGCGACCAGGCCCTGCTCAGCCTGGAAGGCAGGACGGTTGTGCTGTCAGGCCGGCACAGTGAGATCCTTGCCCTGCTCAGCACACATCCGGAAGGGTTGAGCGCCGAGGAGCTCAGTGTCCTGCTGTACCCGGGTGCGGGTTCCACCATCACGCTTAGGGCCGAGATGGTGCGCCTGCGCAAGGTCCTTCAGCAGCTCAACCCGGGCGCTGTCCCCGGCTCACGGCCCTACCGCCTGCCGATGGACGTGGTGCCGGACAGTGCCCAGGTGCTGAGCTGCCTGCAGCGCGGTGCCCACCGGATCGCCCTGGAGATTTACCGTGGCGCGGTGCTTCCCCGTTCGGAGGCGCCGGGCATCAGCGAGCTGCGGAACAAGGTTTCGTCACTGCTGAGGGAAGCGGTCATGACGGACGGCAGTGCCGAGTCGCTGCTCAGGTACGCGGAACTCCCGGAAGCAAGGAACGACGTCGGCGTCCGCCATGCCGCGCTCCGCCTCCTCCCGGCCCGCTCGCCCAAGCGGGCCGCCGTCGTGGCGGAACTCGAGCGGCTGGAGGCGGAGCTGGGCGCCTAATCGTCACCGGCCCGGTGGGTTGCCCATCTCCTGCAACCTTGCTGCAACCTTCCCGCGCCTACGCTGGCTGCATCGGCGAAAGCCTGACTGCGATAGCAAAGGAGCTAGCAATGACTGTTTACGCACAGCCCGGAACCGAGGGCTCGAAGGTCACATTCAAGGACCGCTACGAGAACTGGATCGGCGGGGAGTGGGTGGCCCCGGTGAAGGGGCAGTACTTCGAGAACATCACGCCGGTGACGGGCAAGGCGTTCTGCGAGGTGGCCCGCGGCACGGCGGAAGACATCGAGCTGGCACTGGATGCCGCACACAAGGTGGCACCCTCCTGGGGCAAGACGTCCGTGGCCGAGCGCGCCGCGATCCTGAACAAGATTGCCGACCGGATCGACGAGAACCTGGAGATGCTCGCGGTGGCAGAGTCCTGGGACAACGGCAAGCCCATCCGTGAAACGCTCAACGCGGACCTTCCGCTCGCGGCAGACCACTTCCGCTACTTCGCCTCTGCTGTCCGCGCCCAGGAGGGCCGGCTGTCCCAGCTCGACGACGACACCACCGCCTACCACTTCCACGAACCGCTCGGCGTCGTGGGCCAAATCATCCCCTGGAACTTCCCCATCCTGATGGCCGTATGGAAGCTCGCCCCTGCGCTGGCTGCCGGCAACGCCGTGGTGCTGAAGCCGGCCGAACAGACGCCGTCGTCCATCCTGGTCCTGATGGAACTCATCGGTGACCTGCTGCCGGCAGGCGTGCTCAACGTGGTCAACGGTTTCGGCGTGGAGGCCGGCAAGCCGCTGGCATCCAGCCCCCGGATCCGCAAGATCGCGTTCACCGGCGAGACCACTACGGGCCGCCTCATCAGCCAGTACGCCAGCCAGAACCTCATTCCCGTCACCCTGGAGCTGGGCGGCAAGAGCCCGAACATCTTCTTCAACGACGTCGCCCAGGACAATGACTCGTTCTACGACAAGGCGCAGGAGGGCTTCGCGCTGTTCGCCTTCAACCAGGGCGAGGTGTGCACATGCCCGTCGCGCGCGCTGGTGCAGGAGGACATCTACGACTCGTTTATGGCCGACGCCATCGCCCGGGTGGAGAAAATGGTCCAAGGCAACCCGCTGGACACCGAAACCCAGGTGGGCGCCCAGGCCTCGAACGACCAGCTGGAAAAGATCCTCTCCTACATCGACATCGGCAAGCAGGAGGGCGCCAAGGTGCTGACCGGCGGCGGCCGGGCAGAGCTCCCGGGCGATCTGGCCGGCGGCTACTACGTCCAGCCCACGGTGTTCGAGGGCCACAACAAGATGCGGATCTTCCAGGAGGAAATTTTCGGCCCGGTGGTCGCCGTGACGAAATTCAGCGATTACAGCGACGCCATGGGCCTGGCCAACGACACACTCTACGGGCTGGGCGCCGGCGTCTGGTCCCGCAACGGCAACGTTGCCTACCGCGCCGGCCGGGAAATCCAGGCCGGCCGGGTTTGGGTCAACAACTACCATGCCTACCCGGCCGGGGCCGCGTTCGGCGGCTACAAGTCCTCGGGCATCGGACGTGAAAACCACGCCATGATGCTCGACCACTATCAGCAGACCAAGAACCTGCTGGTCAGCTACAACGAAAACAAGCTGGGTTTCTTCTAGGCCATGGCACCGGGAAGTGCGATTGATGCCGCGGTGACGCTGCCCGGGGAGGACTTCTCCCGGGTGGCGCTCACGCCGGCGGCCGCGGAACTGCTGCGGAAGCTTTGGCTTCAGCACGGGCCGCTGATGTTCCACCAGTCCGGCGGGTGCTGCGACGGGTCCTCGCCCATGTGTTATCCGAAGGGCGACTTCCTGACCGGTGACTCCGATGTCCTGCTGGGCCTGTTCGATGTCTCTGACGGCCTGGAACCCCGGCCCCTGGAGTTCTGGATGTCCCGGGAGCAGTTCAACTACTGGAGCCACACGCATCTGACCGTCGATGTGGTGCCGGGGCGGGGCAGCGGATTTTCGGTGGAAGCCCCGGAAGGCAAACGCTTCCTGATCCGGTCCACGTTGATGGACTGGCCTGTCTGACAGTTCGAGCTAAAAGCGCTTGAGGCCCTCCAACTGGAGGGCCTCAAGCGCTTTTCCTGAACAGTGTTCGGCAATAACGCCGTCTCATCATTCGGAACAATTGGGACCGTCCAGTGGATGGACACTATCGTTGATAGGTCTGTTTCCATCAGAAATCAGGATTGTGATCCCCCTATGAACCTCCTCCGGACCAAATCTATCGAGCAGTCAATGGCCGACGCCGATGAACCCGGACGCAAGCTTAAGCGCTCCCTCAGCACCTGGGACCTCATGATCATGGGCGTCGCCGTGGCCGTGGGCGCCGGCATCTTCTCGGTCGGAGCCAAGGCAGCAGCCAACTTTTCCGGCCCTGCCGTCACGCTGTCCTTCGCGATCGCCGCCATCACCTGCGCCCTCGCCATCATGTGCTATGCCGAGTTTGCTACCGCCATCCCCGTGGCCGGCTCCGCCTATGTCTTCACCTACGCCACGATGGGTGAACTCCTTGCCTGGATCATTGGCTGGAACCTGATCCTCGAGCTCTTCACAGCGGCCGCGGTCATCGCCAAGTACTGGGGCATCTACCTCAGCAAGGTCTTCGCACTGATGGGCGCCGATATCCCGGCGGCACTCCCACTCGGCGGCGTGGACCTCTACTGGGGCGCGTTCCTGATCGTTGCCGTCTTTACGGTGCTGCTGGTGCTGGGTACCAAGCTGTCCGCCCGCGTGGGCAACATTTTCACCCTGATCAAGATCGGCGTGGTCCTCTTTGTGATCGTCGTCGGATTCACCTACGTGAAGTTCGAGAACTACAGCCCGTTCATCCCTGCCGCTGAGCCCACCGGCGGCACCGGCACTGCCGACGTTTTGAAGCAGTCGTTCTTCGGCTTCCTCACGGGAGCGGCTCCGGCACAGTACGGCACCCTCGGCATCTTTGCCGGCGCTGCACTGGTGTTTTTCGCCTTCATCGGCTTCGACGTCGTGGCCACTTCCGCTGAGGAAGTCAAGAACCCCCAGAAGACCCTGCCGCGCGGTATTTTCGGCGGTCTTGCACTGGTGACGCTGCTCTACATCCTGGTTTCCCTGGCCCTGACCGGCATGGTGTCCTACACCCAGCTGGCCGAGGCGGAGAGCCCCACGCTTACCACCGCCTTCGAAGCCGTGGGCGACACATCCGCGGCCAAGGTCATCGCCTTCGGTTCCCTGGTGGGCCTTACCACCGTGATCATGGTGCTGCTCATGGGACTGTCCCGCGTGGTCCTCGCCATGAGCCGCGACGGACTCCTGCCGCGTGCACTGTCCAAGACCAGCGAGAAGCGGTCCACACCCGTACGTCTCCAGATCATCTGCGGCGCCGCTGTGGCGCTGGTAGCCGGCCTGACCAACGTGGACCTGCTCGAGGAAATGATCAACATCGGCACGCTGTCCGCATTTGTGGTGGTGAGCCTTGGCATCCTGGTGCTGCGCAAGAAGCGCCCGGACCTGAAGCCGGCCTTCCGCGTCCCGTTCGGCAAGGTCCTGCCGATCGTTTCCGCCTTGCTGTGCCTTTACCTAATGACCAACCTGGCCGTGGAGACCTGGATCTTCTTTGCCATCTGGCTGGCGATTGGCCTCGCCATCTACTTCGCCTACGGCCAGCGCCACTCCCGGCTGAACGAGCGGTTCAGTGAGGCCAACACGGCCGTCAATGGCGCTTCCGTTGTAGCCGGCAAGGACAACGAAGACGAATTGACCCGCGCCTGACATCGCTTCAACTGCTTCACCAGCAATTGAAACCGCCCGCTGATCCTTGCATCAGCGGGCGGTTTTGCTTTCTCCCATCCAGTTGGTCCGGAATTGCAGGTGCCGGCAGCGGGGCTTTGGAGTTCAATGAGTGGATCAAAGGCGAAACAAAAGCGGGGAAGGAGCGGACGTTATGCAGATGACGATGGAGGCGGTGGCCCGGGCCTTTTCGAGCCACCGTTTTGAGGATGCCCTGTCCCAACTGGACGACGACATTGCCTGGGAGCTTGTGGGCGGCGAAGCCCTGACCGGCAAGCTGGCGGTTGTGGACGTCTGCACATCCCTGGCGCGGGACCTCAAGGGGGTCAAAACCACCTTCGACCGGTTCAGGGTGATTGCCGCTGCCTCAAACGCTGTGGTGGACAGCGTTGCCAGTTACGTTTCGGCTGATGGCAGCATCAGCCGGGTCGCGTCCTGCGACATCTACGACTTCGAGGACGGCCGGGTGGTCCGGATCCGCTCCTACAACGTGGAACTGGTAAGCACCGGCTGAAATTTAAGGTGCAGCGTACCGGCCCACCCAGTCCACCAGTGGCCGCAGCTCATCCCATAACCGTCCGATTTCTTGCCCTGCTGCGGAAGTTTCCAGCCAGGCAGGCCGCCCGAGGTCGGTACTGGCCGCAAGGGACTTGTGCTTCAACAGCCCGCCCCGGGGATGGTCCCGGGGGTACCCGCGCGGGACGGTTTTCAGTTGTTCTCCTTCCACCACAAAGCCGGCAGCACTGACGGCGTCGACAATGTGCCGGAGTGACTCGCCTGTTCCGAACGCATCGACCGAGTTACGGTACCTCACCAGCTGGGCCGGCGTATGGGAGTGGTAGCCGCCGCCCACCAGCAGCCCGTCCGCGCTGACCTGCAGGTAATAGCCCATGCCTTCCTGGATGGACGCGAAAGCACCCTGTGCCGTTTTGTAGGGGGACTTGTCCTGGGAGAACCGGATGTCCCTGTTGGGCCGGAAGATCCGGCCCGGGCCGAACCGGGGCTCCAGCTCCGCAAGCAGGAGAGTGATGGGTTCGCGGACCAGCTCCTGGTACCTTTCCTTGTGCTCCAGCCACCACTCGCGGCTGTTGTTTTCCTGCAGCTCTTTGTAGAACTCGAAGGCGCCGGCAGGTATGCCGCGGAAAGTTGTCATGCGTCGATCCTAGGGAGGGCTGCCCGTGGCGGCTATTGACTTAGTGCATATGTGGAAAGCGCCCCTTGTGTGGAAAACAAAAACCACCCCGCCACGGGAATCCGTGGCGGGGTGGTTTCAGCAGCTTAAGGGGACTTAGCCGATCTTGTTGGCAGCCTCTGCATCGGACGACGGTGCCGACGCAACAGCTACGGCGCCGAGGTTGGCGCGGAGCTTGGCGCCGAGTTCGGCGTCAACGTTGGTCCAGTACTGGATGGCGCGTTCCTTGATGCCGGGGCTCTTGACGCCGCCCACTGCACCGGTGATGGTCTCGAGCAGGCGGGCCTTGGCGCCGTCGTCGTAAACCTCGCGGTACAGGGTGCCGGCCTGGATGAAGTCGCTGTCCTCGGTGTGGAGGGAGTGCGCGGCAAGGGTGAGCTCGCCGTCGTTCTCCCAGCCGCCGGCCGGGTTCTGCGGCTCTACTGCAGCCGGGCCGCCAACGGAGTTGGGGGCGTAGACCGGGACAGAGGGGGCGTTGAAGTGGTACCGCCCGGCGCCGTCCTGGCTGTAGTTGTTGACCTGGTTCTTCGGCTGGTTCACCGGGATCTGGGCGTGGTTGGTGCCCACACGGTAGCGGTGTGCGTCAGCGTAGGAGAAGATGCGGGCCTGCAGCATCTTGTCCGGCGAAGCGGCGATGCCCGGCACGAAGTTCGACGGCGCGAACGTGGCCTGCTCGATCTGCGCGAAGTAGTTCTCCGGGTTCCGGTTCAGTTCCATGGTGCCCACCTTGATCAGCGGGTAGTCGCCGTGCGGCCAGACCTTGGTCAGGTCGAACGGGTTGAAGCGGTAGGTCTTGGCGTCCTCGTAGGGCATGACCTGCACGTGCAGGTCCCAGGACGGGAAGTTGCCCGCTTCGATGTTCTCGGACAGGTCACGGATGTAGAAGTCCGCGTCCGAGCCGGCCAGGGCCTCGGCCTGTTCGCTGCTCATGGAGTTCACGCCCTGGTTGGACTTGAAGTGGTACTTGACCCAGAAGCGCTCGCCCTCGGCGTTGATCCACTGGTAGGTGTGTGAGCCGTAGCCCTGCATTTCGCGCCAGGAGGCGGGCAGGCCGCGGTCGCCCATGAGCCAGGTGACCTGGTGTGCGGACTCGGGGGACAGGGTCCAGAAATCCCACTGCATGTCGGCATCGCGCAGGTGGGTGCCCGGGAGGCGCTTCTGGGAGTGGATGAAGTCCGGGAACTTGATGCCGTCGCGGATGAAGAACACCGGGGTGTTGTTGCCCACGAGATCGTAGTTGCCCTCGGAGGTGTAGAACTTCACGGCGAAGCCGCGGGGATCGCGCCAGGTGTCCGGGGAGCCGTTCTCGCCGGCGACGGAGGAGAAGCGGATCAGCATCTCGGTGTCGACACCGGGCTGGAGGAAGGCTGCCTTCGTGTACTTGGACACGTCCTCGGTGGTCTTGAACGTACCGAATGCACCGCCGCCCTTGGCGTGCACTACGCGCTCCGGGACCCGCTCGCGGTTGAACTGGGCGAGCTTTTCCACCAGGTAGTGGTCAGTCAGGATGATGGCGCCGTCGGCACCGGTTGACTTCGAGTGCGCGTCGGACGTTACGGGGGCACCTGACTGGGTTGTTGAAATGGCAGTCATTGTTCTCCTATTTCTCTGTTTCTTGTGACAAACGATGGGAAGGAAGTTGTTGGGACTGCTGACAGTCCTGGCAGATGCCTTGGTACATAACATCGGCGATCTGGATGGTCATCGGCTTGGCGTTCTCATCCCAGTGCGGCGTGAGGCACGGGGCATGGCCCACTGCGCAGTCAACGTCCTCCACGCGGCCGCAGCTGATGCAGATGGCGTGGTGGTGGTTGTCGCCCACACGGGTTTCGTAAAGCGCGGGAGAGTGCGGGGGTTCGAACCTGCGAAGCATGTGGAGGTCCGTCAGGTCCCCCAGCACTACGTACACGGACTGTGCCGTCAGTTCGGGGAGCTCGGCGCGGGCAGCGGAAAGGATGCTTTCCGCAGGGGAGTGGGGGTGGCGTTCGACGGCGGCGAGGACCGCGAGCCGTTGCTTTGTCACCCTGCGGCCATGGGCGCGCAGGGCGTTGGCCCATGCCTCGTGGCCGTCGAAGTTCTCCGTCATGACACCATTGAAGCACTTATTATGAATATCTCACAATAAGGCTCAGCTAAGTTCTGATGAACGGACGGCCGTTCTAGATGCGCAAAATTCCCCGCGACGCGCAAAGAGGCCGGCGCTGCCCATATTCCGGGCGCGCCAGCCTCTTTGCGTGGCGGCGGAACTTTTGCGCGTCGAAAACGACGGCGGCGGCTAGCTGCGGAAGTTGACGAACTGCAGGTCGGCCTCGTCGAAGTCCTTCAACAGCGCCATGGTGGCCTGGAGGTCGTCACGGGACTTGGACGTCACGCGCAGCTCGTCGCCCTGGATCTGGGACTTCACCGACTTGGGAGCTTCGTCGCGGATCAGCTTGTTGATCTTTTTGGCCAGGTCCTGGGCGATGCCTTCCTTGATGGAGGCCTCGAGGCGGAACTCCTTGCCGGAGGCGTAGGGTTCGCCGGTGTCCAGGGACTTCAGCGAGATGCCGCGGCGGATCAGTTTTGACTGCAGGACATCCAGTACCGCCAGGACGCGTTCCTCGGAGTTGGCCTTCATGAGGATCTTTTCCCCGCTGAAGTCCACCTCGGCGCCAACGCCCTTGAAGTCGTAGCGCTGGGCCAATTCCTTCTGTGCCTGGTTGAGGGCGTTTGCCACTTCCTGCTTGTCCACTTTGCTTACGACGTCGAACGTTGACTCGCCTGCCATGACTCTCCTTGTGCTGGTGGGAGCCCCGTCCGTGGACAGGGCTTGGATGGCTGGATTCAAGCCTAATACGGAAGCTCCTGTTGAGGGGGAGCGGTATTCACAGTTCCCTCTCAGCGGACGCTCCGGGGGAACGAAGGAGGTGCGGTGAGAGTTGAAGGAGTTGGAAAGCTGCACGAAGGGAACCCCATGCACCGCAACGCCGTCCGATATGTCACGCGAACCACCTCGGCAGCGGCCGGTGCGGTGGCAACAGCAGCAACGTCAGTGGCGGCAGCAGCGGTGGCAGCCTCCATCGTCTTCAGCCCGGTGGCCGATGCCGCCTCCCGGATGGAGGGTGTCAGCGAGGATCTTCTCCGCGCAGTCCAGCTGAACCAGATCACCGAGGAGCAGGCATTGAAGTTCGAGGCCCGCCTGGCCGGACGGATCCTGGGCGAAGCCTGACGCGTCCGGCCGGCCCCCGTTCCGGGAGGTGTGGAAGCCCGGAAATCCGCGCTGATCCGGGCGCCAGTGCGCCGATTCGATTCTTCGGCGGAAGTTCTGTAAAGTTGTCTTGCCCGCGGTTACTGGAAGCGGAACGGCCCGGAAACGGACGTTCCACAGACTGCAGCCGGGGGTGATCTTCTTTTGAAGTTCGGCAGATTACCCGAGCGGCCAAAGGGGGCTGACTGTAAATCAGCTGGCAACGCCTACGGGGGTTCGAATCCCTCATCTGCCACCCAAGGAAAAGCCTCCGGAACCACATGGTTCCGGAGGCTTTTTTGCGTCCTTCAGCAGGTCCCTGAAGCCTGCCTCCACGGCAGGCAAAACGCCGACGACACCGTTTCAGCCCGGGCGTAGGCTGGCAGCATCGGCGCATGTACCGCGATGCCCTGCGTCGATTAAAGAATCGATAAAGGAGGACCAATGAGTGCCGTACGTGAATTCATGACTACGGACGCACAGTGTATTAGGGAAAACCAGTCCCTCGCCGATGCCGCCCGGATGATGTTGGACCTGGACTGCGGATCGTTGCCCATCTGCGGTGACGACGGCAAGCTCAGGGGCATGATCACCGACCGCGACATCGTGCTTAAGTGCGTTGCCGCCGGGCGCGATCCGCGCGAGATGATGGCCCGCGACCTCGCCTCTGGCCGGCCGTACTGGGTCGATGCCGACGCTAACGTTGATGCCGCCATCGAAATGATGGAGAGGTACCAGGTCCGGCGCCTCCCGGTCATTGCCGACCACAAGCTGGTGGGAATCATCAGCCAGGGAGACATCGCCCGCAATTACTCCGAACAGCGTGTGGGTGAGCTCGTGGAGCACATCTCGGAACGCAAACGGATGAACGCCTAGCCAGGGCTTCCCGGCGGAATTTTCCCTCAAACTAACGCCACGGAGCCCTTTCCGTGGCGTTACTTCAAGCCCGTTCATGGCCTTGTCCGCAGCTCCCCGCCTTGAAGGTTAGGAGCCGCGGACAAGCTTAGGAAGCTGCCCCGTGGGTTCAGCGCGATCAGTTCAGCACGGGCACTTCAGTATCTTCAGTTCAGTGCGATCAGGAGCATCTGGCTGGTCCCCGGTATGCAGGTCTGCAGGATCGCCCGCGGGAAACCACCGAAAACTGCGATGACGTCGTTGGTGGTTCCCGGGTTGGGCACCTGGCCCCTGGCAGTTGCCTTGTAGGTTCCGTAGCCCGGGATGCTTACTGTCTCACCCACCCCGATTCCGGAGAAGCGCGCCCAGCCGCCGCAGAAGTCATGTTCGGTGATAAAGAGCGAGTAGCCGTCGTTGGGGGTGTAGTGGATGGGTCCGATGCAGGCGTCCACCATGGACTGCCCGCCGGCACCGGCCACGTAGATGGTACGGATTGCAGGAGCGGCAGGAGCGGCAGTAGCGGCAGGAGCGGCAGGAGCGGCAGCGGGCGCCTGAGCCGCTGCCGGTGCAGCTTCCGGTGCGGGAGCGGTGGCCGGTTCGGCCGCCGCCGCGGGTGCGGCAACGGCTGGACCGGCCAGGACCAATGTCTGTCCCGGAACGATGATGCTGGAGGCGCTTAGCCCGTTGGCGGCAAGCATCGCGTTTATGTCCACCCCGAACCTGGCCGCGATGGCGCCAACCGTATCGCCGGGTCCCACCGTGTACCGGTTGGATTCTGCGGCAGGTGCTGCTGGTGGCTTAGGGGCGGGCGCAGGCTCGACGGCGGGTGGTGCCGGAGGTGCCTCCGCCGGCGTTTCCGCTGAAGGCGGTGCCGCTGCCGGTGCAGCCACAGGTGCGTCTGCGGGCAGGGCCGCCTGCTCCTGTCCAACGCCGGCGGAGCTTCCGGAGGAATCGCCGGCGGAACCGGCCTCGCCCGCGGCTTCAACGCCGGCGGCTGCTTCGGGGGCCGCCCCGGCAAAGGGAGCAGCCGCCGTCGTATCCTGCAACAGGGAGGCGGCAGGTGCAGCCAGCGCACCGACTCCCACGGCCGCCACCACGGCAACGGCGGCCATCCCGGCCCAGAGCTTGTTGCTGATGGTGGGCCGGCCGGCGGTCAGGTCAGACCGGGGGATATCGGTAGTGAAACCGTGGATTGGTGGATCTGTGGGTTGAAAGTTCATGGGTAGCCCATCGAGGTTCGGTCCCGGCCGGGCAGCTGCAGGCGCACGAAGCGAAGGCGGGACGGATCGAGGTGTGATGCACCCGGCGGTCCCGTTTCAGACCAGGCCGCCATCGGCACATGATGGAGGCGTCCGCATACCCAGAAAATACGGAAGCTCCGCGAAAAGGCGCTGCCATCCGGAAGCTATCCGGTGAACAGGCCAGCACATGTTGGGTCCTAGGAATCCCGAGTCTAGGAAATCGGCAAGGCGCGGGCATCAGTAGGGATTACCCGAATATTTGGGGTCCGGTACTTGGGCGTTCCTGCCCAGCTGCTCAAGCTGGCAGGATGCCCGCTATTTACCGCGCAACCACTGCACTAGCGGCTGTGCTGGTCCTTCAGCTCAGCGATTTCGCGGCGAAGCGAAGCCATTTCAGCCACTAGTTCCGCCAGCTCGGTACGGACCGGCTCCTCAGCATCGGCGACCGCGTCGGCGGTGTCCTCCACACGCTGGACCAGCCAGGACGCGATGGAGGCTGTGACCACGCCCAGGACGGCAATTCCGCTCATCATGAGGGCGGCCGCGACCATCCGCCCGATGGGGGTCACGGGATACATGTCTCCGTAGCCGACAGTGGTAATGGTGGTCATGGCCCACCACAGGGCGTCACCGAAGGTGACGATCTTGGCGTCCGGGACTGACTGTTCCACGTCAAGGACGGCGAGGGCGCCCACAAACACCAGCATGGTGGCAGAGCCCGCCACGTACGTGACCACGCGACCCCGGAGCGTGTCTCCCAGCGTCCGGTGCAGTACGGACAGCAGTGTCACCAGCCGGAGCAGGCGCAACGGCCGAAAGAACGGCAGGGCCACAATCAGCAGTTCATGCAGGTTCCGGAAGAACCAGCTACTCTTGTCATCCGCCAGCCACAGGTTGGCGATGTAGTCCACTGCAAAGATGCCCCAGGTAGCCCACATTACGGCTTCCAGCCAAAACGCCCCGCTGCCTTCCAGGCGGCCGATCACCTGCCACGCATACGCTGCCAGGAAGATGAGCGCCGTCATCGTAAGCGGCCAGTCCGCCAGGTCCCGGTAGCGTTGTTGGGTCATGCAGCAAATCCTACGCGGACCGGAGGGACCTTTCCGGCCCTGATCCCGCTGGATGTTACCCGCAGGTAACATTGTCGGATGCACCTGCTTCTACGCACCATCCTGCTGCTTTTCACCTCTTCCCGCCGCCCGCCGCTGGCGGTCTGGGACAGTTCCTCGCTGCCGCTGCGGGTGCTGCCCACGGACATCGACATCGCCATGCACGTCAACAACGGCATGTACCTTTCCCTGCTGGACCTGGGCCGGTTCGACCTGATGGCCCGGAGCGGGGTGTGGAAGCGGATGCGGCGCCGGGGCTGGGGTCCGGTGGTCTCCGCGGAAACCATCACCTTCCGGAAGTCCCTTCGGCTGTGGCAGCAGTACACCATCGAAACCCGCATCATCGGCCTGGACGCCAAGGCCATCTACTTCGAGCAGCGCATGGTGGCCGACGGCGAGATCTACGCCCGCGCCTACATCGCCACCCGCCTGGTCCACAAGGGCAGGCCCGTCAGCCAGGAGGACATCCTGCGGGAGTTCGGCCAGCCGCCGGCGGACCTGGTGCTTCCCGGCTGGGTCCATGAGTGGCGCGCTTCCAGCGCACTGCCGGGAACCCGGAGGCCCGCGCCGCACCTTTGGGACCCGCGCCCCTGAACAGTGCCAGGCACTGAACCTTGTGACCCCCGGAATGAGCGTCCCTGGCCTCGCTGATATGCAAGCGGGCAGGATATTCCCAATGACGCGGGAAGCGAACAAACGGTCCAGGGCCGCGACATCCCGTCCTGCCACGCGTACCGTTGACACATGGCTACCGTTGACATCACAGGTGAACAGTTCGCATCGACCATCGAGGGCAACGACATTGTCCTGGTGGATTTCTGGGCAGAATGGTGTGGCCCCTGCAAGCAGTTCGGGCCCACGTACTCCACCGTCTCCGAGAAGCACCCGGATGTCCTCTTCACCAAGGTGGACACGGAGGCCGAGCAGCAGCTCGCAGCCGAGGCAGGCATCTCCTCCATTCCCACGCTGATGGCTTTCCGCGAAAAAGTGCTGGTGTTCTCGCAGCCCGGCGCCCTGAACTCACAGCAGCTCGAACAGGTGGTTGACGCTGTCAAGGCCCTGGACATGGACGAGGTCCACGCGCACGTGGCGCGCCAGCGCGAGGAAGCAGCTGCCGCAGCCGGCCCGCAGGACGGGACGCAGATTCCCGAAGCGTAACCATCCCTTAAAACTCTGAAGCGGCGCACTCCACAAGGAGGGCGCCGCTTCGCTTTGACTGGTTTTACCGGCCGGACGTCAGAGGCGCTCCAGCTTGACCGGCTCAGCCAGCAGGGCGCTCAGGGATTCGTTCAGGTCCTGAACCGCAATGCCCTTGGAGTGCTTGGCCAGGTCCTCCTCCGACGCCCACTGCTCAGTGAGGACCAGTTTCTCCTCGGTGGCTTCGGTGAGCTCGTAACGGATGCAGCCGGTTTCGTTCACCACCTCGTCGATGGCGATTTCCAGGGCCAGCTTCACACGGTAGAACTCGCCGTCGTTGGGGATGAACGTTGCCTGCAGGTCAATGGGAGAACTCATGGATTTCACAATACCGGCCAGCGACTGCAGGCCTATTGCTGTTTACGCAGGCCGCCGGACTGTTGCGCCTCGTTTTTGCTTTTCTTGGTGGGGGCCGCTTGGTAGCGTGCCATCATGCGTGCTTACACAGCCGGGGACACTGACGTCCCGCTTCTCGAGGAGACCATCGGCGGGAACTTTGAGCAGATGGTGGCCAAATTCCCTTTTCACGATGCGCTGATTGAGGCGGCCCCGGTCCCGGGCGCTGACGCGCGGCGGTGGAGCTACGCCAAGATGAATGACGACGTCGACCGGCTGGCGCGTGCGCTCCTCGCCCTGGACATCGCCAAGGGTGACCGGGTGGGGATCTGGAGCCCGAACTGCGCCGAGTGGACGCTGCTGCAGTACGCCACGGCCAAGGCCGGCGCCATCCTCGTCAACGTCAATCCCGCCTACCGCAGCCACGAACTCGAGTTCGTGGTGAAGCAAAACGGCATGCGGATGCTGGTCACCGCCCCTTCGGACCGGAACAGCGATTATGTGGGCATGGCCCGGAATGCACTCGCGCAGTGCCCGGACCTGCGTGAACTTGTGTTCCTGCCCGCCCCGGAAGGGCTCAACGGGGAAGGCCCCGGCGGCGAGGGGCTCGACGCCGGCATCCCCCTCAGCGACTCGGAGCTGACGTACGCCGAGCTGCTGAGGCGGGCGGACGACGTCGGACATTCAGGGCTGCGGGCCCGCATGGCCGAACTCGGCCCGCACGATCCGATCAACCTGCAGTACACCTCCGGGACCACGGGTTTCCCCAAGGGGGCCACGCTCACCCACCACAACATCCTGAACAACGGCTTTTCAATAGGGGAGTTGCTCGGCTACACCGAGCACGACCGGGTGGTGATCCCGGTTCCGTTTTACCACTGCTTCGGCATGGTGATTGGCAACCTGAACGCGCTGAGCCACGGGGCCGCCACCATCGTCCCGGGCCGAGGCTTCAACCCAGCCGCTGCCCTGGAGGCGGTCCAGGACTTCGGCGGAACATCCCTGTACGGGGTGCCCACCATGTTCATCGCCGAGCTCGCGCTGCCGGAGTTTGCCTCCTACGATCTGTCCACTCTCCGCACCGGCGTGATGGCCGGCTCGCTGTGCCCCATCGAGGTGATGAAACGGGTTATTTCGGAGATGAACATGCGGGATGTTGCCATCTGTTACGGAATGACCGAAACCTCGCCGGTATCCACCATGACCCGGGACGGTGACACCCTGCAGCACCGCACGGAGACCGTGGGACGGACCATGCCGCACCTGGAAAGCAAAATTGTGGATCCGGGCTCGGGCGACGTCCTGGAGCGGGGACAGATCGGAGAGCTGTGCACCCGCGGCTACGCAGTGATGGAAGGGTATTGGAACCAGCCGGAGAAAACCGCGGAGGCCATTGACGAAGACGGCTGGATGCACACCGGCGACCTGGCCCGGATGGATGAAGAAGGCTATGTGGTCATTGAAGGGCGCATGAAGGACATGGTGATCCGGGGCGGGGAAAACATCTATCCCCGGGAGATCGAGGAGTTCCTCTATACCCACCCGTCGATCCAGGACGTGCAGGTCATCGGCGTCCCCGATACCCGTTATGGGGAGGAACTGATGGCCTGCGTCATCCTCTCACCGGGTGCGGAGCCGCTGGACGCGGACGCCGTTGCCGAATTTTGCCGCGGCAAGCTGGCCCACTACAAGATTCCCCGCTATGTGGATGTCCGGGCCAGCTTCCCCATGACCGTTTCCGGCAAAATCCGCAAGGTGGAGATGCGGGAGGAGGCCGTGGCGAGGCTGGGACTCTGACCGCTTCTCTAGTGCCGGCGGTGGTCCTGGATGGTCATCCTCGGACCGAACGTGGGTTTGCGGAAGCCGCTGCTTTGGATCATCCGCACCACGCGCTGCCGGTGTCCCTTCCACGGTTCCAGCAGCCGGATCATGCCGGCGTCGTCCGTCCGCCGGCCGGTCAGCGCTGCGCCCACGTAGGCAGCCAGGTGGTAGTCGCCCACGGAGATCGAGTCCGGGCAGCCGTGGGTGCGCTGCACCACCTCCGCCGCTGTCCAGATGCCAATCCCGGGGATAACCTGCATCTTCGCTGCCGCCTCCGGCGCCGGCAGCGCCGCCAGCCGCTCAAGCGCGACGGCGGAACGCAGCACCCGCATCACCGTCGCCGCGCGCTGCGGCCCCACGCCGGCCTTGTGCCACTCCCAGCTGGGGATTTGCAGCCACTGCCCAGCCGTGGGCGCCAGCGTCAGTCCCGGGGGAGCCAATAGTCCTGCCTGCGGTGCCGGGGAGCCGTAGCGGTGCACCAGGTAACGGTAGGCCCTCCGGGCCTCGATTACCGTCACTTTTTGCTCCAGGATGATCGGTACGAGCTGGTCAATCATGCGGCCGCTGGATGGGAGCCGGAGGGCCAGGCTCCGCCGTCGAGCCTCCCGGACCAGGTGGGGGAGCGTGGCGTGGAACTCAGGCTGGTCAAAGTCCTGCCAGTCGTCATCCGCGCCCAGAAGCCGGGGCACTGAGCCGATGGCTGCGCCGGCCCCCGGTCCCCACGCCTGCACGTCCACCCGGAACTCCAGGTCCTCACTGCCTGCGGGGCTGAACCTCACGGTGGCCGGCCCTTCCGCAGTTGTGAAGGCGTTCCAGATGACGCTTCCCTGAACGGTGAAGGACGGATCGCTGTTGCCGCGCAAAAGCGGGCCCAGCGTCCGGCCGAGGTCATACGGGCCACCCGGATACCAGCGGAATGAGGCGTCCGCAGCGGCCGCCAGCCGCGCAGGTGCCTCTGCAATCCTCATACCAGCCATCGTCCCACGGCAGGCTGACAATACGCCTGCCGGGTCGGTTTGGCGCCGGAGTTTTGTCAACGTACGGGGAGCTGCGGGCAGGGTGAAGGACTAGAATCCCAGGTGTGGCGCGGGGCGTCTGCGCCTTCCCTTCGAGCTTCGAGGTGAGCGCAATGGGTGGAGTAGTACATTTTGAAATTCCCGCGGACGATCAGGAGCGGGCACGGAAGTTCTACCAGGAGGCTCTCGGCTGGCGGATCGATCCGGTCCCGGGCATGGATTACAACATGGTGATCACCACCCCCATGGATGAGTCCACGGGACAGCCAACGCAACCGGGCGCCATCAACGGCGGCATGATGGCCAGGGAGGGCCAGATCACCAATCCCGTCATCACAGTGGACGTGCCGGACATTGACGCCACGCTTCAGACGGTGGAGCAACTCGGCGGATCGGTGGTCATGCCCAAGAGCGAGATTCCCGGGATGGGCTACTTTGCCTACTTCAAGGACCCCGAGAACAATGTCATGGGCCTCTGGGAGAACCTTCCCGCGGACCAGCAGGCACAGGCCGCGGGGTAGCGGAATGCGCCTGCGAAAGCGGTAGCTTTGTATCCATGAAGTACGCCCAGTCCGTCCTGGACCTCATCGGCAATACCCCGCTCATCAAGCTCAACCACGTAACGGAGGGCATCAAGGCCACTGTCCTGGTCAAGCTGGAGTACGTGAACCCGGGCGGATCCATCAAGGACCGCATCGCGGCCAAGATGATTGAGGATGCCGAGCGGGACGGCAAGCTGCAGCCCGGCGGCACCATCATCGAGCCCACCTCCGGCAATACCGGCGTGGGCCTGGCGCTCGTCGCCCAGCAGAAGGGCTACAAGTGCATCTTCGTGGTGCCGGACAAAGTGGGCGAGGACAAACGGGCTGTCCTGCAGGCCTACGGAGCGGAAGTGGTGGTGACACCCACCGCCGTCCCGCCGGACAGCCCGCAAAGCTACTACGGCGTCTCCGACCGGCTGGTGCGCGAAACGCCCGGCGCCTACAAACCGGACCAGTTCTCCAACCCGGCAGCGCCGGGAAGCCACTACCTGACCACCGGCCCGGAAATCTGGAGCGACACCGACGGCAAGGTCACCCACTGTGTCATCGGCGCCGGCACCGGCGGAACCATCACCGGCACCGGCCGGTACCTCAAGGAAGTCTCGGCGAACAGGCCTGAGTCCGACGGCGGATTGGTCCGGATCATCGGCGCCGACCCCGAAGGTTCGGTCTACTCCGGCGGCACCGGGCGCCCGTACTTCGTGGAGGGCGTGGGGGAGGACATGTGGCCTGGGAACTACGACAAGTCCGTCCCGGACCAGGTCATCGCCGTCACCGACGCTGATTCCTTCGCCATGACCCGCCGCCTCGCCCGCGAGGAGGGGCTGCTGGTGGGCGGGTCCTCAGGGATGGCTGTGGTGGCCGCACTGCAGGCGGCGCGGGACCTGCCGGAGTCCGCCGTCGTCGTCGTCATCCTTCCGGATTCCGGCCGCGGCTACCTGGCCAAAATCTTCAATGACCAGTGGATGCGGTCCTACGGCTTCCTCTCCGGCGGCGAGGAAACGTCGGTCGGCGAGGTCATCAAGTCCAAGAACGGCGAACTGCCGGACCTGGTGCACATCCACCCGAACGAGTCCGTCCGCGATGTCATCAACATCATGAACGAGTTCGGCGTCAGCCACATCCCGGTCCTGTCCCAGGAGCCGCCGGTGGTGATGGGCGAGGTGCTGGGCGCTGTGGATGAGCGCACGCTTACGGCCAAACTGTTCCGCGGCGAGGCCAAGCTGACGGACAAGATCGCCGAGCATATGGGACCCAAGCTGCCCGTCATCGGGTCCCTGGAAACCATCTCAGCGGCCAGGGAGCTGCTCTCGGACGTGGACACCGTGATGGTCACGTTCGTTGGCGCCCCGGTGGGAATCCTCACCCGGCATGACCTCCTGGCCTACCTCAGCAACTGAACTGCTTCAACCCCGATAAGGAGCATCATGTCCGTCCCGCAGAACCAAGGTTTCAACACCCGTGCGGTGCACGCCGGCCAGGACTTTGAGCCGCGCACCGGTGCTGTGATCCCGCCCCTCCATTTCGCCACCACGTACGCCCAGGACGGCATCGGCGGGCTGCGGGACGGCTATGAGTACAGCCGCGGCGGTAACCCCACCCGGGACGCCCTGCAGGAACAGCTCGCCGCGCTGGAAGGCGGCACCTCCGCCTACAGCTTCAGCTCCGGGCTCGCAGCCGAGGATTCGTTGATCCGCGCCCTCACCCGCCCCGGGGACCACATCGTGCTCGGCAACGATGCCTACGGCGGCACCTACCGGCTGATCAGCCGGGTGCTGGGCGGCTGGGGGATCGGCAACACCCCGGTGGACATGGCAGACCTCGACGCCGTTGCCCAGGCCGTCGCCGCCAATAGGACGCGCTTCGTCTGGGTGGAGACGCCGTCCAACCCGCTGATGAAGATCACGGACATCGCCGCGCTCGCAGGCATAGCGCACGACGCCGGTGCCCTCCTGGTGGTGGACAACACCTTCGCTTCGCCTTACCTGCAGACGCCGCTGGCCTTGGGTGCCGACGTCGTAGTCCATTCCACCACCAAGTACATCGGCGGCCACTCTGATGTGGTGGGCGGCGCCGTAGTGGTCAAGGACGCGGAGCTGGCGGAGAAGATCGGCTTCGTCCAGTACGCCGTAGGCGCAGTTTCAGGGCCCATGGACGCCTTCCTCACCACGCGCGGCCTGAAGACCCTGGGCGTGCGGATGGACCGGCACAGCCTCAACGGCCAGGCCGTGGCGGAATGGCTGCAGGAACGCCCCGAAGTGGAGGCTGTGCTCTATCCAGGCCTGCCCTCCCACCCTGGCCACGAGCTGGCGAGGAAGCAGATGAGAAGCTTCGGCGGCGTGGTGTCGGTGCAGTTTAAGGGCGGTGAGGCAGCAGCCCGGAAGGTGGCCGAGTCCACGTCCGTGTTCATGCTGGCAGAGTCGCTGGGCGGCATTGAGTCACTGATGAACTACCCCTCGGAGATGACACACGCCTCGGTGAAGGGCACTGAGCTGGCCGTTCCGGTGAACCTGCTCCGGCTTTCGTGCGGAATTGAGGACGTGGAGGACCTGATCGCGGACCTCGACCAGGCGTTCACCTCCCTGCCCTAAGCGGATTTCCGCAACTCCTCCCTCCAACCCCGCGCGAGATGACACTTCGCGGCAGTTCTGCCTGGCCGGATTGCCGTCAAGTGTCATCTCGCGTCCCGGAACCCTAGGCTGGCTTTCAGGTCGGAGCGGCCCATTGAACTGTCCACCGCTGAGTCGGGAAAGAAGCAGCCGCATGAGTACCGCGATACCGGACGAAGAAGCAGCGCCGGCTGAGGCAACCGTGTCTGATGGGCACGAAAGATCCCTGACCCCATCCCCGCCAGCCTTCCAGCGCCGTCTGCACCCCGCCTGGATTGTTGCGGCGGTAGCGTTCCTCGCCCTGGTAGGAGCTGCGGGGTTCCGGGCCGCGCCGGGGGTGCTCATGGTGCCGCTGCAGCAGGAGTTCGGCTGGTCCACTACTGTGTTGTCGGCAGCTGTCAGCATCAACCTGGTCCTCTTTGGGCTCACAGCACCGTTCGCGGCTGCCCTGATGGAGCGTTTCGGCATCCGGGCAGTAACGGCAACCGCGCTGGTCCTGATCGGAACGGGCAGCGCCCTGACGGTGTTGGTCAACCAGGCATGGCAAATCCTGCTGACCTGGGGCCTGCTGATTGGCCTCGGAACCGGGTCGATGGCGCTGGTCTTCGCCGCCACCATTGCCAACACCTGGTTCGTCAAGAGCCGTGGGCTGGTGATCGGCATCCTGACCGCGGGCAGCGCGGCCGGCCAGCTGGTTTTCCTTCCGTTTATCGCCATGCTGGCCCAGGATCCCGGCTGGCGGCAGGCGTCCCTGTTAATCGCCGCGGGAGCACTGGCGGTAGTCCCGCTGGTGCTGAAGTTCCTCAAAAACTCCCCGGCCGACGTCGGGGCCTTGCCTTACGGTGAAACTGCCCCTGCCGGTGAGGCGCTGCCGCAGTCCCCACTGGAGGAGACGGGCCGGCGAAGCAACGCTGCGGTGCGCGCCCTGCAGGTCCTCAAGAGGGCCAGCCGCATCCGCACGTTCTGGGCTTTGGCGGCCGGGTTCGCAATCTGCGGTGCCACCACCAATGGGCTGATCGGCACCCACTTCATTCCCTCAGCCCACGATCACGGCATGCCCGAAACCACTGCCGCCGGCCTGCTCGCCGTCGTCGGCCTCTTTGACATCGTGGGCACCATCGCCTCGGGGTGGCTGACTGACCGGTTCAACCCCCGAATCCTGCTCGCCGTCTATTACCAGTTCCGCGGGATCGGACTGCTGGTGCTGCCCCTGCTCCTGAGCGCCGAAATCCAGCCCAGCATGATCGTCTTTGTGGTGATTTACGGCCTCGACTGGGTGGCCACTGTCCCGCCGACAGCGGCCATCTGCCGGGAGACCTTCGGAGCGGACGGCAGCGTAGTGTTCGGCTGGGTCTTCGCGGCCCACCAGCTCGGAGCGGCCGCGGCTGCACTGGGCGCCGGAGCCATCAGGGATGCCACCGGCCAGTACACCTACGCCTGGTTCGGCGCAGCCGCGATGTGCACCATCGCGGCCGTCATCAGCGCCACCATCCGCCGGCATGCCGCCCCGCGGGAAGAGCCGGTCCCCGTGGCTTAACAGCGCGCCTATTAGGCTGGTGCCATGGAACCCCCTATCCATGGCGCTGCCCGCAATACTGCCCTGATCACGGGTGCCGGAAGGCTGGCCAGTATCGGTGCCGGCATTGCCCGGCAGCTCGCGGCGGACGGCTGGGACCTGGTCCTGTCCTACTGGCAGGACTACGATGCCCGGATGCCGTGGGGGAGTGAACCCGAGGATCTGGTCCGGCTGACCGCCGAGCTCGAAGCCATCGGCGCCCGTGCCCACGTCATCCCGGCCGACCTTCAGGACCCCGGTGTCCCGGACCGGCTGGTGGCCCAAGCAGTACAGCTCGCCGGCCCGCTGCAGGGGATGGTGCTCAGCCACGCCGAATCCGTCGACTCCGGCATCCTGGACACCAGTCTGGAATCGTTTGAGCGCCACTTTGCCGTGAACACCCGCGCCAGCTGGCAGCTGATTGCCGCGTTCGCGCGGCAGGCAACGAACGACGGCGGCGCGATCGTTGCGCTGACCAGTGACCACACAGCGTTCAACCTTCCCTATGGCGCCTCGAAGGGCGCGCTGGACAGGATCGTCGTCGCGGCCGCCCGGGAGCTGGGTCCGCAGGGCATTTCCGCCAACGTCCTCAACCCGGGTCCGGTGGACACCGGGTGGATGACAGACGAGATCCGGCAGGCCGTCGTCGAACGCCAGCCCACCGGCCGGCTGGGCACCCCGGCCGACGTCGCCGCTACGGTGGCGTTCCTGCTCTCACCTGCCGGCCGGTGGGTCTCCGGCCAGCTCATCAAGTCCGACGGCGGCTTCTCCGCCTGACCCCAAGTTGGGATTGCGGGGATCAGCGGAAGGCACCAAGGCCGGTGATGTGCTGGCCGAGGATCAGGGTGTGAACCTCGTCGGTGCCCTCATATGTGCGCACCGACTCCAGGTTCGCCGCGTGCCGCAGCGGAGGGTAATCCAGCGTGATCCCGTTGCCGCCCAGGACGGACCGGGCCTCGCGGGCAATGCGGATGGCTTCGCGCACATTGTTCAGTTTGCCCAGCGAAATCTGCTCCGGCCGCAGTCTGCCGGCGTCTTTCAGCCGGCCCAGGTGGAGTGCCAGCATTGTTCCTTTCTGAATCTCGAGCAGCATGTTCACCAGCTTTTCCTGGGTCAGCTGGTAACCGGCCAGCGGTTTGCCGAACTGGAGCCGCTCCTGCGAGTACGCCAGCGCTGCCTGGTAGGAGTCGCGGGCAGCACCCATGGCGCCCCAGGCGATGCCGTACCGCGCCTCGTTCAGGCAGGTGAACGGGCCGCGCAGGCCGCGCGCCGCCGGGAGCAGGGCCTCCGGTCCCAGCCGGACGTCGTCGAACACCACATCGCACTGGATGGACGCGCGCATGGACAGTTTCCGGGTGATAGGCGTGGCGGTTACGCCGGGCGTTCCGGCTGGGACCAGGAAGCCGTGCACGCCGACGTCCGTCATGGCCCACACCACCATCACCCCCGCCACCGAGGCCAGCCCAATCCAGCGCTTCGCCCCGTTCAGCACCCAGCCGGCGTCGTCGCCCCGCCCGTCGCGACGGGCGAAGGTGGTCATGGAGGACGGATCGGAACCGGCAGCAGGCTCGGTCAGGGCGAAGCATCCGATGACCTCCCCGGCGGCCATCCTGGGGAGCCACTCCTGCTTCTGCTCCTCATTGCCCCATGTATGGATGGCGGTCATGGCCAGCGAACCCTGCACCGAAACGAATGTGCGGATTCCGGAATCGCCCGCCTCCAGTTCCATCGCTGCCAGGCCGTACTCGACGGCGGACCTGCCTGGGCAGCCGTAGCCCGTCAGGTGCATCCCCAGCACCCCGAGCTCACCCAGTTCCGGGGCAATTTCCAGGGGAAAGACGGCATCTTCATACCAGCGGGCGATGTCCGGCCTGATGCGCTGGTCCGTGAAGTCCCGGACTTTTTGCCGGAGGGCCAGTTCGTCCGCAGTCAGCAGGGAATCAAGGGCGAGGACATCGGACAGGTCTGATGTCATGGCCGTCCGACAAAGTAGCCGCGGGTTGCGGGCAGGAACCGGCAGAGCACGGCCAGCACCACGCCCAGGGCCAGGAGCACTACGCCACTGATGAAGGCGCCGCCGACGCCGAAGATCTGGGTATCGCCGTACGCCGGGTCCCACATCTGCACGGCCGAGATGAAGAAGGCGGCGGTCAGCAACAGCGCGCCCACCAGGGGCAGGATGCCCCGGAACCACAGGTTTCGTGCGGACCCGCGCAGCGTGTCCCGGAAGTACCAGAAGCAGGCGAAGCCGGTGAGGGCGTAGTAGAAGGCGATGAACAGGCTGATGGCGCTGATGGAGTCGGAAAGCAGGTTTTCGCTCAGGAAGCTCATCACCACGTAGTAGGCCATGGCCGCGGCCCCCATGACCTGGGTGGAAAAACCTGGGACCTGGTACTTCGGATGCACCTGCCCGAACTTTGCGGGCAGCGCGCCGTGGACTCCCATGGACAGGGTGCCGCGGGCGGTGGGCAGGATGGTTGTCTGCGTGGAGGACAGCACCGAGGCGAGGACCGCAACGACGATCAGCCAGCCCCAGGGTCCCAGCACCACGTCCTTCATGGCCAGGAAGACGTCGTCCTGGTTGGCCTCGTTGCCCAGGCCGATGCCGTCAGTGCCAACGGTGGCGTACATCATCACCAGGAGCGCAACGGACAAGTAGATGGCCACCAGCACGAAGGCGGAAATCACGGCCCCGCGGCCCGGGGTGGTGGAGGGGTTTTCGGTTTCCTCATTAACCGCCAGGCAGGTGTCCCAGCCCCAGTAGATAAACAGGGCAAGCAGCGCGCCGTGGACCACCGCGCCAGGATCGGCGAAGGCGCCGGCAGGATTGAACCACTCAAAATCGAACGCCTGGATGGTGGTTTCCCCGGCCGCCGAACCCGCCACAATGCCCACCACAATGGCCAGCGCAAAGATGCCCAGCGCGATGTACTGCACATAGGTCAGGACACGCTGGACGTGCTCGCCCAGCCGGATGCCCCGGTAGTTGACCAGCGTCATCACGGCGATGAACAGCACGCCCGTGACGGTGACCACCGCCTTGTTGTCGGCCAGGGAACCGTCACCCACCAGGAGCCACAGATACTGGCCCGCCACCTGCGCGAGGTTGGCGAGGACCACCATGCCCGCGAGCGCAACGCCCCAGCCGCCCAGCCAGCCTGCCCACGGCCCGAAGGCCCGCCGGGACCAGGTGAACGTGGTGCCGCAGTCCGGGATGGCGCTGTTGAGCTCACGGAAGGCATAGGCGATAAACAGGACGGGGATGAAGCCCAGCAGCAGGATCAGGGGCGTGTAGTTCCCGTTCACCGCAACGATGAGTCCCAGGGTGGCGGCGAGCGAATAGACCGGCGCCGTGGAAGCCAGGCCCAGCATGACGGAGTCGCCCAGGTCCAGGATGCCGGCGCGGAGACCCTTGGGCGGGACGTTGGTGCCGGGCGCGCCGCCCGGTCCTCCCGCCGTCGTGGTTTCTGTGCTCATAGTGCGATACCTGCTTTGCTGGAATGGGCCGCGGCCGAGAGCGGGGCCGGAGCGTCAATGGTGTTGGGCACGAACCTGCAGAAGTAGTCAGTGATGGGGCCGTCCGATTCCCGGATCCCGCAGCCCACGGACTCACCGTCCACCACCCAGAGGCCAAGGACGGGGTGGTTGCCGTCAAAATCCGGCAGCGGCTGGTATTGCTGGTAGCACCAGCCCTCGCGGCCGTATCCGCCGGGCTGTTCGAGGTTGATGCCCTGGGCGTGGATCTTGATGTTGTCGCCCTCTCGGCCGTGAAGCGGCTTTGCCACCCATTCCTTGAGCGGCCCTGGTTCGTTGAGGTATGCGGGCAGCAGGTTGGGGTGATCGGGGTAAAGGTGCCACAGCGCCGCGAGAAGTGCCTTGTTGGAGAGCAGCATCTTCCAGGCCGGCTCAACCCAGCGTGGATTGTGGGCGCGTTGCAGCAGGCGGGGACCGAACGGTTCCTTCATCATCAGCTCCCACGGGTACAGCTTGAACAGCGTGCTGATCATGAAGTTGTCCATGTCCACGAAGCGGTTCAGGTTGGGGTCCCAGCCGATATCGGACATGTTGATGCCGATGGTGGTCCAGCCTGCCTGGCTGGCCACGTCCCGCATGTAACCGGCCGTCATCCAGTCCTCACCGGACTCCTCGACTTCCGAGTGCGCCACGTGCAGGGTGCTCATGCCGGTGCGGTACTGCACTTTTTTCCACTGCCGGATCAGCGCTTCGTGGATGCCGTTCCACTGGTCCTTGTCCGGGAAGACGTCCTGCAGCCAGAACCACTGGGCCACCGCGGCCTCGATCAGGCCGGTGGGGGTGTCCGCGTTATATTCGAGCATCTTGGCGGGGCCGCCCTGCCCGTCGTAGATGAAGTCGAACCGGCCGTAGACATCCACGTCCCCGGCCTGAAGCGATTCCGCGGCCAGTTCCAATGCCTGGGATCCAATGCCGATGTTCCCCATAGCGCCGGTCGCGAGGAACCGTGCTGCCTCCAGGCACATCTTGTGCATGTCCTCAGCCGCTATTTCGAGGGTTTCCACCTCGTCCCCGGTGAATTCGTAGTACGCGGCCTCGTTCCAGTATTCGATCCTGCGCCCGTCGGGCATGGTGGTGGTGGAGAACACCAGGCCCTGTTCTTCGATCTTCTGCTTCCACCCGGGCCGGGGCTCGCTCAACAACCGCTTCACGCTCAGCCCCCCGAGACTTTGCCGCCGCCGCTGGTGCCGCTCTTTGCGGTGGTGCCGAACCCGCCGCGGCTGACGGTGCCGCCCTGGGTGCTGTACCCCGTGGATGCCTTCGCGCCGCTGGGAACTGTCCTGCTGAAGTTCGGCGCTGTGGACCGGTTCTGTCCCACTGCGGGCACGAACGCGCCGCGGGAGAAGAAGTACCAGGCGTAGATGCCGCCGCCGCGTCCGGCGGAGCTGTTGCAGTTGGTGTCCTCCACGCGCTCGCCGGTTTCGTCGTTGAAACAGACCTGTGCGTACTCCGGATCGTCCTGGTTGCTGGCTACAACTGCCGTGATGGTGCCCGCCAGCAGGGCGGTGACGCCCAGGCCTACGACGACGGTCCGCCGCTGGGAGCGCTTCTTCCGGGCAGCAGCCTCGTTGAGCTGCTTTTCCCGGTCGCGGGCAAAGGGGTCCACCGGCGTGACGGGCTCGTTGAGGAGGTCCGGCCGGAGCTCCGGCTTGGGCACCTGCCAGGGGGGAGGCTTGGGGGCACTGCCTTCGCCCGGGGGCCGGCCGCCGTCGCTTTGCGGCTCGTTGTCCGGATCCTTGTTCGGGTCCATGGCGTCCCCCTCTGTAGTCCACGTCAATTGGGCACAGCGCTGCACCCCCAATTGCAATCCTCAAATCAGCGTAGTCCCTGCAGACCGCTGCTGCGAGCAAGCAACCCGGGAGAACTCCCCATGGCGGTGTGCCGGGCCGGAGGGGCGCCGGATCCCTACACTGGAGCCATGGAAACCGCCTCTGTGCTCGCCGTCTGCCGTGTCCACCAGCTCCTGCCGGATGCGTCGAATGTGGGGGTGACCGCCATCGACAAGCGTGCGGTGGAGGGGCCGGTGAAGGTGCACAAGCTGGGCCTGCAGGGCGACATCCAGGCGAACCGGGTCCACCACGGCGGCCCGGACCAGGCCATCTATGCCTACTCACAGGCGGACGCCGACTTCTGGGCAAAGGAGCTCCGGCGCGACCTGCCGCCGGGGATTTTCGGCGAGAACCTGCGCGTCGCCGGGATCGACGCCACCGGGGCCCTGATCGGGGAGCGCTGGAAGATCGGCCTGGACGTGGAAGTGGAGGTCACGTCGCCGCGCACACCCTGCGCCACCTTCCAGCGCCGGATGGGTGAGCCGCAGTTCGTCAAACGCTTCACCGGGGAAGGCCGGGTAGGGGCGTACCTGCGCGTGGTGCGGGTGGGCACCATCCGGGCAGGCGACCACATCCACCGGCTGTACGTCCCGAAGCACGGGGTCACCGTGGGCAAGTGGTTCAGCGAACCGGACCGGGAGTCCATGGAAGCACTCCGTGACGCCGAGGCCGAGGGCGGGATCCGCCTCCAGCAGCCTGAGTTCAGGCAGAAGTTCGCGGCGCTCGAGCGGCAGCTGGGCCGGTAACTGCTCACCCGGGTGGCCGGCGGGGGAGCCGTGTGCGCAAGCTCACCGCCGCCGTCGTGCCCCGGATTACCGCTGGGGCAGGTCCGTGCCCTACACTTGAAACATCCCCCACTCCGGAAATCCCTTATTCCTGCCCAATTTTTGAGGCAGGACTGGTAAGTGTTGGGGCCCGCAATTGTGAAGCGGGCATTTTCATAGGGAGAGCCGGCTAAAGAAAACGCTGTACAGACTGCTGGGATAGCAGCCAAGAGATGCAGCGGGAAGTCCTGCCACGGGATTGCGAAAGCGCCGGACTTCTATGTGACCGGCCGGTCAATGTATGCCCGGCAACCACGGCACACGTACTGCGGCTCCGCTCACCTCGGGTAGTGCCGCCTGGCCCCCTATGGATGAGGAATATTCTCCTATGCCCGAAAATCAAAACGACGCCACCTTCGAAGCGGCAAACTCCGAAACCGCCGCTGTCGAATTCACTGAGGCCGCTGTTCCCGCAGCAGAGCCCGCCCCCGCAGCCGACGCTTCTGTCGAAGCGCCCGCCGCCCCCGCAACCAGCCCCGGGGAAGACGAAGAGGGCACCAAGTTCGCCGATCTCGGCATCGACGGCCGTGTCCTCGCTGCCCTGCAGGATGTCGGCTACGAAAAGCCGTCCCCCATCCAGGCTGCAACCATCCCGCTGCTGCTTGAAGGCCGCGACGTTGTGGGCCTCGCCCAGACCGGAACCGGTAAGACTGCAGCATTCGCAGTACCGGCACTGTCCCGCCTGGCCGAGCTTCACGACCTCAACGGCCCGTCCCGCAAGACGCAGGCCCTGGTACTGGCTCCCACCCGCGAACTGGCACTCCAGGTTGCCGAGGCCTTCACCTCCTACGCCAAGCACATCGACGACTTCACCGTCCTGCCCGTCTACGGCGGTTCCGCCTACGGCCCCCAGCTCGCCGGCCTGCGCCGCGGTGCCCAGGTTGTTGTTGGTACCCCGGGCCGTGTGATCGACCACATCTCCAAGGGTTCCCTGGACCTGTCCGAACTCCAGTACCTGGTGCTGGACGAGGCCGATGAGATGCTCCGCATGGGCTTCGCCGAAGACGTGGAGCAGATCTTCCAGCAGACGCCCTCGGACCGCCAGGTGGCACTGTTCTCAGCCACCATGCCGAGCCAGATCCGCCGCATGTCCAAGCAGTACCTGAACAACCCGGCAGAGATCTCCGTCAAGTCCAAGACCACCACCGGCGCCAACACCCGCCAGCGGTACCTGCAGGTTATGGGCCCTCACAAGCTCGACGCCATGACCCGCATCCTCGAGGTTGAAGAGTTCGACGGCGTTATCGCCTTCGTGCGGACCAAGATGGCGACCGAGGACCTGGCTGACAAGCTGAAGGCCCGCGGTTTCCAGGCAGCAGCGATCAACGGCGACATTCCGCAGCAGCAGCGCGAGCGCACAGTGGACGCGCTGAAGGAAGGCCGCATCGACATCCTCGTTGCTACCGACGTCGCCGCCCGCGGCCTTGACGTCGAGCGCATCAGCCACGTGATCAACTACGACATTCCGCACGACACTGAGTCCTACGTGCACCGCATCGGCCGCACCGGCCGTGCAGGCCGTTCCGGCGACGCCATCCTGTTCATGACGCCGCGGGAGAAGTACCTGCTGCGCTCCATCGAGAAGGCAACCCGCCAGCCGGTGGAGCAGATGCACCTGCCCACTGCGGAAACCGTGAACACGCTGCGCCTGGGAAAGTTCGCCGAGAAGATCACCGAGACCCTCGCTTCCGAGGACGTTTCAGCGTTCCGCGACCTCATCGCCTCCTACGAGGAAGAGCACAACGTGCCGGCCGCGGAGATCGCTGCTGCCCTTGCCGTCATGGCACAGGGCGGCCAGCCGCTGCTGGTCAAGGAACTGCCGGCAGCTCCTGAGTTCCAGAAGCGCGAGCGGTCCAAGGACGGCTTCGGCTCACGTGGACCGACCCGCACCCTCACCGAGGGCAATGCCACCTACCGGATCGCCGTGGGACGCCGCCAGCGCGTCATGCCCGGTTCCATCGTGGGCGCCATTGCCAACGAGGGCGGCATCTCCTCGGCCCAGATCGGCGGAATCGACATCCGTTCGGACCACTCCCTCGTGGAGCTCCCGGCGGACCTGAGCCCCGAGCAGCTGCGTGCCCTGTCCCGCACCCGGATCGGCGGCGAGCTGATCCACCTTGAGCTGGACAACGGCCGCAAGCCCTCCGGCGACCGTGGCGCCTACCAGGGCAACCGCGGCGGCGACCGTGGCGGCAACTTCAAGGGCAGCGGCGGGTTCAAGAAGGAATACCGGAAGAACGACGGCGAGCGCAGCTCCGCGGACCGCGGCGGCCGTTCGTACAGCGAGCGTTCCTTTGGTGCTGACAGCGGTTCCAGCCGCGGCCAAACCAGTGACTCGCGCTTCGGCGGCCACGGCGACGGCTCCCGCAAGCCCCGCCACGGCAACGAGGGCGGTCAGCGCGACTTCAACCGCAAGGGCAAGTGGTAACCGTCAGGTAGCCTGACACGTTCCCCTGGTGGGCCGGCTTTCGAGCCGGCCCACCAGCGTTTAACCCGATGGAGTTTTTGGACAGATGCCGGGACTTCGGGGCGGCTCACGTCCCGGTATCTGTCAGAAAACCCCGCGCAGGTGTGTGCCTGAACACATTGGTACCCCGGAGCGGCTCCGAAACGTGCTTGGGGGCCGGTTTCCGCGACCGCCAGGGGAACGCCGATCCCCGCAATGGCGCGGAAAACAGCGCGGTGGAAGACCTGACACGCAGCTGCGGAACCACTCTTGGCGCCGATTTGTTGGGAGGAAAATCTTCCGGTAGAGTATTTACTCGTTGCCCCCCTAGCTCAGTGGTAGAGCGCGTTCTTGGTAAGAACGAGGTCACCGGATCGATTCCGGTGGGGGGCTCTGAATGAGGGCCTGTGTCAGGGCGGTTTTGACCGGCTTGGCGCAGGTTTTTCTCATTCGTGGCGGTGTAGCTCAGTTGGTTAGAGCGCACGACTCATAATCGTGAGGTCGGGAGATCGAGCCTCCCCACCGCTACAGGCTAAGCCCCCGGAATCCCCGAGATTCCGGGGGTTTTCCAGTTAACCGGAACCAATCCTCAAGCAGCGGGTAAGCCGCCGGGGCCGGTCCATCACCGATTGGCTTCTTCTTCGCCGGGCCATGTAACGTTTAGGTCACCGGTCAGAGCACACGCCTGACGAAAGCGTTCTCAGCGCTTTTGCGTGTGGTAGGTCCCCAGGCAGTAGCGCCTTGGTGTTCCGCAGACCGTGACCAACTCAGGGCAGGACATTCCCAAGGGGTCTGCCCGTTCCGCACTCCCATGAAGAGGCTTAGTTTTCCATGCGCAGAAATACTCTGCTGGCCGCCGGCATGCTCTCGGTCCTACTCGCCACCTCGGCGTGTAGTGCCGGAACCGGCACCCCCGCGACATCCGCACAACCTGTTGAGGCCAATGCCGGTATCGAAGCCAGCTCCAGCGCCTGGGGCGGAACGTCGTCCTCCGAGGTAGGAATTTCCCAGCGTGCCGCTGCCGAGAAGGCGAAGCAAGCCGACAAGGCCAAGCAAGCCGCGGCCGCCGCAGCTGAGAAGGCTGGAAAAGCCGTGGCAGCCGAGACGGCGAAGAAGATCGAGGCGGACGCCGCAGCAGAAAAGGCCAAGGCCGCCGCTGCCGCAGCGGCCAAGGCAGCAGCCGCACTGGAGCAGGCAGCGGGACGCCCGCCGGCAGTTGGGCCCGCTCCCGCCCCGACTGCCGCTGTTCCCGCGGCCCCGAAGCCGGCAGCGGCACCCGCCGTTCCGTCGTCGTCTTCGGAGCGCAGTGTCACCACCGCCTACACGGCGGCGTACACCTGGTACGACAACACCGCAGCGGACTCGGATGCCATCAGCCACGGGGGACCGCATACGGCCGACGGCGGCACGGGCACCTATGAGGACCCGATCACCATCGCCGTGGAGTCCCTCGCCACCGGGCAGGACGTACTGGACTTCCCCGCCGGAACGAGGATCTACCTTCCGGACGTCCGCCGTTACTTCATCGTCGAAGACATCTGCGGCCACGGCAGGGACCGGGAGGGCGGGCCATGCCACCAGGGCGCCGACGATCACCGCACCAACTCCACCGTTTGGATCGGCATGTGGATCGGCGGCGAGAGCGTGGACGCCGACGCTGCCAACGCGTGCGCGAACAGGGTGACAAACGTCGGCACCGCTGTCTTTCACCCCGCAAGCAACTACGCAGTGGCGCCCGGCGCCGGCGTCCTCCACGACGGCAAGTGCGATGCCGGCTACGGAAATGTGCTGGTCAAGCAGTAGGTAACAGCGAACCCGATACCGGGTTAAACGGAAGGTCCCGCGGGGGCCGGCGAAGATTTCGCCGGCCCCCGTTTTTGTCTCCGGGATCCGCCAGGCGCAGAAGCGTGACAAGTTGATTGTTTCCCCGTAGCTTTGCCGCATCGGACGGATGGGGGAAACGCATGGACTTTGACGCGGTCATGGTTCCCTTCAGATGGCTTGTGTCCGCGATTATGGTCGGCTTCCACGAAGGACTGAGCGCCGCCGGCATGCCTCCTGCCAGCGGCTGGACGTGGACGCTGTCCATCATCGGGCTGGTCATCCTGATTCGTGCCGCCCTGATTCCCGTGTTCCTGAAGCAGCGTGACGCCCAACGCCGGATGCGGCTCCTGCAGCCGGACCTGAAGACACTGCAGGAAAAGTACCAGGGCAAAACGGACCCGCTTTCCCGCCAGTCCATGGCGCAGGAGCAGATGGCGTTGTACAAAAAGCACGGGACCAACCCCTTCTCGGCCTGCCTGCCACTGCTGATCCAGGTGCCGTTCTTCTTCGCGTTGTTCCAGGTCCTTTCCGGCATCAGCACCCGGGCAAGGCAGGCTGAGGGGATTGGTGCGATGAGTCATGACCAGGTGGTGCAGTTCGACCAATCCACCATCTTCGGCGCTTCGCTGACCGCATCCGTGCTGCACGGCGGCGGTGGTGATCAGGCGGCCGCTACAGTGCTGACCATCCTGATGATCCTTGCCATGACGGCGGCGCAGTTCATCACCCAAAAACTGGTGATGGCGGCGAACGTACCGCCCGGGGCCGGGGAAAGCCCGTTCATGCGCCAGCAAAAGATGCTGCTGTACATCCTTCCGGTGGTGTTCGCATTGGGCGGGGTTCTGTTTCCCATTGGCGTCCTGGTTTACTGGACCGTCACCAACGCCTGGACCCTGGCTCAACAGTTCTTCGTCCGGGACCGGCCGGCGCCGAACAGCACGTAGGCCAGGTACCGGATCCACGGATCGGAGCCCTTACCAAGAGGACCCGGCCCGGGCAGAATGGGCCCATGGCCCAGCTCATCTACATCGGCATTGCCTCCCTTGACGGCTACGTGGCGGACAGCAGTGGCGACTTCGACTGGAGCGCTCCCGACGAAGAAGTCCATGCCTTCGTCAACGATCTTGAGCGTGACGCCGGCATTCACCTGTACGGGCGGCGCATGTACGAAGTCATGTCGGTCTGGGAAACAATGGGTGGCCCTGACGATCCGCCGGTTATCCAGGACTACGCCCGGATCTGGCAGGGGGCGGACAAAGTTGTCTATTCGGCCTCGCTGGCCAACGCCACCACCACCCGCACCCGCGTGGAACGGACCTTTGATCCGGACGCCGTGAGGGAGCTGAAGGCCAGCGCCGGCGGCAGCATCAGCATCGGCGGCGCTACCCTGGCTGCCGCTGCGCTCCGGGCCGGGCTGGTGGACGAGTGCCGGATCTTCCTCAACCCGGTAGCCGTCGGAGGCGGGCTCCGGTTTCTTCCGGACGGACTCAAACTGCAGCTCGAGTTACAGGACGAACGGCGGTTCGGCAATGGGGTTGTGTACCTCAGCTACCGCACTGCCTCCTGACCCCCGGCCCAGGACCGACGCGCCACGGATGTGGCATCCGCTGGCTGGAGGAGCACAATGGGGCCATGACCCGAATCGCAATCATCGGCGGCCACGGCAAAGTGGCCCTCCACCTGTCCACTTTGCTCACCGGCGAGGGCCACAGCGTCACCTCGTTTTTCCGCAACCCGGACCATGCGGACGACGTCGCTCAGACGGGCGCAACGCCGTCGGTCCTGGACATCGAGAATTCGACGACGGCGGCAATCGCCGAGGCGCTGCAGGGCCACGACGCCGTGGTCTGGTCCGCAGGCGCCGGCGGCGGAAACTCCGCCCGGACCTACGCCGTGGACCGGGATGCGGCCATCCGTTCGATGGATGCCGCAGGGCAGGCCGGAGTGAACCGCTACGTGATGGTGTCCTACCTGGGCGCGCGCAAGGATCACGGTGTACCGGAGAGCAACGGCTTTTTCGCCTATGCCGAGGCGAAAGCTGCCGCTGACGAATATCTTTGCGGAACCGGCCTCGCCTGGACCATCCTGGGACCGGGCACCCTGACGGACAAGCCCGGTACCGGCCTGATCACAGTGGACCCCAGCCCGGGCGAGGGGGACCGCGGAACGTCGCGCAGCAATACGGCCATCGTGGCGGCCGCGGTGCTGGACCTGCCGGAGACGGCCGGCCGGATGATCGAATTCTGCGACGGCTCCCTGCCGGTTGCCGCTGCGCTGGAATCGCCTAGCTGACTGCTGCGGCAAGCTCCAGGTCCAGCGAGTTCTTCTCCACATAGTCCAGGGCTGCGCGCACAGCGCCGACGGTGACGATCGAATCACCCAGCGGCGATACAGCCACATGCGGAGGCGTGGCGGTGAACTCCTTCAGCTTCGCGGCGATCGGGTCCAGCAACACACCGGCAGAGTTTGCCACGGCTCCACCGATAACCACGAGCTCCGGGTTGAGCATGGTGGCCACCGCCCCAATGACCCTGGCCATCCTGTCGGCCAGGCGGTCCAGGATCTTCAGGGCCACCGCATCCCCATCCGCGGCGGCGGCAAAGACATGCTCCGCTTCCGCACCTCCATGCTGCAAGTGGGCGCGAAGGGAGGTCCTGGCCTTCCCGGCGAGCGCATCTGCGGCCCACGCCCTGGCGAGGCTCGCGATGCCATAGGTATCACCCACGCCCCGGACCTGTTCCAAAAACGCAAGCTCGCCCGCCCCGCCACGGCTGCCGTGCAGCAGCCGTCCGCCGTCGAGCATCCCTGCACCCAGCCGTTCACTGGCAAGAATCACGACGACGTCCCCGACTCCCGCCGCCGCGCCCCGCCAGCTGTCCCCCAGGGCAGCAAGGTTGGCGTCGTTCTCCAGCAGCACAGTCCAGCCGTGCCGCTCCCGCAGCGCCGACTTCAGGCCGACGTCGAACAGGCCCCAGAAGTGCTGGCTTACCAGCACGTTTCCGTTGCGGTCCACGGGAGCGGCGATGCCGGCGGCCACGGCCAGGACCGAAGCGGGGGAGACGCCTACGCCGGCCAGGGCTTTCAGGGCCGCGCGGTCAATGACGGAGACGCGTTCCTCCGCCGAAATTTCCGCATCGGCAAAGGGCAGGCTGGATTTTCCCAGCCGATTGCCGCGGAGGTCTGACACCACCACTGTTGCCTTGGAGATGCCCACATCCATCCCCAGTACCACCCCGGCCCGCTCATTGAGCTCAAAGCGCCGTGCGGGGCGGCCCTTCTGGTATCCGCCAAAGGCCCGCTGGTTTTCCAGCTCCCGTATCCAGCCACGTTCCTTGAGGTCTTCACACACAGCGATGGCTGTTGCGCGGGTCAGTCCCGTTGCCTCCATGACCCCAGTGACCGTTACGTCGGCGGAGGAACGCATGAACTCCAGCACTGAGCCGGCGCTAACCCTGCGCAGCAGCTGGGGAGTTGCCGGGGTGGTGTCAGCCATGCTGTTGACCTTTCCGTGCGTCGCGCCAGATAATGATCGGGCAACTAAATTTAGAGCCAAAATAAATATAGTCGACAAGAAGCAAAGGATCACCCCTTGTCCACCACCGCCACACTGGCAACCCTTTCCGATTCCGACCGCCTGGCCGATCCGAACTGGTGGCGCCAGGCATCCGTGTACCAGATCTACCCGCGGAGCTTCGCGGACTCCAACGGCGATGGCATCGGTGACCTCAGGGGCATCACCGCCAAGGTCCCGTACCTGAAGTCGCTGGGGATCGACGCCGTCTGGCTGAGCCCGTTTTACCCGTCGGCGCTGGCAGATGGCGGTTACGACGTCGACGACTACCGCGACGTCGACCCCAAGCTGGGAACGCTGGCCGATTTCGACGAGATGGCCAATGCGCTGCACGGCGCCGGCATCAAGCTCATAGCGGACATCGTGCCCAACCACTCCTCGGACCGGCACGAGTGGTTCAAGGAGGCCCTCGCCTCACCCAAGGGATCGCCCGCCCGCGACCGCTACATTTTCCGTGACGGCAAGGGGCCCAACGGCGAGTTCCCGCCGTCGGACTGGGACTCCGTTTTCGGCGGCCCCGCCTGGGAGCGCATCACCGAACCGGACGGCACGCCGGGCCAGTGGTACATGCACATCTTCGCCAAGGAACAGCCGGACCTGAACTGGTCCAACCGGGAAATCCGCGAGGACTTCCTCAAGACCCTGCGCTTCTGGTCCGACCGTGGCGTTGACGGGTTCCGGGTGGACGTTGCCCACGCCCTCACCAAGGACCTCACCGAGCCATTGCTGTCCAAGCTGGAACTGAGCGCGGCCAACACCGGCGTGGATGGATTCGACGACGGCACCCACCCCTTCTGGGACCGCGACGAAGTCCACGAGGTCTACGCCGAATGGCGCGAGGTGTTCAACGAGTACAACCCGCCCCGCACCGCCGTCGCCGAGGCTTGGGTCCACGCCACGCGCCGCGCCCGCTACGCCAGCCCGCAGGGTCTCGGCCAGGCCTTCAACTTCGACCTGCTGCAGGCCGATTTCGACGCCGCGGAGTACCGCGAGATCATCACCCGGAACCTCGCCGAGGCTGCCGCCACCGGAGCCTCCTCCACCTGGGTCTTTTCCAACCACGACGTTGTCCGCCACGCCACCCGCTACGGCCTGCCCCAGGTTTCCAAGGGCAAGGCGCGTACCAAGGGCCAGGACGGCAAAGACTGGCTGCTCGCCGGCGGCCCCAAAGAGGAGCTGGACGTGGAGCTCGGTGAACGCCGCGCCCGCGCCGGAACGCTGTTGATGCTCGCAGTTCCCGGCTCCGCCTACCTGTACCAGGGCGAGGAACTTGGCCTTCAGGAAGTGGCCGAGATCCCCGAGTCGGAGCGGCAGGACCCATCCTTCTTCCGCAACAAGGGCGTGGAAATCGGCCGCGACGGCTGCCGCGTGCCGCTGCCCTGGAAGGTGGAAGGCACCTCCTTCGGCTTCGGCGACGGCGGCGCACACCTGCCGCAGCCGGACTGGTTCAGCAAGTACGCTGTGCAGGCGCAGGACGGTACCCAGGGCTCCACGCTGGAGCTCTACCGCGCCGCCCTGAAGCTCCGCCGCGAACTGCAGACCGACGAAGAGCTCGAATGGGTCGAGGCCGGCACCCCCGACGTCCTGCACTTCCGCCGGCCCAACGGCTGGCAGTCGGTGACCAACTTCGGGGACACCGCTGTCGACCTTCCGGCAGGCACGGTCCTGGTCAGCAGCGCCCCCCTCGAGGACGGTAAGCTGCCCGCCAACACCACCGCATGGCTGCGCTGATCGCCGCGCCGCGCCGTGCGGGGCGGCCGGCCTGATGCAGGAGCTGATTTATGGCTGCATGGGCCTGGGCGGCAGCTGGTCCGACGAGCCGCACGCAGGTGAGCATGTGGACGAGGCCGCTGCCGCCGTCGAGGCCGCGCTGGATGCCGGCATCACATTGTTTGACCACGCGGACATCTACCGCAGCGGCAAGTCGGAGGCGGTTTTTGGTGAGGTGCTGGCGGCCACGCCCGCGCTCCGGGACCGCATCCGGCTGCAGACCAAGTGCGGCATCAGGCTGAATGAGCGCGGGCTGCAGACGCACTACGACCTCAGCGGCGGGGCCATCCTCGAGCGGGTCAACGAAAGCCTCAAGCGGCTGCGGACGGACTACGTGGACATCCTCCTGCTGCACCGCCCGGACCCCCTGGCGGATCCGGCAGAGGTGGCCGCCGCCGTCGGGCAGCTGATGGCGGAAGGCAAGGTCCGGCAGCTGGGCGTGTCCAACATGTCCGGGGCGCAGATCGAGGCGCTGCAGGACCGGCTGGAAACCCCGGTGGTCGCGAACCAGCTGGAGATGAGCCTGCTCAAGCGGGCCTGGCTGGAAAGCCAGGTGCTGGTCAACCATGCCGAGCACCTGGACTACAGCTTCCCGCACGGCACGCTGGAGTACTGCGTCCGCAACTCGATCACCCTGCAGGCCTACGGCTCCCTGGCCCGCGGCCTGTACACGGGGGCGGAACAGGACAGCCCGACGTCGGCTGAGGCGGCCACTGCAGAGCTGGTGGCGGAGCTCGCCGGACGGTACGGCAGTTCGGGGGAGGCGGTCCTGCTCGGGTGGCTGATGAAGCACCCGGCGGACATCGCACCGGTGATCGGGACGGTAAACCCCGGCCGGATCCGTGCCTGCGCTGACGCTGCCCGGGTGGCCGAGGCCATGAGCCGGGCGGAGTGGTACCGGCTATGGGTGACGGCGCGGGGCAGCAACATCCCCTGACCCCAACCGGGCAGCAGCAGGTGCCGTTATGAAGCCCATAACGGCACCTGCTGCTACCCACATGCACGCAGGCCCCAGTCATATCCGGTTTAGTTCGTATTGAACCTCACAAGGGGGCCGATTTCTTCGCAATGCCGGTTGCCGGGCAGATACTGTAGAAAGCATGACGTCTACCATCGCCACCGAGACCGTAAGGCCGGAACGCAATATCCCAGCAGAAATCGCACGCTCATGGCTCCTTGTTAATGCCATGAAGACCGAGCTTTTTGACCAGTCGGCAGTGTCCCGCGCCGACTCGATCATCCTGGATATTGAAGATGCCGTGGACCCCTCACAGAAGGACCAGGCACGGAACAACGTGGTGGACTGGCTGACCGCCGGCGGCAAGGCCTGGGTCCGGATCAACGATGCCACCAGCCCCTTCTGGGCCGCCGACCTCGCCGGCCTCCGCGGCACCCCCGGCCTCCTCGGCGTGATGCTCGCCAAGACCGAATCCGCCGACCAGGTCACCGAGAGCTTCCACCGCATGGACGGCAAGACCCCCGTCATCCCGCTGGTTGAATCCGCCGTCGGCATCGAGGAAGCCAACAACATCGCGAAGGCACAGGGCGCATTCCGCCTGGCCTTCGGCTCCGGCGACTTCCGCCGGGACACCGGCATGGCGGCCACTGCTGAGGCCATGGCCTACCCGCGCGCCAAACTGGTAGTAGCCAGCCGCGTGGGAAACCTTCCCGGCCCCATCGACGGCCCCACTGTCGGCACCAACCACCCCATCCTGCGGGAGCAGACCGGCATCACGGTGATGATGGGCATGACCGGCAAGCTGTGCCTGGCCATCGACCAGACCCCTGTCATCAACGAGGTCATTAGCCCCACCCCGTCCGACGTCGCTTGGGCCACGGACTTCATGGCCGATTTCGAAGCCAACGGCCGCGTCATCCGTGACGGTTCCGACCTGCCCCGCCTGGGCCGCGCCGAGAAGATCATGAAGCTCGCGGTAGCCTTTGGGGTGCAGCCCGCGCTGTAGCACCCGCACGTTTTCAGGAGACCCCGTGACCGATACCCGCTATCTGGTGCACGGGGTCTTTTGGCTTGCGCCGCCGGCCTCCTGCCCGGTGCTGCGGCTGCAGGCTTCGGACGGCACCTTCGAGGAGATAGCGCTCGACGGCGGCACCCGGTTGGGTTTTCGGCTAGCCGCCGAGGGCAAGTCCTGCCTTGGCCATCACCGCGTGCACGGCCCAGCCCTACGGGACCATGTCCTGTGTGGGGGCCGGTTTCCGGCGGCCCGCGGGAACCAGTGCGAGCGGTGCTTCGTGGTGGACGACTTCCGGCTGATGCACGACTTCCACCGGGGCGGGCGTGTCCCGCCCGGCCTGCGCAACTACCTGATGCAGCCGCACTGGCTTTACGTCGCCACCTTCGCCAACGGGGCAAGCAAGGTAGGGACTGCGTCGGACGTTCGAAAGTGGCAGCGGCTCGCCGAACAGGGCGCCGTGGCGGCGAGCTACGTGGCCCGCGCGGCGGACGGGCGGGTAGTGCGGATCCTGGAGGACCTGGTAACGCGCGACGGCGGGCTTCCGCAGCAGGTGCGGTCTGCTGCCAAGGCCGCCGCCCTGGCCACCCCGGTACCCCCGGACCAGGTCAAAGCCCACAACGCGGCACTCGCAACCACCGCCCGCCACGTTATTTCCGGAGCGGGCGAAGACGGTTTCGAAGTGGTGGACGAAGGCTGGAACAGGCCCGAACTGGCGGAAGGGCTGTGCTCCGGAAGGGCCCGGCACGCCTACCCCCACGCGATGGCTTCAGGGCAGCACGGGTTCACCATCCGGTCCATCTGCGGCAGCTTTGTGCTGGCCGCCCTCGATGGCGCGGATGTGGAATTCGTGGTGGATCTTGGCCAGCTCAAGGGCCGCACCATCGAGTTGGGCCGGTACAGCTCCGACGTCCCGGCAGTCCAGGAAGCTCTGTTCTGACGTCGGCCCATTAGCTGGGTTGAACCGGCGCGGACTCTGGCCGTAACCCCCAGTAGACTGGCAGGGTGCTGAACGAATTCTGGGCCACGGCGCCCACCCGCTACAAAGTCCTGGTCTTCAGCGCGATGGGACTGATCGCCGTCGGCATCATCCTGAACCTGGTGGGAAACACCAGCGGCAACTCCGGCCTCGCCACCGCATCCCTGCCGCTGATTGGGCTGGGCCTGATCCTGCACATCGCCGGGATTGTGGTCCGCGGCCAAAGCATTAGGAAGAACCTCCGCCGGTAACCTTCCGGGCCGCTCCCTTTTTCTGCCGCTCAACAGCCTGACGATAGGCTTGAGCCCATGACTATCAATCCGGACCTGCAGGGCCGAAGCTACCCTGCCGCAGAGGTGTATGACGTTGGCCGCGAGAAGATCCGCGAGTTCGCCCGCGCCGTCAAAGCCAGCCATCCTGCACACTTCGACATTGACGCTGCAAAGGCCCTGGGCCACACCGATCTGGTTGCCCCGCCGACGTTCGCCATCATCATCGCCCAGCGTGCCGACGCCCAGCTCATCGAGGATCCGGAGGCCGGCATCGACTTCTCGCGCGTGGTGCACGCCGACCAGCGCTTCATCCACCACCGGCCCATCCTTGCCGGCGACCGCCTGGTGGCGGAGCTGCACGTGGACGGCGTCCGGGCCATGGGCGGGGGAGCGATGATCACCACGCGTTCGGAAATCTTCGCCCTCGGCACGGACGATTCCCGGGAACCGGTCACCACCACCACGTCATCCATCCTGGTCCGCGGAGAGGGACAGTAACCATGAGCCCCAGCTTCAACGAACTCAGTGCAGGCCAGGACATCGGCAGCCGCACCATCGAGGTCACCCGCACGGACCTGGTCAAGTACGCCGGCGCTTCCGGCGACTTCAACCCCATCCACTGGAACGAGGCCTTCGCCACCGGCGTGGAACTGCCCGGCGTCATCGCGCACGGCATGTTCACCATGGGCTCTGCCGTGCAGCTGGTCACCGACTGGGCAGGCGACCCGGCCGCCGTCGTCGACTTCCAAACCCGCTTCACCAAGCCCGTCCTGGTCACCGACACCACCGGGGAGAATGAGCCCGGGGCCACCATCGAGGTCAGCGGCACCATCGGAAAGCTCGACGCCGATGCCGGCACCGCCCGTGTCGACCTCACCGTTGTGTCCGCCGGGCAGAAAGTCCTGATGAAGGCCCAGGCAGTCGTCCGGCTCAGCTGAGCCGGGAGGACCGGCCTGACTTTCCCGATAGGGTTGTTCGGTGACTTCCACTCTGCTTTCCCAGCTGACCACGGCCGCGGTCGGAGGACCGGCCGGCGCCTTCATCGAGGCCCGGACCGAGGCCGAGATCATCGACGCCGTCCGCACCGCGGACGCAGCAGGGGAGCCGCTGCTGATCCTTAGCGGCGGTTCCAACCTGCTGATTTCGGACGACGGTTTCCCCGGCACCGTGGTCAAGATCGCTTCAGAAGGGTTCACCGTCAATGCGGAGGACTCCTGCGGCGGCGTGGCTGTAGTGGTGCAGGCCGGGCACAACTGGGACAAGCTGGTGGAGCACGCGGTCCTGCACGCGTGGTCCGGGGTGGAGGCCCTCGCCGGCATCCCGGGTTCCACTGGGGCGACTCCGGTACAGAACGTGGGCGCCTACGGCTCTGACGTTTCCCAGACCATCGCAGCAGTCCGCACCTGGGACCGCGAGCGGAACGCCGTCAAGACCTTCACAAACTCTGAGCTGAAGTTCGGGTACCGGGACTCCATCCTCAAGCAGACCACCGTTAACGGTTCACCGCGCTATGTGGTGCTGACCGTGGAGTTCCAGCTGCCGTTGGGGCGCATGAGCGCCCCGATCCGGTACGCGGAGCTGGCACGGTCGCTGGGCGTGGAGCAGGGCAAGCGCGCCTATGCCACCGACGTGCGCCGGGAGGTGCTGCGGCTGCGGGCTTCGAAGGGCATGGTGTGGGACCCCAAGGACCGCGACACGTACTCCACGGGTTCGTTTTTCACCAACCCGATTGTCCCGGCCGACGTTGCTGCAGCGCTTCCGGAGGGGGCGCCGCGTTACCCGGCAGGCCAGGACGGGCTGGTGAAGCTTTCCGCTGCCTGGCTGATTGACCAGTCGGGTTTCGGCAAGGGCTTCGGCCTGGAGCCGGGCAGTGTCAGCGGGGGCCGCGCGTCCCTGTCCACCAAGCACACCCTCGCCATCACCAACCGGGGCTCGGCCAGCGCGGCGGACGTGGTGGCGGTGGCCCGCGAGGTGCGTTCCGGCGTCGAACGCCGCTTCGGAATCCAACTGCACCCGGAGCCCCTGCTCATCGGCTTGGAACTGTAGCCCGCGCCTCGTCAGGTTCTGCATTCAGGGCCTCACCCGTGATGGCGTTGCCCACTCCCATCATGGCGGAGGCCCAGCCGGCGCTGGCAAGGTAGAGCCCCATAAACAGCCAGACGAGGAGGCCGGGGGCCAGCGGATTGGCCAGGCCGGCCACAATACAGGTCATGAGGCCTCCCGCGGCGATGGCGAGGGACAGGACCCAAAGAACCTTTCCGGCCAGGGCGTGCCGGCGCCAGTCCCGGAAGATATGCGGGCCGTTCCGGTTCACGCTGATGCCGGGAAAAAGTACCGCGTAGCCGCCGCCCAGGCTTAAGCCGAGGGACGGAAGAAGCAGCAAGGGATCGGAACGTCCGCTTTCCAGTAAGGCGGACATGGAGACCAGCCCTGCGCCCGTTCCGGCAAGGACGCACACAGTCCCGCCAACCATCCAACGCTTCGTTCTTAAATCAAGCAACTGCCACAAACTCCCCAAAGTCATGCTTCTACCCTAGCGGTCATGTCGGCAGGCCAGTCCCGAGCTTAGGATGGGCCCATGGCTGCGAGGGTGGGGAACCGTCTTGACCGCCGGACCATGGGTAGGCTGCGGCTGGCTTCCCAACGGCTGGTGCCGCTTCCGGCCGCGCCGCCGCGGTTGGTACCGGATGCCGCCGCCGTGGCCGGGACTGTCCGGTGGATGACGGCGATGCAGGCCCAGGACCTGCAGGCCGCCCTGTGGGCCGTGGGCGCCAGGGTGCCGGGAGCGGGGCTGCAGGATGTGCGGTCTGCCCTCGACTCGGCTGCTGTGGTGCGGTCGTGGCCGATGCGGGGCACCCTGCACCTGGTGGCGCCGGAGGACCTGCACTGGATGCTGGACCTCACCGCTGACCGGCTCACGAAGAGCATCGCCGCCCGGCACCGGGAACTGGGCATCACGTGGGCGGACGTCGAAAAGTGCCGCGACATTGCGCTGGAGCGGATTGCCGGCGGCGGGGCTGTAAGCCGAGCGGAGCTTTTCGCCGTCTTTGAGGCTGCAGGGCAGTCAACCGAGGGCCAGCGGGGAATCCATGTCCTGGGGACACTGTGCCGGCATGGGTGGCTTGTACAGGGACCGCTGGCCGGGAACCAGCAGCTTCTCGTGGACTTCCAGAGCTGGATCCCAACGTCCCGCCGGCTGGAGCGGCAGGAGGCCATCGCGGAGTTTCTGTTGCGCTACTTCCGAAGCCACGGCCCGGCAACTGTCCGCGACTTCGCCTGGTGGACGCAGATTCCCCTGACCGAGGTTCGGGCGGTGTTCGAAGACCTTAAGGACCAGCTGGTGGAGTTGGAATTCGAGGGCACCAGCTACTGGTTGTCCCCGGAGACCGCGTCCCTGCTCGACGGCGGCGTGCCGGGCCAGCGGTCTGTCCTTCTGCTGCCCGGCTTCGATGAGTTCGTCCTGGGCTACACGGACCGGAGCCTGGTCCTGGCACCGGAGCATGCCAACAAGATCGTCCCCGGCGGCAACGGCGTTTTCAAGAAGACGGTGGTGGCCGGGGGAGAGGTGATTGGCACGTGGGCCCGGGAAGGCACAGGGGCGCGGGCCGCCGTCGTGCCCGAGCTCTTCGACGAAACAAAGTCCCTCGGGGTGACCGCCCTAGGTTCCTTCGCCCGCGCCGCGAAACGCTACCAGGCGTTTCTCGACGGCTGACAACAAAAACGGCCCTGCCCCGCTTGAGCGGTGTTTGGCAACACCGTTCGGGCGGGGCAGGGCCGCTTTGCGGAAGACCCCGGGGCTAGAGGTTCCCGGTGGCGATGTTGAGCATACGGCGGAGCGGCTCGGCGGCACCCCAGAGGAGCTGGTCGCCCACGGTGAAGGCGCTGATGTAGTTCGGGCCCATCTCCATCTTGCGGATACGGCCAACGGGGATGTCCAGGGTGCCGGACGCTGCCACCGGGGTCAGCTCGGCCATCGAGGCTTCCTTGGAGTTGGGAACCACCTTGGCCCACTGGTTGTCCTCGGCCAGGAGTTTCTCGATTTCGGCGACGGACAGGTCCTCGCGGAGCTTGAGGGTCAGTGCCTGCGAGTGGGAGCGCATGGCGCCGATTCGGATGCACAGGCCGTCCATGATGATGCGGTTTTCCTCGGAGGTGCCCAGGATCTTGTTGGTTTCGACCCCGGCTTTCCACTCTTCCTTGGATTGTCCGTTGCCCAAGTCGGCGTCGATCCAGGGGATCAGGGAGCCGGCCAGCGGCACGCCGAACTGGGCGGCGTCGATGCCCGTGCGCTGGTGGGCCAGGACTTTCCGGTCGATGTCCAGGATGGCCGACGCCGGGTCGTTCAGTTCCGTGCTGACCTCGGCGTTGAGGGTGCCGAACTGGCTGAGGAGTTCGCGCATGTGCCGGGCGCCGCCGCCGGAGGCTGCCTGGTACGTCATGGAGGTGCCCCACTCCACCAGGTTGTTCTTGAACAGCCCGCCGAGGCCCATGAGCATGCAGGACACGGTGCAGTTGCCGCCGATGAAGTCCTTGGTCCCGTTGACCAGGCCCTTGTCGATGACGTCCCTGTTGATCGGATCCAGGACGATGATGGAGTCGTCGTTCATGCGCAGGGTGGAGGCGGCGTCGATCCAGAGGCCGTCCCAGCCGCGGCTGCGCAGTTCGCCGTGGACCTGTTTGGTGTAGTCCCCGCCCTGGGCGGTGACGATAATGGGCAGCTTCGCGAGGGTGTCGATGTCGAACGCGTTCTCGAGCTTGCCGGCGCCGTCAGCGAAGGACGGCGCGGCACCTCCCGCATTGGAGGTGGAAAAGAACACCGGGTTGATGTTGGCGAAGTCGCCCTCGTCCTGCATGCGCTGCATGAGGACGGAACCGACCATGCCGCGCCATCCGACCAGGCCGACGGAAGGGGTAGCTGCTGTAGTCATTCGTATAGTTTAGACTTCTGGGCCGGCAGGGCGCAGTCGGTTACGTCACTGCCGTGCGGAACTGACGACGGCGGGCGGCCACGACTGCTTGCCTGTGCCGGGCCGGCGTCACTGTGAAACGTGCCCCGCCGCTGGCTCGGGTGCACCCCGTTCTCGCCGCAGCTTCTTGGCCTGGTATTCGTCCCTTGCCATGCCAAATGTGTACCAGGCGCCGAACCCGCCCAGCGCGATAGGAAACAACGCACCCCACTCGAAACCGTCACCGTGCGCCAAGGGCATAAAGAGCATCATCGCAGAGCCCAGAAATACCAGCACCATAAAAGCGGAAACGATCCCCATGCCCCACCATGTTCTGACTTGAGCTTGGCCCCGGCCCGGAGAGAACCCGATCTCATCAGGAGGATAGCTGTGGAGTTCACCGGTATCGGTCCTCGGAGCACCCGCTTTTCGCCTCGGGCGAGCGCTTCCTTGTGTTCGGCGTACGCGGCGTCGTTGCGTTCTCGTTTTCGTGGTTCAGGTTCCAGGCATTCCGGGGGAGAAAAGTGAGGCCTCGCTACCAGTCCAACTGCCGGCCTGTCGGTTCCGGGATGCCCCGTTCCGCCCGCAGGCGTTTGGCCGTCGAAGCCACATTCGCCATCCGAACGGCATACGCCGCGCCTCCCAGCCCGGCGGCCGTCAAGAACAGCCCACCCCACATCGGATCCTGGCCTTGGCCGGTGGGCCCGGCCACCAGCAGGATAGAGAAGATTGCCGCGGCAGCGAAGAAGACAGCCATTGCCAGGAAGCCGCCGGCTGACCGAACCTGTGGGTGGGAACTGGCCGTGACTATTCCCAGCTCATCCTTCGCGTAGCTGTGAAGCCTGCCCTCCACGGTACGGAACAGGATTCTCTTGTCACCGCGTGCCACTGCCTGCTCGTGGTAGGCGCGGACTTGGTCGTCGGAGTGCGGGCCGTTGCCCGTGTTGCTGCCTGGAATGCCGTTCTGCACGCTAGTCCTGTCGAATTGATCGAATGTGGTCCAACACCTGGCCCTCGGTGAGGCCTGATATTTCCTGGATGGGTTGGGCGGGTGCATCGATGATGCCATACCCCACGGACCAGGACTGTCCGCTGCGTTTGATCAGCAGTTGCTGGTCAGCCTCGTCCTCTAGCAAGCGAATTGTTGCTCCGCCGGCAGGGTTTTCCTCGAGATGTTTGCGCACAATGAAGAAGTTGGCTTCTTCAGGCGTGATATCCGGGCGGTGGGCCATCGCGAACCAGCTGAGGTAGGCGCGCGGCTGCAGCAAAATTCGATACTCGGCCGATTCGATGGACAGGACGTTGTCTACGGAGTCGGCCGTCAGGAGATTGATCTGTACCCGTTTGGTTGCTTCGGTCAGGGCAGCGGTGACCGCTGCCACCGGCCCGGCAACCGAAAGTTCACCGTCGCTGCTGGCCTTGGCGGCGCCGCGCGCCACCAGAGAGGAGGCTCCGGCAGACAGCAGCGAGACGTCGTCGAGTTCGGCCTCCAGCCGAAGTGCCTTCGCGGATGCGTCGGCTACCGGGCTGCGCCGGAGGTTCAGGAGGACCAGGAGTTCGGCGAAACCAAAACCGATGGCGTCGGGGAAGCCCTGACTGGCAGGTGAGGACCTTGTTGTTGTTGTTTCAGTCACTTGATGTTCTCCTCAGTTCTCAGAAGCCAAAAAAGTCGCCGACGGCGTCTACCCCGTCGCTGATGGCACCGCCCACAGCCTCTGCCCCATCCGCGATCCTATCCCCCACGTAGTTGACGGAATCGCGGATGACGGGGACGTTGTCGTACAGGGCAAGGGCGCCGCTGGCCACCATGCAGGCCGTACCAATCGGCGGCGGGGCGAAGGAGCCGGCGCCCAGGATGGCTTTGGCAGTGGAGTATCCACCTGCTGCAAAATCGCCCTCTTTGAAGTTGTTGAAGGCGTCCAGACTGTCCAGGCCGACCCCGACGAGACCAAGGCCTCCGCTAAAGCCGTCGAGGAACTTGAACGCCTTTGTGGTGTCGGCCAGGTTGAGGACTTCGTGGAATTTACCCTCAAACAGGTTGTTGGACAGGTTGAAAAACCTGCTGAACTCGTTCGAGTTCTCGAAGGCGCGCCAAGCTGCGGGGTCCAAGAAATCTCGGATGCGGGACTTATGAAGCATGGCGCCGATGTCAAAGATTCCCGCGCGGATATTCGGAAAAGCCTTGGCCAGGCCATAGGCGTCCCAGCCGTCACGGAACGGCGAGTCTGGGTCGGACATCCAGCCGGGGCCCCAAGGGTCCTTGCTGCCCTGTCCGGGGATGAAACCGGCGGGGCCGTTACTGCTGGCCTCTACACCGGGGCCGGATGCGCCGGAACCGGTGCCGGCGTTACTCGCCGTCTCCTGCTGGTTCGCGTTCTCCAGGAGCTTCTTCGACTCCTGTTTGAGGGCGAAGGCAGCCTGCTGGAGCATTGCCCGGTGGCTGCCGTTCCAATCGGACCGGAACGCAACGGCGTCCTGGCCCTTCCATGACGTTGTGCTGTTGATATGGCTTGTCAGCTGCGTGGACTGCTGCAGCAGCAGATCGGCCGTCTTGCCGAACTGTTTCGCCAGCGTCCGCAATTCGGCAACGTCCGCGCCCCACAAATTTCCTGCCACCTGGCAATCCCCCCGATAATCAACCAGCCGTCTTTCAAGCTGAAACCCAGCTCAGCCTAATGGCAACCTGCAGCCGCCGCGATGGGGTCTCCTCCCCATATGCGGCACAAGGTCCTAACTGCGCTCGGAATCCTCCAGCACCGCTGCCTTGCGCGCCCGCAGGGCGAAGAACGCGCCGAACGCGAACGCCTGCGTCACCACCACCAGCACGATGGCGCCGGCGATCTTGTTGCCGCCCAGGATCATGGTGAGCCCTACGATGGCAGACAGCAGCGCCAACAGGGGGAGCAGCATGTAGCCCAGCACAAAGAGGGTTTCCGGTTTCTTCAACATCTCTAGCCCTCAGTCCGTGACCATTTGGTGAATCTGTAGCGTGTGCCGTTAGCGGCCGTCAACCAGCCGTCCGGCGGGACGGAGGCCGCAGCCTCCCAACTGGTGCCAAGCTCCGGGGCGAAAGTGTCGCCGTCGGCATCGACGTCGATGGTGGTGACCACCGCGACGTTGGCGAGCTCGGTGGACTGGCGGAAAATCTCCCCGCCGCCCAGGATCCAGACGGTTTCGCCGCCGTCGACGAACTGGGACTCAAGCAGCGCGTCGTCAAGGGAAGGAACCACGACGGCGCCCTCCGCCTCAGGCCTGTCGGCCCAGCTTTTCTGCCGGGTGACCACGATGTTGGTCCGGCCGGGCAGGGGGCGGTACTTGTCCGGAAAGGACAGCCAGGTCTTGCGGCCCATCACCACTGGGTGGCCCATGGTGAGCCGGTTGAAGTGCTTCAGGTCCTCGGGCAGGTGCCAGGGCATGTCACCGTCTTTGCCGATGACGCCGTCCGGGGTCTGCGCCCACACCAGACCCACACCGGTGACCGATGCGGCGAGCTCTTCCGTGAAGGACTGCGGATCGGTGGAATTCTCCGTGCTCATACGGCGATCGGGGCCTTAATCGTGGGGTGGTGCCGGTAGCCCACCACTTCGAAGTCCTCAAGGGTGTAGTCGAAGATCGATTTGGGCTTCCGGGTAATGTTCAGCTGCGGGTACTCATACGGTGCCCGCTCCAGCTGCTTAAGAACCTGGTCCATATGGTTTTCGTAGATGTGGACGTCACCGCCGGTCCAGACGAACTCGCCCGGTTCGAGTCCCACCTGCTGAGCCACCATGCAGGTGAGCAGGGCGTAGGAGGCGATGTTGAACGGCACACCCAGGAACATGTCCGCGGAGCGCTGGTACAGCTGGCAGGAAAGTTTGCCGTCCGCCACGTAGAACTGGAAGAACGCGTGGCACGGCGGCAGGGCCATATCGTGCAGCTCGGAAACATTCCAGGCTGAGACGATGTGCCGGCGGGAGTCCGGGTTGGACTTCAGGTTCTCGATGAGCTCCGCGATCTGGTCGATGTGCCCCCCGTCCGGGGTGGGCCAGCTGCGCCACTGGACACCGTAGACAGGGCCAAGATCGCCGTCGGCGTCTGCCCATTCGTTCCAGATGGTGACGCCCTGGTCCTGCATCCACTTCACATTGGTTTCGCCGCGCAGGAACCACAGAAGCTCAACTGCCACGGACTTGAAATGGACCCGCTTGGTGGTGATGAGCGGGAAGCTCTTGGCCAGGTCAAACCGCATTTGGCGCCCGAAAACGCTGGTGGTTCCAGTCCCGGTGCGGTCCGATTTGTGCGTGCCGGAGGCCAGGACATCGCGCAGGAGGTCTTCATAGGGCGTTGGGATGCTCACGGCTCAAGTCTATCGGGGTTGGTCCCAGGCTTCGGGCATCATGACTTCCGCAACCGCCCGCGGAGCAGGTCCAGCAGGACTTCGTCGCTCAGCTGGGCTTTCCGCCCCGCTTCAATGTAACGCTCGACGGCGGCAGTCACCGTCCCCGGGACCGTCCCCTGGGTGCCGGTGCTTTCCGGGAGCGGGCCCGTCACAACGGTGCCTCCCCGCCGTCGGGCTTCAACAAGCCCTGCCGCCTCCAGCTCCTTGTAGGCCCGCGCTACTGTGCCCGCGGCGATGCCCAGGTCGGCTGCGAGGCTGCGGACAGTGGGGAGACGGGTTCCGGGGGACAACGCGCCTACTGCCACCAGGGAGCTGATCTGCGAGCGGATCTGCTCGTAGGGCGGAACAGCCGAACGCAGGTCGACGAAGATCCCTGCGCTCATGGTGCAGGTTGCCCGACGGCGCTGCTCACAGGGGGAGCGGTACGGACAAAACCGCGCACGGGGATGACTGCGATCAACACTCCTGCCGCCGCAAGCAGGGCGCCGGCGGCGGCCGCCAGGTCCCAAAAGCCGGCCCACTCCGCGGGGTTCAGGTTCATGGCCCTTTTGATTGCCGGGGCCGCAGATATGAGAAGCACCCCCGCCTGCACGGTGAAGCAGGCGGCAAGCGCCCGTACCACCCGGTACACCGTGATGGCGCGGAGGGCGGCATCCAATCCCCGAACCGACGCCGCGATACCACGCCGTGCGCGGGCAGCTGCGAGGGGGAGTACGGACAGGATCACCACAGCCGCTCCCGCCCAGACGGTGGCTGGCCACGACGGCGTTACCTCCAGGGTTGCTTGAGCAACAGCTGTCACCACAACCACCACAACCAGCAGGGTGAGGGCAGCAATTGCGGTGGTGAGCAGCGCCGGGCTGACAGGCTGCCGCGGCCAGCTGCGTCGGGCCTCCGGCGTTCCGTAATTGCGTTGCATCAGCAGTTCCCCTGCGGCGGTGACCATCAGAACCAACGCGGCTGACATCGCCACCACCAGGGCCGGGTGCCCCGTCACCGCTCCCGGGATGATCAGCGCCACCACAGCAGGAACCAGGGCTGCCAGTCCCAGCGCTGCGCCCAGGGACACCGAAAGCCGGGTGGCGGGTTGGGCCGACGCGGAGGGCTCATGGGGTGCCGGCAGGCTGCCCGCAGCCCGTTCGCTTGGGAGCTTGGGCGGGGCCCACCACCACATCACCAGCAGGACGGCGAGCCCCACCGCCCCTGCGGCGTTCGTCCAGGAGCCGGACGCGACGGAGGGATCCGGCCGGGCGGCATGATTGCCCGCAATCCCGGCCAGCCCGGCGGCTATGGTGGCCACGGTGCGGAGGAGCCGGTTCATGGCAATGGTCCTGAGCAGGTGGTTCTCCTGCGTGGTCAGCGGCTCAAGCTGCCTGCGCCGGGTGATGAGCTCAAGCACCAGCCACGTGCCGGCGGCCAGGATAAGGAGGGCAGGCCCGAGGTAGGCGGCCAGTTCAACGCCGGGCACCCTGCCGCCAAAGGTGGTGTAGCCGTTTCCGGGACCAGGCTGTGAGCCGTAGGGGATCGGCGGAAAACCTGGAAGCGTCGCCACCCAGCCGATCTGCACTGCAGCTGCGGCAAAGATGGCCAACACGGTGCAAGCCAGCGGACGCGGCAGGAAGTCCCGTACCCGCCGCGCCTCGAGCGTCGCCAACCGGCGTGGCAGGCGCGGGCCGGGGTAGCTCAACTGGCCGATGGCATGAACCGCCAGGCAGCCCAGCACGGGCCACGCCAAAGCTGGAATGATGTCGCCGGGGCCGGTGAACGGCTGGGTGGTTGAACCCGCGGGAAGTATGCCGGCATTTCCAGCGGGCTGCAGCGAACTAACCAGCCAGCCCATGATCCCCACCCAGAAGGCGTGCTGGGACGCCGTGGTTGCGGACGCGCCCCCTCCCGGCTCCCAGATCACCCATCGGAGCAGCAGGTAGATCCCTGCTGCGAGCAGGAACGGCCAGAGCGCCACCCCCGGCGGGACATTACTGAACACTGCCGTTACATCGGAACCAGGCACATTTCCCCCAAAAGAATGCATCAGTGTACTAAGTGTTTGATACAAAACTCTGCGGGTCAAGCGCGGCAGTCACCGCGGGGAGTCAGTCGTCGAAGGGCCTGAACTGTTCCACCGCCACAATCCTGTTTTTCCCGCCCGGAGCCACATGGCACACCACCAGTTCGCCTGGGGACAGGTATGGTTCCTCGGCGGGAAGGAGGACGGCCAGATGCGGGGGCATGTGTTTGGCCAGCTGCCCGAACACCGTGGGCAGCGCCGGGCGGTGGGTGCAGACGGCCACCGCACGCTGCTTGTCGAGAAGGGCCTCGATGACGGCCCCAGTTTTCTTGGGGCTCCGCTCGTGCCGGTGTTCGGTGAGGGCTTCCTCCAGCTTTACCTTTGCACCGGCCGCCTTCGCATAGGGCGCAACCGTCGCGACACAGCGCAGCCACGGGCTGGTGACAACCCGGGGCGGCTTCCACGCCTGCAGCAGCCGGCCCACAGCCTGGGCCTGACGCGTTCCGGTGGCAGCCAGCGGCCGCTCGCCTTCCGCCTTGGTCCAGGAAGAGCGCGGCTTAGCTTTGGCATGGCGGACTACCAGGAGGGGCCAGGTGTTCAGCTCCCCGCGCTCGTGGGCGTCCCGGAGATGCTCAAGAGGTTCGACGTCGGAGGGGTTGGACAGCAGGCGGGCCGCCTTTTCCGGGGTGCACCACATCACACTGTCCACCTCCTTGCCGTCCGGGACCAGCCTGTCGCCGTTGACCCTAACGGCCCAGTAATGCACCACCTTCAGGCCGCTGGCGACGTGGTAGTGGATTGGCGGCAGCGGTATGCCCAGTGATGCGGTGAGTCCAATCTCTTCCCGCACCTCGCGGATGGCGCATTCGGGGATAGTTTCGCCGTCGTCGATCTTGCCTTTTGGCCAGGACCAGTCGTCATAGCGGGGCCTGTGGATCAGCAGTACTTCAAGCGTGTCCTTGTTGAGGCGCCACGGCAGCGCCCCGGCAGCCGTGACGGCTACCGGTTCGCCTGGGTGGTCCGTCTGGTCAGCTACGAGTGCGTCGCTCGACAAAACCGCAGCCCTTACCGTCGGCTCAGGCTGCGTTGCCGCGGCCGTGACGCCAGCAGGAAGGACTGGACGTCCTCAAGCCGCCTGCCGTCATCGGCCAGGTGGTGACGCGACCAGTTCCCTTCGTTGTCCAGGTGCCAGCTTGCAGTTTCCGGGGCCATATAGCGGCGCAAAAGGTCCAGGACGTAGTTGATGTCATCGGGGGCGGCAAGCTGGACCAGGGCCTCCACCCGGCGGTCCAGGTTGCGGTGCATCATGTCCGCCGAGCCGATGTACACCACCGGTTCACCGCCGTTCGCGAACGCGAACACCCGGGAGTGCTCCAGGAACCTGCCCAGGACGGAGCGGACGGTGATGTTGTCACTGAGTCCCGGAACCCCCGGACGCAGTGAGCAGATGCCGCGGACAACTACATCCACCTTCACCCCGGCCTGCGATGCACGGTACAGCGAGTCGATAATGGCCTCGTCCACCATGGAGTTAACCTTGATCTGGACGCGGGCCGGCAGCCCCGCCCGGGCATTCCGGATTTCAGTTTCAATCCGGTCAATCAGCCCGGAACGCACCGAACGCGGAGCAACGAGCAGCCGTTTGAAGGTGGACTTGGGCGCGTAGCCGGACAGTTGGTTGAACAGCTTGGAGAGGTCCTCGCCCACCTGGTCGTTGGCCGTGAGAAGGCCGAGGTCCTCGTAGTAGCGGGCTGTCCGGGGGTGGTAGTTGCCCGTGCCGATATGGCAGTAACGCCGCAGCCCGTCCACTTCCTGGCGCACCACCAGCGAGAGCTTGCAGTGCGTCTTCAGGCCCACGATGCCGTACACCACATGTACGCCCGCCTGTTCAAGCTTGCGGGCCCAGGAGATGTTCGCCTGCTCATCAAACCTGGCCTTGATTTCCACCAGGGCCAGGACCTGCTTGCCTGCCTCGGCGGCATCAATCAGCGCATCCACAATGGGGGAGTCGCCCGAGGTGCGGTACAGGGTCTGCTTGATGGCCTGGACCTTCGGGTCGGCCGCTGCCTGCTCCAGGAAGGCCTGTACTGAGGTGGAAAACGAGTCGTACGGGTGGTGGAGCAGGATGTCCCGGCGGCGCATCGCCGCGAAGACGTTGGCCGCCTTGGAGGTCTCGGACTCGTTCAGGTACCGGGAGGTATGCGGAACATGCTTGGGGTAGTGCAGGTCGGCGCGGTCAATGCCGGCAATGACCGAAAGGCCCCGGAGGTCCAGCGGGGCCGGCACGGAGTACACCTCGGATTCCTCAACGCCCAGCTCGCGGATCAGCAGCGCCCGGATATTGGGGTTGATGTCGTTGGTGACCTCAAGCCGGACGGGAGGGCCGAAGCGGCGGCGCAGCAGTTCCTTCTCGAGCGCCTGCAGGAGGTTCTCGGCGTCGTCCTCTTCAACCTCCACGTCCTCGTTCCTGGTGACCCGGAAGGTGTGGTGCTCAAGGACCTCCATCCCGGCAAACAATTTGTCCAGGTGAACGGCGATGACTTCCTCCAGCGCGATGAAGCGCGCCACTCGGCCTGCCACCGCACCGGCGCGCGGACCATCAATGGAAATGAGCCGCGGCAGCTGGTCCGGCACCTTGACACGGGCGAACAGTTCCTTGTCGCTGACCGGGTTCCGCACCACTACGGCCAGGTTCAGTGACAGGCCCGAAATGTAAGGGAACGGGTGTGCAGGGTCCACCGCCAGGGGCGTCAGGATGGGGAAGACCTTTTCGGCGAACATCTGGCTGAGCTGCTGTTTGGCGGCACTATCCAGTTCGTCCCAGTGCATCAGGTGGATGTGCTCGTAAGCCAGGGCCGGGCGGATCTGCTCTGCAAAAACCTGCGCGTGCCGCTGCTGGAGCCGGTGGGCTTCCTCACCGATTTTTTCCAGGACTTCCACCGGGCTCAGCCCTGCGGGGGAGGGGACGGCCAGTCCGGTGGCGATGCGCCGTTTCAGGCCAGCCACGCGCACCATAAAAAACTCGTCCAGGTTGGACGCGAAGATGGAGAGGAAGCTGACCCGTTCCAGCAGGTGCAGGGAAGCGTCTTCGGCAAGTTCCAAAACCCTGGAGTTAAAGCTGAGCCAGCTCAGTTCCCGGTCAAGGAAGCGGTCCGGCCGGATGTCGCCCTCGGGCTCCAGGTTGGGCGCAAAATCCGGGATGTCGATCCGGTCCTGCGTGGCCCGCGACGCCGGAACCTCCGAGGAGCCGAATCGGGCGCGCACGGGGACTGGAGTCTCTTGGGACGTGGCTGCTCCGGAAGGTTCCGGGTTCATGGCATCTCCTTTACCTGGCGCTTGGTGCGGCCGTATCCGGCCTGCGCGGTTCTGTTTCAACCTTACAAGCAATCAGTAGCCGGAGGCCTTGGATTTAGCGCCGCAGGGCCCTTGCGTCAAGGGATTGGACTAACCTGCTGCCGGGCCGTACATCACATCCATGTCCCAGCGCGTGAACCCCAGCCGCCGGTAAAGGGAGACCGCAGGCGCGTTGTCGGCGTCGACGTACAGCATGACGGCGTGCAGCCCCAGGTCCTGAAGGTACTTGATGCCTGCCACCGTGAGGGCCTTGCCCAAGCCCGAACCCTGCGCTTCCGGCGTTACGCCCACCACGTAGATCTCCCCGATTGCGGGGTGGGAGCCGTGGCTCGGATGCACCTTGGTCCAGTGGTATCCGAGCAGCCGGCCGTTCCCATTCACGGCAAGGAGGAAGCCGGCGGGGTCAAACCATTCCTCAGCCATCCGGGCATCGAGGTCGGCGCGGGTGAGGTTGCCCTGCTCCGGGTGATGGGAAAACGCGGCACGGTTGGCAGTCAGCCAGCCGTCCTCATCCTGGCCGGGCACAAACGCCCGGATGGACACGCCGTCCGGAAGGACGACGTCGGGAAGCTCCGCCGCCGCGGTCGTCATCCGCATCTTCCACAGCTCGCGCACGGGCACGTAGCCGTAGCGGGCGGCAAGGTCCGCGGCTGCCTCGTGGTTGCCGTGCGACCAGGCTTTCAGTCCCTGCAGCCCGCGCCGGTCCTGAAGGGTGCCCACGAGGCGGTCCGCGACACCCTGGTTGCGGTAGCTGGGATGCACGGCGATTTCGACCACGCCGCTGCCGTCAGGTTCTTCCACCACCGCGGCGAACCCTGCAAGGTCCTGGCCGGAGGAGGGATCAGAGTCCTCATCCGGAGCGTACAGGGCCAGGGTGAGCACCTGGTGGTCCGCGGAATCACCGGCACGCATGCTGATGAGGGTCTGCTCCGAAATGGCGGGATTGCCGTCTGACTCTTCCGCCGCAGCCAGCAGATCGCCGCAGTCCTTCAGGAGCTGCCGGTCAACACCGCCTTTAACAACATGGACGGGCCACTTCTCAGGGTGCGCTGGAGTCATGAGGCAAGGCTATACGGGATCAACGACTGCCGGATCGCGGGCCGCCCTGCTCAGGCTTCCGTCAGCTCGTCTTCCTGCTGCCGCACCAGGGTGAGCCGGTAGCCGACGTTGCGGACGGTGCTGATGAGGTTTTCATGATCGGCGCCGAGTTTGGCGCGCAGGCGCCGGACGTGCACATCCACGGTACGGGTACCGCCGTAGTAGTCGTAGCCCCATACTTCGGTGAGCAGTTGCTGCCGGGTGAAGACGCGGCCGGGGTGCTGTGCCAGGTACTTAAGGAGCTCAAATTCCTTGAACGTCAGGTTCAGGGGAGCCCCGTTCACGCGGGCGGTGTAGCTCGCTTCGTCGATAACGACGCCGGCGGCGCGGATTTCGGACGGAGCGTCGTCCTGCTCAGGGACGGCCCGGGCCACGGACAGCCGGATGCGGGCCTCCACCTCCGCGGGCCCGGCTGATTCCAGCACGATGTCGTCCACAGCCCAGGCGGAGGAGACAGCAGCCATTCCGCCTTCGGTGAGGATCAGCACCAGCGGGGCGCTCAGGCCGGTGGCCTTGAGGAGCTGGGTGAGGGAGCGGGCCCCCACAAGGTCCTTGCGGGCATCCAGCAGCACGATGTCGCAGGGGTCCGTTTCCAGCAGGGCGGTGGGCTCGGCGGGGAGGATGTGGACCCGGTGGTTCAGCAATTCCAAGGCAGGCAGGATGTCCACCGAAGAACCGGTGCTGTTCGTCAATAACAGGATGTGCGACATTGTTCCTCCAAGGGCCGTCCGCGCATCGTTGGGCGACTGAACCGGATTTTCACCGGCCGGTACTGGCTCCCTGCCCCGGTTTGGGACTCTGCCAACAGCAGCGGTCACGGCCACCTCAGCAGGGAACTTAGCTGAGCTCCGAGTATACCCGGCGGCCCCGAAGCTGCCACTGGTCGGCCCCGGATCAGGGTACGTTTTGCGACATATGCCGTTCACATAAGGCAGGATTGTGGCAGGGCCCGATGCCCTGCCACTGAGGGCGGACCGCCTTCGAAGGTCAACGCAGGATGGGATGCAGCGCAGTGAGTGCACAGACTAAGCCCGGGCCGGGATCCGTATGACGGCGGAACTGCAGGCGCCGGTGCGTTCCCTGGGCTCGTGGACCATTGGTGTGGCTGGCATCGCAGGGCTGGCCGCGATCATTGCAGGGGTCTACACCTCCCGCGAGGCCCTCGTCGCTGTTGCCGTGGCCAGTGCGGCCGCGGTGGGCATCGGCTGGCCCCACTTCCTTCGGATTCCTGCTAAAAAGACGCTCGCGGCGGTGATTGCCCTGGCTGGAGCCGGCGCTGCGCTCGCCGCCGCTTACGCCCCCGCTCCCGGTTATTTGGACTGGACGCCGCCCTTTATCGCCTTGGGGATCATGGCCGTCTTTGTAGTGCAGCTCATCCGCGGGACAGGGCAGGCGCAACGGCTGGAGTCAACACTTGGCTGCTCGGTGGGAGTGCTGCTCGCCTGCCTCGGCGCGGGCTGGATCGCCGGCGCACGGTTCAACGGGGTTAGGGAGATGCTGCTGGTGGCGGCCATCAGCGCGGCAGTTGCCCTGTTGGCCTGCTTGATCAGGTGGCCCGACAGCATCATCGCGCCCCTTGGCATCGTCCTTGCGGGACTTGCCGGTCCGCTGGCAGGGCTGGTCCTCTCCGACATCGCCGTTCTGCCCGCAGCCATTTTTGGTGTGGTGGTGGGCGCGGTCCTGGTCAGCTTCCGCCGGCTCGTGACGCTACGCGGCGCACCGCTTAATGTTCCAGCTGCCCTTAGCATGGGGCTGGCACCCGTCTCGGCGGTGGGTTCCCTGGCTTACTTCATAGACAAACTACTCATCTACTAACGCGTTAGGATGGCATCATGTCCGTACTTGCTTTTGAAATCTTCTTCCTTGTCCTGCTCGGCATCGCCAGCCTGTCCATGGCGTGGTTTGCCGGCTTTGTGGTCTACCGCCTGTTCAAAGGTCAGAAGTAGTCCCGTTCCGGAGCTAGCAGTTTCCCGAGGTATTTGCTGTGCCGATTGAAATTCCTACAGACCTGACCCCAGAACTTGTCCCGCTTTCCTGGCTCATTGGGGAGTGGGAGGGCCGCGGCCGCCTGGGCACCGGGGACGAGGATTCTGAACACTTCCTGCAGCACGTATCCTTCACCCACAACGGGCTGGCTTATCTCCAGTACCGTGCCGAGAGCTGGCTGACGGACGACGACGGCACGCGCCTGCGGCCGCTGACCGTTGAAACAGGCTTCTGGGCGCTGGAGCGCAAGCAACTCGATGCCGACGGCGGACCGGGCCTGATCCCGGCGGACATCGTTCCGGCGTTGAAGAGTGCCGATGAGGTGGAAGCCCTCCGCAACAGTGAGGGCGGCTTCGACATCTCCGTGTCCATCTCGCATCCCGGTGGAATTTCCGAGCTGTACTACGGGCAGATCAAGGGACCCCAGATCCAGCTCACCACAGACATGGTGATGCGCGGCAGCCACTCCAAGGACTACAGCGCCGCCACGCGCATCTTCGGCCTGGTGGACGGGAACCTGCTCTGGCGCTGGGACGTCGCCGTCGGCGGCAAGGAGGGCAAGGGTTTGGAAGCCCACGCCTCCGCCTTCCTCAAAAAAGTTTCCTGACCGATCCGGTCCGGAGGAACGAAAGCGGGTCGTGGAACTTGGAGAATCTTCAAAACGTCCAGGCCCAGGGGAGCGCGCGGGACTACAGCGACCTGAAAGCCGTCTTCTTCAACGGGACGCTGAAGAGATCGCCCCAGGCCAGCAACACGGATGGCCTGATCAAGATCAGCCGGCTGATTATGGAGAAGCAGGGTGTCAGCACGCGGGTGATCCGCACCGTGGACCACGACATCGCCAGTGGTGTATACCCGGACATGACCCAGTACGGCTGGCCCACGGACGAATGGCCGGAGCTGTACCCTGCGGTCCAGGACGCGGACATTGTGGTGGTGGCCGGGCCCATCTGGCTGGGCGACAACTCCTCACAGACCAAGAAGTTGATTGAACGCCTCTACGCCCACTCCGGCGAACTCAACAGCAAGGGCCAGTGGGCCTTCTATCCTTCACCAACCGCAACGCCACCTTCATGACCTGGAACCTCCTGCACCTTGCCCGGATCCTCAAGGACGCCGGCGGTTACCCGGCCCACGGCAACCTGCCGCAGGAGTGGGCGGCCGGAACCCGGTTTGATTTCGAAAATCCCGAGTACAGATCCCCAACCGCTCCTTAACCCCGCGAGGCCGTCGGGACCGGAATAGACACTGACCTAAGGACGTTGCCCCCAGTATGACTACTTCCAGCCCTCTGTTGTCGCGCCCTGGAGCCGTTGAGGCCACCGGCACTGACGCAGGCGTCGCATCCCACTATGGTGAGCCGCTGCGCGAGCAGCGCGCACTCGCAGCCGGTACCGCCGTCGTCGACCTTTCCCACCGCGGGGTGGTGACGGTCAGCGGGCCGGACAGGCTGAGCTGGCTCAACACGCTGTCCTCGCAGCAGGTCACCAACCTGCAGCCGGGGGAGTCCAGCGAACTGCTCCTCCTGAGCGTCCAGGGCAGGATCGACTTCGACGCCCGGGTGATTGACGACGGCGTGACCACCTGGCTGCTCGTTGAGGCCGCCGAAGCAGCACCGCTGGCGGAGTTCCTGAACAGGATGAAGTTCATGCTGCGCGTGGAGATCGCGGACGTCTCGGCCGACTGGGCTGTGCTGGGAAGCACCAAGGCCGTGCCCGAGTGGTCCTCCTACCTTGCATGGCAGGACCCGTGGCCGCATGTCTCCGCCGGCGGGTACTCCTATGCAACGGTTGCGGAGGAAAACCATCCCGGCCTCGAACGCCCGTGGTTTGAGTACCTGGTTCCTGCCGCCGGGCTGGAAGCAGCTGTGGACGGGCGGCCCCTGGCCGGGGTCCTCGCTGCAGAAGCCCTTCGCGTTGCTGCCTGGCGTCCCCGGATCGGTGCCGAGACCGATGACAAGACCATCCCGCATGAGCTGGACCTGCTCCGCACGGCCGTGCACCTCGCCAAGGGCTGCTACAAGGGCCAGGAAACCATCGCGCGCGTGCACAACCTGGGGCACCCGCCCCGCCGGCTCGTGTTCCTCCAGCTGGACGGATCCCAGCACACCCTGCCGCAGGCCGGAAGCCCCGTGCTGGTGGGGGAGCGGAAGGTGGGGACGGTGACGTCCGTGGCCCAGCACTATGAGATGGGGCCGGTTGCCCTGGCAGTCATAAAGCGTTCCGTGGGTGCGGATGAAATACTGACGGTCCTGGATGGCGAGGAACCTTACCCTGCCGCCCAGGAACTCATCGTCGCCCCCGACGCCGGCCAGGTGGTGGGGCGCCAGACCGGATTTCTCAAGGGGCCACGCTAATGACTGAAAACGCCGCACATGACCCAGGGCAGTCGAACGCAGTGCCGTCCGACTCTCCGGCGGCCCAGGGTGGGCCCGACGACGAGGCGCTGGCTTTGGCGCACACGCTGTTCCAAGCGGCAAGGGAAGGCGACTCCGCGCTGCTGCATGCCTATCTCGACGCCGGCGCTCCCGCCACCCTGACGAACTCCGCCGGGGATTCACTCCTGATGCTGGCCGCCTACCACGGCCACGCGGAGACCGTTCAGCTCATCCTAAAACACGGCGCTGAAGCCGACACCGCCAATGACCGCGGCCAGACGCCGCTCGCAGGAGCGGCGTTCAAGGGCTACACCGCTGTTGCCCGCGTCCTGCTGGATGCCGGAGCTGATCCGGACGCCGGATCGCCGTCTGCCCGCGCAGCCGCCCAGATGTTCGCGCGCCAGGAGATCCTGGATCTCCTGGGCTAGTGCCGCCGGGTCCCGCCCGGCAGATAACCCCCTGACGAAGGATGACCCGGTGGAAAAAGTAGCAAGGCCGTGGCCGGCCCTTTGGTCGCTGGTGATCGGCTTCTTTATGATCCTGATTGACACCACCATCGTTTCAGTGGCGAATCCCCGGATCATGGAGGAGCTCGGCGCTGACATCAACTCGGTCATCTGGGTCACCAGTGCCTACCTCCTCGCCTACGCCGTCCCGCTGCTGATTACAGGCAGGCTGGGTGACCGTTTTGGGCCGAAGAAGCTGTATCTCTCGGGGCTGGTGGTCTTCACCCTGGCCTCGCTGTGGTGCGGCCTGTCGGGTGATATCCAAACCCTGATTGCCGCGCGGGTGCTCCAGGGGCTCGGCGCAGCAATGATGACACCCCAGACCATGGCCGTGATTACCCGGATCTTCCCGCCCGACCGGCGGGGTGCCGCCATGGCCATCTGGGGAGCCACCGCCGGCGTGGCCACGCTTGTGGGCCCCATCCTCGGCGGCGTGCTGGTTGACGGTTTCGGCTGGCAGTGGATCTTCTTCATCAACGTGCCCGTGGGCATCGCCGGCTTTATCCTCGCCTGGCGGAACGTTCCCGCCCTCAGCACCCACCCGCACCGGTTCGATATTCCGGGCGTGGTGCTCAGCGCCGTCGGGCTCTTCCTCCTGGTGTTCGGCATCCAGGAAGGCGAAACCTACAACTGGGGCACCATCACAGGGCCGGTCAGTGTGTGGGGACTCATCATCGCCGGCTTTGCCGTGCTGACGGGGTTTGTGGTGTGGCAGCGCTTTATCAAGGGTGAGCCGCTCCTGCCGCTGGGGCTGTTCCGGGACCGGAACTTCTCCCTCGCCAACATTGGCATCACCATGGTGGGCTTTACCGTCACCTCCTTCGGCCTGCCGCTGATCTTCTACTACCAGATGGTCCGCGGCCTGACCCCAACGCAGTCCGCCCTCCTCATGGTGCCCATGGCGCTGATTTCAGGCGGGCTGGCACCGGTGGTGGGGAAGATCGTGGACCGGGTGAACCCGAAGTACCTCGCCACGGGCGGGCTGACCCTGATGGCCGTGGCGCTGGTATGGAACTCGGCCCTGATGCAGCCAGACACGCCCATCCTGATGTTCCTGCTGCCCAGTGCTGTCCTGGGCTTTGCCAACGCCGGCATCTGGGCGCCCCTGAGCACCACCGCAACCCGCAACCTTCCGCCGCGGCAGGCCGGTGCAGGCTCGGGTGTCTACAACACCACCCGGCAGTTCGGCGCGGTGCTGGGCAGCGCAGCCATCGCCGTGCTGATCCAGTCCCGGCTCGCAGCCGAGCTTTCCGCGGGCGGGGCGGCGGGCGAGGGCATGGCCCTGTCCGGCAGCTTGCCGGAGGCCCTGCACAGCGGATTTTCGGCGGCGATGGGGCAGGCCATCCTGCTGCCCGCCGGAGTGGTCCTGGTCGGCGCTGTCGTGGCACTGTTCTTTGCGAAGCCGCAGCCGGTTCAGGGCTGGGGCGGCAGCGGGGCGGCCTCGTCAGCCAAGGTGGACGCTGGTCTGGATTCCGCCGGCTGACAGGCCGAGCTTCCGGGCCAGCGCCAGGGAGCCGGTATTGCTGACGTCCGTCCGCCACTGCAGCGTGAGCCCTGCGGACAGGGCTTCGTGGGCCGCGATGGACGCTGCCAGCGAGCCCAGGCCCCGGCGCCGCCATTCCGGATCCACCAGGACACCCAAATGGGCCAGCAGGCCCACCCACTCGGAGTAAGCGCCACAGGCCAGGGGTACCCGGCGCCCGTCAATCTCGTGGATGATGGTGTAGCGGTTTTCGAGGTCCGAAAGGCCAACCTCGTTGACGTCGTCCGGCGGGCAGCGGCCCTCCAGTTCGATGGCCTCCGGGTTGCCGTGCGAAACAGTCATCTCTTCCGATGGCTGCTTCAGGGGCAGGTCGTCCGCGAAGAACAAGGCGGCAGCACCCAGGCCGTGACCGCCATGGGAGCGGGCCAGCGTCAGGAGCGTGACGTGCTGGGCCATCTCCTCATCCGGAATGCCCGCAGCGGCGTCAATGACCCACTGTGGACCCACGAGTGCCGAACTGCCGAAGAGGCGCACGAACTCCACCGTCCGGGCCGATTCGTCGGCCCGGACGATCCGCTCGCCGGAGGCCAGGGCAGTTCCGAAGGCGTCGTCGTCGAGTCCCAGGCGCCGGGCCCAGGCAAGCTGGATGATGGCGGCAGAACCGGGGTCAAGTGTCATGCTCCCAGCCTAGGGCGGGCAGGGAGCCCGGCCGAACAGGACACCGTTACTGTGCACAACACCTCAGCCGAACAGGACGGCGGCTTCGTCGTAGCGCTTTTGCGGAACGGTCTTGAGCTGGCCAAGGGCTTCCTGGAAGCCCACGTGCTCAATATCGGTGCCTTTCAGTGCCACCATGGTGCCCCAGTAGCCTTCCACCACGGAGTCGATGGCTGCCATGCCGAGCCTTGTGGCCAGGACACGGTCGAAGGCGGACGGTACGCCGCCGCGCTGGATGTGGCCCAGGATGGTGGCGCGGGTTTCGATGCCGGTGCGGGCTTCAAGTTCGGGGGCGAGCTGGTCTGCGATGCCGCCCAGGCGGGGCCGGCCGAAGGTGTCGAGGCCGCGTTCGGAGTGCGGGGTTTCCATGTGCTCGGGTACGAAGCCTTCGGCCACCACTACCAGGGGCGCGCGGCCGCGGGCGTGGGCTTCCTTAACCCATTCGGTGATCTGGTCGATGCTGACCTTTTGTTCGGGGATGAGGATGGCGTGGGCGCCGGCGGCCATGCCGGCGTGGAGGGCGATCCAGCCGACGTGCCGGCCCATCACTTCGGCGATCATGCAGCGGTGGTGGGATTCGCCGGTGGTCCGGAGCCTGTCGATGGCTTCGGTGGCGATCTGAACGGCAGTATCAAAACCGAAGGTGTAGTCGGTGGCGTCGAGGTCGTTGTCCACCGTCTTGGGAACGCCCACGATTTTCAGGCCGGCGTCGGTGAGGCGCTTGGCAGCAGCCAGGGTTCCCTCACCGCCGATCGCGATGATCGCGTCGATGCCCAGCCGGTCCATGTGGGCTTTGATGACCTCGGGGCCGCCGCCGTTTTCGAAGGGGTTGGTGCGCGAGGTGCCCAGGATGGTGCCGCCCTGTTTGGCGATGCCGCGGACCATGGTGCGGGGGATGTCGATGATGTCGCCCTCGACGACGCCGCGCCAGCCGTCAAGGAAACCCACGAATTCGTGGCCGTGGATGGCAATGCCTTTGAGGACGGCTCCGCGTATCACGGCGTTCAGTCCGGGGCAGTCGCCACCGCTGGTGAGAATTCCAATTTTCATGTCTCTGGCTCAAATCCTGGGAGAAGGTGTACAGGCAGAGCGCCACGCTGAGCTCACATAGAGTCTAGTGGGGGGTGTGGGGTACGACACAAACCGGTTACAAAAGGCCCCGCTCCATCGCGATGACCTGCGTCGAACCACGAAGACCCCCGCTCCGAACAGGAGCGGGGGTCTTCGTTTGAGAGTTTCAGGGGCGGTTGATGGACCGCCGGTCGAGGAATGTCTGGAGCGGGATGACATTCCGCTGGTCCGGCAGGACCACCCAAGCCAGGAGGTAGAAGATCACGGCCGGGCCGGGCAGCAGGCAGAAGAGCAGGAAAGCGATGCGGACAAAGGCCACATCCACGTTGAGCTTCGCTGCGATGCCTCCCAGCACCCCGCCGAGCCAGCGCTCCGGTCCGCGTTTCAGGCCAAAGCCCCTGACGATGCTGAAAAACTTGTCCATGGCTCAAGACTTCCCTGTTGTAGGACTGTTGTCACGTTTCCGGGCGGAGAGGAGTCCGCCAATCACCAGTGCCGCGCCTGCGCCGATCATGAGTCCGATCAGGACGTAGGTCCCGTTGAGGGTGACAATGCCCAACTGAGCGATGATGATCAGGGCGGCGAGGGCCAGGACAATCAGGCCCCACACCACCGTTCCGACGCGCGCCCCCGAGGGAGGGGCAGAATCCGTGCGTGCCGCCGTCGTGCTTCCCGGAACGTACGGGTCCGGAGTATGGCTGCTCATGTCAGTTACCTTCCTTGATGGTGACGTTGCTGACCGTGCCGTCGATCTGGATCACCAGGTGGCTGCCGGGCTTGTCGGTGTTGTAGCTGCTTTCCCGCGTGGTGGTTCCGCCGCGCTGGCTTCCGCCTTCGGCCAGGTTGCCAAGGGTCATGTCGGCCCTGATGTCCACCGGCACGGTGTCGGGAATAACCACCGTGACATTGCTGGCCGTGAAGTCCAGCGGGACCACGACGTCGGACTGCAGCGGGGTGGCCAGGGCCAGCCCGGTGAGGTCAACGGTGCCGCGTCCTGCCGTGATGTTCAGTCCGTCGCGGGCCTGCTCGATGCTCGTGGGCGTCCAGTCAACCTGCTGGAAGCGGACCCGGTCGCCGTTGTTGCCCACCACGTTGAAGATCCCGCCAATAACCAGGGCCGCCACCGCGAAGAACGAAAGGATGCCGGAAGTCCTGCCGCGCAGGCCCAGGATGAGTATCCCGAGGCCCAGGACCGCTGCTGCGCTGGCCCAGGCGATGGCGTTGGTGGCGTCGCCGAGGTCGATGATGTTGGTGACATCCAGTGCTTTGAGTCCCGCGCCCACCAGCAGGGCACTGCCGGCAGCAATTGCGACGGCGGGGGCACCGGGACCAGCGGGGCGTACCTTGGGGGCAGGTGGAGGACCCTGCGGCGGCCGGGTGCCGCCGGCACCTCCGTTATTCCATCCACTGCCGGACCCGGCTCCTCCGTAAGGGCTGCCGGTGAAGGGGCCGGTGCCCGCAACGTCGGAGTAAGGGGGAGGGGTACCTGTGGAGGTTGCGGCAGAGTAAGCGTTGGTTCCGGGGTAGGCGGTGGAACCGGCGTAGGAGGTGGTGCCTGGCGCGGTTGCGCTCGCCGGTGTTCCAACCGCGGCCTTGTTCCGCTGGGCAAGGTAGTAAACGAGGTAGATGGCGCCGCCAACCCAAAATACGGTCCAGAGGAAGGCGCCGAAGCCTTGGTTGCCCCAGCCCCAGAATCCGCCTCCCAGCCCGCCGAAGCCGAGGATGACGGCGATCAGGGAACCGGTCATGCCGGTGGTCCACCTGCCGGCGCCGGCTTCCTGGACATGGATCCTGCCATCGGGCTCGGGCAGGAAGGCCCACGCCAGGCCGTATGCAAGGACGCCGATGCCGGCGAAGAGGGTGAGGACAATGAAGACGCCCCGGACGATCAGCGGGTCGATGCCCATGCGGTGGGCGATGCCGCTCGAGACGCCGCCGATCCAGCGGTCCGGGCCGCGTGTGATTCCGTGGCTGCGGATCCAACCGAAGAAGTCCGTCTGTTGATTGGGCACTCCGGCGTATGCGTAGCTGCCGGTGTTCCGGCTTGGGCCGCTTTGGCTTGAGTAGGGCCCGGCCGAGGGCCCGCCGGAGCTGTCCTGCGCCGGGTGGTCCTGGGTGGATTCCTGGGAAGAATCCTGTGGGGAATCCTGTTTGGATTCCTGCCCCGGGTTCTGGTCCGGGGCTGAAGGGGAAGCAGGCGGCACCAGGGGCTCCGTGGGATGTTCGTTTTCCCGCTTGGGGAGGGGTACCGTTGGCTGTCCGTCATCAGGGGTGGGAGTTTGCGAGTTCATACCTCGATCCTTCCGCCCACGGCGGTTTGGCTCTATTGGGGGACACCCTGAACGGTCCCTGAGCGGCCCCCGGTTCCGGCCGGAATACGGTCCGGGAAACCCTGATCCATGCTTGGATTGATCCATGACCACCGTCCCCGCCCGGCCCCCGCTGGTCCGCCGCAGCGACCGCTTTCTCGCGGGAGTGTGCTCCGGCCTTGCCGTGCATCTGGACTGGCCCGTCCGGAATGTGCGGGTGGCGATGGTCCTGGCTTCGCTGGCCGGCGGGGCCGGCGTCGTCTTCTACGCCTGGCTGTGGATCATGGTGCCCACCGCGGACGAAAGTGCCCGACGGCAGGCGCGCCGCCCGGCGTCGCCCATTGCCCCGGCCGTAAGCCGCGAGCCTCTGCCGGCTTCCGTTCCCCGCGCGATGCCCGCAGCTACGGCTACGGCTACAGCCCCGGCTGGGGTTGCGGTGTCCCCGGATGGCCTTGGAACGGTGCCGCCCGGAGCGCTCCCGCCCGGAATGGCCGACGGCGGCCGTGGGGCGGCCGCTGCCCCTCCCGATGCCCGTGATTACCTTACGGCGGGGCAGGCCGCCGGAGCGGCTTCCGAGGCCCGGCCGCCCTTGTTCAGGTTCCGCGACATGCGCTACGGCAAGGAGATCCTGCTCGGAGTCGGGCTGCTCCTGGTGGCAGGCATCCTGGTCGCCCAGCTCCTGGGGGTGGACGTTCCGCTGGGCACACTGATTCCGGCCGCAGCAGTCCTCGGGGGCGCCTCTATTGCCTGGATGCAGCTGGATGAAAGCCGGCGCGCCGGGCTCGTGGACAAGACCAAAGCGGACCAGGCCGGTGGCTGGGCCCGGCTTGTTGCGGGCCTGGCGCTGGTGGTGGCGGGCGTTCTGGTGATGGTGTCCGGATCGGGTTCCTGGGAGCAGACCTGGCTCGCGCTGCTGGCCTCCGTTGCTGTCCTCGGCGGGGTGGTGCTGGTCCTGCTCCCATGGGCGCTGAAGTTCTGGCGCGACCTCGAAACGGAGCGCGCCGGCCGGATCCGGGAAACCGAACGGGCCGAGATTGCAGCCCACCTTCACGACTCCGTGCTGCAGACACTGGCTCTTATCCAGCGGCGCGCCGCCAATGAACACGACGTCGTCCGGCTGGCCCGCGCACAGGAGCGGGAGCTGCGCGGCTGGCTGTTCGAGGATCCGGGCAAGGACGCCGGGCAGTTGTCGGACCGGATCAAGGCCGCCGCAGCCGAAGTGGAAGACCTGCTGGGCAACGCCGTCGAGGTGGTCAGCGTGGGAGACGCCGCCGTCACGGAAGGCCATGAAGCGCTGATCCAGGCCAGCCGTGAGGCCATGCTGAACGCCTCCCGCCACGGCGGCGGGGCCGTCTCGGTCTACCTGGAGGCCTCCGCCGGCCGCGCCGAAGTCTTCATCAAGGACCGGGGCCCCGGCTTCGAACTGCAGGACGTGCCGGAGGACAGGCTCGGCGTCCGGGAGTCCATCATCGGCCGGATGAACCGCCACGGCGGCACGGCCACCATCACCAGCACCAGCGCAGGCACGGAGGTGCGGCTGGGCTTCCCCGCCGCCCCGCAGGACAGCACGGAAGGCAAACCATGAACACAACGCAGGGAACCGGTACAGGCCCCATCCGGACCGCCAGGTCCGCCAGGGTGGTCATTGTGGACGACCACGCAATCTTCCGCTCCGGCCTGAAGGCGGACCTCGACCCCAGCATCCATGTGGTGGGGGAAGCGGCGACGGTGGAGCAGGCCATCGCCGTGATTGCACAGGAACGCCCGGACGTGGTGCTGCTGGACGTCCACCTGCCCGGCGGTCTCGGCGGCGGGGGCCGCGAGGTCATCGCCGGCTCAGCTGCCCTTTTGTCCAGCACCAAATTCCTTGCCCTCAGCGTCTCGGACGCCGCCGAGGACGTGGTGGCGGTGATCCGGGCGGGAGCGCGCGGCTACGTCACCAAGACCATCTCGGGGCCAGAAATCACCGAGGCCGTGTACCGGGTTGCGGGCGGGGACGCAGTCTTCTCGCCACGGCTTGCCGGCTTCGTCCTGGACGCATTTGGCACGGCGCCGGCCGACATCGCCGACGACGAACTGGACAAGCTTTCGGCGCGGGAGCTGGAGGTCATGCGCCTGATTGCCCGCGGTTACAGCTACAAGGAAGTGGCAAAGGAGCTGTTCATCAGCATCAAAACAGTAGAAACGCACGTCTCCGCCGTCCTCCGCAAGCTGCAGCTCTCCAGCCGGCACGAACTGACCAAGTGGGCCGCGGAGCGCCGTCTCCTCTAGACGCCCCATCAGATCCTGCACCTAATCCACAAACGCCCCATCACCTGTCGGCCTTAAACCCAAACGCCCCATCACTCTCTTCAAGAGAGTGATGGGGCGTTCTGGTTTTTCCTGCGGGAGGTGATGGGGCGTTCTGGTTTTTCCTGCGGGAGGTGATGGGGCGTTCTGGTTTTTCCTGCGGGAGGTGATGGGGCGTTCTGGTTTTTCCTGCGGGAGGTGATGGGGCGTTCTGGTTTTTCCTGCGGGAGGTGATGGGGCGTCGTTACTGGGCCTTGCCGAGGAAGTCCTGCAGGCGCTGCACGCCGGTGGCGAGGTCCTCGTCGCCAAGCGCGTACGACAGGCGCAGGTAGCCGGAAGGCCCGAAAGCCTCGCCCGGGACCACTGCCACCTCAACCTCGTCCAGAATCAAGGCCGCGAGCTCAGCCGAGGTCTGCGGCGTGGCGGTGCCGGACGCCGTCGGGAATTCCTTGTCCAGCAGCGCGCGCACGTCAGCGTAGACGTAGAAGGCACCCTTCGGCGTCGGGCATTCCACGCCTTCAATGGCGTTGAGGCCGGCGACGATGGCCTTGCGGCGGCGGTCGAAGGCAACCTTCATCTCGTCCACTGCGGTCAGCGGCCCGGACACGGCGGCGAGGGCAGCCACCTGCGGGATGTTGGAGACGTTGGATGTAGCGTGCGACTGCAGGTTGGTGGCGGCCTTGATGACGTCTGCCGGGCCGATCATCCAGCCCACGCGCCAGCCGGTCATGGCGTAGGTCTTGGCCACGCCGTTGAGGATGACCACCTTGTCGCCCAGTTCGGGGGCGGCGGTGGCGATTGAAGTGAACGGCACGCCGTCGTAGGTCAGGTGCTCGTAGATCTCATCAGTGACGACCCACAGGCCCTTGGCCGCGGCCCACTTGCCGATCTCCGCCACCTGCTCGGGCGAGTAGACGGAGCCGGTGGGGTTCGACGGCGAGACGAACAGCAGGATCTTGGTCCTGTCCGTAACGGCTGCTTCGAGCTGCTCCACGGTCACCAGGTAGTCCTGCTCCGGGCCGGCGAACACTTCCACCGGCACGCCGCCGGCGAGGCGGATTGCTTCGGGGTAGGTGGTCCAGAACGGGGTGGGCACGATGACTTCATCGCCCGGATCAACCAGGGTGGCGAACGTGTTGTAGACGGCCTGCTTGCCGCCGTTGGTCACCAGGACCTGGGAAGCGCCCACTGCGTAGCCGGAGTCACGGAGGGTTTTCTCGGCGATGGCCTTCTTCAGTTCGGGCAGCCCGCCTGCGGGGGAGTAGCGGTGGTACTTGGGCTGGCTGGCCGCCTCAATGGCGGCCTGGACTATGTAATCCGGGGTGGGAAAGTCGGGTTCACCCGCGCCGAAGCCAATAACCGGCCGGCCTGCTGCCTTCAGCGCCTTCGCCTTGGCATCAACGGCAAGGGTGGCGGATTCGGCAATAGCGGAAATGCGCTGGGAAACGCGGGCGGCAGACATGGCAGGTCCGTTCTTTGCTTGCAGCCCGGAGGCTGGAATGTGGGATTCGACGTGATCTACTCTATGCTGATCACCGGACCCTCCGGGTTGCCGGTTTTGATTGTGACTGCCCGTCAGTCAAGGTCATTCCCGGCCAACGGGGAGGGCCCGGAAATGGGCTGGTTCGACGAACACGAAGATGTTGCGTAGACTGGTTCACCGGTGTTGAAAACACGGATGATGACGTGCGCCCCAGTGAAAGCTGCTGGTTCGCCGTCGAAGCGTGGAATTCACTCCATAGGGTAGTGGCGCAATTGGTAGCGCAGCGGTCTCCAAAACCGCAGGTTGCAGGTTCGAGTCCTGTCTGCCCTGCGCAAGCTGCCCCGGGCGAAAATCCGGGGCAAGCGCAGCAACCATGGTTCTGATCAGAGCCGGGTAATTCAACATTGCAAAGATGAGCGAGGACCAGGTGACCGAAACAGCTGCCAGCAGCTCCAAGGGCCGCCCAGCTAAGAAGGACGCCAAGGCAAACTTCTTCGCCCGCATTGCACTCTTCATCCGCCAGATCATCGGCGAGTTGAAGAAGGTTGTTGCACCAACCCGCAAGGAACTGATCAACTACACGCTCGTGGTGCTGGTGTTCGTCGGCATCATGATGATCATCGTCAGCCTGCTGGACCTCGGTTTTGGAACCGCTGTCAGCTGGATCTTCGGCGGCAGCGTCCCCACGGACAGCTAGGGCTGAACGGTCCGCAGGCCGAGTGTTCCATCCGGGAAAACCGGAGGGAACACCGGTGTGCGGAATTGAGCCATTTAAATAGGCATGTTAGGCAATGAGGAAGCAGGAGACCAAGTGTCTGAGCAGGAGCTCGAGGTAACCGAGACTGAGCTGGAAGAGTCCGCGGACATCACGGCAGAAGCCGGTGACGAGTCTGAGGTTGATTCCTCCGCGCCCGAAGCCAGCGACGCCGAGTCTGATGAAGACGCCGAGTCTGACGAGGACGCCGAGGCGGACGACGCCGGCTCCGAGGAAGAGTCCAGCGACGCCCTCGCCGCTGCCGCCGCCAAGGCCGACGTGGACCCCGCCGAGGAGTTCAAGGCCAAGCTGCGCCGCCAGGAAGGTGACTGGTACGTCATCCACTCCTACGCCGGTTACGAAAACCGCGTGAAGGCCAACCTTGAAACCCGCATCCAGACCCTGGACATGGAAGATTACATCTTCGAGATCCAGGTGCCCATGGAAGAAGTCGTTGAGATCAAGAACGCTCAGCGCAAGGTGATCAACCGCGTCCGGATTCCCGGTTACGTCCTGGTCCGCATGGACCTGACTGACGCCTCCTGGGGCGCCGTCCGCCACACGCCCGGTGTCACCGGCTTCGTGGGCAACGCCCACAACCCCGTGCCGCTGCGCCTGGACGAGGTCTTCTCCATGCTCGCCCCCGTCTTCGAGGAAGAGCAGGCCGAGAAGGGCAAGCCGGTCAACAAGCAGCACCAGGCTCCCGTGGATGTCGACTTCGAAGTTGGCGAATCCGTCATCGTCAAGGAAGGCCCGTTCGAGACCCTTCCCGCCACGATCTCCGAGATCAAGGTCGAATCGCAGACCCTCGTGGTGCTGGTTTCCATCTTCGAGCGCGAAACGCCCGTCACCCTGGCGTTCAACCAGGTCACCAAGATCTGACAACCCAAGAATTCGTCCCGGGGCTGCCCGCTTTAGCAGCACCGGAACGGCCGGCTGCCTCGCCATGGCGGCCACAAACCTGAGGCACGCTCCTGTGCCCCAGGACGTTATTGAGAGAAGGACCCTACATTGGCTCCCAAGAAGAAGGTCACCGGCCTCATCAAGCTGCAGATCCAGGCAGGTGCCGCTAACCCGGCTCCGCCGATCGGTCCTGCGCTTGGCCAGCACGGTGTCAACATCATGGAATTCTGCAAGGCGTACAACGCTGCGACGGAAGCCCAGCGCGGAAACGTCATCCCCGTGGAAATCACGGTCTACGAGGACCGTTCCTTCACGTTCATCACCAAGACCCCGCCGGCTGCAGAGCTCATCAAGAAGGCCGCAGGCGTCGCCAAGGGTTCAGCAACCCCGCACACCGTCAAGGTTGCCAAGCTGACCCAGGCCCAGGTTAACGAGATCGCCACCACCAAGATGGAAGACCTCAACGCCACCAGCCTCGAAGGCGCAGCGAAGATCATCGCCGGCACCGCCCGCTCCATGGGTATCACCGTCGAGGGTTAGTCCCCTCGCCGCCGGATGTCGGGCTCGGGAAACCGATCACGACGGGCGGCACCGCCGGGAAACCGGCACCACCGCCGTATAAGCGGCACAAACCGACAATGTTGGGACCCGGGCACGGATAACGAGCCCGCTTACCAACTGTGGCAGGGCCCAGCGCGGTCCGCAGACCACAACTGCACAAGGAGAAATAAGCAGCATGGCAAAGCGCAGCAAAGCATATGAGGCAGCAGCCGCCAAGATCGACGCGGAGAAGTTCTACGCGCCGTTCGAGGCAGTGACCATCGCCAAGGACACCAACCCGTCCAAGTTCGACGCCACCGTTGAGGTTGCATTCCGCCTCGGCGTGGACCCCCGCAAGGCTGACCAGATGGTCCGCGGCACGGTCAACCTGCCCCACGGCACCGGCAAGACTGCCCGCGTCCTGGTTTTCGCCACGGGCGACAAGGCAGAGGCAGCAATCGCTGCCGGCGCCGACTTCGTTGGTTCCGATGACCTGATCGAAAAGATCGCAGCCGGCTGGACCGACTTCGACGCCGCCGTCGCCACCCCTGACCTCATGGGCAAGGTCGGCCGCCTCGGTAAGGTCCTGGGTCCGCGTAACCTGATGCCGAACCCGAAGACGGGCACCGTGACCCCCGACGTCACCAAGGCCGTCAACGACATCAAGGGTGGAAAGATCGACTTCCGCGTCGACAAGCACTCCAACCTGCACTTCATCATCGGCAAGGTGTCCTTCGACGCCATCAAGCTGGCTGAGAACTACGCAGCAGCACTGGAAGAGGTGCTTCGCCTGAAGCCGTCCGCTTCCAAGGGCCGCTACATCCAGAAGGCCACGGTTGCCACCACGTTCGGTCCCGGCATCTCCGTTGACCCCAACGTCACCAAGGTTCTGACCGAGGCCTAAATCCTCGTCTGAAGCTCCGCCGCGGATCCTTCCGCTGCAAACCAAACCGCCCGGCGTACGCGCCGGGCGGTTTTGTTTAAGCCCAGGAACCTGCCGCAGGGGCGGGTTCCTGCCTAAGCTGGAGAAGTGGCCAAACCGGATGTGGAACCGTCCCTTGAAGAAACCGCTGCGCTGGCAATAACTGCCGTGGACATCTTGCCGGTGGATGGTGAAACGGAGGCGGGCACCAGTCCGGTTACCGCTGACTTCAAGGAGTGCCACGCCCTGCGGGTGGAGCATGAGCTCGCCGTCTGGGGCAACCTGGACCGCTGCGACACACTGCAGGAAGCTGTGGAGTACTGGCGGGGCAATGAGTATGAGGAACGGCACCTGTACCTGGCAAAGATCGGCACAGTAGCCGTGGGCACGTGTTCGGTGACCCTCCCGCTGCGCGAGAACACGCATACCGCTGGAATAGATGTCCTGATCGCCCCTGCCCACCGGCGCCAGGGCCTGGGCCGGGCCCTTCTGGAGCACTCAGAAGCAGTCGCCTGTGAACACGGCAGAACATCCCTTGACGCCTACCACGAAGAGCCGTGGCAGGCGGCGGACGGTGCGGCCCTGCTTCCGGCCAAATCCGGTGCCGGCGGCCTGCCGCTTAACCAGCCCGCCGTGGCCTTTGCCGTTGCTGCCGGTTATGAGCTGGAGCAGGTGGAACGATCCAGCCGCCTCGCCCTGCCGGTTCCGCCGGAACTGCTGGACCGGCTGGAAGCCGAGGCCTCGGCCGGGGCAGCGGAATACACCATCACCGGCTGGGACGACAATTGTCCGGAGGAGCTGGTACAGGCCTATGCCCGTCTCAGGGCCACGATGACCAGGGACGTTCCCATCGCCGGAATGGACTGGGAAGGTGAAGACTGGGATGCCGCCAGGGTCCGGGAAGAGGAAAACAGGTTGATCCGCAGCGGGGTCCGATCAGCTGTGACGGCCGCCCGGCATAGGGAAACTGGGCAGCCGGTGGCTTACACGGTCCTGAACTGGCGCGCAGGGGTGCCGGCCTCCATCGTGCAGCAGGACACTTTGGTCACCTCGGAACACCGCGGCCGCCGCTTGGGCATGCTGATCAAAGTGGCAAACCTGCCGCGCGCCCAGACCAGGTGGCCGTCAGCGCGGTCGGTGCTGACATGGAATGCCGACGAAAACCAACATATGCTGGCCATAAATATCGCACTTGGATTCAAGCCCGCAGGTTTTGAAGGCGAGTGGCAGAAACGGCTGGGATGATGCGCCTATGGCTATTGACGTGAAGATCGAGCAACTTTGGATTCCCGACTCACTGGACGCGCCGGACGCTGCGGAATTTCTTGCCGCCGTCGAGGTGGGCCGGAAGGTCCGAATGCAGACCTGGGGGAGCGACGACCTTGCCTACGGCCCCCTGGAGAAGCTGCTCGAGTTCCAGGACCCGTACGAGCGGCAGCTCATTCTCGTCGCCAAGGTGGACGGGGAGATCGTGGGGACCGTCGACATCGCCCTGCCCCTTACGGACAACCTGGACCTGGCGGAATTCACCCTCGACATCCTGCCCGAGTTCCAGCGCCAGGGCGTAGGCCGGCGCCTCCTCCAGGCCGCCGAACAGTTTGCCCGAGGGGAAGGCCGCACCATGATCCTGGTGGACACGAACCACCCCGGGGCTTCCCTGCATGAGTTTGAACGCGCCCAGCTGGTTCCCGGCACGGGGCAGGGTTTCGTGCCGCTGGAGAGCCGTGAAGTCGAGTTCGCGCAAAAGACCGGCTATACGTTGCAGCACATCGAGCAGTTCAGTTCCTGCGCGCTGCCGCTGGACACCAAGCTGGTTGCGGATCTGCAGGCCGAGGCGGACGCCGCCAACAGCGGACGGTACCGCCTGCACCACTGGACGGATCGCTGCCCTGACGGCTGGCTTGAGGCCGTGGCGGCCCTTGAGAACCAGGCGGGGGCCGACGTCGACCCTTCCTTGGATCCGCCTGTTGAGCAGGACATGGTGCTCGACGGCGGCATCCTCCGGAAGGCCGAAGAAGTTGCCATTGCGCAGGGCCGGCGGACGGTGGTCACCGCCGTCGAGCACCTCGCCTCGGGGGCACTTGTAGGCCTGACCACCATCACGGTGCTGGCGCACCGCGCCGACGTTGTTTTCCAGGACGACACGCTGGTGCTGCAGGAGCACCGCGGGAACAAGCTGGGCCTGCTGATCAAGGTGGCCAACATGGAACGGCTCACTGAGCAGTTTCCCGATGCGCGGATCATCTACACCTGGAACGCCCCGGAGAACCGGTACCTCCTGACCGTCAATAAGCAGCTGGGTTTCCAGACTGCCGGTGTGACGGGGATTTGGCAGAAGGAGCTTCCGCACCTGCACACGAGCACCAGCTGAACCCCGATTTGGCGCAGTGATGGCTCTCCCGTAGACTTGAAGGACCAAAGACCGTCGGTTGTTGGAAATCCACTCTCCCGAGCATGGCTCAAATCTGCAGTTGCGCGCGGGGGAAACAGTGGCTTTCTGGACGAAGGACCCTGAACGTAGGGCGGCCGGCGCAGGTGAACGAAGCAAAGCTCCACGGAACATCTGTGTCGAGCCAAGCCCCGTGCATCTGCGCGGGGCGTTTTTAGTTTTAGCTCACCTTGAGCGGGGACCGTCGCATACCGGCACTATCCCCGGAAGGAGGGTTATGGCAACGCCTGCAAAGGTTTCAGCAGTAGCTGAGATCACTAACGATTTCAAGGAATCGAACGCCGCTGTCCTGACCGAATACCGTGGGCTCACCGTTGCACAGATCAAGCAGCTGCGTGTTTCTCTCGGCCAGGACACCAAGTTCTCGGTCGTCAAGAACACCCTGACCGCCATTGCAGCCAAGGAAGCCGGAGTCGAAGCATTCGACGGCCAGCTTGCCGGCCCCACTGCAATCGCGTTCATCAAGGGTGACGCAGTTGCCGCTGCCAAGAGCCTGACGGATTTTGCCAAGACCAACAAGCAGCTGGTCATCAAGACCGGTTACTTCGAGGGCAAGGCGCTGAACGCCAGCGAGGTTGCCGCACTGGCAGCGCTCGAGTCCCGTGAGCTGCAGCTCGCCAAGGTTGCAGGTGTCCTCAAGGCACCCGCCGCCGCCGCTGCACGCATCATTGACGCACTGCGCCTCAAGCTTGAAGAAGAGAACGGTGCACCGGCAGCTGCCGAGGCGCCTGCCGCTGAAGAAGCTGCTGATGCTTCAGCTGAAGCAGTAGCCGAAGCTCCCGCAGCTGAAGCTCCCGCAGCCGAAGAGAACTAGTTCTCTTCACCCCACCAGACTCCGGTGTGACGCGTGGCTCCGTGCCGCTGAAACACCACAACAGGAAGGACGCCTACCATGGCGAAGCTCACCAACGAAGAGCTCATTGAAGCTTTCAAGGAACTGACCATCATCGAGCTCTCCGAGTTCGTCAAGCTCTTCGAAGAGACCTTCGAAGTTACCGCTGCTGCTGTAGCCGTTGCTGGCCCCGCCGGCGCTGCTGCTGAAGAGGTTGAAGAGAAGACCGACTTCGACGTCGTCCTCGAATCTGCTGGCGAAAAGAAGATCGCAGTGATCAAGGAAGTTCGCGCCATCACCTCCCTCGGCCTCAAGGAAGCCAAGGACCTGGTTGACAGCGCACCCAAGGCTGTTCTCGAAGGCGCCACCAAGGAAGCTGCCGAGAAGGCCAAGGATCAGCTCGAGGCTGCAGGCGCCACCGTTACCCTCAAGTAACAACACCTGTTCCTCGAAAAGCCCCGTCCACGTTTGTGGGCGGGGCTTTTTGCGATCCGGGGAGGTCAGGCGGGGTCGCTGATGTCGGCGACGACGGCGTCCAGCGCTCCCGTGAGGGCGTCGGCGTCCACAAAGGCGCTGTAGCCGTGGGCACCTGCGCCCATCGAGATCCTCCGGCCTGTGATGGTGGCATCGGCGTACACAGGCCAGCGGTTGGTGCTGCCCAGCGGGGTGATGGTGCCGCGTTCATAGCCGGTGGCATCCAGTGCCACGTCCGCCGGAGGCAGGGAGAGTTTGTTGACGCCCACAAGGTTCCGGAGCTTCGGCCACGAGATCTGGCGGTCACCGGGGATCAGCGCAAACAGGAACGAGCCGTCCTTGTGCTTGACCACCAGCGACTTCACAATGTCCGCCGGAGCGATACCAAGGATGCCTGCCGCCTCCGCCAGGCTTTTGGCAGCCGGCCTTTCCACTACGTCCACCTGCAGCCCGCGGGCTGCGGCGTCGGCAAGGAACCTGTCCCTGCCGGCGCCGCCATTGGCCGCGGTGCCGGTCCCGGCCTCGTCCGCCATCAGTCGCGGTACAGCAGGAGCGCTTCGCCCTGCCCGCCGCCGCCGCACAGGGACACCGCGGCCTTGCCCGTTCCGCGCCGCTTCAGTTCGTGCGCAGCGTGGACAGCCAACCGGGCCCCCGACGCGCCGATGGGGTGGCCCAGGGCGATGGCGCCGCCATGGATGTTGCACTTCTCGAGGGGGTAGTCCAGATCCTGCAGCGACTGCACCGCCACGGACCCGAACGCTTCATTGATCTCGATAAAATCCAGATCCGCGGTAGTCCAGCCCGCACGGCCAAGGGCGTTCATGATGGCGTTGGACGGCTGGGAGTGCAGCGAGTTGTCAGGCCCGGCAACCTGCCCTGGCTTCCCGACGACTGCCAGGTATTCCAGCCCGTTTTGCTCGGCAAATGCTCGGGAGGCAAGGACCAGGGCGGCGGCGCCGTCGGACAGGGGAGAGGAGTTGCCGGCGGTAATGGTGCCGTCGGTGACGAAGGCGGCCCGCAGCCCGGCGAGGGACTCGACGGAGGCGTTCGGGCGCACCCCCTCATCGGTGGAGACCATGAGCGGATCGCCTTTGCGCTGTTTCACGCTGAGGGGCACGATCTCGTCGTCGAACGTTCCGTTCTTGGCTGCCAGCGCCGCGCGCTGGTGCGACTGGGCGGCCACATTGTCCTGGGACGTCCTGTCGATGCCCAGCGCAAGGTTCCGGGTTTCGGTGGACAGGCCCATCGACTGGCCGTCGAAGGCATCGGTGAGTCCATCGTGCGCAGCAACGTCCAGCGCCTGGATGGAGCCGTAGGTCCACCCCTGCCGTGAGCCAGGCAGCAGGTGAGGTGCCCGGGTCATGGACTCCTGCCCGCCTGCCACCACTACGGCTGCCTCGCCGCCGCGGATCATCCGGGCAGCGTCGATCACCGCGGTCAGCCCCGAGAGGCAGACCTTGTTCACGGTGACGGCAGGAACATTCCAGCCGATACCGGCACCGATGGAGCTCTGCCGTGCGGGATTCTGGCCGGCACCGGCCTGGAGCACCTGTCCCATGATGACGGCCTCCACCTGGCCGGCGTCCACCCCGCTTGCCTCGAGGGCCGCCTTGATGGCGTGGGCCCCGAGATCGACGGCGGTAAAGCTCGCCAGCTGTCCGTTGATACGGCCCTGTGGAGTACGAACTGCTGCCAGGATGACAACGTCAGTGTTGTCCGCGGAGTTGCCCATGTTTATCTCTTCCGATCTGATCCGTTGTAGGCCACCAAGGCTATCGTGACGCTGGTCACCCATATATTCAAACGCCCCGGCCGCTATGTGCATTCCGGCAGTGCCCAGGTTCCCGCGCCGGCAGCGGCCGGGGAGAAGTCCCCATCCCGGGAACGTGCACGACGACGGCGGCCTGCGTAGGGTGGGCGGCGGACACTTTTGCAGGGGGGACAGCAGGTCCGCTCCCCGGGACGCTTGGAGCAGCAGCGTGAAAAAAATTCTGGCCATGGCAGCGGCCGCCGGACTCGCGGGCCTTACGGCCTGTTCGCTTTCCGCGCCGGCCCCCGACGCCCCCTCATCGGTGCCGTCCACGCCGGAGCCGGGCGAGGCAAGCTCTCCCCGCGCCACCGGCTCCGCTGACAGCGGCAGCGGCGCGCCGCCGTCGTCGGCTGCAGGGGAAGCCTCTGCAGGGGGAGTGAAAGGAGCCTGCGAACTCTTCAACAAAATGTTCGCGGATTACAAAGCCATCCCCGCCGATGAACCGAACGGTTTTGAGGACATCTACCTGCGGGCCGAAGACGCCAAGGACGCCACAGCCGGAGACCTGCCGGGGCTCTTCGCGTCACTGAGCCTGCTCGCCATCGACCACTCGGCCGCGGCGGAATCCGGCGGCGGGCCTGCGCAGCAATCCAAGGATGCCGTCCGTGACGCCGTCTTTGCCAACGCGGGGACCTGCACGGCCGAAGGCGTCACTCTGCGGCTATAGTCCCATCCGCCGGACGCAGTCCGTAGGCGGCCCGGGCCCAGCCAGCCCGAACCGGCCCGGAGCCAGCCGGAAAACCGGTGCTTGCAATCGCGTCGGATGTGGGGTAGACATGTAGGTTATTTTGCCGTATCGTAGATATTTGCGTCTTCCCTGTTTACCTTCAGCCTTCATATAGCGGTGGGCTTTCGCCTGGCAGCTGGCAATCAACGTGCCGTCAACAACGTCACAGCATGGTCAGCACCGGCCCCGGGTCATATAGCGGAACCGGATGGTAGCACTGCGGAGTCATTCCGCAGGGTGCACAGCGGGGGAGATCTGAAAACGCCTGAAGGTCTGTGGAAGGATCCCTCTTGGTCGCCTCGAGCACCTCTAATAACGAAACCGCTAACACCGCCGACAGCACTGATGGTGCCACTCGCCGGCTCTCATTCGCAAAGATTCACGAACCTCTTGACGTTCCGAATCTGCTTGCCCTCCAGACGGACAGCTTCGACTGGCTGGTCGGAAACGAACGCTGGCAGGCACGCGTAGCGAAAGCTGTCGAAGAAAACGATCTTAGCGTCGCCACCACGTCCGGACTCTCGGACATCTTCGAAGAGATCTCCCCGATCGAGGACTTCCAGGGCACCATGTCCCTGAGCTTCTCCGATCCGGAGTTCGCTGACCCGAAGTACACCATGGCCGAGTGCAAGGACCGGGACGCGACGTACTCGGCACCGCTGTACGTCAAGGCCGAGTTCATGAACAACAACACGGGCGAAATCAAGCAGCAGACCGTGTTCATGGGCGACTTCCCGCTGATGACCGAGAAGGGCACCTTCGTGGTCAACGGCACCGAGCGTGTCGTGGTCTCCCAGCTGGTCCGTTCCCCGGGCGCCTACTTCGAGCGTGCCGCCGACAAGACCAGCGACAAGGACATCTTCACTGCGAAGATCATCCCGTCCCGCGGCGCCTGGTTCGAGCTCGAAATTGACAAGCGCGACCAGGTCGGCGTCCGCCTCGACCGCAAGCGCAAGCAGTCCGTCACCGTCCTGCTGAAGGCCCTCGGCTGGACCGAAGGCCAGATCCTCGAAGAGTTCGGCCAGTACGACTCCATGCGGGCAACCCTGGAGAAGGACGCCACCGAAACCCGCGAAGACGCATTGCTGGACATCTACCGGAAGCTGCGCCCGGGCGAGCCGCCCACCGTTGAGGCTGCCCAGTCGCTGCTGGACAACCTGTACTTCAACTCCAAGCGCTACGATCTGGCCAAGGTTGGCCGCTACAAGATCAACCGCAAGCTTGGCATCGACCGCTCCCTTGGCGACAAGGAAGCTTCGGTCCTGCACGTTGAAGACATCGTCGCGATGATCAAGTTCCTCGTTGCGCTGCACGCCGGCGAGAAGACCACCAAGGGCATCCGCGATGGCCAGGAAGTGGACCTGCGCGTCGAAATTGACGACATCGACCACTTCGGCAACCGCCGCATCCGCGCCGTCGGCGAGCTCATCGAGAACCAGGTCCGCACCGGCCTGTCCCGCATGGAGCGCGTTGTCCGCGAGCGTATGACCACTCAGGACGTCGAGGCCATCACGCCGCAGACCCTGATCAACATCCGCCCCGTGGTCGCAGCGATCAAGGAGTTCTTCGGAACGTCCCAGCTGTCGCAGTTCATGGACCAGAACAACCCGCTCTCGGGCCTGACCCACAAGCGCCGCCTGTCGGCCCTTGGCCCGGGTGGTCTGTCCCGTGACCGTGCCGGCATGGAAGTCCGTGACGTGCACCCGTCCCACTACGGACGTATGTGCCCCATCGAAACCCCTGAAGGCCCGAACATTGGCCTGATTGGTTCGCTGGCATCCTACGGACGCATCAACCCGTTCGGTTTCATCGAGACGCCGTACCGCCTGGTCAAGGAAGGCGTCGTTTCCGACGACGTCCAGTACCTGACGGCCGACGACGAGGCTGAGGTGCTGATCGCACAGGCCAACGCTCCGCTGGACGAGAACAAGAAGTTCGCCGAGGACACCGTCCTGGTCCGTGCCCGTGGTGGTGGAGGCGAGCCTGTCCTGGTTCCCGCCGAGGACGTCGAGTTCATGGACGTTTCCCCGCGCCAGATGGTGTCCGTGGCTACCGCCCTGATCCCGTTCCTCGAGCATGACGATGCAAACCGTGCACTCATGGGTGCCAACATGCAGCGCCAGGCCGTGCCGCTGGTCCGTTCCGAGGCTCCGTTCGTGGGCACCGGCATGGAGCGCGCCGCAGCCGTCGACGCCGGTGATGTCACCATCGCGAAGAAGGCCGGTGTGGTTACCGAGGTCTCCGCTGAGCTCGTCATCATGCTCAACGATGACGGCACGGAAACCAACTACCGCATCAACAAGTTCGCCCGCTCCAACCAGGGCAACTGCTACAACAACCGTGTCCTGGTGAACGAAGGCCAGCGCCTGGAAGTTGGCGGCATCATCGCCGACGGCCCGGCAACGGACCAGGGCGAACTCGCCCTCGGTAAGAACCTGCTCGTGGCATTCATGTCATGGGAAGGCCACAACTTCGAGGACGCCATCATCCTCTCGCAGCGCATCGTTGCCGAGGACGTTCTTTCCTCCATCCACATCGAGGAGCACGAGATTGATGCCCGCGACACCAAGCTTGGTGCCGAGGAGATCACCCGTGACATCCCCAACGTGTCAGAGGAAGTACTGGCAGGCCTGGACGAGCGCGGCATCATCCACATCGGTGCCGAGGTTGAAGCAGGGGACATCCTGGTCGGAAAGGTCACCCCGAAGGGTGAAACCGAACTGACCCCGGAAGAGCGCCTGCTGCGCGCCATCTTCGGTGAGAAGTCCCGCGAAGTCCGCGACACCTCCCTGAAGGTGCCCCACGGCGAGTCCGGCACCGTCATCGGCGTGCGCGTCTTCGACCGCGACAACGACGACGAGCTGCCCCCGGGCGTCAACCAGCTGGTCCGCGTCTATGTTGCTGCCAAGCGCAAGATCACCGACGGCGACAAGCTCGCCGGCCGTCACGGCAACAAGGGTGTTATCTCCAAGATCCTCCCGATCGAGGACATGCCCTTCCTTGCCGACGGCACCCCCGTTGATATCGTCCTGAACCCGCTGGGTGTCCCGGGCCGTATGAACGTGGGCCAGGTGCTCGAGACGCACCTCGGCTGGGTTGCCAAGACCGGCTGGAAGATCGAAGGCGAGCCCGAGTGGGTCAAGCAGCTGCCGAACCTGCCGCGCGAGAGTGGCCAGACCACTGTTGCAACGCCGGTGTTCGACGGTGCCCGCGAAGAGGAAATCACGGGCCTGCTGGACTCCACCAACGTGACCCGCGACGGGCAGCGCCTGATCGACTCCTCCGGCAAGACCCGTCTCTTCGACGGACGCTCCGGCGAGCCGTTCCCGGATCCGATCTCGGTCGGTTACATGTACATCCTGAAGCTCCACCACCTGGTGGACGACAAGATCCACGCGCGCTCCACCGGCCCGTACTCCATGATCACGCAGCAGCCGCTGGGTGGTAAGGCACAGTTCGGTGGCCAGCGCTTCGGTGAGATGGAAGTGTGGGCGCTCGAAGCTTACGGCGCCGCCTACACGCTCCAGGAACTCCTCACGATCAAGTCTGATGACATTCATGGTCGTGTGAAGGTCTACGAAGCCATCGTCAAGGGCGAGAACATCCCCGAGCCGGGCGTTCCCGAGTCCTTCAAGGTCTTGATCAAGGAAATGCAGTCGCTGTGCCTGAACGTGGAAGTCCTCTCCACGGACGGAACCACAATTGAAATGCGTGACTCTGATGACGCAGTCTTCACCGCTGCGGAAGAACTGGGCATCGATCTGTCTCGTGCAGAGCCCAGTTCCGTAGAAGAGGTCTAGCAGGGGACTTACGACGGCGGGTTCCCACCCGTCGTCGTAAGTCACCTCCCTCTTCCCGTATCCCAAGACTTCAGAATTTAGAGAACAAGAGAGAACAGGGACCATATGTCCAGCGAATCCTCCTTCGGCCTCATGCAAATCGGCCTCGCAACCGCGGAAGACATCCGCGGCTGGTCTTACGGCGAGGTTAAGAAGCCGGAAACCATCAACTACCGCACCCTCAAGCCCGAGAAGGACGGACTCTTCTGCGAGAAGATCTTCGGCCCGTCCCGGGACTGGGAGTGCTACTGCGGCAAGTACAAGCGCGTGCGCTTCAAGGGCATCATCTGTGAGCGTTGTGGCGTTGAAGTCACCCGTGCAAAGGTCCGCCGCGAACGCATGGGCCACATCGAGCTGGCCGCTCCCGTCACGCACATCTGGTACTTCAAGGGTGTTCCCTCCCGCCTGGGCTACCTCCTTGACCTGGCACCGAAGGACCTCGAAAAGGTCATCTACTTCGCTGCCTACATGATCACCAGCGTTGACGAGGCTGCCCGCCACGAGGAACTGCCCAACCTGCAGGTTGAGCACGACATCGAGAAGAAGCAGCTCATCGATAACCGCGACTCCGACATCGCGGCTATCGCCCGTGACCTCGAAGGCGAAATCGCCCGCCTTGAGGGTGAAGGTGCGAAGGCTGCCGACAAGAAGAAGGCCCGCGACTCCGCCGACCGCCAGATGGCCAACGTGCGTAAGCGCGCCGACGCCGACATCGAGCGCCTCGAGCAGGTCTGGGACCGCTTCAAAAACCTCAAGGTCGCAGACCTCGAAGGTGACGAAGGCCTGTACCGCGAGCTGCGCGACCGCTACGGCATGTACTTCGAAGGCTCCATGGGTGCCGAAGCCATCAAGAAGCGTCTTGAAAGCTTCGACATGCAGGCCGAGTCGGACCTGCTGCGCGACGTCATCGCCAACGGCAAGGGCCAGCGCAAGACCCGTGCCCTCAAGCGCCTTAAGGTGGTCAACGCATTCCTGACCACCAACAACAGCCCGCTTGGCATGGTCCTTGACGCCGTCCCGGTGATTCCGCCGGAACTGCGCCCCATGGTCCAGCTGGACGGCGGCCGCTTCGCGACCTCCGACCTCAACGACCTGTACCGCCGTGTGATCAACCGCAACAACCGACTCAAGCGACTGCTTGACCTGGGTGCTCCGGAGATCATCGTCAACAACGAGAAGCGCATGCTTCAGGAAGCTGTTGACAGCCTCTTCGACAACGGCCGCCGCGGCCGTCCGGTCACCGGACCGGGCAACCGTCCGCTGAAGTCCCTGAGCGACATGCTCAAGGGCAAGCAGGGCCGTTTCCGCCAGAACCTCCTCGGCAAGCGCGTCGACTACTCCGGCCGTTCGGTCATCGTCGTCGGCCCGCAGCTGAAGCTGCACCAGTGCGGCCTGCCCAAGCAGATGGCACTGGAGCTCTTCAAGCCGTTCGTGATGAAGCGCCTGGTTGACCTCAACCACGCCCAGAACATCAAGTCGGCCAAGCGCATGGTGGAACGCTACCGTCCGCAGGTCTGGGACGTGCTGGAAGAGATCATCACCGAACACCCGGTGCTGCTCAACCGTGCACCTACCCTGCACCGCCTTGGTATCCAGGCATTCGAGCCGCAGCTTGTTGAAGGCAAGGCAATCCAGCTTCACCCGCTGGTTTGTGGCGCCTTCAACGCCGACTTCGACGGCGACCAGATGGCAGTGCACCTGCCGCTGAGCCCCGAGGCCCAGGCTGAAGCCCGCATCCTGATGCTTTCCTCGAACAACATCCTGAAGCCGTCCGACGGACGCCCGGTCACCCTGCCCTCGCAGGATATGATCATCGGCCTCTACCACCTGACCACCAAGCGTGCCGGTTCAGCTGGCGAAGGCCGGATCTTCGGGTCGGTTTCGGAAGCCATCATGGCGTTCGACGCCCGCGAGCTGCACCTGAACTCGCAGGTCAAGATCCGCCTCGAAGGCTTCGTGCCGTACGCAGGCTGGGAAGCTCCGGAAGGCTGGGAACAGGGTCAGCCCGCACTCGTCCAGACCTCCCTGGGCCAGGTTCTCTTCAACGAGACCCTGCCCGAGGACTACCCCTGGGTTGAGGCTGTTGCCGACAAGGGCGAACTGTCCCGCATCGTCAACGACCTTGCCGAGCGCTACCCGAAGGTTGTCACCGCGGCAACGCTGGACAACCTGAAGGATGCCGGTTTCTACTGGGCCACCCGATCAGGGGTCACCGTCGCCATCTCGGACATCGAGGTTCCGGCCGCAAAGCCGCAGATCCTCGCCGGTTACGAGGAGCGGGCTGCCAAGATCCAGGGCCAGTACGACAAGGGCCTGATCGACGACGACGAGCGCCGCCAGGAACTCATCGAGATCTGGAACAAGGCAACCAACGAGATCGCCCAGGCAATGCGCGACAGCCTGTCGCCGATGAACACCATCAACCGCATGGTGTCCTCCGGTGCACGTGGTAACTGGATGCAGGTCCGCCAGATCGCGGGTATCCGTGGCCTGGTGGCCAACCCGAAGGGTGAAATTATTCCCCGTCCCATCAAGTCCTCCTACCGTGAGGGCCTGTCGGTTCTGGAATACTTCATCGCCACGCACGGCGCCCGTAAGGGTCTGGCTGACACCGCCCTGCGTACCGCCAACTCGGGTTACCTGACCCGTCGTCTGGTGGACGTGTCGCAGGACGTCATCGTCCGCGAAGAGGACTGCGGCACCGAGCGTGGCCTGGTCACGCCCATCGCCGTCGCCGATTCCAACGGTGAGCTGGTGCTGGACGAGAACGTTGAGAACAGCGCCTACGCACGCACGCTGGCTGTCGACGTCGTGGACTCTGAGGGCACCGTCCTCGCAGCCGCCGGCACCGACTGCGGTGACGTGGTCATCGCCGAGCTGTTCGCAGCAGGCATCACCGAGGTCAAGGTCCGCTCCGTACTCACCTGTGAGTCCAGCGTCGGCACCTGCGCCCTGTGCTACGGCCGTTCGCTGGCCACCGGCAAGACCGTGGACATCGGTGAGGCCGTGGGCATCATCGCCGCACAGTCCATCGGTGAGCCCGGTACCCAGCTGACCATGCGTACGTTCCACACCGGTGGTGCAGTCTCCGCCAGCGGCGGCGACGACATCACCCAGGGTCTGCCCCGTATCCAGGAGCTCTTCGAAGCCCGTACTCCGAAGGGTGTTGCACCGATTGCAGAAGCAGCCGGCCGCATCACCATCGAAGAGTCCGAGCGCCAGATGCGCCTGGTCATCACTCCCGATGACGGAACCGAAGAGATCGCCTACCCGGTCCTGCGCCGTTCACGCCTGCTGATCGAGGATGGCGACCACGTCACCGTCGGCCAGAAGCTGATCAACGGACCGGTGGATCCCAAGCAGGTCCTGCGCATCATGGGTCCCCGTGCGGCACAGAAGTTCCTGGTGGACGAGGTCCAGGGCGTGTACCGCAGCCAGGGCATCGGTATCCACGACAAGCACGTCGAGGTTATCGTCCGCCAGATGCTGCGCCGCGTCACGGTCATCGAGTCCGGCGAATCGGACCTGCTGCCCGGCGAGCTCGCCGAGCGCAGCCGCTTCGAGGATGCCAACCGCCGTGTTGTGTCCGAGGGCAAGACTCCGGCTTCCGGGCGTCCTGAGCTCATGGGCATCACCAAGGCGTCCCTGGCTACCGAGTCCTGGCTGTCCGCAGCTTCCTTCCAGGAGACCACCCGCGTCCTGACGCAGGCGGCCATGGAAGGCAAGAGCGATCCGCTGCTCGGCCTCAAGGAGAACGTCATCATCGGTAAGCTGATCCCGGCCGGCACGGGCCTCCCGCGCTACACCGAGGTCACCGTCGAGCCCACTGAAGAAGCAAAGGCCAACCTGTTCACCGGCCCCAGCGCATTCAGTGACTTCTCGTACGACACCCTGGGCGGCGACGGAGCTCCTGAGTTCCACGCCATCCCGCTGGATGACTACGACCTGGGCAACGACTTCCGCTAAGAGCCCGTAGGAAGGCCCCGTTCCCCCTGCTTCAGTTTTGCAGGGGGACGGGGCCTTTCGTATACACCCGATTAAGGCCCGGGATCAAGCCGTGCTAGACTTTTTGTAATTGTTCTATGTGGCAGTGGATGAAGGCCGCCGCAGCATCATTTTGGTTTTGTTCTCATGATGCTGGGTGTGAGCTTGTTTCCGGGTTGCGGGCTAAGTGCGCAACGAATGCCACTCTTTTGCACGCCTAGGCACGGTTCGAGACGCCAAGGCTGCAGGGACAACGCCAAAACCGATGCAGTGACGGCTGACGCCCGAAATGCGCCGGTAGAGATCAAACCAACGGAGAACACGAGAGTGCCTACGATTAACCAGCTGGTCCGCAAGGGCCGCACGCCGAAGGTCAAAAAGACCAAGGCTCCCGCGCTTGCCGGCAGCCCGATGCGCCGCGGTGTCTGCACCCGCGTTTACACCACCACCCCGAAGAAGCCGAACTCGGCACTGCGTAAGGTGGCGCGTGTGCGCCTCAACGGTGGCATTGAAGTCACCGCTTACATCCCCGGTGTAGGCCACAACCTGCAGGAGCACTCCATTGTGCTCGTTCGCGGCGGTCGCGTGAAGGACCTCCCGGGTGTCCGCTACAAGATCGTCCGTGGCGCCCTCGATACCCAGGGTGTCAAGAACCGTAAGCAGGCCCGCAGCCGCTACGGCGCAAAGATGGAGAAGAAGTAATATGCCTCGCAAGGGTCCGGCCCCCAAGCGGCCGCTCGTACTAGATCCCGTTTACGGCTCCCCGCTGGTTACCCAGCTCATCAACAAGGTGCTCGTTGACGGCAAGAAGTCCACGGCAGAGCGCATCGTCTACGGTGCCCTCGAAGGCGCACGCGCCAAGTCCGGCGGCGACCCCGTAGCAGCACTCAAGAAGGCCATGGACAACGTCAAGCCTTCCCTCGAGGTCCGCTCACGCCGCGTCGGCGGCGCCACCTACCAGGTTCCGGTTGAGGTCAAGCCGGGCCGCTCCACCGCACTCGCCCTGCGCTGGCTGGTTGGCTACTCCAAGGCCCGCCGCGAAAAGACGATGACCGAGCGCCTCCAGAACGAAATCCTGGATGCCTCCAACGGTCTCGGTGCCGCTGTGAAGCGTCGCGAAGACACCCACAAGATGGCCGAGTCCAACAAGGCCTTCGCACACTACCGCTGGTAATACTTCCCGTACGCCGCCGGCCCTCACAGGCCGGCGGCGAACGTGTAGTCCATCCGAAAGGGAGACACCGTGGCACAGGACGTGCTTACCGACCTTAGTAAGGTCCGCAACATCGGCATCATGGCCCACATTGATGCCGGCAAGACCACCACCACCGAGCGCATCCTGTTCTACACGGGTGTGAACCACAAGATCGGCGAAACGCACGACGGCGCTTCGACCACTGACTGGATGGAACAGGAAAAGGAACGCGGCATCACCATCACGTCTGCCGCCGTGACCTGCTTCTGGGAAAACAACCAGATCAACATCATCGACACCCCCGGCCACGTTGACTTCACCGTTGAGGTTGAGCGCTCCCTGCGCGTCCTCGACGGCGCCGTTGCCGTCTTTGATGGCAAGGAAGGCGTTGAGCCGCAGTCTGAGACCGTTTGGCGCCAGGCTGACAAGTACAACGTTCCGCGCATCTGCTTCGTCAACAAGATGGACAAGCTCGGTGCCGACTTCTACTTCACCGTAGACACCATCGTCAGCCGCCTGGGTGCCAAGCCGCTCGTTATGCAGCTGCCCATCGGTGCCGAGAACGACTTCATCGGCGTCGTGGACCTGCTCTACATGCGCGCACTGGTGTGGCCCGGCGATGCCAAGGGTGACGTCACCATGGGTGCGAAGTACGAGATCCGCGAGATCCCGGCTGACCTCCAGGAAAAGGCTGAAGAGTACCGCGCAAACCTCGTTGAGACGGTTGCAGAGTCCTCCGAGGAACTCATGGAGAAGTACCTCGAGGGTGAAGAAATCTCGATCGACGAGCTCAAGGCCGGCATCCGCAAGATGACGATCAACTCCGAGCTCTACCCGATCTTCTGTGGTTCCGCCTTCAAGAACCGTGGCGTTCAGCCCATGCTCGATGCAGTTGTGGACTACCTGCCGAACCCGCTCGACGTCCCCCCGATGGTCGGCCACGATCCTCGCGACGAAGAGAAGGAACTGACCCGCAAGCCTTCCTCCGAAGAGCCCTTCTCCGCACTGGCCTTCAAGATTGCTGCGCACCCGTTCTTCGGCCAGCTCACCTTCATCCGCGTGTACTCCGGTCACGTGGAAGCAGGCGCCCAGGTGGTCAACTCCACCAAGGGCAAGAAGGAGCGCATCGGCAAGCTGTTCCAGATGCACGCCAACAAGGAAATGCCCGTCGAGGGCGCTACCGCCGGCCACATCTACGCAGCCATCGGTCTGAAGGACACCACCACGGGTGACACCCTGTGTGATTCCGGCAACCAGATCGTGCTCGAGTCCATGAGCTTCCCGGAGCCCGTGATCTCGGTTGCCATCGAGCCGAACACCAAGGGTGACCAGGAGAAGCTCTCCACGGCCATCCAGAAGCTCTCCGCTGAGGACCCCACCTTCCAGGTGTCCCTCAACGAAGACACCGGCCAGACCATCATCGCCGGCATGGGCGAGCTCCACCTGGACATCCTGGTGGACCGCATGCGCCGCGAATTCAAGGTCGAGGCAAACGTGGGCAAGCCCCAGGTTGCTTACCGCGAAACCATCAAGCGCGCCGTCGAACGCCACGACTACACGCACAAGAAGCAGACCGGTGGTTCGGGCCAGTTCGCAAAGATCCAGATCGCGATCGAGCCGCTGGACACCGCCGAGGGCGAGCTGTACGAGTTCGAGAACAAGGTCACCGGTGGCCGCGTTCCCCGCGAGTACATCCCGTCTGTTGACGCTGGTATCCAGGATGCGCTGAACGACGGCGTCCTGGCCGGTTACCCGGTTGTGGGCATCAAGGCCACACTGGTTGACGGCGCGTACCACGATGTTGACTCGTCAGAAATGGCGTTCAAGATCGCCGGCCGTATGGCTTTCAAGGAAGCCGCACGCAAGGCCAACCCGGTTCTGCTCGAACCGCTGATGGATGTAGAGGTCCGCACCCCTGAGGAATACATGGGTGAAGTTATCGGTGACCTCAACTCCCGCCGTGGCCAGATGCAGTCCATGGAAGATGCACAGGGCGTCAAGGTCATCCGTGCGCACGTTCCGCTGTCCGGCATGTTCGGCTACATCGGTGACCTGCGTTCGAAGACCCAGGGCCGTGCTGTGTACTCCATGACGTTCAACAGCTACGCCGAGGTCCCGAAGGCAGTTGCCGACGAGATCATCCAGAAGACCCGCGGCGAATAGTCTTCGGACTCTTCGCAGCGAACAAACTCGGGTGTGCTTCCGATTGACGGAGGCCGCCTGGTGCAGGTGGCCGGGTACGGCCGGATTCATCCGGACAAGCCGGATCCCGGCCATCTGCACGAACAGGCTCGAGGGACTAGTATTAGTTCCTGAATCTGCAATTTCACCAATCCAAAGCCCCCCAAGTAGACTTACCTGAGTTTCTGCCGCTACAAGAGCGGCAGAAGGGTATGTCATTTGAAAACGTTCTAGGAGGAACCTGTGGCAAAGGCAAAGTTCGAGCGGACTAAGCCGCACGTTAACATCGGCACCATTGGTCACGTTGACCACGGTAAGACGACGTTGACGGCCGCCATTTCCAAGGTGCTGTACGACAAGTACCCGACTCTCAACGAGAAGCGTGACTTCGCGTCGATTGACTCTGCTCCCGAAGAGCGTCAGCGCGGCATTACCATCAACATCTCCCACGTTGAGTACCAGACCGAGAAGCGCCACTACGCACACGTAGACGCCCCCGGTCACGCTGACTACATCAAGAACATGATCACCGGTGCTGCCCAGATGGACGGTGCAATCCTCGTGGTTGCCGCCACTGACGGCCCGATGGCTCAGACCCGCGAGCACGTTCTGCTCGCCCGCCAGGTTGGTGTTCCCTACCTGCTGGTCGCGCTGAACAAGTCCGACATGGTTGACGATGAGGAACTGCTGGACCTCGTTGAAATGGAAGTTCGTGAGCTCCTTAGCTCGCAGGGCTTCGATGGCGACGAAGCACCGGTTGTCCGCGTTTCCGGCCTGAAGGCACTGGAAGGCGACCCGGAGTGGGTCAAGTCCGTTGAGGACCTGATGGCTGCTGTCGACGAGTCCGTTCCGGACCCCGTACGTGACCGTGACAAGCCGTTCCTGATGCCGATCGAGGACGTCTTCACCATCACCGGCCGTGGCACCGTTGTTACGGGCCGCGCCGAGCGTGGAACCCTCGCCATCAACTCCGAGGTCGAGATCGTCGGCATCCGCCCGGTCCAGAAGACCACGGTTACCGGTATCGAGATGTTCCACAAGCAGCTCGACGAAGCATGGGCCGGCGAGAACTGTGGCCTCCTGCTCCGCGGTCTGAAGCGCGATGACGTAGAGCGCGGCCAGGTTGTCGTCAAGCCGGGTTCCATCACCCCGCACACCGACTTCGAGGCTAACGTCTACATCCTCTCCAAGGACGAAGGCGGACGTCACAACCCGTTCTACTCCAACTACCGCCCGCAGTTCTACTTCCGCACCACGGACGTAACCGGCGTTATCACCCTGCCCGAGGGCACGGAAATGGTTATGCCTGGCGACAACACTGAGATGACCGTTGCGCTCATCCAGCCGATCGCTATGGAAGAGGGCCTCGGCTTCGCAATCCGCGAAGGCGGCCGCACCGTTGGTTCAGGACGCGTTACCAAGATCAACAAGTAATTCCAGTTGAACTGAAAGAACAGCCCCACTGCTACTGCAGCGGGGCTGTTCTTTTTCGTTAACCCCTCCCTGATACTGTTGCTGGACCGAAAGGAGATCATCATGGGTTGGCTTATTTTTCTGATTATCGCGGTAGCCGTGGTCGCAGGTGTGTTCTGGGCCAAGAAGCACTTCCGCAACGAGATTGACCGCGCCAAGCGGATCAACCGGGCGAACAAAAACCAGTAGCGGCGCCGGGCTGGGATGGCTAGCCGGCCGCAGCCCTCCGTGCCTTGCTGAGCGCCTGGTACCAGTAGAAAGACTGCTTGGGCGTGCGCTCCAGTGTCCCGAAATCCACGTGCACCAGGCCGAAGCGCTGGGAGTAGCCTGCCGCCCATTCGAAATTGTCCATCAGGGTCCACACGTAGTAGCCGCGCAGGTCCACGCCCGACGCCGCACCGCCGGGCGAGGTGGCATCCAGTGCCGCGCGCAGGTGCGCAGCGATGTAGTCCACCCGGTCCCCATCCTGGACGGGGCCGGACACCTGGTCGGGCTCGGGGAAACTCGCTCCGCTTTCGGTGATGTAGACGGGTGGGAGCGCGTCACCGTACCGGTCCTGCAGCTCCTTGAGCAGGATACCCAGATGGTCCGGGGCCACAGGCCAGCCAAAGCCGGTGCTGCTGTATTCCGGGTAGCCCGCCTCATGAAAGGGGAGCTTGGCTACCGCCTTGTGGGTATTGGCAGGAATAGGCGTCACGCCGCGGCCGATGGCAACTTTCACCGGGAAGTAGTAGTTAAGCCCGTAGAAATCCAGCGGCTGGTGGATGGTCCGCAGGTCGGCGTCGGAAATCCTGCCGATTGAGCGCAGCCACGGCCTGGCATACAGCGGGAGGCTGGGGTAGCGGCCCAGCAGCACGGGGTCGGCGTAGATCCTGTTCATAAGCAGGTCGTACAGCTTCGCCACCAGCCTGTCCCCGACCTTCCGGCTGGCTGGCCGGACTGGCGAGTGGAGGTTGGTGACGCCAACGTCTCCCTTGACCCCGGCAGCGCGCAGGGCCTGTGCACCGAGACCGTGGGCCAGGAGTTGGTGGTGGATGGACGGAAGAGCGTCGAACATGAGTGTCCGGCCAGGGGCGTGGACGCCAAGGGCGTAGCCGTTCAGGGTCACCGACAGCGGTTCGTTCAGCGTGACCCACTGCGCCACGCGATCGCCATAGCGTTCGCCGGCGGCAGCGGCGTACTCGCCAAACCGTTCAGCTGTTTCGCGGTTCATCCAGCCCCCTCGCTGTTCCAGCGGCAGGGGGGTATCCCAGTGGTAAAGGGTGGCCATGGGGGAGATGCCGGCAGCGAGCAGCTGGTCGATCAGCCGGTCATAGAAGTCCAGCCCCTCCGGATTGAGGCTTCCCCGGCCCCCGGGCTGGATCCTTGGCCAGGACAACGAGAAGCGGTAGGAGTCCACGCCCAGCTCCTGCAACAGAGCGATGTCCTCCGGCAGGCGGTTATAGTGGTCGCAGGCCACAACGGGGGAGTGCCCGTCCATAATGCTGCCGGGTTTCTCAGCGAACGCGTCCCATCCGGACGGTCCCCGGCCTCCCTGGGTAACGGCTCCTTCGATCTGGAATGCTGCGGCCGCGACGCCCAGCGTGAACGACGGCGGCATGCGGCTGACCAGGTCAGTCACGGATTCGGTGCTTTCCAGCGTCATGCCCCTATCATCCATTCGGGCGTATCCATTGGCAATGACCCCTGGACTGCGCCGGGAAAAGGGCCAATTCGCTTCTGGCGCCAAATTCCGGCATACTAGATGAGTTGTTCAAGCGCTCTTTCGCGTCCCGATCCGGATAATGCCGGGTGCCAGGGTCCAGGTAAGAGCCCAAACATAACCCACTTCCCAAGGAATTGCGGACGAGTACGCGCACAGAGCGCGACACGCCCGACCGCGGGGGTCGGTTGCGTCGGCAGGTTGAGGAACCCGGATTCATCCGGATTCAGCTTGTGCGGCGGGTGGTAGTTACGACTTCAAATGCTTCGGCAGCCGCACAACAGGTAAGTGAACAGGGCAGCCCTAATCAGGGGAAGCACAGACTGAAAGAGAGTCAGGCGACATGGCGGGACAAAAAATCCGCATCCGGCTGAAGTCATACGACCACGAGGTCATTGACGTTTCAGCACGGAAGATCGTTGAGACGGTCACGCGCGCAGGCGCAACTGTAGTTGGCCCCGTGCCGCTGCCGACGGAGAAGAACGTTTACTGCGTAATCCGCTCTCCGCACAAGTACAAGGACAGCCGCGAGCACTTCGAAATGCGCACGCACAAGCGTCTTATCGACATCATCGATCCCACGCCGAAGGCTGTTGACTCGCTTATGCGTCTCGACCTGCCGGCCGACGTGAACATCGAAATCAAACTGTAGGGAGGTGCTGAGAGACTATGACCGCAACCCGTAACGTAAAGGGCCTGCTGGGCACGAAGCTCGGCATGACCCAGGTCTGGGACGAGAACAACAAGCTCATCCCCGTCACTGTGGTCCAGGCAGATTCGAACGTCATCACCCAGCTGCGCAATGCAGAAGCTGATGGCTACGTAGCCGTTCAGATCGGCTACGGCCAGATCGATCCCCGCAAGGTCACCAAGCCGCTGGCTGGTCACTTTGAGAAGGCAGGCGTCACGCCTCGCCGCCACGTCGTCGAACTTCGTACCGCAGATGCTGCTGAGTACGAGCTGGGCCAGGAGCTCTCCGTAGAGGTCTTCGAAGCCGGCCAGAAGATCGACGTCATCGGCACCACCAAGGGTAAGGGCTTCGCCGGTGTTATGAAGCGTCACGGCTTCCACGGCGTTGGAGCTTCCCACGGTGCCCACAAGAACCACCGTAAGCCCGGTTCAATCGGTGGCGCATCCACCCCGAGCCGCGTCTTCAAGGGCATGAAAATGGCCGGCCGCATGGGCGCCGTTCGTCACACCACGCTGAACCTCACGGTCCACGCGGTTGACGTCGAGAAGTCGCTGCTCCTTATCAAGGGTGCCGTTCCCGGCGCCCGCGGCCAGGTCGTACTCGTACGCACCGCCGTGAAGGGAGCCTAGTCCAATGGCTAACACTGTCCAGGTTGACCTGCCCGCAGAGATCTTCGACGTTCAGACCAACGTGCCGCTGCTGCACCAGGTTGTCGTTGCCCAGCTCGCTGCTGCTCGCCAGGGTACCCACAAGACCAAGACCCGCGCTGAGGTTTCCGGTGCAGGACGCAAGCCGTTCAAGCAGAAGGGTACCGGCCGCGCCCGTCAGGGTTCCATCCGTGCTCCTCACATGACCGGCGGTGGCATTGTCCACGGTCCCACCCCGCGTGACTACAGCCAGCGCACCCCCAAGAAGATGATTGCTGCTGCACTTCGCGGCGCACTGTCTGACCGGGCGCGTAACGGACGCATCCACGTTGTTGCCGAATTGGTTGAGGGCGACAAGCCTTCGGCCAAGACTGCACTTGCAACGCTGCGCGGCGTTTCTGACCGCAAGAACCTGCTGGTTGTCATCGAGCGCGCCAACGATGTTGCTGCACTGTCCGTGCGCAACCTCGCCGGTGTTCACGTTCTGTACGCAGACCAGCTGAACACCTACGACGTTCTCGTGTCTGATGACGTTGTCTTCACCAAGGCTGCCTACGAAGCATTCGTTGCCGGCAAGGCAGTGGCAAAGAACGAGGAGGATGCCAAGTGAGTGCAGCCACCATCAAGGATCCCCGCGACGTCGTGCTTGCGCCCGTCGTGTCGGAAAAGAGCTACGGCCTGATCGACGAGGGCAAGTACACCTTCCTGGTGGACCCCCGGTCGAACAAGACCGAGATCAAGCTGGCCGTGGAGAAAATCTTCTCCGTCAAGGTCGAATCGATCAACACCATCAACCGTGCCGGTAAGCGCAAGCGCACCAAATTCGGATGGGGTACCCGCAAGAACACCAAGCGTGCGATTGTCACCCTCAAAGAAGGCACTATCGACATCTTCGGCGGTCCGCTCGCGTAGCGGAGACCACTTTAACGAGGAAATAAATTATGGGAATCCGTAAATACAAGCCGACTACCCCGGGCCGTCGTGGCTCGAGCGTAGCGGACTTCATCGAAATCACGCGGTCGACGCCGGAAAAGTCGTTGGTACGTCCGCTGCCCAAAAAGGGTGGCCGTAACAACACCGGTAAGATCACCACCCGTCACAAGGGTGGCGGACACAAGCGCCAGTACCGTCTGATCGACTTCCGTCGCCACGACAAGGACGGCGTCAACGCCCGCGTTGCTGAAATTGAGTACGATCCGAACCGTACGGCTCGCATCGCCCTCCTGCACTACGTTGATGGCACCAAGCGTTACATCATCGCGCCGAACAAGCTGGCCCAGGGTGACATGGTGGAAGCAGGTGCCAACGCTGACATCAAGCCTGGCAACAACCTGCCCCTGCGTAACATCCCCGTGGGTACCGTCATCCACGCAGTTGAACTGCGTCCGGGTGGCGGCGCCAAGATGGGCCGGTCCGCCGGTGCATCCATCCAGCTCGTCGCCAAGGAAGGCCGCTTCGCCCAGCTGCGTCTGCCTTCCGGTGAAATCCGCAACGTTGACGTGCGCTGCCGCGCAACCGTCGGCGAGGTGGGCAACGCCGAGCAGTCAAACATCAACTGGGGCAAGGCTGGCCGTATGCGCTGGAAGGGCGTCCGCCCGACCGTCCGTGGTGTCGCCATGAACCCGGTTGACCACCCGCACGGTGGTGGCGAGGGTAAGACGTCCGGTGGACGTAACCCCGTCAACCCGAACGGTAAGCGGGAAGGCCGCACGCGCCGCCCCAACAAAGAGAGCGACAAGCTTATTGTGCGTCGCCGTCGTACTGGCAAGAACAAGCGATAGGAGCCTGGACACATGCCACGCAGCCTGAAAAAAGGTCCTTTCGTTGACCAGCACCTCTTTGTGAAGGTAGCCAGGGAAAACGAAAAGGGCACTAAGAACGTCATTAAGACCTGGTCCCGCCGTTCGATGATCATCCCCGACATGCTCGGGCACACGATCGCCGTACACGACGGACGCAAGCACATCCCGGTGTTTGTCACTGAGTCGATGGTCGGGCACAAGCTCGGCGAATTCGCTCCCACGCGGACATTCCGCGGCCATGTCAAGGACGACCGTAAGGGCAAGCGCCGCTAGGCGCCTGCACTTACGTCAAAGACGAGAGAAGGAAAGCAATGGAAGCCAAGGCAATTGCGCGCCACATCCGCGTAACGCCTATGAAGGCCCGGCGCGTCGTCAACCTTGTTCGTGGTTTGCAAGCGAATGAGGCTCTGGCAATTCTGAAGTTTGCCCCGCAGGCAGCTTCGGAGCCGGTATTCAAGGTAGTTCAGTCGGCAATCTCCAACGCCCGGGTCCTCGCGGACCGCGACGGCGTGGCGTTTGACGAAGGCGACCTCATCATCAGCGAAGCGTTTGTTGATGAAGGCCCGACCATGAAGCGGTTCCAGCCGCGTGCCCAGGGTCGTGCATTTCAGATCAAGAAGCGCACCAGCCACATCACCGTGGTAGTCGCTACCCCGGAGAAAGAGGAGGCTCGCTAAGTGGGACAGAAAGTAAACCCGCACGGGTTCCGACTCGGCATCACCACCGATCACGTATCGCACTGGTTCGCTGACAGCACCAAGGCCGGCCAGCGGTACAAGGACTTCGTTCGCGAAGACATCCGCATCCGCCAGCTCATGTCCACGGGCATGGAGCGCGCCGGTATCGCCAAGGTTGAGATCGAGCGCACCCGTGACCGTGTCCGCGTGGACATCCACACGGCCCGCCCGGGCATCGTCATCGGCCGCCGTGGAGCAGAAGCAGACCGCATCCGCGGCGAGCTCGAAAAGCTCACCGGCAAGCAGGTTCAGCTGAACATCCTCGAGGTCAAGAACCCCGAGATGGAAGCACAGCTTGTTGCCCAGGGCGTTGCTGAGCAGCTGACTTCGCGTGTGGCTTTCCGCCGCGCGATGAAGAAGGCCATGCAGTCCGCACAGCGTGCAGGTGCCAAGGGCATCCGTATCGCCTGCTCCGGTCGACTGGGTGGCGCTGAAATGTCCCGCTCGGAGTTCTACCGCGAAGGCCGTGTGCCCCTGCACACCCTCCGCGCGAACATCGACTACGGCTTCTACGAAGCCAAGACCACCTTCGGCCGCATCGGTGTGAAGGTCTGGATCTACAAGGGCGACCTCACGGCCAAGGAACTGGCTCAGCAGTCAGCTGCTGCTCCGTCCCGCGGCCGCGGCCCCAGCGATCGCCCGGGCCGCCCGAGCGGCGCTGACCGTGGTGACCGCCGCCGTCGCAACGACCGTCCGGCCGCTGACGCAGCTCCTGCTGCTGAAGCACCGGCAGTTGAGGCTGCACCCGCTGCAGCAGTAGAAGGAGGACAGGCTTAAATGCTTATCCCACGTCGAGTCAAGCACCGTAAGCAGCACCACCCGGGTCGTTCCGGCGCTGCTACGGGCGGCACCAAGGTCTCCTTCGGTGAGTACGGCATCCAGGCCCTGAGCCCGGCATACGTCACCAACCGTCAGATCGAGTCTGCACGTATCGCGATGACCCGCCACATCAAGCGTGGCGGTAAGGTCTGGATCAACATTTACCCGGACCGTCCCCTCACCAAGAAGCCTGCCGAAACCCGCATGGGTTCCGGTAAGGGTTCACCGGAATGGTGGGTCGCAAACGTCAAGCCGGGCCGGGTTCTCTTCGAGATCTCCGGCGTCGAAGAATCGGTAGCACGCGAGGCCCTGCGCCTGGCAATCCACAAGCTCCCGTTGAAGGCACGCATTCTGCGTCGCGAAGGTGGTGAATAGAAATGGCAGTAGGATCCAAGGATCTGGCTCCCGCACAGCTGGACGGTTTCGACAACGAGCGTCTCGTTGAAGAACTCCGCAAGGCCAAGGAAGAGCTGTTCAACCTGCGTTTCCAGTCCGCCACCGGACAGCTGGAGAACCACGGTCGTCTGCGCGCGGTAAAGAAGGACATCGCCCGCATCTACACCGTGCTCCGTGAGCGCGAGCTGGGCATTCGTGCCGAGGTTGCCGCACCGGTTGTGGAAGCCAAGGAAGAGAAGAAGTCCAAGAAGGCAGCAACCAAGAAGGCCGACAAGGCTGAAACGGTTGAGACCGAGGAGGATGCCAAGTGAGTGAAAAGGACGAGAACGTGACCGAAACTGCTACCGCAGCCACGGCTGAGCAGCGCGGTTACCGCAAGACGCGTCGCGGCTACGTGGTCTCTGACAAGATGGAAAAGACCATCGTTGTCCAGGTTGAAGACCGCGTGAAGCACGCTCTGTACGGCAAGGTCATCCGCCGTACCTCCAAGGTCAAGGCCCACGACGAAGAGAACATCGCCGGCATCGGCGACCTCGTTGTCATCGCCGAGACCCGTCCGCTGTCCGCCACCAAGAACTGGCGGCTCGTGGAAATCCTCGAGAAGGCCAAGTAGCACCTGCTGCTTCGGTATCCGGAAGCCCCTGCTCCCTTTGGGAGCGGGGGTTTCCGCGTTAACGGTGGGGCGGGCTTCTCTTGAACGCACGACGGCGGCGCGGCCTCTTCGCGGGGGAGTGGGAGTGGCAGGGATGGCGGGCCGAAAGGCTGCCGCGAGTGGCGCCGTCGTCCGTCCCTCGCCGCCCCGCCCACACAACCCGCCATCACTTCCCGTCGTTTTTTGAAGAACGCGTCATCACTTCCCGTCGTTTTTGGAGAACGCGCCATCACTTCCCGTCGTTTTTGGAGAACGCGCCATCACTTCCCGTCGTTTTTTGAAGAACGCCCCATCACTTCCCGTCGTTTTTTGAAGAACGCCCCATCACCTCTCGCCTAGGGCTGCGGGAGGTGATGGCGCGTTGCCGGGAAACTTGCGGGAGGTGATGGCGCGTTGCCGGGAAACTTGCGGGAGGTGATGGCGCCTCGCCGGGAAACTTGCGGGAGGTGATGGCGCGTTGCCGGGAGAGCTGCGGAAGGTGATGGCGCGTCTGACGCGCTTTTGCTGGGCGGCCGACGGCGCGGGGCCTCTTCGTGGGGGGAGTGGCAGGCATGGTGGGCCGAAAGGCTGCCGTGAGTGGCGCCGTCGTCCGTCTTGCGGGGGAGCGCCGGCGGTGATATGGGGATAAACGAAAAACGTGCTAAGATTTTGAGTTTGTATGGCGCCTTTCGCGCGCCGACATCAACCTCGTAAACAAGCGTGCCACAGCATAGTGCCCCCTTGCGCCCAGGATTTTCTGGACCGGATGGGAGCAACTGCTTCTGGCACGGGAGTTTAGGCCTGGTCTGGCAAAATCCAGGCAGGTCAAGAGACACCCCGATCAACCGTTCCGCAAGGCTCATTCCGTAGGAAGATTTTCGGTCTGAGAACCGGCGCGACGCAAGGAGTAAATAGTGATTCAGCAGGAGTCGCGACTCAAGGTCGCCGACAACACGGGTGCTAAGGAAATCCTTACCATTCGCGTTCTCGGTGGATCTGGCCGTCGCTACGCAGGCATTGGCGACGTCATTGTCGCAACCGTCAAGGATGCAATCCCGGGCGGCAACGTAAAGAAGGGCGATGTTGTCAAGGCAGTCATCGTCCGTACCAAGAAGGAACGCCGCCGTGCGGATGGTTCCTACATCAAGTTTGACGAGAACGCAGCTGTGATCCTGAAGGCTGACGGTGACCCCCGCGGTACCCGTATCTTCGGACCGGTTGGTCGTGAACTGCGTGACAAGAAGTTCATGAAGATCGTTTCTCTGGCTCCGGAGGTGCTCTAGTCCATGGCTAAGATCAAGAAGGGTGACCTCGTTCAGGTCATCACTGGCGCCAAGGCTGAGCGCGGCGGCGACCGCGGCAAGCAGGGCAAGGTCCTGCGCGTGTTCCCCGAGACCAACCGCGTGCTGGTCGAAGGCATCAACCGCGTAACCAAGCACACCAAGGTCGGTCAGTCGCAGCGCGGCACCAAGACCGGTGGCATCGAGGTTGTTGAAGCTTCGATCCACATCTCCAATGTGGCTCTGGTTGACCCGTCCACCAAGAAGCCCACCCGCGTCGGCTTCCGCACCGAGACCGTTGAGCGCAATGGTGTTCAGCGCGAAGTGCGCGTCCGCGTGGCCAAGAGCTCAGGGAAGGACATCTAATGACTGAGACTCTCGAGACTCCGGCAACGAAGATCGTTCCTCGTCTGAAGACCAAGTACGCCGAATCCATCAAGAGCACGCTCATTGAGGAATTCAAGTACGAAAACGTCAACCAGGTTCCGCGCCTCGTCAAGGTCGTTGTGAACATGGGTGTTGGAGATGCCGCCAAGGACTCCAAGCTGATCGACGGCGCTGTCCGCGACCTCACCCAGATCACCGGCCAGAAGCCGCAGGTAACCAAGGCCCGCAAGTCGATCGCACAGTTCAAGCTGCGCGAAGGCATGCCCATCGGTGCACACGCTACCCTGCGTGGCGACCGTATGTGGGAATTCCTGGACCGTCTGGTCAGCCTCGCACTGCCCCGTATCAGGGACTTCCGCGGTCTCTCCGGCAAGCAGTTCGACGGTAACGGCAACTACACCTTCGGTCTGACCGAGCAGGTTATGTTCCACGAGATCGACCAGGACAAGATTGACCGCGTCCGCGGTATGGACATCACGGTTGTCACCACTGCCAAGACCGATGACGAAGGCCGCGCGCTGCTTAAGGCGCTTGGTTTCCCGTTCAAGGCCGAAGACTAATCTAACTACGTAAAAGGTCCGGCGGTGCGGCTGTAAAAGCAGCACCGCGGAAACCGTTATGAGGAAGGGCAAGAGCCCACCATGACAATGACAGATCCTGTCGCAGACATGCTTACGCGTCTGCGCAATGCAAACTCGGCATACCACGATTCCGTGTCCATGCCGTACAGCAAGCTCAAGGCACGCGTTGCTGACATCCTCAAGGCCGAAGGCTTCATCGCCGGCTGGAAGGAAGAAGACGCTGAGGTTGGCAAGAAGCTGACCATCGAGCTCAAGTTCGGACCGAACCGCGAGCGTTCAATCGCTGGTGTTCGTCGTATTTCCAAGCCGGGCCTGCGTGTTTACGCAAAGTCCACCAACCTGCCGCACGTGCTGGGTGGCCTGGGTGTCGCAATCCTGTCCACCTCTTCCGGCCTCCTGACTGACAAGCAGGCCGGCAAGAAGGGCGTGGGCGGCGAAGTCCTCGCTTACGTCTGGTAACGGGAAAGGAAGAGAATAATGTCACGTATTGGACGTCTCCCCATCACCGTTCCTGCCGGCGTTGAGGTCAAGGTTGACGGCTCTGTCGTCAGCGTCAAGGGTTCCAAGGGCGAGCTGAACCACACTGTGGCCAGCCCGATCGAGGTTTCCCTGGAAGCAGACACCCTGACTGTCGCCCGCCCGAACGACGAGCGCGCCTCCCGTTCACTCCACGGCCTGACCCGCACCCTGATCTCCAACATGATCGAGGGCGTTACCAAGGGCTACGAGAAGAAGCTTGAAATCGTTGGTACCGGTTACCGCGTTCAGGCCAAGGGATCTGACCTTGAGTTCGCTCTGGGTTACAGCCACCCGGTCAATGTCTCCGCACCGGAGGGCATCACCTTTGCAGTTGAGACCCCGACCAAGCTCTCTGTTTCAGGTATCAACAAGCAGCAGGTCGGCGAGGTTGCTGCCAACATTCGCAAGCTGCGGAAGCCGGACCCCTACAAGGGCAAGGGCATCCGTTACGCCGGCGAAGTCATCCGCCGCAAGGTCGGAAAGGCTGGTAAGTAACCATGGCCATCTCAATTAACAAGAAGCGTACGAACAAGAGCAAGTCTGCTTCGCGCAGCCGCCGCCAGCTTCGTATCCGTAAGCGCATCTCCGGTACGGCTGTACGTCCTCGTCTGGTCGTCAACCGTTCCGCACGCCACGTATTCGTCCAGGTTGTCGATGACACCAAGGGCCTGACCGTAGCGAGCGCCTCCACTCTGGAAGCCGACCTTCGTGCATTCGACGGCGACAAGACTGCCAAGGCCAAGCGCGTTGGCGAACTCGTCGCCGAGCGTGCCAAGGCTGCCGGTATCGAAGCTGTTGTCTTCGACCGCGGTGGTAACAAGTACCACGGCCGGATCGCCGCCGTCGCTGACGGTGCACGTGAAGGTGGGCTGTCACTGTGACGGAAGCAAACAAGGAAAAGGACACTGTGTCTGCAGATCAGAAGGCTACTGAAGCCGTAGCTGCCACTGAGACCACTGCTCCCGCAGCTGCCGACGACCGCCGTGGCGGCGCTCGTCGCGGCGAGCGTGGCGACCGTGGCCAGGGCCGCGGCGACCGTGGTGGCCGTGGCGGCCGCGACGGCGGCCGTGAAGCCGAGAAGAGCCAGTTCGTAGAGCGCGTCGTCACCATCAACCGCGTCTCCAAGGTGGTCAAGGGTGGTCGTCGCTTCAGCTTCACCGCCCTGGTCGTCGTCGGTGACGGCAACGGCATGGTCGGCGTTGGCTACGGCAAGGCTAAGGAAGTTCCTGCCGCAATCGCGAAGGGCGTAGAAGAAGCCAAGAAGTCCTTCTTCCGGGTTCCCCGCGTTGGCAGCACCATCCCGCACCGCGTACAGGGTGAGGCTGCTGCAGGCGTCGTTATGCTGCGTCCGGCCTCCGCCGGTACCGGTGTTATCGCCGGTGGCCCGGTCCGTGCAGTACTGGAGTGCGTGGGCATCCACGACATCCTCTCCAAATCGCTCGGTTCCTCCAACGCCATCAACATCGTTCACGCGACCGTTGATGCCCTGAAGCGCCTCGAAGAGCCGGCAGCAGTGGCAGCACGCCGCGGCCTGCCCCTCGACGAGATCGCTCCGCCGGCACTGGTGAAGGCCCTCCTGAATTCGAAGGCAGGTGTCTAGTTATGGCTAAGAACCTGATTCCCTCCGACACCCAGTTGGAGATCACTCAGATCAAGTCCGCCATTGGCGGCAAGCAGAACCAGCGCGACACCCTGCGGTCCCTCGGCCTGAAGCGGATCGGACACACTGTTGTCCGCACCGCCGACGCCGTGACCGTCGGAATGCTCAACACGGTTCCGCACCTGGTAAAGGTAGAGGAGGCGAAGTAAATGGCAGAGAACAATGCCGAAAAGGCTCAGAGCGCCGCTGCTGAGAAGCAGAACGCCCTGAAGGTTCACCACCTGCGTCCCGCACCGGGTGCCAAGACCGCCAAGACCCGCGTTGGTCGTGGTGAGGGATCCAAGGGTAAGACCGCCGGTCGTGGCACGAAGGGTACTGCAGCCCGCTACCAGGTCAAGGCTGGCTTTGCCGGCGGCCAGCTGCCGCTGCACATGCGCCTGCCGAAGCTGCGCGGCTTCAAGAACCCGTTCCGGGTTGAGTTCCAGGTTGTAAACCTGGACAAGCTCAACGAGCTGTTCCCGGAAGGTGGCGCAGTCACCGTGGAGAACCTGGTCGAAAAGGGTGCCGTTCGCAAGAACCAGCCCGTCAAGGTGCTTGGCACCGGCGACATCACCGTCAAGGTTGACGTCACCGCCCACGCATTCTCGGCCAGCGCCGCTGAAAAGATTGCTGCAGCAGGCGGAAGCACCACCGCTCTCTAGAGCAGGTGGGCGCCTAGCCCGTTGTTGAACTCCCGGTTTCCGGGGCCCCAGGCCCTGGAGACCGGGAGTTTTTCACATCCGCCCGGCGTATTATTGCCGCCATCCACCGCTTGCGCGCGTCTACGGATTGTTCGCATGGCACATCCAACCGTTAGACTCGGTTGTTGGGATTCATAGATCCCCATCACACCACTCTTAATACCACCAGGAGGACGCTTGCTTAGCGCATTTGGCCGGGCCTTTCGCACGCCTGATCTGCGACGCAAGTTGTTGTTCACGCTGGGAATCATCACCATCTTCCGCTTGGGTGCCTTCATTCCCTCGCCAGGTGTGGACTACCAGAATGTCCAGCAATGCTTGCAGAACGGTCAGACCGCAGGTGGCCTGTACCAGCTCGTTAACCTGTTCAGCGGCGGCGCGTTGCTCCAGGTGTCCATCTTTGCCCTCGGCATCATGCCGTATATCACGGCAAGCATCATCGTCCAGCTGCTCCGGGTGGTCATTCCCCGGTTCCAGCAGCTTTACGAAGAGGGTGCGTCGGGGCAGTCCAAGCTGACCCAGTACACGCGGTACCTCACCATCGCCCTGGGCCTGCTGAACGCCACCACCCTGGTTTCCCTGGCGCGTTCCGGGCAGCTCTTGCCCGGCTGCAACCTGCCGATCATCCCGGACAGCAGCGTCATCACCACCATTCTGATCATCATCACCCTGACGGCCGGCACCGGCCTGATCATGTGGATGGGCGAGCTGGTCACCGAGAAGGGCGTGGGCAACGGCATGTCCCTGCTCATCTTCACGTCCATCGCCGCCACGTTCCCCACCTCCCTCGGCGCCATCTGGAGCTCGCAGGGTCCCGGAACGTTCTTTATGGTCCTCGCCGTGGGTCTGTTGACCGTGGCCCTCGTGGTGTTCGTTGAGCAGTCGCAGCGCCGCGTGCCCGTGCAGTATGCCAAGCGGATGATTGGCCGCCGCACTGTGGGTGGTACCAGCACGTACATCCCCATCAAGGTCAACATGGCCGGCGTTATCCCGGTGATCTTCGCTTCGTCCATGCTGTACCTGCCGGGCCTGATCTCCCAGTTCAACCAGCCGCGGCAGGGCGAACAGCTCCAGCCGTGGGTGGAATGGATCAACAACAACCTGGTCCGCGGTGACCAGCCCATCTACATGGTGCTTTATTTCGCCATGATCGTTTTCTTCACCTACTTCTACGTCGCGATCACCTTCAACCCTGAAGAGGTCTCGGACAACATGAAGAAGTACGGCGGCTTCATCCCAGGTATCCGCGCCGGCAAACCCACCGCGGACTACCTGCAGTACGTGCTTTCCCGGATCACCCTGCCTGGCGCCCTGTACCTGGGCTTCGTGGCGCTGATTCCGCTGGTGGCACTGGTACTGATCAACGCGAACCAGAACTTCCCGTTCGGTGGCACCTCGATCCTGATCATGGTGGGCGTTGGCCTGGAGACCGTCAAGCAGATTGATGCGCAGCTACAACAACGTCACTACGAAGGGCTTTTGCGATGACGAGAATGCTGATTATTGGACCTCCGGGTTCCGGAAAAGGAACGCAGGCGGAGCGGATCTCGGAGCGCCTCGGCGTTGTGGCGATCTCCACCGGCGATATCTTCCGTGCAAACGTAAAGGGCGAAACGCCGCTTGGCATTGAAGCCAAGAAGTACATGGACGCCGGCGACTTCGTTCCGGACAGCGTGACCAACAAGATGGTGCGCGACCGGCTCGGCGAGGCCGACGTCGAAAGCGGCTTCCTGCTGGACGGCTACCCCCGCACCACCGCGCAGGTGGACTACCTTGACGAGATCCTCGCCAAGGGCGAAGAGAAGCTCGACGTCGTCCTGCAGCTGACTGCCGACGACGAGGAACTGGTGCACCGGCTCCTGGGCCGCGCCAAGGAGACGGGCCGGAGCGACGACAACGAAGCCGTCATCCGCCACCGGCTTGACCTCTACCACGAGCAGACCGAAGCCGTAGTGGCCAAGTATGCCGAACGCGGCATTCTCACCCAGGTGGACGGCATCGGCCCCATCGACGAGGTCACGGACCGCGTAATGCAGGCCATCAAGGCCGCTCAGGCAGCCTGATCCAGGCAAAGCTTTTCCGAGGCTCCTCCCGGTAAACGGGAGGAGCCTCAGCCATTTGAAAGGAAACACCATGGCCTTTGGCCAGCCCCGCATCGAATACAAGACCAACGCCCAGATGCGCACCATGCACGAGGCAGGCCTGGTCCTCAGCCGTGCCCTGGACGCCGCCGTTGCAGCAGCCGTCCCCGGAGTCACCACCAAGCACCTTGATGACGTTTTCGCGGCCGTCCTCAACGAAGCCGGCGCAAAGTCCAACTTCCTCGGCTACCACGGCTTCCCGGCCACCATCTGCACCTCGGTGAACGAGGAGGTGGTGCACGGCATCCCCGGCAGCCGCATGCTCCACGACGGCGACATCATCTCGATCGACGGCGGCGCGATCGTCAACGGCTGGCACTCGGACTCTGCCCGGACCGTCATCGTGGGCACTGCCGACCCCGAGGACCAGCGCCTCTCGGACGTCACCCGGGCAGCCATGTGGCGGGGTATCGCGGCACTGGCCAGCGGCAAGCACGTAGGCGACATCGGTGCAGCCATCGACGACTACGTGTCGTCCGTCCCGGGCAAACCGCTGGGCATCCTCGAAGATTATGTGGGCCACGGCATCGGCTCGGAAATGCACATGCCGCCGGACGTGCTGAACTACCGCACCAGCCACCGCGGTCCCAAAATACGGCCGGGCCTGTGCCTGGCAATTGAGCCCATGCTGGTGCGCGGCAGCATCGACACCGCCGTGCTGGAGGACGACTGGACCGTCGTCACCACGGACGGCCAGCGTTCCTGCCAGTGGGAGCACTCCGTGGCGGTCCACGACAAGGGCATCTGGGTGCTTTCAGCGCCCGACGGCGGCGCGGAGCACCTGGTGCCCCTCGGTGTCACCCCCGTACCGATCCCGTAAGGACGCGCACTGTCCCCTGCGACGCGCAAAGTCCCTGGCGACCCCCGAATGAGGGTGTCGCCAGGGATTTTCTGCGTTGGCGGAGAATATCCGCGTCGCCAGCGAGGGGAAGGGCACAATGGGTGCCATGGGAACAATCACCGACGTGCCAGGCATCCGGATTGGCCACGTACAGAAGGCCGACGACGGCTGGCTGAGCGGGGTGACGGTGGTCCTGCCGCCGCCGGGCACAGTTGGTTCGGTGGACGTCCAGGGCGGCGGGCCGGCCACGCACGAAACTGACGCTCTCGACCCCACCACTCTGGTCAGCGCAGTGGACGCCGTGGTGCTCACCGGCGGGAGCGCCTACGGCCTTGCCTCCGCCTCCGGTGCACAGCGCTGGTGCGAGGAAAACAACCGGGGGTTCGCAGTGCCCGGGGGAGTGGTGCCGATCGTCCCGGCCGCCGCGATCTTCGACCTCGGCCGCGGCGGCGACTTCTCGGCGCGCCCGACGGCGGACATGGGCTACGCGGCCACCGTCGCCGCCGCGGCACAACCGGAAGGGCACGACGTCGAATGCGGCAACGTGGGTGCCGGCACCGGAGCGGTCATCGCCAGGACGTACAAAGGCGGATTGGGCAGTGCATCGATCACCCTCGGGAGCGGTGTTGTTGTCGGCGCGCTGGCTGTTGTGAATGCGCTGGGACTGCCGGTTGGCACATCGACCCAGAGGGCTTCGGCCGCTGGGGCGGAAGCCGCCGACGGTACGCCGCCCCTCAACACCACCCTCGTCGTCGTTGCCACCAATGCGATTTTGGACGTGGCCGAGTGCAAGAGGACGGCCTCGGCCGCGCATGCTGGAATTGCCCGCGCATTGAACCCGAGCCACACGCTGGCCGATGGGGACATCGTCTTTTCCCTCGCGACGGGGGCTGTGCACCTGGACCGGACCGACGAAGCTGCCCGGCAGATCAGTCTGATTACGCTGCAGAGTGCGGCAGCCGACGTCGTACGCCTGGCCATTCTGGACGGCGTGGCCAGTGCGCAAGCGGTGAGCACTCCGGCCGGGGATTATGGTGTGTACGCCGCCGAGTAGGTTACCATTGCCGATTTAACTTTTACGGCGATACAGAGTAGTGTTGTTTGTTGGTTGTCTGGACTGCCACGCCCTTTTGGGGCCTGGAACTGACAATCGATCCAACAAAAACGTTCGTGGTCATGCCCGGTGCAATCCGGCAGGACTGCGGCAACAACAGTTAGCGGAGGGTATGGCCAAGAAGGACGGGGTCATTGAGATCGAAGGCGTTGTGACCGAGGCGCTGCCTAACGCGATGTTTCGCGTTGAGCTCACCAACAAGCACATCGTACTGGCACACATCTCTGGAAAGATGCGTCAGCACTACATCAGGATCCTCCCGGAGGACCGCGTAGTGGTGGAGCTGAGCCCGTACGACCTCACCCGTGGTCGTATCGTCTACCGCTACAAGTAAATTGCTGGGCGGCTTCAGTGCAAGCTGAGCGCCGCTCCAGTTGACCAACTGTTACACGCAAAGGAATGCCATGAAGGTCAAGCCGAGCGTCAAGCAGATCTGCGAAAAGTGCAAAGTGATCCGCCGTAATGGCCGGGTCATGGTGATCTGCGAGAACCCGCGCCACAAGCAGCGCCAGGGCTAATTTCCTTCCCTGAAGGAAATCCTGGGTTGCTAACCCACGCAAGTAAATAAAGGCAGCACAAGCTGATCTGGAACATTTAGCTCGAAAGAGTCCGGACAGCTAACCCCCGGTCGGAGGCCGGGGCCGCACAGAACGTGCGGGTGTACTGCTTACGACCTCCGGTTTATTCAAGGAGCACTGCCACTATGGCTCGTCTCGCTGGCGTAGACATTCCCCGCGAAAAGCGGCTGGAAATTGCGCTTACTTACATCTACGGCGTGGGCAAGACCCGTGCACACGAAACCCTGGCTGCCACTGGCATCAGCGCTGACGTTCGCGTCAAGGACCTGACTGATGCACAGATGGTTGAGCTGCGTGACTACATTGAAGGCAACTACAAGGTTGAGGGTGACCTTCGCCGCGAAGTAGCAGCAGATATCCGCCGCAAGGTTGAAATCGGCAGCTACGAAGGCCTGCGCCACCGCAAGGGCCTGCCCGTACGCGGACAGCGTACGAAGACCAACGCCCGTACCCGCAAGGGCCCGAAGCGCACCGTCGCCGGCAAGAAGAAGGCCCGTTAAAATCCCGTCCGGGATTAACGGTACTTTCCCCAATAACTTTCTGTAGGAGAAATAATGCCCCCGAAGACTCGTGGCGCGGTTCGCAAGCCGCGTAAGAAGGACAAAAAGAATATCGCGCTGGGCCAGGCGCACATCAAGAGCACGTTTAACAACACCATCGTTTCCATCACGGATCCGAGCGGCGCTGTTATCTCTTGGGCTTCCTCTGGTGAGGTCGGGTTCAAGGGCTCACGCAAGTCCACCCCGTTCGCAGCCCAGATGGCTGCCGAAGCTGCTGCCAAGCGTGCTCAGGAGCACGGCATGCGCAAGGTTGACGTTTTCGTCAAGGGACCGGGTTCCGGACGCGAGACCGCGATCCGTTCGCTGCAGGCCGCAGGCCTCGAGGTTGGCTCCATCCAGGACGTCACCCCCGCTGCGCACAACGGCTGCCGCCCGCCGAAGCGCCGCCGCGTCTAAGGCTTTCGACGCCGCCTGAGCTTGCCCGGACCGTTGATGGTCCGGGCAAGCCCAGCGCGTTAAGTCTTCAGACCGAATTTCCACCACCTGTGTTGCGTCATATAGCGGATGCTCGCCGAAAGGAAACCTAAGTGCTCATTGCACAGCGCCCCACCCTCTCCGAAGAGGTAGTCTCCGAAAACCGTTCGCGTTTCATCATTGAACCGCTGGAACCGGGCTTCGGCTACACCCTCGGTAACTCCCTCCGCCGTACCCTGCTCTCCTCCATCCCCGGTGCCGCTGTAACCAGCATCCGGATCGATGGCGTGCTGCACGAGTTCACCACGGTTCCGGGTGTCAAGGAAGATGTCACTGAGATCATCCTGAACATCAAGAGCCTGTCGGTCTCCTCTGAGCACGATGAGCCGGTTGTTGCTTACCTGCGCAAGCAGGGCCCCGGAGTCGTCACCGCCGCGGACATCGCTCCGCCGGCCGGCGTCGAATTCCACAACCCGGATCTGCACATCGCCACGCTGAACTCGAAGGGCAAGTTCGAACTCGAACTGACCATCGAGCGCGGCCGCGGCTACGTTTCGGCAGCTCAGAACAAGGCCGGCGACGCAGAGATTGGCCGTATCCCGGTCGACTCCATCTACTCGCCGGTGCTGAAGGTTACTTTCCGCGTGGAAGCAACCCGTGTTGAGCAGCGCACCGACTTCGACAAGCTGATTGTCGACGTCGAGACCAAGCAGGCCATCGCCCCGCGCGATGCCGTTGCTTCCGCAGGCACCACCCTGGTGGAGCTCTTCGGTCTGGCACGTGAGCTGAACACCGCAGCTGAAGGTATCGAGATCGGCCCGTCACCCACCGACGCTGCCCTGGCAGCCGACATGGCCCTGCCGATCGAGGATCTGGACCTCACCGTCCGTTCCTACAACTGCCTCAAGCGTGAGGGCATCCACACCGTGGGTGAACTCGTTGCACGCTCCGAGGCTGACCTGATGGACATCCGCAACTTCGGTGCCAAGTCCATTGACGAGGTCAAGGCAAAGCTGGTTGAACTGGGCCTGTCCCTCAAGGACTCGCCTCCCGGTTTTGACCTCGCAGCACGCGCCGCAGCAATCGAAGAGGACGACGCCGCCTTCGGCGACGACGAACTCTAAACCAGACCTTGGCCGGCGGGCAGGCACCATGGTGTGCACAGCCCACGGCTTCCATTTGAGGAGAAACAATTATGCCTACCCCCACTAAGGGTCCGCGCCTCGGAGGCGGCCCGGCTCACGAGCGCCTCATGCTCGCGAACCTGGCAGCAGCACTGTTCGAGCACAAGCGGATCACCACCACGGTGACCAAGGCCAAGCGCCTGAAGCCGTACGCAGAGCGCCTGGTGACCTTCGCCAAGCGTGGCGACCTCGCTTCCCGCCGCCGCGTCCTCGGCCTGATCAGCAACAAGGGCGTCGTCCACGAGCTGTTCACCGACATCGCCCAGGCTGTGGAGAACCGCGACGGCGGCTACACCCGCATCACCAAGATCGGCAACCGCAAGGGCGACAACGCTCCCATGGCTGTCATCGAGCTGGTCCTTGAGCCGGTTTCCGCCAAGCAGGCTGTTGTAGCCGAGGCTACCGCGGCTGCCAAGCGCGACGCAGACAAGGCTGCTCCGGCTGCCGAGGAAGCTCCCGAGGCTGAGGTTGCCGAGACCGAAGCTGCTGAGGCTCCCGCAACTGAAGAAGCCGCAACTGAAGAAGCTGCTACCGAAGAGGCTCCGGCCGCCGAGGAAGCTCCTGAGGCTCCGGCTGCTGAAGAGAAGGACGCGAAGTAATTCGCTGACTTCCTTCGCATAGACTTAAGTCTATGAACGACCAAAAACCCGCGGCCCCCGTTTTGGGGGGCGGCGGGTTTTTGCGTATCCGGCTTGATGTGTCGTACGACGGCGGCCCCTTCAGCGGGTGGGCATTGCAGCCAGGACTTCGGACGGTCCAGGGCGTCCTTGAGGAGGCGCTGCACCTGCTGCTCCGGCGCCCGATCCGGGTGACCGTTGCCGGCCGCACCGATGCCGGCGTGCACGCCCGCGGCCAGGTGATCCACCTGGACCTGACGGACGCCGAGTGGCAGGGACTGCCGCGCGGGCACGAACTTGAGCCCGCCGTCGCCATGCTCCGCCGGATGCGCGGGGCGCTGAGCCGGGTGCTCGGTGACCTTACCGGGGCAGTGGAGGTGCACCGGATCTCCCTGGCGCCCCCCGGCTTCGACGCACGCTTCTCCGCGCTCTGGCGGCGCTACAGCTACCGCATCGCCGACGGCCCCGCCCGGTGGGATCCGCTCGGCCGGTACTCCACGCTATGGCACAAGAACCCACTGGACGTTTCGCTGCTGAACGAGGGTGCGTTCAAGCTGCTGGGGCTGCAAAACTTCCTGTCCTTCTGCAAACCCCGCGAGGGAGCCACCACCATCCGCGAGCTGCAGCGCTTCGAGTTCGTTCGCGGGGAAGACGGCGTCATCGTGGCCACCGTCCAGGCTGACGCTTTCTGCCACAACATGGTGCGCGCCCTCATCGGCTCCGCGCTGTACGTGGGGGAGGGCGTGGAGGAGCCGGGCTGGCTTCACGAGCGGCTGCTGGCGCAGAAGCGCGACGCCAAGTCCGTGCTGGCGGCGCCGCACCCATTGGTGCTGGAGGAAGTGGCTTACCCGTCCGACGACGAGCTGCTGGCCCGTGCGGAGCTCACGCGGGCGCGTCGGGCCCACTAGAACGACGGCGGCGGGCCTTCCGCCGGCAGGGTCAGGGTGAAGGTGCTGCCTTGCCCCTGGCCGCTGGCGCAGGAGATCTTCCCGCCATGGCGTTCTACGATCATTTTGGTGATGGACAGGCCCAGCCCGGCTCCGGCGATGGCCGCGCCCTTGGCGGACTCCGTCCGGTAGAAACGATTGAAGACCCTGGCGGTATCCTCGCCGCTGATTCCCATCCCGGTGTCGCTGACGCTGAGCTGCACCCACTCCTTGGTGCTTTGGGCGCTGATGCTGATGCTCCCGCCGTCGGGAGAGTACTTGATGGCGTTGGACACGAGGTTGTCCAGTGCCTGCCCGATCCGGAGCGGGTCCGCGTAGGCCCACAGGGGCGAGGGAACATCGGCTGTAAGCGAGATGTTCGCATGCTCCGCCTGGGCCTGCGCGGAACCGATGCTGGTTTCCACCAGGCTGGCCAGGTCCGTCCGCTTCGGGTGGACGTTGAGTGCAGCGGACGCAGAAGCCGACAGGTCCGCCACGAGCGCCAGCAGACGCTCGGCGTTCCGCTGAACCACCAGCAGCCGATGGGCCACCTGCGGCGGCAAGGCGGCGACGTCGTCGAGCATCAGGTCAATGTTGCCGATGATGGAGTTCAGGGGGGACTTGAACTCGTGCGTCACGTTGGAGACAAGCTCCTGGTTCGCGGCCAGCGCCTCCACCCAGCCGGTGACGTCACTGTAAACGACTACAGCACCGGTGAGCTGGCCGTCCTCGCTCACCAGCGGCCGGGCCGCCGTCGTGATGGCCCGCTGCTCTGCTCCCTCCCCGGCCCACACGAGGTAGTCGGCAAAGGATTCGCCGGCGATGGCGCGGCTGATGGGACGCTTCTCCGGGGGCAGCAGGGTCCGCCTGTCCTGCCCGAAGATGAGCTGGTGGCCCTGGCCGGGGACGGCGTCGTCGGCGTGGGTGGCCTGGCGGAAGTTCCGTTGCCTGTTGTTGGACACCAGGAAGTGGCCGGAGCGGTCGACGGCGGCAATTCCCACGTCGGTGGCGTCCAGGACCGTCATGAGCAGCTTTTCACGCTCCCTGCTCTCGCGGAGCAGCTTCCGGAGCTCCCTGTCCTTCTCCGCCAGCTCGCGCTGCTGCAGCCGGACGTGGACGCTGGCGAACCTGATGGCCAGCGACACGGCGAGCGTCATTAGGGGAAAGAGGAAGGTGCTGGTGACGTCCGAGGCGGTCAGGTTGGGGAATCGTCCTGCCAGCGAGGGAACCATGATGAGCATGGGGCCGAAGAAGCTCAGGACCAGGCTGCTGCGGGTGAGCATGCCGGAGGCGGAGAGCCAGATAACGGGGAACACCGCCAGCACGGCCAGGCCCGGCAGCAGGGGAGCTGCCCCGTTCCGCAGCAGCCCGATCGCCACGAAGTCCAGGATGGGGATCAGGAGGTAGGGGCGGTGCATCAGCCGTTCCCACGGGACGAGGAGGCAGCTGAGGAAGAGGGCGCCGGACAGGAATATCCCGGTCAAAAAGAGGGGGCTGTGCAGCAGCGTTGGCCAGGCAAACGGGGTGGCGATTGCAAGGGCTGCCACGATCAAGGTCAGGGGCAGCTGGCACAGCGCAACCTGCCGCCTCGGCCCGAGCCGCTGGAAGAAGCGGGCGGGCCCGCGTGGAAAAAGCCGCTCAGCCATGGAGCCTGCTCGGGCCGATGCGGATCTTCACGTGAATATCTGCCGCCTGTGCGTACGAATTTCTGCCGGGCAACGGAGCACATCCTTGCCGGCTCGTAATCCACATGCTTGTCATAATAATTGACTTTTGAAATGCAATGTTGAAAAGGATGTCATGACCCACGCTTACTTGTAGCGTATAAAGGGTTGGAGCGGGTATGAGCATTGGCGCTGGGCTAATGGGGGGGCCATAACCGCCTGGCTCAGGGATAGTAATGGACGATCTTGGTGTTGCTGTAGTAATTGAAGATGACGCCGACGTGCGCAACCTCCTTGAGGGGGTATTGAGCCAGGCCGGCTTCGAGGTGCATACAGCGGTTGACGGGCGGGCCGGAGTGGAAGTGGTCCGGGACAAGCAGGCCAACGTGGTGACCCTGGACATCGGACTGCCGGACATCGACGGGTTCGAAGTGCTGCGCCGGATCCGCAATTTCAGCAACGCCTACGTAGTGATGCTGACCGGCAGGACCGAGGAGCCCGACCTTTTGTCCGCCCTTAGCGCCGGTGCCGACGATTACATCGCCAAACCATTCCGGCCCCGCGAGCTGAGGGCACGTGTGGCGGCGATGATGCGCAGGCCTCGGCACGAAGTCAACGGCCACCAGAATTCCGCGCCATCCGCGTGGGGAGCGGCGCCCCCTGTGGCAGTCGCGGTCCGGCCTGAGGACTCCGCCGTCCTGCATCACAACGGCCTGGCCCTGAACCACCGGACGCGGACGGTGGACATCAAGGGGGAGCCGCTGGGGCTCACCCGCAGCGAGTTTGACCTGCTCCACGTCCTCCTCCGCGGCCGCGGGGCTGTCTGCACGCGGGCCGACCTTGTCCGTGCGGTCCGCGGCGAGTTCTATGACGAGGACACCTACATCAGCGAAGCCGACGAACGCGCCGTCGAGGTTCACATCGGCAACCTGCGGCGGAAGCTGAAAGAAGATGCGGTCTCGCCTCGCTGGCTGCAGACCGTGCGCGGCGTTGGTTACCGGCTGGCACCGAGCAGGCCGGACGCCAAGTAGGCCGGACGCCAGGAAGGGCGGACCAAAGCCTGGCGCCGGGCGGGGAAGGCTAGCCGTTTTTGAGGATGTACGTGGCCTGGAGTTCGGACACTGTCTGGCCGCCGTCCTGGGCAACCCGCTCCATGAGGACCTGGCCCTGGCCAAATTCACCCTGGCGGATCAGCACCTCCAGCAGTTCGGCCAGTTTCGCCAGGCGCACTCCACCCACCATGGCGGAGCTGATCTTCAGGCTGATCACCGCATCAAGTGCTGACTCACTGTCCTGGCTGGCCACCGCAGCAGCAAGCCGCGAGCAGCGCTGGTCCCACATGGCGGCGTAGTCCCGGGCGAAGCGCTGGGCGAGTCCGGAGCCGGCAAGCTCGTCTTCCAACTCCTCCAGCACTGCCGCATCAACCAGCGGCAACAGTCCGGCCCCCGCCTGCGAAAGCCCGGAACCGGTAATTGCTGTGATCCCGGACTGCGGTGGTGTCGCAGCTGCGCTCCTGTCGCTGGAGCCGGGATCTGGACTGTGCATTCTTCAAGGCTACTTCCTGGAATGAGTCGGTCGTCTTATTTCGCATGATCCTGTGTAAACCTTGAGGGATGCCTGCAGCGGGACCATGGGGTCCTACTGACCGCTGAATGTCTCAATGGTGTTGATGACTGCTGGCCCCAGAATTGCAATGAACAGCACCGGAAATATGAAGAAAAGCAACGGAAACAGGATCATAACGGGCAGCTTCATGGCCTTTTCTTCGGCCCGCTGACGCCGCTTGACGCGCATCACCTTCGCCTGGACCCGAAGGACCCGGCTGATGGCGATGCCGTAGGTGTCCGCCTGCACCACTGCCTGGACGAAGCTGCGCAGTTCCGGGACGTTGGTCCGCTCGGCGAGGGCGAGGTAGGACTCGCGGCGGCTGCGGCCCACCTGCATGTCCTGCAGGGTCCGTACCAGTTCCTCCGCCAGCGGGCCTTTGCCGTTCTCCCCAGCCCGGGCCATGGCGCCTTCGAAACCAAGGCCGGCTTCCACCGAGATCAGCATTTGATCGAGGGTGTTGGCCAGTTCCAGTTGCATGACCTTCTGCCTCTCCTGCCCTTTGCTGTACAGGAGCAGGTCCGGAATGAAGTAGCCCAGGACCAGGACGAACAGCCCCACGAGCTTGATGATCGGCGTCGTTCCCACGGAACTCAGCCACAGCCCGATCAGGCCGCCCAGTAAGCCAAGGGCAGGCTTGGCCGCCAGGACCCGGCCCAGGGGAAGGTTCGCCGGGCGGCCAGCCAAAGAGAGCAGGTGGTCCAGCTTGTGCACGTAGCCGGCGGGGGTGAGGCGGCGGCCGATCTTTTCGAGGAAGCCGCTGCTGCTCTTCTTCTCCACCTCGGCGCGGTGGGCGCCACGGGACAAAATGTCGCGGGCAACGGCCTGGCCCTTCCTGTCGACAGAAAGCACGGACCAGGCGAGATAAGGGAGCGGCAGGCAAATCAGCAGGAGGGCGAGGGCTATCAGAGGGCTCATCGTAGGCTCAAAACTTCAGGTCGATAATCTTGCGCATCCAGAGGCCGCCGATGGTCATCATGATGATCGAGGCGACGATCATGACCCACCCCAGCACCGTGGAAGTCATCTTGTCCATGTAGCCCGGGCTGACTACCATCAGCATGGCCACGATGCCAACGGGGAGTGCCATCAGGATGTAAGCGGAAAACTTTCCTTCGGCTGCGAGGGACTTGATGTGGCCTTTGATCTCGTTGCGCTCGCGGATGGTTTCGTTGACCTGGTCCAGTACTTCAGCCAGGTTGCCACCCACTTCCCGGTTGATCTGGATGGCCTGGCTGATCCAGACGAAGTCTTCACTCTGCATGCGCTCTGCAGTGTCGTTCAGCGAAGTCAGCAGGTCCCGTCCCAGGCTGGTTTCCGAAACGATCCGCCGCATCTCTTCGGATGTGGGTGCCTGGGACTCATTCGCTGCGGCGTCGATGGCCCGGAGGATGCTGTGGCCGGCACGGAGGCTGCCTGAGAGCAACTGCAGGGTGTCACCCAGCTGGTCACCAAACTGGGCGCGCCTCTTTCCGGTGAGGATGCCAAGCACCAGTTGGGCTGCGAAGGGCGCCGCGATCACCAGAAGGATGGCAAGCAGGGGGCCGGCGACGACCAAGCCCATCAGCCCGCCCACGAAAGCGCCGATCATCACCAGGAGCAGGAAGTCCGCCTGGCTCAGCCGGAGGCCTGCGTTTTCGAGGCTCTCCCGGTTGAAGAAGCGGACATTCCTCTTGGCGAGAAACTGCTCGATTCCCTGGACGGCCTGCCCGGCGAAGCGCGTCAGTTGCGAGTCTGACTCCGTTCGGAATGGCTGGCGGCGGTCCAGCGGCAGGGCCGGCGTGCGGGGGATCATCACAGTTACGCCTGCCAGGGCGATGGCGGCGATGACGAGGATGATTCCAATCGTGAGGACCACGTCAGACCCTTCCGCTGGAGGCCAAAGGGGCGCCGAAGACGCCAGCGGAGACGTGGATCCCCATGTCTTCAAAGCGGTCGATGAAGCGCGGCCGGATGCCGGTGGGGATGGGTGAACCGAGGAAACGGCCGTGCTGGTCCAGGCCCGCCGAATAGTCGAACACGAAGGCGTCCTGGAGGGTGACGATGTCGCCCTCCATGCCCTGGACCTCGGTGACGTGGGTGATGCGGCGGGTACCGTCGCGGAGACGGGAGATCTGAATGATCAGGTTGACGGCGGATGCGATCTGCTCCCGGATGGCCCGGAGCGGCAGGTCCATACCGGCCATAAGCACGAGGGTTTCCAGCCGCGCGACGGCGTCGCGGGGGGAGTTGGAGTGGACAGTGGAGAGTGAACCGTCGTGTCCGGTGTTCATCGCCTGGAGCATGTCCAGGGATTCTCCGCCGCGGACCTCGCCCACCACGATGCGGTCGGGCCGCATACGCAGCGAGTTGCGGAGCAGTTCACGGATGGTCACTTCGCCTTTGCCCTCGGTGTTCGGCGGCCGGCTTTCAAGCCGCACCACGTGGTCCTGCTGGATCTGGAGTTCGACGGCGTCCTCGATGGTCACGATGCGCTCATCGGCCGGAAGGAACGATGACAGAACGTTGAGCAGCGTGGTCTTGCCGGTGCCGGTACCGCCGGAGACGATGATGTTGAGCTTGGCTTTGACGCAGGCGTTGAGCAGTTCGGCCATTTCCGGGGTGAGGGTGCCGAAATCGATGAGGTTCTGCACCGTCAGTGGAACCTTGCTGAACTTACGGATGGTCAGCGAAGATCCGCCAACGGCCAGCGGAGGAATGACGGCATTGACGCGGGAGCCATCTTCCAGGCGCGCGTCAACCAGGGGAGACGATTCATCGATGCGCCGCCCCACTTTGGAGACAATCCGTTCGATCACCTTGCGGAGGTGTTCCTCCGAGCTGAACCGGGACTCGCTCAGGGTCAGCGTTCCCTTGCGTTCGACATAGATCTGGTCCATGCGGTTCACCATGATTTCGGTGACCGCCGGATCGTCCAGCAACCGCTGCAGCGGACCGTAGCCGAGGACGTCGTCGGCGACGTCTGCGACGAGGCGGGAACGCTCGTCCACGGTCAGCGGAACCTGCTCCGCGTCGATGATGCGGATGAGTTCCTCGCGGGCCGTGCTGCGCAGTTCCTTTTCGGTAATGGTGGAGTCGTTAAAGCGGGCTCCCATCCGCTCGAAAAGGGCGGTCGCCGCCCTTTGTTTGAGGGCCGCAAAGGCATCCACCGGCTGTTGGGTTCTCGGCTTGAAGACCTCGTGCTGCACAGCGGACGGCTGGGCAGGCTTGACGGCCGGCTCGTGGGGCGCTGGTTTGGCCTGCCGTAGGTTACTCGAAGGCGCAGGAGCCGTGGCGGCCCCAGCCTGGGCCGCCTTCGGCGCTAAGGCAGGAGACGTTGGGGCCGGAGGGGGCGCGCCGAAGGAGGCCACAGCCGTAGTTGGGGCGGCGGCAGGTTCGGACTTTGCCTGGGCAGCCTGGATGCGCTCGGACAGCTTCATCTAGACCACCACCCGGCGGTGGTTTTGCCGCTGGCTCTTGGGCGAGGAGCTGAAGCGCTCCACAAGCTGGGTAAGGCCCTTGACGGCGGGATCCCTTTTGGCATCCTGCAGGACGGGAACGCCACGGTTGGTGGAGAACGCCACGGCACGGGACCGCGGGACGCTAACGTCGACCGGAGCACCGATAGTGGATTCGATGTCCTGGACGGAGAGCCCGCACTTGGCGTCCGCCATGTTCAGGACCACATGCCGTCCCTCGGGCAGGATCTCGAGCTGGCGAAGGATGTCCAGTCCGGAGCGCAGGCCGCGGACGCTGGGGATGTCCATGGCGCTCACCCAAACGACGTCGGTGCAGGCCTCCATGGCCGCCAGCCCTATTTCAGGCAGGCCGGGGGCGGTGTCCACAACAACGTACTGGAATTCCTCCGCCAGCTGTTCCAGCAGGCGGGTGACCTGCTCAGGAGAGATGTGGTCGGCTTCGACCGGGTTATCCGGTGCGCACAGGGCATAAATGCTTGAGGGATGCACGGTGAGGAATGCCTTGAGCACCAGGGTGTCCTGGCTGGCAGCGGGGGAGACCGCATCGGTGACGGTGTGCTCCGGGCTGAGGTAAAGCCCGGAGGCAACATCACCGAACTGCAGGTCAAGGTCCACCACTACTACGCTCATCGGCGCCACTTTGCCGAGGCCTACCGCGAGATTTGTCGCGATGGTGGTCTTCCCGACGCCGCCTTTGGGGGAGAAGACGCCGATCACACGTCCCCTGCTGCTTTGGGCCTGCTGCGGCTGGCCCGCGCGGTGGCGGCTGGCGAAGGACTGGCAGGCGCGCTCCAACAGCACCCGCAGCTGGGCGGGGTCGCCGGACGGACTGAGAATGTCCCGGACACCGGCGCGCATGGCCTGAAGGATAAGCTCCGGGTCAGGTTCGCTGACCAAAAGAACCGTAAGATCCGGCACCTGGACGTCGAGCACGGTGGCCAGGCGGAGCGCCTCGTCGATGGGTACATCCGGTCCCAGGATAAGGACCTCGGGCTGCTCCTGGTTGAGTTGCGCGAACAGGTCGTAGGGGCCTGCGGGCAGGACGTGCGTGAAGAATGTCTGCACACCCCCTTGGAGGCCACCAGCCACGGCCTGCCTCAGGCGGCTGTCAAAATCCGTGTTGGGTGTTATTAGGACGAAGCGGCTCACTTGTAGACCTCGGTCCGCTCAATGATCCGGGGGCCGCTGTCGGTGGCGTTGGTGGGCTCCTTGCTGAGCCACATTTTGGCGTACTCTGCGGCGAAGACGATTTTGGCTGCGTCAACATCGCTGACGGCAACAGTAAGCATGAGGGAGCCGGTTGGCAGGGTGGTGTCCTTCGGGTCGGCCGCGTTCGGGTCCGCGCTCGCCGTCGGCGCAGGTGCGGCCGCCGGCGCTGCCTCGGGCGCCCGCTGGACGGCTGTAACGAGCGCCTTGCGGACGGTCAACTTGGTGGTTTCCTTGTCAGCCCGGGCCTCTAGGGCGCCGGAATCGAAGGACACGAAGATGCCGACATGGTCGCCAGGGGCGAGCCGCCCGCCTACCACGCGGTCCGGTTCCAGCTGGAAGGACACTTCCTGGAGGCCGGCTGGAACTTTTACAGATCCTGATGTCTTAAGCTCCTCGGGAGCGACCAGGCGCTCGGCAACCAGTTGTTCGCCGGGGACGAGGTCGACGGCGGCCACCTTGCCCGTTGAATCTGCAAGGGATGTGAGGGAGGAGTCGGTCACTGCGGCTGCCGGAAGCTGCTCCGTGGCCAGCGAGGCCGTCATCGATTCAACGGGAGTGCCCGCGGGGATCGCCGTCTTCACCACCAGGACCGCCATTGGCTCGAGGTCCTTGACCGCCCGCTGGTCCGCGCCCTGTGCATAGGAAATAATCAAAAACGCACCGACGATGGCGAGGACTGCCGCTGCCACTCCTGCCAACAACCGAGACTTCACGAACTGCTCCTGGGGTTTTTGATTCTACGGAACTGCATTGGATTAGCTGGTGAGTTCGACGACGGTGGCGCCGAATGTGCTTACTGGGCCTAGCTTGTAGCCGTCCGCCAGGGAGACATACTCAACGAAGCTGCCGATGATGCCTCGGCAATTGCCCTTGCACTGCAAATCTATGTCGGGTGAAGATGCACTGTTGTAGACCAGCGGAAGCTTATCCGCGCCGCTGAATGCCCATCCCTGCACATTGAACGAGGCGAAGGCCAACAAGTCATAGGAGGCTCCGGAGCCCGTTCCGCTAACGTCTTCGTATACCGGCAGTAGTACAGTCACGGTTTTCCCGGCGCTAATGTCGGCAGCCCACTTGTTGAGCACCGCATCACAATTGGAGGGCCCGTCGTTGCCTGTGTCGCTGCCGCTTTGATTCACGGCCAGGTTTACCAGGCCGCCACATTGTCCACTGTTTTGGACGATCCAGCCGAAACCTCCAGGAACCGTCTTTCCCGCAGGCCCAAGCGGACAGTCTGCGTTGGCGTTAGCGGAATGGTTCTGCAGCAATTGCGTGCCACCACCCACCATCCCGGAAACCTGGCATATCGAAAATGCCAGCGGGAAGGGTGTGGTGCCCTCGACAGGGCTACCCCAACGTACGCTCGATGATGCTGATACCTTGGAAGTGGGAAAGCCCAACACCCCGGCGAAGAACATGGACACGCTGTTCGTGGTGGTGCCGTTTTCTTTTGCCCCTGCTGTCACCTGGACGGTGCGGCCGGGCTTATCGAGAGCGATGGCCTTCACATTGCTGAGGCTATCCAGGGCGTTCTGGTTGGCCAGTTCTGCCGCCAAGGGTGATGTTGCCGAACAGTTTGTGTCGGCTTCATTCTTGGCGCACTTTTGGGCCACCATCAACGCGGCCGCATCTGCGCCGTTCTGCAGCTGGGCGCGCTCCGAGTAGAGTTTGGCGACATCAATTGAGATGGCCGCGAAACCGAGTAGCACCACCATGAGTATGGCAACGAGGACGGCTATTCCGCCCCGTTCATTGTCAGCACGGGATGCTATCCGCCGCACAGCATTGTTCCTGTCCCTGTCATGGCGAACGGTCCCGCAATGCCCGTCATCGTGCTGAGGTTGTACCTGATGGTCACCGTGGATTGCGAGTTTGTGGGACAGCCCGAAGTCCCCGCTGTAAGACTGAAGGTGATATTGCCGTTCTGAAGGGCCGGGCTGAAGTGCAGTGCTGCGTTCTTTGCCGCCGTACGGGCAGTGTCTTCGTTTTTTGTGATTGCCAAGCTGCGGGCACCCTCACGGGCAGCGTTTGTCAGTGACATCTGGACGTTGTAAGCGCGGCCAAACTCCATAATGCCGAAGACCAACATGATGAGGATTGGTACCAGAAGGGCAAACTCTACGGCGGCTGCACCCCGCTCGGATTCCCCGTACATGCTATGCCCTTCCACACGGCGGTTTACTCGGAGAAACTGAGTAGCGGCGGCTCGATCGCCGCCGCTACTCTTATGCGTCACAGAGCCTTTATTACGTTGGGTAGACGCAAGACCCCACAACCTCTGAGGAAGTATCGGTGGCCTTTGCCCCGGCCGTGTATTTCCCGCCGCCAACGCTGCACTGTACCTCCTTGAATGCAGCGTTCAAGTTGCCGCCAATGAGGCTCACGGCGACGACGATAACGACGGCGATGAGGGCGACCATGATGCCGTATTCGACGGCGGTGGCGCCTTTTTCATCGCGGCGGATGCGGGCAGCGGTGTTGGAGAAGAAAGCAAGCATTTGGGACTCCTGAGCGAGTGGGGGGAAAGCTGGTCTGTCACCAGCTCTGTAAATAGGATGCAGTGCGATTTCCGCTCAGGGCGCGGAATTTGCCACTTCCTGCGCCAAGCCTTCCCAAGCTTTGTATTTCCTGCGGCTTCACTGCGCCAACCTTGCATTTTGCAGGCTCTTTCCGGCGCACAAAGGACCCCCTCAGTTCTGGGATCCGAGGGGGTCCGGTCTTTGTGTTGCCGTCAGGCCGGCAACGGGGACTGCGCTGCTCCGGCCGTAATCAGCTGCTGAAAATGGAGATAATGCTCATGACCGTGGGGCCGAGAACCACGATGAAAAGAGTGGGCAGGATGAAGAAGATGAGCGGGAAGAGCATCTTCACCGGCATCTTCATCGCATGTTCTTCGGCGCGCTGCTTTCGCTTGATGCGCATGTCTCCCGCCTGCGCCTTCAACACACCGGCAATGGCCACTCCGTACGTATCGGCCTGGACAACCGCCCGGATAAAGCTGCGGACATCCGGTACATCAACGCGCTCTGCCATTGCGAGATAGGCGTCCTTACGGGAGAGCCCTACCTGGATGTCCTGCAGGGTCCGGACGAGCTCTTCAGCCATCGGGCCCTTGCCGTTCACGCCAGCCCGGCCCATTGCTGCTTCAAACCCCAAACCTGCCTGGACGGAGATAAGCATCTGGTCCAAAGCCGTCGGCAGCTCCAGCCGAATCGCCGCCCGGCGCTTCTGAGCACGGTTACGCACCAGCAGATCCGGCGTGAAGTAACACAAGGCGGCAATCCCCAATATTGCCAGGAAGCGGGGAGCAGAAGGAGAACCCGCAAAATACACAAAACCTACTACCGCCCCGGCAAAGGCCAGGAGCGGTTTGACCATGATGAGCCTGGCCAGCGGCCAGTCCTTCGGGCGTCCTGCACCTGCCAGTTGCCTGTCCAGCCAACCGGCGTAGCCCTTGGGCATGATCCGCTGGCTTGCCAGCGCGAGCTTTTCGTTGGTGCTGAGCGCGGCACCCTTCGCCTTGGAGGTCCTGCCGAGGTTGGCTTGGACATTGCGAAGGCCGGCTCGGTCGCCAGTGAAGGCAAACCACGTCATGACCGTCAGGGGAGCGATCACGGCCAGGATTGCTGCATATGCAAGAGGTTGCATAACGGTGGCTCCTTTCTAAAACTTCGGTTTGACGATGCTTTTGAGCCAGAAGCCACCCATTGTCAGCAGCACGGCGGCGGCCGCGATCATGAGGTAGCCAGGCAAGGTGCTGGTAAAAATTTGGGAGTACATGTCGTTGAACAGGGTGAGCCCAATGAACATCACTATCGGCAGTGCCATCAGGACGATGGCGGACATCCGGCCCTCTGCACTCAGTGCGCGAACTTGGCCCCTCACCTGGTTGCGGTCACGGACGGTATCGCCTAGGTGGTCCAGCACCTCGGCCAAATCCCCGCCGACCTCACGGTGGATGTCGATGGCCTGAGAGATGGAGAGGAAATCCTCGCTTTGCGTGCGCCGTGCGACGTCTGCCAATGACTCTCCCAAGTCCCGGCCGATCCTGGTCTCGTTGACGATGCGGCTCAGTTCCTCAGACATCGGAGGCTGGCTTTCCTGGGCGGCGGCGTCCACGGCACGAAGGAGGCTGTGTCCGGCACGCAGGCTTCCGGCGAACATCTGGAGGGTGTCCGGGACCTGCCCGTCGAACTGGGCCCGGCGGCGGCCGGCAAGCACATTCAGCACTACATGGAGGGCGAGAGGCGTGAGCGCCGTCAGCAGCACAGCTGCGAACAGGCCGCTAAGGAAGAACCCGAGGACTGCAAGAGTCAGGGTGATAACACCGGCCATCAGCAGGTAGTCGCCCGGCTCTTTTTTCAGTCCGCATTCATCCAACCGCTCCTGGCTCAGCGGCCCGGAACCCCGCTTCTTGATGCCTTTGTCCAAGGCTCCCACGGCCTGTTCGGTCAACCTGCTAAGGATCGTGCGCGGTGCCGGTGCGTCCGGCCGCCGTCGGGACATCGGCAGGGCTGACGTTGACCTCAATGCCACGACGAACACCAGGAAAATGGCCAGATAAAGCAACAACAGGCCGGCGACGAAGAACGCCGCGTCGTTTGCCACGGTCACCGCCCCCTGGCAGGAGCACGGCCGGGCAGTGCGGCGCCGAAGACAGCTGGCGAGACGTGGATGCCAAGCTCGTCGAACCGGTCGGTAAACCTCGGACGTACGCCGGTGGGAATTGGTTTACCCAGGAACCGACCGTTGGCATCCACGCCTGCCGAATAGTCGAAGACGAAGGCATCCTGAAGGGTCACGATGTCGCCTTCCATTCCCTGGACCTCAGTGACATGAGTGACCCTTCGGGAGCCATCGCGCAGCCGGGTGATGTGCACGATGAGGTTCACGGCGGAAGCCACCTGTTCGCGGATCGCACGGAGAGGGATGTCCATGCCAGCCATCAGGACCAGCGTTTCAAGGCGGGCGATGGCGTCGCGAGGCGAGTTGGCGTGCACCGTCGATATGGAGCCGTCATGGCCGGTGTTCATGGCCTGAAGCATGTCCAGGCATTCGCCGCCGCGGACTTCGCCCACGACGATGCGGTCCGGCCGCATGCGGAGAGAGTTCCTCACCAGGTCCCTGATGGAGACCTCACCTTTGCCCTCAATGTTGTGCGGCCGGCTCTCCAGGCGCACCACGTGCTCCTGCTGCAACTGGAGCTCCACGGCGTCCTCGATTGTCACGATGCGGTCGTCGGTCGGGATGAACGAGGACAGCACATTGAGGAGCGTCGTTTTTCCAGTACCCGTACCGCCCGAGACGATGATGTTCATCCTGGCAAGCACACAGGCCTGGAGGAGCTCCGCCATCTCGGGGGAGAGACTGCCCAGCGTGATCAGGTTCTGCACGGTCAGCGGATCACGCCCGAACTTGCGGATGGTAAGGGCAGGCCCGTTGACAGCAAGCGGCGGAATGATCGCGTTGACCCGGGAGCCGTCAGAAAGCCGGGCATCAACCAGTGGCGACGACTCGTCGATACGGCGGCCCACCTTCGAGACAATACGCTCGATCACACGGCGGAGCGCCTCGTCCGAACTGAACTTCGTGTCTGTTACCAGGAGGCGTCCCTGACGTTCCACATACACCTGGTCGTAGCGGTTCACCATAACCTCAGTGATGGTGGGGTCGTCGAGGAAACGCTGGATGGGTCCGTGCCCCAGGACGTCGTCGATGATTTCGCGGATCAGCCGTTGCCGCTCGGACGTGGACAGCGGAACCTGCTCCTCGTCCACAACGACCTTCAATTCATCGCGGACGAACTGGTGCAACTCCTGGTCCTCAAGTGACGAATCCGTGATCCGTGAACCCAGCCGTTCAAACAGCGTTTGGGTTGCCCGTTCCTTGAGGGCATTCAGGGCTTCACTGGCGACAGAAGCGGTTTGTGGTTGTTCCAGGGCTGCCGTGGCGCTCGCAGCAGCTTCGGCGGTCTGCGCCTCATGCTTTTGCCCCAGAGTCGCGGGGGGCAGCTTCGGCTGGAATGCCCCTTGGAACGGCTTGGAACTCTCGGGTTCGGCCTTGGCCTCGCCACGGAGCTGATGAAACCGGTCGGTGAGGTTCACTGGACTACCGCCCTTCGATGGAGCTTCTTGTGGGGTCTTTCTTCCCAGTTGGGTTTGAAGCGCTCCACCAGCTGGCGGAGTCCTTTTGCGGCCGAATCCCGGCTGCCGTCCTGCAAAACGGGAACTCCCTTGTTCGTGGAAAAGGGCAGCGTCTTGGATCGGGGGAGTGCGACATCCACAGGGGCGCCAATGGTGGCTTCGATGTCCTGCAGTGTCAGCCCGGCGCGGCGGTCCGTCAGGTTCAGGACCACATGGCGCTTTTCAGGCAGCAAGTTCAGTTCTGCCAGGATTTGGAACCCCGTCTTGAGGCCGCGGATGCTCGGTACGTCCATGCCGCAGATCCACACCGCATCGGTTGCCTGCTCGAGCGTCGCCAGGACGTGCTCGCCCAGGCCTGGGGCGGTGTCCACCACAACGTAGTGAAATTCCTCGCGAAGCTGGCTGATCAGCCGGGTGACATGTTCGCCGGAAATCTTGTCCATTTCGACCGGATTCCGTGGGGCGCAGAGGGCATAGATCCCGGCAGGGTGCACCGTCAGGTAGGTCTTGAGGACCATGGAATCCTGGCTTGCTGCGCCCACCACAGCGTCGGTGATGGTGTGTTCGGGTTCCAACAAGAGCCCACTGGCAACGTCACCGAACTGGAGATCCAGATCAACGATCACCACGCTCATTGGAGCCGACTTCCCAAGACCGACAGCCAAATTCGTGGCCACGGTGGTCTTCCCGACACCTCCTTTAGGCGACATGACCGCAATGACCCTTCCGCCGGCTCCATGGTCGGCGTGTTCGGACGTTCCAGGAGCCAAACCCCGACGGCGGCCGGCGGCGGCGAGACTTGCGCGCTCCAGCATGACCCGGATGGAGTCAGGGTCCGCTGTTGGGTCCAGGAGGTCCCGTACACCGGACCTCATTGCCTGCAAAACCACTTCGGTGGTTTCGGGGACTACGAGGATCACACTGATCTCCGGGTACTGCAGATCCATGACTGCCGCGAGCTTGAGGGATCCCTCCTCGGGAAGCCCCGGGCCCAGTATCAGGACTTCGGGCGGTTCGCCCACGAGCTGGCGGAGGAATTCGTGGGGACCGTCGGGAAGATAATCGGCCTGGAACACCTGGAGGGAACCATGCATGCCGGCGACAGCCAGCTGCATCCGATGTTCGAAGTCAGCGTTTGGCGTGATGAGGACGAAGCGGCTCATCGGAACAGCCTTGCGCTGGTAACGACCCCTGAGCTCGCCTCGACGGCGTTGGCTGGTTCCTTCGAGAGGTAGACGTTGCCGAACTCGGTCGCGAAAACGATGCGTTCGGCGTCGGCAGAGTTACGGGCCAAGGTAATCATGTACGTGTCATCCGAAGTGGCCGACTTCTTGGCTGTCAGGGCTCCGGCGTTCTTTTCCCCCTCCGCCGATTCATCCTGGGTCTTCGCTGCGCTGCCGTTGCTGAACTGGGCCGCCGTCACCAAGACCTTGTGGAATGTGAGTTGGGTTCCGCTGGCGCCTCCGGCGCCGGCATCGGCCGATAGGAAAACCCCCACTGTGTCTCCGGCGGAGATTTTGCCTCCCACCACCCGTTCGATGGGAAGTTTCAGTGTTATTTCCTGCATGCCGGCGGGCACCTGCACCCGGGACGGACCCAGGAAGGCATCGGCTTCCACGAAACGGGCGGAGAGCAGCTGCTCACCGGGCACCAGGGCCACTGCGGTAACTTTCTCGTTGACGTCCTTGAGGTCAGTGACCGCACCTGCTGCGATGGCCAACTTTGGGACTTCCTTCTTGACGACGGCGTCCGCCATTTTGTCCATCCCAGTGCCTGCAGCAACGGCTTTCTCGACGACGTAGACGGTTTCCGTTTCGGTGTCTGCGAGGGCGCGTTTGTCTGCGTTCTGAACGTAACTGACCAGAAATACGGTTCCGACTATTGCCACGATTAATGCGGCGATGCCTCCCAGTAGGCGAGCTTTCACTTTATTCCCCTTCAAAAGGACTAATCGATAAGATCAATGACAACGACGTTGCCATTTGGAGTTGATGACCCGCCCGTAAACAGGGAGGGGTCTGCTGCGTATCCGACAAATGTTCCGTAGAGTCCGGTTTCCCCGCCGGCGAATACACTGGGGGAGGGGTCATAACTGTGTCCTGGAAAGTTCCAGCGTTCAATTTTGAATCCGGCCCATTTTTCGATCATGTATTCGGTGTGGCTGCCGGTGCACTTGGCCATCCCTTCGCAGGTGTAGGCGTAGACGGGGAGTGCCACCGTCCGGTCCTTTAGTGAGGGTGTGGCACCGGGATCGAACAGGTCTTTGCATTCCGTAGGTATGGCAAGTCCCTCGCTGCCGTCGCTCCACTCACCGACGGTGGCGTGCACTTCACAATCCACGTCGCGATTGGGGTTGAGCCAGGCGAAGCCTCCCGGAACGATTTGTCCGGAGGGATTGGTGGAGTTGCAGTCCGCGGGGTTCTTTGGCCCGGATTCGTCGCCGCCTGCTTTCTCGCCTTTGTCCTTGCCTTTGTCTCCGTCCTTGCCCGGACCTGGGCCGCCGGCAGCACCAGCGTGAGTGAGTATCTTGTGTGGCTCGCCGTCGTCCATGAACTCACAGGTAGCGAACACCAGCGGCAGGATGGAAACTCCGGTTGGCGGGTATAGGAAGCTAGCTGTCGCGTGCGCACCGACGGTCACGGCCGGTGCATCCAGGGCGCTGGCGAACATTTTTGTGAGGAAGCTGTTGCTGCCGCTTTGAGTCGTGGTCCGGACCGTCACCTGGTCTGCGACGGATAGGTCGACCTCAGCAACGTTTGATTGGCCGTCGTCCGAGTTGGCGTTGGCCAGGCTTTCGGCGATGGTTTCGGCGTCGTCTTGGCTGCAGGGAGTCTCATAACAGGCTTCGACCACGGCCAGTGCGCCGGAATCTGCGGCATTCTGCAATTGCGCACGTTCCGCATAGATCTGGCCCACGTCCACTGCGAGGGCGCCGGCACCGATCAGCACCAGCATCACGACTGCAACGAGGACACCCGCCGCGCCGTGCTCGTTCTCATGTTGGGCTGGAGTGTCTCTCAGCCGCCGCATCGCATTGCTCCTACTCCAGTGACGGTCACGGTGCTGCCAAAGAGCCCCGTCAGGGTGGCGGCAGGATATGTGACTGTCACTGTCATAGCGTCCTCATCGCTGCAAGCGTCTGGCGTGAATGCCAGTTCAAAGTCTCCGCCGTTCAACCCAGGGGCTCCGGCAACGGCAGCCAGGGCAGCCTTGCTTTGGTCGTCCTTGATAGCCATGGTTCGGGCGGCTTCCCGAGCGGCCTGGGTTACCGATATTTGCAGGTTGTAGGCGTGTGAAAACTCGACGATGCCGGCAACGAGCGCCAAGAGTATGGGTGCAACGAGGGCGAACTCGACGGCTACAGCGCCGCGCTCCCGGCTGTGGGTTCCTAGATTGCTGCTTTTCACTGGGTCCCTCCGCGAATAGGCGCAGCTGGTTGAGGAAGATGTGCCGCGCCCGACTCGACCGAACGCGGCACATCAGATGAGTGGTGTCGGCTTTTAGTTATTCCAGCCAGCCACGGTTCCACCCAGCGTGTTGAACCAGCCACTGAGAGAGGTGCCGAAGAACGTCACGCCGCCGATGATGAGGAAAGCGATGAAAGCAATGAGCAGCGAGTATTCCGTTGCCGTGGCGCCTTTTTCAGGTGACAGCCGGTCCTTGACTCCGGAAACAAAAGCAAGAACCGAGACCATGAGAATGTTCATTATAATTTCCTTAAATTCGATGGAATAATTCCTCGAATCCCGGCGCCCCCTGATTGCGCGAAAGGGCCGGCACTTCGATAGCAAAAGAATTGCATTCGAAGCGGAAAGGCATCAATGCGTAGGCATACCCGTCTTCAGCTGGGGGTTAACAAGTAATTCGGCAAGAATGTACTCAGTCAGAAAACGCCCAAAGTGCGAAACTACTTGGATTGGCAAGCCGGGCTACTTTTCTCCTGCGGAGATCAGGGGAGCGGGGAGCGACCGCGGAGGCGTCAGGCAGAGAACAGAACGGCACCAAGTGCCGACGCAAGCATCGATGGGCCGAAAGCCACCTCGGAGGATTTTTCGGCGCGCCTAAAAGAAATCAAAACGACGGAGAAAATCCCTCCCAGCACGAAGCCGAGGGCGCCGCCATAGAAGAGTTGGCTCCAGCCCAAGTAGCCCAAGTACAGGCCTACGGGTGCGGCGAGCTTCACGTCGCCCATTCCGATGCCGCTGGGGGAAATTAGCGCCAAAACCAGGTAGATGACGAACAAGATTGCGGCTCCGGCGGCTGCGCGGAGCAGCGGGGACCAGCCTGCCGAGGCCAGGCTGCTTACGGCGAAGAGCGCCAGGCCGGCAACGAGCAGGGCCAAAACAAGGGGGTTCGGCAGCAGGTGGTGGGCCAGGTCTATCCGCCCCAGCTGCACGGCGAGCACACCCAGTACCACGAAAGCGGGCAGAGCCCAGTCCAATCCGATCCGCAGCGCAAGGGCCGCGCAAAGGACTCCGGTGAGGGCTGCCGTCGTAATTCTTGTCCTTACAGCCGGAAGCCCGCCGAGGCGGGGGAGGAAGCGTGCAATGAGCAGCTCAGTCACTATGCATAGGAGTGCGCCGAGCAGGCCGGCGGCGACGGCAAAAAGCGGACCGGCACCTCCGGCAGTTCCTACTATCAACACCGAAGCTCCCTGGCTGGACGGGCCCGGCACGTGCGGAAACATCCCAGCCCCCGCGTCCGGCTACCCCATTTTGACCCTGAACCCCTTAACGCGCTAATCTTGGTAGTCGTTGTGCGTGTCCTATTCCGATGGTGCGTGCCCGCTTGAGAATCCGGTTGCAGGATAACTACTCAACGTGCACATTCGGAACTTCAGGATGACTGGTTACATAGAGCCCTCACCTCTGTTCCGGTAGCGCGCAGACAGTAGGTGCACGAGCTAGTGACACCTAAACAAGAACGCCAGAACAAGAACGAGGCAAACACCGTGCGTACGTACACCCCGAAGCCCGGCGATATCAACCGCCAGTGGCACGTCATTGACGCCACAGACGTTGTCCTTGGTCGTCTTGCAAGCCAGACCGCAATCCTGCTGCGCGGCAAGCACAAGGCCACCTATGCATCCCACATGGACATGGGCGACTTCGTCATCATCATCAACGCTGAAAAGGTTGCCCTCACCGGCGCCAAGCTGGAGCAGAAGCGCGCATACCGCCACTCCGGCTACCCGGGCGGCCTGACCTCCGTCAACTACGCGGAACTGCTGGAATCCAACCCGGTCCGCGCCGTTGAGAAGGCCATCAAGGGCATGCTCCCGAAGAACTCCCTCGCTGCACAGCAGCTGGGCAAGCTGAAGGTGTACCGCGGTGCTGAGCACCCGCACGCCGCCCAGCAGCCCAAGACTTTCGAAATCACCCAGGTCGCCCAGTAGTCCTGGCCACCAAACAACTTATCTATACAAGGAGAATCGTGGCTCAGAACGAAGAGACCACCGAAGCCGTTGAGGCTGAGGAAACCCTGACCAGCTACACCTCTGAAAGCTCAGCTGCTGACGCAGCCGCGCCGAAGAAGGAGCGCCCGGCCCTGACCGTTGCCGGCGCAGCAGTTGGCCGCCGCAAGGAAGCCGTTGCACGCGTTCGCGTTGTTCCCGGCTCCGGCAAGTGGACCATCAACGGCCGCGCGCTGGACAACTACTTCCCGAACAAGCTGCACCAGCAGGACGTCAACGAGCCCTTCAAGATCCTTGATCTCGAAGGCGCCTACGACGTTATCGCCCGCATCCACGGCGGCGGCATCTCGGGCCAGGCCGGTGCACTGCGCCTCGGCATCGCCCGTTCGCTGAACGAGATCGACGTCGAGAACAACCGCGCCACCCTGAAGAAGGCCGGTTACCTCTCACGTGACGCCCGCGTCATCGAGCGTAAGAAGGCCGGCCTCAAGAAGGCCCGCAAGGCTCAGCAGTACTCCAAGCGCTAAAAAGGCGCCTTCCCGGGATGGGGCCGCTGGCGCGACCTCATCCCGGGGCCCGCGGCGCTTTTCAGCGCTCGGCTCCACAAGCGCTAAATCCGCTTGCCAAGCGCTAAATCCCGCTTGCACAGAAGCCCGTCCCGCCCTTTGGCGGGGCGGGCTTCTGCCGTTAAGCCGCCAATGTTGCGCTGCTGAAGCCGCCTTAAAGTGCTCCTGGCCAGCCGTTTCAAGCCGCAGCACCCCAATCCTCTAGACTTGACCGGTGTCTAGATTATTTGGAACTGATGGTGTCCGGGGGCTGGCCAATGGCCTGCTGACAGCCGAGTTGGCCATGCAGCTGGCCCAAGCGGCCGCCGTCGTGCTTGGCCACGACCGCAATACGAACGGCTCCAGGCCGCGCGCCGTGGTGGCCCGCGACCCGCGGGCCAGCGGCGAATTCATCGCCGCTGCGGTGGAGGCCGGGCTCTCCAGCTCGGGCGTTGACGTTTACGACGCCGGCGTCCTGCCCACCCCCGCCGCCGCTTACCTGGTAGCCGACCTGGACGCAGACTTCGGTGTGATGATCTCCGCCTCCCACAACCCTGCACCGGACAACGGCATCAAGTTCTTCGCCCGCGGCGGCCAGAAGCTCCCCGACGAGGTGGAGGACGCCATCGAGGCGCAGATGTCCAAGGCGGCTGTGCGTCCCGTTGGCGCCGACGTCGGCCGTATCCAACGATTCTCCGACGCCGAGGACCGCTACATCGTCCACCTCCTCCAGACCCTGCCGCACCGCCTGGACGGCCTCACGGTTGTCCTGGACTGCGCCCACGGCGCCGCCAGCGGTTGCTCGCCCCAGGTGTTCAAGGACGCCGGCGCACACGTCGTGGTCATCGGCGCAGACCCGGACGGCCACAATATCAACGACGGCGTCGGCTCCACCCACTTGGATTCCCTCAAGGAAGCCGTCGTGAAGAACGGCGCCGACCTGGGGATCGCGCACGACGGCGACGCTGACCGCTGCCTCGCGGTAGACCACGAGGGCAACGAAGTGGACGGCGACCAGATCATGGCCATCCTCGCGGTTGCACTGAAAGCGTCAGGCAAGCTCAAGGACGACGTCCTGGTGGCCACGGTCATGAGCAACCTCGGACTGAAGATCGCGCTCCGCGAAGCCGGCATCAGCATCCGCGAAACTGCAGTAGGGGATCGGTACGTTCTTGAGGAAATGCGCGACGGCGGCTTCAACCTGGGCGGCGAACAGTCCGGGCACGTCATTTTCGCCGACCACGCCACCACCGGTGACGGCGTGCTCACCGGACTGCAGCTTGCAGCCCAGATTGCCTTGACCGGAAAGCCGCTGAAGGAACTGGCCACGGTGATGGCCAAGCTGCCGCAGGTACTGATCAACGTCAAGGGCGTGGACCGCACCAGGGTTGGCGGCAGCGAAGTGCTGGCCCAGGCCGTGGCAGCGGCGGAGGCCGCCCTCGGCGATACCGGCCGCGTCCTGCTCCGGCCCTCCGGCACCGAGCCCGTGGTGCGCGTGATGGTAGAGGCTGCCGACGAAGAGACTGCCCACTCCATCGCCGACCACCTGGCCCAGGTGGTGCGGGCGGAACTCGCTTTGGAACTCGTCTCCGAGTAACCCCCCCCCAACAGATAAAGAGCGTCCCGCCTCCGCCAGGAGGTGGGACGCTCTTTTCGGTAGCAGTGCCTAGGCCGTGCGGTCCTTCAGTGCGTCACGAATTTCCGTCAGGAGCGCGATCTGGGGGTCCTCGGCCGACTCGTCCTTCACGTCCTGGTTGATCCCGAGCTGCCGGTTACGCCGCTCGATCATCAGGTTCATCGGCAGAATCACAACGAAGTAGATGGCCGCGGCGATCAGTAGGAACGAAATGATGGAGGAGATGACGGACCCGTACATGAATCCCTCCCACTGCATGTCCTCGATGCCCTTTGCGCTGAAGAGGCGTCCGATGAGCGGGGTGAGCAGGCCTTCCACAACAGATGTCACGACGGCGCCGAACGCGGCACCCATTACAACGGCCACGGCAAGGTCAACGACGTTGCCCTTCATGATGAAATTCTTGAATCCTGTCAACATACGATCCAACGTAGTACACCGCGCTGAGCTGCATATGACAGTTAGGGATACCCCGGCGCGGCCTCCACGCCGAAGTACTCTTCCAGCGTGCTGATGCCGCGGTTCAGCATGTCCGTGGCGGCCTCCACGCCGATGTACCGCAGGTGCCACGGCTCGTAGTAGTAGCCCGTGACCGGGTGGAACATCCACGGGTAGCGCACCACGAACCCGAACCGGTGTCCGTTCGCCTTCGCCCACACGGCCGCGGGCTGGTCCGCGAAGCACGGCTGGAAAGCGCACGCGCCCCCGCCGTCGGCGATGTCGAACGCCCACCCTGTCTGGTGCTCGGAGTATCCCGGCCGGGCGCTGGCCGTGTCCGCGTCGGCTTGGCCACGCGCGGCAACGTAGCCGTTGTACGTGACCACCTGCGTGGCGTGGGAGCGGTAGCCGCTCGCCAGCACCATGGACACGCCGTCCCGCATGGCTGCCGCGAACATCGCTTCGGCTGCGGCCGCCGCCGTGCTGTTCAGCAGCGCAGCCTCGCCGGAAACCGTCGCCGCAACGGCGGGTTGCACCAGGTCAGCGGGCACGTACTCGGCCGGGACCAGCGGCCGGTGCTTGTTGACCACCAGCCAAGGACTTGCCGGATCCGTCAGGGAGAACTGCCGCGGCAAGGCGGAGGAGGGCGACGGCGCCGGGGACGGCTCTGGAGGGGCCGCTGCCGCCGTCGTGGCCTCCGCCGTCGGCGTCGGCGTCGGGGGTGCAGAGGGAGGCTGCGGCAGCGAAGGTGAAGCAGAAGGGGAGCCCGACGACGGCGCCGCCGCCCCGGGTGCCTCCGGCGTGCAGGCGGTCAGCACAGTGAGGCCTGCTGCCGCCGCGAGGAAGCGCGCAAAGCTGCGGCGGCTGGACCCAGTTTCAGCAGATCCAGAGGAGGACGCGCAGTTGTAGCACACCTGTGCTAGACCTTCCGGAGCAGCATGCGGCGGATCGAGTGGTCTGCCTCTTTGGTGAGCACCAGCTGGGCGCGGCCGCGCGTAGGCAGGACGTTCTCCTCCAGGTTGGGCTCATTGATGCGCTTCCAGATGTCCCGGGCAGTGCTCTCGGCCTCGTCGTCGGACAGCGCTGCGTAGCGGTGGAAGTAGGACTCCGGCTGCGCGAACGCCGTGGTGCGGAGCTTGCGGAACCTGTCCACGTACCACTCCTCGATGTAGGAGGTCTTGGCGTCCACGTAGATGGAAAAGTCGAAGAAATCACTCAGCGCCAGCCCCTGCCGGCCGTCATGCCGGGGCCGCGCCGGAGCCAGAACGTTAAGCCCTTCCACGATCAAAACATCGGGGCGGCGGACCACCACTTCCCTGCCGGGAACGATGTCGTACGTGACGTGGGAGTACCAGGGCGCCCGCACTTCCTCGGCACCGCCCTTGATTTCGCTCACAAAGCGCAGCAGCGCACGCCGGTCGTAGGACTCCGGAAAGCCCTTGCGCTCCAGCAGCTGCCGGCGCTTCAGCTCGGCCAGCGGGTAGAGGAAACCGTCAGTGGTGATGAGTTCCACATTCGGGGTGCCCGGCCAGCGGCGCAGCATTTCGCGGAGCACGCGGGCGATGGTGGACTTTCCGACAGCGACTGACCCCGCCACGCCGATCACGAACGGAGTGCGCTGGGTCTGCTCACCCAGGAACGTGGTGGTGGCGGCGTGCAGCTGGCCGGCGGCCTCGACATACAGGTGCAGCAGCCTGGAGAGCGGCAGGTAGACCTCCCGGACTTCCTTGATATCCAGCGGGTCGCCAAGGCCGCGCAGACGGACAATGTCCTCCTGGTTAAGGGGCTGTTCCATCTCGTCTGCGAGCCGGGACCAGGTCTGCCGGTCCAGCTCAACGAACGGGGAGACGCCTTCGCCGTTCGCGTCATTGCGTTGCACAGTCACTTTAGAGATTCTGCCCCCAGCCCGGCTGAGAGCGAAATGCGGGTACGCGCCCGCACGGGCGGAGTGCGCCACGGAAGCGGCTCCACGGCGACGCCTGGGTTTAGATCTGACGGTCCCTGCCGATAGTCTTGACCTTATGTGTGGAATCGTAGGATACGTGGGCCGTTCTAATAACGGTGGAAGTCACAGTGCGCTGGATGTTGTCCTTGAGGGACTTCGCCGCCTGGAGTACCGGGGCTACGACTCCGCGGGGGTCGCCGTGGTGTCCGAGGGCTTGATCGAGTTCCGGAAGAAGTCGGGGAAGCTGAGCAACCTGATCGCCGAGCTGGAGGAACGACCGCTGCCGGAGACGGTGACCGGGATCGGCCATACCCGCTGGGCCACCCACGGCGGGCCGACGGACCGCAACGCGCACCCCCACCTTGCCGATGAGGGCAGGCTGGCCGTCATCCACAACGGCATCATCGAAAATTTCGCCGAGCTCAAGCTTGAGCTGATTGAAAAGGGCGTGAAATTCCTGTCCGAGACCGACACCGAGGTGGCCGCCGCTTTGCTGGCAGACATCTTCCGGGACAAGCTCGGCGGCGATGTCTCCGACGGCGGCCTCACCCGCGCGATGGAGTTGGCCTGCCAGCGCCTCGAGGGAGCCTTCACGCTGCTGGCCGTCCACGCTGACCAGCCCGACGTCGTGGTGGCCGCCCGCCGCAATTCACCCCTGGTGGTGGGCCTGGGCGAGGGCGAGAACTTCCTGGGCTCGGACGTGTCCGGCTTCATTGACTACACCCGCCGTGCCGTGGAGCTGGGCCAGGACCAGATCGTCACCATCACCGCGGACGCCGTGGAGATCACCGATTTCTTCGGTAACCCGGCCGTCGGCAAGGAATACCACGTTGACTGGGATCCCGCCTCCGCCAAGAAGGACGGCTTCAGCTCCTTTATGGAGAAGGAAATCCACGATCAGCCGGACGCCATCCGGCAGACCCTGCTGGGACGTTCTGACCTCAACGGCATGCTGACCCTGGACGAGCTCCGGATCGACCCGGAGCTGCTGAAGCAGGTCAACAAGATCATCGTCCTGGCCTGCGGCACGGCCGCCTACGCCGGCACCGTGGCGAAATACGCGATCGAGAACTGGTGCCGGATTCCTACCGAGGTGGAGCTCGCGCACGAGTTCCGCTACCGCGACCCGATCCTGGACGCCAACACCCTGGTGGTATCCATCAGCCAGTCCGGCGAAACCATGGACACCCTGATGGCAGTCCGGTACGCCCGGGAACAGGGCGCCAAAACCATCTCCATCTGCAACACCAACGGCTCCACGATTCCCCGTGAGTCCGACGCCGTCCTTTACACCCACGCCGGTCCGGAGATCGCGGTGGCCTCCACCAAGGCGTTCCTGGCGCAGATCACGGCGGCCTACCTGCTGGGCCTGTACCTGGCGCAGCTGCGCGGGAACATCTTCTCCGGGCAGATCAAGGACGTCCTGGCCGACCTGAACAAGATCCCGGCGAAGATCCAGACCATCCTCGACGGCGCCGGGCCGCTCCGCGAACTGGCCCGCAGCATGGCCAATGAGCAGTCCGTCCTGTTCCTGGGCCGGCACGTGGGCTACCCGGTTGCGCTGGAAGGTGCGCTGAAGCTCAAGGAGATCGCCTACATCCACGCCGAGGGCTTCGCCGCCGGCGAACTCAAGCACGGCCCCATCGCCCTGATCGACGAAGGCAAACCGGTGTTCGTGGTGGTCCCGTCCCCGCGCGGCCGCGATTCGCTGCACGCCAAGGTGGTCTCCAACATCCAGGAAGTCCGTGCCCGCGGCGCCCGCACCCTGGTGATCGCCGAGGAAGGCGATGAAGCCGTGAAGGCCTACGCCGAGCACGTCTTCTACGTCCCTGAAACCCCAACGCTGCTCATGCCGCTGCTGACCACCGTTCCGCTGCAGATCTTCGCCGCGGAACTCGCCGCAGCCAAGGGCTACGACGTGGACCAGCCCCGCAACCTCGCCAAGAGCGTCACCGTCGAGTAACTGCGGACCGGCTCCGGTTTTCCATTGAACGCCCCAGGCCACTGGCCTGGGGCGTTCTCTGTACCCGAGGTCTGTCACGGCGCACCGGGCGTGCAGGAGAGCCGTGACCGGGAGCACAGGAGCTTCACCGTAGAGTAGTGCCATGATCGTAGGCATTGGCGTAGACGTTGTAGACATCGAGCGGTTCGGCCGCCAGCTTGAGCGGACCCCGGGCCTGAAGGACCGGCTGTTCGTCCCCGCCGAGCGGGAGCTGAACACCCGGTCGCTGGCCGCACGGTTCGCCGCGAAGGAAGCGGTGGCCAAAGTCCTCGGCGCGCCCGCCGGCATGAACTGGCAGGACTGCTGGATCGGCCTGGACCACAACGGCCCCACTGTCCAGGTCAAGGGCACCGTGCTGGCAGTCGCCGAGTCCAAGGGCGTCAAGCGCTGGCACCTCTCCATCAGCCACGACGGCGGCATCGCCACGGCCACGGTCGTGGCCGAGGGCTGAACCGGCCGCCCGACCGGTACAACTGACACCGTGATCAGCGCCTACACCGGAGTTCAGGTTCGCGAAGCCGAGGAACCACTCCTCGCTGCCGGCCTGGGCGACGTCCTCATGCGACGCGCGGCCCACGGGCTGGCCCTCGCGGTGGTACTCGAGCTCAAAACCCGCAGCCGCCGGGTCTACGGTGCGAGCGTTGTGGTGCTCACCGGTAAAGGCAACAACGGCGGGGACGGCCTGTACGCGGGCGCTTTCCTCGCGGCCAGGGGCATGCGGACGACGGCGGTGCTCACCGCTGATTCGGCACATCCCCAGGCGTTGGCAGCTTTTGAGCGTGCCGGCGGCCGGGTCCTGCACCTTACCAATGCGGCACTCGGCGAACTGGCCGCAGAAGCGGCGCGCGCCGACGTCGTCATCGATGCCGTGCTGGGGACCGGTGCCAAAGGCGGGCTGCGGGGGAGTGCGGCGCACTTGGTCAGCGCCCTCGCCGAGGACAGGGTTGGTGGCACTGCCCCGGGTTTTGTCGTCGCCTGTGATTTGCCCAGCGGCGTCGACGCCGATACCGGCGGGGTGTCTGAACCGGTGCTTTCCGCGGATGTCACAGTAACGTTCGGGGCGGCTAAGGCGGGCCTGCTGGCTGATCCCGGCGCCGATCACGCCGGCAGGGTGCACGTGGTGCCCATCGGCATCGAAGACAATTTTGACCGCCCCGCCCTGCGCCGGCTCGAAGATGCAGACCTTGCGGGCCTCCTTCCCAACCCCGCCCGGCGGGCGCATAAGTATTCACGGGGAGTCCTGGGAGTGGTGGCGGGATCAGCCGATTATCCCGGCGCGGCCGTGCTGGCCTGCAGGGGTGCCCTGGCAGCTGGGGTGGGGATGGTCCGGTACCTCGGGCCGCCCGAGGTTGCCGAGCTGGTCCGGCAGTCCTGCCCCGAAGTGGTCTGCAGTACCGGCACTGTGGCTGAGAACCGGGTGCAGGCGTGGCTGGTGGGCTCGGGCATGGGGCCCGAGGACCACGAACAATTGCAGCGCGCCCGGGACGCCGTCAGGTCCGGCCTGCCCGTGGTGGCTGATGCCGGCGCCCTGCCCGCCCTTCCCGCTGTCCTCGCCCCGCGGGTGGTCCTGACCCCGCACGCAGGGGAGCTCGCCGCACTGCTGAAGCGTCTGGGGGTCGAGGCGGACCGCGCGGTTGTGGAGGCCGGAACCCTCGGTGCCGCCCGCCGAGCCGCCACGCTGACCGGAGCGACGGTCCTGCTCAAGGGCGCCAGCACCCTGGTAGCCGCACCCTCCGGGGACGTGTACAGCCAGGCGGACGGCACGCCCTGGCTCGCCACCGCCGGCAGCGGCGACGTACTCGCAGGCATCATTGGCGCGCTGCTCGCCCAATCCGATTTCGGCGTCGGACGCTCCCGGGAGTCGGGTGCAGAAGCGGAGGTGCATTGGGCTGTGGTGGCCGCGCAGGGAGCCGCACTGCATGGCCTTGCCGGGAGGGCGGCATCGGCCGCCTGCGGCGGCGGGCCGATCGCTGCTGGCGGAATCGCCGACTCCTTACCCTATGTTTGGGGTAAAGTAAGCACGCTTAGTAACTCTGGGGTCCGGAAACGTAATAGTCATACCCAGCCGTTACGGTAAGCATTAGTTCGCACCGGCAGCAGGGGCCCATGTCCTTCTGCTGCCGAATATCACGAGGAGCATTATGGAAGTCTGGCCTGGATCGGCTTATCCCCTTGGCGCCACCTACAACGGGACCGGCACCAACTTTGCCCTGTTCAGCGAACGTGCCGAAAAAGTGGAACTCTGCCTTTTCGACGACGACGGCAAGGAGACCCGCATCCCGCTGGACGAGGTGGACGGGTACGTCTGGCACTGTTACATCCCGCAGATCCAGCCCGGCCAGAAGTACGGCTACCGGGTACACGGCCCGTACGATCCAGCTTCCGGCAACCGCTTCAATCCCAACAAGCTCTTGCTGGACCCCTACGCCAAGGCCATCCACGGCCAGGTGGACTGGGACCCGTCGCTGTTCACCTACAATCTGGGCGAAGAGCCGGACACCATCAACAACGAGGATTCCGCCAGCCACATGATGATGGGCGTGGTCATCAACCCGTTCTTCGACTGGGACGGCGACCAGAACCTGCGGATTCCCTACCACCAGTCGGTCATCTACGAAGCCCACGTCAAGGGCCTTACCCAGCTGCACCCGGAGATTCCCGAGGAGCAGCGCGGGACGTACGCCGGCGTGGCCCACCCCGCCGTCATCTCCCACCTGCAGAAGCTGGGCGTCACCGCGATCGAGCTTATGCCCGTGCACCAGTTCGTCAATGACGGCACCCTGCAGGACAAGGGCTTGAACAACTACTGGGGCTACAACACCATCGGCTTCTTCGCGCCGCAGAACACCTACAGCTCCACCGGCGATACCGGCCAGCAGGTCCAGGACTTCAAAGCCATGGTCCGCTCACTCCACAAAGCCGGCATCGAGGTTATCCTCGACGTCGTCTACAACCACACCGCCGAAGGTAACCACCTTGGCCCCACGCTGTCCTTCAAGGGCATCGACAACGCCGCTTATTACCGGTTGATGGAGGGCGACGAAAAGCATTACATGGACTACACCGGCACCGGCAACTCCCTGAACGTCCGCCAGCCCCACTCGCTGCAGCTGCTGATGGACTCCCTGCGCTACTGGGTTACCGAGATGCATGTGGACGGTTTCCGCTTCGACCTCGCCTCCACACTTGCCCGCGAGTTCTATGATGTGGACAAGCTGTCCACCTTCTTCGAACTCATCCAGCAGGACCCGGTGGTCTCCCAGGTCAAACTCATTGCTGAGCCGTGGGACGTTGGGCCCGGCGGCTACCAGGTGGGCAACTTCCCGCCGCAGTGGACCGAGTGGAACGGCAAGTACCGCGACACCGTCCGCGACTTCTGGCGCGGCGAGCCTGCAACATTGGGCGAATTCGCCTCCCGCATCACCGGTTCAGCGGACCTGTACGAGCACTCCGGCCGCCGCCCCGTCGCGTCCATCAACTTCGTCACCGCCCACGACGGCTTCACCCTCTCCGACCTGGTGTCCTACAACGAAAAGCACAACGACGCCAACGGCGAGGGAAACAACGACGGCGAATCCCACAACCGCTCATGGAACTGCGGCGTGGAGGGGCCCACGGACGATCCTGAGGTCCTGTCGCTGCGCGCCCGCCAGCAGCGCAACTTCATCGCCTCGCTGCTGCTGTCCCAGGGCGTGCCCATGCTCCTGCACGGCGACGAGCTGGGACGCACCCAGCAGGGCAACAACAATGGGTACTGCCAGGACTCCGAGCTGACCTGGATCAACTGGGAGAATATTGACCAGCCGCTGGTGGAGTTCACCTCTGCGGTCAACGCCCTTCGCGCCAAGCACCCCACGTTCCGCCGCAGCCGGTTCTTCGACGGCCGGCCCGTCCTCCGGGGCGAAGGCGAGCGGCTGCCGGACATCGTATGGCTGGATCCGGACGGCGAGAACATGAAGCCGGAGGCCTGGGAGGCCGGGTTCGGCCGTTCCGTGGGCGTCTTCCTGAACGGCGACGGCATCCAGGGCAAGGACAGCCGCGGCCGCCGGATCACCGACGTCAACTTCCTGATGTACTTCAACGCGCACGACGACACCGTCAAATTCACGCTCCCGTCCGACGAATATGCGCCGGCCTGGGACGTCATCATCGACACCGCCGGGCAGAACGCGGACACCGAACCCGTCTCCGCCGGACAGCCGCTGCCCGTCGAAGCCAAGTCCCTGGTGGTCCTGCGCGCCCACACTGTTCCTGAAGTGGAGCCGGACCACTCCGTGGCCGCATCCCTCGCCGCGCTGTCCCAGACCGCCAGCGCCGAGACGGAATCCATCAGTACCCCCGCGGTGGCCGAACCGGGCAAAACCACCAAGGTCGGCGAACGGAAGGCCCCGAAGAAATGAGGGTCCCGGCATCCACCTACCGCCTGCAGATCCGCCGCAGCTTCACCCTGTTTGATGCTGCGGACAAGGTCCCGTACCTCAAGGACCTGGGCGTTGACTGGATCTACCTCTCGCCGATCCTGACGGCGGAGCAGGGCTCGGACCACGGCTACGACGTGACCGACCCCTCCGCCGTGGATCCGGAGCGGGGCGGCCCGGAAGGCCTCCTGGCCTTGTCCAAGGCTGCCCGCGAGCACGGCATGGGTGTCCTCGTGGACATCGTGCCCAACCACGTGGGCGTCGCAACGCCGGCGCAGAACCCCTGGTGGTGGTCGCTGCTGAAGGAAGGGCAGGGCTCGCCCTACGCCGAAGCCTTCGACGTCGAATGGGAGCTGGCCGGTGGAAAGATCCGGCTGCCCATGCTCGGCTCCGGTGAGGACTTGGACAATCTGGAGGTCAAGGACGGCGAACTGCACTACTACGACCACCGGTTCCCGCTCGCCGAAGGGACCTATTCCGACGGCGACTCGCCCCAGGAGGTCCACAGCCGCCAGCACTACGAGCTGATTGACTGGCGGCGCGCAGATGCGGAGCTCAACTACCGGCGCTTTTTCGCGGTCACCACGCTGGCCGGGATCCGGGTGGAAACCCCACGCGTCTTCGAGGAAGCCCATGCCGAAGTGGGCCGCTGGTTCAATGAGGGCCTTGTGGACGGGCTCCGCGTTGACCACCCCGATGGTCTGGCGGATCCTGCCGGCTACCTGCGGTGGCTGAAAGACCTCAGTGGCGGAGCCTACATCCTGGTGGAAAAGATCCTGGAGCCGGGCGAGGTCCTGCCCCAGGACTTCGCCACCGAGGGCACCACCGGGTACGACGCCCTGGCAGACGTGGACCGGGTCTTTGTTGATCCCGCCGGCCAGCAGGCGCTCGATGACCTCGACGCCAAGCTCCGGGAATCAGCAGCCCCCGCTGATTACGCCGAGATGACCCGCGGCACCAAGCGGATGATCGCCGACGGCATCCTCCGCTCCGAGGTGCTGCGGCTGGCGCGCCTGGTTCCGGAGTCCTACGGGCTTCCGTGCGAACAGGCGGCAGACGCTCTGGCCGAAATCATCGCCGCCTTCCCTGTCTACCGGACATACCTGCCCACCGGCGGGGAGATCCTCAAGGAAGCCTGCGAGTCCGCAGCCGCCCGCCGGCCTGAGCTGGAGGTTGCCATCGGCACGCTGCTTCCGCTGCTCCTGGACCCGGCCAACCCCATCGCGGTCCGGTTCCAGCAGACCTCCGGCATGGTGATGGCCAAGGGTGTGGAGGACACCGCGTTCTACCGTTACACCCGGCTGGGCACGCTGACGGAGGTGGGCGCCGAACCCACCGAGTTCGCTGTCTCTCCCGAGGAGTTCCACCACCGGATGACCCGGCGGCAGCAAGAACTTCCGCTTTCCATGACCACCATGTCCACGCACGACACCAAACGCAGCGAGGATGCCCGGGCCCGGATCTCGGTGATCGCCGAACTGCCGCAGGAGTGGACTGCCACGCTGAACACTCTTCGCGAGCTGGCCCCGATTCCGGACGGGCCGTACGAGAACCTGCTCTGGCAGGCCATCATCGGTGCCTGGCCGGCGAGCAGGGAACGGCTTCAGGGCTACGCGGAGAAGGCAGCCCGGGAGGCCGGCAACTCCACTAAATGGACGGACCCGGACGAGGAGTTCGAGTCGTCCGTGAAGGCGGCAGTGGACGCTGCGTTCGACGACGCCCGGGTTACCAGGGTGGTGGAAGAGTTCGTGGCACGGATTGATTCCTGCGCCGCGTCCAACTCCGTGTCCGCCAAGCTGGTCCAGCTGACCATGCCAGGCGTGCCGGATGTCTACCAGGGCAGCGAATTCTGGGAGCGGTCCCTGACGGATCCGGACAACCGGCGGCCGGTTGACTTTGAGCTCCGCCAGGCGGAGCTGGCAAAGCTCGACGCCGGCACGCTGCCTGCGGCGGGTACCGAGACCAGCAAGCTCCTGGTCACCTCCCGGGCGCTGCGGCTCCGACGCGACCGGCCCGAACTGTTCCAGGGCTACAGCCCGGTGGCAGCGACAGGTGCTGCGGCAGATCACCTGCTCGCCTTCCATCGCGGCGGCGTCGGCGCCACCGGTGCCCTGACACTGGCCACCCGGCTTCCGGCGGGACTGGCAGCCGCCGGCGGATGGCGGGACACCGCCGTCGAACTGCCCGCCGCTGTGCGTGACGAGCTGACTGGCGCCGCGTACGGGCCGGGCACCGTTTCGGTGGCTGACGTGCTGGGTACCTACCCGGTGGCTTTGCTGGTACCGGTGGATGGAGAAAAGGCATGACCATCGTCAATGTTGGGCCCGAGCGTTTCGATGTCTGGGCTCCGGACGCTCATTCTGTGATCCTGGTGGCCGACGGCCGGCAGTATCCCATGCTGAAGAAGGAGACGGCCCCCGGCTCGGAAGGGTGGTGGACCGCCCCGGACGCTCCGGCTGAGGGCGACGTGGATTACGGCTACCTGCTGGACGGGGACGGCCAGCCCGTGCCCGATCCGCGGTCGCGGCGGCTGCCCGACGGCGTCCATCAGTTGTCCAGGACGTTCGATCCCGCCGCCCACGCGTGGCAGGACGGCGTCTGGAAGGGCAGGGAGCTGCAGGGTTCGGTGATCTACGAACTTCACGTGGGGACCTTCACCCCGGAGGGCACCCTGGACGCGGCGGCCGGAAAGCTCGGCTACCTGGCCGATCTTGGCGTTGATTTCGTTGAACTGCTGCCGGTCAACGGCTTCAACGGAACCCACAACTGGGGCTACGACGGCGTGCAGTGGTACGCGGTCCATGAAGGCTACGGCGGGCCCGCCGCCTACCAGCGCTTTGTGGACGCAGCCCACGCTGCCGGCCTCGGCGTCATCCAGGACGTGGTGTACAACCACCTCGGCCCGAGCGGCAATTACCTGCCCAAGTTCGGTCCGTATCTGAAGCAAGGGGACGCCAACACCTGGGGCGACTCCGTCAACCTGGACGGTCCCGGCTCGGACGTGGTGCGGGAGTACATCCTGGATAACCTCGCGCTCTGGCTCCGGGACTACCACGTGGACGGCCTCCGGCTGGATGCCGTGCACGCGCTCCGCGATGAGCGGGCCGTGCACATCCTGGAGGAGTTCGGCGCCCTGGCTGATGCAGTCTCGGTGGAAACCGGGCTGCCCAAAACCCTGATCGCCGAGTCGGACCTGAACAACCCGCGCCTGATCTATACGCGGGATGCGAACGGCTATGGGCTGGCCGGGCAGTGGAGTGACGACTTCCACCACGCCGTGCATGTGAGCGTCAGCGGCGAAACCACTGGGTACTACGAGGACTTCCAGTCCCTGGCGGTATTGGCCAAAGTGCTGAAGGACGGCTTCCTGCACGACGGCAGCTACTCCAGCTTCCGCGGCCGCCACCACGGGAGGCCCATCAATGCCGCCCTGGTTCACCCTGCCGCCCTGGTGGTGTGCAACCAGAACCACGACCAGATCGGCAACCGGGCCACGGGGGACCGGCTCTCGCAGTCGCTGTCCTACGGGCAGCTGGCCGTGGCCGCGGTACTCACCCTGACGTCTCCCTTCACACCCATGCTGTTCATGGGCGAGGAGTTCGCCGCCAGCACGCCCTGGCAGTTCTTCACCTCGCACCCGGAACCGGAGCTGGGCAAGGCCACCGCAGAAGGCCGGATCAAGGAGTTCGAGCGCATGGGGTGGGATCCCGCCGTCGTGCCCGATCCGCAGGACCCGGAAACCTTCCGCCGTTCCAAGCTGAACTGGGACGAAGCCGCCGGCGGTGACCACGCCCGGTTGCTGGAGCTTTACCGCTCCCTGACGGCGCTGCGCCGGGAGCACGCCGAGCTTGCCGGGCTCGGCTTCGGCGAGACGGACGTAACGTTCGACGACGACCAGGGCTGGCTGCGTTTCCGGCGTGGCAGCGTCGAGGTGCTGCTGAACCTGTCCGACGCCAAGGTCAGGCTGGACGACGTCTCCGGATCGGTCCTGCTGGCCACGGATGAGGGAACCGGCCTTGAGGGTGAGGCCCTGGCCCTGGCGCCCTGGAGCGCGGCGATCCTGAAGTCCTGATTCTTGCGGACGCAATGTTGCGCCGCGGGCTGATGTTGTCAGCCCGCGGCGTAACTTACCGGGCTGGACCTGTTGCGCGGGTCACAACTGGCAGGATGGAACGTATGACTTACTCCGCGGCGGAAGACCGCTACGACTCCATGCCCTACCGCCGCGTCGGCCGCAGCGGCCTGAAACTCCCGGCCATCTCGCTCGGCCTCTGGCACAACTTCGGTGACGACAAGCGCTTTGACGAGCAGCGCGCCATCCTCCGCCGTGCCTTCGACCTTGGCGTCAACCACTTCGACCTCGCCAACAACTACGGCCCGCCGGATGGTTCTGCCGAAACCAACGTCGGCCGGCACCTCAAAGACGACTTCAAGCCGTACCGTGACGAACTGGTCATCTCCACGAAGGCCGGCTACTACATGTGGCCCGGCCCCTACGGTGAATGGGGATCCCGCAAGTACCTGATTTCCAGCCTGGACCAGTCGCTGCAGCGGATGGGCCTGGACTACGTGGACATTTTTTACAGCCACCGGCCGGACCCCGAAACCCCGCTCGAAGAGACCATGGGTGCCCTGGATTACGCTGTGCGTTCGGGCAAGGCGCTGTACGCGGGCATCTCCTCGTACACCCCCGAGCAGACCATTGAGGCGGCACGCATCCTGAAGGAACTTGGGACGCCGCTGCTGATCCACCAGCCCAGCTACTCCATGCTCAACCGGTGGACCGAAAACGGCAGCCCCAACCTGTACGAGGCACTTGACCAGGTAGGCGCCGGCTCCATCGCCTTTTCCCCACTGGCCCAGGGCATGCTCACCGACCGTTACTTCAACGGCATCCCTGCTGACTCGCGCGCCGCCAAGGCCCGGTTCCTGTCCGAGGACACCATTACCGACGAGAAGCTGGAACGGATCCGCGGCCTGCATGCGATCGCCGAGGGGCGCGGCCAGTCGCTGGCGCAGATGGCCATTGCTTGGATCCTGCGGGACCAGCCTAAGGGCTCGTCCGTGACATCGGCATTGATTGGTGCCTCCAGTGTCAGCCAGCTGGAGGACAGCCTGTCCGCCGTGAACAACCTCCAGTTCACCTCAGACGAACTGGAGGCCATCGACGAATTCGCCGTCGAATCGGACATCAACCTCTGGAAGCAGCCCGCCTGATTTTCATTACTGCCATTCCAGTGTGCGGGACCGGGGAACAAGCCTTGGTCCCGCTCTGTTGGGTACTATGAAAAGGCGCCGCGTGGCGCCGAGCCTGCCGGCCGCCGTCGTACTTTAGTCGCAGCGGAACCCGGCCGGTGACGTTTGTCCTCAAAGGAGTTCCGTGTCTTCACATCCGATTCGTGTTGCAATCGTCGGCGTAGGAAACTGCGCCGCTTCGCTGGTCCAGGGCGTCCACTACTACAAGGACGCTGACCCCAAGGCCACGATCCCGGGCCTGATGCACGTTGAGTTCGGCCAGTACCACGTGGGTGACGTGCAGTTCGTCGCCGCGTTCGACGTGGACGGCAAAAAGGTCGGCGTTGACCTTGCCGATGCGATCCTGGCGAGCGAAAACAACACCATCAAGATCGCCGACGTGCCGCCCAGCGGCGTTACGGTCCAGCGTGGCCACACCCTCGACGGGCTGGGCAAGTACTACCTCGAGACCATCGAGCAGTCCACGGAAGAGCCCGTGGACGTTGTGCAGGCACTCAAGGACGCCAAGGTCGATGTCATGGTGTGCTACCTCCCGGTTGGCTCGCAGGAAGCTGCCGAGTTCTACGCGCAGTGCGCCATCGACGCCGGCGTGGGCTTCGTGAACGCCCTGCCCGTGTTTATCGCCGGGACCAAGGAATGGGCGGACAAGTTCACCGCTGCCGGTGTCCCGATCGTGGGCGACGACATCAAGAGCCAGATCGGCGCCACCATCACGCACCGTGTTATGGCCAAGCTCTTCGAAGACCGCGGCGTCACGCTGGACCGCACCTACCAGCTGAATGTCGGCGGCAACATGGACTTCAAGAACATGCTGGAGCGCGACCGCCTGGAATCCAAGAAGATCTCCAAGACCCAGGCCGTCACGTCCAACGTCGAAGCCGAGCTGGCTGCCAAGGACGTCCACATCGGCCCGTCCGACTACGTCCAGTGGCTCGATGACCGCAAGTGGGCCTTCGTTCGCCTCGAAGGCCGCAACTTCGGTGACGCCCCGGTCTCGCTCGAATACAAGCTGGAAGTCTGGGACTCACCCAACTCCGCCGGCGTGATCATCGACGCCATCCGCGCCGCCAAGATCGGGCTGGACCGCGGCATCGGCGGCCCGCTGCTCTCCGCATCGAGCTACTTCATGAAGTCCCCGCCGGAGCAGTTCAACGACGACCTCGCCCGCGAAAAGGTCGAAGCCTTCATCCGCGGAGACCTTGAGCGCTAACCCCGTTCTGCTGACGCTTGGGACGCTCCCTCACCTTCGGGTGGGGGAGCGTCCCCGCTTAACCCGCCCCATCACTTCCCGCATCGTTTCTCACGACGCCCCATCACCTTCTGCGCCTTTTCGCGGAACGCCCCATCACGTTCTGCGCCTTTTCGCGGAACGCCCCACCACTTTCCCTCCGGCAGGCTTGATTACGAGTCCGGTTCATAGCGGCGGATGCTGTGGCTGGCCTGCGCCAAGGCAAGCAGTCGCAACAGCAGTTGGCTGTGCATGTGCATGCCGACGGCGGCGGTGAGGATAAGCTGATCAGCGCTCTTAGGTGCGGTGGTGGCAGCGATGTCGAATCGAGCGACGTCGTCCATCGCCCTGCTGTAGAGGTCCAGGACCTCCTCCCCGACCTTGATGTTCAGGCTGTCCATCAGCCGCAGGTGAGCATTCAGCGCACTTCGCGCGTCGCTCGGATAGTCCGGCCAGTTCCTCAGACGCACGACGGCGTCACCTGCCGATGTGCCCGCGTCGCCGCTGTCGGCAGTTGTGGTGTTCAGCTTCAGCACCACCCGTTGAACTGCCGCCAACAGCGCAAGACGCGGGACGCCGTCGTCCGCCATCATGACGAGTGAGCGAATCTGCTCGATGTTCAGTCCGACGACCCTACGCAGAACGCGTATCAGTTCCAGTCGCTCAACATGCCGTTCCGAGTACTGCGCACGCGTAGCGTGGATGGTCTCGCCCGCCGGCAGCAACCCCTCGCGAAGATAGAACTTGATGCTGGCTGTGGGCGTACTTGACTGCTCGCTCAGTTCCTTTAGTTGCATGGCGCCTCCTTTCTGCCTGGTTTATGGTCCTTGGATAGTAGGTCGCCCAGATCTATCCAGATATACAGGAATAGATAGTGTCTCTATCCTATGAGCATGGAGCACTGGAATGCGCTGCTTGTCAGCCACGTAGTCGCAGCACTTTTTGTCCTGGTGATCGGCCCGCTTCAAATCCTTCGTCGACGCCGCGACCGCGTCCACCGGACCATGGGGTATCTATGGGTCGCAGCCATGTACTACGTCTGCTTCAGCAGCTTTTGGATCGTGACGGCCGGGCATTTCACATGGCTGCACGGGTTATCCGCTTTCACCATTCTGACGGTCACCTTGGGACTGATCAGCGCCATCCGCGGAAACATCTCCGCCCACCAGGGAAACATGATCGGCAGCTATCTCGGCATCGCAACTGCCTTCGTTTTTGCTGTTACGGTGCCAGGTCGTGCTATCCCCCGCCTCCTCTCCGAGGACCCGGCCACTGCAGTCTTTGTTGGTGGCGCTGTGATGTTGTCTGTAGTTGTGGTTTTCGTCTCGCTGAATGGGGATAGCCGCAGGCGGGATTCGATCAGGTTGAGACGCTCGAGAGTGCGTCAGTCCAGCGGTACCGTTTCCTGACCTGTCCCGCGCTTACTTCACCCAGTACTCACAAAACCGGCTGCGTGCGGATGATCGGTCCACGCTGTGCGCAGGTACCGCTTGATCAACTTGATAGCGCCTTCGAAGCCTTCAGCGGCGTCGTCTTTGGTGAATACCAGGACTGTCCAGCCAGTTGATTCGAAGGCCTTGTCCCGCCGTCGGTCGCTGAATTGCTGTGCATCAAGAAGGTGATGCCCGCCGTCGTACTGGATTGCGAGACGCCGGTGACGGTAGCCAAGGTCAGCAGTAGGGGAGGCGGCGTCATCCGGTCGAAGCGCGATTTGCAGGTCCGGCTCCGGTAAGTTCCCGTCTGCCATGGCTAGCCGGAGCATGGATTCGGGTGCAGAATCAGCCCCGACTCTCATCAGCTCGAGGGCCTCCCGGGCGCGAACGATGCCTTGCAGGTTGGGGTGTCGCCCAACTAAGGCGCGCAGCCCGCCCAATGTGTCGTAGGGCTCAGATCTGCCTTCAAAATGCGCCCGAGGGATGCGAATGATCTGATCTCCCAGGCAGACCAGGTCTGCTAACGACAGCCGGCGGGCCAAGTCAAGCCATGTTCGCGAGCGCGTGCTGATCCGGATACCGTCAACGGATTCAATCTCGTCCTCCCTCGCGATGACGCTATGTGCGATCACGCCTTTCCTGCGCACCTGGGGCAGCTGCTTGGGCTTGCTCAGATGCAGTTCGGTGGAGTCCGACAGCCAGGCCGGCAGCAGTTGACAGTGCAGACGCGCTGCAGTGACGTGTGAAATCCAAGCTCCCGGTGATACTTCGGATAATGCCCGGGCCGCAGCTTCGAGCTCAAAGCTCCAGTCCGACGGGCGGTACACCTCCCTGCTTACATGGACCACGTCACGTCCGCGAAGTCTCCTGGCAGGTATGCCCAAGGCCAGAGCCGAGGTGAAGGTGAAGGGGGCATTAGCCAACGGCTGGGGCAGATCAACACGGTTAGGCATGTTGGCATTGTGGCTCAAAAGGCCACGCCGCTGCAGAAGTTATCCACAGGCAGGGCAGGCGATGGCGGGAGGTGATGGGGCGTTCCGAAAAAACGTGCGGGAGGTGATGGGGCGTTCCGAAAAAACGGGCGGGAGGTGATGGGGCGTTGGGTTAGGTGAGGCCCACCGGGTTGCCGGCGTCGTCCACGTCCATCCGCATTGCGGCCGGGGCGGCGGGCAGGCCGGGCATGGTCATCACCGCTCCGGTCAGCGCCACGATAAACCCCGCACCAGTCTTAGGCAGGAGGTCCCGCACGTGGATGGTAAAGCCTTTGGGTGCGCCGAGGCGGGAGGCGTCGTCCGTGAACGAGTACTGGGTTTTGGCCATGCAGACCGGCAGCCCGGACCAGCCGTTCCGCTCGATATCAGCCAGCCGCTTAAGGGCGGGCACGGAGAAGTCGACGCCGTCCGCGCCGTAGATCTCCTGCGCTATGGTCCGGATCTTGTCCTCCACAGGCAGTTCCAGCGGGTACAGGTGCCGGAAGCTGTTCGGTCCGGCCACGGCGCGGGCCACGAGGGCTGCCAGTTCATCGCCGCCGTCGCCCCCGCCACCGCGTCCAAAGACATCCGCGACGGCGACCTGGACACCCTCGGCCGCACACCAGGCGAGGAGCCAGTCCAGTTCCTCTTGGGCATCCGACGAGAACCTGTTGATGGCCACCACGGGCGTCACACCGAACTTTTCCACGTTGCGCACGTGCCGGCGCAGATTGGCCACTCCGGCTTCAAGGGCTGGCAGGTCCGGCGCCGTGAGCCGGTCCTTGGCCACCCCGCCCTGCATTTTCAAGGCCCTTACGGTGGCAACCACCACTACGGCAGAAGGGGCCAGGCCACCAAAGCGCGCCTTGATGTCCATAAACTTCTCCGCACCCAGGTCAGCGCCGAAACCGGCTTCGGTCACCACGATGTCCGCGAGCCGCCGAGCCGTTTGGGTAGCTATCAGCGAGTTGCAGCCGTGGGCGATGTTGGCGAATGGACCGCCGTGGACCAAAGCCGGCGTGCCGGCGATGGTCTGCACCAGGTTCGGTTTGATGGCCTCCTTCAGGAGCAGTGTCAAGGCGCCCTGCACTCCCAGGTCCGCCACGGTGACGGGGGAGCGGTCGTAGGTGTAGCCGAACGTAATCCGGCCCAGGCGCTCGCGGAGGTCCGCGAGGTCGGTGGCCAGGCAGAAAACGGCCATGATCTCAGACGCCACGGTGATATCGAAACCGTCCTGGCGGGGAACTCCCTGCGTCGGCCCGCCCAGCCCGATGACCACCTCCCGCAGGGCGCGGTCGTTCATGTCCAGCACCCGCTTGAACGTCATGCGCCGGGGGTCTATGTTGAGTGCGTTGCCTTGGTAGATGTGGTTGTCCACCAGCGCCATCAGGGCATTGTTCGCGGACGTGATGGCGTGGAAGTCCCCGGTGAAGTGCAAATTGATTTCGTCCATCGGCAGCACCTGCGAGTACCCGCCGCCAGTGGCTCCGCCCTTCATGCCCAGGACCGGACCCAACGACGGCTCCCGCAGGGCGATCATCACCCTGTGGCCTGCGCGTGCCAGGGAATCGGCAAGTCCTACCGTGGTGGTGGATTTTCCTTCGCCGGCCGGGGTGGGGGACATGGCGGAGACGAGGACCACCTTCCCGTGCGGCGGAGGTGCAGAAAGCCGCGCCGGATCGATTTTCGCCTTGTACCGCCCGTACAGCTCCACCGCATCCGCGTTGATTCCCGCCGCCGCGGCGATTGACGCAATGGAGCGGATCGGTGCCGCGCGGGCGATGTCGAGGTCACTCGGGGTAGCAGGCATCTTTGTCCTTTGCTTGAGCGGATGGGGCAGCCGGAGGGACTGGGCGTCAGGGGGCAGGGACGGTGGTCAGATGGCGTCCCACAGAGTTGTCGACGGCGGCGTGGTAAGTCTCGAGGGTGATGGCGGCGGTGCGCTGCCACCCTGAGTTCTGGGCCCGGATGGCGGCTGCGCGCCCCATGTCCTCGCGCGTAGCGGGGTCGTCATACAGGGCCTCCAGCGCATCCGCCCAGTCAGAGGCGTGATGGCCATCCACCAACAAACCCGTCCTGCCGTCGAAAATCGCCCGGGACAGCCCGCCGACACGCGTTGCCACCACGGGAGTGCCGCAGGCCTGGGCTTCAAGTGCCACCAGCCCAAAAGACTCGCTGTAGGAGGGCATCGCCACCACGTCAGCCGCCCGGAACCAGGCCGCCAGCTCCGGTGCCTTCACCGGCGGAAGCTGCGTGACGACGTCGTCCATCCCCGCCTCCGCAACCAGCCGCCGGAGGTTGAATTCCTTGTTCCCGCTCAGCGCGCCAAGGATGGTGAGCCGGAGGTTGATATCCGGCCGCCGGCGCCGAAGCAGGGCCGCCGCCTTCACCAGGATCTGCGGACCCTTCAACCGCTGGATCCGGCCCGCGAAGACCAGGTGGAAAGTCTCCGCGCCGATGCCCCGCTCGGTCCGCGACCTTGCCCGGAAGGCGGGAGTGAAGGTGCTGAGGTCCACTCCGGGCGGGGCGATATCTATCCGGTCGTAGGAGGCGTCGTAATGCGACACCAGTTCGGCCGCCTCCGCGCTGGTGTTGGCAATCAGCCGCGCCGCGCCGTCCACGATGCGATGCTCACCCAGCTCGCGGCGCCGCGGCTCAGGCTGTTCCCCGGACTCGAGCAGGAGATTTTTGACCTTGGCCATCGTGTGCATGGTGTGGACCAGCGGCACGCCCCACAGTTCTGACAGCTCCAGGCCAGCGATGCCGGATACCCAGTAGTGCGAATGGATGACGTCATAGCGGCCGTGCGGCTGCCGCTGCCGGATCTGCTCGATCTCTTCGACCATGTGGTGGAGAAGTCCGGGAAGCTCTTCCTTGGGGATCTTTTTCGGGGGTCCGGCCAGGACGTTGTGGACGCACACGCCGGGATCAGGGTGCTCGACGGCGGGCTGGCCGGCGGAGGTGGAGCGCGTGAAGATCTCCACTTCCACGCCGGCCTCGGCCAGAGCGGAGGCGAGTTCCCGGATATAGACGTTCATGCCGCCGGCATCGCCGGAACCGGGCTGCTCCATGGGGGATGTGTGGAGTGACAGTAGAGCCACCCTGCGGACCGGTGCCACGGGACCTCCTTCCGGCCACCGGCGCAGGGGTACCGCGCCGGGTCAGTGCTGGGCATTCGATAAAACACTACTCCTGTGTCAACGCGTACCGCCGCGCCACATCTTCCGCAGGGTTGGAAACGCCTCCTCGTAGCCCGCCAGCAGCGCCGCGCCGAGCTCTTCGGACCCCACCAGCGGATGCCGGGCGAAGGCCTGCAGTGCCGCCTCCCGGCCACCTTCGATCACTGCCCGTACGGTCAGCCGCTCCACGTCCTTGACTTGCCGCAGCAGCCCGAGTTGCTCCGGCGGGGGAGCCTGCTGGGCCAGCGGCAGCGCGCCGTCGGGCGTCACGGTGCAGGGAAGTTCGACGACGGCGTCCGCAGGCAGTCCCGGAATGGCGGCTGCGGGGGCGGTCGGCTGGGCCGCGGCTGGCTCAAGCGCTGGCGCGCCTGCGGGGAGCACAGTGTTGCGCGTGTTCAGGATGAGCTGCGCGTCCCCGGACCCCGACAATGCCCGCATGGCTGCCAGAGCCACCCGCTCATAGCCGCCGCCGGCGAGGTCGGCCTCGTCGCGGTGCTCGTCCTTCCCGCGGGCCTCGGCCAGGTAGCCCTCCTCCCGTGAGCGGCGCGCAGCCTCCCATAACTCGAAGGCTCCACCGCCCGCCGCAGCCAGCCGCGGGTACAGCTCCTGCTGCTGGCTGTGGACGGATTCCCCGCGGGTGGCGGGCATGGCACGCATCGCTTCCCGGGCGGCATCCTGCCGGTAGTAGTAATACAGGTACTCGTTGGGGAGCGCGCCGAGGCGCTCAAGGAACGGCTGGGGAAACAGCCTGCCCTCTTCAAAGGACTGAAGGACACGCTGGTCTGACAGCAGTTCCGGCAGGACGTCCCGTCCGCCGGACTCCAGCCGGTACAGCCAGCCCAGGTGGTTCAGGCCGTAGTAGCCCACGCCGTCGAGCGTTCCTTCCGGCAGCGTAACGCCGGCGGCCCGGGCTGCACGGTGCACCAGGCCGCCCGCGGAGTCGCAGATCCCGATGACCCGGCTGCCGAGCACCGGCAGGAGCGCTTCGGTGACCATACCGGCCGGATTGGTGAAGTTGATCAGCCACGCGTCCGGGCAATGTTCCTTCATCAGGCGCGCGAGCTCCAGCATGTGCGGGATGGTCCGGAGGGCGTAGGAGATCCCGCCGGCGCCCGTCGTCTCCTGCCCCAGCAGGCCCAGGTCCTGCGCCACCCTTTCGTCGGCCACCCGTCCGGCGGTGCCGCCGGGGCGGATGGCGGCAAACACCATCTGGGTTCCCGCCAACGCCTCCGGGAGGCTGGTGGTGGGATGGACCGGCAGACGGACGCCTGGGCCGGGCATGCTGCGCAGGACCGCTGTCACGGCGGCAAGGCGGGAGAGGTCGACGTCGAACAGCACCAGTTCAGTGACCACGCCGGTGAACTGGCCGGAAACCAGCGCCCGGTAGATCAACGGAACCCGAAAACCCCCGCCGCCCACAATCAGAAGCCACATAATCAGCAGTCTAGGTGCGGGTGTCTGCAGCACCTACGGCCGCCCCTACCGGATGTCCGTGGCAGGGCGTAGTGTGCGGCACATGGAGGCGATTCCAGCACGCCCGTTTGACCCCCTGGCCAGCGTCCGCTCGCCATCGGACCCTGGATTCGACGTGCTGCTGGCCGGAACGGTGTTCCAGGACATCATTTTCACCGGCCTGCCGCACGGGCCGGAACCGGGCACGGAAATCTGGAGCGACGGCATGGGCAGCTGCCCGGGCGGGGTTGCAAACCAGGCCATTGCGGCGGCCCGGCTGGGCTTGCGCACTGGCTTGGCGGCGGCCTTTGGTGATGACGGCTACGGGGATTTCAACTGGAAGATCCTGTCCAGCCAGGAGCATGTGGACCTGAGCCTGTCACGGAGGGTTCCGGGCTGGCATTCGCCGGTGACGGTCTCCCTGTGCGTGGACAAGGACCGGTCACTGGTAACCCATGGCCATGCTGCACCGGTGACGGCGTCGGAGCTCATCGGGGACCCGCCTCCCGCTCTCGCCGGCATCGCGGAAGTAGGGCTGGACGTTGAGCCGTGGGCCGTAGCGGCGCACCAGGCCGGAGTGAAACTGTTCGGGGACGTCGGGTGGGATCCCAGCGGCGTTTGGGCGCCGGTCCGGCTGGACAACCTGCAGTACTTCCACGCGTTCCTGCCAAACCAGCGCGAGGCCATGGCCTTCACGGGCAAGGACGATCCCTGGACCGCCCTGTACGCGCTGGCGGACCGGGTGCCGGTTGCCGTGGTGACCCTCGGGCCACAGGGGGCCATGGCGGTTGATTCCGAAACAGGCGAGGAGGAGTGGGTGCCCTCGCTGCCTGTCAAGGCCTTCGATCCCACTGGCGCCGGTGACTGTTTCGACGCCGCGTTCATCGTTGGGAGCCTGGCCGGCTGGCCGCTGGGGAACAGGCTGCGTTTCGCCAATCTTTGCGCCTCGCTGGCGGTGCAGGAAGTGGGAGGATCCCTTGCCGCCCCGGGCTGGGGCGACATCGCCGACTGGTGGAAGCGTGCCAATGCGCGGCCGGAACGGCAAACGAGCCAATGGCTGCGGCGCTTCGGCTTTCTCGCGGACATCATCCAAGACGTCCCGCTCGCCGCACAGCGCCGGGCCGCCGCCACCATCGCGCACCTCTCGGACGCGTGACCCGACGCCCGATGCCTGACGCCCGTCGGCTGGAGGGTGTACAGGTGGGACGTGCATTGTTAGGGTGGCATGCTAAGCCTGCTTACCATTTGTTCGGACCCTGATGTCGGCCGTCGTCACATCGCAAAGGTTCCCTGCCCGGAGCCGCACCCATCGAAGGAGATCCGTCTACATCATGGATAAGCAACCAAGTTCGCAGGTCATTCAGGACTGGCCCGCGGAGTCGCGGGAGGCGGCGCAGCTGGTGATCGACAAGTACGGGGAGCCGGACGAGTACACGCCGTCCCTGCTGATCTGGTACGACGCCGGAGAGTGGAAGCGGATCATTGCCTCGAAGGTGTTTTACCAGCACGATTTTCCTGCCCCCCACTTTGATTCGGTCGAGTCGGTGATCGACTACCGGGTCCCCGCTGAACATTTTTCCGCCCTGGCTGCCTTCGACGGGAGCGTTATCGTTGAACGGACAGCAGGTGAAGTCTCGGCCCGGTGTCACGACGAGGAGGCCGATCGCCTGGCGCTGAACCTGATGAATGACATCGTCACGGGACAGAAGGACACCTCAGCGGCACGGGCGTATTACGCCAAGGAGTTCGCCGGGTACCGCAAGAAGGAACCCACTCCCTACATGGACGCGCTCAGATTCACACCCGGGACCGGTGCGGCCGACCCGGACGAGCAGATCATTTCAGACCAGGAACTGGAACGGGCCGCGGCCGAAGGCAAGGAGAAGGAAGGATCATAAAGCCTTCCGGATTCCGGCCCGGCCGCCCATAATTATTCGGCCCGGAGCGCCAGCACTAGAATCACTAGGGTGACTTACCCAGCAACAACCGGTGATTTCGACGCTGCCGCGGCACAGGACCCCCGCAACGAACGGTCCGCCGTGGTCGACCTTGATGCCATCCGGCACAACGTCCGCCGGCTGGCAGCGGCAGCTTCCCCGGCGAAGGTGATGGCCGTCGTAAAGGCGGACGCCTACGGGCATGGCGCGGTTCCCGTGGCCCGGGCGGCCCTTGAAGCGGGCGCAGCATGGTTGGGCGTCGCCCACATCTCCGAGGCCTTGGCGCTGCGGGCCGCCGGAATCGACGCGCCGCTGCTCGCCTGGCTGCACACCACGGAAAGCAACTTCGGCGCGGCGGTGGCCGCCGGCGTCGACATAGGATGCTCGGGCTGGGAGCTTGACCGTATTGTGGCGGCGGCCCGGGAGCAGGAGCGCCCGGCGCGCATCCACTTGAAGGTGGACACCGGCCTGGGGCGCAACGGCGCAACTCTTGAGACCTGGGACCACCTGGTGGGCGAAGCCATGGAATACCAGGACCAGGGCCTGCTGCGGGTGGTGGGGATCTTCTCGCACCTGGCCGTCGCCGACGAACCCGAACGGCCCGAAACCGACCAGCAGCTCGCGGCGTTCCGTGAAGCGCTCGCTGTTGCCGAGGACGCCGGCGTGGACCCGGAAGTCCGGCACCTCGCGAACACTCCGGCAACCCTATCCCGCCCGGACACCCACTTTGACCTGGTCCGTGTGGGCCTGGGGATTTACGGTTTGTCGCCCTTTGACGGGCAGACGTCCGCCGAGCTGGGGCTCCGCCCTGCCATGACGCTGCGGACCCTGGTATCGCAGTGCAAGGAGGTCCCGGACGGGCAAGGCGTCTCCTACGGACTGCGCTACCGCACCAGCGGCACCAGCAGGCTGGGCCTTATCCCGGTGGGCTACGCCGACGGAGTGCCGCGCATCGCCACGGGCGGGCCCGTCCGGGTGGCCGGTAAAACCTACCCCGTGGTGGGGCGCATCGCCATGGACCAGATGGTCATCGACTTTGGTGGCACCGGGCCAGCCGGCGCGGGCCTGCTCGGTGCCGAGGCCGAGCTGTTCGGTGACGGTGCCGACGGCGGCCCGACAGCCGATGACTGGGCGCGCGCCGCCGGCACCATCAACTACGAAATCGTCACCCGGATCAGCCCGCGGGTTCCCCGCCGCTTCATCAACGAAGAGGCCCCGGCCGCCGTCGTACCTGGTGCGAAGGGGGCCGCGTGAACGCGCCGGTGCAGGAGCCCTGGGACAACGGAGGGGCCCGTCCCAACTGGGAAGAGACCTTCACCGCGACGACGGCGGACCAGACCCATGCGCTTGCCGTCCGTCTTGCGGCGGTCCTGGAAGCCGGGGACCTGCTGGTGCTTTCCGGCGAATTGGGTGCCGGGAAGACCACCTTTACGCAGGGTCTGGGGGAGGGGCTGGGCGTCCGCGCCGGCATCATTTCCCCCACGTTCGTCCTGGTCCGGATCCACCCCAACCTGCCCGAGGGCCCACGCCCCGGCGGGCCGGACCTGGTGCACGTGGACGCCTACCGCCTGGGCTCGGCCGCCGAGATAGACGACATCGACCTCGAGAACACCCTCGACTCCTCGGTGACCGTGGTGGAATGGGGCCATGGCCGGGTGGAGCACCTGAGTGAGAGCCGGCTGGAGATTGACCTGCACCGCGCGATCGGCCTTGGCGGCACGGAGCTCACTGGCGCGGGACGCGGCGCTGTTGGCCCGGCCGGAGCGGCCCCGGGCTTCACCAGGTCCGACGGCGGCACCCTGGATTTCGAGAACGAGGACACGGACGAGCCACGCACCATTATGATGCGCGGGTATGGTCCGCGCTGGCCGGCTCTTCCCGAACACGTGGCAGCCTTTGAAGGGAAAGCCTGATGCTCATCCTTGCGATCGACACCTCCGCCGTGGCCAGCGCCGCACTGGTTTCCGGGGACGCCCTGGAAGGTGTGGTGGGCAGCTTTTCCACCGAGGACACCCGCAGCCATGCGGAGGTGCTGGCGCCGGGAATCGAGCAGATGCTCTCGGACGCCGGCGTCAGCGGGAGCGATATTGACGCCTTGGTTGTGGGGGTTGGTCCTGGCCCGTTCACCGGCCTGCGGTCAGGCATTGCTACTGCACGCACCCTGTCCTTCGTCTGGGGCAAGCCGCTGTACGGGCTGATGAGCCTGGACGCCGTTGCCCTGGAGGTGGCGGAATCCACTGCCGCGGCCCCCGAATTCCTGGTGGTGACGGACGCGCGGCGCAAAGAGGTGTACTGGGCACGCTACAGCCTGGCCGAAGGCCAGCTTCCCGTGTTGGAGGACGGCCCCCACGTTGGCTTCGCGAAGGACCTGCCGGACCTTCCCGCCTATGGTGCCGGCGCAGGGCTCTACGCAGACACCCTGAACGCGAACCCTGATTTCGTCCAGGAGCAGCCGGATGCCCTGTACCTGGGCCAGTTCGCGCTGGCCCGGCTTGCTGCAGGCGGCGCACTCCTCGACTCGACCCCCTTGTACCTTCGCGAATCGGATGCACAGGTCCCCGGACCGAGGAAGAGGGCTTTGTGAGCGCCGCCCCGGATCTCCGCAACAACGGCGTATCCGTGCGGGAGATGACGCCCGACGACGTCATCGCTGTCAGCGTGTTGGAGCAGCGGCTTTTCCCGGTGGATGCCTGGCCCCTGCACATGTTTTACGACGAACTGGCCCAGCCCGAGACCCGGTGGTACCTGGTGGCCGAGGGCAGCGAAGGCATCGTGGGCTACGCCGGGCTGATGTGCATCGAACCCATCGCGGATGTGCAGACCATCGCCGTCGTGCCTGAATACGAAGGGCGCGGCATCGGCACCACGCTGCTGACCCGGCTCATTGAGGAGGCACGCCGCAGGTATGCAGTGGACCTCCTGCTGGAGGTCCGCGCCGACAATCCGCGCGCCCAGCAGCTTTACCGGCGCTTCGGTTTCGAACAGATCCACGTCCGCCCCCGCTACTACCGCGATGGCGTGGACGCCCTCATCATGCGCCTCCAGCTTCCCGCTCCTTCCGGCGAAGGAACGGGAGACGGCACATCAACGGAAGCAGGCCAGCCATGAACCGTTCTCAGCCCTTGGTGCTCGGCATTGAATCCTCCTGCGACGAGACAGGAGTGGGCATTGTCCGGGGGACCACCCTCCTAACCAACACCGTGTCCTCGTCGATGGACGAGCACGTCCGGTTCGGCGGGGTCATTCCCGAGATCGCCTCCCGGGCGCACCTCGATGCCTTCGTTCCCACCCTCGAGCAGGCGCTGTCCGACGCAGGCGTGGCCCTTGAGGACGTGGACGCCATCGCCGTCACCTCCGGCCCCGGGCTGGCCGGCGCCCTCATGGTGGGGGTCTGCGCAGCGAAGGCCCTGGCCGTGGCCACCGGCAAGCCGCTCTACGCCATCAACCACCTCGTGGCGCACGTGGGGGTGGGACTGCTGGACGGCAAGGAAGGGCAAGCGCCGGAGCTGCCCGAAAACCTCGGCGCGCTGCTGGTCTCCGGCGGCCACACCGAGATCCTGAAAATCAACAGCATCACCGACGACGTGGTCCTCCTCGGCTCCACCATCGATGACGCCGCCGGCGAAGCCTACGACAAGGTGGCCCGCATCCTGGGACTCGGTTATCCGGGCGGACCTGCCATCGACAAGGTGGCCCGCACCGGCAACCCAAAGTCCATCCGCTTCCCCCGCGGCCTCAGCCAGCCCAAATACATGGGAACTGCCGAGGAGCCCGGCCCGCACCGGTACGACTGGTCCTTCAGCGGACTCAAAACCGCCGTTGCCAGGTGCGTTGAGCAGTTCGAGGCCCGCGGCGAGGAGGTCCCGGTGCCGGACATTGCAGCCGCATTCCAGGAAGCCGTGGTGGACATCATCTCCTCCAAGGCCGTCCTGGCCTGCCGGGAAAACGGCATCAAGGACGTGCTGCTCGGTGGCGGGGTGGCGGCGAACTCACGCCTGCGCGAGCTGACGGGCCAGCGCTGCGCCTCCGCCGGGATCCGGCTGCACGTCCCGCCGCTGGACCTCTGTACCGACAACGGAGCCATGGTGGCCGCACTCGGAGCGCAGCTGGTGATGGCAGGGACAGGGCCGAGCGGAATCAGGTTCGCCCCGGATTCATCCATGCCGGTCACGTCAGTTTCACTCCCCGCCTGAGCCGAGGAGAAAATCAGGCGGTGGGGCCGTTCCGCATCTGCTTGACCAGGTCCAGCACCACGGCCTGAAGGTCCCCGCCGTGCTCCTCGGCAACCCGGCGCTGGCGCTGGTAACCGGCGCCCCGGCGGATAATCTTTTCGACGTCGGCAAGCTCATCCGGGCAGCCCAGCTTCGCGGCCACGGGCTCAAGCCGGTTCAGGGTTTCGAGCAGGTGGTCGGTGACCAGCTGCTCCTTGCCCGCGGCATCCAGAATGATGATGGCGTCCATGCCGTAGCGGGCGGCACGCCACTTGTTCTCCTGGACGTGCCACGGCGGCATGGTGGGAATGGTTCCGCCGTTGTCCAGGGTGGTGGAGAACTCGTCCACCAGGCACTGCGTGAGCGCCGCGATGGCGCCCACTTCTTCCAGCGTGGCCAAACCGTCGCAGATGCGCATCTCGATGGTGCCCAGATTCGGCACGGGCCGGATGTCCCAACGGATTTCCGAAAGTGTGTCGATCACTCCGGTGGTGAACATGTCCTGCACATAGGACTCGTAGTCTTCCCAGGAGCTGAACTGGAAGGGCAGGCCGGCCGTGGGCAGCTGCTGGAACATCAGGGCCCGGTGTGATGCGTAGCCGGTGTCCTCGCCGCCCCAGAAAGGGCTCGACGCCGAGAGCGCCTGGAAGTGCGGGAAGTAGTTGACCAGCCCGTCCACCACGGGAAGCGCCTTCTCACGGCGGTCCAGCCCCACGTGGACATGCACGCCGTAAATGACCATCTGGCGGCCCCACCACTGGGTGCGGTCAATAAGTTTCGCGTACCGGGCCTTGTCCGTCACCGGCTGCAGCTGCGGCGGGCTGAACGGGTGGCTTCCGGCGCAGAACAGCTCCACGCCCATGGGATCGGTGATCTCCCGGACGGCCGCGAGTGAACGGCTGAGGTCCTCCTTGGCTTCCTCGGCGGTCTCGCAGATGCCGGTGACCAGCTCCACCGTGTTCAGCAGCAGTTCCTGCTTGATGTGCGGGTGCTCGTCGTCCTCGTTAAGCTCCGGGTGGCGGGAGGCCACGCCGCGGAGCACCTCATTCGCTACGGAGGCGAGCTCGCCTGTCCTGCCGTCCACCAGGGCGAGTTCCCATTCGACACCAAGTGTTGACTGCCTCGATGAAGCGAACTCGATCTTCACGCGTTTCCTTACTGTCCTGTTGCCGCTGGCTCACGCCGTCACTGAAGGGCTGCTGCCGGCAGGCGAACGGGTGTTTCAAGTCTAGTGCAGGGGTAGCATCGTATTGATGGCCTCGTTCCAACACCTGCGTGACAGTCTTCACAAAACCTTCCCCGTTGTGGCTGCAGCCTCTGCTGCAGTAGCGCTCGCGTCCTGCACCGCCGCTCCGGCCCCTGTCCCGTCGCAGGCACCTTCCACCCCCGCCGCACCGTCTGCATCACCGCGTACGACGCCGGCACCCGGCACCGCATCCCCTTCACCTTCGCCAGCGGCGGACCCTGCCCTGCGCCCCCTGGGATGGGGCCCGCAGCAGCGGGACCAGGATGCCGCCGGCGCGGCCGTGGCAAGGATGTCGCCTGAACAGAAGGCGGGGCAGGTCCTCCTTCCGTTCTTCACGGGTACGGACGCCGGGGCCCACGCCGCCGTCGTCGAACGCCTGCACCTTGCCGGATCCATCATCATGGGTGACAACGTGCCGCGGGACCCGCAGGGGAAGGTGGACCTCGCGGCCATGGGCGGCATCAACCAGCGGCTTGCACAGGCGGCCACTGCGGATGGCAGGCCATGGCCGGGGATGATCGGCGTTGACCAGGAGGGCGGGATAGTGGCACGCCTCGGAGCGCCCCTGACGGAATGGCCGGCGCCCATGAGCTACGGTGCCGCGGGCAGCAGGCCCTTGGCGCGGGAGGCCGGGCAGGGGCTGGCAAGCGAGTTGGTGCCCCTGGGTTTCAACACGGATTTTGCTCCGGACACCGACGTGACCATCGGGCCGGCGGATCCCACTATCGGTGCCCGTTCCATGTCCGGCGACCCGGACGCTGCTGCCAGGCTGGGGGTGGCATACTCCCAGGGCATGCTGGCCGCAGGCGTCCTGCCCGCCGTAAAGCATTTCCCCGGCCACGGATCGGTGACCACTGACTCGCACCTGAATCTTCCGGTGCAGCCGGCCAGCGTGGCGGATCTCAGCGCGCGGGACTGGAAGCCCTTCCAGGCCGCCATCGCCGCCGGCGCGCCGATGGTGATGACCGGCCACATCGCTGTGCCCGGTCTGGAACCTGGAGTCCCGGCGTCGCTGTCGGCGCCGACTTATGCGGCGCTGCGGGGGCTCGGGTTCAAGGGGGTCGCCGTGACTGACGCCCTGAATATGGGGGCAGTGCAGAAGAAGTATCCGGCTGGATCAGCCGCCGTCATGGCCCTTGCGGCGGGAGCGGACCTCCTGCTGATGCCCGCGGACGTCGGTCAGGCCCATGCCGCGATCGTCCACGCCGTGGCCAGCGGCAGGCTGCCCGCGGCAAGGCTGGATGAAGCGGCTTTGCGGGTGGCAACCATGATGACGTGGCACGCCCGGGCAGCAGCGGGCACCGGCAAACCAACAGGCACTGCAGCGGGCAGCGGCGCCCCTCTCGCCGCCAAGGTGTCCGCCGCTGCCGTCACTGTCCTCTCCGGCCATTGCAGCGGAGCCCTGGCGCCCCGCGCGGTCCGGGTGGCGGGCGGGAGCCCGACGGACAGGGCGCGGTTCGCGGACGCTGCAACGCGTCACGGCCTCACCCTTGGCTCCGGCCCCTTGGTGAGCCTCATCCCTTACGGGGGACGGCCCGCAGGCGGCGACATCGCCGTCGCCCTCGACGCACCCTGGCCGCTGCAGAGCTCCGCCGCTCCGGTCAAGGTGGCCCTGTACGGCCGCAGCCAGGGCGCTTTCGATGCCCTCGCCGCCGTCCTGGCAGGGGCGGCGCCGGCACCGGGAAAGCTGCCCGCCGCCGTCGGAAGCTACCCGGCGGGAACCGGCTGCCCCTAACCCAACCAGGCAGCGCCAAGTGTCGTTGTGGAGCGCAAAATGACACTTTGCGCTAACCAGTTGGGCGGGAACGCGTTTAATGGTGAAGTGCCAATTCTGAATAAAGACATGACCCTCTGCATCTCGCTCTCGGCCCGGCCAAGCAATAACGGGACCCGCTTCCACAACCACCTGTACGGGCAGCTGGACCTGAACTGGATTTACAAGGCATTCGCCCCCACCAACCTGGAACAGGCCATCGCCGGAGTGCGGGGGCTGGGGATCCGGGGCTGCGCCGTCTCCATGCCTTACAAGGAGGACGTCATTGCCCTCGTTGATGAAATGGACCCCTCGGCCACGGCCATCGACTCGGTCAACACCATCGTCAACACCGATGGGCACCTGAAGGCCTACAACACCGACTACACCGCGATCGAACAGCTGCTGGCCTCCAACGCCGTGCCCACCAGTTATTCGGTACTGGTCCAGGGGGCAGGAGGCATGGCCAAGGCCACTGTGGCTGCCCTGCGGGACGCCGGTTTCACCGATGTCACGGTCCTCGCACGAAACGAAGCCACCGGGCGGGCGCTCGCGGAGCAGTACGGGTTCCAGTGGCGTCCGGCGCTGGACGGCGGGACGGCGGACCTGATCATCAACGTGACACCCCTCGGCATGGCCGGCGGACCCGGAGCGGACACCCTGGCCTTTCCGCAGGAAACCATCGACGCCGCCAGGGTGGTGTTCGACGTGGTTGCCCTGCCTGCTGAAACCCCGCTGATCAGTGCGGCGAGGGCCGCAGGAAAACCGGTGATCACCGGAGCCGAGGTGGCCACCATCCAGGCGCTGGAGCAGTTTGTGCTCTACACCGGCGTGCGGCCGACTGCCGAGCAGGTCCGGGCGGCCGAGGAGTTCACCCGCGCCCAGTAGCTGCTTTTTAGACGGGTTCCACCACGATGACCACCCGGTCCTCCCCGATGCGGGTCAGGACCAGGGTGGCCGTTTTGTTACCGGCCTTTTTCCCTGCTGGGAGAAGCTGTTTGCGGAGCTCTTCAGGGGTGACGGCGGTGCCGCGCTTCTTGATGTCCAGCACCCCGATGCCCTCCGCCTTCACCCACGCCTTGAGTGCCTTGACGTTGTACGGCATGACGTCCAGGACCTTGTAGGCCCGGGCGAAGGGAGTGTCCACCAGCTTCGGGGCGCAGATATAGGCGATGTGTTCATCCACCAACTGCCCGCCCAGCTGCAGCGCGACGTCGGCCACCAGCCCAGCGCGGATCACGGCACCGTCGGGCTCGTACAGGTAGCCCTCCACCGGACCCACCGGGGCGGCGGGACCCGCGCCGAAATCCTCGCCGCTGGTGATCTCGGCCGCACCTCCGGAACCCAGAACCAGCGCTGCCCGGCGGATGCCGGGGCGCTGTACGGAGTTGAACCACAGCGCCACCTCGGTGACATCGCCGGACACGGAAACCCACTGCGCTTCACAGCCAGCCGGCACGGAGTCATGGGGCATTCCCGGCCCCATCTTCACTCCGACTGCCCGGCCGGACGCCGCCACGGATTGAACAAAGGACAACGGTGGAGAGAAGGCCTCGGGGTCCCAGATGCGCTTGGTGCCGGACGTGGAGGTGACCCGCCGGGCAGGGTCCAGCCAGACGCCGTCGATACCCTCCAACGGAACGGCGGTGGCATCTGCGTGGACCACCGTGGCATTGGAAAAGGGGATGAGGTTCACCGTGGCGCAGGCTGCAGTGGTTTCGTCCATCTCCACCGCTGTGACTTTGATGTCCATCGACGCCAGCGCCAGCGAGTCGGCGGCCAGGCCGCAGCCCAGGTCCGCTACGTGGCTGATTCCGGCCTCTGCAAACCGCTGGGCGTGGCGCGCGGCCACGCTGAGCCTGGTTGCTTGCTCCAGGCCTGCCTGGGTGAACAGCATGCTGCGGGCGAACTCACCGAACTTTGCCTCAGCCCGGGTGCGGAGCCGGGACTGGGTCAGGACCGCGGAGACCAGTGCGGGGGAGTGCCCGGCCTTGCGCAGGGCTGAGTTGAGCTCGAACGACTTGTCCTCCTGGTAGGGGCCCAAGGACGCCAAAAGGTCCCAACCCTCGGGGGTGAGCAGCGGCGCGATCTGGTCCTGGGGAGCTTGAGACATGCCTTCCAGCCTAGTGGAGGGGCGCCTGGCGGGATGCGGATAGTGTTGAAACCATGAAAGAGAGCGCAGGCCCCCAGTCCAGAGAACCAACCCGGGACAGGGGCCCCGCCACATTCGCCCGGCCGGCACTGATCGCCGGATCCCTGGTGGCGGTGGTGTGCATCGGGCTCCTGTTGGTGATCTTCTTCCTGGATACGTTCAATGCCACTGTCTACTCCGTGGGCGGTGATGACATCGCGGGTGACACCCAGGAAGCGCGGGACATCCGCGGGCTGTACGACGGCGCCCGGGCCGGCAGCATCGCCGTTCTGGTTTTCGCCCTGCTGGCCGCGGCTGCCGCAGCCGTGGTTCTTTACCGGGCGCGGAAATCGCCGGCACGCGACGGCGAGGGCGCGGAAGACGTCGACTTCGACGACCTGGGACGCTGAGGCGTCCTGCCGCCTGCACTGGTCAGCAGCACCCCGGAAATAACCAGGACGCCGCCGAGGACCTGCGGAACAGTGATGGGCTGGCCCAGGATTACGGTGATGATGGCGGTGAACACGGCAATGAGGTTCAGGTAGTTGCCTGCGTTGGCCGCCGTGGTGCGCTTCAGGGCCAGGTTCCAGAGCAGGTAGGAACCCAGCGACGGAAACAATGCGATGAACGCGAGGGACCAGCCCTCGGCAGGGGTTTCCGGCAGGCTCGCGCCCGTAACGAGCGCGAGCGGGCTGAGGATAACGGCCGCCATGGCCACCTGGACCGCCGTGGAGGTGATCGCGGGGACGCCCAGCCGGCGGGCGAGGATGGTGTACAGGCCCCAGACGGTGATGGCCCCGAGGATCAGCAGTTCACCCTTATTGATCGAGAAAGTCAACAGGCGCTGGAGTTCGCCGCCGGTGAGCACCAGCAGGACGCCAAGGAGTCCCAGCCCGATCCCCACCCAGCTAAGAGGGCGCGGCCTGTCCCGGAGCAGGACCACGGCCAGCACCATAATCAGTGCCGGGTTCGCAGCCGTGACCAGTGAAGCGTTGAGGGCAGACGTGCTCTGCAGGGCGCTGTAGAGCAGCAGGGTGTACCCGCTCATGCCCAGGGCGCTCAGGAGCAGCAGCATTGGCCAGCGGCGGAGGACAGCCCGCCAGTCCGGCCGCTCCACAAAGTGGGCCAGCACCAGCAACGGCACGGCGGCAAGCACCCAGCGCCAGAACGTGAGCTGGAGCGGCTCCATGGTCCGCATGGCGGCCTGGCCAACCACAAAGTTTCCGGCCCAGAAAAGGTTGGCAAGGATGAGGTAAACGGCAGCTCGCACCGGTCAAATCTACACGGACGCGAGTACTCCAATGACGAAACGCTGGCACTCGCCTTGACCGAGTGCTAACCCTTACATAGAGTCTTCATTAGCACTCTCCCTAGGAGGGTGCTAACACATGAAGAGCTGCCAGCCAGGCTGCTGCCGGCACCGCGACGACGGTTTGCCAGCCAGGGCGGAAAGCTTTCCAGTCCACGAATTTGCTGACGAAAAGGAGAGGTCCGAGTGTCGGTCTCTATTAAGCCTCTTGAGGATCGTATTGTTGTCCGCCCGCTCGAAGCCGAGCAGACCACGGCTTCCGGCCTGGTCATCCCGGACTCCGCGCAGGAGAAGCCCCAGGAAGGCGAAGTTGTTGCAGTAGGCCCCGGCCGCTTCGAAGACGGCAACCGCGTCCCGGTGGACGTAGCAGTCGGTGACGTTGTCATCTACTCCAAGTACGGCGGAACCGAAGTCAAGACCGGCGGCACCGAGTACCTCGTACTGTCCGCCCGCGACGTCCTGGCGATCGTCGTAAAGTAACTCCCGGATCCCCGTGCCGCTGGTCTTGCATTCTGCTGGTCAGCTGCGCGGGGTTCTGTCTTGAAAGGACAAAACCATGGCAAAGCAGCTTGCGTTTAATGACGCTGCCCGCCGGTCTCTTGAAGCCGGCATCGATAAGCTCGCCAACACCGTCAAGGTGACGCTCGGCCCGCGCGGCCGCAACGTCGTCCTGGACAAGAAGTGGGGCGCTCCCACCATCACGAACGACGGCGTCACCATCGCCCGCGAAGTTGAGCTGGACGACCCGTACGAGAACCTTGGCGCGCAGCTGGCCAAGGAAGTTGCCACCAAGACCAACGATGTTGCCGGCGATGGCACCACCACCGCCACGGTCCTGGCCCAGGCCCTGGTCAAGGAAGGCCTGCGCAACGTAGCGGCAGGCGCCGCTCCCGGCCAGATCAAGCGCGGCATCGAAGTTTCGGTTGAAGCCGTCGCCGCCCGCCTGCTGGAAAACGCCCGCCCCGTTGAAGGCACCCAGGTGGCCAGCGTTGCAGCCATCTCCGCCCAAAGCGAAGAGGTTGGCGAGCTCCTTGCCGAGGCATTCGGCAAGGTTGGCAAGGATGGTGTGATCACCATCGAGGAGTCCTCCACCACGCAGACCGAACTGGTCCTCACCGAGGGCATGCAGTTCGACAAGGGCTACCTGTCCCCGTACTTTGTCACCGACGCGGAACGCCAGGAAGCAGTCCTCGAGGACGCCCTCATCCTGATCAACCAGGGCAAGATCTCCTCCGTCCAGGAATTCCTGCCGCTGCTGGAAAAGGCGCTGCAGAGCTCCAAGCCGCTGTTCATCATCGCTGAAGACGTCGACGGCGAGGCCCTGTCCACGCTGATCGTCAACCGCATCCGCGGCACCCTGAACGTCGTCGCCGTCAAGGCTCCCGGCTTCGGCGACCGCCGCAAGGCCATGCTGCAGGACATCGCCACCCTCACCGGTGCACAGGTTGTCTCCCCGGAACTGGGCCTGAGCCTGGACACCGTGGGCCTTGAGGTGCTGGGCACTGCCCGCCGCATCACGGTCACCAAGGACAACACCACCATCGTTGACGGCGCAGGTTCGGCCGAAGACGTGGCTGCACGCGTTGCCCAGCTCCGTGCCGAGCTGACCCGCACCGATTCCGACTGGGACAAGGAAAAGCTGCAGGAACGCCTGGCCAAGCTCGCAGGCGGCATCGGCGTGATCAAGGTCGGCGCAGCCACCGAGGTTGAGCTGAAGGAAAAGAAGCACCGCATCGAAGATGCAGTGTCCTCCACCCGCGCTGCCCTCGAAGAAGGCATCGTGGCCGGTGGCGGTTCCGCACTGATCCACGCATTGAAGGCCCTCGACGAGGACCCCGCCGTAAAGGCACTCGAAGGCGACGCCGCCGCTGCTGTGGGCATTGTCCGCCGCGCGCTGGTCCAGCCGCTGCGCTGGATCGCCCAGAACGCCGGCTTCGATGGCTACGTCATCACCGCCAAGGTTGCCGAACTCGAAACCAACAACGGCTTCAACGCCAAGTCGGGCGAGTACGAAGACCTGATCGCCGCCGGTGTCATCGACCCGGTCAAGGTCACCCGCGCAGCCCTCCGCAACGCAGCCTCCATCGCTGCACTGGTTCTCACCACTGAGACCCTCGTTGTGGAGAAGCCTGCCGAGGAAGACGAGCACGCAGGCCACAGCCACTAATCCCCACCGGCTCCCAAGTCTTGCTTCGCTCGACTCGGGTCCCTCGCCGGCGTGGGCCCAGCCCTGAGGTCACAAAAAACCGGTCCAGCATCCGCTGGGCCGGTTTTTTGTGCTGTCGGCCCGCATTTGGGACCCGCCATCACGTCCTGCAGCAAATCGAGCAACGCGCCATCACGTTTTGCAGTAGATGAGGTAACCCTCCATCATCTTTGGGGACAACCTGAGGTACTCGGCACATTGCCCGCGGCAGCACCGCCGTCGAACTTCATCAAAAGCTGATGGGGCGTTGGATGGAAAGCTGCAGGTGGTGATGGGGCGTTGGATGGAAAGCTGCAGGTGGTGATGGGGCGTTGGATGGAAAGCCACAAGCAAGCATGCACAGCAATTCCAGGGTTCAACTGCTCGACTATCGCCGGTTTCGCTCGCCGTTCCTTGGTCCTATACACCGTGCGTGAGCACGATAAGACGCCGGTAATAAAGCCGTCAACGGCCGTGGTGATGGCTGCGATGACCTTGACCATTAGGTGCCCGGCATGTCCTGCGTCTCAACGTCGCCCGCGCGCTCGTACACCAGCGAAACTGCCCCTTTCGGGAAGGTGCGTGCCGGCTCCGCGAGACGGAAGGAGGCGGGGATGGTCCCGGCGTCGAAGAGGCGCTTGCCCTGCCCGAGGGTCACCGGATAGAGCCAGACGTGGAGACGGTCGAGCACGCCTGCCGCGAGCAGTGAACGGATGAGGACGCCACTGCCGAACATGTGCACCTGGCCGTACTCCTCGCGGAGCCGGCCTGCGGCTGCGGCGTCCGGCAGGACTGTTGTGCCCGCCCAGCCGGGGGCGGTCAGACTGTTGGAGACGACGAACTTGGGCACCCGGTTGAGCGTATTGCCGATGTCGTCGGACTGGTGGGGCCAGAAGCCAGCGAAGATGTCGTAGGTCCTCCGGCCGAGAAGCAGGGCGTCGATGAGGCTGATCTCGGCCTCGATGGCCGCCTCAGCCTCGTCGTCGGACACCGGCGCCTGCCAGCCGCCGAAGGCGAAGTTGCCCTCGGTGTCCTCCTCTCGGCCGCCGGGCGCCTGGTACACGCCGTCGAGGGTGAGGAACAGGTTCGCGACGATGATTCCCATGCGTCCAGTCTGGAACTGCCTTCCGGTGCTGTCCAGCATGGGCGGGCAGCTCCACGCAGCGTCGGCCCGCGTGGCACACTGGTGCCATGCTGCTCGACGAGCTCGTGAGGACCACGGATGCCGTCGCGTCCACGCGCTCCCGGCTCGCGAAGATCGATGCACTGGCAGACCTGCTGCGCCGGCTCGAGCCCGTGGAGATCGCAACGGCAGTCGGCCTGCTCATCGCCAAGCCACGGCAGGGCCGGGTAGGGGTCGGTTGGCGCGGCATGTCGGCGGCCATGGGGGAGCCGGCCGCCGTGCCCAGCCTTGCTATCGCCGACCTCGACGCTGCGCTGGACCGGCTGCTCGCCACCTCAGGCGCCGGATCGGCCGTGGACCGTGCCGCGACACTCCGGACGCTTACGGCAGCAGCCACCGAACGGGAGCAGGCCTTCATTGCCGGCGTGCTGCTTGGCGAGATGCGTACCGGTGCGCTGGAGGGGGTGCTGACGGACGCGGTTGCCCGAGCCGCCGACAGGCCCGTCGACGCCGTGCGGCGCGCGGCGATGCTCTCCGGCGATCTCGGCGGGACCGCCCTGGTGGCGATCACGGGCACCGCAGCGCAGCTCGCCGGGGTTAGCCTCGTCGTCGGCCGACCTGTGCAGCCCATGCTCGCCTCGACCGCCTCCAGCGCCGGCGCCGCGCTGGAGACCACGGGGGAGGCGTCGGTGGAATACAAGCTCGACGGCGCCCGCATCCAGGTGCATCGCGCGGGAAACGAGGTGCGCATCTACACCCGCACGCTGGCCGAGGTAACGCACCGGCTGCCCGAGGTGGTGGAGGTGGTGCGCGGACTGCCGGTGCGGGATGTGATCCTCGACGGCGAGACCCTCGCCCTTGACGAGGACGGCGCCCCGCGGCCGTTCCAGGAGACCATGTCGCGGTTTGGAGCGGACGCCGCCCGCAGTACGTTGCTTCGTCCCTGGTTCTTCGATGTGCTGCATGTCGACGGCCGCGACCTGCTGGACGAGCCGCTGGCGACGCGCATCGGCGTGCTCGATCGCATCGCCCCCGGGCACCGGATCCCGGGGGAGATCACGGCGGATGCGGCGGTTGCCGAGAGAGTGTCACGGGATGCGCTCGCCGCGGGCCACGAGGGAGTGGTGGTGAAGGCGGTCGGATCAACCTACGCTGCCGGCCGGCGTGGGTCGAACTGGATCAAGGTGAAGCCGGTGCTCACCTACGACCTGGTGGTGCTCGCCTGCGAGTGGGGGTCAGGGCGGCGTACCGGGCTGCTGTCGAACCTGCACCTCGGAGCCTTCGACCCCACCGGCGAGTTCGGCGAACCCGGCGGCTACGTGATGGTGGGCAAGACCTTCAAGGGACTCACCGACGCCCTGCTGCGCTGGCAGACCGAGAGGTTCCAGGAGCTTGAGGTGCGGCGGACGGCGGGCACTGTCTGGATGGAGCCCGTCACGGTGGTGGAGATCGCCATCGACGGCGTGCAGAAGTCCTCGCGCTATCCGGGCGGAATCGCGCTGCGGTTTGCACGCGTAAAGCGCTACCGCGACGACAAGACGGCTGCGGAAGCCGACACCATTCAGACGCTGCGCGCCCTGCTGCGCACGTAGCCGGGATGAAAAGGGACCTCCTGGTGACCGACGAGCGCATGGCCCACCTCAAGGCGGTCGCCATCGGATCAGCCGCAGGACGCTACAGACGTGGCGCCGGCTGGAAGTAGTGACCGCTGAGCCACAACGCCACCTCGTTGCCGATCTCGGCGCCCTGTACGGTGGCGGTGCGGAAGTGGATGCCGCCCCAGACGCGAGAATCAACGATTTCCTGTATCGCCGCGGAGAATCCGTCGAAGTGCCGTGGCTCGCCCGGGAAGCGACCGGAGTTCACGTCGAAGGCGACCTCGTCCGTGCCGAAGAACTCCTGCGCCGCGTAGAGAGTGGCGCCGCTGACGCAGCTGTGACCGGACGGGTGGTCCGGGAACGGCGGTGTGGTGAGCGGCGGGACGGTCGCTGTCGATGGATCGAAGAGCGGTTTCCATGTCGGATCGGCTTCCGTCTCCGGATTGTCGTCGGTGTCGGCTTCGCGGATCGCCGCCATCGGCCGCCAGAAGTTCCAGTAGTACCTGTCGTTCCAGCAAGCGACCGCGCCATCAACGGCGGCGAGGTTGGTCATCGCGAAGAGTCGAGCCGCGTCGGCCAGGTCGAGTCCGTGCTCCACGGCGAGGCTGCGGAACAGGCCGTTCCAGAGTGCCACCGGCGTGGCTTGCCAGAAGATGGCCGCAGTGGTCTGGTCGTCGGTTCGAGTGGTACTCGCGAGCGCACCGATCTCCTTGACCTCGTTGAAGTCCGCTGTGTACTCGGTACTCCTCAGCGGGTTGGGACCCTCCGAGCGGAATTGGTCGGGACTCTCGATGATGAACGGTTTGAGATTGGCCACCCAGGCGTCCGGATCGAGTGCATCGGGGGCGACGGGCCGCCACTCGCCGGGATCCGATCCGATGTCGAACTCGAACGGGGCCATGAACCCGTCATCCGTGCGCGCAAGGATCATCGCCGCCGCGGCGGCGTCACCGGCGGAGACGCCTTCGTCCTTGTTCGGGCCGTCGGTGACGCCCGCGAGCGTCGCTTCGTACGCAGCGTCGAGGCCAGCGACCTGGTCCGGCGGGACCAGAGTGACGAGCACGTGGTGTGCGGCGGTCGAGATCGCCGCATCGAACGATGCCTCCGGCCCGACGCCGACCGAGTCGCCGTCGAGCAGATACGGCTGGTACCCGCGGTCGATGGCGTTCACTGCGTCGTACACCGCGCCTTGAACCATCGCCATGCCGCGGAGCTGGCCGTGAGCCGTGGGACGCAGTGGGATGACGTGGTCTTGGGCGATGGTGCTCCACTCGATGAGGACGTCCGTGTTCGCCGACGCCGTGTTCCGCGCGTTCGAGGCGCCGACGCTCGACACTCCCGGTACAACGAGTGCGGCGGTCAGTGCCGGGATCAAGCAGAGCGCCCACCGTCGGCGCGCGCCGTTCCTCGAAGTCCGCGATGGTCGCCTGTGATGATCGTACGCGTTGCTGTTCCTCATGTCGTCGGTCCTCCAGTCGTCACGGAGCCATGTTCAAGCGAACCCGACGGAGTCGAACATCTCATGGGTGCCCGACATCGGCGGCACGCGACCGCCCGGAGGTCAGCGCGATGCGCAGTCGGTGCGGTTACTCCAAGGGTGAGCCTCTGCCAGCGCGTTGTCCAGTGGACCGCGTCCGGCAGCCTGGGAGGTCGCGGGCCAAGCCTGGGTCACACTCTCCAGGAACTATCCGCTGACCGCAGCTACCGGATGACAACCAAGCAGATCTTTGCAACAAGAAGGTTACTGGGGCCTTATGCGGACCACGACCGCCAGCAGGCCGCGGCACGTCAGCGGCGGACAAGGAGGTCAGGTAGCGCGCTCTGGCGTTGGCGGGGCTGACGTCGTAGGCTCTGAGCAATCGCGCCAGCCAGCGGTGAATAGAAGGATCACCACACCAGGACTCGGTCCCCGCAGGCCGGCCCTGACCGATCCAAACATCGCCGACGTGCGCGGTGCTGCGCCCGCCAGATCGGGCCTGACGGCGCAGTTCCGGAGCGAGCTCGCGAAAACCCGCGGGCAGGCCGGCACAGTTGAACGGGACCAGTCATGAAAAGTAGCAACACCTCAGCCGCCCTCACCGTCGCAGCAGTTCTTACCCTCACAGGCTGCGGCGGCTCCGACCAAACAAACACGACCCCGCCGCCCGCGGCCGTGTCCTCATCCGCGTCGGCCGCCACAGCGCCGGCCAAGGCCTACAGCAACGAGGACCTCAACGCAATTATCGCCGGCCTCAAGGATGCCCAGGGGAATGCCCTGACTGTGGTCCCCGCCGCCCAGATCGACCAGGGGTTGATAGCAGCCCGGGAAATGCTCAAAACCGCCGTCATAACGCCCGAGGCCTGCGGGGTGCTGTTTGATAACAACACCCAGGTTCCCGAGGGCAGCACCTACGCTGCCGGGGCCAGCATTGCGGGGAAAGCCCAAACGGCAACGGTCATGACGGTGTTCGCAGTCAAAGACCCTTCGGTGATGAGTGCCCAGTTCGAGAAGAGTGCAGCGGCGCTGAATGACTGCTCGACCTACACGGTCGAGTTGAAGGGGAAGAAGATTACCAGCGAATTGAAACCTGTGGACGCCGAGGTGCAGGCCGATAAGTCAATGGCAGCGCTGACCATCCAGACCACCCCCGAGGGGCAGAAACAGGTCTGCAACCTCACCGTCTTCGGAGTCAAGGGGAACCTGGCGGTCACTGCAATGAAAAGCGGGGTCGTCGGCGCAGTCACCGCCGCCGACGCACCCGAACTTGCCAAGCTCGTCAACGCAGCCCTCGCCGCAGGGTGACGATGCCCCGGCCGGATGAAACATGGCCGGACCGCAGCCCGCCTCTTCCTGCCGCTGGTGCGCTTCCTGGGACTCCACGTCCTCACGTTGGATTCGCCTGTTGGACGCAAGGCGGCACCCACCTTCCAAGCACACCCGCACCCCTGATCAGGACCAAAACCAAGGACCTGGCGGCAGCCGGGGTGCAGCTCACGCCACGGGCCACCGGCGTGGAGGACGGGAAGCCGGTGTCCGCGGACGGCATTGGACTGACGTCGCAAACGCCATCTGGTGCACCGGTTTCCGGAGCGACTTCAGCTGGATCGATTCCGACCTGCTCGACGGCGGTGCGCTGCCACGGCAGCACCGAGGTGTAGCCCTTTGATACACCGGGGCTGTTCTTTCTGGGGGCAGGAATTCCTGTACGCAGCGGCCGCCGCCACCCTGCCGGGTGAGACCGGGACGCGCGGTACCTGGCCCGAAAATACCCCAGTTGGGTAGAATTGATGTTTTGCCTATGCGCCTGTGAGGTCTTTTTGTGTCAGTAGCGAGAACAGCGGTTGCAGCCGGACCGCTTCCCGGAGCCGATGCCAAGGGCAGGAAACCAACTTTCCGGCCGGAGGTCCAGGGGCTCCGGGCCCTCGCCGTCCTGATGGTGGTTGCCTACCATGTGTGGCTGGGCCGGGTGTCCGGCGGGGTGGACATCTTCCTGCTGATTTCGGCGTTCCTGCTCACGCTTTCCTTCGTCCGGAAAGCCGAGGCAGGCCGTCCCTTCGGACTCTTGGGACACTGGCTGCACCTGTTCAAGCGGCTGCTGCCGGCTGCGGTTGTGGTCATCCTCGGTGTCCTTGCCGGGACCTGGCTGATCCTGCCGCAAAGCCGCTGGCCGCAGGTGCTGGACCAGGCTTGGGCGTCGCTGCTGTACAGCCAGAACTGGCTGCTCGCTGATACCGCCGTCGACTACTACGCCCAGGATCATGCCGGTGCCAGCCCGCTCCAGCACTTCTGGTCGCTGTCCATCCAGGGCCAGGTCTTTATTCTGTGGCCGTTGATCTTTGCCGGCACCGCGGCGCTGTTGGCGCTGCTGCGCCGCGTCCCTGCACTTAACGGGGTGAACTACCGGGGGCTGCTGGCGCTGGTCTTCGGCGCGGTCTTCGCCTTTTCGCTGGCCGACTCCGTGGAACAAACCGCAACCAACCAGGCGTACGCCTACTTCGACACCAGGTCCCGGCTTTGGGAGTTCGCACTGGGATCCCTCCTGGCCCTTGCGCTGCCCTACCTCAAACCTGCCCGGGCCCTCCGGGTGGTCCTCGGCTGGGCCGGACTGGCCGCCATGGTCTCCTGCGGATTGCTGCTGACGGTCGACCGGTCCTTTCCCGGGTACGTTGCGCTGTGGCCCACCCTCGCCGCGGCCGCCATTATCGTCGCGGGCCACACCGGCAGCCGCTACGGGGTGGATGCGTTCCTGAGCAGCAAGCCCCTGGTGGCGCTCGGCGACAATTCCTACGCGCTGTATCTGTGGCACTGGCCCCTCCTCGTCCTGGCGCTCGCAGCCACGGGCGTGGAGGCACCCAACCTGTCCCAGGGACTGGGGATTGTCGGCGCAGCGGTTGTGCTCGCTGTCCTCACCACGCGCTTCGTGGAAAGGCCGCTCCGCGACTGGCACTGGCCCAAACTCAGGGCCTGGCGCACCGCCGTCGTCATTGTTGCCTGCGGCGCCCTGCTGGCAGGTCCCGTAGCGATCTGGCAGACCACGCTCACCGCAGAGGAAAGCGCGACGGCGGCACAACCGCGGGAGCTCACGCCCGGAGCGGCGGCGCTCAGCCCGCAGAACGCGCCGGTGCCGGCTCCTGACGCCAAGATCATTCCGGGGCCGGCCGCGCTGGACCACGACTGGGCCGGAATCCATGCTCCCTGCACCGGCGCCAATGCCACCAGCAATCCCATCCTAGAGGGCTGCCGGCAGGCAGTCCCGGAAGGGGAGGTCACCAAACGCATTGTGGTCCTGGGCGACTCGCACTCGCAGCAGTACATGGCTGCGCTGGCGCCGATTGCGGCTGCGCGCGGCTGGGAACTGGTGACCCTTTTGATGCCGGCGTGCCGCTTCGGGGCTGAGTCCGTGGAAAGGAGCGCGGAGTGCAATGCCTACAACCAGGCCAGCGCCGCCTACGTCCTGGAACACCAGCCCGATGCAGTGTTCACGGTGGCGTCACTGACCCATGAGGAAGCCCCGTTCGAGACCGAAGTTCCGGGCTACCTGGCGGGTATCGGGCCGTTTGCGGATGCCGGGATCGAGATCGTCGGAATCCGGGATAACCCCCGCTTCTCGTTCAACATGCCTGAGTGCATCCAACGGAACGGCCCGGACGCCCCGGAATGCAGCGTTTCCCTTGAACAGTCCCTGGCAGACCCCTCTCCACTGGAAAGCTACTCGGGCAAGGTCGAGGGGCTGCACCTGATGGATCTGAGCGACTTCATCTGCGCGCAGGGCATCTGCCCCGGTGTGGTGGGAAACGTGTACGTCTACAAGGATGACAACCACCTAACCCGGACTTATGTGGAAACCATGATCCCCATGTTCGAAGAGCGGCTGCTGGCCGCCACGGGATGGAACTGATACCTCGGCAGCAGGGCCCGCGCCGGCGGGGAGCCCTGGCCCAGCTTGCGGGGCAGGGGAGCGTGCGGTTGCTCACATTGCCTGCATGGAATAGGGGGATCGACGCCGAGGTTCTAATATTTACTCAACACTTTATGACCCCGGAGCGCCGCCTGTAGTGGTGGTCCCGGCCTTCTGCACAGGCCAGTCCCGTAATAACGGGCTGGTCATCGGCTGCAACCCCTACCCGCACAGCAACCAAGGTAAGAGGCGCACTCATGACCGAGCCCGAACACAATCCCTTTGGCTTCATCGGCCTGACCTACGACGACGTCCTGCTCCTGCCTGGCCACACCGAGGTCATCCCCTCAGAAGCGGATACGTCCTCACGGATCTCGAAGCGCATTACTGTGCAGACGCCCCTGCTGTCCGCGGCCATGGACACTGTGACAGAGTCCCGGATGGCCATCGCCATGGCCCGCCAGGGCGGCCTGGGCGTGGTGCACCGCAACCTTTCCATCGCGGACCAGGCAGACCAGGTGGACCGCGTCAAGCGCAGCGAGTCCGGGATGATCACCAACCCGCTGACCATCCGGCCCGAGGCAACTTTGCGCGAGTTGGATGACCTCTGCGCCCAGTACCGCGTGTCCGGCCTGCCGGTGGTGGACACGGACAACCGCCTGCTGGGCATCGTCACGAACCGCGACACCCGCTTTGTGCCCGAGTCCGACTTCCCGCTGCGGCTTGTCAGCGACGTGATGACCAAGATGCCGCTGGTCACCGGGCACGTGGGCATCAGCCGCGAAGAGGCCTCGCACAAGTTGGCCACCAACAAGATCGAAAAACTGCCCCTGGTGGATGAGCAGGGCCGGCTGAAGGGCCTGATCACCACCAAGGACTTCACCAAGGCAGAGCAGTACCCGCTGGCCACCAAGGACGACGAGGGCCGCCTCCGCGTGGGCGCAGCCATCGGCTTCTTCGGGGACGGCTGGGAGCGCGCCATGGCCTTGGTTGATGCCGGCGTCGACGCTCTGTTCGTGGACACCGCGAACGGCCACTCGCAGGGCGTGCTGGACATGATCCGCCGCCTGAAGTCCGATCCTGTGGCAGCGCACGTGGACGTCATCGGCGGCCAGGCCGCCACCCGCGAAGGTGCCCAGGCCCTGATCGATGCCGGCGCTGACGGCATCAAGGTGGGCGTCGGGCCGGGCTCCATCTGCACCACCCGCGTGGTGGCCGGTGTGGGCGTCCCGCAGATCACCGCGATCTACGAGTCGGCCAAGGCAGCCATCCCGGCCGGCGTTCCGCTGATCGCCGACGGCGGCCTGCAGTACTCCGGCGACATCGGCAAGGCGCTGGTTGCCGGCGCCGACACCGTGATGCTGGGGTCCCTCCTGGCCGGCTGCGACGAATCCCCGGGCGAGCTGATCTTCGTGAACGGGAAGCAGTTCAAGTCCTACCGCGGCATGGGCTCCCTGGGCGCCATGCAGTCCCGGGGCAAGAACACGTCCTACTCGAAGGACCGCTACTTCCAGGCCGACGTCTCCGGCGATGACAAGCTCATCCCCGAAGGCATCGAAGGCCGTGTAGCCTACCGCGGGCCACTGGCTTCCGTGGCGTACCAGTTGGTGGGTGGCCTGCGCCAAACCATGTTCTATACCGGTGCCCCCACCGTCCCCGAGCTGAAGGCCCGCGGCAAGTTTGTCCGGATCACTCCTGCCGGCCTCAAGGAATCGCACCCGCATGACATCCAGATGACTGTCGAGGCGCCGAATTACGGATCACGCTGACAACCGTTCCTGACCGGACGAAGGGCCAGCCGCAACGCCGGCTGGCCCTTCGTCCGTATGCCCGGGCGGTAGCCCAGGTCCTGCGCGTCAGTTTCCGGGCCTCCCCGGGCGCAGTCATCATGAAAGTGCTCGGCTCGCTGATCTCGGCGGTGCTGCCGCTGGCCACCACGTATTTCGCGGCTCTGACCACCACGGCGCTGGCCGCCGCCTACTCGGGCGATGCCGGTGCCGGGCAGCTGGCAATTGTCTACGTCATCATCACCGCCGCGCTCGGCCTTTTCTGGGGCGCGTTCAACAGCGTGGACCGTTACATTCAGCAGCTGATGAGCTTCAAAGTGGGCGCCATCGTTGGGGACCAGATGTACGGGCGGTTCCTCGCCCTTGAGTTTTGGCGCTATGACGATAAAGAAACCGTGGACCTGTACGACCGGGCAAAACGGTTCTCCGACTCCTACGCCCGGGTACTGGACCGGATCGCCGCCATCTTCACCCAGCTCGTCTCGGTCATCCTGGCCATCGGGGCACTGCTGCTGGTCAGCTGGTGGATCGCCGTGATTGTCCTGGTGGCCATCGTGCCCAGCGTCTACCTGCAGTTCAAGCTGTCCAGGGAGCAGATCGCGCACTGGAACACGCAGGTGGACTCCCGGCGCCAGCGGCGGATGATCGAAACGAACCTCCTGCGTCCGCAGCACATCGCGGAGATGCGCCTTTACGGCATCGTCGGCTTCCTGATGGACCTTCGGTCCCGCCTCCGCGACGCGGACGAGCGCCGCCGTCTTGATTTCCAGCGCCGCTACATCCCCAAGCAGCTCGCCGCCGATGCCCTCCAATATGGTGCGGAGGTGGTCTCGCTGATCTGGGTGGTGGGGCAGATCATCGCCCGGGCCCTGCCGGTGGGCCAGTTCCTCTACGTCCAGCAAATCGTGAGCCGGGCACTGTCCACGGCCAACAGCCTCGTCTCCTCCCTCAGCTCCATCGACGAGGACCTGGCAAACCTGAAGGACTACGAGCTCTTCATGGCGCTTCCCGTGCACTCGGAGCACGCGCCGCCTTTGCTGGAGCCCCCAAAGACAGTAGAACTCAAGGACATCCGCTTCACGTACACCGGAAGCGACATCGAGGTGATCCGCGGCATCAGCATGACCATCCGCGAGGGCCAGCACATCGCCATTGTGGGGGAGAACGGCGCCGGAAAGTCAACCCTGATCCGCATCCTTGCCGGCCTCTACCGCCCCGACTCCGGCCAGGTAATGCTCGACGCCGTGGACCTCGCCGCCGTCGACGTGACCTCCTGGCACCGCCACCTCGCAGTGCTGAGCCAGGAGTTCCTCAAGTACGAGTTCGCCACGGCTGCGGAGAATATCTACTTCGGTGACGTCGACTCACCCCGGGACGATGACCGCATCCGGCGGGCCGCCGCGGACGCGGAGGCACTCGACTTCATCAACAAGCTGCCTAACGGCCTGGACAACCACGTCAGCAACTGGATGGAGGACCCGAGGGGACGCAAGGGCAGCGGCCTCTCCGGCGGGCAGTGGCAACGGCTGGCAATGGCCCGCAACTTCTACCGCGACGCCTCGTTCATGGTGATGGACGAACCGACATCGGCCATCGATGCCCTCGCCGAACACCGGATCTTTACCCGCCTGTTCGCGGACCGCAGCAGCACCATCATCGCCATCAGCCACCGCCTGGCCACCATTGAAAAAGCTGACATCGTGTACATGCTGGAAGACGGACACATCGTGGAACAGGGCACCCATAAGGAACTCGTGGCGCTGCGGGGCCGCTACTTCAGGATGTTCGAGTCGCAGCTGAGCCTGGAAGAATCCGAAGGCGCCTGAGTCGGCGGGGCGCTTACCGGCGGCGTTCCAGCCAGCTTGTGTAAAGCCGCTCCCGCTCGCGGTGGAGCTGCCGGGAGTAGAGCATTCCTGCCGCAACGGGAAGGGGAAATGCAGCCAGGAACGCTGAGACCGGAAGAGCCTCCGGGGACAATCCCTTTGGAGCGAGGAAGCTCAAAGCAGCGACGAACGCGAGCATGATGACAACCATGGCGATAGCTGAGTTCGGAACTATGCGAATGTACTGTTCCGTGCGGTTCACGTCGTCGGCCGGCCGCGGGTCCCTGCGCGTAAACCGTGACCTGGCAGCGGCCAGCCAACCTATCCCCGACAAGGCGAGGCCGATGGCTACGAGTATGAGGCCGTTCTCCGGGTTTTGACCCGTTGCAGCCAACACGGCTGCCTGTGCCATTCCGGGAACTGCGAAGACCATTCCCATCCACCAAAACCAGAAGACACGGGCCCGGCGGTGGGCGTAACCGAGGGCCAGCTGCGGAAACCCGGCGGTGCTGGCAGCAGTCAGATCCATCATGATCCGGCCACCAGCAGAGCCCGGACCACCTGGCCGGGTTCCTCAGCCGCGTCCAGCTCACGGACCCCAAGCTTTCCGTCCTCGTCCAGGGGTGCCGAGGCAAGTTGAAGGGGGCCGCCTGCGAGGACCTTGATGTTCGCGACAACGGGGTTCGCTGTTTCGGCACTGTACCGCCTGGAGCTGACCATGCCTCCGCCCTCGTTTTCCAGGCCCGCCACCGCGTCATCGACTTGAGCCTGCACGTAATCGAGCAATTCCACGTCGTCCCGGAGGGGAAGGCAAACATATTCACTAAGGGGCCGAAGGAAGACGGCTGCCCGGCCTGCGGGGGAGTCCACCAGGTAGCTTGGTGACGCGTACTGGGACCCGATCCGGGTGATGTCGAACCATACGGAGGAGGTGCTGAAAATTTTTGCAAGAACTTTGGCCTCGGCCAGCAGGGTCACTTCTTCCCCGCTTATTTCCACTGTTTCCCTGATGTTCAGGGTGCCCAGGCCTGCCCGCACCAAGTCGTGGTCATCAGGAAGTTCAGCAAGGCCAAGTACCCGGCGGGTCAGGGAAGTTCCGGCGCCGGGCTCGAAAGCCAGCAATGCCAGGATTTCGTGGCTGGTTATCCGGTAAGCCACTGTGGGCAGGGCGGAGCCGGTGTCTGTCTCCGGGCTGGTGAGGGAGGTCATCTTTTCCTTAAGTGATCATTTGGCGGCACAGGAGGAGGTTCAGGCGTTGCCTCAGCCGAAGCCGAGCTTACCGCCCACCCACCCGAGGGCGTCCTGGGCGCCGGAAGCCACGTCCTTGACGGCCCCCACCATTCCTGAACCGAAGTCCCAGATTCTCTTCGTGACGGGCACGTCGCCGGACATCATTCCGAGCAGTCCCCACCCGAGGGCAAGACCGCCCAGGACCACGCCGGCAGGTGCTCCAACGATGGTCCCTGTGGCAAGCAGGGCGGCCACGGACAGGCCGCCGCCGATCAAGCCGTCCGCGATCCTGAACGGATCCTTTCCCTCGATTCCGGAGAGGACATCCAGGACGCCGATGGCGCCGCCCAGCACGCCAAGAACTTTCCCGGCGCCTTTCATGAAGTCGAAAAACTTACTGACTCCGGCCTGGACCTGTGCGAGCTCCAGGTTCCAGTTGAACTTGTCAGCCACGAACAGCAAAGCCGTCGCAATACCTGACGCGGCGTCGCCGTCACCGACCCCGAATTTTTCCAGGAGCCACTCAATGCCTGAAGGCGCGTGCTGATAGTCCGGGTCAGTAAACGCATCACCCCAGGTGCGGTCCGGGCGGGAACCGGCTCCGGAGCCCGTGCTGCCCCCGGAGCCTGACGGCACCGCTGGGGAATCGCTGCCGCCGCCACTGGCCTGCTCCTGTTCGTCAGCGTGCTTCAGCAGTGAGGTGGACTGGCTTCGCAGGGACTCCGAGGCCTTGCTGAGCATCGGACGCAGGGTGGAGGACCACTCGCTGCGGAACCTGTCGCCGTCGGTGCCTTTCCAGACAGAAGACTGCACGAGCGAGTTCACGGTCGATTCCACACTCTTCAAGCTCGACCCGGACCTTGCCATTGAGTTGGACAGCGTCCGGAGCTCGTTAATGTCAGCCCCATACATAGGCGCCATGGTGTTCCCCCAAATTGTTCGCAGCATTCCAAGCGGTTCTGCTGCCAAAACTACGTTATTCCGCAGGCCGCCGCGATGGGGACGTCTCCCCGGCTGTGCCGGTGTCCACCACCGTAGTGCGGACCCTGGCGAGGCTGGGCTGCGGCGGGACACTGCTGAAGCCGAACTCCACCGGCGGCAGAATCGGGGACAACGCTCCGGCGTCGGCGCCGTCCCAGCTGACGACGGCGGAACTGATGCCGCGGAGGTCACTCACCCCGTAATACTCGTGCCGGCCGCTCCCGGCGGCTCCGGAGGTACGTGACCCACCGCTGAGAACGGCGGCAATCGGGCTGATCGTTCGCAACCAGCGGGGGTGGACCGCGAGGGGCCGGGGCACTGCCCGCAGCGCGCTGCCCAGCAGCGTCCTCCGGCCGAGCCGGGCGCGGACAGCCAGGGGGCCGGCGTCGACCGTCAACGGGCCCCGGGCCAAAGTGGTGTTGACCTCCAGCACCCGGACCTCATCGAAGCTGTAGGTGTCGGAGATGAAGCCGGCCACCTCCGCCGTGGGCGCGAGCAGCAGGCGGTGCCCGGATGGCTGCTGAACCATCACATCGGAGAAAGCGCCGAAGGGGGACCTGTGCCAGATGCCGACAACAGCACGTAAACCTGATCCGGTGCCAAGGCCGGCAATATGACCGTCAAATACCCAGCGCGATCCCATCCAGCCACTGTAGCTAAAGACAACAGTGTGGCTGGGATAACCTAGAGCAGTGACTTACGAGATCGAGATCGGCCGTGGCAAGCGTGGGCGTCGTGCCTATTCCCTGGATGACATTGCGATTGTCCCCAACCGTCGTACCCGCGACCCTAAGGACGTCTCCGTCTCCTGGCAGATCGACGCCTATCAGTTCAGCATGCCGGTCATCGCGGCCCCCATGGATTCGGCCATGTCCCCGGCCACAGCCATTGCCCTCGGCAGGCTCGGCGGGCTCGGCGTCCTTGACCTTGAAGGCCTCTGGACACGGTACGAGGACCCGCAGCCCGTCCTCGACGAAATCGGCGCCCTGGAAGACGAGACCAACAGCCCGGCCGTGACGGGCCGGATGCAGGAGCTGTACAAGGCCCCCATCCAGCCCGAGCTGATCACCTCACGCCTCGCCGAGATGCGCGCCGCCGGCGTGACCGTGGCCGGTTCCCTCACCCCGCAGCGCACGCAGGAGCACTACAAGACCGTGGTGGCCGCCGGCGTCGACATCTTTGTTATCCGCGGCACCACCGTATCCGCCGAGCACGTCTCCAAGGACCACGAGCCGCTGAACCTCAAGCAGTTCATCTACGAACTGGATGTGCCCGTGATCGTGGGCGGCGCGGCAGGCTACACGCCCGCGCTGCACCTGATGCGCACCGGTGCTGCCGGTGTGCTGGTGGGCTTCGGCGGCGGCGCCACCACCACTACCCGCCGTGCCCTGGGCATCCATTCGCCGATGGCGTCAGCCATTTCCGACGTCGCGGCCGCCCGCCGTGACTACATGGACGAGTCCGGCGGCCGGTACGTTCACGTGATTGCCGACGGCGGCATGGGAGCCTCGGGCGATATCGTCAAGGCAATCGCCATGGGAGCCGACGCCGTCATGCTGGGCAGCGCCCTCGCCCGGGCCGAAGAGGCGCCCGGCAAGGGCTGGCACTGGGGCCAGGAAGCCCACCACCTGGAACTGCCGCGCGGTGACCGTGCCAACGTCGGCACTGTAGGTCCGCTCGAGGAAGTCCTTTTCGGACCGGGACACCACACCAACGGAACCTCCAACCTCATTGGCGCGCTCCGCCGCTCCATGGCGACCACCGGCTATTCGGACCTGAAGGAATTCCAGCGGGTCGACGTCGTGGTTTCCCCTTACGCAGGGAATTGACGCGCGGCGGCGGGGCCCAATCCCTCCCTGCCGCCCTGCCCAAGCGTGCCGCAACGAAGTAGGGTGGTTGCACTACCGGGACTAGTGGCACTGGAGGCGTTCAATGAAGAGTGTTCCTAACGGTGGGGCCCTCGGCCCCGCAGCCAGGGAAGCAGCCATCCAACGGCTGCGGGCAACCGCGGAGCCGGGCCAGGAACTGGACATCCTGATTGTCGGCGGCGGCATCGTGGGTACCGGAGCGGCCCTTGACGCCGTCACCCGTGGACTGGACGTGGGGATCGTCGAGGCGAGCGACTGGGCTGCCGGGACTTCTTCCAGGTCCTCAAAACTTATCCACGGCGGCCTGCGCTACCTGGAAATGCTCGACTTTGGCCTGGTCAAGGAGGCGTTGCAGGAGCGCGGGCTGCTGCTCTCCGAACTGGCGCCGCATTTGGCCCGGCCGGTGCCGTTCCTGTATCCGCTGACAAAACCCTTTTTCGAGCGCCCCTACGTGGGCGCGGGCATAGCACTGTACGACGCCATGTCCGTCTCCAGCGGCCACAGCAGGGGAGTGCCGTTCCACAAACACCTCAGCAGGCGGGGTACGCTGCGGGCCGCGCCGAGCCTTAAGAACGACGCTTTTGTGGGCTCAATCCGGTACTACGACGGCCAGGTTGATGACGCGAAATACTGCGCCAACCTCATCCGGACAGCTGCCTACTACGGTGCCCATGCCGTGAACCAGATGGCTGTGGTGGACTTCCTGCGTGAGGGCGAACGCGTGGTGGGGGCCAAGGTGGTCAACCATGAGGACGGGACGCAGTTCAACATCCGGGCCAAGCAGGTCATCAATGCCACCGGGGTCTGGACGGACGAAACCCAGGCGATGGTCACCGACCGCGGCCAGCTGAAGGTCCGCGCATCGAAGGGAATTCACCTGGTGGTTCCGCGGGACCGTTTCCAGTCCACCGTGGGACTGATCCTCCGCACTGAAAAGTCGGTGCTGTTCGTCATTCCCTGGGGCCGGCACTGGATCATCGGCACCACGGACACCGACTGGCACCTGGACAAGGCCCACCCCGCCGCGTCCAGCAAGGACATCGACTACATCCTGGAACACGTCAACAAGGTCCTGAAGCGCCCGCTCACCCGGGAGGACGTGGAAGGCGTCTACGCCGGCTTGCGCCCGCTGCTGGCCGGCGAAAACGACTCCACCGCCAAGCTGTCGCGGGAACATGTGGTGGCGCACCCCGTCCCAGGCCTGGTGGTGGTGGCCGGCGGGAAATGGACCACGTACCGGGTCATGGCCAAGGACGCCGTGGACGAGGCCACCCGCACCATGGACGAACGGGTGCCGCCCAGCTGCACGGAAACCATCCCGCTGCTGGGAGCGAGTGGCTACAAGGCTGCCTGGAACCGAAGGAACCGCACGGCGGAGGAATCCGGCGTCCATGTGGCCCGGATTGAGCACCTGCTCAACCGGTACGGGTCCCTGACGCCCGAGGTGCTGGCCATCATCGCAGAGAACCCCGCCCTGGCCGAGCCGATTCCCGGTGCGGATGACTACCTGCAGGCTGAGGCTGTGTACGCGGCAAGCCACGAGGGCGCCCGCCATGTCAACGATGTCCTGACCCGGCGAACCAGGATTTCCATCGAGGCCTGGGACCGTGGTGTGTCTGCCGTGCCCGTAGTCGCTAAACTGATGGGTGACGTCCTTGGCTGGAGCGACGCTCAACGTGAGAATGAGGTCAGGCACTACATTGCACGGGTGGAGGCGGAGCGCCTCAGCCAGCAACAGCCGGACGACGAATCCGCAGACGCCGCCCGCCTGGGCGTGGAAGACATCGTGCCCCTGCGCTGAGGGGCCCGCAGCACCAGCATTGCTGACTGAAGGGATACGCCTTGGCGGAACCACTTGACCGGTACGATGCCGGCCTTACCACACCCGAAATGGTGATCCTGGAGCTTGAGGCAGCGGACAAAGCGGACGCCGCCACCCAGCTCGCGGAACGTCTCTTCGCCGCCGGGCGGGTATCGGATCTGCCCGGATTCCTCAAACACGTCAATGCGCGCGAGCACCAGCTGGCCACCGGGCTCCCGGGTGGAATCGGGCTGCCCCATGCCCGGAGCGAGTATGTGTCCCGCACCTCGATCGCCGTCGGCATTGCCAAATACGGCCACGCGCTGGACTTCGGCGCCGCGGACGGTCCGGCCACGGTGATCCTGCTGATCGCCACCCCGGCCAGTTCCTTCTCCGACCACCTCGAAGTCCTGGCCACCCTGGCCCGCTCGTTGTCCAAAGAGTCATTCCGCGAGTCGCTGCGTCGCGCCTACGATGCCGAAGTAATCGCGGAGCTCATCAATTCCAGCCTGGTGTTTTTCGACCACTGATGCCCGGTCGCGGTGCCCTTTCCCGTATGGCACCGCCGCCGGGCGGGACCGTCCGGCCCCCGGCGTTTAGTTGTTCTACAGCGGAACGAAGTACGGTTAAGACGTGTGGAAAACAGCCCTCAAACCCCGTTGGATCGCAGGTTTCATCTTCGCGATCGTCATTTCCGGGGTGTTCGTGCTGCTCAGCCAATGGCAATTCGGACGCTCCACCCAGCCGGAAGTGCCGGTCAACCCGGCCACCGAGCAGGTGCAGCCGCTGACCGGGACGCTTGAGCCCGGGGACTTCTTCCACGGTACCGACGCCGACCAGATGGTCAGTGCGCAGGGAACCTATGACCCGGCCAAGCAGGTCCTGGTCCCTGGCCGCCTGCACGGCGGCAAGACGGGCTACTGGGTAGTCTCCGCCTTCGCCGTCACCGGCGCCCCCACACTCAGCGGCGTTGCCGCTTCACCCAAGACGTGGATCCCGGTCGCGCGGGGATGGGTGGCGGACCCTGCCGATGCTCCAGCACCGCCCTCGGGCACTGTTGAACTCACCGGACGGCTGTTGCCGTCCGAAGCGCCACTGGCAGGGACGGCAGCCGCTCCCGGGCAAGCCACAGCGGTTTCAGTGGCCGAGCTGATTAATTACTGGGAAGTCAGCAGCTATCCCGGCTTTGTTGCTGCCACCGCGGAAATTGCCGGCGGTGCGGACGTCAGCCCCGCGGCGGTGCCCGGGGATCTCCTTCCCCTGCAGATCGGCCCGCAGCCGCCTGCCCAGCAGATCAACTGGCTTAACCTCTTCTACTCCCTTGAGTGGGTTGTCTTCGCCGGCTTTGCCCTCTTCATCTGGTGGCGGCTGGTCAAGGACGACTACCACCGGGATCTCGAGGAGCGCCTCGATGAAGATGATGACGACAGCCCGCTTCTTCCCGAACAGAACCAGCAACCTGAACAGAACCAGCAAAAGGTACAGCCATGATTGATCCGAAACCTGCCACCCCCGCCGCGGCCGCAGGCAGCAAGACTGCCAGCAAGAAGCGCCGCTTCGGCGGCACCGAGGCGCAGATCCGCTCGGCCCTGAAGTTCTACAAGGTGCTGGCCTACCTCACGGGCGCCATGCTGCTGCTGCTGTGCGCCGAACTGATTGCCCGGTACGGATTCGGACAATATCTTTTCGCCGGCGGCACCAACGCCGTGACCGGCCAGCCCTTCGGCTTTGGCTTTGCGGAGGCGGAGCCCAAAGGCGTGGAGGGCGGGGTAAACCTGTCCGTCACGGTCCTCATCGTGCACGGCTGGATGTATGTGGTTTACCTGATGTCGAACTTCCGGCTCTGGTCCCTGATGCGCTGGCCGTTCCTGAAGATGATCCTCCTGGCGCTGGGCGGGGTCATCCCGTTCCTGTCCTTCATCGTGGAGAAGAAGTTCCACGCCGAAGTTGAGGCGGAGCTCGCGGCGAACCCCCAGGCGCCGCAGAGGTACTAGGCACCGCCGCAGCGCGGGGAGTTCGCTGCGTCACAGCGCAGCTTCTCAAGGTGCGCCGGTGCAACGGCGGCCAGTAGGCTAGTACGGTGACTACTCCCACTGCATCCCAGACTTCCCAGAAGCCGGTGCTGGTTGTTGACTACGGTGCCCAGTACGCGCAGCTGATTGCCCGCCGCGTCCGGGAAGCGAATGTGTATTCGGAAGTGGTTCCGCATACCTACACCACCGAGCAGCTCCTGGCCAAGAATCCCGCTGCCATCATCCTTTCCGGCGGCCCCTCCAGCGTCTACGCTGACGGTGCCCCCAGCGTCGGCGCCGACCTTTTCGAAGCCGGTGTCCCCGTCTTCGGCATCTGCTACGGCTTCCAGGCGATGGCCAATGCCCTGGGCGGCAAGGTGGACAAGACCGGGCTGCGGGAGTACGGCTCCACGGAAACCACCATTCTCGGTGAGGGCCGCTCGGTCCTCGAGGGCATGCCCCAGCACCAAAACACCTGGATGAGCCACGGCGACTCCGTCCATGCTGCACCGGATGGCTTTGAAGTCCTTGCGACGACGGCGGGTGCTGAAGTAGCTGCCTTCGCCAACGAGGAAAAGGGCCTGTTCGGTGTCCAGTGGCACCCCGAGGTCAAGCACTCCGCCTACGGCCAGCAGGTCCTGGAAAACTTTCTCTTCAAGGGCGCCCGGCTGGAACCGAACTGGACCACGGGCAACATCCTCGAGGAGCAGGTGGAGCGCATCCGCAAGCAGATCGGCGATGCCAGGGTTATCTGCGGCCTGTCCGGCGGCGTGGACTCCGCGGTTGCGGCCGCTCTTGTCCAGCGCGCCGTCGGCGACCAGCTCACGTGTGTTTTTGTGGACCACGGACTGCTGCGCGAAGGCGAAGCGGAACAGGTGGAACGTGACTTTGTAGCCGCCACCGGCGTGAAGCTCTACGTCGCCAACGAGCAGGAACGCTTCCTGTCCGCCCTGGCCGGTGTCAGCGATCCGGAAACCAAGCGCAAGATCATCGGCCGCGAATTCATTCGCGCGTTTGAAGAGGCGGAACTTGCCATCATCGCCGAGGCAGCCGCCCACGGCGAGAAGATCAAGTTCCTGGTCCAGGGCACCCTGTACCCGGACGTCGTCGAATCCGGCGGCGGCGAAGGTGCCGCGAACATCAAGAGCCATCACAACGTGGGCGGTTTGCCCGAGGACCTGCAGTTCGAGCTCGTGGAGCCGCTGCGTGCCCTCTTTAAGGACGAAGTCCGCGCCGTCGGCGCCCAGCTTGGGCTGCCGCAGGAGATTGTGGGCCGACAGCCTTTCCCCGGACCGGGACTCGGCATCCGCATCGTTGGTGACGTCACCAAGGAACGGCTGGACCTGCTGCGCAAAGCTGACGCGATTGCCCGTGCCGAGCTCACCGCAGCCGGGCTGGACAACGAAGTCTGGCAGATGCCAGTGGTCCTGCTCGCCGACGTCCGCAGCGTAGGCGTGATGGGTGACGGCCGCACGTACGGCCACCCCATCGTGCTCCGTCCTGTTTCCTCGGAAGATGCCATGACCGCGGACTGGTCACGCCTGCCGTACGAGCTCCTCGCCAGGATCTCGAACCGCATCACTAACGAGGTGGAGGGTGTTAACCGCGTAGTGCTCGACGTCACCAGCAAGCCGCCGGGAACCATCGAGTGGGAATAGCCTTATGAGTGGCCGGCCTCCGGTGAAGGAGGCCGGCCATTGCTGTTTCCGCAGTGAAAACCTCCGCAATTTAGCCCGCTCCAGTGTTGCGGTCTCTCAACCCGGGCGTGGAAGCGGCTACGCTCGAACCTATGCCGGTATGGTCCAGGGCGTCACGTGCAAACGCAGAAAAGAAGGCAGAAGTGTCAGTTGGTCAAGGCCACCCGGAAGGCTCCGAGGAGCTCCGTAAATGGCTGTCCGGGCTCAAACCCGTCACCGGGGCGGATACGATGCTGCGCTTCACCAAGACACCCGAAGGCTCCATCGACCTGACGCATGCCCACCCGTCCGGCCTCGCCCAGCTCATGGCCGGGCGCAAGACCCGGCTTTCCACGCTGATCAGGGACCGCCAGCAGTACGTCGTCGCGGCCCGGGCTTCCCGCAACATTCGGTCCAAAATTTTCGAGCTCGCCAACGACCGCGGTGTTGACGCCGGCTATTTCTCCGCAGGCACGGTGGTATGGACTTCTGCTGTGGGCGGCAAGCCCCAGCGCATCTCGGCTCCGGTCATGCTCACGGCGATTTCGCTTACTGTCCGTCCGGGGGAGGACGACTACGAACTGCAGCTGACTGAGCAGGCGCACATCAACCCGGCCCTGGTGCGGCACCTGAAGAACACCCACGGGATTGTCTTCGACGTCAACGCCGTCACCCGCCTCGCCTACAGCACGGCCCGCTTCGATCCGCAACCAGTCCTGGACAAGCTGGCGGCACTCATCCGGCCCATCCACGGCGCCGAGGCACAGCACAACCTCCTGGTTTCCACCTTCGCAGACCTCTCCGGGAACCTGGACGATCCGTGGATCAACGATTCCAACCCGCTGGTGTCCGCCCTGGCCACCGCTGCAGGCGGCGAAGTGGTGGACTTCGACGAGCCGGATCCGTCCCGTTTTCCCTCATTGGACAGCAGGCACCCCCGCGACGAGATGCTCCTGCTGGACGCGGACGTTGACCAGCAGTACGTGATCGACGCGGCCCGTGCCGGGGATTCCCTTGTGGTCAGCAGCCCTCCGGGCACCGGCCAGACCCAAACGGCCATCAACACCATTGGTGCCCTGGTGGACGCCGGAAAGACGGTCCTGGTGGTAGGCGACCGGCGCGCCAGCCTTAACGAAATCTCGGGCCAGCTCGAAGGCCTGGGCCTTGAGTCCATCCTGTTCCAGCTGTCCGGGAACGTTACTCCGCAGCAGCTGAAGGGTCAGTTGGTCCGGGCGATCGTCCGCAACGAAAAATCCCTGGAACCCCAGCTCGGGAACCTGCACGACACCCTGACGGAGCACCGTCACGCGCTCATGGACCATGTCGCGTCCCTGCACAACATCCGCCAGCGTTGGGGCTGCTCGCCCTATCAGGCCATGCAGTCGCTCGCTGAGTTGACGTCGATCCACCCTGCACCCGCCACTACAGTGCGGCTTAAGCGCAGTGTTTTGGACAGCATCCGGGACCGGGATGAGGTTGCCGGCAGGCTCCGGCGCGCCGCCGAGCTGGGCAGCTTCAGCAAGGCATCCACCACCAGTCCCTGGCACGGCGCACGTCTCCTCACCCGCAAGGAGACCGAGGAAGCCCAGGACCTCGTCCGGTCCGTGGAGAAGAGCCTCCCGGCCTTGCGCGAACGCATGAATGCGGTGGCGGAGCACGCGGAAATCCGGCTTGGCGCCTCCTTCGCAGAATGGGGCGAACAGCTCGAGCTCCTCGTAGCCGTGCGCGGGAGCCTGGACAAGTTCACTCCGGACATCTTTGACCGGCCGGTCACTGACCTCATCTCCGCCACCGCGCCGTCAGCCTGGCGCCGCGAACGGGGCATCGAGTTGACTGCAATGCAGCGTTCGCGGTTGCGCAGGGTGGCCAAGGAGTATGTGCGGCCCGGCGTCCATATTTCCGATCTCCACAGCTCGCTGGTCCTGGTCCAGGAGCAGCGGGCCCTGTGGGCTGGCTACGCCACCACCCAGCGCCACCCGGCTGTGCCGTCCGGGCTTGCCGAAATCAACGTGATGTACCGCGCCCTGGAACGGGAACTCACCCAGCTGGGCGAGGCGCTCCGGCACACGGAGGCGGGCGGCGCGCTGTCCGCTGCCCGGTACGAAAAGCTGATGGAACGGCTTGAGCGGCTGGTGGCTGATGTAGACACCCTCAAGACGCTGCCTGAGCGCACCCTCCTGGTGGAGAACATGCGCGAGCACGGGTTGGGGGAGCTCTTGGCTGACCTGGCGGAACGCGAAGTTCCGGCAGGCTCGGTGGCCGCGGAACTTGAACTTGCCTGGTGGCAGTCGGCGCTCGAGGCAATGATCAGCGGGGACGACTACCTCGCCATGTCCGACGGTGACGCCCTGCGGCAGCTGGAGGCCGAATACCGGCTGGCGGACAACGCGCATATCGCCAGCGGCGCAGCCCGGCTGCGCTGGGACCTGGCCACGCGGTGGCGGGCCGGAATCGCCGCCCACCCCCGTCAGGCGGACCTCCTGCGCAGCCTCCTCAAGGACGGCAGGGTGTCCCTGCCCGCGCTGACCGCACAGGCTCCCGACCTGATTGGCACTCTCGTTCCGGTCTGGTCCGTCAGCCCCTATTTGATGACCGGCCTCCTTCCCGCGGAACAGCGCTTCGACGCCGTGGTCATCCTCGACTCCGAAGCGACATCCCTCCAGGCGGTGCTGCCATCCATCGCCCGCGCCCGCCAGGTTATTGCCTTCGGCGACGCCATGATCGCCAGCCCTCGGACCTTCACTGTGGGCGTGGAGCGGCTGGCAGCAGGCGAGACGGCACACCAGCGGGTGGAGAGCGCTTTCAAGGCGCTCTCGGCAGTGCTTCCGGTGTGGCGGCTGAACTTCGTTTACCGCGCGGTAGATGAGGACCTGGTCCTCCAGCTCAGCAAGAACTTTTACGACGGCGCGCTGCGCCGCCTTCCGGAGGGCCAGTCCGCCACCGGCCTGGACCGGTCCCTGTTGGTGGAGTACCTGCCGGATGGCACCGGCCTTCCCAGCGCGGACCACGAGGGCGTCGAATCGGTGGTGGCCGAGGTCAACCGGGTGGTGCAGCTCGTCTTCGAACACGCCCGCACGCGCCCCCGCACGTCACTGGCAGTAGTCACGGCCAGCCTCCGCCATGCCGCCCGGATCGGCGAGTCGATCCGGCTCCAGCTGCCCAACCACCCGGGCCTCGCAGGTTTCTTTGGCGCCGGACCCGAGTCCTTCCGCGTCGTAGACCTGGAACGGGCCCAGGGCTTGGTGCGCGACCACGTCATTTTCTCGCCGGGCTTCGGACGTACCCCGCACGGCCGTGCCCTGCACAACTTCGGTCCGCTCTCCGCCGAAGGGGGCCGGGAAAAATTTGCCCTGGCCATAACGCGGGCCCGCAGGTCAATACACGTCCTGACCTGCTTCCGGCCGGAGGACCTGGACCACACCCGGCTGACGCACGGCGCGGTGGACCTCTACTCACTGCTGGACCGCGAAATCGCGGGAAATACGGACTTGGGAACTCCCGCTTCCCGTGCTGCGGCCAGCGAACAGGCGCTTGGCGCCGATCCCTTGGTCGCTGACCTGGGGGACCGGCTCCGGGCACGCGGCGCACGGGTCTGGCACCAGTATGATGGCGCTATTGATGTCGTGGCGGCCGCGGATCCCCTGAACACCATGGGACGCGACGAGACCGACCTGCCGTGGCCGGTGGCTATCGAGTCCGACGGCACCCAGCAGTACCGCACCATGAGCGTGCGCGAACGAAGCAGGCTGCGGCCGCAGCTGCTGGAGCGGCTGGGGTGGCGGTACATGCCGCTGTGGACCATTGAGGTCTTCACTGATCCTTCAGCCTGCGCCGACCGGATTGCCGGCTATTTGGGACTTGAGCGGGTGGTGCTTCCCGGCCGGACGGCAAGCTCAACAGGGTTCCTTGACGACGACGTGGACCAGGCGCTCAATGGTATCGACGCCGGGGAGCAGGCGCGCCGCCGGCCACAGGACAAAGACTTGGACAGCAAGGAGGTGGTCCCCGTGGCCCCTGAAGAAACCGGCTCCACGGACGGGCAGTCCGTCCCCGTTGACCCGGCACCCGAAGACGAACAGGACAAAGAGCAGGGCAAGGGTCAGGGGCAGGACGGGACGCAGGGCATTCTGCCCACCAAGGCTTCGGAAGATGACCCGAGGCGCTGGGGCGATGCTGACGACGACCATGATGCCTGGCTGAAGGAGCAGAAGCCGCCGCACTGGGGCTGACGCGCCGGGGCTGACGGTTAGCTCGGGGTGGCTAGGCGCCGACCAGGACGAAGAACAGCTTGCCCTGGGTGGAAGCACCGGCCAGGCGGGCAGCCTGCTCCGCGCTGGCCGCCACTACTATAAGCCCGTCTGTTTCGGCGGTGCCCAGCCACTGCCCGTTCCCGCCGCCCTTGCCGGAGGTCCACAGTACCGGGACAGCTGTTGCCAGGATTTCGGACGGCGCCTGCTGGTCAAAGCCGTTGCCTGCCGTCAACACCACGTTGACCAGCTGCCCGGGTGAAACGAGCTGGATGGATGACGGATCAGCCATTCGAAGGGGCACGGCCGCCGAGCCCGGAGGCGTGCCGGCCAAAAGCCCGGGACCGAGCAGTTGGGCGTCCGTCAGCAGCTGGCCCTTGCGCAGCGGAGCCGCCAGCTGTTTACCGGCCAACTCGCTCTCCTCGTCCAAAAAGCCCGCGGCCATCATGGCCGGCGGCACCTGCACATGGGCAAGGTCTGACGCTGCCATTGCCGAGCCGGCGGGCAGATCCCTCGCGGCGGCAAGGGCGGTGACCGTGTGGAGGGGCGCGGGGGTGAGCTGATGCACGGTGATCGAAGCCGCCGCACACAGCAACAGCGCCACTGCGAGCCGCCGGTTCCGGCCCAGCCAGCCGCCGAACCGGACCGCTGCGGACCTGCGGCCGGAGCTGCCGTGACGGCGAGGGATGCGCGGGTTGCGGGAGGCAGCCCGGCCGGGGCGGAGGAGGTTTATAGGCATGCGCCTACGCTATGGCTGCGGGGATTGCCGCAACAGGAGTGCGGCACGCTATGTGGACAAGCCGGTCCGGCCGGCGTCGAACAGCCTGTTTAGCTGGCTGCGGCCGCCGGAGCGGACGCGGCGGGTGCCGCAGCAGGAGCGGGCGCGGCAGCCGCCGGGGCCGGCGATACGGTGCTTCCCTTGGAGTCCCGGGAATCGGTGCGGTAGAAGCCGGATCCCTTGAAGACAACACCGACGCTGTTGAACTTCTTGCGCAGCGTTCCCTGGCACTCCGGGCACGAGGTCAAAGTGCTGTCCGAAAACGACTGGACGATGTCGAAGGCATGGCCGCAATCCTTGCAGGCGTACGCGTACGTTGGCACTAGTGCTCCTCCTCTTGGGCAAACGAGAGGTCCCGTGCTGCGTGGACGGATGTCCCTTTAGCAGTCGCAGGGCCTGAGTGCTAATTCTATCATCTCCGGAGCGCCGGACCGTGGGCCTCAGCGATGGCCGTCGAGCGGCCGGAATCCGGATGGCGCCAGGACGGCAGGTACGGGACGGTCGAACTCCTCCTCGGGTATTTCACCAGCGGAGAGCAGTTCTTCGTCATAGATAACGGCGGCCAGCGGAATATTCTTCCCGGCCGTGGCCAGATGGCCCAGGAACTTGTCGTAGTATCCACCGCCCTGTCCAACACGGTTGCCTGAAAGGTCGACGGCGGTGGCCGGGATGAAGAGGGCGGCGGCCGTTCCCGCCACATCCGGGCCGTGCCGGTCACCCTTGGGTTCCAGGATCGGGGCGTACCGGCTCTGCTCCAGGCCGGCATCCGGGTTCCAGTAGACCCAGGCCAGTTCCCGCCCGGGTTCGCACACCGGAAGCAGGACCCGGTGGCCGTTGTTGTGGAGTCCGCTGATCAGCGGAAGGGTGGGCGGTTCGACGCCGACGCCCAAGTAGACGCAGAACGTGGCGGGAGCACCGCCGGCCAACGAAGCCGCCCAACTAACGCCGTGGCGTGCGATGCCCTTTCCTGCCGCCTCCAATTGCTGCGGGGTGAGGGCGGACCGCCGCTGGCGGTGGGCTGCACGGATTCTGGTCTTGGTTGCCTTGGCGTCCTCAAGCACGGTGTATATTCCTCCATCGGTTGCCGTTGTGGCGGTGTGGGCTATGGCAGCAGGGCGGCCGGCAGCCTTTCAATAATTACTGAATGCTTGACGCTGACGCTAGATTAGTCGGGTGACTACCAGTAACCCCAGAGTTCGCAAAGCCGTTATACCCGCTGCCGGACTCGGCACCAGGTTCCTGCCTGCCACCAAGGCCATGCCCAAGGAGATGCTTCCGGTCGTGGACAAGCCTGCCATCCAGTACGTCGTTGAGGAAGCCGTGAACGTTGGCCTCAACGACGTCCTGATGATTACCGGACGGAACAAGCGGGCCCTGGAAGACCACTTCGATCGCGTTCCATCGCTGGAGTCCACGCTCGAAGGCAAGGGGGACGCGGACAAACTGGCGTCCGTCCAGGCCGCCAGCAACCTCGGCGACATCCACTACGTCCGCCAGGGTGACCCCAACGGCCTGGGCCATGCGGTCCTCCGTGCCAAGCAGCACGTCGGTTACGAAGCCTTCGCCGTCCTCCTGGGCGACGACCTCATCGACGCCCGCGACGAACTCCTCAGCACCATGATCGACGTTCAGGCCAAAACGGGCGGCTCCGTCGTCGCCCTCATCGAAGTGGAGCCGTCGCAGATCAGCGCCTATGGCTGCGCCGACATCGAGGAGATCGACGGCGAGGGCTATGTCCGCATCAACAGGCTGGTCGAAAAGCCAGCCGCTGAGGAAGCCCCATCCAACCTGGCAATCATTGGCCGGTACGTTCTCCACCCCGCCGTCTTCGATGTCCTGGAACGCACTGGTCCGGGCCGCGGCGGCGAAATCCAGCTCACCGATGCCCTTCAGGAACTCGCGTCCGGAGAGGGCGAGGGCCAGGGCGTTTACGGCGTTGTCTTCCGGGGACGCCGGTACGATACGGGCGACAAACTGAGCTACCTCAAGGCCTGCGTCCAGCTCGCCATTGACAGTGATGACCTGGGTCCCGGCCTGCGGGAGTGGCTGCCGGGCTTCACCGCCGGCCTGTCCAAGTAGCACTGTGCGCCCCGGCCCCATCTGGCCCGTGACCCTGGAGTGCGGAGACCTGGTCCTGAGGCCCATCAGGTACCGTGACAAAAAAGAGTGGACAGAAGTGCGGGCCCGCAACAACCAATGGCTGGCACCATGGGAAGCCTCCAACCCGGACCCGGCCGGAGGTCTCCCGGATTACCGGCAGATGGTCCGTTCCCTGAACTCGCAGGCCGCCCAGGCACAGGCCCTTCCGTTTGTCATTACTGAACGGGTGCCGGCCAGCAGGAACCCTGAAATCGTGGGTCAGTTGACAGTTTCGTCGATTGTGTGGGGTTCGGCCATGATGGCGACCCTTGGTTACTGGGTGGACCAGATGCGGGCGGGGCGGGGGATAGCACCCACCGCTGTGGCACTGGTGACCGACCACTGTTTCCGGACACTCGGGCTGCACAGAATGGAAATCAACATCCGGCCCGAGAACGGACCCAGCCTGCGGGTGGTGGAGAAACTGGGTTTCCGGGATGAGGGATACCGGCCGCGCTATCTGCACATCAACGGCGAGTGGGCTGACCACCGGTCCTTCGCCTTGACTTCCGAGGAAGTTCCGGAGGGCCTGTTGCGCCGCTGGTTGGGCACCCGGCCGTCATAAATCCATTGATTTGTCAGCCGCGACACGACACACCGGGGCTAATGCGGCTGGAGCCGTCGTGTTGCTCATACGGTTTTGAGTGTGGACTTCCCCCTTAGCAGCTCAGTGATCCTTGTGGTTGCCGTTGTGCTCTGGATTGTATGGGTCGCCCCCTACGTCCTCCGGAACCGCCGGCACCAGTTCCAAGCCGCCGGCGACTACCTGGCAGACGCCCCCGCCGATGAAATACCGGACCCGCGAGCAGGGCTGGTACTGAAGGTCGCCGCCCAGCAGGAGAAAGCCATGGACACCAGGAAGAGCACAGGATCCGCTACGGCCACAGCCAGCGCTGCGCCGACGGGCCAGTTCCGAATCCGATACGGCCGCACGGCTCTTGCCCTCGTCGGGCTGGTCTCCCTCCTCACCGCGTTCGTTTCTGCAGTACTGCTGGCGTTTGGATCCGGCACCCCAGCCCTTCCCCTGGCTTGCGCGGCCCTGACCGTGGCGTCAGTGGTCCTTCTTCGCTGGCTGGCCGTCCGGGACCGCAAAGCCAAAGTGAACGCCGCCTTCCGCTCTGCGATGACTGCCCCGGCCCCGCAGCCGGTTGCATCGCCCGTGGCGCCCAAGCCCAAGGCTGCGCCGGTGCGCACGGAAAGCCCGCTGTTTGACGCAGAGGCCGACAAGCCCAAGATCAAGCCCCTGACCGCCGTGGAACTGCGCGAGGCAGCCCTTGCCGTTGCCGTGGCTGCCGGTGACACCAGTGCAGTACAGGCTGCACCGAGCAGTACGTGGGAGCCCGTGGAGGTACCCAAGCCGGTCTACGTTGAGGCGCCCAAGGCCGAACGCCCCGCACCTGAGCCGTTGGAGCTGCCGGAAGCACCCAAGGCCACGGGCAAGCCGTCCCTCAAGCAGGGGGCCGCCGCTCCTGCCACCCCGGCTCCGGAAGGCCAGCAGCTCAGCAAGGCCCAGAGCGCGCTCAGCAATCTCGACGACGTCCTGCAACGCCGCCGCGCCTGACCTTTTGGCCCTGGTCCAGTGGCTTCCGCCGGCTTTATTGCCGCCGGTTGGCATTGAACCGGGAAAATTTGTAGCCTAGGTTCACACCGGTGCCGCTCCTTTGAGAAGCGGCTGGTTCCCGGGGTTATAGCTCAGTTGGTAGAGCGCTTCGTTCGCATCGAAGAGGTCAGGGGTTCGAATCCCCTTAGCTCCACAGATTTTTCCCGGCCGGCCAGGTGCGCCGCCGCCGTCGCGGGCTGCTGCCTTCCTTACAGCCAGCCCTTCTTCTTGAAAATTGCGTACATCAAAGCGGCCGTAGCCGTCATCAGACCTATTGCCATCGGATAGCCGAGCTGCCAGTGAAGTTCGGGCATGTGGTCAAAGTTCATGCCGTAGACGCCTGCCACAAAGGACGGCGCGAACAAGATCGCGGCCCAGGAGGAGATCTTTTTTACCTGTTCGTTCTGTTCGGCGCTTGCCTCGTTCTGCCGGTTGGCGGTGAGGGTGCCGTCCAGGGTCAGGGCGTTCTGCAGCAGGTCGCGGAAGGAGTCCGCCCGGGAGATCACCCGCTCCACGTGGTCTTCGACATCACGGAGGTTGTGCCGGAGGTTGTTTTCGACGTCGTACTTTTCAAACCCCCGCTCGAGCTGGTGCAGCATGTCCGGCAGGGGATGGATGGCCCGCTGGAACTGGATCACCTCGCGGGCGAGTTCGTAAATGCGGCGCGAGACGGCGGTGTCGCCGCTGAACAGCTGGTCTTCGATCTCGTCGATGTCGTTCTCGAGCCCGGCCACCACGGGTCCGTAGTCATCCACCACGCGGTCGAGCAGGGCGTAGAGGACGGCCTCGGGCCCGTGCCGCAACAAATCCGGCCTGCTTTCCAGCCGCTGCCGCACCCGTGCGACGCCGGCCGTCTCGGCATGGCGCACAGTGACGACGAAGTTCTTGCCCGTGAAGATATGAAGCTCACCGAACTCCACGGTTTCCGTGGCGTCCAAGTACCGGGCAGGCCGAAGGACGGTAAACAGGTTGTCTTCGTAGCGCTCGAGTTTGGGCCGCTGGTGTGCGGAAATTGCGTCTTCCACAGCCAGCGCGTGCAGTCCGAACTCGGTGGCTACCGCCGCCATTTCCTCGGCAGTTGGCCGGTAAAGGCCAATCCAGGCCATCCCGCCGTGGTGCGCCAGGGTCTCGAACGTCTGTTCCAGGTTGTCGGGCTCGGCGTGGCGCACACCGTCCACGTAAACGGCATTGTCAATGATGGTCATGGCCGGCCGTCCTTCGGCGGAGCGGTTCGCGGCATCAGGACATCGCCCCGATGATGGCACCCGAGACGGTCATGGCCAGCAGGTCATGGCCGGAGTCGATCAGGGTGACGGCGGTAGGCCGGCCCGCGAAGCCGTTGTGGATCACGTGGCCGCCGGCACGGAAGACCAGCCCCATTACGAAGGCAAACCAGCCGCCTGCCAGGGCGTTGTCCAGCCCTAGCCTGGTGATCAGGACAGCCAGCAGGATCGCCGTCAGGGCGGCCGCCACCATCATGGGCACCCAGATCCCGGCTCCGCCGCTCATGTTCTTCAGATCGTCCTCGGTCTTGCCGATGGCTGCCATCCACCTGTTCCCGAGGACGGCGGGCATATACCAGACAAAGCCGATGGCCATGGTGGCGGTGAAGGCAAGCACCACGGCGAGCCAGTTGATCTGAGAGATGTACGAGAGCCAATCCATTCTGAAAATCCTAGCTGTCCGTCCCGGCCCCGGCGGCCCGCTGGGATTTGGCCGGGGCGTGTTGGCCAGCCCCGGCAGCTTTAGTAAGGCCGCTGATCAGAGGCTCGGTCCGGTAGGGGATGTGCGTGTGCAGCGCCAGGACGGTTTCGGTACGAATCACACCCTTGATCCTCAGTACCTGCCGCAGCGCCGCCTGCAGGTTGTGGGTATCGGTAGCCACCACCCGGCACCAGACGTCGCCCCGGCCGGAGATCTCGTGCACCTCCAGAACCTGCGGGATCAGCCGCAGCGCACCCACCACCCCGTCCAGCTCGCGGTGCGAGACTTCGATGGTCACGAACGCCACCACGTCATAGCCCACGGCCTCCAGGTCCACCTCGCGGCCCCCGGACCGCAGGACACCCGCCCGGAGCAGGCGCCGCACCCGTGACTGCGCAGTGTTCCGGGCAACCCCGAGCGAATCGCTGAGCTCACCGATCTGGATCCTGGGGTCCCGGATGAGCTCCAAAAGGATCTTCAGGTCAGTGGGGTCCAGATTGTTCAAATGGTCACTCTCCATCACTGCAGCATCGAATATTTGGTGATCGTGCTCAATTGTGGCAGCACTTTCCGCTCGAAAGCGCAAGGATGCTGCAACCTAGAGCTATCACATGTCCACCCGCGCCGGGTTCCCACAAGGACCACCTGCCGCGGCAGCAGCAAAAGGCGGCACAATGACGGTCTTCAGCGAGCTACGCATGCGTCCGGCGCCAGCCACAACGGCTGGGTGGGATGCGTCGGTTACTGCACGGCTGGTGCTCGCCGGTGCAGTCATTTTTACGCTCCTGTTGGGCGCCAACCTCGCCACACCCCTGTACCCGCTCCTGCAATCGGAACTCGGGCTGTCGCCGCTGGACGTAACGGCAGCCTTCACCAGCTACGTGCTGGCCCTGGTGGCCACGCTGATGCTTGCCGGGCACTGGTCGGACCACATCGGGCGCAGGGCTGCCCTCATCCTGGCCGTTGTTGCCGGCCTGGCGGGAGGCTGGCTCTTCGCCGAGGCGCAGAACCTGGCCGGGCTGTGCGCCGGCCGGGCGCTGCAGGGAATAGCCGTTGCCCTCGCGACCGGCGCCAGTGCCGCTGCCCTGCGTGAACTGCTGCCCTCACGCCCGGAGTGGGCCTCCCGCTTCACGCTGCTGGCCTCTGCCGGGGGAGTGGCTGCCGGCCCGGTCATCGGCGGGCTCCTGTCCCTGCTTCCCGGGGCCACGTCCGCACCGTACTACGTCCATGCTGCGGTTCTCGCGGCCCTGCTGGTACCGCTGTACCTCCTGCGGGCACGCCCTGCCATCCAGCCGTCGGCGGGCCCCAGGCCGCTGCACCTGCTGGCGCCGCGCCGTCCTTCCGTCACGCGGGAGGCGAGGGGCGCATTCTGGCTTGCTTCCGGCGTCGGCTTCCTGAGCTTCGCGGTCTTTGGTTTCTGCCTCTCGCTGGCCCCCGGCTACTTCGCCGGGGTCCTGGCCGTGGACAGCCGCCCCCTGATCGGTGTGCTGGCCGGCCTGACCCTCGCAGCATCGGCGCTGACCCAGCTGGTGACCCTTCGGGGCCGCTACGTTGTTCCCGGCGGGCTGGCGGTCCTGGGCGCGTCTGTACTCCTGCTCGGCGGGGCAGGGTTATGGAACAGTCCGGTGCTGCTGGTGGTTGCCAGCGTTGCCGCCGGCGTGGGGCAGGGCCTGGCCTTCCGCACTGTCTTCAATGATGTGGCTGCCCAGGTGGAGCCCGCCCGCCAGGCCCAGACCATCAGCACGGTATACGTCATCACCTACCTGGGCAGCGCGGTCCCGGTCCTGGGGCTCGGCTGGGCCTCGGGCGTGTTCGGCCTGGCAGCGTCCGTGGCCGGATTCGTGGTGCTCTGCGGCTCGGCAGCGCTCGTGATGGCTGCGGTCACACTCCGCCACGCCGTACGCGTCAGGGGCTAGCCTCTGCACGTGGGGCTACTCCGGGAGCGGCCCGTGGTTGCCCTGGATGTGCTCGAACACCAGCGTGGTCTCCGTATGGCCCACCACGGGGTCGGTGGCGAGGTTGTCCAGCACCCAGTCCCGCAGATCCTCGGTGGTGGCGACGGCGATGTGCAGCAGGTAATCCACCGAGCCGGAGGTGTGGAAGGTGGACAGGACTGCCGGCAGATGCGGGACGCGTGCCGTAAAGCGGTCGATCTGGTCCCGGTCATGTGCGCGGAGCCGGACTGCGACCAGGGCCTGCACCGACCTGCCGATGGACGACAGGTTGAGCTTCGCCTCGAAACCCTGCACGATGCCCCGCTCCGTCAGCGCACGGGTCCGCATGAGCGCTGTGGAGGGAGCTATGCCCACCAGTTCGGCAAGCTGCTTGTTCGAGATCCTTGCATCCTCCACCAATGCAGCAAGAAGCCGTTCGTCGATGGCATCAAGGGGCTCCAGATGCACTCCCGGCCTGACGTTCCTGGCATTCGTGGTCACGGCGGCTCCTCTAAAAGTTCCTGCGTTCATCCTAGACGCAGGCGGTCCCGTTCAGGCCGCGCCGCCGGCTTCTCCGGAATGTGCGACAGGAGGGCCGGCAGGATGGACGACGGCGACAGTCACCGCGGTGAGGCAGGCGAGGATCATGACGGCCGCCGCCAAAGCGTTCCAGCCGTAGGACTGGAAGAGCAGCCCCCCGGCCCAGCCGATAAAACTGGAGCCCAAGTAGTAGGCAAGGTTGTACAGCGAGGCCGCCTGCGCCCGCCCGGTGCTGGCGATGGCACCGGTCCAGCCCGCGCCGATGCTGTGGGCGGCAAAGAAGCCTCCGGTGAAAACCACGAGCCCCGCGAGTATCAGCACAATAGACGGCGCCAGCGTGAGGGCCAGGCCCGCCGTCGAAAGGGCAAGGCCGGCGAGCAGCACGGTGCGGCGCCCAAAGCGCATGGTCAGCTCTGCTGCCCAGCGGGAGGTGAACGTCCCGGAAAGGTAGGCGAGGAAGATGAGGCTGATGACGGTGGTTGGCAGGCCGAAGGGCTCTTCTGAGAGCCGGAAGCCCAGGTAGTTGTAGACAGCCACGAAACCGCCCATCATCAGGAAAGCCTGGATGTAGAGGGCGAGCAGCCGGATGTTGCGCAGGTGGCCGCCAAGGGTACGCGCAGCTCCGCGGAGGCCGGGAGCCTTTGCGGCCGTGAATCCCCGGGCCCGCGGCACCAGGAGCAGAAAGGCGACGGCGGCGAGCGTGGCCAGGACGGAGACCGCAAGGGCGGCGGCGCGCCAGCCCCACAACTCCCCGGCGGGCCCGGCCACCAGGCGGCCGGCCAGGCCGCCAAGCGTGGTGCCTGCCACATAGCTTCCGGCCGCCACGGCGGCGTGGGCCTTCGTGACCTCCTCGTTGAGGTAGGCGATGGCAATGGCCGGGATGCCCCCGAGGGCCATCCCTTCGAGGAGCCGCAGGCTGAGGAGCATGGTGAAGCTGGTGGACAGGGGAACCAGAAGGCCCAGCACGGTGGCCACCGTGATTCCCCAGGTCATGGCCTTGACCCTGCCGATGCGGTCGGCAAGGAAGGACCACGGGATCACTGTGACCGCCAGCCCCACCGTGGCCAATGAGATGGTGAGTGCGGCTTCTGCGGCCGTGATGTGCAGGTCCGTGGCAAGGATCGGCAGGACGGCCTGGGTGGAATAGAGCTGGGCAAAGGTTGCCACCCCGGCAAAGGCCAGTCCGGCGATGATCCGGCCGTATGCCGCCGAGCCTTTCGCGTGCCCCTCCCAGCCTGGCGGGGATGGCCGGTGACTTGGCTGCGGGAGGCTGTGTGGCATGTGGCAAGCGTAGACCGGCCGGATTCCTGCCTCCAATGCATCTTTTATGCCAGACTCATATCAGATCCGGAACAATCGCCCGTCAAGGCCGTGGAACGAGGAAGGACCTATGGAGCCCGACCACAAGCAACTGGTGCAGCTTCTTCCGCTCCTGCCGCTGCTGACCGAACTTGGCCGGACTGAGCATGTCACCGAAACTGCCGAACTCCTCGGCGTGCCGCAGTCCACGGTGAGCAGGGCACTGGCGCGGGCCAGCGCCGTCGTCGGTACCGAACTCCTGGTCAGGGACGGCAGGGGAGTACGACTCACTCCGGCTGCCCGGTCCCTGTTGCCCTATGCGGAGCGGGCACTGGCGGAGTTCCAGGCGGGGCTGGACGTGGTCCGGAACGAGTCTGATGTTGTCCGCGGCAGGATCTCCGTATCGTTCCAGCACACCTTTGGCGAGTTCACCCTTCCGCTCCTCATCAGTGCCTTCCGCAGCCGCCACCCGGGCGCCGTCTTCACACTGAGCCAGGGAGCGCGCGACTCGTGCCTGGCTGAGCTGGCGGCCGGCGAATCCGACCTGGCTCTGACCGCGCCGGTGGCCACCCCCGGCAGGAACCTTCTCTCCGCCCAGCTCTACCGGGAACCCTTGCGCCTCGTTGTCCACCACACCCATGCGCTCGCTGCGGGGCCGATGGCATCTGTAGCGGACATCCGCTCCGAACCGTTTGTGGCACTCGGTCCCGGTTATGGCATGCGCTCGCTGACTGATGCATTGTTCCGTGAGGCCGGATACCGTCCCCGCATCGCCTTTGAAAGCCAGGACTCCCATACCGTCCGGGGCCTTGTCTCGGCCGGACTCGGGGTCAGCATCCTGCCACCCGGCGGAGACGCTCCCGGCCGGAACGTCAGCGCCGAAACGGGCAACCTGGGCTGGGTGGAAGTGCCCCTTGACTCGGCCCTGGCCTTCCGCGACGTCGGCCTGAGCTGGCGGCAGCGCAAAGCTGAGGTTGAACCGGCTGCCGTCCGGCTGTTCCGCGAAATGGTCCTCACGGACGGACCGGAGCTCCTGGCCGGGCTGGTGGAACGGCGGTCGCGGCTGGCCGGTGCAGGCGCAGACGGGCCGCCTTCACGGCCCCTGTGACCAGTACCCTTGTGACGTGACGAACACCGAAAACCCCTCCGCCCGGTCCGCCAATCCGCTGACTCCTTCCCTCGACGTGCCGCCCGGCGTGATCATCGGCCTGGACATCGGCGGGACGAAAACGCACGGCGTCCGGTTCGTAAACGGGACCCCGGTGGCCGATGAGTCTGCGGGGAGTTCGAACGTGCAAAACGTCACCCGTGATGAGGCGGCCCGCAACCTGGCCAGCCTTTTCGCGCGGATCGGCGGGGGAATGGTGTCCCACGTGTACGCAGGGTCCGGCGGCATTGATACGGACGAGGACGCAGCCGCCCTCGCTGCGCTGATTGAACCGCACGTTCCCGGTGCCCACATCACAGTTGTCCATGACTCACGGCTGCTGCTCGCCGCCGGCAATGCCAGCACGGGCGTGGCGGTCATCGCCGGCACGGGATCAGCGGCGTGGGGCAGGAATGCCGACGGCGGCGAGGCCAGGGCGGGAGGCTGGGGCTACCTTCTGGGGGACGAGGGCAGCGGTTACTGGCTTGGCCGCGAAGCGGTGCGGCACAGCCTGCGGCGGATGAACCAGGGCCTTCCGGTGGATCAACTCACTGCTGCCCTTCTGGCCTCCTGCGGAGCTGACAGCCCCAACCGCCTCATCGCACAGTTCCACTCGCCCGACACCGGCCGCCGCTTCTGGGCCCAGCAGGCCCGGCACGTGGTGGAAGCCGCAGCGGCCGGGCATCAGGCAAGCCAGGAACTGCTGGAGCAGGCAGGCCAGGACCTGGCCGGGCTGGCCCTGCAGGTACTGCAGCAGCTAAGCATTCCCGGTCCGGTCATCCTGGGCGGCGGGCTGGGCATGAATGTGGTAACCCTGCAGGACGCCTTCCGCGGGCACCTGGCAGACGGCGGAGTGACGGACGTCCGGGTCCTGGACCAGGAACCGGTCTTCGGTGTGCTGCAGCTGCTGGCTGAACAGGCCTGACCCACGCCGGGACGCACTTTGACGGGGCCGTGTTCCTACACGGACCGCTTACGGGGAGTGAGCCGGACGGCAGGCAGCGGGGGAGCCGGGATGCGGCCCGCCTCCGCGCCGGCACCAGGACCGTGCCCGGGGACCAAGCCATAGCGGGCTGTTGCCACGTCCCCGTCAGGCAGGGCTGCCTGCGCTTCCCACGCGGTGCGGGCCTGCTCGACTTCATCGTGCGTGCGTCCCACGAAGTTCCACCACATCAGCAGCTCCTCCTGGAACGGTTCGCCGCCAATCAAGAGGAAACGCGTGCCCGGCAGCGCCTCGACCCGGAGTTCCCGCCGGCCGGTGCCAAGGTAGCCCAGCGGTCCCGGCGGAACATCCTGCCCGTCCAGGCTCAGTCCGCCGTCGAGCACCAGGATGCCGTGTTCGAAATGCTCGTTGAGGGGGAGCACCGCACTTCCCCCGCAGGAAACCTCCGCTCCCACAATGGGCGAATACATCGTGGCCGGCGAGGCAACGCCGTCGAACTGGCCCACCATCACGGTGGCGGTGAAGCCGTCGCCGGCGATTTTCGGAAGGTCGCGGTGCTGTTCAAACGCAGGCTGCCGGTGCCGTTGCCCATCCGGAAGGGCTACCCACAGCTGCACGCCGCGCTGCAGCGGCAGCACGCCCCCCGGCGGAAGCACTGCAAACTCGGAATGGGACACGCCGTGCCCTGCCGTCATGATGTTCAGCTCGCCCGGCCGCACCACCACGTCGCTGCCCACGCTGTCGCGGTGCCTGATGGTCCCGGCCAGCGGCCAGGTTACCGTCTGCAGCCCGATGTGCGGATGCGGAAGCACGGACATGGCAGTCCGGTCCGGGCCGAAGCTGTCCAGGAAGCACCAGGCGCCGATGGTGGGAAGCCCGCGCTGGGGCAGCGTCCGCTGGACATTCATGGCGCGCACCCCGCCCAGCGGTACTTCCCGCTCGGGCCACAACTGAAGGCACGGGCCGGAGCTACCTTCCGGGCTCGCCGGCGGGCAGACTTCCTGCTGGGGGGAAACTTCCAAGTTGGTCACCTCCCCACTGTAGGCCGGGCGGCCACCCTGCGGTATGTCCAGCCCCGGCCGCCGGCCCAACAACCCACCCATCCGGCAGGAGGCCGGCCCCGAATGATTACAGTAGGGATTTCTTTGCCGGAAATCGGGTGTGCTGCAGGTGTTGCGGCCTCCGGTTTGGGCTACCGTAACTATCAGCGTGCTGTGACATATTCGCGTTGCTTTCCGAAGCCGTCCAACAGAACAGGTAAGTCCGCACCATGGACCAGGCCATGATCGAGTTTCAGAGCGTCACCAAGCAGTACCAGGGCGGGCAGCCGGCCGTGGACCAGCTCACCATGTCCATTAGCCCGGGCTCCATCACTGTCTTTGTTGGACCCTCCGGCTGCGGAAAGACCACTTCGCTGCGGATGATCAACCGCATGGTTGAGCCCACGTCAGGAGTCATCACGGTGGCGGGCAAGGATGTCACGTCGGTCCCCGCCCCCGAGCTGCGGCGTTCCATGGGGTACGTGATGCAGTCCTCCGGACTCCTGCCGCACCGCTCGGTGCTGGACAACATCGCCACCGTGCCCAGGCTCAATGGTGTCCCCAAGTCCGAGGCAAGGAAACGCGCCCAGGAACTGCTCGACGTCGTCGGCCTGGCCCCTGTACTGGGGAAGCGCTACCCTTCACAGCTTTCCGGCGGCCAGCAACAGCGCGTGGGCGTTGCCCGGGCCCTCGCCGCCGACCCGCCTGTCCTCCTCATGGATGAACCCTTCAGCGCAGTGGATCCGGTGGTCCGCGATGAACTTCAGCAGGAATTGCTGCGGCTCCAGAAGGACCTCGCCAAGACCATCGTCTTTGTCACCCACGACATCGACGAAGCCACAACGCTGGGCGACAAGGTGGCCGTCTTTGCCACCGGCGGGAAGCTCGCCCAGTACGCCACTCCGGAAGAGATCCTGCGGGCGCCGGCGAACGACTTCGTGGCCTCCTTCGTGGGGCGGGACCGCGGGTTCCGCCACCTGGGATTCACACCGTCCGACGGCGTGAGTGTCCACCAGGTGCCGACGGTGGTCCGCGACCCGCACGGCAGCTTCGACTCTGCTCCGGCGGCCAACGGCTGGCAGCTTGTGGTGGATGCCGAAGCGCGTCCGCTCGGCTGGACCGGTCCCGGAAACGGTGCCGGACTCATTCCCGGCGGATCGCTCTTCCGCCCGGGTGAGAGCCTGCGCCGCGCCCTGGACGCGGCTTTGTCCTCACCGTCGGGCCTGGGCGTGGCGGTGGATTCCGAGGGCCGGGTACTCGGCGTCGTCAGGGGCGGTGAAGTCCTGGCCCTCATCGAGGAGGCTCGCCAGGTCAGGCAGGCTGCGCTCTGATGGAGTGGTTCCTGGCCAACAGCGGAATGGTCCTGGAACGGGCGGGCCAGCACATGGTGCTGGCCCTGGTGCCCATGCTCCTGGGGCTGGCCATCTCCATTCCGTTGGCGCAGCTGGCGCGGCAGCACGCCGTGCTCCGCTCGGTGGTGCTCACGGCGTCGTCCCTGCTCTATACGATTCCGTCGCTGGCACTGTTCATCATCCTGCCCACCATCCTGGGGACCAGGATCCTCGATCCCCTCAACGTGGTGGTGGCCCTGACCATCTACGCCGTGGCCCTGCTGGTCCGGGCTGCCCTGGACGCCTTCGACTCGGTAGACACGGACATCAGCCAGGCCGCCGTCGCCATGGGGTACAAGCCGTTTGCCCGGTTCCTGCGGGTGGACCTTCCGTTGTCCCTGCCCGTACTCTTCGCCGGCCTCCGGGTGGTTTCCGTCAGCAACATCTCGCTTGTCAGCGTGGCCGCCCTGCTGGGCGTCGGAAACCTGGGCATGCTCTTTACCTCGGGGCTGCAGCGGGGCTTTGTGACCGAAATTATGGTGGGCATCGTAGCCATCCTGGTCCTCGCGCTGCTGATGGACGCCATCCTGGTCCTGCTTGAGCGGGTCCTCACGCCGTGGGAGCGGGCCGGTAAAGGTCGCAGGCCGCGACCGGCCGCCGGCAGCGCAGGAACGCCGGTTGCCGCGGCCCGCCGCCTCTCCGAACCGAAAACGGGGGGCGGAAACGCATGAGCAACGTCTTCTCCGATACCTTCGCCTGGCTGGCCGACCCGCTGCACTGGACAGGGAGCGCCGGCATCCCGGCGAGGCTGGGCGAGCACCTGCAATACACGGGGCTGGTAATGCTGATCGCCACCGCCATTGCCGTCCCGGTGGGCCTCTACGTCGGCCACACAGGCCGGGGAAAGGTGGCCATCGTAGCCCTTGCCGGTGCCCTGCGGGCGCTACCCACCCTCGGCCTGCTGACACTGTTTGTCCTGCTCGCCGGGATCGGACTGATGCCGCCCATCTGGGCGCTGGTGATCCTCACTGTGCCGCCCCTCCTGGCCGGAACGTATGCAGGCATTTCCAGCGTGGACCGCAACGTGGTGGACGCCGCCCGCGCCATGGGGATGACCGGGCTCCAGGTCCTGTTCCGGGCCGAACTGCCCAACGCCCTGACGGTCATGTTCGGCGGCTTCCGGACCGGTGTGCTGCAGGTGATTGCCACGGTCTCCGTGGTGGCCTACATCAACCTGGGCGGCTTGGGACGGTACCTGTTCGACGGACTCGTCCTCAGTGACTTCCCGCAGATGCTCGGCGGCTCGCTGCTGATCGCCGCGCTGGCCATCGGCGTCGATCTTGTCCTTGCCCTATTCCAGAGGCTGTTCCTGGCAACAGGGGCCTCGAAGCAGTCCCACCGCAGCCAGCAGGCTGCGGTCGATCTCACAGACCCCGTTGTCGCGGAGGCTGTGGCACAAGGAGGTAAGTCATGAAAGAAAGCCGACTACAAGGCTTTGGCCGGCGGGCATTCGGCGGAGTGGCCGCTGGAATTGGCCTGGCCCTGGCGCTGTCCGCCTGCGGCGGATCGTCCGATCCACTGAGCAACGCCCCGGCAACCAGCGGCACGGCGTCCGGAGGAGCCACGTCGCTGGTGATCGGCTCCGCGGACTTCCCTGAGAGCCAGATCATTGCCGAGCTCTATGCAGGGGCGCTGAACGCAGGCGGCGTCACCGCCACCACCAAGCCGAACATCGGCTCCCGGGAGGTTTACTTCAAGGCCGTCCAGGACGGCTCAGTGGACGTGATCCCGGACTACACCGGCAACCTGCTGCTGCATGTGGACAAGGAAGCCAAGGAGGTCTCGGCGGACGACATCGCCAAGGCACTGCCGGACAAGCTGCCCGACGGCCTGGCGGTGCTGGAAGCCGCCAAGGCCGAGAACAAGGACGCCATGGTGGTCACCAAGGCAACCGCCGAAAAGTACCAGCTGAAGTCCATCGAGGACCTGGCCAAGGTCTGCAGCGAGATCGTGGTGGGAGCCCCGGCCACCTTCGCTGAGCGCGCCTACGGGCTGCCCGGGCTGAAGAGCAACTACAACTGTGAGCCCAGGAAGCTGGAGCCCTTCAGCGATGGCGGCGGCCCGGTGACGCTCAAGGCCCTGCTCGAAGACCAGGTGCAGGTGGCGGACATCTACACCACCACCCCGTCCATCGCGGACAACGACCTTGTAGTCCTGGAGGACCCGAAGAACAACTTCATCGCCCAGCAGGTCATCCCGCTCTACAACGAGGCCAAGATGACGGACACGGCGAAGGAAGCCCTCAACTCGGTCTCGAGGATCCTCACCACCGAGGACCTGGTCAACCTCAACCGCGCGGTCAGCGGCAGCCAGAAACAGGGCGCCAAAGAAGCAGCTGAGGCCTGGCTCAAGGACAAGGGCATCGTCAAGTAGGAGCGCGCCTGCCTGCTTTGCCAGTACGACGGCGGCTGCCGGACTGCGCGGGGGTTCCTCAACTCCCTGTCCGGCAGCCGCCGTCGTCATTCCTCAGGTGCCTGGCTTAGCGCCCGCGGCGCGCGCCGGTGTGTGGCTGACGTCTCAGCGGAAGCCCATCCTTACTGTGGCATATTTGATGGATGGCAGAATTCAAGCAGTCCACGAAGCTCAATAACGTCCTTTACGACATCCGTGGACCGATTCTTCAGGCCGCCCAGCAGATGGAGGCGGAGGGCCACCGGATCCTGAAGCTGAACATCGGCAACCCGGCGCCGTTTGGATTCGAGGCGCCGGACGCCATCCTGGTGGACATGATCCGCCACCTGCCGCACGCCCAGGGCTACAGCGACTCCCGGGGCATCTTCTCCGCCCGCACCGCCGTCTCGCAGTACTACCAGACCCGTGGAATCCAGAACATCCACGTGGACGATATCTACCTGGGCAACGGCGTCAGCGAACTCATCACCATGTCCCTGATGGCACTGCTCGATGACGGCGACGAGGTCCTCATCCCCACGCCCGACTACCCGCTGTGGACCGCATCCGTGGCGCTCGCCAGCGGAAAGCCGGTCCACTACCTCTGCGACGAGGAATCCGGATGGCAGCCTGACCTTGAGGACATGGAAGCCAAGATCACGCCGCGGACCAAGGGCATCGTGGTCATCAACCCGAACAACCCCACCGGCGCCGTCTACCCCGAAGCGACGCTGAAGAAGATCGTGGCCCTGGCCGAGAAGCACGGACTGGTGATTTTCGCTGACGAGATTTACGAGAAGATTCTGTACGAGGACGCAGTCCACGTAAATCTTGCCAAGCTCACCGGCGACCACGTCCTCTGCCTTACCTTCAGCGGGCTGTCCAAGGCCTACCGCGTGTGCGGCTACCGGGCCGGCTGGATGGCCATCTCCGGTCCGAAGAAGGACGCAGCGGACTACCTTGAAGGCATCAGCCTCCTGGCGAACATGCGCCTCTGCGCCAACGTTCCGGCCCAGCATGCCATCCAGACGGCGCTCGGCGGCTACCAAAGCATCAACGACCTGATCCTGCCCGGCGGGCGCCTGCTGGAGCAGCGCAACAAGGCCTATGAGATGCTGAACGCGATTCCGGGCGTGAGCACCCAGCAGGCCAAGGGCGCGCTCTACCTCTTCCCGCGGCTGGACCCCGAGGTCTATCACATCCGGGATGATGAGAAGTTTGTCCTGGACCTCCTCCGGGAGCAGAAAATCCTGGTTTCGCACGGCCGTGCCTTCAACTGGGTACGTCCCGACCACTTCCGCATGGTCACCCTGCCCAACGTCAAGGACATCGAAGAGGCAGTTGGGCGGATGGGGGACTTCCTAAGCAGGTACCAGGGGAACTAGCCTGTGGGCACGGGCGCTTAGGGCCCGTGAACCTTCGTGGAAAGGATCCCCCATGGCCGGCGTGGTCAAGTTCAATCAGCACCCCTCCGAAACCCTTCGGGCAGGGGAGGGGTTCTCTCTCGCCGGCGTTGATCCCGATTCCACCCCCGGGTACAGCGGCACCAAGCAGGACGGCAAGGCGCTCCTGGCGGACCTGGACGACGAGCTGACCGAGCTGCAGGAGAAGCTGTTTGCCGAGTCCCGGTTCGGCGGCCGCAAGCGGATCCTGCTGATCCTGCAGGCCATGGACACCGCGGGCAAGGGCGGCATCGTCAATCACGTGATGGCTGCGACCGACCCCCAGGGCGTGCAGTTCAAGGCCTTTAAGGCCCCCACGGACGAGGAGAAGTCCTACGACTTCCTGTGGCGCATCGAAAAGGAAGTTCCGGCGGCCGGCATGGTGGGCGTTTTTGACCGGTCCCATTATGAGGACGTGCTGATCCACCGCGTCCACGGCTGGGCAGCTCCGGATGAAATTAAGCGCCGCTATGTGGCGATCAACGAGTTCGAGGCCCGGCTGATCGACTCGGGAACAAAAGTCGTCAAGGTGATGCTCCACATCAGCGGGGAGGAACAGAAGGCCCGGCTGGTAGCCAGGCTGGACAATCCGGCCAAGCATTGGAAGTACAACCGCGGCGACCTGGACGAGCGTGCCTTCTGGGACGACTACATGAATGCCTACCAGGCCGCCATCGACGAAACGAGCACCCGGGACGCGCCGTGGCACGTGGTTCCGGCCAACAAGAAGTGGTACGCCAGGATCGCTGTTCAACAGCTGTTGCTGGGGGCGTTGTCCGGCTTGAACCTTGAGTGGCCGAAAGCCGAGTTTGATGTTGCCACCGAGCGCGAGTTGATTCTTCGGTCCTGAGGCTTCTGCCTACATTGGCTGGTCGCGGGCAGCGGCCAGCCGCTTCCTGGCGCCTTCCAGCCATTCTTCGCACCGTGAAGCCAGTGCCTCTCCCCGTTCCCACAGGGCAAGGGATTCCTCCAGGCTGGCGCCGCCCGCTTCCAGCCTGCCCACCACCGCGACGAGCTGCTCGCGCGCTTCCTCGTAGCTCAGCGCCGCGACGTCGTTTCCTGGCTTTTGCTCAGTCATTGGGTTCTCCTTGATGCGTGCCCGGCTTCTGTTGGGTTGAGTCTGATGGGAGTGCGCCCGTGGAGGTTGCGCCGAAGCGGCCTTCCGCCACCCGTACGGAGAGCGGCGTGCCCGCCGGCGCCTCGGCCGGGCGGCGCACCACGGCGTGCCCTGTGCTGCCGCGGCTTGCGGCCGGGCCGCCGGCGAGTTCGACGACGGCGTAGCCCCGGTCGAGCGTCTTCTGCGGTGACAGCGCGCGCACCTGGGCCTTAAGGTGCTCCAGCTGGTCGGCTGCGCGCACTACGGTGGAGCTCACCGCCGCGGAGGACCTTCGGAGCAGCCGCTCGATTTCTTCTGACCGGATGGTCACCAGGCCCTCGGGGGCGGCCAGTACCGGCCTCGAGTGCAGGGATGCCAGGCGGTCCGATTCCCTGTCCACGAGGCGCTCCATGCACCGGCGCAGCTGCTCCCGGGCCTGGCGCACGCCTGCCAGTTCTTCGGACACTTCCGGCACGATCCTTTTGGCTGCGTCCGTAGGGGTGGAGGCGCGAAGATCGGCAACGTCGTCGAGCAGGGGCCTGTCCGCCTCGTGGCCGATGGCACTCACTACTGGGGTGGCGGCTGCCGCCACAGCACGGACCAGTTCTTCGCTGTTGAAGGGCATCAGGTCTTCCAGGGCCCCGCCGCCTCGGGCGATGACAATAACGTCCACCTCCGGGCTGGCGTCAAGCTCCCGCAGTGCACGGACCACCTGGGATACCGCAGCGTTGCCCTGGACTGCCACTTCGCGGATTTCGAACTCCACGGCGGGCCACCGCAGCGCGGCGTTCCGGAGGATGTCCTTCTTGGCGTCGGAGTCGCGGCCGGTGATGAGGCCAATGCGGTGCGGCAGCAAGGGCAGCGGCTTCTTGCGGGAGTCCGAAAAAAGCCCCTCGGCGGAGAGAGCCTGGCGGAGGCGCTCGATCCGGGCAAGGAGGTCGCCCAGGCCCACGGGCCTGATATCCCGGACCAGCATGTTCAGCCGGCCCGTCTTGATCCAGAACTCAGGTTTCAGTAGGGCCACCACCCGCGAACCGCGCTCCAGCGGCAGGTTCTGGCGCTCCAGCACTTTCGTCCACACCGAGGCGGGCAGCGAGACTTCCGCGTCAACGTCCCTCAAGGTGAGGTAGGCGTTGGTGCCGCGCCGGTTCAGTTCGATGACCTGGCCTTCGACCCATGCCGACGGCGTGCGGTCGATGTGGGCTTTCAGCTTCTGCGAGAGGAGCTGCAGCGGCCAGGGGTTGTCCGGCGTGGTTTCCGCCGCCGTCGCAGGCAGGGTAGTGGGAGCAGCCAGTTGCTGACCGGCGACCGGAAATGAGGCCTGTTCAGACATGCAAATCCCCTCGCGGGGCTGGAGCTGCGGGCATGGGGTCCTTCGTCTGTTGTGCGGCGGTCATTCAACCTTATCCATAAGCTGTAGCACGCGGGGCTGACAGTGACCGGTCAGGATGCCCGCCTAGGATGGGTGGACCGCCATCAACCTGAAGGATCTGCTGTGCGCACTTTTGTTTCCGCTGCTGCCACCGTGCTGGCCGTACTGCTCGCCGCTGTCGCAGTTCCCGCCATCTGGCTAGACCGCAACATTGTCCAGGAGCAGGGCTTCGTGGAACTGGCGGCGCCGCTGGGCACGAACCCGGAGTTCCAGCAAGGGCTGGCACAGGCGGCGATCGGAACCATCGACACCAGCGCGGTCCCGGGCTTCCTCTCGGACCTGGTCCAGCCGGTGCTGGAGGACATTGCGGCATCCCTGACCAGCCTTTCCGGCTATCCCGCTGCTTGGGAAGAAACGCTGCGGAAAAGCCACCGGCTGAGTTTCGCGGGCCCGGGGGCTGACAGTCCGGAAGCTGCGTCTGACTCGTCCCTGACCCTCGACGTCGCTCCTCTGGTGGCGCTGGGTGCCGAGGAAATCTCACGCGCCACCAGGCTTCCCCTGGATCCGCCGGAGCAGACGCTTATCAACGTGGGCCAGCCCGAACTGAAAGAATGGACCGAGCGCCTGGACACCTATGCGCCCGCCGGGTACCTGCTGGCCGGGGGATCGGCGGTGGCGCTGCTCCTGGCCCTCGTTGCCGCCCGGCGCCGCTGGACAGTGCTTATGGGTGCAGGAGTTGGCGCGTTGCTGCTGGCAGCTCTCTGGGCGGTCAGCGCGCAGGCAGGTTCAGCCTCGGTGCTGGCTGCGGACAGCGGAAACGAGGTAGCCAACATGTTCAGGAACGAGTTCGTGGCGGCGGCTTCCGCCCACTTCCAAACGTGGACCTGGGCTGCGGCCGCCACCGGCGGAGTATTGCTGCTGGTGGGGATTGTGGCCGGGCTCATACCGCGAAATCGGGCGCGGGCAACCCGGTAGAATTGAGTAATGACCCCCTCCGCTGTTTCCCTTTCGATGCCCACTATCCCGCGTAGGCGCCGCTCTCCTGAGGAAGTAGCTGCTGCAGCCCCCGTATCCGGAACCAAGAAGGTGCTGCTTGCTGCTCCTCGGGGGTACTGCGCCGGCGTTGACCGTGCCGTCATCGCCGTTGAGAAGGCCCTGGAGCACTACGGCCCGCCGGTGTATGTGCGTAAGCAGATTGTGCACAACGTCCACGTGGTCAGCTCCCTGGAGGAAAAGGGCGCCATCTTCGTTGACGAAACAGACGAAGTGCCCGAGGGTGCCCTGGTGATCTTTTCTGCCCATGGCGTATCTCCGGCCGTGGTCCAGTCCGCAGAGGACCGTGGCCTGCGCACCATTGACGCCACCTGCCCGCTGGTGACCAAGGTCCACAAGGAAGCCGTACGGTTCGCGAAGGATGATTTCGACATCCTGCTGATCGGCCACGACGGCCATGAGGAAGTTGAAGGCACGGCAGGCGAAGCTCCGGAACACATCCAGATCATCAATGGCCCGCACGAAGTGGACAAGGTGACGGTGCGGGATCCGGAGAAGGTCATTTGGCTTTCGCAGACCACTCTCAGCGTCGACGAGACCATGGAAACGGTCCGGTTGTTGAAGGATCGGTTCCCCACCCTGCAGGACCCGCCCAGCGACGACATTTGCTACGCCACTACCAACCGCCAGGTGGCCATCAAGAAGATCTCTCCCCAGGCCGATCTGGTCATCGTGGTGGGTTCGGCCAACTCCTCCAACTCCGTGCGGCTGGTGGAGGTTGCCCTTGAATACGGGGCGAAGGCCTCCTACCGGGTGGACTTCGCCAATGAAGTGGACGAGGCCTGGTTCGAAGGCGTTGCAACAGTTGGTGTGACGTCCGGGGCGTCCGTGCCCGACGTGTTGGTTCAGGACGTCCTGCGCCTGCTGGCCGACTATGGCTACGGCAGCGTTGAGGAAGTGGTCACCGCAGAAGAGGACCTCCTGTTCTCGCTGCCCAAGGAGCTGAGGGCAACCCTGAAGCAGGCCGGCGATGTCAGCCGTGCCCTGGGCGGGCGCCGGCCGCGCAGCTGACAACACCAAGCAAAGCAGGCCCGGCAACTGGCCCAGCTGCCGGGCCTTTTTCGTATCCGAAAGTTCTTGTCCGGGAGCGCTTTTTCCTGCAGCCCTTCTCCGGGAGGCCCGCCCTTAGGCAGCCTCGTCCTCGCTTTGGAGTTCGGGGGCGGCCAGGGCGCGGGGGGTCACCTCAACCACCGGAGGAGTGATCAGGCCCGATTCCTCAAGCGTGTTCAACTTCCGTGCGGTGGGAAGGACACGAGCTTCCAACGTGCCCACCATGGAGTTGTAGCGGTCCACCGACGTTTTCAGGGACGACCCCAGCTTGGTGACGTTGTCGCCCAGGGTTCCCATCCGGTCGTACAGCTGCCGAGCGAGGTCGAACAGTTCGCGGGCACTGTCCGTCAGGACGTCCTGCCGCCAAGTGAAGGCAACGGATTTCAGCACCGCCAGCAGCGTGCTGGGCGACGCCAGCACCACATTCCTGGACAGCGCATGGTCAAGCAGCTCGGCATCGGCCATGAGTGCTGCAGCCAGGATCGACTCCGCCGGGATGAAACAAATCACCAGCTCGGGGGAGTTGCCGGGGATATCCCAGTACTTTTTGTTGCTGAGTGAGTCAACGTGGGCACGCAGCGCCTTCGCGTGGGCGGCCAGCAGCGCCTGCTGCGAGCGGCGGTCCGTACTGAGGACCGGCCCCGCCTGCGCCGTCCGGGACTCCATGGATGCGCCGAGCTCCTGCGCTTCGAGGTAGGCCGACAGGGGCACTTTTGCGTCCACCACCAGCTGCTTCTCGCCGGGCAGCTGGACCACCAGGTCCGGGCGGACCGACGACTCGCTGCCGGAGCTGTGGACCTGCTCAAGAAAGTCAACGTGCCGCAGCATTCCGGATGCCTCCACCACACGCCGCAACTGGACCTCTCCCCACTGCCCGCGCGCGCTGTTGGACCGCAAGGCGGATTCCAGGGCGTGGGTGGACCGGATCAGCTGTTCATCAGAAAGCCGCGCCTCCTGCAGTTGCTGGGCGAGCTGGCCGTACTGTTCCAGCCGGTCACGCTCCAGGAGCGCCACCTGTTGCTGCACTGCCGTCAGTTTCTCGGCCACCGGCGCCAGGGCACGGAGCACATTGCCGTCCTGGGACCGTGCTTCGCCCAGTTCCCGGTTCTGTGCAGCCAAAAGGCGGCGCTCGGCGTCGGCCGCGGCGAACTGTGCGCTCACTTCTGAGAGCCGCGACGAGACGGCGTCGAAGTCCTCTTCCACGGCGCGGCTGTTTTTCCGCAGCGCAAAATAGGTGGCTGCGGCGCCCGCAAGGGCACCCAGTAGCAGCATGAACAAAGCCAGTATCAGCGCGAAAGCATCCATGTGCCCACTGTCGCACGGGGCTGTGACATTTTCCCGAAGCGACATTTTGGCCGGCCCGTCCCCGAACCGCCCTGACTCCTGCTGCGGGTAGAATCAATGCTCGTGGCTCTTACTATTGGCATCGTCGGACTGCCCAACGTCGGCAAATCAACTCTCTTCAACGCACTGACCCGCAACCAGGTGCTGGCAGCGAACTACCCGTTCGCAACCATCGAGCCCAACGTGGGCGTTGTCAGCCTGCCGGATCCCCGGCTCAAGCAGCTTGGCGAACTCTTCAACTCCCAGCGCCTGCTGCCCGCAGCGGTCTCCTTCGTGGACATCGCCGGCATCGTCAAGGGCGCCAGCGAGGGCGAAGGCCTCGGGAACCAGTTCCTGGCCAACATCCGGGAAGCAGAAGCCATCGCACAAGTGGTGCGCGTCTTCGACGATCCCGACGTGATTCACGTCGACGGCAAGGTGGATCCCCGCTCCGACATGGAGACCATCAACACCGAGCTGATCCTCGCGGACCTGCAGACCATCGAAAAAGCCATCCCGCGCATCGAAAAAGAAGTCAAGATCAAAAAGCGCGAAGCTGCCGAGCTGAACGCCATCCTCGCCGCCCAGAAAGTGCTTGAGCGCGGCGACACCATCTTCTCCTCCATCAAGAGCGACAAGCTGGAGATGGAGCACCTCAAGGAGCTTAGCCTCCTGACGGCAAAGCCCTTCATCTACGTCTTCAACGCTGATGAAGGAATCCTCGGCAGTCCTGAGAAGCAGGAAGAACTGCGGGCCCTCGTGGCCCCGGCCGACTGCATCTTCCTCGATGCCAAGCTTGAGGCCGACCTCGTGGAACTGGACGAGGAAGAAGCCCGCGAGATGCTGGAAATGAACGGCCAGGACGAATCCGGGCTGGACCAGCTGGCGCGGGTGGGGTTCCACACACTTGGCCTGCAGACATACCTCACCGCCGGTCCCAAGGAAGCGCGCGCGTGGACCATCCACCGCGGCGATACGGCGCCCCAGGCCGCCGGCGTCATCCACACCGACTTCCAGCGCGGCTTCATCAAGGCCGAGGTGGTCTCCTTCAACGACCTCGTCGAAGCCGGGTCCATGGCCGAGGCCAAGTCCCGGGGTAAAGTCAGGATTGAAGGCAAGGAATATGTCATGGCCGACGGCGATGTGGTGGAGTTCCGCTTCAACGTCTGACGTGTTCGCCGGACACCTTATCCTGAAAAACAAGGAGGCGGCATGCCGGTCAGGCGCTTGATGCAGTTCATCACCGCGGCTGTAGCCGCGGCCGTGATGCTTTCCGGGTGTTCGGGCAGCGGGGGCACAGCCCCCGTGGTGGTAGGCGAGGCCAAACGCGGCGGCAGCGCCACCGTTGCCGAGGCCAACGCGTTCTCGTCCTTCAATCCGTACAGCACCGACGGCAACACGGACATAAACTCGAAGGTCGGGCACATCACCCACTCGGGGTTCTACTACCTTGATGACTCGTCAAACGTTGTACGCAACGAAAAGTTCGGACGCTTCGAAAAGGTTTCCGACGAGCCGCTCAAGGTGAGGTACACCGTCAACGAGGGCGTCACATGGTCCGACGGTGAAGCCATCGACGCCGGCGATCTCCTGCTGGGCTGGGCTGCCGGCTCCGGCTACTTCGACGACGCCGATCCCATGGCCGGAACCGGAACCAAGTATTTCTCCACGGCCGCCGACACCAGCGGGCTGGCAGGAACCGTGCTTCCCGAGGTCGGCTCTGACGGACGTTCCATCACCCTGGAGTACGCGCTGCCGTACACCGACTGGGAAGTGGCATTCGACGTCGGCCTGCCAGCGCACGTGGTGGCTGCCAAGAGTGGCCTGAACGACGAGGAAGACCTTATCGACCTGATCATGGGCTCACCGCGGGGAGACGTCGAAGAGCCGGCGGTCAATACGGCGCTGAAGCAGGTCAGCGACTTTTGGAACTCCGGGTTCGATACCAAGGGCCTTCCTGACGATCCCTCTGTCTACCTCTCCAGCGGGCCCTATATTGTCCGGGACATCGTCCCGGAAGTTTCCATGAAGCTGGTCCGCAACCGGGATTACGTGTGGGGCCAGGAGCCGTGGCTTGATGAGATCAACATTCGGTTTACCGGTGCGCTGCCGGCCGCTGTGGATGCCCTCCGGAACGGCCAGGCGGACATCATTTCGCCCCAGCCCTCGGCCGGCACCGATGATCCCTTCACCGGCCTGGCTGAGCAGGGCATCACCGTTGAGCGCTACAACCAGTCCGGGTATGACCACCTGGACCTGAACTTTTCCGGTCCCTTCGCGCGGAAGGACGTCCGGGAGGCCTTCCTCAAAACGGTTCCGCGGCAAGCAATCGTCGAGGCCGTCGTCGGGGACCTGCTGCCGGATGCAAAGCCGCTCGACTCCCATGTCTTCCTGCCGGGGCAGCCCAAGTACGAAGACACCGTCAAGAACAACGGGTCCGGAAATTATGGCGGGGTGGACATCGACGGCGCAAAGGCGCTCCTGGACGGCGAAACCCCCACTATCACCATCCTCTACAACCGCGATAACCCCAACCGCGCCGAAGCTTTTGGCCTGATCAGGGACTCGGCAGCGCTGGCAGGTTTCCGGGTGGTTGACGCCGGACAACGCAACGCCGACTGGGCCAAGGCCCTGGGTGGCGGCGGGTACGATGCGGCACTGCTCGGCTGGATCGGCACAGGCGTGGGCGTCAGCCGCGTTCCGCAGATCTTCCGCACCGGCGCCGGCAGTAATTTCAATGGATTCTCCGACGGCGACGCCGACAATGCCATGGAGGAACTCGCCGGAACCACGGACCTGGCCAAACAGGACGAACTCCTGGCGGAAATTGATAAGCAGGTGTGGGAGGACGCATACGGCCTTCCGCTGTACCAGGCGGTGGGCACTACTGCCTTCAACTCACGGATCACTGGTGTGAAACCAACTTCCGGCCCCCTCGGCGTCTGGTGGAACGTCTGGGACTGGCGGCTGGCCTAGCAGCCAGGTGTATGCCTGCCCCCGCGCATGGTGGCGGACTTCACACTTTCAATTCGCCCATAAGCCTACTGGCGAGTAGCATGTGACTTGCACAACTTCCGTTGACCGACTAGGCGTTCAGTTCGTGCCGGTTACGGTTTGGCAACGGAGTACCAGTATCTGGACTTCGTGCGGTTAGGCTACTCGTATATGTAGGCTGCGTCACAGTTCACCGCTGCGTCTCGCCTGCGGGGAAACATAAAGATTCCCCTCGTTCTCTCCCACAACTCATAGGAGGCGGAATGCGTTTTGCGCGCACTTCCAAAGCACTGGGCATCGTGGCAATCGCCGCACTCGCCCTGACCGGCTGCGGCGCTGGAGGCGGCAGCAATGACGGTGCCAGCCAGTCTGCTGGCGACCCCAATAAGGTCATCACCGCTTACAGCAACGAACCACAGAACCCGTTGCTGCCGGCAAACACCAATGAAGTGTATGGCGGCCGTGTGGTCGAACTGCTCTTCGAAGGCTTGACCAGCTACGACCCCAACGGCCAGTCGGTCAACGCCCTGGCCGAGTCCATCGAATCCCCGGACGGCCAGAACTACACGATCAAGGTCAAGACCGGCACCAAGTTCACCAACGGCGAGGAAGTTACCGCCAAGAGCTTCGTCGACGCCTGGAACTATGCTGCACTGAGCACCAATGCCCAAGCCAACAGCAGCTTCTTTGAGTCGATCGAAGGCTACGACGCCGTCAGCGCCACAAAGAAGGAAGGCGAGAAGGACGTCCCCGCTCCCACCGCCAAGACCCTCTCGGGCCTGGTCCTCAAGGACGACACGACCATTGAGGTCAAGTTGACCCAGCCGGAGGCAGATTGGCCCCTGCGCCTTGGCTACTCAGCTTTCATGCCGCTTCCCTCGGCAGCAATCGCCGACCCCAAGGCCTATGGTGAAAACCCGGTAGGCAACGGCCCCTACAAGATGGCCAAGGAAGGCGCCTGGCAGCACGACAGCCAGATTGAACTCGTCAAGAACGAAGACTACGCCGGCCCCCGCGAAGCGAAGAACGGCGGCGTAACTTTCAAGTTCTACACCGATCCGGCTCCCGCCTACACAGACATCCAGGCCAACAACCTGGACGTTACCGACGTCCTTCCGACGAACGCCCTGAAGACCTACACCACGGACTTCCCGGAGAACCACCTGAACAAGCCGTACGCCGGCAACTCCACCCTGAACATCCCGGGCTACCTGCCCGAGTTCCAGGGCGAGGCAGGCAAGCTGCGCCGTCAGGCCATCTCCATGGCAATCAACCGTGACGAGATCACCAAGGTGATCTTCAGCGGCACCCGCATCCCCGCCAAGGACTTCACCTCCCCGGCAGTGGATGGCTACAACGAGAACGTTGAGGGTTCCGATGTCCTGAAGTTCGACGCCGCCAAGGCCAAGGAAGCCTGGGACAAGGCGAACGCCATCAGCCCCTGGCCCGCGGACAAGACCCTGCAGCTCGCCTACAACACCGATGGCGGCAACAAGGAATGGATCGACGCTGTTGCCAACAACCTCAAGAACAACCTGGGCATCCAGGCCGAGGGACAGCCGTTCGCCAAGTTCGCCGAGATCCTCGACCTCCGCACGGCCCAGACCCTTCCCGGCTTCACGCGGGCAGGCTGGCAGGCGGACTACCCGTCGCTCTACAACTTCCTCGGCCCGCTCCTGAAGACTGGTGCCAGCGCCAACTACGAGGGCTACACGAACCCCGAGTTCGACAAGCTCCTCAACGAAGGACTGGGCGCCAAGTCCACGGACGACGCCAACGCCAAGTTCACCGAGGCCCAGGAGATCCTGTTCCAGGACCTGCCCAACCTCCCGCTGTGGTACTCCGCACGCCAGGTCGTGTGGAGCCAGAACGTCACCAACGTGGACAGCGGCTGGAACGGTGTCATTCAGTACTACAACATCACCGCGAAGTAGTTCTGAGACCGTCCAACTCAAATAGCTAGTGGGGGTCCGGCGCCAGCCGGGCCCCCATAGCCTTGATACCGGCAGGAAGCTGTCCCACATGAATTTCCCAACATCTCCACAATCTTCGGAGGGTGTGCTGTGATCCAGTTCATTTTCCGGCGACTGCTCCAAGTTATCCCCGTATTCCTGGGCACCACCCTGCTGGTTTACTTCATGGTGTTTGCCCTTCCGGGAGACCCCATCAGGGCACTCTTCGGAGAACGCCCGCCGAGTGAAGCCGTCATCGCAGCCCTTCGCCAGCAGTACAACCTCGACCAGCCTTTCTGGGTCCAGTACGGCCTGTTCCTCAAGAATCTCTTTACGTTCAACCTGGGCGTCGATTTCACGGGCCAGCCCATCGCCGCCACCTTGGGCCGTGTCTTCCCCGTCACCGTGATGCTCGCCGTCGAAGCGCTGGTTATCCAGGCAGTGTTCGGCATCGGCTTTGGGCTCATCGCCGGCCTGCGCAAGGGCAGGATCTTTGACTCGTCAGTGCTGCTTGCTTCGCTCGTGGTCATCGCCATTCCCATCTTTGTGCTCGGCTTCGTCCTGCAGCTCGTCTTCGGTGTCTACCTCGGCTGGGCCAAACCCACTGTCGGCACAGACGTCAGCTGGGCCACCTTGCTGCTTCCGGCCTTCGCGCTGGCGCTGGTGTCCTTCGCCTACGTGCTTCGCCTTACCCGGGCTTCGGTCATTGAAAACTCAACGGCTGATTACGTCCGTACCGCGACTGCGAAGGGGCTGTCCCGGCCCCGCGTGGTCATGGCGCACATTCTCCGCAACTCGATGATTCCGGTCGTTACCTATTTGGGCGCCAGCCTGGGCGGTCTGATGGGCGGAGCCATTGTTACCGAAGGCATCTTCAACGTGCCCGGCGTGGGGCAGAAGCTCTACCAGGCAATTCTCCGCAGCGAAGGACCCACCGTCGTCGCCATCGTGAGTGTGCTGGTGCTGGTCTTCGTTATCGCCAACCTGCTGGTTGATTTGCTGTACGCCTGGCTTGATCCGAGGATTCGCTATGAAAAGTAACCAAGACACCACGCATTTCGTTGCCCCCATCGAGGAGACCCCTCTGCTGGCAACCGATGCCGTAAAGACTGACCAGGCCCCGCTGAGCCTGTGGGCTGACGCGTGGCGGAAGCTCCGCCGTCGTCCGCTGTTCATTGTCTCGGCAGTGATGATCGTGGTCATCCTGATTGTGGCGTTCTTCCCTGGCCTGTTCACCCAGACGGCGCCCAACGACAACTGCCAGTTGGCGAACTCGGATGGCGCCCCGTCGGCCGGCCACCCGTTCGGGTTTACCTTCCAGGGCTGCGACGTGTACGCCCGCGTCATTTACGGCACCCAGGCTTCCGTCATGGTGGGTGTCTTCGCCGTCATCGGCGTGCTCCTCATCGGCGTGACGCTCGGTGCGCTTGCCGGCTTCTACGGCGGATGGGTCGACGCCGTCATCGCCCGCCTCGGCGATATCTTCTTCGCGCTCCCGCTGGTGCTCGGAGCTCTGGTGGTCACCCAGTTGCCGTTCTTCCGGGAAAACAAGAGTGTCTGGACAGTCATCATGATCATCGTGCTGCTGGCATGGCCCACGATGGCAAGGTTGACCCGCGGTGCGGTGATCGAAGTCCGGAATGCCGACTTCATCACGGCGGCCCGTTCGCTGGGCGTGTCCAGGATCCAAAGCCTGATCAAGCATGTTCTGCCCAACGCCCTCGCCCCCATCATTGTGCTGGCCACCATGGAACTCGGGGTGTTCATCGTGTTGGAGGCCACCCTGTCGTTCCTCGGAATCGGGCTCCCGGGCAGCATCATGTCCTGGGGCAATGACATCTCTGCGGCGCAGTCGTCCATCCGCACCAACCCCGCGGTGCTGCTCTACCCGGCCGCCGCCCTGTCCATCACAGTCCTGAGCTTCATCATGCTGGGCGACGCCCTGCGCGATGCCCTTGACCCGAAGAGCCGCCAGCGATGAAGGAGACACACGTGACTACATCCGATGTCACTATCACTGAAGCCGGAACACCCGCAGACCGCCCCCTGCTGGAAATCCGGGACCTGGCCATCACGTTCGACACCAGCAACGGCGAAGTCAACGCCGTCCGGAACGCGCACCTGACCATCATGCCGGGTGAGACCGTTGCGATCGTGGGGGAGTCGGGCTCGGGAAAGTCGACCACCGCTCTGGCGGCCATTGGGCTCCTGCCCGGCAACGGCAGGGTCTCCGGCGGGCAGATCCTGCTGGACGGCGAAGACATCTCGCACGCACCCGAAAAGCGGATGATCGAACTGCGCGGCAACACCATCGGCATGGTGCCGCAGGACCCCATGTCCAACCTCAACCCGGTATGGAAGATCGGCTACCAGGTCAAGGAAACGCTGCAGGCCAACGGCCGTCCGAGTGGCCCCGAGGACATTGCCAAGGTCCTGTCCGAAGCGGGGCTGCCGGACTCCCACCGGCGCGCCAAGCAATACCCGCACGAGTTCTCCGGCGGCATGCGCCAGCGTGCCCTGATCGCCATCGGACTGTCCTGCCAGCCGAGGCTGCTGATTGCCGACGAACCTACCTCTGCGCTGGATGTCACCGTTCAGCGGCAGATCCTGGACCACCTCGAAGGCATGACCGCAGAGCTGGGCACGGCTGTCCTGCTGATCACCCACGATCTTGGCCTCGCGGCCGAACGGGCAGACAAAGTAGTGGTGATGTACCGCGGGCAGGTGGTGGAGTCAGGGCCGTCCCTGGAGTTGCTGCAAAACCCGCAGCACCCCTACACCAAGCGGCTCGTCGAGTCTGCACCCTCCCTTGCCAGCCGAAGGATCCAGGTTGCCAAGGAACAGGGCGTGGAGGCGGCGGATCTTCTGGCTCCGGCCGCTGAAGCGCTTGCTGCCGATAATGTGCTGCAGATCCAGGACCTGCGGAAGGTCTACAAGCTGCGGCAGGGCCTCGGGAGATCATCGGACTTTGCGGCCGTCGACGGCGTGAGCTTCGATGTCCTTCGGGGAACCACGACGGCGATCGTGGGTGAGTCGGGCTCCGGCAAATCCACGGTGGCCAAGATGGTGCTCCAGCTTGAGAAGCCCACCGACGGCAGGATCCTTTTTGACGGTGTCGACACGTCCGTCTTGAAGCCCTCGGAACTTTTCAGGTTCAGGCGCCGGGTGCAGCCCATCTTCCAGGATCCCTACGGCTCCCTGGACCCGATGTACAACATCTTCCGCACCATCGAGGAACCGTTGCGGGTCCACAAGATCGGAAACAAGGCCAGCCGGGAGAAGAAGGTCCGCGAACTGCTGGATCAGGTCGCGCTGCCGCAATCCACCATGCAGAGGTATCCGAACGAGCTCTCGGGCGGGCAACGCCAGCGTGTCGCCATCGCCCGGGCGCTGGCCCTGGATCCTGAGGTCATCATCTGTGACGAAGCAGTATCCGCCCTGGACGTGCTGGTCCAGGCCCAGGTGCTGAACCTGCTGGCGGACCTTCAATCCAACCTGGGATTGACCTACCTCTTCATCACCCACGACCTTGCGGTGGTGCGGCAGATCGCGGACCACGTCTGTGTGATGGAAAAGGGACGCCTGGTGGAGACCGGATCTACGGATGACGTCTTCGAAGCGCCGCAGCAGGAATACACCAAGGCACTGCTCAACGCCATCCCGGGCGCGAAGCTGATGCTTCCGCCCGAAGTGGCTTAGCAGCCTCTCTTATTCACCGGTTTGAGCCGGAGCCTGCCGGCTCCGGCTCAAACTGCTTTCATCCTGCACACTTGCCGGCTTCCGCTCCAGGCCCAGCTCGCGCAGGCTGCGCTCCAGGAGGGTGCCGAGGGCCTCCCGGCCACTGGAATTCATGTGCACTGCGTCATCAAGGTCCTTAACCAGGTCATGCCTCGTGAGCCAGTCGCCCACGGAAACGAAGGGCAGGCCATGCTCCGCGGCCACCGATCCCAGCAGGGCATCAACCTCTGTGCGCCGGCCGCCACCATTGTTTTCGCCCCGGGCGAGGGTTCCGATCATCGCTGTCCGGGTACCCGGATAGCGGCCCTGTAATACCGCAATCAGACGCCCGGCATTGCCCGTGATCTCGCTGTCGGATGCTCCGCTGGCAGCGTCATTGCCGCCGCCCTGGAGGACAATCAGGGCGGGAGTGCCGGAGGGGAGCAACCAGTCCTCACGCAAGAGGGCGTCGATGTAGTTGCCTGTCTTGCCGTTGGCGGCGACGAATCCCGTGCCGCCGCGCCCGCCGAAGTACACCTTGTACCCTGCAGCGGCGAGACCCTGGCGGGGCCAGCCGTCCAGCGGTTCCGACTGCGAATCCCCGATGAGGAGGACCGTTCTGCTGATATCGGGGACAATCGCTTCAAGCCGCCCGTTCGCCGGGTTCAGCACGCGGGTATCGGCAGCCATGCCGACTGGATTCATGGCAGCAGCCTGCAGCGATGGAGTGGCGGGGGACGCGCAGCCGGAGAAGGCAAGAGCGCTGCACACCGCGAAAACGGCGGCGGCTCCGGATGCGGCAAAGCGGGGCCGGGTCAAGGCTTTTCGCATCTCGTGTCTTTCGGGCTTGCGCGGAGTGTCTAGCAATCATGTGGCATACCGGCAGGAATGGCCAGTGATTTTTCTCACTGATCCTGCCCCGGCGTGGCCGTTGCGCGCCCGGCCGACATGGGCTGCGCGGAAAAATTTAGGCCAATAAACGCCACTGCGGCTAGAATTGAGGAAGGCGCCCTGTGCTAAGGGCCTGATCGTCGTGCGTTCCAGTTGGAAATGTCGCGATACAACAGCTGACTTTCACCACTGAATCGAGCCATTACGCATGTCTGAAACCACCACCAACACCGCGGTAGCCACTGCATCACGCAGTGACCTCCGCAACGTCGCGATTGTGGCCCACGTTGACCACGGCAAGACCACCCTGGTCGACGCCATGCTCAAGCAGACCAACTCCTTTGCCGAGCACAACCACCTCGAAGACCGCGTGATGGACTCCGGTGACCTTGAGCGCGAAAAGGGCATTACCATCCTGGCCAAGAACACCACGGTGGCCTACAACGGTCCGTCCTCCAATGGCGAGACCATCACCATCAACGTCATCGACACCCCCGGCCACGCCGACTTCGGCGGCGAGGTGGAGCGCGGACTGTCCATGGTTGACGGCGTCGTCCTGCTCGTTGACGCTTCCGAAGGTCCGCTGCCGCAGACCCGCTTTGTGCTCCGCAAGGCCCTTGCCGCGCACCTGCCCGTCATCCTGCTGGTCAACAAGACCGACCGCCCCGATGCCCGCATCGAGGAAGTCGTCCACGAGTCCATGGACCTCCTCCTGGGCCTGGCTTCCGACCTGGCCGACGAAGTTCCGGACCTTGACCTGGACAAGATCCTCGAAGTTCCCGTCGTCTACGCTGCCGCCAAGGTTGGCCGTGCTTCCCTGGAGCAGCCCACCGACGGCACCGCCCCGGAGAACGAGGACCTTGAGCCGCTGTTCAAGACCATCATCGAGCACATCCCGGCACCCACCTACAACCCGGAAGGTGTCCTGCAGGCGCACGTCACCAACCTGGACGCTTCCCCGTTCCTGGGCCGCCTCGCGCTGCTCCGCATCTACAACGGCACCCTGCGCAAGGGCCAGACCGTTGCCTGGGCACGCGCGAACGGTGAACTGAAGAACGTCAAGATCACCGAACTGCTGGCCACCAAGGCACTGGACCGCGTCCCGGCCGAATCCGCCGGGCCCGGTGAGATCGTCGCTGTCGCCGGCATCGAGGAAATCACCATCGGCGAGACCCTGACGGATGCCGAGAACCCGCAGCCGCTGCCTCTGATCACCGTGGACGATCCCGCAATCTCCATGACCATTGGTATCAACACCTCGCCGCTGGCCGGCAAGGTCAAGGGCGCCAAGGTCACCGCCCGCCAGGTGAAGGACCGCCTGGACAAGGAACTGATCGGTAACGTCTCCATCAAGGTGCTCCCCACCGAGCGTCCCGACGCCTGGGAAGTACAGGGCCGTGGCGAGCTGGCGCTGGCCATCCTCGTCGAACAGATGCGCCGTGAAGGCTTCGAGCTGACTGTGGGCAAGCCGCAGGTTGTCACCAAGACCATCGACGGCAAGATCCACGAGCCGATGGAACACATGACCATCGACGTACCCGAGGAATACCTCGGCGCCGTGACCCAGCTGATGGCCGCGCGCAAGGGCCGCATGACCAACATGGCCAACCACGGTACGGGCTGGTGCCGCATGGAGTTCATCGTTCCGGCCCGTGGCCTGATCGGTTTCCGGACCAAGTTCCTCACGGACACCCGTGGCGCCGGCATTGCGGCTTCCATTTCCGAAGGCTACGAGCTTTGGGCCGGCCCGATCGAATACCGCACCAACGGTTCCATGATCGCTGACCGCGCCGGTGTCGTAACGCCGTTCGCCATGATCAACCTGCAGGAACGCGGCTCCTTCTTCGTGAAGCCCACGTCCGAGGTTTACGAAGGCATGATCGTGGGCGAGAACTCCCGCGCGGACGACATGGACGTCAACATCACCAAGGAAAAGAAGCTCACCAACATGCGTGCAGCTTCCTCTGACACCTTCGAGAACCTGACGCCGCCGCGGGACCTTACCCTCGAAGAGTCCCTGGAGTTCGCCCGCGAAGACGAGTGCGTCGAGGTGACCCCGGAAGCCATCCGCATCCGCAAGGTCATCCTGGACACCAACGAGCGTGCCAAGGCCAACCGCGCCCGCGCGAAGGTCTAATTCTGCACCACAGCTAAAGCTGCCGGTACAACGGGCGGGTCACCCCGCCGTCGTACCGGCAGCTTTTGCCGTTAACGGGCCCTTTGCCGCGTACCGCTCTGCCCTGTGGAGCCCCGGTTCGATGTGCAGAGGCAGTCCCCGCGCACCGAGGGTTGCCTTAGGCGCGCGGCCGGCGCCGCTCCGGTGCCGGCGGCACCTCCTTGGCTGCCACAACGCGCTCAAGGGGAATGACGACGTCGGCCTGCCGGGTGCGGACGGTGCAGGCGCCGGCGTCGCATCCCACCAGGTGGCCGAGGGCATCGGTCAACCCTTCGTCGATGCGGTACCGCACCACCACGCGGGTGCCGGGCGCGGCGGCGGCAAGGAATCCGGAGGGCGAAGGCGGGGTCTGACTCACCAGTTCATACTAGGCAGCCGGCTAGGTTCGCGGGAACGGGCTGGGAGATAATAGGCTCAGATGTCAGGGTCCGGCCAAAGCAGCCGGATGCAAGTGCCGGCGGGATGCCGGAACCAACGTGGAGAGGCCAGGGACGTGACGTACGTAATCGCGCAGCCGTGTGTAGATGTCAAGGACAAGGCATGTATTGAAGAGTGCCCGGTCGACTGCATCTACGAGGGTGAGCGTTCGCTGTACATCCATCCGGACGAATGCGTGGACTGTGGCGCCTGCGAGCCGGTTTGCCCGGTTGAGGCGATCTACTACGAGGACGACACCCCGGACGAGTGGGCCGACTACTACAAGGCCAACGTGGAGTTCTTCGATGACCTCGGATCGCCGGGCGGTGCGGCCAAGGTCGGCAACACCGGCAAGGACCACCCGATGATCGCCGCGCTGCCGCCGCAGAACCAAGACCACTGACGCAGGCAGGAACGGTGACCGCAGCAGTGAATACGTTCGGCCTTGACCTGCCCGACTACCCGTGGGAGGCCATGGCGCCGTATCTTGCCAAGGCCTCGGAGCACCCCGGCGGAGCGGTCAACCTTTCCATCGGCACACCGGTGGACCCCACTCCCGCCCTGATCCAGGACGCCCTGAAGGCCGCCGCAGATGCCCCGGGATACCCCACGGTCCACGGCACGCCGGCGCTCCGGGAAGCCATCGCGGGCTGGTTCGAACGCCGCCGCGGCGTGGCCGGGCTGGATCCCCGCAACATCATGCCCACGGTGGGTTCCAAGGAACTGGTGGCGTGGCTGCCGCTGCTGCTGGGGCTTAAGCCGGGCGACGTCGTCGTCCGCCCCAAGGTGGCCTACCCCACCTACGATATCGGCGCTACGCTCGCGGGGGTCACCTCCGTGGCAACGGACAACCTGGACGAGCTCGACGACGCCACCCGCTCGCGTGTCCGATTGATCTGGGTCAATTCCCCCGGAAACCCCACCGGCAGCGTCAGGGGAGTCGAGTCCCTGAAGGCGCTCGTGGTGCAGGCGCGGGAGCTGGGCGCGGTGGTGGCGTCGGACGAATGCTACGCCGAACTGGGCTGGGGTGACTGGGACGTCCAGCGTGGCGGCCAGGCAGTGCCGAGCATCCTGGATCCCCGGGTGGCCGGCGGATCCCATCAGGGCCTGCTCGCCGTGTACTCCCTGAGCAAGCAGTCCAATGTGGCAGGATACCGGGCAGCGTTTGTGGCGGGGGATCCGGACCTGATGCCCAACCTCGTGAACAGCCGCAAGCATGCGGGCATGATCGTTCCCTATCCGGTACAGGAGGCCATGCGGGTGGCCCTGGGCGACGACACGCACGTGGAGGGCCAGAAGGACCTGTACCGGGGGCGCCGTGAGCGGCTGGTCCCGGCACTGCGGGACTTTGGTCTGGAGATCAAGGAATCGGACGCCGGGCTGTACCTCTGGTCCACGGCGGGGGAGAGCACCTGGGATACCGTGGAGCGGCTGGCAGAGCGCGGCATTGTGGTGGGACCCGGTGTCTTCTATGGAGAGGCGGGCAATGGCTACGTCCGGGTTGCGCTCACCGGAACCGACGAGCGGATCGACGCCGCTGTCACCCGATTGGCAGCCGCATCGTAACAATGCTGTGACTCCCGCCACATCCGGCTCATTTTAGGGCCTTTTGGAACGTCTCGGATTAGTGGCACTCGCCAAGGAGCGGTACTTTTTAAGTGACTATCAATGGTGGCTTTCTACAAGAAGGCAGCCCGGGTGTTGGAACCTGTGTTCTCAGGCTTCGTGCGCGGCTCACCTGATGTTGGATCAAGCTTTCGACAGAGGCCCAGACGCCTCATGAAGGGGACTCCATGACTGAGACCAACAATGCTGCGACCCTGCACCACGCAGGAGGCGAGCTCGAGCTGCCGCGCATCCAGGTTGTTGAAGGAAACGAAGGCTACGACGTTTCCAAACTGCTGAAGCAGACGGGCGCAGTCACCTTTGACCCCGGCTTCATGAACACAGCAGCCACGACTTCGGCTATCACCTACATCGACGGCGATGCGGGCATCCTGCGCTACCGCGGATACCCCATCGAGCAGCTGGCTCAGCACTCCAGCTTCCTTGAGGTGTCCTACCTGCTCATTTACGGCAACCTGCCCTCGGCTGCGGAACTGGAAGAATTCGACCAGAAAATCCGCCGGCACACGCTGCTGCACGAGGAGCTCAAGGGTTTCTTCGGCGGCTTCCCGCGCGACGCGCACCCCATGCCCGTGCTCTCCTCGGCCGTTTCCGCGCTGTCCACGTTCTACCAGGACTCGCTGGACCCGTTCAACGCCGAGCAGGTGGAAGTTTCCACCATCCGCCTGATGGCCAAGCTCCCGGTGATCGCGGCTTACGCCCACAAGAAGTCCATCGGCCAGCCCATGCTGTACCCGGACAACTCGCACAACCTCGTGGAGAACTTCCTGCGGCTCAGCTTCGGGCTTCCGGCTGAGCAGTATGAAGTGGACCCGGTGGTCGCGAAGGCACTGGACCTCCTGCTGATCCTGCACGCGGATCACGAGCAGAACTGCTCCACCTCAACGGTGCGCCTGGTGGGCTCCTCCAACGCGAACCTGTTCGCGTCCGTTTCCGCAGGCATCAACGCCCTGTTTGGGCCTGCGCACGGCGGTGCCAACGAGGCAGTGCTGAAGATGCTCCGCCAGATCCAGGCCGACGGCACCAAGCCCGAGGACTACATGGAGAAGGTCAAGAACAAGGAAGACGGCGTCCGCCTCATGGGCTTCGGGCACCGCGTCTACAAGAACTACGACCCGCGCGCCAAGATCGTCAAGGCCACCGCCCACGAGATCCTCACCAAGCTCGGCGGCAACGACGAGCTGCTGGACATCGCCCTGCGCCTGGAGGAGAAGGCGCTGAACGATGACTACTTCATCCAGCGCAAGCTCTACCCGAACGTCGACTTCTACACCGGCCTGATCTACAAGGCCATGGGCTTCCCCGAGAAGATGTTCACGGTGCTGTTCGCCATCGGGCGCCTCCCCGGCTGGATCGCCCAGTGGCGTGAAATGATCAGCGACCCGAACACCAAGATCGGCCGCCCGCGGCAGCTCTATATCGGTGAGGCCGAGCGGGACTACCCGGCCCGCTAATCCCCACCCATCGGCTCCCAGGCTCTGGCTGAACAACGACGGCGGCCGCCCACCTCCAGGAGGCGGGCGGCCGTTTCGTATCCGGTGATTGAGCTTGTCGAAGTCAGCTGGAGTAGCCCTGGGGGTTGTTTTTCTGCCAGCGCCAGTGGTCCTCGCACATCTCATCCACTGTCTTGGTGGTGGACCAGCTAAGGTCGGCGAGGGCGGACGTGGCGTCGGCCCAGAAGGCCGGCAGGTCGCCGGCGCGGCGGCCCGTGATTTCGTAGGGGATGGGCTTGCCCACTGCCTTCTCGAAGGAGCGCAGGACCTCCAGCACCGAGGAGCCCTTGCCGGAGCCAAGGTTCCAGCGGAAAACGCCGGCACGGTTCGCCACATGATTCAGGGCAGCTACGTGCCCATCGGCGAGGTCGACAACGTGGATGTAGTCGCGCAGGCAGGTGCCGTCCGGGGTGTCGTAGTCGCCCCCGAACACCATCAGCTTTTCGCGGCGGCCCACGGCCACTTGGGCGATGAAGGGCACCAGGTTGTTGGGGATGCCCTGGGGGTCCTCGCCGATCCGGCCGGAGGGATGCGCCCCAACCGGGTTGAAGTAGCGCAACAGGGCTATATGCCAGCGGCTGTCGGCGGATCCCAGGTCCGAGAGGATGTCCTCGATCTGTTCCTTGGTGCGGCCGTAGGGGTTGTTCGCTCCGATTTCCATCTTTTCCACGTAGGGGATGGGGTTGTGCTCGCCGTAGACGGTGGCTGAGGAGCTGAAGACGATGGAACGGACGTTGTGCCGGTCCATGACCCGGATGAGGTTCAGGGTCCCCACCAGGTTGTTGTAGTAGTACTTGAGCGGCTCGCGCACTGACTCGCCCACAGCCTTCAGCCCCGCGAAGTGGATGACGGCATCGATCGAGGTACCGGTGAAAACTTCCTCTACGGCGGCTTCGTCCACCAAGTCGACGTCGTGGAACTCTGCGGTCTTGCCGGTGAGTTCCGCAACCCGGCGAAGCGACTCTTCGCTCGAGTTGACGAGGTTGTCGATGGCCACCACGTCATGGCCGGCTTCCTGCAAGGACAAAACAGTGTGGGAACCGATGTAACCGGTGCCCCCTGTGACCAGAATTTTCATGCCTCCAACGCTATCCCAACCGGGCGCCGTTCCGCCCGCGGCGTCTTCTGGAGACGGGGCAGTGTGACAAGGGCGTCCGGGGCCAGCGGCGGGTTGGGCGATATATTAAGCACGGCCGTGCTAAAAAAGTTGAGTGCCTAAAATTGTCAACGCCGAAGCCCGGCGCCAGGATGTGGTTGAAGCGGTCTGGCGGATCATCGCCGTCGACGGGCTCGAAAGGGCGTCCCTGCGGGAGGTGGCAGACGAGGCCGGACTCGCCGTCGGCTCAGTACGCCACTATTTCGCAGGAAGCGAGGAACTCCTTACTTACTCTTTCGCCAGGGTCATCGACAATATCGTGGCCAGGCTGGACCGGGACCTGCCCGCCCTGCAGGAGCACCCGCCCGCAAGCGCTGAGCACCGAGGGGCCGTTTTAGCACTGTTGAGCGAACTGCTGCCGCTGAATGCACAACAGGCGGTTGAGGCCTGTGCCTGGATGGCCTTCCGCAACGCCGCGAGGATCAAACCGTTCCTGGCAGCTCAGGCCGACCGCAGCCACCGGGAAGTTGCCGCCGTGATGGGACGCCTCATCACCACCCTGGTGCCCGCGGATGAGTCCGAAGAGACGCTGGTGGTGGAGGCGGAACGGCTCCTGGCGACAATCGACGGGCTGTGCATGCATGCCCTGCTCCAGCCGGGCTGGATGACCGCCCGGATGTGCCTCGATGTCCTGGAACGGCACCTTGACGGACTGGAGCCGTGACTGCCGTTAACGTCGGCAACGTGGGGGAATAGACTGATAACCGGGGGGCGTGGAACCGGATCAACAGGCCCGGTAACAGCACGCCAGGGAAGGATTTCGGATGCACCAAACAGGCGGTTCAGGGTGGCAGATCACCACCGACACGTCAGGGCCAATGATGATCGCCCTGTATGTCCGCGATGCAGCCGGGCTGGACGGCGCGGGCCATCCGGCCCTGTCGCACGCCGCTCCCAAAATCCGCCATGCCGACCACTCGCACCTCACAGCGGACGTTGGTGGTCTGAGCGTGCTCAAGACGGAATGGGAGGCCTGGTGGGCGCAGCTGCTTAAGGCCCATCCGCAGACGTCGCCGGAGCTGTCGCCGCCCGAATTTGAGGCTTTCGGCAATTCCCCGGCCCTGCAGCGCGTACTCCAGGCGCACTTCGGCTCTGCCCTCACCTGGGCGCGGGAGCGCAGGAGCGAATACGCCGAGCTGGAAGCGGAGCGCTCTGCCATCGGTGCGGACCAGCTGCTGGAGGACATGGTGGATGACAGGCTGCTGGAGGTAGGGCGGGACGCCCGTGACTTCAAGCTGACCATCATCGAGCTGCCGTTGAACGAGCAGCGGGCCTGGTACCTGGAGCCGGACAAAATCATTATGAGCCACCAGCTGATGGGCGAGCCCGAGCTGTTCCGCAGCTATGTCCAGCCGGTGGTCGAAATCCTGGCTTGAAAAAGCCGGCAGGCAGCTCAGCCCTCGGCGCTTGCCGGTGAAACAGTAATCCGAACCTGCCCGTCAGCGGCGGATGCTTCCTGCCAGCCGTCCCGCTGTGCACGGTCCCAGCTGCGTCCTGCCACCTCCACCTGCGTCACTTCGTAGCCTTTGCCGTTTGCAACGGCCCACTGCGCAACCGACCATGCCTGGTTGCCGCTTGCTTCCACCACCAGTGTTTGGCCTTCCACAGCCGTATCCAGCGGACCGTAGGCCTCAGCCAGTTCGGCGGAAACGGCGCCGGGGTCGCCGGCAGCAGCCGCGGAACGGAGCGTGCACTGCACGGCTTCGGGGGTCTGGCCTGACAGCCCGGAGGCAAAAGAGCGTCCCATCTGCTCATGCTGGGCATAGGCGGCGGGGAAAGCGGACCGCTGGACTGTCTGGGCCGCTTCCGTGATCTCCATCGACTCATAGCCCGGAATTTGTACCAGTGCGTCGTAAAAGGCGTTGGCAGCGTAGTACGGGTCCATCACCTGTGCCTCGGTTCCCCAGCCCTGTGAGGGGCGCTGCTGGAACAGCCCGCGCGAATCAGGGCCGGCCTGGTCTCCGTGGGCGATGTTCCGGAGCTTGGACTCCTGCATGGCGGTGGCCAGTGCAATGCTCGCAGCCCGCGGCGGCAGCCCGCGCTGGACGGCGACGGCGGTAATCAGGGAAGCATATACGGCCTGGTCAGGTGCCAGCTCTGCCGTTCCTCCACCTACGACGGCGATGCAGCGTTCCGAAACAAGGGTCTCGGAACGCTGCACAAAAAACACCGACGCATAGACACCGCCCGCCACCAGCGCGAGGGCGAGCAGCAATACCACGAGGCGGCGAAGGCCGCGGCTTCGTGCCATATAAATCAGTTGGCGTGCAGGGCGACGTTCAGTTCCACGGTCTGGCCCGCGCGGGGGAGGACCTCCACCGCGCCACTGGTGGAGTTGCGGCGGAACAGCAGGTTGGGGACGCCGGAGAGTTCTGCGGCCTTCACGATCTTGGTGGTGTCTTCGCCCACCTCGTCCTTCGGACCAGGCACACGCACCCGCGTTCCTGCCGTGACATAAAGGCCGGCTTCCACCACGGAATCGTCGCCGATGCTGATACCCACGCCGGAGTTCGCACCGAGCAGGACCCGCTCTCCGATGGTAATTTTCTCTTTGCCGCCGCCGGACAGTGTGCCCATAATGGACGCTCCGCCACCGACGTCACTGCCGTCGCCGGTCACCACCCCGGCGGAGATCCGGCCTTCAACCATGGAGGTGCCCAGCGTTCCGGCGTTAAAGTTGACGAAGCCTTCGTGCATCACAGTGGTGCCTTCGGCCAGGTGGGCACCCAGGCGCACGCGGTCGGCGTCGGCAATCCTGACACCGGTGGGGACCACGTAGTCCACCATGCGGGGGAACTTGTCGATGCCGTACACGGTGACGGCCCCGCGGCGGCGCAGGCGTGCACGCGTCAGTTCGAAGCCCTCTACCGCTGCCGGCCCGAAGTTGGTCCACACCACATTCGGCAGCTTGCCGAAGATGCCGTCCAGGTTGATGGTGTTCGGCCGGACCAGGCGGTGCGAGAGCAGGTGCAGGCGAAGGTAGGCGTCAGCGGTGTCGGCCGGGGCTTCATCGAGGTTGATCTGGACAAAGACCACCTTCTGCTCGGTGCCTCGGTCCTCATCGGTGCCGGCTTCGGCGATCCGCGTGAGAACGTCATCCGCGTTCTCCACTGCACGCAGGTTTTCGGCGGCTACACCCAGGGCCGGGGCCGGGAACCAGACGTCCAGGACGGTGGCATCACCTGCGTCATTGCCCGCGGCAACTGCAATCGTGGCGACGCCGAAGCCGTAAGCGGAGCGTTCTTCGGTGGGGGCGTTCTGGGTTTCGGGCACAGCGGAGGAAGCAGTCTCAGTCATGTTCCCAGTCTATCGACGGCCGGGGACCTGCTCCGAACTAGACTGGCTTCGTGACTGCCGAAACCGCCCCCGGACCTTCCACCCTTCCGCTCGACCTGCGCCAGGACGTTGCGCTCCTGACCGCCGCCATCATGGACATCAACAGTGTGTCCGGTAATGAGACGGCCCTGGCTGACGCCGTCGAAGCGGCCCTGTTGACCATTCCGGAACTGCACCTTGTCCGTGACGGTGATTCCATCATTGCCCGCACGGAGCTGGGCAACCCGGAACGCGTCATCCTGGCAGGCCACCTGGACACTGTTCCGCTGCCGTTGACCGAAGGGTCCAAGGGGACGGTCCCCTCCCGCTGGGAGTCCGGCGTCCCCGGGGAAGGGATCCTGTACGGCCGCGGCGCAACCGACATGAAGGGCGGCGTCGCCGTGCAGCTCGCCCTGGCGGCCTCAATGTTCGACGGCGGGTCCACCCCCAAGCGGGACGTCACCTTTGTTTTCTACGACCACGAGGAGGTGGAGGCCGTCAAGAGCGGGCTGGGCCGGCTGGTGCGCAACCATGGCCACCTGCTTGACGGCGACTTCGCCATACTGCTGGAACCCACCGACGGCACCGTGGAGGGCGGATGCAACGGTACCAGCCGGTTCGAGGCAACAACGGTGGGGGAGGCGGCCCACTCCGCCCGCGCATGGATGGGCAGCAACGCCATCCATGCGGCGGCACCTATCCTGGCCAGGCTGGCAGCCCATGACCCGGCCACCGTCAACGTGGACGGGCTGGAATACCGCGAGAGCCTGAACGCGGTGAAAATCAACGGCGGCACTGCCGGCAATGTTATTCCGGACCGGTGCGTGGTGGAGATCAACTACCGCTTTGCGCCGGACAAGACGCCGGACCAGGCCGAAGCCGTGGTGCGGGAGCTCCTGGAAGGCTTCGACGTCGTCCGCACCGATGCCGCCGCCGGTGCACGCCCCGGGCTCCAGCACCCTGCAGCCGCTTCCTTCGTTGCCGCCGTCGGAGCCGAGCCGAAACCCAAGTACGGCTGGACCGACGTCGCGCGTTTCAGTGAGCTGGGGATCCCAGCGGTGAACTTCGGGCCCGGTGATGCCTTGCTGGCACACAAGGACAACGAACACGTCCACGCCGATGCCGTCCGGAAATGCCTGCAGGCGCTGCAGGACTGGCTGGCGGCCTGACGCCAGGACAAGCCTGGCGTTAACGGACGATGGCCCGGACCGAAAGGTCCGGGCCATCGCTCATTAACAAAAGGGCTTGTGCGAACGGTCAGGGGACCGGGGCGTTCGCCTTTTCGGGTTCTGCCTTGGCCACGCCGCCTGCCGCCTTCTTGGACCCGCGGCGCTCGATCCACACGGCGATGCGTGAAACGAGGATGTTGATGGCGATGTAGATCGCCGCGGCCACGAAGAAGATGGGGAACAGGAACTGCGTGCCCAGGAAGTCCGCCATCACCTGCACGGCGCGCAGGAGTTCGCCGTATGCCACGATGTAGCCCAGCGAGGTGTCCTTCAGGAGCACCACCATCTGTGCCACCAGCGAGGGCATCATCCGCCGGACTGCCTGGGGCAGTTCGATCAGCATGCGGGACTTGAAGCTGGTCAGGCCAATGGCGAGCCCGGCTTCCCGTTGGCCCTTGGGAAGAGACTGGATGCCGGCACGGATGATCTCCGCGAACACTGCCGAGTTGTAGAGAACCAGGCCGGTGACAACGGCAATGAACGGCGAGGTGCCGAAGCCCAGGAGGACGAACAGCATCATCAGGACCACGGGCATGCCGCGCAGGAATTCCAGTACCACCCGGACAGGAATCCGGATAAAGGCGGCATCGGAAATGCGCAGCAGGCAGAGAAGCAGTCCCAGCGGGAAGGCGATGACAGCCGCCAGGGCGGCGGCGCTCAGCGTTGCACCGAGGCCGTTGCCCAGGAGTGTCCAGACATCGGCCCGGGTAAAGATTTGCCAACGGCGGCCTTCGAAAATGCCCTGCTGGGCGAAGGTCATGATGATCCAGGCCAGCAGGCCCAAAATCAGCAGGGACCCTACGACCGAACCAATCAGGGAAATACGCCTGGCTTTGGGGCCGGGAACATCGTAAAGGACGGAGCTCATCGGGCAATCGCCACCTTTCGTTCCACCGTGCTGGCCAGGATGCCCAGCGGAACGGTGAGGAGCAGATAGAAGAACGCAACACCCAGCAGAACGGGGATCACAGCATCACCGTTGGCGTTGGCCAGCTGCCGGCCGTAGCCGAACAGTTCGAGGACAAAGAAGGCGCCGGCCACAGAGGAGTTCTTTACCAGGGCGATCAGGATGTTGATCAACGGCGGGACCACCGTCCGCAGGGCCTGCGGCAGGATGATGAGGTTCAGGACCTGCCCGAAGTTCATGCCGATGCTGCGCGCGGCCTCGGCCTGGCCCACCGGGACGCTGTTGACACCTGAGCGGACAGCTTCGGCGATGAACGCTGCGGTGTAGGTACTGAGCGCAATGATTGCGGCAATCTCGAACTGCTCGAATTTCACTCCGAGCCGGGGGAGGACAATCGCGGCAAAGAAGAAGGCGATGGTCAGCGGAGTGTTGCGGAGAACCTCCACATAGACCGTGCTGAAGCCGCGGAGCGCAGCCACCGGGGAAACCCTGGCCGCCGCGAGCAGGGTTCCGAGCACCAGCGCGATGACGCCGGAAACTGCGGAAAGGAAGAGGGTGCGGAGAAAACCGTTCCAGTACAGGGGGAGGTTTTCAAGAATGACGTCCATTGGATCCTTCGGCTCTGGGCGTGGACGGGTGGAGACAGTGGTTGCCGGGGCCGCTCGGCAGCCCCGGCAACCACTGAATTACCTAGTAGCGGTCGAGCGCGGGCAGCTCAGGGGCAGTCTTGATAACTGAACCTGCCGTAGCTTCCCAGGCCGTCTTGTAGGTCCCCTCCTCCTGGAATGCTTCCAGCTGGTCGTTGATCCAGTTGCGGAACTCGGTGTCGTCCTTCTTCAGGCCGATGCCGTAGGGCTCCTTGGTGAAGGTCTCGTCGGAAGCGAGCTTGAAGGCGTCCGGTTCCTTGTCCACAAAGCCTGCGAGGATCACGTTGTCGGTGGTGATGGCTTCAACCTGCTTGTTGCGCAGCGGCTCGAGGCAGGCGGAGTAGGTGGCAGCCGGGACGAGTTCGGCCTTGTACTTGTCCACGATGGTGGCGGCCGGTGTCGAACCGGTGACCGAGCAGACCTTCTTGCCCGCAACGTCCTCAGGGGTCTTGATGGCGTCGTTGTCCTTGTTCACCATCAGCGCCTGGCCGGCTTCGTAGTACGGGCCGGCGAAGCTGACAACCTGCTTACGCTTGTCGTTGATGGTGTACGTGGCGATCACCAGGTCCACCTTGCCCTGCTCGATGAACGGTTCGCGGTTGGCCGAAACAGTCTCGGACCATTCGATCTTGTCAGCGGCGATGCCCAGCTTGGCGGCGATCAGCTTGCCGATTTCAACGTCGAACCCGACAGGCTTGCCGTCCAGGCCCACCTGGCCGAAGAGCGGCTGGTCGTACTTGGTGCCGATCTTGATGGTGCCGGCCGAGGCGAGCTTTTCCATGGTGGTGCCAGCCGCGAAGGTGGGCTTTTCGGCCACGGTGGGGTCGCTGGTGGTGCCGGCTCCGCCTCCGCCGCAGGCGCTCAGGGACAGGGCGAGGGCAGCGGTAGCCGCCACGAAGAATGACTTCCGCCGGGTCATAAATGCCTTCATGACATTCCTTTCATTGATGGCCGTGGGTCACGGCCTGGATGCGAACTGAGAGTGTTTGTTCGTAGGTGGTTCAGTGGGTGAGGAGCTTGGAGAGGAAATCCTTGGCGCGGTCGCTCTTGGGATTGGTGAAGAACTCCTCCGGGGTGGCGTCCTCGACGATCTGGCCGTCCGCCATAAAAACCACGCGGTCTGCGGCTTTGCGGGCGAATCCCATCTCGTGGGTGACCACGATCATGGTCATGCCCTCCTTGGCCAGCTGGATCATCACATCCAGGACCTCGTTGATCATTTCGGGGTCCAGGGCCGAGGTGGGCTCGTCGAAGAGCATGACCTTGGGCTTCATGGCCAGGGCCCGGGCGATGGCAACGCGCTGCTGCTGCCCGCCGGACAGCTGGGCGGGGAGTTTCGGAGCCTGATGGCCAACGCCCACGCGTTCAAGGAGCGCCATGGCGTCCTTGTCCGCGGTTGCCTTCGCAATGCCCTTGACCTTGATGGGTCCAAGGGTGACATTTTCCAGGATGGTCTTGTGGGCGAAGAGATTGAACGACTGGAAGACCATTCCGACGTCGGCCCGTAGCTGCGCGAGTTCCTTGCCTTCCTCGGGAAGGACCTTTCCATCGATGCTGATAGTGCCGCCTTCAATGGTTTCAAGGCGGTTGATGGCGCGGCACAGGGTGGACTTACCGGAGCCTGACGGCCCGATGACCACAACAACCTCGCCCTTGCGGACCTGCAGATTGATGTCCTTCAAAACGTGCAGCTGGCCGTAATGCTTATTTACGGCGTTCAGGGAGACGAGGGCATCGCCGGGCACATGAGTAGTCATAGAAAGAATCTAGCGAAGAACGGCAGCTTATGATGCGAATCACCCCAAGTTCCTGCGGATCGTGATTCAAGAGATACCTCCCGCCGGCAGGTTAGCCTTGGGGAATGAGCATCAGTGCAGATCCGGCAAAAAACACCCAGCCGCGCCGTAAAGGACCCCTTGAACTCCGCCGTAAACAGGCGTCGGTGGAAATGTCCGACCAGCATCTGCTGGATACGAAAGGCCTTGGTCAATTTGTGCACACGGATCCGTGGCGGGTGCTGAGGATCCAAAGCGAATTCGTAGAGGGCTTTGGGGCGCTCGCCGACCTCGGCCCGGCCGTCAGCGTCTTCGGTTCAGCCCGGACCAAACCTGGAAGCCCGTACTACGAGATGGGCGTCGAAGTGGGGCGGAAACTTGGGGAAGCCGGTGTCGCAGTCATCACCGGAGGCGGTCCGGGCTCCATGGAAGCGGCGAACCGCGGCGCTGTCGAGGGCAACGGGGTTTCAGTGGGGCTCGGCATCGAGCTCCCGTTTGAGCAGGGCCTGAACCAGTGGGTGGACCTGGGCATCAACTTCCGGTACTTCTTCGCCCGCAAGACGATGTTCGTTAAGTATGCGCAGGGATTTATCGTCCTGCCGGGCGGCCTTGGGACACTGGACGAACTCTTCGAGGCCATGGTCCTGGTGCAGACCCGGAAGGTGACATCCTTCCCGATCGTGCTGCTGGGCGTTGATTTCTGGGGCCCGATGATCGATTGGATCAGGGGAACGCTGGTGGCTGAAGGCATGGTCTCGGAAAAGGACCTGGACCTGATCCAGGTGGTTGATGACCCCGCGGAAGCCGTGGACCGGGTACTCCACGTGGCCATCACCCCCTCGATGAACGGCGAACAGCGCCCGGAGTAGCGATGGCGGCCGGGTCTGGCACGATAGGTTAGTGACTTTTTTCCTGGTCTTCCTCGCCGTGGCCCTGATCGGCGCCGTCCTCTGGGCCAGCGCAGGGGGCCGTTCCGGCAAGCCCGGCGGCCGCGCGCTGCCTGCCCTCCTGGACGCCGGTCTTGAGCCGCCCCCGGCCAACCTCCCGCCGGTCCTTTTGCCCGCCAATGCTGCGCCCCAGGACGTGGACCGCGTCCGGTTTTCGCTTGGCCTGCGCGGCTACCGGATGGACCAGGTGGACCAGGTGCTCGATGACCTGAAGGACCAGCTTGCATCCAGCAGGTTCGAAGTCGAAACGCTGAAGGCCCGGCTGCAGGCGCTGGAAGAAGCGGGGGCGCCCGCCGGGACAGGAGCGCAGGCGGAACCACCGGTAGTTGAAGCCAGCGGGCATGCGGGCGCAGGGTCCGGGGCAGGGGAGGACCAGGCTTGAGCACCGCCACCCGACGGGGAACAGGCATTTCAGTGTCTGTCCAGGCGCTCGCTGTCCGCTTCCGCGAAACGATCAGGGGCTGGCCTTGGTGGCTGCAGGTCTTGGCCATCTACGTTATGGCACGGTTCATCAGCGCCGGAATTTTTATGGCCGCTGCCCTCCACCAGGGGCCCAATCCCTGGTTCCCGGCCAAGCCGGACTACTGGAACTTCATCAACATCTGGGACGCACGCTGGTACGGCAGGGTGATTGCTGAAGGTTATCCCACTACCCTTCCCGTGGATGGCGCGGGCAATGTCCAGGAAAATACGTGGGCCTTCTATCCCCTGTACCCGTCCCTGGCAGGTGGGCTTAGCAGGCTGACGGGTTTGGCCCCTGCTGCCTCGCTAACCATTATCAGCATGTTGTCCGGCCTGGCTGCCGCGCTGGTGGTCTACGTGCTCTTCCGGCATAAGGCACCACACGGGCCGGCACTGTGGGCGGTGGCGTTCTTCGCTACGTTCCCCGTGTCCGCGGTGCTCCAGGTGCCGTATGCGGAACCTTTGTCACTGCTGCTGCTCGCGGCCTCGTTGCTGTTGGTTGTCCGGCGGCAGTACCTCTGGGCCATCCCGGTGGTGGTGGTGCTGTGCCTCTCGCGTCCGGTGGGTGTTCCGTTCGCGGCCATGCTGGGGCTCCTAGTGATCCGTTGGCTGGTGCAGCGCTTCCGCGGCCGGGGAGCAGCCCCGCATTCGGTCCGGGACCTGGCGGCACTGACCACCCTCACGGCAGTGGCAGGCGTCTCGGCCCTGGCGTGGCCGGCCGCAGCATGGGCGGCCACGGGGGATATCCAGGCCTACACGAAGACGGAGACGGTGTGGCGGGGCCATGACCTGGTACCGTTCAAGCCGTGGTTCGACACCGGCGTCGACCTCTTTGGCCCGGTGCTCGGAGTAATGGCGCCTTTCATTTTTGTGGCGCTCTTCGGCGCGATGCTGTACCTGCCGCCGGTGGTCAGGCTCGGCGTTGAACTCCGCCTGTGGTGCGCCTGCTACATGGGCTACCTGGTGATGTTCCTCCACCCGCAGACAAGTACTTTCCGTATGCTGCTGCCGCTTTTCCCGCTGGCGCTGGGCGCCGCGCTCCTGTCACGGTCCCGGGCTTACCGGGGAACTGTCGTGGTGATGTTCGTGCTGTTGCAGATCGTGTGGATCGTGTGGCTGTGGGCATGGGCGCAGCTTCCCGGCGGCGGGGATTATCCGCCGTAGATAATTCGGCTTCCGTGCAGGTCAGAGTGGAAATTGCACCCGTCCGCAAATGTCCATCGATTAGCTACGGACGGGTAATTCCGCGATAATGGTAGGTAAGCAAGGACAATAAGCATTCGGAATACGTGCAGCCCCGGCGGTGTCCATCCACTCCGCTATGGCAGCTTGATCTACATGCGGACACAGCCCACCCGGGCTGATCAGTCCTGGGACTAAATGGAGGGGAATTCCTCATGGCGGCTATGAAACCACGCACCGGCGACGGCCCAATGGAAGTCACCAAGGAGGGCCGCAGCCTGATCATGCGCGTCCCGCTCGAAGGCGGCGGGCGCTTGGTGGTCGAACTGAATGCTGCCGAAGCGGCCAACCTCAAGGAATGCCTGGTCGGCGTCACCGAATAATCGTGCAGGACAGGATCCGCAGTCCTTCGGGCTGCGGATCCTGTCTTATTTTTTGACTGCTACCAGCAGGCCGTCGCCGGTGGGAAGCATGGCCGAAGCCAGCCTGTCGTCGTCGCGGATGCTCTTCCCCACCTGGCGCAGGACTACCGTAGTGGCCTCGCGGCCGGCCGGGTTCGCCACCTTGTCCTTGTCCAGTGCATCGTTGATGATCAGCAGCCCGGCGGGCTTCAGGAGCCGGATGGCCTGATCCACATAACCGGGAAGTCCCGGCTTGTCCGCATCGATGAACACGAGGTCGTACGCTCTGTCCGTGAGGCGCGGCAGGACGTCGCCGGCGCGGCCGGAGATGGTCCGCGTCCGGTTGGCCGGGCTGCCGGCCTCCGAGAAGGCTTCCCGTGCGGCTTTAAGATGTTCGACGTCCACATCGATGGTGGTGAGGACAGCATGCGGACCGAGGCCGCGGAGCAGGCAGACGCCCGAAACGCCGGCGCCCGTTCCGATCTCGACGGCGGTCTGGGCCTTGGATGACGCTGCCAGCACGGTGAGAACTGCGCCAACGCCCGGCCCGATGGGCGAGACTCCCAGTTCGAAAGACCGCTCCCGCGCCCGCAGCATGACCTCATCCTCAGCGGGCAGATCTTCTGCATAGGACCAGCTGGTGGACTTGTCGGCGCTCATGGATTTTCGCTTTCTGGGCGTCAGGGGGAGTGTCCTCTACAGCCTACTGTGTCGTGGGGCAACAGCCGGGAAGGCAGGCTGTTGCGCCTACGGCTGAAGTTTTCCTGCAGTCAGGAAATTCCCAGCCAAGTTTGAAATGATTATTCTCCAGTCATCCTTAGGGTGGCCGGCGCCGAATCAGTTATGTCAACCGTGTCCGGGCGTTAGCATTCCACGAGGGGAGTGGACGATGTCATCACCAGTTGTGGCACCTGTCCCTGCAGCAAATAATCCCGAGGCCGAGTGGGTGCGCCCCACTTGGGAAGAAGTGGTGACCAACCACTCCGCCAAGGTATACCGGCTGGCCTACCGCCTGACCGGAAACAAGTACGACGCCGAGGACCTCACCCAGGAGGTGTTCGTCCGCGTCTTCCGGTCGCTGGAGAATTTCAAGCCCGGGACCCTGGACGGCTGGCTGCACCGCATCACCACCAATCTTTTCCTGGACCAGGCGCGGCGGAAAACCCGCATCCGCTTCGACGCCCTTGCCGAGGATGCAGAATCGCGGATCCCCGGGCGTGAACCTGGGCCGGAGCAGAGCTTCGAGCTGAACAACCTGGACCTTGATGTCCAGGCTGCGCTGGAGGAACTCCCGCCGGACTTCAGGGCAGCCGTGGTTCTTTGCGACCTCGAAGGCCTGTCCTACGACGAGGTTGCTGAGGCCCTGGGTGTCAAGCTCGGCACTGTGCGCTCCCGCATCCACCGTGGCCGCACCATGCTTCGCGAAAAGCTGGCCCACCGTGATCCGCGTCCGCAGCAGTCCAGGCCCAAGCTGTCGTTGCCGCGCATCGCCGGCATCCTCTGAACGGCGCATGAGGCCCCAGTTTCCGCTTGGCCGCCCGCATCAGCGCACCGCCAGCCATATCCAGTCCTGCCCCGAATGCGCTTCGGCGGTGCGCCGGGAGCGCCAGTACCTGGAACGGCTGCGGGACGCGCCCATTCCGCCGGCAAGCGATGACCTGACCGCCCGGCTCCTGGCCAGGACGCGGGAGCTGGCCGCCCAGCCGCCGGTTACTGCCCCGCAGCACCAGGCACCACGGGCCGCGGTCCGGGTGCTCGCCTTGGCGGCCGGGAGCACTGTTGCCGCAGCCGGTGTGCTCGCTGCCGGTGCTTTCGCCGTGGCCGGCGACCCGGTCCCGGCAGGTGCTGCAACAGCGGCCGCCCTCTCCCAGGTATCGGCACAAACTCCGGCTGACGGCAGGACCCTGAGCGCCGAACAGCTGTCCGGGCTGCGCTCGGAGGGCTGGGTATGCCCCGAGCTCGAGGCGATGGGATTCCACCTTGAGTCGGCGAAAGCCATGGTGCTCGAGGGCCGCCCCGCCGTCGAACTGAAGCTCTCCGACGGGGCGCACTATGCCACCGTCATCGAATGGCACGGCCCGGGCGTTGGTCCCGCAGCCGATCCGGGTGCGCGGCAGGCCGGGCCGCCGTTGCAGATACTGGCGTCGTCGCCCTGGTCCGCGACCTATCGGGCGCCGGGCCGCACCTTTACCTATGTCTCCGATCTCCCGGCGGAACAGGCTGACGACGCCGTGCCCATCCTGCGGCGCCTCAGCGAACAGGCGGGGGAGGGTGTGACGGCGGAAGTGCTGGAGGAGCCCCCGGCGCCGGAGCCTGAGGCGGTGGGAGCGCGCCTGCAGCGTGGCGTGAACAAGATTGTGGCTCTTTTTACCCAGTAAAGCGGACAGTTCCCGCCGCACGCGGACGGGAATCGTCACTGGCAGCCCGGAGAGGGTAATCTTCCTAAAGTGTTTGGAATCAACGGCCCGGAGTTCTTTCTTCTGCTGATCATTGGCGTCCTCGTGATCGGCCCCCAGCGGCTGCCCGAATACACCCAGAAACTGGCGAACCTGGTCAAGGAAGTGCGCCGTATGGCCTCCGGCGCGCGCGAGCAGATCAAGGAAGAAGTGGGGATCGACATCGACGATGTCGACTGGAAGAAGTACGATCCCCGCCAGTACGATCCCCGGCGCATCATCAAAGAGGCGCTCCTGGACGATGACACCAAGCCGGTCAGTGCCGGTGCGCCTGCTGCTGTTGCGGCCGTCGCCGGCGCCGCTGCCGTGGCGGGTTCGGACACCGCGGCTCCGAAGCGGCCCGAGCGGGTGCTTCAGTCACTTCCGGCGGGCGAGGCTGCCCCTTTCGACACTGAAGCCACCTAGCCAGGCTGCCCGGGGAAGTCCGTACGGGGAAGGCCCTAGCGGGGCTGCAGCCCCAGCTTCATCCCGGCCAGCCCCCGCGGCTTTGCCGCCAGCCTCCCGGCGATGCCCGAGAGTGCTTCCGCCGCCGGTGTTCCTGCCTGGCCGAGGACAATCGGTATCCCCGTGTCGCCGCCCTCCCTCAGCTGGATGTCCAAAGGGATCTGCCCCAGCAGCGGCACGTCCGCGCCCACAGTGGCCGTCAGCCGTTCGGCGAGGATGGCCCCGCCGCCGCTTCCAAACAGTTCCATCCTGCCGCCGTCGGGCATTTCCAGGTAGGACATGTTCTCGATGACGCCGGCCACGGACTGGCCCGTCTGGGTGGCGATGGCGCCGGCCCTTTCGGCGACGTCGGCCGCTGCGGCCTGCGGCGTGGTGACCACCAGGATTTCGGCCTTGGGCAGCAGCTGCGCCACGGAGATGGCAATGTCGCCGGTGCCGGGCGGCAGGTCCAGGAACAGCACGTCAAGGTCACCAAAGTAGACGTCCGTCAGGAACTGCTCAAGGGCCCGGTGCAGCATGGGCCCGCGCCAGGCCACGGGCTGGTTGCCGCTCACGAACATCCCGATGGAAATCACCTTCACGTCATACGCAACCGGCGGAAGGATCATGTCGTCCACGCGGGTGGGCGCCTGGCTGATGCCCATCAGGGCGGGAACGGAAAAGCCATAGACGTCGGCGTCCACGATTCCAACGCGCAGCCCTTGTGCGGCCAGGGCACAGGCAAGGTTGACGGTCACGGAGGACTTTCCCACACCGCCCTTGCCGCTGGCCACCGCGTAGACCTTCGTCAGGGAGTTGGGCTCGTTGAAGGGGATGCCGCGCTGGCCGCCGGCACCGCGCAGCAGTTCCTTGAGGGCATCACGCTGCTCCTGCGTCATCACCTTCAGGTCGATGTCGACGGCAGCCACTCCCGGTACTGCCAGCAGCGCCTTGGTTGCGTCGGCGGTGATGGTGTCCCGCAGCGGGCAGCCGGAAATGGTGAGCAGGACAACCAGGCTGACCTTGCCGTCGTCGAAAACGTCGACGGACTCCACCATGCCCAGCTCAGTGATGGGACGGCGAAGTTCGGGATCGATGACCGTGGCCAGGGCGGCATTGACTGCCCCGGCCAGCGAGGTGTTATTGATGGGTGCGCTCCTTAGCGGTCCTGGGTTGAGTGCCCGGGCTTAACCCGGGGAATCTGTTGGGTGCGGGGGTTCCCCTGCCGGTCGCGCTGCTCCTTGAGTTTTTCCCGCACCTTGTCGCGCGGGGACTCGTGTTGCCCCTGCCCGGCCGGATCGTGGGTCCGGAGCTCCTCCTGGGCTTCCAGCATGTCTTCCAAAAGCGACCGCAGCTCCGCGCGGACGTAATCGCGCGTTGCCACCTCGCGCAGCGCAATCCGCAGCGATGCCAGTTCCCGGGTCAAATACTCGGTGTCTGACAGGTTGCGTTCGGCGCGCTGGCGGTCCTGCTGCAGCGAGACGCGGTCACGGTCGTCCTGGCGGTTCTGGGCCAGCAGCAGCAGCGGTGCCGCATAAGAGGCCTGCAGGGACAGCATCAGGGTCAGCAGGGTAAAACCGAGGTCGCGGGAATCGAACTGCCAAGCCAGCGGTGCCCACGTGTTCCAGGCCAGCCAGACGACAACGAAGACCGTCATGTAGACGAGGAACTGCGGCGTGCCCATAAAGCGGGCGAAGCCCTCCGTGGCGTGGCCGAACGCGTCCGGGTCAGGGGAGAACTTGGGGAGGATCCGCTGGCGGCCGCTCAGGGGCGTGTCGAGGCTGCCCTTCGCCGCTCCCTTGGCGGGGGGCCGCAGGTTGGGGTTTTTAGGAGCACCCATGTCAGCCAATGCGGCCACCGAGCCTTCTTATCGGGGCCTCGCCGTCATGGGCCCGCCAGTCATCGGGCAACAGATGATCCAGGACATCATCCACAGTCACCGCCCCCACAAGGCGGCCGGCTTCGTTTACCACCGGAAGGGAGTTCAGGTTGTAGGTGGCCAGAGTCCTGGCCACTTCGCTGATGTGGGCCTGGTCGGACAGCGGCTCAAGGTTCTTGTCCACGAGGTTGCCCAGGGGCTCGAACGGAGGGAAGCGCAGCAGCTGCTGGATGTGGACCACGCCCAGGAAACGTCCGGTGGGCGTCTCCAGCGGGGGCCTGGAAATGAAGATGGACGAGGCGAGGGCGGGCGAAAGCTCCTCCCGCCGGACGTGGGCAAGGGCCTCGGCCACCGTGGCTTCGGGCGGGAGGATGACCGGGACCGGGGTCATCAGGCCGCCGGCGGTGTCCTCGTCGTATTCCAGCAGGCGCCGCACGTCCTCTGCACCCTCAGGCTCCATCAGCTGCAGCAGTTCTTCTGCCTGCGCGGAGGGCAGCTCGCCGAGGAGGTCGGCGGCGTCGTCGGGGTCCATCTCCTCCAGTACGTCCGCGGCGCGCTGGACGTCCAAGGCGGAGAGGATCTCCACCTGGTCATCCTCCGGCAACTCCTGGAGGACGTCGGCCAGGCGCTCGTCCTGCAGCTCACTGGCCACCTCGAAGCGGCGCTTGTCGCTCATCTCCTGGAGTGCTTCGGCGAAGTCGGCGGGCTTGAGGTCTTCGTGGTTTGCAACGAACTGGGTGGCTGCCTGCGGCTCCGTGCGGGGGCCCTGCAAGGCGTCAGTCCAGTCGATGATGAGGGTTTCGTTGCGGCGCAGCCGGCTCAGCGGCGAGAGGGAATGACCACGCCGGACAAAAAGTTTGCTGACGAACCAGTCGCGGGAGCGGTGCTGGTCCATGGCAATGTCTTCGATGGTGGCGTCGCCGCTGCCGTCCCGGAGCGTGACGCGGCGGTCGAACATCTCCGCCACTACCAGTGTTTCAGCGCCGCGCTGCTCGAAGCGCCGCAGGTTGACCAGGCCGGTGCAGATGACCTGGGTCTGGTCGATCGAGGTAATCCGGGTCATGGGCACGAAGACCCGTTTCCTTCCGGGGACCTCCACCACGATGCCCACCACATGCGGGGGGCCCTGGGTGCCGCGGGAGAGCACAACAACATCGCGCAACCGGCCCAGCCGGTCGCCCAGCGGGTCGAAGACGTCCAGGCCCAGCAAGCGCGCCACAAAGACGCGGGTAGGAGTTGTGCTCACTCCTACAGGCTACCGAGTCTGCTCTCTTTTAGCTGAATTTACAGGCGGCGCACATAGTCATGGGCAAGAATGGGACTATGGCAAACATTTTTGGTGCTCCCAAGGCTGGCGGGCCCAACGGCGTGGACGAAGCCCGCGCGGTTCCCACCGGCGATACCGTCGGCTCCTACACTTCCTACCTGGACGCACAGAAGGCTGTGGACTACCTCGCGGACCAGCAGTTTCCGGTCCACATGGTGTCCATCGTGGGCAACGAACTGAAGATGGTGGAGCGGGTCACGGGGCGCCTGAGCTACCCGCGCGTGGCGCTGTCCGGGGCGCTGAGCGGCATGTGGTTCGGCCTGTTCGTTGGCGTGATGCTCTCCTTCTTCGCGCCGTCACCGGGGTACTTCTCCATCCTGACGTCCGTGCTGATGGGTGCGGCGTTCTTTATGCTTTTCGGCATCGTCACCTACGCCATGCAGCGCGGGAAGCGTGATTTCACCTCCACCAGCCAGGTGGTTGCCACCAGCTACGACGTCGTCGTTTCGCCGGAAGCAGCGCACGAGGCGCGCCGGCTGCTGCAGCAGCTGCCGATGACCCGCTCGGACGCCGCCGCAGGCAACGGCCCCTACACGCAGCGGGACTACCAGAACCAGCCCTACCAGCAGCCGGGCCAGGGCCCCGCCCGCCCGTCCGGCTGGAACGACCCGTACGGCCAGTCTTCAGGCAACCAGTCTTCGGGCTCCTCAGTACAAGAGAACCCCGCGTACGGGACGCCCGCCGCGCAGCAGCCCGATGCCGGCGCCCAGCAGCAGCCGGCGCCATCACCGGCGGTACGGTACCCCGACCTGCCGGATGGCCGGCCCCAGTACGGCGTCCGGCTTCCCCAGGGTCCTGAAGCCGAAGCCGGCGACGCGGCCGAAGGCCAGCAGGCTCCGGGGCCGCACGCGCCGGCGCGGCACTCGGCGGGACAGGCCGACGGCGGGCGGCCGGCAGACCAGCGGCCCGTGGACGATCAGCGACCGGACGACTTCCGTCAGTAATCGCGGCAAACGAAGCCCAAAGCAAAAGAGGGGGTCACCGGAAATTTTTTCCGCTGACCCCCGCTTTTGTGTGTAATTACTTTGCGCCCTCGGCTTCGCGGTAGATGCCGGCCATCCAGTTTTCCACGTCGTCCGCCTTGCGCGGCAGGGCGGCACTCAGGTTCACCGGACCCTCGGCGGTCATCAGGATGTCATCTTCGATCCGCACGCCGATGCCCCGGTATTCGGCGGGGATGGCGAGGTCCTCTTCCTTGAAGTACAGACCTGGTTCGATGGTGAACACCATGCCTTCGGTGAGGATGCCGTCCAGGTACAGCTCGCGCTTGGCCTGCGCGCAGTCGTGGACATCGAGGCCCAGGTGGTGGCTGGTTCCGTGCGGCATCCAGCGACGGTGCTGCTGGCCCTCCGGGCTGACCGCTTCTTCGACGCTGACCGGCAGGAGTCCCCATTCCGCCAGGCGCTCGGCGAGGACGGTAGTGGCGGCGGTGTGGATGTCGCGGAACCGTGTGCCGGGCTGCGCTGCGGCGAAACCGGCATCTGCGGCGTCCAGCACCGCTTCGTATACTTTGCGCTGGACGTCGGAGAACACCCCGGTTGCCGGCAGGGTCCGCGTGATGTCGGCGGTGTACAGCGAGTCAGCTTCCACACCGGCGTCCAGCAGCAGGAGCTCGCCGGCGTTGATCTTTCCGGTGTTGCGGGTCCAGTGCAGGACGGTGGCGTTGTTGCCCGAGGCCGCGATGGTGTCATAGCCCAGCTCGTTGCCCACCTCCCTGGCGCGGGCGAAGAAGGCACCCTCCACGACGCGTTCGCCGCGGACATGTGTCAGTGCCCGGGGCAGGGCCTTCACTACTTCCTCGAACCCTTCCACGGTGGCGGCGACTGCGAGCTTCATCTGCTCGATCTCCCACTCATCCTTGAGCAGGCGCAGCTCAGAGAGGGCTTCGCTGAGTTTTTCGTCGAGGGCATCGAGGACGGCGAGGTCCAGGTTGTCGGGGTCCTTCGCCGTGTTGTACCGCGCGGTGTCCACGAGGGCATCGATGTTTTCGTCCACCTTGCGCACCAGTCGGATGGAGATGCCGCCAATTTCAGGGGCGCCCACATTCTTGGTGATGGCCGTTTCGAGCTGGTCGATGTGTGCCGTGGGAAGGCCCAGGCGGGCCTCGAACTCGGCCAGCGTGGGACGGGCGCCGATCCAGAACTCGCCGGACCTTGAGTCGGCGTAGAACTGCTCGGTATCCCGCCCGGCCAGCGGCCGGAAGTACAGCGCCGCGCGGTGGTTGCCGCCGTCGTCGCCCTTTCCTTCTTCCACGGGCTCCAGGATCAGAACAGCGTCAGGCTCGTGGTCAAGGCCAAGCCCCGTGAGGTGCGCGAAGCCCGAGTGCGGGCGGAAGCGGTAATCACAGTCGTTGGAGCGCACCTTCAGCGGTCCCGCCGGGATGACCAGGCGTTCGCCCTTGAACTGGTCGGAGATGGCCTTGCGCCGGGTTGCGGCGTGGCTGGCAACGGCGTCGCGGGCCGGAAGCTCCTGGCTGGACGGCGCCCAATTGCCGGCCATAAAGGCCTTGAAGGCGTCGGAACTGGGCCGCTGGGAGCGGTTGTTGACGCGCTCCTCCAGGGGCTGGGAAGCAGAATTTTGGCTGTTATCGGCATCGTTCACGGCACCATCGTCTCACCAGCACGAAGGCTTGTGCGAATACCCGCACGAACTGGGGAGCCGCGGTCTACTAGGCTTGGAAGGTGAGGATCGACCTGCATGCCCACTCAAATGTCTCCGACGGCACGGAAAAGCCCGCCGACGTGATGGCCTCGGCAGCCCGCGCCGGGCTGGACGTGGTGGCGCTGACCGACCACGATTCCACCACTGGCTGGGTCGAAGCCTCCGCTGCGGCGGTGGAGCACGGCGTTGCGCTGGTGCCCGGCATGGAGGTTTCGTGCCGGACGGAGCAGGGCATCAGTGTCCACCTGTTGAGCTACCTGCATGACCCCGGACATGCCGGCCTGCTGGAGGAGATCACCAAGGCCAAGGATGCCCGGCAGACCCGCGCCGAGCGGATGGTCACACTGCTCGCGGAGGACTATCCGCTCACTTGGGACGACGTCATCCATCATGTAACGCCGGGCGCCACCCTTGGCCGTCCGCATATCGCCGACGCGCTCGTGGCTGCGGGCGTGGTGGAGGACCGGTCCGAGGCATTCGCATCCATCCTCACCTCCCGGTCCCGCTACTTCATCCAGCACTACGCGCCGGACCCGGCCACCGCCGTCGAACTGGTGGTCGCTGCCGGCGGCGTCCCCGTGTTTGCCCACCCGGTGGCCTCCGCACGCGGCCGCATTGTGGGGGAGCGGGTTTACCAGGACATGATCGACGCCGGGCTGGCCGGCCTGGAAATTGACCACCGGGACAATCCGGAGGAAGGCCGCGGGTTCCTGCGCCGGCTCGCCGCCAAGCATGACCTGCTGATCACCGGGTCATCCGATTACCACGGAACCGGCAAACCCAACCTGCTCGGCGAAAACCTTACGGCACCTGAGGTCCTGGCCCGGATCGAGGACATGGCGACCGGAACCGCCATCGTCCGCCCCTGAACCCGCTATTTACAAGCAGGTAGCTCTAAGTGTCGTTCCGGGACGTCACAACGACACTTGGCGCTACCTGGTGGGGCGGGAAAGAGGTGAAGTCGGCATGGTCGCTGAGGCGCCTGGCCATGACGTCAATGGCCGGCTGGTTCTGGTCCACGCACACGAACTTCCGGCCCAGCTTCGCAGCGACGGCTCCCAGCGTGCCGGAACCCGCAAAGAAATCCAGGCACCAGTCGCCAGGCCGGCTTGAAGCTGCCACCACCCGGCGGACCAGGCCCTCCGGCTTCTGGGTGGGGTAGCCGGTTTTTTCCTTGCCGGTGGGGGAGACGATGGTGTGCCACCACACGTCAGTGGGCAGCTTTCCCAGCTCGCGCTTGGCGGGGGTGACCAGGCCGGGCGCCATGTAGGGCTCCCGGTCCACTTCGGCGCTGTCGAAGTGGTACTTTGCCGGGTTTTTCACGTACACAAGGATGTTGTCGTGCTTGGTGGGCCAGCGGTTTTTCGCGCGGGCGCCGTAGTCGTAGGCCCAGATGACCTCGTTCAGGAAGCATTCCCGGCCGAAGATGGCGTCCAGCATCACCTTTGCGTAGTGCACCTCGCGGTAGTCGAGGTGCAGGTACAGCGTGCCGTCCTCCGCCAGCAGGCGCCAGGCCTCCACGAGCCGTGGCTCCAGGAAGGACCAGTAATCGCTGAACGCATCATCGTACCGGTGCAGGGCGCCCTTGATGGTGTCGTAGGAGCGCCCCTTGAAACCTACGCGGTCGCCGGTGCCGTCAGCGTTGGCCACCATGGTGGTCTGCTGGCGCTGCTGGGGCCGGCCGGTGTTGAACGGCGGATCCACGTATATCAGTGTGAAGGCGCCGTCCGGCAGCGAGGGGAGGAACTCCGCGTTGTCCGCGTGTACCACCAGGCTGCTGCCGTCCGGCGCCCAGACAGTGTCAGTCATGAAGCGCGTTAGGCCTCGGTGTTGCCAGGCTGTGCAGCGGTGTCGCTGCCAACTACGACCTCGCCGTTGCGGCGGCGGGTACGAGTTCGGGAGCGGCGGGCACGCGAGGGCTGCTCGCCCTCGGTTGCGGTCGAGGTTGCAGCGGGTGCGTCACCGGCGGCAGCAGGGGCTGCAGCTGAATCGGACGTACGACGACGGCGCTCCCCGGTGCGGCCCGCGGAGTCACTGCCGTCGCGGCCGCCGTCGCGGTTTCCGCCCCTGCTGTCGCGGCCGCGGCTGGTTCGGTCCCGGCCGTCGCGCTCGCGGGAGGGCCCGCTGTCACGGCCGCCGCGGCTGTTCTTCTTGCCGGTTTCACCCAGGTCCTCAAGGACCTCGGCGTTAACTCCGGCAAGGGTGCGCTTGTCACGCGGCAGGCGGCCCTTGGTGCCTTCGGGGATGTCCAGGTCCTCGTAGAGGTGCGGTGACGAGGAGTAGGTCTCGATGGGCTCCGGCACGCTCAGGCCCAGGGCCTTGTTGATCAGGCCCCAGCGGGGCATGTCGTCCCAGTCCACGAACGTGACGGCGGTGCCCTTGTTCCCGGCGCGGCCGGTGCGGCCCACGCGGTGCAGGTAGATTTTTTCGTCTTCCACGCACTGGTAGTTGATGACGTGCGTGACGTCATCCACGTCGATGCCGCGGGCGGCGACGTCGGTGGCGACCAGGACGTCCACCTTGTTGTTGCGGAATGCGCGCAGTGCCTGTTCGCGGGCGCCCTGGCCCAGGTCACCGTGGATGGCGGCCGCGGCAAAGCCGCGGTCCACGAGTTCCTCGGCTACCTTCGCGGCGGTGCGCTTGGTCTTGGTGAAGATAATGGTCCGGCCGCGGCCGCGGGCCTGGAGGATGCGGGCCACAACTTCGGTCTTGTCCATGCTGTGGGCACGGTAGATCAGCTGCCGGATGTCACGCTTGGTGAGGCCCTCGTCATCGGGGTCTGCGGCGCGGATATGCGTTGGCTGCGTCATGTACCGGCGGGCCATGGCGATGACCGGGCCAGGCATGGTGGCGGAGAAGAGCAGGGTCTGGCGGACAGCCGGAGTGCCGGCGATGATGGTCTCGACGTCGGGCAGGAAGCCGAGGTCGAGCATCTCGTCCGCTTCGTCCAGGATGACGATCTTGACGTTCTTCAGGCTCAGGTGCTTCTGCTTGTAGAGGTCGATGAGGCGGCCGGGCGTTCCCACCACAATCTCCACGCCCTTGGTCAGGGCCTCCACCTGCGGCTCGTAGGCACGGCCGCCATAAATGGTGGCGATGCGGGCGTTGCGTTTCCTGGAGGCAGTCTGCAGGTCATTGGCCACCTGCACGGCGAGTTCGCGGGTGGGCACGATCACCAGGGCCTGCGGCGCGCCGGGGACGGCCAGCTTCTCGTAGCCGGGGTCGTCCTGGCCTACCACCCGCTGGAGGGCGGGGATGCCGAAGCCCAGGGTCTTGCCGGTACCGGTCTTGGCCTGGCCAATGATGTCATGGCCGGACAGGGCCACCGGCAGGGTCATGGCCTGGATGGGGAAGGGGTGGGTGATCCCGGCATCGGCCAGGGATTCCACGATGTCAGCCCGGACGTTGTAGTCCGCGAAGGACTTCTCCTCGATCTCGTGGGGCTTCTCGTCCGAGATAATGGTTTCTTCGGGCTCGAGAACTTCGGTGCCGGAGTCGTCGGTCAGAAGCTGGTGGGTATGCAATTCACTCACTGTGGAGTTTCCTTATTCATTTGGGCAATGGCGCTGCCTGCTCAACGGGCCGGCCGCAAGGCTGTTCCGGAGCACGCTCGGGCGCGCACGCAATTCCAGTGGAAGCCGATCGCGGGCTATCTAAATGCTGGCACTGGGGACCAACGGGTGTATCTCAAGATCGCGTAGGGGCGGGCTTGTTGGTTTCAAATCAAGGAAATCAACGACCGGGCATCCATTTCTACTTCTTCAGTCTAGCCGCAGACAGGGCAAATCCCGGCCTTGGCAGCCCAATGGGCGAATTGCACGGCCTGTTGCCCCACTACTCCACGAGCTCGAAATGGACTTCCCGCGTTGCGATATCAGAGGAGACCAGGCGGACCCTGACCTTGGTTCCGGGCTCCAGTTCACCGGCGCAGCGGGCGGTCACGGCGGGGTCCGCGATCTGGATAATGCCCCAACCGCCGTTGCCGTTGCCGTTCTTCCCGTTGCCGTTCCCGTTTTTGCCGTTCTCTTTTTGCGGTTTGGACCCGGAGATCACAATCGCGTCGAATTCCTGCCCAATGTGGTTGACCAGCAGGGCGGCCTCCACCGTATCCAGGGCCATGCGCTCCATCCGCGACGCCAGCTGGTCCGAGCCGGCCATGATCTCCGGCAACGTTGGCAGGGCTTCGCGTGCCCAGCCCGGTACTTTGCCGCCGTTGCTCAAGGCCTCGCAGATGACCAGGACAAAGCGGTCCACCAGGCGGCGCAACGGGGCAGTTGTATGCGCGTAGGCGGCGCCGATGGCGGACTGGACTCCGTCTTCCGGCACGGATCCGTCAAAGGCGGTGTAGGCGGCTCCGCGGAACAGCATGCCGGCGGAGTGCATGATGGCCAACTGCCGGGGATCTGTTGGGTCCAGGCTCCGCAGGTATTCCCCGTAACTGACTTCACCGTCCCAGGGCTTTCCCAAGGCTTCGGTCTGCAGCCGGAAATGGTTCAAAGAACGCTCATCCGGGGACGGCATGGTGCGCAGGATACCGACCTTCCCCGCGAGCATGAGCCGGGCGGCCGCCATTCCGGTCATCAACGAGATCTGCGCATTCCAGTCCTCAACGGGAAGCTGGGGAGCGGCGTCAATCCGGTAGCCGCCGTCGGGCAGTTGGACGATCTCCTGATCGGGCATGTTCAAGCTGGCGCCGCCGCGGGCCCGCTCCAGCTCCACACGCTTGAGCCCCACCTCTCTAAGGAGCCGCAGCACCGGCGGGGCTGTGCCGTCGTCGAGCTGCGCCTGCGCGCCCTTGTAGCTGAGCTTGGCCCGGCTGCGGATACGTGCCCGCCTGACGGCGGCGGACCTGACCTCGGCGGCGTTGTCGAGGCGGAAATCCCAGACGAATGCAGAGCAGTCCTGGCCAGGAAGGAGACTGCCGGCCTGTTCGCTGATAATTTCCGGATGCAGCGGGATCCGCCCGTCGGGGGCGTAGAACGTTTGCCCGCGGCGGCGTGTTTCCGCGTCCAGAGGTCCGCCGGGGGTAACGAACGCAGGCACGTCCGCGATGGCGTAGAGCACGTGGTAACCGTCGGCGTCCGGCTCTAGGAACAGTGCCTGGTCCAGGTCGGTGGAGGACGCGGGATCGATGGTGACGAACTCGACGGCGGTCAGGTCGTAGGCGGGCAGCTGCAGGGATTCCACGGCCGCTTTTGCGTCAGCCACCGCCTCCTCAGGGTAGGCGCCGGGCAGCTCCAGCTCGGCCCGCAGCGCACCGAGCGCCGCCTCGAGCGCGTTCTTGTGCTCGTGGACGTTGGGAGCCAGCCGATGGTGTGACACGAAAATCAGCCTAACTCGAATTCCGTTGATAATGCAGGCACCCGGGCCGTGAGCGGCACAGGGTAAGGCGCCGCGTAAGGCCGCGTAAGGAGGGTCAGGAACCGGCGGCGTCCAGGGCGGCGAGCAGTGCAGCGGCGGCGGCTGTTGGATCACTGGCTTCCGTGATGGCGCGCACCACCACAATCCTGCGCGCGCCCGCATGCACCACCTGCTCCACGTTGCCGTGGTCAATGCCGCCGATCGCGAACCAGGGTACGCCGCCGTCGAACTGTCCTTCGCGCCCGCCCAGGCGTGCAGCTTCGGCGGCGTACTCCACCAACTCGATGCCAACTGCTGCCCGCCCGGGCTTGGTGGGGGTGGCCCACACCGGGCCTACGCAGAAGTAGTCCAGCCCTGCGGGGGCCGAGGCTGCCGCCAGTGCGGCGTCCACCTGCGCCGGGCTGTGGCTGGAAAGGCCAATGGCGGCGTTGCCGTTGAGCAGGGTTCGGGCAGCAGCCAGGGGCAGGTCTTTTTGGCCGATGTGGAAGACCGGTGCGCCGGACAGTACAGCGATGTCCGCACGGTCGTTGACTGCCCACAGCCGGCCGTGCCGTTCCGCCGCTTCCTTGAGCACAGCCAGGAGTTCCAGTTCCTCGGCTGCCTCGATGGTCATGTCCCTCAGCTGGATAATGTCCACCCCGCCGGCGAAGGCGGCATCAACGAACTGCCCGAAGTCGCCGCGGTCCTTCCGTGCGTCGGTGCAGAGGTAGAGGCGGGCGGCGTGGAGGCCGTTGCTGACCTTGGCGCTGCCGAGGACATCGGAGCCGGCGGGGGTGTGGGACACATTCATGGAGAAAAGCCTAGTTCCTCTACACTTGCCTCGTACTGCGGGAGCCCGCGGCAGCTGTCACAAAGCGCCGGGCTGAGAGGGCGTCAGAGCCGACCGCTTGACCTGATCCGGTTAATGCCGGCGTAGGGAAGGAGATACATGGGCGCACCATCCGACAGCCCTTCGAGCAGCCTGCCCAGGCACGCGGACAACATCATCCATGCGGACGTGGCAGTCATCGGCGGCGGAGTTATCGGCCACAGCATCGCCTGGGAGGCGAAGCGCTCCGGCCGCACGGTGGTGGTCATCGACGACGCACCGGGTTCGGGGGCCAGTTGGGCTGCCGCCGGGATGCTTGCTCCCGTCAGCGAGCTGCACTACCAGGAGGAGGATCTCCTGGAACTCATGCTGGACGCCTCGGCCCGCTGGCCGGGTTACGTCGCCGGACTGGCGGCAGCATCAGGGGCAGATCCGGGATACATCACGACGCCGACCCTTGCCGTCGGTGCCGACGCCGCCGACCGACGGGCACTGATGGACCTGCGCGCAGTCCAGCAGGCAAACGGCCTTTCCGTTGAACCGCTGACCGTCCGGACCGCGCGGCAGCGCGAGCCCCTGCTGAGTCCCGGGATTGCCTGCGCGCTCGATACCCCTGCAGACCATCAGGTGGATCCGCGGCTGCTGGTGGCCTGCCTGCAGGCGGCCTTGGCGGACGACGACGGCAGTCACACTTATGCGGTCCGTGCCAACGCTGCTGGGCTGTTGTGGCAGGACGGAGCTGTTGCCGGCGTACGCCTGGCTGGCGGGGGAACCGTGCTGGCCGCCGAAACGGTAGTGGCTAACGGGCTGCACGCGGCAGCGCTGGAAGCACTGCCCGAAGATTTGCACCTGCCGCTGCGGCCCGTCTACGGGGACATCCTGCGCCTCGCAGTTCCCCATCACTTGCAGCCTCTGGTGATGTCCACCGTCCGCGGGCTGGTGCACGGCTTCCCGGTCTATATCGTGCCCCGCCGGGACGGCACAGTGGTGATTGGGGCAACCCAGCGTGAGGATTCGCCGTCGGCCGCCGATGCCGTGTCCGCCGGGGGCGTGTACCAGCTCCTCCGCGACGCGCAGGTGCTGGTCCCCGCCGTCGCCGAACTTGAACTGCTGGAATCCACAGCCCGGGCCCGCCCCGGAACCCCGGACAACGCACCTCTGCTGGGGCGGGTGCCCGTGGCGGGCGGGGAGGCCCGGGACTCCGAATACATTGCCGGCCTCATCATCGCCACCGGGTTCTTCAGACACGGGGTCCTGCTGGCGCCGGCCGCCGCCGCCGTCTGCCGGGAACTCCTGGACGGGCGCCAGGACCCCCGATGGGCGGCCTTCAATCCAGGCCGCTTTTCCGGCACCAGCCACCCGCCCACCGCCCGCCTTAGCCACACACCGCCAGCAAAGGAAACAGCATGAACATCACCTTGAACGGAAGCCGGCACCTTGTGCCCGAGGGTACCTCCATCACCGTGCTCGTCAGCCAGGTCACCGGGCGCCCCCTCGGAGCCGACGGCCAGGCCGCCGACGGCGGGAAACTGGGCGTGGCCGTGGCCCACAATTCCCAGGTAGTGCCGCGCAGCCAGTGGTTCGCCACCGCGCTCGCCGACGGCGACGACATTGAGCTCCTCACGGCAGTGCAGGGAGGCTGACACGATGACCGAAACCATCACTACCCCCAGCATGGCCGGCCACGACGATCCGCTGGTGATTGACGGCGTCGCACTGACCTCCCGGCTCATCATGGGCACCGGCGGTGCGCCGAGCCTTGACGGCCTGGGCGCCGCCCTCCTGGCCTCCGGTACCGGATTGACCACGGTGGCCATGCGGCGGTATTCCACCGCGGAGACGGGCTCGCTCTTCCAGCTGCTTGTGGATCACGGCATCCGTGTGTTGCCCAACACGGCGGGCTGCTTCACTGCGCGGGACGCCGTGCTGACCGCCGAACTGGCCCGTGAGGCACTGGAAACCGACTGGGTAAAGCTGGAAGTCATCGCCGACGAACAAACCCTGCTGCCGGACGCCGTCGAACTGGTGGACGCCACGGAACAACTCGTCAACAGGGGCTTCAAGGTTTTTGCGTACACCAATGACGACCCCGTCCTTGCGCTGCGGCTCGAGAACCTCGGAGCCACCGCAGTCATGCCGCTCGGGGCGCCGATCGGCACGGGACTGGGCATCCTGAATCCGCACAACATTGAGCTGATTGTGTCCAGGGCCTCGGTGCCGGTGGTTTTGGACGCCGGCATCGGCACTGCCTCGGATGCCGCCCTGGCTATGGAGCTGGGCTGCGATGCCGTGCTGCTGGCCACGGCCGTGACCCGGGCGCAGAACCCTGCCCTGATGGGGGAGGCCTTCAAACACGCGGTGATCGCCGGTAGGCTGGCCAAGACGGCCGGCAGGATACCGCGCCGTGAACATGCACTGGCGTCCTCGGCCATGGAGGGCCGGGCCGAGTTCCTGTAGCCCGTTCCCTGAGCCGCTGGCGCCAAACTTCAGTCGAGGAGCAGCTATGGCCGGCAAGGACGTTCTTTCCCCCGAGCGGCTCGAGGACGCCTTGGCCGTCCTGCCGGACTGGCGGTACCGCGAGGGTGCGCTGGTGACCGTGTACAAGCTGCCGACGGCGGCTGCCGCACTTGAGCTGATTGCCGCCGTCGGTCGACTCGCCGAGGAACAAAACCACCACCCTGACCTGGACTGGCGGTATAACCGGGTGTTCCTCCGCTACACCTCCCACGACGCCGGGGGAGAGGTCACAGCCCGCGACGTGGGTGCGGCGGAGGCAGTACGTGAAGCTGCGGCCGCGCTCCAGGCGGTTGCTGAGCCTGCGAAGCATCCTGCCGGCCCTTAACGGCCTGTGACCACTGCCCGGGGCAGTGGTCACAGGGGTGCTTCTATGGCTCGCTGATCAATTTAGAGCTTCAGGGCCTCTGTCAGCCGTTCCAGGTCATGCCTGGCCCTTGTGCGCCCCAGATAGAGGACCACGGCAACCGCCGCTGCTGCCCCCAGAACCATGGGAAGGACCCACGGCAGCCACGTCATTCCCGGCCGGTAGCCAAAACCCGCGGCCATAAGGACGATCCAGCTGACAGCTCCCACACCCACGCTAACGGCGGCGGGAAGGACCAGCCCGTATTTTGTGTGCCGCTTGTCGTTGGCCCAGACAATAAAACCTGCGGCGGCTGTCACCAGCACCACGATGGTCAGCGAAAGCATGGCTCTCCTTGAAAAATGCCAGCCCCTCAGCGGGGCCCGGGGGCTAGAACTGGCCGAAACCTACACGGCGGACTTCTTCGGCACCGATTTCCACGTAGGCCAGGGCCTTGCCGGGAACAATGATCAGGCGTCCCTTGTCATCCTTCAGGCGCAGGTCGCCGCCGTTGCTGATGGCTTCCTGGACGACCTTGGCCACTGAGTCTGCATCATCGTTTGACTCCAGCACAATTTCGCGGCCAACGTTCTGCACACCGATCTTAATTTCCACAGGGGGCCTCCCAGCCAGTACACGTTCTCGGGTTATGTCTTATTTGTAGTCTAGGACTCTTTGGGGAAGCGAGAGATTCCGCGCCAAGCTAAACGGTAGATGAGGTCGCTGGCCACATCGAGGTCCAGGTTGCCGTCCGTTTCGAGCCAGTAGCGGGCGCTGACCTGGGCCATGCCGGCAAGGCCGCGCCCCAGCAGTTCGGCCTCAAGGTGGGGAAGTTTGGTGTCCTCTGCGATGACGTGGGCAATGGCATCCGCAAATGTCCGGTTGAAGGTTTCCAGCCGTGAGCTGACATCGGGATCATTGATGAGGTCCGATTCGAAAACCAGCCGGTGGGCCTGGTCATCGTTGGCGATGAACTGGAAATAGGCACGCATGACGGCCTGCACCCGTTCATCATTGTCCGTGGTGGAGTTCAGCGCCCCCAGCATCAGATCAGTGAGGGATGCCAGGTGGCTTTCGAGCAGGGCCAGGTACAGTTCCCGCTTCGAGGGGAAGTGCTGGTACAGGACAGGTTTGCTGACGTGCGCCGTCTCGGCGATTTCGTCCATGGCGGCGCCGTGATAGCCGTTGGCAACAAAGACTTCCTGTGCTGCGGAAAGGAGTTGTGCCCGGCGCTCGTCCCTTGGAAGCCGGGCGGACCGTTGCCCGGCGGGGCGCGAAGCAATTTGCGGTTCGGCTGCGGACGGGCGGTCAGCCCGTGCTTCATGGACCAAGTTGTCCTTCTTTCCCTTGCGTTACCCCCACTCTACTTCGGGGTAATATGACCCGGCGGTATCCCGGGGCATACATTGAAGTATGGCTTCGACATTCACCGCAAATGTTTCCACTGTTTCACTGGATCCGTTGGTTGCACCGGCGGGTGCGCTCACTCCTGACGAGGTGGAGCGCTACTCGCGGCACCTCATCATTCCGGAGATCGGCGCGCTGGGGCAGCGGCGGCTCAAGAACGCAAAAGTACTCGTGATCGGCGCCGGCGGACTCGGTTCGCCGGCGCTGCTCTACCTTGCCGCTGCGGGGGTGGGAACGCTCGGAATCATTGACGACGACGCCGTTGACCTGAGCAACCTGCAGCGCCAGGTCATCCACGGCGTGGCCGACGTGGGACGGCCCAAGATCGAGTCGGCGCGGGATGCCATTGCCGCCCTCAACCCGCTGGTGGACGTCCGGCTGCACAACGTCCGGCTGGATGCCTCCAACGCCCTGGAGCTGTTCGCCGGCTATGACCTGATCCTGGACGGTGCCGACAATTTTGCCACCCGCTACCTGGTCAACGACGCCGCCGCCATCCTGGGCAAACCCTACGTCTGGGGCTCCATCTTCCGTTTTGACGGGCAGGTGAGCGTCTTCTGGGAAAAGCACGGGCCGACCTACCGGGACCTTTACCCTGAAGCGCCGCCCGCAGGGTCCGTTCCGTCGTGCGGCGAGGGCGGGGTCTTCGGCATGCTCTGCGCTGCCGTGGGGTCGCTCATGGTGACTGAGGCAGTGAAGCTGATCACCGGCGTCGGACGCTCATTGCTGGGCCGCGTGGCCCTGTTCGACGCCCTCGGCGGCAGCTGGCGCGAAATCCGCGTCTCCAAGGATCCGGCGGCGAAGCCCATTACCGAGCTGACCGACTACGAGGCGTTCTGCGGCGTTACTCCGGCGGCACAGGCGGACACGGAACATACCGTTACCGCAACCCAGCTGGCCACCATGCTCGCGTCCCGGAATGCCGGCCTGAAGGACTTTGAGCTGGTGGATGTGCGGGAGTCCGGGGAATACGACATCGTTCGCATCGACGGCGCCGTCCTCATTCCGCAGGGCCGGATCCTTGCGGGGGAGGCGTGGCAGGAGCTCCCGCAGGACCGGGACATTGTGTTCCTCTGCAAGGCGGGGACGCGCTCGGCGAACGTCCTGGCGGCGGCCCAAAAGGCTGGTTATCAGCGGGTCAGCCATCTCGACGGCGGGATCCTCGCCTGGGTGCGCGAGGTGGAACCCGACAAGCCCGTCTACTGACCCGGAACCCCACTCGAACGCGCCATCACGTTTCGCACCCTTTGGACCAACGAGCCATCACTTCTTCGTGGAAAGTGATGGGGCGTTGCCGGGAATGCCGCAGGAGCTGATGGGGCGTTGCCGGGAATGCCGTAGGAGCTGATGGGGCGTTGCCGGGAATGCCGCAGGAGCTGATGGGGCGTTGCCGGGAATGCCGCAGGAGCTGATGGGGCGTTGCCGGGAATGCCGCAGGAGCTGATGGGGCGTTGCGGCTCAGGCGCTCTCGAGGCCGCTGTGGTCCACCGGGCATTCAGCCTGCGGGACGGCGCGGGCTGCAGGCTGCTCGACGGTGATGCCGTAGAGGGCCTCCAGGGCAGCCACGTACTCGTCCTGCTGGCCATTCGCTGCCAGTTCGCGGGCGCGCACCGTGGGGACGTGAAGCAGCTGCTTGACCATGCGCCGGAGTGCGAACTCCACTTCCTCGGCTGCGGCGGTGCAGCCGTGCCGGGCACGGACCTTTTCCATCTCCGCGTCCAGGACATTCATGGTGTGCCGCCGCAGTGCAACGATCGCGGAATCCACGGAACGGGCCTCCCGTTCCTGCTCAAAGGCTTTGGCGGCGCCGCTGACAATGCCGCTTGCCTGCGTCAGTGATTCAGCCTGTTCCTGCGGTGCCGCGAGGCGCACGGACTCCAGGGTCAGCAGCTCAACGCCGTCCAGCTCGCCCACGCCGGGGTCAAAGTCATGGGTCAGGGCGAGGTCGATGGCGATCAGCGGCTGCGGCGAATTCGCGCGCACCAGGGCGAGTTCGTCGGCTTCCACCCGGGTGTCGGAACCGCTGCAGCCGATCATGACGTCGGCGGCGGCGACGGCGGGACGGAGCGATTCGGCGTCGAGGGCGGTGCCGCCGCGGGTGGCCACGAAGCCTTCAGCACGGCCGGAAGAGGAAAAGACGGAGATATCGGTGCAGCCGCGCTCACGCAGCAGCGCCATGGTGGCGCCGGCGTAGGCTCCGGTACCGAAGACCACCACCTTTTTGGTGGACCAGTCCGGGTTCTCGGAAAGATCGGTTGCCAAATCCAGGGCTACGGACACGATGGAGAGCCCCCTTGACCCGAGGGCAGTCTGGGCGCCGACGTCCTTGGCCGTCTTGGACGCGGCCTGGAACAGCCGGACGAGTCCGGAGCTGGCGGTTCCTTCGTGCTGTGCGGTAATGAGTGCCCGGCGCACCTGGCCCGCGATTTCGCGCTCTCCGACCACTGCGGAGTCCAGCCCCGCGCTGACGGCGAAGAGGTGCTGGCTTACTTCGGGGCCGGTGCGGGTGCTGAAGGAGCGGGAGACGAGCGGTTCGCTCAGCCCGCTCACGTCACTGATCTGGGCGACGAGGGCAGCGCGGGCGGCTTCGACGTCGTCCGGGTGGGAGGCTTCGCCGTAAATCTCGTACCGGTTGCAGGTGGCAAGGACCACCGCACCCGTCACTGCCGGCGATCCGGAGAGAGCGGATGTGGCGATCCCGGAAGCACCGTTGCTCAACTGAGCAACGGTCTCAAGATCGATGTCGGCGTGTGTAGCCACCAATGAGAAAAGAACCACAGCAGGTCAATCATAGCTTTTTCGTTCCTCGGTAGAACAACTGCCCGGCGCGGAAGCGGGGCGCCGAGGCTGTGATTCCTGCCACGGCAGGGGCGGTGCCCCTTCGCGTGACAGCCTGTCGTTATCTTTTGCTGCTGTTTTTGGGCACAATCGAAGGCATGACTTCCAGCCCTGCCACGTCCGCTGCCGGCGCCCTCGCTGCAGACCATCCACTGGTGGATGGCCGCACCGCGGACTCGCCGCTGATCACGGCCTACCGGGGCGGAAAGCCGTCCCGCCGCCCTGTCTGGTTTATGCGGCAGGCCGGGCGCTCCCTGCCTGAGTACCTCAAGGTCCGGGAAGGTATCGCGATGCTGGACTCCTGCCTGCGGCCGGAGCTTGCTTCCGAGATCACGCTTCAGCCCGTCCGCCGCCACGACGTGGACGCAGGGATCTTCTTTTCAGACATCGTTATCCCGTTGAAGCTGGCGGGCGTGGGTGTGGACATTGTGCCCGGGGTAGGTCCGGTCCTGGACAAGCCCGTGCGGACCGCCGCCGACGTTGCCGCCCTGCCGCAGCTGACCTGGGAGGCGCTTGAACCCATCCGTGAAGCGGTCCGCCTCACGGTTGCCGAACTCGGGAGCACCCCGCTGATTGGCTTCGCCGGCGCTCCCTTTACCCTGGCGGCCTACATGGTGGAGGGCAAGCCGTCCCGTGACCACCTCGGGCCCCGCACCATGATGCACGCAGACCCGGAGACCTGGCGCGCCCTTGCCAACTGGGCCGCCGACGCGTCCGGCATGTTCCTGCAGGCCCAACTGGAGGCCGGCGCCTCCGCGGGGCAACTGTTCGACTCGTGGGCAGGCTCGCTGGGCCTGGCTGACTACACAAAATTCGTGGCTCCGGCCTCCACGCGTGCCCTCGACCACGTGCGGCACCTGGGCGCGCCTCTCATCCACTTCGGTACCGGCACGTCCGAGCTTCTGGTGGCCATGCGGGACGTGGGCGTGGACGTGGTGGGCGTTGACTACCGCCTGCCTCTTGATGAGGCCAACCGCAGGCTGGGCGGTTCGGTTCCGCTGCAGGGCAACATCGACCCTGCCCTCCTGTCGGCCCCCTGGGAAATCCTCGAAGCCCACGTCCGCTCTGTTGTCGCCGCCGGAGCAGGCGCACCCGGCCACGTCCTTAACCTTGGCCACGGCGTTCCTCCCGAGACCGACCCTGCCATCCTCACCCGGGTTGTAGAGCTCATCCACTCCATCTCGCCGGAGTAACCATGGCAAGTCACCCGGCTGGAGCCCAATCCGCGCTGGTGCTGGGCGGTGGGATCTCAGGTCTGCTTTCCGCCCGGGAGCTGGCTGCAGCCGGGCACCGGGTCACGGTCCTGGAAGCCGGCGCGGAGTGGGGCGGCTGCGTGGGCAGTCACGTCGTGGCGGGCCTTTCGCTGGACAGCGGCGCCGAATCCTTCGCTACCCGGTCCGACGCCGTCGCGGGCCTTGCCGGGGAACTGGGCCTTGCGGACAGGATTGTTGCGCCCCGGCCCGGCGGCGCCTGGGTCCAGTTGCCGGACGGCCCGCGCGAACTTCCCAAGACAGGGGTTCTGGGCATCCCGGCCAACCCATGGGATCCCGAAGTCCGCCGCTCTCTGGGCCTGTTTGGCTCGCTCCGGGCTTCCCTCGACAGGATCCTGCCGGCGTCCATCGGGACCGCCGCGGACGTTGTCAGTGTGTCCGCGCTCGTCAGGGCGCGCATGGGGCGGCGGGTCCTGGAGCGGCTGGTTGAGCCCGTGGTGGGCGGCGTCCACTCTGCTGATCCGGGAATGCTCGACGTCGACATGGTGGCCCCCGGGCTGCGCGCCGGACTTCGGCAGCACGGCTCGCTGGCCGCGGCCGTGGCAGCCCAGCGGCGCAACAGCAGGGGACCAGCCAAGGCCGGCTCCGCCGTCGCGGGCCTGGAAGGCGGCATGCACACCCTGGTCAATGCACTGGTCAGTGACCTCCGTGGCCGGGGCGTGACGCTCCTGCCCGGCACGCGCGCAACGTCTGTTGTCCGGACCCCCGAGGGGTGGCGCGTTGACGCCCTCGGGGACAAGTTCGCCGCCGGCCTGCTGGCAGTGGCAGTGGACGGCCCGGCCGCCGTCGGGCTGTTGGAACAAGCAGTCCCGGCGATTGCGGGGAAGCAGCCCGGTTCCGGGCCTGACGTGCAGCTCGTCACCCTGGTTTTGGACAAGCCCGAACTGGACCGCCGTCCCCGCGGCACCGGCATCCTCGTTGCACCTCAAACCCCCGGCATTCAGGCAAAGGCCCTTACCCACGCCACCGGCAAGTGGGATTGGCTGGACGCCGCCGCAGGCCCCGGACGCCACGTCCTCCGGCTCTCCTACGGCCGCGTTGACGGCGGCGGCAGCCGGCCCGGTGGGCCGGATACTGACGATGAGCTCCTGGCAGCGTCGCTTCACGATGCCTCGGCCCTGCTGAATGTTGGCATCGGCCGGCAGGACCTTGTGGAGTGGGACGTTGTGCGGTGGCGCGGCGCCCTGCCTTTTGCCGCCGTTGGACACCGTGCCAAGGTCACGGCGATCCGGAAAGCGTGCAACGCCGTTGGCGGCCTCGCCGTGGTGGGTGGCTGGGTGGCCGGGAACGGACTCGCCGCAGTGGTGTCCGACACCATGACGGAAATCCGGAATCTGGCCGGCTGAACATCGTCGCTGGTCAGTACGCCAAAAAGCGTAAAACGCCGCTGTTCCGGGCCGCCGATACAGGTTCCGCTGGTTTTCACATCGGCTGGCCGGATGGTTAGTGTCGATGATTATGCTTTACAACAGGTCCGAGCTTTCCATGTCCCGGACCGGTACCAATGGGGGAATCCGACGCGGGGCAGCAGCCGCGGCAATCGGAGCGGTACTGGTTCTAACCACAGGCGTCCCGGCGTCCCAAGCCACCGAAGGATCTCCGGACCCCGGTGATCCGGCGGCGCCTGCCGTGGATACCGCATCCCTCCCAGTGGTGGAACGGCTCAAGGGCCACTCTGCTGCAGCACGCGAGGAAGCGCCCGGCCGGAACCGCGACCGGAAGGATGCCAACGGCAAGGCTCCTGCCGGGAAGGGACAAGGCGCGGATAACAAACAGCCCGCCAGTCCCAGCCCGGTTGTTACTCCTTCCGCTTCAGCAGTTCCGTCAGCCCTGCGTCCGGCCGTCAGGGCCACGCAGAAGCCGGACCCAACGCCTGAGCCCACACCCACGGCGACGGCGTCCCCGGTGCCGACTGCCAGCGCCCCCGCATCCAGCACTCCGGCAGCCACCCGCCCGGAGGCGTCTGCCGCTGCGACCTCCGCTCCAGCATCGCCGGGGACGGCTCCCGGTGCTGCGCCGCCGGCTTCCAACGAGGTCCCGGAATCGCTGGCCGCAAGTGCCCCTGCCGCCCCAGCCGCCCCTGCCGCTCCGGAGGCGTCCGCAGCGGCAGCCGCGGCCACGGCAAAGTCTGCATCGCCCGAATCCAGCGTGGCCGGTAATGGTCCCGCGACAGGGACGGATCGGTCCGCAGCCGCTGCCACGGCAGGCGGAGCCCCGGCAGCCGGAACGGCAGCAGGCGGACAGGCCGCGTACGTGCGGATTTACTCCGTGCCGCAGACCCAGCCAGGGTGGACGCCGTACGCCGCAGCCATCCCGGGCAACAGCGTGCGGACCAGCGCGAAGCTCAGTGTGCAGCCGGAGCCGAAAAGCGCCCTGGTGTGGCTTGGTTCGGGGCTCGTAGGGGTTGCAGGTGCCGCCGGACTGGTCTTCTTCCGCCTGCGGAATCCCTAGGCCAGGTGTCAGGGCCTGCGGGAAAGCTGACGCTGCTGTGACATTGAGCACTTCTACGGGCTGTAGAACTTGATGGTTTCGACTTGACGGGTACGAAGGGGCAAACTTGTAACCATGAGCCACACTTCTGCCGAATCTGTCACTAAAACCGAAGAATCAGCCGAGCAGTTTTTCACCCTTTGGACGGTCTTCAAGCGCTCCGAGGCGCTGATCCGCAGCGCCGATGCTGCCGCCGACTTCGAGGCCCTGCTGGAACGGCTCGCCCAGTCCGGCGTGACGCACCGCGGCAGCTACGATGTTTCCGCCATGCGTGCTGATGCCGATGTGATGGTGTGGCTTCACGGGCCCAAACCTGAAGGCCTTCAGCAGGCCATCCGCGATATCCGCCGCAGCACCCTCTTCACCGGGACGGAGATTGTCTGGTCCGCGATGGGCGTGCACCGCGAGGCCGAGTTTGCCAAGAACCACACCCCCGCGTACTCCCGGGGCGTCGCTCCGGCCGATTGGCTTTGCGTCTACCCGTTCGTCCGCTCCTACGAGTGGTACATCCTGCCGGACGCCGAGCGCGGCAAGATGCTCCGGGACCACGGCCTGCTGGGCCGCGACTTCCCGCAGGTCATCTCCAACACCGTCTCCTCCTTCGCACTGGGCGACTGGGAATGGATCCTGGGCCTGGAGGCGCCCGAGCTCGTGGACCTGGTGGACCTCATGCGCCACCTGCGCGCCACCGAAGCACGCAACCACGTCCGTGAGGAGATTCCCTTCTACACCGGACGCCGCATTTCCCCGGCAGAAGTTGCAGAGGTGCTGGCATGAGCCCCCTGGATGCCCGGGATCCGGCAGAAGTTACCGCCGTGAACCCCGTTACCGAGGCCGGCCGGATGGCTCCGAAGAATTACGACGCCGTCCTCCTCGCGTCCTTCGGCGGGCCTGAAGGCCAGGAGGACGTCATTCCGTTCCTCCGCAACGTCACGCGCGGCCGCGGCATCCCGGACGAACGGCTCGAGGAAGTTTCGCACCACTACCGCGCCAACGGTGGGATCAGCCCCATCAACCAGCAGAACCGCGAGCTGAAGGCAGCGCTTGAGGCCGAGCTCGCCGCCCGGGGCATCAACCTTCCCGTGCTGTGGGGCAACCGCAACTGGGCCCCGTACATCCCCCAGGCCCTGCAGGACGCGTACGACGCCGGGCACCGCCGCCTGCTCATGATCACCACCAGCGCGTACTCCTCTTACTCCAGCTGCCGCCAGTACCGCGAGGACATTGGCATGGCACTGACGGAAACCGGCCTGGACGGCCGGCTCGAGGTGGACAAGGTGCGCCAGTACTTCGACCACCCCGGCTTCGTGGAGCCCTTCATTGAAGGAACCGTTGCAGGCCTGGCAAAGGTTCGGGAACAGCTCGCAGCCGCGGGCACGCCAGACGCGCCAGTCCAGATCCTGTTCGCCACGCACTCCATTCCCACCCGGGACGCGGACGCGGCAGGCCGGTCCGAGGATGAACCCCGCGAATTTGAAGAGGGCTCGGCGTACGTTGCCCAGCATCTTGCCACCGCAGCCGCCGTCATCCAGCGTGTGGAGAAGGAATCAGGCCTTAACGCCCCCTGGTCCCTTGTCTACCAGTCACGTTCCGGCGCCCCGCACGTGCCGTGGCTCGAGCCGGACATCAACGACGCCATTGAGGAGCTCGCGGGCCAGGGCGTCAAGGGCATCGTCATCGTGCCGCTCGGGTTCGTCAGCGACCATATGGAAGTTGTCTGGGATCTGGACACGGAAGCCCTGGAGACCTGTGCCAACCTCGGTCTCGCCGCCACCCGCGTTCCGACACCCGGCACGCACCGCACGTTCGTGAACGGCATGGTGGACCTGATTTCCGAGCGCACCGTCGCCAACAACATCAGCGACCGCCCGGCCGTGTCCGCCCTTGGCCCCTGGTACGACGTCTGCCGGCCGGGATGCTGCGCGAACTTCCGGGGCGAAAAGCCCACCATCGCCGGAGCAGACACCACCGTAGGCAAGGGCCACGATCCCTACCCGGGCGAAGCCGTTGCAGGCGAGCCCGTGGCCAACCAGGCAGGCACGGCCGGGGGAGCGCCGCAGCAGTGACAGTCCGGATCGGAACCCGCGCCAGCAAGCTCGCGCTCACCCAGACGCAGCAGACCGCCGACCAGCTGGCCGCCGTCGGAGGCTTCCCGGTGGAACTGGTCCACATCAGGACCGACGGCGACGTCCTCACCGGCTCGTTGTCCCAAATGGGCGGCACGGGTGTATTCGTCGCCGCCCTGCGCGATGCGCTGCTGCGCAACGAGTGTGACGTGGCGATCCACTCGCTCAAGGATTTGCCCACCGGCGCTGCAGTAGGGCTCAGCCTGGCGGCTACACCGAAGCGCGTGGACGTCCGGGATGTCCTCTGTGCCCGGGATGGACTCAAACTTGCCGATCTCCCTTCCGGCGCCACGGTGGGAACGGGCTCGCCGCGCCGCGCCGCCCAGCTGCGCGCCGCCCGGCCCGACCTCGACATCGTGGATATCCGCGGCAATGTGGACACCCGCCTGGGCAGGGTGCCCGGGCTGCCGGGCAACGCTACGGATCAAGTGGTTCCGGGAAAATCCTGCGACCTGGATGCAGTGGTTCTCGCCGCTGCCGGACTGGAACGCATCGGCCGGCTGGACGCCGTCAGTGAGTTTCTCGATACTGACGTGATGCTTCCCGCTGCCGGCCAGGGGTCGCTCGCCATCGAATGCCGCACGGCCGACGCTCCGCCCCGGCCGGGTTTTGCCGAGGGATCCAAGGACGTCCTTGCGCAGGCACTCGCCGCGCTGGATGACCCGGACACCAGGCTCGCGGTCACCGCTGAACGGGCCTTGCTGGCCCGGCTCGAAGCCGGCTGCGCAGCACCGGTGGGCGCCTACGCCTTCCGGAAGGGCAGCATGCTCCACTTGGAGGCCGTGGTCTGTGCCGTGGACGGCACCGCTTCGGTCCGGGACAAGCGGGCAACCGACGGGCTCACGGAAGTGGGGGCCACCCTGCTGGGCATTGAACTCGCCGAGGTCCTCCTCGCCGCGGGTGCCGCCGATATCGCAGACCTGCAGGCTTCCTGAGCCGGCTATGGGACTGCCTTCCCGCTGCGGCCGGCACCCCCTGTGCGGGGAGGCCTGACCGTGGCAGACAGCACAGCCGACGGCGGCGCCGGGCCTGGGAGCGGGAAGCGGCTTAACGGGGTCCGGGTCCTGATCACGCGCAGCCCGGAACGCTCGCTGCCCCTCGTGGCGGCCCTCGAGGAGGCAGGCGCCGCGGCGCTCCTGCTGCCTCTGATTGACTTCGAACGTGCTGCGGACCAGCACTCCCTGGATGTGGCCTGCGATGCGCTCGGGGCCGGCGCGTTTGACTGGCTGGTGCTCAGCAGCGCCACCACAGTCCACGTACTCATTGCCAAGGCGCGTGAACGCGGCCTGACGCTGCTGCAATGGATTCCTGCCGGCACCCGGACGGCCGCGGTAGGACCTGCCTGCCGGAGGCTCCTCGAAGCCGCCGGCCTGCCAGTGGCGTTGACGCCACGGAACGAACAGTCTGCCGCGGGACTGCTCGAGGTGTGGCCGGCCGACGCCGGCAAGGTACTGCTTCCCCAGGCGGACATTGCACCCGCGCGCCTCGCCGAGGGACTGACGGCGGCCGGCAGCACAGTCACGGCAGTGACCGCCTACTGCACCGTCGACTATCCCGCGGCAGCGGAGCGCAGGCTGGCCATCCCGCTGGAGGAAGAGGGGTCGGGGCAGTCGCCGCCGTCGTACTCCCTACTGACGCCGGAAGCAGCCGCCGCGGAAATCGCGGCCGGCCGGATCCACGCAGTGGTGGCTGCCTCGCCCAGCGCCGTCCGGCGGATTTCAGCCCTCTCGCCACTGCACGGCTGCCGCCTGGTGGCGATTGGACGGTCGACGGCGGAACAGGCCGCCGCGCTGGGCCTCACCGTTGCAGCAACCGCCGTTGAGCCCTCGCCCCATGGGCTGGTGGCCGCCGTCGAAACGGCACTCCGCCCAGGGGGAAACGCTGGCGGGCAGCCACCCTGACATGCCTCCAACCCGCCTGTTGGAACTCACCCGATTTATAGACATCGTGAAGGACACAGCATGACTTTTCCGAGCCAACGCCCCCGCCGCCTGCGGACCACCCCGGCCATGCGCCGTTTGACCGCTGAAACCCGGCTTGCACCGGCCGAGCTGATCTTGCCGGCCTTCATCCGGGAAGGCCTCACCGAGCCGAACCCCATCACGTCGATGCCCGGGGTTGTCCAGCACACCACCGACACACTCAAGCGGGCGGCCGCAGAGGCCGTTGAACTGGGCCTCGGCGGCATCATGCTGTTCGGCATCCCGGAAACCCGCGACGCGGAGGGGACCGCCTCCCTTGACCCGGAGGGGGTCCTGAACAAGGCGATCCGGGACGTTCGGGCAGAGGTCGGCGACGATCTGGTGATCATGAGCGATGTTTGCCTGGACGAGTTCACCGACCACGGACACTGCGGCGTGCTGGATGCCGAGGGCTACGTGGACAATGACCGGACCGTTGAGATCTATGCACGGATGGCCGTGGCGCAGGCAGACGCCGGTGCCCACATGCTGGGTCCCTCCGGCATGATGGACGGGCAGGTCGCCGCCATCCGCGCCGCCCTGGATCAGGCAGGCCACACCAGCACCTCCGTCATTGCCTACGCTGCAAAGTACGCCTCGGCCTTCTACGGCCCGTTCCGCGAAGCGGTGGACTCCCAGCTCAAGGGGGACCGCCGGACCTACCAGATGGATGCCGGCAACCGGACCGAAGCCCTTCGCGAGGTTGAACTGGATCTGGCTGAGGGCGCGGACATAGTGATGGTGAAGCCAGCCATGAGCTACCTGGACATCGTTGCCGACGTCGCCGCCATGAGCCCGGTTCCGGTGGCGGCCTACCAGATCTCGGGCGAGTACGCCATGATCGAGGCCGCTGCGGCCAATGGTTGGATCGACCGCCGCGCCGCCATTACCGAGTCCGTGCTTGGCATCCGCCGCGCAGGCGCCCACATGGTGCTGACTTACTGGGCGGCTGAACTGGCAGGCTGGCTGAAGGAGTCGTGATGAGTGAACCACTGCCCGGAGCCGGAGCCGGAGTGGAACCGGCCGCGGGTCGAGCGCCTGAACCGGGTTCTGCCGTCCTGGGGCCCACCGAACCGGTGGGCGAGGGCCGGATCCTGATCGGCCTGAATACGTTTGGCGACGTCGGCGAGCACCGGGACGGCAGCCCCCAGTCGCATGCCCAAGTACTGCGCCAGTTGCTGGAACAGGCAGAGCTGGCGGACGCCGCCGGACTTCACGCCTTCGGTGTGGGGGAGCACCACCGCAAGGACTATGCCGTGTCCGCACCCGAGGTTTTCCTTGCCGCGGCTGCCGCCCGCACCACCCGGATCCGCCTCGGTTCCGCAGTCACGGTCCTCAGCTCGGACGATCCCATCCGCGTGTTCCAACGGTTCTCCACCGTGGACGCCATCTCCAACGGCCGCGCTGAAGTGATGCTGGGCCGTGGATCATTCGTGGAATCCTTCCCGCTGTTCGGGCTGGATCTGGCGGACTATGAGCTGCTGTTTGAAGAGAAGCTCGAGCTGTTCGACAAAGTGCGCGGGCAGAGGCCGGTGCATTGGGAAGGCCGCACGAGGCCCGCCCTTTCCGGCCTGAACGTGTACCCGCCCCTGGAACGGCACCTGCTGCCCACGTGGATCGGTGTTGGCGGAACGCCCGAATCAGTGCTGAGGTGCGCGCAGTACGGCTATCCCATCATCTTCGCGATTATCGGCGGGCAGCCGGGCGCATTCCGTCCGCTCGCCGACCTGTACCGGGAAGCGATGTCCAAGTACGGCCACCCGATGCAGCAGGTTGCCACGCATTCGCCCGGCCACGTGGCAGATACAGATGAACAGGCGCGGGAGGAACTCTTTCCGCACTGGCTGAAACTGCGGAACAAGCTCGGGGCCGAGCGCGGTTGGGGACCTGCCGGCAGGGGTGAATTTGACGCCCTGTGCGCGCCGGAGGGTGCCCTTTATGTCGGATCGCCTGAAACCGTCGCCAGGAAGATTGTCCTGCTCAAGCAAAACCTGGGCGTGGACCGCTTCGACCTCAAGTACAGCAACGGCCCGTTGCCGCACTCCGCCATGATGCGCTCCATCGAGCTGCTGGGGACGTCGGTGGCGCCCAGGGTGGCTGAACTGCTTGCCGGCTAACTGAGAGAATAGGAACCATGACTTCCAGCAATCCTCGCAACGAGGCACTCTTTGACCGCGCCCGCCAGCTGATGCCGGGCGGAGTCAACTCTCCCGTCCGGGCCTTCGGGTCCGTGGGCGGAACTCCGCGCTTTATGGTCTCCGCCAAGGGCCCGTACCTGACGGACGCCGACGGCAAGGAATACGTTGACCTGGTCTGCTCCTGGGGGCCGGCGCTGCTGGGCCACGCACACCCGGCCGTGCTGGAGGCGGTCCACGCCGCCGTGGACCGCGGCCTGTCCTTCGGTGCCTCTACCCCTGACGAAGCGAACCTGGCTGCGATCGTCCAGGAACGCGTGCCCGCCGTCGAGCGGCTCCGGATGGTCTCTACCGGCACCGAGGCAACGATGACGGCCGTCCGGCTGGCCCGCGGCTTCACCGGGCGCAACCTGATCATCAAGTTCGCAGGCTGCTACCACGGGCATCTGGACAGCCTCCTGGCGTCGGCAGGTTCGGGCGTGGCCACGCTCGCCCTGCCCGGCTCGGCCGGTGTCACCGAGGCCACCACGGCCGAAACCCTGGTGCTGCCGTATAACGACCTCACTGCCGTGAAGGAAGCCTTCGCTGCCCACGGACCCAACATCGCCGCCGTCATCACCGAAGCGGCCCCGGCCAATATGGGCGTGGTAACGCCGCAGGACGGCTTCAACTTCGGCCTGTCCCGCATCACCCGCGAACACGGTGCACTGCTCATTGTCGACGAGGTACTCACCGGGTTCCGCACCGGGTACTCCGGCTACTGGGGACTTACCGGCGGTGCGCCGGATGCCGTCGAGCCGTGGACCCCGGACCTGCTCACCTTCGGCAAGGTCATTGGTGGAGGAATGCCGACGGCGGCCCTCGGCGGACGTGCCGACATCATGGACCACCTCGCTCCCATCGGGCCGGTCTACCAGGCCGGAACGCTCTCCGGAAACCCGGTGGCGATGGCTGCTGGTGTCGCCACGCTGACCCATGCCACCCGCGACGTTTACTCCTACATTGACGTCCGGTCGCTGGAACTCTCCTCGGCCCTGTCCAGCGCCCTGGACGCTGCCGGCGTGGACCACACCATCCAGTTTGCGGGGAACCTCTTCTCGGTGGCCTTCGGGACCTCGGCCCGCGGGGTGCACAACTACGCTGACGCCCAGGCACAGGAGAGCTTCCGCTACGCGCCGTTCTTCCACTCGATGCTGGAGTCCGGCGTCTACCTGCCGCCGTCGGTCTTTGAAGCCTGGTTCCTGTCCGCCGCGCACGACGACGCCGCCATGAACCGCATCTTCGAGGCACTTCCGGCCGCAGCAACGGCAGCAGCAGCCGCCCAAGGCTAGCCGCCGTCGGACGCCCCATCCACGCGCGAAATGGCACTTCGCGGCAGTCCCGGTCTTCGGCACTGCCGTGACATGCCATCTCGGCGCGGAGCATAAAAGAATCCCCGGTTGCGCTGTGCAGCCGGGGATTCTTTTTGTGCTTTGGGACGAGCTAGAGGACGTCCGAGAGGAAGTCCCTCAAACGGTCCGTGCGGGGCTCGCTGAAGATCTGCTGCGGAGGTCCTGATTCCACCACGACGCCGGCGTCCATAAACGTCACCGTGTCCGACACATTGCGGGAGAAGCCCATTTCGTGGGTCACCACCACCATGGTCATGCCGCCCTTCGCGAGGTCCGTCATGAGCGCCAGCACGCCCTTGACAAGCTCAGGATCAAGCGCAGACGTAGCCTCGTCAAAGAACATCACCTCCGGCTTCATGGCCAGGGCCCGGGCGATCGCCACGCGCTGCTGCTGGCCTCCGGAGAGGTTGGCCGGGCGGACATCAGCCTTGTGCTTCAGGCCCACCAGGTCCAACTGCTCCAGGGCCTCGGCGCGGGCCTGCTCCTGCGGCAGCTTCCGGAGCTTCCGCAGCGCCAGGGACACGTTGTCCACCACTGTTTTGTGAGGGAACAGGTTGAACTGCTGGAACACCATACCGATCCGCTGCCGGAGCTCATCCGGGTTGTCCTTCAGGACCGAACGGCCATCCAGCAGGATGTCGCCCTGGTCGGGTTCAATCAGCCGGTTCATCACCCGCAGCAGCGTGGACTTACCTGATCCGGAAGGACCGATCACGGAGGCGGTGGTGCCCTTTTCCACGTGCAGGTCAATGCCGCGGAGAACATGGTTGTGGCCGAATGAGAGGTGCAGGTTCTTGCCGGTCAGGGTTCCGGAAGCGAATTCCGTCATGCCTGTGCCCCCTTGCCGATAGGTGCTGCCAGCTCATCCGGTTCCTTCTTTTCCGGCTTGCCGGTACGCAGCCGGTGGTCGATGAAGTTCACGAAGTGGGTCAGCGGGACGGTCAGGATCAGGTACAGCACCCCTGCGGCCACCAGCGGAGAAAGGTTGCCGGTGTTGGCCATGGCGTCATTTCCGATCCGGAAGATTTCCCGGTCGGAGGCGGCCAGGCCCAGCATGAAGACCAGCGAGGAATCCTTCAACAGCGAGATGAACTGGTTCACCAGTGCGGGAAGGACCCGCCGGATCCCCTGCGGCACCACCACCAGGCGCATGGAACTGCCGTAGCTGAATCCGAGGGCCCTGGATGCCTCCAACTGGCCCTTCTCCACGCTCTGGATACCCGAACGGAAGATCTCACCGATGTAGGCGGCTGCGATAAGGGTCAGAGCCAGGATGCCAAGGGGGTACGGGTTCCGGGACCCGGTGATATCCCGGGCTATCGGACTGAGACCAATGCCGATAACCAGGATTACCAGGATTGCGGGCAGGCCACGGAAAATGTCGGTGTAGATGCGCGCTGCCCAGCGGGCCCCCGCGTTGCGGGAGATCCCCATCATGGCCAGCCCCAGTCCCAGCAGGGAACCGAGAATGCCGGAAGCTACGGCCAATATCAGGGTGTTGGGCAAGCCCACCATGAAGAGGGCGGGAATGACTTTGGCCATTTCCTCCCAGTTGAAGAAAGTGTCAGCCAGCTGATCCATAAACGTCCCGGCTCAATCAGCTCTGGGGAACCGTGGCAGCCTTGCTGCCCGGCTTCCAGTCGCTCGGCGTTTCGCGGTCCGGGTACCACTCCTTGGTCAGCTTGGACCAGGTCCCGTCAGCGATTACGGCGTCCAACCCGGAGTTCAGCGCGTCAATCAGCGGCTGGTTGTCCTTTGCCACAGCGTAGGCCGTGAAGTTCTGCGTGTTGACGACGGACTCGGCGATGACGGTACCGTCGCCTTCCTTGACCTGCCCAGTGGCCTGCTGTGACGGAGCGACCCAGGCGTCCACCTGGCCATTGCGCACGTTGGCGTACACGGTGGCGTAATCGGAGAAACGGATGGGTTCCATCTTCAGGGTGTTGGTGACGTAGTCGTCCTGGACGGTGCCCTGGACGACGCCGATGCGGACGTCGCCGGTGAGGTCGGCGAAGCCCTTGACGTCGCTGTCGGTCTTGGCAACTACTGCCATGAAACCGAAGTCGTAGCCGTTGGTGAAGCCCACGTTTTCTCGACGGGCGTCCGTGGTGGAGATGGAGGAGGAGCCGACGTCGAACTGCTTGGTCTGCACCTGGGAAAGGAGTGCCGAGAAGTCCGTGGCAACGAACTCGACCTCAAGGCCGAGCTTGCCGGCGATGGCCCGCAGCAGTTCGTTGTCGTAACCAGTGAACTTGCCGGACGGGTCAATGAAGATGTTCGGTGGGGCATCTGAAAGTGTGCCCACCTCCAGTTTGCCTTCAGTATTGAGGCCGAGCTTTGTCTTGTCGATCTGATCGATCGGGGTGACGTCGGCGGTGGTGTACTTGTCCAGTGTCTGCTGGTCACTGCCGGCGAGGGCGTCCGTGGGCGTTCCGCTGGGCTCCGAGGATCCTGAGCCGCATGCTGCGAGGGAAACAGCGAGGGCGAGTGCCACGGGAGCGGTAGTCAGCCACTTCATCGCTTTGATTTTCATCAGGTTGTCACTTTCATTGAGTCATAAGTCAACCGGGCCGCAAGGCTGCGCTGGTGGCGCCTGGCACCTGCCCAGTGCTGATCAAGCAAGGCCAAGGCAGGGGTGACCGCAAAACTTTATTGTCTCACTACGGCCTTTCCTGCCGTGTCGCGAAGAAAGGCGGGTGACAAGTGCTTCCTGACGAAGGAAATTCGGTACCTCGCCACTAAGGCAGTTCCGCCGGGACTTGGGAAGGGTCCAGCGTCGAATCTTGGGAGCACGGAAACAAGCTGCCTTATTAACCCCCGTGGCTGTGAAATTTATCTCGGACGCCGGGAGCCGGCCCCAGGGCTAGAAACCGCTGGTGGCAGCCTCCTGCGGCGGGAGCACGGGCCAGTCGCCTTCAATGACAGCCGCCGGCTTGGTCTTGCGGAGGTAGCCCTGGAAATCGGCAGCCTGGCTCACGGCCCAGTCCACCTGAAGCTGGTGCAACTGGCTCGCGGGCATACTCAGTTTAGGGAACTTTCCGGCCATCGCATCCAGGACCTTTAGGGTAGCCAAGGCATCGGCGGCCGACGTATGGGCGTTGTCCAGGACCACACCGTACTCTTCGCACAAGGCCGTGAGGGTGCGCTTGCCCTTGCGGTAACGGTCCACCTGCTTGTTCATGATGTAGGGGTCAAGGACCGGAAACCGGGTAAGCTGCGGAACCCCGTAGCGGGCCGACTCGGCAGCAAGCACCGTGAAATCGTAGCTGGCGTTGAACGCGATGACGGGAATACCGTCGTCGAAAAGGGCCTGCAGCACTGCCGCGAGCTCCTGCGTCACCTCGCGGGCCGGCCTGCCGTCGCGCCTGGCCTGCTCAGTGGTGATGCCATGCACATCACTGGCTTCGGTGGGTATTTCAACCCCGGGATCGGCCAGCCACTCATGTTCTGTGATGACCTCGCCCTTGTGGTCCACAACAGTGACTGACGCTGTGACAATCCGCGCGGCACGCGAGTTGCGGCCGGTGGTTTCAAGGTCAAAGGCTGCGCGGGGAAGTCTGGTCCAGGTGCTCATGGCTCAACGCTATCGGGAGCCACCGACAATTCCCGGGAGCGCCACTGCGGCTACATTGGATCAATGCGGATTGAGTATGTGGAGGCGGTACTGGCCATCGTGAGGCTGGTGCCGGCAGGGTCCGCAGTCTCGTACGGCGATGTCGCTGAACTCCTGGGATCGGGTGGGCCCAGGCAGGTGGGCTCAGTCATGAGCCACTACGGCAGCGGTGTTCCCTGGTGGCGGATCCTCAAAGCCAGCGGCCAGGCGCCCGAGGGCCACGAAGCCGAAGCACTCCATCAGTACCTTCGGGAAGGAACCGTGCTGGCAGGTGCTTACGAGGCGAATCTGCGGACGGGGGAGGGTTCCTGGCGGGTCGACCTTTCCGCGGCACGGTGGGCGCCGGCTGATAGGGATTTTGAGCAGATTGACGCCGTTGCCGGCGAGCTGGAGCGCCGGCTCCGGAAATTGTCAGTGGCTGATGATGGAATGTCGGCGTGACAGTAACAGTTCCCTTTACAGGTCCCCGCGACGAGTACCGGCAGGAATCAGCAGAAGGCCTTGACGCCGGGTTCGCAGAAGCAGCTGAAGACGTGCAGGACGGGGCCGGGCACCTTGCCCAGCCCGGCCTTCCGGGCCTCAAACTGCTGCCACCGCGGCGGCTTGACGCCCACGCCCCGTCGCTGACCTCCGATCAGCAGGCCGCGGTTGACCTGGAACAGGGATCCGGGCCTGTCCTGGTTCCGGGGGCTCCGGGGACGGGAAAAACCACCGTCCTGATCGAGGCCGCGGTCACGCGGGTATTCCGTGATGGGGTGGACCCTGAACGGATGCTCATCCTGGCCCCCACCAGGCTGGCGGCCGACTCCCTTCGCGACCGGTTCACCGCCCGGCTGGACAGAAGCCTCAGCACCACTCCGGCCCGGACCTGGGCGTCCTATGCCTTTGATGTCCTCCGGCGGGCCAAGGCCGAGGGAGTACTGCCGCTCTCACGGCCGCCACGCCTCCTTTCCGGTCCGGAGCAGGACCTCATCATCAAGGAGCTTCTCGAAGGCCACCGCCTGCCAGGGCTGGAGCTGCCGTGGCCGGACGATCTCGATGGAGCCCTGGAGACCCGCGGCTTCCGCCAGGAAGTCCGGCAACTGTTTGACCGCGTTATCGAGTCCGGCCTGACCGCGGCGGACCTCGCCCAGCTGGGCCGGCAGTGCCACAGGCCTGACTGGGTTGCCGCCGCCGCCCTGTACGCGGAATACCGTGACGTCCTGGACCTGCGGATGCCTGAGGCTTTTGATCCGGCCGGGATCATCACCGCCGCACGCCAGATTTTCCAGGACGTCCCTGAATTCCTGGCAGCCGAGCGAGAGCGGCTGCAGGTGATCATCGTCGATGACGTGCAGGAGGCAAACCCGGCCGTCTTTGAGCTCCTGGCCGACATAGCCCGTGGAAAGGATTGCTACGTGTCCTTCTCCCCGGACACGGTTGTCCAGGGGTTCCGCGGTGCCCGCCCTGATCTGGTGGCCGAACTGCCGCAGCTGTTGTCGCCGGATGCCCCCGCCCTGGAGCGGCCGCTCCGGTACGCACACCGGCATGGGCGGGTGCTGGCGGATGCGTGGCTGGGGGTTGCTTCCCGTATTTCGCAGCGGGCAGGCGGGCAGCTTGCCAGGCAGCTCGATCAGCCGGCGGGGAACCGGGAACAGGGAGCGGTGGAAGCCCATCTGGTGCCGTCAGCGGTGCATGAACTGCGGTATGTGGCACAGCGCATCCTGGATCAGCACATCAACAACGGCAGGGACCTGGCGGACATCGCAGTGATTGTGCGTAACGGGGCGCAGGTCAGCGAGCTGCAGCGTTATCTGTCCGGCCAAGGGATCCCGGCCCGGGTGCCTGTGGCTGAAGCCGCCGTCCGGGACGAAGTGGCGGTGCGGCCCCTGCTCGATGCGTTCGCCGTGTCGCTGGACACGGCCCTGCTGACCCCCGAAACAGCTGTATCCCTTTTGACGTCCCGTATCGGCGGTGCCACGTCCATCGAACTGCGCCGCCTGCGGCAGTCGCTGAGGCGCGAGGAGCTTCTGGGCGGGGGCGGGCGCGCCAGCGACGACCTGCTCGTCGAAGCCTTGCTGGAACCGGGAGCACTGTCCTCGCTCGGCATGGAAGGCAGGGCTGCGCGCCGTACAGCGGGCATGATCCAGGCGGGGCGGAAAGCCGCATTCGAACCGGGTGCCAACGCTGAATCCGTGCTCTGGGCGCTCTGGAATTCAACCCGCCTTTCGGCTGCCTGGACGGAAACCGCGCTGTCCGGCGGGCCGCATGGCGCCCGTGCCGACCGGGACCTCGACGCCATGATGGCGCTTTTCCACACTGCCGAACGCTACGTCGACCAGATGCCTGGCGCCGGTCCCGAGCAGTTCCTGGAGTACCTGCTGAACCAGGAGCTCCCCATGGACACCCTGGCCGCCCGGGCGCAGCTGGACGACGCCGTGGAACTGATGACTCCCGCCAGCGCAGCAGGGCGGGAATGGCCCGTTGTCCTGGTGGCCGGACTCCAGGAAGGCGTGTGGCCCAACACCCGGCTCCGCGGTGAACTGCTGGGCAGCACCCTGTACGCCGACGCAGTTGAGCACGGAACGGGTTACGCGCTGCAGAGGGACCCGCTGAGCCGGTTGCGGGACATCCGGTACGACGAACTGCGGAGCTTTTCCACGGCGGTGTCAAGGGCACGTGAGCTCCTGATTTGCACTGCCGTCTCCTCTGAGGACGACCAGCCGTCCTCCTTCCTGGATCACGTCTCCCCCCTCAAACCCGGCCAGGACGGCCGGGCCTTCACCCCGGTGGAACGCCCCATGACCTTGCGGGCGCTGGTTGCAGAACTCCGGCAACATGCCCAGCTGGACGGACGGCACGCCGCTGAGGCGGAGGAAGCGGTGCGGGTCCTCGCGCGGCTCGCGGCCGCCGAGCCTCCTGTGGCCGGCGCTCATCCCGCAAGCTGGTGGGGGCTGCCACAGCTGACCTCGTCCGATGCCGTGGTTCCCCCCGGCGGAACGGTGTTTGTGTCCCCGTCGAAGGTCGAGACGGTCCAGAAGTCGCCGCTCGACTGGTTCGTGCAGGCGGCGGGCGGCGAAGCGGCCACCGATTTCGCGAGGAGCCTGGGCACCCTGGTCCACGCTATCGCGCAGGAACTTCCGGATGCGTCAGGAGCAGAATACGTGGCCGAACTGGTGCGCCGCTGGCCCGCACTGGGGATGAAGGACAACTGGGAGGGAAGGCTTGATTTCCAGCGTGCGGAGGCGATGGTGCGCAAGCTTGCCCAATACGTGCTGGTCATGAGGAGCGAGGGCCGGAGCCTGCTGGGCGTTGAGCAGGACTTTGAGGTGGCGCTGCCGGATGTGGTTGTGGACCACCATGCGCCACGTGCGGCCGTCCTCCGCGGGCAGGTGGACCGCCTGGAAATCGACAGTGAGGGCAGGCTGGTCATCGTGGATCTCAAAACAGGAAAACGGCAGCCGGGCAAGGCGGAACTCGCCACGCATCCGCAGCTTGGCTCCTACCAGGCCGCAGTCCTCGCCGGTGGCTTCAGGGAAAGCCCCGGGGGGAGCACCCCTTCGGTGCCCGGTGGTGCAGTACTCGCCCAGCTTGGTACGGGTGCAAAAAATCCTGGCATCCAGCAGCAGGAAGCACTTGATCCGCAGGACAACTGGGCCATGGGCATGGTGAAGGAGGCTGCTGCGGTGATGGGCGGCAGTGAATTTGTGGCACGGCACGATCCCTCGAAGGGAAGCCACGGCGGCCACGGCTGCCGGCTCCCAGAAGTGTGTCCGTTGTGTGTGCGGGGAAGGCAGGTAACGGAATGAGCGGGGAAACAGGTATGCCCGATGCCGGGGTCCCGGAACCGCGGTTCACTCCGGAAGAGCTCTCGCTGCTGCTGGGCGAGAAGAACGTCCCCACCCCGGAACAGTCGGCCATCATCAGTTCGCCGCTGACGCCGCGGCTGGTCATAGCGGGGGCAGGATCGGGCAAGACCGCCACCATGGCCGACCGCGTCGTCTGGCTGGTGGCCAACGGCTGGGTCAGGCCCGAGGAAGTGCTCGGGGTAACGTTCACGCGCAAGGCCGCCGGCGAGCTCGCGTCCCGGATACGGGCCAAGTTGGCGGCCCTGCAACGGCTGGCCAGCCAGGACACCGGACACCGGCTGTTCCCGGAACAGGTGGCCAGCAGCGATTCCCTCGAGCCCAAGGTGTCCACCTACCACTCCTTTGCCAGCGGCATTGTCTCGGACTACGGACTGCGGCTGGGCGTGGAGCGGGACGTGGTCCTGCTCGGCGGCGCACAGGCCTGGCAGCTGGCCAGTGAGGTGGTGGAGGCCTACGACGGCGAGTACGCCCACTTCCGTGCTGCCAAATCCACGCTGGTGAAAGCCGTCATCCAGCTTGCCGGGGAATGCGCGGAGCACCTGCAGGAGCCAGAGGACGTGGAAGCCTGGCTGATGGCGCGGCTGTCCGAATTTGAGTCCCTGCCGTATCAGGCGGGCAAAAAGAAGAACCCGCCCCAGGCGGCGGCCGAGCTCGCCGGGATGCTTCGGACCCGGGCGAGTGTGGCCGACATGGTGGGCCGGTACGCAGCAGCGAAGCGGGCGCGGGGGGCCCTTGACTTCGGAGACCTGGTGGCGCTCGCCGCCAAAGTGGCGCAGGATGTCCCTTTGGCCGCCCATATGGAGCGGCAGCGGTACAAGGTGGTGCTGCTCGACGAGTTCCAGGACACCTCGTATGCCCAGCTGGTGTTGTTCTCCCGGCTCTTCGGCGGCGGGCATGCGGTGACCGCGGTGGGCGACCCCAACCAGTCGATCTACGGTTTCCGTGGAGCCTCGGCCGGGCAGCTTTTCCACTTTGTCCGCGAATTCCCCGTGCGCAGCGGTCCAGCGGAGGCAGGGCAGTGGGCTCCTGCCCCCACGTCCTACCTGACGACGGCCTGGCGGAACGGCCGGTCCATCCTCTTGGCAGCCAACGTGATGTCTGAGTCCCTGGGCAAGGCAGAAGCCCGGCGGGGACCGGCGGGCGGGGGAGGCTCTGCCGCAGCTGACGTCCCTCCATTGCAGCCCAGCCCGAATGCAGTCGAGGGAACAGTGGTGCTGGGGCGCTTCGGGACGGATGTAGATGAAGCGTGCGCGCTGGCTGAGGACGTTCTGAGGTACCGGGTGACGGACTTCGAGCTGAAATCCGACGGAACCGCCGTACAGCCGGCCCTTGCTGTCCTCTGCCGCCGCCGCGCGCAGATGGAAACCATCCGGCGCCAGTTTGAAGCCAGGGGAATCCCGTATGAAATTGTTGGGCTTGGCGGGCTTTTGGATACCCCGGAGATTGTGGACCTCGTGGCCACTCTGCGTGTACTGGCCGACCCCGGACGCTCGGACTCCCTGATGCGCCTCCTGGCGGGTGCCCGCTGGCGCATCGGCCCCGCCGACCTGATGGCGCTGCGCGACTGGTCCAGCCAGCTGGCCCGCCGGCGGGGACAGGCTTCTGAAGCGTCGCTTGAAGGGCAGCTGGAGGAAGCAGGTGAAACGGTCCTCGAAAGCGACCTGACCGATGCTGCCAGCCTGGTGGAAGCCCTGGACTGGTTGCCCCGGGAGGGCTGGACGTCCACGAACGGCCGGTCGCTCAGCGCTGGCGCCCGCGAAAGGCTTGCCCGGCTGTCATCCGAGTTGCGGCAGCTCCGGGGCTACCTTGGTGATGACCTCACCACCCTGCTGGGTGAAGTCGAGCGGGCCATGCTGCTGGACATCGAAGTGGCCGCGCGGCCCGGCATCAGCATCCACCAGGCCCGCCGCAACCTTGACGCCTTCCAGGATGCCGCCGCGGGATTCCTGCGGACGTCCCAGCGCGTTGACATCCTCGCTTTCCTGTCCTGGCTGGAGGCTGCAGCTGTGGAGGAAAACGGGTTGGAAGCACCCGCCAGCGACGTCAACCGGGAGGCCGTGCAACTCCTGACGGTCCATGCATCAAAAGGCCTTGAATGGGACGTGGTTTTCGTCCCCGGGCTCAATGCCGGGGCCTTCCCCAGTGACAGGGACTCCCGCTGGAGCAGCGGTTCAGCAGCACTGCCCTGGCCGCTCCGGGGTGACCGCGCCGACCTTCCGCAATGGGACCTCGACCAGCCGGACCAGAAAGGCTGGCTGGACGCGGAGAAGGACTTCAAGTCGGATGTCCAGGCCCACGGGGAGTCAGAAGAACGCCGCCTCGCCTATGTGGCCTACACCAGGGCCAAGCACGTCCTCTGGGCGTCCAGCCCTGCGTGGGTCGGCTCGCGGGCAGTGCGCGCTGAGATGTCACCGTTCCTCGCAGAGCTTGAGGAACTCACACAGGTGAGAGGTGGTGCGCCGCGGTCACCCGCGACATTCCACCCAGGCTCCCTGGAGGAAGCCTCCCTCCCCGGGGAAAGCCCTCTCACCCTTGAAGCCGAAGTTGCCAACTGGCCGTACGACCCCCTTGAGGGGCCGGTTGATCCACGCAGCGGAAACCGCCTGCGCCTTTCACCCGGACGGCGGGAGGCAATGGAGACGGCCGCCGCCAACGTTCTTGCCGCCCTGGGGGACCGGGACGGCGAAGCACGTCCGGTGTTGCACCAGGCGGAAGCCCCCGCAGGGCAGGCCGGCCCCCGCAAGGAGCTGAGCGGTGCGGCACGGGGATGGGCGCGGGAAGCGGCGCTGCTGCTGGAACGCCGCGCCAGGAGGACCGCCGGCCGGGAAGTGCACCTGCCTGGGCACATCTCGGCATCAACCCTGGTGGAACTGCGGGAGGACCCCGCCGCGGTGCTGGGCAGGCTCCGCAGGCCTGTGCCACGGGAACCCGGCATGTCAGCCCGGAAGGGAACCGCGTTCCACGCATGGGTGGAGGAGTACTTCGGTACCGCCGGAATGCTCGACCTCGGCGAACCTCCGGGCTCCGACGACCACATCGATGCTGCCTATGACCTCGATGCCATGGTGGCAACTTTCAAGGCATCCCCCTGGGCCAACCGGTCGCCGGCCTTCGTGGAGGTTCCGGTCGAGACCCGGGTGGGTGACGTCGTAGTGCGTGGCCGCGTTGACGCGGTTTTTCGGGATGCCGACGGCCGGTGGGACCTGGTGGATTGGAAGACCGGACGGCGTCCGTCCGCAGCGCAGCTAAGGACCAAGTCAGTGCAGCTTGCGGCGTACCGCCTGGCCTGGGCACGGCTGAAAGAGGTACCTCTTGAGGAAGTACGGGCGGCCTTTTTCTACGTGGCGGACAACGAGGTAGTGCGCCCCCACGATCTCGGAACAGCCGCAGAGCTGGAGGAAATCGTGGCGGCTGCCCTTAGTTCTTCGTGACGTCGACGATGGAGATGGCGGCGGTGGAGGTGTCGTCCAGGTCTTTCCTGTCCTCCCCCTTGGTCTGCCCGCTGTCATTCATCGTCCCGTTGCCTGCCGCAGCAGCCTCTTGGCCGGCGTCGGCCGGGGACTCTGCCGGGATGGGGGTGACGTGGACCGCCGGCTGGACCGGGGCCGGGACCGGGACCGGCAGCGGGACCACCGTAACGGAAGGCACCGCACCCGTCGGACCGGCGTCGGCCGCCCTCATGGCGGGCACGTTGCTATTAGCCGGGACGTTGCCCACGGCGGGCGCACTGCCTTTAGCAGGCGCGCCCGGCGCCGGCTGCGGCTCCACGCTGATGGGCTGACCGCCGTGCTCTTCAATATCACGGGCAAGGGTGCCCAGCATCTCCTCGGCCTCCGAAATCATGCCGGGGTCATCCGAGGCGATCCCCTTCACCAGGTACTGGGCAAGGGCGAACTCTGCGGAAAGTGCCGCCCGACGCAGGAGGTGGTTATCCGGGGTGTCCCGGCGGCTGGCCGTATAGGCAGCCAGGACCGCGTCCACGAAGTCCTGCTCATTGGAGGCCACAAGCCATGCGAAATCGTCGGCAGGATCGCCGATCCTCAGGTCAGTCCATCCAGTCACTGCGGTCACCCGCTGACCTTCCACCAGGAGGTTGTCCTCGTGCAGGTCGCCGTGCACCACGCTGGGGTTGAAGCGCCACAAGGAGACGTCTTCCAGCGCGTGCTCCCAGCGGAGCAGCAGGGCTGGGGGAATTTTTCCGGTGGTTGCCGCCTGATCCAGTTCATTCAGCCGGCGCTGGCGGAACTCGTTGGGGGTGTAGCTGGGCAGGTCGGCATTGCTGACCAGCGAACGGGGCAGGTCATGGATGGCGGCAAGGGCGGCGCCGATTTCGCGGGCGAGGGCGTCCGGTCCTGCGGTCAGTTCCTCGACGCTGCGCGTGCTGCCGGCCAAATGCGAGTAGACAAACGTGCTCAACGTCCCCAGCCGCACGCTGCCGGCAACCGTGGGCATAAGAAAGGGCAGTTCGGCGCGGATGGCCGGGGCGAATGCCCGCAGCACGAGAAATTCAGTCTCAAGCCGGGCGCTCGCCTCGGCATGCCGCGGCGAGCGAACCCGCCACCGCTTGCCCTCGGAGTCGAGCAGCAGGGCGGAATCGAAGTCCGCAGGATCGTCCGGGGCAGAGCTAACGGCCGTCGGGGTCAGTCCGGGGACTGCCGCGGTAGCAACGGCTGCCAGTTCAATCGGTTTTCTTCTCACCGTTCCACGGTAGATTGCGTCCCGTCCAAGACACCGGTCCAAGGACGGCGAGTCTTCAGATATAGTCCAAAACCGGGTAGGCGGATGAGCCCAACGTTGGGGACATGTCCCAAATATCAATTGTCGGTCCCAGTCAGTACGGTGGACACATGAGCCATGCGGAGTCTGTAACACCGGTCCAACGGGGCAAGGCAGCCCGGCTGCCGGCGAACCACCTGATGGATACGGTACTCCCGGTGCCTCCCGCGCTGGTCGACCGCGGATCCCTCGCCAGGACACAACCAGGAATGCTGGAGGAACTCCTCGCGAGGGCAGACACGAAGGCGGTTGTCCTCTCCGGCCGGCAGGGCCTGATTCAGGGCAGCGGACTGTACATCTCGGGGGCCCGGGCACTCCGTGATGAACTTGCGGCGGCAGGTGCGGCACCGCAGCTGGCGGTTTACCTTGGCTCCGCCCTGCCCGATTCAGACCTGGCTCCGGGCACCCAACTGCTGCTTTTCGTGCTGGCGGAGGCGGTGGACCCCGGTACTGCCGGAATCCCCAAGGATGTGATCTGGGCCGGCTTCCGCGACGTCGCCGCCGGGCTCACGCCGACGCATGCGGCCCTCTTTGTTGAAGCCAGCGCCATCGCCAACTGGCATGCCACCCACACACATTGTCCGCGCTGCGGTTCGCCCACGGAGGTGGAAGCCGGTGGATGGGTGCGCCGCTGCCCGGTCGATTCGTCAGAACACTACCCGCGCACCGATCCGGCTATCATCGTCACCGTAGTGGGCCCGGACGGCCGCCTGCTCCTTGGCGGCGGTGGTGCCCGTGACGCCAGGAATTATTCAACCCTGGCGGGATTCGTGGAACCGGGGGAATCCCTGGAACAGGCAGTGGTCCGGGAGATCCATGAGGAAGTGGGAGTCAGGGTTACCGCGTGCCAGTACCTTGGCTCGCAGTCGTGGCCGTTCCCAGCCTCCCTTATGCTTGGATTTACCGCCGTCACTGAAGACGCCGAGGCAACGCCCGACGGCGTGGAGGTCACCAGGGCGCGCTGGTTCAGCCGTGAGGAACTCCAGGACGCCGTGCTCGCCGGTGAGATCACCATCTCCAGCCGGCTGTCGATTGCCCGCTCCCTGATAGAGCACTGGTTCGGCGGACGTATTCAGGACCTGGCAGGCACCTGAAGCCCTACTTATCCATCAGACTCCAGCACGCGGTAGTCGAGACGAAAAAGCAGCAAAAGTGACTACAGAAAATTTTGACGGTGCGGCTTCCCTGGAGGACCGCATCCTCGGCGGGCTGGACGCCGAACAGCGCGAGGTGGCAAGCACGCTAAGCGGCCCGCTGTGTGTTCTTGCCGGCGCCGGCACCGGCAAGACCCGGGCCATCACGCACCGCATCGCCTATGGCGTGCACTCCGGCGTCTACACTCCCCAGCGGCTGCTGGCCGTGACCTTTACTGCCCGGGCGGCTGCGGAGATGCGCAGCCGGCTGCGGGACCTTGGCGCAGGAAACGTCCAGGCCCGCACCTTTCACGCTGCGGCGCTGCGCCAGTTGCAGTTCTTCTGGCCGCAGGCCGTTGGCGGGACGCTGCCCAACCTGCTGGACCACAAGGCCCAGATGCTCGCGGAGGCAGCCCGGCGGCTTCGGTTGAGCACGGACAGGGCCTCCATCCGTGACCTTGCCTCGGAAATCGAGTGGGCAAAGGTATCCATGCTGACCCCCGCCAACTATCTCGAAAATGCGCAGGACCGGGGCGCTCCAGGCGGTTTCGACCTCACCGCCGTCGCGAGGGTCTTCCAGTCCTACGAGGACGTCAAGACGGACCGTAACGTCATCGACTTCGAGGACGTCCTGCTGATTACGGTGGGCATCCTGCAGGAGGACGAAAAGGTTGCCGCCACCGTCCGTGAGCAGTACCGGCACTTTGTAGTGGACGAGTACCAGGACGTTTCCCCGCTGCAGCAACGGCTCCTTGAGCTGTGGCTGGGAGGAAGGGACGAGCTGTGCGTCGTCGGCGATGCCAGTCAGACCATCTATTCGTTCACCGGAGCCTCGCCGAAGCACCTCCTGGAGTTCAAGGCCCGCTATCCGCAGGCCAACGTGGTGAAACTGATCAGGGACTACCGCTCCACGCCGCAAGTGGTCAAGCTCGCCAACGATCTCCTCGCGGGCAGGCGCAGCGGGGGAACGCTTGCTGATGCCGCCTGGGCTGCGCCGCTCCAGCTCGTGGCACAGCGGCCCGCCGGGCCTGCCCCCCAGTTCACCGAGTGCTCCGACGATGAAGCGGAAGCCGCCACGGTGGCGCAAAAGATCAAGGCACTGCTCGACGCCGGCACGCCGGCCAGCGAGGTGGCTGTCCTGTTCCGCACCAACGGCCAGTCCGAGGCTTACGAGCAGGCGCTTGCTGCCGCCGGCATCGGTTACCAGTTGCGCGGCGGCGAGCGCTTCTTCGCCCGCAAGGAGGTACGGGACGCCATCCTCCAGCTGCGGGCAGCCACCCGGGCAGTTTCCGCGGAGTCCCCGGAACCGCTGGGCCAGTTGGTCCGTGACATAGTCGCTTCCCTTGGCTACACGGACGCAGCCCCCCACAACGGCGGCGCGCTCCGTGAGCGGTGGGAATCCCTTGCGGCGCTTGTTGCCCTCGCCGACGAACTCGTCAAGACCCGGGGCCCGGAGTTTGGCCTTGCTGAGTTTGTGAACGAGCTCCAGGAACGTTCTCTTGCCCAGCACGCACCCACGGTGCAAGGTGTAACCCTTGCCTCGCTGCACGCCGCCAAGGGCCTGGAATGGGACGCCGTGTTCCTGGTGGGGCTCAGCGAAGGGCTGATGCCCATCTCCTTCGCCGACTCGCCTGAATCCGTGGACGAGGAACGGCGGCTCCTCTACGTGGGGATCACCCGCGCCCGGGAACACCTCGCACTGTCCTGGTCCACGGCCAGGACTCCCGGCGGCCGCGCCAACCGCAAACCCTCCAGGTTCCTGGACGGCCTGCGCCCGGATTCCGTCGCCGGCTCAAATATCAGGGGCAAGGGGCCGGCTCCCCGCCGTAAGGCGGCCGCCCCGGCCGTGTGCAGGGTCTGCGGCAGCATGCTGGCCACCGGAGCGGAACGAAAGGTGGGCCGGTGCAACGCCTGCCCGCCGAGCTACGAGGAACAGACCTTCGACGCCCTGAGGACCTGGCGGCGTGAGGTGGCGCTCGCTGCCGATGTTCCCGCTTTTGTGGTGTTTACGGACGCAACACTCACTGCCATTGCGGAGGCCCGGCCGGCGTCGCTGGAGGAACTTGCTGCGCTGGCCGGAGTTGGACCATCCAAGCTGGAGCGCTACGGGGAAGACGTCCTGCGGGTCCTGGTGGAAAGCACGTCCCTGTGATCACCACCGAGGGCGGCGCCCCCGTTGAGGTTCGGCGCTCCGCCCGCCGGACCCGGACCGTTGCGGCGTTCTGGGAGAACGGGACCGCTGTAGTGGCCATCCCGGCGCGGTTCACGGCAGCCCAGGAGAAGGAATGGGTCCAGCGGATGCTGGCCAAGCTGCACCGCCAGGGGGAGCGGCGCTCAGCTTCCGGCAGGAAGCGCCCCGCCTCGGACGCCGCCCTGGCGGCCCACGCGGACCAGCTCTCCGCAAGGTACCTCGGCGGCAAGGCTGCGCCGGCGTCGGTACGCTGGGTCAGCAACCAGAACTCAAGGTGGGGCTCGGCCACCCCTGCGGAAGGAACCATCCGTCTCTCAGACAAACTCCGTCCCATGCCCCAGTGGGTCATCGATTACGTGCTGCTCCATGAGCTCGCACACCTCCTGGTGGCCGGTCACAACGCCGCATTCTGGAAGCTGCTGGAGGCCTACCCGGAGACTGCGCGGGCGAAGGCCTACCTGGAGGGCGTTTCCTTTGCCATGGCCCGCGGCCTGTCGGGCGGCGAAACGGGGGACGGAACCGGTGCCCTCCGGCCAGGGCAGGAGCACTGGACGGACGACGCCGACTAGGCGTGGTTAGCTCTTGGGCCCGCCATCCGGACCATCAGCATCAGCATCCGGTCCACCAGCATGCGGTCCGCTGGATTCCTGCCCATCAGCATCCGGGGCGTCAGCAGGCTTACCGTCCTGCCCGCCGTCGGATTCTTCCGTTCCGCTGCTTGGGGCGTCGTCGAAGCCGCCGCTCAGCAACTTCTGCAGGGCGTCGTCCACCTCAGTGTCGCTGGCTTCCGCGAGTTTCCGGCGTCCGCTGAACCCGCGGGGATCGTCCAGGTCTTCGGCGGTGGGCAGCAGGTCGGGGTGGTGCCAGATCGCGTCACGGCCTTCAATGCCGCGTTCTTCCTTCAGGGTGGCCCACAGTGTGGCCGCATCCCGCAGCCGGCGGGGACGCAGTTCCAGGCCGACCAGCGAGGCGAACGCGTGCTCGGCCGGACCGCCGGTGGCACGGCGGCGGCGGACAGTTTCCCGAAGGGCACCAGCGGATGGCAGGACCTTCTCGGTGGCCGCAGCAGTGAGTTCGTCCACCCAGCCCTCCACCAGCGCGAGCGCTGTTTCCAGTTTCTCCAGGGCCTGATCCTGGGCAGGTGTCCGCTGAGGCATAAACACGCCCTGCGAAAGAGCTTCCTGGATCCCCTCGGGATTGCTGGGATCGAGATCCCGCGCGAGTTCCTCGATGCGGGAAGTATCAATGTGGATGCCCCGGGCGTAGGCCTCGATGGCGCCCAGCAGGTGGCCGCGCAGCCAGGGCACCTGGACAAAGAGGCGGGCGTGGGCAGCTTCGCGGACAGCGAGGAAGAGCCGGATGTCGTTCTCGGGCAGGGAAAGCCCTGCGCCGAAGGCGGCGACGTTGATGGGCAGCAGGGCCATCTCAAGGTCCGCGAGGGGCACGCCGATATCAGTAGAGCTCACCACGTCGGTGGACAGGGCGCCGATGGCCTGCCCAAGCTGCATGCCGAAGATCGCACCGCCCATGTTCTGGAGCATGGAGGAGGCTCCGCCCATCATGGACTTCATCTCCTCAGGCATCTGCTCTGTCATAGCGGATGAGAGCGCATTGGCGATGCTGTTCGCGACCGGCTCGGTCAGCCTCTTCCAGGTGCCAAGGGTGGCTTCCACCCACTCCGCACGGGACCACGCGCGGCCTATCAGGCCAGTAGCGGGAAGATCGGTGACGGGATCGAGCCACAGTTCGGCGAGCCGCAGGGCTTCGTCCACTTCGCGGGACTGCTGTGAGGTGACTGAGGGATCCGCACTGCCGGCTGCGACCCGCCGGGCGTTCTCATGGGCCAGCTGCCAGTTCACGGGACCCTCGGACGGTGCGCTCATCATGGCCTGGACCTGGGAGAACATCTGGGCCAGCAGGTTGGGGTCGTTGGGAAGGCCGGCAGCCTTGGCGAGTTCGGCGGGGTCGAAGTTCTCCATCCCCTGGCCGCCCATCAGGTTTTGCAGCATCTCTGTCAACGGGTCCTTGGGGGTGTCGTCGCCGTTGGACGGATTGAGTGGGTTGGAGGTCATGATCCCGCCGATCGTCGGTGTGACTGTTGATCAACCTTCACGGTACCCCGGTGGTGGTCGGCTGTCTGCCGCACCGCGTTACCGTTCGCTGTAGGCAAAGAACTCCGCCCCGGGCACCGCGTAGTGTTGGTTCAGTGACTACAACCCGTGGCGGCCACCCCTCTGAGGAACACGCTGCCGAACTTTCCCCCGGTACCCCGCACGGGGAACCAGACGGCTCTGATGCCGGCACGTCAGCTGACGCGGGCAACATCGAATCCGCAACGTTTCCGGCGGCTGGGACTGCGCCAGCTCAAGGCGGTCCGGCCCGCCGGGACAGGAAAGTATCGGCCATGATGGTGGCCGGAGTAGCTGCCCTGGGGCTCGGAATCGCTGTGGGCACCCTGCCGGTCCCATACGTCATTGAAACACCCGGCCCTACGTACAACACCCTGGGTCAGAGCCAGGGAAGCCCGGTGATCAGTGTCACCGGCCGGGAAACGTATCCGGCAGCGGGCAACCTCGACCTGACCACGGTGTATGTGAGCGGCGGCCCCAACAGCCCGGTGAGCATTATGGGCGTTTTCTCCGCCTGGCTCGACCGCTCAAAAGCCGTGTACCCGCAGGAATTGATTTACCCCACCGGCACCACCAAAAAAGAGGCCGAGGAACAGAGCTCGGTGGCCATGACCACTTCGCAGGAGAACGCTCTTGCCTCGGCCCTGAACGAGCTGGACATTCCCTTCGGGCAGCAGCTTCAGGCAGCAAACCTTTCTGAAGGTTCTGCCGCCGCCGGAAAAATTGAACCGGGGGACATACTCAAGACCATCAACGGCAAGGAAATTACTTCCCTCACTGTTATCCAGGAGGAACTGGCGGCGGGAAAGGGTGCGGCCGCCTCGGTGGTGGTGGAACGGGAGGGCCGGCAGGTCACGCACGAGATCACCCCGAAGGACAACGGTGAGGGGCGTTTCATCCTGGGTGTGATGCTCAAATACCTGTTCACCTTCCCCTTCGACGTGGAGATCTCGCTTGAGAAAGTAGGCGGGCCCAGCGCGGGGCTGATGTTCTCCCTCGGCATCATCGATACCGTCACTCCCGGGGATCTCACAGGAGGAAAACACCTGGCCGGTACGGGGACCATTACCCCTGACGGCGTAGTCGGGCCCATCGGCGGCATCGGGCAGAAGATGCTGGGTGCAAGGTCCGCGGGAGCCACCATGTTCCTCGCTCCCGCTGCCAATTGCGGGGAAGTAATGGGCCATATTCCTGACGGACTGCAGGTGGTCAAGGTGGAGAACCTCGCGGAGGCCCGGCGCGCCGTCGAGCTCGCCGGTTCCGGCGGGGACACATCCGGCCTCCCGGCGTGCACAACCAACTAGACTGGGCAGGAACTAAGCTTTACCGCCACTCGTGGCAATTAAGACGGACGAAACCAGCGTTTGACCGGTGAGTACGTCGCTCGCACGCACGCTTCGAATAATCTGACGACCAGCTATGAGGTACCGAGTTTGTCCCGTCCCGCCAGCACAATGTCCACAGGTAAACCCCCTTCAAGACGCGGGGCGCTCACGCCCACCCTGATCGTTGTTGCCCTGGTGGTTGTGGGCTTCATTTTCTTTGCCAACGTCTGGACCGATGTCCTCTGGTATCGGCAGCTCGGCTTTATAGAAGTGTTTATCACTGAGAACCTGGCCCGGATCGCGATCTTTGCCGCCGGCTTCGCCGTTATGTTCCTCGCGGTCTTTTTCGCCATCCGCATCGCCTACCAGTCCAGGCCGGTCTACGCCCCGGACTCGGAAATCCGCGACAACCTCAACCGCTACCAGGCACAGCTTGAACCTGTCCGCCGGGTAGTCATGGTGGGCTTGCCGGTCCTCTTCGGCCTCTTTGCCGGAAGTGCAGCAGCGAGCCAGTGGCAGAAGGTCCTGCTGTTCTTCAACCAGGAACAGTTTGGCAAGCAGGACCCTGAATTTGGCCTGGACATCAGCTTCTACCTCATGACGCTGCCGTTTTTGGGCTTCGTCACCGGTTTCCTGATCAGCGTGGTGGTAATTGCCGGCATTGCAGGCATCCTCACGCACTATCTCTACGGCAGTATCAGGCTGATGGAACGCGGTGTCTTCACCAGCCGTGCGGCACAGATCCACATCGCCGTCACCGGTGCCGGCTTCCTGGTGCTCCTGGGCATCAACTTCTGGCTGGACCGCTATTCGGCCGTGCAGAGCAACAACGGACGCTGGGCCGGTGCCCTCTACACGGACGTCAACGCCGTCATCCCCACGAAGTCCATCCTGGCGGTGGCTGCAGCGCTGGTCGCCATCCTCTTCATCGTCGCCGCGGTGATTGGCCGCTGGCGCCTCCCCGTCATCGGAACGGCCATGCTGGTCATCACTTCCATCCTGGCCGGCGGCGTCTACCCCTGGGTTATTCAGCAGTTCCAGGTCCGGCCCTCGGAAGAGACCCTGGAAAAGGAATTCATCCAGCGCAACATCGACAACACGCGTACGGCTTACGGACTGGATGCAATCCAGGTCAGCCGCTACGACGCCACCAATACCGCCAGCACCGGCGCTCTTGCGCCGGACGCCCAGACCACGGCGAACATCAGGCTGCTGGACCCGAACCTGATCTCGGACGCGTTCTCGCAGCTGGAACAGTACCGCCCGTACTACCAGTTCCCCGAAGCACTCAACGTGGACCGCTACGAGGTGGACGGCAAAATCCAGGACACCGTGATCGCCGTTCGCGAGCTCAACCCGACCAACGTGGCTACAAACCAGCAGGGCTGGCTCAACCAGCACGTTGTGTACACCCACGGCTACGGCGTGGTGGCGGCCAAGGGCAACAAGTTCACCGTGGACGGCAAGCCCGAGTTCCTGCAGTCTGGAATTCCCTCAACGGGTGTGCTGGGCGACGACTCGAGCTACGAGCCCCGGATTTACTTCGGCGAGTCCTCGCCGGACTACTCGATCGTGGGCGCACCTGACGGTGCCCCGGCACGTGAGCAGGACAGGCCCTCAGGTGAGGGCGAGACCCAGTACACCTTCGAAGGCAACGGCGGCCCGAACGTTGGCAGCTTCTTTAACAGGGTGCTCTACGCCATCAAGTTCCAGTCCTCGGACCTGCTGCTCTCGGACGGAGTGAACCCGGAGTCGCAGATCCTGTATGAGCGCAATCCCCGTGAGCGTGTGGAGAAGGTCGCTCCGTACCTGACGGTGGACGGCAACGCCTACCCGGCGGTGGTAGACGGCCGCGTCAAGTGGATTGTAGACGGCTACACCACCAGCCAGTACTACCCGTACTCGCAGCAGGAGCAGCTTTCGGACGCAACTGCCGATTCCCAGACCACGTCCGGCCGTGCTGTCGCGCTGCCCAACAGCACGGTCAACTACATCCGTAACTCCGTGAAGGCCACAGTTGACGCCTACGACGGTTCAGTCACCCTGTACGCCTGGGACGACAAGGATCCGCTGCTGAAGTCCTGGCAGAAGGTGTTCCCCACGTCGCTGAAGCCGATCTCGGAAATGTCCGGCGCTGTCATGAGCCACGTCCGGTACCCGGAGGACCTGTTCAAGGTCCAGCGCCAGCTGCTGGGGGAGTACCACGTAACGGACCCGTCCAGCTTCTACCAAACGAAGGATGCCTGGAGCGTGCCCAACGATCCCACCGTGGATACAAACGCAGACGTCAAGCAGCCGCCGTTCTACATGTCGCTGCAGATGCCGGACCAGGACAAGCCCGCCTTCCAGCTGACGTCATCGTTCATTCCGCAGATCGTCAACGGAAATGCACGCAACGTGCTCTACGGCTTCCTGTCCGCCGACTCGGATGCCGGCAACCAGGCGGGCGTGAAGGCCGAGAGTTACGGCAAGCTGCGGCTCCTGCAGATCCCGCCGGAGATCCAGGTCCCCGGTCCCGGCCAGGCGCAAAACAAGTTCAACTCCGATCCCACCGTTTCGCAGGCCCTGAACCTGCTCCGCCAAGGTGCTTCAGACGTTTTGAACGGCAACCTGCTCACGCTACCCGTGGGTGGCGGCATCCTCTACGTCCAGCCGGTCTACCTCAAGTCCACCGGTGAGACGTCCTACCCCACATTGCAGCGCGTCCTGGTGGCCTTCGGCGACAAGGTCGGCTTCGCCCCAACCCTCGATGAAGCGCTGAAACAGCTCTTCGGCGGTGACTCTGGGGCTGCTGCCGGCGACTCGGACAATAACGGCCAGACGCCGGCGGGTCCCGCCGCCCCGGCCAGCCCAGGGGGAGCGGATGCCAAGGCAGATCTGAAGACGGCCCTGGACGAGGCCAACGCCGCCATCCAGGCCGGCCAGGCTGCGCTGGCCGCCGGTGACTTCGCAGCCTACGGCGAGGCGCAGAAACGCCTTGCGGCTGCCCTCCAGAAGGCAGTGGAGGCGGAGGGCAAGATCCCGGCCCCCGCTCCCGGGGCAACTCCGGCGCCGGCGTCCACAGGGACGCCTGAAGCTGCGCCTTCGCCCAGTAGCTGATCACCAGGCAGCTGATCACGACGACGGCACTTGGCGCCCGTTCCATCCGGAGCGGGTGCCAAGCCGGCGAGACGGAGATCACGCCCCCGGGATTTGGCCTGGTGTTCACCGGCCGGTAAAGTAGTTCTTGCGACGCGGGGTGGAGCAGTTCGGTAGCTCGCTGGGCTCATAACCCAGAGGTCACAGGTTCAAATCCTGTCCCCGCAACTGACAGAGGTCCCGGATACTGGAAACAGTGTCCGGGACTTTTTGGTTTAAGCATCCAGCCGCGTGCCTGCGCCAGTCGGGGAGGGCCCGGAATCCGGCCTGGATTCGGGCCGTGTAAAAACCAGCCGCGAAAGTAGGGTAGTGTTGTTTCAGCGACGCGGGGTGGAGCAGTTCGGTAGCTCGCTGGGCTCATAACCCAGAGGTCACAGGTTCAAATCCTGTCCCCGCAACTATGAGAAGGCCCCGACCGGCAGACAAGCCGGGCGGGGTCTTCTTTTTCCTTGAATGCCGGTAGTTCCTAGTATTCTCTTTCGCAGAGCCTCACAGATTGTGAGCACACCGCCAGTCATTCTCGAGAGGAATGTTGCTCGATGTCCACACCCACGAAAAAGCCCGGCACTGCCGCGGGCAAGCGGTCCCGGCTCTACTGGGGTGTCCCCGCGGTCCTCGCCGCGGTGGTCCTCGTGGTGTTGATCGCCAAGTGGCTGATGGGACTGCCCGCCGTCGCTTCCTTCGTAGCTGACTATCCGGGCCATTCCGAGTTGCCGGCGGAAGCCCCGGTGGGATTCCCCGCCTGGCTTGCGTGGCAGCACTTCCTGAATGCTTTCTTCCTGCTGCTGATTATCCGGACCGGGTGGCAGGTCCGGACCACCACACGCCCCAGCGGCCACTGGACCCGCAACAACAAGGGATTCATCAAGACCAAGAACCCGCCCACCAAGATCAGCCTTGAACTGTGGTTCCACCTCGCCTTGGACGCCCTCTGGATCTTCAACGGACTGGTGTTCACGGTGCTGCTGTTCGCCACGGGACAATGGATGCGGATCGTCCCCACCAGCTGGGACGTGTTCCCCAACGCGCTCTCAGCGGCCCTTCAGTACGCCTCCCTGAACTGGCCCACCGAGAACGGCTGGGTGAACTACAACGCCCTCCAGCTGCTCTCCTACTTCGTCACAGTCTTCATCGCGGCGCCCCTGGCCTTCATCACGGGTCTGCGCATGTCTTCGGCCTGGCCCAAAAAAGCCGCCGGCCTCAACAAGGCCTACCCCATCGAATGGGCCAGGGCTGTCCATTTCCCGGTGATGATCTACTTCGTTGCCTTCATCGTGGTGCACGTCTTCCTGGTGCTCGCTACCGGGGCCCTGCGCAACCTCAACCACATGTACGGCGTGCGGGACGACGACAGCTGGTTCGGGTTCTGGATCTTCCTCGCCTCGGTAGTGGTGATGGTTGCGGCCTGGTTCCTTGCCCGCCCCATCTTCCTTCGCCCGATAGCGTCCCTGATGGGCAAGGTCAGCCGGTAGTCCGCGGCAAACTGACGGCACCCGCTGGAGGCCTCTAGTCCTTGAGCCTGCTGTAGGTCTCCAGAGCCCGCTCGCGCGACTCGGACAGCCCAACCAGCGGTTCTGGGTACCCCGTTACATCGCCGGCTTTCCACGGCTCGTGGATGGCCTTGCCGTCGAGGCCGGCAAGCTCGGGGACGAACTGGCGCAGGTAGTTTCCGGCTGAGTCGAATTTCCTGCTCTGAGTCACCGGGTTGAAAATGCGGAAGTAGGGGGACGCATCCGCTCCGGAACCGGCCACCCACTGCCAGTTCGCGGGGTTGCTGGCAGCGTCCGCGTCAACGAGGGTGTCCCAGAACCACTGCTCGCCAATGCGCCAGTCAGCCAGGAGATTCTTGACCAGGAAGGAAGCGGCAGCCATCCGCACGCGGTTGTGCATCCAGCCTGTCTGCCATAACTGCCGCATCCCGGCGTCAACGAGAGGGTAGCCGGTGCGGCCCTGCTGCCAGGCCTTCAGCTCGCCGGTGCTGAGCGGCTGCCACTCGAAGCGGTCAAACTCCGGCCGGTAATTGCGGGTGGCCAGCTTCGGGTTGGTGTACAGGAGGTGCCAGCAGAACTCCCGCCAGCCGAGTTCCGAACGGAAGATTCCGACGTCGGCCGGTACTTGGCGCGGGAACCGCTGCCGGATCTCCCGCCATACCCTGAACGGGCTGATCTCCCCGAAGCGCAGGTGCGGGGACAGGCGGCTGGTTCCTTCCACCCCCGGCACGTTGCGGCCCGTACCGTAGTGCTCGGCCGGTCCGTCCAGGAAGTCTTCCAGGCGGCGCCGGGCACCGTCCTCTCCTGGTTCCCACGTGTCGGCAAGACCGCCGCTCCAGTCGGGGGAGTGCGGCAGGAGGTTCCAGCTTTCGAGGTCTTCGCCCGAAGGGCGCGCCCCTCCTTTGCCTGGGGCAGGCGAAGGAAGCTGATGCGGTGCTTCATGAGGCTCGCGGATATCGCCCCTGGCATAGCAGGCCCGCCAAAAGGGTGTGAACACTTTGTAGGGTCCGCCGGCGCCGGTGGAAATGGTCCAGGGCTCGAACAGGAGGTTTGCCTGGTAGCTGGACCCGTGAAGGCCTTTCCCGTCCGCCCACGTTTTCACGGCGGCATCCACCGTGCGCTCCGGCAGTCCGTATCGCCGGTTCCAGAACAGGTGGGCAGCATCCGTCTCGGACACCACATCCTGGATGACAGCTGCCGCCGGCCCGCGGCGAAGTAGGAGGCGCGAACCTGCGTTCTCCAATGCGGCGGCCAGCGCGGCAAGGGAATGGTGGAGCCACCATCGGGTTGCTCCACCCAAGGGCCGGATCTCCGCTGACTCCTCGTCCAGTATGAAGACGACGGTCATGGGCAGGCCCAGCGCTGCCGCTTCGGTCAGTGCAGGGTTATCGTCCAGGCGGAGATCGTCGCGCAGCCAGACGACGGAAGTTGCATCGGAAGAAGCCATGCCACCACGCTACACACAAGGGCATAAGCAAGGCCGGGGTGGTGGCCCCGGCCTTGCTTACCCTAGGGGAGACGCCCCCGTCAACCGTCAGAGCTTGTCGAAGTCAGCTTCATTCACCGTGGATTCGGAGGCTGCTGAGCCGTCGGCGCCCGCGCCGATGGCCGGCTTTGCCGTACCGCCGGATTTCAATGCAGCAAGGCGTGCCTCGATTTCCACCTGCTCTCCAAGGTCCTCAAGCTGGTTGAACTGCGCATCCAGGCTGGACTCGGTAAGTTCCTGCTGCCCGCGGACCTTGGCTTCTTCGCGGCGGATCTTTTCTTCGAAGCGGCCCACTTCGCTGGTGGGGTCCATAAAGTCGATGCTCTTGATGGCGTCATGCACCTGCGACTGAGCAGCCGCGGTCTTGGAGCGGGCAACCAGTTCGTTGCGCTTGCTGGTCAGCTGGTTAAGCTTGCCCTTCATCTGGTCCAGGCCGGTCTTTAGCTTGTCCACCACCTCGCGCTGGGAAGCGATGCTTGGTTCCGCGCCCTTGGCCTCATTCTCGGCCGACATCTGCCGCTGGAGGGCCACCTTGGCCAGGTTGTCAAACTTCTGGGCATCAACCGTATTGCCGCTGGCGCGGTATTCGTCCGCCTTGCGTGAGGCGGCAAGGGCCTTGTTGCCCCAGTCGCGGGAGTTCTTGACGTCCTCGTTGTAGTCGTCCTCGAGCATGCGGAGGTTGCCAATGGTCTGCGCAACGGCGGACTCCGCCTCGGCAATGTTGTTGGTGTAGTCGCGGACCATCTGGTCCAGCATCTTCTGTGGATCCTCAGCGTTGTCCAGCAGAGTGTTGATGTTCGCCTTGGCCAGCTGTGCGATGCGGCCGAAAATGGACTGTTTAACCATGGTGTTACCTTTCGTACTGCTCTTTGGTGAGCACTGAAATCACTGAACAGTTGTGGTGGTGCATCTATCCGTTAGCCGGGGTTTGTTCAGGCGCGGGCTTGATCTCCCAGGTACTAGAAGTCGCCGCCGCCGCCGGAGTCTCCGCCCCAGCCGCCCATGTCGCCGCCACCGCCGAAATCGCCGCCGCCCCAGCCGCCGCCGTCGCTGTGGCCGCCGCCCCAACCGCCGCCACCGCCGCCGTTGAGGATGGAGTTAATCAGGATGCCGCCGAGGATCGCGCCGCCAAGTCCGCCGCCACCACCTCCGCCGAACATGCCGCCGCGGCCGTAACCCTGGTTGGCGTAGCCGTCAAAGTGGTCAACATCGGCCTGCGCCAGCTGGGCTGCCTGGGCAGCCAAAGCGTGGGCCTGCTGGGCGTAGGTCAACGCAGTAACGGGATCGGTGCGCGCGATGGACAGCGCGTAATCCAGGTTCCGCTGCGACTCCGCGAGACGGGTGCGGGCCTCTGTTCCCACACCGCCGCGCCGGGCTGTGATGTAGTCGGAGGTGGCGCTGATCTGGGCCTGGGCAGACATGATGGTCTGCTGCAGTGATGCCTGGGCCCGGCGCGCCTGTTCCTGCTGGTCCCTGACACCGCTGAGCGCCTGGTCGAGCGACTGATGGGCGGTCTCTACCCGCTGCAGCGTGGCAATGGGGTCGATCTTTCCGCCCTGGATTTCAGCCTTGACCTGGGCCAGGGCAGCTTCCACTGCGGCCACCGGGCCTGCAAGCTCCTGGTGCGTGCCGGATTGGATCATGGCCCGTGCCTGGGCAAGGTCCTGGGACGTGTCCACTACTGCCGCTTCGAGGCCGCTGCGGGCCTCGTCCAGGCTCGACGAGCGCTTTGAGATCGCATCGAGGAGTACGTTCGTCTGGTGCAGGCTCTCTTCCGCTGCGCGGACAGCTACGGCGGCGAGGCTTCCTTCGCCCTCACCCAGTTTCTGCTCTGCGGTGGCTGAAGCGTTCTGAACGAAGGCCAGCCGCTCCTTCGCCTGCAGGATGTTGTCCGAGACCTGTGCCAGCGCGCTCTCCGCATACTTGCCGCGAAGTGTGGTGAGGGACTGCTCGGCGCTGATAATTTTGGCGTCTGCTTCGCGGGCTCCGGTGTTGACGGCTGCCAGTGCGCGCGGGGCGTTCTTTTCCAGTTCGCGGAGGGAATCGAAGTCCGTCTTCTGCTCCTGGAGCGACCCAAGTGCCGCTTCAGAACGGCGGATGATTTCGCCCAGCCAGGAACGCTGCTGCTCTTCGGTGTCCGGAATGTGGTCGTCCAGCTGCTGCTGCAGCTTGAATGATTCCGTCATGTGGCCCTTGGCTTCGTCGAGTGCCTTGGTGAAGTTGCCGACGGCGGAATCGCCATACTGTGCCTGGGCGAACATCAGTTCCTGCTCGCTGGACTTGATGGCGTCGTCCGCCTCGATGAGGAGGGAGCCACTCTTGCGGCGCAGCTCTTCGATGGTGTGTGAGGCCAGCGGATCAACTTCGGCACCCTGCGGACCGTAGCTCGCGCTGGACGCCTGAGTGGCAGCCTTCTTGCGCTTGTTGCGGAAGTACAGGTAGGCACCGGCACCACCGGCAGCCACAACCCCCGTTCCCACCAGGACGGCTGCGCCGGCGCTCCCATCGGAGGGGACGTTGCCGCTGCCACCGCCGGCAGCATCACCAATTGCGGCTGCAGCATTAGTGGCAGCCTGGGCGTAGTTGTCATTCGCCAGCTGCGGGCCGATGGCTTTGCTCTTGATGTTTTCGATTTGGGCGTTGGTGATCTTGCTGCCGCCCTTATTCAGGACGTACTGCCTGGAATCGGTGGCCACTGCAAAAATCAGGGCATTGGAACCAAGACTGGCCTTTTCGGCCACCTCGTCCGTCCAGGCCTCCCGATCGGTCGGGTTTTCGAACCTCTTGACGGTAACGACATGAAGCACCATGGCGTGGTCGGTGCCGAGCTTCTTGATGGCCTCCTGCACTTCGCCCTTCTGGGAACCCAGGACTCCGGCTGAATCCACAATCTTCGTTGCGGGATCCAAGGTGACCGGCGGTTCAGCCCAAGCAGCGCCGGCGGGCACCGCCAGCAGGCCGGTAAGGCCGATCACGGCGAGAATACGTATGAACTTTGACCGCATGTGCAACCCTTCAGCACGCCTGACACCGATTCGGGACGAACCGGTCGTCTCAGAATGCAGCAGCGCCCCCACGCATGTGTGTAGCCGCAGGTCGCTGTGGCAATCATCTTGATTCTATGGTGCACCCCACAGGCAGTCCATCAAGCCGAATATGCCACCAGCGAAACGGCCTTGGAACTGCGGAAACGGACGCCGGGAAAGCCTTCAGCAAGCTCTCAGCAAACATCCGAGCTTGATACAGGGAGGGAGTCCATAGTTAATACAGACGAGGATGAAAGGAAGTCCCATGACTGAGAACCAAACCCCCGGCGCCTCTCCCGAGAGCGGCGGCCCGGACCGTAAGGATCCCTGGCAGCAGCACCCCGCCCCTGCCGGGAACAGTGCCGGCGAGGTTCGGGATGCAGATGACTCGGCAGCCTCAGGCCCCGCGGCGGCCGCGGCCAACGAAGAGCCCGGTGCACGCCAGTACCCCACTGAACGGCTGGATCAGCCTCAGCAGGGGGAGAACCCCACCCAGGAACTTCCCGGCGCGCGCCCGGCGTACCCGCAGCGCCAGCCGTATACCCAGCGCCAGCCCTTCTACGGGCAGTCCGCTTCCAATCAGAACACTTCGGGTCAGCCCATGCACCATGAACCCCACGGGTTCCAGCCTCACTATGGCACTTACGGCCAAGGCCAGCACAACGCCCAGCACACGGCCCCCGGCGGTTATGCAGGTTTGGCTCCAAACCCTAAGGACGCTCCGCGAAGGAAGGCCTCTTTCGGCGTCGGCACCCTGGTGGCCAGCATCCTCGCGGCGGGCCTGGTGGGCGGGGGAGTGGCGACCGTTAGTGCCAATGAGTTCTTTGACAATTCCGGTTCTGCAGCCGCGACCAGCAGCAACAGCCAACCCGGAACCGTCATCGTAAATAACCAGGAGAACGTGAACGCCATAACGGCGGCCGCAGTGAAGGCATCACCCAGCGTGGTGACCATCAGCGCTTCAAGCGGCAGCGCCGGCGGTACAGGTTCGGGCATCATCCTGGACGACCAGGGCCACGTCCTCACCAACACCCACGTCGTTACGCTCGATGGCCAATCCGCCAACGCAGCGCTCGAAGTCCGGACCAGCGATGGCCGGGTGCTCACCGCCAAGCTGGTGGGCACCGATCCCTTGTCAGACCTTGCCGTCATCAAGGTGGATAACGCCTCAGGCCTTACGCCTGCAACCCTTGGCGACTCCGGGAAGCTCAACGTGGGGGACACCGCCATTGCCATCGGCTCGCCGCTGGGCCTGACGGGCACCGTGACTGACGGAATCGTCTCAACACTCAATAGGACCATCAGCGTTGCCTCGGCCGCGGCTCCCGAGGAGGGAGACAACGCGGAGGGCGACGACGAGGGCGGGTTCCAGTTTGCCCCTCCGGGCGGCGGCCAGAGCCAGCAGACTACGGCCCAGAACGACATCTCCATCAACGTGATCCAGACCGATGCTGCCATCAACCCCGGCAACTCCGGCGGTGCCCTGGTGAACAGCAGCGGCGAGATCATCGGGGTCAACGTGGCCATCGCCTCGGCCGGGTCGAACTCACTGTCCTCCTCGAGCGGCAACATCGGTGTGGGCTTCAGCATCCCCATCAACCACGCCAAGCGGGTTGCACAGGAGATCATCGACACCGGAAAGGCATCGCATGGGCAGTTGGGCGTCAGCGTCAAAAAGAAGTCTGCCTCGAGTAACGATTCCGGGTTCTCGGTAGGCGCTGAGGTAGCCACCCTTGAGCCCGATTCGGCTGCTGCGAAAGCCGGAATCAAGGTGGGCGACGTGATCACCAAGTTCAACGACCTCGCCATTGGTGAACCGGAGCAGTTGACGGCCGCAGTCCGGGAACAGTCCGCCGGTTCCGAGGTCAGGATCACTGTTCTGCGCGGCGGTGCGGAACAGACCCTGGACGTCACCCTCGGCGCCGCAGCCAGCTAGCAACTGGCATCACGCCCAAGCCAAAGGGTCCAAAGAATGTTCGACGGCGGCGTCCCCACTTCGGCGGGGACGCCGCCGTCGTCATAAGCAACACCAGCGGGAAGCCGACGACCCAGGCGGCTGACACAGGCGTTAACGGAAGTCGCCTCACGGGTGCGCCTATATGGTTAGCTAGGACCTACCCGTATGCCGGGCATTCCGCGGCCATGACCTTACCCGGCTGGCTGTCCACACGCATGGAAGGCTGCTGTCGATACAGTGGAGAAGACATTGAAAATCATCGTCCTGGTCAAGCATGTACCGGACGCCCAGTTCGACCGCCACCTCAATGGGGAGGGCTATACAACGGACCGTGACGAAAGCATCCTGTCCGAGCTTGACGAATATGCGTTGGAGGCGGCACTGCAGCTCGCCGAGGCGCGCGGCGGCAGCAAGGCAGGCAACCAGGTCATCGCCCTCAGCATGGGTCCCGCCGGTGCGGTCAACTCCGTCAAAAAGTCGCTTCAGATGGGAGCCACCGAGGGCGTGCACCTGACCGATGCGGCCTTGGCAGGCTCGGACGCGGCGGCCACGTCACTGGCGCTTTCGGCCGCTGTCCGGTACCTGGGCCAGGACGCGCCGGTGGACCTGATCATCACCGGCATGGCCTCCACCGACGGCGAAACCTCCCTGGTGCCGGCGCAGCTGGCCGAACGCCTTGGCCTTCCGCAGGTCACGTTCGCCTCCTCGCTGGACGTGGACGGCGGACGGCTTGTCGCCCGCCGTGATGCGGACACAAGCTCGGAAACCGTAGAGGCAGCCCTCCCCGCGCTGGTGTCCGTCACGGACCAGATCAACGAGCCGCGGTACCCCAACTTCAAGGGCATCATCGCCGCCAAGCGCAAGACCATCACCACCCTGTCCCTCGCTGACATCGGCGTGGATCCTGCCCAGGTGGGGCATACAGGTTCCTGGACCACTGTGGCCAACGCCGAGGAGCGGCCGCCGCGCACCGCCGGCACCATCATCACCGACGAAGGCGACGCCGGCATCAAGCTGGTTGACTTCCTTGCTGCCCAGAAGCTGCTCTAAGAGGGAACACCGACATGGCAAAAGTACTTGTTTTTATTGACAACCCCGGCAACGGGCTCAAGAAAAGCAGCCTCGAGCTGCTGACCCTGGCACGTTCCCTTGGGGAAAGCGTTGTTGCCCTCAACGGCGAACTGCACAACGAGGTAACAGCCGCCTTTGGCGAGTACGGCGTCAGCGCTGTCCTCCGCCCCTCAGTGCAGGACCTGGACGACTACCTGGTGGCACCCAAGGCCGCGTACCTTGCGGCCGCAGCCCAAAGCACCGGAGCCACCGTTGTGCTGCTCGACAATTCCCCGGAGGGCAAGGAAGTTGCCGCCCGCCTGGGAATCCGCCTCAACGCCGGAGTCATTACCGACGTCGTTGGCGTGGACACTGACGGAACTGCCCACAAGTCCGTCCTCGCGGGCTCGTACAACACGGCGTGCAAAACCACCACGCCCGTGTCCGTGCTGACCCTCAAAGCCAACAACGTGACCCCGGAGCCGGCTGCCGCACCCAGCGCCCCGGAAACCGTCACTGTGGACGTTCCCGTTGGAAGCACTGATGCCGCGGCCCGGATCACCGCGCGGGAGCAGAAGGTTGCCAGCGGCCGGCCGGACCTGACCGATGCCCGCATCGTGGTGGCCGGTGGACGTGGCCTCGACGGCGACTTCGGACCCGTGGAGGAACTGGCAGACGCACTGGGAGCAGCCGTGGGAGCCTCGCGCGCAGCGACCGACGCCGGCTGGATCAGCCACGACGCCCAGGTGGGGCAGACCGGCAAGACCGTTTCGCCGCAGCTGTACATCTCGGCGGGCATCTCCGGTGCCATCCAGCAAAAGGCCGGCATGCAAACGGCAAAGGTGATCGTCGCGGTGAACAAGGACGCCGAATCACCCGTGTTCGAGATCGCGGACTTCGGCATCGTCGGAGATCTCTTCGATGTCCTCCCGCAGGCCACGGCAGAGATCAAGAAGCGAAAAGGCTGATTATTGGCTGCCTTCGCTGCGCAGGCAGAGAGCCCGTTCAACCCGGCCACGGACCGGATTGGGCGGGTCCTCTGTTTTGCGGCCCACCCGGACGACATCGACTTCGGTGCAGCCGGCACCATCGCGGCCTGGACGGCGTCAGGTGTACAGGTCAGCTACTGCATCATGACCGACGGCGACGCGGGCGGTTTTGATCCCGCGCACCGGGCGGACATCATTGCCATGCGTGACGCCGAGCAGCGCCGCGCCGCAGAACTGGTCGGTGTTTCCGATATCCATTACCTCCATCAGCGCGATGGCTACCTCGAACCCTCGCATGAGGTGATGGCGGGGGTGGTAAAGCTCATCCGCGAACTGCGTCCCGACGTCGTGCTTGCCATGCATCCGGAACGGAACTGGCGGCGGATCCAGAAAAGCCACCCGGACCACCTCGCGGTGGGGGAGGCCGTGACGCGCGCCGTCTATCCGGCGGTGGAGAATCCGTTTGCCTATCCCGAACTCGCCGAGATCGGGCTGGAGGCGTACAAGCTTCCGTGGCTCTGGCTGTACGCGGGGCCGGACGAAAGGGAAAACCACTTCGTTGATGTCACCGCGCACGTGGAGGCCAAGCTCGAGGCCATCCATGTCCATGTCAGCCAGCACCCGGACGTCGAGGCCATGGAAGCAGCAGTGCGGCAGGGCATGCACGCCAATGCTGCACGGGCCGGGCTTCCCGCAGGGCACAGCGCTGAGGCTTTCCACGTAGTTGCTGTCAACGGGCCCGGAACCATCGCCGGTTTCTAGGCGGCCGGCCGGACATACAAAGGCGCCCCGCGGCTTTCCTTCCGGAAGGCCGCGGGGCGCGCCTTTTTTGATGCTCTTTTAGGCCAGTGCTACGCGTCCAAGGCGGCGGCAGCGACGGTGGGCAGGGTGGGGGACTCGGATCCGCCGACCGGCTCCACAGTGATTCCCAGTGCGGCGGCAGAGGAAATGCCCTCCACTACTGCAGGTTTGGACAGTGCCTCCGCGTCCATCAGGCCTTGTGAGACGGGTGCTGAACCGTCCTTGGGAATGAGCCACATCTGGTAAACCTTGCCTTCAGGCGGAGCAGGAACGTCTTTCATCCTGACCACCGCGGCGTCCTCGGACGAGGAGATCTGGACGGTGGCAGTGCCGCCGCCGGCCACATTCACCGAGGCTTCCCGCAGGTCTCCTGCCCGGACCACCTGGTTGAGGGGGTCGTTCCGGTCCGCAAGGTAGGACCCTACCCCCACGCCGCCCAAAGCTATCGCTGCAGCCGCCGCGATTCCGGCCAGCCAGCGGCGGGCCCCTGCAGGTCGGCGTCGTTCCTCCCGGCGCTGCCGGGCCCTGGCGACTTCGTCACCCGAACCCGTCGCGTCAGAGGCCGCGGAGTTGGCGGACGGAGCGGTTACGCCGGAAGGATCCCGGCCCGCGTCCCAGGCCGGCGGTTGAGCGGGCAACTGGGCGACGATCCGGTCGAAAAGGCCAGACGGCGGTTCTTCCTCCGCCTTGAACGTCCGTGTCAGCGTTTCCCTGGCTTGGCGGACACGTTCGTAAAAGGAATCCCGTTCCGCTGCCGGTGCCGTTGAAATGTACTCCTCGATGGTCCGGCGTTCCTCGTCCGTCACTGCATCCAGCGCATACAGCTCGGCCAGGTCAACGGCCCGGCCGGCGGCGAGGTCAGCGGAGACGGTGTCGCCAAAGGCACCCGGACGGCCGCTGCGTCCACTATTCATTTCGGTCATTTCAACTCACCCCCAGGCAGGTTTTCAAGCGAATCAGTCCGTCGCGGATGCGGGACTTTATGGTGGGAACTGCGGCGTTCAGGCGTTCTGCGACTTCACGGTAGGTCAGGCCGCCGTAGTAGGCGAGGCGGACGGATTCCTGTTGCGTCTCGGTCAGCGTGCCAAGACACCGGACCACGGCCTCCGCTTCGAGCCTGCTGCCCACTTCATCCGACACGCTGTCGTGGTCGATGTCCTGGGTGCTGGCACCATAACGGGCTTCCCGGTCGGTGGCCGACTGTGCCGACCGGACCTTGTCCACTGCACGACGGTGCGAGATGGTCATGAGCCAGGAGAGCGGGCTGCCGGCGGCCCTGTCGAATTTCGCCGCGTTTTGCCAGACCTGCAGGAATACTTCCTGCGTGGTGTCCTCGCTGAGCTCGGCGTCGATGAGGACTCTGCGCGCCATGCCGTAGACGCGGCGGGAGGTCAGCTGGTAAAACTCAGCGAATGCTGCACGGTCGCCCTGGGCTATCTGTTCAAGCAGCGCAGCGAGGCGGTGGCTGATGTCGGGCGGCGTGTCTGTCACCGTGGCCGGAGCCTCGGAATGAGGCGCGTTGGGAGTTTCCATCACTACCAAGCATAAGTCTCCAGGGGAAGAATCCTCAGCCGTCCCACCGGGGCTGCGGTGGGCTGTCCTGAAATCTGCCCGGAGAAGTGTCACCTGCCGCTCCTTGGTCGCTGTGGATTGTTCTCAGGAGTGATTCGGTGCAGCAGCGAGTGCGGATGGGCCCGGCCCGGAAGTGTTCTGGCGGGTCGTTTCACCGGTGCCGCCGGCAGGGCCGCCGCTCGAAGCAGGGGCGTCCGGCGTCAGATCCGCGCGCCCGCGAAGCCCTGCTGGCGCCACGCCTCGTACACGGCGATGGAGGCGGCGTTGGCAAGGTTGAGCGAGCGCAGCGCGGGCAGCATGGGCAGCCGTACGGTGGAGGTGACGTGCGGATCCGTTTTCAGTTCCGGCGGCAGGCCCACCGATTCCCGGCCGAACATCAGGACGTCGCCGGGCTGGTAGGCGATGTCCGTGTAGCTGGCACTTCCGTCAGAGGTGAACGCATAAACGCGTTCCGGCTGGAGGTGCTGCCAGGCCTCTTCCATGCTCCCGTGCACGGTGACGACGGCGAGGTCGTGGTAATCGAGGCCGGCCCGGCGGAGTTTCGCATCCGAGAAGTCGAAGCCCAGGGGCTCCACCAGATGCAGCTCGGCGCCGGTGATGGCTGCCAGGCGGATGGCGTTGCCGGTATTGCCGGGAATTTCGGGGGCATGGAAGAGGATGCGGAACACGCTCCCATCCTAGTCAAACCCGTCAGTGCATACCGCGCAGCAACCTGGCCAGTACCGGAACGTTGACCGTGTTGGGGGCCGGGCCGGAGGCGAGGAAATCCTTCAAGCCCCGGACCATTCCGGCCGCGTTGACGATCCTGACGGTCTCCAGGGCACCGGCCGAGCGCCGGTGCTGGTCTATCACCGGCTCGTGCAGGTTCCCGCCCGGGCTGTGCACCACCGTCCAGCCGGTGACGTTCAGTTCAGGAAAAATGTCCTGCATGGCCCGTACAACGTGGGCCAGCTGCGGTGGGGCCACGGAGCGTGCCCCGTGGTTGAGGGTCCGGCCGTCCCAGGCATATGCGCCCTTGGGCAAAAGCATGGAGCTGATCAGCGCCAGCCGGTAGCCGGACAGTACCGCGTGGTCGATGTGGCTGTTGTCCGCCGGTGACTGGAGCCCGTTGATGAGACGCGCCGCGGGGATGGCGGGCAGCACCTGGCGGGTCAGCAGCTGGACGGTGCGCATCTCCCGCTGGATCCGTGCTTCGGCCCCGAAGATCCCCCGTTTTCGCGGCATCCCGTGAACCTGCTGGCTGGCGTCAGCTAGTGGGATCAGGGGGACCACGCCGTCGGCCGCGGAACCGTAAGGCGGAACGTAGACCGGAGGGTCCCCGGCAGTGTTGCGGGTGCCGCCGGTCCTGTGCACGGTTGCCGAAGCCCTGCTGCCTGCCGGCGGCGCGTCAAAGTGCGGCTCCGAATCCGGCTTCTCCCCGGCAGTGCCGGCCGCGTAGGAGCGGTCGTAGGCCTTCCTGCGTTGTGGATCGATAAGTGTTTCGTAGGCGCGGGTCACCCGGCGGAAAGCGGCGGCGTCCCCGCCATGGTCCGGGTGGGCGGTGCGGGCAGCCCGCCGGTAGGCCACCTTGATCTCCTTCTCGCTGGCGGTGACTGCCACGCGAAGCACCTGATAGTGGGAGCTGCTCTCGGTCAAGCACTCATCCTTCTGTTGATATGGCCAGTCCGCGGGGGCAGCCCTGTGGGGCCAGCTTATCTGCCTTTGCCCTGACAACGATCGTGCCGGCGCCCAGGGTTCCCGGCACGCGGGTTGTCCGGGCAGGCGGCGTTTAGACTCGTAGCGGATGACGGCCGCCAGGGCCGCAGGGAACGTAGTGGAGTGGACATGAGGGAGCCGACGACGGCGGGACGGGCCCGCAGGGTCCGGCCGGGAACAGTGCCGCTGATGGCTGCCGTGCTCGCCGCCGCGGTTACCGGGGGCTGCAGCGTTGGCGTTCCCGACCCAGCCGCCCCGGAACCCGTGGAAAGCGCTCCTGTCCTGGCCACACCCACGATCACTCCGGGCCATGACGCGGAGGCCGTGGCCGCGCAGGACCTGCCCTTCGCGTCCGGCGGCATCCTTGCCCGCGGAGTGCCGGTGGGAATCTCGGACGGATTAAAGGGCGCGCCCGGTTGGAAGATGGTGAAGGACGATGTCGCCGGCGAAAGCCAGTATCTCAAGGCCGATGGCTGCCTGGTGGCCGCGAAGGTCCGGACCAGCCAGTCGGTGCTGGCCCGCGGTGACGACCGCGAGTCCACTGTCGCCCTCTTTCAATACCTGGATCCGACCATCCAGCAGGACTACCTGAAAGCCGGCACGATGCGGTGGGGAGGGGACGATGCCTCCCCGGGCCGCACGGTTGAGGTGCTGGTTTTGGAACAGGCTGCGGGGGCCGGAGGCAGGGCTACAGCGGTGCTGGCCAGGCTTTTTGGCACGGCGGAATCATCGGTCTACGTTTCCGTGTCGTGTCCCGATCCAGCGTCCCTGGCCGCGGCCCGCGCTGACGTGGGCAGGTTCCTGCCGGTCCTGCCGCCTTCGGACTAACTCCGGGAGGGCCTGGCAGTCCGGCGGGAGAGCCGGTTGAGGGCCAGGGCACCTACCAGCAGTCCAAAGTCACGCAGTGCCACGTCGAAGAAGGCTCCTAGCAGCAACAGGTTGATGATGATTCCGAACAGCCAGGCTGCCACCAGGAGTGACCCGAACCGGGGACGGACCGCTACGGCGATGCCGGCAAGAACCTCCACAACCCCGACGGCGTACATCAAGGTTTGGGCGGGCAGCGGCACCAGGGCGGTGGCTTGCGGTGCGAGGTAGACGGTCCAGTCGGCCAGGATGTTGGTGAATTTATCCAGTCCGAAAATGATGGGCGCGACGGTGAAGACGGTCCGCAGCAACAGGAACGCCTGCCTGGCCGGTTCCATGCTTGTGGTGCCGCTGGTACGCAATTCTGATGTGGTTTTCACAACATGCTCCTTCTAAAAGTAGGTTCTGCTATTTTAGAGCCCGGGGGGTCTATAATCAATGCATCTTGACTTTGGATCGGTGGGCAAATGAGCAGACTTTCCTGGGCGAACAGGATGGCGGCACTCGCCTCCCTTGGCGATGAAAAGCGCCGGCAGCTCTTCGAGCTTGTCGCGGCTTCCCCTGGAGCTGTAGGCCGGGATGAGGTTGCCGCTGCTACCGCCATTCCGAGAAGTACCGTCTCCTTCCACCTGGACCGGCTGGTGCAGGACGGCCTGCTTGCGGTTGAGTTCCACAAGCCGCCGGGGAAGTCGGGTCCGGGCTCGGGCCGCCCCGCTAAGATGTACCGTCCTGTTGCAGGCGAGATCGGTGCGTCAGTACCGGACCGGAACTACGACCTCGCCGGTGAACTGATGGCCGCAGCGATTGAACGGTCCACCATCGAAGGCGAGCCCGTGGCCGATTCATTGCCTGCGGAGTCATTCCGGAAGGGCTGCTCCCTCGCTGAAACGGCGGAAACCCTGGAGGACTTCCTGATGCAGGCGGGCTACCGCCCGGAGCCGGATGGTGACGGCGGTTTCCTCCTGACGAACTGCCCTTTCCACCGTCTTTCGGACAAGCATCCGGGCGTGGTCTGCACCATGAACGGTGCGTTCCTCCGGGGCGCCGCAACGCGCTTCGACGCTTCCGCCGACCGCGTCGCGCCTGCAGACCTTCCCGGCCACTGCTGTGCCCGGATCACGCCGCCGGCCTGAGCGCTGCTAAAGCCGGGCCCAGGAGCCAGGCGGGCAGGGCGGCTAGAATTGCAGGGTGCCCGTTTACCTCGACCATGCAGCCACCACGCCTCTTTCTCCTGAGGCATTGGCTGTCCTGACGCGTGAATTAGCCCGCACCGGCAACCCGTCCTCCCTCCATGGCTCCGGCCGCAGGGCCCGCCGCGCCGTGGAAGATGCGCGCGAAGCCCTCGCCGCAGCGGCGGGCGCTCATCCTTCCGAGGTGATTTTCACTTCCGGCGGCACCGAAGCGGACAACCTTGCGGTCAAGGGACTGTACTGGTCCCGGGCGGGTGAGAACCCCGCCCGGCGGCGCGTCCTGTGTTCCGCCGTCGAACACCACGCAGTGATGGACACCGTGGAGTGGCTGGAACGGCACGAAGGCGCAGAGGTCACCTGGCTGCCGGTGGACGCCGACGGGGTGGTGGATGCTGCCTTCCTGGAAGCTGAACTTTCCCGTGACCCGGACACCATCGCCCTGGTGACGGTGATGTGGGCCAACAACGAGGTGGGTACCATCCAGCCCATCGCGCGCGTCGTGGAACTGGCCCATGCCGCCGGTGTTCCAGTCCACTCCGACGCCGTCCAGGCCTTCGGATCGCTGCCCGTTGACTTCAAAGCCTCGGGCCTGGATGCCATGTCCATCTCGGGTCACAAGATCGGCGGACCGGTAGGGGTGGGCGCGCTGCTGTTGGGAAGGTCGGTGAAACTCACTCCGGTCCAGCACGGCGGAGGCCAGGAGCGCGATGTCCGCTCCGGCACCCTGGACACTGCCTCGATCGCCGCCTTCGCGGCGGCGGCCGAGTCTGCCGTCACGCACCTCGGCCCGGAATCCGCCCGGATTGCAGCCCTTCGCGACCGCCTGATCGACGGCGTCCGGGAGCGGGTGCCGGAAGCAGTCCTGCGCGGGGCAGTCGGGGATGGCCGGCTCCCGGGCAATGCGCACTTCACCTTCCCGGGCTGCGAGGGGGACTCCCTGTTGTTCCTCCTGGATTTGGCAGGTGTGGAATCGTCAACAGGGTCCGCCTGTACCGCGGGAGTGCCGCGCCCCTCTCATGTGCTGCTCGCCATGGGGCTGGATGAGGAAACGGCGCGCGGGGCCCAGCGCTTCACCTTGGGGCACTCCTCCATGGATGGGGATGTGGATGCGCTGCTGGCCGCGCTTCCCGGTGCCTGCTTGCGGGCGCGGCAGGCAGGAATGGCCGGCCACGAGTCCTCCATCCAAACGGCCGGCACCGTGGCCCGCCATGGTTTGGGCACCCGCTGACAGTGCTTCCGCTGCAGGCCGTAGAATAGGTAGGCGATGATCGTATCCGGAGGCTGCTGACTCCCTGGCAGCCCTCTCAGTCAGCACCGGTCCGCAGCACCGGCCAGGAGCCGGAAAGACCCCCAACAGGAAGCCACTATGCGAGTTCTAGCAGCCATGAGCGGCGGAGTTGATTCCGCCGTCGCCGCCGCCCGCGCCGTCGAGGCGGGACACGACGTCGTCGGAGTCCACTTGGCGCTGTCCCGCATGCCCGGCACGTTGCGCACCGGAAGCCGGGGCTGCTGCACCATTGAGGACTCGCGTGACGCGTGGCGCGCCTGCGACGTCCTGGGCATTCCCTACTATGTGTGGGACTTTTCCGAGCGCTTCAAAGAGGACGTTGTCCAGGACTTCATCGACGAGTACGCCGCCGGCCGCACACCCAACCCGTGTATGCGCTGCAACGAGCGGATAAAGTTCGCCGCACTGCTGGAAAAGGCGATAGCCCTCGGCTTCGACGCGGTCTGCACCGGACACTATGCCAAGGTCATCGAGGACGCCGACGGCAACCGCGAACTTCACCGTGCCGCCGACTGGGCCAAGGACCAGAGCTACGTCCTGGGCGTCCTGACCCATGAGCAGCTCAAGCACTCCATGTTCCCGCTGGCTGAGACACCGTCAAAGGCTGAGGTGCGTGCAGAGGCCGAGCGGCGCGGCCTGTCGGTGGCCAACAAGCCCGACAGCCACGACATCTGCTTTATCCCCGACGGCGACACCGCCGGCTGGCTGGCCGAAAAAATCGACATGTCCACAGGCGACATTGTGGACGAATCAGGTACGAAGGTGGGGGAGCACCCCGGCGCCAACGCCTTTACCGTGGGCCAGCGCCGCGGCCTCAAACTGGGGACTCCCGCAGCTGACGGCAAGCCACGGTTCGTCCTTGAGATCCGGCCCAAGGAGAACAAGGTGGTGGTGGGTCCGGAGGCCCTGCTGGCTATCGACGAAATCCGGGGCATCAAGGTGTCCTGGGCAGGACTGCCCATCGCCGAGGTGGAGACTGGCGCGGAGTTCGACTGCTACGCCCAGGTCCGCGCGCACGGCGACCCCGTCCCCGCGACCGCGCACATGGAATTTTCCGAAGAAGGCAACGGTGCTGCCGGTGGCCAGTTGGTGGTCAGGCTGACCGACCCCTTGCGCGGCGTTGCCCCGGGCCAGACCGTGGTCCTCTACCAAGGCAGCAGGGTGCTGGGTCAGGCAACCATCGACGCCGCCCGCTCCCTCCAGCGCGCCGAGCTCTAGACCCAAGTTTCCCAACGCCGCCCCGGTTCCGCCGGGGCGGCGTTCTTCGTTGTGCGCTGCAAATGAGAGCGCAGCATCATTCAGGTAAATTTTGTGTCTCAACTCACTAAATGGACCCGTCCGGGGGTTGTCTCTCTGATTGAATCTAGGCATCAGCACAGCGCGCTCCCGCCTCGGCAGAGGCACCCTACAGGGGTCGGCGGGGCGGGCGTACTCATCGAACAGAAAGTTCACAGATGACGAAGAGCAACAAGGCACTGCACGGCGCCATCGCGCTGGCAGGTATTTCCGCACTGGCATTGACGGCCTGCACGGGCCCCTCAGGCGGCGGCGGAACCTCAACCGGTGACGCCGGCGGCGGTGCCATCACCTACGGAACCACTGACAAAGTTGTCACGCTGGATCCCGCCGGCTCGTACGACGGCGGCTCGTTTATGGTGATGAACCAGATCTACCCCTTCCTGCTCAACTACAAGCCCGGCACCGCCGATGCCAGCCCCGACATCGCCGAGTCGGCCTCCTTCACCAGCCCCACCGAGTACACAGTGAAACTAAAGCCGGGCCTGAAGTTCGCCAACGGCAACACCCTTGACTCCTCCGACGTCGTCTTCTCGTTCAACCGCGTGAAGGCCATCAACGATCCCAACGGCCCCGCTTCGCTCCTCTCGAACATGGAGAAGATCGAGGCGACGGACGCCAACACCGTTGTGTTCACCCTGGCCGCCGCAAACGACCAGGTGTTCCCGGGCGTCCTGGCCTCCAACCCGGGACCGATTGTGGACGAGGAAGTCTTCCCGGCGGACAAGATCATGGACGACGACGCCATCGTCGCCGCGAAGCCTTTTGCAGGCCAGTACACGATTGACAGCTACAAAAAGAACGAGCTGGTCAACTTCAAGCCCAACCCGGACTACCAGGGGCTCCTGGGCGCGGCCTCCAACGACGGCGCCACGCTTAAGCACTATGCGGACCCGAATAACCTGAAACTCGATGTCCAGCAGGGCAACATAGACGTCGCCGGCCGTATCCTCACCGCCACGGACGTCTCGGACCTGGAAAAGGATTCCAAGGTCAAGGTCCACAAGGGCCCCGGCGGTGAGCTCCGCTACATCGTGTTCAACTTCGACACCATGCCGTTCGGTGCGAAGACACCGGAGGCTGATGCCGCCAAGTCCCTGGCCGTCCGGCAGGCCGTGGCGCACCTCGTTGACCGCGACGTCATTGCCTCACAAGTCTTCAAGAACACCTACACTCCCGTTTACTCGTACGTCCCCAAGGAATTCGAGGGGGCTACGGAGCCGCTGAAGAGCCTTTACGGCGACGGCAGCGGCAAGCCCAGCCTGGACAAGGCCAAAAAGGTCCTGGCCGACGCCGGCATCACCTCGGTGGTTGACCTCAAGCTGCAGTACACCGACCGGTACGGCACGTCCGCCGCTGACGAGTACGCCCTCGTAAAGGAACAGCTTGAGAACTCGGGCCTCTTCAGCGTGGACCTCAAGTCCACGGAGTGGACCACTTACACCAAGGAACGGCGGGCAGACGCCTACCCGGCCTACCAGCTCGGCTGGTTCCCGGACTACTCGGACGCTGACAACTACCTGACCCCGTTCTTCATCCCCGGCAACTTCCTCGGGAACCACTACGAGAGCACGGCCGTCACGGACATCGTCAAGAAGCAGCTGGTGACCACGGACAAGGCGGAGCGGAGTGAACTGCTGGGCCAGGCGCAGGAAGCGATCGCCAAGGACCTCTCCACGTTGCCGCTGCTGCAGGGTGCCCAGGTGATGGTGGCCGGCACGGATGTCCAGGGAGTCGAAAAGACCCTGGACCCGTCATTCAAGACCCGTCTTGGCGTGATGTCCAAGTAGGTCCAACCGCCACCCGGTTATGACCGCGCATGGGGCGGGACGCCTGCCGGGCGTCCCGCCCCAACCTGCTGGTCACGGTGCCGTCCTCCAGTTGAAGCCACGGCGCCGGCAACGACAACCTTAGGTACCCATGACAACACTCATAGACGCGCCCCCAAGCGACGCGGATGGCCTTCTCCCGGCCAGCAAAAAATCCGCCGGCGGTGGGCTGGGACAGTACATCCTGATCCGTTTCCTGCTGATCTTCCCCACGATCTTCATCCTCGTGACCATGGTTTTCTTCCTGATGAGGATCACCGGTGACCCCATTACGGCAGCCATGGGAGGACGGCTGCCCGCGGACCAGCTTCAGGAGCGCATCCAGGCAGCCGGCTACGACCGGCCCCTCCTGGTCCAGTACTTCGAATACCTCGGCCAGCTGGCCACCGGCAACTTCGGCCGCACCCTCACGGACAACCGGGCCGTCGTCGAAATGCTCACCACCTATGGGTCAGCGACCCTCGAGCTGACCATCAACGCACTGCTTGTCGCCCTCCTGGTGGGCATTCCCCTCGGTATGCTGGCCGCGCACCGCCGGGACAAGGCGCCCGACGCCGTCCTGCGGGTCTTCGCGATCCTTTGCTACGCCACCCCCGTGTTCTTCGCGGGCATGCTGCTCAAGCTCACCTTCTCGGTCTGGCTGGGCTGGCTCCCGGTGGCCGGCAGGGCCAGGACGTCCAGCGAACTCGCCCTAACGTCCCTCGAGGCCCCCACCGGCATCTACTGGCTGGACGCGCTTCGCAGCGGAAACATGGCGGCGCTCAGCGACGTCCTGGCCCATGCAGTGCTGCCCGCGGCGGCGCTGGGGCTCCTGACGGCCGGAATCTTCCTCCGCCTTGTCCGGACCAACGTCATCGGAACCCTGGGCAGGGATTACGTGGAAGCCGGCCGGTCCAGGGGAGTCAGCGAATACCGCCTGGTCACCAAGCACGCCTACAAGCCCGCCCTGATCCCCATCATCACCGTGATGGGGCTGCAGATCGCCGTGATGCTCGGCGGCGCCGTGCTGACGGAGAAGACGTTTGAGTGGAAGGGCCTGGGATTCCAGCTGGCCAACTACCTCACTGCCCGTGACTTCGTCGCCGTCCAAGGCATCGTGGTGCTGCTCGCCATCATCGTCGCCATGACCAACTTCATCGTGGACATCATCGCCGCGCTGATCGATCCCCGCGTGAGGTACTGACCATGAGCATCCCAGCCGTTGCCGTCCCCATGGAAAGTCCCCGGGCGCCCTGGTACCGGCGCCTGCCCGTCATCTCGCACTACAACAAGAGTGTTGGGCTCCAGCGCGGCATGCTGGTGGCGGGGCTGATCCTCACGGGCGCTTTTGTCCTGACGGCGCTGTTCGCCCCGCTGCTCGCCCCTTATGGTTTCTCCCAGCTTTCCGACGCCGACGGCAACTTCCCCACCCAGCAGGCGCCAGGCGGGAAGCACCTCCTCGGCACAACGGTAGGCGGTTACGACGTCCTGTCGCGGGTGATCTGGGGAGCGCAGACGGCGATCCTGGTGATCGTCGTCGCCGTGGCCATGTCCATCGTTGTGGGCGTCGTCCTTGGATTGGTCAGCGGCTACCTGGGCGGGTGGCTGGACAGGATCCTGGTGGTGATCGCCGACGCTGTCTACGCCTTTCCGTCGCTGCTGGTGGCCATTGTGATGGCCATCGTCATCAGCGGCGGCCAGTCCAGCCTCATCGGCGGTATCTTCGCCGCCGGCACAGCCATCACGTTGGTATTCATCCCGCAGTATTTCCGCGTCATCAGGGCCGAGACGGTGAGGTTGAAGGCCGAGCCGTTCGTAGAGTCCGCCAAAGTGGTGGGCGCCTCCAACATCCGCATGATGAGCCGCCACATTTACCGCAATGCCACCCGCACCCTGCCGCTCATCTTCACCCTCAACGCCTCCGAGGCCATCCTCACCCTTGCCGGACTGGGGTTCCTCGGTTTCGGCATTGAACCCAGCTCCGCTGCGGAATGGGGCTTCGACCTCAACAAGGCGCTCGCCGACACTACCTCCGGGATTTGGTGGACCGGCATGTTCCCGGGCCTGGCCATCGTGCTGACCGTGGTGGGCCTGACCCTGGTGGGCGAGAGCATCAACGACCTCAACGATCCGCGCCTGCGCGGACGCAAGAGCACAGGCGGCAGCTCCCCGGCACCGGCGGACACCGCCGCCATCGCAGCAGAAGTGAGGACTTAATGACGATCAACATCGATCCGTTGTCCGGCCGGCATTCAGACGAAGCCCATTCCGACGCCGTGCGCCCGGTGCTCGACATCGACCACCTCCAGGTTACTTTCGCCACCGACGGTGGTCCGGTCCATGCGGTCAAGGACGTGAGCCTGGAGGTCAGGAAGGGGGAAGTGCTGGCGATTGTCGGGGAGTCGGGTTCCGGAAAGACGGTCACCGCGAAGACAATTCTGGGTCTGCTGCCGGAAACGGCCAGCAGTTCGGGTGCTGTGGTGATCAACGGGGCTGACGTCATCAGTGTCAGTGCTGCCCGCCTGCGCCAGATTCGCGGCCGCGACGTGGCCATGGTTTTCCAGGAACCGTCCACGGCGCTGAACCCGGTCTTCACCGTGGGATGGCAGATCGCCGAAGGCATCAGGGCACACGCAGGCGGCGGCCGGAAGCGGGTTTCGGCGAAGGAAGCCCGGACCCGGGCCATCGAAGCCTTGCGCAAAGTGGGCATCCCCGATCCGGAACAGCGCGTCAACTACTACCCGCACCAGTTCTCGGGCGGACAAAAGCAGCGGGTGGTCATCGCCGCGGCGCTGGCACTGAATCCCGGCCTGATCGTCGCCGACGAACCCACCACCGCACTGGACGTCACAGTCCAGGCCGAGATCCTGGAACTGCTCCGGGACCTGCGGGACAAGTACGGCACGTCCATAGTGCTCATCACGCACAACATGGGGGTGGTGGCAGACCTCGCCGACCGCGTGGTGGTGATGTACCAGGGGGACGTCGTTGAGGAAGCGCCGGCCCGCACACTGTTCGCAGAACCGCGGCAGGACTACACCCGGAAGCTGCTGGCTGCGGTGCCGCATCTGGGACACAACTCCGCCTCTAAAGGACTGACCAGCCGGGCACACCAGGATGAGGAAGTCCTGGTGGAAGCCAGTAACCTGACCGTCGAGTACCCCGGCAGGCTGGGAACGCCTTCGTTCAAGGCTGTGGACGGCGTCAGCTTCACCCTGTCCAGGGGAGAAGTTTTCGGACTGGTAGGGGAGTCCGGTTCCGGAAAGACCACCATCGGGCGCGCCATCGCCGGTCTCAACAGGACCACCGGCGGCAGCCTCCGCGTGCTGGGCTACGAGATGCTGAACCTCCGGGAACGCACCTTCAAGCCGCTCCGGAAGGACATCGGCTTCGTGTTCCAGGACCCGGCTGCCTCCTTCAACCCGCAACTGACCATCGGGGACTGCATCGCCGAACCCATGGTCATCCACACCAAGCCAAGCCCGGCGCAGGCGCGGGTACGGGTAGGTGAGCTGCTTGAATCAGTCCAGCTGCCGGCGTCGTACGCGGGACGGTACCCGCACGAGCTGTCCGGCGGCCAGCGCCAGCGCGCGTCCCTGGCGCGGGCCCTGAGCCTGAATCCGCGGTTGCTGATAGCTGATGAGCCGACGTCGGCCCTGGACGTTTCGGTGCAGGCGAAGGTCCTGGAGTTGTTCAAGGACATCCAGCAGGAGTTCGGCTTTGCCTGCCTCTTCATCAGTCACGACCTGGCCGTGGTGGACACCCTGTCCTCCTGGGTGGGTGTGCTGTACAAGGGCAGGCTCGTTGAGCAGGGGATTGGCAGCCAGGTGATGGGAAACCCGCAGCATGACTACACGCGGCGGCTCATCGCGTCCTTGCCCGTACCGGACCCGCAGGAACAGGCCAGGCGGCGGGAAGAACACCGGGCGCTGCTCGGCATCTGATGGGTTGAAATCCCGGCCCAGGTAAAGCGCCGGTGCCCGACACCGGCACCGGCGCTTAACACCCGGTCGAAACAGGAGCCCTCCCATAGACTTGAACCATGACGCAGCACAACCTTCACACTCCTGACTCCGATGACTTCGACCCCTCCGCCAGTTCGTTGGCTGGCCACGTGGACAACTCGGTGATGGCTGAACTGCTGTCCATCCGCTCCAGCATCGACAACATCGACGCCACCCTGGTCTACCTACTGGCCGAACGATTTAAGGCCACCCAGAAAGTGGGTTTCCTCAAGGCCGCCCACCGGCTGCCGGCCGGCGACCCCGGGCGTGAAGCGGCCCAGATCGCACGGCTCCGCAGGCTGGCCGAAGACGCCCACCTGGATCCCGCGTTCGCGGAGAAGTTCCTGAATTTCATCATCGGTGAGGTTATCCGGCATCACGAGGCGATCGCCGAAGACCATGAGGCCGCCTCCGGACAGCACCCGCAGGCATCAGCACTCGCGTGAGCACCGGCGAACGGCAGCAGGCCGGTTCCGGAGCCGCCCGCGGGAACGAGGCACCGCCGCGTGAGGTAACCGCCACAGCGCTGGGCCCATGGCCGGGCGAAGATCCGGTGGAAGCGGCAAAAATCATCCGGGGTGAGCTCGGAAGCCCCCACCTGCCCTTCCTTGCCGAACTGCCGGACCGGGGCGTCGGTTCAGACGCTCTGGGGCGTACGGCCAGCCTCCTGGAGGAGCTGGCGGTGGACGTCCAGCCCTACGGCTGGCGCCTGGTGGACCGCCCCGGCAAAGACTTCCGCCGCGCCGCGTCAGCCCTTGCCACTGACATCAACATTCTGGCCGACGTGGCCGGGGCCGAGGAAAGGCCCGCCGCCGAGGTTAAGGTCCAGCTGGTGGGTCCGCTGAGCCTGGCGGCCGGCCTCCACCTGCACAACGGCGAGCGTGCCCTTCTCGACTACGGCGCACGGCGGGATGTGGCTGCCTCACTTGCTGCCGGCGTCGGGCCTTATCTTTCGCGGGTGTCCGCAGCTGTGCCCGGTGCCCGGCTGGTGGTACAGGTGGACGAGCCTGATATCGCCGCCGTCCTGGCCGGCACCATTCCCACCTCCAGCGGCTACCGCACCCTGCGTGCCGTCGCGGCGTCAGAGGCACGGGAGTCCTGGCGGCTGGTGTTGGACGCTTTGCGCGCCGCGGGCGCTGCCGAGGCGGTTATTTCTGTTCCTGAAATTGAGGCGCCCTTTGAGCAGATCCTCGCGGCCGGAGCCGACGGTATTGCTGTTCCACTGAAGGCCCTGACCGCCCGGCAGTGGGAACAGCTGGCAGGGGCCGTGGAATCGGAAAAGCGCCTGTGGCTCGGCGCATTGGACGTAGCGGGGAGCTCCCTGCCCAGGGTGGCTGACTGCGTTGAGTCGCTGTGGCGCCCCTGGCGGCAGCTGGGCCTGCCGGCAACGGCCCTCAGTACTGTACGCGTCACGCCCTCCGCAGGACTCGCCGGCCGGAGTCCGGCCGAGGCCACGGCAGTTCTTGGCCGCATCACCCAGCTCGCCGATGGGCTGAACCAGCTGGCCCAGGGTTAGCGGCCACGGCCACCGCAAGCCGTGGCCCGGCGGCTCAGACCCGGTTTTCCCAGCGGTCCGGCTGCGCGTACCGCGGCAGGAAGCTCTGCGCGGAACTTCCGCCCGTGTACGGGCGCAGCCTGTAGTCGAAGCTGCCGGCGTAGACCAGCACCAGGCCGATCTGCGGCTGGATCACCTTAACCTGGATGTGGTGCCTGCCATTGCTGCCGTGGGCCGGGTCCCACCACTGTTCCGCGTAAGCTTTGGCGTCCAGGGCGGCGGGAAGGGGAATGCGGAGGGGGCCAAGGAACAGCCGGGAAGCTTCCGACACGCCGCGGAGCCGCCCCTCCGGCGTCACACCCAGGTTCAGGTCCGTTACCAGCCGCCGGTACCTGCCCACATAGTCAACAAGCTGGGGTGTGCCGCTCCCGCGGGTCACGCTTGTGGTGTCCTGGAAGATCCTCGTCCGGCCGGGAAAGCGGATTTCGCGCCGGGCCGTCAGGCTGGAGCGGCCAAAGGGATCCTGGTGGGCATGGTTCTCAATCCGGAACCGAATGTTCTCTCCGTACTCGGGGAAAAAGGCTTCCTCCCCGCCCGTCAGCCGCAGGAGGGGACACAGCCAGTCCTGCCGACAGCCGACGACGTCAAACGTTCCCTCGCCTACGCCGTACCGGCCGCTGCCGGGAACCAGGGAAAAGTACTCCTGCAGCTCGGGCTGCAGCCGGTGGAAGTCCGATCCCAGGGCCTGCTGGTAGATCGGTAAGTTCATGGAGACCTCCTGGGGGCACGAACAGCATTGGGGACTTCACAATCTACCTGCAGCCTTGAGCCTGATGTACATGTCAGCCAGTTGGGGCGGCAGTTCCTGCGGCTCGGCGTCAACCACCTCCACGCCGTGGTGGCGGAGCTCGGCAGTTACTGCTGCGCGCTGCAGAAGGGCGCGTTCGGCGGCGGCGGCGCGGAACACACCCGCGACACTGTCACGCTCCCGCAGCATCAGCCCCAGCTGGGGGTCGCGGACTGCTGCGACCACCACAACATGCTGACGGGCCAGTTGCACCGCAGTGGGGATCAGGCCTTCCTCGGGCGCACCACCCTCCAAAGAGGTCAACAGCACCACCAGCGACCGGTGGGCGGAAACGGCGCGGACCTGCCCCGGGATCGCCGGCCAGTCGAGTTCTATGAGTTCCGCCTCCAGGGGTGCCATTGCCTGGACCAGCTGGCCGAGGAGATTACCCTGGCCGGCCGTTCCTGCCCTGGCCCGGATCCGGCGGTCAAAGGCCAGGAAGTCCACGCGGTCGCCGCCCCTTTCCGCGAGGACTCCCAGCAGGAGTGCTGCTTCCATCCCGGTATCAAGGCGCGGCTCGTCATCGATCCTTGCTGCCGACGTCCTGGACGTATCCAGAACCATCACCACGCGCCGGTCGCGTTCCGGCCGCCAGGTGCGCACCACCACCGCAGAGCGGCGTGCCGTCGCCCGCCAGTCGATGGACCGGACGTCGTCGCCCCGGACGTAATCACGCAGGGAATCGAATTCCGTACCGGCGCCCCTGATCTGGACGGCGGCCTTGCCGTCGAGCTCGCGCAGCTTTCGCAGTTTGGACGGCAGGTGCCGCCGGGAATTGAAAGGAGGCAGGACGCGCAGTAACCCGGGGCAGTCGACGGTCCGCTGCCGGGCGCCCAGCAGCAACGGGCCGAAGGAGCGGACGGTGACGTGCGGGGCCTTGAGGTCGCCGCGGCGGACGGGCTGCAGCCGCACGACGATCCGCCGGCCCTCTCCCGCCGGAACGTTGATGTCCTGAAGGGGATTTCGGGCGCCGGCGGAGGGCTGCCAGGCATCCCGCAGGCTTCCTCGCAACCTGCGCCGCCCGTTATTCCGGACGGTGACAACAGAGTCCGCGGTCCCGTGCAGCGCCACGTTGCCGGGTTCCCGGCGGACAACGTGGACCTGGCGGAGCGAGCCGGCCAGGAGCAGGTCCACGGCGGCCAGGGCCAGCAGGCAGCCGGCCACGAGGAGGACAGTTCCCCACCCGGGCAGCAGCAGGACCGGCACAACGCCCAGCAGTACCAAAAGCACAAACCGCCCGGAAATGGCCATTAACGCGGCACGGGTACGGACGCGAGGATGCTGGCCAGGACGTCGTCCACCCGGACCCCGTCCATCTGCGCTTCAGGCTGCAGGGCCACCCGGTGCCGAAGGCAGGGCAAGGCCAGCGCCTTGACGTCATCGGGCGTGACAAAACCCCGTCCCGACAACCACGCCCAGGACCGGGACGTGTTCAGCAGCGCCGTTGCGCCGCGGGGTGAGACGCCCAAATGGAACGAGGGCGTTGAACGGGTGGCACGCACCAGGTCCACGATGTAGCCAATGATCCCGGGCTCGACCGCAATGGTGGCCACCGCCTGCCGGGCCCGCTCCAGGTCGGCCGCACCTGCCACTGCCCGGACGCCAGCGGCCGCAAGGTCACGGGGGTCGAAGCCGGCCGCGTGCCGCCGGATGACTTCCATCTCATCCCGGCGCTCCGGCAGGGGCATGGTGAGCTTGAGCAGGAACCGGTCCAGCTGGGCCTCAGGGAGGGGATAGGTGCCCTCGTACTCCACCGGGTTCTGGGTGGCAGCCACGAGGAATGGTGAGGGCAGCGGGCGGGAAACCCCGTCCACCGAGACCTGCCGCTCCTCCATGGCCTCGAGCAGCGACGCCTGGGTCTTGGGCGGGGTCCGGTTGATTTCGTCGGCCAGCAGGATGTTTGTGAACACCGGCCCCTCCCGGAACGAGAACTCGGAACTGTGGGAGTCGTACACCAGCGACCCGGTGACGTCTCCGGGCATCAGGTCCGGGGTGAACTGCACACGTTTGGTGTCGAGGCTCAGGGCTGCGGACAGCGCGCGCACCAGCAGGGTCTTGGCTACACCCGGCACCCCTTCCAGCAGTACATGCCCCTGGGAAAGCAGGGCAATCAGCAGGCCGGTGACGGTGGCATCCTGCCCCACCACGGCCTTTGCCACCTCCTGGCGCACGTCCAGCAGCGACTGCCGGGCCGAATCATGGGTGTTGTCAAGGACGCGCGGGCCGCCGCCTTGTTCGCTCATCGGCTATTGACCTCTTTCTCTAGGGTGTCCAATTCCTGCGACCAAACCACAAGCCGTGCCTCGTTGCGCGGACGCTCGTTGAGGAGTTGTTTGATGTCATGGGGCGGCCGTTCCAGGAACCGTGCCGTGGCTTCCGCCGTGCCGTCCGCGGTGGCGCTTGGCCCCAGCCGCAGCTTCCGGGCCAGCCGCACCAGCGTCCCGGCCCGAAGGTTGTCCCGCGCCTGGTCGAGGGCGTGCGAGTCGTGGTAGAGCCGGGCCCTTCCCTCTGCCGTCTCCACGGCCTTGACCACCACCGGCAGCGGCTCGAACACCAGCGGCCCATGGCGCCGGCCCCGCCACGCGATGGCCGCCAGTGCCACCAGGGCAAGCCAGAGGCCAAGGAAACGTGCCCAGTCCGGGGCGAGCTCATCGAGCGTCTTCGGGGAACCGGACGTATCAAGGTCTGCCACGGACGGCAGGTACCAAACCAAATCCGGCGCGCTGCCCAGGGTCCGGATGGCGAGGGCTGCGTTGCCCAGTTCGTTGAGCCGTTCGTTGCTGAGGATGGCTGTGCTGCCTAGGACCGAAACGTGTCCGTCGCCGCTTACGGCAAGCAGCCCGGCGGCGGACGCAGTGGGCCGGTAACAGGACGTCCCGCCGTCGTACACGAAGCCTGACTCGCCTGACACCGCGCCGGCAGCTTCCGCGTCCGGCAGGGAACAGCCGGGCTCCAGTATGGACGCAGCCTCGGGCACAACACCGGCCTGGCTGATCCCGCTGTCAAGCGCGGCAAGTGTCTGCAGCCGGGGCGAAACAACCACTACACGCTCCGCTGCGCCGGACAACTGCCGCAGCCGGGAATCATCCAGGAACCCGTCAGGGTCGTACAGCAGGAGGGTGGGGGAGTTGCTGCCCGCCAGGGCGGTCATTGCCTCTTCGAACGTGTCTGAGTCCCGGACGCTCACTCCGTGGCGGCCCAGGATTTCGCTGAGAGCCCGTGCCCCATTGGGTCCTGCATTATGGACGGACAAGGAAACACCGTCACCCTTGGGGGCCAGCTGTCCCCAGATGACAAGTCCCAGCGCAGCGGCCACAACGGCTGCCAAGGCCGCTGCGGCCCGGTGCCGGCGGAGCCATCGGAGCGGATTCCGGCGGGCAGGCCCGGTTTCGGGACTGTGGCTTTCCGTGGCTTCGACATCGGGGGCCAGGCCGGTCATGGCACCGCCGCCGGATTCTGCTGGCTGAAGTCATCCTGCCGACCGATCCTTCTGGCGGGCCTTGCCGCCTCGAGATCCTGATCGAGGGCTGCTATGGCCTGGTAGTCGGGGCTGCCGGCAGTCCAATTGCCGTAGTGGACGGCGTCGAAGGTCCTGGCGGCCTGGTCCAGGCGCGCCGCTTCTGGCGGGAACGGGATGGACAGGGCGAGCACCACTTCATCAGCGGTCCGGCCCGGCTGCGGATCCAGTACAGTACGGTCTTCCGCAGAGCGGACCAGCGCGCGGAAACGGTCGACGACGGCGTCCCCCCACTTGCCGGCGGCGGCCGAAGCTTCCGCCCGCTGCCGGTAGTCCGCAGCTGTCAGTTCGCTGTCCGGCTCGAAGACTTCCTTGCCCTGCCGGGCCTTAGGGTTCAAGCGGGGCCGGGCCAGGATCACCGCGATGGCGATGATCACGGCGATGACGATTCCGATCACCGGGCCCGGTACCGGACCCGGTCCGCCGGACGGCCCGTCCAGGGACAGCAGCCAGTCCAGGAAACTGCGCCACAGCGAGTCAAGCCAGCTTGGTTCAGCGCCCCGGTATTCCGATTTAGCCAGTTCCTCTGTTGCCCAGCGCCGGGCTTCCGCAGCATCGGGGAGCACCGGAGGTTCAGCGGCCATTCGGCCAGACTCCTCCGGGGCCTGTCCCGGGAAATGTGCCAGGCCCGGCTGCAGGAATTCCACGCCCCGGAATGCCGCCAGGATCTGCACCCGTTTCCAGCAGCCGGAGCAGGGCGATGTCCAATCCGTCCTTCCGCATCCGAAGATCCATGTAGATCAACGCCATCACGGACGTTTGGAACGCGTAGCCTATTGCGCCGACCACTGCGCCCAGGACAGCAGTGGCCACCCCGACCGCTACGGCAATGGCGATCTCCTGTTCCCCGCCGCCATGGGGTGAGATGACTCCGCCCAGGAAGGTGGGCAACAGGCTCACCGGAATCATCACCACCTGCCCGATGACGCCCACCATGATGCTCACCACCAGGGTAATTCCGAAAATCCGCCACCAGTTGGCCCGGGTCAAGGACCAGGAACGGCGCAGGGCCTCAACGGCGCCCAGTTCTTCGATGACGACGGCGGCAGGGGCCACCAACAGCTTGGTGTAGATCCACACGAACAAGGCGATGAAAGCCGGCACCAAGGGAATGAGCAGGAGGGCGCCGGTGCCTTCCATACTGGCGACCAGCGCCACGGCGATCCCGGCCAGCACCAGGAATGCGAGCATACCCGCCGCCATCATCAGCGCTGCCAGGCGGACCAGCGTCCAGGCACGCGAACGGGCCAGGCGCCACATCTGCCTGAACCCTGTGGGGCGGTTGAGGATGGACCGTGCCACAGGCACCACCATTGCGCCTTGGAGCACAGCCGAGATAAAGATCGTCAGGACAACCACCACCAGGATGGCGGCCAGAAATCCCAGTCCCAGTGAGGCAAGGTCCGCAGGACTGGCGTTCGCCGCCCACGCTTCAAAGGAGACCAACGAGGTGGCTGTCACTGCAGTGATCACGGCGGCCAGAATTGCGGCGAGCGACTGCGCCAGGACGGCCGCGCCCAGCATGGCCTTTGCGTTCCGCCGGATTGTCTGGAAGGAACCGTCCAGGATTTCACCGAACATCAGGGGGCGCAGCGGGACGATGCCCGGTTTGGGCGGGGCGACGTAGCGGGGCTGGGCGTAGGGGTACTGGCTGGCAGGCTGTTGGCCGTACGGGGGCTGACCGTAGGGGGAGGCCTGGTAAGGGGCCTGCGGTGCGCCCTGCTGCTGCCCTGGCGGGGATCCCCAGGCGGGTGGTATTCCCCACTCGGGTTGCTGTCCTGGTGCGGCCGGGGGACCCCAACCTGGCTGCCTGCCCCACGCCGGCGGCGCGCCCCACTCGGGCTGGGCATTATGAGGGGGTGCGGGCTGGGCATTCGGGCCGAAGCCCGGCCCGACGTCGTCCTGGCTGCGGCCGTTGCCGCTCGGGCCGCCGTCGACACCCGGGTCCTTGCTGTGGGCGCCCTCGCCCTCAGCCGGCCGGTCTCCGCCCTGGGGCTGCTGTGCGCCAGGATCTTGTTGTGACACCCGTGTTCCTTCCCCCTGTACCAATGCCTCCGCTGCCGGTGCCCGGGCCTCAGCTCACTGGGCACCGGGAACGCCCTGGCATGGTCCCAGCCTATAGTTCGGCAGGCAGGCCACCTAGCGTTCCGTCATGCCGCAACGCCCTGAACAGGACAAAGCCTGCCTGATAAGGGAATATATAACTATGAAGGCACGCATTCTGGTGGTAGACGATGACGAAGCGCTGGCCGAAATGATCGGGATTGTTCTTCGCAATGACGGTTTCGAGCCGGTCTTCTGCGCGGACGGCGCCAAGGCGCTCGACGTTTTCCGCTCATCCCGGCCGGACCTTGTGCTGTTGGACCTTATGCTTCCCGGTGTGGACGGCATTGAGGTCTGCAGGCAGATCCGCTCGGAGTCGGATGTGCCCATTGTGATGCTCACTGCCAAGGCGGACACGTCCGACGTCGTCCGCGGCCTGGAATCGGGTGCCGACGACTACGTGCCCAAGCCGTTCAAACCGGCCGAACTCGTGGCCCGCGTTCGCGCGCGGCTTCGGCCTGGCGACCAAAAAGCCCCGGAAACCCTGCGGATCGCCGACATCACCATTGATGTCGCCGGGCACACCGTGAGCCGGGGCAGCGAGCGGATCTCCCTGACGCCCTTGGAATTCGACCTCCTGGTGGCCCTTGCCCGCAAACCATGGCAGGTGTTCACCCGCGAACTGTTGCTCGAGCAGGTCTGGGGCTACCGCCATGCCGCCGATACCCGGCTGGTCAATGTCCATGTCCAGCGCCTCCGGTCCAAAATCGAGCAGGACCCGGAAGCTCCGGAAGTTGTATTAACGGTGCGTGGTGTCGGCTACAAAGCAGGGGTCTGACCCCGCGGTTCCCCAGGGGGGAGCTGCCAACGTGCCCGTGGCGGGAAATTCTCCGGAACCCGACGGCGGGCCTGACAAGCCTGAGCCCCGCAATTCGCCGGAGCACGCCGACGCCGTAACGCCCGGCCCCCAGAGGCTGTCCTTCCGTGCCCGGATCTGGCAGCGCCGCGCCCTGATCGTCAGTCTTCGCGTTGCCCGGCTGGTCCGAACAGGGTTCCGGCGGTTCCTTCCGGCGCTCCGCTATATAGGGCGGGCCCTGCACCAGCGGTGGCGCCGCTCGCTGCAGTTCCGCACTGTTCTCACCACGCTGCTCCTCGCGGTCACCTCGTTTGCAGCGGTGGGCGCGTACCTGTCCAACCAGATCGCCAACAACCTCTTCCAGGAGCGGCTGACCCAGGCCGAGTCGGAGACCCGCTACAACGTGAAGCAGGTCCAGGACACGTTCGACGGCGCCCAGGTCACCGATCAGTCCAGCGTCATCACCCTGGTATATGACACCCTCAACGCAGTGGAGGGCCGCGGTTCGGTCATCCAGCGGAGGTATGTTTTCGAGGCCGTGCCCGAGCAGACCAAGCCCCGCAACCGGTGGGTGGAGTCACGGGCTTCGGACCAGCTGACGGTCAGCGTCATCCCGCCGGAGCTGCGCAAATCCGTGCAGGAGTCCGGGAAGGACCAGTATTGGGCTTCCACCGTGATTCCGGTTGGAACCGAGGACCGTCCCGGCATCGCGGTGGGCAACAAGGTGACGTTCAACGGCACCGTGTATGAGCTGTACCTGATTTACGATCTCAACACCGCCCAGCAGACGCTCGACGAGATCCAAAGTGTGCTGTGGGCCGGCGGCGCGGTGCTGGTCCTGATGATCGGCGCCATCGCCTGGTACGTCACCCGCAACGTCGTCAGCCCCGTAAGCCACGCCGCGATGGTGTCCGAAAAACTGGCGGCCGGCCAGCTGCAGGAGCGGATGGTGGTCCGGGGCGAAGACGAGGTGGCCCGCCTTGGCGCCTCCTTTAACCACATGGCAGCCAGCCTCCAGGAGCAGATCACCCAGCTGGCCACGTTGTCCCAGATGCAGCAGCGCTTTGTATCCGATGTATCCCATGAACTGCGGACGCCGCTGACCACCGTCCGGATGGCTGCGGAAGTGCTCTATGACGCCCGGGAAGACTTCGATCCCATCAACAAGCGCTCCGCGGAACTCCTGTACAACCAGGTGGAACGGTTCCAGTCCCTCCTCTCTGATCTGCTGGAAATTTCCCGTTTCGACGCCGGCGTGGCTACGCTCGACGCGGAGCCGGAGGACATCCTGCAGGTGGTGGGCCACGTTATTGAAGGCGCGGCGCCGGTTGCAGCCGAATACGGCTCGGAAATTATCCTCAGCGCCCCACCCGGCGCCGTCATTGCGGAAATGGATGCCCGCAGGCTCGACCGGATCCTGCGCAACCTCATCCTGAACGCCGTGGAGCACGGCGAAGGGAAACCGGTGCGCGTCACCGTGGCAGCCAGCCGGACCGCCGTCGGAATAGCCGTCCGGGACTATGGCATTGGCATGGCACCGGCCGAAGCCGCCCGCGTCTTTGACAGGTTCTGGCGTGCCGACCCTGCCCGTGCCCGCACCACCGGAGGCAGCGGGCTCGGTTTGTCCATTGCCATGGAGGACACCAAGCTCCACAACGGCTGGCTGCAGGCGTGGGGGAAGAAGGGCAGCGGAGCAAACTTCCGGCTGACACTGCCCCTTCGCCAAGGCGAGGAAATCGATAAGTCGCCGGTCCAGCTGGAACCGGAGGACATCATCATCCCCGGCGAAGTGGATAACCGGAACATGCTGGTGCTGGAAGCCGGCGGCGCGCCGCTTGCTCCGGCGTCGACCTCGAAGGAGACTACATGACGGGCCATGCCCCGCGCCGGGCCATGCCCGTGGCTGTACTGCTGGTCCTGCTGGTGGTCCTGCTGGGCGGCTGCGCCCGCATTCCCACGTCCGGGCCGGTGGGCAAAAGCAGCGAGGGAAGCGCGGGCAACCTCAGCGCGCCCGTCTTCCTGCCGGCGGCGCCGCAGGACGGCGCGTCGCCCGAAACCATCATTGATTACTTTTATCGGGCCGGCAGCGGTTACGAGGACGACTACGCCGTCGCGCGGCAGTATCTGACCCAGGCGTCCTCCGTCTCCTGGAAGCCGGACCAGCGTGCGCTCGTCTACCGGGAAGCGAGGGTGGTGGCCGCGGGCGCCGAGAATGTCTACAACTACGAGCTCGACGTCGCATATTCCGTCGATGCGGACGGCATCGCCACCCAGTCACCGGAAGGTACCGTCGAGAAAATCCCTGTAACGCTCACCCAGGTGGACGGGGAATGGCGCATCTCCGCCCTTCCGGACGGTACAGCCATCGCTGAAGAGACGTTCAAAGTGATCTACGGCGCCTACCCCATCTATTTTTATGACCCCAGCTTCACGTACGCGGTACCGGATGTGCGCTGGTTCATCAGGAACAAGACCGTCAAGGCGATGACCAGTGCGCTCCTGGCCGGGCCCGCCCCGTACCTGCGTGGTGCAGTGGTGAGTGCTTTTCCTTCCGGGATAAAGCTGGCCCGCGAGTCGGTGCCGGTTGTGTCAGGGGCGGCGCAGGTGGACCTGACGGCCAAAGAACTTACCGAAACCTCGCCCGAAGACCGCCTGCGCATGCAGATGCAGCTGACCCTGACCTTCCGCAGCCAGCCGGATGTGGTCAACGTTGAACTGCGTGCCAATCAGGACCTGGTCCGGGTGGAGGACAGCGGCTCGGTCCTGCCGCCGGTGCTGGACAAGAGCGTGCCGTCGCGCCAGATCGCGGTCAGCGGCAACGAGCTGGTGCGCTACGAGAACAACAGGGTGTCACCGCTGCCGGATATGCAGCCGGTGTCTTCCCTCAAGCCGCGGTTCCCCGCAGAGTCCCAGGTATCGCAGACCGTGGCCTTCCTCAACGCCAGCCGTACCACCCTTTACAGCATCAATCCCGGCCAGCCGGCACGGGAACTGACCAGGCGGAGCACGCTCACCAGGCCGTCCTTCGGCCTGAATGATTGGGTGTGGTCAGCGGGACCGGGAGCTGAAGGAGGAACTGAGGTTGTTGCCTACCTTCCCACCGGAGTGGCCGAGGGGGCCAACGTTCCGTCGGTAACCCTGGCGCCTGCCTGGCTGGCCGGACGAACCGTCAAGGACTTCCGGATTTCGCGCGAAGGAGTGCGTGCGCTGGTGATTAGCGAACAGAACGGGAAGACCCGCGTGCAGGTGACGGGCATTATCCGGGGCGGGGACGGAACACCCCGGGAGCTGACACCGCCTGTCACCTTGGCTACCGACAGCGAGCCGGACCAGGGCGTGTGGGTCAGCGACACCACCGTTGCCGTGATGAAGGGGGCTGCGGCGTCAAACGTTACGCCGGAGCTGCTCTCCCTCACTTCGGGACAGCCCCAGCAGCTTGCCCCGTGGCCCGGCCTCGTGGCGCTCAGCGCCGGCAACGGTGCGGAAGAGATCTACGCGCAGTCCGCCGAGGGTGTTTTTCAGCGGCTTGGGAACGGCTGGTCCCCGCAGATCAAGGGTCCCATCGACCCGTCGTTCCCCGGCTGATGCCGTAGCCCGGTCCCGCATTGTCCAAACACGCGTTTGTCCACATAGGCGGGTGCGGCCTGGCCTCAGAGGGGCTGAGGGGAGAAGCTTGTCCGGGTGGGGAACATATCCAACGCTAAAGCCGGAACGGGGAGAAGGGTACGGCCCGACCCGGACCTTCTACCCGCAGCGGAACGGTCCGCCACACACCGCTCCCAGTATCAGAGCGCCCTCCTGCGCCTGACAGACCAGGCAGCCGGAGCTGCGGCAGACCTCCTTGCGCTTGCTGTTCCGGTGGACTGCGTATGCTGTGGATCCGAAGACCGGGCCCTCTGCATGCAGTGCGGCCGCCACATCCGCCGGCTTACGCGTGACCCCTTCCGGGCAGAAAGCGGAGCACCTGCCCTGATGGACGTTGGCGGGACGGTGCTGCTGCCGGTGGTGGCCGCCGGTGTGTACAGGGAAGAGCTCGCGCAGGCCCTCCTCTCCTTTAAGCGGCACGGCCAGTATCAGCTCAGGAGCAGCCTGGGCCGGGCGCTCGCCGGCGGTGTCCGTTCGGCATCACCGGGAACGGAGGTCAGTTGCCTGGTTCCGGTGCCCAGCAGCAATGCGGCCTTCCTGAAGCGCGGTTTCAGCCCGGTCCACGTACTGCTGCGTGAGGTGTCACGGCAATTGCCGGATCTCGCTGTGCAGGACGTGCTGGAAAAGACCGCATCAGGCGGCCTGCAGCTGCCCGGAGGCCAAAAAGGCCTGGACCGCGGCGGCCGCGCCAAGCGCGTACGGGGCTCCATGCGGGTCCGCCGGCGAGGGCGGAAAAGGGTGGCCGGAAAACGCTGCATCATCATCGATGATGTCCTTACCACCGGTGCAACACTCGCGGAAGCAGCGCGCGCACTGCACCTTGCAGGGGCGGTGGTGACCGGTGCTGTAGTCCTGGCCGCGACACGCCCGCCCGACTCTTCGGGCCCCGGCACTGTAACCCCCTGAACCCCGGGGGAAGGGCGTATGACTTAGAAAAAAATAAACCAGGAAAGGATGAATAACATGTGGCTATGAACTAACGTCGGTGGTGGGTACCAAGAACAGAATGTACCTTTCGATGGCGGCTCGGAGAGGGGCTTGACTGTCAATCAGATCGGCCCAGCGAAGTGCTGCCGTCGTGTCACCGAAGTCATTTGGAGGGCACCATGGAGTTTATGATCAGCGGACGAAATCTGACAGTTTCAGACCGATTCCGCGAATATGCCGGGGAGAAGATCTCGAAGATCGAGTCGCTGGGAGACAAAGTCCAGCGGGTCGATGCAAAGGTTTCCAAGGAGACCAGCTCCCGGCAGACCGGCGACCAGTTGACAGTCGAGGTGACAGTACTGGGCAGGGGACCGGTAATCCGTGCCGAAGCAAGCGCCGCTGACAAATTCGCTGCATTCGACCTCGCGTACAACAAGCTGCTTGAGCGGCTCCGCCGCGCAAAGGACCGCAAGAAGGTCCATCACGGCAGGCACACGCCGAAAGCTGTTCGTGAAGCAACCGCCACGCTGGAGCCCGCAAGCGCTCACGAACCCCTCTATGTAGAGGCGAGCCACCGGAACGAAACCGCGGAGGCCCCTGCAGAGACGTCCCCCTATGATGTCGACAACGACATCCCGGCCGGCGATTCCCCCGTCCTGATCCGGCGCAAGGTCTTCCCGGCCGCCCAACTTTCCCTGGACGACGCCGTCGACAACATGGAACTCGTCGGCCATGATTTCTACCTTTTCGTGGATAAGGCTACGAATACGCCGTCCGTCGTTTACCGGCGCCGCGGCTGGACCTATGGGGTCATCACCCTGGACCACGAGTGCGAACCGGGTGACTCAGTGGTCGAAGAAAAAATTATTGCGTACCGTTCGGACGACGCAGCAGCCAACGCCTAGGGTGGTGAACACCATCCACAGAGAGGACTGATGTGCCAGCGACGCTGAGCCTGGACCAGGCCCGGCGGATTGCTCTGGCGGCACAGGGACTCGACAAAGGACGGCCCACCGGCCCCGTGACATCACGGACGGTGGGCCGCACCTTTGCCCGGCTCCAGCTCGTCCAGATTGATTCCGTCAACGTTCTGGCCAGGAGTCACTTTCTCCCCTTCTTCTCACGGCTGGGGAACTACGACCGCACCATCCTCCAGCGGATGTCCGGTACCCATCCGCGGCGCATGGTGGAGTACTGGGCGCACGAAGCCAGCTATATCCGCCCCGAGCACTTTCCCGATCTTCGCCTCTGGCAAAAAAGGGCCTGGGTAGGCGCCGCCGGCATGGACCCGGACCTGCGCGCCACCATATCCGCCAGGATCCTGGAAACGCTCACTTCCGCACGCCCCATGACTGCTGCCCAAATCGCTGCGAGGATCGGTCACGTCGAGGAAAAGCAGGCGGCCAACTGGGGCTGGAACTGGAGCGCGGTCAAGCGGGTCCTGGAACACCTGTTCGAGGAGGGCCTGGTTTCGGCAGCCTCCAGGACCGAGCAGTTCGAGCGCAAGTACGCGTTGACCACCAGGGTGCTGCCGAACGTGCCCCTTACAGGTTCCGGTGAACCGGATCCCGCCCCTGCGCTGCACCGCCTTATTGATGCGGCCGCCCAGGCGCACGGCATCGGAACCGTGCGCTGTTTTGCCGACTATTTCCGCACCCCGGCCAAGGCTGCGGCCGAATCGGTGGAACATCTGGTGGACTGCGGGAGGCTGGAGCGTGTGACCGTGGCCGGCTGGAACCGTGAAGTGTTCCGTCACGTCGAAGCCACGCTTCCGCGCAGCGTGGCCGGCCGCGCCCTGCTGAGCCCGTTTGATTCCCTGGTCTTTGAACGCCGCCGGTTGGAGGAACTTTTCGGCTTCCACTACCGAATTGAGATCTACACCCCGGAGCACAAGAGGCGCTATGGGTACTACGTCCTTCCTTTCCTCCTCAGGGACAGGATTGTGGCCCGGGTGGACCTGAAGGCTGACCGCGCAGGTGGGCGACTGTTGGCTAAATCGGCCTTCGCCGAGCCCGCCGCCCCGGCGGACACCGCCGTCGAACTCGCCGCGGAGCTTCGGTTGATGGCGGAATGGCTGGGACTTCCTGAGGTGGAGGTGGGTTCCCGCGGCGATCTGGCCGGGGCCCTCGCGGAGGCCATTGCCGCCACTCAGCCCGTATCCGCTCTCAGGGAACAAAGAGGCCGCGGGGCGGTGTCTCTCCCGTAGACTAAAAACGCCAGAATTCGGCGGCATAAGACTGGGAGCATCTTCACGTGGCATCACTCATCGAAAAACTTCTCCGTACCGGCGATAAAAAAACGCTCAGGCAACTGCGGAACTATGCCGACTCCATCAACGCCCTGGAAGATTCGTTCAAGACCTTCACGGACGCCGAACTCCGCGAAGAAACGGACCGGCTGCGCGAACGCCACCAGGACGGGGGAGAGAAGCTTGACGACCTCCTTCCTGAGGCCTTCGCCGCAGTCCGGGAAGCATCCGCACGGACCCTGGGCATGCGCCACTTCGACGTCCAGCTGATGGGCGGCGCAGCCCTTCACCTGGGCAACATCGCGGAAATGAAGACCGGTGAAGGCAAAACCCTGGTGGCAACTGCTCCTGCCTACCTCAATGCGCTCACCGGCAAAGGTGTCCACGTCATCACCGTTAATGACTACCTGGCCGAATACCAGTCCGACCTCATGGGCCGCGTTTACCGTTTCCTCGGCCTGACCAGCGGCTGCATCCTCGCCAACCAGGACCCGGCCGTGCGGCGCCACCAGTACGCCTCGGACATCACCTACGGCACCAACAACGAGTTCGGTTTCGACTACCTCCGCGACAACATGGCCTGGGACAAGTCCGAACTGGTCCAGCGTGGCCACAACTTCGCCATCGTTGACGAAGTTGACTCCATCCTCATCGATGAGGCCCGTACCCCGCTGATTATTTCCGGTCCCGCCCAGGGCGACACCAACCGCTGGTACAGCGAATTCGCCAAGGTGGTCCTGCGTCTGCAGCCGGAAAAGGACTACGAGGTCGACGAAAAGAAGCGCACCGTTGGTGTCCTGGAAAGCGGCATCGAAAAGGTCGAGGACTACCTCGGTATCCAGAACCTCTACGAATCCGCCAACACGCCCCTCATCGGATTCCTGAACAACGCCATCAAGGCCAAGGAACTGTTCAAGCGGGACAAGGACTACGTCATCCTGGACGGCGAAGTCCTGATTGTTGACGAGCACACCGGCCGCATCCTCGCCGGGCGCCGCTACAACGAGGGCATGCACCAGGCTATCGAAGCCAAAGAAGGCGTGGAGATCAAGGCCGAGAACCAGACCCTGGCCACCGTGACCCTGCAGAACTACTTCCGTATGTACGGCAAACTCTCGGGCATGACCGGAACTGCCGAAACAGAAGCAGCGGAATTCATGGGCACCTACAAGCTCGGTGTGGTCGCCATTCCCACCAACCGCGACATGCAGCGGCTCGACCAGTCGGACCTGGTCTTCAAGAACGAGACCGTCAAGTTCGACGCCGTGGTGAAGGACATCGCCGAACGGCACGAAGAGGGCCAGCCGGTCCTGGTGGGCACCACGAGCGTGGAAAAGAGCGAATACCTGTCCCGGCTCCTTGCCAAGGAGGGAATTCGCCACGAAGTCCTGAACGCGAAAAACCACGCTCGGGAAGCAGCCATCGTGGCGCAGGCCGGCCGGAAGGGCGCAGTCACCGTGGCAACCAACATGGCAGGCCGCGGTACGGACATTATGCTCGGCGGCAACGCAGAGTTCACTGCCGTAGCCGAGCTTGCCAAGCGCGGGCTGGATCCGGAAGAGAACTCCGAAGAGTACGAGTCCGCCTGGCCTGCCGCCCTTGAAGCTGCCAAGCAGTCCGTCAAGGACGAGCACGAGGAAGTCCTCAATCTGGGCGGCCTTTACGTGCTGGGCACCGAACGGCACGAGTCGCGCCGCATCGACAACCAGCTCCGCGGCCGTTCCGGCCGCCAGGGCGACCCGGGCGAATCCCGTTTCTACCTTTCGCTGACTGACGACCTCATGCGGCTCTTCAACTCCGGTGCGGCGGAGCGCCTGATGAACAGCTCGGTGCCGGACGACGTCGCGCTGGAATCAAAGCTCGTATCCCGTGCCATCGCTTCGGCGCAGGGCCAGGTAGAGGGCCGTAACGCCGAACAGCGCAAGAACGTTCTGAAGTACGACGACGTTCTGAACCGCCAGCGCGAGGCCATCTATGGTGACCGCCGGCGGATCCTCGAAGGCGATGACCTGCATGAAAAGGTGCAGTACTTCGTGGAGGACACGATCACCGCCCTGATAGATGCTGCCACAGCCGAGGGCAACGGCGACGACTGGGACTTCAACCAGCTCTGGACCAACCTCAAAACCTTGTACCCGGTCAGCGTCACGGCCGACGAAATCATCGAGGAAGCCGGCGGAAAGTCCAGGCTTACGGTTGAGCTCCTCAAGGAGGAGCTGCTGTCCGACGCCCGCCTGGTGTACCAGGCCCGGGAAGAAGCCATCGGGTCCGAAAGCATGCGTGAGCTGGAGCGCCGCGTTGTCCTGTCAGTCATCGGACGCAAATGGCAGGAACACCTTTACGAGATGGACTACCTCAAGGAAGGGATCGGCCTGCGTGCGATGGCACAGCGTGATCCTCTCGTTGAGTACCAGCGTGAGGGCTTCACCCTGTTCCAGAGCATGATGGAGGCTATCCGGGAGGAGAGCGTAGGGTTCCTCTTCAACCTCGAAGTGGAAGTCACCCCTGCCCAGGACGTCGTTGTGACTGACGATGAGGGTGGACACACCGAACACGTGGAGCCGCAGGTACGGGCAGCCGGGCTGGAAACACCGGCCCAGCCTGCCCAACTGCAGTACACGGCTCCCCGCGAAGACGGCGGCACACAGACCCGGGTGGAAACCCGGTCCTCCGCCGGCCGCTCAGGAAATCCTGCCAAGGCGGCGGCCCAGGACGCGGCCAGCCGGCAGGCCAAGAAGAAGAGGCGCTGACGCGTTCCGTATGCGCTGTTAATTGAAGCCAGAGCAGGGCCGGGGCGTTGTTTCCCGGCCCTGTCTCCGTCTCCTGCTGAATCAGTCTGCGCGGCCCCATCGATGCTCTTCCGTCAGCCGATGACAAGCTCAGTCACCCGCCACACCTGCTTGCCCCGCTCAAGCCGGACGGCCACAGCACGGGCGCGGACATCGTCCACCACAACTGCACTGGCTTCAAAAATTCCGTCCGCCACTTCGCAAACGCGGACCGAGCGGACGATGGAATTCCGGTGCAGCCGTGCCAGGGCAGGGTTGCCGGTGCGGGTGAGTTCGCGCCGGATCAGGCATGCGCGGTGCTGCAGCGCCGCCAGGCATCGTGGATCAAGCCGCCGTGCCAGCTGGTGGACGGGGCGGATTCCGGCGAGCACTTCCATGGCTGCCTGGACCGTACCACGGGTGACCGCCTTTACCTCCGCTAACTCATCGACCGGACGCAAAACCGGGGGCACACCTGTATGGGCTGGAGGGGAAGTCCTGGCTGGAGGATGCGGTGGAATCCGCCGGGGCGGTGGGTTACCCTCCCGCCCTGGCGCTTCGAGGGCTCGGATAGGCGTGGCTGCGGGCATTGCTTTCCCCTTGGTTAGTGGTTGGCGTTAGGGCGTGGATGGTTGAAGCCGGGGCCCTGCCTATGCTGGGGAGGGTGGCTGAAGAATTTGTCCCGGGAGCAGCACGTCCGGATTTGGGCCAATAATTGACCGGTTGGCCTCGTACCACCGGGGCCATTGTGTTGCGATGTCAACGTCCGAGGCATCTGTCCCCATCGCGTGCGCGGCAACGTCCCACAGAGTGTCTCCTGCCAGGACGGTCACGGCACCGACGTGAGCGTCATCTGCGGCGCGTACTGCAGGAGCTGCCAGCAGTCCCGGGCCCGTTATTGGGGCAGCCGGCTGCCAGCCCGGGGTGATTTCTGACCGGGGAGCTGCACCGTTCTCAGGGCCCTCCTCCCTTGAAACTGGAGCGGGTTCGGCCCTGTTGTGTTCCGCTCTGGGCGGGGGAGCCGCATTAGTCTGTTCTTCTGGGGATGCTGCCACGGGTTGTGCTGACGGTTCTGTTGAGCCCACGGAAGCTTTCGCCGTTGCATCCTCTACGGCCGGCGTCGGCTCCAATCCTTGGTTCTTGTGGCTCCCGGCAGACGCCGGAGCCGATGCAACGTGGTCCAGAGTGGGGATCCATTCCGGTCCGGATAACGCCGTGTGCGCATTCGCGGCCGGAGCGGTTATCAGCTGAATCGAAAGTGCAGCGAGCACCAGCCGCTGCATAAGGGCGGGCGAGAGTCTCCGGGTTACGGCTGCCGCGCGGGTCTTGCCGTTCCGATCGAGCAGAGTCGTGGCAGCGGCGAAGAGCAGTCCAAGGAACCACCAGCTCATCAGGGCAGCTCCGGCGGCCGCCGCGGCTGCCCCCAAAAGGTGCTCTGCTTGGAGCCCCTGGTATTTGGCGGAAGATTCCTGCCATTGCTCCACAATCCCGAAACCGGCTGCATAAAGCAGGAAACCCAGGAGCAGTATGGCCGCCGCGCTGATGGCGTCGGTCCATCGCCCAGGTTCTGCTGATGGGGTCATTATTCTCCTTTTGACGCATTTTGATGCCGTTTGATGTTTGTAAGGCCAGTTTGCACTGCTTCGTCTTCCTTTGTCCAGACGTTGGAGAGAAATGGCCTTGTCATTGACGCTGTGCGTGCGGGGCCCCTACGCTGGCCGAATGCGCTGGGATGCACTCTTTGAGGACCTCGAAAGCCAATTTGCGGAGGCGGACCGAATTGATCTTGATGCTGAGGTCAATGAGCGGGTGCGTGCGGAGATGGTGGGTCTGGAACTCGCCGATCGCTTGCGCGCGGTTTTGGGCTGCCGGCTAACCGTCTACGTGACCGCCGGGGAGTCGTTCTCCGGGACGCTCACCCACGCGGGTGGAGACGCACTCGTCCTGGATGAAGAACAGCACCAGCTGCTTATTCCGTATGCGGCAGCAGTGCGCTACGTGGGCCTCGGCCGGCTGTCGCTGGCGGAATCGTCTTCTGTGCGCCGGAGAATTGGGCTCGCCAGCGCCTTGCGCGGCATGGCCAGGGACCGGGCAGAGCTGTCAGTTATCACCGGCAATGCCAGCGGTACGGTGCGGCTGGCAGGTGTCATAGACCGGGTGGGAAGGGACTACTTCGACCTCGCTGTCCTCGCCCCGGGCGAAGTGCGCCGCAGCCACCAGGTCAGCCAAATTGCCACCATTCCCTTTGCCGCACTGGCAGCGATCAGGTCGCGACGGACCAACGGGATCTAGAGGGCCGCTACCGGGGGCCGGGACCGAGGCCGGAGGGGCAGGCCTGGGAGTCAGACTGACTTGGACTTGGATTCCTGGATCATGCGGCTTGCTTCGGCGTACCGTTCCTCGATGTACTGCTCAAGCATCTTTTCTTCGACCCGCCACTGCCCCCTGCCACCGACCTGGATCGCTTTGAGCTCGCCGCTTCGGACCAGGGCATAAGCAGCCGGAGAATTAATCTGGAGCTGCTCGGCGACGTCTGCGAGTGTAAGGAACCTGGGCATACATCCATTTTGCCACTGGGCGGGCAGTTTGTTGTTGTTATCCACAATTTGGCCTTGTTTGAACTTATGACTTTTGTTCCGGCGTCCCTGCCGTAACAATGAGGAGTCCGGACACAGCGAGCAGTTCCGGTGCGCATAGGGGGAGAAACGGTAATGGTTCCTGAGTCAGCTGCCACGGCCGCACGGTTGAAACGGCCGTCGTGGAAGGATCCGCGCTTGCTGGTAGGTGTTCTCCTTGTGCTGGCATCCGTGGCGGGCGTCGTTTTCCTGGTGGGAAGCGCGGACCGGACCACGGAGGTTTACGCGGCCCGCGATGGCATAGGGGTGGGCGAAAAGCTGACGTCGGAGAACGTCGTCCGCGCCAAGGTCAGGCTGGGGGAGACGGAGGCGCACTACATCACCGCCGAGTCCGGCCTGCCGGAGAACATGGTGGCGGTGCAAAGGATCGGCAAGGACCAGCTCGTTCCCCGGGCAAGCCTAGGCGCAGTGGACCAACTGGACCGTAAGCCCGTTGCCCTGACCATCGAGGAGACCCTTCCGGCGCAGGCGGTTGCAGGGGCCAGGGTCGACGTCTGGGTGGCCCAGCCCGATGCCCGCAACGGCTTCAGCGAACCGAAGCTTCTGCTTCCGGGCGCTGAAATAGCCGAGGTGACGGACGGTTCCACGGCCCTCGGCTCGTCCCGTACCACCGTATTGATGGTGTTGGTGGAGGATAACCAGATGCCTGCCCTGCTGGGGGCGCAGGCGAATGAAGCAAAAATCTCTGTGGTGTGGAATCCCGGAGGCGGCCCCCGATGAGTATTCCCGTCGTCACCGTTGGGCAGAGCCGCGAGGATTTGGTCGGGGGGCTCGAACGCCTGCATGGTCCGGTTACTGTAGTCCGGAGATGTGCGGAACTGGCCGAGTTGTTGGCAGCGTGCCAAAGCGGACTGGCGAGGGCCGCCGTCGTTGCCGAGGGTTCCGAGGGCCTGACCGCTTCCCTTGTGGACCGGCTCGGAGCGGTCGGTGTCGCCATTATTGCCCTGACCGATTCGGTTGAGGAAGCGGCAAGACTCCGGGGGATAGGGGTGGCTTCGGCCCTGACCGGAGTGGAATCGGCCGTGCTGTCAGACAGGATTGCCGAGGCTGTAGCCCACCTGACGGGCGGGGGACCCCGGGGCGCGCACCGGAGCGGTGCTGCCGACACCGGCGCTGCCCTCCATCCTGTTCCGGCGGCACCGCCAAGCAACCCGGAGGAGTCGGGGCCTGGCCGGATCATCGCGGTGTGGGGTCCGGCCGGGTCGCCCGGACGGACCATGGTCGCGGCGAACATCGCGGGCGAACTAGCCGCCGAGGGGAAGTCCGTTATTCTCGTCGACGCCGACAGTTACGGTGCGAGCATAGCGGCTGTGCTGGGCCTGATGGATGAGTCCGCCGGCCTGGCACAAGCATGCAGGCTGGCTGACCAGGGGCTCCTGGACGCGCACGCGCTCAGAAGAGTGGCCACGCCGGTCGCGACCAAACTCGGTTCTTTCCGGGTCCTTACCGGAATCACCCGCGCGGATCGGTGGACGGAGCTCCGGGCATCCGCACTGGCCCTCGTCCTGGTACGGGCAAAACAGATTGCGGACGTGGTTGTCGTGGATACCGGATTCTGCCTTGAGGCTGACGAGGAGCTCAGTTTTGACACCATGGCTCCCCGGAGGAACGCGGCCACTCTGCGCTCCCTCGAACTCGCGGACGCTGTTTACGCGGTCGGCGCCGCGGATCCTGTCGGAGTGCCAAGGCTCGTGCGGGGTTTGGCCGAGCTCGAGACCGCCGTTCCCCAGGCCGCGCCCATTGTGGTGATGAACAAGGCGCGGGCCTCCTCGGTGGGCCGGGGCCCCGAGCGGCAGCTGCAGGACGCATGGGAAAGGTTCGGGCCGGCGTCGGAGCTGAAGGCATTCCTCCCTGAAGACAGGGCGGCCGCGGACGCGGCACTGCTGGGCGGCTCGCTGTTGTTGGAGGCGGCACCTGAATCACCCCTGCGTCGCGCGATTGCTCTACTCGTTTGTGCACCCGCCCAGCAAAAGTCGAAAACCTCTGTATTTTCTTCCACAGCAGCCCGCAGGCTAAAAGACTAGGCTCGCCGTAAGAGCTGCAACGAAGCAGCGAATATCTCGTGATGGAGGCGTGTGTCGATGTCGTCTGGATCCAGCGTGGAGGATCAGCCCCTTTTCATTGAAGGCCGTGAAGGCTTTATCGGGGACTACTATCAGCATCTAGCCGAAGAAGATGCCCGGAGCTATCCGGCAGACATGCTGACCGCGCGCGCGGAAGCGCACCGAAACGTGGCGTCGGTGCGGAAACCCGGCCAGGCGAGCGTTTCCATTGTCGATGAGGAAGACAGCAGTGTGGTCTTCGTGGTCACCGACGACATGCCGTTCCTCGTCGATTCCGTGAACGCTGAACTCGTCCGGCAGCACGCGGCTATCAGGCTGGTGGTACACCCCCTTTTTGTGGCTACCCGTAACAGGGATACGGCGGCGCTGGTAAAGGTCAGCAGGGTTCCCTCCCACCTGGGCATCTCCAGCGGCGATACCGCTGCCATGCCGAATCTGTCCCACCTCATAGCGCAGGGTGAAAACGCCTCGCATATGGAGTCATGGATCGCCGTTGAAATCAACCGCGTATCCGATGAAGCGAAAGCAGCGCTGATGCAAGGCCTGCAGCGGGTACTGAGCGATGTCCGGGCAGCGGTTGAAGACTGGCCGCACATGCGCCAGAAAGCGCTGCAGGTTGCGGAAAGCCTGGACAAGGTCGCGAACCCGACGCAGATCGGTGAGCTCCGCCAGGCACAGGACCTCCTGCACTGGCTGGACGACGGCAACTTTACGTTCCTCGGCTACCGTGAATACGACCTGGTCAACGTGGACGGGGAAGATGTCCTGGAACTGCGGGAAGACAGCGGACTGGGACTGCTGCGGGCAGCGGCGGATGCACCGCACATCCAGCACCTCACCGACACGGGCAGGAAAAAGGCACGCGAAAAGCGTGCGCTTGTCATCACCAAGGCCAATTCCCGCTCCACTGTCCACCGGTCGGCATACCTCGACTACATCGGGGTTAAAAGTTTTGACGCCGCCGGGAACGTCAACGGCGAGCGCCGCTTCATCGGCCTCTTTGCCACCAGCGCCTACACCGGCTCCGTCCGGAACATCCCGATTGTGCGGGAAAAAGTCCATGCGGTCCTGGGCCGTGCGGGCTTCCCGCCGGACTCACATTCCGGGAAGGACCTGCTGGGAATCCTGGAGACCTACCCCAGGGACGAGCTCTTCCAGATCGAGGTTCCGGACCTCGCCGCAACAGCTCTTGGTATTCAGAAACTGCAGGAGCGCAGGCGGACCCGGCTCTTCCTTCGTCCGGACATCTACGGCCGATTTATGTCCGCGGTCGTCTACCTTCCCCGGGACAGGTACACCACCAACGTCCGGCTGCGCATTGAGCAGGAACTCCGCGAAACGTTCCAGGCTGTGTCCATCGACTATGAAGCGCGAATGACGGAGTCGGCGCTTGCCCGGTTGTTCTTCCGCATCCGCCTGCCCAAGGGTGCCGACGTCAGCAACGTCAACACCGAGGAACTGGAGAAGCGGCTCGTGCGGGCCGCCCGCTCCTGGAGCGAAGGTATCGCTGAGGTGCTGCGGGAAGGGCGTGACATTGCAGAGGCGAAGGAGCTGGCCGCAATTTGGTCCGAGGCCTTTCCGGCAAGCTACCGCGTGGACTACGAAGTCGAGGACGCCCTTGAGGACATCGCCCGCTTCGAGAAATACGGTGCGACAGCTGAGCGGACTGTCGGGGCCAGGCAGGAACGGCCAGGCGTGCACGTCTACCTCCCGGAAGGAGCGGGGGCGACGCTGGAGGAGGACGCCCGGGTCAAGCTCTACATGCTGGAGCCCAAGAGCCTGAGCCAGATCCTGCCCTTCTTCCATAACCTTGGCCTGGAGGTGCTGGATGAGCGGCCGTTCGAGATCGAGACCGCGGACCGGAGGGATTTCTTCCTCTACGACTTGGGGCTGAAGTATCCGGCCGGAGTGGATCCTGTGTCCACAGGCCAGCTGCTGGCTGACTCCTTTTCCGCTGCCGTTACCGGCGCGGCTGAATCGGACGCCTTTGACCGGCTGGTCCTGCGCGAGGGACTGCAGTGGCGTCAGATTACGGTGCTGCGCGCCTACGCCCGCTACATGCGCCAAATGGGCAATGCCAACTCCTTTGGTTTTATGGCCGATACCCTGCTGGCTAACCCGGAAGTGACCAAGGGACTGACCGCGCTCTTCGCCGCCCGCTTTGATCCTTTCCTGCATGAAGCGGAACGGCTGGAGGCGCAGGCTTCCGTCCGTGAAGAATTGGCAGCGGCCATCGAAAAGGTGGCCACACTTGACGCTGACAGGGTGCTGCGGACCTTCGTGAACCTGATTGAGTCCACGTTGAGGACCAACTTCTACCAGTACAAGCCCCACCTCAGCTTCAAGCTCGACCCTGCAGGAATTGAAGGGCTGCCGTTCCCCCGCCCCATGTTCGAAATCTGGGTCTACGCGCCCCGTGTTGAAGGCGTTCACCTCCGCTTCGGCAAGGTGGCCCGAGGCGGGCTGCGCTGGTCCGACCGCCGCGAGGATTTCCGCACCGAGGTCCTGGGTTTGGTCAAGGCACAAACCGTGAAGAACGCCGTCATCGTGCCCACCGGGGCCAAGGGCGGCTTCTTCGCCAAGCAGCTTCCGGACCCCACTGTTGACCGGTCCGCCTGGATGGCCGAAGGCATCGAAAGCTACAAGACTTTCATTCGCGGACTCCTCGACCTGACTGACAACCTGATCAGCGGGGGCGATGGCGAAAGGCTGGTGCCGCCGTCGGAGCTTGTAAGGCACGACGACGACGATTCCTACCTCGTGGTGGCGGCCGACAAGGGAACCGCGACCTTCTCCGACATCGCAAACGGTCTGGCCAAGGAATACGGGTTCTGGCTCGGCGATGCGTTCGCGTCCGGGGGATCAGTGGGCTACGACCACAAGGCGATGGGCATTACCGCCCGGGGCGCGTGGGAATCCGTGAAACGCCACTTCAGCGAGCTTGACCTGGACACGCAGACCCAGCCATTCACCGTGGTGGGGGTGGGCGACATGTCCGGCGATGTGTTCGGTAACGGTATGCTCCTCTCGCGCCACATCCGGCTCCTCGCAGCCTTCGATCACCGTCACATCTTCCTTGACCCCAACCCGGACGAAGAAACCTCCTTCGTGGAGCGGCAGCGGTTGTTCGAACTGCCGCGGTCATCGTGGGACGACTACAACAAGTCCCTCATCAGCGAAGGCGGCGGAGTGTTCCCCCGCCAGGCAAAGTCGATACCGGTTTCAGCCCAGGTACGGGCGGCCCTGGGACTTCCCGCCGAAACAACCGAACTCAGCCCGCCGGAACTACTCCGTGCAATCCTGCTGGCTCCTGCCGACCTGCTCTACAACGGCGGCATCGGCACTTACGCCAAGGCAAGCACCGAGTCCAACGCCTCCGTGGGGGACAAGGCCAACGACGCCATCCGTGTTGACGGCAGGGACCTGCGCGTGAAGGTGGTGGGCGAGGGTGGAAACCTGGGCATGACGCAGCGCGGCCGGATTGAGGCCGCATTGCAGGGAGTTATCCTCAACACCGATGCCATCGACAACTCTGCCGGCGTTGACTGCTCCGACCACGAGGTCAACATCAAGATCTTTGTGGACCGGATGGTTGCTGCCGGGAAGCTGTCGGCCGAAGAGCGTGCCGGTTTCCTGGCCTCGATGACCGATGAGGTGGGCCGGCTGGTGCTGGAAGACAACATCGACCAGAACATCCTGCTGTTGAATGACCGTACACGCGTGGCCGAGTGGAGTCCCAGCTACGAACGGCTGATGGACTGGCTGGAGAAGAAGGCTGACCTTAACCGCGAGCTGGAGGCGCTTCCCACCACGGAAGTGTTGAGGGAGCGGCTCCAGCAGGGGCAGGGCCTGACTTCGCCGGAGTTGTCCGTGCTGGCCGCCTACGCCAAGATCGAGCTGACCTCCGCCCTGCGGGACAGCGACCTGGCCGACGACCCCTGGTTCAGGAAGACGCTGCGGGCCTACTTCCCGAAGCAGCTGCGCGACCGGTTTGACGCGGAGCTGGACACCCACCCGCTGCGGCGTGAAATCATCGCAACCATCGTGGCCAACGACATGATCAACATGGGCGGAATTACGTTCGCCTTCCGGACCATGGAAGAAACGTCTGCCTCCGAAGTGGCTGTTGCCAAAGCATTCGTTGCCTTGCGGGAGGTGTACGAGCTCGACGTAATGGTTGAGGAGCTGAACAACCTGCCGGCATCGTTCCCCACCGAGCACTGGAGCACAGTTCACCTGGACATACGGCGGTTGCTGGACCGGGCTGTCCGGTGGCTGCTGGGGCAGGGCAGCGTTTCCCGGCCGATTGCCGACGTGGTGGATGAATTCAAACCCCTCGTGGATCCCATGCGGGCCCGCCTGCTGGACTACCTGCGCGGCGATGACCGGGACAGGGTCGCCGCATGGCTTGAGAAGGCGGGCGATTGGGAGCTCCCGGAAGGGCTGGCTCTGCGGTGGGCGGAGCTCTTCGAAAGCTTTGTCCTGCTGGACATCGCCAAGATCGCCCGCGGCCGCAAGGACCCCGTGGAGGAGATAGCGGCGGTCTATTACACCGTCTTCAACCGGTTCCACGCGGACTCCCTGCTGGAGCGCATCAGCAGCCTGCCGCGGCAGGACCGGTGGCAGGCGCTGGCCAGGGCGGCCCTGCGCGATGACCTGTACTCCACCATCTCGGACATGACGACGGCGGTGCTGGACGCCACCAATTCTGCCGACTCGCCTGAGGCGCGGCTGAAGGATTGGGAGGCGCGGAACGCGGAGCAGTTGGGCCGGGCGAAGAGCATGTTTGATGAGGTCAATGCGCTCGAGGCCGACGATATGGCCTCACTGTCGGTAGCATTGAGGCTCTTGAGGTCAATCGTTCGACGCTAGCGAGTCAGGCGTCGCAAATGGAGGTGCAGTGGCAATCTTTACGGACCCCATCAGGGAACATGCTGATTTCGGGCCGGGGGATGCCGAATGGCTGCACCTCCTGGTGGGGGACTGGCAAATGGTCGCGGACCTGGCGTTCGCGGACCTGGCGCTCTGGTTCCCCCACCCTGACCATGGGTACGTGGCGCTGGCGCATGTCCGGCCCTCCACCACCCATACCGTGTTCCACGGCGACTTCGTGGGGGAACCCATCCGCCCGGATCTCCAGCCACTCGTGGACAAAGCCTGGAACAGCCGCTCCATTGAGCGTTCCAGTGAAACCAACTGGAGCAGTGACATGGCGCTGCGGGTGGAGGCGGTCCCCATGGTGCGGAACGGCCGCACGCTGGCCGTTGTCACCACCCACATGGACCTGTCGAGCTCGCGGATGCCCTCACGGCTTGAGCTGACCTACCGGCAGTGCGCGTACGACCTTCTGCGGATGGGCACTCTGGGGTTGTGGCCGGACTTCGCCTCGCCCACGGGTTCCCGTCGCGGGGCTCCCCGTGTAGGTGACGGGTTGATCAGGCTTGACGCCGAGGGCATCGTTCAGTACGCCAGCCCCAACGGTGTCTCCGCTTTCCGGCGCCTCGGTGACGGGGAATCGCTGGAAGGGCGCTCGCTGGCCGAGGTCACCGCGAGCCTGCTGAAGGACCGCCGCATGGTGGACGAGACGCTGCCCCTGGTGGTGACCGGCCGGATGCCGTGGCGCAGCGAGATCGAATCCCGTGGGGTGAGCCTGTCACTGCGGGCAATCCCGCTGCGTGATGAGCAGCAGCGCTTCGGTGCGCTGGTTCTTTGCCGCGACGTGTCCGAACTGCGGCGGCGGGAGATGGAGTTGGTGACCAAGGATGCCACCATCCGCGAAATTCACCACAGGGTGAAAAACAACCTGCAGACCGTTGCTGCGCTGTTGCGGATGCAGTCACGCCGGATGGTCAGTGACGAGGCGAAGCAGGGCCTGGAGCAGGCGATGCGCCGGGTGGCCACGATTGCCCTCGTTCACGAAACGTTGTCCCAAGGCCTGACGCAGAGCGTGGACTTCGACGAGCTGATCGGGCGCCAGTTCCGGCTTTCAGCAGAAGTTGCCTCGCCGTCGCAGCAGGTCAGGACCGAGCGTTCCGGTATGTTCGGCGAACTGCCCAGTGATTTCGCCACCCCGTTGGCGCTGGTCATCAATGAACTCGTTACCAACGCGGTGGAGCATGGCCTTGAGGGGCGTACCGGAACTGTATGGCTTCTCGCTGACCGCTCCGAAGGGGATGAAGGCGAGGAAGAGTTGACGGTCACTATCGCCGACGACGGTGTGGGCCTGCCTCAAACGCCCCACGTTGAGGGTCTCGGCCTGCAGATCGTCCGAACCCTGGTGACCAGCGAGCTCGGCGGCACCATCCAGTGGCAGCCGCGTGAGGGCGGCGGCACCGCCGTTCAGATTCGCCTTAGCCTCGAAGCCAAGTAGTCACGGGACAGCGAAAGGCCCTGGCGGCAACCTTTGCGGGTTGCGGCCAGGGCCTTATCAAAAAGAGCTGTTTAGCTTACGCCTGTGTGTCTGACCGAATCAGGAAGCCCGGCGGGCGCGGGCTGCCCGCCGCTTGAGGGCGCGGCGCTCATCTTCACTCATGCCGCCCCAGACGCCGGCATCCTGGCCGGACTCGAGAGCCCACTGCAGGCATGTGTCCACTACCGGGCACCGGCGGCAGACGCTTTTCGCTTCCTCGATCTGCAGGAGGGCCGGGCCTGTGTTTCCGACGGGGAAGAACAGTTCCGGGTCCTTTTCGAGGCACGCTGCGCGGTTACGCCAATCCATGCTGATCAGTTGCTCCAATTCTGGGAAGAGCCCTTGTGAAATTATTCACTAGTAGCTACAAAGGAAAGGGGCCCGGCAGGGCCCCGTTGGTCATCTGAATCAAGCCTGTCATGTTAACGCTGTGTAAACAAGGGGTAATAAGGCTTGAAATACCGGGATCGCTGAGCGATACGTCACAGTGGCAGTATTGGCCCTCACCACTGTCCGACTATGTCCGGTAGGGTGCCAGTGTGTCAAGACCCCCTGTGTATCCCACCAACCCGCCGAGCGACCCGGAAGGCGCGGGCCAAGGCCCGGGGCAGCCGTCGCCGGAGCTGCAGGCGGGCGGGGCCCGCCCGGCACGGCCGGCAGCTGTCCTCGTGGTGGCGCTGATTGTGGCGGCTGAGGCAACAGCCCTATTGGCAGCCGCTGCCTGGTACGGCTACCAGCTGGCAGCAGGGAGCCCCGTTCTTTCGTTCTGGGGCGCAGTCTTCACACTCGGGCTGCTGCTGGCACTCTCGGCCTGGCTCTATTCAGTGGCGGTGTTCCTTTACCGGGGATACCGGTGGACCAGGGCGGCCGCGCTTGTGGCGCAGTTGTTCGTTCTGACCATCGGATTTCCCACGCTAACTGGCGGTCTGCCTTTGGCTGGAATGGCGATGCTGGTCCCGGCCGTCACCTCCATCGTGCTGCTGTTCCATAACAAGGTCATCAGTTTCGCTTCCCGTACCGGGAGCGGGACCCCCGCCCTGTGACCGCGGTGGCCGGGTGCATGTCTTTTGCGTGTCCTAGGTGTGTTCCTGCACGGGAGCAGCCCATCCCACCTGGATGCTACGGGCCAGGCCCTGGGAGATAAGGACGCCCCTGCCGGGCGGTGCGTTGGGCTCCACTTCGAATCGGACCCCAAAGAGTTCACCGTCCTGCATGGAACGCGGCGCGAGCAGGAGGCCGGTGCCGGTCGAGCGGGAGTTCATGACCAGTGGCACGCGTTGTATGAGCAAGGAGCCGTAGGTCGCGGTGAGAATCACTGGGTACCCCAAGGCGTTAAGCTCCGATAGATTCCGGATGGCCTCGGCGGGGAGGAGGTCGGCATCATCAGCCAACACCACCGTCCCCTTTAGCGTTTCACCTGCTGCAGCGGTGGCTAGTAGTCGCTTCCAGAAGTCGCATGGGTCAGTCCCATCTTCGGGACAGAGCCACGGGAAGCCTGGATTCATCAGCGGCAGCGCGCGAAGGACGTTCGTTTTTCCGGATCCAGGGCCGCCCAGGACGGTGAGTACTCCTGCCCCCTGCAGTCTGCAGGACGTTGGCTCAAGTTCGTCACCGCCCAGGCCCATAAGGATGTCCTGCAATCTGGAGCTATCCGCAGCGGCTATTTGCTGGCCGCGCCCGGTCAGCTGCCCTGCCACTCCGGCAGACTCTGCCGCCCGCCGTATTTTCGGGGCCGGCACCAACGCCGGCAGTTGTTCCACCCTGAACGGGCGCTTGCCTGGTTGGCTGCCCATGCTCTCCGAACTGTCCAGGCTTGCTTCGCTGTTGTCCAGGCAGGCCGCTGGTGGTGAATCCCAGGAGTGGTGAGGGCTCACGCTGTACAGCTGGGCGACAGCCGGCCCTCCGTGGGAGACAGGCCCGAAGGCCACGGCGCGCCCTTTGAGTTCGGCAGTGGCTGGCAATCGCGGCCACCCTATCCGGCTGTCCGAATTGGAACCGGTGGGGAAGTAGAGCCGGTTCGGAAATGCCGAGAACGCCCTGGAGCTGACGAGTTCGCGATCGCCGGCGACCATCAGAATGATCCCTGCGCGTCCGCCATCGCGGGCCAGGTCCTGAATAAGATCCTCGGCCCAGGCCAAAGGCCCTGCCCGGAACGCTGAAACCCATGAACCCCAGCCGGAGATAACAAGTACCAAGGGCGCTTCACCATGCTCGGCGGCTCGGCTCAGCCGGCGTGCCAATTCCTTTTTCAGCCGCTCGAGCACCCGGACGCCGCGCCGCAGTTCATGCAGGCCCGCATGCGCCCCGATGCTGCGGTGGGTTCCCATATCCAGAAAGGTACTGCCAGCATCCAAAATGTAGCCGTGTGCTTTGAACGGTTTCAGAAGCAACTGCGTAACGGCTAGTTCGAGCGCCTCTGTGGCGCCGGAGGACGGAGCGCCGATGAAGGCCAGGTGACTGTCTTCGGCCGGACTCCACTCAAGTGGCACCACTCGTTGCTTTTCCGGCAGGTCCAGCAGGCCGAGCTCAATTGACCATCCCGTGCTCCTGTCGCTGCCGGCTGGAGATGTCGGTGTTGCCTCTTGCGGGGCGGTCAGGTTCGCAGGAAGGGGAGGAGCGACTGGCCGCCTCGGCGCCGCTCCATTACGTTCAAGCCACAAGTTCCGCACCATGGCAACCAGTGGCGCTGCGGCCTCAGCAGGTGTTTGCCCGGTGCAGAGGCGACTTTCAGGGCCGGCCATCCCGGCGGAGGCGAGACCGTCCACGGCGAGCTGCACCTCGACTGCGTCCGCCAAGCGGGACTCGCCGTTGGTTGATGCTACGGCTGACGTCTGAAATTCCTGCGGAGCTTCCGTACCGCGTGCCAGGAAGGCCCGGCCCGGTGCGTCAATGCTGATGGCGGCCGCAACTCTGGAATTGATGATGTCCGAGGACTCCATCTCCGATTGCACCCGAAGCGCAATGCTCGAGGTGACATTGGCCCGGATGTCTGCGGTCAGGGCCCCTTGTGGCCGTTGGGTGGCCATAACCAGATGGAGTCCCAGCGAGCGACCAATGGCTGCGATCCGCATCAACTCCCGGAGAGCTTCCGGGGCATCATCCACGAGCATGCGGAACTCATCAATGACTATGACCAGATGGGGGAGGGGGAAATCCTGTGAAGCGCGGGTGGACCGGTATGCCGCGATATCCGGCACCCGGGCGGAAGCCAGCGCTTCCTCGCGCAGCCGGATTTCTGCACGGAGGGAAGTAAGGGTGCGTTCGAGGTCGTCAGCGGACAGGTCCGTCAGGAGCCCGACGCAGTGCACAAGTTCCGCGAGGGGACCGAGCCCTGATCCGCCCTTGAAATCCACAAAAAGAAAATTAACCCGCTCGGGTGGGTAGCTCAGGGCCAAAGCTAGGGTGAGGCTGCGGAGGAGCTCCGACTTGCCGGAGCCTGTGGTTCCGGCAACCAGTAGGTGGGGGCCGTCGACCTGAAGGTCCAGGGTGCGCGGTCCCATGGCGCCCAGCCCTAAAGGAATGTTGAGGCCGTGATCCGCGCCGCTTGCCTGCCAGCGGGCAGCAGTCTGGCGAGGAGAGAGCTGCAGCACGTCCTGGAGTGAGCACACAGTGGGGACAGCCGGTTCGTCGTTGACCCGCCGTTCGCGACGCGAGGCGAGCTGTCTGCAGAAACTGAGGAAGACGTCCTCCGGTGCCAGATCAGGGACAAAGGTGACATCGCCGGCCGTAAGCCGCAAGACGGATTTCCGCTCGGAAAGTTCCACATCACAAGCGCTTGCACCTTCTGCAGGCGCGAGAAACTCAAGGACCTGCCAACCCAACGCCGCTGCACTTTCGCCAACGGTGCCGCCGTCGTCGCCTGAATCGCAGGGTGCCAGCAGGAGTACGCCGTATTGATAACTCCGCCCGAAGCCCTCGCTGAGGATGCGGAGTAGGTCGTGGGCAGAAGCGGTGAGAATGACTCCGGGCAAGTAGCGGGCGCCCAAGGGAAGGCGACCTGCTTCACCATAAATCACGATTCGTGTGCCGTGGCCCGTGGGGTAGCCGGCAAGTTGCATCACAAAGGAACGAACAATCCCGTCCGCCACTGCACTTGGTCCCCGGAACGTGGTCCGCTGGACCGTTGGGTCCAGGAACACAGGAACTGTGCATAAGGAGGGGACGCGCACCAGCAAGGCGGCTGGCTCGACTCTCACATTTGCGGGCTGCGGAGACTCCCCGAGCCGCAGCCATGCGCCTTCTTCGCCAGAGGAAACAGAGGTAGGAGCCTGCCTCTGACTGACGGCCAGCGTTAGGATCGCCAGGGAAGGGCCGGCCCGGCGTCGTCTTTCCCGGTCTTCTGCCACGGCCGCTGCGACGGCTTTAGCGAGGTCGCGGCGCTGCCGGCGCCCTGAGGCGAGGGGCACGAGGACAGACACTGCCGATCCGGCTGCAAAGGCGAGGAACATCCACACACCTGTGAGCACGGCAAGTCCTATCCCGATCAGCAAAGGAAGAAGGGCGGTCACCAGGAGCATCGTCCTGTTGCCTGTATCCATTCGGCCAGGGACGGTGAGGGGCTGCTGTGTGGAGGTCCCGGCGTAGGCAAGTGTTTTGTCCGCCAGGTCCATAAATACCAGCGACATAGTTGTGTTGCCACAGGTGATGATCGAGTCCGTGGAGATGACGGCGTTCCGGACCCGTTCCCCGTCGACGTGGATGCCGTTTGCGCTGTCCAGGTCGATGATCATGATCTCGGTCTCGGTGACGTCGAGGCGCGCGTGTTCGCGGGACAGTTCCGGGTCCGGGATGACGATGCGCGTGCCGCTCCGCCCGAAGGAGTAGGAGCCCCGCCGCAGCGGCACTACGGTGCCCGCCCCTACACCGGTGTGCACAGCAAGGGCGAGGCGGGCGTCCTCGGCCGGCGCCCGCCGTCGGACCTTCCGGGCGTTCCGCTGTGAGGCCCTGTCTACAAGAATGGCGCCGTTGGTCAATGGTTCCGAGCCCACTGTCATCCACCGGATGTCATTGCCATTGATCGTGATAGGCCCAGTCGCGAACTTTTGGATCAGCTGAGCATGGACAACTTCGCCAGGGGTCCCCTCGGGAGCATTAATGGTCAGTTCAAGTGGTGATTCCTGCAGCCCGGAATTGGGGCTGCGGACCAGCGTGCAATGGAATCTCATCGGTACAAATCCTCACGGCCTTTTCACCCACGCTAGTGAGCGGTTCGCCGCGTCGCTCGGAAGAGTTTCCGTATGTGGACAACGGCCGGCGCCGCTCGGTTGGCATCGCTGGAAACTACGACCGCGTGGCGGTCCCGGGTTCTGCGGGAAGCCGTGTGAACACGGCGTTCTGCCTGAGCGCAAGCCGGATCTTCGGCCCGCCTGCGGCGGCGCTTGATTCGACGGCGCCTGCAGTGCCTCGGGTAGGCTAGAGCAGCAGACAATGCGCACCATTGCGCTGCCCGCATTCAAACCAGGAGATTTTGTGACCGCTGACCTCGTCATTGTAGGGTCCGGCTTTTTTGGCCTGACAATCGCAGAACGGGCCGCTACTGAGCTCGGCTTGAAGGTCGTAGTCATCGACCGCCGCCACCACATCGGCGGCAATGCCTACAGCGAAAAAGAAGAGCAAACGGGTATCGAGGTGCACCGCTACGGTGCCCACCTGTTCCACACATCCAACGAGCGCGTGTGGGAGTACGTCAACCGGTTTACCACCTTCACGAACTATGTCCACAAGGTTTACGGCGTGCACAAGGGCGAGGTCTATTCCCTGCCGATCAACCTGGGCACGATTAACCAGTTCTTCCGCGCCAACCTGACCCCTGGCCAGGCGAGGGACCTCATCCAGGAGCAGGCCGGCGAGCTTGCCGGAACTGATCCGCAGAACCTCAATGACAAAGGCATCCAGTTGATCGGCCGGCCCCTTTATGAGGCGTTCATCAAGCACTACACCGGCAAACAGTGGCAGACGGATCCGAAAGACCTGCCGGCCGGCATCATCTCGCGGTTGCCTGTTCGTTACAACTACGACAACCGGTACTTCAACGACAAGTACGAGGGTCTGCCCACCAACGGGTACACGGCGTGGATTGAAAAGATGGCCGAGCACCCGAACATCGAGGTCCGGCTGAACACAGACTTTTTTGACGAGTCGCACGAGTACAGCAAAAACAAAGTTGTCGGCAACATCCCGGTGATCTACACCGGCCCGGTCGACCGGTACTTTGACTACGCTGAAGGCGACCTGTCCTGGCGCACCATCGACTTCGAGGAAGAGGTTCTTGAGGTCGGGGACTTCCAGGGAACATCGGTAGTGAACTACAACGACGACGACGTGGCGTACACGCGCGTCATCGAACCCCGCCACTTCCACCCTGAGCGTGATTACCAGACAGGAAAGACGGTCATCATGCGCGAATTCTCGCGCTTCGCCGAGAAGGACGACGAGCCGTACTACCCAATTAACACCTCTGCAGACCGCGACCGGTTGCTCAAATACCGTGACCTGGCAGCGGCGGAGAAGGCCGTCCTGTTCGGTGGCCGGCTGGGAACCTATAAATACCTCGACATGCACATGGCCATCGGGTCCGCGCTGAGCATGTTCGACAACAAGATCCGGCCGCACTTTGAGAGCGGCGTACAGCTGGAAAGCGGAGGCGTGGACGCATGACTACTACTGAAGAGTCGTCCTCATGGAGCGTTCTTCAGCGAGTGATCCTCCCTTCCGCCGACCAGACGGACACCATTCCGCTTTACGTGGATGCCGGTCCGGCGAGTGGTATCCGTTTGCGGGAGAATGACGAACTGGCGCGCTCGCCGAAGCTGCCCGAAGACAAACTGCAGATGTTTAGCTCCGGCGTGAGCCAGGCGCACTTTGAGGACTTGCTGTCACGGGAATCCATGCGGGTTCGACCCGGCGAGCAGGTTTCCTTCGGCACCTACTTCAATGCATTCCCCGCGAGTTATTGGCGGCGGTGGACGTCCGTCCGGGATATCCGGCTCGTCGTCAGGACAAGGGGCGCCGGAACAGTCACGGTCTACAAGTCAAACGCCCGCGGTTCAATTCAGCGGGTTGACGGCCGCCACGTCGAAGCGGATACCACCTCGATTTTCGAGCTACCGCTCAAACCATTTGGTGACGGCGGCTGGTACTGGTTTGATCTCGCTGCCACCGCTGACGGACTGGTGCTGGAAAGCGGACAGTGGGAGACAGCGGAGGCCGCCCGTGAAAACGGGCAGGTGACGTTGGAAATCACGACGATGAACAAGCCCGGGTTCTGCCTCAACAACGCCCGGATCCTGGCGGAAAACCTGGACGTCCTCACCGACGTCAAGGAAATCCTGATCGTGGACCAGGGCACGGAGAAGGTGGAGGACCAGGAGGGTTTCGCTGAGGTAGAAGCGTCCCTCGGGGGCAAATTGCGGGTGATTAACCAGGCAAACCTGGGCGGGTCCGGCGGCTTTGCCCGCGGCATGTACGAGGCTGTGGAGAACGGCAGCGACTACGTCCTGCTGCTTGACGACGACATAGTTGTCGAGCCCGAAAGCATTGTCCGGCTTCTCACGTTCGCCGACCATTGCCGCAGACCGACAATCGTCGGCGGACACATGTTTGACCTGTACAGCCGCAGCGTCCTCCACACTTTTGGTGAGGTCGTCGATCCTTACCGGATCGTGCCGGCCCAGCCGCACGCCGACATGGAACTCCGTCACGACTTCAGCGTCGCCAACCTTCGCCAGACCGCCTGGCTGCACCGCCGGGTGGACGTCGACTACAACGGCTGGTGGATGTGCCTCATCCCAACGAAGGTGATCGAGGAAATCGGGCTCTCTCTCCCGCTGTTCATCAAGTGGGACGACGCCGAATACGGTCTCCGTGCCCGGGAGGCCGGCTACGCGACAGTATCGATGCCGGGTGCAGCGGTTTGGCACGTCTCATGGGCCGACAAAGACGACATGGTCGGTTGGCAGTCATATTTCCATGAACGCAACAGGCTGATCACTACCCTCATCCACAGCCCCTACCCCAAAGGTGGGCGTGTGTTGCGTGAATCTGTCCAGGCCGATGTCAAGCACCTTGTATCAATGCAGTACTTTACCGAGCACGGCCGGATTGAAGCACTTAAGGACATGTTCAAGGGACCCGATGACCTCCACCGGGTCCTGGCCACCAGGCTTCCTGAAATCAATGCGCTGAAATCCGAATACCCGGACGCCCAGTTGAAGGACGACGTTGACGACTTCCCGGCGCCAAAGCTGGGCCGGGGCCCCATGGGGGGCGCCCCGATCGGTATGCCGCGCAAGAAGGACCTTGTTCCCTGGGGCATCAAGACGGTGTCGCGTCAGCTTGTTCAGACCCCCGCGCCGGAGAGCTCCGAACGTCCGCAGGGCTTCCTGGCGCACCGCGACAACCGTTGGTTCCGGCTTGCACACTACGACAGCGTCATTGTGTCCAACGCCGAGGGCACCGGGGCCTCGTGGTACCGGCGTGATCCCAAAAAGCTTAAGTCGATGCTGGCCGAGGCCACCCGCTTGCACCTTCGGCTCTACCGTGAGTGGGACAAGCTGGCTGAGCAGTACCGCAGTGCCGTTCCGGAGATCACCTCGATGGCGGCCTGGAAGAAGACGTTCGACGCCGACTCCCAGGATGGCCGCTAAATGGGCAGCCAGATCGACGAGCTGGTTAAGCCTGGGACAGGCCGGGGTCTCCTCGACATCTACGGCGACCGTTTCCTGCTGAAGCTGCTGGTACGCAAGGAAATCAAAATCCGCTACCGGGGATCCGTGCTCGGGCTGATGTGGTCCTATGTAAAACCGCTGATGCAGTTTCTCATCTACTTCATCGCGTTGGGCGTCTTCCTGAACCTTGAGAAAGGGACACCGAACTACGCCATTTACCTCTTTTCGGGCATCGTGCTGGTCAACTTCTTCACGGAATCCTTGTCCAATGCCACCCGCTCCATCGTGGATAACCGGGACCTGATCCGGAAAATCTACCTGCCGCGGGAATTGTTTCCGGCGGCTACCGTGTGGGTTTCGGCCGCTCACTTCCTGCCGCAACTGCTGGTGCTGGTCGCCGCGTGCCTGGTTGTGGGGTGGAGCCCGTCTGTCCTGCAACTGGCCGCGGCCGTCCTGATCTTCTTCATGATGGCAGTGCTGGCTACCGGCCTTGGCCTCATGTTTGGCGCGGTCAACGTCTACTTCCGCGACTCCGAGAACATCGTGGACATGATCGTTATGGTTGTCACCTGGGCCTCGCCTGTTCTTTATGTCTGGACCATGGTGGAGCGCGTCATGGGGCCCTGGTACTGGCTCTACCAGCTGAACCCGATCACCACCGCCGTCGAAGTCTTCCACTGGACTTTCTGGGAGCCGACGCTGAAGGCGAACCAGGTGGTCAGCGACACCATGCCCCCCGACCTGCTGGGATTTTGGCTCCCCTTGTCACTGCTCATCTCACTCGCCATCCTGTTTCTTGGTCAGTTGATGTTCCGCCGCCTTTCCGTACACTTCGCCCAGGAGCTCTGACATGACCTCGCACGGCCACGTAGCCATTAGCTGTACCGGTCTCCGGAAGCAGTTCGTCCTGCGGCACACCCGCTCCCTCAAGGAAGCTCTCGTGTGGTTGGTCAAGGGCCGCAAGGGCGATCTCTCCAAGAGGTTCCTTGCACTCAAGGACGTCTCGCTCGAGGTCAAGCAGGGAGAGACCGTGGCCCTCATGGGACTCAACGGATCCGGCAAATCGACTCTGTTGAAGCTGATCTCGGGCGTGCTGCAGCCGGACGGCGGAACCGTGCGCACGCGTGGCCGGGTAGCAGGGCTGATCGAGGTCGGAGCCGGTTTTCACCATGACCTCAGTGGACGCGACAACGTCTATTTGAACGGCGCCATCCTGGGTATGTCGGAGAAACACATCGATGAGATGTTTGACTCCATCGTGGAGTTCTCTGAGATCGGTGAGTTCATCGACACCGAAGTAAAGTTCTATTCCTCGGGCATGTACCTTCGGTTGGCGTTCTCCATCGCGGTCCATACCGACCCCGAGGTCTTCCTTATTGACGAAATCCTCGCCGTCGGGGACGAACCCTTCCAGCGCAAGTGCATTGCGAAGATCAAGGAGCTGTCGGACAAAGGCAAGACGCTTTTCGTCGTAAGCCATGACCTGGACCTCGTTTCCACAGTATGTGAGCGCGGTGTCCTGCTGGAACACGGCGAAGTGCTGATGGACGGACCCGTCCGGGACGTGGTGGCGCAACTCAGGCGACGGTCTGCAGCCTGAGCCAGGCCAATGCATGCCGCTGTGGACAGTAGGGCTGGACGCAGCAAGGTACCCTTGAACGTGCCGCTGCCGGCCGGCGCCTCATCAACGGGTGCTTTATGAAGAGATTTGATGGATGAGGAGCAGGAGTGACGGAGCAGTCCACTCTCGTGCGATCTGAGCTCCGGCGCTCCAGGTCAACCGGCGTGCGCAAGGATATTCAAGCGTTAAGGGCTATCGCTGTCGGCCTGGTGGTCCTTAACCATCTGTGGCCGGACCTGCTCCCGGGGGGCTACGTCGGTGTCGACGTTTTCTTCGTCATCTCGGGCTACCTGATCACCAAGCATCTCCTTGCACAACTTGACGAAACCGGCGGACTCCGTCTTGGTATGTTTTACGCCCGTCGTGCCAAACGGCTGCTGCCCGCAGCACTGCTTGTTGGCGTAGTTTCCTTGGCGGCGGCCTGGCTTATGCTTCCCTTCTCACGCTGGACCAGCGTGGCGCAGGAAACGCTCGCGTCAGCTTTTTACGTTGAGAACTGGGTGCTCGCCGCCAAGTCCGTAGACTACTCGGCCCACAATGAGCAGGCATCGACCGTTCAACACTACTGGTCTTTGTCGGTGGAAGAACAGTTCTACCTCGTCTGGCCACTGTTGTTGCTCGGTCTCTTTGTGCTGGCTCGACGGAAATCCGCTAACAACAGGGTTGTGCTGCTTTCAGGCATGGGCGTTGTGTTCGCGGCGTCGTTGGCGTTCAGCGTCTTTTTCACTGAGACCAGCAAGAGCCAGGCGTACTTCGTCACACCCACGCGTGCATACGAGTTTGCAGCTGGAGCGCTCATTGCATTGACGGCCACGGAGCGCGTCCGCCAGTCCGGGCCCGCGTCCTGGAACGTCAGGGGCTGCCTGCAGTGGCTTGGCTATGGTTTGATTTTCGCCGCCGCGCTTGTTTTCACTCAACAGACACAGTTTCCGGGCTATCTCGCACTAATTCCGGTCCTCGGAACGGTTTTGGTCATCGTCTCAGGACCCCGCGGGCCATTGTGGTCACCCAACTTTTCGTTGAACGCCCGCCCGGTCCAGTATTTGGGCGACATTTCGTACTCCTTGTACTTGTGGCATTGGCCGCTTATCGTGCTGGGCCCGAGTCTGCTTACCCGTGAGTTATCCACAACAGACCGGTTCGGCCTGCTCGCAATCGCACTCCTGTTGTCCGGACTGACCAAAAAATTTGTCGAGGACCCGGGCCGCAGCAAATTGTTTGCACGATCCAAACCGCGAGCAACACTGCTGTCCATGGCGGCCGCGATGTCTGTCATGGCTTTGCTGTGTGGTGCACTCTTGACGGGGGCGGGGGTAGCTCAGAGCGCCGAGGCCCAGCGCATTCGTGACCTCGAGAATAGCCCGTGCTATGGAGGGCGCAGCATGAATCCGGAGAACAACTGCCCGAATGCCTTCGGCGATCCTCTGGTAAACAACGTCGGCCCGGCGGAAGCCCCCTGGTTTTCAGAACCGGAATGCAAGCTGGCATCCAATCCGATTACCGTCCAGGACAAGAGATACCTGAACGAGTGCGACTTCTCCGGCGGGAAACAAGGGGCGGCCGACGTCTGGCTCGTGGGGGATTCCCATGCAGAGCAGTGGAAGGTGGGCATCATCGAGCTGGCCCGAAAGAACGGTTGGCGGCTGCATGAAAGTCTTCTCGGCGGTTGCCCGGTCATTGACGCCACGCGGGTGGCCTTTATGGATGTCCGCACCCGCAGCACTGTGGTTCAGCAGCGCTGCCTCGACTGGAGCCGGCTGGTCTCCGACCGGATCTTGGCTGAGAACCCGGACATGGTGTTTGTTTCATCGTTCGGATCCAAGGAGACCGTCGATGATGGGAGCGGTGGCTCACAGCTTGAACAATACGCCACCGGCGTCCGGTCCAGGATCGGTGTCTGGGCAGAGAACGGCACGCGCATTTTCCTGTTGCGGGACACTCCGTTGACGTTCAAGAAGAGCACGCCCGAATGCCTGGCACGCAACCGCGGGAATGCTCCGGCATGCGCGAATGAGCGCGCCTTGGCGCTGCCGCCAGACCCTATGGCGGAAGGCGTAAGAAAACTTGGCTCCGCCAACGCGCATGTGCTGGACTTGTCCGACCAGTTCTGCGATCTGCGTAGTTGTTACGCCGCCATCGGCGGCTTGCACGTCTACTTTGACGCCGATCACGTGTCAAGGAGCTATATGAGATCTTTGCAGCCCGTCCTTGAGTCGCGCTTCCGCGAGGCTTCCGGATGATTTCGCTGCAGCTGTACAAGCGGACTTGTCCGTTTGCCGTTTCCGGGATGAGTAAACCCAACGAGTTGCTGAGGATTGAATAGATGGCCATGAAGGACAGCGAAGTACAGAAGTTTGGACGGCGCGGTTTCCTTGCGATCATGGGTGCCCTGCCCTTGGCGCTCGCTTCTTGTGCGCAGGAACCGAAGACCGTGCTGGCGACTGCCAGCGCCGATGCCTTCCCCGTTACTGTCGACCACGAGTTTGGATCAACCACCCTCGACGCTCCGCCCCAACACGTGGTGGTACTGGGCGCCGCAGAAGCAGACATCTGCATGGCACTGGGACTCGGTCCGGCGGGCATGTCCAAAACAGGGCAGACCCCTTGGTTCACTGTGGCCATGAGGGCAATCGACGCGCCCGTCCCATACTTCTTCAATGACCGGCAGGGGATACCGGTTGAGGAAATCAAGAAGCTGAAGCCGGACGTAATTTTGGGTCTCGGCTCAAGCTTGTCGAGGGACATGTATATGGAGCTGTCGGATTTTGCGCCGGTGGTAATTCCGGCAAAGAACGAAACAGTACGTGACTGGCGGTCCAGTGTCAGGCTCATCGGCCGCGTCCTGGGCCGTGAAGACGCCGCGAAGGCTCTGATCGACACAACGCAGGATGCGATCAAGTCCGCAGTTCAGGACTATCCAGGACTGCCGGGGTCCACTGTTCTGTACCTAAGCGCGTCTTCGGTTCCCGGCGCAGATATTCGCGTATTCTCCGATTCCTCCCTGCCCGTGAAACTCCTGAAGGAATTCGGGTTGGCCAGCAACGCGCCCGTTTTGGAGTTCGCTCAGGCTCAGGGGCGGCCCGCGGATACCTCGGACGTCCCGGCCTCCTACTGGCTGCCAGGCGAGCGGGCATCAGAACTTTCCGCCGATGTCCTGGTTGTTTCCATCGGAGCTGACGATATGGCTGCCTTCAAGGCGAAGGGGGCGGTGCCCTCATTGCCAGCCTTCGGGAAGGGGAAGGTCTATTTCGTGTCAGGGAACGAGGCTTTGTCCATGGAATCGGGCTCCCCGCTTGGCATCGCCTGGGCCGGAAGGAACATCGTTCCAGAAATTGCCAAGACGGCCTATCTCTCAAAGTCCAGATAGGCACTAGGCTACGACGGCGGCTCCGTACGGCCGCCGTCGTTGACCGTTAGCCGCACGCGGTGACCCGGAACAGCCTGGCTTTGCCGACTGCCCTGACCAATTCGACGCCGGGGGCGGAATCATCGGCAAGGTCCCGGACGCCGAGCAGGGGTTCGGCGCGGGGGGTGATTTCGGTATCGCCCAAGTCCAGCGCCCAGTAGGCTTTGAGGTCATGGATGGCCGGGCAGACGCGGGGGTTGTACGCAGCCTCGCTCCAGTGGTCCAGAAGCAGCTGTTCCTGTTCGGTCCTGATGCCGAAAATGTGCGGCGCAACGGTTCGTCGCCCGCTGAACGCATAGACGAGCGCCGCGCCCGTTCGGGGGTTGCCTACGATGACATCGCTAGCTGGGACCAGCCCGGCCACCTGGTTGAACAGGGCGACTTCGTCGGTGCTCACAAGGCCGGAGACGTCACTGGTTGAGAAAACAGTATGAAGACGGTTCTGCACTCCGTTAAGGGATCCACCCTGAACGCCGAGGCCGAGTACCAGGAGAACCGTGCAGCCCACGGCTGCCTCGGTTCTCCCAGGCAGCTTGGCCAGTAGCCGGGAGGCAACTTTCTGCGATGGGCCGGTATTGCTGGCCGCTTGACCCACGAACGTACCCGCAAGCCAGCGCACACGCCAAACGACCCATTCTGCACCCAGGACAACAACTGGCAGAGTGACCATCGGCAGAAGGGCCGCAAGACGGTAGCTGTCGGTATACCAGACGCCAGTGAGGAAATCTCGGAATGCGCCGTTTGACCAGCTCGAGACAACGACAAAAAGCACGCCGCCAACGGCGTACATGCCTGCCACCCACCACAGCCGCCGGAAATGGCGCGCAACGACATAAAGGCCGATGACCGTGAGGATCATAAGGAGCCAAGCCGTCGTAGTACCCATCGGGGCACTGCCCAGAATTTCGCCGAGGGCCTTCGCGTTAGTCTGGAACGAAGTCCACCCCGCCGTAGAAAGACTAGGGCGGACGACGATCCATACAGCCAAAGTCACCACAGCGTAGATGGCAGCGAACGCCAGCCATTTCCAGGCGCTGGACCTGGTTGAAGCACCGTTCCTGGCGGCTAGCACGGCGCGCACGCAGGCGGCAGCGACTACGGGACTGGCAAAACCAAGGAGCGCCACGAAAGCGCTGGGGTGGGACAATGCAAGGCCAGGCAGAGTGGCCAGCAAGGCCAGCCCGGGAGGCAGCCACGATCTTCCCGGGGAACGCGACATCCCGAGGGCTTCGATGGCCAGAGCCAAGACCGCCGGAAGCAGGGCGAGCGCCGCGTGGTTCGGATACAGAACGCCGTAGGCGACCATGAGATAGGGGAACGCGCTGAAACCGGCAGACAGCACGCCGGCCGCGAGCAGCGGCATTGGCCGGTAGCCGACCACCCTGCTGATGAGAAACAGACATGCCAGCGGCCAGATGACCGCGCCGGTGACGATAGTCCCGACATTCACAGCCACCATTACCGAAGGCGCGCCAAGCATAAGTACCAGAGCCATGGAGTCATGCATGGCTGCTGGGTAGAGCCCGCGGGATGCCTCGGTGAGGTTGCCCAGCATCAGCGTCGAACCATTCTGGGTCTCTGCAATGTGACGGACGGCATTGAGATGGTAAATATTATCGAAGGTCTCGGAGAAGCTCTCCGGGGAACCGAAGCCAGCGACGTACCGCGCACCGATGATCACTGCTGGAAACAGGACGGCCACCGGGATGGCCAGCCGCGACACCCAGATACCAGTGTCCGAGGCGGATAAGCGGAGGTTTGACTCGAGACGCCAGTGGGTGGCGGTGAGCCCGGCCCGTTCCCGGCGCAGTCGGAGCAGGTGCCTGACGGCCAGCACCAGCCCGGCGAGCAAGCCCGTGATGGCGAAATACGTGACAGGGTTAAACGGGAGCCGAAGGTAAGGCAGTACGACAGCTATAGAGCCGGCCACCGAAGCAGAGACCGGTGCCGCCAGAGCTGCGAGATTAAGCCGCCGCACTCCAGCTGCGGCAAGGATCAGCAGGCCCGGCAGGAAGTAGACCAGTAATGTTGCGGCGAACGTAGGGAGGGTTTCCCACCAAGTCATCGATCAAGCTCCTCATAAGTCACCACCAACCTTACAAGGGAGGGGCAACTTGCTTGGAATTCACGGGCATCGAGGGGGGAGTTAGGTCGGGGCGTCGGCCCCGCACGTCGCTTTCTGCAGTCAAGGGGGACGCGCTCTCACCGCTATACTTGCAAATCATGCGTAACTCACAGCGATCTGGCGTGCTCATTGTCATGCCAGCGTGGAACGAAGCGGAAGCGATCGGGAACACCATCCGCCACGTGTTATCTACGGTTCCTCAGCATGACGTTCTGGTCGTCGATGACGGCTCCAAGGACGACACGCCGCGGATCGCCCAGGAAGCCGGGGCCACAGTACTTCGTTTGCCGTTCAACCTCGGCGTCGGCGGGGCCATGCGGGCGGGGTTCAAGTACGCTCTCCGCAACAGGTACCGCGCCGTTATTCAGGTAGATGCTGACGGACAGCACGATCCGCACGATATCGATCGCGTGCTGGCGGGCCTCGAGCATGCAGACATCTCAATCGGCGCAAGGTTCGCGGGCCGAGGCAACTACGGTGCAAAGGGACCTCGCCGTTGGGCCATGTTTTTTCTCGCCAAGGTGATTTCCCGCATCGCCGGGACGAGTCTGACAGACGTGACGTCAGGCTTCCGCGCCGGGAACGAGGCAGCCATCCGGCAATATATATCGCACTTTCCGGCCGAGTACCTGGGCGACACTATCGACTCCCTTGTCGTGGCGATCAAGTCCGGTTGCACGGTGACCCAGGTACCGGTGGAGATGAAAGCCCGTCAGGCGGGCACCCCCAGCCAGGGTCCGTTCAAGGCCTCCATTTACCTAGCCAGGTCCGGGCTTGTTCTCTGTTTCGCGCTGGCGCGACGCAGGACACCCCGGCTGACCGAATTACATGCGCCGCTGTCCGGCGACATCGCCGGAGAGGGAAGTGCCTAAGGAATGAATGTTGCCGGTTCCTTGATTCTTGCCATCATTATGGTGGCGGTTGTCCTTGTTATGCTCCGCAATGGGCGTCTTCGCGAGAAGTACGCCATCCTGTGGCTTGTCATCGGTGGTCTCACGATCATTTTGGGCATGTTTCCTCGACTGCTGAACTGGGCAGCGTCGATGGTGGGCGTGGTAGTGCCCGCCAATTTGCTCTTCTCCCTTTCGATTCTGCTGCTGGTGGGAGTCAGTCTTCACGTATCACGTGAACTGACCGTCCTGGAGGACGAAACCAGAATTCTCGCTGAAGAAGTGGCTATTCTTCGCGCCGGATTCGAGCAACTGCAGCATCAGATCAGCATTACCCAGCCGACAGCAGACGACGGTCCGTCGGGACCCGGAACACCGCCAACCGAGAGAAGATGACAGTGACTATTGACGTAATGTTCCCGTACTACGGCGACGTGGCAATGATGAAAGCTGCAGTCGACTCGGTACTCGCACAGGACGACAGGGACTTCCGCTTCACGATCGTGGATGACGGGTATCCGGATGACAGCCTGCCGGATTACTTCGCCGCCCTCGTGGCAGGCGACGATCGGGTCCGCTACTTCCGTAACGAACAGAACCTTGGTGCCAACGGCAACTACAAGAAGTGCGTGGGCCTGGTCGAGCACGACGTCGTGGTCATCATGGGTGCAGATGACGTTATGCTCCCAAACTACATCAGCACCGTACGCAAGGCATTCCAGGATCCTTCCGTCAGCATTGTGCAGCCGGGCGTTGAGGTCATTGACGAGAACGGTGCCGTTTATGCGCCCCTCGGCGACAAGGTCAAGCAGTACCTTCGGCACCGGCTCGTGGGCCAGTCTTCAGAGGCAATCGTCTCAGGGGAGGCTATTGCTGAGAGCCTCATGATCGGGGACTGGCTGTACTTCCCGTCCGTCGCGTGGCGCGCCGAAGCCGTCAAAAAACATGACTTCCGGCCGCAGTACGACGTCGTTCAGGATCTGGCATTGGCCATCGACATCATTCTTAGTGGGGGGAAGATGGCTGTGCTGGACACCGTCTGCTTCCAGTACCGCCGGCACCGTGAGTCTGACTCGTCCGTCCGTGCGCTGGATGGCCGGCGGTTTGCCGAGGAACGGGCCTTCTTCGATGAGTGTGTACGCGACTTCAGCGCCAAGGGCTGGGACAGTGCCGCTCGTTCAGCACGCTGGCACCTGACGTCGCGCCTGAACGCCGCATCGCTTACTCCAAAGGTCGTTTCGAAGGGAATGTGGCCGGGCCTGCGCAAACTGGTGGCCCACGCCGTCCGGCCTTAAGGGCCAGGGAAGACATTCCAGATCCACGTTTCGACCCGAGGGGCCATTGACCACTTATGGACATTCAAAACCACTATTACGGCCACTCGGCTGTCTTTGCCCGCTACTGCGGCATTAAGCGGCTACGGCACGTTGCGGGGCTGATCCAGCACGGCTGGACGGTCAGCAGCCCGGTTACCGCTCAGTTTGGCGATTTTGCCGGTTGGGGTCCCTCCCGGCGCCGGCTGTCCTGGACGAGCACCTCGCGTGCCTGGAGCCCTGGAGATCCCGGCAACTTCTTCGAGGACGGCACCAACATGCTGACCGCGGTGGGTGCCCCCTATCTGTACCTGCTGCAGGCGGCAAAGGACTCGGGCACGTTGCCGCAGCGTGGGGAAAAGGCTCTGGTCTTGCCTCTTCACGGAACGGCGCTGTTAAAGGTCGACGGCGACCATGGCGCTTATGCGCGAATGGTAAGGGACCAAGAAGGGCCGGCCCGGGTCTGCCTCCACATTGATGACCTGCATGATGACGTCATTCTCACTGCATGGAAGGCCGCCGGTCACGAGGTCGTCAGTGCCGGGGACCGAAGGGACCCAAAGTTTATCGGGCGAATTTTGACCATGATGTCAGAGGCCCGGAGAGTTGTCTCCAACCGTCTTTCCACATCAATAATGTACGCTGCGGTCAGTGGTGCTGAAGTGGCCATTTACGGCCCGGACTTCAAGCTCGGGCACAATGCTGCAGCGGACCCCGGTCTCATCATGCGTGAAATTTGGCCCGAATTCTACGATGAAACAACCCCGCAGTCAGTCCTCATTAAACTAGCCGAAGCGGAGCTGGGCCATGGCGACATGAGGAGACCGGAAGAGCTGAAGCACCTACTGGGGTGGGATAAGAGCACAGCTGGCCCATTCCTTGAGTACTGGGCCAGCGGACCCCTAACGAAGGTACAGACCGTCCTGGGCCTCAAGGAGGTGCCACATGGTGCTCACGCAACGGAGAAGGGCCTGTCCCCTTGGCACTGGATGCGGCACCCGCTGAAGCACCTGCCGTCGCCTTTGCCTCAATTGCCCGCGCTGGCTCCTGTTGAGCCGCTCCACGCCTGACGGTGCCAAGGCGACGGCGGCCCCGTCAAACGGGGCTGCCGCCGCGTGCATCCTGCAGAGGTCAGTTCTCTTCGGATTTCGGCGAATATCCGGGAAGCGGCGCCAACCCGGCCTTAACTGCAGCTTCCAGTAGGAGGAATTCGCCTTCGTCATCGATGCTAAAAGACCGTGACTCGGGGATTTCCACGTATCCGTGCGTTCCTTCGTCGAACCAGCTGGTCTCCAGCCGGTGGATATATTCCGCCCTCCAGACGTAGAAGCTGCCATTGATGCGAAGAAAGCGCGGGACATCCTGCCTGCGAATAACACCCGTGCCCTCATCAAAGTATCGCTCCAAAACGTGGCCGCCCTCTCTGGGTTTGACGCCTACCCAAATCGGGTTGAACGAGGGTTCAGACACTGAAATCACACCGTCCAACTCCGGGCTTGTTTCGAGGCGCTCCACTGCGTCCGCGATATCGCTGCCAAGTCTCGTTGGGCTGGTCGGATCCAGCAGAAGAACCAGATCGTAGGTTGTTCCGTCCATCTTTTCCATGGTTTGGAGTGCATGCCGGAGAACGACGCTCATGGGCGCCGTATCATTGGCCAGTTCAGCGGGCCTCAGGAATGGGACATCTCCGCCGGCTTCACGGGCTGCAGCGGCAATGCCTGCGTCGTCCGTCGAAACAATGGTCCGCACGTTCGGCCCGAGAGTGGAGGCCAGCAGGATGGTGTGCGCGATGAGGGGTTTCCCCATCAGCGGACGGATGTTCTTGCCAGGAAGTCCCTTTGAACCGCCACGTGCTGGGATGACGGCAAGGATTTTCGGTTCAGGCGAATTCTCGTTCATTGTTAGTTTCAACCTCATATGGTGTGGGTGGCAGCACTCGCCGCAAGGCATTTACTACAACAGTACATTTGTCTGTTGTGGAGACCGTGATTCGCGCTGCACGCAGCGTTCCCGCGGTCGCGCGTCTCGCCAAAGTATGATGTCAAAGGCATTTGGTGCGCGGTGCAGGCGTTCTGTAGCAGTGAAAGGAGGTCTGTTTTGAAACTTGAGCCGGTACGTTGGCTGATCATTGGGGCCTCGGGCCATGGCCGCAGCCTGGCAGCCATAGTCAGGGGCAGGGGAGACACCGTTGCGGCCGTCAGCGACGTCTCGTTCGGTGATTCGTCGCCGGAAGAGCTGGCCGTTCTCCGGGAGAATGCGCCCTTCCTAACGGGCCACGGCGCCGGGCTCCGCTACTTCACGGACGACGGCGCCGCCTTGGCTTTCGCTGTTGACCAGTCACTGTCGATTGCCATTGGAATCGGCGACAACGCCGTCCGTGCCCGTATAGCCTCCTCGCTTCTGGCGGAGCCCCGATTTGCGCCGCTGCTCCAGCCCCTGATTGCCGCCACAGCGTCTGTCGACGCTACAGCGACTCTCGGTCGGCTCACCCAAATCTGCGAACACGCCCACGTTGGGCCGTTGGCCCGAATAGACGACGCTGCAGTGATCAATACAGGAGCCATCGTTGAACATGAAGCGGAGGTTGGGGCAGGAAGCCACGTGGCACCGGCTGCCGCCCTTCTTGGTGCAGCTTCCGTCGGTCAACAGGTGTTCGTTGGGTCAGGAGCCCGAATACTTCCGGGTGTTTCCGTGGGCGACGGTGCGCTGCTCGGAGCAGGCGCCGTGGCAAACCGCCCGCTGGCAGGTATGACAACATATGTCGGGGTGCCCGCAAAGCCCTCCAAATCTACGAAAGGTCTGTCAGTTGACGTATGACCCCCATTTCGGATCCGTGAAGTTCGGCAGCCACCAGATTGGCAGCGCGGAAGAAATCTTCATCATTGCCGAAGCCGGCGTCAATCACGACGGCGATGTCACGGTTGCCCACGAGCTGATCGACATGGCGGCCGATACCGGTGCGAACGCTGTGAAGTTCCAAACCTTCAAACCGGAAGCACTGGTGACCAGCACAGCAGGAACCACGCCGTACCAACAGCTGGCAGGGTTTGCGGAGTCCCAGTCGGATATGCTGACGCGCCTCACGCTGCCTGAAACGGCCTGGGCGGAGCTGCGCGACCACTGTGATGAACGGGGGATTACCTTCCTCTCCACACCCTTCGACTTTGACAGCGCACTGATGCTTGCCAACCTGGGCGTCCCGGGTCTTAAGATCGGCTCCGGCGAACTCACCAACACCCCGTATCTCTCCGCCATCGCGGAGTTTGGCATCCCCATGATCGTGTCCACCGGCATGGGCACGCGCCCTGAGATCGCCGCTGCCCTGGAGGCCACAGCCAAAGCTCCCGCCACAGTCCTGCTGCACTGTGTGTCGGCCTACCCTGCGCCATTGGACGAAGCCAACCTTCGGGCGATTCCCGCTTTGCGGGAGGAATTCGGAGTGGAGGTGGGGTGGTCGGATCACACCCCGGGCTCCGTCACGGCCATCGCAGCCACAGCACTGGGTTCCACCCTGCTGGAGAAGCACATCACCACCGACAAGACCCGGAACGGTCCCGACCACTCCGCTTCCTTGGAACGGGCAGAATTTGCGACGTATGTTGATTCAGTCCGCGCCGCTCATGCGGCGCTGGGAGATGGAAACAAACGGCGGATGCCCAGTGAAGAGGCGAATGCCTCCTTGGTGCGGCGCTCCTATCATGCGGCGCGTGACATTGCCGCTGGCGCCGTCATCACACCTGGCGATGTTGCAATCCTCCGCCCTGAGGGCGGGCTTCCGCCCTCAGCACGCGTCCTCGGCGCGAAAGCCGTCCGCCCAATCACGTCCGGCGCAGCGCTGACGAGCGAAGACCTCGCCTAGATGAAGGTTCTTGCGTTTGCCGGCACCAGGGCGGACCTGTTTCCCTTGGGCCCTGTCCTGGTGGCCTTGGCGGCCGACCCGAGCATAGAGCTCCACATCGCTACCGCGATTGGCTTCCCCCAAGGCACGGCCCAGGACAGGCTGCTGGAAGCCGGGCTCCGGCAAGGAACCTTCACCCATCACGAGCTGGCGCTCTACCTGGCCGAACCGTCGCCGGTTCTTCAGGCACAATACGGAGCCAGGCTCAGCGCCGCCGTCGCGGACCTGTTGCCCGACGTGGCGCCGGACGCCGTCGTCGTCCTCGGGGACAGATGGGAGCTTCTCTACGCACTGCCCCCGGTTGTCATCAGTGGCATCCGGCTGATCCACCTGCACGGCGGTGAGGTCACCGAGGGCGCCCTTGATGAGCGGGTGCGGCACGCGGTTACCAAACTCGCGGACCAGCACTGTGTCAGCACGGCTCAGGCTGTGCGCCGCGTCGCCCAACTCGGTGAGGCCGCCGAGCGGATTCATCAAACGGGCGCACCGGGACTGGACCGCTTCGCGAATCCGACGCCGCTGACGGACGATGAGTTCCTGGCCGAATTCGGGATACCCCTGGTTCAGCCTCTCGTGATGGCCACATATCACCCGGCGACGGCGGAGATGGAACAGAACGCAGGGGAGCTGGCACGCCAGGTCTTCGAAGAGGTGATCAGCCAGGCAGGAACAACGATCCTCACATACCCGGGCTTCGATGCCGGCCGGGAACACATCATCGCCGTGCTAAAGGACATTGAATCCAGCGAGATCCAGGGCGTGGTGGTGCGGGAAAGCCTCGGTCCCCTCTACCCGCGGGTGATGGCCACGGTGCGCGCCCTGGTGGGCAACTCGTCGTCGGGCATTTTGGAAGCCGCCTCCTTCCACGTGCCGGTGGTAAACATCGGCGAACGGCAGCGGGGCCGGGAGTCAGGGGCCAACGTCCTTCACTGCCGGGACGACCGTACCGAGATTCGCGCTACTATTGAAAAGGCCCTGAGCGCGCAGTTCCGTCTGTTGAGCAGCAGTGTGGTCAATCCGTACGGGAATTCACATTCCGCCGAGCCGATCAAACGTGTAATTTTGGGAAGCCCTGCAGAAGGCCTGACCAAGGCCTTTATTGACTTACCGCTGGAGAGTTGAAGTATGACCATTGACGGAACGCTGGGAAACGTCTGCATTGGGCCCGGAGCCACCGTGCGCCAGGCCCTTCAAGCCATCGACCGCGGCGCCTCGGCCATAGCCCTGCTGACCGCCGAGGACGGCCGACTCCTGGGCGTAGTCACCGACGGCGATATTCGCCGAGGTCTCCTGCGCGGAGCCGATCTTGAATCGCCTGTGTCTGACTTCGCCAGTGCCGCTCCGCACGTCGTCGGCCCCGCGACAACCCGCCCGTCGGTTCTGGACCTCATGCGTAGCCTCAGGATCAGCGAAGTTCCGGTGGTTGATGATCACGGAGTGCTCGTGGGTCTGCATACCCTCAACGACATCGTTGGCCGCAAACCGCTGAACAACATCGCCGTGATCATGGCCGGAGGCAAGGGTACGAGACTTGGCGCCCTGACGAAGGACACGCCCAAGCCCCTCATGACGGTGGCGGACCGGACCATCATCGAATGGATCATCCTTGGCCTGGTTGAGTCAGGAATAACGAATATCTACGTGTCAGTGGCATATCTCGCCGACAAGATCGAAGCCCACCTGGGGGACGGCTCCAGGCTCGGCTGCAGGATCGCCTACCTGCATGAGGATCCCGCAACCCCGCTGAACACCGCGGGCGCCCTCGGACTCCTCTACCATCAGGTGGAAAACATCACCGAACCGGTAATTGTGACCAACGCGGATCTCATGGTCCGCTACTCCGCAGCCGACCTGCTGGCCTTCCACGACGCCAAGCAGGCCGCAGTTACGGTTGCAGCCCGCCCCTACACGCATCAGGTGCCGTTCGGAGTGCTCGAGATTGGTGCTGACCGCTCAATCAGTTCGGTAGTCGAGAAACCCACAGTTGAGTTTGAAATCAGCACCGGGATTTATGCCGTGTCGCCCGAGGCGCTGGCGATGGTTCCCTACATGGAGCCGTTCTCGATGCCAGACCTGGTGAAAGCCTGCATCGACAGTTCAAAGAACGTGGCCGCCTGGCCCATCGAATCCGACTGGATCGATGTCGGAACACCCAAAGACCTAGCAACAGCGAAAGGCCAGTGATAGCCGTGAACTACCAGGACATTAAAGGCAAGACAGTGGTCGTCACCGGCGCCGACGGTTTTATCGGCAGCCACGTCACGCAGCGCCTCATTGCAGAGGGCGCGAATGTGAAGGCCCTGTGCGTGTACAACTCCAACGGATCGTACGGCTGGCTCGATGACCTCAGCCCCGACGAGCGCGACGCTGTGGACCTGCAGTTGGGCGACATTCGGGACTCGGAGTTTGTGTCAGACCTGGTAAAGGGCGCCGATGTAGTCCTGCACCTCGCCGCACTGATTGCGATCCCGTACTCGTACCAGGCTCCCCGGTCCTATGTGGAGACCAACGTTGTGGGCACGCTCAACGTGCTCGAGGGCGTGCGCCGTCACGGTGTAGGCCGCCTGGTCAACACCTCGACGTCGGAGGTCTACGGAACCCCGAAGACCGTTCCCATCACGATCGAGAACGAACTTCGCGGCCAGTCGCCGTACAGCGCCACAAAGATCGCGGCCGACAAGCTTTGCGAAGCATGGGCGAGTTCTTTCGAGACGCCGGTGGTGGTCCTGAGGCCGTTCAACACCTACGGTCCCCGCCAGTCTGCACGTGCAGTTATTCCTACCGTCCTCCAGCAGATGGTTGGTGGAGCCGAAAGAATCCACCTCGGTTCCCTCACGCCTCGCCGCGACTTCACCTTTGTCACGGATACAGCGGACGGTTTCTTCCGCGCCGCAACCGCCGATATTCCGCTGTCGGGGCAGGTGATTCAGCTGGGTACCGGTTATGACGTCACCATTGGTGACCTCGTCGAGATGGCCGCCAAGGTAACCGGGTCGACGGCGGAAATCGTCACCCAGGACGAGCGCGTCCGGCCGGAAGCCAGCGAAGTCATGCGCCTGCTCTCTGATCCTTCGCAGGCTTTGGCCGAGCTGGGCTGGGCTCCCAAGGTCAACCTGGAAGAAGGCCTCCGCCAGACTGCCGAGTGGATCAAGGCCCGCGGCGTGGACGCCACGGCAGCAGCAAAGTACGCCCGCTAGATTTCCGCAAGAAAGGCATTACGTGTCGCGAATTCCCTTAGCAATACCCAACATCGGCGCACGCGAAGCTGAACTGATGAACGAAGCGATCAGCAGCGGTTTCGTTTCGTCCGTTGGGCGCTTTGTCAACGAGTTTGAGACCCTTTTTGCCGAGTATGTCGGGGCCAAGTACGCCGTTGCCTGTTCCTCCGGTACTGCGGCGCTTCACATTGCGATGCGGTTGGCCGGCGTGCAGCCGGGCGATCTGGTTGCAGTCTCGGACTTCACGTTCATGGCCAGTTCCAACGCTGCTTCCTACCAGTTCGCGGAACTGCTCCTCGTGGATTCCCGTGAAGATTCATGGTGCATGGATGTAGACAAGCTCCGAACAGAGCTCGTACGTCGGCGCGAAGCGGGGGAGAAGCTGCCGAAGGCCATCGAGATCGTACATATCCTGGGCCAGCCGGCAGACACGGCAGCCGTCATGGAGCTTGCTGGCGAGTTCGGGATCACTGTCATCGAGGACGCAGCTGAGGCACTCGGTGCCACGTGGACCAGCGGCCCCCTCAAGGGCAGGCACGTCGGAACGGTGGGTCACATGGGTGCCTACTCCTTCAACGGGAACAAGATCATGACTACCGGTGGCGGTGGAATGTTCACCACCGATAACGAGGATCTGGCCAGGCGTGCGAAGCACCTTTCCACGCAGGCGCGCACCCCGGACCGAGGCTACCTGCACGACGAAATTGGCTTCAACTACCGCCTTACCAACATTGCGGCCGCACTGGGTGTCGCCCAGCTTGAGCGCCTTGACGGCTTCGTCGCCGCCAAGCGGGAAATTGCCATGCGCTACAACGAGGCCTTTGCCGGGACAGCGATCCAGACGCCGCCGGCTTTGCCGGGCCAGGAGTCCACGTACTGGCTGTATTCGATTCAGGTGCCAGCTGGCCGAGGCACTGAAGCACGCGACGAGCTTCAGGATTTTCTTGCCGCGGTGAATATTGAGTCCCGGTCGCTGTGGCGTCCGCTTCACATGCAGCCGCCATTGAAAGATGCGGCCCTGATCGGCGGCAGCGTCGGGGAGGATTTGTTCCACCGGGGGCTCTCCCTGCCCTGCTCAACGGAGCTGACAGCAGTTGAGCAGAAACGCGTCATCGATCGCGTCCTGGAATGGCTTCAGCTTAACGGTGGCTAGTACGGATCAGAGCGCTGTTCCCGGAACCCCAGCCGCCTTGGCGGCGGGTACCGGACGCAACTCGTTGCTCTACCTGGTGGGCGCTCTGATGCAGGGTCTGGGCGTCTTCCTGGTCCAGCCGTTTGTGCTGCACCTGCTGAACAGCGATTCCGAGTGGCAAGAGCTGTTCCTGTCCGTGTCGATCATCCAAGTCGGTGTGGTGCTGGCGGCGGCAGGACTGCCGCTGGCCATCACGAAGGTCTGGTTCGAGCCCGCCGGTCCTGCCCGGGCACGCGCCGTGAGTGGGTTCATGACGATAGGCGGCGCCGTCCTGGGGGTCGTGGCCGCAGGAGTCGCCTGGTTCTTCTTCCGCAGCGACGGCGGTTCGCCGAGTTTCGCCATCGCGTTTTTTGCCATGGGGCTGCAGTCCAGTGTGCTCGCCGGGCAGGCAATCCTGCGCGCGCAGGGCCGTCCTGTCGCCTTCGTGATGCTCAGCCTGGTTTCGTCAATGGCTGCCTATGGCGGCGGTCTCCTCGCGATGCTCCTGTTCGGCGCCGAGGCCGGCATCTTCATGCTCGGATACGGAGTGCTGGTGCTCGTCGGTGCCGTCGTCGCCGTGATGATCACGAAGCCCTCCTGGCCGCTGGCTCACCGAGGAGCGGTCCGGGAGAGCCTGGCCATCGGCCTGCCTGTCCTGCCCCACACCGGCGCGCTGATGTTGCTTACCCAGGGGGCCGTCTTCCTGCTTGCTGTCACGGCTGCCGACGGTATCTCCGGAGACTATGGAAAAGTCCAGGTCTTTGTGCTGGGTACTATCACTCTTCTGGGTGCGCTCAACAATGCCTGGGTTCCGGCCTTGCTGGCCGTCAGCGGAGCAGAGCGCGTTGAACGGCTTCGCTCCACCATGCGTACGGCCAGTTTCGCTGCCCTCGGCATAGTCATCGTTGCTTCAGCGGGGGCTAACGTCGTCACGCACGTGATGGCAGGGGGCAAGGAAAGCCTGATACCGGTCGCCCAGATAATGCCCCTCATAGCCATGGGATATGTGCTCTACCTGAACGCCACCACGTTGTTGTTTGCTGAAAATGCAACATGGTGGCTGTCGGTGATAACGCCTGGCGTGCTGGTTCTGGGCGCGTTGGCGGCGCTCGTCCCGGCCTTCGCCGGAGACCTTGTGGGAATGGCCGTTACCTCCGCGCTTACCTTCCTGGTGCTGGGTCTGGCCTATTATCTGATCGTCCGACGGCGGGCGGCCGGGGGATGGGAACTGCGGACCTACGTCGCATGTTGTACGTCTGCGGTGGTCTACGTGGGAGTGCTGTTGGTTCTTCCGCGGGACGTTTCCACCGGAGTTTTTACGGTGGCGATCGTTGGCGTGCTCCTGATCGCTGCTGCAGCCGTCTGGCGAATTCGTTCGCGTCGTCGCTCGATGGGCGCAACCAGATGAGTTGATGAGTCGACCAATGGCTGAGGCAAGATGTTTATCGCTTCCGGCGGCAGGTCGAAAATAGGCGGCTGCAGGCCCAAACATCTTCCTCCCGGGCATTTTCGCGGTACCGGGCCAAAAGTGTTCTACATCTAGTCGTCCGCAGTGGTCATCTTGCGTGCCGGTCGAGATTCCCTAGCCCCTGCGCCCGACGCAAGGTTAAGCCTTCAACGAAGGTACTATTCTTGAGGGGATTTCCGATATCACCCTGGAGAATGTTATCGGGCTGCTACTTGTATGAGGACCATCATTGTGACAGACGGCGCCGGCCTGTGGAACCACCGACTGCAAAGAGTCTCGGCACACGCCGGACTCGCCCTGCTCTTCATCATGGCCGTCGCCATGGTGGGGCCGGGAGTCGTGTGGGGCGACACTGTCCAATACATACGAATCGCTGATCAACTGCAAGGAATTCCGGCCGATCAGGCATGGCTGCACGCGTTCACCGAATTCTGCAAGCACCCCTCAGTGCCTTACCAGGGGACACTCGAGGACTGCGTCTCCAAAACGGTCGCAGGCCGCGGACCGGTTATCGGCTGGGTTGATCGAAACCCCCAGTACCAGGCCATTTTTACGCCGAGGGTGGGATTCCCGCTCTTGTCGATTCCCTTCATGCGGCTTTTTGGTGAGCGGGAGGGGATGTGGTTGGTCGCCGTCGTCTCAACCGCCATCGCCGGGATGCTCGCCGCACGGCTGGCCCGACTGGCCGGGCTCAAATCTGTGCCATCATTGCTGGTCCAACTCGCCTTCTACCTGCTGCCCACCGGCATCCCGCACGGCGTTGCGCTTCTCGCCGAAGGCCCAACGCTCGCGTCGGCCCTGGTCATGGCCATCGGGTTGGCCCGCATCCTGCGCGGCTCACGACGGCGAGGAGCGTTCCTGCTGACACTCGGCCTGGCGTTGGTGTTCTTCTTCAAATATTCCTCCGCGGTGCTGCTGTGTGTGAGCATCCTGCTCGTCTGCATCGGACTGCTCGTCTTCAAGGCCTACCGCCGTTACAGCCAGATCCGGTTGGCCATCCTTATTGCGACCCTGATGATCGTGGCTTCCCTTGCCATCAATTCGCTGTTTGGCTTCCCGGGCCTCAACGAGAGCCTGCAGGACACTTTTACAGACCACTTCCGCCACCCCCCTGTGGACGATCCGTTCAACCGCCTGATGGGGCTAGAAGTCGACTTCCTCTGGAGGTTCATCCTGGCCCTTCCCGCCAACGCGGCCTACATGCTCGTTTTCGTTGCAGGCGTAATGGGATACGTGCGGGCCATGCGGGAGCAACTGCTGCCTCCTGCCGGCTGGGCCGGAGTAGCACTCTCCCTTTACGGAATTCTCAGCGTCGTCGGGCATCCGGTCTACACCCAGGCAGACCGGCTCGGATCAAGCCTCTGGGTGGGCGTCGCCCTGGGCGTCGGTCTCCTGGCCAGGTCTCTGGCAGCTGACGTAGCGCGACGGAAGAGGTCCCCGCAGCATGTGGCGGACAGGGGCACAGCGGCCTAGCTGTAGTGCCCAAGGAGGTTGGTTGGGTGAATGTGATGACTCGCTGGAGTCGTTGACTCATGGGTGAGGACCTCCGGTTGCACAGTGGAGTTGCTTAGACAACCGCTGAGGCGACCAGGAGGTCCTCATGTCCCACGCTAATGCCGCTTTGACGCCACGCCAACGGTTACGCGTCGCGCGTTTGATCATTGGCCACGGATGGCCGGTGTCCCGGGCTGCCGAACAGTACAACTGCGCCTGGCCCACGGCCAAGCGCTGGGCTGAGCGGTACGCCGCGATGGGCGAGGCGGGCATGGTTGACCGGTCCTCGAGCCCGCACCGGGTGGCGAACCGGACCCCGCAGCATCTGGTTCGCAAGGTCATGCACCTGCGTTGGAAGCAACGGCTGGGGCCCATTGAGATTGGAGCGAAGCTGGCTATGCCTGCCTCCACGGTCCACGCGACCGAATCAGCCCGCAGAAACGCCCTCCCGGCCTGGTTGCACCATTACAATCACCGCAGGCCCCACACAGCAATCGGAGGCCTGCCGCCCATCAGCCGCTTAACCAACCTGCCTGGGCAGTACACCTTGCCCCCGCACCTACGGCAAAAGAAGAGAATGGCCGGTTAGAAATCCCAGGACTTCGGACCGGCCATTCCCCGTTTCGCCTGCGCTATGATGCTGCCATACCTGCGCCTAAAAGTACGTCACCTTGATGCCGGCCGCGCTCCGGGTCATGGTCCCGCCCTGGAAACGCACTGTCTTGTAGCCGCCGTAGGCGACGGCGGCCTGCAGCGGGTATCCGAGCTTCCCCTTTTGCCAGCCGGCGAGACGCCACTGGCTCATGTACGGTTCATTCACGGCATGGGCGCCGGTCGCAGCCGTCCAATAGATATTTCCTTCGCTAAAGGGCTGGTAGCAGCCGCTTCCGTAAAGGCCGCATATGACGGAACCCTTCGGGTATCCGATCCCTCGCTGCCATCCGGCTTCACCCCAACCGCTCCAGTATGCGCCCGTGACGGCGTGGGCGCCGGTGCTCGCGGACCAGTAGATGTTGCCTTTGGTGAAGGGTTGGTAGCAGCCGTTGCCGTAGAGGCCGCAGGTAACTGGGCCGGTGGGGTAGCCGATGCCGGGTTGGAAGCCAGCTTTCTGCCAGGCGGTCCAGTAGGCTCCAGTCACAGCGTGGGCTCCGGTGGCCGCGGACCAGTAGATGTTGCCTTTGGTGAAGGGTTGGTAGCAGCCGTTGCCGTAGAGGTCACAGGTAACTGGGCCGGTGGGGTAGCCGATGCCCGGTTGGAAGCCAGCTTTCTGCCAGGCGGTCCAGTAGGCTCCGGTCACAGCGTGGGCTCCGGTGGCCGTGGACCAGTAAATGCTGCCACCGGTATATTGCTGGTAGCAGCCGCCGTCGTAAAGGCCACAGATCTCCATCGACTTCGGGTACCCGATGCCGTCCTGCCAACCGGCCGCCTTCCACGCCGACATGTAGGAATTCTTCACCACAAACGTCCCCAGGCCGGGTGTGTTGTATGCGTTCCCGCCTTGGAACGTCTGGTGGCATGTGGAGGTTGTTGTGGGGCAGGTAACTGGGCCGGTGGGGTAGCCGATGCCGGGTTGGAAGCCAGCTTTCTGCCAGGCGGTCCAGTAGGCTCCGGTCACAGCGTGGGCTCCGGTGGCCATGGACCAGTAAATGTTGCCACCGGTAAATTGCTGGTAGCAGCCGCCGCCGTAAAGGCCGCAGGTCTCCATCGACTTCGGGTACCCGATGCCGTCCTGCCAACCGACCGCCTTCCACGCCGACATGTAGGAATTTTTCACTACAAACGTCCCTAGGCCGGGTGTGTTGTAGGCGTTTCCGCCTTGGAAGGTCTGGTGGCACGTGGAGGTCGCCGTGGGGCAGGTGGCGTCGCTGGTGGGGTAGCCGATGCCTTTTTGCCATCCGGCCTTGTCCCATGCCGTCCAGTAGGATCCGGTGACCGGGTGCGCGCCGGTTGCGGCGGTCCAGTAGATGTTGCCCTTGGCATACGCACGGTAGCAGCCGCCGCCGTAAAGTCCGCAGACGTCTGTCGTTGAGACTGCAGCGCCGAGGGGGCCGGAGGCTCCACCTGTCGCAACCCACTTACGTTCGATGGCTCCGCCGGAGCCCAGCGAACCTTTGGCGAAAGTCTGCAACTGGGCGAGCGTGCCGTTCCAGACATTCGAGTCTCCGGCCAACGGCCCCGTGCTGCTGTACTGCCAAATGCTGTACGTGCTCCAGCTCGCCGTCGGAACCGGGCCTGCGTCATTGGTGGCGTATTTTGGGTAGGCGGCAACCCACAGGGGGTAATCTCCAAACCCGGCAGGGTTGCCTAAGCAGCTGTTCCACCAGCTTGTGTTGGTATAGATGACCGGAAGTCTTCCAGTGAGGGACCGCATGGTGTTCCCGAAATCCCGAACCCAGGATTGAAGCTGTGCTGGAGACATGTTGTAGCAGGTGTTGCCAAAGTAAAAACCGTTGATGGTGTCACCCTCATACGGGTTGAATTCAAAGTCCAGCACCGGCGGCATGGTGTAACCGTCCGCAGACCAGCCCCCGCCGTTCTTCACAAAGTACCGTGCCTGGTCGGCCCCTGAGGACCAGTTGGGAATAGCGAAGTGGTAGGCGCCTCGAAGCATCCCTACACTTCGGGAGCCCTGGTACTGCGAGCTGAAGAGTTCGTTGGTGTAGTAGTTTGCTTCAGACGCTTTTACATAGGCGAAGCGTGCCCCCATGTTCCACTGCTGCCGCCAGTCCACGCTCGTCTGGTGACCGCTCACGTCCAATCCCTGAACGCCGAAAGTCGGCATCCACGTGCCCTCTGCGGACAGTGACTCCGTGCTAAGCCGGTTGACCGAATCGGAGGGGGCTGAGGCTGTGACCCGAGCGGACCGCTGTCCCATTTCAGCTCCGCCGGGCCCAACTGCTTCTGCCATAGACTGTGCAGCCTCTGCCGAAGGTTGGGCAGTCTGCGCGTCCGTTGGTGTCGCTTCCTGGGAAGGAGGGGGCGACGTGGGAGCAGCTGGAGAAGGTGCCACAGTCTCCGACGTGCCCCCCGTCGGGGAGGACGTAGTCGGCGTTCGAGCAGGCTCAACGGCGGAAGCAACCCCCGCCAGACCTGGGCCGGCTACCAGAGAGGCAGCTAAGAGCGCTATGCTCCAGGACTTCAAAAGGGGGCGACGGGACTGAGACAGGTTCCGCTTCATTTTTGCTCCGGAGACAATGTGGCGCTTCGCCGAGCGCTCATTTGGTTGCTGCCAGGTGATCTCCCCCCAGGGAAGGCACCTGACATGTGGTAATTCGACTATTTAACGCGCTTACCATAGCACTGGTGTTACCAGCGCAACCAGTGGTTCTGATGTTGCTTGTGTGATCTGGGACGTTCACGTTATCCACACGTAAGTGCCTATGACTTGTTACCGTGCTGTGCTCTCCCTAGGCTTTACCCAGTTGCACTGCCTCCGCCGGGGGCGGCAGTTGTATGGGGGAACCTATGGACGCGCTGGGAATTGTCGAGGACGAAGTCCGCGAGCTTATTCGTCGTCGAGGGCTGGATCCGCTTCATCAGGCAGGTGAAGTCCGCCGCCTCGTGGAGGCAGCAGTGACCGACTACGACGAGCGGGCCCTGATGGGACCGCTTCCACCTATTGGGCCTTTGGACGCGGCGCGGCAGTTCCTGTTCGACGCCGTCGCAGGGTTCGGAATCCTCCAGCCGCTGCTGGACGATCCGACCATCGAAGAGGTCTGGATTAACGCGCCAAACGAAATCTACGTTGCCAGGAACGGAGAATCAGAGCTAACCTCCCTTAGCCTCACTGAACAACACGTGCGGGACTTGGTTGAGAGGATGCTGAAGAGCTCCGGCCGCCGCCTGGACATGTCTTCGCCCTTCGTGGATGCAGCCCTTCCGGACGGATCGAGGCTGCACGTGGTCATCCCGGACGTCACGCGAAGGCACTGGGCTGTCAACATCCGGAAATTCGTAGTCAAGGCGAGCCGGCTTGAGCATTTGGTTGAGCTGGGCACGCTTACCCCGCAGTCGGCCCGTTTCCTCGGGGCTGCCGTATCCAGCGGGCTCAATATCCTCGTTTCGGGAGCGACGCAGGCCGGCAAAACCACGATGCTGAACTGTCTGGCAGCCAGCATCGGGAGTCGGGAACGTGTCATTACGGTCGAGGAAATCTTCGAGCTGCAGTTTCCCCTGCGGGACGTTGTCGGGTTGCAGTGCCGCCAGCCAAACCTCGAAGGCGAGGGTGAAATTCCACTGCGACGGTTGGTGAAGGAAGCCCTCCGAATGCGCCCCGACCGACTGGTGGTCGGCGAAGTCCGGGAAGCCGAGAGCCTCGACATGCTCATTGCCCTGAACTCAGGCTTGCCCGGGATGTGCACTGTCCACGCAAATTCTGCCCACGACGCTGTCACTAAAATCTGCACGCTTCCGCTGTTGGCCGGTGAGAATATCTCCAGTGCGTTCGTGGTGCCCACCGTTGCTTCCTGCATCGACCTGGTCGTGCACTGCAGCCGCCGGGCAGACGGACGCCGGGAGGTGACAGAGATTCTGGCTCTCGGCCGTCGGGTTGAGAACGGCATCATCGAATCATCACCAGTGTTTGCCACCATCGACGGGTTGCTGCAACCACGCCCCGACTCCATGCCGGCCCAGGAGAAATTTGCCAGGGCCGGCTATGATGTCGCCGCGCTGCTGGATCCGCGATGATATCGGCTCTTTTGGGCGTAACGGCGGGGACGGGGTTTTTCCTGATCTGGTGGTCCTTTTGGGAGTCGCCGAAACCAGCGATTCCCAAGGAGAGGACCAGCCGCCTCGCTGACCTCCTGGCCGGGGCGGGAATAGAGAAAGTGTCTGCATCAGGACTGGTGGGCACTTGTTTGGGTCTCGGACTTTTCGTAGCCATTGTCTTCTTTGCCGTGACCCGCTCATGGCCAATCTCCTTCTGCTTTGGCCTGTTCGGGGCCTGGCTTCCGGTAACCGTCCTCCGTTGGAAGGCCAAGAAGAGAAGCGCAATGCTGCGCACGCTTTGGCCCGACGTCGTCGACCACCTGCGTTCTGCCATCCGCGCAGGATTGCCGCTGCCGGAGGCCCTCATCCAGCTCGGTGACAAAGGCCCTGAGGAACTCCGCCACGTTTTCCGCGACTTCGGTGCAGACTATCGAGCGGGCGGCCAGTTCGAAGCCTCGCTTAACCAGCTCAAGCATCGTCTCGCTGATCCTGTGGCGGACCGGATCGTCGAGGCACTGCGCCTGACAAGAGAAGTTGGAGGCTCCGACCTTGGAAAACTCCTCGGAACGCTGGCTGAGTTTTTGCGGGAAAACGCCCGTACCCGCAGCGAACTGGAAGCACGGCAGTCCTGGACAATCAACGCTGCACGGCTCGCCGTTGCCGCGCCGTGGATCGTTATGATGCTTCTTGCGACGAGACCGGAGGCAGTGCAGGCCTACAACACACCAACGGGGGCCGCGGTTCTGCTTGGTGGCTTAGTCGTCTCCTTGGTCTGCTACTCCGTAATGCTTCGGATTGGTGCTCTTCCCCAGGACGAGAGGGTTCTCAGGTGATGGACATCTTACCTCCGGCCGTTGTATGCGGGATCCTGATGGGCGTGGGTCTGTGGCTCGTGATTTTCCGGTCTCCTTTCATGCGGGCCGTCAGCCTGTCCCAGCGCATCGAGCCGCAGCTGAAGTCACAAAACCTCGAGTCAAGGCTGCTGCACGCCGGGGAACACAACCTGACACCATTTGGGCCGCTCGAACGGATACTTCGGCCGATATTGCGCGACGGCCTGGCGGCTCTGGGCCGGCTCAACCCCGTCTCGAAAGCTACTGCCCGAAGACTGGCACAGGCCGGCATCAACAAGTCACCGGTCGATTTCCGGGCCGAACAGCTCCTGTGGGCGGCTGCTGGTTTCGCTATTTCGCTCATCTTCATTGTTCTCGGTGCGGCTTCTGGCAGGTTTAACCCCCTCCTGGCGGTCGTTGCTGTCTTGGGGAGTGCCATAGGCGGGTTCATGTTCCGGGACTACTGGCTTGGCGCGCAGATCCGCCGCCGCGAGTCGAGGATGATGGCAGAATTCCCGAGCCTGGCAGAACTGATGGCGTTGGCGGTCGGCGCGGGAGAGAGTGCCACGGGCGCGCTGGACCGGGTCTGCCGCAGCGCCAAGGGTGAGCTCACGAAGGAGTTCTCAAAGGTCCTCACTGAAACCAGGGCGGGTAAGCCGTTGGTCCAGGCACTGCAGGAGTTTTCGGCGCGGACGGATCTGGCCCCACTCGTCCGGTTCGTGGACGGCATTGTGGTCGCGGTAGAGCGTGGAACGCCTTTGGCTGACGTTCTCCGCGCCCAAGCCCAGGATGTACGTGATACGGCGAAGCGCAACCTGATGGAGGCCGCCGGCAAGAAGGAAATTGCCATGATGGTGCCGCTCGTATTTGGTGTGTTGCCCCTGACCGTGGTTTTTGCGGTCTTCCCGGGCCTCGCCGCAATCAATTTGGGTTTTTAGCATCAAGGACAACGCAAACACCAGAAAAATCAAAGCTGGAAACTTAATCAGGAATAGGACGGAAATGATGGAGAAAATGGGGATTCGCTGCATGGTGCTGTTCCTGTCACTCATGGCAACACTGCTACCGGGAGTGGGCGCCAGGAGAAAAAGGTACTTTCAGAATACGGCGCAGGCCAAGCGGCCAATCACGCACCGCTTTCGTGGCGGCATGCTGGACGATGATCCCGAGCGGGGCGACGTCCCGGGGTGGGTGATGATCACCCTGATGTCCGCCGTCCTCGTGGCAGCGCTGCTGGCGCTCGCAGGTCCGGCCCTGGAAGCCATGTTCAATCAAGCGATGGACAAGGTCGGAAGCTAAGCGATGTCATCGTCTAACCGCGGTTGGAACACCAACCGTGCTCTGGACAGGCGACGAAAAGGTTCATTCCAAGGTCAATCATTTCCGAACAGGGCATCTCCGCGGGGGTCCGCGTCGGGGGAACAAGGCTCTGCTGTGGTTGATTTTGTCCTGGTAGGCAGCCTGCTCACGCTGTTCTTCCTTGCGATCATTCAGCTGGCACTGGTCCTGCACGTGAGGAACACCCTGATTGACGCGGCGGCATCCGGTGCCCGCTACGGAACTCTCGCTGACCGTAGTGCCACAGACGCGGAGGAACGGACCCGCAGTCTGATTCAGTCCGCCTTAAATGCGGGCTTTGCGCAGCAAGTAAGCACCAGCGAAGTGACGTACCAAGGCCTGCGGACCTTGGAAGTGACCGTCCGTGCCCCAATGCCGGTGATTGGTCTCATCGGTCCCCGGGATCTGTTGGAGGTGAAAGGGCATGCCGCGGTCCAGCCTTGACCCAATCCTCAAACCTCTTCGTGCCCGATTAGAGGTAGCAATTTGCCGTGAACTTCGAGCCCAGCAGCATGAACGGGGGAGCGCGGTGGTGGAGTTCACTTTCCTGGCGCTCCTGTTGATGGTTCCGCTCGTGTACTTCATCATCACCGTGAGCCAGATCCAGGGCGGCTCGTTTGCAGTCGTCGGCGCGGCTGACCAGGCAGCAAAGGTTTACATAGCGCAGCCCGACGCAGCCACAGCCCAGGCAGCAGCCGAACAGGCGGTAGCGATCGCGCTGGCAGACTTCGGACACCAGCCCGAACAGGCGCGAGTAGCAACATCCTGTAGTCCCGTAGACTGCCAGTCGGCCGGCAGCACCATCACCGTAACCGTGAGCCTGACAGTGCCACTTCCGTTCCTGCCGTTCAAGGGCGATTTTCGCCTCAGCGCCAGCGAGGTGGAGGCGTCGTCCACGCAACTGGTCGGCAGGTTCCGGTGAAGGCAATGCCGAAAGATGAAGACGGCCAGATGATGGTGATGATCCTGGGCTACTTCGTTTTGGCCATGCTTGTCACAACGGTGGTCATCGGCATTTCGTCTGTCTACCTCGAACACAAGCGGCTGCTTTCCTTGGCCGACGGCGCCTCCTTGGCGGCCGCCGACAGCTACACCCTTGGCGAGGTGGAAACGCAGGGCGGGAGCCCCTCAGCAGTCCTGATCCCTGAGAGAGTGAGGAACGTGGCAGCAGACTTCGTTTCCAGGAGTCCCGCGTCACAGCGCTTTGATGCGCTGGTGGTCGCAGGGTCAACGGGCAGTCCGGACGGCGCCACCGCCGTCGTCGTCCTGACTGCAGCTGTTCACCCGCCGGTGGTGAACTTCCTGATGCCTCACGGCATCATGATTGAGGCAACCTCAACCGCCCGCTCGCGGCTCACCCGCTGAAACTTCTCTCACGCTCCACCGGTCAGGTGGCAAGCGCGGCCCACCATTGGACCAGGCATTCACACTCAGGTCCGGGCCTTTCGCGGGATAGCGTAGGCTTAAACAACCATGGCCAATATTGATTTTTCCGCTGAAATCCGCGCCCTTCGCGCCACCTACGACTCCATTGAGCGGGTCTCCGACGTAGAGGCACTGAAGGAAGACATCGCCGAACTCAGCGAGCGGGCCGGCGAACCGGACCTCTGGGATGACCCCTCAGCGGCGCAGAAAATCACCTCGCGGCTTTCGCACCGCCAGTCAGAGCTCGAGCGCCTCAACAACCTCGCGTCAAGGATCGACGACCTTGAGGTCCTCGTTGAGCTGGGGCAGGACGAGGACGACGCCGACTCCATGGGGGAGGCCGCCGCCGAACTGGAATCCGTCAAAAAAGCGCTGAAGGACCTGGAAGTCGTCACGTTGCTCTCCGGTGAATATGACGAGCGGGAAGCCGTAGTCTCCATCCGGGCCGGAGCCGGCGGAGTCGATGCTGCTGACTTCGCGGAGATGCTGATGCGCATGTACCTCCGCTGGGCCGAGCGGCACGGGTACCCCACCACTGTGATGGACACCTCCTACGCTGAGGAAGCCGGGCTGAAGTCCGCAACCTTTGAGGTGAAGGCACCCTACGCCTTCGGCACCCTCAGCGTAGAGGCCGGAACCCACCGGCTCGTGAGGATCAGCCCCTTCGACAACCAGGGCCGGCGCCAGACTTCCTTCGCCGCCGTCGAAGTCATCCCGCTTATTGAGCAAACGGACTCCATCGAGATCCCGGACAACGAGATCCGCGTCGACGTCTTCCGCTCCTCAGGCCCGGGCGGCCAGTCGGTCAACACCACGGACTCCGCGGTCCGGCTGACACACATCCCCACCGGCACGGTGGTATCGATGCAGAACGAAAAGTCGCAGCTGCAGAACCGCGCCGCCGCCATGCGCGTGTTGCAGTCCAGGCTCCTGCTTCTCAAGAAGGAGCAGGAGGACGCCGAGAAGAAGGCTTTTGCCGGCGACGTGAAGGCATCATGGGGTGACCAGATGCGCTCTTACGTTCTTAACCCTTACCAGATGGTCAAAGACCTTCGGACCGAGCACGAAGTCGGGAACACTTCGGCCGTTTTCGACGGCGAAATCGATGACTTCATCGATGCCGGCATCCGGTGGCGGACGGACAACCGGAACGCCGAGAAATAAGGCCTTAGGAACCGGCCGGACAACCAGGATCCCGCGACACGCCCCCTGAAACCCGCGTGATCCGCAGGAACTCCTGCGTATAGTCGAGGGGCCGGGGCCCTACTTCCCCCAAACGAAAACCCGCGCACCGGCTGCAGAACTGGGCTGCATCAGAATCAGCCATGCCCTGCAGGGTAATTAGGGCCATGATCCGATTCGAAAATGTCACCAAGGTCTACGACCAGAAAGCCCGGCCCGCGCTGGACTCGGTCAACCTTGAGATTGACCGCGGCGAATTCGCCTTCCTGGTGGGCGCGTCCGGCTCCGGCAAATCCACCTTCCTCCGGCTGGTCCTCAAGGAGGACCGGGCGAGCTCCGGTGCTGTCTACGTCGCCGGCCAGAACGTTGCCAAGATCTCCAGTTGGCGCGTACCCCGGCTCCGCCGCGGGATCGGCGTCGTCTTCCAGGACTTCCGGCTACTGCCCCAGAAAAACGTATTTGCCAACGTTGCCTTCGCCATGCAGGTCATCGGCAAGAGCCGCAGCGTCATCCGGGACACCGTCCCCGAGGTCCTCAAGACCGTGGGCCTGGAGGGCAAGGAACACCGCATGCCGCACGAACTGTCCGGCGGTGAGCAGCAGCGCGTGGCCATCGCCCGTGCTGTAGTGAACAGGCCAGGTATTCTCCTCGCGGACGAGCCCACCGGAAACCTGGATCCCACAACGTCGATGGGCATCATGGGCATCCTGGACAAGATCAACCAAAACGGAACCACTGTGGTCATGGCAACCCACGATGACGACATCGTCAACGAGATGCGCAAGCGCGTGGTCGAGCTCAAGAACGGCGTCATCATCCGCGACGAGGCAAAGGCCCTGTATACCTCGATGATCCCGGTGGTCGGCCAGTCGCGCAGACTCAAGGACGCCAGCGGCAGGGAAGACCCGGAAACGGGACAGCCGCAGGAAGGCGGGGGGCAACGATGAGGCTGGCGTTTATCCTCAGCGAGATCGGCAGCGGCCTCCGCCGCAACGTCTCCATGGTGGTCTCGGTCATCCTGGTCACCTTCGTCTCGCTCACCTTCGTTGGCGCAGCAGGAATGCTGCAGATGCAGATTAACCAGATGAAGGGCTACTGGTACGACAAAGTCCAGGTAGCCATCTTCCTGTGCAGTGAAGGGTCGACGGCGGCTGGTTGCGCCAGCGGCCCGGTCACCCCTGAGCAGCAGGCAAGCCTGAACAACCTGCTCGAATCTTCCGCCGTGGCGCAGTACGTCAACGACTTCCAGTTCGAGTCCAAGGAAGAGGCGTACACCCACTTCAAGGACCAGTTCTCCAATTCACCCATCGTGGACTCTGTGACGCCGGACCAGCTGCCGGCATCGTTCAGGATTAACATGAAGGACCCGGAAAAGTACCAGATCATCAGCGAGACTTTCTCCTCCCAGCCCGGTGTCGAAACTGTCATTGACCAACGTCAGTTGCTTGAGCGGCTGTTCTCGGTCATGAACGGGGCCTCCCTGGTAGCCGTCAGCATCGCCGGTGTCATGATCGTTTGCGCCATCCTGCTGATCGCCACCACCATCCGGCTCTCGGCCTTCAGCCGCCGCCGCGAAACGGGCATCATGCGCCTGGTGGGCGCCTCGAAGACAGTTATCCAGCTTCCCTTCATCCTCGAAGGCGTCATCGCTGCCGTCATTGGCGCTGCGCTGGCCTCCGCAACACTTTGGGCGGTTGCGCACTTCTTCCTCGGCGAATTCATGTCCCGCCAGTACCCTGACACGGCCTTCATCTCGTCCGGCCAGACGCTGATCCTCGCCCCGGCGCTGATAATCCTTGGTGGATGCTTGGCGGGAATTTCGTCTCTCTTGACCTTGCGCAGATACCTTCGCGTCTAGGTATGCAAACCGAACAAGGAATGCCCATGAACGTAACGGATCAAACTTTTCCGCGGCACCGGCTGAACGGCCGGCGCAAAGCACCGCAGCGCAGGGGCGCCATCAGCGCTGTGCTGGCTGTTGTCCTCGCCGCAGGACTGGCTTCCTCCACCCCGGTCGCTTTCGCCGATGAGCTCGAAGACAAGCAGAAGGCCCTTGAGGCAGAGGCAGCCAGGGTCCAGCAGTCCTTGGAATTCGTCGATTCCCGTATCGCCAAGGCTGCAAGCGATCTGGTCATGTACCAGGGCCGGCTGCCCGGCGCGCAGCAGGCCCTGTTGGAAGCCCAAGGCCGAGTGGCCGGAGCGGTCAAGGAAGTTGAAGCGCTCTCCGCCCGCGTCGACATGGCGCAGCAGAACAAGGCTAAAATCACGCAGCAGATGGAATCGGACAAGCAGAAGATTGCCGATACCAAAAAACTGATCGGCCAGATCGCCACCCAGGCGTATAAATCCGGCGGAGTACCGTCCAACCTGTCCCTGTTTTTCGGCCCCAATAACGGCGGAAGCCTGACCGAGACAATGGATCTGGCAGACCAGGCCATGCGCAGCCAGAACGCGGCCATGGATAAGCTCCAGCAGCAAAACGCCACGAACGTGAACTCCGAGGCCCGGCTGCAAGCGGTGGAAGCTGAGATTGAGGACCTCAAAGCCAAAGCTGACGCAGCGCTTGAGCGGGAGAAAGCGGCCCGGGATGAAGCAGTTGCCAAGAAGGAAGAGGTGGACCGGCTGATCGCGGACACCTCCCGCCTTGACGCTGAGCTGCAGGCAGCCAAGCCTGGCATCCAGTCGCAGCTTGCACGTGTCCAGGCCAGCCAGAACGCCGTAGCAGCAGAAATCGAGGAACGCGACCGGAAGCTGCGCGAGGCCTGGGAGGCTGAGCAGCGGAGGCAGGCAGAAGCAGCTGCGGCTGCTGCTGCGGCAGCTGCGGCCGCAGCAGCAGCAGCCAAGGGCCAGGCGCCCCCGCCACCCCCGCCGGTGGAGTCGTTCATACCGCCCGCTGGATCACCGTCCGCCTTCGGCCTGCGGCATCCCTTTGACGGGAGCGTGCCGATCACGTCCGGTTTCGGGTGGCGTGCCACCCCGCCAGGCACCATCGACTTCTACGGGCAGGGCGGCTACATGCATACGGGGCTGGACTTCGGCGCAGCCTGCGGCACACCTGTCTATGCTGCAGCGGCAGGGGAAGTCTTCAGCTCCGGCTGGAGCTCTGCGGACGGCGGCGGCTGGCGGGTGAAGATTTCCCACGGCCTGATGCAGGGCAACACGCTGAATACTATCTACTATCACAACGCCAGCATTGTGGTGTCGAACGGCCAGCGGGTCTCGCAGGGGCAGCTAATCGCCTACTCGGGCAACACGGGTAACTCCACCGGCTGCCATGCCCACTTCGAAACCTGGCTGAACGGCAATGCCGTGGATCCGATGGGGCTGCTGTAGGGCGTCTGGCCCTGCCGTACACTGGTATCACTCCGCGCCGGTTGGGCCGGAGGACATCCGATTCTTGAACTGAGGAGCTTTCCCTTGCCTAAAGAAAGTGGCCGTAAAGTAGTGGCCACCAACCGCAAGGCCCGGCACGATTACCACGTGCTGGATACCTACGAGGCTGGAATCGCGCTCATGGGGACCGAAGTAAAGTCCCTGCGCGAAGGCCACGCCTCGATGGTGGACGGATTCTGCACCTTCTACAACGACGAGCTGTGGATGGAAGCCATCCATATCCCGGAGTACAACCAGGGCAGCTGGACCAACCACGCAGCCCGGCGCCGCCGCAAGCTGCTGCTGCACCGCGAGGAACTGATCAAGATCTCGCACAAGGTGCGCGAATCCGGTTACACCATCGTCCCCCTCCAGCTGTACTTCGTTGACGGCCGGGCCAAGGTCGAAATCGGTGTGGCCCGCGGCAAACGCGAGTACGACAAGCGCCAGACCCTCCGTGAGCAGCAGGACAACCGTGAAGCGCAGCGCGAAATGCGGGAGCGCAACCGCCGCCGCTAGGCTGGAATGAATTCCCGGAACGATGCGTTATAGTTGGTAGTCCGGCGGGCTCGCCCGGCGGGTTGGTAAAAGAATATGGGGATGATCGGTTTCGACGATGTTAGTCGCGACAGGTGAAGCGGGCCGAGGATGCAGAATTATCTCGTAAACGCTTTCTGCAAACCAATAAGTGCCGAATCTAAGCGCACTGACTTCGCTCTTGCTGCTTAACCAGTAAGACAGTCCGTCAGTCCGAGGTTGCTATCGCCCCGGATCCTGGCGTCATTTAGATAGCCACTGCTGTTCACCTTCGTCATCGGGGTGAACGGGACTCTTAGATGACTGGGCCCGGATCAGCCAGCTGTTTGCGGCATGGCTGGGGCCGAGAAATTCCGACGCAAACTGCGCCCGGAGAAGCCCTGACAACACGACATCGGACGGGGGTTCAATTCCCCCCATCTCCACATTTGTGATGAGCAGGCACATCCTTAGGGATGTGTCGAGCCATCGGATAACACCCCGGTCTTCGGACCGGGGTGTTTTTCTTTGCCTGGGCAGGTGGTCCCTGGTGATCCATCACTCGTGCCGGCCTCGGAGCAGGTACCGGGCGCCGCGCGTCTTCGTGCCGCCACCTGTCCGGAAGGTCTTGGGCCTGCACCTAGACTGGAGCCCATGAAGGTACTTGTCACCGGCGGCGCCGGGTACATCGGATCGCACACTACTCTTCGTCTTCTTGAGGAAGGCCACGAGGTCGTGGTGGTCGACAATTTATTGAACTCCAGCCGCGAGTCCCTTCGGCGGGTCGAGAAGTTGACGGGCAAGAAGGTCGGGTTCCGCGAAATCGACCTTCTAAACGCCGACGCCATTGATGCCGTCCTCGCTGAGGGCGGCTTTGAAGCTGTTATCCACTTCGCTGGCTTGAAAGCCGTAGGGGAATCAGTGGAGAAGCCCCTCCGCTACTATCAAAACAACGTTGTGGGCACCCTCAATTTGCTGCACAGCATGGACGCAGCCGGTGTCCGCCGGCTGGTTTTCAGTTCGTCCGCGACAGTTTATGGGGCTTCAGAGGATGTACCCCTCACTGAGAAGGCGCCCCTGGATGCGACCAACCCTTATGGTCGCACCAAGGAGCAGATCGAGGACATCCTTTCCGATCTGGGCGCGGCAGACCCGGGCTGGAGCATCGCCCTGCTCCGCTACTTCAATCCTGTAGGCGCCCACGAGTCCGGCCTGATCGGGGAGGACCCCAGCGGTATTCCCAACAACCTTTTGCCCTTTGTGGCGCAGGTTGCAGTTGGGCGCCGTGAAAAAGTCATGGTGTTCGGCAATGACTACCCGACGCCGGATGGAACCGGGGTCCGCGACTACATCCACGTGATGGACCTGGCCGGAGGACATCTGGCAGCACTTGGCTTCATTGCAGCCAAGACCGGCGTCTTTCGCTGGAACCTCGGAACAGGACGTGGATCGTCGGTGCTCGAAGTGATCGAGGAATTCGGTGTTGCGGCCGGACGAAAAGTTCCCTTTGAATTCACACAGCGCCGGCCCGGGGATGCTGCAGTCAGCTATGCCGACCCGTCGGCTGCATTGGCAGATTTGGGCTGGTCAGCACGCCGCGGCCTACGGCAGATGTGCGAGGACCACTGGCGTTGGCAGGCCGGGAATCCTATGGGATACGAGGCAGCCGACTGACAGGCTGGAGGACGCGGCATTAAGTGGGTGTCCTCAAACGCACATAAGTAGCTAACGACGTCGGATCCCGTTCACTCAAGGCGTAGTGCCGGCGGGACTAGCGGCAAGCCGCCAACCGTTGTGCCCGGTAGGACCCGGACGTCCTCACCGCCGGGATTGGGCCACATCCAGGAGGTGCTCCATGAACCAGGGGAGCGAGCCAGCTTCACAGACGCCCGACGTCGACGCCCTGGACTCGTATTCGCAAACCGTTATGCGCGTGGCCGCCACCGTCACGCCCCACGTTGCTGCCCTGGAAATGTCGGCGGCCCGCCGCAACGGACGGGTCCGTGTCGGAGCCGGTTCCGCCGTGCTTTTCACCGAGGACGGCTACCTCCTCACCAACGCCCACGTGGTGGCCGGCACCCAACGCGGGCACGCCGTGTTCGCCGACGGCAGCCGGATGGAGTTGGAACTTGTAGGCGCCGATCCACTGTCCGATCTTGCCGTAGTCCACGGCAGGCCGCCGCGGGTACCGCCGGCGCAATTCGGTGCCGCGGAGTCCTTGCGCGTTGGCCAACTTGTGGTTGCCGTTGGCAACCCCCTGGGCCTGGCCGGCTCGGTAACGGCGGGAGTGGTCAGCGGCCTCGGTCGCGCCATCCCGGTCTGGTCGGGAGGAAACCGGAGGGTGATTGAGGATGTCATCCAGACAGACGCCGCACTCAACCCGGGCAATTCCGGCGGAGCATTGGCGGATACGCACAGCCGGATCGTCGGTATCAACACGGCTGTAGCGGGTGCCGGGCTTGGTCTGGCCATCCCTATTAACGCCACCACACAGCGCATCATCTCCGCCCTGCTGGCGGACGGACGGGTACGCAGGGCGTACCTCGGCCTGGTCAGCACACCGACCCGGCTCACGCCCAGTGCCGTTATTAGGACGGGTCAGCGGGATGCGCTGCGCGTGGTGGAGGTGCTTCCCGGCTCCCCGGCGGACACGGCAGGCTTGGCGGCGGGGGATATCCTTCTTGCCGCGGGCGGCCGCTCTGTCAGCGACGCCGAAAGCCTTCAGCGGTTGCTCTTTTCTGACGCCATCGGCGAACCCCTCCAGCTCGCGGTTCTGCGGGATGGCATGGAAATCCACCTCACGGCCGTCCCGGAAGAGATGACGAGCAACGGAAAGTAGCCCGCCGCAAGCACAACGACGCCCTAAGAGCAGAAGCCCTGGCCACGGAAACGGGTAGGGCTAGCCCTGCCCCGGAACATCTGCGATGCCCACAAAACGCGTGCCGACGCCGTCGAACTCGCTGCGGACGTAACCCTCGCGCACGCGCGGAACGTCGTCGGGGCTGTGATGGCCGCACACAACGTAGGTAAAGTCAGGCCACCACTTCTTGGGGCGCGCCGCTTCCTCGTAGCCGCAGACGGCGCACTCAAGATGGACCCAGACAGGCCGCTTGCCGGTGCGGTTGGCGCGGGACTGGACCAGCCAGGGCGGCGGGTTGTCCAGGATCTCACCCAGCTCCGCCTCGGTCATCCACTTCGGAAGGCCGTGGCGCTGGGCCATTTCCATCGGTACATCAAGGGCAATGGCCGCGTCGCGTCTGCTAATCATCACCATCCACGATACGGGAGCCCGGCAAATCGCCGCAGCCGCGCTAGGTGGCCAGGGCAATGCCGGCGGCAGCAGCCCCAAAGCCCAGGACAAGGTTGGCCGCTACATTCAACACTGCGGAGCCGAACCGCTCTTCAACTAACAGCCGCACAGTCGCCGTGGTCCATGAACTGAAGGTGGTGAGCCCGCCTGCCAGCCCGATGGCCAGCGCGGTCTGCCATTCCGGGGCGAGCTCCAGCTTCACCGTCATGGAATGCGAGACGCCGATGATGAAGCATCCTGCCACGTTCACCAGCAGCGTGGCCCAGGGCCAGTGCAGCGGGTGTTCGGACGCCGAAGCGGGCATAGAAGCCCCAATCGAGGAGGCCGTCCGGTTGGACGTGTGATGGGCGAACCAACTGTCCACCCCGAAGCGAAGAAGCGCGCCGGCCACACCGAACAGGCCCACGAGCACAGCAGCCATCACGCCCGGCTACCAGGCACACCGTCAAGGCGCCCGGCCACCAACTTGCCGAACCGCCAACCCAGACCCGCCGCCGTCAGACCAGCAAACACCGACAACACGAGGTAGGCTGCCCACACCACATGCCCGCCGCCCCGGGCCAACTGGTCCACGGAAAATACCACGGCCGAGAACGTCGTGAAGGACCCCAGCAGCCCCGGCCCCAGCCCCGCCCTGATCCAGAACGCGGTCTGCGGCCGGGCGATCCAGATAGTTGTCAACCCAGCCAGGACGAAACTGCCGCCAACGTTGATCCACAGCGTGGCCCATGGCAGCGACCCCGGAGCATCCGGAAAGGCGAGACCCAGGCCGTAACGCAATTCAGTGCCGATGAGGCCTCCGGCGGCAACAGCAAGCCAGGCGCGGCCCGCCGGCATGCCGGCAGGCTTCATTCAGCTGTCCCCAAGGAGGCAGCCCGGATGGGGATGGTCGCTGTGCACCCACAGTGCCGAGGTGATCTCGTCCGCGAGGTCGTAGTCCCTGGTCCTGCCGGAATTCCTGATCCGGACCACCAGCGCGCCGCCGAACGGCTTGCGGCCCACCACCTCAACTTCGGCGTCGAGGTCAATCTCCTCCGCAGAAAGGTATCGGAGCAGGTCGGGGTTCTCATCGCTGATCCGGGTGATCCTGCCAATGTGCCCCTGGTCCAGCTCACCCAACAGGTGGGCGCGGGGCATCAGCACTTTCCCGTCCGCCGTGGGAATGGGGTCGCCGTGCGGATCACGCTGCGGGTCTCCGAGTTTGGCCGCAACACGCTCAATAAACGTGTCCGAGACGGCGTGCTCCAGCAGTTCGGCTTCGTCGTGGACCTCGTCCCAGCTGTAACCCAGCTGCTGGACAAGGTAGGTCTCAATCAGGCGGTGGCGCCGCACCATGGAAAGGGCCAGCCGGACCCCGGCGTCCGTGAGCGTGATGGCGCTGTAGGGCTTATGGTCAACGAGGCCCTGGTCCTTCAGCTTGCGGACCATCTCGGAGACCGATGAATTGGCGACGCCGAGGCGCTGGGCCAGCTGGGAGGACGTGATGGGCTTGTCCTGCCATTCCGTGAACGAGTAGATGACCTTGACGTAATCCTCAATGGAGGAGGAGGGCGCGCTGGTCTTCACAGCTCCAAGCCTACCCGTTGCCCGTTCGCGGTCATGCTTTGAAGGCCCGCCACGTGAGTGTCAGGTAGGGCAGTTCGAGCTCTTCGTCCACACTGTGGCCCAGGTGGTCGTGGAGGTACCAGTCGAGGTTGGCCAGCACCTTGGCACGCGTGGTTTCGCCGGCCCGCAGGTAATAGCTCCGCGACTTGGTGAGCTCCACCAAATCGGTGGTGGTGACTTGGTCCTGCCAGTGGGTGACGTGGCCCTCGAGCCCCTTGAACTCCGGCCCCACGAGCGGCCGGGAGTCCGGCTTGTATACGTCCCCGGCATGCATGATTCGGGAGAGCCGGTGGACCCAGGGCACGGATGTGTCCAGCTGGTTCCAGATCAGGCCCAGCGTCCCGTTCGGACGCAGGACGCGTGCCAGTTCCGTGCTTGCCGCCAAGGCGTCGCACCAGTGCCAGGCCTGGGCAACGCTGACGACGTCGAAGGCCGCCGTGGGCAGGCCGGTCGCCTCGGCGGTGGCGTGGATTGCCGTGGTGCCCGGGTAGTGCGCCTGTAACTGTGCCAGCATGTCAGCGGAGGGATCAAGGGCGGTGACGGACAGGCCCAGGCCCAGCAGCAGTTCGGTGAACTTGCCGGTGCCGGCCCCGGCGTCGAGGGCATCACGGGCTCCCGGGGGAACAAGCCATTGAGCTGATTCCTTCGGATAGCCAGGACGGACCCGCTGGTAGTGCCGCCCGCCGCCCTGGAAGCTCTGTCCGAGCTCCCGGCGCCGTCCGTGATCAAGTTTGGGGCCACCCCGTACCACGTGTGGCCTCCTTCGTCTGATGCCCTTGGGTATCCTTCGAATTTACCGCACCTGCCGCTTAGGCAAGATCAGCAGACAAGATCGGCACCAAAGCCAGCGCGCGGAACACGAGGAGTCGGCAGGGGCTCAGTCGTCGATGCAGGGGGCAGCCCCGGCGGTACCCGGAGTGTTGGGTGCCCAGTGCGGGTAGGTCCGCGTGTCGTTGGCGGGGACCCAGCGCCCTGCATCCACCACGTAGTCCCACCCCAGCCCGTTGTGGCGCAGGGACTCGATACCGGCAAGGAGCCGTTCTGCATCCTCGAGGCGCGAACCGACCCCGAAGCTCGCCCGAAGGGAACCGGAAGGAAGCCCCAGCCGCTTCAGCAGCGGATGCGCGCAGAAGCGCCCGTCGCGCAGGCCAACACCGTGCTCAGCAGACAGATAGGCGGCCACCAGCCCGGCGTCGTAGCCTTCAACGGAGAAGTTGACCACGCCGATCGTGTCCGTGTCCGGGTTGGTGTCCTTGAAGATCTGGTGGACGGTCACGCCGTCGATCCTCTGCAGGCCCTCCACGAGGAAGGAACGGATGGCGGACTCGTGGGCGTGCCACTGGTCCTGGTCCAGCCCGGCGATCACCTGCGTGGCGCGTGCCAGGGTGGCTGCACCAAGGACATTGGGGGAGCCGCCCTCGTGGCGGGCCGGGCCGGTGGCCCAGCTGACGCCGTCGAGCCTTGCTTCCTTGACGGCACCACCGCCTGCGAGGTGGGGTGTTCCGGCGTCGAGCCAGTCAGTGCGGCCCACCAGCACGCCGGCGCCAAACGGTGCGTACAGCTTGTGGCCGGAGAATGCGAGGTAGTCGACGCCGTCCGCGGCGATATTGATGGGGCGGTGAGGTGCCAGCTGTGCTGCGTCCACCACAATCCGTGCGCCGTGTTCATGGGCGAGAGCGGCCAGGGCGCGGATGGGAAGGATCTCACCAGTGACGTTGGAGGCGCCGGTGACGGCCAGCAGGCTCACGCCGCCCTGCTCCAATTCGGCGCGGATGGACTCTATGGTCCCGGCGATGGTGTCGGCGGCGACGATGCTGCGGTGGGGGACGCCCTGCCACGGCAGCAGGTTCGCGTGGTGCTCGATGTCCAGGTACAGCACGTCGCCGTCGGGCCGTCCGTCTGTGGTGGGCAGGCAGCCGGCCAGCAGGTTAAGGGAATCGGTAGTGTTCCGGGTGAAGATCACCGAATCATCCGGACGGCCGCCCACGAACTCCCTCACGATGTGGCGGGAATTTTCGTAGACGGACGTGCTGATCTGGGAAGCGTAGCCGGCCCCCCGGTGGACGCTCGCGTAAAACGGCAGGATCTCGTTGAGGTAGGCCGAGACCACCGAGAGGGCGGGAGCGGAAGCGCCATAGTCGAGGTTGGCGTACCGTACGTGGCCGCCGGAAATCAGGGGCGCCTGGATTTCAGCGCCGGTGACAGCCGAAAGCGGGCGTCCGGCGGCGGCCCGGCGGGCATCAAAGGGGGCGGCGGCGTCAGGCTGGACCGTTTCAGGCTGGGCGGCGGCATTGGGGGAGACGGTGGCAGTAGTCACAGAGACCTCACTTCGAAAGGACCCCCTGTACCGGGAATCCGCGCTTGCCGCATCCGTTCCGGACCGGCCTGGTCGTCACCCGGGGCACCCCACCGCGGTTGGAGGGTTGCCGGCCAGCAAACCGGGGTTTCGCGCTGGCACTCGTGACCTGATTAAGAGCGTAGGACATGGGGCAGGAAGGTTTGAAGCCGGCCCGAATGTTAAGCGCTTTGTTACGCGTCCGCTGAAAAGTGATGCTTTGGCCGAAGAAAACGACGGCGGGCGCCTCCTTTTGGAAGCGCCCGCCGCTGATTGTTCGATAACGGTGCTTAGAGAAGATCGTCCAGGTCCGGGTTCAACCGGCGGAGTACCTCGGAGTGCAGGATGGAATTTGTGGCCAGCGCGTTGCCGCCGAATGGCCCGTCCTCCCCTTCCAGGGAGGTAAAGCGGCCGCCGGCTTCGACCACGATCGGCACGAGCGCCGCCATGTCGTAGAGGTTGAGTTCGGGTTCGCAGGCGATGTCCACCGTGCCTTCCGCCACCATGCAGTAGGACCAGAAATCTCCGTACGCCCGGGTCCGCCACACATCCTCGGTGAGGCCCAGGAAGTTGTCCAGGTTCCCGCGTTCCTTCCATCCGCCCAGGCTGGAGTAGGACAGCGAAGCGTCGGACAAGTTGGCGACATTGGAGACGCGAAGCCGGGTGGCAGCAGCCAGCGACCGGCCCATGTAGGCGCCCATGCCCTTGGCCGCCCACCAGCGCTTGCCCAGGGCAGGTGCGCTCACCACTCCAACCACGGGCTCGCCTTCATCCACCAGGGCGATCAGGGTGGCCCAGACGGGGACGCCGCGGACGAAGTTCTTGGTGCCGTCGATGGGGTCGATGATCCAGCGGCGGGACCCGTGGCCGGTACTGCCAAACTCTTCCCCGAGCACGGCGTCACGCGGACGGGAACGAGACAACTGGCCTCGGATGGCTTCTTCTGCGGCCTTGTCCGCGTCCGTGACCGGCGTCAGGTCAGGCTTGGTCTCCACCTGGAGGTCCTGGGCCTTGAACCGGCTCATGGTCTGGTCATCCACGGAGTCCGCCAGGACGTGGGCCAGGCGCAGGTCATCGTTGTAGCTTGAAGCGGGTTGGATCATGGTTCCAAACTACCGTCTGCGCGCTGATCTGCTGGGAGATCGGCACCGTCAGTTGACGCTGCCGAGTTCCTTCGTCTCCTGCGCCTCCAGGCGGGGGTCGGTGCCCAACAGGCGCCGCAGCGAAGCCAGCCGTGCTTCTCCGGTGGCGCCGGCATGGCCGCCCCGCACCCAGGCGTCCAGTCCGCAGTTCACTGCGGTGGCGGTGTGCTTGCAGCCGCGTTCGCAGTCCTCGATGCCGGGAGAGAGATCGGGGAAGGAGCGCAGGATCCGGTCCGGGTCCACGTGGGCCAGGCCGAAGGAGCGGATGCCCGGGGTGTCGATAATCCAGCTGCCCACAGGAGCATCCGTGAGCCTCAACGCCAGCGCTGACGACGACGTGTGGCGCCCGCGCCCTGTCACCGCATTGACCCCGCCGGTGGCCCGTTCCGCCCCGGTGAGCGCATTCACCATGGTTGACTTGCCTACGCCTGAATGCCCCAGCATGACGGTCACTTTTTCATCCAGGTAACTCCGAAGCTCTGTCACGGCCTTGCTGTCGAGCCGGGCGGACAGGCCGTCGTCCGAGCGGGCGTCGATGCCCGAAGCACTGGAGTCGGCTGTCCGGCTGATGATCACCGGGAAGTCGAGGTGCGTGTAGTTGGACAGCAGGTCCGCCGGATCCTTGACGTCCGCCTTGGTGACCAACAGGATCGGGTCGATTCCGGCGTCGTAGGCTGCCACCAGGGCGCGGTCGATGAAACCGGTGCGTGGCTCGGGGTTGGCCGCGGCCACAACAATCACCAGCTGGTCCGCGTTAGCCACCACGGCCCGTTCCACGGGATCCGTGTCATCGGCGCTGCGCCGCAGCAGGGTCCGGCGGTCCTGGATCTTGACCAGCCGGGCGAGGGTGTCCGGTTCGCCTGAGACGTCGCCCACGAGGGAGACGAAATCGCCTGCCACCACCGGGTTGCGGCGCAGTTCGCGTGCCCTCGCGGCGATGACCACGCGTTCGTTGCCGGAGTCCTCACCCACCACTGCCGTGTACCTGCCGCGGTCAACGGTGATGATCCGACCAGTCACGGCGTCGTCGTGGCTGGGCCGGTCCTTCGTGCGTGGGCGGGACCCTTTTTTGCTGGGCCGGATCCGGACATCCGATTCGTCCCAGGAATCAGTGCTGCGCGCCACCGGTGGAACCTTCCGCGCCGGTGTTTGCAGGGCCAGCCTGGGCCAGCATGTCTGCCCACAGCCGGGGGAAGTCCGGCATGGTTTTCGCAGTAGTGGCGATGTCCTCCACCTGGACCCCGTCCACTGCCAGGCCAAGGATGGCCCCCGCCGTCGCCATACGGTGGTCGGCGTAGCTGTGGACGACGCCGGCATGCAGCTTGGCCGGCCGGATCACCAGGCCGTCGCTGGTCTCCTCGGCATCACCGCCAAGCCGGTTGATCTCGGTGACCAGGGCAGCGAGCCTGTCGGTTTCGTGACCGCGCAGGTGCGCGATGCCGCTGAGCCGGGAGGGTCCGCTGGCCAGGGCACAAAGCGCGGCGACGGTGGGGGCCAACTCGCTTGTGTCCGCGAAATCGGCGCCCTTGATTTCCGGTCCGCCGGTTACGGTGAGGACGCCGTCGCGGAGGGTGACCTCCGCGCCCATGTCGGCAAGGATGGTCCGCCAGAGATCGCCCACCTGCTGGGTCTGATCCGGCCAGCCGGGAATCCGGACTGTTCCGCCGGAGGCCAGAGCCGCGGCGAGGAAGGGCCCGGCGTTGGACAGGTCCTGCTCAATCCGCTGGTCGAAGGCGCTGATGGGTCCAGGGGCAACCACCCAGTGGTTGGGGACCGAATCGTCAACAACAACCCCGGCATCGCGCAGGACAGCGACCGTCATGTTGATGTGGTCCAGGCTGGGTACCGGCTTCCCGACGTGCTCAAGGTGCAGGCCTTCGGTGAACCGTGCTCCCACCAGGAGCAGCGCCGAAACAAATTGTGAGGAGGCGCTGGCGTCGATGACCAGATGCCCGCCGCGCACCTCTCCAGTGCCCTCCACCACAAACGGCAACGACGACGGCGCGCTGCCGTCTTCGGCGGTAACCGCCACTCCCAGCGCCTTGAGGGCTTCAATGATGGTCGCCATGGGCCGTTTACGGGCGTGGGGGTCGCCGTCGAATATGCTGGCGCCGTTGCGCAGCGCCGCCAGCGGCGGAACGAACCGCATTACGGTTCCGGCAAGGCCGCAGTCAATACTGGTGGAGGACGCCGCCGCGTCCGCCGCGAGCGGGACCACCTCCAGGTCCGGACCGAACGCGCCATCCCCGGGCACCTCGGTGATGGTGGCGCCGAGCCGGCGGAGCGCATCAATCATCAACGCGGAGTCCCTGGAATGCAGCGGCGCACGCAGGCGCGACGGACCGTCGGCCAGCGCTGCGAGCACCAGGTACCGATTGGTTAGCGACTTGGAACCGGGCACCGTAACAGTTGCGTTGACGGGTCGGGACGCGAAAGGCGCGGGCCAGTGGGGGAGGGACGTTCCGGCATTGTCCTGGGTGGCGGCGGCTGCAGCGGTCATGTCCTGCTTATGCCCCCGTGGCCTGTTCGACGGCGCGGCGTACGGCCTTGTCAGCCTTGTCAAGCTTCTTGTTGGTGGTCTTCCTGGCGTCCGCGGCAAGGTGAACTGCACCCTTCCGGGCATCTGCAGCCAGGTGCTCGGCGCGCCAAACCAGTCCCGGCTTGCCGTCCGTGTCAACAGAAGCGAGCAGCGCTCCGCCACTGAGTGAAAGGTTCTTCAGCAGCTGGTTGCGGCGGTTCCCGCGCCCTTCCTTGCTGCTGATGTCCGCACTGCGCCATTCAACGAAGGTGTTGAGAAGGGAAATGACGGCCAGCACGGTGGCCGACAGCCGGGAAAACTTCCCGAGCCCAAAGAGGACGCCCGCGCCCACCTGCGTGCCGCCAATAACCCGTGCCAGCGTCTTCTCGTCAGTACGGAACGGCAGCGCCGATGTGGCCTTGCTCAGCAACGGTGACAGCTGTTGTGCCGTGTCATCGGCGTTCTTGAGCTTATCCATTCCGGCAAGAACAAAACTGGAAGCCAGCATGGGCCGTGCGAGTGTGCGGACAAAGGACATGGATTTCCTCCTGGATGGACGAACCGCGTCGGGTGCGGCGAAGTCCGTTCTAGTCTTGCACTTTTGGGGAATATTTGCCCAAGGGCCGGGGTTATGGATGCTGGGTCCGCGAGAGCCGGGTCCAAAGACAAAGCACCGGACAACAGAGCGGAGTTGGCCCTTGAGGCGGGTGTTGGACGGAATTGACGCAGCAGGCCCGGTGGCAATGGACTCCTTGGAGGCCGAACCCCCCGAATATGGCTCGCCGCGGGCGCGGAGCCTGACAGTAGACTTGAAGGCAATGAGCACCTTGGATCCGGCCGTTTCGGCCATGTATGAGGCTTCCCAACGCGAAGCCAAAAGCAGCGCTGACGCACGGCCCGAGTCTGCAGAGGCAACGGTGGAATCACAGCAGCCTGACGCGGAAACCATCGAAGAGGTGGTCGAAGTTTCCACGGAATCCGCAGAGGCACGGCGCGCCCGGTTCGAGCGGGACGCAATGCAGTATGTCGATCAGCTTTATTCTGCCGCCATGCGCATGGCCCGGAACCCTGCCGACGCCGAGGACCTCGTCCAGGAGGCCTACACCAAGGCTTTTTCCGCGTTTCACCAGTACAGGCCGGGAACAAACCTTAAGGCTTGGCTTTACCGCATTCTGACGAACACCTATATCAATCTGTACCGTAAACGGCAGCGCGAGCCGCTTCAGTCCAACTCGGACACCATCGAGGACTGGCAATTGGCGCGGGCCGAGTCACACACCTCCAGCGGCCTGCGCTCCGCAGAGGCAGAGGCGCTGGATCACCTGCCCGATTCGGACGTCAAGCGCGCGCTCCAGGACATTCCCGAAGAATTCCGCCTTGCGGTGTACTTCGCGGACGTCGAAGGCTTCGCGTACAAGGAAATTTCAGACATCATGAACACGCCCATAGGCACTGTGATGTCCCGGCTCCACCGCGGCCGGAGAATGTTGCGGGACATGCTCGCGGAGTACGCCGCCGAGCGGGGATTTAAAACGGCCGCACCTCCACAGGACGCGGCGGGAAGCACACAACAGGAGAACAGGAAATGAGCGACTGCCAGGGATTGGGCGACTGCGACGACACCCGGATGCAACGCATCTATGAGTATCTGGACGGCGCCTTAACCCGTGAAGACATCACGGAAATCAAGACCCACCTTGATGAATGCCCGGAATGCACGGAGCAGTACGACCTTGAGTGCGTGATCCGCAACATGGTCAAGCGCTCCTGCACCGAAGCTGCCCCCGATAATCTGAAGAACGCCATCCTGGACCGGATCCACTCGATCCGGCCGGTGGACGCATAGGTCAGCTGTCCAGCAGCCAGGCCAGGGCCGGGATTCCCAAACCTGAACACAAAGGACCCCGGAGGCCGAGTGGCTTCCGGGGTCCTTTGCTTGAACCGTAGTACCTGGCATTTGCCTAGGTGTTGGGGCGCTTCCCGTGGTTCGCGCCGCCACGCTTACGGTCACGACGCTTGCGTGCACGCTTGCTCATAGCTGGCCTCCTTACTGTTGGTACTCAAAAAGAGCTGCCCTCAAGTCTCCCACATGATCTGGCGCCCCGCGAACCGGCAACGGCCGCATGACCTGCAGTTCAATGCGCGCCTCTGGGTAAAGAAGCTATTTTTCGCCGAGGGAGTTGCGGACGGCGATACGGGCCTGTTCCAGCACCGTCCGAAGGGTTTCCAGGGCCACTGGACCCAGCGGCTGCTTGCCCGCCTGCAGGCGCAGTTCGGTTCGAAGGTCGTCGCGGAAAGCCTGGAGCATCAGCTCGGCTTCTTTCAGTGAACGCTTGCCCTCAGGCGCCGGCCTGCCGCTGGCGGCGGTGAAATCGACGGAACCTGCGGCTGCCCGTGCCGCCTCCGCCGTCGCCGCAAGGTCAGCCCGCAACCCGCGCATGTTGCTGCGGATGTCCTCGCGGAGGTTGTCTGCCAGCCGCCGGACAGAGGCGGAAATCTCTTTTTCCACTGCGGCCAGTTCTTCACGGCGCAGGTTGAGTTCCGCCAGCCCGGCAGGCGTGATGCGGTAGTTGGTGCGGCGCCCGGCCGATTCCGTGGCCACCAGCCCTTCCTCCTCGAGCTTCCCCAGCCGCGGGTAGATGGTGCCGGCGCTGGGGGAGTAGGTGCCGCCGAACCGTTCTTTAAGCGCCTTAATGAGTTCGTAGCCATGCTTTGGGCCGGACTCCAGCAGGGACAGCAGGTAGAGCCGCAGGGCGCCGTGGGCGAAGACGGCGGGCATCAGGGCCGTTCTTCCGCGTTCCCGGACGCCCCGCTGTGGATGATGGACGTTGTGCCTGACACGGAATTGGTCCTGACCAGCATGAGCTTGGCGTCAGGGCCGGCAATGGTTTCCACCTTGCCGCCGGGCACGTGGTACTGCTGGTGGTCAATCACCACTGTCCCGGTGGCAGATTTGGCAACGACGTCCACGCCGACGTCGTGCGGTATCCGGATGGTGAGGTCTCCGGAAACAGAATTAGCTCCGAAGTCCTGGGTGTAACCCAGCAGGTCGAAACTCATGCCGCCGCTGACGGTGTTGGCCCGGATATGGCTGAAGTTGCCGGACGCCGTCACCTCGCCGGAAACAGTCTTGGCAGTGAGGACCCCGCTGTGATCACGGGCGCTTACCTCGCCACTGACGGTGTTGACGTGCAGTTCGCCGTCCGTGCCGTCGGACATCACGGAACCGGAAACGGTGTTCAGGCGCGTGCGGCCGGCCATTCCCGAAACGAGGCCGTCACCGCTGACAGTTCCCGCCTCGACATCAACCGTGGCGGGAACCGCAATGCTGACAACTGCGTAATTCTCGCTGTTGTGGTTGACCGTTCCCATGAGGTTCTTGAACCAGCCCTGCGGCCCGTGCAGCTGATGACGGACCTCGAGCCTGCCGTCCTCCAGGGAAACGGCCACGGGGTCGCCCTGGACTTCGGAAATCTCTATCCGGGTAACCGGCTCGTGATGCGCCACCACATCGAAGCGGCCGCGCACCATGCCCAGCTTCAGGGACGTGACCGAGTCGACGTCGATGGTTTGCGCGCTCGTGACATCCCAGTTCTGCTCAGCCATTGGTCCTCCAAGACGATATATCGCGTGATGTACCCAACGTATCGCCGGCATGCGGAGTGGTCAAGATATATCGCGAAGTGCGCCTACTCCGGGACGGCCATCCCCAGCCACTGGAACCAGCCGCGGTGCAGGACCAGCCAGGCCATCAACCCGTATCCGGCCTGCCCTGGGGTGCCCCCGTTTGCGGCCAAATCCTGCCGCCACTGTTCGTGGTTCAGGAGGGGTGAGAAAGTATCCACATAAAGATGCTTGCGGCGCGTGGTGACGTCAGCGAAGGCCGTGTTCAGCTCGTCGAGCCGGCGGTTCTGTGCAGGGTCCAGGGTGGGCGGCGGACCCACCACAAAGACTCCAAGCCGGTTTTGGGAGGCCGAGTCCAGGATGTTGGCCAGGTTAAGCCGGCTGCGGGCGGTGGAAAGTCCGAACTCGATATCGCGCCCGGACAGGCCTATCACCAGGCGGTTCTCGGCCTGGTCGCTGAACCGCCGGCCGGCCTCGTCCATCCACCGGGCAGCAAGTCCTTCCGTTCCTTCCTGCGGACAGGGGAGGGCGTAGCTCTCCAGGAGCGTGCCGTCCTGGGGAGTGCGGGCCAATACGCGGCCCAGCCAGCCGAGTGCCCGGGGATCACCGAGTCCGGCCAGCAGTTCATCGCCTACAGCTGCGATACGCAGCTTCCTGTCTTCCACACGTTCCTCTTAACATCGGTCTGACTGCCCGTCGCCACCCGGCCCACTAAGGGGGTTCGGGCAGGCGCTGTCCATCCCATTAAACAGAACTGCCCGGCCGGAGTCTGGTATTTCGACGTCCGGCCGGGCATCCTTACTGGTTACTTCCGCGCAAATGCCTGCTTCAGGAGGGCATCCTGCTCCGCGGCGTGGCGCTTCATGGAACCGGCAGCCGTGGACGCCGAGGCCGGACGCGACACCAGGCGGACGCGCCGGTCAAGGGCGTCCGGCAGGTTCAGGCCAATGAACGGCCACGGTCCCTGGTTGGCAGGCTCATCCTGTGCCCAGACAACCTCTGCGTTCGGGTACTTGGCCAGCTCCGCCGCGATCTCGGCGTGGGGCAGCGGGTAAAGCTGCTCTACCCGGACGATCGCCGTCGTCTTGTCATCGGTCTTCTGCCGGGTGGACAGGAGATCGTAGTAGAGGCGGCCGGAGACCAGCAGGACGCGTTCGACGGCGTCGGCAGCCAACTGCTCATGGTCGCTGATGACAGGCCGGAAGGTGCCATTGGTGAAGTCCTCCACCGAAGACGCGGCACCTTTGAGGCGCAGCAGCTGCTTCGGTGTGAAGATGATCAGCGGCTTCCGCGGGCGGCTGTAGGCCTGGCGGCGCAGCAGGTGGAAATGCGAGGCCGCGGTGGTGGGGTTAGCCACGATCATGTTTTCCTCGGCGCACATCTGCAGGAAGCGCTCGATCCTTGCCGACGAGTGGTCCGGGCCCTGGCCCTCGTAGCCGTGCGGAAGCATCAGCACCAGCGACGACCGCTGGCCCCACTTCTGCTCGGCGGAGGAGATGAACTCGTCAATGATGGTTTGGGCACCGTTGACGAAGTCGCCGAACTGGGCTTCCCAGAGGACCAGGGCATCGGGGCGTTCCACGGAGTATCCGTATTCGAAGCCCATGGCTGCGTATTCGGACAGCAGCGAATCGTAGATCCACAGCTTGGCCTGGTCATCGGAAAGGTTGCCCAGGGGCAGCCATTCCTTGCCGGTGGCGCGGTCGTGGAAGACGGCGTGGCGCTGCACGAACGTGCCGCGGCGTGAGTCCTGGCCGGCCAGACGTACAGGGACGCCTTCCATGATGAGCGAGCCGAAGGCTGCGATCTCGCCGAAGCCCCAGTCGATGCCGCCATCGCGGGACATCTGTTCCCGCTTCTCCAGCAGCTGCTTGAGCTTTGCGTGGACGGTGAAGCCCTCCGGAATTTCCAGGTGCGCCTTACCGATCCGGGCCAGCGTATCCGCGGTGATGGCGGTGGATACCGGGGAACTCGCGCTGGAGTCGGACTGCTGGGACATGGGCCGCTCAATGTCGGAGACGGCTGCCGAGTCCGCGGTAATGATCGGAATCGGGGACGTCTGGGCTGCGTGGGTCTCCGCGAAGACGCGCTCCAGCCGTTCCTGGTAGTCACGGAGCAGTTGCTCGGCTTCTTCCTCGGTGATGTCACCACGGCCGATGAGCGACTCGGTGTAGAGCTTGCGGACTGAACGCTTGGCTTCGATCAGGTTGTACATCAGCGGCTGGGTCATTGAGGGGTCATCGCCCTCGTTGTGCCCGCGGCGGCGGTAGCAGACCATGTCGATCACAACGTCCTTGTGGAACCGCTGGCGGAACTCGTAGGCGAGCTGGCCAATGCGGACTACAGCCTCGGGATCGTCGCCGTTCACGTGGAACACCGGTGCCTGGATCATCTTGGCGACGTCGGTGGAGTACGTGGAGGACCGGGACGATGACGGGGCGGTGGTGAAGCCCACCTGGTTGTTGACCACGATGTGGATGGTTCCACCGGTGCGGTAACCGCGGAGCTGGGAAAGGTTGAGGGTTTCCGCAACCACGCCCTGGCCGGCGAAGGCGGCGTCGCCGTGGACGACGATGGGCAGGACCGGGAAGGACTCGCCCTGGTCGAGGCGGTCCTGCTTGGCGCGGACAATACCTTCGACTACGGGGTCGACTGCTTCCAGGTGGGACGGGTTGGCGGCCAGGTAAACCTTGGTCTCCTTGCCGTTGTCAGAGGTGAAGGTTCCCTCCGTGCCCAGGTGGTACTTGACGTCGCCGGATCCCTGTACCGAACGCGGATCCTGCGTGCCCTCGAATTCGCGGAACACCTGTGCGTAGGTCTTGCCGGCGATGTTGGTCAGCACGTTCAGGCGGCCGCGGTGGGCCATGCCGATCGCTACCTCGTCCAGGCCGTCATCGGCGGCGTCGGACATGATGGCGTCCAGCAGCGGAATCAGCGACTCTCCGCCTTCGAGGGAGAAACGCTTCTGGCCTACGAACTTGGTCTGCAGGAAGGTCTCAAACGCCTCGGCGGCGTTCAGCTTGGAGACGATGCGGAGCTGCTCCTCACGGCTCGGCTTCGAGTACGGGTGCTCCAGCTGGTCCTGGAACCACTTGCGTTCCTCGGGTTCCTGGATGTGCATGTACTCAATGCCGGTGGTGCGGCAGTAGGCATCGCGCAGGACGCCGAGGATGTCGCGGAACTTGAGCATGGACTTGCCGCCGAAACCGCCGGTGGGCCACTCGCGGTCCAGGTCCCACAGCGTCAGGCCGTAGGTGAGGACATCAAGGTCAGGGTGCTTACGCTGGACGTATTCGAGAGGATCGGTGTCCGCCATCAGGTGTCCGCGGACGCGGTAGGAGTGGATCAGCTGCTGGATCCGGGCAACCTTGTTGATTTCGTCGGCCGGGTCCACCTGCTTGTCGGCGCTCCAGCGTACGGGCTCGTACGGGATGCGCAGTGACTCAAAGATTTCGTCGTAGAAGTTCTGCGCGCCCAGCAGAAGCTGGTGGACCAGCTTCAGGAATTCGCCGCTGCCGGCACCCTGGATCACACGGTGATCGTAGGTGGAAGTCAGGGTAAGGACCTTGCTGATGGCGTTCTGGGCGATGATCTTCTCGCTGGCGCCCTGGAATTCGGCAGGGTAGTCGAGCGCACCGACGCCAATGATGGCTGCCTGGCCCTTGGAAAGGCGCGGCACGGAGTGCACGGTACCGATGCCGCCCGGGTTGGTCAGCGAGACAGTAGTGCCCTGGTGGTCATCAGCGGTCAGTTTGCCGCTGCGGGCGCGCTTGATGAGGTCCTCGTAGGTGTGCCAGAACTCGGAGAAGTTAAGGGTCTCGGCCTTCTTGATGTTCGGCACCATGAGCAGGCGGGTTCCGTCCGGCTTCGGCATGTCAATGGCAATGCCGAAGTTGACGTGTGCCGGCTGGACGGCAACGGGCTTGCCGTCCACTTCGTCGTAGTACACGTTCATGGAGGGGAACTGGGAAAGCGCGCGGATGACCGCGTAGCCGATGAGGTGCGTGAAGGAAACCTTGCCGCCACGGGCGCGGGCGAGGTTGGAGTTGATGACGACGCGGTTGTCGATGAGCAGCTTGGCGGGAATGGCCCGGACGCTGGTGGCAGTGGGAACCTCGAGGCTGGTGACCATGTTGGTGGCAATCGCCTTCGCCGGACCTCGGAGGACCGAAACAACGTCCTCTTCCGGAGCCGTGGGGGCCTTGACGTTCTTGGGCAGCTGCGCCGGGATGGGCTGCGAGCCCGTGCCGGGCTCCGTCTTCTTGGAACCGTCGCGCGCCACAGTGGCCGGAGCCTTCTTGACGGGCGCCGGGGCCGCGGCGGCGGCAGGTGCAGCAGAGGCGGGCGGCGCCGACGGCGGGGCGGGAGGCGCTGCTGCCGGCGACGCTGCCGGTGCTGCGGGAGCCGCATTCACGATCGGCATTTCCCTCGTCGCAGGGTGGGCAGCGGCGTGCCCCGAGTTTCCGTTGGAAGAAGAACTGCCGGCCGCGCCGAAGGATTCAAACAGCGGCCACCATTTGGCGTCCACCGCGTTTTTGTCCTTCTGGTACTGCTCGTACAGTTCGTCAACGAGCCACTCGTTTCCGCCAAATTCCTCTGGTAGACGGTGGCTAGGCTGCTCTGGCACTTGAAATACGCCTCTTCCATGAGTTTGATTTCTCTCCGGCCCACGGTGCCTCAGCACTACGATTCAACCGGTCTCTGCGTCCTCTGAACCCAGACCAATGCCAGTCTAGTAAGCATCGTGTGGTAACTGCCAATAAGGGTGACTCAAATCATGAAGTGACACGAAAAGGCCGGAATGTGGCGGCCGGCAAGGAAGAAAGGTAGGGGTTTTTTCCAGCTTTCCGGAGCGTCCGGAAGCCTGCTCCGGCGGTCGCGGCTGGGGAGGTCGGCTCCCTGTAGACTGAAATTCTTATGGACAGTAAATCTAGGTGCCGGCCTGGGGGCTGTCAGCGGAGCGTAAAGAGCGCCGCACAGTCCACCCGTAGAGCCGGCAAACCCCGAACTCGAGCCCATCACCATTCGCTGGCACAGCCGGCAGGAGCTGCAAAGGAAACTGCGTCGGCATCGGCCGACCATCCTCCGCCGGACCGATATTCCTGGCGCCGCTCCTCATCTGCAACGCATTGCCACGCAGCCACGGCTGTCCAGGCGGGATGCTGAATGGAATGGCTTCTCCTCGCAGCAGGTTTGCTGCTGATCGCCGGCACGGGCTTTTTTGTCGCCGTCGAATTTTCCCTTATTGCCCTTGACCAGGCCACCGTCCAAAGGGCCATCGACGACGGCGACGCCGGCGCCGTTCCCTTGCTTGCTTGCCTGAAGTCCCTGTCCACCCAACTCTCCAGCTGCCAGCTGGGCATCACGCTGACCACCTTGCTGACCGGTTACGTGATGGAGCCATCGGTGGGCCGGCTCCTGGAAGCCCCGCTGGCCGCCGTCGGACTTCCCGACGTGGCCGTGGCCTCCATCTCGCTGGTCCTGGCGATGGTACTCGCCACCCTGCTGTCGATGCTCCTGGGCGAACTGGTGCCCAAGAACATGGCCATCGCCCTGTCCTTCCCGGTGGGCCGCGCCCTGGCCCGGCCACAGCTGATGTTCACTGCCGTGTTCAAGCCCGCCATTGTGGTGCTCAACGGCTTTTCCAACAAGGTGCTGAATGTCTTTGGGCTGGAGGCTAAGGAAGAGATTTCCGGTGCCAGGACCCCTGCCGAACTTTCCTCGCTGGTGCGGCGGTCGGCGGAGATGGGAACGCTCGACGCCGGCACGGCCAACTTCGTGGCGCGGACGCTGAACTTCTCGACCAGGACGGCGGCCGACGTGATGACGCCGCGCATCAGGGTGGAAACCATCGAAGCGGACCAGCCTGTCTCCGACATCCTCGCAGCCGCGCGCCGGACCGGGTACTCACGGTTCCCGATCATCGGCGAGTCCGCGGACGACATCAGGGGCCTGGTCCACGTCAAGAAGGCGGTGGCTGTTCCCTGGGAGCGCCGGCAAAACCTGGAAGCCGGGGCCATCATGACCGAGGTGCTGCGGGTACCGGAAACCATTCACCTTGATGCCCTGCTGGCGGAGCTCCGCGAGGGCAACCTGCAGCTCGCGGTTGTCCTGGATGAGTATGGCGGAACCGCGGGCATCGCCACCCTCGAGGACCTGGTCGAGGAAATCGTGGGCGAGGTGTCGGACGAACATGACAAGGTCCGGCCCGGCTTGCTGCAGAGCGCATCCGGCGACTGGTACTTCCCCGGACTGCTCCGCCCGGACGAATTGTCCGAACAGATTTCCGGCCTGTCCGTTCCCGATGAGGCAGCTTACGAGACAGTGGGCGGCTATGTCATGAGCGAGCTCGGCCGGATCGCCATGGTGGGCGACACCGTCCCGGTCGGCGGCGGAACACTGAGCGTCACCAGGATGGACGGCAGACGGATCGACCGGATCTGTTTCCGGCCGGCCAAGCCCGAACCCGAGTCCGGCCACAACGACGACGGGACTGAACGATGAGCGACTGGGCCGGAATACTGTGGCTGGTTGTCCTCCTGTTCGGCAATGCGTTCTTTGTTGCCGCCGAGTTTGCGGTCATGTCAGCCCGGCGCAGCCAGATCGAGCCGCTGGCCGAAGCCGGAAACAAGCGGGCGCAAACCACGCTCCGGGCCATGGAGAATGTTTCGCTGATGCTGGCGTGTGCGCAGCTGGGCATCACGGTCTGTTCCCTCCTGATCCTGCTGGTGGCAGAGCCGGCCATCCACCACCTGCTGGCCGCGCCGCTGGAGATGTTGGGTCTGCCGATGGAAGTTGCCGATGTGGCGGCCTTCGCCGTCGCCCTGATGGTGGTCACATTCCTGCACGTGACCTTCGGCGAGATGGTGCCGAAGAACATCTCGGTAAGCGTCGCTGACAAGGCAGCGCTCCTGCTCGCCCCGCCGCTGATGTTCGTTGCCCGGCTGGTCCACCCCGTCATCTCCGTCCTGAACTGGTCCGCGAACCACATCCTCAAGATGCTCCGCATCGAGCCCAAGGATGAGGTGAACTCCTCCTTCACCCTGGAGGAGGTGCAGTCGATTGTGCAGGAGTCCACCCGGCACGGCCTGGTGGATGACGACGCAGGGCTGATCACCGGCGCGCTCGAGTTCTCCGAGTACACCGCAGCAGACATTATGGTTCCGCTGGAAAAGCTGGTCATGCTGAGGTCCGCTACCACCCCGGTCGAGTTTGAGAAGGCCGTGAGCCGCACCGGATTCTCGCGCTTCCCCATGCTCGACGACGATGACATGCTCTACGGCTACCTTCACGTGAAGGACGTCCTGTCCATCCCCGAAGCCGGTTATGGGCACGCCATTGCCGAGAGCCGGATCAGGTCCCTGGCGAACCTGGCCCTGGATGACGAGATCGAAAAGGCGATGTCGGTAATGCAGCGTACCGGTTCGCACCTGGCGCGGGTCATCGGCCCCGATGGCAAGACAAAGGGCGTCCTGTTCCTGGAAGACGTGATCGAACAGCTCGTGGGGGAAATCCGGGACGCCACGCAGGCCACCGGCGTCCGCAGGCTGGGCCAGCCAAACGGCGGATAATGTTCCTGGAGTCCCGCGAACTGCTGCGGGGCTCCAGGAATCCGCTCGCTTGCAGGCGGGTACTCCTCCTGACCTAAATAGGAATCATTCCTATTTAGGTATAAGCTGAAGTGGTTCTTTTCCGTTTCTTGTGAACCGAGGTTTCCGTGCGCCGACACTCCGCTGCCCGATCATCCCTGGCGGCCCTTGCCGGGCTTGGCCTGCTGCTCACCGCGTGCAGCCCCCAGCCGGAAGCTTCATCCGAGGCGGCCGAAGGAATTAACGTGGTGGCCTCCACCAACGTCTACGGTGACATCGCAAAGACAATCGGCGGTGACAAAGTCAGCGTTACCGCCATCATCACCAAGACCAGCCAGGATCCGCATTCCTACGAAGCCACCGCGCAGGACCGGCTGGCCGTGTCCAAAGCGGAAGTTGTCATCGAAAATGGCGGCGGGTACGACGGCTTTCTCCACACCCTGGCCCAGGACAGCAGCATCGACGCCGGCAACGTGCTGAACGCCGTCGAACTTTCCGGCCTGGCTCACCCGGAGGAGGGAGCCTCGGGCGAGGCAACACCTGTCGAGTCAGCGTCGGGGGAGGCCCAGGCACACGACCACGGGGAGCTCAACGAGCACGTCTGGTACAGCCTGTCCGCCATGGGACGGCTGGCCGATGACCTGGCAGCCAAGCTCGGAGAGCTGGAGCCCGCCTCGGCAGCTGCCTTCGATGCGAACGCTGCTGCCTTCAAGGCCGACCTCGAAGAATTGACCGGGAAGCTCGAAGGGCTGAAGGCAGGAGCGGCCGGCGCGCCCGTTGCCGTCACCGAGCCGGTACCGGTGTACCTGCTGGAAGATGCAGGCCTGGAGAACGCCACGCCTGCGGACTACACTGCTGCGATTGAGGAAGGCTCCGACGTTCCGCCGGCCGTCCTCAAAGCCGCCACCGACCTGGTGGCCAACAAGTCAGTGCGGTTCCTCGCCTACAACGGACAGACCGAGGGCCCGCAGACCGAAGCGCTGAAGAAGGCTGCCGAAGCGGCCGGCGTTCCGGTGGTCGATTTCAGTGAAACCCTGCCTGAGGGCAAGACCTACGTGCAGTGGATGACGGACAATGTGAACAACGTCAGCAAAGTTTTGGAGACAAATAGTTGAAACCCGTGGTCAGCCTCACCGGGGCGTCCCTCACATTCGGTAAGCGGACGCTCTGGGAGGATCTTGACCTGGAGATCAGGCCCGGCGAGTTCTTTGCCGTGCTCGGGCCCAACGGCAGCGGGAAAACCAGCTTCCTGAAGGTCCTGCTGGGTCTCCAGGACCTGCACAGCGGAAAGGCCTCGCTCGGCGGGCACCCGGTGGAGCGTGGCAGCAGCCTGATCGGCTATATTCCGCAGCAAAAATCTTTCGCCCGCGACACGCCCATGCGTGCCCGCGACCTGGTGGGCCTTGGTGTGGACGGCCACCGCTGGGGACTCCGCACGTCGTCGGGCAAGGCGAACCGAAGGATTGACGAGCTCCTTGAACTGGTGGGGGCAACGGACTACGCCAAGGTTCCCGTGGGCCAGCTCTCCGGTGGCGAACAGCAGCGGCTTCGCGTGGCGCAGGCCCTTGCCACCGACCCCCAGGTCCTGCTGTGCGACGAACCGCTGCTTTCCCTTGACCTGCACCACCAGCAGGCAGTCAGCGCGCTGATCAACAAGCAATGCCATGAGCAGAACAGCGCAGTGGTGTTTGTTACCCACGAGATCAACCCCGTGATCGATTACGTGGACCGGGTGCTCTACCTGGCCGGCGGGCGCTTCAAAGTCGGCACTCCCCAGGAAGTGATGACCACGGAGGTCCTTTCCGACCTGTACGGCAGCCATGTCGAGGTCATTCACGCCAACGGCCGCATCGTGGTGGTGGGCCTGCCGGATGCCACCACGCACCATCACGCCGAGGCCCACGCCCTCGCCGGAGAGGTGGCCTGATGGACGCCGACAGCATTATCGGTGCGATCTTCAGCTTCGAGAACTACGGTGAGCTGCTGGTCCTTGTCCAGAACTCGATCTGGGCAGGAGCCGTCCTGGGTTTGCTCGGCGGGCTGGTGGGGACGTTTGTGATGAAGCGCGACCTCGCCTTCGCGGTCCACGGCATTTCGGAACTGTCCTTCGCCGGTGCGGCCTTTGCCCTGCTCATTGGGGCCGACATCGTTTTTGGTTCGCTCATCGGTTCCGTTGCGGCTGCCTTGCTTCTGGGCCTGATGGGGGTGCGGGCCAGGGACAAGAACTCGATCATCGGCGTGATCATGCCCTTCGGCCTGGGCATCGGAATCCTGTTCCTGTCCTTGTATGAGGGCCGTGCTGCAAACAAGTTCGGCCTGCTGACCGGGCAGATCGTCTCAGTTGATACGGTCCAGCTGCAGGCGCTGGCCGGAACCGCGGTGGTAGTCATGGTGGTCCTGGCGGCCATCTGGCGGCCACTGAATTTTGCCAGCGTGGATCCCGAACTGGCCGAGGCCCGCGGTGTTCCCGTGCGGACGCTCGCCATCGTCTTTATGGTCCTGCTGGGAATCAGCGTGGCTCTTTCCATCCAGGTGGTGGGAGCCCTCCTGGTGCTCGCACTGCTGATCACACCGGCTGCCGCAGCCCTCCGGGTGACGTCCTCGCCGGTGGCAGTGGTGGTGCTGAGCGTTGCCTTCGCCGTGACGGCGACCGTCGGTGGAATCCTGCTGGCTCTCGGCGGCCGCATCCCCATCAGCCCCTACGTCACCACGTTGTCGTTCCTGATCTATGTGGTCTGCCGCGTTATCGGATCCGTCCGGTCATCCCGCGGCATCAACGGGCGGGTGCTGCAGGCACGCTGACCCTGCACGCACCCTGACCCGGCGCGGGCAGGGTTCCGCAGCAGGCTGGGCTCCGGAGCCGGGCCGGGCTAGAGCTTGCCGGCGGCCTTGCGCGCGGTGCAGTCAGGGCACAGCCCGAAGATCTCCACAGTGTGCGCCACTTCCGTGAAGCCGTGTTCGCTGGCGGTGCGGGCTGCCCAGGTTTCCACTGCGGGCGCCTCCACCTCCACTGCCTTGCCGCAATTCCGGCAGAGAAGGTGGTGATGGTGGCCGGTGACGGCGCAGCGGCGGTAGACGGCTTCGCCGTCGCCGTTGCGCAGCACGTCCACCAGTCCCTCGTCCGCAAGGGACTGAAGGATGCGGTAGGCGGTGGCAAGCGACACCGACACGCCCTGGTTCTGCAGGATGCGGTAGAGCTCCTGCGTGCTCACAAAATCAGCCAGCTCATCCAGCGCGGCGCTGACTGCCAGCCTCTGTTTGGTGACACGCTGTTCCTTGGCAACGGGCCCGGAAGTACCGGCAGGAGCGGAAGCAGTCCGTGCGGTGCCTCCCAAGGCCGCGGCGGAAGCGGGCTTGGTTGAATCAGCCTTGGCGCCGATCGGCATGAATGGACTCGCTTCCCTCAGGATGGTGGCAAAGATCAAGATTACCAGCCGGAGCTTCGTGGACAGGGGTTCAGGCCGGACCCTAGGCTGGCGCTATGAAGCTGACCAAGTACACCCATGCCTGCGTCCGGCTCGAGAAAAACAACCGGGTTTTGGTACTGGACCCGGGGAACTTTTCGGAAACGGCGGAGGCGCTGGCCGGTGCTGAAGCGTTGCTGGTCACGCACGAACACCCCGACCACATCGACGTTCCCGCAGTGGTGGCCGCACTCAAGGGCAACAGGGACCTGGCGGTTTTTGCCCCGGCCGGCGTCGCGGGCAGCCTGCGCAAGGAAACCTCCGAAGCAGCCGCCCGAATCCACGCCGTAGAGCCGGGGTCATCCTTCGAAGCGGCAGGCTTCGAGGTTCGCAGCTTTGGCGGGCAGCACGCCTTGATCCATCCGCAGATCCCCGTGGTGGCCAACATTGGCTACCTTGTGGACGGGAATGTCTACCACCCCGGTGACTCCTTTGTTATTCCGGACGGAACCAGTGTGCAGACACTGCTGGTGCCCATCCATGCGCCGTGGAGCAAGTCTGCCGAGGTGGTGGACTTCGTGATCGGCGTCCGCGCGCCCCGGGCCTTCCAGATCCACGACGGACTGCTCAATGGCAACGGCCTGAAAATTGTGGAGGGCCATGTCAAGAGGCTCGGAGCCAAGTACGGCACGGAGTATCAGCACTTGGCCGCGGGGGAGTCCGTGGAGGTCTAAACCGCTTCGCCGTCCCAGCGGCCGGTATCAAAGAACCGCGTGATGACTGCTTCATACGGCTCCGGGTCCAGGCCATGGGAAGCCAGCCACCCGGGGGAGTAATAGTTGCCCGCGTAGCGCTCGCCGCCGTCGCACATCAGCGAGACGATGCTGCCCTTGCGGCCTTCGGCGATCATTCCCGCGATGAGCTGCCAGGCGCCCCACAGGTTGGTTCCGGTTGAGGGGCCGGCATGGAGCCCGGCGAGCGTTCGCAGGTGACGCATGGCGGCGACCGACGCAGCGTCCGGGACCTGGATCATGTGGTCGATCACGGTTGGCACAAAACTGGGCTCCATCCTGGGCCGGCCAATGCCCTCGATCCGGGACGGCAATCCGGTGGCAGGGCCGGACGTCTTGCTGCGCCAGCCCGGGTAGAAGGCTGAGTTTTCCGGATCCACCACCAGCAGCCGGGTGGGGTGGCTGTTGTAGCGGACGTACCTGCCGATGGTGGCGCTGGTGCCGCCCGTCCCTGCGCCCACCACAATCCAGTCCGGCACAGGATGTTCTTCCAACGCGAGCTGCCCGAAGATGGACTCCGCGATGTTGTTGTTTCCGCGCCAGTCCGTTGCCCGTTCAGCGTAGGTGAACTGGTCCATGTAGTGCCCGCCGCTGGTGGCGGCCACTTCTTCCGCCGTCGCGTAGACCTCGGAGGCGTGGTCCACCAGGAGGCAGGAGCCGCCGAACTGCTCGATCAGCGCGATTTTTTCGGAGCTGGTGGTGCGGGCCATGACGGCAATGAACGGCAGTCCCAGGAGTTGGGCGAAGTATGCTTCGGACACTGCGGTGCTGCCGCTGGAGGCCTCAACGATGGTGGTGTCCTGCCTGATCCAGCCGTTGACGAGACCGAACAGGAACAGGGAGCGCGCCAGCCGGTGCTTGAGGCTGCCGGTGCGGTGCGTCGACTCATCCTTGAGATAGAGCTGGACGCCCCAGTGCTCGGGCAGGGGTACCGAGTAAAGGTGGGTGTCCGCGGAGCGGTTGTTTTCCGCCGTGATTTTCCGGATGGCTTCGTCGGCCCAGTCCCGGCCCGCGGTGCGCTCGATCTTCACCGCACCAGCCTACCTGCGGCCGCCGCACCTGCCGTTAGAGTGGGAGCGTTGGCCGCCCGTTTGAAGGAGCACAATGAATCCGCTGATGGATGTTTCCGAACTGGAGAAGCGCCGTGCCGGCGGACAGCGCGTGGTGCTGCTGGACGTGCGCTGGGCGCTGGGCGATCCGCACGGCCACGACCACTACTTAAAGGGGCACTTGCCGGGCGCCGTGTTCGTTGACCTGGCCACCGAACTTGCGGACCCTGCCGTCCCGGAGCGGGGCAGGCATCCGCTGCCATCACCCCTGCGGTTCCAGGATGCGGCGAGGCGCTGGGGCATCAGCAACGGCGATGTTGTGGTGGCCTACGATGACAGCGGCAACATGGCGGCCGCCCGGGTGTGGTGGATGCTGCGGAACGCCGGCCTCCCGGCGGTTCACCTGCTCGACGGCGGCCTGGCGGCTTGGCGTGCAGCAGGCCTGCCCTTGGAACAGGGCGGGGTCCAGGCCCATCCCGGGGACGTGTCGCTGGCCGACGGGCAGATGCCGGTCCTGGCGGCAGCCGACGTGACCGCCTGGGTGGAGGACCGGCCCTTTGCCGGGGGCGCCCGTCCGGGCGGGAGGCCCGCGGGCAGGATTCTGCTGGATGCACGGGCCGGAGAGAGGTACCGCGGCGAGATTGAGCCTGTTGATCCCCGGGCAGGCCACATTCCGGGTGCAGTCAGCGCGCCGACCTCGGAAAACGTGGACAGCGCCGGCCGGTTCCTGCCGCCCGCCGAACTGCGCCAACGATTTGAGGCGCTGGGCATTGCCGACGATATCCAGGTGGGCGTCTACTGCGGATCCGGCGTCACGGCAGCCCATCAGGTAGCTGCCCTGGAGCTCGCCGGTTTCCGCGCCGCACTCTATCCCGGATCCTTCTCCGAGTGGTCCAGCAACCCCCATCTGCCGGTGGTGACGGGACCTGAGCCCCGAGGCGACGGGCCTGCGGAGTGGAAAGACCAGGCCGGGCAAGGGTAGCGTCGCACTATGACTCCTGGACGCCCCGTGCCGCCGCCCCTCGCAAAACCTGTCACCCCCAAACCTGTCGTCCCTGAAACTGCTGCCCCCGGGTCGAGGGCCGCCGGATCCGCTGCTTCCGACGGCGGCGTCCTGGCTGCCGCGTACGGCGCAACCTCGGCGGACAGCGGCCTGGTCCCGCTGACCCTTGCGCGCCGCGAACTACGGGAAGACGACGTCGAAATTGCCATTGAGTTCTGCGGGCTGTGCCATTCCGATGTCCACGCGGTGCGTGGGGAGTGGGGTGGCAAGGTCTGGCCGCTGGTGCCCGGCCACGAAATCGTCGGTACAGTCAGCGCGGTCGGGTCAGCCGTTACCGGCTTCGCGCCGGGGGACCGGGTGGGTGTTGGCTGCATCGTTGACTCCTGCCGTGAGTGCGAAAGCTGCCTGGACGGCCTGGAACAGTACTGCGAAAACGGAATGACCGGCACCTACGGTGGCGTGGACCGGCGGAACGGTGGATCGATCACCCAGGGCGGCTATTCCTCCTCAGTGGTAGTGGACCGCCGCTACGTCCTTCGCGTGCCGGACTCCCTTGACCCGGCCGCCGTCGCGCCGCTGCTGTGCGCGGGGGTCACCACTTTCTCGCCCCTGCGGCACTTCGACGTCGAAGAGGGCCACGTCGTAGGGGTGGTGGGGCTGGGCGGACTCGGCCACATGGCCGTCAAGCTTGCCAAAGCGATGGGAGCGAAGGTGGTGGTGTTCACCACGTCTGAGTCCAAAGTGCCGGCCGCCCTGGAACTGGGGGCTGACGAAGTTGTCCTGTCCACCGATGAAACGGCGATGGACGCGGCGAACCGCACCATCGACCTGATTATCGACACCGTGGCCGCGCCCCACGACCTGAACCCGCTGTTCCGGACCCTGCGCGTTGACGGTGCGCTTTTCCAGCTCGGACTTCCGTCCGAAGCTATGCCCCCCGTGAACCCCCGGGCATTGATCAGGAGGCGGATCGCCTACGCCGGCTCGCTGATCGGAGGAATTGCCGAAACCCAGGAAATGCTGGACTTCTGCGCGGAGCACGGGGTGGTGGCCGACATCGAAGTGGTCGGCGCCGGCCAGCTCAATGAAGCCTACGACCGGATGGTTGCGGGCGATGTGAAATACCGGTTTGTGCTGGACACCAGCACTTTGCAGGCACCCGCCAAGGAGGCAGACGCATGAGCACGCTCTTCACGAGGATTCTGAACGGCGAAATTCCCGGCCGGTTCGTGTGGCGGGAAAACGACGTTTCCGCGTTCCTCACCACCGGTCCGCTGGCGGACGGCCATACCCTGGTGGTTCCCACCGAGGAGGTGGACCGCTGGACTGATGCCTCCCCGGAGACCCTGGCGAGGGTCATGGAGGTGGCCCGGCGGATCGGAGCCGTCCAGGTGGACGTCTTTGGCGCAGCGCGCGCCGGGCTGATCGTGGCCGGCTACGAGATCGACCACCTCCATGTGCACGTGTGGCCCTCCCGAAGCATGGCTGAGTTCAACTTTGCGACCGCGGACCAGAACCCGGATCCGGAAGTACTGGACGCCAACGCGGAAAAATTGCGGGAGGGCCTGCGGGCTGCCGGGTACGGAAAGTTCGTCCCGGCCTGACGGCTTCCGGCCCAAACGGTTCGCTGAGGCGTTCCGCCTAGGCCGGGGCCAGTGCCTTGTTGAGCACGGCGCGGATCCGCTTTTCGGACACCGAATAGGCGGTTCCAAGCTCGACGGCGAAGAGGCTCACCCGAAGCTCTTCAATCATCCACCGAACCTGGCTGAGTTCGCCGCCGGCCCGCCGTCCCGGAAGCAGGGCCGACACGGCGTCGTCGTAGTCATCCTCCAAGCGCTGTACTACCGCCATGCTGAGGGCATCCCGCTGGACGTTGCCCGGGAGGCGTTCCAGCCGCTTTTCAATGGCGGCGAGATACCGGGGGAGCTGGCTGAGCTGGGCATAGCCGGTCCGCGCCACGAAGCCGGGGTAGACCAGCTGCTCCAGCTGGCTCTTGATGTCATTGAGCGCGCTGATGAGGGCCAGGCTGGTGGTCCCTTTCAACTGCTTCTCAATGCGCCGGGTACTGGCGAGGATGCGCTCCACCACAGCCGTGACGCTGAACACGGTGTCTATCAGCTCAGCCCGGACCAGCTCGTAAAGTCCGTCAAAGGATTTCCGGTCCCAGGGGAGCTCGGCGGGGGTGAGCTTGTCGATAGCCGCCAGCGCACAGTCTGCAATGAGGGCCGCAACTGAGCCGTGCGGGTTCTGGCTGAATGTCAGCTTCTCCGTGTTGCTCAGGTGCTCCAGCACATAGCGGTCAGGAGCAGGAACGCGCAGGGCCAGCAGCCTGATCACGCCGCCGCGCATGGCTTCCTGCTGTTCGTCCGCCGTCTGGAAAACCCGGAGTGCCACGGACTTTCCCTGGTCCTGCAAGGCCGGATAACCGGTGACGGTGTGGCCTTTGACCATGTTGCTGACCTGGCGCTGGAGGGTCCCGAAACTCCACTCAGTGAGGCCCTCCTGCTCCCGGAACCCGGACTGGCCGGACCCGTCCGGCACCTGGGCAGGCGCCTGCACGCGGGCACTCCCGCCGTCGGCCTTGCCCGCTGCCCGCCCTGCCTTGCTCAGCGGGGCGGTAGAGGCGGGCGTGGCCCCCAGCGATTCGGCAATGGCCCGCCGGGTGGCCGGCGCAAGCTTTTCCTGAAGGGCTGCGAGGTCCTTGCCCTCATCCAGCGCCTTGCCCCTGCTGTCCACCACTTTGAAAGTCACCCGCAGGTGCGGGGGCACCGCATCCCAGTTCCACGAACCGGGTGGGATAACGTGTCCGCGGACGCGGCGGAGTGCAAGTTCGAGGGAGGGTTCCAGATCGTCGGAGGCGGGATCGAAATCGGACTCCAGGACTGACACTGCCTGCCGGGCCACGTCCGGCGCAGGCACAAAGTTCTTGCGGACCTGCTTGGGCAGGGACTTGATCAGGGCCGTTACGAGTTCCACGCGCTGGCCGGGGATCAACCACCGGAATGCTTTGTCGTCCAGCTGATTAAGGAACAGGACCGGCACTTCGGCAGTAACGCCGTCGCTCGGGTTGGGCGGTGAGCCGGGAGCCACCGGGTGGAACTCATAGGTCAGCGGCAGCTCAAAGCCCTTGTGCAGCCACGTCTTCGGGTAGGCGGAGACATCCAGGTTGTCGGCGTCGTCGCTGAGGAGGAGCGACTTGTCGTAGTCCAGGAGGTCCGGGTTCTCCTGTCGGGCGTCCTTCCACCACTTATCAAAGTGCCGCTCGGACACCACGTCCGGCCCGATTCGAGCGTCGTAGAACTCAAACAGCGTCTCGTCGTCCACCAGGAGATCCCGCCGCCGCATCCGGGCTTCGAGTTCCTCAACCTCCTGCAGGAGGGCCCGGTTGCGGTGGAAGAACTTGTGATGGGTTTTCCAGTCACCCTCCACCAGGGCATGCCTGATAAAGAGTTCCCTGGCGACGACGGGATCCACCCTGCCGTAGTTGATCCTGCGCTGGGCGATGATGGGCACGCCGTAAAGGGTGACCTTTTCGTAGGCCATCACTGCGCCCTGGCGGGTGGACCAATGCGGTTCGCTGTAGCTGCGTTTGACCAGGTCGGGGGCCACCTGCTCCGCCCAGGCGGGATCGAACCTGGCGGCAACCCTGGCCCAAAGCCGGCTGGTCTCCACCAGTTCCGCCGCCATCACGAACGTGGGCGACTTCTTGAACAGTGCTGAACCGGGGAAGACCGCGAAACGGCTGCCTCTGGCGCCGGCATATTCACGCTTGCGCTCGTCCAGGATGCCGATGTGGCTCAGGAGCCCGGACAGGAGGCTGATGTGTATGCCGTCGTGGTTGCCCACGGGATCGGCCAGGCGTTTGTTGTCCAGGCTGATGCCCAGGGGGCGGGCCAGCTGGCGCAATTGGGCAAACAAATCCTGCCATTCCCTCACCCGGAGATAGTTGATGAATTCGGCCCGGCACAGCCGGCGGAAGGCCGACGACGACAGCTCCTGCTGCTTCTCCTGGATGTAGTTCCAGAGGTTAAGGAAGCCGGTGAAGTCCGAGTTCTCGTCCTTGAACCGGTTGTGTTTTTCCGCCGCGAGCTGCTGCTTGTCTGTGGGGCGCTCGCGGGGGTCCTGGATGGTCAGCGCCGCTGCCAGGATCATGACTTCGCGGACGCACCCGCGTTTTCCCGCTTCCACGATCATCCGGCCCAGCCTGGGATCCACCGGAAGCTGGGCGAGTTTCTGCCCGACGGCAGTGAGGCCGCCGCCGCCGTTCGCCCCGCCCGCGCCGTTTTGGGGCCGGGCGGCAGCCAACGCGCCAAGTTCGCGCAGCAGCGTCACGCCGTCATTAATTGCCCGCGTTTCAGGGGGCTCCACAAAGGGGAAGTTTTCGACGTCCTTCGGCCCGCGCGCCACTCCCATGGCTGTCATCTGCAGGATGACGGCAGCGAGGTTGGTGCGCAGGATTTCGGGGTCCGTGAAGCGTGGCCGGGACTCGAAGTCGTCCTCGGAGTAGAGGCGGATGGCGATGCCGTCGGACACACGCCCGCACCGCCCGGAACGCTGGTTGGCCGATGCCTGGGAGACGCGTTCGATGGGGAGCCGCTGGACTTTGGTCCGGTGCGAGTACCGGGAAATGCGGGCCGTCCCGGTGTCGATCACATACTTAATGCCCGGCACGGTCAGCGATGTCTCAGCAACGTTGGTGGCAAGGACGATCCGGCGCTTGCTGCCGGGATGGAACACCTTGTGCTGTTCCTGCAGGCTCAGCCGCGCGAACAGGGGGAGGATTTCGGTTCCGGCCAACCTCCGGTTCGACTGGATGCGGGCTTGGAGGGCGTCGGCAGCATCCCGAATCTCGCGCTCGCCGGAAAAGAACACCAAAATGTCGCCGGGCGCTTCCGCAGCAAGTTCGTCGACAGCATCACAGACCGCATCCAGAGGATCGCGGTCTTCCTCGAGTTCGTCGTCGGACGCGTTCTCTTCATCCGTTCCGGCGGGCGGCTGTGACAGCGGGCGGTACCGGATTTCCACCGGGTAGGTCCGCCCCGAGACCTCAATGATGGGGGCGGGATCTTCGGGCGAGCCGAAGTGGTTGGCGAAGCGCTGGGGATCGATGGTGGCGGAGGTGATGATCACCTTCAGGTCTGGCCGTTGCGGCAGGATCCGCTTGAGGTAGCCGAGGATGAAGTCAATGTTGAGGCTGCGCTCATGTGCTTCATCGATGATGATTGCGTTGTACTTGCGCAGCAGCTTGTCGCGCTGGATTTCCGCCAGCAGGATGCCGTCGGTCATCAGCTTGACCTTGGTATTCCGGCTGACCTCGCCGGTAAAGCGGACCTGGAAGCCAACCTCCTGGCCGATGTCCACGCCCAGTTCCTCGGCTATGCGCTCGGCCACCGTGCGGGCTGCAAGCCGGCGCGGCTGGGTGTGCCCGATCAGGCCGTTTTCGCCCAGGCCAAGTTCGAGGCACATTTTGGGAATCTGGGTAGTCTTACCGGAGCCAGTCTCGCCGGCGATGATGGTGACCTGGTTCGCTGCGATGGCGGCCATCAGGTCTTCGCGGCGCTCGGAGACCGGCAGCTCGGCAGGATAGGAGATGTGAAGTGTCATGGCTGCTGACAGTCTACTGCGGGAGCCCGGGCTTCCCGTTTCGACTGGTCGCAGCTATCCCCGGTTGTGGGTTTGTCAGGCTTAGAAAATGCGGAGCGTGTAGTTGGTGCTGGGAAGGTCCAGCGCGGTCCATGCTTCATGCGATTCGACGGGAGGCGTGTGCCCCCGGCCGTCTTGGAGCAGAGCCGACACCGTGGCGGCAAATATGAGGAGCAGCAGGACGATGAGGATGGTTGTGAGGATTTCCATACCTCCATGCTTCTCCTCTTCGGGACTAGGAAAAAGTGGCAGAAATGCCCAAAAGGCTAAAATTCCTGCCACAATGGAACCATGCTGAAATCAGTAGCAGTCATCGTGGTTCCCAACTTTTCGATGTTCGAATTCGGGACCGCCTGCGAGGTGTTCGGGATTGACAGGTCCGGCCGGGGGAACGGCGTCCCCGCCTTTGACTTCCGCGTCTGCACGCCGTCTCCCGGCAACGTCCAGCTCAAGTCCGGATTGTCCATGAATGTGAGCCTGGGGTTGGAAGCCACTGCCGACGCCGACCTGGTGATCATGGCTCCCTACGGCCGGGACCAGGACCTGCCGGAGTCCGTCCTCGAGGCCCTTCGGGCTGCGGATGCAAGGGGAGCGTGGGTGATGTCCATCTGCTCCGGAGCCTTCGCCCTGGCCCGGGCCGGTCTCCTGGACGGCCGCCGCTGCACCACGCACTGGCACTATTCCGGCCAACTGGCCGCCGAATATCCGCACGTGCAGGTGGACGAAAACGTCCTGTACGTGCAGGACGGCAACATCATCTCCTCCGCCGGTACGGCTGCCGGGATCGATGCCTGCCTGCACCTGGTGCGGGTCGAGTTGGGCGCGCACGTGGCCGCCGCGATAGCCCGGGACATGGTGGTCCCCCCGCATCGGGACGGCGGCCAGGCACAGTTTATTGACCGCCCCATGCCTACCTGCGGTTCCGCGCCAATGGAGGAACTCCTGCGCTGGATGGTGGAGCACCTGGACCGCGAGCATACGGTCAACGAGCTCGCGGCGCGGGTGCACATGTCCGCCCGGACGTTCGCCCGGAAGTTCCGGTCAGAAACGGGGGCAACACCGGCAGCCTGGCTCAACTCCCAGCGGGTGCTTCGGGCGCAGGAACTCCTTGAGGCCACGGACATGAACATTGAGGAGATTGCACGGGAGTCCGGTTTCGGGCATCCGGTCCTGTTGCGGCACCACTTCGGGAAAGTCCTGGACACGAGCCCGCAGTCCTACCGCAGGGCGTTCAGAGGCCAGCTGGCAGAGGCCGGTTAGCCCTTGGCCTTACCCATCCCGGCGCTGCGGTGCGCGTGATTCTTCGGCGGCCGCGCGGGTGCTGTCCACCAGCACCCGCCAAGGGCCGGTAACTGCCCGCTCGGGCAGGGAAGCGCGGTGCTCGCCTGCCCGAATCGAGTAGATGAACCGGTCCGGCTGTTGGGCTCCTGCGAATTCCGCTGCGGCGTCCCGCGGTGTCCTGGGCACGGCGTCCCAGGGGCATGCTTCCACGATGGGCTGCCACTGGTTCCTGGCAGTCTCGGACACAGCGTTAACAGTCCAAACCCGAGTCATCGCCGCGATACCGCCGGTGCGCTCCACACTGATCTTCATGGCCTGGTTCCTGGGTACGTCGAGCCTGGTGGCCCGAAGTACCCAGCCAGGCGTCCCGTTAAAGCTTGACCTTCACAGTTTCCCACGCGTTCCGAACGGCGTCATGCTCTTTTGAATCAGAACCGAAAAGTTCCCCGGCCGTAGCAGCCGTGGCGCGGGCGAATACGGTGAAGGTAGCGCCCATAGGCAAATTGCCGCCGGTGAGCGTCTCATACCAAATACGCCCGGGGGAGTCCCAGGCGTTCCCGCCCAGCTTTTCCGCCACCAGGTAGAACGCCCGGTTGGGGATACCTGAGTTGATGTGGACACCGCCGTTGTCGGCGCTCGTTCTCACGTAAGTGTCCATGGAGTCCGGCTGGGGATCCTTACCCAGCACGTCGTCGTCGTACGCCGTTCCGGGTGCTTTCAGGGAACGCAGGGCGCGCCCTTCCACCTCCGGCGTGAAAAGCCCCTCGCCGATGAGCCAGGTGGCCTCTGCAACCGACTGGTTCTTCACGTACTGCTCAACGAGGGCGCCGAAAACGTCCGACATTGACTCGTTGATTGCCCCGGCCTGGTTCCGGTACACCAAGGCGGCGGAGTGCTGGGTAACCCCGTGGGCAAGCTCGTGGCCGATGACGCTGAGGGACCTGGTGAACCGCTCGAAGACCTCCCCGTCGCCGTCGCCGAAGACCATCTGCGTCCCGTCCCAGAACGCGTTGTCGTAGAGCTTGCCGAAGTGCACGGTGGCATTCAGGGGCAGCCCCCGGGCGTCGATGGAGTTCCTTCCGAAGACGTCGGCGTACAGCCGGTGCGTGTGGCCCAGACCGTCGTAGGCTTCGTCCGTTGCAGGATCCCCCGTAGCAGGCTCTCCCTCCTTACGGGCGAGTTTGCCCGGGAGGGTTTCCGAGCCAACGGCATTGAAAACCGATCGGTTCGGTGGTCCTGGTTTGGCCTGGCGCACACCTGCCGGGATGTCCGGGGCGGCCTGGGAGCGGGCTGCCTGGACAGAGCGGACATGCCCCAAAGCTTCTTTGGCCGCCCGTGCGGCTGCGGAAAACTCCGGAGCGTCCTGCCTGGCCAGCCGCCTCAACAGGTAGGGCGGAATGATGGAACAGAACGGAACGTGCATGGCGTACCCCCTCAACTAGGTAAATTCAGACTACGAGGGGGTACCGACAAAGCAGGGGATTCACGCGGAGTTCCGCCCGTTGTTGACTGCAACTTTTGGGTGCAACCAGGAATGTCAGACCCCCTCGCGATGATGGAGGTATGGGAACGAACCCGGCAGTGGTGGAGGCGGAGGTGGCGGTTGATGCTGCTGTTGCTGCGTTCAGGGTTGCGCTGGCTGGCAGGGAGACTGCCGTTTTCGGTGCCGCTGCTGCTTCCGGTGCCGCTGCTGCTTCCGTTGGCGCTGGCGGGCCTGATGCCATGGCGTTTGGAACTGCGGCCGTGGCGGGGTTTGGTGATGATCCGTTGCAGCGGGTTGCTGATGCGGCGTTGGATGTCCTTGCCGGGGTGGCGCGCTCGGAAGCGAAGATCGCGGCCGTGAAGGCACAGGCCGTGGCGGTGCTGGCCGAAGCCACGAAGGCGCTGAATCCTCCGGCCGGGTCGCCGCAGGAGGCCGGTGCGCAGGACCGGAGCCTGGTGGCCGAGGTCGGGTGTGCGCTGGCGATCGGTGACCGGGCCGCCGGTACCCTGCTCGCCGAGGCGCACGCCGCCCTGACCAGTTCCCTGCCCCGGACGCTCGCGGCCCTGCAGTCGGGGACGATCTCGTGGGCGCACGCCCGGACCATGATCGAGCAGACCGCGTGTCTTGATCCCGCTGGTGCGGCGGCGCTGGAGGCGCACTTCCTGGACCCGGCGGCGCCGAGCCCCGCCCGCGGCTGCCCGGTCGGGGAGATGCCGGCCTACCGGTTCAAAGCCAGAGCCCGGGGCTGGCGGGAACGCCATCACCCGGAGAGCCTGGAGAAACGGCACGCGAAAAGTGTCGCGGACCGTCGGGTGGAGTACTGGCCGGACAGTGACGGGATGGCGTGGGTCGCCGCCCACCTGCCAGCGGACCGGGCGTCGGCGATCCGGAACCGGCTCACCGCTCTTGCCAGGGGCATGCAGGGCCCGGACGAGCCCCGCACCCTGACCCAACTGGTAGCCGATAGTTTCTCTTCAGGGCTTCTCGGCAGCGATAACACTGCCAGCAGCGGCGACGGTGCAGGCGAGGGTGCAGGAACGGATCCCGGCCCATCTTCGTCGATCCGGGCGCAGGTGTTGGTCACCGTGCCGGTGTTCTCCCTGATGGGCCTGACCAACGAACCCGCGGTACTGGACGGGCACGGCCCGATCCCGGCCTCCATGGCGCGCAAGCTCGTGGCAAACGGTGCCGGGTCGTTCTACCGGGTGCTGGTCGATCCTCGCGACGGGGCACCTCTGGAAATCGGCCGCACCAGCTACCGGGTCAGCAAGGCCATGCGGAACTGGCTCAGGTTGCGGGACGGCAAATGCCCCTTCCCGGGCTGCAACAACAACTCCCTCGACAACGAAGCGGACCACCTCCTCGCCTGGCACAAAGGCGGCACCACCGGAATATCAAACCTCGGCCAACCCTGCCGCAAACACCACAAACTTCGGCACACCAGCAGATGGAAACCAACACCGGCCACCATGAACGAACCACCCGGCTGGATCTCACCCACCGGCCGGCACTACAAAAGCGAACACCAGGACTGGGAACCACCTCACTGGCCGGAATCTTCCGCGGCAGCGAAGCCCGGCGTGCCGGACGACTTGTCGCAGATCTGGCCTCCGCCCGACGACTTGCCGCAAGCCTGGCCTCCGCCCGACGACTTGCCGCAAGCCTGGCCTCCGCCCGACGACTTGCCGCAAGCCTGGCCTCCTGCCGACGACCTGCCTGTCGAGAACGCGTTTTGGCACGAAGAGTTGCCGGAAGACACCTTTGATGACTGGTTGCTGCCCGGCTACACGTTGCCCCAGGACCCGCTACCGGAAGAAATCTGGTGGAAGATGGCCTGCGAGGCGAATGCCGTTGCCTCACCATGACCGGAGTGGTCCTAACTGGTGTCCGGGGTTGTGTTGCGCGTCCCGCCCGGGCATTGCACATTTGTTTCCGCTAAGCCCGGAAGTATTTCCACTGAGCCCGGAAGGCGCGGGTGGGCGGCCCAACCCTCAAACACCTCTTAGCCGCTGACCCCCAGCTAAGGCCACACGTTTATCAAAGCCAGCCGGACAAGGAAAAGCACCCCGGTCCGTGGACCGGGGTGCTTCTGATGGTGCCCTCGATAGGATTCGAACCTACGACCTTCTGCTCCGGAGGCAGACGCTCTATCCCCTGAGCTACGAGGGCAATCCGGGGTTCCTGCCGTTGCTGGCGGGACGTCCTAGAGCTTAGCAGGAAGGTGGCCCGCAAGGGAAAATCGCCACTCAGGAGTCGGCCACGGGCGTTCCTGGGAGTGGGGATTAGTAGCCGGAGAACGAGTCCACGTGCACCCGCCCGGCCCCGGCCTGCCGTGCAGCCTGACGCAGCGAGGCGACGCTCGACGGTGAGCCCGAAATATAAACCTCGCGGTCAGCGACGTCGGGAACGAGTGCCTTAAGGGCTTCACCGTCCACCCTGGTCCCATCTGACGGGAATGCAGTGATGTGCGCCGGCGGCTCGGAGCCATCGGCAATGCGGGCAACCACACGGACACCTGAGGCCTTCAATTCATCCGCATATGCGATCTCGTCGGCGCTCCTGGCCAGCAGGAGGATCACGGCGTCACGGTCCCGCAAACCACCGGAGGAGATATGTGAAAGGAAAGGCGTGATGCCGATGCCGGCGGCCATCAGCAAAACGGGCTTGCGGGGGTCGCGGGGGAGGACAAAGTCGCCCCCAACGGAAGTGGCCGTCAGCTCGTCGCCCGGCTGCAGCGAAAGGAGGACCTTCTTGGCGGCGGACAGGGGCTCGGCAGTCCGCACGCCGAACTTCACCAGGTGCTCACTGGGGGAACCCGTCAAACTGAACACCCGGCGTCGTCCTTTTCCATCGGACTTGGCGTGCGGAAGGTCCAGCTCCATGTATTGCCCGGGGACAAAGCGAACAGCCCGGGAAGGCTCGAACGAAAACTCAGTGGTGCTGGGCGTCAGCGGCCTGGTCCCGTTGAACCTCAGCCGCACACCGCCCCGCTGGCCCGCCATAAAGGCGAGAAGATTGCCCAGCAGCAGCGCGGCCTCAGGAGAATTGGCCAGGAAGCCGAAGTTGTAGGGGACTGCAAAAACCACGCCCACCACAGCCGCAAGTGCCAACTGCTGCCACCTGCGCGGCGGCAGTGTCAGCGGCTCGGTGAGCATAAAGCCCACAAAGAACAGCAGCGGCCGCTGGGCCAACGACTGCCACAGCGCCATCCCCACGGACATGCCGGCCTGAAGCAGTTCTGCGCCGATGATGGCGCAGGCCACCACGAGGAATACCGAGGCCATCAGGACCTTGCGCGTGCGGTACAGCACCAAAAGGACCCCTGGCACCAGCAGCAACAGCATGGCTGGAGTGGCTGCCCACCAGGTGGCAACGTTGAGCCCCGTGAGTCCAACCACGAAGGCCCCCGCAGCGGCGGGATTGAAGATGTGGCGCCCGCGCCACGCGAGCGCATACTTTGACGCCGAGGCCAGTACGCAGGCCAAAGCCACTCCAGCCACATCCATCGGCGCAAATGAGGGCCAGAACAGGAAGTACAGCAGCAGCCCTGTAATGAGCGAGGATTCAGAGTGGGGCCGCACCCGGAACAGGGCCGCCAGGGCCCTGTTCGAGGCGTATGTCAGGCCGAGGCACAGCACAAGGTGCGCCAGCATCTCGGGAATGCCGAACGTGAGCCAGCCGAGGACATCGAGCAGAAGGCTGTACGCGGCAAGCGCTGCAAGGACCAGCAGGATGAGCCGGTACATCGTGAACTTACCAAGCACAGTATCCAGCCGGGCGGCCACGGACGGGGCCGGACCGGCTTTCGGCGTTTCCACGGGGCTCATGTGAACAGTGTCCCTTCAAACTCGGCGGAGTGGGCTGCTCTTCCGTCAGAAAATACTGTCAGCCAGGAGAAATCGAACTCCTGCTCCAAGCGGGTGCCAGGGGCAAAGAAAAGCGCAGTGGCCAAAGCATCGGCCAGCATCGCCGTGTCCGCCAGGACCCACGTGGCGACGGCGGTCCGGACCGGCTGCCCGGTTGTTCCGTCCAGGACGTGGTGCAGACCGTCTCCCCACGCCCGGCGGTTGGACGCCGAGGCACAAAGCGCGCGCCCGGCGAGGGGCACGATGCCAATTGCCTGCCCCGGATCGTAAGGATGCTCCAAAGCCACCTGGGTGGCTCGGGGGCCCCTTGCCAACAGATCCCCGCTGCCGTCGATGACAAAGGAATCAATTCCTTCAGCGTCCAGTTCGTCGGCGAGCAGATCGGCCAGCAGGCCCTTGCCTGCCGCCCCGATGTCAAGAACCACGGGTGACGTGGTGGTGATGGTGGTTCCCTCCCACTCAAGGACCTCGTCCCATCGGGGTGCCGGCCGCGGCGACCCTGAGGGCTTAAGTGAGTAGCCGGCGTCGTACCCCAGCCGTTCGAGGGATGCGCCGATCAGCGGGGTCATGGCCCCATCCGTCAGCTCGTAAAGCGTCCTGTACAGCGGCCCAAGCCGGTCTGCCTCGCCCGGGAAGCTGAACCGCCCCGATCCCCGCGCCATGGTGCTGACGCGGGAATCGGCGCGGAAACGGGACCACTCGGTGTCGAACTCCTCCACGCGGTTAAGGAGGCATGCCCGGACTGACCCAGCAAGCGGAAGAGGCGTGGAAATTTCCCACTGCGTGCCAATTCCTTCGAACGCAAAGTCAGCCCAGTCCGCGCCCGGCACGGTCTACTGCGCCTCCGCCTTGATCTGTTCCACGGCCTGGTTGAAACCGCCGCTCGTCAGGGAGGAGCCGGCCACCTTCGAGACGTTGAGTTCGTCGATGTTCTTGCCAACGATCTGCGACGCGATACCGCTGGCGAACTCGCCCTGGAACTTTCGGGTGTTCGGGTTGGAGGGATGCTGTGTGATGTTGACGGCCGTCACTGTGCCCCCGGCAAGGGCCAGCTCGACGCCAACCGTCTCGTTGCCGTTGGGAGAAACGTAGTTTCCGTCAGCACTGTAGGTGCCGTCTTTGTAAGCCGAACCGCTGGTGGCCAGCGGCGAGGCGCCGGAGGACGGCGTTGTGGCGGAGTTTGCTGCAGCACTGCCGGCGGGGGCTGCCTGCGTGCTTTCAGTGGCGGACGGGGCGCAACCGGCCACCGTTCCGGCGAGGGAAAGGCCGGCGATCCCGGCGAAAACACTCTTGCGGACTGACGGTCTCATGAAGGCTCTCATTTCGGTTAAGTCTCTGGGACAGTGCGGGACAGTGCTTACGCTGGTGTCAACGATGAACCCAGCTTATTGGTTCAACTTGTGACTGCCTTGTGGATTTCCTGTGGAATGCCTATGGTGCCGGCACATTCCCGATTCTTTTGCTGTCACTGGCCCCCGGTAGGCTAGAGGGGTGACTCCCGAAGAACTCTCCCTCGCCATATCCGCCTGCCTGAAAGACGCCGTAGACGCCGGCGAGATCGCCCTTTCAGCATCAGCAGTGCCAGATGAGGTACGAGTGGAGCGACCCAAGAACCGCGACCACGGCGACTGGGCCACCAACATCGCCTTGCAGCTTGCCAAGCAGGCCGGCACGAACCCCCGCGAATTCGCCACCGTGCTGAGCGCGCGGCTTAAATCGATCGACGGGGTTTCCGCCGTGGACATCGCAGGCCCCGGGTTCCTGAACATCACCGTTGACGCTGCAACGGCCGGCGCCCTCGCCAAGGTCATCGTCGAAGCCGGCCCGCAGTACGGGACCAACAATGCGCTCGCCGGCCACACCGTGAACATGGAGTTCGTTTCCGCCAACCCCACCGGCCCGCTGCACATTGGGCACACCCGCTGGGCGGCCCTGGGGGACGCCATCGCCCGTGTGCTGCGCGCCTCCGGCGCCGAGGTCACGGCCGAGTACTACATCAACGACGCCGGTTCACAGATGAACGTCTTCGCCAACTCCGTGTACTCCCGCTTGCACGGCCGGCCCGTGCCCGACGGCGGTTACCCGGGCCAGTACATTGCGGACCTGGGCCGCGAGGTCATCACCGAGCACCCCGACATCCGCGAACTGACTGAAGTTGCCGCCCTTCCGGTCATCCGCGCAGCCGCGTACAAGGCACAGATGAAGGACATCAAGGCCACCCTCGCCGACTTCGGCGTCGAGTTTGACGTGTTCTTCTCCGAGCAGGAGCTGCACGACGCCGGCGCCATCGAAAGTGCCGTTGCCCGCCTTCGCGAGCAGGGCCACGTGTTCGACGACGGCGGTGCTGTCTGGCTGCGTACTACGGACTTTGGCGACGACAAGGACCGGGTGATGATCCGTGCCAACGGTGAGCCCACCTATTTCGCTGCCGACGCCGCCTATTACCTGTCCAAGAAGGACCGCGGCTTCACGGAGAAAATTTACCTGCTCGGCGCCGACCACCACGGCTACATCAACCGGCTCAAGGCCATCGCCGCCTGCGCCGGGGACGATCCCGAGGTGAACATCGAAGTCCTGATCGGCCAGCTGGTTTCAGTGAACGGCGCCAAGCTGTCCAAGCGCGCAGGCAACATCATCGAGCTGAAAGACCTCATCGACTGGCTCGGCAAGGATCCTGTCCGCTACTCCCTGGCCCGGTTCCCGGCCGACTCCCCACTGACGCTGGATCCGGAGCTGCTGAAGAAGCACAGCAACGAGAACCCCGTGTTCTACGTGCAGTACGCCCACGCCCGTTCCCGCGGCGCAGCCCGCAACGCCGTAGACGCCGGCGTGGACCGGTCCGCTTTCGACGCCTCGCTCCTGGACCATGCCACGGAGAACGAGCTGCTGTCCTACCTGGGCAGCTACCCCTCGATCGTGGCAAAGGCCGCGGAACTGCGCGAACCGCACCGCGTGGCACGGCACCTCGAAACCATCGCCGGCGCCTACCACCGCTGGTACGATGCCTGCCGCATCGCGCCCATGGGCGACGAAGCGGTGACCGACGTCAACCGCACCCGGCTGTGGCTCAACGATGCCACCAGCCAGGTGCTCGCCAACGGCCTTGACCTGCTTGGCGTTTCCGCGCCGGAACGGATGTGATGGCAATGTCTGTAGAAACCTCGAAGGCCGCGTCCCCGCTGGCACCCGAATGGCTCGCAGTGCCCGCTGACCTGAACGCCCTCCAGGAACCGATGTGGGCGGGAAGCGTGCAACGCAACAACGCCGGCTCACTCACCGTTGGAGGCCTCACCGTCCAGGAACTGAAAGAGCAGTTCGGCTCGCCCCTCTTCGTTCTGGACGAGGCAGATTTCCGCTCCCGGGCCAGGGCATTCAAGGATTCCTTCGATGCTGCCTTCGCTGACATCTGCGGCGGCGTGGACGTCTACTACGCGGGAAAGTCCTTCCTCTGCACCGCTGTTGTGAAGTGGGTGGAGGAGGAAGGCCTGCGCCTGGACACTGCCTCCGGCGGAGAGCTCGCCGTCGCCGCCCGTGCGGGAATCGCCGGTGGGCGCGTGGCGCTGCATGGGAACAACAAGTCCGACGGTGAGCTTAACCGTGCCCTGGACATGGGCCTCGGCCGGATCGTGGTGGACAGCCTGTCCGAGCTGGTGCGGGTGGGCGACATAGCCCAGGCCCGCGGCGAACAGGCCAAGGTCATGCTGCGGCTCACTCCAGGCGTCCACGCGCACACGCATGAGTTCATCGCCACTGCGCATGAGGACCAGAAGTTCGGCCTCTCCATGGCGGCTGATACGACGGACCAGGCGGGCCTGTCTGCTGCCGAGGAAGCGGTAGCAGCGGCGTCGGCACACCCCGGTATCGAGCTCCTGGGCCTGCACTGCCACATCGGCTCCCAGATTTTCGAGCCGGACGGCTTTGCCCTGGCGGCCGAGAAGCTGCTTCGTTTCCTCGCCGCCATGCAGGAAAAGTACTCCATCGTTATGCCGGAGCTTGATCTCGGCGGCGGCTACGGGATCGCCTACACGCCGGTGGACACTCCCCGCCCGGCAGCTGAAATTGCGGCGGCGATGGCCGCCGTCGTGCGTACCACCTGCGCCGAACTCGGCATCACCTCGCCGCGTATCTCCATTGAGCCGGGGCGCGCCATCGTGGGCAGCACCACCTTCACCCTGTACGAGGTGGGGACGCTCAAGACTGTGCGGGTCGATGCCCCCGGTTCCGGCGACGCCGGTGCGGCAGACGAAAACGTTACGTATCCGCGCCGCTATGTGTCGGTGGACGGCGGCATGAGCGACAACGCCCGGCCGGTGCTCTACGACGCGGATTATTCGGCGATTGTGGCCTCCCGTACGTCCACAGCTGCGCCGCAGCTGTCCCGCGTGGTGGGCAAACATTGCGAGAGCGGCGACATAGTTGTTAGAGATGTATATCTGCCCGAGGACGTGGCAGCCGGTGATCTGCTTGCTGTACCGGGAACCGGCGCCTACTGCTGGGCCCTCTCGAGCAACTACAACTATCTGGCCCGGCCGGGCGTTGTCGCGGTGCGCGACGGATCTGCCCGGCTGATTGTCCGCGGGGAAACCGAAGAAGATCTTTTGAACCGCGACATGGGAGCCTGAATGTCTGAATTGCGAACCCTGAAAGTGGCCCTGCTGGGCTGTGGCAACGTTGGGGCCCAGGTTGCGCGGATTCTCATTGAGGACGCCGACGCCCTTGCCGCCCGTACCGGCGCGCGCCTGCAGCTGTCCGGCATTGCCGTACGCAACGTGGACTCCAAGCGGGACGTTGAGCTGCCGCAGGAACTGTTCACCACCGACGCCGACACCCTGGTCAAGGACGCCGACCTGGTCATCGAACTGATGGGCGGCATCGAACCGGCCCGTTCGCTGATCCTGTCCGCGCTGCAGAACGGTGCCTGTGTGGTCACCGGCAACAAGGCCCTGCTGGCCCAGGACGGACCCACCCTCTACGAAGAGGCGGATAAGGCCGGTGTGCAGCTGTCCTACGAAGCTGCCGTGGCCGGCGCGATCCCCATCCTGCGGCCCATCCGCGACAGCCTTTCCGGCGACCGGATCACCCGGGTGCTGGGCATCGTCAACGGCACCACCAACTTCATCCTGGACCAGATGGATTCCACCGGCGCCCAGTTCGCCGATGCCCTGGCCGAAGCCCAGCGCCTCGGCTATGCCGAAGCAGACCCTACTGCCGACGTCGAAGGCCACGACGCAGCAGCCAAGGCGGCCATCCTCGCCACGCTGTCCTTCCACACCCGGTTCGCCTTGGAGAATGTCCACTGCGAAGGCATCAGTTCGGTCAGCGCCGCAGACATTGCCGCGGCCAAGGATGCCGGTTTCGTCATCAAGCTGCTGGCGATCGCCGAAAAGCTCACCGATGCCGACGGCGGCGAAGGCGTTTCGGTGCGTGTGCATCCAACACTGCTGCCCCGTGAGCACCCGCTGGCTGCCGTCCGCGGCGCCTTCAATGCGGTGTTCATCGAGGCCGAGAACGCCGGCGAACTGATGTTTTACGGCCAGGGCGCAGGCGGGACGCCTACGGCGTCCGCCGTCCTCGGTGACCTTGTCTCTGCCGCCCGCCGCCTCGTCCTGGGCGGACCCCAGCGTACCGAAACCACTACCGGCCATGTTCCGGCCTTGCCTATCGACGCTGCCGTCACCAGCTACTACATCGGCCTCGACGTAGCGGACCAGCCGGGCGTCCTGGCAAAGATCGCACAGCTGTTCGCCGAGCACGGCGTCTCCATCGAAATCATGCGGCAGACCATCCACCGGGACGCCGAGTCCAACGTGGAGTCAGCCGAACTGCGCATCGTCACGCATCGCGCATCAGAGGCTGCCCTCGCGGCCACCGTCGAGGCCGTCAAGGGCCTGGACGTCATCAATTCAGTTACATCCGTTCTGCGGGTAGAAGGAGTCTAAGTGGCTCACCAATGGCGCGGCGTTATCCGCGAATACGCTGACCGTCTGCCCGTGACGGAATCCACCCGGGTCATCACCCTGGGTGAGGGCGGCACCCCGCTGGTGCACGCGCAGAAGCTCTCCGAGCTCACCGGCTCGGAGGTGTACCTGAAGGTGGAGGGCATGAACCCCACCGGCTCCTTTAAGGACCGCGGCATGACCATGGCCATGACCGCCGCCGTCGCATCCGGTGCCAAGGCCGTGGTCTGCGCCTCCACCGGTAACACCTCGGCCTCTGCCGCCGCCTACGCAACGGCGGCCGGCCTGAAGTGCGCCGTCCTGGTGCCCGAGGGCAAGATTTCGATGGGCAAGCTCAGCCAGGCCATCGCCCACGGCGCCACCCTGCTCCAGGTGGACGGCAATTTCGACAACTGCCTGGACATCGCCCGGAAGCTGGGGGAGTCCTACCCGGTCTTCCTGGTCAACTCCGTCAACCCCGCCCGCATCCAGGGACAGAAAACCGGCGCCTTCGAGATCGTCGACGCCCTGGGGGACGCTCCGGACATCCACGTGCTGCCGGTGGGCAACGCCGGAAACATCACCGCGTACTGGAAGGGCTACAAGGAGTACTCCGCTCCGTTCGAGTCCGAAACCGCCGGCACGCTTCCCGCCGTCTCCACCAAAACCCCCGCCATGTGGGGCTTCCAGGCAGCAGGGGCGGCGCCTTTCGTCGCCGGTCACCCCATCACCGAACCGGACACCATTGCCACGGCCATCCGCATCGGCAACCCTGCGTCCTGGGACGGTGCCATTGGCGCCCGCGACGAATCCGGCGGATTTATCGACGCGGTGACCGACGAGGAAATCCTCAGCGCCCACCGCTGGCTGTCCTCCCGCGAGGGCGTTTTCGTTGAGCCCGGTTCCGCGGCGGGCGTGGCTGGCCTGCTGAAGAAGCACGCCGCGGGCGAGGTTCCTGCCGGCAAGACCATCGTCATCACCGTCACGGGCCACGGCCTGAAGGATCCCCAGTGGGCCCTGCGCACCGAGGACGGCAGCGATGTCCTGCCTGTCAAGGTTTCCAATGACGTGGTCACCGTTGCTGCCGAACTGGGACTGGAAGAAAAGTAGCCTTGGACACCACCTCGCAGACCGCCGTCGGACTGCAGCTTATTGAACCCGGACAGCGGGTCACGGTCCGGGTTCCGGGCACCACGGCCAACCTTGGTCCGGGCTACGACAGCCTGGGCCTGGCCTTGGCCCTGCATGACACGCTGACAGTTGAGAGCCTCGAATCCGAGGAACTCCTGTTCGATCTCCGGGGTGAAGGCGCCGACACCCTGCCGAGGGACGCCAGCCACCTTGTTATCCGGGCAATGGAAGCGGCCTTCGAACGGCTGGGTTTCCGGCACGGAGGGCTGAAGGTCACGGCTGACAACGTCAATCCCCACGGCCGCGGCCTCGGCTCGTCCGCATCGGCTGTCGTCGCAGCCGTGTCCGCGGCAAACGCCCTGGTGCCGGAAGCCAGCCGTCGAGGGAAGGACTGGATCCTGCAGCTCACCAGCGAGCTGGAAGGGCACCCGGACAACGTGGCACCGGCCATTTTCGGCGGACTGGCGCTGTCGTGGCAGGACAGTGACCAGTACAGCAGTACCAGTGCGACGGTGTCCAAAACGGTGGTCCCAGTCGTAGCGGTTCCTGATTTCGAGCTATCAACGGAGGCCGCCCGTGCCCTGCTTCCGGCCTCCGTGGGGCACCACGCGGCGGCGATGAATGCCGGACGCGCGGCCCTGCTGATCCATGCCTTGACCAGCAAGCCCGAATTCCTGCTGGCCGGCACCGAGGACTACCTCCACCAGAGTTACCGCGCCGAGGCCATGCGTCCAAGCGCTGCGCTGATTTCGGCGCTTCGCGCAGGCGGGCACGCGGCGGTGGTTTCGGGTGCCGGGCCAACAGTCCTGGTGCTGGCTGACGGACAGTCTGAAGCGGCGGCCGTCGTTGCTTTCATCAAGGAGTTCACCGCCGCGAACACGCCGGACATCGGGTGGCGTGTTCTGAAGCTGGCAGTGGACGTTGAAGGTGCTAAGGTGGAGTTGCACCGGCGGTAATTGACGCCTATCTGATCTGCTATTGCACGTAGCTGCCGCTTGGTCTCTTATTGCGCAATGTATTCCGGTGCCGCCTGCTTGGTCTGTCGCAGGAATCTGCAGCACTCAAACTGCCCCTGAAGCGTCAGTCCTGCGTCCCGCCGTGGGCGGAGCGCAAGGTGAATTAGTATCCGGCCCTGCTGGCCGATATCCAACCGGCAAGGCCGAGCAATCCGGCTGCAGATCTGAACTGCAGCCCAGATCAAATCATCGCGTCCAGCTCCCAGTCTGGACGCCGTCGAGGGGGAAGGATCCTTCGTGACCGAAACCACTGAGCTGTCGCCAGCTGTGGAACTATCTTCTGCTGCCGAATCACCGGCCGCACCCGCCAAGAGCAGCGGCCTTGCCGGCCTCAAGCTCGCCCAGCTGCAGGCACTTGCCAGCCAGCTCGGGATTTCCGGCGGTTCCCGGATGCGCAAGGGGGACCTGGTTTCAGCCATTTCCGCCCACCGCGCCGGCACCCCCATGACAAAGGCTCCGGTGACAAAGGCTCCGGCCAAGGCAGCTGAAAAGGCCGTCGAGAACGTGTCTGCCCCGGCAATTGTTCCGGCAGTGTCCGCCCCGGCGGCTCCTGCTGAAACAACCGAGGCGCCTGCTGAAGGAACGCGGGCACGAGGCCGTGGCCGCAGCCGCCGCGCCGTCAGTGATGGAGTGGTAGCACCCGCAGCCGCTGAACCGGCTGCTGCTGAAACCGGCACGGCCGCTCCGGTTGAGGCTCCGGCCGCCGCCGAGGTTCCCGAAGCGGCCGAGGGTGCCGAGCGTCGCCAGCCTCGTACCCGCAACCGCCGCCGCGGTGAAGCAGCCGCAGCAGCACCGCAGGGTGCCGAGGCTGTGGAGGCACCGGCAGAACAGGCCGACGCCGGGCATCGCTCGGGAGCGCAGGCCGGCGCAGAACCCCGCACGGAAGAACGCACCGGCGAGCGGACCGAAGCTGAAGCCGGCGAAGCCGCGCAGCGCACCGACCGCCAGGGCGGACGCACCCGCGGCCGCGACAACGCTGCACGCGAGAACGCCGACGGCGGCCGGGACAACGCGGGCAGCCGTGAGGCAGGCCAGCGTGAAGGCACCCGCCGCGATGACAACCGCGACAGCGACGACGCCGACGGCGGCAGCCGCCGCAACCGCCGTAACCGCCGTGACCGCAACGACCGGAATGAACGGAATGACCGTTCAGGCGGCCAGGACCGGGACAACTCCCGCAACGACCGTTTCCGCGACCGCAACGACCGCCGTCGTGGACGTGCCCAGGGACCGGACGTCGACGACGTCGAGGTCACCGAGGACGACGTCCTGCTGCCGGTTGCCGGCATCCTGGACGTTCTGGAGAACTACGCGTTCATCCGCACCTCCGGCTACCTCCCGGGTCCGAACGACGTGTATGTCTCCCTCGCCCAGGTCAAGAAGTACAACCTGCGCAAGGGCGACGCCGTGGTTGGCGCCATCCGCGCTCCCCGCGACGGCGAAGACCGCAGCCAGCAGTCGGCCCGCCAGAAGTTCAACGCCCTGGTCCGCGTGACGTCAGTCAACGGCAAGACCTCGGAAGAACTCAAGGACCGCGTCGAGTTCGCCAAACTGGTTCCGCTGTACCCGTCCGAGCGCCTGCGCCTCGAGACCGACCCCAAGAAGATCGGCCCCCGCGTCATCGACCTGGTTGCCCCGATCGGCAAGGGCCAGCGCGGCCTGATCGTCTCCCCGCCGAAGGCCGGCAAGACGCTCATCCTGCAGTCCATCGCCAACGCCATCACCACCAACAATCCTGAGGTCCACCTCATGATGGTGCTCGTTGACGAACGCCCTGAAGAAGTGACGGACATGCAGCGCACCGTCAAGGGCGAAGTCATTGCGTCCACCTTCGACCGTCCCGCCGACGACCACACCACCGTGGCCGAGCTTTCCATCGAACGCGCCAAGCGCCTCGTGGAAATGGGCATGGACGTGGTGGTCCTGCTGGACTCCATGACCCGTCTGGGCCGCGCCTACAACCTGGCAGCACCGGCCTCGGGCCGCATCCTGTCCGGTGGTGTGGATTCCGCAGCACTGTACCCGCCCAAGCGCTTCTTCGGTGCAGCCCGCAACATCGAAAACGGCGGCTCGCTCACCATCCTGGCAACGGCACTCGTGGAGACCGGTTCCAAGATGGACGAGGTCATCTTCGAAGAGTTCAAGGGCACCGGCAACATGGAGCTCCGCCTGTCCCGCCAGCTTGCCGACAAGCGCATCTTCCCGGCCGTGGACGTCAACGCGTCCGGCACACGCCGCGAGGAGAACCTGCTCTCGCCCGAGGAAGTCAAGATCATGTGGAAGCTGCGCCGCGTCCTCTCCGGACTCGAGACCCAGCAGAGCCTTGAACTGCTGACCAACAAGATCCGGGAGACCCAGAGCAACGTCGAGTTCCTCATGCAGGTTCAGAAGACGACGCTTGGTGCGAAGTCGGATAACGACAAATAGCTGAGTCAGGGGCGGGCGCTGGTGCGTTCGTGCGGCGGGTGCCGCGCGGATGTTCCGCCCCCGCCCCTTTGTCGTTCGGATTTTGCCGCCCCCGCCCCTACGCTGGGAGGCTTTCGATCTTCGATCGTCAGCCTCCCAGCTCCGGCAGGCCCGATGCCACTCCCGGGGCGGCAAAATCCGAACGCCTTGTCGTTGTCTCACCAATCGCTCGGCGAAATTAGACTGTCTCCCAGCGCGTTGAAAGGTTTTAAAAAATGTTTGAGTCCGTACAGGGCCTGCTTGATGAGCATGATGCTATCCAGGCGCAGCTGGGGGATCCTGCTGTTTATGCTGATCAGCGGCTTGCCCGGAAGCTTGGGCGGCGTTCGGCTCAGCTCAACGGCATTGTGGAGGCCTACCACAAGTGGGAAGCCATTCAGGATGACCTTGCTGCTGCCAAGGAGATGGCTGACGAGGATCCCGAGTTTGCTGCTGAGGTGCCTGAGCTGGAGGAGTCGCTGGAAGTTGCCGCGGCCAAACTTCGGCGCCTCCTTATTCCCCGTGACCCGGACGATGCCCGCAACGTGATCCTCGAGGTCAAGGGCGGGGAGGGCGGCGACGAGGCTGCCCTGTTCGCTGCCGACCTCCTGCGGATGTACACCCGGTACGCCGAGTCGCGCGGCTGGAAGACTGAAATCATTTCCGCCACGGAATCCGATCTCGGCGGCTACAAGGACGTGCAGGTTGCCGTGAAGGGCAGCTCGAACGATCCCGCCGAGGGCGTCTTCGCGCGGCTCAAGTTTGAAGGCGGGGTGCACCGGGTGCAGCGCGTCCCCGTGACGGAGTCGCAGGGCCGCATCCACACTTCTGCCGCCGGTGTCCTCGTTCTCCCTGAAGTGGATGAGCCGGAAGAGCTCGAAATCAACCAGAACGACCTGAAGATCGATGTCTACCGGTCCTCCGGTCCCGGCGGCCAGTCCGTCAACACCACCGACTCCGCCGTGCGTATTACCCACCTTCCCACCGGCATCGTAGTGGCCATGCAGAACGAAAAGTCGCAGCTGCAGAACCGTGAAGCCGGCATGCGCGTGCTGCGGGCACGCATCCTGGCACACCAGCAGGAGCAGATCGACGCCGAGAACTCGGCCCAGCGGAAATCGCAGATCCGCACCATGGACCGCTCGGAGCGCATCCGCACCTACAACTACCCGGAAAACCGGATCGCGGACCACCGCACCGGCTACAAGGCGTACAACCTGGACCAGGTGATGAACGGTGACCTGGAACCGGTTATCCAGTCCGCAATCGAGATGGACGAACAGGCACGCCTGGACGCCATCGGCGACTAACGCGTTCCCGGAATACAGCGCATGACACTCGGTCCAGGCCAGTCCCTCGCGGATGCCGTCAGCGAGGCAACAGACATCCTGCGTGATGCCGGCGTCCCCAGTCCCCGGGTGGACGCTGAGCTGCTCGCCGACCACCTGCTCAACGTCGGGCTGGGCCGCCTGCGTGCCATGATGCTGGGGGATACCCCTGCCCCTGAGGGCTACGAGGCTCTGGTGGCGGAGCGCGCCAGCCGGATCCCGCTGCAGCACATTACCGGAGTAGCGCATTTCCGTTATCTCGAACTCGCGGTGGGTCCCGGGGTCTTTGTACCCCGTCCCGAGACCGAATCCGTGGTGCAGCTGGTCATCGACCACGTCCAGGGCCTGCCCCACCCGCGCATCGTTGATCTCGGGACCGGCTCCGGCGCCATCGCGGGCTCCATCGCGCACGAAGTGCCCGGGGCGGAAGTTCACGCGGTGGAGTTCAGCCCCTTCGCCCATGCCTGGGCAGCGAAAAACCTGGCCTCCTTGGGCGTCCATCTCGTCCTCGGGGACCTGCGGGACGCGCTGCCGGAACTCAACGGGACCTTCGACGTCGTCATCTCCAACCCGCCGTATATCCCGGCCGAAGCAATCCCCAACGAGCCCGAAGTCGCGCTGTACGATCCCCCGGAAGCGCTGTACGGCGGGGGAGCGGACGGCATGGAACTTCCGACGGCGGCAGCCGCCTCGGCTGCCCGGCTGCTGGTACTCGGCGGCTACTTCGTGATGGAACACGCGGAAGTCCAGGCAGGCTGGATCGCAGCCATGCTGGCCAGGACAGGGGACTGGACCACTATCAGGACGCATCTGGACCTCAACGGCAAGGAGCGCGCCACCAGCGCCCTGCTGGCGGATCCGGACCGCACGGGAATGAAAGAATAAGCAAGTGACCACAACCTATAACTGCACCAGCGACGACGAGCGCGCCCAAGGACTTGAGCACGCCCAGCGGGCCATCAGCGAGAAGAAGTGCGTGGTTCTTCCCACGGATACGGTTTATGGGATTGCCGCTGATGCCTTCTCGCCGCAGGCCGTCACCATGCTCCTGGTGTCAAAGGGACGCAGCCGCACCATGCCGCCGCCCGTGCTGATCCCGCGAATTAACGCCCTTGACGGACTGGCCACTGACGTTTCCGCGGACGCCCGAAAGCTTGCCGAAGCCTTCTGGCCGGGCGGCCTGACCCTCATCCTGCACGCCCAGCCGTCGCTGGACTGGGATCTCGGAGAGACCAAGGGCACCGTGGCGCTGCGCATGCCGGCAGACGACATCGCCCAGGAACTGCTGACCCTCACCGGGCCGCTGGCTGTTTCTTCCGCCAACCGCACCGGCCATGCTCCGGGGCAGACAGCGGCCGCGGCACGTGAGCAGCTGGCCGATTCCGTTGAGGTTTACCTCGAAGGCGGCTTCCGGCCGCTCGAAGGCGAGGCAGCAGTACCGTCCACCATTGTTGACGCAACCGGCCCCCGCCCCCGGGTGGTCCGCAACGGTGCCGTGAGCCTGGACCAGCTCCGGGAACAGGTTCCAGGGGTCCTGGGATTGGGCGAGATTCCGATGGCAGCGGAAGAACCACAGGAGCCTGAGGCTGAAGCCCAGCCCGCCGCGGAGGCTGAACCTCACGCCGTCGCGGAGCCTGAAGCCCACACCGCCGCGGAGGCAGACGTTCCCAATGACGCGGAGGCTGGAGCCCACACTGCCGCCGGCAGCAGTGCCGTCAGTAACAGCAACAACCACCCGGGGAACTGACGTGCAGCCCAAAGTGGCCGTCGCGGCCGTAACCTTTGACCGCCACGAGGAGCTTGCCCTGCTCCTGAAGGGCCTGGCCGCGCAGACCGCGCCGATCCATTCGATCGCCCTGGTGGACTCCGGCACTGCCCCGGCCACCGCCGTCGTCAACGCCGGGGGAGCGCAGAACATCAACTACCTGCGGTCCGAAGCCAACCTCGGCGGCGCGGGCGGCTTTGCCTACGCCATCCTCGCGGCCATGGCCAGCGGCGCCGAGTGGATCTGGATGATGGACGACGACGGCCACCCCGAAGACGCGAGCTGCCTGGCCGAACTGCTCCGCACGGCGGACGAACACCAGCTCGATATCGTCAGCCCCCTGGTGGCCGCCACGGCCGACCCCAACCGGCTGTCCTTCAATTTCCGTATCAACGGACTGCTGACCAACGACCGGTCACGGTTGGCGCCGATGGGCTACCTTCCGGACATGGTGCACTTCTTCAACGGCGCCCTCATCCGGACCGAGGTTTTTTACCGGATCGGTATTCCGGATGTGAAGTTCTTCATCCGCGGCGACGAGGTCGACTTCCTGTCGCGGGTGAAAAAGGCCGGGCTGAAATACGGTACCCTCGCCACCGTCGCAGTGCAGCACCCCGCCACCTGGACCGAGATGAAACCGGTGTTCGGCGGCTTCATCACCCCCGTCATCCCCGAGGGTGAGTTCAAGCGCTACTGCTACTTCCGCAACCGGGGCTACCTGACCCGCAAGTACCGGAACCTGCGCTGGTTCGGAGCGGACGTCGTCGGCTTCCCGTATTACTTCCTGAAGGAACGGGACCTCAAGGGCCTGGCACACTGGTTCAGGGCATATTCGACCGGCTTCCGCGGCAAGGGCTTCGGCTCGCCCGCGGAACTGATGTCCTCGAACAGCTAGGCCGGCGTGGAGAACCTTTACGCCGTCGTCGTCACATACAACCGCGCCGACTACCTGCGCAACCTGCTCGATTCTTTTGCCCGGCTGGACACCGCACCGGCGCGGATCCTCGTGGTGGACAATGCCAGCACCGACCACACGCCGGACGTTGTCGCACAGGCCAGCGCCGGCGGTGGGCCGCCCATCCAGTACGAACGGCTGGACCGGAACCTCGGTGGGGCCGGCGGGTTCTCCCGGGGGGTGGAACTGGCGCTGGCATCCGGCGCCGAATGGCTGTGGCTGATGGACGACGACGTCGAGGTGCTTTCCGGCGCCGTGGAGGCACTGGAAAAGTTCACGCCGGAATACTCCTGCCTGATCGGCCGCCGGTACGACGCCAACGGCAAACCCTTTTTCTGGCAGCACCATTTTGTCGAGGCGCTGGGCATCTTCCTGCCGGTCTCCCGCGATGTGTTCCGGCATTCGGAGGTGTTCCATACCAACGTGGGGAACTTTGAGGGCATGCTCCTCAACGCCTCCGTGGCCCGGAGCATCGGCCTGCCGGATCCCCGCTTCTTCATCACCTGGGACGACCTGATTTACGGCTGGCTTGCCGCGCAGCAAACCGAGGTGGTGTACGTCAACGCCTTTGTCATCAAGAAGGTCCGCGCGCAGCGGCAAGTGGACCTGGGACTGCGCCACCTCAACGATTCCTCAGACTTAAGCCGCCGCTATGTAATGCGCAACCGCGGGCACGTGGCGCAGTACCTGCGTGCCCACGGCAAATTCAACCGGGCGGGTTTCGCGGCCGGCACCGCCCTGACCTTTTTGAAGGAACTTGCCCGGCTGGTCCTCGTCGAGCGGACCCTCAAAGGGGCTGGAGCGCTGTGGCGGGGATGGCGTGAGTCACGCGGTATCCTTGCCGACGCCGGCTGGAAACCCATGCCTTCGCTGCCGGCGTATCCGGGCAGCGAAACCCGAAGCGATTAGTATCGTTCTAGGCCCCGAAGCGGTCCGACAGTTTTTGCGGCGGGGTATTTTGAAACAGGCGCCTGGCCGCCGTGGTAGTGGAAGTCGGTTGCATCTCTGTTGAGTACGAAATCTGAAACGCGGGCACCTGCCGCAGTACGGGACGAGAAGCCCGCCCTCTGGATCTGGATCCAGCTCTTCCTCGACTCGATGTCGTGGGTGGTCGCGATCGGCCTGGCGCTGCTGTTGCGCTATGAGATGGGCATCCGGGTCGAACAGTTCGCCGGAGCCTTCGTGATCGCCGCCATCGCGGTGGTGGCCCAGATACTCGCCGGATACTCCCTCGCCCTGTACCGCGGACGGTATCCATTCGGCAGCTTTCAAGAGGCCAGGGCACTGGTATTCGTCACCGTTATTGTGGCTGCCTCCATCACTACCAGCCTGCTGGTACTCTACGAGGCCATCAAAGTCGGCCGCAGTGTGGGCCTGATCGCCTTTCCCTTCGCCTGCCTCTTCATGTGCGCCGCCCGTTACGCCAAACGGCTCTACGTGGAGGGCAAGGCCCGGCCCGGGGACGGGGCACAAAACACGCTGGTTTACGGCGCCGGATTCCTCGGCAATTCCCTGGTGACCCGGATGCGGCAGGACGCGGATTCCCCGTACTTCCCTGTGGGCCTGGTCGATGATGACCCTGCGAAAAAGCACCTGCGCCTTTCCGGCGTCCAGGTCCAGGGCCGCGGGGATGACCTGCCGGCGATTATCCGCCGCACCCGCGCAACGGTCCTTGTCCTGGCCTTCGCCAACGTGGAGGCCACCGTGGTCCGCCGCATCTCGGACGCTGTTGCCGGCCTGAACGTACGTGTGCTGGTACTTCCCCCGCTGCGGGACATGCTGGGCACCGGTGCACCCGCGGGTTTCTCCGACTTCCGCGAGGTAGCGGTTGAGGACCTGATCGGCCGACGGCCCGTGGACATCAAGGTTGACGAAATTGCCGGTTACATCAAGGGCAAACGGGTGCTGGTGACCGGCGCCGGCGGTTCCATCGGATCTGAGCTCTGCCGGCAAATTGTCCAGTTCGACCCTGCGGAACTGATCATGCTGGACCACGACGAGACGGGCCTGCAACAGACGCAGATCTCCATCACCGGCCGCGGGCTGCTGGCAGGGCGGGATACCGTGTTGGCCAACATCCGCGACGCCGACGCCCTGCAGAGCATCTTCCAGGACCGGCTTCCTGAAGTGGTGTTCCACGCTGCCGCCCTGAAACACGCGCCGCTGCTGCAGCAATATCCGGTGGAAGCCTGGAAAACCAACGTCTGCGGAACCCTGAACGTCCTGCGCGCCGCCCAGCGCGCCGGTGTCTCGCATTTCGTCAACATTTCCACCGACAAGGCGGCCAATCCCACCACCGCCCTTGGCCACTCCAAACGGGTTGCCGAAAAACTGACTGCATGGATGGCCGGCCAGACCGGCAGCAAGTTCGTATCCGTCCGCTTCGGAAACGTGATGGGCAGCCGCGGTTCGATGCTGCCACTCTTTACCGAGCAGATCCGCGTTGGCGGTCCCGTCACCGTCACTGACCCCGACGTCACCCGCTTCTTCATGACGATCCCCGAGGCCTGCCAGTTGGTGATCCAGGCGGGTGCGATCGGTACCGGGGGCGATGTTCTGATCCTGGACATGGGCGAACCGGTCCGGATTCTGGATGTGGCCCAGCGGATGATTGCGATGTCGGGCAAGGACGTGGAGATCATCTACACCGGGCTGCGGCCGGGGGAGAAGCTGCACGAGGTACTGGTGGGCAGCGGAGAACGTGACAAGCGCCCCCTGCATCCGAAAATTTCACATACCAGGGCGACGCAGCAGGACCCGGACAAGCTTGACCTTAACGCCTGGCTGGCCCGCTGCGAGGCCGAGCAAGGCGCCGACATCGCCGACATTCCCGACGATGAAGCCAATGACGCCGGTGAGATCCGGGTGGCGTCGTGACGCCGTTGGCCCTGGTAGCCGGGATCACGCTGGTGTCCAGCCTGCTGCTTCCCTTTGCCGTGAAGCCGTGGCTGGTCCGGATGGGCGTGGTTGATGTTCCTTCCGCCCGTTCATCGCACGTGAAAGTGACCATCCGCGGTATGGGCGTTGCCGTGGCCCTGGCCACAGCCGTCGGCTACGCTGCAGCAGTGCTGCTGGGGGTGGTCACGGTGGACCGCTCCGTATCTGCCGTTGTGCTGGGCATCATTGCCGCCTGCGCAGCTGTGGGCTGGATCGAGGACCTGCGCGGCCTGTCCATCCGCGGGCGCGCAGCGGCCCAGCTCGGCATCGGGGCGGCGGGCTCCGCGGTGCTCATCGTACTCACGGAACAGTCGTTCTGGTGGCTGCCGCTGGCTGCCGTGGCGATCGCAGCCTACGTCAACATTGCCAACTTCATGGACGGCGTCAATGGCATCTCGGGCCTGCACGGGGTCACAGCCGGGGGCGCCTACACAGTGGCCGGCATGCTGTCCGGACAGCCATGGCTGACCGCCGGCGGCACCGTGCTGGCAATGGCCTTCCTCGGTTTCCTCCCGTGGAACCTGGGCCGCGGTTCGGTTTTCCTGGGCGACGTCGGCAGCTACTTGCTGGGTGCGTCGATCGCAGCCCTCGCGGTGGCAGGCTTCCTCGGCGGCGTCTATGTCGAATACGTTCTCTCACCGATCCTGGTGTACGCCGCGGACACCGGCTACACCCTGCTCCGCCGGATCAAGGCAGGGGACCGGTGGTACGCCTCGCACCGGGAACACGTTTACCAGCGGCTTACGGACGTAGGCTTCTCGCACCTGCAGTCAGCCGCAACTGTGACAGTGTGCACCGCGGCCGTGATCACCCTCGGGTTCGTCGCCGCCACTGCTCCGCTTCCCGTCGTCGCACTGTGCGTGGCCACAGGCGTGCTGGTGCTCGCTTTATATTTGGCCAGCCCGGACCTCATCCGCCGGTACCGTCGCCCGGTGAAGGTCACACAGCTGCCGGTGAGCTAGCGGTGTTCTATCTCGTGTAGAATTTGAGGGCAGCCAAAGCTGCCCTCCAAACCTGCCTCTTGGCCATGTGCCTGTTGGTGCCGACGATTGGGATCGAATGACCTCCAACGCCGAGTCCGGACCTGCGTCCGGCAACGGAAACGTTGGCGCATCCGGCCCCACACCGTCTTTGTGGCTGAACCTTCTTAAATGGAGTTCAGTGGCTGCCGCGGCCGGACTTGTCCTGTGCGCAGTCCCGGCAGGAATCCTTGAAGGCGGCAGCGGTGCCCTGTCCAGTACATTGGGCGGCCTGCTGGTGATGCTGTTCTTCGGAATCAGCCTGCTGGTGGGCCACTTCATGGGGCGCAACAATCCCTCCGGTGCCATTGGTATGTTCGTCGCCACCTATTTCGTGAAGGTGGTCGGATTCGCTGCGGTACTGTTCGTCATCGGTGCTCCCCAGTGGCTGCATGGCCGCTGGTTCGTCGCCGGTGCCGTCACCGCCGTCGTGCTCTGGCAGGCTGCCGAACTTTACGTTTTCAGCAAAGCCCGCCTTCAGATCTACAACGATCCAGAAACCAAGGAAACCCGCGATGCGTGATCCAAAGAGTCCCGGCGAAAGCACCAACGGCACAGGCGGATCAAACGGCTCTGCCCCCGGTGTATCAAGCGACGGAACCAGCGGCGGATACAACGCCGGGATGGCCGTATTCAGCTACATCATTGGCGGAATCATCGTCTGGAGTTTGATAGGGTGGGGACTGGATTACGTGTGGGGAACGCGCTGGATTGTGCTCGCAGGCGCTCTGCTTGGAGCCGTCGGAGGTTTTTACCTTTCCCACATGCATGGCCTTACCAGTTCTCGAAAAATTGCTGGGGAGCGCCATGCTGCCAGCGGGCCGTCCCAGGACGGCGACACTAATGCCAAATAATTTCACAGGGGGATCAGCAGGCCGTCAGGCTGCCGGTCCCCGCCCAACGCCCAATGATGGACACTGCAGAGAGGAAACGCGTTGATCGCGCTTGCGCTCCCGGCCCAAGATTCAGGAGAGTTTACTCCTCCTGGAATTAACGAAATGCATTTGCCGGCAATCCTGCCGTGGGGTGCCGCAGAAGGATTCTCCAAGCAGATGCTGCTGGTCCTCCTCTCTGTCGTCTTTATCGCCGCCTTCTTCGTGCTCGCCGCACGCAAGCAGCAGCTGGTACCCGGTAAGCTCCAGTTCGCCGGCGAGGCCGCCTACGGCTTCGTCCGCAACGGAATCGCCAAGGACATCATCGGCGGCAGGGACTTCATCAAGTACGTCCCGCTGTTGTTCAGCCTGTTCTTCTTCATCCTGGTGAACAACATCTACGGTGCCATCCCGTTGTTCCAGCTCCCCACGTTCTCACATGTGGGCGGCGCCTATGTGCTGGCGGGCCTTGTCTACTTCACCTGGATCACCATCGGCGTGAAGAAGAACGGACTCCGCTACTTCAAGCTGGCCACCGTGCCGTCCGGCGTTCCCTGGTTCATCCTTCCGATCGTGATCCCGATCGAGATCATCTCCAACTTCCTGGTCCGGCCCGTCACGCACAGCCTCCGTCTGTTCGCGACCATGCTCGCAGGACACCTCATCGTGATGATTGCAGGATCCGGCATCGAATACCTCATCATGCAGGAGAACATCCTGCTCAAGGGAACCTCCGTCCTGGTTCTCGCCGGCGCCATCGCCATGTACATGCTTGAAGCCCTGATCATGGTCCTGCAGGCCTACGTATTCACGCTGCTGACCGCGATCTACATTGAAGGCGCGCTTCACGCCGACAGCCACTAGGCACCCTTAAGCTTCCCCTCGCGGGGATGATAGCAACCCAAACAACCTGCCACATGGGTGGCATCTTGAAAGGAAGAAAAATGGAAGGCAATCTCAACCTCGTAGGTTACGGTCTGTCCGCAATCGGCGGTGGTATCGGTGTTGGTCTCGTATTCGCTGCCTACATCAACGGCGTAGCCCGCCAGCCGGAAGCACAGCGTGTCCTGCAGCCGATCGCATTCCTCGGCCTTGCGCTGACCGAAGCCCTCGCCATCCTCGGCCTGGTCTTCGCCTTCGTTCTCTAGTCCTTAGAACGAAGCGAACTTACAGAACCGAGTAGAAAAGGACGGGTGAAATATGAATCAGCTGATCATCTCAGCCGCCACTGAGGGCGAAGTCAACCCCCTGGTTCCCAACCTCTGGGAAATGGGCGTTACCCTCGTGGGCTTCGCCATTCTCATGTTCATCGTGATCAAGTTCATTGTCCCGATGTTCGAGAAGACCTTCGCCGAGCGTGCCGAGGCTATCGAAGGCGGCATTGCAAAGGCTGAAAAGGCCCAGGCTGAGGCGTCTGCTGCACTCGAAGAGTACAAGCAGCAGCTGACCGACGCCCGCGCCGAAGCCAACCGCATCCGTGAGGAAGCCCGCGCCGAAGGTGCCCAGATCCTCGCGGATCTCAAGGAAAAGGCAGCTGCAGAGTCTGCCCGCATCACGGCCCAGGCGCACGCCCAGATCGAATCCGAGCGCCAGGCTGCCGTTGTGTCCCTGCGTTCGGAGGTCGGCACCCTGGCCACCACCCTCGCCGGCCGCATCGTCGGCGAATCGCTGAACGACGACCAGCGTGCAGCACGGGTAGTGGACCGCTTCCTGGCAGATCTGGAGACCCAGAACGCAGGTGCAGCTAAGTAATGGCAGGCGTATCGAGCGAATCGCTGGCAACAGGGCTGGCCGGGTTGGAAGCCAAGCTTCCGACGGCGTCACTGCAGCTGGCAAAGGAACTCTTCGGAATTCTGGGAATGGTGGACAGCTCGGCTGGCTTGCGCCGCGCCCTGACTGACCCGTCCCGCAACGGTGACGAAAAGTCGGCGCTGGTCAAGCAGCTGGTTGGCGGAAAAGTCTCCGCTGATGCTGCAGAGATCGCGGGCGGGCTGGCCGGCTCACGCTGGGCAACCGCCCGGGATATCGGCGATGCACTCGAGACTCTTGCCGCAACGGTGGTCATTTCCGTTGCTGAAAACAAGTCGGCCGTTTCTGCCTCCGGAATCTCTGGCCTGGAAGAGCTGGAGAACGATCTGTTTTCCTTCAACCAGGCCGTTGCCTCCAACCACGAGGTACAACGTGCTCTGTCCGAACCACAGGCCAGTGCTGCAGCCAAAGCGACGCTCGCTGAGAAGCTGGTGCCCGGCGTGAGCGAGGAAGCAAAGGTCCTCATCACGCAGGCAGTTACCCAGCCCCGCGGCATCAAGCCCACCCGGCTTGTGGAACGGTTCGCCGAACTGGCGGCCAAGCGGCAGCAGCGCTGGATTGCAACGGTCAGCGTGACCCGCCCCCTGACACCGACGCAGCTTGCGCGCCTCCAGGCGGGCCTGAATGCAATGTACGGGCGGGAACTGAAGGTCAACGTCAACGTTGACCCGGCACTTATTGGCGGCATCCGCGTCCAGGTAGGTGACGAAGTGCTCGACGCTTCGGTCATCACCCGCCTGGGCGAGCTGCAGCGCCAGCTGGCCGGCTAGCCGGACAAGCACAACAAAACTGATAGAAACCCCGGTCATCTTAACGGTGATCACAAAACAGGAGAGCAGGGACTGCAGATGGCCGAATTGACCATCAACGCCGACGACGTCCGTAATGCGCTGAACGAGTTCGCGGCGTCCTACGAACCCGGAAACGCAGAGCGCGTAGAGGTCGGCCGCGTAACCACCGCTAGTGACGGCATCGCCCGTGTTGAGGGCCTTCCCTCGGTCATGGCGAACGAGCTGCTGCGCTTCGAGGACGGCACCCTGGGCCTCGCCCAGAACCTTGACGTCCGCGAAATCGGCGTCATCATCCTCGGCGACTTCACCGGCATCGAAGAAGGCCAGGAAGTCCACCGCACCGGACAGGTTCTGTCCGTGCCCGTGGGCGACGCCTTCCTTGGCCGTGTTGTTGACCCGCTGGGCGTGCCCATCGACGACCTCGGCGAGATCAAGGCCGAGACCACCCGCGCACTGGAGCTCCAGGCTCCCGGCGTGACCCAGCGCAAGTCGGTGCACGAGCCGATGCAGACCGGACTCAAGGCTATCGACGCCATGATTCCGATCGGCCGCGGCCAGCGCCAGCTCATCATTGGCGACCGCCAGACCGGCAAGTCCGCCATTGCGATCGACACCATCATCAACCAGAAGGCCAACTGGGCTTCGGGCGATGTGACCAAGCAGGTCCGCTGCATCTACGTGGCAATCGGCCAGAAGGCGTCAACCATTGCCGCCATCCGCCAGACCCTCGAGGACAACGGCGCACTGGAGTACACCACCATCGTGGCGTCTCCCGCTTCCGACCCCGCAGGCTTCAAGTACCTCGCACCGTACGCCGGCTCGGCCATCGGCCAGCACTGGATGTACGGCGGCAAGCACGTCCTGATCGTGTTTGATGACCTGTCCAAGCAGGCTGAGGCTTACCGTGCAGTGTCGCTGCTGCTCCGCCGTCCGCCGGGACGCGAAGCCTACCCTGGCGACGTGTTCTACTTGCACTCCAGGCTCCTGGAGCGTTGTGCAAAGCTCTCCGACGAGCTGGGCGCGGGTTCCATGACCGGCCTGCCGTTGATCGAGACCAAGGCAAACGACGTTTCTGCCTACATCCCGACCAACGTCATCTCCATCACCGATGGCCAGATCTTCCTCCAGTCGGACCTCTTCAACGCCAACCAGCGTCCTGCTGTTGACGTTGGTGTCTCGGTGTCCCGCGTGGGCGGCGCCGCGCAGGTGAAGTCCATGAAGAAGGTTTCCGGTACGTTGAAGCTGGACCTCGCCCAGTACCGCGACATGCAGGCATTTGCCATGTTTGCCTCGGACCTGGATGCCGCTTCCCGCCAGCAGCTCACCCGTGGTGCGCGCCTGATGGAACTGCTCAAGCAGGGCCAGTACTCGCCGTTCCCGGTAGAGAACCAGGTTGTCTCCATCTGGGCGGGCACCAACGGCTACCTCGACGACGTGCCGGTTGAGGACATCAGCCGCTTCGAGTCGGAGTTCCTGGAGCACCTCACGCACAAGTCCTCGATCCTCACCACGCTGGCGCAGACCAACGTGCTGGACGATGACACCGCGGCAGCGCTGAAGTCCGCCATCGTGGCCTTCAAAAAGGGCTTCTTCGGTGAGGGTGACAACCACTTGGTAGGCGCCGGCCACGAGGAGCATAGCGCTATCTCCGAGGGCGACGTCGACCAGGAAAAAATCGTCAAGCAGAAGCGCTAATTCCACTGACCGGGTGTGCCGGGCCTACAGGGTCCGGCACACCCGGTCTACGGAATGTTAGGAAAGGATAAGTATGGGAGCCCAGATTCGGGTCTACCGCCAGAAGATCAGCTCGACCACGTCGATGCGCAAGATCTTCAAGGCGATGGAACTGATCGCTACCTCGCGCATCGGCAAGGCCCGTGCGCGCGTAGCAGCTTCACTGCCTTACGCGAACGCGATCACGCGCGCCGTTTCTGCTGTCGCCAGCCAAAGCGAAATCGACCACCCGCTGACCACTGAGCCGGAGCAGATCCGCCGTGCCGCCGTCCTGGTAATCACCTCGGACCGTGGCCTGGCTGGGTCCTACTCGGCAAGCGTGCTGAAGCAGGTGGAGGGTCTCAACGAGCTGCTCCACGCTGAAGGCAAGGAAGTCAAGACGTACCTCGTCGGACGCAAGGCGCAGGCCTACTTCGAGTTCCGGAACCGCGAGTACTCGCGGGTCTGGACCGGTGGCACCGACGCACCCGAGTTCACTACCGCGCGCGAAGTCGGCGAAGCATTGCTCGCAGATTTCGCAACCGACTTTGAAGAGGGCGGCGTGGACGAGATCCACGTGGTGTACACCCGCTTCAAGTCCATGGTCACCCAGGAGCCCACGGTCATCCGCCTGCTTCCGCTGGAAGTAGTGGAAGAGCAGGCCGCTTCTGAATCGGACCTGTTGCCGCTGTACGAGTTTGAGCCGGAAACCGAGCGTGTTCTTGACGCTCTGCTGCCGCGCTACATCGAGTCACGCATCTTCGCGGCCATGCTGCAGGCAGCGGCTTCCGAGCTCGCTGCACGGCAGCGGGCCATGAAGTCCGCAGGCGACAATGCCACGGACCTCATCAAGAAGTACACGCGTCTGCGCAACACGGCCCGCCAGGCTGAAATTACGCAGGAGCTGTCCGAGATTGTTGCCGGCGCAGACGCCCTCGCGTCCTAGCCTGCACGGCCCCGGTCCCGCTGGACCTGCAACACCACAGATAAACTTAAATCCACGCCATCTACTGAGTGAAGTGAGAGAGATGACTGCCACTGCTACCGAACACGTAGCCGCAACGTCCGGTGCCACCGGCCGCATTGCGCGCGTAATCGGCCCGGTTGTCGACGTCGAATTCCCGGCTGACGCAATCCCGTCCATCTACAACGCACTCACCACCGAGATCACACTCAACGGTGAGACCAAGACCATTACGTTCGAGACGTCGCAGCACCTTGGCGACAACCTCGTCCGCGCCATCTCCCTGCAGGCTACCGACGGACTTGTCCGCGGAACGTCCGTGGTGGACAGCGGTGCCCCGATTTCCGTACCCGTCGGCGACGGCGTCAAGGGCCACATCTTCAACGTCCTGGGCCAGCCCCTGGACGTTACCGAGGCGGAACTGCAGATCAGCGAACGCTGGCCCATCCACCGCAAGGCTCCGAGCTTCGCTTCGCTCGAAGGCTCCACCGAGATGCTCGAAACCGGCATCAAGGTCATCGACCTTCTCACCCCCTACATCAAGGGTGGAAAGATTGGCCTGTTCGGCGGCGCCGGCGTGGGCAAGACCGTTCTGATCCAGGAAATGATCACCCGCGTGGCCCGCAACTTCGGTGGTACCTCGGTATTCGCCGGTGTTGGCGAGCGTACGCGTGAAGGCAACGACCTCTGGGTTGAAATGGAAGAGGCAGGCGTCCTCAAGGACACCGCCCTTGTGTTCGGCCAGATGGATGAGCCGCCGGGAACGCGCCTGCGCGTGGCACTGTCCGCCCTGACCATGGCAGAGTACTTCCGCGATGTGCAGAACCAGGACGTGCTGCTCTTCATCGACAACATCTTCCGCTTCACGCAGGCAGGCTCCGAGGTTTCCACCCTCCTCGGCCGCATGCCTTCGGCTGTGGGCTACCAGCCCAACCTGGCAGATGAGATGGGCCTCCTTCAGGAGCGCATCACCTCCACCAAGGGCCACTCCATCACCTCGATGCAGGCCATCTACGTTCCCGCAGATGACTACACCGACCCGGCTCCGGCAACGACCTTCGCACACCTCGACGCGACCACGGAACTTTCCCGTGAAATCGCCTCCCGTGGTCTGTACCCGGCCGTTGACCCGCTGACGTCGACCTCCCGCATCCTGGATCCCCAGTACATCGGCAAGGACCACTACAACACGGCCGTCCGTGTGAAGCAGATCCTGCAGAAGAACAAGGAACTCCAGGACATCATCGCCATCCTCGGTGTTGACGAACTCTCCGAAGAGGACAAGATCGTCGTGTCGCGTGCACGCCGCATCCAGCAGTTCCTCTCGCAGAACACCTACACCGCCAAGCAGTTCACCGGCGTCGAGGGCTCCACGGTTTCCATCAAGGACACCGTCGAGGGCTTCACCGCCATCTGCGACGGCGAGCTGGACCACATCGCGGAGCAGGCGTTCTTCAACGTCGGCGGCCTCGATGACGTTGAGCGCCAGTGGGCCAAGATCCAGGAACAGACCAAGTAATATGGCTGAGCTTGAGGTTGAGATTGTCGCAGCGGACCACTTTGTGTGGTCCGGAGCGGCCAAGATGGTCAAGGCCCGCACCAGCGATGGTGAAATCGGAATCCTGCCCGGCCACTCGCCCCTGCTGGCGATCCTGGCCGAGGGTGAACTGGCCATCCAGCCGGTGTCCGGTGACCGTATTGCCGTAGATGTAGACGGCGGATTCTTCTCCGTCGACAACGACCGCGTGGTTATTGTTGCCGACAACGCCCACCTGGGCGGCTCGGCTACCGCTGGGATCCGCTAGCACCACCTTGATGGACGCACCGACTTTTCCGTTCATCGCCATGGCAATCGCTTTTGGATTGCTGATATTTGCACTGTGCCTTTCGGGGGTGCGCCGCTTCAACCTGCGGCGTGCCCTCGGCACGGTGGACGCCTCCATTTGCATGACTGGAAACAGTTGGCAGATGGGGGTTTGTCGTTATCAGGACAACGACCTTGAGTGGTTCCGGCTGCTCTCGCTGAGTGTCCGCCCCAAACACAAGTTCAAGCGGCACTCGCTCGAACTGATGGGCCGCCGCAAGCCCACCGAAGCCGAGGCCGTCAAGGTCCAGCCCGACGTCGTCATTGTCGAATTGCGGTACGAAGGCCAGGACCTTCGCCTTGCCATGAAATTCGAGGCCTATGCTGGTCTCTCGTCCTGGCTTGAGGCCGGGCCGGTCATTGGCGTGGGGACCTGGCGATAGTCCGCGGTGGATTGGTTTTTTAACCTCCGGCTCACCGAGGGCCCGGTGTATTGGGTGTCCCTCGTCATGGGCTTGGCGGGTGCCGCGTGTCTCGTGGCTCCGCCTTGCCACATCCCCGCGCGGCGCTGGGTTTTCCGCGTTATCGCCGCCGCCGCCGTTGCCTTCGCGCTGGTGGCCACCGTCCACTGGGCCCTCATCAACACCTTCGCCGTGTTCCCTGAAAACATTCCGGATCCGGTCCTGCTGTGGGTGGTGCCCGGTGTCGCCGCCGTAATCCTGTTCCTGGTCCGGCTGCCCCGGAGCAGTTGGCGCCGCCGCGCCGCCGGCTTCGTCGCCGCACTCCTGGTCGCATCCCTTTCAGCAGTGCAGATCAACGCCTATTACGGACTCAACCGCACAGTGAGTGACCTTTTTGGCACCGCCGTTGCCCGCATCCCCGCCCTTGAGACGGACCTAATGCGCCAGCCGGGAGAGGCCGACGGCGTTGCCCTCCAGGGCTGGGCGCCCCAGGGGGAGCTGCCGGCAGGGGGAGTCCTTCGAAAGTCCGCCATCCCGGGCACTTTGTCCGGAATGAATACGCGCGAAGCCTATATCTACCTGCCGCCCGCCTATTTTGCGGGCAACCGGCCGGCCCTGCCGGTGCTGGTCCTGGTGGCCGGCCAGCCGGGCGGCCCCGCCGACTGGCTCACCGGGGGAGCCCTGCAGGCACATATGGACTCCTTTGCCGGGTCCCACGGCGGCGTCGCCCCCGTAGTTGTGGTGCCCGACCCGAACGGCTCGCAGTCCGGCAACACGATGTGCATGGACAGCCGGATAGCCAAGGCCGATACCTACCTTTCCCACGACGTGCCGGAATGGATCAGCTCCACGCTTGCGGTGGACACCAACCACGACCAGTGGGCCATCGGTGGATTTTCCTTTGGCGGCACGTGCGCCCTGCAAATGGGAACCCGGCACCCCAAGCTGTTTCCGTCCGTCCTGGCCTTCTCGGGGGAAGCGGAGCCGGCCATTGCCAAGGAGCGGCAGAAAACCATCGACGCTGCCTTTCCGGGGGACCCGGACGCCTTTGAGCGGCAGACGCCCCTTGCCATCATGAAGGAACGCCGCTTCGAGTCCAGCGGGGCGTACCTGACAGCTGGACAGAACGACCCTGAGTTCGTGGCCTACCTTCACACCCTGGCCGCGGCCGCCCGGGACGCGGGCTTCACCGTGCGGGCGCACGAGGTGGAACACACCGGGCACTCGTGGGATACGTCGTCCAGGCGGATTGCTGATGCACTCCAGTTCCTGGCGGACAGGTGGGGACTCCAGCAGTGAGTTCCGCACAGCAGGTCCGCACAGCATCACTGGCGTGGACAACCTTGGGACGCCCGGCCCGGGACCGGATCCTCGCCGCGCTGAAATCAATGCCGCTTTCCGTGGCATTGCTGTCGGTGTTCCTCGTCGCCGGGGCCATCACAGGCAGTTACCTCGCCGGGCCCCCGGAGCATTTGCTGGGAGTGGCGGGAGTGAGCGGACCGGGGCTGCGAGCGGGCAACTGGTGGTCTTTGTTCACCAGCCTCTTTTTTGCCACCAACCCGATGGCCTATGTTGCTGCGTCCCTGATGATCCTGCTGTTGCTCGGCCTTGCCGAACGGAGGATGGGAACACCTGCAGCGGCCGCGTTCTTCTTCGGCGGCCAGTTCGCTGCTGTGACGCTGTTCCTGCTGCTCACCCAGCTGGCGGGCTACGCTGGCGACAGATGGCTTGGCAGCATGGCCGATGAGATTCTGATCGGGCCCTATCCGGCAGTCCTGACGGCGGCACTTGCGGCCAGCGGAAGACTGCCCGTGCTGTGGCAGCGCCGGCTGCGCACCGGCATGCTGTCCATCTCACTCCTGCTGGTGCTCTACGTTGGGCATGCAGAAACGGTCATCGGGCTGCTTGGTGCCGTCCTGGGACTCCTGGCCGGGTGGTGGATCCAGGGCGACCACGGCCACCTGCACCGGCACCGGTCCACCGGCCGGGAGACCCGGAACCTCCTGACTCTCACCGTCGCCGTCTTTGCTGTGGGCCCGATCCTCACGGGGATACGGGCACCCACCGGTCCGCTGGCGCTGCTGCGTGACGTCGTGCTGAACCCCCTGACCGCGCTCACCCAATTGGCTTTCAACTGCGGGGCGACAGTGGAAGCGTCCTGCCTCGAAGCCGGCAGGGCGGGCTTTGCCGGACCCTTCGGCCTTGCCCTTGCAGTAGTTCCCGTGGTCCTGCTGCTGATTTGCGCGGACGGAATGCGCCGCGGCCGGCGGCTTGCCTTGAACATCGCACTCGCCATCCAGTTCGCCGTAACGGGGCTGGCTGCCGTCTACCTGGCACTGTTCGCCCTGGTTCCGTCCCGGCTGCATAGTCCTTCCGCTCCGCCGATGGGCTCTGCCTTTGCCCACGTGCTTCCGCTGGTGGGCGTGCCCCTGCTGTTGGCGGTGCTTTTGTGGTTCAACCGGCGGCAGTTCCGCGTGCAGACCCTTCCCTCCGCCCGGCGGAAGCTGGCGCTGGTGGTGGGCGGAACGTGGCTTGTCCTTGCAGGCACCTACGCGGTTGCCTGGTTCTGGGCAGGCGGATTAACGCGCGCAGGCGGCCTGCTGGGACTGTTTGCCGAGCTGGCACGGCAGTACGTCCCGGTTCCGATCCCGGAGCACTACCACCGGGTTTTCGCTGACCGGAACAGTGTGGAGGCAGTCCTTTTTGCTTACGCCGGTCCGGTGTTCTGGGCGATTGCGCTGGCAGCCGTGTGGTGGGCGCTGCTGGGCGGACACCACGGCCACGATTCCGGGCGGCAGGACAGGATTGAGGCACGGAACCTGCTTCACCAGGGCGGCGGACCACTTTCCTGGATGGCGCTCTGGGAACCCAATAAATACTGGTTCAGTCCGGACGGCCAGGGCGCGATGGCTTTCCAGCGGCACGGCAGCGTGGCGCTGACACTCGGCGGAGCCTTCGGCCCCGCGAAGTGCCGGAAGGACGTTACGGCGGGGTTTTTGGCATACTGCAGCCGGCAGGCACTCATTCCTGCCCTGTACTCCTGCGATGACACGCTCTGGCCCATGCTCCGGGAGCGCGGATTTTCGCGGGTTGCCGTAGCACAGGAGACGCGGCTGGCAATCCGCGAACTCGAATTCAAGGGCAAGGAATGGCAGAACGTCCGGACCGCCCTGAACCGTGCGGCAAAGCTGGGGGTCAGGGCCGTCTGGGGCTCCTACGAGTCGCTGCCCGCGGCGCTTCGCTCACGCCTGAGTGAAGTCTCCGAAGAATGGGCGGCTGGAAAGACCGTTCCCGAGATGGGGTTTACCCTCGGCGGCATTGATGAGCTCGACGACCGGGAGGTACTGTGCTGCCTCGCCGTGGATGAAGAGGGCGCCGTCCATGGAGTGACCAGCTGGCTGCCGGTGTACGACGGCGGGAGGCTGGTCAGCCGGACGCTTGACGTCATGCGCCGGGGAGCCGAAGGATTCCCGGGGGTGATGGAATTCCTCATCGCCTCTGCGGTGCTCGAGCTGCGCAGTTCCGTGGAGGTCATTTCCCTCTCGGGTTCGCCGCTGGCAAGCGTTCCCGGAACCGGTGGCGATTCCGGCGGGGAGGGCGGTGCGGATAACCTGGTGCGGATCCTCGACCTGGTGGGTCATGCCCTGGAACCGGTATATGGATTCCGCTCCCTGGCGGCATTCAAATCGCGGTTCAAGCCGGAGTACCGTGCCCTTTACCTGTATTACCAGGACCCGCTGCACCTGCCCGCTATTGGCCGCGCGCTAACACGTGCCTACTTGCCCGGGCTTTCCCTTCCGCAGGGTGCGCGCCTGGTCCGCAAATTGGTGAAGTGAACTCTTCCAGATAGAGCACCAACAATGCGCGTTCCCAGCGAACAAGGCGGACCAATGGGGACGCCGGAAGCACCCTGGAATTCGACAAAAATGATCCCCGGCATAATTGCCGGGGATCATTTTTTCGCTGCCTGCCGCATTTACGCGGCGGGGCGGGGACTAGACCAGCGTGACGCCGGTTGCCTGCGGACCCTTGGCGCCCTGGCCGATTTCGAACTGAACGCGCTGGTTCTCGTCGAGAGTCTTGAAGCCACCGGTCTGGATCTCCGAGTAGTGCACGAAGACATCACCATCGGAGTCATCCGGGGTAATGAAGCCGAAGCCCTTTTCAGCGTTGAACCACTTGACGGTTCCCTGTGCCATTTATTTCTCCTCATTGTGGAACTTGTTTAAGATCGGCACACCTCGTGCCGGCCTTGGTCACTCCGTGAGAAGAATCCTGGGTTGCCCGCCCGGTAAAGGGACCGGCGCTGCAGGAGCTTCGCACTCGCAACATGTCTTGCGAGCATGAAAAACACCTACACAAAGACTGAGACAAGAATTTCACGCTGCCCAGCGGAGGTCAACGGTTTAAGTGGAGAAACGCATAAATTTTGAGTAAAAAGAAGGTTAAGTGACTTTGTGGAAGCCCAATACCGCGCAATATGAGGGCTCGCCGCATGGCCAGGGAGTGCTGGGCAATGCCGCCGTCAGAAGAGCCGGGATTCGCTGTCATCCACCCCGCGCATGGCGTCGTAGTCAAGGGTGACGCAATCGATCCCGCGGTCGTTCGCCAGGACCTTGGCCTGCGGCTTGATCTGCTGGGCAGCGAAGATACCCCGGACCGGGGCCAACAGCGGATCGCGGTTGAGCAATTCAAGGTATCGGGTGAGCTGCTCCACGCCGTCAATATCGCCGCGCCGCTTGAGCTCGATGGCCACGGTGCCGCCGCCCGAGTCGCGGGCCAGGATGTCCACCGGCCCGATGGCCGTGAAGTACTCGCGGCGGATCAGGGAGTAGCCCTCACCGAGCGTTTCGATCTGTTCCGCCAGCAGCCGCTGCAGGTCCGCCTCCACACCGTCCTTGATCAGGCCCGGATCCACGCCGAGGTCGTGGGAAGACTCACTGAGTTTCTCGTGGATGTTGATGATCAGCCGGTCGTCAGTCTTGGCCGACTGCACGGTCCATTGCTCGATCACACCCAGTTCCAGGTCCACATCCTCGGGGGAAGTGACCCGCAGCGTGGCGGGCGGGCTCATCCAGTTAAGGGGCTTGTAGGAGCCGCCGTCCGAGTGGACCAGGACAGAACCGTCAGCCTTGACAAGCAGCAGCCTGGTGGCAAGGGGGAGATGGGCTTTGAGCCGGCCAACGTAATCAACAGAGCATCGGGCTATGACAAGTCGCACGCCGTACAGACTACCGTCTGGTGCCGCAGGCCTCCGCCCCGGGCAGAGTCCTGCGGCGGATGGTTATGGCCCGGCAAGGAATGGCCCGGGCCGGCGCTGGGGCAGAATGGATGCATGCCGCGTTCCAACCGACCCCGCCGCCCCGTGTCCGGAAGAGCCGGTGCCGCTTCGGGCAGGGTGGCCGGAAAGAAGGGCAGCAGCGAGGTCCCTGAACTTGACCTGGAACGTGCGCGGGCAGGCATCGCCCGTCGGGAAAGCGCTCCCGACGGCGACTGGATGGTCCGCACCATGACGGCCAGGAACGCTGAAAAGACTTACATCTGCCCAGAGTGTTCCACCGCGGTGCTGCCAGGGGTCGCCCACCTGGTGGTCTGGAAGGATGACCACCTCTTCGGCGCTGCCGCGGGTCTGGCGGAACGCCGCCACTGGCACACGAACTGCTGGATGACCCGCAGTTACCGCTACCGGTAAGGGGCCGGGCGCGGCTGTCGCTAAGCTGGCAGGCATGACTTTTGATCCGCCGTCGTACAAATTCGTCCAGTCCACCGGCTCCGTGCCCATCCGTGCTTCCACTGTCCTGCCGGCCCGGCGCGAAAATGTGGAGCTGCTGACGGAGGACGGCCATACCCTGGTGGGGGAACTGGCGCTGCCGGAGTCCGGGCCGGTCAATGCCACGCTGATTACCCTGCACCCGCTGCCTACCCACGGCGGGTTCATGGATTCGCACGTCTACCGCAAGGCCTCCTACCGGCTGCCCGCACTCGCCGGCATCGCCGTGCTGCGGTTTAACACGCGCGGCACGGAGTCCCCACGGGGTACCAGCACGGGCGCCTTCGAGGAAGGTGTTGGAGAGCGGCATGACGTCGAGGCGGCCGTCCGCTTCGCCGTCGAACGCGGCCTGCCCAACCGGTGGCTCGTGGGCTGGTCCTTCGGCACCGAACTTGCCCTGATGTACGGGGCCACGGAACCGGTCGCGGCGCAGATCGAGGGTGCAGTTTTGCTGTCCCCACCGTTGCACCGGGCCAAGGATGCGCACCTGCTGGAATGGGCGCAGTCCGGGAAACCGCTCAAGGTGCTGGTGCCTGAGCACGACGACTACCTGCAGCCGGACGCCGCAGCCGCGCGCTTCAGCCTGGTGCCCCAAGCCCGCATTGTGGGGGTCAAAGGCGCCAAGCATTTGTGGGTGGGGGAGAAGTACGCCGGGCGTGTGCTGAACGAAATAGTGGAAGAGGTTACTGGACCAGGCTCCGGCGGCACCAGCCTGCCGCAGGAATGGGACGGGCCGGTGGCCAACGCCCCGGCTTAGGCCGGAACGCTTGGCTTTCAGGCGTCAGTGCTTGTCCTGACGCACCACATAAATTTCGCGGATCAGCAGCAGGACGGCGGCCGCCGTCGGTATGGCGATCAGGGCGCCGAGGACACCCAGCAGGCTGCCGCCGGCAATGACGGAGATGACGGCCACCGCACCCGGCACCGCGACTGCCTTCTGCATGATGCGCGGGGAGATGAAGTAGGCCTCGAACTGCAGGTAGGCGAAGTAGCAGATGCCGTAAACGGCCGCGCTTTGCCAGCCCTCGGTCAGCGCGATGAGGACTACAAGCACACCGGCAATCAGCCCGCCCACCAGAGGGATAAAGGCCAGCAGGGCCACTACGAACGCCAGCAAAAGCGCGAAGGGGATCCCCACTATGGACATCACGATGAAGGCAAAAGTGGCATTCAGCAGGGCCACGCAGGCCTGCCCGATGACGTAATTGCCCACCGAGCGGGTGATCTCCTCGGACAAAGCCTCCACCCGTGCCCGACGGGAACGCGGCGCCAGCCGGTAGCCCCACTTTTTCATCGCGGGCAGGGCGGCCAGGAAGTACAGGCTCAGCACCAGCACAATCAGTGTGCCGAACAGCCCATTGGCCACCGTTGACCCGAAAGTTACCACCCCGCCGAAAATTCCGCCCACGGCAGCAGGGTCGTTGACGAACTTGTCCAGTTCCTCCGTCATCCGTTCCCGCACGCCGAACTGGTCATCGAGGCTGCGGAAGAAGTCTGAATCAATGAAGTCCCGCACCCAGACAGGTGCCTGCTGGACAATCTCCGTCACCTGCTCCACGATCGTGGGAATCAGGGTGGCAAAGAATCCGACGACGGCGCTCACCAGCACGGTGACGGATACCAGGATCCCGGCCGGGCGGGGAATCTTGCGGCCCTCAAGCCAGCTGACCACCGGCTCCAGGCCCAGCGCGATAAACAGCGCCGCCACGATCCACAGCAGCAGCTGTGTGGTGTTGGATCCGATCCAGTAGACAAGCAAGGCAAGCCCCACGCCCACAGTGCCCATAAAACCCATGTAGAGGGGATGCTGCGGTGACATCCGCGGGCCGGGGTCACCGAACTGGGGCTCCACCCCGCCGGACTCCTCGCCAACCTGGTGGTTGTCCTGGTGGGAGTATTCCGGCGGCATTTCGAAGCGGAGCCTTGGCTGGGCCCCGGGCAGCGGCTGTCGAAGCCGGTGTACCACCAGTCCGAGGGCCGCGGCGGCGGCCCCCCTCCGGCGGACCCGGGCAGGGACGCGCGGAGCACCTGCCGAAGGCTCGGGACCCTCCGGATTCTCGTGTGCCGCGGAGGACTCGTCCGTCTTGTCAGTCACTGGAATTTGGGGCCTGTTCGGTGCGTGGCACCGCTGGCGCGGGCCGGTGTGATGATCATCGCAAACACTATCAGCAGCCCTGTCAACACCCGCGGAGGGCCCGTCCTGGAGGTAACGGAAGAAGCGTTTCCGGCGCCGAAACCAGGGCCGTGGTAACGAAACCGTTACCATTGAAGGTAAACCCCCGCTGATGATAGGTGTTCCCTTGCGTTTAAAGACTGCAGTCGCACTCGTGCTGCTCGGCCTCCTGACACTGCTGGCCGGCATCGGCCAGAGAACCATCTGGGCTCCGTCCGAAACCTTCACGGCGTCTGCGCCTGCTGATGCCGGTGCTGCGCCGCTAACGGTCATAGACCAGAACCTGCGCACCCTTCATGGCGGCACCGTCAAGATCAACATCGAGGGTGATGGCAACTTCCTGCTGGCGGCAGGGCGTCCCGATGACGTTGACGCCTGGGTAGGCCAGACGGCGCATAACACCGTTACGGGGGTTTCGGAGGACGGGAAGTCGCTCCAGGTGGAACACGCGGACGGCGAAGCCACTGCGCCCAACCCCGCAGGCTCCGACCTCTGGGTCTCCACGGAGAACGCAAGCGGCGAACTGGAGTACTCCTGGACGCCGCCGGCTGACGGCGACTGGACCCTTCTGTTGGCCTCTGACGGGACCCAGCCTGCGCCGGCCTCCATCTCCATGACGTTCCCAAACGATACCTCCACCCCGTGGGCCATCCCGCTGATGGTGCTGGGCTCGCTCCTGATCCTTGGCGGGATCGTCCTGGCCCTGCTCACCCTCCGCAAGCGCAATGGCGAAGGTGACGGCAAGGGCAGCGGCTTCGCCCAGCGTGCCCGCGCCAAGACCGAGGCACGTTCGTCCTCGCGTGTGGCCATGGCCGCCGCCGGAGTGGTTGCCGCCGCTGTTGTGGCAGGAACCGGTGTCGCCGCAAATGCGACCTCGCCTGCGCCTGAGCCTTCATCGGATTCAACATCGTCAGCTTCGCCTGCGCAGGAGCAGTCCGGCCCGCCGGTGCTGTTGGATGCGCAGTTCCGTCGCATCCTGGAGCAGGTCTCCAGCGCCGCGGACGCCGGCGACGCAGCAAAGGATGCAGCCAAGCTTGCCGACCGCCTTGGCGGGACTGAGCTTGAAGTCCGGACCCAGAACTACAAGATCCGCTCCCGGGTGGGATCCTACGAGGCACGCATGCCCGTGCGGTCCACCAAGCTCCTCACCACGGCGGTCACGAGCAACCGCGACTGGCCCCGGTCCGTCCTTGCCGTAACGCAGGGTGAGGGCAACGTGGTCCCGCAACTGCTGACGCTCGTCCAGTCCTCAGCGCGCGAGAACTACAAGCTCGTGGAAACGAACCCGCTGCAGCCCGGTACCACCTTCCCCACCATCAACCGTGATGGTACAGAAACGCTGGCTGCCGGTGACAAGACCGGGCTGCTGTACAGCGGCGAAGAGGCTATGTCCGGCCTTGCAGACCGCCTCACCTCCGCCGGGTCCGCCTTCAAGGACAAGCTCGTGGAGGGCAAGTCCTCGCCGTACATCGCGGACACGCTGTCTTACCAGGCCGAGGTGGCCAAGGCGGGGAAGAACGGCAACTTCTCCTTCACGCACAAGGTGGTTCCGGAAAGCACCGTGGTGTTCCGCACGGCGGACGGCGGCGCGCTGGTCCTGGGCCGGATCAACTTCGGCTTTGAGGGAACGCCGAAGGCTGCCGGTGACAAGCTGACTATCGGTGACGACGCCGCCGCCCTCGCAGGCGGCAAGGAAACCACCACGGGCATGGTCCTGAGCTTCGCGGAGTCCATGGCCGTGTATGTTCCGCCCGCAGGCTCCACCGACCCCATGAAGCTTGTGGCTGCCACCCGCGGCCTGGTGGGCGCCAGCTTCAAGTAGACGCCGTACCTGCATTACCCCCGGCAGCGGCCGGAGTGGCTAGAGTGGAAAGCATGAGTTCGCCAGCTTCCCGCCCAGTCCCTCCTGCCGCTGCCAACCCGCTTAACCTGCGCGGCGCCGTCGACCTTTCCTCGCTGAAGCAGCGCCCCGCCGCACCGGCCCCGTCCGCGCCGCCGTCCGGACCGGAAGCGCCCGGGGGAGCGCAGCCCGGCGCCGCTCCCGGCACTCCCGAACTGGTGGTCAACGTGACCGAGGGCAACTTCCAGCAACTGGTGGAGTTGTCCGCGCAGGTGCCGGTGGTCTTCGCGCTGTGGGCTGCCTACTCACCCGAATCGGCAACCATGCTGGACGTCCTGGAACGCGTGGTGGACAGCTATGGCGGCAGGCTGGTCCTGGGAGCCGCCGACATCGAAGCATTCCCGCAGCTTGCCCAGGCGTTCCAGGTGCAGGCCGTGCCTACCGCCGTCGCGGTGCTCAAGGGGCAGCCGGTTCCGCTTTTCCAGGGCGGCGCCGACGAACAGCAGGTCCGCGGTCTTTTTGACGAATTGCTGAAGGTGGCCGCGGCAAACGGTGTGACCGGCAGCCTCGGCGGCGGTGCCGTGCAGGAAGGCGAGCCCGCCCCGCTGCCACCGCTGCACCAGGCCGCCTTTGACGCCATCGAAGCCGGCGACTATGCGGCGGCGGCAGCAGCCTACCGGCAGGCGCTGAACGAGATGCCGGCCGACCACGAGGCGAAGGCAGGGCTGGCCCAGGTGGAGCTGATGGAGCGTCTCCAGCCGCTCTCCGCCCAGGACAGCGAAGCACTGCGCGCCCAGGCGGCCAATGAGCCGGACAACCTGCAGGCACAGCTTGCCGTCGCTGACCTGGATGTGGCCGGCGGGCACGTGGAGGACGCGCTGAACCGCCTGGTCAGCTTTATCGGCAGGAACTTCGGACCGGAGCGCGAGACTGCCCGGGTCCGCCTGCTTGAGCTGTTCGACGTGGTGGGCGCAGCAGATGATCGAGTGGCCAAGGCGCGCCAGGCACTTGCGAGGGTACTTTTCTGATGTCCGCTTTGTTCGAACCGCTGAAGCTCCGCTCGCTTGAGCTCCAGCACCGCGGCTGGGTGTCGCCGATGTGCCAGTACAGCTGCGATGCCGACGCCGCGCCCGGCGTTCCGCACGACTGGCACCTGATGCACCTGGGCTCCTTCGCCGCCGGCGGCGCGGCGCTGATCCTCACCGAGGCCGCCGCCGTGAACCACGAGGGCATGATCAGTCCCCGCGATGCCGGCCTCTACAACGATGCCCAGGCCGAAGCCTGGCAGCGGATTACGTCCTTTGTGCACCAGCACGGGGCGGCTGAAGCAAAAATTGGCGTCCAGTTGGCCCATGCCGGCCGGAAGGCCTCCACGTATTGGCCTTTCTCCGGCAAGCACGGCAGCGTCCCCCAGTCCGACGGCGGCTGGACCACAGTGGGGCCCTCACCGTCAGCGTTCGACGGCTATACCGAACCCGCCGTGATGAGCGAGGAACAAATTGCAGGTGTGATCGGCGACTTTGCGGCCGCGGCAGTCCGCGCGGTGGACGCCGGGTTCGATACGGTGGAAATCCACGGGGCTCACGGTTACCTCCTGCACCAGTTCCAGAGCCCGCTGATCAACACGCGGACGGACGCCTGGGGTGGGGATGAAGCGGGGCGGAGCCGCCTGATGCTTGCGGTGGTTGATGCGGTGCGGGCTGTCATTCCGGACTCGATGCCCCTGCTGTTGAGGATCTCCGCCAGCGACTGGGCTGACGGCGGGGTTGACCTGGCGGCGTCCGTGCGGCTTGCACGGGAGGCGGCGCAGCACGGCGTGGACCTGGTGGACGTCTCCAGCGGCGGAGCCGTAGCCCATCAGCAGATTAAGGCCGGTCCCGGATACCAGACAGGATTCTCCGCTGCCATCCGCAGGGAGGCGGGGGTGCCCACCGGAACCGTGGGGCTCCTGACTTCCGCCGGCCAGGCTGAACATGCCATTGCGACCGGACAGGCGGACGGCGTCTTTATTGCCCGGGCGGCGCTTCGGGACCCGCACTGGTGGCTGCGCGCGGCCTTCGAGCTGGGCCACGACATCACATGGGCGCCGCAGTACGAGCGCGCCGTGCCGCGGCGCACCTTCTAAAGGCCGCGGACGTGATGGCCCACCGGCAGCCGGACAAGGAACAAGCCCCCGAGGGCGGAATCGACCGACAGCTGGAGACCATCATCCTGGAACTCCTCGCTGCCAGGGCTGCAACGTCCACCATCTGCCCGTCGGATGCTGCCCGGGCCGTTGGCGACGAAAATTGGCGCGACCTGATGGAGCCTGCCCGCATGGCTGCCCGGCGGCTGGTTGACGCCGGCGAGGTGGAGATCACCCAGGGCGGTTCGGTGGTGGATCCTGCCACAGCCAAAGGACCCATCCGGATCCGCAAGGTGAGGTAGGAACCGGCGGCCCAGTGCGAAGCCGATCTACACCTATTTCACTACTCCTGCAGGAGGACCCCGCTGCCGCAACCCGAGGACTAGTCTGGCTTCATGACTGCTCAGCAACCTGACCCCGCGCGGCCCGCCGGTCCCGTCGCCGCACTGTCCATCCGGGGACTCGCCAAACGGTTCGGGCAAAAGATCGCCGTGGACGGCATCAGCCTGGACGTCCCCGCGGGTTCCTTCTTCGGGATTGTCGGCCCCAACGGCGCCGGCAAGACCACCACACTGTCGATGGCCACCGGGCTGCTGCGCCCGGACTTCGGCACCGCCGTCGTCCATGGCGTGGATGTCTGGTCCCGCCCGCTGGAGGCCAAGCGCCTGATGGGGATCCTGCCGGATGGGGTCCGGCTGTTTGACCGGTTAACCGGCGAACAGCTCATTACCTACGCCGGCCTGCTGCGCGGAATGGACAAGGAAGTGGTGGCCAGCCGCGTGGGCGAGCTGCTGGCGGCCATGGACCTCGCGCAGGACGCCGGCACACTGGTGGTTGACTACTCGGCGGGCATGACCAAAAAGATCGCCCTGGCATCTGCCCTGATCCACGCGCCCAGGCTACTGGTCCTGGACGAGCCCTTCGAAGCCGTTGACCCCGTCTCTGCCTCGAACATCCGCTCGATCCTGGACAGCTACGTGGCGTCCGGCGGCACGGTGATCGTCTCCAGTCACGTGATGGACCTGGTGCAGCGCATGTGCGACCACGTTGCAGTGGTGGCCGGCGGCAGGCTGCTGGCCACCGGAACCGTCGACGAGGTGCGAGGGGGAGTCTCCCTGGAAGACCGGTTCGTCCAGCTGGTGGGCGGCCGCAGCCACACGGAAGGGCTGGAATGGTTGCGCACCTTCTAAGGCTCAAAATCAGTCTGCTGCGTAACGGCCTTCGCCGCAGCCCGTGGCAGCTGGTGGGCATGGCGTTCGCAGGACTCTATGCACTGAGCGTCGTAGCCACGCTGGTGGTGGTGCTGGTCCTGCTTCGCCAGGCGGAACACGAGCTGGTGTATACAGCAGTGATGCTGGGCGGCTCCGCGGCCGTCCTCGGCTGGGGAATCATTCCGGTGGTGGCTTCAGCTACGGACATGACGCTGGATCCGGCCCGCTTCACCACGTTCGCCGTCCCCATGAAGCATATGCTGGCAGGGCTGGCGCTGGGCGGACTGATCGGTATTCCGGGCCTGGCAACAGCGCTGGTGGCACTGTCCACGGTGGTGACGTGGTCCCGCGGCGTACTGCCCGCGCTTGCGGCCCTGTTGGGTGCAGCGGTGGGCGTGCTGACCTGCATTGTGCTGTCCAAGGTGGTGACCACGGCCACGGCCAGCCTCGCGTCCTCCCGCCGCTTCAAGGATGTCAGCGCGGTCGCGTTTATGGTGCCGCTCGTCCTCCTGGGCCCGATCGTGGCTGGAGTAGGGCGCGGGATCACCGCCTCCACCGGCTTCCTCCCGGACTTTGCCCGGACGTTGTCGTGGACTCCGCTTGGCGCCCCGTGGGCATTGGCGGGCGACATTGAGGCCGGCCGGCCCGGTGCGGCGGCCTTGAAACTGCTCATCTCCCTTGCGGTGCTTGCCGGCCTTGCGTGGTGCTGGAAGCTGCTGTTGGAACGTGCCCTGGTCACCCCGCCCTACTCGGGCAGCGGAAAGCGCAAGGGCGGCAAGCTGGGACTGCTCGGGTTCCTGCCGGCTGTTCCTGCGGGCGCGGTGATGGCAAGGGCCCTTACCTACTGGATCCGGGACCCCCGCTACTCCGGCTCGCTCATCGTGGTCCCGCTCCTTCCGGTGGTGCTGGTGTTCCAGGGCAGCCAGGCCGGCGACTTCAGCACCCTGGCGTTCCTGGCTCCGCTGACGGCGTTTATCCTGGCCTGGTCCATCTCCGCTGATGTCTCCTATGACAACACCGCCTTCGCGCTGCACCTGGCCAGCGGGGTCCATGGTGTTGACGACAGGCTGGGCCGCGCCCTGGCGTGCCTGGCCTTCGCACTGCCGGTGGTTCTGGTGTTCGCCGCCGGCTACTCTGCCTTCACCGGTGACTGGGACCCGTTGCCCGGCCAGTTGGGGCTGAGTTTGGGGATCCTCTTTACGGGACTGGGATTGTCCTCAGTGGTCTCGGCCCGGTACACCGTGGCGGTTCCCTTGCCCGGCGACAGTCCCTTCAAGAAGCCCCCGGGAAACGTGGGCCAGACCCTTGCCGTCCAGTTTGCCGGGCTGGGAGTCCTGCTGGTCCTGGTGCTGCCGGAGGCCGCGCTCCTGATCGCACAGCTGGTCACCGGCAACAGCCTGTTCGGCTGGCTGAACCTCGGCGTTGGACTGGTGCTGGGAGTGGGCCTGTTGGTGATCGGTGTCCGGCTGGGCGGGAAATGGCTTGACGCCCGCGGTCCTGAACTGCTGGCGCAGGTGACAGTGAACCGCTGAGCAGTGCCTATGGAGCGGGTGCACTATGAAGGAGTGCATGATGGAGCAGTGGACCGCCAACGAAGCGAACGGCTGACACGGCCCGGGAAGGAACAGTATGGAAGTAGTCATCCTCAACGGCAGCAAACACATCGGGAAGCTTGCCGCGGATGCCATCGAGGAGCTCCTGCGGCGCAAACCGGATGCCGTACTGGGGCTTGCCACGGGATCGTCACCGTTGCCGGTCTACGACGAGCTCGCTTCCCGCCACCAGCGGGACGGCCTGGACTTCAGCCGTGCCTCCGGTTTTGCCCTCGACGAGTACGTGGGCCTGCCGGCCGGGCACCCCGAATCGTACCGCGAGGTCATCCGGCGGGAGTTCACCGATCGGGTCAACATTGCCCCCGGAAATGTCCATGGGCCGGACGGAACAGCAACGGACATCCCGGAGGCCTGCCGTGCCTACGAGGAGTCCATCACCGCGGCTGGCGGTGTTGACCTTCAGCTCCTCGGCGTGGGCACCGACGGCCACATCGGCTTTAATGAGCCCGGATCCTCCTTCGCCTCCCGCACCCGGATCAAGAGCCTCATCGAACAGACACGCCGTGACAACGCCCGGTTCTTCAGCGGACTGGCCGAGGTCCCGCACCACGTTCTGACCCAAGGCCTGGGAACGATCATGGATGCCCGGCATGTGATCCTTGTGGCAACCGGCGCGCAGAAGGCGCAGGCTGTCCGCGAGTTCGTCGAAGGGCCGGTGTCCGCCATCTGCCCCGCGTCGGTGCTGCAGTTCCATCCCCATGCCACAGTCCTGCTGGACGAGGCAGCCGCCTCAGCGCTGAAACTCGCGGATTTCTACCGCCACACCTATGACAACAAGCCCGACTGGCAAGGCCTCTGAGCGCACGGCAACACCCTCTCCAGCTGCCAAATATTACGACGGCGGCAGGCAGCGGGCGGCTTTTTCCTTCCGCTGGGCGTGCGCCGGCGTCGAACGCCCCACCGCCGGAAAGGCTAAGATGGTTGGCATGACTAGCATGACGGACCCTCTCGAAAACGACCCGATGCGCGAGCTTTCCGGGGCTGGAACGTCCACGGCCACCATTGAGCGCGAGGAACTGCGCCAAGAGGTGGAGCCGGGAGACCGGGAGCGCTTTTCGCACTACGTGCGCAAGGAAAAGATCATGGAGTCCGCGCTGACCGGGGAGCCCGTCATTGCCCTGTGCGGCAAAGTCTGGACGCCCGGCCGGGATCCGCAGAAGTTCCCGGTGTGCCCGATGTGCAAAGAGGTCTATGACGGCCTCCGTCCGGGCAACGATGGCGGCAAGGGTCCCGGAGGGGACTCAGGCAACAACAAGTAGTGACGGAGACGCTTTTTGGCGGCCCCACCCTGCCTCCGGCTTATCCGGAACGTGCAGCCTGGGGAACCGCCCCGAAACTCCGTGCCTGGCAGCAGGAAGCCCTGGACCTCTACCTGAGGACGAGTCCCCGGGACTTCCTGGCCGTGGCAACGCCCGGCGCCGGTAAAACCACTTTCGCGCTCCGGATCGCGTCCACTCTCATCGAGTCCGGTATGGTCAACCGCGTGACCATCGTCGCGCCCACGGACCACCTCAAGCGCCAGTGGGCGGATGCGGCAGCCAAGGTGGGCATTGCCATTGACCCCAACTTCAAGAACTCAGACGGCCAGCACGGCCGCGGCTTTATCGGCGTCGCCGTCACATACGCCCAGGTGGCCAGCAAGCCTATGCTGCACCGGGCCAAAACCGAGGCCGCGCGGACCCTGGTGATCCTGGATGAGATCCACCACGGCGGCGAGGCGTTGTCCTGGGGCGACGGCCTGCGGGAGGCGTTCGATCCCGCAGCGCGCCGGCTCTCCCTGACCGGTACCCCGTTCCGCTCGGACACCTCACCCATTCCGTTCGTGGAGTACGCGGAGGACCGGGACGGTATCCGTCGGTCCAAGGCGGACTACACCTACGGCTACGGGAACGCCCTGCGGGACCACGTGGTCCGGCCGGTGATGTTTATGGCGTACTCAGGGCAGATGCGCTGGCGGACCAGCGCGGGCGAGGAGATGGCGGCATCACTTGGCGAGGCTGCGGTGACCAAGGACATCACTTCGCACGCCTGGCGTACCGCACTGAACCCTGCGGGCGAGTGGATTCCGGCTGTCCTCGCCGGGGCGGACAAACGCCTCAGCGAGGTCCGCCGCACCGTCCCCGACGCCGGCGGGCTGGTGATCGCCACCGACCACGAGGATGCCAGGGCATATGCCGGGCAGCTGAAGCGCATTACCGGCGAGTCGCCCACCGTCATCCTTTCCGACGACGCCAAAGCCTCCAGCAAGATCGAGGAGTTTACCGCCAGCGAGAAGCGGTGGATGGTTGCGGTCCGGATGGTGTCCGAAGGTGTTGACGTGCCCCGGCTGTCAGTGGGTGTGTACGCCACGTCCACGTCCACTCCGCTGTTCTTCGCCCAGGCGGTGGGCCGCTTTGTGCGTGCCCGCAAGCGGGGCGAGACGGCGTCGGTCTTCCTGCCGTCCGTGCCGCAGCTGATGGCCCTGGCCAACTCGATGGAGGCCGAGCGCGACCACGCCCTGGACCGGCCGGAGAAGGAGGACGGGGACGGCCTCTTCAATCCGGAAGACTCGCTGATGGCGGAAGCCAACCGTGAGGACAAGGCCTCGGACAGCCTCACCAAAGGCAAGTTCGAGGCCCTGGACTCGCAGGCGTCCTTTGACCGCGTCCTGTTCGACGGCGGCGAGTTCGGCACCGGCGGCGAAGTAGGGTCCGACGACGAAATGGACTTCCTGGGCATCCCCGGGCTGCTGGACGCCGAACAGGTGGGCACGCTGCTTCGCCAGCGCCAGCATGAGCAGCTCAACCGGAAGAACCGGCGTGCCCCGGCGGTGGCGGAAACCGCTGCGCCGACAGTCCCGGACCACCGGCTGCTGATGGACCTTCGGAACGAACTGGCCAAGAACGTGGCTGCCTGGTCCGCCCGTACCGGGACGCCCCACGGCGTGGTCCACACCAAGCTAAGGACTGTTTGCGGCGGTCCGCCGGTGGCGCAGGCCAACGAGGAACAGCTGCAGTCCCGCCTGCGGAAGCTTCAGGACTGGTTCATCGGCCGAAAATAGCGCTCAGGCGACGTCGACGCCGCCAAGCTCCATCTCGGTGATTGCTTCCTCGGGGTCCTCTGCGATCCCTGCCGTCAGGGAGCGGATGACCGTCACGGAGTAGCCTGCCTGGACTGCGTCAAGGGACGTTGCCTTGACGCAGTAATCGGTGGCGATGCCCACCACCACCACGTCCTCCACGTCGTTGCTCTGCAGCCAGTCGTCCAGGCCGATGGCGTCTTCAGCGGCAGCATATTTGTCAGCTTCGCCGGCACCCGGCAGCGCGCCGGGTTGCCGTTCCCCGGTGGGAACGGCGTCTTCCGGCGCCTGCAGCCCCTCGAAGCCGGAGTAGGCGGCAGCAAACTGCCCCTTCTGGAAGTAGGCGTCGATGTACTCGGTGTCCAGATCCGGGTGGAGTTCCGCACCGCGGGTTCCCGCCACGCAATGCGGCGGCCAGCTGTCGATGAAATCAGGGGCCTCGGAGAAGTGGTCGCCGGGGTTGATATGCCAGTCCTGGGTGGCCACGACGTGGTCGAACTCGCTGTGGTGGGCATCCACGTATTCACTGATCGCACCGGCCACCGCTGCGCCGCCGGGCACGGCGAGCGAGCCGCCCTCGCAAAAATCGTTCTGGACGTCAACGATGATCAGGGCGCGGGACATCAGGTCTCCTCAGTTTTCTTCATAGAGAGTAGGGATGGCTGCTTCACCGCGCTGGAGGCGGTTGACCACGGCCGGAAGTTCAGCCATCGACTCGGCGTGGCGCCGGCGCGCCCGGAGCACGCCTTCATGGCCGGTCCAGCCCGGCATCAGTTCGCCGTTTTTCATGAACTGCTGCAGCAGCGGACGGTCATTGCCGTCGTCCTCGGGCCGGCGGCCCACACCCACCACCTCAGCAGTGGCAATGCCGCGTTCGTCCAGTTTCCGCAGCGCGTATTTGCGCCCGCCCACGCTTGCCTTGTTCTTGGCGGCTTTGGCTACGGAGACGAAGTTCCCGTCGTCGTCCGTGCGGCTTACCAGTTTGTAGACCATACTGGCGGTCGGGGCGCCGGATCCGGTGACCAGGGAAGTGCCCACGCCGTAGGAGTCCACGGGGGCGGACTGAAGCGCGGCGATGGCGAATTCGTCCAGGTCGGACGTGACCACGATTTTGGTGTTTTCGTTGCCGAGGTGGTCAAGGAGCTGGCGGACCCATTGGGCCTGGGCCACGAGGTCGCCGGAATCCAGCCGGACCGCGCCAAGCCGTGGGCCTGCAAGGTCCACGGCCGTGCGTACGGCCGCTTCGACGTCGTAGGTGTCCACCAGCAGGGACGTAGCGTCGCCGAGGGCGGCAATTTGGGCCTCGAAGGCATCCCGCTCCGTGTCATGCAGGAGGGTGAAGGAATGGGCAGCGGTGCCCACCGTCTTGATCCCGTAGCGGATGCCCGCCTCCAGGTTGGACGTGCTGTCGAATCCGGCAATGATGGCTGCCCTGGCGGAGGCGGTAGCGGCTTCCTCATGGGTGCGCCGGGAGCCCATCTCGATACAGGGGCGGCCGCCGGCAGCACTGATCATCCGGGACGCGGCGGAGGCGATGGCACTGTCGTGGTTGAGCACGGACAACAGATACGTCTCCAGCATGCACGCTTCACCAAAGGTGGCCTCCACGATCAGGATGGGGGAGTTCGGAAAGTACGCTTCCCCTTCCGGATAGCCCCAGATATCACCGGAGAAACGGTAGGACTCGAGGTACTCCAGCGTCTCCTCATTAACCACCTTCGTGCGGGCCAGGAAGTCCAGTTCGGCCTTCCCGAAGCGGAAATTCGCGATGCCTTCCAGCAGCCGGCCGGTACCGGCCACGATGCCGTAACGCCGGCCGTCCGGGAGCCGCCGGGCAAAAGCCTCGAAGACGGACCTGCGGTGCGCGGCGCCTGAATGAAGTGACGCCTGCAGCATGGTCAGCTCGTAGTGGTCAGTGTAAAAGGACGTGCGGGGATGGTCCCAGCCGGCAGAGGTGCTCACGAAAGTCACTCTAGTCCCCACCGGCTCCCACGTCTCGCTTCGCTTCGCCGCGGGGCCCTCGCCGGCGTGGGCCCATCCACCCGCTCCCACGTCTCGCTTCGCTTCGCCGCGGGGCCCTCGCCGGCGTGGGCCCATCCACCGGCTCCCACGTCTCGCTTCGCTTCGCCGCGGGGCCCTCGCCGGCGGGGGCCCATCATCCCCATAGAATGGACAGATGACCTTAAGCGTTGCGCTCGGCCCTGATACGCAAGAGGGCACCCGGACCGGCACAGCGGAGTCAACAGACTTCCTTGCCGCGCCGGACATCCCCTGGAACCTGGTGATCTGGAATGACCCCGTGAATCTGATGAGCTACGTCAGCTACGTGTTCCAAAGTTACTTCGGCTACTCCGAAAGCAAAGCGAACAAGCTCATGATGGAGGTCCACAAAAAGGGCCGCTCCATTGTTGCCGCCGGCAGCAAGGAGCAGGTGGAGCGCCATGCCGTCGCGATGCACGGCTTTGGGCTGTGGGCCACCGTGGAGAAAGCCAGCGGCGGGTCCGGCGGCGATTCAGGCAAGTCCGGCGGGCCGGGCCAAGGTAAGGGGAAACGTGGCTAAGGCGTTCAAATACGGACTCAAGGGCATCACCGGCTATCTGGAGCCGGCCGAACGGGAACTGCTGCGCAGCCTCATTGACGACGTCATTTCCATGCTCCAGCCGGAGGAGCGCCAGGGCCAGGATCCACTGGCTGCCCTGATCGGCCTCGATATGGATGTTGCCGTGCCCACGGACCGGGCAGTGAAGCGGCTCCTGCCCAACGTGATGCAGAATGACGACGCCGGGTCCCTTGAGTTCCGCCAGCTCACCGAGAGGTCGCTGCGGGAGACAAAGATCGGCGCCCTCCGGGCCGCGGCACTGGACCTGGACAAGGACGAGATCGTGCTGACCGCTGACGGTGCGCGGCACTGGTCGGTGGCCCTCAACGACGTCCGGCTTGTGCTGGCTGAGCGGCTGGACATCCAGGACGAGGAGGACGCCGAGCACGTCCACCTGATGCAGGACTGGTCCCAGGCCGAGGACGTTGAAAGCTACCTGGCCCTGGTCTACAACTTCACCACCTGGCTGCAGGAGTCCCTGGTCCAGGCCATGCTGCAGTCCATGGACTACCGCCCTTGACCCGCCGGGCGTCCCCGTCCCGGCCCTGTGACAAATTAGACATGAGTCACAGGCCACAAGATGGTGCCTGACGCTGCAGGGAAGACCTATCCTCGAATAATCATGACAACAGCCTCGAGCATGGAACCGCAAGTTGAAGCCGCAGCGGTGCCCAAAGCCAGCGAACTCCCGGCCGCCAACGTCGAATCCCGGCCCATCGGCGTCTTCGACTCCGGCGTGGGCGGCCTGACCGTGGCACGCTCCATCATCGACCAGCTCCCCAACGAGTCCATCCTCTACGTGGGGGACACGGCGCACGGACCGTACGGTCCGCTGCCCATCGCGGAAGTCCGTGCCAATGCCCTGGGCGTGATGGACGAACTGGTGGACTCCGGCGTCAAGCTGCTCACCATAGCCTGCAACTCGGCGTCGGCCGCTGTGCTGCGTGACGCCCGCGAGCGGTACACGGCCAAATACGGCATTCCGGTCATCGAGGTCATCCAGCCGGCGGTGCGACGGGCCGTTGCCGCAACACGGAGCGGCAGGGTGGGCGTGATCGGCACCTCCGCCACCGTGGGTTCCCGCGCCTATGAGGACACCTTCGCGGCCGCTCCGGACCTGGACATCACCTCGGTGGCCTGCCCGGAGTTCGTCAGCTATGTGGAGGCCGGAATCACCACCGGCCCGGCCCTGCTGGCCGTCGCGGAGGAGTACCTCGCCCCGCTCAAGGCCGCTGGGGTGGACACCGTAGTCCTGGGCTGCACGCACTACCCGCTGCTCACCGGCGTTATTTCCTACGTCATGGGTGCGGACGTCACCCTGGTGTCCAGCGCCGAGGAAACCGCCAAGGACGTCTACCGCGCCCTGGCCACGCATAACCTGCAGCGCCAAGTTGACACCCCTCCGGAACACCACTTTGTGGCAACCGGCGACGCCCACCAGTTCGAGGCACTGGCCCGCAGGTTCCTGGGGCCCGAAGTGCTCTCGGTCCGGCACGTTGACCACGTGGCCGCCCAGTACCCCACCGGCAGCCTTGCCCGCATCACGCCCGAGATGATCGCCGCGGCCCAAAGTGCCAGGAGCCGCCCGCGGATTTCCAACTTCGTGGGCAGTTCAGTGATTGGGGGTTCCAACCAGTGAAGCTCACCATCGTAGGCTGCACGGGGTCCTTCCCCGGCCCGGGTTCCCCGGCGTCGTGCTACCTTCTGACGGCGAGCGACGGCGAGCGGACCTGGAAGGTGGTGATGGACCTGGGCAGCGGTGCGCTGGGCGCCATCCAGCGCTACACCGACCTTGAGGACATCGACGCAATCTTCCTCACCCACCTCCACCCGGACCACTGCATGGACCTGTGCGGCCTGCATGTGGCCGTCCGCTGGAAGCCGGGCGGCTGGGGCCGCGGCCGGATTCCAGTGTGGGGACCGGCCGCCACGGCGGACCGTATGGCCACCGCCTACGGGCTGGAGCTGGACCCGGGCATGCACGAGGAGTTCGACTTCACCAACTGGGCAGAACGCGAAGCCGTGACCGTGGGCCCGTTCACCGTGACGCCCTTCGCGGTGAACCATCCGGTGGAGGAGGCATATGCCCTGCGCGTGGAAGTGGTGGAGCCGGACAAGGAAGGCAACAACGTCTCCCGGATCCTGACCTACTCCGGTGATACAGACTCCTGTGCGGGGCTGGAGGAGGCGGCCAAGGACGCCGACCTGTTCCTCTGCGAGGCTGCCTTTGAGGAGGGCCGGGACGACGGCATCAAGGATGTCCACCTGACCGGCAAGCGCGCAGGTGAAGCCGCTGCCGCTGCCGGGGCCCGCAGGCTCCTGCTGACCCACATTCCGGTATGGACCTCGCCCACCACTGTCATGGCGGAGGCCCGTCCGGTGTTCGGCGGCGACGTCGCAGTGGCTGTGGCCGGAGTGCACTACACCATCTGAGCGGCACCCGCCCGGCGGAACCTCGGCTCTCGCTGCGGCCGGCAGTGGATAAGCTAAAGGCATGACTTCTGAAGCAACTGCAGTGCCCATTGTGCGTGCCGACGGGCGCGCCCCGGACCAGCTCCGGCCCATCAGCATCACCCGCGGATGGTCCAACCAGGCCGAAGGTTCGGCCCTGATCGAGTTCGGCAACACCCGGGTCCTGTGCACCGCGTCCCTGACGGCGGGAGTGCCGCGCTGGCTCAAGGGGGAGGGCCGCGGCTGGGTCACGGCCGAGTACGCCATGCTGCCCCGGGCCACGAACACCCGGTCCGACCGTGAATCCGTCAAGGGCAAGATCGGCGGCCGCACCCACGAGATCTCCCGGCTCATCGGCCGTTCCCTGCGCTCCATCATTGACACCAAGGCCCTGGGCGAAAACACCATCGTGCTGGACTGCGATGTCCTCCAGGCGGACGGCGGAACCCGGACCGCAGCCATCACCGGCGCCTACGTTGCGCTCGCGGACTCCATCAGGTTTGCCCGCGACAACAAGCTGATCGCCAGGAACGCACAGCCCCTTATCGACACCATCGCGGCGGTGTCCGTGGGTATCATCGACGGCGTTCCCATGCTGGACCTGCCCTATGTTGAGGACGTCCGTGCGGAGACCGACATGAACGTGGTGGTCACGGGCTCGGGCAAGTTCGTGGAAGTGCAGGGTACCGCCGAGGGTGCGCCCTTTGACCGCGCCGAACTCGACCAGCTCCTCGATCTGGCCCTGCTGGGCACCACGCAGCTCGCTGCCATCCAGCGCGAAACCCTGGCAGACGCCCTGTGAGCGAGGCGCCCGCCGCGCCGCGACTGGTGCTTGCCACGCATAACATCGGCAAACTCCGCGAGCTGCGGGAACTGCTGCGTGGGCAGGTGCCGGGGCTCGATGTCGACACACAGGTGGTTGACGCCGCGGCGGCAGGTGCCCCCGACGTCGTCGAAACCGGTGTTACGTTCGCCGAGAATTCGCTGCTGAAGGCGCGCGCTGTCGCCGAAGCGACGGGCCTGGTGGCCATCGCCGACGATTCAGGCCTTGCCGTGGACGTGATGGGCGGGGCGCCGGGCATCTTCTCGGCCCGGTGGGCCGGCAGTCACGGCGACGACGAAGCGAACCTGTGGCTCCTGCTCAACCAGCTCTCCGACGTGCCGGACGCCCACCGGGGGGCGGCCTTCGTCTGCGCCGCGGCACTGGCGGTACCCGGAACGGCCACTGGTCCCGGGCACGAGGTGGTGGAATACGGTCAGCTGGAGGGCGTCCTCCTGCGCCAACCCCGCGGCGCCGGCGGGTTCGGCTACGACCCCATCCTGCAGCCGGCAGGGGAGAAGCGCAGCTGCGCGGAGCTGTCCGCCGGCGAGAAAAACGCCATCAGCCACCGCGGCAAGGCCTTCCGGGCGCTCCTGCCGGCCGTCGTTGAGGCGCTGCGGAACCGCTAGCCGGTGACCGATAAGCAGTTAAACAGCTGTGCTCCCCGCCGGAACGGGGAGCACAGTTGTTTAAGGTTTCGAACGGCCGGCAGGGGTGCGCGGACGGCGCCGTGGCAGCCTACTCTGAGCGGGTACCCTGGATATCGCGCGGCGTCTTGTGCTCGTTGTCGGGAGCGTGTTCCTCGATGAACTCATCCACCGGGTCGGTGCCGTAGGCCTTCGCCTGGCGCTTCGCGGACAGCCCGCGGAGGACCTCGATGCCGATGGGCAGGACCGAGACCAGGACGATGGCGATGAAGATGATGTCCAGGTTGTCGCGGACCCAGGGAATACGGTCACCCAGCAGGTAACCCAGGAGCGTCACGCCGCCGCCCCAGAGGACTGCGCCAATCACGTTGAAGAGGAAGAATTTCTTTTTGTTCATCTGGGCGACGCCGACAATGACCGGGACGAACGTCCTGATGATCGGAACGAAGCGCGCCAGGATCAGCGCCTTGCCGCCGTGCTTTTCGAAGAAGGCGTGGGCGTTCTCGACGTTTTCACGCTTGAAGAGTCGTGAATTGGGCTTGTTGAAAATGGCCGGACCGGCTTTGGAGCCGATCAGGTAACCGGTCTGGTTGCCGATGATGGCCGCCACAATAATCAGCAGCGCAAAAAGCCATACGTTGAATTTGATGGTGTCAGTGGCCACCAGCAGGCCTGCGGTGAAAAGCATGGAGTCGCCCGGCAGGAAGAAGCCCACCAGAAGCCCGGTTTCCGCGAAGACGATGCCGCACACAAGCAGGACCACCCAAGGTGCCAGGGCAGGATCGGCCAGGAAGACCTGGGGGTTCAGCCAGTCGGGCAGGAAGGATGCCAGCTGTGGCTGCACCGGTCCCGCACCTCCCAGCATGGACACAGCGAAGTCGTTCATCACAGGAAAGTTCACCTCTCAAGGGTACTTGACAGACCTCTGGCACCAGCCTCTGGGGGACCCTCGCGGGATGCCCTGTTGTTGGTGATATCCGTGACAGGCCCGCCCGGCTGACGTGGGGAGGACAGCCACGGAGGTAAGGTGGGCCCGTGGGTTTGGACTTTACTGCGATCGACTTCGAGACTGCGAACGGATTTCGGGGCTCGCCCTGTGCCGTAGGCCTGACGAAAGTCCGGGGCGGACGGATTGTCGAGGAAGCCTCGTGGCTGATGCGCCCGCCCGCCAGTTACGATCACTTCGATTACCACAACGTCCGCATCCACGGCATTACCGCCGGGGACGTGGCGGGACTGCCGCGCTTCGGGGAGCTCTTCCCCGAGATCGGCGCCTTCATCGGCGATGACATCCTCGCCGCCCACAATGCTGCCTTTGACCTTGGCGTGATCCGCTCCGGCCTTGAAGTCTCCGGCCTGGCAGGCCCCGGCTACGACTACGTCTGCACCGTGATGCTGTCCCGGCGGTGCTACTCCCTGGTGTCCAACTCACTGCCGTTCGCCGCCGAGGAAGCAGGGGTGCCGCTGGTAAATCACCACGACGCCGCCGAAGATGCGCGGGCTTGCGCAGGCATCCTCATCGACATCGCCGGCCGCAACAGAGCCAACAGCGTTGCCGAGCTCTACCTTTCCCTGGGGCTCGTGATGCCCCGCCAGGAAGCCTTCGACCCGGCCCATGACGGGTTGTCGAAGCCCAGCCTGGCCGCGATCTCCAGTGTGGCCGGCAGCGGAGCGGCGCTGGTGCGGCCTTTCCAGTCGGGCTGGCCGGAGGAGGGGCTGAACCCGGACCCCAACCCCGACGCCCACCCCGGTCACCCGCTTTACGGCCAGACGGTGGTATTCACCGGGCAGCTTTCCATGGGCCGGCCGGAAGCGAAGGTCCGGTCCGCAGAGCTTGGTGCCCGGCCCGAAAGCCGCGTCACCGGACGCACGACGGTCCTGGTGGTTGGGGACGGCTTTGTGGCCTCGGATCTCCGCTCGGGCAGGCTCACGGGCAAGGCCCGGCGCGTACTGGAGCTCCATGAGCGGGGCCAGGCCATCGAGGTCCTGTCCGAGGGGGAGTTCCTGCAGATGGTGGGGAGCTTCGCCCCCGCAGCCGTCAGCGCCTGAAGCCGTACGCCAGCCAGGTTCACGGGACGCAACAAAGCTTCCACCCGGCGTCGGCCGCCCCTAGCCTTGGCTCATGCGTTCCCTGTTTGCCTTCCCCAACCCCGTCAACGAGTATGCCGCGCGCGTGACGGCCGGCCTCGTTGTACTGCTGGCACTGGCGACCACAGCAGCCGGGTCGGGATGGGGACTGCTGGCCATCGCCGTCGGATTCTGGCTGCGGCTGCTCTTCGGGCCCCGGATTTCGCCGCTGGCGCTGCTCTCCGTCAGAGTCATCACGCCCCGGCTGGGCCGGGTCAAGCTGGTTCCGGGGCCGCCCAAACGCTTTGCCCAGGGCATGGGAGCGGTGGTTTCCACCGCGGCGCTCGTCCTGTTCACGGCCGGCGCTGCGCCCGCAGCCTGGACGGTGCTGGGCATCCTTATCGTCGCGGCGTCACTCGAAGCCTTCGCCGGCTTCTGCCTGGGCTGCGTGATCTTCGGGTTCCTGCAGCGGCGTGGCCTGATTCCGGAAGAGGTCTGCGAGGCCTGCAACAACGTCACCCTTCGCCGGTTGTGACCTTTACCAACTGGTCCGCCATGCCACGGATGACGTCCGGTGCCTCCAGCGCATCCAGCCAATCGGCGGGCAGGCAATCTTCGCCGTAGAAGGCACCGAGAATGTTCCCGGCAAGCGAGCCGGTGGAATCGCTGTCGCCGCTGTGGTTGACGGCCAGGCCCACTGCAGCGCGGAAGTGCTGCGACGGGCCGGCGGTGGTTGCACCGGTTGCTGTCCCGGCGTCATCTGGAAGGGTGACAAGGACGGCGTAAAGTGCGACGGCGAGTGCTTCCTCAGCCACCCAGCCCTCGCCGAGTGCCTGGACCAGTTCCTCCGGGGTCACGATTCCCTTGCCCGCGAGCCGGAGTGCGGCCTCCAGCCGTTCAGGCAGTTCGGGGGCCACACCATCGAACCCGGCGGCGTGGGCAACTGCTGCCGCCGCCGCTTCCCGCAGCCCGTCACCGGCGACGAGATGGTGGATGAGGAGGCTGAACGTTCCTGCGCTCTGGCGTGCTGAGGGATGGCCGTGCGTGAGGGAGGCGGCATCGGAACTTAACTTGTAGACGGCGTCGGGCGTGATATGCGGGATCAGTCCGAACGGAGCTGAGCGCATCACCGTCCCGCAACCCTTGGACCCAGGGTTGACGGGCCGGACCGAGGTGCCCATTTCGCCCGTTGCCAGGCCGGAGATGCAGGCTTTGCCGGGGTGCCGCCGCTGATGCAGCACCGGCTGTTCGTCGATCCAGCGGGGCTGGGGTACGGGGGCCGGCGCCGGGGCTGGTTCCCCCTGCGTTGCGAGCCACCGCAGGTACGCCAGCCAGAGGCAGGCGTTGACGTCCGCACCCACCCCGGAGTTCGCCCATTCCAGCGCCTCCACCAGGCCGTCAACGGTGTAGAGCGTCATCTGTGTGTCGTCGGAGAAGTGGCTGCTCGCCGCGAGGGCTTCGAAACCGGTCAAGCCGGAGGGACCGAAGCGGCTCCGAATCCGGTCAATCGAGTCAAACTCCACGAGGTAGCCCAGGGAGTCGCCCAGGGCCCCGCCCAGGAGGCAGCCATGCATGCGGGACTTGAGGGAGGGCGTGGAAGTGTCCGGCTCGATGCTCATGCAGTAAATTTACCGTGGCGCACCGCGGCTGCCCGACGAGTTCCGCGCCGGTTTCAGCGCCCCGGCACCATTCTGTCCAGCGAACGCACAGCCTGCGCTGGAATAATGCCCGGGTTGCCCGAAAGCAAACCCCATCTGCCTACCTGAAGGTCGCCACCATGAGCACGCCTGTCCCGGCCCGTCACGACGCACTGCAGCCGTCAGGATCTGAAGCAGCCCGGCCCGGGCTTCTGCCACGGTTGACCGCCGAGGCGTTCGGCAGCTTCTTCCTGGCCCTCGCGGGACTGGGTGTGCCGCTGTTCAGTATTCCGCAATCCAGCCCTTTGCCTGCCGCCCTTGCAGCAGGCCTTGCGGTTACTGCCGCCATGCTCGCCTTTGGACATGTTTCGGGCGGTCATTTCAACCCCGCCATCACGGCCGGACACCTCCTCGCCGGACGAATCCGTCCCGGCGCGGCCGTGGCGTACGTCGGCGTGCAGTTGGCCGGGGGACTGGTGGCCGCCCTGGCCCTTTACGGGATCCTGCGCACGCTGCCCGGCATCGCGGACAGCCGGACAGCCTTTGACACCGTAACGGCCGGCTTTGGTGAACACTCCATCATTCAGGCGCCGCTGGCCGCAGTGCTGCTGCTGGAAATGATCGGGGCCGCAATCATCGTGGCTGTCTTCCTCGGTACGGCCGGCCGGGACAACAACAGCAGATCAACCGCACCGGTGGCGGTGGGCCTGTCCTTTGCCGTCCTCCTGCAACTGGGCCTATCCGTTGGAAACCTGCCTTTCAACCCAGCCCGGGCCGTTGCCTCGGCCGTATTCAGCTCGGGATGGGCTGTAGGACAAGTCTGGGTGTTTGTTGCCGCGCCGCTGGTGGGCGCTGCTGTGGCCGGGCTGGTGTTCAGAAGTTTCGGTAGTGCTCCCACGTCCGGCGCACCCGGGAAATCTGAGGTGGCCGCAGGGGGAGCGGACAACGCGGCCGATGAACTTGAAGCCGGTGGGTTTGAGGCCGGGGACATGCGCGCGGCCGGCGGCGGGAATCCTGCAGGGAAAGCGGCCGGGAAGGGCACAACGGCCCGTGCAGACACCGGCAGTGAAACCAGCGAAGCCCAGGAGTTTTTTGAGGGCGGGCGGGGCTGATCGTGGCACCTGCGGCGGTTTCCGGAAGTGTCAGTGGCAGCCGATAGCTTAGAAGCATGAGGTTACTTCACACATCGGACTGGCATTTGGGCCGGTCCTTTCACGGCGTCGGCATGCTGGACGCGCAGCGGGCCTTTGTCGACCAGCTGGTGGACGCCGTCACCTCCCATGCCGTGGACGTTGTGCTTATCGCCGGTGACGTCTACGACCGCGCCCTTCCGGGCGTGGATGTGGTGCACCTGCTGGACGACGCCCTGGTCAGGCTGACGTCGGCGGGAGCCCAGGTGGTGCTGACCAGCGGTAACCATGACTCAGCCATCAGGCTCGGGTTCGCCTCGCGGTTGCTGGAGCGCGGAGGAGTGCACCTGCGGACCAGGCTGGAGAGCCTGGACCAGCCCCTGGTGCTGCCTGCGGGCGCGGCTGCCGAAGGGGGAGCATCTTCCGGCGAGGCCGTAGTGGCCATCTACGGCATACCTTGGCTCGAGCCGCGCCTCGTGGCCGAACAACTGGGCGTCCAGGCTGCCAGCCACTTCGAGGTCACCCGCGCGGCAACAGAACTGATCCGGCAGGACATCAAACACCGGTCAGCGTCGGCAACCATCCATTCGGTGGTTCTCGCGCATACCTTTGCGAGCGGTGGAATCAGCTCGGACAGTGAACGTGACCTCAGCATTGGCGGGGTGGGGGCGGTCCCGCTGGATCTCTTTGACGGCTTCAGCTACACCGCCCTGGGCCACCTGCACGGGCGGCAGTCCCTTTCGCCCCAGGTCCGGTACTCGGGGTCCCCGCTCGCCTACTCCTTCTCCGAGGCCTCCCACCAAAAAGGCGCGTGGCTGATAGACATTGATCGGAACGGTGTGACCGGTGTTAAGGAGGTCCTCTGGAATGCCCCGCGTACCCTTGCCGTACTGCGCGGTCCCTTGGCTGACCTGCTCGAGTCTCCCGCACACACCTGGGCTGAAACCGCCTATTGCCAGGTGACCCTGACGGACACCCAGCGTCCTGCCCGGGCCATGGAACGCCTTCGGTCACGATTCCCCGACACCCTGGTGCTCGGGTTTGATCCCGAGGGCGGCCCTGCAACCGCCGCATCAACCTACAGCAGCAGGCTCGCGGAAGCGCCGGATGACCTTGCGGTGTGCTGCGGTTTCCTGGAGCACGTGCGCGGCCGCGTCCCGGACGACGCCGAAAAGGGCGCGCTCGCCGGCGCGCTGGAGAACGTACGCCTCCAGGAGGCTTCCCGATGAGAATCCACCACCTCCGTATCTCCGCATTCGGCCCCTTTGCCGGCACCGAGGACATCGATTTTGACAGGCTCAGCGCGCACGGCCTTTTCCTGCTCAATGGCCCCACCGGTGCAGGAAAAACGAGTGTGCTGGACGCCATCTGCTTTGCCTTGTACGGCTCCGTTCCCGGTGCGCGCCAGGACGGCAAACGCCTGCGCAGCGACCACGCCGGGCCGGGCCACGAACCCGCGGTCAGCTGCGAATTTTCCGCGCAGGGCCGCCGCTTTGAGGTCACTCGCTCGCCTGCCTGGGAAAAGCCCAGCGCCAGGGGCAGGAACGGGTTCACCACCCAGCAGGCCAAAACCCTCCTGCGGGAACGCGTGGACGGGGCATGGGTTGTAAAGTCGGCCCGCAATGACGAAGCGGGGGCGGAAATCCTCGCCCTGCTGGGAATGGACCGTGAGCAATTTACCCGGGTGGTGCTGCTGCCGCAGGGCGATTTCGCAGCGTTCCTGCGGTCGAAGGCCACCGACCGGCTCGAGCTTTTGCAGAAACTCTTTGGCACTCAGCGGTTCGAAGCAGTGGAACAGGAGCTGTCCCGCCAGGCGCAGGCAGCCAAAGAAGAAGTGTCTGTCCTTGCCGGGCAGCTTGAGCTTTTGGCGGCCCGGGCTGAGTCGGAGTCGGCAACCCTGCAGCTCGCAGAGGCCGGCGGCCCATCCCCGGACAATATCGCTGCAAGGCTTGACTGGCTTATGGATGCTGCCACTGAACGACTGAGCGAACTGGCGCATCAGGCAAAGGCTGCGGAATCGGTAAGCCGGGAACGTGCCAACAGCGTCGAAGAGGAGACCGCACGCAGGGACCGCCACCGCAGGCTGGAGGAAGCAGCTAACCGGCAGGCCGCCGTGCAGGAAGCCCTGCCGCGGCTGGAAGGCGTGGCCTTCCAGCTTGGCCGGCACCGCCAGGCAGAGGTGCTGGCCGGACAACTGCGCAGTGTCGATGCCGGGGCGGTTAAGGTGCGGCGTGCAGGTGCCGCGATGGAATCGGCTTTCACCTTGCTTCGCCTGGCTGCCGCTGAAGATCCTGAACTGGCCCAGCTGGACCTGGATGTCCCGGCAGGTGACGCGCCGGACCTGGCCGGACCCGCGGCGGTTCCCGGTGCAGCGGAGGAATTGAACCGGATCAGGTCCTTGCTGGCTGTGGTCGAAGCGCGGCTTCCTGATGAAGACCGCTTCAAGGTGCTCCGCTCCAAGCACAAGCAGCTGATGGCCAAACAGGAGGACCTCACCGCAGCCAGTGCTGCGCTGGCCAGCCGCGCGGAGAGCCTGCTCGCCGAACGGTCGCGCCTCGTCGACGGCCTGGGGCCGTTGGAGGTACGTGCCGGAGTGGCGGCCCTGCGCGCGAAGGAAGCAACAGCCGCGGAGGAGCTGTTGGATGTGGTCCGCAGGTACACTGCGGCAGTGGCGGCCCGTGATGAGCTGAAGCTGGAACACGACGCGGCCCGGGAGAACCAGTTGGAGACCAAACGGCACTGGCTGGACGTGAGGGAGCAGCGGCTGGCCAACGCCGCCGTCGAGCTCGCGGCCCAGCTGGTCAACGGGGAACAGTGCCCGGTGTGCGGAAGCCCCGACCACCCCCTGCCGGCGGCAAACACGGGCGGCCCGGGGCTTGCCCAGGACGAGGAAGCAGCCCACCAGCTGTACGAAGCCGCTGAAGCCGGGTTTGCTTCGGCCGGACACCAGCTTGCCGAGGCAAACCAGCTGGTGGCCGTCCTGGCCGGCCAAGGCGGGGGTACGGCCAAGGAGGAAGCTGTCAGCGCGGCAGAAGAAGCCCGCCGTGCTGCCGCCGACGCCGAACAGGCAGTGGGGGAGCTCGCGGCGGCCCGGTCGCGGCTTGAAGCACTCGAAGCAGGCATTGCAGCTGCACAGGCTTCACGTGCCGGCACCGACGCCGGGCTGGCCCAGGTGGCATCCTCCATTAAGGACGTGGCCGAGCAGTCGTCCTCGCTTGACCAGGCTCTGGAAGGCCTCAGGGCAGGCCACCGCAGCCTTGCCCACCGATTGCGGGCCCTCGAAAACGCGGCTGCAATGCTGGGCAAAGCCGTCGACGCCCAGGCCGAGCTCGGTACTGCCAAAGCCCAGGCAGCCGAGTCGCTGGAACAGCTGGAGCAGGAGCTGCCGAAAGCCGGGTTCTCCACCGCTGGCGAGGCCCGGGAACACTTGCTGGCCGGCAGCGAAGCTGCTGCCCTGGAAGCCGAAATGCGGTCCGCCCAGGATGAAGCAGCAAAGGTGGCGGAACTGTTCGCATCCGCTGACATTGGGCTCGCCCTCGAGGAAGCGGCTGCCGGACTTGTCCTGGATGAGCAGCAGCTCGCCGTCCTGCAGGCCGCGGCTGCAGCTGCCCGGAAGGAAGCACGTGATGCGGACCTGGCAGCAGGGCTGGCCAAGCGCTGCCTTGAGTCGCTGGCCTCCATCCGCTCCAGCTATGAGGAGCTGGCCGGATCCGCGCAGGGACCTGCGGAGCGGGCCCGCATGCTGACCGGCCTGGCGGACGCGGCGGCCGGTCGCGGAGACAACACGTACCGGATGAGCCTGAACAGCTACGTGCTGGCGGCGCGGCTGGAGCAGGTGGCCCTGGCCGCATCTGAACGACTGGTTGCCATGAGCGACGGCCGGTACCTCCTGCAGCATACTGACGCGAAGGCGGCGCGCGGTGCCAAGTCCGGGCTGGGCCTGGAAGTGGTGGACCAATGGACCGGGCACCGCCGGGACACGTCCACCTTGTCCGGCGGCGAATCCTTTATGGCGTCACTCTCCCTGGCACTCGGGCTGGCCGACGTTGTCCAGCAGGAGGCCGGCGGGGTTGAAATCGAGACACTTTTTGTTGACGAGGGGTTCGGCAGCCTTGACGAGCAGTCCCTGGAACAGGTGATGGACGCCCTGGAGGGCCTGCGGGACGGCGGCAGGGTCGTGGGGCTTGTGAGCCATGTGGGGGAGATGAAGCAACGAATCGGAACGCAGCTGCAGGTACTGAAAACCAGGAACGGATCCACGCTGCGGATAGCCGAAGCCCTGGAGGTTCCGGTCTGAGGGGGAAAGGCGCGGCGGATATACTTGGACCGTTACCGGGTTCGGCGCATCGGGAGGAGGGACGATGCGCATGACTGAACGAGCCCGGAATTGAAATCCTCCACTTCCCTTTCACCCAGCCAACCCCCGACTCCGGGGCGTTCGGCCCTTCCCGCCGTACCGGAACCTGCCACGCGGGCCCCACTGCAGCCCGCCTCCGGGGGCCGGTTCGCCAGGCTGCCCCATCTCGCCGGCCGCAGCTTCATTCCCCTCGGTCTGTTTGCCCGCCTTCCTTTGGCCATGCTCACGGTCGGGACCCTGACCCTGGTCACCTCCAACAGTGGGTCCTATGCGCTGGGCGGTATTGCGGCAGGTGCGGTGGGCCTTGGCTCCGCCCTCGGCGCTCCGGTCCTGGGAGCCCTGGCAGACAGGCGGGGCCAACGTCCCGTGCTGCTCTGGGCGGCCGTCTTAAATACCGTGGCCGTGGTGGCGTTGATCCTTGCAACCTCCGCCATGGGAACGCCCGGAAGTTTTCCCGCTGCCGTGCTGGCCGCGTCGTTCCTTTCGGGGGCCAGCTGCCCGCAGGTAGGCCCGCTGGCCCGCGTCCGGTGGATGGCGCTGACGTCGCAGGGCAAGGCGCCGGACAACAGGCGGGACCTGGACACGGCGCTCTCGTACGAGAGCACGGCCGACGAAGTGACTTTTGTGCTCGGACCTGCGCTGGTGGGAATCCTTGCCAGCCTCCTGGCGCCCTGGCTTCCGCTCGCGCTGGCGGCAGCCATGACCATCACGCTGGTGCCTGCGTTTGCTGCCCACCGCACTCACCGCGCGGTGCCGGCGGCACGCCGTGCAGTACCGGCAGCAGAAGGCCGCATGCGGGTCAGGATGCCTGCCGCCGTCGCTCTGCCAGTGGTTGCCATGGTGTGCATGGGCACGTTCTTCGGTTCAACGCAGGCGGCGCTGAGTCCCTTCTCCGCCAGCTACGCCACCTCCGAGATCGCCGGACTGCTGTATGCAGTGATGGGGCTCAGCTCCGCCGCTGCTGCCCTGTCGGTTGCCTACTGGCCGCAGCGGTTCGGCCTTTCCTGGCGCTGGATGGTGTCCGCTGCGGTAATGGCAGGGCTCGCCGTGCTGCTGCTGGTTCCGTCGTCACTGGGTTCGATGGTGGCGGTGCTGCTCATCCTGGGTATCCCGGTGGGCCCGGTGATGGTTACCGTCTTCGCCGTCGGCGGGGTGCTGGCCCCGGAGGGGCGGCTGGGCACGGTGATGACCGCATTGGCCAGCGGCATCGTGGCCGGCACCGCGATTGGCTCATCGCTGGGCGGCCGGCTGGCGCAGGACCACGGCTACGCGGCGGCCTTCCTCGTTCCCGCCTGCGCGGCGTCCGCGCTGGCACTCCTCGGAGCCGCGGCCGCCGTCGTACTTCAACGCCGCAGCGCCCGCCGCTGGCGAGGGCCGGATCACTGACGCACGCTCAGGCAAGCTGCCGTTCGATCCTGGCAGCGCTCTCCGCGAGCGCCGCGCCCACCACTGAAGGATGGTGGACAGAGCGGATGTAGACGACGGCGAGTGCTGCCGGGCGGCCGCCCGGCACACGGACGGGCGCGGCCAGGGAGGAGACGCCGGCGATGACCTCGTCATGGCTGGCCGAATACCCGGTGAGCCGGGCAGCGGCCGCCTCGGGCCGGTAGGGAACCCCCGTCCCCAGCCTGTCCCATTCGGCTTCAGTAAGTGCGGACTGAATGGCAATGCCGGGCGCACCGGCATTGATGGGGTGCCGGGTGCCGGGATGCTGGGCCACCGTCGCGCCCGAGTGCCGCGGCTCCACGGTGACCAGGGTGATGCAGTCGTGGTGGTCCCACAGTGCCACAAACGCCGTCATGTCCAGTGTGTTGGCCAGGTGCGTCAGTTCCGGAAGCGCAGCACCCTGGAGGTTCCGTGAAACGCTGCGGGCCAGAACGGCGAGGCCGGGGCCGGGCTGGACCCGTCCGGCGTCGTCACGGACCAGGAGCGAGTGGTCCTCGAGGGTGCGCAGGATGCGGTAAGCCACTGAACGGTGCACACCCATGGCGTCGGCGAGCCCGGCGATGGTCATGGGGCCCGGCGCGGCTGCCAGGATTTCGAGCGCCCGGATGCCGCGCGAAAGCGTCTGGGAGGGCGAGGCCTGCCCCGCCCCGGCTTCGGCCGCGGCTGCGGCGGTGTGGGTCATGCTGTCCATCCTAGGTTGCTCCCGAACTGGCGCCGCGGCCCCTGCGCTCGAGGCTTCACGAAGCGTCCGAAATAAGAAACGGCGGTTCAAATATAGAACAGCCGGGCAAGGCGGTCCACCCGCCAACGGTTCCCGGCGGGCAAAGGTGATGAAGCCAAATTCCCAAGGCGTGTCCCGCCTCACACTTTCGTAGTACTCTTCTTACTAACTGACCGTTCTGTCGGTAATCCTGAAGGCGTCCCGGCAGCACTGCTGCCGATAAAACAATGGAGTTTCAATGACCACACCTTCCAAGGTGGATACGCTCGCCGGTCCCAGCACCCGGCGGGAGGAGCGCAAAGTCCTTGCCGGCACCCTGGTCGGCACCACCATCGAATGGTACGACTTCTTTATCTTCGCCCAGCTGACCGCAACGCTGCTGTCACCTCTCTTCCTCGCGCCGCTGAACGAGTCGAACCCTGGCCTAGCGCAAATCCTTTCCTTTGCCCTGATCGGCATCAGCTTCCTGTTCCGCCCGCTGGGCGCAGTGGTGGCCGGCCACCTCGGCGACCGCCTGGGCCGCAAGGCAATGCTCGTCTTCACGCTGGTGATGATGGGCGCGGCCACCGCACTGATCGGCATGCTGCCCACCTATGCGCAGATCGGTGCCTGGGCGCCCATCCTCCTGATCACCCTGCGCATCATCCAGGGTTTCTCGGCAGGAGGTGAGTGGGGCGGTGCAGCACTGATGGCCGTGGAACACGCGCCCCTGAACAAGCGCGGACTGTTTGGCGCCTATCCCCAGATCGGTGTGCCGATCGGCATGATTTTGGCCACCGGCCTGCTTTTCTTCCTGAACACCAGCATGTCCCGGGAGGATTTTGCGGCCTGGGGCTGGCGGGTTCCGTTCCTGCTCTCCATCGTGCTTATCGTGGTGGGTTACCTGATCCGCCGCGCTGTCGCTGAAAGCCCGGTCTTCCAGGAAATGGCCGCGCGGAAGCAGGAAAGCAAGGCGCCGCTGGGAGTCCTGGTCCGCAGCCACAAGAGGCCCGTCCTGTACTCCACCCTGATCTTCATCGGCAACAACGCAGCCGGCTACCTGCTGATCGCCTTCTTCATCGCCTACGCCACCAGGACGCTGCAGATGCCCACGCCCCAGGTCCTGCTGGCCACCACCCTGGCGTCCTTCGGCTGGCTGGTCTTCACCCTGGCGGGCGGCTGGCTCTCCGACCGCATCGGCCGGGTCAAGACGTTCCTCGCCGGCTACGCCATCATCTTCGCCTGGATGATTCCCATGTTCGCCCTGATCGACACCAGGAACATCTGGCTCTACGGCGTGGCGCTGTTTGTCCTCACCATCGGCCTCGGCCTGTCCTACGGTCCCATGTCCGCGATGTACGCCGAGATGTTCCCGGCCAACGTCCGGTACTCCGGTATCTCCATCGGGTACGCCTTCGGCGCCATCCTGGGCGGTGCCTTTGCGGCAACCATTGCCGAAACACTGCTGCAGACCACTAGGTGGGCCGGATCCATCGGTATTTACATCATGGTCCTCTGCGTCATTTCGGCCATCGGTGTGCTGCTGGCCAAGGAAACGAAGGGCCGTCCGCTGGGCGTCAGCCACCACTGACCACATCAGCCCGATAAGGCGGGCCCGGACCACTTGGTCCGGGCCCGCTTTATGGGCGATCCGGCTGGGAACGCTGTTACTGCTTCAGGAAACTGATGGCGTCATCGTCCGTGAGTTGGTCGAAATGCCGGTAGAAGCTGCCCACGGCCCGGAACTTGCCCGGCAGATGCAGGCACAGCACGGCATCGCAGACACGCTCCACGGAGGCCGCTGCTTCAATGGAACCGACAGGGGCGGCGGCCACTACCGTCTTGGCTCCACCCCCGCGGACAGCTTCCACGGCGGCGCGCATGGTGGCACCGGTAGCCAGGCCGTCGTCGACCAGCAGGACGGTTTTGCCGGAAAAGTCGTGGTCTATCCCTGGATACAGGCGAACCCTGCGGGCCAGTTCGGTGCGTTCACGCTGCTCCACCTCGTCCAGCAGTTCCTGGCGCACTCCATGCTCCAGTACCCGTTCCAGCAGCGGCTTGTTAAGCAGGCGGACGGTGCGCCCCCGCGCCCATGCCAGCGCGCCATACGCCGTTTCCTGGTGCCCCGGGATGCCGAGCTTGCGCACCAGGACAGCTCCCAGCGGGAGGTAGAGTGCCTTGGCGGCCGAAGCCGCTACCGGGATGCCGCCCCGGGCAAGGCCCAGGACCACGGTGTCGGGCCGCTCACGGAACTGCGCGAGTGCCGGGGCCAGCCTCTCACCGGCCTCGGTGCGGTCTTCAAAGCGCGTCAGCATATTTCCCTCCCGGCTCTTACCAGCCCTTCCTTCAGCCTACCGCCGGGAAAGGGGCGGCAGGAGACAGTGGGCGGGCAGGGCCGGAGTTCGTTAGACCGCGAGGAACGTGATGGCTGCCTGCTTGAAGGCCCGGCTGGTGATGGCGTTGGTGTGGTTCCGGCCCGGCAGAATCACCTGTTCAACCATTGCTCCGGCTTGGTGGGCAAGCCCGGCCAGCTGCGGCAGGCTGGCTGCCCGCTCATCCTTGTCGCCGGCTACCAGGAGCATCGGCACATGGGGCACTGCTTCGGCGGGGTCATAGGGCTCGGCTTTGATGGCTTCGACCAGGGAGAGCAGCGCAAAGATGTTGTTGCTGGGAAGCAGCAGGGCCATCTTCAACAGCCGGGCGGTGGATTCGTCAGCGATAGGGGTCCCGTCCGCCAGGTAATCCTGGGCTGCCATGAGGTCGAAGGCCGCGAGTGGGTCCGCGACGTTCGGCCCGCCCAGCACCAGCCGGTGCACAATCTCCGGCTGCGTGGCGCCGAACTCCCAGGCGAGCCGGGAACCGAGGGAATAGCCCACTACGTCCAGCCCGCTGGAAGGGTCGCCCTCCTGCACAGGCCGCACGCCGGCGTCGAACGCTACCTGGAGCAGGTCCGCCCGAATCCTGCTGGGGGAGTACGAATCCCGGTCCTCCGGCGCCCCGCTGCGGCCGTGTCCGGGCAGGTCCACGGTGATGACCCGCCTGCCTGCGTCGAGCAGTGCAGCCACCCAGCCGGTGTCCTCCCAATTGAGTTTGCTGGAGGACGAGAAACCGTGCAGCAGCAGTACGGGCCGAAGCCCGGCATCCGTGGCGGGATCATGCACCCCCACGTACAACTGGGGATCCGTTCCCTCTACTGTGTGCGCATGCTGCTCGCCGGTGTGCCTGCCGCTCATGGTGTCAGTCCTCATCAACTACGGCGCCCAGGCGGACCCGGCGCTTCGGAACCTCGTACTTCGGGACTACTCTACCTGCCGGGTCCTGCTGGTAAACCGCGCGGCCGCGGCGCACGCCACCGCGATCCCCGCAATCAGGCCGATGGTGCTGAAGAGCTGGATGCGGCTGCTCTCGGCGCTGAAGCCCACCGCGAAGATCAGGCCCAGCAGGACGAGTCCCACAATGGTCAGGGCCGGGAAGCCCTTCATCCGCAGGGGCAGCGGCGTGCCCTCCCGGTCTGCCCGGCGCCGCAGAATCAGCTGCGAGACCAGCGCGCTGCCCCACACCACCAGGCAGGTGGATCCCACCAGCTGGAACAGTGCAGGAAGGATCCGCTCCGGGAACAGCAGTTCCAGGACCGTGGCGGCGAAACCGAACGCCACCGACACCCCGACAGCCAGCATCGGCACGCTGGCGCCGCTTAGCCGGGTGAGGAACCGAGGTGCCTCGGCCCGCTCGGCGAGGGAATAGACCATGCGCGAGGCCCCATAGAGGTTGGCGTTCAACGCGGAAAGGAGCGCGACGACGGCCACCAGGGTGATCGCTGTTGCGGCACCCGGAATCCGGGCTGCGTCCAGAACACCGGCAAACGGTGAGGCCAGGCTCTCCGAGGTTGCCGGCAGGACAGTGGCGATCACCAGAACTGATCCGATGTAGAACACCAGGATGCGCCACACAACGGTCCGGATGGCCTTGCCCACGCTGTGCTCCGGGTCTTCGGTCTCTGCCGCCGCCACGGACACAATCTCGGTGCCGCCGAAGGCGAAGATCACCACAAAGAGGGCGGAGGCGATGCCGCCGAGTCCGGCAGGGGCAAAGTCCGCCGTCAGGTTGGCCAGGCCGGGGGACGCCACCTCGGGCAGCAGGCCCAGCAGCAGGGCGGCGCCCACCATCAGGAACAGGATGATCGCGGCAACCTTGAGGATGGCGAACCAGAACTCGAACTCGCCGAAGTTCCGGACGCCCGTGAGGTTGATGGCGGTGAAGACGACCATAAAGATCAGTGCCAGCGCCCAGACCGGAATCACCGGCCAGACCGTGAAGAGAAGCCCGGCAGCTCCCAGTGCCTCGGCGGCGATCACCACCACCAGCTGCAGCCACCACAGCCAGCCGATGGTGGCGCCTGCTGTCTTTCCCAGCGCCCGCTCGGCGTACACGGAGAAGGCGCCGCTGTTCGGGTTGGCGGCGGCCATTTCGCCCAGCGCCCACATCACCAGGATGATGAGCGTGCCCGCCACCAGGTAGGAGATGAGCACGGCAGGGCCGGCCGCCTGCACGCCGGCGCCGGATCCCAGGAACAGCCCCGCGCCAATGGCGCTGCCCAGGCCCATCATGGTGAGCTGGCGGGGTTTCATGGTGTGGCCCAAATGGCCTTGCGGATGCACTTCGGTGGACTTCGTCGTCATTTTGCTGCTGGACCTTCTTGGGGTGTGGATGGTGGCTCCTCGTGGGACCCATTGAATTTACCGTCTCCGGTCCTGCAGCACGTAGTCGGCGTCCGTTACTCACCCGGGTGCAACATCCGGAGCCGGCTGAAACATTGGCGTCCCAGTGGTGGTTGGCCGTAGAATCAGTTTTGGTCATCCTGACCATAACTAGTCCAAGGGCGGACTTGTCCGGCCAACAGCGAAAGGCGGTGGAAGGTGTACACAAGCTCAGCCAACGTCTCCGAGCGCCAGGCGGCGCCGCCGTCACTGGCCATCTCCACCGTCATTTTCGCGCTGCGCCCCAGCGAAAGTTCCGGCCGGCCCACGCTGTGGCTGCCCCTGGTCCGGCGGATCCGGGAGCCGTACAAAGGGTTGTGGGCGCTGCCGGGCGGCCCCTTGAGCCACTCCGAATCCCTGCAGGATGCGGCATCGCGGAACCTGATGGAGACCACCGGTCTCGCCCCCAGCTACCTTGAGCAGCTGTATGCCTTTGGCGGGCTGCACCGCTCACCCACCCAGCGGGTGGTCTCGATTGTCTACTGGGCCCTGGTCCAGCCCACCGAAGCCGCGCTCGCGGACGAGTCGGAAAACGTCCGATGGTTCCGGGCGGACCGGCTGGGGGAGCTCGCCTTCGACCACAACGCGATCGTGGACTACGCGCTTTGGCGGCTGCGCAACAAGCTGGCCTACGGTTCCGTGGCCTACCACCTGCTCGGGGAGTACTTCACCCTCGCCCAGGTCCGGGAAGTCTACGAGGCGGTGCTGGACAGGCAACTGGACCCCGCCAACTTCCGGCGGCAGCTCAAATCCACTCCGGACATAGAAGAAACCGGCGAGTACCTCCAGGGCGGCAAGCACCGCCCTCCCCGCCTTTACCGCTTTACCGGCCGGCCCGGCCTTGACCCAGACAACAGGAGCACACCATGAGCAGCGTCAACACAGCAGTCCAGCTGATCACGCGCGAACAGGCCGAAAAAGGCACCACCGCAAAGGGCAGCACGTGCAGCCCCGCACTGGCCAAGGGGCCGTGGGACTACGATCTCGCAGAGGCGCTCGCCGGTATACCCGCCTACGGCCCCGGCGCCTCCAGCGGCGATGTTGCCCCGCCGGCAACCCCACGCCAGGGGCAGCTGCCGGAGGAGTACAAGCTTGCCGGCGACGCCGAGCTGGGCGAGCGGATTCTGGCCGCGAAGGCTGCACTGGGGGACAGGGCCGTCATCCTGGGGCACTTCTACCAGCGCGATGAAGTGATCCAGTACGCCGACTTCGTGGGTGACTCCTTCCAGCTGGCCAACGCCGCCCTCACCCGGCCGGACGCCGAGGCCATCATCTTCTGCGGCGTCCACTTCATGGCCGAAACCGCTGACATCCTTTCCGCGCCGGAACAGGCTGTCATCCTCCCCAACCTTGCAGCCGGCTGCTCCATGGCGGACATGGCTGATGAGGACTCCGTGGCCGAGTGCTGGGAGCAGCTCGAGGAGATTTACGGCACCGAGCCCGACGCCGAGGGCAGGGTTCCGGTCATCCCTGTCACCTACATGAACTCCTCCGCAGCCCTGAAGGCTTTCTGCGGTGAGCGCGGCGGCATCGTCTGTACCTCCTCAAACGCCTCGACCGTCCTCGAGTGGGCGTTCCAGCGTGCCCAGCGGGTGCTGTTCTTCCCGGACCAGCATCTGGGCCGCAACACGGCGAAAGCCCTGGGCGTGCCCCTGGAGCAGATGCCCATGTGGAACCCCCGCAAGGACCTGGGCGGCAACGACGAACAGGCGCTGCTCGATTCCAGGGTCATTCTGTGGCACGGGTTCTGCTCCGTGCACAAGCGCTTCAATGTAGCCCAGATCGACAAGGCCCGTGCCGACTTCCCCGGAGTCCAGGTGATCGTCCACCCTGAGTGCCCCATGGAAGTGGTGGATGCAGCCGATTCCGCCGGTTCCACCGACTTCATCAAGAAGGCCATCGCCGCGGCCACGGAGCCCACCACTTTCGCCATCGGTACCGAAATCAACATGGTGAACCGGCTCGCAGCCGAATACCCGCAGCACACGATTTTCTGCCTGGACCCCGTCATCTGCCCCTGCTCCACCATGTACCGCATCCACCCCGGCTACCTGGCCTGGGTTCTCGAAGAACTGGTTGCCGGGCGCGTCGTTAACAGGATCACCGTGTCGGACTCGGTGCAGGACCACGCCCGGACAGCACTCGAGCGCATGCTCGCGGCCAGGCCTTCATGACAAGGCCTCCCACCCCGGCTCCCCGGAAGGTCCGCAGGGCGCCCGGACCCTGCGGTGTACCCGGCCCTGTCCCCGGCCACCGGAGTACTGTGGCGCGTCCCCGGCTGATCGTTGTCGGCAGTGGCATCGCGGGGCTGTACGCTGCCTTGCTGGTGGCGGATTCCGGTGCCGACGTGGTGCTCCTGAGCAAGGGCAAGCTTCACGAAAGCAACACCTGGTACGCGCAGGGCGGGATCTCAGCGGTGCTGGACGGGCATGCTCCGGGTGACTCTGTGGCAGCCCATATTGCCGACACGCTCCAGGCCGGGGCGGGGCATTGCGATGACGAGGCCGTCCGGCTGATGTGCACCGAGGCGCGCCGGGACATCGCGGGATTGCGGTGGTTCGGCGTCAATTTCGATGCAGAGGCCGACGGCGGCCCGGCCTTGGGGCTGGAGGCAGCCCATTCAGCGCCCCGCATCCTCCATGCCGGCGGCGACGCTACCGGAGCGAAGGTAGCCGCGGCGCTGATCCAGTCAGTGCTGGACCGGCAGGCCGACGGGGTCCTGGCGGTCCGGACCTCTGCCCACGCAACGTCCCTGCTGCAGCAGGACGGCAAGGTCAGGGGAGTGGAGTTCCTTCAGGACGGGAGCAGGGCCGCAATTTACGGGGACGCGGTGCTGCTGGCAACAGGAGGAGCGGGCCAGTTGTTCGCCAAGACCACCAATCCCGCCGTGGCCACCGCCGATGGCCTTGCACTCGCAGTCCGCGCCGGAGCCGCAATAGCCGACCTGGAATTTTTCCAGTTCCACCCCACCTGTCTGGTTCCCGGGGCCAGCGCCCCGAACCCGGGCAGGGGGCCCGGGCAGGACCAGGATCCGCTCCTCATCTCCGAGGCCGTCCGCGGTGAAGGAGCCATCCTCGTCGATGGCAACGGCAAGCGGTTCATGCGGGCCTACCACCCCGACGCCGAGCTTGCCCCGCGCGACGTCGTGTCCCGCAGCATCGCCCTGCACCTGGCCAAGCTCGGCGACCCCAACGGCCACGTCTACCTCGACGCACGCGTCATTGAACAGGCCAAGGGCCCCGGATTCCTGGCCCAGCGCTTCCCCACCCTCACGCAGCGGACACTCGACGCCGGCATCGACTGGACTCGGGAACTGGTTCCCGTGGCCCCGGCGGCCCACTATTGGATGGGCGGAGTATTCACCGACACTCACGGCAGGACCACAGTGCCCGGGCTCTACGCCGCAGGGGAAGTCGCCTGCACCGGCGTCCAAGGTGCAAACCGGCTGGCCAGCAACTCCCTTCTCGAAGGACTTGTCTTCGGCCGCCGCGCTGTTGAAGACTTCCTGGAGGGCGGTTCCGCAGGTCCCTCGGCGCCTGCGCTCCCGCCTCGCACCGGCGACCGCCTCGCAAGCTCGGCGGCCGGTGCGGACGCTCACGCGACAACGGCGCTGCCGGGACCTCCGGAACTGCCCCATGGATTCTTCGCGGGGCAGCCTGAATCAGGTGCTCCGGCCGGGAGCCTGTTGGCCAGCTTCGGTGGGGATGGGGGGAGTGAGCCGTTTTCGCGGGAAGCCCTGCGGCGGCTGATGACTGCCAAAGCCGGGGTGCTGCGCTCCGGGGAGCTGTTGGCTGAGGCGGCGGACACTCTGGAGCGGTGGGCCGCCGTCGTTCGTCCTGCAGCTGTTTCTGTTGGCACCGACACCCGCCTGCATGAGGACCGGAACCTGCTGCTCGCCGCGCAGCTGCTGGTGGCTGCAGCCCAACAGCGCAGTGAGTCCCTGGGCGCCCATTACCGCAGCGATTATCCGGCCGATGCTGAGGGTATCGCCGATGAATTTGAAGAAACCTCCCCGACCCGCCCGAAAGCGAGCCTTGTCCATGACTGAGTTGTCCCTGACCGAAAACACCGTGATCGAAGCGGTGGCTGCGAAGGGCCCTCGCCTGAACCTGACGCTGCCGTCGGCGCCGGTGCGGGAGATCCTGGAGCGGGCCTTCGCCGAAGACGCCCCGGCGGGGGATATCACCTCCCAGCTGTTGATTCCCGCAGACGCCCGTGCCACGGCCGTGCTGAACGCACGCGTTCCCGGCGTCCTCAGTGGCGCCACGGTGTTCCGGGACGCCATGCTGCTGGTGGATCCGGACACCGAAGTGGAGCTGCTGCTCGGGGACGGGGACACGTTCGACGCCGGCACGCACCTTGCGCGGGTCAGCGGCCGGGCCAGGTCGGTGCTCCTGGCCGAGCGTGTGGCCCTCAACCTGGTCCAGCGGATGTCCGCCATCGCCACGAGGACCGCAGAGTTTGTCCGGCTGGCCGAGGGGACGTCCGCCCGGATCACCGACACCCGCAAGACCACGCCCGGGCTGCGGATCCTGGAGCGGTTCGCCGTGCGCTGCGGCGGCGGCGCCAACCACCGGTACAGCCTCTCCGACGCCGTACTGGCCAAGGACAACCACCTCGCCGTGATGACCGGCGCCGATCCCGCCCGGCTCACCGGGCTCCTCGCCGCCGCGAAAGCGCAGCTGGGGCACACCACGCACTTCGAGGTGGAGGTGGACCGCCTGGACCAGATCGAGCCGGTCCTGGCCGCCGGCGTGGACACCATCATGCTGGACAACTTCACCGTCGAGGAGCTGAAGGCCGGTGTCGCACTGGTGGCCGGGCGGGCACGCGTCGAGGCCAGCGGAAACGTGAACCCCGGGACAGTGGCAGGAATCGCAGCTACGGGAGTCGACGTCATTTCCGTTGGCGCCCTGACCCACACGGTGGCGGCCCTGGACCTGGGGCTGGACGTCGAACTGACCGTCAGGTAACAACCATGATCTTCCTTGACGCAGCCGCCACAACGCCGGTCCGCCGTGAGGTGCTGGAGGCGATGTGGCCATACCTGACCGCCGAGTTCGGCAATCCGTCAAGCCATCACACCTTGGGCGAGGCGGCTGCCGCTGCGCTCGCGGGTGCCCGGAAGTCGGTCGCAGCCATCCTGGGCTGCCGGCCCGGCGAACTGACCTTCACTGCCGGGGGAACGGAAGCGGACAACCTCGCCATCAAGGGGATCGCCCTGGCACGGCAGGCGGCAGATCCGCAGCTCAACCGGGTGGCGATCAGCGCCGTCGAACATCCTGCGGTGGAGGAGTCTGCCCGGTACCTGGAACGCTTCCACGGCTTCGCGGTTGATGTGATTCCTGTTGACGGGAACGGGCTCGTGACGCCGGAAGCGCTCGGGGCCATGCTTCGGCCGGAAACCGCCCTCGCCAGCATCCTGTACGCCAACAACGAGGTAGGAACGGTACAGCCCATCGCCGAACTGGCCGGCATGGCGCGCGGACTCGGCATCCCCTTCCACACCGATGCCGTCCAGGCGGCCGGATGGCTGCCGCTGGACACCGAGGCGCTCGGGGTTGATGCGATAAGCATTTCCGGTCACAAGCTCGGGGCGCCCAAGGGATGCGGCGTGCTGTACGTCCGTGGCCGCACCAAGGTGGAACCCCTGATTCACGGCGGCGGGCAGGAACGCGGCCGGCGGTCAGGAACAGAGAATGTGGCGGGAGCCGTGGGCCTTGCCACCGCCTTGACCCTCGCCCAGGCAGGCCAGGTGGAAGAACGACTGCGGGTGGCGGCCCTGCGGGACACGTTTATCGGCTCTGTACTCACCGGTGTTCCGGGAGCCATCCTCACCGGGCACCCGGTTGGGCGGCTGCCTTCCGTGGCATCCTTCTGCTTCCCCGGAACCAGCGGTGAATCGGTGTTGCTTGAATTGGAACGCCAAGGCGTTGTGTGCTCCAGCGGTTCAGCCTGCGCGGCTGGTTCTGATGCACCGTCGGCGGTGCTCACCGCATTGGGAATTTCCCCGGAAGTGGCCCAGACGGCCGTCCGGTTCAGTTTCGGTGCAGCGGTCACAGAAGCGGATTTGGAGGCGGCGGCTGCGGCGGTGCTTGACGCTGTCGGACGGGTCAGGGCCCTGGGCGCCTAACGCCGTGGCTGGAGGCTGAGAAGCTTTGTCAGTAAAGCTCGCCCACCGGGATCTCCACTGCCAGCCGGTTTGACGGTCCTGGCAGCGGGCAGGCCCAGGCCTCGTTGTAGGCGCACGACGGGTTGTACGCAAAGTTGAAGTCCAGGACAAAGGCGGCATCCGGGCCGGTGCCATTGGCGCCGTGGAACGCGCCCTTGATGGTGTCCAGCAGATACCGTCCGGCCCCGTAGCTGCCGCCGGGCTGGCCGGCAGTGGCGTCCCGGAAAGGCACAAAAATACCGCCGCCGTATCCCTGCAGCTTCCATACCGCGAGCTGGCCTACTTCCGGAAGGTCAAAGGTGCCCAGCCGGACGAAGCGGACCGCGCCGTCGGTGCCCGTTTCCACGCTGATTTCCCTGCCCGCTCCCTGCTGGGTCAACGGCACATGGAACCGGTAGATGGGATCATAGTCTGCCGTTTTGAGCCCGGAAAAGTGCGCCTTATCTGCCGTGGTCAATGGAGAGGCAGGGTGCGTGGCGAACATCAGGTCGCGCTGATGGCGCCAGTAGGAATGGGACTCCGCCGGGTTTTCGAGCGAAAGCTTGCGGACGTTGTGATACAGGGCAAACGTCCGCAACCGCCAGTCAGCGATGTCGACGGCCGAAATGTCCGTCCGGTTTTCTTCGGCTGCGCCCTGATGCTCTTCCATAGCCCCAGCCTAGCCCCAGGGCGCGCCATACCGGCCGACGGCGACACCCGGTTGGGCGCGCCGTTTCCGTTCCCTCCGGGCACAGCGGAAACACCGCCAAAGTCAACGCCCGGCGGGGAGGCGCCGTTAGGCTGTCTGCATGAAAGGCAAGGCATCCATCACAGTCCTGCTGGCAGCAACCGTCCTCCTGGCGGGCTGCTCGGCTCCGCAGGGCAGCGGTCCCGGCTGGACAGCGCAGCCAGACTCTTCAGGCGCGGGAACCACTGCTCCTGCATCAGCGGGCGCCTCGGCAACAGTCACGTCGACGGCCGGAGCCAACGCCGGCGGGACGCCCGCCACGGGGCCACAGGCCGTTGCCACAGCGGCCGCCTGGAAGACTTTCTCAGATCCCGGCAGGACCGTCAGCTTCGAACTCCCGGAGGACTGGATCGTGCAGTCCGTTACGCCGGACAAAGGGGCGCTGCCCGGCGCGCTGAAAGTCGAAGTGAAAAAGCCGGACGGCACTTTCCTGGCAGCGCTGCGGACCGGCCTGCCGCCGTCGCCCGCCGAGTGCCGCGGTACCAGGCAGCGGCCTTACACGGTGGTCAGCAGCGTTCCCGTCGAGCTGGCCGCCGCGGATGGGGAAGGAACCATACCGCCAAGGGTGGTTTTCCGGGTGATCCAGGGGTACCGCTACTTTGGTTCCTACGGCATCACCAACGTGGTGGGCGGCAGCGACGGGCATGCGTGCGAGCTCCGTAACATCGTCCGTGGCCCGGCGGGAAAGGGCGACTACTCCTTTGGCGATGTGGTCTCCGTCAAGGCCTTTGCTCCGGATGAAAAAGTGGCTCCCGCCAAAGCGTTCGACACCCTGGACCAGGCCGCCCGGTACGCCTCGGAAGACACTGAATTCGCCAATGTCCAGCGGATGCTAATGTCTCTGGAGATCAAAAACTAGTCCCGTTCCCCGCCTCCACCATGCGCCGGGCAGAGCGGGGACTTTTCTTCCACCGCCGACACCCGGAGAGCAATGGAACGCAGTGTTTCCGCACGACTGGTCTTCAAGACTGTAGCCAACACCAAGGTGGCCATGGCCATCGCCGTAGCGCGGAACAGAGGCTACTCCTCCTTCGGGGAGACCCTGGCCGTGACAGCCGGGGGACGGCAGGTTCCCCTGACCGAGGTTTCGGACCACCACGGGGGCAGGTTCCATTACATGGAGTTTGCCGAGCCGGCAGAAGTAACAGTGGAATACTCCGCGACCGTGGGCGGAAAGGGGGAGCCTGAGGAAGCTGAGCTCGCCGACCGGATCCGCTACGTCCGGCCCAGCCGCTACGCGGAATCCGACCGGCTCCTGCCCACCGCCTACGCGGAGTTCGAAGGAGTCCGCGGCGGCGAGCTGCTGCACGCCGTCAGGAACTGGGTGAACCAGGAACTGCGGTACCTGAGCGGGTCTTCCCGGGGCACGGACGGCGCAGTGGAAACCCTTCTCAGCCGGCGTGGAGTGTGCCGGGACTTTGCGCACCTGGCCATCGCGCTGCTGAGGTCCAAGGACATTCCAGCCCGGCTCGCCGCGGTCTACGCCCCGGGGCTGAGCCCGATGGATTTCCATGCCGTGGCTGAGGCCTATGTGGAAGGGGCCTGGCACGTCATCGATCCCACAGGGCTCGCCCCGCGGGAATCGATGCTGCGCATCACTGCCGGCCGCGACTCAGCTGACACAGCCTTCCTCTCCACCGTGGGGGGGAGCCTCATCCTCAACCAGCTTCAGGTCACCGCTGTTGTCAACGGGGCCTTGCCCGTGGAGGACCCCGCCCGGCTTGTGGAACTGGGCTAGCGGTGCAGCGTGGCCGGCGCCGGTGAGCGCCGGCGCCGGCCTTTGAAGATCCGCTAGCGGAGCGGTCGCGGACCCAGCGAATTCCGAAGCTTCTCCGTGAGCCTCCGCAGCTCCTTCTGCTCAGCCGGAGTCAGGGCCGGACCCATCAGGGTGGAGATATCCCGGACGTGCTCGCGCCCGATCTCCTTCTGCAGTTCCCGGCCGGCGTCCGTCAGCTGCAGCAGAACGCCCCGGCCGTCCTCCGGAGCCGGCATCCTGGCCACAAGCCCGCGTTTTTCCAGCCGCTCCACCAGCCGGCTGAGGCTGGACTGGCTCAGCAGGACGTTGTCGTTGAGCTCGTTGAGCCGCAGCCACCCAGTGGGGCAGCGTGAAAGCGTGAACAGGACGTCATACTCGTTCACCGCAAGCTTCCGGAAAGCCGGCCCGGACTGCAGCTTGCGCATCACGGCCACCTGGGCCCGGAACAGCGACTCCCAGGTTTCCGCGGCGAGGCGGACCGGCGACTCGGTACCCTTGCCTGCCATCACGCCTCCGCAGCGGTCTTTTCGGCGTCCTGGCCCGCGAGCAGCGCAGCCACCCGGCCGGCGTGGGTGGGCGGTTCGGGAACGTGGGCCGGCTTGCGGGCCGCGTATTCCTTGCGCAGGACGGGCAGGACTTCCTCGCCGAACAGGTCCAGCTGCTCCAGCACGGTTTTCAGCGGCAGGCCCGCGTGGTCGATCAGGAACAGCTGCCGCTGGTAGTCGCCGAAGTACTCCCGGAACGTCAGCGTTTTCTCAATGACTTCCTGCGGGCTGCCAACGGTCAGCGGTGTCTGCGAGGTGAAATCCTCCAGGGAAGGGCCGTGCCCGTACACCGGAGCGTTGTCGAAGTAGGGGCGGAACTCCTTGACGGCGTCCTGGGAATTTTTCCGCATAAAGAACTGGCCGCCCAGGCCCACGATCGCCTGGTCTGCCTTGCCATGTCCGTAGTGCTCGTAGCGCTCACGGTAAAGGCTGATCAGCTGCTGGTAGTGCTCCTTCGGCCAGAAGATGTTGTTGGCAAAGAAGCCGTCCCCAAAGTAGGCGGCCACTTCGGCGATCTGCGGGGTGCGGATGGAGCCGTGCCACACAAAGGGGGCGACGCCATCGAGGGGGCGGGGGGTGGACGTGAAGTTCTGCAGCGGCGTGCGGAACTTGCCGGACCAGTTCACGGTGTCCTCGTCCCACAGCTTGCGCAGCAGGCTGTAGTTCTCGATCGCGAGCTCCACCCCGTCCTGGATGTTCTTGCCGAACCACGGGTACACGGGAGCCGTGTTGCCGCGGCCCAGAACCAGGTCCACCCGGCCGTCGGCAAGGTGCTGGAGCATGGCGAAGTCTTCGGCGATTTTCACCGGATCATTGGTGGTGATCAGGGTGGTGGCAGTGGACAGGGTAATGCGTTCGGTCTGCGCCGCGATGTAGGCAAGGGTAGTGGTGGGGGAGGAGGAGAAGAACGGCCGGTTGTGGTGCTCGCCCAGGGCGTAGACATCCATGCCGATTTCCTCGACCTTTTTGGCGATGGCGACAGAGGCCTTGATGCGTTCATTCTCTGTGGGGGTCCGGCCCGTGGTGGGGTCCGGAGTGATGTCGCTGACGCTGAAAACACCGATCTGCATGATGTGCCTTTCCGTTGCTTGGACCTGCTGGCCTGGGTTCCAGTATAGGCCAATGTAGATGCGTTTGCATCTATCGCCGGATACAACGCTACCGGCCGGAAAATATTCCGCTTTTGTTTATTCGGGGCTTCCGGGCGCGGCGCGGCGCCCGCTGACCTTTGGCACCATGCCGGTGGTCCAGTCCCGAAGCTCTTCGTCCACGTCGGCGCCTGCACCAAACTCCGGGCGTTCCTGCAGCTCCCGGAGCAGCGCCTTCCTTTCACGGCGGCCCTCCACCAGGCGGTAAAGCACAGGAACCAGTACCAGAGTCAGGGCCGTGGAGGAAATGAGTCCGCCGATGACCACCACGGCCAGCGGCTGCGAGATAAAGCCTCCCCCGCCGGTGAGGCCCAGCGCCATGGGGGTAAGGGCAAAGACGGTGGCAAGGGCGGTCATCAGGATCGGGCGGAGCCGCTGGCGGGCACCGTGCGTGATGGCATCTGCAACGTTCATTCCCGGCCGCCCGTCGCGTGGTTGCCGGTACTGGTTGATGAGGTCAATCAGCACAATAGCGTTGGTGACCACGATTCCCACCAGCATCAGCATGCCGATCAACGAGGGCAGTCCCAGCGGGACCCCCGTTACCAGGAGCAGTGCCACGGCGCCGGTGGCTGCGAACGGCACCGAGACCAGAAGGATCAACGGCTGGATGAGGGACTTGAAGGTGGCCACCATAATCACGTAGACGATGGCGATCGCGGCCAGCAGGGCGAGACCCAGTTGCTGGAAGGACTCCTGTTGCTGGGTGGTGGCGCCGCCGAGTTCAGCGGTCACTCCGGCCGGCAGCTGCACCTCTTCAAGACGTTTTTGAACCTCCGTGTTGACCGCACCGAGGTTGGATTCCGACGGCGTCACGGAGACGCGCGCGGTGCGCTGGCCGTTACTGGCGGTGATGGATACCGGCACGTCCACCTGTTCCACCGTGGCGATGCTGCCCAGTGTGACAGGGGCGCCGGCGGCGGGGAGGGGGATCCTGCGGACGGCATCAATGCTCGTGAATTTGGTGCCCTGGCCGATCTGGACCGGGAAGTCGTCGGTGTCGATCCGGACGGTTCCGGCAGGGATTGGGCTGATGGTCGAAGCGAGGACGCCGGCCACCTGTTCTTCGTTGAGCCCGGCAGCCACGGCTTTGGCCCTGTCCACTTTCACCTGTACCACCGGCTGGCTGGCTGAAAGGTTGGTGGCGACTTCACTGGTGCCCGGAACGCCGGTCATGGCTTCGACCAAGGTGTCGCTGGCCGCCTGCAGGTCCGCCGTGCTGGCGGCCTTGATGGTGATGTCCACCGTGGACGAGGTTCCGAAGCCGCCCTGCTGGGTGCCCACGGAGACCTTCCCGGAATCGGGAACCTTTGTCAGTTCGTTCCGCACCGTCTCCTGCAGTTGCTCCTGGTCTGCCTTCTCATCCGTCACCACGGTGAAGGTGGAGTTGGAGGATCCGGTGGAGGTGAGCGCGGCAAAGCCGGCCTGGGCATTGCCGGACGTCAGCTGGACGTCCCGGACGCCGTCGATCCCGCGGAGAACCTCCTCGAGGCGGATGGCCGCGGCGCTGGTGTCGGCCAAGCTGGTGCCCGCGGGGAGCACCTGGCGGACGGTCAGGCTGTTCTGGCCCGAATTGCCCAGCAGGTTCGTTGCCAGCAGCGGGGTCATGGCGGCGGTGGCGCCCAGGACCAGGGCCGCGGCTACGAGGGTGATAACGGGATGTTTCTGGGTTTTGGAGAGGACGGGCAGGTATCCACGCTGCAGCCTGCTGCGCTGTTCCGCTTCCTGGGCCTTGGCGCGGGCCTCGGTTGCATTGAGCCGGGCGGCGTCACTGCCTGGCGTGATACTGGGATTCCGCAGGAACCAGTACGCGAGTACCGGGACTATGGTCAACGAAACCAGCAGGGAGGCCAGCAGCGCCATGGTGACTGTCAGGGCGAAAGGCCTGAACAGCTCGCCAGCGAGTTCGCCAACGAAGGCGATGGGAAGGAAGACCGCCACGGTGGTGAGGGTGGACGCTGTGATGGCGCCGGCCACTTCCCTGATGGCTGTCAGGATGGCGGTGATTTTGTCTTCCCCGTAGCTGAGGTGCCGCTTGATGTTTTCGATGACCACGATTGAGTCGTCAACCACCCGGCCGATGGCTATGGTGAGCGCCCCAAGCGTGAGGATGTTCAGCGAGTATCCGGTGGCTGACAGGCCGATGAAGGTGACCAGGAGCGAGAGCGGGATGGATACCGCCGTCACCAGCGTGGAGCGGGCAGACATCAGGAAAACCAGGATGACGGCTACGGCGAAGCCCAGGCCCAGCAGGCCCTCGGTGGTGAGGTCCTTGATGGATTTTTCGATGAAGGGGGCCTGGTCGAATACCGGCGTGAACCTGGCGTTCGATCCCAGTTCGGCCTCAAGTTCATCCAGTGTGTCCCGCACGGCGTGCGAGATGCCCACCGTGTCGCCTTCGGGTTTCTTGGTGACGGAGACGGCGAGCGTCTCTTCGCCGTTGGTCCGCGTAATGGAGGTGCGTTCGTCGTCCTTGAGGGACACATCGGCCACGGTGCCGATGGTGGCGGCATTCTCCGCCCCCGCGACGGGAAGTGCCTTGATGGCGTCCAGCGAATCGACCGGGCTGCCGATCTGCAGGGACAGGGTTTTGCCCTGCTCCTCAAGGGTGCCTGCCGGAACCAGGGTGCCGTTGTTGCCCAGCGCATCCCGGATGGAGGTGATGGAGGCGCCGGCCGCCGCCATGGCCTCCGGGCGGGGAAGGATCTCGATGTGCTGGGTGGCGCCGCCGGTCACATCGGCGCCACGGACGCCGTCGATCTTCTGCAGCCGGGGCACGCTCAACCGCTGGAGGTCAGCGTTCAGCTCGCTGAGCGACTTGTCGGAAGACACCGCCAGGAACACGATGGGGAAATCGTTGATGCTGCCGGCAAAGGCCTGCGGCTGGACGTCCTCGGGCAGGGAACGCTTGGCGTTGGAGATGGCCCGGTCAATCTGGTTCCGGGCACGGTCCAGGTTGGAACCGTACGTGAAGACCATAGTGATCTGCGAAACGCCGTTGCGCGACGTGGAGGAGGTGGATTCCAGCCCCTCCACGCCGTTCAGCGCTGTTTCAAGCGGCCCGCTTACCTGCTTGTCCACCACCTCCGGGGAGGCGCCGGGCATGGCAGTCAGCACCGTGATCTGGGGGAACTCGATCGACGGGATGAGCTCCTGCTTCAGCGACGACATGGTGATCACGCCGAAGACGGAAGCGAAAACGGTGATCAGTGCGATCAATGCCCGGTTTGCAAGTGAGAGTTGAGCCAGCCGGAACATCGAATCGGCCTCCTGTGGGGTAGTAACGAAACTGTTGCGTGCCGGAGGCCCGCCACTCACCCCGGCAGGGTCAGTGGCCGGCGGAAACGCTCTCCAGCTGGAGGGACCTGGCCGTTGCCCTTTCGAGCTCCACCGCAAGTTCCGGGTTGTCATCGAGCTTGACGCCGTAGCCGGGCATCATGTCCTTTAGCGTGGCCTGCCAGCCCTTGAAATTCTTCGGGAAGGCCTTCCGCAGCAGTTCGATCATGATGGGCACCGCGGTGGAGGCTCCGGGGGAAGCACCGAGGAGGGCGCCGATGGAGCCGTCACGACCGGCGATCACTTCAGTGCCGAACTGAAGGACGCCGCCCTTCTGCGGGTCTTTCTTGATGATCTGTACACGCTGGCCGGCGGTGATCAGTTCCCAGTCACCTGCTTTCGCCTCCGGGTAGTACTCGCGAAGGGCTTCGACCTTGTCGGCGTGCTTCTTGGCCACTTCCTTGACCAGGTACGCCGTGAGGTCCATGTTGTCCTTGGCAACGGCCAGCATCGGGATGATGTTGCCGGGCCGGATGGACAGCGGCAGGTCCAGGTAGGAGCCGCTCTTCAGGAAATTGGTGGAGAATCCGGCGTAGGGGCCAAAGAGCAGGGAACGCTTGCCGTTGACGTAGCGGGTGTCCAGGTGCGGCACGGACATGGGAGGAGCCCCCACGGACGCCTGGCCGTAAACCTTGGCGCTGTGCTGCGCAGCCAGGGTCTCGTCCGTGCACCGGAAGAACTGGCCGGAAACCGGGAACCCACCGTAGCCCTTGCTTTCCGGTATGCCGGAAGCCTGGAGCAGGTGAAGAGCGCCTCCGCCGGCGCCCACAAAAACAAACTTGGCGTGGATCTTGCTGTGTTCCCCGGACTTGGGGTACTTCAACGAAAGGTTCCAACCGCCGTCAGAGGCCCTGGAGATCCCCGTGACATCGTGGCCGTAGTTGATTTCGACGCCGTTGTTCCCCAGGTAGGTGGTCAGCTCCCGGGTCAGCGCCCCGAAGTCCACGTCCGTACCCTCGGCAGCTCGGGTGGCTGCGATCCGCTCCTTGGGGTCCCGCCCCTTGACGATCAGCGGGGCCCACTTGCCGATCTGGCCGTGGTCCTCGGAGTATTCCATGCTGCGGAACAGGGCATGCGGCTTAAGCGCCTCATGGCGGGTCTTCAGGAACCTGGTGTTCTCCTCGCCGATCACAAAGCTCATGTGCGGCACGGTGTTGATGAATCCCTTGGGCGACCCGATCAGGGACTGGTCCACGAGGTGGGACCAGAACTGGCGGGAAAGCTGGAACTGCTCGTTGATGAGCAGTGCCTTGGTGGGGTCCACCGAGCCGTCTTTGGCTGCGGGGGAGTAGTTGAGCTCGCAGAGGGCGGCGTGGCCGGTTCCTGCGTTGTTCCATGGGCCCGAGCTTTCCAGCCCCGGCTCGTCCAGGCGCTCGAACATGGAAATGGTCCAGTTCGGCTCCAACTGCTTGATGAATGCCCCCAGCGTGGCGCTCATGATGCCGCCGCCAATCAGGACGACGTCGGCATGTGGGGTCTTGGAAATGAAGGTCACGATCAGTCTCCGATTGCAGCGGCTCTGGCTGTCACAGAATATCCCCGGGCAGCCCTACTACTGAAATTGGGCTGGCCCGTCAAGGCTTCAGTTGCACTTTGGTGAAAACTTCATTTAAGACAGGCGACGCCGGATAGCTCATTACGCGGTCGGAGAGGGCCAGTGCCGAGATGGGGAAGGCAATGGGCACCGCGGGAACGGATGCCGCGATCTGGGCATTGATGGTGTGATATTGCTCGTCGCGTTCCTCTCCCTCCGGCAACCCGCGCGCCCGGTTGATCTTCGAGAAAACCTGCGGATCCTGGTAGCCGAACTCGCCGTTCTTTTCCCCGAAGAGGGGGCCAACAAAGTTGTCGGCGTCTGAGTAGGAGCCGTTCCAGCCCAAAAGGTGGAGCGCGTGGTTGCCCGGGGACTGGACTTTCTGGAGATAGCCATCGGACCAGTCGATGGGCACAGGCTGGATGTTGAACCCTGCCGCCGTGAGCTGCCGGCTGATTTCGGCGTAAACCTTTTCAGGCGTGGGCAGGTACGGCCGGGTGACATTCAACGGATAGTAGAACCTCAGCGCTTCGCCGGCGTAACCGGCCTCCTTGAGGTACTCCTTGGCCTTTGCCGGGTCATGGCCCAGCGCAGGGGCGTCATTGTTGAACCCGCTGATCTTGGGCGGCACAAACTGCGTGGCCGCGGCGGTGTTGTCGATGAAGAACTTCCGGATCAACGTCTCTTTGTCGATGGCCAGCTCGATGGCCTGCCGGACTTTTTGGTTCTGCAGGACCGGAATTTCCTGGTTGATGCCCAGATACATCACCGAGAACGGATCACGCTGCACAATCTGCTTTCCGCGCTTCACCAGTTGGTCGAAGTTGCCTACCGTGACGGCGTCGTATCCGTCGATTTTGCCGTCCAGCAGCGCCTGGAGACGTGCCTGGGGGTGGTTGTAGGCCACGAAGTTGATGGTGGCGATCTGGCCGCGGTCCCCCCAGTAGGACCCGTTGCTGACCAGGGTGACGCTCCCTTCGTCCCAGGACTTCAGGATGAACGGACCTGTTCCCACCGGATTGGTGCCGAAGGCGGACACGGCCTGGCCGCCGCGGTTCCGGTCCAGCACATCGGCGTTGCCTGCGGCCAGTGCTGCAGGGGAGGCGATGGCAAACGCAGGCAAGGTCAGAGCCTGCAGGAATGCGGTGAAGCGCTGCGTCAGGTCGATCTGCACGGTGTCGTCGGCCAATGCGGTGCAGCTCTTGAAGATGGACAGTTCGGCCTCGTCCGAGTGCGCCTTGAACACGTCCTTGAACGAACTGCCCGGGGCCTGCCGGCGGAGGTCCGGGGAGAAGGCGAACCACCGCTTGAAATTGCTACACACCGCGTCCGCGTTGAACGGAGTGCCGTCCTGGAAGGTGACGCCGCTGCGCAGCTTGAAGGTGTAGGAGCGGCCCTCGTTGGATTCGCTCCATTCGGTGGCCAGCAGCGGAGTGGGCTTCCCGGTGGTCTGGTCCACGCCCACCAGCCCCTCGAGGATCTGCCGGGTGATGCGCTGGGACTCAACGTCGCTGGACAGCGCAGGATCGAGGCCCAACGGCTGCACTGAGGTGCCGAAATTGAAGGTGGCTGTGGGTTCTGCAGCAGTGCTGGGAGTTGGCGTGGTTGATGACGGCGAGGGGGCCGGAACGGCTGTGCACGAGGTGACGCTCAACGCCAGGATGACGGCTCCGGCCTTGATGGCCGTCCGCCGCGATGGACTGCTGGGCACTCGTTTATCACCTCTGGATCTTGCCGGCGCCGCCGACTGCGGGCCGCAACCCAGTCTAGTTGACCCCATCATCCCGTTTTCCGGAGGCCCGCGCCGAGAGGCGCCCTCAATATAAGCCGGGGGCCCGGTCCTTTCGGAGCGGGCCCCCGGCCATGCTGACGAAATTACTTGGGCATCAGCACCGAGTCGATCAGGTAAACCGTGGCGTTCTTGGTCTGGACGCCGCCGCAGATGACCTTGGCGCCATCAACCGTGAGGGCGTTGCCGCTGCCGGCAACCTTAACGGATCCGCCTTGGACGGTGGCGTGGGTACCGGCAATCTTGTCAGGAGTGATCTGGCCCGGAACCACGTGGTAGGTGAGGATCTTGCTCAGGAGGGCATCGTCCGTCTTCAACGTTTCGATGGTGGCGGCATCAATCTTGGCGAAGGCGTCATCAACGGGCGCGAAGACCGTGAATTCACCGCCGTTGAGGGTGTCCACCAGGTCCACCTTCGGGTTCAGCTTGCCGGATACTGCGGAAGTCAGGGTGGTAAGGATCGGGTTGTTGGACGCTGCGACGGCCACCGGATCCAGTGCCATGCCCTCAACGGATCCGGCGCCGCTGGGCACCTGCTTGGCGTACCCTGCGCAGCCCGGGCCAACCAGGTTTGCGGCCGGATCCATGGCCGCGGCGGAGGAGCTGGCTGACGGGGAGGGGGCCATGCTGGAAGCCGCGGGTGCGGCGGCCGGGGCGGAGGAACTTGAGGTGCCGGCCGAGCCGCCACACGCCGTGAGGCTGAGCAGAGTTGCAGCTGCGACGCCTGCGACCGTGAAAGTTGTGCGCTTGATTGTCTGCATTTCGGTTCTCCTTGGGTTTGCGTTCCGCTGGCCGCGGACGGGATGTCCGGGGTTTTTGTTTGCGTCTGGCTCGTGGGCACCTGCCCTTGGCTGGTGTCTCAATGGGTATTCGGGAGTTGCACGAATACGGATGGGTCAAACGTCAAGGAGTTTTCAGCGAACTGCCAAAGTGAAGCATTTAGCCCCGGCGGCGCGTGCACCGCACGGGCATAAACGAAAAAGAGATCCCCGGCCGGAGCCGAAGGATCTCTTTCCCTATCAGTGTGCGCAAGGGGGGACTTGAACCCCCACGCCCGAAGGCACAGGAACCTAAATCCTGCGTGTCTGCCAATTTCACCACTCGCGCTTGGCCCGGAGCGTGTTTCAGCCCGATCGCGGGGCTGGTAAACGTACGACGCCGAATGCCAGTTTTTATTGTAGCCTCGCGCAGGCGGAACCTGCGTCAGCGGCGCCCAGGTCAGGCGTCCAGCTTGAGGTCCCGGCGGAGCTTTGCCACGTGTCCCGTGGCCCGGACGTTGTACTGGGCAAGCGCCACCTTGCCGTCCGGACCAACCACGATGGTGGAGCGGATCAGGCCCTGGTAGGTCTTGCCGTAGTTTTTCTTTTCCCCCCAGGCCCCGTAAGCCTCCGCTACGACATGGTCCTCATCCGAGAGCAGCGGGAAGCTAAGGCCTTCCTTGGCGGCAAATTTTGCGAGTTTCTCCACCGGGTCGGGGGAGATACCCAGGACGTCATATCCCGCGGACTGCAGGGAGGCCAGGTTGTCCCGGAAATCGCAGGCTTCCTTGGTGCATCCGGGTGTTGCAGCTGCAGGGTAGAAGTAGATGATGGTGTGGCGGCCCGCGCGCGGGGCGAGGCCGGCGTCGTGGCCGGCTGCGTCCTTAAGCGTGAACGGGGGCGCTTCGTCGCCGGTTACAAGTCTGTCAGCCAATGTTTTTCTCCTAGTTGCAGGCAGGACACACCAGCCTAGTAAGCAGCGCGGACCAGTGCTAATCGACACTTGGCTATACTTACTGCTATGCCTGATATGGATCACTGGCCCACAGGGCGCCTCTTGTCCACTGCTGCGCGCCTCGTCGAACACTCCTGGAACGAAAAGCTTGGGGCCATAGGCCTCACCCATGCCGGTGTTATCGCCATCGAGGTTCTCAACGCGCAAGGACCCATGACGCAGGCGCAGCTTGCCCAGTACGTGCGTGTCCAAGCCCAGACCATGGGTAAAACCCTCAGCAGGCTGGAGTCCCACGGACACATCGCCCGGGTGCGCAGCACGTCGGACCGCAGGAGCCACGTCGTATCACTCACGGAGCGGGGCAAGGAAGCCGTTGCCGCTGCCGTCGAGATGGAGCGCACCGTGCTTGCAGCAGCCACCATTGATCCGGACGTCCTTCGCCAGGAACTTAAAGCCGTTGTCCGGGAACTGGCAAGTCAGTTCGGATCGCAGGCCACCGGAGCGCTCCTGGAAAACCCATCCATGACCCCATAAGCCTCGCAGCCGGCACCGCGTCTGCGGCCGGCAACCGGGCGTGATCCCAGCTTCCTGCGGAGCGGGGGCCACGCCCTTTCTTTTATCCGAGGGCCAATCGATGGCAGTCAATGTGGGTTGGAAATATCCAATGGAGTTGTTGCGCAGCTAACCCCCTGTTGGCAGCGCTTCGGTCGCACCAGGTAGCGGATAAAACAAAACAGCCCCCGGCTCGCGTTTCCGCAAGCCAGAGGCTGTTTTCCCAGTGGTGCACCCCCCGGGACTTGAACCCGGAACCCATTGATTAAGAGTCAATTGCTCTGCCAATTGAGCTAGAGGTGCATCTTTTGTTTCGATCGTTTGGGGCTTTTTCTTTCCCCGTTGATCTCCGCAACGACATGAAACTCTACACGAACTTCCGGCGCATGTGAAATCGGGGCCCAGCAGCATTCCCTGCCTGGCCCGATGGGGGCAGAACCAGCAGAAAGTAGGGGTTTTTGTTGTTAGTGAGCAGCCAAAATCCGCCGTCGGGTGTCCGCACTGCGTCCCCGATCCGCCCGCGCCCACGTGTGAAATGGGCCACAGGAGTGCCTGCCTCTTCTCCGGCGGGCCGCTACCCCCGCGCCGGTCCTGCTAGCTCCGCCTCCGCCGGGGAGCCCTGAAACCTGCAGCCTCGGCGTGGGCGGCAGATTCGAACCACACTCCAGCCCTGGCCTGCTCATATTCGGGGTGCCCCTCCTCGTAATAGACCATGGCGCCGGCGTCACCCTTAACGGTGTAGTCCGCGGGCCCGCTGCCGTCCGCCGCAGCAGACGCCGAGCCCTCGCCATAGGGTTCCTCCGCCGCGAGATGCCCTGCCGGCTCCTGCCCTGCCGGCACCTGTGCCGTGGGCACCTGCACTGCAGGGGCAGCACCGCCCGCCGGGTCCTGGTTGTGGTCCGTGCCGGTTTCCACCAGCGCCGAGGACTGCGCCCGGTCCCGGGTTTCTGTTGCTGCAGCGTCGCTGGGAAGGCGGGCGCCGGCAGCAGCGGCATGTCCTTCGTTTTCCTTGGGGCCGGGCGTGCTTGCGGACGGGACGGGTAAGGGTGCCCCTGTGGCGGCGTCGTCCGCGTCTTCTACCGCCGCTGTCTCGGCACCCGGCAAGGTGGGGGCATGGGGTTCCGTGTACTCCGGGTGGTGAACGGGTGTTTGTCCCGTTGGCTTCGCTTGCTCGGGGGAGGGGGTGGGCGCTGCCGCTGCGGCACCTTCCCGGTGGCCGGTTTCCTGGTGGACGTGGGACGGCCCTGACGCCTCCGACCACTGGGTTTCCCATTCAGCCTCATCATGGACCCGGCGTTCGTCCTGTGCCGTTCCTTCCGCCTTGTCAGTCCCGGTCCCGGTGCCGACGGCAGTCGCGCCTGTCCTGCTGTGGCCCTGCGATGCGCTCGGGCTGGGTCCAGGCGTCGCCGTTGCTTCAACCGGTTCAGCTGCCGTGCTGGGCGCCACGGGCTCGGCCGGGGCGCCGAATCCGGCGGCGCTGGCAATGCCGGTTGTGCCGGCAGCTTCGGCAGATGCTGCTGCCCCGCCTCCGGCGAGGGCGCCGTCTGTCCGGGTACCGCCGTCTGTCCGGGTACCGCCGTCTGTCCGGGTACCGCCGTCAGGTCGGGCGCTATCCGCTTGGGAAGCGCTCCCGGAAGAGCTGGAGGAATTTCTTCGATTAAGCCACCACCACACAAGACCGGCAACCACAACGAGCAGAATGATCCAGAAGACAAAATCCATGGCGAGTCCTTCAGTCGGATGGCAAGGTGCACTTTCCCCGACGCTACGTCGGCTCAACAGTGCTGTCTAGCTCTTTGACCTGCCGGGACGCTCAATACCGGACGTCAGCCCAGGAGCGGATTCCGCGGTCAAAACCCGGGCCCGGTTCCTGGCAAAAAAGCGGCACCTGCGCCGCCTGGCCAACACTGGGCCGCAGGGCGAATTTCTTCCGCCGATCTCACTATGCGAGATGACAGTCCACTATCTGATCGGAATATCCGCGATTTTCCGGCTCATTGGTTGCGCCGTGTCGCTGGGCCGGGCCGTGGAGCCCTAGAATTTCCCCTATGAGTGAGGACACCCTGATCGCGACCAACAACAAGCCTGATATCAAGCCCCGAAGCCGGGTAGTAACTGACGGCATTCACGCCGCCCCCGCCCGCGGCATGTTCCGCGCAGTGGGCATGGGCGATGACGACTTCGCCAAGCCCCAGGTCGGCGTCGCGAGTTCATGGAACGAGATCACCCCCTGCAACCTCTCGCTGAACCGGCTGGCCCAGGGCGCCAAGGAAGGCGTGCACGCGGGAGGTGGTTTCCCCATGCAGTTCGGCACCATCTCCGTCTCGGACGGCATTTCCATGGGACACGAGGGCATGCACTTCTCGCTGGTGTCCCGCGAAGTCATTGCCGACTCGGTTGAAACCGTGATGCAGGCAGAGCGCATCGACGGTTCCGTCCTGCTGGCCGGCTGCGACAAGTCGCTCCCGGGCATGCTGATGGCAGCAGCCCGCCTGGACCTGTCCAGCGTCTTTCTCTACGCCGGCTCCATCATGCCCGGCTGGGTAAAGCTTGAGGACGGCTCCGAAAAGGAAGTCACCCTCATCGACGCCTTCGAGGCTGTTGGCGCCTGCGCCGCCGGCAAGATGAGCCTGGAAGACCTGACGCGCATCGAAAAGGCCATCTGCCCGGGCGAAGGCGCCTGTGGTGGCATGTACACGGCCAACACCATGGCCTGCATTGGTGAGGCTTTGGGCATGTCCCTGCCCGGTTCCGCCGCCCCGCCCTCGGCAGACCGCCGTCGTGATGAATTCGCCCGCAAGTCCGGCGAAGCGGTGGTCAACCTGCTCCGCGAGGGCATCACCGCGCGCGACATCATGACCAAGAAGGCCTTCGAAAACGCCATCGCCGTGACCATGGCCTTCGGCGGCTCCACCAACGCCGTGCTGCACCTGCTGGCCATCGCCCGCGAGGCGGAAGTTGAGCTGACCCTCGATGACTTCAACCGCATCGGCGACAAAATCCCCCACCTCGGCGACCTCAAGCCCTTCGGCCGCTACGTCATGACCGACGTCGATAAGATCGGCGGGGTGCCCGTGATCATGAAGGCACTGCTCGACGCCGGCCTGCTGCACGGCGACTGCCTCACCGTCACCGGCAAGACCGTTGCGGAGAACCTGGAGGCCATCAACCCGCCGGACGTCGACGGCAAAATCCTGCGCGCGCTGGACAACCCCATCCACAAGACCGGCGGCATCACCATCCTGCACGGCACCATGGCTCCCGAGGGCGCAGTGGTGAAGAGCGCCGGCTTCGACGCCGACGTCTTTGAAGGGACAGCCCGCGTCTTCGAGCGTGAACAGGGCGCCCTGGACGCGCTGGACAACGGCCAAATCCGGGCCGGCGATGTTGTGGTGATCCGTTACGAGGGCCCCAAGGGTGGCCCGGGCATGCGCGAAATGCTTGCCATCACCGGCGCCATCAAGGGCGCGGGCCTGGGCAAGGATGTCCTGCTGCTCACCGACGGCCGCTTCTCCGGCGGCACCACTGGCCTGTGCATCGGCCACGTAGCCCCCGAAGCGGTGGACGGCGGCCCCATCGCCTTCGTCCAGGACGGGGACCGGATCCGCGTGGACATCGCGGCCCGCAGCTTCGACCTCCTGGTGGACGAGGCAGAGCTCGAAGCCCGCAAGGTGGGTTGGGAACCGCTCCCGGCCAGGTACACCAAGGGCGTCCTGGCAAAGTACGCCAAGCTGGTGCACAGCGCCAGCACGGGCGCATACTGCGGCTAAGGCCTGCCCAAGGGATTCGGCGCGGGGCGCCGAATCCCTTGGGGGCCCTCGGCCTTGGCCTTATTAAGCCCTGCCGCCTTTGCGGTTGGCTACAGTAGGGCAGGCAGAGGTTGATCCTCCACTGGGCGGATCAAAAGGTGGACAATGGAGTCCACATGGTGAGATCGCGGGACGCCTCGTTGACACGTGTCTCGCCCAGAGGGAACACTGAACGCATGACCTTCGTTACCAACGGCACCGTCGTCGTCCTTATCCAGCGCGTGGCACATTAGCCCCTGGTAACGAACCGTCACGCGCAACCCCTCGAAGAGCCGCCAGGCTGAGGGGTTTTTTTATTTCCCGCAGTTTCCACGAACCACAGATGATCCACAAGGAAGAGTCCGATGAGCAAAGGATCGCCGATCAGCCCCTCGCTGATGGCTACTAAGTCCGCTGGAGCCCCTAAGGCTCCGGAACGCGCCGACCGCACGGCAGGCCACGCCGTCGTCGTCGCCGACCTTGCCGCTGTCTCTCCTGTCCTTGGGCCGAACAACGTTGTACCCCCAACGGTGATGACCGGCTCGCAAGCTATTGTCCGCTCGCTCGAAGAACTCGGCGTCGACGATATTTTCGGTTTGCCCGGTGGCGCAATCCTGCCCACCTATGACCCCTTGATGGCCTCCAGAATGAACCACGTCCTGGTCCGTCACGAACAGGGAGCCGGCCACGCCGCGCAAGGCTACGCCATGGTCACCGGGCGGGTGGGTGTTTGTATCGCCACCTCGGGCCCGGGCGCCACCAACCTCGTTACCGCCATCATGGATGCCCACATGGACTCCGTGCCGCTGGTGGCCATCACCGGCCAGGTATCCAGCGGTGTCATCGGCACCGACGCCTTCCAGGAAGCTGACATCGTGGGCATCACCATGCCCATCACCAAGCACTCCTTCCTGGTGACCGACCCCAATGACATCCCGCACGTGATGGCGGAGGCCTTCCACCTCGCGTCCACCGGCCGCCCGGGTCCTGTCCTGGTGGACGTGGCCAAGGACGCCCAGGTGGGCCAGATGACTTTCTCCTGGCCGCCCCGGGTTGACCTGCCTGGCTACCGTCCGGTCACCCGGGGGCACAACAAGCAGGTGCGCGAAGCCGCAAAGCTGATCGCCGCAGCACGCAAGCCCGTGCTGTACGTGGGCGGCGGTGTAGTCAAGGCGCATGCTTCTGCCGAGCTGCTGGCACTGGCGGAAGCAACCGGCGCTCCCGTGGTCACCACGCTGATGGCGAAGGGCGTCTTCCCGGACTCCCACCCGCAGCACATGGGGATGCCGGGCATGCACGGAACTGTTTCAGCCGTGACTGCCCTGCAGCAGTCCGACCTCCTGATCACCCTGGGCGCCCGCTTCGATGACCGCGTTACCGGCGTCCTGAAGACGTTCGCGCCCCTGGCGAAGGTCATTCACGCTGACATCGATCCTGCCGAGATCTCCAAGAACCGCACCGCCGATGTTCCCATCGTGGGCTCCGTGAAGGAAATCATTCCGGAGCTCACCGAAGCCGTACGTACCCAGTTCGAGGCGTCGGGAACTCCGGACCTCACCACGTGGTGGGCTTTCCTGAACAACCTCAAGGAAACGTACCCGCTGGGTTGGACCGAGCCGGACGATGGACTGTCTGCTCCGCAGAAAGTCATCGAGCGCATCGGTGCGCTGACCGGGCCGGAAGGCATCTACGTTGCGGGCGTCGGTCAGCACCAGATGTGGGCGGCACAGTTCATCAAGTACGAGCGCCCGCACGCCTGGCTGAACTCGGGTGGTGCCGGCACCATGGGCTACGCGGTCCCGGCTGCCATGGGTGCCAAGGTGGGCGAGCCGGACCGGGTGGTCTGGGCCATCGACGGCGACGGCTGCTTCCAGATGACCAACCAGGAACTGGCCACCTGCGCCATTAACAACATCCCCATCAAGGTGGCCGTGATCAACAACTCCTCGCTGGGAATGGTGCGGCAGTGGCAGACCCTCTTCTACGAGGGCCGCTACTCCAACACCGACCTGAACACCGGCCACGACACCGTCCGCATCCCGGACTTCGTCAAGCTGGGGGAGGCCTACGGCTGCGCGTCGTTCCGCTGCGAACGGGACGAGGACATCGACGCCACCATCCAGAAGGCCCTGGAGATCAACGACCGCCCCGTGGTCATCGACTTCGTGGTGAGCCCAAACTCCATGGTGTGGCCGATGGTGCCCGCCGGCGTGAGCAACGACCAGATCCAGGTTGCCCGCAACATGACCCCGGAATGGGAAGAAGAGGACTGACCATGAGCCGCCACACACTTTCCGTCCTGGTCGAAGACAAACCCGGCGTCCTGACCCGCGTCGCAAGCCTCTTCGCCCGCCGCGCGTTCAACATCAACTCCCTGGCCGTCGGCCCCACCGAAGTCCCGGGCATCTCCCGGATGACCGTGGTGGTCGACGCCGATGGCGACCTTATCGAACAGGTCACCAAGCAGCTCAACAAACTGATCAACGTCATCAAGATCGTTGAGCTGACCTCCGAATCTTCCGTGCAGCGTGACCACATCCTGGTCAAAGTACGTGCGGATGCCGCAACACGTCTGCAGGTGACCCAGGCTGCAGACCTGTTCCGCGCCTCAGTGGTTGACGTCTCCACCGATTCCGTCGTCATTGAAGCAACGGGCCACCCCGAAAAGCTCACCGCACTGCTCTCAGTGCTTGAGCCATTCGGCATCCGCGAAATTGTGCAGTCCGGCACCCTGGCCGTTGGACGGGGATCCCGCTCCATGAGTGACAGGGCGCTGCGTTCCGCGTAGGACTCCGCCAAGGGTCCGCCCCGGCAGTACGCAACGCCCGTAACCGCACCACCAAACACCTATCTACAAATCCACTCAAGAGGAGTTACGCAAGTGACTGAAATGTTTTACGACGACGACGCCGACCTGTCGATCATCCAGGGCCGCAAGGTTGCCATTGTTGGCTACGGTTCACAGGGCCACGCCCACGCGCTGAACCTGCGCGATTCCGGCGTCGAGGTTGTTATCGCGCTGAAGGACGGCTCAACGTCCGCAGCCAAGGCCGAGGACGCAGGCTTCACCGTCAAGAACGTTGCCGACGCCGCCGAATGGGCCGACGTCATCATGATCCTCGCGCCGGACCAGCACCAGCGTGCGATCTATAACGACTCCATCAAGGACAAGCTCAAGCCCGGCAAGGCACTGGCTTTCGCCCACGGCTTCAACATCCGTTTCGGCTACATCCAGGCTCCGGAGGGCGTTGACGTCGTCCTGATCGCCCCGAAGGCTCCCGGCCACACCGTGCGCCGCGAGTTCGAAGCCGGCCGCGGCATCCCGGACATCATCGCCGTCGAACAGGATGCTTCCGGCTCCGCCTGGGACCTGGCCAAGTCCTACGCCAAGGCAATTGGCGGCACCCGCGCCGGCGTCATCCAGACCACCTTCACCGAAGAGACCGAAACCGACCTGTTCGGTGAGCAGTCAGTCCTCTGCGGCGGCGTGTCCCAGCTGGTCCAGTACGGCTTCGAAACCCTGACCGAAGCTGGCTACCAGCCGCAGATTGCCTACTTCGAGGTCCTTCACGAGCTCAAGCTCATCGTGGACCTCATGTGGGAAGGCGGCATCGCCAAGCAGCGCTGGAGCGTTTCCGATACCGCAGAATACGGTGACTACGTCTCCGGTCCGCGCGTCATCACCCCCGAGGTGAAGGAAAACATGAAGGCCGTCCTCGCCGACATCCAGTCCGGTGCCTTCGCCAAGCGCTTCATCGAAGACCAGGACAACGGCGGCGCCGAGTTCAAGGAACTGCGTGCCAAGGCCGAGCAGCACCCCATCGAGGCTGTTGGCCGCGAGCTGCGCTCCCTGTTCTCCTGGCAGCAGCAGGACGTGGACTACGTTGAAGGTTCCGCCGCCCGCTAAGGCCGCCGCTCAGGCGCCACTATAGGCAGCAGTGAGGCCGGGTTCACACTTAACAATGTGAGCCCGGCCTTTCCGTCGGCCTAGACTTGTTCCCATCCCCAGGACTGCAACGCAGAGGATCAGCCGTGTTAAAACCCGTAGTACTGCTCGCCGAAGAACTTTCCCCCGCAACTGTCGAGGCCCTCGGCCCGGACTTCGAGATCCGCCAGACCGACGGCGCTGACCGCTCCCAGCTGCTCTCTGCCATCAGCGATGTTGACGCCATTCTGGTCCGCTCAGCCACCCAGGTGGACGCTGAAGCGATCGCGGCGGCCAAGAACCTCAAGGTCATTGCCCGCGCAGGCGTGGGGCTGGACAACGTGGACATCAAAGCCGCCACGCAGGCCGGCGTCATGGTGGTCAACGCCCCCACGTCCAATATCGTCTCCGCCGCCGAGCTCACCGTGGGCCACATCCTCAGCCTGGCCCGCCACATCCCGCAGGCCAGTGCAGCCCTCAAGGACGGGGAGTGGAAGCGCTCCAAGTACACGGGCACCGAGCTGTTCGAAAAGAAGATTGGCATCATCGGCCTGGGCCGGATCGGTGCCCTCGTAGCGGCCCGCCTGAAGGGCTTCGACACCAAGATCCTTGCTTACGATCCCTACATCACCTCCGCCCGCGCCGCCCAGCTCGGTGTGCAGCTGGTGACCCTGGACGAACTCCTGGCCCAGTCCGACTTCATCACCATCCACATGCCCAAAACCCCTGAAACCGTGGGCATGCTCGGTGCGGATGCGTTCAGGAAGATGAAGAAAACCGCCTACGTGGTCAACGTGGCCCGCGGCGGCCTCGTGGACGAGGAAGCCCTGTTCGCGGCCCTGCAGGACGGCGAGATCGGCGGTGCCGGCGTGGACGTCTTCACCAAGGAGCCCAGCACCGACCTGCCGTTCTTCAAGCTGGACAACGTGGTGGTCACCCCGCACCTCGGCGCCTCCACCGATGAAGCGCAGGAAAAGGCCGGCGTTTCGGTGGCCAAGTCCGTCCGCCTGGCCCTGGCCGGCGAGCTGGTGCCGGATGCCGTCAACGTCGCCGGCGGTGTCATTGCCCCGGACGTCCGTCCCGGAATCCCGCTGATCGAGAAGCTGGGCCGCATCTTCACCGCCCTGACCCACGATTCGCTAACCCAGCTCGACGTTGAGGTTGCCGGCGAAATTTCGTCCCTGGACGTCAAGGTCCTGGAGCTGGCGGCACTGAAGGGGGTCTTCGCCGATGTGGTGACCGAGCAGGTCTCCTACGTCAACGCCCCGGTCATCGCCGAACAGCGCGGCATCAACGTCCGCCTGATCACCACCCCTGAGACGGAGTCCTACCGCAACCTCCTGACCCTCCGCGGTGCCCTCAGCGACGGCAGCCAGATTTCCGTGGCCGGCACCCTGACCGGGCCCAAGCAGATCGAGAAGCTGGTGGGCATCAACGGGTTCGAGGTCGAGATCCCCATCAGTGAGCACCTTGTGGTGGTTGCCTACACCGACCGTCCCGGCGTGATCGGAACCATCGGCCATATCCTGGGCATGAACAACATCAACATCGCCGGCATGCAGGTGGCACGCCACGACCAGGGCGGCCAGGTGCTCGCGCTGCTGACCATCGACAGCTCCGTGCCGCAGCAGGTCCTGGACGCTATCAAGGCCGGCATCGGCGCCGAGATGGTCCGGGAAGTGGACCTGGAGGACTAACCTCCGGTTCGCCGAAACGCCGTACTGCCACCCTCCGCTCGGCGCGTCCCGGCGGGGCCACGTATGATTGGCCGGTCTGCTTACAATGGCTGGGTCCTGGTTCAGGACCTTGCCGGCAGACCGGCCAATACCTTTTGCACATCCGTCCGTAATCGTCCACGCCCGCCCAGCGCGGTCCCGAATGTGCGCACGCAATCCAGGTTTCAGGGAGTTCAATGAACGCCGTCCAGAGGTTCATCAGAAGCAGAGTGCTGCTGTTGACCGCGGCCATCTTGATCGCAGCCATGTGCTTGTCGGTCCTCGTCCAAAGCCAGTCGCAGGCCGCGCTCAGCCGGACAGTGAATGAAAATTCACGGGGGCTCTACGATGTCCTGGTCCAGGCAAAGGCGCCCTCGGGTGCGCTGCTGCAGCCGGAAATTGCCAACGGCACCGGCGGCATCAGCTTTGAACAGCTGGAGGCCATCCGGCAGTTGTCGGGAACCTCGGTGGCAGCGCCCATCAGCCTTGTGTCCCGGGTGACGCAGAACCTCGAGGCGCCGCGGCTGGATGCCATGGACTACCTCGGCTACAACGCCGGGCTTGCTGGCACCGCGACGGCGGACCAGGCTGCCGGAGCCACCGCGCCGGCAGAGTGGCCCGCCGCCGAGTCGGTTCTCAGCGATGAGGCCAAAAAATACCGCCTGACCGCCAGCGCCGTCAGCTCCGACGGGGTTTCAGAGCAAACGCTCTTTAAGTCCACCGCCGAAGGAACCTTGGGCAAGGCCAAACTCGTCGAGGAGCAGGCCGCCGGGGGGAGCAGCATCCGCATCGCCGCTCCCGAGGATGAAACGGGCATCAAGTTCGCTGCCCCGGCCGGCGGTTCCGAACATAACCTGTTCAACCTGTCCGTCTCGCTGCCCCTCGCGCCGGAGGTCACGGAATCCGTGGTCGCCGTCGATCCCGCGGCCGAGCGCACCCTCCTGGGTTCTGCCGGTGACTTCCTGGCCCCGCTGGAAAAGGCGCCGCCGGCCGACGCCCGTAATGCCGGAGCCGTCGGGCGCTACTTCGAAGGCCTGTTCACCAACGGCATCGGCCTGGACGAGCTGGAAGAAGGCCCGGACTTCCTGGGCGTGAAGCTCAAGTACTGGGCACCCCTGATGACCCAGTACCAGCAGGCCAAGCGCAACGGCCAGTTGACCGACGATTCCCAGGCCATTCCCCTTATCGTGCGCTCGGGCACGTCCCTGGACCTGAAGTACAACGTTAAGATCGAGGAGATTGACGACGCCGGCAAGGTGGTCAAGGACGTCGGAACCGTCTCCCGGTCATTGGGCCAGGACTACCTCCCGTTTGTCTCGAAGGACCCCTTCGTTCTCTCCTGGCCCGGCTCCACGGACCACTCCTCGGTCCTCGGCGCCACCGGCAACTTCAACCAGGGGCTGTATACCCCCGCGGAGTGGAGCACGGATTTCGCTGCCGCCCCGAAATACACCGACGGCGAGACGGCCGCAAACGGCGCCGTCGGCAAGACCGCCGTTCCAGGCGAGTGGGTCACAGTCAACCGCCTGCCCGAAAAGAGCGCCAACGGCACCCCCGTTGACCAGACCCAGCGCGAGCCCGTGGACGAACGCTCCTACCGCGAAAACCTGGAGACGGGGGACCAGAAGGATGGAGCCCCGCTTGCCATGGTCTACGGAACATTTGATCCTTCCGCAGTGGCAGAGGCCGCCGGCGACGTCAACAAGCTTCCGTTGGGCGGCTACGACCCCACCCCCTTCACCCTGGTCAAGGACGCCGGCGGCAAGGACGTTCCGGCCACCGGCCTCGAGCCATCCCTGAGTGCGACGGGGCTTGCCAGCCAGTCCGCCGGTGCCATCACCGACTACTACGGCCTCGCTGCTGCCCGCGGCTACAAGAAAAACGCTTCAGTCATCGACGCCGTCCGTGTCCGCGCCGATGCGCCCGGCAGCTGGAAGGAAGCCCAGCCGGAGGTGGAAAAGCTGGCCGCCGAGATCCGCAATATGGGTCTGGAGGCCACCATTGTGGCCGGGTCTGCCCGCGAGGACGCCAATATTTTTGTTCCCGGTTACTCCAAGGACGACGCCGGCAAGGAATCCGACCTTGGTACGGTCCAGCAGTCATGGGTCAGGCAGAATGCAGCCGAGGCGGTAACCGGTTCCCTTTCCGGAACCAACATCACGCTGCTCTTCCTGACGCTTTGCGGGGCTGCGCTCCTCACTGGTGCCTCGACCGTGAGTTACATCCGCAAGCGGCGGAGCGAAGCAGGAACACTGCGCGCCATGGGGTGGACCCAACGCCGCATCCGCAGCTGGGTGCTGGAGGAGTTCGCCGTGGGTGCTGTACTGCTTGCCGTGGCCGGCACCGTTCTGAGCCTCGTCAGCTGGAGCCTCACAACTGCCCTGGTCTGCGTTTCCGTCCTGGTCCTGTACGCCGGTGCTGCGTTCTTCGCAGCACAGCAGCTGCGCCACCGGGACGTCATCGACCAGGAACCGCAGCATGACGAGCGCCTTATTCCGGTGGATTCACCGCTGACCTTCGCGAACCGCCAGCTGGGCACCAACAAGTTCAACACGCTGGCCCTGGCCGTTGCAGTCGGCGTCTTCGGCGCTGCCGTGGGCGGACTCATCGCGCTGCTGATCGACATTCCCCGCGCGGCCGGCGCCAGTGCGCTGAGCGGACTTGCCGCTGCCAGCGTGGCGCTGCCGAGTATTCTCCTGGCTCTCGCCGGTGTGATCGTGGGACTGGTGCTGACCCTGGTCACCGGACGCTTTGAGCTTAACGCCAAGCGGCAGTACCTGGGCATCCTCGAAGCCATGGGCTGGAACCCGGACATGCTCCGCCAGGTCCGGCTGTTCGAGAACGCGCTGGTGGGAAGCGTGGCATTGCCGCTGGGCGTGCTGGGCGCCCTGGGCATTGGCCTGCTGCTGGCCCCCTATGCCGCGCTGTGGGCAGGCGTTGCCGGCCTCGTGGCTGTACTTTGCTGGATACCGATTGCAACGAAAGTGGTCCAATGACAAACCAGACCAATGTCCAGCGGAGCCGCAGGAGCGGCTCCGGCGACGTCCCCCTGCAGACGCGCGCCAACACCATCGTCAAAGCCGCTGACCACGGGACCCCGCTGGAACTGAGCGACATCACCATCCGCTACGGCGGCGGCAAAGGCGGCGCAGAGGCAGTCACCGTGGTGGAAGGCTTCGACCTCACGCTGCACGCGGGTGAGATGCACTGCGTCGCCGGCCGAAGCGGATCCGGCAAGACGAGCATCCTGACGGTCGGAGCGGGGCTGACCCTGCCGACGTCGGGCCGTGTCTTCTGGGAAGGTGATTCCCTTGAAAGCATGGGCGACGACGAAATCGCCGACCGCCGTCGGGCCCTGATCGGATACGTGGACCAGGGCGGCGCCCTCATCGATGGAATGAGCGCGCTGGAGAACGTGCTCCTGCCGGCTGTTCCGGACGGGGAAGTGGACCAGCGCCGGGACATGGCCAAGGACCTGCTGGACCTCGTGGGCCTGGGCCGCCGCATGCGGCACCGTCCGGCCCAGCTGTCCGGCGGCGAACGCCAGCGCGTGGCCATTGCCCGTGCCCTGATCCTGGGCACCAGGGTCCTCGTGGTGGACGAACCCACGGCGAGCCTCGACCGTGCCTCGGCAAACCGCATCATCAGCATCCTGAAGGACACCACGTCGGACGGCATCGCCGTCCTGGTGGCCTCGCACGACCATGAACTGGTCCGGCTCAGCGACTCCCTGACCGAACTGATCTAGCCTGTCCCTCCGCACCGAAGGTAACGTCCGCCCGTGACTGCTTCACAGAAAACGCCGTTCTACATCACCACGGCCATCACCTATCCCAACGGGGTGCCCCACATCGGCCACGCCTACGAGTACATAGCCACAGACGCCATGGCGCGCTTCAAGCGGCTTGACGGGTATGACGTGATGTTCCTGACCGGCACGGACGAGCACGGGATGAAGATCGCCCAGACCGCCGAAAAGGAAGGCATCACGCCCAAGCAGTTGGTGGACCGGAACGTCGAGGTCTTCAAGGCGGCACATTCGGCCCTGGGCATCTCGTACGACCGTTTCATCCGCACCACGGATGAGGACCACTACGCCGCCTCGCAGGCCATCTGGAAAAAGATGGAAGCGAACGGGGATATTTACCTCTCCAAATACGAGGGCTGGTACTCCGTCCGGGACGAGGCGTTCTACGTCGAGGACGACACCGTGGTCAAGGACGACGGCGTGCGCTACTCCAAGGAGACCGACACCGAGGTGACCTGGACGGCGGAGGAGAGCTACTTCTTCCGGCTTTCCGCCTACCAGGACAAGCTCCTTGCCCTTTACGAGGCCCAGCCCGAGTTCGGTGCCCCGCAGTACCGGTTCAACGAAGTCATCAGCTTCGTCAAGCGCGGTCTCGAGGACCTCTCCATCAGCCGCACCACTTTCGACTGGGGCGTCCCGGTCCCCGGCAACGACAAGCACGTGATGTACGTCTGGGTGGACGCCCTGACCAACTACCTCACCGGCGTGGGCTACCCCGACGTCGACTCGGAAAAGTTCCGGACGTTCTGGCCGGCCGATGTCCATGTCATCGGCAAGGACATCTCCCGGTTCCACGCCATCTACTGGCCCGCCTTCCTGATGAGCGCCGGCCTGGAACTGCCCAAGCGGGTCATGATTCACGGGTTCCTGCACAACAACGGGGTCAAGATGTCCAAGTCGCTGGGAAATGTGGTGGCCCCGGCCGACTTCGTGGAGCAGTACGGCCTTGACCAGGTGCGTTTCTTCTTCCTCCGGGAAGTGCCTTTCGGCGCGGACGGCAGCTACAACCACGACGCAATTGTTGGCCGAATGAACGCCGACCTCGCGAACAACTTCGGCAACCTTGCCCAGCGCTCCCTGTCCATGGTGGCCAAGAACTGTGAGGGCAAGGTGCCCGTTCCGGGGGCGTTCACAGCGGAGGATAAGGCCATCCTGGCGCAGGCCGCCTCCCTCCTCGACGTTGCACGGGCAGCGTTTGAGAAGCAGGAGTTCAGCCGCGCCCTCGAAGCGGTCTGGGGCGTCCTGGGTGACACCAACGCCTACTTCGCCGAGCAGGCGCCGTGGGTGCTGCGGAAGACCGACGTCGAACGTATGAACACCGTGCTGTACGTGACGCTGGAAGTCCTGCGGATCGTGGCCATCCTTGCCCAGCCGGTCATGCCCACCGCAACAGCGGCGCTCCTGGCCACCCTCGGCCAGCCGGAAGGGGAGGCCCGCCAGTTTTCCGCCATCGGAACGCCGATTGCTGCGGGTACTGAGCTGCCGGCTCCGTCGCCGGTGTTCCCCAAGTACGAGGAGCCCGCTGAGGCCTGACGCTCTGCCGCATCCTGAAGACACCGACGCTCTCGAACCTGCCGGCCAGGTCCGAGAGCGTTTGGCGTTCCTCCGCCGGAAGAAGCGGGCGGACCCGCGGTGTTCGAATGATGAGACGGCTTGACCAGCATATGGATGTCTTGGCTACCCTGAAAACATGAGCGCATCCTCCATCGATCTTGCAGTTATTCCCGGCGACGGCATTGGCCCTGAGGTCATTGCGGAAGCACTCAAAGTCTTGGAAAAGGCTGTGGCTTCCGAGGGCGTCGAGCTCAAGCAGACGCACTACAAGCTCGGCGCGGAGCACTGGCTGGCCACGGGCGAAACCCTGCCGGACCACGTTTTGGCCGATCTTCGTACCCGGGATGCCATCCTGTTCGGCGCTGTCGGTGCAGCCCCCGGCGATACCCGCATCCCCTCCGGCATCATTGAGCGCGAGATGCTGCTCAAGCTCCGCTTCAGCCTGGACCACTACGTCAACCTGCGGCCGTCCCGGCTCTACGGAACCGTGGGCAGCCCGCTGGCCAACCCCGGCGTCATTGACTTCATTGTGGTCCGCGAAGGCACCGAAGGTCCCTACGTCGGCAACGGCGGCACCCTCCGCGCCGGAACTCCCCACGAGGTGGCCACCGAAGTCTCGCTGAACACCGCCCACGGTGTTGAGCGCGTTGTCCGGGATGCCTTCCGCCGTGCCAGCGCGAGGGAGCGCAAGCACGTCACCCTGGTCCACAAGCACAACGTCCTGGTCTACGCCGGGCACCTCTGGAAGCGCACGGTGGAGGCCGTGGCACAGGAGTTCCCGGAAGTCACCCACGACTACCTGCACGTGGACGCCGCAACCATCTTTATGGTCACCGATCCGTCCCGCTTCGACGTGATCGTCACCGACAACCTCTTCGGCGACATCCTCACCGATCTTGCCGCGGCCATCACCGGCGGCATCGGGCTGGCAGCATCCGGCAACATCAATATGGACCGCACTGCGCCGTCCATGTTCGAACCCGTCCACGGCTCTGCCCCCGACATTGCCGGCCAGGGCAAGGCCGACCCCACCGCCGCCATCCTGTCCGCAGCCCTCCTGCTGGACCACCTCGGCTACACCCGCGCGGCCCGCAGGATCGAAGCGGCGGTAGTTGCCGACGTCGAGAAGCGCGACGGCGGTGCACGCACCACCAGTGCCGTGGGCGACGCCATCGCCGCCGGTCTTTAACCCCGTGCCAGGGCCTCCTGCATCGGGCGTAAGCTTGTCTCGAATCACCAAATGCCGCCTTGCCGTTCACTGCTGAATGCAAGGCGGCCGATCGTGGAGGAACCATGACTCAGACCGCCCATGGCGTCGACTTCAGCCAGCAGCCCTCGGCCAACCCGAAGTCTGCTGAAGAGCGTGCAGCAATCCTGGCCAACCCGGGATTCGGCAACCACTTCACCGACCACACCGCCATCGTGGACTACAGCGTGGACGCGAACGGCAACGGCGGCTGGCACAACGCCAGGGTGGAAGCCTACGGGCCCATTTCCCTGGATCCGTCAGCTGCAGTGCTGCACTACGGCCAGGAGATCTTTGAAGGACTCAAGGCCTACCGTCACGCCGACGGGTCCGTCTGGTCCTTCCGCCCCGAGGCCAACGCTGCCCGCCTGAACAAGTCCGCCCGCAGGCTCGCGCTTCCCGAGCTGCCGGCAGAGTACTTCCTCGGCGCCATCCGCGAGCTCGTTTCCGCCGACAAGGAATGGGTGCCGGACGGGGACGGCGAGTCCCTGTACCTGCGGCCGTTCATGATCGCCACCGAGGCCTTCCTGGGCGTCCGTGCCGCCCGGGAGGTTTCCTTCCGGGTGATCGCCTCACCGGCAGGCAACTACTTCGGCGGTGAACTTGAGCCCGTATCCATCTGGATCTCACGCGAATACGCCCGTGCGGGCCGCGGCGGAACCGGCGATGCAAAATGCGGCGGCAACTATGCGGCTTCGCTGATTGCGCAGCAGGAGGCCGAAGCCAACGGCTGCAAGCAGGTCCTCTTCCTGGACCAGTTCAACGACAATGCGGTTGAAGAACTGGGCGGCATGAACGTCTTTTTCGTGATGAAGGACGGCTCGCTGGTGACGCCTGCGCTCACCGGTACCATCCTCGAAGGCATCACCCGCATGTCCGTCATCCAGGTGGCCAAGGACATGGGCCGCGAAGTCAGCGAGCGGAAGATCACCCTGGACGAGTGGCGCGACGGCGTTGCCTCCGGCGAGGTTGCGGAGGTCTTCGCCTGCGGCACGGCCGCTGTCATCACCCCGATCGGGGTCCTTAAGGACGCCACCGAGTTCATCGGCTCAAACGATGCCAAGGCGGGGGAGACCACCATGGCCATCCGCGAAAAGCTGCTCGGCATCCAGACCGGAGCCGTTCCCGACACACACGGCTGGCTGACCCGGCTCGCCTAGCTCCGGTCTCAGGCGGCACTCAAATAACGACGGCGCCTGGCAGGTTTCCACCTGTCAGGCGCCGTTTTGCTGGGGTCTGTTCCTTCTCCCGGGAGAGGGCTAGCGGCGGGCGGCTTTCCTGGCAGCATTCTTCCGGGCTTTCCGGGAGACAGGCTTCAGGGCCTTCCGGGCCGCTTCTTCGGCCAGTGCGCGGTTGGTTCGGGCGTCGACGATGTCGTTCCACAACGTCGTGGCAAAGACGCCGCCGTCCTGGGCATAGACATCGTAGGGATAGCCGGCAAAGACGGACGGCGTGGTGCTGCCGGTAGGCAGCTCCTGCCCGGTTGCCTTCGCGACCGCGTCCCCCACAGCCCAGGTCCTTATCAGGTGGGGCGTGAGGTTCTCCTGGACAAACAGGGTGGCGTCGCCGGAGGCAGCGGCACGTTTCAGGAGCACGTCCAGTTCTTCCGCCAGGAGCCCGGATGCCGATTCCTCCACGCGCGCTGTACCCGCCTTGAGATCCTCGGTAAGGCCGTCCACCGCCTCGCTCCAGTCGGCGGTCTCGCGGAACTTCTTCCACGTGGGAAACCAGACAATGCTGCCCGTCGCGTGGTTGTGGATGTGCCGGAGTCCGCTGTTCTTCTCCGTTGCGGCATGGTCGTGGCCCGCGGCATCAGCTTCGGCGAGGAGGTCTGCAAGCGTGGTTGTGGTGTTCATGTATGTGGTTCCGGCTTCCTGCGAGATCGTTTGCTCTTCATTCGTGCTCAACCCGGAGCCCGCCCTGTTCTATTCCGGCGGCGTCCCTTCCCGCGGAACGGCGGTGGAGCACGTGCCGATGCAAAGATGGGATGGTGACTTCAACTTCCGGCCCCATCCTGCAGCGCAGCTCCGCCCTGACGCAGTTCGTCCTGGCCCCCAATCCCGGGCCTATGAGCCTGGCCGGCACCAATTCCTACGTGCTGCGGGAGCCCGGTCAAACGGGCGCCGTAGTGGTTGATTCGGGTCCGCTGGACGAGGCCCACCTCCAGGCACTCGCCGGTGCCGGCTTCATTGACCTCATCCTCATTACGCACCGCCACGCGGACCATACCGCGGGCTCCGAGCGGCTGCATCAACTCACCGGCGCGCCGGTCCGGGCCGCCGATCCGGGCCACTGCCACGGCGGGGGAGAACCCCTGCGGGCCGGTGAGGTGATCCATGCGGCCGGAGTGGGCATCACCGTGCTCGCGACACCCGGCCACACGTCGGATTCCGTGTGCTTCCACCTTTCGGGCGACGGACCACAGGGTTCCGTGCTGACAGGGGACACCATCCTTGGCCGCGGCACCACCATGCTCGACTATCCGGACGGGACCGTCGGAGACTACCTGGCCTCCCTGGACAGGCTGGAAGCGCTGGGACCAGCCACCGTCCTGCCCGCCCACGGACCTGTGCTGCCCTCCCTAGCGGATGTCGTCCGGGACTACCGCACCCACCGCCTCGAACGGCTGGCGCAGATCCGCGCGGCGCTGGACCTGTTGGGCCGGGATGCCACAGCCGGCGACGTCACTGACGTTGTCTATGCCGACGTCGACCCTTCTGTGCGGCGTGCCGCGGAAACGTCTGTTGCCGCTCAGCTCCACTACCTCCGGGGCGATGCCGGCGGGCGGTAGGCCGGACGGGTGCGGCCGTGGCGAGACGGTAGGGTAGGAGCCATGCGTATTGCCAGGTTTGTCGTCGATTCTGATCCCCTCTACGGCGTTGTTGAAGGTGACACGGGCAGTGAGGAAATCACTGTCATCCATGGAGACCCCTTCTTCAATGGGGTGGAGCGTACCTCCGTCCGGCACAAGCTGGAAGACGTCCGGCTGCTGGCCCCCATCATTCCCCGCAGCAAGGTGATAGGCGTGGGACGCAACTTCGTGGAGCACGCGCACGAACTCGGCAACGAGGTTCCTGCCCAGCCGCTCCTCTTCCTGAAGCCCAACACCGCCGTCGTTGGTCCCAATGATCCCGTGGTGCTGCCGGAGTTCTCCGAGGAAGTCTCCTTCGAGGCTGAGCTGTGCGTGGTGATCGGCCGGATCTGCAAGGATGTGCCCGAGGAACGCGTGGACGACGTCATCTTCGGCTACACCTGCGGCAACGACCTCACTGCACGGGATGTCCAGAAGAGCGACCTCCAATGGACCCGTGCCAAAGGCTTCGACACCTCAGCGCCGCTGGGCCCGTGGATTGAAACCGAACTGGACACCGAGGATTTGGCCATCCAGGGCCGGCTGAACGGCGAACTGCGCCAGGACGGCAGTACCAGCCAGATGATCCGCGGCGTCCGCGAACTGGTTTCCATCGTCTCGCAGGCCTTCACACTGCTGCCCGGTGATGTCATCATGACCGGCACCCCGGCGGGCGTGGGACTTGTGAAGGCCGGCGACCGCTACGAAGTCGAGATCGAAGGCATTGGGCGCCTGTCCAACCCCGTGGTCCGCCGTTGATCCTCCGGGCCTGAACCGGACGGGGGCAGCCCGCGGCAAGCGGTAAAGTTGGAGCCACTATGACTACTGCTTCTGCGTCTTCTGCTGCCTCCATCCCGTCCGTCACTGCCGACACCCCGGTGCGCGTCCGGTTCTGCCCGTCGCCTACTGGGACACCGCACGTTGGCCTGATCCGGACGGCCCTGTTCAACTGGGCCCACGCCAAGCACACCAAGGGCACCTTCGTGTTCCGGATCGAGGATACGGACGCGGCACGGGACTCGGAAGAGAGCTACCAGCAGCTGCTGGAGGCCCTGAAGTGGCTGGGAATCACCTGGGAAGAGGGTGTGGAGGTAGGCGGTCCACACGAGCCGTACCGGCAGTCACAGCGGTTGGACCTGTACAAGGACGTCGTAGCCAAGCTCCTGGAGGCCGGTTACGCCTACGAATGCTATTCGTCCCCGGAAGAGGTCGAGGCGCGCCACCGTGCCGCCGGCCGCGACCCCAAGCTCGGCTACGACAACTTCGACCGCGAACTCACCGAAGATCAGCTCGCGGCATTCAAGGCCGAGGGGCGCAAGCCCGTCCTGCGAGTCCGGATGCCTGACGAGGACGTTGTCTTCACCGACCTGGTCCGGGGCGACATCACGTTCAAGGCCGGCAGTATCCCTGACTACGTCATCGTCCGCGCCGACGGCTCGCCGCTGTACACGCTCGTAAATCCCGTAGACGACGCCCTGATGGGGATCACCCACGTGCTGCGCGGTGAGGACCTCCTTTCCTCCACCCCGCGGCAGGTAGTGCTGATCCGCTACCTTATCGAAATCGGCGTCGCCAGCTACCTGCCGCTCTTCGGCCACCTCCCGTATGTGATGGGGGAGGGCAACAAGAAGCTGTCCAAGCGTGATCCGCAGTCGAACCTTTTCCTGCTCCGCGACCGGGGCTTCATTCCCGAAGGCCTGCTGAACTACCTTTCGCTGCTGGGCTGGAGCCTTTCCGCCGATGAGGACATCTTCACGGTGGACCAGCTGATTGAATACTTCGACGTCAAGGACGTCCTGGCCAACCCGGCCCGGTTCGACATCAAAAAGGCGGAGGCCATCAACGGCACCCACATCCGCATGCTCAACCCGGAAGACTTCCGTGGGCGGCTTGTACCGTACCTGCTGGCAGAAGGCTTCGTGGACGGGCAGCTCACCGCACGGCAGGAAGAAATCCTCACCGAAGCTGCGCCTCTCATCCAGGAACGCATCACCCTGCTGGGCGAAGCGCCGGAGATGCTCGGCTTCCTGTTCAAGGCCGACGACGCGATCGACGTGGCAGATGATGCCCGCAAGGGCCTGCCCGCGAACCTCACTGAAGTTCTGGACGCCGCCCTCGCCGCCCTGGAACCCGTCCAGGACTGGAAGCCGGAAAACATCCAGGCCGCGCTGAAACAGGCGCTGGTGGAGGACATGGGCATCAAGCCGCGCCTGGCTTTCGGTCCGGTGCGCACCGCCATCTCCGGCCGACGCATCTCACCGCCGCTGTTCGAGTCCATGGTGATCCTGGGCAAGGACTCGTCCTTGGCCCGGCTCCGCACCTTTCGCGGCTGATGGAAGCTCCCAGCAGGGCAGGCGGCGCAGTACTGGCCACTCCCTTCGGCACAGTCCGGGGAGTGCTCTTCGATATCGATGACACCCTGGTGGACCTCGAATACTCGATGACCACTGCCCTGCGCGAGGTCAGCGAACACCTCCTGCCCGGCCTTGACCAGGCCGGGTGGGAACGGTTCGGACGGATCTTCACCCATGAGACCACGCACTACTATGACCGGTACCTCGCCGGGGAACTGACGTTCAACGAACAGCGCCTGCTGCGCGGCCGGGCAGCATTGGGCCACTTCGGGGTTGAGCTTGGCGAGGGCGAGCAATCGCACCAGTGGCTTAGCGCGTACATGGAGAAGCAGCCGGCCTACGTGAAGCCTTTTCCTGACGTGATGCCGCTGCTCGATCTCCTGGACAAAGCTGGCATCCCCTACGGCGCCGTCAGCAACAACGTGCATGATTACCAGCGGGCCAAACTGGACGGCGCAGGACTCGAGCGCGTCAGGCGCCTGGTGGGAACGGACACCCTGGGCGTGGCGAAACCTGATCCAGCCATCTATCTCGAGGGCGTCCGGCTCCTGGGAACCGACCCAGCTGTCACCCTGTACGTAGGAGACAACCGCCTCCTTGATGCCGAGGGCTCGACGGCGGCCGGCCTCCTGGGCGTCTGGCTCAACCGGGCAGGGGAGCCCGCGCCGGGGTTTGAGGGTCACGAAGTCGGCTCGCTGGACCAGCTGCTGGCCTGACGCCGCCCATTGGATTGACAAAGAAAAGAGTCCGCCAGCGTTTGCTGACGGACTCTTTTCCGTGGGGGCCGTTCCTGGCGGTTGCCGCCCTACTTGACTGCGGTTGTTGCCAACGAGGTTTTCGCCGTGGTGGTGTATCCGGGCTTGGTCCCGGTTACGGTGACGGTGAGTGTCTTGCCGAGGTTGCCTGCCACAGGTGTGTAGATGACGGCCGTGGCGCCGCTGATGCTGACGCCGTTGGCCTTCCATTGGTAGGTCAGGGTTACCGGTGCGGGTCCCCACGTGCCGGGGACCGCGGTCAGGACCGATCCGACCGCGGCAGTCCCGGTGATCTTTGGGGCCGGGGAGACCAAGGCAGGGTTCAGGGCCATGACCGTCCGCGTTGCCACCGAGGTTTTCGCCGCGGTGGTGTACCCGGCTTTGGTTCCGGTCACGGTGACGGTGATGGTTTTACCGGTGGTGGCCGCCGCCAGTGTGTAGGTGCGGGCTGTGGCGCCGGTGATGGCGATGCCGTTGGCCTTCCACTGGTAGGCCAAGGTTACTGGTGCGGGTCCCCAGATGCCGGGAACCGCGGTCAGCAGGGAGCCGACCTTGGCGGTGCCGGTGATGGTGGGCACCGGTGCGGTGAGTGTTCCGCGGGTCACGGCCGCTGTTGCCACTGAGGTTTTTGCCGCGGTGTTGTACCCGGTTTTGCTCCCGGTCACGGTGACGGTGAGTGTCTTGCCGAGGGTGGCGGCGACTGGCCTGTAAGTGGCCGTGGTGGCGCCGGTGATGGCGATGCCGCTGGCCTTCCACTGGTAGGCCAGGGCTACCGGTGCGGGTCCCCAGGTGCCGGGAACCGCGGTCAGCAGGGAGCCGACCTTGGCGGTGCCGGTGATGGTGGGCACCGGTGCGGTGAGTGTTCCGCGGGTCACGGCCGCTGTTGCCACTGAGGTTTTTGCCGCGGTGGTGTAGCCGGTTTTGCTCCCGGTCACGGTGACGGTGAGTGTCTTGCCGAGGGTGGCGGCGACTGGCCTGTAAGTGGCCGTGGTGGCGCCGGTGATGGCGATGCCGCTGGCCTTCCACTGGTAGGCCAGGGCTACCGGTGCGGGTCCCCAGGTGCCGGGAACCGCGGTCAGCAGGGAGCCGACCTTGGCGGTGCCGGTGATGGTGGGCACCGGTGCGGTGAGTGTTCCGCGGGCGACGGCCGCTGTTGCCACTGAGGTTTTTGCCGCAGTGGTGTAGCCCGCCTTGGTGCCGGTGGCTGTGACGGTGAGTGTCTTGCCGACGTCGGCCGCAACCGGTTTGTAGGTGGCCGTGGTGGCGCCGGTGATGGCGATGCCGCTGGCCTTCCACTGGTAGGCCACGGTTACCGGTGATGGTCCCCAGGTGCCGGGAACCGCCGTCAGCAGCGAGCCCACCTTTGCGGTGCCGATGATGGTGGGCGCCGGCGCCGTAAGGACCGGGTTGAGGGCCATCACCGTGCCCGATGGAACAGATGTGCTCACCGCATTGGCGTAGCCGGTTTTTGTGCCGGTCACCGACACCGTCACGGTTTTGCCGGCGTCGGCCGCAACCGGCTTGTAGGTCCCGGCTGTGGCGCCTGTGACGGGTGTGCCGTTGACTTTCCACTGGTAGGCCAGGGTCACCGGTGACGGTCCCCACGCGCCGGGAACCGCCGTCAGGACCGAGCCGACCTTGGGGGTGCCGGTGATAGTGGGCACCGTCGTTGTCACCTGCGCCGTTGCGTATTCGAGGTCGAGTGCAGTGGGCTGGCCTGCGGTGACGGCGACCGGAGTGGCTGCTGCTTCGCTGGTGGTGTTGCCGGAGTAGAGGTCGGCGAGCAGCGGAGTGCTTCCCCGCAGTTTCAACAGGTAGAGACCCGTGCTGAGGCCCTGGATTGAGTACTTGCCCGCGGCATCTGTGACGCCGGTCCTGGCTATCAGTGACCCGTTGGAGGTGTAGGCCAGCACTCCTGTGCCTGCGACTGGCTTGCCGGCCAGGTCAGTTGCAGTGCCGGTAATAGAGCCGCCCTGAACCAGGGTGGCATTGATGTTGGGGACAGACTGCCCGGAGCCAACAACAATGGACTGGGCCTGGGCGACGCCTGCAGACTCAGGTTTGTTGTTGTAGAACTGGGCTTCCTCAGTGGTGGTGTAGCCGCTGGAACGGTTGAAGGCCACCTTGTAGGATCCTGCGGCCAGGCCCCGGACGCTGTAGGTTCCGTCGCTGCTCGTATACCGGTTCATGATGGTGTTGCCGGCCGAATCGAGAATGTCGACGGGATAGCTATGGTTGGATGAGCCGCCGCTGACTTTGCCGGTGAGCGTTGCGCCGACAACGGCTGTGATGTCCACCGCGGACCGGGTCTGGCTCGTGGCCAGCGTCAGGGATGTTGCGCTCGATTCGCTGGAGCCGCCGTACCATGTCTGGGCCGCGCCGCTCACGCCGCCGTCGAACTTTACCTTGAAGGCTCCGGCGGGGAGTCCTGTAATGCTGTACTCGCCGTTGGAGTTGACGGGGCTGTTGAACTGTCCGTTGGGTTCTGACCCCGAGAGGTGGGCGAAGACCCGGGCGGAGGAAAAGTCGGTTCCAGCGGGTCCTGTAATTTTCCCGGTGATGGTGGCACCCTTGACCAGCGTCGTGTCGGCTATGGTCACTTTTTGGCCGGCGCCCACGGCAATCGTTGCGGCTGCGGTAAAGGTGTCACTTCCGCCGAACCAGCGGTTCACCGCTCCGGTGTTGTAGGACGAAAAAAGGATCTTGTAGTTTCCGGCGGTAAGGCCCCGCAAGCTAAAGCTGCCGTCCGGCGCAATACTTGGCGTGGACACGGCTGAATTGCCGGTTTCGGCGCCAAAAATCGTCGCGTAGGTCCAGCCGGTGGAGAGGTTGACACCGGCTCCGGCGACTACCTTTCCGCTGATGGTTCCGCCCTCGGCCAGGGTGGCGTCGACTCCGGTGCGCTGCTGTGCCGTTGTGAGGACGATGGTTGTGGCCGCAGCAGCATCCGCTGCATTGTCGAACCATTCATCAAGAGCACCGGAACCGCTTCCGGCGAACTGGACCTTGTATTTGCCGGCGGGAAGGCCACTTACTTTGTAGGTCCCATCCGGGGCGACGGAGCCCTGCGAGGCGTAGGTCGTGCCATCCTCCAGATAGGCATTAACCCTGAGTGAGGTGACGTCTACGCCGGTGGAAACGGTGAGCTTGCCCCTGATGGCAGCCCCTGTCGCCATGGTGGTGTTGACGTCGTTCACATCCTGCCCGGCCGCGAGGACGATGGCTTTGCCGTCCGTCCCCTGCTGGCTGAGGAGTCCGGTTCCATTGCCGAAAAATTCAACGCTGTATGTTCCGGCAGCGAGACCTAGAAACCTGTAGGTTCCATCAACGTTTACGGACGTTGACATCCCATACGCCCGTGGATCGTCAGTACGCCTGAGGAGGACCGTCAAAGCTGCCATATCGGTGCCGGCGGGCGCGGTGATTTTGCCACCGACTGAAGATCCCTTCACCAGCGTGACATCCGCTCCGGTGAGGTCCTGGCCAGTCGAAAAGCTGACAGCTGCCGGACCAGCCTGGGACATGGGATACCACTGGTTCAGGGCGCCTGACCCAAAGGCGCTAAACATGACGGTGTAGCTTCCGGCCGGGAAGCCAGAGACCTTGTAGGTGCCGTCGGGCGCGATGCCGGCGGAATGGACGGTCAGGCTGGAATTGTTCACGGGGCTGACAAGAACTGACACCCTGCTCTTGTCCACTCCTGCGGGAGCGGTGACCACTCCGCTGATTGATGCGGACTTGACCAAAGTGGCGTTTATTCCGCCGAGGGCCTGGCCCGCACTGACCTGCACCGCAGTGGCGGTTTCGAAGGACGTACCGTTCGTGTACCACTGGGTCAGGGCGCCACTGGTGTCCGAGCGGAACTCGATTTTATAGGTTCCCGCGGGAAGGCCCTGGACTGTGTAGTTGCCATCGGCATCGACCTGCCCAGAACGTGAGCTTGCCCTGTTGGCCGAGTAGGCACTGACGTACACCGAGGTTAGGTCAACTCCGGCGGGAGCTGTGAGCTTGCCGCTGATTGAGGCGCCGTTAACAAGGCCACCATTGATTGCTGCCAGGTCCTGGCCGGCGGACACTGTTAGTACCGTCGCGCTCTCAAAGGACTCAGCATTTTCGTACCAGGTGTCCAGGAGGCCGGAGTCAAACGAGGAAAACTGCACTTTGTAGCTTCCCGCCGGCAGTCCTTTGATCGAGTAGTCGCCGGTCTCGTTGGCGTAGCCATAGCCGGTGAAGGACATGCTTTCAGCACCGCGGATGGACACATTGATGTTCGAAAGGTCAACGCCGGCCGGGGCTGTCACCCGGCCGCTGACGGAGGCACCCTTGACGAGCGTGGCGTCGATGCCAGGAAGGTCCTGGCCCGCAGTGAGCGTGACCGGCGTAGCGGTCTGGAAGGACCCGGCGTTGCCGTACCAGACGTCCATCGCCCCGGAATTTGAACCGGAGAAGTGGAGCTTGAACGTACCGGCGGGCAGCCCGACGATCTTATATGTTCCGTCAGGATTGATCTGGCCGTACCGGTAATTGGAATGTTCATATTCTTGGGCATAGACGTTGAGGTACGTTATGTCCACTCCGGGCGGGAAGCTGATTTTTCCAGCAATCGATGCCCCTTTGACCAGCGCAATATTAATGCCGGTAACACTTTGGCCGGCTGTAACAATTACTTCAGTGGCGGTCTCGAGTGATGTGCCTCCGTACCACTGTTCCAGGGCCCCGGTGGCGTAGCCCCCGACCTGCAGCTTGTAACTGCCGGCAGGGAGATCGGTGACGACGAAGGTTCCGTCATCGTTGAACTGGCCCCAGCGGTGGTGGCCTTCAGCGGACTGTGCACTGATGCTCAGATTGCTCCGCTCAACGCCGGCAGGCACGGTGACCGTGCCGCTAATAGTCGCATTGTTCAGGTCAGCGGCATTAGCCGGCGTTAACCCGAAGAAAAGTAAAGCCGAAAGCACCGCAAACGCAGTCAAAAACCGCGCGCGGAAACGTATGCTCTGTTCGAGCATTTCTATCCCCCCAAATAAAAGTGCCTTCAGCAGCGCATGCGCCGTGCCAGCATTCAGTTGTCAAATAACGCCTTAGTCTAACTATCCGGTAGCTTTTGAAACGAAGGAAACCCGCAGTTTTGGCTCAAGATTGGGAACGCCGCAATTGATAGTGCTGTTGCAAGTACGGTGTGATTTATCGAATTTCAGGATGGGGCTCGGTTGAGGACAAATTCACGTGGGGCTACCGGACGGTACACCCGGTGGATATCAGGGTTCCCGGCCGTGTCCATGGCCCTGGTTGCCGCTTCGGTATTGGCATTCCAGCCCGGAGGGCTGTTCCGGTTCGTGTGGGTCAAACTGCTGATCCTGCTGGCGGCCCTGGTTTGTGCCGTTCTTTCGCCCGCTGCCGCGCGCCTTCCCAGATGGGTGACTTGGACCGTTGCAGCCGGGGCTGTCTGGATCGCCGCGGCGATGCTGTCGTCTGCGGCGCCCGCGGTAAGCATCGCAGGCAGGTGGCCCAGATATGAAGGCATCCTCACTATAGGCGTCTACATTGCGCTGTTTGCGGCAGGAGCAAGGCTTTTAGGTGGAGAAATTGCAGGCCGGGCGTGGGGCCGTCTCAGGTTGTCGCTCGCAATCGTGGCAATGGTCCTGGTGGTCATCAGTGGGCTGGAAGCCGCCGGTCTCCGCCCGTTGGGTGGTGTGGCGGACGCCCGCCCAGGAGCCACCCTCGGCAATGCCACTGATCAAGGTCTCATCGGACTGGTGATTGCGGGGGTCCTCTCGGCCTTCCCGAAGGGACCTGGTCCGGTTCAGCGGTGGATTCAGCGCGCCGGCTTCCTTGCTGCCCTGGCAGTGGTGTTCCTTTCTGCTTCGCGGGCAGCCTTGATGGGAGCTGCAATCGTTGTTGTTGTCGCCTCAGTTCTGTGGCTGAAGAGCCGTGGGGGCACGGCCCCCTGGTCCCTGGTTGCACTCCCTCTCGTGGCGCTTGCGATATTCGCAGGCTCAGCCCTCCTGGTCCCGGCGGCCGGCTCGCGGCTTTTCTCAGCAGGAACCGTTGATGGGAGGTGGATGCTGTGGGAGCGGACCTGGTTGTTCGTCCAGGAACGTTTATGGTTTGGGGCAGGCCCCAGCGGCTTTGTCGACGTTTTGCCGGGCTACCTGGATAGATTATGGGCTGAACGAACAGGCGACGCCTTTCCTACGGATTCGCCCCACAACCTGCCTCTTCAGCTGCTCTCCGCAGGGGGAGTTCCACTGCTCCTTATCGCTGCCTTTTTTGCCTGCCTGTTCGTGAAAACGGCGCTGGCGAAGATCCGGCATTGCCAGGAGTTTCGCCAGCGCCAGCAGTTGATTGCCGCGCTGGCCGCGGTGGCTGCCTATGCCCTCGCGCTCTTGACGCATTTCACTTCCCCCGGGACCACCGGTCTGGTTGCGTTTATCTGTGGCGGACTCGTGGGAGTGGAACTGCATCGAAGGGCACTGCCGTGGTTGCCACCGGCTGCCCGGGCGGCGAGGCCGTGTGCAGCGGCGTTGGTGCTGGCAGCAGCAGCACTCGCCGTGGTTGTGCCGGCAGCCGCAGCCGAGTGGCCCATGGCTAACGGCGCCCGGGCTGCCCGCCTGGGCGACATTGCCGGCGCAGAGGCCTCTTTCCAAACGGCCCTCCGCCTCCGCCCCTGGGACACGGACGTCAGACTGCTGGCAGCGCAAGCCTTCGCTGGCCCGGCTACCGATGGGAACACGGAGGCTGCCCGTGCCGCGACGAAATGGGGCGACCAGGCATTGGATTCGACGCCCCAGTCCCTGGAAGCCGGGATAGCTGCGGCCATCGGCTGCCTTTACGGCGGGAGGCTGCCGGAAGCCAAATCGCGGCTGGACGGGCTTACGGAACTGGCGCCCTATTCGGCCGGGGTTTACGTCCAGCGTGGGGTGGCTAACTTTGGACTCGGCAACGCAGGCGAAGGGATAGCGGACCTGCAGTTCGCGGCGTCATTGGAACCATCGTTGGACACGCCCTGGCTCCTCCTGGCCGGAATCTACGATCGGTTAGGGGACGTGGAGAATGCCCGGCAAGCTCTGCTACGTGCCCAGGAACTTGCTGCCGGCTAAGCGCCCTCCCATGGATTGCCCGGAACCTGACCAGGCAACCTACGTTGCGCCCGATAACTCAATATGCGGCTTGCTGGCCGATTTGTGCCAGCCGAAACTCTCGGGTAGAGTAATTTCTCGTGCTGAGGCGCACGGAGCACAGGTTGAGGCCTGAAACTCCGGCCCAAAAGTATCATTGGGATATGGTGTAATTGGCAACACTACGGTTTCTGGTACCGTCATTCTAGGTTCGAGTCCTGGTATCCCAGCTCTGGTTCAGGCACTGAAAAGGTGTTAAAAATCAGGGGTTTCAAGCCGGTCCGCCGATTTGAAACACTCGCTGAGTGTATGAAATACTCACTGAGCAGACCGGCTAAAACCCGGTTGGAAGCGCAAGCTTCCTGGAAGTACGCGGCCCCATCGTATAGCGGCCTAGTACGCTGCCCTCTCACGGCGGTAACGCGGGTTCGAATCCCGCTGGGGTCACCAATGAAATGGTCCCGGGCAAATGCCCGGGGCCATTTTGCTTTGCCCTCAAACACGTCGCCCCCATACCCGGGCTACCCTCCATCACGTCCCGCTACATATTGGGGGGACGCTCCATCACGTCCTGCATCAATTTGGGACGCCCCACTACTCTTGCGAATCAGCCGGAGGTACTCCCGGCACGCTGCCTGCGGCAGCACCGCCGTCGAACCCCACCACGAACTGATAGAGCGCTGCCCCAAAGGGCTGCGGGCGGGAGGTGATGGGGCGTTGGAGGGGATGCTCCGGGAGGTGATGGGGCGTTGGAGGGGATGCTGCGGGAGGTGATGGGGCGTTGGAGGGGATGCTGCGGGAGGTGATGGGGCGTTGGAGGGGATGCTGCGGGAGGTGATGGGGCGTTGGAGGGGATGCTGCGGGAGGTGATGGAGCGTTGAGGAACCAGGGGCTGCACATACTTTTGCAACTGTGCCGGTGGGCAGGAACGGGACCAAGGCCACCCTGAACTGGCATGATGTTGCTGTGACCTCACGGAACGAGCAAGACTCTCCGCACGATCCGCAGACGGCCCTGCCGGCTTTGGCGGCAGTGACCCTGCTGGAAGAGGTGCGCGGTGATCTTGCCGGCGCGGCACTGCCGCTGGCCTTGCCGGATGCGGAGCAGGCCCGGCGCGATGCCGCCGGTGCGGTGGCCCAGCTCGATGACTACATCCTTCCCCGGTACCGCAGCCTTGACGCTCCGCTCCTGGCCGTCGTTGGCGGTTCCACGGGCGCGGGCAAGTCCACGCTGGTCAACGCATTGGTTGGCCACCCCGTCACGCGGTCGGGCGCTATCCGCCCCACCACCCGCCAGCCCATCCTTCTGCACCACCCGTCGGAGGCGGCCTGGTTTGAGGGCCAGCGCGTCCTGCCCAGCCTGAGCAGGATCCGGGGATACGTCACCAGCAGCCCGGTGCCGGCCAGCCGCGCAGGCGCCATCCCGGACGCGGGTGCCATGTCCTCCCTCGTTCTCGTGGCCGAACCCGCAGTCCCTGCAGGAATCGCGGTCCTGGACGCCCCCGACGTCGACTCGATTTCGGATGACAACCGCAAGCTGGCAGCGCAGCTCCTCGCCGCTGCCGATCTATGGATCTTTGTCACAACCGCCAACCGCTACGCCGACGCCGTCCCCTGGAAACTGCTCCTCGACGCAGCCTCCCGGGACATCATGGTGGCGGTGGTGCTGGACCGCGTACCGCCGGAGGCGGAAACAGAAGTCAGCGAGGACCTGCGTAGCCTGTTGGACCGGGAGGGCCTGGGCGCGGCACAGCTGTTTATCATCCCGGAGACCCCCTTGGATCCGCTGGGCATGCTGCCGGCCGCCACAGTCCTCCCGTTGCGGACCTGGCTCGCAGAGCTGGCCGCAGATGCCGCCGGCCGTTCAGAAATCGCCCGGCGTACGCTTAACGGGACCGTCAGGGCGCTGGCCAGCCGTGTTGCTGCCGTGGCACAGGCTGCCCGGGAACAGCAGGTTGCGGCGGACAACCTCGAAGCCGCTGCGGTGGCGGCCTACAGCGATGCTGCCGGCCGTATCCTCGACGCCACCAAGGACGGCGCCCTGCTGCGCGGAGAAGTGCTTGCCCGCTGGCAGGACTTCGTGGGCACCGGCGAGTTTTTTCGTGTGCTGGAGCAAAACGTCGGCCGGTTCCGTGATCGGCTGGGCGCGTTCTTCCGCGGCGAGCCGGCCCCCGCCGTGCGGGTCGAAGCAGCCATCGAGACAGGCCTGCAGGCCGTCATCATCGACGAGGCTGCAAATGCCGCCGAAGATGCCGACCACCGCTGGCGGACCGACTCCGCGGGGCGCCAACTGCTCGGGACGGATGACCTCTCCGGGACTACGCCGGGCTTCGGGGACCGGACCGCCACCGAAATCAGGGCCTGGCAGGAAGCGCTGATGGAACTGATCCGCACCGAAGGCCAGGGAAAGCGGACCCAGGCCCGCTGGCTGTCCTTTGGGATCAACGGACTGGGTGCAGCCCTGATGATAGTTGTGTTCTCGATGACCGCCGGACTGACAGGACTGGAGGTTGGCGTGGCGGGCGGAACCGCTGTGGTGGGCCAGCGGTTGCTTGAAGCGGTCTTCGGCGAGGACGCGGTCCGGCGCATGGCCGAAAAAGCGCGCGAGGACCTTCACGCCCGCTGCCAGCGCCTGTTGCAGGACGAGCGGCAGAAGTTCCTGTCCCGGCTGCCGGAGCGCGATGTAGGCGCCCCGCAGGCCCTTGCCGCCCAAGCGGACGCACTGGTCCGGCTGGCGGACAACGCATGAGCCGCCACAGCGACACCCGCGATGCCTCGCGGCTTGACCGCCGGCTTTCGGCCCTCAACGATGCCCGCGAGCTTGGTGAAGGTGTCCTTCCCGACGAGTCCCTCCAGGAAGTGTTCAGCGTCCTTGAGCGTGCCACTTCACGCCGGTCGCTTTCGGCCGACCACACCGTGGTGGGGTTCTTCGGCGCCACCGGAAGTGGCAAGTCCTCCCTTTTCAACGCGGTCAGCGGAGCTGAAATTGCGACGGCGGCAGCCCGCCGCCCAACGACGTCGGAGCCTTTGGCGGGGGTCTGGGGAGCCGAGGGCAGCGAACCCCTGCTCGACTGGCTGGACGTCCGCAACCGGCACCACGCCGCAGCTGTGGAAGGGTTCGCTGATGAGGAAACCGGCCTGATCCTGCTGGACCTGCCGGACTTCGATTCCACCAGGGCAGCAAACCGCGAAGTGGTCCAGCGGATGGTGGGCCTGGTGGACGTCCTGGTCTGGGTTCTCGATCCCCAGAAGTACGCGGACGCAGCCGTGCACAATGACTTCCTGTCGCGCCTGGCCTCGCATGGCGCCGTGACGCTGGTGGTCCTCAACCAGGTGGACCGGCTGCCGGAGCAGGACGTGCAGCCCGTCCTGGAATCCTTGCGGTCCATCCTTGCCCGGGACGGACTTGCCAAGGTCCAGGTGCTCGCCGCCTCCGCCTTGACAGGGGCAGGGGTGGACAAGGTCCGTGGGGCCATCCGGAGCGTAGCGGTAAAGCGGAAAGCCCAGTCGCAGCGGCTCGCTGCAGACATCACCAGGGCTTCCGCGGAACTGGGCGCGGTTTCCGGCGGGGGAGAAGCCGCAGGTGTCCGCTCGGCGGCAAAGGCACGCCTGGCTGAAGAGCTCGCGGTGGCAGCCAACGTACCCACGGTGGTTCGGGCGGTAGCCCAGTCCTACCGGCTCGAGTCCGTGAAGCGCACGGGGTGGCCGGTGACCAGGTGGCTCTCCAGGTTCCGGCCTGATCCGCTGCGCCGACTCAATCTGCGAAGTGCTGCTCCGTCTGAGCTGAACCGGACCTCGCTGCCGCCGGCGGGGGCGCCGGAGCGGGCCCGGACGGACGCCGCGGTCCGGGAGTTCGCCGATACCGCCAGTGCGGGTGCTCCCGGTCCATGGCGGGCCGCCATCCGGGGTGCGGCCCGCGAGGGGAGGGAACGCCTTCCGGACGCGCTTGACCAGGCCATCGCCGGAACGGATCTTGCTGCCAACCGCAGGTCCTGGTGGTGGGGAGTGTTCAATGTGGTGCAATGGCTTGCCCTGCTCACGGTACTTGGAGGCTTGGGCTGGCTCGGCGTCATGGCCGCCCTTGGCTATTTCCAGATGCCCGTTCCGGAGGTGCCAAGGGTTGAGGGCTGGCCGCTGCCTACGCTGATGGTCGCAGCCGGGGTGGTGCTGGGGATCTTTTTGGCCATTACCGGCCGCTTTATTGCCGCTGCCGCGGCAAATGCACGGGCGGCGAGGGCGGGGAGACGGCTTAATGCTGCGGTGGCCGCAGTGGCCCAGGAACTTGTGGTGGATCCCGTGGAGGTGGAAGTCACCAGGCTTGCCGCTTTCAATGCCGCGCTGAAGACGGCTGAGGCGGGATAGGCACCGCCCCTTCGGGAACTGGGAGGCGGCTAACTGCCGGCGGCCGCGAGTTCCGCAGCGGCGTCCCGGACCTTGATCAGGGTCCGCAGGTTCCGGGTTGTGGTCGAGGCCTTGAACCTGGGTTTGGCGGAGATCTTGCTGAAAGGACTGTCCAGTGTGCCGCCGGCGGGTGCCAGCCAGGCCAGTGCCTCGGGACCCAGCCTCTTCTGCTCCGCCCCTTCCAACACCGCTCCGGCAGCATCGAGTTCATCCAGCATCGCTCGGTCCGATGAGAGCGTGATGTAGGTGTGGGTGCTGTTGTCATCGTCCGGGTAGGGGCAGGCTGCCACCAGTTCGGACACGCGGGCGGCCTCAAGCACCACCACCCATGCGTCATAGCCAAATGCTTCGCGGAGGCGCTTCTCGCACTCCCGCTTCACCGCTGACGCATCCAGGCTGCTGGCCAGCACCACGTTTCCGCTGGCAAGCAGGGTACGGGCATCGGAAAAGCCCGCGGCCTTCAGCGCTTCCCGGAGCTCGGCCATTTTGATATTGATGCCGCCCACGTTGATGCCCCGGAGAAACACTGCATAGCTGCCCATGGCGAAAATCCTAGCGGCAGCAGCCGGCGCAGGGTGTCAACCGCTGTTCTTGCGTCAATCGTTGTTCTTGCGCAGGGCCTCGGTGAGGACCCGGCCCGCGTTGCAGACCACTTCTGCGTGGAGCCTGCCGGGCTGCCGGGTGAGGCGCTCGATCGGCCCGGAAATTGAAACAGCGGCTATGACCCGGCCGGAAGGTCCCCGCACGGGTGCGGAAACTGAGGCGACCCCCGGCTCGCGTTCGCCGAGGCTCTGGCCCCAGCCCCGCCGTCGTACGCCTGCCAGGACAGTGGGCGTGAAGCGGGCCGACTGCAGCCCCTCAAGAAGGCGGTCGTGGTCCTCCCACGCAAGCAGGACCTGGGCAGCCGATCCTGCCTTCATGGACAGCTGCGTGCCCACCGGGATGGTGTCGCGCAACCCGATGGGGCGCTCGGCGGAGGCGACGCAAACGCGCCAGTCGCCCTGCCTGCGGAAGATCTGTGCACTTTCGCCCGTGGCGTCGCGCAGCTGCATCAGCACAGGGCCGGCGGAAGCGATCAAACGGTCCTCGCCTGCAGCCGACGCCAGCTCAACCAGCCGGCTTCCCAGGACAAAGCGGCCCTGGATGTCCCGGCTCACCAGCCGGTGATGGACAAGGGCCAGGGCAAGGCGGTGGACGGTGGGCCGGGCCAGTCCGGTAGCGGCTACCAGCTGTGCCAATGTGGTGGGGCCGGCCTCGAGTGCATCAAGTACATGGGCCGCTTTATCAATGACACCGACTCCACTAGAATTGTCCATGTAATGATATTGCCGTCTCATTATCTGAGATGCAAATCTTTCGGCTGGCGCAGTGCGAAGGCGTACTGGTTCAGTGGAACTCATCAGCCAAACAGCAGTGAAGGGAGATGGCCATGGCAAAGACATTGGCCGAGAAAGTCTGGGACGCACACGTGGTGCGCAAAGGCGACGGCGACGGAGCCAACGCCCAGCCGGACCTTCTCTTCATCGACCTCCACCTTGTCCACGAGGTCACGTCGCCCCAGGCTTTTGAGGGCCTGCGGCTGGCCGGCAGGAGGCTGCGCCGACCTGACCTGACCATCGCCACGGAGGACCACAACACTCCCACGCTGGACATCGACAAGCCTATCGCCGATCTGACCAGCCGCACCCAGATCCAGACCCTGCGCAACAACTGCGCCGAGTTCGGTGTCCGGCTGCATTCCCTCGGCGACGCCGAGCAGGGCATCGTGCACGTGGTGGGCCCGCAGCTGGGCCTTACCCAGCCGGGCATGACTGTTGTCTGCGGCGACTCGCACACCTCCACCCACGGTGCTTTCGGCGCGCTGGCCATGGGCATTGGCACCTCCGAGGTGGAGCACGTCATGGCCACCCAGACGCTGTCCCTGAAGCCGTTCAAAACGATGGCCATCAACGTTGAAGGCGCGCTGCGGCCCGGCGTCACCGCCAAGGACATCATCCTTGCCGTCATCGCCAAGATTGGCACCGGCGGCGGCCAGGGTTACGTCCTGGAGTACCGCGGCTCCGCAATCCGCGCGTTGTCCATGGACGCCCGGATGACCATCTGCAACATGTCCATCGAAGCCGGTGCCCGCGCCGGAATGGTGGCGCCGGACGACACAACGTACGACTACATGCAGGGCCGTCCGCACGCCCCGCAGGGCGCCGAATGGGATGCCGCCGTCGAGTACTGGAACACCCTGCGTACCGACGACGACGCCACCTTCGATGTACAGGTGGACCTGGACGCCGACACCCTGGAGCCGTTCGTCACCTGGGGCACCAACCCCGGCCAGGGCGTCTCGCTGTCCGAATCAGTGCCGTCCCCTGAGGACTTCGGCGACGAAAACGCCAAGGCCGCCGCCGAGCGCGCCCTGCAGTACATGGGCCTCGAGGCGGGCACGCCCATGAAGGACATCCGGGTTGACACGGTCTTCCTCGGATCCTGCACCAACTCCCGTATGGAGGACCTGCGCGCCGCCGCGGACATCATCCGCGGCCGCCGGAAGGATCCGAACATCCGGATGCTGGTGGTGCCCGGTTCGGCACGTGTCCGCCTGGAGGCCGAGGCCGAGGGCCTGGACAAGGTCTTCAAGGACTTCGGTGCGGAATGGCGTTTCGCGGGCTGCTCCATGTGCCTGGGCATGAACCCGGACCAGCTGGCCGTGGGGGAGCGCTGTGCCTCCACCTCCAACCGCAACTTCGAAGGGCGGCAGGGCAAGGGCGGCCGTACCCACCTGGTGTCGCCGGTGGTGGCAGCAGCCACGGCCATCCGCGGCACGCTCAGCTCGCCGTCGGACCTTGATCCAGACCCGGTGGTTGAGCCTGTCGAAACCCCCATCCGCACCGACGCAGCCTAGGACACGCCATGGAAAAGTTCACTACCCACACCGGAATCGGCGTCCCGCTGCGCCAGAGCAACGTGGATACGGACCAGATCATCCCTGCGGTCTACCTCAAGCGCATCACCCGCACAGGATTCGAGGACGCCCTGTTCTCAGCGTGGCGCAAGGACCCGGCCTTCATCCTGAACCAGGCGCCATTCAGCGCCGGTTCCGTACTGGTGGCGGGCCCGGATTTCGGTACCGGTTCCTCCCGTGAGCACGCTGTCTGGGCGCTGAAAGACTACGGTTTCAAGACCGTGCTCTCCTCCCGGTTCGCCGATATCTTCCGGGGCAACTCGGGCAAGCAGGGATTGCTCGCCGCCGAAGTCGCCCAGGATGACATCGAACTGATCTGGAAGGAACTGGAGAACGCTCCCGGGACCGAGGTCACCGTGGACCTCGTGTCCAAGACGGTGGTCTGCGGCAACATTGTGGCACCCTTCGACATCGACGATTACACCCGGTGGCGCCTGCTCGAAGGGCTGGATGACATCGGGCTGACCCTCCAGCACGAGGCGGACATCACTGCCTACGAAGCCACCCGCCCCGCCTTCAAGCCGAAAACCCTGCCGGCCCGCCTTTCCTGAGCCGGCTCAGGCAGCTCTGACAGGGGCGACGGCGGCACGGCACACCCTGCCGCCGTCGTCCGCGTATTTCGGTTCGGTAACGCGACCTCCTATGCTTGGTTGGAGCCTTTGCAAGGATTTTGGGGCTAGTCATCGTTAGGAAACCGGTATATGAGTAGTATTCTGACAATCCGCGGCGGAGTCCCGCTTACGGGCCGCGTCACCGTCCGCGGAGCGAAAAACCTCGTTCCCAAGGCGATGGTGGCGGCGTTGCTGGGCAACGAACCGTCGGTGTTGCGGAATGTGCCGGAAATTAAGGACGTGGAGGTAGTCACCTCCCTCCTCCAGCTGCACGGAGTCACTGTGGTCAAGGATCCGGTGAACGGGGACCTCACCCTGGACCCCAAGGCGGCCAAGACCGCACCCAGCACAGCCATCGACGCGCATGCCGGCGACTCCCGGATTCCCATCCTCCTGTGCGGCCCGCTGATCCATGCCATCGGTGAAGCGTTCATCCCGGACCTTGGCGGCTGCAAGATCGGCGACCGTCCCATTGACTACCACCTCGATGTGCTCCGCCAGTTCGGCGCCGTGGTGGAAAAGCGGCCGGGCGGCATCCACATCTCCGCTCCGAGGGGCCTGCACGGCGCCAAGATTTCCCTGCCGTACCCGTCCGTCGGGGCTACCGAACAGGTGCTGCTCAGCGCCACCCGGGCCGAGGGCATCACCGAACTTTCCGGCGCCGCTACCGAGCCGGAGATCATCGACCTCATTGCAGTGCTGCAGAAAATGGGCGCGATCATCAGTGTCCAGACCGACCGCACCATCCGCATTGAAGGTGTACGCGACCTCGGCGGCTACAACCACCGCGCGCTGTCGGACCGCAACGAGTCGGCGTCGTGGGCCTCCGCTGCCCTGGTCACCAAAGGCGACATCTACGTGGAAGGCGCCTCCCAGCGCGACATGATGACCTTCCTCAACACCTACCGCAAGGTGGGCGGCGGCATGGACATCGGCGAAGAAGGCATCCGCTTCTACCACCGCGGCGGGAAGCTCAACCCGCTGGTCCTGGAAACAGACGTGCACCCCGGCTTTATGACTGACTGGCAGCAGCCGCTGGTGGTGGCGCTGACGCAGGCCGAAGGCGTCTCGATTGTCCACGAAACCGTCTACGAAAACCGGTTTGGTTTTACTGATGCCCTCATCCGCATGGGCGCCAGCATCCAGGTGCACCGTGAATGCCTGGGCAGCGTTCCCTGCAGGTTCGGCCAGCGCAATTTCCTCCACTCCGCGGTGATTTCCGGGCCCACCCAGCTCAAGGGAACCGACATCGACGTGCCGGACCTCCGCGGAGGCTTCAGCCACCTGATCGCGGCCCTGGCCGCCACCGGAACCTCGCGGGTGACCGGGATCGACATCATTAACCGTGGCTACGAGCGTTTCACCGAAAAGCTCGCCGGACTTGGTGCCGACTTCGACATCACCACAACGAAGTAGCGGCCCAAGTGAAGGAATCGGCCAAGAGCCGCGCCACCCTTGCGGTGGTCGCCGGCATAGTACGTCCCTTGTTCAACCTCATGATGGACAAGAAGTGGGAAGGCATTGAGAAGCTGCCTGCCAGCGGTTTTATCGCGGCGCCCAACCACTGCACCGAGATCGATCCGCTGATCATCGGCCACCTGCTCTACAACAGCAAGCGGGCGCCGCACTTCCTGGCGAAGTCCGGACTCTTCAAGGTTCCCGTCCTGGGCTGGGTCCTGCGGGCAACCAAGCAGGTCCCGGTGGAACGTTCGACGGCGGGTGCCAACCGTTCGCTGCAGGTGGCGCAGGAGATTGTTGCCGAGGGCGGCGCCATCATCATTTATCCCGAGGGCACATTGACCCGGGACCCTGACCTGTGGCCCATGAGGGGCCACACCGGCGCGGCACGGCTGGCTCTCGAAGGCGGCATTCCCGTGGTTCCGATCGCCCATTGGGGTGCGCACGAAGTGTTCCCCCGCTACGGCAAGCGCTTCCACCTGTTCCCCCGCAAGAAGTCGAGGGTGGTGGTGGGCGATCCCGTCGACCTCAGCGCCTTCAGCGGCCGTCCGCTGGACAAGGCAACGTTGACCGCGGCCACCGACGCCATCATGGATGCCATCACCCAGCTCCTGGCAGAGATCAGGGGCGAGCAGCCTCCAGCGGAGCGGTGGGACCCGGCCAGGCAGCAGCAGGCGAAGCACGGCCGCTTCGTGGAGCGCGGGCAGCAGCAGACCGGGGAACGGAACAACGGTGAGCTCTGAGGGGAATCACCCCGGTTCGGCCCGGTCCGTTGCAGTACTCGGCGCGGGCTCATGGGGGACAACATTCGCCAAGATCCTGGCGGATGCTGCCACCGCCGCAGGCGAGCCGCGCGCCATCCGCCTCTGGGGCCGGCGGAGCGAAGTGGTGGACGAAATCAACACGTTCCATCGCAACTCCCAGTACCTGAAGGACATTGCCCTCCCGGAAAGCATCACCGCCTCCACGGACGTCCGCGATGTCCTTGAAGGGGCGGACCTGGTGGTCCTGGCCGTTCCGGCCCAGTCCCTGCGGCCGCAGTTGCGCGGGTGGAAAGACATGATTGCCCCCGGCGCCATGGTGGTTTCCCTGATGAAGGGCCTTGAACTGGGTACCGACGCCCGGATGAGCGAGGTCATCAGCCAGGAACTCGGCTTGCCCAACGAGCGCATTGCCATCGTCTCCGGGCCAAACCTTGCCATGGAAATTGCCCGTGAAGAACCCACGGCCTCGGTAGTCGCCTGCACCGACCCGGCTCCTGCAGGCTGGATCGCCCGCAGCTGCACTGCACCCTACTTCCGCCCTTACACCACCTCCGACATCGTTGGGGTGGAGATCGGCGGCATCGTCAAGAATGTCATCGCGCTGGCGGTGGGCATCTGCGAGGGCAGGCAGATGGGGGACAACACCAAAGCTTCCGTCATTACCCGCGGTCTCGCCGAAACGTCCCGCCTGGCCCTTGCCTTGGGCGGGGAAGCGAAAACGATGGCCGGCCTGGCCGGGCTGGGGGATCTGGTGGCAACCTGCTCCTCGCCCCTGTCGCGCAACCACACTGCCGGGCGGCTGCTGGGCCAGGGCCTGACGCTGGAGGAAGTGGGCCAGAAAATGACCCAGACCGCCGAAGGCATCAAATCCGGCCAGGCCGTCCACGAATTGGCAGCAAAGCTGGGCGTCGAGATGCCCATCACGGCAGCCGTCGTGGCGGTGCTGGCAGGCAAGCTGTCCGTTGACCAACTGGGGCCCGTCCTGCTGGCCCGGGAACTGAAACCTGAAGGCGATTACTGACATGTCCCATGACAAACTGACCGCAGCAGAGCCGGCCGGCGGGGCAAAACCCCGGGTAGCCGTACTTTTCGGTGGCCGTTCCAGCGAGCACGCCGTCAGCTGCGTGACTGCCGCCGGTGTTCTCGGTGCGATCAACAAGGACAAGTACGACGTCATCCCGATTGGGATCGCCAAGTCAGGGCAATGGGTGCTGGCCGCCGCCGATACCGCGCAATGGTCCCTCGCAGCATCGTCGCTGCCGGAGGTGGTTCCGTCGCAGCAAACCGTGACGCTGGCCCAGATCGGCGGCGAGCACCAGCTGATTGTGGCCTCCCCGAACGAGGTACCGCAGGAACTCGGTGCCGTGGACGTGGTGTTCCCACTGCTTCACGGCCCGTTCGGCGAGGACGGCACCATCCAGGGGTTGCTGGAACTCTCCGACACGCGGTACGTCGGAGCCGGCGTCCTGGCCTCTGCAGTGGGCATGGACAAGCACTTCATGAAGGTGGTTTTTGAAGCAGCGGGCCTTCAGGTTGGCCCCTACATCGCCGTGACCGACAGGCAATGGCGCAAGGATGCGGAATCCGTGCGGAAAAAGGTGGACCGGCTCGGCTTCCCTGTATTTGTTAAGCCTGCGCGGGCTGGATCGTCCATGGGAATCTCCAAGGTCGATTCGCTCGAGGAACTGGACGCCGCCATCGAGGAAGCGCGGCGGCATGACCTCAAACTGGTGATTGAGGCCGGCATCACTGGCCGGGAAATCGAGTGCGCGGTGCTGGAAGGCAGGGGCACCGACGCTCCCAGGACCTCCATGCCGGGCGAGATCTCCGTGGCCGGCGGCAGCCACGAGTTCTACGACTTCAACGCAAAGTACGTCGAGGACGGTGCCGCCTCGCTCAGCTGCCCGGCAGAGCTCCCGGAGGAAGCGATCACAAGGGTGCGGGAGCTCGCCGCAGCCGCCTTTGACGCGGTGGGGGCGGAGGGCCTGAGCCGGGTGGATTTCTTCTACACACCGGACGGCCAGCTGATCATCAACGAGATCAACACCATGCCGGGCTTCACCCCCAAAAGCATGTACCCGCAGATGTGGGCCGCATCGGGGCTGGACTACGCCGAGTTGATCGACGAACTCATCTACCTCGCACTGAACCGGAAGACCGGACTCCGCTGACCCCCACCGGGCTGATCCCCACCGGCACCCTCGCCTCGCTTCGCTTCGGCCAGGGAACCCTGCCGGCGTGGGCCCAACACCGGCACCCTCGCCTCGCTTCGCTTCGGCCAGGGAACCCTGCCGGGACTACTGGCTTTGGGGCAGGTCCTGCAGCTCTTCCTGGCCCACGCAGTTCCGGGTGCGCGGAATCTCGGCCGCGGCAACGGCAAGATCGGCCAGGACAGTGGCAGAGCTGATCTTGTCCGGGTCCATCAGAATTTCGGTGGCGGGCTCCCGGCCGTAAGTGGTCAGCGTCCAGACGGGGTCGCCTTCCTTGATCACCCAGTCGATCCCGTTGACTGTCACGCAGCGGTCGGTAGTGGGGCCGGGCACGTTGACTCCGCAGCGAAGAACCACCAAGGAGGGGTCGCCCCAAACCGCTGTGGCCTGGCTGTTCGTCTTGCGCAGCGCCGAGTCGCCGATGGCTTCCGGCAAGGCCAACATCATGGGAGCGCAGGCGGGGTTTGCGGCATCCCTGGCCGCGGGGACGTCCACGGCGGGAGAGCAAGCGGCCAAGGCGAGGGAAGCAACAGTCCCGGTCAGCGCCATCCTGGCAGCGCGGGCGGGCAGGGAAAGCTCAAGGCGGTGCATTCTCCAAGACTATCGTTGCGTCCCCGCTGTTCCGGACACGGTGCCGGCGGCCGCAGGCCGCCAATGTCGGGGGCCCGCTGTAGCGTAGTGGCGTGCCTGAAAAGCGTTTGACCGTCCAAGACCAGCCGCCCGCCGTCGCCGCCCTATCCGAAGCTGAGCTGCTGGCGAGGATATTTCCGCGCCTTTCCATGGGAGGGGACCATACCCAGGCCACCCTGCTCGGTCCCGGGGATGACGCTGCTGTAGTGTCGGCCCCTGACGGGAAGACCGTCATCAGCATTGACACCCAGGTGCAGGACCAGGATTTCCGGCTGGAGTGGTCCAACGGCTACCGGACCACCGGTTTTGATGTCGGCTGGAAAGCAGCGGCGCAGAATCTCAGCGACATCAATGCGATGGGAGCCGCAGCCACTTCCATGGTGGTCAGCCTCACCCTTACTCCGGAGACACCCGTTGACTGGGTGGAAGACCTGGCGGACGGACTGACAGCGGGAATCAGGGACCTGGGCGCCGCCAGGTGTTCGGTAGCCGGAGGCGACCTGGGCAAGGGCCGGGAAATCTCCGTAACGGTGGCAGTCCTGGGTACCCTCGATGGCAACCAGGCAGTTCTCCGGTCGGGAGCGCAACCGCAGGATGTCCTGGCGTTTGCAGGAACGGCCGGGCATGCGGCCGCAGGCCTGGCCATTCTCGAGTCCACAGTAAACATCGATGCCCTCCGCCCTGACCAGCGCGTCTTCCTGGACCTGCAGTGCAGGCCCCGGCCGCCTTTGGCTGCCGGCCCCGCTGCCCGGGCCGCCGGCGCCACTGCGATGCTGGATGTTTCGGACGGCCTGCTGCGGGACGGGTTGCGGCTGGCAACGGCAAGCGGGGTAACCATGGACTTGGACGCGCCGCAGCTCCGGGCGCTGGCGGATGTGCTGCGACCCGCATCGGAGCTGTTGGGAACGGATCCGATGGCGTGGGTGCTGGGCGGCGGAGAGGACCACGGACTGCTCGCCACATTCCCACCGCACGTTCAGCTTCCAGCCGGATTCACTGCGATAGGCTCGATACAAGCATTGCGAAGCAACGAAAGCCCGAGCGTCAAAATAGCGGGCCGGTCCGCGGATACCGGGGGATGGGATCACTTTGCACACTAAGGTTGCCGCCAACGCGCAAGCGATGAAGAGGTGGTTGGGCAAGGCTGAGACCGTCCTTGGAAACCATAGCGACCGCCTCAACGCCATCAATATCTTCCCGGTGGCCGACGGCGACACGGGCACCAACCTGTACATCACCGTTCGCGCCGCCGCCCAGTCTGCTGCGGCAGCCGGGGACCAGCCCGTGCAACTGGACGTTGGTGCTGTACTGGCCCGCGCCGGCCAGGCAGCCATGGAGGAGGCAAGGGGCAACTCAGGCACGTTGTTCTCAGTGTTCCTTTGCGCGGCGGCCGAGCCCCTGGCAGGTCACACCCGGCTGACCTCCACACTGCTGGCAGCCGCCCTGAACCGAGCCCAGATCCGGGCATGGTCAGCGCTCAGCGATCCCGTCCCCGGAACAATGCTTTCCGTCATGGAGGCTGCTGCACGGGCCGCAGCCGCCGTGGATGCGGGGCAAAACGGCGATGACAGCAACCACGCCCTGGGACTGGCCCTTGATGCAGCCGTCGAAGCCGCCCTGGCGGCGGTCATCCGCACTGAGGACCAGTTGGATGCCCTGACGTCCGCGCACGTGGTGGACGCCGGCGGAGTGGGAATGCTCCTGATCCTGGACTGCCTCCGCTCCGCTGTCCTGGGCGAGGAGCTTCAAAGCGAGCTCCTTGACGGGCTGCATGGCTATGACGTGTCCGATCCACATATCCACACAGCCTTGCCGGATGACGACGGCGTCGAAGTCATGTGCACCATCAAGCTCTCGCCGCTGAACGCTGCAACGCTTCGGCAGCAGCTTGACGAGATCGGCGAGTCAGTCATCATGAGCCAGGTAGGCAACAGTCCCGACGACGACGGGAACTACCGCTGGCGGGTACATGTTCACGTTCCTGCACCTGAACCCGCAGTTGCCATCATCCGGTCGCTCGGGGAGCCCGTCCAGATCAGCATCAGCGAACTGGCCCTGCCGCAGGAACCACACACGGATGCAGTGAACTCCAGTGGGCATGAGCGCTGAACTGGACCTTGCGCTGGAACGGCGCATCGGCAAACGTTCCGCGGCGGTCATTGAAAAGCACCTCGGCATCACCACGGTGGACGGGCTGCTGAACTACTTTCCACGTCGCTATATGTCCCGCGGAGAGCTGACGCCCATCAGCGAAATCCCGCGGGATGAGGAAGTCACCCTCATTGCCCGGGTGCTGTCCAGCAGCACCCGGTCCATGCAGGCACGCCGCGGGACCATCACCGACGTCGTGATTTCCGACGACGACGGGCAGCAAGGGCTCCGGCTCGTAGGCGGCACGGACTACCGGGGCAAAGTACCGGGCACGCTTAAAATCAGCTTCTTCAACGGGTATAAAGCGAAAGCCGAACTCCTGCCGGGACGCCGGGCCCTGTTCTCCGGAAAGGTCACCAGTTTTAAGGGATCCCTGGGCCTCACCAACCCCGACTTCCAGCTCCTCGATGAAGACCCTTTCAGCGACGCCGGCCTGGACCCGGAAAAACTGGCGGCCATGCCGGTTCCGGTTTACCCGGCGACGTCCAAACTTCCCAGTTGGAAGATCCAAAAGGCGGTTTCAACACTGCTTGAAACCGTGGACCTTGAGGCCCTGCCTGATCCTGTCCCGGGCACAGTCGCCGCCCGCGAGGAATTCGTGCCGCTGGCCCAGGCGTACCGGCTCATCCATGCTCCGGAATCTCCTGATGACTGGCGGCGGGCACGGGACCGGCTCCGGTACCACGAGGCGCTCGTGCTGCAGTCCGCGCTGGCCCGGCGCCGCGCTCAGCTGGCCGCGGAGGAAGCCACTGCACGCCGGCCTGTCACTGGCGGCCTGCTTGCCGCCTTCGACGCCAACCTCCCTTTCACCCTCACAGCCGGGCAGGCCGCCGTCGGGAAGACCTTCGCGGCGGAACTGGCCCGCGACTCTCCGATGAACCGGCTGCTGCAGGGTGAAGTAGGGTCCGGCAAGACCATCGTGGCGCTGCGGGCCATGTTGCAGGTGGTGGACGCCGGAGGACAGGCGGCACTGCTGGCGCCTACCGAGGTTTTGGCGGCGCAGCACTTCGAGTCGATCCGCCGCGCGCTGGGACCGCTCTCCAGGGACGGCCTGCTGGGAGGGCTCGACGACGCCTCCGTCCAGGTCACGCTGCTGACAGGTTCCATGCCGGCCGGAGCGCGAAAGCAGGCTATGCTCGACGCCGCCTCCGGAACCGCCGGAATCATCATCGGCACCCATGCCCTGCTCAGCGGCAACGTCACCTTTTACGATCTTGGCCTGATCGTGGTGGATGAGCAGCACCGCTTCGGCGTGGAGCAACGGGATGCGCTCCGGGCCAAAGCCAGGAAGCCGCCCCACCTGCTGGTCATGACCGCCACGCCCATCCCGCGCACCGTTGCCATGACGGTGTTCGGGGACCTGGAGACCTCGGTTCTGGACGAGCTTCCCCAGGGCCGGGCACCCATCAGCACCCATCTGGTGGGGCTTGCGGAAAACCCCGCCTGGGCGGGCCGCATCTGGGCCCGTTCCCGCGAGGAAATTGACGCCGGACACCAGGTGTACGTCGTCTGCCCGAAGATCGGGACCGACGACGACGGCGACTTCAGTCCCGGGGAAGCCGACCTCGCCGAAGGCGCTGACGGGGAAAACGGACGGGAACTCGCTTCAGTGACCGCCGTCGTCGAACAGCTCCTTGACGAGCCCGCCCTTTCCGGGGTTCCGTTGGCACCGCTGCACGGGCGCCAGCCGCCGGAAGTGAAGTCCGCCGCCATGGCCGGCTTTATGGCAAACAGGGTCAAGCTGCTGGTTTCCACCACCGTGATTGAGGTGGGCGTTGACGTTCCCAACGCCACCCTCATGGTCATCCTCGACGCCGACAGGTTTGGTATGTCGCAGCTGCACCAGCTGCGCGGCCGGGTGGGCAGGGGTGGCCTGCCCGGGACCTGCCTGTTGGTCACCGCCCTGGAACCTGAACACCCCAGCAGGCGGAGGCTGGACGCAGTCGCCGCCACCACCGACGGCTTCGAACTTTCCCAGGAGGATCTGAAGCTGCGCCGCGAGGGTGACATCCTGGGCGCCTCCCAGTCCGGCGGGCGCTCCACCTTGAAACTGCTGCGCGTGCTCGAACATGAAGCTATCATCAGCCGCGCCAGGGACGATGCCCAGCAGATCGTGGCGGCGGACCCTTCGCTGGGCTCGCACCGCGATTTGGCAGAGGCAATCGACAAGTACCTCAACCCCGAGAAGGAGGCGTTCCTTGAACGCGGTTAGCACGGTTGGTTCCGAAATGCGCGGCGGCCGAAGCGCGGCCGCCCAATGAGCCGCATCATTGCCGGTGCCGCCGGCGGTACACCCCTGCAGTCTGTTCCGGGTTCCTTGACCAGGCCCACCACGGACCGCGTCAAGGAAGCGCTGTTCTCACGGCTGGAAGCCTTTGAAGTCATCGGCGGGGCGCGGGTTCTTGACCTGTACGCCGGATCAGGCTCCCTGGGTGTGGAGAGTGGCAGCAGGGGCGCGCAGGCAGTGGACCTGGTGGAGTTCGATGCCAAGGCGAGTGCCGTCTGCCAGCGCAATGCCGACCTCATCAACGGGGTCCTGGGCCGCAAGGCCGTGACGGTCCACCGCTCGAAAGTCGAGCCCTTCCTGGAGCGCGCAGCCGATACGGCAACCTGGGACCTGGTGTTCCTTGACCCGCCCTATCCGCTGGAGGAGATCGCGTTGTCCGCGGTGCTCGAAAAGCTCGCTGCCCACCTTTCGCCGGCTGCTGTGGTGGTGGTGGAACGGTCGTCCCGCTCGCCTGAGCCGGGCTGGCCCGGAGGCCTGGCACGGTTCGCGGAGAAGAAATACGGCGAGACCCGGCTGTGGTTCGCAGAGCCATTTGTGCCGGACGCCATCGACCCGGACGCCGTGGATCAGGACGTGGTGGACCAGGACGTCGTTGATCAGGACGTCGTTGATCAGGACGTCGTTGATCAGGACTAGGGCGCGAGTGCATCCAGGTCCACGCCGGCCAGGACTTTAGCGGGATACGGGCCGCGGGCCACTAATTCCGCGGACCACCCGTCAGGCCAGGGCGTCTGGGTGCCGGCCAGGACGATGTTGCCCGGGTAGCGGCCCTGGAACATTCCTGCTTCAGCAAACGCAGCCACGTCTCCCATCGCCAGTCGCATGGCTGCCGCCTGGCTGCGGACCAGGGTGAGCCCCGGCTCGTCGCCCACATTGACGATCAGCAACCCGCCCGGGGTGAGCCGTTCCCGAATCTCGCTGTAGAACTCGGTACAGGCAAGATGCGCCGGCGCTTCCGGGCCGGAAAAGATGTCCAGGATGACGACGTCGAAGCGGAGTCCGGGTTCGAGTTCAGCGAGGGCGTCGCGGGCGTCCCCGATAATGGTGTGCAGGTCAGTCCCCTCCGGGAGGGGCAGGTGGCGGAGGACAAAATCCAGCAGTTCACGTTCCAGCTCCACCGCGTACTGGACTGACCCCGGCCGCGTCGCCTGGATATAGCGCGCCAGCGTCAGCGCCCCGGCCCCCAGATGCAGTGCCGTCACGGGCATTCCTGCAGGGGCGGCGAGGTCCACCAGGTGGCCGATCCGGCGCAGGTACTCGTAGAAAATCTCCTCCGGCCGGGCCAGGTTCACATGGGACTGCTCCGCACCGCCGATGCTGAGTACGTAGCTGCCGTCGGTGAAGGCAGCCGGTTCTATGATTGCGTGCTGTCCGGTGGTGCGCAGGAACCGTTCCGCCCGACCATCGCTGCCTGCCGGCATCAGAGCCGGCCGCTGAGGGTGGCCAGCCGGGCGGCGGCTTCCTCCAAAACTTCGGTCTTTTTGCAGAACGCAAACCGTAGGAGGCTACGGGTCCTCTCAGCTCCTTCGGGATGGCAGAAAACAGGGACCGGGATGGCTGCCACGCCAACCAGGCCGGGGAGCTTGCGTGCCAGGTCCACAGAGTCCTGGATGCCCAGCGGGGCCGTGTCCACGTTAACGAAGTACGTTCCCTGCGGGGTGAAAACGTCGAAGCCGGCTGCCCGGAGGCCTTCGCTGAGAATGTCGCGCTTGTACTTCAGGGTGGCGGCAACATCGTTGTAAAAAGCGTCCGGCAGGCCGAGCCCGGTGGCAATGGCTGACTGGAACGGTGTGCCCGAACTGTAGGTAAGGAACTGCTTGACCGTGCGCACGGCGGACACAAGGTCTTCCGGACCTGTAAGCCAGCCGACCTTCCAGCCGGTCAGGGAGAAGGTTTTCCCGGCCGAGGAAATGGTGATGGTCCGGTCGCCCGCTCCCGGCAGGGACGCCACCGGCACGTGGCGGTCACCGAAAGTGAGGTGTTCGTACACCTCATCAGTAACGATCAGGCAATCATGCTTCCGGGCCAGGTCGACGACGCGCTGCAGCACCGGGCGCGGAAAGACGGCGCCGGTGGGGTTATGCGGGTTGTTCAGCAGCACCACCCTTGTCCGCTCGTTAAAGGCAGCCTCCAGCGCGGCCAGGTCCGGCATGAAGTCCGGGGCCAGCAGGGGAGCCGTCACATGCGTGGCGCCGGACAGGCCGATGACTGCGCCGTAGGAGTCGTAAAACGGTTCAAAGGTCAGGACCTCGTCACCGGGTCCGGCAAACGCCAGCAGGGAGGCGGCGATGCCCTCGGTGGCGCCCGTAGTGACGATCACCTCGGTCTGCGGGTCGGGGGAGAGGCCGTAAAACCTCTCCTGGTGCGCAGCCACTGCTTCCCGCAGTTCCAGGACGCCTTTGCCCGGTGCATACTGGTTCGCCCCGGAGGCGATGGCCGCGCGGGCGGCTTCCCGTATCTCCAGCGGGCCGTCCTCGTCCGGAAAGCCCTGGCCCAGATTAATGGCGCCGGTCTTGACCGCCAGGGTGGTCATCTCTTCGAAGATCGTGACTCCCAGTCCGCCGTCAGGACCCAGGAGGTTGGCTCCGAGCGCGGTCCGCTGCCAGGGCGCAGGTGCCGTGGGGGCGGAAACTTGCCGTCGTGAATGCATCCAGTCATGGTATCCCGGCCTTTTCATGGGGTAGGTTCGGAGCATGAGACGAGCTGTCTGCCCCGGTTCCTTTGACCCCATCCACAATGGTCATCTTGAGGTTATTGCACGGGCTGCGGGCCTCTTTGATGAAGTCATTGTTGCGGTCTCCACCAACCCGGGCAAGAAGTACCGGTTTGCGTTGGAAGAGCGCCTGGACATGGCCCGGGAAACCCTGGCCTCACTCAAGGGAATTGTGGTGGAACCGGTGGGGGAGGGGCTCCTCGCAGAGTATTGCCGCCAGCGGGGCGTCTCAGCCATCGTCAAGGGCCTCCGGTCCTCGTCGGATTTCGACTACGAGCTTCCCATGGCCACCATGAACCGCCAGCTCAGTGGCGTGGAAACAGTTTTCCTGCCGGCTGAGGCCCACTACATCCATCTGTCCTCCACCCTGATCAAGGAAGTTGCAAGCCTGGGCGGCAGTGTTTCCGAATACGTTCCGAGGTCGGTGCACCGGAGGATGCTTCCGGGCGAGTCGGCGGCGGAACAGCAGCTAAAAGGGTAGGCTGGTCCGGTACTTCGGCGCCGCCGGCTGCCTGGTTTGAGTCCCTGTGGCTCTTCAGGCTAAGATGGTACGTCGGTCATATGTTCAACAGGAGTTCTCATTAAACGAGGTGCTGGTTCGCCCCTGGCGTTCGACGTCAAGGACCTCGGACGCAGTCCGGGAAGCATGCGGACACTGACGGAACATGTACCCGCACCAAGTGATCTTGGTGTGGCGCTCATTGGTGTTCAGGAAGGCTCGGATATCGAGCTGGATCTGAGGTTTGAGGCCGTACACGAAGGAATCTTGGTATCAGGAACCGCACTTGCCGGGGTAACCGGTGAATGCGGGCGATGCCTGGATCCCCTTGCGTATGACCTTGAGGTCAATGTGCAAGAACTTTTCTTCTATGAGGGCATAGTGCTTTCGGACGAAGAAGATGATGAAGAGCAACGTCGAGTCGAGCACGATGTAATCGATCTTGAACCGGTGTTGCGGGACGCGGTTGTCACCAACCTGCCGTTCCAGCCGGTGTGCCGGGAAGACTGCCAGGGCCTTTGCTCCGAATGCGGAGTTCGCCTGGAAGACGAGCCGGGGCACCACCACGAGGTCTTGGATCCTCGCTGGGCTGCCCTAGCTGATATGGCTAAGCCTGACCGGCAAAATTGATTTGTACGTGTTTGTCTAGAGAGAAATGAGTTAGCCGTGGCTGTTCCCAAGCGGAAAATGTCTCGCTCGAATACCCGCGCCCGCCGCTCGCAGTGGAAGGCGACCGCCCCCCACCTGGTGAAAACCGTGGAGAACGGCCAGGTTACTTACAGCCTGCCGCACCAGGCAAAGGTCGTCACCGACTCGGCCGGCACCGCGCTGTTCCTTGAGTACAAGGGCCGCAAGGTCGCGGACGTCTAATCGGCCCCTCCGGCTGACATGATGTCTTCAACTGAAGAGCTTTTGAAGCGTCTCGGTGTCTCTATTGACGCCGGGACGCTTCGTCTTGCGCTCACACACCGTTCCTACGCCTACGAAAACGGCGGCATCCCCACGAACGAGCGGCTCGAATTCCTGGGCGACTCCATCCTCGGGTTCTCCGTGACGGACGCTTTGTACCGGGACAACCCGGACCTTCCCGAGGGCGACCTTGCGAAGCGGCGCTCCGCTGTGGTCAGCACCCGTGCCCTTGCCGGCATCGGACGCAGCCTTGGCATTGGTGATTACATCTACCTTGGGCAGGGCGAGAAGCTCACCGAGGGTAAAAACAAGGCCTCCATCCTGGCGGACACTATGGAGGCGCTGATCGGTGCCACCTATGTGTCCAATGACATCGAGACGGCCCGGCAGCTTGTGATGCGCCTGATCGGGCCCCTGCTCAAGGATGCTGCCGCCCTGGGTGCCGGGACCGACTGGAAAACCAGCATCCAGGAACTCGCCGCCAGCCGCCAGCTCGGTACCATCCATTACGCCGTGGTGGGCTCCGGCCCCGACCACGCGCGGGTTTTTGCCGCTGTACTGCACATAGGCGGCAAGGCCTATGGCAAAGGCACCGGACACTCGAAGAAGGAAGCGGAGCAGGAAGCTGCTGCCGACGCCTGGCGGGCCCTCACCGGCAATGCCGGTTCCGCGCCGGCTGGCAAAACGGCCGGTTCCGTAGCCGCCAAGTAGTCGACGTGCCTGAACTTCCCGAGGTTGAGGTGGTCCGCCGCGGCCTGGTGAGCTGGGTCCGCGGCAGGACCATCGAACGTGTGGAAGTCCTCGACCAGCGCTCGATCCGCCGTCACGCACTGGGAGCCGAAGACTTCGTCGGAAACCTCCAAGGCGTAACCGTTGCTGACATCGTGCGGCGGGGCAAATTCCTCTGGCTGCCGCTGCTTGATTCGTCCGCCAGCCCTGAAAGGCACGCCCCAGGGGGATCTGCCGGCCTTCCGCAGGTGGCACTGATGGCGCATCTGGGCATGAGCGGCCAGTTGCTGATGCAGGACCGCAATGTCCCGGACGAGAAACACCTCAAAGTGCGGATCCGGCTGAGTTCGCGCGAAGGCATGCCGGAGCAGTTGCGGTTTGTGGACCAGCGGATTTTTGGCGGCCTGTTCGTCACCGCCTTGGTTCCAACGGACGACGGCGGCCCAGGCGGCCTCGCTGAGACACCCCTTCCGCTGATCGCAGAGGAGGCGTCGCACATTGCACGGGACCCCTTGGATCCAGCGTTCTCTTTTGACCTCTTCTACCGCCGCCTCCGCAAACGCAAAACGGGACTGAAGCGGGCCCTCCTGGATCAGGGCCTGGTGTCGGGCATCGGAAATATCTACGCCGATGAGGCGTTGTGGCGTGCCCGTCTCCATTATGCCCGGGCCACTGACACCCTGCGCCGTGCCGAAGCGGAAAGGGTATTGGACAGCGCCCGTGAGGTTATGCTCGATGCGCTGGCCGCAGGCGGAACCAGCTTTGATTCCCTGTATGTCAATGTCAACGGCGCCTCCGGGTACTTCGACCGTTCCCTCAACGCCTATGGGCGGGCAGGCCAGCCGTGCAGGCGGTGCGCCGCTGCGGGTATCCACGCGTCCATCCGCCGGGAACAGTTCATGAGCCGCTCCTCGCACACTTGTCCTGTGTGCCAGCCCCGTCCCCGCAACGGGCGCTGGTAGGCCGAAGCGGCGCAGGCCAGTTAATCCGCGGCATTTCGCCGGTAAGCAGTAGATTTGGTGCAGGGAAGCATCCGTCCCAGCCATCCAGGAGATCCAAAAGCCTTGCACCTCAAAAGCCTGACCGTCCGGGGGTTCAAGTCGTTTGCGTCCGCCACCACCTTTAATTTCGAACCCGGCGTCACCGCCGTGGTGGGCCCCAATGGTTCCGGAAAGTCGAATGTGGTGGACGCCCTCGCCTGGGTCATGGGGGAGCAGGGCGCCAAGACCCTGCGCGGCGGCAAGATGGAAGACGTTATTTTCGCCGGTACGTCCGGCAGGCCGCCGCTCGGGCGCGCACACGTCTCGCTGACCATCGACAACGCTGACGGTGCCCTGCCCATCGAGTACAGCGAAGTCACCATCTCGAGGACACTCTTCCGTGCCGGCGGTTCCGAGTACGCCATCAATGGTGCCGGCTGCAGGCTGCTCGACATCCAGGAACTGCTGTCCGACTCAGGCCTGGGCCGGGAGATGCACGTCATAGTGGGCCAGGGGCAGCTGGACCGTGTACTCCACGCCACCCCCGAGGACCGCCGGGGCTTCATCGAGGAAGCCGCCGGCATCCTCAAGCACCGGCGCCGCAAGGAGCGGACAGTCCGCAAGCTTGAAGCCATGCAGGCCAACCTGCAACGCCTCACCGACCTCACCGGGGAGATCAGGCGCCAGCTGACCCCGCTGGGCAAACAGGCCGAGGTGGCCCGCCGTGCCCAGCGCGTCCAGTTCGACGTCCGCGACGCACGCGCACGGCTTCTCGCCGACGACCTCGTCCGGCTGCAGGAAGCGCTGGAGCAGGACGTCGCGGACGAAGCCGCGCTGAAATTCCGGCGGACCGCGGTCGAGCAGGAACTGGAAACCGGGCGCCGGCAGCAGGCTGCCCTGGAGCAGCTGGCCGCCGAAGCAACCCCGAAACTGAACGCGGCAAGGGACACCTGGTACCGTCTGACAGCCGCCCGTGAACGGCAGCGTTCCCTCGGCACCCTGGCGGAGGAACGCAGCCGCCTGCTTGGTTCCACCGAGACCCCGGCAACCGGCCGCGACCCCGAACAACTGGAGCGGCAGGCCGCGCGGGTCCGCGGGGAACTTGCCGAGCTTGAACGCCACATCCTGGATAAGCGCAGCGTCCTTGAAGCCTCCAGCGCAGCGAAGGCAGAGGGAGAGGCGGCCGCCCTGGCCGAGGACAAGCGGCTCACGGCGGTGCTGAGGGCAGCCGCTGACCGGCGCGAAGGACTGGCACGGCTGGCCGGACAGGTAGGGGCTGCGAGGTCACGCGTCGAGTCCGCGCAGGCCGAACTGGGCAGGCTCCGGGAATCCCAGGCTTCCGGGGCGGAACGGCGCGCCCGGGCCCAGTCCGAGTTCACCGCACTCGAAAACCAGGTGGCAGGAGTAGAAGAAGGCGAGGAATCCCTGGACGCCGACTACGAATCCGCCAGTTCAACCCTCGACGCAGTGGTCCAGGACATCTCCGGCCTCCAAGCTGCCGTCAGTGAGGGGATCCGGAAGCGTGACGCACTCGTGGCGCGCCGGGACGCCCTGCAGCTTGGGCTCAACAGGAAGGACGGAGCAGGCCACGTCCTCGACGCCGGCCTGGCAGGGGTACTGGGAACCCTCGCGGGGGAACTGACAGTGGAGCCGGGTTATGAAGCGGCGATAGCCGCTGCGTTGGGGGAAGCGTCCGAAGCGGTCCTCGTGCGGGACCACGAGGCAGCAGCCGGTGTGGTTGAACTGCTCAAGGACGACGACGCCGGGAGGGCGGCGTTCCTGCTCGAACTGGCGGGTGCGGCCCAAGGGGCCGGAGCCGGCGAAGCCCCACCCCTTCCGGAAGGAGCGCGCTGGGCAGTGGAACTGGTGCAGGACGCCGGACGCGCGGCCCCGGCGGTGACGCACCTGCTGGCCGCCGCCGCCGTCGTCGCTGACGTCCCGGCGGCCGCCGCGCTGGTGTCTGCACGCCCAAGTATCACCGCCGTGACCCTGGCAGGGGACGTTTTCACCGCGGTTTCCGCCACGGGCGGCTCGGCGAAGGCACCGTCCCTCCTTGAGGTCCAGGCCGCCGTGGACGACGCCGAAGGCCGGCTTTCGTCCGTCACTGCGGAGCTGGAGCGGAACAGGTTCGCCCTGGCCGGGGCGGAGGCGCGGCGGGCTGAGGCGCAGGAACGTGCCGACTCGGCACTCGACCGGCTGCATGAATCAGATGCAAGGCTGGCGGCCGTTGCGGAACGCCTTGGCCACCTCAACTCCCTACTCCGCAGCGCAGTGGGCGAAAGCGACCGGCTCGCCGCGGCGCTGGCCCGGGCCGAAGCAAACGTCGTTGCCGAACAGGAAGCGCTCGCCGCCGTGACGGCGAGGCTTGCCGCAGCCCAGGAGGCGCCGCTGGAACAGGAGCCTTCCACCGAACACCGGGATGCCCTCGCCCTGGCAGCCTCAACAGCCCGGGCAGCCGAGGTGGAGGCCCGGCTGTCACTGCGCAGCGCCGAAGAGCAGCTGGCCGCCACCCGGAACCGGGTCGAGTCGCTGGAACGCGCCGCTGCCACCGAGCGCCGCGCCCGTGAGGAAGCAGCCGAACGCGCCCGCCGCCGCCGGGCACAGGCCAAACGGGCTGCCGCCGTCGCCGCCGCTGTTGAACTCGTCCTGCGGTACATGGATGTGTCCGTAGACCTGGCAAGGCACGAACGCGACCTTGCTGAAGAGAACCGGGAACAGCGGGACAAAGAGCTGCTGCGCATCCGGACCGCAAACGAGTCATTCGCCCGGGAACTTGCTGAGCTCACGGACAACGTCCACCGCGATGAGCTGGCCCGCACACAACAACGGGCCCGTATTGAAGCCTTGGAAAGCCGCTCCATAGATGAGCTCGGGATCACCCCCGATGCCCTGGTATCGGACTACGGGCCGGAGGTCCCGGTCCCGGTGCCTGCCGAAGAAAGCGGCGACAAGTGGGCCGCATTGCGCGCACCGGTGGACGCCGGCGGAGCGGAGATCATCGAGGGCAAGCCCTATGTCCGCGAGGAGCAGGAAAAACGGCTCCGGAAAGCAGAACGCGATCTCTCCAGCCTGGGCAGGGTCAACCCCTTGGCGCTGGAGGAATTCGCCGCCCTTGAGGAGCGCCACCAGTTCCTCAGCACCCAACTGGAGGACCTGAAGGCCAGCCGGAAGGACCTGCTGGACATCATCAAGGAAGTGGATGACCGCGTCCAGCGTGTTTTCACGGAAGCCTTCGAGGATACCCAGGCGCAGTTCGTTAAAGTCTTCGCCCGGCTGTTTCCTGGCGGCGAGGGACGGCTGGTGCTCACCGATCCGGCGGACATGCTGACCACCGGTATAGAAGTGGAGGCCCGCCCTGCAGGCAAAAAAATCAAGCGCCTTTCGCTCCTGTCAGGCGGTGAGCGCTCGCTGACTGCCGTCGCCCTGCTGGTGGCGATTTTCAAGGCGCGGCCGTCGCCGTTCTACGTGATGGACGAAGTGGAGGCCGCCCTGGATGACACGAACCTGGGCCGGCTCATCACCATCTTCGAGGAACTTCGGGAGTCCAGCCAGCTCATCGTCATCACCCACCAGAAGCGGACCATGGAAGTGGCGGATGCACTCTACGGCGTGACCATGAGGGGCGACGGCGTCTCCACCGTGATCAGCCAGCGCCTGGGCGCCGAGGTGTAGGCAGGGTTGGAGGGCCGGTACAGGTACCCCTGCCCCGCCCATAACGCCCGCTGCGTTATGAGAAGCTAGGGGAGTGAATGACATCCTCCCCATAATTTTGTCCATTGTTGCTGCCTTGGCGGTTATTGGCGGGCTGATTCCGGTCCTGCTTAAGACGCGGAAGAACATCACCCAGTACCCCGGCACCCGCGATGCCAACGACCCCGTCCTGCCGCGGAGCGGAAGCACGGCCGTTGACGACAGTCCGGCCGCGGCGACGGACCGCAAGGCACCGGACGGCGTGGATCTCGAGGGGCTGGACACCGCCACGGTCCCGGACGATGCTGCCGGGCTGGAAGTCATTTCGGTGGAGACGCCGATGCCCGTGGCCGGCCGGCTTATCCGCCTCCGCGAACGGCTGGTCCGCTCCAACAACGTCATGGGCAAGGGACTCCTGGCACTGCTTTCCAGCGACAGGATCGATGAAAACGTCTGGGACGAAGTTGAGGAAACCCTCCTTCTGGCGGACCTTGGCACCGAACCCACCATGCAGCTCGTGGACGCACTCCGGGAGCGCGTCAAGGTGCTGGGCACCAGGACCCCCGAGCAGGTCAAGATGCTGCTCCGTGAGGAACTCATCAAGCTTGTCGACCCCACCATGGACCGAACCCTGAGTGTCCAGCGCCACGCTGACAGGCCCGCGGTCATGATGGTGGTAGGCGTAAACGGCGTCGGCAAAACCACCACTGTAGGCAAACTCGCGCGCGTGCTGGTGGCGGAGGACAAGGACGTCATCCTCGGCGCCGCGGACACATTCCGGGCTGCCGCCGCTGAGCAGCTGGCAACCTGGGGCCAGCGTGTGGGAGTTCCCACCGTGAAGTCGGACATCCAGGGCGCCGATCCGGCTTCGGTGGCCTATGAGGCAGTGAAGGCGGGCATCGACCAGGAAGTCGACGTGGTGATGATCGACACCGCCGGCCGGCTCCAGAACAAGGTCGGGCTCATGGACGAGCTGGGCAAGGTCAAGCGCGTGGTGGAAAAGCTGGCCGAAGTGGACGAGGTCCTCCTGGTACTGGATGCAACCACCGGCCAGAACGGCTTGAACCAGGCGCGCGTGTTCTCGGAGGTCGTCAACATCACCGGTATCGTCCTGACGAAGCTGGACGGTACCGCCAAGGGCGGGATCGTCGTCGCCATCCAGAAGAGCCTTGGCGTTCCGGTCAAGCTGATTGGACTGGGGGAAGGCGCTGACGACCTTGCCCCGTTCGAGGCCGAAGCATTTGTGGACGCCCTGTTGAACTAGCGCCCGTCCGCCGCGCCCTGGCCCTTGGCGGTCCGTAGGGTTTCACGGGTGCCGAGCCAGCTGCAGGCGGCAACGAGCATGATGCCGCCGGTGACGCCGAACGCCCAGCCGTAGCCCAGCCGGTCCGCCAGCACACCGGCCAGGACGGGCCCAACGATAGCGCCGACGTCGGACGTCATCTGGTAGACCGCCAGGACCTTGCCGCCGGACCGCCCGTTGCCGATCACATCGGCGACGGCGGCCTGCTGGGCGGGCCCGAACAGTCCGGAGCCGACGCCGGCCAGCGCCGAGGCTGCCAGGAACCAGGCCAGATCGCCGGCGAAGCCGATCCCGGCCGTGGACACGGCAGCCACGAGCAGGCCCGAGATCATCATGGGCTTGCGCCCCATGCTGTCGGCCAGGCGGCCCGAGAAAGTCAGTGCCCCCGCGTTGCCTGCGGCGAAGACCGCCAAAGCCAGCCCTGCTGCCTCGGGTCCGGCTCCGAAGACAGCGGCGGCAAACAGGGGGACGGTGGCCATGCGTACGCCGAAGGTGGCCCAACCGTTGGCGAAGCTGGACATCAGGGCAGCGCGGTACGCTCCTGTCGCCAGGGCTTCCCCGAGCTTCATCGCCGGGTCGCGCTGCTGCGCCTCAGCCGACCCGCGGCGCTCGTGGCTCAGTTGCGTCTGCACCACCAGTGCGGCCACTACCAGGGCCGCGGCGTATGCCAGGAAAGGTATCCGGAGGCCGAATCCCGCCAGCAGCCCGCCCACGATCGGCCCGCAGACATTGCCAATAAGGAACGCCGACGCATACGCGCCGGACACCCTGCCGCGGCTTTCCGGCGGCGCCAACCGAATCACCAGCGCCATGGAGGCCACGGTGAACATGACCGAACCTGCGCCGCCGAGCCCCCGGAAGAGCAACAGTTGCCAGTAGTCCTGGGCGAACGCGCACGCCGCGGTGGAAAGGGCCACAATCAGCAGCCCCGCCACATAGACAGGCCTTTCGCCCAGCCTCCCGATCAAACTTCCGCCCGCCGGCGCGAACACGAGCCGCATGAACGCGAAGATGGCAACAATCACGGATGCCTCCGTGTTGCCCACGCCGAATGTCGTGGCAAACTGCGGCAATACGGGCGCAACAAGCCCGAATCCCAGCGCAATAAGGAACGCCGCGGCGAGCATCACCTTTATATCGCGGGGAAGCCGGTCCCGTTGCGGCCGGAAGCGGGCCATGATCCTTGATGTGACGCCGCTTCCGCGGGGTGCTGCCGTCATGGTGCACAAATCCTTGCAGTCTGGAATGCCGGGTGTCGGCGGAAATGGTGAAACACAACCGTAACAAGCACGATATGCACCATTTACTTCCTAGAGGTTGTTGTAACAGGCCGGCAATCTAAATCCTCCGTGGGCGAAACACGGCGCGGACAAACTCGTTACAGGACGCAAATAAGGCGTTGGCAGGCGGAGGATTCCGCATTATTCGACCAGAGAGGACGTGCACCATGGAACTTACCCCAGGTCACGTATGGATCATGGTGTCGGCAGCCCTCGTGCTGCTGATGACGCCGGGTCTGGCATTTTTCTACGGCGGCATGACCCGCGCCAAGGCCGCCCTGAACATGATGATGATGAGCTTCATCTCCATTGGCATGGTGGGCGTTGTCTGGGTTCTCTGGGGCGCCTCCATGAGCTCCGGTGACGGGTTCCTGCAGATCGTCGGCAACCCGTTCGCCACCTTCGGCCTCGAAGGCATTGACACTCCTGACGGACTGATCAAGGTTGGCTACGCTGCCACCTTTGCCATCATCACCGTCGCATTGATCAGCGGTGCCATCGCGGACCGGGCAAAATTCGGCGCCTGGAGCGTCTTCGTCCCCGTCTGGGTCACCCTGGTCTACTGCCCCCTGGCCTACATGGTCTGGGGCGGCGGCCTCTTCGGTCCCGAAGGCGCTGTAGGCCAGGCGCTGGGCCCGGCCATCGACTTCGCCGGCGGCACCGTGGTCCACATCAACGCAGGCGTGGCTGCACTGGTACTCGTCCTTATCATCGGCAACCGCAAGGGCTTCGGCAAGGACCCCAACCACCGCCCGCACAACGTCCCCTTCGTGATGCTCGGTGCAGCCATGCTGTGGTTCGGCTGGTTCGGCTTCAACGGCGGCGCCGCAGCCACCGCAGAACAGGGCGGCCTGATCTGGGTCAACACCCTGGCGGCACCCGCCGCCGCAATGCTCGGCTGGCTTGTCACCGAACGGATCCGCGACGGCCACCCCACCTCTCTCGGTGCTGCATCCGGTGTGGTTGCCGGCCTGGTGGCCATCACCCCCGCCTGCGCCAACGTCAGTCCCGTCGGTGCCCTCGGCCTCGGCGTGGTAGCCGGTGTGGCGTCCTCCCTGGCAGTGGGACTGAAGTTCCGTTGGGGCTTCGATGACTCGCTCGACGTCGTCGGCGTCCACCTGGTCTCCGGCATCATCGGCACGGTGGCCCTCGGCTTCATCGCACTGCCCACCGACGGCGTAGGCGGCGGCCTCTTCTACGGCGGCGGCATGACCCAGATGTGGGCGCAGCTCGCTGCAGCCGGCATTGCCATTGCCTACTCCGCAATCCTGACCGCGATCATCGCCCTGGCCATCCACAAGACCATGGGCTTCCGGGTCTCGCAGGAACAGGAGACGGTGGGTGTGGACCTCAGCCTGCACGCCGAAACCGCCTACGAGTTCGGTGTTGGCGGCCACGGCGGAAGCTTCCAGCCGCTGCACGAGATGATCACGGGCAAAACCCAGCCGGAGGCCGCCCAGGCATCCGAAGCTACGGACGCCCAGAAGACCGCATCAGCAACAGGCAAGGAAAGCGTGGGGGCATGAAACTGATTACCGCAATCGTCAGGCCGGAAAAACTTGAGGCCATCCGGGAAGGGCTGGAGGCCTACGGCGTACAGGGCCTGACGGTCAGCGCGGCCAGCGGCTACGGCCGGCAGCGCGGCTACACCGAGGTGTACCGCGGGGCAGAGTACAACGTGGACCTCTTGCCGAAGATCCGGGTGGAAGTCCTGGCAACGGACGAGCAGGCCGACGACATCCTGGATGTCATCATCGCCAGCTCGAACACCGGCCGGGCCGGGGACGGCAAAGTCTGGACCATGGATGTCCATGAGGCAGTGCGGGTCCGCACCGGGGAACGCGGAGTAGCCGCCATCTAGGCGGACATTGCCCGGCACAACACTCGCAGAAGAGCGGGCAGGAAACCGAGAGGTTCCCTGCCCGCTCTTTTGTTTTCCTGTATTACTGCGGCCGGCCACTGGCGGGCCGCAGCTCAGTTTCCCGCGTTACTCAGCCCGCACGGTACCGGACCATGCCGCCGGCCCGAACGATCCGGCGTCGTACTCCTCCAGCGGGACCGTGCCCTGTTGCCATGCCCTCAGGACCGGCTCGACGATCCGCCAGCAGTCCTCTGCCGTATCGCCCCGGACGGAGAGCAGCGGATCGCCGGCCAGCACGCCCTCCAGCACTTCACCGTAGGGCAGGAGTTCGGAGGCGCTCAGCTCCGCTTCCAAGGTGATCCGGCTGAGGCTGAGGATTTCGCCCGGGCCGTTGACGTCGACGTCGAATTCGAGCGTGTCCGGCCCGAAGCCGATCCTCAGCTGGTTCGGCGAGTCCACGCCCGTGAAGCCCTGGGGAAGGTGGGGGACGGGCCGGAACGTCACCACGGCCTCCTTGCGCCTGGCACCCATGGCTTTGCCGGAGCGCAGGATGAACGGAACGCCCTTCCAGCGCCAGTTTTCTATTCCCACCTGGATCTGTGCCAGGGTTTCGGTGCCCCGCGACGCATCGACGCCGTCCTCCCCGGCATAGTCAGGCACTTCCTTTCCTGCCACCGTCCCGGACGTGTAGCGCGCCCTCCGGGTGGACTCCGTGAAGGGGGCGCCCACGCTGCTGGCGCGCAGGACCGTGGAGACGGCGTCGCGCAGGTCCCGTTCGCTGATGGTCGACGGCGGCTCCATCGCCATCAGGGCCATGATCTGGAGCAGGTGGCTCTGGATCATGTCCCGGAGGGCGCCCGCGCCGTCGTAATAACGGGCCCGGCCCTCCAGCGCGAGGTCCTCGTCGAAGATGATCTCCACCTTCTCCACGTGCTGCCGGTTCCAGACGGGCTCCAGGAAGTTGTTGGCAAAACGCAGCCCCAGGATGTTCAGCACTGTGGCCTTGCCCAGGAAGTGGTCAACCCGGTGGATATGGTCCTCCGGTACCAGCCGCACCAGGGTCTGGTTTAGTGAGTGGGCTGACTCCTCGCTGGAACCAAAGGGCTTTTCCATCACCAGCCGCGTGCCGGGCGGAACCTGCCCGGGCCGGAGGGCCTCGCAGGCAAGCTGGCTGATCCGGGGCGGCAGGGCGAAGTAGACCGCAGTGGGACCCTCAAGGGTGGCGAGCAGCGATGCCAGCCCACCGTCGGCGGTGACGTCCAGCTGGTGGTAGACCGTTTCCTTTTCCAGGTCCTCCAATGACCGCAAACCGTCGGGATCAGCGGACCCGGCGGACGCCGCAAAGGACGTACGGACCCTGTCCCGCCATTGCTCCGGTGTCCAGGGATCTGAGCCTGCCCCCACCAGCCGCAGCCCTGCCGCGCGGCCCGTGGCCACAAGGCGTGCGAGGCCCGGCAGGAGCAGCCGGCCGGTGAGGTCTCCGGAAGCGCCGAGGATGAGCAGGGTTTTTACCGTTGTTTGGCTCGTCATTTTGCCAGCATGCCACCTTGCGGGCCCGACTTGGTACCCTAGATAGTCGAGTCCCGATCATCCACTGAAAGAAGTGCACGGCGCGTGTTCAATTCACTCTCTGACCGGTTGACAGCAACCTTCAAGAATCTCCGCGGCAAGGGCCGCCTCACTGAGGCGGACGTTGACGCCACAGTGCGCGAGATCCGCCGCGCCCTCCTGGACGCGGACGTTGCCGTTCCCGTTGTCCGTGAATTCACAGCCCGGGTGCGTGAACGCGCCCTGGGCGCCGAAGTTTCCGGTGCCCTGAACCCCAGCCAGCAGATCGTCAAGATCGTCAACGAGGAACTGGTGGAGATCCTCGGCGGCGAGACCCGCCGTATCCGCCTGGCCAAGAACGGTCCCACCATCATCATGCTGGCCGGCCTCCAGGGCGCCGGCAAGACCACGCTCGCGGGCAAGCTGTCCAAGTGGCTGAAGGCCCAGGGCCACAGCCCCATGCTGGTGGCCTGTGACCTGCAGCGCCCCAACGCCGTCACTCAGCTCCAGGTGGTTGGTGAGCGGGCCAAGGTGCCCGTCTTCGCGCCGCACCCCGGAGCCACATCATCCGAACTTGAGCACCCGGCCGGGGATCCGGTAGAGGTGGCCCGCGCCGGTGTAGAGGAAGCCCGCCAGAAACTTCACGACGTCGTCATCGTGGACACCGCCGGCCGCCTCGGCGTCGATGCGGCCATGATGGAGCAGGCACGGCAGATCCGCCGCGCCATCGTTCCGAACGAAGTGCTGTTCGTCCTCGACGCCATGGTCGGCCAGGACGCCGTGAACACGGCGCATGCGTTCGATGAGGGCGTGAACTTCACCGGCATCGTGCTGTCCAAGCTCGACGGCGACGCCCGCGGCGGTGCAGCCCTCTCGGTGGCGTCGGTCACCGGTAAGCCGGTGATGTTTGCCTCCACCGGTGAAGGCCTGGACGACTTCGAACTCTTCCACCCTGACCGGATGGCGTCCCGCATCCTGGACATGGGTGACGTCCTCACGCTCATCGAGCAGGCCGAGAAGTCCTGGGACAAGGACGAAGCCGCCCGGATGGCGAAGAAGTTCGCCGACCAGGAGGACTTCACCCTCGACGACTTCCTGGCCCAGATGCAGCAGATCCGCAACATGGGTTCCATGAAGAAGATGCTCATGATGATGCCGGGCGCGCAGAACATCCGCCAACAGCTCGAGCAGTTCGACGAGCGCGAGATTGACCGAGTCGAAGCGATCGTCCGGTCCATGACGCCGCACGAGCGCGTGGCTCCCAAAATCATCAACGGCTCACGCCGGGCCCGCATCGCCCGGGGTTCCGGCGTGCACGTCTCCGAGGTCAACGGCCTCCTGGAGCGTTTCGCGCAGGCCCAGAAGATGATGAAGAAGATGGCCCAGGGCGGGATGCCGGGAATGCCTGGTATGCCGGGCATGCCCGGTGCGGGCGGCGGCGCGCGGAAGAACGCCAAGAACGCCCCCAAGAAAAAGGCCAAGTCCGGTAACCCCGCAAAGGCCGCCCAGGAGCGCAAGGATGCCGAGGCCCGCCGTGCAAATGCCGCCAAGGCGCTGCCCACCGGGGCCGCCTTCGGCCAGCAGGCAGGCGACTTCGATCCCTCGCAGCTGAACCTGCCCAAGGGTTTCGACAAGTTCCTCGGCAAGTAACAGCCCAAGTGAGTAGCGCCAAGTGTCGTTTTGGCCCGTCAAAACGACACTTGGCGCTACTCGCTTAAGATGTCGGTGCCGTGGAATAGGGTTGGGTCATGTTCAAGCAGAGGGTAGTGTTCGTGCACGGCGCCGGCAGCTTCGGCTCCGCGGCCTGGCCTCGCCAGCACGGCATGGCGCTGTCCTATGACGCTCTGTTCCTGCGCCGCCATGGCTACGATCCGGTGGCAGAACCGGTCGAGTCCTCCTTCGAACGGGACACCGCCATTGTGTTGCGGTCCCTTGCCGACGACGGCAGGGGTGCTGCCGGAGGTCATATCGTGGCGCATTCGCAGGGAGCAATTGCAGCCATGATGGCTGCCGTCGAACGGCCGGACCTGGTTTTTTCCTTGACGCTGGTGGAGCCGGCCTGCCTGTCTCTGACCGCCGAGCTGCCGGCCACGGCGGCGCACATCGGTCTCATGCAGCCCCTGTTCGACGTCCGGCACCAAATGAACGACCAGGATTTCCAGCGCGAATTCGTCCGCAGGGTCTACGCTACGGACCTGCAGCAGCCGGCCACGGCGGAGGAGAAGCGTTCCGCCAGGCGGCTCCGGCTTCAGGCCCCCTCCTGGGACGCCCCGCTGCACATCGTGCCCGGCGTTCCCACCCTTGTCCTGACCGGGGGATGGGAGCCGCTCTACGAGGAAATCGCCGGGTACCTGCGGGAAACCGGCGCCCTGCACCTGACGGCGGCGGGAGGGCACCGGCCCCACGACTCCCTCGAAGGCGACCGCATCATCCGCTCATTCATCAGCGACGTCAGCCGGGTCCAGTCAGCACGGGCTTCTTAAAGGCCCTGAGGTCCGGCGGCGACGAGTGGTTCGGGCAGGTAGACCTTGCCGCCGGCAGCCAGGAACTCCTGGCTCTTGCCCCTCATGCCCGAGGCCATCTCAGCCAGGGCAGCCTGCGACTCCGCTGAACCGTATTCGTCCCGGATATCCTGGCTGATCCTCATGGAGCAGAACTTGGGACCGCACATGGAGCAGAAGTGCGCGGTCTTGGCAGGTTCGGCAGGGAGGGTCTCGTCGTGGAAGGCCTCGGCCGTCACTGGATCAAGGGACAACGCGAACTGGTCCCGCCAGCGGAATTCGAAGCGTGCTTTGGACAGCGCGTCATCGCGTTCGTGCGCACCCGGGTGGCCTTTGGCGAGGTCTGCTGCGTGCGCCGCGATCTTGTACGTGATCACCCCTGTTTTGACGTCGTCCTTGTTGGGCAGGCCAAGATGTTCCTTGGGGGTGACGTAGCACAGCATCGCGGTGCCGTAGCGGGCGATCTCCGTGGCGCCTATAGCCGAGGTGATGTGGTCATACCCCGGAGCCACGTCGGTAACCAGCGGCCCCAGAGTGTAGAAGGGCGCTCCCTTGCACAGCTCCTGCTGGCGTTCGACGTTTTCACGGACCAGGTGGAACGGAATGTGGCCGGGGCCCTCCACCATCACCTGAACGTCATATTCCCAGGCGCGCTGCGTCAGCTCGGCCAGTGTGTCCAACTCGGCAAACTGCGCGGCATCGTTGGCGTCCGCCGTCGCACCCGGCCGCAGGCCGTCCCCCAGCGAAAACGCGACGTCGTACCTGGCGAAGATTTCGCAGAGCTCGTCGAAGTGCGTGTAGAGGAAGTTTTCCCGGTGATGTGCCAGGCACCAGCCGGCCATAATCGAACCGCCGCGCGACACGATGCCGGTCACCCGGTTGGCGGTCAGGGGAACGTACCGGAGCAGGACGCCGGCGTGGATGGTCATATAGTCCACGCCCTGTTCGCACTGCTCGATGACGGTATCGCGGAAAATCTCCCAGGTCAGGGCATTAGCTTCGCCGTTGACCTTCTCAAGGGCCTGGTAGATGGGGACGGTGCCGATCGGAACCGGCGAGTTGCGGATGATCCATTCCCTGGTGGTGTGGATGTCATCGCCGGTGGACAGGTCCATGACGGTGTCAGCGCCCCATTGGGTTGCCCACTGCAGCTTGTCCACTTCTTCCGCGATGGAACTGGTGACGGCCGAGTTGCCGATGTTGGCGTTGATCTTCACCAGGAAGGCCTTGCCGATGATCATGGGTTCTGACTCAGGATGGTTGATGTTGTTCGGAATGATCGCCCTGCCGGCGGCCAGTTCGCTGCGGACCAGTTCCACATCGCAGTTCTCCCGCAGGGCCACGAAACGCATTTCCGGAGTGATGATGCCCTGCCGTGCATAGTGCATCTGCGTCACCGTCCTGCCTTCAACGGCGCGGCGGGGCACCGGCGGTGCGCCCTTCCACTCCGCGCTGGCGGCGCCGCGGCGGACAGCCGAGCGGCCGTCGTCGAGCAGGTTCCGTCCCCTCCCGCCGTAGGTTTCCGTATCCCCGCGTACTGCTATCCACTCTGCCCGGAAGGGATTGAGGCCACGGACGGGATCGCTTCCCGGGCCGGCCGTCCGGTAGGTACGGAACGGGCCGTTGGCCCCGCCGTCGGGCGAAGGCTCCAGGGCTATCTCGGTGACGGGAACCCGGATGCCTGACTGCGCATCCTCGATGAAGGCCAGGGAATGGGACTTCAGCGACTGGGTGACAGGAGGCTGGTCCTGGCCGCCTCCCGTGCCGGACGGAATGTGGGCAGGGGCCAGCTGTGTTTTTGGTGTACTCAAGGAATACTCACTTCCTTCGCCGGCATTACCCGGACAGGTTCAACGGTCGCAGGCTGCGTCAGCCCGATCTCAGCCCCTGCAGGGGCACCCGTGTGGTCAGGAATGAAGCTACCACAGCCGTCCGGGAGGGGCTTGTCACATTGCCGGTGCTAGCCTGACTGGCGAGGAAGAGGAGCCCAATGCCGGAAATTATCGAATTCAGCGGACCGGTGCTGACCGGGCCGAACACCGTGCGGCGGGGATTGTGGTCCGTTGACGGGCTGTTGACCTTCACCCGCCCGCAGCACGTTCCGGAACGGATCCTGGACGGCTGGGTGCTTCCGGGGTTCGTTGATGCCCACTGCCATATCGGGCTGGGACCGGGCGGCGCTGTGGATCCTGCGACGGCGGAGGAACAGGCCCGCGCCGACCTGAACGCCGGCACACTGCTGGCCCGGGACGCCGGTTCCCCTGCCGACACCCGCTTCCTGCAGGACAGCCGCGACGCCCCGGTGCTGATCCGGGCCGGCAGGCATGTGGCCAGGACCGGCCGATATTTGCGGGGTTTCGCTGAGGAAGTGGAACCGGAGGGCCTGGTCGAAGCCGTCCGGAAGCAGGCCCGTGACGGCGACGGCTGGGTCAAGCTTGTGGGGGACTGGATCGACCGCGGCGCCGGTGACCTGGCGCCGTCGTTTCCCGCCGCCGTCGTTAAGGACGCTGTCCAGGCGGTGCACGAGGAAGGGGCCCGGATCACCGCGCATTGCTTCGCCGAAGACACCCTGGACCAGATGCTGGACGCGGGCATCGACTGCATCGAACACGCCACCGGGCTCCTGCCGCGGCACCTTCCGCGGTTTGTGGAGCAGGGCGTCCCCATCGTTCCCACCCTCATCAACATCGCCACGTTTCCGGACATCGCCGCACAGGCGGAGCCGAAGTTTCCCCGGTACGCCGCACACATGCGCGCACTGTGGGAGCGCCGGGCCGAGCGGGTGCTGGAGGCCTACGAGGCAGGCGTGCAGATCTATGCCGGCACCGATGCCGGCAGCGTCATACGGCACGGCAGGATCGCCGATGAGATCCTTGCCCTCCACTCTGCAGGGCTTCCGATGCCCGCTGCGCTCGACGCCGCCTGCTGGGGCGCCCGCGAGTGGCTGGGCGCTGAGGGCCTGCAGGAGGGAGCCCGCGCCGACGTCGTGCTGTGCCGGGAGGATCCACGAAGGGTTCCGGAGACTGTCAGCGGGCTGGCGCACGTGGTGCTGGGAGGCCGCGTCCTTCCTTGATGCCCCCACCGGGAGGAATTTTTGTGGCACTTGGAATAAATTGAAGCTTCAAGTAATTTTAATAGTCATAGGCCCCCACCCCGAAGGGCCCCAGCACCGGGAGTTTCCACATGACTGCAGATGCCGCCAGCCAGGACCTTCTTCCCGCCGACCTCACCATGGGCACCGTGATGCTCAAGGTCGGCGACATGAAGGTCATGACCGATTACTACCAGCGGGCCCTGGGGCTTGAGGTTGTCGCCGAACAGGACGGCGGAATCTACCTCGGCCGCCTGCAGAAGCCCCTGGTCCACCTTGCGCCCGCTCCCGGGCTGAACCTCCCGGGCAGGGGAGAGGCCGGCCTTTTCCATACGGCGCTGCTTTTTGAGAACCAGGCAGACCTCGCAGCCACCATCGCCACCGCCGCCCGGTTCGAGCCCCGCTTTTTCACGGGCAGCGCCGACCACCTCGTCAGCGAGGCCTTCTACTTCAACGACCCTGAAGGCAACGGCATTGAGCTCTACTGGGACCGGCCGCGGAGCAACTGGTCCTGGAATGGTGCGGACGTGGTCATGGACAGCCTGGCGCTGCCGCCCCAGCGCTACCTGGAGCAGCACCTCACCGAAGATTCCCTCGAGCGCCAGCGCGGAAGCGTGGCGGGGGTGGGCCATGTCCACCTCCAGGTGGGCGACGTCCAGTCGGCCAGGGACTTCTATGTAGGAATCCTCGGGTTTGAAAAGACCGCCGGCTGGCATGGGCAGGCATTGTTTGTCTCTGCCGGCGGCTACCACCACCACATGGCCATGAATGTCTGGAACAGCCGCGGCGCCGGCCCCCGCAAGGACACGCTCGGCCTCGGCGAGGTGCTCATCGAAGTGCCGTCAGGAGACGACGTCGGGGCGCTCGCGGACCGGCTGAAGGTCGCCGGGCTGCCGGTGCAGCATACTGGCGCCGAACTGCAGTTCGAGGACCCGTGGCGCAACAGGATCCGGGTGGCGGTGCGCTGACACTGGCGCACCCGGACCAGCGCCGGCCCGTGTACTAGGCTGAAGCCGAACGGCCGGGGCGGCGGGCACCGCTTTCCTGATGGCCGCACCGTCGACGGAATGAGGGCAATTCCCATGGGCTTCACCGAAATCTTTGTGGCCACCCACGACGGCGCGCTGAAGCGCGCCGGCGTCCTGGACCAGGGCGGAAATGCGCCTGCCGGCGAAGCCGTCAGGATCCAGGGAATCAGCGATTTCGAAGTAGAGCAGCTCGGTGACCTGGCAGGCACTGCCGTGCACGCCGGCGGGGCTGACTATGAGCTGACCATGGTGGATGTGGCAAGCGATTCACTCCTTGCTGTTCCAGCTGCGATGGTCCGTGCGCTGGCGGACCTGCTCTCCTATGAAACCGAGGGTGAAGGCAACGTCCTTGACGACGTCGCCGAGCAGTGGGCCGCGCAGGATGACATGCCGTTCGAAGCAGCGCAGGCGCGCACTTATGTGCAGCAGCTGGCGGAACTGGCCGGCGGAGTCGACGACGCGGAACGCACCGGCCTGTACGTCTGGTCTTCCTGACGCCTGCGCCGGCTTCCCTGCCGGTGACGGCGGGCGGGGTGTCAAGTCGAAATCCGGGCGCTCATCTGGCACAATAAACAGGTACTCGATCTGCGTGGCCCCTCTCTCCGCGTCCGGATCCTGTCCTTCGAACCCGCAAGTACGGCCCGCCCCACGGGTGCAGAACGCCGGGTTCACCCCCTTTCTGAAACAGGAGTGACCACAAAAGTGGCCGTAAAGATTCGCCTTAAGCGCTTTGGCAAAATGCGCGCACCGTACTACCGCATCGTCGTCGCAGACTCACGCACCAAGCGTGACGGCCGCGCCATCGAGGAGATCGGCAAGTACCACCCCACCGAAGAGCCCTCATACATCGAGGTCGACTCCGAGCGTGCCCAGTACTGGCTGTCCGTCGGTGCCCAGCCGTCCGAGCAGGTTGCCGCCATCCTGAAGATCACCGGTGACTGGCAGAAGTTCAAGGGCCTCCCGGGCCAGGAAGGCACCCTGAAGACCAAAGCTCCGAAGGAAGCCTTCGTTGCTCCGGAAAAGGGTTCCGTAATCATCCCGGAAGCCATCACCAAGAAGGCATCCAAGTCTGACGCAGCCGAGGCACCGGCCGAAGCAGAGACCACCGAGGCTGAGTAAATTGCTGGCAGAAGCGCTGGAACACCTGGTCCGGGGAATCGTCGATTCCCCGGATGATGTCAAGGTCAGCTCGAAGAGCAACCGCCGCGGGGACACCCTCGAGGTGCGGGTCCACCAGGACGACCTCGGACGGGTGATTGGCCGCCAGGGCCGCACGGCACGCGCACTGCGCACCGTTGTGGCAGCCCTGGCCGGCGGCGAACCGGTAAGGGTCGACGTCGTCGACACCGACCGCCGCCGCTGAGCGCTCAGCAACATCAGTTTTTGCTCCGGCCCCTCCACCAACGGTGGAGGGGCCGGAGTGCTTTTCCCGGAATCCCGACAACCACATCCAAGACAGAGGAACACATGCAGCTCCAGGTGGCACGAATCGGCAAACCGCACGGCATCCGCGGGGAAGTTACGGTCCAGGTCCTGACCGACGCCCCTGGGGACCGGTTTGTGCCGGGCACCGAATTTGTGGTTGAACCAGCGTCCGCCGGCCCGCTCACCGTGAGCAGCGCCCGCTGGAACAAGGACATCCTCCTGCTGGGGTTTGACGGGATTGAGACCCGCAATGAAGCCGAAACCCTCCGTGGCGCCAAGCTCTTCATCGAAACCGAAGAACTGGACGAGGAAGACGACGAAGGCTGGTATGAGCACGAGCTCGTCGGACTGGAAGCCCGCGTCGGCTCCCGCGTAGTGGGAAAGGTCACCGCGCTCAACACGATGCCCGTGCAGGACCTGCTGATGGTCACCACCCCGGATGGGGAAGAAATCCTTATTCCCTTCGTTGAGCAGATCGTGCCCGAGGTCAACATCGAGGAAGGGTTCATCCTCCTCACGCCGCCGGACGGCCTGTTCGAGGTCAACGCGGACCAGGATGCAGCGCCGGAAACGGAAGGCAAAGCGTAAATGCGGATCGACGTCGTCAGCATCTTTCCCGAGTACCTGGCGCCGCTGGAACTGTCGCTGATCGGCAAGGCCCGCCAGGACGGGCTGCTGGATCTCCGCGTCCACGACCTCCGCGCCTTCACCACTGACAAGCACCGCACAGTGGATGACACACCCTACGGCGGCGGCGCCGGAATGGTGATGAAACCTGAACCGTGGGCGCAGGCTCTCTCCTCGATAGCCGCTGACCGTCCGGAAGATGCAGGCAAGCCGGTCCTGATCGTCCCGTCGCCGGCGGGGGAGCGGTTCACGCAGGCCCTCGCCTACGAACTGGCCGAGGAGGACCATCTTACGTTTGCCTGCGGGCGCTACGAGGGCATCGATGAACGGGTCATCGAGTGGTCCCGCGAGCACTTCACCGTCCGCCCCGTCAGCCTGGGCGACTACGTCCTGAACGGCGGGGAAGTGGCCGTCCTGGCCATGGTCGAGGCCATCGGCAGGCTCCTGCCGGGGGTCGTGGGTAACCCCGAGTCGTTGGTGGAGGAGTCCCATTCCGACGGGCTGCTGGAGTACCCGGTGTACACCAAGCCTTCCGTTTGGCGGGATCGGGTTGTGCCGGCCGTGCTCCTCAGCGGCAACCACGGAAAGATTGCGCAGTGGCGCCGCAGCGAACAGTTCCGCCGGACGGCGGAGCGCCGCCCTGACCTGCTCGAAACGTTCGACGCCGGGAAGCTGCCCCGCGCCGACCGCACCGCCCTGCAGGACCTGGGATACGACGTCGTTGACGGCCGCCTGCTGCGCCATCCGGACGCGCCGGGGGAACAGCCTGACTGACCCCGCCGCCGGTTCCGGCTGGAAGGCCGCGAAAATTGGCTGTACGCGGCGGACTGTGGCAAAATTGGTCCTTGTGTCTGCTGGGTCCGCACCTGCCACAGGGGGAGCGCAACCAACAGCAAGACAACCGTCCTCTTCAATCAGTGAAAGCGGACGGACCACTTACCTTTCGGCAGTAATTTCCGGTAGCGCTGCAAGGCGTCCGGGCTTGGCTGCCGTGACCCAAAGTGAATGACCCGTGGCGTTCACCAGGAGTGCAATCATGCATATTCTCGATTCCGTAGATGCAGCTTCGCTGCGCACCGATGTTCCCGCGTTCCGCGCAGGTGACACCCTCAAGGTTCACGTGAACATCATCGAAGGCAAGAACACCCGTGTCCAGGTTTTCCAGGGCTTCGTCCTGGGCCGCCAGGGTGAGGGCGTCCGCGAGACCTTCACGGTCCGCAAGGTTTCCTTCGGCGTCGGTGTGGAGCGTACCTTCCCGGTACACTCCCCGATCATCGAAAAGATCGAGCTCGTCACCAAGGGTGACGTGCGCCGCGCCAAGCTTTACTACATGCGTGCACTGCGCGGTAAGGCTGCGAAGATCAAGGAAAAGCGCGACTTCAGCACCGCCAAGTAAGTCCTTTACAGACCTACAAGGCAGGGCCGCAGCCGTATCCGGCCAGCGCCGGAGCCATGCACCAGCGCCCAGGATACGGACTCATGGACCAGACAAAACGCCAGCCCGGAAAGACGGGCTGGCGTTTTGTGTTCCTTGCCCTTGTCCTTGCCATTGCAGTCAGCGGGCTGGTCCGTTCGCTGTGGCTTGATGTCTACTTCATCCCGTCCGAGTCCATGGAACCCGTTCTTGAGGGCGGGGACCGCATCCTGGTGTCCCGGACGGATTTCCGGGCCGAACCCATCAGGCGGGGTGACATCGTGGTCTTCGACGGCAGGGGCACCTTCGCGCCGCTCAACAGCGGCAAGGGTCCGCTGGTGGACGCCGCGTCCGCCGTCACCCAGTGGCTTGGCCTCACCGGCAGTGACACCACCTACGTCAAACGGGTCATCGGCTTACCCGGGGACACCGTGGTCTGTTGCGGCGCCGATGGGAAAATCACCGTGAACGGCCAGCCACTGAATGAGCCGTACATCTTCCCCGGAGATGCTCCCAGCACCCAGAAGTTCAGTGCACAGGTGCCCGACGGGCGGCTGTGGCTGCTGGGTGACCACAGGTCGCTGTCCGCCGATTCCCGGAGCCTGCTGGGCGCTCCCGGCGGGGGAATGGTGCCGGTAGACCGCGTGGCCGGCAGGCCGGTCCAGATCATCTGGCCGCTTGATAGATTTGCTGAAGTACCTCGGCCGCCAGCGGCAGGACCCTTAACAGAGAACGGACAGTAGATGCCCGAGAACCACGCGCGGACACCCGAACCGCGTCCCGACGGAGCTTCGGATTCCCGGGCCGAGGCCGCACCCGGGGCAGCCGCCGCGGGGCCGGAAACACCTGCTCCCGACATGGCAGGCAGCCGCGCCGCCGCCAAGGCCAACGCGAAGGCCGGTGGAAGCCAGGTGTTTTCCTGGCTGAAGGAAATTGCCACGGTGGTGGTGATCGCCGTCGTGCTCTCCTTCCTCATCAAGACCTTCCTGTTCCGGGCGTTCTTCATCCCTTCCGAGTCCATGGTCAACACCCTGGACATCGATGACCGGATCTTTGTGAACCTCCTGGTGCCTGAACCCTTCTCGCTGAGCCGCGGCGATGTGGTGGTCTTCCGCGACACCAAGGGCTGGCTGCCGGCTGCGGAGGAAAGGGCCGAAGGACCATTCACCTGGGTCCAGGACGGCCTCACCTTTGTGGGCCTGCTGCCGGACAACTCCGAGCAGCACCTGGTCAAGAGGGTTATCGGGCTGCCGGGGGACCATGTGGTCTGCTGTGATCCCGGCGGTAAACTGACCATTAATGGGACCGCCCTCGATGAAAGCTACGTCAATTCGGCTGAGGTCCCGCAGATTCGCAACTTCGATGTGACGGTCCCCGAAGGCAAGGTGTGGGTGATGGGCGATAACCGAAACCACTCCGCTGACTCAAGGGCGCACATGGATTCCGACGGCGGGTTCATCGACATCGCCGACCTCGAAGGCAAGGCCGCCGTCATCGCCTGGCCGTTGAACCGGGTCACGACCCTTAACAATTATCCGGACGTATTCCGGAACATACCGGCGGCACCTTGATCATGTCCTCCGCAGTTCAAGCCAGCAGCGCAAAGGCCAGCCCCGCAAAGCCGGCTGCAAAGGCGAACGCCGGAAAGGCCGGCAGTGCAAAGGGACGGGCCGGTTCCACGAAGGTGGCCGCACGCCCTGCCAAGGCGCCTACCTTGAGGCACGAACGTACGTTCAAGGCCCAGGGTGCGCGGCTCGTGGCAGGGGTGGACGAGGTGGGACGCGGTGCCCTTGCCGGTCCTGTGAGCGTCGGCATCGCCGTCGTGGACCTGGAGCGCCAGAGGCCGCTTGCCGGCGTCAGGGACAGCAAGCTCCTCAGCCCCGCCGAACGGGAAAGGCTGGACCCGCTGGTCCGCGGGTGGAGTGTTGCGTCCGCGGTGGGCCACGCGTCGGCGCAGGAAATCGATGACGTCGGCATCATCGCTGCCCTGCGCCTGGCCGGAACCCGGGCATGGCAGGATATTCTCGCCGCGGGAGTCACCCCTGATCTGGTGCTTTTGGACGGCAGCCACAACTGGCTTTCGCCGGCGGACCAACTGTCGCTGTTTGATGAGCCGGTGCTTGCCGCGGGATGCGATGCACCGGTGCACACCAAGATCAAGGCTGACATGCAGTGCCTGAGCGTTGCAGCCGCCAGTGTGATCGCCAAGGTGGAGCGGGACAGGATGATGCGGGAGCTGCACGCCGAGTACCCGGACTTCGGGTGGGATATCAACAAGGGCTACGCCACGGTGCTGCACCGGGACGTCCTCCGCGCGGCAGGGCCCACGCCCTACCACCGTGTCAGTTGGCGTTTGCTGGGCGGGGAACTGCTGGACGGTGGCCCCGGTGAGGATGGTCTTTCCAACGGGGACGAACCGGGTATCGAAGCCTGACTCCGGCCGGGGCGCGGCGCCAGTGGCACCGGAGATGGTGCAAGATGGAATCATGAGTGCTGAGGACCTTGAAAACTATGAGACCGACATGGAGCTGCAGCTCTACCGTGAATACCGCGACGTCGTCGGACTGTTCAGCTATGTTGTCGAGACCGAACGGCGCTTTTACCTGGCCAACCACGTAGACCTGCAGGCCCGCAGCGCGGACGGCGAGGTCTACTTTGACCTGACCCTGCAGGACGCCTGGGTCTGGGACGTGTACCGGTCGGCCCGGTTCGTCAAGAGTGTCCGCGTCCTGACGTTCAAGGACGTCAATGTGGAAGAACTTCCGCGCAATGAGGAACTGGCCATGCCCAAGGACGTTGACCTGGGCCAGTAGCTCCTGAACGCTGTCCGCCTCGTCCTGAACTCCTGACTTTCCCTGCACATGGGCCTTAGTACACATACGGGATGAGCTCCCTTACCTTCGCAACAATGCCGCAGCAGGCTTGTTGCGGAGGTAGAAATGAAATCAAAAGACCTGTTGGGCCGGCACGGAGAGAACCTCGCCGTTGGCTATCTTGAGTCCCTGGGCATGCTGGTGGTGGAGCGCAACTGGCGCTGCACCGAGGGCGAAATCGACATTGTGGCCCTCGACGGCGACGCCCTGGTTATTGCCGAAGTAAAGACCCGCCGTTCCCTCGATTACGGCCACCCCTTCGAAGCAGTGGGCCCGGAGAAACTCGCCCGCCTGCACCGGCTCGGCTCCGCCTGGTGCCGCGACCGGGAGCTGCGGATGCCGCTGCGGCGGGTGGACGTGATCGCAGTAGTGGACGACGGCGTCGGCGAACCCCTGGTGGAGCACCTCAAGGGGGTGGGCTGAATGGCCCTCGGAAGGACCTACTCCATCGCCCTGGTGGGCCTGAACGGGTACATCGTGGAGGTCGAGGCTGACATCGGCCAAACCCTGCCGGCATTTGTGCTCCTCGGACTGCCGGACGCTTCCTTAAATGAGGCCAAGGAACGCATCCGGTCGGCCGCCAAGAACTCCCGGATTCCGCTAAGCCGCCGGAAAATCACCGCGAACCTCATTCCCGCCTCCCTTCCCAAACGCGGGTCGGGGTTCGACCTGGCGGTCACAATGGCCGTGCTCCGCGCCGCGAACGACATCAAGCCCACCGGCAATACGGTCTTCATCGCCGAGCTGGGACTGGATGGCAGATTGCGCCCGGTCCGTGGCATTCTTCCGGCCGTTATGGCCTCTGTCCAGGCCGGGTATCCGGACATCGTGGTGGCACATGCGAACCTGGCGGAGGCCGCCCTGGTGCCCGGCGCCAACGTCAGGGGCTACCGCACCCTCGCCCGGCTGGCGCTCGATTCCGGGGCGGACCCGCAGGAGCTCGCGCTGGACTTTGAACCGGAGGACCCGGAAAATCCCTACGATGCCCCGGAGGAAGCAGCGGTGTACCCGGATATGGCGGACGTCTCCGGTCAAGGTGATGCCCGGCGGGCGCTCGAAGTAGCAGCCGCCGGAGCCCACCATCTGCTCCTGACGGGACCTCCCGGGGCCGGCAAGACAATGCTGGCAGAGCGCCTTCCCGGGCTCTTGCCGGACCTGGGGGACCACGAGGCTATGGAAGTTACCGCCATTCACTCGCTGTGCAGCCTGCCGTCGTCCTCGGTCCAGCTGCTGCGGCGGCCACCCTTCGAAAGCCCGCACCACTCAGCGACGGCCGCAGCCATCATTGGCGGGGGCTCGGGGCTCCCGAGGCCGGGCGCCGCTTCCCGAGCCCACCGGGGCGTCCTGTTCCTTGATGAGGCGCCGGAGTATGAGCGCCGCGTGCTGGATGCACTGCGCCAGCCGCTGGAGAGTGGTGAGCTGGTGATCCACCGTTCTGCGGGGACCGCTGCCTATCCTGCCCGGTTCCAGCTGGTCCTGGCGGCTAACCCCTGCCCCTGTGGCAAGGCGTCCGGCAAAGGGCTGGACTGTACATGCACGCCCATGATGCGCAGACGGTACCTGGCGAGGATGTCCGGGCCGCTCCTGGACCGGGTGGACATCCAGCTTCAGGTGGAGCGGGTGTCGCTGGCCGAGTTTGGCCAGGCAGGTGCGGAAGAGGACACGGCTTCCGTTGCCGTCCGCGTACGGAATGCACGCGGGCGGCAGCTTGAACGGTTGACGCCCTTTGGCCTGGAAACGAACTCCCAGGTGCCGGGGCGTGTGCTCCGCGGAGAGCTGCGGCTTCCGCCGGCGGCCACCCGCATCCTGGATCATTCACTGGAGCGTGGTGTCCTCACTGCCCGTGGTTACGACCGCGTACTGCGCCTGGCCTGGACCCTGGCAGATTTGGGGCACCGGGAAAGACCCGACGTGAACGATATTGGGCAGGCCCTGGGCCTGCGGCAGGCAGCGGCGGTGGCCGCATGAAGCAGGCTGCAGTGGACTCAGAGAGACTCTCCCGTGCCGCGCTTGCCCGGCTCATGGAGCCCCAGGACGCCGTAGGTCTGGCGCTGGTGCAGGTCTGCGGCGCAGTGGATGCCCTTCGGATAGCCATCGGTCAGGTTGCTGCCGGGCCTGAGCTGGAGCGCGAGATCACCGCGTTGCTCGCGGACAACGGTTCCGCCACCAGCTGGGCCGGAATGGCGGCAGCCTTGAAACGCTGGCAGCCGCGAATACCGGACCTCGCGCCGGAGCGGGACTTGGCCACCATGGCACGGCTCGGTGGCAGGCTGATCATCCCGTCGGACGAGTTGTGGCCCGTGCAGCTGTCAGACCTTGGAATCCAGGAACCGATCTGCCTCTGGTGGCGGGGACAGGAGCAACCTCTTCCCGGCGCGGACAAGTGCATGGCCCTGGTTGGTTCCCGCGACAGCACCAGTTACGGTGCGTCGGTGACGGGGGACATCGCATATTCCCTGGCGCAGCGCGGCCTCACGGTGGTGTCCGGAGGTGCTTACGGCATCGATGCGCATGCCCACCGCGCTGCGCTGGCCGGCGGGTCGAGCGCCATGCCAACCATTGCCGTGATGGCCGGCGGTGTTGACCGCTTCTACCCGTCGGGCAACGAGGACCTGCTCCGTGCCGTGTGCAACCAGGGCGCGGTCATCGCCGAGGTTCCGCCGGGGTCGGCACCCACCCGCTACCGATTCCTCCAGCGGAACCGGCTCATTGCCGCCATGTCCGCAGTGACTGTTGTGGTGGAGGCTAGGTGGCGGTCCGGCGCGCTGAACACTGCCCATCATGCCGAAACGCTCGGCCGGGCAGTCGGGGCTGTTCCCGGTTCCGTGCACAGTGCCAACTCGGCCGGATGCCACCGGCTGCTCCGGGAGGGCGGTGCTGTCTGCGTCACTGACGCCGCTGAAATCGCTGAGCTGGCAGCGCCCAGTGGAGCGGGGCTTCCGCAGCCCCGCCGGGCTGAAGCGGAAGTCCAGGACGGGCTGACGCTCGAAGACCTGATCCTACTGGATGCACTGCCGCTGCGCTCCATGACTTCGGTCGAGAAACTCTGCTCGGTCGCAGGCTTGAGCCAGGAATCCGTCCGCGCCGGACTGGGCCGGCTCGGGCTGCTCGGGCTGGCGGTGTCCGAAAGAGGGGGCTGGAAGCGCGGCAAGGGAACAGCCTGAGGAGCCCTTGACAAGGCCGGAATGACCTACCGGCTCTGGTGTGCCGTGTCAGTGGCTTGAACAGCGGCATCACCTGCGACAGTAGGAGAGTGGAAAACCAGGAATTGCCGCGGGAGCTGAGCCAGGCGTCGGATGCCTTCTCCCAGTACCTGTCGGGCGAGCGGGCCATGTCCGCCCACACCCTGCGTGCGTACTTGGGGGACCTGCGCAGCCTTCTGGCTCACTCCGCTTCGGAGGGTGTCACCCGGCTGGAGGAGCTGGAGCTCGGAACGCTCCGGCGGTGGCTGGGAGCACAGAGCCAGGCCGGTGTCGCACGCTCCACGCTTGCCCGCCGGGCCGCTACCGCCCGCGCCTTCACAGCATGGGCCCTCAGGGAAGAGCGCATCGGCTCCGACCCCTCGTTGCGGCTCAAAGCTCCCAAACGGGACAAGAGCCTGCCCGGAGTCCTGCAGTCACAACAACTGGTGCGGCTGCTGACCGGCCTGGAGGAAGCCGCCGCCGGCGGTGAGCCGCTGCCTATCAGGGACAGGGCCATCGTGGAACTGCTCTATGCCACAGGCGTCCGCGTAGGCGAGCTCGCGGGACTGGACATCGATGTCCTGGACCCGGACCGCCGCACTCTGCGTGTTATCGGCAAAGGCAACAAGGAACGCACCGTTCCCTACGGCGTTCCGGCGGCGTTGGCCCTGGACGACTGGCTGCGGCGGGGCAGGCCGCTGCTGGCCAGGGACAACAGCGGTCCGGCGCTCTTCCTGGGCTCCAGGGGCGGCCGGGTGGACCAGCGGCAGGTCCGGGAGCTTGTCAACAAGCTCTTCGAGGCACTGGGCGACACGTCGGCGTCAGGCCCGCACGCCCTTCGGCACTCCGCAGCCACACACCTGTTGGACGGCGGCGCAGACCTGCGTGCCGTCCAGGAAATCCTTGGCCACAGCAGCCTCGCAACCACCCAGATCTACACGCATGTCTCGGTGGACCGGCTGCGAAAAAGCTACCAGCAGGCACATCCGAGGGCCTGATCCCGGATAATTCCGGGCCCGCACCGGATCGCGAATCGCACTGGCGTAATTACCCGCTGTACGGCACAATAAGAGTCACGTCCGGCAACTTTCAAGTCCTGCTTGAAGCTCCTTTGCTTCGAGCGGACCAGCAAGTCCGGACACTGCTTAATCTGAACAACTGAATATATGGCAGGGAGCAGTCCCGCAGAGCAGGGCACAGCAGTTCCATTCAGCAGAGGTCGTTGGGGAAGACGTACCTAGAGCTATGGAGGATGGAATGTCTGTTGCAATGACCCGCGGTGTGCTGTTTGTTCACTCAGCCCCTACCGCTTTGTGCCCTCACGTTGAGTGGGCCATCGGATCCGTCGTGGATAAGCGGACGGATCTTGAGTGGACCCCTCAGCCTGCTGCGCCCGGAATGTTCCGGGCGGAGCTTTCCTGGACCGGCGCTCCCGGTACAGGTGCGCAGCTCGCCTCATCACTCCGGGGCTGGGCGCACCTCCGGTATGAGGTCACCGAGGAACCGAGCCAGGGTGTTGACGGCGGCCGCTGGTCGCACACACCCGAACTGGGCATCTTCCACGCCGTCACCGACGTCCACGGCAACATCATGGTCTCCGAAGACAGAATCCGCTACGCCTACGAGTCGGGAGCGGGCGATCCCGCCGCCGTGTACCACGAGCTGTCCCTGGCTCTTGGCGAGGCCTGGGATGAGGAGCTGGAACCCTTCCGTCATGCTGCCGAGGGTGCTCCCGTCCGCTGGCTGCACCAGGTGGGCTGACGGGCCCAACCCAACGGCCGCCGTCGTACTTCCAACACCGGCCGGCAGCACGCACATAAAATCCAGAAGCAGTCTCCATAGCAAAACAGGAGGCCCCGCCAGCCGGCGGGGCCTCCTGTTTGCGTACGGGCGGCAAGCCCAGGGCAGGAACTAAACGCTGCGAACAGCCACCACGGCGTTGTGTCCGCCGAAGCCGAACGAGTTGCTCAGGGCTACGATGTTGCCGGCGGGCAGATCGCGGGCGGAGGTGACCACGTCGAGCGGGATCTCCGGATCCTGGTTCTCAAGGTTGATCGTGACGGGTGCCTTCCGGTCGTAGACGGCCAGCACGGTGAGCACAGCCTCAACGGCACCGGAGGCGCCCAGGAGGTGGCCCATCTGCGACTTCGTGGCGGAAACCGCAACGTTGTCGATGTGGTTGCCCAGGGCGGCGCGGAGGGCGGTGTACTCAGGCTTGTCACCCACCGGAGTCGATGTGGCGTGCGCGTTCACATGGACCACGTCCTCGGCCTGGATGCGGCCGTCGAACATAGCGGCTTTGAGTGCGCGGGTTGCGCCGAGGCCTTCGGGGTCGGGGGCGGTGATGTGGTACGCGTCAGCCGTTACGGAGGTGCCGGCGAGTTCGCCATAGATCCGGGCTCCGCGGGCCAGTGCGTGTTCCTCGGCTTCGAGGACCAGGGCGCCGGCGCCTTCGCCCATCACAAAGCCGTCGCGGCCCAGGTCGTACGGGCGGGAGGCAGCCTGCGGGTCGTCGTTGCGTCGCGACAGCGCCTGCATGGAAGCGAACGCCGCCAGGGGCATCGGGTGGATGGCTGCTTCAGCGCCGCCGCACATCACCACATCTGCCTTGCCCGAGCGGATCAGGTCCAGGCCCAGGTGCATGGCTTCGGTGCCGGAGGCGCAGGCGGAAACCGGGGTGTGGGCGCCGGCGCGTGCGCCGAGGTCCAGGCTGACAGCCGCAGCAACACCGTTCGGCATCAGCATGGGAACGGTCATGGGGAGAACGCGGCGGGGGCCTTTTTCCTTCAGCGTGTCCCAGGCGTCCAGCAGCGTCCACACTCCGCCGATGCCGGTGGCGAAGGCAACAGCCAGCCGGTCCTTGTCGAAGTCGGTGATGCCGGAATCCGCCCACGCCTCACGGGCTGCGATGACGCCGAACTGCGTGGAGGGGTCCATCCGCTTGGCCTCGACCCTGCTGAGGACCTCAAGGGCGGGCGTGCTGCAGCGGGCGGCGAAGTGGACGGGAAGTTCGTACTTGGCTACCCAGTCGTCCTCCAGGGTGCGGGCACCGGAGACCCCCTTTAGCGCGTTGTTCCACATCGTGGGTACATCGCCGCCGATGGGCGTGGTGGCGCCCAGACCGGTGATGACTACTTTGCGTGTCATGGGATCACTCTTTCGTCGGTGGGGCTTCCGGCTCCGGCTTTCCGGAGGGCCCCGCATGGTGGTGGTCGGCACCGCTCCGCTGGGAACGGGATGCCGGAAAAATGCGGCGGGCTGCCGGTCCGGTCGTCCGGACCGGCAGCCCGCCAAGCCGATAAACGGCGAAAGCCTTGACTAGGCCTGTGCTCCGGCGATGAAGCTGACGGCGTCGCCGACGGTCTTGAGGTTCTTGACCTCTTCGTCCGGAATGCGAACGCCGAACTTTTCCTCGGCGTTGACCACGATGGTCATCATGGAGATGGAGTCGATGTCCAGGTCCTCCGTGAAGGACTTGTCCAGCTCTACGGCCTCGGGGGCCAGACCGGTTTCCTCGTTGACGATTTCAGCCAAGCCGGCCAGGATCTCTTCGTTGCTAGCCATTGATGGCTCCTTTTCTTGTATTGCCGGCAGGGGCTGCCGGAAATGGTTCAGGACGCGGTTGCGGCCTGTTGGGGGCGTTCCTAGGGAAGGACAACTACCTGCGCGCCGAAGACCAGCCCGGCACCGAAGCCGATCTGGAGGGCCAGCCCGCCGCTGAGTTCCGGCTTCTCCGCCAGGAGGCGGTGCGTGGCCAACGGAATGGACGCCGCAGAGGTGTTTCCGGCGTCGGCGATGTCCCGTGCCACTGTAACCGTCTCGGGCAGCTTAAGCTTCTTCACCATCTCGTCAATGATGCGCATGTTGGCCTGGTGGGGGATAAAAGCCACAAGGTCCTCGGCTTCTACGCCGGCCGCGTCCAGTGCCTGCTGTGCCACCTTCGCCATTTCCCAAACTGCCCACCGGAATACGGTCTGGCCGTCCTGCCGGAGTGTCGGGTAGAGCTCCTGGGCCTCCTCGAGCAGGGCAAGGTCACCAGTGGAATCTGACTGCCGGGCAGCCATGCCAAGGTCGCGGACATCCAGCATGGAGCGGGTCATTCCGATGGCGTCCCACTTGCTGCCGTCCGATCCCCAGACGGAGGGTGCGATGCCGGGTGTCTCAGACGGGCCGATGACGACGGCGCCGGCTCCGTCTCCGAGCAGGAAGGAGATGGTGCGTTCCCGGTTGTCGATGACGTCGGACAGCTTCTCGGCGCCAACCACCAGGACATACTTGGCGGTGCCTGACCTGACGAGGGCGTCGCCCTGGGCAATGCCGTAGCAGTAACCCGCGCAGGCTGCGGAGATGTCGAAGGCAGGTGCGGGGGTGGCGCCGAGGCGGTCTGCCAGGCTCGCGGCGGCTGAGGGCGTGGCGTAGGGGTGGGTAACCGTGGAAACAATGACAGCGCCGAGGTCCGATGCTTCAATGCCGGCCTTTTCCATGGCTTCGCGGGCAGCGCCCTCAGCCATGTCGATGACGCTGACGTCAGCGGCGGCACGGTGCCGGGTCACGATTCCCGTCCGCTGCCGGATCCATTCATCCGAGGAGTCGATCCACTGGCAGACATCTTCGTTGGTGACGATGACGTCCGGCCTGTAGGCGCCGAGGCCGAGGATGCGGGTGTGTTCCTGAAGGGGAGCCTGTTTCAGTGTGGGAACGCTCATGCGTTGCCCTCCAGTTCTGCGAAGAGCGCCAGGGCGGCGGAAAGATCATCGGGGGTCTTGACCGCAACGGTCTTGACGCCGGGCATGCCGCGCTTGGCCAGGCCGGCGAGGGTTCCGGCAGGAGCAAGCTCGATGACGCCGGTGACACCGCGCTGGACCAGGCTTTCCATGCACAGGTCCCAACGGACCGGGCGCGACACCTGGGCGATCAGGCTGTCGACGGCGGTGCCGCCGTCGGTGACCTGGCCGCCGTCGTAATTGGACAGCAGGGGCACCTTCGGCGCCTGCGGCTTCAGCGCCGGCGCCAGTGCCGTCAAGGCGCTGACAGCAGGGGACATGTGGCTGGTGTGGAACGCTCCTGCCACCTTCAGCGGGATGACGCGTGCCTTCGCCGGGGGGTTTTCGGCGAGGACCTTCAGCTGTTCGAAGGTGCCTGCAGCAACTGTCTGGCCCGCTCCGTTGACGTTCGCGGGCGTGGCACCGGCCGCTTCGATGGCTGCCAGCACCTCCGCCGGGTCCCCGCCCACCACGGCACTCATGCCGGTGGGGGTGACGGCTGCGGCGGCGGCCATGCTGTTGGCACGCTCGCGGACGAAGGTCATGGCTTCCTGTTCCGACAGGACGCCCGCAAGGGCCGAAGCGGTGATTTCACCAACGGAATGGCCCGCCAGGATGACCGGCAGGGAGCTGAGCTCGACGTCGAAGAGGGAAGCTGCGGCGACCAGCCCGGCGGCAACAATCAGGGGCTGCGCCACGGCAGTGTCCTTGATGGTTTCTTCGTCCGAAGTGGTCCCATGGGCGATCAGGTCGATGCCTGCGATGTCGCTTAGTGAGGCCAACTGGCCTGCCACCGGGGGCAGTTCCAGCCAGGGGGCCAGAAAACCCGGGGTTTGCGAGCCCTGTCCAGGGCAGACTATTGCAAGCACGTAACCAGCTTTCCAAATTACTGTGTGATTCAGCGGTGTTTGTCCGCACCAAGCTCACGGGGTCAGGTTGTAGGAAGTCTACAACGCCTCAGGGCTGCGTCCGTGACGGTTGACGCTCAACTGCCGCTTTCGGCGGGGCGGAGAGGCGGCCCACCACAAGCGCTGCCTGGAGGACAAACGCCTCCCTCGGGAGGAGCGGATCCCAGCCCGTGACGTCGCAAACCCGCTTCAGCCGGTACCTGACGGTGTTGGCGTGGACGAAGAGTTCGCGGGCTGTGGCCTCAAGGGAATGGCCCAGTTCCAGGTAGGTTCCAAGGGTTTCCACCAGCCCGTTGGACGCTGCCAGGAGCGGGCGGTAGATGTTTTTGACCAGCGATCGGCGGGCGGCGTCGTCGCCTGAGATCACCCGCTCGGGAAGCAGGTCGTCGGCGGCGACGGGCCGTGGCGCGGAAGGCCAGGCCCGGGCTGCCGTCAGGCCGGCGAAGGCGGACTGTGCCGAGCCGCTGGCCTCCAGCAGGGAGCCGGCTTCGGGCCCGTACACCACGGGGCCGGGCGCAAACATGTCGCTGAGCTTCACATAGGCGGTTTCCCGGTCTGAAACGCCGCCCAGGATCAGGATCAGACGGTCGCCCTGGATGCCCACGAGGGCATCCTCCGCATAGCGGCCCGCCATCCGCCGGAGTTCGCTGACATAGCTGGCGCTTGGTTCGGAGGGGGAGTTGCCCACCATAACGGTGAACCGTTCCTGGGCCTTCCAGCCCAAGGCCGCGATCCTCGAGCGCAGGGCGTCAGTATTTTCGCCGCGAAGGATGGCATCGACGATCAGCGCTTCCAGCCGGGTGTCCCAGGACCCGCGGGATTCGGCGGCGCGTGCATAAACGTCGGCCGCGGCGAACGCCACTTCGCGCGAATAGCGGAGTACGGCCTCGCGAAGGGAAGGCTGGTCAGCCTCCGGAGCAATGACCGGAACCTGCTCCTCCACCACCTCCACCACGATCCGGATCAGCTGCAGCGCTTTCTGCAGGCTGATGGACCGGGTCAATTCCGTTGGGGCCGTACCGAAGACGTCGGTGAGGATCCAGGACGGGGAACTTGGGCGTTCATACCACGTCACGAACGCCGCGATGCCGTTCTGGGCCACCATGCCAAGGGCGGACCGTTCGTCCGAGCTGAGCCGGCCGTACCAGGGCAGGGATTTTTCCAGCTCCCGCATGGTGGTGGTGGAAAGCTGGCCCACGTTTGCCCGCAGCTGCTTAAGGGTTTCGGACTTCTCCGGCGTGACCCTCGGCGTGGACGGTTTGCGCTTGGCGGACGGGGTAGCTGGTGCTGGCATTCTTTGAGCATACGGCCACTGACCGGCAAGCTCCATTTGTGCAAAGGCTACAATCCCGTTGGTTGTGCGTCACACCCGGTTCGTGCTGTAAACGGACGACGGCGGCCCCGCCTTTCGGTGGGGCCGCCGTCGTTGTTGCTTGCCTGGGTTTTTAGACAGCTACGGCGACATCCGGGGCTCGTAAATCTTGCAGCTGTTCCAAAAACTCAAAGGGAGGGTGTCAGGACTCGCCTCCGGCGTTGCCGGTGGAACCGGCATTGACGTTGTGCAGCCGGTACTTGTCAATCGCCTTCATCGGTGCCTGGGCGTCAACCTCACCGCGGCGGGCCAGCATCTCCAGTGAACGCACCACGATGGAGTGGATGTCGTTCTTGAAGAAGCGGCGCGCTGCGGCGCGGGTGTCCGAGAAGCCGAAGCCGTCCGCACCGAGGGTGGCGAACTCGTTGGGCACGAACTGGCGGATCTGGTCCGGTACGGCCTTCATGTAGTCGGACACAGCCACGACGGGTCCGGTGGCTCCTTCGAGCTGCCGGGTCACGAACGGGACGCGCGCGGGCTGTCCCGGGTTGAGGAAGGCTTCCTCTTCAGCGGCCATGCCGTCGCGGCGCAGTTCGTTCCAGGACGTGACGGACCAGACGTCGGCGGAGACGCCCCAGTCATCGGCCAGGAGCTGCTGGGCCTCGAGCGCCCAGGGCACGGAGACACCGGACGCGAGGACCTGGGTCCGGGGACCGTCGATCTTTGCAGGGGCGAGCAGGTAGATGCCCTTGAGGACGCCCTCCACATCCAGTTCTTCCGGTTCGGCGGGCTGGGAGATGGGCTCGTTGTAGACCGTCAGGTAGTACATGAGGTTCCGGTCTTCCGAGTCCGGCCCGTACATCCGCTCAATGCCGTCGCGGATGATGTGGCCCATTTCGTAGCCGTAGGCGGGGTCGTAGGTGACCACTGCGGGGTTGGTGGAGGCGAGCAGGGGGGAGTGGCCGTCGGCGTGCTGGAGGCCTTCGCCGGTGAGGGTGGTCCGTCCTGCGGTGGCGCCGATGATGAAGCCGCGGGTCATTTGGTCGGCTGCTGCCCAGAAGGCGTCGCCGGTGCGCTGGAAGCCGAACATGGAGTAGAAGACGTAGACCGGGACCAGGGGCACGCCGTGGGTGGCGTAGGCGGTTCCGGCGGCGGTGAATGCCGCGACGGCGCCGGCTTCGTTGATGCCGGGGTGGATCAGCTGGCCCGCGGGGGATTCCTTGTAGGCCAGGACGAGGTCCCGGTCCACGGAGAGGTAGTTCTGGCCCTTGGGGTTGTAGATCTTCGCGGTGGGGAAGAACGCGTCCATGCCGAAGGTGCGTGCCTCATCCGGGATGATCGGGGCGATGTGCTTGCCGAACTCCTTGTCCCGCATCAGGTCCTTGAGCAAACGGACGAAGGCCATGGTGGTGGCGGCCTGCTGCTTGCCGGAACCGCGCTTGGCCACCTCGTAGGACTTGGGGTCCGGCAAGGTGATCTCGGCGTGCTTGGACCGGCGCTCCGGGACCGACCCGCCCAGGGCGGCGCGGCGTTCCATCATGTACTGGATTTCCGGGGCGTCCGTGCCGGGGTGGTAGTACGGGGGCTGGTACGGGTCTTTTTCGAGCTGCTCGTCCGTGATGGGGATCCGCAGGTGGTCGCGGAACTTCTTCAGGTCGTCCAGGGTGAGTTTCTTCATCTGGTGGGTCGCGTTGCGGCCCTCGAAGTGTGGTCCGAGTCCGTAGCCCTTGACGGTTTTGGCGAGGATGACGGTGGGTTTGCCCTTGAATTCGGTGGCTGCCTTGTACGCGGCGTAGACCTTGCGGTAGTCGTGGCCGCCGCGTTTGAGGTTCCAGATCTGGTCATCGGACAGGTCCGCGACGAGGTCCTTGGTCCGGGGGTCCTTGCCGAAGAAGTGTTCGCGGACGAACCCGCCGGATTCGGCCTTGTAGGTCTGGTAGTCCCCGTCGGGGGTTTCGTTCATGATCTTCACCAGTGACCCGTCGGTGTCGCGGGTGAGCAGGTCATCCCATTCCCGGCCCCAGACGACCTTGATCACGTTCCAGCCCGCGCCGCGGAAGAACGCTTCGAGTTCCTGCATGATCTTGCCGTTGCCGCGGACCGGTCCGTCCAGGCGCTGGAGGTTGCAGTTGATGACGAAGTTCAGGTTGTCCAGGTTCTCGTTCGCGGCGAGCTGGAGCAGGCCGCGGGATTCGGGCTCGTCCATTTCGCCGTCGCCCAGGAACGCCCAGACCTGCTGGTCCGAGGTGTCTTTCAGGCCCCGGTTGTGCAGGTACCGGTTGGACTGGGCCTGGTAGATCGCGTTCATCGGCCCGATGCCCATGGACACGGTGGGGAATTCCCAGAAGTCCGGCATCAGGCGCGGGTGCGGGTAGGAGGACAGGGCGTGGCCCTGCCGGGACTTTTCCTGCCGGAACCCGTCCAGGTCCTCCTCGGCGAGCCGGCCTTCCATGAAGGCCCGGGCGTACATGCCGGGGGAGGCGTGGCCCTGGAAGAAGACCTGGTCCCCGCCGCCGGGGTGGTCCTTGCCGCGGAAGAAGTGGTTGAAGCCCACCTCGTACAGGGTCGCGGCGCCGGCGTAGGTGGAGATGTGCCCGCCCACGCCGATGTTCGGCCGCTGGGACCGGTGCACCATCACCGCGGCGTTCCAGCGCATGTACGCCCGGTACCGGCGCTCGAACTCCTCGTTGCCAGGGAACGCAGCTTCCTGGTCCACCGGGATGGTGTTCACGTAATCGGTGGTGGTCACCATCGGCACCCCGACGCTCTGCGCACCGGCACGCTGCAGCAGGCTCCGCATGATGTATTGGGCACGCTCGGTGCCCTGTTCCCTGATCAACGAATCCAGGGACTCAACCCACTCGGCGGTCTCTTCCGGATCACGATCAGGCAGCTGGTTAGTCAACCCGCTGAGGATATGGGAGGTATCTTCTCCTGCAGCCACGTCCAACCTCTCTTTGCGCGCATTGATGGCGCACTCAGGCCGGGCAGGGTGACCGCCCGGCGTATATACGCCGTGTGCGACGTATCGGTTACAACAGCCCGGTCATGTGTGCCGGGCAGGGTCCTAGCATTGCTACGTCTGCATTGGAGTTACAGGGTTGTTGCCCCGCAGGCATAGTTGTCACCTGCCACTCTAACTCTGTCAGGATGACGATGCGTAGCCGCGGCTTGGGCGGCTCTGTTGTATTTCGCCGTCATACTGGTTGTGTGACGAAAAGCCGCTGCGCGGCGGGCTGGCCTCATCAGGTGTGACGCAGAATATGCGCCATAGCGGGGGCGTCAGCTTGAAGCGCAGGCACAAAGGGTGTTGGCTTGGGAGTAATGGAAATCACTATGCGCATTGTATGTGCGAGGCATTGGAGGAACACGTGAGCGAGGCCGACGCCGCCACTTCGGTAAATGTGGCGGAAAAATTGGGTTTCAAGAACGGGGATCTGATTCAGGAGTTCGGTTACGACGACGACGTCGATTTCGACTTACGTGACGACATTGAAGACTTCACGGGTTCAGAACTGCTGGATGAGGACGACCATGAGGTGGCGGATGCCGTTATCCTTTGGTGGCGCGACGGCGACGGCGACCTGGTGGACAGCTTGATGGATTCGCTGACCACCCTCAGCGAAACCGGCGTTGTCTGGATCCTGACTCCGAAGTCCGGAAGGGCCGGGTATGTGTCACCGGCTGACATCCAGGAAGCTGCACCGACGGCCGGCCTGCACGTCACAACATCGGCCGGCGTGTCCAAGGACTGGAGCGCAGCCCGGCTGGTGAGCAGGAAAAACAAGTGACGGCAGCGCTTGACGCTGCCACTCAAGCTGTGCCTGCTGTGGGCGGACCGGCACCTGACTTCGAACTCGCCAACCAGTTCGGCGAACCGGTTCGGCTGTCCTCATTCCGCGGCCAGAACGTGGTCCTGGTGTTCTATCCCTTCGCTTTTTCCGGCATCTGCACCGGGGAACTGTGCGAGATACGGGACAACCTGGCGATGTTCGAGGATGCCAATGCAACGGTCCTGGCTGTGTCTGTTGACAGCAAGTTCAGCCTGCGCGCGTACGCTGCCCAGGAAGGGTACGGCTTTGACCTGCTGGCTGACTTCTGGCCGCACGGTGCCGTAGCCACTGCCTACGGCGTCTTCGATGCGGACAGCGGCATGGCAAATCGTGGCACATTCATCATCGATGCCGGCGGAAATGTCCGGTACTCAGTGGTGAACCCCCGCGGCCAGGCCCGGGACCTCCAGGAATACCGCGCGGCTTTGGCCGGCCTCGGGCGGGCCTGACGGCCCATGGAACAGCGGCGGGCGGGTGTGGGCCTTACAGGCTTCGCCAGCATGCCGCCGGTGGCTGCAGCGCGTCCCTCTCCGAAGGAACTCGACGTCCTGCTCCGGATCCGGGACGTTCTTGCCGGCAAGCGCTTTGCCCTGCTGACGGGCGCCGGACTCAGTACCGATTCGGGTATCCCGGACTACCGCGGGCCGGAGTCCACCCCGCGTTCTCCCATGACATACCAGGAGTTTATAAAGGACGCAGCCAACCGTCAGCGCTATTGGGCCCGGAACCACATTGGCTGGTCCCACCTCCGCCACGCTGATCCCAACCAGGGCCATCATGCTTCCGCCGAGCTTGAGCGGCGGGGTTACCTTACCGGCTTGATCACCCAGAACGTTGACCGCCTGCACGAGGACGCCGGCAGTGTCAACGTTGTTGACCTGCATGGCAGGTATGACCAGGTGGTGTGCCTGGACTGCCGCCGTACCTATTCCAGGCGCCTGCTGGCGGGAGTGCTGGAGGAACTGAACCCGGACTTCCTGTCCCGGGCAGCGGACACAGGCCTGGTGGAAATGGCGCCGGACGCGGACGCCACCGTTGAAGACCAGGTGCTGATCAGCAGCTTCGTGGTTGCTGTCTGCCCTGCGTGCGGCGGTACGCTGAAGCCCGATTTCGTGTACTTCGGAGAGAACGTCCCCAAAGAGCGCGTTGAACGCTCGTACGCGATGGTGGACGACGCCGATGGGCTGGTTGTGGCGGGATCGTCACTGACCGTGATGAGCGGCCTGCGCTTCGTCAGGCATGCTGCCAAGGACGGGAAACCGGTGATCATCATCAACCGGGGGCAGACGCGCGGTGATGACAAAGCAACGATAAAGCTGGAGGCCGGAGTCAGTGAAGCCCTCACCTGGCTGGCCGCTGAGCTCCCACCCCTGTAGGAGGACCCCCATGGGGGACGGTTGCGGCGCCGATTCGCGTTTCCCGGCAGTCGTCCGGTAGAGTCTATGTTCGTTGGTTGCGGCGCTGGAGCGCCGGATTCAGCGCGTTTGGGTCTTTAGCTCAGCTGGTAGAGCGCCACGTTTACACCGTGGATGTCATCGGTTCGATCCCGGTAGGACCCACAAGGAAACCCTGCTGTTTCCGCCTCAAGGCGGAAACGGCAGGGTTTTTTCGTTGTCCTGCATGCGGGGGCGGAATGTCAGGGCCCCGCCGTAGTTTTCAGGAATGGAACACGTGATGGTGCAAACGGGAATCAACGGCATGCCGACGGCGGTTGTGAGCAACGGCAGGAAATGGACAGTGGGTGCCGAACCAGTCCGGTGGTTTGAGCGGGTCAACTGGTGGGAATTCAACCGGAGGATGCCGAGGGGCCTCAGCCGGGTGGACGTGGAAGTCCTGCAGGTACAGGTGAGGCTGGGGGGCAACAGCGGTTCTGCCCTCACCACCATGCTGCTGGAGAGGGACGGGGTGGGCGGCGGGTGGCGCCTGCGCGAAGCAGTCGCGGACGCCGCCTGATCGCGGCCTTCCCTGGCCAGGGGGCTGCTGCGGGGCATTGGAAAACCCTCCACCGCGACTATTGGGGGATGCCGCGGTGGAGGGCCTGAGATGAATATACCGTGAACTTCCGAAAACATGAAAGTTGGTCCCCAGCGCGTCTCGGCCCTGGGTCGCGACGGTTCCGGCGACTGAACCGGAAGCTCCTGCTGGACTTCCCGGCCTGGCCTGGCCTGGCTTTCCGTTCAGTGGCGCACCGGAATAAATACGCGCGGCTGCTCGGTCCAGGTGTCCGACATCCGGGACATGGTCCGGCGCATGATCCGGTCCGAGGCGTCACGGGCTGCGGGGGCGTCACCCCTGGCGATGGCCTCCGCCAGGTCCACGTGCCACTGCAGGGCACCCTCGTGGGGGTGGTCCGGCATCAGGCCGTGAACAGTGCGTCCGGTAAGAGTCTCGGCCACCTGCCCCATCAGGTTGGCAAACATCTCATTGCCCGAGCCGGACAGCAGCAGGGAATGGAACTGGATGTCCAACTCCAGGAAGCGGGGCACCTCGCCGCTCTGTCCGGCGTCGCGCATCGCATAGGCGACGTCCACGAGTTCCAGCCGCAACGGCGCGGGGGCGTTCTCGGCGGCCAGCTCCGCTGCCGCAGGTTCGACGGCGGCACGCAGCTCGGCAAGGGAGCGCAGCTGCGCGCCACGCGCGTCGCTTGCCAGGCGCCACCTGATGACCTGCGGGTCAAAAGGGTTCCAGCGGCTGGCCGGCAGGACCCGGATGCCCACCCGCTTGGTGGTTTCCACCAGGCCCAGGGACTGCAGCACGCGGACGGCCTCGCGGATGACAGACCGGGACACCTTCAGCTCATCCTCCAGCTGTTCCGCCAGCATCACGTGGCCGGCGGGCAGGTTGCCTGCGACGATTCGGGTGCCAAGATTCTCGATGGCACGGTGATGCAGGCTGGTGGTCATGCAGCTAAGCCTAGTGCGGGCCTGCGTCCGTCGGCCTTTCGTTCTCGATGGTCGACACAAAAGGTTCCACTAGGTGGGCGTTACTTTCCTGTGACCCGTTGAATATATATGCTTTATTCAGACCCTTGGTCTGCAAGGCGTGCTTCCGGGCAAAGGGAGCCACTGCACATCCAACGCACAGTATGAATTGGAGTTTTGATGTCTGCACACATCGGTGTCACCGGCCTCGCGGTGATGGGTGCCAATCTGGCCCGCAACCTCGCTCGGAACGGCTTTACGGTCGCACTGCACAACAGGTCTGTGGAAAAGACCGACGCGCTGCTCGAAAAGCACGGCACGGACGGCGACTTTGTCCGGACTGAAACCCTCCAGGAACTGGTGGACTCCCTGGAGAAGCCCCGCCGCGTCCTCATCATGGTGAAGGCCGGCAAGCCGGTTGACTCCGTCATCGAGCAGCTGGAACCGCTGCTGGAAGCCGGCGACATTATCATCGACGCCGGCAACTCCCACTATGAGGACACCCGCCGCCGTGAGGCCGCGCTGGCCAAGAAGGACCTTCACTTCGTAGGCGTCGGCGTCTCCGGCGGTGAAGAAGGCGCCCTGAACGGCCCCTCCATCATGCCCGGCGGTTCCAGGGAATCGTACAAGGCCCTCGGTCCACTGCTGGAAAAAATCTCCGCCAAGGTCGACGGCGAACCGTGCTGCGCGTGGGTGGGAACCGACGGCGCCGGCCACTTCGTGAAGATGGTCCACAACGGCATCGAATACGCCGACATGCAGGTCATCGGCGAAGCCTTCGACCTGCTGCGCTCCGGTGCAGGCATCGAGCCGGCAGAGCAGTCCAAGATCTTCTCCGAGTGGAACAAGGGCGAGCTCTCCTCCTTCCTGATCGAAATCTCGGCAGAGGTCCTGGGCCACGTTGACGCCAAGACCGGCAAGCCGTTCGTCGACGTCGTAGTTGACGCCGCCGGCCAGAAGGGCACCGGCCGCTGGACGGTCATCTCCGCACTGGAACTTGGCTCCCCGGTCTCCGGAATCGCAGAATCCGTGTTTGCCCGTGCCCTGTCTTCCCAGGCGGGCCAGCGCAAGCTGGGCCAGGAGCTCCTGGCCGGCAACGAGGCTTCGGTTGAAATCCCGGAGACCTTCGTCGAGGATGTCCGGCAGGCACTCTATGCCTCCAAGCTGGTCTCCTACGCCCAGGGCCTGGACATGCTCACGTCCGCAGCCAAGGAATACGGCTGGGACCTGAAGCTGGACGAGATCGCTTCGCTGTGGCGCGCCGGCTGCATCATCCGCGCCGAGTTGCTCAAGGACATCACCAAGGCCTACGCCGCGGATGAGAAGCCCGCCAACCTGCTGTTCGCGCCCGCCTTCACCGCGGCCATCGCCGAAGCTGTTCCGGCCTGGCGCCGCGTGGTGGCCACCGCTGTCCAGCTGGGTATCCCGGTGCCGGTGTTCTCCTCCTCGCTGGCCTACTACGACGGCCTGCGCCGCAAGCGCGTCGCTGCAGCCCTGATCCAGGGCCAGCGTGACCTCTTCGGCGCCCACACTTACGGCCGTGTCGACGCGGAGGGCACTTTCCACACCCTCTGGGGCGAGGACAAGTCCGAGATCGAGGCAGTGGATACCCACTAGAAGCCACAATCAGGTAAGCGGAAGGCCGGCAGTTCCACTTGGAACTGCCGGCCTTCCGCTTGTCCGGCTAGTAACCCTTCAGCGGCGTCAGATCCGGTATTCGATATCGTATTCAGCCGGATCCACGGCCGGCTTGGTTTCCCGCTGCGCGTCCCGGTGGCGCCACTTGGCGGGAACCCCGGTAACGATCGATTCCGGTGGTGCGTCCTTGACCACCACGGCGTTGGCGCCCACGGCACTGTCCCGGCCGATGGTGATCGGTCCCAGGACCTTGGCGCCCGCGCCGATGGTCACCCGGTCGCCGATGGTGGGGTGCCGTTTGATCCTTGCCAGGGAGCGGCCGCCGAGCGTGACGCCGTGGTAAATCATCACGTCCTCCCCGATCTCGGCGGTCTCACCGATGACCACCCCCATGCCGTGATCAATAAAAAACCTGCGGCCGATCGTGGCACCCGGGTGGATTTCGATGCCGGTCCAGGACCGGCCCAACTGGGAAAGCAGCCGCGCCGGGAACCGCAGGGCAGGGTTCTGCCACATGCGGTGCGTCAGCCGGTGTACCCAGATGGCATGCAGTCCGGAGTATGCGAAAAAGTTCTCAAAAGAACCTCGAGCCGCCGGGTCGTGGGACCGGGCGGCGTCGAGGTCTTCCTTCAGTCTTGCAAAAAAGCCCACAAAGTTCTTTCTACAGGAAACGGGCGGAGAGCGGTTCTGGTTAGCCGCGGATGTCGTCATAGAGGACCGTGGAGATGTAACGCTCGCCGAAGTCGCACACCACGGCAACGATCAGCTTGCCGGCATTCTCCGGGCGCTTGGCCAGTTCCAGGGCTCCCCATACGATGGCGCCGGAGGAAATGCCGCCCAGGATGCCTTCCTTGACACCAAGCTCGCGGGCTACGCGGACCGAGTCTTCGAGGGTGGCGTCCAGGACCTCGTCGTAGACATTGGTGTCCAGGATTTCGGGAACGAAGTTTGCGCCGATGCCCTGGATCTTGTGCGGGCCGGGAGCGCCGCCGTTGAGGATCGCGGAGTCCTTGGGCTCCACAGCCACGATCTGGACGCCGGGCTTGCGTTCCTTCAGGACCTGCCCGACGCCGGTGACGGTTCCGCCGGTGCCGACGCCGGCGACGAAGATGTCCACGGCGCCTTCGGTGTCAGCCCAGATCTCCTCGGCCGTGGTGTTGCGGTGGACCTCCGGGTTGGCCTCGTTGGCGAACTGCTGGGCCCAGATGGAGTTCTCGGTGTTGGCCACAATTTCCTGGGCCTTCTCGACGGCGCCGCGCATGCCCTCGGAGCCTGGCGTCAGGACAATTTCGGCACCAAAAGCGCGCAGCATGACCCGGCGCTCGGTGGACATGGTCTCCGGCATGGTCAGGATGACCTTGTAGCCGCGGGCAGCGCCCACCATGGCCAGGGCGATGCCGGTGTTGCCGGAGGTGCCTTCCACGATGGTTCCGCCGGGCTTCAGGGCACCGGACTTCTCCGCTGCATCAACGATGGCCACACCGATGCGGTCCTTGACGCTGTTGGCCGGGTTGTAGAACTCAAGCTTTACGGCGACGGTGGCATCCAGCCCCTCGCTGAGCCGGTTGAGCCTGACCAGCGGCGTGCCGCCTACCAGCTGTGTTACATCGTCATAGATCCGTGCCATGTACATACGCCTATCTCGTCAGGGGTGAATACTGAGGTCAGCCTAACGAGGCCACGTAACACCCGCTAAGCGTTAAGCCATGCAGAGTAATATTTCCTGGCCTTGGCGAGCTTGGGGTTGATGATCACCTGGCAATACCCTTGCTCGGGATGCTTGGCGTAGTAGTTCTGGTGGAATTCCTCGGCAACGTAGAACCGGGGGAGCCGGCTGACCTCGGTGACGATGGGGTTCGCCCACAAAGCCTGGTTCCGGTCGATGGCTTCCTCAAACAGGATTTTCTCTTCGGTGGTCTCGTAGAACATGGACGAGCGGTACTGCGTGCCCACGTCGTATCCCTGCCGGTTGGGCGTTGTGGGATCGTGCAGGGCGAAGAACATGTCCAGGATGACCTCCGCCGGAATCACGTCCTCGTCGAACGTCACCGCCACCACCTCCGCATGGCCGGTGGTGCCGTTGCAGACCGAGTAGTAGTCGGGGTGGGGATCGTGGCCGCCGGTGTAGCCGGACACCACCGTGGTGACACCCTTGGTCTTCTGGTAGACGGCGTCGAGGCACCAGAAGCAGCCTCCGCCCAAAACAAAAGTTTTCATGACCTCTTCAATGGTTCGCGGCACGGGATGATTCCCGGGCCAGTTTGCGGCGCCGCTTCAAACGTGGGGTCCCGGCGTCGTGATGGGGTAAAACTAAGACTATGGAACCTGTGGACACTGACGTTACCGGCCAGGAGAATCACGACGGCGATGCCCCCGCCGGCGAGGAGGCCGCGGCCGGCCAGCCCGAGGCTCCCACCCTGGCTGACCTGCTCCTGGCAGTTGAGGAACTGTGGCCTGAGTCCCTGGCCGAAAACTGGGACGAGGTTGGCCTGGTGGCAGGGCACCCCTCCGCTCCGGTTACCCGTGTGATGTTTGCCGTGGATCCCACGCTTGAGGTCATTGAGGAGGCGGTGGAGTGGGGCGCAGAGCTACTGATCACCCATCATCCGCTGCTCCTGAAGGGCGTCACCACTGTCGCTGCCACCACCCCCAAGGGCCGGGCCGTTCACCGGCTTATTGAATCCGGCACCGCCCTCCTGACCGTGCACACCAACGGTGATTCCGCCGTCGGGGGCGTGTCCGATGTACTTGCCGACGCTCTGGGACTGCAGGACGTCGCCCCCCTGACCGTGGCAGCCAACGGCCTTCCGGAAGAGGGGATCGGGCGCGTAGGCGACCTGGCAGAGGCCATGACGCTCGGTGATTTTGCAGGGCGTGTCTTCGGTATCCTGCCCTCCGTTGCCGGGGGAGTCCGGGTCTCCGGCGACAAGGATGGCCTGGTACGGCGGATTGCCGTCTGCGGCGGCGCCGGGGATTCACTGTTCAATGAGGTGCGTGCCAGCAACGCTGACGTCTACGTGACCGCTGACCTGCGCCACCACCCGGCGTCCGAGGCACGGGAGGCAGCCCTGAACGGCCGGCCCTACCTGGTGGACGTATCTCACTTCGCCAGCGAGTGGCTGTGGCTGCCGGCAGCAGCCGCAGCGCTGGGCAACGTCCTGGCTGACCAGGGCCACGACGTCGAAATCCAGGTCAGCACCACCAACAGCGATCCGTGGGACTTCATCCTGACTCCGGGCTAAGCCCGGGTGTGCGAAGTCCGCCGCCGGACCCGCAGCGGGGTTTGGTCCGTTGCAGGGCCCACACCGGCGAGGGACCCACGCCGAGCGCAGCGAGGTTTGGGAGCCGGTGGGGACGCAGCGAGGCAGGGGAGCAGGCCAGGCGCTAGAGTCTAGGAAGCGCCGTTCAGGTGCCCGGCTCCGGCCGGAATGGATCAAGCGGAGGTAACAGTGGCGAAGGCAGCACCGGCGGAACAGTTGAAGTTGCTTGAGCTGCAGGGGCTGGACGCCAGGCTAAAGTCACTCGCCAACCGCCGCCGCGCACTGGAGAACGATCCCAGGATCAAGGACCTCGAAGCTGCCCTGTCCGTCGCGAACGGCGAGCTGGGCTCCGCGAAGGTGGCTGTGCACGATGCCGAGGCAGAACTGAAGCGCGCCGAGGCAGACGTGGAGCAGGTGGCCTCGCGCATCGAACGGGATGAGGCAAAGCTCAACAGCGGGACGGGCCTGTCCAAGGATCTCGTTGCTCTGCAGAAGGACATTGCTTCCCTGAACAAGCGGCGCTCGGACCTGGAGGACGTGGAGCTCGAGGTGCTGGAGCGGCTCGACTTGCTCCGGGCCCGGCAGGCAAAACAGCAGGGGATCGTGGACGACATCCAGGGATCCTTCGGCAGCATCCGGGCAGAGCTGGATGCAGCCCTGGCCCAAGTTGAGGCGGAAGCCGGCGGACTCCGCGCCCGGCGCGCCGAATTCGCCGCCGCACTCGACGCCGGGATGCTGGCCGTGTACGAAAAGACCCTGGCCAAGCGTGGGGTGGGCGCTGCCCGGCTGTTCCACGGTACGTCCGAGGCCTCGGGAATGAAGCTGAGCCCGGGCGACCTCGCGGAAATCAAGGCAGCTGCCGCCGACGACATCGTGTTCTGCCCCGACTCCGGCGCCATCCTGGTTCGCTCGGAAGAGTGGGTCTAGGGGCGGCAATTAGCCCGGCAGGAGGATGTTCAACGCGTGCGGCTTTCGCTCCGAACCCTCCACGAGCTCGGCTTCCCACTTTTCGCGGCTTGCCTTGAGCAGCTGGGCGGGCGTCTCCGGCGCCTTGCCGCGCCGCACGAGGAGGTGCCGCGCCAGCTCACCGCGGGTGTGCTTCGCAAAGTGGCTGACTACCTTCCGGACCCCGTTGACCTCAGTAAAGACGTTGACGGCAACGGTTTGGGCCGCCGGGGGAGCCCACGCTGCCGTGTAGGTACTTGACCGGCAATCCACCAGCAAATGCCCGGAAGCGGCTTCCGCCAGCGCGTCAGAGAGCTGGGGTTTCCAAAATGAGGTCAGGCGTCCGACGTCGGGCAGTGCAGTTCCCATGGACAGCCGGTAGGCAGGCACATTGTCGCCGAAGCGGATGGCGCCCCATAGTGCCGAAATGACGAGTACCGACTCGTCTGCCTTGCGGCGCTGGCCGGCGGTCAGTGTTTTGTAGCCCAGGGCGTCGTAAAGCACCCCTGAGTAGATTTGGTGCGCCGGAGCGGCAGGTTCAGCGTGGAGCCGGGTGTTGCGGTCGACGTCGTCCTTCAGCGATGCCCCGACCCCCAGCAACGCGAGGGCGTCCTCGTGCGCGCTCACCGTACCCAGCGCATCCAGCACCTTGGCCCGGCAGGGGTTCAGCTGCGGGAAGCTCAGCGAAGGCCAGTCGACGGCGGATCCACGGACCGCGGGTGTCTTGCCTTCAGAGGGGGGAAGCAGAATCAGCACCGTCCGATCCTACCGGCGGAGGGAAAGCTGCACGGCGCCGGTAGACTGGACCCGGATGGGTTGACCAGGCGGCCGCGCGTCACGCAAGTGGCTCGAGGAACGTCCGGGCTCCGCAGGGCAGGGTGGTGGGTAACGCCCACTCGGGGTAACCCGCAGGCCAGTGCCACAGAAAACAGACCGCCTGGGTCGCGCCGGTTTGAAAGCGGCACGAACCAGGTAAGGGTGAAACGGTGGTGTAAGAGACCACCAGCTTCCCGGGTGACCGGGAAGGCTAGGTAAACCCCACCCGGAGCAAGGCCAGACAGGGCACGTTTGAGGGCTGCCCGCCCGAGTGTCCGGGTAGGCCGCTGGAGGGCGCCGGCAACGGCGTTCGTAGATGGATGGCCGCTACTCCCGTGCCGGCAACGGCGCGGGAACACAGAACCCGGCGTATCGGTCAACCCATCCACTTAAGCCGGTTTGACCTTGGGCGCCTTGGGCGCCTTGGGCCTGCTGGACCCTGCCGCTGGTACTGATGGACCGGGTGCGACACTGCTGTGTGAGTGATTTCACGCGACTCGAGCATCCCCACAGCAGTCAGCCAATTTAGAATGGATAACGGACGCAGGAGTTCTTCCGCCGGAGTTGCGTTCGCAACCGGCGGTTTTCTTTTGCACACATCCAGGCGCCTGGGGGCCAAATCCCGCAGGTGCCGGCGCCCCTGGACATCATCAGGTGGCCGACATTCGCGTACGAGGACGTACGCGGCTGAACCGAGGAAGGTATTTCTGTGAGCCAGACGTCAGATTCTTGTCTTGATACGTGGATGGGCCGGGAGGCCCTCGCCGAGGCCATGATTCCGGTGATCGGCCGGCTGTACCGCGAAAACAACGTGGTGACCAGCATCCACGGCCGGAGCCTGATCAACAAGTCCACCATGAACATCCTCAAGGCGCACCGCTTCGCGCGCCGGATGAGCAAGGACGAGCTGCGGCTGGAGGAAACCGCTCCGCTCCTGAACACCCTCGCCGGGCTGGAGCTCGGCGCGGCAGCAATCGACATCGCCCGGCTGAACCAGAAGTTCAAGGAAGAGGGTGGCGACGCGAGCCTGGAGGAGTTCCTTCGCGAGGAACTTGCCGAGATCGTGGGCAAGCGCGGCGGTGACGACCGGACCAGCACCGACGTCGTGCTGTACGGCTTTGGCCGCATCGGCCGGCTCCTGGCCCGCCTCCTGATTGAAAAGGCAGGCGGCGGCCACGGCCTGCGGCTGCGTGCGATCGTTGTGCGCAGGGGCTCGGACAACGACCTGTCCAAGCGTGCCAGCCTGCTGCGCCGCGACTCGGTGCACGGTTCCTTCGAGGGCACCATCCGGGTTGACGAGGCCGCCAACACCATCACGGCCAACGGTGTCCAGGTGCAGGTCATCTACTCGGACAACCCCGCCACCATCGACTACACCGCCTACGGCATCAGCAACGCTTTGGTGGTGGACAACACCGGCCGCTGGCGCGACGCCGAAGGCCTGTCCCAGCACCTGCAGAGCAAGGGTGTGGCACGGGTGCTGCTGACAGCCCCGGGCAAGGGCGAGTTGAAGAACATTGTCCACGGCATCAACCACCGCACCATCGAGGACACCGACCAGATCGTGTCCGCGGCCTCCTGCACCACCAACGCCATCACGCCGGTCCTCAAAGCCATCAACGACAAGTTCGGCGTAGTCCACGGCCACGTCGAGACGGTCCACTCCTTCACCAACGACCAGAACCTGATCGACAACTTCCACAAGGGTGACCGCCGTGGCCGTTCGGCGGCGCTGAACATGGTGATCACCGAAACCGGTGCCGCCAAGGCCGTGGCAAAGGCCCTGCCGGAACTGCTGGGCAAGCTCACCGGCAGCTCCATCCGCGTCCCCACCCCCGACGTTTCCCTGGCCATCCTGAACCTGAGCCTGGAAAACGGAACCACCAAGGACGAGGTCAACGAATACCTGCGGGAGATGTCGCTGCACTCGGACATGCGCAAGCAGATCGACTACATCGACTCACCCGAGGTGGTCTCCACCGACTTCGTCGGCTCCCGCCGTGCGGGCATCGTTGACGGCCTCGCCACCATCTCCAACGAAAAGAACCTGGTGCTCTACGTCTGGTACGACAACGAGTTCGGTTACAGCTGCCAGGTGGTACGCGTCATGGAGGAAATGGCCGGCGTGAACCCGCCGTCCTTCCCGGCCAAGGAAACGGCCGCCGCCCTGGCCGCAATTTCCGTCTGATCCCACCACCCCGGCGCCATCCGGATTTCCCGGCTGATTCCTCTGGAATCAGCCGGGAAACGGGACCACACTTGTGCCATGGATAAAGATTCGACGCTCCAGCACGAAACCACCCTGGAACACGCCCTGGACGTGGCAAAGGCCAACCACAAAGAGGCCGGCCGGCTGCTTGACGGCGCCCGGGCCGGTTACCAGGCGGGCGACGTCGGCGAGGACCGGGTGCGGCAGCTTGAGGGACTCCTGGCCATCGCCGAGGAGGACCTCCGGCGCGTGATGCGGGAGCAATAGCTCCCCGCTGCCTTTCACCCGCCCTCCACACTGTGGATATCGGCCGGGACGGCCGGCAGGTGTCCTAGGCTCTTCTGGTGCATGACGATACCGGAAGGGCAGGAACCCCATGACCGTGAGCTGGTCCGCCTATCGACGGGCCCGCCGCCGGTCCCGGCAGGCGTGGGCACTCCTGGCAGTTGCTGCCGTCTCGGCCCTGGGAGCATTGTGCTGGTTTTTTACCGCCGGCCAGTTTGCCGTAGCGGAGCCCGCCGCGTCCGGGCCCACGGAAGCTCCCGTTTTTGACCCTGCCTGGATGAAGCCCGTTGCGCCGGTGCATCCCGTGCCTGCAGGAACGGCACTCTCCGCTCTGGACGGGCTTACCGTGAAGGGGCGGGCCGCCAAGGACAACTACAGCCGCGAGGCCTTCGGACAGGCCTGGCAGGACGTGGACCGCAACGGCTGTGATACCCGCAACGACATCCTCCGCCGCGACCTTACGGCCGTGGTGTTTATGAAAGGCTCGAAGTGCCGGGTGGCAGCCGGCTCCTTCCAGGAACCCTACCTGGGACAGTATGTGGACTTCCGCCGGGGCTCCGAAAGCAGCCGCGCCGTTCAAATAGACCATGTGGTTCCATTGGCAGACGCGTGGCAGAAGGGCGCCCAGGGCCTGACGGCTGGGGAGCGTCAAAGCCTCGCCAACGATCCGCTGAACCTCATCGCTGCGGACGGTCCGGCCAACCAGCAGAAGAGCGCCGGCGACGCCGCCACCTGGCTCCCCAGGAACAAGTCGATCCGTTGCCACTACGTGTCGCGCCAGATTTCCGTCAAGGCAGCCTACGGCCTGTGGGTTACTGAGGCGGAAAAGGACGCCATGAAGCGCGTCCTCGGATCCTGTCCGGACCAGCAGACTATTTCAGCCAACTGACCCCGCACGCGCCGCGTGGAGGCAGCCAGGCGTCGTGCCGCCGTCGGACCTAGTGGCCGAAGGGGTCCGGGTCCACGCCCGGCATCCAGGTCAGCCCGGGAACGCCCCAGCCGTTCTTTTTGGCCTGCTTCATGGCCTTGCGCGCGTAGCGGTCCATCAGCCGGTTGACGTAGAGCTTGCCGTCAAGGTGGTCGTACTCGTGCTGCAGTACGCGGGCGAACCAACCCGTCGCCTCGAACTTGACAGGCTGGCCATGGCCGTCAAAGCCCTCCACCCGGGCCCACTCTGCGCGCTTGAGCGGGTACTGCCCGCTGGGGAAGGACAGGCAACCTTCCTCTTCCTCATCGGGGTCGGGAACCGCCCCGGAGATTTTTGACAGGGTAAGGACCGGGTTGACCAGCACGCCGGTGGGCGGAGCGCCGTCGTCGTTGGCGTACTTGTAGACGAAAATCCGCTTGCCCACGCCAACCTGCGGGGCTGCAAGGCCCACGCCGTTGGCTGCATCGTTCGTTTCGAACATGTCCGCAATAAGGGTCCGCAATTCGTCGTCGAACACTTCCACCTCGGTTGCCCTGCGGTGCAGCACGGGCTCTCCCCAGATGGTGATTGGCAGAACAGTCATCTCACGGTCCTTCGGCGGTATCTTGTGCAAAAGAAAGGAGGCCGCACCGGATATCCGGTGCGGCCTCCTTGCTGGATGGCTGTCAGTACCATCCTGTGAGGGTGAGCTACGGGGGTTGAACCCGCGACCTCCTGGACCACAACCAGGCGCTCTGCCAACTGAGCTAAGCCCACCATGTGCCCTGCAGCTTTACCGGCGAACCGGCTCCCTGGAAAGGCAACTCAAATAGCTTACCTGCTCCCGAGGGGTGCTTTGTCCACTTTCGGCGATTTCTCTGATATTTCCCGCAAACGTGGCGCAGATTACACTTCAGGCTGTTTGGCATCGGCAGCTGCAGTGATGCGCTTTGCGATCTGCTGGGCTGTGGCACTGTCGGGTCCTGGCGTCGGCACAAAGACAGCTTCACGGTAGTAGCGGAGCTCATCGATGGAATCCTTGATGTCTCCCAGGGCGCGGTGGCCGCCCTTCTTTGCCGGCGACTGGAAGTAGGCCCTGGCGAACCAGCGGCGCGAAAGCTCCTTGATGGTGCTCACATCGATCACGCGGTAGTGCAGGTGTTCCACCACGGACGGCATGTCGCGCGAAAGGAACACACGGTCGGTGCCTACCGAGTTGCCTCCCAGGGGTGCCTTGCGCGGATCCGGTACCCATTTTTCGATGTACTCCATAACTGCTGCCTCTGCTTCGGCCATGGTGGTGCCGTGGGGGAGTTCCTTGAGCAGCCCCGACTTGGTGTGCATGTCCCGGACAAAGTCGTTCATCTGGGCCAGGGCGGCGTCATCGGGTTTGATCACTACGTCCACCCCGTCGCCGAGGATGTTCAGTTCGGAGTCCGTGACCAGGGCGGCCACCTCGATCAAAGCGTCATTCTTGATGTCCAGGCCGGTCATTTCGCAGTCGATCCAGACGATTCGTTCGTTAGATATAGGCACCGGACCAGCCTACCGTTACACCTTCCGGCTGCCCGCCGGTGCTAGGATTTCGGATACGCGGCGGGACACGTTGCCGCAGTTGTAACCAGCCTGGGCCGGCCATTGAGCCCGCCGGGCAGAACCGCGCAAACCCAAGAGCGCAGACCAAGAGATTGGACGATCCTGAGATGACGGCGCCTGTGCCTGCAGCCGGGGAACTGGCGGCCGCGGACACTGCTGCAGCAGTGGGTGCCGAAGTCGACAATCCCCGCTCACCGCTCCTGGCCGGATTCGCGGGCTCGATGTTTATGCTGGTCGGATCCCTGGGCGTGGGCTGGCTGGCCCCGGTCTCGGAACTCCGGCGGATGCCGCTGTTCATCTGGATGCGTGCGGAAGCAGCCGGCGTGGCCCTATCAATCGTTTTGCTGGCCGTAGGCGGGATGCTCCTGGTCCGCGCCTGGCTCCGGCTGGGCCAGCGTGTCCGTGTCTGGGGAGAAGAATCCCGCAAGGCGACCCTGATGGCCGTGGTCGCGTGGGGGCTGCCCATGATGTTCAGCGTGCCGCTGTTCAGCCGCGACGTCTACGCGTACATCGGCCAGGGCCGCCTGATGGTGGAGGGCTTCAACCCGTACGAGAACGGCATCTCGGCGTTGTCCAACTACTTCCAGCTGGGCGCGGACAAGATGTGGACCGAGGCGCCCGTTCCCTACGGACAGTTGTTCCTGTGGATCGAGCAGTTCATCGTGTGGGCCACCAACGTCCAGCCCGAAACCAGCGTGATGCTGTTCCGGCTGGTGGCGCTTGCCGGGGTGGTCCTCTGCGTGATCTATGTGCCCAAACTTGCCGAACTGCACGGGGTCAACCCCAACCGGGCGCTGTGGCTCACGGCGGCCAACCCCCTTTTCCTGACCAATTTCATCGCCAGTGTCCACAACGACGCCCTCATGATCGGGCTGGCGCTGGCCGGACTGTACTACTCAGCGACGCGCCGCGTTGTCCGGGGCATCGTCCTGGTGACGCTTTCGATCGCCGTCAAACCCATCACCATTGTTTTCCTGCCCTTCATCGGTCTGTTGTGGGCCGGGAAGAACGCGGGCTGGTTGCGCAAGTTTTCTTATTGGGGCCTGACGGCCGCCCTGAGCCTGGGGCTTTTGGTTCTCATGAGCCTGGTCAACGGTTTTGGCTTCGGCTGGATCAACGGGCTCTCGGCCCCGGGCAGCATCTTTATCTGGTACGCGCCAGTGGGGCTGATCGGACTGGTGGTCGCCTCACTGGCCAACTCGTTCGGGCTGGACGGCTTAGTCCTCGCCGGTTGGGTGTTCGACGGCGGGAAGCTGCTGGCGGTGGGCATCGCCGCCTGGCTGATCTTCAGGGGTGAGTACGACCGGCTGATCCGCCGGCTTACCCTTGCGTTCGCGGCGATTGTCCTGCTGGCGCCCATGATCCAGTCCTGGTATGTGGTGTGGCTCATTCCGCTGTTTGCCGTGACCGGCATCCGGAACGACTGGCAGGTCAAGGCACTCTACTTCGTGGTCTCGTTTTTTATGATTTACGCCATTTCCGACCAGCTGGAGGTCTTCCCGTACCTGCAGACTGCGGACCTTGGCTTGGCGCTCGCCCTGGCGCGGGTGGCCGCTGCCGTTACCGGCCTGCTGTTTGGCCTCTACCTTATTTTCTGGGATCCCCGCACGAGGAGCCTCTTCCGGAAGAGCCCCGAACCTGTGGTTGAACGGCCTGTCATTTAGCCAGGCCAGCCGATCGCTTTCCTGATGAAGAACCCGGGATCGGCAAGGTTCGGTTCGATCACGCTGCGGAGGAGCTCTTTCAGAAGGCGTTGGGTGATGGGCTGGTCCAGCCCGCGCGGCCCAGCCAGTCGGCACACAGCGAGCTCCACTGATCGGGCCCGCGCTCGCCCACGGCAAGGCCCAGCCCGTGGCGACCGTGGGGAAAAACATGCAGCTCAGCGGGCACGCCGGCACTGAGCAGCGCCCCTGCGTAGCCAAGGCTGTGGCTCACCGGCACGGCAGCGTCGTCGGCCGTGTGCCATAGGAACGCCGGCGGCGTTTCGGCGGTGACCTGCTGTTCCGCTGACAGTTCCGCCAGGATGTCCGACGGCGGCGCGTCCCCCAGCAGGTTGTCCACCGAGCCCTGGTGCACCTCCTCCGTGCAGGAAACCACCGGGTAGCACAGCACGGTGAGGTTGGGGACTGCCTGCGGGACGTCGAGATTAGCGCTCCCGGTGGCCACCGCAGTGGAAAGCGTTGCGGCAAGGTGTCCGCCTGCGGAGAATCCCAGGACCCCCACCCGTCCGTGGTCAACTGCGAGGCCGTGCGCACCGCCACGGATGTGGAGCATGGCCTGCTTTGCATCCTCGAGCGGTGCGGGGTGCCGGTCCGGGGCAACGCGATATCGCAGGACAAAAGCGTGAATGCCCAGCCCGGCGAGCCATTCGGCGACAGGCTCCGCCTCATGATCAGCCTGCCGTGCGTATCCACCGCCGGGGAGGACCAGGATGGCGGGCCGGTTCCCGGTCGCGCCGGTACGGGAGGGGACAGCTGTCAGGCGGGGCGCCACGGTCAGGCCGCCGTCTCGGTGCTGCGCCGAAGCGTCACTTCGCCGGTGATCGGACGTGGCCCTCCGCCGTCGGGCCCTGCATTTTCTGCGCCTGCGCCGTCCGGCCCTCCCTCGACGGCGGCGGTTCCTGGAGCTGTTGCACGGGTGGCAAGGCGCCCGATCTCTTCGAGCGGGAGGCGGACTGTGGAGAGCGCCGGGCGGAAGTCACGGAGTGTTTCGATGTCATCAAAGCCGGCAATGATGGCGTCGCGCGGAATGCGCAGTCCCTCTGAACGAAGTGCTGCTGCGGCACCGATGGCCATCACGTCGTTGACGGCAAAGATGCACAGCTTCCTGTCCCCGGGCCCGTCCGCGGTCGCCGCCTGGCGTGCCTTGATCAGGGCGGCAAGCTTGAGGCCGGCCTCGTAGCCGCCGGCACGGTTGAACGTGGTGCGCCTGATGTCTGCAGGTTCACGCCCGGCGGCGGCGAGGCCCTCCTGGAAGCCGCGGATGCGGTCATCGGAAGTAAAAAGCCCCTCGGGTCCGCCGATGATCACAAAGTCGCCGTCCCAGCCCGAAGCGAGCTTGCCCGCCAACGCCGCGGCGAGCTCCTGGTTCGGCACGGCCACCACGTAGTAGCCCTCCGGTGCCTCCGCACCCACCACCGGGTGGCCCACTACTGCTACCCGGCCGCCGTTGCGGCAGTACCTGTCCAGTTCGGCGGCCAGTTCAGCGTTGCCGTCCTGGTTCTCTGGCTGGGCAGAGCGGGATCCGGCAATCACAATTGAATCGGCCCGGCGCGCGGCGAACGCAGCAACGGCTTCCTTTTCCTCTGATGGAGCCCCGCCAGTGGTGGCCAGCAGCACCATCCTGCGCTGCTCCCGGGCCGCTTCCTGCACGCCCCTGGCAATGGCGGCGAAATAGGGGTCTGCGATGTCGTGGACAATCAGGCCGATCAGCCCTGAACTGGACTTTGCAAGGCCCTGGGCCTGGGCGTTCGGAATGTATCCCAGCGAGTCGGCGGCCTGTCGGACCCTGTCCGCGATGTCATGGCCGGGCTTCCGCGCGGAGCCGTTGAGGACACGCGAGGCGGTGGCCGGGGACACTCCGGCCAGCCGTGCCACCTCGGTAAGGGTACTTGCAGCCACAGCAACTCCTGGTGGGCTTCAAAGGAACAGTAAGTGTGCTCACATTATGGCAGTTTTAAGACCCTTCCGGAAAGCGCTTGCCAATATGTCCGGCCGGGTGCATCATTGACGTAGTGGGAATGCGCTTTCCCAATTCAGCCAGAGTAAAACTGCTCACTCACCGTGGAGGACACATGGGCTTCGAAACAAAGACGATCCGCATCGCCATGAACGGCATCACCGGCCGGATGGGTTACCGCCAGCACCTGCTGCGCTCCATCCTTCCCATCCGGGACGCCGGCGGCTTCACCCTGGAAGACGGCACCCGTGTCCAGGTAGAGCCCATCCTGGTGGGCCGCAACGAAGCCAAGATCCGCGAACTGGCCGAAAAGCATAAGGTCTCCGAGTGGAGCACCGACCTGGATGCCGTGATCAACGATCCCACCGTCGACATCGTTTTCGACGCCTCCATGACCAGCCTCCGCGCAGCCACCCTGAAAAAGGCCATGCTCGCCGGCAAGCACATCTTCACCGAAAAGCCCACAGCCGAAACCCTCGAGGAAGCCATCGAACTGGCCCGCATCGGCAAGGAATCCGGCGTCACCGCGGGCGTCGTCCACGACAAGCTGTACCTGCCCGGCCTGGTCAAGCTCCGCCGCCTCGTGGATGAAGGCTTCTTTGGCCGCATCCTCTCCATCCGCGGTGAATTCGGCTACTGGGTCTTCGAAGGCGACGTCCAGGCTGCCCAGCGCCCCTCATGGAACTACCGCAAGGAAGACGGCGGTGGAATGACCACGGACATGTTCTGCCACTGGAACTACGTCCTTGAGGGCATCATCGGCAAGGTCAAGAGCGTCAATGCCAAGACCGCTACGCACATCCCCGCACGGTGGGACGAGGCCGGCAAGGAATACAAGGCCACGGCCGATGACGCCTCCTACGGCATCTTCGAACTTGAAACCCCGGCGGGCGAGCAGGTCATCGGCCAGATCAACTCCTCCTGGGCTGTCCGCGTCTACCGCGATGAGCTGGTGGAATTCCAGATCGACGGTACGCATGGTTCCGCTGTCGCCGGCCTGAACAAGTGCGTTGCCCAGCAGCGTGCGCACACCCCGAAGCCGGTCTGGAACCCGGACCTGCCCGTCACGGAATCCTTCCGCGACCAGTGGCAGGAAGTTCCGGCCAACGCTGAGCTGGACAACGGCTTCAAGCTGCAGTGGGAAGAGTTCCTCCGCGACGTCGTTGCCGGCCGCGAGCACCGCTTCGGCCTGCTGTCCGCCGCCCGCGGCGTCCAGCTCGCCGAGCTCGGGCTGCAGTCCAACGACGAACGCCGTACCATCGACATCCCGGAGATCACGCTCTAATGACCTCTCTTATCCTTCCCTCCCACGACGGCGGCACCAGGGAATACCGGCTCCAGGGCGCTACGTCCTGGGCCCGTCCCACCGCCCCGCTGACAGCCCGCCGCGCCTATGCAGCAGCCCATGTCATCCCCGAGGTCCTAGCAGACAACACCCCCGGCGCGCCGGCCCGGCTCGACTGGGAAGCCACCATGGCCTACCGCCATGAACTGTGGTCCTACGGCCTCGGTGTTGCCGATGCCATGGATACCGCCCAGCGCGGCATGGGCCTGGACTGGGCCGCCACGCAGCAGCTCATCAAGCGCACCGGCGTTGAGGCCGCCTCCGTGGTTTCCGCCAACAATGCAGCCACCGCCGGCAAGTCCGTCCGGGACCTTGTGTCCTGCGGCGCGGGCACTGACCAGCTGGACATCGAGTCCCTGCCTGTCGGCGAGGCCGGCATCAAGGCGGTCCTCGAGGCATACCGCGAGCAGATCGCGGTCATCACCGAGGCCGGACCCAAGGTCATCATTATGGCCTCGCGCGCCCTGGCCAAAGTTGCCAGCGGTCCGGAAGACTACCTGAAGGTGTACTCCACCCTGCTGCAGGAAGTGGACCAGCACGTGATCCTGCACTGGCTGGGCACCATGTTCGATCCGGCGCTCGCCGGCTACTGGGGTTCGGAGGATGTCGCGACTGCTACCGATACGTTCCTGGGGCTCATCAAGGACAACGCGGCCAAGGTGGACGGCGTCAAGGTCTCCCTGCTCGACGCCAGCCATGAGGTGGCCCTGCGCGCTGCCCTGCCCGAAGGCGTCCGCCTTTACACCGGCGACGACTTCAACTACCCGGAACTGATCGACGGCGATGGCAGCCACCACTCTGACGCCCTGCTGGGCATCTTCGCGGCCATCTACCCCGCCGCTTCGGTGGCCCTGCAGAACTACGACGCCGGCAACGCCGTCAAGGCACGCGAAATCCTGGACTCCACCCGGGAACTGGGCAAGCACATCTTCAGCGCCCCCACGTTCTACTACAAGACAGGCATCGCGTTTATGTCCTGGCTTAACGGCAAGCAGCAGGGCTTCCAGATGGTGGGCGGCCTGCACTCCGGCCGGTCCGTGTGCCACCTTGCCAAGACCTTCGAACTGGCAGACCAGGCCGGCCTGCTGAGGGATCCGGCATTGGCCGCCTTCCGGATGTCCGATTACCTGCGCATCAACGGGGTGGGAGTATGACAATCGATTCAGGAACGTCCACCTTCTCCCGCCTGGCCATTAACAGTGCCACCACCAAGAAATGGACCCTCGCCCAGGTTGTTGAGGGCTGCGTCAACGCCGGCATCCCGTCCATCGGGCCCTGGCGGGACCGCGTGGAGGAAGCCGGGCTGGACAAGGCAGCGCGCCTGATCAAGGACGCCGGCCTGCGCGTCTCCTCCCTGTGCCGCGGTGGATTCCTCACCGCCGCCGACCCGGAGGGGCAGGCCGCCGCTCTGGCGGACAACCGCGCCGCGATCCTGGAAGCTGTGGCGCTGGGCACCAGGGAACTGTTCCTGGTGGTGGGCGGATTGGCGCCGGGGGAGAAGGACGTGGTGGCGGCGCGCCAGCGCGTCGCGGACCGCCTCGCCGACCTGGTTCCCTTCGCCGCCGACAACGGCGTCCGCCTGGTCCTGGAGCCGCTGCACCCGATGTACGCGGCGGACCGTGCCCTGATCTCCACGCTGGGGCAGGCCCTGGACCTCGCAGCGCCCTTCGACGCTTCAACGGTGGGCGTCGCCGTCGATACGTTCCACGTCTGGTGGGACCCCGAGCTGAAGGCACAAATCGAACGGGCCGGCCGTGAGAACCGGATCGCCTCCTACCAGGTCTGCGACTTCAACATGCCCATCGCGGCTGATCCGCTGCTGTCCCGCGGATACATGGGCGACGGCGTCGTGGATTTCGCCACGATCGGCACCTGGGTGCGGGATGCCGGGTACACCGGTGACATCGAAGTGGAAATCTTCAATCAGGACATCTGGGACACGGACGGCGACACCGTCCTTGCCACAGTAAAGGAGCGCTACGCGGAGCTCGTCCTCCCGTACGCCTGACCTGATCCGGACCGCGGGCTCCTGCCACCTTTGCTGATCAGGCAGGAGCCTGCGCGCTATATAGAAAGGACCCGGACCGCATCTCTGCGGTCCGGGTCCTTCACTTGGTGGATACCTAGGCGTACAGCGACGCGCACCTGCGGTAGCGGGTGAGCACCGCTCCCTCGTCCTGCCCTGCGGGGAGGTCGACGGCGTCGAGCGCCCATTGCGGAAACTGCCCAGTGAGTGCCGCGGTGGCCTGGCGTGCGGCGCCGTCGGCCACGTATTCCCCGGGGCGGGGCACGGTGACCTCGACACCCAGCAGCTGCGCTGCCGCCTCCTGCACGGCCGTGGACTGTGCCCCGCCGCCCACCAGGATGATCCGCTTGGCCTCAACGCCCTGTTGCTGAAGGGCAGCCAGGCCGTCCGCCAGCGAACACACCACACCTTCGACGGCGGCGCGCGCCAAATTCGCCGGCGTGTAGTTGTGACGGGTGATCCCGTGCAGTGAACCTGTCGCGTCGGGCAGGTTTGGCGTGCGCTCGCCGTCGAAGTACGGTACGAGGGTCAAGCCCCCGGCACCGCTTTCGGCGGACATTGCCAGCTCGTTGAACTCCGCCAGGCTGACGTCCAGCAAGGCTGCGGTGGCATCAAAAACCCGGGTGGCGTTCAGCGTGCATACCAGCGGCAGGTAGTTTCCGGCCGCGTCCGCGAACCCTGCCACCAGCCCGGACGGATCGGCGGCCGCCATATCGGACACGGCAAAGACGGTTCCGGAGGTGCCCAGCGACATCACCACATCGCCTACGCCGGCTCCAACGCCCAGCGCCGCTGCGGCGTTGTCCCCGGCGCCGGCGGCCACGAGGGCACCGGCGGGGGTCTTGCCTGCCACGTCCAGCGGGCCCAGCACTCCGGGCAGCAGCGGAACGTGCCCCAGTGATGACTCCAGGACCTCCGGCAGGTACCGGCCTGCTGCCGTCGAATAGTAGCCCGTACCGGATGCGTCGGACCGGTCCGTGGTCAAGGCGTCCAGGCTTCCAGGGCCGCTGCCCTCGCCATAGCCCAGAAGCCGCCAGGTCAGCCAGTCGTGCGGCAGGCAGACCGCTGCAACCTTTGCCGCGTTCTCCGGCTCATTGACGGCCAGCCAGTGCAGCTTCGTGAGCGTCAGCGACGCTACCGGGACAGTTCCGGTGGCACCGGCCCAATAGCTGGCGCCGGCAGCAGGGTCGCCGTCGCCAGCTGTCCTGATCAGTTCAAGGGCCGCGCCCGCACTGCGCGTGTCATTCCAGAGGAGCGCCGGCCGGATCACCCGGCCGTCGCTGTCCAGGCAGACCATACCGTGCTGCTGGCCGCCCACCGAAACCGCAGCCACGTCATCCAGTCCGCCGGCGTGCTCGATTGCTTCCTGCAGGGCTGTCCACCAGTGGTCCGGGTGGATTTCGGTGCCCTCCGGGTGTTTGGCCCTTCCTTCGCGGACAAGTGCTCCGGTGTCCGCATCACGGATCACCACTTTGCAGGACTGCGTGGAGCTGTCGATGCCTGCTACGAGTGCCATGGTCAGCGTGCGTTGAGGAGGTGTTCGATGGCGAGCTGGTTGAGCCGGATGAAGGCGAAGGAGCGTTCGGCTGCCTTGTCGGCGTCGAAGTCCTCGAACGCGGTGGTGTCGTTGAGCAGGTCGGTGGCGGTTTCGCCCGCGGCGAGGGTGGTTTCGCCGAGTTCGAAGACGCCGGAGGTGGCGAGGGCTTCCTGGACCTGGGGGTCGGCGCGGAAGGCGAGGGCGCGTTCTTTCAGGAGCAGGTACATGGCCATGTTGGCTTTGGCTGATTCCCAGACGCCGTCGTACCCGTCGGTGCGGGAGGGCTTGTAGTCGAAGTGGCGCGGGCCTTCGTAGCGGGGGCCGCCGTTGGGGAAGCCGTTTTCGAGCAGGTCAACGGTGAAGAACGCGCTGGTGAGGTCGCCGTGGCCAAAGACGAGGTCCTGGTCGTACTTGATGCCGCGCTGGCCGTTGAGGTCGATGTGGAACAGCTTCCCGGCCCACAGCGCCTGGGCGATGCCGTGGGTGAAGTTCAGCCCGGCCATCTGCTCGTGGCCGGTCTCGGGGTTCAGTCCCACGATGTCGCCGTGCTCGAGCTGGGCGATGAAGGCCAGGGCGTGGCCGACGGTGGGCAGGAAAATGTCGCCGCGGGGTTCGTTGGGCTTGGGCTCGAGCGCGATGCGCAGGTTGTAGCCCTTGTCCTTGATGTACGCCGCGGCGGTGTCCACGCCTTCGCGCATCCGGTCCAGGGCCGCGGCGAGGTCCTTGGAACCGTCGTATTCGCTGCCCTCACGCCCGCCCCACATCACGAAGGTTTCGGCGCCGAACTCGGCGGCGGAATCGATGCTGCGCAGGACCTTGGACAGGGCGAAGCGGCGGATGGAGCGGTCGTTGGAAGTGAAACCGCCGTCCTTGAACACCGGGTGGCTGAAGAGGTTGGTGGTCACCATCGGGACCTTCAGCCCGGTCTCGGCCAGGGCTGCCTTGAAGTTCTTCAGGATCAGCTCCCGCTCCGAGGCCGTTGCCTCAAACGGGACCAGGTCATTGTCATGGAACGTGATGCCGTGCGCGCCCAGTTCGGCGAGCCGGTGCACAGCCTCCACCGGATCCAGGGCAGCACGGGTAGCAACACCGAACGGGTCAGCGCCGGTCCAACCAACAGTCCAAAGGCCAAAAGTGAACTTGTCGGCGGGGGTGGGGGAAAGAGTCATGATGCGTCCTTGCAATAGTGGTATCGCCGTCAGTCCGGCGAGTTAGTTTATCGTTTGAACTATATAGCGGTGATTACGCTAGGGTCAATAGCAAAGGGAACGCAAGCCAACGGTCCCGCTGACAGCACGAGGAGGCACGTCATGGCGAACACGGCAACAGCGCCTGCGTCGGACGCCGGTACACCGGGAAGCATGGGCGACGTGCGCCGGGGCAATCTTGCCCTCGTCCTGGGCACGGTGTCACAGTCCCCGGCCGGATTCCATCTGACGCGTGCGCAGATCGCCGCCGCCACCGGGCTGACAAAGGCGTCGGTGTCCAGCATCGTCCTTGACCTCCTCGAAGCCGGTATTCTGCATGAGATTGGCCTGAACCCGCAGGGGGAGCGCGGCCGCCCGGGCGTCGGACTGGAATTGAACCCTGCACGGGGTGTTATGGGCATGGAAATCAACGTTGACTACATTGCTGCGGGGGTGACAGATCTTTCCGGTGCCGTAGTGGTGCAGGAAATCCGTGAACGGGACAACCGGGACAGTGCGAGTGGGCCGGTGATGACCGCCCTGGCCGTGTTGGCCGCCGAGGTGCGGGACGCGGCCGCGCTGAGGGGCGTTGAGATTCTGGGCGGAGGACTCGCTGTTCCCGGACTCGTCAATGGCGGCAGTTCAACTGTCATCACTGCCCCCAACCTGGGGTGGCGGGACGTGCAGCTTGACGTCGGCGGTCTGCTCCCGGGCCCGCCGTTGGGCGTCACACTCTTCAACGAAGCCAATGCTGCTGCCCTCGCAGAACTGGCCCGCGGATCCAGCGGCAGGAAGGACTTCCTCTTCATCTCCGGCGAGGTGGGTGTCGGTGGCGGACTGGTCATCAGGTCGGAGCTCTTTACCGGCCCGGAAGGCCACGCTGGGGAGGTGGGCCACATAGTGGTCGACCCCGAGGGCAACCCCTGCTCCTGTGGAGGAACGGGCTGCCTGGAGACCATAGCCGGGCAGGACGCGATCTTTTCTGCGGCGGGACTATCGGGCAAAGGGCACGCGAGGTCGGAAAGCATGTCCGCCCTGACGCGTGCGCTCACCGCCGAGGAACCTGCCGCACTGCTGGCCGTCCAAAGGGCCGGCCGGTCCCTGGGCGTGGCGGTTGCGTCCGCGTCCCGGGTGGTGGATATCAGGGCGGTGGTGCTCGGCGGGCACTTCGCCGTCCTCGAGTCTTGGCTGCGCCCGCCGCTGCTCGACAGCCTCAGCAGGTACGCGCCGGGAAAATTTTTGCCCGGGCACATCACCACGGCTGCCGCCGGGGAGAACGGCGCCCTGCTGGGGGCCGCCGGCAGTGTTGTCCGATCCCTCGTGGAAGCACCCCACCGGCTGCAGTCTTAGCCTCCTGCAGCAGCACTGGCCTGCCCGTGGGCAGGGGTGGACAATTGGAGCTTCGTACAGTGACTGTTTGGAGCCATCATGCGTTCCACCGGCTGGCTAAAACATCATAGGCTTCTGGCCTTCTTCATCCTGACTTACGCGATTTCCTGGGCATCGTGGCCCGCGTACGCAGCAGGGCTGATTCCCCGCATGGAATTTCTGCCCATAGGCCCGCTTGCTGCAGCACTTATCGTCATCGCCCTGGCCGAGGGCCGGAAAGGCTTCCGCGCCTGGGGACGGCGGCTCATCCGGTGGCGCGCAGGGTGGGTCTGGTACGCCGTCGCGCTGTTCCTCCCCGTCCTCCTTGTCCTCGCCTCGGGGTTCATCACCATGGCCCTCGGGTCCCCGGCACCCGGCCTCACCCAGGTGACGTGGAGTGGAATGCTGACCGTCTTCGCCGTCCGGCTGGTCAATCCCCTGGACGGAGCGCTGGGGGAGGAGCCCGGCTTCCGCGGCTACGCACTTCCGCTGCTTCAGGCGTCCCGCACTCCGCTGGCGTCCGCGGCAATCCTTGGTGTCCTCGTGGCCCTGTGGCACCTGCCACTGGTCCTCTTTGCCGGGCTTAGCCTGATCGGACTCCCGACGACGTTCGCCATCACCTTCCTCTACGTATGGCTTTTCAACCACACGGGCGGCAGCGTCCTGCTGACACTCCTGTTCCACAACAGCCAGGGCACTTTCACCATGGGTTCCTTTGGCTTCACCGGTACCGATGCCGTGCGGGTGGAACTGGTCTACTTCGTGGTCGTCGTCCTAACCGTGCTGGGGACTATGGCGCTTGACCGCCAGGCTTGGCGCAAGTCGCGCCGCCCGGCCACTGCCGTCGGTGGGTTCTCCCTCAGGAAGCGTCCCCTGTGAACGACGCCGGGACGGCGTGCTGAAAACCCCCGGCGAGCGGCTTTAGCCTGCGGAAATCCGCAAGCCAAAGCTGCTTCTCCAAGTGCCCCAGGAGGGAATCGAACCCCCGACCGGCGGATTAGAAGGCCGCTGCTCTATCCCCTGAGCTACTGAGGCAGTGGTTTCGGAGCTGAATTCCGGCGCCTCAAAAAGTTTACATTGCCTGAAGTGCAGGCGCCTTCACAGTTGTGCAGTGGCGGACTTTTCCTCCACAGGCACATCAAGGTTCGGGTTGTGCACATAGCGAAAGCGCTGCCTCCCCGGAGTTCGGTGCGGGCGCGATGCTGGTCTTGCCTGCTAAGGCATCACTAGAAGACAGGACGTAAAAGATGAGCGACACCATAACGATCCGGGGCTTCGTTGCCACCGAGATCAAGAGCTCCACCACAACAGGGGGAGTGGCCACAGCCTCCTTCCGCATCGGATCCAATTCCCGCCGCTACGACAAGGGAACCGGCACGTGGACGGACGGCCACACGAACTGGTTCCTGGTACAGGGCTACAGACACCTGGCGGGAAGCATGGGCTGCAGCATCCGGAAAGGCCAGCCCGTCATCGTTGTTGGCAAGCTGAAGATCCGCAGTTGGGAAAAGGACGGCAGGGTCTACTACTCACACATCATTGATGCTGACGCTGTGGGTCATGACCTCACATGGGGCACGGCCAACTTCATCCGGTCCTCCACCAAACCACTCCTCTCGCTCGTGGAGCAGGAACCGGGCTTCGATGCAGATCCCCGTACCGATGAACCCTTGGACGAGCCTGAGGACAACGAAGAAGACCTGGCGGACAGCGGCGACCCCGCCGCAGCTCTCGTTGAGGACAGCAACGGGGACCTGCTCGCCCTAAACCTGGAAACGGGGGAACTCGCCGAATCCCGAGTCTAGGAATCTCCTATATCAACGTCCCCTTGGTTTCCTGGGCGGGCAGGACCGCGGCACCCCCCGGCCGCGCCCTGCCCGCCCAGGTTGTGAAGCCGCTGCCGGACCACATGGCAGAATGACACCATGCGGACCACCCCTGACCACCGGCAGAACCTCGTGGCCGGCGCATCATCGGCCGCTTCCCCAGCTTCCGGCCGGGCCGCACGCCGCCTGGTGGCAGCAGTGGCCGGAGCCGCCCTGGCGGCCGCGCTGGCGGGATGCGTGGGCGGGGTACCGTCGGTTGTCCAGCCCGGGGCAGCGGAACCGGCAACCGATACGCCAACCACCGCCGGCTCTGGTGCCGGTGCGGCAACAACGGAAACATCGGCTGCCGAACCGCTGGCGGAAACTTCCGGACAGGCATCAACGGCCGGCGCGGATGCCGCCACCGAAACGGTAAGGAAAACCGTTACGGACGCCCTTGGGCGGCTGGCGGCGGGATCGCCGAAACCGGCTACCGCCCAGGTTACAGAAGCCCTGACGGGAGCGGGCATCGCACCGGCAGCACTGCAGGTTTCGCAGAGCCGGACCCCTACGGGCCTGGAAGCCGACGCCATCGAAGCTTCCGTGCTCCAGGGCCGCGACTGTGTGATCGGCCAGGTCCGTGATGGCGCCGTCACAGTGACGGTCCTTCCGGTGCTGGCAAGCGGCAAGTGCTTTGTAGGCTCCTGACCCTGATGCACCGAATGTGAGATATGCCCGCCAACCCACTAGATTTGGAACCATGGCGGAATTTATCTACACAATGACCAAGGCCCGCAAAGCCGTTGGCGAAAAACTCATTCTTGACGACGTAAGCATGTCCTTCTTTCCTGGCGCCAAGATCGGTGTTGTGGGCCCGAACGGTGCCGGTAAGTCCACCATCCTCAAGATCATGGCCGGGCTGGACACCCCCTCCAATGGTGAGGCCCGGCTTAGCCCCGGCTACACCGTGGGCATCCTCCTCCAGGAACCACCCCTGAACGAAGAAAAAACCGTCCTGGGCAACGTCCAGGAAGGCGTGGGCGAGATCTACGGCAAGATCCAGCGCTTCAACGAAATCTCCGAGGAAATGGCCAGCCCCGATGCTGACTACGACACCCTCCTCGAGGAGATGGGGCACCTGCAGGAGGCCATTGACGCCGCAGACGCTTGGGACCTTGACTCCCAGCTCGAGCAGGCAATGGACGCGCTCCGCTGCCCGCCCGCGGACGCCGACGTCACCAACCTCTCCGGCGGTGAGCGCCGCCGCGTGGCCCTGTGCAAGCTGCTCCTGCAGAAGCCTGACCTGCTGCTCCTGGATGAGCCCACCAACCACCTGGACGCCGAGAGCGTGCTGTGGCTCGAACAGCACCTCTCCAGCTACGCCGGCGCCGTCCTGGCCGTTACCCACGACCGCTACTTCCTGGACCACGTGGCCGAATGGATTGCCGAAGTGGACCGCGGCCACCTGTACCCGTACGAGGGCAACTACTCCACGTACCTGGAGAAGAAGCGGGCGCGCCTGGAAATCCAGGGCAAAAAGGACGCCAAGCAGGCCAAGCGCCTCAGCGAGGAACTGGAATGGGTGCGCTCCAACGCCAAGGGCCGCCAGACCAAGTCCAAAGCCCGCCTCGCCCGTTATGAGGAAATGGCCGCAGAGGCTGACCGGACCCGCAAGCTCGACTTCGAGGAAATCCAGATCCCGCCGGGGCCCCGCCTGGGTGGCCTGGTGCTCGAGGCCAAGAACCTGCAAAAGGGCTTCGAGGACCGCACACTGATCGATGGACTGTCCTTCAGCCTGCCCCGCAACGGCATCGTGGGCGTCATCGGCCCCAACGGCGTCGGCAAGACCACGCTGTTCAAGACCATCGTCGGGCTGGAGCCGCTCGACGGCGGCGACCTGAAGATCGGCGACTCCGTCAAGATCTCCTATGCGGACCAGAGCCGCGGCGGCATCGACCCCAACAAAACGCTGTGGGAGGTCGTTTCGGACGGTCTGGACTTTATCCAGGTGGGCCACGTGGAAATGCCGTCCCGCGCGTACGTTGCGGCCTTCGGGTTCAAGGGCCCGGACCAGCAGAAGAAGGCCGGCGTGCTCTCCGGTGGTGAGCGCAACCGCCTGAACCTGGCTTTGACCCTCAAGCAGGGCGGCAACCTGCTGCTCCTCGATGAGCCCACCAACGACCTCGACGTCGAAACCCTCAGCAGCCTGGAAAACGCGCTGCTGGAGTTCCCGGGCTGCGCCGTGGTGGTCTCGCACGACCGCTGGTTCCTGGACCGGGTGGCCACTCACATCCTCGCGTACGAAGGCGACCAGGAAAACCCGTCCAAGTGGTACTGGTTCGAGGGTAACTTCGAATCGTACGAGGAGAACAAGGTGGAGCGGCTGGGTCCGGATGCGGCCAAGCCGCACCGCGTCACGCACCGCCGCCTGACCCGCGACTGATAAGTCGTCGACGCGTCTGGCGCAAACAGGCCGGCACCCGAGGGTGCCGGCCTGTTTTGCGTTCACGCCCGGGACACGGCTCCAGGAATACAGCCCAGGGAGCTAGTCCCGGCCGGCTCTGCGGATCTGGTGCTCCATCACCTTTGACTGGAACGCACCCACCACCTTGTTTTTCAGATCGGTGGGCACACGGACCATGCCTTCCTGTGCCACGGAGGCCACGTGCTGCCCTGCCTGGTTGAAGATTTTGCCTGTTGCCAGTCCGCGGGCACCCTGGGCACTGGGCGATTCCTGGACGTACAGCAGCCACTCGTCCACCCGTGCGGGACGGTGCCACCACATGGCATGGTCCAGGCTGGCAACGTTCATCCCGGGAGTGATCCAGCTCAGCCCGTGGCGGCGCAGGATCGACTCAAGCAGTGTGTAGTCGCTGGCGTAGGCCAGGGCAGCACGGTGCAGGTTGGGGTTGTCCGGCATCGGGCCGAAGGTCTTCATCCACACGGCATTGCGTGCTTCCCGTTCACCCTTTGCTGATACGTACAGCGGCGGATCAACGTGCCGGATGTCAAAGGGCCGCTCATAGGCCCAGTGCCGTGCCACGGGGTGGTCGAACTTTCCCAGCAGGTCCGCTGTGCTGGGCAAGGACTCGGGGTCGGGAATGCCGCTGGGCATCACGGACTCGTGCTCGACGCCTTCGTCCTCGCCCTGGAAGGAGGCGATCATCGACAGGATGGGCACGCCTTCCTGATAGGCGTGGACCCTGCGGGCGGAGAAGGACCGGCCGTCGCGGAGGCGTTGAACCCCAAAGGTGATGGGCTTGTTCGCGTCCCCCGGGCGGAGGAAGTAGCCGTGCATGGAATGGACAAAACGGCCCGGGTCCACCGTCCTGATGGAGGCAATCAATGACTGGGCCAGCACCTGGCCGCCAAAGACCCGGTGATGGGGCTGCTGCTGCGACGGACCCAGGAAGATGTCCTCGTCGGTCCGGGCTCCCTCCAGCTCGCCGAGATCAAGCAGGGAGATGAGCGAGGAGGTGGGGTCTTCGCTGGGGAGCGCCAGGAGTCCGGCGTCGGCTTCAGTCATGGTTCGACTCTAGACGGCGCCCCGGCACCGCTCAACAAAGGTGCAGCCGGTAGTGTTCTTGGTGTGTCTGATCTCCTCACCTCGTCCTTCCGTTTCGCCGATCCGCAGGATCTCGCCGACCTGAAAACCTTCGCCACGCGCGCCAAAACGATTGACGACGGCGCCATCCGGCTTCAGGCCGCAGGCTCCGTCCTTGCCGCGTACGTCTGCGTGCTGCGGCCCCGGGTGCTCGGTGAATCGACCCCCACCATCCTGGGACTGCGCACCATGGCGCTGGCTGAGCCGTCAGGGACGGACGTCACCGTTCCGCTGGCGGCGGTGCTGGACCGGCTCGCGCGGGCGGGGGAGGACGACGTCGAGCTGCCGGTACCGCCGTCCACCGTCACCGAGTCCTGGACTGGCGTCGGCGCCCCAAGGGGCGGGTGGGAACTGCTGGGTTCGCGAAGCGATACAGCCCTGCGGGAAGCTGCAGAGGCCGGCATCGCTGAAGTGGCCGGCATCGTTCCCGATAAGCCGGGAGCGCTGATCGTCAACAACGCCCGGGCCGCAGTGTGGGGCAGGGAACTTGATGACTCCGGGCTTCCGGCAGGTGCCGCTTTCGCAGCCCTGGCCCTTGGTTTCCTCGCGGACGGCGACCAGAATTTGTACCGCGCAGGCCGTTGGTTCCGTCTCACAGGTCCACGGGGACACGTCCTGGCGCGGACGGGCAGCGGACTTCTCTAACGGCAGGCCGCTGCCCGGCGGCAACCACTCCTGGCGGAAACCACCCCTGTGTCAGCCAGCTATCGGCTAACCGGCCGGGCTGTTCACCATCGACAGTGCTGCGCGCTCCATGTAGTCCCAAAGGGTTCCCTCATACAGGGGCGGAAGTTTCAGCGCGTCCACAGCAGTCCGCATGTGGAAGAGCCAGCGGTCCTTGGCCTCAGGCGTCACAGTGAAGGGCATGTGGCGCATGCGCAGCCGGGGGTGGCCGCGCTCTTCCCCGTAGGTGGTGGGTCCGCCCCAGTACTGCTCAAGGAACATCAGGAACCGGCGCTTGGCCGGTGCCAGGTCCTCTTCCGGGTACATGGGCCGCAGCAGCGGATCGGTCGCGACGCCGTCGTAAAAGACATCGATCAGCTTGACGAAGGTTTCGTGGCCGCCCACGGCGTCATAGAAGTTGTCCGTGTAGCCGGGCTGGCTGAACGGATCGTTCTGCATCAGCTGGCGGGGCCGCTGCGGTTCGACGGGGATGGTCATTGCTAGTCTCCGGCCTTTTGGTCAGTCTTTTTGGTTTCGGCGCCGTGATCGCCGGCCTGGTCCGTGGTCCCGTCCGGTGACTCGTGCAGGGGCACGTAGGTACCCTGCGAACGGTTGCCCACGCGGAGGATCTCGCCGTTGCGGAGATACCAGATGGCGCCGTCGTCGGACCGCACGCGGGTGATGCGCAGGCCCATGGACTCCACCACACCAACTACCTCGCTGGTTTCGATCACATCGCCGATTCCGTATTGGTCTTCAATGGTAATAAAGATCCCGGCCAGGAAGTCGCGGATCAGCTGCTGGGCGCCGAAACCGATGGCAACACCGAAGATACCCACGCTGGTGAGAAGGGGCGCGATGTCGATGTCCAGGTTCTGCAGGACGTACATGCTGGTGATGACCACCACCAGCACGCCGACGATGCTGTTCAGCAGGGAACCGATGGTTTCCGCGCGCTGGACCCTCCGCTCGTGGTCCAGGGCGCGCAGGGCCGGGGCCGCCCATTTGAAGGTGGGCCGCTTGAAAAAGTTGCTGCCTGCCGCGACGCGGCCGGTGATGCGGGAAATAACAAAGGTGGCCACCAGCCAAATGGCAACGCCCACGCCGAGGCTGATCACGATGCCCGTGATGCTGATGCCGTCCGGCTCGGTGGTGGCGGAAGGAAGGATCGACAACATGCTGACCATAGGGGGGAAATACTCCTGGGGTTCCCCGGCGGCGCCGGGATACGGGGGTGCCGGAGCGCCGGTTACGCCCGGCGCGGAAGGCTCTGTTCTCCTTTAACCCTAGCGCCGTAGCGTGGTCGCATGCGCATTCTCGTCCTGGGCGGAACCGCCTTCCTTTCCGCAGAAATCGTCCGCCAGGCCGTCGCCGGGGGGCATAACGTCACCTGCCTTGCCCGGGGTTCCGCCGCTGAACCACCAGAGGGAGCCGTCTGGCTGAAATCCGACCGCTCACGGGGCGCCACGGCCTACGACAGCGTTGAGGGGGAGTGGGACGAGGTCATCGACGTTGCCCGCGATCCGCTGCCCGCAAGCGAAGCACTGGACGCCCTCGCACACCGCACCGCCCACTGGACTTTCGTCTCCAGTTGCTCCGTTTATGCCGAAGCGTCGGTTCCCGGCGCCGCTGAGGACGCCGGCCTGCTCCCGGCCCTTGCGCCTGGCACTCCTTCGACGCCGGAAAACTACGGCGAGTCCAAAGTCGCCATCGAGGAGGCAACCCTCCGTGCCACCCACGGAAAAGCGCACCTCTGCCGTGCCGGCCTGATCGGCGGACCAGGCGACGGTTCGGACCGCTACGGCTACTGGCCCGCCCGCTTCGCCAGGGACAGCCGGCCGGCCATTGTGCCGGCCATCGACACCCACCCCACGCAGGTGATCGATGTCCGGGACCTTGCCGCCTGGATCCTGCTGGCAGCAGAGCAAAGGGTCACCGGAGCACTGAATGCCTTGGGGGACCAAGTACCGTTCGGGGAGTACATCAGCGCTTCCCGGCAGGCGGCAGCTTATGGCGGCGACGTGGTGCCGGCGGCCGTGGACTGGCTCGCGGCGCATGGCGTCGGCTACTGGGCGGGGCCCGATTCGCTGCCGCTCTGGCTCCCGCCCGCGCATGGGGGATTTATGGCCAGGAGCAACAAGGCCGCGGTGGATGCCGGCCTGCCGATCCGGCCGTGGCAGGAAACGCTGGCGGACACACTGGATGACGAACGCCGCCGCGGACTGGACCGGCCCCGCAAGGCCGGGTTGACGCCGGAAACGGAGGCGCGGCTGGTCGGCATCCTGCGGGACGGGAACACGGACGGACCCGCCGCTGCACCGCAGGACGCCGCCTGAGCTACGCTAGCGGGCCACCGTCACCGGAGCGTGCTCCACCGGGAAGTTCACGCTGCGGGCGATGAAGCACACCTGGTTGGCCTCATGGTGCAGTTGCGCGGCCAGCGCCAGGTGCATCTCGTCCGCCAGCGTTACCTGCGGACGCAGCGTCACACGTTCGAACTGGCCGCTGCCGTCGCGGTTGAGCTTCATCAGCCCGGTGGCCTCGTCGCGGTAGTCCGTGACCACTACGCCGTGCTTCACCGCCACATGCAGGAAGGAAAGCATATGGCACTGCGCCAGGGCGGCCAGAAGCAGCTGCTCCGGGTTATAGCGCTCCCGGTCGCCATGGAAGGTGGGATCGGCCGAGCCCTTGAGAACCGGCAGCCCGGGTATCAGGATGTCGTGGTCGCGCGAATAGCCGCGGTACGAGGACGTCCCACCACCCAGGTTGCCCGTCCACTGCACCGTCAGCGCATAGCGGTGCTCACTCAGACTCACAACCCCGGCCCTGCTTCGCCGGGAAGGACATCAGCGGCGCGTGCGCGCAGGGCCCGTGCGACGCCGTCGCGGTTTTCCAGCATCATCCGCCGCAGGGCGGCGCTTTGCGGCGGGAGCGCTGCCAGGAAGCCGTCAGTGCGGTCAACGGTCGCCTGGGTGGTCAGCAACGCCGGGTAGAGGCCGACGACGATCTGCTGGGCAAGTGCGTTCGTCCGGGTTTCCACGATGGCCGGCACCGCCTGGAAGTACTTCTCCGCGTACGGCTCCAGCAGGGACCGGTCCAGGACGCGCATAAAGCCGTTGACCGCCGACGCCTGAAGGGCGTTGGACAGCTCGCCGTTCACCACAATGGATTCCCAGGCCGCGGCCTTGGCCTCGGGAGTGGGGATGGCCGCTTTGGCCTGGGCGGCGGCATTCTGGCCGCTGGAGGTGTTGTCCCGTGCAAGCTCGGCATCGATGCCGTCCTGCGCGAGCCGGCCGCCCACCACCAGTGAGGTCACCAGCTCCCAGCGCAGGTCCTGGTCAATGCTCAGCCCATCCAGGACCAGCGAACCGTCGAGGAGGCCGGCCACCGTGTCCAGCTGACTCCCACCGCCGGCCAGCAGTGCGAAGGATTTCACGAACTGCAGCTGGGCGTCCGAGCCCCCCGGCACCTCAGATGCCAGCTCCCACAGCCTGTCAGCAGCAGCCACGGTCGTCGCCTCGCGGTGCTCCTCAGCCACGTAGAAGCTCAGGGTGGTGGCCAGCTGCCGGAGCTGGACCAGGATCACCGACGAATCGGACTCGGCGGCAACATTGGCAAGGATCAGTTCCACGTAACGCCGCGCAGGCGTCTCGCCGTCGCGGGCGGCGTCCCACGCGGAATTCCACACCAGGGTCCGCGGCAGGCTCTGGTTGAAGTCCTTGAGATGCGTGGTGGCCGTGGCAAGCGACTTCTCGTCCAACCGGACCTTGGCGTAGGCGAGGTCGTCGTCGTTCACCAGGATCAGGTCCGGCTGCGTCATCCCTGCCAGCGCCGGGACCTCGGTGCGGACGCCGTCCACGTCCAGTTCCTCGCGGTGCACCCGCTCAAGCTTTCCGGCGTCGTCCAGGTTGTAGAAGCCCACTGCCAGCCGGTGCGGACGGATGGTGGGCCACTCCTCCACCGCGGACTGCAGGATCGCGAAGGAGGTCAGCCGGCCGTCGCTGCCCACTTCCAGTTCCGGCGTGAGGGTATTAACCCCGGCTGTCTCCAGCCATTGCCGGCCCCATTCGTCCAGGTCGCGGCCGCTGGCCTTCTCCAGCTCCACCATAAGATCGCCCAGCTCGGTGTTCTGCCAGGAATGCTTGGCGAAGTACTCGCGGACCCCGGCCATAAAGTGCTCCGGCCCGACCCACGCCACGAGCTGGCGGAGGACAGAGGCGCCCTTGGCGTAGGTGATGCCGTCGAAGTTCACTTCGACGTCCTGAAGGTCGTTGATGTCAGCGAAAATAGGATGGGTGGTAGGCAGCTGGTCCTGGCGGTATGCCCAGGACTTTTCCACCGACGCGAAGGTGGTCCAGGCGCTGGTGAAGTCTGTGGCCTCCACGGCGGCGAGGTGGGACATGTACTCGGCAAACGACTCGTTGAGCCACAGGTCGTTCCACCAGCGCATGGTCACCAGGTCCCCGAACCACATGTGCGCAAGCTCGTGGAGGACAGTGATGGCCCGGCGTTCGATCTGCGCGCCGGTCACCTTGCTGCGGAAAACGTAGCCTTCGAGGATGGTCACGGCCCCGGCGTTCTCCATGGCGCCGGCGTTGAATTCCGGCACGAAGAGCTGGTCGTATTTTTCGAACGGGTAGGGGCAGCCGAACTGTGCCTCGAAGAATTCAAAACCCTGGCGGGTCAACTCGAAAATGTTTTCCGCGTCCAGGTACTGCATCAGCGACTTCCGGGCGAAGACCCCCAGCGGAATGACCCGGCCGTCGGAACTCTTCACCTCGCTGCGCACGGACTGGTAGGGGCCGGCGATCAGGGCGGTGACATAGGAGGACAGTCGCGGGGTAGGAGAGAAGGACCATACGGCGCGGGCTCCGCCGTCGTCCCCGGGGGTGGTTTCCACGGGCACCGGCGTGGGGGAGTTGGAGATGACATCCCAGTGCGAGGGTGCCGTGACGGTAAAAGTAAAGGTCCCCTTCAGGTCCGGTTGCTCGAACACCGCGAACATCCTGCGTGAATCCGGGACCTCAAACTGGGTATAGAGGTAGACCTCATTGTCCACCGGGTCCACGAAGCGGTGCAGGCCTTCGCCGGTGTTCATATAGGGGGCATCAGCCACGATGATGAGCTCATTGTCCTCCGCGAGCTCCGGCAGCTGGATCCTGACGCCGTCCGCCACAGTGTCCGGGTCAAGGCTGCGGCCGTTGAGCGTGACGCTGTGAACGGCGGCGGTGACAGCGTCGATGAAGGTGGAGGACCCGGGCTTCGCGCTGAACTTCACTGCGGTGGTGCTGCCAAAGACCTTCCCGCCGCGGGTCAGGTCCAGGCTGACCTCGTAGGACTCGACGGTGATCAGTTCGGCACGTTCGCGGGCTTCAGCGCGCGTCAGATTCATACCTGGCAAAGTGGGGCCTCCAGAATAATTGCGTCTGCCGGCTGGCGATGCCCAGCGGCGGCACTGATCATTCTTGCATTCCTTCACCCGGGAACAAGTAGCGCAGCTCACAGTGGGTAGGGAGACAGGTACCAGGTCAATGGCCGGCGGCGGGAGTAGCGTTAAATCATGGGGAAGTTCATGGAGTCGGTGGACACGAAGGCCCTGCGTTTTATCGCGGGGTTCCCGGTGGTGGTCGCAACCGCTTTCGTGGTGTGCGCTTTTTTGCTTCGGCCTGACCTTCCCGAGCCGCTCGCCATCCGGTGGACGGACGACGGCGGCGCCTCCTTCGCGCCCTTTGCCGCCTACGTCACCGCGGGCGCCCTGATGATTGTCGCCGCCGGCTGGCTGGTCCTCTCCCAGGCCCTGCCGGTCAGCAGGCCGGTGCCGATGCGCCGGATCATGATGGGGGCAGGACTGTTCCTGTGCCTCTTCGTCGCCACGGCGCTCGCTGCGGGCCTCGTTGGGCAGACCGGCCTGGCGGACGCCCGTGAGTCCAGGGTGGACCTCACCGTGCTGGCGCTCGGAAGCGGAGCCGCCGTGTCCCTCGGCGTGATTATGGGCTTTGTCTACAAGGCGGACCAGCAATGGTCGACCAACGACGACAGGGCCCTCCAGCTTGCCATTGCCAGGGAGCTGGACCCTGATCTGGCACGGGACAGCATCCGGCTCTGGGTCCATGCCCGCAGCTCCGTGTTCGTCATGATCGGCATAGCCTCGCTGTTTCCGTCTGCCCTGATTGCCATCGCCGTGCCCTGGCTTGGCGTGCTCCTTGTGGTCCTGGCTATCATCGGCGCGGCATTCCTGTGTGCCAGGATCAAGGCAGACCGGCGCGGCCTGAAAGTCCTGCTGGCCGGCGTCGTCCCCGTCATGGATGTCCCGGCAGGCGCCATCTCGGCCGCCAGCGCAGCGGACGTCCGCGCTGCCGATTACGGCGGGTGGGGCTACCGGCACCACAGCGGAACTGCCGCGATGCTCGTCAGCAGCGGCCCCGCCGTCGTGGTGAAAAAAACCGACGGGCAGAGCCTGGCAGTGAGCAGCGGGAGCCAGGACTCCGCTGCGCGGCTCGCTGAAGTCCTCACCAGGGTGGCGGACAGGGCACACCGGGGCGGCGGTCCGGCCGCGGCCGGCCAGCCCGAGTCCTAGTATTCTTGTCCGTGTTGTTGACCCCGGCCTGCGCCTTCCGTGCGGGCCGCCAGCGCCCACACCGAACGGATTCTGCTTGTGACTTCTTCCCCTGCCTTCCCGCGGGTCCACATTGCCACCGACCACGCAGGCATGGAACTCAGCGCCCACCTGGTTTCCCACCTGACCGCCAAGGGGTACGAGGTGGTGGACCACGGTCCCAAGGTCTACGACGCCCTGGATGACTACCCCTCGTTCTGCATCAACGCGGCTCTTGCGGTGGTGGCGGACCAGCAGGCCGGCGTCCACGCCCTCGGCATCGTGCTGGGCGGCTCCGGCAACGGCGAACAGATCGCGGCCAACAAGGTCAAGGGCGTCCGGGCAGCCTTGGCCTGGAACCGCTCCACTGCCACCCTCGCCCGTGAGCACAACGACGCCAACGTGGTGGCCGTGGGCGGCCGCCAGCACACCGTGGAGGAAGCAACGGAGCTGATCGAGGCCTTCCTTGCCGAGCCCTTCAGCAACGACGAGCGGCACGTCCGCCGGATCGGCAAAATCGCGGCCTATGAGACTACCGGCGAGGTCATCGAGTAGTGCCTGAAGGCCATACACTCCGGCGCCTGGCGCGGCAGTTCGGGGACGTTTTCGGCGGCCAGCGGCTTAACGTGTCCAGCCCGCAGGGCCGGTTCATTGGGGGAGCCGCGCTGCTGGACGGGCACACCCTTGTTGCTGCCGAGGCCCACGGAAAACATCTGTTCCTGCATTTTGACCACTCGCTGGTGCTGCACGTCCACCTGGGCCTCTACGGGGCCTGGACCTTCGGCGGCGACAGCACGTTTGCAGGGTCCTCCAGCATCGGTGCCCCGCGCCGGGTGGGGGAGCAGGAAACCTTCGGTGACGGTGACGACTCCGGCGTGTACGCCGGGCCGCCTGCGCCGGTGGGAGCCGTGCGCGTCCGGATTATCGGCAGCAACGGCTGGGCCGACCTGCGCGGGGCCACTACCTGCGAAACCATTACAGCTGCCGAGTCCGACGCCGTGCTGGCCCGGTTGGGCCCGGATCCACTGCTCAACCGCCGGGGTGATGCCGGCCGTTTTGCCGCGACTCTTCGAAGCCGCAATACACCGGTGGCCGCATTGCTCATGGACCAGAAGGTCATAGCCGGAGTGGGGAATGTGTACCGTGCGGAAGTCCTTTTCCGGCGGCGCCTCGATCCGTGGCTGCCCGGCAGCGAGGTTCCGGACTCTGAGGCACGCAGGCTGTGGCGCGACGTCGTCTCGGTGATGAACGATGGCGTGGCCGACGGCCGGATCATCACCACAACGCCCAGGTACTGGTCGGGCAACGGCAGGACGGCCAAGGCCGCGGCGGAGAACGCCGCGCTCAAGAGCGGCACCTTCCCGCCCAGGGAGAATGCCCACTTTGTGTACAAACGTAACGGACTGCCCTGCCGGGTATGCGGCACCCAGGTGCTGATGGCCGAACTGGTGGCGCGCAAGCTCTACTGGTGCCCGTACTGCCAGCAGTCCTAGCCGCGCCCACCCCAGGCGGCGCACCGGCACGCCCCATCACGTCCTGCAGGTTTCCCCGGGACGCCCCATCACGTCCTGCAGGTTCCCCCGGGACGCCCCATCACGTCCTGCAGGTTTCCCCGGGACGCCCCATCAGTTCAGGCTGGTGTTCGACGGCGGTGCTGCCGCGGGCAGTGTTCACGAGGTTTTTCCGGGAGGCGCCATAAGTGATAGCGCGTTCCCCGATTTGAGGCAAAAGGTGATGGGGCGTCTTGCGATATGTGGCAGAAGATGATGGCGGGTTTGCCCTTAATCCACGCTGTCCTGCGGATTAACGCAAAAGGCCCCTCACTGAGGGGCCTTTCGTATTTGGAGGGGACGACGGGAATCGAACCCGCGTAATCAGTTTGGAAGACTGAGGCTTTACCATTAAGCTACGTCCCCGAAAGAAGGTCCTTCTGCAGTTCCGTGAGGCCCTGGCAGGCTGGCAACTTCGGGCTGGCTGTTCAAGCCGGATACAACTAAACCTAATTCATGCCCTACGTGTCAAATGTGCAAAGACGGCGCGTATGACCGTAGACTTGCCTGTGCACTTACGGGGTGTAGCTCAGCTTGGCTAGAGCGCCTGCTTTGGGAGCAGGAAGTCGCAGGTTCAAATCCTGTCACCCCGACTCTGCGGCCCGGACCACTTGGCCCTGGCAAGACCATTGCGTTTGCAGAAACCCATCCCACAAACCCAGGAGTACTTAGACCGTGAAGAGCGCTGTCGAGAACCTCACCCCCACGCGGGTCAAGCTCAATGTTGAGGTCCCCTTTGAGGAATTGAAGCCCAGCATCGACGAGGCCTACAAGACCGTTGCTTCGCAGATCCAGGTCCCCGGTTTCCGTAAGGGCAAGGTACCGGCCAAGCTCATCGACCAGCGCGTCGGCCGCGGCTACGTCCTCGAGACTGCCATCAACGAAGGCCTCAACGGCTGGTACCAGTCTGCTGTGCAGGAATCCGGTATCCGTCCCTTGAGCCGTCCCGAGGTGGAAATCACCGAGGTTCCGGACCCCACCTCCACGGACGGTGAACTGAAGTTCCACGCCGAGGTTGACGTCCGCCCTGAGATCGAACTCCCGGACTACGCCGGCATCCAGGTTGAGGTTGCTGCAGCCCAGTCCTCTGATGAAGACGTTGACAAGGCCCTGGACGAACTGCGCGGCCGCTTCGGCACGCTGAAGTCCGTGGACCGTCCCGCTGCCGACGGCGACTTCCTCACCATCGACATCAACGCCACCATCGACGGCGAAGAGGTGGACTCCGCCGCAGGCCTGTCCTACCAGGTCGGCACCGGCACCATGCTTGAGGGCCTCGACGAGGCTGTCACCGGCCTCAGCGCCGACGAAGACGCCATCTTCGACACCACCCTCGTGGGCGGCGACCACGCCGGTGAAGCATCGCAGGTCAAGGTAGTGGTCAAGGCCGTCAAGGAGCGCGAACTCCCCGAGGCCAACGACGACTTCGCCCAGCTGGCTTCGGAGTTCGATACCCTGGCCGAGCTCCGCGAAGACCTCGCCAAGCAGGCCGCCGACTCCAAGATCGTCGAGCAGGGCGTCGAAGCCCGCGACAAGGTCCTGGACAAGCTCGTTGAGCTGGTAGAGGTTCCCGTTCCGGACTCAGTTGTCGAAGAGCAGCTCGAAGCCCACTTCAAGGAGGGCAACGGTCACGGTGAAGGCGAGCACGACACCGAGGAGCACCGTGAAGAAGTCCGGGCCAACACCGCCCGCGCCTTCCAGAACGAGATCATCCTCGACGCCATCGCGGAGAAGGAAGAAGTCAACGTCAGCCAGAACGAGCTGATCGACTACATCGTCACCACCGCCAGCCAGTACGGCATGGATCCCAACCAGTTCGCCCAGATCATCGATCAGAGCGGCCAGGTCCCCATGATGGTTTCCGAGGTCCGCCGCCGCAAGGCCCTGGCTGTTGTCCTCGGCCAGGCCACGGTGACCGACACCGAGGGCAAGACCATTGACCTCACCGACTTCGTCAGCCCTGGTGGTGAAGAGGAAGCTCCCGCCCTGGATGCAGACGAAGCAGTGACCGAAGCGCCTGAGGCTGTCGAGGAAGACAAGGCAGAGGCGAAGGCCTAATTCCTTGCTGTAAACGAAGTACATTGCGGTAAAGCAGTTGTTAACGGCCCCCGGATCCATTGATCCGGGGGCCGTTTTGCATAGGATCCGGGCCTGCTTCCGCAAGGGGCCCGCCGATCGTGCGCCGTCAGCGAACAGCCCACGGTGCGCGAACAAAACGTCGGTGAAACCGGTTAGTGTCCAAGTAGAGATTTTCAGTGATGTCACCGTCACCAGTGAGAGGTAAGTACACATGTCACAGCACGCAGAGGCCCCCCGGATGGCTACTGTCGATCCTGCAGCCCAGGACAACTACATCTACAACCGCCTCCTCAAGGAGCGGATCATCTGGCTGGGCTCAGAGGTGCGTGACGAGAACGCAAACGCCATCTGCTCGCAGCTCCTCCTCCTTTCTGCTGAGAACCCGGAAAAGGACATCTACCTTTACATCAACTCTCCCGGCGGTTCCGTCACGGCAGGCATGGCGATCTACGACACCATGCAGTTCATCCCGAACGACGTCGTCACCGTCGCCACCGGACTTGCCGCCTCCATGGGGCAGTTCCTGCTTTCCTCCGGCACGAAGGGCAAGCGGTACGCCACGCCGAACGCTCGCGTCCTGATGCACCAGCCGTCCGGCGGCATCGGCGGCACGGCCTCCGACATCAAGATCCAGGCCGAACTCATCCTTCACATGAAGAAGGTCATGGCCGAGCTCACGGCAGAGCAGACCGGCCAGACCGTGGACACCATCCTCAAGGACAACGACCGCGACAAGTGGTTCACTGCCACGGAAGCGCTTGACTACGGTTTCTTCGACAAGATCGCCGCGCACGCAGGATCTGTTGCCGGCGGCGGCGGCACGTCGAACGGCACCTCGGGCGAATCAGCCTCCGCGAACTAAACCGGCACAAGAACACTCAGATCAGGAGCAACAAAAATGAACTACAACTTCGGGTGGTCCGCCGGTAATCTTCCGTCCAGCCGCTACGTCCTGCCCCAGTTCGAGGAGCGCACGCCCTACGGCTTCAAGCGCCAGGATCCGTACACCAAGCTCTTCGAGGACCGCATCATCTTCCTCGGTGTCCAAGTGGATGACGCATCGGCTGACGACGTCATGGCGCAGCTGCTGGTCCTGGAGTCCACCGACCCGGACCGCGACATCACCATCTACATCAACTCGCCGGGCGGTTCCTTCACCGCCATGACGGCCATCTACGACACCATGCAGTACATCCGCCCGGAGATCCAGACCGTATGCCTGGGCCAGGCGGCAAGTGCTGCTGCAGTCCTGCTGGCCGCCGGCACGCCCGGCAAGCGCCTCGCCCTGCCGAACGCGCGCGTCCTGATCCACCAGCCGGCACTGTCCGGAGGACAGGGCGGCCAGGCCTCGGATCTTGAGATCCAGGCCGCCGAGGTCATGCGTATGCGCTCCTGGCTTGAGGACACGCTGGCGCACCACTCGGGACGGACGTCCGAGCAGGTCAACAACGACATCGAGCGCGACAAGATCCTCACCGCCGACGAAGCCCAGGCCTACGGCTTGATCGACCAGGTCCTGGATTCACGGAAGATCAAACCGCAGGCCATCACGAGGTAGCGGCGAAGTAAAGCGCCGGTGGCGCCAATCATTTGGCTCCACCGGCCTTTCCCTTCCACCCTCGGAAGCGAATGTGACCTAGAGTGGATGTTGTCACAACCGGTCCAAGCAGGCTGGTGGAGATTCCAGCAACGGTGCAAGGCTGCCTGGCAGCAAGATACTAAGGGGTTCACATATGGCTCGGATTGGCGAGAGCACGGATCTGCTGAAGTGCTCTTTCTGCGGAAAGAGCCAGAAGCAGGTGCGCAAGCTCATTGCCGGGCCCGGTGTCTACATCTGTGATGAATGCATTGAGCTTTGCAACGAAATCATCGAAGAGGAACTTGCGGAGGTTGCCGATCTTGGCAGCTTCGAGCTTCCCAAGCCGCGTGAAATCTTCGACTTCCTGCAGGAGTACGTCATCGGCCAGGAGCCTGCGAAGCGCTCCCTCGCCGTCGCCGTCTACAACCATTACAAGCGGATCCAGGCAGGCCACGCGCCGAAGTCGGGAAGCCTGGCCGAGGGCGGCCACCACGACGACGTCGAAATCGCCAAGTCGAACATCCTCCTTATCGGACCCACCGGCTGCGGAAAGACGTACCTCGCCCAAACGCTCGCCCGTCGCCTGAACGTGCCTTTTGCGGTAGCTGACGCCACGGCCCTGACCGAGGCCGGCTACGTGGGTGAGGACGTGGAGAACATCCTCCTCAAGCTCATCCAGGCCGCGGACTATGACGTCAAAAAAGCCGAGCAGGGCATCATCTACATCGACGAGATCGACAAGATTTCCCGCAAGAGCGAAAACCCCTCGATCACCCGTGATGTCTCCGGCGAGGGCGTCCAGCAGGCGCTGCTGAAGATCCTGGAGGGCACTGTTGCCTCCGTTCCTCCGCAGGGCGGCCGGAAGCACCCGCACCAGGAATTCATCCAGATCGACACCACCAACGTCCTGTTCATCGTGGCCGGTGCCTTCGCCGGCCTCGAGGAGATCATCGGCTCCCGGTCCGGCCGGAAGGGGATCGGCTTCGGCGCACCCCTGAACGAGGCCAGCAAGAAGATCGACTCCTATGGTGAAGTGATGCCGGAGGACCTGCTGAAGTTCGGACTCATCCCCGAATTCATCGGCCGGCTCCCCGTGATCACCACCGTATCCAACCTGGACCGCGACGCCCTGATCCAGATCCTCTCCACGCCCAAGAACGCCCTGGTGAAGCAGTACCAGAAGATGTTTCAGATTGACGGCGTGGAACTGGTGTTTGATGACACCGCCCTGGACGCCATCGCCGAGCAGGCACTCGAGCGCGGCACCGGTGCCCGCGGTCTGCGCGCCATCATGGAGGAAGTGCTGCTCCCGGTAATGTTCGATCTTCCCAGCCGCGAAGACGTCGCCAGTGTGGTTATCACGGAGGACGTCGTCCTGAACGGCGCGGAGCCAACCATGATCCCGCACGTCACCAAGCGCCGGAAGACTGCCTGATCCGGGGCGAACTGACTGCGATATCTGCCTGACCGAGGCGCTGTACCCACCACGCTGTTTATGGCTGCGTTCTGCGCGGCCAGCCATCTGGAAGGATCTCCCATGACAGAAGCTGCCACCACCGGATCTGCACAGAACAAGGCGGACTTTTGGTTCGATCCGCTGTGCCCCTTCGCCTGGATCACCTCGCGCTGGATCGGCGAAGTGGAGGCCGTGCGGAACATCGAAACTGTATGGCATGTAATGAGTCTTGCCGTCCTGAATGAGGGCCGCGACCTGGAGCCCGCGTACCGCGAGTCCATGGACAACGCCTGGGGCCCGGTCCGCGTGATTATCGCGGCACAGCAGGACCACGGCCAGGAAGCGGTCAAGGCGTTGTATGACGCCATGGGTTCGCTGATCCATGAGCGCGGCGAGAAGGACCGCTCCGTTGTTATCACCAAGGCGCTGGCGGAATGCGGTCTTCCTGCCGGGCTGGCAGCAGCAGCCACCACTGACGCCTTTGATGACCAGCTGCGCGCAAGCCACGAGGAAGGCATCTCCCTGGTGGGCCAGGACGTTGGTACGCCTGTGGTGGCTTTCAACGGAACCGCGTTCTTCGGCCCGGTCCTCACCCGCATTCCGCGCGGCGAGGTTGCGGGCAAGCTGTGGGACGCCACCACGGCACTTGCCTCCTACCCGCACTTCTTCGAGCTCAAGCGCAGCCGCTCCGAGCGGCCTGAATTCGACTAGGACTGATCCTGCCAGCCGGGCAGGGCCCAAGAGCCCCGGTAGAACTACCCGCCTGTAGTTCTGCCGGGGCTCTTGCGCTTGCAGATGGGCAGGACAAGAATGGTCTTTACCCACTTCGAAAGAAGTGGGACGCAGAAACCAAAGATTCAGTGATATGTCTTCGACGCAGCCATCGGCAAAGTCAGAAGCAAGCTACCAGTGACGAGGTAGGAAGACCTGAAGATCCGAGGATTCTGCCAGACCATTAAAGACGTCACCGGAATGGCCGAAAGTCGAAGCCCCACCAACGGCAAAACGCTGATGGGGCTTCCCCTTTGCCCTAAAACAGGCTGAGATCGGGTCAGGCCTGTGCCGGCTCCTCTGTGGCAGCCAGCGCCACGTCGCTGACAGTGAGGTCGCCGTCGCCCACCAGGACGGTGATTTCCCGGGCGTTGGACGCGGCCTTTAGGTCCCCAAGGCCCGCTTTCAGCTGCGTGGTCAGCGCCTCCGAAGCCGTGATGGTGGCCGAGAGAACTTCCGTACGCTGCTTAACTTTCGCTTCGGACTTCGCCTTGCGGACACCGCTCAGCGCAACTCCAACGGTGGCAAGCATCGTGGTGTCACCGCCCCGCACGTCCAGCGGGGCAGGCCACTGGGCGCGGTGGACAGAACCGTTGCGCCACCACCCCCAGACCTCTTCGGTAGCGAAGGGCAGGAACGGCGCGAACAGCCGGAGCAGGGTGTCCAGGGTGGTGGCCAGCGCTGCAAGCACGGAAGCCTGTTCGGCCTCGCCCGCGGCGCCATAGGCCCGGTCCTTGATGAGCTCCACGTAGTCGTCCGTGAACTGCCAGAAGAAGCTTTCGGTGATCTGCAGTGCGCGGGCGTAATCGTAGTTTTCGAACGCCTTGGTGGACTGGGCCACAACCTCGGCGAGCTGGGCAAGTACGGCCCGGTCCAGCGGGTTGGTCAGCAATGAGAGGTCACCGGACAGTACGGACGCCTCTGTGGCGCCGAGGTTCAGGACAAACTTCGAGGCGTTCAGCAGCTTGATGGCCAGGCGGCGGCCGATCTTCATCTGGGCAATCTCGTAGGCGGTATCGGCTCCGAGCTTCGCTGAAGCGGCCCAGTAGCGGACGGCGTCGGAGCCGTATTCCTCCAGCACGTCGGTGGGGACCACCACGTTGCCCTTGGACTTTGACATCTTTTTGCGGTCGGGATCGAGGATCCAGCCGGAGATGGCAGCGTGCTTCCACGGCGCGCTGTTCTCCAGGGCATCCGCGCGGACCACCGAGGAGAACAGCCAGGTCCGGATGATGTCGTGGCCCTGGGGGCGGACGTCAAACGGGAACACCTTGGCGAACAGGTCCTCGTCCCGCTTCCAGCCGCCCACGATCTTGGGTGTCAGGGAGGACGTGGCCCAGGTGTCCAGGATGTCGGCGTCGCCGGTGAAGCCGCCGGGAACATCGCGCTGGGCTTCATCGAAGCCGGGAGCGGCGTCCGCGGCCGGGTCCACCGGGAGCTGTGCGTCCGACGGCACGATGGGGGAGTCATAGTCCGGGTTGCCGTCGGAATCCAATGGGTACCAGACAGGGATGGGCACACCGAAGAAGCGCTGGCGGGACACCAGCCAGTCACCGTTCAGGCCGGAGATCCAGTTCTCGTAGCGTGAGCGCATAAAGGCGGGGTGGAAGTCGATCTCCTGCCCGCGGGCGATGAGCCGCTCCCGGCGGTCCTCGTCCCGGCCGCCGTTGCGGATGTACCACTGGCGTGAGGTCACAACTTCAAGGGGCTTGTCGCCCTTTTCGTAGAAGTTCACAGGGTGCATGATCTTCTTGGGCTCGCCCTCGAGCAGGTCGGCGGCGGTGAGGAGCTTCACCACCTCTTCCTTGGCGCTGAAGACGGTCTTGCCCGCAATCGCGGCGAAGGCTTCACGGCCGATGTCGGTGGTGATCCACTCGGGAGCCTCGCTGATGATCCGGCCGTCCCGGCCCACAATGGCGCGGGTGGGAAGCTGCAGTTCGCGCCACCAGGTCACGTCCGTCAGGTCGCCGAAGGTACACACCATGGCGATGCCGGAGCCCTTGTCCGCTTTGGCAAGCGGGTGCGCCTTGACTTCGACCTCGACGCCGAAAACAGGGGACGTGACCTTCTTGCCGAACAGCGGCTGGTACCGTTCGTCGTCGGGATTGGCCACCAGCGCGGCGCACGCCGCCAGCAGTTCGGGACGGGTGGTCTCGATGTAGATCCGCTCCCCGTCCTCGGTGAAGAACGGGTAGCGGTAGTACGCCCCGGGCACCTCGCGGTCTTCCAGCTCGGCCTGGGCCACCGCCGTACGGAACGTCACGTCCCAGAGTGTTGGTGCCTCGGCCATGTAGGCGTCACCGGCGGCGAGGTTCGCGAGGAAGGCGCGCTGCGAGACGGCACGGGAGTTATCGTCGATGGTCCGGTAGGTCAGCTCCCAGTCCACGGACAGGCCAAGCGTCTGGAACAGGTTTTCGAAAACCTTCTCGTCCTCGACAGCGAGCTCTTCACACAGTTCGATGAAGTTCCGGCGGGACACGACGTCGAAGTCCCGCTGGTTTTTCGCAGGCTGTGCCGGCGGCTGGTAGTCGGCGTTGTACGGGATGGAGGGATCGCAGCGGACGCCGTAGTAGTTCTGCACGCGTCGCTCGGTGGGCAGGCCGTTGTCGTCCCAGCCCATCGGGTAGAAAACGTTCTTGCCGGTCATGCGCTGGTAGCGGGCCAGCACGTCTGTCTGGGTGTAGGAGAACATGTGTCCCACGTGCAGTGATCCGGAGGCGGTGGGAGGGGGAGTGTCGATCGAGTAGACCTGCTCCCGGGTGGTGTCCCGGTTGAACTTGTAGGTCCCTTCGGCAAGCCAGCGCTGCGTCAAGGCAGCTTCAAGGCCTTCGAGGGCCGGCTTGTCCGGAACGTTGATGGGGGCGGTGTTGGGCGTGTCTGTACCCTGATTGTCTTCAGCCATCTGCCAATTGTTCCATGGACGGACTCATCCGCCTGTCGGCAGCGGCTCCGGCGGCCAGCGTTGGCGCCGGTGTCATCTGGCGACATGCCTCCGGACCTTCTGCGGGCGGCTCCCGCTAGGGTGGTGCCATGACTCAGGACTTCCAGAAAAAGGCAGCTTTGGTAACCGGCGCAAGCAGCGGAATCGGGGAAGCAGCAGTCCGCGCCCTTGCCGCCCAAGGGTGGACAGTGTTTGCCGTGGCCCGCCGGGCAGAACGCCTTGCCGACCTCGAAGCCGAGACAGGCGCCGTCGCGATTCCTGCTGACATTTCCGAGGACGACGACGTGTCCCGGCTGGTTGCCCGGGTGACCGAAGCGGGGGGAATAGACACCCTGGTCAACATTGCCGGCGGAGCCAGGGGAGCGGACGCCATTGGCGACGCAAGCACGGAGGACTGGGAGTGGATGTACCGGGTCAACGTGCTGGGCACCATGAAGCTCACCCGCGCATTCCTGCCGATGCTCCGCGCCCACGGCGAAGGGACGGTACTGAACCTGACCTCTACGGCCGGGCTGTCAGCGTACGAGGGCGGGGGCGGTTACAACGCCGCGAAGTTCGCCCAGCATGCCATGACCGGGGCGTTGCGGCTCGAGGAAGTGGAAAACAATCTCCGCGTTATCGAAGTGGCCCCTGGCCTGGTTTACACCGAGGAATTCGCCTTGAACCGGCTGGGTGACCGGCAGGCTGCCGAAAAGGTCTACCAGGGAGTGGAGAAGCCGCTCACGGCAGAAGACGTGGCGGAGGTGGTCCGGTACGCCGTGACGGCGCCGCACCACGTCAACCTGGACCAGATTGTGATCCGGCCGGTGGCACAGGCGGCGAACCACAAACTGATCCGCAAGGGCTAGCGCTTCCCTTATTGGTGGCCCGGCCGTGGGAATAGTAGACTCGTAAGCGGCTACGACCCGGCTATCACCGGTGAGCTTCCGGAAGAACGCGCAAACCACCGGCAAGGGGGGAAGCGTCAGTAGAACCGGACGGGTAAGCCCGTCACAGCAGTAATGAGAGGCCGGAGCAGGCACGTTCCCCCGGGAACTGGCAGCGCCGGTAAGTGAGGTGGTACCGCGGTGAGCGTGTAGTCCGGCGGACAACACGGCAACCGTCCTCGCATCCTGAACGGAACTGAAAGGCGCAAGCCGGAAGTTCGCCAAGCTCAACCCAGGATGTCGAGAATGACGTATTACCCCAAGGCCTCTGCCTCCACCAGTGGCACCTCCTCCAGCGGTGCCGGCGTTTCCGCTTCCGTGAAGTTCCCGGAAATCGAAGAGCGCATCCTCAAGTACTGGGATCAGGACGGCACCTTCCAGGCCAGCATCGACCAGCGAAGTGCGGACGCCCCCGGCGGTGAACCCGGCAGCAACGAATTCGTTTTCTATGACGGCCCGCCGTTCGCCAACGGCCTGCCGCATTACGGCCACCTGCTGACCGGGTACGCGAAGGACCTCGTGGGCCGCTACCAGACCCAGCGCGGCAAGCGCGTGGAGCGCCGCTTCGGCTGGGACACCCATGGCCTGCCTGCGGAGCTGGAAGCCATGAAGCAGCTCGGCATGACGGACAAGACCCAGATCGAAGCCATGGGCATCGACAAGTTCAACGACGCCTGCCGCGCCTCTGTGATGAAGTACGCCGACGAATGGCGCAACTACGTCACGCGCCAGGCGCGCTGGGTGGACTTCGACAACGACTACAAGACCCTCAACGTTGAGTACATGGAGTCCGTCCTCTGGGCCTTCAAGCAGCTGCACGAAAAGGGCCTGACCTATAACGGCTACCGCGTGCTGCCCTACTGCTGGAAGGACGAGACGCCGCTGTCCAACCATGAGCTGCGCATGGACGACGACGTCTACAAGAACCGCCAGGACCAGACCGTAACGGTGACCTTTCCCATCACCGCAGGGGAGTCCAATCTGTCGCGGCAGCTGGCCGGCGTGCAGGCGCTCGCCTGGACCACCACGCCCTGGACGCTTCCCACCAACGCCGCGCTCGCCGTCGGGCCTTCCATCACCTATGCCGTGCTGCCGGCGGGGCCCAACGGGATCAAGGCCGCTTCCGCCGACGCACCGGTGAGCGGCAGTTTCCTGCTCGCCGCGGACCTGCTGGCCAGCTACGCCAAGGACCTGGGGTACGACGACTTCGACGCAGCACAGGCCGCCGTCGTATCCACCCACACCGGTACCGAGCTGGAAGGCCTGGCGTACCAGCCGCTGTGGCAGGACTTCGCCGACAACGAAAAGTACGGCATGGAGAATGCCTGGCGGATCCTCGTGGCCGACTACGTCACCACCACCGACGGCACCGGCATCGTCCACCAGGCTCCCGCGTACGGTGAAGATGACCAGAAGGTCTGCGAGGAAGCCGGCATCCCGGTAATCCTCTCCGTCGACGAGGGAGCGAAATTCCTCCCGCTGTTCAAGCACGGCGACCTGCATGACATCGTGGGCCTGCAGGTCTTCGAAGCCAACAAGCCCATCACGCAGGTGCTGCGGGCCCAGGGCCGCCTGGTCCGCCAGGCCAGCTATGAGCACAGCTACCCGCACTGCTGGCGGTGCCGCAACCCGCTGATCTACCGGGCAGTCTCCTCCTGGTACGTGGAGGTCACCAAGTTCAAGGACCGGATGTCCGAACTGAACCAGGAGATCAACTGGATCCCCGGCAACGTCAAGGACGGCCAGTTCGGCAAGTGGCTGGCCAACGCCCGCGACTGGTCCATCAGCCGCAACCGTTACTGGGGCAGTCCCATCCCCGTGTGGCAGTCCAGCGACCCTGAATACCCCCGCACCGACGTGTACGGCTCCCTGGCGGAGATCGAGGCGGACTTCGGGCGCCTGCCGCTGAACAACGACGGCCAGGTGGACCTGCACCGCCCGTTCATCGACGAACTGACCAGGCCCAACCCGGATGATCCCCGCACTCCGGCAGAGGGTCAGTCAGTGATGCGGCGCGTTGAGGACGTGCTGGACGTCTGGTTCGACTCCGGCTCCATGCCGTACGGCCAGGTGCACTACCCGTTCCAGAACGAAGCCTGGTTCGATACGCACAATCCGGCCGACTTCATCGTGGAGTACATTGGCCAGACCCGCGGCTGGTTCTACATGCTGCACATCCTGTCGACGGCACTGTTCGACCGGCCTGCGTTCCGCAACGTCATCAGCCACGGCATCGTGCTGGGCTCCGACGGGCAGAAAATGTCCAAGAGCCTGCGCAACTACCCGGACGTCTCCGAGGTGCTGGACCGCGACGGTTCCGACGCCATGCGCTGGTTCCTGATGTCCAGCCCCATCCTCCGCGGCGGCAACCTGGTGGTCACCGAGCAGGGAATCCGCGACGGCGTCCGCCAGGTCATCCTGCCGCTGTGGAACGTCTACAGCTTCTTCACGCTGTACACGAACGCCGCTTCCGGCGGCGCAGGGTATGACGCCAGGCTCCGCTACGACGGTTACGCCGACACGCTGGACCAGTACCTGCTGGCCAACACCGGCGAACTGGTCCGGAACATGACGGTGCAGCTGGACACCTACGACATCTCCGGCGCCTGCGACGAACTGCGCAGCTACCTGGACATGCTCACCAACTGGTACGTCCGCCGGAGCCGCCAGAGGTTCTTCGACGAGGACCAGGACGCCTTCGACGCCCTGTTCACCGCGCTGGAAACCGTCTCCCGCGTTGCAGCTTCCCTCTTGCCCCTGGTCTCCGAGGAAATCTGGCGCGGCCTTACCGGCGGCCGCTCAGTGCACCTGGCCGACTGGCCGGATGCCAACCTGTTCCCGGCCAACCCGGACCTGGTGGAGGCTATGGACAAGGTCCAGCAGATCTGTTCCAGCGGTTCCTCGCTCCGCAAGGCCGCAAACCTGCGCGTCCGCCTGCCGCTGCAGGAACTCACTGTGGTGGCACCCGGTGCCGATGCCCTGGAAGGCTTCGCCGCCGTCGTCGCCGATGAGCTCAACCTCCGCTCGGTGCGCCTGCTGGACGCGGCGACCGCCTCACCGGAGGAGTTCGGGATCCAGCAGAAGCTGGTGGTCAACGCACGTGCTGCCGGACCGCGCCTGGGCAAGAACGTGCAGCTGGCCATCAAGGGCTCGAAATCCGGTGACTGGTCGGTTTCCGACGCCGGTGTGGTCACCGCAGGCGGCCTCGAACTGGAACCGCAGGAATACACGCTGGAAACAGTGGTGGCAGAGAACGACGGCGGGTCCGCCTCCGTCGCAGTCTTGCCCACCGGCGGCTTCGTGGTCCTCAACACCGAGGTCACCCCCGAGCTGGAAGCCGAAGGCCTGGCCCGCGACATGGTCCGCGCCATCCAGCAGGCCCGCAAGGACGCCGGACTGAATGTCAGCGACCGGATCCGGACCTCCGTGACTGCCCAGCAGAACGTCGTCGACGCCCTGCTCGCCAACGCTGACCTGGTCAAGGGCGAGACCCTCACCGTAGACCTCAGGGCGGAACCCGCGGACATCGCAGAACCGGCTGTCGCCGTCGAAAAAGTAGAGGCGTAAACCATGACTGACGAATTTTCCGTAGAGAGCGTCTACGCCGAGCTGCTGGGCAGGGCGCCAGAAAACAAGATGGAGCCGCGGCTTGCCCCGCTGTTCCGGGCCATGGACATCCTGGGGGAGCCGAACAAGGCCTACCCGATCATCCACGTGACCGGGACCAACGGCAAGACCTCCACCGCCCGCATGATCGAATCGGTGCTGCGGGCCCACGGCCTGAGCACCGGACGGTACACCAGCCCGCACCTGACCAAAGTCACCGAACGGATCAGCATCGACGGCCATCCCGTCCCGGACGAGACCTTCGTCCGGATCTGGGACGAAATCCGGCCGTACCTGGAGATGGTCGACTCCGAGCTGGAGGCCGACGCGCAGCCACGCCTAACCTACTTTGAATGCCTCACTATTTTGGGCTTCGCGATTTTCGCGGACCAGCCCGTGAACGTGGCGGTCATCGAAGTGGGACTCGGCGGCATCACGGACGCAACCAATGTGGGGGACGGGCAGGTTTCGGTGATCACGCCCATTTCCCTGGACCACACGGACCTGCTGGGTGACACCACCGAAGACATCGCCCACGAAAAGGCCGGGATCATCAAGCCCGGCGGCTACCTCGTCAGCGCCGCCCAGCCCCTTGACGCCGCGCAGGTCCTGCTCGAGAAGGCCAAGGACGCCGGCGTGCCCTTCAAGTTCGAGGGGGTGGAGTTCGGTGTCGAATCCCGGACCGTGGCAGTTGGTGGCCAGATGGTCACCATCCAGGGCATCGCGGGCCGCTACCCGGATCTGCTGGTGCCGCTTCACGGTGCCCACCAGGCGCAGAACGCAGCCGTGGCTGTGGCAGCGCTGGAAGCGTTCTTCGGCGGCGACAAGGAACTTGGCTTCGAGGTGCTGCAGGAAGGCTTCGCGGAGGTTACTTCCCCTGGCCGGCTTGAGGTGGTGCGCACGGCACCCACCATTGTGGTTGACGCCGCCCACAACCCCGAGGGCGTCAAAGTCTCCGCGGCTGCCCTTCAGGAAGCCTTCACCTTCACCAGGCTTGTCCCGGTGGTTGGAATCCTCAAGGAAAAGGACGCCGAGGAGATCCTTCGCCAGCTCAAGGAGTCCTTCGGCGAGGTGGCCGAGGAGTTCTGCTTCACGCAGTCCAATTCTCCGCGCGCTGTTCCCGCTGCCGAACTTGCCGAGCTCGCCATCGACCTCGGCTTCGGCGAGGACAACGTCCACATCGAGGAGAAGCTCGACGACGCCCTGGAGTGGGCGGTGGAGCGCGCTGAAGCAAATGACGATCTTTCCGGCGGCGTGCTGGTGACGGGCTCGATCACACTGGTGGCCGAAGCCCGGATCCTGCTCGGAAAAACGGAGGCATAGCCAATGGCCAAGCTGACCAAAGCCCAGCGCGAATGGCGGCCGGGCATGCCCAGGAAGCGGCGCTCCACCAAGGTGATGTTCGCTTCCACCGTGTTGCTCCTTGAAGCCTTCGTGATGTTTTTCGCCACCCTCGCAGTATTCGGGTTGCGGCGCGGGGAGTTCCCGCCGGCACTGATCCTCGGCGTCGGCATCGGCCTGAGCGTGGTGATGATTGTGGCCTGCGCCTTCCTCACCAAGCCCTGGGGCATCGGACTCGGGTGGATCCTGCAGCTTGTCCTGATCCTCACCGGCATCTTCGAGCCCGCCATGTTCCTGGTCGGCGCCTTGTTCGCACTGGCCTGGTGGTATGGGATCCGCACCGGAATTCGATTGGACCGCGAAGCCGGTGAGCGGGCCCGCGAGCAGGCAGCGTGGGAAGCCGCCCATCCGGAGGAGTCCGCCGGGCCCGGCCAGCAGCCGCAGTCCCCGTAGACTTGAACCGAAACCCCTTACCAACGCATTGGAGCAGTTGTGACTACTGAGCGCACCCTCGTCCTGATCAAGCCCGACGGCGTCGCCCGCAACCTCACCGGCGCTGTGCTGGCCCGGATCGAAGCCAAGGGCTACACGCTGGCCGAATTGAAGAAGGTGGACGCCACCCGCGAACTGCTGGAGCAGCATTACGAGGAGCACGTGGGCAAGCCCTTCTACGAGCCCCTGGTGGAATTCATGCTCTCAGGCCCCGTGGTGGCAGCGATCTTCGAAGGCGACCGCGTCATCGAAGGCTTCCGCTCCCTCGCCGGAACCACCGACCCCACCACTGCAGCCCCCGGCACCATCCGCGGCGACTTCGGCCGCGACTGGGGCCTGAAGGTCCAGCAGAACCTGGTGCACGGCTCCGACTCCACCTATTCTGCTGAGCGTGAGATCAAGATCTGGTTCGAGGCATAGCCCGACATGACAGATAAGGCCGATGTTCTTCAAGAACATCGGCCTTATCTGTCATATCGCGAGGTTCATGGGCAGGCTTAGAAGCCCGAGGTGCCGGCGAAGACCTGGATGAAGGCGAAGAAGATGGTGGCGATGACCGCCACGTAGAGCAGCGCGGTGATGATCCAGCCGGAGTCGCCCAGGATGCGTGCTGCGTTCGCCGGCACGGGAATCACCCCGGCCGTAATGTTCCGGATGGTCACCCAGACGAACAGGGGAATCATGGCTGCCCAAACAATCATGCAGAGCGGGCAGAGGATATGGATGTCGTAGAGGGCCTGCGACCACAGCCACACCACAAAGATGAAACCGAGCGTGACTCCTGCCTGCAGGCCCGCCCAAAACCAGCGGGCGAAGGTCGCCCCGGCCAGTAGCGCCATGCCCACCGTGATGATGACGCCGAACGCCACGATGCCGATGAACATGTTCGGGAAGCCAAACAGCGAACTTTGCCACGTCTGCATCACCTGGCCGCATGAGATAAACGGATTCACGTCGCACACCGTGGTGTGGTTGGGGTCCTGAAGCACCGCAAGCTTTTCCAGGACCAGGGTTCCCGAGGCGAGCCAGCCGATGACACCTGTGATCACCAACAGCCAGCCGAAGGGCCGGTTCCGGGTCATCGGCGGGACAGCGGCTGCTGTCCTGCCGGCCGGGTCGCTGTCCTCGTTCAGGCTCCGTTCCTGGGCAGGGGTGCCGCTGAGGGGGGAGATGCTGGGCATTGGTGTGGCGTCCTTTTCATCCGGTGCTCCTAGCCTGATTGTAACGCCGGAGGCTGGAAGGACCGTCCAGATGAGTGGGACAGCCGCGGATACGGTGCTGCCTCCGGCGTGATTTAGTCCGGGTATGAGAGAATGAACATGGCTGGAAGCCGATCCACATTCGGACTCCGGTCCGGTGGCTTGTTCCCAAGACCGCCAATGACGAGCAGGGCAGGCGTGGGTCTCACCGACGCAGCCTCCCGCGGCTCCATTGAGCGGCACCTGGTTGTGGCACGTAGAACAACGGGTTTCAGAACATCCCGCCGGCCCCCACGGGCTGCCGCACCCCACTGCCGGTGCGAACCTGGGGGTATCCACTTGACTTCTGTCAACGCCTGCGGGTTTTGACAATATGTGCCCCAATGGGTGCCGGATGTGGCGGTACGTCAGGGGCAGGAGTGTTGCCACATATGGATAATGAACAAGTTATAGCTGTTAACGACGAAGCAGCGGCCGCGGAGGCAGACGCTGCCCCCAAGAAGGCCACGAGGACCCGCCGGAAGGCCGCCCCCAAGGCCGAGGCCATGATCCCGGAAACCGACCTCGCCGGAGCCGGCACCGCAGAAAGCGCCCCCGCCGACGTCGATGCTTCCGCGGCCGTTGCGGACGCGGCGGAATCCGCCGGACCGGAGGCCAAGGCTCCTGTCCGGCGGACGCGCGCCCGGAAGAAGCCAGAAACCGCTGAACCACTCCCGGCTTTCGCAGCAGATGCAGCACCGGAAGCAGCAGTATCCGGCCTGGATGCCACTACCGGCGCAGACGCTGATGCCAGCGCAGGTGCCGGCACTCCCGGGCTCCCGGCGGAGGAGCTTCCCGCCGCGGCGGCTGACACGAAGCCCGTCCGGCGCCGTCGCGTTGCCACCCGGAAAACCTCCGCACCGGCCGTCGAGACGGAAGCCGCAACGGCAGAACCTTCAACGGCTGAACCCGCGGCCGAAACGGCAAATGTCCAGGCAGCAACTGCTCCGGCTGACACCGTTGAGGCAGCAGCAGCAGCAACCCAGCAGGCATCAGCAGAGGCCCCTGCAGAAGAAGCTCCAGAGGAAGAAGCCCCTGCAGAAGCGGCTGCACAGGCGGCTTCCAAGGTTGAAGCGCCGCAGGCAGCAGCTTCCGGGGAGCAGGTGCCCTCGGCTCCTTCCAGCCCCTTCGGCTCCCTGTTCATGGAACCCGCTTCCCCCACCTCGGTACTCTTCCAGGCACCGGACCTGAGCACCGTGGTGCGCCCGGTTCCGGCCGCTGTGGAAGAAGCAGGAGAGGACGACGCCGATGAGGGCGATGCGGACGACGCCAACGGACGCCGCAGGCGCCGGGGCCGTGGCCGCCGCGGACGCAGCCGGATCGGTGAGCGGGAAGCCGATGCCGAACTCGACGACACCGAGGGTGTTGACGGCGAGGCATCGGACGACGCCGACGATGATTCTGCCGGGCAGGTCGAAGAAGGCGAGGGCGTAACGTCCCGCCGTCGTCGTCGCCGCCGCCGTGGTGACCAGGACCTTGAACTGACGGGCGGGGGAGACGACGATCCGCCCAACACGGTCACCCGCGTCCGCGCACCGCGCGCCGTGAGCGAACCGGCGGTCAGCAACCGCGTCACCAGCGTCAAGGGATCCACCCGCCTGGAGGCGAAGAAGCAGCGCCGGCGCGAGTCCCGTGACACCGGCCGCCGCCGTACTGTCATCACCGAGGCCGAGTTCCTGGCCCGCCGCGAGTCTGTTGACCGGCAGATGATTGTGCGCCAGCGCGATGACAGAATCCAGATCGCAGTCCTTGAAGACAGTGTCCTGGCCGAGCACTTCGTGTCAAAAACCCAGCAGGACTCCCTGATCGGCAACGTGTACCTGGGCAAGGTCCAGAACGTGCTGCCCTCCATGGAAGCCGCCTTCGTGGACATCGGCCGCGGCCGCAACGCCGTCCTCTACGCCGGTGAGGTGAACTGGGAAGCCGTCAACCTCGAGGGCAAGCAGCGCCGTATCGAAAACGCCCTCAAGTCCGGCGACACCGTTCTGGTCCAGGTGACCAAGGACCCCGTGGGACACAAGGGTGCCCGCCTGACCAGCCAGATCTCCCTGCCCGGCCGCTACCTGGTGTTCGTGCCCGGCGGCTCCATGACCGGCATCTCCCGCAAGTTGCCCGACGTCGAACGCAACCGCCTCAAGCGCATCCTCAAGGACCGCCTCCCCGAGCAGGCCGGCGTCATCGTCCGCACCGCCGCCGAGGGCGCTTCCGAGGAAGAGCTGACGCACGACATCAACCGGCTGCGCGCGCAGTGGGAAGGCATCGAAAGCCAGTCGAAGTCCACCAAGATCCTTGCCCCGGAGCTGCTCTACGGCGAACCGGACCTCACCATCAAGGTGGTCCGTGACGTCTTCAACGAGGACTTCTCCAAGCTGATCGTCTCCGGGGAGGAAGCCTGGGACACCATCGAGGCGTACGTTACCTACGTGGCGCCGGACCTGGTGGGCCGGCTCGAGAAGTGGACCAAGGACCAGGACATTTTCGCTGCCTGGCGCATCGACGAGCAGATCCACAAGGCGCTGGAACGGAAGGTCTTCCTGCCGTCCGGCGGTTCGCTGGTGATCGACCGTACCGAAGCCATGACCGTGGTGGACGTCAACACCGGCAAGTTCACCGGCAGCGGCGGCAACCTCGAAGAGACGGTGACCAAAAACAACCTCGAGGCTGCGGAAGAAGTGGTCCGCCAGCTCCGACTCCGCGATATCGGCGGCATCATCGTCATCGACTTCATCGACATGGTCCTCGAATCCAACCGCGACCTCGTTCTGCGGCGCATGGTGGAATGCCTGGGACGCGACCGCACCAAGCACCAGGTTGCCGAAGTGACGTCACTCGGCCTGGTGCAGATGACGCGTAAGCGGATGGGCACCGGGCTCCTGGAAGTATTCGGAGAGCAGTGCGAAACGTGCGCCGGCCGCGGCATGGTCACCCACGACGACCCCGTGGAGCACCGGCGGGCCAACATCGTGGCTGCCGAGCACCACGTCCAGCGGTCCGACAGCCGGCCCGAAGCCCGCAGCGAAAGCCACCGGACCGACGCCCAGCGCATCGACAGCAACCAGCCGGGCGCACGTCCGGACCGGAAGCGCCGGCGGGGCCGCGGCGGCCAGCAGCCTGAGGTTGCCCCGGCAGCTGCCGTGCACGTCCACACAGTTCAGCCCGACCCATCGGACGCTGAGCGGCACGCCAAGGCGGAGGCCACCCGGCTGGCCCTTGCCAACATTGCCGCCGCCGCGCATGCAGCCCACCTGCACGACGACGAAGTGGCGGCAGCCAGGCAGGCGGCCGCAGACCAGCCCGCTGCAGCCCCCGCTGCTGCAGCGGAGGCTGCAAAGCGCGACGACGAAGCGCGTCACGCTGCCGTGCTCACCTTCGGCGGTGAGAAAGTGGTGCTGCCGTTCGTTGAGCATGCTGAAGAGCAGCAGCAGAAGCCGGCCCTGACCCTGGACCGACTCGCCGAGGCGTTCGCCCACCTGGGCCAGCCCGCGGCCGCTGTTGCCCAGCCCGAGCAGGCAGAACCGGAGCAGGAGCCGGCGGGGCCCATGGAACCGGTGCAGCCCGCACAGGCACCTGCTGCGGCAGCTGCTGCAGCACCGGCGAAGGACTACACCGACCACACGCTGGAGCAGTCCCGGCAGCGGCGGCCGCGGCGCAACCGCAGTGCCAGCCGTGCCCAGGGGGCTGCCAACGAAACCACCGTGCAGCATCACGAAAGCGTGGCGGCGGCCAGCACGGGGCATACCCACGAGGCAAAGGCCCCGGTACCGGCCGGCACCGGGGGAGACACCGGAATTGAGAAGGCGGCAACAAAGCCCGCCGAGGCGCCCATCATCCTGGGTGTAGGGGTTCCGGCCTCGGAGCTCTAAGAGTCAGCAGCACGGAATGCCCGGCCAGCCACAGCAGTGGCCGGCCGGGCATTCCGTGTTTAACGCCAGTAAGTGCAGTGCGGCCGGAACCTAAAGCAGGACATCCCAAGGGCAGGGCTCCCGGTCGCAATGTGTCACCTTCGGCCTGTGTCCGGCAAAAAAGCTAGGCTGGGGAACTGACACGGGGTGCCGCGCAGAGAGCCGGCTGAGATACACACCCGTTGAACCTGTCCGGTTAGCACCGGCGAAGGGATGTCTCATGTCTGCGACTACTGTAATGCCCACTGCCATCCCGGCAACCTTCACTGCGGCAGCAACAATGCCTTGCCGGTCGGTACCCCGGGTCCTGTCCATCGCCGGCTCGGATCCTTCCGGCGGGGCCGGTATCCAGGCCGACCTGAAGAGCATCGCCGCGCTCGGGGGCTACGGGATGGCTGCCATCACTGCCCTTACCGCCCAGAACACGCGCGGGGTCCGGTCCGTTCATGTGCCCCCTGCAGCGTTCCTGGCTGAGCAGTTGGATGCGATCAGTGAGGACATCGGCATCGACGCCGTGAAAATCGGAATGCTGGGCAACGCAGACGTGATCGAGGCGGTGGGGGCGTGGCTCCGGAAGGTGCGCCCCGCCGTCGTGGTCCTGGACCCGGTGATGGTTGCCACCAGTGGTGACCGGCTCCTGCACGAGTCCGCGGAAGCGGCGCTGCGCAGGCTCCTGCCGCTGGCCCACCTTGTGACGCCCAACCTGGCGGAGCTCGCCATACTCGTTGGCGGGCAGTTGCAGGACAGCTGGGCCGGCGCATTGGAACAGGGCCGCGCGCTTGCCGCTGCCACCGGCGCAACGGTGCTGGTCAAGGGCGGCCACCTGGACGGCGAGGAGTGCCCGGATGCACTGGTCAACACCAAGGGCCTGCTGTCCAACGAAGTGGTGGTGGTGCCGGGGGAGCGGCTGAAAACGCGGAACAGCCACGGCACCGGCTGTTCACTGTCCTCCGCCATGGCAACCGCCCAAGCGCGGCGGGGGGACTGGGAAGCATCACTTCGGGAAGTCAAACCTTGGCTGGCCGGCGCACTGAGGGCATCCGAAACACTGGAAGTGGGAACGGGAAACGGGCCGGTACACCACTTCCACCACCTGCAGCCGCTGCCGTCCGAAGGCAGCTTCGCGGCACAACTGTGGGGTGAGGCGCAGCAGGACCTGGACGATATCTATGCCTTGGACTTCATCCGCAACCTGGCCTCGGGCAGCCTGCAGGAGCACGAGTTTGCCTACTACCTTGCGCAGGACGCCATCTACCTCAACGGGTATTCGCGGGTGCTGGCCAGGGCGAGTGCGTTGGCGCCCACCGAGGCAGAGCAGCTCTTCTGGGCTGCTTCTGCCGGGCAGTGCCTGGAAGTCGAGTCGGAGCTCCACCGCTCCTGGCTAAGCACGCGGACGGTCCAGCCCCGGCTGGGCCCCGTGACCAAGTCCTACGTGGACCACCTGACAGCGGCATCGGCGTCGGGCAGTTATGCGGTCCTGGCGGCGGCAGTCCTGCCCTGCTTCTGGCTGTACGCCGAGGTTGGTGTCACGCTCCACACCCAGTTCGTTGCCGCCGGTGAACCCTCGGCACATCCCTACGCGGACTGGCTGCGCACCTACGCCGACGAAGACTTCGCAGCTGCCACCCGCACTGCCATTGCCATCGTGGATGAAGCGGGGCGCAAGGCCTCCGCCGCGGACCGGGCCGCCATGGTCACGGCGTTTAAGCAGTCCTGCAGGCTGGAAGTGGACTTCTTCGACGCGCCGCGCCTCCATTCCTGACCACCTGCCGGCGGGCTGGCCGGTACTATGGTGGGGCACGGTGCGGACGCCGGAATTGAGCTGTGGTAGCTATCACAGTCAACCCGCCGGGACCAGCCTCATTTGCGGCCAAAGACAGAGTTAGCGTATTCTAGATCTTCGGTGCTTACGCCAACACTTGGGTTACGACCCCACGGCGTTGAGGCACAGCGAGAAGCCAGGCTTTTATTGGCCGGTTCCGCACGCAAATCTAGTAATAAACGTCGAGAGAAGTGAGTTCCCAAGTGGTGTACGCGATTGTCCGCGCAGGCGGCCGCCAAGAGAAGGTTTCCGTTGGAGACTTCGTTACCCTGAACCGCGTCGCCGGTGGAGCTGGCAGCACCATTCAGCTGCCCGCGCTGCTCCTGGTTGATGGTGACAAGATCACCACCGCCGCTGCTGACCTGGCCAAGGTAACCGTTACGGCTGAGATCCTGAACGACCTCCGTGGTCCGAAGATTGTGATCCAGAAGTTCAAGAACAAGACCGGTTACAAGAAGCGCCAGGGTCACCGCCAGGAACTGACCAAGGTCAAGATCACTGGTATCCAGTAACCTTCGTTACTGTTCAGGTTTTTCAGCAGATCCCCAGAATTTAGAGGCAGGCATTTCAAATGGCACATAAAAAGGGCGCGAGCTCCACTCGCAACGGTCGTGATTCCAACGCTCAGTACCTCGGCGTCAAGCGCTTCGGCGGCCAGGTTGTTTCCGCAGGCGAGATCATCGTCCGCCAGCGTGGCACCCACTTCCACCCGGGCGCCGGCGTTGGCCGTGGCGGCGACGACACCCTGTTCGCACTGACCCCGGGAGCCGTTGAATTCGGCACCCGCCGCGGTCGCCGCGTCGTCAACATCGTTGCTGCTGCAGCCGCAGAGTAACAAATATTTCTGAAGCGGTGGAGCGGGCCAGTTGGTCCGCTCCACTGTTCTTTTAACCGCATTACAATCGTCTTGGCGCCCGCGGCGTCCAGGAAACAGCACTGAGGAGATCCACGTGGCCAGCTTTGTAGACCGGGTAGTACTGCACGTATCCGGCGGTAACGGCGGCAACGGGTGCGTCTCCGTCCACCGTGAGAAGTTCAAGCCGCTGGGCGGTCCCGACGGCGGCGACGGCGGCAACGGCGGCGACGTGATCCTGCGCGTGGACCACCAGACCACCACCCTCCTTGACTACCACCACGCACCACACCGCCACGCCACCAACGGCGGTCCGGGCATGGGCGACTGGCGCGGCGGCAAGAACGGCGAGACGCTCATCCTCCCTGTCCCGGACGGCACAGTGGTCAAGTCCAAGGACGGCACCGTCCTCGCTGACCTGGTGGGCGAAGGCGCCCAGTACGTGGCAGCGGCCGGCGGCATCGGCGGCCTGGGCAATGCCGCGCTCTCGTCCCAGAAGCGGCGCGCCCCAGGTTTCGCCCTGCTGGGTATCGAAGGCGAATCCAGCGACATCGTGCTGGAACTGAAGTCGATCGCTGACATTGCCCTGGTGGGCTTCCCGTCCGCAGGCAAGTCCAGCCTCATCGCTGCCATGTCTGCGGCACGCCCCAAGATCGCCGACTATCCGTTCACCACGCTGGTTCCCAACCTGGGCGTCGTCCAGGCAGGTGATGTTCGCTTCACCATCGCCGACGTCCCGGGCCTCATCGAGGGCGCCAGTGAGGGCAAGGGCCTGGGCCACCACTTCCTGCGCCACGTGGAGCGCTGCGCCGCGCTGGTCCACGTCCTGGACTGCGGCACCCTTGAATCTGACCGCGATCCCCTTTCGGACCTGGCCATCATCGAGGCTGAGCTGGAAAAGTACGCCGTGGACATGAGCTATGCCGGCCAGGACGGCGACGTGGTTCCGCTGAACCACCGCCCCCGGTTGGTGGCTTTGAACAAGGTGGACCTGCCCGACGGTAAGGACATGGCTGATTTCGTGCGTCCGGAGCTTGAATCCCGCGGCTACCAGGTGTTCGAAGTGTCAGCCACAAGCCACGAGGGCCTGCGCCAGCTCGGCTTTGCCATGGCCGGGATCGTCAAAGCCGCGCGCGATGCCGTGGCAACCGCGCCGCCCAAGGTCCAGCCGGCCGTACTGCGGCCGCGTGCTGTCAACGAATCCGGATTCAAGATCCGCCGGGAGGAGAAGGGCCTCGAGCCGCTGTTCCGCGTCCTTGGTGAGAAGCCGGAGCGTTGGGTCAAACAGACGGACTTCACCAACGAGGAAGCCATCGGCTACCTGGCTGACCGCCTCGCCAAGCTGGGCGTGGAAACGGAACTGTTCAAGCAGGGCGCCAAGCCCGGCGATACCGTGGTCATCGGCGGGGACGACGGCGTCGTCTTCGACTGGGAGCCCACCATGATGGCAGGCGCGGAACTCCTGGCCTCGCCCCGTGGCACGGACATCCGCTTCGCCGATATCGGTGACCGCCCCACCCGTGGCCAGAAGCGCGAAGAGCAGCAGGAACGCAAGGATGCCAGGGCCGCCGCCCGGGCCGAGCTCGAAGCGGAACGCAAGGCCGGCATCTGGACCGAGTCCGTCAGCAGCCGCAGGGCGGCCAAGCCCCTCAAGGAGAGTGGACTGGACACAGGCGATGAGTTCTAGGGCAGCAGCCGCGGAACCGCTCACCCGGTCCGTGGACAGGAGCGTCCTCGCCAACGCCGGCCGCGTGGTGGTCAAGGTGGGGTCGTCGTCGCTGACAAGCATCAAGGGCGGCATTTCCGAAGAGTCGCTGACGGCCCTTGCGGACGCGTTGGCGGCCAAACGGAATGCGGGAACTGAGATCATCCTGGTCTCCTCCGGCGCCATCGCCGCCGGCCTGGCTCCGTTGGGCCTGGCCAAGCGTCCGCGGGACCTGGCCACCCAGCAGGCGGCCGCGAGCGTTGGGCAGGGCCTGCTGATGGCCCGCTACACGCAGGCGTTCGGTGCACACGGAGTGACGGTCAGCCAGGTCCTGCTTACCGCCGAGGACCTGATGCGGCGGAGCCAGCACACCAATGCCTTCCGGGCCCTGGACCGATTGCTCAACCTTGGCGTGGTTCCGGTGGTGAATGAAAACGACACGGTGGCCACGCACGAGATCCGGTTCGGCGACAATGACCGCCTCGCTGCCCTGGTGGCACACCTGGTACGGGCGGATGCGCTGGTGCTGCTGTCCGACGTCGACTCGCTGTACGACGGACCGCCGGCGCTCGGTGCAAAAAGGATTCCACTCGTTGAAGGCCCCCATGACCTGGAGGGCGTATCCATCGGTAAGGCCGGCAAAGCCGGCGTCGGTACCGGCGGGATGTTGACCAAGGTAGAGGCAGCAACCATTGCCGCCGGCTCGGGCATCCACGCCCTGGTCACGTCAACGCCAAACGCTGCTGCGGCGCTGAACGGCGAGGACGTGGGCACCTGGTTCACCGTCAATGGCGCACGGAAACCGGTCCGCCTGCTATGGCTGGCGCACGTGGCGTCCGTGCAGGGCCGCCTGGTCCTTGACGACGGCGCCGTGAAGGCTGTGCGCCATCACCGCACCTCGCTGCTGCCTGCCGGCATCTCCGCTGTGCATGGCGACTTCGAAGCGGGCGACGCCGTCGAGATCGCCAGTGCCGACGGCGCCGTGGTGGCCCGCGGACTGGTGAACTACTCGTCCGCCGAGCTGCCGCAGATGCTGGGCAGGTCCACCAGGGACCTCGGAGAGGCGCTGGGCAGCGGCTATGACCGCGAAGTTGTTCATGTGGATGACCTCGTGCTGGTTTGAGCCCCGGGCTCGCCTAAACTTGGAACATGACTGAGGCCCTGATCCACAAGACCGCTGAAAACTCCGGAGACACCGCTGCGCCCGCCAGCCTGCCGCCCGTCGAGTCACCTGCAGCATCGGTCCCGGCTGAGGTTCCGCTTTCTTCCGATGACGTCGAAGCAGCAGTCCATGCCATCGCAGACCGTTCCCGCCACGCAGCGCGCCGGATGGCCATGGCGAACCGGGCCTGGAAGGACCGTGCCCTTCGAGCCGTCGGTGCTGCCCTGCAGGAGGGCACTGCCGCCATCCTGTCCGCGAACGCCACGGACGTGGCAGCAGGAAAGGCGAACGGCACCTCGGCCGCCATGCTGGACCGGCTCACATTGACCGAAACCCGGATCGCTGGACTCGTGGCAGCCCTCGAGAACCTTGCCGGCCTGCCGGACCCCGTGGGCAACGTGGTCCGCGGGCAAACCCTCCCCAACGGGCGGCAGGTCAACGTCCCCATGGGCGTGGTGGCTGCCATCTACGAGGCACGGCCGAATGTCACCGTGGATATCGCCGGGCTTGCCCTCAAGAGCGGCAACGCCGTGATCCTGCGCGGCGGCAGTGCGGCCCAGGCCACCAACGAAGTCCTGGTGCGTATCCTGCGCGAAGCCCTCGAAGCGGTTGGACTGCCTGCCGACGCCGTCCAGACCGTTGACCAGTACGGCCGCGCCGGCGCCAACGTCCTGATGCGCGCCCGCGGCAGGGTGGACGTGCTGATTCCCCGCGGCGGCCGTGAGCTCATCCAGACAGTGGTCACCAACTCCGCCGTTCCCGTGATCGAGACGGGGGAGGGGAACGTCCACATCTTCATTGACGAATCCGCCAAGGAGGACATGGCCGTGGAAATCCTCCTTAATGCCAAGACGCAGCGGCCCAGCGTGTGCAACACCGTCGAGACCCTGCTGGTCCACTCCGGCTCAACGGTATTGCCCGCCGTTGCCGCAGCCCTGAGCAAGGCCGGCGTCCGGCTGCACGCGGACGAGCGTGTCCGCGCTTCCCTTCCCGCTTCGATTGAGTCCGAACCGGCTACTGACGAGGACTGGGGCACCGAGTACATGGACCTCGACCTCGCTGTTGCCATGGTGGACAGCCTGGACGAGGCCGTCAAGCACATCCGCACCTGGTCAACGGGGCACACCGAGGCGATCCTCACCAACGACCTCGCCAACGCCGAGCGGTTCATCGCCGAAGTGGATTCCGCAGCCGTCATCGTCAACGCCTCCACCAGGTTCACCGACGGCGGCGAACTCGGCCTTGGCGCCGAGGTGGGGATTTCCACCCAGAAGCTGCACGCGCGCGGTCCGATGGGCCTGACCGAACTCACCACCACCAAGTGGATCGTGCAGGGCGAGGGCCAGGTCCGCGGGTAGCAACGCGGTAACATAGACCAGAAGTCAGAAACGGCGGAGCTTTCCGCTGCCACAATCGTTTGAAACCAAGGGGAGAAAATGCTGTTCCAGCAGATTGCCACCACCATCGCCGAAGGCGAAGAACACGAACTCGCCCCGCTGTGGGCTGAGCCGTGGGTCTTCGGAGTGGTGATCTTCGCCATCCTGCTGGTGATGATGTTTATCACGCTGTCCTACTCCAACCTTGGCAAGCGCCACGCCGCCACCGAGGAGCACGCGGATCCGCACCGCCAGCACCCCAACAAGCACGATCACGGGCAGGGCCACTAACATTTCCCGCGTTCTTCACCACAACGGTGCCAACGGCCGGCTGCGCCTGGGCGTGATGGGCGGGACGTTTGATCCCATCCATCACGGCCACCTGGTGGCAGCCAGTGAGGTGGCTGCCGAGTTCGACCTGGACGAGGTGGTTTTTGTTCCCACCGGCCAGCCGTGGCAAAAGTCCCACAAACAGGTCAGCGAGCCCGAGCACCGCTACCTTATGACTGTTATCGCCACGGCCTCCAACCCGCGGTTTACGGTCAGCAGGGTGGACGTTGACCGACCTGGCCGCACGTACACCATCGATACCCTGCGGGACCTCCGGGCCCAGCGCCCGGACGCTGATCTCTTCTTCATCACCGGGGCCGATGCGATGGCGCAGATCCTCTCCTGGAAGGACATCGACGAGCTGTGGTCACTGGCCCACTTCGTCGGAGTGACCAGGCCGGGGCACGTGCTGGACGGCATGGGCCGGAAAGACGTCAGCCTCCTGGAGGTGCCCGCAATGGCCATCTCATCCACGGACTGCCGTGCCCGCGTGGCCGCGAACAACCCTGTGTGGTACCTAGTGCCCGACGGCGTTGTCCAGTACATCGCCAAGTACGGCCTCTACCTGGACCCCGCGGCAGGTACCGATACTCAAACCTCCGAAGCAAGCGAACCAGCCAGCACTGAATGAGTTCTCTATGAGTCAGGAACAGCCCCCCATCCGCAGCCGCCGGGAACTCCGGCAGGCCAGGGACGCGCAACAGCCATCCGTGTCCACAGCCACGGATGAGGTTTGGCCTGCCCCAAAGACTCCGGCCGCAAACCGTCCTGCCCCGTTCACTGCACCGGCCGCCCCTGAACAGACGCACACCCAGCGTTCCTCCCAGATCCGGGCGCGGGACCGTGCCGCGCTGCGCACCATCAAGGAGCTGGAGGAAAAAGAGGGCCAGCTGGCAGCAGGAGGCCCGCCCACGCGGCGCCAACTGCGCCTGCAGCAGCTCAAGGAGCAGGCGCTTACCGCTGCCAACCCGATCGTTGCCCCGGCCGGACCCGTTGATCCGGAAGCCAAGAGCGCCGCGCTACCGGCCTCCCGGGAGAACACGGCGGGGGAGCCGGCCCCTCAAGTGCCAAAGGGTGTGCCTTCCCTGGGTACTGCGCCTGTCCGAAGCGCGCCTTCCCCGAGTGCTGCGCCTGCTCAGAACAGCGCGCCCTCCCCAATGTCGGCAGCTCCGAATGGGATGACCGTCGAGCAGGCTTTGGCAGCAAGGTCGCTGATCGCCGAGCAGGCCAAGAACCAGATCGCGAAGATGCAGCACATCGCTTCCCTGGATCCGGAAGCCGTGGATCCGGAGATCCTGGCGGAGCAGATTGCCCTGGCGGAACGTGCGGCTGTGATGAACCGGCGGGCCCTGGCCAAGCAGAAGCTTGCCGAGCAGACCGGCGTACCTGCCCCCGCCGCCGAGCCATCGTCCGCCCCGGAAGCAGCAGGCCAGCCGGTCCCTGCCCCCCGGCAGCAGGGACCGAAGTCGCCACACGTTCCGGCGCAGCGGCCGGCCCCCTCCACCGCCAGCAACCTGGCCATGGTCACGCCGCTTGAGTTCGTCCAGGTGCCAGGCGTCGACCGGCCGGTAATGAAGCCGCCGGCAACGAGCCACGTTCCGGTCACCACCCGCCCAGGTACAAAAGTTCCGGCGGGCACCAAAAAGCGGCGCCCGGCCGGCGGTGAACGGCCGGCCACGTCCGACGCCGCATCCGGCCGTTCGCAGGTGATTGCCCGGGCCGAGGCTGCTGCCAAGGCTGCCGTCAGGCCCAAGCCGGCTGTGCTGGCGCCGGCAGTGGTGGCGGAGAACCACACCGAGGAGGCATTCGAGGATCTGCCCCGGGTCCCGGCCCGGCAGGCCCACGGACTGGATCCGCTGGACGCCGCGACGGCCGGCCTGGCCCGTGCCACCCGGAACCGCGTCCTCCAGCTGTGTGTCCTCGCCTTCGGGATTCTGGCCCTCGTCGCCGGCATCTTCCTGATCATCAGCGGAATGTCCCGCTAACCGGCACTGCCGGCACCCATACTTTCTAAACCAACAAGGAGTCCCGTGACTGCATCAGATTCATCCATCATCACAGCCCGCACCGCCGCCAAGGCAGCTGCGGACAAGATTGCCCAGGACATTGTGGCCCTGGACGTGAGCGAACGCCTCGCCCTGGCAGACGTATTCCTTATTGCCTCCGCCCCCAGCGAGCGGCAGGTCAACGCCATCGTTGACGGTATCGAAGAAGAACTGGCCAAGCAGGATTTGCGGCCCATCCGGCGCGAGGGCCGCTCGGGCGGCCGGTGGGTCCTGCTCGACTACTCGGACATCGTCATCCACGTCCAGCATGAAGAAGACCGCGTCTTCTACGCGCTGGAACGCCTGTGGAAGGACTGCCCCGTAGTGGACCTCCAGCTGGGCGACGACACCTCAGCCAAGGCTGCCGCCTCCACCGACACGGAGTAAAGGCGTCAACCAAGCCAAATATGCCCGATTTGGAATTTTCGGAATTGCTGTTCTAAGATATTTGAGTTGCTTCGGGGAAACCCGAAAGAAAAGCTCGTTGAGCGGCAATAATTCGGGGCTGTGGCGCAGCTGGTAGCGCACCTGCATGGCATGCAGGGGGTCAGGGGTTCGAGTCCCCTCAGCTCCACCGACAATCCGCCGGAATCATCAGATTCCGGCGGATTTTTATTTCCAGGAACCAGGCGTATCCGGCGGTAGTGCCGCGAACGAAGACGAGAGAACGCGCCGATTGGCGCACGGGACGAAAGTGCATTAAGCTGATCAGGTTGCTTCGGCGGGAGATCCTCCCACTGCAGCAAAGTCCGGGGCTGTGGCGCAGCTGGTAGCGCACCTGCATGGCATGCAGGGGGTCAGGGGTTCGAGTCCCCTCAGCTCCACCGGTCATCCTCCTTGCCGGAGGAAGAAAAAAGGAACCATCCCGCGGGATGGTTCCTTTTTTCTTTCCAGCAGTCGCCGGTCCGCTACAGCCACAGCGTCCGCCGCAGCGGCGGCGGGTCCCCGCCGGGCCGCTGGACAAGAACCTGGTTGAGGCCGGTCAGGCCGTTCTCAAAGCCCAGCGCACTGGAAGCCATGTACAGCCGCCACACCCGCGCCCGTCCCAGGCTGGTCAGCTTCGCGGCGTGGTCCCATTGCTCTTCCAGCCGGCTTACCCATGCCCGCAGGGTGAGCGCGTAATGCCGGCGCAGGGCCTCCACGTCCAGAATCTCGAAGCCTGCAGATTCCAGGGCGGTGCTCATCTCGCCCAGGCTGATCATCTCGCCGTCGGGAAAAACGTACCGGGGGATGAACGAATCAGGGTCCGGCGCGGTGGGTCCGGCGTTCCAGGAAATGGCGTGGTTCAACAGCCGCCCGCCGGGGCGCAGCAGGTTGAACAGCGCCGCTGTGTAGCGGGGCATCTCGGCCCGTCCCACATGCTCGGACATTCCGATGGAGCTGATAGCGTCGAAGGGCCCGTCCTGTATATCGCGGTAGTCCTGTACGCGGATATCCACGTTTTCGGTCAGGCCGGCGTCGGCAGCACGTTTGCGCGCCATGATGGCCTGCTCTTGGGACAGGGTCACGCCCACCACGGTAACGCCGTACTTTCCGGCAGCATGCAGGGCGAAGCTTCCCCAGCCACAGCCAACGTCCAGCACCCGCATTCCGGGTTTGAGGCCCAGCTTGCGGCACACCAGGTCCAGCTTTGCCTCCTGGGCGGCGTCCAGGCCGCGGGCAAGCCGGCCGCCGTCGGGAACCAGCCCATCCTCCTTTTCGGGCCACACGGCGCAGGAGTAGATCATTGACGAACCCAGGACGAGGGCGTAAAAGTCATTGCCGACGTCGTAATGGTGGGAGATAGCGGCGGAATCCCGCCGCCGGGAGTGGAGCCTGCCCTTTCGGGCAATTTGCGCTTCCTCCGGCGGAGGAGCAGGGTTGGGGCCGATTGCTCCCAGCCTCACCGCGGTCCGGAGCAGAGTCCATAGTTCGCCCGCCCTGAGCGGCCGGAAAGGTCCCGGTTCTGCGAACTTGCCGGCCGAGCTCAAAGCGGTGAAGGCATCAAAGACATCGCCGGGTGCATCAATGTCACCGGAAACGTAGGCCCGGCTCAGGCCCAGCTGCCCCGGGGACCACAAGATGCGCCGCAGGGCACGCCGGGAACGGAACTCCAGCAGCGGCGCTCCTTCAGGCCCGGCCTCAGAGCCGTCCCACGCCCGCAGACGGAGCGGGATGTCTTCGGTACCCAGCACGATGGCCAGGGCCTTTGCGAGCAGTGCAGCGTTCCCCTTGCTGGCGGTCATGGCAGTCCTCCCTGTGTCCTTGGGCCAAGACTAAGGCAGGCACCCCCCGCACGACTATCATGGGTGGGTGAATTCTGCCCGCGCCGACGTTGTTGTCATTGGCGCGGGCCAGGCCGGTCTTTCCGCCGCCTATCACCTCCAGCGCCGGGGGCTGGACTTTGCAGTGCTCGACGCCGAGGAAGGTCCGGGCGGCGCGTGGCGGCACCGGTGGAAGAGCCTTCGGATGGCCACCGTCAACGGCATCAGCGACCTTCCCGGCATCGCCCAGCCCGCAGTGGACCCCAAGGAACCGAGCTCGGAGTTCCTGACACGCTATTTCCGCGCCTATGAGGAGGAACTGGGCCTGTCCGTCCAGCGGCCCGTCAAGGTAGCGTCGGTCAGCCGCGAAGACACGGACCCCGCCGGCAGGTTGCTGGTCAGCACCTCCGCCGGCGATTGGAGCACAGCGGCGGTCATCAACGCCACCGGAACCTGGACCCGGCCGTTCTGGCCCATCTATCCCGGCCAGTCAACGTTCCGTGGCAGGCAGCTCCATGTGGCCGACTACGTCTCAGCCGGGGAGTTCGCGGGCAAGCATGTGCTGGTGGTTGGCGGGGGAATTTCCGCCGTCGGTCTCCTGGACGAAATTTCCCGCGTCACCTCCACCAGCTGGTTCACCCGGCGGGAGCCGGTGTGGCGTGACGCCGCATTCGACGCCAAGGCCGGCCACGACGCCGTGGCACTGGTGGAGGAGCGGGTGCGCCAAGGCCTGCCGCCGCAAAGCGTTGTCTCGGTGACCGGGCTCATCTGGACATCGGCCCTGCGTTCGGCGGCAGCACGTGGTGCCCTTGACCGGCAGCCCATGTTCTCAGCGATCGAACCCGACGGCGTCCGGCTGGCGGACGGGCGCTTCCTGGCAGCAGACGTCATCCTGTGGGCCACTGGTTTCCGGCCCGAACTCGAGCACCTCGCCCCGCTGCACCTTCGGGGACCGGGAGGGGGAATCGTGATGGACGGAACCCAGGTGGCAGCGGAGCCGCGCGTCCATCTGGTGGGCTACGGACCGTCGTCGTCAACCATCGGCGCTAACCGGGCAGGCCGGGCTGCAGTAGCGGCCATCCTGAAACTGCCGGGAATCCGGCCCACCGCCAGGACGGTAAATTGGGGCTGACGGCGGGAGCCGGGCAAACGTTGCAACAGGACAAGGCGGCAGGGACCAGGTGGCACTACAGACTCTTGAGGACGTTCTTCCGGCACTTCGGCGGCGGCCGGACGTGGAAGCGCCCAACCTGCAGGCCTGGGATGCCACAGACCGCCTGCTGCTTGATTACGCAGCCGCGCACATGTCCGCCGGAAGCAGGCTGACGGTCATTGGCGACCGGTACGGCGCATTGACCCTGGGCGCCCTTGCAGTCCTCAGCCCCGGTACGGTGCGTGTGCACCAGGACCTCATCACCGGCGAGCAGGCGCTGCGCCTTAATGCCGCGGAGGTGCCCGGAATCGGGGCCGAAAGTGGCCTGCCGTTCGTCCAGCTTCCCCTGGGACGCGAACTCCTGGAGGATGCAGAAACCGTTCTGCTGCAGCTGCCCAAGACCCTTGCCGAGCTGGACGAGATTGCGGCGGCGGTAGCCCGGTACGCCTCCCCGGACGCGGTGCTCCTGGCCGGCGGCCGCGTGAAGCACATGTCCCTTGGCATGAACGCGGTCCTGGAGCACCACTTCAGGTCTGTCACCCCGCAGCTTGCCCGGCAGAAGTCCCGGGTGATCGTGGCCGCCGGCCCGCAGGGGAGCGGGGACCCGGAGCGCTTCCCCGTCGTCGAGCACCTGGCCGAAATCGATCTTGACGTTGCAGCCCATGGTGCCGTCTTCGCCGGGCCACGGCTGGATATCGGCACCCGGTTCCTGCTGGCGTTTCTGCCGGCCATGCGGTCCGCGCAGCACGCCATCGACCTCGGCTGCGGCACGGGAATCCTTGCCTCCATGTATGCCCGGCAGCACCCCGGCTCAACAGTCACTGCCACGGACCAGTCAGCCGCCGCCGCCGCATCCGCCCTGGCAACTGCCCGGGCTAACGGCCTCGCGGGACAGATCCGTGTCCTGCAGGACGATGCCATGGCCACCCTGCCGGACGGAAGCGCGGACCTGATACTGCTGAATCCGCCCTTCCACGTGGGAGCGGGTGTCCATGCGGGGGCGGGCCTGAAGCTGATCGAAGCAGCCGGGCGGGTGCTGGCCCCCGGCGGTGAACTGTGGACCGTCTACAACCGCCACCTTGCCTATCTGCCGGCGCTGGAGCGTCACGTTGGCCCCACCGTTGTGAAAGGCCAGAACCCCAAATTCACGGTGACATTGAGCACCCGCCGCAGTCCGCGGTGACCATGGTTTGGGAAGCGGGCACGGCCAGGACAGAGGCCGGCCAAAGCTGCGCCGCGCCGTCGGCCGCCCCTATGGGTCTACGCACACGCGTAACGTACGATTCAGACATCAGCAACTATGTGCCGGAGACGAAGGGGACGCCGTGACTGAGATCCGCCAATCCTCACCACGACGCGGCACCAACCTGCCCCGGATGGGGGACTTCAACCTCACGGTGATCCTGGACGCAATCCGCAGGACCGCCGGCGGGCTCAGCAGGGTGGAGCTCGCCCAGATCGTGGGCCTTTCGCCGCAGACCATCTCCAACATCTCCCGGCGCCTCCTGGACCAGAACCTCATTGTCGAGGCCGGCAAGGAGGGCAGCGGCCCGGGCAAACCACGCACCATCCTCCGCCTCAATCCCGGCGGCATGTTCGCCGTTGGCGTCCACCTCGACCCCGCGGTGACCACCTTCGTGGTCCTGGACCTGGTGGGCGCGGTGGTACAGCACTCCCGGATCGAGACACCCGGCGGAAATGATCCCGCCGCCGTCATTGCCACCATCGCGGCCGAGATCTCCCAGCTCGTGGTGGATTCGGGCGTGGACAGGGACAGGATCGCCGGCCTTGGCGTGGCGGCTCCCGGCCCCATCGACCTGGACAACGGCACCGTGGTTGACCCGCCGCTCCTCCCGGGCTGGGACAGGGTGGAACTGCGCAACGCGCTTTCGGAAGCCACCGGCTACTCCGTCCTGATGGACAAGGACGTCACCAGCGCGGCAGTGGCGGAAACCTGGGCCGGCGGCCCGAGCGGAGCCGGCAGCTTCATCTTTATGTACATGGGCACCGGCATCGGGTGCGGGATTGTGCTGAACGACGAGGTAGTCCGGGGCGCGTCCGGCAACGCCGGCGAGATCGGCCACATCATGGTTGATCCCGACGGGCCGCCATGCGACTGCGGCATGCGCGGCTGTGTGAAGTCCTCATGCATTCCGCAGGTGCTCGTGGCTGAGGCCGAAGCCGCCGGCATCCTGGACGGCTCCCGGTCCGGCAACAGCGGGGCTGAGATTCAGCAGAGCTTCGCCGCGCTGTGCGACCTCGCCGACGAGGGAAATGAACAGGCACTGGCCATCATCGACAAGTCCGCGGTGCTGGTGGCACGGGCAGCTTCCGTGGTGACCAACACGCTGGACGTTGAGCGGGTGGTGTTTGGCGGACCGTTCTGGAGCCGCCTCGCCGAACGCTACCTCGAAAAGATCCCGGCCCTGCTCGATGCCAACAGCGCCACCCGGCTGATCCATCCCATCGAGGTGGTGGGAACCGGCGTGGGCGAGGACGTGGGGGCCATCGGCGCAGCCTCCCTGGTTCTGGAACACACCCTCGCTCCCCGCGCCCAAAGGCTCCTGCTGGAGAGCTGAAACGGTGCCCTTGCCTGGGACTGGGCACCGATCTAGCATTTGCGTATTGCCGCGGCTGGGGCCCGCTGACAACGGGGACCGCAGCCATTGATCGAATGGAGCACCATGCGTCGCCCGGCCCTCAAGAGCATGTCCCTGATCGCTGCCGCATTGATCGTCCTGACGGCCTGTACGCCCGCTGCTCCCGAGGAGGGATCGAAGACGCTGAAGGTGGTTTACCAGAAGACCGATTCCTTCACCGCCCTGGAGACCATGTTCCAGGCAGCCAAACAGGAGTTTGAGGCCGCAAACCCGGGTGTCAGGATCGAGCTGCAGCCCATTCAGGGGAACGACGACGACTACGGCACCAAGCTGGCCCTCGCCCTGAGATCGCCCTCCACCGCGCCGGACGTTTTCTACGAGGACACCTTTAAGGTCCGCTCCGACGTCGACGCCGGCTACCTCCTGAAGCTGGACAGCCACCTTGACGGCTGGGCTGACTGGGATAAATTCGACGACGGCGCCAAGGCAGCGGGGCGGGCGGACGACGGCGGGACTTACGCGGTGCCGCTGGGCACCGACACCCGGGCCATCTGGTACAACAGGAAGGTCCTCGAAGCAGCCGGGATCAGCGTTCCCTGGGAGCCGCGCAGCTGGCAGGACATCCTGGACACTGCACGCAAGATCAAGGCGAACGATCCGTCGGTGGTCCCGTTCAACATGTATGCCGGCAAGGGCACCGGCGAAGGAACCGTGATGCAGGGCTTCTACGAACTGCTGTACGGGACCGGGTCCACGCTGTACGACGAGGACACTAAGAAGTGGGTGGTGGGATCCGCCGGCTTCAAGGACTCCCTGGCCTTCCTCAAGACCCTCTACGACGAGGGGCTTGCGGTGACGCCGGCCGAGGCCCTGGATGCCAACGTCTGGAAGAAGGTGTTCGGTGAATGGTTCCCGAAAGGAAAGCTGGGCGCCACCGTGGAAGGTTCCTACGCGCCGTCGTTCTGGCAGGACGGCGGCAGCTATGAATGGCCCGGCTATGAGAAGGACATGGGAGTTGCCCCGTTCCCGACGCAGGACGGCGGCGCCCCGGGGGCCGTGAGCATGTCAGGCGGCTGGACGCTGGCCATCGGTGCCGGAACCAAGGAACCCGACCTCGCTTTCAACTTCCTCAGCACGGCGATGAACCGGGAAAATTCCCTTGCCTTCACGCTCGACAGTTCGCAGATCGCCGTCCGCCGCGACGTTGCCGATGATTCCGGTTACCAGGCCGGCAATCCGTTTGTGAAGGACGTTTCCGAACTTGTTTCCGTCACGCGCTACCGCCCGGCAACGTCCGACTACCCCCGGATTTCCGCCGCGGTCCAGGAGGCAACGGAGGCCGTGATTACCGGGACGCGTCAGCCGGAACAGGCCGCGGCGGAATACGATACAGCGGTCACGGACATCGTGGGCGGCGACAACACCGTCCGGAAGTAAGCGGTGCCGGCCCGAACCGGGGGACGCCGGTTCCTGCGTTACCTGCCCGTCCTGCCTGCCGTCCTGCTCCTGGTGGTTTTCCTCGCCGGTCCCGTGCTGTGGGCGTTCCACGCGTCCTTCACCAACGCCGGCCTGACGGGCCGCAACGCGCGCAGCCCGGAATGGATCGGGCTGGAAAACTATCAGCGGCTGCTGGTGGATCCGGTGTTCCCCCTGTCCCTGGGGCTAACGGTGCTGTTCGTTATCGGCTCGGCTGTCCTGGGGCAAAACCTGCTGGGTCTGGCACTTGCCGTCCTCATGCGCCGTGCCCGCCGGGTTGTTTCCGCCGTAGTTGGAACAGCGGTGGTGGCAGCCTGGGTGCTTCCGGAGATTGTTGCTGCCTTTGCCGTCTATGCCTACTTCAGCCGCGGCGGGACGCTTAACCAGCTGCTGGGCGGCCTGGGGATGGGCCAGCCGGACTGGCTCTTTACCTGGCCCATGACGGCGGTGGTGCTGGCCAACATCTGGCGCGGTACAGCCTTCTCAATGCTCGTGTACCGCGCGGCGCTGAACGATATTCCCACTGAAGTGGCCGAAGCTGCCCAGGTGGACGGTGCCGGGGGCTGGCGGCGGCTTGCCTTCATCACGCTGCCCATGATCCGAGGGAGCATCGCCACCAACCTGATGCTGATCACGCTGCAGACCCTCGCTGTCTTCACGCTGATCTGGGTGATGACCGCCGGCGGCCCGGCCAACGCGAGCACCACGCTGCCCATCCTTGCCTACCAGGAGGCGTTCAAGTTTGGTGACATCGGCTACGGCACTGCCGTGGCTACCGTGCTGATCCTCATTGGAGGCGTCTTTGGTGCGGTCTACATCCGGCTGCTCCGGGAGTCGAAGCAATGACCGCCCACGTCAACACAACCAAGGCCGTTCCGCACGGCGAAACTCCCGGCCGCGCATGCAGGCGGTACCGCAGCAGTACTCCCGCAAACGTGTCCCTGCTGCTGCTCGGCGTCTGCTTCCTGCTGCCGCTGCTCTGGCTGGTCCTGGCCTCACTGGACGCAGAGGCCAGCCACGAAACAAGGATTCCGGCCCAGTTCAGTCTCGAAAACTTCGCCGCCATCATGACGCCCGGGCTGCTGCTCCAGCCACTGTGGAACAGCCTGGTGCTCTCCGCCGGCACGGCCGCAGTCACCCTCGGGGCAGCAGTCCTGGCCGCCTACCCGCTGTCCCGCTACCGGTCCAGGTTCAACACGCCGTTTATGTATGCCGTCCTTTTCGGCACCTGCCTTCCCATCACGGCCATCATGGTGCCGGTCTACGGACTGTTCGTCCAGCTGGAACTGCTGGACTCGATGCCCGCCACCATCCTCTTTCTGGCCGCCACCGCCCTGCCCATGGCCATCTGGATGACCCGGAACTTCATGGATGCAGTGCCGGCCTCCCTCGAAGAGGCTGCCTGGGTGGACGGGGCATCGAGGATGACCGCCCTGCGCACCATCGTCCTGCCGCTCATGCGCCAAGGCCTTGGCGTGGTGTTCATCTTTGTGTTCATTCAGGCGTGGGGGAACTTTTTCGTCCCGTTCGTGCTGCTCCTGTCCGAGGCCAACCAGCCTGCCGCAGTGTCCATCTTCAGCTTCTTCGGACAGCACGGGGCAGTTGCCTACGGCCAGCTTGCCGCGTTCTCCATCCTGTACTCACTGCCGGTACTGGCCCTGTACGCCATCGTGGCCAAGGGCGCCGGCAGCTCGTTCGCCCTCGCGGGCGCGGTGAGGGGGTGAATGGGCACGGCCAGGGCTGAACCGCCGCGAAGGCGCAAAGGCCCGGCCTGTGCCTTCCTAGTCGATGTCCTCGAGGACCACACCGTACGGGAGGCTGTCATCAAGGTGGGCCTGGTGGCCGGTGGAGCCGGGGTTGTAAACAACCCGGACCCCGTGCAGCTTGTCCGCGGCTGATTGCTGGAGGACAGGCTTGACGGTATTGATGAACATCTCGCTCTTGTCGGCGAGAAACTCCTTATAACTGGCTGGAAGCTCGCTCATGTCAAAAGGATAGACCCGGCGGGGCCCGGTGGGGAGGGGTCCCCATTGCCGGAACCGGCAGGCCGGTCTTGGATAGGATGGCGGCGGAGTCCGGCAAGTAGTCCGCTACCCGCCAGTACAGTCATCAGGGGGAATACCAGTGCTTCAAACCAGCGTGTCCGCAAGGATTGAACCGGTGGAGCTGGCCAGGGCACAGCAGGTTGCCGCGGACATCTCCCGGAGCTTTGACGCCAAAATGGTGGGGCAGTCCCGGCTGCGGGAATCCCTGCTGGTGGGCCTTCTGACCGGGGGCCACATCCTCCTGGAGAGCGTACCGGGCCTGGCCAAGACCACCGCAGCGCAGACTGTGGCCGAAGCAGTGAGCGCGGAATTTCGGCGGATCCAGTGCACGCCGGACCTGTTGCCGAGCGATATTGTGGGCACCCAGATCTACGACGCCGCCAAGGGTACCTTCGTGACGCAACTCGGCCCGGTCCACGCCAACATTGTGCTCCTTGACGAGATCAACCGCTCCAGCGCCAAGACCCAAAGCGCCATGCTGGAGGCCATGCAGGAGCGCCAGACGTCCATCGGCGGCCAGGAATACCGCCTGCCATCCCCGTTCCTGGTCCTGGCCACCCAGAACCCCATCGAGCAGGAGGGAACGTACCAGCTTCCGGAAGCCCAAATGGACCGCTTTATGCTCAAGGACGTCCTCGATTACCCCTCGCCTGCCGAGGAAGCTGAGATCATCCGCCGGATCGACGCCGGGGTCTTCACCCAGGAGCAGAAACCGGCGGCGGCAGCGTCGCTGGACGCCGTGGTCCGGGTCCAGGACGTGGTGAAGCGGATCTACATCGATCCGGCCATCGTCAATTACATCGTGGGCCTGGTCTATGTGACCCGGAACGCCGGCCAGTACATTGACGCGCGGCTGGCTGGCTTCATCGAGTTCGGTGCCAGCCCCCGCGCCAGCATCGCCTTCAGCCAGGCGGCCCGCGCCGTGGCCCTTCTGAGTGGCCGGGACCACGTCATCCCCGAGGATGTGAAGTCCCTCGCCCACCGCGTGCTGCGGCACCGGCTCATCCTGAACTTTGAGGCTGTGGCCGAGCAGGTTGCGGTGGAAACGGTCATCGACGCCGTCGTCGCGGCAGTCCAGACACCCTGAGCCGGGGATGACCACGCTCCTTCAACGGGTGAAATCAAAGATGGCCATCTTCGCGCACCGCAAGGCCCGCGGAATGCTCGACGGCGAGTACGCTTCAGTGTTCCGCGGACGAAGCCTGGACTTTGACGACCTCCGGGCCTATGTTCCCGGCGACGACGTGCGCGACATCGACTGGAAGGCCACCGCCCGCCACGGGTCGCCGCTGATCAAAAGGTACGTCGCGGTCCGCCGGCAGACCGTCCTCCTCATCACCGACACCGGACGCAACATGGCAGCCGTGGCCCAAAGCGGCGAAATGAAAAAGGACATTGCCGTGATGGCGCTGGGGGTCATTGGGTACCTCGCCCACCGTCACGGCGATGTAGTGGGCCTGGTCAGCGGAGACTCCGCCGGGACCCAAAGCCTTCCGGCGAAGGGCGGTGAGGCGCATCTTGAACGGCTCTTGCGCCACGTCCATTCCCGTACTTCCGAGGACGCAGCCGGCAGCAGGATCCAGGAGCAGTTGGAGCACGTGGCGCACACCGTCAAAGGCAGGAACCTCCTGTTCGTCGTGGCGGACGAGATCGCGGCGGATCCGGAGATGGACCGGCTGCTCCGGCGGCTCCGGGCACAGCACGAGATCCTGTGGCTCACCGTCCGGGACGCTCAGCTGGCCGCGGCGGCTGACTGGTACAGCGTTGACGATTCCTCGTCCCTGAGCCACCTGGCACAGTCGCCGGCTGTTGCGGCAGCCTACAGGAAGGCTGCCGCTGGGCGGGACGCCGGCCGGGAGGACATGCTGCGCCAGGCGGGCATTACCCAAGGTTCGGTTGCCGGCAGCCACGACGTCATCACCGCACTGTTCGCACTCCTGGAAAGGCACCGGCGTGCAGGCTGATCCCGGATTCCAAGGCCCCCTGCAGTACAGCCCGGTGTGGATGTGGGCGGGCCTGGGGCTGCTCCTGCTGGTGGCTGCCTGGTACATTTTCGTGTTCAGCAGCACCCGGCAGACGAAGCGGCCGCGCCCGAACACCGCGCAGGCAGCGGCTCCGCTGACCGAACTGCCGGCACTCAAGGCGGCGTACCTTCAACGGATCAGCGACGTGGAGCGTAGCGCGGCCGCCGGAAAGCTAACAGCCCGCTCAGCCCACCAGGAAATCAGCCTCCTGCTGCGCCGTTTCGTCCGGGATGCCACCGGCGTGGACGCGCCACGCATGACGCACGCTGACCTTGCCGAACATCCCCTGCCTGCGGCCGCCGCGGCCATCGCCGCGTTGTACCCGGGCGAGTTCGGGCCGGAGCCGTTGCCTGCCGTTGACGCCTCTGCCGCCACGGCCCGCGCGACGGTGAGTTCATGGAGCTGATCTACTGGGGGCTTATCCCTTTCGCTGTCATGGCCGCAGGCCTGGCAGGATGGCTCGCACTGCGTCCTGACAGGAAACTCAACGCACGACGCCGGCCGGCTGCCCACACTGACCGGCTCACCATGCTGCCGGAATACCAGGCGGCACTGCGGCGGCACCGCAGATGGCTGGCCGTGGCGGCAACCGCATGCGCCTTCCTGCTCGCGTCCACCGTGTTCGCGGCCGCACGCCCTGCGGACATCACCACTATCCGGCCGGAGCAGCACAACCGGGACATCGTCCTGTGCCTGGACGTCTCAGGATCCATGAGCAGCGCGGACGCCGCGGTGGTGGATGTCTTTGCCCGGCTGGCCGAAGACTTCCATGGTGAACGGATCGGACTCACCATATTCGACAGCACCGCCATCCAGGTCTTCCCCCTTACTGACGACTACTCCTACGCCCAGGAACAGCTGACGCTCGCGCGGGACGCCTTCGAAGGAAAGCCCGGCACCTCCGGCTTCCTCGATGGAACCTGGAGCGGCCGCGGTTCATCCCTGATCGGGGACGGCCTGGCCTCATGCCTCAACAGCTTCCCGCCCGGCACGGAGCCGGACACCAAGCGGCAGCGCTCGCGGTCGGTGGTCCTGGCCACGGACAACGTCGTCTCCGGAGAGCCCATCATGACACTGCCGGAAGCGGCAGGCATCGCAAAGGACAGGGCAGTGCGCGTGTATGCGCTCAACCCGGGGGACCTGGACTACGGCACCGGCGCGGATCAGCCCGGGGCGCAGCTGAGGAAGGCCGCCGAGTTCAGCGGCGGAACCTACTATGCGCTGGAAAGCCCCGAGGCTGTGCCGGGAATCGTGGGTGCGGTGCAGGAAACCGAGGCCCTTGCCCTCCAGGACGCTCCCCGGGCGGTGGTCTCGGACCGCCCTGACCTCCCGTTGGGACTTGCACTCTTCTCGGGACTGGCGCTCGCTGTGGCGTACAGGCGGCTCCGGCCATGACGTTGCAGCCGATCCTGCCGTGGTGGCTTATGGTTCCCGTCATCGCGGCCATGCTGGTGCTCCTGGGATGGAAAGTCTTCCTCGAACCACAGCGGGGCACGCGCGTCGAGGTCCGCCGCGCCGTGCTGGTGCTGCTGCTGTTCGCAGCGGCGCTGCGGCCGGGTTTGCCGGGCGGGTCAGGTGCAGCAGCCACCGCGGACCTCAACGTATTCTTCGTGGTGGACGCCACCAGCAGCATGGTGGCCGAAGACTACGGAAATGGCGCGCCGCGGCTGGACGGCGTGCGCCAGGACATCCTGGCGATTGCCGGGGAGCTGCCCGGCGCCCGCTTTTCACTCATCACCTTTGACACCAAAGCGCATGTCAGGATGCCCCTGACCACCGACACGTCGGCGCTGCAAACCATCACCTCCATCCTCGAGCCGCAGGTCACGTTCTATGCCAAGGGCAGCAGTATCACGGCCGCCCGTGACGTGCTCGCCGAGCGCCTGGCCGCCGCCAGGGAGAGCCACCCGGGGCGGCCCCGGTTCGTTTTCTACCTGGGCGACGGCGAGCAGACCAGCGGGAAGGAACCGGAGCCACTCAAGCTGGAGGGCGGCCTCGTGGCCGGGGGAGCAGTGTTGGGATACGGCACCGCCGGCGGCGGGCGGATGAAGGAAAATACCGGGCAGGAGTCCGACGGCGATGCGCCCTACATACAGGACAGCAGCGGCAGTGCCACCAGGGACGCGGTGTCCGTTATCGATGAAGGCAGGCTACGGGAGATCGCGGCCCAGCTTGACGTGCCCTACGTGCACCGGGCTGCGGGGGACCCTGTGTCCGCAATGATGCAGGAGGCGGGCCCCGGTGAACTGGAACGCCCTGCTGGAGAGAGCAGCCTGGGCGGCCGGACAGAGCTCTACTGGCTGTTCGCGGCCGCGGCTTTTGTGCTCGGCCTGGCGGAGGCCGTTGGAATTATCCGGCAATTCCGCGAACTGCGGCCGGCTTCCCGGCAGCATCCGGCCCCACGGTCCTCAGCAGCAAAGGAGGCAGCTCGATGAAGGCTGCCGAAGCCCATGCCAACCCGGCACGGGTGCGAAGGCGCTGCCTGCTGCTGTGGTCGGTACTGCCTGTACTCCTGCTGCTGTGCGTGGCCGCCAAACTGCTCAGCGTGGGTCCCCTCGCAGGGCAGGCGGCCCGCGCCTTCGCAGCAAACGATGCCGCCGCCGTCGGAATGGCTGCAGAGGGGCTGGGGCTGGCGAACATCCTCGAACGGCACAAGGCCCCGTTCGCAGCAGGCGACGCCTTGGTACTTTCCGGCAACTTCACAGCTGCCAGGCTCCGGTTTGAGGAAGCCCTGGCACTTGCACCGGCTGAATCAGCCGATGCCTGCACCGTCCGGCTGAACCTTGTCCTGGCCATCGAGAGGCTCGGCGACGACAAGCTGCGCTCGCAGGATCCGGCGGCGGCTGCCTTGTTCACGGAGGCGCTGGACATTGCCGCTGCGGCGCCTGGCGGTTGTTTCTCCGGCGGCGCTGCTGCAGAAGCCGGCGGGAAGCTGACTGAGGCAGCAGGGCGGTTGGAAGAAAAATTGGAACAAGCCGGCGACGGGCAGGAAGGCAAGCAGCAGGAGGCCGGCGGGGAGGACCCGCAACCCGACGCTCCTAACAAAACCCAGCTGGAAGAGCTGGCGGAAAGCGCCCGGGAGTCCCAGCGCGAACGTCACAGCGGACGGGAACGCGAGGAGTACCTTCGGGACAGCGGGTACACTCCCGGCCCCGGCAGGCCTTGGTAACGAGAGGCAGCGGCCAACAAGCGAACGGCGCTGAGGGCGAAGAAAGTTCTGCGGCACGAGGAAATAAGTCGTAAGACTGCGTCTTAATTCGGCGTAGAACTTGAATGCTCTTCCAGCCGCTCCTAGAGTTCTATACAAGTTACCGCGGTAACGTGTCAGCGATCCTCCGTTGCGGAGGGTGTGGGTGCCTCCATGTGGGCCTGACATTTGCTCACGGACAACTTCATTCCAGGCGTAACAGTCGCGGCTGCGTCCTAGTGGAGTTTTTCCGTGTTCCCCAAACTCAATTCATTGCCGGTGTCCCGTCGAAACTGTTGACGGGCAGCCCTCAATGGCCCAAAGCCAAGGACGCAAATGTCACCACCCAGCCTTATTGACACACATCCGAATCTCTCTGAAGCCGCCCCGGTGGCGCTTTCCTACGAGCTGTTCCCGCCACGTTCGCCGGCAGCCGCTGAGACGCTGTGGACCACCATCCGCGAGCTCGAAAGCACCGAACCGGACTACGTCTCTGTCACCTATGGTGCCAGCGGCTCCAACCGGGACACCGCCGTCGAACTCATCAACCGGCTCCTGCTGGAGACCACCCTCCGGCCGTTGGCCCACCTGACCTGCGTTGGCAACACGCCCCAGGAACTGGCGGAGATCGTGGGTGAGCTGCTGGACACCGGCGTGCGGGGAATCCTCGCGCTTCGCGGTGACCTTCCCAAGGACGGCGGGGAACCTGCTGCCGGCTCACTGCGCTATGCGCAGGACCTGATTGAACTCATCCGCCGGGTGGAGCAGCGCCGGTCTGCCCTGCTGTGCGCCGGAAAAATCGCGGTGGGAGTAGCGGCGTATCCCACCCGGCACCCGGAATCACCCAGCGAGGAGCACGACGTCGAGGTGCTGCTTGCCAAGCAGCGTTCAGGCGCCGATTTCGCCATCACCCAGGTGTTCTTCCACACCGAGCAGTACGCGGACCTCCTCACCAGGGCACGGCGTGCCGGGGTCACCATCCCCATCATCCCCGGCGTCATGCCGCTCACCAGTCTCCGCCGCCTGAACCGGCTGGGCGAACTGACCGGCGTGGAACCCGCTCCGGAACTGATGGCGCGCCTCGCCGCGGCGGACACCGACCTCGAACGCCTCCACATCGGCGTCAGCGCCACCGTGGACCTGGCCAACGCCGCCCTGGATGCAGGAGCACCCGGCATCCACATCTACACCTTCAACGAGCACCAAAGCGCGCTGGAGGTGCTGGACAAACTGGCCCTTCCGCGGCGCAGCCGGTCCGGCATCCGCCAGGCACCGGCGGCCAGCCGCCAGCTCGCCAGCTGAACGACTCTTCCATCCTTACTGCCGTAGACGCTACGGCCCCCACAAACCTAGGAATTGCCATGCCTGAAAACACCCCCGTCACTCCATTCCCGGCAGCTTCTGTCCTGGGCTACCCCCGCATCGGCCGCCGCCGTGAGCTCAAAAAGGCCGTCGAGGCCTACTGGACCGGCAAGATCGATGCCGCTGCCCTGGACGCCGCCGCCAAGGACATCCAGTTGACCATCGCCAGGCGACTGCAGGAGCTCGGCCTGACCGAAGCCGCAGCCGTGCCCGGCACGTTCTCCTACTATGACCAGGTCCTGGACACCACCGCGCACCTCGGCGCAGTGCCGGCCCGCTTCGGCAAGCTCCTCAACGCTGAGGGACAGCTCGACGTCGAGGGCTACTTCACGCTTGCCCGCGGCAACAAGGAACAGCAGCCACTGGAAATGACCAAGTGGTTCGACACCAACTACCACTACCTGGTGCCGGAGATCGGCCCGGAAACCGAATTCACCCTCGCCTCCACCGCCAAGGTTGACGAGTTCGCCTTCGCCCTGGCCAACGGCATCGAGACCCGCCCGTACATTGTTGGCCCGGTCACCTACCTGTTGCTGTCCAAGGCTTCCGACGACGCTCCTGCCGGCTTCGCTCCGCTGTCCCGCCTCGAGGACATCCTGCCCGTCTACGTGCAGCTGCTCGGGAAGCTTGCAGCCGCCGGCGCCAGCTGGGTCCAGCTCGACGAGCCCGCGCTGGTGGTGGACCAGGATACCCCGGCCGCAGAAATCGAAGCAGCCGTAGCCCGTGCCTACGAGGTCCTCACGGCTGCAGCAAACCGCCCGCAGATCCTCGTTTCCACGCCGTACGGCTCGCTGGACGGCCAACTCGGCACGCTCTCAGCCACCAACATCGACGCCCTGCACATCGACGTCTTCAAGGGCGCCGTTCCCTCTGCCGCCGCCCTCGCCGGCCTGGGTAACAAGACCCTCGTTGCCGGCGTCGTTGACGGACACAACATTTGGCGGAACGACCTCGCCGCGTCCGCCGCAAAGCTGGAGGAACTGAAGGCAGCGGCCGGCAAGCTCGCCGTCTCAACCTCCACGTCCACCCAGCACGTCCCGCACGACGTCGCCGAGGAGACCCTGCTCTCCGAGCAACTTCGCAGCTGGCTGGCTTTCTCTGACCAGAAGGCGGTTGAGGTCAAGACCCTCGCGTCCTACCTGGCCCACCCGGCCTCGGCCAAAGCAGCCATCGACGAAGCAACCGCCGTGATCGCCTCCCGCGCCACCGCTGAAGGCGTCCGCCGTTCAGACGTCCGTGCCCGTACCGAGGCCCTGACTGCTGCTGATTTCAGCCGCTCCGAATATGCAGTCCGCGAAGCTGCCCAGGAAGAGGCGCTGCACCTTCCGCCGCTGCCCACCACCACCATCGGCTCTTTCCCGCAGACCTCGGAGATCCGTTCGGCCCGTGCCCGGAACAACAAGGGCGATCTCACCAACGAGCAGTACGAAAAGCTCATGAAGGACGAGATTAAGCGCGTCGTGGATCTGCAGGAGGAGCTCGGCTACGACGTCCTGGTGCACGGCGAGCCCGAGCGCAACGACATGGTGCAGTACTTCGCCGAAAACCTCGAGGGCTTCGAGGTCACCGTCCACGGCTGGGTCCAGTCCTACGGCTCGCGCTGCACCCGTCCGTCCATCCTTTGGGGAGACGTCACCCGCAGCGCTCCCATCACGGTGGCATGGGCAGCGTACGCGCAGTCCCTCACCAGCAAGCCGATGAAGGGCATGCTCACCGGTCCGGTCACCATCCTTGCCTGGTCCTTCGTCCGCGACGACCAGCCGCTGGGCGAGACCGCCAACCAGGTTGGCCTGGCCCTGCGCGACGAGATCGCCGATCTCGAAGCCGCCGGCATCAAGGTCATCCAGGTGGACGAGCCAGCACTGCGCGAACTCCTCCCGCTGCGCAAGGCTGACCACGCCGGCTACCTGAAGTGGTCCGTGGACTCCTTCCGCCTGTCCACTGCGGGCGCGGCCGACGCCACCCAGATCCACACCCACCTCTGCTACTCGGAGTTCGGTGTGATCATCGACGCCATCGACGGCCTGGACGCGGACGTCACTTCCATCGAGGCCGCCCGGTCCCGCATGGAGGTTGTGCACGACCTTGAGTCCCACGGCTTCGGCCGCGGCGTTGGCCCGGGCGTGTACGACATCCACTCGCCGCGCGTTCCCGGCACTGAGGAAGTCACCGAGCTGCTGAGCACCGCCGTCAAACACGTGCCAACCCGCCAGCTCTGGGTCAACCCGGACTGCGGCCTGAAGACCCGCGGCTACACCGAGACTGAGGAATCCCTGCGGAACCTGGTGGAGGCCACCAAGAAGGTCCGCGCCAGCCTGCTGGAAACAGCCAAGTAAGACAACAAAAAAGCGGTGGTTGAGTCCAACTCAACCACCGCTTTGCGTTTTCAGGACCAGACGATCTCGTCGTCCACCACGCCATCTTCATCGGCCGATGCCACCAGGACCTCGTCGGTGAAATGCTCGCCGAGGGTGAAGTCCATGACGAAATAGCGTTCGGGCTGGCCAGGGTAGATGCCAACATGGCCAAGCTTCAGTGCCTTCAGGAACACTGCATGGGTGAGCTGGCTGCGGTCCGACACACCGAAAACCTTCTGCAGGTGCTCATCCTTGAGTGCGTTGCAGTGGAAGTGGAGGTATTCCTGGGGACTGGTGCCTTCCTGCTCCAGCTCCTCGGCGATCATGTCGCGCACCTCATCAACAAGCTCGGGCAGGAAGCGCAAACGGTAGTCCACCTTGCGCAGGGCGGCTTCGTCAAAGTGGTCATGGGCGCTGACGTTAAGGTCGATTTCCAGCGGATGGCCGCGCAGTTCATGCTTGGCGGCGATGGAGTGATCCTTGCCGTGGTTGAGCTCGATCTCTCCAAAGTGCTGGCTCGCTACCTTGTTCATACTTTCAACATAGACCCGAACTGCGGTGCATTCCAGCGTTCAGGCCTAATTCACCGCCGTGCGCATTCCAGCGAGAGTTTCAGCCAGCAGGTCAACAAACAGCTGCAACCGGGCGGTTTTCCTGTCGTTGATCAGCAGCGCGAAAACGTTGCGGGCCAGCCTGATCTCGGGAACGTCGAGCACCACGACGCCCTCAGGGCGGTGGCGAAGTGCCAGTTCGGGAACCAGCGCCGCCCCGAGCCCTGCCGCGGCCATTTCGAGGCTTGCGTGGAAGTCGTCACTGTGGGCCACTACCCGGGGATGCAGGTTGCAGCCCGCGAAGAGGCGTTCGATGACCATGGCATCGCTGGTGCCAGGGTGGTGCATGATCCAGGGCATTTCGGAGAGATGGTCGGCCGCCACTTTTGCGTCCGAGCGGAAACCCCAGCCGGAAGGCAGCACCACACGGAAGTTGTCGTCCCCGATCCACTGCCGGTTGATGGTGTTCGGCCAGGCGAACCCGGTCTGGCCTACCTGGAACACCACGGCCAGGTCCAGGTCGCCGCCGGTGCGCAGCCCCTGGATGGTCTGGCCCGGTTCGGCCACGGACACTTTCAGGTCGATGCCGAGGTTCTTCCAGGCGGGGTTCTTCAGGATCCGGGGCAGGACGTAGGTTGCCAGGCTGGGAAAGATGCCCAGCCGAAGTTCCTGGTTGGCTGTGTCCTGGGTCTTGGAAGCCGCGGCCATGAGTGCCTCCATGTCCGTAAGCACCTTTGCGGCGTGCCGGGTCATCACGACCGCGGCTTCCGTGGGCACCACGCTGCGCGCGGAGCGCTGGAAGAGGACCACGCCGGTGTCCCGTTCCAGCGCAGACATCTGCTGCGAGACTGCCGAGGCCGTGTAGCCCAGCGTTGTTGCGGCGGCCGCGAACGAGCCCAGCCGCGTGACCTCCAGAAGGGTCTTCAGGTGTACCGGATTTACCACCTGCCCACAGTACTCCGCCCAGCGCCGTAGAAGCGGCCGGCAGCGCACCCGTCCGCTGCTACTGGACACTCTGCGGGCAAAGAGTCAAGAATGAGCCAACGGGCAGCGGAACTCCTGGGCTCCGGCCAGGCCGGACTCCTGCGGCCCGGGTTGATCCGATCTTTTGGGGCAGGACATGAAGGCCGTGGTTGTCGGGGCGGGCATCGCAGGCCTCGTCGCGGCACGCCAGCTGGCGTTGGCCGGCTGGGACGTCGACGTCCTCGAGAAGGCAGCCGGTCCGCGCCCCGATGGCTACATGATGGACTTCTTCGGTCCAGGAGTGGAGGCGGCCGAGAGGATCGGTCTTTATCCGCGGCTCGCAGCGGTGGCCTACCACGTTGACGCAGCGGAGTATATCGATGCCACCGGACGCCCCACGTCAAGGCTGGACTATGGCCTCTTCGCCCGGCTTGCCGGCGGGAAGGTCCTGAGCCTGCTGCGCCCCGATATGGAGCGTGCCGCGCTCGCTGCCCTTGACGACGTGGGCTCCGGCCGGGTGCGGGTGCGGTACGGGGTGCCGTTTTCCCGGGCATGGGGCGATGGTTCCGAAGTGCAGGTTGCCGTCGGCGGCGCACCGGAGATGACTCTCGCCGCTGACGTCTTCATCGGCGCTGACGGCATCCATTCCGGAGTGCGCGCCCGGATGTTCGGCCCAGAGGATGACTACCTGCGACCGCTGGGCATGCGTGCTGCCGCCTTCATCGTCACCGAACCGCTCCTGAATGCCCGCTTCGGGAACAGATTTGTCCTTACCGACACCATTGACCGGGTGGCCGGGTTGTACGGCCTGCGCGCGCAGGAGGTGGCGGCACTCATGGTCTACAGGGACGCAACAAGGGCGGCAGGGCAGCAGGGATCAGAAAGTCCGCGGGAGCGGCTGCGCCGCGAGTTCGACGGACTGGGCGACACGGTTGACCGGGTCCTGGAATTGTGTCCCGAGCATCCGTACGACGACGTCGTCGCACAGGTTGTCATGCCGCACTGGCAGCGAGGGCGGGCAGTTCTCGTGGGGGACGCCTGCGGTGCCGTGTCGCTCCTCGCGGGCCAGGGCGGCTCGCTGGCAATTGCCGGCGCCGCGCGGCTGGGCGACGTCCTCGGACCCGTGACCTCACCGGATGGTATCGGTCCGGCCCTTGTTGAGTTTGAGCGAATCTGGCGGCCCGTGGTGGAGGCGGCACAGGCCACCGGTCGGCGCGCCGCCGCATCGTTCCTCCCTGCAAATCAGGCCCAGCGCCTCCTGCGCCGCTGGACAATATGGGCAAGCCAGGTGCCGGGAATCGATCGGCTGGTTGCCCGCCGGATCGTGGGGAGGACCGCAAAGTTAGGGTCCGGCTGAGGAAGCCGGCAGTGATGGTGCCTTGACGGAATTGGCAGCAGCCGCCGTCGTGCATTCATTGCGGTGGGCTTGGTCACCATAAGGCGTTCCGAGGGTCACTTCGGCGCCCCTGTTGGATGCTCCCGGCAGCCCAAACCCCGCCCCTGCACAAGGGCCGACACGCCGTCTTTTCCACGACACGCTGGGCGTTAAATGTGGCTAACTACTCCACAGGATGTGGATTGCGTCCATAAAAACAGCGGGATTCCGGACATTTTGAAGCCCCCTGCCTGTGGATTAAAGGTGCACAAAATGACATACTTGTAATACATCATCTTGGGGTTCAAAAGAGGCGTCTGCACTAGATGTAGTATCTACATACAGCTTGGGCGGGACACCGGTTGAGCAAGTTTTTCAGCAAAGGGGACAGGAACCATGACCGTAACGGTTTACACAAAGCCTGCTTGTGTTCAGTGCAACGCCACCTACCGGGCGCTCGACAAAAAGGGCATCACCTATCAGAGCGTTGACATCTCCCAGGACGCTGAGGCACTTGAGCGCCTGAAGGCACTTGGCTACATGCAGGCACCCGTTGTGGTCACGGACCAGGACCACTGGTCAGGCTTCCGCCCGGACAAGATCGAGGAACTGGCGCTCTCCGCTGTTTCCTCCGTGGCCTAGGGGTCACCCCTTTTCCTACCGGCAACAAACAACCAGCTGAGGTGACTCCCACGGCAGCACCAGCAGCCCAGGAATTCCATACAGCACAGGAATCCCAGGCATCCAGGGAACTTCACGCGGCTCAGCGCGTGGACGCTCCCGGGCCGGCTCCGGCGGTTGTTACCAGCAGTCGGCTCATCTACTTTTCCTCGGCATCCGAGAACACCGCCCGCTTTGTCTCAAAGCTCGGCCGTGAGGTGGCCCGGATTCCGCTGCTCGCCAAGGATGCACCCCTCCTCGCCACCCGGCCGTTCGTGCTGGTGGTGCCCACGTACGGCGGCACCGGGGGAGAGGGTTCTGTCCCCAAGCAGGTCATCCGGTTCCTGAACATTCCGCAGAACAGGCAACTCCTGCGCGGCGTGATCGGCGCCGGCAACACAAACTTCGGGGACAACTACTGCATGGCGGGGGACATCATCGCCGCCAAGTGCGGAGTGCCGCACCTCTACCGCTTCGAATTAATGGGCACGCCAGAAGACGTGTCCCGCGTAAACAATGGATTGGACACGTTTTGGACACGACTGTCGCAGACACAGAAGTAACCAGGGCCCAGAAGCCTGAGATGCCTGCCGCCTACAAGGGCCTGGGGTATCACGAGCTGAACGCCATGCTGAACCTCTACGGCCCCAACGGCGAAATCCAGTTTGAGGCGGACCGCGAGGCTGCGCACCAGTACTTCCTGCAGCACGTGAATAACAACACCGTGTTCTTCCACGACCTGGAAGAGAAGCTCGAATACCTGGTCAAGAACGACTACTACGAGCGCGAAACCCTGGACCAGTACACGATGAACTTCATCCGTGAGCTGTTCAACCGCGCCTACAAAAAGAAGTTCCGCTTCGAAACCTTCCTGGGCGCCTTTAAGTTCTACACGTCCTACACGCTGAAGACGTTCGACGGCAAGCGTTTCCTGGAGCGCTACGAGGACCGTGTCTGCATGGTGGCCCTGCACCTGGCCCGCGGCAACGAGCAGCTCGCCCTGCAGATGGTGGACGAAATCATCGAGGGCCGCTTCCAGCCGGCCACGCCCACGTTCCTGAACGCCGGCAAGAAGCAGCGCGGCGAGCTGGTCTCCTGCTTCCTGCTCCGCATCGAAGACAACATGGAGTCGATTGGCCGGTCCATCAACTCCGCACTGCAGCTGTCCAAGCGCGGCGGCGGCGTGGCGTTCGCGCTGACCAACATCCGCGAGGTGGGCGCGCCCATCAAGCAGATCGAGAACCAGTCCTCCGGCGTCATCCCCGTGATGAAGCTCCTCGAGGACAGCTTCTCCTACGCCAACCAGCTCGGTGCCCGCCAAGGTGCCGGTGCTGTGTACCTGCATGCGCACCACCCGGACATCTACCGCTTCCTGGACACCAAGCGCGAGAACGCTGACGAGAAGATCCGCATCAAGACACTCTCCCTCGGCGTCGTCATCCCGGACATCACGTTCGAGCTGGCCAAGCGTGACGAGGACATGTACCTGTTCTCCCCGTACGACGTCGAACGCGTCTACGGCATGCCGTTCTCCGACGTCTCGGTCACCGAGAAGTACTACGAGATGGTGGACGACTCCCGGATCAAGAAGACCAAGATCAAGGCACGCGAGTTCTTCCAGACCCTCGCCGAGATCCAGTTCGAATCCGGCTACCCGTACATCATGTTCGAGGACACCGTGAACCGGGCGAACCCGATTGACGGCAAGATCATCATGTCCAACCTGTGCTCCGAGATCCTCCAGGTTTCCCAGCCCACCACGTACAACGATGACCTGTCGTATGCGGACACCGGCAAGGACATCTCCTGCAACCTGGGCTCGCTGAACATTGCCAAGGCCATGGACTCTCCGGACTTCGGACTGACCATCGAGACGGCCATCCGATCGCTCTCGGCTGTGTCTGACATGTCCAACATCACCTCGGTGCCGTCCATCGCCAAGGGCAACGACCAGAGCCACGCCATCGGCCTCGGCCAGATGAACCTACACGGCTACCTGGCCCGTGAGCGGGTCCACTACGGTTCCGAAGAGGGCCTGGACTTCACCAACATCTACTTCTACTCGGTGGTGTACCACGCGGTCCGCGCCTCCAACCTGCTGGCCATCGAGACCGGCCAGACCTTCGGCGGCTTCGAAAAGTCCAAGTACGCTTCCGGCGAGTTCTTCGACAAGTACACGGAGCAGGAATGGGTTCCGCAGACCGAGAAGGTTGCGGAGCTGTTCAAGAACGTGCACATCCCCACGCAGGCAGACTGGCTGGCGCTGAAGGCGTCGGTTATGGAGCACGGCATCTACAACCAGAACCTGCAGGCTGTTCCGCCGACGGGCTCGATCTCCTACATCAACAACTCCACCTCCTCGATCCACCCGGTGGCGTCCAAGATTGAAATCCGCAAGGAAGGCAAGCTGGGCCGCGTGTACTACCCGGCGCCGTACCTGACCAACGACAACCTGGAGTACTACCAGGACGCGTACGAAATCGGCTACGAGAAGGTCATCGACACCTACGCCGCCGCCACCCAGCATGTGGACCAGGGCCTGTCGCTGACGCTGTTCTTCAAGGACACCGCCACCACGCGCGACATCAACAAGGCCCAGATCTACGCCTGGAAGAAGGGCATCAAGACCATCTACTACATGCGTCTCCGCCAGCTCGCGCTGGAAGGGACGGAGGTGGACGGCTGCGTCAGCTGCATGCTTTAATCTTCAACTAAATCGTAATGGTACGACGGCGGGCGCCCGCCCGCCGTCGTACGCTTTAAGTAAGAACCAACCCAACTTTTAGGGGATGACATGACCGAGAAGGTCAAGCTGCTGAGCCACGTCGAGGCCATTAACTGGAACCGCATCCAGGACGACAAGGACGTCGACGTCTGGAACCGCCTGGTGAACAACTTCTGGCTGCCGGAGAAGGTGCCGCTGTCCAACGACGTCCAGTCCTGGAACACGCTGACCCCCGCCGAGCAGCAGCTCACCATGCGCGTGTTCACCGGCCTGACCCTGCTCGACACTGTGCAGGCAACTGTTGGCGCTGTCAGCCTCATCCCTGATGCCCTGACTCCTCACGAGGAGGCCGTCTACACGAACATTGCTTTCATGGAGTCGGTGCATGCCAAGAGCTACTCCTCCATCTTCTCCACGCTGGCCTCCACCAAGGAGATCGACGAGGCGTTCCGCTGGTCCACCGAGAATGCAAACCTTCAGAAGAAGGCGCAGATCGTTATGGACTACTACCAGGGCGATGACCCGCTGAAGCGCAAGGTGGCCTCCACGCTGCTGGAGAGCTTCCTGTTCTACTCGGGTTTCTACCTGCCGATGTACTGGTCCTCCAGGGCCAAGCTGACGAACACTGCCGACCTGATCCGCCTGATCATCCGTGATGAAGCAGTGCACGGCTACTACATCGGCTACAAGTTCCAGCGTGCGCTGGAGACGGTTTCCGAGGAGCGCCGCCAGGAGATTAAGGACTACACCTTCGAGCTGCTCTTCGAGCTGTACGAGAACGAAGTCCAGTACACGCATGACCTCTACGACGGCGTTGGCCTGGCCGAGGACGTCAAGAAGTTCCTGCACTACAACGCCAACAAGGCGCTGATGAACCTGGGCTACGAGGCCATGTTCCCGTCCTCCGTTACCGACGTGAACCCGGCCATCCTTTCGGCGCTGTCCCCGAACGCCGACGAGAACCACGACTTCTTCTCGGGGTCAGGTTCGTCCTACGTGATCGGCAAGGCCGTGAACACCGAAGACGAGGACTGGGACTTCTAGTCTCTTGTGAGAAGTCCATCTATTTGAAGTAGCTGTTATTAAAGTGGGGCCCTGCACGGTATCGTTCGCCTTCCGGCAGAACCGGCTCGACGGCGTTAACACCACGCTCTGGAATTGCCGCCGTCCTGCTTGGAGCTGATGGCCGGTCACCAGCTTGCGTACACGCCGTCCGTTGTCGGTCAGGACGGCTGCCAACTCACAGGCATGGCCTTAAGCCCATAAATGATGGTGCTTTCCATTCGTTCCAGGTGCGCTCCCTGAACCAGAGAAAGTCCGGGCAAACGGGACAGTAGGGCCTCCAGCGCTATCCTGGCTTCGAGCCGGGCCAGCGGCGCGCCGAGGCAAAAGTGAATGCCGTGGCCGAACGCCAGATGCCGATTCTGGCCGCGGTCCACATCGAACTCGGCAGGCCGCTGGAACTGCCGCTCGTCGCGGTTGGCGGAACCGATCCAAGCCACGATCGGTGCACCGGCGGGAATAAGTTCGTCTCCCAAGCTAGTCTCCGCGACCGTCAACCGGTACATGGACTGGACAGGCGATCGAAAGCGCAGCACTTCTTCGATGGTCTGGGGAAGCAGGGCGGGCTCTCTCAGCAGACGGTCCATGGTGCCGGGGTACTCAGCCAGGCACAAAACGGCGTTGCCGATCAGATTGGTGGTGGTCTCATTGCCTGCGACGAGCAGTAGAGCGCAAAAACCGAGCAGTTCGGGCACCGTCAGTTTGTGGCCGTCAATTTCCGCTGCCAGCAGGGTGCTGATCAGGTCCTGGCCTGGCCGGCTCCTACGTTGGTCGATCAGGGCAAGGAAATACTCCGTCATCTCCATGTTTGTGGCGTAGTGGTTCTCACTGGCCGAGCCGGTCCGCGTTTGGCTGACAATCACATCGGACCACTGTTTGAAGCGCTCACGGTCCTGCGCGGGGATGCCCATGAGTTCGGAGATCACTATGACCGGCAACGGGTACGCCAATTCCTCAATCAGGTCTGCGCTGCCGCGGGCCGCGATGCCCTCAAGGAGCTCGTCGGTGAGCGCGGCGATGCGGGGAGCCAGCGCATCCACAGCTCTGGGCGTGAACGCCTGGGTCACCAGGGATCGCAGCTGCCGGTGCCTTGGGGGATCGGTGGCGATCAGGCTCGAGGCGAACAGTTGGCCGGTCCCCGATGCATCGTCCCCGCCCATGTGCGACGAGAACGTTGCATATTCGGACAGTGCCCGCTGGACGTCGTCGTACCGGAAGACGTGCCAACTTCCCGACTGTTCGTCGAAATAAACAGGGGCAGTTTCCCGCATTCGTTCGTAGTGCGGAAAGGGGTTGAGCTGATGTTCAGCGGACTGGATGAAGTCCACGGCCGGCCTCTCTGCTCGCCTGGGGCTCTATCGACCTGCGGGCGCCGGAGCCCGGCCAATTGAGCGCTGAACCTTGATTTTAGCCAATGCCGCCTCCTCGGTCATCAGCAGGCCTACAAAGCCGTGGTTCCGCTTAAAACAGCGGCCAGGGCACCGCCGACATCTCACCGCTCGGAGCCGGGAACCGAGCCGCCAAGCGGAACCGGGCGCAGCGTGCGGCGAGCGAATCGATTTCTTCCGCGCTGAGCAAGTCCGCCAGGTTTCGGCCCAGCTCACCGTGCAGTTCTTCGCTGACACGGTCGACGCCGTCGCGTTCCTCGGCGGTTAGAGCTTCTCCCAGCCACCCCCACAGCACCGTGCGCAGCTTGTGGTCGCGGTGAAAGGTGAGCCCATGGTCCACGCCATGCCGGTGTCCGTCTGACATGGCCAGGATGTGATCGCCTTTGCGGTCGGCGTTGTTGACGACGACGTCGAACACCGCCATGCGTCTGAGCGCCGGAGAGTCCTCGTGTATGAGGGCGACCATCCGTCCCTGCTGATCCTGGCCCTCGAGAACTTGTTTCCAACCAATTTCAGGTACGTCGTCCGCCGCAACGAGATCCACCGCGTTCCGGTCGCGGTCAGTCTCCTGCCACAGCTGCACCATTCCTTTGCCTAAAGGACCCTCGCGGAGCCAGGTGCGTGGTACCACGTTCCAGCCGAGGACCTCCGAGACGAGGTAGGCGGCAACCTCCCGGTGGGCAAGGAAGCCGTCGGGAAAATCCCACAGCGGTTTCTCCCCGGCTATCGGCTTATAGACGACCGTCGTGTCGCCGATCCTGCCCAGGAAGGTGGCGTTCGACGCCGTCGTGATGCGCCCAGTGAGCGTCAGCTCGGCCGTCAACAGGTCGGGCGCCGGCATCAGACCTCGGGCAGTGTGCAGACGTGCCCGTCGGCGTCTACGGGGTAACCGCAGAGCGGGCATGCGGGCCGGCCGGCGCCCACAACCTCACGGGTGCGCTGGGCGAATGCGCGGGCGGTGCCAACCGGCATCCGCACCATCAGCATTTCCGGCACGTCAGCGTTGTCCTCATCAGGCGATGCGTCGTTGTAATCAGCGTCGACATCTGTGATCGGGTAGGCCTCTAACACGACCTGCGCCGTCGTCGGGTCCCAACCTAAGCTCATGGCGCCGGTCCGAAACTGCTCCTGAACGGCCTCAAGCTGGTCATTGTCGACGAGCTCGATGGGAGTACTGGTGGGAACGCTGTGGGGGTTGCCGTCGACGGTGAGAAGCTGGTCGAGAATTTCGTCGATTTTGTCGGCGAGCAGAGCCGACTGCTGCTTCTCCAGGGCAATACTCACGATCTGAGTCCCTGCGCGTACCTGCAGGTAGAACGTGCGTGCTCCCGGAAGGCCGATGGTGCCAACGACGACCCGATCTGGCCAGGCAAACTCATGAACACGTGTAGGCATAAGAGCATTTTAGGCACATGAGCTTCATGGCGCCCTTTGCCCTGCACCGCCGCCCACCGGCGCGTCGTCAGAGTGGAGGCCGTTCGACAGCCACGACAGATCCCCCGCGTCGGTGTTGGTCGCGTAGACGCTCGGCCGGCTCGCGCCGTAGCGCACGATCGATACGGAGGCGGGGCCCACGTTAATGCGCTGGAACAGGTCAAGGTGCATGCCGAGCGCGTCGGCGAGGATTGACTTGATGATGTCACCGTGACTCACCGCTACCCACACGGCTCCTGGGCCGTACTCGGCTTCGAAGGCAGCATCGTGGCGTCGGATTGCTGCTACCGACCGAGCCTGCATCGCAGCCATGGATTCACCGCCGGGAAAGATGACGGCGGTTGGCTGCGACTGCACAACGGACCACAGATCTTCAGTTGCGAGATCACTCAGTGTGCGTCCCTGCCACTGGCCGTAATCACACTCGGTAAGATCGGGTTCGACCGGCGCGTACGGCGTGCCAGCCTGGCGATCGAGGATGAGCTGCGCGGTCTGTTGGCAACGCTCGAGAGGGCTCGATACCACTCCGACTAGGGGCACGGCCGAGAGCCGGTCTCCGGTCAAAGCCGCCTGCTCGAGCCCGACTTGGTCCAGGCCGATGCCGACGGCCCGACCGGCTAGCAGTCCAGTGGCATTGGCTGTGGTGCGGCCGTGCCGCACGAGAATAACTGTGGCCATCCACCCAGCCTAACCACCTGCTCGACGGCGCTGTCCACCTACGCCTATGTAAATTTGCCGGCTGTAGCGACCCGCTCTCAAGAGGTACCGGTCGAGCATCCCGGGCTCACCAATGACGTCGCCTTCACCTGCGTGGACGACGTAAGGACCCGATGGGCGTGTCTTTAGCGCCATCATGGGGCCGCGGTAACCGCGTGGATACCCTCGGCCGAGGGCCTGTTGCCTCACTGGGATGAGCGGGCAGAATGGCGGTCAGTACGGGTGCAGCTGAGCAGCTATCGGTCCGGAGTCATCTTCGGGCAAGACATTCTCAGTGAAGGGACCCGATTACGGCCTCCCCTTTGGTCAGGCGGCCTTGTAGTTGAGAAGGACTTTGGCAGGAAGAGGAGCCTGCAGCATCTCTGACGTGATGCCGTGGACATCAGAGATTTTCTCCTTGAACCACTCATCGTAGGGTTCCTTTGATGCTGCAAGTGCTTGAAATGCTTTGGAGATGTCTTCACCCTCCTGGAACAGGACTACAAAGTCCCCTTGGGGCGTCTCCATGTGGCTGACAACTTCTCTAGTCAGTCCCATACGCTCACGTGATTTTCGGTACTCCTCCTTCTGCGGGCCGTTCATTTCTTGAAGCAGCGACTTCCACTCCTCCAATTTCCCGGGCAGTATCGGCGCGAACCAGGTTATGCATTCCATGACATGTCCTTCCCCCGCAACAGCTTGCTTTGATTGCCGCAGCACCGCGGCAACGGTAGCCGTGCACCTGCATGGTAGTCCTTGCGATTGAGGTGGGATAGATCGGCCAGGTTGCGACGGCTGATCCTTGACAATGGGGGTGTGGAAGCGCCTCTCGCGTCTGTATGGGCTCCGAACTCTGGACTGGCTTACTTGGCCGTCCTGGCCGTCCCCGGCATCGGTTCTGGTTACAGCAGAAGCATGCCCACCGCGGCCGCTGGCGCGGCCGAGTCCAAGGCGCGCCGTCACAGAAGTCCGGACACCCTGGCCCTGGTTGTCTTCGACACGCGGAGTCGCTCTATTGGGCCCTAGCCGTGAACGGCTCCCAAGCCAAGTCACTCCTATGTTTCCGCTTATGCCCAACGTAAGTTCTACAGAAGCTGCAAGGGCATAATGCCGTAAATAGGAGGCGTAATGATCGGCACCGAGTGGGACCTCGTCAAGGTCTCCTCCCCGCCCGTTGGGTGGTTTGCGCTTGAAGACTCAACGTGGGATGCGCTTATTTCAGCGATGGCGGGCGAAGAGAATCTCCTGAGGCGGCTTCACCAAAGCAAGGCATTTTCCGACGGCGACCAGGAAATCATCGATGGTTTCATTGATGAGCACCTGGCCGCTGCGGACGTTTCTCCCCGGCCCCGGGGCTACAAATGGTTTCTGCGGCCGCCTCCGCGGCCCTCAAGCCTGCAGGCCCTACACGAAGACCTCAACGAGTTCATATGGAAATACAGTCCACAGGCATCCCACCCGCAGGAACTGTGCGCCCTTGTAAAAGCCTTCCTGCATCCTCTTTACTCCCGGCAGGACAACGGGTAGCCCCAAGTAGGAAGCCCCGCTGCATCGGTGAATCCTTCGACGCCACGTTTCATCCGCTCGCCGTCGAGGGCAAGGAGATCGGTTCGGTTCACGGGCTGGTCCCCGTGAGATCGCACACCTTATTATGAATGGCTCAAATTAACTCCGTAGACTTGATAGCAGGCCGCCGAAGCCCTCAGATTGCCGCCGGATACACCGTCCCTGCGTGCTGGCAGTCGGCCGCCGCTTCTGGCCGCCATGCTTCCGCCCAGGCCCCTGACTGGGACAAGGCGCTACTGCACCGGCGACGCCGGCAAGACCCCCCCAATAACTAGGAGACACTATGACTCTGCTGACCGAACTGGCCGTAACCCAGGAAACCCGATCGACCGTCCCCAACAGCACACCGCGTGGAGGCAGCTACGTCACCCTCCCGGCTGACCGGGAAATCCCATCCCGCGTTGAGGGGAGCTACGTGTCGCTGTCCGGAGTTTTTCCCGGCAATGCCAACAAGCGCCAGGGCACGTATGTGACGCTTCACTCGGCTCCCTTGGGAAAGACGGAAATCAGTTACACCCGCGTCGGCTAGACCGTACAAGCACCACAGCGCCTGCTGCTCCTTTCCGCAAAAGGGGCGGTGGGCGCTTTCGTCTGGCCGCCGATATGACAGCGCCGAGAACGGCAGCAGAGATAACCTTCCAAGCGCAACAACTGCCCGCCCTCGGCAGGCCCCCTAAAGGTCGGGCTTGTGGGCAAGTATCCGAAAGACGACGCCGCCCGGTCCTCCCCGCTGAACCTCGGTAATGGTGAAGCCCGCGTCCTTCAGGTACGGCACAGGATCACGGGTGATGTGCTCGGCGCTGACGCGGATGATCAGTGGTTCGATTGCCCGCATGACGGCGCTGCCCAGCTTGCGCGTGGAGCGCCCGTGTTCGGCGAGGACGAATACTCCGCCGGGGCGGAGTACACGGTAGGCCTCGCGGCTGGCGGCCAGCGGATCGGGGATGGTGCAGAACGTGAAGGTGGAAAGCACGGTGTCGGCGCTTTCCGATGGTAGGTCCAGGGCCTGCGCGTCGCCTTGATGCAACTCGACGCGGTCGATGCGTTTTTCCGCTGCGCGTCTGCGGGCGATGGCGAGCATCTCCTTGGAAAGCTCGACCCCGGTCACATGTTCCACGCCCGGACCGTAAAGCGGGAGGTTCAGACCCGAACCTACCCCTATCTCAATCACCGCCCCCTGGGCCCTGGACACGGCCCAAGCTCGGGCTCCAAAGGCGATATACCGCTCAAAGTAGCCCATCCACCGGTCGTAGACGCGGGCGTTCTTGTTGAAGGCCTTCTTGATGTCTTCATTGCTCGTACGGCGCACTTCGACCTCCCGGACATGTGTCGTTCGATAGTAACCGGAAGGTGGGTTAGAAATCGGACGGGCCTGGGCTGTGACCCCCGGACCCGCAGTGGCCGTCCCTGCACACTACCAGTGGGGCCTCGACTACCCGTGGGGCCTCGCCACGCTTGGACACCTCGGTCCCGTCTACCTCGCCGTCGTCATCTTCCTGGCCGGGGTCGTGGCAGCCTACAGCGGAATGCGAATGCCGGCTGCTGGACGCTAAGTTTCCTGCCGGGAGTAGGAAGACCCCGAGGCGGTCCGGTCCAGCAGCCCGAAGTCCACCATGTAGCGGCGCAGCAGCACGACGTCGTCTGTATAGCTGAGCAGCCGTTCATTGACCTGCTTCTCCGTCAGATGCTCGCCCGGTTCCATGGCCTCGCTGATAATCCAGGCCAGGAGCTCCCGACGCTCCGCTATGTTGGCTGGATACCTCTCGATCCTGCCCAGGCGCATGAAGCGGGCCAACCCGGTCTGAGCCTGCCGCCGGGGCTGCTGAGCCAGAAGGTCCCGGAAGATTGACTCAGGCGCAACCAGCCCGCCGTCGGCATTCCGCTCAACCAGCCCTGACCCGAGGAGGACGGCGAGCGCCCGGTCCCGACGTTGATCCTGCATATCGGCAAGCACCTCGGAAAGCTTTGCTCCGAGCACAATTTGTGCGTAGGCGGTTCGGGCATCGCTATTGGCGAGAGCAGCCATCACTCGCCGCCAGTGCGGTCCGCTGTACCTCGCCCGTTCGGTCACCGGATTCTCCTCAGCTCAGGTCCTTCAGGCTTGCGCGCCCTTCAAGGATCCGCCGCGCATCCTCCTGGGCTTCGAGGGCACGCTCGCTCACCGTCTCGCCCCGCATGTGGCCGGAAGCAGCAATAATGTTCCGGAGTTCTGAGACTGTGCGCGCCGGGCCCACAGCGCGGTGGACCATGGCGTGGCAATTGGGGCACAGCGGTACGAGGTCAGTAATGGGGTCCAGCTGGTACCCGCCCTCAAGCATTGCCGGCGGCACCACGTGGTGCACGTCGATGAAACCCGTGCCACTGTCGCCGTAGGCGGCCTCGAAGGAGAAGCCGCAGGCGGCGCAGGCAGTTCCATGGAATGCCAGGCACACCCGGCGTGCGTCCGGGTTGTGCTCGTAGCGGTTCACCTCAACAGTGCTCACGGCGTCCGGCGGGCAGGCTCCCGGAATGAGTAGCAGCGGCTCCATCGCCGCCGGCCCGTGGTCCCGCCACAGTTGACGAAGACCAGGGCCCGCTGCAGGCGGAACGGCCAAAGTTGAGCGACTAATGGCGTCATGCCATAGAACCGCCGGGACGGCTGCACTGAGGAGGTCAGGACGTATCTGCTCGCCAAGGGGGAGGAGCGCGTCGAAAGCGACGCTGACGTACCACTCAGTGGCGTCGGGATCATCTGGGCGTACGGCCTCAAACGCTTCGGACATCACCGTTCCATGCCCGATCAGGCCGGTACCGGCGTCGCTGCTGCCCTGCAGCACGAGCCAGGCCTCGGTCCCCGCCCCGATGTTCCGGTTGCGGCCAACCCTCCAGCGGTCCAGGAACCTGCCGGACTCCGCCACCTGCTCGACGACGGCGCGGTAGTCCCAGCGATTCTGCCGGTTTGGGTTCCATCCCAGAATTACTGCAGCCACCACTCACCTGCTCCAGGCACACACCAAGTCGCGGCCCATAGCCTTTACCGGCGGGACCTAGATGGGTTCCTTGGCGAGTGCTTTGGTCTTGGCCGGCGTTTCGCGCCCGAGCCGCTCATCAAGCGTGACGCGCAGCCGCGCCGCTGCAACCTGGACACGGTGCTCCGCCGGGGTGGTCTTCCGTTGGGCCGGTTTGGAGGATGAGCCGCTCCTGGGGGGATGGACGAAACGGTGTTCAGATGACGCTGCGCTCATTGTCCAGCCTCCTTGATCCTGTCCTCATCGGTCGTTCCATTCTCGCCTATGTTGCCACCTGCGTCCACGAACGCGAACTCCTTGTCCAGGCGGTCTTCCTGCCCGTTTTCATCTCCGCTGTCATCACCCGAGACGTTTTTCCAGGCGATGTCGAACAACTCGAGTTCCTCGGTACGTGCCAGGTCGCTGCGCGCCAGAACTTCCAGGGTCGCCAGCCCCAACGCCTTCGTACCTTCATCCTCGTCCAACGCCCGGTCCAGCGCCCACTGGGTGCGGCGCCACCATTCCGCGCGGCTGTCCGCTTCAGTCTTCTGCTGCAGCGCCTGGGCGTCCGCTTCCCGCTTCTGGTCCAGCGAAGTCTTGTCAGCCGCGGTGCGCTGCTTCAGCGTCCGCCAGTTGATGTAAAAGGCCAGCAAGGCCGCGACGAGAACTGCCAACGGACCCAGGCCTGCGAGGATAACCCACCAGTCGGCCGGCCCCGAGTGGACTACGACATCAAGCGGGGCGGGAGACGGGGCAGGAGTCACTCGGTCAGCATATGTTGCGGCAAGTCCCTCAGCGGGGATAAACGCGGGATTCGAAAGCCCTCATCACCCATGTCCGGAACGTCACGATCCTCTGCGCAGGGTTCAGTGCACGCGCCGGGAGACGAGCACCGGACCATGGGAGTGGTGAAGAACGGCGTGGGCGATTGAACCGATTGTTTCAGGCCCTGATGTTGCGCCGGCTGTGAGTGGTGTGCGGAGCGTCACGGCTCTTCCTGGTTTCGTGCGGCATGGTCACCTTAAAGACTGGCGCTGACCCGACAGGAGTTGTAGGGCCAAAGGTCACGGTCATGGCCGGCCATGGCACGCTGCTTCTTCCTCGCCTGAGGGCAGGAGAGTACGCTTAATTCACCGTTTAAAAGTATGCGGCCGCCATCGCACACTGGGTGTGGATTTCCCCAGCTTTCCGGAGGGTTGCCTCGTGGCCGCTCGAATTCCTTCTGTCACTCCCGCCGCCAAGGGCGTGTTCTCCCGCGCATCGGCTCTGGCACCGCCCGCTGCGGCCCTCTTTTCTGCTGGCAATCCCCGCCATCAGATTCACCCCGACAACCGAGAGGAGTTTCAGTGGATCCTGGAGCAGCATTGGCGCTGATTGCCGGATACATTGCAGCCGCATTTGGTGTTTTCCTTCTCTACTCGCCAGTCCTCCTGCTTGTGGTGGGCCTGTTGTTGGCCGCAGGCCTGCTGCAGTTACTGGCGTGGCCGTTCCTTATCCTGATCCGTAAACTGCGCCGGAAGCCCGAACCACCCCAGGACGGATCGTGGCTCCTGCATTGATGGGAACGCCCCGCGAGCCCAAGCCGAAGGTTCACACGGCAGACCCTTCATCAGTATGCTTACTATTACCCGTAAGCCGCCGAAGAGAAAGGCATCACCATGACGGAACAGAACCTGCCTGACGATGAACTTGAAATTGTCGAGGAAAATGACGTGCTCCTTGACGAGACCCCCGGCGCAGCTTCATCCCTCGAACTGGATCCCGTAACGAGCGGCGAACCTGACAGCTACCCCGGCGCCGCGGAGGACAACCCGGACCGTTGGCAGGAGGATCCGCTGCTTCAGGGCGAGGTCTCCGGCGAGGAGGAGGATTTCCTCAGTGACCAGACCCTGCGCGATGACATGAAAGCGACCCGCGACGGAGCCGGGGAGGAACCGCCGGCAAGCACGCCTACCCTGGGTGAAGCGGTTGCCGACGTCGACTTCGGCGAAGACCCCACTGGCCGGGAAGCCGATTCAAGCGACGACCAGGAAAACTTCGGCGGCTCGCCCCTGAGCGAGTTCGACCCCAACGACCTGGAGCGCTAAGGCCCACAGCCCGGGCGCGGAGAATCAATCAAAGCCCGCTCTGGCCGGAAACCGAAACTGCGCTAAAATGATAAGCAGGCTGATGAATATCGGTTGGCAGGATCAAGACTGAAGGAGTTTCAGATGAACTTGGGAAGCATGATCAGGAATGCCGCTGGACGGTTCGCAGGCAGGTCCGGCACCGGCGGAACAGTCCGCGGCAGCGGAATGAACGCCACGGGGCGGACGCCCAACACCACAGGTGCCATGGGCGGCAGGCCCGGCACCGGCGGCATGGCCAGCAGAATAATGGGCATGCTCAAGCGGCGCTGACCCCTCACAACCAACCCAAAAGCAGGTCCCGGATGATTCCGGAACCTGCTTTTTGGTCCCCCAAACCATGCGTGAACTCATCGTCCTGGGCACCGCCTCCCAGGTCCCCACCCGTACCCGCAACCACAACGGCTACCTGCTTCGCTGGGACGGCCAGGGGCTGCTTTTCGACCCCGGCGAGGGAACTCAGCGCCAGATGATCCTTGCAGGCGTCTCCGCAACACAAGTTACGCGCATCTGCCTCACCCACGTGCATGGTGACCACTGCTTCGGCCTGCCCGGCGTGCTGTCGCGCATGGCACTGGACGGGGCGGCGCACCCCGTCCACCTGCACTACCCGGCGTCCGGAGAGGGCGTGGTCCGCGCCCTGGTGTCCATCAGCTCGCCAGGGATAGACCTGAGGCTTCATCCGCACGGCGGCAGCGGAACCGTCGCAGACGGGCTGGAAGTCCGGCCACTCAAGCACCGCATTGAGACCTACGGCTACAGGCTCGTCGAACCGGACAACCGCAGCCTGCTCCCTGACCGCCTCGCGGCGGCGGGAATCAAAGGGCCCGACGTCGGACGCCTGCAGCGCGAAGGCATCCTGGCCGGCGTCCATCTTGACGACGTCAGCGTTCCCCGGCCGGGCCAGCGCTTCGCCTTCGTGATGGACACCGCCCCCTGTACGGGAGCGGAGGACCTGGCGGACGGCGTCGACCTCCTTGTCGCGGAGTCCACCTTCAGTAACGACGACGCCGCGCTCGCCAACCAGTACCGTCACCTCACGGCCGGGCAGGCCGGGGAGCTGGCAGCCACTGGTGATGTGAATACGCTGGTGCTGACACACTTTTCGTCGAGGTACGACGACGTCAGCCAGCTGGGTGCCCAGGCCGGCGCCCAAGCCCCCGGGACGAAGGTCATAGCAGCGCACGACCTGCAACGGATTGCCTTTCCGAAAAGGCGGCGGTGGCACCAGGACCCAGCCTTGACAAGTGGGGAGGGGCGGGGCTGATTATTGCCAAACCCAACCATGAGGTAGAGAGTGAATTATCCGGTAGGCACTCCGGGCCCGCCCGCCCAACGTGTTGTGGAGGTCGACAATGAGCAAAACTTCAGAAGAGGTCTTCGACGCTGCTCCTGAAGGAAAGGAACCGGAACTTAAACGGGTCCTTGGCCCCAAACTCCTCCTGCTCTTCATTGTGGGTGACATCCTTGGCGCAGGCGTCTATGCAGTCACGGGGACCATGGCAGGAACTGTGGGCGGCATCGTGTGGCTGCCGTTCCTGCTGGCCTTCGTGGTAGCCACGCTGACCGCTTTTTCGTATCTGGAGCTGGTCACGCAGTATCCCCAGGCTGCCGGTGCCGCCCTCTATACGCACAAAGCGTTCGGGATCCATTTCGTCACCTTTCTGGTGGCCTTCGCGGTGGTCTGTTCAGGCATCACCAGCGCCTCCACCTCCGCCAACGTCCTGGCCCAAAACCTCTTCGGCGGGTTCGAGATCAACGGCTGGATGGGGCTTCCCGGACAGGGCGTCATCACCGCCGTGGCCATGGCATTTATGCTGCTCCTGGCAATCATCAACCTGCGCGGCGTGGGGGAGAGCGTCAAATTCAACGTGGTCCTCACGCTGGTGGAGATGGTTGCGCTGTGCATAGTGATCGGCGTCGGCTTCTTTGTGATGTCACAGGGCACGGGAAACCCCGGTGAAATCTTCGTCTTCAACGACTACCAGGACAAGGGACTGTTCCTTGCGGTCACGGCTGCCACCTCCATCGCGTTCTTCGCCATGGTGGGCTTCGAGGACTCGGTGAACATGGTGGAGGAAACCAGGAATCCGGAAAGAATCTTCCCGCGCACCATGCTGACCGGCCTGGGCATAGCCGTGCTCCTGTACATGCTGGTCGCCGTCTCAGTGGTCAGCGTGCTGACTCCCACGGAGCTCGAGAACATTCGGGAAGCCGAAGGCGCTGCCCTTCTTGAGGTGGTCCACAAAGGCTCACCCGACTTCCCGATTGACAGGATCTTCCCGTTCCTGGCGGTCTTTGCCGTGGCCAACACGGCGCTGATCAACATGCTGATGGCCAGCCGCCTTATTTACGGGATGGCGCGCCAGCACGTCCTGCCGCCCGCCCTCGGGAAAGTATTGCTGGTGCGCCGCACACCGTGGGCCGGCATCGTCTTCTCCACCGTCCTGGCACTGGGACTCATCCTCTACGTAACCAGCGATCCGGAAAGCAATATCGTGGCCAACCTCTCCGGAACCACAGCCTTCCTGCTCCTGTGCGTCTTCACGGTAGTGAACGTTGCCTGCGTTGTGCTTCGGCGCAAGCGGGACCCGAACCGCAAGGTGTTTTTCACCTCGCCGGGGCAGCTGCCGGTGGTGGCCGCCCTGCTGTGCGCCTTCCTTGCCGGCCCGTGGGTGGGCCGTAACGTCATTCAGTACCAGATTGCCGGCGGCCTGATGGCCATCGGTGTTGTGCTCTGGTTTGTCACATGGCTGATCAACCGGAAAACGAACCAAGGGGAAAGGGCTGATAAATGACAGCTGCTGCAGAATCAACGGTCACCTTTGACGGACGCTTTGCCAGGGAGCTGTCCGAGTTGGCTGTTCCCTGGCAGGCAGAGGAAGCCCCCGAGCCGAAACTGCTCGTTCTCAACGACGCGCTGGCAAGGGAGCTGGGACTCGATCCGGAATATCTTCGGTCCGCGGAGGGCGTCCGGCTCCTCCTCGGGAACCACGTCCCGGAGGGATCGACGCCGGTGGCCCAGGCCTACGCGGGCCACCAGTTCGGCGGCTACTCGCCCCTGCTGGGGGACGGCCGCGCCCTCCTTCTCGGCGAGGTGACCGGCCGGGACGGCCGGCTGCGGGACGTCCATTTGAAAGGCTCGGGCCGCACTCCGTTCGCCCGCGCCGGGGACGGCCGCGCCGTCGTCGGACCCATGCTGCGGGAATACCTCGTGAGTGAGGCGATGCACGCACTCGGCATCCCCTCAACGCGTTCCCTCGCGGTGGTGGCCACCGGCCGGCCGGTGCGCCGCGACACCATGCTCCCGGGCGCTGTACTGACAAGGGTGGCCAGCAGCCACCTGCGCGTCGGCAGTTTCCAGTACGCACGGGCCACGGAAAACACGGACCTGTTGCGCCGCCTGGCGGACCACGCGATCAGCCGGCACCACCCCGCAGCCGCCCAGGCCGAAAACCCCTACCTGGCGCTTTTTGAAGCCGTCGTGTCCGCGCAGGCAAAACTGGTGGCCCAGTGGATGCTGGTGGGATTCGTCCACGGCGTGATGAACTCGGACAACATGACCATCTCCGGCGAAACCATCGACTACGGGCCCTGCGCCTTTATGGATGCCTTCAACCCAGCCGCGGTCTACAGCTCGATCGACGTAGGCGGGCGCTACGCCTACGCCAACCAGCCGGTCATCGCCGAATGGAACCTTGCCCGCCTCGCTGAGGCGATGCTGCCGCTCTTCAATGAGGACCAGGAACAGGCCGTAGCACCCGCGGTGGAAGCACTTGGCATGTTCCGCCGGCAATACAGTGACGCCTGGTTCGCCGGCATGAAAACCAAACTCGGTTTGGTGGAAGCCCCCGAGGGGAGCGCCGAGGCTGCAGAAGCCTCAGAGCTGGTGGACGGGCTGGTGGCCCTGTTGAAGGACGGACCAGTTGACTACACCTCGTTCTTCCGGAACCTCTCCGAGGCGGCAAGGGGGGATGACCGGCCTGCCCGCGGAATGGTCCTTGACCTGGCTGCCTTCGACGCCTGGGTTGGGCGGTGGCGGGCCCTGCAGCCGGACGCGGACCTGATGGACAGGGCCAATCCTGCCTACATCCCCCGCAACCACCTGGTAGAAGAAGCGCTCGCGGCAGCAACGGAGGGAGACCTTGATCCCTTCATCCGGCTCCTCGACGTGGTCCGTGCCCCGTTCAATGAAAGGCCAGGGCTGGAACGCTACACCGAGGGAGCGCCGGAGGACTTCGGCAGCTACCAGACTTTCTGCGGCACTTGAGCACCCCAGGCGCCGGGACACCGGCTGCCAGGAGGGGCCAGACGCAAAACAGGGGCGGCAGCCGGGAACAATCCCGTCTGCCGCCCCTGTTGGGGTGGTGTGACTACGCTACGCGGACGAAGGAAGCGCCGCTGAGCCAGCTGATGGAGTGGACTTCGGTCTTGAAACCGTCCACGCCGCCGCTGACAACCTGGCCGTTGCCGGCGAAGACGCCCACGTGGCCGGCGGTGATGACCAGGTCACCGGGAGCCGGGGTGCCCACAGTGGTGCCGTACTGGTAGAACTGGCCCGGGGCGAGGTCGCCGACGCTCTTGCCCACGGCGCGGAGAGCCTTCTCAACCATGGCGGTGCAGTCCTGCTGGACGCCCAGCTGGCCGTAAGCGTTCGCCAGGATGGCTGCGCCGGTACCGGTGCCGGTGGCTGCGGGAGCTGCCGGGGCGGGTGCCGCCGGAGCAGGCGCCGTGGAGGCGTAGGACAGGTTCATGGTGGTGGTTGCGGGAGCGGCAGCTACCGCGGCCTGGGCCGGAGCAGCGGCAGCAGCGACAGGAGCTGCGGCAGCGGTGCCGGCACCCGGGATCTGGATCTGGTCGCCGGGGTAAATGACCGCGGAGATTGCCAGCCCATTGGCGGACAGCACATCATTCAGGGCTACTCCGTTGGATGCCGAGATGGCGCCCAGGGTATCGCCGGAAACAACCGTGTGCACGTTGCCTGCAGCTGCTGCGGGGGCAGCCACTGCGGCAGCCGGTGCTGCGTAAGCCTGGGTGTTAGTGGTATCGGTGGTGTCCGGACCGGTTACGCCTGCGTGGGCCGGGGCGCCCACACCGAAGGCAATGCCGGATGCTGCTGCAACGGCGAGCGCCGGGCGGCCAAGCGACTTGGCCGAGACAGCCAAGCCCTGGAGCGCGATTGAGCGGTCCGGAGTCGCGCGGTGACGGGCGGTAATGGAATTTTTTGACACGGTTGATCGCCTCTCCCATGCCTGCGGGGTGAGCTGTCGGGTTCGGGCTGGAGATACCCGGCCGGGAGCAATTCCGAAATGAACGAAGGTGCTATCGACTTAACCCCAAGGCCTCGTGTGAGGCCGGGAAACTTGGTTCCCCCGTCCCTGCCAGCTGAAAAGCGTTGGTTCCCGGTTCAGTGGCAGGGCTCGGCATACTGAGGGGAATGTCCCGTTTGGGAGGGACACCTGAAGACCCTAACCCGACTTCGGTGCCATTGTCACGTTTGGGTAACATACGAGGTGTTCCTATCGCCTTTAGCAAACGACTGGACTCTTCAATAGCACGCACCTGACCTCGGAAGATACTTTCCGGTCCGGAGAGTCGTGTTGTATTGGTCACAAAACAGTAAAGGAACTCAAAAGCGCAGCCGGAAGCTTGCCCGAAAGCACCGCGCGGAGGAGGATATGGCCAGCCCGAGGAGGCCCCGTGATCCAGCTTGGAAAGTACGAGAAGTACCTGATTGAGGGATTTTTTGACGACTAGCGCGCGGGTGCACTGAGCCAGCGAACCTTCACCCGACGCGTTGCGTTCATCACGGGCAGCATGCCGGCAACCGCGGCGGCGATGCTGCTGCTGGGCTGCGAAGGCGGGACTGCGAACCTGGACCGTGACGCTGTTCCCGGTGCCCTTACCCAGGCCGGCGCCCAGCGCCACGTCGCCGGCTTCAAGGCAGCGGGGGAGTATCTCCGGGGCCAGGACTTCGTTGACGGCGAGCGCATCGCCATGACCGGCTACTGCTTCGGCGGCGGTATCACTTGGCAGGCGGCCACGGAGCTGGACGGGTTGAAGGCCACGGCGGCGGCGTGCACCACGGCTGCATGGAACGACACGTTCGCGTGGTTCGGCCGGCACCTCTAAACCCCGCCGTTCCGGGAGCGTACAGCTCGCCCTGTGCCGCCTGGAACCACTCCATAAACAGGAACTGGTACTGGCCCCGCGCTAGGCTTTTGCCATGCCCGACTTTGAACGGTTCCGGATCCTGCTCGAGGAGGAGCGGGAGCGGAAGGTTGCCCTCCTTCCGGCCCTCCGCGCAGACATCGCCTCCGCAAACTCGGCGCGCCAGGACTCGAATGTGGATGACGAACATGACCCGGAAGGCTCCACTATCGCCTTCGAACTGTCCCAGGCCTCGGCCCTGCTGAAGCAGAGCAGCGCAGGACTCGACCAGGTGGACGCAGCCCTGGCCAGGATCGCTGAGGGAACCTACGGAACCTGCGTCGTCTGCGGGGAACCGATTGCGGAAGGCAGGCTGGAGGCACGGCCGTGGACCCCGTTCTGCATCGGGCATGCCTCGGCAGGCCGCCGATGAGCAGCGGCGCGGATCAGGTGGCGGCCGCCGCTGAATTCGTTGACCGAACGCTGCAGAATGAGGGCGCCTGGTACCGGGCGGACGACGTCGAGGGCCGGCTGGGCGGGCGCCTGGCCTCCTACGGTTCCTCCGTTGGCGCTGTCCGGGGAACCATCCGGGACGCCCTGCGGAAGTACAAGGACTTCGATCACGACGGCGTGATACAGCTCGCGTCCGCCCTGTGGGGCCAGCCCCGGCCCGGCTCCAAGGCGGTCTATGAACGCCGGCTTGCCGCCGTGGTCCTCCTGCAATCCAAAGTGTCACTCCTGCGCCATTCGGACCTGACCCGGATCGAGGGCTTCCTGCGGTCCGCCGGGACCCGGGAACTGACAGACCCCCTGCTGGCCGACGTCGTGGCGCCGTTCCTGGCACGGCTCGGCGGGCGCGACCGGCAACGCGCGAGTGTTGTCCTTGCCCGCTGGCGGACCGACCCGGACAACCAGCTGCGCAGCGCTGCCGACTACCTTGAGCAGCACTCCAGACCCCAAGCACCACCACAAGGAGACACCCATGAACGAACCCTATGACTTGGAACGATTCGTCGCCGCGCAGGACAACGGCGGGACATACGAGCAGGCGCTGGCAGAACTGCAGATGGGCAGCAAGTCCGGCCACTGGATGTGGTTCGTTTTCCCGCAGATCGCAGGCCTGGGCCAAAGTCCCACATCCCGCCGTTACGCCATCAGCTCCCTCGAAGAAGCCCGGGAGTACCTGGCGCACCAAATTCTGGGCCCGCGGCTGCTCGAGTGCGCCCTGGCACTGACGAACCATTCCGGCCGTCCCGCCGAGGAGATCCTCGGCAGTATCGACGCACGGAAGCTGCACTCATCGATGACATTGTTCCTGCGGGCAGACCCCGAGGAAACCGTCTTCAAAACCGTCCTGGCGCAGTTCTTCGACGGCGAGCCGGACCCCGCCACTGACGAACTGCTCGCGGGCCGGGACGAAGACTAGCGCCGACGGCGGTGCCTCATGCATCCTGCGCAGGGCACCGTCGCCGGGGTCAGCCTGTAAAGTCCGGCGCGCTACGGCGAGGGGCTGCCGCCGTTGACGTTCAGCGTTTCCCCTATGACGTAGCTTGACTCCGGTGATGCCAGGAAAACATACGCCGGGGCGAGTTCCGCCGGCTGGCCTGCGCGGCCCAGAGGGGTGGACTGGCCGAACTCCGGCAGTTGCTCCTTGGGCTGGCCGCTGCTGACCTGCAGCGGCGTCCAGATGGGCCCAGGCGCTACAGCGTTGACCCGGATGCCCTTCGGCGCGAGCTGCTGGGCCAGTCCCTTGGTGAAGTTGTTGATGCTCCCCTTGGTGGTGGCGTAATCCAGCAGGGTAGGGGACGGGTTGTACGCCTGGATGGATGTGGTGTTGATGATGGTGGATCCTGCCGGCATGTGCGGGAGGGCAGCCTTGGTCAGCCAGAACATCGCGTACACATTGGTCTTCAAAGTGTGGTCGAACTGTTCGTCGGTGATGGCGGTCAGTTCCTCCTGCGCCACCTGCTTTCCGGCATTGTTGACCAGAATGTCCACTCCGCCGAGCACGGCCACGGCGGTGTCCACCACCTCCCGGCAGACAATCGGGTCCTTCAGGTCGCCGGGGACCTTGACGGCCTTGCGGCCTGCCGCCTCGACCAGTCCGGCGATGCGCGCTGCGTCCTCTTCCTCCTCCGGCAGGTAGGACAGGACGACGTCGGCCCCCTCGCGGGCGAAGGCGATGGCGGTGGCCGCCCCGATCCCTGAGTCCGCGCCCGTGACGATTGCCTTCCTGCCCTCCAGCCGGCCGGTCCCGCGGTAGGTGTTCTCGCCGAGGTCCGCTTTCGGCTCCAGCTCCGCGTCCAGGCCCGGCTCGGGCTGGTGCTGTTCCCGGGGAGAAATTTTCCCGTATGCAGTAACGGGGTCACGGAAGGTGTACTGGTCTGTCATGGTGGTCCTCCTGTTGCGTAGGGGTGGAACACGGGAAAACTAAGCATGCTTACCGTTCCCAGCCTAGGCAATGAATCCTGTCCCTGCCAACCCGGATTGCAGTCCTGGTTCAGTCGGGTTTCGAGTTCCGGTGGACCTCCACCAGCCTGACGTCCCTGAGGGTTCCCGAATCCACCACGGCTGTCATGTACGTGCAGGCAGGCTGGCGGCGCCGGTCAGTGGGGGAGCCCGGGTTCAGCAGCCGCAATCCTCCCGGCGAGGTGGTGTCCCACGGGATGTGGCTGTGCCCGAAGACCAGCACATCGGCGTCCGGGTAAAGCGCCTCGCAGCGCGCTTCCCGGCCCTTGGCCTGTCCGGTTTCGTGCACTATGGCGAAGCGGACACCCTCAAGTGTGGCGGCAGCCGTTTCAGGCAGCCGGCCGCGCAGGCCAGGACCGTCGTTATTGCCGTAGACGCCAATCAGGCGGCGGCTGCGGCGCTCAAGCTGGTCCAAAAGTTCCACCGTCACCCAGTCGCCGGCGTGGAACACCACATCGGCGCTTTCGACGGCGGCCCACAGTTGCGCCGGGAGCGCCTTGGCGCGCTTGGGCACATGGGTATCGGCGACCATGAGAAGGTTCAGCGGCATGGGAAAATCCTGCCACGCCGGCGCAGTTCCGATCACCCTTTCCGTTGGCATTGTTCCGCATGGCGGGCAGTCGTAGTCTGGGGCTGGAGGTGATAGCCATGGAGGCAGCACAGGGCGACAGGATCATTGTTCACGGAAGGAACGTCGGGTCTACAGACCGGCACGGCGTAATTCTCGAGGTCCGCGGCCAGGGTGGAACGCCGCCTTATCTGGTCCGTTTTGATGACGGGCACGAAACCATCATGTATCCCGGCGGTGATTTCGCCGTCGAACGCGGCAACGGCCACTAGCGCAGCAGTGTGAGGCGCCGCCCACCTGTCAGCGCTCCACCTGTCAGACTGGAGCGATGGATCACTCACCGGCTTCAACACAATCGTCCATTCCGCCTGTCCGGACCGGTCCCCGCGATCCCGGTGATGCCTGGGTGGAAGGGGAGCACGGCCGGTACTGGGGCAGGTTCGGCGCGGCCGGGGTGCTTGCCTATGACCCTGCCAAGGGTGTGCTCCTGCAGCACCGGGCCATCTGGAGCCACAACGGCGGGACCTGGGGACTGCCCGGCGGGGCGCTCCACGAAGGCGAGGACGCCGTGGTGGGGGCTTTGCGCGAGGCGTATGAGGAGGCTGCCGTGCCGCCGGAGAGCGTCGACGTGCTTTTCACGTCGGTGCTGGACCTGGGCTACTGGTCCTACACCACGGTGGTGGTGCTGGTGACCGAGCCGTTTGATCCGGTGATCAGCGATCCGGAGAGCATCGAACTGCTGTGGATTCCGCAGGCTGACGTGGAGCAGCAGGAACTGCATCCCGGTTTTGCGGCGGCGTGGCCGGCCTTGCGGGAACGGCTCGCCTCCGGAACGTAGCGGACGCGGTCAGTAGTCCGGACCGTATTCGGCGGTGACCAGGATGGGCAGGTGGTCCGAATTGCCTCGCGGGAGGGTCTCCACGCTGGTGATGTCCAGCCCCAATGACGTGGCGAAGTCGAAGTGGCCTTTGAAGACCTTGTAGCGCGTGTACGTGCGCCGGTTGCTCAGCGACAATGCGTAGCCCGAGTTCTTCATGTGGACATGCAGGTTCCTGGTGAAGAACGGGTAGTTGAAATCGCCCACCATCAGCGTCATCAAACCCTTGCCCATGCTCAGGAGTTCGGCGTGGGCCGCGTGGATCTGCTTCCGCCGCAGCGAGTTGGAAGCCGTCAGGGGTGCGGCGTGGAAGTTCGTGCTGCGTTTCATTGTCCATCACGCGGGTGCCGATCAGCCGTTCATGCGCCGGTGCAAGCACCCTGTCGTGCATGGACTTTTTCAAGGCAAAGGACTGAGTGTCCAGGGCCGTGAACCGGCTGGTGCGGTAGTAGATGGCCAGCCCGAGCCGGTTCGCCTTGGTGGCGTCCGCGAGGTGAAGCGGGCCCAGGGTCTCCGGGAGGTCGCTGGAGTCCACCTCCTGGAGGCAGAGCGCATCGATGTCATGGTTCCGTGCCAGGGCAAGGAGTTCACCGCTCGCTTTGTGCTCGCGGAGGTTGTAGCTGATGACGCGCATGGGACACCTCTTCCGAGGGTTGCTGACAGGACCAGTTTCTGAGTCTACCCAGATGACAGCCGGCAGGCTCCATCATTTCGCCGCGTCGGAAAACCGCCCCTGCCGGCGGTCTCCGGCAAAACGATAGAGTTATTGGCACTTCACTGAAAACTCCTTAAATCTCCTGGAAGGGATGCCGTTGACCGCTGATCTGCCTGAACTGGCTGAGGGAAACTTCTACTACCAATCCCTGGGCGGCGGCCGCTTCCGCTCGACCATCCACGCCCAGGGCGCCTGGAACGTCCACGAGCAGCACATGGCCCCGGCATCCGGACTCATGGCCGACAGCCTCGAACGGCACCAGCCGCGGAAGGACATGCGGCTGGCCCGGCTTAGCTACGAGATCCTGGGCCTGATCCCCGGCGGCGAATTCCATATCGAAACCACCACGCTGCGGCCGGGGCGGACCATCGAACTGCTGCAGGCTGAGCTGGTGGCCGGCGGCAGGAGTGCCATCCGTGCCACGGGCTGGCGGATGATCACCAGCGACACCTCCGGGGTGGCCGCGGTGGAAGACACTGATATTCCCGGACCTGACGAGTGCAAGCCCTACGACGGCGCGTCAGTGTGGCCGGGCGGCTACATCCGCTCCCTGGAGATGCGTGTGGCGGAAGGGCACCGGCCGGGGGCCGGCAAGGTATGGCTGCGCACCGACCACCCCCTGACCGACCGAGGGGACAGCGGTGACCTCGCCCGGCTGATGGGGCTGGTGGACACCGCCAACGGCATCGCCGCACGGGTACCGCCGGGCAAGGACAGCTACGCGTTCCCCAACCTGGACCTGCAGATCCACATGTACCGCCGCCCGGAAGGGGAGTGGCTGGGACTGGACAACGCTGTGTCCTTCGGCCAGGACGGCATCGGCCTGACATCAACAGTGCTGCACGACCTCCAGGGCCCCTTCGGCCGGGCAGAGCAGATCCTGACCGTGCGGAGGACGTGAGGCTGTAGGCCAGCTGCCGCCGTCGAGGGGCCGAGGGCAAAGAACACAATTCCGGTGATGTATATGACGTAGAAGGCGACGGCGTACCCTAGGTTTGGCTTGTCCGCCGGCAAGTCGCCAATGTGGCGCCGGTAAGACGGGTTCATTGGATTGAGCCACACGGCGTCAATTACTGCGAACGCGGCGTCAATTAGTGCAGAACGCGGCGGCGACAACAAGGAACTGCAAGATGACCATAGGGGAGCCTAGCAACATGCACCACGCCGGACCTGGACCCCGTACGCTCACAGTGGTGCGGCAGGAGGCGTCGCTCGGTGCAGCCCGTGACCTGGAATTTGGCCTGGAGCTCCTGGCAAAGGCAAGGACGGGGGACATCGGCCCCACGTTGCGGCTGTACCGTCCTGCCCCCACCGTCGCCTTCGGCCAGCGGGACACGCGGCTGCCGGGCTTCGGCGCAGCGGCGCAGGCCTGCCGCGACAACGGTTTTGAGCCGCTGGTCCGCCGGGCGGGAGGGCGCGCGGCTGCCTACCACCAGGGAACCCTAGTGGTGGACCACATCGAACCGGACCCTGACGCCATCGCCGGATCCAAAAGCAGGTTTGGGTACTTCGGCGAACTGTTCGCCGAAACGCTGCGCGGCGTAGGGGTGCGGGCAGCCGTGGGAGAAATTCCGGGTGAGTATTGCCCCGGGGAATACAGCGTGCACGGTTCGGCTCCCGCCGGCGGCGCGCAGGTGAAGCTGGTGGGCACCGCCCAGCGGGTGGTATCCGGCGGCTGGCTGTTCAGCTCCGTCATTGTGGTGGAGGACTCCGCCCCCATCCGCAAGGTCCTCACCGACAGCTACGCAGCCTTGGCGCTGGAATGGGATCCCGCCACCGCGGGAGCCGTCAACGACCTCGTGCCCGGGGTGGACGTCGCCGCCGTGGAGGACGCGCTGCTGGCCACCTACGCGGGCCACGCCGCCCTCAGGACCGCCGCCTTCAGCAGCCTGGGGGCATGACCCGCACGGTTGCACGGGATCGGTGCCGGAGGAGCCAACGGTGTGGGTGGCGCCGAGCTCCTTGGCCCGCTCGAGCTTCTTGGCGTCAATGTCCACGGCGATGATGGTGGTTGCGCCGGCGAGCGCGGCTCCTGCAATAGCGGCCGTGGCCTCGTGGCTCAGCAGGAACGGGAAATCGTCGCTGATGCCGCCCAGCTTGTAGTGCAGGTCCATGCGACAGACGGCATGCGGATGGTGCAGATACGCAAAACGGGACCAACATTGAAAATGCTGGTCCCGTTCTGTGTATCACACGCCCCCGACGGCGGGGCGCCTGCTGCCGAACCTCTGGTCCGGCCTGCCGGCTAAGCTGCGAGGCGGGTCTTGACCTCGGCAGCGGAAGGGTTGGTGGCCGCGGTGCCGTCCGGGAAGAGGACGGTGGGCACTGTGCGGTTGCCGCCGTTGAGCTGCTCAACGAGATCGGCGGTGCCTTCCACTTCCTCGATGTTGATCTCGGTGTAGCCGATGCCCTGCGCGTCCAGCTGCTTTTTCAGCCGATTGCAGTAGCCGCACCAGGTGGTGGAAAACATGGTGATCGTGCCGGATTCGGGAGTGAAGTCCACGGATTTCTCCTACGTGTCGCTTACGGTTTCATTCCTGACAACGGTAGCGTGCAGCCCGGTATTCCCAGCCACTGAGCCCCGCTGCCGCCCCTGGATGACAGCTTCTGCCGCCGATGGCATGCTGGAGCCATGTGTGGACGCTATGTGATGGCACGTGCCGTGGGGGACCTCCTGGCCGAGTTCGACGCCGAGCTTGAGGAGGAGGTGGCCATCCCGCCGTCGTGGAATGTTGCGCCAACTGACGACGTTCCCATCGTCCTGGAGCGGCTGATCGATGAGGGTCCGGAGCGCCGGCAAGTGCGCCAGCTGCACGTGGCGCGATGGGGACTGGTTCCTTCCTGGTCGAAGGACCCCGGTATCGGCTCGCGGATGATCAACGCCCGGAGCGAATCGGTGTTGGAGAAGCCCGCGTTCCGGAAGGCCATCCAGTCGCGGCGGTGCGCTGTGCCCGCAGACGGCTACTACGAATGGAAACAGGGGGCCGGGAAAGCGAAGCAGCCCTACTACGTGCATCCGGGGGAGGGCCGCGGCCTGGTTTTTGCCGGGCTCTATGAGTGGTGGAAGGATCCAACCTGGCCGGCGGGGGAGCCCGGCGGCTGGATGCTTTCCACGTCAATCCTGACAACTGACACTCCACCGCCCGGCAGCGAATCAACTGTCTTCGGCAAGCTGACCGCGCTGCATGACCGGGTGCCGCTGCCGATGGACAAGTCCACTATGCAGGCTTGGCTCGATCCGGAGGCTGACGACGCCGCGGCGCTGGTTGACCTGGTGCGGTCCGGAGTCACGGACGTGGCATCAGACTGGCATGTGGATTCAGTGGGCAAGGAAGTGGGCAACGTCCGCAACAACGGCCCGGAGCTGATCCGCCCGGTGGAAGCCCTCTTCTAGGCCGTCACCACAGCAGCCCGCACCAGCGTGCCGAGAGGCTAAACGGTGACCGTCCCGGCGTCGTCCACCGCCCACGTGGGGTTGTACGCCACCTCCCATCGGAAGCCGTCCGGGTCTGCAAAGTAGCCGCTGTAGCCGCCCCAGGGCTGGGTGATGGGCTCGGCGATCACGGCTGCTCCCGCTGCGGCAGCCTCTTCCATCACACGGTCAACGTCCTCTGTGCTGGGGACGTTGTGGCTGAGGGTGATGCAGGGGACAGGGCCGGGCTCGCTGACGCCGGCATCGGCCTGCATCTGGCGGACGTCCCACAGCGACAGCACCAGGCCGTGGTTCACCTGGATGAACACCACATCCCCCGTAAATTCCCGGTGGACGGGCCAGCCGAGGCCCTCCACATAGAAGGTGCGGGACGCCGGAACGCTGCGGACGCCTAGTGAAATGAAGTCGACTCTTGGCTGCATGGTTCGATACTGTCAGAGGATGGCAACAATTCAAGGGAACGATAGAGACGCACTGGCCGACAAGGAACAGCTCGCTGCCGTCCGGATTGCTGTTGACGAGGTGGATGACCAGATTGTCACCCTCATTGCCCGCCGTGAACGGCTGATCCGGATTGCCGGAACCCTCAAAGGTGACGACGCCGAGGTCCGTGCCCCCGGCCGCGTGGAGCGGATTATCGAGCACGTCCGCTCCGCTGCTGTGAAGAAGGACATTGACCCGGACATCGTTGAGTCCACGTACCGGGCCATGATCTCAGGCTTCATCGAACTCGAACTCCGGGTCCACAAAGAGAACAGCTGAGCGGTTTCTGCCCAGCTGTTACAGGTTTTCCTCCACCGGAACACCGGACTGGAATTCCCGGCCGTCCGCTTCGCTGAAGCCGGTCATTACGTGCCCTTTGCCGAGCCCATTGATGGCCGCGAGCGGGAAATTGCCGGTGATGGTGTTGCCGGAGTGGCTGACGCCTGAGAGATCGTAGTTCTCTTCCGTGCTCTGCTCGTGGTTGAAAGAGAAGAAGGCAATCGCCTCTCCGTTCATGAATTCAATGCCCAGGCGCCGCTGCGATGAGTAGTCCGGACTGGCAGCCACAAGCCCCACCACGTAGGCACCGGAACCGGGGATATTGCCGTCTATGTCGAAGGTGGCCACGAGTGTGGAGTCCTGGGCTTTGATGCTGACCTGTTTGAGGAGTGCGTCATGGGTGCTCATGGCACAATCCTGCTCCCTGCCGATCGGTCCGTCCACCCCCGCCTAGGATTTGTGCCGCCGCTGGCTTAGACTTGAAGTATTCGAACACATATTCGAATGTGTCCTGATTACTTATTCTGTCCGGGAGGTGCGCATGGGGATGTTCAGCGAATCCGTGGACGTTGCGTGCAATCCGGATGGCCAGCCGGTAAGCCTTCTGTGGGCAGGACGGTCCTATACAGTCTGCGCCGAACCTGTCCGATGGTACGAGCGCCGGCAGTGGTGGGCCGAAGAAAACCGTGCACCGCTGGGAACCGGTCCTGGGCTGGTGGACCACGAAATCTGGCGGATTCAGGTGCTTCCATCCGCTGCAGGTCCCGGACCGGTAAGGGATCAGGAAGAACCACTCACCCTTGACCTGACCCGCCATATCCGCAGCGGCCGCTGGCGGCTCCTGCGGATCCATGACGCCCTGCGCCCCCGAACAGCATGAGCTTCACCCACCTCCACGTCTCCACTGCCTTCAGTGCCCACTATGGCGTGTCCTGGCCTGAGGAACTGGCGCAGGCTGCGGCTGCTGACGGGGCAACCGCGCTCGCCTGCACTGACCGCGACGGCCTCTACGGGACCATCAAGCACCTGAAGGCCTGCATGGCCGCTGGTATTGATCCCGTCGTTGGCGTGGACCTGGCGGTTTATGACGACGACGGCGATCACCGCACCCAACTGACGGGCCGTGTGGTGGTGCTCGCCCGAGGCAACAACAACGGGGCCGGGTACCGTGCACTGTGCCGGCTGGTGTCAGATGCCCATGCCCGCACTTCAGGGAAGTCCGGGGGGACAGTGCCGGTGGCGGTGACCAGGGCGGAGCTTGCCTCCCGCACCCTGGACCCCCAGACCCTCAAACCCGTGCTGATGGTCCTGATCGGGCCGGATTCCGACGTCGGGCGTGCCATGGGCGGCCGCCGGTACCTGCGCCCGCGGACGCTTTTCAAGCAATGGGTCGACGCCATGCCTCCCGGAACAGTGGTGACCGAGATCGTTTCCCAGCTCAGCGCCCCGGGCGCGCCGCTGAGCACCTCGCATGCCGTCCGTATGCTCAAGCTCGCGGAAGAGCACAAAGTACCGGCCATCCTCAGTAACGCGGTGAGGTACTGTGCGGAGGACGGAGCCGCCACCGCCGACGTCCTGGACTCAGCCCGGACCCTGAAATCGCTGCCGGAGCTGGCCCGGGAACCCATGCTGCAACCCAACGGCCAGGGCTGGCTGAAATCCGCCGGCCAGATGCTGCAACTGGGCAAGGAAATTACCTCCGCCGCCGGATATGGTGCAGCAGACCTCAAACAGCTGATGGCACAAACCGAGGCGCTCGCAGATCTGTGCAGGATGGACCCCGAAGCCGATATGGGCTGGAAGCAGCCGGTAGTGCCGGAAGCTTCAGTTATCGGAATCAGCCAGGATCCGCACCTTGAACTGGTGCAACGCTGCCAGGCGGGAATCGGGAGGCGGTTCCCGGGGCTTTCGGGCATCCGGGAAAAGGACATGCGGCACCGGCTTGAGCACGAACTGGGCATCATCCAGAACCTTGGGTTCTCTTCCTACTTCCTTACCGTTGCCGAGGTTTCCCGCATGATCCAGGACATGGGGGTAAGGGCAGCAGTCCGCGGTTCAGGTGCATCAAGCCTGGTCAACTATCTGATCGACGTCAGCCAGGTAAATCCCCTTCAGCATGACCTGATTTTCGAGCGCTTCCTTTCCCGGGACCGCGCCACCCTGCCGGATATAGATATCGACGTCGAAAGCGCCGAACGGCATAACGTCTACCGCCGGATCTTCGAGCGCTTCGGCGCCGAGCGGGTCACGCTGATGAGCATGCAGAACGGGTACCGGGCAAGAGGTGCAGTGCGGGACGCCGGCATGGCTTTGGGCATGGACGACGGAGACGTGGGGGATATTGCCAAACAGCTGTGGCGGTTCTCAGCCCGGAAGTTCCGGGAAGCACTGCAGGAAAAGCCGGAACTGAGGGAGTTTGCGGGCCGGGTGGAGCAACGGGACACCCACGGCAACCAGCAGCTTGACCTGCTGGTGGACCTTACGGAACGCCTTGACAGGTTGCCGCGGCATATTTCAATGCATCCATGTGGAGTAATCCTGGGGGACGCAACCCTGCTGGACCGCACTCCGGTCCAGCCCAGCGGCCTGGGATTGCCCATGAGCCAGTTCGACAAACACGACATGGACCCCATGGGCATGCTCAAGCTCGATGTCCTGGGCGTCAGGATGCAAAGCGCCATGGCGTTTGCGGTCCGGGAAATCATCCGCATCCACCCCTCAAAAAAGGAAGTGGTGGCTGCAGGGGGCCATCCTGCCGGGCAGGACGGGTCCGGCCCGGATTACATTGCAGAAAACGGGCACATAGACCTCAACGCCGTGCCTTTGGATGATGAACCGACATATGAGCTGATCAGAAGCACCCATACACTGGGATGCTTCCAGATCGAATCCCCCGGCCAGCGGGAGCTCGTGGGGAAAATGGCCCCGCGGGAGTTCAACGACCTCATTATTGATATCTCCCTGTTTCGCCCCGGTCCCATGAAATCAGACATGGTCCGGCCCTTCCTGGAACATCGGCATGGCTTCGCCCCAGAGGTGTATCCCCATCCCGACCTCAAGCCCGTGCTGCAGGAAACCCACGGTGTGACCGTATTCCACGAACAGATCCTGAGGACCTTTGACGTGATGACAGGTTGCGGGCTTGCGAAAGCTGACGAGTTCCGCCGGGCGTTGAGCAACGATATCCTGGAATCCCAGGTAGAGACCTTTTTCCGCCGCGAGGCAAAAGCCAAGGGTTACTCGCCCGACGTCGTTGACAAGGTCTGGGGGACCTTGAAATCCTTCGCCAGTTTTGGCTTCTGCAAGGCCCATGGTGCTGCTTTTGCTGTCCCCACCTACCAATCGGCCTGGCTGAAGGCCCACCATCCGGAGGCGTTCCTTGCCGGCCTGTGGGAACACGACCCCGGCATGTACCCCAAGCGGCTCCTCGTTGCCGAGGCCAGAAGGATGGGCATCCCCATCCTTCCGCTGGACATTAACCGCAGCGGTGCCGAATACCGGGTGGAGCGCGTCCGGCAGGGCCCTGATGCTGGAAGGCTGGGGATCAGGCTGAGCCTGGCGGGAATCTACGGCATGTCCGGTACGGAAATGAAACGGATTGTGGCAGGCCAGCCGTATGACTCCCTGGCAGACCTCCGGACGCGCTCGCGGTTGAGCAAGCCAAGCATCAAACGCCTGGCCCAGCTCGGGGCGTTTGACTCCCTGCACCGTGAGGCGGGCGGGATGGCCAACAGGGCGGACCTGGTCCAGCACCTGCAGCAGCTTCAAAGTGCAGGCAGCGGGCGGAAAGGGGTCGAAGTTCTCGAGGGGCAGCTGGCTCTGCCCCTCGGCGATGTGGAACTGCGCAACGTCAAGCCAGGCCTCCCTGAACCTACCCTTATCGAGAACGTACGGGCAGAGTTGGATCTAATGGCCGTGGACGTTAGCAGCCACCTGATGGAGAGCCATCGGCCGATGCTGGACAGGTTGGGAGTGATTACGGCAGACAAGCTCCTGGGCCTGCGCAACGGGACAGAAGTGCTGGTAGCCGGAGTTCGGGTAGCCACTCAGACGCCTCCCATGCGCGGGGGCAGGAGGGTGGTGTTCATCAGCATTGACGACGGCACCGGCTGCATTGATTCAGTCTTCTTCCATGAGGCCCAGGAAAATGCCGGCCAACTCCTGTTCGGAACCCGGTTGCTGCTTATCCGCGGCACCACGCGAAGGACAGGCCCGCGGGGAATCAGCCTCAGCGCGAGCATGGCCTGGGACCTGAGCCGCACCGAAACCTTGCCTTTTCCACTTTCGGATACCCGGGTCCCGGACGGCCCGCACCCCCTGGACGGAATCAACAGGAGCCTGGCCATTACGGGATTTAACGGCTGAGCCTGCCGTGCGCCGCGTTGGTCGGCCCTCTGCTGAACCGATAGCATTGACGGTGGCTGGCTGTGGTCCCCGTATGCCACAAGCTATGAAGCCTTAACTTTGAATAGGAGACACCCGTGTCAGATGCCCAGCAGATCACCCTTCTCGTCGATGGCGAAGAGACCAAGGTGACTACCGGGACAACCGGTGCGGAACTCTTCTTTGAGCGCCGTGAAGTTGTTGTTGCCCGCGTCAATGGCGAGCTGAAGGACCTGGACCAGGAACTTCCGGAAGGGGCCGAGGTCGAAGGCGTCACCATCGATTCCCCCGACGGCCTCAACGTCCTCCGCCATTCCACCGCCCACGTGATGGCCCAGGCCGTTCAGCAGCTGCGCCCGGATGCCAAACTGGGCATCGGCCCGTACATTACCGACGGTTTCTACTTCGACTTTGACGTGGCCGAGCCCTTCACCCCCGAGGACCTCAAAACCCTCGAAAAGATGATGCTCAAGATCGTCAACCAGAACCAGAAGTTCGTCCGGCGGGTGGTCTCCGAGGACGAGGCCCGCGAGGCAATGAAGAACGAGCCCTACAAGCTCGAACTCCTGGGCAAGAAAAATGAAGCCGCCGAAGCCGGTGAAGGCGTGAACGTCGAGGTTGGCGCCGGCGACATCACCATCTATGACAACGTTGAGCGCAAGGAAGGGACCACCGTCTGGTGCGATCTCTGCCGCGGCCCGCATCTGCCCAACACCAAGCTGATTTCCAACGCCTTCGCGCTCACCCGCTCGTCCTCGGCCTATTGGCTGGGAAACCAGAAGAACCAGCAGCTGCAGCGCATCTACGGCACGGCCTGGCCCACCAAGGATGCGCTCAAGGCCTACCAGGAACGCATCGCCGAAGCTGAACGTCGCGACCACCGCAAGCTCGGCTCCGAACTGGACCTGTTCTCCTTCCCTGACGAGCTCGGTTCCGGACTGCCGGTGTTCCACCCCAAGGGCGGCATCATCCGCAAGGAGATGGAGGACTACTCACGGCAGCGCCACGTCGAAGCCGGCTACGAGTTCGTTTACACGCCGCACATCACCAAGGGCCACCTGTACGAAGTCTCGGGCCACCTGGACTGGTACAAGGACGGCATGTTCCCGGCGATGCACGTGGACGCCGAACTCAACGAAGACGGGACAGTGCGCAAGCCCGGCCAGGACTATTACCTGAAGCCGATGAACTGCCCCATGCACAACCTTATTTTCCGTTCCCGCGGACGCTCCTACCGTGAGCTGCCCCTGCGCCTTTTCGAATTCGGTTCGGTCTACCGGTACGAGAAGTCCGGCGTGGTGCACGGCCTCACGCGCGTGCGCGGCATGACACAGGACGATGCCCACATCTACTGCACCCGCGAGCAGATGAAGGACGAACTCACCAAGACCTTGAACTTCGTCCTGGACCTGCTCAAGGACTACGGGCTCAACGACTTCTACCTGGAACTTTCCACGAAGGACCCGGAAAAGTATGTCGGTGACGACGCCGCCTGGGAGGAAGCCACCAGGACCCTGGCCGAAGTGGCACAGGAATCAGGTCTTGAACTCGTGCCGGATCCGGGCGGGGCTGCCTTCTACGGCCCCAAGATCTCCGTCCAGGCGAAGGACGCGCTGGGCCGCACCTGGCAGATGTCCACCATCCAGCTGGACTTCAACCTGCCCGAACGCTTCGAACTGGAGTTCCAGGCCGCCGACGGCACCCGTCAGCGTCCCGTGATGATCCACCGGGCCCTGTTCGGGTCGGTGGAGCGGTTCATGGGCGTGCTGACCGAGCACTACGCGGGCGCTTTCCCGGCCTGGCTCGCCCCGGTCCAGGTGGTGGGCATCCCGGTGGCCGAGACGTTCAACGAGTACATGTTCGACGTCGTCGATCAGCTTAAGGCGGCCGGCATCCGCGCCGAGGTGGACACCACCTCGGACAGGTTCCCGAAGAAAATCCGCACCGCCAGCAAGGACAAGATCCCGTTCGTGCTGATCGCCGGCGGCGACGACGCCGAGGCAGGCGCCGTGTCGTTCCGGTTCCGCGATGGAAGCCAGGACAACGGCGTGCCGGTGGCAGAGGCAGTCAAGCGGATCACGGAAGCCGTCCGTAACCGGACCAGCTAGCGGAACGGAACAGCACCGTGCAGGAGAACCCAGGCGCAGGATATCCAGGTGATGCCGGCGTTACCGACGACTTTGACCTCGCCGGTGTCCCGGACGCCTTCCAGCGCCTGTGGACTCCGCACCGCATGGCGTACATCAAAGGCGGCCAGCACCAGTTCAAGAACGAAAACGACTGCCCCTTTTGCATAGGACCGGGACGGACCGATGAGGATGCGCTGATCGTGCACAGGGGAAAGACCTGTTACGTGGTGCTGAACCTGTTTCCATACAACCCGGGGCATCTCCTGGTCTGCCCGTACCGCCACATCCCCGACTACACCGACCTGACCCTTGAGGAGACGGCGGAGTTCGCCGAGCTCACGCAGACGGCCATGCGGGTCCTGCGGAAAGTATCAAACCCCGGCGGATTCAACCTCGGCATGAACCAGGGCGTGGTGGGCGGCGCCGGCATCGCCGCCCACCTGCACCAGCACATTGTTCCGCGCTGGGGCGGTGACGGAAATTTTTTCCCGATCATCGCCCAGACCAAGGCGATTACGCAGACCCTGGACGAGGTCCGCCAACAGGTCGCCGACGCCTGGCCCGGGGAGACGGATGCTGAATAAGCACGCCCGCAAGTTCTTCACCGCGCTGTTCACCCCGCTGGCACGCTGGCTCCTTCGGATCGGCGTCTCACCCGATGCGGTGACCATCATCGGTACGGCCGGTGTGGTGGTGGGAGCCCTCGTCTTCTACCCCCTGGGGCAGCTCTGGTGGGGAACACTGTTCATCACCGCGTTCATTTTCTCCGATGTCCTGGACGGCATCATGGCCAGGATGCAGGCGGTGGGCAGCCGCTGGGGCAACTTCCTCGACTCCACCCTGGACCGAATCGCAGACGGCGCGCTTTTCGCCGGCCTGGCCGTCTGGTTCTTCACCGGCGGCGCGAACGTTCCCATTGCCACGGCAGCCACCGTCTGCCTCGTCCTTGGCATGGTGGTCTCCTACGCCAGGGCCAAGGCTGAGTCGCTGGGGTTCACGGCCAACATCGGCATCGCAGAACGCGCCGAACGCCTCGTGTCCGTGCTGGTCGTCACTGGATTTACCGGCCTCGGGCTGCCGCAGGTGGTGCTGCTGGTAACGCTTGTGCTCCTCGCCCTTGCCAGCTTCGTCACCGTGGTCCAGCGCGTATGGTCGGTACGCCGCCAGGCACTTGCAGAACCATCTCCGGCGGATTAAGCAGGAATTAAGCCGGCCGGGCGCGGTGAGACTAGTATTAGGACTGCCCGGTCAATGGATCCGGCAACCCGGTGTATGTAGATATGGCATCTTCCTGCCACCCTGCATGCCCGGCGAAGGTCATCTATCTACCCATAGGGGTTTTTGTGTCTACACCTGATGTAAGCAGCGAGGCCGGTTCGTCCGCGAACAGCGTCACGGGCAGCAACCGCGTGAAGCGGGGCATGGCTGAGATGCTCAAGGGCGGCGTCATCATGGACGTCGTCAACGTCGAACAGGCCCGCATCGCCGAAGACGCCGGTGCCGTTGCTGTAATGGCGCTGGAACGTGTTCCGGCCGATATCCGCGCCCAGGGCGGCGTGTCCCGCATGTCCGATCCGGACATGATCGACAAAATCATCGACGCCGTGTCCGTGCCGGTCATGGCCAAGGCCCGGATCGGCCACTTCGTTGAGGCCCAGGTCCTGCAGTCCCTCGGCGTGGACTACATTGACGAGTCCGAGGTCCTGACCCCGGCCGACTACATCAACCACATCGACAAGTGGAACTTCAAGGTTCCCTTCGTCTGCGGGGCCACCAACCTCGGTGAGGCACTGCGCCGCATCAACGAGGGCGCGGCGATGATCCGGTCCAAGGGCGAGGCCGGCACCGGCGACGTCTCCAACGCCACTGGCCACATGCGCCAGATCCGCTCCGAAATCGCCAAGCTTGCCGCACTGCCCGAGGACGAGCTGTACGTTGCCGCCAAAGAACTGCAGGCCCCGTACGAGCTGGTCAAGGAAGTTGCCGCTGCCGGCAAGCTTCCCGTGGTCCTGTTCACCGCCGGCGGCATCGCCACCCCGGCCGACGCCGCCATGATGATGCAGCTCGGCGCCGACGGCGTGTTCGTTGGCTCCGGTATCTTCAAGTCCGGCAACCCCGCCCAGCGCGCCGCCGCCGTCGTCAAGGCGACTACCTTCTTCGACGACCCCGACGTCATCGCCAAGGCCTCCCGCGGCCTGGGTGAAGCCATGGTGGGCATCAACGTCGACGAGATCCCGCAGCCCCACCGCCTTGCCGAGCGCGGCTGGTAACTTCCGCCCTCTTTGGTCGCCTTGGGGACGCCGGACGGCGTCATCCTCGGCGCGCTATTCCCCGCGCGTTGTCGGCAGCTTGGTGGCTGCTTGCGGCGCGGGGCCCCTTTAACGCGCGCTGCCGGATAACACCGTCCAGCGCCAGGGTACCTTTGCTCCTGACGTACGACGCCGGTCCCTCACCCTTAGTGGTGGGGGACCGGCGTCGTACTTCTTTAAGGTGGGGGAGCTGGTTACTCCAGGCCGCGGCGCTTTAGGAGGGGCTCGAGTTTGGCTTCGCGGCCCCGGAGGGTGCGGAAGGATTCGAGGGGGTCGCGGCTGTTTCCTTGGGACAGCAGCTCCTGCCGGAAGCGTTCGCCGTTGGCGCGGGTCATGCCTCCGTTCTCGGTGAACCAGTCCACCGTCTCGGCGTCCAAAACCTCGCTCCAGATGTACGAGTAGTAACCGGCCGCGTAACCGGCTCCCGCGAAAACGTGCTGGAAGTATCCGGTGCGGTAGCGCGGCGGAATCAGGGCATGGGCAATTCCGGCAGCTGCCAGGGCCTTGTCCTCGAAAGCCAGGGCGTCCTCAGGCACCTCGCTGCTGCCCAGGACATGCCAGGCCAGGTCCAGCAAAGCCGCCCCCAGATACTCGGTGGTGGCAAAACCCTCACCCCAGAGCCGTGATTTGTTCAGTTTGTCCACGATGTCCTGCGCGAGCGGCTCGCCGGTGGCGTAGTGCTTCGCGTAGTTGGCCAGCACCTCCGGCCACATAATCCACATTTCGTTGACCTGGGACGGGTACTCCACGAAGTCCCGGGGAACTGACGTGCCGGAAAACCGCGGATAGGTGACAGCGGAAAACAGCCCGTGCAAGGCATGTCCGAATTCGTGGAAGGTGGTCCGCAGTTCATCCAGCGTCAGCAGCGTGGGTTCGCCCGCGGCCGGCTTGGAGATATTGAGGTTGTTAATGACCACGGGCTTGGTCCCCAGCAGGGCCGACTGTTCCACCAGGGAGTTCATCCAGGCGCCGCCCCGCTTGGACTCGCGGGTGTAGTAGTCGCCGAGGAAAAGCCCTAAAGCGCTGCCGTCCTCGTTGCGGACCTCCCAGACGCGTACGTCCGGGTGGTACCCGGGGAGGTCCTGCCGCTCGTGGAAGGTGATGCCGTAAAGCGACGTGGCCGCGAAGAAGACCCCGTCGGTGAGGACCCGGTCCAGCTCGAAATAGGGCCGGAGGGCCTGCTCGTCCACCTCGTACTTTTCGCGGCGGACCTTCGCGGAGTAGAACGCCCAGTCCCAGGCCTCGAGGGGGTGGCCGGCTGCCTCAGCAAGTTCCGTGGCCTCGCGGTCTGCGTTGCGGACCGCCGCAGGTGCCATCCGGTTCAGCATCGACTGGACCGATTCGAAATCAGGTGCGGTTTGGAGATCCACCACCAGCTCGGCGTAGTTGGCGAAGCCCAGCCGGGCAGCTTTTTCGGCGCGCAGGCCAGCCATAGTCCGGGCGAGCTCGAGCACGTCGAGATTGCCGCCGCTGCTGCCGCGGGCCACGGAGGCTTCAAACAGCCGACGCCGGATGCCGCGGTTTTCCAGTGCGGCAAGGGAAGGCTGGTTGGTCGGCTGGATCAGCGTCAGGAGGAACTTCCCCTCATGCCCGGCCACGCGGGCCGCTTCGGCGGCACCGGCCACGTCGTCGGCCGGCAATCCCGCCAAGTCGGAGGGGTCCTCAAGCAGGAGGGCCGCGGACTTCATGCCTTCCTTGACCCGCTGGCCGAATTCGGTGCCCAGCCGGGAAAGTTCGGCATTGAGCTGCCGGAGGCGCTCCTGCGCGGGGCCGTCCAGCTGGATTCCGGATTGCCGGAATTCCTTCAGATACTCCTCCACCAGTCGTACCGACTCCGGATCAAGACCGTCCAGCTCGATGGCGGCGAAGCGTTCGTAGAGCGCCTTGTCCAGGAACACTTGGTCCTGGTGGGCTGAGAACCGCGGCGAGAGCTGAGTTTCAAGTTCCCGGATCTCCTCGGAAGCATCGGCAGAAACGAGCGTAAAAAACGCGGCGGCAGTCCTTTGCAGCAGCTGGCCGGAGCGCTCCATCGCCACAGCCGTGTTTTCGAAGGTGACCGGCTCGGGATTCTCCGTGATGGCGCGGATTTCCGCCAGGTGCTCCGCGAATCCTGCCTCTGCCGCCTTAGCGTAGTGGGAAGCCTCGATGTCCGCGAACGGTGGCACAGCGAACGGAAGCGTGCTGGGAGTGAGCAGGGGGTTTGTCATGACGCAAATCTTCCATACGGGCCGCGCCATCACAACGACCCCTCAATGCTCGTGGCGGCGGGGGTCTATACCTAGAATGACCCTTATGGGGATTAGTTGGGCGGGTGCTGCCCCGCGCGCCGGGCCCATTATCTGGGCCTTGCTCGCAGCTGCTCTGCTGGCCGGCTGCGGCCTGGTGACTGAACAGGAAGGGCCGGCACCGCGGCCGGCGCAGTCCGCTTCGCAGAGTCCAGGCCCCGGCGCCGGTCCGGCCCCACCTGCCGGTCCGGCCCCACCCATCTCTCCTGCCCCAAATTCCATACCCACACCCACACCCACGCCCGGCAGGGGCCCAGCCTGCCCCGTGGTCCGGTGCACCAGCGTCCTCGTCACCGGGGACATGCTGGTCAATGCCCAACTGTGGCAGCAGGCGCAGCAGGACGCAGCGGAGGCAGGCAGGCCGGGCCTGGATTTTGGGCCCCTTCTTGAAGGCCAACGCCAGTACGTCAACAACAGTGACCTTGCCATCTGCCACCAGGAGACACCGGTGGCGGGCCCAGAAGGTCCGTTCTCCGCGTACCCGTCATTCAACGTCCCACCCCAGATCATCAACGCGTCCAGGGACGTGGGCTACCAGGCATGCACCACGGCCAGCAACCACACCATCGACCGCGGCACGGACGGGCTGCTGCGTACTCTCGACGCCCTCGATGCTGCCGGTCTGAAACACACCGGCTCCTACCGCACCGAGAAGGAATCGCACGGCATCCTCATCATGCAGACGGCGGCTGCGAAAGTAGCCGTCATCCAGGCTACCTACGGGCTCAACGGCCTGCTGCCTGAGTACCCCTGGCAGGTGGACATGCTGGACAGCGCAACCATGATTTCCAAAGCCGAAAAGGCCCGGGCGCTGGGGGCGGATATCGTGGTGGCCGCCATGCACGCAGGTGATGAGTATGCCGGCGAACCGAACGGGCAGCAGCAGGAGGTGGCACGCGCGCTGGTGGACAGCGGGCAGTTCAACCTGGTCTACGGCCACCACGCCCACTCAGTGCAGCCCATCGAAAATTACAAGGGCACCTGGATTGTCTATGGCCTGGGCAACGGCGTCACGGAGCTGTCGCCCTGGTATGAGGTCAACAACGAGGGCCTGCTGGTGAGGGTGCAGTTCGGGCAGGACCCAGCCGGAAAATGGTCCGCGACGGATCTCGCCTGGGCGCCATCGCTGATGGTCCGCGACCCGTACCGCTGGTGCTCGGTAGCTGCCGACGCTCCGCAGGGACCGTGTGGCGGCCCCGAAGCGGACGCAGCCACCAGGCAGCGGACCAGCACTGTAGTGGAATCGCGGGGGGCGGCAGCGGCGGGCGCCCACGAGCTCCTCATCACCCGCGAACCGTAAGCTGCTCCCCAGAGGGGAGTGCCGCCGTCGGCTCCTGGAGCCCGTGACAGTCAGCGCGGACGGCGCGCGGCGTGTTCCCTGGCGAGTTCCGCGAACCGGTCGTTCGGCTGGCCGGGATCAAAGGACCCGAATTTACGCTCGGCAGCGGTGCGGATCAGGAAGTCGGCAATGGCCGGGTTTTTCGGCAGCAGTGACCCGTGCAGGTAGCTCGCCACAATGTTCCGGTAGCGGGCACCTTCCTGGCCGTCGCTGCTGTTGTTTCCGGTGCCTTTGGCCACGGTGCCGAGGGGGCGGACGCCGTTGCCGAGGGTGGTCTGCCCGCTGTGGTTCTCGTAACCCAGTACTTCGCCGAACTCCGGCGTAGCCACCTTGACGTTGCCGATCAAGCGCTCGTCCGTGCCGTGGGTTTCGACGTCAAGGACGCCGATGCCGGGGATGACCGCTCCGGTGCGCGTCTTAAAAAACCGTCCGAAGAGCTGGTACAGCCCGCAGATGACCAGCATCGGGGCGCCGTCCTCGGCCAGGTCCTTCAGCACTCCCGCGCGCGTCTGCAGATCGTCCTGGATCACCAGCTGCCCGCTGTCCTGGCCGCCGCCGCCGACGATGATGTCAACGTCTTCAGGGAACGGGTCGCCCACGTTGTATTCCAACAGCTCCGGGGTGTAGCCGTGCCACCGGATGCGCTGTTGCAGGACCAGTGCGTTGCCCCAGTCACCATAGATGTTCATGTCACGCGGGTAGAGCTGCACAACCCGGATAGTGCCCTTGCTCTGCGCGGGACCCACGCCATCCTGGCTCAAGAGACAACCTCCACGGTGGTGATTTTGGACAGCTCGCGGCGGATGGCCAGCATGGCGGTGTACGTGCAGAAGATGCGCTTCGGCTTGCCCCGGGCTTCCCTGATGAAGGCAGCAAGGGCCGGCGCGATCTCGGTCTCGACCCCACCGATCCGCACGTCGTCATACTGCAGCCGCAGGGCCATGTCGTAGGCGCGGGAGCCGGTCAGCTGGTCCACTCCGCCCTCGCGCAGTGAATCGAACTCCACATCCCAGAGCCAGGACATGTCGCGGCCGTCCGCGTAGTTGTCGTTGATGGCAATCATGGTGGCGTAGCCGCCGGCCGGGAAGGACTTCAGGCCGAGCCGGAACCCGCTGGGGTTCTTGACCAGGACGAGGTCCAGGGGCTGGCCGTCCACCGTAAGGCTTTCGCCGCGTCCGAAGGCCGGCGCAACCTGGGCAAGTGCCGCCAGCAGGGTGTTGTGGTCGGCGGTGGCTGCGCCGCCGCCGCAAATGCTCCGCGCGAGGGTCAGCGCGGCGGCAGCATTAAAGATGTTGTACACGCCGCGCAGCTTCATCCCGGTGGTGACCGTGACGCCGTCGTACTCAAATTCGGCGGTGTCCGCACCTACCTTGCGGAGTACGACGTCGGCGGCAGGCTTCTCCGGCAGTCCCGCCGGAGTGGGACTTCCGGGAGCGGCGCGCATATCGTCGTCGTTGGGGAAGGTGCCCAGCAGGGAATCGTCCAGGCCGAAGTACTTAACGTCCTGGCCGGTGAGGGTGGCTGCGATCCGGGCAACCCGCGGGTCTTCACGGTTGAGCACCACCGTTCCGGTGGTCTTTGCAGCAATGTGCTGGAGCAGCTGGGCCGTCTTGTCGATCTCGCCGAACCGGTCCAGCTGGTCCCGGAGGACGTTAAGGAGCAGGCAGTAACGGGGCGGGACGCTGTTGACGAAGTGCACGGCGTGGGCCTCGTCCAGTTCAAGGACAGCCACGTCGGCGTCGAGCCGGCCCCGCCAGTCCACCTCACCCAGCAGCGCAGCGGCCACGCCGCGCGTGAAGTTACTGCCGGTGCGGTTGGTGAAAACTTTCAGCCCCTGGCTCTCCAGCAGCTCCACCACCATTTTGGTAGTGGTGGTTTTGCCGTTGGTGCCGCTGACCACGGCGACGCCGTGGGGGAGCGTGGTGAGCGTCCGCCGCATAAAGCCGGGATCGATTTTTTCGACCACCAGCCCGGGCAGGGCAGACCCGCCGCCCCGGAGCCGGGACACCCGGCGGACCAGTTTGCCGAGCGGAACACTGAAGTAGAGCATTATTCGAATATATCCCAGCAACGGCATGGAACCGCCGTCGGGGTGGGACTGCCGGACCGGTCAGGGAAGGCCGTGCCCCGTATGCTGGGTGTATGACAAACTCCCTTTCAGCTCCTTCGGCGCGCCTTGGCTCCGGCCTGCGGATCGGCGTGCTGGCGCTCCAAGGTGACTTCCGCGAGCACCTTCGCGCCATCGAAGCAACCGGAGCCGAGGGCATTGGGATCCGCCGCTCCAAGGAACTGGACGGCCTGGACGGGCTGGTCATTCCCGGCGGCGAGTCGACCGCGATTGACAAACTCGCCCGCGCGTTCGACTTGATGGAACCCCTCCGGGAGCGGATCGCCGGCGGCCTGCCTGTCTATGGTTCCTGCGCCGGCATGATTTTGCTCGCTGAGGACATTGCCGACCCCGCCACTGACCTTTCCGGAGCTCCGCAGCAGACCTTCGGCGGGCTGGACATTACCGTGCGGCGCAACGCCTTCGGCCGGCAGCGCGATTCCTTTGAAACGGACCTGGACTTTAAGGGACTGGATTTCAGCGCCACCGATTCCGGCGTTCCTCCTGTCCACGCCGTCTTCATCCGGGGGCCCTGGGTGGAACGCGCAGGCCCGGATGTGGAGATCTTGGCCCAGGTTGAACCGGCCGATCCGGAGCACGCGTCCCACGCGGTCCCGCTGCCGGGGACGGCTAGAATTGTTGCAGTGCGTTCCGGCCACCTGCTGGCCACCTCCTTCCACCCGGAAGTGACTGGGGAAAAACGCGTACACGAACTTTTTATCCGCATGATCAGAGGAGAAGCGTAAAGCATGTCAGGCCACTCCAAATGGGCGACGACCAAGCACAAGAAAGCCATCCTTGATAGCCGCCGTGCAAAGTCGTTCGCCAAACTGATCAAGAACATCGAAGTCGCTGCCCGCATGGGCGGCCCGGACCTCTCCGGCAACCCGGGCCTTGAACTCGCCGTGACCAAGGCCAAGAAAACGTCCGTTCCGGCTGACAATATCGACCGCGCCATCAAGCGCGGCGCCGGGCTCACCGGCGAAGTGGTTGACTACACCGAGATCATGTACGAATGCCGCGGCCCGCAGGGTTCGGCGCTGCTCATCGAGTGCCTGACGGACAATAAAAACCGCGCAGCTTCGGAAGTCCGCCTGGCCATTTCCCGCAATGGCGGCACCATCGCCGACCCCGGTTCGGTCAGCTACCTCTTCAGCCGCAAGGGCGTGGTGTCCCTGCCGAAGAAGGACCTCACGGAGGACGACGTCCTCATGGCTGTCCTCGACGCCGGTGCCGAGGAAGTCAAGGACAACGGCGACGCGTTCGAAATCCACTCGGATCCGAAGGACCTGCAGGCTGTCCGCGATGCCCTCCAGGATGCAGGAATCGAGTACGACACGGACGAGGCCGAATTCGTCCCGTCCATGGAAGTGCCCCTGGACCTGGAAGCCGCCAAGAAGTTCATGAAGCTCGTGGACGCCCTGGAGGACCTGGACGACGTCCAGAACGTTTACAGCAACGCCGACCTCAGCGACGAAGTCCAGGCCGCCCTGGAATCCGAGTGACGCCCGGCCTTGCCCGCTGAACCTTGGGTGCCTGCTGAATCCGGGCGCCCGTGACGCTGCGCGTACTGGGCGTTGACCCCGGACTGACCCGCTGCGGCATTGGCGTAGTGGACGTCGAACGGAACAGGCGCGCCACCATGGTGGCCGTTGGTGTGGTGGGAACCTCTCCGGAGGAGACGCTGGACCAGAGGCTCCTGGTGATCGCCTTGGCCATCGACGAGTGGCTGGACCGCTACGAGCCGCAGGTCCTCGCCGTCGAGCGCGTCTTTTCCCAGCTCAATGTCAGCACGGTGATGGGCGTTGCCCAGGCGTCCGGCGTGGTGATTGCCGCCGCGGCGCGCCGTGGGATCCCGGTAGCGCTGCACACGCCGTCGGAAGTCAAAGCTGCCGTCACCGGCAGCGGCAACTCCAACAAGGATGCCGTCACCAAGCTGGTCACCAAGATCCTCCGGCTCGATGCCCCGCCCCGCCCGGCCGACGCGGCGGACGCTTTGGCGCTGGCCATCACGCACGCCTGGCGGGCAGGCAGCGGCGCGGCCATTGCCACCACCGGGCCCGGCAGCTCTTCGCTGACGCCGGCTCAAAGAGCATGGGCCGAAGCCGAAGCCAAGGTGCGGCGCGCACGCTGATTGTCCTGGCTGCTTGCTAGGGTATTCGTAAATATGTTCGGATAGCCGGCCCAGCCCCTGGAGCACGGCAGTACACCAGGAGCCAGCCCTTGATCAGTTTCCTCCGCGGAACCGTAGCGCACGTGGGGCTGTCCACGGCCGTCATTGACCTCAACGGCGCGGGAATGAGCGTCAATGCCACCCCGCAGACCCTCAGCCGGCTCCGCACGGGGGAGGAGGGCCAGCTTTTTACGTCCCTGATCGTCCGGGAGGATTCGCTCACCCTCTTCGGCTTCGCGTCCGACGACGAGCGCGAAGTTTTCGATGTCCTGCTCAGTGTCAGCGGCGTGGGCCCGCGTCTGGCACTGGCGGTTCTTGCCGTCCATGATCCGGAGGCTATCCGGGTGGCGGCCCACACAGGGGACAGCAAGACTTTCACCAAGGTGCCGGGAATCGGTCCCAAGGTGGCCGGCCGGATTGTCCTGGAGCTCGCCGGAAAGCTGGTTCCGCATGGCACCGCCGGTACAGCCGACGCACCCACCGCTGCCGAGGCTGCCTGGAAGCCGCAGGTAGTCGCCGCCATGACAAGCCTCGGCTGGTCTGAGAAGGACGCTTCAGCAAGTATCGACAAGGCATTGGCCGATGATCCCGAGGTTTCTTTCCGCGGCAACGTACCGGAGATCCTGCGGACCACCCTTCGCTGGCTGGGCCAGGATGGGGCGCGTGCCGGCAACCGCGTAGGCAGCCGTGGCTGAACCGTCAGTGGTGGCCGCGGGGGAGGAGCCGGAGGAGCGGGCCATCGAGGCCGCGCTCCGGCCCAAGAATTTGCACGACTTCGTAGGCCAGCACCGCGTCCGCAAGCAGCTCTCCCTGGTGCTGCAGGCCTCCCGTATGAGGGGCAGAAGTGCCGATCACGTGCTCTTTTCCGGCCCGCCCGGTCTTGGCAAAACGACGCTGGCCATGATTGTTGCGTCTGAGATGAACGCCCCGTTGCGGATCAGCAGTGGCCCCGCCATCCAGCACGCGGGAGACCTGGCGGCCATCCTTTCCTCCCTGTCGGAGGGCGAAGTCCTGTTCCTGGACGAAATCCACCGCATGTCCAGGCCGGCAGAAGAAATGCTCTACATGGCCATGGAGGACTTCCGCGTGGACATCGTGGTGGGCAAGGGAGCCGGCGCCACGGCCATTCCGCTCGAACTTCCGCCGTTCACCCTGGTGGGGGCGACTACCCGTGCAGGCCTCCTGCCCGGGCCGCTCCGTGACCGCTTCGGCTTCACCGGGCACCTGGAGTTCTACTCCGTCGGCGAGCTTGAGCTTGTCCTGCGGCGCTCCGCCGGATTGTTGGATCTCAAGGTCAACTCCGCGGGATTCAGCGAAATTGCCGGACGTTCACGCGGCACGCCCCGTATTGCCAACCGGCTGCTGCGGCGGGTTCGCGACTGGGCGTTGGTTCACGGTATCGAACAGATTGACGCGCGGGCGGCCTCTGCTGCGCTGGACATGTATGAAGTGGACAAAAAGGGACTGGACAGGCTGGACCGCTCGGTTTTGGAGGCGCTGATCACCAAGTTTGGCGGCGGCCCGGTGGGGCTTTCCACCCTTGCGATCGCCGTCGGGGAAGAAACCGAAACGGTGGAAACCGTTGCCGAACCGTTCCTGGTCCGGGAGGGGCTCCTGGGCCGCACTCCGCGGGGCCGGATCGCCATGGCCCCCGCGTGGACCCACCTTGGCTACGCCGTTCCCTCCGGCGTCTTCGGGCAGGAGCCGCTGGACCTGTTCGAAACCCCCGTTGAGGACGCCGGCGGTACGGAAGACTGGGCTCCGCAAAGCCAATAACAGGCTCCCTTCAGTTTTTCCCTTTAGACTGGTATGACGCTCGGCACGTTCGGGTCTTTGTTTCTGCAGCCACCAGAATGCGGCTGCTCTGGCGGTGAAGGAAATCCGTCAGGTTTTCTGTCCGGCAATCCGGCCAGCGGACGGAACTCATCGGACGTCATCAGAAACCGGCCAGGCACGTAAAAGAACGGACTTCTCCCTTGGATCTAATGTCAATACTCCTCTTCGTCATGCTTGGCGTGTTCATCTTCATGATGTTCCGCCGCAACAAGAAGACGCAGCAGCAGCAGGCTGAACTCCAATCGCAGTTCGCCCCCGGTGTTGAGGTCATGACGAGCTTCGGCCTCTTCGGCCGTATCGTGGACATGGATGACGTAGAGAACAAGGTCACCCTGGAGCTCTCTCCGGGCAACCTCGCCACTGTGCACCGCCAGGCCGTCACCAAGATTGTGGAGCCCGTCGCGGTTCCTGAAGAGGATGCCCCGGCCGTACCGGACGATGCCTCCGCGCTGACCGTCCAGGACACCGGAAGCGCTCCGGCATCGGTGGAGACACCCGACGAGACCCTGAAGCGCCTCAACGATGAGGGCAAGAAGGACAACTAGTCCCGCTGGTTCTGTACAACACCTCTACGGCTGCGGAAAGCCGCCGGTGCAGGCAAAAGCATGCACCGGCGGTTCTTCCGTGAATAAGAGAAAGATCAAAAATGGCACGAACTGGTTCTAGGAAACCAGGCCTCAGGGTCCTGGTCTGGCTCGGCGTAATCCTCGCCGTGCTGACTGCTGTCCTTGCGGGCGGCACCATGGCCGGCCAAGCGAGCTGGGCGCCCAAGCTGGCGCTTGACCTCGAAGGCGGCACCCAGATGATCCTGGCGCCGAAGGTAGAGGGCGGTTCGGATATCAATGAAGAACAGCTCAACCAGGCTGTCGCGATCATCCGCCAGCGCGTGGACGGTTCCGGCGTCGCTGAAGCAGAAATCAGCACGCAGTCGGGGCGCAACGTGGTGGTCAGCCTTCCCGGCACCCCCTCCACCCAGACGCGCGACCTGATCCAGGCCTCCGCCGACATGAACTTCCGCCCCGTACTCCTCAACGGAGCGGGCGCACCCGTTCCGGAGGAGTCGCGGGCCCCTGAGGACCAGCTGCCCAAGCCGACGGCGGAACCTACCAACGGCAGCGACACGAACTGGATCACGCCGGAAATCTACCGGCAGTTCGAGGCGCTTGACTGTGACAACCCGTCCCAGGATGAGCAGGAGCGTTCGGATCCGGCCAAGCCGCTGGTGACCTGTGAGCCTGCTTCCGGAACGAACCCTGCCGTCAAGTACATCCTCGGTCCGGTGGAGGTCAAGGGCAGCAACATCGTCACGTCCTCCTTCCAGCTCCAGCAGGGTGCTCAGGGCGCCGTGACGAACGAGTGGGCCGTCAACATCCAGTTCGACGACGAAGGCACAGCAAAGTTCAAAGAGGTCACTGAACGCCTGAACCAGTTTTACGTGGCTGCCGGCGGTGACACGGGCAACGACCCCAAGGCCCAGTTCGCCATTGTGCTGGATGACCAGGTCATCTCTGCTCCCCGTTCGCTAGCTGTTATCACGGACGGCCGGCCGCAGATCACCGGCGGTTTCACGGAACAGAGCGCCAAGGCACTCTCGGACCAGCTCAGGTTCGGTGCACTGCCCATCAGTTTCGAGATCCAGAGTGAACAGCAGATCTCTGCCACCCTGGGTGGCGAACAGCTCCGCATGGGTCTCCTCGCCGGTGTGATCGGCCTGCTGCTGGTGGTGGTGTACTCCCTCTTCCAGTACCGCGCCCTTGGGTTCGTGACTATCGCCTCGCTGGTGGTGGCCGGCGTCCTGACCTATCTCGCGATCGCCATCCTGGGCTGGACCGAAAACTACCGATTGTCCCTGGCCGGCGTGGCCGGCATCATCGTCGCCATCGGCCAGACGGCAGACTCCTTCATCGTCTACTTCGAGCGCATCCGTGATGAGCTCCGTGAGGGACGTGGCTTGGTGTCCGCCGTCGAAAACGGCTGGAAGCGGGCCAAGCGTACTGTCCTGGCCTCCAAGGCCGTCAACCTCCTTGCGGCCTTGGTTCTGTACTTCGTGGCTGTGGGCAACGTCCGTGGCTTCGCCTTCACGCTGGGCCTCACCGCCATTGCCGACCTCATTGTGGTGTTTATGTTCACCCACCCCACCCTGCAGTTGCTGGCGCGCACCAAGTTCTTCGGCGAGGGTCACCGGTTGTCCGGCCTTGATCCCAAGCGCCTGGGCGCCGTGCCGCTCTACCGCGGTGCAGGGCGTATCCGTACCCCGGAAGACAACCCTGCCGCCGTGGTCCGTGCCAAGAATGCCGGTGCCGCAGCTGAGGCAGAACGCCGGATGACCATTGCCGAACGCCGGATGGCGCAGAAGCAGGAGCAGCTCGCAGGCTCCTCGAAGTCTGCAGCGAAGGAGAACAAGTAATGCCCAGCTTCGCGAATTTCGGCAATGAGCTCTACACGGGCAAGCGCTCCTACAACTTCGTGGGCGCGAAGAAGATCTGGTTCATGATCGCGGCGGTTGCCGTTGCCCTGTCCATTCTTATTCCGGTGGCCAAGGGCGGGTTCAACCTTGGTATCGAGTTCCGCGGCGGGTCGGAGTTCACTGTCTCGAACGTGAAAACCACTGAGGCCGCCGTGGGTGAAAAGGCCGTCACCGACGTGGTGGAGGGCAGCGTTCCGCGCGTAGCCAACGTGGCTGGAACCACCATGCGGATCCAAACCGACAAACTCACCGATGACGAAACCCTTCGGATCAAGGAGGGCCTGACCTCGGCTTATGGCGTCACGGACAACGAGGTGACGTCAACGTTCGTTGGTCCTACATGGGGCGCTGATGTGACAAAGCAAGCCCTGATCGGTTTGGTGGTCTTTGTCCTCCTGGCCGCGGTGCTGATGGCCCTGTACTTCCGCACCTGGAAAATGTCGCTCTCGGCTATCGCCGGCATGGCGGTCACGATGTTCGTCACCGCCGGGGTTTACGCCCTCAGTGATTTCGAAGTCACTCCGTCTGCCATCATCGGGTTCCTGACTGTCCTAAGCTACTCGCTGTATGACACGGTGGTGGTCTTCGACAAGATCCGCGAGAACACCGCGGAACTTGACGCATCCACTCGGCGTACTTTTGCTGAGGAAGTCAACCTGGCAGTGAACCAGACTCTGGTCCGCTCGATCAATACCATGATGGTTGCAATCCTCCCCGTGGGCGCCATCCTGTTTATCGGTGCGGGCTTGCTGGGCGCGGGAACCTTGCGCGACCTATCGCTTGCGCTGTTCGTCGGCATCCTTATTGGGACCGCAGCCACGATTTTCGTCGCCGCTCCCATGTATGCCTGGCTGCGGCAGAACGAGCCCGATCTGGTCAGGCAGGCCAAGCGCGTGGAGCAGCGCCGGACCGAGTCTGCATCCAGGTCCGGATCAGCAGCGGCGGAGCCGGCACAAGCCTAAGCCACTTGTGCCGGGCCGGGGAGCGTCAGAACCTTGACGCTGCCCGGCCCGTCCTGTTTAAACGGCCGGTTTAAGAAGTCCCCCGGCTGGGGAATAGACTGAGGTAATTAAACGGTGGTGAGGGGTGCTTCATTGGAAGAACGTTCGGCGTCGGTGCCAACGGCACAGGGAGATAAAAGTCCTGCCGGTCTGCAGACCGGCGGGGCCGCTTCCGAGCGTCCAAGTTCGTTGGTCCCCGTGGACAACTCCGGTTCACGCCCCACCTTTCCCGGCCGACGTGAACGCACCCGCTCCAGGCTCGCGCGCCTGACAGGACGAGGCACTGCAAATTATTCGCCCATCCTCGAGCCGCTGCTGAGGACGGTCAGGGCCAATAATCCCAAAGAGGATTTTGACCTGATCCAGCGGGCTTTCGACGTAGCGGAACAAAGCCATCGGGGGCAAAAGCGCAAGAGCGGCGATCCATACATCACCCACCCGGTGGCAGTGGCCACCATCCTCGCGGAACTTGGACTCAGCGGGACCACCCTTGCGGCGGCCCTTCTGCACGACACCGTGGAGGACACCCCCTACACACTTGCGGACCTGAAGCGTGACTTCGGTCCTGAAGTGGCCATGCTTGTTGACGGCGTGACCAAACTGGACAAGGTCAGCTTCGGCGAAGCAGCCCAGTCCGAGACAGTGCGCAAAATGGTCGTGGCCATGGCCAAGGACATCCGCGTGCTGATGATCAAACTTGCGGACCGTCTTCACAACGCCCGCACATGGCGTTTCGTTTCTGCAGAATCTTCGGCCCGCAAGGCCCGCGAGACGCTCGAAATTTTTGCTCCTTTGGCACACCGCCTGGGTATGAACACCATCAAGTGGGAACTTGAGGATCTCTCCTTCGCGGCCCTCTATCCCAAGGTGTACGAAGAGATTGTCCGCATGGTGGGGGACCGGACTCCCGAGCGGGAGAAGAGCCTGAGCGTCATCCGTGACCAGATCACGGAGGATCTCCGCACCGCCAGGATCAAGGCAACCATCACGGGCCGGCCCAAGCACTACTACTCGATCTACCAGAAGATGATTGTCCGCGACAAAGACTTCGATGACATCAACGACCTTATGGGTGTCAGGGTCCTGGTGGACTCCGTCCGGGACTGTTACGCGGCCCTGGGGACCATGCATTCGCGCTGGAACCCGCTGCCGGGCAGGTTCAAGGACTACATCGCGATGCCGAAGTTCAATATGTACCAGTCGCTGCACACCACGGTGATCGGCCCGGGCGGTAAGCCGGTGGAGATCCAGATCCGTACCCACGAGATGCACCGCCGCGCCGAGTACGGCGTGGCTGCGCACTGGAAGTACAAGGACCAGCCCAACCGGACCGCAGTTGGCCCGGGCAGCCCCCGCGACGGTGACATGGGCTGGCTGCGGTCCCTGGTGGACTGGCAGCAGGAAACGTCCGATCCCGGCGAGTTCCTCGATTCGCTGCGGTTCGAGATCAATGCCCGTGAGGTGTTCGTTTTCACCCCCAAGGGTGAGGTCATGGCCCTGCCGGCCGGGTCCACCCCTGTGGACTTCGCGTATGCCGTGCACACCGAGGTGGGACACCGGACCATCGGTGCCCGGGTCAACGGGAAGCTCGTGCCGCTTAACAGCGAACTGAACCACGGCGACTGGGTGGAAATCTTCACCTCCAAGGCCGAAGGCGCCGGGCCCAGCCAGGACTGGCAGCACTTCGTCAAGAGCGCCAGGGCGCGCAACAAGATCCGGCAGTGGTTCAGCAAGGAACGCCGTGAAGAGGCGATTGACCGCGGCAAGGAACTCCTGACCCGGGCCATGCGGAAGCAGAACCTTCCGCTGCAGCGCCTGATGACCCACGAGGCTCTCGCCGCAGTGGCGGAAGACTTCAAGTACGTTGATATTTCCGGCCTCTATGCCGGGGTAGGCGACGGCCACACCTCCGCGCAGTCGGTCATGGAGAAGCTCGTCGAAAGCCTCGGCGGCAATGAAAGCACCGATGACGACATCACCGAAGTCAGCGTCCCCACCCAGGTCACCAAGGCACGGTTCTCCGATTCCGGCGTTGTGGTCCGGGGCGTCGGCGACGTCTGGGTAAAGCTCGCCCGCTGCTGCACCCCGGTGCCGCCGGATCCCATCCTCGGTTTTGTGACCAGGGGCTCGGGCGTGTCAGTGCACCGCACCGACTGCACCAACATCTCGGACCTGAAGGACCAGCCCGACAGAATCGTCGACGTCGACTGGGCCCCGACGCAGTCCAGCGTGTTCCTGGTGGAAATCCAGGTGGAGGCGCTGGACCGCAAATCGCTGCTCTCGGACGTCACGCGCGTGCTGTCCGAAAACCACGTGAACATCCTGGCGGCCAGCGTCCATACATCCACTGACAGGGTGGCCATTTCAAAGTTCGCCTTTGAGATGGGGGACCCTAAGTACCTGCACCACGTCCTCAGTGCTGTCCGCCGCATCGACGGGGTTTTCGACGTCTACCGCACCACCGGGAACAAACGCCGGAGCTAGCCGGGCCAGCTTCTCCAGCGCCGCCTTCTTATGGGGAACACGGGGGCTGGCCTCGATGGCAAGGACCAGCAAACGCAGGCGCACATCGTTCTGCGGGCGGGCGAGCAGCGCCTCCAGGGTGGGGATGGCGCGTTCGGCCTCAACGTGCAGGGCGACGTCGAGGGCAGTGCGCAGGGGGCTGGACACCATCAGGCCGCCAAGGCTGACGACATCGAAAGGGCCAAGCTTCACCTCGTGCAGGGTGCAGCCCCTGGTGTTCCGTAAGCTCGAGACCCGCCGTTTCGCGTCGACCAGGAGGGCCAGCCGGTCCGGTTCACCCGCGCAGCCATAGATCCACGCTGCCGTCATCCGGCCCGCTACTACACGCTGGCGGACAGCCGCGGGTACTGCCCCCGCTGCTGCCCGTGCGCGCAGCTGCGGGGAGGCCGTGGCTCCCGGGACCGTATAGCCGTGCTGGTGGAAACGTTCCAGCAAGCCGTCCGAGGCCAGGGACTGCAGCTCCGGCGAGGCAAAGAGCATCCCAGGGGCATACAGCTCAGGAAAACGGGGTGCTGCTTCTCCAACCTGCATATGGTCCTTGCCGGGGGTGGCGGAGGGAGGAGGTGGGGGAATCGCCATTCACCCATCCTGCCGCCAACGCCGTTAACAGGCACAGGCCCGGCTCTGGATATGTGGATAACCGGAGCCGGGCCTGCAGTGCACGGCGGCCTGGGCGAGCCAGGCGATAGGCCTAGGACAGTTCGCTGGCCGAGCGCTGAATCTGGTCAAGCCATGCCTGGCGTGCTTCCAGGGCTTCCTGGGCAGCCTTGATTTTGCGCTGGTCGCCGGTTTTTTCAGCCTTGGCGAGGTCGTCCTGCAGCCCCGCGATAGCGGATTCCAGCTGGGAGAGAGCGCTGTTGGTACGAGCCTTCCGCTCTGGGTTGGAACGCTGCCACTGTTCTTCTTCAGCGTGGCGCACTGCATCCTCAACCTTGCGCAGACCAGCCTCGATGCGCCCCATGTCCGCGCGGGGGACCTTGCCTGCTTCTTCCCAGCGGTCACGAATGGACTGCAGCGCCTTCTTGGCAGCTGCCAGATCCTTCACCGGGAGGATCTGGTTGGCCTCGGTCAGGAGGGCCTCCTTGACCTCGAGGTTTGCCGAGTACTCCTGGTCGATCTCGTCATTGGCGGCCTGGCGGTTTGTGAAGAAAACGTCCTGGGCGGCGCGGAACCGTGCCCAGAGGGCGTCGTCGTCCTTGCGGCTGGCCCGCGGGGAGGCCTTCCACTGGTCCATCAGGCGGCGGTACTCGCCGGCGGCGAAACCCCAGTCGGTCGAGGCGGACAATGCTTCCGCCTCCGCGATCAGCTTCTCCTTGGCGGACTTGGCAGCGGAGTTGTTGCTGTCCAGCTGGGAGAAGTAGGCACGGCGGTGGCGGTCGAACACGGTGCGTGCTGCACGGAACCGCTTCCACAGGGCGTCCTCATTGCTGCGGCCCAGGCGGACCCCGCTCTTCTGGGCAGCCTTCCAGCTCTCGAAGAGTTCGTTCATCCTGGAGCTGGAGGTCTTCCACTGCGTCTGGGCCGGATCCTGGCCGGAAATCTCCTCGGCTTCGGCGACAATTGCTTCGCGTGCGGCGAGCTCAGAGGCGCGGACGGCGTCATGCTCCGCCTTCTCCGCCTTTTCCAGCTCGGCAATCTGGGTGGAGAGCTTCTCGAGGCGCGCCTCGGCTGAGCGGAGGTCACCCACCATGTTCCGTTCGGCCAGTTGCTCGCGGAGGTGCGTGACGGTCTTCTGCATGTCGGTGCTCGGAGCCTTGGAGCTGACGCGCTGCTCGAGCAGCACAATCTGGGCTACGACGTCGTCATACTTCCGGGCGAAGTAGGCCAGGGCTTCGTCGTCGCTGACGTCCGGGTACTGGCCCACCGGGTGCTCGCCGCCGTCGATGTTCAGGAAAACGTGTCCGTCGCCCTCAACGCGTCCCCATTTCGAGGCTTCCGCCAGGGAGGTGGCGGGGACCGTGGCTACCGGTGCTGCGGCAGGCGCGGCGGCGGGCTTGGGGCGGGAGGCAAAGGCAGCCGGGGAGGGCGCCGGGCGGGGAGCTGGTGCCGGGGCACTGCTCTCGGGGGCCTGGCTTTCCGCGGGAGCTTCCGCTGCCGGAGTGGTGGCTGCTTCAGATGCTTCACCGCCGGCGGCGGGTGCCGCCGTGCCGGTCAGGTCTGTTGCTGTTTCGTCGGATTTCTGACTGTCTGTCACCGCTAAAAGTCTTTCGCTTGGAGGAGAATACTCAGGTCCTGCGCCGCAGCTCCGTGGCCCGGCTTCCTACTTCAGAGAAAACGAGTCTATCGTGACTGGTTCCACAGGTGCGCCGTCCGTGTCGCTGCTGCCCGGCGTAATTCCCGCAGCAGCTATATCCGACACCGCATCAAGGCCGGATGTCACCCTTCCCACCACCGTGTAGCCGCCGGCAGTGTCGGCCGGGATGACCGTGTCCTTGTAGACGATGAAGAATTGTTTCCCATTGCCAAAAGCGTTGTTGCCTGTACGGGCGACGGCGACAGTTCCGGCCGGATAAGTATTGTCGGCGGGGGTGTTCTCCAGGGGTCCCCAGGTGTAGGCAGGATCGCCCTGGCCCTCGGGGCCTGAAGCACCGCACTGCAGCAGCCCGAAGGTCTCACCGGTGGTGAGCCGGTGGCAGGTTTTTCCGGTGTAGTAGCCCTCGTCGCTGAGGGACTTGAAAACCGCGGCGGCCTGCGGGGCGTTTGTCCCGTCAAGCTCCACAGCGAGGGTTGTCCCGTTGAGGACCAGGTTGCCGGTGAAGGTCTTGCCCGCAGCGGTCCCGGCAGCCGGGATATTCGGACCGTTGGTCGCCTGGGCAGAAGGGCTTGCTGAAGCTGACTCCGCTGGGCTGGTCAGCCCAGCCTCGGCGGCGGCGAACTCCTCCTCAGTCGGATTCCCCGCAAAGGCGGTGAGCTGGAGTACGACGGCGAGCACCACGGCGGCGGTACCGGCACCGGCGGCGATGAGGTTGTCGCGCCTGCGCCGCTTCTCCTGGTCCCGCCGCAGCTCGCGCTTGGCTTCCATCTGCTGGATGCGACGCTTTGCTTCGCGGGCGCTGCGTGAACTGGCCGCCAAGGCTCCTCCTTTTTGTCGGGCTGCTGCACGGCGTGGCCTGGGGCCCCGGGCACAGTTGTCTGACGGCCAAGCCCTGCCCCTCCGCTGCATTAGAGATGCTGGCGGATGACGCATAAACTGACTGCCGCACATAGTTTATGCATGACTGGCTGGACTGCCGCCGTTCCTGGCCCGTTTCGGGATGGCGGGCAAGTCCCAGGCACAACACCTACGAGGAGAAAATCCACCATGGCACGCACCGCCTCCCTGTCCGGATTCCCCGAGTGGCTTCCCGAGGAGCGGCTGGTGGAGCTTCATGTGCTGGACACGCTGCGCCGGGTATTCGAGCTGCACGGTTTCGGTTCCATCGAGACCCGGGCTGTGGAAACAGTCGGGCAGTTGCTGCGCAAGGGTGAGATCGACAAGGAAGTTTACGGCCTCAGCCGGCTACAGGAGGACGAGAGCGAGAACCCTGTCAAGGGAGGGAAGGCCGATCCGCACGCGCTTGCCCTGCACTTTGATCTGACCGTCCCGTTCGCCCGTTATGTGGTGGAGAACGCCGGTTACCTGGCCTTCCCGTTCCGCCGCTACCAGATCCAGAAGGTGTGGCGCGGTGAGCGTCCCCAGGAGGGCCGCGCACGTGAGTTCACCCAAGCGGACATCGACGTAGTGGGGGACGGCGACCTGCCTTTTCGGTACGACGTCGAAATCGCGCTGGTGATTGCCGAGGCCCTGAGCGCGCTTCCCATCCCGGACTTCCGCCTGCGGATCAATAACCGCAAGCTCGCGGAGGGCTTTTACCGTGGCATCGGTTTGGAAGACACCGCCGGCGTGCTGCGGAGCATCGACAAACTCGAAAAGATCGGCCCGGACAAGGTGGCCGACCTGCTGAAGGCGGAACTGGGGGCCACCCACGAACAGGCGCAGAAGGCCCTGCAGTTGGCTGCCATCCGCACCGAGGACACATCTTTTGTGGCAAAGGTTCAGGCGCTGGGCGTCAGCAACGAGCTGCTGGATGAGGGCCTGAACGAACTGGAACAGGTGATCGAGGCCGCCGTCCAGCGTGCCCCCGGCAAGGTGGTGGCTGACCTCAGCATTGCCCGCGGCCTGGACTACTACACCGGCACCGTGGTGGAAACCGTTTTGGTGGGCCACGAGCAGCTGGGCTCCATCTGCTCCGGCGGCCGCTACGACGCACTGGCCTCAAAGGGCAACCGGAAGTTCCCGGGGGTCGGCCTCTCCATTGGCGTCACACGGCTGGTGTCCCGCATCCTCAGCCAGGATCTGGCAAAGGCTTCGCGCTCTGTTCCCACCGCCGTGCTGGTTGCCCTCACCTCCGACGACAGTTGGAGTGCGGCACAGGATGTGGCCGCCCAGCTCCGCCACCGCGGAATTGCCACCGAAGTAGCGGCAAAGGCCGAGAAGTTCGGCAAGCAGATCAAGTTCGCTGACCGCCGAGGCATCCCCTTTGTCTGGTTCACGGACGACGACGGCACCCATCAGGTCAAGGACATCCGCACCGGCGAACAGGTTGTCGCGTTTCCGGAAACCTGGACCCCGCCCTTGGAGGACCTCGCAGTTCAGGTGGCCTCAACAGTGCAGGTGGCATCCGCGGTTTAGGGACCGACGTTCTACGCCATCACCGATTGCTTGAAGCGGGCGCGTTAGAGTGCCGCGGTGCGCTCTCGGTGCTGACGACGACGCCGCGGCGCAGCGTCCCCTGCGGTTGCTAAGGGGCCGGTCAAGCGGGTCTCAGTCATTTGGGTGCCGGGCAGCAGGGGAGCTGTCGACCGGTATCGGTGGCCCGTGGGTGTGCGGAGTTCCACTGTGTGTCGAGGTCCCTGCATGGGTGTGGCTGCCCATCCGGGTGCTTCTTTGGTGTGGTTGCAGGCTTCGCAGAGGCCTTGGCCGTTGGTGCTGGTGGTGGGGCCGTCTTTGTGCCAGGGGACGATGTGGTCATGGTGGCGGATGGGCGCGTGGCAGTAGGGAGTGCGGCAGGTTTCGTCCCGTACTTGGATGAACCTGCGGAGCCCCGGTGGGAAGAGCCGTGCCTTAGAGTCCATCGCGACCAGTTCCCCATCAGTCGGGGCGGTGTAGAGCCTACGAAGCCACACCTTGAACTCGGCACTCTCCGGGGTTGCTGCTGAAGGCGCCGCGGCGCCCGTGTTCCCAGAACCAGTTGCTCTCATGCCCGCTTTTTCAGCAACTGTTTCCCTGCCCGCAGGCTGTGGGCCAAGCGCTCCCATGAGCGCTTCTCTGGCCCAGCTGCCGGGGACGACGCCATAGCCGGTGAGTCTGGCTGGTTCACTGTCGCCCTGGAAGAGGGTGCGGTCGGTCATCACAAGCTGGATCTCGACGCCGTTGATCCCGCCCGGGGTGCCGGTGACGCGTTCGACGAGGGCGTCGGCCATGATGGCGCCCTTAGGACGTTCATCGCCAGAAGACTTAAGGGCGTCGGCGTGACGGGTGAGGGCTGCGTAGGCGGCGACGCCTTGCGCGACCGGAACCAGCGCTGTCAGGTAAGCCATGGTGTCGGGCGCAGGGCGCAGGCTGACGGTTCGCTCTGAGACGGCATGGGAAGCCCGTCTGGCGATCGACTGAGGGTCCCGCCGGTACGCTGCGGCACGGACGGCGCCGGTGATGGCCCGGTCCCCGGCTCCGGCGAGCGATCCGGTGTCGGCGGCGAGCTCTTCGTCCACTGCGGCCCGGTCCTCGGCAGACAGGCAGGCTGTTTCTTTCACCATCAGGGTGGCGCGCCACTCGTTCAGCTGCCCGGACTTGAGCGCTGCGAGGGTGTGGGGCATCTCGGTGAGCAGGGCTTTCCCCAAGCCCAGCAGCCGGCCGCCGCTGGATGGAGACTCGCGCGGGGCCAGGGCGATTTCCGCTCCCACCCCGGTGCCGAGGTCATCTGCCGGGACACCCGCTGCGGCCTGTTCCTGTCTCCTCGCAAGGTCAAAGGCCACCGCGATCTTGGCCTGCACCGCGGCTGCTGCCGCTTTCAAATCCTCAAGTTCACGGAGCTGGTCAATCATCCCGGGGCCATCAGGCGCGGGACGGATGGTCGCCACGGTGCGTGCGGCATCAGCAACCCGGGGCCCAGGAAGACTTCCCTTTGCCTGAGTCGCTTCCTGACCCCGGGTTCCCGACGACGCTGTTGCTTCCATGGACAAAGTCTTCCAGCCGGGCGCGGCAAAAACAGATGCCCGAGGAGCTATGTGGATAACTTTCGCCGCAGCCGCAGCACCAGCCAGCGTCCCGCCACACCGGCAGTCAGGACCGCCGTCATGGTGAGCACCGAGGCCGGTGGAAGGGTGAAGGCCAGCAGAAGGCAGGCCACGAAGCCGACTGCGTTGAGCCACTTGGGTGCGTACCCCGGATGCGAACCCAGCGTGTAGGCGGAGGCGTTGGCCACGGCGTAATACATGAGCACGCCGAAACTTGAAAAGCCCACCACGGTCATGACGTCAGTGGTCAGCAGGAGCAGGATAACGACGGCGGCCACGGCTACTTCTGCAACATATGGAACGGTGTGCTTTCCGCCCACCCGGGCCAGCGGCCGGGGAAGGTCATGCTCCCGTGCCATCGCCAGAGTGGTGCGGCCCACGCCCGTGATGAGGGCAAGGAGTGCGCCCAGGCACGCAGCTGCCGCCCCTGCCTGCACTACCGGCGCGCCGGCCGCCAGCCGTGACTGCAGCACAGCTTCCAGTAACGGGGTCTGCGCGGCCGCCAGCTGTCCGCCAGGAAGGTGGTTGAGCAGCAGCAACGCCAGCGCAAGGTAGATGGCGAAGGCGGCAGCCAGCGCGGCAAGGATGGCCCGTGGGATGGAGCGGGAAGGGTTCTTAACTTCCTCTCCCAGCGTGGCGATGCGGGCGTAGCCGGCGAAGGCGAAAAACAGCAGGCCGGCAGCAGGCAGCACGCCAGCCGGGCCGCCTGGGGAGGCTTCGGCCAGTCCTGCCGCGGCCGGGTGCGGCCCAACGATCGCCGCGACGGCGACAAACACCAGCGTCGCCAGCACCACGCACAGCAGGATCCTGGTCAGCAGGGCCGTACGGGTGATGCCCAGCAGGTTGACGACGGTCAATGCCACCACCGCCGCGATGGCCACCGGCACCGCGTAGTCACCGGCCGCATAGGTGCCAAACGTCAGCGCCATCGCCGCACACGAAGCGGTTTTCCCGGTGACAAAACCCCAGCCGGCCAGGAAGCCAGGCCACTCTCCGAGCTGCTCCCGGCCATAAACGTAGGTTCCGCCGCTGGTGGGATACTTCGCGGCCAGTGCAGCCGACGCCACGGCGTTGCAGTACGCCACGGCCCCGGCAATGACCACCGAAAGTACCAGCAGATTTCCGGCCAGCGCGGCGGCCGGCGCGAAGACTACGAACACGCCGGCGCCCAGCATGGAGCCGAGCCCGATAGTGGTGGCATCGAAGGTGCCAAGCCTTCGTTGCAGTTGCTGGTGTGCGCTCATGCGGTGACAGTCCCTTTGCAGCGGGTAAACTCGAACGGAATCGTTCCCGAACGATCCTATTTAACTTCTTGTTTATCTTCCCGCTGTTACCCCGCAGAAAGGCGTGCTGTGCTGCGCACACATGACCTCGGATCCCTTCGTTCCGAGCACATTGGACAAACCGTAACCCTCGCTGGCTGGGTGGGCCGCCGTCGTGATCACGGTGGTGTGGCCTTCGTTGACCTGCGCGATGCGTCCGGCGTGGCACAGGTTGTGGTCCGCGAGGAAGAAGTCTTCCACGGGCTGCGCAACGAGTATGTCCTGCAGATCACCGGCACCGTCTCCAAGCGGCCGGAGGGCAATGAAAACCCTGCCCTGGCCACCGGCGAGATCGAGGTCATGGCGGACAAGGTAGTCATCCTCAACACTTCTGAGGCCCTTCCATTCCAGATCGACGAGCACGTTGAAGTGGGCGAGGAAGCACGACTGAAGCACCGCTATCTTGATCTGCGCCGGCCCGGCCCCGCCCGCAACCTTCGGCTTCGCTCCGAGGCAAACCGCGTGGCCCGCGAGCTGCTGCACCAGGACGGCTTCGTGGAGGTCGAAACCCCCACGCTGACCCGTTCGACGCCGGAAGGCGCCCGTGACTTTGTTGTCCCCGCCCGCCTGGCCCCGGGTTCCTGGTATGCGCTGCCGCAGTCCCCGCAGCTTTTCAAGCAGCTTCTGCAGGTGGGCGGCTTCGAGAAGTACTACCAGATCGCGCGCTGCTACCGCGACGAGGACTTCCGTGCCGACCGCCAGCCGGAGTTCACCCAGCTGGACATCGAAGCCAGCTTCGTGGACCAGGACGACATCATTGGGCTCGGCGAAAACATCGTCAAGGCACTGTGGAAGCTGATCGACGTCGAAATCCCGACGCCCATCCAGCGCATCACCTACGCAGACGCCATGGCCCGGTACGGCTCTGACAAGCCGGACCTCCGCTTCGGTGTGGAGCTGACCGAACTCACCGAGTTCTTCAAGGACACCAACTTCGGCGTCTTCAAAGCACCGTACGTCGGCGCCGTGGTCATGCCGGGCGGCGCCTCCCAGCCCCGCCGCACCCTGGACGGCTGGCAGGAATTCGCGAAGCAGCGCGGCCACAAGGGCCTGGCCTATGTCCTGTTCAAGGAAGACGGCGAGCTCGCCGGTCCGGTTGCCAAGAACCTGACTGACACGGAGCGCGCGGGCCTGGCGGATGCCGTGGGCGCCAAGCCGGGTGACTGTATCTTCTTCGCGGCAGGCGAGAAGTCCGCGGCCCGCGCCCTCCTGGGTGCTGCCCGCGTCGAAATCGGCCACCGTACCGGCCTGATCGACCCCAACGCCTGGGCCTTCTGCTGGGTAGTGGACGCGCCGATGTTCGAACCGGCCGCCGCGGCGGTGGCCTCCGGCGATGTGGCCGTCGGCGCTGGAAAGTGGACGGCCGTGCACCACGCTTTCACCTCGCCCAAGCCCGAGTTCCTGGACACGTTCGACCAGGACCCGGAATCGGCCCTCTCCTACGCGTACGACATCGTCTGCAACGGCAACGAAATCGGCGGCGGTTCCATCCGTATCCACGAGCGCGATGTCCAGGAACGGGTCTTCGAACTGATGGGCCTCGACCGGGAAGACGCCCAGACCAAGTTCGGCTTCCTGCTCGAAGGCTTCAAGTACGGCGCCCCTCCGCACGGCGGCATTGCCTTCGGCTGGGACCGCGTGGTGGCGCTGCTGGCAGGTGTTGAGTCCATCCGCGACGTCATTGCCTTCCCGAAAACCGGCAACGGTTACGATCCCCTGACCGCGGCCCCGGCCCCCATTACGCCGCAGCAGCGCAAGGAAGCCGGCGTGGACTTCAAACCGGCAGCCAAGCCCGCAGAAGGCAAATAGAGCGTCACCCGTTTGACCTGAAGGCTCTCCTGGCAGGGAGGGCCTTCAGGTGTATCCGCAGACAGGAGATTCCGTGGTGCACAGTCTCCCGGATCAGCAAACCCGCGCCTTCGAGACGCTGGTGGATTACGAGCCGCTAATGGATGCCGCCTGGCCGTCTGCGGATCGCCACGACACGGGGGAGTGGGTTCTTCGTGCTGCCGACGGGGTCACGCAGCGGGCCAACTCGGTGTGGCCGCGGGACGCCGCGGCGGTACCACTGGAGGCGCTGCGCGACGCGGTTCAGTGGTACCGGCAGCGGCGGCTGCCCCTGATCTTCCAGATAACGGACACGCCTGCCAACTCCAGCCTGAACGCTTTCCTGGACGAACAGGGCTTTACCCGCCAGTCGGAGACGCTCATCATGGCCCGGCCGGCCGGGACGGAACCTGTGCACCCATTGGCTGCCACGGTTGAAATCCTGGACCAGCCGAACAAGGAATGGCTGGACCTTTGGTGGAGCGTGGACTGCCGGGGCGGCCAGGCAGAGCGGGGAACGGCCCGGGCCATTTTGGCTGGCTGCCCGTCGCTGTATGCCCTGGTGAGGGACGACGACGGCGTCCCCGCCGCCGTCGGGCGCCTCGCCCTCGTGGACGGAACCGGCGGGATCTACTGCATGGCCACGTCCCCGTCCCACCGCCGGCGCGGGTACGCTTCGCTGGTACTGCAGGCTCTCCTGTCCGAGGGGACCGCCCGCAGCCTGGACAGCTTCTGGCTGCTGGTAACCGCAGCGAACCACGCCGCTTTGCAGCTGTATGGCCACGCCGGGTTTACGGAGTCGGGCCGGTACCTCTACCGGCAACAGCGGCCCCGGCGGGCGCTGACCGGCTGCTGACGTCAACCCTCAGCGGCGATGTCCACGTCATCAGGGATGAAAATCGACTCAATGGGCTGACCAAAGAGTCGTGCGATGCGGAAGGCCAGCGGCAGGGCAGGATCGTAACGGCCCGTCTCCAGGGCGTTGACGGTCTGACGCGACACGCCCAGCCGATCGGCAAGGTTCCCCTGCGTCCATCCCTGCGATTCCCGGAGCGCCTTGAGATGGTTGTTCATCGGCGTGCCACCACGGCGCTGGTAATAATCCAGCCCAGCATGCCTGCGCCGTAAATGATCCAGCCAATCCCCACGAAGCCCATGCCGGCAATTTCCAGGAAGGCCACGGTTACAGAGGCAACCATGGCTACGGCAAAACCGCCGCCAAGGGACTGCAGCAGCAGGAGCCGCTGGTAATCGTCAATGCGGCGCGCATGGCGGAGGACGGCCCGCACGATCCACAAGCTGGGTATCACCGGGAGAACGGCCCAGACGAAGCGCCATGGGCTGCTTCCATCCAGGCCTCCCCAGAGAAGTACTGCTGTAAGCACCACGGCGTAGGCGCCGATGCCGGGCCAGAAATCGAGGTTGTAGGCACGGGAAACTGCGCGGTCTCCGGCGCTGCGGTCATTCCTGTCAAGTTTGCTTGTCATGTCCCAAGTGTGCGCCCTCCGGGATTGGGTGTCAAGGACGCTTGTCTTCCCTGGGCTCAAACAATTACCGGTATTCTCAGGACGCGTCCGTCACCTGAATCCTTACCGAGCAGGCGTCCGCTGCCGCCTTCTTCAGCACCGCGGCCTTGGGGTCCGGAACGTCAAGGTAGGCCAACCGCGGCAGGGCGGCGTAGTCCTTCAGGGCCGGGTGCTCAAGGACAAAACCCGCCAATGCCCTGTCGCCGCCGGGAACCAGGTATTCAAAGGACCGGCCGCTGAACACCCGAAGCGCCTGATCCGCAACTGTCTCCACCAGTGCGTCCGCCTGGTTGGACCGGCGCCGGGCAAACCGCTGCTGGGACTGTCCGCCCGCGGCCGACCGCGACTGCACGTAGGTGGAGCCGACTTTCGACGCCAGTACCAGTCCTTCGCTGACCACCGCTACGCCATAACCTCCGCGCCGGACCAGCAGGAGGCCGAGCCTGCGCGGCTGTGACGCGAGGGAGGCGAGCCTTTCCAGCGCGTCAGCGCCGCGGCCCGGCCGGCCGTCGCCGGGCCAGGGGGCCTGCAGGAGTGCTGCGGCGCCGTCGGCCGCCCGAAGGTGCAGGCCGTCGTCGTCATCCTTTAGCTGGTAGCCGCCATGCGATGCGGCGAACCTCATCGCCCAGCCGGGCAGGCGGCTGCCCGGGACGTAAGCCGTGCGGATGGACGACGTGCGATGTCCTCCGGCGGCGTTAGGTGCGGGCAATGGGCGTCCTTCGCTGGGTGGCGGCTTCGACAGGTAAGCCTTCTGACTGGAAGTAGCCTATCTATGTGGATGATCTCTTCGGGCAAGGCCCAGGCAACGACGACGACGGTCCCGGTGCCGGTGGCAGTGCAGCAGCCAGCAGCGCGGCAGGGGGTAAGGCGTCGCCCCGTGGTCCGCTGGCAGTCCGGATGCGGCCCCGGACGCTTGACGAGGTGGTGGGCCAACAGCATTTGCTGGGCCAGGGCTCACCGCTGCGCCAGCTGGCCGCCGGGGCGGGAGCAGACACCTCCGGTCCTGCCGGTCCCACTTCCCTTATCCTCTGGGGGCCGCCGGGGACCGGGAAAACCACCCTGGCGCACGTGATCGCCCGCGGAACCGGACGGAAGTTCGTGGAACTGTCCGCAATCACCGCCGGCGTCAAGGACGTGCGGCGCGTCATGGACGACGCCCTCACTGCCCGTGACCTCTACAAAACCACCACCGTCCTTTTCCTGGACGAGATCCACCGCTTCAACAAAGCCCAGCAGGACGCGCTGTTGCCCGGCGTGGAAAACCGTTGGGTGGTCCTGGTGGCCGCAACTACCGAGAATCCGTCGTTTTCCGTGGTGTCGCCCCTCCTGTCCCGCTCCCTGCTGCTGACCCTCAGGCCGCTGACGGACGCGGATGTCGAAGGGCTGCTGGTGCGGGCTGTCGAAGATCCGCGGGGGCTCGGCGGGAAAGTCCGGCTCAGCGATGAAGCGCTGGAACACCTCGTGCGGCTGTCCGGCGGCGATGCCCGGCGGGCCCTGACGGCGCTGGAGGCGGCAGCGGGAGTCGCTTTCGGTGACGCCGACGATGCCGGTGACGGGCTGGTCGCCGTCGAGCTCAAACATACGGAACGCGCGTTGGACGTCGCAGCGGTGCGGTATGACCGTGCAGGTGACCAGCACTATGACGTCATCAGCGCCTTTATCAAGTCCATCCGCGGATCCGATGTGGACGCCGCCCTTCATTACCTGGCGCGGATGCTCGAAGCGGGGGAGGACCCGCGCTTCGTCGCCCGCCGGATAGTGATCTCCGCAGCTGAGGATGTGGGGATGGCTGATCCCACTGCCCTGCAGACTGCGGTGGCCGCAGCCCAGGCCGTGCAGCTGATCGGAATGCCCGAAGGGCGGATCATCCTGGCCGAGGCCGTGGTGCACCTGGCCACGGCGCCGAAGTCCAACGCCGCCTACATGGGCATCAACAAGGCCATCGCCGATGTCCGCGCAGGGCTGGGGAACGGTATCCCCGCGCACCTGCGGGACGCGCACTACCCGGGTTCAAAGCAGCTGGGCCACGGCCTCGGCTACAAGTACGCGCACGATGCCCCGCACGGCGTCGCAACTCAGCAGTACCCGCCGGACGACCTAATGGGGAAGGACTACTACCAGCCCACCGCCAACGGCGCGGAGCGGGACATTGCCGTGCGGCTGGAGCGGCTGCGCAGGATCGTCCGGGGCAAGTAGCTCCCATGCTAAGATGGATGTTTGTCTGGCAAGGCGCGGACGCACAATCTCCCCAATTTTACGTTGAGAAGGTTATGCCTGCGCCCAGTAGCAAAAGGCAGCGGTTGGCCGATGCTCTCCATCGTGGAGGCCAGTAACACTGACACACCGCAGATATTGGAAGGACACAAGTGGCTAACAACACTCGTGCTCGCCGTCAGGCCCGCCTCTCGCGGTCCCTCGGCATCGCTCTGACCCCCAAGGCCGCCAAGTACATGGAGCGCCGCCCGTACGGCCCCGGTGAGCATGGCCGTGCCCGCAAGAAGCAGGACTCCGACTACGCCGTACGTCTGCGCGAAAAGCAGCGCCTGCGCGCCCAGTACGGCATCCGCGAAGCACAGATGACCCGTGCCTTCGAAGAAGCCCGCCGCACCAAGGGCCTGACCGGTGAAAACCTCATCGAACTGCTCGAAATGCGCCTTGACGCCCTGGTCCTGCGTGCCGGCTTCGCCCGCACCATCGCCCAGGCCCGCCAGCTTGTTGTGCACCGCCACATCATGGTTGACGGCATCCGCGTTGACCGCCCGTCGTTCCGCGTCGGCGAGGGCCAGCTGGTCCACGTCCACACCCGCAGCGAAACCATGGTTCCGCTCCAGGTTGCAGCAGCCGGCGCCCACCGCGACGTCCTGCCCACCGTTCCGGCATACCTGGACGTCAAGCTGGAAGCCCTCCAGGCACGCCTGGTTCGCCGCCCCAAGCGCTCCGAGGTCCCCGTGACCTGCGAAGAGCAGCTGGTCGTCGAATTCTACGCACGCTAAATTCCAGCAGCGTATCCAAAGAAGCCCGTGGCAAGCGCCGCGGGCTTCTTTGTATGTAAGGTACTTGGGGGACATCTGCGGAATGCGCTTCACGCGCATCCGATGGGTGGAACGAACCACAGAATTTCGAGGAGATGAACGTCTATGTCTGGTGGCGATATTGCCGGCCTGATCGCTGCCGGAGTGTTTGCGCTCCTGGTGCTGCTGCTTGCGGTGCCCATCCTGAAGCTGGGCAAAGTCCTTGATGAGGTCCGCACGTCCATCAGGTCCCTGAGTGACGGCGCCACGCCGCTCATGGACGAGGTCACGGCCACCGTGTCCACCACCAACCAGCAGCTGAAAAAGGTGGACGGGATCTCCTCCAACGTTTCCGACGCGTCAGCGAACCTGTCCGCACTGTCCTCGCTGGTCGCCGCCACCGTTGGTTCCCCGCTCATCAAAGTGGCAGCCTTCAGTTACGGTGTCCGCACCGCGCTGGCCAACCGCAAGAAACCCGCTGCCGGCCGCCGTAGCCGCTGAACTCCGGAGAACCTAAATGAAACGACTTGTCTGGATGGGAATCGGCGTGGCGATCGGCGTCATCGCTTTCCGCAAAGTAACTGAAGCGCAGGCCAGCATGCAGTCCACGCTTGGTTCGCAGGGCCTCAACCGGGCTGTAGGCCGGCTCGCCGACGGGGTCTACGACTTTGCCGACGCCATCCGTGACGGAATGCGCGAACGGGAAACAGACCTCCGCGCCGCCCTCGGGGTGGAGTCCGGGGAACTGGTCCGCCGCTGACCCGGCAACCGGCCAGGCCGCAGCGCGGCCCGGCCGTCCGAACCAAACCGGCAGCATCCGTGCCTACGGAACTGCCACGCGAACGAACTTCCGCGCATGTGCGTGGACCAAGAAGGGTAAGTAAACAGCTCATGAAGTCGCAGGAGATCACTAAGCGCTGGGTGGACTTTTTTGTCAACAAGGGCCACACCGCGGTTCCGTCCGCATCGCTGGTTTCCAGCGACCCCTCGCTGCTGTTCACGGTTGCCGGCATGGTTCCGTTCATTCCCTACCTCACCGCACGCGAAGAACCGCCCTACTCCCGCGCCACCAGCGTGCAGAAGTGCATCCGCACCGGTGACATCGAGGAAGTAGGCAAGACCGCACGGCACGGCACCTTCTTCCAGATGTGCGGAAACTTTTCCTTTGGCGACTACTTCAAGGAAGACGCCATCAAGTTCGCCTGGGAACTGCTGACCACGGGCGTGGACGACGGCGGATACGGCCTTGCTCCCGAACTGCTGTGGGTAACGGTCTACGAAGAGGACGACGAAGCCAAGGAACTCTGGCTGAAGAACACCGGCGTTCCGGCCGAGCGCATCCAGAAAATGGGCAAGTCGGACAACTACTGGCACACCGGCCAGCCCGGACCCGCCGGCCCCTGCTCCGAAATCTACTACGACCGCGGCCCCGCTTACGGCATCGAGGGCGGGCCGCTGGCTGACGAAACCCGGTACATCGAAATCTGGAACCTCGTGTTTATGCAGTACCAGATTGAGAACGTCCGGACCAAGGAAGACTTCGATGTTGTGGGTGAACTGCCCAAGCGCAACATCGACACCGGCCTTGGCATGGAGCGCCTGGCCATGATCCTGCAGGGCGTCGAGAACATGTACGAGACCGACCAGGTCCGTCCGGTGATCGACAAGGCTGCCGAGCTCTCGGGCAAGGAATACACGTCAGCTGAAACGCCGGACGACCCGCACCACACCGACGACGTGCGCATGCGCGTGGTGGGCGACCATATCCGCTCGGCACTGATGCTCATCTCCGACGGCGTGACCCCCTCCAACGAGGGCCGGGGCTACGTCCTGCGCCGGCTCATCCGCCGTGCCGTGCGGTCCATGCGGCTGCTGGGCGTGGAACAGGCCTGCCTGCCGGACCTGTTGCCCGCCTCACGTGATGCCATGAAGGGCGTCTACCCGGTGGTGGACACCGACTTTGCCCGCATCAGCCGCATCGCCTACGCCGAAGAAAAGGCGTTCCTGCGCACCATCGCCTCCGGCACCGCCCGGCTTGAAGACGCCGTCAAGGAATCAAAAGCCGCCAACAAGCCGCTCTCCGGCGCTGAGGCTTTCGCCCTGCACGACACCTACGGGTTCCCCATCGACCTCACGCTCGAGATGGCCGAGGAGGCCGGGCTCCAGGTGGATGAGGCAGCCTTCCGCAGCCTCATGCTGGAGCAGCGCAAGCGTGCCCAGGCCGATGCGAAGGGCAAGAAGGGCGGTCATGCCGATCTCAGTGCCTTCCAGGAAATCCTTGCGCAAGGTGAAAGCGTCTTCACCGGTTACACGGAGCTCGACGGCGAATCCCGCGTCCGCGGAATCCTCACCGGAGGACAGCCGGTACAGCAGGCGTCCACGGGCGACGAGATCGAACTGGTGCTCTCCGAGACCCCGTTCTACGCAGAGGCAGGCGGCCAGGCCGCCGATACCGGCCTGATCACGGGCGACGGGTTCGTCGTCGAGGTCCTCGATGTCCAGCGTCCGCTGAAGGGCCTGAGCGTCCACAAGGCGATCGTCCGCGAAGGCGAAATCGGGTCCGACTCGCTGGTGCGTGCCGCCGTCGACCGCGAACGCCGCCACGCCGCCGAGCAGGCCCACACCGGCACGCACATTGTGCACGCCGCGCTGCACCAGATCCTCGGGCCGGAAGCCACCCAGCGAGGGTCCTACAACAAGGCCGGCTACCTGCGCTTCGACTTCGCCTGGGGCGAGGGCCTGAGCACCGCCACCCGCTCGGAAATCGAAGAGGTTTCCAACCTCGCCATCCGGAACAACTACTCGGTAGAGACGAAGGTGATGGGACTGGCCGAGGCCAAGGCCCTGGGCGCCATGGCCCTCTTCGGCGAGAACTACGGCAGCGAAGTCCGCGTTGTGGAGATCGACGGCGCGTGGTCCCGAGAGCTCTGTGGCGGAACGCATGTGGCCAATACCTCCCTGATCGGCAGCCTCTCGCTCCTGGGCGAGCAGTCGGTCGGTTCAGGAAACCGGCGCGTTGAGGCCTTCGTTGGCATGGATGCATTCCGCCACCTCGCCGCCGAGCGTGCCCTGGTGACCGAGCTGACCGACCTGCTCAAGGTTCCGTCCGGCCAACTGGCTGACAGGATCGCCGCCACCCTTGCCAAGCTCAAGGCCACGGAGAAGGAACTCGACAGGCTCCGCAAGGAACAACTCGCCGCTTCCGCAGCCCAGCTTGTCAACAGCGCAAAAGACGCCTCCGGGGTCAGCGTTATTGCCCACGACGCCGGCCAGGTCAGCGGCGCGGACGACCTCCGCGGGCTGGCGCTGGACCTGCGGAACCGCCTGGGTTCGGCTGCCGCTACGGTTGCAGTTGCCGGCGTCGCGAACGACCGTCCCATGATCCTGGTGGCCACGAACGAAGCCGCGCGGGAATCCGGTGTCAAGGCAGGTGCCCTGGTACGGCTCGCGGCCGGGATCCTCGGCGGCGGCGGTGGCGGCAAGGACGATGTTGCGCAGGGCGGCGGAACGGACGCCGGCAAGGTCGCCCCTGCCCTGGCAGCCGTCGTGGACGCGATTTCCGGGCGATAACCTTCCTATGACCAATCCTTCTGCAGCCGGCGCCAGCCCCCAGGGCATCAAACTGGGGGTCGACGTCGGCACCGTCCGGGTAGGCGTGGCCATCTGCGACCGCGACTCGATCCTCGCTACGCCGTACAAGACGCTGGACCGGAATGCCAGGAAAAACTCGGATGTCCGGGTCATTGCCAACCTGGTCGAGGAACTTGGTGCGGTACAGGTGATCGTGGGCTTGCCCCGGACCATGAAGGGTGAAGAGCACACGTCCGCGAGGATGGCCACCGAGTACGCAGAGCTGCTGGCGGCAGAACTCTCGGCACGGGCTTTGGCCGTGCCGGTGAACCTGGTGGACGAGCGCCTCAGCAGCGTTACTGCCCACCGCAATCTGCATGAAGCTGGCATGAGCAGCCGGAATCACCGTAAAGTAGTTGATCAGGTCGCGGCGGCAGGTATCCTTCAGCACGCCCTCGACATGCAAAAAGCCAGGGGAGCGGATGTCGGCCGACGCGTGACGGCGCCCTCCCCTTCCGTGGGCCAGGGGGTCAGCGAAGTGGATGAGTCTGTCCGCGTCACCCCGGACACGGACCAATCTTCAAATGATGGAAGGCAACAGTGAGTCCTGCCAATATTGACGACGCTTCCGGCCCCTTGGACGCCGGGGCAGCGAGGCCGCTGACCCGCAAGGAAATCCGGGCGCGCCAAAAGACCTCTGACACCGGACTCCAGGGCGCCGTGCCCGAGCAGGCCTACGAGACGGGACACGACGTTCCGCCGCCGCCCTCCGAGCCGCCGGCCGCCGCCGCGTCACTACTTCCTGCGGCCCCGGAAGAGCATGCTGTCCCGGCCGCTCCGCAGGCGCCGCCGTCCATCCAGCAGGTTTATGAGAACGAGCCGCAGCCCGCAGGGCTGCGCCCGGAAAACGACATGCCTCACGGCGGCGTGCAGAGCGTTGACGCGCACCACGAGAATGGGTACCGTCCCGAGGTTCAGCATGACGACATTCATCACGACGACGCTCACGTATCCTTCCCCGAGCCTGCCCTCGCCGGGCACCGGCACACACCGAATGGGTACTACGACGACGATGCCCGCTATGCCGAGGGGTACCACTACCAGGAAGGCGTGCACCACGACGACGCCGTCCACCACGAGGGACACTATGACCAGGGGCATTACGACGGTGCGCATGACGATCCGCACCACGACGCCGGGCACCACGGGTTCCTGCCCGGCGCGGCAGCGCCCGTAGTGGCCAAGCCTTCCAAAAAGGTCCGTCGGCGCCGCAGGTTGCTGGCGCTGTTCCTCACCCTTGCTGTTTTCGTCACGGCTGTCACCGTCGGGGCCCAGTTCCTGAAGCCGCTGCTTGGCAACGACAAGCCCAGCGACTTCCCGGGTCCGGGTTCGGGCGAAGTTATGGTGACTGTCGAGAACGGGGAAGGAACCCGTTCCGTCGCCAGCAAGCTGGAGGGAGAGCGTGTCGTCGCGAATTCCGACACCTTCCTCCAGGCGTTCAATGCATCCGGCGGAGTACTGGCGCCGGGGGACTACACCTTCAAGGCAGAGATGAAGAATGCCGACGCCGTCAACGTCCTGCTCGGCAAGGACCAGGCCAAGGTGATCTATTTCGCCCTCAGCGCCGGCTTGCGTATCAATGAGTCCCTGCAGGCGATCTCCGAAGGCTCCGGCGTGTCCATCCAGGAGCTGCAGGCCCTTAGCAACCAGCCTGCCCAGTTCGGCCTCCCCAAAAAGGCTAAGAACCTTGAAGGGTACCTGGCCCCGGGTGAGCACCGTTATCCACTCGGCACGTCCGCGAAGGACATCCTTCAATCGCTGGTTAATACCACCGTGGATGAACTTAAGTCCCAGGGGATTACGGATCCGGCCAAGCAGTATGAGGCCGTCATTGTGGCCAGCATCGTGCAGGCCGAGGGCGGCCAGGCGGAGTATGGCGACGTGGCCGGGGCCATCTACAACCGGCTCAAGCCCAATGACCAGACCAGCGGCTTCCTGCAGGTGGACTCAGCTGTCACCTACGGCCTGGGTACCAAGAGCTACAACTTCACGGACGAACAGCGCCAGGACAAGTCCAACCCGTACAACACCTACGCGAATCCGGGCCTTCCCCCCGGGCCGATCGGTTCTCCGGGAAAGAATGCCATCGATGCTGCCGCCAAGCCCAAGTCCAACGACTATCTGTACTGGGTAACCATCAACCTTGACACCAAGGAAACGAAGTTCTCCCGCACCTTGGCTGAACACAACAGCTATGTTGACCAGTACAACGCCTGGTGCATGGCGAACGTTGGCCGCTGCACATGAGCCTGCGGGCAGCCGTCCTGGGCCACCCCATCAGCCACTCGAAGTCGCCGGCGCTGCATCACGCCGCGTACAGCCAGCTGGGCATCGGCATCAGCTACACGGCAATTGACGTCACGGAACAACTGCTGCCGTCGCTGATGCGGCAGCTCCGGGGCCAGCCGGGCTGGCGCGGCCTCTCGGTCACCATGCCCTTGAAGACCGCCATGGTCAGCGAGGTGCACGAAGTCCGCGGCGTCGCCCGGACCCTGGGCGTGGTGAACACCGTGGCCTTTGAGGAGCATACGGGCGGTACCCGGGCCATCGGTTTCAACACGGACGTCACAGGAATTGTTAACGCTGTCCGCCATGCTGGCGGCGGCACGCCCACGGCGCCCATCATCCTTGGCGGGGGCGGGACGGCGGCCGCTGCCGCTGCAGCCCTCACGGAACTTGGAGCCGGCTCCGCGCGGCTCTTCGTCCGTGATCCCGCCCGCACAGCCGAAGTGCGCACCGCAGCAGAAAGCCTTGGCCTCTCCTTGGAGATTTGCCCCCTCACGGAGGCTGCGAAGCCAACGGCCGCTGCCGACGTCGTTATCTCCACCCTGCCGCCGCGCGCTGCAGACGGGCTGGCGGCAGAAATCGCGGCACTGAAGGCTTCCACATCCGGCGTTTTGCTGGACGTGGCCTACGATCCCTGGCCCAGCCTGGTTGCATCTGTGTGGGAGGCCGGCGGCGGCACCGTGGTGCCCGGCCTCGAAATGCTGCTGTACCAGGCCGTGGAACAGGTGCGCCTGTTCAGCCGCCTCGATAAGGAAGTTAACGCGTCTGTCATAGATGTGATGTGTGACGCAGTCGGCCTTCCCCGACGGGCGTTGTAACCGCCATACATGGCAGGATGGAAAATATGTTGCGTTGGTTGACTGCCGGTGAATCCCATGGTCCGGCTCTGATGGGAATTATTGAAGGCGTCCCCGCCGGTGTGGAAATCACCAGCGGGCACATCGCCGATTCATTGGCCCGCCGCCGCCTGGGCTACGGCCGCGGCGCCCGCATGAAGTTTGAACAGGACGTTGTGACTATCCTCGGCGGAGTCCGGCACGGGCGCACCCAGGGCGGTCCCGTGGCCATCCAGGTAGGCAACACGGAGTGGCCCAAGTGGGAGCAGATCATGTCTGCCGATCCCGTGGATGCCGAGCTGCTCGCCGACCAGGCCCGCAATGCACCGCTGACCCGGCCCCGGCCCGGGCACGCCGACTTCACCGGGATGCAGAAGTACGGCTTCGACGAGGCCCGCCCCGTCCTGGAACGGGCCAGCGCCCGCGAGACAGCCACCCGCGTGGCAATGGGCACAGTCGCCGCGCAGTTCCTGAGGCACCTGGGCATCGAACTCGTCAGCCACACCGTCTCCATCGCAAGCGTCACCGTCCCCGAAGGGCGCCCGCTGCCTGTTCCCAGCGACGTGCTGGCCCTCGACGCTGATCCGCTGCGCTGCTTCGACCGGGAAACTTCGGACGCGATGGTGGCCGAGGTGGATGCCGCCCACAAGGAAGGCGAAACCCTGGGCGGCGTGGTTGAAGTCCTCGCCTACGGGCTCCCGCCGGGACTGGGCAGCTACGTGCACTGGGACCGCCGGCTCGATTCCCGGCTCGCCGCAGCACTGATGGGAATCCAGGCCATCAAGGGAGTGGAGGTCGGCGACGGCTTCCTGACCGCCGCACGCCGCGGTTCTGCCGCCCATGACGAAATCGTGCGGGACGCTGACGGGCGCATCGTCCGCACCAGCAACCGGGCCGGAGGCATCGAAGGCGGCATGAGCATCGGCGACGTGCTGCGCGTCCGGGCGGCCATGAAGCCCATCGCCACGGTACCCCGCGCGCTTAAGACCATCGATATCAGCACCGGAGAGGCTGCGAAGGCACACCACCAGCGGTCCGATGTCTGTGCCGTCCCGGCCGCCGGCGTGGTGGCGGAAGCCATGGTGGCGCTGGTCCTGGCCGAGGCGGTCACCGAAAAGTTCGGCGGCGATTCCGTAGCGGAGACCGCACGCAACATCAAGGGTTACCTGGACAGCATTCCGGCGTCCCTGGACTCGATCGGCCAGTAGGTGCCCCACAGCAGCAAAGCCGCGTCCATGGGCCGTCCGGTGGTTCTCATCGGGCCCATGGCTGTCGGCAAATCCGCTATCGGGCAGCAGCTTGCCCATCAGCTCGGTGCGCCGTTCGTGGACACCGACGCCGTTATCGTGGCAGCCCATGGATCCATCTCCGACATCTTCGCCGGACGCGGCGAGCACGCCTTCCGTGAGATAGAGGCGCGGACAGTGGCGGACGTCGTCGAGGCAGCGGAAGGCACGGCCACAGTCATCTCCCTGGGCGGCGGTGCGGTCCTCGATTCCGGAACCCAGCAGCTGATTAGCCGGTGCACCGTGGTGTACCTGGAATGTGACGCCAGCACAGTTGCGGGCCGCATCGCCAGGAACTCTGGGCGGCCGCTGCTGGCTGGAGACGCAATGGGCCGTTGGACGGCCATGTTCGCCACCCGCAAGCCGGTCTATGAACGGCTGGCAGACATAACCCTGGACGTGCGCCACGGCTCGGTTTCCGAGTTGGGACGCCGGCTGGAAGCAGCACTGCGGGACTACGCAGCTGCCAAACAGGAAGTTGAAAAGTGAGCGCGGAATCAACAGTCATCAAGGTCACCGGCGAATCCGCCGGAAACAACTACGACGTCGTGGTGGGACGGGGGCTTCTGGCTGACCTTTCCGGCCTGCTCGGTGAGCGCGTCCGGCGGGTCCTGGTCATCCACCCGCGTGCCCTCCGGCTCACGGGCGACACCGTCCGCGATGAGTTGGCGGCAGCCGGCTTCACCTCCCTGACGGCAGAGATCCCGGACGCCGAAGAAGGCAAGCACATCCAGGTGGCAGCCTTCTGCTGGCAGGTCCTGGGGCAGAACGACTTCACCCGCTCCGACGCGATCGTCGCCGTCGGGGGAGGCGCCGTCACGGACCTCGCCGGTTTCGTCGCCGCCACCTGGCTTCGCGGCATCAAGGTCATCCACATGCCCACCAGCCTGCTCGGCATGGTGGACGCTTCAGTGGGCGGAAAAACCGGCATCAACACCGCCGAAGGAAAGAACCTGGTGGGTGCTTTCCACCCGCCCGCGGCCGTGCTGGCCGACCTGGACACGCTGAACACGCTGCCAAAAAACGAGATCATCTCGGGAATGGCAGAAGTCATCAAGTGCGGCTTCATCGCCGATCCCGCCATCCTCGACCTCATCGAGAAGGACCCGGAAGGAGTGGTGGATCCGCAGTCGGCCGTCCTCCGGGAGCTCATTGAACGGGCTATCGCCGTCAAGGCAAAGGTTGTCTCCGAAGACCTCAAGGAGTCCGGGCTCCGGGAAATCCTGAACTACGGGCACACGCTGGGCCACGCCATCGAACTGGTGGAGCGCTACTCCTGGCGCCACGGCGCCGCCGTCTCCGTGGGCATGATGTTTGCCGCCGAACTTGCCCGCAGCGTCGGCAGGCTTAGCGACGTCGACGCGGACCGGCACCGGACCATCCTCGACGGGCTGGGACTCCCCGTCACCTACCGCCGGGACAGATGGCAGGGCCTGCTTGACGGGATGCGCCGGGACAAGAAATCCCGCGGCGACCTGCTGCGCTTCGTTGTCCTGGACGGCGTGGCCAAGCCGGGGATCCTTGACGTCCCCGACACGTCACTGCTGTTCGCCGCCTACCAGGAAATTGCATCCTGATGCACGGCGACATGGAGGGTACAGCAGACTGGCCAGAGGCCGGCTTCCCGGGTATCCGCGTCAATCCGGAGACCCTGCTGCCGGAGATCGTGAACGAGGACGCCTGCCGGGAGGCGCTGGCGGTGTCCACGGACCCCGCCGACCACATCTTTGTCCTGCTGGTGGAAGGGCACCCGGCTGAGGCGGCGGAACTGCTGGCCGAAGCGCGCTTCAAGGATCCCGAGTCCTTCAGGCTGCGGGCGTTTGAGGCCGAGGTGCTCCGCGTTTCGAACCGGCCGGACCGGGCCGTGGAGCTGTTCCGGCAGCTGCTCGCCGAAGTGCAGGGGACACCGCGCGAGGCGCTGGTCCTGCAGTTCCTGGGCAAGACCCAATACACAGCCGGCCAGACGTCCGCGGCGGTGGAGTCCTTCGCCCGCGCACTGGACCTGCGGGTGGCCGAGTCCGCGGACGCCGCCCTGATCTACTCGTCGACAGTAGCGCTGCAGCGTGCCCGGGACGTCCTGGACCTGGCCTGCTGACGACGTCCGCCGGGCGCTCCGAAAGGCGCCCCCGGTTTGTATTGGTAGAATAGTTCTTGAATTTTTTTCAAGGACCCGATTCTTGACAAATACGCGCTGGCGAGCCGATTCGCAGGCCAGCCCGGCATACAACGTCTGACAACGCGACCAGACAAAGAAACCAGAGGAAACCAGTGGCAACCACTAACGACATCAAGAACGGAACGGTCCTGAAGCTCGAGGGCCAGCTCTGGAACATCATCGAATTCCAGCACGTCAAGCCGGGCAAGGGCGGCGCCTTCGTGCGTACGAAGATGCGCAACGTGATGTCCGGAAAGGTCGTGGACAAGACGTTCAACGCCGGGCTCAAGATCGAGACCGCCACGGTTGACCGCCGCGACTACCAGTACCTGTACCAGGACGGCGCGGACTTCGTATTCATGGACACCTCCGACTACGACCAGATCACGGTTTCCGGCGCCACCGTTGGAGACGCCACCAACTTCATGCTTGAGAACCAGATGGTCAACATCGCCATCCACGAGGGCAACCCGCTGTACATCGAACTGCCGCCGAGCGTAGTCCTCGAAATCACTTACACGGAGCCTGGCCTGCAGGGCGACCGCTCCTCCGCCGGCACCAAGCCTGCCACCCTGGAAACCGGCTACGAAATCCAGGTGCCGCTGTTCATCGAGAACAACACCAAGGTCAAGGTGGACACCCGCGACGGCAGCTACCTCGGCCGGGTCACCGAGTAGTGAGCGCACGCGGTAAAGCCCGTAACAGGGCCCTTGATGTTCTTTTCGAAGCCGAGCAGCGCTCGGTTTCGGCCTTTGACGTGCTCCGGGCCCGCCGGGAGAAGACCGACCAGATCGTTAATCCGTACACCCTGGAAATTGTTGAGGGCGTGCTGTCCCAGCAGGCCGCCATCGATGAATTCCTCGAGACGTACTCGCAGGGCTGGACCCTTGAGCGGATGCCGTCCGTTGACCGCATCATCCTGCGGATCGGCACCTGGGAGCTCCTCTACAACGACGACGTCCCCGACGGCGTGGCGGTGAGTGAAGCGGTGGCGCTGGCCAAGACGCTTTCCACCGACGAGTCGCCGCAGTTCATCAACGGCCTCCTGGGCCGGCTGCAGCAGCTGAAGCCTTCGCTGCTCGCCTAGTCGGCATCACCGCAAAGGGCTGGCCTCCACCGACGTGGGGCCAGCCCTTTCGCGTTTAAGCAGCCGTTCAGCGGGCGACGGCGGCCCGCAGGGCGAGGACCCGCTGCAGCTGCTGGCGCTCCTCAGCCTGGTGCAGCTGGACATCGCGGCCGCTGAGGATGCGCTGGCGGGTGTTGGCCAGCTGCGTTGCCGCCTTCAGGAATTCCTTCATCTGCCGCTTCCTGCCGTAGCTGCCCGCCCAGTTCAGGGCCGTCCGGCGGCCGCCCAACGTGGCCAGGAGCTCCACCTCGGCGGGGGTGAACCAGCCGGCGGCGGAGTATTCGAGCAGGCGCTGGCGCGTCAGCCGCTTCTCTGCAACGCGCAGGAGGATGATGCCGGCCACGGCAAGGAAGAAGATGGGGACCTGGACCAGGATGTAATCCACCAGGAAGCCCTGGCCCATGCTGTTCCAGCGGTTATGCAGGAACATGGCCGGCAGCAGCCCTACGAAGAAAGCTGCTACCGAAGCGCCCGCGTGCCAGCGCCGGGCGGCGAAGCCCATAATCAGCCCGGTGGTGCCGGTGAAGATCGCGTGGGCGAAGGGGGACATCACGCCGCGAAGGAAGAACACTTGGGCGAAATCGCTGGCCGGGTCGGCTGATTCCGCAATGGCCCTGCCGAAATACAGGATGTTCTCGGTGAAGGCGAAGCCGCCGGCAATAGTGAATGCGAAGACCACCCCGTCCACCGGCCCGTCGAAGTGCTTCCTCGCCAGAAGGAGCAGAAGCAGCAGCCCCAGGGATTTGGCGAACTCTTCCACAATCGGCGCCTGCACAGTGGCCATGTAGGTCTGCAGGTCGGCTCCGTCCGACAACTGGAACCCCAGCACAAAGAACGGCTGGACGAGCAGGGTGACGGCGATCGATACCGCAGCGCCCCACGTGAAGGCGAAGTACAGGAGCCGCTTTGGCTCGGGTTCCCACTTGTCGATGACGTACACGGCCAGGAGGACCACCGACAGGGGAATGAGCGAGGCCAGGAATCCCACAAGGAACCCGGCCGGGCCCGTGTTTGAGAGCAGGAACGGCACCACCAGGAACAGGCTGAGGAAGGCCAGGGCACTGCCTCCAATGGTCAGTCCCACCAGCCCCCCGCTGCGGGCCCGCCCGGCCCGAACCACCGTTCCCTGGACCTGCGGCGGCACCACTGTTTCCACAAGGCGGCCCTGATGCCCCGGCGCCGACCGGTAGTTCTCCGGCTGCACGTGACCCATCCAGCTTGGGTTGGCATCGCGGGGGAGCGGGGTGCCCGCTCCACGATACGGATCGTCGGGTGGCCCGGACGCGGGGTAGCGGGGATGCATTGACATAACCGAAAGCCTAGGTTGCTCCCGCCACGCGGCCAAGGATCCCGCTCACGGGCGACGGCCGTGTGACCGTCGACGCGTCCTCCCGGCACGGGTCCGGCCGGCCCCGTGTGGTAATTTTGGAACGCACATGATCCTTTTTTAATTCCGTCCTGTGAGGCGGGGAAAGGGGAGACGAGCGTTGACTTCTGTCACCAGCGCACCGGTTCCAGCCAGGGTAGTCCTCAGCCAGGCTGACATAGACCGGGCCCTCACTCGTATCGCCCATGAGATCCTCGAGGCCAACAAAGGTTCCCAGGACCTCGTCCTGCTCGGCATTCCCCGGCGCGGGTACCCGCTGGCCGCCAGGCTTGCCGAGAAAATTGCCGCCGCTGATCCAGGCGTGGACGCCGCCGCGATCGTCGGCCAGCTGGACGTCACCATGTTCCGCGACGACCTCTCGCACCAGGGCACGCGCCCGCCGTACCCCACCAAGCTCCCGCGGACGGGCATCGACAACAAGGTGGTGGTCCTCATCGACGACGTCCTGTACTCGGGCCGCACCATCCGTGCCGCCCTGGACGCCCTCGTCGACCTGGGCCGGCCCCGCATCGTCCGGCTCGCCGTGCTGATCGACCGCGGCCACCGCGAACTGCCCATCCGCGCAGACCACGTCGGCAAGAACCTGCCCACGTCATCCGCTGAAAAGGTCAGGGTCCGGCTCGAAGAAACCGACACCGCCCCGGGCGGCACGCCGGTCAACGAAGTAGTCATCGAGGGCCGCTCGTGAAGCACCTGCTCTCCACTGAAGACCTCAGCCTCACCAACGCCATCCGCATCCTCGACACCGCCGAGGAGATGGCTGCCGTGGGTGACCGCGAGGTCAAGAAGCTGCCGGCCCTCCGCGGCCGCACCGTGGTCAACCTCTTTTTCGAGGACTCCACGCGCACCCGCATCTCCTTCGAAGCGGCCGCCAAGCGGCTCTCCGCGGACGTCATCAACTTTGCCGCCAAGGGCTCCTCGGTCTCCAAGGGGGAGTCCCTCAAGGACACTGCCCAGACGCTGTCCGCGATGGGTGCGGACGCCGTCGTGATCCGGCATTGGGCCTCCGGAGCACCGCACCGGCTGGCCGCGACGGACTGGATCGACGCCGCGGTCATCAACGCCGGCGACGGCACGCATGAGCACCCCACCCAGGCGCTGCTGGATGCGTTCACCATGCGCCGCCACTGGGCGCGACTGTCCGGAACCGGCTCAGAGGGCGCCGATCTCAAAGGCATGCGCGTGGCCATCGCCGGAGACGTCCTGCACTCCCGCGTGGCCCGCTCCAACGTTTGGCTCCTGCGCACCCTCGGTGCCGACGTCACGCTCGTGGCGCCGCCCACCCTGCTGCCCATCGGCGTCGAAAAGTGGCCCTGCAAGGTCAGCTACAACATGGACGAAACCATCGAGCAGGGCGTTGACGCCGTGATGATGCTCCGCGTCCAGGGCGAACGCATGAACGCCTCCTTCTTCCCCAGCACCCGGGAATACTCCCGCCGTTGGGGCTTCGACGACAACCGGCTGCGGGCGCTGGATGCATTGGGCATGAAGGACACGATCATCATGCACCCCGGCCCCATGAACCGTGGCCTGGAAATCTCCGCGGCCGCCGCCGATTCCCCCCGCTCCACCGTCCTGGCCCAGGTGCGCAACGGCGTGTCCGTGCGGATGGCCGCCCTTTACCTGCTGCTCTCCGGGGACACCCGCGAGCCGGCCGCCACACCGGCCCTGGCATATGCCGGCAGCACCCATTCCACCAAGGAGAGCAACTGATGGCAGGCAACACCGGAACCTATCTGATCCGCGGCGCCTCAATCCTGGGCGGCGAGCCGGCCGACCTGCTGATCCGCGACGGCGTGATCACTGAAACCGGAACGGGCCTTACCGCTGACGGGGCCACTGTTATCGACGCCACCGGCCTGGTGGCGCTGCCCGGCATGGTGGATGTCCACACGCACCTCCGCGAGCCGGGCCGCGAGGACGCCGAAACCGTCGAGACCGGAACCCGCGCTGCTGCCCTGGGCGGCTACACCGCCGTTCATGCCATGGCCAACAGCACTCCCGTTGCCGATACGGCGGGCGTGGTGGAGCAGGTGTTCAGCCTGGGCCAGAGGGCCGGCTGGGTGGACGTGCGCCCCGTGGGCGCCGTTACCGTGGGGCTGGCCGGCGAGCAGCTCGCCGAGCTTGGCGCCATGGCCGACTCCCGCGCAAGGGTCCGTATGTTCTCCGACGACGGCATCTGCGTCCATGACCCCGTACTCATGCGCAGGGCGCTGGAATACGTCAAGGCGTTCGACGGCGTGGTGGCGCAGCACGCGCAGGAACCGCGGCTGACCGCCGGCGCCCAGATGAACGAGGGCGAGGTGTCCGCGGTGCTGGGACTCGCCGGGTGGCCCGCTGTTGCCGAGGAAAGCATCATTGCCCGCGATGTGCTGCTGGCCCAGCACGTCGGTTCCCGGCTGCATGTCTGCCACGTTTCGACGGCCGGCTCGGTGGAAATCATCCGCTGGGCCAAGGAGCGCGGCATCAACGTCACGGCGGAGGTCACCCCGCACCACCTGCTGCTGACCGATGACCTGGTCCGCAGCTACGACCCCGTCTACAAGGTCAACCCGCCGCTGCGTACAAACGCCGACGTGCAGGCCCTGCGCGCGGGCCTCGCGGATGGCACCATCGACGTTGTGGGAACTGACCATGCGCCGCACCCCAGCGAGCACAAGGAATGCGAGTGGGCGCAGGCCGCCATGGGCATGACCGGGCTGGAAACCGCCCTGTCCGTGGTGCAGCACACCATGATCGAAACCGGATTGATCACGTGGGCCGATTTTGCCCGGGTGACCTCTGCCGCCGCGGCCCACATCGGCCGCCTCGAGGACCAGGGCCGGCCGCTGGAAGCGGGGGAGCCCGCCAACATCATTCTCGTGGACCCGGCCGCGCGCTGGACGGTTGAGCCTGCGAAGATGGCAACCATGGGCCGGAACTCCCCGTTCAAGGGCATGGAACTGCCCGGCAAGGTTGTTGCCACGTTCTTCAAGGGTCACCCCACCGTCCTTGACGGCGAACTCAACACCCCGTACCCGCACGCGGCGTCCGTGGGCGCTGCCTGATGGACACCCAGCTGCTCTCGCTGGTCATCACGCTGGCCCTCATCGCCGCAGCCTTCGGCCTCATCTGGGTCGGCTGGCGGAACCGCCTGAAGCGCCAGGCCGACGTCGAACAGTTGCCTTTGGTGCCCGAGGCGCCGGGGGAGCCCCTTACCAGCGCCGAGGGCCAGTACGTCGCGTCCACCACCGGCGGTGACTGGCTGGACCGGATCGCGGTGCACGGGCTCGGCATCCGGACCAATGCCACCATGAAGGTCTACCCGGACGGCGTCCTCTTTGACCGTGCCGGAGCACCGGCGCTGTACATTCCCGCAACGTCCCTCTCCGGGGTACGGCTGGACAGCGGCATGGCCGGCAAGTTTGTGGAAAAGGACGGCCTCCTGGTCCTTTCCTGGGTCCACGGCAGCCACGATCTGGACACCGGCTTCCGGACCCGCCGCGCGGAGGACAGGAACGTTGTTTTCGCAGCACTTCAGGAATTGATTTCTTCGGCCCCCGCGGCTGATGCCAATAGTGGAAAGTAAGACAGTGACAACAAACACCGCAGTATCCGCCCCAGTTTCCGCTCCTGTATCAGCTCCCGCTGCGCTCGTCCTTGAAGACGGCCGCATCTTCCGCGGAAGCAGCTACGGCGCCACCGGAACCGCCCTGGGCGAGGCAGTCTTCGCCACCGGGATGACCGGCTACCAGGAAACCATCACCGACCCCTCCTACGCCCGGCAGCTGGTGGTGCAGACCGCACCGCACATCGGCAACACCGGCGTGAACAATGACGACGCCGAATCCCGCCGCATCTGGGTGGCCGGCTACATCGTCCGCGACGCCGCCCGCCGCCCGTCCAACTGGCGCTCCGAGCGCTCCCTGGACGAAGAACTCGTGGCCCAGGGCATCGTGGGCATCCAGGGCGTGGACACCCGGGCCATCACCCGCCACCTGCGCGAGCACAAGACCATGCGGGCCGGCATCTTCTCCGGCGAAGCCGCCCAGGCCACGGACAAGGAACTGGTGGACGCTGTGCTGGCCAGCGCCCCGATGGAGGGCGCCCGGCTGGCTGAGGAAGTCAGCGTTGATCAGGCCTACGTGGTGGAACCAAAGGACCACGGCTGGGACGGGGATGCCCGCTTCAGCATCGCCGCCGTCGACCTCGGCATCAAGGCCATGACGCCCGTCCGGTTCGCGGAGCGCGGCGTCCGCGTCCACGTGCTCCCGGCCACCGCCACCCTGGAAGACGTCAAGGCCGTCAACCCGGACGGCTTCTTTATGTCCAACGGCCCCGGCGACCCCGCCACGGCCGATGCCCAGGTCAACCTGCTCCGCTCCGTCCTGGACGAGAAGCTGCCCTACTTCGGCATCTGCTTCGGCAACCAGATCCTGGGCCGCGCTCTGGGCTTTGGCACCTATAAGCTGCGCTACGGCCACCGCGGCATCAACCAGCCCGTGATGGACCGCCGGACGGGCAAGGTGGAAATCACCTCCCAGAACCACGGCTTCGCCGTGGACGCACCGCTCGACGGCGCCACCCAGGCTCCCGAGGAACGGTACGGCCGCGTCGAGGTCAGCCACGTCAGCCTGAACGACGACGTCGTTGAAGGCCTCGCCTGCCTGGACATCCCCGCCTTCTCCGTGCAGTACCACCCCGAAGCAGCGGCCGGCCCGCACGACGCCGCCTACCTGTTCGACCGCTTTATCGATCTGATGGAGGGGACGCGGGACGGCAGGACCGCCAACCTCTCCAAGGATCCGGTGGATTCTGCTCATCCCGCCGGCGCGGACCACAAAAACGACAACAAGACTGAGGACAAGAAGTAATGCCGAAACGTACAGATCTCAAAAGCGTCCTCGTCATTGGTTCCGGCCCGATCGTCATCGGCCAGGCCGCCGAATTCGACTACTCCGGCACGCAGGCACTGCGGGTCCTCAAAGAGGAAGGCCTGCGGGTCATCCTGGTCAACTCGAACCCGGCCACCATCATGACCGACCCGGAGTTCGCCGACGCCACCTACATCGAACCCATCACCCCCGAGGTGGTGGAGAAGATCATTGCCAAGGAGCGTCCCGACGCCGTCCTGCCCACCCTGGGTGGCCAGACAGCGCTGAACACTGCCATCGCCCTGGACAAGAACGGTGTGCTCGAGAAGTACAACGTGGAGCTCATCGGCGCCAACATTGCGGCGATTGAACTCGGCGAGGACCGTGAAAAGTTCAAGGGCGTGGTGGAGCGCTGCGGCGCCGAGTCCGCGCGCAGCCACATCATCCACACCATGGACGAGGCCCTCAAGGCGGCTGTTGACCTGGGCTACCCGATGGTGGTCCGCCCCTCCTTCACCATGGGCGGCCTGGGCTCCGGCCTTGCCTACAACGAGGACGACCTCCGCCGCATTGTGGGCCAGGGCCTGCAGTACAGCCCCACCAGCGAGGTTCTGCTCGAAGAGAGCATCCTCGGCTGGAAGGAATACGAGCTCGAGATGATGCGGGACAAGAACGACAACGTCGTGGTGGTCTGCTCCATCGAAAACTTCGACCCCGTAGGTGTCCACACCGGTGACTCCATCACGGTGGCGCCTGCCCTCACCCTCACCGACCGTGAATACCAGCGGCTGCGCGACATCTCCATCGCCGTCATCCGCGAAGTTGGTGTCGATACCGGCGGCTGCAACATCCAGTTCGCCATCGATCCCGCCACCGGCCGCGTGGTGGTCATCGAAATGAACCCCCGCGTGTCCCGCTCCTCGGCGCTGGCATCCAAGGCCACCGGCTTCGCCATCGCCAAGATCGCCACCAAGCTCTCCCTGGGCTACACGCTGGATGAGATCCCCAACGACATCACCCAGAAGACCCCCGCGTCCTTCGAGCCCACCCTCGACTACGTGGTGGTCAAGGTGCCGCGCTTCGCGTTCGAGAAGTTCCCGGCGGCGGACAACACCTTGACCACCACCATGAAGTCGGTGGGCGAGGCCATGGCCATGGGCCGCAACTTCACCGAGGCCCTGCAGAAGGCGTTGCGGTCACTGGAGCAGAAGGGCTCCCAGCTGGACTTCAGCTCCGTTCCCGAATGGCAAGTGGCTGAGCTCATCGAAAAGGCAAAGCGCCCGACGACGGACCGGCTGCACCAGGTCCAGCGCGCCCTCCTGGGCGGCGCCAGCGTGGAGGACCTCTTCGAAGCCACCAAGATCGATCCCTGGTTCCTGGACCAGCTCCAGCTGCTCAACGAGATCTCCCGCGAAATCCGCCAGGCCGGCGCGCTCACGGCAGACATGCTTCAGCGCGCCAAGCGCCACGGCTTCTCCGACGAGCAGATCGGCGCACTGACGCACAACTCTGAAGCAGTGGTCCGCGGCGTCCGCCAGGCGCTGGGCATCCGCCCCGTCTACAAGACCGTGGATACCTGCGCTGCGGAATTCGCCGCGTACACCCCCTACCACTACTCGGCCTACGACGAGGAGGACGAGGTTGCGCTGCACTCCAAGCCGTCCATCCTGATCCTCGGGTCCGGCCCCAACCGCATCGGCCAGGGCATCGAGTTCGACTACTCCTGCGTGCACGCCTCCATGGCTCTGCGCAAGGCCGGCTATGAGACGGTGATGGTTAACTGCAACCCGGAGACTGTTTCCACGGACTACGACATCTCCACCCGCCTGTACTTCGAGCCGCTGACGCTCGAGGACGTGCTGGAGGTCATCGCGGCCGAGGAACGCACCGGCGGCGTGATGGGCGTCTTCGTCCAGCTTGGCGGCCAGACCCCCCTCAAGCTGGCCCAGCAGCTGGCGGACGCGGGCGTGCCCATCCTCGGGACGTCCCCGGAAGCCATTGACCTGGCCGAGCACCGCGGCGCGTTCTCCCGGGTCCTGGACAAGGCCGGCCTGATCTCCCCGAAGAACGGCACGGCAGTGTCCTTCGAGGACGCCAAGAAGATCGCGGACGAGATCGGCTACCCCGTGCTGGTCCGGCCGTCCTACGTCCTCGGCGGCCGCGGCATGGAAATCGTCTACGACGAGCCCAACCTGTCCCGGTACATCGCCAACGCCACCGAAATCACCCCGGACCACCCGGTGCTGATCGACCGCTTCCTGGAGGACGCCGTCGAAATTGACGTCGACGCCCTCTTTGACGGCACCGACATGTACCTGGGCGGCATCATGGAGCACATCGAGGAAGCCGGCATCCATTCCGGTGACTCCGCGTGCGTCCTGCCGCCCATCACCCTGGGCGCCAACGTCCTGGAGCGGGTCCGGACAGCAACCCGTGCCATCGCCGAAGGCGTGGGCGTGCGCGGCCTCATCAACATCCAGTTCGCGCTGGCCTCCGACGTGCTGTACGTCCTCGAAGCCAATCCCCGCGCGTCCCGGACCGTACCGTTCGTATCCAAGGCCACCGGCGTTCAGATGGCCAAAGCCGCGGCCCTGATCGGCACCGGCGTCACCATCGGCCAGCTCCGCAGCGCCTACAAGATGCTGCCCGAGGTGGGGGACGGCTCCACCCTGCCCCTGGACGCCCCCGTATCCGTCAAGGAAGCAGTCCTGCCCTTCAGCCGCTTCCGCACCCTTGAGGGCAAGGTGGTTGACTCCCTCCTTGGACCGGAGATGCGCTCCACCGGCGAGGTCATGGGCATCGACAAGCACTTCGATACCGCTTTTGCCAAGAGCCAGGCAGCGGCCAACAACGCGCTGCCCACCGAAGGCAAGATCTTCGTCTCGGTGGCCAACCGCGACAAGCGTTCGGTCATCATGGGCGTCAAGCGGCTCTCCGACCTCGGCTTCGAGATCGTCTCCACCGGCGGCACCGCCGATGTCCTGCGCCGCAACGGTATCCAGGCCACGCCGGTCCGGAAGGTGGCAGAAGGCAGCAGCGCCGAAGGCGAAGGCACCATCGCCGACCTCGTGATCGCCGGCGAGATCGACATGGTCTTCAACACCCCCTCCGGCGGCGAAGCCCGCAGCGACGGCTACGAACTCCGCGCCGCTGCTACGTCCATCGGCATCCCCTGCATCACGACGGTGGCCGAATTCAACGCAGCCGTCCAGGCCATCGAGGCGATGCGCACCTACCAATGGTCGGTCACCAGCCTGCAGGAGCACGCGGCTGCCCTGGCCGATTCCCAGAAGGCGGCCCTGCAGCATGCCTGAGCAGGAATCAGGCGCCGGCCGGGAGTCCTTTGGCTCCCGGCTTGGCGCCGCGATGGCCGCGCGCGGCCCGCTGTGCGTGGGCATTGATCCCCACCCGTCCCTGCTGGCCGCCTGGGGGCTGAACGACGACGTCGAGGGCCTGCGCGCGTTTTCCCTCACGGTCCTGGACGCCGTGGCCTCCGTCGCAGCCGCGGTCAAGCCGCAGGTGGCGCTTTACGAGCGCCACGGCTCCGCCGGGATGGCTGTCCTGGAGGAACTCCTTGCCCTGGCCCGGGACGAGGCTGTGCTCACCATCGCCGACGCAAAGCGCGGGGACATCGGTTCCACAATGGCGGCCTACGCGGATGCTTGGCTCCGCGACGGTTCGCCGTTGGCCGCCGACTCGGTGACGCTTAGCCCCTACCTTGGCTTCGAGTCACTGCGTCCGGCCCTCGATTTGGCTGCGGACACGGGACGTGGTGTTTTTGTCCTCGCCTTGACGTCCAATCCCGAGGGTGCCTCGGTCCAGCACGTCGGGGGAGCGGACTCCGTGGCACGCCGGATCGCCCTGGCGGCCGGCAGCGAAAACCGCCGCTACTCGGGGGAGCTCGGCTCGGTTGGCCTCGTGGTGGGTGCAACCGTTGGCTCGGCCCTCTCCGACCTCGACGTGGACCTCGCCGCCATGCGCGGCCCCATCCTGGCGCCGGGCCTGGGAGCGCAGGGTGCCACGCCGGCCCACTTGCGTGCCACGTTCGGCAGCGCCTATCCGCAGGTACTGGGAACTTCCAGCAGGGACATCCTTTCTGCCGGCCCGCAGCCGCTGGCACTGCGGGAGGCCGCCCAGCGGACGCTTGACGGGTTGCGGGGCGAATAGCTGCCGTTTCCTCCGATGCATTGATTCGGGCAGCACCAAAGGGTAGTTTCAGGACATGTCCAAAGGCGGCCGCCCTGGACGTAACCACCCAGATCCGGGGGTGTCCCACCATGGTGCTGCGACCCTTATCCGCATCGGAACGAACTGATGCCTTGAACAAGGCGGCGGCAGCCAGGGCAACCCGGGCGGCGGCCAAGGAAAGCCTCAAGAACGGTGCGAAATCCGCAGCCGACATCATCAATTCGGCCGTGGAGGATGAAGCCATGGCGCGGATGAAGGTTTCGGAGCTGTTGGAGGCACTGCCGGGCGTTGGCAAAGTCCGGGCAGCCGCGATCATGAAGCAACTGGGGATTGCGGCCTCCCGCAGGCTCCGCGGCCTCGGCGTCCACCAGCGCCGGGCGCTGGTAGATTTTATAGACGAAAACTAGCGCGGATACCTCCGGCGCTTTCCCCGAACTCCGGCACAAAGGAATACGTGAGTAAAAAACCTGGACTGACAGTCCTCGCTGGTCCGACGGCTGTTGGCAAAGGCACCGTGTCCACCTTCATCCGGGACAACTACCCCGAAGTTTGGCTTTCCGTATCAGCCACTACCCGGGCACCCCGGCCGGGCGAAGTTGACGGCGTCCACTACTTTTTCAAGGCGAAGGAGGACTTCGAGCGGCTCGTCGCCGAGGGCGAGTTCCTCGAGTGGGCAGTAGTCCATGGCCAGAACACCTACGGAACGCTGAAGAGCACCGTGAACCAGGCCATCGCCGAAGGCAAGTCCGTGCTGCTGGAGATCGACCTGCAGGGTGCGCGCCAGGTCAAGGCTGCCGTTCCGGACGCCCAGTTTGTCTTCCTCGCGCCGCCGAGCTGGGACGAAATGGTCCGCCGGCTGGTGGGCCGCGGCACCGAAACACCCGAGGAACAGCAGCGCCGGCTGGAAACCGCTAAACTGGAACTTGCTGCTGAACCGGAGTTCGACCACACCGTCATCAATGACGACGTTCGCCGGGCAGCGGACGAGCTTGTTTCACTCATGGGGCTGACCCCGCATCCGCACGGAACGCCGGAACGGTCAGCCCGCTAGAATTTTGGAGAATTCGTGTCCACGAACCTTGAAGGCATCATCAACCCGCCGATCGACTCGCTGCTCGAAGCAGCAGACTCCAAGTACGGCCTGGTGATCTTTGGTGCCAAGCGTGCTCGTCAGATCAACGCTTACTACGCCCAGCTGCACGAGGGCCTCTTCGAATACGTCGGCCCGCTGGTAGACACCAAGCTGAACGAAAAGTCGCTTTCGATCGCCCTGCGCGAGATCAATGAAGGCAAGCTGGTTTCCACGCCGATCGAAGCTGCGGAGTAATACTGCCGCCTGACGTGCTGTTGACGGAGGTCACGTGCGCATAGTCCTCGGAGTCGGGGGAGGGATAGCCGCCTACAAGGTGGCATCGCTCCTCCGGCTTTTTACTGAAGCCGGCCATCACGTCACAGTGATCCCCACGGAGGCGGCCACCCGCTTTGTTGGTACCGCCACCTGGGAGGCGCTGTCCGGGAATCCGGTCAGCAACAGCGTTTTCGACGACGTCCACCAGGTCAACCACGTCCGCCTGGGCCACGAAGCCGATCTGGTGGTCATCGCGCCGGCCACCGCTGACCTCCTGGCCAAGGCAGCCACCGGACAGGCAGGGGACCTCCTCACCAACACCCTGCTGATGGCCCATGGCCCGGTACTGTTCGCCCCGGCCATGCACACCGAGATGTGGCAGCACGCCGCCACCCGGGCCAACGTGGAAACACTGCGGAGCCGCGGGGTGGCCGTCCTCGAGCCGGCAACCGGCAGGCTGACGGGTTCTGATTCCGGTCCGGGCAGGCTGCCCGAGCCCGAGGTGATTTTCGACGCCGCCATGGCCCTGGTCCAGGGTGAGTCTGATTACCAGCTGCCGCTGGCCGGACGGACCGTCACCATCAGCGCGGGCGGAACCCGTGAACCCCTGGACCCCGTGCGGTTCCTGGGCAACCGGTCCTCCGGCAAGCAGGGAGTCGCGCTGGCCGTCGCCGCGCGGAATGCCGGCGCCACCGTGCGCCTGCTCGCAGCACACATGGAGGTTCCGGCGCCGGCCGGCGTGGAAGTGGTGCCCGTGGAGACTGCCCTGCAGCTGCGGGAGGCAGCGCTGGCAGCCACGGCCGATTCCGACGTCGTGATTATGTCCGCCGCAGTGGCTGACTTCCGCCCGGCGGAGGTTTCGGACACCAAAATCAAAAAGCGCGATGACAGCGTTGACCCGGTCATTACATTGGTCCGCAACCCGGACATCCTGCACGAATTGGTGGAACTCCGGAACAGCGCCGGCCACGGGAAGAGGCAGCAGCTGATAGTTGGCTTCGCAGCCGAAACCGGTGACAGCCACGGCGACGTGCTGGCTTACGCCGAAGCGAAGCTGGAGCGGAAAGGCTGCGATCTGCTGGTGGTGAACCATGTGGGCGCGGACAAGGTCTTCGGGCAGGACACCAATTCCGTTGTCATCCTCTCCAGGTCCGGTTCCGAACCGCAGGAGGCGGCCGGGACCAAGACGGACGTGTCGGCGGCCATCATCAGCCGGATCGGCTTTGAACTGAATCACGTTTCGCCCCGCGTCTGAAGTGTTTCGGGCCACGTTTGCTTAGCACGGGGACATCTGCTGCCGTCTCCCTGCGGGGAGTACGGATCCCAACCAGTAAGGTAGTTGAGTGACTTTACCGCTGCACCTTCCCCAGTCCCACGCGGCCACGCCCTCCGCGCTCCGGCTCTTCACCTCCGAGTCGGTCACCGAGGGCCACCCGGACAAGATCTGCGACCAGATCAGTGACGCCATCCTTGACGCGCTGCTGGACAAGGACCCGGAATCGCGTGTCGCCGTGGAAACCATGGCCACCACCGGCCTGGTCCACGTGGCCGGTGAGGTCACCACCGACGCCTACGTCGAAATCCCACAGATCGTACGCGAGACCATCCTGGGCATCGGCTACGACTCCTCGGCCAACGGATTCGACGGCGCCCGCTGCGGCGTGTCCGTGTCCATCGGCCAGCAGTCCAATGACATCGCCGGAGGAGTCTTCAACTCCCTCGAGGCCCGCGAAGGACGCCAGGAGGACGACTACGACCTCCAAGGCGCCGGCGACCAGGGCCTGATGTTCGGCTACGCGAGTGACGAGACCCCCTCCTACATGCCCACGCCGATCTGGCTGGCGCATCGCCTCTCGGAGCGGCTCACCGAAGTCCGCAAGTCGGGGGAGTTGCCCTACCTCCGCCCCGACGGCAAGACCCAGGTGACTGTCGGCTATGACAAGGACCTGCCGGTCTCCGTGGAAACCGTGGTCATCTCCAGCCAGCACGCCGAAGGCGCAAGCCTGGAACAGCTCCGCGCGGACCTCGCCTCCATCGTCATCGAGCCGGTTTTGGCAGGTGCCAACCTGGACATTTCCCGCGCCGCGAACATCCTCAACCCGGCCGGTGAATTTGTCATTGGCGGCCCTGTCGGAGACGCCGGCCTGACCGGGCGGAAGATCATCGTTGATACTTACGGCGGCATGGCCCGCCACGGCGGCGGTGCCTTCTCGGGCAAGGACCCCTCCAAGGTGGACCGCTCCGCCGCGTACGCCATGCGGTGGGTTGCCAAAAACGTTGTTGCGGCCGGCCTGGCCAAGCGCGCGGAGATCCAGATCGCCTACGCAATCGGCCAGGCACGCCCTGTGGGCACTTACGTGGAGACGTTCGGAACTGAAACCGTTGACCCGGCCCGGATCAGCGCTGCCATCGCCGAGATTTTTGACCTGCGTCCCCGCGCCATTATCGACGCCCTGGACCTGAAGCGGCCCATCTACGCCAAGACGGCCGCCCACGGCCACTTCGGCCGGGACGATCCGGACTTCACCTGGGAGCGCCTGGACCGCGTTGATGACCTGAAGGCGTTCTTCAACGCCTAAACGGCCGGCGTCGCAGGTTCCTGCACAAATGCCGGTACTGGGTGGAATGTCAGGGCCGGGTGTTTTACTGACCAGGTCCACCCGGTGATGCTGAATGGAGGTAGCCGCGTTGGTTGCTGACGATTCCGCACAGCCGCTACTGGATCTGCCGGCAGCGGTGCAGCCGTCCCTGCTGCAGGGCTTCCCTTCCCGTAAACAGCTACCCGGCCCGCAGTTCGCAGCCCATCTCCCGGTGGCCAGGGTGCTCGTGGAATCCTCCCTGCCCCACCTGGACCGCCCATTCGATTACGGTGTTCCTGCCGCCCTCGATGAGGATGCGCAGCCCGGGGTCAGGGTCAAGGTCAAGTTCAACGGCCAGGACCTCACCGGGTTCCTTATGGAGCGGGTGGCGGAGTCCGACGCCGGCCACATCCTGGTGCCGCTGACGAAAATTGTTTCCCCGGTTCCCGTCCTGGCGCCGGAGGTCCGCGACCTGGTCACCGCCGTCGCCTCCCGGTACGCGGGTACCGTCAGCGACGTCCTCCGTGTTGCGGTTCCCCCGCGGGTTGCGCGACTGGAAAAGACCTATCCCGCTTCCGGGGAAACCCCGGCAGAGGTGGCGGTGGACCCCATTGGTGCCGGGAAAGAGCCCGGGGTGGACCATGCTTGGGCTAGATACCGGAACGGCGCTGCTTTCCTGCGCCACCTGAACGACGGCGGCTCGCCACGGGCGGTGCTGAATCCTCTTCAGGGTTACGGCTCCGCCGGCTGGCCGCAGCTGTTGGCCCAGGCCATTGCCGCCGCCTACGCTTCCGGCCGGGGAGCCGTTGCCGTGGTGCCGGACAACCGGGACCTGGACCGGCTTGAAGAAGCGGTGCGGGCACTGTTGCCGGATCACGCGGTAGCACGCCTGACGGCGGAGGACGGGCCCACGCCCCGTTACCGGAACTTCCTGCGGCTCCTGGCCGGAACCGCACGCGTGGCCATCGGAACCCGGTCCGCTGCCTATGCTCCGGTCAAGGACCTGGGCCTCGTGGTGTGCTGGGACGACGGCGACGACCTCCACATCGAGCAACGCGCGCCCTATGCCCACGCCCGCGAAGTCCTGCTTCTGCGCACCGAACAAGCGGGGGCCGCCTGCCTCCTGGCCGGACACGCACGCAGCACGGAAGTCCAACGGCTCGTGGACACAGGCTGGGCCCTGCCTGTCGAGGCCGACCGTACACTGGTCCGCCGCACCGTCCCGCGCGTGGTAAATACGGCGGACAGCTTTGAACAGGAACGGGACCCGCTGGCAAGGATTGCACGCCTTCCGGGCGCTGCGTGGCGCGCGGCCAAGGAGGGCCTCGAACGGGGGCCCGTCCTGGTCCAGGTGGCCCGTGCCGGCTACGCGCCGTCGCTGGTGTGTGACAGCTGCCGGGAGCCGGCACGCTGTGGTGCCTGCCAGGGTCCTTTGGCCGTGACTGGGGCCAGCGGCACGTCCGCGCTGCCCCAATGCCGGTGGTGCTCCACCCCTGCGCCCGCCTGGCACTGCACGCACTGCAACAGCCCGAAGCTCCGGCGGGGTGCAACAGGCGTGATCCGGACGGCCGAGGAGCTGGGCCGGGCCTTTCCCGGTAAAACCGTCATCACGTCCTCGGGTGACCAGGTCAAGGCACGAGTGACCAGCGGCAAGGCCCTGGTGGTGGCTACGGTGGGAGCCGAGCCACTGGCAGAAGGGGGATACGCCGCCGCCTTGCTGCTGGACGGTGATTCCCTGCTGCGCCGCGAGACGCTGCGGGCGGGCGAAGATACCGTGCGTCGCTGGTTCAATGCAGCGGCCCTGGTCCGGCCTGGCGCGGAAGGAGGCCTTGTGGTGGTTACGGCATCAGACACCGGCGCAGTGGGTGCGCTGCTGAGATGGGATCCTGCAGGTTACGCCCAGCGTGAGCTCTCCCTGCGGGCGGAGCTGCAGCTTCCTCCGGCGGTGCGCATTGCCTCGCTCACCGGCCCCCGGGCCGCCGTCGAGCATTACTCAGGTGCAGTGGCAGCCCAACTGGAGCAATCCGGGGTCCTCCTCCGTACTGCCGGCCCTGCGCCAGTCATCCTCAGCGGTCCACCCTCGGCCCGCCGCTCGACGGAGGACGTCCGGACCCTCCTGTTCTTCCCTTACGCCCAGGCCGCTGCGGTAACCCGCGTCCTGCGCGCAACCCGTGCCGCAACGGCCGCAAAGCGGAGCGCGGAACCGGTCCAGGTGCGCCTGGACGGCGTGGACGTTCTGTAGCGGAGCCTACCTGCTCTGGCGATGGTGCGATCCGCCACGCGTCTGCTTTTTATCCGCCGCGGCGCTGGACCACAATGCCGTGCGCCACGTCCACGAGCTGGCGGGCCGACTCATCCCAGTTGAACTCCCCGGCACGGTCAACAGAACGCCGCGAGGTTTCCTTCCACAGCTCCCGGTCCTGCAGCTTCTTCACTGCGTCCGCGAACTGCCGGGGCGACGCCGGATCAACGTAACTGGCGGCGTCACCGCCCACTTCCCGGAAAATGGGGATATCGCTGGCGATGACCGGCGTGCCCAGGGCCATGGCCTCGACGAGTGGCAGGCCGTACCCTTCGGCCCGCGAAAGGCTCACCAGCGCAGTTGCTGTTTTCAGGAACGCGGCGTACTCCTCGTCGGTGACACCGTTGTGGAAGAGCACATGCGCTCCGGGGGGAACGAGCTTCTCCAGTTCGGCCCGCCGCTGCGGGGTGACCCGGCTGAGCAGGTGGAGCGTGAAGCCGGGCAGTTCTCCCATGCCGGCCACCATGGTTTCCACGTTTTTGTACGGCATGAAGGAGCCCATGTACACGAGGGACGGCTCGGCGCCGGTTTCCGGGGTGCGGGGCTCCTGGGCCGGCTGGGGCGCATTGCTGACAATCCGGACCGGCCGGCGCGTAAGCCGGTACTTGGCCATCAGGGCCTCGGTGGTCCGGCTGATGGTGGCCACGACGTCGGCCCGGTTGAGGAGGAGGCGCTGCGGCCAGTACGCCTTGTGGTAGAGGCGCCAGAGCAGCCGCACGGGGGCGGGCAGGAACCCCGGGGGTGCGGGGTGTTCGTAATAGATAAGGTCGTGCAAGGTCAGGACCAGTCCGTACTTGCGGCCCCAGCTGCCCATCGTCTGCATTGGGCAGACCACCACATCCGCGCCCAGCGGGTTGATCCTGCGGGCCACGAACAGTTCCGCGGGGGACAGGGGGCTGTTGATCAGCGTGTACGGCACGTCCGGCAGCAGGGCGAGCTGGCGGATATCGGAGATCAGCATGGAAACGTCGGCGATCCTGGCTGTGGCCGCGATCAGGCTGGCTCCATAGCGGCTGATGCCGTCGTGGTGGTCGGTCCTGGTGAAACGGGCATCGATGACAATTTTCACGCGGGGTGGTCCTTGAGGAAGCTTCGGATGTAGCGGGCGGCCGGCTCCGGCGTCTCGTAATGGATCAGATGGCCGACATCCGGAATGACCTGGAGTTTGCCGTCGGACAGCAGTGCGGCGAGCCGGTGCTGGTCCGGCAGCATGGCTATTTCGTCCTTCTCACCGGCGATCAGCAGCACCGGAAGGGTCAGGTTGCCGGCAACTTCGGCCACGTGGCTGCTGACGGAGGCGGTGAACGACTCAAGGAGGCTGTCGCGGCTGGCAAACGCACTGAAGTACGCGTGGTGCTGGCCGTGGATGAAGCGCCGGAGGTCCCGGTCGCCGGTCTTGGCCATGGTTTCACTCATCACCCGGACAATCGCCGGGCTGCGCAGCAGGGCAAGCCCAAGCAGGCGCGGGAGGCGGGCGGAGAGCCGGTAGTACAGCACCGCAAGCTTGGTCATCACGCCTTTGGGACCTTCCAGGGCGGGCGCGGCGATGGGGTTGACGAGGATCAGGGGATTCACCGCGTCGGGGTGGGCGGCCACGAAATGGGCGGCAATGATTGACCCGAACGAGTGCCCCAGTAGAACGGTGTCCGCCCCCAGGCCGAGGGCCGCCATAAACTCTGTGATGAACATGCCGTAGCCGGGCACTGTGTGTTGCCCGGGCCCGAAAGCGTCTGAACTGCCGAAGCCAGGCAGGTCCGGCATGATGATCCTCATCTCCGGAAGCTGGTCGGCCACCCGAAGGAGCCCGTGGTGGTCGCCGCGGAACCCGTGGATCACCAGGATGGTCCGGGTTTCAGGGGTTGCCAGCACGGGCTCGTAGGTCCAGAAGGCCACCTTCCCACCGGCGAGCTGCACGGAAGAGGCGCGGGTGCGGCCCGCCAGATCCGGGCTGAAAAAGGCGGGCGCGGGGGACTGCCCCGGGGATGTGGTTTTCATGCAGGTCCTAATTGACGTTATCCGGATGGGAACCCGTGCGCTGTCCCCGGTCCAGGCCGGCGAGCGCATCCATGTCCCTGGCAGAGAGCTCAAAGCCGAAGACGTCCAGGTTCTCCCGAATGCGCGCCTCGGAGCTTGCCTTGGGGATGGCAATGTTTCCCAGTTGTATGTGCCAGCGGAGAATGATCTGTGCCGGCGTCCTGCCGTGTTCGGCGGCGCAGGCCTGGACCACAGGATCCGCCAGCACGTGTCCGCGGCCCAAAGGGCTCCACGCTTGGGTCCTGATTCCCAGGTCATCATGGATCTTCCGCAGCTCCTGCTGCTGGAGCCAGGGGTGCAGCTCGACCTGGTTGACGGCGGGGGTTACTTCTGCCGTCTGCAGCAGCCGGTCGAGGTGCGCAGGCTGGAAGTTGCTGACACCGATGGCCCGCACTTTTCCCTCCCGGTAGAGCGTCTCCATGGCCCGGTATGTTTCGGGAAACAGTCCCCGGCGGGGGCAGGGCCAGTGGATGAGGTACATGTCCACGTAGTCCAGGCCAAGGTTCACCATGGAAGTGTCGAACGCACGCAGGGTGGCGTCATAGCCGTGGTGGTCGTTCCATACCTTGGTGGTAACAAAAATGTCCGCCCTGGCGGGTGCCGGGAAAAGTTCACCGGAACCGCCGCTGCCTGGCTGCGTTCCGAGCTGGGTACTGATGCCGCGTGCTACCCCGGACTCGTTGCCGTACATGGCAGCGGTATCGAAGTGGCGGTACCCGGAACCGAGGGCCGTGGCAACGAGTCCGGCCGCATCGGAGGACGGCACCTTGTACAGGCCGTAGCCCAACTGGTCAATCAGCACGCCGTTGTTCAGGCTCAGCCGCGGGGAGATCCTCATAGCCATGACTCTACCTACTCGCCACAGCCAGGCTCTCCAGGCCCACCAGGCGGCGCGCAGTGGCCTCGTCGAGGATCAGGTCCGTAGCCAGGCGCGCCGCCAGTGCACCTTTAAGCCCGTTGATCTTGGAGACCCCTGAAACTACGCAGATCCTGCGCCGGACCTGCCGAAGTTCGGTGAGGGCCGGGCCGGTGGACCGTTCGTTCAGGACGATTCCGTCCGAGGAACCGTCAGCGCGGAAGAATACGGTGGCAACGTCGCCCACGACGTCAGACGTCGCCAGGGTGTTGAGGTCGCTCTCGTCCAGGTATCCGCCGGCATACACGTGGCTGGGGTAATCGGCGTCCACCGATCCAACGCCAAAAATGGCGATGCTCATCTTCTCCTGGAGTTCGAGGATGCGTTGCACGCTGCGTTCATTCCACATGGCAGTCTTGGTGGCGGCGTGGTCGAAAAAGGCAGGTACCGGGAACTGCTCCACCCGCGCACCGTAAGCGCTGCCGAAGCGGCGCATGATGTCACTGGCGTAGGTAATGCCCGTTGTGTGCATATTGCCGGCGCCGTTGAGTTGCACCACCACGCTGTCGTGGGTGATCTTCCTCGTCAGGTGCCGGCTGACGGCGCTGAGGGTGGAACCCCAGGCGACGCCGATGATGGCGTTGGAATCCACCAGCGGACCTATGGTGCGGGCGGCCTGCATGGCCACCCGGTCAAGCGTTTCAGCTTCGTTGAGTGTTTCCACTACTGGCACCACATGGGCGTCAACTCCATATCGGCGGCGGATCAGGCCCTCCAGCTCCGGTCCGGTGTCCAGGGGGTTACGGATCTGGACCTGGACCAAACCCGAATCCCGGGCCGAGGACAGCAGCCGCGAAACCGTGGAGCGGGACGTCCGCAGCTCGCGGGCAATGGCGTCCATGGTGAGGTCCTGCAGGTAATACATTTGTGCAGCCCGAAGGGCGTCAGCGTGCCGGGAAGGGTCCACGGGAACTCCGTTCTGCACGTTTGTGCATAGTGCTTGACTCCATTTTCCATTACTCCAAACAATAGATGAGAACGGCGGATCACTTATCTGTGTCCGCGCCGCATAAAGCCCAAGGGAGTCGTTTTGGGATCCAAGGATTCACCCGCCCGCCCCGCTGCACTGAAGCCGGGAGCCGAGCGCTCATCAGTGCACAACCTGCGGCTGCGTCCGCATGCGAAAGTGCTGGTAGTGGGTGGCGGGATCAACGGCGTCGGAACGTTCAGGGACTTGGCGCTTCAGGGGGTGGACGTTGCACTCGTGGAGCGCGGTGATTACTGCCAGGGAGCCAGCGGCGCATCCTCGCACATGATCCACGGAGGCATCCGTTACCTTGAAAACGGCGAATTCCGGCTGGTCCGGGAGTCGGTGGTGGAGCGCAACCGACTCCTGCGGATCGCACCGCACTACGTCAAGCCCCTGCAGACCACCATCCCCATCTTCAGTACCTTCTCCGGAGTACTTGCGGCCCCGCTGCGTTTCCTCACCCACAAGCAGCAGGGAAAGCCCAAGGAACGCGGTGCCTTCCTCATCAAGCTCGGCCTCAGCCTGTACGACTCGTTTTCCCGCGATGGGGGCACGGTGCCGCGCCACCAGTTCAGGGGCCGTCAACGCACCCTCGCAGAACTGCCCAGCCTTCGCCCAAACGTCAAGTACACCGCCACCTACTTCGATGCTTCCGTGCACAACCCCGAGCGGCTCACGCTCGATGTCCTGCAGGACGGCGAAAAGGCCGGGCATTCATCCGGCGCCAACGCCCAGGGCAACACTGCCCGTGCCAGCAACTACCTGTCACTGAAATCCATGACCGGCGAGCCCAACCGCGGCACCGGCAAAGGCAGCACCGTGCGGCTGCGGGATGAGCTGACCGGGGAGGAATTCGACTTCACCGCAGACGTCATCGTCAATACCACGGGCGCCTGGGTAGACCTCACCAACAAAGCCATGGGAACGGCCTCCGCATTTATGGGCGGCACCAAGGGCTCGCACATCGTGCTCGACCATCCGGAGCTCCTTGCCGCCTGCGGGGGACGCGAAATCTTCTTTGAGCACACCGACGGCCGGATCGTCCTCATCTATCCGATGGGGGACCGGGTCCTCGTCGGGACCACGGACGTGGACGCCGACATGGCCCAGGACGCCGTGTGCACCGACGAGGAAATCGAGTACTTCTTCGAACTCATCGGCCATGTCTTCCCCACCATCGGCGTTACGCGCGAACAAATCGTCTACACGTTCTCCGGTGTGCGGCCGCTGCCCCGCCATGACGCGACCCAGCCGGGATTCGTTTCCCGGGACTACCGGATCGAGCGCCGCAGCTCCGGAAGCAGCACAGCCGGAACGGGTGCCGTCGTACTGAGCCTGGTGGGTGGCAAATGGACCACGTTCCGGGCGCTGGCGGAACACCTCACCAACGACGTCCTCGCCGAACTCGGCATGCAGCGCAAAGTGTCCACGGCCCAGCTCGCCATCGGCGGCGGTGCCGGCTTCCCTGGTGACGAAGCCAGTGTGCAGAAGTGGATTAAGGAGCACATGACGGCCGGCCGTGACGCGGACCGGACCGCCGGGTTGCTGACCCGGTATGGAACGCGGGCGGAGTCCGTGATGGCATACCTCGACGACGGGCCGGACCGTCTGCTGCATTCCACCCGCGAATTAAGTGTCCGTGAACTGGCGTTCATGGCCGCCCATGAGCAGGTGGGACACCTCGTGGATGTCCTCATCCGCCGCACCTCCCTGGCCTTCCGCGGCCTGGTGACGGGAGAGCTGCTCAATGAGGTGGCGGACCTGCTCGCTGTTCCCTTGGGGTGGGACTCCGCAGCACGCGCAGCCGAGATCCGGCACGCGCAGGATGTGCTGCAGCGGTTCCACCGCGTAGAAACGCACAGCCTGGTCGCATAGGACAGGCTGGCTGCCGGGCGGCTCGGCCGTCCCGGCCCACGGTCCTTCAACCCGCTAAGGACTGACAACAGAAAATAAGAGGAGTCAAAGATGTCTCTTGGAATTGTTTTCCTTTCCGAAGTCTTCGGAACGGCGATGCTGACCCTGCTGGGTTGCGGCGTCGTCGCCAACGTCGCCCTGCGGGGGACCAAAGGCAACAGCGGCGGGTTCCTGATGGTCACCTGGGGATGGGGTGTTGCAGTTTTCGCGGGTGTCTATGTGGCCGCGCAATCCGGGGCGCACCTGAACCCGGCCGTGACGCTTGGCCTGCTTGTCAACGGGGCAGAAGAATATGCCCCGGACGTTGCCGTGGATATTGCCTCAACGCTGACCTATGTCGGCGGCGAGATGGTAGGGGCGTTCCTCGGCGCCGTAATCTGCTGGCTCGCTTACAAGCAGCATTTCGACGCTGAAGAGGAGGTTGCCAGCAAGCTCGGGGTGTTTTCTACTGGCCCTGCCATCCGCTCAACCCCTTGGAACCTGGTGACCGAGATCATCGGCACCTTTGTGCTGGTGTTCGTGATCCTCACCTTTGGCGGGACTCCTTCCGGCCTGGGTCCCTTGGCTGTGGCACTTCTCGTTGTCGGCATCGGCGTTTCCCTCGGCGGCCCCACCGGGTACGCCATTAACCCCGCCCGTGACCTCGGCCCCCGCATTGCCCACGCCCTGTTGCCAATCAAAGGCAAGGGTTCCAGCGACTGGGGCTATTCGTGGATTCCCGTGGTCGGTCCGCTGGTTGGCGGGGCTCTGGGCGGCCTCATCGCCCGCCTGGTCCCGATCATTGCCACAGCAGCAGCCTGACCCCTGACCTCAACCACTGCCCGACACACCGCTACAGACAAGGACGTCACCATGAACCAGTACGTAATCGCCGTCGATCAGGGAACCACCAGCACCCGCGCCATCGTTTTTGACCACGGCGGCAGCATTGTCTCCTCCGGCCAGATGGAGCACGAACAGATCTTTCCCAAGGCGGGGTGGGTAGAACACAACCCTGCCGAAATCTGGAACAACACCCGCGAGGTCATTGCCTCAGCCCTCTCCAAGGCGAGCCTGACGCGGCACGATATTGCCGCCGTCGGCATCACCAACCAGCGTGAAACCGCCGTGGTGTGGGACAAGACCACCGGCGAAGCTATTTATAACGCCATCGTGTGGCAGGACACCCGCACTCAGGACATCGTGGACCAGCTGGCACGGGACGGGGGAGCTGACCGCTTCAAGCAGAAGGTGGGCCTTCCCCTGGCCACTTATTTCTCCGGCACCAAGATCAAGTGGATCCTGGACAACGTGGAAGGCGCCCGCCAGAAGGCTGAAGCCGGAGACCTGGTCTTCGGCAACACTGACGCCTGGGTCCTGTGGAACCTCACCGGCGGAGTGGACGGCGGCGTCCACGTCACCGACGTAACCAATGCGTCGCGGACGCTGTTTATGGACCTGGACACACTGCAGTGGGACGAGGAAATCCTCGGCATCTTCGGCGTTCCGCGGAGCATGATGCCGGCGATCAAGTCTTCCTCCGAGGTCTACGGAACGGTCCACACCTCACAGCTTCTCCGTGAAGTTCCGGTGGCAGGCATCCTCGGCGACCAGCAGGCAGCCACGTTTGGCCAGGCTGCGTTCCAGACCGGTGAAGCCAAGAACACCTACGGGACGGGCTGCTTCCTGATCTTCAACACCGGCGAGGAAATTGTCCACTCCAAGAACGGGCTGCTGACCACGGTCGGCTACAAACTGGGGGACGCGGCACCCCACTACGCCCTGGAAGGCTCCATCGCTGTCACCGGCTCACTGATCCAGTGGCTGCGGGACAACCTGGGCATGATCAGCAGCGCCCCTGAAGTGGAAACCCTCGCTGCCTCGGTGAAGGACAACGGCGGCGTGTACATTGTTCCGGCCTTCTCCGGCCTCTTTGCGCCTCACTGGCGCTCAGACGCCCGGGGCGCCATCGTGGGGCTCACCCGGTTCGTGAACAAGAGCCACATTGCCCGGGCAGCGCTGGAAGCCACAGCCTTCCAGACCCGCGAGGTGCTTGACGCGGTGAACGCCGACTCGGGCGTTCCGCTCTCGGAGTTGAAGGTCGACGGCGGCATGGTGGCCAATGATGCGCTGATGCAGTTCCAGGCAGACATCCTTGGCGTCCCCGTGATCCGCCCGAAGGTGGTGGAGACCACCGCCCTGGGCGCTGCTTACGCCGCCGGCCTCGCCGTCGGATTCTGGAAGGACCTCGGCGAACTGTCTTCCAACTGGTCCGAAGACAAGCGCTGGGAACCCAAACTGGACCAGGCCGAACAGGACCGTCAGATGCGTCTCTGGAAGAAGGCTGTGACGAAGTCCATGGATTGGGTGGACGCGGACGTGCGGTAACGTCTCGCGATTCACAAAAAGGGCCGGGGCTCCCCGCCCGCCCGCTTCGCGGTGCCCACCACACCATGGCGGGGGAGCCCTGGCCCTTTTTGCCGTGCGGGTCAGCCTGGTATTCGTGGGGCACAGTGCTGCGATGCCCTGGCCGTAACGGGCGGACGGGAGCGAGGAAGGCGGCCCCCCGCCCGGGTGTGGTGGGCACCGCGAAGCGGGCGGGGCAGGGGCCGCCTTCCTCGCGGAGGTTGGCCACGCTCAGTCCTCGTGGGTTTCTACTGTTCCTGCGTTGCCATCTACGGTGACTAACTGTCCTGTATGGAGGACTTGGGCAGCGGTGCCTGTTCCGACTACTGCCGGGATGCCGTATTCGAGGGCGACCAGGGAGGCGTGGGCTGCCAGGCTGCCTCCATCTGTGACCACCGCTGCCGCTTGGGCAAACAGCGAAGTCCAGGCTGGTGCTGTTGCGCTGGCAACCAGGACCTCGCCTGGTTGAAATTCGGCGAAGTCCCCGGGACCTTCGATGACGCGGACCCGGCCTCGTGCCCGGCCGGGGCTTGCAGGATGGCCTACCAGGGCGCCCGGGGAAGGCGGGCTGTGCTGCGGGCCGTGTTAGCCAGCCGGTCAAAGGTGTTGCCGGGCATCGGACGGGTGCCCAGCATCAGGGGAGCCGTCCAAATAGCTTTCATACATCCCCGCGTAGGAGGCACCGGGCAGGTCCTCGGCCGCCGCCGACGAGCGGACCCCATAGGGGCCGGGACCAGCCGCAAGGGCAGCGGTTTGCAGCTGGCGGTCCCACGCATCCTGATGGTCTTTGCGCGGGCGTCTAACGCTGCGCGTGACAACGAACCCGGGAGGAACGGGGAAACCCGCGGATTTCAGTTCCGACAAGGCTGCGGCCTTGCGGCCAGTATGGTCCCGCGGCAGGGCGAGAGGTCCGCCAAGCGGCGGGAAAAGCCCACCGCCAGAGGGTTTGGCACTAACGGCAGCGCCAGCGTCATCGCCAAAGTCATCGCCAAAGTCATCGCTCAAGGAGTCACCTGCCATGAACGTAGCCGGAGTGCCCGGCTCAAGTCTGTCTAGTGATGCAGGCCGTCGGCGGTACAGGCCTGCCGCTCACCAGCCCCACTGCTTCGTGCGCTAAAGTGGTTCCATGCGTGCGATCCTCCTGCTTAGTTAGCCGCCCGGCATCCGAAACAACGGATAACCGTGCGGCAGCCCCTCCATGGCGAGGGGCTTTTGTGTGTCCGAGCCTGTTTCCGGGCCGCATACAGGAGGATCAGGCCGTTATGGCAGCACAGATGCCGTAACAGAACAGAAGAGGGCAGCAGTGGGCGTTCAGCCGGAGACAGAGACCGGAACAGCAGCAGTGTCGGCGGAGGTGCCCGAGGAGGGCACTTACAGTTTTGCCGCCATGGAGGCCAAGTGGCCGCAGGTGTGGGAAGACCTTCAGGTCTTCACCCCTGTCGACGACGGGTCCCGGGAGCGGCGTTATGTGCTGGACATGTTCCCGTACCCGTCCGGGGACCTGCACATGGGGCACGCCGAAGCATTTGCCATGGGTGACGTTGTCGCCCGCTACCTCCGCCAGCAGGGTTACGACGTCCTGCACCCGATCGGCTGGGACTCGTTCGGCCTGCCTGCCGAGAACGCCGCGATCAAGCGCAACGCCCACCCCAGTGAGTGGACCTACGCCAACATCGACACCCAGGCTGCGTCCTTCAAGCGGTACGCCATCTCCGCCGACTGGTCACGCCGGCTGCACACCTCGGACCCGGAGTACTACCGCTGGACCCAGTGGCTGTTCAAGCGCTTCTACGAGCGCGGTCTGGCCTACCGCAAGGATTCCCCGGTCAACTGGTGCCCCAAGGACCAGACCGTGCTCGCCAATGAGCAGGTAGTCAACGGCGCCTGCGAACGCTGCGGCACCACTGTTACCAAGAAGTCCCTGAACCAGTGGTACTTCAAGATCACCGAGTACGCTGACCGGCTCCTCGATGACATGGATGAGCTGCGGGGACACTGGCCGGAGCGCGTTCTGGCCATGCAGAAGAACTGGATCGGCCGCTCCGAGGGTGCCCACGTCAACTTTGTGATCGAGGCCGACGGCGGCAAGCCCGCCAAGGATGTCACGGTCTTCACCACCCGCCCGGACACCCTGTACGGCGCCACCTTCTTCGTCGTCGCCGCTGACGCGCCGCTCGCCGTCGAACTGGTCACGGACGAGCACGCCGCTGCCCTGGACGAATACCGTGAGCAGGTCAAGGCGCTCACGGAGATTGAGCGGCAGTCCACCGAGCGCGAAAAGACCGGCGTTTTCACCGGCCGGTATGCCGTTAACCCGCTGAACGGGGAGAAGCTCCCCGTGTGGGCAGCTGACTACGTCCTGGCCGACTACGGTACCGGCGCCATCATGGCCGTGCCGGCCCACGACCAGCGCGACCTCGATTTCGCCCGGAAGTTCGACCTCCCGGTACGGGCCGTCCTGGATACCGGCGAGGAAGACCCCGCAGCGTCCGGCACCGCCACCACAGGGGAGGGCACCCTGATCAACTCGGGCGACCTCGACGGACTGCCTAAGGCCGAGGCCATTCCGGCCGCAATCGCCATTCTGGAACGCCAGGGCACCGGCGAGAAGTTTGTGAACTTCCGGCTGCGGGACTGGCTGCTCAGCCGCCAGCGGTTCTGGGGTACCCCCATCCCGATCATCCACTGCCCGTCCTGCGGCGAGGTTCCGGTTCCTGATGAGCAGCTGCCCGTCACCCTGCCGGCAGACCTCCGCGGCGAGGACCTGTCGCCGAAGGGGACGTCGCCGCTGGCTGCCGCGGAGGCCTGGGTTAATGTGGACTGCCCCAACTGCCACGGCCCGGCCAAGCGCGATACCGACACCATGGACACCTTCGTGGACTCGTCCTGGTACTTCCTGCGTTTTGTTTCGCCGGAGTTCACGGAGGGTCCCTTCGACCCGGCGAAGATCAACGACTGGATGCCCGTCGGCCAGTATGTAGGCGGTGTGGAGCACGCCATCCTGCACCTGCTCTACGCCCGGTTCTTCACCAAGGTCATCCACGACCTGGGCATGATCGACGCCGACGAGCCGTTCAGCGCCTTGCTGAACCAGGGCCAGGTCCTCAACGGCGGCAAGGCCATGAGCAAGTCCCTGGGCAATGGCGTGGACCTCGGTGAGCAACTGGACAAGTTCGGAGTGGACGCTGTCCGTCTCACCATGATTTTCGCCTCGCCTCCCGAGGACGACGTCGACTGGGCCGATGTATCGCCGTCGGGCTCTGCGAAGTTCCTGGCCCGCGCGTGGCGGTTGGCGCAGGACGTTGGCAGCGGGCCCGGTGCGGACCCCGCGGCCGGGGACCGCGCGCTGCGGTCCGTCACGCACCGCACCATTGCCGATGCCGCGGCCCTGCTGGACAGCAACAAGTTCAACGTGGTGGTAGCCAAGCTGATGGAGCTGGTCAACGCGACCCGCAAAACCATAGATGCTGGCGCCGGTGGAGCTGATCCGGCGGTGCGCGAAGCTGCTGAGGCCGTTGCCGTCATCCTCAGCCTTTTTGCGCCGTACACTGCGGAGGACATGTGGAACGTCCTGGGCCACCCTGCCTCGGTGGCGAACGCCGGCTGGCCGGCCCATGACGAGTCCCTGCTGGTACAGGACACTGTTACGGCCGTTGTCCAGGTCCAGGGCAAGGTCCGGGACAGGCTTGAGGTCTCACCCGACGTCTCCGAGGACCAGCTGCGCGAACTGGCGCTGGCCTCGGACAACGTCCAGCGTGCCCTCGACGGCCGCGGCATCCGCACCGTGATCGTCCGCGCACCTAAACTGGTCAACATCGTCCCGGCATAAGCCGGACCAGGCCGCCGGAAACCTCCGGCGGCCTGCTGTGACTCCAGGAGGCCCCCTTTGCCCAACAGCGACGCAGCCGCCTGGCCTTGGATTCGCGCACGCCTGCTGGCCCGTCGCCGCGCACAGGAACGTTCGGGAACCGCAGCGGACGCCGTCGTACGTACTGCTGTGGTGACCGACTCTGCCGCCGCGCTGCCGGGTGACTGGGCTGCCGCGCTTACCAGCGACGGACGGCTCACCGTCATTCCCATGCCTGTGATGGTGGGGGACGACATTTACGGTGAGGGCGAAGACGACATCTCGGAGACCATCGCTCTGGCCCTGGCCAGCGGGACTTCCGTGAAGACCTCCCGGCCCTCGCCAGGACAGTTTGAGCAGGCCTACGCGGCCGCGCAGCGCAGGGGCTTCGAAGCGGTAGTGTCTGTGCACATCTCGGGCGGGCTGTCCGGCACGGCAGATGCGGCCCGTCTTGCCGCCGGCAGGGTGGGCATTCCGGTGGAAGTCGTCGATTCGGGAACGGTGGGCATGGCCCTGGGGATGGCGGTCCAGGAAGCTGCGCGCCTTGCCGGAGAAGGCGCCGATGCGGTGGCAGTAGCGGCCGCTGCCGCCAGCCAGGCAGCCCGCACCAAGGTCTATTTCTACGTGCCGAGCCTTGAGCAGCTTCGCCGCGGAGGACGGATCGGGGCGGCCGCCTCACTCTGGGGCACCATGCTTGCGATCAAGCCCATTCTTGGGGTCGATGCTGGAAAGATCGTCCCGCTGGAGAAGGTGCGGTCAGCCGTCCGGGCAGTTGCCCGGCTGGAGGAGATTGTGGCCGCGGACGCTTCTGCCCGCACTGCTGCGGACGTGCGCCTGGCCGTTCACCATTTCGGCAACCCAAAGGAGGCGGAGGGCCTCGCCAAAAGGCTGACGGCTGCCCTGCCGCAGTGTCCTCCTGCCCAAATCAGTTCCCTCCCTGCCGTACTTGCTGCCCATGCGGGGCTGGGTGTTCTCGCCGTCATTGTGGGGGACAACCTTGCTGGGAACGGCGCCGGCTGAGCTTGTGCTTTCCACATAGCTGGTTGCGGCCCTGTTGCCAGGGCGCGGCCTGTCCCTAGCGTGGGGGTATGTCACGCCGGAATGCTGGAGCAGCAGGTGAACAGGCCCGCCACGCCAGGTCACGGCTGCGGGCTACCCTGGGTGACAACTCCCGCGGGCTGCTGCTCGGGGACGACGGCGGGCCCCCCTTCGAATACCGGGGCCTTGGAACGGGCAGCGGAGAAGAAGGGAACCGTACCCTTCCGGGGGATGAGCCTGAAGCCACGGAGCCCATTGCAGTGGGCCCCGCAGTCCGCTGGCGCCTCAGTTTCCGGCTGGGCGTGCTCCTCGGCGTCCTTGCGGTCGCTGCGGGTGCCTGGTTTTGGTGGCAGGCGGCCTCCGGCCGGCCGGAGATCCTGCCGCTCAGCGGCGTCAATACCGGAACCACCGGAACCACCGGAACCACCGGCCCGGAAGGGGAGGACAGCACCCCGGCGGAGGACAGTGGTGGCGGCAGCCGTGCCGGTCCCCAGCCCGACACGCAGGAAAGTGCGGCTGCAGGCACGGTTGTGGTCCATGTTGCCGGGTCAGTACTTCGCCCCGGAGTGGTGGAACTGCCCGCCGGCAGCCGCGTGCACGAGGCCGTTGCCGCCGCCGGAGGGGCCGTGCCCGGCGCCGACCTGAACCGCCTTAACCTCGCCGTGGTTGTTGAGGACGGGCAAAAGATTCATGTCCCGCAGCATGGCGAACCGCTACCGGCCGGCTCCGGAGATCCAGGTGCGCCGGCGGCCGGGAATCCCCCTGATGGGAGCGCCAGCGTACCGGGAGGATCCAAGATCAACCTGAATACCGCGGGGGTGGAGGAACTGGATGGTTTGCCGAAGGTCGGACCCGTGCTGGCGCAGAGGATTGTGGACTGGCGCAAGGAGCATGGTCCGTTCAAGGTGGTCGAGGACCTTGACGCCATTGACGGGGTCGGTCCAAAGATGCTGGAAGCCTTGCTTCCCCTGGTGACTGTATGAGACGAAGGCAGCAGCAATGACGACAACGGACCTCGGGCGGCGCCATGGGTGACAGGCCAAACCGAACCAAGGGGAGTCTGTGGAGCCGATATGCAGAGTCGGCGGTCCGGGGGCGCGCCGCCGGACCGCCGGATGCGCACTGACTACATTAATCAGGGATTAACTCAGCGGAGCCTCTCCGGCCCAGTAGGCGATCATCTGCCTGCAGTGGCGGTCCCGCCCGCGTACATCCACCGGCGCAGCCCCTGACCCTCAGCGGAGAGATCAAGGATGACGCAGAGCTTGGCGCCGACTAACGGTGTGGGCCTCCACCGGTCCCGGTCACGCGCACACCGCCAACCGCCCCCGTCCACGGCGTATCGCCCGGGCTGGGCAGGAACAGATGCGCGAAAACGTACCCCTGCTGTAGTGCAATGACCTGCGAAGTGGCCCCGGCGCAATCCAGCGCGAGCTCCACCGGCCGAAAGGTCGCACCAGGATGCTCCTGTCCAACGAAGACCTTCGCACCGGAAGCGCCAACACAGGCTGCGGTGACGGTGTACTGCCCGGCCGCAGGCACCTTGGTGAATCCACCAAAACCCCTGACGGGGCCGTCCAGTGGCCCCTCCTCAAGAAGCAGGACTGACTCCGGCGCGGTCCCTAGGAGGCGGTCCAGCTCAGCGTAGTTCTTAGCCTCCTGTTCCAGTACCTGCGGATCGCTGTAGGGCTCCGGAACCCCTGTTACCGGCGCCGCGTCAGCTATTGGCGTACGCATGGGTTCGCTGCCCGCTGTTGGCGTGCGTACGGGCTCGGGATAGTCATAGACGCATCCCGCCGTTCCGGTTAGAGGGGTCAGCAGGCACAGGGCAAACGCAAGCCGGTGCCGCCTGTCTTTCGTTCCCACGGTTCCATGGTGGGCAAGCGGGCTGTTCAATACAACCACCGTGCCAATTACAAGGTCTCATCCGACCACCAAAATGATGCGCGAAGTTTTGGCCAACGCGGTCGGCCGGGGCGAATGCGATGCAGCCCTCATGACCAACAGCAGGATCGGGGCCGGCCCGCCTTGTTGCGGAGCGTTCATCTTCACCACCGGCCCGATCGCTTCCAACGATTCGTTCTCCGAATGGACCAAAACCTTCACGTACGCGCAATGGGCGCGGACGAAGTTACGAAGGCCCAGATGATCGCCTCGACAATCAGTGCTCAAGGGCGGGACTCTCGACCCTCCTCGCCGTCGATAAACACCTGGACCGCGATGACGTGTGCCTCTGTCAGGCCCTCATCGGGTACCGGCTTCTCCAACAGGACGGGGTGGTTGTGGTGATGTGCCCACTCGCGCACGTCCGGCCCAAGCACGTCGTCAATCCAGACCACAGAGTCCCAGTCGGCGTGGCCGTCAAACTCCATCCTTGCCAACCACCTGGCCACCGACCACAGCTTCGGCGTGGACTCGTCGCTATCACCGGGCCGGGGCATCAGAGTCACGCGGAGCGGCTCAACCTCGAGCTCCAGCTGCGCCTCCAGACCGGCCACAAGGTCAGTCGGCCACGTCGAAACCCACGCGATCCGGCCCTTGGTGGCCAGTTGCCGGACAAGGGCGACCTTCACGTCTGACAGTTGCAGATCCGGGCGCTCACCACCACCTGGGCGAAGCTTCGGGTTCAGCACGCCGTCGATGTCGAGAAGGATAATCGGCTTCATGACGGCGACCCTAGCCCGAAAATCTGCAAGCGTCATTGGCTGCCGCACCAGTGCGGAGCACCAAGCTCAGGGCGATCAGTTTGGCTACCAACGTCTTTTCCTATTCCGCATTGGTGACGGGGACATACGCCGGCAAAGTTCTGCCTGGCTGAGGCGCTGGGGGAGCGGTCCGGAGAGGGCTCAAGCCCCGGTTGGCCATGTTTCCATCTCTGTGGTGTCGGCGTGGATTCCATGGAGCGGCTCCAGCGCCCTGGTTTCATCAAGCCAGATGAACGCGTCGTAGCGCCTGCCCAGAACCGTGGGGGCATAATTGCCCCATCGTTCCGAGTATGGGTCATAGACGACGCCGACAGCCCGGTGGCCCTGGGAGCGGTTGGCCCACTGCGGCGGCTGATCATCAAAGATAAACAGTGCGGACGGCATGCCCTCCAGCGCTGAATGTATCAGCTCTTCGATACTGCCCCGCGTGGCCGGCGGGAGGTCCATGGTCTGGGTTGCTCCGCCCCAGCGGCCGGAGGCGATGACACTGCCCTGATAGCTGCCGAAGCCCACCAGCACAACCCCCTCTTCCCCGTGCCGTTCCCGAATCAACTGTCCGACGTTGACCATGCCGTCGCGGCTCATGTCCGTCCAGCGGGCATCACCAATATGAGTGTTGTGCTCCCAGACGATCGACTTAGCATTCCGGCCGTGATGGGCCATCAGCCGATCCAGGGTAAACACCATATGCTCATCCCGCAGGTTCCAGGACTCCTCGCCGCCACTTACCATCGCCCGGTAGTACGCTTCGGCACCGGCCGCCGTTGCGGCGTTTTGTTCGGCGTTGAAACTTTCCTCGCGTGGCAGGCTGTCATCAGTTGCCGCCGTCGCACGTATTTTGCCCAGCAGACGAACCACCTCCGCCTCGCAACCGGAGGGCACCAGCCGGGTGGAGAGCGCGTAGGACTGCGGATTCTCCACATGGGGCTCGAAGCAGCGGAAGGCCTGCAGTGCGGTGTCCACATGGTCCGGCTGGTACTTCTTCAGGTAGTCCAGGGTTTCGCGCAACGAATCCCACAGGCTGTACACATCGAGCCCGTAGAACCCCACGCGTTCCTCCTCGGCACGGGTTCCGTTGAACTCCCGTAGCCACCGGGTGAACTCCACAACTTCCTGGTTTGCCCACATCCAGGTAGGCCAGCGGTCAAAGCCGTGCAGCACTTCCTCGGTGTCCTCCGGCGTGCCCGGCAGGTGCTTGACGCATCGGTTCACGGCGTAGCAGTCCGGCCAGTCACCCTCAACGCCTACAAAGGAAAAGCCGCGCTCCGCGATCAGGCGGCGGGTGAGGGCGGCCCGCCAGGCGTAGTAGTCGTGCGTGCCGTGGGAGGCTTCCCCGATCAGCACATAGCGCGCGTCGCCAATGCGGTCCATCAGCGGGTCAAGATCGGCCTCGTCCTGCAGCGGCAGGGCGGTTTCCTTGATGGCCGCAGCCTCGTCCATTGTTCTGCTCCTCTTGAATGTGGCATCCGGAGGGATGGCACCTGGAGTCGTGCAACAGTGTCAATTTCAAGGTTAGTACCGAGAGCAGGGGCGGGTCACCCGTTCTCGCGGGCGTGCGGGCTACCAACGGTGCTATTTGCGGCTGTGACTAGCTCCGGCCCTTCCAGTACCGCCAGCGCGGAGCCCGATCCGCCTCGACCTGTTTCTACCTGAAGGATTATTGAGGGAAGGCTGTGGGGAGCGTTTCGCACTGATGACTGGGGTATGTTGCATCGGGATGGAATTAATTGGGGGAATAGTGAAACTGCTACAACCTGCGCTGATAGCAGGCGCTATTACTGCAAGCCTTACCGGCTGCACCTACTCGGACCCTGCCCCGGAGGCAGAAAGCACCCACACGGAGATTTCCGTGCCTTCCACTTCCGCACCCTCCACTGGGCCAATGACACTTGAGGGAAAGTTCCAGTCCCAGGCAGCCGTCACTGACGGCTCGGCCACGATCCACGTCACCGATACAGGCGCGGTTCTGCAGTTGAAGGACTTTTCAACTGGCCCGGGTGAAGACCTCCGCCTCATGCTTAGCCCCGGGACTTTACGCCCAAACGATGAAGGGGACCTGGCGCTCACTTCCACGGAATTGCTCGACCTAGGTCCTCTCAATGACACCGCCAGTCGTGGAATCCAGATGGACACCAAGATGTGGTCCTCTATACGGGCACCCATCCGGAGTGTAGTCATCCATAACTATGCCGAGAGGACCGCTTACGGCACCGCAAACCTTACCCAGCAGCCCTAAGCGGGCACCGTCTATGAGCACGGTGACAACAATTCACTCGCCGACGGTCCCCAAGGGCCGCCGGCCCTTAAAGTTCGGTTGCATCTCGGCGGTCTCCTCCTTGCTCCTAGGGGTGACCGTCCATGCGTCCGCCACCGGGGTTTTAGAAGCGGGTGTGGAGCGCCTTGTTTATTTCGTGCTGCCGGATTGGGGCCTCATTTTCTGTGCGCATCTCATCAGCGGCGCGGCAGCGGTAACGGCAATGGTTTTGTTAGTACCACCGGGCGTCAGGCGAATATCCCGACCCTGGTTTCGCCGGCTGACAGCCGTTCTGGTGGGCCTGGCAGCCACCGCGGCGACCTTGCCATGGCTCATATACTTTGTCGGCATCGGTATAAACGCTTTAACGGGCTACACGCTGCTCACGGCTGAAAACGCTGAAAAAGTACTCGTACAAAAACGGGGCTTCGACCCGGCAGATTACGTCGTGTACCGACAGCGGACTTTCTTCGTCTACCAGAGGAGCACGTTCGGGACGTCAGTCTCAGACATCTTCGAACCCGATGCCTGTACTCTCACAGTTCGCAACACTGATCTCCTACTCACCTGCGGAGCGGACACCATTCCGGTCCGCAAGGATACTTGCAACTATGTCCGGCGACCAGTGCTTCGAGATCGAAAGGACCTCGATTAGCAGGTGGATGCCTTGACCAGCGGTGTAATCCCGCGTCGTAGGGCTTAGTGCCATCGGAGTGCGCGGTGGGGGCCCGGGCCGAGCAGGCGGCTGCGCGCAGAAGGTCAGGCTGGAATGGTGAGCCCCTGCAGCCAGGTTTGCCATGCCGGTTCTTCCTGCCGCACGTAGTCCGCTGCGTCGGGGGAGAACAGGTATGCTCGTACGCCCGCTGTCGCAGTACTGTCGCCCATGCCGAAAGCAAAGATACTGAGCATCCCGGGCACCGGCGCGGTGAGCCGGATCAGCGTCTGCCGCTCGCCGACACGCTCGACCCTGCCGGTAGCACCGCGTATCTCGACCGCCGTTCCCTCGTCGTCCAGCCCGAGCGCGCCGTGCAAGGTCGACCAGAGTGCCTGCGGGTCGCATGGGTGGGAGGCGGTGGCCTCGAGCTGTGTAGCGTTTTGGCCGGGGAAGTGCGACAGGTAAAGGCGCAGGTTGTCGAAGAACGGCATCCAGTTAGACCCCATTTCATCCCAGAACTCTGACTCCCAAGCAGCGCCGGTCCCAAAGCCGCTGCTGGTTACGCGCACGACGCAGGTGCCGCCGGATTGCGCCTCGACGAGGAATTCCGACGTCAGCGGGCTGAGTGCGTCAGGGTCTTTGCCCATGAGGGCCGCCCAGTCCTCCACGTAAGCTAAACGGCGCGGCGGATCCCAGCCGGTGACCTTGCCGTCGGAGCCCATATCGGGGCCCATTGTGAAATGTAGGGAACCGCCCTCGCGTTCCTCCATTTGGGTCGGCAGGAACCAGGCGCTCATGCCCTTGGCGGTGGCGATGGCCTGCCAGACCTGCTCCGGGGTCCCCGGGACCTCGACGTTGAACTCAAGGCGGTACGGGATGTTCGGGGTCGTGCTCATCGGTTCTCCTCAGGAAGTGGGTGTGCGGCGACGACGAGGCGGTGTGGGCGCCCGTCGTCATGGTGGTAGCGAGCGGCCAGGTCGAGCACCGCGGCGGTTAGGTCGTCAGCGAAGGCAGCCCGGTCGGCGGCCGACCGGAAGCCGATCTGGGTGTCGATGGTCAGCGTCGGCAGGCCCTTGCCGGAGGCGTCGGCCCGGCGCGCCAGGGCGCCGACCTCGCGCATTAACCGGCCGGCCAGCGCGACGAGGTAGCCCGCCGACAGGTGATCATCGTTAGCATCCGGGTCAGCCGCCGTCGCGCTTACAGCCGCCGGTGACACGACGAACGATGCAGCCGATGCCCGCAGCACCCGCTCGGTGATGCCCCCGTGCCGGCGCTCCTCAAACAGCTCCACCAGACCGTGCTCCTCGAGCGCCTTGAGGTGGTAGTTAATTTTCTGGCGCGTGATGCCGACTCGGGCCGCGAGCCCAGCGGCGGAGGCCGGAACAGCCAGCTCGCTGAGCAGCCTGGCCCGAACCGGATCTAACGCGGCGGCGGCTATCTCCGCGCTTTCGATAACTTCGACATCTTGCATGTCCTCATGGTGCTCTTGACAAAAAATATTGTCAAGGACTGGTTGCGCCGCATCCCGTTAAGGAAGATTCAAGGCCGCCGTGGAAACGTTCATCCCGTCGAACTCATCGCCGTGCCGCTTGACCAAAAAGGGGGAGGGCTGGGGAGGGCACCCCATCCCCGCCACGCTGGAATGCTGCGCCAACCCAACGTGTGCCGATCGTTGCCGAACGGCTGGACGGGGGAACCATCGACCGGCGCCTGCTCATTGCACGCTGGGCCCTGGTCCAGTCCTGGGCGAAGGGCGGCCGGCTTGTGTGCGTGCTGTCGTGCAGATCGATGAGGTGCTGGGCGCGGAGCGGTCCGGAACCGATAATTGCAGCAGAAACATGCTCGGGGACAGGCCCGTTGGAAGAAGATCGGTAAGCGTCAGATAGTGCTATTTTGCGGTTGGAACAGCCGTTCCATAGGTGTAAGTTGCCTTGCCGGCGGTGCTGAGATCAATGCGACCACCCTGATAGTTCTGCGACGTTCCCTTGGAAGTCTTGTAAGCATCTGTCTTCGGGTAACCGAGGCGACCGTTCTCGTAACCAGCCTTACCCCAAGCAGCATGCATCGTTCCGGTCGAGAGGCGGGCACCTGTCGTTGGAGACCAGTAGATTAGACCACCACGGAATGTCTGGTAGTAGCCGCCATTCTTGATCTTGGTCATGTTGTTGCTAGCTGTACCTAGCCAGCTCACTCCCTGCCAGCGCGCGCCGATGGCTCCGGACTGGGCAAATGCTGTCTTGCCATTCCATGTGATGGAAATGCCGTTCTGGAACCTCTGCGCCCTACCGCCCGGAACTGCGTACTCATCAGTTGTTGGGTAACCATAAGAGCCGTTGTAAGCTCCTGCGCTTGACCACCTATTACGGATGGCACCACCGGAAATCTTCGCGCCAGTACTAGGTGACCAGTAAATGCCTCCGCCCTGATAAGCGCGTCCCGCCCCACCGTTCCTCAGCGCAGTGAGTTCTTTGTTAGTCGGGCTTTTCAGACCTCCAGCGACACTGCCCGAAGCAGCGTACTTGCCCATGATCGCGCCGAACGGGTTGCTGGAGTACGGAGTGAACACGTCATCCACCGCTCCCATGATGATCCTGTCACCGGGTCGGGCTGAGCGGAGGAACCGTGTCGTTGTAGCAAGGCTCGTGGATACGCAACCTGCTGACGTGGTGCGACCAGCGTGCAGGAAGATCGCATACGAAGCGCCCTGTGTCACTTTCATATCAGGCGCGCGGTTGTAGTTGATAACTGCTGCCTGCTCGTAGTAACCCTGATTCATGTACATCCAGAGATTCTCGTCAGAGGGTCCACCGCGACCCTCGAAGTACTGGTTGTAAGTAGCGCCGTATTCGCCGCCCCAGCGCGAGTAAGGATTCACCTTGTAATACTTCAAAGCCGTGCCCGGATTGGAGCGGCCAAGCGCCTCAGTGACGCTGTAGGAACCAGTCGGAGACTTAAAAGTGTTCTCCCATGTCAATCCGGGCGCAGCGAATCCTTTGAGACCGACGTAGCCCCAGTCCTGCCACTCCTGAACGTAAGTGTTCCCGCGCCGCACGCAGCTAGTGAGGGTGGCAACGTTGGCGTCACGGGTGGTCGTGGTGGCAAAAGTGACACGGTTTGCTCCGAAGGTGGAGTATTTCGTTTGACCCGACGTTGCGCGTGCACAGGGATTATAGACCTGCGCCGCTGCCTGCGCTGCCGGTGCGGGTGCCACCAGAAGCGCCCCAGCACTGACAAGCGCCGCAACAGCGAACGTGGTGATTTTCTTTGCTGACACGGTGAGTGACTTTCGGTCAAAATCGGCTAGAAAGTTTTCTAGCTGTGGTCAATATAACCCACACGTTCCACTTGTCGTTTAGTCCACTCATGATAAATGAGGGTGTCAACAGTGCCGAAGTACTTCGGCATCTCGAATTACCTGCACCTGTCTCGAAACCTTCCCGTCTCAAAACACTAGCGATTCAAGCAGCGCCGCTCACCCATGCGACATAAAGGGGTCACAGAACTCCGCCATTTATCGGCAAACTTCACAACCTTAGTTTTCGTGGAATCATGTGGGTTCATACGTGACTGGCAATTCGCGTGATTATGTCGCCTAACCTTCGCTGCGGGGGCTATCAAGTTCACCGGACCAAACTGCTATATCTCCAGCGACGATGGTCGGGCGTTCGGCGCGGCCAATGACGACGACCTGTGACGCCCGGGTGTGACCTGGTGCCGAAAGGAGCGGCAGCCCGGGAAGCAGTTCCAGTTGTAGCTCCCTGTCGACGGAAACGTAGTGCATCCCAGGCGGGCCACCCATTCGGGGATCGTGTAGTCGTTTTCGTTGCTGGCATCTTCGAGTTCCTCACTCTGAACGTAAACGGGGCCCGCGAAGAGATGGTTACCGCCGCAATGATCGAAGTGCAGGTGCGTGTTGACGACGACGTCGACACTGCGGATGCCGGCGAGGACATGATCCATTTCTGCCTGGCCGTCAGAAATAGTATCGGGGCATTGTTCAGGGCACGGATGGTGCGGGCAATGGCGTGCACGTCCATGTCCGGCAGAGTCCCTGTCAGTGACCTAACGTTCTCGTCGTCTTCCACGACAGGGCACGCGCGGCCTCTGTTCGTTTTTGAGTCCCCGGCTTCTCAACTTCCCCCAAACAACGCGCCACCAACTGCCGCTTGAGGGGGAGTGCTGAGAAACCCGCATTTGTTACTTCAGGCAATGGTCTGGCAGATTACCATCCGATGGGACCGTAGGTGCAGCTTTATTGCTTACTCGTGGGGGCTCTGGTGGTTCTCAGCCGTCAGTACTGCGCGGTGGGTATTGACCGGCGGTGGGGCAGGGCCCTGACATAGGGGAGCACCACGAGGATCGTAGCGGTGATGAAAAGCAGCTGCATGAGCGTCCGCGGCAGGAGCGCAGTTGCCGGTGCCCCGTTGACCATTAGTCCGGTAAGTGCGGCGTAGACGTTCGCCGGGAACATGGCCACCATCAAGAGGGCCAGTCCGCCGGCCGCCCACGGCGCCGTCCGGCGGTAAAGCAAGCCGGCGGCTCCCAGCAGTTCCAGTACACCCGTCAGTGTGACCAGAAGTTCGGGATTGGGCAGGGCGGGCGGCACCATTGCGACCAGGTCCTGGCGCATGCCGTTGAAATGGGCCGCTCCGGTGAGGATGAACATGGCAGCGAGGCCTGCGCGCAGGCTCGTGTGCCAAGACCGTAGCGCTTTGATGCCGGCAGTACCAGCGGCGCGCAGCAGGAGGGTGACGGCCAGGAGGGTAATGAGTGGTGCCATGATGCGTTCCTTCCAGAGGCATCGAAAGAATCTTGACACTGACTAGATTACTCCCGGACCAAAACTTGTCAATGACTAGTTTGAGGCTAGGCTTGGGGCATGAGCACGACTTACCATCACAAGAACCTCCCGCGCACGATTATCAGCGCTGCTTTGGAAGTCATCGCCGAGTCCGGTCCGTCGGCGCTGAGCCTCCGGGATCTCGCCAGGCGCGCCGGCGTGTCCCATGCTGCCCCGGCGCACCATTTCGGAGACAAGGCCGGCCTCCTGACTGCCGTAGCGGCCCAGGGCTTCGGGCTCCTGGGGGACGCGCTGTCCGAGACACAGCGGCAAACTGGTGACTTCTTGGAGGTGGGGGTGGCCTATGTCGGTTTCGCTGTCGGGCATCCAGCCCATTTCGCCGTGATGTTCCGGCCGGAGCTGTACCGGGCAGATGACCCGGAACTGATCACGGCCAAGGCACGGGCAGGAGAATCCCTATACCGGGGGGTTGCCCCATTTGCGGCGTCAGAATCCGGTCCTGCTTCACAGGACGCGGCGCTGGCGGCGTGGTCGCTGGTCCACGGGTTCGCGACTCTTTGGCTCAGTGGCAACCTGCCTGCCGGACTGCCCGCCGATCCGCGGGAGGCCGCCCGGGGGGTGGCTGGTGTTCTGTTTTCCGGGCGGGGGTAACGGAGCGGTAGAACCTTAGGCACGATCGTTGAAACAGCACTCCCGCGAGCGAACGATTCCGAGAAGACTTCATAGTGAGAATCAGTGCATCAGCTTTGATAGCGACAGTGAGGTCTCGCTGCAATCGCTAGGTCCAGCCCACGAATATCGTCCCCTAAGCTTCCTGGATGGCGTCTTAGAGACAATCAGGGTCTGGACATGGGTAGGTGGCGGATTTAACCTGCAGGGGTGGCGGTCGGCGGCTCCGACCGGGCAGCTTTAGCAACGCCACGGATCATCTGAGGAGAATGCCATGACAAAAGCACGTGAAATTATGACCGGCGGCGTTGAGTGCATCGGGGAAAACGAAACGTTGGAAGCAGCCGCCCGGAAGATGAAAGATCTCGACGTCGGTGCCCTGCCAATTTGCGGAGAGGACAACCGACTCAAGGGCATGATCACGGACCGCGACATTGTCATCAAATGCTTCGCGGAAGGTGGTGACCCGCGCACGGCAAAGGCCGGCGATTTTGGCCAGGGCAAACCGGTGACCATCGGTGCGGACGATTCCATCGAAGAAGCCATCAGGACCATGGGGGAGCACCAGGTACGCCGTCTGCCGGTTATCGACGGTCATAACTTGATAGGCATCATCAGCCAGGCAGATATCGCGCGGAACTACCCCGAGGACAGGGTTGGCGAGCTGGTCGAACTCATCTCCTTCTACTAAGTTGAGTCCCCACGGCGGCAGGAAGTGCGTGCATTAGTGCTTCCTCCGGTAGGGGAAGGGCGGCCAGGGATTGCGTGAACTGCTCCCCGATAGTTGGACCGGATATTCACTTCTGACTTACGGGGAGCAGCTTTATGTTAGGGAGCAGTTAGTTGTTCGAGAAGCAGCGCGAGGCCGCGGTAGTGGTGTTCGAGACCGGTTGAGGTACCGGAGGTATAGGAAGTCGGCACGGCGTGAGCCCGGAAGCGAATGGTCGGTTATATGAGCGATGCGAGTTCGCGGGGTACGACGCTGGTGGCTAAACCAACCAAGCGGGTGTTCGCATTCGAGTTTAAACTCCAAGGTGCGGTACGAGGTGGAGCATGTCCGGGCAGACCACTTCGAGCGCCACAGCGACGGGTTCAATCTTGAGGCAGACTATGCCAGACGCCGCAACCGCATCATTGACCTGCTGCTCCTTCCGAAGCAGCAGTTCAACGCAAGCTACACGACGCCCCCTGCGAAAAGAATCTGACGCACTACTTCGGCCAGAACCTTCTAGCGGCGGGCCTCAATCCGTTGGGCTACGAAAAAACCCGGCGTTTCGTCCTTCGCCAAGGCCAGCGGCTCCCGTCGTTCGGATCTACGCTTCTATCCACATAGCAGGGTTCCTGCCTGTTGCCTAGCCGCGAACTGTCCCTAGCGTGGCGGTATGTCACACAGGAATCCGGGACCATCGGGTCAGCAGGCGCGTCACGCGCCGACCAGGTTTCAGGCCGCCCTGGGCAGCGATCCCCACGGGCTCCAAGGAACATCGACCGTTCAATTCGGTGGAGGAACTTGATGCGATTGACGGCGTTCGGGGGGAACATGCTTGAAGCCTTGCTCCCGCTGGTAACCATATGAGACGAAGCCAGCCGACGAGCAGAAGGCAGCGTGCGATGAGGACGAAGACCGTGCGGCAGGTTCATGGGTAACCGGGCATCCGGAACTGGCTCGAGCCCATGGAGCCGCTATGTGGAGGCTGCGGTCCGCGGGAACACTGCTGACGGGGAAGGCACAGGACTCCAAAGCCCAGGACTCCCGGGTCCAAGCGGTGGTCCGGGAAAGACTGACGGGGCGGAAGTGCCGCGAGTGCGTCCGGCCCTGCTCGGGCACGGCCTCCCGGTGCCGGCTTCCGCCCCGGGCCGAGGCGGACGTCCGCGGAAGCATTTGGCAGCGCAGTCTGCCCGGTTCCGGGGAGGCAACAGGAAGGCAGCCCAGGAGGCGGAGTCGGGCAGTGGCGAAACCACTCGCCGGCGCACCGATGTGCGCTTGGCGCTGCCGGCGGTGCTCGTCTGGGCTGCCGCCATTGCCGGACTGTGGCTGCCCCCGATGGCACTGGGCGGTCTCTGCTGTGCACTGCTGGTACTCGCCGGGCTGTTGCTGCACCGCACCGTCAAACTCCGCGGCCCCCGGGCGGATGGTCGGGGAAACGGGAATCCGGGCCGGCGCAGCTTCCGGGCCACCACGGCGGTCGCCCTCCTCTTGGCCGCGACCACGGCAGCCCACTCGGCGATGGCCTCCACCCAGCGCCACGACGGTCCCCTGGCAGCCGCCGTCTCCTCAAAGAAGTCGGTGGTAGCTGTCCTCGAAGTGGCAGGAGCTCCCCGCGCGCTGACTGCACCCAACCAGGCCGGCCCGCCCGCGCGCTGGTCGGTTCCTGTTTGGACGCGGGACGTCAGTACCGGCGGTGTTCTGTTGCGGACGCGGGCCCAGCTGATGGTGATGGGCGGCGGCGGTTGGGACGCGGTGGTGCCCGGCCAGCTGGTTCGCGCCACCGGAAAGCTTCGCCCCGCCGATCCCGGACGGGAGGAGGCCGGCATCCTCACAGCATCCTCCGGACCAGGTCAGCCCGTTGACCCGCCCATCCTGCAGCGAGCAGCCAAGGAACTGCGGGAACAATTCGTTTCTGCTGCCTCTTTCCTCGCCCGGGATCCCCGCGGCCTGCTTCCTGGAATGGTCACCGGGGACACCAGTGCGCTCGACGAGGGCTTGAACGCTGCCATGAAAAGCGTTGGCATGACCCACCTGACAGCAGTCAGTGGGGCCAACTGCAGCCTGGTCCTCGGCGCGCTGCTGCTGTTGTGCCGGCGTTTCCGACTACCCCGGCTGGCCTCTGCCGTGCTGGCTGTGGCAGGCCTTGGGCTGTTCGTGCTTCTCGTTGGGCCGGATGCGAGCGTCCTGAGGGCAGCGCTCATGGGAGCGGTGGCAGTGGTGTCGCTGGCTGCGGGCCGCTCCGGCCGTGGCCTGAGCCTCCTGTGCCTTGCTGTCATCGGCCTGCTGCTGACCGACCCGGGGCTGGGATCAAGTTTCGGGTTCCTCCTGTCCGTTCTGGCAACACTGGGAATCATCGTCCTCGGCCAACGCATCATGGCCTGGACCCCTGCGCTCATCCCGCGCTGGGCAGCGGCTGCAGTTGCTGTTCCGTTGTCCGCCCAACTGCTGTGCGGGCCGGTCATCGTTGTGCTGCAGCCCCAGTTTTCCACCTACTCACTGCTGGCCAACGTCATAGTGTCACCACTCGTCGCCCCCGTGACACTGCTGGGGACAGCTGCCGTGCCCCTGGTAGTGCTGGTCCCGTGGGCAGGAACCCTCCTGATCGCCGTTGCGGGTACGTGCAGCGCGGGCGTGGCGGCGACGGCCAGATTCACCTCGCAGCTTCCCGGCGCAGCCCTTCCCTGGCCCGAGGGTGTGTCCGGCATGCTGACCATGCTGTTCCTGTCCGTGCTGACGTTCGTGGCCGTCTGGGCCGCGGTCCGCCCGCACCGGCTCATCCGGGGTGTACTGGCTTTACACCGGCGCACCGATTCCCTGCTCGAAATGCTGGAGCGGTACGCATACGGAAGGCTGCCGGGCCACAGCCCGCAGCCGCTGCCCAGGTCCGCCGCACGGGTGCTGCCCCATCACGGTCCGGGCTTGGACCGGGACGCCGGACATGGCAGGCTGGGATACTCCATAAAACTTTCCGGAAGGAAGCCCCGATGGCCGCTGCGCAGAAACGTGCAACCCGTTCGCCGGCGTCGAACGGCCCCACCTGGCGGGATGTAACCCCGGCTGCGGTGGTCCTTGTCGCCGGGCCTGAAGAGTACCTCGGCATCAGGGCCATGGACCGGGTCCGCGCAGAGGTACGGGCAGCGGCGCCGGACGTTGAAGTCAGCCGCATCAACGCCGCAGGCTACGAGGCCGGGACCTTGCTCATGCAGGTCAGCCCGTCCCTTTTCGGCGAAAGCAAGCTCATCGAAGTCGAGGCCGTCGAATCGATGAACGACGCTTTCCTGGCCGACGCTCTTGCTTACCTCGGCCACCCGGAGCCGGACGCCGTCCTGGTGCTGCGGCACGGCGGGGGAGTCCGGGGGAAGAAGTTGCTCGACGCGATCAAGAAGGGCGGCTGGCCGGTAGTGGACTGCCAGCCACTGAAAAAGGACGCGGACAAGGTAGCCTTTGTCGCTGCCGAATTCAAAGGGGCCGGGCGGAGGATCGAACCGAATGCCGTGCAGGCTCTGGTGAACGCAGTCGGAGCCAACCTTTCGGAACTGGCGGCAGCATGCAGCCAGCTGATCGCGGATGCCGGCACAACGGTGACCACCGACATCGTTGACCGCTACTACGGCGGACGAATCGAGGCCACGGCCTTCAAAGTCGCTGACGCTGCCATGGCAGGAAACGGCCCGCTGGCGCTGTCCACTCTTCGCCATGCCCTGGCCACAGGAGCCGATCCCGTTCCGCTGGTCGCCGCGCTGGCGGCAAAGCTGCGGACGGTGGCCCGCGTGGCAGGCGCCTCGGGTTCTTCGGCCCAAATAGCTGCAGACCTGGGGATGCAGCCCTGGCTGGTTGAGCAGGCCCAGCGGGACGTCCGGCGCTGGACGCCGGAAGGCCTGGTTCGCTCCATCCAGGCCACCGCCGAAGCCGACGCCCAGGTAAAGGGCCTTTCCCGCGATCCCGTCTATGCCGTGGAGCATGCGGTCACGGTGATCGCCATGTCCGTCCAGGGCAGGTAGCCCACCACCGCCCCACCCAGGCGCTGGAACAACCGGCGTCTGGAGGACAACCGGATCTGACCGGTTAAAGATGTGTGGCCGGTACCAACCGGTACCGGCCACAACCATCAGTTCAAGGAACTGGAAACCTTACAGTGCGTTGACCTTCTTGGAGATCGCCGACTTGCGGTTAGCTGCGTTGTTCTTGTGCAGAACACCCTTGCTGACAGCCTTGTCCAGCTTGCGGCTGGCAGCAACCAGGGCAGCAGCAGCTGCATCCTTGTCCGTGGACTCAACGGCGGTGTTGACGGCGCGGATGGCCGTCTTCAGCTCGGACTTGACTGCGTTGTTGCGCAGGCGTGCCTTCTCGTTGGTGAGGATGCGCTTCTTCTGGGACTTGATATTCGCCACGTGTGAACTCTCTTTTTAATGCGGAAATGGTCTAGAGGGCTTTCAGATTGGCCATTGACTGAGCGGCGTGGGGATACCTATGGCGGCCAACCATCAGTGGCCGTCGACCTGCACGGACACACAGCTATAAAGAATAGCAGGTCAGAGGCGGGGCTGGCCATTTGGGAGGCTAGTTCCAGCCGTGTCGCCGGCGGACCCCTTCAGCCACCTTCTCGAAGTGCGCACGGTCAAGCACCGCGCCTTCCCGCCGGATGCTGTCCGGCCGGAGCTGAAGGATGCGGTCCAGCCGGGCTTCACTGGGCCGGCCCTGCCGGTCCCACCCGCCGGCGCCAATGTCAACGAAGTTCGCTGATGCTCCCGCGTCGGCGACCCGGTCTTTGCTGGTGAGCATCAGCCCCAGAAGGTACCCACCGCTGCGGCCGACCAGCAGCACCGGGCGGTCTTTACCGCGCGTGTGGTCCTCCTCGTAAGGGACCCAGGCCCACACCACCTCGCCCGGGTCTGGGTCGCCGTCCCGCTGGGGTGCGTAACGGATGGCGAATTTGCGTTGAAAGTCGCCGGGATAGCGACCGTTGCCCGCTCTGGCAGGGGAGGGTACGCCGCGGGCCGGACTGGCCGTGCGGGCCGGCGCGCCCCTGCCCGGCTTCTGCAGCGCGCGCAGGCCGGCCTTGACGGCGTGGGCAAGGGAGCGGAAGTTGATAGCCATCCAGCAACCCTAGCGTCGGCCGGCGTCGCAGGCATGGAACATCGCAAGGCCTGTAATGCGGTTCCGCAGCCCCGGACGTGGGACACTTGAGGTTCCACATGTGCGGAGCGTCCGCAGGGTGCCCTCGGTGCGTCCTGGCGGCGGCCGCGTGAATGCCAACAGTAAGGACCCTGCGTGTCTCCCATGGCCCGCACCGCCCCGGTGCCCGCCGCGACAGATCCGGCCATCATTCGGAATTTCTGCATCATCGCGCACATTGACCACGGCAAGTCCACCCTGGCCGACCGCATGCTGCAGTTCACCGGCGTCGTGCAGTCCCGCGACATGAAGGCCCAGTACCTGGATCGCATGGACATCGAGCGTGAGCGCGGCATTACCATCAAGTCCCAGGCTGTCCGCATGCCGTGGGAATTCGAGGGCACCAGTTACGCGCTGAACATGATCGACACCCCCGGGCACGTGGACTTCACCTACGAGGTTTCCCGCTCCCTGGCAGCCTGCGAAGGAGCCATCCTCCTGGTCGACGCAGCGCAGGGTATTGAGGCTCAGACCCTCGCCAACCTGTACCTGGCGATGGAAAACAACCTCACGATCATCCCGGTCCTGAACAAGATTGACCTCCCGGCCGCCCAGCCTGAGAAGTACGCGGCGGAACTGGCCAGCCTCATCGGCGGGGACCCGGAGGACGTTTTGCGTGTCTCGGGGAAAACCGGAATGGGCGTTGAAGCGCTTCTGGACAAGATCGTCCGCGACCTGCCGGCCCCGGAGGGTGATGCAAATGCCCCCGCCCGTGCCATGATCTTTGACTCGGTATATGACACCTACCGCGGCGTGGTCACCTACGTCCGCGTAGTGGATGGGATGCTGCACCCCCGCGAACGCATCCAGATGATGTCCACCCGGGCCACCCACGAACTCCTCGAGATCGGGGTCAGCTCCCCGGAGCCCACCCCGTCCAAGGGCCTCGGTGTCGGCGAAGTGGGCTATCTCATCACCGGAGTGAAGGATGTCCGTCTGTCCAAGGTGGGCGACACCGTCACGAACCTCGCCAAGCCGGCCGCCGATTCGCTTCCCGGCTACGCCGATGCCAAGCCAATGGTCTTCTCCGGCCTGTATCCGCTGGACGGCACGGACTATCCGGTGTTGCGCGATGCCCTGGAGAAGCTGATGCTTAACGACGCCGCTTTGGTGTACGAGCCGGAAACCTCCGCCGCACTGGGCTTCGGCTTCCGCGTGGGCTTCCTTGGCCTGCTCCACCTGGAAATCACCCGCGAGCGGCTCGAACGCGAGTACAACCTGGACCTGATCTCCACCGCCCCCAACGTGGAATATGAGGTAACGCTGGAGGATAAAAAGGTGGTCCATGTGACCAACCCCAGCGAATACCCCTCCGGCAAGATTTCCGAAGTCCGCGAGCCGATGGTGTCCGCCACCATCCTGGCTCCGAACGAATTCGTCGGCGCCATCATGGAACTGTGCCAGAGCCGTCGCGGCGTTATGGGCGGCATGGACTACCTGTCCGAGGACAGGGTGGAAATCCGGTACCGCCTGCCGCTGGCCGAGATCGTGTTCGACTTCTTCGACATCCTCAAGTCCAAGACCCGTGGCTACGGGTCCTTGGACTGGAAGGCCGACGGCGAGCAGGTGGCCGATCTGGTGAAGGTGGACATTATGCTCCAGGGTGAGCAAGTGGATGCCTTCTCCGCCATCACGCACCGCGAAAAGGCTTACTCCTACGGTGTCATGATGACCACCAAGTTGCGCGAGCTCATCCCGCGCCAGCAGTTCGAGGTGCCCATCCAGGCCGCCATCGGCTCCAGGATCATCGCCCGGGAAAGCATCCGCGCCATCCGCAAGGACGTCCTGGCCAAGTGCTACGGCGGTGACATCTCGCGTAAGCGCAAGTTGCTGGAAAAGCAGAAGGAAGGCAAGAAGCGCATGAAGATGGTGGGCCGCGTCGAGGTCCCCCAGGAAGCATTCATCGCCGCGCTCACCACAGACGAGTCCAAGGACAAGGCCAAGAAGTAGTGAAGACCGCGTCCGGCAACACCGGAGGCCCCTGTAATGCCTAGCACTCTTCCCCTCGGCGACCCGGCGCCGTCGGACGGCCTGCTGCCGGCCCAGGCAGTGGAGGGTTCGGCGGACCGGGCATTCGGCCTTTACGTACACATCCCGTTCTGCGCGGTGCGCTGCGGCTACTGCGACTTCAACACGTACACCGCCACGGAGCTCGGCGGCGGCGCGTCCCAGGACGCGTACGCCGGCACGGCCGCCTCGGAGGTATCGATGGCGGCCCGTGTGCTGGGCGAATCCGGCCTTCCTGCCAGGAAATTGAGCACTGTGTTTTTCGGCGGGGGCACCCCCACCCTGCTTCCAGCGGATGATCTTGCCTTGATCCTCCGGAGGGCCATCGAGCTATGGGGAATCGAAGACGGTGCCGAGGTCACCACGGAGGCGAACCCCGATTCGGTAACGCCGGAATCCCTCGCCATCCTCAAGGACGCCGGGTTCACCCGGATCTCCTTCGGCATGCAGTCAGCCGTCCCGCACGTCCTCAAAGTCCTGGACCGTACGCACGCACCCAGCCGGGTCCCGCAGGTAGTTAAATGGGCGCGCGAGGCCGGGCTCGCTGTCAGCCTGGACCTGATCTACGGAACACCGGGGGAGTCCCTCGCCGACTGGCGGTATTCGCTGGAGACCGCCCTGTCCTACGAGCCGGACCACATCAGCGCCTACGCGCTGATAGTGGAGGACGGCACCAAGCTCGCCGCCCAGATGCGCCGTGGTGAAGTCCCCGGAATCGACGACGACGACCATGCGGACAAGTATGAGCTTGCCGACCAGATGATCACCCAAGCAGGCCTCGGCTGGTACGAGGTCAGCAACTGGGCCCGCACCCCCGAGCAGGCCTGCCGCCACAACCTGGCTTACTGGCGCGGCGATGACTGGTGGGGTATCGGGCCGGGCGCGCACTCGCACGTGGGAGGAATCCGCTGGTGGAACGTCAAGCACCCCGCCGCCTACGCAGGCCGCCTGGCGCAGGGTCTCTCGCCCGCTGCCGGCAGGGAGACGTTGGACCCAAAAACCAGGAACGTGGAGCGGGTGATGCTTGAGGCGCGCCTGCAGTCCGGCCTTGAGGTTTCTGCCCTTGGCGCGGAAGGCCGGCACCAGGTCGCAGGCCTGATCGCTGACGGCCTGGTGGAGCCGGCCGCAGCCTTCCGGGGACGGCTCGTCCTCACCCTCAAAGGCAGGCTTCTGGGGGATGCGGTGGTCCGACGCGTTTTGCCGGACTGACATGCGGCCTCGCAGGGATCTTTCCCCGAGGCGCGGCGTCCCCACTCCCGGCAGTACTGACACTTAGCCCGGCGGGCAGCCGCCGAGGGATGTGGTGGTCCGGGTGGAGCTGTCCCATTGACGCGCCTCGATACATTGCCCGTCAGCCTGCACATCCAAGATAGCCAGGGCGGTTCCGAGCAGGTGCCCTGGGATCCGGTGCGCAAGGGTGACATGCGGCGTCCAGGCATCCGGCAGGGTGTTGGCAAAGGCGCCTGTGCACTGCTGATGAAGCCGGGCGTGGAGTTGGAGCAAACCCGCCGCCGGCACAACCAAGCGTGCCAGGACGTACTTGCCAGGGCCGGCAGGGAAGACCACGAAACCGGAAAAGGTGATGTCGAGTGGCAGCCCGTCCCAGAGTTCCGGCATGGCAAACCCAGCGTCCAGCGTGTTGCCTGCGGCCAGCGTGATGTGCGGCCTGTTGCTCGGGGAAGTGTGGGTGGCGAGGCTCGGCAGGCCGGCTTCCCGGAGCCGGGCCCAGTCCGTCCTGATGGAAGAATCGGTGGATTCCCCGAACGTCAACTCGATGCTGCGCATTCACCCATCATGCCGGACGCCGCGCCGTTCGGGTTGTACGGAATAGAGCGGAGCCTGCCTGCGCTACTTGATCCAGCGCAGGTTGTACGGGTACCGGTGCGGCTGGCCCCGGTTGACGTGGATTCCGGCGGCCACCGAGAAACAGGTCAGCCCGATCCAGATCAATGTGGCGATAACGGCAAAGATGTTGCCGATCACCGGTACGAAGACCAAAATGTTGGCAACCACGGCGGCGACGGTGGGCGGCAGGCTGAAATTCAGTGCCTCCTTTGATTCCTGCGCGGTAAACGGGCCCCGGTCTCGAAAGATCAAGTAGATCAGCAGCGAAGGAACGCAGCCCAAAATGCCGCCAAAGTGGGCCAGGGTGGCCCACTGCCGGTCTTCGCTGGCCGTCAGGGGCAGCGCATTCGCTGGAACACCGTGGTACTCCGAACGGCCCTGGCCGCCCTGGGTGTCCCTGTGATCACGTGCGTTTTCTGCCACAGTCTGTTCCTTCTAGGTGCATTGGTGCTGACTAAGAAATGCCATGTCTGCTGCCGGTCCTGCGATCGGCGGACACCGCAATACCAAGAATACTGGGTGCAGCGGTTATGCCTGACCTCATCCACCGGATAGGGGCACGCATGCGTGAATCTGGCGCGCCAAGTGTTCAGGGGACGGTAAGGAAGTCGATGACTTCCTCCACCCTGCCCAGCAGCGACGCCTCCAGGTCCGCGTAACTCCGGACGGCGCCCAGAAGCTTCTGCCAGCCGAGGCCAATGTCCTCTTTGGTCTCGTGCGGCCAGCCGAAGGCTGCGAGGATGCCGGTCTTCCAGTCCTGCCCGCGCGGTACTACCGGCCATTTCTCGATACCCAGGACAGCCGGCCGGATCGCCTGCCACACGTCAACATAGGGGTGTCCCACGATGAGCACGTTTCCCGCGGCCCCGGGAGAGGCCATCACCGATTCGGCGATGCGGGACTCCTTTGAGTCGGGCACCAGATGGTCGACGAGTACCCCCAGGCGCCGGCCCGGGCCGGGTTTGAAATCGGCCACAGCAGCAGTGAGGTCGTCAATGCCGTGGAGGGGTTCGACGACGATACCTTCCACCCGGAGGTCATCTCCCCACACCTTCTCGACCAGTTCGGCGTCGTGCTTTCCCTCCACCCAGATGCGGCTCGCCTTGGCAACCTGGGCTCTCTGCCCTGCCACACGGACAGAGCCCGACGCCGTCCGGCCGGGGGCGGTGCCCGTGCCTGCCGCCGGCCGCGGGGCGGGCGGCAGCAGGCGGATTGCCTGGCCTTCGAGGAGGAATCCGAATCCCAGCCGGAAGGACCGTGACTTGCCGCGGCGGTCCTCCAGGGCCACCACATGCATGCCTCCCGATTTCTCCACCCGGGTCACCGCGCCTACCCAGCCGGACTGGACGTCCTCCAGCACCATGCCACGCTCCACGGGTACCTCGGGCAGTTTCGTCCGTGAAGGTGCGGACAGGTCCTGGGCTCCCCAGTTCTGGTAATGCATGGAATCACTCCGCCTCACGCTCGGTCACGGCCCCGAATTTCCGCCCGGAGCGGTACCAATGCTAACAACGGGGAGAGTCATAATAGACTGTTAGCACTTAGGCATGTCGAGTGCTAACCCCTGTAGAGACACGGTGCGGGCGGAACGGCTGCCCTGAACCCTGGATGGAGGTGGAGTGTGAGCGAGCCACGGAAACTGGAAGTACTGCGGGCAATCGTGGAGGACTACGTCCACTCCCGGGAGCCCGTGGGGTCCAAGGCCCTGGTGGAGAGGCACCATCTCGGCGTTTCCAGCGCAACCATCCGCAATGACATGGCCGCGCTTGAAGACGAGGGACTGATCACCGCCCCGCACACCAGTGCAGGCCGCATCCCCACGGACAAGGGCTACCGGCTCTTCGTCGACCAGATTTCCGCGGTAAAGCCCTTGTCCCAAGCGGAGCGGCGGGCCATCCAGTCACTGCTGGAAGGTGCGGATGACCTTGACGACGTCCTGGAGCGCACCGTCCGGCTCCTGTCGCAACTGACAAACCAGGTGGCGGTGGTCCAGTATCCGCACCTCAACCGGGCACTGGTCCGTCACATCGAATTTGTTCTCCTTGCCCCGCGCAAGGTGCTGGTGGTGCTGATTGCCAACAGCGGCAAGGTTGAACAACGGGTCATCGACGTCGGGCAGGACCTGGCGGATGACGCCATCGCTGCGCTGCGTGGCCGGTTCCTCGGGTCACTCGCCGGAACTCCCTTGGCCCAGCTTGGACAGTCCCTCACGGGAGTGGTGTCCGGCGTCGCCCCCGGACAGCGGCAGGCAGCCCAGGCGCTGGCGCATGGGCTTGAGGGTTTGGCCCACAGCAGCCGCGAGGACCGCATGGTAATGGCCGGCACGGCCAACCTGGCCCGTTCAAACGTTGACTTTCCGCTGAGCATCGGGCCGGTGCTGGAGGCCCTCGAGGAGCAGGTGGTGATGCTGCGCCTGCTGAGCGAGATGGCCCAGGACCATCGCGGAGTGGCCGTGAGCATTGGCCGCGAAAACCCCTACGACGGTCTGGCGGAGGCTTCCGTCGTAGCTACGGGCTATGGTCCCGACAGCGTCGCCAAGATTGGCGTGCTGGGTCCCACCAGGATGGACTACCCCACCACCATGGCGGCGGTCAGGGCTGTGGCCCGTTACCTGTCACGGATTTTGGGACCCTGACCGCAGTACGGCGCCGAAAGGCGCACAGCAGTGTATGCAGTACGACTGCAGGCAGAACAACAAGGAAGAGATACGAACTTTGAGCAGCCACTACGAAGTCCTTGGAGTCGCACCGGATGCCACCGGGGAAGAGATCAAGAAGGCCTACCGCAAGCTGGCCCGGACCCTTCACCCGGACGTCAATCCCGGTGAGGATGTTGCGGACCGCTTCAAGGCAGTGACCCACGCCTACGAAGTTCTCTCGGACCCCCAGAAGCGGCGGGTCTATGACACCACAGGCAACGAGAACGGCACGGACAACGGGTTCGGCGGCGGAGCGTACGCCGGGCAGGGCTTCGCGTTCCAGGACATCTTTGACACCTTCTTCGGCGCCGGTGGCACCACCGGCCCAGCATCGAGGGTCCGGCGCGGGCAGGATGCGCTCATCAGCGTCCGGATCGAGCTCCGTGACGCCGTGTTCGGGGTCAACAAGAAGCTCGAGGTGGACACGGCAGTGGTTTGCCCCACCTGTGAGGGCTCGTGCTGCCGTCCCGGAACCCACCCTGAGCGCTGCGATATCTGCGGCGGCAGCGGCCAGGTCCAGCGCGCCGTGCGTTCCATCCTCGGCCAGGTGATGACCGCCGCGCCGTGCGGCACCTGCGAAGGTTTTGGAACCGTCATCAAGGACCCCTGCAACGAGTGCAGCGGGCAGGGCAGGATCCGCAGCCGTCGTTCCCTGACCATCAAGGTTCCTGCAGGCGTGGCCACCGGGACGCGCATCCAGCTTTCCGGCCAGGGCGAAGCCGGTCCCGCCGGCGGCCCGGCCGGCGACCTCTACGTGGAGATCCGCGTCAACAACGACGCCACCTACGTCCGGGAAGGTGACGACCTGCACGCTACCCTGAACATCCCCATGACGGCAGCTGCCCTGGGAACCGACGTGACCCTGGAGACCTTCGACGGCGCCCAGGACATCGATGTCAAGGCCGGCACCCAGTCCGGAGAAATCATTACCCTGCGCGGCCTGGGTGTTACCCACCTGCGCGGGTACGGCCGCGGCGACCTGAAGGTCCATCTGCAGGTCGAGACGCCGGCGAGGCTCGATCCGGCGCAGGAAGACCTGTTGCGCCAGCTTGCCAAACTCCGCGGCGAGCAGATCACGGAGGGCAAGCTTGCTGCCAGCGGCGGCATGTTCGCCAAGCTCCGGGACCGGCTCGGTAATCTGTAGCGGTGAGCAACCCCGTCTTTTTCACCGCGCCCGGGTCTTTGGACCGGGTGGTGCCGGAAGGGATCTTTGTCCTCGAGGGACCCGAGGCGCGCCACGCGGTTACGGTTAAGCGGCTCGCTCCGGGCGAGGCGGTGGACATAGTGGACGGCGCCGGCACCAGGATGAGCGGCAAGGTTACCGCCGCTTCCTCCTCCGGACTCGAAGTGGAATGCGCATCTGTTGTTGTTGAGGACCAACCACGCACCAGGCTGGTGCTGGTCCAGGCCCTGGCTAAGGGGGACCGGGACGAGCTTGCGATCGAGACGGCCACCGAACTGGGGATCGACGCCGTCATTCCATGGCAGTCCGAACGTTCCATCGTGCGCTGGAAAGGTGACCGGGCAGCCAGGGCGCACGCAAAATGGCAGTCCGTTGTCACCGCCGCGGCCAAGCAGGCACGCCGTGCCTGGGTCCCCGAGGTGCGGGCCGCCGTCGACACTGCCGGCCTCGCCACCGCCGTGGAGGCGGCCGGCCTTGCTGTTGTCCTTCACGAGGACGCCGTTCGCCCGCTGCGGGCCGTCCTGGAGACGTGGCTGGAAACCGGGCCTTCCGGCGAAGTACAGGAAGTGCTCTTGATCGTCGGACCCGAGGGCGGCATCAGCCAGCGTGAAGTGACAAGGCTGTGCGGCCAGGGTGCCGTGACGGCCCTCCTGGGGCACCATGTGCTGCGCTCATCAACAGCCGGTCCTGCGGCCGTGGTTCTGGCTAGCGACGTCCTTGGCCGCTGGGCCGCGCCGGTACTCTGAGCAGCGGCAAGAGCGGGGGCTAACGGACCCTGAAGCTCCGGGTGTCTTCGCTGCCGTCCTCCTGGCCCTCCGGGTTTGAGGCCTGCGCCACCCGCAACTCGAAGTCACCCTCGGGCAGGGTGAGGGCCAGGGTGAATACCCCCGCCTGGGCCGGATCCGCGGCTGCCGTTGTTTCACCGGTGAGGAAGGGAGTCTTGCTCCCGTCGTCCCCGGACTGCAGGATCTGCCAGCGGAGCTTGCCTCCCGGCACGGTGCTTCGCCCCGTGATCTTGACGCTGCCGTCGGCCACTTCAACGTTTTCCTGGGGGTCGATAATCCATACGGGGGCCACGAGTCCCGATGCGCGGGCCATGGGGGAGCCCAACTGCACGTGGTTGAAGGCGACGTACTCGGTGTGTCCGTCCACGAGGATCCGGACGCGGATCTGCTGCCCGGAGTCGATCAGCCCCGAACTCGCAGCCGCCGCGGTAGCCGTGTAGACCAGCTGCTGGACGGCCCGGGCCGCCATGTCGGCGTCGAGGTTGCTGTTGAAGGCATCCTCCGACAGGTCCACCGTGATGACGTCCTTGCCGGATATGGAGGTGGCCAGCTGGCTGGGGTTCTGCCATGGCGTAAAGAAGTCGGGATCCAGCGGCTTTTCGGACATCATGGCGCGCAGGGCCCGCGTCACAGGATTTTCCTGCTCGGGAACGTCCCGAAATTCCCGGTAAAGGAAGACGTTGCTGTCGCTGCGGCCAATCCAGTAGACGGGCGCTTTGTTGGAGGACTGGGTGGTTTCCAATGGGGCGCTCGTGGAAGGGGCGCCGGACGTGGTTCCCGGGCCGTCGGAGCTGGAGGACAAAATGCCGGTGGGGGTGGGCCCAGGCTCCGCGATGCAGCCCGCCAGGGCAGGGACCACCAGCAGGAGACCGGCAAGGACCGCTGAACGGGCGCAGCTGGTGGCTCCTCGGGCGCGGCGGGGCGCTGCGGTTTCCGGCAACTTAATTGCCCTGTCCTTTCCTGGTGGGATAGGCCGATCCCCAGTCGGCCCCGTTGTTCCAGCAGCAGGCTGGATTTCCAGCATTGCACAGCCCCGGGGAGCAGACGTGCCGGGATGCGCCGAGCGGTCCAACTGCAACTGGAACGATATGAGGCCGATATGAAGTTGATACCTAATGACGGGAACAACCGCTGTGCCCGTCAGGACTGGGCCCGGCAACGCCCTGGTGCGGTATGGGGTCAGGAGTGCCTGCTGGCGTAGGATGGAAGGTACCGCTGGAAGCAACGGAAACAGCCGCCGCAGACCAGCCAACAGCTATTGTTCAACATCGAGGGGATCACAGGCCTGCGGGCCGGCGCTATGACTGAATCAGCTAACGGAAAGCGCAGGCTTGTCACCGGCGAGGGTACAGCTGGGGAGTTTCCCCACACACTTCCCGGCGTCCGTACCGAAGTGGTCCTCTTCGACAATTCCGACCAGATGGTTCAGTCTCTGGGCAGCCACGACGAGGCGTTGCGGTTCATCGAGGAACAGTTCCCTGCCGTCAATTTCCACGTCAGGGGAAATGAGCTCTCCATCAGCGGTCCGGCGGCAGACGTGCCGCGGATCATGCGGCTCCTTCACGAGGTCCGCGGACTCGTCGCCCGCGGTACGGTCATCAGCCCGGCCGTGCTGCAGCAGCTCGTGGCACTCCTGCGCACCCAGTCCTTGCAGAACCCCGTGGATGTGCTGACCCACGACATCCTGTCCAGCCGCGGCAAGACCATACGGCCGAAAACGCTGAACCAGAAAAACTACGTTGACGCCATCGACGACAACACCGTCATCTTCGGCATCGGGCCCGCCGGAACGGGCAAGACTTACCTGGCAATGGCCAAAGCGGTTCAGGCCCTGCAGCAAAAGGAGGTCAGCCGGATCATCCTGACCCGCCCGGCAGTGGAAGCGGGGGAGCGGCTTGGTTTCCTCCCCGGCACGTTGAGCGACAAGATCGATCCCTACCTGCGTCCGCTGTACGATGCCCTGCACGACATGATGGACCCGGAGTCAATTCCGCGGCTTATGGCGGCGGGAACCATTGAGGTGGCGCCCCTGGCCTATATGCGCGGCCGCACCCTCAACGATGCCTTCATCATTTTGGACGAGGCGCAGAACACCACGCCCGAGCAGATGAAGATGTTTCTCACCCGGCTTGGCTTTGGATCCAAGATGGTGGTCACCGGCGATGTCACACAGGTGGACTTGCCCTTCGGCACACGCTCGGGGCTGCGTATCGTGGAGGAGATCCTGCAGGGCATAGAAGATGTGAACTTCTCCGTCCTGGACGCAGCCGACGTCGTGCGGCACCGCCTGGTGGGCGACATCGTCAATGCCTACAGCATCTGGGACGACGTCCAGCGCAGCCGGGTCAAGCATTCCGCAAGCCGGGAAAAACGGGGGGAACACGCGTGAGCATTGAGGTGAACAACGAGTCCGGCGTGCAGGTGGACGAATCGGAGCTCGTTGCTTTATCCAGATACATCTTTGAGCAGCTCTATATCCATCCGCAGGCCGAATTGTCCATTCTCCTTGTGGACGAGCCCGCGATGGAGAAGCTTCACATCGAGCTGATGGACGAGCCCGGCTCCACTGACGTGCTGTCCGTACCCATGGACGAGCTGACTCCGGGCACCCCGGACCGCCCCACTCCCCAGGGCATGCTGGGGGACATCGCAGTGTGCCCGCAGGTTGCTACCGCCCAGGCCAGGAACGCCGGCCACTCGCTGCAGGACGAGATGCTGCTGTTGACGACGCACGGCATCCTTCACCTGCTGGGCTACGACCATGCCGAGCCTGAGGAAAAGGCTGAGATGTTCGGCCTCCAGCGCGAGCTCCTGTCCGGCTTCACAGGCAAAGAAGCGCCCGCCGAGACCACCCAGTGACCCCGTTGCTCCTGGTCGTGATGGCCTTGGCTTTCCTGGGCGTCGCGGCAGTACTGACCGCAGCTGAGGCTGCCTTCAACTTCCTTCCGCGGCACGACGCCGAGGAAGCACTCCTGAAGAGCCGCGGTACCGCCATGCGCCGGATCCTGGCGCAACCCGTGGCCCATATCCGAGCGCTGCGGTTCTGGCGCATCTGGTTCGAGATGGCCTCGGCGGTTGCCGTCGCTGTCCTGCTGTACAGCCTGCTCGACAACATCTGGCTTGCGGGGCTGGCTGCAACCGGCATCATGGCCCTGTTGGGATTCGTCATCGTGGGCGTCTCTCCCCGCCAGCTTGGAAGGCTCCACTCCGCCGCCGTCGTCCGCTTCACGGCACCGATGATCCGTTTCCTGACCTGGGTGCTGGGTCCCATCCCGGGGTGGCTCGTGGCCCTGGGCAGCGCCGCGGCCCCCGGCGCGCCAATCGGCGACGAGGCTTTCTTCAGCGAGCAGGAATTCCGTGAGCTCGTAGAGCGGGCCAGCGAATCGGACATGATCGAGGACACCGAGGCTGAGATGATCCAATCGGTCTTCGATTTCGGTGACACCCTGGTCCGCGCCGTGATGGTGCCGCGTACAGACATCCTCAGCATCGAAGCGGGCTCCAGCCTCCGCCGTGCCATGTCGCTCTTCCTGCGCTCGGGGTACTCCAGGATTCCTGTCATTGGCGAAGACACGGACCACATCCTGGGCATCGTCTACCTCAAGGATGTCGCCGCCGTGCTGCATGAACTGGCCCCCGGCGAGGAGCCGCCCCTGGTGGATTCGCTGGTCCGGGAAGTGCGGTACGTGCCCGAATCGAAGCAGGTCAGCGATCTGCTGCGTGAGTTGCAGAAGGAATCCACGCACGTGGCAATCGTGATCGACGAATACGGCGGTACGGCCGGACTTGTCACCCTAGAGGACCTGATCGAGGAGATCGTAGGCGAAATTGTCGACGAGTACGATACCGAAAGCGCCGAGGCCGTGGAGCTTGGCGACGGCACCTATCGCGTGAGCGCCCGGATGAGCATCGATGACCTCGGCGAGCTTTTTGACATCGAGCTGGACGACGACGAGGTGGACACCGTGGGCGGCCTGCTCGCGAAGGCGCTGGGCCGTGTGCCCATCGTCGGCAGCAGCGTGGAAGTTGACGGTGTGTCGCTGCGCGCCGAAAGGCTCGAAGGCCGCCGGAACCGGGTCAGCCACATCATTGCGGCGCAGGTTCCAAAAGTAGACACTGACCTTGAAGACCTCCTCCAGGAGGCGGAAGCAACCCAGCAGGGAGTTCCACGTGAGCAAGAAAAATAAGGCCGCAGCCGACGAGGATTTCGGAGGCTTCCGGGCAGGGTTTTCCGTCCTGGTGGGCCGTCCCAATGCCGGCAAGTCCACCCTGACAAACGCGCTGGTGGGCAAGAAAGTGGCTATCACCTCCGCGAAGCCGCAGACCACCCGCCACACCATCCGCGGGATCGTGCACCGCGAGGACGCTCAGCTGATCCTTGTGGACACACCGGGCCTGCACCGTCCCCGCACGCTCCTGGGAAAGCGCCTGAACGACCTTGTGGCGGACACACTCGCGGAGGTGGACGCCATCGGGTTCTGCCTGCCCGCCAACGAAAAGATCGGACCCGGCGACAAATACATCGCCGCCCAGCTGGCAGCTGTTGGCCGCCAGCCTGTTATCGCCATCGTCACCAAAGCGGACCTGGTAGACCGGCAGGCGCTCACCGAGCAGCTGCTGGCGGTCGCCGCGCTCGGGCAGGAAGTGCTGGGGGAGGATGGCTGGAAGGACATTGTTCCGGTATCCGCCGCTGACGGCTTCCAGGTCAAAACCGTAGCTGACGTACTGATCAGCCACATGCCGCCGTCGCCCCCGCTGTACCCTGACGGGGAGCTGACCGACGAGCCGGAAGCCGTGATGGTCGCCGAGCTGATCCGGGAAGCGGCGCTGGAGGGCGTCCGGGACGAACTGCCGCATTCCCTTGCGGTTGTTGTCGAAGAAATCGTGCCCCGGGAGGACCGTCCGGAGGACAGCCCGCTGCTGGACGTGCGCGTGAACCTCTATGTCGAACGCCCGTCCCAAAAGGCCATCATCATCGGCAAAGGAGGCAGCCGGCTGCGCGAGGTGGGCACGAACGCGCGCAAGGGAATTGAGGCGCTGCTGGGGACCCGCATCTACCTTGACCTGCACGTGAAGGTAGCCAAAGACTGGCAGCGGGACCCGAAACAGCTGGTCAAGCTGGGCTTCTGACGCTTTAATACGTTCGGCCGCGGGGCCGTCCGGGGATTTCCCAGCCTGGACCATTAAGATGGACCGGATTCAGAATCTAGAGGAAGGTTCACCACGTGGGGCGAGGCCGCGACAAGCGTGAAATCGGAGCTGACCTGTCAGCAGGGGGACCGGTGTCCCGGCACGCGGATGATGGCACCGTTGGAGCCGCCCGCCACTTTGGCCCTGTGCGCGGGATGCCGCTCTGGCTGAAAATTACCACGGGCGTGCTGTCGGTGGCCCTCGTCGGTGCCCTCGCGTTCGCCGGATTCTGGTTTTTGCGTCTCCAGAACAACATCACCAAGGCTCCATTGAATGCAGGCGGGGGCAATAATGAACCTGTGAGCGAAGCGACCGGGCGGATGCAGATCCTGATCCTGGGCTCGGACACCCGCGACGGCAAAAACGCGGCCTACGGTTCGGCCGATGATTCCAAGGGTTACGGGAAGTCTGACGTCATGATGCTGATGGACATCTCCGAAGACAATAAACGCGTGAGCGTCATCAGTTTCCCGCGCGATCTGCTGGTGGACATTCCCGAGTGCACGGACGGGGAAACCGAGCGGACCTTTCCTGCCCGGAGCGGTGTGATGATCAACGAAGCAATGAACGAGGCCGGCATCGGCTGCGCCGTGGACACCGTCAACAAGCTGACCGGCCTGGAAGTGGACCACTTTATGATGGCGGACTTCAACGCGGTGAAGGAACTGTCCAAGGCGGTGGGCGGCGTGGAAGTGTGCATCAGTGATGCCGTGCACGACCCGGATTCCGGGCTCCGGCTTCCCAAAGGCACGTCTGCGGTCGAGGGTGAGATGGCCCTCGCCTTCCTGCGGACCCGCCACGCATTTGTCGACGGCAGCGACTTGGGCCGCATCAAGGCCCAGCAGGGGTTCCTGTCGTCCCTGACCCGAAAAATCAAGGATGAAGGCACGCTGTCCGACCCCCGCAAAATGCTGACAATCGCGGACGTAGTCACTCAGAACCTGACCGTCGACGAGGGACTGGCTTCAGTGCCCAGCCTGCTCACCATCGGTAACCGGCTCAAGGACATCGACATCAGCAAGGTCGCGTTCGTAGCGGTACCCACCACGCCCGCCGTTGTTGACCCGAACAGGCTGCAGGTCGCCGAACCGGCAGGCTCCCAGCTGTTTTCTGCGATGCGGCAGGACATTGACCTGACCGACCCCACCGCTCCAGCCAAACCTGCACCCACCGAAACCAAGGCCCCGCCCACGGCGGCTCCCACGGAAACCGCTCCTCCGCTGCCGCCCTACGACAAGGCGCTCCAGCCTGTCACGGTTGCCAACGGCAGCGGTGTGCCAGGGCGCCAACAGGAAATCGTGCAGGCCCTGATTGGCGGTGGGTTCACCCAGACCGGACAGTTTGAAGCGACCGCCGTGGAACAGTCCGCTGTCTACTATGGCGTTGGCTTCGAGGACGTGGCTGTTGACGTTGCCGCAATGCTTAAAATCCCGGCGGCGCAGATCCTGCCGGCTCCAGCAGTGTCGGGCGTCCAGGTTTACCTGGGCACCGACTTCACCTCCGGTGCCACCTACGGCGGCTCAGTGGCGCTGCCGAAAGACATCGTTAACCAGACTGCCGGGGACTCCCGCTGCCAGCAGGCCAACCCGGCCCTCATCGTGGTCAGCTAGCAGGCACCGCATCTGAGCGACAAAAAAACCTGGGGCCCGCCGTGTGATTTTCAACGGTGGGCCCCAGTTTTGGTTGTCACCAGATGCTGACGCGCTCCTGGGGTGGCATCCACATGCCGTCCTGGTCAGTGACCTCAAAAGCCTCGTGGAAGGCGTCCAGGTTCTTCGCGATGGCATTGGTCCGGAATTCGTTGGGCGAGTGCGGGTCCGTTGCCAGCCTGCGGATGGCTTCTTCGCTGCGGATCACCTGCCGCCAGCCTGCTGCCCAGGATGCGAAGAAGCGCTGCTGTCCTGTAAGGCCGTCCAGGACTTCCGGCTCCTTGCCGTCAAGGCTGATCAGGTAGGCCTTGTAGGCGATGGCCAGGCCGGCGAGGTCGCCGATGTTTTCACCAAGCGTAAGACGTCCATTGACGTTATGCTCCGGCGCAGCGTAGGGGGAAAGTGCATCGTATTGCGCCACCAGCCTGGCGGTGAGCTGTTCGAAGGCCTGCCGGTCCTCATCGGTCCACCAGTTCCGCAGCGCCCCGCCGCCGTCGAACTGTGATCCCTGGTCATCAAAGCCGTGGCCGATTTCGTGCCCGATGACTGCCCCGATGCCGCCATAGTTAACGGCGTCGTCCGCGTCCGCGGTGAAGAACGGGGGCTGGAGGATCGCCGCCGGGAAAACAATTTCGTTCATCATGGGGTGGTAGTAGGCGTTGACGGTCTGCGGGGTCATCAGCCACTTGTTGCGGTCCACCGGCTTGCCCACCTCATCAAGGTGCCGGTCGACGTCGGCATTGTGTGCCCTTTCCACATTGCCCAGCAGATCGGCGGGGTCGATCTGCACGGCGGAGTAGTCAATCCACTTCTCCGGGTAACCGATTTTCGCCCGGAACCCCTCCAGCTTCCGAAGCGCCTCGGCCTTGGTCTCCTCGCCCATCCAGCCGACACCGGTGATGCTTTGGCGGTAGGCCTCAATCAAGTTGGCGACGAGCGTCTGCATGCGGGCCTTGTGTGTTTCGGGGAAGTGCCGGGCAACATAAATCTGTCCCACCGCTTCCCCGAGGCCGCCTTCCACCACACCCACGCCACGCTTCCAGCGGTCCTTGTTCCGAGGGGTGCCGCTGATGGTGGTCCCGTAGAACGCGAAGTTGGCGTCAACGAATGCCGAGGAGAGGTATGGGGCTGCGGCGCTGACAACCCGCATGGCCAGCCATTCCTGCCAGTGGGCCAGTGGCTCGGACCCGAGAAGGCCGGCAGCGCCATCGAAGAACGGGGGAGTGCTCACCACGATCTCCTGCCGCTTCTCCTTATCAATACCCGCGGCGTCGAACCAGGTTGGAAGCAGCGGGAACAGGGCGGAGGCCTCGTCCGCGGATTTAAGGTTGTAGGTCTTTTGCGGGTCCCGAAGCGTGACGTTGTCCCAGTGGTGGGACGCCAGCTTGGTCTCAAGCGCTACCACCCGCCCGGCAGCAGCGTCCGCATCCGGAACGCCCGCCAGATTCAGCATCGTCTTGACGTGTTCGCCGTAGGCGGCGACCATCGGTGCGAACTTTTCTTCCCGGTAGTAGGACTCATCGGGGAGTCCCAGGCCGCCCTGGCCGGTGTAAAGAAGGACCCGGTCCGGGTTGCCGGCATCAGGAGCGGGATAGATGTAGAAAAGTCCGCCAACATCGGCCCGGAACAGCCTGCCTGCCAGGGCAACCAGGTCCGTCACCGAGGTGGTGGCAAAGACGTCCGCGAGCCGCTGGCGGATTGGTTCCATGCCCTTGGCTTCAACGGCAGCTTCGTCCATGAAGCTGTTGTAGAGGTCGCCGACTTTCTGCTCGATGCCGCTGGCGGCCGGGCCCTTCGCCGCTGCTTCCTCGATGATGTCGCGCACGGCGATTTCAGAACCATCGCGCAGGGCCGTGAAGGTGCCTTCAAGGGGCCGGTCATCGGGTATTTCGGTAGCCTTGAGCCACGCGCCGTTCACGTGCTGGTAGAGGTCATCCTGCGGCCGGACGGTGTTATCAAAGGTGGACAGGTCGATCCCCGAAGTGGGCACTGAAGCTCCTTTTTATGCAGACCTGGGCCGGCGAAATACCGGTCGGCGTCTGCATGGTGGACGTAACGGACGGTAGTGCCCTTTCATCTTACGCACCCGTGTTACTCTCAAATGGTGCGTGCAGAGCTTCTTCTTCTTAGCTGCCGCGGCGAGGCCTCAGACGCGATCTAGCGCAAGGCCCACCCTCGCTGCGGAGTTTGTGTTGCCCGGCCACCCTTTCAAGGAAGAACCACAGAAAAGGCCCCGATAGTAATGCGAAACGCACAGAAGTCCTCCGGAATGCCCGCCCACCGCTACACGCCGTTCCAGGACCAGATCACAGTTGAGCTGCCGGACCGCACCTGGCCGGACAAGCTGATCACCAAGGCTCCCCGCTGGTGCGCAGTGGACCTGCGCGACGGCAACCAGGCGTTGATCGACCCCATGAGCCCGGCCCGCAAGATGAAGATGTTCGATCTGCTCGTCCGCATGGGCTACAAAGAGATCGAGGTAGGTTTTCCGTCCGCTTCCCAGACGGACTTCGACTTTGTCCGCCAGCTCATCGAGGGCAACCACATTCCGGACGACGTCACCATCCAGGTCCTGACCCAGGCCCGCGAGCACCTGATCGAGCGGACCTACGAGTCCCTGGTGGGTGCCAAGCAGGCCATCGTCCACCTCTACAACTCCACCTCCGTGCTGCAGCGCCGCGTGGTCTTCAACCAGGATGAGGACGGAATCCTGGACATCGCGCTCCAGGGTGCGCGGCTGTGCAAAAAGTACGAAGAGACCCTCGTGGACACGCACGTGACCTACGAGTACTCGCCGGAATCCTTTACCGGCACGGAGCTCGAATACGCAGTGCGGGTCTGCAACGCCGTCGCCGACGTTTTTGAGGCTTCCGCGGACCGCCAGGTGATCATCAACCTGCCTGCCACCGTGGAAATGGCCACTCCGAACGTTTACGCTGACTCGATCGAGTGGATGAGCCGCCACCTGCACCCGCGCGAAGGCATCATCCTGTCCCTGCACCCCCACAATGACCGAGGGACGGGCGTCGCGGCGGCCGAACTGGGCTACATGGCCGGTGCCGACCGGATTGAGGGCTGCCTCTTCGGCAACGGAGAGCGGACCGGCAACGTGGACCTGGTCACCCTGGGCCTGAACCTCTTTGTGCAGGGCATCGACCCCATGATCGACTTCTCCAACATCGACGATATCCGCCGGACAGTGGAGTATTGCAACCAGCTGCCCGTCGCCGAGCGTTCACCCTACGGCGGTGACCTCGTTTTCACGGCATTCTCCGGGTCCCACCAGGACGCCATCAAGAAGGGCTTCGAGGCCCTGGAACGGGATGCCGCCGCGGCCGGCAAGGACGTTTCCGACTTCACCTGGCAGGTCCCGTACCTGCCGGTCGATCCCAAGGACCTGGGCCGCAGCTACGAGGCTGTTATCCGGGTCAACTCGCAGTCCGGCAAGGGCGGCGTTGCCTACCTGCTCAAGAACGAGCACAGCCTGGACCTGCCGCGCCGCGCCCAGATCGAATTTTCCGGCGTCATCCAGAAGCGTACCGACACGGTGGGCGGCGAAGTAAGCGGAGCGCAGCTGTGGCAGGTCTTCCAGGACGAATACCTGCCGTCCGGCAAGACGGACGGACAGTGGGGCCGTTATTCCCTGGGCTCCGTCAGCACCGAGACGGATGACGACGGCGGCATGACGCTTGACGCGTCCCTCACCGTGGACGGCGTCCAGGTCCGTCGCACCGGCACGGGCAACGGCCCCATCGCCGCGCTGCTGAGCATTCTCCGCGAGGACGGCGTGGATGTGCGCGTGCTGGACTACAGCGAGCACGCCCTTTCCGAGGGCGGCAACGCGATGGCAGCCGCCTACGTGGAGTGCGCAGTGGGGGAGCGCGTGCTGTGGGGCGTGGGGATTGACGCCAACACCAGCATGTCGTCTTTGAAGGCTGTTATTTCCGCCGTGAACCGAGCTATCCGGGACGCCCAGGCCTGACGCACCGTCGGTGTGCCGCCGGGATCTCCCGGCGGCACAACGACGGGACCCCCCAACCGCCGCCAGGACGGTGCCCGCAAAGGATGGGAAGATAAAGGCGTGGCCCAACACTCTTTCGCTTCCCGCGCGTACCGGGACGACGCCGTCGTGCTCCGTACCCACAAGCTCGGTGAGGCGGACCGCATCATCACCCTGCTGACCAAGCATCACGGCCAGGTCCGGGCTGTTGCCAAAGGAGTCCGGCGCACCAGCAGCCGGTTCGGTGCCCGCCTAGAGCCTTTTATGGTGGCGGACCTGCAGCTTGTGTCCGGAAAGACGCTGGACATCGTGACCCAGGCCGTGGCCAAGGGGGCTTACGGCGGAGACATTGCCGCAGACTATGGCCGCTACACCGTAGCTGCCGCCATGACTGAGACCGCGGAGAAGCTCACTGATGTTGACGGCGAGTCCGGAACCGCCCAGTACAACCTGTTGGTCGGCGCCCTTGCGTCCCTGAGCCGGAACGAACATGCCGCCGGGCTCATCCTGGATTCCTACCTGCTGCGGGCACTCGCCACCGGCGGGTGGGCGCCCAGCTTCACGGACTGCGCCCGCTGTGGGCTGCCGGGCCCGCACAGCGCTTTTTCCGCCCCGGTGGGAGGCATGGTTTGCGGCGGATGCAGGCCGCCGGGGTCACCGGCGCCGGCGCCGGAGACAGTGGTCCTGCTCGCGGCGCTGCTGACGGGAGACTGGGCCACGGCCGACGGGTCCCTGCCTGTGCACCGCAAGGAGGCCGCCGGCTTGGTGGCTGCCTACCTGCAGTGGCATCTTGAACGAGTATTGAAGTCCCTCAAACATGTGGAGCGCAGCTGACAGTGGCCCTGGGAAAAAAGAACAACGCACCCCGACAGCGCAGCCACCCCGTGGTTGCCCCTTACCCGCACCCCTCCGGCGCGGTGGCCCCTTCGATCCCGGCGGAATTCATTCCCCGGCATGTTGCCGTGGTGATGGACGGCAACGGCCGGTGGGCCAACCAGCGCGGCTTGCCGAGGATAGAAGGCCATAAGGCCGGGGAGCCAGCCCTGCTGGATGTCATGGCGGGGGCCATTGAGCTGGGCATCGAGTACGTCAGTGTCTACGCCTTTTCCACGGAGAACTGGCGCCGGTCCCCGGAGGAAGTGCGCTTCCTCATGGGATTCAACAAGGAAGTGCTGCGAAGGCAGCGGAACCAGCTCGACGAATGGGGCGTGCGCGTCCGGTGGTCCGGCCGGCGGCCGAGGCTTTGGGGTTCGGTGATCCGGGAACTCGAAGAGGCTGAAGAGTTTACCGCCGGCAACAGCACCTGCACGTTAACCATGTGTGTTAATTACGGGGGACGGGCGGAGATTACGGACGCTGTGTCCGCCATTGCCGCCGAGGTCGCAGCCGGCAGGCTCAAACCCGGTGCCATCACGGAGCGGACCATTCAGAAGTACCTTGACGAGCCGGACCTTCCGGACGTTGACCTGTTCCTGCGCAGCTCGGGGGAGCAACGGCTGTCCAACTTCCTGCTTTGGCAGTCCGCCTACGCCGAGTTCGTGTTTATGGACACCCTGTGGCCGGATGTCGACCGCCGGACGCTGTGGGCAGCAGTGGAAGAGTACGCACAGCGGGACCGCCGCTACGGCGGCGCCGTGGACGCGGCGAAGCCTGTTGACGGGGCGGGCCCGGCGCAGTAACCCGCTCAGCAACATAACCCGGTCAGGGCTGTTGCGGTGTATCTCCGTCCGGCAGGTCCCCGTACGCGCGAAGCCAGCGCGCCAGCCTTGCATAGGCATCGGCGCGCACGGCGGCCGGAGAGAGGAACACATCGTGCAACGCACCCTCGATCCGTTCCACCGTCACTGTCCGGCCGAGGGTGAGGGCGCGGGCAGCAATAACGTTGACATCAAGCACGGCGTCGGTACGGCGCATCTCTTCGGACCAGAAGAGCCCGTTCGCGCTTCCCCTGGACAGCATCACCAGGATGGGAACCTCGATGTTGAGTCCGCGTGCCACCCTGTTGTGGCCCGCGAGTACCGCACTGAGCCAACCGGCGCGCACCGGAAACGCCATGGGTGGACGGTACCGGTCATCCAGCGCCCATTCCCCGTCCGCAGAATTGCTGATGGTGCGCCAGTAGAAACCCCGCTCCGGAAGCCTCAGCACAGCCTCCGGCCGGAAGCGGGCAACCGGCCCCACCATGCTTGAGGCCGCCCGCCGCACCAGCGCGCTTCCATGCATTTCCAGCCACGGGCTGTTGAGGATGAGCTGCGACACAGCCCCCGGATGCCCGCTGGTCCAGAGCGCCGCCACCAGCCCTCCCGTTGAATGCCCCATCAAAGTCAGTGGCCGGGTAACACCCTCCTGGCGGATCAGGCGGCACGCCATGTCAATTTCTGCGTCATAGTCGGAGAGGTTCGAGACGTAACCGCCCGGAGACTGCGGCCGCAGGCTCCGGCCGTGGTTATGCATATCCAGCGCATAAAAGTCGTAGCCGGCCGAGGACCAGAAGCGCGCAAGGTCCACATTGAAGAAATAATCACTCCAGCCGTGCAGGAAAAGGACCGCGCTGCGGTACCCGGGCGGGGCGGGGACAGCACCTGCGGCAGCACGAAAGCGGACCAGGGTTGCTGTCCGCTCCACGCCGTCAACTCCGGCAGCGGTGAAGGCATGGGACTCGAATTCCTCGCCCAGGATGTCCCGCTGCCATTCCATGACTTTATGCTAGTCCGCTATCAGAACAGGCTGTGCCATTTTGGTCTGCGCCTGCCGAGACGGAAGACTGGAGGCATGCGCGTTTATCCCACATTCTTCAGGCTGGCCTTTTCATGGATGGACGCCGAGCGCGCCCATAAGATCGGCTTCAAGGCCATCCGGCTGGCGCATCGTTCCGGAGCCGGGAGGGCACTGGAAAAACTGACGGCGCCCGCACCGTCACTCGAGACAACGGCCTTCGGCCTGACCTTTCCCTCGCCCTTCGGTCTCGCAGCCGGCTTCGACAAGGAGGGCCACGGCATAGAGGCGCTGAGCCAACTCGGGTTCGGGCACGTAGAGGTGGGCACCATCACCGGGCAGGCCCAGCCCGGCAACGCAAAGCCGCGCCTCTTCCGCCTGGTACAGGACCGGGCAGTGATCAACAGGATGGGATTCAATAACGACGGCGCCACCGCCGTTGCCCCCCGCCTCAAGGCAGCCCGCGCCGGACTTCAGCGCAGGCACCCTTCGGTGCGCCCTGTCATCGGCGTCAACATTGGCAAGACCAAAGTTGTGGAACTGGCAGATGCGGTGGAGGACTACCTGGTCAGTGCCCGCAGCCTCGCGCCCGCCGCTGATTACCTGGTGGTCAACGTCAGTTCGCCCAACACCCCGGGCCTGCGGCTCCTGCAGGATGTGGAAAGCCTGCGGCCGCTGCTCACGGCGGTGGGTGATGAGGCGGACCGGGCAGCGGGGCGCCATGTCCCCCTGCTGGTGAAAATCGCCCCGGACCTGAGCGATGAGGACATCGACGACGTCGCCCGCCTTGCGCTGGACCTGAAGCTTGACGGCATCATTGCCACCAACACCACCATCGCGAGGACGGGGCTGGCCTCCCCGGCCGAACAGGTGGAAAAGTGCGGTTCCGGCGGACTTTCCGGTGCACCGCTGAAGCAGCGGTCCCTTGAAGTGCTGCGGCGGCTCAAGAAAGTCACGGGCGATTCCCTGACCTTGGTGGCCGTAGGCGGCGTGGAAACTGCGCAGGATGTCCAGGACAGGCTCGACGCCGGGGCAACGCTGGTTCAGGGCTACACCGCCTTCCTGTACGAGGGGCCGTTCTGGGCATCCCGCATCAACCGGCAGTTGGCGAAGAACCGGCGTCCCTAGGCGCGGACAGGCCAAAACGGCTGGGCCCTACCAGGGGCAGGTCAGCCCGTACCCTTCCAGCTACAACGAAACCCCGGCGGAAAGTCCGCCGGGGTTTCGTTGTCTGTTGAAGGGGGACGCAGGAGGAAAGTCAGGCGGGGTACTGTCCGCGCTTGACCTGTGGCTTGGGCAGCCGCAGCTTGCGGAACTGCAGGGAACGCATGGAGCCGTACCAGACGGTCCCGCGCTCCACCTCGCCGAACTTTTCGGTCAACCGCTTGCGGAGCTTGCGGGACAGGATGAACACGTCAAGAAAGACGGCCAGGAACATCACCCAGAAACCGCCCAGAACATAAATCATCAGGTCGCTGGACGCCGGCACCACCAGGGATACGAGGACAAATACCAGGGCGCCGAACATCAGGTATTCCCCGAGGCTGAACCGGGCGTCCACATAGTCACGGGTGAACCGCTTCTGGGGGCCCTTGTCGCGCAGCGGCAGGAACTTTTCGTCGCCGGTGTCCAGGGCCTGGCGCATCTTGAGCCGCTGGTCCTGGATAACCTGGCGCTCGGCAGCCTTTGAGGCTTTGCGGTCCTCCGGTACCAAGGGGCGCTTGCGCGCAGCCTCCTGGGCCTTGCGCGTTGGAGTGGGGGCTCCCTTGCCTGCTATGCCGTTCTGCCGGGCTGCAGCTTCGGCAGCCTGCTGGTCTATTATTTCCTGCGCCGAGGGCGCTTCCTTTTTACGTCCGAACACCTGACCAGAATACCTTGCGGGAAGGCGCGGCCTTCCTGCCCGGCGTCAGGGCTGCCAGGCCGTTGAATGTGACGAGGGTAATGTTTTTTCCATGACTTCATCTGCAACGGCTACCCCCGACAACCTCGATGGCCGCACACCTTCGGGCTTCAACCTCAACCCAGGCACGGAAGACCTCCGGGCAGCAATCGACCGCTCCTTTGATGCCACGCTGGTCCGCCTTAAGGAACTGGTTGCGATTCCGGGCATCGCCTGGCCCAGCTTCGACCGGTCGCCGCTCGAACGCAGCGCCGAAGCCGTGGCAGAGCTCCTCCGCGCCACGGGCCTGGAGGAAGTGCAGATCCTGGGCTGCGACAAGCCGGACGGCACTCCCGGCGGCCCCGCCGTCGTCGCCCGCCGGCCAGCTGCAGAAGGCAAGCCCACCATCCTGTTGTATGCGCACCACGACGTCCAGCCTGCTGGTGACGAAGGCCTGTGGGAGACGGCACCCTTCACCGCTGTTGAGAAGGACGGGCGGCTCTACGGCCGCGGGGCAGCAGATGACAAAGCCGGCATCATGGCCCACATCGCTGCGTACGCGGCGGCCTCCGAAGTTCTCGGGGCCGGCCTCGGCCTCGGCGTGACGTTCTTTTTCGAGGGCGAGGAGGAAGCCGGTTCTCCAACCTTCCGGCCTTTCCTGGAGGCACACCGGGAACTGCTTCGGGCTGATGTCATCGTCGTCGCTGATTCAAGCAACTGGAAAGTGGGCGTTCCGGCCCTGACAACAAGCCTCCGCGGGCTGGTGGACGGGACCATCGAAGTCCAGGTCCTGGAGCACGCGGTCCATTCGGGGATGTTTGGGGGACCTGTGCTGGACGCTCCCACCCTGCTGTCCCGACTGATCGCCACCCTCCATGACGACGACGGCAATGTCGCCATCCAGGGGCTCGTCGCCTTCGACAATGCGGCGGTGGAGTTCCCGGAGGCCGACTACCGTGCGGACGCGTCAGTGCTCGACGGCGTCCGCCTCGCCGGCTCAGGCAGCATCGCCTCGCGGCTCTGGACCAAGCCGGCGCTGTCCATCATCGGTTTTGACGCACCTGCGGTTGACGTGGCCTCAAACACCCTGCTGCCGAGGGCGCGGGCCAAGTTCAGCCTGCGGCTTGCGCCGGGACAGGTCCCCGAAGAGGCGATGGAGGCCGTTCGCAGTCATGTGGAGGCGCACGCTCCCTTCGGTGCCAAAGTAACCTTCACCCCGGGGGAGAGCGGCAACCCGTTCCAGACGGACACTTCTTCGGCCGCTGCCGGGCTGGCGATGTGGGCCTTGGGGGAAGCATGGGGCGTCGAGGCAGTGGAGACAGGCATCGGCGGTTCCATTCCGTTTATTGCCGACCTGACCGAGCTGTACCCGGACGTTCAGATCCTCGTGACGGGAGTCGAGGACCCGGACTCCCGGGCGCACAGCGCCAACGAGTCACTGCACCTTGGTGATTTCCGGAAGGCGATCCTTGCGGAAGCATTGTTGCTGTCACGCCTGAACGACGGACTCTAGGGACGGCGCCCGTCTTCCCGGGCAACCCTGAAGCGACGGCTGGACGAGGGCTCCCCGGGAACAAGGGAGGGCTTTCCGTGGTTACGTCAGGAGTTAGAGCTACTGGTGCGCCCCGCGTAGCATGTAGCTATAGCCCATACCGAATCCGTAGGGGCAGGCACCGCTTCCGCGGAGCCGCCAGACCGTCCTAAGAAGGTAGGCCAATGAGCACCGCAACCAACGAGAACAGCACCCAGACCACCAGCGCGGCCAGTGAAGAGCTGCCCGTCCACGAGGTCAACCTGACCGACGTCGCAGCCGGCAAGGTCCGCAGCCTTCTGGAGCAGGAAGGCCGCACGGATCTGCGGCTCCGGGTTGCTGTGCAGCCTGGCGGCTGCTCAGGACTGATCTACCAGCTCTACTTCGATGAGAGGCTCCTGGACGGAGACGCTGTCCGCGACTATGACGGCGTCGAAGTTGTTGTGGACAAGATGAGCGTTCCGTACCTCAGCGGTGCCAGCATCGACTTTGAGGACACCATCGCTAAGCAGGGCTTCACCATCGACAACCCGAACGCCGGCGGCTCCTGCGCCTGTGGAGACTCCTTCCACTAAGCCGGTTATTTCGCCCGATGCCGGCGCCGCGCCTCCTGCCGTTCAAAACGGATGGAGGCACGGCGCCGACATGTGGGCGAAACGCCCGGGGGAGCGGTAAGCTCTACACCGAGTAGTAAAACTTTTAGTGTGCCCGCGGCGCCGATGGCTGCCCGGACAACAGCAACAAGTAGGAAGGGCCGTCTGTGAGTTCGCAGAACCGAACCGGCAGCCGACGCAAAACGATCACCACGATCTCAAGCTTGGCAATTGCCGGCGCGTTGGTTTTGACCGGATGTTCGCCAGAGGTAGAGAAGGGGTGGCTGCCCACTGAACGTGGCACCACCAGCAACAGCGACCGCATCATGGACCTCTGGGTCAACTCATGGATTGCCGCCCTTGCTGTAGGCATTATTACCTGGGGCCTGATTGTCTGGTGCCTCGTGGCCTACCGGCGCCGTAAGGGCACCGTCGGGTTTCCGCGGCAGACCAGCTTCAACCTCCCCCTGGAAGTCTTCTACCTGACCATTCCGCTGTTTATGGTGCTGGTGTTCTTCTACTTCACGGACCGTGACCAGCAGGCCATTGATGACCGGTCGCAGCCCGCTGACGTCGTTGTAGACGTCCGCGGCAAGCAGTGGGCGTGGGACTTCAACTACAAGTCCGGCAGCGTCATTGAAGAAGACGTCCACGAGGCAGGCGTTCAGGCGCACCTCACCGGCAACACCATCGACAAGGAACAGCTCCCCACGCTGTACTTGCCCGTCAACAAGTCCGTTGACCTCGAGCTCAACTCTCGTGACGTGATCCATTCCTTCTGGGTTCCCGCCTTCCTTCAGAAGCGCGACATGATCCCGGGCAAGACCAACTACATCCGGTTCACCCCCACTGCAGAGGGCACCTACGACGGCAAGTGCGCCGAACTTTGCGGCGAGTACCACTCCGAAATGCTTTTCCGTGTCAAGGTGGTGTCGGAAGCTGAATTCCAGGCACACATGGAAGAGCTCAAGGCAGCCGGCAACACAGGCCTCCTCGGTGTGGAATACGACCGCAACCCGAACCTGAACGAAATTAAGTAAGGGGAGCGACGTGGCTACGTACACTCAATCCGCACCCACCGGAGTTGTCACAGCTCCCGTGGTTCCGCGATCCAAGGGACGCATCGTCGTCAACTGGATCACCTCCACAGACCACAAGACCATCGGGTACATGTACCTGATTGCCTCGTTTGTCTTCTTCTGCCTCGGTGGCGTGATGGCGCTGCTGATCCGCGCCGAACTCTTCGAACCCGGCATGCAGATCCTGCAGACCAAAGAGCAGTACAACCAGCTGTTCACGATGCACGGCACCGTAATGCTCCTGATGTTCGCCACCCCGCTTTTCGCCGGGTTTGCAAACGTGATCATGCCGCTGCAGATCGGCGCGCCGGACGTCGCGTTCCCCCGCCTGAACGCGCTGGCTTTCTGGTTCTTCCTCTTCGGCTCCACCATTGCGGTGTCCGGCTTCATCACCCCGCAGGGTGCTGCATCCTTCGGCTGGTTCGCCTACGCGCCGTTGTCCAACACCACCTTCAGCCCCGGCATCGGTGGCGACCTGTGGGTGTTCGGTCTGGCGCTGTCCGGCTTCGGCACCATCCTCGGCGCGGTCAACTTCATCACCACCATCATCTGCATGCGTGCCCCCGGCATGACAATGTGGCGGATGCCGATCTTCACCTGGAATACCCTGGTCACCGCCATCCTGGTGCTCATGGCGTTCCCGCCGCTCGCCGCCGCGCTGTTTGCCCTTGGTGCTGACCGCCGCTTCGGTGCACACATCTTTGACCCCGAAAACGGCGGCGCAGTCCTCTGGCAGCACCTGTTCTGGTTCTTCGGCCACCCCGAGGTCTACATCATCGCGCTGCCGTTCTTCGGCATCGTCTCCGAAATCTTCCCGGTGTTCAGCCGCAAGCCGATCTTCGGCTACAAGGGCCTGGTCTACGCAACGATCGCCATTGCTGCCCTGTCCGTAACGGTATGGGCCCACCACATGTACGTCACCGGAGCGGTGCTGCTGCCGTTCTTCGCATTCATGACCATGCTCATCGCAGTGCCCACGGGCGTGAAGTTCTTCAACTGGATCGGCACCATGTGGCGGGGCTCGCTGACGTTCGAGACCCCCATGCTGTGGAGCATCGGGTTCCTGATCACGTTCCTCTTCGGCGGCCTCACCGGCATCATCCTGGCCTCCCCGCCGCTGGACTTCCACGTCTCGGACTCCTACTTCGTGGTGGCACACTTCCACTACGTCGTGTTCGGCACCGTGGTGTTCGCGATGTTCGCCGGGTTCTACTTCTGGTGGCCCAAGTGGACCGGCAAGATGCTCAACGAGCGCCTCGGCAAGATCCACTTCTGGCTCCTGTTCCTCGGCTTCCACGGCACCTTCCTGATCCAGCACTGGCTGGGCGTTGAGGGCATGCCCCGCCGTTACGCGGACTACCTGGTGGAGGACAACTTCACCTGGATGAACCAGTTCTCCACGGTTGCCTCGTTTGTCCTCGGCGCGTCCCTGATTCCGTTCTTCTGGAACGTCTATATCACCTGGCGCAGCGCCGAAAGGGTGCAGGTCGACGACCCGTGGGGCTTCGGTGCCTCGCTGGAGTGGGCCACATCCTGCCCGCCGCCGCGGCACAACTTCACCTCGCTGCCCCGGATCCGTTCCGAGCGGCCAGCGCTGGACCTGCACCACCCCGAGCTTCGACAGATCCACACTGTCGAGTCACCGGCTCCCGCAGCCTCCACGCTCGGTAACGCCGACCAGAAGGACACTGCACAGTGAAAATTGAGTCATGGATCTTTGGTTCCGGAGTCTTCTTCTTTGTACCGGTCTCGGTGATTTACGGGTTCCTCACCGACTGGGGTGAATGGGTCGGTATCCTTGGCATCCTCCTCGTCGGCGGCCTTGCCGGAATGATCGGCGGATACCTGGGCTTCACCGGCAAGCGGGTCGGCATGCGTCCAGAGGACCGCAACGACGCCGAAATCCATGAGGGTGCCGGCGAACAGGGACATTTCAGCCCCTGGAGCTGGTGGCCGCTGGTTCTGGGCCTGGCTTGCGCCACGGGATTCCTGGGCCTGGCAGTAGGCTTCTGGATCGTTTACATCGCGGCCGGCCTGGCCGTTGTGGCACTCGTGGGCTGGGTCTACGAGTACAGCCGCGGCGACCACGCCCACTAGGCACAACAAGAAGAACGACGGCGGGCCCCACCAAAAGGTGGGGCCCGCCGTCGTTCTTGATGTTGTTGCTGCCTCGTGCCGGAGCTGTGGCCAGGCCGGCGGGTACGAGCCACTGAAACAATGGCCCTGTGCAGGGCGCCTAGCCGGCCCCCTGCGACTCAAGCAGCTCGCCAAGCGACCGGAGGGTATCTTCTGCTCTTGCCTCACTCAGAGCGCCGCTGAGCACCGAATCATCGATGCCCAGCTCCACTTCGCACCCATGGTGAAAGTCGGCCGTCATCACTTGAAGAAGTGACCGTGCATCCACGCCCCCGGTGCCGGGCTTGGTGATGGTTACAGGGAGCCCGGTATCAGTCACAGCCCTGACGAATACGGCCGCCGGGCGTGCGTGCAGTCCGATCGGGGCTCTGACCACGGCCTTGTATGTTGGCAACGGGACTCCTTGTTTATGACGGCCCCATCCGTCGGGTAATAAAAATTTCCTGTCCAATATAGCGGGCCGATTGCCCGTTTCCCGAATGAACCGGGCGTCTGGCATCCGGTGGTCTAGACCTGTCCTAAAATGGCAAGGTGAACTTGAACCCAGGGGAGACCTACCGTGGCAGCTAGCGCCGGGGGGATAGCCGGCGAAATCGACCGTACAAGCGGGACCGCGATCTATGTCCAGCTCCGCGAGATCCTCCGCGCATACATCTCCGAATCGTGCCGGCCGGGTACCGCGCTGCCATCTGAGCGCGACCTCGCGGAGCGTTTTGGCCTTGCCCGGATGACCGTGCGGCAGGCAATCGACGCGCTGGTGGGTGAAGAAGTCATTGAACGCGTAGTGGGCCTTGGCACTTTCGTGCGCAGGCCCAAGCTGGACCTGCAGGTGAAGCTGACCTCATACAGCGAGGAGATGCAGCGCCGCGGCATGGTTCCCGCGGCCAAGGTACTCAGCTTCGAACAGATCGGCGCCAGCGCTTTCCTTGCCCGCGAGCTCCAACTGGACGAGGGAACCCCTCTGGTCCGCTTTCGGCGCCTGCTCCTGGCGGACGGTGAACCCATGAGCGTGGATGAGAACTTCATTCCTGCCCACCGTGTTCCTGGCCTATTGGACGGGGAGCCGCCAACCTCGCTGTACAACGTGCTGAGCGAACAGTATGGCCTGGTAATGGAGTGGGGTGAGGACATGATCGAGGCCACCGCGGCATCACCATCCACGGCACGGCTGCTCAACGTCGAGGTCGGCTCACCGTTGCTCAAGATCCAGCGCCACGCTTTTGTTGCACGGACAATGGTGGACTATTCCGTTTCCTATTACCGGGCCGACCGGTACAAGCTGTGGGTCCCGTTGCAGCGCCCGGGGGCACGGCGGACCCGTAACCACTGAGCCGGCACGGCTCTGCGGTGTTTCCGGTGCTTTGCCGGCGGCACAACAACCCCTGCCGCCGGTGGGCGCGGGAACACGAAAGGCCCGGTCCTCTTGGACCGGGCCTTCAATGTTTGAACGAAGCCTTGGTGCCTAGTGGCTCAGGCTCTTCGCTGCCTCGGGAGCTTCCACTGCCGCGTGGCCGTGGCCATGGGCGGCTTCCAGCTCAGCAGGGGTAGCCGGGGCAACACGGTCCTCGAAGAACCACTTGGAGAGGAATGCCCGGCGCTTCTCCTTGCGGGTCACTACGCCGTGTTCGTTCGGCACTGCCGGAAGAACGTTGGGTGACTCGAAGCCCACCAGCTTGTAGCGCTTGTATTCGTCCAGCGGTGCGTGCACCTCGATGAACTCGCCGTGCGGGAGGCGGACAATACGTCCGGTCTCGCGGCCGTGGAGGGCGATTTCCCGGTCCTTGCGCTGAAGAGCCAGGGCTACGCGCTTGGTGACGATGAAGGCGATGATCGGACCGATGAAGAACAGGGTGCGCAACCAGTAGGTGACGTCGTTCAGGGAGACACCGAAGTGCGTGGCGATGAGGTCCGAACCTGCCGCTGCCCACATCACGCAGTACCAGACGAAACCTGCCATGCCGATTGCGGTGCGGGTCGGGGCGTTGCGGGGACGGTCCAGGACGTGGTGTTCGCGGTCATCCTTGGTGATCCACCGCTCAATCCAGGGGTACATAAACATCACCGTGAACAGGATGCCGGCAGGCACAAGGGCGGGCAGCAGGACGTTGAAACTGAACACGTAACCGAACCAGTCCTGCTCTACCTGCCAGTTACCTAGAGTTCCCGGCATCAGGCGCAGTGCGCCGTCGACGAAACCGATGTACCAGTCAGGCTGGGTACCGGCCGACACGGGGGAGGGGTCGTAGGGACCGTAGTTCCAAATCGGGTTGATCGTGAAGAAACCAGCCATCAGTGCCAGCACGCCGAAGACGATGAAGAAGAATCCACCGGCCTTGGCAGCGTAGACGGGACCCAGCGGGTAGCCGACCACGTTGTTGTCATTGCGGCCCGGGCCAGGGTACTGGGTGTGCTTGTGCACGACCACCATAAAGAGGTGCAGGACGATCATCAGCAGGATCAGTGCCGGCACCAGCAGGATGTGCAGCATGTACAGGCGGCCGATGATGGCAGTACCCGGGAATTCCCCACCGAAGAGGAAGAACGAGATGTAGGTGCCAACAATCGGGATGGACTTGATCACGCCGTCGATGATGCGCAGGCCGTTGCCGGAGAGCAGGTCGTCGGGGAGCGAGTAGCCGGTGAAACCGGCCGCCATCGCCAGGATCAGCAGAACACCGCCCACAACCCAGTTCATTTCGCGGGGCTTGCGGAAGGCTCCGGTGAAGAAGACCCTCAGCATGTGCACGGCGATGGAAGCCACGAACAGCAGCGCTGCCCAGTGGTGGACCTGGCGCATGAAGAGGCCGCCGCGGATGTCGAAGGAGATGTCCAGTGACGAGCTGTACGCCACCGACATTTCAACGCCCTTGAGGGGAACGTAGGAGCCGTCGTAGTGCGTCTCCGCCATGGACGGATCGAAGAAGAACGTCAGGAAAGTGCCGGAGAGCAGCAGGATGACAAAGGAGTACAGTGCCACTTCGCCGAACATAAAGGACCAGTGGTCCGGGAACACCTTGCGGCCGAATTCGCGGAGGATTCCGGAACCGCCAACACGAGCATCGACGAAGTCGGTGAACCGGCCTGTCTTGGTTTTGGCGGCGAAAGCGGGCTCAGCTGTTGATGCTGCGCTCATGCATATCACGCTCCCAGTAACTTGGTCCTACAGGTTCTTTGAAGTCGCTGGTGGCGACCAGGTATCCCTCGTCATCAACTGCGATGGGCAGCTGGGGGAGAGGACGGCTGGCGGGGCCAAAGATCACCTTGCACTCTTGCGTGAGGTCAAAGGTGGACTGGTGGCACGGGCACAGCAGGTGGTGCGTCTGCTGCTCATAGAGAGCAACGGGGCAACCAACGTGGGTGCAGATCTTTGAGTAGGCAACGATGCCGTTGTAGCCCCAGTCCTCGCGGCCCGCAGAGGGGTTCAGCGATTCCGGATCGAGGCGCATGAGCAGCACAACGGCCTTGGCCTTCTCGTTGAGCTTGCCTTCCTGAAGTTCGTTGAGGCCTTCCGGAATGACATGGAAGGCCGAACCGATGGTGACATCGGAAGCCTTGATGGGCGTTCCGTCAGGGTCACGGGCGAGGCGCTTGAGCTTGCCTTCCGCGGGTGCCCACAGGGTGTGCGCCAGCTTGTTGTCCGGGCGCGGTCCGAGGTCGCCGAAAATGGCGACTGCCGGCAGCGGCGCAAGCGCAACTGCCCCCAAAAGGGTGTTCCGGATCAGCGGACGGCGCTTGATGCCCGTCTCTTCCACGATGTCATCTACGATCCGGACTGCCGCCTGGCGGTCCTCTTCGTAGCGGATGGCGTGGCGCTCTTCGGAAACTTCATGGTCCGGCATCAGGGCCTTGGCCCAGTGCACGATGCCGGTACCGATGCCGAGCATTGCGAACGCAGTACCAAGGCCCAGCAGCATGTTCTGGAGCCGGATGTTGGTAATGGTTGATTCTGCGGCGCCCAGATCAATGGCGAAGTACGCCACCAGGAAGATCAGGGTTCCAACAACAGAGATGCCAAAAAGTAAGGCGACCTGCCGTTCTGCCCGCTTTGCGGCCTTCGGGTCCGTGTCAGCCAGGCGCAAACGGTGTGGAGGAATTCCAGGGTCCTGGAACTTCTCCACCTCATTCTGACCAGCCGTAGCTACGGTGCCCGAGTGGTTCGGACTGCCGTCACTATGGTTGCCCATAATTCGCCTCATCCTTCTCTCGTCCCGGCGGGTGCCGGGTTAGTTTCTAATATCAAACTGCTGACAGATCAGCAGAAGTTTGTACGGTGGTTCGCGAAGGTCCTAGGACGTCCGCGAGGTCAGCCAGATGGTGAACGCGATGATGACGCCGAGGCCTGCGATCCAGACGAACAGGCCTTCAGCCACGGGGCCGAGCGAGCCCAGTTCAGCGCCGCCGGGGGAGCCGCTGGTTTCGATCTGCTTCAGGAAGGTGATGATGTCGCGCTTGCCTTCAGGCGTGATGTTGGAGTCGCTGAAGACCGGCATGTTCTGCGGCCCGGTGACCATGGCCTCGTAGATGTGCTTGCCCGAGGTGTCTTCCAGTGCGGGTGCAAACTTGCCGCGGGTCAGGGCGCCGCCGGCGGCAGCAGCGTTGTGGCACATGGCGCAGTTGGTGCGGAACAGTTCGCCACCGGCTGCTGAGTTGCCGCCCTCGTCGAGCAGGCTTTCTTCAGGGATTGCCGGGCCCGCACCCAGGGACGCAACATAGGCTGCAAGCTGGTGGGTCTGCTCATCGTTGAACTGAACAGGCTTCTCCAGCGCCTGGGGGCCGTTCATCTGCATAGGCATCCGGCCAGTTCCCACCTGGAAATCAACAGCTGCGGCGCCCACGCCGACGAGGGACGGGCCATCAGACGAACCGCTGCCACCCATGCCGTGGCAGGTGGCGCAGTTGGCGGCGAACAGCTTGCCGCCTTCCTCTGCGTCATTTGCGCTGAAGGTGGTGGTGGAAGCCTTGGCCTCGTTGACGGTGGTGGCCACGGCGTACAGCCCACCAGTGATGAGGAGCCCCATCAGAAGCAGCGCGATTGCTGCCAGTGGGTGACGCCGCTTTTGCGAGAGTGCCTTCACGTGGTGGTTCCTTTATTCGATCCTGCGCCGGCTCCTGGAGCCGCTACCTGAAATTCTGCCTCTTGTAGAAAAAGAATCAAAGCTGGCTACTTGAGTACGTAGATGACCAGGAAGAGGCCAATCCACACGACATCGACGAAGTGCCAGTAGTACGAGGTGACAATCGCTGACGTTGCTTCAAAGTGCCCGAACTTCTTCGCGGCAAAGGAACGGCCCATGATCAGGAGGAAGGCCACCAGGCCGCCGATCACGTGGAGGCCGTGGAACCCGGTGGTCATGTAGAAGGCTGAACCGTAGGCGTTGGAGGAGAGCGAGACGTGCTCGGAAACCAGCATCGCGTATTCCGTGGCCTGGCCGGCGACGAAGAACGCGCCCATCAGGAACGTCAGGGTGAACCATTCGTTCATACCCCAGCGGGCGAACTGGAAGGCCCCGCCGGTACGGCGCGGCTGCAGCCGCTCGGCGGCGAAGACGCCCATCTGGCAAGTAAAGGAACTGGCCACGAGGACGATCGTGTTGGCGAGCGCAAAGGGGAAGTTGAGCTTGGCTGTCTCAGCCGCCCACATCTCGCCGCTCGTTGAGCGCAGCGTGAAGTACATGGCAAAGAGACCGGCGAAGAACATCAACTCGCTGGACAGCCACACTACGGTTCCAACGGAAACCATATTGGGGCGGTTCAGCGTGGGGTGCGCCGGGGAACTGGGGGCATGGGTCGCAGATGTCACATAGACATTATGTCTGTAAAAGTCCGTGCTGCCCAACGCAAACCGCCTTTTGGGGGGACTTTTTCTACAAAGACGCGAAATCGCTCCGGAAAGTTCCCCCGCCCGTTCACATTGGTCAGTCCCGGCCATCCCTCGATAGCATCAGCAGGTGACTTCACAGGCATCTGCAGCGTCGGCGGGCAACACGTGGCCGCGGCTGATCTCGGCATTGATCAACGGCAATGACCTCACGGCGGACAGTACCGCCTGGGCCATGGACACCATCATGTCCGGGGAAGCGACGCCCGCCCAGATTGCGGGTTTCCTGGTTGCCCTGCGCGCCAAGGGTGAAACGGTGGAGGAACTTTCCGGCCTGGTGGATGCCATGCTCGCCCACGCCAATCCGGTCTCAATTTCAGGTGAGAAGCTGGATATCGTCGGAACCGGCGGTGACCAGCTGAACACTGTCAACATCTCCACCATGGCGGCACTGGTGGCTGCCGGAGCAGGCGCAAAGGTTGTTAAGCACGGCAACCGGGCGGCGTCGTCGTCGTCCGGTTCGGCGGACGTGCTGGAGGCCCTGGGCGTCCGCCTCGACCTGTCCATCGAACAGGTGGCGCACAATGCGGAGGAGGCAGGAATCACGTTCTGCTTCGCCCAGGTCTTCCATCCGTCCTTCCGCCACACGGCCGTGCCACGGAAGGAACTGGCCATCCCCACTGCCTTCAACTTCCTGGGCCCGCTGACCAACCCGGCCAATGTCCAGGCCTCCGCGGTGGGGGTTGCCAACGCCAGGATGGCGCCGCTGGTGGCGGGCGTCCTGGCCCGGCGCGGGAGCCGGGGCCTGGTGTTCCGCGGAAATGACGGGCTCGATGAGCTGACCACCACAGGCCCCTCAACCGTGTGGGAAATCCGCGACGGCAATGTGTCTGAGCTGACCTTCTCGCCGGCGGACCTCGGGATCAAACCGGCAACCGTGGAGCAGCTCCGCGGCGGTGACGCGCAGGCCAACGCAGCAGTAGTCCGCGAAGTCCTCGCGGGCAAGGAAGGTGCGGCCCGCGACGCCGTTCTCCTTAATGCGGCAGCCGGCCTCGTGGCCTTCGACACCAGTGCCGACGGTCCGTTCCTCGAGCGGATGCAGAAAGCGTTCAGCCGCGCAGCCGAATCGATTGGGACGGGCGCCGCAGCGGCGGTCCTGGAAAAATGGGTTTCGCTGACCCGCAGGTGATTCCTGGCTACTGCTCGAAGCCCAAGGCAAAGGCGGCGTCCAGATCGTGCTGCGAGTAGGCGCGGAATGCGATGTGCGTTGTGGTGTGGACGACTGCAGGCACTTTGGACAAGCGGTCGGCAATAACGTCCGCCAGGTCCTCGTGCCTGGGCACCCTTGCCACCGCGATCAGGTCCCACTCGCCGGTAACGGAATACACCTCACTGATGCCCTCGATCGCTGAGATCTGCTCGGCCGTTTCAGGAATGCGGGCAGCGTCAGTCTTGATCAAAACGAATGCGGTGATCACGATAAATCCTTCCGGATCTGTTGCGCCGTAGCAGAGCCCGGCAAGCTTTTCGGTGCTGCCAGCCTATTACATCCGGGCGCGCTGCCGGCGGGCCCACGAGCCACCCCAAGTTGCGTTTTTCAGGCGCTCCTCAGCCGCTTGGCCCCGGCCCACGCCAGCCGCCACCCGACCACCAGGAGCCCCAGGCTCAGCAACGCCACGATGATAAAGGGCAGCACCACCGTCTGGCCGGTCACCAGCCGGAGCGCCATTCCGCCCACCAGGGCTCCAAGCCATACTGCCAGCCCGGCCCGGCGAACGGACAGCGGGTTGCGCCATGCCCGTGCAGCCAGCCATCCAAGGGCTGCCCCGGCGAGGAAGGGCCATGCGGTCAGCAGGACACCGGCAACCACGTCGCCGCGCTGGTGGGCATCACGGCCGACGGCGGCGAACACCAGAATCAGCACAGCGTCGGCTATGGCTGCGGCTGCTGTCTGCCGCGCGGTGGAGGAGGGGAGGGGCCGCTGAATCGGAGGCGTCATGGCTTCGAGCCTAGCAATTGGCTGTTGCGCCCGGGGCCCCTTGTCCGTCCCTCCACGTTTGAGCAGGATGGAGAAACCGGGAAAAGGAAGGCGGAGTTATGCGGTTGATTCAGGTTGCCCAGTATGCGGAAGATCTTCCGCGGGCGGCTGGCTTTTACGCCGAACTGCTGGCTGTGCAACCCACAGCGGTGTTCGATCCGCCCGGCCTTGTCTTCTTCGACCTCGAGGGCGTGCGGCTGCTGCTGGAACTAGGGGCCCCGCGGGCTCTTCTGTACCTCCAGGTTCCCGATGTCAGGGCGTCCGTGGAGGAACTGGCAGCCAGGGGAGTGGAGGTGGTGGATGCGCCACATGTGATCTACAGCCATACGGACGGCCGGCTGGGTCCGGCAGGTACGGATGAGTGGATGGCATTCGTCCGGGACAGCGAGGGCAACACGCTGGGGCTCGTCAGCCAGCTGGCTGCAGGACAACCGGCGTCCCAAGGGCCCGGCGGCTGAAAACCCTGCGCCTGAAAACCCTGCGCCTCACCACCGTTGTCCAGCCAAGGCCGCAGCACTAGGCTCAAGCGGGAAGGGAGCAGCCATGCCACGCACCATCGGGACTTGCCTCTGGTTCGAGAACCAGGCGGAAGAGGCCGCAGAGTTCTACACCTCAGTGTTTGATGATTCGAAGATACTTAACGTTTCGCGCTTCGGCGAAGGCGGACCGGGTACTGCAGGCCAGGCGATCGCCGTCGAGTTCGAATTGGAAGGGCGTGGATTCAGGGCGCTGAATGGTGCGCGGGGTCCGGGTTTCACCGAGGCCGTTTCCTTTGTGGTCGATTGCGGGGACCAGGACGCTGTGGACCGCTACTGGACGGCACTGACCGACGGCGGCAATGAAAGCATGTGCGGCTGGCTCAAGGACCGCTTCGGGGTTTCCTGGCAGATCGTCCCGTCTGTTCTGGGTTCTTTGATTTCCGGTCCCGATCCGCAGGGTTCGCAGCGTGCGATGCAGGCCATGCTTGGAATGCGCAAGCTGGACATCGCGGAGCTGCAGAAGGCCTACGATGGCTGAGCTCCGGCTCGAGGCATCTGTTTGGAAACTGCCGGCGCAGTACCCGGGAGAGTCCTGCTGCAGCATCAGGTCGAATGAATAAACCTCTTTGGATCTGCTCCCTTCTGGGCGCTGCCGTCGGGATCACCTTGGGCCTGGCAGTCTTCGATAGCCCATTCATCGGCTTCGCCGTGGGACTCGGTATCGGCGCAGTGGTGGGGGCAGGAATCGGGCCGCGGCGCTGACCTTGTCCGTGTCGGTTCGTGCGCTTGCGGTCCGGCGCAAGGTGCATCGAAGCTAAGGCATGCCCTGGAATCGGCTGCCCTCGGGACGTCACCCGGGACCCCTCGGAACATAACCGAGACAAGGTGTGTCTCAGCCAGGACCAGGAGGCACACGACCCAGAAGAACACGGCCGAGCGCGTCTGACCAAGGTGCTCATCCATTCCTGCTCCCAAAAAACATTGTGCCGATGGTGCTACTCCCGAGATCCTCGTCAAATCGACCAACCCATCCGACGATTTCCCTAGGAGCGACACCGCCCGGTTAAAGGTTTTTCGAGCGTCCGTGTCCCAAAGTGGGGGCAAAGAGGGTGCACCTCAAATGGACGGAAGCAGGCAGGCAGTGGATGACGCAGCGATGAACCCACTCCGCGCCGCGGACCCCGCCGGGACCGGCCGCCGCCGGCTAAGCTGGCACGCCAGACGTCCCGCGCGCTTCCTTGCCTGTCTCGCCGTCGTGGTCATAACTACAACCACCAGTTGCGCACCGGCGCCCGCACCGTTCCCCACCGCCCCGGCTGCCCCGAACCGGACAGTTCCTTCACTGGCCCCGGCGGCGACGGAAAAGGCAACCCCACCCACTTCGCCGCCTGCGCCAAAAATTCGTGCGCAAGCCGCCCCCATCGTTCCGGTCCGCGAGAAAGGTGTCGTCGAACTCGAAGGCCAGATTAACGGCATCATCGGGGCAAATACCCAATACCAACTCGGGGTGGCCCTGATCGACACCGCAGACGGCGCTGTTTACCAGTACGGGGTCCGGGACAAATTTGTGGCAGCCAGCACAGGAAAGATACTGGCCGCGGCAGCCTACTACCACCTTGCCGAAATTGGCGAACTATCCCTGACAGCCCCGCTTGGGCAAGGGACGGCGGAGTTTCAGATCCAGCAAATGATCAAGCAAAGCAACAACGATTCCTGGGCGCTGATCGTCCAAGCTATCGGATACCAGCGGATCCATGATTATGCAGCCTCAATCGGGATTGCCTACGACAGGACTTACAACACCCTTTCCCCGGCAGAAACGGCCAGGATACTGGCACTCCTCTACAACGGAAAACTGATCAGCGGGACTCATGCCGCCCAGTTGCTCTCCTACATGCAGCACACCAACTACGAGACGCTGATTCCCGCCGCTGTCCCGCCCGGCATAACTGTGTTCCATAAGTACGGGCTGCTTAACGGGAACCTGCATGACGCGAGCATCCTGGTTCAGAACGGTCACGCGTACGTTTTTGTGGTGTACACCCTGGGTGCGGGTCTGGGCGACATACCCGCACGAACTGAGGTCATCCATCAACTTACCCACGCGGTTGTGTCCGGCCTGTTCTAGGTTGGGTACTTGCTTGTAATAGCCCACTTTGCAACGCCAAGCCGGAGTTCGCAGGGGCCCGCCGGCCTAACGTGCGGCTCTGCTGGCGTGTGCGATCTCCGGCGCCGGCCATCTTGGAACCCCTAACAGCCGTCAGAAGAGCACGACCGGGATTTGCTCTGACAGCATAGGACGGAGTGAGAGCGCCCCCGGCGCCGATCAACGACCTGCTCGATGAACCAGTGGGCACGGAACTGGTTCAGCTGGTCCTGCCATCCATTTCCAGCTTCCGACCGGCCACGTCTTCCGCCTCAGCGCGCCGTAAGACCGCACACCGTAGCTGCCATGGAGAAGTCCAGGCCTTTCCCTTTCGGGCGTGCTCCGTGCGGCGAGCAGCACTATCTGGACAGGATCAGGTCAAGCAGAGCCGGCAGGCTTGTGACGCCGTCTTCTGTCATGAAGTGTCCTGCTCCCGGATGAACCTGCAACCCTGCGTCCAAGCGCGTCGCGAGGCCATCGGATGCTGCCGGCGGCACAAAAGGATCCGTGTCGGAGCGGATCACTGTTCGATCCCTAATGTTCGTCACTACCCGTTCAACGTCAACGTCAGCGGCGAGGAAACCATCGAGTTCCGGCAATGCCTCCAGCGGCTCAGTGAAGCCGGCTACCAACACAAGACCGCCCAGTTCCCATGGCTCCGGCAATGCCGCGAGTACTCGTAGGACAGCGACCACACCGAGGGAATGCGCCACGATCGCCGTTGCCGCATTGGGCACTCCGAGTGCCGTGCTGACCGCGTCCTCCCACGCTGCCTTGTCAGGATCGTCCGGTGTGGGGAGGGGGACGACTGTGACGGCTATGCCTTCAGCATCGAGGGCGTTTTGAAGCCATGGGAACCAGTTCGCATCAGGCGAAGCCTCGTACCCGTGGACAATGACAACCCGCTGGACGGGTCGAACCGGGACGTTACTGGCCGTTGTGTTCATAGGCAAAGACTCTAAAGGGTCCGCTGGTGCGACAGTTACGTGAGTCCGAATCCCGCCACAGTAGGTAGGCGCACGGGCTGGATATGGACCCGCCCAGCTGTCTAACCGCCGCCGAGCACCAGTAACCAGGGCCCCGCCAGAGCCTTTCCTTCCCCTGCCCGGGGCAACGCATCTTAAACCGGTGCAGGCGGCAAAGCGTACGCGAAGGGGGTCGGCGAGGACGGCATTCCAGGGAAACCACGGAGAAGCCGATGCACAGCGCCGGGCAATGATCGTCCTGCCGTGCCGGACGGGATCCTTGCCCACACACCGATGACTCCGGCACTGGCGGCCCGGACCGCCGAACCACAGGGCAATGCCTCCCAGACATAGGCACCCGCAGGGTGCTTGATATAAGAAGGCTTCAAAGTCGAGCGGGGGAGGGGCCGGCGTCGCCTGTCACGAGCGGGTGTCAAGGTAGTGCAGAATCGCCCGGGCCGTTTCCTCCGGAGCGCTGACATGGGGACAGTGCCCGGTGGCCTGAAGCTGCACCAAGGTGCTGTGTTTCAGATTCTTGTGCAGGTAGGCGCCCACTTCCCGCGGGGCAAGCCGATCCTCGGAGCACTGCAGAATCAGGCAGCTGGTGCGCAGCTTTTTCAGTTCAGGGCGGGTGTCGGAAAAGAAAGTTACCCCGGCGAAGTGCCGTGCGATGGACGGATCTGTCCGGCAGAAGCTGACACGCAGGTCCTCCGCTAATTCCGGCTCCTGCGGGTTGCCCATAACCATGGGCGCCAAGGCCGCTGCCCACGCAAAATAGTTGCTGTCCAGAGATGCCAGCAGGCCCTCGATGTCTTCCCGGGAAAACCCGCCCACGTAGCCGTCGTACGGGTCATCCGTATGACGGGGTGAAGGAGCAAGCAGGACCAGTTGGGAGAAACGGTTGGGGTCCTGCACTGCGGCGATCACGGCGATCATCGTGCTGACACTGTGGCCCACCAGGATGACGTCCTCAAGTTCAAGGGCGGCGCAAATCTCCAGCAGGTCTGAGGCGTACCCATCCAGGGCCCCGTACTTCTCCCAGTCATAGGCGCTGATGTCGGAGTGCCCTGCACCAACATGATCAAAAAGCACCAGCCGGTAATCATCAACGAAATAGGGCAGCAGCTTCCGCCACATAGCCTGATCGCAGCCAAAACCGTGGGCAAACATCACCACAGGCCCATCATCCCGGCCCAATATGGTGACATTGTTCCGGCCGATTACCGCAGCAACTGCTTCGATCACGTTCTCACTGACCCTCGCGTAGGGTGGCGTCCTGTCCCAGACTATCCACGGGAAATAGAGAATCCTAGGGATCCTCCCACTATGACCTTCAAGGTGAAGTCGATTCAGCTCATTACATGCGACGCGGTTTACGCAACTCCTCCGACAGGGACCACGATCGCGATCAGAGCGTTGTCGGCCGGGGTATGTCGAAGCGGTTATTGAAGGTGTTCGGATCCAGTCCGGCTCGAGTGCGGCTGCTCAAGCCGCTTGCTCCGAGCCGAAGGGTAGTGTCTGGTGGCGCGCTCCGCCGGCCCCCTTCTGACCGTAGCTTTACATAATGTAGATTATCGGCGTTTATAAGCAGACCCGGGAGGGGCAGGGAAACTGGCGCGGGGCACACAAGGAAATCTGTACACTCGCAGCCTTCGGCGACATGCTGAATCCGCAGGTCATTGTCTTATTCCGGGCGCTCGTTAAGAATGAGTCAATGACGGTCTATGTGCGATCACTTGAAACTGCAGTTCCAAAAACGATGCTGATCCAAACAGAAGCCCGAGACGTGTTTGCGGCCCAACCCGGATTGTCGAGGCTTGGCTCGCGGCTGGTCAGCACCTGCTTTGACTCGGCCGCCATCGACACCCGGTTCACCGCCGTCGAGGAACTCACCAGGGATCACCGCTCCGACGATCCGCAATTCTTCGATCCCGACACCAGCCTGCTCCTGAACCCCAGCACCAAGGTCCGCAACGACATCTTCGGCCGCGAGGCAACTAAGCTCTTCGTGGACGCCGCCCGTGCGGCGGTCAACGCAGCTCCGGAACTCGATTTACTTGACATAACTCATCTCATCACAGTTTCCTGCACCGGCTTTTTCAACCCCGGCCCTGACTACAAGATCGTCCGTGAGCTGGGCCTGGATCCGGCCGTCCAGCGCTACCACCTCGGTTTCATGGGCTGCTATGCAGCTTTTCCCGCACTCAGGGCCGCGAAACTGTTCTGCGAGGCCGACCCCCAGGCGGTGGTCCTCGTGGTGTGCGCCGAGCTGTGCTCCCTGCACGTCCGCACCTCAAACGATCCTGATACCATCATGGGCTCAGCCCTTTTCGCCGACGGTGCGGCCGCCGCCGTCGTCACTGCACGCAGCGGTTCGGAGGAAAAGAGCCTGCTCCAGCTCGACCACTTCGAAACCGTGCTCACACCGGTCGGCGAGGACTCAATGGCGTGGAACATCGGCGACCACGGGTTTGAGATGGTTCTGGGCAACTATGTGCCGCACATTATTGATGATCATATTGTGGGCGCCCTTAAGCCTCTCCTTGCCCGGGACCCGGAGCTGGAGGCACTCCCCTACAGGTCCATCCGGCACTGGGCCATCCACCCGGGCGGCCGGAGCATCCTGGACAAAGTCCAGTCCCGGCTGGGCCTAACTGACGAGCAACTGGTTCCCGCGCGTGAGACGCTGCGCAACTACGGAAACATGAGCAGCGCCACAGTACTTTTTGTCCTCAAACACATATTGGAGCAGGACGCGGAGGACGGGGACGAACGAATCTGCTCAATGGCCTTCGGCCCGGGACTCACGGTGGAGACTGCACTGTTCACCAAGCTTCGGCAGGCTCCCGTCACGGCACTGGTGGACCAGATGCCGGGACACGCCGCCGCAGAAGTATCCGTACCCTGAGCCCCCTGGACCTGCTGATGCGGCAGCGCGCCGTCGATGCCGTGGAGCTGATGGACGCTCCGGACTGCGACGCCCGGCGCCTGCAGAACACCTACCGCCAGTTCGCGGTGGTCAACCGCGCTCTGTCCGGATGGCGGAGGCTGTATGTCCGGGAGCTGCGTCCGTCCCTGGCCGCGAAACCGGGTCCGGCCACACTGCTGGACATCGGCTCCGGCGGAGGCGACCTGGCCTATCTGCTGGCGCGCTGGGCCCGCCGTGACGGACTTCCGCTGCGGATTACCGGCATCGACCCTGATCCGCGGGCGGCTGCCTATGCGCGCGGACGTCCGCCCATGCCTGGTGTCGAGTTCCGGCAGGCGCACAGTGCAGACCTCGTCCGGGAGGGCAGGCGCTTTGATTTCGTCATTTCAAACCACGTCCTGCACCACCTTTCGGCGGCCGAACTCCAGCAGCTGCTGGCCGATTCGGCCGCCCTGTCCACCAGGCAAGCGCTGCACAACGACCTAAGGCGCAGCCCCGCCGCGTATGCCCTCTTCTCAGCGGCAGCCCTGCCGTTCCCCCATTCCTACATCAGGGCGGACGGCCTGACATCCATCCGCAGGAGCTACACCCTGCCCGAATTGACCGCCCTCGCTCCCCCGGGCTGGCACGTCGAAGCCACCACCACGTTCCACCAAGTGCTGACCCTCCGCAGGATGTGACGTGGCAGCGGCAACGGATGTTCTGATTATTGGTGGGGGTCCGGTGGGCCTGTACCTGGCCGCCCTGCTGCTGCAGGACGGCGTCAGCGTCAGGGTTCTTGAACAGCGGCGGGCCAGGAACCTGCACTCACGGGCCATCGGCATCCATCCACCTGCGCTCGAGGCGCTGCAGGGAGTGCAGATTGCGGCCTCCGCTGTTCGGGACGGTGTTCAAATCCGGGAGGGTATGGCGGTCAGCGGCGGAAAGACCGTAGGCATCATGCCCTTTGCCGGGGTTTCGAACGTGTATCCGTTTGTGCTGGCCCTGCCCCAGTTCAGGACCGAACAGCTCCTGGAGGAACGCGTCCGCCAACTGGACAGCGGCGCCCTGGTCAGGGGTATGCGGGTCAGGGAGATAACGGACGACGGCGGATCAGTCACCGCCGTCGGGGAACCTGCCGGCGACGCCCAGGGAGGAACGGCCACCTGGACGGCGTCCCTCGTGGTGGCGGCCGACGGCGCGCGGTCGCCCATGCGCGACCTCCTGCGGGTGCCCGTGCGCCACACCAGCTATCCGGACCACTACCTTATGGGCGACTTCCGGGACGCCGGTACGTATGGAGAACGGGCGGTGCTGTTCCTTGAGGCGGGTGGAATTGTTGAGTCCTTTCCCTTGCCGGGCGGAGTACGGCGGTGGGTGGTAAGGCTGGGAAGCCCTGCCGGTACCGCCGGGCAGGAGGAGCTGGCACAACTGGTCCGGCGCCGGACGGGGATCCTACTGGACGCCGGCACCAACACCATGGTGAGCGCCTTCAGCGTCCGCTCCACCGTGGCCCGGAGCATGGTAGCCGGGCGGGTGTTCCTGCTCGGCGATGCTGCGCATGAGATCAGTCCCATTGGCGGACAGGGCATGAACCTGGGCTGGCTGGATGCCCAGGCCCTCTCCCCCCTCATCCAGGCATCCCTGGCAGGCGCGGAAACGGACCGGTTGGACGTGCAATTCAAGGAGTTCCAGGCACGGCGGCAGCGTGCGGCGGCAGTGGCCAAACGGCAGTCTGAAATTAACATGTTGCTGGGACGGCCCCTGCCCCGGCCGTTGTTGAACCTCCGAAACCTGGGTATGAGCGCCGCTGCGGCCACGCCGGCGGTCAACCGTTGGGTTGCAAGGCGCTTCACCATGCACGGGCTGGACAGGCAGCCGATGTGGAGGCGTCCGCTTACCTGAAGTAGCAGTCGTAACTGTCCTGGCTGACAATCAGCCCGTTGTTAACTTCAAATACTGACGACGTCCTGGCCCGGATAACTTCCCCCCGGTCCCAGTACGGCAGATCCAGCAAAACCGTCGCGGACCAGTCTGCTTCCACCGCCACGCGTCCGCCCTCACAGGTGGTACGCCGAACCACAAACTTCTGGTCCGCCACCACTTCCGAGCTTTGGTCCGCGCCGGCCAGGACATCAGCCAGCGTGCGCGTGGAGCCTTCGGGCGCCAGCAGGTGCGGGGCTTCCACCAGGACGAACGAGTCGGCAAGGAGTGGCCTGACGGCTGCCGCTCCCCCGCCGGATTCGAGGACGCGAAGGAACTTAAGGACACGGTCCAGCGGCGGGGTCTGCAGGGAGGAGTCTTCAGGCACGGCATAGATACTAGCCCAGCCGAACCGGGCGGCCGGCCGGCCGCTAGGCTTTTCCCATGAGCCAAAGCCCGCCTGAGACCGCACACACCGCAGAGCAAATCCGCGACACCGTGGAGCGGATCCTCATTGCCGGCGCTCTCCCGCCCATCGTGCAGGCAGGCCATCCCGCGCTCAGGCAGCGCGCTGCCGCCTTCGACGGGCAGTTGTCGGATGACCAGCTCGAGCGCCTCATAACCCTGATGCGCCAGGTGATGCACGAGGCTCCGGGTGTGGGGCTGGCAGCGCCCCAACTCGGTATCCCGCTGCAGCTGGCCGTCATGGAAGACCAGTACGACGTCGATCCTGAGGCTGCTGCCCTCCGTCACCGGAGCCCGCTGGACTTCCTTGCCGTCCTGAACCCCCGGTACACACCGCTGGACCCTGGCGTGGCGTCCTTCTACGAGGGCTGCCTCTCACTCAACGGGCTTCAGGCCGTGGTGGCCCGGCACGAAAATGTGCTTCTTGAGTTCCACAGTCCGGACGGGACGGCCGTGAAGCGGCAGTTTTCCGGCTGGCAGGCCAGGATTGTGCAGCATGAAACCGACCACCTGAACGGTGTGCTGTACGTGGACCGCGCCCAGCTCCGGTCCCTCAGCAGCAACGCCGAATACGCCGCCCATTGGGCCGAGCCTGGCATCAGCAAGGCCCAGCAGGGGCTCGGTTTCGACGCCGGCCCTGCCGGCGTCAGCGTCCGCTGACCTGCCGGCACCGGATTCCTGCCCGGAAAGAATCGGATGCGGGAGCCATAGGATGGTTCCCATGCCCGCCACCACCGACCTTCCGCTGCTCTGTCCGGTGTGCCGGCATCCGCTGGAGCTTCTGGCCGCAGCCCCTTCGGGCCAGAACAGGCTGGTCTGTCCTTCCGGCCATAGTTACGACGCCGCGCGCCAGGGCTACTTCAACCTGCTGGTCGGAAAGGGCACTGCTTTCGAGGCCGACACCGCTGACATGGTCCAGTCACGCTCCGACTTCCTCGAAGCCGGACACTACCGGCAGCTGGCAGCTGCGGTGGCAGCCGCCGTCGTACCCTGCCTGCCTGACGAACGCGGCGCCGTCCTGGACGCAGGAACGGGAACCGGGCACTATCTGAGGGTGGTGCTCGACACTGCTGCCGGACAGAACCGCCGCAAGGTCGCTGCCCTGGGCCTGGACATCTCCAAATTCGCCCTGCGCCGTGCTGCGCGGCTCAACCCCGAGGCTGTGAACCTGGTCTCGGACGTCTGGCAGTCTTTGCCACTGGCAGACAATTCTGTCGATGCCATTACGGTCATTTTTGCACCGCGAAATGTTGAAGAGTTTGCCCGCGTCCTGCGTCCTGCCGGACGGCTGGTGGTGGTCACGCCCCGGAGCGGCCACCTCGTTGCCATCGCCGCTATTACCGGGATGCTCGGCATCGAGGAAGGCAAGGAAACCCGGCTGACCGAAGTGATGGGCAGCCACTTCGACGCCGAAACAAGCACCGATGTGGACATACCCCTGGCTCTGACCCGCAGGCAGGCCGCCGATCTCGCCTTCATGGGGCCGGCCGGCCACCACCTTGATCGGAAGGACCTTACCGAACGGCTGGAAGGCCGGCCTGAACCGGTTACGGCTGAAGCGAATTTCCGGCTGACGGTCTTCCGGCCAAGGAAACCCGCTGCGACGTAACGACTTGGCCACTTTCCCTGCACGAGTGGTGAGAGCCCGCCCACAGCGGACGGACCCGCACTAGGATTGAAGGACAGTTACTGGCGGGTGCGCGCGTCTGGCTCCCCGTAGCGAAGGGGGAGCACGTTGTTCGAATGGCTCGGAGAAAACTGGTGGGCGTTGTGGCTCACGGCCTTCCTGGCGTTTGCAGTGATCGAGATGATTACGCTTGACCTGTTTTTCATCATGCTCGGCGGCGGAACGCTGGCCGCACTGGTAGCCGACTTCGCGGGCGCCGACCTCTGGCTGCAAATCGTGGTCTTTTGTGTGGTGTCCCTGCTCATGATTGCTTTTGTCCGGCCCGTGGCCCTGGCCCACCTGAAGAACGGACCGTCTGAGCAGCGCACCAACGTGGACCGGCTCATCGGTGAACAGGCCGTGGTGATGGAGCCGGTGACGTCCGACGGCGGCCTGGTCAAGATCGGCGGCGACATTTGGACAGCCCGTTCTTCCGGGGGCGTCCTTCCAGCCGGCCAAAAAGTAGTGGTTTCCGCCATCGATGGGGCCACCGCGGTGGTAACAGCGCCGCCGGAAGCAGCAAGCCAGTCCTGATACAGCCTGAACAAATGGGGAACAAGGAGATGTATGGATAACGCAGGAGGAACTGCATTGGCGATTGTGCTGGTGGTCCTGATCGTGTTTGTGATTATCGTTCTGGTCCGGTCGGTGCGAATCATTCCGCAGGCCCGCGCAGGCGTGGTGGAACGGCTGGGCAAGTACCAACGGACACTTAACCCAGGGCTGACCATCCTGATCCCGTTCGTGGACCGGCTCCTGCCGTTGCTGGATCTCCGCGAGCAGGTGGTCTCGTTCCCTCCGCAGCCGGTGATCACCGAGGACAACCTTGTGGTCTCCATCGACACCGTTGTCTACTTCCAGGTCACGGACCCGAGGGCCGCCACCTACGAAATCGCCAACTACATCCAGGCGGTCGAACAGCTGACCACCACCACCCTGCGCAACGTGGTGGGCGGCCTGAACCTCGAAGAAGCACTCACATCCCGCGACCAAATCAACGGCCAGCTGCGCGGCGTCCTGGACGAGGCCACCGGCCGCTGGGGCATCCGTGTTTCCCGCGTGGAGCTCAAGGCAATCGATCCGCCCCACTCCATCCAGGACTCCATGGAGAAGCAGATGCGCGCGGAGCGGGACCGCCGTGCCGCCATCCTTACTGCCGAAGGGACCAAGCAGTCAGCCATCCTCACCGCGGAAGGCCAGCGGCAGGCGTCCATCCTGGCGGCGGAAGGCGACGCCAAAGCCGCCATCCTGCGAGCCGACGGCGAGGCGCAGGCCATCCAGAAGGTCTTTGATGCCATCCACAAGGGCAACCCGGACCAGAAACTGCTGGCATACCAATACCTGCAGACCCTTCCAAAACTCGCGGAGGGTTCCTCCAACAAGCTGTGGATCATTCCAAGCGAAGTGGGCGAGGCCCTGAAGGGGATCGGCAACGCGCTCGGCGGGACGAATCCTGATCCTGCAGCGGCTGGATTGTTCGATGAAGTGGGAGCCAAGACCTCCGAGCCTTAGGAACAAGGCCGCGAACGGCACATCGAGGGGATCCGCAGCTGCTGCGGGTCCCCTCGATTTTGGCCGGGATGGCATGACACCGGTATAATTGGGTATTTGTCCGGCAGGAGCAGATCCGCTGGAACAACCGAGCTTCGCAATGCGTTGAATCTTAAGATGCAGCACAGAGCACACAGTAGTCCGGAGGTGCTTCTTAGCCACCGGCTAGCGCGGGGTCTTACTCCGCGAACCGACCAGAGGGAGAAAACATGAGCGATCGCAGCCTGCGGGGTATGCGCCTTGGTGCGCAGAGCATGGAGACCGAGTCCGGAGTCGAGCCGGCTCCGCGCCAGCGCGTCGAGTACCGGTGCGAGGACGGCGAGCAGGTCTTTGTTACCTTCTCCTCCGAGGCGGAGATTCCCCCCGTTTGGGTTTCCAAGACCGGCAAGGAAGCGCTCCTGGTCGACGGTGAACGTCCGGACACCAGCAATGACAAAGCCGTTCGCACGCACTGGGACATGCTGCTGGAACGCCGCTCGCTTCCAGAGCTGGAGCAGATCCTTGAGGATCGGCTGACCATCCTGCGCGAACGCCGCGGAGAGCGTCGCTCCGCGTAGCACCCTCAAGATTGCAACAAGGGCCGTCCCCCACTCTGTGGGAGACGGCCCTTGCTTTTGCCGCTTTATCGATTTTAGCGGCAGACGCGGGAGCGCTTACGGCTGTTCAAGCGAGCTCTTGCGGGTGAGGCTGTTCCACCGGGCCCGGAGGCCCCATTTGGTGACATTGATCATGGCTTCCACCACGATGTTCCCGCTCATCTTGGAGGCGCCGAGTTCGCGCTCCACGAAGGTGATGGGCCGCTCCTCGATGCGCAGACCCATGCGGGACACCCGCCAGGCGAGGTCCACCTGGAAGCCATAGCCAACGGAGTCCACCTGGTCCAGGTTGAGTTTTTCCAGGGTGGTCCTGCGGAACGCCCGGTAACCGCCGGTAACGTCCTTGATCTTCAGGCCCAGCATGATGCGGGCATAGGTGCTTCCCACCCGCGAGATGGCCTGCCGGTACAGCGGCCAGTTGACGACGCTTCCGCCGGGGACCCAGCGGGATCCCATGGCAAGGTCGGCGCCCTGGTCGATGGCCTCGAGGAGCTGGGGAAGCTGTTCGGGCTGGTGGGAGCCGTCCGCGTCCATCTCCACCAGGACGTCATAGCCGGCTTCGAGGCCCCACCTGAAGCCAGCGATGTAGGCGGCGCCCAAGCCTTCCTTGCCCTTCCGGTGCAGGACGTGCACCTGGGAGTCCTCCGCAGCGATTCCATCAGCGAGCCGGCCCGTGCCGTCGGGGCTGTTGTCATCCACTACCAGCACATCGGAGGCGGGGACGGCTGCGCGGAGCCGCTGCAGCGTGATAGGCAGCGATTCCAGCTCGTTGTAGGTAGGAATGATGGTAAGGACGCGCACAGAGGGCCTTCCTGGAGGGAACGGTCGGTGCACCCGCTGTTGAGCGAGATCGCTGGCAGGCGCAGCTACCCATTATAGGGCGGACGCCGCAGGGGTCAGGAACGCAGGGCAGGGTTGGCGTGCAGCTCGAAGCCATCCCTTACCGTCTGCAGGCAAACCGGCTCCAACCCGGTGTCCAGCGCTGGCAGCAACGGTGTCCGGGCCCTGGGATCGGTGCTCCACGACTGGACCCTTCCGTCGGCCACCTGCACCATCAGCTCCTCGGCCTCCCACACGGCGAAGCTGGCCGGAGCGCCTGGAACAAGCTGGCCCGCCATGGGGTTGTGATACCTGGCAGCCCGCCACCCGGCCCGGGTGTGTCCCAGGAAAGCCGCGCGCGCTGAAATCCGCTCATCCTCATTGTGATGCTGCAGGCAAGCCCTGACGCTGGACCAGGGGCGCAGCGGGGTCACGGGGCTGTCACTGCCGAAGCAGACCGGAACCCCCGCAGAGTACAGGCTGGCAAACGGATTCATGGCCCTGCTCCGCTCCCCCAGCCGCTTCCCGTACAGTCCGCCCGGACCACCCCAGGCTGCGTCAAACGCCGGCTGAGCACTGACGGTCACCGAGTAGCGGGCAAGCGTTGCAACAGCTGCCGCGTCCACCATCTCCACGTGCTCAAAGCGGTGGCCCGCAGCCCGGATCCTCTGCTCACCCACCTCGGCGGCCGCCAGCTCCAAGGCGTTCAGTGCGGCATCCAGCCCCGCGTCGCCAATAACGTGGAAACCGCCTTGGATCCCCATGAGGGAACAGGCCGCAAGATGGGCTGCAGCCTCTTCGACACTCAGGTACAGGCTGCCGGACTCCTCCGGCGCGTCGCTGTAACCGGACCTCAAGGCCGCCGTCCGTGATCCTATGGACCCATCAATGTTCAGGTCACCTGCCAGGCCCCGGACGCCGACGCCCAGCTGGTCAAGAATGCCGCGGGCCTGTTCTTCCGATGACGCCAGTTCACCCCAATAGGGCAGTACTTCTGGAACGGGAACTCCCTCTCCATTGTTGTTCCAGTTTGCCGCCAGCCGAAGATCTTCCACACCCCCAATGTGCGGCGCGCTGATCTCCGCCACCGCCACATAGCCGTTGGCGGCAGCTTCGGCCAGCGCGCGGCCCTGGTGCCGCCGGAGCACTTCGGCCGGGAGCCGGCGCGTTGCCTGCCGGGCCGCTGCGTGCGCTGCCCGCCGAACCCTTGCGCCGCCGTCGAAACCATCAAGGCCGCGGAGGCCGGCCGAGGCTGCCAGGGACGACGAGACGAGGGCTGAGTGGACGTCAACGCGGGACAGGTAGACAGGGCGGCCCCCTGCGGCCCGTTCCAGTTCCTCGCCACTGGGCAGGGTGGCGTCCGCCCAGGTGGTGTCATCCCAGCCGTGGCCCAGTACCGGGCCGTCGCCGGGCGCGGCGGCCACGGCGTCCAAGAGTTCCCTTGCCGAGGTCAGGTCCTGCAGGGCCAGGGAATCCAAGGCCATTCCTGTTTCCGTCAGGTGCATGTGTGAGTCCACGAACCCGGGGGCAACCAGGGCACCGTGGAGATCTATGATCTCCATGGAGCTGTCCGCGATGGAAGACGCTGCCTGTTCCGATCCCACCCACGCTACCGTCCCACCGTCCACAAGCATGGCAGTGGCAAAGGGGTCAGCGGCTGTGTAAACGGAGCCGTTGCGGTAAAGCACGGGGCTGGTCTTCGAGCTGGATCCGGACTGGTCTTCGGGGCGGGGCATAAGTAAGCAAAGCTCCTGGAGATAGGTGGCCGGCAGCAGCAGGCGGTGGGTTAGAGGACGGAAGAATAGGCCACGACGCCGCGGCGGATCAGCGATATGGCGTCGGAGCAAAGGCGCGCGAGGCGGGGATCCAGGCCGGGAATCTTGGCCAGTTGGTCCAGCAGGTCAACCACCTGCTTCACCCACCGGACAAAGTCCCCCGCTGCGAGGTCCGTACCGTTCAGGACGTCCTGCAGGTGCCGGCCACGCGCCCACTTGTAAATTGGCCATACCAGACCCAGTTCAGGCTCGCCGGTCAGCGGAAGCTTGTTTTCCTCTTCCGTATCCTCAAGCGCGGACCATTCCCGGATAACGATGTCCACCGAGGTCTCCAGCGAGACACTGGGCATCCTCGGCCGCATGCCGCGGTCCTCGCGCTTGGCCTGGTACACCAGGACGCTGGCAAGGGCTGCGACTTCCACGGCGTCAAGGTCATCGAAGGCGCCGAGCCGGAGGGACTGGGAAATCAGCAGGTCCTTTTCGCCGTAGATCCGCCTCAGCCTCTGCCCGTCCGGGCTGATGTTCAGCCTGCCGTCAGGGGACGGTTCCAGGTAGCCGTAGGAGGACAGGACATCACAGACCCGGTCGAAAGTTTTGGCGATGGTGTTGGTGCGGCCCTGGATCTGCCGCACCAGGCCATCCGTCTCCCGCCGCAGCTTCCACCAGCGCTCTGACCAGCGTGCGTGATCCTCCCGTTCGCTGCACCCGTGGCACGGGTGGGCACGGAGGGCACGCCGAAGGTCCGCGATGCGCTTTTCCTGGTTTGGCAGGGCCGTGGCGAGGCCAAAATCGTTGTTGCGGTTATTGCCCGGGGCCGGTGGGCGGTTCTCCCGCAGTGCGTTGCGGGCAGAGGATGCGAGGTCGCGCCGTGACTTGGGGACCTTGGCATTAAACGACTTGGGGATGCGGATGCGCGTTACCGGCGCAATGGGACCTTCGAGGTCATCGGTCCCGATGCGGCGCAACTGGTTGTCCAATGTCAGCACGGCGGGGCGCGGTTCCCGGCTGCTGTGGTCTGAGCTCAGGACAATGGCGGGTCCGGGGGCCCGCCCGCCCGGGACATTCACTACGTCTCCCGGAAGCAGGCGCGCCAGCGAATCGTCGCTCAGCGACTTCCGGGCACGTGACTTCGTCCGGGAAGTGACGTTCTCGGCGTCCGACAGTTCCCGGCGCAACCGGGCGTACTCGGTAAAGTCCCCGAGGTGGCAGGTCATCGATTTCGCGTAGCCGGCCAGCGATTCCTCGCGGCTGCGGACCTGTTTGGCCAGGCCCACTACCGAGCGGTCCGCCTGGAACTGCGCGAAGGAGGATTCCAGGATCTCGCGGGCCCTCACCCGGCCGAATTGGGCCAGGAGGTTGATGCTCATGTTGTAGGTGGGCCGAAAGCTCGAGTTCAAGGGGTAGGTGCGCCGTGATGCCAGGCCGGCCACAGCTGTTGGGTCCGTACCGGGCTGCCAGAGCACCACGGCGTGGCCTTCGATGTCGATGCCCCGCCGGCCGGCCCGGCCGGTCAGCTGGGTGTACTCCCCTGCAGTGATGTCCACGTGCGCTTCACCGTTGAATTTGTCCAGCTTTTCAAGCACAACGGAGCGGGCTGGCATGTTGACGCCCAAGGCAAGGGTCTCGGTGGCGAAAACGGCCTTGACCAGGCCGTCCGCGAAGAGCTTCTCCACCACTTCCTTAAAGGTTGGCAGCATGCCGGCGTGGTGCGCAGCGAAACCGCGAAGCAGGCCGTCCCGCCAGGTCCAGAAGCCCAGCACGTCCAGGTCGTCCGGCGGGATGTCATGGCCGGCCTCGTCGACGCGCTCTGCGATGATCCGCTGCTCTTTTTCGGTGGTGAGCCACAGCCCGGAACCGACGCACTGTGCAACGGCAGCGTCACAACCGGCCCGGGAGAAGATAAACGTGATGGCAGGCAGGAGGTCCATGCGGTCAAGGCTTGCGATGACCTGCGGCCGGCTGGCCGGGCGGACCCCCCGTTCGTCACCGCCCCTGCCTGGCCGGTCATTTCCCCGCCTGCCGCGCTGGCCGCGGCCAGGGGCGGACCTGGCGCGGAAGCTCTGCATGCTTTCACTGCGGGCAACGGTGAGCAGGTCCGGGTTGACGTCGAATCCGCGTCCTGTGGGGCTGCCCTTCTTGCCGTCCTTGGCCGGTATGTCCCCGGGCTCCGCATCAATGGGCGGAGCGATTTCGTCGAAGGTGGTTTCCCCGGCAAAAAGGTCCATGATCTGGCGGCCCACCATGACGTGCTGCCATAGCGGCACGGGCCGGTGTTCGGACACGATGACGTCCGTATCGCCGCGGACCGTATCAAGCCAGGCGCCGAACTCCTCGGCGTTGGAGACGGTGGCACTGAGCGAGGCCACCTGCACTTCGCTGGGGAGGTGGATGATGACTTCTTCCCAGACGGCACCGCGGAAGCGGTCGGCAAGGTAGTGCACCTCGTCCATCACCACGTAGCCCAGGTCGCCCAGGGTAGCCGAATCGGCGTACAGCATGTTGCGCAGGACTTCAGTGGTCATCACCACCACGGGAGCATCACCGTTGATGCTGGTGTCACCGGTCAGCAGGCCCACGCTGTCCGCCCCGTACTTGTCGCTGAGCTCGGTGAACTTCTGGTTGCTCAGCGCCTTGATAGGGGTGGTGTAAAAAGCCTTCAGGCCCCGCTCGAGGGCCAGGTAGATGGCGAATTCCCCAACAATGGTTTTGCCCGCACCGGTAGGCGCCGCCACCAGCACTCCCTTGCCCTCCTGCAGGGAACGGCAGGCCTGACGCTGGAAGTCATCGAGTTCAAAATCGAGGGTGCGGGAGAAGGCTCCGAGGTAGGTGGCTGCCTCTGCCCGCTGCTCGGCGCTGATACGGTACTTCTCTGCCGGTGAAAGCTCTTCATGATCGCTCGGACCGGTAGAGAATGGCCTGGGCTGGAACGAACCGTCGTTGGAGGACATACCCCAAGCCTAATGGGCTCTTAGAGGTTCTTCAGCTCACTGCCCGGGGTGGCGACGTCAGCTGTGGCCTCAGTCTCGGCCATCCGCTTGGCAGAACGGCGCGCCCTGCGTTTGTCATTCATGAGGCAGACCCCGATGGCCGCAAAGAACAGCACCAGCAGCGGGCCGGCCAGCATAAACATGGAGATGGCGTCAGCACCGGGGGCAGCGATGGCCGCGAGGACAAACACCAGGAACACGGTGATGCGCCATGCCTTGAGGATGGTTTGGCCGGAGATAACACCGGCCATGTTGATGCCCACCAGCACCACGGGAACCAGGAAGGCAATGCCCAACACCAGGACCATCCGCGTGACGAAGTCGATGTAATCGCGGGCGTCAATGATGTTGGAAAACCCGGCCGGGGTGAACTGCGTGAGGGCGCGGACAACTTGGGGGACAACAAGCCAGCCGGCCCATATCCCGCTGAGGAACAGCGGGACCGCCACTGCCATGTAACCCAGGGTGTAACGGCGTTCCTGGCTAGTAAGCCCGGGAGTGATGAACGCCCACAGTTGGTAGATCCAGATTGGGCTGGAAATGACGAGCCCGATAATGAGTGACATCTGGAGTTGGAAGTCGAATGCCGAGCCAATGTTCGAAAAGTTGACCGACGATACGCCGCCGGTCTGCTGGGCAATCCGGTCGACCGGTTCCTTAAGCGCAGTCAGCAGGGGGTTGTAAAGTATCCAGCCTCCAATGCCGCCAATGACGACGCCGATAGCCGACTTGATCAGCCGGTTCTTCAGCTCCTTGAGGTGGTCCCAAAGAGCCATCCGCCCCTCGGGGTTGGCTTTACGGGCCCGCGACAGTGCCACTGGGGGTCAGGCGCGGTTCGACGGCGGAACGTCAGTGCCGTCTGTCGGCTCGCCGGGCTTCGCCTGGGGGTGGTTGACGATGGTGCCTTCCACCGGACCTGAGGCGTCCGTGGACTCGGTCTTGCCGTCGTTCTTCATTTCCTTGACTTCGGATTTGATGATTCGCATGGACTGTCCAAGGCTGCGTGCCATCGCCGGAAGTTTGGGCGCGGCAAAAAGAAGCAAAGCAACAACGATGATAATTACGATGGGCCAGGGGCCATCAAAGAGTCTTCCCACGGGAAATCCTTTCGTCTAAGTACATTTTACTTCTAAGTGAAGTCCAGATCGCCGAGCGCCTGCGGCTGGCCCCGGTCCGTCTTGCGCTGAACCCGTTTGAGCCGGCGTTCTTCCCGTCGGGACGACTTGGATGCCTCGTAATCATGTCGCATGACAGTCGGCGAGGCAAAAACTGCGGAACCCGGGTGCGGCTTCGCCGGATCCGGGTCCATGGCCGTCTGTTCCATGGGGCCCAATTGCCCCAGCTTTTCCCCTGCTGCCCCCAGATCCTTGAGGGTGGCCATGAACTGGCGGAACAGCCCGATGCCCAAAATGACATAGAGGAGCAGTGACAGCGCAACGAGCGCCACCCATATCAGGATCCAAAACCACCAAGGCATGCTGAGAAGTCTAGCCGCCGTACCTGGCCAGCGACGCCGCCAGCCACGTGCGCGCCGCGTCGGCCAGCTCCACGGGTGCCAGGATGCGCGCGGAACCGCCGTGCTGGGCCACGAACATTGGAAGCCACGCAGTGTTGCCGAACCGTATCTCGGCCACCAGCCCGCCGTCGTCGAGCTCTGCGGTGCGTTCCGCGTAGTAATCGTCCGCCAGCCCCCTCCCTTGCCGGGTGAGCTGGACGGTGACGATCGTATCGTCGTCCTTGGCCGTGAACAGCTTTGCCGGAACCCCCTCGGTCGGCGTGGTCCCTGCTGGAACGGGCCGTCCATTCGGGTAAATGTCCTGAACGCGGTCCAGGCGGAAGTTCCTCAGCCCTTCCACGGAATGGCAGTAGGCCTCGAAGTACCAAATATTGTCCAGCGAGTAGAGGCGCAGCGGGTCCACGTCCCGTTCGGATACGCTGTCCCGCTGGGGAGCCAGGTACCTCAGGCGCAGCTGGGACCCGGATGCGATGGCCTGCCTGACGGTGGCGTGCGTGGTGGCATCGGCGGGTGCCACCACCGGCCCGGCAAGGGAGGCTGCACGCAACCCCTCCTCGCCGGCGGCCGCCAGGAGCTTGAGCGTCACCGATTCCAGGGCACTACCCTCAGCTACCTCCGGCAGGCCGTTCAGCGTCTCCAGCCCGGTCAGGAGGGCGCAGGCCTCTTCCACGGTGAAGCGTACGGGTTTGGTCAGGTCGAGGTCCTGGGTGATGTAGACGTGCTCGTCCTCCCACTGGATGTCCAGCAAGTCATCGGGGTATCCCTCCGGCAGGCCTGAACAAATGAGGATCTGCAGGTCATCCTCGAGTTCCTTTCTGCTGATGCCGAAGTGTTCAGCAACGTCCTGAATGTGCAGGCCCTGATTGTGCACCAGGAAGGGCACCAGCTGGAGCATCCGCTTGAGCTGGTCCTCTGAGGTGCGCGCGCGGACGGGACGGGCAGGTACGGCGGCGAACCGGAACTGGGGAACTGCGGCGGCGCTGAACTGGGCTGCGGCACGAAGCCTGCGCCGGACGGCGTCGGCAAGCTCAGCGGGAGCCACGGCCTGGGCGTCAGGGCCGTAGGAAGCCAGCTCTTCGGCCAGGACCTCCGGGTCCCGGTACTGCAGGCTGATTCGCTCGTAGCCGGCTTCGGGTTGATCACCGGCGGGGCTGTCCCGGGCCACCTTCCGGGCCGCGTCCTGGACAACACCGCGGCCGCGCAGTGCCAGCAGGCGCCCCTTCCGGACGTCCACGACGGCGGTGCGCAGCGGCAGTTCGGGCAGGCGGTCCAGTTCCTGCCGGATGTTGAAGTCGCGCGGGGGCGTGAATTGTTCCCGTTCGAGGGTGGTCACCGCGCTGGTGAAGCGGGAGAGCCGGAAGTGGCGGGGTGCCTTCCGGGTCCGGTCATAGCCCGCGAGATACCAGTGCCCGAAGCGGCTGCCCAGGCCCCAGGGCTCTACAGTCCGTTGCTCCTCGGTTCCAGTGCTGCCTGCAAGGTAGGTGAACGCGACGGGGTGCTTGGCATGCATCGCCGCAACGAGGTCGTCGAAGGCCTGGCCTGCGGGTTTGATCCTGGGCTGGACCCCCGCGGGTAGTTGGACGTCCGCCATCGCGCCGGACGCCTGGAGCTTTCGCAGGGCGCTCTGGGCGGCTGTGCCCAGCGCTGCCCGCTCCCAGAGCTGGGAGGCCAGGAGAAGAACTGTCCACTCATCCGGTCCGAGCTGGACGTCCGGCAGGCGATTGGATTCCTTGCCGATCCGATAGCGGGTGGTGGCAGGATCGTCTTCGCTCCAGCCCAGGTCCGTCAGCGTTTCGACGTCAAACCCGAACTTGCGCAGATCGCTTTTGTCCCGTTCGAACATGCGGCCGAAGGATGCCTCATTGCCGGGGGTGTCGCGATAGATCGTTTCCCGCAGTTCACTGCGGCGCAGGCCGTACCTCGTGTTGAGCAGGGCGATCAGCAGGTTCAGGAGGCGTTCAGTACGGGATGCGGACACCCTCGTTACGTTACTAAACTCCGTGCCGGAACGCAGGAAGCGCGGCAGCAACAGGATGTGATGGTCCTGTTGCTGCCGCGCTCCCGGCGGCTTGGTGCGCTGGGGTCAGCGAACGCCCACGAGGTCAACCACGAAGATCAGGGCTTCGTTGGGAGCGATGGCTCCACCGGCGCCACGGGAACCGTAGGCAAGCTCGGAGGGGATTTCGAGGCGGCGGCGGCCGCCTACCTTCATGCCCAGGAGGCCCTGGTCCCAGCCCTGGATGACCTGGCCGACTCCCACGCGGAAATCAAGCGGCGCGCCGCGGCCCCAGGAGGCATCGAATTCTTCGCCGGTGGACCAGGCTACGCCCACGTAGTGGGTGGAAACGGTGTCTCCGGCTTGGGCCTCCCGGCCGTCGCCTTCGATGAGGTCGGTGATGACCAGTTCCGTGGGGACCTCGCCCTCGGGAAAATCGATCTCGGGCTTCTGGCGGTCAAAATCCCGCTGTCCAAAAGACATGGTTGCTCCTTGGTGTCTGGCAGATGGTGTGCTGCAGTTCGATGCCGCGGCGGGGGCCGGGCCTGTTGCCATTGTTGCTACTTGGCTCCGAGGATGTCCACTACGAAGACAAGATCGCCCTTGGCCTCGCCCTGGCCGGCGTCGCCGTAGGCCAGGTCCTTGGGGATAACCAGCAGGACGCGCGAGCCCACGGTTTTGCCGGCAAGGCCCTGGGTCCAGCCCTTGATGACGCCGGTGAGCGGGAAGCTTGCGGGTTCGCCCCGGTCGAAGCTCGAGTCAAATTTCTTTCCGCCCACCAGGGTTACGCCAACGTAGTTCACTGTCAGGGTGTCGGACTCCTTGACGGTGGCGCCGTTGCCTTTGATGAGGTCCTGGGATACCAGCGCGGTGGGAGCGGCAACACCTTCCACATTGATCTCGGGGATGCCGTCCTTCTCGGTGACGGTGGGCAAGCCGGCCGGCGGGGTTACCGTCTCACCTTCGGGCTTCTCCAGCGCAGGGGTTACGTCGGATGCGGAAAGCACCTTGATGATGAGCAGTTGCGTGGGCTGGGCTGCGGCTGACGGGCTTGCGCTGGCACCGCCGGAGGGGCTGGGGGCGGCAGCGGTTGCCTGTCCGGGCACAGCGACAGCCAGGGTTGATCCTATCTTTGCACCCACGAACGCGTCGTAAACGAACGGGCTGCCGGTCTTTAGCTCCTCGTCCAGCGGCAAGGGCTGTGGTTCTTCAGGGAACGTATCCTGCAGCGTGGATCCGTCCGTGCCGTTCAGGGCAAGGAGGGAAATGTTGGCAACCTGGTTGGCCTTGACCTTGTCGCCGTCGCCCTCGGTGACCACCTTGATGGTGGGTTCAGCGACTTCAAGCGGCTTGGTGAATTCCACGCCGGGAGCTTTTTTGTCCCCGTTGTCGGTCAGTTTGAGGGAGTCGAACTTTGCAGTCTCACCAGCAGACTTGCTGGTGGGTTCCGGCTCTGCGGTCGACCCGCCGCAGGCGGTGAGCAGCAGCAGGGCGGGAAGAAGGAGTGCTAGTAGTCGGCGCACGTAAGAGAACTTTCGTCGGGGCAAGGTGGAGGCGGTGATCCGCAACTCGGCGGACGGCACCGCGGCAGGCCCTCGAAAGGGCTCTATCCAGAATAGCCCCTGAAGCTGGGTGTCAGCCCATAGAGTCGAGAAGGGCATCCACGCGATCATCCACGCTGCGGAACGGATCCTTGCACAGGATCGTCTGGTGCGCCCGGTCGTTCAATTTCAGGTGTACCCAATCCACGGTGTAGTCCCGGCCCAACTCCTGCGCCCGCCGGACGAAGTCACCGCGAAGTTTCGCACGGGTGGTTTGCGGCGGCGCGTCGACGGCGTCCTTGATGACCGTGTCGTCCACGATGCGCCGCACGGCACCGCGGGACTGCAGGATGTAGTAGAGGCCGCGGCTGCGGGAGATGTCGTGGTACGTCAGGTCGAGCTGGGCTATCCGCGGGGCGTCCAAACCGAGCCCGTGGCGTTCGCGGTAGTTGTCCATCAGCTTCTTCTTGATGGCCCAGTCGATCTCCGTGTCGATGGTGCGGGTGTCACCGCTTTCGATGGCCTTCAGGGTCCGCTCCCAGAGGTCGAGGATCACCGGGACATGGGGGTTGTGGGCCCCGTGCTCCTTGACGAAGGCGGTCACCTTGGTGAGGTACTCCTGCTGGATCTCCAGTGCTGTCAGCTGGCGCCCGTTGGCCAGGCGGACCAGCGCCCGGCCACTGAGGTCGTGGGAAATTTCGCGGATGCTGCGGATAGGGTTTTCCATCCGCATGTCGCGCATGATGACCCCGGCCTCGATCATTCTCAGCACCAGGTCAACCGTGCCCACCTTCATCAGGGCAGTGGCTTCAGACATGTTCGAATCGCCGACGATGACGTGGAGGCGCCGATAGAACTCGGCATCAGCGTGCGGTTCATCACGGGTATTGATAATGGGCCGGGACCGGGTGGTGGCTGAGGAAACGCCTTCCCAGATGTGGTCTGCCCGCTGGGAAAAGGCGAAGGTGGCCCCGTGCGGGGTCTTCAGGATTTTCCCGGCACCGGCAATGAGTTGCCGGGTGACCAGGAAGGGGATCAGGATCTCGGCCAGCCGGGAAAATTCACCTCGGCGGGGAATGAGGTAGTTCTCGTGGCTGCCGTAGGAGTTCCCGGCTGAGTCCGTGTTGTTCTTGAACAGGTACACGGTGCCGTTGAAGCCCTCGGCGGCGAGGCGGGCCTGAGCCTCGTCCACGAGGTCGTCAAGGATGAGCTCCCCGGCCCGGTCGTGGGCGATCAACTGGGCGAGGTCGTCACACTCCGCCGTGGCGTACTCGGGATGGGACCCTACGTCGAGGTACAGCCGGGAGCCGTTCGTGAGGAATACGTTGGATGAACGGCCCCAGCTGACCACCTTGCGGAAGAGGTACCGGGCCACCTCCTCCGGGGCAAGAGGCCTTGAGTCAGGGCTGGAATAGGAGATCCCGAATTCCGTTTCAATGCCAAAGATTCTCTTGTCCATGTTTCCTCCTAGGCCAGCAGTGCAGTGATATCCGCGTCGTCAAGCCGGCGGAAGGCGCGACGGGAACCGCGCGAGTTCTCCGACGACCTGTCCAGGACGGCAACTTCCACTGCCTTCGCGGGCAGTGCCTTCGGCTGTTCGCCCGTTTCAGCCGCCGGAACCAGTGCTGACAAGGCAAGCCGCAGGGCGTCGGCAAAGCTCAGTGAACTGCGCCAGCCCTCCTCGATTGCTGCGGACACCTTGTCTGCCTGACCGCCCATCACAACAAACTGGTGTTCGTCGGCGATGGAACCGTCAAAAGTGAGGCGGTAGAGATGGTCCTCGGCCTGCGTGGGGCCCACCTCGGCTACTGCAAGTTCAACCTCAAACGGCTTCTGTTCGGCGGTGAAGACGGCGCCGAGGCTTTGTGCATAAACGCTGGCCAGGCCGCGGGCTGTGACATCCTCGCGGTCGTAGGAGTAGCCCCGAACGTCCGCGTACCTCACGCCGGCCTGCCGAAGGCTTTCAAATTCGTTATATTTCCCGACGGCGGCGAACGCTATTTTGTCGTAAATCTCGCCAATTTTATGGAGGGACGGTGATGGGTTCTCGGCCACCAGCGCAATGCCATCCGCACAGCTGATGACGGCAACCGACCTGCCGCGGGCTATCCCTTTCCGTGCGAAATCCGCACGGTCCTTCATCAGCTGTTCGGGCGATACGTAAAACTGCTGTGTCATCTTAGGCCTCCCGTCCGGCATTGGTGCGGGCTTCGATGATATTTCCGGCGGCGGCAGCGAGCACGTTCTCAGCTACCCGCCGCGCGCCGGACCGGTCCACGGTGTAGATGACGGGCCACAGCTGGCGGACGGTATCCGGGCCTCCGGTGGCGGAATCGTCGTCGGCCGCGTCGTAGAGGGCTTCGACGGCGACGGAGACTGCTTCAGCCTCGCTCAGGTTTGGCCGCCACAGCTTCTTCAGGGCACCCCGGGCAAAGACGGAGCCGGAGCCGACAGTATGGTGCTCGTGTTCCTCGTACCTGCCGCCGGTGACGTCATAAGAGAAAAGCCTTCCAACACCGGCGCTGGTGTCGAACCCGGCGAAGAGCGGCACCACGGCGAGTCCCTGCATGGCGAGGGGAAGGTTGCCGCGGATCATCGCTCCGAGCCTGTTGGCTTTGCCTTCCAGGCTAAGGAGGGTGCCCTCAATCTTCTCGTAGTGTTCCAGTTCCACCTGGAACAGCCGGGTGAGGTCAATGGCTATTCCGGCAGTGCCGGCGATGCCCAGGACGGAGTATCGGTCAGCGGGAAAGACTTTTTCAATGTGCCTGCTGGCAATCACGTTGCCCATGGTGGCCCGCCGGTCCCCCGCCATCAGCACACCGCCGGCGTAGCCCATGGCCACGATGGTGGTGGCGTGCGGCACCTGCAGCGGTGCGGTCACGGGCGCAGCGCCTTGAAGTCCCCTGCTGTATGGCAGGAGTTCGGGCCGGTCCCGTTGCAGATGTTCGGTAAAGGACGAGGTGGCGTTGGCGGCTACCTGGTGGGCGGTTGATTCCTGCACTCATGCACTCCTTGAACGTAGTTCTTCAACGTCGGTACAGATTCCGGCCGTCCGCGGCTTCCGCCACCCGCCGGGTCCGGGTTACTGACCGCCTTTTTGGACGAATGCGCGCACGAATTCCTCGGCGTTGGATTCGAGCACTCCGTCGATCTCGTCGAGGAGGTCGTCCACGCCTTCGGTTGATGCTGATGCCTGCGCTTCGGGCGGCGCGGGCGGGGCCTCGGGAATGTCCTCGTCGACCTGGCTGTCGCGCGATTGCGGCTGCTGCTGCTCCTGGCCTGCCATTGTTACCTCTCCCTTTCCTGCCGTTGGATCCGGCGGATCCACCGATATGCCCATCCTGCCACGATGCAGGCCGTCCGGCGCGGTTTACGCCGCAGGCGGAGCGGTGTTGTGTCCCAGGAGCTCCGCGAGGAATGGACCCGCTTCCCGGTAGCGCTGGAACAACGCTCCGGTCAGGGCTCTGGTTCCCCGAAGGGGTTCCCGGGTGGGCACCCGCTGAAGCCTGCCGTAGCCAGGGACGTCGAAGATTACCGAGTCCCAGCTGGCCCCCACCACGTCCTTGCCGAAGTTGCTGATGCACTTTCCGCGGAAGAACGCACGGGTGTCCGGCGGCGGCTCGCCCACGGCAGCCGCTATGGCGCCGTCGTCGACAATCCTGTCCATGCGGTTCCTGGCAAGAAACCGGTAGTACAAGCCCTTTTCCGGCCTGATGTCCGCCCACTGCAGATCAATGAGCCCAAGCCGGGCATCTTTCCACTCCAGGCCGTCACGTTCACGGTAACCATCCAGGAGCGAGAGCTTTGCCAGCCACTCCACGGAGCTGGCCGCAGCGGCCCTGTCGCTGTCCAGCTGCGTGAGCACAGTGGCCCACCGGTCCAGGACGTCATGGGTGTGCCCGTCACCGTCGATGGCATCACCAACACCTGTGTCCTGCGCCAGCTTGGCCGCGGCCTCGTGGTAGATCCATTGGAGGTCGAGTGCCGTGACGCGCCGGCCGTCCAGCAGCCTCATGGTTGCGGTGAGGGACGTATCGTGACTCACGGTTTGGAGGGCGGCCACCGGTTCGTAAACCTCAATCTTTGGCGCCAGCCCGGCCTCGATGAGGCTGAGGACCATGGCCGTGGTCCCGAACTTCAGGTAGTTGGAGACCTGGCTGAGGTTGGCATCGCCAATGATGACGTGCAGCCGGCGGTATTTGTCCGCGGTGGAGTGCGGCTCATCCCGGGTGTTAATGATGGGACGGCGGATGGTGGTCTCGAGGCCCACTTCGGCTTCAAAGAAATCGGCACGCTGGCTGATCTGGTAGCCGGGAGTGGAAGCGTCCTGGCCGATCCCCACCCGGCCGGACCCGCAGAGGATCTGCCGGCTGATGAAGAAGGGCGTCAAACCGCGGACGATGTCCCCGAACGGAACGGAGCGGGGCATGAGGTAGTTCTCGTGGGACCCGTAGGACACTGATTTATTGTCGGTGTTGTTCTTGTAGAGGTTCACCGGCGGCAGGTCGGGATCCGCGCTCAAACGCCGTACGGTGGCCAGCGCAACGAGGTCACCCGCGGCGTCCCACGTGACGGCATCACGCGGGTTCGTCACCTCGGGGCTCGAATACTCGGGGTGGGCGTGGTCAACGTACAGCCTGGCACCGTTGCCCAGGACCATGTTCATCAGGAGGGTGCCGGACTCATCCTGCCCGTCGAGCTCCAGTTCCTCCCGGCCGTAGGCCAGCGCCACTGCTTCAGCGTCCAGCACCGGCGGTTGGTCGGTCAGTTGGCTGGGGTGGGCGGTTGCCCTGTCCACTGTCCAGCCCCTTGCATCATGGAGGGGCTCCTCGTCGGTGTAGTCCCACCGCGTTTCCGCTCCGCCGGCCGCACGTTGGCGGGTCACCTGGGCATACGCCTGGACCACCCTCGCGCTCATCATGGTGGCGTTCGCGGACGGGGCGGACGGGGCATGGATGCCGTATTCGGTTTCTGCTCCCATAACCCGCATGGCCCCGCCCGCAGGGAGGGCGCCCCCGGCGGCCGGCTCCGGCGCAGCCGTCATAGATACTGCCCTGTGCTCGGCATTGTTTCGATCGACTTTCCAGGCTCCTGGCCGGCCTTGCCCTGCACGATGGTGCGGATGTAGGTGATCCGCTCACCCTTCTTGCCGGAGATCCGGGCCCAGTCGTCCGGGTTGGTGGTGTTGGGCATGTCCTCATGCTCACGGAACTCGTCCACCACGGCCCGCAGCAGGTGCTCGATCCGGAGCCCCTTCTGGTGAGTGGTCAGCAGGTCCTTGATCGCGTACTTTTTTGCCCGGTCCACCACGTTCTGCACCACGGCACCGGAGTTGAAGTCCTTGAAATAGAGCATCTCTGTGTCGCCGTTGGCATAGGTGACTTCCAGGAATTCATTGGACTTGTCCGTGGAGTACATGGCTTCCACGGTGCGCTGGACCATTGCGTCCACCGTGGCCTGGACGTCGCCGTCATGCTCGGCAAGGTCAGATTCATGGAATGGCAGGTCCGTAGTGATGTACTTGTTGAAGATGTCCGCGGCAGCCTCGGCATCCGGGCGGTGGATCTTTACTTTGACATCCAGCCGCCCCGGCCGAAGGATGGCCGGGTCAATCATGTCCTCGCGGTTGGACGCGCCGATCACAATGACGTTGTCCAGCCGCTCCACGCCGTCGATCTCGCTGAGCAGCTGGGGCACGATGGTCGTTTCGACGTCGGAGGAAATGCCGGTGCCACGGGTGCGGAACAGCGAATCCATCTCATCGAAAAACACCACTACGGGGCTGCCGTCCGACGCTTTTTCGCGGGCGCGGGCGAAGATCAGCCGGATATGCCGCTCCGTCTCGCCAACATACTTGTCCAGGAGCTCAGGGCCCTTGATGTTCAGGAAGTAGCTTTTCAGGTCCACGTTTCCGGAGCGTTCGGCGGCGCGCGCAGCGAGCGAATTGGCGACGGCCTTCGCAATGAGGGTTTTACCGCAGCCGGGAGGACCGTAGAGCAGGATGCCCTTCGGAGCCTTCAGGCCGTGTTCCCGGTAGAGGTCCGGGTGCAGGAACGGCAGTTCGACGGCGTCGCGGATCTGTTCGATCTGCGGTCCCAGTCCGCCGATGTCCTCGTAGGTAATGTCAGGGACCTCTTCCAGGACCAGGTTTTCCACCTCGGACCGGGGCACTTTCTCCAGCGCATAACCGGTGCGCGAGTCGATGGAGAGGGCATCGCCCACCCGGAGCTTCTCGGCCAGGAGAGCGCCCGAAAGCCGGACCACCCGCTCTTCATCGGCCCGTCCCACCACGAGGACGCGGTCTGAGCCAAGCAACTCCTTCAGCGTGGCCAGCTCGCCTGCCCGCTCGTAGCCGAGTCCGGCAACGACCAGGAGCGCCTCGTTCAGGAGCACTTCCTGGCCCACGGCCAACTGGTTGATGTTCACCAGCGGGCTGACGCCCACGCGCATCTTCCGGCCTGCGTTGAAGATGTCCACTGATTCTTCAGTGGCTGCCTGCCCGCTGCTGCCCGGCGAGGGCAGCCTGCGCGGGTTCAGCTGGAGAACGGTGCCGAAGCTGTAGGGAGGCTGTCCTTCCTGGTCCAACGCGTTCTTCAGCCGGAGAATCTCGGCCTTCGCGGCTTCAAGCATCGTGACCAGCTTGGTATTGTTCTGCGTTGCCGCAGCCAGCTGGCGGTCGATATGCCTGAGCTTGTCCCTGAGGATGTTGACCTGGCGGTCCGCAACCGAGAGGTCGTTGGCGGCAGACTGCTCTGCCGGTGTACGTCCGGAGTCCTGGTTTGGCGTCTCCATGATGTATCAGCCCCTTCCTGCACTTGTATTAAGACCTTAGCCCCAAGATGGCAGGTAGGGAGGGAGACTCCCGAAATATGGACTAGTTCGTGATCTCCGGTGTGTCCTTGACGTTCGTGCCCGCAATGGCATCGCGGGCGGCGCGCCGAAGCTTCTTGTCGGAGACCAGCCGCTCCCCTACCGCGCCCGGCGTCCAGGCGTTGACGTCCTCTTCGTTGAAGTCCGTCTTTGAGGGGCGCCGCTTGACCGAGATGCCGGTAACGCCGTCGGCCAGCCGGCGCGTGACCAGCAGGAAGCCGGTATGGGCCACCATGCGGTGGTCGGGGCGGACGGCGAGGCCCTCGAGGTGCCAGCCGCGGACCATGGACTCCCAGGCGTCGGGCTCCGTGAACCGGCCGTCGGCGCGGATGGCCTCCGCCGTCCGGGAGAGCTGGGTGACGGTTGCCACGTAGTTGATCCACACGCCGCCCGGCGCCAGGACTGTGGCCACGGCGTCGAGGCACTCCCAGGGCGCGAGCATGTCCAGGACCACGCGGTCCACCGAGCCGGGAGCCTCGCTGCGCACAACTTCCTCCTGGAAGTCCCCCAGGGAGATCTGCCACGCAGGGTGCGGGCCGCCAAAGATCGTCTCGACGTTACCGCGGGCGATGTCCGCAAACTCTTCACGCCGTTCAAAGGAGTGCAGGTAGCCGTTGTCGCCCACCGCGCGCAGCAAAGAGATGGAGAGGGCACCGGAGCCAACTCCGGCCTCCACTACCCGGGCGCCGGGGAAAATGTCGGCCATGGTGACGATCTGGCCGGCGTCCTTGGGGTAGACCACCGCAGCTCCGCGGGGCATGGAGAGGACGAAATCCGAGAGGAGGGGACGCAGGGTCTGGTACTGCTGGCCAACGTTGTTGACCACTACCGAGCCGTCGGCCTTGCCGATGATGTCATCGTGGTTCAGGAAGCCGCGGTGGGTATGGAAGGCGCCGCCGCTTTCGAGGGTGACCGTGTTCATGCGTCCCCGCTCATCGGTCAACTGGACGCGTTCGCCTTCCCGGAAGGGTCCCCGGCGACGGGCAGCTCCCACCGGCTGCGAGCCGCTGGCGGCAACACCGGATTGTGCTGCTGCTGTGGCTTCGTTGACGGCAGTTTCGCTGCTCATGATTTTCCTCGCTCCTGTAAAACTGTTGCGCCCCCGCGTCGATGTCCTTGAAGACATTGTGGCTTCTGCGGCGGCAATGCACGACCGGCAGGTAACTCTACCGGTTCCGGCCCTGCGGTTGCCTACCGGGTTGCTGGCGCCTGCCCGTAATGGCGGACAGCACTGCGTCCTGGGACAGCAGCCCGGTCACCCGGCCGTTGTGGTCCACCACGGCATAGTCCCGCCCTTCCAGCTGGGAGAGGAAATGGAGAAGTTCCTGTCCTTTCGACCATTCCGGCACGTAAGCGCCGGCCGCAAGGGCGTAGGACACAGCAGTAATGGGAGTTGTCGCGGCAGCGGCAGCGGGAACCGATGCCAGCGCGGAAGGATCAACCACGGCCTCGGGGCGTCCGTCAGATCCGCAGACCACCACCGCAGTGGTGTCCGGCGCACCAAGCCGGAGGGCGTCCTGGACCGACGCCGTGGCAGGCAGCCCAACGGCCGGCGTCGACAGGGCCGTGGCACTGACCAGGTGAAGCCGCCCGCGCAGCGTTCCCTGCTGGATGGAAGCCGAAGCACCCATCCACAGGAATCCGCCCACCAGGATGGTGATCATGAGCAGGCTGAACTCGGGCGAATCACCGGCCAGCAGCGGCCGCAGGACGAACCAGTAGCCAAGGGCTATGACAATCAGGCGTCCGCCCCATCCTGCTGCCACGGTCCCTTTGGCTTGGCTGCCGGTGGCCTTCCAGACGACGGATTCCACCAGCCTGCCCCCGTCCAGCGGCAGCCCCGGCAGAACGTTGAAGACGGCAATGAGGAAGTTTGCCCACATAAAGATGTTCGTGAGGATTTCGGCGACGCTGCTGAGGGCGGCGCCGTTCAGCAACAGCCAGGCGCCCGCGGCGAGGACAAAATTGGCGGCCGGGCCGGCGAGGGCCACCAGGACGGACCGCCCAGGGGTGGCAGTGAAGCTTTCAAACTGGGTATGCCCGCCCCAAAGGTTGAGCACGATTTTCTGGGTTGGCCAGCCGTAGATCCTGGCTGTCAGGGCGTGGGCCAGTTCATGGACCAGGACCGAGATGAGCAGCAGGACAGCGTAGGCGAACGCGACGACGTAGGCGCTGGCACCAAGGGCGGGGTTGCTCCGGTCAAGTACCGGTCCGTAAACAATCACGGTGAAGGCGGCGATGAGGAACCACGAATAGGCCAGGACAACTGGAACGCCGGCGATCCTGCCCAGCGGGATGCCTTCGCGGCGGACCGGAGCCGCTGTATCAGTCATGTGCAATCACCGGAACTCCGGCCGGTGTTGCAGCGGACGGCGCCGCAGAGCGGGCCAGAACCAGGTCCTCAAGGTCGGCCAGCGAGCGTCCCGCCAGGGATTCCCACAACGTGTACCGTCCGTCCTCCGGCAGCGGAACGATGTGGGGAATGGCAACGGTGGCCACCCCGGATGCCACTGCCGCCGCGACGCCCGGTGCCGAATCTTCCAGCGCTGCGCAATGGTGGATCTCCAGGTCAGGGTCCTCTTCCCGGAGCAGGTCCACCGCTTTCAGGTACGCCTCGGGGTGCGGCTTTCCCTGCGCCACCGTGTCCCCGGTGACCACCACCTCGAAGTACGGCCGCGGCAGGCTGGCCACCACTTCCCGGGCGAGCGGCCCCTCCGACATGGTGACAAGGGCGCATCTGACGCCCGCAAGGTGGAGGTTTTCCAGGAGTTCCCGGGCGCCCGGGCGCCACGGCACACTCTTCCTGACGCTGGCCACCACTTCAGCGGTGAGGGTGTCAATGATCTGGCGGATCCCGAGATCGACGCCGGCCTGCTGGAGGAGGCCTGCAGAGAACGTCAAGGACTGTCCTACCAGCTGCATGGCCTGTTCATGCGACCAGGTTCCACCATGTGATTCCACCAGCGCCTGTTCAGCGGCTATCCAATAGGGCTCTGTATCCACGATGGTGCCGTCCATATCCCAGAGGACGGCTTTGAGCGGGGAACTGGAGGCTGGCAGTCGCATTCCTCCAGTCTACGGGGACACTCTGGACGGTGACTGTGGCTACGCCCTCGGCGAATACGGCCCGGTTTGCCACCGTTTGGCGAGAGTAAGGCACACTTTTCGGCGCTTCATTCCATGCAAGACCCCGCTCCTTGGACGTAGGGTGAAGAAATGAATAGCTTCGAGGGAGACACCACCGAACCGGGTGCCGGACCCGCCCGTGAGCGCTTCCTGCAGCCTGTGGCTGACGGGCAGCGCGTCACAGTGATGCTGGCCGCCTTTGAAGGCTGGAACGACGCCGGCGAGGCAGCAAGCGACTCGCTGCGGTACCTCAACAAGCTGTGGGGCGGCAAGAAGGTGGCCTCCATAGACGCCGACGAGTATTACGATTTTCAGTTCACCCGCCCAACTGTCCGCCGGAACGCCGCGGGCGAACGCAAGATCAAGTGGCCCTCCACCCGGATCTACAAAGCCAGCGCGCCGGGTTCGAACGTGGACGTCATTTTTGTGCAGGGCACTGAGCCATCCTATAAATGGCGGGCCTACACCGCGGAACTCCTGGTGCACGCGGAGGCGCTGAACGTTGACTACGTGGTCCTGGTAGGCGCCCTGCTGGCAGACGTTCCGCATAGCCGGCCCATTCCCGTGAGCACGTCCTCGGATGATGCACCGTTGAGGGAACGCATGAACCTGGAAGCTTCACAGTACGAAGGCCCGGTGGGAATCGTTGGAGTGCTCTCCGAGGTCTCGCTCCTGGCAGGCATTCCCACGGTTTCGCTCTGGGCGGCCGTCCCGCACTACGTGGCCCAGGCGCCATCGCCCAAAGCGCAACTGGCCCTTCTCCACCGGATAGAGGAACTGCTCCAGGTTCCGCTGGACACCCATGAACTGGCTGAGGAAGCCGACGCGTGGGAGCGGGGCGTGGACGAACTGGCCACCGAGGACCCGGAAATTGCCGCCTATGTCCGGCAGCTTGAAGAGGCAAAGGACACCGCGGATCTTCCGGAGGCAACGGGCGAGTCCATTGCCCGTGAGTTTGAGCGTTACCTCAAGCGCCGGGGGCAGGACCGGCCCTGAGCAGGCCGGCCCTGCGGCCACCGCAGGAGGCTGTCATGCAGGAGCCGCCCACACAGGCTTCATCAGAGGCGGATGCCGAGAAGGGCGTCGACGGCGTCCCGCACCAGTGCCTGGTCCTCGCCGCTCACGGGGCCAGCGGCGGAGTTGGCTTGACGTGCCCAGCGGGAAACAGCGGCAACCGCGGCGGGAGCGTCAAGATCGGCAGCCAGTGCGGCGCGCATCTCAGTGATGAGGGCCGGGGCGGATCCGGCGGGAGCGTTCCCGAGCGCCCTGCGCCATGCTGCCAGGTCCGCTTTGGCGGCCTCAAATCCTTCTTCCGTCCAGGACCAGTCCGAACGGTAGTGGTGGGCAAGGATGGCGAGGCGGATGGCTGCCGGGTCCTCCCCCGCTGCGCGCAGTTTTGATACGAGCACCAGGTTGCCCTTGGACTTGCTCATCTTTTCGCCGTCCAGGCCCACCATTCCGGCGTGGGCGTAGTGCTTGGCCAACGGGACCCCGGCGAGTGAGAACGCGTGGCCGGCACCCATCTCGTGGTGCGGGAAAATCAGGTCCGAGCCGCCGCCCTGCACGGTGAAGGGCGAGGGCAGGTATTTCTGCGCGATGACGGTGCACTCGATGTGCCAGCCTGGCCTGCCGGCTCCGAGGCTCCCGCCGGGCCAGCTGGGCTCGCCTTCCCGCTCCACCCGCCACAGCAGCGGGTCCAGCGCCTGGCGCTTCCCGGACCGGCCCGGATCACCGCCGCGTTCGGCGAAGAGTTCCAGCATCTCGCTTTCCGAAAGGCCGGAAATCGATCCCAGGGCCCACGCGTCCGGCAATGCTGACTGCTTGCCGGCCGCCTCGACGTCGTAATAAACATCTCCGTCCGGCTCGCCGTTGATGCCCTGCACCTTGTACGCCAGCCCCAGGCTGACGAGCCGTTCCACCTCAGGCACGATCAGGGAGATGGATTCGACGGCGCCCACGTAGTGGTCGGGTGCGAGGACGTTAAGTGCTTCCATGTCCGTCTGGAAGAGCTCGATCTGGCCTGCGGCCAGGTCCTGCCAGTCCACCCCGGTGGCCGTGGCGCGCTCCAGCAGCGGGTCGTCCACATCGGTGACGTTCTGCACGTAGGACACGTCATGGCCGGCGTCCCGCCAAACCCGGTTGAGGAGGTCGAACGCCACGTAGCTTGCAGCGTGGCCCATGTGGGTGGCGTCGTACGGCGTGATGCCGCAAACGTACATGGAGGGCCGGCCGTCTGTTTCCAGGGCCACCTCCCGGCCTACGGCGGTATCAAACAACCGGATGGCTGGCATGCTGCCGGGCACGTCGGGAACAGGGCGGGAGATCCAGGATTTCACACGCCAAGCCTAGTGCTAGGCACTGATGACATTGAAACCGAGAAGGAGGTACAGGGCCAGGCCCAGGAGGATTCGGTACCAGACGAACAGGCGGTAGCTGCGGGTGGAGACGAACTTCAGGAACCAGCCGATGATGATGTAGCCCACCACGAGGGCGATCACTGTGGCGAGTGCTGTTTCCGGCAGTCCGTAGGGGCCGCTGATGCCCTCGTTGGACACAGTTTTGTACAGCTGGAAGAGCCCGCTGCCGAACACCGCGGGGATGGCCAGCAGGAACGAGTACCGTGCGGCCGCTTCGCGGGTGTAGCCCATCAGGAGGCCTGCGGTGATGGTGCCGCCGGACCTAGACACACCGGGGATGAGCGCCATGGCCTGGGCGAAGCCGTAGAGGATGCCGTGCTTGTACGTCAGTTTGGTCAGGTCCCGTTCCTGCTTGCCCACTGCGTCCGCGACGGCCAGGATCAGACCGAACACGATCAGCATGGTGGCGACGATCCACATGCTGCGGAGAACTGACTCGATCTGGTCCTGGAACAGCAGGCCCAGGACAACAATGGGCAGGCTGCCCAGGATCACCAGCCAGCCCATCCTGGCGTCAGGATCCTGCCGGGAGACTTTCCCGGCAAGGGAACCGGCCCACGCTTTAACGATCCGGACGATATCGCGCCAGAAATAGATCACTACCGCTGTTTCAGTACCCAGCTGGGTGATGGCGGTGAAAGCTGCACCTGGGTCGGCGGCATTGGGCAGGAACTGCCCCACAATCCGCAGATGGGCGCTTGATGAGATCGGTAGAAATTCGGTCAGTCCCTGCACAAGGCCCAGCAGGGCCGCCTCAAACCAGTTCACGCTAAGACCCTACGGCATGGGCAGGGCCCGTTCTGCCCGTAAGCTTGCTGCTATGCAGCAGCGTTACGTCGGCAACAGTGGATTGCGAGTTTCCGCCCTCTCCCTTGGCACCATGTCATGGGCCGGCGAGACCGACGAACAGGACGCTTCGGAGCTGCTTCGCACCTTTCTGAATGCGGGCGGCCGGCACGTGGATACGGCTGCGTCCTATGTCGATGGACGGTCGGAGGCAATGATTGGATCCATGCTGGGCGATGTGGTTGCCCGCACTGAGATCTCCATCTCCACCAAAGCAGGACTGACGACGCCGGATGGCCGCCGCGGTGTGGACACGTCACGGAACGCGATGCTCACCGGCCTTGAGGGCAGCCTGGCCAGGTTGGGCACGGACTATGTTGACATCTGGTTCGCTCAGGCCTGGGACGGCAACGTGCCCCTGGATGAAACGCTGTCCGCATTGGAGTATGCCGTGCGTACCGGCAGGGCCCGGTACGCCGGTGTGTCGAATTTCAACGGCTGGCAGACGGCCAAGGCCGCCGCCATCGCAGGGTTCCCTGTCGTGGCCGCCCAGGCCGAGTACTCGTTCCTGCAGCGGCGGCCGGAAGCGGAACTTATTCCGGCAGTTGAGGATGCAGGTCTGGGCCTCATGGCGTGGGCACCGTTGGGCCGGGGGGTGCTGACCGGAAAGTACCGCGGCAGTATCCCCACCGGTTCGCGCGGAGCTTCTGCGGCGGAAGCCGGCTACGTGGAACCATACCTTGACGGGAAGGCGTCCAGGACGGTGGAGGCTGTGTGCATGGCGGCCAAGGGACTGGGCCGGTCGCCGCAGGACGTGGCCCTGAGCTGGCTGCTGTCGCAGCACGGTGTGGCGACGGCGATAGTGGGTCCACGCACGCCTGCGCAGCTCAAGGAAATCCTGGATGCCCAGCTGACCCCGCTGCCGCCTGAGATAGCTTGCGCCCTGGAGGATGCATCAGCCCTTAACTAGGGCTTTTGCTGGCCACACACTCCGCGGTGCCCTTGTATCAGACGTTCCGGTCCTCGACGATTTCAAGGTCCTCGTCGTCCACGTCGCTTTCTTCTTCCTCGTCGTCCTCGTCATCAAACACCTGGAGCGGCGTGACCTCGTTGTAGGCCTCGTAGAGTGCGTCCTCGTAGACTTCAAAAGCATCGGCGACTGCGAAGAATGCCGCCTCCACGGAGGGGTCCCCATCTCCGCGGCGGTTGGATGCTGCTATAAGGTGTTCTTCCAAAGCGGTGGTCAAGGACTGAAGCGCGACACGCGGATCGATGCTCATGCCTTCACGTTAGCCGGAAAAGGACGAAAATGGAGAGCAAATGAAGGAACAATTTCTCACCAGCTCGGTCCAGCGGGAACGGGATTATGCCAAGCAGTACGAGTACCTTGTACTGACGGTCAGCCCTGTCGATTCACTGCACGAGGCCAGGCGCCGCCTGGTGGAACACTCCGAATACGGCAAGTGGGAGCTGCAGCGCAGCAAGCTGTACGTCGGCGGCGGCAGGCGGTTCTGGCTCCGCCGCCGCGTGATGCAGGTCCAGCGGACCGTCTAGAACAGCCAGGTCCAGCGGACCGTCTAGAACAGCCAGGTCCAGCAACCGTCTAATCCTCAAGTGGCCCGAGCCAGGCGGTGGCCACCGTGTTGTGGGCTGATTCGTCGTCGGACGGATGGAACATGCCGGCCAGAACATCCCGGTAGAGCCGTTCCAGCTCGGAACCGCGGAAATAGCTTGATCCGCCGCTGACGCGGATCGCGAGGTCAACAACGCGGCGTGCGGTCTCTGTGGCGTTGACCTTCAGGCCCACGAGTTTGGGAAACCACTGCGGGCCGTGATCGGCGAGGGTGTCGACGTCGGCGGCTACGGAGGCCAGCTGCGGATACAGGTTGTCCATGGCCATCGCGGCTTCGGCAACCTTCCAGCGGATGTCCGGGTCCTGCGCGTAGCTCCGTCCGCCGTTTTTGAAGGACGTCCGGCGCTTTACGGTTTCCACCCCGACTGCCAGCGCCCGCTCCCCCACACCGGTATAGACGGCGGCCAGCAGCGTCTCGAAGCAGGCGAAAATAGCGAAAATCAGAGGATCGCGGTTGGGCCCTACGGGGAGCTTGCGGAAGATCCAGCTTTCGGGAACGAATACGCCCTCCAGAACGGTGGTGTTGGACTGGCTGGCGCGCATGCCCAGCGTGTCCCAGTCGTCCAGTACGCGGTAGCCGGGTGTTTCCCGTGTGATGAAGCCGTGGACGAGTTCGCCATCGCCGTCCTTGGCCGAAGAATCCTTGCCGAAGATCCCCAGCCTGGTCCACGCCGGCGACAGGCTGGTGAAAATTTTCGTGCCCGTGAAGGTGTAGCCGCCGGGCTGCGGCTCCGCCACGGTGCGGGAGTCGAAGAGGACCGAATCGTTCCCTGCCTCCGAGTTGCCGAATGCAAAGACTTCGCCGTGGCCGGCTTCCTTGAGGACGAACCCCAGGGAATCGTCGCCTCTTGCCTGAAGGACCTGCGCGACGCCGGTCCACACCAGGTGCATGTTGACCGCCAATGCCGTGGCGGGCGCCGCCGTTGCCAGCCTCCGCTGGCACTGCGCCGCCGCTTCAAGCCCAAGTCCCTTCCCGCCGTCGGACGCGGGGACAAAAAGCTTCAGGTAGCCTGCCTCGATAAGTTCCTGCAGGTCCTCGTGGAAGAACGCGTTGTCCCTGTCGTATCCGGCGGCGCGGCCGCGGATCCGTTCCAGGAGGGCGTCCGGCAGGACTTCTTCCGGGGTCACTGCAGCCTGCCTAGTAGTTGGTGAGCAGGGTGTTGAGCACCCTGGCGCCGAATTTGAGCGAGTCGGCAGGGACGCGCTCGTCCACCCCGTGGAACATACCCGTGAAGTCCAGCTCGTCCGGCAACATCAGCGGTGCAAAACCGTATCCGGTGATGCCGAGCCTGCTGAGGGACTTGTTGTCCGTGCCGCCCGAGAGCGTGTAGGGCAGCACCTTCGCGCCGGGGTCCTCGGAGTGCAGGGCGTCGATCATGGAATCCACCAGGTTGCCGGCAAAGGGAACCTCAAGGGACACGTCATTGTGCACATAACTGACGTCCACCCCGGCTCCCGCCAGTTCCTTGACGGTTTCCAGGACGTGCTCCTCCTGCCCGGGCAACGTACGGCAGTCGATGAGCGCCTCCGCCGACTCCGGGATGACGTTGTGCTTGTAGCCGCCCTTTACGAGCGTGGGATTGGTGGTGTTCTGCAGGGTTGCGCCGACGAACCGGGCCACGGTGCCCAGCTGGTTCAGCAGGAGATCGGGATTGTCGGCGTCGAACTCTACGCCGGTGAGTTCCGTCACACCATCCAGGAACTGCCTGGTGGTGGGCGTCAGTTCTATGGGCCACTTGTATTCGCCGATGCGCGTCACGGCGGCCGCGAGGCGGGTCACCGCGTTGTCGGTGTTGATCTGGGAACCGTGGCCGGCCCTGCCGTGGGCTACCAGGCGGAGCCAGGAGATGCCCTTCTCGGCGGTCTGGAGCAGGTAGGTGCGCTGCCCGCCGATGGTTGCAGAGAAGCCGCCCACCTCCGAGATGGCCTCGGTTGCGCCTTCAAAGAGCTCCGGGCGCTTGTCCACGGCGTAGCGGGCACCGTAAGCGCCGCCGGCCTCCTCATCTGCGAAGAAGGCGAAAATGATGTCCCGCTTGGGCTTTTTGCCGGTGCGGGCAAAGCCCCGCAGGACGGCGAGGATCATGGCGTCCATGTCTTTCATGTCGACGGCGCCGCGGCCCCAGATGAGCCCGTCTTTCAGTTCTGCTCCGAACGGGTCCACGGACCACTGGTCGCGGAGGGCCGGAACCACGTCAAGGTGGCCGTGCACCACCAGGGCGCTGGCGGAAGGATCTTCGCCTGCCATCCGCGTGACCACGTTGGCCCGCCCGGGAGCCGACTCGAAAATTTCAGCCTCCATGCCGACTTCCTCGATGAGCCCTGCGGCGTATTCAGCCGCGGCCCGCTCCCCCGGCCCGGACCCGTCACCGAAGTTCGAGGTATCTATCCGGATGAGTTCCTGGCAGATACGGATAACTTCATCCTCGGGCAGGACATCGGGCATTGAGGGCTCCTCAGTGGGGGATGTTGGATTTTGCAGCGCTGGATTGCTGCCCTCAGCCTACCCACTTGGCCCGATTCCATGTTTCGGGAAAGTTCGTGTTAGAGTTTTTCTCGCTGCTTCGGAGAAACGCGAAACGCTGAAAGGCGGAAACGGTTCCCGAAATACCACCTGCGCGGGTGGCGGAATGGCAGACGCGCTAGCTTGAGGTGCTAGTCCTCGAAAGGGGGTGGGGGTTCAAGTCCCCCTCCGCGCACAAACGGAAGCCCCGGAAAATCATTGATTTTCCGGGGCTTTTTTGTGTCTGTACCTGCAGGACACAGCCGGTTCTTAGCGTCTCTTGCCTGCTTCAGTGCCTGTGATGTTGAACGAGGCGTCAAACTTCACCGTCACAGGGGTTCCGTCGGCTTTCCTGATATGTGCCTCGTAGGCAGCACCGTCAGCGTCAGTTTCGACGCGCATCACCGTCGCTCCCGGATTCGCGGCCTTCGCTGCCGCTTCGACACGGGCGGCAGTCTCACCTGTCAAAAGCTCCTCGGTGATGCCGTTGGCCTGGTGAGCCCCTTTGCGATCGGAGGAAGACAACGCCGTAGAGGTCGATGCGCCGTCCGGAACGGCCATGGCGAGATACATGCCGCCGCCTGCCAAGGCGGCGGCCACAGCAGCTCCGACTGCGAGATTTCGAACAGTTTTCATCACACGCTCCTGATTCTGCGATCAGGCGCATCGTTGCTCTCGCTGACCGCTTGTCATTCCTGGCCATTGCACCCCAGCAATGCCACAGCGCGGTTTATCCGGGTAGGGACAGTGTGGATCTTACGCATATGTGGGCACCACGACTAGGTGCAACGAGACAGCATGAGGATGGTGATATTCGGTGTTACCGAGCGAGTCAGCCGAACCCTTGCTTGGTTTGCGGCGGATGGATGTGCCGGTCGGTGGAGGGGAACAGGGCGGCCGGTGCCCCGCGGCACGGATCTTCGTCCCGTGTCTTTCAGTTGGGAGTCATCTTTCGGGTATGCGCAGCCGTTTCAGACGTATTCACGGAGAAGTTCGGCCCTGCCGGGAACCTCCACGCTGATGCCGAACAGGGCTCCCAGGGCTGCCGTGTACTCGTCCTGACGACCCGCCGCAGCGAGTTCCCTGGCCCGGATCGTGGGCCCGTGGAGCAGCTTGCGCACAACCCTCCGCAGGGCCGAGGCCGTTTCCTCCGTTCGGGGGCCGTCCCCGTTCTGTCGTCTTACCCGTTCCATCTCCCGGTCCAGGACGTCATTGAGGTGGTTGCGCAGGGCGACGATGGCAGTGTCAACCGCGCGGACAGACTCCTGTTCCTCAAAGCGGCGTGCTGCCTGCCGAACCAGAGCCCAAGCGAGCTGCAGTTCCTCTGCGTCCGCTGGGGGAGCCGCTTGGCGCACGGTTTCCAGGGTTATCAACTCAACGCCCCGCAGGTCAGCAACGTCAGGGTCGAAGTCGCGATTGGGAGCAAGATCCAAGGCCACAAGCCGGCCGGATGCGTTCTGCCTCAATCCCATAACCGATGTGCCAATGCGCGTTCCAGTGCCGCTGCAGCCGATAACAATATCAGCCGCGCTAACGGCTCCCGGCAGCTCTTCGGGAGTGAGGGCCGTTGCCGCGCGGGCGGCTGCGAATGCCTCCGCCCTGCCAGAGGGAGAGTAAACCGCAACGGCAGGTCCCTGTCCCCTGCCCAGCAGCTCCATGACGCACGCGGCGTAGGACCCGCTGCCGATAAGAACCACAGACAGGTCTGAGAGCTTCGCCGGCGTCAACCGGGAGACGGCCAGTTCCAAGGCCACTGAAGCTACTGATCTACCGGCGGTGCTGAGTCGTGTCTGAGCTCCCACCTCCTTTGCAGTGCGGGAAGCTCTTTGAAATAGCCGGCTGAGCCGTCCCGTTGCCGTGCCTGCAGCCTGCGCTTCGGCCAGGGCACGACGAACCTGGCCAGAGATGTGGCGTTCGCCCACAACGAGGGAAGCAAGACCGCATCCGACAGCAAAGAGATGCTCCGCCACTGCGGGACCGTAGTGGTATTCGAACAGTGCCTGCAGGTCTGTCAGTGGAAGGCCGGAGCAGTGGCTCACGGTACGCAGTACTTCCGAGCATGCCGTCGGCATGTCAGTGGCGGCCGGAATCTCGCAGTAAATTTCGAACCGGTTACAGGTAGACAGAACTACACAACCTGACACGTCCGGATTGAAGTCAAGCACCTCCCGGGCAAGGTGCGAGGATACGGATTGCAGCCGGGCGGTGAAATCGGCATGGAGGTACCTGTATCTCGCGGTGAACACCACCATGACCGAACGCGCCGCATCGACTTCAATTCCTGGATCCGCTGGCGGAAAAGTTTCTGCCACTGCCGTTTCCTCCCCCATGACATGCAACTGCCCTGTTGCGGACCTCAACATCTGCTGATGCACCAGCCTCATACAGAGACCTTTGGAAATTCTTGATCTGGCACCAGGAGCGCGCGTTTCCGGCGCCACACATGCCGGTTAGCTTGCCGGGCGACTTCCGCATCTCGCAGGATTCGGCGCCAGGGGGCAGTATGTCCTCATGGAGGCATTTTTCAGAGTGAGCCCTCAAAGCCCGGGCCACGTGGTCCTGCTGGGCGATTCCATCTTCGACAATGCCGCCTACGTGGACGGCGGCCCCGACGTCATCAGCCAACTGCGGCAGGAGCTCCGGGGCTGGACAAGCTCACTCCTGGCCATCGACGGGGACGTGATCGCCGGCGTAGCCCGCCAGCTCCGCGGCCTGCCTGCAGATGCCACCCATCTGGTGGTGAGCGTTGGCGGAAATGACGCCCTGGCCTATGCGCCGTTGCTGCAGGAGCGTCCGGGCTCAGTTGCCGAAGCCCTGCTTTTGCTTGACGCCGGAAGGGACAGCTTCGACGCCGACTACCGGACCATGCTTCAGGCAGTCCTGGCACACGGACTGCCGACGGCGGTCTGCACCATCTACGACACTCCCCCATCAGAGCCGAGCCAAAAGGTCGTCAAGGCGGCATTGAGCCTCTTTAACGATTCCATCACACGGGCAGCCTTTGCCAACGGCACGGCGCTGATCGACCTGCGGCTCATCTGCAGTGAAGACGGGGACTACGCGAACCCGATCGAGCCCTCAACCCAGGGCGGACGGAAAATAGCGCAGGCTATTGCTACCCTCGTCCGGGGCGGGCGGCCCTGCCCGCACTCGGTTGTTGTTGGCGGGGCTGCCCCGTAGGATTCCGCTGCCCGCCGGAACAAGCTACTTAGGTGGTCCTGCGCCCGCGTCAGTGCGGGCGCAGGCTCCGGATCCGGGGATGCTTGTTTCGCCTTGCAAGGCGGGGGTCCGCAGTGGCCGGCCGGTATTGGACCCGGCGACTACCGCCGCGGGTAGCCCTTCGCTCCTGACGCCGGGCCTTTCTCTCCGGCCGGTCAATGCCTGACAAGACAGCAAGGGAGCCGGCGATCCAGAGGAACGCCATCGTCAACACCAAGGTAATTTCCATCTCAGCGCCCATGACTTATCTTAGGACTTCACGGCCCCGGGAAGAGCCCCCAATTACGCCGGCGGCGCCCTCCTTGAACCCTGCCCTAGAACACGCCCAGCCCCCGCACTGCAGCAAGGACATCCTGCACCGTGACTGCCAGCAGCGCCGGGTCCGGCTGCGCCGCAAAAGTGTCCCCCCGCCGCAGCTCAGCGCGGGTCAGGACAACGTGCGGACCCGGGGGCGGACCCCAGATCTCCGGCGGAGCCGGCCCGAACAACACCACCGACGGCGCGCCGTACGCGGAGGCCAGATGCGCAGCTCCGGTGTCCGCGGAGATCACCAGGCGGGCCGCCGCAATGGTCGCAGCAAACTCCCCCAGACCGAGCCGTCCCGCCAGAACTGCTTCCTCTGCAAGCCCCGATCGGCGGCACACATCCAGGGCGCGGCCCCTTTCGCCGCTTCCGCCGGTGAAAATGACGTTGTGCCCGGCCTGGTCGAGGGCAGAGGCAACTGCTGCAAACCGTTCGGCAGGCCAAAGGCGGCTGCCGTAAGCGGCACCCACATGCAAAACGGTTGCACCAGGAACGGGGCTGGGCATGTGCGGAGTGTTCAGCTGGATGTCCAAAGGGTCAGCTTCGATGCCGTGCCATTCCAAGAGCTTTGCCCAGCGTTCCCTCTCGTGCAGTTCACCACGCCACGGCGGCCCGTCCCGGTACTCGCTCCGGTGGCCTATGGTCTGCCGGGCCTGCAACGCCTCGATCCGGCCCTGGCTTTCCGGTCCGCTGCCGTGAAGGTTTACTGCCACATCCACGACGCCGGGATCCAGGGCCAGGGGCTCGTCCAAACCGTGCGTGGGTAGAAGTTCATAACCGCCCACGAGCCCCAGTGCCTCCGAAAGCCAGCCCTGCGCGGCGTACCGCAGCCTGTGTTCCGGGAATGTGCGTCGGAGCGCCTTCAGGGCCGGCACTGCGACCAGCAGGTCCCCCAGCTTCAATGCCCGAAGTACCAGAAGCTCAGGTTTTCCGTCGTGCGGCTCTGTGGCTTCCCGTACTGCCGCGCTGCCCGGAGCGCTCATGCGCGCTGCCTGGTCAGCTCGGTGGCCGCCAGGCTGCGGACGTCCTCGTGCACGTCCCGCGCTTCGATGCCGGCCACCACTGAGTCGTCGTGGGGGCAGCGGGGGGCCGTCCAGCCCACCTGGGTGACGTCTATGCCACAGCTCGGACAGGCGGTCACCCAGGAAGCGCGGATCCGGTGAAGGCTCCGGCCAAGGGCGCCGGCGTTGATAACGTTGCCGGCCCAAAAGATTCCCACGGTGGGTACCCCCAGCGCCTGGGCGAGATGCCGCGGGCCGCTGTCATTTCCGACTACCACCGCCGCACTGGCCAGCAACGCCACCAAACCGGCCATGTCCAGTTCGCCAGCCACGGAACGGACCCGGCCCAAGGCGGCCAGTTCAACGATCCGTTCAGCAATTTGCTTCTCGCTCCCGTCGCCCACTATCACCACCTGAAAACCGTCCCCGGCGCATGCCACGGCAAGCTCAGCGAACCGCTCAGCCGGCCAACGGCGCCGCGGATCGGTAGCGCCGGGATGCATCACCACCAACGGCTGGCCGTCGTCGTCGGCCGTTTGGGCACTGGCGGGCAGTTCCTCTGCCGGCGCCAGGCGCGCCTCGAGATCGACAGGGAAGGCACCGGCGAACCCCGCCACCTCGAGCGCCCGCAGGGGTTCGTGCTGGTAATAGAGGTAAGGCACCGTCCGTTCCAGGCTCGCTGCGTCGGGCGTACGCGTCCCCACCGTATGCCGGGCTCCCAGCCGGAGCAGGAAGGGATTGGAATACCGCCCGCCGCCGTGAACCTGGACCGCCAGGTCAAAGCGGCGGGCGCGCATTTCCGCGAAAAACCGGTCCAGCTCATCCTCGTTCTCGGCTCCGGGCCGGACACCTTCCGCAAAAGGCAGGACCTGTACCTCGTCCACGGGGCTCTTCGTAGCCGCGATCAACGCCTTGTGTGCCGGTGTGCCAAGCAGTGTGATGGAAGCCTCCGGGTATGCCGCCTTCAGGGCGGCAATGGCGGGAATGGCGAAAATCAGGTCGCCGAGGCCTCCGCCGCGCAGGACGGCTATCCTTGATACTGAGTCAAACTTCTCCAGAACCGGTCCAACGCCCGTGCCGGTACGGCCGGCGCCCCCGAACTCTGCAGTGAGCTGCTCCACATGTACCCCTTCGAATAGTGCGAAAGACCGCAGCGTTCGCCGCGACCTCCCCTGCCCGTGCAGCCACAATCGGGTGATGAACCTTGAGGCCGCTTCCTTTAAACCTCTACCCAACCGGCAGTCAATATAATCCTGCTATTGGGGAATACCCGGATGATGCTGTACGTTTCATACGCGACAGACGAATCAAAGAAAAGAGAAGCACCTAAATTGGCAACCGATTACGATGAACTGCGTTCCGACGTCAAGGAATCGCAGGACAACTCTCTCGAGCAGCTCCAGTCAGCTAACGCTCCCGACGCACGCAGTGTTGTCCTGGAGTTGGACGAAGCTGACGGCCTCGACGGCGCGGGCGTACCCGGCGGCGAGTTTGTCGCTGAGGAGCTCGTGGTGCAGGTCATCCCGCAGGCAGAGGACGAATTCACCTGCTACTCCTGCTTCCTGGTCCGCCACCGCTCGCAGATTGCGCGCCAGAAAGACGGCCACACCTACTGCACAGAGTGCGAAGGCTAATCAGGCGGTCAGGCGGGACGGCGCATGCAGCCGCTCCCTCAACTGAGCAAAAGGCACGCCCGCCATTTGGTGGACGTGCCTTTCCGCTTTAAGTAAGCTTCTGCCGCACCAGCTGGCTGACTTCCTTGCCGTCGAAGCGCCCTGCAACCTTGGCCGTCACCGGCTTCATCACTTCGCCCATCTGCCTTGCCGTCAGCTCGCGGCCCTCGGCCCGGAGCCCGTCGATGACGTCCTGGACAATTGCCTCCACCTCCGCCAGGGTCAGGGGCTTTGGCAGGTAAGACTCAATCACTTTCGCCTCGGCAATTTCCGCCGCCGCACGGTCCGGCTGTCCCGCTTCTGCGTAGATACCGGCCGTTTCCCGGCGCTTCGCGGCTTCCTTCTGAAGTAGTGATGTCACCTGCGCGTCATCGAGCTGCACGGGCGTCTTACCCGATTTCTCGCGGGTCTCAATCTCGCCCAGGACGTTCCGGACGGTGGTCAGCGCAGTCTTGTTGCGGTCCTTCATATGGATGACGACGTCGGCGTGCAGCCGTTCCTTCAAAGATGACACGTTTCCTCTGTTCCTGTGTTTCCTGTTGCATTTGGATGGGACGGCACAAGGCGCCGGGCAGCGTCCACCCATCCCTAGTACCGTAGGGGCTTATGGCTGAAAATGACCACTCACTTCCGGACACCACCAAATGAACTTCCCCGACAACCCCTGGAACACGTTCCTCAGTGCCTTCAGCCGCACGCATGTTCCCGTCGTTACGTTCACTGAGCTGGTGCTGGCGGTCTGCATAGTGACTGCTTTGTCGATCCCCCGCCGGTCCTGGAGATACGTTGGCCTAATTGCCACTGCCACACACGAACTGGGACATGCCTTCGCGGCCGTCACGAGCGGCCAACGGCTCTCCGGCATACGGCTACGTCTCGACCACTCAGGCACCACCACCACGTACAGCCGGAGCAAACTTGCCACAGTGTGGTCCTGCTTTTGGGGCTATCCCGTGCCTGCCGTCGTCGGCGCCGCGTTTGTGTGGTGTGGCTTCAACGGGTGGGGGCCGGCAGCCCTTGCGGTCAGCACCGTCGCCCTGGCCGCCACGATGCTGTTCCTCCGCAACCCTGCGGGTTTCCTCATCACCACCGCCGCGATCGGCGGCAACATAGCCCTCATCTTCCTGGTGCCGGACGGGTTCGTGGGCCACGTGTCCGTCATCCTGGGCCTGGTACTGCTGGTGGGCGCTGTCCGGGACCTCATCAAGCTCACTCACGTGCACCTGCGGCGGAGGGACCGGCTTGCGAGCTCGGACGCCTACCTGCTGTACCGTGCGACGTCCATTCCATCCGGGGTCTGGATTGTCCTGTTCACGGTCCTTGTTGCGGGGTCCTGGCTGGTCGCGTGGCAACCTATCTCAGCGATCCTGCCGCCGGGCGCATAGGGTGGAGCCATGAGCCAGGACACGGAAAGCACCCAGCAGGCAGCAAGCGGCAGTACGTCCGAACACAGCACCCGCGGCGCGTATGTAACGGGCGGAGCGGAGTTCAACCGCGACACCAACTACATTGAGGACCGGATTACCTCTGACGGCAGGCCGGGCCTCAACGGGGAGCCAGGATGGCCCGCGGACCCGGGACGCTACCGCCTTATCGCTGCCCGGGCATGCCCCTGGGCCAACCGGACGGTTATCGTCCGCCGCCTCCTGGGACTCGAGGACGCCATTTCCCTGGGGCAGCCCGGCCCCACGCATGACGCGCGGTCCTGGACTTTTGATTTGGACCCCGACGGCGTTGATCCGGTCCTGCGGATCGAGCGCCTTCAGGACGCCTACTTCAAGCGCTTCCCCGGCTATCCGCGGGGCATCACCGTACCCGCGATTGTGGAGGCCGCCACCGGTGCCGTTGTCACCAACAACTTTCCACAGATCACGCTTGACTTCTCAACGGAGTGGACAAAGTTCCACCGCCCCGGCGCGCCCCGGCTATACCCCGAGCACCTTCGGGAGGAGATCGACGAGGTCAACAAGCGGGTTTTTACTGAAGTCAACAACGGGGTGTACCGCTGCGGCTTCGCTGGCTCGCAGGGAGCCTACGACACCGCCTACGCCCGGCTCTGGTCCGCGATGGACTGGCTGGAAGAGCGGCTCTCCGGGCAGCGGTACCTGGTGGGCGACACCATCACGGAGGCCGACGTGCGTCTGTTCACCACGCTGGCACGGTTCGATGCCGTCTACCACGGCCACTTCAAATGCAACCGACAGAAACTAAGCGAGATGCCTGCGCTCTGGGGCTATGCACGCGACCTGTTCCAGACCCCCGGGTTCGGCGACACCATCGACTTTGTGCAGATCAAGCAGCACTATTACATCGTGCACGAGGATATCAACCCCACCGGCATCGTCCCGGCCGGCCCTGCGCTGGGCGGCTGGCTGGAGGCCCACGGGCGTGAGTCCCTCGGCGGCCGGCCCTTTGGTGACGGGACACCGCCGGAGCCGGTAAAGCCAGGGGAAGAAGTTGCCCCCGGACACGGAGCGCAGTGAAGGAAAGCGCTTTCTGACTAAACTGGCCGGATGCAGATATCTCAATGCCACATAGCACCCGGCTACGAAAACGTACTGGAGCTCTTCGAATCGTTCCTGGTTGCGGACCCTGCCTACAGTGTGCGGCTCGCCGCGTACCAGCACGGGAAGCAGGTGGTGGGACTCACCGGTGGACCGGATATGGACGCGGAGACAATCACCGGCGCCTACTCCTGCTCCAAGGGTGTGGCCGCCATGGTGGTGGCGCTCCTGGTCCAGGACGGACTGCTTGACCTCGACGCCACTGTTGCCCACTACTGGCCGGAGTTCGCCGTTCATGGCAAGGACCGGCTGCTGGTGCGGGAGGCTTTATCCCATCAGGCCGGGCTTCCCGGAGTGGAGGGCGGTTTCGCCCTGGACGAGTTCACCACTCCGGGTGCTGCCGCCCGCCTCGCCGCGGCACGGCCGGCCTGGCATCCCGGACGGCAGTTTGGCTACCACGCCCTGACCATCGGGATCCTCATGGAGGAGCTGTGCCGCCGTACGGCAGGAGAATCACTTCAGGGTATCTACGACCGGCGGATCCGGGCTGCACAGGACATCGACTTTTTCCTGGGCCTGCCAGAGGGGTTGGAGTCCCGCTACAGGAATGTCCTGTACACCAGGGATCCGCAACAGCCCTGGCTCGATCCGCTCAGCCTGGACGGCCTGAACAGCAACGCGGCGGTCAGCACCATCATGGAGCTCCCTAACATCCGCGCGGTGCGGGGGGCCGGCATGTCGGCGGCAGGCGGGGTGGGATCCGCCGAGGGCCTGGCACGGCTTTACGCAGCGGCCACCACCGGAGTCGACGGCGCAAAAGCTTTTCTGAGTCCTGCAACCGTGGAGCTGATGTCCCAGGAACAGGTGTGGGGCCTGGACCGGTCCTCGGGTCTGGACAACGCTTTTGCCGTGGTGTTCATGAAGCCGCATCCCTCCCGGAACTTCGGCAGCCACCGTGCTTTCGGCCACGAAGGCGCTAATGCCGCCCTCGGGTTCGCGGACCCTGCCTACGGTTTGGGGTTTGGTTACATTCCCCGGCGGGCTGAGGAAGGACGAACGCCGGGGAAAGCCCACCAACTGGCCTCGGCAGTGCGCCGTTCAGCCGCAGCTCTGTCCTGAAACGTCCTGGCCGGGCGCCGTGCCTACCCTCCTGACCAGCGGCTTTGTCCCCTGCGGCACAGGCGCCCTAGGGTGGATCGGATGGGCAATTCTCAAGCACGTCCGGCAGTCAGGTGGGCCAGGGGGACCCGTTATCTGAAGCAGGCAGTGGAAGGACTGTCTGCGGCGTTTGCTGCACAGCGCCTGCAGCTGGCGGCCAAGGCCGCCCTGGCCGCGGGTCTGGCCTTCCTCATCGCTCCGCTGATGCCGGGGGCGGCAGCCAACTACCCCTACTACGCTCCGCTGGGAGCGCTGGTGGCGATGTACCACAATGTGGCCGGCTCGGTGCGGCAAGGCCTCCAGGCACTGGCCGGGCTCACCGTGGGAATAAGCCTCGCCGTCATCCTGGTGAACATTGCGGATCCCTCGCCCCTGACGGTGGCGTTGTTCATGGGCATAGGCGTGCTGCTGGGCGGGTTGCCCGGCTTCGGCTCCGGCAGTGATTGGATTCCAACGGCGGCCCTGCTGGTCCTCCTGGTGGGAGGCAACAACGCCGACGACTTTTCCTATGGCTACCTGGTGCAGATGGGCTTCGGCGTTGGTGTTGGCATCGCGGTAAACTTCCTGGTCTTTCCCCCGCTGCACCTGAAGGCGGCGGCGGCCAGCCTTGGCGACCTCCGTCTTGCCCTCGGCGGGCAACTGACGGACATGGGCGCAGCATTGAAGGAAGAGTGGCCGCCCGAGCATGAGGATTGGTCGCGCCGCTCTGAGGAGCTGGCATCAGCCGCGCGCTCAGTCCGGCACCTCGTGAAGGAAGCGGACGCCAGCCGGCGCGCCAATCCCCGGCGCAGGTTCCACCCACGGGACATGGACCTCGACTATCGCAACCTTCGTCAGCTCGAGCGCGTGACATTCCACATCCAGGACATGACGGACGTGCTCTCCGACGTTATTTGGGAAAGCGATGCGCCGTACACCGTTCCGCTGCAGGACAATGAACCGCTTGCCGATGCCATCACCGCAACCGGAAGAATGCTCTGTTCAGTCGGCGACGCCGGCACACGCACGCAGGAGCAAGACAAACTTTTGGCGGCCGCTGCAGCGGCGGTGGAAGCCGCAATGGCGGCCACCGCCGCCCGGGAGCCGGAAGAGGGAGCTGTCCCGGCGTCCGAATCCATCCTCCTCAGCCTTCACCGGATCCTCCGTGCTGTCCGCCCAGGTGCCGAGGGACCGCCGTCGTAAGTACGAGGGCCTAGAGGGCGCTGACTGAGCCGCTGAAATGCCGGCGGCCGGAGCGTGGATTCCATGCGGCGAAGGCGGAACGTTCCCAGGTCCCGGCCGCGCCCTGAACGGTACTGATATCCAGCGCAACCCGGCAGGGAAGGAAGACCGGCGCCTCGAAGTCCACGTCCCATGAGAAGGAATCACCGCGGACAGCACCGACGTCGGCGAGCGCCCTGGCGGCAAGGTACATGCCGTGGGCGATCGAGCGTCTCATCCCGAGCGCTTTGGCTGACAGCACACTGAGGTGGATGGGGTTGAAGTCACCCGACACGGCCGCGTAGGCCCTGCCTGTATCGACGCCCAACTGCCAGAGCCCGGTGGGGTCAGGGGCCGCGAAGCCGGTCCGCGCCGATGCGGTTGAGGGTTTATCGATGCCGGGCAGGAACACACCCTTGGCAAGGTAGGTTGATGTCCCAAGCCAGGAAATGTTTGCCGTCCCTGCCAGGCGCACCTCGGTCACAAGGTCCACTTGGGTCCCTGCGCGGTGGCCGCGCAGGTTCTCGACGTGCGCCGTGATGTCGAGGGCGTCAGTGAAAAGCACCGGCGACCTTTGTTCCACCCTGTTCTGCAGGTGGATCATGCCCAGCAGCGGGAGCGGAAAGTCGTCCCGGTTCATGACGCTCATGGCGAGGGGGAACGCCAAGGCATGAATGAAGCCGGCGGGCAGGACATCGCTGGCAGTTTCGCCGATGAGGTGTTGGTACGCAGTGAGGTTCCCAACGTCCACCGCTACCCCGCGGACCTCGTGGCTCTCGACTGGAAGAACGGAGCCGTCATGGGTTCCAAGCAACCGCCGCCGGGCCGCCTGGGCTGCCGCATTCACGTACAGCTTCGACAGCGAGGGCATTTCCCCAAGGATCACCGGTTGTGTGGGCATCATGCCCCCATCACATACTGTCCGCAGACCCGCAGCACTTCACCGTTGATACCGCCGGCGGCGTCGCTGGCGAGGAAGGCGATGGTTTCGGCAACGTCGGTTGGCTGCCCGCCCTGCTGCAGCGAGTTCAGGCGGCGGCCCATCTCCCGCAGGACCAAGGGCACCCGCGCGGTCATCTCGGTTTCGATGAAGCCCGGCGCCACTGCGTTAATGCTTCCCCCGTGGGCAGCGAGCAGCGGGGCGGTGGCACGGACCATGCCCATCACTCCCCCCTTCGAGGCTGCGTAGTTTGTCTGCCCCCGGTTTCCTGCGATGCCGCTGGTGGAGGCAACGGAGATGATCCGTGGAGAAGTGCGGAAGTGTTCGGAAGCCAGGAGTGCCTCGTTGATCCGGAGCTGGGCTGCGATGTTGATGTTGATCACCGAATTCCAGCGGGCTTCGTCCATGTTGGCCAAGAGCTTGTCCCTGGTGATACCGGCGTTGTGGACCATGATGTCCAGCCGCCCGTGCCGCTGGACCGCGTGCTCAAGGATCCGTTGCCCGGCGTCGCTCCTGCTGATATCCAGCTGCAGCGCCGTCCCCCGCACCTCATTGGCCACCGCTGCCAATTGCTCGCCTGATGCCGGGATGTCCACCAGTACCAGGGTGGCGCCGTCCCGGTGCAGCGTCCTGGCAATTGCCGCACCGATACCGCGGGCCGCTCCGGTGACGACGGCGATCCTCCCCTTCAAGGGCTTCTCCAGGTCCTGGGCACTTTCGCCCGCCGTGGAGACCGTGAGGAACTGGCCATCTACAAAAGCCGAGCGGCCGGAAAGAAGGAACCGGACTGCCGCCATTGTGCCCGGACTCGTCGTCTGCACGTTCGGTGCCAGGAGAATGCCGTTTCCGGTGGCACCTGCCCGCAGTTCCTTGGCCAGGGAACGCAGGAACCCGTCCACCCCCTGGCGTGCGGCAGCTGCCGCCGGGGCGGTTGCGTCCGAGGCCGGCCGGGACACAGTAATGATGCGGCCGCCCGGAGCCAGGTCCCGGAGGGAGGCTGCCGCGGAGAGGATCGGCTTCCCCAGGTCTTCAGGCTGTGCCACTTCGTCCAGCACCAGGATGATGGCGCCGAGCTTCTCCCGCGGAACGGCGTGCCGCCGGACGTCAAGATCCCAGGACAACAGTTCGGCAGCCAGGCTGTCGGCACCGGCGGTGCCGCCCTGGACCAAGACGGGTCCGTTGATCAACGGGGTGCCGGGCTCGTACCGGCGCAGGACTGCGGGCTGGGGCAGGCCGAGCTTCCTGGCCACGTTCCTGCCCAGGCCCTGGTTTACCAGTTGTGCGTATTTGTCTGTCATCCGTACCCCTACAGCGATTCGAGAATTGCGACGACGCCCAGGCCGCCGGCTGCGCATACCGAGACGAGGCCCCGGGCGGGACGTCCCTCGGCGGCGGCCTTTTCATGCAGCATCTTGGCGAGTGAAGCAACAATGCGGCCGCCGGTGGCGGCGAACGGATGGCCGGCGGCAAGCGAGGACCCGTTGACGTTCAGCTTTGACCGGTCGACTTTGCCAAGGGCACCCTGCAAACCGAGCCGCGTCCGCCCGAATTCCTCGTCCTCCCAGGCGGCCAGCATGCTGAGGACAGTGGCCGCGAAGGCTTCGTGGATCTCGAAATAATCAAAGTCGTCCAGGGTGAGCCCGTGACGGGAGAGCAGCCTGGGCACGGCGAACACCGGCGCCATCAGCAGGCCGTCCTTGCCGTGTACAAAATCCACCGCTGCTGCTTCGGCGTCCACTACGGCGGCGAGCTTGGGCAGGTCGCGGGCATCGGCCCACTCTTCAGAGGAGAGCAGGACTGTGGAGGCGCCGTCGGTCAGCGGCGTCGAGTTCCCGGCAGTCATGGTGGCATCGGCACCCAGGTTCTTCCCGAAGACGGGTTTCAGGGTGGCCAGCTTGTCCAGGGAGGTATCCGGCCGCAGGTTGCCGTCCCGCGTCAGTCCGCGGTAAGGGGTGAGCAGGTCGTCAAAGAATCCGGAGTCGTAGGCGGCGGCGAGGTTCCGGTGGCTGCTCAGGGCGACGTCATCCTGCGCCTCGCGCGAGATCTTCCATTGTGCTGTGGTCAGCGCCTGGTGCTCCCCCATGGAAAGTCCCGTCCGGGGTTCGGACGTTCCGGGCGCCAACGGTGCCAGGTCCTTGGGCCGCAGACGGCTGAGGATCTGGAGCCGCTGTGGAAGGCTCTTTGCCCGGTTGAGGTCGAGGATTACCTCGCGGAGGCCCTCGCTGACCACCACGGGTGCGTCCGAGGCAGAATCCACTCCGCCGGCGATAGCCGATTCGATCTGGCCCAGCTTGATCTTGTTGGTCAGTCCCACCACAGTTTCCAGTCCTGTGGCGCACGCCTGCTGAAGATCGTAGGCGGGGGTCTCCGGGGAGAGGGCAGAACCGAGGACGGCCTCACGGGTGAGGTTGAAATCCCGTGAGTGCTTAAGCACCGCGCCGGCCGCCACTTCCCCGATGCGTTCGTCCTGCAGGCCAAAACGCGCGATCAACCCGTCCAGGGCAGCTGTCAGCATGTCCTGGTTCGACGACTTGGCATAGGCCCCGCCCGATCGCGCAAACGGGATTCGGTTGCCTCCGACAACAACTGCCCTGCGGTGCACGGAGGCGGAGGCTGCGGCGCGGATTCCGGCTGCGTCAGGTCCGGTGGTTGGCTGTCCGTCAATGGACATGGGTATCTCCTCGGGTCACGTTCGGTTACCGATACCCAGCGTACCTGATACGCTGGGTATCGTGAACATCCAGCAACCGCGTTCTGTCCCCGTCGCTGCTGCTGCGCCCGGAGACGGGCGCTCGTCACGCTGGCAGAGCCACCGGGAGGAACGGCGCAGGGAGCTGATCAAGTCAGCGCGCCGGGCGGTACACACCCTGGGAAGCGACGCCTCCATGGAGGACATTGCTGCCGCAGCAGGAACATCCAAGTCTGTTTTCTACCGCTACTTCGGGGACAAGGCCGGGCTCCAGCAGGCGGTGGGCGAAGTTGTCCTCAGTCAAATGCAGCGGCGGATCCAGGAGGCCGCGCAGAGCGCCGTCACCCCGCGCGAAGGCTTGCTGGCCATGGTTACCGCCTACCTGCAAATGGCCAGTACGAGCCCCAACGTCTACACCTTTGTGACACGGCATGCCGCCGCTGAGCCGGACACCCAGGATGCGGCCGCCGGATCCGCTGCCCTGGGACACTTCTTTGAGGCCATCGCCGACATGATTGCCATTCCTATGCGTTCCCACCTGGGCGATGGCAAGGAGGCCGTCATCGGCTACTGGCCCAAGGCGGCAATCGGACTGGTGCGGAATGCGGGTGAACAGTGGCTCAGTACACCGGACTCCGCAGCGAAACCCGGGCAGGAGGCGATGGCACGGCAGATCACGGCGTGGCTGTGCGTCGGGATCGCGCCCGAATTGCCCAGGCTCTCAGCCGCCGACGCCTGATCCCCTTTCTTAGCCCCAGCACCCCCAACCGACCTGTCAGCACCAACGAAGGACATTGACATGACTGAACTAGTGGACCGTCCCGCCGGAAGCCGGCAACGCCCCGCCACAGCGGCCGCCGCCGGCTCCGCAACAACGTCCGCACAGCCTGCCGTCGACGTCGACGCCTTGGGTGAACAGCTCCTCGGCAAGTGGGCCACTGCCCGGCTTCGGGCCAGGAGCCTCGCTGCCCAGCCGGAGCTGCACAAGATTGAAGGCCTGACGCACACTGAACACCGTGCCCGGGTGTTCGGGCAGTTGAAATACCTGGTGGAGAACGAGGCAGTGCACCGGGCATTCCCCGAGTCGCTGGGCGGCTCCGATGACCACGGCGGGAACATCGCCGGCTTTGAGGAGCTGGTGGTGGCGGACCCTTCGTTGCAGATCAAGGCGGGTGTCCAATGGGGGCTCTTCGGCTCCGCCGTGATGCACCTGGGCACCGACGAACACCACGCCAAGTGGCTTCCCGGCATCATGAACCTGGAAATCCCGGGCTGCTTCGCGATGACTGAGACCGGCCACGGCTCAGACGTGGCCAGCATCGCCACCACCGCCACCTATGACCCCTCGTCCGATGAATTCGTAGTGCACACGCCGTTCCGGGCGGCCTGGAAGGACTACATCGGTAACGCCGCCACGGACGGCCTTGGCGCGGTGGTGTTCGCCCAGCTGGTTACCCGGAGCGTCAATCACGGAGTACACGCGTTCTACGTGGACCTGAGGGACCCGACGACGAAGGAATTCCTGCCCGGCATCGGCGGCGAGGATGACGGCATCAAGGGTGGCCTCAACGGCATCGACAACGGCAGGCTGCACTTCACCCACGTCCGGATCCCGCGGACCAACCTGCTCAACCGCTACGGCGACGTGGACGCCGACGGACAGTACAACTCCCCCATCGCCAGCCCGGGCCGCCGTTTCTTCACGATGCTGGGTACCCTGGTGCAGGGCCGTGTGTCCCTCGACGGCGCGGCCGTGGCGGCATCCAAGGTGGCTTTGAAGGCGGCCATCCAGTACGCCACCGAACGCCGCCAGTTCAACGCCTCCTCCCACACCGAAGAGGAAGTGCTCCTCGACTACCAGCGCCACCAGAAGCGCCTGTTCACACGGCTGGCCACCACTTACGCTGCCAGTTTTGCCCACGAGCAGCTGCTGGAAAAGTTCGACGACGTGTTCTCCGGTGCCCACGATACTGACGAAGACCGCCAGGACCTCGAAACCCTCGCCGCCGCCCTGAAGCCGCTGAGCACCTGGCACGCACTGGACACCCTGCAGGAATGCCGCGAAGCCTGCGGCGGTGCCGGGTTCCTGATCGAGAACCGCTTCGCGTCACTGCGGGCCGACCTTGACGTCTACGCCACCTTTGAAGGCGATAACACGGTGCTGCTGCAGCTCGTCGCCAAACGGCTCCTGGCTGACTACGCCAAGGAATTCCGGAGCGTCGACTTCGGGGTGCTGGCGCGTTACGTCGTGGGCCAGGCGACCGGAACGGCCATTCACCGCACAGGCCTGCGCCAGGTGGCCCAGTTTATGGCTGACACCGGGTCCGTTCAGAAGGCAGCGATCGCCCTCCGCGACGAAGAGGGCCAGCGTGCGCTCCTCACCGACCGGGTGCAGACCATGGTGGCGGAGGCTGCAACAGCGCTCAAGGGAACGGGCCGGCTGTCGCAGGAGAAGGGGGCGGCCCTGTTCAACCGGCACCAGAATGAACTTATCGACGCCGCCCAGGCGCACGCCGAGCTGCTTCAGTGGGAGGCGTTCACGGACGCGCTCCGCGACGTCGCCGACCCCGGCACCAAGATCGTGCTGACCTGGCTGCGGGACCTGTTCGGACTTTCCCTGATCGAAAAGAACCTGTCCTGGTACCTCATGAACGGCCGCCTTTCCATGCAGCGGGGCCGCACGGTGGGCGAGTACATCAACCGGCTGCTCATGAAGCTCCGCCCGCATGCCGTGGACCTTGTGGACGCCTTCGGTTACAGCGAACAGCACGTACGGGCGAAAATCTCCACCGGCGCCGAAAAAGAGCGGCAGGACGAGGCGCGGGCCTACCTTAGAAGCCAGCGCGCCAGCGGCCACGCACCTGTGGACGAGAAGATGCTGCTCGCCCGCGCCGCCGCAGGGAAGCGCAACTGACCGTCACCTGAGGGCAGGAACGACGACGGCGCCGCTCCCCTTGCGAGGGGGCGGCGCCGTCGTCGTTCCTTTCGAGAAGCCGGTCAGCCCTGCGCCGGCAGCACCGAGCGGTACACCTCCAGGGTGGTTTCGGTGATGGATTCCCAGGAAAAGTGCTGTTCGGCGCGCAGCCGGCCGGCCTGACCCATGGCGCGGGCCCGTTCCGGGTCCGAGACCACCTCGGTGAGGGCGGCGGCGAATTCGGTGACGAACTTTTCCGGGTCAAGGGGCGTCCCGGTGCCGTCCGTCACCTGCTCCAGGTCCACGAGGAGTCCGGTCCGGCCGTGCTCCACCACCTCCGGAATACCGCCGGTGGCGCTGGCCACAACGGCTGCGCCGCAGGCCATTGCTTCGAGGTTCACGATGCCTAGCGGTTCGTAGATGGAGGGGCAGGCGAAGGCTGTGGCGTGGCTGAGCACCTGGATGAGCTCGTTACGGGGCAGCATGCGTTCAATGAGGACAACGCCGGTGCGCTCCCGCTGAAGCTCCTCGATCAGGCGGGCAGTCTCGGCGGCCAGCTCCGGAGTGTCGGCGGCGCCCAGGCAGAGGACCAGCTGGACATCGGCGGGCAGCTTGGCGGCAGCCCGCAGAAGGTAGGGAACCCCCTTCTGACGGGTGTTTCTCCCCACAAAGACGACACTGGGCTGGTCCGGATCAATACCCAGCGCTCGGACGGCGTCGCTGTTCTCGTCGCGGTTCCACAGCTCGACATCGATGCCGTTGTGGACCACCCGCACCTTTGCCGGGTCCACCTCGGGATAGCTGCGCAGGATGTCCTGCCGCATGCCCTCCGACACGGCGATGATGGCCGCGGCGGCCTCGTAGGCGGTCTTCTCCACCCAGGAGGACAGGGCGTAGCCCCCGCCGAGCTGCTCTGCCTTCCAGGGACGGAGCGGTTCGAGGCTGTGGGCGCTGAGAACATGCGGAATCCCGTGGAGCAGCGACGCGAGGTGGCCGGCCATGTTGGCGTACCAGGTATGCGAATGGACCAGGTCCGCGCCCTCGACGTCGGGGACGATCCGCAGGTCTACCCCGAGCGTCTGGACAGCGGCGTTGGCTGACCCCAGGTCCTCCGGCACCGAGTAGGAGGTCACCCCGGCGCCATGATAGTCGGCGTCGCGGGGAGCACCAAAAGCACGAACCTGCAGGTCAACGTGCTTACTAAGCACCCTGCTCAATTCGGCCACGTGGACCCCGGCGCCGCCGTAGATCTCGGGCGGGAACTCTTTAGTCACAATGTCTATTCGCACAAGCACCAAGGTAGTCCTTCACGCTTAACTGTTCTAGTGTGAAGGAGTCCGGGCATGCCGGACTGTCTTGGGGAGTTACGAAGGCGTACAGGAGCGACCAATTATGCCGTTGAACAAAAGAGTCCTGGCCATAGTCCTCGCGGGCGGCGAGGGAAACAGGCTTATGCCGCTGACGGCAGACCGGGCGAAGCCCGCGGTGCCCTTTGCGGGAAGCTACCGTCTGATCGACTTTGCCCTGTCCAACCTGGTGAATTCCCGCTACCTTCAGATCGTCGTACTCACCCAGTACAAGTCCCACAGCCTTGACCGCCACATCTCCGAAACCTGGCGGATGTCCACCCAGCTGGGCAATTACGTAGCCTCGGTCCCGGCGCAGCAGCGTGTGGGCAAGAGCTGGTTCCTCGGCAGCGCCAACGCGATCTACCAGTCCCTGAACCTTATCCACGACGCCAACCCGGACATCGTGGTGGTTGTTGGCGCGGACCACGTCTACCGCATGGACTTCGCCCAGATGGTGGCCCAGCACGTCCACAGCGGCGCCAAGGCAACGGTGGCCGCAGTGCGGCAGCCGCTGAACATGGCCGACCAGTTCGGCGTGATCGAAGTGGACCAGGACAATCCCCAGAAGATCGCCGCCTTCGTGGAAAAGCCCGCCACCACCCCCGGGCTCGCGGCCGACCCCTCGCAGTTCCTTGCCTCCATGGGAAACTACGTCTTCGACGCCGACGCTTTGGTTGCGGCGCTGCACGTGGACGCCGAGCGGCTCGACACCAAGCACGACATGGGCGGCGACATCATCCCCTACTTCGTCAACCAGGGCGAAGCGGACGTCTACGACTTCACCCTCAACGACATCCCCGGCTCCACCGAGCGGGACCGCACATACTGGCGCGACGTCGGCACCATCGACTCCTTCTACGACGCCCACATGGACCTCATCTCCCCGCTGCCGGTCTTCAACCTGTACAACTCCGAATGGCCCATCTATACCCGGCAAAGCATCTCCCCGCCGGCCAAGTTCGTCCGGGGCCAGAACAACACGGTGGGCACCGCCTTGGACTCCATCGTGTCCAGCGGTGTGGTGATCTCCGGTGGTGTGGTGGAAGGCTCCGTCCTCTCCAACGATGTCTACGTGGCCACCAGCAGCCGGGTCATCGATTCCGTCCTGATGGACAAAGTGCAGATCGGCGAGGGCGCCGTCATCAATCGGGCCATCATCGACAAGAACGTCAAGGTGCCGGCGGGAGCCGCGATTGGGCTGGACCCGGACCTGGACCGCGCCCGCGGCTTCAAAGTCACCGATTCCGGGATTACTGTGCTGTCCAAGGGCCAGGAAGTCCCCGAGCCCGGCGAAGAAGAGCGCAAGCTCGCGGCCGCCAACCTGCACCTTGTGCCGAACGCCGTCAAGGCCGCAGCCGCGCAGTACCCTGACGTCCGCGAGTCCGTTGACAAGGTTGCCAAGACGCACGCCGCGGCAGCGGCGGAAATGGCGCCCGGCGCGAGCATTTCCTGATTGCTTGCAGGGAGCGCTCCTGCCGGGCGCTCCCCCGCTGCCGGCCCTGTTGATGGTGGGGCCGGCAGGCAATCCCAGCCTGTAAAATTGGCCTAATGAGCTCCCCCGATCTGACGCCTGAGGAAATCCAAGCCTGCCTCAAGGTCCTCAACACGATCCACGCCTACGACGAGGAGCATCCGGACTACGTTTCGGTGCGCCGTGCCACCGGCAAGATGTTCAAGGCTGTCAAGCGGCACCGCCGCGTCACCAAGCGGGACCTGATCTCCGAGGCCGACCGGGCAGTGCTCGCCCAGACGGCCACCGCAGCCCCGGACCGGATCGACGACGAAACCCGCGGAAACAAGCTGGCTCCCTCCGCCACTGGCAAGGTGGCCGGCCACCTCATCCGGTCCCGCCCCTGCTACATCTGCAAGCAGCACTACACCCAGGTGGACGCCTTCTACCACCAGCTCTGCCCCGAGTGCGCTGCATTCAACCACGGCAAGCGCGACGCCCGCACCGACCTGACGGGCCGGCGCGCCCTGCTCACCGGCGGACGCGCCAAGATCGGCATGTACATAGCGCTCCGGCTGCTCCGCGACGGCGCTCACACCACCATCACCACACGGTTCCCCAAGGACGCCGCCCGCCGCTTTGCCGCCATGGAGGACAGCGGCGAGTGGCTTCACCGGCTCCGCATCGTGGGCATCGACCTGCGCGACCCCGCCCAGGTGATGGCCCTGACGGACTCGCTCAACGAGGCCGGCCCGCTGGACATCATCATCAACAACGCAGCCCAGACGGTGCGCCGGTCCGGCAACGCCTACAAGCCACTGGTGGACGCGGAGGACGAACCGCTTCCCGCCGCCCTCGAGCAGGCCAACGGTGGCCCCGAGCTTGTGACCTTCGGCCACGCCCACGACAAACACCCGCTGACCCTGGCCAGCAGCGTCACCGAGCATCCGGTCCTCGCCGGTGACGCCATCACCTCACTGGCGCTCTCCACCGGTTCCGCTTCCCTGGAGCGCATCGCCTCGGGAACGGCGATCGACGCCGGCGGGCTGGTTCCGGACCTGGCCACCATCAACAGCTGGACGCAGGTAGTGGACGAGGTGGACCCGCTGGAAATGCTTGAGGTCCAGCTCTGCAACGTCACGGCCCCGTTCCTGCTGGTCAGCCGGCTCCGCCCGGCCATGAAACAGTCCACTGCGGCCCGGAAGTACATCGTCAACGTCTCCGCCATGGAGGGCCAGTTCTCACGCGCCTACAAGGGCCCCGGCCACCCGCACACCAACATGGCCAAAGCGGCGCTGAACATGATGACCCGCACCAGCGCCCAGGAAATGCTGGACACCGACGGCATCCTGATGACCGCCGTGGACACGGGCTGGATCACCGACGAACGTCCCCACTTCACCAAGGTCCGGCTTATGGAGGAAGGCTTCCACGCACCCCTGGACCTGGTGGACGGGGCCGCGCGGGTCTACGACCCCATCGTGATGGGCGAGCACGGCGAGGACCAGTACGGGGTGTTCCTCAAGGACTACAAGCCAAGCCCCTGGTAGGCGTAAGCTCGGCGGCATGAGCCGCGAGACCTCCCCCGACGTACAGAATCTGGAACACCACGAGTGCTGGGCCATGTTGCGGACGGTGTCCGTGGGCAGGCTTGCGGTCCTGGCGGACGGACGGCCCGACATCTTCCCCATCAACTACACGGTGGACGGAGGGACGCTGATTTTCCGCTCCGGCGAAGGCACAAAGCTGGCCGCAGCGTCGGAAGGAGCCGCCGTGGCGTTGGAGGCCGACGGCGTGGATCCGGACACCGGGCTCGCCTGGAGCGTTGTGGTTAAGGGTGCTGCCGACGTCATCACCGGGAATGAGCACATTATGGAGACCATGCAGCTGTACCTGTTTCCCTGGCAGGCCGGGAAGAAGGACGCGTTCGTGCGCATCACTCCGGACAGCATTACCGGCCGGCGTTTCAGGGTAACCGAGCCCGTCACCTGGTGGACCCAGCTCAGCGGCGCCGCAAAGGCATCGCCCGAGTAGGCGCGGGCGCCACATCAAGCAGGTCCGCAGGGCACCGGTTCAGGCGCCCTGCGTACGGTCAGGCCAGTTGGGTGATCTCCACGCTGACGTTCAATGCGGACCCGCCGCCACCGGACAGGATGCCTTTGAGCGGGGACACGTCACGGTAGTCCCTCCCCCGGGCCACGGTGACGTGGAAGTCACCGGCCGGCTTGTGGTTGGTGGGATCCCAGCTCCGCCAGTCGCCGTCCCAGAACTCCAGCCAGGCGTGCGACTGCCCGGCCACCGTCTCCCCAATGCCCGCGCTGGAACGGGGGTGCAAATAACCTGAGACGTACCGGGCAGGAATGCCGCAGCTCCGCAGTGCACCGATGGCAAGGTGCGCGAGGTCCTGGCAGACGCCCTGGCGCTGGCCCCAGGCCTCCTCGGCGTTGGTGGTGACGGCCGTGGAACCGGACATGTAGGTCATCTCGCCGCGCATCCATTCGAAAACGGCCATGGCTGCGTCATGCGGGTTTTTGTCCGCCACCACGCCGGGGATGATGCCCAGGACCTCGTCGCCGGGACCGCTCAGCCTGGACTGGGGAAGCCAGTCGCTGAACGTGTTGAGTGTCTCGGGTGCGGCGAGGACGTCCCAGCCCACGATGTCCGACTCGGAGGGGATCTTCTCCGCGCGGTGCACTTCTACCGTGATGTTGGAGAGCACTTCGAGGTGCTCGTGCGGCATCTGCATGTCGAAGGCCGTGACCCTGGTCCCCCAGTAGTCGCGGTAGGTGCTCACTGCGGCCTGCGACGGCGAGACCTTGACCACCGATTCCAGCACCACCTGCTGGGAATCCGTCAGGGGTGTCATCCGCGCCTCGTTGTAGGACAGCGTGACCCGCTTGTTGTACTTGTACGCGGTCTTGTGAACGATGCTCAGCCGGGTCATGAAACTTCTCCCACCCAGGCCAGTTCATCCGCCTGATTGAAGTACTTACGGGAAATGGCATCGGAAGCCTGGGACACTGCCTTCTGCACGCGTTCCATGTGTTCGGGCAGCTCGGACATCAGGTCGTCCGTGCGGTGGAACTCAAGGAACGTGCGGGCCTGGCCCACGATCCGGCGGGCGTCGTTGATGAAGCCCACGCGCTGGGCGGAGGGATCCAGTTTTGCGAGGCACTCGTCGGCATCTCGCAGCGCGTACACAATGGACCGCGGGAACAGCCGGTCCAGGAGCAGGAACTCGGCGGCGTGCTGGTCGCCGAAGGCGGCCCGGCGGGTGCGCAGGAAGGATTCGTAGGCGCCGGCGCACCTGAGCATGTTGACCCAGGACATGCCTGCGGACAGGACGTCGCGGGTGGACAGCATACGGGCAGTCATGTCGGCGCGCTCCAGGGAGCGTCCCAGCACAAGGAACAGCCAGCTTTCGTCATGGCTCACCGTGGTGTCCGCCAGGCCGCTCACCATGGCTGTGCGTTCCAGCGTCCAGTTGCAGAACCGGTAGGTGCCCACCACGTCCTTGCGGTGCTGGCTCAGCCCGTAGTAGGTGGTGTTGAGACTCTCCCACAGGCCGGAGGACACCGTTTCGCGGGCGCGGCGGGCGTTTTCACGTGCCGCTCCCAGGGAGCCGGCGATGGAGGTGGCGCTGGTTTTGTCGTATGCCAGGGCATGGAGCAGTTCCGGCAGGCCGAAGTCCTCGCTCTGCGGGCGGGCTCCCATAACCGCCAGGAGTTCCTGAGCTACGCTTTTTCGTTCGTCCATGGGCAGGTGGTTCAACCGCTCCAGGTGCACATCGAGGATGCGCGCCGTGCCATCGGCCCGCTCCACATAACGGCCGATCCAGAAAAGGGACTCGGCAATACGGCTAAGCATTCGCGGCTACCTCCTGCGGGCCCGACACTGGAAAAAAAGTCACTCGTTGAATCAGCACCCGGTTCACTGCTGCTGCTCCGACTGGCGGTCGCGCCAGTTGCTCTCCACGGGCCACACGGACACCCGTTCGCGTACCGAAATGGACGGCCGGGGCAGGGTTTCCACCGGCACCTGGGGCGAATCGGCAAGAACCCAGGTGTCCTTGGATCCGCCGCCCTGGCTGGAGTTCACGATCAGCGAGCCTTCCTTGAGTGCCACGCGGGTGAGGCCGCCGGGCAGCACCCAGACGTTGTCGCCGTCGTTCACTGCGAAGGGCCGCAGGTCCACGTGGCGGGGGCCGAACTTGTCCCCGCCCAGCGTGGGCACGGTGGAGAGCTGCAGCACCGGCTGTGCGATCCAGCCGCGGGGGTCGGCGATGACCCGCTGGCGGAGGGCGTCGAGTTCGTCCTTGGAGGCGTCCGGGCCGATAACCAGGCCCTTGCCGCCGGAGCCGTCCACCGGCTTGACCACAAGCTCTGACAGGTTGTCCAGGGTGTACTCGCGGGCTTCCTTCTCCTCAAGACGGAAGGTGTCCACGTTCGCGATGATGGGTTCCTCATTGAGGTAGTAGCGGATGAGGTCAGGGACGTAACTGTAGACCAGTTTGTCATCCGCAACGCCGTTGCCCACTGCGTTGGCGATGGTCACGCCGCCTGCGCGGGCGGCGTTGACGAGTCCCGGGCAGCCGAGCATGGAGTCGGCCCGGAACTGCAGGGGGTCCAGGAAGTCGTCGTCGATCCGTTTGTAGATGACGTCTACCCGCTGCTCGCCGGCGGTGGTGCGCATGTAGACGCGGTTTCCGCGGCAGATGAGGTCGCGGCCCTCCACGAGTTCCACACCCATCAGGCCGGCGAGCAGGGTGTGCTCGAAGTAGGCGCTGTTGAACACACCGGGCGTCAGGACTACGACGGTGGGGTCGTCCACGCCGGCGGGCGCGGTTTTGCGAAGGGCCGAGAGGAGCCGGCGGGGGTACTCCTCCACCGGGCGGATGAGCTGCTGGCCAAACGCTTCGGGCAGGCCTTTGGCCATGGCGCGCCGGTTCTCCAGGACGTAGCTCACGCCGGACGGTACGCGCACGTTGTCCTCGAGGACACGGAAAGTTCCTGCTGCATCCCGGACGACGTCGATGCCCGAGATGTGCACCCGGACGCCGCCGGCTGGCTCAAAACCGTGAACCTGGCGGTGGAAGTGCGCGCTGGTGGTCACCAGCTGCCGGGGGATCACGCCGTCGGACACCACGTTCATCTTGTCGTAGACGTCATTGAGGAAGGCCTCAAGCGCGTGTACGCGCTGGGCGACCCCGCGTTCCAGCACGTCCCATTCCGCTGCGGGAATGACCCGGGGAACGATATCGAGCGGGAAGGGGCGCTCCTCGCCGGCGAAGTCGAAGGTGACACCACGGTCCAGGAACGTGCGCGCCATCGAGTCGGCACGGGCGCTCACATCGGCAAGGGAGAGCTTGCGAAGGGCGTCCGCCACCTGTTCATAAGAGCCCCGGGCCTGCTGCCCGGGGGCGAACATCTCGTCGTAGGCTCCGGTGCGGCCGGCGGCCACGGAGTAATCCTGGAATAGGTCTGACATGTTCAATAGCCAACCATCTTTTTGTTTCGAATTCATTACTGCCATCCATTGTGGCGTGTTGGTGGAGGTGGTCCGGTTCGTGCATCCCGTGTCATTTCCGGCACAGTAGGTGAGTGCCAGTCCGCAGAAGCTTCCCCTCCCCCGGTCCGGGCATTCCCGGAGGCACTGACCGGCTGCTTCCGGGCCTGGCCACGGCAGCTGTTGCACTCGCCGGCGCCTTCCTGGTCCACTGGCTCGTTCCCGTGCTCCCGGCCATGACTTTGGCCGTGGTCCTGGGCGTCCTGGCGGCCAACCTGCCGGTGACGGGAGTCTGGACTGCCGGCAGGGCCCGCCCGGGGCTGGACTTCGCGGGAAAGCACCTGATGCGCGGCGGCATTGTCCTGCTGGGCCTGAAGGTGAGTGTTATGGACATTTTGGGACTGGGCTGGCTTGCCCTGGTGCTGATCGCGGCGGTGGTGGCCGCGAGCTTCGGCGGAACCTACCTGATCTCCCGGCTGTTCAGGCTTCCGCCGGTGACGTCGCTCCTGGTGGCTACAGGGTTTTCGATCTGCGGCGCTTCCGCCATCGGTGCGATGGCCGCCGTCCGCCGCATCAGGCACGTGGACACCGTCCTGCCGGTGGCGCTGGTGACGCTCTGTGGGACCCTGGCGATCGGGCTCATGCCGCTCCTGGTGCATCCCCTGCAGCTCAGCGCGCCGGTTTTTGGCGCATGGATTGGCGCCTCGGTGCACGACGTCGGCCAGGTGGTGGCCACGGCGCAAACCGCCGGGACCGCGGCACTCGGCATCGCCGTCGTCGTCAAGCTCACGCGGGTGCTGCTGCTGGCACCCGTCGCGGCGATCGCGGGCGCCCACCAGCGCCTGACAGCGAAACCCTCCCCGCGCATGGGCGCCGGGCACGCGAAGCTGCCGCCGGTGGTGCCCCTGTTTGTCCTGGGCTTCGTCGCCATGGTGGGCCTCCGCTCCACCGGCTGGCTTCCGGCAGGATGGCTGGAAGCGGGCGCAGCGCTGCAGGACATTCTGCTGGGCGCCGCACTGTTCGGTTTGGGCTCCGCTGTTCGGATCCGGCTGCTCCTTCACACGGGCGGGCGTGCGCTCCTGGCAGCGCTGGCCTCCTGGCTCCTGATTGCCCTGCTGGGACTGGCGGCCGCCGTGCTGATCGCCGGGTGATTGTTAAGAAACAGCCCCGTGATTAGATAGCTGAGTGTCAAATGAGAATCTGCAGCGCAACGAAGCCGCCGAACGTTCAGCCCTGATCAGCACCACCAGCTACAACGTTTCGCTGGACGTGCGCCAGGCCGCTGATCCGGATGTGGCAGGCTATCCGAGCCTCAGCATCATCTCATTCACTGCTTCGGAGCCTGGGGCCTCCACGTTCCTGGATTTCATCGGCGACGTGTACAGCGTGATCCTGAACGGCCGCGAACTCCGCGTGGAGGACGTGGTGGAGGGCGCCAGGATCAGGCTGGACCACCTGCAGGCCGAAAACCAGGTGGCTGTCACCGGAACAGCGCTGTACAGCCGCTCCGGCGAGGGTATGCACCGGTTCGTGGATCCCGCCGACGGGCAGTGCTACCTCTACACCCAGTACGAGCCCGCTGACGCCCGCCGGGTCTTCGCTAATTTCGAACAGCCCGACCTCAAAGCCGCCTATACCTTCCAGGTAACGGCACCCGCCGGATGGCACGTGGCCTCCAACGGCGCGGAAGTCAGACGGACCGTCCTTTCCAATGACCCCGCCACGGCACGCTGGGAGTTCGCCGAAACCAAACCCATGTCCACGTACATCACCACCCTGCTGGCCGGGCCCTACTTCAAAGCAGAGGACCGCTGGCAGGCGACCCTCGACGACGGCACCTCCCTCGACGTGCCGCTCGCCCTGTACTGCCGGGCATCCATGGCGGACTCCTTCGACACCGGCGAACTCTTCCGGCTCACCAAAAACGGTTTGCACTTCTTCAACCGGCTCTTCGACTACCCCTACCCCTGGGGCAAGTACGACCAGGCATTCGTACCCGAATACAACCTCGGTGCCATGGAGAATCCAGGCCTGGTGACGTTCACGGAAAGCTACGTCTTCACCTCACGCGCCACGGACGCGCAGTACCAGGCCCGGGCCAACACCCTGATGCACGAGATGGCGCACATGTGGTTCGGGGACCTGGTGACCATGCAGTGGTGGGATGACCTGTGGCTGAAGGAATCCTTCGCGGACTACATGGGCACCCTGGGCGTGGACCAGGCCACCGATTGGGACACCGCCTGGGTGAACTTCGCCAACAAACGCAAGGCCTGGGCCTACGTCCAGGACCAGCTGCCCACCACCCATCCCATCGTGGCGGACATCCCGGACCTGGAAGCCGCCAAGCAGAACTTTGACGGCATCACCTACGCCAAGGGCGCCTCGGTGCTGAAGCAGCTTGTGGCCTACGTGGGGTTCGAGGCGTTTATCGCCGGGTCCCGCGAGTACTTCCGCAAGCACGCCTACGGAAACACGTCCCTGGCCGACCTGCTGGCGGCCCTCAGCGCCTCCTCCGGACGGGATTTGGCGGGGTGGGCGCAGCAGTGGCTGCAGACGTCCGGCATCTCCACGCTGTCGCTGGAGACGGCCACCCTAGTTGCCGCGGATTCAGGGGACGACGACGGCGTGCTGGGCCGGGTAGTCATTGTCCAGGAGGCTGCGGACCCCGTCTCCGGACGTGAAGAACTGCGGCCGCACCGCCTGCGTGTGGGTTCCTATGATTTTGACGCCGACGGCGCCCTGGTGCGGAGCGGAAGTATCGAAACCGATGTGGCTGGTGCCCGCACAGAGCTCCCGGAACTGATGGGCCGGCCGCGGCCAGCGCTCCTGCTCGTGAACGACGACGACCTTACCTACGCCAAAGTCCGGCTCGACCCGGCATCCGAGGCCACGGTCCTGGCCTCCCTGGACCGTATCGTTGATCCAATGGCCCGCGCCCTGTGCTGGACAGCGCTCTGGAACTCGGCCCGGGACGGTGAGAGCCCGGCAGCGCGGTACGTCGAATCGGTGGTTGCCTTCGCTCCCGCCGAAACGGGAGTCGGCGTTCTGTTGAACATCCTCGACAACGCCAGCACCGCCGTCGAACGCTACACACCTGCCCTGGACAGGAAAGCCGTGCGGGCCTCGTTCCTGGCAGCCGCCGCCGCAGAACTGGACCGTGCCAGGCCGGGTTCGGACCAGCAGCTGGCCTGGGCCCGTACGCTTGCCACCCTCAGCAGGCACGATGACGCCATGCTGCCCCGGCTCAAGGGCCTGCTGGACGGAACCGCTCCGGTGACAGGCCTGGCAGTGGATGCCGAGCTGCGCTGGCACCTCTGGCACGCCCTGGCAGCGAACGGTCGGGCGACGGCGGCGGAACTCGACGCCGAACTGGGGCGCGACACCACGGCCTCCGGACGCGCCGGCCACGCCACGGCGCTGGCTTCCCGGCCTGATCCGGACGTCAAAGCGGCGGCATGGAACGCGGCGGTGCAGGGAAACAAACTCTCCAACCAGCTGCTCACCGCCACCATCACCGGGTTCATGACGGCCCCGGCGGAGCTGCTGGAACCTTACGTGGAGCCGTACTTTGAGTGCCTGCGGGCGGTCTGGGATGGGCGGAGCATCGAGATCGCAAGCCGGATCGTACGGGGCCTGTACCCAGTGGCGCAGGACCTCGCGGAGGGGACGGAACCTGCCAACCATCCGGTCATTCACCTGACGGACGGATGGCTTACCGAAAACGCAGAGGCCCCCCGCGCCCTGCGCAGGATCATCATCGAGCAGCGCAGCCACCTGTTGCGGGCACTCACGGCGCAGGCCGCCGTCGTCGAAACCCCGTCCGTTGCTCTGTAACTGCCCTTATCGCCGCTCAAAAGGTACTTAGGGAGCATTCGATTGGGTGGGAGGCCCGGAATCACTGTGTCCGGCTAAGGAACCCGGTGGAGCCATTCAGCGGTGCCGAACTTGGTGGCCACGCGCTCGCGGGCGGTGGCCAGTTCTGTCTCGGACAGCTCCGACGGGGTAGCGCCGTACCGCTCGCTGAAGACTTCCATCATGGCCGCGATGATCTCGGCCCGCGCCAGGCCGGTCTGGCGGCGTAGGGGGTCCACCCGCTTCTTTGCGCTGCGGGTTCCCTTGTCCGAGAGCTTTTCCTTGCCGATGCGGAGGACCTCCACCATTTTATCGGCGTCGATGTCATAGCTCATGGTGACGTGGTGCAGCATGCCGCCGTTTGCGAGGCGCTTCTGCGCCGCGCCACCGATCTTGCCCTGGTCCGTGGCGATGTCGTTCAACGGCACATAGAAGGCCGTGATGCCCAGTTTCTCCAACGCCGCCATAACCCAGGCGTCCAGGAAAGGGTAGGAGTCGGCAAAGCTGAGCCCGTCCACCAAGGTCTGGGGCAGGTAAAGCGAGTACGTGATGCAGTTGCCCGCCTCCATAAACATCGCTCCCCCGCCGCTGATGCGGCGCACAACGTTGATGCCGTGCCTCGCCACGCCGGCTGGGTCCACTTCGTTGCGGTAGGACTGAAAGCTGCCAATCACCGTTGACGGCTCCTGCCAGTCCCAAAACCTCAGCGTGGGATTGCGGCGGCCGGCGCCCACTTCCTCAGTGAGGACCTCGTCCAGGGCGACGTTGATCTCAGTGGGCAGGACCGTGGGCGCAATGAGGTTCCAGTGGTGGTCCGCCCAGGACGTGGCTTTCGCCAGGGCTCGCCGGACCGCGATGGCCACGGCGTCGGCAGAGAAGCCGAACAGGGCTGCGCCTTCCGGCAACGAAGCGGTGACGACGGCGGAAAGCTCGGACGCCGTCGTCGTGTCCGGCAAGCCTGTCAGGCCCCGGTTGATATCCAGGAGCGCCTCGTCGGGTTCCAGGAAGAAGTCCCCGCTGACTGAAACATGGGCGAGCCGGCCGTCCAGAACGTCCAGGTCCACCACCACGAGTTTGCCGCCGGGCACTTTATACTCGCCATGCCGGCGGGAGACGGAATCAGCAGCTGGGACGGGCGCGGCATTCATATCTCCCATCCTGCCCCAGTTGAACCATGCCCTGAAACGAGGCCTGCCGTTAACGCGAAAAGCCCGCACCGTTGCCGGTGCGGGCTTTCCGTTGAAGCTTGGGGGAAGTGAATTACTTCTTGCCGCCGAAGCCCTTGAAGCGAGCGTTGAAGCGCTCGACGCGGCCTGCAGAGTCCATGATGCGCTGCTTGCCCGTGTAGAACGGGTGGGACTCGGAGGAGATTTCGACGTCGATAACCGGGTAGGTGTTTCCGTCTTCCCACTCGATGGTCTTCTTGGAAGACACGGTGGACTTGGTCAGGAACTTCGTGCCGGAAGCCAGGTCGTTGAAAACAACAGCTTCGTACTTCGGGTGGATCTCAGACTTCATAATGGGACCTTTGTTCGCACAACTGGATTTTGCCAGCTGCCAGGTATGAATGGGATGGCCGCATCCGTGCCCGTAAGACGCAGGGCGGCCAGCTATCAATAATAGCGGAAACTTCGGGCGCCCGCGAACAGCGCGCCCCGCCGAATCCACGCCGTTGCGCATGGGAACTTGACGGCGAGGTCGACGGCGGCAAACGTCTCTGCGCTGATGCCGGCGCCTGCCGCTCGGGGGGTGCGAGTGCGAGAAAGCAGGTACTCACGGCCTGGGATACAGGTACTCGAAGTGGTTGTGGTTGGCCACGCAACGTGTCTACTGTCGAACCACAGGTTTGAAGCTTTAACTGCATCTCGGAGTATCCGCGGTGGGGAAGCCAGGTATTCGCTGCTGGGGGAAATAGCGGCGGCCGCAGTGTTCCGTTCGTGCCGCTCTGCGCGGCTCATCTTGAAAAGCATACCGGTCCGGACGCAGATGTCCGCCACCCTTTCATATACACGCTGGCAGGAACATTCCCCGAACCCTGACCAAGCTCATGGCAGGGAACGAGGGAGAACCATGTCGATTATTAAGGATCCTTACCTTTTCAACGAGCAGAACCTGTTCGTCGATCTGGAAGGGGTGCTGGGCTGCCGCCTCTATCTGAAGGTTGAGGGGTTCAATTTCGCCGGCTCAATCAAACTCAAGCCCGCGCGGGAGATGGTCGAGCGCGCCGAGCGGGAGGGGTTGATCGGGCCCGGCTCCACGCTTGTGGAGTCCTCGTCGGGCAACCTCGGCGTCGCGCTCAGCATGATCGCGGCCAGCAAGGGATACCGCTTTGTGTGCGTGGTCGATCCACGCTGCAATCCGACGACCCAGCAGCTGATGGAGGCGCTCGGGGCACAGGTTGATCTGGTCACCGAACCGGATCCCGTCGACGGGTTCCTTGGGGCTCGGCTCAACCACGTCCGGGAACTGTGCGCGTCCGACGAGCGGTACGTCTGGCTCAACCAGTACGTCAACCCCGGCAACTGGGGTGCGCACTACCGCTGGACCGCCCCCGAAATCGCTGCCGAATTCCCCGACCTCGACGTGCTCTTCGTCGGAGCCGGCACCACAGGCACCCTAATGGGTTGTGCGCGGTACTTCCGTGAGCACCGCCCCGACGTCCAAATCGTCGCGGTGGATGCCGTCGGATCAGTCTCCTTCGGATGCCAGCCGGCGCCCCGCCTGATCCCCGGCCTCGGCATGAGCGTGCGGCCGCCCCAACTCGACGAGTCCTTGCTCGATGACGTGGTATTCGTCGAGGAGCTGGACACGGTACGCGCCTGCCATCGCCTGGCCGCAGGCGGGTTGCTGCTCGGCGGGTCCACCGGGACCGTGGTCCACGGCGCCATGACCTGGCTTGCCGATCACCACGCCCAGGACGCCACCGCGGTGACCATCTCGCCCGATCTGGGCCGCCCCTACCTGGACACCATCTACCAGCCCGACTGGGTGCTCGACCACTTCGGGGCCGAAGCACTCGCCAGCGCAGGTCAGACGGGAGACCTCGGTCTACAGTCCGACCCGGTGTCGGGGCCACAACTTCCCGCAGCCGCCCCGTCGCCGGCCGTGGCCACTGTCTCAGTGAGGAGCTTCTCGTAGTGAATAAGCCCGTGGACACGCTGTCAACGTCGCCAGGTCCCACGATTCCGATTATTCCGACGATTAGCGCGGCACCCGCGGCTCCGACCGGGAACGGCTCTCCAACTACGCCAGCCGAGGGTGCGGGCGTTGCCTTGGAGCGCCGACTGGCGGACCTCCTCGCATCGGTGGTGAAGAAGGACGACGTCCCCGTGGATGCCAACTTCTTCTACGATTTAGGCGCGGACTCGCTGGTCATGGCGCAGTTCTGCGCCCGCGTGCGCAAGCAGCCGGACCTGCCGTCGGTGTCGATCAAGGACATTTACCAGCACCCAACGATCTCGGCGCTGGCCGCGGCCCTGGCACCGGCGGAAGAGGCGACGGCGCAGGTGCAGGTGCAGGACCGGTTGGCGGAGGTGCTGTCCGGCGTGCTGGACGTCGAGCACGTGCCGGTGGACGCCAACTTCTTCCACGACCTGGGCGCGGACTCGCTGGTCATGGCACGGTTCTGCGCACGGATGCGCAAGCAGACGGACCTGCCAGCGGTGTCCATCAAGGACATCTACCAGAACCCAACGATCTCGGCTCTGGCCGCGGCCCTGGCACCGGTGGAAGAGGCGACGGTGCAGGTGCAGGACCGGTTGGCGGAGGTGCTGTCCGGCGTACTCGGTATCCAGCAGGTCCCGGTGGATGCCGACTTCTTCCAGGACCTGGGCGCGGACTCGCTGGTCATGGCGCGGTTCTGCGCCCGCATGCGTAAGCAGACGGACCTGCCGGCGGTATCGATGAAGGACGTTTACCGTAACCCGAGCGTTTCCGCCCTCGCCGCGGCCCTGCAGGTTCCCTTGCAGCAGGACCGGTTGCAGGAGCACTCACCGGCCGTGGCTTCGGTGCCGGAAACGCCGCCGCCCATGGACGCCCGGACTTGGGAGTACTTCACCTGCGGCGCCCTGCAAGTGCTTGTCTATCTCGGCTACTGCGTGGTCGCCGGACTGCTCACGGTCGTTTGGTACCAGTGGGTGTTCCCGGACGCTGGGTCGGGCAACCACCACTGGTTGACCCACGGGACAGGATTCTGGGAGATATACCTCCGGTCCACCGCGTATGCCGCGGCAGTGTTCGTGCTGATGTGCATCCTTCCCGTGGCGGCAAAGTGGATCATTCTTGGGCGTTTCCGTCCCGGGGAAATCCGCCTGTGGAGCTTGGCCTATTTCCGGTTCTGGCTGGTAAAGACCTTGATGCGAACCTCCCCGCTGGTATTACTGAGGGGGTCGCCGCTGACCACCTTCTACCTGCGGGCCATGGGCGCCAAAGTGGGCCGCAACGTGACGATTATGACCAACCGCCTGCCGGTCTGCACCGACCTCCTCACGATCGGGGAAGGGACGGTCGTCCGCAAGGACGCAATCTTGAACGGCTACCGCGCCCACGGCGGCGTCATCCAGTTGGGCGCGCTGACGCTGGGCCGGGACGTAATCGTGGGCGAGGGGAGCGTTTTGGACATCAACACGACTATGGGGGACGGGTCGCAGTTGGGCCACCGGTCCACCCTGTACACCGGCCAGTCCGTGCCCGCCGGCGAGCGGTGGCACGGGTCGCCCGGCAGGCGCACTGACGTGGACTATGGCGGAGTCGAGGCCAGGCCTTACTCGGCCTGGCGCCGGGGATGGTTTGCGACCTCCCAGCTGATCAGCATGGTTGGCCTGGGCCGTATTCTGCTGAGTCAGGCGGTCATGCTGGTTGTCCTGGCCAATCCCAGCGTCGCGGCACTCCTGGAGACGCAGGCGTTCGCGTTCACCGACTGGGTCTTCTACGCCGACGCCATCACCTATGCCGGTCTTGCTGTATTCGGTGGCACGGTCGTGTCGTTGCTCATCGTCACCACCGTCCCGCGGGTGGTTCAACTCGCCATCAAGCCGGACACGGTGTATCCGCTGTTCGGTCTGCGGCACGCGGCGGAACGGGCGGTGTCGAGAATGACCAACAAGCCCATGCTGACGGGATTGTTTGGCGACAGCTCGTACGTCGTGAACTACGTGCGGGCCATCGGGTACAAGCAGCCGCAGGTCGAGCAGACCGGTTCAAACCTGGGCACGGTGTTTAAACACGACAACCCGTTCCTTTCGACGATAGGCACCGGCACGATGATCGCCGACGCGGTGTCCTTCATGAACACCGATTTCTCGGCGACGTCGTTCAAAGTCAGTCGGGCGGCGATCGGCGCACACAACTTCCTTGGCAACGCCGTGCTCTACCCTGCCGGGGCCAGGACCGGGGACAACTGCCTGCTCGCCACCAAGGTGCTGGTCCCCCTCGACGGACCGATGCGCCACGACGTAGGTCTGCTCGGGTCACCGCCGTTCGAGATCCCACGCACGGTCCTCCGGGACGCCCTCCCCGAGGAACATTCGAACCGTGCGCACTTCCGTCGGGACCTGGCAGCCAAGAACAGACACAACCTGCGCTCGATGGCCCTCTTGATGCTGGTGCGGTGGCTCAACATCTCGCTGGCCATGATCATCATGTTCGCCGCCCTCGAATTGTCCGACCAGTTCAGTTTCCTTGCCCTCAGCGCGGCCTTCGTCGTGTTGCTCGTGGTTGGTTTGTTGGTCCCCATCGGGATCGAGCGTCTCGCGAGGGGCCTGAAACCGCTTCAGCCCCAGCTTTGCTCCATCTACAACCCCTACTTCTGGTGGCACGAGCGGTATTGGAAGATGTCGCTGCAGAGCCGATACGCAAGCCTCCTCAACGGGACCCCGTTCAAGCCCCTGGTCTGGCGTCTGCTCGGCGTACGGATCGGAAGCCGGGTCTTCGACGACGGCTGCGGCATCATCGAGCGGACCTTGGTCACGGTCGGCTCCCGTTGCGCCTTGAACGCCGGCACCACCCTCCAATCCCATTCCCAAGAGGACGGCATGTTCAAGTCGGACCACATCGTTGTTGGCGACGACGTCACCCTCGGCGTCTCCGCGTTCATCCACTACGGCGTGACCGTCGAAGACGGTGCGGTCGTCGCCGCCGACTCCTTCGTTATGAAGGGGGCCACTCTCACTCGCGGATCCCTGTGGGCCGGTAACCCGGCGGACGAGGCCCGCGCCGCCACCACATCGCCCGACGTCCTGGAAAGGCCTCTTTCATGACCTCCAGCCCCGCGATCAGCTGCCGCACGGCCGGCCACTCGTTCGATTCGGCCCCCGGCGGGCACTCCCTCCCCGATGCCGCACCCACGATCCCCAGGTGGAGACAGGATCCCCAACCGGGCCAGGCGCGGGTCGAGCTGCCGGTTCCTGAGGACGTGGGCAGGGCCGTGAGGACGCTGGCCCAGAGCCTGCAGGTGGCTCCCGGGTCGATCTGGCTGGCGGCACACGCGAGAGTGCTCCAGGCCCTGACCGGCGAGACGGAGATCACCACCGGTTGCCGGGATGCGTTCGGGACTTGGCAGCGCAACCTGGATCTGACCCACCGGTCCTGGCGAGCCCTCGTCTCCGATGCGAACGGCCGCCAAATGCGGGCCCGTGGGGAGCAGTCCGGCCCCGGGCATGCTAGTCACGAGTGGGCCGCCCCGGGCTACGAGGTGGTGTTCGGCGGCCTTCGGGACGACGATTCCGAGCTGCCGGATGGCATTGTGCTCGATATGTCGGTCGGGAACACGGCCACCGGCGAGGTGCTTCGCCTGAAGTACCGGGGGGATGTTCTCGACGCAGATGCAGCCCGCCGCATCGCCGGCTACTATCTCACCGCACTCCGTGGCTTGATAGCGGACCCGGGGGCGGATCCCTTGGACACCGAACTGGTCGGCCAGGAGGAGCAGCGCTTCCAGCTTGAGCAACTCGCCGGGCCCGAGCGGCCCCGGCCGCAACGCCGTTTCCACGAGCTGTTCGAGGAGCGGGTCAGCCGGCATCCCGAACGTATCGCGGCCCTTCAGGACGCGCGGGAGTGGACGTACTCGGAGCTGAACGCCCGCGCCAACCGGATTGCCCGTGCCCTGCTCGCGCGCGGGCTGCGCGCGGAGGACATCGTGGCCGTCGTCGCCGAACGGGATCTGGAGTGGATGGCCGCCGTGATCGGCATCCTCAAAGCCGGGGGCGCATACCTGCCCATCGAGCCGCACTTCCCGGCCGACCGAATCGCCAGAACGCTCACGCGGGCCGGGGTCCGGGTAGTGCTCACCGAAGGCGGCAGCACCACCACCCTCGATGAGGCACTGGAAGGAATGCCTGCGGTGACCAAGCTTCTATTCGAGGACATCGAGGCCGAGGGGCACCCCGCCGGCGACCTCGGCATGGAGATTCGTCCCGATCAGCTCGCTTACGTCTATTTCACCTCCGGATCCACAGGCGAGCCGAAAGGCGCGATGTGCGAGCACGACGGCATGGTGAACCACCTGTACGCCAAGATCGAGGACCTGGGGATTCGCTCTGGGGACGTCGTCGCCCAGACCGCCCCCCAATGCTTCGATATCTCGCTGTGGCAACTGGTCTCGGCGCTGCTCGTCGGCGGCCGCACACTCATCGTCGGGCAGGACCGTATCCTCGACGTCGAGCGGTTCATCGACACGGTGGAACGGGGCGCGGTGGCGGTCTTCCAAGTCGTCCCGTCGTATCTGGACGCCGTGGTGGCCTACCTGGGCGGCACGCCTCGCGCCTTACCGCACCTCCGCTGCGTCTCGGCGACAGGGGAGGCTCTAAAGCGTGAACTGGTCCGCCGCTGGTTCGACGTGATGCCGAACGTCAAGCTGGTCAACGCCTACGGGCTGACGGAAACCTCCGACGACACGAACCACGAAGTGATGAGTGCAGCACCCGCGGGCGGCTCCGTGCCTCTGGGCCCGCCAATCCCGAACGTCCGGATCCACATCCTCGACGAGCGGCAGCGGCTTGTGCCGCTCGGAGCGCCGGGTGAGATCGCCTTCTCCGGGGTGTGCGTGGGCCGCGGCTACATCAACGACCCGGAGCGCACTGCACAGGCCTACTCCACCGATCCCTATGTGGACGGCGGGCGGCTCTACCGGGCTGGCGACTACGGCCGCTGGTCTCCCGACGGCAAGCTGGAGTACCTGGGCCGGCGGGACAACCAAGTCAAAATCTCCGGGTTCCGCATCGAGATCGGTGACATCGAGAACGCGCTGCTGCGAGTTCCCGGCGTCCGCGACGGCGCCGTCGTCGTAGGCGAGGGCGCCGGGCAGTCCAAGTTCCTCGTGGCGTTCTACTCCGGCAATCTGCCGCTCGAGGTTGACGAAATCCGCAGCGAGTTGGCCGCGCGGGTACCTGGCTACATGGTTCCGTCGGCGTACAGGTGGCAGGAGAGGCTGCCCCTGACCGGCAACGGAAAGATCGACCGGAAGGCCTTGACCCGCATGGCACTGGAGGTCGTCCCCGAGGCCGGAATCGCCCGGGAAGCCCTCTCCGCGACCGAGCAGCGGCTCGCCGAGGCATGGGCGACGGTGCTCGGTCTGCCGGTGGGCCGGATCGGCGGGCAGGACTCGTTCTTTGCGCTGGGCGGGACTTCGTTGTCCGCGGTGAAGCTCGCCGTCCTGCTCAAGCGCGCAGTGTCGATCAAGGACATCATGCAGACGCCCATCCTGGCAGACCTGGCGGACCTGCTCGAAGCCTCGTCCCTGGCGGACGTTGCCGTTCCTCCCGCCCCGCGGCCGGCGGAAGCCGTCTCGGAGCCCGACCCCATGGCCCGAGTGGGAGGACCGGTTGGGCACTCCCACCAGCTACCCATGAAACGAAAGGACCTCTGATGTCGTCTCCTACGCCCAGGACCCAGTTCGACCTGGAACGCCAAGCTGGCCAGGCGCCGATGCTCACCGTCGAGAATGGCCACGACCCCGTGCGGTGGGCCGAACAGAACCGTGAGGCGCTGCGTGCGGCCGTGGATGAGCACGGCGCCGTCCTGGTCCGCGGTCTGGGCCTCCGGGATCCAGCCGAAGTGGCCGATGCCTTCCAACGGCTGGTTTCTGGTGGCCTCATGCCGGACCGGGAGGCGTTCGCCACCAGGCAGCCCTACCTGGACGGCGTGTACTCATCCCTCACTTGGCCGGCGAACCAGCCCATGTGCATGCACCATGAGCTCAGCTACGCGCTTGAGTTCCCCGGATTGATGCTCTTCGCCTGTCTCCGGGCACCCAGCGTCGGTGGGGTGACCGGTCTGGCGAACGCCCACGCCGTGCTCGATGCCATACCCCCGGACATCGTCCGACGGTTCGAAAACGAGGGGTGGCTGCTCGCCCGCAGCTACAACGAAGACATCGGTGCCACCTATGAGGAGGCGTTCGGGGTTTCGAACCGCGCCGACGTCGAGAGCTACTGCCGAGCGCACGAAATCGAGTTTGAGTGGCAGAGCGACGGGGAGCTGCGCACCCGGCAACGGCGCCCGGCCGTGGTCCGGCACCCGGTGACCGGCCAGCGCTGCTGGTTCAACCAGGTGGCGTTCCTGAGCGAATGGACGATTGCGCCCGAGGTGCGGGAGTACCTGGTGGACGTCTACGGTCCCGATGGGCTGCCCTTCAACACCCGCTTTGGCAATGGTGAGCCGATCGGCGAGGAAATCATTGCCCTCCTGAACGGGGTCTACGAGGCCCACACTCTTCGAACGCCCTGGGAGACGGGGGACCTCATGCTGGTTGACAACGTCCGCATGGCGCACAGCCGCGAGGCCTATGAGGGGCCTCGGGAGATTCTCGTCGGCATGGCCGAGCCGCGCAACGTATTCGATCTCGATACCCACGCCCAGGACGGTGCACGATGACAGAATTTGCCACTTCCCCAGTCGCAACGGCCGTAGAGCCGAAGACGGTTCCGCCTTTCGCGGTCATTGCAGGGGCCCAGGTACAACAGGTGCTCCAGGGGCGGGAGAAGCAGGTCGTCGAGCTGGTTGAGCAGACCTATCGGGTGCATGGAGCCGGAGACTCGGTAAACCCCCCGTCCTACTTCCTGCGCTTCCCGGACCGGCCCACCTCGCGCATCATCGCCCTGCCGGCCTCGATCGGCGGACAGGTAGAGGTTGACGGCATCAAATGGGTCTCCAGTTTCCCGGACAATGTGGCGTCAGGGATTCCGCGCGCCTCAGCGGTGTTGATCCTCAACGACAAGGTGACGGGCTACCCCTTTGCGTGCATGGAGGGCTCCGTTATCAGCGCCTCCAGGACAGCTGCATCGGCCGCCGCAGCTGCCGACTGGCTCAGCCGGGGGCGCGGGCGTCCCCGACGCGTCGGGTTCTTCGGCGTTGGCCTCATTGCCCGGTACATCCACACCTTCCTGAACGGGACCGACTGGTCCTTCGACGAGATCGGGGTGTTCGACCTCTCGGGCGAGAGCGCGGAGGGATTCAAGGGCTATCTGGAACGCGGCGGCACCAAAGCCCGGGTGACCGTGCACGACGGTCCCGAGCAGCTGATCAGAAGCAGCGACCTCGTCGTGTTCGCCACGGTGGCTGGCCAGCCGCACGTGCATGACACGACGTGGTTCGACCACAACCCGCTGGTGCTGCATGTGTCCCTGCGCGACCTGGCGCCGGAGATCCTGCTGGCGTCGACCAACATCCTCGACGACGTGGACCACTGCTTGAAAGCCGGGACATCGGCCCACCTCGTGGAGCAGATGGTCGGCCACCGGGACTTCGTGGACGGCACCTTGGCCGACGTCATGGAAGGCAGGGTCTCGCTGGCGGACGACCGCCCTATTGTGTTCTCGCCGTTCGGCCTGGGCGTGCTCGACCTGGCAGTGGGTAAGTACGTCTACAACGAACTTGCCAGCAATGGCCAGCTCCGGGTGGTTGAGGATTTCTTTTCCGAGTTGCGTCGGTACGGCTAACCCTGCGGCGCAAACCGCATTCATCGATTCGCACTCAACGAGGAGTGACACAATGCTCTCCCTACCGCAGATGCTGGGGAATGTGTCCAAGGCCTACGTCCAGCCCCCTGAGGACTGGGCACGGTCGGTCACCGACGTCCTGCGGGACGCAGCGATCTACCACCAGGCCGGAAACGGCTTCTACCGCGCCCAGTGCGACGCCTTGGGAGTCGACCCTGCCACGATCAACGACATCAACGACCTGCAATCCCTGCCACTGTTGCCGGTGGGCATGTTCAAGCGTCCCGACGCCAAGGTGCTGCTCACCTGCTCCCTGGGCGACGTCGAGACCGAAACCCGCTCCAGCGGAACCCGCGGTGTCCCGTCCGTCATCCCCCGCAACAGCGAGACATTGACCCTGGCGCTGGTCGCCCTGACCGGGACTTACCGGGCGTTCTTCAGCCTGTCCGGAGGCGCGGGACTTTTCTTGAACCCGTCGGACCCCGAAGCCTCGGAGATGGGACTGCTCAAGGACTTGAACATCCTGAACAGCGTCTTCGACCACCACGCATATCTCGTTGCCGACCAGGCGTTCGACGCCGGGGTGGCCCTGGAGCACCTGCGCCGGTGGGAGGGGCATATGACTCGCCACATCGTCAGTCCGCCGTTCCTCATCGGCCGGCTCCTCCGGTTCCTTGAGCGGGAGAATATCAATGTGCGCTTGGACCCGTTCAGCATGATCATCACTCTGGGCGGCTGGAAGCGGCACACAGCCGAGGCCATCCCTGATGAAGACTTTCGGGAGCGGTGCCACGACCTGCTCGGCGTGCGCCCGGCGAACGTGCGCGACATGTACGGGATGATCGAGTCGAACATGCTCGCTGTCGAATGCCACCTGCATCGCAAGCACGTTCCGCCGTGGTGCTACATCTCCATCCGGGACCCTGGCCAGAGCGGCAAGGAGATAGCCCCGGGGGAGACCGGCACCATCGCCGTACTGGACGCCCTCAGCACCAGCTACCCCGGTTTCCTCCTCACCGACGACATGGGCGACGTCGAGACCGGCACCTGCGGGTGCGGCAGAACCGGCCAGGTCATCAACTTCCGCCGCCGGGGGCAGGGCGGCGGGCTTGGCCACTGCCCCGTCAGCATCGAGCGCTACCTCGGTTCGGGCACTACCGCCAACGATGAGAGGCCGGCGCTTCTGAAGGCCTAACTTAGGAACCGCAGTCGGGGCGGTTCCGCCTACCGCGTTGCATAGAACGCAACCGCCGATGACGCAGCAACATTCAGCGAATCCACGCCATTCATCATCGGAATTGTTACGCGCGCGTCGAGCAACCGATCAGTCTCGGGCTTTAGCCCATCACCTTCGGTACCGAAGACCAGCACCAGATTCTGATGATCCTGGGCCACGAGCTCATCAAGAGTGATGGCCCCCTCCCCCAGAGACATGCCTGCCACGAAGTAGCCCGCCTCTTTCAGCTGTTCGATACTGGCCGGCCACGATTCGATCCGTGTCCATGGCACCTGGAAGACCGCGCCCATCGACACGCGGATCGAGCGGCGGTAGAGCGGGTCAGCACATTGCGGCGTCACCAGCACGCCGTCGACGCCGATCGCTGCAGCGCTGCGAAAAACCGCACCTACGTTTGTATGGTCCGTAAGATCCTCCAGGATGGCGATCCTTGATCGCCTTCCCGCACCGGCCAGCAGTTCCTGCAGCGGTACCGGCGCGGGACGCTGCATGGCAGCCATGGCACCCCGATGAAGATGGAAACCGGTGATCTCTTCCAGGAGGGCTGCGGTGCCGATAAAGGCCGGGACCTGCGGGTAAGCGCCCAGGATGTCCTGCAGGTCGTCCAGCCACTTTTCCGCGAGGAAGAAGGACCGGGGCTGGTGGCCCGCGGCCAGCGCACGGCGCAGCACGCGGGACGATTCGGCGATGTACATGCCCTCGGCCGGTTCGCGGAGCTTCCGCAGGTGTACGTCCGTGAGCTGGGTGTAGTCGGACACCCGGGGGTCGGCCGCGGTTTCGAGATAGTGGATTGTCACCGGGTGATTATTTCAGCAGATTCGCGATCATGAATCCCAGTGCCACGAGCCCCAGGACGAAGATCACGGCGCGCAGGACCTTCGGGGACAGCCGCCGGCCCACCTTGGAGCCCACGATGCCGCCGATGCTCGAGCTGACAGCGATCAGCAGCACCACAAGCCAGTTGATCCGGTCGAACGCGAACAGCAGGTAGGAGACCGCGGCCACCAGGTTCACGCCGAGCACCAGGATGTTTTTCATGGCGTTGGCGTTCTGGATGGTGCCGGTGAGGAAGACGCCGAGGATGCCCACGAGCAGGATTCCCTGGGCGGCAACGAAGTACCCGCCGTACACACCGGCCAGGTAGACCAGCACCACCAGGAGGACACCGTGCCGTTTGTCCCTTACGGCGTGCTCGGGGTTCTCCTCACGGTTGCGGACCCAGGCCTGCAGGCGCGGCTGGAACACCACCATCAGGAGGGCCAGCACCAGAAGGACGGGAGCAACATAATGGAAAACTTCTTCGGGCAGGTGCAGGAGCAGCCAGGCGCCTGAGATGCCTCCCAGTAGCGAGGCAGGAAGCAGCCGCATCAGCTGCCGGCCGCGGCCCTTCAGTTCGCGCCGGTAGCCGAAGGCTCCGGCCGCGGTACCAAAGACGAGCCCCATGGCGTTGCTCATGGAAGCCACCACCGGGGTAACCCCCAGCGCGATGAGCACGGGGAAGGTCACCAGTGTCCCGGAGCCAACAACGGCGTTGATGGTGCCGGCCCACAGGCCGGCGATGGACACAAGGATGCTGCTGAGAAGATCCAAGGTGCTGCGCTGCCGCTTAGCGGCTGGCGACGGCGGTGTACCGGCCTGCGTTGACGGACACGTCCAGGTCCAGCCCGAAGGTTGTGCTGAGGTGCTCGGCGGTCAGCACGTCAGTGATGGGACCTGCGGCCACCACTCCGCCGTCGCGCAGCAGCATGGCGTGGGTGAATCCCGGCGGGACTTCCTCAAGGTGGTGGGTGACCAGGACCATGGCCGGTGCTGCCTCGTCCCGGGCGAGTTCGCCGAGCTTGTGGACGAGCTCCTCGCGGCCGCCGAGGTCCAGGCCGGCGGCGGGTTCATCCAGCAGCAGCAGTTCAGGGTCGGTCATGAGGGCGCGGGCGATCTGGACCCGCTTGCGCTCACCTTCGGACAACGTTGCGAAGGTCCTGTTCAGGAGCGGGCCCATCCCCCAGTCGTTGAGCAGGCGGAAAGCCCGCCGCTCGTCGTCGCGCTCGTATCCCTCACGCCAGCGGCCGGTGACGCCGTAGGCGGCGGTGACTACGACGTTGAGGACGTTTTCGTGTTCCGGGATCTGGGTGGCCAGGGCGGCGGAGGAGAGGCCAATGCGGGGGCGGAGTTCGAAGACGTCCACGCGGCCCAGGATCTCGTCCAAAATCCCGGCCTTGCCACTGCTCGGATGCATGCGCGCGGCGGCAATCTGAAGGAGAGTGGTTTTGCCTGCGCCGTTGGGGCCGAGGATTACCCAGCGTTCGCCTTCATTGACTTCCCAGTCAACCTTGTCCAGCAGGGTCTTTTTACCTCGGACAACGCTGACGGAAGCCAATTCCAGAACATCACTCATAGGAGTAGACACTAGGACAAAAAAGAGGCCGACTGATAACCGGTGTCGCTTCGCGGCGCAAGCCTGCAAAGCCTTACGCAGATGCCCCTATGGCCGGCCTCTGCATAGACTCAGTTCGTGGGTGATAACCGGGTTGCTCCGGCCTGGACGTGTGCCACCTCCAATGCCACAGCCCTGCACTTATACGATCATTGCCCGGAAGCCAGGCGGGTAGGCGGCCCTGCGCAATGAATTCAAGGGACGCCTCCCCCGCGGACTAAGATTGCAGGCATGACTTCGAACGTGACTGCCGTCAGCTATGGCCAGAATGTGACCCCGAGTGCGCTGGAGCAGCTGCGTTCCATCCTCACGGCGCACGGCGCCTCAGTGCTCTCCCAAAGCGACGGCGGCGACGAACGGTACCAGGTCCATGTTGCCGAACTTCAGCTTCCGGACGCAACCGCGGCAGGCCTCGCCGTGCTCCGGCGGGCCGTCGCCGAGGCGCGGATCAGCGGGCTCGACACAGCGCTGGTACCTGCCGGCCTCCGCGCGGCCGAACGAAAGCTCCTGATCCTGGACGTGGATTCCACCCTGATCCAGCAGGAGGTCGTCGAACTCCTTGCCGCCTACGCCGGCAAGCGGGAAGAGGTGCACGCCGTTACCGAGGCTGCCATGCGTGGAGAGCTGGACTTCACCCAGAGCCTTCACACCCGGGTTCAGGTCCTCGCAGGGCTGCCGGCCGACGTCGTCCATTCCGTCTATGAAGAGGTGAAGCTGAGCGAGGGGGCCGCCGAACTCGTGGCAGCTTTCAAGGCAGCGGGCCATGTGGTGGCTCTGGTGTCCGGCGGGTTCAACCAGATCCTTGAGCCGATTGCCGCCGAGCTGGGCGTGCACTACTGGCAGGCGAATGAGCTGGAGATTGTCGACGGCGCGTTGACAGGCAAGGTGCTCGGCGCAGTGGTGGACCGGGCAGCGAAAGAGAAGTACCTGCGCGCTTGGACCGCCGCCGAGGGCATCGCCCTTGAGCACTCGGTGGCCGTGGGCGATGGCGCCAACGACCTGGACATGCTCGGCGCTGCCGGGATCGGCGTCGCGTTCAACGCCAAGCCGGCCGTGCGGGCCGTGGCAGACGCCGCCGTGAACATGCCGTACCTCGACGCCGTCCGTTACGTCGCGGGCGTTTGATGATCCCTTCTTACCGCTTAACCGCGAGATGACACGTCGCGGCAGTGTCCGTTGGGAACATTGCCGCGACATGTCATCTCGCGGTGCGTGAAGCCTAGCTGGTGGGCTCGCCGGCGCCCTTGCCGAAGTAGTCTGCGCCGCCCGCGTATTCGGTGTGGCCGGACTCGACGTCGGCGGTCACCATGCTGGCCACCACCTCCGCGAACTCTTCCACGGAGTACAGCTTGCCGGCCTCAGCGCGGCGCGCCTCGATGGCACCCGGGGTGGAGCGGTCCAGCAGCGTTGCGGTGACGGTGCCCTCAATCATGTCGCCGGACACAACCACCAGGGTGATGCCCTTTTCGGCCAGGCTGGGCACGAGTTCGCGCAGTGCGTCCTCCCCCGCACGCTTGCTGCGTGCCACAGGCTCGTAGGCCTCCATGGTGGGCACGGTGTTGATGAAGTGGGCCTGGTGGCTGGTGACGAACACCACGCGGGAGCCTTCCTTCATCAGGGGCACGGCCGCGTTGAGCATGTTCACCTGGGCGTCCCGGTTCAGTTTGAGCGCGTAGTCCTCGCCCATGCCGGTTTCCATCCCGCCGGAGGCGTTCAGCACCAGGATGTCCAGCGTCCCGAAGTTTTCCATGGCCGCGGAGGCCAGGGCCTGGACGCCTTCCTGGGTGGTCAGGTCCGCACCCACGGCTACGGCGCGTCCTCCCGCGGCTTCAATTCCCTGGACTACCTTGTTGGCGCGCGGCGCCTTCTGGCGGTAGTTAACCACGACGGCGGCACCCTGGCCGGCGAGGTTCTTGGCAACGTCAGCGCCGATGCCGCGCGATGATCCGGTGACAATGGCGGTCTTGTTGTCCAGCAGTCCCATACGAGCTCCCTTTTGTTTGAAACGTCTAAATCGCAAATGGTCTGCAGTCCATCATGCCAGCGGCCGATGCCGATCTACTTGTGTGACCCCAACAAAGAAGGTGGCCACGGCTAGTTGGTCGGATCGCGCCTGAGGGCCAGGACCGGTCAAACGCCTCCCACACGAGTGACCCGGCGTAAGCTCCGCCTATGGAAAAGCACGCGGGTGCGTCCGGTGTCGCGTCCACTCCGGAGCAGGTGTTCAGCGGCTCTCCGGAAGGACTGCAGATCTGCGCGGCTGTACAGCACGTCATAGCGCATCAGGCCACGGTGCGAACCACCAGCAGCCAGGTGGCTTTTCGGAACCGGCGCGGGTTCGCCTACGTATGGAACCCGCGCCGATACCTGAAGTCAAACGTTCCGGCGGTGCTGTCCATCGCCCTGCCGCGGCGCCTGGAGTCTGGCCGTTTCAAGGAAATCGTCACTCCGGCCCCCGGAATCTGGATGCACCACCTTGAACTGAACGGCGTGGACGAGGTTGACGGTGAGGTGGCAGCGTGGCTGGCGGAGGCGTTCGCGGCCGCCGGGTGATGGCGCTGTTGCACCACTACCGGGTCAGTGGCCCATGCCCAGGCCACCGTCAACGGGGATGACAGCACCCGAGATGTAGGCGGCTTCCTCGCTGGAGATCCAGCGGACCACGTTGGCAACCTCGGTGGCCTCCGCAAAACGGCCTGCCGGAATGCTCGACAGGTAGTCCTTCTGGGTGGCCTCAGGAAGTTCGGCGGTCATGTCGGTATTGATGAAGCCGGGGGCCACCACATTCGCGGTGATGCCGCGTGAACCCAGCTCACGGGTCAGGGAACGCGCAATGCCCACCAGGCCCGCCTTCGAAGCCGAGTAGTTGATTTGGCCCGGGGCGCCATACAGCCCGGACACGGAAGAGATCAGGACAACGCGCCCTTTGCGCAGGCGGATCATGCCCTTGGAGGCGCGCTTGATGACCCGGAACGCGCCAGTCAGGTTGGTGTCGATGACGGACGTGAAGTCGTCTTCGCTCATGCGCAGCAGCAGGGTGTCCTTGGTGATGCCGGCGTTCGCCACCAGGACCTCCACCGGACCGTGGGCCGCTTCCACTTCCTTGAAGGCGGCGTCCACGGACGCCTCATCCGTGACGTCTGCCTTGACCCCCAGGATTCCCTCCGGCAGCCGCGACTCGCTGCGGTAGGTCACGGCAACCTTGTCCCCGTTGGCAAGGAACGCTTCGGCGATGGCCAGGCCGATGCCGCGGTTGCCGCCGGTGATCAGGACGCTGCGGGGGGCGGTGGCTGCTTCAGTCATGAAAAAGGCTCCGGATTTCTGCGGCACTGAACCGCGGTGTCAGGGGGTGATTTGGCTGACTTCGATCTTAGCGTCCACCCAGGGCCTGGTTTGGGTGCCACTGCCGTTGGTGAGAGAATTAACGCAAGCCTTTGGAGCGTGATATTCGCCGTGACCCTTGAAAACCATGCGGGACAAACTTCGCCCGGTGAACCCGAGCGGTTCTCCGGCGATTCGGAAGTCCACAGCATCACGGATGCGGCGGGAGCCCATTCCGAGGACATGCACCAGCGCATGGTTAAATACGCGCTGGCCATGGGAATCCGCATGGTCTGCCTGATCCTGATCTTCGTGGTGGACGGCTGGCTTAAGATCGTTATGGTCGCCGGAGCTGTGTTCCTGCCCTGGATCGCAGTTGTCATAGCCAATGGCAACGATACGGCGGAGGGCCACAGCGACCTGCTGCTGGATTCTGCTCCTCTGGCAGAAATTGAAAGCCCTCCCGCTCCGTCGGCGGACGATGAGCATGGCAGCGAGGTCCTGCAGGGTGAGTTGATTATTGACGATGACGAAACATCATCCGGTCAGGAGCGGAGGGCATCATGAGTATTTTTGACTTCGCCGCAGGTACAGGTCCCACAGCGGTGGAAGCTGCTGCGGTTTGCTCCCGGAAGGCCTGCCGGTCCCAGGCTTCCTGGCAACTCCTGTGGAACAATCCCAAGATCCACGCCCCCGAGCGCCGCAAAATATGGCTGGCGTGCGGTGAGCACCGGGACTGGCTGGAGGACTACCTGCAGACGCGGGGACTCTGGAAGGAAACAGTCGCACTTGAGGCTGTCCCCTTACTTGGCTCCTCCGTGGAGCAGGACAGCTGAATGTACCGTTTCCTCTTTTCCAGCAAGTGGCTGGGGTATCTCCTGCTGGCCGCCATCTTCGCCTCCGCGTGCGTCTTCCTGGGCCGCTGGCAGATGGACCGTCGGGCAGAGACCCTGGCGGAAATTAATCGTGTTGTCACCAACTACTCCGCCACGCCAATTCCCTTCGCTGATGCCAGGGAACAGTTTAACCAGCTGGACCCCGCCATGGAGTGGACCCAGGTGGAGCTGAAAGGGTCGTACCGCGCCGAGGAGCAGCGCGTCGTCCGGAACCGGCCCTTGAACGGCCAGCCGGGTTACGAAGTGGTGGTCCCGTTCCGCCTCGCCACGGGCGAAACAGTGGTGGTTGACCGGGGGTGGCTGCCCATCGGCAACAAGAATCCCGGCAGCCCGGATTCAGTGCCGGAACCTCCTGCAGGTGAGGTAACCGCAATCGTCCGCTTGAAGCATCCCGAGCCTGAACTGCAGCGCGGCGCGCCGGAAGGCCAGCTGGCCTCCATTGACCTCGCCGCCTACTCTGCGCAGCTAGGGTATCCCCTGCTCAGCGGGGCGTATGGGCAGCTCGCTTCCGAGACGCCCCCCGCCTCGGAGATGCCCCTGCCCTTCCCGAAGCCGTCCACCGAGGAGGGCACCCACCTGTCCTACTCACTCCAGTGGTTCGCCTTTGGCGTGCTGATGTTTGTGGGCTTCGGGTACGCCGCCCGCCAGCAGGCCCGCAACGCCGAGATAGACGCCGAGGACGACGACGAGGAATCATCAGAGGGCGTACTTCACTCCGCCGCTGCGGCAGCACGCCGTCGTCCCCCCGCCCCCCGGAAGCGGAAGAAGGCGACGGCGGAAGAAGAGGAAGACGCCCTCCTGGACGCCCAAGGGTACTGACGGCAGATAGTTCGCCAAAAGGTGACCTGACCGCTTAGCGCCAGTGGCCGGGTGATTTGTGTAGCTTGCGTCAGAGGCGAGGAACGAGCCAGCAAGCGGCAAATTACGCGGCCGGGGGCGCGAAGGGCGACCACCGAGCGGAGGCTAAGCCAGCGTGATGAGGTCCAGGTAGTCTTCGTTCCAGTGGTCTTCGACACCGTCTGGCAGCAGGACGACGCGCTCGGGGTTGAGGGCTTCGACTGCCCCCTCATCGTGGCTGACCAGGACGACGGCGCCGCTGTAATTTTTGAGGGCGCCCAGGATTTCGGCGCGGCTGGCGGGGTCCAGGTTGTTGGTCGGCTCGTCCAAAAGCAGAACGTTGGCGCTGGAGGCCACAATGGTGGCCAGGGCAAGGCGGGTCTTCTCGCCGCCGGAGAGCACACCGGCGGGCTTGTCGACGTCGTCGCCGGAGAACAGGAAGGAGCCCAGGATGCCGCGCACCTCGGCGTCCTTCATGTCGGGAGCGGCGGAGCGCATGTTCTCCAGGACGCTGCGGTCGACGTCGAGAGTTTCATGTTCCTGGGCGTAGTAGCCCACCTTCAGGCCGTGCCCGGCGATCACGTCACCGGTATCGGGCTTGTCCACGCCCGCCAGCATCCGCAACAGCGTGGTCTTTCCGGCGCCGTTGAGGCCGAGGATAACCACCTTGGACCCGCGGTCAATGGCGAGGTCCACGTCGGTGAAGATCTCCAGCGAACCATAGGACTTGCTGAGGCCTTCGGCCGTAAGCGGGGTCCGGCCGCACGGCGAGGGGTCCGGGAATCGCAGGGCTGCCACACGGTCCTGCTCGCGGACAGCTTCAAGACCGCTCAGCAGGCGCTCGGCGCGCTTGGCCATGTTCTGTGCGGCGACGGCCTTGGTTGCCTTGGCGCGCATCTTGTTTGCCTGGTCGAACAGGACCTGGGCCTTCTTCTCAGCGTTGGCGCGTTCGCGCTTGCGGGCACGCTCGTCGGTTTCGCGCTGCGTGAGGTAGCGCTTCCAGTCCATGTTGTAAAAGTCGATCTGCGCACGGTTGGCGTCCAGCAGGAAGACCTTGTTGACGGTGGCCTCGAGCAGCTCGGTGTCGTGGCTGATCACGATGAGCCCGCCCTGGTGGTTTTTCAGGAAGTCACGGAGCCAGGCGATGGAGTCGGCGTCGAGGTGGTTGGTGGGCTCGTCGAGGAGCATGGTCTCGGCGTCCGAGTAGAGAATCCGGGCCAATTCCACACGGCGCCGCTGGCCACCCGAGAGGGTTTTGAGAGGCTGGTTCAGCAGGCGGTCCGGCAGGGCAAGGTTGGAGCAGATTGCCGCGGCCTCCGCTTCGGCGGCGTAACCGCCGGCAGCCAGGAACTCGGACTCGAGCCGGTCATAGCGGTTCATCGCCTTGCGCTGGACCGCTGCGTCCTCGCTGGCCATCTCTTCGTGGGCCAGGCGGAGCTTGCCGACGGCGATGTCCAGGCCGCGGACGGACAGGATGCGGTCCCGTGCGAGCTGCTCCATGTCCGGGGTGCGGGGATCCTGGGGCAGGTAGCCGATCTCGCCAGTGCGGCTGACTTTGCCGGCGGCAGGGAGCCCCTCCCCGGCGAGAACCCGCGTAAGCGTCGTCTTCCCGGCACCGTTGCGGCCCACCAGGCCGATCTTGTCTCCCTTGTCGATGCGGAAGCTCACCTGGTCCATCAGGAGCCGGGCGCCGGCGCGCAGTTCAAGATCCTGGACAGTAATCACAGCAGGTAAAGCCTTTCACAGCAGGGATAAGCCGCAGCCCAGAGCGTCTGTGGTGGGCGTGGGCGGCAATGGCCGGAGAACGGCCCACCCAAGTCTACCGTCCGTGCCTTCTCTGCAGAACCGCGGCACTGCGCTTTGCGGGGCCGGGCGCGTAAAAGCGCTTGCGTCAGCCATTTTCATCCATGACGGACCTAGGCCCAGGGCAGGCTCTTGAGCTGGGTAAAGAGGCGATCGACATCCCAGGCGGCCGTGGTGTTGGCATCGCGACCATGGCGAGCCGGTCATCCGGGTAGATGCGCATGGCGTTCCAGAAGCCCCCTCCGGTCCCATAGTGCTCGACGAACGCAGGGCTCCGCTGGGCATCTGCGGGCTTACGGAACCACCCCATGCCGTGGTGGAAACGCTTGCCTTCGGCGGTGATGGTCCGCATCGCCTCGATGTCAGCCTGCCCCAGGACTGGGTGCTGGTCCGTAGCGGCGGCGGCGTGCGCCGCAGCCAGCCGGGAGGCGTCAGCTGCCGTGCCGACGAGGCCACCGTACGCGGCACCGTTGACCAGGAACGGGTTAAGGCTGGTGTAGGCCCCCACCTGCGTTCCAACGACTCCTTCGGGCAGGATCCAAGTGAGTGCCGGCCGGAGCCCGCGTGCCATACGCACGTACCCCACCGCCCGGGGCGCGGCGGGGTCATAGGAGTATCCCGTCGCAGTCATGTGCAACGGGTTGAGCACCAGGTCCTGGACGCATTCCTCAACCCGGTGGCCAGTGGCGGCCTGCAGGACCGCGCCTGCCAGCAGGTAGCCGACGTTGGAGTATGCCGCCCGGCCGCCGACCCTCCTGCGCGGAGTGCCGTGCTTGTGGACGATGCGGGCTACCAGATCCGGGTCTGCCGCTCGATTTTCGGGACGGACCCAGCGCACGGGCAGCGGGTTCCCCAATCCGGCCGTGTGCGTAAGCAACTGCCGTGTGGTGGGGTGGCCCTGCCGCGGGTGCGGCCGGTAGCCGGGCAGGTAGGTGCCGATGGGAGCGTCGAGGTCGAGGTGACCGTCGGCATGCAGCTTCATCGCGGCGGTCGCGGTAGCGATTTTTGTCATGGAAAACCACAGGTACTGGTCCTGCGGCCGGGCATGACGACGTTGTGCCACATCGGCGTATCCCACAGCGCCCGCATACAGGACCCTGTCCGGAGTGGCCACCGCGGTGGAGATCCCCGGGATGTTTGCGGCGGAAGCGATTCTGCGGGCGATGGCGTGAACACGGCCGGGCAGCACATTGCGGTGCTGCCCGCCCGGCTCAGGAGAGGGGTGAGCAGTGTCCATGACTCAGGGTGGCAGTCAGGGCGCCTACTGCGCCAGCGCCTGGGCCTGGATCGAGCCCTGCAAACAGACATGGCCGGGGACGCCGGCAACGACTGGGCTGCCTTGGGAGCATGGGCTTGGAAGAACCTCGTGGTGGTTGAGGGCCGCGCCAAGGATTTCCCAAGCGAACCACGCAAGACTTGCACGACATAAGGCCGCGATGTTGTGCAGTCGGGATCAGGGCCAGCAGGGCGGCGGGAGGGGCACCATGTCGCTGAGAGCACGGGGATGGCATGGTTGGCGCTGCCGGAGCAGTCGCCGGAACTGGAAGTGCCCTGGTACACCTCCTTCGGCCAACCCTGGGGACCGTCGCCGGCTGCTGCTCCTGAAACGGGCGGCATCATCCTGTGTGCCGTAGCAGCCATATTGCTGGTCCACATCGAGACATCCTCCTGGCTGCCCAAGGTTACCAACGGGTGGCGGCCGGCAGGCTGGTATCAATCCGCAATTACATGGGAGACGACATGAATTCTCAACCAGGCGATTTCACTGACCGACGCCTAAGCCGCCGCCAATTCGGATTGGTGCTGAGTGGAGGTGCCTTCCTGCTGTTGGCCGGCGGGACCTACGGAGTTGCCGGGCGAAGTCCGCAAAACATCACTACGAGCGTGGCGACGGCTTTTGGATCACTGGCGATTGTCCGGGCCGGACGCCTTGCCCGGCTCGACGCGCAGGGCAAACCGGCCTACAAAACATTGGCGGCAGCAGCTTCGCATATGAACACGGGCGGGGGCATCGGAGGCGGCATACAGATCCGGCGCGTCAGCACTACGGAAAAGCCCAGCCTCGACGATCATGGTCACGACGACGGATCGTTGGGAGACCCGGCGAGGCCGGAACCCCTGAACCTCACCTGGGCCGACGTCGTACTGCTCGAAGTGCAACTTCAAAATGCCGGGGCGGTGCCGGTGCTTTTCAGCCCTGGCCAGCTCCGGCTAAAGCTGGGGTCAACGGCTGTGACAGTCACTCCCCGGGACTCCGACCGCAATCCGGGCCCGATAGCACCGCACACCTCGGAGCACCTACTGATCAGTTACCTGGCGCCGCGTAATTCCCCGGAGCTTGAGCTGGACTACTCAGACGAGCAGCAGGACCGGACCTACAGGCTGGCGCTGCCGCCCCTGATGACGAACGAGGCGCGGTTATGAGCATTCTTGACTCCACAACAACGAGGGTTACGTGGTGGTAGTGGACGCTTCCTTGGTCTGCCACCGGGGTTTCGGCGAGCGCCGCCGTGAAGTAATCGCCTTGTAAACGCCCGACGGTGTGCAACGCTGGTTGCATGGATCTGGAGGTGTCGCCCGCTCTAACGATTCCCGCGTCGGAGCTCGACTGGCGGTTTTCGCGTTCGTCCGGGCCAGGCGGTCAACACGTCAACACCTCGGACAGCCGCGTCCAACTCTCGTGGAACGTCAGGGACTCACTGGTACTGTCGGACAACCAACGGACCGTCCTGCTCCGGCGTCTCGGACCACGTCTCATCTCCGGGGTTGTTACCGTTGCGGCGTCCGAGCAACGCTCCCAACTGCGCAATCGCGAGATCGCGCTGACTAAACTTGCGCACCTTGTGGGAGGCGGGCTTGCCCCGGATACGCCCGCCCGGCGGGCGACTAAACCCACGCGCGGCTCGAACCGTCGCCGCCTTGCCGCCAAGGAAAGGCGGGCTGCAACGAAGCAGCAACGGAAGCGGCCATCCGCCGAGTAGCCGCCCAACTGGAACTGAAGGCGCAGCCTGACGGCGACCTCACCCTTAGCGGCCCCAACGGGAAGCTACCGATCCGCTTGATGCCGTCGGCTTAAACGCCCGCGGCAGCTTCGCCGGCTTGGAACAATAATCTAATGGAATTCAACCGGCTTCTGCAGATCCGGCGGATTTATGCGCAGCCCGCGGCCCTGGAGCTTCCCAGGGGCAAGGAAATCGTCGGGCGCTGGCCGGACGCCGACGTCGTGCTGGTCGACAACCACTGGAACATCCCCGAGGTGCACGGTGATGAGACGAACGTGCCGCGCTGGTCCCGCATCAAGACTGAATCGCTGGTGCTCGGCGTCAAGAAAGCCCTGACCGTCAAGCCCAACGGCCGGTCCGCGGACTTCATTGCGCCCTCAACCGCGAACGGCTGCGCGATGGCGTGCGCCTACTGCTACGTGCCCCGGCACAAGGGGTACAGCAACCCGGTAACCGTGTTTGCGAACATCGATCAGATTGCCCGGGTACTCGAGCGGCACGTCATACGTCAGGGCATGAAGCTGGAGCCCAACCAGTGCGACCCGGAAAGTTGGGTCTATGACATCGGTGAAAATAGCGACTGCTCCGTCGACGCGCTGATCAGCGACAACGTGGAGGACCTCGTCACTCTTTTCCGCGGCTTGCCTGCAGCCAAGCTGTCCTTCGCCACCAAGTACGTGAACCCGGCAATGCTCGGCTGGGACCATGGCGGCCACACCAGGGTCCGGTTTTCGCTGATGCCCGCGGATGTGGCGAAATCGGTCGACGTTCGGACCTCACCGGTTGCTGAACGCATGGCCGCTATCAACGACTTCGTTGATGCCGGGTATGAGGTGCACGTGAACTTCTCCCCCGTCATCATCACGGACACCTGGCTCAGGGACTGGGAGGAGCTGCTGCGCGAACTCGATGCCACCCTGACACCCGCCGCAAAGGCCCAGCTGGCGGCGGAAGTCATCTTCCTCACCCACAACGAGCGGCTCCACGAGGTCAATCTGGGATGGCACCCGCAGGCCGAGAAGATGCTGTGGCGCCCGGACCTGCAGGAATCGAAGGTCTCGTCCAACGGCTTCACCAATGTCCGCTACCGTTCAGGAACCAAGGGGCGCTATGTGCGGCAGCTGACCGCGCTTATTGAGGAAATAGCCCCATACTGCCGCATCCGCTACGCGTTCTGAAGTTCAAGGGCGCGGACCAGTCCAGCTACGCACCGGCGGGCGTAATTTATCCGCCTACCTCCTTCCCGGGCGGCAGCCGCATCGCACCGGAAACTCTATGGTCAGAACCTCCCGCCAGTTAGACTGGACCGATCATGATCGGTGCCCGTACCCGTCTTCTTGCCTGGCTCGTCGCCCTGGCGACCTTCCTCGCGGGCTGCACGACCGCGATCGGCCTCGACGGCGCCGACACTGACCGTCAGGCCCAGACTTCCGCGGCCCCGCCAGCCACGGGCGACGCCGCCCTCGCTCCGCAAGGGGCCCCTGCTTCGGTTCCCCCGCTGCCCCCGGTTCATACCCCGACGCCGGTGCCGCAGCCGTTCGCCTTCAACCTCTACCAGGAGGGCGACTTCGTGCCGCAGTACACCTTTGACTGGTGTGTTGCGGCGAGCATCCAGATCGCCCACAACCTCCTGGACGACACAGGCGGCGGCACGTGGAACGATTCCGCTCAACAGGGCGAACTCTGGGAGATGGCCCGGGCACGTTCGTCCAACTCGTTTAACGGTGCCAACCCCTACGGTTGGGCGGAGACCCTGACAGAGGTAGGGATGGGGCCATACTCCGTCGTCAGCATCGCCGACTACCAGGACGCCCTGCAGACCGCGGCGCGCGCGATCGCCGCCACGGGCCGTCCGGTCGGGCTGGTCATGTGGAGAGGTCGCCACGCGTGGGTGATGAGCGGGTTCGAGTCGCTCGGCGATCCCGGCAAGTTCCCGGAGTTCTCGGTCACAGGCGTCCGCGTCCACGATCCGCTGCACCCCCACGGCAGCGGCCAGTGGGGTCCGTCACCCGCGCCCAACAGCCTGCTCACTCCCGAGCAGTTGGCAACGCAGTTTGTGGTCCGCGAGCCGCGGCGCTGGAGCAGCCAATTGCCAACCGGCTACCTGCTGGTGCTGCCGCTCGCCCAGAACTGATCCTCTGCGTCGATGGTGATCGCGCATCCGGATGACCAGCGCACTCAGAACGCCGCAGCGATGTCTTCGACTGCCTGCGTTAGTGCCGCCATGGACGCAGGCCCGCCATGCCCTTCGTCCTCGATGACGACGAGCTGGCTTGACGCCCAACGCCGGTGCAACTGCCATGCCGTAGCGACAGGACCACTAATGTCCCGCCGGCCGTGAATGAGGTAACCGGGGATGCCGTTGAGCTCGTGGACCCGCGGGATGATCTCCTGCCCATCGACAAGGAATCCGTCATTGGCCCAGTAGTGCGTGACGAGTAGGGCGAACGCCATGCGCGCTCGCTCGTCTTCGAACAGCAGGCCGGGCCGCCAGTTGGGGTCCAGGGATATGTGGGTGGATTCCCAGCGGTCCCAGGACAGCGCCGCAAGTCGGGCGTCTTCGCGGTCCCGGCCCGCCAGCCGACGAGCGTACGCTTCCACCACGCGTTCACCGGGGATCGCGTTGGCCGCCTCCGCGAAGTCATACCAAGCTTCGGGAAAGATGCGTCCGACGTCTTCCGTGATCCACTGGATCTCTTTCCGGCTACTTGTTGTCACCGCGACCATTGCGATGCCGAGGACCCTGCTGGGATGTTCCAGGGCATACGCGAGGGCAAGCGTGCTACCCCAGGAAACGCCGGTGACGATCCACTGTTTTATGCCCAGGTGTTCTCTTACGGCTTCAATGTCTCTGAATAAGGCTTGCGTGGTGTTTTCCGGCAGGTGATTAAGGTCGTCCTGTGCGGCGGGCGTGCTCTTGCCGCAACCGCGCTGGTCCAGGCCGATGATGCGGAAGCGGTTGTGGTCGTGGCGTTTACAGTACCCGCCTTGGCTAAGGGAACCACCAGGGCCGCCGTGAAGGTAAAGGACTGGAATGCCGGCAGAGCTGCCGGTTGCTTCCCAGTAGATTCTTGCATGGGGCACGTCCACCCATCCGCTTTTGGTCATTTATTGCCCGCCTGTCACCCGCCCCACAGTTTTGGTACCGGTCGCCACGAAATCGTAAGCACCAAGGCAGCTACTTTCACATTCCTGGCACTGGCTTTACGCGGGGGCAACGAACAGCCTTCTGATTGGGGACCAGATATGAAGCAGCGGTTTAGGCTTGGCGCTGCCGCGGTGATTGCCCTCTCCCTGGCCTCATGTGCGGCGACACCAGCCAGCGAGACTACTGGGCAACAGGCCTCGCCTTCCGCGCAGCAGGAGTTGCCAACCAAACTGCTCCAAAGCGGTGGTGGTAATTCGCACCGGGCCGTCGGCCCCTGCAGAAGTAAAGTCCAGCTCGCAGGAATACTGGGATCGGACGGAGCCGGCTGCATCACCATCGAAGAGAAGGACGGCGATGATAAGGACGCTGGTTTTTTGAAAGCCAGTGTCATCCCCTAGGGCTCTTTTGCTCTTTTAGAGCCCCTACTACCGGCCCGTAGCGTAGCGCCGCGTTTTGGAGTAGGAGCATACTGGAAACGCCGCTCAAGTCGATGGACGATTGACCGTCGGGGCGGCTCCTGCACCGGCAGCTCCCGGGGAACTCTGCCGGCATCTTGGCGAAGGTGGAGGAACTACTTCCCACGCTTTGCATCCCTTAGACGGACAATATGGTCTCAGAGGGGTAGAAGATAACGATGAATCGCACCAAGACAGGGCTGCTGTCGATGGCCACCGCTGCCGTGTTTGCCATGGGACTTGCTCCCGGGACTGCGGTCGCCCATGGAGGATCCGGGCACGGGGGCTCGGACCGCAGCGACGACTGGCGGAACAATGACGATCAGCGCCGGCTGGTCAGGATTCTGCGCCACGTTACCGACGACTATCGCTGGCTCGAGAACGCGAAGGCGGACGGCTACAAGAAGATCACTGAATGCATCGAAAAGCGCGGCGTGGGAGCAATGGGCTTTCACTACGCAAAGCAGGAACTGATCGACGACAAGACCCAGGCCCGAAAGCCTGAGGTTCTTGTGTACATGCCCAATAAGTACGGACGGTACAAACTGGTAGCCGCTGAGTTTATCTCGACCGCGGCCAAGCGGCCTTCTATTGCCGGCCTCGCCTTCGAGGACGGGCCGTTCCCCGGCTCCTACGCGCTCCACGCGTGGATATGGAGGGACAACCCAGACGGCATGTTCGCAGCCTACAACCCGAACCTGCGCTGCCCGAAGTAACACCCTGCTGTCGGTCGAGTCCGGCGAGACGTCAACGCTAACCCGCACCCTGCAATAAGCAGCCCAACGCTCCTGCACCTCGCGTGCAGGAGCGATCCATTGGGGCCGGGTATGGCCAAATGGCACGCCAACGCAAACCACAGCCTCAGGGTTGTATTCCGCCATCTGTTCGAGGATGGTTTACGCGTTGAGCGGCCCGTAGTCGTTGGCGCTCGTGCGGGCTTGGGACCGGACAATGGGGGGCGCTGACTGGTGGACGGGCGACGAGAACGCCTGCGACGACCCACGCACCCATCGCTTCACATCCTCCGGGAAGGGCGTCTCTTCGCTGGTCTCGAGCAGCTTCCGATCAGCGAGGGCGATCTGACCGAGGACTTCTATGCGGCCGCCCCATGTCCTGCCTTCGACGACCGCTTCCGGTCCCACCCAGATCCATGGGTCGCTTGGCTCTCGCACCCCGAACTCGTTGAGCGCGCGGGGGTCTTCCCAGGGAACACCAAAATCCTCTGACTCACCTGGTTCCGTCAGCTCGATCACGCCGCCGTCCAAGAGTGCTGCACGTAACGAGATCAGGTGCACTTCATCGGGATGCGGTCCGGCTCCGAGATGAACCTGTGTCGAACCGCCGTAGTAGCTGTTAATTCCGAGACTCCAAAGCAGGTTGTGCAGGTTTGTGTTGTCGCTGTAACCCAGGAATGGCTTCGGATTTATGCAAGGACCTAGGTGTCAATGTGCGGGATGACTGTGATCTGGTCGTCCCCGCCGAGGGTCGCCAGGACAGCCCAATTGGTTGCATCAGGTCTCGGCTGACGGGCTGAACATGTAGCCGGGTTTCTTACAGAACGTTGTCCTCCTGTGAGGTTTCACGTCCTTCTCCCTGCTACGTTCCGTTTTGGCTGTAGGGCGGCATCCGCCGCGGGGGCAACTCTTTGATCAGCTCATTGACGGCATGGGCGACGAGGTCACGTTCGTGGGCTGACAATCCGCCGGCTGCTTTTGTCGCCAGCCGTCAGCACCGTACCCCGGCTTTAGTAGGGCCCCTACAAAATAGCTGGTGTTCCGTCCCAGTAACGTCGGCAGTACAACAGATTCCGCTTGTACAACACCGACAGGACCGCCATGAGCAACACCGACACCGCCGTCAAAAACACCCTCAGCACCGGGCGCCGCCGCTGGAACGCCACCGATCTTGGACTGATCGCAGTCTTCGCCGCCCTCGTGGCCGGCGCCGCCCTTGTGCCCGGGCTGGCGGTGAACGGCTTCGGCGTGCCCATCACCTTCCAGACCCTCGCCGTGATGCTCACCGGACTGGTGCTGGGGCCTGGAAGGGGCTTCGCCGCCGTCGGACTCTACGTCCTGCTGGGCCTGGCCGGCCTGCCCATCTTCAGCCAGGGCCGCAGCGGCCTGGGCATCCTTGCCGGCCCCTCCGCCGGCTACATCATCGCCTTCCCCATCGCCGCAGGCATCGTGGGCTGGCTGGCCACTGTAGTGATCCGCCGGACAACCAAAACCCGTGCCCTGTGGTTCTTCCTGTCCGCAACGGTTACCAGTGTGGTGTTTGTGCACTCACTGGGCATCGCAGGCATCGTCATGAACACCAAGGCCACCCTTGGACAGGCCTTCCTGAGCGACGTCGTCTTCTACCCGGGAGACGTGGTCAAGAACATCCTGGCAGCAGTCATCGCCGTCGCCCTTCACCGCGCCTTCCCGGACATCCTGGTGCGCCGCGTGCGGCGGAGCGCCACGCAGCCCGCCAAGGCTTAGGACCACCCGCCATGCCCGCCATCACCTTCGACCAGGTAACAGTCGCAGTAGAAACGGATCACAGCGCAGAACCGAAAGTCCTCCTGGACGCGGTCAAGCTGAAGCTCGAAGAGAGGCGCGTCGGCGTCATCGGCGCCAATGGCTCCGGGAAGTCCACATTGTTGCGCCTGGTCAATGGCCTCGTGCAGCCCACCGCCGGCAGGGTCTCGGTCGGCGGCGACGACACAGTCCGGGCCGTCCGGAACGTCCGCCGGAACGTCGGCTTTGTCTTCACCGATCCCCTGTCCCAGCTGGTGATGCCCACGGGCCGGGAGGACGTGGAGCTCTCGCTCCGCCGCTCCATCAAGAACGGCACGGACCGGCGCAACGCGGCCGAAACCGCTTTGAAGCGGCTGGGGCTTCTGCACCTGGCCGACCAAAGCATCTACGAACTGTCCGGCGGCGAACGGCAGCTTGTGGCACTGGCCGCTGTGCTCGCGGTGGAGCCCGCCGTGCTGGTGCTGGATGAGCCGTCCACCCTCCTGGACCTGCGCAACCGGGAACTCCTTCGCAGGACCCTGTCCGGGCTGGGCCAGCAGATCATCATGTCCACCCACGACCTTGACCTCGCCCTGGAGATGGACCGGGTGCTGGTCATCGAGAAGGGGAAAGTCGTGTTCGACGGCGGCCCGGCGGAGGCTGTGGCAGCGTACCGCGCCTTGTGCATGGGCGGCCTTCACGCCTCAGAGCCAGGCACCCGATGAGGGGCCACGGTTTCCTCCTGGCCAACTACGTGGCGGGCAACTCACCGGTTCACCGATCGCCTCTGCCGCTGAAGTTCCTCCTCGTCTTCGGCTGCGGTTTGGCCTCCTTCATCATTCAGGACTGGCGCATCTCCGCCGCGGTACTTGCAGGGCTCGTCGGCCTTTTCCTGGTGACCGGCGCCGGCCTGAAACGGCTCTGGACCGCCGTCCGCCCGCTCGCGGCAGTCCTGATGGTGATCGGGCTCTTCCAGTGGTGGCAGCTGGGTGCACCCACGGCGGCCCGGATCGTCCTGAACATCCTCGTCTGCGTGGTTGCAGCGTCGCTGCTCACCGCCACCACGCCGGTGCAGCGGCTCCTGGACGGAGTGGCCAACGCGGCAGGTCCGTTCAAAAGGTTCGGCGCGGATCCCGAGCGGTTCGCCCTCACCATCGGCATTATGCTCCGGAGCATCCCCTACATCGCCGGCACCTTCGCTGATGTCCGGGACTCAGCAAAGGCCCGGGGGCTGGAGCGCAATCCCCGGGCACTGATCCTGCCGGTGTTCATCACCTCCGTGGCCTTTGCCCGGCAGACGGGCGAGGCGCTCGCCGCCCGCGGTCTGGGCGAAGCGGAAGACTAAGGCCTCGGGAAACTTAGAGCCGCTCGTACTGCAGCAAGGCTGCGGTACCCATGCCCCCGGCGATACTGATCATGGCCAGGGCCCGGCTCCCCGTCGTTCCGCTCCTCCGCGCCTGCGCCAGCAGGCGGGTCACCAGGACGGCACCCGATGCGCCGTACGCGTGGCCCAAAGCCAGCGCCCCGCCGTCGGGATTCACCAACTCCGCGTCAATCCCCAGCTCGTCAAGGCAGGCGAGGGTCTGCGACGCAAACGCCTCATTGAATTCCACCAGGTCCAGCTCGTCCGCTGCCATGCCCGCGGCAGCAAGCACGTGTCTCGCTGCGGAGGCGGCTCCAACACCGAGTAGTTCCGGCTCCACCCCCGCCGTCCCCGTGCCCAGCACCAGCATGCCGTCCGGGATCCCCAGGTCCCGTGCCCGCTGGAGTGACGTGATCACGACGGCGGAGGCGGCATCCGCGTCAAAGCAGGAGTTTCCCGCGGTGACAGTTCCCCCGGCCACGAACGCGGGCGGGAACCGTGCCATCACGGCAGCAGTCAGACCGCGCCGCGGCCCGTCGTCCGCGCCTACAGTCCCGGCGCCGGTCTCCAGCGGAACCAGTTCGTCGTCGAAACGCCCGGCCTCTGCGGCGGCAAGAGCCAAGCCGTGGCTGCGCAGGGCGAACGCATCCTGCCGGTCCCTGCCGACCCCAAACTTCCGCGCCACCGTTTCGGCCGCCACACCCATATCCGGGTCGCCAAACCTGTCCGGCGCAAACTGTGCCCGCGCATAAAACTCCGGACCGCCGTCATCATTCCGGTGCGCGCGCAGCGGTGCAGTGCTTGTGCTTTCCACTCCCCCGGCCAAATACAAAGGGTTGCCGCCGGCGGCAACCAGCCCGGCGGCCAGGACTATCGCGTCCAGGCCCGAGCCGCACTGCCGGTCAACGGTGAGGCCGGGCACGCTCACCGGAAAGCCGGCCTCCAGCAGTGCAAGCCGCGCCACGTTTCCGCCCCCGCCCACGGCATTGCCGATCACCACGTCGGTGACAGAACCCGGCCCCAGCCCAGGGCCCGCCACGAGCTCCCGGAGCACCGGCGCCAGAAGCTGATGGGCCCGGAGCTTCCGCAAAGCGCCGTTGCTGCGGCATACAGGAGTACGGCGGGCCGCGACGATGACAGGCTGGCGGTCCGGCGGAAGGAGCTCAGGCGCCAAGGTTCCGGATCCTGTGGTCTCCCAAGCTGATCCAGTCCAGCAGTAAGTTCCGGCTGACCTTGCCGCGGTCCGTCGTGGGCACTTCGGTGATGGCGAAGAACTGAAGCGGCCATTTGTCCCGGGCCAAAATGTTCTCCAGTCCCGACTTCAATTGGGTGGCAGTAACAGCACCGGCGGACGGAACAATGCCGGCCACTACCCGCTGGCCCCGAAGGTCGTCCGGCATTCCGGCTGCGACGGCAGCGGCGACGCCGGGCACGGCGGCCAGTGCCAGTTCAACCTCGTGCGGGTAGACGTTTTTCCCGGCAGTGAGGATCATGTCCGCACGGCGCCCCAGGATGTGCAGCTCCCCCGCCTCAAGGTAGCCCTGGTCCCCCACGGTGAACCAGCCGTCGAAAGACCTCAGGGCCTGGCCGTCATCGCCCCAAAGATAGCCGTTGCTGACCATCGCACTCTGCACGCAGATATTCCCTGCGGCCCCGTCAGGGAGGGGTTCCCCCACATCGTCCAGGATCCTTACCTCCACGCCGGGAAAGGGCCGGCCGATGCCAGTCCCGCCCGCCGCCGCGGCTTCACCAGGAGGCAGGCCGGTCCCGGAAACAAAGCTCAGCTCCGAGGCGCCGTAGTACTCGAATATGGTGGCGTTGGGGGCCCAGCGGCGTGCAGCTTCAAGGGTGCGCGCGTCCAGCTTCGAGCCGGCGCAGATGATGGTGCGCACGCCGGAGGCGTCCACGCATCCCGTCATTCCACGCTCGCTCAGCATCCTCAACATGGTGGGCACCAGCACGAGGCGTGTGACGCGGTCGTGCGTGATGGCCGCATGGACATCGCCGACGTCGAACGTTTCGAGGGTCTGGAATTCGGAGCCCGCGTAGAGGCACTCAGCAAGCGCGTAGAGGTTCAGGCTTGCGGCCAGCGGTCCAGGCGCCAGCGTCACATCGTCCGGTCGGAGCCCAAAGAACTGTATTGAAGCGTCAAAGGATTCCTGCCAGGACCGCCGGGACCGCGTGAAGGCCTTCGGGACGGAGGTGGTGCCGGATGTAAGGCCGATGAGGAAGGTGGCCTCGGGTAAGCCGTCGGCCAAGTCGTCGTCCGGGGACACCGGCGCGGGCTGCGCGAATGACTCGGCCCGCCGGACAATGTCGTCCTGCAGCGGAACCGGCCAGGTGGGATCAAGGACGGCACACTGGCGCCCGCCAGCCACCGCCGCGGCGAACCTGACGGCGAAATTCACCGAGTTGGCCTCGCAGAGCGAGGTGATGGCTTTGGTGTTGGGGACCAGGCAGGCTGCGGAGTCGCGCAGCTCCGCCCAGCAGAGGCGGTTACCGGCGACCACGACGGCGGTGTCGTGCGGCCGTTCTTCGGCCCAGCGCTGGATTCGGTTGAGGAAGGGCACCGGATCAACTTTACCGGCCGGCACCGCTTGAGATTCAGGTCCATGGGTAATGTGACTTCATGAGTTTCAATGACAATGTGCCGCTGGATCCGTCGCAGGTCCAGGACCGGCGCGGGATGGGCCGCGGCGTGAAGGTGGGCGGCGGCATCGGCGGCGGGCTCATCCTGCTCATCGCCACGCTCCTGGGCGTGAATCCGCAGCTTTTGGAGGGGTTGGCCGGAGCCGGACAGGAGCCGCAAACGCAGGGCACTGCACCCGCCTGCAAAACCGGTGCTGACGCCGACGCCCGGGTGGACTGCCGCATCACCGGCACCGTGAACAGCCTGAATGCTTTCTGGCCTGCCTATCTGCAGCAGTACAACGTGGAGTACCCGCAACCGGAAACAGTTATCTTCGAGCAGGGCGTCAGCACAGGCTGCGGCGCAGCTTCCAGCGCAGTGGGACCTTTCTACTGCCCGGCCGACACCACCGCATACTTTGATCCCGGCTTCTTCCAGGAACTTGTGGACCGCTTCGGTTCCTCGGGCGGGCCGCTTGCCCAGGAGTACGTGGTGGCCCACGAGTTCGGGCATCACATCCAGAACGTGCTGGGGAACCTTGACCGGGCACAGCAGGATCCGCAGGGCCCTCAGTCCGGTGCCGTGCGTGTTGAACTTCAGGCCGACTGCTACGCGGGACTGTGGGCAAGGCACGCATCCACCCAGCCCGGGCCGGCAGGCCAGCCGTTCCTGGAGGCACTCACGCAGCAGGACCTGAACGACGCACTGTCCGCAGCTTCTGCGGTGGGTGATGACCGGATCCAGAAGGCAGCCACCGGCCGGGTCTCCCCCGAGGCCTGGACCCACGGCTCCAGCGAGCAGCGCCAGCGGTGGTTCTACCAGGGCTACAACACCGGCGACATCAACAAGTGCGACACCTTCTCCGCACCTAGCCTTTGAGGCGGGAGGGAGCGGCAACGACGACGGCCGGTCACCTTTCCTGGGAAAGGTAACCGGCCGGCGTCGTACTTAAGCTTCTTAGATGTTGAAGCCGAGGGCCCGCATCTGGTCCTTGCCGTCGTCGGTGATCCGTTCCGGACCCCAAGGCGGCATCCAGACCCAGTTCAGGCGCCAGTCGTCAACAACGCCGTCCAGGGCCTGGCCCACCTGCTCCTCGAGGACATCGGTGAGCGGGCAGGCGGCGGTGGTCAGGGTCATGTCGATCAGCAGCGCGCCGTCGTCATCGGAGTACTTCAGGCCGTAGAGCAGGCCGAGGTCCACAATGTTGACGCCGAGCTCAGGATCGATGACATCCTTCAGCGCCTCTTCGATGTCCTCGAGGCTCGTGCGGGACGCGTCGATTTCGGTCATGGCGAAAGTCCTTACTAGGCCTGTGCGGCGACGGGTGCAGCGGCGGCGCCGGCGCCCTTCGCGTAGCGGTCGTAGCCTTCTTCTTCCAGGCGGTCGGCCAGCTCGGGGCCACCTTCCTCAACAACCTGGCCGTCCACGAACACGTGTACGAAGTCAGGCTTGATGTAGCGCAGGATCCGCGTGTAGTGGGTAATGAGCAGCGTGCCCATCTTGCCCTCGGCGTGGGCACGGTTGACGCCCTCGGACACAACCTTCAGCGCGTCAACGTCCAGGCCGGAGTCGGTCTCGTCCAGAATCGCGAACTTGGGCTTGAAGAGTTCCAGCTGCAGGATTTCCACCCGCTTCTTCTCGCCGCCGGAGAAGCCTTCGTTCACGTTGCGCTGTGCGAAGTCGGCGTCGATGCGGAGCTGCTCCATGGCAGCCTTGACGTCCTTGGTCCAGGTGCGCAGCTTGGGGGCTTCGCCGTCGATGGCGGTCTTGGCGGTGCGCAGGAAGTTGGTCATGCTGACGCCGGGGACCTCCACCGGGTACTGCATGGCCAGGAAAACGCCGGCGCGGGCGCGCTCGTCAACGCTCATCTCCAGGACGTCTTCGCCGTCCAGGGTGATGGAGCCGCTGGTCACGTTGTAGCGCGGGTGGCCTGCGATGGTGGAGGCCAGCGTGGACTTGCCGGAGCCGTTGGGGCCCATGATGGCGTGGGTTTCGCCGGTCCGGATGGTCAGGCTGACGCCCTTCAGGATTTCCTTGGTGCCCTGCTCCGTCTCAATGCTGACGTGCAGGTCCTTGATCTCAAGAGTAGACATGTGTCTTGTTCTCCTCTGCACCGGGCCTGGCGGCTTCGGTGCGGTCTCTGTCTGGAAGTTGGTTCGTAATTCTGTGGTGCTAGCTGAAGTTGGGGGCTTCGGCGCCGTTGAGGATGTTGGTGAAATCCACATAGACCTCGTCACCCCGGATCTCGACGGCGAACACCGGAACGGGATCGTAGGCCGGCAGCTGCAGCGGTTCCCCGCTGCGCAGGTCGAACTGGGAGCCGTGGCCCCAGCACTCGATGGCGCAGCCCTCAACTTCGCCCTCGGACAGGGAAATGTCCGCGTGCGAGCAGGTGTCACCGATTGCGTGGATCTCCCCCATGGAATCCTTGACGATCGCCACAGGGTAGTCGTCGATCAGGATCCGCAGTGCCTGCTTCAGCTGGATTTCATCCACCTTGCAGACAAGCTCGCCCTTTGGCTGGTCAGTCATCTTTAAGCCCGTGCCCCGTTACCTCTAGTTGTCCGTCAGTGCGAGTTCATGCTCAACAGCCTCGGTCAGGCGCTCCTCGATGGAGGGGACCTTGATCTGCTGGATGATCTCGTTCAGGAAGCCGCGGACCACCAGCCGGCGGGCAACATCCTCCGGGATGCCGCGGGCCATCAGGTAGAACAGGTGCTCGTCATCCATCCGGCCGGTGGCGCTGGCGTGGCCGGCACCCTCGATCAGCCCGGTCTCGATTTCGAGGTTGGGCACGGAATCGGCGCGGGCGCCATCGGTCAACAGCAGGTTGCGGTTGGCCTCGTAGGTGTCGGTGCCCTCTGCTTCCTTGCGGATCAGGACGTCACCAACCCAGACAGCGTGGGCGTTGCGGCCCTGCAGTGCGCCCTTGTAGAGCACGTTGGACTTGCAGTTGGGCACTGCGTGGTCCACAAACAGTCGCTGCTCCAGGTGCTGGCCGGCGTCGGCGAAGTACAGGCCGAACAGCTCGGCCTCGCCGCCGGGGGCGGTGAAGCGTGCCGACGGCGTGACGCGGACCAGGTCGCCGCCGAGGCTGACCATCACGTGCTTGAGCTTGGCGTCGCGGCCGATCTTTGCCTGCTGGGAGGAGGCGTGGACGGCGTCGTCGTTCCATTCCTGAAGGGAGACAACCGTCAGGCTGGCACCGTCTTCCACGATGATCTCAACGTTTTCCGATACAACGGCGGATCCCCTGTGGTTCAGGACCACAACTGCCTTGGAGAACTTTTCCGCCACGATCACGAGGTGCTGGGCGGCTGCCTCGAGGGACGTGCCTTCGATGTCGACGGAGATCTCCGTCAGGGCTTCGAACTCAGCCGGGATGGTGACGACGGTGGCCCCGGCGAAGTTTTCCCAGGCGTTGGCTGACACGCGGTCCTCGGGGATACCGGCGGTACCAATCCGTTGGTCGTCGCGGTTGACGCTTTCCACGGTGATCTGCTCGGGACCGGTGACCACCACGGTGGGTGCCGCGCCGGAGAGGACCTCGGAGTGCAGGCCGCGGAGGCGTTTCAGCGGGGTAAAGCGCCAGTCTTCCTCCATGCCGGTGAGCGGCTTGAAGTCGGCAAGCTTGTAGGAGGTCAGCCGGCCGGCGCGTGAGCTGTCCGGGATGCCGACGCCGCCGCCGTGGGAGTGGCTCTTGGCCGAAGCACCCGCAAGCGGTGCCTTGGAGCCGGCGTTGATCGGCGAGAGGCTCTCGCCTTCTTCCGTGAAGCCGTCGATGAACGGCTGGGCTGAGGGCGCGCCGATGCGTGCCTTTTCAGTAGTGATTTCAGTCATCGTTATCCGACGGACCCTTCCATCTGCAGTTCAATCAGGCGGTTCAGCTCAAGTGCGTACTCCATGGGGAGCTCGCGGGCGATGGGCTCGATGAAGCCGCGGACGATCATCGCCATGGCTTCGTCTTCGCGCATGCCGCGGGACATCAGGTAGAAGAGCTGCTCTTCGCTGACCCGCGAAACAGTTGCCTCGTGGCCCATCACAACGTCGTCCTCGCGGATGTCGATGTACGGGTAGGTGTCCGAGCGGCTGATGGTGTCAACCAGGAGCGCGTCGCAGCGGACGGTGTTGGCGGAGTGCTTGGCGCCTTCGCGGACCTGCACCAGGCCGCGGTAAGCGGCACGGCCGCCGCCGCGGGCCACCGATTTGGAGATGATGGAGCTCTTGGTGTTCGGCGCGATGTGGACCATCTTGGAGCCGGTGTCCTGGTGCTGGCCTTCGCCGGCGAAAGCGATGGACAAGGTTTCGCCCTTGGCGTGCTCGCCCACGAGGTAAACGGCCGGGTATTTCATGGTGACCTTGGAGCCGATGTTGCCATCGACCCACTCCATGGTGGCGCCTTCTTCGCAGATGGCGCGCTTGGTCACCAGGTTGTACACGTTGGTGGACCAGTTCTGGATGGTGGTGTAACGGACCCGGGCGCCCTTTTTCACGATGATTTCCACCACGGCAGAGTGCAGCGAGTCCGAGGTGTAGATCGGCGCCGTGCAGCCTTCGATGTAGTGGACGTAGGAGTCCTCGTCCGCGATGATCAGGGTCCGCTCGAACTGGCCCATGTTCTCGGTGTTGATACGGAAGTATGCCTGCAGCGGGATGTCCACGTGGACGCCCTTCGGGACGTACACGAAGGAGCCGCCGGACCAGACGGCCGTGTTCAGGGAAGCGAACTTGTTGTCGCCCACCGGAATGACGGTGCCGAAGTATTCCTGGAAGATCTCCGGGTGCTCGCGCAGCGCGGTATCGGTATCCAGGAAGATGACGCCCTGGGCCTCGAGGTCCTCACGGATCTGGTGGTAGACAACCTCGGACTCGTACTGTGCGGCCACGCCGGAAACCAGGCGGCTGCGCTCAGCTTCCGGGATGCCCAGCTTCTCATACGTGTTCCGGATGTCCTCGGGCAGGTCTTCCCACGTGGCGGCCTGCTTCTCGGTGGACCGGACGAAGTACTTGATGTTGTCGAAGTCAATGCCGGAGAGGTCTGCACCCCAGGTGGGCATGGGCTTGCGGTCGAAGTACTTCAGGCCCTTGAGCCGAAGGTCGAGCATCCACTCGGGTTCGCTCTTTTTGTCCGAGATGTCACGGACCACTTCGTCATTAATGCCGCGGCGGGCGTTGGCGCCGACGTCGTTCTTGTCGGACCAGCCGTACTCGTAGGTTCCGATGCCGTGGAGCTCGGGATTCTTTTCGAGAATCTCCGAGATCACAGTGTTTTCGGCTACCGCTTTCTCTGATAGTTGGTCCGTCATCACGGCCTTTCTTGCTGATGGTTGGTTACTTCATTCAGGCTGGCGGGGGCTGCCGGGGGCCTCGCGGGCTCCTGGGCAGACAGCCTGCCTGTGGGTATGTGGGTAGTGCAGACGTGTCCGCCGCGGGCCAGTGTGGAGAGGCGGCGGACGTCCACGCCTACCAGCCTCGAGAACACTTCGGTCTCTACGTCGCAAAACACGGGAAACCGGGCGGCGAGCTGCTGGATGGGGCAGTGCCCCTGGCAGAGCTGCACGCTGGACAGGGCCGCCGGCAGTGGTGGCTTGGCCTCGATGGAAGCTGCGGAGGCTACGAAGTTGTCGCGGCTGAGGGCGTCCGCCAAGGCTTTGGCGCGATCGGTGATATTCGGACCCGCCGCGTCGATTTCCGGCGCGTACCGGCGTTCGATTTCAGAGAAGCGTGCGACGGCGAAGGCCCGCACGGCGTCCGGGCCAGCCACTTTTTGCAGCTGCTGGAGCGCGAGGGCGGCGATGTCCAGGTAGTCGTTGCCAAGGCTGGACTGGCCCTGGGAGCTGAGGACGTAGCGACGTGCGGGACGGCCTGCCCCGGCGCCGGACTTCGCCACGCGCTTGACTTCAATAACGCCGGCACGGGATAAATGGTCCAGGTGCCGCCGTACGGCCGCCGGCGTGAATCCCAGCAGGTCGCCGAGTTCAGCGGCGCTGACAGGCCCGTGTTCCAGGACGGCCGCGAGGACACGGTCCCGGGTGCGCTCATCGGCGTCAGCCACCGGACCGGCGGCCACAGGACCACGGTCTGCGGGAGCCTGGAAGGCTCCGTGCCCGGCAAAAGGCACAGCAGTAGCATTGCTCATGGAATACACAACACAATCATGTCCTAATTTAGTCCCCCGCTCCAGTAAGGGCAGGCTGACCTACCAGGCCAGTCGAGGGACATCGAAAAATACTACATCCCGTAGAATACTGGGGTGCGATCCCCCCAATCCCCGGTTCTGTCCATCAGCGGGCTAGTTAAGGATGTAGGTCCGCTTGCCAGCCTGGACGGAAAAATGCTCCGGGTGGTGAGCGGCGTTTCCCTCGTCGCCGAACGCGGGCAGGTCACCGCCCTGCTGGGCGCCAACGGCGCCGGGAAAACCACCACACTTGAATGTGCCCAGGGCCTTCAAAAGCGAAGCGGCGGCACCATCTCTCTCTTGGGCCAGGACCCGGCAGCAGCAGGGGCGGAGCTGCGCTCACGCGTGGGTGTAATGCTTCAGGACGGCGGGCTGCCGCCGTCGTCCAGGCCCGTACCCTTGCTGCGGCATATTGCCGGACTCTACGCACAGCCCTGGCCTGTGGAAGACCTGATTGAGCGGCTGGGCATCGGCGCGTTCAGCCGGACCACCGTCCGCCGGCTGTCCGGAGGACAAAAGCAACGGCTCGCCCTTGCCGCCGCTTTGATCGGCCGGCCCGAAGTCCTGTTCCTTGACGAGCCCAGCGCCGGCCTGGACCCGCAGTCCCGCCAACTGGTGTTCGACCTGATCCGCGAACTGCGCGATGCCGGGATGGGCATCATCCTCACCACGCACCTGATGGACGACGCCCAGCGGCTGGCCGACTACGTTTACATCATCGACGGCGGCCGGAACGTCGCCGAGGGAACTGTCCAGGAACTGCTCCGGCACAACCCCGCAATGGAAGCGGGGGCTGACCACATCCGGACGCTCGAATTCGAGGCTGCTGCAGGGTTGGATTTCGACGGCGTCCTGCCGGACAGCATCGCAATTGCCGAGACCCGCGCCGGCAGTTACTGCATTACGGGCAGCCTGACGCCCGCCCACCTCGCAGCACTGGCCAGCTGGTGGGAAACACACAACATCATGCCTGCTTCCATGAGCCTGCAGGCGCGTAGCCTTGAAGACGTCTTTCTGGATATCTCGGGAAAGGACATCCGATGAACGGGCCAGCGTCCGGCGCTGCAGGCGCCACCCCAGGGCGCACTCCAGTCGCCGCTTTGGGTGGAGTGTCGGGCACGCAAGAGCCGGCGTCGCTGCTGCGGCGCGTCCTGCTTCAGGGCAAGTATGAGGCCCTGGCCATGCTCCGAAACGGCGAGCAGCTGATCCTGGCAGTAGTCCTGCCTCTCCTGGCGCTTGTCGGCCTGACAGTGACGCCGTTCCTGGACGGAATGGGCGGCACCCGCATCGACGTCGCCGTTCCCGGGATCCTCGCCCTGTGCGCCATGTCCACAGCGTTCACCGGCCAGGGCATCGCCACCGGGTTCGACCGGCGTTATGGCGTACTCCGCTTCCTCTCCACCACTCCCCTTGGCCGCGGCGGCTTGGTCGCCGGCAAAGCGCTGTCGGTCCTGGCCGTACTCTGCCTGCAGGTGGCCGTCGTCAGTGCAGTAGCCCTCTCCCTGGGTTGGCGGCCGCTGGCAGCCGGCTGGATTCCCGGCCTCCTCCTCCTTGCGCTGGGCGCCGCCGCCTTCACCGCCCTGGGCCTCCTGGTGGCCGGCACCGTCCGGCCCGAAGCCACACTGGCCATCACCAACCTGCTCTGGATCCTGCTGGGCGCCCTTGGCGGAATCGTGCTGCCGGCGGAACGCCTGCCTGCCGCCGCCCAGGAGTTGGTGCAGTTCCTGCCCTCCGGAGCACTCGGTGAATCCCTCCGCGAGGCTTTCCTTGCCGGCACGCTGAATGGCGGCGCCGCCCTCATCCTGCTGCTTTGGACCGTCTTTGCCGGGGCAGCAGCCATCCGTTGGTTTAAGTGGAATTGAGATATCCGTGAGCACGGCCGCACGCCTCCCCCAGTTCGTTAACCGCTTGTCGTCCCGGCTGCCCCGTTCCGTTGACGTCCGGGTACGCCGCCTCGCGGTTGCCTCCCTGATCGGCCAGACCCTCCTGGTGGTCACCGGCGGGGCGGTGCGGCTGACCGCATCCGGCCTGGGTTGCCCTACCTGGCCGCGCTGCACGGACACTTCGCTGGTGAACACCCCGGAAATGGGCATCCACGGTTTCATCGAATTCGGCAACCGGCTCCTTACCTTCGCCCTTGCCGCCGTCGCAGCCCTGATGCTGGTGTACCTGTGGAACCTCCGCAAAGAGCGCAAGGACCTTTTCCTGCTGGCATTGGGTCTTCTCGCCAGCATCCCCGCGCAGGCAGTGATCGGCGGCATTACGGTCCTGACCAACCTCAACCCGTGGGTGGTGGGACTGCACTTCCTGGTCTCCATGGCGCTGGTAGTGTTCGCCACGCTGCTGGTGAACCGCGCCTTCGGCCGGACCGGCCGGTTCCGCACTGCCTCCCACGCTGCCCTGCCGGGCGTCATGCGTCCGGTGACGGCCGCCGTCGCGCTCTCCTCCACCCTCGCCGTGATGCTGGGCGTGGTGGTGACCGGGGCCGGACCCCATGCAGGTGATGCCGATGCCCCCCGGAACGGCCTGGACTGGGACCTGTTCTCCCACATCCACGCCGTCCCGGCGTACCTGGTGACGGCCGGCACGGTGGTGGCACTCGCACTGGTGTTCCTACGCCGGATCAAGGGGCCCTTCCGCGCCGCCATCCTGGGACTCCTCGCCGTCACGCTCCTTCAGGCCGTGATCGGCTTCACGCAGTATTACAACGGCATTCCGGCACTGCTGGTAGCGGCCCACATGCTCGGCGCCGCGCTGCTGATGGTGGCGGCAACCAACGCCTGGGACATCGCCCGGTCCAGCCCGGTGGAATAGCCCTACCGATACTCCAAACGCCAAGCGCCCCGGTTCGTGACGAACCGGGGCGCTTGTGTGTTTGGCGGCAGTTGCCTGCGGATCGGGCTGCAGCTCAGCCTGCGGGGAAGGACCTGAGTACGGTTTGTTCGGGGCCTAGGAACTGGATGCCGGCCGGTTCCACCAACAACACCCGGGCCGTGGCGATGTCGTAGAAAAGGCCGGTTGCCTGCACGCTGCCGTTGGCGAGTGCCGGGCCCACCACCGGATGGCTTTCGAGTTTGCCCAGCTGTACGGCCACGTTGACCATTGCCAACTGGTCCTGCCGGCCGTACCCGGCGGCTGCGGCCGCCGACGCCACGGGATGTTCCGTCAGCAGCTCGCGATAGCTTGGCCGTGCATGGTTCAGCCAGGCGTCGAATCCGGCACCAAGCGACGGGTTTCCCTTGCCGTTGGCGTCATCGATCAGCGCTTTCATGGCACCGCAGTTGGAGTGCCCGCAGATGACGATCGAATCAACATTCAGCCCGTTCACCGCAAAGGACAGGGCGGAGTCGATCGAGGCGTCCTGGCCATCGTGGCACACCACGTTGCCGATGTTCCGCAAGGTCAACAGGTCACCCGGGCCGCTGCTGGTGATCAGGTTTGGGTTCACGCGCGAGTCCACGCAGGCTACGAACAGGGTGTCCGGGTTCTGGCCGTTTGCCAGGTCCTGGACCAGGGGACGTACCTGGTCGGCGAAGCGACGGTGGTACTTGTCAATGCCGCTCAGCAGCGACCGCAGCGGCGGGGAACCCTTTCCTGCCGGGTCCAGCGCCTGGTCCCCGGCGTCGTCCCCCGGCCGCTGCGCGTCCCGGAGGTGCGCTTCCTGTGCCGACTGCCATGAGGTCCTCGGCGGCAGCGGAAGCTCCCTTGCGTCCTGGCGTTTGGGCGGTTGGTGGGCCGCATCCTGCAAGAGCGTATTTCCGTGTTCCTCGAGGCGCACCGTTCCGCCTGCTGCCTCATACTGCTGCTGCCAGGCGAGCAGGGCCTCGCGGAAGGCGTGGTCCAGGTAGTCCGCGTTCACCTCCACCGTCACGGCCGTTTCTGCCGGAACGGCATGCAGGACACGATTGAGCCGCGGCAGGGCGAAAAAGCTGCAGGATCCGGCGATGGTGACGCGCCAGGGGTCCGACGGCGAGACGGGCCGGTGGGAGTGGACGGCAGCGCGCAGCACCCGCCACAGCACACTGGCCGCGGCAAGCGCCAGGCCGATCATGACGCCTTCGAGCAGGTTCAGGAACACCACGCAGAGGAGGGTCACAACGTAGATCAGAAGGTCGCCCGTGCGGAGGCTGGTCCGGATATCGGCCACCTTGATCAGGCGCGCGCCGATCACCACCAGCAAGCCAGCGAGGACGGACAGGGGGATCAGCTGGATCAGTCCGGCAAAGAGGGCGGAGAAGGCCAGGACCCAGACGCCGTGCAGGACCGCTGACATCCGGGTGGCCGCGCCGGCCTCCACGTTGGTGGCACTGCGGACAATGACGCCGGTAACGGGCAGTCCGCCCAGCGAGCCGGAAACAATATTGGCCGCGCCCTGGCCCACCAGCTCGCGGTTCAGGTTGGTGCGGGGGCCGCTCTGCATCTTGTCCACAGCCACGGCGGACAGCAACGACTCGATGCTGGCGATCAGCGCCATCGAAATGACGGCGAACGCGACGGCGCGCCAGTTGCCCTCAGGCAGCTGCGGCAACGCGACGGCGTCGAAAATTGACCCGGTGAAGGAGATGCGCTCAACTCCCGGGGCGAAGGCAACAGAAAGTGCAGTGCCCGCGGCGACGGCGGCCAGCGGCCCGGGAACACGGCGCACCGCAGCCGGAAGGTGCTTCCACCCGAGGAGGATCACGACGACGGTCAGCCCGAGCAGTGCGGAGTGAAGTTCGACGTTGGTAATGGCTCCCGGAAGGGTGATCAGGTTCTCGAGGGCCGAGCCGGCCGGCTGGCCGCCCAGCAGGACCTGGATCTGCTGGAGGATGATGGTGATGCCGATGCCTGCCAGCATTGCCTTCACCACGACGGGTGATACGGCAAGCGCGGCCCGCCCCACGCGGCTGATGCCAAGCAGCAGCTGGACGACACCAGCCGCAGCGGTAATCGCGCAGGTGACCTGCCAACCGAACTCCTGCACCAGCCCGGCGACGACGACGGTAAGACCTGCGGCAGGTCCGCTCACCTGGAGCGGCGACCCGCCCAGGCTGCCTGCCACGATGCCGCCCACGGCCGCGGCGATCAGGCCGGCCATGATGGGCGCGCCGGACGCCGCCGCGATACCCAGCGACAGGGGCAGGGCGACGAGGAACACAACGAGTGAAGCCGGAATATCAGCGCCGGGATGGCCAAGGAAGGCGGGACGCTGGAGCCCGTACGGGTATCCGCGGCGGGAACCAGGGGGCGGACTGTGGCTGGGTGCTGGAACGGTGGAAGGATCATTTGCCTGTGCCATGGGTTTCCTTTGCTCGCGGGCAGGATCCACCCCACAGTAACCAGACCGCCTTACACGGTGACAGGATAAGTGATCAACGTGACATATGTGTCATATGAGATGTCAACTGTCTGCGCGCGGTGGCTCTCCCTTCGGGCTTCGTTTAACCGACAAGCCTCCCCCGGCAGAGGCCGGGAGAGGCTTGGAGTCCGAAAGGCGGCGAAGCTACCCCGCCATGACCGCCGGCCCGATGAACGGATCAACCGCGAGGGCAATAAAGAGCAGGGTGAGGTAGCTGATGGAGCCGTGGAAGACCTTCATGGCCCGCTTGTCGGTGATGTCCTCGCGGTGGGCCCGGCTGTAAAGGGAGTGCGACTCGTACAGGAACCATGCCCCCGCCAGCACGGCAGTCACCGTATAAACCCAGCCCGCACCGCCGGCCGGAACCATCAACAGGGAGCAGGCCACCATGGCCCACGCGTACAAAACCACCTGAACTGAAACCACCTTGGCGCCGGCGATGGCTCCCAGCATGGGGACCTTGGCGTTGCGGTAGTCCTCGCCGTAGCGCATGGACAGCGGCCAGTAATGGGGCGGGGTCCAAAGGAAGATCACCATAAAGAGGATGACGGCGGGCCACTCCACGGAATTGGTGACAGCAGCCCAGGCGATCAGCACCGGGAAGCAGCCTGCCGCGCCGCCCCAGACAATGTTCTGCGCGGTCCGCCGCTTGAGGATGATCGTGTAGATCACCACGTAGAAGAAGATGGCGCCCAACCCCAGCCATGCGGACAACGGATTGGCACCGAACCAGAGGATGGCGATGGCGGCCGCGCCCAAAAGCCAGGAGAAGATCAGCGCTTCACGCGGCGTGACTTCACCGGTCACCAGCGGCCGGTTTTCGGTGCGGTGCATCAGCTTGTCGATGTCGCGGTCGATGTAGCAGTTGAAAGCGCCGGCGCTGCCCGCGGCGAAGGCACCGCCCACGAGGGTTGCCAGGATCAGCCCGATGGACGGGAACCCGCGCTCCGCATAAATCATGGTGGGCAGCGTGCTTACCAGCAGCAGCTCAATGACGCGGGGCTTGGTGAGGGCGAGATACGCCTTGGCCTTACGGGCAATCCCGGCTTTTGAAGCCCGGGATGCGTTCAGCGGCATATCTGTTGTGCTCACGGTGGCAGTCACCCGTTCTGTTGGCAGTTCTGTCTGGCTGTCCAGCTGTGTCATGCGGCCCGCCCCTGCGGGCGGCGGCGGAACCGGAATTAGTGATCCGCGCCATGGCCGGGAGTTCGGGACGCTGAAAAGGTCCGTTACCCGGCATCGGCCTCCAAATATCATACCGTGCCGACCCCTTCCCAACGGCCCGCCTTTTGGTGCTGGTGATCGCTCGCGCTCCGATTCGAGCAGATTAACTCAGCCTCACTTCAGACGGATTCACATAAGCCGAAATTGCGTCCACAACGTGAGATTTGAGCAGCCCAAGAAGTGGAATGGAGCTAAGCTGTCACCAGATCAGCACGCAGCAGGGAAGCAGTGGAAAACGCATTCCCGGACTGGCCAGTGGCTGAGTGGAAAGATCAACGTTTCGATGGTGAACGGCTGGTACACACCGCAGCGGGCGCCTTACGGCGTGCCTTTGGACGGATCCGGTGTGCCGCCCGCCATCAGCACAGAGAGGGGCCCGGTTTTCGTGCCACATTTGGAAGAGCAAGAACTGTCTTGGACCAGCCTGGACGAGCGCGCGGTGGATACCATCCGCGTGCTCGCTGCAGATGCAGTGGAGAAGGTGGGCAACGGCCACCCCGGGACGGCGATGAGCCTGGCGCCTGCCGCATACCTTCTATTCCAGAAGCTGATGCGCCACGATCCGCGCAACCCTGATTGGCTGGGCCGTGACCGTTTCGTCCTGTCGCCGGGCCACACTTCGCTCACCCTTTACATCCAGCTGTTCCTCTCCGGCTACGGCCTGGAGCTGAAGGACCTGGAAGCGCTGCGCACCTGGGGTTCACTGACCCCGGGCCACCCCGAGTACAAGCACACCGCCGGCGTGGAAATCACCACCGGCCCGCTGGGCCAGGGCCTTGCGTCGTCCGTCGGCTTCGCGTACTCCCAGCGCCGGATGCGCGGCCTCTTCGACGCCGACGCCCCGGCCGGCGAGTCGCCCTTCGACCACACCATCTGGGTCATTGCCTCCGACGGCGACCTCCAGGAAGGCGTCACGGCCGAGGCTTCCTCGCTGGCCGGCCACCAGGAACTGGGCAACCTCGTTGTTGTCTACGATGAGAACCACATCTCCATCGAGGACGATACCGACATCGCCTTCACCGAGGATGTCCTGAAGCGCTACGAAGCGTACGGCTGGCACGTCCAGCGTGTGGACTGGACCAAAACCGGCGAATACAAGGAAGACGTCCAGGAGCTCTACTCCGCACTCCTCGCCGCCAAGGCTGAGACCTCCAAACCGTCCATCGTATCGCTGCGCACCATCATCGGCTACCCGGCCCCCAAGAAGCAGAACACCGGCAAGATCCACGGTTCAGCACTCGGTGCCGAGGAAGTCGCAGCCCTGAAGGAGGTGCTGGGCTTTGACCCGGCCAAGTCCTTCGACGTTGACCAGGACGTCCTGGCCCACGCCCGCGCCGTGGTGGACCGCGGTGCTGCCGCCCGCAAGGAGTGGGAAGAGTCCTTCAACGCCTGGCAGGCGGCCAACCCCGAAGGCGCAGCCCTGCTGCAGCGCATCGAGGCCAAGGAACTGCCGAACGATGTTGACGCCGCCCTTCCGGTCTTCCCCGCCGGCAAGGACGTCTCCACTCGTGCAGCGTCAGGCAAGGTCCTCAACGCCCTCGGCCCGGTCCTGCCCGAACTGTGGGGCGGTTCCGCGGACCTCGCCGAGTCCAACAACACCACCATCGAGGGCTCGCCGTCGTTCGTTCCGGCGTCCAAGCAGACCGACGCGTGGAAGGGCAACCCGTACGGCCGGGTCCTGCACTTCGGTATCCGCGAGCACGCTGCCGCGTCGATCGTGAACGGCATCAGCCTGCACGGCCGCACGCGTGCGTTCTCCGGCACGTTCCTGATCTTCAGCGACTACCAGCGCCCGGCCATCCGCCTCGGCGCGCTGATGGGCGTCCCGTCGCTGTACGTCTGGACACACGACTCCATCGGCCTGGGCGAGGACGGCCCCACCCACCAGCCGGTGGAGCAGCTGGCCACCCTGCGCGCCATCGTGGGCCTGGACGTTGTCCGCCCCGGTGATGCCAACGAAGTAGCCGTTGCCTGGAAGACGATGCTGGAAAACCACAGCAACCCGGCCGGCATTGTGCTGACCCGCCAGAACATCCCCACCTGGGAGCGCGGCGAAGGCGTAGCCGACGGCGACACGTTCGGTTCGGTGGCCGGCGTCGCCAAGGGTGCCTACGTCCTGGCCGAAGCCGCCAAGGACGGCGTCACCGTCCCGGCCGACGTCATCCTCATCGGCACCGGTTCCGAGGTCCAGCTGGCCGTCCAGGCCCGCGAAGCCCTGCAGGCCGAAGGCATCGCAGCCCGCGTTGTCTCGATGCCCTGCGTTGAGTGGTTCAACAAGCAGGACGCCGCCTACCGCGAGTCCGTGCTGCCTGCCGCCGTCAGGGCCCGCGTCTCCGTCGAGGCAGGACTGTCTCTGGGCTGGAAGGAATTCGTCGGCGACGCCGGCCGTTCCATCAGCCTTGAGCACTACGGCGCTTCCGCCGACTACAAGCGCCTCTTCCAGGAGTTCGGCATCACCGCGGAAGCAGTTGCCGCGGCCGCCAAGGACTCCCTCGCAGGCCTCCAGGCCTAAACCAGATTTCTTAGGAGATACAGAACAATGACTACTCCCACCCAGCAGCTCTCCGACGCCGGTGTTTCCATCTGGCTCGATGACCTTTCCCGTGGACGCCTGGAAACCGGCACCCTCGCCAAGCTCATCGAAGAGAAGAACGTGGTTGGCGTGACCACCAACCCGTCCATCTTCCACGCCGCCATCACGGCAGGCACCGACTACGACGCCACGATCGCAAAGCAGGCAGCGGCCGGCGCCAGCGTCGAGGACACCATCTTCGAAATCACCACCACCGACGTCGCCGATGCCTGCGACCTCTTCGCTCCTGTGGCGGCAGCCACCAAGGGCGTGGACGGCCGCGTGTCAATCGAGGTTGACCCCCGCCTGGCTTGGGACACCGCCGGTACCATTGCCGAAGCCAAGCACCTGTACAAGAGGGTCAGCAAGGACAACGTCCTTATCAAGATCCCGGCCACGCTCGAGGGCCTCGAGGCCATCACCGCCACCCTGGCCGAGGGCATCAGCGTCAACGTCACCCTGATCTTCTCCCTCGAGCGCTACCGCGCCGTCATCAACGCCTTCCAGGCCGGCCTGGAGCAGGCGAAGGAAAACGGCCACGACCTCTCGAAGATCCACTCCGTGGCTTCCTTCTTCGTCTCCCGCGTGGACTCTGAGATCGACAAGCGCCTCGACGCCCTGGGCACCGAGGAGGCCAAGGCACTCAAGGGCAAGGCCGGCCTGGCCAACGCCCGCCTGGCCTACCAGGTCTACGAAGAACTGTTCGCCACCGAGCGCTGGGCCCTGCTGGCCGAAGCCGGCGCACTCCCCCAGCGTCCCCTGTGGGCCTCCACCGGCGTCAAGGATCCGGCCTACCCGGACACCCTCTACGTCACGGAACTCGTCGCACCCGGCGTCGTGAACACCATGCCCGAAAAGACGCTGGATGCCACCTTCGACCACGGCACGGTTACCGGCGACACCGTCACCGGCACCTACACCGAGGCCAACAACACCCTGGACGCGCTCGAGAAGCTCGGCATCTCGTACAACGAAGTTGTAGCAATCCTTGAATCCGAAGGCCTGGACAAGTTCGTGGCCAGCTGGAAGGAACTGCTCGGCGACGTCGAGGGCGCCCTCGCGTCTGCACGGAAGGCTTCCTAACCAACAATGAGCACACTCAGCTACGAAGCCACAGGTGCCGCGCAGCAGGCACTGGAACAGCACCTCCCCACCCTGGTGGAGGACCGCATCGCCACCCGGATCTTCGCCAAGGACCATACCCTGTGGGGAACCGAGGCCGAAGCAGAGTCGGCCATCCGGCTCGGCTGGGTTGAGGCGGCCACCGTTTCCCAGCCGCTGGTGCAGGAGATCCTGGAACTCCGCGATGCCCTCCGCGCCGAAGGCGTTACCCGCATCGCGCTCTGCGGCATGGGCGGATCCTCGCTGGCCCCCGAGGTCATTGCCGGCACCGCCGGCGTCGAGCTGACTGTGCTGGACAGCACGGACCCGGACCAGGTCCGTGCTGCCCTGGCGGACCGGCTGGCGGAGACGGCCATCGTGGTCTCCTCCAAGTCCGGTTCCACCGTTGAGACGGATTCCCAGCGGAGAGTCTTCGAGAAGGCGTTCAATGACGCCGGCATCGATGCCGCCAGCCGCATCATCATCGTCACCGATCCCGGCTCCCCGCTGGACAAGGCCTCCCGTGAGGCCGGCTACCGTGCGGTCTTCAACGCCGACCCCAACGTCGGCGGCCGCTTCTCCGCCCTCACCGCCTTCGGCCTGGTCCCCTCGGGCCTGGCCGGCGTGGACATCCAGGCCTTCCTGGATGAAGCCGAGGAAGCAGCAGAGATCCTCAACGAGGACGCTCCCGAGAACATTGGACTGTCCCTCGGAACCGCCCTGGGCGGCACCAGCCCCCTGCGCAACAAGATAGTCATCGCCGAGGACGGTTCCGGCATCGTGGGCTTCGCCGACTGGGCTGAGCAGCTCATCGCCGAGTCCACGGGCAAGCTGGGCACCGGGGTACTGCCCGTGGTGGCCGGCCCGAACTCGCCGGAGGTCACGTCAGAGGCCGCCGACGTCCTGGTGGTCCGGCTGGTAGCCGCGGACGCCGACGTCGAACTCGGTGAAAACGAAGTTGCCATCGCCGCCGGGTTGGCCACCCAGATGATGGTCTGGGAGTTCGCAACGGCCGTGGCTGGACGCCTGCTGGGCATCAACCCGTTTGACCAGCCGGATGTCGAGGCCGCCAAGATTGCTGCCCGCGGCCTGCTGGACGCACAGCCGGAGCCGACTCCCGCAGCCTTTGTTGACGGCGCCATCGAGGTCCGCGGCGGCGGCTGGCTCGCCGGTGCGTCCACGGCCGAAGAGGCAGTGCGTGCCTTACTGGAAACCCTCCAGCCGGACAGCTACCTCAGCGTCCAGGCCTACTTCGACCGGCTCGCGTTCGCGCAGCTCGAGGGCATCCGCGATGACCTGGCAGCGGTTTCCGGCCGTCCCGTCACCTTCGGCTGGGGTCCCCGGTTCCTGCACTCCACCGGGCAGTTCCACAAGGGCGGCCCCGCCATCGGCGTGTTCCTCCAGGTCACTGCTGAGGCGGCCGAGGATCTTGCCATCCCCGACCGTCCCTTCACCTTCGGGAAGCTGATCTCGGCGCAGGCCGCCGGTGACGCCCAGGTCCTGAGCGAGCACGGCCGCCCGGTGCTTCGCCTGCACCTGACCGACCGGGCAGCCGGTGTGGCACAGTTGCAGGACATCATTGCTGCGCTGTCCGCCAGGTCAGCCTCCGTTACCGAAAGCTAAGGCACAGAAGCACCATGCCAGAAACTGAATACGGCAGGACGTCCGGGACGCGTCCCGGGAAACCGTTGCGGAATCCGCTCCGCGACCCGCGTGACCGCCGCCTGAACCGGATTGCCGGTCCGTCATCGCTGGTGCTCTTCGGAGTAACCGGTGACTTGGCCCGCAAGAAACTCATGCCGGCCGTGTACGATCTCGCCAACCGTGGGCTGCTGCCTCCCAGCTTTGCGCTGGTGGGCTTTGGCCGTCGACCTTGGACGGACGAGGATTTTGCCGCCGAGGTGAAGGCCTCCGTGCAGGCCTACGCGCGCACGCCTTTTGACGAGGCGGTGTGGAACCAGCTCGCTGAGGGCATCCGCTTTGTCCAGGGCGCGTTCGACGACGACGGCGCCTTCGAGCGGCTTGGTGAAACCATCAAGGAGCTCGACGACGTCCGCGGCACCCGGGGAAACCACGCGTTCTACCTGTCGATCCCGCCCAAGGCGTTCGAACAGGTCTGCCGGCAGCTCTCCAAGCACGGCCTGGCCCAGGCTGAAGGCGACAAGTGGCGCCGCGTGGTGATCGAGAAGCCCTTTGGGCACGACCTCCAATCCGCCCGGCAGCTGAACGATATCGTGGAGTCCGTGTTCCCGGCTGACGCGGTGTTCCGGATCGACCACTACCTGGGCAAGGAGACGGTCCAGAACATCCTGGCGCTGCGGTTCGCGAACCAGTTGTTCGAGCCGTTGTGGAACGCCAACTACGTGGACCACGTCCAGATCACCATGGCCGAGGACATCGGCACCGGCGGCCGGGCAGGTTACTACGACGGCGTGGGCGCAGCCCGCGACGTGATCCAGAACCACCTGCTCCAGCTGCTGGCGCTGACGGCGATGGAGGAACCCATCTCCTTCAACGCCGATGATTTGCGCGCTGAGAAGGAAAAGGTCCTCGCCGCCGTCAAGCTTCCCGATGACCTGTCCACGCACTCAGCGCGGGGGCAGTTCACCGGCGGCTGGCAGGGCGGGGAACAGGTCCAGGGCTACCTGGAGGAAGAGGGCATCCCTGCCGATTCCACCACCGAAACCTTCGCCGCGGTCCGGGTGGATATCCACACCCGCCGCTGGTCCGGTGTGCCGTTCTACCTGCGGGCCGGCAAGCGCCTGGGCCGGCGCGTGACCGAGATCGCGGTGGTGTTCAAGCGTGCGCCGAACCTGCTGTTCCGCGACCACGGCGAGGATGACTTCGGCCAGAACGCCGTGGTGATCCGGGTCCAGCCCGACGAGGGCGTGACCATCCGCTTCGGGTCCAAGGTCCCCGGCACGCAGATGGAAGTCCGCGACGTGACCATGGACTTCGGGTACGGGCACTCCTTCACCGAATCGTCCCCGGAGGCGTACGAGCGGCTGATCCTGGACGTGCTCCTGGGCGAGCCGCCGCTGTTCCCGCGGCACGAGGAAGTGGAGCTGTCCTGGAAGATCCTTGACCCGTTCGAGGACTACTGGGGAACCCTGGACGAACAGCCCGAACCCTACGCCCCGGGAAGTTGGGGCCCGGCCTCAGCCGATGAGCTGCTGGCCCGAGACGGACGAACCTGGAGAAGGCCATGATTGTAGACCTGCCGGACACCACCACCTCCAACGTTTCCAAGAAGTTGATGGCCCTGCGCGAGCAGGGCGGGGTGATCGCCCTGGGCCGGGTGCTCACCCTCGTGGTGGTCACTAAGTCAGGGCTCGAGGAAGAGGCCATCGAGGCTGCCAACGATGCAAGCCGGGAACACCCCTGCCGCATCATCGTCCTGGCAGACGCCGGAGCCGACGCCGAGGACAAGCTGGACGCCCAGATCCGCGTCGGCGGTGACGCGGGCGCGTCCGAGGTGATTGTGCTGCGCGGCTACGGCCAGCTTGCGCATGAAAGCGAATCCCTCGTGGCTGCGCTGCTGCTGCCGGACGCACCGATCGTGGCCTGGTGGCCGCACGGTGCCCCGGAAAGCGCCTGCGAAACCTCCATTGGCCGGATAGCGCACCGACGCATCACGGATTCCGCGAACGAACCGGACCCGCAGGCGGCGCTGGAGAACATCAATGCCACCTACCGGGCCGGGGACACCGACCTGGCTTGGACCCGCCTGACCAACTGGCGGATCCAGCTCGCCGCAGTCCTGGACCAGGTGGACTCCTCGCCGGTGACCGCCGTCGCGGTTGAAGGTGCCTCGGACTCTCCCAGCACTATCCTCCTCGCGGCTTGGCTCACCCTCACGCTGGACGCACCGGTGACGATTGTGGCCGACCCCGCCGGGACCGGCATCCGCCGAGTCCGCCTCACCCGCCCGGGAGGCGACGTCCAGCTCTTCCGCCCCGGACTGTCCGTGGCCGAACTGACCCAGCCGGGACAGCCGGCCCAACGGATCTCCCTTCCCCGCCGGAGTCTCCGCGACTGCCTCGCGGAGGAGCTGCGCCGCCTTGACCCGGACGAAGTGTTCGGGGAAGTGATTACTATGGGACTGCCGCGTACCAATCTAAGGAGTGTCCGACCCAGTGAGCGTTGAGCCAAGAGTAAGCATTCATCCTGATTCCTCCGTGCTGATGGCGGCCATTGCGGCCCGCCTGATCACCAAGCTTGTCGATGTCCAGGACAAGTACGGTGAGGCTACCGTGGTCCTGACCGGCGGCACGGTGGGTATCGGCACACTGAAGGCTGTTGCTGACTCTCCGGCGGCGCCCGCCGTCGACTGGTCCAAGGTCAACTTTTGGTGGGGCGACGAGCGGTTTGTCTCCTCGGACGACGCCGACCGGAACACGAAACAGGCGTTCAACGCGTTGCTTTCGCATATTCCGGTGGATCCCGAGCGGATCCACGAACCCGGGTCCTCGGACCAGTTCGGTACTCCCGAAGAGGCTGCCGAGGATTATGCGCGCCAGCTTCGGGACGCTGCCGCCTCCGAACACGCTGCCGATATGTCCGATGACCGGCCGGAACAGCCGGGCGCACTCCCCCGCCTGGACGTTGTCCTGCTGGGCGTAGGACCGGACGCGCACGTGGCGTCGCTGTTTCCGGAGCAGGCCGGCATCCGTGAAAAGGAACGGACGGTGGTGGGTGTGCGGAACTCGCCGAAACCGCCTCCGCTGCGCGTCTCCCTGACGCTGCCGACCATTAACACGGCTGCCGAAGTATGGATGGTTGTTGCGGGCGAGGACAAGGCCGGGGCGGTGGGGCTGGCACTTGCCGGCGCCAACCCTGTGCAGGTGCCCGCCGCGGGTCCGCGGGGAACTTCGCGGACGCTTTGGCTCATCGATGAAAACGCGGCGTCACGCGTTCCGCAGCAGCTCGTCCGCAAGGACGCCGCGGGCGCGTAGTCTTTCCAACGCTCCAGCCAGGAGGTCTTCGGCGTCCTGGCTGGAGCGCCGCTCTTTAACGTATTCCAGGTGGCTCTTGTAGCCGTCTGCCCTGGCGTCCGCCCCGGCGGCGGCCATGCCGTCCTTGGCTGCCCCAGCGCCGCACCGGCGGCAATCCCACACCGCCGGCAGCTGGTCCTCAGGAAGCTTGAGGAAAACCAGTTGTGTTTCGTGCCCCTTCCCGCACCAGTACGACACCCGGATGCGCGGGAGGGTTTTTACCTGGTCCTCGTCGGCCTGGAGACTGGGCCCTGTTCCTGCCGTTACACCCGCCCGCGTGCCCCGGAAACCTGATGTTGGGTGGACCATCGGTGCTCCTGCCTTTTAAACAGAACTGTGGCTGCCGGAAACCGACAGCCACAGTTTAGTTCGAAGATCCGCGCGGCGGCAGTGCCCGCGCGAATCCTTTTAGCTGTGTGTCAGGAGTCTCCGCCACCGCTGAACCGCATAATCAGCCCGAGGGCGATGATGACGATGCCCCAGGTGACACCGAGGATGACGGTGAACCTGTTGAGGTTGCGTTCGGCCACGCCCGAAGAGCTCAACCCGGAACTCATGCCGCCACCGAACATGTCGGACAGTCCGCCGCCCCGTCCCTTATGGAGGAGGATGAGCAACGTCAGCAGGAGGCTGGTGATGCCAAGGAGGATCTGCAGAATGACATGAAGAACGTCCACGACGGCCTTTCAGAAAGTTGGAATTGCGGGAGTGTGCGCGGCGGGACGGACTAGTCCGTCACCAAATGACTCTCGAACCTGACAATATTAGCAAACTCGGCCGGATCAAGGCTTGCACCGCCCACCAGCAGGCCGTCCACGTCGAGTTCCTTCAGGATAGCGGCGGCATTGTTGGCCTTGACCGATCCCCCGTACAGCAGGCGTGTCTTCGACGCTACGTCGGTTCCAAAGAGGGTCTCAAGCTCGGCGCGGATTGCGGCGCACATTTCCTGTGCATCTCCCGGCCCCGCTACTTCGCCGGTGCCAATGGCCCACACGGGCTCGTAGGCCACCACAAGCTCGCCTGCCTGCTCGGGGGTAAGGCCTGCAACACCAGCGCGGAGCTGGGCCAGCGTGTGGTCCACGTGGGTGCCTGCCTGGCGGATTTCCAGGCCTTCACCGACGCACAGCACGGGAACCAGGTTGTGCTTGAACGCGGCCTGTACTTTGGCATTGAGCACGTCGTCGGACTCGTTGTGGATGGTCCGGCGTTCACTGTGGCCCACCAGGACGTACTTGCAGCCCAGCTTGTTCAGGAACTGGCCGGAGATGTCGCCCGTGTAGGCGCCGGAGTCGAACTGCGAGAGGTCCTGGCCGCCGTAGGCAACATCCAGGTCGTCACCCTGGACCAGGGTCTGCACTCCGCGAAGATCGGTGAACGGCGGGAAGACGGCAACCTCAACCCGGCTGTAGTCGTGCTTGGCGTCGGAGAGGGTCCACGCGAGTTTCTGCAGGAGGGTGATGCCCTGCACGTGATCCATATTCATTTTCCAGTTGCCCGCAATAAAGGGCTTGCGGTCGAAAGCGCCATTCGTTGAAGTTGTCACGTATTCTCCAAAAGTCTTGATAAGTGTTCGGCCGGCAGGCTGCCGCGGGGCAACCTGCCGGCCGGAGGGTTGAAGAGCCAGGTACTGCTGCCGGAAAGTGCTGCTACCGGCGGCTGTCTCTAACGGTCCAGGACGCTGAGCCCCGGGAGTTCCTTGCCTTCGAGGTATTCCAGGCTGGCACCGCCACCGGTGGAAATGTGGCCGAACTGGCCGTCAGCGAAACCAAGCGTGCGGACGGCGGCGGCGGAATCCCCGCCTCCAACCACGGTAAACGCGCCGGTTTCGGTCAGCGACTGTGCGATGGCGCGGGTACCGGCGGCAAAGGCCTCGAATTCGAAGACCCCCATCGGTCCGTTCCAGAAAACGGTCTTGGCACCCTTGATCCTGTCGGCAAAGGCAGCCGCAGAGTCCGGACCGATGTCCAGGCCGATGCCCTCGGCTCCGAAACTGCTGTCCTCGATGGCGTCTGCTGCCACGGTTTCGTGGGCGGCGTCTGCGGCGAACTTCCCGGCCACGACGACGTCGGTGGGCACCACGAATTCCGTGCCGGCATCTGCGGCGCGCTTCAGGTAGTCCTGGACCACGGGGATCTGGTCCTCCTCGAGCAGGCTGGAGGCCACCTTGTGGCCCGCTGCGGCGAGGAAGGTAAACAGCATGCCGCCGCCTACCAGGATGGTGTCCGCCTTGCCGAGCAGGTTGTCGATGACTGCCAGCTTGTCCGAGACTTTCGAGCCGCCGAGCACCACCACGTAGGGGCGCTGCGTGTCCGCGGTGAGTTTGCGGAGCACCTCCACCTCAGTGTGCACGAGGTCGCCCAGGTAGGAGGGCAGCCGGGTGGCGACGTCGTAGACGCTGGCGTGCTTGCGGTGCACCGCACCGAAGGCGTCGTCCACGTACGCGCCGTTGTCCCCGGTCAGTGCCACCAGCTCGTCAGCGAAGGCGCCGCGCTCGGCGTCGTCCTTGCTGGTTTCGCGGGCATCGAAGCGCACGTTCTCCAGAACCAGCACTTCGCCGTCCTGGAGGGAGGCTGCAGCTTCCTTGGCGGAACTGCCTGCCGTGTCCCGGGCCAGGGTGACCTTGAAGTCCGCAAGTTCAGCCAGGCGGTTGACTGCGGGGCGGAGGGAGTACTTGTCCTCAGGGGCGCCCTTGGGGCGTCCGAGGTGGGCTGTTACCAGCACGCGGGCACCGGCGTCCGTGAGCTTTCCCAGCACTGGCAGTGAGGCCCTGATGCGGCCGTCGTCAGTCACTGTAGAGCCGTCGAGCGGCACATTCAGGTCACTTCGAACCAGAATGTACCGCCCGCGGACACCTTCAGCGATCAGTTCGTTGAGGGTGTGAGATGTCATGTGTCTAACCCTAGCCCAGCTTGGCTGCCACAAGCTCCGTGAGGTCAACGAGGCGGTTGGAGTAGCCCCATTCGTTGTCGTACCAGGAAACAACCTTGACCTGGTTGCCGATCACCTTGGTGAGGCCGGAGTCGAAGATCGAGGATGCGGGATCGCCAACGATGTCGGAGGAGACAATCGGCTCGTCCGTGTAGGTCAGGAAGCCCTGGAGGTCCTCGGACTCCGCTGCGCGCTTGAGCACAGCGTTGACTTCCTCCACGGTGGTCTCACGGGAGACGGTGACGGTGAGGTCGGTGGCGGAGCCGGTGGGGACGGGGACGCGGATGGCGTAGCCGTCCAGCTTGCCCTTGAGCTCGGGCAGGACCAGGCCGATGGCCTTTGCTGCACCGGTGGACGTGGGAACCATGTTGACGGCAGCGGCGCGGGCGCGGCGCAAGTCCTTGTGCGGGCCGTCCTGCAGGTTCTGGTCCGCGGTGTAGGCGTGAACCGTGGTCATGAGGCCACGCTCGATGCCGAACTCGTCGTTGACAACCTTGGCCAGCGGGCCGAGGCAGTTGGTGGTGCAGGACGCATTCGAGATGATGTGGTGCGTGGCGTTGTCGTACAGCTTGTGGTTAACGCCCATCACGATGGTGATGTCCTCGTCCGAAGCAGGTGCGGAGATGAGGACCTTCTTGGCGCCGGCGTCGATGTGCTTCTGCGCATCGGCGGCCTTGGTGAAGAAGCCAGTGGATTCGATGACGATGTCCACCCCCAGCTCGCCCCACGGGAGGTTGGCGGGATCGCGCTCGGCCAGGACCTTGACGACGTTGCCGTTGACGACGATGTTGCCGTCCTTGACTTCGATGGTTTCCTTCAAGCGGCCGCCGACGGAGTCGTACTTGAACAGGTGGGCGAGGGCCTCCGGGCTGGTGAGGTCGTTGACTGCAACGATCTCCAGGTCCGCGCCCTGTGCGAGTGCTGCGCGGAAGTAGTTGCGGCCAATACGGCCAAAGCCGTTGATACCAATACGGGTCGTCACTTTTACAGTCTCCTTGGTGCTTTGAAAAGCACAACTAGTTGAGCGGGCTATCAAGCCAACTAACAGATCCCGCACGCCATTGGGCAGAGATGATTTACAGACGGAGGGCGACCAGCCTCATTGCTGAAGGCTAACCGCCTTCCGTGACCTATCTTACGTTTAACTGGGTCCGCCCCCGCAAGTGCGGGGGCGGACGGTCCACATTCCGGCTGGTTTACTCCCAAAATGTGAACTTTGTTACAGGGGTGTGAAGCGCGGCTCACTACCGGAGGGTGATGAGTCCCGTGGCGTTGGTGCGTGCAGCCTCGAAGCGCTTGGCGACGTCGGCCCAGTTCACGATGTTCCAGAATGCCTTGACGTAGTCGGCCTTGACGTTGACGTAGTCCAGGTAGAAGGCGTGCTCCCACATGTCCAGCATCAGCAGCGGGGTGGTGCCCAGCGCGGTGTTGCCCTGCTGGTCGTACAGCTGCTCGATGACCAGGTTTCCGCCGATGGGCTCGTAAGCCAGGAAACCCCAGCCCGAACCCTGCAGGCCGAGGGCGGCCGCGGAGAACTGGGCACGGAAGGCGTCAAAGGAACCGAAGGCGTCGTCGATGGCTGCTGCCAGCTCGCCTTCGGGCTTGTCGCCGCCGTCCGGGGAGAGGTTGTTCCAGAACACGGAGTGGTTGACGTGGCCGCCGGTGTGGAACGCAAGGTCCTTGGACAGGCGGTTGATGTTGGCGAAGTCGCCCTTCTCGCGCGCCTCGGCCAGCTGTGCGAGGGCGTTGTTGGCGCCGGCCACATAGGTTGCGTGGTGCTTGCTGTGGTGCAGCTCCATGATGCGCGCTGAGATGTGCGGCTCCAGGGCGGCGTAATCGTAGCTGAGTTCGGGCAGTACGTACTCTGTCACAAAATCCTCCAATATCGTGGACACTCGGTCCGGTTGCTAACTCTCGGATTGTGCATCCGGGCGGCGCCCGGAAGTTTGCGGTGGCGGTAAATCCCCCGCCGGCGGGCAACCGGCCGTAATGGCCTGCGGTCCGGGCTGGATATCACCGTCACGTTGTCGATTCTAGGGTGCTGTCACTCGTCCAGCATTTCAGGCGTCACATTGGCATCCGTCCCCGGGATGCCAAGGTCCAGTGCGCGTTTGTCCGCCATGGCCAGCAGGCGGCGGATCCTTCCGGCGATGGCGTCTTTGGTCATCACCGGATCGGCAAGGCGGCCCAGTTCGTCCAAGCTGGCCTGTTTGTGCGCCACCCGCAACTCGCCGGCGTACTTCAGGTGGTCCGGGACGTCGTCGCCCAATATCTCCAAAGCGCGGTCCACGCGGGCCCCGGCCGCCACGGCGGCCTGTGCTGAACGGCGAAGGTTGGCGTCGTCGAAGTTGGCAAGCCGGTTGGCGGTGGCCCGTACTTCCTTGCGCATCCGGCGTTCCTCCCACACCATCAGGGCGTCATGGGCGCCCATGCGGGTCAGGAGGGCGGCGATGGTGTCGCCGTCGCGGATGACCACCCGGTCCACCCCCCGGACTTCGCGTGCCTTCGCCTGGATGTCCAGGCGGCGGGCGGCGCCCACCAGTGCCAGCGCGGATTCCGGGCCCGGGCAGGTCACCTCCAGCGAGGATGAGCGACCGGGTTCGGTGAGCGAGCCGTGGGCCAGGAAGGCACCGCGCCACACCGCCTCGGCGTCTGCCGCAGAACCGTTGACGACGGCGGACGGCAGCCCCCGCACGGGGCGGCCGCGGCCATCCAGGAGGCCGGTCTGGCGGGCCAGCGCCTCGCCGTCGCGCACCACCCGGACAACGTAACGGCTGGCGCGCCGCAGTCCCCCGGCGGAAACCACGATGATTTCGCTCTGGTGGCCGTAGACTTCCGCGATGGCGGCCCGTAGGCGGCGGGCGGTGGAGGCCAAATCTACTTCGGCCTCGATGACGATCCGGCCCGAGATGATGTGGAGTCCGCCGGCAAAGCGGAGCATTGCGGAGACTTCGGCTTTCCGGACGGATGACTTCTTGATGTCCAGACGGGACAGTTCTTCCTTGACTGATGCTGTCAGTGCCATGGCACCTTCCTAACTGTTCCCAAAAATGTCGTTGTACGCCGTGGCCAGACGCAGGGGGTCATGGACGGGTCGGCGGCCCGACGCCCCTACTTTACCCAAGACCACCTCGGCGCCGATCATCGCAGCGGCCTTCTCGAACTCCTGCCGGTCAGGAACGGAGGCGGGGTCAGCCAGCACAACGTCGACGTTGAATTCAGGGGCGTAGCGCCGCAGGACATGCAGATGGTCGGCAGCGGTCATGCCGGAAGTTTCCTTGGTGTCCGTGGCCAGGTTCATGGTCAGGCAGCGCTTGGCGGGGGTGTGGCACAGTGCCTGCCGCATCTCGGGCAGCAACAGGTGCGGCAGCACCGAGGTGTACCAGGAGCCCGGACCCAGGATGACCCAGTCCGCGAGTTCTATGGCCGTCAGTGCTTCAGCGCAGGCCGGCGCCGCCTCGGGCAGGAGGCGCACCTGCTCCAGCGAACCAGCCACTGCGCAACGCGCCTGTCCCCGGATGGTCTCCAGTTGCCAGGCGCCGTCCGGAGTGGTGACCCGGACGTCCCCTTCGATGGTCAGCGGCTCCGTGGACATGGGCAGGACCTGGCCGCGTGCCCCGAGCAGGGCGCCGGCCCACCGCAGTCCTGCCACTGCGTCACCCAGCAGCTCCCACAGCGTGACGATCAGCAGGTTACCCGTGGCGTGGTCGTCCAGCGAGCCGCCAGGCCCCTTCCCGGGGCGGAAGCGGTGCTGCATCACGTCACGCCAGGTGCGACCCCAGTCGGTATCGTCGCACAAGGCTGACAGGGCCATCCGCAGGTCTCCCGGCGGGAGGACGCCGTACTCGTCCCGCAGACGCCCGGAAGAACCGCCGTCGTCCGCTACCGTGACGATCGCAGTGAGCTCCGAGGTGAGCAGGCGGAGTGCCGAGAGCGACGCCGAGAGGCCGTGGCCGCCGCCCAATGCAACAACGTTCGGCCCCTTATCCTGCTGGCTTGCCGCCGCGGAGCCGGCAGGCGGAACCAGCGGCAGCGCCCCGGTGAACAGCGACATTACTCGCGGCCCAGGTCCCGGTGCGTGGTGGTCACCGTGACCCGCGGGTACTGCGCCAGCTTCTTGGAAAGTTCGACGGCGACCGCCACCGAGCGGTGTTTACCGCCCGTGCAGCCCACGGCGATGGTGGCATAGTGCTTGTTTTCGCGGCGGTAGCCGTCCAGGACCGGCTCCAGTGCCATGACGTAGCGGTCCACGAAGTTCTTCACGCCCTCGGCTTCGAGCACGTAATCGCTGACGTCCTTGTCCAGCCCCGTGTGCGGACGCAGCTGCGGCACCCAGTGCGGATTGGGGATGAACCGGACGTCCGCCACGTAGTTTGAGTCCACGGGCAGGCCGTACTTGAAACCAAAGCTCATGACGTTCAGGCGCAGCGCCACGGGGCCGGTTTCACTGAAGAGTTCGGTGATGGCGGTGGCGAGGCCGTGGACGTTGTAGCCCGAGGTGTCCAGGACGACGTCGGAGCTGTCGCGCAGTTCCTGCAGCAGGTCGCGTTCAGCGGCGATGCCGTCGAGGATGCGGCCCCCGCCCTGCAGGGGGTGCGGCCGCCGCCCCTGCTCAAAGCGCCGGACCAGGACGTCGTCGCTGGCGTCGAGGAAAAGGACGCGGAAGGTGACGCCGCTCGCGGCCAGCGCGCCGAGGGCTGCGCGGATGTCCGCGAACAGTCCCTTGCTGCGCACATCGATGACAACCGCCAGCCGCGGGATGGACTGGGGTGCGTGGGAGACGAGTTCCGCGAGGGTGCCCAGCATCTGCGGCGGGAGGTTTTCCACGACGTACCAGCCGTGGTCCTCGAGCGCATCAGCCGCTGTGCTCCGCCCCGCTCCGGACATCCCGGTGACTACCAGCAGTTCCGCTTCGAGCGGCTTGACGGGGAGCATCCCGTCCTGCCCTGCTCCGGATTCCGCTGTTGTGTCTGCCATTAAGTCCGCCCCGTTTCTGCTGTTGTTCTCCCGGGGTGGCCCGCATCGGCTGATACCCCGCCCTCAACCCTAGCTAAGATTCTTTGAACTCCGCGTAGTTTCAGCGGTGTCCGCTAGGTTTCGATGACTTCGCCGGTGGTCATGTTGATGGCCGGCACGGTGGCGGCCTCCGGTCCGGTAGCGGAGAAGTGGTTCACGATGGCGCCCGCGAGGGCGGGTCCGATCCCCTTGGCCTCGGAAAGTTCCGCCACCGAAGCGGCCTTGACGCCCTTGACCGATCCGAAGTGCGCCAGGAGGGCCTTCCGCTTGGAGGCACCGAGGCCCGGTACGCCATCCAAGGCGGAGACGGTCATGGCCTTCCCGCGCTTTTGCCGGTGGAAGGAAATGGCAAACCGGTGGGCTTCGTCACGGATCCGCTGGAGCAGGTACAGCCCTTGGGATGTCCGGGGCAGGATCACGGGGAAGTCACTGTCCGGCAGCCAGACCTCCTCCAGGCGTTTGGCCAGGCCCACCACATACACATCGTCAATGCCCAGGCCGGCCAACGCCCGGGCCGCAGCGTTGACCTGGGGCTTGCCGCCGTCCACCACCACGAGGTTGGGCGGGTACGCGAACCTGGCCCGGGGTGCCGGCGTGGTGGTGTCCAGCATTGCGGCGTCCTGGTCTGGTTCCTGGCCTGGTTCCTGGAGCCCCTGCTCCAACTGGCCCGGTTGCTGCCCACCCGCGCTGAGGACGGATTCGTCCACCTGTCCGGACTTGTCCTGCAGGTAGTAGCGGAACCGCCTGGTCAGGACGTCGTGCATGGCTGCGGTGTCGTCGGTGGCCGCGGCGCCGGTGATGGAGAACTTCCGGTAGTCGGATTTCTTCGGCAGGCCGTCTTCCACCACCACCATCGATGCCACCACGTTGGTGCCCTGGACATGGGAGACGTCATAGCACTCGATGCGCAGCAGGGGCACCGGAAGGTCCAGCGCTTCCTGGAGTTCCTGAAGCGCCAGCGACCGCACGGTAAGGTCACCCGCCCGGCGGGTCTTGTGCAGCTTCAGCGCTTGCTCGGCGTTCTCCCGCACAGTGGACATCAGCGCGGCTTTGTCTCCGCGCTGGGGTACCCGGATGTCGACCTTGGCGCCGCGCATTCCGCCCAGCCACTCGGTCAGCTCCGCCGCATTGCTGGGTGCCACCGGCACCAGGACTTCACGGGGCAGCCGGCCGTGGCTGTGCCCCTCTTCGCCGTAGACCTGCTGCAGCAGGTGCTCCACCAGATCGGGGGTGGTGAAATCCTCTACTTTCTCCACCACCCAGCCGCGCTGGCCGCGGACCCGGCCGCCTCGGACGTGGAACACCTGCACTGCAGCTTCCAGTTCGTCTTCGTGAAGGGCGAAGATATCGGCGTCGGTGTCTTCCGCGAGCACCACGGCGTTGCGCTCGAAGACTTTCCGGAGGGCCGTGATGTCGTCGCGCAGCCGGGCCGCCCGCTCATAGTTGAGCTCGGCTACGGCTTCCGCCATCTGCTTTTCGAGCTTGCCGATGAAGCGTTTGGCCTCGCCGCCCATAAAAGCACAGAAATCGTCTGCCAAGGCCCGATGGTCTTCCGGGGTGATCCGGCCCACGCACGGTGCCGAGCATTTGTCGATGTAGCCGAGCAGGCATGGCCTGCCGCTTGCCTCGGCGCGCTTGAAAACACCGGCGCTGCAGCTGCGGACCGGGAAGACGCGGAGCAGGGTATCCATGGTCTCCCGGATGGCGCCCGCGGTGTACGGCCCAAAGTAGCGCGTGCCCTTCCTCCTGTCGCCGCGCATCACCTGGACGCGGGGATATTTTTCGCCCAGGGTGACGGCAAGGTAGGGGTAGGTTTTATCGTCGCGGAAGACGACGTTGAACCGGGGCTTGAATTCCTTGATCCAGGTGTATTCCAGCTGGAGCGACTCCAGCTCGCTCCCCACCACCGTCCATTCCACGCTGCTGGCCGCGTGGACCATGGCATAGGTTTTCGGCAGGAGTCCGGCGGGGTTCGCGAAGTAGGAATTCAGCCGGGAGCGGAGGCTTTTAGCCTTGCCCACGTAGATGACCCGTCCGTTGGGGTCGCGGAACCGGTACACCCCCGGGTTGGTGGGAATCTCACCCGTTTGGGGCCGATAACTTGCTGGATTTGCCACTTATCCATTCTACTGAGGCATGCCGGGTGCATCTGACACGTGGAGGGTTAACGTGCTCCCCTCAGCCTCAACAGGTGGACAACCCGCCGGGTTCCTACTCGATGATCTTGCTTTGGTTGTAGCTGGTGGAGCGTTCCTGGCCGCTAAGTTCGGCAATGGCGTCCATGATGCGGTCCGTCACTTGCCGGCGCGCCGGCAGCGAGTGGTCCGGTCCCGTCTTGTCGAAGTACAGCGGCTCCCCCACTTTCATGATGAAGTGCTGCGGCCGGACGCCCTTTTCGCCGGCGCGCTGTAGGTTTTCCGTCCCAATCAGGCCCACCGGGATGACGGGAGCTCCGGTGGTCAGCGCCAGCCAGCCCACGCCGGTGCGCCCGCGGTAGAGGATACCGTCCCGGGAACGGGTGCCTTCGGGGTAGATCCCGATTCCCTTGCCTGATTCGAGGATGTCCAGAAGTGTCCTGAGCGCCTGGACGCTGGCGGCCTGCTCGCCACGTTCCACGGGGATGGACCCCACGGATTCGAAGAAGGCTTTCATCGCTTTGCCTTTGACGCCGCCGGTGGTGAAGTACTCGGCCTTGGCGAAGAAGGCCACGGGACGCGGCATCAGCGCCTGGACGATGACGCTGTCAAAGAAGGAGAGATGGTTGGGTGCCACGATAAACGGACCGGCGGTGGGAACGTTTTCCAGTCCGACGACGGTGGGCCGGCATGAGCCCGAGATCAGGCTCCGCGTGGTCCAGCGGACGGCATCAAACAGTGCCATCGTTCGTCACCTCGCTCATCGCGGCAGTGTGGATCCCCTGCAGCCGGTCGATGGTGGCAACCAGCTCCCCTGCAGTTTCCACGACGGCCACGGCTCCCGCGTCTTCAAGTTCCCCGTTCGGGGCGAAGCCCCAGGTCACGCCGATGCAGTCCAGGCCGTTGGCGATGGCGCCCGACACATCCTGCGCCCGGTCGCCCACCATCAGAGCGTGTTGGGTGCCCAGGTCTCTTAAGGCGGCCGCGATGATCTCCGTCTTACCCAGCGGTACCCCGACCACGGCCGATTCGTCATCTGCCGATCCGTGGATGCCGTGGAACAGGCTATCGATTCCGTGGTGCGCCAGGACCGTGCGGGCCAGCCCCTGGGGTTTCTGGGTTGCCACGGCGATGGGCCGGCCGGCGGCAACGAAGGACTCGAGGACTTCCCGGACGCCCGGGTAGATCCGGCCCTGGCCGATTCCGGTGGCCACGTAGTACTCCCGGTAGCGGCGGATCACCTTGTCCAGCAGCTCCGCGGGAACCTGGGCCACGTTGAGCAGAGAGTCGCTCAGCTTGGGGCCGATCATCGCTTCGAGGAGGTCCTGGCCGGGAACCGGAAGCCCCAGCCCGCGAAGGGCCGAAGCTATTCCATCTGTTATCCCACCGGCCGGGTCGACAAGAGTGCCGTCCAGGTCAAAGATCACGGGCACTGTTGTTTGAGTCACCGGGTTAGTTTCTCACGACAGCACGCGTGCCTGAAACTCGCATACGCGCAGTGGCATACTTCGGCGAATACTTCGACCTTACGGCAGAATTTCGGCGAGGAACGCAGCAGTGTGGCTTGTGGTGGACTTGGCGAGCTGTTCGGGCGTGCCGGCCGCGACGATCTGGCCACCTCCTGAGCCGCCATCGGGACCAAGGTCCACAATCCAGTCGGCACTCTTGATGACGTCCAGGTTGTGTTCGATGGTGATCACGGTGTTGCCTTTGTCCACCAGGCCTTGCAGGACCATCAGCAGCTTGCGGATGTCCTCGAAGTGGAGGCCCGTGGTGGGCTCATCGAGGACATACACGCTGCGGCCGTTTGATCGCTTCTGCAGTTCCGCAGCCAGCTTGACCCGCTGGGCCTCACCGCCGGACAGCGTGGTTGCAGGCTGGCCAAGACGGACATAGCCGAGGCCCACGTCCACCAGGGTATTCAGGTGGCGCGCGATCGGAGAGAAGGCGGCGAAGAACTCCGCGCCCTCCTCGATGGGCATGTTGAGCACGTCCGCGATGGTCTTGCCCTTGTAATGCACTTCCAGGGTCTCGCGGTTGTACCGGGCGCCGTGGCACACCTCGCACGGAACATAGACGTCCGGCAGGAAGTTCATTTCGATCTTCAGCGTGCCGTCGCCGGAGCAGGCTTCGCAGCGCCCGCCCTTGACGTTGAAGGAGAACCGGCCCGGCAGGTAGCCGCGGACCTTCGCTTCAGTGGTCTCGGCGAACAGCTTGCGGATGTTGTCGAACACGCCCGTGTACGTGGCCGGGTTGGAGCGCGGCGTGCGGCCAATGGGGCTCTGGTCCACGTGCACAACCTTGTCCAGGTGTTCCAGGCCCTGGACGGTCTTATGCCGGCCGGCCACCTGCTTGGCGCCGTTGAGCTTGTTGGCCAGCACCTTGTACAGGATTTCGTTCACCAGGGTGGACTTGCCGGAACCGCTGACGCCGGTCACGGCCGTGAAGAGGCCCAGCGGGAACGAGGCATCAACGTTGAGGAGGTTGTTCTCCCGCGCGCCGACCACCTTCAGTTCACGCTTCTTGTCGTACTTCCGGCGCTTCCCGGGCACCTCGATCTTTTTGCGCCCGGAGAGGTAGTCGCCCGTCAGTGACGAGGTGTTTTCCAGGAGCTCCTTGTAGGAGCCGGAGTGGACCACCTGGCCGCCGTGCTCGCCGGCGCCGGGTCCGATGTCCACCACCCAGTCCGCGACGTGGATGGTGTCCTCATCATGCTCCACCACGATGAGCGTGTTGCCCATGTCCCGGAGCCGGGTCAAGGTGTCGATCAGGCGCCGGTTGTCGCGCTGGTGCAGACCGATGGAGGGTTCATCCAGGACGTAGAGCACGCCCACCAGGCCGGAGCCGATCTGGGTGGCGAGCCGGATGCGCTGGGCTTCCCCGCCGGAGAGCGTGGCGGACGGCCTCTCGAGGTTCAGGTATTCCAGGCCCACGTCCAGGAGGAACGTCAGGCGCGCCTGGATTTCTTTGAGGACCTGGTGCGCGATCTGCGCCTCACGGCCGGTGAGCACCAGGTTGTTCAGGAAGTCAGCGCAATCACGCATGGGGAGGGCCGCGACGTCGGCAATGGACTTGCCGTTGATGAGCACGGACAGGGAGGCGGGGTTGAGCCGGGCGCCGTTGCAAGCAGGGCAGGGTATTTGCCGCATGTACTCTTCGTAGCGGTCCCGGGCCCAGTCGGAGTCCGTCTCGCCGTGCTTGCGGTGGACGTACTGGATGGCACCCTCGAAGCCGGTGCTGTACTTCCGTTCCCGGCCGAACCGGTTCTTGTACTGCACCACAACCTTGTGGTCCTTGCCGTGCAGCACCGTCTGACGGACATCGCTGCCCAGCTTCTCCCACGGGGTTTCCATGGAAAAGCCCAGTTCCTTCGCCAAGCCTTCCAGGAGCCTGTTCCAGTACTCGGTGGTGGCAGTTCCCAGTGACCATGGAGCGATGGCACCTTCGGACAGTGACAGCTCCGGGTTGGGAACGATGAGTTCTTCGTCCACCTCCAGCTTGGTGCCGATGCCGCTGCAGGCCGCGCAGGCGCCGAAGGGATTGTTGAAGGAGAAGGAGCGCGGCTCGATTTCGTCGATGGCCAGCGGGTGCTCGTTCGGGCACGCCAGGTTCTCGGAGAAAGCCCGCAGCCGGTGCGGATCCTCCGCGTCCAGGTCCACGAATTCGGCGAGGACCCTGCCCTCGGCGAGGCCAAGCGCGGTTTCGATGGAGTCGGTCAGCCGCTGGCTGATCCCTTCCTTGACCACCAGGCGGTCCACCACAACTTCGATGGTGTGCTTGAACTGCTTGCCCAGCTTCGGCGGGTCGCTCAACTGGACGAGGTTGCCGTCCACGCGCGCACGGGAGTAGCCCTTGGCGGTCAGTTCCTTGAAGAGGTCAACAAACTCGCCCTTCCGGCCGCGGACCACCGGAGCCAGGACCTGAAAACGTGTGCCCTCGTCCAGCTCGAGCAGTTGGTCAACGATCTGCTGCGGTGTCTGCTTGGTTACGGCTTCGCCGCACACCGGGCAGTGCGGCCGGCCCACGCGCGCCCAAAGCAAACGCATGTAGTCGTAGATCTCGGTAATGGTTCCCACAGTTGAGCGGGGGTTCTTGCTGGTGGACTTCTGGTCGATGGAGACGGCCGGTGAAAGCCCCTCGATGAAGTCGACGTCGGGCTTGTCCACCTGCCCGAGGAACTGCCGGGCGTAGGCGGACAGCGACTCGACGTAGCGGCGCTGGCCCTCGGCGAAGATGGTGTCGAAGGCGAGGGAGGACTTTCCGGAGCCGGACAACCCGGTGAAGACGATCATGGCGTCCCGCGGCAGGTCGAGGTCCACATTTCGCAGGTTGTGCTCGCGGGCACCCTTAACGACGAGGCGGGAAAGGTCCGGGCGCTTCGGCGCGGTGGAGGGCGCTACGGTGACTTCAACGGTTTGGATGGCAGATTCTTCAGCTACGGCTTTAGGCACCTACTAATGCTAATCGAAAACTTCTTCGAACACTCACGCGGGAGCCGTCAGCCGCCGTCGTACGCAGCCGCGAGCAGCTGCACCGCCTCTGCGAACGATGCTCCCTGGGCTTTTGCCGCGGCGGCATAGGCCGCGGCAGCCTCGGAAAGTCCACCGAGACGTTCGTCACGCGCGCACACCACCGTGCCGTTCCTCCCGCGTGTGGCCACGACGCCGGCGGCCTCGAGCTCCTTATACGCCCTCGCCACCGTGTGCGGGGCGACGTCCAACCGCTCGGCCAGCGCCCTGACAGCGGGCAGCCGTGTCCCTGGCGGCAGTTTCCCGCCGTCGGCCAGATGAATGACCTGGAGCCTCAGCTGCTCGAACAGGGGCACCGAACTGGCCGCGTTCGGCTTCCACGATCCCGGGAAGTCTGCCACAGTCTTCAAATGCCGGCCTCGAGCACCCCGGTCCGTTCCGCCTTATGGAAGAACTGCGCGTTGTAAAGCCGCGTGTAGTAACTGTTAGCGGCCAGGAGGTCCTGGTGGCTGCCCTGCTCGACGATGCGTCCGTGGTCCATGACCACGATTAGATCAGCGTCGCGCACGGTGGACAAACGGTGGGCAATAACAAAGCTCGTCCTGCCCCGGCGCAACCGCTGCATTGCCTGGCGGATCAGCAGCTCTGTCCTTGAGTCCACTGAGCTGGTTGCTTCATCGAGGATCAGCACAGCCCGGCCGGCCAGCTGCGCCCTGGCGATGGTGATGAGCTGCCGCTGTCCCTGGCTCAGGCCGTCCCCGCCGTTCTCCAGCACCGTGTCATACCCCCGGGGCAGGGACCTGACAAAGCGGTCCATATGGCTTGCCTCTGCCGCCGCCAGGATGTCGGCCTCTGCCGCCTCGGGGTTGCCGTAAGCGATGTTCTCGCGGATGGTGCCCGCAAAGAGCCATGCGTCCTGGAGCACCACGCCGAATTGTGCACGCAGGAGGTCCCGTGGAATTGCCGCGATGTCCGTCCCGTCGATGGTGATGCGTCCTGAATCCGGCTCGCAGAAGCGCAGCATGAGGTTGATCACGGTGCTCTTGCCGGCCCCGGTGTGCCCAACAATCGCCACCGTCCGGCCCGGCTCCACTGTGAAGGCAAGGTTCCGGACCGCCGGCGCTGCGTTTCCGTAGCCGAACGTCACGTCGTCGAAGACGATGCGTCCGCCCGGCGCGACGACGGCGTCCGGTGCCGGCGGATCTGCGGGCTCCTCCCCCGCGTCGAGCAGGTCGAACACACGGGCTGCCGAAGCCACGCAGGACTGCATGAGGTTGAGCATGCCGCCGATTTGGCCAACAGGCTGGGTAAAGAGCCTGCTGAACTGGATAAATGCCTGGATGCCACCGATGGTCATGGCGCCGGCGATGACCTGGAGGGCTCCCACCACTGCCACGGCGATGTAGTTGAGGTTGGACATCAGGACCATCAGCGGCTGTACAACCCCGGCCGAGTACTGTGCCCTGGTGGCGGCACGCGCCAGCCGCCCGTTGCTTCGGGCGAAAACTTCCGCAGCCTGCGACTGCTGCCCGAACGCCTTGATCACCTCGTGGCCGGTGACGAACTCCTCCACGTGCGCGTTTAGTTGGCCCGTTTCGGTCCATTGGATGGCGAACTGTGCCTGGGATTTCCTGGCCACCAGCACGGTAATAAGGGTGGAAAGGGGAACGGTGGCAATCGCAATCGCAGCCAGCAGCGGCGAGATCCACAGCATCATGGCCAGTGAGCCGCACAGCATCAGGAAGGACATGATCAGTTGCGTCAGGAGCTGGTTCAGGGCCTGGGTGATGTTGTCGATGTCGTTGGTGGCACGGCTGAGGACATCGCCCCTGGACCGTTCCCCAAAGTAGTGCACTGGCAACCTGTGCAGCTTTTCCTCCACCGACTCCCGGAGGCCGTACATCAGGCCCTGGACCGAGCGGGCGGTAAGGGCCCCCTGGATCCAGTTGAAAAGGGAAGCGCTTACATACATCAAAACCACTGCCGCGAGGAGGACAGCGAGCCCTTCCTGGTCCAGGGTACGGCGCATGACGCCTTCCACCACGATGTCGGTGGCGTCGCCGAGAAGCTTGGGAGCGACGACGTTCAACCCGGCGAAGGCGCAGGTGGCGGCCACTGCGCCCAGCATGCCCGGGCGAAAGGGCCGCAGCAGGGAAAGGAGCCGGCGTGCCGTCGGCCAGAACCGTACCGGAGTCTCATCGACGGCGGTTGCCTCACTCATGGGCGTCCGTCCAGTGCCAGCTGGGAGTCCGCTATTTCCCGGTAGGTGCCCGATGTCTCCAGCAACTCCTGGTGCGTACCCTGCGCGACGAGGCGGCCGCCGTCGAGCACCAGGATCAGTCCCGCGGCTTCAACGGCGGAAATGCGCTCAGCCACCATGACGACCGTTGCAGCGGCCAACGTGGTTTGCAGTGCCTGCCGCAGTCTGGTGTCGGTGTCATAGTCAAGGGCGGAAAAGCTGTCGTCGAACAGGTACAGGGAAGTCTTGCGGAGCAGTGCGCGGGCAATACACAGCCGCTGCCGCTGGCCGCCCGAGAGGTTGGTGCCGCCCTGGCCCAGCGGCGTGGCGAGCCCCAGCGGCAGGTCCTGCATAAAACGCATGGTCTGGGCGGTTTCGAGGACCTCCCAAAGTTCATCATCCGTTGCGTCCGGCGCGGCCATGCGGAGGTTGCTGGCGATGGTGCCGGTAAAGAGGTGGGACCGTTGGGGAACTATCGCCATGGAGGCGCGCAGGCTGTCCAGGGATACGTCTTTAATGTCCATGCCCCCCAGGCTGATGGTCCCGGCCGTGGAATCGAGGAGACGGGGGATCAGGTTGAGGAGTGTGGACTTTCCGCTGCCGGTAGAGCCAACGATCGCCGTCGTGGTGCCCGGCCGGGCGGTGAAGCTGACCCCGGCAACCACCGGCTGCTCTGCCCCCGGGTAGGAAAAGCCCACTTCGCTGAACTCCAGGGTCCCGGGAGGCGCGAGAGTGGACGATGTGCCGTCAGCCGCGGGGGCAGCATGTTCCAGGGATTGTGGGTGCAGGGTTTTCGGGTGCAGTGGTTCCCGTACTGAGGGCTCCGTGTCCAGGACTGCGCTGATCCGCTCCGCGCATACCGCTGCGCGGGGGGCGGTCATCAGCACATACATGGACATCATGATGGCCAGCAGGATCTGCAGGATATAGGCGATGAACGCTGTCAGGGCTCCCAGGTTCATCAGGCCGGCCTGGATCCGGTGCCCGCCGAACCAGACCACGGCTACGGAGGAAAAATTGACCACCAGCATGACCAGCGGGAGCATGCCGGCAACCAGCAGCGCAGACTGGAGGTTGTTCGCGGTCAGGCTGTCGTTCACGCGCGCGAAGCGGCGGACCTCATGGTCCTGGCGGACGAAGGACCGGATCACGCCGGCGCCAATGATCTGCTCGCGGAGTATCCCACCGCCGCGGTCCAGCAGATCCTGTCCTTCGCGGTAGAGCGGGATCAGCCTCCGGACAATGAGGTACATGATCAGCAGCAGCAGCGGAACGATGACGATCACCACCGCAGAGAGCGCCACGTCCTGCTGCAGGGCAAGGACCACGGCCCCAACCCCCATGGCCGGTCCCGCCACCAGCATGGTGAATACCAGCACAGCGAACGCCTGGACCTGCTGGGTGTCGTTGGTGGCACGCGTGGTAAGGCTCTGGGTCCCGAACACTGCAACGTCCTGGGAGGACAGGGACTGGACCCGTGCAAAGATCTCGCCCCGCAACTGCTGCCCGATCCTCATGGCAACGACGGCCGCCAGGTATCCCGCCGCGATGGCCGCCGCCGCCTGAAGAACGGCGATCACGGCCATCACTACTCCCAGGCGGGAGATCACGGCGGTTTGGCCCGCCACGATGCCGTCATCGATGATCGCTGCGTTGACTGTTGGCAACAGCAGGTTCGCCGCGGCCTGAACCAGCTGCAGGAGAACAATGGCGGCCACGGCAGGCGTGTGGTCCGCCAACAGCCGCCTCATCAATGAGATCAGCACCATACCTCCACTGCGCTCAGGAAAGCCGCCAACGGCGGTGCGGGCCTCCCCCATCGGCCAACTCCGCAATTGTAAGCCAGATCACTTGCCATTGCTGTCACATTCCATACGCGTCAGTAGAGAACCTCCAACGAATAGACTTTTCCTATTCGTTCTTGCGCCCCACCGCGAAGATCCGGCGGAAGGGGAACACCGTGCCGTGCGGGCCCGACGGGTAGGCCTCCCTCAGCGCGGCTGCGTATTCGGCCTCGAACTCGGCGCCTTCACCCGGGGGCAGAACCGCCAGCACGGGCCGCAGGGCCGTGCCGCGCACCCACTCCAGAACCGGATCCGGACCGGGCAGCACCTGCTGGTAAACGGTCTCCCATGCGTCTGCCGTGAAACCGGCGTCGAGCAGTACCCGAAGGTAGTCGGCCGGCTCGCCCACCGACTCACCGCCCCGCAGCACTCCCTGCAGTTTGGGCGCCCACCGGGAGGAGCCTGCCAGTCCGCGCATCAGCGCGTGGGACGGGGCATTGAAGTTGCCCGGAACCTGCATCGCAAACCACGAGCCGGGGCGGAGGGCAGCCAGCCAGGAGCGCATCATGTCCTGGTGGCCGGGGACCCACTGCAGTGCGGCGTTGCTCACCACCACCCCGGTCTGAGCGGAGGGCATCCACTGGGCAATGTCCGTCTGGCGAAACCGCAGGGAGGGGTTTCCCTGAGCCACACCCTCGGCTTTGGCGAGCATCTCGGCCGAGGAATCAAGGCCCACAACGTCGGCCGCAGGCCACCGCTCTGCGAGGGTGGCAGTGAGGTTTCCCGGCCCGCAGCCCAAATCCACCACCTGACCGGGCGACTCCGCGTGGACCCTGCCCGTCAGGTCGAAGAACGGCCTGTCGCGGTAATCGCCGAACTGTACGTACTTTGCCGGATCCCATTTCATATCTGCCTCCACGTTCTGGTTCTGCAGTACGGCGAAGCCTAACCCCAAGGCGGCGGAAATCCGGGCGCATCCGGGCACTAAGCTGGAAATCAATGAAACTCGTTGACCAGCTGCCCCTTCTGTCCGCCCGGGACCTGCCCGCTTCCGCCGTCGATCCCGACGCCCTGTACACCCGGTTCCTTGAATGGACGGAAAGCCGGGGGCTGGAGCTGTACCCCGCCCAGGACGAAGCGATCATGGAGCTGGCCACCGGGGCCAACGTCATCCTGGCCACGCCCACCGGTTCCGGGAAGTCCCTGGTGGCCATTGCCGCCCACTTCCAGGCTATGGCGCAGGGCCGGCGCAGTTACTACACCGCGCCCATCAAGGCACTGGTTTCAGAAAAATTCTTTGCCCTCTGCGAGATTTTCGGCGCCGAGAACGTGGGAATGATCACCGGCGATTCCGGAGTCAACCAGGACGCGCCCATCATCTGCTGCACTGCCGAGATCCTGGCCAATACGGCGCTCCGTGAAGGGGCAGCAGCGGAGCTCGGCTCTGTGGTCATGGACGAGTTCCACTTCTACTCGGACCCGCAGCGCGGCTGGGCCTGGCAGGTGCCCCTACTGGAGCTCCCGCAGGCGCAGTTCCTCCTGATGTCCGCCACGCTGGGCGACGTCAGCAAATTTGAAGCGGGCCTGACCGGCCTGACCGGACGTGCCACCACCACGGTGAGCTCGGCGGAGCGGCCCATTCCGCTGCATTACTACTACCACGAGACCCCTGTGCACGAGACGCTGGAGGAGTTGCTCTCCACCAAACAGGTGCCGGTGTATGTGGTGCATTTCAGCCAGATCGAGGCGATCGACCGCGCGCAGACCCTGATGAGCATCAACGTCTGCACCCGCGAGGAGAAGGACAGGATCGCAGAGCTGATCGCCAACTTCCGTTTTGCCGCCGGCTTCGGCAAAACCCTCAACCGCCTGGTGCGCCACGGAATCGGGGTGCACCACGCCGGAATGCTTCCGAAGTACCGCAGGCTGGTGGAGCAGCTGGCGCAGGCGGGCCTCCTGAAAGTCATCTGCGGCACCGACACCCTGGGGGTGGGCATCAACGTGCCCATCCGCACAGTGCTGCTGACGGCTTTGAGCAAGTACGACGGCGTCCGCACCCGGCAGCTTAACTCCCGTGAGTTCCACCAGATTGCCGGCCGTGCCGGGCGTGCAGGCTACGACACCGCCGGCACAGTAGTGGTCCAGGCCCCCGAACATGTCATCGAGAACGTGAAAGCGATGGCCAAGGCAACCGCCAAGTTCGGCGACGACCAAAAGAAGCTGCGCCAGGTGGTGAAGAAAAAGCCGCCGGAAGGTTTTGTGTCCTGGGGCGAGCCCACTTTCAAGCGCCTGGTCGAATCAGTGCCGGAGCCGCTGAACTCCAGCTTCACCGTGACCCATGCGATGCTGATGAACCTGATGGAAAGGCCCGGCGACCCCTTCGCTGCCGCCCGCCGACTCCTGACGGAAAACCATGAGACCCGGTCCTCGCAGTTGCAGCTCATGAAGAAGGCGCTGGGCATCTACCGCGAACTGCTGGCCGCCGAGGTGGTGGAGCGGATCCCGCCCGAACAGCAGGGGCGGGACGGCCGCACCGTCCGCCTCACCGTGCACCTGCAGGCCAACTTCGCGCTTAACCAGCCGCTGTCGCCCTTCGCGCTGGCTGCGCTGGAGCTCCTTGACCCGGAGTCGCCGTCGTACGCCCTCGACGTGGTGTCCGTGATCGAGGCGACGCTGGAAAAGCCCCGCCAGATACTCTCTGCCCAGCAGAAAAAAGCCCGCGGCGAGGCGATTGCGGCGATGAAGGCAGACGGCATCGAGTACGACCAGCGCATGGCGATGCTGGAGGAAGTAACGTACCCGCAGCCCCTGGCTGAGATCCTGGGCGAAGCGTTTGAGGTGTACCGCAAGGCGGCACCCTGGGTGGGCGATTTCGAACTGGCGCCAAAGTCCGTGGTGCGGGATATGTACGAGCGCGCGATGAACTTCGGCGAGTTTGTCCAGTTCTACGGTCTGGCCCGCTCCGAAGGCATCGTGCTGCGGTACCTCGCGGATGCCTTCAAGGCGCTGCGGCAGACGGTGCCGCAGGACATGCTGCGCGAAGACCTTGAGGATCTTATTGCGTGGCTGGGTGAGCTGGTCCGCCAGGTCGACTCCAGCCTGCTCGATGAGTGGGAGGAGTTGACGTCGGGCGCGGCACCAACCCCCCACGACGCACCGCCGCCTCCCCCGCCGTCGCTAACGTCGAACATCCGCGCCTTCCGGGTGATGGTGCGCAACGAGATGTTCCGCCGGGTGGAACTGTTCGCGGACGAGGACGCTGCGGCCCTGGGCGAACTGGACGGCGGTGCAGGCTGGGACGCCGACCGCTGGGAAGACGTCCTGGACGACTACTTCGACGAGCACAACGACATAGGCACCGGTCCGGACGCCCGCGGCCCGGGCCTGCTCATTATCACCGAGGAACCCGGCGTCTGGAAGGTCCGGCAGATCTTTGACGATCCCGCCCGGAATCATGACTGGGGCATCTCCGCCGAGGTGGACCTGGAAGCCTCCGATGAAACCGGAACCGCAGTGCTCCGGGTGACGGACGTGAACCGGCTTTGACCGCCGCGGTGTCCCGGCTTGGGCGGGCGCCATGCTTTGTGGGCCGCCTTAGGGGTGCGCTGACTGCAGCGCCGCGGTCCCGGCGGTAAGCTCGAACAATGAGCTTAATCCGCCCTGCAACCCCGCACGACGTCCCCGCGATCCTCCGCATGATCCACGAACTGGCGCACTACGAGAAGGAACCGGACGCAGTCCGGAACACCCCGGAAATGCTGGAGCAGGTTCTCTTCGGCAGCAACCCGCGGGTCTTCGCGGCCATGGCTGAGAACGGCAACGGCGAAGTCCGTGGCTTTGCCCTGTGGTTCCTGAACTACTCCACTTGGGAAGGTGTCCACGGGATCTACCTGGAGGACCTCTACGTCAGCCCCGAAGCGCGGGGCGAAGGACACGGCAAGGCCCTGCTGCAGCACCTTGCCGGCATCGCTGTGGAGAACGGCTACGCGAGGGTGGAGTGGAGCGTGCTGGACTGGAACGAGCCGTCCATCAATTTCTACCGTCGCCTGGGGGCCCGGCCCATGGACGGCTGGTCCACCTTCCGCCTCACCGGCGATGCCCTCGAACAGTTCGGCAGCGCCGTGCCGGCCGCCGCCAATGGCTGAGCTGCAGGTGGCCGCCGCACGCGGCCAGGTGCGGCACGAGGTCCGGGCCCGCCATGAATTCCGGGGCATGCGCACGGCTGAACACTTTTTTACGGTGCCTTTGGACCACTTCAGTCCTTCCCCGGACGCCGAAACGATCACCGTCTTTGCCCGTGAATACGTGTCGGCTTCCCACAGCAGGGAAGAGGCCGCCAAGCTGCCCTGGCTGCTGTTCCTGCAGGGCGGTCCGGGCGGCCGCGGCAACAGGTTCGGTTCGCTGGGCGGCTGGAGCAAGGCCGCCGCCAAGGACTTCCGGATCCTGATGCTGGACCAGCGTGGCACCGGACTGTCCGCGCCGATTGACCGGAACACTCTTCCCCTGCGCGGAACGGCGCAGGAGCAAGCGGCCTACCTGGAGCATTTCCGCGCTGATTCAATCGTGGCCGACGCCGAATTGATCAGGGATGCGCTGGGGTCCCCGCCCTGGAGCATTTACGGCCAGAGTTATGGCGGCTTCTGCGCGCTCACCTATTTATCCTTCGCGGCAGAGGGGCTTAGGGAGGCGTTTATCACCGGTGGCCTTCCTCCACTCACCGGCCCGGCTGACGACGTATACCGCGCCACCTTCAAACGCGTGGCAGCACGGAACGTGGAATACTTCGGCTGGTACCCGGAGGACCGCGCCACGGTGGACCGGATTGCGCGCCACCTGCGGAGCACCCCGGAATTCCTGCCCGACGGCGGCCCCCTCACCGTGGAACGCTTTCAGATGGCGGGCGCCTTCCTGGGCGGCAACACCAGGGTGGACAGCCTGCACTACCTGCTGGAGGACGCGTTCACGGAGACGGCCCAGGGAAGCAGGCTTTCGGATTCCTTCCTCGAACAGATGCAGACGATCGTGTCCCGCCGCTCCAACCCGTTGTACGCCCTGATGCACGAGTCAATCTACGGCCAGGGCGAAGCCACCGACTGGTCTGCCTGGCGGGTGCTGGGTGAGTATCCGGAGTTCGAGCCGGACGCGGACCCGCTGCTGCTCACCGGCGAAATGGTCTACCCGTGGTACTTCGACCAAGACCCCGCCCTGCAGCCCCTGCGCGAGGTGGCAGGGCTGCTGGCGGCAAAGCCGGACTGGAAACCGCTCTACGACGTTCACCGGCTGGCGGTCAATACTGTTCCCGCAGCTGCCGCCGTCTACTCAGACGATATCTACGTGGACCGGAACCTGTCCCTGGAGACGGCCTCGGCTGTCCACGGGCTGCAGGTCTGGGAGACCCCGGACTTCCATCATGATGGAATCGCCGACGACGGCGAGGGGATCTTCACCCGCCTGCTGGGTATGGCACGCGCCCGCCACTGACGATCGGAGCGAGGCGGGCTGTGCTCACAGGTGGCCCGCAGTGCCGGCTGGCCTACGGCGCCAGCGTCCCCCGGCGGCGCGCCACGACTCTGACCGCGGCCGCCGCGAGGACAACCGCTCCCACCAGGGCGCCCGCCATGTTCAGTCCCAGGTAGCCGGCCTGGCTGAGGACCAATCCGGATGTCGCGCCGCCTACCGCGCCCGCAATCCCCATCAGCATGTCCGAAACGCCCTGGACCACTACGCGGGAATCCGGGCCCACGCTTTCGGCCAGCAGCGTGGAGCCCGAGATGGTGGACGCAGACCAGCCCATGCCCAGCAGGACCAGCCCCACCGCAACGGCCGCCGTGGAGTCCTGGCCGAACCCGGCCACTGCGACAGCGGTAATCAGCAGGATGAAACCGATCATGATGGTTTCGGTCCTGCCCGCCTTGTCCGTCAGCCAGCCCATCACCGGCGACAGCGCGAACATGCCCGCGATGTGCAGGGAGATGGTGAACCCGATGATTACCAGGACATCGCCCGACGCCGTGTGCCCGGCGTGGGCAGCGGCCGGCCCTTCAACGAGGTGCTGCAGGTGAAGAGGCGTCATGGACATAACGCCCACCATCACGGCGTGCGCCCCGACGACGGCAGCCACTGCGAGCAGTGCCATCCGCGAGGCGCGGATTGCCTGCAGGCCGCGCTTGAGCGATCCCGGCGGCCTGGCCGTGCCCGGGTGCGGAGGCTGCTGTCCCGGCTGCTGCGGCGATCCTGACCCGGAAACCACAGCCGCGGTGGACGCGAGGTCGCGGGCAAGCAGGAGCGGGTCCGGCCGGAGACCGGCGAACACCAGCGCGCAGGCGATGAGGAGCCCGGCCCCGGAAATCACGAACGGCCCGGCAATTGGCGGCAGGCCCACGGCCTGTCCCACAACTGTGCCGGGCTGGATGAGGTTCGGCCCCGCGACAGCTCCTACGGTCACTGCCCAGACGACGGTGGACAAGGCCCTGCCGCGGTGTTCACCGTCTGCCAGGTCCACGGCGGCGAAGCGTGCCTGGAGGCTTGCCGCCGTGCCCACACCGATGCCGGCTGCGCCGAGCACCAACAGGATGAAGACTCCGAACACCACGGACAGAATCATGAGTACGGTGCCCGCGAGGGCGGCGGACAGTCCGGCCACCTGGCCCATCCTGCGGCCCCGGCGGTCGGCCAGCGAGGCAAGCGGCAGCGCGGCCAGCGCAGCGCCCAGGGTCATGACCGTGGCTACCGCCCCCGCCCATGCGCTCGATCCTGACAATTCCACCGCGAGGATGGAGCCGATGGAGACCGTGGCTCCGGTCCCGATTCCGCCGAAAACCTGAGCCGCGCTGAGCAGCACCACGGTGCGCCGTTGGACCTGGCGCGCTCCTTCTTCTGTCATCAGCGTGGGGGCCATGGGGAGAGCATAGTCCCCCGCAGCCCGCTGCTATAGGGGGTGATTAAAAGCAGCAATCCCGGCCGCGAACGCGGCCGGGATTGCTGGACAGGCAGGGACTGAAGAGGCTCTAGTCGACGTCGCTGTGGCTCTTGCGGATGTCTTCTTCGAGACGGGCATCCAGGTGGGCTTCCTTCGCTTTGGAGCTCAACAGGCTGGCGACGACCGCAATGATGATGGTGCCGACGATCACGGCCAGGGAAACGAACGTGGGGATCTCCGGAGCCCATTCGATGTGCTGGCCGCCGTTGATGAACGGCAGTTCATTCACGTGCATGGCGTGCAGGACCAGCTTGACACCGATAAACGCGAGGATGAACGACAGTGCGTGCTTCAGGTAAATGAGGCGGTTCATGAGGCCGCCCAGCAGGAAGTACAGCTGGCGCAGGCCCATGAGGGCGAACAGGTTTGCGGTGAACACGATGAACGGGCTCTGGGTGAGTCCGAAGATGGCGGGGATGGAGTCCACTGCAAAGAGCAGGTCGGTGAGGCCGATGGTGATGAACACAATCAGCATCGGGGTGAAGACCTTCTTGCCGTTCACGGTAGTGCGCAGCTTGCCGCCGTCGAACTTCTCCGACATCGGGATGACCTTGCGGATCTTCGCGATGAGCGGGTTTTCGCGGTCTTCCTCGTCTTCGCCTTCATCCTGTGCCTGCTTCCAAGCAGTCCACAGCAGGAACGCTCCAAAGATGTAGAACACCCAGCTGAACTGCTCGATCACGATGGCGCCGAGCAGGATGAAGATGCCGCGCAGGATCAGGGCAATGATGATGCCCACCATCAGCACTTCCTGCTGGTACTTCCGGGGTACGGAGAACCTGGCCATGATGATGATGAAGACAAACAGGTTGTCTATGCTGAGGCTGTATTCCGTCACCCAGCCGGCGACGAACTGCCCGCCGTATTCAGGCCCGGTGAAGGCGAACATGGCGCCGGCAAACACCAGGGCGAGGGAGACGTAGAACGCCACCCACAGGCCTGCCTCCTTCATGGAGGGTTCGTGGGGGCGGCGAACCACCAGGAGAAGGTCGATCAGGAGGATCAGGCCGAGGACGACAAACGAGCCGACCTCGAACCACACGGGTAATTCGAGCACAGGGCAGCCTTTCGCAGGTACAGAGATGCAGTGTAAGTCTCTCCGGCCTGCCTGTGCACTTGGTGCTGATGTGGCGGCCCGCTACGCCCGGCGGGGCAACTATGCCCTGCGTGTTGACGATCGTAGCGCTTGGGATACTCCCCTACGTGACGTTAACTGTACAGCAGCCGGGAGTATTGCCACTCCCGGCTGCTGTCACGTGTCCTTGGCACACTGCTCAGGCGTGACCGGCCGCCTGCATCTGGCGCAGTTCCTTCTTCAGTTCACTGACCTCGTCCCTGATCCGCGCTGCCACCTCGAACTGCAGCTCGGCGGCGGCCCCGTGCATCTGTTCGGTCAGCTGTTCGATCAGGCCCACCAGGTCCTCCGCCGGTGCTGCGGCGAGGCCGTCGGAACGCACCTGCGCGGCACCCTTCGCCGCGGACTTTCGCTTGCCGCCCTTGGCCAGCCGGTTGTTGCTGAGCAGTTCCTGGGTGTCGGCGTCTTCCTTGGCCAACTGGTCCGTGATGTCGGCGATCTTCTTCCGCAGCGGCTGCGGATCGATGCCCCTTTCCGCGTTATACGCGACCTGGATGGCGCGTCGACGGTTGGTTTCGTCGATGGCGTGCGCCATGGAGTCCGTGATGCGGTCGGCGTACATGTGCACCTGACCGGAGACGTTGCGGGCGGCGCGGCCGATGGTCTGGATCAGCGACGTGGAGGACCGCAGGAACCCTTCCTTGTCAGCGTCCAGAATGCTGACCAGGGAGACCTCGGGCAAGTCCAGGCCTTCGCGGAGCAGGTTGATGCCCACCAGGACGTCGAACGTACCCATCCGGAGCTCGCGGAGCAGCTCCACGCGGCGCAGGGTGTCCACGTCCGAGTGCAGGTACTCCACCTTCACGCCATGGCCCAGCAAGTAGTCAGTAAGGTCCTCCGCCATCCGCTTGGTGAGCGTAGTGACCAGGACCCGTTCATTTTTCTCTGTGCGCGTCTTGATTTCGCCCAGCAGGTCATCGATCTGGCCCTTGGTGGGCTTGACCACCACCTCAGGGTCGATCAGCCCGGTGGGCCGGATGATCTGCTGGACCGTGCCGTCCGCTTTGCCCAGCTCGTATTTGCCCGGGGTTGCGGAAAGGTAGACGGTTTGGCCTACGCGTTGGAGGAATTCGTCCCACTTGAGCGGGCGATTATCCATGGCGGACGGCAGGCGGAAGCCGAAGTCCACCAGGTTCCGTTTGCGGGACATGTCGCCTTCATACATGGCACCGATTTGGGGGATGGTGACGTGGGACTCGTCCACCACCAGCAGGAAGTCGTCCGGAAAATAGTCAAGGAGGCAGTGCGGCGCGGTCCCCGGGGCCCGGCCGTCAATGTGCGATGAGTAGTTCTCGATGCCGTTGCAGAAGCCCATCTGCTGCATCATCTCGAGATCGTAGGTGGTGCGCATCCGCAGCCGCTGCGCCTCGACGAGTTTGTTCTGGCTTTCCAGGACGTGCAGCCGGTCCGCGAGTTCGTCTTCGATCCGCTTGATTGCCCTGGCCATCCGCTCAGGCCCGGCCACATAGTGCGAGGCCGGGAAGACGTACATCTCCTCTTCGTCCCGGATCACTTCACCGGTCAGCGGATGCAGCGTGTGGATGTTCTCGATCTCGTCCCCGAAAAACTCGATCCGGATAGCCAGTTCCTCGTACATGGGAATGATTTCCACGGTGTCGCCGCGGACCCGGAAGGTGCCGCGGTGGAAGTCCATATCGTTGCGCGCGTATTGCATGGAGACGAATTTCCGGAGCAGGTCGTCGCGGTTCATCTCCGCCCCCTTGCGGAGGGTCACCATGCCGGCGATGTATTCCTCCGGGGTGCCGAGGCCATAGATACAGGACACCGTGGCCACCACAATGACGTCGCGGCGGGTCAGCAGGGCGTTGGTGGCGGAGTGGCGGAGCCTCTCCACTTCCTCGTTGATGGAGGAGTCCTTCTCAATGAACGTGTCCGTCTGCGCTACGTAGGCCTCAGGCTGGTAGTAGTCGTAGTACGAGACGAAATACTCCACCGCGTTGTTGGGCAGCAGCTCGCGGAATTCGTTGGCCAACTGCGCTGCGAGGGTCTTGTTCTGGACCATCACCAAGGTGGGCCGCTGGACCTGTTCGATCAGCCATGCCGTAGTGGCGCTCTTGCCTGTACCGGTGGCGCCGAGCAGGACCACGTCCTTCTCGCCGTTCCTGATGCGCTCCGTCAGCTCAGCAATGGCTGTGGGCTGGTCACCGGCCGGCTTGAACTCGCTGATGACCTCGAAGGGCGCTACAACACGGTTGACTTCCTGCGCAAGGCTCATGGTTCTAATTTACAGTGGGGCACCGACACTGAGGGGGTCAGTCCGTTACGGGCGAACACCCAGCCTGTGTCAGGAGAGGCAGCCGCGACAACGAGTCAGGGCATGGACGACGGCGGCTGCCAGCCCGACTGCTTAACCCACCGTTCAAGGGGTTCTTCCACGGCCGTAAACCACTCTTCCTTGGCCGCCGCGTAGTCCGCGGTGGACGTGTCCCCTGCGTGGGCGGCAGCGAGTCTGCGCTTCAGCGCCAAGTATTCAACCACCGCTGCCGGTTCCGCCCGCAGCCAGTCGCGGAAGCAGAGGGCGAAGCGCCAACCCGGTGAGCCGGTGGCCCTGATATGCAGATTAACTGGACGGCCCGGATCCGCGTTCGCATGGATGCGTTTGCGCCAGTCTTCGGGGTCGGGGTGGCTGGGCTTGGGATTGTCGGCGGTGATACCTGGGATGGCGGGAAATCCGCTGGCGGCCAGGACGGGTGCAAGGGAATCGGCAACTTCGAGGTCCGGGACGGTGAGCTGAAGGTCGATGACGTCTTTGGCGTCCAGCCCCGGAACTGACGTGGAGCCAATGTGGTCGACTGCCACCCTCTCCTGCTGCCCGGCCGGAAGGGCTTTGACAATCCGGTTCATAAGCCGCTGGGCATCGCCCGCCCACTCACGCCGCGCCGGCACGAGCACCGGTCCCCCGGCTCTGGCCGCCCTTTCTCCTGTTGAGAGGTTTCGGGCAAAGGGCGCCAGGCGGTCATCCCAGAGCCGGTCAACTTCTGCCACCAACTGCTCCAGGGTGCCCGAGTTGTCGATGACGATGTCAGCCGCGGCGAGGCGTTCCTCCCGTGTTGCCTGCGCCGCCATCCGGGAGCGGGCGGCCTCAGCGGTCATCCCCCGGAGCTCCAGCATCCGCTGCAGCCTCATTTCATCCGGCGCGTCCACCACCAGGACCAGGTGGAAGTCACTGCCCTGGCCCGTCTCCACCAGCAGCGGGATGTCCTGCACCACCACGGCGTCCTCCGCGGCTTCCGCCACAATGGCCGCGGCGCGGGACCGGACCAGTGGGTGGACGATTCCATTCAACACGGCGAGGTGTTCAGGGTCCCCGAAGACCAGGGCCCCGAGTTTGGGCCGGTCCAGCCGGCCGTCGGCGCCCAGGACGTCGTCGCCGAACCCGGCAACGATCCGCTGCAGGCCTTCCGTACCGGGTTCCACCGCCTCCCGTGCCAGGGCATCTGCGTCCACCAGCACAGCCCCGCGTTCCTTGAGCCGGGAGGCCACTGCCGACTTTCCTGAGGCGATACCGCCCGTCAAACCAATTTTCAGCACCCCACCACACTAATCCCCACCGCTACCCTGCCCTCGCTGCGCTCGCCCAGGGAACCCTCACGGCGTGGGCCCACCCACCGCTACCCTGCCCTCGCTGCGCTCGCCCAAGGAACCCTCACGGCGTGGGCCCACGCACCACAACTAGACTTGGCCGGGTGCAAGAGCAAGCGAGCCAGGCCACCAGCTACACCACCCTGGCAACAGGCCCGGACTTCCGCCACGAGATCGAGATCAAGCGCTCCAGGTTCATCACGGTGCTGCGCCGGGCCGACAGCGAGGAGGCTGCACGCGACCTTGTGGCGGGGCTCCGCCGCGAGTTCCACGACGCCCGGCACCACTGCTCGGCGTTCATCCTCGGCCCTGATCGGGACATCCAGCGCTCAAGCGACGACGGCGAGCCCTCGGGAACCGCCGGCGTCCCCATGCTCGAGGCCTTGAGCAAAAGGGAAACGACACCCGGGGCGGCTGACCTCAGCGACGTGAGCGCCGTCGTCGTCCGCTACTTCGGCGGAATCCTGCTGGGGGCGGGCGGGCTGGTGCGCGCTTACTCGGAGTCCGTGTCCTCGGCGCTTTCACTTGTGCCGCTGGTGCGCCGCAGCCGGTTGCGGATCTGCTCGGCGGAGGTGCCCCACGCTGCTGCCGGGCGGCTGGAGAACGACCTGAGGGCTGCGGGTTTCGTGATGGCGGAAACAAGCTACGGAGAACAGCACACGGTTCTGCGCGTGGCTGTTCCGGACGAGGCCGGGGCGATCGCAGATGCTGCAGACCGACTGCAGCTGTTCACCTCGGGCAGCGCTGCCCTCAAACCCGAAGGAACGGACTGGGTGGATGTCCCGCTTCCCTGACGTGTCCCTCGTGGACGTGGATGAATCAGTGCTGGAGCAGCTCCTGGCGCTGGCCAAGCGCGACGCCTCCCCCGACGAGGTCGCTCCTCCACTGGGCGGCCCGGGATGGAACCTGGAACGTACGGCGTGGTTCTTTAGCTATCACCACGCCGCCGCCCAGGGCCTCGACGGGGATGCCGGGGAGAAGGCGTGGGGCATTCTCGCCGATGGCAGCCTGGCCGGGTCCATCCGCCTCCGCCGCATCGAGTCTGGCGGTACTGGATCCGCTAGTGCTGAGTCCAACGGCATAACTGTTGCCGAGACGGGTATTTGGCTGGGCAGGAGCTTTCGGTCCCGCGGGATCGGAACCGTCGCATTCCGCCTGGTCCTGGGCGAAGCCCGCAAAGCGGGCGTCGCCCGCGTCACCGCCCGCACCCTGACCGGGAACGTCGGCGCCCAACGTCTCCTCGCCTCAGCCGGCGCCGTACTTACGCCCGACGACGACGGGACGGTCAGCGCCGTCGTCGTACTCTAAGTGCCTGGCTGCCCATAAAGCCGCGGCCCATCACGCGTTAACCCAACAGACCCCCTGCCTTGTGGGCAGGGGGTCTGTTGGGTTGGCCCGGAAAGTCCGGGCCGATGGCAATTAGTTGCCGGTCAGCTTCTCGCGCAGAGCGGCGAGGGCCTCGTCGGATGCAAGAGTTCCTGCACCGGCGTTGGACTCAGCAGCCGGCTCCGAGGAGTAGCTGGTGGTGCCGGAATCGCTCTCACCGGACGTTGCAGCTGCAGCGTCGTCGGCAGCGTGCTGGGCAACCTGCTTCTTGTGGGCTTCCCAACGGGTCTGGGCGTCAGCGTACTGCTGCTCCCAGGCGGCGCGCTGGTTCTCGTAGCCTTCAAGCCACTCGTTGGACTCGGGATCGAAGCCCTCGGGGTACTTGTAGTTGCCCTCTTCGTCGTACTCTGCGGCCATGCCGTACAGAGCCGGATCGAATTCGGTGCTGTCGGCGTCGACGCCCTCGTTGGCCTGCTTGAGGGACAGCGAAATGCGGCGGCGCTCGAGGTCGATGTCGATGACCTTGACGAACAGCTCGTCGCCAACGGAAACAACCTGCTCTGCCAGTTCCACGTGGCGCACGGCCAGCTCGGAGATGTGGACCAGGCCTTCGATGCCGTCTTCGACGCGAACGAACGCACCGAACGGAACCAGCTTGGTGACCTTACCCGGAACAACCTGGCCGAGGGCGTGGGTGCGGGCAAAGGTCTGCCACGGATCTTCCTGCGTAGCCTTGAGCGACAGGGAGACGCGCTCGCGGTCCAGGTCAACCTCGAGAACCTCGACGGTGACTTCCTGGCCAACTTCGACAACCTCGGACGGGTGGTCGATGTGCTTCCAGGACAGCTCGGAAACGTGAACCAGGCCGTCTACGCCGCCCAGGTCCACGAATGCACCGAAGTTGACGATGGAGGAAACGACGCCGGGACGGACCTGGCCCTTTTCCAGCTTGTTGAGGAACGTGGAGCGGACCTCGGACTGGGTCTGCTCGAGCCATGCACGGCGGGAAAGGACCACGTTGTTGCGGTTCTTGTCCAGCTCGATGATCTTGGCTTCGATCTGCTGACCGATGTACGGAGCCAGGTCGCGCACACGGCGCATCTCGACGAGGGATGCGGGCAGGAAGCCGCGCAGGCCGATGTCGAGGATAAGACCACCCTTGACAACCTCGATGACGGTACCGGTGACAACACCGTCTTCTTCCTTGACCTTCTCGATGTCGCCCCAGGCACGCTCGTACTGAGCGCGCTTCTTGGAGAGGATCAGGCGGCCTTCTTTGTCTTCCTTGGTGAGCACCAGGGCTTCGACCTGATCGCCAACGGAGACGACGTCTCCGGGATCAACGTCGTGCTTGATGGACAGCTCACGGGAGGGGATGACACCTTCGGTCTTGTAACCGATGTCGAGCAGGACTTCATCGCGGTCGACCTTGACGACGGTACCTTCGACGAGATCTCCGTCGTTGAAGTACTTGATGGTCGCGTCGACTGCTGCGAGGAAGTCCTCAGCGGTACCGATGTCGTTAATGGCGACTACGGGGGTACCGGGCTTCTCGGTGGAGGTGATGGTCATGTAGTAGGGGCTCCGTTGTGGATAGTTAGTTGGTCAGGCGACCACCACTTCCGGGTACTGACCTGGAGGCGGAGCGCGGCGGATTGCCGGGTCATCCTGATTGCGTGAGCTCAAATGCGAACCAAAGCTGCGCACACGTAACACACGCCCGTTCAGTCTAGTCGCTGCGCGTAACGCGGGTCAAAGCGGCGTTCGGGCCGCCGGACGTATGGCCTGCCAGCCGCGTCAGGGACCCTGCCGGGCGTTAAACCGTTCTTCATAAACCCGTTCAGCTTCCTCCAGCAGCCCGTTCGTGAGGCGGCCAAGCGGGTGAATATCGGTAAGGAGCGGCTCGCAGTCCGGTCCCCGGCCCACGCACTTCCCGGTAAGGATCCAGGCGTGCCGGTCCTGCCTTTTGCCAAGATGCAGGTACTGGCAAATCTGGCGGGCAAGCCAGTCCCTCAGCGGCCTGCTCCACCACTCTTCCGGTGTCAACGGGTTGACAGAGAGACCCGGTAGCGTCAGTCCGCTTTCGGTGTCGGTGCTTCCGGAACCAGCGTCTGCCTCATGCCCCCGGGAGTACCGGACATACACGTGTTCCTCTCCCCGGACAATGTCTTCGAGATCGCGCAGTGTGCCGATAACACTTTCATCCGCTTCATCAGGCATTGCTGCCTCCTCAAACGCAAAGATCAAGCCATCGGGTAAACGACGGCGTGGAGAAAAGTGCGCGGTCGGCTTCACGACATATTCAGCGTACCCGGCTGGCCCGGGGGTGTCAGGGGCCCATGGAAACGCAGGCAAGCAGCAGCGGCTGGAGTCAGAAGTGGGTAAGGCAGTGCGTTGCCCGCTCAACGGCGAACATCTGCCTGGCCTTCAGGGCTGAGCCGGCCGTGTTTTCCCGAATCCTGCCTGCTGCCGTCAGCGTCACGGGGCATACGGCGCCCAGGTAGATCGAGGACAAGGCTGAAACATCCAGCACCAGGTCCGCTTCCGTGGTTTCCGGCAGGCGTTCGACGGCGGCCTGGCCGCTTTGGACTTGCAACGCATAGGTTCCAGCCGTGAGGCCCAGCGAGTCATGGACCTCCAGGACCAGCCGGCCGTCGGCCGGATAGTGCCTGGCCCCCAGCGCCTTGGAAGCATCGAGGATACGGAGCCACAGCATGTCCCGGCTGTCGGAGGAGTCAATGCAGCGCGGGTCCGTGAGGGCCCAGGTCAAAGGGTCATCCAGCGGCGCTTCGTCCCAGGAGACGCGCTCCACCAGGTCGATGGCGCCGAGGAACTGCCAGAGCTCCAGGTAGGCGTCGTTGCCGGCGGCTATCAGGTCCACCACTTCCACGGTGTAGGGTTCCGTGTCCCAGCCGAGGAACTTGTAGGAGACATACCCGTCCACAACTCCGTCCGCCGAGTAATGGAGCGCCACCTTGATGGCGGGGTCCTCCTTGCCGTCCCGGCCGAGTGATCCGGAAGCGAGTTGCCGATACCAGTCCTGCCGGCCGAGGGACCCGGGGGTGAGCTCGTGGACGCGTTCAAAGACCTCCGGTGCCAGCTGCAGCAGGGCCTTGGGGTCGGCAATTTCCACACTGCCCGTGGGCTGGTGCCCCAGAATGAACCGCGCGGTGGTGTCCACCTTGACGGAGCGTTCGAAGCTGGCGACGCCGTAACCGAAGCGTCCGTAGATGGTTCCCTCCGAGGCGGTGAGGGCAGCCATCGCGATGCCGTCCTCTTTGGCGAGGTGCAGGTCTTCGCTCATCATCCGGCGCAGCAGCCCGCGGCGGCGGTGCGAGGTCCGTACTGTCACGGACGTGACCAGTTGACTCTCAAGGGCGCGGCCGAAACCGATGTTAAGGCTCTTGCGGAAAGTGGCGAACGTGGCCACCGGCACTTCAGCAGGAAGGGAACCCGGTGCCACGTCGCCCGTTTGGTACACACCGGTCAGGACCCGGCCGTCCCTTTCGTAGGTGGCGAGGGACTTTGCCACATGGTCAGGCGTGCGCGTGGACTCGTGGAACCCGAAGGCCACGGCACTGGCCCAGGTCTCCGCTTCCGCATAGCCATCATTGTTTCTGGAAACCGCGCCAAAGCGCCGGATCTCATAGTTTCCGCTCAGGTCAGCCATCCGTCCGAGCCTAACCAATAAATCCGGCGCCTGGCCAGCAGTGACACGTTAGTGCCCGGCGTCGTACCAGCTGGGCCCCACACCGATCTGGACCTCCAGCGGAACGCTGAGGTCCGCCGCGGCCCCCATCTGTTCGGTGACAAGTTTCTCCACGGCTTCCCGCTCCCCCGCCGCAACTTCCAGGACCAGTTCGTCGTGGACCTGCAGGAGCATCCGCGACTTCAGGCCCTGTGACTTGAGTTCTGCATGGACGCCGAGCATGGCGCGCTTGATGATGTCTGCGGCCGAGCCCTGGATCGGGCTGTTGAGGGCGATCCGTTCCGCGTTTTCCCGGAGCTGCCGGTCGGTGCTGGTCAAGTCCGGCAGGTACCTGCGGCGGCCCTCGATGGTTGCCGTGTAGCCGTCAACCCGGGCCTGGTCCACCACGCCGCGGAGGTAGTCGCGGACGGCGCCAAACCGGTCGAAGTAGTCCTTCATCAGAGTGCGGGCCTCGTCCACGGAGATTTCCAGCTGCTTGGACAGGCCGAAGGAGGTCAGGCCGTAGGCCAGCCCGTAGGACATGGCCTTCACCTTGGAGCGCATGGCGCTGGTGACCTCCTCGGTGGGCACGTGGAAGATGTTGGAGCCCACAAACCGGTGCAGGTCCTCGCCGTCCTTGTAGGCCTGGATGAGGCCGGCATCGCCGGACAGGTGCGCCATGATCCGCATTTCAATCTGGGAGTAGTCCGCGGACAGCAGGCATTCGTAGCCGTCGCTGACAACAAAGATCCCGCGGACGCGGCGGCCTTCCTCGCTGCGGATGGGGATGTTCTGCAGGTTGGGGTTGTTGGAGGAGATGCGGCCCGTGGCCGCCACGTTCTGGGCGTAAGTGGTGTGGATCCGGCCGTCCTCAGCGACGGACTTCTTCAGTGACTCCAGCATTTGCCGCAGCTTTGCAGCTTCCCGGTGGGCCATCAGCTGTACCAGGAACTCATGGCCGGTTTTGTCGAGGAGGTTCTTCAGGGACGCGGCGTCGGTGGTGTAGCCGGACTTGATCTTTTTGGTCTTGGGCAGCTGGAGCTCCTCAAACAGCACGGTCTGCAGCTGTTTGGGCGATCCGAGGTTGACCTCGTGGCCGATCGCCGCGAAGGCCTGCTCCTGGGCGTTGTCAATAACCCGGGCGAGGTCCGCGAGCTGTTCGTCCATCCGGGCCATGTCGATCCCGATGCCGGCGAGTTCCATGTCGGCCAGGACACGGCTGACCGGAAGTTCCAGGGTGGACAGCAGCTCCTCGGCGCGGCGCTCCTTCAGCTCCGCCTCGAAGAAGCGGCTCAATGCAAGGACGACGGCGGCGGCCTGCACCAGTGCGCCCGCGGCCGCCTCGTCGTCGCCGTCGAAGGAAAGCTCCAGCTGGCCGGCTTTGGCGGTGGCGGCGGGGATCCCGACGTTGAGGTGGTGCTGGGCAAGTTCAGCGAGTTCGTAGGTGCGGCGGTCCGGCTGGATGAGGTAGCCGGAGATGGACGTATCGTCCACCACGCCCCCAAGCTCCAATCCGCGGGAGGTCAGGGCCTTCAGTGCAGCCTTGAACCCATGCAGCACCTTCGGGGCTTCGGCGTCACGCAACCACGACACCAGGACATTTTCCGCCTCGGCGTCCTGGGCGGAGAGGTCGATGTAAGCGGCGGCGCCGTCGCGGACGATGGCCAGCCCGGCAGCATCCTCGCCGATCCTTCCCGGTACCAGGTCAACCGCCACAGCGGAGCGCTGACCCGCGCCTGCGTCCAGGAATTCGGCGAGCTCAGCAGCACCGGAGGGTGTGATGAAGTCTGGGGTTTCGATGCTTCCACGCTCCGGGGCGGGAGCGTCGTCGTCGCCGTAGAGGGCGAAAAGCCGGCCGCGGATGGCCTTGAATTCGAGTTGGTCGAACAGGTCCTCGAGGGCTGCCTGGTCCGGGCGGGGCTCGTACAGCTCATCCAGCGTGACGGGAAGTTCCAGGTCCGTGTGGAGCTGGTTCAACCGGCGGTTGCGCTTGACGGCTTCGACGTTCTCCCGCAGCGCGTCACCCACCTTGCCACCAATGGAATCCACGTGTTCAAGTACGCCTTCAAGGCCGCCATAGAGGTTGATCCACTTGGCAGCCGTTTTGGGGCCTACGCCCGGCACTCCCGGGAGATTATCGGCCGTCTCCCCCACCAGCGCGGCGAGGTCCGAATACCGTGCGGGGCTGACGAAATACTTGGCCTCGATGGCGGCGGCATCCATCCGCGGGATATCGCTGACACCCTTCTTCGGGTAGAGCACAAAAACGTTGTCCGTGATCAGCTGGAATGCGTCCCGGTCGCCGGAAACCAGCAGGACCTCGAAGCCGGCCTTTTCACCCATTGCGGCAAGGGTGGCAAGAATGTCATCGGCCTCGTAGCCCGGCATCTTGATGGTCTTGATGCCCCAGGCTTCCATCACTTGGCCGATGAGGTCGATCTGGTTGTTCATCTCCCGTGGGGTTTCGTTCCGGCCCCCCTTGTATTCGCTGTACTCGGTCTTCCGGTGGGTGGACTCATCAGAGACGTCGAAAGCCACGGCGATGTGGGTGGGCTGCTGTTCCTTGATGAGGTTAATCAGCATGGAGGTGAAGCCGTGGATGGCGTTGGTGTGCTGGCCGTTCGCGGTGGAGAACTTGTCCGCAGGCAGGGCGAAGAAGGCGCGGAATGCCATCGAGTGCCCGTCCAGCACCAGCAGCCGCGGCTGGCCAGTCATGGGAACTACGGGGGCGGCAGTCGCCGAAACCGATCCACCCGCCTGAGCCGGAACCGTGTCCTGAACAGCAGCGTCTTCAAGGACGGTTGAGACCTGCGGGGCGTTGTCCTCCTGCAGGACATTGGACGGGAAAGGGGCCGGTTTGGTTGTTTCACTCACAGGTGCCAGCCTAGTTGCCATGATGGACAATTTCACGCCGGGCCCCTTCGCCGACGAGCTCACTGCCGCCGGCGTCCCGGAGCACCTGCACGCCTGGCTGGGTCAATTCGGGATTGGCGCGTTGGTGGTGAAGATGGGGATCCGTTTCCTTGAGATGAGCCCCGAGCGGACGGTAGCCATCATGCCAGTGGCCGGAAACACCCAGGTGGCTGGAATCCTGCATGGCGGCGCCCACGTGGTGCTGGCCGAAACACTCGGATCATTCGCCTCGGGCATGCATGCAGGGCCAGGACGCCACGCAGTGGGCATCGAGGTCAGCGCCGCACATCACCGCTCCATCTCGGCGGGCACGGTAACGGGAACCTGCACTGCGATCCACCTCGGCGGGACCCTGGCCACGCACGAGATCGTTATGACGGATGAACAGGGACGACGGCTGTCCACCGCCCGCATCACCAACATGATCAGGGATAACGCCTCGCCTTCGAAGAGCTGAAGTGCGGAACAGCCACCGTCAGACGCACCATCACCTTCGGCAGAAATTTTGGAACGCGCCATCACCTCCCGCAACTTCACGGCTGGGCCTGATGACGCGTTTCCCAAAAACCCACGGGACGTGATGGGGCGTCTCCTAAAAACCCACGGGACGTGATGGGGCGTCTCCCAAAAACCCACGGGACGTGATGGGGCGTCTCAAGCATCGGGTTTCGGCGGGCTCAGTTGCCGGGTTTCGTGTCTGCGCTACCGTTCAACACGTACCGCAGCTCGACTATGCCTCTGCCCATGGCGCGCGAGGCAGTCAACTCGAGTGGCGGCGTCGGACCCGTCAACGGGAGCAGCCGTTTGCCGTCTCCAAGGACCACAGGAATGACGGAGAGGATCAGCTCATCCAGCAGCCCGGCGTCGGCGAACTGGGCGGCGAGGTCTCCCCCGCCAACCACCCAAACGTTCTTGCCTCCCGCGTCAGCCTTGAAGTCGGCAATGAACTCGTCGATGCTCCCGCGCACGAACGTGAGGTCCGCCCCGGGAGGTGCCTGGTACTCATGCCGCGTGAAGACGTAGCAGGGAGTGTCCGGATAGGGCCACTTCCCTGGCTCGTGCTCCATCAGCCAGGCATACGTCCCGCCGCCCATAACGATGCAGCCAACGCCCGCCATGAACGTTTCGTAGCTCTCCTTGCCGCCCTCGAAGCCGTCGAACTGCAGGAGCCAGCCAAGATCATCTGTAGACGTGGCAATGAAACCGTCAAGGGACGCGGCTACGAAGTACTGGATCCGTGACATGGCTCCAGCCTAGTGATCCGCCGCGGTCTGGCCAACGGCCTGGCCGCTGAAGCTATGGTGCTGCCAGCGTGTGTTGCTAGCTGGAGAAGTACGGAATGATCAGGTACAGGCCGAAGAGCACGGCGAGTCCGCACAGGCCGAAGCAGACGTAAGCAAGGGACCGTTTCACGCCGGGTGAAGCCTGCTGTGCGTCGCCGGCAATGGCCGTCAGGCGAACGCCCAGCGAGTAGAGAACCACCACTGTCACTGCCGCCGCCAAGGTGGCACCGGCCACGGTCACCAGTTCCAACCACTTCATCGTTGGGCATCCTTCGTCGTATTGGCTTCGGCATCGGTATTGGCCTCGGCGCTGGTGCTGGCCCCAACGTTGGTGCTGGCGTCAGCGCTGGTGCTGGCCCCAACGTTGGTGCTGGCGTCAGCGCTGGTGCTGGCCCCAACGTTGGTGCTGGCGTCAGCCTTGGTGATGGCTTGGGCGCTGCCCTTTTCACGGGCCTTGGCCTTGGCGCGCGCTCGGGCCAGGGCCTTCTTTTTGGCGAAGCGCACGGTCTGGCCGGCCTCTTCCACCTCGATGGCGTTGTGATGGCCCACGGCCGACTTACGTGAGTAGAAGAACATAAACAAAACCGCTGCCGTGCCGGCGATGGCCGCTATCAGGACGCCCACTACGCCGGTCTTGACCAGCAACGCGGTCAGCGCGCCCATTATGCCGGCCGCGGGAAGAGTGAAGAGCCAGCCCAAGGCGATCCTGCCCACCATGCTCCAGCGGACACTGGTTCCCCTGCGGCCCATGCCGGAGCCAATGACGGAACCGGAAGCCACCTGCGTTGTGCTGAGCGCAAAACCGAGGTGGGAGGACGCGAGGATGGCCGACGCGGTGCTGGTCTCGGCGGCGAAGCCCTGGGCGGGCTTTACTTCCGTGAGCCCGGAACCCATGGTGCGGATGATTCGCCAGCCGCCGGCGTAGGTTCCGATGGCAATAGCAAAGGCGCAGGCTGCGATCACCCAGAACTGCGGGCCCGATCCCGGCGCCTGGGTGCCGGCGGCAATCAGGACAAGCGTGATGATGCCCATTGTTTTCTGGGCGTCATTGGTGCCGTGGGCCAGTGCCACCAGGCTGGAGGTGAAGATCTGCCCGGTACGGAAGCCGCCGCGTTTCTGGGTGAGCTTGCTGCCGGTTTCAGGGTCATGGCGGGACGTCAAAGCGTAGGCAAGGCGCGTACAGATGTAGGCGACGATGCCGGCAATCAGCGGCGCGAAGATTGCGGGCAGGATGACCTTCTGGAGCAGGCCCTCAAGGTTGATGGAATTGAAGCCGATGCCGGCGATGGCCGCACCGATCAGACCACCAAATAAGGCGTGCGAGGAACTCGAGGGCAGCCCCTTCAACCAAGTGATCATGTTCCACAGAATTGCTCCCATGAGGCCCGCGAAGATGATCTCCGGGGTGATCTGTACACCGTCGGATCCTTCACGGATGATGCCGCCGGAGACCGTTTTGGCCACTTCCGTGGACAGGAAGGCACCCACCAGGTTCAAGATGGCAGCGAGGGTCACCGCTGTCTTCGGCTTGATGGCACCGGTTGCGATGGGCGTGGCCATAGCATTCGCCGTGTCATGGAAGCCGTTCGTGAAGTCGAAAAATAGTGCCAGTGCGATGACCAGCGCCACCATGAAGGTGATATCCACCTGTTGCCCAATCTGCAGAGTCGACGTTCAGCAGTTTCTTTCCCCGGCTGCCTTGCACAGCATAATTCACCAGCTGTTCGCTTGGAATGACCTGCGCTGTTAACTCAACCGGCGTGAAACCTTATCGATCGTACGCGCCCTTGGCAGGAGGTCAAAACATCGGTGCCCTGAGGAATGCCGCGACAGCGTCCAGCTCGGCGGGCGAGATTCCGCGCCTGGGGTTCGGCGACACGGTGAGCAAACGCCGGCCCACGACCTCCGCCCAGGCCTGGGCCTCCGCCTCGAATGCGAGCTGGTCGTCCGCCCAGGCAACGGCGGCCGGTCCAGTCTCTTCCACATCGGCCTGGATGGCTCGAAGCTTCCACCATTCGGGTCCGCTTCCGGAACCTTCGGATGTCAGGAAGGGCCAGCGGCCGCCGTCCAGTCCGATGGCCGGACAAAGGTATCGCGGCGCCAGTTCCTCCCAACTGGTGAGCCAGACGCACCGCACCTCCGGCATTGCCGCCAGGCTGTTCAAGCCCCTCACGAGTTCAGGCGCGAACGCCACCGGCAACAGCCCTGCGTCGGCACGCCTCCAAAAGGTTCCCCAACCGCTGCGCCCTTCGGGACCGAAAGGACAAATAACGCCGTCGACGTCCAGGTATAGCGTGCGGACGGCCACAGCGTCTCCCGGATGATCAGCCGTGGTGGGAGTCAGAGGGCCGGGCACCGCGGTCCAGCATGGGTGCGATCTTGTCCTCGAGGGCCGCCACCGTCACGTCGGGGAGGACGATGAGGCCGTCCAGTTCCCGGCGGGCACGCTTGTAGGCTGCCTGGCGTTCTGCCGGCGTGGCCGCCTGGTTTTCCGCGATTTTCAGCAACTGCCTGGCGGTGGCAAGCCGTTCCCGCTCGGGCCCGGTGAACTTGCTGTCCCTGATGCGCCTGGCTTCGCGTTCGGCGACATCCAGCGCCACACTGAAACCGTCGACGGCCTTGCGGTACGCCTCGAGGCGGGAGTGCGACGTTACGTCCGCCGCCGATGCCGGCCGCAGTCCATCGGCCTCCCTTTTTGCCCGAAGGAACGCCACCGTGAGGGGTTCCCGGACGTCTGTCATGAGCGGGAAGTCGATCAGCTTGCCCACGTCAAGTTCATAGTCCAGCCAGCGCTTGTTGGTGGCATCATGGGCGGCTATCAGTGACTCCACCTCCGCGACAGAGGCATGCTCAACCTCACGTGCCTGGTTCTTGAGCTTGTACAGCTCCACCTTCCGCTGGTGCCGGCGGTCACTGGCCTTGCGCCACGAGTTCGCCCAGTGACCGGCAAAGGCCAATGCGGGGAAAACGAGCCACCATTTATCGTCAAGGATCTCGAAGAGGGACTCCACGCATACATCGTCGCACTGCGTGGCGCCCCTTCTCAAGGAAGCACCGAGCAGCGGTTAGCCGGCTGTCTGGCCTGCTGCCTCCGGGTTGTTGACGTTGACCAGCCAGGCCACACCGAAACGGTCCGTGCACATCCCAAAGACGTCTCCCCATGGTGCCTGCTCCATGGGGACTGTGACGGTGCCGCCGTTGCCGCTGAGCTTTTCGTAATAGCCTCGAAGCTCCGATTCGTCATCCCCGCTGAGCGAGATGGAGATGGACGACCCTCCGCTGAGCTCCATGCCGTTGGGCGTGTCCGCTCCCATCAGCACCAGGCCCTGGGTGGTTGTCAGCATGCCATGCATTATTTTTTCCGCTTCCGCCGGGTCTTCGCTGGCCTGGAACTCCCCGAAGGTGCTGAGCGCCAGGTCACCGCCGAAAACCGACTGGTAGAAGTTCATGGCTTCGCGGGCGTTGTCACGGAAGCCAAGGTACGGGTTAAGGGTGGTGGGCATGGCTGGATCTCCTTGAGTTGTACTGAAAGGGATGGAACCAGACAACATCCTGCCCCAAGTGACTGCCCTCGTGATAGGGGCAGCTGCCCCCATTGGCTGCTTTGGTACTCCCCGGCCGCCAATGCGTGCGGCGGCGGAGCGGGGAACGTAGGCTCGGGTGCATGGCCAGATACTTTGACGTTCATCCGCAGGATCCCCAGCCCCGTGCCATTACCCAGGCAGTGCGTATAGTGCACGACGGCGGGCTGATCGCCTACCCGACCGACTCCTGCTATGCGCTGGGGGCACAGTTGGGGAACAAGGACGCGCTGGACCGGATCAGGGCGATCCGTCGGCTGGACGACAAGCACCACTTCACGCTGGTCTGCCGGGATTTCGCCCAACTGGGGCAGTTCGTGAACATTGGAAACGACGTCTTCCGCAGCATCAAGTCCGTGACTCCGGGGAGCTACACCTTTATCCTGCCGGCCACCAAAGAGGTTCCGCGGCGCCTGCTGCACCCCAAGAAAAAAACTGTGGGCGTCAGGATCCCGGACAACCGTGTGGTGCAGGCGCTGCTGGCCGAGCTCGGCGAGCCGCTGCTATCAAGCACCCTGCTGATGCCGGATGAGGAGGACCCGCTGACCCAGGGCTGGGAAATCAAGGAGCGGCTGGACCACCAGGTGGATGCCGTCATCGACGCCGGCGACTGTGGCTCCGAGCCCACCACGGTGGTGGACTTTTCCAGCGGAGTGGCCGAGGTGGTCCGAAGCGGGACGGGTGACCCGTCCCGCTTCGAATAGTCCGCTAATCCTGCCGCTGGTCCGCTAATCCTGCTTCCGGGCGCGGCTGGGCTGCACCCGCGGCGGCTCGCCCGGCATCTTGGGGTAGTCCGGCGGGAACGGCATCTCCTCGAGGCCGTCCTTGAGGTCCCGGTCCCACCACTCCAAAAGGGTGTCGATGGTTCCAGGGTTGCTGTGCATGCCCGCCCAGGGGTCCCCCACGGTTTTGAGCCGGTCCGGGACGGTGAGGACGGTGAAGTTCTTCGGATCCGCAGTCTCCAGCTCATCCCAACTGATGGGGCAGGACACCGAGGCGTGGGGCAGCGCCCGGGGGCTGTAGGCGCCGGCGATAGTGCGGTCGCGGTTGGCCTGGTTGAAGTCCAAGAAGATCTTCTTTCCCCGTTCTTCCTTCCACCATGCGGTAGTGACTTTCTCCGGCATCCTCCGCTCCACTTCCCGGGCGGCCGCAATCACGGCATGCCGCACATCAAGGAACTCGCGGGTGGGCTCGATGGGCGCGTATACATGCAGTCCCCTGTTGCCTGAGGTCTTGATGAAGCAGGTGAGCCCGGCCTCGGCCAGGACCTCCTTCAGCACCAGCGCTGCCGGGACGGCATCATCGAAGTCAGTGCCCGGCTGCGGATCCAGGTCGATGCGCAACTGGTCCGGGTTGTCGGTGTTCGCGGTCCTCGAGGGCCAGGGATGGAACACGATGGTGTTCATCTGGACTGCCCAGATGGCGGCGGCGGGCTCGTCCAGGACCAGCATCGGATGGGAACGCGCGCTCGGAAAGACCACCTTCATGGTCCGGATGAACTCGGGGGCCCCTTTGGGCGGGTTTTTGGAAAAGAACATCTCCCCGTCAACGTTGTCCTTGTACCTCTGCAGCGCCAGCGGCCTGTCGCCGTTCGCGCTGATAAACGCCTCGCCTACGTCGGCGAAATAGCGGGCGAGGTCGAGTTTTGTGATTCCCAGATCGGGCCAGAGCACCCTGCTTGGACTGGAAATGCGCATCTCGCGCTCGCCGCGGGGGCCTGGAACTGTGATGGTGGTCTGTTCACTCGCCATGGGGACAACGTACACCCCGGCCACGGACCGCGGACCGATTTTGGGGTTCCGGGTCCGGCATGATGGAGGCATGCCCGTCTCAGAAGTGCCCCTGACCCTCGCCGTGGGCGGCGTTAGTGTCACCGCCGCGTACGCCCGCCCTGATAATCCGTCCGCAACCGTGGTGGTGGCCCACGGAGCCGGTGCCGGTATGGAGCACCCGTTCCTCCGCGGGTTCACGGCTGCGCTTAATGCGCTGCGAACAGCCACGCTGCGGTTCAACTTTCCCTACCGGGAAGCAGGCCGGAAATTCCCCGATCGGCCGCCCGTTGCCATCGCCACGTGGCGTGCTGCCATGGCCGCGGCGGCGGAGCAGGCAACAGCCCATAACGATGCCGGCCCGCTCTGGGCAGCAGGCAAGTCCTTTGGCGGGCGGATGGCATCCATGGCGGTGGCCGAGGGGATGGAAGCCGCCGGGCTGGTGTACCTGGGCTATCCCCTGCATCCGCCGGGCAAACCGGACAAGCTGCGGGACCAGCACCTGTACGGGCTCACGACGCCCATGTTGTTCCTGCAGGGCAGCCGGGATACTTTCGCCACAGCGGAGATCCTGACGGACGTGGTGTCACGGGTCGGGACCAACGCTGTTCTTCAGTGGATGGAGGGTGGCGACCACTCTTTTGGTGTCGCCGGCCTGAAGCGCTCTGCTGGCGAGGTGGGTGGTTCCCTCGCCGCGCCGGTGGCTGCCTTTATCCGCGACCACTCCTGAGACCGGCCGCGGCGTAGGTGGAGAGCGGCAGGATCAGGCTGCTGGACGGCCGCTAGGCGGCGTCGTCCTGCCACCAGCCTTCCCAGGCGGCGGAGCTCAACTGTCCTTGGGAGGAATCGGACTGTCCGTCGCCACCGCTGTGGGATCGGCCGTCATCATTCCGCCGGCCGTCGAGCAAGAGGTTGAGGCTGGTGAGGAGAAACATCTGCACGTCCTTAGGGTCGAGGTGTGGACAACGTCGTCCAGGTGAAAACGAGCCTAGCCACTGGATGTTTCAGTCCATCGACGCGAGGTTTCAACTGTGTATCGGACATCTCACGCTGCCTTTCCTGCTGCTGAAGTCCTCCCCTTGTTCCGCTATTTCCTCCGCTTGACGTGTGCGGTTGGCGGAGCCGTCCAGGGATCCTCGGGCCAGGGATGCTTGGGGTAGCGGCCCCGCATTTCGGCCCGGACCTGTGAATAAGGGCCGGACCAGAACGATGCCAGATCGTCCGTGACCGCAAGCGGACGCCGGGCCGGTGACAGCAGGTGGAAGAGGACCGGTACCCGGCCGCCGAGCAGCCGCGGCGTCTCGGCCCATCCGAAGCACTCCTGCAGCTTGACGGCCACCACGGGCCGGGCAGTGTCGTCTGCAACATCAGGGTACTCAATCCGGATCCGCGATCCGCTTGGCACCTCGAGCCACTCCGGGACGAGGTCATCGAGCCTGGCGGCCTCGGGCCAGGGCAGCAACCGGCGCAACGGGTCGCCGAGGTCGATGCCGCGTGCGGCCGCTCCGCCGGCGAGGGCCTCCAGCTCCGGTCCCAGCCAGTCCTCCAGCCGCAGCAGCAGCGCATGGTCTGAGACGTCCGGCCAGGGCGCACCCAGCCCGCGGTGCAGGAAAGCGAGACGGCGGCGCAAAGCGTCGGCCGCCGTCGACCAGCCAACGACGCCAAGGCCTGCTTGGTGGATGGCTTCCGCTACCGCCACTCGTCCCTCGGCGGGTGACGGGCGGACCGGTGTGGACGCCAGGACGATCGCCCCGAGCCGGCGCACCCTCCGGGCGGAAACGCGGCCCGCCGTGAATTGTGCCTCGACGGCATCCGCCAGGAGATGCGACGCGGCAGCCTCAGCCAGTTCGGGTGCGAGCGGAGCCGCTGAGCGGATAACCGCGCCCGTTCCGGCAGCGTCCCTCCCATCGGCGCGGGTAACTTCCGCCACCGCCAGCCACTCTTGGCCGGACATTGGGCTGCCGGCGGGCAGCCCGGCGCGGGTCCCCGAGGACAGAAGGTAGCGGTTTGGGTTGTCGCCGTCCACCCTGCGTGCCACCCGGTCAGGGAAGGCCAGTGCGACGACGGCACCCACCACTGCCGAGCCGGTAACCTCCGCAGGCGGTTCGGGCGCAGCAGGCAACGCGGCCTGCTTCGCAAGGGCTGCCAGGCGGCGGGATTCCTCCGCCCAGCGGCGGGCTTCCGGACCTGTTTCGTTCCGCAACCGGGACAGCAGGCGGGTCAGGTCAGCCCCGGGAGCGCGGTGATCCCCCGCTACCAGCGCCACTGCTTCGGCAGCGGGCACGTGACCCGCGAATGCCGCCCCGTCAAGCAGGGCCCGGGCCAGCCGGGGGTCAGCCGGAATGGTCACCAGGAGCCTTCCCGTGCCGGTGGCCTGACCGTCATCTGCCACGGCGCCAAGTTCGCGCAGGACCTCCATGGCGTCGTCCATGGCCTGCTGCGGCGGCTGGTCGGGCAGCGGAAGTCCCTCTCCGCGCGGGGAGCCCCACGATGACAGGAGCAGGGCGGCCCCGGTCAGATCCGCCACTTTGATTTCCGGCGTTACATGCGCCGGGGCAGCACCAAACGCCTGCTGGTCGTAGCAGCGGACCACCCGCCCTGGACCCTGCCGGGCTGCGCGCCCGGCGCGCTGGTCTGCAGAGGCACGGGAGCAGGAGACGGTGACGAGGCCGCTCATGCCCCTGCCGGCGTCGCGCCGCGGTTCCCGGGTCAGGCCGGAATCGATGACCAGCCGGACCCCTGGGACAGTAAGGGAGGACTCAGCAAGATCGGTTGAAACGATGATCCTGGCCCTGCCGCCGGGGACGCGGCCCGAAACTGCACGGTCCTGTTCAGCCGGGCCCACCTGGCCATGGAGCTCCAGGACGTCGACGTCCGGCCCCAGCCGGCTGCGAAGCCCCTCCGCCACGCGGGAGACCTCCCGCGCGCCGGGGACGAAGACCAGGGCATCGATGGAGCTGTCTGCGCTTAACGCCTGCATGAGTTCCTCCGCGGCTGTCGCGGCAAGGTAGTCGAGGTAGGCGGATGTAACTCCCCTGCCGTCCAGGCGCGGTCCCGCAGCAGGCCGCCACTCCGTCTTCAGGGGGTGGAGCACCGAGGGACAGTCCACTACGGGAGCGGGGGTTCCGTCGTCGCTGGTCGCAAGCAATGCAGCGAACCGGGGTGCGTCCAGGGTTGCGGACATGGCGACGACCGTGAGGTCCCCGCGCAACTGCCTCACTTCGGCGAGCATGCCGACGAGCAGGTCGGTCTCAAGCCCGCGTTCGTGGACCTCGTCCAAAACCACCGCTGCCACCCCGTCGAGGCCGGGGTCGGTCAGCAGGCGGCGCAGCAGGATGCCGGGCGTCACGAACTCGACGAGCGTTTCGGAACTGGCCTGCCGCTCTCCGCGCACTGTGTAGCCCACCCGGCTGCCCAACCGGCTGCCGTCCAGGGCCGAGAGCCGGCGCGCGGCCGCACGGGCAGCGACCCGGCGCGGCTGGGTGACGACCACGCGGCCGGTACCGAGCGCAGGCAGGTTCGCGAGCTGTGGCGGAACAAGGGTGGTTTTACCGGTTCCGGGCGGAGCCTGCACCACCGCCGCGCGCGGGCCGTCGCCGCTGCCATCGCCGGCGAGGACTTCCGCCAGCGCGCGCGCCGAGTTGGCGAAGGCAAGGCCTGCGCCTATAGCATCCATGTCGAAGGGTCGGCCGGCGGTTGGCTGCTGCCTGCCAGGGAAAGTCATCCGTCCATTGTGCCCGGAAGTTCGCCTAGGGCTTTCCCTGCCCTTTTCCCTTGCCCTTGGCTTCCTTCGCAGGTTTGGGCACGACCGGTTCCGCCTGGACGGGGGCAAGAGCGGGCGCCGGGGCCTGAACGACGACGGGCTGCCGGGGTTCAACCTGGACTGGCTGCTGCGCCTGGGCGGGTTCGGGAGCCGCGGAGGTATCAGCGGTGCGCGGCGTTGGAGCCACGGCAGCCGACACCGCTGCGATCCGGCCGGTGATGTCCGCACGGACCGACTCCACGGCTGCCTCAATTCCGCGGTATCTGGACAACGAGATCTGGCCCTGGCCGGCGGCGTCGTTCAGATCCTTCTCCAGCGCGTCCAGCGCAGCCAGGGCGCCATCCAGCCGATTTTCAGCTGCAGCCTGGCTTATGGTCAGCACCCTCACTTGCAGTCCCCGGAGCGTGCCTTCGTCCGAATCCTTAGGCAGCAAATGTGGCGTGGCGGCAAACAGGGCCGCGGCAAGGCCAGCCACTGCCACCAGCGCCGCGGCCGCCCGCCAGGCGCGAAGGCGCTTCGGGCGCGCCCTGCCGTCGTTGCCCTGATGCAGCGGCTGGCGTTCAGGCCGCATGCCTGTCCCCCAGCGGTGCCATTGCCGGCTGCCTGGCAGGCAGCACGGTGATAGTGGCCATGGATGCAGGTGCCTGTACGGCGCCCACTTTCTCTCTGCCCGCGGAACGGCCGGCCATAAGCCGCCTGGCTGCGATCCGCAGCAGGATGGCGATTGAATGGCCGAGGCCCAGCCCCAGCAGCACATGGCCCGCAAGATACTGGCCCCCGTTTCCGGCAGCAAAAGGGGCACTTAGAGCCGCGGCTGCTCCGGCAATGGTAATTGCCAGCGCCGAGGCGGCAGCAATGACTGTGCCCATGGCCCTACTCCTGTCCTCAATTAATCAGCAAGCTTACTAGTATTGATCAGCAAGCTTACTACCTACTCGCGGCCTGGCAAGAACTCCGCCTCCTGCGAATCCCGCCGGGAGTTGCCGCTGCACTGCTATGGACACCGATAATCAGCAGGCTTAGCATTTTTCAATCGGTTGGTTCTTCGGTCCTTTGAACCACGAGCGACTCCCCGAAGGGCTATCCGAACAGGCCGCAGACACGGCACGGCATCTTTGATGAAGGAGACCATCATGGCTACAGCGCGGGAGATCATGACCGGGGGCGTGGAGTGTGTGGGCGAGAATGAGACGCTCGAGGCAGCAGCACGGAAAATGAAGGAGCTCGACGTAGGCTCACTGCCGATCTGCGGCGAGGACAACCGCCTCAAGGGCATGCTCACTGACCGTGACATCGTCGTTAAATGCGTAGCTGCGGGCGGGGACCCGAGTACGGCTACGGCCGGCGAATTCGGCGAAGGCAAGCCCGTCACCATCGGCGCTGACGATTCGATCGAAGAAGCCATCCGGACCATGCAGGACCATCAGGTGCGCAGGCTGCCCGTGATTGACGGACACGACCTGGTGGGGGTTGTGAGCCAGGCGGACATCGCCCGCAACTACCCTGAGGATCGCGTCGGCGAACTCGTGGCCTTCATTTCATACTGATCCCCTGGTGAATGGCGCTGCACCGCGGCGCCACCCGCAGGGCCGCAGGCTCAGCTGGCCGCCTCCAGGAGGCGGCCAGCCGGAGCAATCCCGGCATACTTGCCCTTGAAAAACAGCAGCGGCCCGGCGTCCTGCTTCGCACTCAAATGCCTCACGGCGGCCACCACTATGGTGTGGTCACCGCCGTCGTACTCCGCATGGAGTTCGCAGTCGAACCAGGCAAGGGCATCGTCAAGGACGGGGTTGCCCAGCGGCGAGGCTGAGTAGGCGACGCCGGCAAACTTTTCCGTTCCCGATCTGGCGAACTGCGCCGCGAGATGCTGGTGCCCTGCCGGGAGGACGTTGATAGCAAAGGACCCCGCCTGCCGCAGCGCGGGCCATGTGCTGGACGTTCTGGCCGGGCTGAAGGTCACGAGTGCAGGTTCGAGGGACAACGATGCGAACGACTGGCAGGTAAACCCCGCCGCCCCCTTCCCGGTGGCGCTGGTGATCACCGTCAAACCGGTGGCGAAGGTTCCGAAAATGTCGCGAAGCCGGCGGGGAGCAAGATCTGATGTGGCTGTCATGGATGGCCCTCTCGTTGGATCGTTACCTCACCAAACCATCGGCCCCTCCTCGTATTCAACCGCTGTGAAATGTACCGACTCGGACCGAAACGGAGGGTCATGCCGGTACATCCGCCGTAATGGGGCAGGTGTGCCTTTCCGCAGCCGGGCCAAAATCTTTTTGGAAACTTTCCATGCATGTGCATCCAGATGACCTTCACTGCCGGTAGTAGGGGTGTAAGCAAAAACCGCCCGCCCAGCGGGCCGTAGAAGGAGTAATCATGCGCACCAGCATTTTCACATCAGGAGCAGTGGCAATCGCGGCAGCACTGGCTTTCGCCGGCCCGGCCCAGGCCGCGGAGGGAGACGCCCACCTGTCAGTCCTGCATGGCGTCCCGGGTCTGACAGTGGACGTCTGGGTCAACGGTGAAAGGACCTTGGACGACTTCGCTCCGGGCACCCTCGCCGGCCCGCTGGCACTTCCGGCCGGAGACTATGCCCTTGCCATCACCGCCGCCGATGCAGCAGACGCAACGGCTGCCGTCATCGGCCCCGTCAACGTGACCCTCGCCGCCAACGGCAACTACACGGCGGTGGCCAACCTTGACGCAGCCGGCAAGCCCACCGCAAACCTCTTCACCAACGACGTCTCGCAGATTGAACCAGGAAAGGGAAAACTGACCGTACGGCATACCGCCGCCGCTCCCGCCGTCGACGTCCTGGCCGCCGGTTCCGCCGTCATCTCCAACCTGGCCAATCCGAACGAGCAGACGCTGACCCTGGATCCCGGCACTGTACCGGCAGCTGTGGCAGCGGCCGGAACTACCCAGCCCGTGATCGGCCCCGCTGACGTGACGGTTGCCGAAGGCACGCACACCATCGTGTACGCCTGGGGCAGCCTGACTGACCAGAACCTGCAGCTCGCCGTGCAGACCATCGAGGGCCTGCACTCAGCCCCGGGAGCTGTTCCGGGCGGACGTTCGGGTGCCGCTGACGAGGGTGCAGCGGGCCAGGCCATGGTTGTCGCCGGCTTCGGAGCTGCAGGCATCGCACTTCTGCTGGGCGCGGTGGCGGCTTATCGCTCGGTGTCCCTGCGCAGGGCGGGCTAAGCGCACCCCCAGGGTGACCAGCCCCCGGCTCTGACATCCCGGCCGACCGGCATTCCCTCCGGTCGGCCGGGCTCGCCACGCCCACCCCACGTGTCAAAGAGCGAAGCGGCCGCGGAGCTCCAGCCGACTCGAATGAGGAGATTGACCCATGAGAAGCACGACGGCGCAGCAACCGTCCCAAGGTTCCCCCGAATTTGCGGACCCGGCAACCAGGCGGGTGGCCGCCAAGGCAGGCACGGCCACAGCCGCCGTTGTCCTTGCCGCGGTGGCCCTGCTGTCAGGCTGCGGCACGCCGGCGCCACCATCGCCGGGAGCTGCCTCACCCGCCGCAACGTCCGGGGCCGCCGCCTCCCCTGCAGCTTCATCTGCGCCCTCAGGCGCACCCGCCGCCCTGCCCGACGTGCCAGTCCGCCAGGCCACCCCCGTTCCGGCCGCTCCCCGGGAACCTGCACCACGTTTCCTCACCGTCGAGGGCACCACCATCAGCATGGACATCGTTGACGTCAGCGTCTCTCCGGACGGTGCCATGGAGATTCCCGAGGCCTTCGACCAGGCCGGCTGGTACCGGCATGGGCCAGCACCCGGTGCAGCGGCAGGGACAGCCGTCGTGGCGGGCCATGTGGACACCACCTCGGACCTGGCTCCCCTCTCCCAGTTGAAGGGCCTCGCCGCGGGCACGCGCGTCACGATAGAGCGTCAGGGCGCACCGGCACTGAACTACCGCGTGCGCTCCGTTGAGTTGATGGCCAAGGACCAGTTCGACGGCGGTTCCCTCTTCCGCCGTGACGGGCCGCACCAGCTCAAGCTCGTGACCTGCGGAGGCCGTTGGCTGGACGGGAAACAGGACTACAGTGACAATGTCATTGTCACTGCGGAACTGGAATGAGCCGCTACGCAGCCCTGACACTCAACGCCGAGGAGGGGAAGGAGGCCGGTTTGGCACCTTCTGGCCAGGCGCCTTCCGGCGATGAGCAGCGCGAAGGCAGGGCCACGTCCCGGCAGTCGGCCCTTGGCGGCTGGAATCCGCAGCTTGACCACTCCTTCTCCGCCGGCGACGAAACTGCGCTCGCCGAAGCCTACCGCCGGTTCTCTCCCCTGGTGTACACCCTGGCACTCCGGGCACTAAGGAACCGCAGCGCAGCCGATGACGTCACACAGGAAGTCTTTATCCGCGTCTGGAGGTCACGGTCAACGTTCGACCCGCGCAAGGCGGAACTGCCGGCGTGGATTGTGGGCATCACGCGGAACGCCGTCACCGATGCCTTGAGCGCGTCCGCCCGGGAAAACCGCAAAGTGCTCGCGGCCGCTGAACTTCAGCCCGGGGCCGAGGAGGCAGCAGCCTCCGCGTCCGCCGAAGTCCTGGCCGACCGGTTACTGCTGGACGGGGAGCTTGACCGGCTCGGCGAACCCCAGGGCTCCATCATGCGCCTCGCCTTTTACGACGACCTGACCCATGACCAGATTTCACGGCGACTGGACCTTCCCCTTGGTACGGTCAAGAGTCACATCCGCCGCAGCCTTAGCCACCTGAGACACAGATTGGAGGTGGATCATGCAGCACCTTGACCCCGAAGTCCTGAGCCTTCTCGCACTGGACGAGCCGGTGGACGCCGGCAGCACCGACCACCTCCGTTCCTGCCAGGAATGCGCAGCCGAGTACGCCGCACTCCGCCGGGCCGTCAACGCCCTCCGGACTCCCCCCGATGCCGGCCCCCTGGAGAGTCCGGGCGTGAACGTGTGGGAGGGAATCCACCGGACGCTGGGACTTTCCGAAGCCGTTTCGGCGGACCCGCTTGGCCCCGCCCGGGCCGGGGAAACGCACGGTGCGGAACCGGAGCCCGTCAAAACCCGCAGCAACGTAACCTGGCTCCGGCGGCCGGCCACGTGGCTGGCAGCAGCAGCGGCGGCCGTCGTGATCACTGCCGGGGTTGTTGTCGCCGTCAACCAGACGGTGGCCCCGGTTCCGCTCGCCGCTGCCCGCCTGGAACCGCTGGGCCAGTTCTCCGCCACGGGATCAGCCACCGTGACGGAAACCAGCGACGGTTCGCGGACCATTGACGTGGAGCTGGACAAGGCGGAGGCCCGGGGTTACCAGGAGGTCTGGCTCATTGCCCCGGACCTTTCCCGGCTTGTCAGCCTCGGGATCATGAATTCGTCGTCCGGCCGCTTTGACGTGCCGGCAGGACTGGATCTCTCCGGCTACCCCATCGTCGACATCTCCGATGAACCGCTCGACGGCAATCCGGCGCACTCCAGTGTCAGCATTGTCAGGGGCACCCTCAGCTCCTGACCATGGCGCCCACGCCCTGGAGCGGGTACAACTTATTCATGACATCGCCCCTGGTGCTCGGCCCGATGATGCGGTACGTGGATGAAAACTCGGCGAGCATCTGGGTGGAGACGCGCAGCGCTGCGCACGTCACGGTCAACGCCGGCGGGAAGCGCTGGGCTGCCCGTACTTTCGGTGTTCACGGCCATCACTACGCACTGGTGGAGGTGACCGGGCTGGAGCCGGGTACCGTCACCCCCTACAGTCTCGAAGTTGACGGCACCCAGGTGTGGCCTGATCCCGAATCCGACCTTCCGCGGTCGAAAATTTCAACTCTGGCACCCGGCAGGCCCCTTCGGCTGGCCTTCGGCTCCTGCCGCACCAGCGTCCCGCATGATGCCTCCGGGAACCGGAGCCACGGCGTGGACTCCCTGCGCGCCTATGCGCTGCGGATGGCATCCGACGACGGCACGGCCTGGCCCGATCTGGTGGCCTTCCTCGGTGACCAGGTGTACGCGGACTCAACCAGCAAGCAGATGCAGGAGTTCATCCGCTCCCGGCGGGACATCGACGAGCCGCCAGGGAAGGAACTTAAGGACTACGAGGAGTACGCCCACCTTTACAATCTCGCGTGGTCCGATCCCACGAACCGGTGGCTGTTGTCTACACTGCCCAGCACCATGATCTTCGATGACCACGACATCCGGGATGACTGGAACTCCTCCCAAACGTGGAAGCAGGAAATGGCGGCCACCCCGTGGTGGCAGGAGCGGGTAGTTTCGGGGCTGGCTTCATACTGGGTCTACCAGCACCTGGGGAACCTTTCCCCGCAGGAGCGTGCGGAGGACGCACTGTGGCAGCGGGTGGTCCGGCATACCGGCGGCGACGAGCTGGACGTAAGTGCCGAGCTGGACCAACTTATGGAACGTGCCGATGCCAACCCGGAGTCCTACCGGTGGAGCCTCTGCCGGGACTTTGGTGACACCAGGCTGATTGTGCTGGACTCACGTGCAGCGCGTAATCTCGCTCCTGACCGGCGAGCGCTGCTGGACGACTCGGAAATGGCCTGGCTTGACGGCTGCATGCGGGGCGGTTTCCGCCACCTGCTCATTGCCACGTCGCTGCCGTTCCTCCTGCCCATGGGATTGCATTATGTAGAGTCCTGGAACGAAGCCATTGCCGAGGGCATCTGGGGAACGCTCCCCGCCAAGGCAGCAGAGAAATTGCGCCAGGCTTTGGATCTTGAACACTGGGCCGCGTTTCAGACGAGCTTTCAGCGTGTGGCCGCCATGGCCGCCGAGGTGGCCGACGGCCAACGCGGGAGCGCTCCGGACACGGTGATGTTCCTGTCCGGGGACGTACATTTTTCCTACGTCTCGGAAGTGCAGCGGGCAGCGGGAAGCCGGATTGTCCAAACGGTTTGCTCTCCCATCCGTAACCCGCTGCCGCGGCTGATGCGGTTTGTCACGGGCCTTTCGTCCTACGGGCTCTCGGCTTCCCTGGGTGCTTTGGCGGCGCGCGCCGTAAAGGTTCCGGACCCGCCCTTCCGGTGGAAAGGCATTAAGGGCCCCTGGTTCGACAACAACCTGGCATGCCTGGAAGTCACACCCCAAGGCCTGAACCTCTGGTGGCAGAAAGGTGTGGTGGAAGGCGGTGACAACTTCCACCCGCGGCTGGAGCGTGTCGCTTCGCTCACCATCGCTCCCCGCAACATCACTCCCAGGAGTGTGGAGCAGCACGCGCCCTAACCACGCTGGAGCGCCAGGATCACCTGCCGGCCCCGGCAGCGGCCATGTTGCCGGGGACGGGATCATGCCGGACGTACTGGCGGCTGAACGTTCCGGTGCCCGCTGTCAGGGCGCGAAGTTCCACCGCGTACTTCAGGAGTTCCTGGTCCGGCACTTCCGCGGTGATTTCGGTCCGGTCCCCGCCGGAGGAGGTGGTGCCTGTCAGCCGGCCGCGGCGCCCCGAAAGGTCGCTCATGACCGTCCCCACGTGCTCGTCCGGGACGCTGATCGCCACCGACGAGACAGGCTCGAGCAGCTGGATTTTGCCCGCCGCTGCCGCTTCCCGCAAGGCAAGGGCACCGGCGGCCTGGAAGGCCGCGTCCGAGGAGTCGACGCTGTGTGCCTTGCCGCCCACTACAGTCACGCGCACGTCCACCACCGGGAACCCGGAAGCAACGCCCTTCTGCATCTGCGCACGCACGCCCTTCTCCACAGAAGAAATGTACGTTCCGGGGATCACTCCGCCCACTGTTTTGTCGATGAATTCGAAGCCGGTGCCCCGGGGCAGGGGCTCCACTTCGATGTCGCAGACGGCATACTGGCCGTGGCCGCCGGATTGTTTGACGTGGCGCCCGTGCCCGGCGGCGCGGGTTGAAAAGGTTTCCCGCAGCGGCGTCACGACGTCGACGGTGTGCAGCTTGACGCCCTGGTCCCTGAGCCGGTCCAGCACCACTTCGGCGTGGGCCTCTCCCATGCACCAGAGGATCAGCTGGTGGGTTTCGGCATTCCGTTCCACCCGTAGTGTGGGATCGCCGGCCGCTACCTTGCCCAGGCTGCGGGCAAGCGCATCCTCGTCGCCGTGGGAATCGGCTTCGATGGCCACCGGCATCAGCGGCTCCGGCATCTCCCAGGTGGCCAGCAGCAATGGCTGGTCCTTGGCCGAGATAGTGTCTCCGGTCTCGGCGCTGCCCAATTTGGCTACCGCGGCGATGTCGCCGGCAATACAAAAGGGCACAGGCCGAAGCGTGGCTCCGAGCGGCGAGTAGAGGTGTGTGAGGCGCTCATCGGTGTCGTGGTCCTGGTGACCGCGGTCCGCCAACCCGTGTCCGCTCACGTGTACCGGGGTGTCCCCACGCAGGGTTCCGGAGAACACCCGAACCAGGCAGACGCGGCCCAGGAAGGGGTCCACGGTAGTGCGGACCACTTCGGCAGCGAGCGGCCCCTCCGGGTTGCAGTCAAGGGCACGGACGGGCGCTTCGTTGAGGTCGGTCGCCCGCGGCAGGGTGCGCTCCGGCGGCGAGGGAAACGCCTTGGTAAGCAGCTCCAGCAGTTCCGCCGTGCCCAGCCCGGTAAGCGCCGAGGCTGGCACGGCCGGGAAGAAGGAGCCGCGGGCGACTGCGGTTTCCAGGTCTGCAATGAGGACGCCGGCGTCGATGTCCTCGCCCCCAAGGTAACGCTCCATCAGCGTTTCGTCCTCGCTTTCCGCGATGATCCCCTCGATCAGCTCGGCGCGCGCAGCGTCCGCTGCCGCGATCTCGCGTGGCTCCCCGGGACGTGGCGTGGCACCGGGGGTGTCCGGCAAATACTCAAAGACGGTCCCGGACAGCAGGCCGAGGAGACCGGTGACGTCCCCGTCGGTCCTGGCCGGGACGTACAACGGAAGTACTGTGTCGCCGAACGCCGCGCGGCAGGCCGCCAGGACGCCGTCGTAATCAGCCCGGGGATGGTCGAGCCGGGTGATGACCACCGCGCGGGGCATTCCCAGATACTGGCACTCCTGCCAGATGGCAGTGGTGCCCGCATCCACGCCGTCAACGGCGGAGACAGCAAAAAGGACGGCATCGGCGGCGCGAAGGCCTGCGCGGAGCTCGCCGATAAAGTCAGGGTAACCGGGAGTATCGAGGAGGTTGACCTTCATTCCTGCTACCGGCAGCGGGACTACTGACAAAGCCACGGAGCGTTGCTGGTGAATGGCTGCGGGATCGGAATCGCTGACGGTGGTGCCATCTACCACCGAGCCCTTCCGGGTGATCATCCCGTTGGCCTCAAGCAGTGCCTCCACGAGGGTGGTCTTGCCGGCACCGGAGCGGCCGACGAGTGCCACATTCCTGACCATGGCAGGGTCCCGCGGCGACATCCCGGCAGAGCCGCTGCCGGGGCGCCCGTCCGGTCCGCCCCGTCCTGCAGTGCCTGTTGCGTCCTTGGTACCTTTGACCGACATCGGAACCTCCTGGCGTCTTTGCCTGGTTGTTGTCTATTTTTCGCGTGCCTTGCGGGTGGCGGCGCCGTTCGCCTTTTGCAGCGCTTTGACGAGTTCGTCCTTGTCCATTTTTGAGCGGCCGGCGATATCCAGATCGCGGGCACGCTCCAGCAGGTGTTTCTTCGAGGCGTTTGCGTCTACACCGCCGGCGGTGGGCGCGGCTGCGTCGGGTCCCTTTTCCGCCCGTTCATCGGAAGGCCCGCGCTTCTCCTTGGGCTCCCAGTGGTCCCCCACCTTTTCGTAGCTGTGCTTCAGGGACGCGAAGGCGGCCCGGGCGGCCCGGCTTTCGTCATTGTCGTAGGACTCCATGGCGGAATCGTAGGTTTTGGCGAACGTGTCCTGGGCTTTCCGGTCCGAGCGCTGCAGGGTTGAGGGAAGCTCGTCCTTGCGGGCATGGTGGTTCTTTCCGGTCTTCGGCATTGCACTCACCGCGCTTTCGTCAGCAGGCTGATCGTCCGGACACACCAAGCTTAGCCACGCCGTGGTTGGCTTGTCTGCTGGGGGCGCCGGCCGGGAATCCCCCCGTGCGGAAGGAACCATCAACCCAGCTCCGGCCACAGGTCGGGGTCGTAGCCGTAGAGGCGCAAACGGCGGGGTTCTTCGTCAGGGGCGGCAGCAGGGGTATCCGCCTGCTGTTCCGCATCCTCCGCACCGCCTGAGTCGTCGGTACCGTCTTGCTTCGCGTCCTCGTTGGCGCTGCTGCGCCTGTCCGGACCATCAGCCATGACACTCCAATCCCCCATTGGGGCGGCCCGGCTGCTTGAACCACTTAAGCCACCCTATCGGCAGGAATGCGGCCGAACATGTCACTTTTGCTCAAGAAATGGGCAGTTTCGCCGCAGGCCCGGGGCGCGCGACTGCTTGTGTGCCGCCAGGGCTCAGCCCGGCTGGGTGCGGTCCAAAGCGTCGAGAAGCCGCCTGACCGATCCGCCGAGGTTCCATTCGGTGGCCAGGGTTTCGAGTTCGGCGCGGGCCTCCCCGGTGACGGGGTGCAGTTGGGCACCCGCTTCCGCCAGGGAAGGCAGGTCGAGGTCCCGCACAAGGCGTACGACGGCGGGCGCGGCCACAAGGTAATCGGCGGCGGCTTCCAGCTTGGCCCGGACGGGGGACGACAGGCCGCCATGCGGGTCCGCTGCAGCTTCGAGGAGGTTTTCGAGGGTGCCGTACTTCAGGAGCAAGGATGCTGCTGTCTTTTCCCCGATCCCTGCCACACCCGGCAGGCCGTCCGACGCGTCGCCGCGAAGGGTGGCGTAATCCGCGTACTGCTGAGGCAGCACCTTGTACTTCCCCACCACCACGGCTTCGGTCATGACCTCCAAGTTTTTCATGCCGCGCGCCGTGTAAACCACCCGCACCTGGCGGGCGTCATCGCAGACCTGGAAAAGGTCGCGGTCGCCGGTGACAACGTCCACAGGGAGGTCGGCGTGGCTGGCATAGGTGCCCACGACGTCGTCGGCCTCGTGGTCTGAAGCACCGACGACGGCGATTCCAGCCAGGCCGAGTACGCGCCGGATCATGGGAAGCTGCGCCTCAAGGGCGTCCGGCACCACCTCTATGTCGGGGGCGTCCGTGATGGCCTCCGCCACGCGGTGGGTCTTGTAGGTGGGAACAAGGTCCACGCGCCATTGCGGCCGCCAGTCGTCATCCCAGCACGCGATGAGGTGCGTGGCCCCGTAGTCCGTCGTCAGCCGGGCGATCATGTCCAGGAGTCCCCGGACAGCGTTGACGGGCGTCCCGTCGGTGCGGCGGATGGAATCGGGAAGGCCGTAAAAGGCACGGAAGTAGAGGGAGGCGGTATCCAGCAGCATCAGGCGGTCAGGCATACCCTGATCCTGACATGGAATGTCGCCGCCAGGGGGCGGGAGCGGCGCGTCGCCTCTGGCACAAGGAGCGTGTCCGGGGCGAGAATGGCCTCGTGTTCCTTGCATGGAGGGGCCGGGCCAGCGAACCGATAAATGCCGCGGCCCGAAGGATCCAGCGCATCTACCTGACGTTGACGCTGGGCAATACCCTTGCGGCGTCGTTCATTTGGGGCGTTAATACGCTGTTCCTGCTGGACGCGGGCCTCAGCAATTTCGAGGCCTTCGCCGCCAACGCCTTCTTCACGGTGGGGATGGTGATTTTCGAGGTTCCCACCGGTGTCATCGCCGACGGCTGGGGCCGCCGGGTGTCGTTCCTGCTCGGCACCGTAACGCTGGCGGGGTCCACTTACCTCTACTACCTGCTGTGGCAGTTCTCGGCCCCGTTCCCGCTGTGGGCCGTGGTGTCGGTGCTGCTCGGCCTCGGTTTCACCTTCTTCTCCGGCGCGGTTGAAGCCTGGCTTGTTGATGCACTGCGCTACTCGGGGTATGACGGCGGGCTGGAGGCGGTGTTTGGGCGTGGGCAGATGGTCGCCGGCGTCGCGATGCTGGCCGGCTCGGTGGCCGGTGGCGTGATCGCCCAGGCCACGGACCTTGGTGTGCCGTTCCTGGTGCGGGTGGGTGTGCTGCTGGCCATGTTCGCGGTCGCCTTTCGCTTGATGCACGACGTCGGCTTTAAGCCCGAACGATCAACGCACCCCTTGCACGCAACGCGGGTGGTTCTGTCCGCCTCGATCGAGAACGGCCTGAAAATCCCGCCCGTACGGTACGTGATGCTGGCCGCCCCCTTCAGCGCCGGCGTCGGGATCTATGTTTTTTATGCCCTGCAGCCGTTTCTGCTGGAGCTCTTTGGCGACCCCCGCGCCTATTCCGTCGCCGGGCTCGCGGCTGCCATTGTGGCGGGCGCAGAGGTGGTGGGTGGTTGGCTTGCGCCCTACGTCCGGAGCCTGTTCCGCAAGCGCACTTCCGTCTTGATCCTCAGCGGCAGTATCAGCGCAGTGCTTCTGGTGGTGCTCGGATTTACCCGGGTGTTCTGGGTGGCTTTGGTACTGCTGACTTTATGGGCAGTCATCGATTCCGCTGCAACTCCAGTGCGGCAGGCATATGTGAACGACATGATCCCTTCGAAGGAGCGGGCTACGGTGCTCAGCTTTGATTCGCTGATGGGATCGAGCGGCGGCGTAGTGGTGCAGCCGGTGCTCGGCAGAAGCGCGGACCTGTATGGCTATCCCGCGTCGCTGGCCATTGCCGGTGCGGTCCAACTCCTGGCGGTGCCCTTCCTGGTGGCCAGCCGGCGCCAAGGCTCCCCTGCGGACACGGCCAACGCGTCAACGGAGCACCCGGACAAGGGACCGGCCGAGGAGCCGCTCCCCTGACAGTCCACGGAGGAACCGCGGAATTGAGGATAATGGCCGGGACAGTTGTTAGTGCGTGGGAAAGGCGCCGCATGATCGAGATCCTTAACTCCGCAGAACTGGCCAGGGCCAAGGACGCAGGTGCCCTGGTCGCCGACATTTTGCAGGCGCTGAAAAGCCGGAGCACGGTTGGCACCAACCTCCTGGACATCAATCGGTGGACCAAGACCATGATCGTCGAAGCCGGTGCAGTGTCCTGTTACGTGGACTACGCCCCGTCCTTTGGGCGTGGTCCGTTCGGTCACTACATCTGTACGGGCGTCAATGACGCCGTGCTGCACGGGCTGCCACACGACTACACACTTGCCGACGGCGACCTGCTGACACTCGACCTCGCCGTCGCTAAAGGCGGAGTCGCTGCAGACTCTGCCATCAGCTTCATCGTGGGCGGCTCGAAGCCGCTCGAGAGCATCGCGATGATTAACGCGACCGAGCGTGCGCTATATGCAGGAATAGCCGCTGCCGGCCCCGGAGCCCGCATCGGTGACATTTCCCATGCCATCGGCACTGTCCTCAGCGAAGCAGGCTACCCGATCAACACCCAGTTCGGCGGCCATGGCATCGGATCAACCATGCACCAGGACCCGCACGTCCCGAACTCAGGACGGCCCGGCCGCGGGTACACACTGCGCCCCGGGCTGCTGTTGGCACTGGAGCCCTGGGTCATGGCGGACACCGCTGAACTCATCACCGATCCCGACGGGTGGACGCTCCGAAGCGCGACAGGCTGCCGGACAGCGCACAGTGAACACACGATCGCCATCACCAACGACGGAGCCGAAATCCTCACCTTGCCGACGCACACGCCCTCGTGAGGGCACGCTGCTGACCAACGCCACAGGTCAATTGCTTTAGGACGACCAGTTAACCTAGGACGCCCAGTCGGCGTCGCCAAAAGCCCGCCCGCGGAAATGAGCGCGCAGGTACTCCCCGACGACGGCGGCCCCGAGCCCCCCGACGTCGGGCGCGATCACCCTGCCGCCGACCCGCCGGACCATGCGCTGGACGAACCGCTCGAGGCTTGGGTCGTCACCGAGCCGGAAGAACGTCGCCTGTGTGCCCGCCCGCCGGAGCCGGTCCAGCTCGGCGACGGTAATGCGGATGGTTTCCGGGTCCGACGGCCAGCAGAACCACGGCTCGCCCTCGGGCAGCAGATGCGCGGTAGGTTCGCCGTCGGTCACCACCAGGAGGACGGGCTGCATGGACGGGTGCCGGCGGAAGAAACGGCCAGCCAGCAGCAATCCGTGATGCAGGTTGGTTCCCTGCTCCCGCCGGACAGGCAGTGCTGTCAGCTCACCGATATCCATCGACTGTGCGTAGAGGCCGAACGTGATCAGTTCCAGCCGGTCCCCGCGGAAGCGCGTGGAGACGAGGTGGTGCAGGGCCAGGGCAGTGCGCTTCATCGGCACCCACCGCCCCTCGGCGGCCATCGAGAATGACACGTCGACGAGCAGGACGACGGCGGCCTGCGTGCGCGCCTCTGTTTCGCTGACCTCGATGTCGGCCGCCGTGAGCTTGAGTCCGCGGGCGGGGTTCCCGCCGTCGGCCACGGTGCGGCTGATCGCGTTGGTCAGGGTCCGCGTGACGTCCCACGGCTCGGCGTCCCCGAATTCCCACCGGCGGCTGGAACCGGTCTGCTCTCCGGCGGCTCCGGCCACCCGGGTGTCGCGCCTCCCCTGCCGGCCGGACACCTGCTTTGCGGTGTCCCGCAGCAAGGACTTGCCGAGCCGCCGCATCGCCTGCGGAGACAACCGCAGGTCCCCGTCGGCTCCGCGCCGGAGGTAGCCGCCGTCCTGCATGGCCCGTTCGATCTCAGCGAGCGTCCGGGCGGTCACGGCTGCGTCCTGCCCCAGCTGGCGGGCGAGGGCATCCAGGTCCAGGTCGCCGAGGTTTGATCCGTTGTAGGACTGGGACAGCTGTTCGGCCAGCCCGTCCAATTCTGCGATGTCCTGGAGCACGCCGGTGCCGTCGCCCAGGCCCAGGCCTTCCTGGCCCTCAAACCGTTCAGAGCCGGTCCAGTCCTCGCCGGGGCGCAGGGCCCGCAGGCTGGAGTCGAGCTGATCAAGCTGGCCCATCAGCTCGGGCGAGCCGAACGCCTGGGCGGACAGCCGCATCAGCTCATCTCGCTGCTCTGGGGACATGGACTGCAGAAGCCGCTGGGCGGCGGCCGCCCGTTTGGCGAGGGCGTCAATCAGCTCCTCGACCGACTGCGGGTTCTCTGGAAAAAAGCCGCCGTGCCGTGCCATGAACTCCTGGAAGTCCGCATCGGTGTCTTCACCGCGCCGGTGCTTGTCCAGCAACTCGTTGAGGTCCCGCAGCATCCCGGCCACGGCTGCCTTGTCCTCGTCCGTCGCGTTTTCGAGTGCCTGCTTCATCCCGGCGAACCGCTGGTCCAGGACCTCACGGCCCAGCAGGTCCTTGATCCGCTCGTACGCCTCCCGCGCGGTGCTGGACTGCCAGTCGTAGGAGGCGAGCTCATTGACGGCGGCCGCCGTGGACTGCGGCAGGTTCTGCAGCTGCATCTCCCGGAAGGCGCGGTCGTCGTTGTCCATCATGGCGTCCCGGGCGAGCTGCTTGCGTTCCTCCAGCACTGCCGTCTCGAGCAGCTGCTTCACCTCGCTGAGGGTGCCGTCCAGCCGGTGCTGGCCCAGCAGTTCCCTGCGGCGCTGCTGGACGCGGCGGGCGAGATCGTCCAGGCCTTCGCGGTTCCGGCCGCCGCGCCGCAGGAACTCCTGCAGCGCGTGGCGGGGCGAGTAGCCGGCCATCACGTCATCGGCGACGGCGTCCAGTGCCTCTGCGAGGTCAACGGGCGGCGCGAGCGGATCAGGTCCGCCCATGTACCGGCCGTACCGGGCTGAGTGGTTGTGAATGCCCACGGCGCCTCCTGGTTTTTTGCCCGCCCTGCTGCTTCCAGCTGCGCTGCCCGCGCTGCTGTTGCTAGCCGTAAATCGTTTCCTCGTCGTCGGATTCCTTGGAGATCCGGCGGGCGAGGTAAAGGCCCTCCAACGCGAGTTCGATGGCGGCGGCGCGTTGCCCATCGTTGGTTGCTCCGAGGCGGCCGCTGATCTGGTCGTAAAGTCGCGATCCGTTGAGGGACGGCAGGTTTTCGAGGAACTCCTTCGCCGTGACGTGCTCGCCGGTGGTGACGGTGGTGTGGCCGTCCAACGCGGCAACCAGCGGACCAAGGTCGATCCCTTGATAGTGCGCCCGCGCGGCTTCGGCGGTGGCGGTGCGCAGGAGGTGGTCAAGCACAGCCTGTTCACGGCCTTCCTCGCCCGACTCGAACTCAATCTTGCCCGTGAGGACGTCCACCGCCGTGCCCAGGTCAACGATCCGCGCCACGGCTTCGCCCTCCCCGCGTACGCTGGCACGGCGCAAGGCTGCTGCGGCCACGGTTTCGGCCCCCGCTATGCCGAACCGCGCCGATACGCCAGAGGTCTGGTTGATCGCCGGGGACTGCCGGAGCGCACGGGTGTAGCGGGCCAGGATCTCGAGGATGACCGGCGGGACGTCCGCCACCAGCTGCCCTTCCTGCCGGATGACCGCCACTTCGTCGTCCAGCTCAATCGGGTAGTGGGTCCGGATCTCGGCCCCGAACCGGTCCTTCAGGGGCGTGATGATCCGGCCGCGGTTGGTGTAGTCCTCCGGGTTGGCGGACGCGACGACGAGCACGTCCAGCGGCAGCCTCAGCACGTAGCCGCGGATCTGGATATCGCGTTCCTCCATCACGTTCAGCATCGACACCTGGATCCGCTCGGCGAGGTCCGGCAGCTCGTTGATGGCAATGATCCCGCGGTTGGAGCGCGGGACCAGGCCGTAGTGGATGGTCTCCGGGTCGCCCAGGCGGCGGCCCTCCGCCACCCGCATCGGGTCCACGTCGCCGACCAAGTCCGCAACGGAAGTGTCCGGCGTCGCGAGCTTCTCCACGTACCGCTCCGAGCGGTGCCGCCACGCCACCCGCAACCGGTCACCTTCGGTGAGGGCGCGGGCCCGGGACTGCTCCGTGATGGGCTCGTACGGGTGCTCGTTCAGTTCCGAGTCCTCGATCATCGGGGACCATTCGTCCAGCAGCCCGGCCAGCGTGCGCAGGAGCCGGGTTTTGCCCTGCCCCCGCTCGCCCAGCAGGACCACGTCGTGGCCGGCAATCAGGGCGCGCTCCAGCTGGGGAAGGACCGTCCGGCTGAAACCGTACAGCCCCGGCCATGGATCCCGGCCGGCAGCGAGCGCGGCGAGCAAATTGTCGCGGATTTCATGGCGCAGGTCCTTCTGGACATGGCCGGCGGCACGCAGTTCGCCAAGAGTGAAGATATCGGGTCGATCAGTCACCCCTCCAAGGTAATCCCCACGGGTGCCGTGAATCGAGGAAAATTTCAGATCCCCCCGTAAGCCTGGGCAGGGACCCTGTGGTGAGCAGGATCCGCAGGTGCCGACGCGGGAACTGACGCTGCTCCGCGAAGGCCGGGTGGAACTGCTGGCCTCGCCTACCTCCTGAGCGATCACCTCCAGTGGGGCTTCGTGCCGCCAACCGTGATCCGGGACGACCCGCCGCTGGGAATCGGCTCGCTGCAATGGTTCGTTGCCTGCGACTACCGCGAGCACTACTTCACACTTTATGAGGACTCGCCGGAGACGCATGGCGCCCTGTTCCGGATTGCCCTGTTCGACTTCATCACCAACAACACCGACCGCAAGAGCGGGCACGTGCTGCGCGGGCACGATGGACGGGTATGGGGCATCGACCACGGGTTGAACGGCGTGCTGCCGGTTGACCCCACCGGCATGCGCTACCCCTGGCCGCTGGTGTAAAAAACGCAAAGCGCGCCCAGCCCGGCGAACGGACCTGCGGCTAGGCTTGTCACGTGCACCCCAGAGCCGCTGACTGGCCACCCTCCTCTCATGTTTCGGAGCAGGCACCTGGCGTGTTCCTCGTCGAGGGACCAGCCTCGAACTGGATCGTGGTCCGCGACGCGACGGGCTTTATGCTCATCGACAGCGGCTACCCCGCTGATCGTCCCCTGGTGTTAGGATCCATCCGGCACCTGGGACTGAAGCCCGCCGAGGCCCGGGCCGTGCTGATCACCCACGGTCATGTCGACCACACAGGATCCTCGGCACACTTCTCAACCACGTACGGGACACCTGTTCTGTGTGCCCCCGAAGAACTGCCCCACGTCCAGGGCAAGGAAAAGCACCAAGTCACGTTCGGCCAGGTCATGGTCCGCGCATGGCGCCCGCGCGTTTTCCGCTGGATGCTCCACGTCATCAAAGCAGGCGCCCTCACGGCCAAGCCGGCAACGCAGGCCCGGGCGTGGGACGCGGCGACGCTCCTCGGCCTGCCCGGCCGTCCCGAAGCCATCCTGGTACCGGGGCACACGCCGGGAAACGCCGCAGTCTTCCTTCCGGCGGCAGGAGCTATCGCCGTCGGAGATTGCTTTGTCAGCGGCCATCCGCTGACCCGAAAGACGGGCCCGCAGTTGCTTCATCACATGTACCACTCGGACCCGGCCACGGTTTTGGACGCAACGCGCCGCCTGGACGGCGTCCCCGCCTCAGTGGTGCTGCCCGGCCACGGCCCGGCGTTGCGCATGCCCCTGGCCGAAGCCCTGGCTGCGCTTCGCCGTTAGGCCGAGAGGCGCCCTCACTGTCCTGCCGGAATGACCGGCGGGACGAAACTCGAACGTCATCCCCAGGAGCCAGACCAGCAGCAGCACCACGGGCAGGTGGAATACGAATTGCAGGACCGTAAAGCCTACGAGGTGGCGCACGCGGAGCTTCAGCACCGCGGCGGGCAACGGCGCGGGCCAGCAGGCCGCGGCAAGATGAACGCCGTCAGGTCCCAGGAGCCGTTGCCGAAGGAATCAGCGACGGACTGTGGCGAAGCACCGATGGCCAGGGCGGTGACGGCGATGATGACCACACCGGTTCGGCGGGAACCGGTTCATCCGTGCTAACTCTGCGTGCCGCGGACTACTCCAGGGCGTCAGTGTCGGTAGGGGCGGCGCGGTGATCCACCCGGGCAGTGAGTTCATCGATCCGGTCCAGGCCCGAGTTGAGTTGGTGGACAGTCGCCCAAAGGACAGGATGCTCTTCGCGGATTTGCTCAAGGGTGGCACCGGCGGATCGAAGCGTTGCGAGGTCAAAACTGACGTTCGTGCGCGCCCCCGTCACTGCTGCCCGGAGGGCGCCGAAGGCGACAACGATGTCAGCGATAAGCGCCTGGTTTCCGTTGGCAGCGAGCCAGCCAAGGTCTTCAATGGCTTCCATGGCCCGTTCGCCCAACACGGCCGATGCTTTTGCGGCGTTAACGGACGCACGGTGGATCGCGCGGTCGCGCTCCTGCCCTGGTTCGAGGCGGAAGGCTGCGCCGAACGCTTCGGAGGCGGCAGCGTCGTCGTCGGCCAGTTGAAGGGCGGTCTTCCGGAGCGAACGCGCCCGCGCGTGGAGGTCGGTAAGCTGCCCGCCCAAGCCCTGCCCTGGTTCCGTGTAGCCGGCCACCATGGACGCCAGGGACGCGGCGATGGCAAGCATGACCCCCGTTCCTGCCCCTCCGCCCGGCGAACCCTTGGCCTCGGCCAGCGCCTGAGTCCACTCCTCAACCGTTGAGCCCTGCGTTGTCACCGCTTCTGTATCAGTCATGACATCAAGTGTGCCTACTTCCTGGGGCGATCTTGATCAAATTTTGGGCGTACGCAGGCCGATTCCTGATTGTTGTTTAGCAGGATCAAGGCAACAGGCCTCGGCCAAATGAGAGTAAGGTGTTATGTCATGACAACGGATGATCTTCTGTCAGGACTTCCTGGCGGAGGCGAGTCAGACCGGGCAATGCCGTCGATGGGCACCCTGGTGATCCGCACCTGGAACGAACCGGACCAGGCACAGGGGTTCCGTGCACGGTTGACGTACAGTGTGTCCCCCACCGCGGAGCCGGAGGCTGTCTATACGGTTGACCCGGATGAAGTCCTCAGGTTGGTGCGCCAGTGGCTGCATTCCCAGTCGAAGGCTCCCTGAGGGGCTTAGGCACTTCCCTTGTCACCTGCCTGTAAAGCAGTGTCCGCTGCGAGGCGTCGAAGTGCCTCCGACGGCACAAGGCCCATGTCCTCCTTCAACTGCGACTCATACATGTGAAAGGCGCGAAGCGCGGCTGTGTTGTTGCCCTGCCGCCGCTCAGCCTCGATGAGCAGCCCAACAGCGCTTTCATAGAGCGGTTCCAGGGCCAGCGCAGCCTCCGAAGCCTCCAGGGCGGACGCATAGTCACAACGGGCCAGCGACTGGCGGGCAATCAGGTGGTAGGCGTGGAGCCTGTCCTGCTGCAGCCTGTTCTGTTCAAAGAGCACCCAATCCTCATACCAGCCAGGGAGCAAAGCAGAATCCCGTAACTGCTGAAGAAGGAAGGCGACATTCCCGTTGAGTCCGGCACGGCCAAGCTCCCGGATCAGGGCCCGAAGCCTGTGCAGGTCTACGTCCACGTGTTCGTTGAGGGACAGGACCGTCCCGCCGTTGACCAGCAAGCCGGGCACCTGCCGCGAAATGAGGTGCGCTGCAACGCGAAGGCTTTCGAGCGGCCCGGGCTCTGCGATCTCCGGCCACAGCAGACCGCCGAGATAGCTCCGTGGACGGGGACCGTGAATGGCCAGCGCAGTAATCAGCCGTTGCTGCCGCGTGGCGACATGCAGGATCTCGGTGTCCTGGCGAAGTTGCCACGATTGCAGCAGCCTCAACTGAAGACCATAGCCGTCATTGCCCATGGGTACCCCCGAACTCCAGCGCGGGGCTGGAACAGATGCAACAACCACTTTCCGCAGTCCGTGGCGGGCTGTCAATGATCGGTGCCTTCTGAGGGCCGTCTGCCGTAACAGTGCAGTAATGGCTGACCTGCCACGATGCACGGGGAAAAACTAACCAACACTTCCCTTCCGCTCCGTCCGATACGCCTTGGGGCTCAACCCGTGCATCCGCCGGAACTGGTGGGAGGAGTAGAACACCCGTAGAGAGCCGGGTCTGCCCCGATGCCCGGGGGCGTGAGACATACGCGAATGGCATCCGTACATTTACCGCACTCTGTCAATCAGTGGGCCCACCGGACTGCTGGTGAACAGTTAGCTGCTGGCGCATTAATCGGCTCAGGCTTTCGCGCTCATCTGTCTCATAACTAACGATGAGTATCCGAGGCGAATTCCAGTGGTGCCTGCAACACCGGATTTAGTTGACTGGGTTCGAGACTAGCTCGGCGAGGACTTCTGCGGGCGTTCGGTAGCCGTGTCGTTTGCGTGGCCGGCGGTTGAGTTCCGCGGCGACGTTCTCGAGGATTCCGGGCCCGTGGAAGGACAGATCGGTGCTTTTCGGGAAGTACTCGCGGAGGAGCCCGTTGGTGTTTTCGTTGCTGCCGCGCTGCCAGGGCGAATGCGGGTCGCAGAAGTAGATCGGCATACCGGTCGCCATCGTGATTTCCTGATGCCGAGACATCTCCGCCCCTTGATCCCAGGTCGTCGAACGGCGCAGCTGCTCGGGGAGGGTATTCATCGCGGTGATCATCGCGTCGGCGACGGTGCGGGCCGTGTGGTCCCCAGGCAGATGCAGCAACATCACGTATCCCGTAGTGCGTTCGACGAGGGTCCCGATCGCGGATTTCGATGCCGTCGAACCGATGATTAAGTCCCCTTCCCAATGGCCGGGAACGGCGCGGTCCTCGACCTCGGCCGGCCGGTCAGAGATCATCACCATCTCCGGGAACCGTTGCGGGCGAGGACCCTCCGGCCTTTGTGGGCGCCGACTCACCCGCCCGGACCGCAGCGCCGCCGCAACTTCCAGGCGCAAGGATCCGCGGCCCTGGACGTACAAGGCCTGATAGATCGTTTCGTGTGACACCTGCATCTCCGGATTCTCCGGATGCTCCACCTTCAGTCGGCCAGCGACCTGTTCCGGGCTGAACCGGTCGGTGAGCATCGTGGTGACCTGTTCCCGTAACGCTAACCCGTCCAACTTCCGCGGCTTCGGCCTGCGGGCACGAGCCCACGTCTGCTCCTGCGCGAGCGATGGCGAATACCGGTCACTGACGCGGTTCCTCGCGACCTCCCGGCTAATTGTCGACGGAGCCCGGCCCAGAATGGCGGCGATACGACGCACTCCATGGCCCTGGGCAAGCTGAAAGCCGATCTCTTCCCGCTCACGCAACGACAAAAGCCCAGCACGGGGCACACTGAAATCCGGAACCGGCGATGGCAACACCTTCTGATGGTCGCTCAACCACCGGTACGCAGTCGGACGCGACACCCCCGCGGCCTGCGCCGCTACGGCTACCGACAGCCCGGCATCCAGCCCTTCCCAGAACGCTAAACGAACACTCAACGGCGACCACGGCCTGCCCATCGACGACACCCCACAGAATTCAGGGTGTTGCACTCACCACCTGAACTCGCCCGATTCTTGCCAGAAGGTTGCAAGACATAGTTATGAGAATTGCCTTGGCCATCAGGCGTCAAGGATTCGGCCGAAAATCTGTGACAGTGCAGGTGAGGCGTCTATTCGCTCGTTGAGACGTCTCGTTTCCCAAGGGTTATGAGACGGCAAGGCGCCCAGTTGAGAGACGCTCACCGGGAGGCTAACGGACAGGTTCATGCGGGGCATCCGGCCGCCAGGCGCACGTAGGCGAGAACTCGAGGTGCTGCACCCCTTCCATCGACCGGCTAACGGGACGGCTTCGAGACTGGGCCCAGGCGGGACGCCGCCGGATTGGTTCCTTATCGGATGATCAGCGCGCCAAGACGTTGCATCGCGCTTCAGGCGCTCCGGAAGAATCAAGCAGAGCCTTCACTTGCTCTTGATTTGATCAAGAGCATTGATCAACTAGGTCGCAAGGCCTAGCGTCAGGTGTATTGCTCCATGACCAAGTCGGAAGGACACTCCTAAAACCGGGAACCGAAGGGTAAATCGGCATCTTCAGTGCCTTTGCCCTTACTAACAGTCAGCACAAGGCCGAGAGGCTGTCTTGAATTTCTTAAACAAAGAAACCCCCGTTATAGCGATGGTCCCTGCTGCGATGATTGCTGTTGGTCTCTTTTTAGCGACGATAGGAAGCTCGCGTGTTTGGATCCCGATCGTTCTTTCTACCGCCATCTTGTTCAGTGTCTGCAACAACTGGAGGTTGGCCCGAATGAAAAAAATACACGACAATCAAGGGAAGCCAGCAGCGTAGCCCTCTGAAGACAGTTCGCATACTCATCGCCTGAAGACTTTGGCGGTGTGTTTCGACCACCACTGGCGGCAGATCGACCGCTAGGTCGTCGTGCCCCAAGGCCAGGCGCTTGAAACGTCCGATAAACGTTCCCACTCCGGCCGTCTCGGAACCTCTGCGCCTCGAAACCCTAGGGTTTTGAGTCCCAAGTGGAACGGGCAGGAGGTTGAAGAGGCGTAGCGCAAGGAAGTGCCCGCCTTTAGACTCTCGCCATGACAAAGTGGTGGCGGGACCTGCGTCCGCCCATGCGTGCGGCAGTTGTAGGCGTACTCGCCTTTGCCGTCTACCTCAGCGGTATCCTGCTCATATTCAGGGACAGCCTCGACAGCGCACTGTTTAGCGCGTTGTTCTATTCGTTCCTTATTGCTGGAGGTACCTACTTCGCAGAGAAGCGCTTCCGGAGGACCAAGGCCAGGCTGGACGAGCACGGTCAGTCGCTTATGTACCTGCGGTACCCTAACGCCCGGCCCGGTTCCTTGAGTGGCGTCTGGGAAATGGGCATCGCCACGCCGGCACAGGGACGTATCGGCTTCCAACCGGCCGTTTACGACGAATTGATCCCCAGCGGCCGCAGCAGGACTCTCACCGGGCTCAGAGCCACCGACTCACCGCGGCGGAAGGCCAACCGCCACGACAATAAGCATGGTGTGCCGTTCGGCTTCCAGATCCTCACTCTGAACTCAGACGGAGGCATCATCGAAATCGCCGCCGCCCCGGGCACACTGCAGCAGCTCCAGGAAGCCCTCGATTCGGCACCATCGTAGCTCTCTGCCGTGCAGGATCTGCTCAGCTGTGACTTCCGGGGCGCCGCAAGGACCACAGCTAACCTGCGCCGTCTCATAACCTCAGCGCCTCGAATCCTTAGGGATTTGAGACGGCGGGGCTCTGATAACTCATTAGAGGTTCGTGTCTGAGCCACGATGAGGGCTCGCTAAGGAGTGTCGACGTAAGCGGTAGGGAACCCTGACTGGTGATCGGAGGTGCTTCCATCGGGCAGGTGGTCAGACGACCATGGGGTTCCCCCTCCACACTTGTCCCCGGTGTTCGACAGCCTAATGCGAGGGACGACCGATGGGGAGTAGAGGAAAGGCCAGGTTGCATACCTTGCGTTAAGAATTTTCGGCCCGACGGGCTCTTATCCTGATAACCAAAACCAGAATGCCTAGTAAGAGCGTTAGCGTAACTCCTTCGAGGATTATTACCCACTCGTCGAAGTAGATCCCCGCAAGTATCAAGACGAGCCCAATGGCGATCAAGACATACAACATTTTGACCATTTCTCAGACTCCTCTTGATAAAAGTTGCCGATACTAGTGACAAGCTGTCCTCCGCCTGGTGCGGCAAAGAGTTAACCCAAAATCGAGCCTAATCGAAGAGGCCATGCAGTGGCGCATAAATCGGACACGGCTCTGCAAGGGCCATCGGTGCCATTCGGCTTCCGCAAGTCCTGGAGCCACACAGAGCGATCTTTTGGGCAGCCTGCAGGATTGCTGACCCGCTGACGGCGGCCGTCTCCTGGCCACTTCGGTGTCTCGAAACCTCTGCGCCTCGAAACCCTAGGGATTCGAGGCGGTAAGGGGACGACCTACTCTGGCCGCGACTTCATTGGGGCGGAATGCTCAGTACGGGCCAACCTTTTTTCGCCCCTGCGAGACGAGACTGTTACTGCCAACGCGAAGACGACGGCACAGGCCACAGGGACCGACAGGGCATCCGGAGCTACCGGACTGAAGTTTCTAACGATCCGGGCGACGCCCGAACCGAGTGACTGTCCCATGGAGGGTTACTGCATGCGAAGCAACAGGAGCACTGATATTTTCGGGTAGCCCTACTCGTGCGCTTGTTCAAAGCTCCTGTTACCCTGACTGCAGGACCAGCGGTGCGGATGCTTAGCGATGACCGCTGGCGGCGCAAGAGGTGATGACTTGAAGAAGTTCGCAGCTATGGTTCTCGTCTGGTTCCTGGGGGTTCTCGCAGGCGCCGGTATCTTTGCCCTCTTTCCCAATCCAGGCGATAAAAGTTACTGGTCAAGTGTGGCCGGACTGGCCGCTTTTCTCTTGGCAATGGTCGTCGCCAATTGGATACGATCTGAAAGACCCGAACGGGCCCATGCACTTTGGGCAATGGCATCTGCCCTCATCATCCCTGCACTCATCATCACATTCTCGCTCGGGCCTCTCACTGCATTGGGCGGGCTGCTTGGCGGCCTGGTAGTCGCTCTCATCATCACTTGGCCATATCTGGCAGGCAAAGAATCAGTACCGAGGGCTGGCAACTGAGACCGTCCCAAACGCCATTGCAATCATTAGCAACCGGCGGGCGATAGGTTCCGAGTCCCAAGTTTGAGTGAGCCGGGTTCTGTCTGGTCAGGGTTCCACTTTCGCTACACTTCGTTGGTCATGGAGGGAGTGCGTGCTCACAGCCGTGCGTCGACTATTGTCGCCGGCTTCACGATGGGAAACACTGTTCCTACCGGCCGGAGAAGGATCCTCTTACGGACAGCCGATCCTTCTCCAAGTCCAGCTTGACGTGTCTCGAAACCTTCCACGCCTCGAAACCCTAGGGATTTGAGACGGCAGGGCTTTGATAATCCATTAGAGGTTGGTCCTTCGTCCGCATCCAACCACTACCGCCGCGTCTTTAGGATTAGGTATGAGCAAGCCTGCGCGAATGATCACACCGCTCCTGGCCTTCTTCCTTGCAGGCTGCGCGGCCGCTGGTTCATCTTCGGATTCGTATCATCGAACCAGCAGCCATGATGAGTCTTGGAATGTCGGCGCAACTCACCCTCGATACGACACACTTGCTCCCTGCGAGGGGGACCCCAGTGTCGAAAACGCCATTGTGAGCGCCGACCTGCCCTCCTCGCATCTCGGCATGAAACTTCGGCCGAATTCGACCGAGGAAGACGCAATTCGTGTAGCCGAATGTCTAGCGGAAACTCTGACAAGTGGTGAGATATGGATTGCTTCGCCCCGCTGATATCCAGTTCTCAGGGTTCCGTATGCGGGGCGGCCGACTCCTCTTCAGATAGGCCATTCGGTGTCTCGAAACCTCTCCGCCTGAACTCGCCACCCTAGGGATTTGAGACGGCAGGGCTTCGATAACCCATTTGAGGTTCCCTAGCGAATAGCCCGCCATACGGGTCCTCTCTCTGCCGGTCGCGCTATCCGAACAGACGAACCAGGCTGGCTGCACTTCCGAGGACCGCTCCGAACAGAAATCCCGCGCCTATGAGCATGTACCAGAAACCAAGTCCCTTGAGCGCGGGACCATCGGCAAGAGTAAAACCTTGCGCACCTATTCCTTTGCTTTCCTTGTAGAACCTCGACCAAGCGCTTGTCGTGCCATTGACGTCCCGGAAAACGCACCAGCCGAAAAGGCCTAAGAAAATTCCTGCCGCGCCCATACCGATGAACATCACCCAGTCCAGGCGGTGACCGCCCCGACAAGGAAGGTCCCTGCGAACAAGACAGCAAACCACTGTTCAAATGCCCTCGCGGGTTGAGGCAATTCAGTGAATAGTCGCTTGATGAGTCGGATGGTTCTAATGATTTTCCTCCATAACTCACTCCTGGAATCTGGCGTGAACGGCTTCCACCGGCCTTGTGCTGATCCTGCTTGGTGTCGTGCCCTTTTGCAATAGACGGTCCAGACGACGGTTTATCAAGGGGAGCGCGTGAGTGCCGTTAGGGTTCCATCTGAGGGGCGGTCGGCTCGTTCTCCTAATCCAATTCGGTGTGAGAGAAAGAGCAGGCCGCCCCTCAGGCGGAACCTCCTATGAGACAACGCTGGGCGGCTCGGAACTATCGTTAGTGAACGTATACCCGTCAGTTCGGTACTACCGGTTTGGCAGTCTGTCTGGGGGCTTCAGGGAAGTAGTTCTTTTCGGTGGGGCCTGTCGCCACTTCTCCGTTGTTAGCTGCGATAACGAACTCTCCAACTACTGTTTTGCCCGTTGCGTCGTAGACGGGGACTGAGAATGATTTCCCTTGTCTGGCCTCCTGCCAGGCCAAGGCCTCCTCCGGACTTTTGAATGTCCTACTTGCTGCCGTTCCGTTGGCTTCTTCCAGCTCGGTTCTGTATACGTAGCCAGGGGTTCCATTGCTGGCTATGACTGCGACCATGTCCGGTGTGCCGTTCTCGTTTTCGGCCCCGTAAGTGTCGCCGTCAGTGTTGGTTGCCCAGTCTGTTATTTCCACATTGACGTACTTGGCGGTCAGCTTCCATTTGTTCTCGGGCTCGGTCCTGAAGGTCACGCTGTGTTGTCCCGGAGCGAGCTGGACCAGATACCCCGACCAGGCTCCGGGCGTGCCGACGTCTTCCGCCGAGCACCTCCCGCCGGAGCCGTCCTGGTACTGGAAATACCCGGGGGTAAGGCAGGTGAAGTCCATCTGGATGCCGGTGGTACCCGCTGGCGGATCGCCGAGTTCTACGGTGGCGGATCCCTGATATGTGGTTTCGGGGACGGGCGTGGACAGGGGTGAGACCTGTGGGGAGCCCGGAACGACAAATAGGCCGGCAGCGGTCGCCCCGACTCCGCCCAAGATTCCAGCTCCGGCCAGAATACCTACGCCCAGCCACACACGGGTGCGTTTCTTTTGACGGACAGGGGATGTCCTTTCGACCTGTGCGACTAGCTCAGCGCGCAGGGCCTGACTGAACGTATCGTCGACGTGAAGCTGGTTCATGACCGGTCTCCTTCCAATGCTGGCGCAGGCTGCAAGGCCCCGTTGATTGCCGTCTTCATTCGCTGCCGCGCCCGGTGCATACGGGACTTTGCAGCCGCCGGTGTCAGACCCAGCACGGCTGCAGCTGCGGCGACGGTGTACTCCTCGAAGACGACCAGGCTCACCAACTGCAGGTCCTCCCTGTTCAGCGTTGCAAGTGCTTTGGCGGCGTCCCTGTCCATTTCAGGCTGTAAAAAGAAGTCATCGCTGGCGTTTGTGATCTCATCTCCCCGAGGAAGGGAATCGAGGAGCCTACGGTAGCGGAACGCCGCACGCTTACTGTTGCGGGCCACATTCGTCGTTGTGACGAGGAGCCACGGAAGAACAGACCCATCAACAAGCCGGACCTTTAGCCGGCGGCGCCACAATTCCAGAAACGCCATAGACAAAATGTCCTCAGCGTCGTGCCGCTGCCCGGACAACCGGTAAGCGTGGCGGAAGACCCGGTCTCGGTGCCGGTCAAACAGCAAACCGAAAGCGTCACCCTCGCCTTGAAGGCTTCGTTCCCACAGCCCGCCGTCATCGGCTTCAACGTTCCCCATGCCCTGTATTGTCCGGGAACTCCCAAAAGGTTTCACAAAGCAGGAGATTTTCTCAATAATCTTTGATCGGGTAAGTGCTACGCGGCCTGAGCATTTAAGTTGAAGGAACAGAAGTCGCTCGGTTCCCGCGGATTTGAACGACTGATTGTCCGAAAGCGGACCGTCCGCACCTCGTCCCGTAAGCCGGTCCCATTCGGGTCCGATGGAAGGCGACTCCCTCGATCCTGTAAGCCTTAGTGGTGGTCGGCGCCGGAAAGCCCGTTAAGACCTGCCCGATTTATCGCTCTGGCAAGATCCCCCAACTGGCACCACCGACCGTCTCATATCCCTAGGGATACGAGACGTCGTAGCTGGTCAAGGAGCCCTCGGTCAGGCAAGATGACCATCAGGCCGTCACGTCCTGCACCGTGGTGGCGTGATACATGAGGGAGGTTGGCGAGTGTTTGGGTTAGGTCCCATGCCAGTGACACATAAACGTCTCATGATCGTTGGGACGCTGCTTCTTTTCGCAGGGGCAATGACGCAGCTGGTTATCCACGTGGTATCTGGTGGTGGGAACTGGCCCTACTACTTGTTCGGAGTCGCCGTAACACTCACGCTGGTCCTGCTCGTGCAAAGAACGCCAACCAAAGGAGACACACGATGAGGACGCTCGGGCTCGGTATGGTTGCGGTTTTCGGGCCCGTGTTTTTTGCCCTGGTCTTTTATCTGCTGGTTGACAGACTAAGAACAGGCGAGCTCTTTCGTCAGCGGAAAGTGAAGTACGCGGCGTTTGGTGCGGGCGTCCTCGCTGTCGTCGGCGTCATGATTCTTTCAACCGATTGACCTCGGGAGGGGTAATCCCCCAATGGCATCGCCCGCCTCCCGGTGGTCATAGCGCCCCCTTGGCGGTACGGGACGGGAAGCCGCGCCGCTGTTACGCTGACGGCACGGCTAGCCGTCTGACGGACGCTTGGGTCCACCCACGGCGGCCAAACGAGGAAAATTGGCTCTCATTTGAGGCACAAGAGGTGAGCCTTACCGATATTGAGGAGACAAAGCATGCGCGCTAGGAAGTTGGGTTTAATTCTTCTCGCTGGCGGGATTGCGCTTTTCGCCATTATCGGCATTATTCAATTCTTCCGGGGTGACCTTCTCAGCAGCGGAATAAATGTTTTGTGCTCCCTTTTGGCCGTAGCGGCCCTCCTTTACGTAAGGAAAGCACCTACCCACTAGCGACTGGACGCTCCCTGACCAGCTTCCCCTTGCACCTACGGGACTGGCCACCTCCAGCAGCAGTTCGACGGGTACCGTTGCTTCATGCCGCTTCAATCTAAGAACCGACTGACTTTCCAGATGCGGACGTCTGCTCTCGGTCCTGATGGCGCCGTCCTCGACCCTGATGAGCCGGCTCTCGACCAGATGGAGTTTTTGGACATTGTCGTCGACGGCAAACCGCTAAGGGACACGCTGCACGTCAGGTCGGAGGACGATCGACCGGCGCAGCACACGACGTTCCTCCGTGAAGCCCGACCCGAACTTGCTATCCCTCAAATCGACCGTTGGTTAGGCAGAATCAACGGAGACTTTGATGACGGACGCATTGCCCTCTTCGTCTGTCCCATTTGTTCGGATCTGGCGTGCGGCGCACTGACCATGGAATTGCGGGCTACTGCCGACACTATCTCCTGGTTACACCTTGGTTGGCAGGATGGCATCACTGATGGGCCCCAGCCCTGGCTTCTCCCTGAACAGAGTCTTTCCTTCGAGCGGACGACCTACGAAACCGAGCTGCTCGCACTTCGGGATCACTTTACGAGCCTGATCAAGCCGGGGTGGCGCCCATTCTCTGCTTCCGATGGGCGCCACACAATTCTCGACAGGATCAGAAATCGGTTCACGAAGACTCACTAGAACGAACAAATTTTAGATCCTGATCGATGACTTTTCGGTACTCGGGTCGGGGGTATCACCATCCGGCCCAGTCAGGGTTCCCTATCCAACTCGGCGTCTCGAAACCTTTCCGTCTCGAAACGCTAGGGTTTCGAGACAAGCTGGACTGCAACGGTTAGGGCACCCCGGATTCTGTTGATCGAAGCAACACCCGATAAGGGAGTTCCTTCGATGTACCAACAGTTCGATTCGCCCACCGGTGTCAGGTTTCTTGCTCTCATCAAGGAGGGCAAGAGTTTCAGAGAATCAGTACGGGTGACCGGAATCGGTAAGGAGACCGGTTATCGGTGGCTGCGTGATGAGTACCTCAGATTCCGCAGTAAAGGACGCGATCATGCGGCAGCCCAGACAGAACTGGGGTTCACCTCACGCAACGCCGAGGAATGGAATAAACGCTTCCTAAGAGGCGCCGGCCGCCATCATTTCCAGGTAGACCCAGCGGTTGAAGAAGCGTTCTGGTCCTCCTACTCGACCGGCGTGAGCGTAGGGGCCGCTACCGCATCGGCAGGCGTGAAGCATACAACCGGTTACCGGTGGGTTTACCGCCGTTTCGTCCTCTTGCGAAGCAGGCTCCCGTTGGCCGAGGTTGTAGAGGCTCTACGACTCTCCCCGGGGACCTCCGTTAGTTGGGAAACCCAACGGAGACAAGAGCGGGAAGCCGAAAAAGCGCGTCTGCAGAAAGCCGAGCGGGACGCAATCCGGACCGCGAGGATCATTGCCGAGAGAACGGCAGCTCCTTTGTCACCAGCACAAAAGCGGCGCGCTTTACGGGAGACACGATATTGGGAGTTGGTGGGCTCCGGTGCATCCAACGCTGCGGCCTGCAGGATGTTGGGCGTGAGTAGGGTTATCGGGACGAGGCTTCGAAGCCAGCGGGCGGCGCAGCCCCCAGGACAGACCCGGCTGTCCTCCGGGCGGTATCTGTCGCTTCGGGAACGGCTGCAAATCGCGGATCTGCTCCGGTTGGGCTGTTCCCTGCAACGCATCGCCCGAGAACTGGGGCGTGCCGCGTCAACAATCAAGCGCGAGCTGGACCGACACCGGGACGAGCAGGGCCGATACCTGCCCCACACCGCTGACCATAACGCCCTATTGGGCCGCAAGAGGCCGCGGGAGAGAAAGCTAAAAACGAACCGGCGCCTTCGCGCGCTCGTGCAAAACAAACTCAACCGGAACTGGTCCCCGGAACAGATCTGCGGGTGGCTCGCCCTGCGATTCCCCACAGAGCCGGTCCTGCGCCTATGTCCGGAGACGATCTACCGGGCGCTGCTCTTCAATGACGATGGCGGCCTGGATAAGAAATACCGTGACCGGCTTCGCACCGGCCGCAAGATCCGTAAACACCGCTGGCGGACCAGTTCCGGCCACGGCGCTACGGTGCAGAACATGACCATGATCGACCAGCGCCCGGCCGAGGTCGAAACCAAGACAGAGGCCGGCCACTGGGAAGGCGATCTAATCGTCGGGACTGGGTCGACCTCCGCCATGGTGACGCTGCGCGAACGCAAGACCCAGTACGGCATCATCATCAACCTGCCCACCGACCACACCGCTGCGACGACCAATAAGGCCATCACCGCAGCTTTTGAGACCCTACCCGCTCGCCTGAAACGGACCTTGACCTGGGACCAAGGCGTGGAAATGGCCCGCCACCAGGAATTGGCGGCTGCCACCGGACTCCGGATCTACTTCGCTGAGCGATCAAGCCCTTGGCAACGCGGCGCGAACGAAAACTTCAACGGGCTGGCCCGCCAATACTTTCCCAAAGGCACCGATCTGTCCAAGCACCCCGATGAATACGTCAGTACGGTCTGCAAAGAGCTGAACACCCGACCCCGCAAGACCCTGGGTTATCTCACTCCAGAAGTGCTATTCCAGACGGAAAGGCGCTCTGGCCGTTCGTTGGCTGAGTACACTCAGATGCAGTCGGCGCCGACGAAGAGGTGATGAATTGAGCACGAGATCGAAAAAGATCATGGTCATGGTTTTTGCCTGGATCGTGGGAGTCGGGGCAGGTGCCGGCATTTCTGCTCTGTTTCAGAACCCAGCGGATAAAGGGTACTGGTCAAGCGTCGCACTCCTTGCCGCTGTTCTGCTGGCAATGATGGTCGCCACCTGGGTACGGAATGACAGGCCGACTATGCGTCACGGGCTTTGGGCAATAGCACTGGCCCTCATCATTCCGGCGATCATCCTTGCACTCTCATTTGGAACCGGGCCCGCACTTGGTGCCGTCGCGGGGGGTCTAACGGTCGCGCTCATCATCACCTGGCCATACCTAACGGACAAGGGAACAGCATCCAATATTGGCAGCTAAGCAGGGCAGAACAGCTGCCCACTTAACTCCCTGCTGAAGCGCTGTTCCAAACGCAAAGAGGTCACTCCGTTCCGCCTTCTGCGTACAGTAAGAGACAGCCGACAGCCGTGCCACAGTTATCCATTGTTGCGTCGATCCCTAGAATCCGCCGCACCTTCACCGTGCATATCATCGTGCGGGGTAAACGTGCGCAGGGAGGCTAGCAACGGCGCCGAGGGAAGAATCTTGCCTGGCTACGCGCTCGGCCACCCTTCAGTGCACACAACTATGGCCTATCGATATTGGCAAGATTCTGTGTTTGGCTGTTCTCATGTCAGGGTCAGCCACTTCGAAGCTAGAGGGATTTAGCCCACGACTCGTCAAAATGCTTCTTTTTGTTGTGGCGCCACTTCTTGCCGGACTCGTGACCATGCTTACCGGCAGCCTCACACCGATAAGTACCATGAGCGTCGTCTATGTGGTTCCCACCTTTGTTGTCTTACCCAAGTTGGGGAATCGTCTGGACTTAGTGCCCCAGGGCCGTGCAACGCATCTGGGTCCCGTCAATCGATGGTGGAGTATTCGGCGAAGGTGGGGCTTCTATGCCTCATTCTCCGTGCTCACCATGATCGGACTTGCCTTCCTCCGGTCCGCGATAACCAACACCTGGGGCGGCGGCGACATCCTCCTGGCACTCCTTTGCTCCATTCCGCTCTTCGTTATTCTGCGCAAGCCGCCGCATGTAGTGGACGGCTTCGGAGCCAGGAGATCTCCTAACTCAGCCAGTAACTAGCTCGTTAGACGGGCAGTTCTGAAGTCCGCCCGGTGAAGGATCGGCTTCCGGGCGCTTACGCGCACCGAACACACAAGCTCCGCTATGTAGGGGAGTCCCACATTCTGGGAGACAGCACAAACGTCTACTGGCGCTGCCTAGGAGGAGGAGCGTCTGCTACCCCATCGCCAGGTCCATGCTCGACGAGCGGGCCTGATGTGCCGCTGATGCGGGTACCCTGCTCAGTCGTGGCGGCCATTACCAGCACACCAAACTCGAAGCCGGAGTACCTCGTCCGTTTTAATAGGCCGACTTTCGGTTCAGCATGCGCGCCGGGCCCGACTGCCGACACGAAGACATCGTTCTCGTCACCACTGGCGGTGAAGGCCACCCGGCGTTCAAATATTTCCGACTCGAAGCGGGCGCGTAGCTCTATAACGAATTTGCCACCGACCTCCACATCAGGATGCAGAACACCCAGGCCGCCCATACTGACTTCGCCGGCGACTTTCAGAGTCCCGTCAGCTTGGCGGACCCATATCCTCGCGTGACCTTCCCGAACCTTGCCATCTTTCATCCATGAGACGTCATCGCGCGGATAACATCCCAAGGTCACCTCGGCTGCCTTCACAACATCCGCTCCTTTCCAAAGCTATTGCACACAACGTTACGACGTTCGTTCGCATAAGGCGCCGGTGGAATCGGTGCCCGGTAAGGGATCGGCTACTGGGACATCGGCTGACAGCTACCAGGGCGCAAAGGGCGTGTAGGTGTCAGGGGCTCCCTTCGCTTTCTCGTGAGCTCGAAATACGTGTGGGCCTGACCGGCGGCCGAAAACGGTTGTCTCGACGCGCGCCTTCCGAGTCGTCTCGGTGAACGCGACCATACGTCCCAAAGCAATTGCCTCTGCGAGCTCGACAAGGGTTTGGAGTCGAGCATCTGCGCCATCTTGATCAGATACAGGCCCGAAGAGATCGAAGTACCCGCTGGAGAAACCGATCTGGATGTCCATTCCGCTCGCCTCCCAGCAAATATCGAGGATGCTGGCCCCGGCAGCTTCAGGCCTCCACTCGAGAAGAACATCCTCGGGATACATCGGATCCGGGCGCTGCATCATCGGTACATGCGCCGGAAGCACCGCGGACAAGGCAGCGACCAAGTCAGCGATCTCGGTCCTGATTGGGCTCATTGCTGGGGATCGCCGACCAAACAGCCTCATAAGCTCACCCTACCGCCCGGGAATTGGCGTGGACTTGAAGCGATGATGCCGCTGTGGAAGCTACAAGCAGTGTCCAATAAGGGAACCCTCAGCGTAGGCGGGTAGTGCGGTGTTCAAGAGATCCAAAGGACAGAGAGATCTCATCATGAGAGACGACCACTGTCTTGGTGTCGCCGAGAACCCACTTGGATTTGATCACCTTGCCCCTTCTGATCCAGTCCTCGCGGACCAGTGGACGGTGAAGCTGATCCTTCAGCCACGCGGTGGCCTTCTCCGCACATACCTCTGGTGAAAGCTCAACACCTTCGACAAGGAGGTCGCCCTCGTCATGGCCTTGCCCCTCTAGCAGGTGATCATCGCCCCACTCTCCACTGACCCGTGGAGCGCCGGCCTGATCAGGCCAGTATGCAATCTGAAGAGTGCACTGATTGTTCGGCACCACAACGCCAGGCACCTGAAGAACAATCAACAACGGAATCAGCCTGCTGACCACTTCGAACGCATCAGGGCCAGCACCAGGGATTCCCCACTGGTCCACATTTTCGGCGAATCGATGCACGAAGGACTGACCCTCAGGAGACTGCGGCTCGCGCCCGGAGAGCCGTGCGGGTTGCTTCATGAATGGATCCTATTATGTCTCCAATCGCCGCACGTAAGCCGATGGGTTAACGCTCGTCCATGAGTGTCGTCTCTAGGATTGCCCTGATGCAAGAATCGCCGTATGGATCAGGATGAGCGGCACAGCGAAGAATTGATGATCCTCGACGCTTTGGTGCAGGCGATGGATCGGCGCGACGAGGTCTTCCAGGTGATTGAGGATTCAGAGGACGTGGACGAAGCAATCCGTCGCGTGGGTCAACTGTTGGGCGTGGGAACGGTGGGCAGCCGGGCAGTCCTAGATTTGCAGGCGAGAAGATTTACCCGAGGCCAGCGTCAGGCCAGCGCTTCTCGGGCAGAAGAACTCAGGTCGATGTTGAACGATGGAAGCTGAGCTGGCTGCGCGCGATCAGCTTACGGTTGGTCGTCCTGGCATCGCTCCACAGCTCTCAGTGCAATGAAGTGCGACCGCCTAACGGGCGGAGCTGAGGGTAGTGTGACCTCGAAGGAGGGGGCAGAATGTGTTCTCTGCGTCATGAATCGGATCATCAGCTTGCCGAGTCACTAGCAACGTCCCTCGACCGCGACGGCCAACAAGTAACAGCGTTCGTACCGCCTGGCTATGAGCGGTACATTCGCATTCTCAATCCGATCGAGACTGCACCCGGCTTGGTGGTCATGTGGTCGGACGTCGTAAAACGCGGTGGCCTGGAGACGAGTCCATGGATGCAATGGGATGAGGTGATGGTCAGCCCCGAAGGCATGCCGGCCAACAATTCCCAACCCGACATGGGCAACCCACACCCGAGCCTCGCCAAAGCTCTGATACGCGTTCTCGACCTCGACTCTTCCAGTCGCTACAACTTCGCAACATGGGAAGGTTATGCCGAGGAGGACGGCAAATCGGTGATCGAGTTCTCCCCAGCCCACCGGGGCATGGTCCTGTACTCGGGCAAGCTGGTCGATGAAAACGGAACTGCTATCGTTCCGATCACCGATAGCGGACGCGTTCCCATGTACTGGTGGCCGGATGATCTGCACTGGTGTATCGGCCAAGATATATACGCTCGAAGCCTCATCATCGGGTGTGATGGCACCAAAGCCGGGAAAATCCTCGGCGATCCAGAACTGGACGCATACCTCATCCGAGAAACGGATACCGTGCTGCCTGAAGACTTTTGAGGGACGCCTCCCTCATGCACGCTGACGGATCCCCTTGCGGGCTCTACTACGCGCCAAATAGCGCTGCGAACCACCGACCCCTCGAAGCCTGATTTCCTCCCACAACAACACCTCAAATGAAGCAGGTGTTGCAACGACCCCTTGAGGCCAACCATGAGTTGCGGGACAGGGTGCTACTCGATCAGGGCATGGAGACCGCCAGCTAGGCTCAGCCCCATGAACAAAATCATCGCCAGGTTCTTGAAGTAGTTGGTGGGCGGATAATTCCGGTCGCCCGATCGCGCGCACTGGTCCGGGCGCCTGATCGCTCGCACACTGGGACGACTCCGTGAGGACCGCTTTTGCCATCGAACGAAAGGCCGCCTTGATCACTCCGACCAACCCTGCCTCGGCGACATCGCCGACGAACCAGCCGGGTGTCGTGCGCGGCCGCGCCTGGGTCCCGTTCCTGATCGGGTTCGGTTTGCTGTGGGGCACGCTCGCCCTGCTCGGCGAATGGGATGCCACCGGACGGTGGGGCATCTTGATCCTGACAGTCGTCGTCCTCGTTGCTGTAGTGGTGGATCGGGCGACCCCGGGGACACCGTGGCGCGCGACGATCCGGCACCTCGGTCTGGGACTGCCCGCCTGGCGCGCCGTTGCACTCGCCTTGGTGGTGTCCATACTGGTGTTGCTCGTCTTTCCGATCACCGAAATCGTCACGGGGGCCGACCTCGAGCTCGTGATCGACTGGCCCTGGATTTTGATCGGACTTTTCGCCTTTCACGGCCTCGCGGAAGAACTCGTCTGGCGTGGTTATGCTTTCCGCCGGCTGCGGCTGGGACGCTCCTTCTCGCGCACCGTTCTCTGGACGATGCCCTTAGTAGCCGCGGCCCACATACCGATCGTCCTCCGAAATGGATCCACTGTGGGTATGGGTGCACTGCTCGTCGCCGCAAGCACCTCGGTCCCGTTGGCGTATCTCTATGAGACGGGACGCGGCACGATTTGGGCGCCCGCGCTTGTCCATACCGCCATCGACAGTTTCAAGCTGTTCCTTTTGCCGGCATCGGCGGTTTTGACGTTCTCGTTGCTTCTCGTCATGGTGAGCCTGGCCATACCCCTTCTCGCCCTGGTGGTCCCGCGTAGAGTCCTCTCATGTCCTTTAGCGCCACCTTCGCTGACTAATGTTGGACATCTGCGCCTTCCACGAACCGGCCGCAGAGCCGGGAAAAGAGCGTTTCGCCATGACGGGTGAGCAATGGGCGCTCTCAGCGACCGTCTTCTTGTCCGGGCTCGCGTGCGGCCTCCTGGGGATGCTGTGCACGATCATGCGGCCGAAGCTCGCCGAGATGGACGGCCGCGAGTTCCGCAACTTCATGGAAGCGTTCCTCCGATTCGCGGACCACTCTTGGGGAAAGCTGTACAACCTCGGCTGGTCCCTTGGGATGTTCCTCCTGCCGATAGTGGCACTCGTGCTTCTCTGGGAGGACCGCGGTTCCGCGCCGTTCGTACTCACCGCGATCGGCCTGAGCGTCGTGTTCGTCGGCGTCATCATCGTCTCGAACGCCGTGAAAACGCCGCACTACAAAGTGATTCTGGCCTGGGACCCCGAGGCGCTGCCGCCAGGTTGGGAGGCCGGACGGCAGAAGTACTTTACGATCAACTGGATCCAGATGGTCACAACCTGGTCCGCGTCCGCCCTCTACCTTGCGGCGCTGATCGCCCTCTAGATGTACTGAGTCAGGACGTTGGTTACATCGTGAATAGGTGAAGACCTCTTAGGTTGGTGGTTACCACACACAGCCAACGACTAAGAGGTCTTCATGTTCCACCGTAATGCCCGCCTGACCCCGACCGGTAGACGAATCCTCGTCGAACGCGTCCTGAGCGGCCGTCCGATTGCCCATGTTGCCAAGGAAATGGGCGTCTCGCGGACCTGCGCCCACCGCTGGCTCAGCCGGTACCGGGCCCAGGGCTGGGGTGGCCTTCAGGACCGCAGCTCCAGACCAAAGTCTTGCCCGCATGCCACCCCAGCGGATGTCGTTGCCGATGTCCTGGCCCAGCGCGTGGAGCACCGCGAGGGGCCGACGGATCTGGCCTTGCGCTGTGGCACCAGCGCCCGGACGATCTCCAGGATTCTGGCCCGCGCCGGCATGCCGCGCCTGTGGGACCTGGACCCCGTGACCGGGGCACGGATCCGGGCTTCCAGAGCCACTGACCGCCGCTACGAACGCGACGCCCCTGGGGACATGATCCACATCGACGTCAAGAAACTCGGGAGGATCCCCGAGGGAGGCGGCTGGCGGGCTGACCCTTCCCAGAGCCCGGCAAACCACCGCAAATCGCATCAGAGGATGGGCTTTGACTACGTCCACGTCGCCGTCGATGACTACACCCGCTTCGCCTACGCCGAGGTCCTGCCCGACGAGAAAGGCCCGACCTGCGCCGGGTTCCTTATCCGGGCGGCCGCAGCAATGGCAGCCAACGGTGCACCGGTCAAACGCGTCATGACTGACAACGCCTTCGCCTACCGGCTCTCCCGCGATTTCCAGGACGCACTCGCTGCGTTGGGCGCCAAACACATTCTGATCAAACCCCGCCATCCCTGGCAGAACGGTAAAGCAGAACGCTTCAACCGCACCCTCCAAGAAGGCTGGGCCTACCGCCAACCCTTCACGTCCAACCAGGAGCGCACCGACGCTCTGCAGCCATGGCTAAACTTCTACAACAACCACCGGCCACACGGCAGCCTCGGAGGGAAACCACCCATCAGCAGGTGCAACCAACCTGTTGGCTGAGTACATCTAGAGAGTGCTTCCGAAGCGATCCGTTGGCGTCGCGGGTAGGTCACCTCCCGAGAGCGCAAGCATAACGACTAACCCGGCTGTGACTGCTGCTGCCAGTCCTCCAAAAGCAAAAGCACGTCGGCGGCGGGCAGCAGTCTTGGATCTGGCCGGCTCGTTACCCATCCTCAGCCAGTTTCGCGGATATCTACTTCAACGATCTTTCTAATGCCTGATCCCCGGACCGCCTCGCCTCGTCCCGGCGGCACCGAATGTGAACGGGGCTTTCTTCTAAGGCACGGACTTCCCCAAGCCACTGGTGGTTTCGTGCCTCCTCGAGCCGTTCTTCCGCGTTGGCGGCCATATCCTCGATTCGGCCTGACTGCGTCAGATCCACCTGGAGGAACCGGCACTTGATACAGGCGTGCTCATGCACGCAGGGGGTCGCGTAAGGACGATGACAGGTACCCAGAGCTACCCGTCGCAAGAGAAATTGCTGTTCGAACTCTCCCCCATTCGGCCTCGGTTGTTGACCGGAGTTCGTGATCGGGCCGGGTTCGTCGACGCCGTTCGATGAAAGCGTGGTGAGCTTGGATGACCTGTTCGGGGAACACTGCGGTATACCCGCCCGTGGTTTCAAGGTTTAGGTGACCAAGCAGGGTCGAGACGATATGCAGCGGCAGCCCTGAACCGACAAGTTCGGTGGCGAACAGCCTGCGGAAATCATGGGGTGTGAACGTCACAGGTAACCCGCCATCGCTGAGACGCGCGTTGCCTGCGATGTTGATCAGCATTTTGCGGACGTAGTGGTACGACAACACATTCTGTGTGGGTCCTACGAGCCTGGCGAACAGGCGCGGCAAGGCATCGCTGAAGGTCTTGTCGCTCACGTCGTATCTCATGGACAGCGGCACGGGATTGCTGGTGCCGCGGGTACGGCGTTGGACCTCGAGCAGGACTTTAGCCAACCCAGGGGGCATTGGTGCCCATGCCCGGACGCGGGCATTGATTTTGGACCCTACCGCGGGTCGTGACGACGGTAAGTGACACCCTGAACTGATAAACCTCACCGTGGCCGGCCGCGAGAGTTTGCTCAAGGAGGGCGGTTCCATGAATACGCAGTTCTGCAACACCGGGGGCAAGGTGCAGGTTCTGCTGGTCTGGGTTGATGTCGAGAATCTCGGCCCAAAACAACCGGATGAGCCGATAGGCGAGGCTTTCAAGGGAACCGTAGTCCATGTTCGGCTTGAGCTCCTCAAGATAGTCGATCAACATATCCCTCACCCCTGATTGTGGAATCCCATATCGCCTGACCAGTGTTTCCACGGTGTGCCGGCGGTTGACGACATTGGCGTGCCAAGCCGCGCGCAGGGTCGGCGGTTCGGCGGCCAGAACGCCGTCGACGACAGCGGGACACTCGTCGGGGAGGGCGACATTGCCGTGCAATCTGCCCCCGCCCTTGAGAACGCGAAGACCGCCCTCGCCGCCGCTGGCGCCACGGTCGGCGACGTCGTGCAGTGGACGGTGCTCTTCGTTGAGGGCGTCGACCTCGCCGCGGCCTACGGAGCGGTTGCCCCCGAGCTCGCGTCGGACGAACCGGCTTTGGTGACCGAAGCGCGGGTGGCAGCCGTGGCCGTTCCCGGCGCTCTGGTCGAGATCAGCGGTGTTGCCGCCCTTCTCCAATAGGCAAGGAGGCGGGGTCCGCGTAGTCGAAGCGAACGACGTCCCACTCCAGGATTCGTGGAACAGCGAGCCCTTCGACCACGAATGGATCATCGGCGATGAACCGTCCGGCATGCTCGCGCGAGGTGAAAAGCCCCATGGACGAGCCTGCCGGGTCCGATGTTAGGAAAAAACCCCAATGCGAGCAGCCCGCCGTCGTCAGCGTGGAACGCTTCGAAATAGGCCTGATGGCGGGGAGGTCAATGACTACCTTTCGGCCGCCGTCGAACGCCAATAGCATGGCCTGTAATTGATAAACGCTCTAAAGACTCTGCAACCGCTGAAGGAAGTCATGAACAGCGTCACCTGCGATCTCACCGTCTCCCTCGACGGATTCCTTGCCGGCCCGAATCAGAGCCACTCCGAGCCCTTGGGTGAGGGCGGAGAGGACCTGCACCGGTGGCAGTTCGAGGAACCCGAGGACAATGCTGCAGCACTTGAGGGGATCCTTGCCGCGGGCGCGTACATTATGGGCCGCAACATGTTCGCTGGCCCAGGGGCCGGGCCGTGGGATGAGGACTGGCGGGGCTGGTGGGGCGAAGAACCGCCGTATCACGCCCCCGTCTTTGTTCTCACGCATCATCCGCGCCCTCCGATGGAAATGCTTGGCGGCACAACGTTTCACTTCGTGAACGACGGAATTGAGTCAGCACTTGCCCAGGCGCGGGAGGCGGCGGCTGGGCAGGACGTCGCCGTAGCCGGAGGGGCCGCGACTGCCTGTCAATTCCTTTCGGCCGGATTGATCGACGAGCTGCGGCTCCACATTGCACCGGTCATCCTCGGCGGGGGCGAGCGACTCCTGGACGGCGTCGGTAATCTCAAGCTGGAACCTGCGGAGGTCAGCGGCACCCGCCTGGTGACCCATGTGCGCTATAGGGTGATCCGGTAGGCAAACGTGGTCTGCTAAGCAGGGCCTGAAAGTCCAGATTCAAGGAACGACGGCGGTGAATCGCCGTCGTTCCTTGTGTCTGCTAGCCTCCTGCCGGACTTTAAGGCCGGGCAGCTGCTTGGGCTGTGTGCCGGGACTACTTCGCGTAGGTGGCGAAGTTCTGGGTGGCCACCAGCTGCGCCCCGTACGGCGAGCCGGCCGAAAGGCGGGCCGAGCCGAACCCGAAATCTGTCAGGTTGGCGTTGAGCATGTTGGCGTTATGTCCCGGGGAAGCCTTCCACGCGGCGAAAAGCGCGTCGGCGTCTGCGTTCACTGCGATATTTTCCGCGGTACGGGTCCAGCCGGACGGGATCTGGGCGGATGCGTCCGGGTTGTGCCGGAAGCCTGAGCTGCCCTGGGCGTCGATGTCAGCTTTCATGGTGTTCGACCAGTTCTGCGCCACGGTTTCGAGTCCGCTGTTGTAACGCAGAGCGGCGAGGCCGTTGGCCATGCGGTACTCATTGATGAGCACGAAGGAACGCTGGGCCACGGCGTTGGATGCGGTGCCGGTGGCAGCAGGCGCCGCCGGGGCGGGCGCGGGGGCGGGAACCGGCGCGGGAGGAGCCGGGGCGGCGGCTGGGGCAGGGGCCTGAGCGGCAACTGCCGCTGCCGGAGCCGCAGCGGCAGCCGGTGCTGAAACCACAGGCACCACAGCGGGCTCCGGGGCCGGGGCCGGAGCGGACGTTGCCGCGGCGGGAGACGCCTTTGCGCGCGCCGGTGCGGGAGACGCCGTCGCAGGAGCGCTGGCAGTGGAGTTAGCCGAGGCCGATGGAGTCGCGGACGCCGAAGCGGTGCCCAAGGATGCCGGGGACTGCATGCTCGCGGCGGTCCAGGCCGGCCAGTCGAAAGGCCAGAAAAACGTGCCCGCGGAAGCGGAACCCGCCGTCACCAGTCCGCCGGCCACAACGAGGATGGTCAGGGAGGCAGCGAGATGTTTCTTGTTTTTTCGCATCAGAAGACCGTATCCGCTGCTCCTTTCCCCCCGCACATCGCGTGACGCCACTCACAACGGACACGCTGGGCCGGGGCGGGGCCTTATCTCAAGCGGAATCGCGTCCGCGCTCCTTGGCGCAGGCATGCTATCGGCACTCCTGGTTCCGCTGCTCGCGCTGCGTCAACTCCAACCCAGACCCTCGCCGGCGCCCAGGCGGGACCGGGACGTCGAGGAGGGGCACAGCCCACGGGAGACCAGACGCGTCACGTCCTAACGAAGCATTGTCCTCGTCAGGCAATCACACTGATTGTGAGTTCGATGGCGCTGACCAAGAGTGCCAGGACCGACGTGCCAAGCCCGGCCACCAGAAGCAGGCCGGGGTGGGCGAGACCTATCACGACGCGTCTAAGTTGAGGCGAATGCCGCAGGAACTTCTTGGGCAGCCGCACATTTTGCGGCGTCTGGCGCCACCCGCGGAGCCGCCGCAGGAACCATGCGCAACGCACAATTAGCGCCAGCCACAACACCGAGACAACCAGGGGGACGGCGGCCAGAAGCAGGTTGAATCCCAACGACGTCACGGCACGCTCCGAATTACCGGCCAGTGCCTGCACGGTTGTGGAAATCGAGGCACTGGCCACCACAGAGAGGCCCCACACCAAAAACGCAGCCGTTAGCGCGAGGAACCGGACAAAGAAGTGCGCGAGCACCGATTCCCGCTGCGACTTAAGGTACCGGCGCGGAGTCGCATACAGCACGGCCACAGTACAGGCCAGTGTGGGCAGGGCAGCCGCCCCCACGAACACATACCAGGCCCAGCCGGCCAGGTCCACGAACTCGTCAGCGATGATCAGCAACGCCCAAAAACCCGTCCACGCCCAGCCGGCATACAGGGGATTACGAACCAGCCAGGCAGGCAGTCGCTTAGGCGGTGCACCAGCCAGCGGGAGCCGCGGGGAAGCAGGATTCCGGCCCTTCCCATGTACTGCGGGTCCAACAGCAGCCGGACCAACCCCGACCGGGCGGTCCGGGATGGCTCCTGCCGGGGCGTCGGGCGGGGTTTGTTCCCCTCCAGCCATGCTCATGGGCTCACTGTAGCAACGCCGGCGGCAGCCCGCCGTCGTCCGCCAAACCCAGTAATGGTTGTGACAAGGCGCGAGGTTTTCAGGAACAGATAGCCCTCAGTAGTCGCTGTATCACTGCCGTCAACAGCATTGCAGCCCTGACCGACCTGGACCTGGAACAGCTACTGGCCTCGCCCGGATGCCCATCGCCTCGGCCCTTCCCGCAGCACGGGCAGGCTCCACCCGGTGCAAATGGCACTCCCGGAGGACCTTGAACTGGACTTCGACCTCGACGCGGAGGAGGGTCCAGCCGGGGCAACCGTTAATCCGCCGCGTGTCCCGCTGGGGCAAGACTGCCCAGCCCGCTTAAGGTCAAGTGATGGATAGGGATAAGTCCGGAGAGCTGGAAGGGCAGACGTCGGTTAACGAGTTGCTCGACGAGCCCGTCGGCGCCGCCCCCATCCAGTTGGCGCTGCCAATCCTGGTACAAATCCGGCCGGGCCATTTCAGACGCCTATCCTGATCCCCGAGCACGGTCCATGACGCAGCGGGATTTTTCGTATCCCGGCCTTGAGAAGGACCGGCGGCAGGGATCCTCTGCTACTGCCCAGCATGCCGGAGAAACCCCTGTGCGCCTACGTGCAAGTGGCCAGGATGCCCGCAATCGCGTCGTGCTCGGCTTGGGTGAGCCAGAGCTTGTACTTGGCTTTAACGCCCACTTGTCTTGAGACGTATTCGCAGCGGAACGTCTTGTTCGGGGGGAGCCATGTGGCGGCGTCCTTATCCCCCTTGGCGCTGTTGGTTGCACCGTCGGCGGCCATGAGGTTCAGGGGGTCGTTGGCGAGTTCTTTGCGCTGGCCGGCGCTGATTTGCTGGGCGCCTTTTTGCCAGGCGTCGGACAGCGGAACGATGTGGTCGATCTGCACCGCGGAGCTGGTGTCCTGGCCGCGGACGAAGTCGATGGTCGTACCGGTGTACTTGTCAGCCAGCGTGCCGTTGGCGACCACGCAGTTTTTGGTGCCGGGCTTGAAGGTCTCGTTGGTAAGGTCCCGGGCGAGGATGTCGTTGCGGGTGTCACAGCCGTTGTGGTCCGTGTCGGACCAGGCGGGTCCGAACTCGTCGCGGCTGTAGCCGGTCTTTGGGGCCCGGCCCTTGACCGGGATGCTGTCCAGCAGAACGATGGCGTCTGCGGCGTCACCGGCAGGAAGCTGGTCGGCCGGGCTCGCAGGTCCCGACTCAATGCCGGGCGCAGAGTCCAGGGCCTCAAGAGCCTTGGCGCCGGCCTGGGCTGCGGCGTCGCAGCCACTCAGGAATCCTGCCAGCAGCAGGGCGGAAACGGCGGTGAGCGTCTTGGTGATTGTGTCAGTGATCTTCATGGTCCTTACGTCTACGTCCGAAAGATTCACGCTACCTGCGTCTAGCGGTCGTCCCAGGAAGCCACCCTGATGGTGCCTGTCACACAACTGCTGCCCGCGCAGGTTCTGAACCCCCTTGCGTCATACGCGGTCGGGACTGCCCGGCTTTTGTTGACTCGGCGTCTTAAGCCGCGGTGAGCGCGGTCAGGTTGATTGCTTCCTATTCGATCGGCGTGAGTTTTTTCAGCTGTCTTTGCCGTCGCCGGCGGTGCTGGGTCATCGGGCGAGCCCGTGGTGCCGGAGGATTCAACGAAGCGGCGGGACCGGAACTGGGGTCCGCGATCTGAATGCACCACGATCCCTCGCCGGACGGCGAGCCCGAACTGGATTTTCCAGCGCGGCTAATGCCGGCCTTCGAACCCCTGGGCCTGGGCCGCCGTAACAACGAACGCCAGCGGCTACTTCGATGCGGGGTGCAATCCCTGCGGAACGCCACCACAGCAAGCCGATGGTGAGATCACGCTGCGGCGCTGCCCCAGCTCGCCAGCAGGGATGGATTGACGATCATGCTGCCAACGTGGGCGTGCCTGAGCGTATCCAACATGACTCCCAGGGCACCGTCCTTGGGAAGGAATCCGCAAATACCCATGCGGGCGGCCTCACGCAGCGCTTCCTGCGAAGGGTTGCCCGTCAGCATAACGATCCTGGACTCCGGCGCTTCCGAGAGGATGCGCTCGGCAGCCTTGAGCCCGGAGCCGTCTTGAAGGTGCAGATCCATGAGGATCACATCGGGCCTTAGGTCCTGAAACATCATCACTGCGGATGCGACTGACTTCGCCACTCCTACACTTTGCAGGTCCGGCTCCCGATCCAGCGCTCGGGTCAACAACTCGGAAAACGTGGTGTGGTCATCAACGATCAGGATCCGCAGGCATTCTGCTGGCTTCTTGGACACTGCGGGGGCGATGGAACGGCCTCCCGCGACGACGGAAAGGGTGACACGGATGTCCGCTGGCCCAGAAGTTGCCGCGGTGCTCCTCAGGAGCCGGCTTTGTGCCTCCCTTAGAGCTGGTCCAGGAGCGCAACCCAATTCCTGGTCAATGATTCTGCGGCAGCGGTCATAAGCCCGCAGGGCTTCGGTGTTCTCGCCGTTGCGCTCCAACCCCAGAATCAACGCCGTCCATGCCCGTTCATTGAGGGGATCTTCCTTCACCGCCGCACCGCCCCAGGCAACAGCCTTGCCTGCTTCCCCCACGGCGAGCGCAGTCTCTGCAGCCAAAACGCGGGCAAAACCCACTCGCGCTGCATGTGCTGCCCGCTCCTCCTCCGCCCAGGCCGGTAGCAGCTCGTCCCCGAGCAGCGGAGCGGAGGCCAGGTCAAGTGCCTCCGTCAGCAGTGCCAGCGCCATACGCGGCTCCGCCTGGCCGGCCATTTTGGTCAAGGTCTCGAACCGGTCCAGATCCAGTTCCACCAGCGACCGGTCTATGGCATAGCCACCATTAACCGTCCGCAGGGGACCAGACCGCCCCGTACCTGGCTGCAGGCGGCGCCGGAGGACGCTGACATAACTTTCAAGGGTAGGCAGTGCAACGGCCGGATGGTTGCCGGCCCACAGCAAATCAATAAGCCGTGTCTTCGACACCGCCGAACCAAAATTCATCAAAAGAATTTCCAGCACCTGACGTGGCTTCGGTCCGCCCAGGTCTTTGGCGCTCAGCTCCATGTCGCCGCGTCGAATCGTCAATGGGCCGAAAACCGAAATCTGAAGCACCGGTGCCTGCGGCGCCGCTCCCGGAACGAAACCTGCATCCGCTGTCTCGTTCACCACGTCAAAAGTAATCACGAAAGGAATCCCCCAAGTAGTCCAGTACTGCTTGGTTCCCATTCAAGGGGTGGAATAAAACGCCAACAACAGTGGTCAGTACTCGCTTTTCCAGGGCCAGGCTCTGTCGGGTACTTGATTCAGCAGCCGTTTACCCGGTTTCCTATTGGGGCCAGACCCGGCAGCAAAGTGGGAAAGAAACCTCCCCGGAAGTGTTTCCGCTGGTGAAACCGCCGCAGGTTCAGGATAGGTTTCAGACGTTGTGAAAACCTAGGTGGTACCGGTGTTCAGGCGTTTCGCCATGGCAACGGAGTTCTCAGAAGCGGGCGAATGGGGAAGAAGCACCGCAGCGTTACAGTAAATGTCGCTTCTTATGTCTCCTTCGCACGTTCACTGGACTAGTTCGCCTAGGTGTTGCCCGCCCGTGTGGGCGGTTGGGATGCGTGGCTGTACCACTCTCCGGGGGCCGCGCCGGAACGGAGAACGTCGTTGAGCCGGTAGGTCTCGTCTAGGTTCCAACCTGCCAGGACTGTTCCGGAATGTCCGACGCGGAGGAATCCCCCGGCGGTCGTGAGATAGCCGGGGGACGGTGAGGTGAACGCCGTCGTAGTCGACGGCGCCGGCTGACCAGCCAGGCATGAGCCAGGGCCCGTCCGCCCTTGTTGTTCGCCACCAGTCGTGTCGCTTGGCTAGGCTGACGTCCAGGGGTAGCGGGCCACAAGGCCCGTCCGCGCCGTCGGCTCCGATATTTCGTCAATACGCGCCCCGGCGGCCGGTTCGAGCGGCCTCGCCGTGCTGGTGCCGGCCGGACATGACGCCAACCCTGTACTCGGCCCATCTGCTCTTCCTGGCCTTCGGAGTCCCGGAGGAGTGGCCTTTCGCCGTGATGTCACAAGAGCAACAAAATTTGTCCCCCTTGCATAATGCAGTGTCCGGGATCTTGAATCTCGCTCTTGCCAGTCGATACCCCTAGGGGGTATATTGAGGGTGTTGTCAGTGAAGTGGTATGTCCCGGCAGGTGCCCCGCACCGCCTCCACAGCCGTTCAACCCCAGCGCCCATCGAACCTTCGTCAAGGAATGGAAACTGACATGTGTGCATCTGAAAACCGGATTGAACTGCCCCTCGTTTCAGCCGCTACGGGTTGCGGCTGCTGCTCAACCGGAGCCTCCTCCGACCCTTCCACGGCAGGCAGCGCGGGTGCCGTTGAGTTCGCTGTTGAAGGCTTGACCTGCGGACATTGCGTGCAGAGCGTCGAGAAGGCCGTGTCCGCCCTTGAGGGTGTGGAGTCGGCCTCTGTTGACCTCGTCCCGGGCGGCCGTTCCCGTCTGGTTGTCGGCGGCAAAGCCGATAGTTCCGCTGTGCGTGAGGCTGTTACCTCCGCCGGCTACACACTCATCAGTAACTGACCTCTTCAGCCTCCCCTCGCATGGAGGACGCGGAGTTTCCTCTCGAAGGAGGAATCATGGAAGACCACACCCAGCATCACGGTGGCCGTGCCGGCCACAACCGCCTACATACGCCCGCCACCGAATCCCCCAGCCCTTCCCCTGTGTCCGCCAACACCGTCACGATTATCGAGCACAGCCACAGCCAGGGCCACGGCGGGCAGGATGACCACGCCGTGCACAGCCACGGCCAACATGCCGGGCATAGCACCGCCATGTTCAAGAACAGGTTCTGGCTGATTCTTGCCCTGTCCGTCCCGGTCGTCTACTTCAGCCCGATGGTCGGGCACATCCTGGGTTACATGGCGCCGATGTTCCCCGGTTCTACCTGGATACCGCCCGTCCTGGGCACGGTGGTCTTCCTCTACGGCGGACAACCGTTCCTCAAAGGCGGATGGCAGGAACTGAAGGACCGGCGGCCCGGGATGATGCTGCTGATCGCGATGGCCATCAGCGTTGCGTTCGCCGCGTCCTGGGTCACCAGCCTTGGCATCGGCGGGTTCGATCTGGACTTCTGGTGGGAGCTGGCGCTGCTGGTAGCGATCATGCTGCTGGGCCACTGGATTGAGATGCGGGCCCTTGGCTCGGCGCAGGGGGCACTGGATGCCCTCGCCGCGCTCCTTCCCGATGAGGCAGAACGCATCACCGATGCCGGCACCGAAACTGTTTCGGTTGTTGAGCTCCGCGAGGGCGACACTGTCCTGGTCCGCTCCGGGGCACGGATGCCCGCTGACGGAACGGTAGTGGACGGTCAGGCCGAGTTCGACGAGTCAATGATCACCGGCGAATCCAAAACCGTTCCCCGGGGCCCCGGGGACACTGTCGTGGCCGGAACCGTCGCGACGGATAACAGCGTCCGGGTGCGCGTCACTGCCATTGGTGATGATACGGCGCTGGCTGGCATCCAGCGGCTGGTGGCCGAAGCGCAGGCGTCCTCTTCCAAGGCCCAGGCTCTGGCTGACCGGGCGGCGGCGTTCCTGTTCTACTTCGCCGCCGGCGCGGGCGTCATCACCTTCATCGCCTGGACGCTGCTTGGCAGTGTCCCGGAGGCTGTCACCCGGACCGTCACCGTTCTGGTGATCGCCTGCCCGCACGCCCTGGGCCTGGCCATTCCGCTGGTCATCGCCATCTCCACCGAGCAGGCAGCCCGCGCCGGGGTGCTGATCAAGAACCGGATGGCTCTGGAGCGCATGCGCACCATCGACGTCGTCCTGTTCGATAAGACCGGCACCCTCACCACGGGCGAGCCGGACCTGAAGGACATCACGACGGCGCCCGGTGAGGACGCGGATGCGCTGCTGGCACTTGCTGCCGCGGCGGAGTCCGACAGTGAGCACCCCGTGGCCCGGGCCATCGTCCGGGCGGCCCGGGAGCGGAACCTGAGGATCCTGCACGCAACTGATTTCAGTTCCTTGACCGGACGGGGTGTCCGCGCCACCGTTGATGGCCGCACCGTCCATGTTGGCGGGCCTGCTCTGCTGCGTGAACTCGGCATCTCCGAGCCCGACGCGCTGGCGCAATCCACCCGTACCTGGATGAGCCGCGGTGCGGCCGTGCTGCACGTCATCGATGGGGATCAGGTGCTGGGGGCGGTCAGCCTGGAGGACAGGATCCGTCCCGAATCCCGCCGGGCTGTCGCGGCGTTGCAGAAGCGCGGCGTCAAGGTGGCCATGATCACCGGGGACGCCCGCCAGGTCGCCCAAGCAGTGGCCGAGGACCTTCGCATCGATGAGGTGTTCGCCGAAGTCCTCCCGGCGGACAAGGACAAAAAGGTCGCCGAGCTGCAAATCAGGGGGTTGAAGGTCGCGATGGTCGGTGACGGGGTGAACGACTCCCCGGCCCTGGCCCGGGCTGAGGTCGGCATCGCCATCGGCGCTGGCACAGATGTGGCGATGGAATCAGCCGGGGTTGTCCTGGCCGGCAATGATCCCCGTGCGGTGTTGTCCATGGTGGACCTGTCCCGGGCCAGCTACGCGAAAATGTGGCAAAACCTCATCTGGGCCACCGGCTACAACATCCTCGCCGTTCCCTTGGCGGCCGGTGTCCTGGCCTTCGCCGGGGTCGCTCTGTCCCCGGCAGCCGCTGCCGTGCTGATGTCCGTATCCACGATTGTGGTGGCACTGAACGCCCAACTGCTGCGGAGGGTGAAACTCAATCCCTCCCAGGTACGTTGAACAAGAAGCTTTGACCGGCAGGAAAAACCCCTGCCAGTAGGCTTAAGACTCTGAACAACCTGCACGAAGGGAGGAAAACGTTATGACCGCAGCATCCCGCCGCCATCTCACCGATTCCCTCCTCCGCGCAGGCTTCCTGCTGGCAGCGCTGGCCATCATCGCCGGCATCCTCGGCATGCACATCATGACCGGCGCGCACCACATGACCGGTGCCCACAACATGCCTACGGCACCTGCGGACACCGTCATCACACAGGTGCTCAGCACCCCGGGCGGCCAGACCGGCCACGAGGCGGTCCCGTCCCCGCACCCGGTAATAGTCGCAGAAACGGCATCGGGACCCTCCTCCTGCTCGGCCGCGGGAACCTGCCACGAGATGTCTGCCATGGACGCCGCCTGCGTGCTCTCTCCAGGAAACACCTCCTTCTCAGCACCCCCGCCGGGAACAGCGCCGTACGCGTTGCCGGACTTCGGTGTCGCGGCCGCAGCGGGCACCAAATATTCCTACGCACCGGGCAGCCCCTCCCCCGGTGACCTCTGCATCAGCCGGACGTAAACCAGCACTCCTGCGCCATGTCCTGCCCGGCGCAATCCGCCTGCCAGCACGCATCGAACGGCCCCGCCCCGCGGGGCGGGGCCGTCACTGCACGGAACACCACAAGGCGCCACGCGCCGCTGATACTTTAGAGGACCCTGATTTTCATGAAGAAGACCCTGTCCATTTCCGCTGCCGCCGTCGCCGCCGCCATCGCCCTCGCCGGGTGTTCCCCCAGCGGGCCGGGCGCCGCCGGGAGCCCGGAGACGAGCGCAACGTCCGGTGCCCACCACGGCAGCTCCGGCACGGCATCAAGCTCGGCCCCGGCAGCTTCGGCTGAGTTCAATGACGCGGACACCATGTTCGCGCAGATGATGATCCCGCACCACGCCCAGGCCGTGTCCATGAGCGACATCATGCTCAAGAAGGAAGGCATTCCAGCCTCGGTGACCGACCTCGCCACCAAGATCAAAGCGGCCCAGGGACCCGAGATCGAGAAAATGACCGGCTGGCTTCAAAGCTGGGGCCAGCCCACCGAAATGCCCACTAGCATGCCCTCGGGCCACAGCATGTCCGGGATGATGGGCGAGGACGACATGGCCAAACTCGAGGCCGCACAAGGCACCGAGGGCGCCAAACTGTTCCTCACCCAGATGATTGCCCACCATGAAGGCGCCGTCGAGATGGCCAAGACCGAAACCACCGATGGAAAAAACGCTGACGCGATCCAGCTCAGCAAGGACATCGTCAGCTCCCAGGAAGCAGAAATCGAGGAAATGAAAGACCTGCTGGCCACCCTGTAGCCAGCACATCATCGGCGCCGGCCCCGTCCCCTGGGGCCGGCGCCTCCTCCTAAACCCATTTCCCGGACCACCGTGGAGTTCCCCGTGCCCCTGCATCTCATCACCCCAGGCCGTCCCGCCGCTGGACTCACGGCGGCTGCCGGTCTTTTTAGCTCCCATGTCCACGGCCTGAGCGTGAACCGCGAAAGCTGGCCACCCGTGGAGGCCTGTCCGACGTCACCAAATCCCCCGCCACCCGGATCGGTGGCTCCAACGACCTGATGGGCTTCACCGCTACAGTCAAATCCGGAATCGTCGCCTACGACGGAACACTTCAAACCAGCTCCGACGGGAAAACCTGGACCGCTGCCAGCGCCGCGTTCGTACCAGCCGTTCTGGCCGGCAGCCCCGAAACTGACACTGTTCTTGCCACCACCCGCGAAGGGCTTCAACGATCCACCGATGGCGGGAAAACCTGGCAACTGAACACGACCGCCCCCATTATCCAATTCGTCGCGTTCGCCAGCGGCACCGAGGTCTTCGGCGTCGAACCCGACGATTCAGTCCACAGAAGGCAAACCATTGATCTGGGACCCCACCACCGAAGGGCTCGTCGTATCCACTGATGGCGGCTTTTTGTTCCGGGCCCCTAACCCCAATGAACACCACAAGGGTTTGCGGCCTCCAAAGCCGGTCCCTTGGATAGAAAGGGGGTTCCCTTCCGGCAAAGACTAGCCATACTGGGGTGCATAGCAGCGCAACGACGAGTGAAAAGGAGGCCTAGAAAAACAGAGGGCCGGGCACCACAAACAAAACTTCATGCGGTCCGGAACATCATTCTCCAACTAGTCAACCCTTGGAAGAGAGAGCGCAAAATGTCCCACGAGACCACTCACACAATGCTCGACGCCTACCCAAAGGACCTCGGCGGCATCGACCGGCACAAACTGACGGAATGCATCTCAGCCTGTTTTGACTGTTCGCAAGCATGTACTGCCTGCGCTGATGCATGTCTAAGCGAGGACATGGTGGCCGAGCTGACCAAGTGCATCCGCACCGATCTGGACTGCGCGGACATTTGCGCCACGACGGGCAACATCCTTTCCCGCCACACCGGTTACGATGCCAACGTCACCCGCGCCGTGCTCCAGGCCTGCGCCACCGTATGTAAGGCCTGCGGCGATGAATGCGAACAGCACGCAGGCATGCACGAGCATTGCAGGATCTGCGCCGAGGCGTGCCGGCGCTGCGAGACAGCCTGTAATGAACTCCTCACTTCCCTCGGCTGACTAGAGCCTGACCATTCCGCGGAACCATTATGTGAAGGCCCGCCACAGCGCGGGCCTTCACACTAGGCGCCCGACAGTTGAGGCGGCTGCATTGCGTCCACGGTGACTTTGACCAGCCTGAGCACAGCTTCATGTGAAGTCATTACAGTTGCAGCCCCAAGGGCATGGAGACAGAAAGCTGCAAGCTCATCCGGGGCAACGTCCGCGCGGAACACTGTCGCCTCCGCGCCCTCTCGAATGAGCTCTGCGAGGAAATCCTTCAGGTGTTTCTGAGCCCGTCCTGCGTGTCCTCCTCCTGGCCATCGCCGGGCTGACGTCCCCTGACGCGCAACTGGTGCCTGCGGCCTACCTGAGCATGAATTTTGTCGGCTGGATGATCATCTTTCCGCTAAGCCTGGCCTCTCTCATCTCGGGATCATTCAGGGCCTCGGCACGGTCTGGGGCCTGTTCCGGCACTACTGGGTCCTGATCAAGCTAGTGATAACCGCCCTGGCCACCGCCCTGCTGCTGGCGCATCTGCACACGTGCCCCCCACCGAAAATTCGAGTACTCGCTACCGGTGTTTTGGGACGCAGCCGCTGATAACGTCGGGTCCGGTTTGACGGTAGCGTCTCCTGCGCCCGCCGTTCAGGGACTGCAGGCAACGGCAAGGGGACCAGGCGATGGAGAAACCGATAGTCAGCACAAATCCCGCGCCGCCGGCCACCGCACCTGGACGTGACGCCGGACCCAACCTTCTAACGCCGGACCATCCCGCCCCAGACCATTTCGGGCGCGACCGGTACCTGGACCTGCTGCGCGCGATGGCCCTGATCCGGATTGTCGCCTACCATACCTTCACCGGCGTAGCCTGGCTGAGTCTGGTCTTCCCTTCCATGGGCGTCATGTTCGCCCTCGCGGGATCCCTGATGGCGCGCTCCCTCGAGCGGCCTGCCTTGGGTGTTCTGAAAAGCCGTACCCGGCGCCTACTGCTGCCCCTGTGGGTCTACAGCGCCACAGTTCTGTTTCTCCTGGTCTGGCAGGGCTGGAGCCCGGACCAGGAAGAGGGCCGCTCCTGGGCCGAAATGCTTCTGTGGTTCATCCCGCTCGGCGACCCGCCCTTCCCGGATAGCATTGGTTCTGACGAGGGCCTGCTTGATAGCATCTGGGCCCACGAGGCTGGAGTCATCCTCTGGTACATCCGCGCGTACTTCTGGTTCATGCTTTTGTCTCCCCTGCTGCTAGCGGCGTTTCACCGCCTGCCGTGGATTACGCTGGCGGCGCCGCTCGGCATCATGGTGCCCATCGCCGCCGAATGGGTGACGCTGCCCACCTGGGCCGAAAGTGGCGTCAGCGACTTCGCCACCTACGGCTCCTGCTGGGTTCTCGGCTTCGCCCACTACTCCGGCATGCTGCGCAGCATCCCCCGACGGGTGGTCTTCTCATCCGGACCGGCGCTCATGGCGCTTGGCCTCCTTTGGGCCGCACCCAACCTTTATGACACGGGCTGGGACCTGAACAACATTCCCGGTGCAGAGGGCCTGTGGGCCTTGGGGTTCTGCGCGATGCTCCTGCGGATCTCACCATCCTGGAAGTCGCTGCCGCGGCCGATCAGGCTCCTCGACAAGCCAGTCACGCTAATCAACAACAGGGCAGTCACCATCTATCTCTGGCATACCCTGCTGCTGACGGTCACTTACACAATCATCGACAGGCTCTACGACAACGACCAACTTGGCGAGACCATGCCCTGGCTGCTGGAAAGCGAGTGGACCCTGTTCGCCGGCATCTGGCTGCTGCTCGCCATCGCGTTCCTCACTATCGGCTGGGCCGAGGACGTAGCCGCTAAGCGGACTCCGCGGCTCTGGCCGGACAAATAACGAAGCAAGAGCGGATGACGGCGGTAGGTCCTTAAGTTCCAGTGGTCGTTTCAACATCCCGAGTTTTCGGGAGCACCAACGACCTGTCGTCCCAAAAGAGGAAACCATCGGATAGGAGGATACATACGTAAGCGGAATGAGGATTGCGGAGGGCCCACTAGCCAGGACACTGACCCCCGCCACCCCACACACGGCCAGGCCACGGCCCGTGCACCAGCGTCAAAGGGGCGCAACCGCAAGCTTTGCACACACGTTGGATCAACCCCCCACTGACGAGGACGTCTGTTACGCCCGAGGTGGGACCCAAACTGCATTCCCCGCTTGCAAATCACAGGGAAGGCACGAAAACATGCGGATCCGAAGCGAAAACATTGATCGAATCCTATCGGGAGGTGTCGGACCAGTCGGGACGTTTCTGGCCCAGCTCTAGGAGATCGATGTCGACCCTGCCGCTGGAGCCGGGTTTCGGGGAGCCGCGCCGCTTGCGGAGTTGGGTGGCGCGGTACTCGTCACGCGAGAGTGTAAAGGCGTACCAGCACATAAATCCTGCAAGTCCTATGACCCACAAAGCACCCCAAAAGGGTCCCTCACCATCCCACAACGGGCGCTGAAACAGCCAGCAGCCGACGATGAATCCGGCTCCAGAGATGGCGCAGATGATTCCCATCCCCCACCAGGTGCTAACCTGCGCCTGGCCACGACCGGGCGTGAAGCCGATCTCATCACCGGGGTAGCTGTGGAGCTCGCCGGTGCTGGTCGTGCGGAGCACGCGCTTCTCACCGGCGGCAACAGCCCTCTTGTGTTCGGCATACACGGCATCGTTACGCCGCTCACGCTCACGGTCGTAGACCATGGTCTGTCCTGTCTATGAAGTGGATCCGGGTAAGCATACGCGGCGTCGCGAAGCCTTTCCGTCTCGAAACGCTGGACCTGCGAGACGACTAAGCATGATGGCCCCTAGCCGATAACTGGTGAGGGCGCCCCACCTAGGCAAACGCCTTACTCATGGTTTCAGAGGTCGTGTGGACAAATTTCATTGCCCGCCAGCTCAGGCCTCCCCTGTCCGTATGAGGGGACGACGTCGCTTCCTGCCCAGATGACACCGCGTACGGGGCAGGGCATCACATCGAACGCCCGGCCATCAAGGTGCGCCCGCAGCTAGCGCCCGTCATCCTCGACCACTTGCCAGCCCGCCGCTGGCAGCGCTGCACGATAGTGCTGAAAACATCGACGCCTCCTGAGAGCACAAACCCCCGGGTACAGCTGGCGACACCGTTCATGCCGCCACCACTGGACAACCCGATGTGCTCGATGGAGTCGAACGCCTGCTGGGATTCACGGGCTGCGGTGGCCATGGGCTCGTCCGTGCCCTCGGTCACGCATTTCGGGGTCGAGTCGAACTGCATCTCAAGCCGCTGAGCCAGCGCCGAGGGCGTGACAGCGAACATCCCGGTCAGCATGAGGACCGGGATGGCCACGGCCGTCAGCCGCATCAACCGTCGTGTCGAGAGCATGAAGCCGATCATGGCAACCACCGCGACCAGACCAAACGCCAATCCGGAGGGGCCGGTCGTCAACCCCCAGGTCAGCCCTTCGGACGCGGTACCGCTGACATCGCCGTATATCCTCATGAATTCGTAGTGGACCAGCACAGCCAGTAACGCCAGTCCCGCCCCAATGACGAGCAGCACCGCGGCAGAGACGGCTGGGCCGGTCACGGGCATGGCTGAGTGTAGGTACTGCCCAACCAAGAGTCCACAGGTGCCGGTTCCAGAAGCCCACTCCCCACCCGAGTCCGGTCGCTTTCAACAAAAGAGGTGCGATCACGGGCAAACCCAACAGAATACCGTTACAGGAAGCCTTCTCGCGGGCACCGGCCCTGTCCCTGGCGGACGCTGTCCTGAGGACCAATATTAGGGCGCGTAACAAGGGGGAGACGTTTGGTAGACGGACGCCTAGAGCGGCCCATAACCTGCGTTGCCGTAGGGGTCGCGCCAGGAGGCCAGATCGTCCTCGACCGCCGCGCGGAGAACATGGTTCTCCTGCACCCTTCGCCGGAAGGACTGCCGGGCCCGTCCCATCACCGCCGAAGGGACCAATATGCAGGCCACCAGGAGGGCCAGAATAAGCAGGAAGGCGCCGACCAGTGTCACGACCGTGGCGTTGCCCCTTGTAGCGGCCGACGGCAGGAACGTGGACAGGATCCCGCCCAGGGCAACCGCCAGCACCGACACCATGATGATGCCGCCCCGGGCCGATCCAGGGCCGTGTGTGATGAGGGCTCTGTTGGTATTTGGCAGTGAAGCCCTTACCCGCTTCCACGAGGACAGGCCGAGCATCATCAGGGCGGCACCCAGTGGACCGAGGACCAACACTGCAACGGGGTTTCCTGACATGGCTGAGAAGAACGCGCCTGCCAGGGCCAGAACGGGTCCGCCGGCGATCGCGCTGCTCCAGCCTGCCGCCAAGGTGCCCTGGGCGTCCGCCAGTTGCCGCAACCGGGACGGTGCGTTCGGTGGACTCACCCGGGCCAGTTCAGGGGAGAGGCAGTGATCGAGGGTATGTACGGGCACGCTGGCGGGGAAGGGAACGGGCTGATCCACGGGTTCGCGCATGGATCGATTTAAACACATTCATTGGAACCGCGCCCGCGCTGAGGCAATTGCGGGCTGGGCTCTCTTTCGGTTCCCGCCGTCGCTGCAATCAGGAACGGTCTCATCATGCTGGGCCTGCCCGTTGTTTTCTTCGTGTTGGGGTTCGTGGGGCGATGCCACAGACCAGATGGGTCTTCCCTATGCGTGGGCTTACGGCGCCCTGGCCGGCATCCTGATCGGCGGGAGGTACTGCAGCGGCCCACGGCTTTGGCGGGAGAGGATCCCGGTTCGGACGGATCGTCTGCGGTGAAGAACCGGATCCAGCAGGAACGCCACGATTGCCTCGGAACAGCTCCGCGAGCTTGGGTGGCTCGAAACCCCCGTTGATTCGACGTCGGCACTCAGCGCCTTGTCTCGTACCTGGTCAGGACCACTCCGTCAGGAAACGTCCGGTTCTCCACCAGGCTCAGGTTCACCCAGTTGTCCAGGGCTGTGAAGAACGGCGTGCCGCCGCCCACCAGGACCGGATGTGTGACGATTGCGTACTCGTCGATCAGCCCCGCCCGCATGGCCGCCGCGGCGAGTGTGGCACCGCCGATGTCCATGGGGCCGCCGTCGCCGGCCTTGAGCCGGGTGATCTCGGTAACCGCGTCGCCGGTGACCAGGCTGGTATTCCAATCGACCGTGCTGGTCGTCGAAGAGAACATCACCTTCGGCATGTCCCGCCAGCGGCGGGCGAACTCGATCTGCGCCGGTGTGGCGCCAGGCTGCTGGTCGGCGGTCGGCCAGTGGGAGCTCATCGTCTCCCACAGTTTGCGCCCGTACAGCGCCAGGCTCGTCGTCCCCACTCGGTCTGACCACCACTGGAACAGCTCCTCGCTCGGTACGCTCCAGCCAAGGTCGTTGCCGGGCGCGGCGATGTAGCCGTCCAGGCTCAGGTTCATGCCGAAAGTCAGGTTACGCATGGCGTCAGTCTCCCGTGAGCCGGTATCCGTTGTACAGACCAGCACGGCGCGGAAAAGTCATCGGTCAAGCCACACGAGGGCCAGTTGACCACCACGCCTATCAGACCAAGATGACTGACATTAAAGTCCGCAACTCGTCAGGCCGACCGGAACGGCGCTACATCCTGTCCCCATGAGCGGATTTTGTGCCATGTCGCCATCTCACTCCGGACACTTCTCATCGTTGACGCAATTCATGTGCAGCCGACGTCGCTGCGGCTGCGAGGCGGGATGCTCCGCTGCCTTTGAGGCTCTTCCGGTCCACGCGACGCCCGGAAACCGCGAGCAGCAGATCAAGCGGATCAGCTTCGACGTCGGCTCCTTGGCCCCAGGCCGTCCCGCTCTTCCGGTCGATCAGCCGAAGTCCTGCGGCACGCTCGCGTCCTCCGCCGAAGGAGACAGGAGTGCGCAGCTGGTAGGTAAGGGCCTGAACGACCGCCGGTTCCGGGTAACTTCCAGCGATGCCCAAGGGCCGGCGGATGTCCTCGCCGTGCACGATTGCCTCGACCAGGCGTGTTGCGAGGTTCGCCGGCGGCGTTCGCGTGAGGTCGGCAGCTTCCCTCAATGCGTTGATCGTGTCCTGTGGGTCCTGCCGCTTCTCTCGGGCGATGCCGTTCTCGTTCGCGCGGTCGAAGTCCATGCGTGCCGTTAGCAGGTCCCGGACGAAGGAGAGCCGGCCGGTTCGCGCCGTGTCCACCAGGTGCGCCAGGACATCGTGGACATCCCATCCTGGGCAGAGGGAGGGGCGGCGCCATTGTTCGTCGGGCAGTTCGGAAAGATCTGCGGTGAGCAGCCGTCTCTCAGAGTGGACGGTCCGCCAGACCACTGCTGCTGCCTTGCGCATGCGCTTCCTTCCCCGGTGCGTTCTCGGTAACGCAATGTCCTCTATATCGCGGCCCGAATGTGAATGATGGGCTATCCGGAACCCCTTGCACCCAATTTGCTCATTGCCAGGAAAGTTGCGATTCCGGGGACCAGCGCAGCAGCGAGGACCGACGGTATCGGGACGTTTCCGTTCAACCACCCAGCGGCCAGCGAAATTGCAGCAACCAGAAGGCCGGCGAATGCAGCAAAAGCCTTGGTCGTGACCCATGCTCGGATTGTACTGGCAGTTAGCTGGCATCGCGGGTCCGCCAAAATGGGCCGCCGACTCCCCGAATCTCCAGCCGCGGCCAATCCGCCGGCTATTCCGGTCTGACGGCCGTGAGGCAGAACGGGTGGCCTGCTGGGTCCAGCAGTACGCGCCATTGTTCCGGCGAAGGCTGATGCTCGGCGGCCCGAGCGCCTAACTCGACAGCTGCTGCGGCTGCCGAATCCAGTTCCGCAACGGCCACATCCAAATGGAGCTGCTGATGCTGCGGGCCTTCGGGCCAGGACGGCGGAACGTAGCTGTTCACCCGCATCAGCGTAAGCATCGGCCCTGCTCCAGAGAGTGCAACAACGCCGCGGTCCGGAGTAGCGAAAGCCTCCTCAAGACCGAGTAGACGGGAATAGAACGTCGCCAGAATGTCAGTATCAGGGCAGTCAAGAGAGATGGATGCAAGTTGTCCCACGGGTCCGGTCATGACAAGAACTTACTGGATTTGTTGGCGGCCCGAAAACCCACTCTAGAAGTACTCGTTTGGATTGGCGATTGCGGTGTGGGCGGACAGCATGATCACCGTCTGCGGAACTGCGCAGAGGACCGAAAGTGGCAGCGAGTTGGCCAGTCGGCGGGCCCTTTGGCGATGCTGTAAGGCCACTTTAATGGACGCCACGAAGAACGGGCGAAGAGGACAGCAATATGATGCCGGCATACAGCAGTTCGCCCTTATAGCAGCCGGTGCCCATCGCCGCATCATGCTCTCAGCTTTGAGTATCCGCCCGACTGCTTGATCAGGAAGCTCCGCGTATTCGGCCTGTGCGTCATCGCGGACGAGACGGCTCGACTCTTGCAGGATGAGAGTGGTCACGTAGCCCCCCCTCGTTGGATTGCAGCATCGGTTCCAGAAGGGTCTTCGCGATGGAGACGCGTATATGGGTTATTCCGCGCCGATACTCAGGTTCACGTTCGAGCTGGTCGGCCAGCTGTGTCATGCGGATGCGGGATTCCCTGGACATATCCTTACGTTGGGCGTCCTGTTCCTGGGTCCAGTTCTCTTGAAGCTCCCATGTACACACTCTCTTGGCCCATATCGGGCATCGGCTTTGGATCAGGCACCCTAAGCGAGGGCACCTCCGCAGCCTGGGCTGAAGCGCAATATCTGATACTGCTCCAAGATAGGGGCAAGCCGCACTCTCCGAACCTGCTGCTGCCGCCTGAAGAGATCCCTCGTTTCACCCTGCGCAAGGGACCATGGGCTATCAACCCGCGGACTCATCCCCCGGTGCCAGTGTTCGCGGCGTATTCAGTGGCGTGGTCACGAACTTGCCCAACATAGGCATCGGATTGGTTATAGGCGTAAATGGCATCGGTCCACCCTTCCGCGGTTGTGAGATCACGGCCATGGGCACACAGATATGCCGCCGCACTGACGGCGGCATCGTCGATATGGAACGGGTCCGCCGTTCCATCCCCGTTCCCGTCCCGCCCAACAAGCCGCCACGTAGCGGGGATGAACTGCATCGGACCCACAGCACGGTCCCAGCGTGCGTCCCCGTCCAGGGCACCGGCGTCCGTGTCGGCGATCGCGGCGAATCCGGCACCGTTGAGAGCCGGGCCCACAATCGAGCGGCTCACCTGCCCCTCGGCGGTCAGGCTGCCGCCGCCGTACGTCCCGTGTGCTGTTTCGACGAAACCGACAGCCGCCAGAGTGTTCCAACCGATGCCGCAGCCGGGAACGGAATCATTTACCGTCGCAGCCGCGGCAACATACGCCCGCAGTGCACGTTCAGGGATCCCTGTCTGCCCGGCAGCCCGGATAACCCACTGGGCGTCCGGACTTCTGGTGACGTTCACGGCGGTGGTCATGCCAGAGGACAGCATTTCGAGCTCGGCCCCTGCTCGCGGCGGTGGAGAAACGACACGACGGGCATCCGCGCCCGGTTGGCCAAGGACCCAGAACAAGAACCCTGTGGTGACAAAAACCGCAAACAGGACAAAAACAACGAGACGTCTGAGACCGAGCACCGACCAATCAAACCATCCAAACCCCAGCAACCGTTGATCAAGGGCGTAGCCGGCCAGTTCGTTTGCGCCTCCGCGGTGACTCGCCGCACGGAATCTTCTTAATCCAATAGCTCATTCCCGGCAGAAGTCACCCCGCCTGATCTCCGCACTTGGATGAACAAGTGGAAGCTGTATCGCTGCTTGTCATTCTGATATATCCCAAGATCGCTGGGCGGGTCCTCCGCACAATCTGGGCGCTACCGCGCCGACCCCGGCAACAAGAACTTTCCAGCTCAACATGTCCACACTGGCTGGTGAAGTTTTCGCCCCCGGCGCCGGTCCGGCAAATCGGGCAGAGACCAAAGCGGTCGCCGGTCCTGACAGCCATCGGCTACATCAACTGGGGGGAAGGACAAGGCAGCAAAGCCCATAAGTTTCTCCAACTCGCCCTCGGCTCCGACCCCGCCTACCGCTTCGCCCGCCTCAGCGATCAAAGGGACGTCAGTCCCGTGAGGGACTGTGGTGTCAGCGTCGTCGCTGCGGAAAGTTATAGGTCCAGCGGGGATTGTTCCCAAGAGATGTCCACGACGGAGGCACCCTGGGGCATGGTCAGCATGGATAGCTCCAGCATGTCCTGGGCGTGGGTGGCGTCAGCGGGTACGGCGTCGTCGTCCGTGAAAATGAAGTCATGGCTCATCGTGCTGCTCCCTGGCGTGAGTGGTGTCCGTTGCACTCTCACTGTAGCCCGGCGGCAGCCCCTTGCCCTTTTGTTGGTGCTGCGCCCGCGTCAGCGTTTATCGGCGGCCGGAGGAGATGTTTCTACTAGTCAAGCCCATAGGCTGAATTGCCTCTACATCCACCCCGCTCCTTATGCTGAGATCGATATTCCATACGAGATCGACTTGGTCGGATTGACATCGGCCATACCACTCGGCGCGGAGTAGACTCACCGAAACGATCAAAGGCGGGGGGCTCATAGGATGTCAGCAGCGGCAGCTTCACCGGCAGTGGCCGGCTACAACCGTATGGCTATCGTGTCACTGGCTTGTGCCGCGGTGGCAGTAGCCGGCTTCTTCTTTGGCGGCTTCACCGTCCTGGCGGTCTTCGCCGTCGGGGCAGGTCATGTTGCCCTCAACCAGACCAATCTCGACGGCGGCCAAGGGCGGCAGCTTGCACGGGCATCCCTCGCAGTCGGCTACGCCATCGCAATCTTCGGGCTACTCATCACAGTCATGTCAGTGTTGGGCCTCTACACCTAGGAGCTGTCGCTGCTTCGGGCAGTTGTCCCTTGGCGGCCACCTCAAGCTCCAAACTGGCTGCGCCCGGGCCAGCGTTATGGCGGCCGGCGGAGATGTTCCTATAGACAAGACCCCCATCCAGGGAACCGCAACGGAGCTTCTGCGGGCGGGGCACCAAGCTCGATGGTTTGAGTACCGGTGTATGTGCGAAGGCGGGGCGGGTCCACCCCTACGAGGGAGGCAGGGGCGGGTCCTCGTTAGACCATGGTGCACTGAAGGAGTGGCTTAAGGAACAGCCGTCTGGGAATCACGCGCAACCCTGCCCTACGCGATGAGGGCCACTGCCATAACCAACGGCAGCGAGACCACCGAGGCGATGGAAGTGACCATCGTCAGCGTCTTAAACGTCCCTTGAGTGGACAGTCCGATCAGGGACTTGAACATCCAGAAGAAGTTGCTGTTGACCTGAAGAGCGAACATGGCACCCGAAGCGATGGCGAGGCCGATGACGATCGGCGGGACGCTAATCGACCCGATCACCGGGCTGATGATCCCGGCGGCCGCGATGGCAGCCACTGACACGGACCCGATGGCCAGGTGCAGCACCGCGGCGATGACCCATGCGAGCAAGATGCTGAGAATGACCGGCGCCGATGCGTCCGCCGTGAAGAGGCCGGCCAGGATGGTGTCAAGCCCGGTCTCCCCGATGACGGCGCCCAGCGATCCGCCGATGCCGGTGATGAGCAGGATCTCACCGGTGGTGTGGAAACCTTCGCTCATGGCCGTGTCTGTACCCTTCGAGCCCAGAGTGCGCCGGCAAAGCACGTAGGCACCGAGCAGGCCGACGAACAGCGCGAAGTTGGCGTCACCGAGAAAGGCGATGAAATCGTTGGAGAAACCGAACAGTTCCGCGAAGGCGCCAAAGGCAATCATCACCAGCGGCACGAGAATGGGCAGCATGCAGACGAACAGCGGAGGAGTCCTGGTGTCCTTCTCGACCAGTTCGGTAGTCTCCAGTTCAACCATCGCGTCGTCGACTTCTTCATCCCTTTCCGCTTTCCAATATCGCCCGCGCAAGAGCCAGCGGAAGATTAAGGTTGTGGCGATCGCGGTCAGCGGCCCGAGTATGAGGCCGTAGATCAGCCAAAGGCCTAACGGGATGTTCATCAGGCCCGCGATGGAGACCGCGGCCAGTCCCGGGATCACGAAAACGTAGCCGGCGAAAATCCCGGTCCCGAGCGCACCGGCCATGTGTGGCAAACCGGTCCGGCCTATTAGGGGGCCGCTGGAGCGCGCCACCGGAGAGGCCAGCACGACCTGCACGTCCACGTAAATCGAGGGGAAAATTGTTGACATTGCCGCGGTCAACGCGTAGGGGAGCCGGCGCGCGCCGACACCGTTGACAAGCATCGTCACCATTTTCTTGAAGGCGCCGATCGCATGGAGCATCGCCCCAATGAGCACACCGAAACCGATGAGCAGGCCAACCTCGCCCATGATTTCGCCGAAACCGGTGGCGATCGCCACGATCGTCCCCGTGAAACCGACGCCGGTAGCCAGGCCGAGGTAGAGCGAGCCGATGATCAGCGAGATCACCGGGTCGACCTTTACCTTGATGATGAGCAGGATGATGACGACGATGGCTATCGCGGTGTGAAGGGCGATCATGGCCTGCTCCTGCCGATAAGGGGAAGGGCGGGGTCCTTGGGCGCCGTAGCCACATCGACCCTCCCTCACTCTGGCACTGATCGATCTCCGCCGTTCACCGTCGACGACGAGGTTGACGGCGGTATCAATACGGACACTGCACATTTCCGCAAAATGCACACCGGCCCAATACGGAAACCAGTTGATGTAGCTTTAAATCCAGTTGACCCAGTTCATACTGGCCGGTCGGCAGTGTCAAGACCCCCAATTGGCGCGTCCCGGGAGGGAATATCATGTCAAATATCGTGATGGTCGGAGTGGACGGCAGCAACAGTGCGTTCAAAGCGGCGTCCCAGGCGGCACTCATCGCAGAGGCTCTCAACGCAGAACTCGCCGTACTCAGCGCACATGTCAAGGAAAGTGCCGAGGCCATCAAGATCGGGAGCGACACCTGGATACTTGATGACGCCAAAAAGGCGCAAAAAATGGCGGAACGGGTTGCAGCTAAACTGCGCGAGGAACATCCCGATCTGAGCATCCGCCCCGCCGCTGTTCGCGGCAAGCCGCAGGAGGCATTGGTCGAGGAAGCGGCGCGTACCGGAGCCCGGCTGTTGGTTGTGGGAAACGTCGGCATGAAGGGCCTCGGCCGTGTGTTGGGCAGCGTCGCGAGCAGCGTGGCTCACAATGCACCCTGCGACGTGTTGATTGTAAAGACAGACCAGTAATCCGCCGGCTAAGCGGAAACTGCAGCTGAGCTGGCCTGCATTTACGGATTCCTACATCTCGCCAAGACGCCGCCCGGCCCATAGGTGGGGAGCTGGGTCGAGGGGTAGCAACTGTTGATTTCGAACTATTCAGACCTTCTGAACAACGCTGTAGGACCAGACCTGCTGGCCGGGCCACACTCGGAGAAGTCGGAGAACCTGCTTCACGGCCTTGTGATCATTTCGTTTGGGTACACCCAACCTGACGAACGTCTCCTTGCCTGGACTGCAGAAACAGTGGGAATTGGTTCTCTGCTCAACCGTGAAGAAGTATTCTGCGCCCACAGCCGGGACAACCTGAATTGACTCCAGCCATGGTGGATCAAATTCGCCCCTGTTCCGGCCGCGTGATCAGCAAGCATGGGTTTGCCTGGCCGGCGGTAAAGTGCTCTCCGCGTTTTGAATTCAAGGCTGCGCGCCTGCGCCTCAAAATACTTGCATGCCCACTAGCACCCGTGCCGGAGGGGTGACCCTGTCGATTTCGTTGGGCCCTGGCTGCTGCAAAAAGGGGCACCCGAACAAGGCATCTGCTCACCTCACACGAGTTAGTATGCTAAGTCGAAAGGCAAGGGGATCGGCATGATCAAACGTAAAGCTACGGCACTGGATGTGGCACAGCGGGCAGGGGTGTCCCGCAGTGCAGTATCACTGGTGCTTAACGGCAGGGGCCGCGGCAACGTCACCGCGGAACGCCAGGAGCGCGTGCTCCGCGCTGCGGCGGAGCTGGAGTACACGCCCAACTCCGTTGCCCTCAGCCTTCGCAACCAGCGGACATCAACGATCGGCATCGTTACGGATGAGATTGTCACGAGTCCTTTCGCCGGTCGGCTGATCAGCGGCGCCTCACGCACCGCGCTGGCCCGGGGGTACATGGTTCTGGTTGTGGATACAGAGCATGACATGTCCCGCGAGGGCGCCGTGGCGCAGCAGTTGGTGCACCGGCAGGTGGACGGCATCATGTACGCCACCGGGGGCCTGCGGGAAGTCATGGCCCCGCCGGCGATGCTCACCCTGCCGGGTATTCTGGCTAATTGCACTGATGTTGCCTCCGGGCTGCGGTCCGTAGTACCGGCAGAGGTGGACGGTGGACGCGCCGCGGCACAGCTGCTCATCGAATTGGGCCACCGCCGCATCACCCTGCTGACCGGAACCCTCACCTCGCCGGCCGCTCCACAGCGCGAACAGGGTTACCGCGAGGCCATGGAACGGGCGGGGTTAGGTCCTGATCAGCAGCGCGTCCATCTGACCGGCTGGGACATTAATGAGGGGTACCGGGCCGCTGCCGCAGTGCTGGGGGGCGGAGACCGGCCGACGGCGATCATTTGCTCTAACGACAGGGTGGCTACCGGCGTTCTGCTGTATGCCGCAGCGGCAGGACTGCGCGTACCGCAGGATTTGTCCGTGGTCGGCTACGACGACCAGCAGCACGTCGCTGCCAACCTAGTTCCAGCCCTGACCACGGTGGCGCTTCCGCACATGGAAATCGGAGCGACTGCGATCTCCATGCTGTTGGATGCGGTCGAAGGAAAAGCCCCGGCGGCAGGGAACGCTGAAGCGGGAACGGTGTACATGCCCTGCCGGATCATCGAACGGTCATCCACGGCAGCGGTCCCGCCCGCTTAACCAGGCGGGACACTTTCCATCAGCATCTCGTCTGGTGAACCCTTATCCAGCAGGCACAACCAGTTATCCTCCCAGTGATCTAGTCATCTGCCCGGATCAGCCCCTGAAGGGGTTCCTCTTGCAGGTAGCGCCACCCTCATCCCCCACACATCCAGTCGAAACTGAAAGCCGAAATCCTACTGCTTGACACGTGTTAGGTTCGCCACCTAATCTGCTTAACACGTGTTAGGAGGAGCCGACAATGACGTCTGAGAAGACACCGGGGCAACCAGCCCCTTCGCAGCCGCTGCGGTCCAGCGGACTTTCACAACTCACCCGGCGTTCCCTGCTGGGCCTTACGGGCATCGCGGTAGCCGGAGCCACCGTGGGAGCCTGGCCACGACTAATCGGGACTGATATTCCGGGCCGTGGCAGCAAGGCCCTGAACATCGCCATCCTTGGAACGGCAGCGGATGCGGCGGCCCGCCAGGGCCTGGTCCAGGCGTTTACGGCCGCACACCCCGATATTCCGGTGCAGGTGCAGGCCATCCAGGGCGCGGACTGGAAGGATTTCTTCTCCAAGATTCTCACCATGGTCGCCGCCGGAACGCCTCCGGATGTCGTCTACGTTGCGACCGAGGGCGCCCAGTTGTTCGCGGACAAGCTCGCCGAGCCGTTGGATGAATATGTCCGCCGGGACGCTGCCGATATGAGCGATTACTTCGACGACGTTCATCCGAGCCTGCTGGAAGCCTTCATGTACCAGGGAAGCCTTTACCAGCTTCCGCTGGACTGGAACGCGGCGAACATGTATTTGAATACCACCACCTTCGCCCAGGCCGGGCTTGACCGGCCGAAGGATGATTGGACGCAGGATGACTTTAGCGCCACCCTGCGGGCACTGCGGAAGGCCCGCCCGGCCGACTTCACCCCGTACTACTGGACCAACCGGCTTTTCGGCGGGGTTGTGCCCTGGCTGTACGCCAACGACACCAGCTTCCTGACCGAAACCAAGGCCTCCGGCGGGGACTGGCTGTGGGACCGTTTTTATCCGAACGACCCGGCCCGCACGACGCGCGGCGGCGGCTATCAATGGCTGGCGCCCAACGCCGAAGACGGGCGCGTTATCGAAACCTTCGACTACCTGCGCGAACTGGTCGCCGAAGGACTGGGCGTGCGTCCCGAATCCGGCGGCGGCAATGCCTTGGTTGGCCTGTTCGGCAACAACCGCATCGGCACCACACCGGCAGGTGGTTACTGGGCGCAGGGCCTGCACGACGCCGGCATGACCGCCGATCAGTTCGATGTGCAGTTCTTCCCCCGCTGGCGCACCCAGCGGCATCAATTTGGTGCTGCCGGCTACGCGATTATGCGCACGGCGAAAAACAAGGACGCTGCTTGGGAATGGGTTAAGTTCTGTTCCAGCCGCGAAGCGATGCAGTTGGCCATGCCCAAGCCCAACACCACTCCCACCCGCCGTTCGATGGTCAACGAGTCGTTTTACGCCGCCACCGGGCCTCGACATTGGAAAGTCTTCTACGACACCCTCGACAGGTTCCCAACCTCCGGTCCGATCCCCGCGCCACCTCAGCAGGCCGCCGTCGAGACCGCCCTGATGAAAAATGTTTCCACCGCTGTCAGCGGCAGCTCCGCCGGCGTACGGACAGCGATGGGCACCCTGCAGCGCGATCTCGAACTTGCTCTGAGGAGAAACTCATGACCACCACTTCCGCCGCCCCACACCAAAGCCTGAAACCACCCGCCGCGCGCCGCTCCTTCGTGGAACGATGGCTGGCCATGATTTTCCTTGCCCCCACATTGCTGGGGATGGCCCTGTTCACGTTTCTGCCGATCATCGGCTCGCTGGTCCTGGCCTTCTTCCGCTGGGACATCATTTCAGCACCGCAGTTCGTCGGTTTCGCCAATTTCGCCTCGCTGGCACAGGACCCCACCGTTCGCGTGTCGTTCCTGAACACCATCGTGTTCGTCATCGTCGCGGTAATCCTTCAACTGGGCATCGCCCTCTGCCTGGCGTCCATGCTGCAGGCCCGAATGCCGTCCTGGCTGAGGGTATTCCTCCGCTCCACCTTTTTCTTTCCGCTGGTCCTGTCCGCAGCGTCGGTGTCCATTTTCATGCGGTACATGTTCAACGAACAGTTCGGCGTCGTGAACTGGCTACTGTCCCTGATCGGGATCCCGGCAGTGCCCTGGTTGACCAGTCCCGTGGCGTCCGCCGCCGTCGTGGTCCTGGTCTACGTCTGGCAAAACTTCGGGTTCTCCTTCCTGCTCTTCCTCGGCGCGCTGACCAACATTCCGAAAGAACTGCACGAGGCAGCGAACCTGGACGGCGCCACAGGCTGGAAACAGTTCAGCAACGTCACTCTTCCGCTGATCAGTCCCACCGTGCTCGTCGCCTCTGTCATGGCCATCATCAGTGCCCTGCAGGTCTTCGATCAGCCCTACGTCCTGACCAACGGCGGTCCCGGGGATTCCACCCGCACAGCCGTCATGGTGATCTTTGAATCCGCCTTCCAGCAACTGGAGTTCGGCGAAGCCTCGGCCATAGGCCTGGTACTCACCGTGCTGATCCTTGCCGTCACCGCCCTGCAATTCCGCCTTAGCCGCCGCTTCGTTTTCTACCAGTGAGGTCCCTCATGTCCAGCCAGACCCTGCAGACCGGGACCGGCAAGCATTCCGGTGCCACCACCGGCACGCCAACCACCCACAAGCCCTACCGCAACCGTCGCCTGCCCGCTGCAGGAACCGTCGGCAGGTACGCCGCGTTAGCCGTGGCTGCGGCGCTGACCCTCGGCCCGGTCCTTTGGACCTTATCCACCTCGCTGCGAACGCCGTCGGAATCCTTCAACCTGCCACCATCCTTCCTGCCCATCAACCCTGACTTCACCGCCTACCAAGAGGTGTTCAAGCAGATCAACGTCAGCCTGCTGGTCCTGAACAGCGCGCTGGTGACCGGGCTGATCGCGCTTGGCCAGATGGCTTCCGCCACTCTGGCCGGCTACGCCTTCGCCCGCCTGGACTTCCGCGGCAAGAAGGCAATCTTCTCGCTGGTGCTGGCCACCATGATGGTCCCGGTGCAGGTCACCATCGTCCCGGTGTTCATGCTCATCCGCGGGATGGGACTTTCCGATACCCTGCTGGCCCTGATCCTGCCTGCCATTCCCACAGCCTTCGGCACCTTCCTAATGCGCCAATACTTCCTGGGACTGCCCAACGACTTCGCAGAAGCGGCCGCCCTGGACGGAGCCGGACCGTGGCGGATCTTCCGTTCCGTTTACGTCCCGCTGGCGGTCCCCGGCATGGCCATCGTCGGGATCCTCGCCTTCAACTTCCACTGGAACGAGTTCTTCCGGCCGCTGATCCTCACGATCAGCGAACAGAACTTCACTCTTCCCCTCGGGCTGGTCACGCTCCAAGGCAACCTCGGCACCGGGAGCATATCCGTGGTCCTCGCCGGCGTGATCCTTTCCATGCTGCCCGCGCTGGTGGTCTTTATCTTCGGCCAACGCACCCTGCGCGAAGGCCTCACAGCCGGCGCGAGCAAATAACACAGACTTTCAAAGGGAACTTCATGGGTACACTCACCTCGAATAGCACGACGGCCACTGCCGACATCTACCGCCCGGCCCTGCATTACGCAGCCCAAAACACTTGGCTCAATGACCCCAACGGCCTGATTTTTCATGACGGCCTCTATCACCTCTACTACCAGAACAACCCGCTGGGCAACGTCTGGGGAAACATGTCCTGGGGCCACGCCACCTCCCCCGACCTGCTGACCTGGACCGAACACCCCGTCGCCATCGCCTGTAACGAGAACGAAGACATCTTCTCCGGCAGCATCGTCTATGACCGTGCGAACGCCAGCGGCTTCGGCACCGGGTCAGTTGCACCGCTCGTGGCCATCTACACCAGCGCCTTCAAACCGGGCTCCGAGCATGAGGGGATTCAGGCCCAATCGCTGGCCTACAGTCTGGATGGGGGTTACACCTGGACGAAGCACAGTGATAATCCAGTGCTTAGCCGCGGCTCCGCCGAGTTCCGCGACCCTAAAGTCATAAGATACGACGGCGATGGGGGCAGCTACTGGGTGATGGTCGCCGTCGAAGCCAAAGACTTCCAGGTGGTGCTCTACAAGTCCGATGACCTGAAGCATTGGGACCTGCTGAGCACCTTCGGCCCGGCGAACGCCACCGGCGGCGTCTGGGAATGCCCCGACCTGTTTCCCCTGCCGGTGGACGGCGATCCGGAAAACCTCAAGTGGGTCCTGACCGTCAACCTCAACCCAGGCGGACCGAACAAGGGTTCGGCCGGCCAATACTTCATCGGCGATTTCGACGGGACCAGCTTCACCTCGGCCAGCACCGTCACAGAAGGCCTTCAGGCCCCTGACCGGCTGGGCGAATACCAGTGGCTGGACTGGGGCCGGGACTACTACGCCGCCGTCTCCTTCAGCGACGCCCCGGACAACCGCCGCCTCATGATCGGCTGGATGAACAACTGGGAATACGCCAACCACATCCCCACCACCCCCTGGCGCAGCCCCATGAGCCTCGCCCGTGAGATCACTCTTCAGACCAGCGACGGCGGCCTGTCCCTGGTCCAGCAACCCGCGGGCGACTGGGCTGCCCTGGCTGGCCGTGACCCGTCCTGCCTTTCCGAAACCACCCTTCACGACGGCGTGCAGGTCTTGGCGGGCGCGGAAGGCACGGTCCAGCGCATCGACGTTAGCTTCGCCCCCGGAAGCGCAGAGGAATTCGGCCTCATCCTGCGTGGAGACGGCGTGATGGGAACCCGCGTAGGCATCCGCTCCCGTGAAGGCACACTGTTCGTTGACCGGCGGGAATCCGGGCAGACAGACTTCCACGATTCCTTCCCCTCCATCGATACTGCCCCCATCCGGGCAACAGCGGGCTCCTACAGCCTCACCATCTTCGTGGACCGCTGCTCCATTGAAGTGTTCGCCCAAGACGGCCGGGTCACCATGACCGAACTGATTTTCCCGGCCGAAACCAGCACCGACCTCGCCGTCTACGCCATCGGCGGGGCGGCAACCATTACCAGCCTCCAGGTCACGCAGCTCGCGTAGGCGGCACCAAAGCAAGGAACAACAAACATGCACAGCAACAGCAAGCCGGACCCTCCCGGACAGGTGTTGGACGTCGTCGTTATCGGCGAAGCCCTGATCGACGTCGTCACCACACCCGAGGGGACAACTGAGCATCCCGGCGGGTCGCCGGCCAACGTCGCCTACGGTCTGGCCCGTCTGGGAGTGCGCACCGGGTTGCTCACTTCCATCGGCGCCGACCGCCGTGGTGATGCACTTGCGGAACACCTCGCCTGCGCCGGCGTGACGCTCCTGCCCGGCTCCCGCTCACTGGAGAGAACGTCGACGGCGACCGCCACCATCGCCTCCGACGGCTCGGCGAACTACGCCTTTGACATCATCTGGGACGTGGAACCCCTGGATCCTGTACTTCCTCCGCCGAAGGTGGTCCACACCGGTTCGATCGCAAGTTTCCTCTCACCGGGCGCCGGCAGGGTCAAAGCTATGCTCCAGGAACTGCACAGCGAATGCATCATCACCTGCGACCCCAACATCAGGCCGGCCCTGCTCGGAACCCACGGGGAAGCACGGTATACATTCGAGGAACTGGTACACCTCAGCACGGTCGTAAAGCTCAGCGATGAGGATGCCACATGGCTTTACCCGAAAATGGCCTTGGAGGAGACCGCAACACACATCCTGAATTTGGGAGCGGAGCTGGCTGTCATCACCAAGGGCTCATCAGGGTCATTGCTCGCGACGCCCGCCACCTCCCTCACCATTCCTGCAGTGAAGACCCCTGTGGTGGACACCATCGGCGCCGGCGACTCCTACATGTCAGCCCTGATCCTGGGACTCATCACCCGCGGAGCCGGCGGCCTGGCGCCATCCGTCCTCGACCAGCTCGGACGCACAGCTGCTACTGCTGCCGCGATCACCGTATCCCGGGCCGGTGCCCGGCCCCCGACCGAAGACGAACTTCGCGCACAGCTTCAGCACCAGCTCCAGCTCCAGCTGCACGCATAACAGGGCCCTCCCAGGTGCCTGCGCCGGACGTTGGCAATACGGTGACTTCGTCCAGACAAATAACCCTTGACAGAGATTCAGTAACGCGCGTAACCTCTATCACAGCGCTTAGGTAACGCGCGTTACATACAGCAGTTTCACCGACGACTCCGGAGCATTCAATGGCGAAGACCACCACCCCGAACCATACCGGGGCTGCACGGCAACGGGGTGTCACCATGAATGACGTTGCCAAACATGCCGGCGTTTCCCGGACCGCGGTCTCGTTCGTACTGAGCAACCGCGAAAATGCCAGCATCTCCGAGGAAACCCGCATTCGGATCAACGAAGCTGTCCAGGCCTTGGGCTACCGCCCGAACGCCGGAGCACGTGCGCTGGCATCCCAGCGCAGCGACTGGTACGGGATTGTCACCGAGATCGTGACGGCACCGTTCGCCGTCGACATCATCAAGGGTGCTCAAGACCAAGCCTGGCTCGACCGCAAGTTCCTGCTCATCGCACCCTCCGACCAGGCCGATGCCGTAGGACGCAACCAGGGTATGGAGGACGCCGCAACCGAGAAATTGCTGGAGCAGCGCGTGGAAGGGCTTCTCTACGCAGCCACGTTCCACCGTGGCGTGCAGGTGCCGGAAAGCACCAAGGAAGTACCCACCGTCCTGATCAACTGCTTCGACGCCGATGGGAAGCTGCCCTCGATTGTCCCGGACGAACGTGCCGGGGGCCGCGTCGCCGTCGAACGTTTACTCCAGGCCGGCCACCGCAGGATCGGAGTCATCAACCTGGATCCGGACATTCCCGCAGCAATCGGGCGTTTGGAGGGTGCACGCGAAGCACTCGCCGACTCCGGACTCGAGCTGGACCCGGAACTCGTGGTGCCCGGATACGCAACAGCGGACGGCGGTTATGAGGCCGCGTGCCGCATCCTGGACCGCTACCCACAGGAAGGCAGGCCAACCGCGCTGTTCTGCCTCAACGACCGCATGGCGATGGGCGCCTACGACGCCATCAAGGAACGGGGCCTGACCATCCCCGGAGACATCGCCGTGATCGGCTTCGACAACCAGGAACTGATTGCGGCCTACCTCAGGCCCAAGCTGACCACGGTTGCGTTGCCCTTTGAAAAAATGGGCGCCCTGGGAGTCCAGACGCTCGCAGCTCTGACAGCAGGACAGCCGGTAATTGCCGACCAGCAATTAGTCGGCTGTCCGCTGCTAGAACGCTCTTCGGTCTGACCGCGAAATCACTAGCGAAGAGCAACCCCTCCCCCACCCCTTCACCTTGCTGATGAAGATAGGAAAGAGATAACCATCATGACACAACCCCGATTCCTGAGGGCTGCCCGCATCACGGCGGCCGGGCTGGCGGCAGGCGCACTGCTGCTGACCGGCTGTGCAGCCACCGGCAACAAGGCTGCCGGCACCGACGCCGCAGCGAACGCCAGCGCCTTCCTCACCATTCCGCGTGAGGACATGGGCACGTTCGTGCAGAACTTCAACCCGTTCGCCCCCACCGTGAACCCGATGGTCCAGCAGTCCATCTACGAGTCGCTGCTGATCTTCAACCCAGCCAAGGGTGACACGGTGCCGTGGCTGGCCACTGAATGGGAAGCCGCCGACGACGGCAAGTCCATCACCTTCACCCTGCGCGACGGCGTTAAGTGGTCCGACGGCCAGCCCTTCGTGGCCGAGGACGTCGCCTACACCTTCGAGCTCCAGAAGAAAATCAAGGGCGGCTTCGAGTACCTGGACACCGTGAGCGCCGAAGGCACCAACAAAGTGACCTTCACCTTCAACAAGCCGTGGTCCCCGGCCCTCTACGACGTCGGACACCTCACCATCCTGCCCAAGCACGTATGGTCCGCCCTTGCCGATCCGGAGAAGGACGCCAATGCCAAGCCGGTCGGCACGGGCCCTTACACCGAGGTTGACAGTTTCCAGGCCCAGTCGTTTGTGCTGAAGAAGAACCCCAACTACTGGCAGCCGGACAAGCAGAAGATCGCCGGTATCAAGATGCTCGCTTTTGCAGGGAACGACGGCGCCAACCTCGCCGCCGCGAACGGCGACGTGGACTGGGCCCCGCAGTACATCCCGAACATCGAAAAGACGTTCGTTTCCAAGGACAAGGAACACCGCCACTACTGGTTCCCGGCCACCGGCGCCATGATCAACTGGCAGCTCAACACCACCAAGGCCCCCTTCAACGATGTTGATGTCCGCAAGGCCCTGAGCATGGCCGTGGACCGGGAGCAGGTCACCACGATCGGCATGGGCGGCTACGCCGAGCCTGCAGACTGCACCGGGCTGTCCGGCAACTACGAGACCTGGAAGAACAACGAGGTCAAGGAGAACTGCACCTGGACCAGGCTGGACGTCCAGAAGGCCAATGAGCTGCTGGATAAGGCAGGCTACCCGAAGGGTGCTGACGGCAAGCGCACGCTCAAGGACGGCAAGCCGTTCGAATTCAAGATCTCCGTGGGAGCGTCTTCTTCCGACTGGCTGTCCGTGGCCAACGTAATCGCGCAAAACCTGGCAGAGGTCGGCGTCACGGCGAAGGTGGAGTCCCCGGACTGGGCTGCCGTGGTTGCCGGCTATGAGACGGGCGACTTCGACTCCGGCATCGTCTGGAGCGCCAACGACCCCAGCCCGTACAAGTACTTCAACTCCTCCATGGGCACGGCGACCGTCAAGCCCGTAGGCACCAAGACGTTCGACAACTACCACCGCTTCGGCGACAGCACAGCCGACGCCCTGCTGGCAGAGTTCGCTGCAGAGGCCGACGAGTCCAAGCAAAAGGACATCGCCAACAAGCTGCAGGAAGAATACGACGACGCCGCACCGCTGGTGCCGCTGTTCTCCGGTCCGGAGTGGGGCGCCTTCAATGACACCCGCTTCACCGGCTGGCCCACCGAGGACAACCCCTACGCGACCCTTTCGGTCCGCTCACCTTCTACGGTTCTTGTGCTGACCACGCTGGAACCGCGCAAGTAGTCCCCACCGCCTCCCTGGCCCCGCTCCGCTTCGGCCAGGAAACCCGGGCGGCGTGGGCCCACCACCGCCTCCCTGGCCCCGCTCCGCTTCGGCCAGGGAACCCGGGCGGCGTGGGCCCACCCACAACAGCTGGCCGCCGGATCTTCCGGCGGCCAGCCCCCAAACTTTCCGTAATTCCCGAATGGAGGGAAACCGTGCGCTTCATCCTGCGCCGCCTGGGTTTCTACCTGATCGCCTTCTGGGCATCCATCACCCTGAATTTCCTGCTCCCCCGCTTCATGCCCGGGGACCCCGTCTCCCGCATGTTCGCCCGCTCGCAGGACAGAATGCAGCCCGAACAGATCGAGGCCCTGCGCAAGCTCCTGGGTGTCGATGACCGGCCCCTCTGGGAGCAGTACATCGGCTACATGACCAACGTCTTCACCGGGCAAATGGGCGTCTCCATCTCCCGGTTCCCCACCCCGGTCACCGAGGTCATTTCGTCCCAGATCGGCTGGACCCTCCTTCTCGGTGGAACCGCCCTGGTGATTGCCGCCGTCGTGGGTAACCTGCTGGGCGTCCTTGCGGCCTGGCGCCGCGGCGGCGCGGTCGACTCCGCACTTCCGCCGCTGCTCGTATTTATTGGCTCGTTCCCCTACTTCTGGCTCGCGATGGGTGCCCTGTACCTGTTCGGCGTGGTCCTGAACTGGTTCCCCATCCGGCACGCCTTCACCGCCGGCCTGGAGCCCGGGTTCACGTGGGAGTTCATCGGCGACGTCGGCGCCCACCTGGTGCTTCCGGCACTGACCATCGTGCTGGTCTCCATCGGCGGCTGGATGCTGGGCATGCGGAACACCATGATCGCCACCAACTCCGAGGACTACATCACCATGGCCGAAGCCAAGGGACTCCGCCCGGGCCGGATTATGCTCCGCTACGCAGCGCGCAACGCCATGCTCCCCTCAGTCACGAGCTTCGGCATGGGACTGGGATTCGTGGTGGGGGGTGCGCTGCTCACCGAGGTGGTGTTCGCCTACCCCGGCGTCGGCTACCAACTCCTCAACGCCGTCCAAGGCCTCGACTACCCGCTCATGCAGGGCCTGTTCCTGACCATCACCGCCGCCGTGCTGCTGGCCAACTTCCTGGTGGACATTCTCTACGTCCGCCTCGACCCGCGCGTGCGCAGCAACTAAGGGGAAACGATCATGACAACCGCAATCCTGCAGCAACCCGGCACAACGGCCGGCAAAGCCCCCGCTGCCCGCAAGCCCAACCGCAGCTTCGTCCACGGCCTCCTCACCAACAAAAAGGCCCTGACAGGCATGGCCGTGATGCTCGTCTTCATCGCAGTGGCCCTGCTGGCGCCTGTGCTTTTCCCCGGCGACCCGTCGCGGATCACCGCCATGGCCTCCCTGGAACCATCAACCGAGCACTGGCTGGGGACTACGGCGAAGGGACAGGACGTGCTCGCACTGACCGTCCACGGCTCCCGGAGTTCCCTGTTCGTGGGGCTCACCGTGAGCTTCGCGTCCACCTTCATCGGCATCCTGGTGGGACTTGCCTCGGCGTACTTCGGCAAGTTCATCGACGAAGCGCTGTCCCTGGTAACCAACGTCTTCCTGCTCCTTCCCGGCCTGCCGCTGCTGGTCATCCTGGCCGCGTTCCTGCCTCCGGGGCTGGGCACTGTGATTCTTGTCCTCGTGGTCACCGGCTGGGCAGGTTCAGCACGCGTCCTGCGCTCACAGGCTCTGTCCATCCGCTCCAAGGACTTTGTGGCCGCGGCCGTGGTGTCCGGCGAACGGGCCGGCCGGATCATGTTCCGCGAAATCCTGCCCAACATGGCCTCGATCGTCATGGGCACCCTGTTGGCCTGCGTTATCTACGGCATCGGCGCCCAAGCGGGCCTGGAGTTCCTGGGCCTGGGCGATGCCAGCACGGTCTCCTGGGGCAACAACCTCTTCTGGGCAGGCAACGAAGGCGCCCTGCTGACCGGCAGCTGGTGGGTGTTCGTGCCCTCGGGCGCCTGCATCGCGCTGGTCGCCTTCGCCCTTGCCCTCATCAACTACGCCGTGGACGAGGTCACCAACCCGCGGCTGCGGAAGATCAAAACCCCGAAAGACACCGAAAGGAGCACCTCCAAATGACCATCTCCCAAGTGTCCTTCGGCTCCCACGAACCCGTCCTGGACGTCAAGGACCTCACCGTCAAGTACATCGGCGACACCCGCTCCACCACCGCCGTGGACCGTGTTTCCTTCAGCATCGGCACCGGTGAGGTGTTCGGTCTCGCAGGGGAATCGGGCTGCGGGAAATCAACCATCGCCAATTCGATCATGCGGCTCCTAAAGGATCCCGCGAAGATCGCGGGCGGCAGCATTTCCTTCGGCGGCAGGGACGTCCTGGCCATGAGTCCGGAGGAGTTGCGGCGCTTCCGCTGGCAGGACGTGGCCATGGTCTTCCAGTCAGCCATGAACTCGCTCAACCCGGTGCTGACCATCGGCGAACAGATCGTGGACATCTTCACTACCCACGCCGGTTACTCCCGCAAGGAATCCCTGCGGCGCGCCGGTGAACTGCTGGAACTCGTGCGGATCGACCCCGCGCGCCTCAAGTCCTACCCGCACCAGCTCTCCGGCGGAATGCGTCAACGTGCAGTGATAGCGATGGCGGTGGCGCTCAAGCCGTCGCTGTTGATCCTCGACGAACCCACCACCGCCCTGGACGTGGTGGTGCAGCAGGAGATCATGGCGCAGATCAAGGATCTTCAGCGCGAGCTCGGCTTCTCCGTCCTGTTCATCACGCACGACATGTCGCTCATGGTGGAACTCTCGCACCGCATGGCCGTGATGTACGGCGGCAGGATCGTGGAAACCGCGAAGGCGCAGGACGTCTATGCCGACCCCCGCCACCCCTACACCCAGGCGCTGATGGGCGCGTTCCCGCCGCTCACCGGGCCGCGGGTTCCGTTGACGGGACTGCCCGACGGCGTGAAGTTCCGGAATATCCCGGACCTCACCGAGGCAGCACCCGGCCATTTCGTGGCTCCGCTTGGCGCCGATGCTTCAGTGATTGATTCAGCAGACCTGGCAGGAGCCGCACGATGAGCCACTCCCTATCGTCCCCGGTGGCTGCGTCCGCCACCAGCACCCCCACCCTTGAAATTCGTGGGCTGGGTAAGTCGTTCCCCATTGGAGGGCTGTTCTCCCGCGAGTCAGTCCGTGCCCTGCACGGGGTGGACCTGACTATTAACCGCGGCGAAATCGTCGCGCTTGTTGGAGAGTCCGGTTCCGGCAAGAGCACCATGGCCCGCTGCGTTGCCCGGCTTGAGAAGCCGAGCTCCGGTGCGATCCTGATTGACGGCGTCGACATCCTCAAACGCGATCGTTTCCAAGCGTCCCGTGCGTTCCGCTCGCAACTGCAGATGGTCTTCCAGGACCCCTTCGGTTCATTGAACCCGGCCCACCGGATCGAGCATTTCCTGCGGCGTTCATTGGCGATCCACGGCAAAAGTAGCGGTTCCGAGGAGGAGACCCAACGGCGGCTCGAAGAACTCATGACCACCGTTGGCCTGCAGGCTGACATGCTGAACTCCTATCCGCACGAACTCTCCGGCGGTCAGCGCCAGCGCGTTGCGATTGCCCGGGCTCTCGCCGTTGAACCACAAATCATCCTGGCCGACGAGCCCACCTCCATGCTGGATGTTTCCGTCCGGATCGGCGTGCTGAACCTGATGCGCAAGCTCCGCGACGAGCAGGGCATCTCCATGCTCTACATCACACACGACCTCGCGTCGGCCCGATACCTGGCGGACCGGACGGCAGTCATGTTCGCCGGTGAACTCGTTGAGGAAGGTGAGTCCCTGGACCTGCTGTCAAACCCCGCGCACCCCTACACGCAACTCCTGGTTTCGGCTGTCCCGGATCCCGCCCGGGCAGGCTCGTACGATCCCGTCCGCCGGGCCCAACTGCGACAAGCGGTCATGGCTTCGACGAGTTGCGCGTTCGACGGCGACCCGAACCAGGCCTGTTCGGCCGAAGAACCCGTGCGACATCAGCTTGGAGACCCCGAAAACCGCCACTGGGTGCGCTGCCACCTCTACCGGCCATGGGCCGCCGCCGCCGGCCATGCCCTGGCGGGCGAACCGACGCAACCCAACCGCCCGGCGTCGAACGCTCAGGAAGAGGCTTCCGCATGACCGAGCTGACCCACCCGCTCGCAACCGTTCCCCAGAATGAGTTGGTAGCCCGCGCCGAGGCCGACCCCCTCCGGCCACGCTTCCACTTCGTGTCGCCGGCCGGTTGGCTCAACGATCCCAACGGCGTCAGCCAATGGAACGGCACGTACCACCTCTTCTACCAGTACAATCCGGAGGGCGCCTTCCACCACCGCATCCAATGGGGTCACGCCACCAGCACCGACCTCGTCACATGGACCGACCAGCCCATTGCATTGGAACCGTCCGCCGGACCGGATGCCGAGGGCTGCTGGTCGGGGGTCTTGGTGAACGACGGCGGCACGCCCACCTTGGTGTACTCGGGGCGGTTCGAGGGCAAGGAGCTGCCCTGCATCGCCGTAGGATCCCCGGACCTTCTGAGCTGGACCAAGGACCCCGGAAATCCCGTGATCGCAGCCCCTCCGGTTGGAGTAGATACAACGGCCTACCGCGATCACTGCGTATGGCGTGAAGGAACGAAGTGGCGGCAGTTGGTGGGTTCAGGCATTCGTCAGCGCGGCGGCACGGCGTTCCTGTACGAGTCCTCAGATCTGCGCTCGTGGGACTACATCGGGCCGTTGTTCATCGGCGACGCCTCGCATGGTGATCCTGCGGACACTGACTGGACAGGGACCATGTGGGAATGCGTGGACCTGTTCCGGGCGGGACAGGGCTCCCTGGGATCTGCACCTTCTGACGGCTCGCCCGATGTGCTGGTCTTCTCCGCCTGGGACGACGGCGATACCCGCCACCCGCTGTACTGGACCGGCCGATACGCCGGGGATACCTTCGAGCCCGTGGCGCTGCACCGACTCGACTACGGAGGCCGGTTCTTCTACGCACCGCAGTCGTTTCAGGATGAGTCCGGCCGGCGTGTCATGTTCGGTTGGATGCAGGAAGGCCGAAGTGACGCCGCGATGGTGGAGGCCGGCTGGTCGGGGGTCATGAGCCTGCCGCGAATCGTCACGACGGCGGACGACGGTACTCTCCGCTTCGCGCCCGTACCGGAAATCAAAAAGCTGCGCCGTGACCACGCCGGTAGGCCCGCACAGGTGTTGACCGGCGCATCGGTTCCCATGGACATCGGCTTGTCCGGCAAGCAACTCGACCTCGAACTGGACCTCCAACTGGCACCGGGCGCTCTGCTGCGACTGGGTGTATTGGGCTCGACCGACAGTGGCACTTCCGGCAGCCCCGGCGAGGAAACGATCATCGAGCTGCGCAGGACGGCTGGCGGCACCAATGGCACGCTCCGCCTGGACCGCACCCGAAGCAGCCTCGATCCAACCGTTGATGTGGAAGACAAGTCCGGACCCGTCGCCATGCCCGAAGGTCGGGTGCACCTGCGTGTCATCCTGGACCGGTCCGCCGTCGAAATTTTTGCCAACGGAATGCCGCTCACCGCCCGCGTCTATCCCACCCTGGGCGGGGAACACGTCAGCCTTACCGCCGAAGGCACGGCGCAGATACTCTCCGTCGACGCATGGACCATGGCCGAAATCTCTGGGGGGACCCGGAGCCTCTTTCCCTGAACCGGGGGCAGTACATCAAACAAGCACTCAGATAGCAGCATCGAGGCTGCCCAAGAAGAAGGAACTCATGCAGGATTCACCCGCAGTCTCCCGTCGTTCACTCCTTGCTGGAAGCGGGGTGGTTGCACTCAGCGGATCGCTCGCACTTTCAGCAGCGTTCGCCGAATCCGCCGCAGCCGTACCGACAAAGAAATCTGATTCCGGATCAAGCGGCTCAATTTCAGAAGGATCACGCCGGATGCGCCCGACCTATCACTTCAGCGTCCCCGATAACTGGAAGAACGACCCTCAGCGCCCCATCTATATAGATGGGGAGTACCACTACTACTACCTGTACAACGCTGACTACCTGCGGGGCGGCGGAGGCACGTCATGGCGCCGCGCGACGACCACGGATCACGTCGCGTTCACTGACCGCGGCGTCGCGATCCCGAAGTTCAGCGACGACAACGGCGACTGCTGGTCAGGATCCCTTGTGGTCGATGAACGGAACACCGCCGGATATGGCGCGGGTGCAGTGATCGCCCTCGTGACGCAGGCACCCGAAGGCCGCCAGGCCCAGTATCTCTGGTACTCAACCGACCGCGGGCGCTCGTTCCAAGCCGCCGGCACAGCCCCGGTGCTGCCGAACCCCGGAGTGCATGACTTCCGCGATCCCAAAGTGATCTGGGACGCTGACCGCGGGCGATGGTTCATGATCAACGCCGAGGGGCAAAAGCTCGGCTTCTACACATCCGCCGACCTGCGATCCTGGCGGCGCGTCGGCGAGTTCGTACGCACCGATCTCGGGGTGCTGGAATGCCCTGATATCTTCCGCATGACCGCTGACGACGGCAGCTCCCATTGGATTCTCGGCACGAGCGCCAACGGCAAAGCCCGCGGCCTGCCCGCGACCTACGCGTACTGGACGGGCGCCTTCGATGGAACATTGTTCACGCCTGATCACCCCGAGCCCGAATGGCTCGACTATGGCTATGACTTTTATGGAGCAGTCACTTACCCACATCACGACGCGTCGGGTGCGGAAGATGAGACCCTCCGTCGAGCAATCGGCTGGGCGAACTTCTGGGATTACCCCCACAACACGCCGACCCTTGAGACGGACGGCTACAACGGCGATGACATGATCGTGCGCGACATCCGCCTCAAGCAGGAAAACGGCGGGTACCACCTCGTCTCTGCCCCCACGTCCGCGCTGGACAACCATGTGAAGCGAACCCACCGCCTGGGCGACATGGTTGTAAGGGGCACCCGTGACCTCGACGTCCGCGCACCCGCTTACGACCTGACCTGCGAGCTCGTGTGGGACCCCACCTCCGCGCCTGCCAACGTGGGCCTTGAAGTATGCCGCGCACAGGGCGGCGGCAGGCATGTGGCAGCCGGTGCATTCCTGAGAGGCCCCTTCGTTTACCTCAACAGGCGTCCAACCATCAACCCAACCGGCGGCGAAACCCAGACTCCGATTGACCCCTCGACAGGACGACTCACAATCCGCATCCTCGTTGACAGTACGAGCGTGGAGATGTTCGTCGGAGACGGACGGGTGGTGCATTCACACCGGGTATTCCCTCTTGAAGGCGACAACGGAATCCGCCTTTACGCTCATGAAGGAGCCGCCACTTTCCGGAACCTGACCATTCACGAAATCAAGGCAACGCAGTAGTCCAAGCCCCAATTGTCTCGGCAGGTCATACTGCGGGCCCAGGTTGTCGGTCCGCAGAATAACCTGCCAGGACACGCTCAATGATTACCTTGCACGAGAGACAGGCAGGGAATATCCGAGACATACACTGGCGGGCTGCCTCACGCCCACTTCTGCCGCCTGTCCAGGCAATCAGGGTGTGGCAGGATTCGGGTCCTCATTGACCAAGTGGACTTGCGGCTATTGGAACCTTCGTCGACTCACCGACAATTGAAGTGCCTTCGGTAAACCCGTTCTTTAGACTGCGCGGATCGAAATGAGCTCGTAGACCATGGCCGAGCTCATTGCCGGTCCGCGGCAGGTCAACCGGCACGGCGGGCCGCGGTGAGCATGCAGTTCGATGTCGATACGCGCCGGGTGAGGCGGGCAGCCGGTGATGCGGATCCGCCAATGGTCACCGTCACGGGAGGTCTCGACCACCCTGTAGTCATTCCGGCCGGCCGGGCCGAAACGCCTGAGCGTGGCCCCGACAGCGGTCTGCTGTGCTGGGAAGAGATCCGTGTACCCGCGCAAATGCTCCGCGTGGATACGGCCCGCGAGGTGTTCTTCGATCGTGGCGACGGACGACTCCACGTCCAGATTTCCGTAGTAGACACCGTCGGGTGCAACCACGACGTTGGCCGCGAACCTGTCACCTCCTACATGCGAACATTCCCACACCAGCTCCGGCCACCGCTCACTCAGCGCACGTCCCACGGGCCGTCCCCATACGGCACAGCATTGGTCATGTTGACTGTGAGTGCAGACCAGGATGACGGGCGGATAGCCGAGCGTTCCGGGGAGGTTGAGGGCTCTGGCAATCTCCGCCAGATCCTCATCCTTGCCCCACGTTCCCCAATGCTGACGATATTCGCCCGAATCCTCATGGTGCAGTACTGCCCAATGGCTCTGACCCTCACGGCGGCGGGGGCCAGGCCGTCTCACCAGCAGTACCCGCGCCCGCGCCGCCTTCGCGGCGGAGAGCAAGAGTGCTTTGGTCTCAGGCTCGAGATCAAGCCCTTCAAAGCCATTGAGAGGCCACCCGCCCCGGTACTCGATGAGGACCCAGACGACGCCGTGCGACGCTGTGCCTGCAATCGGGTCGCCGCGCAACCGGGCGCCTTCAGAGCAAAAGAAGCGTTCCGTGGCCGCCACTGTAGCGAAGTCACTGTCTGGATCACTGTTCAACGGGAACGAGGACCCCCGCGCGCAACAGTCTTTCAACAAGTTCGACGCCGAGATCGCCCGCGGTGTGAATCTCCCCGTCCAGCGCGCACATCACAGACGGCAGATCGGCGTCCGGGAAGTCGAGCCAACCCACGCGCGTGGTCAGGCGCGATCCCTCCAGCCGTGCTTCCAGTGCATCGCGAAGCCGCACCACGGACTCCGGGCTTAGGCCGTCGACAGCCGCGAGCTGGGCCAGCGGTCCCAGCGGCGCGGGGCGTCCCTGTCCTCGCCGGGTGCGGTGGAACAAATAACTGGTTTCAGCCTCAACGACAGCAGCGGCGAGGCGCTCACGGACGACGTCGATCTCCCCGTTTGGTCCGTCGACGCCCAATGGCAATGTACGGCGCATCTCGGGATCATCGCACAGCGTTGCAAGCGCGGCCTGCGCGAGCTGTTCGGCCAATGCGTAGCGGGTCCAGCTGTGGATTCCCAGCGTGAGGTGGATGGAGACCTCGCCCTGCGCCTGCGCGGCATGCAGCCAGCCTCGCGGCAGGTAGAGAACATCCCCAGGCTCAAGCACCGTGTCGATATAGGCCTCCCCTTTCGCGGCCTCGGCCACGGTGGAGCGGCGGTCAGTCCAGGGTTGATCACGCAACGGGTCCGGGTGAACGGGCTCATGGATGATCCAGCGCTTGGTCCCCTCGATCTGCAGGACGAAGACGTCGTGCACGTCGTAGTGATCGTCGAACCCCCGGTTTTGAGGCGGCGTGATGTAGGCATTGGCCTGCACCGGATGTCCCAGTTCGGTGCTCAGCCTGCTGCTGAAGTCCGAGATGGGCTCCCATGTGCGGTGTAAAGCCTGCAGGACGAGCGTGGCGCCGTCCGCGAATTTGCGCCAAAGCAATGTGTCGTCGAGCTGGTCAGAGATGGTGGCGCCGACGCCGGCGGGTGAGGTGAATGACGAGTCCGGAAATGTTGAGCCGCCCTTGGCGACGCGGAGAAAAGGTGTGCGCAGTCCGCGGCGCGAGACCAGTTCGTCGACGGCCTCGGCAGAGAACAGATCGGAGAAGTCACTTGCGCCACCCGTGAGAAGCGCCGTGCGCCCCCAGACGTCGTCGGCGAACCTCTCACGGCCAATCTTAATCAGGCGTGTCTCCAGGACCCCACCGCTTTCCAGTGCGCCGGGGTCCTGAAAGTCCGTGCGGGTGGTGCTCAAAATTTAGATGCCCCGTTCTGCGGCTCCCCCATCGGCTCCTCCGTCAGCACCGCTGTCAGCTCCACCATCGGCACCGCTGTCAGCACCACCATCGGCACCGCTGTCAGCACCACCATCGGCACCGCTGTCAGCACCACCATCGGCACCGCTGTCAGCACCACCGTCAGCACCGCTGTCAGCACCACCATCGGCACCGCTGTCAGCACCACCATCGGCACTCCCATCAGGCATGCCGGGGACGGCGGCTGCGCCACCGTCCGCGGGGCCTTCCTGCTGGCTTGGATCCTGCTCTGGACTGGTCATGCTTCCTCCCGAGAATCGAATCGCTGGGATCAGCTTTGGTACTGGCACCTGATTACCCAACCGGGCGGTCCTTCATCGGCACCGCCCGTGATCACCCTAACGGCACAGGCCAGCCCTGGGAACAACCTTCTGTAGCGAATCCCCTTTCAATCGGGCCGGCAAGGGTGTCCCGAAAACCGTCCTTGCCCGTGGCTACGGGATCAGCAGGGAAACGGTCTACCAGTACCTGCGCCAGGCCAAGGTGGATTGAGCTACGCTCCTCTGCCTACGCCGTCGATGTGCAGCATCTGGTTCAGACGAGTTTGGTTACCTGGTAAATGTGGCCGGCCACACGGAGCCGCTGTATGAGCACGTTGCCGAGTGCAGTGGCCGGTGTCAGCGACCCTTTCGCGGTCGGCAGCCGGTCACCGTCGAAGGCAAGAGCGAGTGCAATCTCCCCCGCCATGACGGCGGTGGCGGCATAGCCGGGATCACCGGGGCCGGCAGCAACCGCCTGGTATCGGTGGCCGTTCTCGGTGCGGGCGGTCACCAGGGAGTGGAACCAGCCCGCGCGCTGCGTGCTGGCGCTCGGACCCGCACCTGGTGCCGGAAGACAGCGGTCGAGCACCCGCCGGGTCGGCGGGAACGCCATCGCGCCCGTGAATGCCCAAAGCCCGACCGCCATTGCCCTGGCGATGACCGCTCCTGCCGGCCCGGGAGCCACCCCCATCACCTCGCCGTACTGGAGGGAGCGGCCGTAGGCCCAGCCCTGCAATGCGTTGCTGCGGCGCACTACCCGGGTGTTGACCGGGGCCATGATGAAAGGCGCGGTCCAGGTGCCGTCCCCGGAACGGCTCACAGGACCGGCGTCAAGAGGCTGTTGTATCGTCGGCTCCCGTGTCCGGTCAGGGCTCAGAGCGTAGGGGTCCGCGGCTAATGACCTCAAGGCGGTGCTCGATCGCATCGCGTCCAGCTGCCCGCGCATCGACTCGAGCGTGCCGCCGCTGATGCCACCCTTGGCCCTAGCAACGAGTTGCACCTCGTCCAAACCGCCAGCGCCATCGGCTTCTGCCGCCTGATGAAGCAGCAGTACGGCGAGGTCGGACGGCACCGAGTCGTAGCCGCAGCAGTGCACGATCCGGGCCCCGCTCGTCCTGGCCAAAGCGTCGTAGCGATCGATTGCCTCCCGGATGAAGGACACCTCACCCGCGAGGTCGGCGTAGTGGGTACCGGCCCGTGCGCAGGCGTCAACGACGGGTAGTCCGTGTTTCGCGTATGGACCGACGGTTGTGAAGAGCACGCGTGTGCCCGCGGCCAGGGCGGCGATTGAGTCCGCGTCCTCCGAGTCGGCTTCGATAAGGGCCCATCCGTGCGCCGCGACCGGCAACTGCGACCGAACCGCCTCGAGTCTGGACCTCGACCGGCCCGCGAGTCCGACTCGCATACCGGCCGGTGCATGCTCCGCGACGTAGACGGCGATCAGCCGGCCAACGAAACCCGTCGCTCCGTAGAGAACGAGGTCATGTTCCCGAGATGAGGTGTCCATAACTGCAGCCTTTCACAGCGGTAACTCCACGCCGACACACGGCTCCTTGCTTGGGCCCTCGGAACGACCGGAACTGAACTACTTTCGAACGAGAAGTCCGGTATACCCGCCCACAGCCGGGGACAATTCTTACACCGAAGCCGGTTGACGAAAGGTCCCTAATCGGCGTTCTAAGCTGGGAGTTTCCTGTCGAAAACCCCTCTGACGAGGGGAAACACTGTGCCCGAGACGGGACTCAAACGCGATTCCTGGCCTTGGAAACTGGAAACTCGAGAAAACATAAGCAAACCGAGCCAATCCGACCGATGTACGACCCGATACGAAGCCAAAAGCCGTGGACATTGTCCACACTTCCTTTTTGCCACTTCCCAAATGGCTTTCAACAACTGCCGCGCTCCCCCGAGCCGTTTGCTGAGCTTATGTCCCGCTAAGGAGATGACGGCCCTACACGGGTGCTGATGAGTATCCGCACCCCTGCCATACCCCTCTTCGGGCTCGCCGACCTCATGACGCTGCCAGGCTGGTGGATCAGCGTTATCAATGGAAAGTCCCTCTCGAGGCGAGCTGGGGCAGTCTGTTCACCTTCGTCGCGGCAGGGTCATGTGTGGCCATCGCCTTACATCCGGAACGTCCCTGGCCCGGGATCGTACTGCTGGCCTGCCCCTGGCGGTGCTGGCCTCCGCCGGAGTCGGCTAGGGCGGAGAGGGTTGAAAGGGGCACCCTGTGCAAATCCGGCCCAGATCCGCTCCCGCCAGCGCGCGGCGAAGGTGCTTATTTTGTCCCGCTTCCATCGTCGTCGGCCGCGTCGGCGTCTTCTTCCGCTTTGGCCTCGGCCATGGCCGCCTCGCTGAAGGGGACGGCTGCCTGCAGCCCCGTCGCTCCCCGAACCGGGCCGAGCCGGCGCTGGCGCAGCGGGTCGCGGCGCAGGTCAGCGTACAGTGCCACACAGAGCCCGATGATTATCAGCACAAACGGGCTGGCGGCCAGGATGGTGAAAGTCTGCAGGGCAGCGAGCCCGCCGACGGCCAGCAGGACCGAGGCCACCGCGCCGGTGAGGACGGCCCAGAAGATCACCAGCGGCTTCCAGGGGTGCTTGCTGCCGCGTGTGGACAAGGTCCCCAGCACCAGGGCACCGGCGTCGGCGCCGCTGATGAAGAAGACGGCGGTCAGAACCATGACCACCAGCGCCGCCCCGATGAAGAATGGGTAGTTCTGCAGGGCCGCGAAGAACCCTGCCGCCTCGCTGCCGGCGCCGGCGATGTCCACGCCGTTCAGCTGCTGGTTCATGCCGGCTCCGCCGAAGATGACAAACCACACCGTGCTGACGGCGGTGGGCACGAGCAGGACGCCCAGGACGAATTCCCGGACGGTGCGCCCGCGGGAAATCCTGGCGATGAAGGTGCCGACAAACGGGGTCCAGGAGATCCACCAGGCCCAGTAGAAGATGGTCCAGCTGGCCAGCCAGTCACTGCCGCCGAAGACGGCCGAATGGAAACTCATCGGGACCAGCTCGGTCAGGTAGGCACCGATGGCGGAGGGCAGCAGATCCAGGATGAAGAGCGTGGGGCCTGCCACAAAGACGAACAACAGCAGGACTCCAGCCAGGACCATGTTGGTGTTGCTCAGCCATTTAATGCCCTTGGAGATGCCGCTGGCCGCGGAGAGCACCACGCCGACCGTCAGCACACAGATCACAATGATCGGCACTGCGGCCGAGGGGTCTTCCTCGAATTTGCCGGTGCGCAGCAGCGCGAGGCCCGCAGCGATCTGCAGCGCCCCGAGACCGAGCGAGGTGGCCGTACCGAATTTGGTGCAGATGATGGCCAGGATGTCGATGGGCTTGCCCCAGCCCCTCTTTTCGATGCGTTCCTGGCCGAACAGGGACTGGAACGGGGCGCTCATCAGGTTGCCGCGGCCCATCCGGTAGGTGGAATAGGCCAGCGCCAGCCCGACGACGGAATAAATTGCCCAGGGATGCAGACCCCAGTGGAACATCGTGTAGGCCATGGCGGTGCCGGCGGCCTCCGGGCTGCCGGGCGCGACGTCGACAAAGGGCGGCGGGGAAGCTAGATGGGTGACGGGTTCGTACACGCCGTAGAACATCAGCCCGATCCCCATGCCGGCGCTGAACATCATGGCGACCCAGGAAAGGGTGCTGAATTCTGTCGCTTCGCCTTCATGGGAGAGCGGGATCCGTCCGTAGCGGCCGAAGGCCAGGACCAGGGAAAAGACGACGAATCCTGAGGCGCTCAGGATGAACAGCCAGCCGAAGGTGCTGGTGATCCAGGACAGGGCCGCCGCGGTACCGTCCCCGACGGCATCGGTGAAGAACACGCCGAGCAGGATGAGCACCAGAATAATTCCGGCCGAGACGCCGAAGACCGTCTTATCAACGCTCGCCCAGCCCTGGGCCGACGGCAATGATGCGGGTTCCCCCAGCCGCTCCTCCAGGTCATGGTTGTCGCTTGAATGATGCTTCATCGGACTCCTCACAACATCGTGGGCCATACCGGGTCACTGCGCGGTCCACCGTCCGGGAGGATAGCCAGTTGTTCGCCGCGTGGCCTTCGTCAGTATAGTTGCCGGCATGAGTCGCCGCGAAGAATCCCCGGCCCCGGAGCCCGCCGACTACACCCGGGACGGAGACGACGGATACACGGAATTCGGCGGCCACGGCCGCGTGGCGAAGCGGGATGCACGGGTTGCCGCCTCTGCTGAGTGCGATGAAGCCAACGCGTCCATCAGCGTCGCCGTCGCTATCGGCGGCCTGCCAATCAACGTGACATCCATGCTGGCGAGCGTGCAGAACGACCTTTTCGATCTTACGGCGGACCTCTCCGTCCCGTTGGGCCGGCCGGAGCTGGCGCAGGCACGGATTGTCCAGGGACATATCGACCGGCTGGAACGTGCCGCGCAGCATTTCGCCGCGGATTCCGAGGACGTCAGCGGCACCGTGCTGCCCGGCGGCACTGCCGGTGCGGCGCTGCTGTATATGTCCCGCGCCGTAGTGCGGCGCGCCGAGCGGGCGGTCTGGATGGCCGTCGAGGAATATCCGGATACGGTCAATCCGGTGACCGCCCGCTATCTGAACCGCTTGTCGTCCCTGCTGTTCGTCCTGGCACGTGGGGCCAATGCCGAGCACGGGGATATCGTGTGGATGCCGGAGGCATCGGTGCAGCCGGCCGACACCGACACTGACACCGCCGCCACCCAGGGCCCCGGCGAGTAGGAACGGCGGACCGGCGGCTCAACCCTCGTCCCCCGTAGGCTCGTTCGGCGTAGGCGGCAGTTCGGTGCTGAACCGGATTTGTTGGCCGTGATAGCCGAGCTCGAGCAGGCAGTGCAACCACTCCCCCATCCCTTTGCCGCTCCAAGGCGTAGCACCTGGCTGACTGAGCACTGCCCGGTATGGCTGACGAAAGATCGCTATCAGTTCCGCACATGTCAGGCAAGCACCCGAAGCGTTGTGCTCACCGCCAGCTGTGTTGTCGTCTAACTGATGAAACCGGAGAGGATGGAACGCAGCCGCACGCGTTTCCAGACGACCGATCAGCTATCTCGGGGCTCGCGTACACCGTCCCCCCGCCGAGTAGGTTCCGTGCCACCCGCACCTGATCGAAAGCAGCGTTACAGCTAACTTCACCGAGGCCACACCTCGCTCAAAGGTCAGCCACCAGCCAGCTGTGTTATCAACCTCTCAGGCCAATACATCTAGCTAGCAGCCCGACGCCCCCGACCGTAAACTGGGTGAAAGCAAAGGAGCAGCGGCGATGGACGCTGAACTTCGTCATTCAGAGCTTGAATTCGATGCGCTGGAATCTGGGGGGCTGGTAGCCGCAGCCCTGAGGCGGGATATCCGCAGTTGCCCGCTGGGAGCATCCGAAAGCGGGCGGCCAGCATGACCTGGGCATTGGGGGTGCGGGCCCTCACGGCCGTGCTCGCGTTCCTCGCACTCCTCTTGGGTTTCGTCCCCGGCGCGCCTTCCGCCCAGGCTGTGTCCCTGAGGGGCCACGACATCTCGTGGCCGCAATGCTCGACGGCGGCTGGCGGCTTTGGTTTGCCCCTGCCGCCCGCGTCGTCCCAGTTCGTCATCATCGGTCTGACGAAGGGGCTGCCCTTCACCGAGAACCCGTGCCTGGCAAGCCAGGTAGCCTGGGCCAGGACCAACAACAAGCCCGCGCAGGCGTACGCCATGGCGTCTTTCCCCACGCCTGGACAGCTCGCCACCTACCGGACGCAGGGGCCCTGGTCCTCCACCACCCGCGCAGGCCAGCTGTCCAACGTGGGGTACGCCGAAGCGCGGTTCGCCATAGCCAGCCTGGCCCGGGTGGGCTTTGCGCCGCGGGTGGTGTGGATCGACGTTGAGCCCCGGCCGGCCCAGCCCTGGCCCACGGCTACCGCAGCCCAGCAGCGCGAAAACCGGTACATCATCGAGGGCATCATGCGCGCCCTGCGGGATGCGAAATTCTCGTACGGCCTCTACTCGTTTGCGTCAGGGTGGGCCAGCATCACCGGCTCGTGGCGGCTGCCAGGCGTCCCGGTGTGGGCAACGGCTGGCAGGCTGGACTATCCCGGCGAGGCGCTGGACCGCTGCCGTCAGCCGAGTTTCTCGGGTGGACGTGTCTACATTTCGCAGTGGTACGACGACATCCGGGACTACGACCTGACCTGCGATCCCTATGCGTTTACGCCTTTGCCCATTCCGGCATCGAGCCTCTCCGGGTCGACCGCGGACTTCAACAGCGACTGGAACACTGACACCCTCGCCCGCCTGCCAGCCACCGGCGAGTTGCGGATGTACCCCGGGAACGGCCGCGGAGGCCGGCTCCCCGGCGTGTCCATCGGCAATGGCTGGAACATCTTCAACTCTCTCGAGACGCCGGGCGACTTCAACGGGGACGGCGCGCTGGACGTCCTTGCCCGGGAAACTGTCACCGGTTACCTGTGGCTCTACCGTGGCAATGGCACCGGTGGCTTCCTGTCCCGGGTCCGCATCGGCAACGGCTGGAACATCTTCAGCGCCATCGTCGGCCCCGGCGATTTCAATGGCGACCAGCGGGTCGATGTCCTCGCGAGGGAAACCCGCACCGGCTACCTGTGGCTCTACCGTGGCAATGGCACCGGTGGCTTCCTGCCCCGGGTTCTCGTCGGCGGCGGCTGGAACATCTTCAGCACCATCGTCGGCCCAGGGGACATGAACAGCGACGGGGCAGCCGACGTCCTGGCGCGGGAGAGCGCGACGGGCATCCTGTGGATGTACCGCGGGAACGGCGCGGGCGGCTGGCTCCCCCGGACCAGGGTGGGCAGCGGATGGAATGTGATGACCGCCGTCGTAAGCCCTGGCGACTTCAACGGCGACCGCCGTCCCGACCTGCTGGCCCGCGACGGTGCCGGCGTGCTGTGGCTCTACCCCGGTAACGGCACCGGTGGCTTCCTTTCGCGGGTCCAGGTGGGTCCGGGCTGGAACGGGCTCTCACCGCTCTTCTGAGAGCGCCCGGTTTGATGCGGCTTCGCGGCCGCCTTCTGGGACCGCGCGAACGTCGCCTCAACGCCGCCGGGATCACCGTCGGCCGGGTCCTGACCGACAAGGGCTCCTGCTACCGCTCCCAAACTTTCGCGGCGGCCCTCGGCCCGGACATCAAACACAAAGGGACGCGCCCCTACCGGCCCCGAGTGCCTGCAGGGGCACATCCAGTCTTCTTTGGAGGCGCGCTCAGGAGAGGCGTGCAACGCTTCGCCGTGATGCCCTGGGTGTTGTGCCGTCGGAGAAGAGGTCCGGCGTGACGTTCTGGATGCGTTCGATGTCCTTGAAGACTTCGCGGAGGTGGAGTCGCAAGGAAGTGTCCGCCCCTGGCCGGTCGTTGTCGGCCAGGGCGTCAACGACTGCGGTGTGTCAACCAACCCGGCACGCATCGCCGGGAACTTCGACGTGTTCGACTTCGAACTTTCCGAAGCCGACCTCACGGCTATCGACGCGCTCGATTCCGGCATGCGCAACGGACCGGACCCCGACGAGGCGCGGCCGGAGCGCTTCGCCATGGTCATCCCCGAAGACTAAGACGAGAGAGAAGATCAGCATGGAATACCGTCCCCTTGGCCGCACCGGTGTGCGGGTCAGTCCGTTATGCCTCGGTGCGATGATGTTCGGCCCGTGGGGCAACGATGACTGCGCCGACGCCACCCGGATTATCCACCGCGCACTCCACTCGGGCATCAACTTCATCGACACCGCTGACGTCTACTCGGGCGGTGTATCCGAGGAGATCGTGGGGCAGGCCCTGGGGAGCCGGCGCGACGACGTCTTCCTGGCCACCAAATTCTTTATGCCCATGCACCAGGACGATCCCAACCAGCGCGGCGGGTCACGCCGCTGGATCATGCGCGCGGTGGAGGGCTCGCTGCGGCGGCTGAACACCGACTACATCGACCTCTACCAAGTCCACCGGCCCAGCCCGGACACCGATGTGGAGGAGACCCTGGGCGCCCTCACCGACCTGGTCCACCAGGGCAAGGTCCGGTACATCGGTTCCTCGTCCTACTCCGGATCCCAGATCGTGGAAGCCCAATGGGCATCACGGGAACGCAACCTGGAGCGGTTCGTCACCGAGCAGCCGCCCTACTCCATCCTGGTCCGCGGCATCGAAGAGGACATCCTTCCAACTGCGCAGCGCCACGGCATGGGCACCCTCACCTACAGCCCGCTCGCCGGCGGCTGGCTCTCCGGGCGGTGGCGGAAGGACTCCGCGTCCAAGCCCGCCTCCAGTGCCCGGCCCAGCGCCCGGTTCGACATGATGAAGCCGGCCAACCAGCGCAAGCTCGACATCGTCGAGGAACTCGCCCAGCTGGCCGACCAGGCAGGAGTGACCCTCATCGAGCTGGCCATCGCGTTCGTTATCAACCACCCCGGCGTTACGTCCGCCATCGTGGGACCGCGCACAATGGAACAGCTGGAGTCCTACCTCCCCGCCGCCGATATCACTTTGTCCACCGATATCTTGGACCGCATCGACCAGCTCGTCGCCCCGGGAGTGACAGTCAACCCCGACGACAACAGCTACGGCACCCACGAACTCACGGCGAACGCACGACGGCGGACGCAACCATGAGCGACGCCCACCTGGAGCAGGTCCACAGTGAGCTGTGCGAGGCGATGGTGGCCGGGGACCTTGCAGAACTCGGCCCCCTCCTCGCCGACGGCTTCACGCTCACGCACATGACCGGATACGTGCAGGCCAAGGCCGAATGGCTTGACGCCATCGAATCCGGGGAGATGCAGTACCACCGGATGGAAACGGTGGAAGCCATCCACAGCACCGACGACACCGTCCCGTGCTGACCGCCCGCACCCTGACCGACGCCACGATCTGGGGATCCAGGGCCACCTGGCGCCTGACGTTGCGCTCCTGGTTCGAGCCCCGCGGAGACGGCTGGGTCATCACCCGCACAGTCGCATCAACCTGGTGAAACCCCCGACAAAAGACAACACGTAAGGAAACCATGCATATCGAACCTGCTGTGCCGACAACCAAAAACCCAGCGGCGCAGTTCGCCGGCGACGTCTGGCTGGATCCAGTCGCACTCCCCCACGAGCCCGGCCAGACCATGGTGGTCGCCACCGTCCGCTTCGCACCCGGAGCCCGTACCGCCTGGCACTCCCACAAACACGGCCAATATCTGCGTGTCACCCAGGGTGTGGGTCGTTTCGGTACCCGGGACGGAAAAATCATCGAAGTCCACCCCGGCCAGACGATCTACACCCCACCCGGAGAGGAACACTGGCACGCCGCCGCTCCCGGCTGCTTCATGGAGCACATCGCCATGCTCCAAAACGGCGAAGACCCTTCCGAAACGACTAGCTGGGGCGAGCACATTACGGACGAGGAGTACAACGGCCGCTAACCGTGCCGCTGAGGCAGCAGGCCCAAGTCTTTTCCATCAAAAACAAAGGAGAGTAGCCAGATGCGAGCAACCTTCATGTACGGTGCCGGTGACGTCCGTGTGGAGAACGTGCCCGATCTCGTCCTGCAGGAGCACACCGCCCCTTCGCATGGTCCGACGGGACCTGCGACTTCTGCCGGGAAGGGCTGCAGACCTCGTGCCGCCACGGCGGTTTCTGGGCCGCCGGCGGAATCGGCGGTGCACAGGCGGAAGCCGTCCGCGTCCCCTTTGCAGACGGCACCCTGGTCAAGGCGCCAGTCGGGGAGGACAGCGACCTGCTGCCGTCGCTGCTCACGCTGTCAGATGTTTACGGCACTGGCTACCACGCCGCCATCAAAGCGGGCGGCAACGAACGGACCACCGTCACCGTCATCGGCGACGGCGCCGTCGGCCTTATGGCGGTCCTGTCCGCCAAACAATTGGGCGCTGAGCAGATCATCCTGATGGGCCGGCACAAAGCCCGCACCGACCTCGGGCTGGAGTACGGCGCAACCGACGTCGTCGCTGAACGTGCGAGGCAGGGATCGAGAAGGTGCGTGAGCTCACCGGCGGCGACGGCACCCACACCGTGCTCGAATGCTTCGGACACCGGCCCGCGTAAGACCAGGCACTCGGCACGGTCCGCCCGGGAGGCGTGATCAGCCGTGTGGGTGTGCCGCAGTACGAGGACGCCCCGATCGGTTTCGGTTCCATGTTCGGCCCGAACATCACGCTGACCGGTGGCCCGGCCCCCGTGCGTGCCTACATCGAGACCCTGCTCCCCGGCGTCCTGGACGGCACCGTCAACCCGGGCAAGGTTTTCGACCGCACCATCAGTCTCGACGACGTCCCCGACGGCTACCGCGCGATGGATTCCCGCGAATCCCTCAAGATCCTCATCCGGCCATAGAGAGGGCTTGAGCTGAGCAGGGGGATGAGTTCGGGGTTTGGCTCAGTTAGAACCTCCGCGCAGTACGTCCACGTGCACGTGGTCGAGGTGACGCAGGATCTCGTTGCGGGGCTCGGGTGAGTCATAGGAGTGCCATTGCCCGCTCGAGCTGTGCACGCTCCAGAACCGGTCGTCGAAGATCACGTACTGGATGTCCAGCTCCTCGGCATGGGCGACGAGCCAGTGGGCTAGGATCCATCCCTCACGCCGGTTCTCCTCGGTCACCGGTCGGAAGAAAATGTCGATCGCCCTGCCGTCATAGTGCGTGGAGGCGGCTCCGTGCCCCTGACCGACGCCGCCCGGGGCAAAGCCACCCAGGCTCTGGTCGCCGAACACCCCGGTCATGGCCTCGCGCACCTGTTCAGCGCGCGATGTCAGGCCGGAGACGCCCAGCTGTTGTTCCTGCAGGTCCCCAGTGGCCGAGCCGCGGCAGGCCAGGGAAGGACCAGCGTCGTCGGCTGGCCCCTCGGCCAGCCGCTGCAACACTGCCTCATCGACGCCCGAGGTGTCCGGTGCCCCCATCCCGCGGGCCAGGAGCGCGACGGCGGTCGTTGCCAGCTGCGCCTCGTCACGGTCGAGCCTGACCTCCCCCTCCGAGGTTGCGACCGTACATTCCGGGGGCAACAAGGCCGGGATGATCTCGGTGCGAAAACCACTGAACAAGCCGGGCCCGAAGAGCGCCAGCGGTACCGCGAGCATCCCGAGCACGAAAAGACCGAAGAACCGGCGGCGCCCGGTCCCGTGCCTGTCATTGGTCAACATGTGACTGCACGTGCCTGCCGCACGGTCACCGCATGGGTGCAGGTACTGGCCGGATCACGGACCGGTACTGAGTCGAACACTGCAGGGCAGATCACGACGACTCAGGCGCCGTGGTGGGTAGGCACCTCTGTCGCTTTTTGACCGGCCTCACGGCGGACAGTGGCGGCCCAGGTGGCGAGCAGGTTGAGTGCGTCGTGTCCGGGGGTGCCGGGTTCGGCGCTGTAGGCGATGAGGGTGAGGCCTTCGTCACCGGGGAGTTGCAGTGCCTGGAAGGTCAGTTCGAAGTCGCCGACCACGGGGTGGTGGAAGGGTTTGGTCCCGGAGCGGTGCAGGCGGACGTTCTGCGCGGCCCACATGGTCCGGAAGTCCTTGCTTTGGGTGGAGAGTTCTCCAATGAGGTCGGTGAGGTCGCGGTTGTGGGGGTCGCGTGCTGCTTCCTGCCGGAGAATGGCGACGACGTCCTGGGCCATTGATTCCCAGTCCGCCACCTGGCCGGGAGACGCGGGATCGAGGAAGACGAAGCGGGCGAAGTTCTGCGGCTCCTCCGGCTCGTCACCGTTGGGGTGGTAGAGCGCGCGGGCCAGTTCGTTCATGCCCAGGACATCGAGCCGGCCGTTCTGAACAAAGGCCGGGATGCCGCTCATGCCGTCGAGGAGGTGCTGGATGCTGGGGCTGAGTTTCTGCGGGCCGCGCCGGCGCTGCCTGGGCCGTTTCTGGTTTGCCGCGCGGGCGAGGTCGAAGAGGTAGGTGCGTTCGGCGTCGTCGAGTTTGAGGGCACGGGCGAGGGACTCGAGGATGCTGTCGGAGACGCCGGTGAGGTTCCCGCGCTCGAGCCGGTTGTAGTAGTCGATGCTCATCCCGGCGAGCATGGCGAGTTCCTCGCGGCGCAGGCCGGGTACGCGGCGCAGGCCGCCATAGATCTGCAGCCCTGCCATGTCCGGGGTGATCCGGGCACGGCGTGATTTGAGGAATTCACGTACTTCGCTGTTGTTCGTCACGATTTCCACGGTACGCGCGAACAGATGGCCGGTGGGAGGTACTGGCATTACATGGAACACCAGCCACTACCTCGGCAGGAGGGGCGACGGTTGACTTGTTGAAGAGAGGCGAAGCGCCTCGACGTCCAAGACTTCTACGGAGAATCCCTGAATGACAGACTCGCCGACCGCACACCCCGCGGACGTGACCACGAGACGGCGCTGGACCGCGTTGATCTTCATCTCGATCGCCCAGCTGATGGTGATCTTTGATGCCTCAATCATGAACATTGCCCTTCCACAGGCCCAGCTGGACCTGGCGTTCAGCGACGCCGACCGGCAGTGGGTGATCACCGCCTACAGCCTCGCCTTCGGGGCGCTGCTCCTGCTGGGCGGGCGGTTGTCGGACCAATGGGGGCGCCGGCGTTCGTTCATCATTGGGCTCGTTGGTTTCAGCGCCGCCTCGGTGCTTGGCGGGTTCGCTGCCAATATCGAGATGCTGGTGGCGGCCCGGGTTCTGCAGGGTGTGTTCGCCGCCCTCCTCGCCCCGGCCGCCATGTCCCTGCTGTCCGTAACCTTCCCTGCCGGCCGGGAACGTGCCACCGCGTTTGGTGTTTTCAGTGCCGTCGCTGGTGCCGGCGGTGCAATCGGCCTGCTACTTGGTGGGGTCCTGACCGAGTTCGCTTCATGGCGGTGGACCTTGCTCGTCAACATCATCTTCGGCGCGGTCGCCGTCCTCGGTGCCCTGGCTTACATCCGCGACGCCGGAGCTGAACTTCAGCGTGAACGGCTCGATGTCCTCGGCACCGTGCTGGCCTCGGTCGGGCTCGCCGCTCTGGTCTTCGGACTCAATCGGGCAGAGACCGAAGGCTGGGGCGCAGCAATCACCATCACCTCATTCGTGACGGCCGTGGTCCTGCTGGCCGTGTTCGTCGCCGTCGAAAACCGTGTGTCAGCCCCGCTGTTGCCGATGCGCGTAATCCTGGACCGGAACCGGGGAGGGGCCTACCTCAGCGTGTCCCTTGCCATGGCCGGCAACTTCACGCAGTTCCTCTTCCTCACCTACTACATGCAGTCCATCCTCGGGTTCTCCCCGCTGCTGACCGGTGTAGCCTTCCTTCCCCTCGTGGCCTGCCTGATTTTGGGCTCCACCCAGCTTGGGACACGCCTCATCGGCAGGCTTCCGGTCAGGTGGCTGATGGGCGGCGGCTACCTGGTGGGCGCGGCCGGAATGTTCTGGCTGATTCGGCTGACGGTCGAGAACGCCTACTGGCAAGTAGTCTTTCCCGCCAGCGTCATCATGGGCCTGGGCCTGGGAACCGCGTTCATGTGCTCCATGATCCTTGCCACGTCCGATGTTGACCCGGCGGACACCGGGGTCGCCTCGGCGATGGTCAATACCTCCCAGCAGATTGGCGGAGCAGTCGGAACCGCGCTCATGAGCACCATTGCCGCCGGTGCCACCGCAGCCTGGCTGGTAACCAGCCAGGCCACCACGACCGCCGCAGCGGATCAGGCCGCCGTTCACGGCTACGTCACAGCGTTTTGGTGGGCTGCCGGTGCCCTCGTTCTTGCCGCAGCAACCTCCCTCATCCTCGTCCGTTCCACCCGACCCTCCGATGCAGCCGTCGATGAATCGTCCACCGACTCCGCCGCCTCGCTGGCCCACTACTAAAAGTGCTTCACACGAGGCAGAGTATCGAAAGGATCGCCATGCCGTTCCTCATCAAAAAGCCGGGCAGCGCCCTGCTGGCCACCTTCTGCCTGGCCGCGGTCCTTGCCGGCTGCTCACCAGCCGTCACTCCCCCGAATGCAGAATCCAATGCACCAACCCTCTCCGAGGCAACAACCTCAGAAAGTCCCATCCCCATGAATGAGACGCCAAGTACCCCGTCCGCGAATTCCGATGAAGCAGCAGTCCTTGAGGCGACCAGGGAGCGGAGCCGGTTGCTCGTGGAGCAGCGGACCGATGAACTCGATGAACTGCTCGCCCAGGACTTCGTGGCCGTGCACATCAGCGGTTACGAGCAGACCAAAGCCGAATGGCTGGACCAAATCCGGTCCGGGCAGATGCGCTATCACGGCTTCGAGGAAGTCTCCGCCACCGTCACCATCGACGGTGACTCGGCCGTCGCGGTCACCCGGAACCTGGTTGACGCCACCATCTACGGCTCCCGCGGGACCTGGCCGCTGGAGTCCACCACCATGTACGTCCGCGACGGCGGTACCTGGAAAGCCCAGCACTCCCGGGCCCGCACCTACTAACCGTCGAACCCATTCAGCGCAGCCGCCAACCACAGACAGTCACACCACGTAAAAGGAAACACACCATGGCACAAGAAGTAGCAGTCATCATCGGCGCAGGCAGCATCGGAGCAGCCATCGGCCGCATAGCCGGCATCGGCCGGCGCGTCCTGCTCGCCGACTACAACCAAGAAATCCTGAACGCTGTGGCCGGCCAGCTGCGCGGCGAAGGCTACGACGTCACCACCCACCCGGTCGACATCTCAAACCACGACGCCGTCGCCGCCTTGGCCGACACAGCTGCAGCCGCCGGGGACGTCACCCGCGTCGTCATCGCCGCCGGTGTGTCCCCAGTCCAGGCGACCACCGAACGGGTCCTTCACGTTGACCTTCTCGGCACCGCCTACGTCCTGGAAGAATTCGGCCGCGTCATCGCCCAAGGTGGTTCCGGCGTCGTTATTTCCAGCATGGCCGGCCACATGGGCGACGGCTACCCGCGCGAGATCGAACACGCGCTGGCCTACACCCCCACGGCCGAGCTTCTGGGCCTGCCGATCCTCGCGGCCGACAAGGTGGGCGATTCCGGCGCTGCCTACATGCTGGCCAAGCGCGGCAACGCCCTGCGCGTCCAGGCAGCAGCTACCACCTGGGGCGCACGCGGGGCACGCATCAACTCCCTGAGCCCGGGCATCATTTCCACTCCCCTGGCCCAGGACGAGATGTCCGGCCCGTTCGCCGAAGGCTACCGGAACATGATCCGGACCTCAGCGGCCGGCCGCATGGGCACCCCAGCGGAAGTGGCAGCCATCGCCGGGTACCTCCTCGGACCCGAAGGTGCCTTCATCACCGGCTCAGACCTCCTCACCGACGGCGGCGTCATCGCAGCTATGCGCGCCGGACAGCTCTAACAACATTCCCTTAAACCAAGGAGAAGCCCGCTGTGGTTGAACTCATTACCCTGAATAACGGTGTCGCCATGCCCTCGGTTGGGCTGGGTGTATACCAAACCCCTCCCGACGAGACCGTCGCCGCCGTCGAGGCCGCCATCGAAGTTGGGTACCGCCACATTGATACGGCCGCGGCGTACGGCAACGAACGCGAGGTCGGGGAGGGCCTTCGCCGCTCCGGCGTCCCCCGTGAAGACGTCTTCGTGGAAACGAAGGTCTGGGTCAGCGACTACGGCTTCGACACCACGCTCCAGGCCTTCGAGAAGAGCGCCAAGAAGCTCGGCGTGGACCAAATTGATCTTCTGATCCTTCACCAGGCCCAGCCCAACACCTTCGACAAGACAATCCAGGCCTATAAGGCGTTGGAGCGGCTCCTCGCCGACGGTGCGGTCCGGGCCATCGGCGTCAGCAACTTCAATCCGGTCCGGCTCGAGGCGCTCCTGCGCGCAACCGACGTCATGCCGGCGGTGAACCAGATTGAGCTGCACCCATACAACACCCGGCCTGACCTCCAGGCTGCCAACCAAGCCCATGGCATCGTCACGCAGGCATGGTCGCCCATCGGCGGGATCCGGCACTACAGGGGTGACACCACCACACCTCTGACCGACTCGACGATTCAGGCCATCGCAGACGATCATGGCAAGACGACAGCGCAGGTCATGATCCGCTGGCACATCCAGCAGGGCCGCTCCGCCATCCCCAAGTCGGTGCGCCGGGACCGGATCGCGGAGAACTTCAGAGTGTTCGACTTCGAACTCACCGCCGACGAACTGGCCAGCATCGACGCCCTCCACATCGGGGACACCATGGATCCCGACCAGATCGACTTCGACAGCTTCGGCCTCACCATCCCCTAAGCCTGACAGGACCAAAAGCCGCCAGACTCGACGCCGGCGGTGCCGCTGAACTCACCATGCGGTGCCGTCGGCGCCAGAACAGGAAATCATCATGACCCAAGAACCACTCACCGTCCTCTTTGTAGGAGCCACCGGCAGCGTCGGCCGCCTCGCCATCACCGAAGCTCTTCGGCAAGGCCACACTGCCAGGGCCATGGTGCGCAACGAGCGGCGGGCCCGCACCCTTGATGACCGTGCACAAGTGGTCATCGGTGACCTCACCCGGCCAGAAACACTCACCGCCGCGGTCGACGGTGTTGACGCAATCGTCTTCACCCACGGCGCACCGTACGGAAGCAGTGACCTTGAAGCCGTGGACTACGCCGGCGTCCACAATATCCTCGCCGCGCTGGACGGCCGGCGGGCGCGTATCGCACTGATGACCGCGATCGGAGTCACAGCGCGGGCCGACTACTACGACTGGAAACGCCGCAGCGAACGCCTCGTCCGCGCCAGCGGCAACACTTACACGATCGTGCGGCCGGGGTGGTTCGATTACAACGATAAGAACCAACTCCAGATCACCATGCTTCAGGGCGACACCCGCCACGCCGGCAACTCTTCGGACGGGGTCATCGCCCGGCACCAAATCGCGCGGGTCCTCATCGACAGCCTGACTTCTGACGACGCTGCCCACACCACGTTCGAACTCGTTGCCGAACACGGCCCCGAGCAGCCATCCCTCGACCCCCTGTTCGCGCGCCTCGACCGCGATCCCAGCGGCGGGGTCGACGGAGCCCGGGACCAACAAAATCTTCCCTTGGCTTCGGAACCCGAGTCCGTCGTCGCCGACCTCGAAGCTGCTGCCGACCACACCTAACCCTCTTGGCTGGCGAGACACCTCGGGAATGGCTCATAGGTCGCTGGCCCCCGCGGAGATGATGGCAGAGCGCCCGCGGGTCGATTCGTCCCGCTATTGATTCGAGCTTCCCTTCGCTGCGTGACACGACGAACCACTAAAGCAGACTTAGGTGTGGACACTGTCCAAACCCCCTTTGGCAGGACAAAATGAAGCACATATGGCTCCGGCGTCAGTTTTGAGGAGCCCTCAAGAAGAATCTCCTACAAAAGACGGCGACGTCATGTTGTACCCGCAGCCCCGGACCATGAACAGGTGTTGGCCACCCCCTACCAACCCGATAGAACCGGAAGGAGGAACCATGTAGCCCCAGCTCCCAGCAGGCGGAGCGCCTACGGCCAGGACCCGAGCCCGCCAAGTATGCCCCACCGCTGCAGCCAGGCCAAAGTCAGCGGACCGTGTCAGAGGGCCCGACCGACAGAATGTACACACGTTAAAGCAAAAACCCCTCTGACGAGGGGATATGCTGTGCCCCGAGGTGGGACTCGAACTGTCTTCCGGGCCTTGCAAAGACTGGGAATCCCCGGAAACATCCGGAATTCGAGCAGTCCGACGGCTATACGGCCCGATTTGAGCCCAATCTGTGGACATTGTCCACACCATTTCCCAACCACGAGACGCCATAAAAGAGCCTGACCCACGTTCGCCTCCTGGCCAGCTTCCAGGACCTTATGGTCGCTGCCGCCTCCGTTCAGGCATCCCCTGAACGGGCCGGCACCGCCGCACAGGACGACGCGTCCGGAAATGGCCCAACCGGCAACCCGAACCCGTTAGCTAGCGCCGGATGAGATGTTTGCCAATCAGCCCGCCGCTGGCTTCAAGTGAGACATCTCCGGCGGCTACCCCGACGACGAGATCAAATGCCGCATCGGTGCTGAAGTCATGCCGGTAACCGTTGATCCAGAGCATCAAAACCATCAGTGTCCACGCTGTGCGTTTGTTGCCGTCGGTCAGCGGGTGGAAGCGCGCCACCGACTCCGTCAAGGCCGCCGCCTTCATCGCTAACTGCGGATAAGCTTCCACACCCATGACTGTCGTTGCCGGACGGGCCAACGCCGAGGCCAGCAGACCGATATCCCTGACATGGAACCCGTACCGGCAACGACCTGAAGCGCGTCTTCAATTTCGAGGTACTCCGTCACGCATCCTCAAGGCGCGTCAAAAGCTCCGCGTCATGGCTCATCACGAAATCCAGACCCTCACCGATCTCACGACTGCGCCGGTGACGCTGGAGCACCAACTCCGCCCCCTGCAGCAGTAAAGCTGACTTCGAGGTGTGTTCCTCGGCGGCGAGTTGGTCCAGACGACGATCGAGGTCTTCCGGGACACGCAGATTCATAGCCATGCACCGATGGTACCAAAGCAGTACCAGATCACGGTTAAGGTAATCGCGACGACCGGCGAGTGCCCTGCAGAACCGTGCGCTTCTTGCAGCTGGGTCAGATTTGCCGGCAATGGACTTGTGGCTGCTGGCGCGTTCCAGGACGCTCTGCTGGGAGCGCCGGGTCTCGCCTACGAGTGTCTCTGTGCCGACACCTGGCAGGTTCAGCAAAACGTATCGCGTGACCGGTGCAGGGGGCGATTCTGGATTGCACTCAGGGCTTCATTCCCTTTAGCCATCACAGCTGCCCCCACAGCATGGCTGCACAATGTCCGGCCACAGGATGAACGGCAGTGCATTCGCCGGAAGTCATGCGGCTTGATTCGTTGACTTCGATGAACAAGTAAAAGCATCATCTCTGCTTGTCATTCTGATATATCCCCTGATCGCTGGGCGGGTCCTCCGCGCAACCAGGGCGCTACCGCGCTGAGCCCGGAAACGAAAACTTTCCACAGTGGAGTAGTTGGCTCCGAGACGGAGTTTTCGTCCCGGCGCCGGTCCCCCAGTTTGCACTCCGGCCCCTCACCCAGCGGATGGTCCCCTACCAGAACGACACCCATAACCAACAACCGCAGAAAGCACAGCAAACAAAATGGGTGAAGGGAAACACGGGATCATGGAAAAGCTCACGATGGTCTGCATCACCCTGAACGAGAACAGCATCGGCGCGACCCTGCGCATCGATCTCCCCCGCCAACCAGGCCAGGAACTCCCCTACGCACGCACCGTCGCCCACTACCTCACCAGCGACACCAACGCCACCTCCATCCTCTTCGCCGTCTACACCAGCGAAACCAGCCAGCACGGACAAGCCAGACCCCAGGCAGGCACCATTGCCGCACTCACCGGGGTCCTTGCCGAGCAGGGCATCACCATCCGGGACGCGCTCTTCGTCGGAGACAGAACGTTGTCCCCCTATGACGGCGACCCCGGAACCAGCCTCGCCCTGCCCGTCAACTCCACCCAGACCAGCGCGATCAACGCCGAATTCATCTACCGCGGCAGCTTCATCGAACCCACCGACCGCATCACCCTCCCCGCCACCGGTCAGGAAGCAGCCAAAGCGGCCGCCGTCGAACACCACATGGAAACCATCAGGACCCAGCCGACCGACATTGCTCTCCAACAGGGCCGGAAACTTTGGGCAGGTATGCTCGACGCCGACACTCTCCCCAGCGACGATGACTGTCACGCCCTGGTTGCCAACCCACAGTTCCCGGCCATCCGCGACCGGCTCATCGCAAACATCCCAGACGTGGACGAACCCATGCAACAGATCCTGTTCGCCCAAACCCACCAGGCACGGAAGTGGTCACGCATCGTCTGGGCACAACAACTGCTCCTGCACGCCTACACCCGTACAAGCGCCGAGCACGCAGCCCCGTCCTGACGACCATTGGCTACATCAACTGGTGGGAAGGCAGAGGCAGCAAAGCACACCAATTCCTCCAACTCGCCCTCGAAACAGACCCCGCCTACCGCCTCGCCCGCTTCACGCCTTGCCCGCCTGAGGGTGGGTTTACTTGGCGGACTCTTCCTTCAATGCGGCATTGACAACTGCGGTCCGCGCTGGTTCTTTGACCGCGCCATCTCCGGTGCCCTGAGTCTCTACGTCGGAGGTTGATTTGCCGAAGCCCTTGAGCATCTCGATCACGTCAAACCCGGTGGTGTCTTTGAGCATCTGCGCGGTCTGTTGCACACCCGCGGAAACATTCTTGCTCACTTGGCCTGCTCCATCGTTGGAGATGACGGTCATGTTGCTGATCGCACTCATCGGCGCGGCGATTTCTCTGGCGATGGAAGGCAGAACCTCCAGAAGCTTATTCAGGATTGCCGCCTCGTTGAACTCGCTGTACGCCTTGGCCTGAGCTTCGATGGCTCCTGCTTCAGCCGTACCACGAAGTCCGATGACATCAGCTTCCGCTATGCCCTTGGACTTCGTGACCTCAGCCTCCGCAAGACCACGGATTTTGTTGATCTCGGTCTCGGCGTTGCCCTTGGCGGTGTTCGCAGCTGCCACAGCCTTCGCTTCGACCTCGTTACCGGCAGCCCTGAGCTTGCGGGTTTCAAGTTCAGCGGCAGCTTCGACCTTTGTGGCTTCCGAGATACGGGTACGCCGTGCCAAGTCAGCCGCTGCTTCGGTTTCGACCTTGTACTTAGCAGCGTCGGCGGGCTTGCGGACCTCGATGTCGAGCTCCTTTTCGCGAAGCTCTGCTTGACGGGCAACAACCTGCTGGTTCTTGAGGATAATTGATTGCTGCTGGTCGGCCTGGGCTAGAGGACCGGCGGCGTCCGCTTCTGCCTGGCGTGCATCCGTTTCCTGCTTCAGTTCAGCACGGCGGAGAGCCAGTTTCTGCTCAGCTTCAGCCGTCTTCTGATCCGCAAGTGCCTTCGCTTCCGCTGCTTCACGCTGGGAGTTCGCTTCTGCAATACTTGCGTTCCGTGCCACCAGGGCAGCCTCCGGTCGACCAAGGTTCTTCAGGTAACCGCCTGCATCGTCGACAGACTTGATCTGGAAGGTATCGATTACCAAACCCTGGTTGGTCATCGAGTGCTCGGCTTCTTCCTTGACGGATGCTGCGAACTGCGCCCGGTCTTTAATGATCGCGTCAACGCTCAGGGTACCGACGATAGAACGCAGGGAACCCGAGAGCGTTTCCTGGGTGTAGTGATCAATGGCGTCCTGCTGGTCAAGGAAACGCTGCGCCGCCTTGCGGACGGAGATCTTGTCACCACCGACTTTTACCTGAGCAACTCCGGTCAGTTTGAGCTGGATGCCGTTGTTGGAAATGGCTTCAATGGTGACTTCAACCTGACGCGAAGACAGCGAGATATGGCTGACGCGCTCCGTGATCGGGTTGACAAACGCCCGGTTGTTGATGATGACACGAGACTGATCGTCGGATGTTTCATCGGTCGTGTTCGGGTCGCTTTTGCCGGTGATTAGCATTGCCTCATTCGGCTTAGCGAACCGGATGCTCGAGGTATAGAAGATAATCCCCGCGATGAGTAGGAGGGCGAGTGCGCCCCCGCCGATCAGCATTACTGTCATTGTTCCCCCTTGATGTGTCAGATCGCCGTGGTCGTCGTCGATCCTTGAAACCCGGCGGCCGGTAAGGAGGCGGCAGCGTGCGAAATTTGCTGGCCGCGCAGTCGCGCCGGGTGTCTGCCATGAAACGTTTCGTTGAATGGAGACAACGGTATCTTCTCCCGTGCACGGAATTATGACTAGGGTAATTACGGCGCCCGGCCGCTCGAGGAAACGTCAGGCTTCCCCGATTAGGGCTTGGGAGCGAATTCACTAATCCCACCCCGGGCACGTCTTCATCGATGAATTGAAGTCGAGGGCCTCCTAGTGGCCGAGTCAGTTATAGCTTTGTGACTGCTTTGCGACTCGCCCGCAGCCAATCGCGCCAGATCGAACAGAGGCCCGAGGCATGTTGACGGAATATCCGCTATCGGCGTTAAGTTGCGGGAGCAGGAGGACAGGGAATTGCTCTTTGTCGCCGCCGGCGCCTCAGGGTGCAACTTGGTTCGAAAGCTGAGCTACCAGCTACTTCCAAAAAGGTAAGGACTGAATGCCGCACCTCGAAGGCTGAGGGTGCCGGCACGTGGTCGGCGTTTCGGCACCTTTCACAAGATGAGCTTCATACCGTCATGGCTTGCGAACCACTGGTTTTGATTGATACGTGATGATTTTTCTCGGTAGTCACGCTGGACAGGTGGCCTCTCAGATGGGAAGAGGCTTCCTTGAGTTCACCGGCGAGCAGCAGTTTGGCCAAGGCGACATGCTCCGCAGACCGGACTAGGGCCCGTTCGGGGACCAGGGCCTGACGATATTCGATGAGTCGGCGGAGCCGGTTGATGCGAGCCAGGCTCTCGATGAAGAAGTCATTGTTGCTGCACTGGACAAGCGTCTCGTGGAACCGGGTGTTGAGATTAAAGAGCTCTGAGCCTGAGATGGTCCAGATCCTGCCATCGACCAGTTCCTGCTGTTCGAGCATTCGCTCGCTCACGGCTTCCCGGTCCAGGGTGAACGTGTGCTCCAGGAGGGATGCAGGCTCAACAACAAGGCGGAAATGGTAGCTGTCTTCGTATGCCTTTATTGACGTCAACACCGGGGCGAACTCCCAGCCGTAACCCGGAACGGGTTCAATCCAGCCCTCCGCCGAAATTCGAAGCAGGAGCTGGCTGACTTGCCCCCGGGTGAGTTGATAGCGGCGCATTAGAGCGTTTTCCGTCACCCTCACGGGCAGGGCGCCGTCGAGCAGATCCCCGGCAATCCTCATATAAGCACTGTCATCAGCGGGCTCTGCGGAGGAGTCCTGCAGCTGGATGTCATGTCCCGTACGGGCGACAACGTAGCTGCCGGCATCGGTGCGAACAACTGTTCCATCCCTCTGCAGCTCCTGCAAAGCCTTTCTAATGGGAGACCGTGATACCCGGGGGCGGCCGGCAAGGAAGCGTTCGGTCAGCCGGGTTCCCGGCGCCGGGCACTCTTCCCGAAGGTATGCCCGGATTATGGCTTCAATCATGACAGTTAGCTCTGTAGTTCCGGCAGCAGTAGCTGACACCTGCCCTCCTTGGTCGTCCAGTTCTTGCCTCAGGTGCCGCGCCTGCGTGGCCACCTTATTGGTGCTCTGAATCTAGCAGGTTGGTTTTTTACGCTTGCAAAAAACCAATGTGGTGGTCATGCTTGTGGTGTTCGTCAATGACGTTCATGACGCGAAGCAGTGTGGGGCTCCCTGCACTTCCCGAAAGGCTCCACATGAAGATCCTCGTACTCCCCGGTGACGGTATTGGCCCGGAAATCACCGATATCACCCTCGACGTTCTGAAGGTCGTTGACCAGGCCCACGGTCTGGGGCTGGAATTCGAACAAAAGGACATCGGCCTCAAGAGCCTCGCTGATGAGGGAACCACCCTTCCCACAGCTGTCATGGAACGGATCCCGCAGGTGGACGGGGTCATCCTTGGCCCGGTTTCCCACTACGAGTACCCGTCCAAGCAGGCCGGGGGCTTCAATCCTTCCGCTGAACTCCGGGTGCAGTTTGAGCTGTTCGCCAACGTCCGCCCCTGCCGCTCCCGTGAGGGCCTGAGCATCCTCCGCACGCCCATGGACCTGGTCATCGTGCGTGAAAACACTGAAGGGTTCTACTCCGACCGCAATATGTTCGCCGGGACCGGCGAATTCATGCCGGATGAAAACATGGCCCTAAGTGTCCGCAAGGTCACCGCAAAGGCCTCCGAGCGCGTTGCCCGCGCCGCCTTCGAAATCGCCCAGGGCCGCAACAAGAAGGTCACGGCAGTCCACAAGGCCAACGTCGTCAAGCTTTCCGACGGACTGTTCCTCCGCGAAGTCCGCAAGGTCGCCGCTGAATTCCCCGATGTTGAGCTCGAGGAATTGATCGTGGACGCTGCTGCGGCCCTGCTGATCCGCCGCCCGCACACCTTTGATGTCATCGTGACCACCAATATGTTTGGCGACATCCTCTCCGATGAAGCCTCCGAACTCTCCGGCAGCCTCGGACTGGGCGGCTCCCTGAACGCCGGAGACACGATCGGTGTGGCACAGGCCCAGCACGGCTCCGCCCCGGACATCGCGAACAAAGGCATCGCCAACCCGACCTCACTGATCCTTTCAGCAGCGATGCTGCTGGACTGGCGCGGACGACGGGACAACAATCAGGCCCTCATCGCCGCCGCAGCGGACATCGAAGCCGCCGTGGAAAAGGTACTTGCCAACCCGCAGACCCGCACCGGCGACGTCGGCGGAACCCTGGGCACGCGCGAGTTCGCTGACGAAGTCATCGCTGCCCTGCCGCGGGAGCGCGTCACCCAAGCCACGGCCTGACGAAGCAGACCAGGCGCCATCCCCCGCGTCGGCATGTCATCGCCGCGGGAGGCGCCGTATCACCCCTACCCAGAAGGAACATACACATGATCTCGACGATCAACCCGGTTACCGGTGAGCGGATCCAGACGTTCGACGCCCATACCGAAAAACAAGTGGACACGGCCCTGACGGCGGCAGCGGAAGCCCAGAAAGTCTGGCGGCTGGTCCCGGTCGAAGACCGGGTTCAGCTCCTGCGCAACACCGCGAAGATCCTGCGGGACGGAAAGGCCGAATACGCGCGCCTGATCACGCTGGAGATGGGTAAGCCGATCACCGAAGCGGAAGCTGAAATCGAAAAATGTGCAAAGACGGCTGACTACTACGCCGAGCATGCGCCGCGGTTCTTGGCTCCTGAAATCATCGAGTCCGACGCCGCCGAGTCCGGCGTCGTCTTCGATCCATTAGGGGTGGTCCTGGCCATCATGCCGTGGAACTACCCGTTCTGGCAGTTTTTCCGCTTCGCCCTGCCGGCTCTTGCCGCGGGCAACGGCGCGGTCCTCAAGCACGCCAACAACGTTCCCGCCTCCGCGCTGGCGGTGGAAGAGATCATGGACAAGGCAGGCATCCCTAAAGGCCTGTTCGCCACAGTGCTGATTGAATCAAACAGGGTTGCCGGACTTATCGCTGACGACCGGATTGCAGCTGTCACGCTGACCGGCTCCACCCAGGTCGGACAGATCGTCGCCACCCAGGCAGGCAACGCTCTGAAGAAACAGGTTTTGGAGCTCGGCGGCTCTGACCCGTTCATCGTCCTGGCTGACGCCGACGTCAAGGAAGCCGCGAAGGTCGCGGTCAAGGCCCGCTTCACGAACAACGGCCAGTCCTGCGTGAACGCCAAGCGGTTCATCGTCGACGAAAAGATCGCCGATCAATTCGTCGCCGAGTTCGTCGCCCGCACCCGGGAACTTATCGTCGGCGACCCAACGGACCGGAAAACCACCATCGGACCCATGGCCCGGGAAAACCTGCGCGCTGAACTTCACGACCAGGTCACCCGCACGGTCGAAAACGGCGGCAAAATCCTCCTTGGAGGCACCATCGTGGACGGGCCCGGCTACTTCTACGAGCCCACCGTTATCGATCACGTCCGTCCCGGACAGGCCGCCTTCGATGAGGAAATCTTCGGCCCCGTCGCTGCCGTCATCCGCGTTTCCTCCACGGACGAAGCGATCGCCTTAGCTAACCAGACCGAGTTCGGCCTGGGTGCCGCGATCTGGACCCGAGACACCGAGAAGGCAACAACCCTGCTGCGGCACATCGACGCCGGCGCGGTGTTTATCAACGGCATGGTCGCCTCCGACCCGCGCTTGCCCTTCGGCGGCATCAAGAACTCCGGCTACGGCCGAGAACTGGGCTCCTACGGCATCCGGGAATTCACCAACATGAAAACCTTCTGGACAGCCCCGGCACCAACGCCCGACGCCGTCGACTAAAGGAACCCTGACATGACACACATCAGCACCAGCATCAGCTCCGTGGACGCCGTCATCCTGCGCCCGGCCGAACTTCCCCGCAAAGACCGCGGCAACGGCGCTGCCACCGTCCCGCTCGTCGGATCCCACCTAGGGGCCACCACATTCCTCAACGGCATCACCACCTTCGACCCCGGCGCAGCCATCGGCCACCACAGCCATAACTGCGTCGAATCCGTCGCCGTCATCGAAGGCACCGCCTACGTTGACATCGACGGCACGGAGCATTACCTGAACACCTACGACACCACCTTCGTGCCGGCCAATATCATCCACCGGTTCCGCAATGCCTCGGACACCGAGCCGATGAAGATCTTCTGGACCTACGCGTCCATCGACGCGACCCGCACCATGGCCGGCACCACTGACCGCAACCGCATTGACGAAGAACAGGCCAACCAGCCCCCGGCCCACCAACCAGCACAGGAAGCAGGAGCAGGAGCAGGAGCAGGAGCAGGAGCATGATCCACGAATCAGCAACCTTGACCATCAAAGACGGCGCCGCCTCAGCCTTCGAAGCAGCCGTCGCCGAGGCCGTCCCGCTCTTCCAAAATGCACCCGGCGCCCTCAGCCTGCGCCTGGACCGATCCATCGAAAACCCCAGGGAATATACCCTCACCGTCGCCTGGGCTACCATCGAGGACCACACCATCGGGTTCCGCAGCTCCGCGGCCTTCAGCAAGTGGCGCGAACTCGTCGGACCTCACTTCGCCGAAGCGCCCAACGTTAAGCACCTCGAACACATCTATCTGGGCTTCTAACCAGGAGTAGACGGTCCCCCACGACGTTGAGCCTGCCTCTCGTGGTCGGAAGCAGGAAATTATCCGTTCACACCGTAAAAGCGTGCTCCATTGTCGTGGAGCACGATACCTGCGTCCTCGGCAAGAATGTCTGCGACGAGTTCCAGATCGGCTCGCTGGAACGGCACGCGTGCCCTGGTGCTGGGAAGGTCGGTCCCAAACATCAAAGCTTCGGGATTCTCTTTGTGGATCTCCCGGAGAGTAGAGGCGACATCGAGTTGGACCCGGCCGAACCCTGTGGCTTTTACACGTACCCCGCGTGAAACGAGACGGAGCAGGACGTCGCGGTGCACCTCTGTCATGCCCAAGTGGTCAATGCTCACCTTGGGAAGTTCTGCAAGGACCGGTTCCAACTCCACCAGGTCTTTCGCGTCGAGGTAGAACTCGGCGTGCATCCCTGCAACATCCCAGGCGCGCCGCCCAAGGGAGCGGACGCTTCCTATTTCCGCCGAACCGCCCCGGTAGAGGTTGAAGCGAACGGCGCGGACTCCTGCTTCAGCGAGGTGAAGGAGTTCGTCATCGCTGGTGGTGTCGGCGAGGTTGGCGACGCCCACGAACGTCGGACCCAGTGTTGCCAGTGCATCGATCAAATAGCTTTGGTTGAAGGCTTGGAATGAACCGGAAACCACGGCACCGCCCGCGATGCCCAGGTCAGAAACCTGGCGAAGATAATCCATGGACGTGAACTCGGGCGGCAGGTAACCGTTGTTCGGTACCAGGGGGAAGCGGGAATCGATGATGTGGAAGTGGCTGTCAAAGATTTTTCGAGTCATTGCTGGTTTTCCTTCGACCGAGGCGGCGGGTCAATACATTAGCCTAATTGTTTTTGTTAGGATGAATGAACCAGAATCTGCGCTGGTGCATTCTGAAAACGACAGGTTTGGAGAACGAGTGACTATCGCCCCACCGTCTCCCTTGGTTGCCTCCGTGGCGTCGGATATCGTCCGGTACATCGAGGAGAATCGAAGGCCTGAGGGGACCCGCCTTGTCGAGCGAAAACTCGGTGAGCACCTGAAGGTGTCCCGTTCGCCGGTGCGTCACGCGTTGCAGCTTTTGGAGAGCCAGGGCATCGTGCGCCGGTCTGAGGCCGGGGGCTACGTTGTGGCCGAACTCGGGGAGGTGCCCTCCTTCACTCATCGCAAACAAGAGGACGGTCTTTATGAGCGCATTGCCCTGGACCGACTCGAAAAACGCCTTCCTGACCGGGTAACAGAGCAACACCTGCTGCGCAGCTACGGCTGCACGAAAACAGAACTGAATGAAACGCTGCGCCGTATCTCCAATGAGGGTTGGATTGACCGCCGGCCCGGCTATGGCTGGGAATTCCTGCCCATGCTTGACTCTATGGAGTTGTACGAGGAGAGCTTCCGTTTCCGCCTGACCATCGAACCTGCCGCCATTCTGGAGCCCAGCTTCGTACTCAATGCCGATGCCCTCTTGAAGTGTCGGGCGGAACAGATGCAGCTTATTGAGGGTGCGGTGTGGGAGGTGCCAAGCTCGACACTGTTCGAATTGAACAGCTCACTCCACGAGGCCGTTATGGACTGTTCGAACAACGCCTTCTTTATCGAAAGCCTCCACCGGGTCGACCGCCGGCGCCGCTTGATCGAATACCGCCAGGCCGTGCCCAGGGACCGTGCCCTTGAGCTTTGCAAGGAACACGTGCAGTTGCTCGATCTGCTGCTGGGCGGCCACAACGAGGCTGCATCTGCCTACCTGAAGGAACACCTGCGCGGCGTCAGCAAGGAGAAACAACAGCCCAAGGACTCCCGTGCCGGGTCCGTAGCTGAAATGCCCCTGCCGGCCGTGGACTAGCGGCGTAGGGACTTTTCAGTGCCGCTGGCGATCAGGACAGCGCAGCTGAACCAGATTGCTCCGGTCGGGCCAAGCGGCGCCGCCACAAGAGCGGCCAGCAAAGGCATAACAACCTGGCCTGCCCGGTTTCCCATGAGACGCACAGTCAGCCCGGTTCCCCTCCACAGCGGTGGGACTGCCGTGGATACAAGAGTCATGGTCAGTGGCTGGCCCAGGCCAAGGCAGAAGCCGCCGACGAACAGCAGCAACGCCGCAAGCCATACCTCCCCGACGACGAGCGGCGGCAGGGCAAGTGCCAGTCCGGCTCCATAGAGACTCACCAGAAGCAGCCTCCGACGCGAAAAGCGGTTGGACAGAACTGGCAGGAATGCCCTGGAGATGATGGACGCAGCGCCTCTGACCGCCAGCAGGAAGCCGACCCACGCCGGGGAGATACCTGCCCGCTCCCCGATCAGGGGCAGGAAGGCTATGAGGATGTCCAGCATTGCCAGCAGAGCCAAAGAAGCGGCCATGTGGGATGGAACGCCCGGGATCCTCAGGATCGCCATCATCGTCGCCCGCGCCGGAGACTCCTGACCGCCGGTACCAGCGGTAACTTCACCTGGCCTGGCACCCCTGGCAGCTCTGGATGCCCGCCGACGTACGAGGGTCACGGGCACGACCAGAAGGGAGAGGACTGCACCGGCCCACAACGCAAAGTCAATTGCCCCGGACCGGCCCGCTCCCATGCCAATGCTTCCCGCGCTGAGCAGGAAGCCGGCCAACAACGGGCCAAACAGCTGGCCCGCAGAATAGGCGGCCGTGAACCACCCGAACCCCTGGTCGAGCTTGCCCTCCGGGGCGAAGCGGGCCACGGAGGACTGTCCGGCGATCGTGAAGACCAGATGACCCATTCCAAGGACCGCGCTGGCAGCCGCAACAAGAGGGACGTTAGGGGCCAGAGCCAGCCCCGATGCCCCGGCAGCCAGCATCACCGCACCGGCGGCCATCATTGCCCCCAGCCGTCTGGTGCGGTCGGTCATTCTTCCCAGCCACATCGCCGCAGCCAACGGCAGCACCGCATATGCGGCGGTAACCAGGCCCACGATCATAGCGTCGGCTTCCAACTCCAGGAGCTTGTATGTGACGACCGGCCGGACCAGGTTCAGGGCTGTTTGTGACAGGAGAGCGGCCCCCGCCAGAAGCCACAGCCATGAATTCCCGGGCTGCGAAGATGCTTTGCCAGGCATTGTCAGGCGTTGGGGGCCTTAACCGCGATGACGGGAATGTTCGCTTCCAACAGGATCTGCTGCGCAGCGGAGCCCAGGAAGAGCTTTCCCACGGGGCTGCGGTGCCTGACCCCGATAACAATCGTGGAGGCGTCCACCTGCTCCGCAGTATCCAGCAACTCTCCCACGGCGTCAGGGTTCCGGCTATCGGGTGAGCGGAAGCTGACGGACACGCCCGGGAAGGCGTCACCGCCGTCGGGGGTGACCTGGGTTCCCTCGAGTTGGAACACCAGCAGGTCTTCAGCCCTGCGCTTGGCCTCCTCGATCGCGGCGGTCAGAGCGGCTTCACCCTCGCGGGTGCTGGTACGGGCGACAACAACAGTCATGCGGGGCCTCCGGGGCTGAGTGGACTTTTTGGTGGTGCTTGCAATGTACTGTGGATCACAGCCATGGTTTATATTACACTAGAAATACCAAAACCTTTTTGTGTACCAACGAGCGGCCGGCAGCGCTGCCGAAAGCTCACCTCTCCCCACTCCACTACGGAAAGTTCCAGTCCATGAGTTCCCTCTCCACGGATACGCCTTCTGGCGGCATCAAGAGGCGTGCGGTTACTGTCTGCTACGGCATTGTTGCCGCAGCAGTGATCGGCACGGCTTCGTTTTTCTCCATTCAGGCTGCCTCCGGCGGCACTGACCTGCGTAGCAATTTGACCTTTATCGCCCCGGGAAGCGCCGGCGGCGGCCATGATACGTTCGCCCGCGAACAGCAGCAGGCTCTGCGTGCCAATGGCGTCGTCAACAGCTCCGAGGTCGTCAACGTCCCCGGCGCCGGAGGCACCATCGCGCTGGGCCAGTTGACCACCATGACCGGTCAGGCGAACACCATCATGGGTGTCGGAACGGTGATGCTCGGTGGCATCGCATTGAATGACTCCCCGGTTGATCTGACAGACGTGACGCCAATCGCACGTTTAGCCGAGGAGTACAACGTCTTCATCGTTCCGGCGGATTCCTCACTGAATAATCTGGCGGACCTTGTTGGAGCGTGGAAGCAGAACCCCAAGGCTTTGGCCTTTACCGGCGGGTCAGCCGGAGGCGTGGATCACCTTGCCATCGCGAATCTCGCCATCCAGGCAGGCATTGATCCCACCGAAATCACCTATATCCCCAAGGCCGGAGGCGGGGAGGCGATTCAGACCATGATGTCAGGCACCGCCAAGGTCCTCAGCTCCGGCTATGCCGAGGTTTCGGACCAGATCGAATCCGGACGTGTTAAGGCGCTTGGCGTCACCGCTCCCGAACGTTTCGAGGGCGTGGATATCGCCACATTCGCCGAACAGGGATTCCCCACTGACCTGACCAACTGGCGCGGCATGGTCGCACCCCCTGGGATAACTGATGAGCAGCGCGTCGAACTTCAGCAGCTGCTTGAGGAAATGCTCCAGACCCCCGAATGGAAGGAGTCTCTGGACCGCAACCAATGGACCGAGGTGTACCTCCCCGGCGAGCAGTTCGAGCAGTTCATTGAAGAGGACCAGGCCTCAATTAACGCCCTGATCAAGGAGCTGGACCTGTGAGCACACCACTGACATCACCCACCCACGATGCCGTACCCCAACCGGAAGCACCCCACGATGAGGGGAGGGCCAGCAGGCGCTTCGAGGGGAGGGCCAGCAGGCGCTTCGGCCAGGGGCGCAGTGGCCTGGTCGTCCCGCTGATCCTGGCGGCCTTCAGCACTGCCCTGCTGGTGGGTATCTTCACCATGGAAGTACCTGAAGGCACTGATTTCCCCGGGCCGCAGTTTTTCCCGGGAGTGCTGGTGGCAGCCGGCTATCTCATTGCCGTCCTGCTCACGCTTCACTACCTGCGCAGTCCCGAACCGGTGAAGGACATCCCGGGCAGCAGCCGGCGCACCTACACCGACTGGTCCTCCGTCGCTTGGTGCGTAGGCGGCTTCCTGGCCTTCGCCCTGACCATCAAACTCCTCGGATGGATTCTGGGCGCGGCGCTGCTGTTCTGGTGCGTCGCCCGCGGCATGGGAAGCAAAAAGGCGCTGTTTGATATCAGCGCAGCGCTGACCCTAAGCAGCGTCATCTATCTGGCATTCGGCGTCGGACTGGGCCTCGTACTCCCCTCCGGCCTTCTGGGAGGCGGTTTCTAACATGGACTCACTTGCTCTGTTGATGGAGGGCTTCGCTGGAGCCTTCACCCCGATGAACCTCGTATGGGTTCTGGTCGGCTGCGTCCTGGGAACCGCAGTCGGCGTACTGCCCGGACTCGGATCCTCCATGGCCGTGGCGTTGCTGCTGCCGATGACCTTCGCACTTGACCCTACGGGTGCGTTCATCATGTTTGCCGGCGTCTACTTTGGAGGGCTCTTCGGCGACTCCACCATGGCAATTTTGATGAACACCCCAGGCCAGGCGTCATCCATCGCCTCCACCTTTGAGGGCCACAAGATGGCCAAAGCCGGACGTGCTCCGCAGGCCCTTGCTACAGCCGCAATCGGCGCCTTTATCGGCGGCATGGTGTCGGCAGTCGTTGTGGTGTTTCTCGCCCCGGCGCTGGCTGACTTCTCGGCCAACTTCGGACCCGCTGAATTCTTCGCTCTTGCCCTGCTGGCATTTATTGCAACCTCCTCCGTGGTCTCCGACTCCGCCCTTAAGGGTTTGGCTTCTCTCGTCCTCGGTCTCGGTATCGCGACCGTGGGCATTGATGCCATCACCGGTACCGAAAGGTTCACGTTCGGCCATCCGGAACTCTTTGACGGCATCTCCATGGTTACCGTGACCGTTGCAGTCCTCGCCCTGGGCGAAATCTTCCATGTAGCAGCGCGCATCCGGCGTGACCCGGGCGCCACCCAGGTTGCATCCTCCGGCCGCCCGTTCCTCTCCTTGAAGGAGTTCCGCGAGGCTTTGCCGGCATGGATGCGAGGCACCGCCATTGGTCTTCCGTTCGGTGTCATCCCCGCCGGCGGCGCCGAGATCCCGACGTTCCTCTCCTATGGGGTGGAAAGGCGCCTGGACCGGCGCAGCGCAAAACCGACCTTCGGCACCGGCTCAATCCGTGGCCTTGCCGCCCCTGAAGCCGCCGGAAACGCAACCACCGGCACGGCAATGGGAGCTCTGTTGGCGCTTGGCCTTCCGGTGTCTGCGACAGCTGCCATCATGCTGGCCGCTTTCCGCCAGTACGGCATGCAGCCCGGCCCCCTGTTGTTCGACCGCTCTTCCGAACTCGTGTGGACGCTGCTGGCAAGCTTCTTCATCGCCATGGTCGTGCTGCTGCTGATCAACCTCCCCTTTGCCCAGCACTGGGCAAAACTGCTCCTGATTCCGAAGCCCTATCTTTACGCCGGCATCACGGTGTTCTGCGGGTTGGGTGTTTATGCCACCGCCGCCTCAACGTTCGACCTGCTGGTGCTGCTCGGCATTGCTCTGGTCGGCTTTGCGATGCGCCGTTTCGGTGTGCCGCTGGCACCTTTGATGATCGGGATGGTGCTCGGCCCACTGGCCGAAACCAGCCTGCGCGACGCGCTGCTGTCCTCCAACGGGGACTACTCGGTATTCGTCGCCGGGCCGATCCCGCTGACCATCTACGCCGTCCTCGCCCTCGCCCTGGCCTGGACGGTCCGTTCCAAGGTCGTCGGCCCCACACGCGTCGACGTCTGACATCCACGTCAAGCTACACCCCACAACCGCTACAAAAGGACACGTTTTGACCGAAGATGCCATCTCCCCGGCGGCCCTTGCCGATTTTGGGGCCCAAATCCTGCAGGCACAGGGGGTACCCGCCGGGGACGCGGCGCTGGTTGCAGACAGCCTCGTCCAGGCAGAACTCTGGGGACACCGGTCCCATGGGCTCCTGCGCCTTCCGTGGTACGTGGCACGCCTGCGCAGCGGCGCGGTCACCCCCATCACCCGACCCCAGGTTGTTCTGGACAGCGGCAGCATGCTGGTCCTGGACGGGCGCCATGGAGTCGGCCAGGTGCTTGCCGAAATCGCCCGCCGCGAGGCAGTGGAACGAGCCGGTGACCATGGCATCGCCATGGTGGCCGTACGAAACTCCAACCACTTCGGAACCGCCCAGTACTACACCCGCCGCGCCGCCAAGGACGGATGCGTGGCCTTCCTGACCACAAACTCCAGCCCCGCAATGGCACCTTGGGGTGGCAAGAAAAAGACGCTCGGCGCCAATCCATGGTCCATCGCGGCCCCGGCCCCCACTCCCGGCGGAGTCGTCGTGGCAGACCTGTCCAACACAGCCGCGGCGCGCGGCAAGATGTTTCTTGCCCGCGACCGCGGCGAGGCCATCCCCGCAGACTGGGCCCTCGACGCCAACGGTATTCCCACCACGGATCCCGCCGCGGCGCTGGAGGGCCTGATCCAGCCCATCGCAGGACCGAAAGGGTACGCCATCACCTTCATGATGGACGTCCTCGCCGGAGCGCTTACCGGAAGCCAGACCGGAACACGGGTCAACGGACCCTATGATCCGGAAAAACGAAGCGGCGTCGGGCACCTGATGATCGCCATTAACGTAGCTTCCCTCGGCGACCTGGACTCATACCAGGCGGCTGTGCAGCAGCTCGTGGACGAAACCAAAGCCGCGCCCCGCGCTTCCGGTACTGAAGAAATCTTCTACCCGGGAGAACACGCCGAACGGCAACAACAAAGTGTGCTGGAAACCGGTGGTCTGCGACTTCCGGCCAAAACCCGCGCGGATCTGGAAAGCCTGGCCTCGGACGCAGGCATCACAACTCCTTTTCCAGCAGAGTTCCAGACCGCCACCCACTAAGCACCAGCAGACGACTACCAACAACTCCCAGAGGTTTGAAGAATGCAACAACGATATGTCCCGGCCATCTATGCGCGCGGCGGAACCAGCAAAGGCCTGTTTTTCAACGCCAAGGACCTTCCGGCGGAACGGTCCGAAAGGGACGCGCTTTTCCTCGCCGCCCTCGGCAGCCCTGACCCGAACGGACGCCAGCTCGATGGCATGGGAGGCGGCATCTCCTCCCTTTCCAAAATCGCAATACTCGCAGCGAGCGACCATCCCGACGCCGACGTCGATTTCACCTTCGGACAGGTCGCCGTGGATCAGGAAATCGTGGATTACGCGGTCAACTGCGGCAACCTGGCATCAGCCGTAGGCCCGGTCGCGATCGAGGCCGGCATCATCTCAGTACCCGACGGAGCCGCTTCGGTGCGCATCCACGCCACCAACACCGGCCAATTCATCACCTCCACCTTCGAGGTGCGTGACGGACATCCGGTCACCACAGGGGACCTCGCCCTGCCTGGGGTGTCAGGGCTCGGGGCGCCCATCGAACTGGAGTTCCATGACGGCGGAGGTTCCATCACGGCAGGCGTCCTTCCGTCAGGCAATGTCTGTGACCGGCTTACCGTCGAAGGTGTCGGTGACGTTGAGGTCTCACTTGTAGATGCCACCAACCCGGTTGTGTTCGTCGAAGCCGCGGCAGTCGGGATGACCGGTGTCGAGGGACTCGACGCCCTTGACGCAGACCGCGACCTGCTGCGCCGTCTCGACCTGATCCGCCGCGCCGGAGGCGTCGTGATGGGACTGGGCAGCACCCCCGCGTCGATTGGCCTGGCGAATCCCAAAATCGCCGTCGTCGGCCCGGCCAAGCCCTTCACGGCCCTGGACGGCACCCAAGTCGGCGCCGACGACTATGACATTTCCGTGCGGATGCTCTCCATGGGCGGCTGGCACCGGGCGGTGACCAGCACGGGAGCACTCTGCATCGCCACAGCCGCCGCAATTGACGGAACCCTTCCGGCCCAGCTGCATTCCACAACCACCAGCAAAGGCATCCTGCGGATCGGACAACCTTCCGGCGTCGTTCCAGCCGCCGCTTCCGCGGCAACCGAAAACGGTGTGTGGAATGCAAAAACCGCCTCGCTGTTCCGCACGGCCCGAGTGCTGATGCGCGGCGAAGTCGCCGTCAACCGCTAACGCCAGGAAAGGAATTCACACATGGCCCTGCGCTGCGCTGTGCTCGATGACTACCAGGACGCCGCCCGAAAGTACGCGGACTGGTCCCCTATAGAAGACCGGGTGGAAGTCACGGTCTTTCGGGACCACCTCGCTGATGAAGCCGCGCTGGCGGATCGGTTGGAGCCCTTTGACATCGTCGTCATCATGCGCGAACGCACACCCTTTCCGGCCACCCTGCTGGAACGTCTGCCGCGTCTGCAACTGCTGGTCACCACCGGCCTGCGCAACTCCGCCATTGACCTGGAAGCGGCAGGAAGAAGAAACATCACAGTCTGCGGAACCAAGAGCAACTCCCAACCCCCGGCCGAGATGACCTGGGCACTCATCCTCGGGCTGGCCCGAAATCTGCGCACCGAAGCCGCTGCGATGGGCAGCAACGGACCATGGCAGCAAACAGTCGGTACCGACCTGCACGGTGCAACCCTTGGACTCATTGGCCTGGGCAAGATCGGCGCCCAGATGGCACGTATCGGAAACGCTTTCGGGATGAACGTTCTTGCCTGGAGTCAGAACCTGACCACGGAACGGGCAGAAGCAGCCGGGGCCACGCTGGCCCCGTCCCTGCCGGAACTGTTCGCAAACAGCGACTTCGTCTCCGTCCATGTCGTTCTCAGCGACCGAACGCGCGGCCTCATCGGAGCAGACGAACTGGCGCTGATGAAACCCGAAGCAACCCTCATCAACACCTCCCGGGCCGGCATAGTCGACCAGCAGGCACTCACCGACGCCCTGACGGCCGGCCGCATCGCAGGGGCCGGGCTCGACGTCTACTCGGAGGAACCCCTGCCTGCCCACCACGCTTTCCGTTCGCTGCCCAATGTTCTCGCCACACCGCACCTGGGCTACGTGACAGGACGGAACTACTCCACATACTTCTCGCAGGCAGTCGAAAACATCGACGCCCATCTCAGCGGTGAGGCCATCCGAACCCTCTAAGCCCCCTGGCACTGGGCTGTCGCAAAGGACAACTCCCAGCTGCCGACAGAACCCAGGCGTCCCACCGATGAGCGCCGCCCGCAAGATGCAAGGACAACGAAAAAACATGGCCCCCGACCGTCCTCCAGCAACTCCTCACCCTGACCTGGAACCTGTAGTGAACTGGGCGAAGCTCGCCCGCAGAGACGAACACCCTGAACCGCCGCGGCACGAAACCCTGGGTACCTGAGGTGCACGGCTCTCTCTTGTCCGGTTACCACGCGCCTGCTGGCCAGCCCGGGCCCCAAAATTTACACCCGCATCCCATCAAACACGAGAAGGCTCCGAGTCAATGACGCAAACCATCGCCGACCAACCAAAGACTACAGTGGAAGAATCGGCAGATAACTTCAAATCCGCGGGTCATGTCATCGTCGACACGCTCGTGGCTCACGGGATAAAGCGGGCGCACGTTGTCCCAGGTGAGAGCTTTTTGGACGTTCTGGACGGGCTTCACGATTCACCGATCGAAACCATCGTGTGCCGCCATGAGGGCGGAGCCACCTACATGGCTGAAGCCGACGGCAAGATGAACCAGCTGCCCGGTATCGCGATGGTCACCCGCGGCCCCGGCGCAGCAAACGCCCACGTCGGCCTGCACACTGCATGGCAGGACTCCACCCCCATGGTCCTCTTTGTGGGTCTGATCCCCTTCGCCCACAGGGACCGCGAGGCCTTCCAGGAATTCGACATCAAAGCCTGGTTCGACACAGGCGCCAAACGGGTCATGGTCCTGGATCACGCAGAACGGGCCTCCGAAATCGTCGCCGAAGCCCTGTTCTCGGCCATGAACGGCCGGCCCGGCCCCGTCGTCATTGGCCTGCCCGAGGATGTCATCCGCCAACAGATCCCCGCCGAACTTCACCCGCCGATCCCGGTAGCCACCGGCGGCATGACCACCGTGGACTCGGCGGCGTTAGCTGAAGCTCTGGCTGCATCGAGCAAGCCGCTCTTCGTCACCGGCGGCAACGACTGGACCCAGGAAGCCGCCGACCTGCTCACCGCGTGGCTGGAACAGCACCACATCCCCGCCGCAGCCGAATGGCGCACCCAAGGAACCGTCCCCTTCGATTCCCCGTCCTACGTCGGTCCTATCGGCTATGGCCGACCCCGCCCCACCTACGACCTGCTCGAAGAAACCGACCTGCTGGTCTTTGTGGGCACGGTCCCTGGAGATGTTATTACCGACGGATTCCTCTGCCGCCAGGACTGGGCAAAGAAGAACTTCCTCGTCACGATCGACCCCTCCCTCCGAGGCCGCTCGGGCCCGGTCTCCTACCAAATCCTGGCAAAGCCGGACGTCTTTATCCGCGACCTGGCCGAGATCGAACTTCCGGTCAAGAATGAATGGCTGAACTGGACGTCGAAGATGCGCAGCGAACAGGTTGCCTTCGCCGCGCTCCCCCCGGCGACGCCGTCGGCAGGTCCGGCGCGGATGGACACCCTGATGGCAAACCTCGTCCCAACCCTCCCGCATGATGCCATGGTCACGCTCGGCGCCGGCGAACACACCAACTGGGCGCACCGCTACTTCCCCACTCAGCGTTATGCCTCGATGATCAGCGCCCGCAACGGCTCCATGGGCTACTCCGTCCCATCCGCCATCGCAGCGTCCCTGGAATACCCCGGCCGGCGTATCGTCACCATCGCAGGCGACGGCGAATTCCTCATGAACGGCCAGGAACTCGCCACCGCGGCCCAGTACGGCGCCACACCTCTGGTCATCGTGATGGACAACCAGGAATACGGCACCATCCGTACCCACCAGGAACGCCACTACCCCGACCGTGTCTCGGGCACCCAGCTGAAGAACCCGGAGTTCGCACTCATGGCGCAGGCCTTCGGCGGCTTCGGCGTCAAGGTGGAACTGGACGCCGACATTCCCGCCGCTCTGGAAACAGCGCTGAAAGCCATCAACGAAGACCACGTGTTCGCGCTCATCCACCTCGTGGTGGAGCAAAGGGTCAAGGCGTACTAATACCCCGCTTCCGGGTTTAGCCCATATCCCCAACAGCTACGACAACACTCTTTAGGACTTGCACATGACGATTCCTGCAGTTTCCCTTGCCATCACTTCAGAAGACGAACAAACCCTCCTAGCTTCCGTCCCCACCGGCCTGTTGATCGGCGGTGAATGGTGCGAGGCGTCCGACGGCGGCACATTCGACGTGCACGACCCAGCCACCGGGAAGGTGCTCGCCACCCTCGCCTCCGCGACCACCGAGGACGCGATCGCCGCACTTGACGCGGCTGACGCTGCCCAAGCGTCGTGGGCGCGGACCGCACCCCGGGTCCGGGCCGAGATCCTCCGCCGCGCCTTTGACCTGGTCACCGAACGCGCCGAAGACTTCGCCCTGCTGATGACCCTGGAATGGGCAAACCCCTGGCTGAAGCCCACGGCGAAGTCACCTACGGCGCCGAGTTCCTGCGCTGGTTCTCCGAAGAAACGGTCCGTGACTACGGCCGCTACCTCACCACCCCCGAAGGCAAAAACAAGATCCTCGTCCAGCACAAACCCGTCGGACCCTGCCTGCTCATCACCCCCTGGAACTTCCCCCTCGCCATGGCCACCCGCAAAGTCGCCCCCGCCGTCGCGGCGGGCTGCACCATGGTCCTCAAACCCGCCAAACTCACACCCCTCACCGCCCAGTACTTCGCCCAGACCATGCTCGACGCCGGCCTCCCGCCCGGGGTTCTCAACGTCGTCGCCTCCTCCTCCGCATCCGGGATCTCCGGGCCGCTGCTGAAGGACTCCCGCCTGCGGAAGGTGTCCTTCACCGGCTCCACCCCTGTGGGTAAGCGGCTCATGGCAGACGCGGCGCAGAACGTGCTGCGCACATCGATGGAACTCGGCGGCAACGCACCGTTCATCGTGTTCGAGGACGCGGACCTGGACAAGGCAGTCGAAGGTGCGATGGCTGCCAAGATGCGGAACATGGGCGAAGCCTGCACGGCCGCCAACCGTTTCCTCGTCCACGAATCCGTCGCGCAGGAGTTCACCCGTAAGTTCGCCGCCGCCATGGCCGCCCTGACCACCGGCCGCGGTACCGACCACGACACCCAGATCGGCCCCCTCATCGACGCCGGGGCCCGCGATGACGTCCACGCCCTGGTGACCGATGCCGTCGACGCCGGAGCAGTTGCCGTGACCGGCGGCGGACCTGTGGACGGACCCGGCTACTTCTACCAGCCCACCGTCCTCGCCAACGTCCCCAATGATGCGGCGATCCTGGGCCAGGAAATTTTCGGGCCTGTTGCCCCGGTGACTACGTTCGCTACGGAGGCGGACGCGATCAGGCTCGCCAACGCCAGCGAGTACGGCCTCGCGTCCTACCTCTACAGCCGCGACTTCAACCGCCTACTTCGGGTTGCCGAGCAAATCGAATTCGGCATGGTTGGCTTCAACGCGGGTGTCATCTCCAACGCGGCCGCACCCTTCGGGGGCGTCAAACAATCCGGCCTCGGCCGCGAAGGCGGCACCGAAGGCATCGCCGAATACACCACCACCCAATACATCGGCATCGCCGACCCCTACGTGAACTAACCCGGTCCGACGAGAAGCCGTTCTCTGCCACCAAGTGGTGCCAGAGAGCGGCTCTTTTGTTGCTTTGGACAGGTATCCGGCCTATGCAGCCAAGCGTTCAGGGGCCACCGCGATCGACATCAGGCCTCACAGACCGTCTCCCCCGACCTCATTCACCTAAAGAAAACGAAAGCGTCACCCGTTTCACCATCTACGGTGAAGCGAGTGACGCTTTTCGTCAGGCTACTTCGATCAGCCCCTGCGCCGGGGTTAGGAGGCCATGTAGAAGACGATGGATGCGAAGATCGCGGCAACCGTTCCCAGGAGCGTCTTCAGTACCGTCCATGTTTTCAAGGTCTCGATAACGGTCATCCCGAGAAGGCGTCCGATGAGCCAGAAGCTGGCGTCGTTGACGTGTGGCAGGACCGCTGAGCCGCCGGCCATGACGAGAACCAGGGCTGCAGTTTGCAGGGGATTGAACCCTGCACCGGCGATGGAAGCACCAAGCAGGCCAGCAGCCGTTGTGATCGCGATGGTTGTCCCACCGAGGGCGATGCGCATGACAGCGGTGATGACGAATACCGCCAAGACCAGGGGTAAGCCAGTGCTGCGCAGGCTCTCCGCGAGAGCGTCGCCGATGCCGCTGGTCATCAAAACCGCGCTGAACATTCCACCGGCACCGGTAACCAGGACAACGGGTGCGATCGGCTTCAGGGAATTATCAAGCATGTCCTCGATCATCGTGGCAGTCCGGCCCTGCTTCAGGCCGAGGACAACTACACAGGCGAGAACCGTAATGAGAAGTGCAATCGGGATCGAACCGATGAGTTTGCAGACGGCAACCCAGGTGGCGTCCTTGTCGACTGCTCCGATTCGGCCCAGAGTGGTGCTCACCGTGTTGAGCAGGATCAGCGTCAGGGGCAGCAGGAGCAGACCGATCAAAGTTCCAACGCGCGGGGGCTTCGGGTGCCGGGAGTGCTCCCAACGGCCGTCCGGACCTCGGTCAGTGTGCTCGTGCCCCCGCCTGAACCCTGATCGCGCCCGGGCCGGTCGTCAGTCTTTTTACCTGTGATGGGCTCATCAACCCGGGGACCACCAGTGAGGGCTTCCGGGATGGGCAGGACGAGCCGCTTTCCAATCCAGGTTCCGTAGAAGTAGCCGCTGATCAGCCATGTAGGAATGGCAATAACAAGGCCAAGGAGCATGACGGTTCCAACGTCGGCTCCGAGGAGTACTCCAGCGGTGACCACGCCGGGGTGGGGAGGCATCAGGACGTGCATGGTGGACAGGGCAGCGGCAGGCGGCAGGACGTAGAGCAGCATGCTCCCACCAAGACGGCGGGCCACGGAGAGGTACAGCGGCAGCATGACCATAAAGGCTGCGTCGAAGAAGATCGGGAAGCCAAAGGCCAGCGATGCGATACCCAGGGCCAGCGGTGCACGCTTTTCACCGAGCTTGTCGATCAGCGCGTCGCACAGAACTCTTGTTCCGCCGCTGGACTCGATGAGTCTCGCGAACATCACCCCGAAGGCGAGCAGCAGGGCTATCTCGCCCAGTGTTTCGCCAAACCCACCAAGAACAACATCCAAAATTGAGCCCGGTGGAATGTTCGTGGCAAAGGCAGTGCCAACACTAACAATCACCAACGCAGCCAAAGCGTGCATCTTCACGCCCAGAATCAGGACCAGTAAGACGATGACGGAAGCGATCCCGATGATGATCAAGGGCCCCGTATCGAGGCGTACGAAATCTAAGTCCACGGCAAATTCACTCCTATGTGAAGTAGGGAGGGGAGGGCGCGGCATCGGGAGCATAAGCGGCAGGACGGCACTGTGCGCCGCCGTACCTGGAACTGCAAAACGATGTGGCCTAGAACTCAATGGTACACGGAGTTATGGTTTTTCTCTTGTCAGAAATACCGCGCTCGGAGTGCGGTAGCACCCTCGCCTAAAGCGCGCACGTTGTCTGGGTCGCGATGTGCTTTCGAGACGCCTTGACGCCCACACCGCCACGCAGGGCCGACCCGAAACGCGGCATCACACAAATCATGGTCCTGGCCCAGCAGCTTGGCCAGCCAGCTGAACGGTGCAGTCTCGGCAGGAGCGGAGGCGACCGCGGGTGTGCTGCGGCCCAACAGCAGCAGGGTGCTCCCCTCGGCGCTGGGGCGTGGTGTGGCGGCCGCAGTGAGCGTAGAACTGGATAAGGGTCACCCAATTTCGAAGGGGCCCTTGTCGGCTGACTGGCATCAGTTCAGCTGGCCGGTCCTGCAGACTCCCTTCAGACTGGACTACACCCCAGCCTGGCACTTTCTTGGGATAGCCCTTAGATTGAAATCCAACATTTCTGGCTGGCCCGAAGCAGCAGCCGACCTCACCCACCAGCAAATCCCGGCAGCACTCCAAGCCGCCAGAAAAGACTCATATCCCAGCGCAGACACGCCGCGATGGCCACCATCACCGAGAAAATCAGCGGCGGCACAACCCTCATATCCGACGATCTCGTTGAAATCAACCGCAGCACCTACAACTAGGGCAAGGCAGCTGCGACGGCAAAGAAAGACAAGATCAACTAACGTCAACTAGGCCTACACCCCAGCCTGACGTAAAGGCGGTCTCGCAAGGGAGGATTCACCTGCCGGTGGGCTTCGGTCTTGTTCTCAGACACCTGCCGAGCCGCAAGAGGGGACTTCGTCAGCTCCGGCCGCAAGCGAGTCTCATCGAGTCCCGATTCCTTGGTCCAATGTGGCTCTTCGGCGAGGCGATCTCCGAGAACCTGGACGGGTGCGAGGGGACACTCCTACGGTTTCTGCTCCCCTGGGCCTAACCCAATAGCTAGTTGACCGAATATCCGTTTTCGGCGCTTCGAAAATATGCCGGAAGGACAGGGTTGTAGGGGCCCCTTCTCTACTTGCCGATGAGGATCTGCCAGCCGGGGGAGGCTGAATGCGCGTCTCCATCGATACTGTAGATGGTGGTTCAAGTGCGTCTCCCCTCACTGCCCTGAAATACAGAAAGACAACCAGGGTTGACTTCTAAATCTATATAGCTAGATTTGGTGCATGGAGAACTTGGGGCGGGTAACGCCCGCCACGGCGCTGGTCCTTGAGGCCCTGCTGTCAGCCGACAGTGTCTGGGGGCTGCAGATCGTGAAGGACGTCGGCAAAAAACCAGGCACCGTCTACCCGATTCTGGACCGCCTTGAAGTTGCCGGGTGGATCCAGGGCGAATGGGACTCCACCCAGGACCGCAAAGGGCCCCGCCGGCGCTACTACCGGCTGCTGGGTGAAGCGCGCCCGCTGGCGCAGGACTACGTGAACACGCACCGGGCCAAAGTCCGGAGGTCCACTACGAGGCCTTCGCCGGCAACGTTTGAGGGCCAGTGGCAGGGCGCATGAGGCTCGCAGACACCGTCCTTTCCTTGGCTGTGGCCCTGACGCCAGTTCGTCTGAGGGAAGTCCGCGAGGAGCAGTGGAGAGCTGACCTGCGCGATGGCCCGGCCATCGGCATCTCTGCGCAGTCGCTGCTTTTCGGCGCTGTGCGGTCATCAGCAATGGCAAGGTCTCACGAGTTGCTTCACCGCGGCGGCAAGGTGCTGTCGCGCATCAAAAAGGGGGAAAACATGAAACTGGTACTAGGCATAGCCGGTGCCGCTGCAATCCTGGTTGGCAGCGTCGTCGTCGGTATTCAGGCAAGTGCCGAGCCAGAGCAGGCGGAGGTGCCCTTGGTCAAAGCCCCTTTGGAGAACCGGCCTATCGGCGGCTATGAGGGGTGGTGGAACTCGACCCCTCTTTCCGGCAGCACAGAAGGACTCCCCCAGGAAACCGTGACCGTGAACACCCGCACCGGCAAAATCATTGATGCCTTCAACAGGGCCAAAAACAGCACGCTGATCTCGGATGTTGACTACGACCTTGTCCCCGATCCCACCTGGCCGGCCGATTCCATCGTCATCATCGACGCCACGTCGGGTCTGGTCATTGAGGACTTCCGGATCGATGAGCGGGGCGTCCCCCTTGATGAGAACGGACGGCCTATCGATGCCGCTGCTGCAGGATAGCGACCTCCACATGCCGGAACACCGCCCCTGGGCATTCTCTGCAGTGTGCGTCATGGTTGTCGCGCTGACGCTCCTGGTGTTCGGTCTGACCCAGGTGCCTGTGATCGAACTGCTGCCCTGGTACGCCACCGCGTACCTGCTGATCGGCGCCTGCATCTTCGGCCCGGTTGGCAAGCTTCCGTCACTGAGTCAGGCCGCGGCATTCCTGCTGCCCGGCGTCCTCCTCGTCGTGCTGGCGCTCCTGAACCTGGGTTTCTGGTGCGGCGGCTGGCTGCTCGCGCTGCCGGCCTGGGGCCTGCTGCTGACCCGATGGACGCCCGAGAACCATCTACGGGCATGCAGGTCCTGTCGTTTCTGGGGCTTCTGGTGCTGGGCATGGCGATCTTTACGTTCAACATCATCTGGGTGGTCTTCAGCTTCACTGTCTTCCTGTTGCCGGTAATCCCACTGATCCGGCTGGCTTACCCGGAATACAGGGCGAGGCGCCGGCAGTTGTGTGCGAGTCCCAGGACGAAGCCGTGGAAAAGATTCTGAACAAGAGCGTCAAGGAAGGCGACGTAGTGGTCATTCGCTACGAAGGCCCACGCGGCGGCCTGGGCATGCAGGAAATGCTCTACCCGACGTCGTTCCTCAAGGGCCGCGGCCTGGGCAAAAAGTGCGCCCTTATCACGGACGGCCGCTTCTCCTGCGGCACCTCCGGCCTGTCGATCGGGCACATCTCCCCCGAGGCTGCCTCCGGCGGCACAATCGCCCTGGTGGAGAACGGCGACATCATCAGCATCGACATCACCCAGCGCTCTCTCCAGCTGCAGGTCTCCGACGAGGTCCTCGCCGAACGCCGCGAAAAACTGGAAGCCAACGGCGGTTACAGGCCCAAAGACCGGGACCGCCAGGTTTCCGCGGCACTGCGTGCCCACGCCGCTATGGCCCTGTCCGCGGACAAGGGTGCCGTCCGCGACGTTTCCCTCCTGACGAACTAACCGCTGACTCCCCTAAAGATCCCGTTAGTCAGAAACGCTCGCGAGAGCCGGTAAATCCCTTTTATTGGACAGCTGCCAATCGGGTTTCTGCCGGGAACTTCGGAAGCCGTCAGCTAAAAGCACACCCAAAGCTGACATTGTCGTGGGAAGGCCCCCTGGACTGAGATCTAACACTTCAGATGGGGCCAAAGCGGCACCGGAACTGCATGGCCAAGGGGGTCAGGATACGGGCCACAGCAGCGCCAATCACAGTTGCCTGTCACAGCATTCAGGACTGCCAGGGGCGGGCGGACCCACTGCTGTACGTCATGGTGCCGCGCTCCCCCACAATCCTTAAAGCACCCAAAGCCAGCCTGCTTCGCTGATCGTCATTCAAGCGCACTCCCACGCCACCGGGCACAACATAGACCGACGAAAGTGTTGACACTGTCCACACCCTTTTTGGCAGGACAAATCGAAGCACATACGGCTCCGGCCTCGGTTAGGGCGGAGGGCCCACCAGCCAGGGACTTGAACCCGCCACCCCACACACCTGAATAGGTTCAGCGGCAGCTTGGCCAAAGCCCGCGCACCTAGCGTCAGAGGGACGCAACCACAAGCCATGTCAACACGTTAAGCAAAAACCCCTCTGACGAGGGGATATGCCGTGCCCGAGGTGGGACTCGAACTGCATTCCAGCCCTTGCAAACACAGGGAACTCATTAGAACATCAGCAAACCGGCCAGGTCCGAGCCGTCAACGACGCAATCCGAAGCCAAAGGTGTTGACAGTGTCAACGCCTTCTTTCTTAGCCATTTCCTGCATAATCGGCATCGGGCCGAGGGCGTCAGAGGAGCGCCTCCCCTTCATGATCAAGGCCCTACGCATGAGCTCGCTGCCAATACGTCCTTAGCCAGCAAGTCAGCCACCGCCTCCTCCTCCAGCGCGAGACCAGATTCGGCCATGGCAACCGCCAGTTTCGGATCCCATGGGGATTCTGCTGGCTTCCCCGCTAGACGAAGCGAAGGTTTGCCATGCCGCAATGCGGCACGGTAATCGGCGGCCGTGTAACGCCACGGCATCCACTCCACTTGTGTGCTGAGGGAGCGGGCGATCTGTAGACCCGCCCAGTCAAAGTCACCGTGATACCGGCATTCCGCCCCCTCCTCGGTGAGCCTCCTAAGCAGCTCGACCACCGCCGTGCTCGGCTGGCCGGACGTGCACACGAGGACTGGTCCTCCCGCGCCCGACGTTCCGGCCTCGGCTTTAATTCGAGCCCAGCTGTTGGCCACGACTTCGACGACCGTCGGGTTCTCGCAGATGTGAATGACACTACTGTGCGGAAGCGCCTGTACTCCGCCGGAGCGCACTTGGTCGAGCGTCAGGAGCACAGGCATGCGAGCTGCCCGCATGGCCTCCAAGGAGCTTGCCGTCGCGGTTCGGGATGGATGATCAGTCGCCGAATCAGCGGGACTCACTCCTGGGACACCCAGGCACAGGACGGTTGAGGCCAGGTTCGACAGCACGACTCCTGCAGCAGCCCATATGTCGCGGGGAGACGACTCTCCGCCAGAGACCGCCTCGTCAGGCAGGAACGCCGCTCGGATCACTGAAATGCACAGCCGCCCTAGCGGTCTCGAGACATCCAGAGCATGGGCGTCACCCACCGCTTTTCGAGCGAGGATGGCCAGCGGCTCCTCGTGCGCCGGCAGCAACTCAAGCACGGCGGCTAACATGCTCACCAAGGCGGCACCCACCCCAGCTGATGGTGTGGCACTGGTCCGGCCGGCTTCGGCCCTCGCAGCTCGTTTGAGCCCACCGGCCGAGCACCAGGCGTCCCACCAGACTGGGAGCCCAGGGAATTTGGCAGCCGCCGCAGCTAGGCCATCTCGAGCTATGTCCCACGCGGCTGCTTCGCCTTCCCGCTCAGCTCTGCCGTCGACGACCGGACCGGTCAGCGTCTCGACGGCGTCGGCCAGGCCAGCGGGCCATGGTCCCCGGCGCAGGATCCGTTCCACATCGGCGAGGTCAATCCGTAGTGCCGTCCCGGCTCGCTTCGGCCGTCCGACGAGCCTCATCGCAGCGGAACGTTGTTCGGCCGTGGCCTCCTTCAAGTGGACGACCCCCCGGAGCGGTTCTCCCCCGCTGTCAATAATCCGCCCCCGAACCCTAGCGACGAGCCATCCCATCTCGGCGACCCCCAAAAGCCGGTCCAATGCGGCACGGTCTCCGGTTCCCACCGTCATCGGCACGGCCGGCTGTTCTGCGGTCATCCGAACAATGCCGGTTCGTCAGACGGAATCGGGGAGGGGCCCCCGGCATGGGCCATTCCATCCACTTCCCCGGCCCGGTGCCGACGTCGACCGTCCCACCGCCATCGGGTGACCCCCACGGCGTCGACCCCCTCTACGCGGGACAGTTGTGCGATCGCGAGGCCGGGCACCTGTGGGTAGCAGGCCCATTCCCGTTCGCTGGTCATCACCACGTCAAGGTCGAAGGTGGCAAGCAGCCCCAGCGATTTAGCTCGGGAGTCATCATCCACACCAGCAAACGCCTCATCAAGCAGGATGAGGCGCGGCGCAAGTGGGCTGGCCGAGTTGTAGTGGGCCGATGCGGCGGCGAACAGTGGCACAGAGACCGTCAGTGCCTTTTCACCGCCTGATGCCGGACCGGACGCTGGACGCCACTGTCCGTTCTGCCGCCGCTCGACCACGAAGGTATGCCACTGCCGGTAGTCGAGGGCCTGCTCCAGGTGCTCCTGCCAACCACCGGTCGGGTTGGCCTCACGGACCTCCGCGATCTGCGTTTGCAGAAAGTCGCCGATCACAACGCGGTCCTCGGGCGTCCACGTGGCGTCGGATCGGATCATGAGGCCCTTAGTTGCCGCCAGCCCAACCGGACCGTCGGCGCGCTCGCGCCACCGGACACGCAGCTGCATGCCGGTCGAGGTCTTGCGCTCGGCCAGCTCGCGGTTCATCCGGTCGATTTGCTCCTCTGCCGTGAGTAGCAGCTCGTGCAGATGACCTGCGATTTCGTTGACTAGATGGTTTTCGAGGATCTCCCGCTCACGGGCGCTGAGCAGGCGCTCACGGTTCCCGACATCTGCCGCAAGCATGTCCGCCAGTCTGTCCACGTCGACCTCGTCATGCACGTAGCGCACCCGCGCCACCAGCACCTCGCCGCGTTGCTCGACGAAGGCGGTGTGCCCGTGCCGAGTCATTTGCGCGGCGAGTTCCGTGATCGCGCTGGAAACCCGCTGCTGGACACGAGCCCAGTCGTCGTCGGACTCATCAACCTCGTGCAACTGCTGCTCGACATTGCGGGACAGGCTCAGCGCGGCGGTAATGTTCCACTCGTTGGTCGCATCGTGCGCTGGTACAGCAAGTTCGGGCAGCGCGACCCGCAGCAGCCCTGTCGCGGCGAAGGCCCTCAGGCTGGCAATCTTCTCCTCTCGCGAAGTCACGGCCTCCTCACGGCGCCGTTTGAACTCGAGAACCATCCCCTCCAATCGTCCACGCTCCGCTGCGGCCTTAAGTTGTTCCTTCGCGATCTGATGGATCTTTTCGCCCACTTTCCCGAGGGCAGCTGTGATCTCGCCCAGCGTTGCCTGAAGCTCGGCAACTGACGCTCCGACGGTAGCCTTCAGCGCCTCGTACTTCGATCGCAGGCTGATGGCCTGGGCTTTCAGGCTGCGATATTCGGACTCCTTCAGTTCTCGAAATTCATTGGCCTCAGCGGCACGCTCGATCGCTTGCTCCCGGGCAGCCGCTGCGTCGGCCAACGTGCGGGCTGCGCTCCGTACCTCTGCTAGCGCCTCCGCATAGGCCGAGATGGCACCTAACGTCGCGTCGATCCCGCCGACCGTGGTGCTGACCCCGAGTTGCGCGGCCTGCTCGGCGAGGTCGTCGTTGGCCTGATCCGCTTCCCCGGCTGCGTTCTCCCAGACCTCGAACGCTTCTGTCCGCTTCTGCCGCGCCCGTTCCACTTCTCCTTGCGCGGTGGCGACGCTATTGTGCGCCGAGTCGAGAGCGCGTTCAAGCTGTATTGGATAGGCCGCTCGTTCGGCCCGTACGTCTTCGGCTTTCCGGACGGCAGTGGCGACCCGCTCCTCTGCAGCCGCGCGCTCGTCCTCTAGTTCCTCGGCGGTGGCCCGCATGCTCGCGAGTAGGTCGCGCCGGTTGGCCTCCCGGGCACCGGCGCCCAGGAACTCGGCCCGCTCTTTGGACCAGGAGCCACGGGCGGGGCCGGATCCCCAGCGCCCATCCTCGTCCACCCATATGGCGGCCCCTGATGTATCACCCCACCCAATTCGGTCGAGGACGGCCATGACTGCCTCGGTACCGACAGCGTCGTCGGGGCCGGCGGCGGGAAACAGCACTGCTGAAAGCGATGGACCCACTGCAGGCCCGTTCGGGCCGAGCACCACATCGCCATCGACCTGCACGGTGCCGTCTGCAAAAACCCAGGCGTCGAGCAGCCCAGCCGACTGCAGGGCTGCCTCTATGCCCGCCCGATCGGCATCAGAAACAGAGTCGGCGAAGTCTGTCAGACGCCACAGCGGCGCGCCTGGCCGGGCCGCCCGGGTGCGATGATCCCGTCCTGGAGCTAACGGCGGCTCCGGATTACGGCCATTCTCCAAAGCAGAAATCTGTGTGCGAACCTTAGCTAGCTCGTCGACAAGCCGCTCCTCTTCGCGCTCGGCCACGACCCGCTCCCGCCCGACCCGGTTCAGCGCCTCGGTCGCGGCTGCCTCCACCGCGGATCGCAGGGGTGATTCGCCCGACATACTCCGAGCCCAGCCCTCAGCGAGACCAGCAAGCTCGTCCGCACCCATATCCAGGACGGTGGCGGTAAGACCGTCGACGTAACCCTGGACACCGTTGCTATAGGCGTGAACGGCTGTCTCAACCCTCTCGTGAGCGGCCCCCAGATCCTCGGCACGCGAGGCCACGTCGGTTTCGGACGCATCGAGCAACTGCCGCTGATGAGCGGCAGTCGACTCTGCCTGCTGCGCCGCTTCGAGCAACCGACGAACGTGCGCTACTTGCCCACGCCGCCGAGCCACAGCCCGGCGGCCAGCGTCCGCATCGGCCGCCATCACAGAATGCTCCGACTCCAGCCCTGCCGCGAGGGCCAGCTCAGCCGCCGCCGCATCCTGCCCCTTGGCTTCGCTATCCGCCTCCTCGTGGCGACGAACCGCGACGGTCTCGGCCTCACTCTCTTTCCGGGCCTTGATGGACGCCTGCTCTGCTTCACTGCCGACGCCCGTGGCCCGGAACTCCATCTCTTTCGCGGCGCGCGAGGCCTGGTCCAGGCGGTCGGCATCCCGCATCTCCGGGCTTGCCCGCAGCGCCTGCTCCTGCCCCTGCAGGGAACTCTGCGACTCCTCGCTTTCCTTCTGCTGCACCGTGAGCTGCTGCACCGCATTCACAACGGCAGCCAAGTGCTCCTCGGCTTCGCGTAGGTCGCGTCCGGCGTGCTCGTAGACCGAGTTGGCCAGCCGCACCGGAGTGGTGTGCCGCCGGGACGCCACCTTGGCGTAGACGCGATAGTGCCGAAGGAAGCTTTCGGCCGCGGCGAGCGTCTCTTTGGCTTCCGCGATACCGGAGCGCTCCTCCTCCAGGGAGCGGAATGACTCTGCGACGTCTGCGACCACGGCCTGGTCAAGTGGCGCAAGCGCCTCGGTGAGTGCCGCCGACAGCGCCTTTTCGTCAAGCTTCTTGGACAGCTGCGGCTGACGCAGCTGGATCAGGAGGTCGATGAGGGCGGCGTACCGCGCCTCCCCCAGCCGGAACAACCTCTCGTCCACCGATCGCCGGTAGGCCTCTTGGGTGGTGTGGACTTGCCCGGACTCGGTGGATGTCAGCTCGTCACGGAGGCGTTCCTGGCTCAGCACAGTACGGTTGTGGTCCAGCAGGCGCAGGTCGCCGATCCGGCGCGTACTGGTGAAGTACCACGTCTTGACGATGCCGCGGCCCGCAGCTGCCTTGAGCCCGATACCCAGCGTCGTGAAGTGCTCCGTTCCGTCGGCGTCCACGCGCCCGAACTCGATCCATGAATAGCCGGTTCGCTCCGGGTTTCGGTGGGCGCCGCCCAGTAGCAGGTTCCACTCCATGCGCTTTTTGGGATCGGCGTCCGGCTCCACACGTCGCGGGGCGATCGATCCGTCCAGCAGGAACGGTAGTGTCAGGGCCAGGACCTTTGACTTTCCGGTCCCGTTGTTGCCGCGCAGGAGCAGGCGCCCGTCGTGGAACCAGAACTGCTCGTCGTCATAGTAGAACAAGTCGACCAAACCGAGCCGCAGGGGCTGCCAGCGCTCGTTGCCGGGGCGGGGTAAGACGAGGTCTGACCCCACTCCGCGTGCGTGGGCCAGATCGATAGCTCCATGGAGGCTACTCATCGTGCTCTTCTCTCCGTGATGGTCGGGGTAGCCACAGCGAAACGCCGAAGTGCTGGCAGCGGGTCTGCGATTGCGCCCGGCCCCTGGCCGGTGACTCGCACCAGTCCGAGACCTACCAGACGTTCGAGTGCCTCGGCCACGATCGAGTTCTCCGCTCCCGGCTCCCGGGTCGTCTTGCGCCAATAGGCCGCATGGTCCTCGGCCAGCTGTCGTACCCGTTGTCGAAGGGCCGCTACTTGGGCAGAGCCCGTGGCCGCCAAGTGCTCGGCCAGCAGCAGGGTGGCGTGCCCGTCGGTGCCTTGGTCCGGCATCCTCACGTCTGTGAGCTGGTCGTCCGGGTCCACCAGGGCGACACCTTCGGCGCGCAGCTCGGGCACCAGACCGGTGGCCTCGGCCAGGCGGCGCGTCAACGGCGCCCGTTGGCTGATAAGGTAGCTGCGCTCGTCGTCGGGCAGCTCGTCGTAGTAGACCACCGGATCACATAATAGACGGCGCGAGACCGTGTGCCGCAGCCGCCTGGTGGATTCCTCTTCGGTATAGGCCGGCGGCGGTTCGTGCAGGGCTGCCTCGATTCGGTCTATCGCCGGAGCGGGACCTAGAGCTGAACTGACCAGACCGGGCCCGTGGACGGTAGACAGCACCGTGGCCAGCAGCCGCCGATGGACGTCGTACAAGGCATCCCCGTCCGCCGACACATATAACTCCTCGTCGCCCGCCACCCTGACGAGTACCCCGTAGTTCAGCAGCAGCCGGATCGCCGCGACTAAGTCGGAGCGCTCTTCCCGACCGCGAAGGGTGAACTCCACACTTTCCAGACCCGGCTGACGGGCGGAGAGCACGATCTCTTCAGCCAGACGGCCGAGCGAGATTTGCGGGTCGGACCGTTCCAGCACGGCCAGGGCTAGGCACAGCAGGATGTATCGGCGCCGGGTAAAAGGCGGGTCGCCCCTCCGTGCTTGAGCCGGATGTCGCTCGGCGATGGCGGTTGCCGAGGGGCCATGCGGGACATACGACGTCAGCAGACGCACCATCTCCGGCTCGACCACCAGGCGCCAGCCCGTCTCCCGGTCGAACCAGTCGCGCAATCCATCGGCGTGGCGCCGAGCCAGGCGGAACAGCTCGCCGTCGGTTTGGGCGCTCAGGGCACCGCGCATCAACAGGGCACGCAGTGCCCGAGCACGCCCATCTACATCGCGGGTTTCCAGCGCCGCCGAGACGCTCGGGGCCGTGTCTACCCAGCTCACGCGTACGCCTCCGCAGATAGCTTCGGGGCAGAACCTGCCTCCGCGGCGTCAACCGCCGAAACGATGTCAACGAGGTAATCCGGCCCGGACAGCTCCCCACCGGGCGTGGTGATCACCGCGTTTCCCATTTCCGGGATCCGGGTGAGGGTAACGGTGAGCTCGCCGTCGGAAGTGTGCACCTGCGAGGTAGTCCTGTCCGGCCCCATGGCAGCTAGCGCATCACCGAGCAGGCCGAGGAACAGTTGGAAGGCCTCCGGGTCCAGCTCGCCGAACGCAGAGAGCGGCCGTGGCCCATTGGTCAGGATCCGGCGCCGCGCTGCTTCCGTCTGCTCGACTTCGAGCCGAGCGCGCTCGGCCAGCAGGGCCTTCGCCCCGGTACGATCTATAACCCGGACCGACTTGCCGCGGCGCTCGTACGATCCGCTCCTGCGCAGCTGGGGGCTGATCTCCAACGGCGGCGCTTCAGCCCACGGTGTTGTGTTACCAAGATCTGCCGAGGCCCAGGCGTCCTCGGTTGCGGCGGTGACGCTCAAGTGCCGCACAGGTACCAGTCCGAAGGCCGAGCGCCACAGCCGGTGACGATCCCCGTCGGTTGGCAGTTCTGCGAACCACCTCGCCAGGGTGAGGAAGTCCTGGGTACGATCGCTGCGGCCGCCTGCGTTCTCGTGCAACGCACGCACCACAGTAAGCAGTGCGGGGATTGCTGCCCTCGCGCGCGCCCTCAGCAACTTGGACTCGCTCTCCCGTGAGGGCGTGCTGACGAACCAGTCGGTCAGGCCCGACCACTGCCGCAGCCAAATCTCCCTCGCTCTCGTAAACGCTGAGTCAGCCTCCCCCGGTGCGGCGTCAAGGGCCTCGCGCTCAGCGGCGGTCGCCGCCAGGAACCGCACTCCGTTCTCCGGGATGCTGCCGAGCAGGTCGGCGATGGACGCCCCGCGGGTGAGCAGGTCATTGATGAACCGCTCCAAATAGTCGATGAGCTGCTCCTTGTAAGCCAGGAAGGCATCTACGTCGGCGTTATGGAGGTCGATGGTGCGCTGGATCGAACCCATAAATGCCACAGCGTTCTCGGCCAGCTCGGCGAAGCGTTCGCGCAGGCTGCGTAGAGTCTGATGGGTCAGTGCCGCGTCCACGGGTTCGCCCGCGCTGTGAGCGGCGGCGGTGTCGCGAAGGTTGGTGAGCAGCACCACGATGTCCTCCAATGCCACCGACTGCAGCGCACCCCTAGTGCCCAATGCGACGTCATACTGCGCGAGCGCACGCTCGGCCGCCTCGCCCTGACGCGACATCTGGTACAGCATCCGGCGGCGGTAGAAATCCTCCAGCGCCGTGACCCGGCTCGAGTCGGGAAAGGCAAGCAGATTGGCCCAGCCGGGCTGGGCCAATCGCTCCAGGGCCTCGGTGACCGCGCCCTCCTCGACCGACTCCCCGCCGTCGGCCCTGAGTGCCAGGCAGACTTGCTCCGGGCGGACGTGGACTGTGAACCGCTCCTTCTCCGCCATCAACGCACGCATGACGCGCCGGTACAGCGGCGCGTTGGGCGTGCTGAGATAGGCGAAGGGGCCGTAGCTGCCTGACGTGCCAATGCCATTTGGCATCGAAGAGTCTTGAGGATCCGTCATAGCAACAGATCCTTCCATGACGCACTGACAGTCGTAGGTCTGTTAGGCGAAAATAATGCCAATAAGCTTTTCCGCCTGCTAAGCCGAGGCACCCGTTCATGGTTCCAGTTCCGCGAGAAAACAAAGCCAGCCGTTCCGAGCCGCTGACCGTCACCGGCATTCGGCGCGTGTTTATCAGCATGAAATTGAGGGCGCCATGCACGCGAACGAGCGGCAGAACATGCGGCTTGCCCACCGCAGAAGATCGTGCCGGTTTCAGTGCGGTCGCCACGCGGAGTGCCGCTCTCCAGAACATGGCAGAGGAGTTTCTCGTAGGGTGACGGTCATGATGCCTTTCGTGGCCGGGTCTCCTGGGTTCTACGTCAGGCTGGTGTGGAAGGCATGGGTGGCTGGCAGGCTGCCGTACTAACTATCGGCAGCAGAGATCTTGCCTCCGACCACCAGGCAGAGCGCGACGCGAATCCCCGTGACCCAAACTCCTGCTCAACCTGGCCTAAGTCAGTAGTTGATGGCTACAACAGAGAGAACATACCGCTCTAAGTGGTCGGCCCTGTGCTGTTAACAGGGTCCGGTAAGAATGTCAGAGGCGGTTGGTAGGCTCGAACCTCATGCATGGACATAGGGGACGAGGAACCGTGAGCCGCAGGACTGACTACGCGCACGCCGTGGATGACATCGTGTACCCACCACTGGACACCCGCATGGGAAGCGTCGTGCCCACAACCGACACGGTCAAGCTGTCCAACGGTGGCGTCTGGCTTCAAGCGGTCTACCTATACGCAGACATGGCTGACTCGACGGGTCTAGCTAAGAAGCACAGCAAGGTGACCGCCGCAAAAATCGTGAAGGCCTTCCTGGCTACGATTACGAGGGTCATCAAGGACAACAAGGGCGAAATCCGTAGCTACGACGGTGACAGGGTGATGGCGATCTTCGTTGATGACGACGGCGCTACACGAGCGGCTAAGACCGCATTGGAGATCAGGTGGGTGGTGGACTCCATCATTGAACCCTCCATCGCTCTTGCCATCGACTCGTATGACCGCAACTCCTGGAAGTTGAGCCACCGGACAGGGATAGACATAGGGGAAGCCCTAGTCGTGCGTGCTGGTGTGCGTGACACAAATGACCTGGTGTCCATCGGTGACGCCCCGAATATCGCGGCCAAGCTGAGCGAGCAGCGCGGGGCGCGGACGTTCATCACGGATCGAGTGTGGGACGCGATGAGTGCGGTGTATTGCTTCTACGACGACAAGCCCGTGTGGTCGCTGGCTGAGCCGACAGATATCGGCGGCGGCAGGATTGAAACAGTCCGGCACTCTAGCTGGGGATGGATCGTCAACTGAGGACTCCCCCTTAGGCCTTACGGCGGCTGCCTAGTAACGACGGGGATGTCAGTACCTGTAGCTATGTTTGTTCTAGCGATTCAACCAAGGGAGCATAGTGGCGCTAAAAGACGATGTCGAAAGCGACGTCAAGAAGACCGTGAAGACGGCATTGAGCACGAAAACCAGGGCCAGCGCCACGGACCAGTACGTCCCCTCTTCTGAAGACTTGGGTTACTCCGAGGGCATCTACGTACCTTCCACCTATCTTTACGCCGACATGGCTGACTCATCCGGCCTGGTTTCCGCCTCGCCCCCGGAGACGGTGGCACGCGTCATGAAGGCCTACCTGGCTGTCAGTACTCGCGTTATCCGGGCAAACAACGGCCACATCCGCAGCTTTGACGGCGACCGCGTAATGGGTATCTTCGCCGGTACGGATAGGTTTAACCGCTCGGTGAAGGCTGCAATGCAGATCAAGTGGGCCATACGGGAGTACGTCCAACCGGCGCTGACATCGCAGTTCAAATCGATCAAAGACAGCGGCTGGACGATGAAACACGGCTGCGGCATCGCAAGTGGCAAGGCCCTTCTGGTTCGCGCCGGCTTCCGCGGCAATGATGACCTTGTGTCAATCGGTGACGCCCCGAACCTAGCAGCCAAACTCAGTGACCTGCGTGAGCCCTACTACAGCACCTTCATAGGGAAAGCCACGTATAACAGTCTTACGGAGCCAGCCATCAGCAGCGACGGAAAGAACATGTGGTCAGGAACGTACGACCTCGCGATGGGCGGCAGGTCGTTCCCCTACTACAAGTCCACATACTCCTGGAAGTTCTGATGTTCGGTTTCAAGAGCAAAGAAGAGACGGAACACGACGAGGCGATAGAGACGGCCTGGCGCATCCACGGAGCTATCAGCGATTGGACGGGGAAGGTCGATGCCAAGGCTTCGTTTGCCTTTGCCCTTGAGTCAGCCGGCGTCGCCACTGCCGTCGCCCTGGCGGACGATAACAAGGTGTACAGCAAGCTGGAAGGACCGCTCCAGGAGATTTTCTACTGGGGCGGGCTCCTTACGCTGGCCGTAGCGGCCGTCTTCTCAATATGGGTTGTCATACCGCGGCTCAGGAGTCGCAAGGTCAAGGCTGAGTACCCGAACAACTTCATCTACTTCGGGCACCTGAAGTTCTGGGATTCGAAGAGACTGCCCGCCACGATAAAGCAGAAGGATCTCCTGCCGGTATTGACGCATCAGATGGTTGAGATGAGCAAGATCTCCTGGAAGAAGCACATCGCGGTCATATGGTCGATTTACCTGGCACTGGCTGGCGGCGCAGCTCTCGTCGTCTGCGCAGCCCTGATCAGGTTCAACCTGACCCCATGATCGGGGCGCGGGTCATTCGAACTATATATTCGATGGTATGGCGTGATCATGGGTGGAGCTCCAGAGGACATCGAGCGCAGATGGGCGCGAAGGATGGAAAGTAAGTACTTAAGGACCTTCTCCGACGTCTTCAGCTGGCTGCTCCGACAGGAGCCATCACTTCCTCTTTTTTGAACACATCTCGGCCCGAAACGTGCCGCCAGATCGCGTGATCGAGGCGCCTGGGCTGCGTCGGGTAGAGCTCAGCAACCTGCGTGATCAGCTCAGCGGCCTCCATGGGCGTGAGCTTCTTTGCATCAAGCCCAGCGTGCTTCGCCACGAAGCGGATCACCATGCGGTCGGGCTTCACGGACTGGAAGCCCGCCAGGATTAGCAGGTAGTTGTACGTCGCTCCGGACCTCTGGCTGGGCAGCTCCAACCAGGCCTTCTTCAGCTTCTTCCGGCTCTCCTTTTTGGCGTACGCGGCTCGCAGTTCATCCTGCGTGGTGAGCTGAAGCTCTTTCACCTCCAGCAGCTCAGCGGCCAGCCGGATGACCTTTGCCTTGAGCGGAGCGTTCTTCTTCGTGTGAGCGGGCTTCCGGTTATTGACAAGTTCAGCCCACCCCGCACTCCCACCAGCCTCTTTGAACGTCTGTAGCAGTTCGTTGGTACCGTCCCGGTCAGCATCCCCGCCCTGGGCCTTCCTGTAGGCGCGATATGCATTCACCACATTGATGACGGCCTTGTACTTAGAGCCCGTGGAGTAGATGGAATCGATGATTGAGAGCGCCAGGCTATCGGGGTAGCCGTCCGCCGTTATCCACGTCGACTCGTCCTCAAAGAGAGAACGGCATACTTCAGTAAGTCTTTGTGCTTCCCCAGCGAAGTCAGTCGTCATTTGTGGACTTTAACAAGGTTTCATCGTCCAGAGGTCAGGACCCAGGTATGTGTAGCAGCGCAGTTCATCGAGAGAGCTTGGGTTTATTGAATGCCCGGTCTCAGGCTCAAATGAGCAGAGCGGCTCACTCCCCCGCCGTTCAACAGATGAGGCTCCACCGTTGTTCGGATCTAGATCACTTTCCATTGCCGTCTCCCAGGGATCGTTTTGCCTGCCATCCGTGCTTCTTCTTGAAGCGGTGAAGGAGTCGCATTTGGTCTGACTTTGCGACGGGCCACTCCAGCCAGGACTTCTGCGTAATTTCATCCCTCTGCCACGACACGATGATCGTGTTGACTGTGGTCTCGGACCGATGGGAGCCATCAGCTGCAGCTGGATATTCCTGCCTGTCGTCCGGACGCTTGAAGTCACCTTCCCGCACGTCGCTATTGCCGCTTGGCTTCATCTCTCCGATGCCCTCTTCGTTGTGCATGAAGATGTACGTCTGATACCCGCCGGGATTACCGAAGGAAGCTGCCTCAGCATAGGTGTCAGAACGGGCACCACTGGACTCGTACTTACCAGAAAGAGAGGCAAGGAGATCGCCAAATGTCACCCGCCCGAGCCTTCCCTTGGCTTGACCAAAAGTGACGTCTTCTAGATTCCACCAAAACTTCGGATCGGTAACGGTGACTGACCATGCCTCTAGCCGGTCCTCAATCCTCCTCGTCACGACCCACGCGTGCGGTGTTGCAAAGATGTGGTCCACCCACTTCGGCTTCTCATCTTCCTCTACCCAGATGCTCGGAGGCTGATGGTTCTCAAAGACAGGCGTGCCGAGCAGATTCTCTACGTACTGAGCTGTGGCCCCATTAGCCAGTTGATTCAGTTTGTTGCGCCAAACCGCACGGCTCCCACGGCCCTTCAAATACCAGTTTCTGACTCCGGCCCCGATCGTGCGGGAAGCGATCAGGGCAGCCAGGATCGCGCCGATCAGCTTCAAGGTCTCGAAAATGTCCACCCTGCAATGATCCGTGGACAGCCGCTCTTAGCCTGCAACGCCGCTCCGAATGGGAATAACATCAACCGATTCATTGACGAGTCAGCGTGGTGTGTCCTAAATTTGACGCCTCTTCCAGGAACAGCACTCTCCGGTGCGCGCCGAGTGCCTGCTTTGCCGCCGTCGTAGTCCGCAGCAGGGACCGGCCCATCGGGTGTGCGTGCACTGCCCGTGCCCTGGTTCGAGCTCCCACGCGGCGATTCGGGTTGAGTCCCCGAGGAAACGTCTGAGCCGCTCTGCGCACGAGTCGCACCGCGAGCCAGTGCCCCTTGCCCGTCACGGAGCTTTGGGCAACATGACTCCTTCCGAAAAGTCAAGCTTTGTCAACACCCAAAGAGGAAACAGTCCTCTGACCTGCGGAAACACTGTGCCCGAGGTGGGACTCGAACCGCATTCCCCGCCTTGAAAACACTGGGAACTCGCGAAAACATATGGAATCCGGGTCAATCCGACGAACCTATGACCGGGTCCTAGGCCTGCAGTGTGGACAATGTACACACTCATTTTTGGCCCACGTCGGCAAACGCGTTGGATTAGCCACTGGGGCGACGACCCTCCACTAACAGCCTGACAAGGTGAGCGCATCTGATAATGCTCAAGTGGCAGGGCAGGCCGCCACTCCAGGGACTTCCTGCTGCCGCCTGAAAAGAGATCCGACGGGGAGCGGGAGATGCTCGGCATCTGGCCGGCGACGGTGCCGCGCGTCCCCCGTTCTGGCTGCAGGTATTCGCCGAGCTGAAGAAGCGGGGCATGGAAGACGTGTTGATCGCCGTCTGTGACGGGGGCTCAAAGGCCTGCTGGAAACGATCACGAACACGTGGGAGCGAGCGGTCGTGCAGCAGTGCATCGTGCAAACTCTGGGAGTCCTCCTGGGCTAACTTCGTACCCTTCCTGGAATACGACGCGGAGATCCGCCGGGTGATAAGCACGACGAACGCATTCGAGTCGATCAATGCAGGCACTTACCGAAGGACAGTAAGGCCCGCGGGTACTTTCTGAACGAAACCGGCGGGCAGGTTTCAAGGAACCACTCAATAATAAAAACCTGCCGACCCCCACCCGTTTATCGGACAGTCTCTGCCCCGGCTGTAACGCGTGAGTAACGCCGTGCATTACAGGATTCAGTCAGCGCCACTCAAGTGAAGCAACCTGAGGAGGTATGGGGGTGAGTGATTATGGATGCTGATCGCGTAGTGACCATCCGGCACGAGGGGCCAATTGCCCGACGGTCACGATTCAAGGGCAGTAATGTAAGTGGACGGGTTTTCGCTTGGTCTGTTCAACACTCGCTTGCACGCGACGAGCATCTTCTACGTGAGGCACGCACTGACTTAGCGACACCTATTTGGTGGGGCTAGTCGCGCCCGAAGAAGCTCGACGAACTATAGGAGTATCGACAACGCGCAGTTACGAGATATTGCTTTCGAGGAGCGGCGATGTATGGGGAAGCTCGAAGAGGACACGGTGTCGGTGCGGCGTTCGTCGTCGCGGTCGTCACGCTGATGGCACTGGCCTGGCCCGTCGGGGCGCCTCTTTACGCCCAGGTGTATCCCGGGGCGGACGCCAGCACTATCGAAGAGGCGATCACCAACGCCAACCTCGACGCCAGCTTCGCATCAGAGCCAATCACGCAATTCGAGACGGCCACCTTCCGGGCTACCCTCATCTACGGCACGACCTCACCCAACCCTGATCTCCCGACTGTCAAGATCGCCTGGAGCAATGAGGCCGCGCTCGCGGCTCAGGCTGAAGGCATCTTCGACATCAAGCCAACGTCCGCGTCCCGTCAGTTCCTCGACGCCGGCACCCGCCGTCCTAACGGGGGGTACGAGCTCACCTGGACGTGGGATGTGACGCCCCTCGTTGCCGGCAACCAGACGCTCACAGTCAGTATCCTTCCTATGGTCGTCGTCGAGGGTGAAGTGGTTCCCGACCTCCTCGACATCAACAAGCCGATCCCCGTGACGGTCGATGTCCACCCTGTCCAGTACGATTTCGAGCAGGTGCTCACGGCCGCCGCCGACATGAAAACGCAAGTTCCGGGTGAGGTGATCGTCGGCGAGGAATTCGAAGTCAGCGCATCCATGTCATTGGCTGGTCACGCCAACACGGTGAGCGCCGACATCGATCTGGAAAGGAGCGAGCACTCCGCTGCAGTGACGATCGTCGAAGAACCAATATCCCTTGCGGCCTCACGAATGGTGCTGGTGGCATCCAGCGAGGACGACATTGTCCGTAAGTGGACCGTGACCTCCGACGAGCCGGGGCAAGTGGCCCTTGTTGCCACCGCAACAGTCCGGGGCCAGGCCGCGGCACATGGACTAGAGCGGAAAGTCCCGAAAACGTTGTCGGCGCGGGCGACGGAACGAGGCCCATCGGTCTGGGATATCCTCCAGCGGCCGGTGGACTACATAGCGTCGTTCGTGGCTCTCGCCCTAGCCGTTCTCGGCCTGTGGGCGGCGTGGAAGAAGTTGAAGTCGGCGGGAGTCGACTCGGACGATCATCACGCAACCGGGAGTTCGGGCGACCCGACGTCGTGACTGCGTATCTACTTCTGTCTGCGCTCTCGTGGGCTGTTGCTTCCAGGGGAGGCACCAGCGCGCGGGACCTGGCCGTCACGCTCGGGCTGCTCGTCGTGGCGATGATCGCGGGTAGGGCGTGGCCGAGGCGGGATGCGACGTTGTGGGCGGCATTGTCAGCGCTGGTGTGCTGGGTGGTGACCGTCGGCCTCTTTCGCGCGGGTTGGACGCTTGAGACTTTTCGAGTGCCGCTACTCGTCCTGATCGCTGCCCTCACTGCTTTGGCGGTGCGCCGGATGAGCGCTCAAGAAAGAGACATTTTGGTGACCGGACTGATCGTCTTGGGATGCCTTCAGTCAATTATCGCGCTCGTAGAGCTGTCGGTGACTGTCGCGATGGCGCTCTCGGTCTCTCCTCGCGCCGCCTCGCTGCTCGGTTCCCCCAACGGCCTCGGCATGCTGCTCGTAGCAACGTCAATTCTCACCGCCCGCGAGGTCGATCGCCGCGGAGGTTGGTTGACCGCGGTGGCGCTGCTGCTGCAGGGCTGTGCACTCCTGGCGACCAGCAGTCGCACGGCCATCCTGATCGCGTCGGTCCTGGTTATCGCGTACGCCATAACCCACGCTGGCTGGAAACGACGTCTGCTTGCGGCGGCAGGCTTAGCCGTCGCTGTGGCGGTCGTAATCTGGCGGACCGCCCCCGAGAGAAACCAGGACCGGTATTACCTCTGGCAGGAGTCTCTGCGGCGTATCGCGGGCGAACCGCTGCTGGGCGAGGGACCTTCGCCGGCTCCCTTCACACCCACCTACCCCGGCGCGCGAATCACTACGCACGCCCACAACGAGGTCCTGCAGTGGGGCATAGAGTACGGGCTTGTTGGGACCGGGCTCGGGCTCATCGTGATAGTTCTTGCCCTCCGCTCGGTGCGCCGCCCGATAGGTGGCGATCGCTGGCTCCAGTTCGCTGCACTCGCACTCCTGATGTCCGGCCTGACCGACTTCACGCTTCGGATCACGGCGGTCACGCTCACCGCCGCCGCTCTGACCGCCCTTGCCGTGTCAGGAAGCGGGCCGAGGATATCGCCCTCAACGAATCTGCCTAAGCGCGCAGACAGGGTCCACCCCGAATAGGCCGGAGAAGGACCTGTCCGCGGACGACCACAGGATGATGCCTGACGGCGTAAGAAAGTTCACCACCATCAGCGGGTGCTGAAGAACGCAGGTCCCCCAGGTTTCCCGACAACTGTTAGGGCCACCGGCGAAACATCGGTGAAGTCGGCCGCCGCACCGTTCGAGGCGTTGCCCTAGACGTTTTTGGTCGGCGAGTGCCCGCGGGACAGCGACCAACTTGCAGGTGAAGGAAGCCCGATGTATAGCTCGATTTCGACTGGTAACGCGGAAGTAACGCCACAGGATGTAGACCTAGCACCATGTCGAAACAAACTCTCACCGCGGCCATCCTCACCGAAGGCCCGCAGGCAAGGAATCGATATCCACCAGGTCATCCAAAAATTGCGCCTTCCCGCCGCATACTTGACTTCCCGTGAATAAAAGAGGGCCAGTGACAGCACGTTAGTCTTTGTCAGGAGTGTACCGGCCGGTCGGAGCTGCTCTTACCTCGGGGCTTTATACCTCCCCTCGCCGGCTCTTTGCCGGCACTTGCAAGGACATACCCTGCGGCCACGCGCCTCATGCGCGCAGACACTGCCGCATTGAGGCCAAAGGAACCTAAGATGCCCGACCTGCTCAACCAGAAAATCGTCATTTTGCGCGCCCCTTCCCTTCGCGCCACGCGCGACCCCTTCGACGGGCCAGGTGCCCCCGGGCTCGAATCGGCCACCCAGAGTATTGCGGAACGCGCTGTGGGTATGACGGTAGAGACGACCGACAACTCCTCAAGCTCCGCTATAAACGCCCTGCGGGACGATCCCACGGTCCTAAGCATCGCGCCAACGATGCCGATGAAACTTATCGAACCCCTTGAAGCAGACGCGGCACCCGCTGCTGCTGTGACTTGGGGCGTCAAGGCCGTGGGCGCAGATACCTCGCCTTTCACGGGCGCCGGCGTGACCGTCTCAGTCCTGGACACCGGCATCGACGCGACACATCCGGCCTTCGCCGGCGTCAACCTCCTCACGAAAGACTTTACGGGCGCAGGCAGCGCCGACGACGATAACGGCCACGGAACGCATTGCGCCGGAACGATTTTCGGCCGCGACCTGAACGGCCAGCGGATCGGCGTCGCCCGCGGCGTCCAGAAAGCCCTGATCGGCAAGGTCCTCGGCGGCCCCAACGGCGGCAGCAGTGACATCCTTGCCTCGGCCATGCTGTGGGCGGCCGACAACGGCGCCCACGTCATCTCCATGTCGTTGGGCATAGACTTCCCAGGCTGGGTGGACGAGCTGGTCAACGAGAACGGCCTGTCAATCCCCGCGGCCACCTCGATCGCCCTCGAAGGCTACCGCGCCAACGTCCGGCTTTTCGAACAGCTGGCCAACCTTCTCAACGCCCGCGCCTCAGTCGCTCAGACCACCATCGTCGTCGCAGCCGCCGGCAACGAAAGCGAACGCACCGGCACGCCCGCTTACGAGATCAACGTTGCCCCGCCCGCCGCAGCGTTTGGCATCACTTCGGTGGCGGCTTTGGCCGACGGCGCCGGTGGACTCACCGTGGCACCGTTCTCCAACACTATGGCGACGATAGCCGGTCCCGGAGTAGGGGTTTTCAGTGCCTGGCTCAACGGCGGCACCGAGACCATCAGCGGAACCAGCATGGCCACCCCGCACGTCGCCGGCGTCACGGCGCTTTGGGCCGAACGGCTTCTGGCACAGGGACCGTTGAGCCCGGTACTCCTCCAGGCCAAAGTGATCGGTTCAGGAACGTTCAAGCCCCTAAAAGCCGGAACGAATCCAGTGGACGTGGGCGCGGGCTTGGTTCAGGCACCCACAACTACTAGTTAGGTTAACGGTCCTCAGCACACATGCAGGTGGCAAAGCTCATGCCATCCAATTCCCAACCCCCTGTTCCGACCGCAATCATTCCGCTGTCCGATACCCAGCAGCCGCGGTTTGTCCTGATGAGTATGAAAGTAAGTTCCCGATGCGAGTCACTCTTAGCCCCCAGTATCATCCAAGCAGTTCCGCCGACTGCGAGCACCCTTGCCCGGTACCTCTGTCACCTCAGGTTATGGCGGAACTCTATGCCCGATACCAGGAGCTATTGCAATCGAGGCGCCTGCCCAAAGACATGACATTCGAGCAGTACTACTGGGTCTGGCGTTCCGGGCGGCGGGGCGAGAATTTCGTTGGTCTCGATGATGGATCATTGAAGCACGGTCCAAGCACGGACAAACAGCTCATCACGAGGCCGGCCAAGAGACTCAAAGGCATTGTCCGTACCCTCGTGCTCTTGGTTGATTTTCCTGACCGGCAGCATGATCCCGACCACGGTGCGGGCTACTATGACGCCATGCTCTTCAGCTCGGGCGACTTCCCCACAGGGAGCATGCGCGACTTCTACCGCAAAGTTAGCCATTTTGATGTCGATTCCGGTAATGGCATCGACGTGCAGGGAGAGGTTCACGGATGGTTCCGTATGCCGCAGCCGCTGAGCTTTTACGCCGACGCGAATTCGGGAATGGGCAAGAATTTTCCCCATAACGCGCAAGGCATGGCCCGGGATGCCGTGCGTGCCGCACTTGCAGAAGGCGTTGAATTTGAAGCTTCCCTTGATGCACTTGGCGAAAACGTCGTCACCGCGCTTTTCATTGTCCACGCCGGCAGTGGGGCCGAAAAAACCGGGTCCAGGGATGATCTTTGGAGCCTCAAATGGATTGTTCCGGGGGACATCGAGGTCGGAAACACTCTGTCAGTGCAGACCTTCCTCACAGTACCGGAGGACTGCGCGGTGGGCGTCTGTGCCCACGAATGGGGACACCTTGCCGCACGCTGGGCGGACTACTACGATTCGGGCCGACTGGAGGCAACCCGGTCCAACGGCCTTGGCGATTATTGCCTGATGGCGTCCGGATCGTGGGGCGACGGCGGCCTGACACCGAGTTTCCCGAACGGCATGTTGCGGATGTTCCACGGATGGATCGCGCCTGAACGGGTCACCAAAACCACTAGGAACATGGTGCTAAGACCCGCGGCCGAAGGTGGTGGCATGCTGTTCATCCAGAACCGCAGCAAAATGGACGAAACGCAGTACATCGCCGTCGAGTACCGGCGCCGCAGGGCCCAAGACGCTTTCCTGCCAGACGAAGGACTCGCCGTCTACGTCGTTGATGAAGCCATCGATAATGTGAATGAGGAAGATGGCCTTGCCATCGAACTCCTGCAAGCCGACAACCAGCGCCATCTGGCAGGCATCTTCGGCCGAGGAAACCGGGGGGACGCCAACGATCTCTACCCCTTCGGAGTAAACAACACCGCCGGGCAGACGACAAAGCCCGCTCTCAACCGACCAGATGGCAAGTGGTCAGGGGTTACGCTCACCCTTTCCGGCACAGCAGGCGCCGCCCAAATGATGGTCGACGTCGTGGTCCACTGACGCAAGGTGGCCATCACAGTTGCAGCTGATCAAAGCCTGGTGCCTTGGCAAGGGCGAGCACAAAGAATGTCAGTCCAAGCACCACGGCCACGGCATGTGGAAGGAAAACATTGGCCATCCAAGGTGCACGAGCAAGCATCGTTTGGACATTTTCGGGATCGCGTCTGACAGGAACATCAGACTTGAACTGTCCCCCTTTGCCAGTAAAGCCCCACCACCAGTCAACCTTCGGAGTAGAAACCAGCTGGCCATTAATCATCAAGTGATTCAGGTGGAAGGCTGCGACCTCAATGTCCCGCATTCGGGAGTAATACTGCATCTGATGCCGCTTCATCAGCGCGTCAATGAACCAGAAGCCAAGGGCGGTGGCTGCCGCCAGTACGAACAGGGCGGAGTGGCCCCTCTCAAAGCCCAGGCCCAAGGACGCCAGAGACAGCGTGACAGACCAACCCTTCACGATCATCAATCTGCCATCAAACTCGGAAACGACCTTCATGATGGCGTCATACTCCCGGCCCAAGTCCTCTCTCAGGGCATCCGAAGACATCGCGGGCTCTTTGTCACTCATACTCATGCTCTAATGCATTGGGAGGATACGGACGACAAAAATCACCGCATTTGCGATTGCGAAGAGACACAACCCGACTTGCCAAATACGATAACTCGGCACCGCGAAGACCCGGTAATATCTGGGACTTTCCAGCCCGTAGTTTTTACGACTAAAGGTTCTTCCCAGTGCGGGCGCCGGCGCGTAGTTCCATGCCCATGAATGCGTACTAAGCGGCTCTATTCGCAAAGCTTCTTCAAGTTGCCTCAATTTGTGCTTTTCGATAAGTTCCAGAAACCTATGTCGACCCAGCAAGTGCATTGACATCAGTATCAGAACCGTTCCCAAGAGCGCCGCTGTCGCACCCGCCCAATCATCGACCTCAGGACTCAGGGAAATAGTCATAAGAAATGATTGGGCCGTCAGCGCCAGGACGGGGGTTTGCCACAGCAGCTCGTCGTGTGCGAGAAAGCGGGCGGTCAACATCTCGTAGGTCACCTGGTCGTAGTGATGATTGATCTCCCATCCGGGACGATTTTGCGAAGTCACTGGCTCTTTGTGAACGTCGAGCGCTTCTTCTCGGAATTCCTTTTCCTCACGCATGACGTCACCACGCTACTTGCCACACGGAACACCAACTGATGTTGGTGAGGACCTGGAGAGAATTCTCATCAGGTTGGGCTAGAGCTTGGGCCCGCGGCGTGTTTTTAAGGCGCTTCATTTTTCTTCCTCCAACACTCTGATGCAATTGAGACTGGAGTCGCAAAGGGAGGCTCGCAACACCACTCTGACAGACGACCCTTGTCCTTCCGCAGCCCACGAAATGATCCGCAAACTTCAGGTCACCCCTCACACCGCCGTGAAGGACCGCTACACGGCCATGGTTACAATCGAAGCCGATCATCAACGGGCTGCTGCGTCAGTTCGCAATCATGGTGGCCTGAGGATTCATCTGACTATTTCACTGCTGAATTGCTATCTTTTGACTTCCTCTGTGGACGCTCCAATGCCTTCAACCCTCTAATTAGGATCGTTTTTGCGTTTTTGAATTCCTTTGTTGCGGCATCCTGGACACGCTCTGCACTAGGAAGCGCCTTCTTTTCTCCACGTCGCTCTCCATGAGTTTGCCCTTTCCTTAGCATCTTGTGTTCCTTGTCAATCGACGTCACGGTGATGTCCACGAAGGAATTCTGCAGGACTAGCAACTCAGTTTCTACTTCCGCCTGCATGACGACGTCAGCTTCGGGTGTGTCAGCTTCTCCAGCCTCGTTTCCTTTCGTCGCATAGTCCTCGATCTTTGAATCTAGTGCCTTTATTGCGCTGGACCTGACAGACCTTTCACTCTCGTCCTTGTCCTTTGCGGCCCCCCTGTAAATCATGATCGTAGTGAGCGCGGCGTCTTCGCTGTTCAGTCCTTTGGCTCCCTTTTTCCCCTTTCGTGGCGCATTGCCCTCTATGCCTAGCGCCTCCCACAGTTTTCGGATGACGGCAAAGGGAATAACGTGCTCGGACTGAAGAGCCCACAACTCCACCTTGCTCTCGCTCGGAGACTTCGCGCCGTGTAGACCCACTACGCCGATAAAGGGCGCACTAGCACCGGGCGAATCGCCGCTCATATTCGCCACCAGCCATGCCGCTGCCGCATCCGCCGCTTGCTTCTTGGCCTTGACGTTCTTGGCTGCGTTGAATCTCGTGACCAGCGTGGCGAACTCCGGGTCCTTGATGGTACTCGCGAGCATCTCCTCCGAATGAAGGACAAGCGTGCCGTCTGGACCGTCGTCCCTGAGATGGTGGGTCTTTCCGTCCATGGGGACCGCCTCGTTGATGGTTGCTGATTCTCCGCCCTGGCCGACGGCCTTGAGAAGGGACCTGCCCAGGTTGACCGCCTGGTTGATGACCCAGTCGATGGCGCTGTTCACCGGTGCCTGCGCCTTGTTGATCACCTTCCTGATCGATTCGCTGATGTCCCCCAGGCCCAGCAGGCTGGCCAGGAATCCGATCGCCACCGGCACGGCCTTGGCGAGGGCCTCTTCAACAAACTTCGCGGCCACGCCGATCGACCCCTTGGCGATCGCGCCGACAGAATCGACCACTGCATTCACCAGCGCGAGGATCTGAGAGCCGCGGTTGACGAAGAACATGATGATGTCGTAGATCGCCTTGCACGCCTTGAAGAACGCGGAGGCAGGGTTGAGCAGCCCAACCAGCCAGGTGATGCCGGCCACGATGACGTTCTCTTTGATGAAACCGAAAATTGCATCAAGCACCATGGACTTCAGTTCCCTGACCTTGCCCTTGATGAAGCGCCATAGACCGGAGACGCCCTCGGTCAGCAGGATCGTGAAGACCTCGGCGGTTTTTTCGAGCGCCGAGACAATCGGCTCGCCCAGGATCTTCACCGCCCGGGCCCGGAAGTTCTCGTAAGTCAGTCCCAGGACCTGCAGCACGATGCTGACGATGCCCTGGAGGTCGAAGGTCTCCGGCAGTTTGAGGCCGGCACCACCGAGCGCACCGAACAGCCAGTCCATCAGGCCCTTCTTGAGGTGCTTTCCGATGTTCAGCACGAAGTTGTTCAAGCCGAGCATGACGCCGTCGATGAGGTTCTTCAGGAAACCGATAGGGTCCGCGATGATGTCACCGATGACGCCGGCCGCCTTCGCCAGTACACTGAGCAACAGGTCCCTGAAGGCGAGGATCTGCTTCACCAGCCCGACTGTCGCGTCATATACGCGCTGCCACAGCGACTTGTTCGCTTCGCGCAGTTCCGTCTCTTTGGCGGACATGCGCTCGTAGGACTGCTTGTACTGGCTGGTGAGGCTGTCGACCAACGAGTTCTTGCGTTCGTCGATGCTGGACGACATGGCGTTGAACTCCGCAGCAACGGACGTCAGTGCCTCCTTTCCGAAGGCCTGCACACTGGCGTCCAGCCCGGCCACGAAGGTCGAGACCGCGAGCTGTCCGGCCGCGACACGCGCCTTCGCTGCGTTGAGCTTGCTGTCAATGCAATTGGCGACCTTGTCGATGGCCGCATCGACGTGCATCATGTACTGGCCGCGGGCCTTGATGAGAGAGCTCTCGATGTGTTCGTCCCAACCGGACCAGGTCGTCAGCCAGGTTACAACGCCGCCCTTCTCCTCCTCGAAGGTGCGCTCGTAGGCGGCCTCGGCCGTCGCCAGACCGTCGTTGAAGATACGGCTCGCCTCTGTCTCCATCTCCCGGAGAATTGTCTCGACGTCGGTCCGCGTCTGGTTCTTTATCGTGTCGATCGCTTGAGTGATCCGTTGGCGTTCGGCGGCATCTTTGGTCTGGGTGCCAATTTGTTTGCCGGTTACGGCATTGATGGAATCTGCGCGAGTCCCGTGCACCCCGGCAAGGCCTGCGGCCAAAGTGCTTTGAGCTTGACCGACGGCCAGCTCTCGCTGACCTGCTTCTGCGGCACGGTACGTCGACGTGACCTGGGCCTCGTGCTGCTCCGCCTCCGTTCTCGCCGTCAAGGACTGGCCGAAAGCCGGTTCGTTGCCCTTCTCCAACTGGTCCTTGGTCACGCCACCTTCGGCCATGACCGACTCGGTCGGCTGCCTGTCGGATGAGTAGTCAAGACGCTCGGGTGGGAGCGGTGCAGGAACCACTGGGGCCGCCGAGACCGGTTGCGGTGGCGCGCCGATCTGTTCGGGAACGAGCGGGGCTGCGGGTTCTACCGGTTGATCACTCGGCGATGCTGCCGCGGTGACGGCGTTCTGTAGGGGCCCCGTGGCAGCGCCCTTTTGAGCCGAGAGCGTTCCCTGCAGTGCATTACTGGCGGTCTGGGCCCCTGTGGCGATGACCTTATGGGCTTCGGCCTCGGTCTTCGGCTTTTCTGTTGCGCGGTCAATGGCATCTCGGAGAGCGGCACGGAACTCGGACCTCTGGAACGTCTGCGTGTTCTGCTGCGCCGCGTCGAGGCCGCGGACAGTGGCCTCGGCAGCCTTGCGTTCCTGCTCGACGGCCGGTTGCTTCGCAGCTCCCTGCGCCCCGGCGACGACCGCCGCCTCCGGGCTGTGACTGGCAGCCCGGGCCGCGCGCTGCCTGACCGCTTGCACGGCGGGGCCGACCGCTTCTTCAGCCGAAGGCGGTTGCTCGATGACAGGTTCCGGTTCTGTGCCGGTGGTGGGAGCACCGGGTTCCGCACCAACGCTGCCCAAGCCTGATGCGGCGGGTTCCGCGGTCGACGAAACGGCCGGCGCGAGCGGTCCCTGCTCTGGGACCGACAACTGCCCGGTGGTTGTCACCCCGGCCTTACCAGTGGTGGCTGCCGTCGACGAGGGGGTTTCTTTTGAGACAGTCGGAACCGATACCGCCACGCCGCCAGCCACGTCTGGTCCCGTTCCGCCTGGCGTCAGGGACACCGAGCGAAGGGACGCGGATAGCGGCGGGCCGGCGGTCGTTGAAGCGGTCGTCAGGGGCGGGCTGGCGGTTGTCGGCGCGGGCGTCAGCGATGATCGCGATGCCGCCGGTGGTCGCGCCGCGTCCCTTCCGGACGCTGTTCTATCCATGGCAGCTGCGACACCACGGTTGCCGAGCCGCCGCTGCAGGTCAGCCGGCGAGGGACGTCCGGCAGTGCGCCGAGTGGGCGGTTGTGCCGCTCGGCGTGGTTCAGCGCCCTTGCTCTTAGGGGCCGGCGTTTGGCGTGATGACGCCATTGCTCACGTCTTGCTCGGAGGGCTTTCCGCTGTCCTCGTTCTTGGGCTGGAGTTCCTTAACGCTTGCCTCGAGATCTCTGATCCTCTTGGCTAGGTGATCCACCTCGCACAAGATCTCGATGGGTTTCACCCACCGCCGGTACATCGTGTCGAGGTTCGTAACGCCTTTCTCCTTGTCGATTATGACCGTGCCAAGCAGAACCCAGTTACGACCGGACGAGCAACTGGGGCAGCAGTCCTTTAGTGCGGCGCACCGGTCCGTGAGGCTGGCGTCTGCCTGCTTCTTATCGCTTTCGTAAGCCGTGTCCTTCCCCTCGCCGTCGTTCTTCGCATCGCTGTTCGCCTTCTGCCCCGGCGCCTTCTCGAGCCGGCATACATCGCCGGACATCTCCTCCAGTTCGGCCTGGGTGAAGACGCCGACGAGGGCTCGGTCCCGCAACCTGTCGCACTCCTTATCCGCGGGCTCGTGCACGCAGCCGCATGGGTCGCTCGTCGCCTCGTCCGAGGTCATGTGCCGGATGACGATGTAGACCGGATCCGACGGTGGCTCGCATACGCAGGGATCGGGGGTGAAATCGAGCTCGATCAGGCAGGTCAGCTCGATGGGGAAACCCGCACAATCCAACGCCAGTCCTCTTCCGACCGTGACGATCCACGGTGGTTTGCCTTCCCGCGGTGCCTTCTGACCCAACTCGAGCCCGCACACGACCCCGCAGCCGAGATAGGAACGCAGAACCGACTGAAGCAACGACACCGGATACTGCCCTGCTGTTTCCAGGTCCTCGGCTTTCACGACCATGCCGTCGTGGAACCGCGCCCGCTCGAGCCCAGTCGGCTGCTCCGCACGGGGCAGCCCGGACTTGGTCGTCTTCGTCTTCATCGGTGTCACTCTCCTACTTCTCTAGTAGCTTGCTGCGCCATGTTGTCTCCGCCGGAGGGCGAACGGAAGCCGCGTTGGTCGTCCTCCCGGGCCGCGACCTGGAACACCGTGATGAAGTCGGCTCCCGGCCGAGCCTGACAACTGGTGTCGCACTCCAGGCCGATCGGCCGAGTGTCGAGCATCCGGCCGCAATCATCACGTACCAGCTGGCCGCGGATCGTGACCTCGATCCTGCACCCGTCGAATAGGTGGGACCGCTTACCCCTGACCTCGGACCGCAGCCACTCCCTCTGATCGGGGATGAGGCGCGCGACGTCGACCTTTCCGCCGTGCCCCACCGGAACCATGCTGCCCGCGGGGATGCGGTAACTCCGCCACGCCGAATCGTCGTCCTGATAAAAGGCCGTGATGAAGAAGCTGGCCTCGTGAAGAGTGGCTGGGTCGACGGGCTTCGTGAATCGCACGGCGAATCCTCGTTCACGGTCACCTAGTGCTTCAGCGAAGTCATCCCAGGAGATCGGCTTGTTCCCCTCCCAGCCGCGATTCACCCAGTCCTGCCACGAGATCTCCTTCACGCGGGGCGCATCCATGTCACAGCAACGCGTGAGCTCGTACAGCAACGGGTTACGGTAGACGACGGGCCTGACCCCGATCGTGTTCGGTTTCGACTCCGGGCAGAACCCCCAGCGTGGGTCGCAGTCGGTGTCCTCATCGTGGAAAGCCTCTCCTTGTTCGTGTCCGTGATCGCTGGTGAGATCGCAGACCTCAACGCACGCCAGGGGGACGCCGACCCACGGGTCGAGGTCGTACGCCCACTCTCGGTCCCCCGACGACCCGTGAGGTGGGCTGGGCCTCTTGAGGAGCGTCTCCACGTCGGGACTCGGTGGGACGCTTGAGGCTTTGCCCGGCAACCCGCCGTTCCTGCGGTTCACGTACTCGCCATGGCTCACGCACCTGTCCGACGGGTGCTCGGGACACCCGCACTCCAGTTCCTTGCAACCCGGACGGAGGGAGAACACGACGGCTTCCTCGGTCCACAGCGATTGAGTTCCGTGTAGGAGTGTGCAGTCCTGAGTCTCTGGCGACCGCACAGCGTAATGCGCAACGAGGGTGTAGGGCCCGGCCTCTCTCGGCCAGGGGCCGACCAGGTCATCCATCCCGATGCAACCGCGCTTCCAGACGAGCATGCGGCCGTACCGGTCGAGGGCCAGGCCGTCGCTGATCTCGAGCTGTCCGTGCCGGAGGTCCAGCGTGTCGTCCTCGAACACTGCCAGGCTAAAACCCATGACCACGCCGAAGCCGTGTACGGCCTGATTGAGGATCTGCTGACGTTCGAGCTCATCGAGCAGCCCGGTGTTGAGTTGCTCCGCAGTCAGTCGCTGCCGTGGGGTGAAGTGGGGCCGGCGGGACCAGGCTTCCCGCTCCACGCCGTGATTCTTATTCATTGGGTTGCTCCTTGATGTCACAGCAATCGCAGGTCGGCGCCCAGGCGGGAACCGTGGTCGAGTACGGAAGGCTCGCCGGCGCGGGCCGGCAGTCGCCACCCGCCCAGATGCGTCGAGCTGCCTAGCCGCAGCCTGTCCTCCTCGTGAAGCAGCGCGTCCATGGGAGGCTCGTCCTCGGCGCCGTTCGCGGTGCCGGATGATGCGCCTGGGCTGAGTCGGAAATCGACGTTGAGTCGAGGTGCCCGTGCTTCAGGTATTCCGGTCCACAGAACTCGCACCATGCAGTGAGTGGGAACGAAGGTGTCGAGGAGCCGTTGAAGGACGAGCTCTAGACTCTGCCGGTCCGGCCCCACGTGAAGTTCGACCGTCAGTGCCCCTCCACGTTGAGCAATCATGGTGGGCACATCCGCACAGGGATGGCCGACGCTGGCCGCTCCGAGCACCATAGCGCCCACGCGGGCGGGTTGCGGCAGCTGCTTCAGCACAACAGTGTCGGCGCCGAGGCGTGAAGGCCCGGCACCGGCAGAGGGAGTAGTGGTCCCGCCTCCGAGGAACCAGCCGGCTGGCTCCTCGGAGGAGTCGGCCAGGGTGTACCGCCCCTTCGTCACCACCCCTAGGAGCTTTTCCAGGCCCATCCGGGTACCCCGGGACTCCAGCAGCTCGGCCGCGGAGGCTAGAAGCTTCCGCCGGACACCGGGGTCGAGTCCGGTGACCGGCGGAAATCCCAACCAGCCGAGGAGGTAGTCGGTCCACTCGTCGCTGGTCGATGCCGGATCCAGGCGCCTGGGCCCCGCGTCCAGTTTCTTGTCGATACCGTCCAGCAGTACCTCGTACGGCGCAAGGATCTGCCTCAGGTCCTCGACCGATTTTTGAATGCCGCGATAGATCGCCGGCAAGTAGTCGAGATACGACGTGTTGGGATAGTGCACTCGAAGGCTCTTCAGCTGCGGCACTGCGCTGCCTGCGGCGATGCGGAGTTCGATCCGGAGCCACAGTGTGGTCGGCTCGGCTCTGTTGAGCAGGGCGCCGTACGTCACTGCTTCGCCGTTGTCGCCCCGATAGATGGTGCCGGGTGACCGCCATTGCAGTTGCTGATCGAGCACGGAAACCATGCCAGGTGTCGACGTGTCGGCCATGACCTGTGCCGCTCGGTCAGTGAGCCAGATCTCGCTCGTCGCCGCCCAGGTGACTTCCATGGTTGTCCCGGCGGGCAGGAGCGCGACGACGTCCGCCCGGTCCCAACCCGACTGGGGGCCGAGTGGTGAAACGAGTGCCGGCGTGATGAAGGTGGCGCGGCGTGTCTCGTCGGACGTCGGCACGGGGACAAGTTCGGCGAGTCCGCGCGTCCCGGCGAGCACGAGTCTCGTGGCGTTGCCCGCCATTGCGGTGGGCCGGCCGAGTTCGCGAGGTACCGCGAGGTGTTGATGGTCCTCCACGGTTCCGGAGGTGATCTCGATCTGCTGGTAGAGCGCCTCGCGGTTGTCCCGCCCGAAGTCATCGGGCACGGTCAGCACGTGCACCGTGCCGTCTCCTCCGGCGATCAGGCTGCGTCCGGTGCCGTGCTCGGCATCCAGGCCGACCTGGCGGATGGTGCCGGTGTCGACGTTCACCACCATCAGTTCGGTCGATGCAACCGGGTCAAGGGCGATGACCTCGGTTCCGTTGGCGGTCGCCACGACGAGTTGCTCTGCTGATACGCCTGTCAGCTCAACAGGCTCACGGCAGGTTTGGCCCCAACAGTTCAGGTGACGAAGCCGCCACCGGTGCGCCCCATCACGCTCCGTGATCCAGGCTCCGTCGTCGTCGTCGCCCGCGGCGTCGGAGAGTTGCCAGCCCGGCCTGTGAATCGGCGGAGTCAGGCGTTGAGCCGTTCCGGTGTCGTAGCGCTGGAGCCCCCCACCCACGGCCACCCAGGTCACGGACGGTCCGACAAGCAACCGGTGGCCCCCCGTGGCGCCCTCCAGCGATCCCTGTCCCAAGGCCGGGAGGTCATCGGAGTGCCAGTGCAGCAACTGGCTCGTACCCGGATCCAACCATAGGATGCGACCCCGGGAGTCCACGGTGGGGGCGGCGTTGCCATTCTTCGTCCCGGTCCCCACCAGTGCACGGACCTCCAGCGGAGGCGGTATGACGAGACAGTCGTCCTGTATCCGGAGACCGCGGCGGGCCCCGGCTCGCCAATGGGACGAGAGCGTGAATCGGTAGGTTCGCTCCTCCGCGGCCGGCATCAGTCCGACCTCCCGAATCCCGGAACGCTGCTGCCGACGGTGGTGCCGCTCATGGCGTCGACCAGGAGATCCTCGGCGCCCACGACCACCACACCGTCCCGAGGTACGGCGACCGGGTGCTTCCCCAAATCCGCCCCTACCTCGGAGATCCGGACGGACCCCACCGTTGCGACGCCGTTCACGTTCGCACTGAGGGAGAGAATGTCGGAGACCGTGAGGTCCCGCCCCAGGGGCCAGGGCTCCACGTCGTCGTCAATCCGGGTAGCGGTGAGCCGCTTGCGCACCGCCGCCTCGATGGCCGCCGTGACCGTTGGGGCGTCAGCCCACGGTTCGGTGGTCACCTCGATCTGGACGCTCACCCTCACGATGGCCGGACCCTGGACCACGAGGCGCTCCCCCACGAGGCGTCGGTGCCCCAGACGTCTGGCAACTTCATCGATGTAGGTCTGGGGCACGCTACCTGCGCCCGTTGGGAACCCGTGGGGCACAACGATGAGCGTCCGCACACCGTCCACCGATCCGACCGGCATCCGCGGATCGAAGCGGGACAGCACTTCCGCGCGTCCCACAGCCATGCCGGGCAAACCCTGCGCGACCCGGGTGACGTCATCATTCGTCACCATCGCCTTCCTCCGGGTGGCAGCCGCGCGTGCCTTGGCAACGAGTTCGGAGGCCGTCGACACGCCCCGTCCATCTGCGAATGCGTGACGATTCGCGCCGAAGTCCCCCGCCACGCCTTCCAGGGCGGGCAAGCGCCACGTGAGTCCTGCTCTGAGGTTGCCCGCAGCGCAAGAGGTGCGGGCTAGCTCCGAATGCTCTATCTCTGCCCTGAGGCGTGGACAACGGCCATTCAGCCCGTTGCCGAAAACCAGCCGATCTTCGTTTACCACAAAGTGCAAGTTATCGGGTCTTGACTTGTCGAAGTCGTCCACGCGTAGCCAGCGTTCTCCGTCAACCTTGATCTCCAAAAGTGGACCGTCGGGGCGGGAGAGCGGTGGTACGAGGTCGTCGGTGACGAGCTCGAGAATCTGGTCCGGCTGTCCTGTGCCCGGTTGGGGGAATGAGGCGGGGGGCACCTGTTCGAGTTGCACCACAGGCAGCGCGTTGATCGTCACAGCACGAATGTGCGGAGGTATCGGGAAGAAGCCGTCATCCATACGCAGGCGAAGTTCAGCTCTAGCCGTGCCAGCAGGAGCCTCGGGTGCCCTAACAACAACGAATCCGCTGGTGGCAAGCCCGGCTGTACTGTCGAATTCGACAGGCAGGTCGGTCCACTCCTCCGTACCGCTGTCACGGTATTCGAAGCGCACCGGGCCCCAGGCCGGTTCCTCCGAAGTGATGGCCGGTCCGGGGTGTGGCACCACGTCGAAGCCAAGAGACATCGGCGCCTCGCCTTCAGACGTCCCCAGTGCTCCGGAGAACTGCAGCGTCAGGGCGGTCAGGCTCTGATGCCGGTGCCCGCCGAGGGTCCAGGAGACGGCGTCGAAATCCGAATCCGATGCAGGGACGTGCCTGCCGTCCACTGTGACATGCGCGCCCCTGAGGACAGCTGCGGTCAGGAAAAGCTGCCGCTCGAGCGCAAAAGGCAGGGTGGGTCGGGTGACGCACACAACGGGCGCACCCTGTTGAACGACTCGGCCCTCGCTGAGCCCCTCGCTCGGCCACACCACGCCCCGTGCGGGCTGTGCCCCCTCCGGTTTCTGCCCCAGGAGCGCGGCGAAAGCCCTTCGGTGCCGAGACCCGACGGACCCGACGCGAAAGATCTGCTGGTCCACGATCCAGGCCAGCAGATCGATCATGGTCATGCCGGGGTCGTGCAGGTTGTGATCGGTCCAGTCCGCCGCGTAGCGAGGAATTTCGGCCCGGGCGAGGAGGACCAGATCATCGAACTCCATGCTGTCGAGGTTTGTCACGAATTCGCTTCCGGCGTCACTCACGGCGTGCTTCCTTCCCCACCGACGTTGACGGAGATGTGCGCTTCTTCAGCGCAGACGATGCCGTCGAACGGCAGCTCGACAAGCGGAGAGCCGTCGATGCCGGTGATGTCCACCGAGACCACGCGGTCGATCCCAGGAACCCTGTTAAGTACCCGTAGTAGGTCGGCCTGGTCCGGGTGCCGGCCGAACGGCCAGCCCGCTCCGAAAGGTCCACCGTGGGCCTGGTCGAAGAATTCCGTGAGGCGGGCCGTGGCACCCTGCTCCACCTGCGCCCATAGTTCCGGAAGAGCCTCAAGGGCCACCTTCACGGACAGGGGCGTGTAGGCCGGTCCGGCCACTTCCAGCGCGTCCTCGTTCAATCCGCCCCAGGCAGCCGCGCGGATGAAGGCGGCGACAGCCTCACGTTGAGCGTGAGTCGGTTTGGGGCACCGGCTGGTCTCGTCTCGGACGACGACGACGACCTGGATGGGTTCACCATGGGATCCCGGGCGGCGGCATCGGGCCCTCAGTATCTCTCCTGAGGACGCTACCGCGAGGGCTTCGACATCGGCTGGCGTCAGCGCCCGCCCTGCGTGCCGCAGCTGGTGTGGTGCCGTGGCGAAGACTGTGTTCGGTGGTGGAGTGTCTGCGCCGCCCGCCACGCCCAATGGCAGGACGGCCACTTCCACCCCTTCGATGGATGTCGTCATCCTCGTTTCGGACCACGCTGGGACGTTGCCCAACGTTCCGCCGCCCTGTTGGTAGGAGAAGGCCCTGATCCCGTCGCGGCCGGCCCCGGGGATCCGCCCGGACTGGTCGTCACCGAAGGTCACTCGTCCGCTGGCTGGTTCCAGAACGAATATCCTGGCGTAACGCGGCTGCCCGATGAAGCTGTCGACGCGGCGCCACAGCACCCAGGTGCCCGGCGCGCGTTCGAGGTCGGTCACGACCAGGGGGGGCACCGGGGTTCGAGAGGTCGGAGTCCGGGCACCGTATTCCTCCTCGAGTGTCGCCAGCTCCTCAGCGGAAAGATCCTCGCGAACACGCAACTCGACGCTGTCCGGTAAGACCGGCGTCGCGGAAAGCTGCAACGTCGTCCCAGGCGCCCCAAGACTGGATCCGAGAACCTCGTCCGTCGACGTCCTGGCATGAGTTACCGGCACCGCATTAGGCAGCACCGCACGAATAACCGGAGCCCATGAACGGCGGTTCTGCTCTTCCGAGCCTTGAGCCGCACCGGGATCGCTCCCGGGGCTGAACCGCAGCCAAATCCGATCTTGACCGAATAGGCGCATCGGGACCGGGTCGCTCTGTAGCGAGAGGCTGATGATGCCTGTGCGCCGCATCGAAGCGGTCTGATCGTCAACGAGAACCTTTTGCCATCCGTCCGCCGTGAGGACTTCGGCGCGGAGCGGCCCGGTCCCCGACTGGTCGACCGCATCGACCAGGACGGTGAGGGGGCCGGCCGTCAGTTGCCCCGTGAACCCCGCGAGGAGCACGCGCTCGGATGGGCCTGGAACTATCGCGGCGGTGCCCTCGAACAGAGCGAAACTGGCCGATGCCAGGGTTGCAGCCTGGGTCTGGTCGAGAGTATCGGCATTGTTCTCGCTCAGAACTATCTCCGGATAGTCGCCGACTAGTCCGCCGAAGGATGCCTCGATGGCGACTATCTCGGGTGGGTTCAGCTCTGTAGTGTCCACGACGACAGTCTGTGTTATGACCTTGGTCTGGGGATTCCTATCGCTCTTCACGAGGTAGGCGGGCCGACCGTAGTCGCCACCGATCAGTCGGGCACGGATCCAGTAGTCCTCTTTTCCGCCGATCTCGGTTGTAGCGAGGTCCGGGGGAATCTTGAACTTAATTTTCCCCGAGGTGGAGAGCTGGTGCGTCTCGTCTACCTCGACGGCGAGCTTCTGCCAGCTGGTGGCGCCGAAGTATTCCCAACTCAGCTCTGGATTGCGGTAGTCCCGCACTCGCACGCTTTCCCTAAGAACGCGTGCTCCTGTCGGCACGACAGCCTTCGTTTCCTCTTTTGGAGGCGTGCTCCAAGGCCGGCCCAGTATCGCCCACAACTGCTTGCCAACCCTGTTGGACCCCAAGACCTTCTGGGCCTTGGGTGCTGCAGGCTTCCCGAACGCGATCAGAGGGGGCGGTGTCGGCAGTTCGAAATTGATCAGAGTACCGAGGTCGTCAGAGGTCACTTTGGCCGTGGTCTCTCTGTCGACGACCTGGAAAGGGGCATCGATATCGATTCCTGCAACGTCACGGTCGAGCGTGGCGAATGTCTTCCCCCCGCTGTCCGTGGCAATCGCCTTCACGACGTAACTGGCCTGGCGGATGACCAGTCGCGTACCGACGGCGAGCGCAATCTGGGCGCTATTGAAGCCGACTCTCTTACGCTTTGTCGGCGTCTCGAACGACCCGGCATAGCGCTTTGCGTTGTTAAGCAGGCGCATGAAGCGAAGTTGCATATTGGGCTTGAGTAGCGGGGCGTCAATCCTGAAGGTGCGGAGCCCCGTGTTTCGGTCGTAGGTGATGCGGTTGACGCTGCCCACGGTGACCATGGTTCGGTTCGCCGCTTTATCGACGTTCGTGCCTATATCCACCCGGTCTGGCGCCCAATCGTCAGCAGCGACCGGAGGCTGGAACCGAACTATGTTGTGAAGCGTGTAGTCTATTTTTGATGTCTCAGGCTGCGTCACTCTGAAGAGACGCTCCCCTTGCCCAGGGAGCAATGCCTCCCATCCCGGGAAGTCCTCTGACAGACCGGTCCCGAGCAGTTGCGGCCGGGTTGACGATGCCGGGGCCGCCAGAGTTGCAACGGTGAGCGGATCATCCGCTTGCCAGACCAGCAGTCCGTCCGGATTGGATGCCAGCCCCACCACCGCGGGCAGGTCCGCCGTTCCCCGCACGGCGGGGTTGGTGTGCAGCTCGGATCCCTTCGCGAGGTTTCCCTGGTCCGAGTGATGAACGCCCACCACCGAAGCCCCTCCACCCGCGTCGTCCTGCAACTCGATGCCGACGAAGCGGCCTGGCGCTGGTTCGCTCGCGGGGGCGGCGTAGGAAACCCACCAGTGTTCCTCGCCGGCTGCAGTACGAAAGCGGGTTGCTGTCGGCGCTACGTCATGACTCATCTCCAAAGGTGTCTGCTTACCAGCGGGATCGGCCACCAAAGGGCTGATCCACGACACGGTGAAACCGCCGACGTAAGGTACGGATATTCTGCCTACCCAAAGCAGGTTGTCGTCATCGCGGGCGACGACCTCGAGTTGCTGGGGCCGCAGCGGCCAGTCTGCGCCCTGGACAGCGGCGAGTTGGTTGTTGCTTGAGACGGCAGGCCGTGCACTCCCCACGCTGGTGAGTGCCTTCCATGTGCCCGTCGGCCGTCCGCGCAAGTCCAAGGATTGCCCGTAGAGCTCTGTGTCTTGAACGTCCAGAAGGATGGCCGACGTTGCCGGAGAGCTGGTGGGTGTGGGTAGCACTACCGGCATCTGCGGCGAATGCGCCCCGGCGCTCGTGGCCTGCTCGACTCGATCAATGGACTGCCAGGCTTCCTCGACCGACATCGTGGGCGGGGTTCCCCCTCGCTTCAGGGAGGCGGACCAAAAGCGGCCATCCCTGCTTTGAGCGACCAAGACATCCGTTCCGGCTTTCTCAACGCGAATTGCCGCGGGAGAAGCCGGCCCCAGCAGGACCCGCTCCCCTTTCTTCGTCACGACGCTGCTCCCCTGCCACCGAAAGCGGTCCTTGTCCTGAGAGATAATCTGTAGGTCTCCGTTGAGGCCCACTCCATAACCGCTCCAGGAATCGACGGAATCACCTACAGTGACGAGGAACGATTTCATCGAGGAGTCCGCAAGTGTCAAGTCAAGGGTTACCGTTGCTCCCTTCTTGCTCAATGCTTCGGGTGCAGCCAGGGCGAAGGTGTCAAAGCGGATCGGTTCTGGACCGAATGGGTAGAAGCGCCCGGTCGTCGCCAGCGGGTTTCCGTTATGAGAGGCGAGGGTGATTGTCCGACTTCCCTCGGTTTGGTTCGTTCCCGAACCGCCAGTGGTGTCGCCGTCGGAACCTTTTTTCGAATCTTCGTCGGGAGAAGCAACGGTCAGCTTGATACCCGATGCCCGCGAGGCCGGGCTTGCACCATCGACGATCTGCTCGCGCAACTCGGCGCGGATCCAGCGGCTCTTGCGGCCGTTGACCTCCACTTCGTCCGCCGTGCCGGCCCAGGTCTTGCCCAACGTAATCGTGGGACCCACAGTTTTCAGCAACTCCAAGGGCTGCCAATCAGACTCCTTCTGCTCGCCCCGCGTGCCGTAGATGGAGTAGGCGATGTCCAGCTCCCCCATCTCCCGCGCGAGGCCGGCCGGCGACAGTTCGAGGGTGATCTCGGCGGGCTCCTTCAGATTCAGCAACTCCTTGTGGGCGATGAAGACGCAGTGCCGCTGAATGTTCCGCAGGGTGAAGGTCTCGAACGCGCTGATCCGCGTCGCCTCCGCGGATCCTGGCGTTGCCGGCCCTTCGAGCGGGTGTTGGAGTAGTACCAGCCCGTTCTTGTCCATCTCCTTCGCGACGTCATAGGCAGAACGGTCTACACGCAACACATCGCCCGCACTGATGCCGACCGCCGGGCTCACCTGGATGGTGGAGCTTCCCGCGCCGCTGAAGGTGACGAACTGGTAGTTGCGCGGAAGGGCAGGCGGGGCGAGGAGGGAGGTGACCTGTGCCGGGGCCCGCTCGATGCGGTCCGCCGACGGATCGACTGCGAACAGCTCGGCGATTCCGCCCGGTGTAAGGCGCAGCTCGACGCCAGTCTCGAAGGTGGCCTGTTCCCCATTGGCTGTGGTGACAGCAACCTGGGTCGCGACCGCGGCCTGGACCGGTGTTAATTGCTTCGGTCCGAGCCCGAGTACCAGCACACCGTATGCGGCGCGTGGAGGATCGGGAGGAAGCCCAAGAAACTCGAAGAAGGCGAGGGCGTCACGCTCAGCGGTTGCGTCCAGGCGCCAGGCCGACTGTTCTGCGAGCCGCGCACCGATTCGCAACAGAGCGGAGCCGAAATCGTCGCGGTCGCCTGTTCGTCTCCACCGGGGCGTCAGGGCATCAGCAAGCCGGCGCAGCTCGGCAAGGAGCTGCTGCTCACGTCGAGGGTCGGTCTTCGGGTGAACGCCGGCTTCCAAGCGGGAACGGTAGGTACTCATCGGCTCGGAGATTCTTCGAAGTGGAACGGATAGACGATGTTCCCCGGCTGGTTTGTAGCTCGCACCTCGTAGTCGATGACTACGTCGATTCGTCCGCCGTCGAGGTGGGTCGTCTCCACCGCCACGTGGCGGACCTCGATTCGCGCCTCGTAGCTCCGCAGCGCCTCGCGCACGGTCGTCTCGATCTGTGCGATGACCTGGGTACTGATGGCCGCGAAGGCCATGTCGTGGATCCCGCATCCGAAGTCGGGACGCATAACGCGCTCGCCCTTGGCGGTTCCGAGGATTATCAAGATGGATTGCTTGATATCCGTTTCGTATGACACGCGCTCGATGAGCCCCGTTGAGGACGACACGTTCACCGGGAAGGCCCATCCGGTACCGAGAAAGTCGCGTGCCAATTGATCGTTGCTGTCCATCATCATCCGATCAGCACCGTGGTTTCGCCAGCGGCGATGGGGTTAGGCGGGCCGACTTCGATGACCTGGTCCCCCATGCGGGCCGCCGGCAGACCTCCGATCAGGACGGTCGTACTGGCGACGGGAACGGTCCCGCCGACGTGAGGCTTAGGGCCGTCGGATAGAGGGCAGGTGTGAAGGTCGCTGCCGGCTCGCCACGCAGGTCTGCCACCGATGACGACGGTAGGGCAACCGGGCCCCGGGGACAGCGGTGTCCCATGAGCTGTACTGTCTCCCACCCGTGCTGCTGGCTGTCCCATCATCTGCCCTTTTCTTGTCGTTCGCGCTCGTACTAGTCAAATCGCATCAGTTGATGAGAACGGTCGTTCCCTTCACCGTCAACGTTCCAGACGCCTGAATTGTCAGCGCCGCGCCTGCCTTGATTTCGATGTTCGGGGCATCAAGCACAAGCTTCTGCGTGGCGCTTATTTGGATTGAGGAGTTCGAGCTGTCAATGGCGATCTTGTTGTTCTTCCCATCGCTGACCGTGATGCCGTCCTTGGTCAGGGCGACCTTCTTTCCGTCCTCAAGCCTTATCTCTACTTCCGGAGCCGACTTGTCGTCGTTGATCCGGATGGTGTGCCCGGACCGGCTCTTCAGGACACGTATGTTGTTGGCACCATCCGCATTATCAGTTGGCGGTCTGTTCTTTCCATTCCATAGGACTCCGAGTACGTACAGGTGAGACGGGTCGCCCTTCTCGGCGGACACGAGGACCTCGTCTCCGACCTCTGGTAGAAGGAACAGACCGCGGTCCTTACCTGCCATGTTCATGGCGCATCGTGACCACCCGCTGGCGTCACCATCCGCCTGCCATGGCAGATGGATGCGAACTCGCCCCAAACCATCCGGGTCCTTGTTGTCGATCACCTCACCTACTGCCACTCCGCTGATGAAGCCGTCGGACTCCCTCTCGTCCTCACTCGTCTGCTCGAACACTGCGCCGATCATCAGATGCTCGTTTCTTCGACTGCGAACGTGGTTCGGTAGCCGCTGCCGTCGATCTTGTGTGTGGTCTCGGTGACGTAGTAGGGCTTGCTGAACGCACGCCCTAGTCCATTGATGAGGAGGTTGGTGTCCGGGAGGATCGCGGGCAGGCCCACGCACTCTCCGGTGCCGGTCAGGAACTGCTGCGCCCGTTCCTCAAGGATGGCGAGCGCGCGGGCGTCGGCTTGCTCCTGGGTGTCGACCGCTGCCCTGACGTTCAGTACCGGCCTCTTCGACAGCGCCTTGAAGGCCATGTCTCCGCCGCTCTCTTCTCTTTGCTCCCGTCCGGACTCCTCGCCGTGCTTAGCTATGCCGACGATCGGCTTGCCCGTCGCGAGCGACGTGGCGTGCACCCTGACCTCCGCGACTTGCCGAGCGATGTTTGCTTCGGGGCTGAAGCTCAATAGGCCTTTGCCCCACGTCAGTTCAGCGACGGCGGCGGTCTTACTGCGCCTGGGTCCGAACCGCAGCTTGCCGCCACGCTCATAAAAGGTCGCCTTATTGCGCTTGGCGAGCCTGTCGAGAAAGACCAGGTCCGACTCGTTATTTTGGTCGATTTTGTCGAAGGTCGGACTGGTAGTGAGCACGTCGGTGCCCAGCCGCGCTTGGGAAGCAACCTCGGTGACGGCCTCGCTATCCCGAGCCACGGTGGCCGGGTGTTTGGGCCAATGGCGCGTATTCTTACCGACCGTCAATGGGTAAAGGCCATCGGCACCGCTGATCGTGAGTTCCGGCGTGGAGCCGGCTGAGAACGACGTCGTGACCTCCGTGATGATGCCTTTGAGGATAGGTTTCACCCCCGTGGCGTCGCCGTAACCGAGGCCGATTGTCACGCTGCTGCCGAACGCGAACAAATCCAGCAGGTCCATTCGGTCCGCCCGCTGGGTGGCCAGAAATTCACCCTTGTTCCAGTCAAAGGACGAGGCGACAGTGAAGGAGAACCGTCCGGCAGTCTTCTCCTTCAGATCGACGCTAACCGACGTGATAGCCAGAAAGAAGTCACGAAGGACGTCTTCGGTGCCGATCTTCACAGAGAAGGCCGGCACGTAGAAGCCGTTGTTGGCTTGCTCAAGCTCGGCGAGTGTCACGACGATCCTCCCTCTGGAAGCTCGGATCGTTCAGATCGAGCGCTGGCAACTCGAGAACCGTTCCCGGCTGGATTCGCCGCGGATTGTCGATGTCGTTATGCCGGGCGATCAAACGCCAATAGCGACACTCCCCATACTCGCGGGCCGCCATGAGCCAAACGCTGTCGTGGGACTCGAGGACACGACGCTTGGTCTTGTCCGCGGAGTTTCGGCGAGGGTCACTCAGTTGCTCGGAAATCGTTCGGTACTGCTTGAACGACACATTGAGCGTCGATCGGACGGGGGTCCCGTCCGGCTTGAACATCGTCAGTTTTTGCGAGATCTTCTCGATGACGGCCACGAACTCAAACACTCCCCAACGAAACTCGACTCGGGGTGGCGCATGAAGTGTCCCGTCGATCGAGATGAGGTCCGTGAGCGGCTTCGTGAGGTCCAGGACGTTGGCTTGCCCGCCATCTGTGAACGTGTCGAACAGCAGGTCCATCGTCAACACGCTCGCATTACCGTTGACGAACTGAACAATCGGATTCGAGAGTCCTGGCGGGGCCGCCTCCTGAAAATTCGCCGAATACTCGACGCTGTACTCGGTTGGGTTGAACAAGACCTTGATCGGGGAGTTCTTCCCCCGGCCGTCCAGAGGCGTGATGATCGCCTTGGCCAGTTCCTGTGCCATCGCCGGTCACCCCCTTCCTCGACGCTCGTTCTCAATCCGCACGCGCTTTTCAAACCGCTTCCACAGCTCGTTGTCGAGCCGGTCGACGTCAACCGGGAGGTAGGCCGGTCGTGTTCGCGCTTGGAGCGCCACATCCACCGGTGGATGCGCGACGACCGCCGGGTGGACGGGTTCCCGGTGGATCAGCTCAGCCGGGCGCAGTGTCCGGACGACCAGCGGGACAGAGGATGACGGGTTAGGCGACCGAAACGGGGCGAGGGGCGCCGGAGCGCCGAATTCGAGGGTGGCGGCGCCGTAGTTCCGGGCGGCGGCGGAGCGCGCATCCGTGAGATCCACCAGCGGGGAGCGAGCGCTCCGTCGGCCCGTACGGAGGCGGTCGCTGCTCGCGTCCGGCATCGGACGTGAAATGTCAGCGGCGCGCTGACCGCGGGGCCATCCGACGCGGGGAGCGCCAGCCTCCATCGGGATCCTCTTTGCCGGTGCTGCCGGGTTCACCGGAGTCTCAGTCAGACCCCGCGGTAGCAGCCGGACTGGCACCAATTTTGAGGCCGGACTATTCCGCGGGATGTCGCCCCTGTCAGCGGCGGAGCCGATTGCGCTGGCGACCCACAGCAAGGAGGCGAGGCCGCGTGATGTTTTTCCTGCCGACGAACACCGAGCGGCGTTCAAGGGGGGTGTGGATCCGACTGGCGGGGTGACGGCGGACCCATGCGGCATCCGCCGCCGGCCTGCTGGCCTCCAAGAATCTCTCGGCACCGATGGGTGATGTTCGGAGGCTGAGACCTTCAACCGTGCAGTGCTCCGGACTGTTCGCGCCGGAGAATCTCCCAGCCCTGAGACCGGCTCTCCAGATGCCGAAACCTTCTCGACCGTTATCTGCGGGACAAGAGTCACAAGCCGAACTGCTGGAACCCGAGCCTTCCCCAGCCCCGAGACGGGTGGCCCGGGTGACGGGACCTTCTCGATGGTCACTTGCCGGATCAGCGTCCTGAGCCTGACGGCGAGCCAGATCCGCAGAGAGAAGTAGACCGAAAGGTTCACTTTCGAACCGTTGGGCGTCACCACCTCAGTGGGCGGGGCCCCACCGACAGGGCGCCGGAACACAAGCGCCAAGGGTCGATGCCGAGAGGCTAGCGGCCTCCGCGCAGAGCTTCCCTTGGCGTCGAAGCGCCCAGGCCCAGTCACTGAGGTACGGGAAGGCAGCCGCCCAGTCACTGGGGGCTCCTCGTGAGCCCATGATGAACGAGCTCCACCGACTCGGTGGCCACGGCGCTCGAAAGCCCGTCCAGTTCGGCTCCGGTCCATTTGGCTGGGTAAGCACCGACGCAGACCCAGCGCCACGCCTCGTCGCCGACGAGGTCCAGCAGCAGGACCGACACGGTGCGGCGCTGGACTCGGCCCTCGATGACGTCTTGGTGCCACTCCCACATCGAGCGGCTCATGAGACCGCGCTTGAGGGTCAGGGCGGGGTAGGTGGTCTTCACGACGAGCTGGTGTTCGAAGTCGTTCACGCCGCCCTCTCGATAGGGCTCGACCTGGCTCTGCCGTTCGATGCCCGTGACAGATTGAAATCCGCCGGCCTGCAGGCCCTCGATCTCGACTATGAATCGGAAAACGCGGTAGGGATCTGGTCGAGCCATGGTTCACCTCCTCACTTGAGGTCGAAGGGGTTGCGGGGTGTGCCGTTCAGGCCGCGGTTGATGTGCGAGATTTCCTCACACCACCGTCGCCGCTGGCGATGTTCCAAATGCATGAGTTCTTCGTTGGACCAGTGGAAGTGGTATGCAATGAAGGCCATCTCCTCATAGAGCTCGTCCACGGGATAGGCCCTCAGCCTTCCCCCAGGGCGTAAGACCTCGTGTTCCATTGGTCGGGCTGATTTTTGTCTGGGGCCGGCGGGGGCTGCTCTTCCACGGCGTTTAGCGTCTCGTACAGTTGCTGAAGCTCCTCTAGGTCGCTGACGAACAAACCCTCGATCACTTTGGTGTTGACGTCCGAGACGCTACCTAGGCTCGTGATGACGCGAGCCAGTACGATGATCGTCAGGTATCCCGGGTTCTGCTGTACGCGGGGGTCCTTGAGGGGCAGGATTTCGTCGGCTGCGGTGGCCAGGCGCATGACGCCCCTCGTATGGAGAACTCCGTCGGCGTCGAGGTAGCCCTTGCCCAAGGTGAAGTCGACCTCAGTGGCGAACATAGTGCGGTCCTTTCTCTTCTTCAGGTTGCTGAAGGGGTCACTGAATGCGCCGGATGCCCTCGTTGGCCAACTCGAGGGAATCGATCGCTACCTCGTTGCCAGTGCCGTTAAGGTCTGACGGGTCGTACTTAGTTGGCCACGCCCTTGTTATTTCGAAGGCCGCCTTGTCGTCGCCAGCCTCGTTCTGGATCCTGATGACCACGGTCTTCCTGATCTCCTCCTGCAGCGTGGCTCCGTCCACGATGAGCCGATGCCATTCGGCGAGTTCCATCGAGTCGGTGATACCCCACTTCAGGGTGACGTTTGCGAACTTGGTGAGGCCGCTGAGCTTGCGGGCCGTGGGCGGCTCATCCCCCTCCCTGTACTCGATCGGGTCGCTGGCCGCGTCGCCGATCGCGACCTCGGAGAAGGCAGCTTGCTCGAGGCCGTCGATCTCCAGCCGGAACCGGAACTTGCGGAGCGGGTCTTGGCGTGCCATCGCTCAGCCCTCCTGGGCTCTGTTGTTCATGACTTGGATTCCTGTGTCTTCTGGAAGATGCGGAAGACCACGAACTCCGCGGGCCTTACCGGCGCGATGCCGACTTCGACGATCAGCCGGCCATTGAGGATGTCATCCTCGGACATCGTTTCGCCGCGGCCTACGGAAACGGTGAACGCCTCTTCCTCTCTGACACCGAGTAGGGCGCCTTCACGCCACTGAGTCCGGAGAAACAACGTTACGGTCTGCTTCACTCGGGCCCACAGCCGCTCGTTGTTGGGTTCGAAGACCACCCATTGTGTCGAGTTGTAGATTGACGCCTCTATGAAGATGAAGAGCCGCCTTACATTGACGTACTTCCACAACGGGTCGCTGGAAAGGGTGCGGGCGCCCCACAGCCGGATGCCGCGCCCCGGGAAGCGCCGGATGGCGTCACATCCGCGAGGGTTGAGCACCTCCTGCATGCTCTGATTGATGTCAAATTCGAGGTCGATCGCTCCAGCGATCGTTTCGTTGGCGGGAGCCTTGAAGACACCTCGGGTGTTGTCCGTGAGCGCGTATACCCCGCACACTGATCCGCCCGGCGGGACTTTAGTGCGGCCGCCGCTACGGGGGTCGTTCACATAGATCCACGGGTAATAAAACGCCCCATACTTCGTGTCCTGAACCTGGCTGCGAGGCTCGATTCCCGAGAAGTTGGCCTGATTCGCTTCCGAATCGACCACGGCAAAGCGGAAGCGGTTGCGTTCGCAGTGAGTGATCACACTGCGGGCGACGTCGTAGCCGTACCCTGGAGCATTGACGATCGCTATCTCCCGGAACTCGTCTAGTTCCAGGGCCTTAAGCCCTCGACGCAGGCTCGGGTCGTTGTTCTGGCTTTCTCGCTCGAAGTCGGCAACCGTGACCGGGGGTCCGTCGTCGCCGCCAGCGAGCCTACCGACGGTGAGCCCGCCCGGTAGTGCTACGTCAGTCGGGGCGCTGACCTGGATCAGGACCGAATTGAAGTTATTTACGCGCTTAAGGAAGTACGCTGGCGATGCGGGATCCAGGCTGAGATCGTCGAAGTCTTCAGCGATATTAGGCAGCTTCTCGGGAGTTCCGAACGGAGCATCCTCTGGGATGTCCCGCTCGTCCGCCCAGTACGCGGTGCGGAGGCGGAAACCGACAGGCTGCCCGTTACTGCCCAAAGTGCTTCCAGGACCCACCTGAACCACCACGTTGTTGTACGTTGAGCCGGGGCCGATGGCTGTCAGAGTGAAGTTCTCGACAACGGCTTGGGCAGTCCCGGCTCCTTCACCCACAACTCTCGCTATATAGCAACGGCGACCGCCGTTGTCGAAGAAACCTCTCACTGCATAGGGAACAAATTTGTCGGGAGCGTAAACGTCACCGAACCAGCGCAGATAGGCACCGAAGCTAGTGACAAGTAAAGGCTTCTGCGGGCCGCGCAGGGTTTCGCCGACGAAGGCAGTGGTCGAAGTGGCGACCCCCTCAATTGGTTTGGGCCCGCGTTCGATTTCTTCAATAAAGACGCCCGGGGCAAGGTATTCAGGCATGTTGGCTTACTCCTATCGTGATTGTGGGCGTCTTACTTTTTGTCGCCATCGTCGAGCATGGGATTGCGGTTACCGTTTTCCAACGCGTCACCGCTTGCCGTCGGGTCACCGCTTCCCGACCCATCGCCGCTTACCGTCGGGTCACCGCTTCCCGACCCATCGCCGCTTACCGTCGGGTCACCGCCTCCCGACCCATCGCCGCTTACCGTCGGGTCACCGCCTCCCGACCCATCGCCGCTTGAATGCCGCTGCTTCTGCGCAGCGTCTTCCGGAGGTTCGATGTCGGCCAGGTCGGCAAGCAGCGTCGCCTCAGAATTCTTCGTGTGCTCCTCGAGGTCTTTGGTAGCGGCGGCCAAAGTGGCTTTATCTGTCTCGAGCTGCCGCTGGGCCCTCGTCAGATGCCTCTGCCCGAAGAAAAGACTTTCAGCGGCTCGGTGGAATTCGATGTGTACCTTGTCGGGAGCAACCAACCTGGGGCCACTATCGGCGTGGGAAATCCGCTTTTTCTCGGCGATCAACAGCAACCCATAGGCCAGCCCGTACTGCCCGAGCTGGCGAGCCTTGATAATTTCGTCCCGCAGTTTCTTGAGGTCTGATTGGTGGCCGGTCACAGTCGCCGTGAGATTTTTCCAGGCGTTAAGGTCGGCGGTGCGGTCCTTGATTGCCGGATTGTAACGATCAACAGGAGATACGGCCCGACCAAGTTGTTTCATCGCTACTTTGACAGCCTTTTTGAGACCTTTCGTTGTTATTTCTCGCCCATTTACAAGATCCGATACCTCTTTTGCCCGCTGTTGCCCCAGCCGGGTCTCTAATTTGGATTTTTCCGAGTCGAAGTAATCCTTGAGATTCCCGTCCTCCCGAATCAACTGGGCGTAGGCCTCCTGGTAAGCCTTTTTTGTAGCGGGGTAATCACGCTCGACGCCTTCCAGACCCTGGAGCCGGCTTTCCAATTCGGCGAAATCGCGTTCGCTCGCTGCCGTGTTCCTCAACTTCTTGAGCTTGCTGAGTTCCGCAGCAACCTTGGTACTGTCCCAGATAGTGCACTCGTCGGCAATATCCTTGTTCGAGGCACCGGCACTGTCGGGAACATCTATTTGAGCGTCCACAGCCGCGCACTCCTTTCTTGATTGCACTTCGTTTCTATTCGTGGCTGAACTTGATCGGGTCGTTGTCGTCGAGATCAATGGCCCTGGAGAACGCATGCGTCAGGCCATGTTTCAAGTTGATGTCGAGGATCCGCGTCGGCTGGCCATCCTTCTCGAATCGCAGCTGGGCCGGGACCGTTTGCGTTTCGTCCGGTGCGGGTCTCTTGATATTGACGATGAGGGCGAAGGCTCCACGATCGTCGGTCGTGACGGCGAACTGGTGGCCGGCCGCTCCGGCTGCGTCGCTCACGAAAGCCGCTACCTTGACGCCTTCCACGGCGTGGGTGCCCGGGCCGCCAGCGTTAGTTGACCCTACGACGCGGCCACGCACCAACGTCGCAACGTCGTCGAATGACGCGTTCGGCCGGCGTTCGAGAGCGACCACCTGTACACTCCCGTCAACTTCTGGGTTGAAAGTTTGGAACACCGGGCCCCGGTAGTCGGACCGTTCTGTGACAATTCTGAATGTCACCTCCTGGTTCGTTTCCTCGTTCAGCAGGGCGAATTGGCCGTTAAGATTCTTGATCAGGCGGACCGGGCGTATTTCCTGCCGGTCCCGGTCCCAAAGCTGAACATCGATGCCGCTTCGGACGGGGATCCGGGTCGCACCGTCCATTGGAATGATGACCGCGGTGACACGATCGGTACGTCCCACTTCGGACCCGAGTAGCGTCCATTTCACGGCTCGGTCCTCCAAGGTGCTCCACCCAAGGTGGGCTCGGCAGAGAGTGGGCCCTGTTGGTACCCACGCTCCGTCACCCTTGATGAATCGACCGGCGGGGCCAACGCAATGAACACCGGGCTGACCAAGTAGACGACGGAGGTCCGGTACGACGTCTGGGGTAGCAACGACCAGACGCGGCTGAGGTCCTCCATGGTGAAGGGCTCGGGGGTAATCCGGGCCATCTGGTTCGGCACCTGCGAGCTGTCGATGTCGGGGTGAGCGTGGAGTTGCTGAATTGCAGCCCCCAGGTTAAGCATCTCGTCGGGGTCGGCTAGCCCGCCGTTTCCGGTACCCGTGGACCGGAACGCTGAGACTAGATAGCGGAGATCCAGCGGGATCGCATTCGCTTCGACGAAGGGATCCGCCGGGTCGATGGAGGCGGGGACATAGTGGATCTGATTCCTCATCGCCTGGTTGGGCAGGATGTGGAACAGAAACAGCGCGAGTTTCCGATCACCGACATCCTCGGCGACCGGCGGTCCGACGTAGACCTTGCCGACGCCGACCGCGGCCTCGAGACGCAGGCGGACGGCGTCGGTGATCAGGGCAATCGCGTTCGCACTCATGATGCGACCCTCGGGTCGATTCCGCCGGCACGAACGATCACTGGCATGTACTCTTCGAGACTGCTCAGCGCCGTGCGCATCCCCAACTTCAACAGTTCCCGGCGCAGAGCGGCGAAGAGATGCCGGACGCCGATCGGTCCGTCTTCCGGTGCCGCGAGGAACGCTGCGTGCAGGGCGATGTTCTGGATGCTCCCGCCCGCGATTGGAAGCCGGCTGGCGATCGCGGCAACGTCCGGGTCACCGTCGGCCAGGACCCCTTCGGGAAAGGCCTTTTGCCATAGTTTCACCCGTTCTGCAGCCGTGGGGAGCGTGAACTCGATGACGAAACGCAGTCGCCGGGCGAAGGCGTTGTCGATGTTCTGCTTCAGGTTGGTTGTGAGTATGGTCAGGCCCCGGAACGACTCCAACCGCTGCAGCAAGTAGGCGACCTCGACGTTGGCGTGCCGATCGTGCGCGTCTTTAATTTCAGTGCGCCGACCGAAGATCGCATCGGCCTCGTCGAAAAGCAGGACGGAACCGCTGCACTCGGCAGCCTCAAACACGCGATCGAGGTTCTTCTCGGTGTCACCGATGTACTTCGATACCGTCTTGGACAGGTCAACCTGCAGGAGGTCCACGCCCAGGTCCTTGGCGATAATCTGCGCTGCCATCGTCTTGCCTGTGCCGCTCGGTCCGCTGAACAGTGCAGAGACTCCGCGTCCATAGGCCATCCGTGCGGCGAAACCCCATTCCTCCATGACGCGTCCCTCGTACAGGACGTGCTGCGGGATCGATTCGAGGAGGTTCCGGCTCTCCTCACCGAGAATGATGTCGTTCCAGCCGTAGACCGGTTCAATTCGCCGAACGCCGGCGGGCAGTTCGCATAGTGTGAGTTCCCGGGCAGACCGTTGCACGAGCTCTACCAATGTACCGCCCACACCAGCGGCGACCAATCGCAGAGCCGTGCCGACGGCCGAAGCGTAGTCATCCGGGTCGACGTTCACCGTGGCCGCCAACCGCTCGAGGCCAGCCTCGTCCAGCAGGAGTCCGGCGTGGAGGGCTGCCGTGGCCCACCATGCAGAGCGCTGGGCAGCGGAGGTGCCCGGGGCTTCCAACACAAGACTACTCGTTTGCCCGCAGCCGTCCGACAGATCGCCGTCGGCCGCCACCAACTTCCTCTCCCGCGCTCGGCTCAGAACTACACTGCCAATCTGTGAACGCTCTACTTCGGTGAGGGTCTCCGTCCCCAGCAAGAGAAGGCCACTGTCCATCAAGCGGCTCAGGACACACCAATCGCTCGCCTTCAAGGTCAGCTCCTCACCGGAGTGCCCTGCGTGCAAATTCCCCACCAGCAGCGCCAGGTCCAACCCCGACACCAACCGGCCGAACCACCGCCCGGACCGGTCGCCACCGACCAACCTGACAGGGCCGGAGTCGTGGTCCACGAGCATAAGCTGACGGGCGAGCCGCTCCTCCTCGAAGGAGAAGGGTGGCTCGAGAACTGCCGTCGGCTGCCACAACCTCGCACCGACAGTGGCGGCGATTTGATCCGGTGAATCCGATAGGAGGTAAGCAACAACTGCGGCGCTGGGAACGAGAGGAGCCTCGACCGCTAGGCCTTCGGGTTCAGCCCGTAATAGCCCCTTGCCAGCGAGGGAGTCGGGACCGATCAGGCTCCGCCGCAGATCCCAACTGGTCTGCTCGGTGTCGGATAAGAGTTCGGCAATCAGGGTCAGGCCGGGCCTGCGCCGGGTGAGATCGTCTTGGAGAACACCGATGGCCGTCGCAAACCGGCCGTCGAACTCGGGTGCCAGCACGAGAACCAGGAATCGAAGCTCCTCGCTGGACAGGTTGAAGGCATCCCTGATGTCGATGATGTCCCTCGGCAACGTGCGTCCGCTGACAAAGAGGTCGCTTTCCGCATCCCGCAATCGCTCGTTTAGATCTAACGGGGTTGACATGGTGATCTTCCCGGGCGCATCCCCGAGGAGCATGTTGATGGCTTCACAGGGAGTTACGGACCACCCGGGGACGCCGGAGTTGCCGTTGTCCCCTCTGTCGGAAAGTCGCAATGCGAGACACAATTCGAGCCATCGCATGATTGATTCCAACCCACCGCGGTCGAGGGGGAAGTCCTGACGATGGTTTGAGGTGAACCATTCGGCGTCCACAACCCGGACCCTGTCGTCGGCCGCACCGGGAAGACAAGCTTCCGAGTCTTGGACGACCGCCCTGACGACATTGGCCAACTCCGTCCACCGGGGATTGTCGACGCCCACGAAGGTCAGTGCCGCTGCCGGGTCGATAAGAACCACCATGCGGACGGCATCCAGCGCGAGAAACCGGCGGCACAGGGCAGGGTCGTTTCCTTCCATGACCAGGATCGCAGGGTCGCCGCTCATTGTCCTGGGAAGGGAGTCAGTGTTGTCTACGGGAATGACGCGGAACTCGACGATCCTTTTAAGCAGCGCGCGCAGTCCTTCGGCGAAGGGCCCACTCGAAAAGGGTCCTTGGTATACCGTCGTTCGCTTCACCGCCGCTCCTCCCGTCCGTCCGAGTTGTGGTCTCAGTATGGGGGGACCCGCGATAGTGGAACATGGATCCCGAGGGCCAAAAGAGATCTAGCATGGGTTCAGGATCCACGGTTCATTGGATCTGGTTTTGGTACTCAAAATTGCGGCTCACGGGGCGCGCTACCGACAGTTCAAGCCCGGCTTAAGCAGGAGATACGCCAGATAAACGATTATTCTGTCCGTAGTAGGCACCGGATCGCGTTGAGCCCCGCGGCGGGCTTGAATACATAAGCCTCGACGAAGCTACCGAAGCCGCAGGGCCAGCGGGTTCTCGAGAAGCAGCGTCGCGACCTGTGCGCGGCTGCCCACGTTGAGCTTACGTAGAACCGCGTGGACGTGGTTCTTGATCGTCGCGACGCTGAGATGAAGCTCTGCTGCAATCTCCTTGTTCGCAGCGCCCTGTCCCAGGAGGCGTGCGATTTCGACCTCCCGCGGCGTCAGGTAACAATCCGGATCCTGCGGCGATTGCGGGGAATGGCGTCGGGCTAATTCATTGAAAATAGTCCGGGCAATTCGAGGATGGCACACGGTTTCCCCGTGCTGAACCCTGTATATTGTCTCAAGCATTTCGGCAGGAGAGGCGGTCCGGGGAACATAGGCATCAAAGCCGGACTCGGCGCAGGCGATAACCTCTGCGGCAACCTCGGTGACCGCTACCGCGATGGTTGATACATCGGGACAGACAACTTTCACCAGCCCGGCCACCGCCCGGGCCTCTGGGGCTGTGACATCGATTAGGGCTACATCAGCGCCGAGTTGCATCGCTCTGAAATCAAGATTGTCGAGATTGTGCTCAGTCAGTACGGTGACAAGTGAACCTTCCGACTCCAGAAAAGCGGCCATGCATTCACCAAAGAGCCGTACTGGAGAATAGACGAGAACGCGCACTAGCACTTCCCCTTCTCGTTGCCCGGCAGGCCGGCCGCCTTGAGGTGTCCGAGCACCCCTTAAGCCCGCTTGGACTTCATAGAGCTACGGCCACCCATCGTCCAGCCCGGGGCGTTACTGTCGCGTTACTGCGAACCAAGTGCCGTCTATTTCGGAAGGCCGCGCTCCGCAACATCGCGACCGCGTCTGCAGTTGAGGTACTGCGACCGCGGGAAGTGCTTTTTATGTCAGCCCGGGATAGCTGCCGCGGAGTGGGCCCCTAAAGATCCGCAGCGACCCTAATATGGGTCCGTCACCATCATCGACCATCAGATCCGGGCCGGTCAGCCCGCGGGCAGACAGTTAGAGCACGATCTGATCGATCCCTAGAGCGGTTAGGTCATCGAGCATGCCCTGGCGAACCAGTTTGTGGTTCCGCTTAGATCTTCGGCTCGCTCAGCAACCAGCAGTCGGAGAGGTCGTAACGCCGACGTAACGGGCGACTATTACAGCGGTCTATCCACCATCTCGGGGAAATAGGGATATGAGGTCATGGTCACGGTCAGGTCCAACCAGATCGGGATGGGCGCAATTGGGCCGTTGGGGCGGCACGTAACAACGAGCTGAGGTGCGTGATGCAGATCCTACAAGAACTGCGCTCGGCGTATGCGCGTGGTCGGCTGGTCCCGTTCCTAGAATCTGGGATGAGCAGGGAGGTATGCCGGGACTGGCCGGGGATGATCAAGGCGCTGGAGGCAGCGGCAGGCACCGCGGGTAGTGCGTCGGATGCCCAACGCTCCGGCTGGAACGAGCTCGACTACGCCCGCCGGGCAGCGCAAGCATTGGCCCAACTTAGGCTGGGCCACGGCGAGATGGTCGCCGACAGCGTCAGCAAAGCACTCCTCGAGCACGGACCAGCAGCGCCCCCTCCGCAGACTCACGCTCTTGCCTCTCTTTACTGGCCCCTGGTGCTCACGACCAACTACGACGATCTTTACCCCGCGGCCGTCCATGAAATGGCACTGACCAGGCCCTGGGCGGCCAAGGCGCCAGAGGACGAGCGGCGGGAAGCCACCGTCCAGATCGTCGGAAGGTCGTCCATCGACTGCCATCGGGTCTTGTCAGCCCTCAGCTACCCGGCCCCTCCGTTCCTGTGGGCCCTGCAAGGGTACCTCGGCGGGCAGGCCCTCATTCGCACCAAAGATGGGTCTCTGTCAAATTACCAGGAATGGGTAGCGCCGAACGGGCTCAGTGTCACGGGCGAGCACCACCCCCGGAACAGCTTGCGGCATCAGATCGTCGTCGGCCACGCCGATTACCGGCGCGTTGCACTGCGATCCGAGGGATTTCGTCGAGCATTTGCGGAAGTTTTTCGCAGCCGCACACTCCTTTCCTAGGCAGTGGCTTGAGTGAGAGCTACCTCTTAGATTTGTTCAGCCAGATAATCGAATTCCACGGACCGGCAGGCACCCGCATTTCGCGGTGTGCTCAAAAGACAAAGTAGATGTCGAATTTCTCCGCCGGAATTACGGAATCTGGGTGCACGAAATCTCCTCGCACGACGACCTTCCCGGATCCACCAGGAGACCGCAAACGCCGCAGCGGTTTCGGATACGGCGCGGCCGGAATTGATGACCGCGTCCACGACATGGTCCCGGAGCCTGGTGGTGGACGGGCATGACGAGGGACCCGCGTGGTCGATTCGAAGAATGAGAGCCGCGGACAGGCTGCTTCCTCGCAGCCAGCGGTATTTGGACCAGAGGACTTCCATGGCGCCGGCGGTGAGAAGGTCCCGGATCCGCTGGAAGCGGCGTTCCTTGAGCCGGCAAAGCTTCGACGATCAGCAGACTTCAGCTAGTAGCGCCTCCACTGCTATGGAAAGACCAATAACGCTGCAGTAACGTCAGCATGGCAGCGTATTCCTCGCAGCGTCTTCGGCGCGGTGCAGAAATGGAGGAGCGCTGGTGCCAACACCGCACGTCAAAACACAAATGTAGTTCCCTGAACTCTGGCCGAAGGCGGTAGTTCGCCAAAGCCTGAAACCGAGGCAAAAGGTCAGTTCGACTCCCTGCCAGACTATTGCACATGCCCCTCCTAAAGTGGTTGTGGGAACAGTGCCGCAGAGGTGGCAGTCCAGGGGGTGGTTTGAGGGTGAAACAAGCAATGCGTAGATGCTAGGGGCTTTTGTGGCTGAGTCACATGTTGGAGTAATTGCTGGCGTCGTGTCCGCTATCACCGGCGTCCTGGCACTAATTTTGGCCGGAATGCAATATGTACACGACAGAACCGGGGTGGGACCCGCTCCGTTCACGGTTATCAGGGAGTGGGCGACCGGGGGTGACGCCCCCACAGAGCCCGAACCTAGACCCCGAAATAGTGGTGGCGGTGTGGTCATCCCGCCGATCGATACGGCGGCACCCACCACACCCCAAAACTTGCTTGTAGAAAGCCGAAGTGACTGTTCTATAACTCTGCGATGGGACGGCTCAGAGGATAACGTCGCCGTTCAAAACTACCGCATATATAACGGTAGCCGATTTGCAGGGTTAGTAGAGGGGCAGTTCACATCATTCGAATTGTTGATGTTTCCTGGCGAGACGGCCAGCTTCGCCGTTCTAGCGTCGGACGGGAGGAACAACGAATCTGGACTATCAAACGTCGTCGCGGCCACTCCTTGCTAGGGACACCCCCAAGCAGCCCTGCCGGAGGCAGTGTTGGCCCTTCAGCAGACTTGACTGCTAAATGCAACCGTTGACCTTGGGTGCTGCAGATCTTAGCTGCTACGGCGAAGGGTTCGGACGAGGAGTGGGGCTTTCGCCGATTGTTCCTGGCTAAGCGGAATCCCTTCGCGCCACGTTGTAAGCAGGTTACCTCCCGCCCACCACAACTCCAGAGTTCTCGTTCTCGCAGGTGCCATACCGCGCGCAGGGATCTGTAACGACCCGCAGGTTGGCAGAGGTGCCACCGGCGCCGCCGAACGCTGCCCGTTGTTTATAATCGTACAAGCCAACAGCAAGAACTCCGGTAGTGGCGGTGTACAGAATCCCGCTCTCGAGGGGCTCCGGCTGCGGCCGCAGGGCAATGAAAGAGTTCCGCGAGCCTGCCGTGAGTTTTTTCCGGAACGTACCGTCGGCGTCGATTGAAGAGGTGTGCGCTTCGTCCCCAGGTTTGACGAGGTACTGGACAGCGCAGCGAGTAATACGTTGAGTCCGATCCTGCCGCCGAGGTTGTGGGCGTCGACATCCTCGTAGCGAACCATTCCACCGCTCCAATCTGCCATGACCTGCGTAGGGCAGCTTGGCTCAAACCGCGCTTACGCCATCGGCTGTCATCGACAGGTTTATGATCCCCCTCGCCCTTTACGCTGGCCGTGACCATACGCATAACCACACTTGGTTTGCGCGTCCACGAGAACAGAGGCACAGCGCCAATGCCGCCTCGACTGCTCTCCCCCGCGTCTTCCCCTCAAACCAACGGTGAGCCAGTGGGGTTACCCGCAAATCGTGGACAGTTGATCAGGCGGCTTGTGCCGGCTGAGGTTTATTGCTGGTGAGGAACTGTTCGTGTTCGACGGGTGTGGTGTATCCCAGGGCGGAGTGGAACCGGGAGCGGTTGTAGAACTCCTCGATCCAGCGTCCTGTTGCCCGGATCGCGTCCTGCCTTGTTGCCCACCGGCGTCGGTCGTAGAACTCGGTCTTCAGGGTCGACCAGAAGGATTCCTTGCATCGCTTTATCCCAGCACACGCCTGTCCGTCCGACGGACTGCCTGATGCCCAGTCCGGTGCAGACGTCGTTGAGCTGGGCGGAGGTGTACTGGGTGCCGCGGTCTGCATGGAATACGACCCCGGCCGGGCCGCCGCCGCGCAGGATGTAGGCCATGCGCAGCGCCCGCTCCACCAGGCTGGTGGTTTGGGTGGAGTCCATCGCCCACCTAATCACGCGCCGGGAGCAGGCATCCCTGACAGCGCACAGATACACCCAGCCTTCGCCGGTGCGCAGGTAGGTGATGTCCGAGATCCAAACCGCGTCCAGCTCGCCCGTGTCCCACTTTCTGGCCACGAGATCCGGGATTGAATGCACCCGCGCCTCACCGATTGGTGCTACCGGCCGGAACCGCCGCGGCGAGATCCCTTCCAGGCCCTGCCGACGCATCGAGGCGGCCACAGTCTTCCGGTCAACGCCGGTCCCGTTCCTGGCCAACGCGGCCTGAACCCGCGGCGCCCCGTAGATCCCGGTCGAATTTGCGTGCACCCGCCGGACCTTCGCATCCAGTTCGGCCCGCATCACGGCCCGATCCGCCGCGACCGAGCCTCGTCGGCGCCAACAGTAGAACCCGGACCGGGACACCCGTAAGAGCCGGGCCATTCGCTGGACCGGGTAGTTAGCCTTCGCGGCCTCCATCAGCTCGAAGCATTCCGTTTCTGCTGCTTGGAAGCGAAGAAGGCTGCGGCTTTTCCCAGGAACTCGTTATCCATCCGCAGCTGCGCGTTCTCCCGGCGCAAACGCTCCAGCTCAGACTTCTCCGTCTCAGCCGCCGCGAAATCCTCGGGAGCCTCCAACCGGGCCCGTTCTTGGGCCGCCCACCGGCCCAGCAGCTGCTCACCCAGACCCAGCTCCCGGGCCACCGGCGCGACCGGCCTGCCCGTATCAATGACGAGGCGTGCAGCCTCCCGCCGATACTCCGGAGTGAATTTACGTCGTCGTGCTCACAAGAACACCTTCCCGCAGAATCCCAGGATCCCGCTACTTCAGGTGTCCACCAACAGAGGTTAACCCCACCAGTACGACTAGAGCACGCAAGTGAAAGCTCGGTAGTCGAGGTTGCTCGAGAACCACCCAGAATTCCTACCGGCCAGGCAGTAATACCCACGCGCAATAGCGGGGCAAGGCAAGCATCTCGCCCGAGTTGAATCCGATTGTTCGCAGTTCTTGACATGTTCAAAGAATGGGTGAGGATCCAAACGCACGTTGTCGGCCCGGAACAATAAGCATCTCTCGCTCGTGAGGTGGGAATCGAGCAGCAAACTCCTGCCCGGCTGGCTGGGCGAAGCGCCGAGGGCTATAACCACACGTTTGCCTGTGCGTTCCGTTCGAACTTTAATCAAGATTGGTAAAGGATCTAGGTTTGCTCCCGTCTCAAAGCTACAGCAGATCCGAACCGTGAGAGGTAACAGGGCAAACACCCCCCAATTATTTAGGATATGCGGCAGCTAGTTTTCTTCACGCGCATAGGATATTGGCCCCCACTGTCCGGAATCATTGTCCTTGTTATCGGCATTCGCGATTTAGAGACTGGGCCGTTTGGTTCCTGACAAGGGGTCAAGCCACCCCCAAACCAGAGATAGGATCGCCTCACTACTTCAGGAACGGATCGAGGTGCATCAATAATTCGCCGTGCGTCGAATGAATTTGCGCCCCTGCGGATGTATGACTAGATTTGTCATATCTGACGCGTTCGGGGATCCATAGTGATATCTGAGACAAAGGCGCAACACCTATTTCGGCGAGTCATTTTTAAAGGCGGGCAATCTTGAGCAACCCTCTTGCGAACGTTGGTGAATTCCTGATTCTGGTGCAGCAGGATCAAAGGTATGCGGCGAGTGCCGGTTCTCGCGCCTTCCTTGGCAGCAATGCCCGGGCTCTCTGCAGACAGCCTGGGCGTGCCCGAGCTTTGGGAAGTTGGGATCTCCGGCATGTGTGTGGTCGGAGACTGAAGCAGGGGGAAGTGCAATGACAAGCGATGATAGTCCGCCAGGAATCTCCGCTCACGAAGGGGCAGACTCGGTGATGCCGCCCCTGGGCACGCTGGTCATCCGCACCTGGTACGAACCGGACCATGTGCCCAGTTTCCGCGCCAGGATAACCTACAGCCAAGGTCCAAACGGTGATCCTGCCACGGTCGTCGCTGCCGATCCGGACGAGGCCTTGAGCGTCGTGCGTCGGTGGCTCTTTGCTCAGCCGGGGTCCCCGGACGAAGGCTAGAAACGCGGGGACCGGAAGTCTAGAAGCAAGATCACCGGAACTCTGCCCATGGACTCCCAAGCATTACTGTCAATGACCGTTGGGGAGTAGCTTATGGCTTTTGCCCTGAGCCTGTTGCACTTCTACGGTTCAGTCTGTCCCTGGAACGTGTCTATCATTCCGTTTCAGTTGCCTTTCGCCGAACGTCTGCAACAAGTCTTCTAATTGTCTCCGATGGAGCAATTTCCATTTCGGCCTTAAGCTGCGCTTGATACCTCGCGAAGGCTCGAAGTGCTGAGGCGGTGTTACCCTGCTGTCGCTCAGCCTGAATTAGGAGTCCGACCGCTCGTTCGTAGAGCGGTTCAAGTTGCAATGCTGCCTCAGAGGCTTCCACTGCAACCTCGTAGTCGTAGCGTGCCAGGGACTCGCGGGCGATGACGAGAAGGGCGTGCAGACGGTCCTGCCTAAGCCGGGTCTGCTCAAAGATGACCCAGTCTTCGTACCAGCCGGGGAGCAGTTCTGCATGACGTAATTCGTGAAGGCATGAAGCAGTATTGCCGTTGGGCCCGGCTTGGCTCAGGTGCTGAATTTCCGACCGGACCCGGTGCAGGTCGACCTCCACCACCTCGTTGAGTGAGAGCACGGCCCCGCCGTTGATTAACAGGCCCGGTACCTGCCTTGTGATGAGATGCACGCTCACACGCAGACTTTCCATGGCTCGCGACTCGGAATGCTCCGGCCAAAGCAGTCCGATTAAATAGCTTCGGGGCCGGGGGCCATTTATGGCAAGCGCCGCAATTAAACGTTGTTGGCGCTGTGCGACGTGCACCGTATTGGTGCCCGAAATAAGTCTCCATGACTGAAAAAGGCTTAGTTGAAAATCACCATAGTCACCGTTGTCCATGGTTACCCCCAAATCCAGTGGCTTTAGAGATCTGGGATAGATCTAGGAACGAGGATCCGGACTTTCGTGAGGGATGTCAATGATCAACGTCATCTAGCGGTTGCATGCGGAAACGAACAGCAGAATCCGGTGTGATGCAATCAGACATAGGTGTGGACAGTGTCCGCACCCTCCCTAACAGGACAAACGACGCTCAAAAGCTCTCCGGATGGCCCGAAAGGTCCCTTACGGGGAAGCCCAGAACCAAGGAACAGTCAGTCATGACGTTCCCACTCCCCCGGCACATGAATAGGTGTAGGCCAGCCCAGCCCACCCGGAACGAGGAAGCAAGCAACCCCCACCACAGCAGGCGGAAGGCCCACTAGCCAGGGACTTGAACCCGCCACCCACATACCTGAATAGGCTCCGCGGCAGCCAGGCCAAAGCCCGCGAATCTAGCGTCAGAGGGACGCCACCACAAGCTATGTCAACACGTTAAAGCAAAAACCCCTCTGACGAGGGGATATGCTGTGCCCGAGGTGGGACTCGAACTGTCTTCCGGGCCCTGCAAAGATTGGGAACTCGCGGAAACATGCGGAATTGGAAGCAGTCCGAGGACAGTATTACCCGATCCGAGGCCAAGACCGTGGGCAATGTCCACACCCCGTTTTCCGCCCGTCAGAGCCTCCAACCTACGTCCGCATCCCGAAACGAAGGGATGCGGTTTTTCTTTGTCCTGACAGATTTGGCTCCGCCCTTCAACAGACATTTGCAATCCTAGAATCCGCCACTTTCCTCCTTGTGGAAGCTCCGCACGCCGAGCCACAATCGCGGCGAGCGTTATGAACTGACCTTATCTTGGTAGGTCATGCCGCTTGGTTCCTTGGCATCGATGGACAGGTAGAAGTTCCAACGCTGCTTGTCATTCTGATATGCCCCATGATCGCTGGGCGGGTCCTCCGCGCAACCAGGGCGCTACCGCGCCGACGCCGGAACCGAAAACTTCATCACTAGAACGGTGAAGCATTGCCTGCGGATGAAGTTTTCGCCCCGGCGCCGGTCCCCCAAGTTGCACTCCGGCCCCTCAACCCAGCGGATGGTCCCCTACCAGAACGACGCCCACAACCAACAACCGCAAAAAACACAGCAATCACAAGGGTGAAGGGAACCAACGGTCATGGAAAAGCTCACGATCACAACACCATCAGATGTGCTCAGCTTCATCGGCCACACCCTGGGCTTCTGGCCACAGGAAAGCCTGGTCTGCATCACCCTGAATGACAACAGCATCGGCGCGACCCTGCGCATCGATCTGCCCCACAAACCCGGCCAGGAACTCCCCTACGCACGCACCGTCGCCCACTACCTCACCAGCGACACCAACGCCACATCCATCCTCTTCGCCGTCTACACCAGCGAAACAGCTGCGCCCGGCCAGGCCAGACCCCAGGCCGGCACCATCGCAGCGCTCACCGGGGTCCTCGCCGAACAGGGCATCACCATCCGGGTCGGACTCTTCGTCGGAGACGAAACCTTCTCCCCCTACGACGGCGACCCCGGCACCAGCCTCGCCCTGCCCGTCAACTCAACCCAGACCAGCGCCATCAACGCCGAATTCATCTACCGCGGCAGCTTCGTCAAAGCCACCGACCGGATCACCCTCCCGACCACCAGTCAGGAAGCAGCCAAAGCGGCCGCCGTCGAACACCACATGGAAACCATCGCATCCCAACCGACCGACGCCGCACTTCAGCAAGGCCGGAAACTTTGGTCGAACATGCTCGGCTCCAAGACCTTCCCGTCTGATGACGACTGCCACGCCCTCGTGGCTAACCTGCAGTTCCCGGCAATCCGCGACCGGCTCATCGCCGACATCCCAGGGGTAGACGAACCCATGCAGCAGATCCTCTTCGCCCAAACCGACCAGGCGCCCGAAGTGGTCACGCATCGAATGGGCCCAACAACTGCTCCTGCACGCCTACACCCGCACCAGCCCCGAACACTCCGCACCGGTCCTCACAGCCATCGGCTACATCAACTGGTGGGAAGGCAGAGGCAGCAAAGCACACCAATTCCTCCAACTCGCCCTCGACACCCCCGCCTACCGCCTCGCCCGCCTCAGCGACCAAATGATCGGCTCCGGCCTCGTCGCCGGCTGGAACATGAACAAAAACACCGCCTACAAAACACTCCCCTTCGACCTGCCCTGAGGCACTCGAAGCTCGAACTGCCAGAGCGAGGCTGGCCCCGCTCAACCGGGGACAACCCTCATCGGTTATCGTCTACCACCATCGCTGCTAAGCAGCTACTCCAACTGGCTCTCGATACCAGCTGCGACTATCGGACAGTCCCGCCCTGGTTGACGGAATCTACATTATCGGCGCTTCTATGGTTGTCAACGCAGCGCTGGCTTGAGGCAGTTGGCATTGAGCGTGCGATAGATCCGTCGGGCGAGGTAGCGTTTCACGCACCGACGGATCTCCTTGGTCCGCCCTTCTGCCTTACGTTTTGCTACGTATGCGATGGTTTCTGGATCGAATGCCATCCTTGTTAGAGCAATCATGTGCAGTGCCTTGTTCAGGGTCCTGTCGCCGCCGCGGTTGAGCCTGTGACGGACGGTATTTCCGGATGAAGCTGGAATGGGGTTGACTCCGGCCAGGGAGGCGAAAGCTGCCTCGGAACGTACTCGGCCCTGATGAGACCAAGCGGTGAGACAAATGGCTGCCGTGACTGGTCCGAAGCCGGATTCCTGCAGCAGGGGCGCGGCTTCGCTTACCTCAACCAGTTCGGTGATCCGGGAGCCGTTTGCCTTGATCTCAGCATCAAGATCGCCGATGGGCTTAGCGAGCCTAACGGCTTCGGAACGGGCCACCAACACCGCAAGAGGTTCTTCACGGGCCCGCCAGCACGACACCTCCAGTATCTGCCTCCCGGTCAACGAGCTGCGCGCATCCAACCCCAAATCGTTGGTCCGGAGCAATGCGGTCAACGCTTTCACGGTCCCGGTCCGGTCGGTTGTCATCGACTGACGTGCACAGACCAGGACCCGCAAGGCCGCGCGGACCCCTTCATTCAACCGTGGCCGGCGCAACTTATCCTCTTTCAAGGCAAGGACCGCAGAAGCGATCCGGTGCGCGTCCAACGGATCCGACTTTCCAACCCCACGACGCGGCAGGGCATCCATGCCGCGTGGCTTCGGCGACCTGGTAACCGGCGGCTGCGACAGCCCCGGCTAGCACGGCACCATAAGAAGCGGCGCCCTCGATCACCCACAGAGTGGCTAGATCGGCTTCGGTGCGACGAGCGACCCAAGCTATAGCGCGACTGATCCCGGCACCAGTCGCCGGGAAATCCCGGTTGTCGATCCGTTCGCCGCTTGGCACGGCGATGATGGCGAAGACGTGCTTCCGGGCATGGGTGTCGACACCCACGACAAACGGGTGGGAATAGGCAACGATAGTCATAGCGGTTCTGGCACCTTCCTCATTTCGCGGACATGGGCAGGGCCGTTACGGGCCGGTACCAGTCCGGGTAGAGGTCACTTCGGAACAGCACTGTGACGAGCCACGCCCCGTGCGGAGCGGACAATCTTCTGATCAAGTCACCGAGGTGGGCCGGGCAGGTGCCGGCCGCCCCACCCAGCAGACGGACATGTCGATCACAAGACACCCAGAAAGAGCCGGGGCCAAGCGTTTAATGAGTCACGACCGCCAGGGTGGAACAGCCTGCACTTACTCTGCCAGCCAATCCCAGACCAGCCACCCCAATCCTCATAGGCGTTAAAAATAGGCGGGGGGAGTGCCTGCAAAAGGGTCTGTTTTCCTGCCATCAAGCGTGGCGTTTTTCTCCCCAAGATCCGTAGATCAGAACTGCTCAGCCACCGGCCGGTTCCCGGCGGGGGATGTCCAGGAAGGCCGGGTCAAAAGGGGCATTGGAGCCATTATTTCGGCCACCCATGCGGTGTGTTCGGCGTGGTCAGGGGTTGTTGCCCTCAATGCCACCATGGCTCTGCCGCTCGTCGCCCAGTCCCGGTTCGTTTGTTATCAGTGGCGCTCTCCTGGCGCTCTCCGAATGTGAAGAGACGTGATCTCGTTTCAATATTGGCTCAATGGACTCCCGCGAGCCTTAACACCCCCGTGAAGTATGTCTTGGCTCCCAAGTTCAGTGACCGACGGTCGCGGCCGGTTTGTCCGCCCGCTCCGGTGCCGGGGCTAGCGGGTTCTAACCAGTCCATTCAAGCCTGGGGTCTCGACAGTTACGGTCGCCCAGTGACCGTTGAAATGGACTTTAGGGGTTGAAAGCTTCGATGCTTTGAGTGTCTATCGAGAATTGATCGGTCAGAGACCGATAAGGTGCATTTCGGGTCAAGCCATGGCCTATCCGCCACGGATAGCCGCAGCAAAGTTTGATAGATGATCCGATGGAACTAAGCCTAGGTCCGAACTCAACCTTATTTGGAAGCTCCGAAATGTTCGCAATGCACCGGCACGATTTCCCATCCTGACTTCAGCTTGCATCAAGTATCGAACACAGGTTTCGTGGAGGGGTTCAAGTTCGAGAGCGCATCCGGCGGCATGGATGGCCTTTTCGGCTTCCTCCCGTTCAAGCCACCGCTTGGCGTGTGTCAGCAACCCGCACAGGCGTACCCTGCGAATTCTGTCTTGCTCAAAAACCACCCAGTCTTCATACCAGCCGGGGAGAAGCTCTGCGTGAAGAAGATAGCTAAGACAATCGGTGTGCGATCCATAAGCATCCGATTGCTCGCAATACTTACCTTTCGAAGAAAATCATGAACATCAACTCTCAGTTCAGTTGCCAGAGACAGCATGGGCCCATCGGTAACGATCAAACCTGGAACTTGTCGAGACAGAAGGTGCAAACTAACGCGGAGACTCTCCATAGCGCGCGGGCCGGTGCTATCCGGCCATAACAAGCCGCTTATATATGATCGGTTCCCAGCCCCATAGATCGCCAGAGCGCTGACCACCCGCTGTTGTCTTGAGGCAATGGAGACTGCGGCTTGCCCGTCCGTCAACTGCCACCGCTGAAAAAGGTTCAACTTAAAGCGGACATCTTTGTCCTGTGCCACGAGGCTCCCCCACACGGCCGCTGGTTCCCTGAGACCAATAGAAACTCAAAGCAGGCCACTGTTGTATCAGCACCCAACAGGCTGTCCTTGGGTTACCACTTGTCGTTGCTCATCGGTCATACCCCAGCGCATGGCCGCCCAATCAGTCAAAGAGTCCCCTCTTCCAGCCGGGACCCCACACAGTTGATAAATTAGCCTATCGCCAAGGGAAAGGGTACGGCCCCAGTGAATATTTCGGGCGAGGAGACAAGACACCACCGAGCAACAATTCACAGCCGTCATTGACGCGCACCACTGCACCGGAGTGGATTTCGGACCTCAGTAAGGGACTGCGCTGACGGTTCCGCAAGCATAGGAAATTAATCCAAATAGCGCTTCATAGGGCGGCCCAGCCCGTTTCGGGATGGAAGCCGCTGAGTTCGAGTGCCTTCGACGGAGCGGGCTAAGCATGGATTGTGTTGCCCAAAAGCGCAGGCAAGGGACGCGACGATGGCTGCCTCGAGCGGAGACGGGTCATGGCGCTCGTAGCCGAGGTGCTCTCACGCTCCACTCAGCCTGGTCGGCTCCGGCTACAAGTAGTTGCCTACAGTCTGGCGCATGGAAGGCCGTTCTGATTCTTTAGCTTTTCTTGAGCCAGACCATCTCGAATCGTGAGAATCCCATGTGAAACTACTAACTGAGAGTCTTCCGACATTTTTGGAGCGCCGTCCGTCGCGGCCGCCCGACCGACCGACAGGAGCGGATCCTTTGGTAAAGCACGGTGTTTTTTATGGCGTCTGACATTTTTCCTGATAATGAATCGCATCAAAGTCAAGCATCTCTGGTAGTTAGCGTGTGGTATGAAGCCGCCCATCCTTCACGGTTTCGAGCCCGTCTCACCTCGAACCCCGCTGACGGCACCGGACCACCGGTCATTCGTTACGCCGGCTCGCGCGAGGCGGTCCTGGGTGCAGTCGCTGAATGGCTCGATAGCAACCCCGAACCTAACGTCCCCTTCGAGTAAGCCGCAGCGTGACAACAAGGCCTTGTCGGAAGCAAAAAGCAGGCACCCCCACTACCTACCCGCACGCTGTCAGACGCGGGAGAATCATGCCGCGTTGGCAGAGCTAGTAAGAAGTTGCTGAGTGCCCTGCGAGGGCATGTTTCGAAGCGATAGTCCCTTCGGAAGCCTCCTGCCGAAGGGACTTGACGGCCTGATCTGTAAGGGTCAAGGTCAGGCCGCCCAAGGTTACATCGAGTCGTGATGGCAAAGCAGCCAACGCTTCCGGTAGGACCTCGGGGTCAATTAGGACAACAGACCCCGCCCTATTTAAAGCGCCAGCAACAGAGGAACCAAACCCGGGGTTAGGCCTTAGTTCTGCTGTTGCTGCTTGCTCGGCAGCCATCGAGCATAACGACGCCAGATTGCAACTAAGCAGGGGCTTTAGGATGTCCATGAATGGGGCGTCGTAAGCGGCGACACGAGCGAACGTATCAAGTACTTGGATAGTCCTGGCCGGGTCTTCGCGGCGCAACGCGGCGGAGAGAGTCTCAGGAAACGCGCTAAGTTCGGTGCTGACCAAGTACTCGCCGAGAAGGTCCGGTTCCAACGGGTTCCACCATTGTTCCCCCGAATATAGGCCGTTGAGCCAACGGGCCAGTTGGTGCCGGCGTTCGATGGGGGCATCGGCGAGTTCTGGGAGGCTGGCTAATGTACGGGCAGCTTCGGTCTCGGTGGTGGCACCAGTTAGAGTCGCCAGTGCAACCGTGCGGCGGCGGAGGGCTTCGTCCGTTATCACGTCAAGTGCGAGCCCTTTCCAGTATTGGTCCTCATGTTCTATGAGCCCCTCCAAAAGTCCATGGCTGGTGGAAGGCAGATCGTCGGTGCTGTGAACGGCCAGATAAGCAGCCACCACGATAAGAAGCGGGTTCCCAAACGCTTCTCCAGCCAGGTCAGGCTTGGCAACTCTTGCCATCGCTATAAGGGGATCCGCCCGAACGGCGAAGGCTGTGGCTGCCGCGTGAAACAACTCTTCCCGATCCTCGGCGGTGGGTGTGGTGTCCTCCAGGACGCGCACCGTGGCGTCAGCTAGCGAAGTTTCGAGCCAGTCACTGCCCCCGTGCAGAGCCTCAGTCCAGTCTCCGCTTCGCTCCGGCGCCTTCCGCACCAGCAACAGAACCCGAACTGGATGCTCGGCTCTGGCTGCTTGCCGCAGAGCTGGCAATACCTTTTCGAGCTGTTCCACGCGGGTTTCGGCATAGTCAATGACCACCAGCCGGGGGTTAGGAGTATCCGCGAGATCCCTGAGGCCTGCAGGGTCAACAGTGTTCGGAAGCAGCCCTGAAATCCAGCCTGCCTGCTAAGCGGTCCGTACGCATAGCTCCACGCCCAGCCGGGTTTTCCCGGAACCTCCCCGTCCTCCGATAATGCAGAGCGCGAAGGGCTCGGGCAGGCCCACCCATTCAGATAGGGCGGCCAGATTCCCGCCACGGTCCACGTACGGTAGAACCCCGGAACGGGCCCGCACCAACCGGGCGGCGGACGTCACGCTTCGTCCGACAGGCGCCACTGCGGGCTCCAGAGGAAGTTGCCAAGAGCGCTCATTGAGGATTATCCGGATATTCGATCCGGAGACCTGGCTAATCTGTACGTTGCGGTCGCCCTGGACCCACTGGGCAGCCTTCACCAGGCGGCTGTCGTCAGCCATCCGAAGTTTTCGGTGCCGGCGGCGTCGCAAGGCCCGCCGCTGGCGGGACCGGCCCCTGGTTCACCGTAATGGTGGAGTGCTCGGTGTTTGCAACCTGCACGATTCCGGAGCCTTCTGCAATCTGTGAGACCGCCTTCATATCGACGCCTTGGTCTTTGGCCTCACGAATCAAGTCCTCCAAGCCAGCCTTAAACTTCGTATCACTGCCGGCCTTACGGTCGATCTCCTCAGCCAACGCTCGCACTCGTGAAGGGCTGTCGGGGGCATCCTCGACTTTCGAAAGTGCTACAGCCGCAACCTCGTCACCATCACCGCGAGAGAAGCGGTCCCGCAACCAGCGCACTAAAGAGCCTAAAGCCGAGGCGCCGGCTTCAACAGCAGTCTCACCTGTTTTCTCCGCAGCCTTAACAACCATCGCGGCCGCAATTGCACCAATACTCAACGTCACCGGATCCACTACAGCAGCCATCCCCTTCGATAACACAACTCGGCCTCAGCTAGTCAGCAGTATTCCCCATTGCTAAACCTCCGCATAGTCCCTACAGCTCTGCGTGAAACGCTACGGACCCCGGGCGGTCTCCCGAAACCTACACGGAATGACGACCGTTAGTGACTACCCTTGGCAAGTCGCGAAGTCTGGCCTGACGGATTAGGGCGTTTTCGGCAGCGGGCAGCGGGGCGGTGCCTGCACGGAAGGCTCCAAGAAGAGCTGGCACTCGGGACTGCAAAATGCGTGTAAATCTGGAGGTTATTGTCCTCCTCGGCCAGAGCGACAAACCTCCATTGTTTCGGCTGGCCCCGTTTCGGACAACGCGATGCCGCCCGCGGTTACAGTAATCGATGGAGCGACGTTTGAGCGCCAGTCATTCGATCATCCATCAGCCCTCCATGCACTCCAAAGGCAGATTGGCGATGACTTCGACCTCTATACGAGCGAACCAAGAGCGGTGATACTGGAGGTTGTTCCTTCTTGCTGTTATTCGCGTTTGAGGTGGTGAATACTGGCCTTGAGCATAAAATGCGCCGGAGGCAATTGTTTCTCGTGAACGAGTCCGATTTACCAAGCGAAAACTGTTGGTGCCACCCCAGCGTGAAGGTTCCTGCGCTCCGCCTTTCAGCCCCAGGCCTAAATTGGTAGCGGCACCAGATGCATGAGGAGGGGAGTTCTGCAGCGGCCGGGCAATGGATTCGTGGAAATCAAAACGTTCAGATCAGTCACGTATACGGTTCAACCATCCAAGTCACGATCAATGATCGCTCTTGGAAGGTTCCCTTAGAGCCCGCTACTGCCCCTGTTGGATCTAACATCACGTCTCCAGCCCGCCTCATTCGGGCCCGATCCGGGGTATTGCCTTATGTGGATAGATCCGACCATCTGTCCGAACTAGTAGCGCGGATCGGCAACCCTGATCCATTCGCACTATGCCTTGTTGCAGGAAGAGGGGGGTCTGGGAAGACTCGGCTTGGCGTTGAGCTATGCGAACTGACATCACATCGCGCAGGCTGGCTCTCCGGACTGCTGCCACAAAAGGTGGACCCGGTTGGTCTCCGCAACCTCGTGGAAACCCCGAACCCCCGTCTAGTGGTCATCGACTACGCCGAGACTCGTGTGAAGGAGCTCGAGGAGCTTTTACCGGCTCTGCAGTGGGAGGCCCGGCCGGAGCACCCGGTGCGGGTCCTGCTACTTGTCCGAAAGACACCGCAGCGCAGCGGTGACTGGACAGAGGCGTTGCGCAACAGTGGCGACAGTTGGCTCGAATCGGTACTTGATGAGGCCACGGTGCGCGTCCTTGATCACACGAAGCCCAATTCCGACGATCGTGAGGCTTTATTCGCTGCCGCAGTTGAGGCCTTTGCGAGCCGCGGAAATCCTCGCGAAGCCGTTCCCGAGGCTGCACCACCCGATCTCACGGGGGAGGCATTCGGCAATCCCTTGCTCATCGTGACGGCGGCATACCTTTCCGTCCATGGCCGAAACGACATGCCTTCTACCCGCGCTGGGCTTCTGGAAGGAATCATTCAACACGAAGACCGCTACTGGGCCAGTTCCGCGGACAGGGACAACGCGGATATTTCGAAGGTTCTCCGGCGCAGGATAGTCGCCTTAGCTACTTTGTCTGGCGCCAAGTCCGAAATCGAAGCGGCCCAGGTGCTTCACCAGCTGCCGGAGCTCACTGACGCCAACGCCGAACGTCGCCATCGAATAGCCCACTGGTTTCACTCGCTCTATCCACAGCCGGACTACCCCGGAGCGCGATGGTGGAATCCACTCGAACCAGACCTACTCGGCGAATACTTGGTCAGCACCGAACTTAGTGACTTCCCGGAAGTGCTTGCAAGCGTTCTTGGTAACGAAGACGCCGAAAGCCTTATCCGGCCTCCAGATACCTTTGCCCGTGCTGCCGCCTACGACGGCAAGCTGGCGGACGCCGTCCGCCCGATCCTCACCGCTGCCCTGGAGCGGTTGTGCCGAACCGCCGTGGACCAGTCCTCTGCCGGACGTGAGCTCTCCGCGATGCTGCGTAGCAACCTTGCAATCTCACTTAATCACGCAGTATCGACTATCGTCCCATTCCCATCAGCGCTGCCGGGTGCGCTTGGTACTCTGCCGTCGCGCCCCAACATCATCCTTAAACGGACTGGCACTGACTCTTACAGAGCAGCTTGTCTCAGAACTGCGCCGCCAGGCCCTAGATGTAGTTCCCACGGAGGTTGTGAACGCGGCTGATGGGAGTTTGTCCTCCGATGCCGGTGTGGGTCCTGTGATGATTGTACTGATGTAGCCAATCAGGGTAGCTGGCTGCCCGTTCGGCTTCTGATGCGTAGGGCCGGGCGTAGGCCCATTCGGTGGTGAGGGTGCGGTTGAAGCGTTCTACTTTGCCATTGGTCTGTGGCCGGTAGGGGCGTGTCTTGCGGTGTTTGATGTTCAGGCCCAGGGCTGCGGTGAAGGCTCTGGAGCGGTAGCAGGCTCCGTTGTCGGTGAGCACGGCTCTGACGGTGATTCCGTGGGCGGCGAAGAACGCTGCGGCGCGGAGCCAGAAGGCTGTGGCGGTTTCCTTCTTTTCGTCTGCGAGTATTTCGGAGTAGGCCAGGCGGGAGTGGTCGTCCACGGCGTGGTGCAGGTAGGCGTAGCCGGTCCCGGCCCTGCGGTTCTTCCTGCCTTTGGCCCGTCCCAATGACCGGTGCCCGCCGCCTTGTGGGATGCGTCCGAGCTTCTTGATGTCGACATGGATCAGGTCTCCGGGGCGTTCGTGTTCGTAGCGTTGTGGTGCCGGCTTGCGGACGGGCAGCCCGGTGCCTTGGTCCAGGCAGGCCAGCCTAGGCATCCGGTACCTGGCCAGGACCTTGCCGACGGTTGAGCGCGCCAGATGCAGGTGGGCTGCAATCCGGTGCGGACCCCAGCGGCGGGTGAAACGCAATGCCACAATCCGCCGCTCGGTGCGGACGTTAGTGCGGTTCGGGCTCCGACGCGGCCGCGAGGACATGTCCTCCATTCCTTCCTCACCAAAGACCCGGTACCGGTCCGCCCATTTCTTCGCGGTGGCCGGCGAGCACTGGAACCGCTCCGGCGGCCCGGCGCAGAGTCCAGCCCTGCTCGATGACAAGCCGGGCGAGCTTTCCCCTGGCCTTGGGTGTCAGGTCAGCGTTGGCATGGGTAACGCAGGACACGAGAGCCTCCTGGCGTCGAAATGAGTGTGGTAACCCAAATCGATACCGGAGGCTCTCGCTTTTCACATCACGCCACGCTGTTCACAACCTCCGTGGGAACTACACCTAGATGACCCCGACGTGTTCAACCCGCAACTCTGCGGACCTCTGACGGCACTGTCCGTTCACCTTCACGAAGTGGGCCGTCTCGATGAAGCACTGGCTATAGGGCTTGAGGCCGTCCATCTTTGTCGCAATTCGATCACCGCTCACACCCCAGGCTGGGGTGATGACGCCCTCGCCTTCGCTCTGAATAACTTGTCTGGCCAGCTCGCCAAGGTGGGTCGCCTGGACGAGGCTTTGGCATCCGGCAGTGAGGCCGTGGACCTCTACCGGGAGTTGGCGGCCACCGACCCCACAGCGTACGCCCCCGACCTCGCCAGTGCATTGACCAACATTTCTCCCCTTCTTGCTAAGGCGGGCCGCCTGGACGAAGCCTTGACAGCGAACAGTGAGGCGGTGGACCTCTACCGGGAGCTGGCGATGACCGATCCCGACGAGTGGGACGACCGTCTAGCCATTGCCTTGGGAAATCTCTCCAACAGGCTCGGCGACATCGGCAAACCAAACGAAGCAATGGCCGCTATCGCAGAAGCCGTTGGCCTCACCCGCGAGCTTGGAGCTGAGAACCCGGGCACCCACTTGCCTCACTTGGCAAGTGCCTTGAACAACGCTTCGGTCCGCCTCGTTGAGGAGGGGCACCTGGACGAAGCCCTCGCAACGAGCAGCGAGTCTTTGGATCTTTACCGGGAGTTGGCTGTTGCAAACCCCTCCGCCTGGAACGCCAACCTTGCTAGGGCGCTGACCAATCACTCAAGCCGGCTCCACAGGGTCGGGCGCCGGGCCGAAGCACTGGCTATCGCAAGCGAGGCCACCGACCTCTGCCAAGAACTTGCTGCGGCCAATCCCGCCCGAGGAAACCCCGCCCTCGCCCACGCCCTGGATAACCTATCCAACCTGCTCGTCAGCGCTGGCCACTTAGACGAAGCGCTGACCATAAGCGGTGAAGTTGTAGACCTCCATCGTGCCTTGGCTGCGGCCAATCCCAGCGCTGTGAACGGCTCCCTTGCCACGGCCTTGACCAACATGGCGAATCAGCTTGCTGCGTTGGGGCGCCACAACGAAGCCGTAGCTGCAAGTACCGAAGCCGTTGGAATCATTCGGGAGCTGGCTGCCGAAAACCCCGTCGCCTACGCAGGAAGCCTCGCAAATACCTTAATGAATCATTCCAGCGACCTTTATGACCTGGGCCGGCGGGCGGATGCCCTAGACGCCATCGCAGAAGCCGTGCAAATTAGCCGCACAATGACTGCCACAAACGCCCGTATTGGAAAGTTGCTCTTGGCTCCTGCACTGAATAACTACTCGAACAGCCTTGCTGATGCAGGTTTCCGGGACGCTGCTCTGGCCGTCGGCAGGGAAACTGCAGTCCTTTACCGTGACCTGGCTGCGGAGCACCCAGCCGCATGGAAACTGGACCTTGCATGGGTGCTGACCAATCTCGCAAGCCGCCTCTCCGAAGCGGACCTCCTGCAGGAGGCCCTGACGCTCACTGCCGAAATCGTGAGCCTCTACCGTGAATTGGCCGCCGCAGACTCCGAAGCATGGTCCAGGGAGCTCGCTGCGCACCTCTACAACTACTCAATCAAGCTCTCTGAAGCCGGACGCCCGGTCGAAGCCCTGACCGTTACCGTAGAAATGGAGGACCTATACCGCAAGCATTGGATGGTGGACTTCGCGGACTGGGCTCCTGAGCTCGCGCAGCGCTTTTACGACCTTTCAATCGAACTCTCCGCGGCAGGACGCCGTAATAAGGCTCTCGCCGCTGGCAAAGAAGTCTTCAAACTCTATAAGGAATTATCTGACGCGAACCCCTCAGAATGGATGCCCTACCTCGCCAGCGCCCATGCTCACCTTCTATCGCTCCGCAAGCCCCACCGGCCGTGATAAAACCGACCTCCAATGATCCAATGAATGCCATGATGTCCGTCAGGCCCAAGATAGTTCCCCGCGAACGGGCTGCGACGGCTCCGGTGGCAGTGGCGTTGATGAGGTTCTGAGCCAATTCCCATCAGGGCCCAAACAAGAGAGGGAAAACCTGAGGGGTACTCGGGCTAGAAGAAGTCCCAGAAGGCCGGCGAGCGGAAGCGCCTGCGTACAATACGCCGGTTCGAGGGGAACCGAACTTATCAGCAGCATTTGCCGTGAACCCGGATCCGCTCAACGCGCACCCAACCATAAAGGGAGGCCAAAAGCACGAATTGACCCAGATTTAGATGGATCCCGATGAGGGGCTGCTCCCATATCCCGACCATGTTCCGAGTGGGGAAAGAGATGGACGCAGCGTGAGTTTCAACATCGACGACAGCAGTGGGCGTTATACCGTGCCACCGGATGAAGTACGGCTGCCAGTTCAGCATGAGGTGGATGAATTACGCCAGGCCATGGAAGCGTGCAGGAGGCTGCCCTCGATCTTGGCACCGCGGTCGAAAGTCCAGCCAAGCCGGCTATGGAACTAGTTCGATCCTGCAGGCAGCCCGCTTGGACAGTGCTGACCTGGAACGCTACTGCATGCCCTGAATATCCCGTCGGCGCACGTCCTCATTCGCTGCTCCCGAGCGCGGATCAAAACAAGCCTTCCGGCGGTCGATCACACGGGAGGGCTTTGAGCTTGTTGGCCGCGTCGCCTCCAGTGATAGGTTTACAGCCTTTGAACGGGCCGTCGGCGGAGAGTAGGACTCCCATGTGGTGGTCTGCGTGGTCGCGCCACCAAGTGCTCATGCCGGTTGAGCCGTCGAGGCGGAGGAATTCCCATGCCCTCCAGAGTGCTTCCAGTCGGCTGATCGCTTCTTCGTGTTTCCACCACGAGGGGCATCATGTGCGGTTGTTGGACCGTCGGCCCGCGGCGCCCAGCCCGTAACGCTGCAGTAACGCCTGTAGGGCCATTCTTTTGATGCTGGTAGTAGCTTCGGGAAGGACCAGCTTCAGTTGTACGTGCAACTTGCGAAGCCCCGGTGGCGAAACGTAACTAGGGATTGCCCTCCCTAGTTCCAGACTCCACATCCAATCCGCCCTTCATTAAGAGGACGCTGAGACTTTGGTTGTGCCGTGGCAGAGCGTTGTGTTGCAGGTCCATTTTGAATTAGGGAGTTGATAGAGAATGGACCCGCTTTTATTGGGGACGATGGCGGCCTCCTTGGCGGCGGCGAACTTTTTTGCGAAGTTCGCAGAAAAGGCAGGTGACGAGGCCGGTGACCGTGCCTTTGGGGCTGCTACGGGGGCCATGGGCAAGGTGGTTGACTGGCTAAAGGACCGGTTCGCCGCGGATAAGGATCCGCAAGGGGCGGCCGCTTTGGTCAAGGTTGGAGAGGGTTACGATAGTGCAAAGCTCCAAAAGGCTTTGGCAGAAGTTATCATCAGGAAAGCCCAGGACGATCCGTCGTTCCGAGCAGAGTTGGAAGGCCTTGTTGAGCAAGCCCGCGAGTCGGGTGCCAACGCAAGCGCCGTTGCCCAAAGCGCTGTCGGTAATGACAACGTGCAGACCGCCAACATCCACGGATCCACCATTACGATCAGCCGGGCCGGTGGTACAGGCCATCCCCACTCCCCTGGGCGGCGCAGTGCAACGGGCAGCTGACAAGCTGCCGGGCGAACCCGCCCGACAGTGGGCCAAGGGCAACCAGATCGTACAGTTGAGCAACGTTGCCGGCTCGACCATTCACGTCACGCTGAAGGGTGAGGAAAGGTCTTGGCATGTTGCCCTCGAGCCAGCAACGGTTTCGGTTGGACCACAGGTGACATCGCCTGCCCGTCTTGTGCGGGCCCGTTCCGGAGTCCTTCCTTTTGTCGACCGGGCCGGTCATTTTGAAACCCTGTCGGAATGGATCGGAACACCGGATCCTTTCGCGGTCTTCCTTGTCGGCGGCCCCGGCGGCACGGGGAAGACCCGGCTTGGGGTTGAGCTCTGCGAAGAGACCGCGGAAAAGGCTGGGTGGCTTTCCGGGATGTTACCGCTTCGGTTGACAGACCCGGTAGCCCTGCGGGATCTGTACGACACTCCCAACCCCCGGCTAGTTGTCATCGATTATGCCGAAACCCGTGTTGAACAGCTCGAAGATGTACTGCCTAAACTGCAGCGGACAGCCACCCTGCAGTATCCCGTCCGCGTGCTGCTGCTTGTGAGGAAAGCGCCGCAGGGCAGTAACGACTGGACCGAGGCGCTGCGCGGGGGCAGCGACTGGCTCGAAACGGTGCTTGACAAAGCGACCGTGCGCATCTTGGACGAAACGCCGCTGACAGTTAGTGACCGCAGTGCTTTGTTCGCTGCCGCAACTTCAGCGTTCGCGCAGCGAGACAAGCCCGCAATCAGTCCCTCCCATATTTCAGCCCCGGACTTGACCGGAAACACCTTTACCAAGCCCCTCCTCGTGGTGATAGCCGCCTATCTTGCCGTCCACCGCTCAGAAGTTACGCCCAGCCCCTTTCCAAGGCCTCCCTCCACCCCTCCTGATTTGCTGGAAAGACTGCTCAAACACGAAGGGCAGTACTGGAGCAGCGCAAAGGGACCGCACATCAATGACGAGGCTCTGCAACGCCGAGTCATTGCTTTGGCCACCCTTGCCGGTGCCGGTGCCGGAGCCGGAGCCGGAGCCAAAGCCAAAGCCGAAGCCGAAGCCGAAGCTGAAGCAGCCGTGATGCTCGGCCAGCTTCCCGATTTCCAAGGAGAATCAGCTGAACGTCGCCACAGCGTTGCCCGGTGGGTTCACGACCTGTATCCAGGGCCGAACTGGTGGAATCCGCTGGAACCGGACCTCCTCGGTGAATACCTAGTTAGCAGTTCCCTCGCCGGATTGCCCCAGGTTCTGGCGGGCGTGCTTGACCGGGAGCACCCCGAGAGCATCATCCAGCCACTAGACACGTACGCCCGAATTGCAGCCAATGATGATGAGTTCGCGGATGCCGCTCGACCTATCCTTAGTGCCGAATTGGAACGGCTATGCCGAATTGCGGTAGCGGAAGCCACTTCCGCAACAAATTTGTCCACAATAAGCGGCCCGACGGTCGCGGGATCACTGGAACGGGCTGTGTCAGTAATCGCGGTTGATTCCGATGTGCTGCCCGGCGCGATAGACACCATACCGTCCCAGCCGAATGTCCTCCTCGACGGACTAGCTCTGGTTCTGAGCCAACAACTCGAGAAAAAGGCTCGCACGAGTGCGAACGGTGACTCTACGACTATTCCCTTCCTCGCCTGGGCCTTACTCGAATTGTCACTTAGGCTTTCAGCGAGGGGGTATTGGCAAGAGGCTATCAAAGCCACGGAGGAGGCATTATCGATATACAAAAAGTTGGCCGTGGCCGACCCGCTTGCCTACAAAGGTAAGCTCGCCCTTGCCTTGGACAACTTTGCGGTCCAACTGGCGATGGTACGCCATTTGGACAAAGCCAGCGAAGCAGCGCAGCAAACAGTGAAGATGCACCGCGAGCTAGAAGAAAGCATTGTCACTCAGCGCCCAAACCTAGCCAGGGCGCTGAACAACCTCGCAATCCATTTATCTAATGACGGACGGATTGTGGAAGCCCTCGCCGCAGCCGAGGAAGCTGCTGAAATCTATGGCAAGTTGGTGGCCGAGGAGAATTCAAGCCTCTATAGAACGGGACTGGGACAGAGCCTCCACACCCTATCGCTCAGGTTGTCGCGAGCAGGCCAGCAGAATGAGGCCCTCGCCGCTGCACAGAGAGCGGTAGGAATACGTCGTGCATTGGTCGCAGATGATGCTGCCACCCATGCCCCGGATCTTGCCGCCTCGCTAAACAATCTCTCGAATCGGCTGGCGGAAGTTGGACGCAGGAAAGAAGCTCTAGAAGCATCTGAGGAATCGGTTGCTCTATATGAACAACTAGTCGCAGTCCATCCTGAAGTTCACCAGGGCAATCTCAGCATTGCGCTAGCGGCCCTAAGGGAACGGGCTTGGGAAAACTATTCATAGTTTTCAAAATTGGCGGATGCCCCAAGGTGCTCCTGCGCGGCTATGCACTGCAACTGGGGCTGGTCAGGCGAGACTGCACGACAGGTCAAGGGCTCGACGAGCAGGCGTGGTTCCCCATCCGGATTCTGTTCCTGATGCGCGCCCGTTCCGCTGGGAGCTCCATGCGGCGGCTGGCGTCACAACCGCCAAAAGCTCGACAGCTCTCCCCAGTCGACTTGCAGCCCTCGAAGCGTATTTGGCTCACGACCGATTCGGCCAGTTCGAGCACACCCCAACCTGACGTCAGGGAGGTGCTCAGGGGTAGTCAGACTGAGGTTCGCTCCACCCTTACTAACAATGGCTTGGACAACTCTCAGATCGGAACCTGACACTTTGTCAGCGATGGTCGAAAAGTGAGCCATTTCGCGGGCTGAAAAGTGAGCCACTTTGACGCTGGTTATTCTGCCGTATTTTCCGGTCTTGTCGAGGGTAGTGAATCGACGTGGGTGTGTTTGAGGCGGTAGCTGGAGCCTTTGAGGGTGATGACTTCGGCGTGGTGGACGATCCGGTCGATCATGGCCGACGCGACGACCTGATCGCCGAAGACGTCGCCCCAGCGGGCGAAGGGCAGGTTCGAGGTCAGGATCAGTGAGGCGTGCTCGTAGCGGGATGAGACCAGTTGGAAGAACAGGTTCGCGGCGTCCTGTTCGAAGGGGATGTAGCCGACTTCGTCCACGATGATCAGGCCGTAGCGGCGCAGCCTGACCAGTTCCTGGGGCAGCCTGCCGTTCTGGTGGGCGGCTTGGAGCCGGGCGACCCAGTCGATGGCGGTGGCGAACAGGACCCGGTGACCGAGCTGGGTGGCCCGTAATCCCAGGCCGGTGGCGAGGTGGGTTTTGCCGGTGCCGGGCGGTCCGAGCAGGACGATGTTGGACGCTTCGGTGAGGAACGCCCCGGTGGCCAGGTGGGCGATGGTGTCTCGTTTGAGGCCGGGCTGGTGATCGAAGTTGAAGTCCTCGAGTGATTTCCGGGCAGGGAACCCGGCGGCCCGGGCTCTGATCTCGGCGCCGGAGGCTTCCCTGGCTGCGACTTCCCGGGACAGGACAGCGGCGAGGTACTCCTCATGGGTCCAGCCTCCTTCCCGGGCTTGGTCCGCGAGGCGGGGTGCTGCTTCCCGGATCCGGGGTGCTTTCATCGCCCGGGAGTAGTACTCGATCTGGCCGATGGTTTCCTTAGCGGCCGGCATCAGGCGACCTGCCCGTCATCCAGGACAACACCGAACGCGCGGTCGTAGTCCGCCAGGTCCCGCAGACCGGTTGTTTCGCCCACCGGATGAGGGTTTTGGAAGGCCTTCCGCAGTGCCCTTGCCGCCTCGACGTGGTCGGGGTCGGTGATGGTCAGACCGGTGCCCCAGGACCGGGTGTGGGTGCCGACGGATCTGCCGTCCAGGCTGATCGAGACGGATTCGAGGTCGGCGGTGACGTCAACGAACCGGCCGATGGCCTGCGGGTGGACGGAGTAGTCGTTGGATCCCATCCGGACGTAGTAGTCCCTCGGCAGCCGAACCCGCGCGGTGAAGCCGGTGACCGGTGGAACCGGTGGCAGCGCCAGCATGGCCGCTTTGTCCGCAGCAAGCAGGTCCGTCGGGCGGGCGCCGATCCGCCGGACCAACCGGGCATTGGCCTTCGGCAGCCACTGCCCGAGCTGGCTGTTGAAGTCCTCCGGAGAGGTGAATGCCCGGCCCGGCAGAAAGGAAGTCTCCAGGAACTGGTTGGCCCGCTCCACCACGCCCTTGCTCTCCGGATCGTAGGGCTTGACCTGCACGATCCTGGTCGCGAGGACCCCGGCGAACGCCGCGACTCCGGCAGCGTAGCTGTTCCGCCGGCCGATGCCGGTTTCGTTGTCCCAGATCAACCGCCGCGGCACCGCACCCAGGGATCCGAGAAGCTCCCACATCCCGGCCAGCAGGTCCCCGGTCATCCGGGACGGGATCATCCGGGCCATGATGAACCGTGAATGCGACGACACCATCACCAGCACCGGCAACACCCTGGCTTTGCCGGCACCCACGGGTATCCGCACCTCCGGGAACCACAGATCGCACTGCGCCTGATCCCCGGGATCGTAAGAAATCCGGTCAGCAGGATCAGCCGGGGCACACTCAGGCCGGATCCGGGCAACGTTCTCCCGAACCACGCCGCGGACCCCGACCAGCCCACCCGTTCAGCCAACACCGTCGCCGGCATCCGCGGGTTCTCCAGCAGCAGCGCACGAATTGCCGGTTCCACAGCCCTAATCCCGGAGTCCTGCCCGCGACCGGACATAAGTCGGCGGACTGTCAGCGCTGACTGCCTTCGCAACCGTGTTCCTGGAGATCCCCAACCGCGCCGCTATCGATCTCATCGACTCACCCTCGGCCAGATGCAACCGCCGAATAAGCGCCCAATCCTCCACTGTGATCACCCACCCAATCGTTTGGAACGGGTGGCTCAGTTTTCAACCGTCACTATGGCTTACTTTTCGACCGTCACCGACACACTTGTGACTCGGCTCAAACCTCAGCGCCACGTTAACGTTCATCGGCCCGGTCACTCGTTGATACATACCGGTCCGGGGCGTATCCGAGTCGACCAATCGGCAAACTGCAGGGCGAATCCGCCCAGGTTACCGGGGCTGGCCGCGCCAACTACCGCCGTCGACCCAAGCACTCAGGGTGTGTCAGATGTCGGGTACCCTCCCTACACTTTGAACTACCAGAGCCAGCTTCGCTGTTTGTCATTCGAGCTCCATAGTCGCTGGGCCCGCTCCCCTGCGCAATCAGCGCCGTACGCTCCGCTGGCAATCCGGAATTTGACCTCGGCGCTCCTTCGTCACCGGCACCCCCTATAAAGCAGACGTAAGTGCGGACAGTGTCCACACCCCCTTTGGCAGAACAAACGGAGCACCCCGAGCTCCCGTGCCGTCGGGGAGGAAGCTTCCAAGAAGGGCCCCGCCACCAGAATCAGCAAAGTCATGTTGTGCCCGCAGCCCCGGACCATGAATAAGTGTTGGCCACCCCCCGCCAACCCCGACAGAACCGGAACGAGGAACCATCTAACCCCACCACAGCAGGCGGAAAGCCCACCAGCCAGGGACTTGAACCCGCCACCCCACACACCTGAATAGGCCACCGCGGCGGCCGGGCCACAGCCCGCGCACCGAGCGTCAGAGGGACGCCACCACAAGCCATGTCAACACGTTAAAGCAAAAACCCCTCTGACGAGGGGATATGCTGTGCCCGAGGTGGGACTCGAACCCACACACCTTTCGATACCGCATTTTGAGTGCGGCGCGTCTGCCAATTCCGCCACTCGGGCGCGGAATACATGAAGCAAAACGGTACGCCCACAGCTGATTGTGAGCAACGCGATCGCTTCACGTACGCGGAATTACTCTACATGCAGATAGGCTGAATTCCAGAATCGCGCCGCCGCCGCCGCAACTGACCATGCAGATCAAGTACGGGACCGGGCGCACCTAAGATAGTGATGTCCCCGCCGTACCTTTCCAAGGAGATCCCGTGACTGAACAGACGGAGTCAAAACCCACGTCCCAGCCGGCGCGCCGCGTCGTTGTGGCCGAGGATGAAACCCTCATCCGCCTCGACATCATCGAAATCCTGCGCGGCGAAGGCTATGACGTCATCGGCGAAGCAGACAACGGTGAGAAGGCCGTCCAGCTGGCTGAGGAACTGAAGCCGGACCTGGTCCTGATGGACGTCAAAATGCCCGTCATGGACGGCATTTCTGCAGCAGAAAAGATCGTCAAGGCCCGCATCGCCCCCGTGGTGCTGCTGACCGCATTCAGCCAGAAGGAACTGGTAGAGCGTGCCCGCGACGCCGGCGCCATGGCCTACGTGGTGAAGCCCTTCACTCCCGCGGATCTCATTCCCGCCCTCGAAATCGCACTCTCCCGCCACGAGGAGATCAAGGCACTCGAAAGCGAAGTCTCCGACCTCCAGGAGCAGTTCGCCACCCGCAAGCTCGTGGAGCGCGCCAAGAGCCTGCTCACCACCAAGATGGGCCTAACCGAACCGGAAGCCTTCCGCTGGATCCAGAAGACCTCAATGGACCGTCGCCTCAGCATGCGCGAAGTCGCCGAGACCATCATCAACCAGGTCAACTAGCGTCGCCTGATTGGGCTTGTTGATTTCGACAAGCCCAATCACCGGGCGACAAGCTCAATCACCAAGCATAGAAAAAGGACCCCTGCCAATTGAACTGCTCCCCGGAAGTTGGACTGAGAAATTCAGTTCTGACTTCCGGGGAGCAGTTCTTTGCGTGTAGATAGTTCGTTGTCCGAGGCTCAGCGTGAGGCGGCTGTAGCGTGGTTTGAGAAAGGTCTTGCAGATAAGGCGACAGCTAATCTGTTGGGCGTGTCTAATTGGCCGGTCAAGAGGCTGTATCGGCGGTGGAGGATTCATGGCCAAGGAGCGCTGGTGACCAAGCCGACAAAACAGTCATACTCTTTCGAATTCAAGCTCGCTTTGGTCGAACGGTTCCTCGCCGGCGAGACTGCCCCTGATTTGGCAGCAGAAGCTGGCCTGTCCTCTCCGGTCCTACTGAGAACGTGGGTGCGCGCGTATCGTCTTGAGGGCCCGGACTCCTTGCGACCAAAGCCAAAAGGCCGACCGCGGAAGCCCGACACCCCGCCGGTTGAACCATCCGAGCTGGAGCGGCTGCGCCGTGAGAACGAGCGTTTGCGGGCAGAAGTGGCCTATCTGGGAAAATTGCGGGCCTTGAGTGCTCAAGAACAACGGTGAAGGTCCAGGCCCTCACCGCCCTCAAGGCTGACTTCCCGCTTCCTGTTCTGCTGCAAGTGTCGGGTCTTGCCCGATCGACATTCTTCTATCACCAGTCACGACTCCAGGCTCCAGACCCCCAAAAGGCCCTCAAGGCCACAGTCACGGAGATCTTCACGACGAACCACGGCCGGTACGGGCACCGTCGTGTTCACACGGAACTGCTCAAGCAGGGCTGGATACTCGCGAAGAAGACCGTGTTGAAGCTGATGCGCACACTCGGGCTGGCCTGCAGGGTCCGGCGGAGGAAGCGCTACAACTCCTATCAAGGCGAACAAGGCACTGCCGCGCCTAACCTGCTGAACCGGGAGTTCGAGGCCACCGCCCCGAATCAGAAGTGGGTCACGGACGTGACCGAATTCAGTGTCGGCGACCGGAAGCTCTACTTCTCGCCGGTCATGGACCTCTTTGACCGGCAGATCATCGCCCATTCGATTAGCCCGTCCCCGAACCTTGCACTCACCAACTCTTCGCTCAAACAAGCCCTCGCCTGTCTGGAACCAGGTCAACAGCCGATCGTGCATTCAGATCAGGGCTTCCAGTACCGTCACGCCTCATGGAAATTGCTCCTCAAGGACGCCGACGCAGTCCAATCCATGTCCCGCAAGGGAAACTGCTACGACAATGCAGTGATGGAGAACTTCTTCGGCCACCTCAGGGAAGAGATGTTCCACCACGTTCGGTTCATCAGCACCGACGCACTGACCGCAAACCTAAACGAGTACATCCGCTGGTACAACAACGACCGGATCTCGACAAAGCTCTAGGGCCTGAGCCCGGTGCAATACCGAGCCCAGGCCCTCGCGGCTTAGGATCTTACTTGGCCAGTCCAACTATCGGGGACCAGTTCAATCGGCAGGGGTCCTTTCGCTACTGGAAAGCCTAGGCCTTCTTCTTCTTTTCCGGCCAGGGGCCGAGCTTTTCCTTGTTGCTGGTCACTTCTTCACCGCGGATGGAGTCGGCGAGGTCGCCCACCTTGTGCACCTTGAGGGAGTTGGTGGAACCGGCCTTTCCGGGAGGGGAACCGGCAGCGATGACCACCAGGTCGCCATCCTTAACCAGTTCCATTTCGAGGAGGCTGCGGTCCACCTGCGCGGTCATCGCATCCGTGTGGTCCACCATCTGGACCAGCACCGGCTGGATGCCCCAGGTCAGAGCGAGCTGATTCCAGACCTGCTCCACCGGCGTGAACGCGAACACCGGCTTGATGGGGCGCAGACGCGAGAGGCGGCGTGCGGAGTCGCCGGACTGGGTGAATGCACAGATGTACTTGGCGTCGAGCTGGTCGGCGATTTCGACGGCGGCACGGGTAATGGCGCCGCCGCGGGTCTTGGGCTTGGTGCCCAGCGGAGGGACGCGCTCCAGGCCGTGGACCTCGGTGGACTCGATAATCCGGGCCATCACCTTGACGGTCTCGATCGGGTACTTGCCCACGCTGGTCTCGCCGGAGAGCATCACCGCGTCGGCACCGTCCAGCACCGCGTTGGCACAGTCCGAAGCCTCGGCGCGGGTGGGGCGCGGGTTGTCGATCATGGATTCCAGGACCTGGGTTGCCACGATGACCGGCTTGGCCCAGCGGCGGGCCAGCTCGATGGCACGCTTCTGTACGATCGGAACTTCCTCCAGCGGAAGCTCCACGCCCAGGTCGCCACGGGCCACCATGATGGCATCGAACGCGTCGATGATCTCGGGCAGCTGCTCCACGGCCTGCGGCTTTTCGATCTTGGCGATGACCGGCACGCGGCGGCCTTCCTCATCCATGATCTCGTGTACGCGGGTAATGTCGGAGGCGTCACGCACGAAGGAAAGGGCCACGAGGTCAACGCCGCGGCGCATGGCCCAGCGGAGGTCGTCCTCATCCTTTTCGCTCAGGGCTGGAACGTTGACGGCGACGCCGGGAAGGTTGATGCCCTTGTTGTTGGACACCATGCCACCCACGGTCACCTCGGCGACAACCTTGACGCCGTCAACCTCGACCGCGCGAAGTGCCACCTTGCCGTCGTCGATCAGCAGGGCATCGCCCACGTTGACGTCTTCGGTGAGGCTCTTCAGTGTGGTGGAGCAGATGTCCTTGGTGCCGGGAACGTCCTCGGTGGTGATGGTGAAGGTGTCACCAACGGCGAGGGCGTGCGGGCCGTCAACGAAGCGGCCCAGGCGGATCTTGGGTCCCTGCAGATCGGCCATGATGGCCACGGCCTTGCCGAGATCGGCGGCTGCCTTCCGGACGTTCTCATAGGTGTTGTCATGCACGGTGTAATCGCCGTGGCTCATGTTCATCCGGGCAACGTCAACACCGGCTTCGAGCACCGCGAGGGTGTTCTCGTAGCTGGCAATTGCCGGACCGAACGTAGCCACAATTTTTGCGCGTCTCATATACCTACCCTATTGGTCTCTTGCATTGGTTAAGTTGTCGTGGAGGTGAACCCTCGATGCTGCGTTAGAGGACGGCGATGGCCCGGTCGGTGGGCGCCACGGGCGCGGGCAGGATGGTGCTGCCCATCAGGTACTTGTCCACTGCGGCTGCGGCTGCGCGTCCTTCGGCGATGGCCCAGACGATGAGGGACTGGCCGCGCCCGGCGTCGCCGGCAACAAAAACACCCTCGGTGTTGGTCATGTAGTAGCCGTCGCGGGACACGTTGCCGCGGCCGTCGAATTCGGCGTTCACCTGTTCGGTGATGCCCGCAGGTTCGGCGCCGGTGAAGCCGAGGGACAGGAACACCAGGTCCGCGGGGATGATCCGCTCGGTGCCGGCCTTCGGCAGGCGCTTCCCGTCGACGAATTCCGTCTCGGCAACCTTCACGCCGGTCAGCTGGCCGTTTTCGCCAACAAACTCAACGGTGGAGGCGAGGTAGGTCCGTTCGCCGCCTTCTTCGTGTGCGCTGGCCACCTCGAAAAGCGTGGGGAACGTCGGCCACGGCTGGTGGCCGGCACGCTCGGCCGGGGGCTGCTTGCCGATCGCGAGGGTGGTCACGGATGCCGCACCGTGGCGGTGGGCGGTGCCGAGGCAGTCCGCTCCGGTATCGCCGCCGCCAAGGATCACCACGTGCTTGCCCTGGGCGTTGATCTGGTTCTCCACCGTCTCCCCCGCCACCACGCGGTTCGCCGGCACCAGGTAATCCATGGCGTAGTGGACACCCTCGAGCTCCCGGCCCGGGATGGGCAGGTCGCGCGGCACAGTGGCGCCGGTGCAGACCACTACGGCGTCGTAACGCCTGCGCAGCTGCTCCCAGGTCACATCCGTACCCACCGCCACACCGGTGCGGAAGCGGGTGCCCTCCGCCTTCATCTGCTCGACGCGGCGGTCAACCTGCTCTTTTTCCATCTTGAAGTCAGGGATGCCGTAGCGCAGCAGGCCGCCGATCTTCTCGTCCCGCTCGTACACGGCCACGGTGTGGCCCACGCGCGTCAGTTGCTGCGCGACGGCCAGGCCGGCAGGTCCGGAACCGACGACGGCCACAGTCTTTCCGGTCAGGCGTGCCGGCGGCAGCGGGCTGACCCAGCCGTTGTCCCAGGCTTCGTCGATGATGGAGACTTCCACCTGCTTGATGGTCACGGCAGGCTGGTTGATCCCCAGCACGCAGGATGCCTCGCACGGGGCGGGGCACAGGCGGCCCGTGAATTCGGGGAAGTTATTGGTGGCGTGGAGGCGCTCGATCGCTTCCTCGCCCTTGTCCCGCCACATGAGGTCGTTCCACTCGGGAATGAGGTTGCCCAGCGGGCAGCCCTGGTGGCAGAACGGCACACCACAATCCATGCAGCGGCCGGCCTGGGCCTTCAGGGTGCCCTTCTCCTGTGCCTCGTACACTTCCTTCCAGTCCATGATGCGGACGGGAACGGGACGCCGCGGCTGTGTTTCACGCTGGCGTACTTTCAAAAATCCGCGTGGATCAGCCACCGGTTACCTCCAGGATTCGAGACCACACTTCTTCGCCGTCGGGGTCCAGGCCCTCTTCGATGGCGTCGAGACGGGTTTGCAGCACAGCCGCGTAGTCGCGCGGCAGCACCTTGGTAATGCGGGCAGCGGTGTCATCGAAGTTTTCGAGGAGCCGCGCGGCCAGCTGGGAGTCAGTTTCTTCAATGTGCTTGACCAGGAGGCCGTGCACGATGTCGCGGTCCTCGGCGTCCAGCTCACGGAGCTGGAGTTCGCCGGACTGCAGCGCGTCCTTGTTTACCTTGGCAGTATCCAAGTCGAGAACGTAGGCGGTACCGCCGGACATACCCGCGCCGAAGTTGCGCCCGGTGCGGCCGATGATCAGGGTCTGGCCACCGGTCATGTATTCGCAGCCGTGGTCACCGATGCCTTCGACGACGGCGGTGGCACCTGAATTGCGGACCAGGAAGCGTTCGCCCACCTGGCCGCGCAGGAACATTTCGCCGCTCGTGGCGCCGTAACCGATCACGTTGCCGGCGATGACGTTGGTCTCCGCCTTGAACACGTTGGTACGGTCAGGCCGCACGATAATGCGCCCGCCGGACAGGCCCTTGCCCACGTAGTCGTTGGAGTCGCCGAACAGCCGCAGGGTGATGCCTGCGGGCAGGAACGCGCCCAGGGACTGGCCCGCGGTGCCGCTGAGCGTGACGTCGATGGTGTCCGTGGCCAGCACATCCGTGCTGAACGTCTTGGTGACCACGTGGCCCAGCATGGTGCCCACTGAACGGTCTGTGTTGATCACGTCAACAGAGATCTTCACCGGGCTGCGGTCCGTCAGGGCCTCCGTGGCCATGGTGATCAGCCGCTGGTCGAAGTGCTTGTCCAGCTCGTGGTTCTGGCCGGTCATGTTCCGCAGCGGGGCGTCGTCGTCGAACTCCAGCCCGTGCAGGATCGGATCCAGGTCCAGTCCGTCGGCCTTCCAGTGGTTGACCGCTTCGCGGGTGTCCAGGACCTCGGCGTGGCCGATGGCCTCTTCCAGGCTGCGGAAGCCCAGCTCGGCCAGGATTTCGCGGACTTCCTCGGCGAGGAACTCGAAGAAATTGACCACGAACTCAGGCTTGCCGCTGAAGCGGGCCCGGAGCTCCGGGTTCTGCGTGGCGACGCCCACCGGGCAGGTGTCGAGGTGGCAGACGCGCATCATGATGCAACCTTCCACCACCAGCGGGGCGGTGGCGAAGCCGAACTCCTCGCCGCCGAGCAGCGCGGCGATCACAACGTCGCGGCCGGTCTTGAGCTGGCCGTCCACCTGTACCACCACGCGGTCGCGCAGGCCGTTGAGCATCAGCGTCTGCTGGGTCTCGGCCAGGCCGAGCTCCCACGGGACACCGGCGTGCTTGAGCGAGTTCAGCGGCGAGGCGCCGGTTCCGCCGTCGTGGCCGGAGACGAGTACGACGTCGGCCTTCGCCTTGGTCACGCCGGAAGCCACAGTGCCGATCCCGACTTCCGACACCAGCTTCACGTGTACGCGGGCCGAGGGGTTGGCGCGCTTGGCATCGTAGATGAGCTGCGCGAGGTCCTCGATCGAGTAGATGTCGTGGTGCGGGGGCGGGGAGATCAGTCCGACGCCGGGGGTCGAGTGGCGGGTGCGGGCCACCCACGGGTAGACCTTCTGCGCCATCAGCTGGCCGCCTTCGCCGGGCTTTGCGCCCTGCGCCATCTTGATCTGGATGTCGTCGGCGTTGGTCAGGTAGAGGCTCGTGACGCCGAAGCGGCCGGAGGCGATCTGCTTGACGGCGGAGCGGCGCTTCGGGTCCAGCAGGCGGTCAACGTCCTCCCCGCCTTCACCGGTGTTGGACTTGCCGCCCAGCTGGTTCATGGCGATGGCCAGCGTCTCGTGGGCCTCCTGGGAGATGGAGCCGTAGCTCATCGCGCCGGTGGAGAACCGCTTGACGATGCTGGAGACGGGCTCCACTTCCTCAAGCGGAACAGCGGGACGCTCGTTCTTGAACTTGAGCAGGCCGCGCAAAGTCATCAGGTTGGTGGACTGGTCATCAACGCCCTGCGTGTAAGCCTTGAAGATGTCGTAGCGGCGCTCACGCGTAGCGTGCTGCAGCCGGAAGACGGTCTCCGGGTTGAACAGGTGCGGCTCGCCGTCGCGGCGCCACTGGTACTCGCCGCCGCCGAGAAGCGGACGGTGGGGCTGCTCGATGCCGCCCTCCGGGTACGCCATCTGGTGGCGGGCTGAGACCTCGGCCGCGATGACGTCCAGGCCCACGCCGCCAAGCTGCGAGTGCGTGCCGGCGAAGAATTCATCCACCAGCTCCTGTCCGAGGCCGAGTGCCTCGAACGTCTGGGCGCCGGTGTAGGAGGCAACGGTGGAGATGCCCATCTTGGACATGATCTTCAGGACGCCCTTACCCAGGCCCTTGATCAGGTTGTAGACGCCGTCCTGCGCGGTGACGCCGGTGACATCGCCGGCAGCAATCAGCTGCTCCACCGATTCCATGGCCAGGTACGGGTTGACCGCGGAGGCGCCGTAGCCGATCAGGACGGCGACGTGGTGCGTCTCGCGGACGTCGCCGGCCTCGACCACCAGGGCGGTCTTGGTGCGGTTGGCGCTGCGGAGCAGGTGGTGGTGCACGGCGCTGACCAGAAGCAGGGACGGAATGGGCGCCCACTGTGCGTTGGAGTCGCGGTCTGACAGCACGATGTACTGGACGCCGCGGTTGATGGCCCCGGACACCTGCTCGCAGATTTCCGTCAGCCGGGCGCGGAGCGCGTTTTCGCCGCCTTCGGGGCGGTACAGGCCGCGGACCTTCATGGCCACGCGGAAGCCCTCGGCGTCCTCCATGTTGGCGATCTTGGCAAGCTGGTCATTGTTGATCACCGGGAACGGCAGCTGGACCTGGGGCTGGCGGACCTGCTTGGTGTCCAGGAGGTTGCCGTTGGGGCCGATGGCACAGGTCAACGACGTGACCAGCTCTTCACGGATGGCATCCAGCGGCGGGTTGGTCACCTGCGCGAAGGACTGCACGAAGTAATCGAAGAGCAGGCGGGGGCGCTTGGACAGCACGGCCACCGGGGTGTCGGAACCCATGGCACCCAAAGGCTCGGCGCCGGTCCGGGCCATCGGGCCGAGCAGGATCTTCAGTTCCTCGGTGGTGTAGCCGAAGGTGCGCTGGCGGATGTTCACCGACGCGGCAGTGTGGACCACGTGCTCGCGCTCAGGCAGGTTCTTGAGGTCGATCAGGTTGTCCTTGACCCACTCCGCCCACGGGTTGGCGGCGGCGACCTCGGCCTTGACCTCTTCGTCGTCGATGATGCGGCCGGATCCGGTGTCCACGAGGAACATCTTGCCCGGGGACACCCGGCCCTTTTTGACCACCTTGGAGGGTTCGACGTCGATGACGCCCACCTCGGAGGCGAAGACGATCAGGCCGTCCTCGGTGATCCAGTAACGTCCCGGGCGCAGGCCGTTACGGTCAAGCGTGGCGCCCACGAGGTTGCCGTCAGTGAAGGAAACAGCCGCCGGGCCGTCCCAGGGCTCCATCAGCAGGGAGTGGTATTCGTAGAATGCACGCCGGGCCGGGTCCATGGTGGCGTGGTTTTCCCAGGCCTCGGGGATCATCATCATGATCGAGTGCGTGATGGGCCGGCCGGAGAGCCACAGCAGCTCGGCCACCTCGTCGAAAGACGCGGAGTCGGAGGCGCCGGGGGTGCAGATGGGGTACAGCTCTTCGGGCGAGTCACCCAGCAGCGGGTTGGCGAGCTGCGACTGGCGGGCACGCATCCAGTTCCGGTTGCCCTTGACGGTGTTGATCTCACCGTTGTGCGCGATGGTGCGGAAGGGCTGGGCCAGCGGCCAGGACGGGAAGGTGTTGGTGGAGAAGCGCGAGTGGACAATCGCCAGCTTGGTCTTGAAGCGCTTGTCCGAGAGGTCCGGGTAGAACGGCTCCAGCTGGGCGGTGGTGAGCATGCCCTTGTACACAATGGTCCGCGAGGACAGCGACGGGAAGTAGACGCCGAACTTATTCTGGGCGCGCTTGCGGATCCGCCAGGCGCGCGAGTCCAGCTCGTTGCGGTCCAGTTCCTCGCCGGTGGCGGACGCCAGGAAGGGCTGGGAGAAGTAGGGCATGCAGGCGCGCGCCATGGCACCGACGAGGTCGGCGACGATGGGCACCTCACGCCAGCCGAGGACCTTCAGGCCCTCGTCAGCTGCGAGGCCTTCGATACCTGCCTTGGCGGCGTCGGCCTCCCGCTGTTCAGCGGGGAGGAAAGCGGTGCCGGCCACGTACTGGCCGGGGGCGGGAAGTTCGAACTCCGTGACCGCGCGGAAGAACTCGTCCGGGATCTGCATGAGGAGGCCGGCACCGTCACCGGTGCCTTCGTCCGCACCCACGGCACCACGGTGCTCGAGGTTGCGCAGGGCGGTGAGGGCGGCGTCCACGATGTCGTAGCCGGGCTCACCGCGGAGGGTGGCGATGATCGCAAGACCGCAGGCGTCCTTCTCCTGCTCCGGGTTGTACAGCCCACTGGCCTCCGGCAGGGCCGCGAAGCGCTTGAACGGCGACATGGCAGCCTCAGGCTGATCCGGTTCGGACCAGCTGGGAGTGTGAAGAGTTTGGCTCATGGGAGACGTCCTTCCTCCTGATCGTGCGTATGGAAGGGACACCGTTGGCCCCACTCGTCGGGCGCCGCGGTTATGGGCACAACAAAGTGTTCTTTACTGGAAATTGTAGGTCAGCCTGGCCTGCTGAACTAACAGTTACGCAGGCCCCTGCCCCGGGCAACAACGGACAGCAGCTCTCTGCTGTCCGGGGTGGCCCCGATGCCACGACGTTGTGGTGATTGGGCGCTTCGAGCGGTGGCTCTGCTGCCCTGCCTGGCCTGCGCGCTACTTGGTAGTGCCGGCTTCCGGCGCGGTTCCTGTGGCCGTGCTGCCGGAACTTCCGGCAGCGGTTGCATCCGGTCCGGGCTTGGGGCCCGCCGGCGCAGCCTTGGCGTGTTCCGTGGGGACGGAAGCATGCCGGGAACCACTTTGGTTATCAGCGAGATTATCACGCGATTCACTATCTGAGACAACGGAGTCCGTATCACGGACTGGATTATTGGCCGCTGCCGCTGCGTCTACAGCCGGCGTGGCCTCATGCTTTTCCGCCGGTTCCCGGCCCGGCAGGTACACAGTGTCCGGCTCCGTCCGCTTCTTTCTTCCCAGCAGGATGAACGCCGCAAGGGCGGCCAGGAAGACGAAGATGCTGGTCCAGACGTTCAGGCGGGTGGTGATACCGAACAGGGAAATCTGCTCGGCATCGTCGATGCGCATGGCTTCGATCCAGACCCGGCCCAGGGTGTAGTACATGGCGTAGAGCCAGAACAGCCTGCTGCGGCGGAAGTTGAACTTGCGGTCCAGGGCGAGCAGGATGACGACGCCGGCCAGGTTCCACAGCGATTCGTAGAGGAACGTGGGGTGGAACAGGGTGTCGGCGGGAACTCCGGCGGGGAAGTTGGCATTGTCGGCGTCGATTTGCAGCCCCCACGGCAGCGTGGTGGGGCCGCCGAACAGCTCCTGGTTAAAGTAGTTGCCCCAGCGCCCCACGGCCTGGGCCAGCAGCAGTCCGGGTGCGGCGGCGTCCAGGAAGGCACTTAATTTGACGCCGCTCCGGCGGCAGCCGATCCACGCGCCCACGACGCCCAGGACCACGGCGCCCCAGATTCCCAGGCCGCCGCGCTGGATCTGCGGGATCAGGGAGAGGTCACCGGTGCCGTCAAAGCCGGGACCAAAGTAGGCGTCCGGCGAGGAGACCACGTGGTACAGGCGGCCGCCGATGATGCCGAAGGGAATCGCCCAGACCACGATGTCCCAGACGCTGCCTTCAGGTGCGCCGCGCTTGGCCCAGCGGGCAGAGGTCAGCCACAGGCCCACCACGATGCCGGCCAGAATGCACAGGGCGTAAGCATGGATGCGCAGCGATCCCCACGGCAGGGGAATGTCGAAGCCGGACCAGTCCGGGCTGGGGATGCTGGCCGGCACCATGGCGGCTGCCGAAAGGAGCGTCTGCATTGGTTAGGCTTCTTCCTCTGTCAGTCCGGTCTCACGGCTCAGTCCGGCGCTGAGGTCCTTGGTGAGGGCAGCGACGGCGTCCACGCCGCCGTCGCGGATTGCTGCCACCAGGGCGGTGCCCACGATGACACCTTCGGCGTAGGCAGCGATCTCACGGACCTGCCCCGCATTGGAGACGCCCAGGCCAACGCAGACGCGTTCGGCGCCGGCGGCGTGGGCAGCGGCCACCACATCCTTGGCTGCGGTGCTGACAGAGGTCCTGGCGCCGGTGACGCCCATGATGGACACGGCGTAGACGAAGCCGCGGCTGGCGTCCACGGTCCGCTGCATGCGCTCAGTGGTGGAGGAAGGTGCCACCAGGAACACCCGGTCCAGGCCGTACTTATCCGACGCTTCCATCCACTCGGCTGCCTCGTCAGGGATGAGGTCCGGGGTGATGAGCCCTGCTCCCCCGGCCTCGGACAGGCGCCGGGAGAACTCGTCCACACCCATCCGGACCACCGGGTTCCAGTAGGTCATCACCAGGACGGCAGCGTCGGTCTTGCTGGTGATGCCCTGCACCACATCAAAAACCTGGCGCACCGAAAAACCCTTGGCGAGTGCCTCCGTGGTGGCAGCCTGGATGACCTGGCCGTCCATGACCGGGTCCGAGTAGGGAATGCCGATTTCGATGAGGTCGGCACCGTTTTCCGCCAGGGCGATGCCGGCGGCGATGGTCTCCTCAACGCTGGGGTAACCGGCCGGGAGGTAGCCGATGAGTGCGGCCCGGCCCTCAGCGCGGGCTTTATCGATAGCCGCCGCTGACTTGCTGATGGTCCGTGCAGTGGTCACAGCTGCTCCCCCTCTTTGCCGATTTCCGCCTCGGCGGAGTCCTTGTCCAACAGATCAAACCATTCGGCTGCGGTAGCCACATCCTTGTCGCCGCGGCCTGAAAGGTTCACGATCACGATCTTGTCCTCGGCCGTCCCGCCGCTGGTGGCGGCTTCGGCTGCGATCCGCTGCCCCACCTTGATGGCGCCGGCCAGTGCATGGGAGGACTCGATGGCGGGTATGATGCCCTCGGTGCGGCACAGGAGCTTGAAGGCTTCCATGGCCTCACTGTCCGTAATGGGCTCGTAGCTGACCCGCCCGATGTCGGCGAGATAGGAGTGCTCCGGGCCGACGCCCGGGTAGTCGAGCCCGGCGGAGATCGAGTGGGACTCGATGGTCTGGCCGTCGTCGTCCTGCATAAGGTAGGAGCGGGCACCGTGCAGTACGCCTGGCTTGCCGAGGGTGATGGTGGCAGCGTGGCGGCCCGTTTCGACACCGTCACCGCCTGCTTCGAAGCCGTAAATCTTGACAGACGGATCGTCAAGGAAGCCGTGGAAGATGCCGATGGCGTTGGAGCCGCCGCCGATGCAGGCGCAGACGGCGTCCGGGAGCCGGCCTTCCTGGTCCAGGATCTGGGCGCGGGCTTCCTCGCCGATTACTTCGTGGAAGTAGCGGACCATGGCCGGGAAGGGGTGGGCACCGGCAGCCGTGCCCAGGAGGTAATGGGTGTTGTCCACATTGGCCACCCAGTCACGGAGGGCGTCGTTGATGGCGTCCTTGAGGGTCTGGGAGCCGCTGGTGACAGGGATAACGGTAGCGCCGAGGAGCTCCATGCGGGCAACGTTCAGCGCCTGGCGCCGGCAATCCTCCGCGCCCATGTACACCACACACTCCAGGCCCATCAGGGCGGCCGCGGTGGCGCTGGCCACGCCGTGCTGGCCTGCACCGGTTTCGGCGATGACGCGGGTCTTGCCCATGCGCTTGGCGAGCAGTGCCTGGCCCAGGACGTTGTTGATCTTGTGCGAACCGGTGTGGTTCAGGTCCTCGCGCTTGAGGAAGATCCGGACTCCCCCGGCGTGCTCCGAGAAGCGCTTGGCTTCGGTGAGCAACGAGGGACGCCCTGAGTAGTTTTTGTTCAGGTCGGCGATCTGGGCCCGGAATTCGGGATCTTCCTTGGCCTTGTCGAAGGTCTCCTCGAGTTCGTCCAAAGCGGCGATAAGGGACTCCGGCATCCAGCGTCCCCCGTAATTGCCGAAGTAGGGTCCCGGAGCGTGCTTGAGGGAGCCGCCCTGCAGGAATGCTTCCGCGGCGTTGTTGTCAGCGTTCGCTGAGGGTGCGTCGGCCATCAGTCCCGTCCTGTTCCAGTTGATCGTTCAGTAAGTGTGGTGTTCCGGCAGCGGTGCCGGAACAGAATCCGCCGGGCGTCAAACAGCCCCTGCCCACAGAGTGTGCAGGGGCGTTCCGGTCAGCTGCGGGCAGCGATGGCGGCGGCGCCTGCTGCCGTGAATTCGGCAATCCGCTCGCGCGGGGTGGAGTGGCTGACCAGGGCCTCGCCCACCAGGACCGCATTGGCGCCGCTGGCGGCGTAATGCGTGACGTCGTCCACGTCGCGGACACCGGATTCGGCCACCACGAGGGCCTCGGCCGGAATCAGGCCCGCCAGGGAGGCAAAAACGGAACGGTCGACGTCGAGCGTCTTCAGGTTCCGCACGTTGACTCCGATGATGCGCGCCCGCGCAGCGACTGCCCGCTCGATTTCCTCTTCGGTGTGGGTTTCCACGAGCACGTTCATGCCGAGTTCCTGGCTGAGCGCCGAGAACTCGGCCAGCTGTGCGTCGGAGAGCGCCGCCACGATCAGAAGGACCAGGTCGGCTCCATGCGCGCGGGCTTCCCAGATCTGGTACTCGTCGAGCGTGAAGTCCTTGCGCAGCAGCGGAATGTCCACCGCGGCACGCACGGCATCCAGGTCCGCGAGCGAGCCGTTGAAGCGGCGCTGCTCGGTGAGGACGCTGATGACGGAAGCGCCGCCCTCGGCATACTGCTTTGCCAGGAACGCGGGATCGCCAATTGCGGCGAGGTCGCCCTTGGAAGGGCTCCTGCGCTTGATTTCCGCGATGACTTTCAGCTGTTCCCGGGACGGGGAGGGGCCGCCGAGTGCAGCCCAGGCATCGCGGGCGGGTGCCGCAGCCTGGCTCAGGTCCTTCAGTTCAGCGAGGGAAACAAGCCGTTTCCGCGCGTCCATATCCTCCCTGACACCGGCGTTGATGTCATCGAGAACAGTTGCCATCAGTGGCCGGAGTTCTTCAGCTTGTTGCCTTCGACGCCGTAGCCTGCCTTGCGCATGATCCAGCCGAGGATCAGCCCGACCACCATAACGGCGGCGCCGGCGATGAAGATGGGGGTGCTGGCGATGACGAAGGCGATTGACGCGATGAGGGCGCCCACCAGCATCACGATGACGCAGGTCCAGGCTGCAGGGCTGTTGCCGTGGCCGAGTTCCTGGCTGTGGTCGATGGCGCCGGGGGCTACCGTTCGGGTGCCTGACTTTGAAACGGACGCAGGTGCTTTGCTCATGAAAAATCTCCTCAGGGTGGATACTGCTTACATTCTGCCATTTATTGGCCCGTGGCCGCGTATCGGCGGCCGGCCCGCGTGGAGCGCGCTGGTGTCGGGGCGGCTCAGGTGGGGTCGTCGCCGCGGGAGAGCCGGTCCCAGCTGTCGATCTCGTCCACTGGACCTGCCACTGCGGCAGTGCTGCCGGCGGCCGGCGCGTCATATTTGGTCCTGGTTTTCCAGTGCCGCCCTGCGGGAATGATGAGCAGGGCGGCCAGGGCCAGCAAACAGCCGGCGACGACGGCGAGCACCGGGAAGGCGGTGACGGCCACTTCCGCTTGGCTGCCTGTGATCCCGGTGGCGGCCGCGATGGCTCCCTGGGCTGCGGCGAGCGGATTGGTCAGGACGGTGGCGGCGGCCGCAACGATCCCTGCCGACGCGAGGACGATGATGGCGGTGATGATCCATCGTGCGATCCGGCCGGCGATCGCGGCGGCGAGTCCGCCGGCGAGGGCCACCAGGGCCAGCGCCGTCACGGCAGTGGCGGCCTTGCTGCCTTGGACCTCAAGTGCCGTCTGCGCGGCACCGGCCTGGCCCACCTGGTTCGGGTCCAGCGCGACGGTGATCCACGTTTGCGTGGTGGTGCCGAACACCGCCAGCGCCAGGACCGCGACGAGCAGCACCAACGTGGACTTCCGGGCCCAGGCAGGGGTGCCGGAGGTCTTCTTCGCGGCCGCGGGCCGCCCTGCTTCCGGCCGTTGGCCGGGCATCAGGACTCCGTCCCGCCGGGCAACGTCTCCGCAGAGATGTTCTGCAGTGAGCCCGCCGTGTGCACTGCCCGGAGCGGGGCTGCGGCCTTGTTTACAGTCTCCAGGGCCTCGGTGGGGTTGACCGAGTCAGCCACGATGCCGCCGCCGGCCTGGACATATGCCCGGCCTTCGCGCAGGAGGGCGGAGCGGATGGCGATGGCCATGTCCATGTCGCCCGCGAAATCAAGGTAGCCCACCACCCCGCCGTAGATGCCGCGGCGGTGCGGCTCCAGCTCGTCGAGGAGCCGCAGGGCGCGGGGTTTCGGCGCTCCGGAAAGGGTTCCGGCCGGGAATGTGGCCTTCAGGACGTCGTAGGCCTTTGCCTTCGGCGAGAGCTGGCCCACCACGGTGGAGACGAGGTGCATGATGTGGCTGAAGCGCTCCACCTCCATGAACTGCGTGACATCCACGGTTCCTGCCACGCACACCTTGGAAAGGTCGTTTCGGGAGAGGTCCACGAGCATCAGGTGTTCGGCGCGTTCCTTTTGGTCCGCCAGGAGCTCCTCAGCCAGTGCTTTGTCGGCCTCGACCGTTTTGCCGCGTGGACGGGATCCGGCGATGGGGTGGGTAATGACCTCTTCACCGGTGACCGTCACGAGGGCTTCCGGCGAGGACCCGACGATGGAGTACTCCCGGCCATCGGCGTCCTCGAGGCTGAAGATGTACATGTAGGGGCTGGGGTTGGTGTTCCGCAGGACCCGGTAGACGTCCAGGGCGGAGGCCTTGCACTCCATTTCGAAGCGGCGGGAAATCACCACCTGGAAGACCTCGCCGTCCACGATGGCTTCCTTGCCGCGGTCCAAGGCAGCCAGGTACTCGGCTTCGTCCCAGCGTTCCTGGACACTGGAGGCAAAGTCCAGCGCAGCGGGGGCCAGGACCGAGACGGGCTGCGCAACCGGCGTGCTGACTTTGGCCAGGAGCGCCTTGACCCGCGCCACGGCGTCGTGCCAGGCCTCGTCCACGCGCTCGGAGCTGTCATCGAAGTTGATGGCGTTGGCGATCAACAGCACCGTACCGTCGACGTTGTCGTGCACGGCCATGTCGGTGACGAGGTTCAGCGCCATCTCCGGCAGTTGCAGGTCGTCCTCGGGCGGGCTCACCAGACGTTCCCAGTGGCGCACTGTCTCCCAACCGAGGAAGCCCACCAGGCCGGAGGTGAAGGGCGGCAGGCCGTCGAACCTGTCCGTGCGGAGGGCTTCGATGGTGTCGCGGACGGCATCCACGGGGCTGCCGTCCACCGGGACGCCGGCGGGCGGCTCGCCCAGCCAGTGGGCGTTTCCGTCCCTGGTAGTCAGTGTTGCCCGGGACCTGGCGCCGATGAAGGAGTAACGGGACCATGCCCCGCCCACCGCAGCCGACTCCATCAGGAACGTTCCGGGCTGCCCGTGCGCGAGCTTCCGGTACAAACCAATGGGCGTCTCGGCGTCGGCAAGTACCTTGAGCCGGACGGGGATGACGCGGCTGTGGCCGGCAAGTTCCCGGAACTCCTCAAGGCCCGGGCTGATGATTCCAAGGTCCTGCATGGCTATGCTGTTCCGCCTGTTCTAGTAGGGGCCGGCCGTGCCGGCGCCTGGTGGTGTGCTTGCAGAGGTGGCCAGCCCTCCCCTGCGCTCCGCAGCAGCCTGCGGTGCGCTGAGGGTCAGACTGCCTCGCCTGTGGTGACGTCGAGGTCCCGGCCGTCGAAGCAGGTGCGGGTGCCGGTGTGGCAGGCGGCGCCTACCTGGTCCACGCGCACCAGCAGCGCATCGCCGTCGCAGTCCAGGGCCACTGACTTCACCCACTGCACGTGCCCGGAGGTGTCGCCCTTGCGCCAGTACTCCTGGCGGGAGCGGGAGTAGAAGGTGACCCGCCCGCTGGTCATGGTGCGGTGCAGTGCCTCATCATCCATCCAGCCCAGCATCAGCACCTCGTTGGTGTCGAATTGCTGGACGACGGCGGCCACCAGGCCGGCGCTGTCACGCTTGAGGGCCGCGGCCAGCTCCGCGGGGAGCGGGTTTGCCGGCGGCGCTGCGGGCAGGGCGGAACCAGGGGTTGCGGTGGGGTCGGGCTGCTCAGACATCAGGTCAAGTCTAGTGCCTTGGCCATGACCCAATTCCTGTGTGAACAACGGCACCGCTGCGCGGGTGGACGCGCTGCCCAACTGCGCGGCTCTCGTGCTAGTTTCACAAGTGATGCATTTCGTCGATCCGTCCCGAGAAGTCCTGGCCGAAACCCTCCTTGCGGCCGGTCCTGATGCGCCCACGCTCTGCAAGGGCTGGCGCACCAGGGACCTTGCCGCGCACCTTTACCTGCGCGAACGCAAAGCTGCCGTGGGACTGGGCCTGATCATCAAGCGCCTGGCGAAGGCGTCAGACCACGCAACCGCAAAGCTGGCAGCGAAGCTGTCAACGGCAGAGGCCTATGCCCGGCTCGTGAACACTTTCCGTGCCGGGCCGCCAGCCTTCTCGCCCATGAATATTAAGGGGCTGGACGAAAGCGCCAACCTCATCGAGTACTTTGTCCACACTGAAGACGTGCGGCGCGCCGTAGAGCGGTGGGCGCCGAGGGCCTTGGACGAAGCCTATTCAGACGCCCTCTGGGATGAACTCGTCAAACGCGCCGCCATCCTGTACCGGGGCGTTGACCTGGGCATCGTGCTGGTCCGGCCCTCGGGACCGCGGCACGTTGCCAAGCGAGCCCCCGTTTCGGTGGCCATCGTCGGCGAGCCGGGCGAGCTGCTCATGCACGCCCACGGCCGCACGCGCCACGCCCTGGTCACCTTCGAAGGCCAGCCGGACGCCGTCGCGCTTCTGCAGTCAGCCGAAGTCGGGCTTTAGTCTCAGCGGACCTCGAAGCCTGCGTCCCGGATTGCGGTCTTGACTTGGGACATCATGTCGTCAGGCCCCCAGTGGAAGATGGATGCCGCGAGCACTGCGTCTGCTCCCGCGGCGACGGCGGGCGGAAAGTGCGCCGGCTCCCCCGCGCCGCCGGAGGCGATGATGGGCACCCTGACGGCGGCCCGGACCAGGCTGATGAGTTCCAGGTCGAAGCCGTCCTTGGTGCCGTCGGCGTCAATGGAGTTGAGCAGGATCTCCCCCACGCCGCGGTCGGCTGCTTCCTTTGCCCAGGCGACGGCGTCGATCCCGGTGCCGGTACGTCCGCCATGGGTGGTCACTTCAAAGCCCGACGACGTGGGCTGGGACCCGGGGCGGGTGCGCCTCGCGTCCACGGACAGGACAAGGACCTGGGAACCGAAGTGCCGGGTGATCTCGTCGATGACGTCGGGCCGGGCCACGGCTGCGGTATTGATGGAGGCCTTGTCCGCACCGAAGCGCAGCAGCTTGTCCACCTCTGCCACACCGCGGACTCCGCCGCCGACGCACAGCGGGATGAAGACTTCCTCAGCGGTCCGGCGGACCACGTCGAACGTGGTTTCGCGGTTGCCCGAGGAGGCCGTGACGTCAAGGAACGTCAGTTCGTCGGCGCCGGCGTTGTCGTAGCGGTGGGCCAGTTCCACGGGGTCGCCGGCATCGCGGAGGCCCTCGAAGTTAACGCCTTTGACGACGCGCCCGGCGTCCACGTCGAGGCAGGGAATGACGCGTACGGCTACTGCCATGGGGAACTCCTGGAATTCTGTGATGCGGGAGTGATGCTGCGCGGGCGGAATCAGATACGGCAGGCGTGGATGCTGCTGACCAGGATGGCGCGGGCGCCGAGGTCGTACAGCTCATCCATGATCCGGTTGGTTTCCCGCTTGGGCACCATGGAACGCACGGCAACCCATTCCGAATCCCGCAGCGGCGAGACCGTGGGTGATTCCAGGCCGGGAGTGAGCGCCGCAGCCTGTTCAACAAGTTCCTTGCGGATGTCGTAATCCATCAGCACGTACTGGCGGGCCACGAGGACGCCCTGCAGGCGGCGGATCAGGACCTCAATCTCCTTGGCCGTGCCGTTCGCGGCGCCACCGTCGCCGGCGCGGCGGATCAGCACAGCCTCCGACTTCAGGATCGGTTCGCCGAAGATCTCCATGCCGGCGGCCTTGAGGGTGTTGCCGGTTTCGACGACGTCCGCGATGGCGTCCGCAACGCCCAGCCGGACCGAGGATTCCACGGCGCCGTCCAGGCGGACCACCTTGGCGTTGATGCCGCGCTCGGCCAGGTAGCCGCGGAGCAGGCCGTCATAGCTGGTGGCCAGCCGTTTGCCTTCCAGCTCCTCAACCTTCGCGAAGTCCCCTACCGGCCCGGCGAAACGGAAGGTGGAGGCGGCGAATCCCAGCGGCAGCAGCTCCTCGGCTTCCACCTCCGCATCCAGCAGGAGGTCGCGCCCGGTGATGCCGACGTCGAGCGTTCCCTGCCCGACATAAACGGCGATGTCGCGGGGACGGAGGAAGAAGAATTCGATGTCGTTGTCCGGGTCCACCATCACCAGCTCGCGGGTATCGCGGCGCTGGCGGTAGCCGGCTTCGGACAGCATCGCCGAAGCGGCTTCGGACAGGGAACCCTTATTGGGGACGGCAACTCGCAGCATGGGAAATCTTTCTGGATTTGAGAATGTCTAAGTGTTCAGGCAATGCAGGCCACGGCGGGCACCGGCGGCAAAAGGCGCGCCGGACCGGTGGCTACAGATGCTTGTAGACGTCTTCCAGGGTCAGGCCTTTGGCGAGCATCAGAACCTGCAGGTGGTACAGCAGCTGGGAAATTTCCTCGGCCGCCGCTTCATCGGATTCATATTCGGCAGCCATCCATACTTCGGCTGCTTCCTCAACGACTTTCTTGCCGATGCCATGGACACCGGAGTCCAATTCAGCGACGGTGCGGGAGCCTTCCGGGCGGGTGGCTGCCTTCTCGCTGAGTTCTGCGAACAGCGTCTCGAAATTCTTCACGCCCTCCAGCCTACTTGCTGCGGCCCACAGGGCGCCTGTCCGGCCGCTGCATGACGGGCGCGATGTGAGTGAACACACACCGCGCCAGCCACCCTGCAGATTGCTAGCTGTTGTACTGCTTCAGGACGACGGCGGTGGCCAGCGCCGCGGTGACGGCTTCGTGGCCCTTGTCTTCCTTCGAACCGGGAAGGCCGGCACGGTCCAGGCCCTGCTGTTCCGTGTCGCAGGTCAGGACGCCAAAGCCCACCGGAACGCCGGTGCGGACGCTCACGTCGGTGAGTCCCGACGTCGCCGCCTGGCAGACGTACTCAAAGTGCGGCGTACCGCCGCGGATCACGACGCCGAGGGCCACCACGGCGTCGAAGTGGGGTGCCAGCCGCGCGGCAGCGACAGGCAGCTCGAAGCTGCCCGGGACCCGCAGGACGGTGGGCTCGGCGATGCCGGCGTCCTTGGCGGCGCGCAGGGCACCGTCCAGGAGCCCGTCCATGATCTGGGTATGCCAGCTGGCTGCGACGATAGCCAGCTTTAGCTGGGACGTTTCGGCCGGGTTGAGGGTGGTCAGGTCGATCTCGGGGGCGCCGTGTCCGCTCATAGGTAAATGCTGTTCCGTTCAGTCTTGTTGGTTGGTCAGTCTTACGCGCTGGTCAGTCTTGTTCGCTGATCAGTCTTACGCGCTGGTCAGTCCTGCTCGTGGTGAAAGGAGGTATCGGGGCTGGTCACGGGCACCGCGCCGCCCACGTGGGAGTCCAGCACCAGGCGGTGCTCCATCCGGTCCTTCTTGGTTTGCAGGTACCGGATGTTCTGGTCGCGGGACGGGACCTCGGTGGGGACCATTTCCACCACCGTGACGCCGGCCTTAGCCAGCCTGTTCTGCTTATCCGGGTTGTTGCTCAGGAGCCGCACCTCATGGAGTCCCATTTCAGCCAATACCTGGGCTGCCGCCTTGTAGCAGCGGGCGTCCACCGGCAGGCCCAGCTGCTCGTTGGCCTCCACGGTGTCAAAGCCGGCCTCCTGCAGCGCGTAGGCCTTGATCTTGTTGGCGAGGCCGATTCCCCGGCCTTCCTGGCCGCGCAAATACAGGAGCGTTCCGCCTTCCTCGCGGATCATTTCCAGCGCATAGGCCAACTGCTCGCCGCAGTCGCAGCGGTAGGAACCGAACACATCTCCGGTAAGGCACTCGGAGTGCAGCCGGACCAAGGGGGCTTTGCCGTCTTTGGGCGGATTGGGGGAACTGACTGCAAGGTGCTCGGCCCCGGTGACCAGGTCAATCCACGCCTGGGCGATAAAGTCCCCAAAAGCCGTGGGCAACTGAACGATCGGGCCGCCGCTGACAGGATGGGGCACCCGGCCGTCGCCTGGCTCTGCCTGGTGGTGGCCATGGGCGGACCCGGTTACATGGTGGCCGTTCCCTGAAACAGGCAGGTGGTGGCCATTCACGGAAGCTCCGGAAGCCGTCATCGTATCTCCTCTTCTCCGCCCTGGCGTCCTGCCCGGGTATTGCCGTCAGCCGATGTGCCCGCTGCTTCGAGGTAGGCCACCAGGTCTTTGATGGAGATCAGGGGGCATCCGTGCTCGGCAGCGAAGGCACGGAGCCCGTCGAGCCGCATCATCTCACCGTCGTCGTAGACGACTTCGGCAATGACCGCCGCAGGTTCCAGGCCGGCCAGGCGGCACAGGTCTACAGACGCCTCGGTGTGGCCAGGACGTTCCCGCACACCACCGTCAACCGCGCGCAGCGGAAAAATATGCCCGGGACGGGTCACGGAGGACGGTCCGGACTGCGGATCAGCGAGGACCCGTGCCGTGAGTGCCCGGTCCGTCGCGGAAATCCCGGTGCTGACGCCGGCGGCGGCGTCACAGGAAACGGTGTACGCCGTGCCCTTGGCGTCCTCGTTGACTTCCACCATGGGAGGCAACGCCAGTGCGTCGGCGCGGTCGCCGGAGAGCGGAACGCAGATGACGCCGGAGCTGTACCGAATGGTCCAGCCCATCAGCGCCGGGGTGGCGTGCTGGGCGGCGAAGATGATGTCGCCCTCGTTTTCCCGGTCCTCGTTGTCCACCACCAGGACCGGCCTGCCGGCTGCGATGGCCCGGACTGCTACCTCGATGGTGTCCAATCCGGTGGAAATCCCGGTCGGTGCAGTGGAGACGGCGGTGGGAGCCACCTCAGGCTCGAACCGGACTGCGGCGTTCATCGTGTTCCTCCTTCAACCGGGGCGGGTGCGGTGTTGAACGCCAGCAGGCGTTCGGTGTACTTGGCCAGGACGTCCACTTCCAGGTTCACCCGGCTGCCGGTGCTTTTGGCGCCGAGGCCAGTTTCGGCAAGGGTGGTGGGGATGAGTCCAACCTCGAACCAGGGGCTCTGTTCAGCTGCGTGACTAACGGCCGTGACCGTGAGTGATACGCCGTCGATGGCGATGGACCCTTTTTCCGCAATGTAACGAGCCAGATTGGCGGGCACCCCGAAACGAAGCCTTTCCCAATTTCCGAGGGGCTCGCGTTCAAGCAGCACGCCGACGCCGTCCACGTGGCCTTGGACTACGTGCCCGTCCAGCCTTCCGCCGGCCGGAACGCAGCGTTCAAGGTTGACGGCATCTCCGGCAGCCAGCTCACCGATGGTGCTGCGGAGGAGGGTCTCCCCCATCACGTCCACGCTGAATTCCTTGCCATCGATTTCGGTGGCGGTGAGGCAAACACCGTTGACGGCGATGGAACCGCCCAGGGCGAGGCCTTCGGTGGTGCCGGGGGCGTGCAGCCGAACGGTGGCGCTGGCATTCCCGTCCCTGTCGACGGACAAAACGTGCCCTTGCTCGGCAATAATTCCGGTAAACATCAATAGCCTCCCTGGGCTTGCTCCGCGGTGGCGCGGGACGGTTGTGGGTCTAGGGCAACGGCGCGTTGCGGTCGAAGGTGGAGCCTAAGGTCCCTGCCCAGCGTTCGGACGGCGCCGCCGTCGGACGGGTCCCATTCCCAGTGCTGGGCCTCGGCGAGGGTGGTAATTCCCAAGCTGGTAAGGGCGGGGGTTCCGGAACCAAGCAGCGTGGGGGCGAGGTAAACAATGAGTTCGTCGACGAGCCCGGCCGCGAGGAACGCGCTGAGGATGCTGGATCCGCCCTCGACCATCAAGTGGCGGATACCGGAACCATAGAGGGTGGACAGCGCTTCGTGGGGGTCGCGGGTGGCCAGGTGCGTTGCCAGGCCGTCGTCCCCGTGGATGGCGGCGTCTGCCGGGATGCCCCGCAGTCCCATCACCGCCCGCAGGGGCTGGCTCGGGGCAGGCGTTCCTGCGGCGTCGCGGGCAGTGAGGCGGGGATTGTCCACCAGCACGGTCTGGGTTCCCACGAGGATGGCATCGATGCGCCCGCGGATTGCATGGTTGTCAGCCAGGGACTCTGGACTGGAAATCCACTGGCTGGTGCCGTCCTCTGCTGCGATCCGGCTGTCCAGCGTCTGGGCAACGTGCAAGGTGACGAACGGGCGTTTTGCGGCCACTGCCTCAAACCACTGGCGGTTCAGGTCCAGTGCTTCGCCCGCGCCCAGTCCGCTGCGGACGCGTATGCCCGCCTCCCGAAGGGTAGCCGCACCGCCCGCGGCGGGGTCATGGGGATCGTCCACAGCATAGACCACGTCCGTTATACCGGCGGCGATGATCGCCTGGGCGCAGGGGCCGGTGCGGCCGACGTGGTTGCAGGGCTCAAGGGTCACCATCATGGTGCATCCGGAAAGATCGAGCCCGGCGGCAGCCGCCTGCGCAATCGCGTCTGCCTCGGCGTGGGCTGTTCCTGCGCCTCGGTGGAAACCAGTGACGAGTTCCCGGCCCTCGGGATCGACGACGACGGCTCCCACCAGGGGGTTCGCGCCGCGGGGACCGCTGAGAGCCGCCTCCAGGGCAGTGTCCATCGCAGTGGTCTCGGCGGCGGTAAAGGCTGTGACGACTCCGGCCGTCATGCTGGAGCCTCGATGGTTGTGCTGCCGGACATGGCGGCAGCAGGGCTTGTGGCGTTTAAGAGCCATCGCAGCAGGTTCATAGTGCTTGTGTCGTTCCTTCCCTCTAGAACCGCGATGGCTCCGGGGATATACGACAGCAGAAGGCCGCGGCGTCGCTGACGCCGCAGAAACAGCTGTACGTGCTTCTCTCATCCAGACTTTAACTGTCGGTACCGGAATTTCACCGGTTCAACCGTTCGCCGGGATTCTCCGTAAGGAAAACCACCGGCTCGCGGGTCGCGGACTGTCACCGCCGGTTCGGACTTACACCGACCCCGGAGCACGTATGTGTGTTGCTATTGTGCCATAACCGCGTACGGCTCCCTGCTATTCCGCCGCGGAGCGTAACTTTTGGCTGCCTGCCTCGCGCAGCCGGTCAATGGCTGCGGCCGGATCCTCTGCACCGTACACGGCCGAGCCGGCGACGAAGACGTTTGCGCCCGCCTCTGCAGCACGGCTGATGGTGTCCTCGGTGATGCCGCCGTCAACCTGGATGGCCACGCCGATCCCCGAGCCATCGATGGCCTTCCTGGCGCGGCGGATTTTCGGCAGGGTCACGTCAAGGAACGCCTGGCCGCCGAAGCCCGGCTCCACCGTCATGATGAGCAGCATGTCCAGCTCCGGGAGCATGTCCAGGTACGGCTCCACGGGAGTTCCGGGACGAAGGGCCATTCCTGCCTTTGCTCCCCTGGCGCGCAGCTCGCGGGCCAGCTTGATGGGCGCAATGGCAGCCTCGGCGTGGAAGGTAACCGATGCCAAGCCGGCGTCGGCAAAACCGGGTGCCCAGCGGTCGGCGTCGGCAATCATCAGATGCGCGTCGAGGGGCACCGGGCTCACGGCCTGGATCCGCTGCACCACCGGCAGCCCAAGGGTGAGGTTGGGCACGAAGTGGTTGTCCATGACGTCCACGTGCACCGCGTCCGCATTGCTGATGCGCTTGAGCTCAGCTTCGAGGTTGACGAAATCGGCGGACAGGATGCTCGGGTTGATGCAGCATTGCGTCACAGTGGGAACCTTTCTGGGGTTACGTCTTTGCCGCTCCACACCTTGTCGGCCACGGCCTTATCAGGATGGGGGGGCTATGTACTGATCAGGGCTTCTTGCGGATCAGGGCAAGGAACATGGCGTCGGTGCCGTGGACGTGGGGCCACAGCTGGGCTGTTGACTCATGTCCGGCACCCAGGTTTCCCGTGAGGCTCACGCTGTCCAATGCCTGGCCGGCCTCGAGCAGTTCAAGGTCGTCCCATTTGCGCAGCGCGTCGGTGACCACGGCCGTGGTTTCGGCCGGGTGGGGCGAGCAGGTCACGTAGGCAACCACTCCTCCCGGCCGCACAGCCGCCAGAGCCGAGGCGAGGAGGTCGCGCTGGAGCTGCCCCAGGTCTGCGAGGTCCTTGGGAGTACGGCGCCAGCGCGACTCCGGCCGCCGCCGCAGCGCGCCAAGCCCGCTGCACGGGACGTCCACAAGCACCCGGTCGAAGAACCCAGGCTTCTCCGTCCCAACCTCGCGGCCGTCGCCCGTGCGGACCTGCCAGGTTTCCCGGGGCACGGCCGAAAGAGCCTGGCTCACCAGTTTGGCGCGGTGCGGTGCAGGTTCATTCGCCAGCAGGGTCGCGCCCCTCTGGCTGGCCAGCGCACCGAGCAGTGCGGCCTTGCCGCCAGGCCCGGCGCACAGATCCAGCCAGGCCTCGGCAGTGCCTGCCCGCTCAGCGGCACCGGCTCCGTCTGCGTCTCCAGCACGAAGCCCGCCGAGGTCGACCGCGGCCATGGCGCGTGCCACCAGCTGCGAGCCGACGTCCTGCACGCGGGTGCTGCCCTCCCGCACCGAGGCAAGCCGGCCCAGGTCCCCGCCGCTGGACAGCGCCGACGCTTCCACGAGTTCGCCGGGGCTTGCCCCGTTTTCCAGGGCCTCGTCCAGGCTTCCGATTCCGGGCAGCGCCACCAGGTTGACCACGGGTGCGGCGTTGTCCGCTTCCAGAAGGTCGTTGATTTCTGACACTGACCGGCCATGTGCCACGAGGGACTGGCGCATGGCGCGGACGATCCACTCGGGATGCGCGTAGCGGAGGGAGGCCACCTTTGTCTCGTCAGTTTCTCCGGCAACCAGCTGCTCCAGCCACTCCTCTTGAGTGTGGGCAGTGACCTTCCGGAGGACGGCGTTAATGAGGGCGGAGGGTCCTGCACCGATCACTGCACGGGCCAGGCCGACGGTCTGGTCCAGTGCGGCGTGGGCCGGGACCCGCATGGCCAGCAGCTGATGCGCTCCGATCCGAAGGGCGTCAAGGATGGCCGGGTCCAGCTGGTCCAGTGGCCGGTCGACGCACCGGGCCAGGATGGCGTCGTAGGTGCCCTGGCCGCGGAGGGCCCCGTAGCTCAGTTCTGTGGCGAAGCCGGCGTCCCGCTTGTCCAGCCCGTGGTGCCGGATCCGTGCCGGCAGCACCAGGTTCGCGTACGCGTCTTCGGCAGCGACAGCCCGGAGGACTTCGAACGCCACCAGCCGGGCCGGATCCGCCCTGCGCGTGCGCTGCGAAGGAGCATTATCGGTGAAGCTGCGCTGGGCACCGCGGTTCCGTTCCCTGCCCTTGGCGTTTCGGGTGCTGGAATCGCGGGGTCCCCCGTTGCCGCGGCCACCGCCTCCGGCTCCGCCGCCTCTTCCGCGCTGCCCACCGCCTGAGCTTCCGCTCCCGGCGTTGCCGCGACCACCTTGATTGCCGCCTGAACCGCTCATTCGAACACCACGCTTTCAACGGAAGCCATGCCGCGTGCCCAGTCAGCAGCGGCCATCATCTTTTTGCCCGCAGGCTGGATCCGGGTCAGCTCCACGCCGTGTGAGCCTGTTCCCACGAGAACACTTTTGCCTTGGACCGATAGGGACCCGGGCGCCAAGCCTGAAACGTCGGGCCGCAGCCGGACGGGCTCCAGCTTGATGCGCTGGCCGTCCAACAGGGTCCACGCTCCCGGCTCGGGAGTGACGCCCCGTGCCTGGCGGCCGATGGCCAGGGCCGGTTGTTTCCAGTCGAGGCGGCCGTCGTCGAAGGTTAGCTTGGCGGCGAGGGAAACCTCACCAGTTTGGGGAAGAGCCGCCGCCTTGCCGGCGTCAATGGCTGAAAGCGTCTGGGCCAGCAGCACCGCTCCGCTGTGGGACAGCCGTTCCAGCAGCTCGCCTGCAGTATCTTCCGGCCCCACCGCTTCTGTCAGCGTCCCGAATACGGGCCCGGTGTCCAGGCCTTCCTCCAGCTGGAAGGTCACGGCGCCCGTAATGTCGTCGCCGGCCATAACGGCCCGCTGCACCGGCGCCGCGCCGCGCCAGGAAGGAAGGAGGGAGAAGTGCAGGTTGATCCAGCCGTGCCGCGGAATCCCCAGCGCGGCCGGGGGAACCAACCCGCCGTAGGCAACAATCGCGGCCACGTCCGGGTTCACCGCCGAGATTCTGCCGATGGCCTCCGCATCGATCCGGGCCGCATGAATGATGTCGATCCCCAGCTCGGCTGCCCGGGCGGCAACCGGCGAAGGAGTGAGTACCCGCTTCCTGCCGACGGGAGCGTCAGGCCTTGTGACCACGGCAACGACATCGAAGCCTGCTTCGATGAGCGCATTGAGTGACGGGACAGCGACGGCGGGGGTCCCCGCGAAAAGGACCCTCACCCGTTGGCACCAGCAGCACCGGCGCCGAAGCTCGACCCGGACGACTGGACGCCGAAACTTGAACCGCCAAAACTTGAGCCGACCGTCTTGGCGCGTTTCGCCGTCGTCCGTTCCGTGACGGAGTCATAGTTGGCGTTGCGGATGGACCGCAGGGCAGCCTTGCGGTCCTCCCCCTCCAGCCGGTCCGTGTAAAGGATCCCGTCCAGGTGGTCATTCTCGTGCTGGAAGCAGCGCGCCAGCATCCCCTCGCCGTCCACCGTGACCGGGTTGCCGTGCATGTCAACGCCGGTGACGCGGGTGGAGCGGAAACGCCGCACCGGGTAACCGAGACCCGGGATGGACAGGCAGCCTTCCACCTGGTCGGGCTGGTAATCCTCGCTGTTCTCCAGTACGGGATTGATGATGTGCCCTTCCACGCCGTCAATCCGGTAAGTGAAGACTCGCTTGCTGACGCCGATCTGGGGCGCGGCGAGGCCGGCACCGTCCACGTCCTCCATGGTCTCGGTCATGTCCGCCACCAGCTTGGCCAGCTCAGGCCCGAATTCCGTCACAGGATCGGCAACTGTGCGAAGCACAGGATCACCGATGATGCGGATATTCAGAATAGCCATGCGCTGTTTGTCCTTAAGGTAGGCGGCAAAGGGAACCAGTCCAGTTTAGGCGCAGACAAACGTCAGGCCGTCTCGTTCCTGCCCTCTCATGCGGGCTGCACCTGCGCGAGCGGCGGCGGGGCAATGGGCAGCAGCGCGGTCCCTGCGGAAGTAGTGTCCGCTGACAGCTCCCACACACGCCGCAAAGCGCAGAACTTCCACCAGTGGTGCTTAAGGACGTCAGGGTTGGCACGCACGGGACGGACCTCGGTTTCGCCAATGGCCACAGCCAGCAGGACGGGGTTTTCGCCGTACTTCCAGGGCTCCCAGGTCCCCGCCACCGGGTCCACCAGGCTCTCTTCGGCCTTCATGCCGGCCACCAGCTGCATGACCACTTTGTCGTCCAGCGGCTTGACCTGGCCGTCCCGAGTGGTGCCCTTGGTTTTGTAGTCGATCAGGCAAATGCGGCCGTTTATACGTGCCACCAGGTCCAGGGTGCCGGCGTAGCCCACGGCGTTGTTCCAGACGGTGATCTCGGGGGCGATGGGCTCAACTTTGAAGAGCTCCCACCATTCATCGAAGCGGACGGCAAAGGCTTCCTCGCCGTTCGCCGCCAGGGCCTCGCGCGTTTCCTTCATGGCGTGGGGGCGGCCCAGGGCACGGAGGGCCACCTGCTCACAGTAGTTATGCACACGGTCCCCGCGCCTTGCGGCGTCGTCCCGGTACGTTTCTGCTGCCTTGGCAGCGCGGTTGACGGCCTGCTTGATCTTGGCCGGGCTGCCCAGGCAGTCGGCAAGCAGCGGATCCTTCGCCAGGCTGCTGGCTCCCATGTATCCAAACCAGCCGTCAAGCCCGTGCGGCTGCTGGCCGATCACCGTGGTGATGGACGGCACGGAGAAGTGCTCAGAGGTAGACCGGGCGTACATCCGCCCGTATTCCGTGGCGTGGGCAAGAAGTGGAGCAGTCATAACAAAGACTCTTTCACAAGGGGCTGACAGAATGTCCGGGCGCACAAAAAAGGTCCGTCTCCGCTGCAGATGAGCGGAAACGGACCAATATGCGGTGGGCGATACTGGGTTCGAACCAGTGACCTCTTCGGTGTGAACGAAGCGCGCTACCACTGCGCCAATCGCCCTGATGCATTTGAATGTTAGCGGACCTTGGAGCCATTTCGGAAATCGGCGCCAGCCAGCAGCAAGAAGGGCATGACATCGGACCAGCGCACCAGGCAAGAGGTGCAGGCCCGGGCACGTTAGGCCGCGCCAAACCCCGCGAAACTTGGCTCCTCGGATTTGAAGCCGCCCGGCGCCGTCGGAAATTACACGCATGTAACTCCCAGAATTCCGCGCCGTTGCAGGGAAGCAGCGCCATTGCCCTTTCACAATCGCAGCCCGATTTGGAGATTCCCGGAACCTCCTATATTGTTTTTACTCGTTGGAAAGCGAGGAAATGCCGGGAACGGCAGCGAATCAGCCCTCCAAATTGCGGACGTAGCTCAGCTGGTAGAGCACCACCTTGCCAAGGTGGATGTCGCGAGTTCGAATCTCGTCGTCCGCTCGCAGGACACTGTCACGGCAAAGGTTCTTTGAATCGGCGCTTACACGGTGGGTTGGCCGAGAGGCGAGGCAGCGGCCTGCAAAGCCGTATACACGGGTTCGAATCCCGTACCCACCTCGGTGAAAACCATGGTTTCCGGTTCATCCCGGATAAACATGGGCGATTGGCGCAGCGGTAGCGCGCTTCCCTGACACGGAAGAGGTCACTGGTTCGATCCCAGTATCGCCCACTAAGCGAGGAAACTTGCTTCATGCAGTTCGACCGGCCCCGGCCGGAACGTACTACATATGCGGACGTAGCTCAGCTGGTAGAGCACCACCTTGCCAAGGTGGATGTCGCGAGTTCGAATCTCGTCGTCCGCTCTCTTATTTCGTACAATCCCATAAGCCGGGCTTCCGGTTCGGGGCGATTGGCGCAGCGGTAGCGCGCTTCCCTGACACGGAAGAGGTCACTGGTTCGATCCCAGTATCGCCCACATTCAGCAGCTCCCCGGAGCTGCTTTTTTCTTGCCCGTTTCCTGCCGTTGCTCCTGCATCCGCTAGCGGCGAACGCCCAAAGCCCCTGATTTCCTTGGCACGCCTCCCGGGCCGGGCTAGGATCGAATGCGGAGGAGCGATCTGGCTCCGCGATTGAAGGGAGGTGCTCGTGGGACTGATTGGCGACCTAAAGGGCAAGGCTCAGGGTCTTATCCGCGGCAACGAGCAGGCCATCAAGAACGGCATCAGCAAGGCCGGCGATTTCGTCGACACCAAGACCGGAGGCAAGTACTCAGGTCACGTCGACAAGATCCAGCATGGCGCTTCCAAGCTCATTGACAAGAACGGAACTCCGGGCCAGGCACCTGCCCCCGGGCAGGTTCCGCCGGTCAACCCGGTTCCGCCGGTTGACAAGGCTCCGTAAACAGGATTTGGCCAGGGATTTGCCCTAGTACGTCAACGGGGTGCGGGTCCCGCCGGGAGGCGGCACCCGCACCTTTGGCGTTTAATGGCACCAGCTTCGTTCCCCCGCCCCAAAGAAGCGTACGACGGCGGGTGGCCGGCGTGGCAGGCCCGCTGAGCTGAATCCGGCCAGGGCAGGTCCCGCTAGGACGGCTCGTGGTTCTGCCCCTCGCGGGCCAGGGCCGTGAGGCGGGAGACAGCGCGGAAGTACTTTTTCATGTACCCGCCCGTCATCATTTCCTCGGTGAACAACTTGTCGAAGGGAACTCCGCTGGCCAGGATCGGCACATCTTTGTCGTAGAGCCGGTCAGCCAGCACCACGAACCGAAGTGCCACGGCCTGCTCGGTAATGGTGTCAACGTTGCGCCAGACCACCCCGTCGATGCCGTCAATCAACTGCCGGTACCGGCTGGGGTGTACGCCCGCGAGGTGATGGATCAGCGCGGCGAACTCGTCCTGGGCAACAGTCTTGCCGTCGAACTCCGCCTTCATGTGAGCAGACAGTTCGCTGTTCTTCAAAGGAGACGGCGCCGCCGGCAGTCCACGGTGGCGGAAGTCCTCGCCGTCGATCCGGATAACGTCGAACTGGTCTGCGAGGACCTGGATCTCGCGCTGGAAGTCCACCGCTGCGAACCTGCCGTCACCCAGCGAGCCGGGCAGGGTGTTGGAGGTGGCCGCCAGCTTCACGCCGGCGTCGGCAAGTTCGCGCATCAGCCGCGACATCAGCACGGTATCGCCCGGATCATCGAGCTCAAATTCGTCAATGCACACGAGCTTGTAATGGCTCAGCGCGTCCACCGTTTTGCGGAAGGACAGGGCGCCCACCAGGTTGGTGTACTCCACAAAGGTGCCGAAGGCCTTGGGCCCGGGCGTCGCATGCCACAGCGAGGCCAGCAGGTGGGTTTTGCCGACGCCGAACCCGCCGTCCAGGTAGATGCCGGCGCGGGACGTGTCCTTCTTGGCGAACAGTTTCTTAAACAGCCCGCCTCCATCCCCGGCACCGACGCCGGCGGCAAATCCCTCAAGGGCCCGGACTGCATGGGACTGGCTGGGCTGCTTGGGATCCGGGCGGTAACTCGCAAAGGAGACCTTGCCAAAGCGTGGCGAGGGAAAGAAACCCTTAAGGAGCTCATCCACCGATACTGACGGAGTTCGGGCGGCAAGCTGTTCGATCTGTACCAAGGTGGTCCGTTCTGCTGGTGGTTGGTCCCCAGAAAGGATACCGGCAACGAACCCCCGGCCCCCGGTGGCGGGGACCACCCGGCCGCCCCGGGTGACGAAGGCAACATGTCCTCCTGTTAACGGAAAACGGACATCACCGGGGCCGGTGGCTAGGGTGGGAGGAGGTCCCCATGCCGGTCCCGCGGATTAGCCGTGTTCTCGATGAAAGGCAAAGATATGTCCTATCCAATTGAACAGAACGAGAAGTTCGCTGCCTACGCACACCCCGAGCGCCTGGTTTCCACCGAATGGCTTGCTGCCGCCATCGGCAACGGAGCCGTTGCAAGTGGCCAACTGGTTGTGGTGGAGTCTGACGAAGACGTCCTCCTGTACGAAACCGGACATATCCCCGGCGCGGTAAAAATCGACTGGCACACCGACCTGAACGACGAAGTCACCCGCGACTACGTGGACGGGGAAGCTTTCGCTGAACTTGCGGCGTCGAAGGGTATCTCCCGGGACAGCACCGTGGTCATCTACGGCGACAAGTCCAACTGGTGGGCAGCCTATGCGTTGTGGGTCTTCACCCTCTTCGGCCACCAGGACGTGAGGCTGCTCGACGGCGGCAGGGACAAGTGGCTTTCCGAGGGCAGGGAGCTCACCACGGAAAAGCCGGCACCAGCCAGGGGCGACTACCCCGTCGTCGAGCGAGACGATGCTCCGATCCGCGCCTTCAAGGAAGACGTCCTGGCCCACCTGGGCAAGCCACTCATCGATGTCCGCTCTCCCGAGGAATACACCGGCCAGCGCACCCACATGCCCGCCTACCCTGAGGAAGGCGCGCTCCGGGGCGGCCACATCCCCACTGCTGCATCCATCCCCTGGGCCAGGGCAGCCGCGCCCGATGGAACCTACCGCAGCCGCGAGGAACTGGAAGCCCTTTACCTCGGCGAGGCGGGCCTGACCGAAGGCGACGACGTCGTGGCTTACTGCCGCATCGGTGAGCGCTCCAGCCACACCTGGTTCGCGCTGAAGTACCTCCTCGGCTTCGATTCCGTCCGCAACTACGACGGTTCGTGGACCGAATGGGGCAACGCTGTGCGTGTTCCCATTGCCAAGGGCGCTGAACGAGGGTCCTTTCCCGTTGCCCTCGGAGTCTGAGGGGGCCTGACCCGCGCTACCTGGGTAGACTTGGAATGATGACTACTCAAGCATTGCCTACCGCCCTTGCGGCCATCGTGGACGATTTCCAGGCCCTCACAGAGCCCGAGCGGCTGCAGCTGCTGCTCGAGTTCTCGCAGGGACTGCCTGAACTGCCCGAACGGCTCAAGGACCACCCCGAGTTGCTCGAACAGGTGGTGGAGTGCCAGTCCCCGCTGTTCCTGACCATCGAGACGGAAAAGGGCGGCAGCCCGGCCGGCGCAGTGCGGCTTTTCTTCAAGGCTCCGCCGGAGGCCCCCACCACGCGCGGTTTCGCCGGCGTGCTGCATGAGGGCCTGGACGGGCTGTCCGCTGAAGAGATCCTGTCGGTGCCTGATGACATGCCGGAGCTGCTGGGCCTTACCCGCGCCATCACGCCGCTGCGGATGAGGGGAATGACGGCAATGCTGGGAAGGATCAAGCGCAAGGTTGCGGCTTCGTCCGCCGTGCGCTCCTAGCCTCCCCCAAAAGCAGCGATGGGACGCAAGAACGCAGCACAGGGAACTCCGGCCACCGCCATACTGGCGGCAGCCGGAGTTCCCTTTGTGCTGCACCCCTACACCCATGATCCCTCAGCGGCCAGTTACGGGGCGGAGGCGGCCGAAGTCCTCGGCATCCATCCCTCGAAGGTCTTCAAGACCCTGATGGTCGAGGTGGAGGGCAGGCTGGCGGTGGGCATCGTACCCGTCAGCGGCACGCTGGACCTCAAGGCCTTCGCGGCAGCCCTGGGAGCCAAAAAAGCGGCGATGGCCGATCCCGCCACGGCCCAGCGGCGTACCGGATATGTGCTCGGCGGCATCTCCCCGCTGGGCCAGCGGCTCCCCTCCCCTACGGTGCTGGACCGCAGCGCGCTGGCGCTGGAAACGCTGTTGGTTTCGGGAGGTAAACGCGGCCTGGACATTGAGCTCTCCCCTGCCGACCTCGTCCGACTCACCGGCGCCGTCACCGCTCCTATCAGCTCGCTGTCCGGCTTGTAGGCCCCAAGCTTAGAACCTTGCCTTGCGCGACAAATCCGGGTAGCCATTCAGACCCGGCAGGCTTCGCGCTTCTTACTAAAGCCGGTCCTCCGGCGCTGCCGGGTCACTGCCCTGCCGGATGCCGCCGGGATTCAGCCTGGGCGCCAGTTGTTGCCGCAACCACGCCTTCACCACGTTCTCCCACCGTTCGGGATCCACGTTCCACTCCTTGGTGTGCCGGGCATGGTTGAATGCCTCGAAGGTGACTATGTCCGGGTTGCGTTCAGCCAAGAGCGCCGAGGGCTTGTAGGGCACGTACTCGTCGTCCACGCTGTGGATGATCAGGGTAGGAGTGCGCAGTTCCACTGCGCGGGACACCCAGTCCATCACCTTGAGGTCCACCGGAGCGGACAGTCCCGTGAGCCGGCGCCCGAGCGGGTGCCCCAGCATGAGCTGCCCGTAACGCCCCACCAGCGACGGGATCCTGTTCAACTGCGCATGGTGTGCCAGGACGGTCACCCAGTCGATAACCGGCGCATCCAGCACCATGGCCCGGATCAGGTTCCGGTAGCGCGACAAGTCGGCAGCCTGCAGGCAGATGGCACCGCCCATCGACCAGCCGAACAGCACGATCTCCTCGGCTCCGTTGGCCAGTGCGTATTCGATGGCCGCTTCGATGTCGCGCCACTCGGTAGAGCCCAAGCCATACCGTCCGTCGTCTGCGGACGGGGCCAGGCCGTCGTTGCGGTAGGACACCAGGAGGCTGGTCAATCCGAGCTCGAGGGCGGGCCCGACGGCACGCAGCGCCTCCTGCCTGCTGGCACCGCGTCCGTGCACCATCACCGCCCAGGTCCGCGCCGTCCCGCCGGCGCGGACCAGCCAGGCAGGCGCCTGGCCCCGGTCCACGTCGATCAGCACGTCCTCTGCAGGGATTCCGACGGCGGCCGGGTCCGGATAGACGGCGCCGCTCCACCAGCCCCAGCGGGCTTTGCCGAGGTCCCCTGAGTAAACCGCTTCGACCTCACGTGCCACCGTCCGTTCAGCGGGAGAGTACGAGACGATGCGGCCAATCCGCGCGTGCCCCTTGCCGCCGTCGAAAAAGAATCCGTACACCCCGTCCACGGTGGTGTCGTCGTTGGCCGCAAAGATCACCTGCTGCCGGTGGCCGTCCCGGATCACGGCGAGGACTTCCTGGTCTGCCACGCGCTGCCGGGCGGGGGTGATGACGCGGCGGGCGAAGTAGACGGCGAGCGCTGATGACCCCATCGCCAGCAGCCCGGTCAGCGCGCCGCCTCCAATGGCTCCGCCAATGGCCCATTTTGCCCGAAGGGACAAACCGGCGGCCGGATCCTGGGTACGCGGGATCGAAACGGGGCGGGTGCGCTGGGTAGGTGCCATGGAACTATTCTTACCGCCCCTGCGCCGCGAGGCTGTATTTCCCGCGCCCCGGTGGGATATCCCCGCGTACTCGAAGGAGTGCAGCACACCAGACGCCGGACTAGGCTAAGGCCATGAGTGATCCCATCGTCATCCTGACCGAAGAACCCTTGGGGGCGGACGACCGCCTGAACATCGAGCGCCTGGTGGACGGAGCAGATACCCGGCTGGTGGTGCTGGTGCCGGCGAACACAGAGCGGCACCTGCTGGTGGACTTCCTTGAGAATCTTTCCCTGCTGGATATTGCGAAGGCCTTCCGGGAGCTGACAACCCACGCTCCGGATCCGGCGATCGAGCGGGCGCAGGCGGCGGAAACCCTTGCGGTCTCACTGGCGGCCCTGGCTGGACTCGGCGCGGGCGTCACCGGAGAGGTGGTGGATGGCGGCGCGGTGCAGGGCCTGGTGTCCAAGGTCAAGGAGACTGGCGCCTCGCAGGCTGTGGTGATTACCAGGCCGCACGCAGTGTCAGACACCTTCCACACCGACTGGGCCAACAAGGCCCAGGACCAACTGGGGCTCCCTGTCCTTCACCTGTACGCAGGTTCGGGATTTATCGGCGACTCCTGAGCGTTGACAAGGCTATGAGTATCTTCGGAAACAACATCCTGGGTAACAGCATTTTCGGAAACAAGGCAGCGGGCCCTGCGCCTGAGGCTCCCGAGGCTGCACCGGCAGTCCAAAAGAGCGACGCCGAGTGGCGGCAGGAGCTGACGCCGGAGGAATATCACGTGCTCCGCCAGTCCGGGACCGAGCGGCCCTACACGGGCGAATACTGGGATACCCACACAGCCGGGGTCTATCAATGCCGTGCGTGCGGCGCTGAACTGTTCACCAGCAACGAAAAGTTTGATTCGCACTGCGGCTGGCCCTCCTTCTTCGCTCCGCTGGCGGAAGGCACCGTCCGCTACATCCATGACCGGACCCTGGGCATGGAGCGGGTGGAAGTCCGGTGCACCACCTGTGATTCCCATCTGGGACACGTGTTCGACGGCGAGGGGTACGGAACGCCCACGGACCAGCGCTACTGCATCAATTCGGTTTCCCTGAAACTCGTTCCGCGCGAGGACCCGCAGGTCAGCGGGCCGGAAGCCGACGCCTAAGAGTCCGGAAACGCTGGAGCTACAGGCAGCGTTACGCACCGCGAGCACAAGCCTTTCTTAGGCTAAGGCTCTTTTCAGATTAGTCCTGCTGGTTGCTTGCTACGCTCGCCCTAGATGGCAAGCACCCAGAAAGGCAGCCGACGATGACCGAAACACTGATCACCGCTTCGACCGGAATAACCGCGGACAACCAGGACTGGCTCCGGCTCAAAGCCGCGGCCTCATCCGTCCAGACTTTCCAGCTGAAGGACGGCTCCATTCCCGAGGCCGGCGTCCACGAAGAAGCATCCCGGCACGTGGGTGAAATTGTGGAAGCAGTCCGCGCCCTCGCCCCGGCGTTTCCGCACGATGCCTCCTACCTGGACGCCGTCTGCCAAGACTTTTCCAGCTGGGAAGCGGACGGCTTCCCGGTCCCGGACTTCCTGTCTTCGCTCCTGGCCTTCCAGCCGCAGGAGCAGCGCCGGGACGGCCTCCAGCACCTGGTGGTGTTCCCGATGTACACGCAGAACGGCAGCAGCAACAGACTGGTCGAGGCAGTCCTGATCGAGGTGATCTGGCCGGAGTTCATCGCCGGGCTGGAGGCCGGGGAGTACTCGAACAAACTATTCGTCCCCATCCGCTTCCTGGACTTCACCGCCGGCTACGACACCAACTCAGCAGTGCTGTTCCCCGAAACAGTTGCTGTCAGTCAGACTCCCACGTTCACATGGGGAGCCATCTTTGCGGACCGCGAGGCCGCCCGGTTCCGCCGCGTGCTGAAGGCAGCCGCCGAAACCACCCGCCTGGAACTTCCCGCGGGCGCTGCGGCACTGCTTGCGGACCAGGATCTGACGGAGGCCACGTTCGTGATGTGGGACCTCATCCACGACCGGACGCACATGCGCGGCGACCTGCCGTTCGATCCGTTTATGATCAAGCAGCGGATGCCCTTCTTCCTGTATTCCCTGGAAGAGCTGCGCTGTGACCTGACGGCGTTCCGCGAGTCCGTCCGCATCGAAAAGGACGAGGACGCCGATCCTGAGGCCCGCCGCCATGCCAAGCTGGTGCAGTACGCCATCATCTTCGACCGGATCTTCCGCTTCGCCATCACGGGCAGCCGGATCCGCAACTACGACGGACTGGGCGGCCAACTCCTGTTCGCCTGGCTGCACCAGCACCACGTCCTGCACTGGACCGATACGCGGCTCACCATCGACTGGGATGAGGTAGCTGACGCCGTCATCGCCCTGGGCGCGGGCATCGACGAGCTGTACTGGCGCTCCATCGACCGCCCAAAAACTGCGCACTGGCTGGCGGCGTACCAACTGATCTCGGCTACCGTTACTCCCAACCCGGCTTCCATCTGGGCGAAGGGTCCTGAAGCGCTGGCGCTGGCGGGTCCGCCGCGCGGCCTGACGGACCAGGTGCTGGATGACGAATTCCCGCTGTCCATGTTCTACGAAGCACTTGAGAAGAAGATGCGCCCTGTCATTGAGTCAACTGCCGGAATCACCGGAGCATCTGCCCTGTGACCGTAGAACCTGCGGCAGATGAACCAGCGCTTTTGGCACCGGAGACCCGGCCGCCGCGGCTGAACATCCTGGTAACCGGTGGCAGCGGAGCCTCCGGCATCGCTGTCGCCCGCGCCCTCCGAGGGTCCGGCCACCGAGTGTTCACCGTAGGCTCGGACCAGGCAAGGATCGAAGCCGCGGCTGAAAAGGCAGGCGACGGCGTGACGGGACTTGTGTGCGACCTCACCCGACTGACGGACGTGCGGCAGCTGCGGACCGACGTGTCCGCAGCCGGCGGGACCGTCGACGCCGTCATCCACCTGGTGGGCGGCTGGCGCGGTGCCAAGGGCATCGCTGACCAGACCGACGAGGACTGGGACTTCCTGGAACGCGGCGCCATCACCACGCTCCGGAACGTGTCGCGCACCTTTTTCGACGACATTGCCCGGTCGCGCTGCGGCCGGTTCGCGATGGTGTCCTCCACTGCCGTGGGCAAGCCGGCAGCGGCCACGGCCAGCTACGTTGCCGCCAAGGCCGCGGCCGAAGCGTGGACCATGGCGATGGCGGACGGCTTCCGCCGGGCTGCCGGGAACGGCGGCGGGAACAGTGACGGCGGGAACAGTGACGGCGGGGAGGCGGCCGCCGTCGTCCTGGTGGTCAAGACGCTGGTGGACGACGCGATGCGCCGTGACCACCCGGAACGGAAATTCCCCGGCGCAACCGATGTAGAAGACCTGGCCCGCGCCGTCGTCGGACTTTTTAGTACTCAGGCCCGTGAGCTGAACGGCAGCCGGCTCCTGCTGGCTCCCGGACCGTCCGCTTCCCTCCCCATCCGGGCTCCAGCATCCCAGCCTGCACGGCCCCGCTGTATTTAGACTGAAAGCGTGAGCAAAGCCATGACAACAACAGCAGAAACCGCCGCCGGAACCCGGCTGCACGATCCCACCATCCGCGGATTCGCCTCGGACAACTACTCCGGGGTACACCCGGAGATCCTCGCGGCCCTGGCTGCGGCCAACGACGGCCACCAGGTCTCCTATGGTGAAGATGACTACACCGCCCGGCTGCAGGAACTGATGGAGGAACACTTTGGGACGGGCATCGAGTGCTTTCCCGTCTTCAACGGCACCGGGGCAAACGTCCTGTCGCTGCAGTCGCTGCTCCCGCGCTGGGGCGCCGTGGTGTGTGCCTCCACTGCCCACATCAACATGGACGAGAACGGTGCGCCGGAACGTGTCGCCGGCATCAAGCTCCTGCATGTCCCCACCCCGGACGGCAAACTCACGCCCGAACTGATCGACCGGGAGGCCTGGGGCTGGGGTGACGAGCACCGCGCCCAGCCGCTCGCCGTCTCCATCACCCAGACCACGGAGCTGGGAACGTGCTACACGCCGGAAGAGGTGCGCGCCATCGCGGACCACGCACATTCCAAGGGAATGAAGCTGCACATGGACGGTGCGCGGCTGGCCAATGCCGCGGCGCACCTTCAGGTCCCGCTGCGGGCGTTCACCCGCGACGCCGGCGTGGACATCCTTTCCTTCGGCGGCACCAAGAACGGGCTGCTGTTTGGTGAAGTAGTGGTGGCCCTGAACCCGGAGGCCGCGCACGGGCTGGTGTACCTGCGGAAGATGAACATGCAGCTGGCGTCGAAGATGCGTTTTATGTCCGCCCAGTTCATCGCCCTCCTGGAAGGCGACCTTTGGTTGCGGTCCGCCTCCCACGCCAACGCCATGGCCACCAGGCTCCGCACCGCCGTCGACACCATTGACGGCGTCCAGCCGACGCAGAAAACCGAATCCAACGGTGTGTTTGCCATCCTGCCTGCCGGTGTGGCGGACAGGCTGCGGAACTCCTTCCGCTTTTACGACTGGAACGAGGCTGCCGGGGAAGTCCGGTGGATGTGTTCCTTCGACACCACTGAGGAGGACATTGATGCCTTTGTGGCAGCAATCCGCCATGAGCTTCGCGCCCATGGAAGCGGACAGTCCAGCTAGACGGCATCTGGTGACGGCGAGCCTTCCCGCCGTCACCGGCCAGGTTGCGTAACCTGCGAAGGTGAACGCACTTGACAAGGTTCCCCCGGAATTTCTTCACGCCTTGGGAACCCTCAGGAAAGCCCAGTGCCGCGGGGAACTCCACCTGGCGGAGATTCCCGCGCCGGCGCGGCTGGCGCCCTTTGCCGTGGCGCTGGGCGCGGAGGTTCTGGCACCGGGGCCCGACACCGCCGCCACTCCCCTGCACGGCCCGGCCGCTATGGCGCTGGCCGCCGCGTCAGGAACAGCGGACGACGATGAAACAGAATTGGCAACGGGCCGCTTCATCCTGCTCCATGACCCCGAGGGCTCCGCAGTATGGGACGGGGAGTTCCGCATCGTCACTTACATCCGGGCCCAGCTGGAGCCCGAGATGGGCAACGACGAGATGCTGGGAACCGTGGCGTGGACCTGGCTCGTTGAGGCGCTTGAGAATCACAAAGCGCCGTATCGCGCGGCCGGCGGCACGGCCACCAGGGTCCTTTCCGAAAGCTTCGGAACACTTGCGGAACGGCCCGGCTCCATTGACATCGAGCTCCGGGCCTCCTGGACTCCCGCCACGTCCGACGTCACGGCCCACCTCGAAGCCTGGTCTGACATGGTGTGCACCTTCGCCGGCCTGCCGCCCCTCCCGGACGGCGTCACCCCGCTCCCGAACCGGCGATGGAGCTAACAGCATGGCTTGCGGCGTGCCTGGTGCCCGGCCCGCGGCCGGGAAGACAGTCCGGAACCGGCCGGCCGGTAAACTAAGGGCATCATGACCCCTAACATTCCGGAAAACACCACGGCCGGCGTTCCGGCTGCTGATACCGCACCCCACATCACGGTGGAAGGCTTTGACAGCCCCATCCCCGAAATCATTGAGCTCGATTCGCCCCGCGACGGCGTTCCGCTGGTCATCGAAACGCAGGCAGGGCTGGAGCGGTGCGCCGCTGCGATCGCCGCAGGCAGCGGTCCGGCCGGAGTGGACGCGGAACGGGCATCCGGCTTCCGCTACGGACAGCGTGCCTTCCTCGTCCAGATCCGCCGCGAGGGGGCGGGGACCTGGCTGATCGATCCCGAACCTTTCGACAACCTGGACATCATCAACGACGCCCTTTGCGGTGTCGAATGGATCCTGCACGCGGCCAGCCAGGACCTGCCCTGCCTGTCGGAACTCGGCATGTGGCCCGACAAGCTCTTCGACACCGAACTGGCAGCCCGCCTGGCGGGCCTGCCCCGGGTTGGCCTTGCCGCCGTTATCGAACAGCTGCTGGGGTTCGGGCTCGCCAAGGAACACTCGGCTGCTGACTGGTCCACCCGGCCCCTTCCCGAGCCGTGGCTGCGGTACGCCGCCCTGGACGTTGAGGTCCTGACGGAGCTGCGGGAAGAACTTATAGAACTCCTGGAAGCCGACGGCAAGCTGGAGTACGCGGAACAGGAGTTCGCGGCCATCCTGGACGCCGGACTCGCCCCGCCGCGGGTGGACCCGTGGCGGAAAACGTCCGGCCTTCACCAGATCCGCGACCGGCGGCAGCTGGCGGCTGTCCGGGAGCTGTGGCTGGAACGGGATTCCCTCGCCCAGAAGCGGGACGTGGCCCCTGGGAGGCTGATACCGGACTCGGCTTTGGTGGCCGCGGCGAAGGCTATGCCGTCCACCGTGCCCCAACTGCTCGGTACCAAAGGCTTTCATGGGCGGGCGGCGCAGCGCGAGGCTCCCCGGTGGCTGCGCTGCATCGCAACGGCCCGGGACCTGGAGGAGCTTCCCCCGCTGCACCTGGCTACGAATGCACCGCCCCCGCCCCGCGTTTGGGCCGACCGTGATCCGGAGGCTGCTGCCCGGCTGGCAACTGCCCGCCCACTGCTGCAGGAAAAGGCCGATCAGCTGAACCTCCCGCTGGAGAACCTGCTGACTCCCGACTACCTGCGCCGGGTGGCGTGGCGGCCTCCCGCGGAAATCAACGAATCGTCCGTAGCTGCGGAACTTCGTACGCTCGGTGCACGCGGGTGGCAGGTGGAGCTGGCCGCGCCGCTCATTACGGACGCGTTCCTCAACCCACAGCCGTTGCCGCCCAAGGAGCCCAAGCCTGACGTGGCCGCAGCCGGACAGTAGGCGCTGAACCAGGAAGGTGGCCACACGCCTTCCGGGTCCCGCCACTGCTCATTTTCCTCCTCTTGCAGCCTAAGTTACTCGCGAGTAACATCGGAAGTATTGCCGTTCAGCTGCCGGCCGCCCCGCGGCATGCACTGACGCCTACGTCTCAATGAGGAGTTACACGTGAGCCACAACGGAAGCAGCGCGTCCAACCGCACTGTCCGGGACGTCGTATTTGTCGACGGCCTCCGCACACCCTTCGGCCGGGCAGGGGAAAAAGGCATTTACGCCGGCACCCGCGCCGATGACCTGATAGTGAAATGCCTCCGCGAACTGCTGCGCCGGAACCCATCACTGCCGCCCGAGCGCATTGACGAAGTGGCCATCGCGGCCACCACCCAAAGCGGCGACCAGGGCCTGACTCTCGGCCGGACAGCGGCCCTCCTGGCCGGACTTCCCAGGACTGTTCCCGGCTTCGCGATCGACCGCATGTGCGCTGGAGCCATGACAGCAGTAACGTCCACCGCCGGCGGAATCGGTTTTGGCGCCTACGACGTGGTGATTGCCGGCGGCGTTGAGCACATGGGCAACCACCCCATGGGCTCGGGAACGGACCCCAACCCCCGGTTTATGTCTGAGCGGCTCGTTGATCCGGCAGCGCTGAATATGGGCAACACTGCCGAAAACCTGCACGACCGTTTCCCCTCGATCACCAAGGAACGGACCGATGCCTACGCCGTGGCGTCGCAGAGGAAGTTCGATCAGGCCCGCCGCGATGGCCGGATCCAGCAGGACCTGGTGCCTGTAGCAACCCTGAAGCCAGGCCAGGGCTGGGCCCTGCATAGCGTGGACGAGCCACCCCGGCCCGGCACCACCATGGCTGACCTTGCCGGCCTTCGCACGCCGTTCCGTGCCCATGGCCGTGTCACCGCTGGAAACGCAGCAGGATTGAACGACGGCGCCACCGCGGCCCTCCTGGCATCTGCCGAAACCGCCGTTGAGCTGGGGCTGCCGGTCCGCATGCGCCTGGTCAGCTACGCCTACGCCGGGGTGGAGCCTGAAGTTATGGGTATCGGCCCCGTTCCCGCCACCGGGAAGGCCCTGAAAAACGCAGGGCTGTCCATCGAGGACATCGGCCTGTTTGAAATCAACGAAGCCTTTGCCGTCCAGGTGCTGAGCTTCCTGGAACATTTCGGCATTGCCGACGACGATCCCCGCGTAAACCGCTACGGCGGAGCCATTGCGGTAGGCCACCCCCTCGCCTCCTCAGGAGTGCGGCTCATGAACCAGCTCGCACGGCAGTTCGAGGAGGATCCCACTGTGCGGTACGGCATCACCACTATGTGCGTGGGACTGGGTATGGGCGGCACCGTCATCTGGGAAAACCCGCACCACGCCGACTACAGCGGGGCCCGGCAAGGGGAATCCGCCGCCATCATCGAAACCGTTTCCGAAGGAGCAGCATGAGCGCCGCAGATTTCACTGAACTCGCCCGCCTCTTCCCCAACGAAACCGTGACGCATTCCTACGTCCAGGACATCGAACTCCCGGCACCGGCGGGAAAGCCCAGTCCCGGCACCTTCGCCCTCGTTACGCTGGACAACGGCCTGGACCACTCCAAGCCCACCACGTTGGGCCCCAACACCCTGGTGGAGCTGGGCTCCGTCCTGGAGGAACTCCGGGAGCGGGCACACCGGGGCGACATCGTCGGAGTGGGGGTAACCGGCAAGCCCTACTACCTGGTGGCCGGCGCAGACCTTTCCACGGTCAAGACTTTGGACCAACGCGAGCATGGATTGTGGATGGCCCAACTCGGCCACGACGTCTACAGCACGCTGGCCAACCTGGGTGTGCCAAGCTTCGCCTTTATCAACGGTGCAGCGCTGGGCGGCGGCCTGGAGATTGCCCTGCAGTCCACCTACCGCACAGTGTCCACGGGAGCCGGGGCGCTGGCGCTGCCGGAAGCGTTTATTGGCCTGGTGCCCGGCTGGGGCGGCGTTTATATCCTTCCGCGCCTTATCGGCCCGGAAAACGCCGTGAAGGTCATGATCGAAAACCCGTTGAGCAACAACCGGACGCTGACCGGCCCCCAGGCCTTTGAGCTGGGCATTGCTGACGCCCTGTTCGAGCCTGCGGATTTCCTCGAGCAGTCCCTGGCCTGGGCCGCGAAAGTCATCACGGGCGAGGCGACGGCGGAACGTGCCAACGCCGTCGACCCCGCCGATCCGGACACGGCAGCACGATGGGCCGCCGCCGTTTCTGCCGGGCGCTCGCTGGTGGAAGCCAAGACGTCCAATGCAGCACCGGCTCCGGCCAAGGTCCTGGACGTCCTGGCAGCCAACCGCACCATGACCCAGGCAGAGTCCGCGGCGCTGGAGTGCGAAACCCTCGCCGGGCTGATGCAGACCGACGAGTTCCGCGCCACGGTTTATGCCTTCCTGGACCTGGTCCAGAAGCGGTCCAAGCGCCCGGCAGGGGCCCCGGACCGCAAGCTGGCGCGTCCGGTCACAAAAGTGGGAGTGGTGGGCGCAGGCCTGATGGCGAGCCAGTTGGCGCTGCTCTTCGCCCGGCAGCTGAAGGTGCCCGTGGTGATGACAGACATCGACCAGGCGCGGGTGGATAAAGGCGTGGGGTACGTCCACGCCGAAGTGGACAAGCTGCTGGGCAAGAAGCGGATCAGCCAGGACGCCGCCAACCGCACCAAGGCGCTGGTGACGGGTTCCGTGTCCAAGGACGTCTTCGCCGATGCCGACTTCGTCATCGAAGCCGTCTTTGAGGAGCTGAACATCAAGAAGCAGGTGTTCGCCGAGCTCGAGGCTATTGTCACCCCCGAATGCATCCTGGCCACCAACACGTCCTCGCTGTCCGTCACGGCAATGGCAGAGGACCTCCAGCACCCGGAACGGCTGGTGGGCTTCCACTTCTTTAACCCGGTGGCCGTTATGCCCCTGCTGGAGATTGTCCGCGCCCCGAGGACCGACGACGCCGTACTGGCCACGGCCTTTGAGCTGGCCAAGGCCCTGAGGAAGACCGGAGTGCTGGTCAAGGATGCCGCTGCGTTCGTGGTCAACCGGATCCTGCTGCGGCTGATGGGTGAAGTCACGGCAGCCTTTGATGAAGGTACCCCCGCCGAGGTGGCGGACAACGCCCTGCGCCCCATGGGCCTGCCGATGACCCCCTTCACCCTCGGCGCCATGGTGGGGCTCCCCGTGGCCCAGCACGTCCAGGAGTCGCTTCATGCCGCCTTCGGTGAACGGTTTACCGTGTCCGCCAACCTGCAGAAACTGATCGACAACGGCGTGCAGGGCTTGTGGGCTCCCGTCCCGGACGGCCCACAGGAGATCCCCCAGTCCACGTTGTCCCTGATGTCCTTCGGGACCAGCCCCTCCACCTCGGAGGATGTCCTGCGTCGCACCCAGGACGCCCTCGCCGAGGAGATTGGACTGATGCTGGAAGAAGGAGTGGTGGCCGGACCCGAAGACATCGACCTCTGCATGATCCTCGGCGCGGGCTGGCCCATGTTCCTGGGCGGCATAACGCCCTACCTTGACCGGGTGGGCGCCTCTGAGCGGGTTAACGGCAAGCGGTTCCTCCCGCCGGGTGTTGCCTCCCGTCCGGCAGGCCAGTCCGCCGGCACCTAATACGGCAGCCCTCCAGGGGCAAAAAGGCAGAGGGCTCCGGCCGGCACTTCGGACGGAGCCCTCTCGCTCGCAGGCGCCGGTTTCAGCTGTCCCGCAGCCGCCCGCCGTCGAGCGTTAGCATTCGGTCCGCCACCGAGCGCGCGTAGGGGACGTCATGGGTGACCATGACGACGGCGGCACCCGCCGCTGCTGCGGAGCGCACCACGGTGTCCAGTACTGCAAGGCCAGCACCGTCGAGGGCAACCGTGGGCTCGTCCAGGGCAAGGACGGACGGCCCGCGGGCGAGGACTGTTGCCAGGGCCAGCAACCGCTGCCGGGAAGCTGGCAGCTCGCCCGGGTGGTCTTCCGCGGCTCCCGACAAACCCACGGACGCCAAAGCTGCGGCGGTTCTTTCGGCAGCCTCCCCGGTACCGAACCGCCGGTCCAGGCCGAACCGGACCTCGCGGGCAGCAGTGCGTTCGAAGAGCTGGTCGCGCGGGTTCTGGAAAAGCAGTCCCACTGAAGCGGCCACCTCCCCGACGGGCATTCCGGCGATATCCTCCCCTTTGACCAAAACGGAGCCGGAGGTGGGCCGCAGCAATCCGTTGAAGTGTCTCAGGAGCGTCGACTTACCCGCGCCGTTGGGTCCGGTGACCGCGACGACCTCACCTGGCCGGAGCACCAGGTCAATCCCCTGCAGCACCGGGTTCTGGTGATGCATGTTATGGGCGCCCCGGCCGGCTGACTTGGCCTTCCTGCCGCGGCGTGGGTCTATGTGATACCCAAAGCCCACACCCCGGAGCTGCAGGATGGGTCCGGCAGCGGTTGCGCCATATGAAGGGGCAGGGCGGGTACTCGGACGGGCTGTCGCAACGCCGTCCGGTGCCGCGCTGCCCTGCGCCGGCGCCTTCGCCTTGAGATCCAGTTGGATTGGCCGCCGGATCGCGGCCGGCAGGCGTCCGGATGCGGCCTGCAGTTCCGCGGGTGTACCGCTGCCCGTCACGGTGCCGGCGTCCAGGAGAATCCACCAGTCGGCCTGAAGCAGCGCCTCGTCGATCGCCTGGCTGAGGACGACGACGGCGGTCCCGCCGGCCACGAGCTGGCGCAGCAGGAGTGCCAGTTCGTCCTTCCCGGCCGGGTCAAGGGAGGCAAAAGGCTCGTCCAGGACCAGGACGGCAGGCTCCGCGATGACAGCACAGCCAATGGCCAGGCGGCGCAGCTGTCCGCCGGAAAGCGTGCCAGGGTGGCGGTCCAGCAGCCCCGGGAGTCCGAGCAGGTCCGCAGTACGTTCTACGGCGGACCGGAGTGCTTCCCGGTCCACGCCGGCGTTTTCGAGGCCAAAAGCCAGTTCTTCGGCCACGGTGGCCCCGACAGTGGACAAGGCACTGGCGGCGTCCTGCGGTACAAACCCCACCCGTGCACCCCATTGTGCAGGGTTAATGCGGGGATCATCGGCGGTTCCGCTGAAATGCAGCCTGGTTCCTTCCAGTTCAAGGTATCCCTGAAGGTTTCCGGCTGCGCCGGGCGACAGCCAGCCCGCAAGGAGCCGGCCCAGTGTGGACTTGCCGCTTCCGGATCCGCCAAGGATCGCCGTGAAAGTAGCCGGTGCGAAGGAGACGTCCACGTCGCGAAGGACGGGCGCCTCATCCTCGTGGAACCTAAGGCTCCTGATGCCTGCACCAAGGGCAGTGGAGGCAGGCATCTAGCCTCCCGACTGCCACAGCCGGGCGGCCACCGTAGTCACGGCGGCCAGCAGCAGGAGTATGCGCAGCAACCGCTCCGGGGGCCGGTCCGGCACTTCACGGTAGCTGGTGCGGGGACCGGCGCTGCCGAAGCCGCGGGCTTCGAGGGCGGCACCGCGGGTTCCCGCATCCGCTACCAGCGCCGACACCAGGGGAATTGCCTGGAGCCGGAAAGCGGAGATTCGGTGCAGCAGGCCGCTGCGGATCACCAATCCCCGAGCTTCCTGGGCGTGCCTGATATGTTCCAGCCGGGATGTGACGGCGGGCAGCAGGGTCAGGGTGGACGCCAGCACGAAGGCAACCCGGCCCTGGATGCCTTTCGCAGACAACGCCGCCACCAGCTCCGGCACGCTGACGCTGGCGGAGAACACCAGGAGGGCCAGGACGGCGGCTGAAAGCTGCGCAGCCCGCTGGAGTGCAAAGGAAAGCCCCTCAGCGGTGACGCGCGCGGGGCCCCACTCGGCCAGCACGGTAACCCCCTCCGGGAAAAACAGGCCATGCAGTACCAGCAGGGACAAACCAAGCGGCACCAGGACGGCAGCTGCCGCGGGCAGCAGGCGGCGGAGCGTGCCGCCCAAGGCGGAGAGCCCCACCGCGGCCGCGATCACGCCGAGGGACAGCGGCCAGCTCGCCGCCGCCGTCGTAATGACCGCCGTACTGCCGGCAGCCGCGAGGGACGTCAGCGGATGCAGTCGCATGGGCAGACGGTCAGGAGCCCTGTTCGGGCGCCTTGCCGGCCAGCACGCGGTGCCGGCGGATAAACGGGAACTGCAGGCTTGTTCGGCGGGGCAGGGCGTAGACCAGCACAGCCACCGCCGTGAACACGATGGCTTTGTCCATGGGGTCGGAGATGAGTGCCTGCTTGGTGATGGCGGCCAGGAGGGTATCCCCCATGGAACGGAAGGCACTGACGATGGCTCCGGTGGCCACGCCGGAGGTGCCGCCGAAGACGAAGGCCGCCACCGGGGCCGATACCACTCCGCCGATGATCCCGGTGAGGAACCCGGCGACGGGCGCGAGGTAGAAACGGCGGAAAAGGCCGTAACGGGCAGCCAGGCCTGCGAGGCAGCCGATCAGTGCCGCGCCGGCGGCGAATGGCAGCACGGTGGGGTTGAAGAAGGACCATACGATGCTGCTGAGGGCGCCGGTTGCTGCGCCGGCCGCCGGGCCGGCGAGGACGGCAATCAGTACCGTGCCGATTGCGTCGAGGTAGAACGGGACCAGGGTGCTGCCCACAAACTGGCCCAGCACGATGTTCAGCACCAGTGCCACGGGGATCAGCACCACGGTTGACGTGGGCAGGGTGGGCAGGACAGCAACAACAAGCAGGATGGCGCCCACCAGGAAACCGGACAGGGCGATCAGCGCCGAGGTGCTCCCCGGGCCGCCGGTGATGTCTGCGGGCTGGTTGAGCACCAGGTAGACGTAGGTGCCGGCAATAGCCAGGGCACCGAGGGTTTCCAGTACCCGTCGTTTGCGGGCGGCGGCCGGTGCCGGGGCTGGCAGCGTCAGGGAGGGCGATGACATGGAGTTCCTTCGGGGTGCGCACGGCCGGCCCGCGAGTCCGGGGCCGGAAATGGAACGCTGCCTATGTCACCTCGGCAGCTGCCGCCAGGCAGCTGTGCCTGTCCGGTCCGCGGACTATTCTACCGGTGCCGCTAGGTAGCCCGGCCCACGCTTCTGCCGGATTGAACCGGGGGCCAAACCCTGACGTCCCGCCGAAGCCGGGCATGACGCTAGCCCAGGCGCCGGGCCAGGCTGCCGACGGCGGACACCAGCTCGCGGAAGGCAGCTTCCGGAAAGCTGGCGGACACCACCCGGGCATTCGGCGGCTGGCCCCAGAGGCCGCGGAAGTCCGCCACGGTGGTGCCGATCAGCATCCTGGAACCTGTTTCCACGTCCACGGTGGCGGGACGCGCCTCAAAGCCCAGGGTGCCCGCGGCGACCCCGGCCGCGAAGTAGTCGTGGACGTGGGCCAGGTAGCCCTGGTCGTAATGGCGGTGGAACTCGAAGTAGAACCGCAGCGCATCGGACAGGTGCCGGACCAGGGAGTTGTCCGACGTGCTGCGCTGGCCCTCCGGCTGTTCCGGCAGCACCAGTTCCGGCACGTTCGCCCCAGCCGCCTCCGCCAGCTGGCGGACATGGGCGGGGTGGAGCTCCATCCGCTCAGTGGTGTCCAGGGAGCAGACGATGGGGAGCTTTTCCAGCGGCCGGCCTTGGAACGCGGCATAGACTTCCTTGGCCGCGTGCGGGTCCACGTGCGTGTTCCACTCGGCAGTGGGCGTTGTATTGCCCTGGTGGTAGAAGCTGCCGCCCATAATCACCACTTTGGCCAGCAGCTCAGGCAGTTGCGGTTCCTGCCGCAGCGCCAGCGCAAAGTTGGTCAGGGGTGCGGTGATGAGGGCGGTCAGCTCCCCCGGCCGGGCCCTGGCGTGCTCAACCCACAGGTCGACGGCGTTCCGCGCCGACACAGTGCCCGCCGGTTCCGGCAGGACCGCGTGGCCGATGCCCTGCGGACCGTGCGTTTCGGGAGTGGTCAGCAGCGGTATGGCCAGCGGTTCGCGTGCACCTACGGCCACCTCCACTCCCTTGCGGCCGCAGAGTTCCAGCAGCGCCAGGGTATTGCGCGCCACCTGGTCCACGTCAACATTTCCCGGCGTCGCTGTGACGGAGACGAACTCGGTGTCCGGCAGGGCGGCAAGGTAGGCGAGGGCCAGGGCGTCGTCGATGCCCGTGTCCACGTCCAGCAGGAAGGCGGTCATGGCGGTCCTAGAACAGCGCCACCTTGGGGGCGGCCGGGAAAATGCTGTCCAGCTCCGCGAGGTCCTCTTCTGAGGGAAGCCAGTCCGCTGATCCGGCGTTCTGGCGGACCTGTTCCGGCCGGGTGGCGCCGGCAATGACACTTGCCACGGACGGCTGGGCTGCCAGCCAGGAGAAAGCGACCTGGATTTCGTCCAGCCCGCGTTCCCTGGCAAAGCTGCTGAAGCTGTCCAGCTGGTCCCAGTCGGCGTCGTGGACCATGTGCTTGCGGGTGTGGCTAAGCCGGGAACCGTCCGGGGCGTGGCCGGGCGAGTACTTACCGGTCAGCAGTCCGTTTGCGAGGGGGAAATACGGCAGGACTCCCAGCCCGAACTCTTCGGCCGCCGGAGTCACCTCGAGCTCGGCGCGGCGGTCCAGGAGGTTGTAGTGGTTCTGGGTGGAGATGAAGCGGGCACTGCCGAGTTCGCGGGCCACGTACTCCGCCTGGGCAATCTGCCAGCCGGCGAGGTTGGAATGTCCGATGTACCGGACCTTGCCGCTGGTGACGAGGGCATCCAGTGCGGACAGGGTTTCGTCGATGGGGGTCAGCGGATCCGGGGTGTGGAACTGGTAAAGGTCGATCCAGTCGGTACCCAGCCGCCGCAGCGAGGCCTCCACGGCCTGCATGATGTAGCGGCGCGAGCCGCGGGCGCCGAAGTCCCGTCCGCTGGCTCCCTTCATGTCCATACCGAACTTGGTGGCGAGCACGACGTCGGCCCGCCTGTTGGCGAGGGCCTTGCCGAGCATCGTTTCGCTCAGTCCGGGTTCCCGGCCATAGGTGTCTGCGACGTCGAACAGGGTGATTCCGGCGTCCACAGCAGCGTGGACCACTGCGTCTGTAGCCTCCTGCGACTCGGTGGCAGTGTTGGCACGGCCCAGGTTGTTGCAGCCCAACCCGACGGTGGAGACGGTCAGGCCGGACTTTCCAACGCGGCGGTAGGTGGTCATGGACGCTCCTAAAGGCTGAAGGTGTTGGCGTTCTTGGCGGAGTGCTTGAGCTTGAAGTTCTGCGGATCGCTGTGGGGGGCTGCGCCGATGCTGAGCTTGGTGAAGTCCAGGTCTTCGCCGCGGCTGCAGACCTTGATGGCGTTGACTGCCTTGTTGACGTCGGGGCACAGGCAGAAGATATTCAGCTTGTAGTCGCTGAACTCGGAGCGTTCCACCGTGCCGAGTCCGCGCCACGCGAGGTGGCTGATGAGTGCGTCCGTGGCCTTCTCTTCCAGGTAGCGGTCCCTGTCGGTGCCCTCCCTGGTTTTGAGCGCGAACTGGGCCACTACCCAGAACTGTTCCTCGTCCGGGATTTCGGCGTAACCGTCCTCAGCGCACTGCACCGCAAAGGCGTCCAGGAGGCCCTCAGCTGCGGCCGCATCCGGAACGTCGGTCTCCTCGGTTTTGCTCTGGTGCCCCACAACTCCGTAATTCATCAGGAACTGGTTGTAGTCCTCATCGAACCAGGCCTCCCGGAAATGGAGGGTGCCCTCTTCGTCCCGCTTGTAGACCCTGACTATTCCGCTCATGACCGTCCCTTTGTAAACCATTCGACGTCGGTGCCGTCGAATGGTGCCTGCTGCGCCTTGACGGCCTGGTAAAGCTGGTCCGCGGACGCCTCGAGTGTTTCCACCAAGGCTGCCGGGTAGTTCATGGCCACGCGGTGTTCGGCGAACTCGTCCTCATCGTCGATGAACACGCCCCGCCCTGCTGTCCGCACCACGTCCAGGTCCATGTCGATGACGTGGAATTCCGTCACGGCCGGCCGGATCCGGTGCCATTCGTGCGCCACGGCCAGGTCGATGTAGATCCGTACCCCGCCGGGGTGCGCGTCGTCGTAGAAGGTGGCTACCCAGTCGCCGTCGCGCGGCACCAGGAGGACGGCGTCCGACTTGGTGTAGAAGGCAGCGCCTGGCCGGGAGCAGAACTCGTTGGTTCCCTGGAAGATCCACCAGCCGTGGCGGTCCTCGCCCAGGTAGCGCCCGGGGACCACCCAGTGCGCTTTGCCGTTCCACTTCCGGTTCCGGGCCACTACCAGGTGGCCGGGTTCCAGGTGCCGCGGTTCGCGGCCCGCCCCGGGCTGGTGTCCAGGTTCGGGTTCCCCCGTCACGCCCGGATACTTCAGTAAGTCCTCTCCCCTCACAGGATCGGAAGGCTGCCGGTGGTGGGGTGCTGCTGGCCGGGCAGTGGACGCGCAAAGGGGACCTTCGTCCCAAGAACCTGGGCGACGACGTCGTGGGTTATCTGCTGGGCCGTGAGGCCCACGCGTTCCAGTACCTGGCTGCGCGTGCCGTGGTCAAGGAATTCGACCGGCAGGCCCACTTCGTTCAGGGCGGTGTCCACGCCGGCGGCGCGCATTTCCTGGCGGATCCGGGAGCCCACGCCGCCCGCACGGACGCCGTCCTCGATGCAGATCACCAGGCGGTGGTGCGATGCCAGCGCAATGATGGACCGCGGGACGGGAAGCACCCAGCGTGGGTCCACCACGGTGGTGCTGATGCCCTGCGCGCCGAGGCGGTTGGACACGTCGAGGGCGAGTTCGGACATGGCACCGACGGAGATGATCAGGACGTCGTTCTCGGTGGACCCGCTGGGCCTGCGGGACAGGATGTCCACGCCGTCGCTGAGGCGTTCGAGGGCTTCCACTTCGGCGCCCACGGATCCCTTGGAGAAACGGACCACGGTGGGCGCGTCGCTGATGGCCACGGCTTCGCGGAGTTCCTCGCGCAGCCTGCTGGCATCACGCGGGGCGGCCAGGTGGAGGCCCGGGACGATCTGGACCATGGACATGTCCCACATACCGTGGTGGCTGGCGCCGTCCGGGCCTGTCACGCCTGCGCGGTCCAGGACGATGGTAACCCCGGCCTTGTGCAGGGCGACGTCCATCAGGAGCTGGTCGAAGGCCCGGTTCAGGAAGGTGGCGTACACGGCAACCACGGGGTGCAGGCCGCCGAAGGCCATGCCGGCGGCGGAGGTCAGGGCGTGCTGTTCGGCAATTCCGACGTCGATGACGCGGTCCGGGTGCCGGGCTGCGAACTTGTGCAGGCCCACGGGAATGAGCATGGCGCCGGTGATGCCGACGACGTCCTTCCGCTCATCGGCAATGGCAGCGACCTCATCCGCGAAAACGGAGGTCCAGGACTGGGCACCGGCGGTGCCGGTGGGCTCACCGGTTTCGGGGTCGATGATGCCCACGGCGTGGAACTGGTCTGCTTCGTGTGCCCGGGCCGGAGCATAGCCATGGCCCTTTTCGGTCATGGCATGGACGATCACGGGGCCGGCATAGTGCTTGGCGGTGGACAATGCGTTCTCCATCGCCTGGAGGTTGTGGCCGTCCACCGGGCCGATGTACTTCATGCCCAGGTCCTCGAACATGCCCTGCGGAGCCCACCAGTCCTTGATGCCCTTCTTCATGGCGTGCAGGCTCTTGTAGGTGAACTGGCCCACCGGGCCGCCGTCCTGCAGCTTTTTCTTCCACCAGTCCAGCGCCACCTCGTAGGCGGGAGCTGTGCGGAAGGAATCGATGGTGGGACGGAGGGAGGCGAGGTAGTCGGCAAAACCGCCCACGGTGGGAGCATAGGAGCGGCCATTGTCGTTCACCACAATGACCACCCGGCGCCGCTTGTCGGCGGCAATGTTGTTGATGGCTTCCCACGCCATTCCGCCGGTGAGGGCACCGTCCCCTACGACGGCGACGACGTGCCGGTCGCCTTCACCGGTGAGCTGCCGGGCGCGGGAAATCCCGTCCGCCCAGGACAGCGACGAGGAAGCGTGGGAGCTTTCCACGATGTCGTGCTCAGACTCGGCCCGGGACGGGTAGCCGGACATGCCCCCCTCCTGGCGGAGGGTGCTGAAGTCCTGGCGGCCGGTCAGCAGTTTGTGGACGTACGACTGGTGGCCCGTGTCAAAAACGATGCTGTCACGGGGCGAGTCAAAGATGCGGTGCACGGCCAGCGTCAGTTCCACCACGCCGAGGTTGGGTCCGAGGTGACCGCCCGTCTGGGAGACGTTCGTGATCAGGAAATTCCTGACCTCCGAAGCCAGCTGCTTCAGCTGTTCTTCGGACAACTCGTTCAGGTCCTGCGGATTTTGGATGGTGTCCAAGATTCCCAACGACCCCTCCTTCGGGTGGTAGACGTGCCGTTTAACTCTAACGCCTTGGTCCGCAGGACCAGACTCACCAGCAAAGCCGAAGCCCCGGCTGGTCGGTGACCGGCCGGGGCTTCGGTAGGTAATGCCTGCGGGCAGGTACCGCTAGTTCGCCGAGATCTGGCGCAGTACGTACTGTTACATGCCCCCACTACGCGGTAAGTTTTGCGAATCCCGAGGGTATGAGCAATTTGAGCAGAGATCTTCGCGCTAGGACGACACCATGTCCAAAGTTCCTGGGTGGGTGATCATACTGCTCGTGAATTCCTACCGTTATCGTAGAACGTCGGCATGCACGGCATAAGCAGTCAACGTGCTCCGTTAGTAGTTTTCCCCTTTGCTGAGCCGGACGCGCGAGAGCCAAACTTTGCCTGAATGCTCCAATTATCCGCCCAGTACTCTGTCGTCGGGCGGTCTTGGTTTAGCACGTACTGCAGGATGCCGTGTTGGCTCTTCTCCACCTATGCAGCGGCCAGAGCCCTCGTGGTTGGGCGCTGGGGCCGCTGCGCGTGTCAGCTGTCGTAATGAACGCGCTTGAATCCACCGAGGAAGTTCGTCGTGGTCTTGTAGCCGAGGGCGGGCAGCACCGAGAGCGCTTTGTCTTCCAGACTTCTGGTGCCAGTTACTGCCGCCTTGATACGTTCGCCCAGTGCCCCCTTGATTCGCGCCGGGAGAGGTTTGCCGAGGCTGCCAAGGGCGTTGAGTGCGAGTTCGGCTGCTCCCGCGTTGCCACTGCTGGTCTTTAGATCAAGTAGTCCGTAGATGATCGTCTCGACAAGTCGGCGTCGTATCGAGTTGTCCTGGATGTTTGCCTTAGCCCACAGTGTGATGATGGCCTGTCGTTGGATGTTGTTCGTCGCGGCTGAGAAGCGGTTGATGAGCAGGTCTGCGGCTTGGGACTCGTCCGCGTTGGCGAGCCCGAGCACGTTCAGTGCAGCGTCGTTTGGGACATCCGAGTCTGCTGCGGCGAGGTACTTGTCCAGTAGCTTGCGGTGCTGCTCCGCTGTCCAACCTTGTTGCACTTTATGGGCGGCGGTGATTAGTTCAGCTTCGTGGGCGTTAGCTCGTCGCAGAGGCTCGTAGACTGCAGCGAAGTCCTCGGGGTTCGGGTGAGTGAGTTCGAGCCAGAGTGCGGTGGCGTGGACGGCCAGGTGTTCGTAGTTGTGGTTGACGTCTGCCATGGTCTGGGCTGTTGGCAGGTCGATGACGCGGACGTGAGTCGGGCCAGCTGCCATGGCGAGTTCGAGCGGTATGGCGACGTGTCCGAGGTCGTCGAGCCATGGACTGGTGGCCGCTTCGGCGAGTAGCCCTTGTACCTCATCGGCTTCTAGGCCGTCGGCAGCCGCGTGTACGGCTTCGGCACCGTTCTCAAGCAGATATTGGTGCAGGGCGTCTTCGGCGTCGACGGGAGCAAGCGACTCTGCGAGCGTGTCTTGGAGGGAGTGTGCAACAGCGGACAGGATCTGGTCGTAGTCGAGGACTCCCGCGTCGGCAAACAAGCGGGCTCTCTCTAGCATGTCTCGACGTTCGCTGGCTTCTTCTGTGCTCCTGACGTATTTCTCGACGAGTTCGAGCACGTCGGAGTTAAGGCTCGGGGTGCGGTCGGCAGGCAGGTTGGTGAGGAGCGGGGTGAGCGCTTCGAGCGCGATGCGCATGGTGCCAAGGTCGGCCCTCGCATTCCATGCCTTTGCCACAAGCTTGGTTAGTGGTGCGACTTGGGCTGCGGTCATCGTGGAAGGGACGATCCGGGTAAGCCAGTGGGGCCAGTCGCTGACGACCCGATAGTGGGTTGCCCTGAGGACGCTGGTAGCGAGGCTCTGTTCATTGATCATTTCGGTCTTGCCGAGTAGCTGGAGTGCGGCTTTACGAGCATCCTGGTCGTCGACTGCCAGGAGGAGGCGTAGCACCAAATGCTGGACCGACGTTTCCCGCGTAGCTGCCGCCTTTGCGAGAGCGTCGAGCACAGGCTTGGGGTTGAACGGTTCGGGCTCAGCTTCTTCGGTTGCCGTGGCCGCTGCGGTCCTTCGGGCCGTGGCGACGCTCGCCGATGCGGCGTTCTGCTCGGCGGTCCATTCGGTGTGACTTCGCGCCGCTTCTTGGGCAAGTGCGGAGATGCGAGTATGGGTTGCGGTGATGACCCGAATGAGGCTGTCGTCCCCAAGTTCGAAGAGGCGGGCGATCGCTACGGGACCAGTTTGTGACACTACACGTGCTGAAAGGTCATTAACCACGGGCGTGGGAGCGGCGTCAAGCGCAAGCGTTGCGTCTTCGAAAAAGAAGTCTGGAGGTGTGAGGCCAGGGCGTGTGATGGTTGCGATGACGCGGCGGCGCAGAGCTGATGCGCTGGCTTCCGATCCGACTTTGGAGAGTGCCCAGGCACTGGAGGCCGTGTCTTCATCAAGGAAATCGTTGGCGTCGTCTTCGAGGACGCATATTGCTTCTGCGACGGTGTCGGCCACGCTGGCTATAGGAAGGCCAGGTTCGGCTTCCGTGAGCAGCAGGAAGGACCGTGCCGCGTTGGGCCCGCTGAGCCCAACACCTGTCCGGATCTGGTTGGTCAAGACCTGCAGAACCCCTTCCCGCTCGGTGTCCTCGAGCCCTGAGACGCGGCGACGCAGAGTCTCGACGTCCGCATCCTCTGCGGCGCGCTCGATCGCCAGCGCCAGTTCACCGTTCAACCCGAAGACTGTCCCGGTGCTCTGCATGTATATGAGGTCTCGGGACGGACCCCGTACCTGACGGGTTCGGCTCAGATAGTTGAGTAGTTGCTTGTTGTGTGCCTTGCCAACTTGACTGGCTCGGTCGTCCGCCTCGTCAACACCGTCAGGGTCGTCGTCGACGATAACGGTGCTCGGGGCAGCGCTCTCAAGGGCATAGGACTTGGCGAGTTCAACGGCGCGGTCTGAGGTTCCTGCGGGGAGCTCCGCGTTACGATCCCGCATTAGTTGAAGCACGAGGTTGGGAAGATTGGCATCGACTTCAAGGTGCCGAGCGAACAGGGGGAACTCCACTCGGAGGCACACCAGCCGCGCAATCGCGGCCGCTTTCGTCCGCGGGTTTTCGGTCAGAAGGTCTGCATCATAACGCTCTTGGGCAAGCCGATAGGTCAGCGCGAACGTGTTCAGCAGGTGCTTTACGCGTCTAGGGCTGGCGACGTGGGTGGGGATGAGGACCGAGAGCACGTATTCGCGGTTAATTTCTGCCCACAAACCGTCGCGATTCTCCACGAGGCTTGTGGCGTACTTACTGACGCTTTGGGCGAGTAGCGGTGGCAGGCTGAGCTGGTATTGGAAAACCTTGTCCAGGTAGGCGCTGCCGGTGCTGTAGTAGGGGTTCGTGTCGTCGACAGGGGTCTCCTGCTTGGCTGCTCGGGTGAGCGCTCCTTCCAGCACATTCTGGTCGGCGGCCACGATGAATACGCACCGTTCGATGCCCAGGAAGGTCCGGATGGTGTCCAGAGTAGTGACGACCTCGCTGGCAGAACATCGGTCGAGTTCGTCGACGAAGACGACGAGGCGTTTGGCGTTGGCGTCGGAAACCAAATCTTTGAAGATCGTCTCGAATTGTTCGTCGCTGTCCGGTTTCGCCAAGCTGCGGTCTACAGTGAATGTCTTGCTTGCCAGGGCGATCAGGGCAGCGAGAAGTGTGGCAGGGGCCAAGCCTGCCAACACGACTTGCTTGGACAGTGATTTGAACTCGACTCCAAAGTCAGTGCTGGTACCGATGCGGCTCTGCCCGAAGGCGACTGCTGAAACGACCACTGCGAGGATGACTGTGAGGCCGAGGAGCAGCAATGCGAAGACACCCAGCAGCTTGAGAACAGTGGTAGGGGGAACGTTAATCTCGGTCTTGGTTCGGCCGCTGTAGAGGTCACCGTGGTACTTGGGCTGCTTGCATCCGAGTTCGCTCGCGACGGCGCTGATGAAGTTCCGCCGTAGTGGCACGTCGGCGTACTTGAACGCGTCGAACCGTACAAAGCGGACACCATCGCGGCCATCGATTTTGCTCTTGAGAACGTTAGCGATTCCGCTCTTGCCAGAGCCCCACGGACCGTAGAGGGCTACGTTTGAGGGCGTGGCCACCGTCGTCGCAAGTGCGGCGAGTTGGTCGACGATCCCCTCGTGCGCGAGGCGGTCGTCCTCCGCGACAGCAAGTTCACGGTCGTCCACAAGGTCGTCAGCTCGCAAATTGAGCATTTGGGTGTCCCCGGACGTTCCTCGTGACATGCGTTTCTACTCCATCAATGACCTGGGTATGGGTGTGTGGCGCGATTGAGTGGCCACGCCATGTTTGCGACCGGCGATTTTGCGGACGTCTCAGCAATCTTATCGGCGTCGACCAACAGAGGATTTGGCAGAGGCCGTGTCGTGTAAGAAGAGGCCGTGTCGTGTAAGAAGAGGCCGAAGCGATCAGTTTCGGCTGCTTCCTGGCGGGCTCTAGTCGCTCGCCTACTTCACCCTGTCCCCACTACGCGGTAAGTTTTGCGAATCCCGAGGGTATGAGCAATTTGAGCAGAGATCTTCGCGCTAGGACGACACCATGTCCAAAGTTCCTGGGTGGGTGATCATACTGCTCGTGAATTCCTACCGTTATCGTAGAACGTCGGCATGCACGGCATACGTAGTCAACGTGCTCCGTTAGTAGTTTTCCCCTTTGCTGGGCCGGGGGCGCGACAGCGGCATTCCAGCGGGTAGATGTACCGCGGTAGCGGTGGACCTGGGAAGCGATCTCGACAACCGCGGGACCAGCTCCGGGGAGCTGCGCCGTGCACTGTGCTAGCTGGGCAGCCCGAGTTTGTCGAAGAATGCCCGGTTCCTCTCAGTTGCAGCGTTGACCAACCCGTCGAAGCTCATGACTTCGATGTATGCCTTGGCGGAGTCGTTGAAACCGAAGTACCCGAGACCGTCATGTGTCGGCCGCAGGTTCGAAATCTCGCATCGCTCGATCATCTTCTCTGTAAGGTCGGCGATGATGTAACAGAAGGCCGGCGGCTCGTGGGTCGGCGGGATCGGTCTCCCCGTTGCGGTGACCACGCCACCTGCGCGGATCCTTTTCACGTAGTCGAGGCACTGCTGGATCGGATTCTTGTCCTCGGTGGCGTCCTTGCGCATTGGCCTCTTGATCTCAACCACGACGATCGACGGGAGCGGCAGCTTCTGCCCCTCGGCCGCGAGCACCGGCGAGTCCATGAGCCGCGTCGCAACTATGTCGGGCTCCTTGGTGGATTCAGAACCCGTGATCGGCATGCTCTTCAGCGTCTTGTCGGACGCGAGGTAGTCGTGGAACGCGAGTCTCTCGTCGATGATCCACAGGTTCGAACCATCGGCGGCGTGCTCGCTGGACTCCGTCCGCATCGGGACGATCAGCGAGTGGATCGCATCCTCCCGGCTGTACTTCCCGTCCTTGTCCGCGCGGATCAGCCGCCCGAGCAGATCCAGCACCGTCCGGCGGCGCGAGACGTACGCGGCCAGGTCGGACTGGTTGATCTCGCTGACGGTGGCGAGATATGCGGCGAGCCGCTCCGCGTAGTCCTCCGCCGGCTCCGCGTCGGCCTCAGCGAAGATCTCCTGCCCCTGAATGAATGCTTCGGACTCGATCTTCTGAAGCTGCCGGTGCAGCTGGAGCTCTAGGTCCTGGTCCTTAATCGATGGGTCCACCGTGATGCCGCGCTCCTCGATCTTGGCCAGCAAGGGCCGGTACCGCGGCGCGCGTTTGGTCACGAACTCGTGGACGCGCTTCTTACCCTGCTCGCGGGCCGACTCGAGCGGAGCCTTCAGGATCGTCCTGACTTCTTCGAGGACAGCCTCTCGGATGTCATCCAGGGAGAGGTCATCGATGAGGGGCTGCCCCGCGATGCGGTCGCTGATGTCGAAAGCTGTCCGGTCGGCGCGGACGCGCTCGTCGAGGAAGTCCGAAGTCAGGTAGCACGCGTAGACGAACTCATTGGAGGCCTCGTCCCCGAGCTTGCCGTGGAGTCCCGGCACCTTCCCGCTCAGGTTTTCCTCGATGACGACGCGGCTCGCCGCGCACCAGTGGAGGCGGGGGACGGAGTTCCGCGCGGTGGCCTTCAGCCGGAGGTTCAGCATGTCGAACCTCTGCCCCTTGACCTCAATCTTCGACGACGTCATTGCCGAGTCGACGAACTCGTCCATCAAGTCGGCCAACGACACCGATTCGTCGTCGTCCGCGATCGTCACGAGAGGGGCCCCACCAGGCCGGAGGAAGTACCAGATGCAGTGCTCGAAGACCTCGCGCCCGATGGCGTCGACGCCCTTCGGGGCGTTCAGCTGGTACGCCTTCTTGAAACCGTCCAGGATGACGACCGCGCCGGGGCGCACAAACCTGTCCGCGTCGCCGTCGTGCTCGACCTCTCGTTCGACCGAGAATCTGAACTGACGACCTCGGAGCTTCCCGTCCTCGTCTTCATAGGCGCTGCGGACCGAAACCTTGTCGAAGGCCTTGAGCCACAGCAGCCGCCCGACACCACGGCAGCCCAGGTCAGACTTGAAATCACTGTCCAATGTTTCGAACGAGGACATGTTCTGAGGGGTGAATCCGATACCGTCGTCCTCGACGGAGAAGCCGACAATCGGTTTCATGGGGGCACGTCCAGGACCCGGCTGGCCTAGTTCGAACTCCGCCTGAGCGTCCCGATGCACCCTCACGTGGATGCGTCCAGGCACTGCGGAGTCCCCGCGACGCGCGTCGACCGCCTGGATAGCATTGACAATTGCCTCGAGGAGAGGCAGGAGCGCGTGACTCTTCGGCAGACTCGTGTTGCGAACTCGGCCCGCAAGGGAAGTCGTCAGGGCCATGCAATCACTCCTTGGTCAGATATGGAAACTCTATCCGTCAGCCCCGACAAAATATCAACGCCACAGCGCTCCAACGGTGATGCGGTCACGATGCGAGGCAGTTGGGCACTGCGAAGCGTTCGTTGTCCCGGCACTGAACAGCGGCTCCCCCACTTCAGGCCTCCGCGGACGTCAACGATACTTAGAGAGTGACTGACCGGCCGGCAATCTACTTGTTCCCGTATCTTCGCCTGCGCGAGGAGGTGAATGCCGGACCATGGGTGCTGCAACCACTTGACCCAAGAAAACTGGATGAGCCTTTTGACCGTTTTGGCAGGACCTTGAAGGCTCTCCTTTCCCGGTTTCGCGATGAAGCCGGCCAGCCGTTGACTACTGCCACACTTGTTCAACGTAGAGAACCAGAGCTTGATCCTGGCGAGGCCCGCGAACATGAACGAAGCGCCCTGCAAGCTGCAGTGTTGTTCGCTGCGGCCGACGCCAACGCAGGCCAGGGAAACGAAATCCCCTGGGAAGCACCCGCACTAAACCTTGCCACTGCTGAAGTGGCGACGTTCTTTGTGGGTGAACTCACGGCGCTCGAGCGCGGAACCTTTGTGCGTACCCGGGGAGGAACTCTGAATCGGAGAACCATTGGCGGCGGCACCGTTCATGATGACTTTGTTGTCGTGCCGGCTCCGGAAGGACTGGTGACGATTCCAGATCTCTCGCTCGACGGCCAACTTCTGGATGCTGTGTACCGCATCTCGATGGAGGCCCTGTCTGATGCATCTACCAAAACCATGCGCGAGGTCTGGGCGGCCCTCCATTGGCACGGTCGCGCGTGGGAGAATTCGCCGCTTCACACCATGCCGGATATCCTCGTGCAGCTGAAGACGGCCATCGAGGCACTCTCAGGTAAAACCGGAACAGCGAGCGGCATCGGCGTCCTCGAAGAGATCTACGGTTCAGTGACAGGAACGATCGGTGCCGATGAGTTCCTCTGGCGGGGGTCAACACCACGTTTTTCACGCGAATTCAATGGGAAAACCAAGATGTACAGTTCCTTCGGCCACTGGTACTGGTACTTGGCAGATACCCGCAACACCATCGTCCACGACACGGAATCACCCGTCATGGAGCACAACGCTGCCGGATCACCGTTCCGGGGAAACCTCTTTCGTGTTGCAGAGCGGGTAACGCGCGAACTCATCAAGATCCGCCTCGCTCAGCTTGGCTATCCGGAAGCAGCCCTGAGCCCGTCGAGTCGAATGCATCTTCGCATCGCCCCAAACCTCGCCGATGAAATAAGAACAATCCAGCCTTACTAGCCATAGGGGGCGCAAAGCGGTCCGTGCCCATTCCGGCGAATGGCGACAGTGGTGCTATCCTAGGCCTCAGTCACGAGCCATCGCTATTGCGCCAGAACTCCGCCATGGTGCCATCATTCCGAGCAGAACACCCTCAACCGAATCCCGCACTGCTGGGCGGCGCTCCATGCTGCGGTTAGAAGCGCGTGCACCTGCAGCGCTACGGGTTTGGGATTTTCCTTCGCGAGTTCGTCACTAAGGGCTGACTTAGACAGGCATGCTCCCAACACGAGCCAAACTTCGCGTTCGGCTGCGTGCGACTGGATGATCGCGTCGACTTGGTCCCAGTACGCTTCACCTGTCGTCTGGGCCGCCCCACGGCGCAGACGCTTCGCTGGCCCCAAGGGTGTAGCTTTGGACCCCGACCGTGGCTGGATGCTCCAATCATCCGCCCAATACTTTGTTGCCGGGCGGTCTTGGTTTCCAATGGTCAGGAACCGCAAGCTCTTTGTCGCCTGCGAGACCACGTCGTGAAGCGCCGCACCCGAAATCCTTGAAGGTTTCATCTCCTTCTTGCTTTTGGCATGGGCAAAAACGACCTTCGCTTCATTGAATCCTACGAAGTCAGCTATTTCGGATCCCAAGTCGGTACACAAGACGGTTGATTCCGTGCCCAAAGCCTGTGGCAGGAGCACGTCATCAATTTGTCCGAACACAGTGTCAGATGGCCAAGGCCCTGCGCCGTCTGCATGTCCCTTCTCCCCCACCACATTCGAAAGCTCCTCACTCGTCTCCAGGATCGACAACAAACCGTCAGGTGAACTCGAGTTACGACGCTTCATGGACCAGAAGTTTCGGTTCGAGTAGACAAGCCCCCCAGCCGTTGCCACCTTCACCAACTGTTCACGAGTTACGAACTGCCAGAACGTCGAGCGTGGATCGATAGTGGATCTGTACGGCACGCTACGAGCGGAAGAGAGTTCAAACCTACTGAGAGCGCTGTCCCAGCGGATTGAGACATCGATCGGGCTTCCGTTGATTTCCACCTCGAACTGCCCGTGCTCTGCGACACCACCGGAGCAATCGATCACGAGGGGGTCACCACCCTCTTCTAGCGGTTCGAATGTGTGCTGGGCAAGGTCGAGGAGCACGTGTGCAGCAATCGGAGGATCGGAAATAGTGACAGGGAGCCCATAGCGTGCGATCGCCGACGCGGGGGGATCCTCCCTTTGCAGTGCAACGGACAATTCGTCGAACCATGCTCGTAACTCGGGATAGTGCCCCTTCGAGCTACGGGAGTCACTCACACGCCCATTCTTGACACCTGTGTATCGACCAACTTTGTTGCCCTCAATGACGAGAGTGCCGGAGGCCGTCGAGTATCCAAAGGTCGAATCCCCAACCTCAGCTGCTACTAAAGCAACGTCCCGGGCACTCAATGAGCGTGAACGCACCGACCAATCGCTTAGATCATTGTTGGTGAGCGACATGGAAGTGACTGTGGAATCGCTAGGCAGCAGGCCCACTAGCGCGCCGGCACCTACCGAAATTGTGTGGGAGCGGACCGACTCCGGGAGGCCATCCGAATCGGACACAAAAAGATGTTCTCCGTTCCAGTGAAGCACTGTATATCCGAGTGCCATCTCTACAAAAGCCGCTTCGCGCAGGATTGGCGAGTTGCGTACAGAAAGGTGGAGGAAGACCCGCGTATCCTCATCGGGGCTCCCCGTGCTGAGAATTTGACGATCGTTGCAAGCGAGATCGTCCTCAACTTGTTTTGCGAATGAATCCAGCCCGAAGGCTCCGATGGGTCGGCGGATGGACGTGCTGAGTCGAAACTTGATCTCCTTCCATGCTTCGTCCGCGCGCAGATCTGCCTGTTCGCGAAAGAGCCGATCCCAGTAAAAGATCTCTGGTTGCGCATCCAGTAGCTCGGCGACGCCTGCTGGGTCGGTGGCGACTGACTTTGGGTCATCGCCAGCATCAAATTTCCGGTAACGCTCCCAGGCTTCCTGCATCGTTGCGTCCGCGGAGAGGACAAAAGCTGAAGTATCCTCGGCTCGTGTCGGATTACGAAGGATCCGGCCAACTTGTTGGATGCGCGACCGGTCATTCCCGAAGCCTTCGTAAACCGCGAGAACCTTGACCGACGGATCATCGAATCCTTCGGTCAACTTGTGTTGATGTACTAGAAACTGCGCGTCAGGACGACCGGAGGGAGCAGGAACTGATCGTCTGAGATAGGGAGCCGCTTCATCGTGGACGAACGCTTCATGCACAGCGACCACCGTGCGGCCCTTCGCGCTAAGCGTGCGGGCGACTGCCTCCACACTTGCCCGGTTTCCGCACCGGACAATAACCCGCTCCCCTTCAGTCACCTTTTCGGCAATGTGTCCAAGGAGGTCATCAACATAGTCACTGACAGACGCAGTTTCCCTGGTAATCAAAAAAGTTGGTTCCCTAAGGACTCTGTCTTTCACAGCCTGGAGGTGGCTGTACCGATAATGCGCGTCTTCATCGAGCACGAACATGCGGTTATCGTTTCGAAAGGGCGTCGCTGTAAACAGGCAGATGGGAAGCCCCGTGGCACGCACCGCCCGGGACCATCCAGGGGCTGGTTCGTAGTGGCACTCATCGACCACGACGGTCGCGAAACCTTGAAATAAGGACGCCATCTGAGTGCTGTCGTTGCCAACAGTTTTATAGATCTGGAGGACCATTGCCAGAGTGGTGACGTAAACCTTCGGTTCTCTGAGTTCCTGCGATTGCATCTCGGCGATGAAGGCAGCGGCACTGCGTACGGCTTCCACTCTCGCCAGATTCTCGGGGCGTTTTTGCTCTAGGCGCTGCCAGACGCGATCATCAATGTCCTCCAAAATCTGCCTAGTCAACCCAGACCAAGGGGTAACGACCAAAGCACTTTGCTTCTTTCCGCCCACTTCGGTTGACGCAACAAGTGAAGCGATCACGGCCGATTTGCCGCTGCCCGTCGGCATAGATATCAATGCAGCACCCGCCGCCGAGCCCTCACGAAGGTACCTGCGCAGAGTCGTCAGTGCAGCATCCTGATGATTCCAAAGTGGCACGTGCCAACATCCTTCCGCGCGCCGTCTAAACGCGTTCAACTCATGAACGAGCTGACAGCCCTGAACAATCTGGTCTAATTTTGCCTTCTGTGAAGACTCCTGTGGTTATCCGCAGTGTTTGGATGACTTGCTAGGGATCGCGCCAACCTAGCTGGCCCAGCGATTCCATCGGTCAAACTCAAAAACACTAGATCACGCACCAAGATGCTGCACGGAACAGTAAGTCTGCGCCGTGGGCCTTACCCTCTTACTGCGCGTTCGATCTCTACCAGCAGGCTCGCCTGCGTCCATGAGCGTAAGTTCCCTGCTGAGGCGGATGACCAACCGCTCATCTGCTCCAGACCTTGCAAAATCCGCGCGACGATCCTGCGCTTCTCGCCGCGATCTGGGATCGGCACCTCCTACGCTGCCATGCCTGCCGCCGCGCCGACATGAGGTGGACGACCAGCACGCCATCCTTGAACTCGCGTACCGGCCACTACTCGTTCAACAGGAAACAGCAAGCGCCCCGCCAGGCCGAAGCCTGACGGGGCACTTGTGCGAGACTCTAATGCGACCGCCGGCAAAGCGATCAGCGACCAGTTCCTCTGGTATCCGAGCCGATCAGCTCAGCTACCGCTAATTTGCCGAAGCACGTACTGCAGGATGCCGCCGTTGCGGTAGTAGTCCGCTTCACCCGGGGTATCGATGCGCAGGACGGCGTCGAATGACGTCGAGCTGCCGTCCTCTGCGGTTGCGGTGACCTTGAGGGTCTTCGGCGTGGTGCCCTCGTTCAGGGCGGTGACGCCCTCAACTGAGAACGTTTCCGTGCCGGACAGGCCCAGGGTCGCAGCTGACTCGCCGGCCGGGAACTGCAGGGGCAGGACACCCATGCCGATGAGGTTGGAGCGGTGGATGCGCTCGTAGCTCTCGGCGATGACAGCCTTGACACCCAGCAGCGCGGTACCCTTGGCAGCCCAGTCACGGGACGAACCGGAGCCGTATTCCTTGCCGGCCAGGACAACCAGGGGAGTACCGGCGGCCTGGTAGTTCTGCGCTGCATCGTAGACGTAGGCCTGCGGGCCGCCTTCCTGGGTGAAGTCGCGGGTGAAGCCGCCTTCGACGCCGTCCAGGATCTGGTTCTTGATGCGGATGTTCGCGAACGTTCCGCGGATCATGACCTCGTGGTTGCCGCGGCGGGAACCGTAGGAGTTGAAGTCCTTGCGCTCCACGCCGTTGGCCAGCAGGTACTGGCCGGCAGGGGTGTCGGACTTGAAGGAACCGGCCGGGGAGATGTGGTCGGTGGTGACCGAGTCGCCCAGCTTCAGGAGCACGCGGGCGCCCGTGATGTCCTTGACCGGCGCAGGCTGTGCCTGCATGCCCTCGAAGTACGGGGGCTTCCGGACGTAGGTGGAGTTCGGATCCCACGCGAAGGTGTCACCGGCGGGCGTGTCGAGCGCCTTCCAGCGGTCGTCGCCCTCGAAGACGCCTTCGTAGCCCTTGGCGAACATTTCCTTGTCGATCGAGGAATCGATGACCTGCTGGACCTCAACCGGGTTCGGCCAGATGTCCTTAAGGAAGACATCGTTGCCGTCCTGGTCCTGGCCCAGGGCGTCGGTTTCGAAGTCGAAGTCCATGGACCCGGCCAGGGCGTAGGCGATGACCAGCGGCGGGGAGGCCAGGTAGTTCATCTTCACGTCCGGGTTGATGCGGCCTTCAAAGTTGCGGTTGCCCGAAAGGACAGCCGCGACAGCGAGGTCGTTCGCCTGGATGGCTTCCGAAACTTCGGCTTCCAGCGGGCCGGAGTTGCCGATGCAGGTGGCGCAGCCGTAGCCCACGATGTAGAAGCCGAGCTTCTCCAGGTAGGGGGTCAGGCCGGACTTCTCGTAGTAGTCCGTGACAACCTTGGAGCCTGGTGCAACAGAGGTCTTGACCCACGGCTTGGACGTGAGGCCCTTGTCCACGGCGTTGCGGGCCAGGACCGCGGCGGCCAGCATGACCGACGGGTTGGACGTGTTGGTGCAGGACGTGATGGAGGCGATGGTGACTGCACCGTGGTCAAGTTCGAACTCGCGTCCGTCTTCCATCTTGACCGGGACGGGATTGGTAATGCGGCCCGCTCCCCCATGGCCTGCCGCATACTTCTCAGGCTCGCGGTCCGTGTCGGAGATGTGTGAGGCTCCGGCCGTGAAGGAGGGCGAGTCGGAAGCCGGGAAGGTCTCTTCGAGAGATTCGTCCAGGGTGCCGGCATCTGCGTCGTGGGAAACGTAGTTCTTCAGGTCGTGCCGGAACTCGTCCTTCGCCTCGGTCAGTTCGATCCGGTCCTGCGGGCGCTTGGGGCCTGCGATGGACGGAACAACCGTGGACAGGTCCAGTTCCAGGTACTCGGAGAACTTGATCTCGCGGGAAGGGTCGTGCCAGAGGCCCTGTTCCTTCGCGTAGGACTCCACCAGGGCAACGTTCTGCTCCGAGCGGCCCGTGAGGCGCAAGTAGTCCAGCGTGACGTCGTCGATGGGGAACATGGCGGCCGTGGAACCGAATTCCGGGCTCATGTTGCCGATGGTGGCGCGGTTTGCCAGCGGCACGGCCGCAACACCCTCGCCGTAGAACTCCACGAACTTGCCCACGACGCCGTGCTTGCGGAGCAGCTCGGTGATGGTGAGCACCACGTCGGTTGCGGTGGCGCCGGCCGGGATGGACCCGGTCAGCTTGAAGCCCACAACGCGCGGGATCAGCATGGAGACGGGCTGTCCCAGCATGGCGGCCTCGGCTTCGATGCCGCCGACGCCCCAGCCGAGCACGCCCAGTCCATTGACCATGGTGGTGTGTGAGTCGGTACCAACGCACGTGTCCGGGTAGGCGCGCAGGGCGCCGTCAACCTCGCGGGTCATCACGGTGCGGGCCAGGTACTCGATGTTGACCTGGTGCACAATGCCGGTTCCCGGGGGAACCACCTTGAAGTCGTCGAACGCCGTCTGGCCCCAGCGCAGGAACTGGTAACGCTCCCCGTTGCGCTGGTATTCGATCTCCATGTTGCGCTCCAGTGCGCCGGAGTTGCCGAAGGCGTCGATCTGGACCGAGTGGTCGATCACCATCTCGGCCGGGGCCAGGGGGTTCACCCGCTTGGGGTCTCCGCCCAGTTCCTTGACCGCTTCACGCATCGTCGCCAGGTCAACCACGCAGGGAACGCCGGTGAAGTCCTGCATGATCACGCGTGCCGGCGTGAACTGGATTTCTGTATCGGGCTGGGCATTCGGATCCCAGCCTGCCAAGGCGCGGACGTGATCGGCAGTGATGTTCGCGCCGTCCTCGGTCCTCAACAGGTTTTCAAGCAATACCTTGAGGCTGAACGGAAGGTTTTCGGCACCTTCAACGGAGTTCAACCGGAAAATTTCGTAATCGGTTCCGGCTACATTAAGTTTGCCTTTTGAACCGAAGCTGTCCACAGTGCTCATCGCAGGACTCCTCTCGCAACAGTTTCATCTTTGTCGCGCGGATGACCGCCTGCTAGTTAGGAAGCCCTAATTAGTCCAGGGCCCGAAAATTGCACACGGCCGGCCGTGATTACGGAGCGCGACGTGGGACTACTACCGCCATAGTAGTCGATACCTGCTGCGGCATCAGGGACGTGGAGTCAGCAGCGCCACAGTCTCCAGGTGATGGGTGTGGGGGTAGAGGTCGAAAGCCCGGAGGCCTGCAAGCTCCCAGCCGGCCTGGCGGAAGTACCCCACGTCACGGGCGAACGACGCCGGATCGCAGGACACGTAGGCAACGGCGCGCGGGCTCGCCGCAACAAGCTGGTTCACCACCGCCTTCCCGGCGCCGGCCCGGGGCGGATCAAGGATCAGGGCGTCGAAGTCCCGCGGTTTGTGGCGGAGGACCCGCTCGACGCGGCCCTGGACGATCTCCACCTGGGGCGCTGCGTGCAGGTTCTTGCGTGCGTCCCGGCTGGTCCCGGGAGCGCCTTCCACGGACAGGACGGACCCCGTCTCCCCCACCGCGTCGGCAAGTACGGCGGTGAAGAGGCCTGCTCCCGCGTACAGGTCAGCCACTACCGCGCCGGGGTGGAGGAAGCCGCCGCCCTGCAGGAATTCTGTGACGGCCCCCACAAGTGCCCCGGGCGCGTCGCGGTGGATCTGCCAGAACCCGGCGCCGGTGACCCGGTACTCGTGCCCGGCGGCAGATTCCTGCACCCACAGCCTGCCCCGCAACTGCTGGACGTCCTCGGTAGCGGGGTCGAAGGCTGCAACGGAGACGTCAGCGGGAAGGTCCGCCGCGATGGCACTCAGGCGTTTGGGCTTGGTTCCCTCGGCCGCGGCCAGCAGCACCAAAGGCCGGGAGCCGTTGGCCGGTGCAGCCACCTCCACGCGGTCAACTCCCTGCAGGTCGAGGTCCCACAAGCGGAGGCTGTTGATGGCGTCGGTGGCCAGCGGCATCTCATGGACGGGGATGATGTGCCCCGACCGGTGCGCATGCATACCGAGCTTGCCGCCGGGGGTGACCGAGAAACTTGCCCGCGTCCGCCAGCGGAGGCCGTCCCCGCCGTCGTCCGCTGCCCCGTCGCCTGCGTCTGATGCCGGCGAGGCGCCGCCCACCGCTTCTACAGAGCCCGTCCAGCCGTCCGGAAGCTGCCCGACGCCGGCGAGCCGGCTGAGTTGCTCCGTAAGTACGTCCCCCTTGAGGCTGCGCTGGCGGGCAAGGGTGATGTGGCCGAACTCGGCGCCGCCTACGGGCGGATGTCCGTGGCCCCAGGCGCGGCGCGAATCCGCAGGGCGCCAAAAGTGGTCTACGCGGTCCGGTGAGGCTTCGAGCACCTCAACAACGTCGGCGCGCCAGAACTTGGCCTTTTCGTCCGCGTCCGTTAGCCGCGCCCGCACTTTTTCGCCCGGGATGGCGTGCCGGACAAAGATGACGCGTCCTTCGTGCCTGGCGACGCAATGGCCGCCGTGCGCCACCGGTCCGACGTCGAGCACTACTTCCGTGCCCGCTTCTCCGGTCAGTGCCGCCTGGGTTTGTGTCTTTGCAATCATTGGATGTCCTGCAGGTTCTTTGCTTCTTCGGATGATTTGAGCTGCCAGGGAACACTGGCCACCATGACGCCGGGCTCGAAGTGGAGCCGGGTCTTGATGCGCAGGGCGGTCTGGTTATGGACGAGTTGCTCCCACCACTTGCCTACGACGTATTCGGGGATATAGACCACGATCAGGTCCCGCGGGGAGTCACGCCGCATCTGCTTGACGTACTCCATGATGGGGGTGACCGTCTCACGGTAGGGGCTGGCCAGCACCGTCAGCGGCACGGGAATGTCAAGCTTCTCCCAGTCCGCTACCGTGCCTGCGGTTTCTTCGGGGTCGATGTCCACCGTCACCGCATCCAGCCTTGACGGCCGGGACGCCCGCGCGTAAGCCAGTGCCCGGAGAACGGGCTTGCGAACATGGGACACCAGCAGCACGGCGTGTACCCGGGTGGGCAGTGCACGCGGGGAAGAGTCCTCATCCACCGCCAACTCCCTGGCCACGTTGTCATAGTGTGCCCTGATGCTCCACATGATCAGGAAGAGGACGAACATGGCGAGCAGGGCGATCCAGGCGCCCTGCTCGAACTTGGTGACCAGCACAATGACCAGGACCAGGGCGGTCATGCCGAAGCCAATGCTGTTAATGGCACGGGACTTTGCCATCCGTCGCCGGACGCCTTTGTCCCTGGCCAGCTTCAGCTGCCGGCCCCAGTGCCGGATCATTCCCAGCTGGCTGGCAGTGAAGGAGATAAAGACGCCCACAATGTACAGCTGGATGAGCTTGGTGACGTCGGCGTTGAAGGCGAGGATGAGCACCAGCGCTCCTGCGGCAAGGGCAAGGACTCCGTTGCTGAAGGCCAGCCTGTCGCCCCTGGTGCGCAGCTGGCGCGGAAGGTAGCCGTCCTGGGCGAGGATGGAGCCGAGTACGGGAAAGCCGTTGAAGGCGGTGTTCGCGGCAAACACCAGGATGACGCCGGTAGCGGCCACCACGATGTAGAAGGGAATCGATCCCGGGCCGAAGATGGTCTGGGCGATCTGGCTGATGGCAGGGGTCTGGATGTAGCCCTCCGGGAGCGGGCTGCCGTTCAGGAGGAACTCCGTAGCGGGGTCCAGGACGATGTGGACCTTGGTGGCGTTGGCCAGGTAGATGATCCCCGCGAGCATGGATGCCCCGATTACGCCCAGGAGCAGCAGCGTGGTTGCCGCATTCCTGCTCTTCGGCGGCTTGAAGTTGGGGACTCCGTTGCTGATGGCTTCAACGCCGGTAAGGGCTGCGGCGCCGGAGGAGAAGGCGCGCAGCAGGAGGAAGGCGCCGGCGAGCCCCACCAGCCCTTCGTCGAAGCCGGGCGCGGGCACGATGGTGAACGCCGCGGAGGGCGCTTCGCCCAGCTGGCCGGTGGCTGCCTGGAAGATGCCCACCGCCGTCATGCCCAGGATGGAGGCCATAAAGATGTAGGTGGGTACGGCGAACACGCTGCCTGCCTCCTTAACGCCGCGCAGGTTCACCAGCGCAAGGATCACCACGCCGATGGTGGCAATCATGGCCTGCTGGCCGTGGAGTGCCGGGATGGCGGTGGTGACATAGGCAGCGGCGGAGGACATCGACACCGCAACCGTCAGGACGTAGTCCACCAGCAGGGCCGATGCCACGGTGAGGCCCGCGTACTTGCCCAGGTTCTCGCCTGCAATCTCGTAGTCCCCGCCGCCGGAAGGGTAAGCGTGGACGTTCTGCCGGTATGAGGCCACAACCGTCAGCAGGACCACCATGACGGCCAGGCCCACCCAGGGTGAAAACGCCACCGCACTGACACCGGCCAACGCCAGGGTGAGCAGGATCTCATCGGGGGCATAGGCAACGGATGACAGGGCATCGGAGGCGTAAACCGGAAGTGCGATCCGCTTGGGAAGCAGCGTATGGGCCATCCGGTCGTTTCGGAACGGCCTGCCCACGAGCACGCGCTTCGCAGCGTTCAATATTGTCAGCACCCCACAAAGCTAGTCTGATTCCCGGGCTGTGTCATGACAGCCGGTGGACAGCTGGATCCGGGACGCTGACGGTAGAGTTCTAGCGGCAGGACCGTGGGAAAGAAGCAGAGGAGATACTGGTGGCGCATTTCGTGATCATGGGATGTGGCCGGGTGGGGGCGACGCTGGCGCATACGCTCGAAGACGCCGGGCATTCCGTGGCCATCATCGACCAGGACGACCGTGCTTTCCGCAGGCTCCGCCAGGGTTTCACCGGACGCAAGGTCACCGGCGTCGGTTTCGACCGCGACACCCTGAAGCAGGCCGGCGTAGCCGACGCGTACGCCTTTGCCGCGGTGTCCAGCGGTGACAATTCCAACATCCTGGCCACCCGGGTGGCCAGGGAGACCTTCCACGTGCCCCATGTGGTGGCCCGCATCTATGATCCTGGCCGCGCCGAGATCTACCAGCGTCTTGGAATCCCCACGGTGGCGGCGGTCCGCTGGAGTGCGGACCAGGTGCTGCGCCGCATCCTGCCGGAACAGCACCTTGCCGGTGACTTCCGGGAGCCTTCCGGACGCCTGGTGCTCGCCGAGCTGGATCTCGACGCCGGCTGGATCGGCCACCGGATCAGCAGCATCGAAAAGGCGGCGAATGTCCGCGTTGCCTACCTCACCCGGTTCGGTGAGGGATTATTGCCCGATGCCGGGACCGCCTACCAGGACGGCGACACCGTGCACGCCATGCTGCAGGTTGACCGCAGCGCCCAGGTGGCCCAGATCCTGGCCAAAGCCCCCGTCAAGGAGTTTCAGTGAAAGTCGTGATCGTGGGCGCCGGCAGCGTCGGCTCGTCCATCGCCAGGGAATTGCTCGCCCACAAGCATGACATCCTGCTGATCGACCTGAAACCGGAGGTCATTGGACGGAGTGGACTCCGCGGCGCCCATTGGCTCGTAGGCGACGCGTGCGAGCTGAGCACACTGCAGGGCGCCAGGGTGGAGGACGCGGACGTGGTGGTATCCGCCACCGGCGACGACAAGGTGAACCTGGTGGTTTCGCTGCTGGCCAAAACGGAGTTTGGCGTCGGCCGCACTGTGGGCCGGGTCAACAACCCCAAGAACGACTGGATGTTCAACGATTCCTGGGGCGTGGACGTTGCAGTCAACACGCCGCAGCTGATGACAGCGCTGGTGGAGGAGGCCGTGGAAATCGGCGACCTTGTCCGGCTCCTGACCCTTCAGACGGGCGTGTCCTCACTGGTGGAGTTCACTGTTCCGCATGATTCGCATGTGATCGGCAGGACAGTAGGGGAAATCCGCTGGCCCGAGGATTCCACGTTGGTGGCCATCCTGCGGGATCACGCCCCGATCACACCCAGCCGGGACGATGTCATCGACGGCGGCGACGAGCTCTTCTTCGTCACCACCATCGCCGCGGAGGACGAGTTGCGGGCGCTGCTCTCCCCCGACTCCGCCGAGTCACCGCAGCCCCGGCCCGCAGAAGATGCCGGGCACCTGGAGCAGCAGGGTCCGGAGGACGACGGGTTCGACGGCTAGGTGCACTAACCCGGCTGGTTGGTGACGCGGCTGCCGGGTAACGCCCTGGCCAAACGCCCCTAGCCTTTCGTGGGGGCGCCGCCCGCCGCCTCGCCGTCAACCGGAGCCGGCTTGGTGACGAGCCAGGCGATCCAGACTCCCAGGATATAAAGCGGGGTACTCATGATGAGCCTGGTGGTTGCCAGCGCGGCGAGCCCGTCCGGCCCCATCAGGTAAAGGGGTACCTGCACCACAAGCCTAAGCACCAGGACGGCGACAATGATCCAGGTGCCAAGCCGGTAGGCCCTGACCCGGGCAGGGTCGTTCCGCCAGTCGAGGCCTTCATTGCGGATGAACCCAAAGAGCAGCCCGGCGACGGGCCACTTGACGGCGATCGAAATCACCATCGCCACAATGTAGGCGGCGTTGGTAAAGAACCCCGGCAGGTAGAAGTCCTCGGCTTTTCCGGTGGTGTTGGCGACCCAGGCAGAGATGCCTACACCCACCACACCCGCGAGTGCCTGCGTCAGGGGACGCCGCTGCACCAGCCGGACCACAGTGAACACGGCGGCCGAGGCCAGCGCGGCCACAAGGGAAACGGTGAGGTCCCGGGTGATGGTGTAGGACACGAGAAACAACAGCCCCGGGACAATGCTTTCAGCAATGCCCTGGACACCGCCGGCGCTGCGCAGTACATCCACCCGGCCGTCATGGGTCCGGTGCAGCCCGGCTTTGGCTGCGTAGTCGGCAGCGAGGCCCGCTGCCGGGGACGCGCCTTGGCCAGCGTCCTGTCCCGCGGGGCCAGCCAGTCCGGCTTCCTTGGCTCCGTCCGGGTCCACGCCATTCTGGAGCCCACCCTGGCCTGCGCCGCTCGGGCCGGAAACACCGTCCGGGCCGGAAGCGCCGTTCGGGCCGGCACCGGCTGAAGGGTTGGGCGTGGACGCAGTCATTCGTTCTCCTGGCGGGACAGTATCTCGTAGCGTGGGTTGAACATGGTGGGCAGGCCGTCCACACGGGACAGCATGCCTTTGAGCCGCACCTCGGTGCCGGCCTCGATGCCCGGCACGCGCCGCCGTCCGAGCCACACAACACGAAGCCGCCCTCGCGGTCCGGCTGCAGCTGCGGCTCCTGGTTCCCGGGGATCAGCGTCCGAGACGATGGCGCTGAAGGCCGCAGTCTGGTCCGCCGGAACATAAGTTACGGATTCGATGCGGCCGCGGCAAACCAGCCGGCCCTTTACCGGCAACCGGCTGAGGGGAACATCGTCGCCTTCATTCAGCGGAGCTCCCCCGGGCACACCATCAGCCAATCTGTGTGATTTCAGGACCACGTTCAGGTTCCTGAAGAGCTGATGCAGCTGGCGGCGGCGTGACAGTGGCGTCCTTGGGCAGCCGGAGCTGCAGCAAATCGCGCGGCGGCATCGGGCTGTCGCCGCGGATCACAACCACCCGGCGGAACAGTGCCTCGAGCGGCTCCGCCGCCGTTCGCTCCAGTGCAGCGGCTCCGCCCAGGACACCGCGCAGGAACCAGCGGGGGCCGTCCACCCCAATAAAGCGTGCCGCCCGGTAACCCTGGCTGCCGTCCGGCAGCCCCGCCGGCAGCTTCGCGACGAGTTCGGTGCCGAAGGTGCCTTCGATCTCCTCGACCTGGCCGCCCTGGACTCCCACGGACTGGCCGATCTGCTCGCGGATCTCGTCCCAGAGCCCCTCGCTTTTGGGAGCTGCGAATGCCTGGAGCTGGAGGCTGGAGCCGTTGAGGTCCATGGTGACGGCAACAACCCGCTGAGTTGCCTCTTCCACCTCGAGCCGGAGCTGGAGCCCCTCGCTGGGGGTGATCAGGAGCGCACCCAGGTCAACATAGCCATCGCGGCTGCTGATTTCGGATTCGTCAAAGGGGCCATTCGAGCGGGGTCCGGAAGTGTCCGCTGCCTCTTCCGCGGTCTCCGCGGCAGGCGACTGTTCATCCGGTTCGGCTGCTTGTTCCTTCTTGGCTTTCCTGCCGAGCCCAAAGACCATTGGGGTATCTCCTTAGTTGGTTGCCGGCTACCCGTGGGGGTCCCGCCGTCGTGCTCTGTTGCCGTCCGGCGTGCCCGTGCCGGTACGGAAGAACGGGTTGGGGAAGAGCTAAAGGTCAAGCGTCCGGCACGTTGAAGCCGCCGGTGGAGCCGAAACCTCCTGTGCCACGAACAGATCCGCTTAATTCATTCACGGGGATGAACTGCGCGTGTTCCACGCGCTGAATGACCATCTGCGCAATTCTATCGCCGCGGCGCAGTTCGATGCTTTGCTGTGCATCGGTGTTCAGGAGAGTGACGGCGATCTCGCCGCGGTAGCCCGCATCCACTGTTCCCGGGGCGTTCACAATGGTCAGCCCGTGCTTGGTGGCCAGGCCCGAGCGGGGATGGATCAATGCCACGAAGCCTTCAGGAAGTGCAATGGCCACTCCGGTTGGAACCAGCTTCCGCTCCCCCGGCTGCAGCACAACGTCCACGCGGGCTCGAAGGTCAGCGCCGGCGTCGCCCGGGTGGGCATAGGACGGGGCTTCGAGGTCCGGATCCAGCATCTTCAGCTGGACCTGGAGGGTGGGAGCGCCTGGAGTCGCGGCGGCAGCAGCAAGGCCGGCTGCGGCTGCTTCGTCAGGGAAAGTATCTACTGTCGCGGGATGATCAGTCACAGTCACTCACTCTAACCCGCGCCCGCAAATCAGAACCAGGGCCGGCTCCGGGGAGCGGCTGCACCGTGGCAGGAAAATGGCAGTCGGGGATGCTCCCACCCAAGGTGAAATAGCCGGGCAAAGATGGAAAGCTTGGCACATGCCCGAATCAAGCTCGCCTGCGCCCGTTCCCCAGAAACCATCCACCGGGGCTGCGGTGATCTACAGGGAGAAGCTGTGGCCCAACGTTTGGATCTGGATCATTGCTGCCGGGGTGGCCGGAGCCGGCATCCTGGTATTCGCGCCCATCAGCACAGAAGCGGGTTTCACGGCCGCAGGAGTGCTTTTTGCCATCATGGCTGTTCTCCTGGTCCTGTCCACGCCAGCGATCGTGGTTACCGGGGATTCCTTGACCGTGGGACGTGCCAGCATCGAGCGGCGCTTCGTGGGTGCGGTTGAAGGTTTCCGGGGTCCGGACGCAACAGCGGAACGCGGCACCCGGCTGAACGCCCTGGCTTACCTCTGTATCCGCGGCTGGATCGATCCTGTGGTCAAAATCGAAATTACCGATCCGTCGGACCAGACGCCGTACTGGCTGACCTCCACCCGGCACCCGGACGAACTGACCGCGGCCCTGTCACGCAGGTGACCTGCCCACCCGGCCGGACCCCGCCGTCGTCTTCGCTTCGGCCTGCCCGTTTACTTTGCTTGCCGGCTGCCTTGAGCCCAGCTGCTTCGGGCCTGCCCCGGGTTCAGCCTTCGCACTCCTTGCAGTAGAACCTGCCGTCCTTTTCACGCGCAATTTGGGAGCGGTGCCGGACCAAAAAACATGAAGAACAGGTGAACTCATCTACTTGGGCGGGAACCACCTGAACCGTCAGTTCTTCTCCGGAAAGGTCCGCGCCGGGCAGCTCGTAGCCGGCGGCCAGATCGCTTTCGTCTTCGTCCAATACCGCAACCGGCTTGTCCAGGCGCCTGGTCTTCAGCTCTTCGACGGAATCCTCTCCGAGCTCTTCCTCAGTCTTGCGCGGCGCGTCATAATCGGTGGCCATTCCCGCCATATCCTTCTTCCTCTTGCCGACTTGTGAACATCACCCTTCATAACGCGGGTTGTCCCGCGTTTGTGCCCGGCGACGGCATGCCTTCCGCTGGTCCGCCGGCCTCCCCCATACCCAGCCTTGGGCCGGAATATCGCGGCGCGCCCTGCCCCTTGAGGCAAAACCGGTTCAGCGGGTGGCAGAGTTTCGATTGATAGTAATGCCAGGGTGGAGGATTTGTATGCAGGATCTACGGCTTGTAGGCGTACACGACGACGGGGCACATCTCCTGTTGAGCGGGGCCGGCGGCGAGATGTTCCAGCTGCCGATCGACGAAGCGCTGAGGACCGCGAGCAGGTCAGCGGCGAGGCCGCCGGCCGGGCGGCCGGCCATTCCCTTGTCCCCGCGTGACATCCAGGCGCGAATCCGGGCGGGTGCGACTGCTGCGGATGTGGCGGAACTGTCCGGCCTGCCGTTGGCGAAGGTCGAGCGCTATGAGGGGCCTGTGCTTGCGGAACGTGAGTACGTTGCCCAGCAGGCGCGCAAGGTGGAAGTAGCCTCGCCTTCGCCGGGTCACGACATCTACCGGTCCGCTTTCGGCGACAACCCCGCCACACTGGCTGACATGGTGGCGCATAGGCTCTCAGCCCATGGCATTGATCCTTCCACCGTGGAGTGGGATTCCTGGCGGCGCCAGGACGGAACGTGGACGGTGCAGGCAAGCTTCGAAACCAATGCCGGCGGGCAGGCCGGCATCGGCGAGGAACCTCCGGCATTGTGGACTTTCAGCCCAGCCAGAAAGTCCCTGCAAAATGCCAACCGGTGGGCCCAGCAGCTCAGCGAGCTCGAGCCCCTGGACGGACCTGTCCCGGCGCGCAGGCTCTCGGCAGTTTCCGACCGCCCCTTCGACTTCGAAACCGACGCGGACTCGGTCCGTCCAGCACCTGGTCCCCGTCCCGATGCAGGACAGGCGGACGGCAAGGAATCGGACGGATTACTGGACATGCTTCGCTCGCGCCGCGGACAGCGCCTGGGCGTCGACGAGGACTCCGATGACGCCTTGGCGCTACTGCTGACCCACGGCGTTCCCGCCGCCCACCCGAGGCCGTCGGAATTAGCTCCCGAAGCAGAAGAGCACGACGAGGAGCCGCAGGAGGAGATCCCGGAAGCTCCGGCTGCGCAGGGCAGCTCCTTCGTTCGCAGGCGGGACACCCGGCCTTCCATGCTCTCCCGCCTCAGCCTCATTCCTCCGCACCGTGATGACGCCGATGACGCTTTAAAGCTGCACGACGGTGTGAGCACCAATACCCGCGAAATCACCATCGTTGCGTCCCCCCAGCGCCCCTCCGGCAGCACTCCCGAAGCCGGAAACGGGGACGCCGGCGGAACCAGCACTGGCAGCGGCACCAGTGGCAGCCCTGCCAGTGGCGGAGGCCTGAACGAGTTGTTGGGCGGAAATCCGCGGCGGCCGGTACTGCGGAATGACGACAGTTCGCCCACTACCGGTCAGTTGCCGGAGACCGGTGCCCCCGAGCGCCAGCCGGGCAGACCCAAGCGGTCCAGCGTTCCATCTTGGGACGAGATCGTGTTTGGTACGCGGGGCGATTAGGGCTTTTCCGCAGGAAATTCAGGACCCGTCCCTCTCGGTTTAGACCCCTGTTTCCGGCAACGTATGCTCCAACTCCAACATCAGGTAGAACTCTCCGAACGGGTCCTGCGGCAGTTCGTTCTCCGGAACGCCGGGTTCTTCCGGGATGTCGAAATCGGGCAGGTCCAGGAAGCGCACGGCATCATCAGCTTCTTCAAGCCAGGCTATGTCTTACGGTAGGTGTGGTTGGGGAAAACCGAACCCGCTTAGGTATGGGTCTGCTTCGGCAATCCCGGGTATGTCCATGCCGGGCATAGCTGCGTGAGGAACCGCTGGTCCCACGAGTGCACCCGTTGGCCCGCCCATCATCGAACCGATTGTCATCCATTCTGGCCAGTGGGGTGGTTCCCAGTCCTGGTGTTCGCTTTTGTAGTGCCGGCCTGACGGTGAGATCCAGCCTGGCGGTTCGTTCATGGTAGCCGGGGTGGGTTTCCAGCCGCTGGTGTGCCGCAGCTTGTGGTGCTTGCGGCAGGGTTGGCCGAGGTTTGATATTCCGGTGGTGCCGCCGTGGTGCCAGGCGAGGATGTGGTCGGCTTCGTTGTCGAGGGAGGTGTTGTTGCAGCCGGGGAAGGGGCATTTGCCGTCCCGCATCCGCAGCCCGTTCCGCATGGCCTTGCTGACCCGGTAGCTGGAGCGGCCGATCTCCAGCGGTGCCCCGTCGCGAGGATCGACCAGCACCCGGTAAAACGACCCGGCACCGTCGGCAACGAGTTTGCGCGCCACGGAGGCCGGGATCGGGCCGTGCCCGTCCAGTACCGCGGGTTCGTCGGTCAGGCCCATCAGTGAGAACACCGGCACGGTGACCAACACCTGCGCCCGGATCGACGAAGATGGGCCCGGATCCGTTCCTGCACCCTCGCCTGCACCGGCGCCGCTGCTGGCAGTGTTATCGCTGCCGAGAAGCCCTGAAGAGAAACTATCGGCTACCAGTTGGGTCAGGGTGCGGGGCTCGTCCGGGCCCTGCATGCCCCTGGCAAGAGAGCGGTGAGCCGGTTCCGGATCGCCGACGCCCGGTCCGCTGACAGGTGGGCGGCGACCCACGCCATCCCGTCACTGTCCGGCCAGTACTCCACCCGACGGTCCGCGACACTTCGCGTGCCGTTTCTCCAGGCTCTCCGGGTGATGGCGTTCCCGCCAGCCCCGGGCCTTGGCTTTGAACCGGTAGGCCGGCATCTCCCCGACCGGGCAGCCGCGGGCGGGGCCCGGCGCCGCCGGGTCCAGGAAGTGCGCCTCCAGCGCCGCCGCACCAGCGGGATCAAGACACGCCGTCTGCTCGATCATGGTCCGGGCGTGCGCCCACGAGATCGTCCCCGACCGCAGGGCCGCGAGCGTCCGGGGCAGCGAACTGGTCAGGGCGTGCGCCTCGGCGAGCAGGGCACCGGCGGCCCGGTCACCGATCGCCAGCGCACACCCGACCTCGGCCACCAGGCTCCGGTCCTGCGCGGCGGCCTCCTGCGGCGACCCGGCCGGAGGATTCAGCGCCTTCGTGGCTTCGGCCAGCACCGCCACGGCCTGTGCCTTCACGGCCGCGATCTTCGCTTCCGAGCGCGCCACCCCGGCAAGGACATCCAACGCCGCATCAGCAACCCGCTGCAACGGATCATTATCAAATTCAACCGCAGCGTCAGGCCCAGTTGCGGGGTCAGGCCCGCCAGCACCACCGGAAGCAGCAGCGGCACCGGAAACGGCCGAAGCCCCGCCAACCAGCGCAACCCTGAACGCAGCGACAGCAGCATCAACCGCCTCCTCCGCCTGCACCACTACCGGGTTCGTCTCCATACCTAAATCATCGGTGGAGGGTATGACAAAACCGGCCCCAAGGCCGGTCCCAGGGAAAAACTTCAGAGGTTTACGGAAACGGCTTGTCTTCGGGCAGCAATCAAGGCGCGCAGCGGACTTCTGGTACGAGACCGGACACCCTGGTACGAGACTACCTCCGGTGCCTGAAATCCAGCGAGCGTACCGGGGTCATTTGTGTAGCTTGCGTCAGAGCGACGAAGGAGCAGCAAGCGGCGAATGGCCCGGCATCGGAGCGACGCGCCCGTCTAATTCCCCTGGAGGACCCCGGTTCCACCTGAGCCCCGCCACAGGCAGGCGTCCACTTCGAAGGGCAGCAGCGGGTCCTGCTGACCCATCAGAGCAGCCCCGTGCGCGGTGACGCGCCGCATGTAGTGCCGGCGGCAGAGCGTCTCGTACCCCACCACGGGGACGTGGTCCCCGGGCGGTTCAACGGTGGTGGAATCTCCCGCCATATCCACGTCGCCCACCACCACCTGCGCTCCTTCGGTGACCATAACGCCGTCGACCGTCCGCGCATTGTGGGTGGCACGGCGGCCGCACCAGCACAGCGCCTCCACCTGCAGCACCTGCACCCGGTCGGCGAGTTCCACAAGCCGCTGGGAACCGGGAAACAGCCTGGTACGGAAATCGGCAGTGATTCCGAACGCGAAGACGTCCACGTCGATCTCGTCCACGACTTTCGCCAACTGCTCCACCTGCTCCGGTGTGTAGAACTGGGCTTCGTCACAGATGAGGTAGTCCACGCGCTGGCCCTGGGTGCGCCGGAACATGACTTCCTCCCAGAAGTCGGTGCCGTCCATGACTTCCACCGCGTCGGTTTCCAGGCCAAGGCGGCTGGAAATACGCGATTCACCGGCGCGGTCGTTGCGGCTGAAGCGCACTCCGCCGCGTCCCCTGGCCCGGTGGTTGTGGTCCATTTGCAGGGCGAGCGTGGACTTTCCGCAGTCCATGGTGCCGGAGAAAAAGACGAGCTCAGCCACGCCGGGAACTCCTGCCGCCCGCAGCAAAGCAGAGCAGGGGAACCTCCCGCTCCGCCTTGGTGAGGGAGCCGTGCTGGCCCACCACCTCCATGGCTGTGGGACGGACGCGCCGCGTGTCGTAAAGGGCGACGGCGTCCCGCGCCGCGATCATGACGTCGCCGATCCTGCCCTCGACGGCGGGCCGAACCTCGCCGAAGAGGCCCGCCGCCAGTGCGTCTTCCCGGGTGAAGGCCCAAACCTTTTCACCGAAGCGTGCCCGCCATGCCGCAAGCAGACGGTCCCGGCCGTCCTCCCCAATACCGTTTTCAAGGTAGAGGTGGACCATCCGCGGCTCCCCGGCGGTATGCCGGACGCCTTCCACCAGCCTGGGGTCCGAGGAGAAATCGATGCGCTGCTGTTCGGGAACGTCCAGCATGCCGTGGTCGGCCGTGAGCAGGATGGTGGTGCCGGCCGGGAGGGAAGCGTGAAGCCGCTTCATGGTTGCGTCAAGTTCTTCGAGCTGGTGCTCCCATTGCTCGGACTGGCAACCGTAGCGGTGCCCCGCTTTGTCCAGCTCGTTGAGATAGAAGTACATGAGCGATGGACCGGCAGAGGACATCGCCTCGGCCGCGGCTTCCGTCCGGGCATGCGCGGTGGTGGCCGAGATAAAGTTGCCGCCCCGCAGGGCTGCGCGGGTCATGGGCGAACCGCCGAACTGCGGCAGGCTGACCGTGGTGACCTCCACCTGTTCCGCCGCGCGTTCCAGCACGGTGGGAAAAGGCTGCCACACCCCGGGGTCGACGCCGGCATCCCAGTTTCCGAGCAGGTTGACCACCTTGTCCTGCTCCGGGTCGAGCACGTCATAGCCCACCATGCCGTGCTGGCCAGGGGCCAGACCGGTGCCGAAACTGGCCAGGGCGGCGGCGGTCGTGGAAGGAAACGCGGAATCCAGCCAGACGGGAACGGCGCCCTGCCCGGCCTGGATGACGGCGCGCAGGAAAGGTGTATGGGCTGATTTCTGCTTCAGCAGGTTCCGGCCGAGGCCGTCGGCCAGCACCACGCACACGCGCGAGGCTGCAGGCAGGCCGAGGGTGTTCACAAACCCGTCCACGCCCAGGCTCGCCGCTGCGCTGGTGAGCACCTCGGCGATGGAGCGCTGCCCGTAGGCGGGAGCGGCCGGCAGGACAGTCTGGCGGTGGGGCCGGGCGGTTAGGTTGACGTTCGGGTGGCGGTCTTCGGGCATCAGCGCTGCTGGTGCCCGCGGCTGAGGCGGTTGCCGAACACTCCGGCACGCGGCCGCGGCGCCATGGACTGCACGTGCGCCGCCGGAGCGGGCGAACCCGTGTTCACAGCACGAAGCGCACGGGCGAAGAGTTTGGCGTCCTGGACGGCTTGCAGCCCGTCCGCCTCGGCGCTGATGCGCAGGACGATGTCCTCCTGGGCGATGGTCCCGCTGTAGCCGTGGTCCGCTTCGCACTGCGGGTCGCCGCAGCTGGCAGGACCCATGTCCAGCCGCTGGCCGCCGGACCATGCGATGGAGAGCGTTACTTCTCGCACAGGATCGGAGGGCTTGTAGTTTTGCGGCTGGGAGTACATGTAGCTGAGCACCACGGACCGGATCTGCGCCACGGGGACGGATTCGGTGGAGATCTGGGCGACGATCTGCTCGCCTGCCTCGTCCAGTTGCTGGTCGTCAACGTGGGTGATGACCAGCATGTCCGAGGTGAGCACCAGCACCGTGATGTGGCGGCGGACCTCGGCGCGGTCGAAGTGGGTTTCCAGGTGCACAAGGTGGGCGACGCATTCGCGTCCGTCCAGGGCGTCGTCTACTACATCAGCCACAAGGCGGGGGTAGAAGCCTGCCTTTTGGAGCGCACCGTCCAGGCTCAGGCCTTGGGCGCTGTGGCTGTGTGAGCTGTGGTGGCGGACTGCCTGGGTTTCATTGCCGGGCGTTTCTGGCGCCGAAGCGGGAGGCTGAGAGCTCATTCCCCCATTTTCACAGATCGGCCGGTCACTTGCTAACCGCCTCAGCCAAGCATGGCCCTGCGCGCGCTGTCCGTCCGCTTGGCGGCGTTGCCGATCCGCACGTCAGCGGCAAGGGTAATGGCTCCCGAAGTGCCGCACAGGACGGGGTTGAGTTCCACCAGGGCGATCTCGGGGTGGTTGTCCTTGAGCCATGCGAGGCGGCCGGCCAGATCTTCGAGGGCCGTGACATCCACGGCAGGCAGGCCCTGGTAGCCAAACAGCTTTCGGGCCGCGCGGGGCCCACGGATGAAATCGTCGACGTCGGCGGCCGACAGCGGCGGCACACGGTGAGCCCAGTCATCCAAGAGGTTCACGGCATCCCCGGCGAGCCCGAAGGAGATGACCGGACCCAGCAGCGGGTCCTCGATGGCCCGGAAGGTGCAGGCCTGGCCAACCGGAGCCATGCTTTGAACTTCCAGCGCAGGATCGCCGTAGTTCGAGAGCACCCGCCGCATCTGCAGCACGTTCAGGCGCAGCGATTCGGCATCCTGGATGTCCAGCCGCACGCCGCCGAGGTCCAGCCGGTGCCGCAGCGCGGGGTCGGTAGTCTTCAGCACCACCGGCCACCCCAGGGCGTCGGCCGCCTCAACGGCCTGGTCCGGGTTATCAAAGCCCACGGAAGGCAGCACGTTGATCCCGTACTGGCCCAACAATGAGGCCGCAGCGGCAGGCTCCAGCTTCTTGAGCTGTTCGCCTTTGACATCCTGGAGCAGGGCTTCGATTTCCGCTCGGGCGAGCTCGGGGTTGCAGCCTTCGGGTTCCACAAAGTGCCCCTGGTCGCGGGACACCCATTCCGAGTAGCGCACCACGGCAGCGAGCGCGGCGACAGCGGCCCCTGGATTGGAGAAGCAGGGAACGGCGCGTTCCGCGGACCCCAGCATTCCCTCCACCGAGATGGAAGGGTCCAGGATGCCGGTGAAGGCGGCCACCACCGGTTTTCCGGCTGCCGCGGCACATTCGGCCAGGACTTCGGCAATGCTGTCCACCGTCAGCCCGCGTGCCGGCAGCAGCGCCGCGACAGCCGAGTGGACGGCACCGGACTCGAGCGTCTTGAGCAGGCTGGCGCGCAGGGCGGGAAGGGCGATGGACTGGCCGGCGTCGAGGTCCACCCCGGTGACCAACTGCTCGACGGCGAGTCCCTGGGACGATGCGCTGTCCGCCACTACCTTGCCGAGTGCCTGGGAATTGCTGAAGATTGCAAGCCCCGGGCCGGCGGGGAGCGGCTGGCCGGACACCACTTGCGCGACGTCCACCAGTTGCTCGATGGTTTCCACCCGGATGACCCCGGACTGGCGCAACATCGCGTCCAGCGCGCCCGAGGGCGCCTGGGTGGTCCGGACGGCGTGCCCTGGCGGCAGCCGCAGCCCCATGGCGTCGGACTTGGCGACGATGACCGGCTTGGTGCGGGCCAGCCGCCGGGCCAGGCGGGAAAACTTGCGCGGGTTGCCGATGGATTCAAGGTAGAGCCCCACGGCGGTTGTCTCGGGATCGTCCTCCCAGTACTGCATCATGTCGTTGCCCGAAACATCGGCCCGGTTGCCGGCCGACAGGAAGGTGGACAGGCCCAACCGGCGGCGACTTGAGGCGGCGTAGAGCGAAACACCGATGGCGGCCGACTGGCTGAAGAGGCCCAGTCCCCCTCGCAGCGGCAGGGTGGGCGCCATTGACGCGTTCAGCGACACCTCCGGGCTGGTGTTCACCACCCCCAGGGATGCCGGCCCAATAACGCGCATGCCGCTGGCCCTGGCCTGGCGGACGAGGTCCCTCTGGCGCAGAAGGCCGCGTTCGCCGTCGTCCGCGAAGCCTGCCGAGGCGACCACCAGCCCCCTGACGCCGGCCGCGGCGCAGTCCGCCACCACGGCTGGGACTTCCTCGTAGGGGACGGCGACGACCGCCAGTTGGACAGGGTCCGGGACCTCGGAGAGTTTCCCAAAGGACAACATCCCGGCAAGTTCCAGCGCTTCAGGGTTGATGGCGTAGATGGGGCCGCGGAAGCCGCCTTCGATAATGTGCTCCAGGAGCTGGTACCCCACCGTGCCCCATTTGCGGCTGGCACCGATCACGGCAATGGACGACGGCGTCAGCAGGTCCCGCACGCTCCTCGCCTCCGCGCGGTGTTCCCGGGATTCCATCACGGCACGGGATTTTTCCGTGGGGTCGATGTTGAACTCGAGGCTGACGACGCCGTCGTCAAAGTGCCGCCGGACGTCGTAGCCAGCATCGGAAAAGACCATCAGCATTTTCCGGTTTTCCGGCAGCACCTCGGCGCTGAAGCGCCGGATCCCGTTTTCATGGGCCGCGGCGGCGAGATGTTCCAGCAGGATGGAACCGATTCCCCTGCCCTGGTGGGAATCGGCAATGTTGAACGCCACTTCCGCCTCGGCGGGATCATCGAGCCGGTCATAGCGGCCGATGCCCACGATTTCCCCGCTGATGGTGATGACGAAGGCCACCCGGTCCTTATAGTCCACCTCGGTGAAGCGCTTGAGCTCCTTGCTGGACAGCCTGGCCTTGAACGCGAAGAAGCGCATGTAGATTGAATCCTGCGACTGCCCGACATGGAAGGCCTGGACAGCGTCCGAGTCAGAGGGATGGATCGGCCGCAGGTGCGCCGTCCCGCCGTCGCGCAGTACGACATCGGCTTCCCAATGTTCCGGATATTCGCCGTCCCCGGGCTGATCCACCATAGGCTTAGCCTAGCCAAAAACTTCCGCAGCACACCCCGAACGCTGCACAGTACCCAGAAGGATTTACCAACCCCCATGGCCCGCCGCCAAAGTTCCGCCCCCGCTGTGGATGACAGCTCCCCCTACACGGAGAACATCGTGGACATCGATGTCACCTCCGAAATGGAAGGCTCCTTCCTGGAGTACGCGTACTCGGTGATCTACTCCCGTGCGCTTCCGGACGCCCGGGACGGCCTCAAGCCTGTGCAGCGGCGCATCCTCTACATGATGAGCGACATGGGGCTCCGGCCGGACCGCGGCCACGTCAAGAGCGCGCGTGTGGTGGGCGAGGTGATGGGCAAGCTGCACCCCCACGGCGACACCGCCATCTACGACGCCATGGTGCGCATGGCCCAGGACTTCTCGCTGCGGCTGCCGCTGATCGACGGGCACGGCAACTTTGGCTCGCTCGACGACGGCCCTGCGGCCCCCCGGTACACCGAAGCCCGCCTCGCGGCTGCTGCGCTCACCCTCACAAACCACCTCGACGAAGACGTGGTGGACTTTGTCCCCAACTATGACAACCAGCTGACCCAACCGGACGTCCTGCCGGCAGCATTCCCCAACCTGCTCGTCAACGGCGCCACCGGCATCGCCGTCGGCATGGCCACCAACATGGCCCCGCACAACCTGGTGGAGATTATCTCCGCTGCCCGGCATCTGATCGCCAACCCGGACGCCACCTTGGATGACATCATGCGGTTCGTCCCTGGGCCGGACCTTCCCAGCGGCGGGCGGATTGTGGGGCTGGACGGCATCCGCGATGCCTACGCCACCGGGCGCGGTTCCTTCAAGACGCGGGCCAAGGTGGAGGTAGAACAGCTTTCCGCGCGCCGGACCGGCCTGGTGGTCACCGAACTCCCGTACATGGTGGGCCCGGAAAAGGTCATCGAGAAGATCAAGGACGCCGTCAACGCTAAAAAGCTGACAGGCATCAGCGACATCGTTGACCTGACTGACCGCAAGCATGGCCTCCGCCTGGTCATCGAACTGAAGAACGGCTTCAACCCCAACGCGGTGCTCCAGCAGCTCTACCGCTACTCGCCGATGGAGGACTCCTTCGGCATCAACAACGTCACCCTGGTGGACGGCCAGCCGCAGACACTGGGCCTGGTGCAGCTGCTGAGCGTGTACGTGAACCACCGGATCGACGTGGTGCGCCGCCGGACCGTGTTCCGGCTTGGGAAAAAGAAGGACCGCCTGCACCTGGTGGAGGGCCTCCTCATCGCCATCGTGGACATCGACGAGGTCATCCAGATCATCCGGTCCTCCGACGAGGCCGCCGCCGCCCGCGCCCGGCTGATGTCCATCTACGACCTCACTGAAATCCAGGCGAACTACATCCTGGAGCTGCGGCTGCGCCAGCTGACCAAATACTCGCGGATTGAGCTGGAGAAGGAACAGGACGAGCTGCGCCGCGAAATCGCGGAGCTGGAGGCCATCCTCGGCTCGGAGGAACGGCTGCGCACCCTGGTCTCCGACGAACTGGGCGCCATAGCCGAAGAACACGGCACCCCGCGGCGGACCGTATTGCTGGAATCCGAAGCCGTGTCCCCTACCATCGCCGCGGACCTCGCCTTGACCACCGGGAAGAAGGGCAAGGCTGCCCCGCTCGCGCTGGAAATCGCCGACGACCCCTGCTGGGCCATCCTCACCGCGTCCGGCCAGATAGCGCGCACCAGCAACCGTGAACCGCTGGCCGAGGCGGGGCCAAGGACCAGGCATGACGTGTACACCTCCGTGGTCAAGACCTCCGCGAGGGGCGAGATTGCCGCTGTTACCTCCCAGGGACGCATGCTCCGCCTGCAGGTGATGGACATGCCGGTCCTGCCGCCGGTCTCGGGCCTGCCCAACCTCGCCGGCGGCGTTCCGGCCAAGGACTTCATCACCTTACTGAAGGGGGAAACCCTGGTGGCTTTCGCCCCGCTCGACGAGGTGCTGGCCGTTGGCACGGCCCAGGGAATTGTGAAGCGGGTGCAACCGGACTACCCCCTGAACCGGGAGGACTGGGAGGTCATTGCGCTGAAGGACAAGGACTTTGTGGTGGGAGTCGCTCCCGCGGGAGCGGACGATGCCGAACTGGTGTTCCTCACCAGCCAGGCCCAACTGCTGAAGTTCAGCGCTGCCGTTGTGCGGCCGCAGGGGCGCACTGCCGGCGGCATGGCAGGGATCAAGCTCGCTGCCGGGGACCGGGTGATCTTCTTTGGTGCCGTCCAGCCCAAGGATGAGGCCGCGGTGGTGGTGACCATCGCCGGTACCACGGGTGCCCTGCCCGGCACGGCGCCGGGTACCGCCAAGGTGACGGCGTTTTCCGAGTACCCGGCGAAGGGACGCGCGACGGCGGGAGTCCGGGCACACCGGTTCCTGAAGGGCGAGGACACCCTTCTCCTGGCGTGGGCCGGCCACGGCCCGGCCAAGGCATCATCTGCAGCCGGGGTGGCCCGGTCCCTCCCCCAGGAGCACGGCCGGCGTGACGGTTCAGGTGTCCCGCTGTCCCAGCCCGTGGAAGTGGTGGGCCCCGCCATGGCCTGGCCCGATCCCGCTTAGACTGCTTCCATGCCTATCGTTCCTGATGAAAAGGACTGGACCTGGGTCCTGACCCGTCCATGCCCGGAATGCTCCTTCGACGCCTCCACCGTGACGCCATCAACAGTTCCCGGCAGTATCGACAGCATGCTCCCCCGCTGGCGCGCAGTGCTCCGGCGTCCCGACGCGGCCGAGCGCCCGGACGACCACATCTGGTCCGCCCTGGAGTACGCCTGCCACGTCCGCGATGTCTTCAGCCTCTTTGACCAGCGGCTGAACCTTATGCTGGATTCCAACGAAGCCAGGTTCGACAACTGGGACCAGGACCAGACGGCCATTGACAAGGACTACGCCAATGCGGACCCCGCGGTAGTCAGCGCCGAACTGACCGCTGAAGGAAAGCAGGCGGCGGAGTCCTTTGCCGCCGTCCGTGAATCGCAGTGGGGTCGGACAGGGCTGCGCAGCAACGGCTCGGTATTCACCGTCCTGACGCTGTCCCAGTACTTCCTGCACGACGTAATCCACCACCTTCACGACGTGGACGGCTGATCCCCCACAAGCGCCGCCACCAGTTTGTCCTCCCCGTGCTCTGCCGACGTATGTTCTGCACCGGCATGCCCTGAACCGGTGTGCTCTGTACCCGGGGCAAGCACCAGGCGCGCATCCTCCGGCTGGATGTCGGCCGGGTTGTGCGTCACGAGCACCACAGTGCGGCTGCGCAAGCCCTGCCGCAGGTCCGCCAGCATGGCCCGGGCCGACTCCGCATCCAGATGGGCCGTTGGCTCGTCCAGCAGGATCACTTCCGCTCCGGTCATGAGGGTTCGCGCCACCGCCAGGCGTTGACGCTCCCCGCCGCTGAGGAACGCGCCGCCCGGGCCGATTCGGGTGTCCAGCCCCGCCGGCAGCCGCTCCATCAGGCCGGTCAGGCCCACCGACGCAAGCGCAGCCAGCATGTCGTCGTCCCAGGTTGCTGCCGGGCTGCCAATTCCGGCGCTGCCGGTTCCGGGGGCAGGCCGGCCCAGCAGCAGGTTCCCGCGGATCGTTGAATCAAACAGGTGCGCTTCCTGTGGGCACCAGGCGGCCCGGCCGGTCACACCGATCCGGCCCACGGCAACCGGCAGGAAGCCGAGCAGGACCGACAACAGGGTTGACTTCCCCGAGCCCGAGGGACCGGTCACGGCCAGCCACCGCCCGGGCTCCGCCACGGCGTCCAGCCCGGAAAACACCGGAGCACCCCCGGGCCAGGCGGCAGAAAGGCCTTCCAGTTCGACGCCGGGAACCCCGTTTTGTCGCGCAGGCACTGCCTGCAAACCATCACGATGGTCCCTGCCGGAAACGTCCCGCTTGCTCCCGTCCCGCATGATCCTGTCCTGCGTGATCCTGTCCAAAGCACCGGACTCACTGACGCGCTGCATCACGGACCGCAGCGCCGGGAACTGGCGCACCGCCGTCGTCAGCGCTGCGAAAGGTTCCACCAACGCCAGGAGCAGCAGGACCACGACGGCGGCCGTCGCCGGCGCTGCCTGGCCTGCAAGCACAGCGGGACCCGCAAGCGAGGCAGCTGCCAAGGCCGCGGTGCCGCAGGCTGCGGTGGTGAGGGCCTGCCCCAACCCGTCAGCCCAGGCCGAGCGCTGGGAAGCCGCTGTGGCTTGGCGGTCCTGGGCGCGCAACTCGTCCAAAACGCGGGCAGCGGCGCCGTTGGCATGCAGATCGGCACGGGCGTCGAGGGCCGCCGAAACGCGGCGCAGGACCCCGGAGCGGAGGAGCTGCTCGGCAGTGGCGGACTTGCGGTCGCCCCAGAGTGCCACTGCCGGGGCGAGCAGGAGGCTCGCAACGCTTGCGGCGATAACGGCCGGAAGCATGGCGGGCACCAGCAGCGACGTGGTCACCAAAGCCAGTACGGAAACCGCGAGCGCCGTGACCGGCGGCAGGACAACGCGCGGGAGGAGGTCCCGGACCGTATCGACGTCGTCAATCACCGTCCCCAGGACGTTGCCACCCTGCAAAAGGCGGCGGAGCGGCAGCGCGCGCCGGCTCAACGCCTCCCATAACCTGCCGCGCAGCCGGGTCAGTGCGGCAAACACGGCGTCATGCAGGAGGAGGCGCTCACAGTACCGGAGCACAGCCCGGCCGATCCCGAAGAACCGCACTCCAACGATCGCGGTCAAGAGGTAGAGGATGGGCGGCTGTTCACTGGCGCGGATGATGAGCCACCCGGACAGCCCGGACAGGGCGACGGCGAAGACCGCCGCCAGCGTGCCCACCAGGGCTGCGGCGGCGAACTTGCCCCGCACGGGCGCCAGCAAAGCCGCGAGGAGTTGTGCCGAGCTGGATTTGCTCACGCCACCCGTGGCACCGCCACCAAACCCGGCAGCCTCTGCAACGGCGCGCGTCTGCGGCTTCCCGGCGGGATTCGGATTGCCGGCGGCGACGCCAGCGCTCACGGCAGCGGCCGGGTGCGTAAGCTCCGCGTCGCCGGGTGACGGCACCGTCAGGCCGTGTCCACCAACCGGCACCACGTGTTCCGCAAGGGCGCGGGTGCGCTCCTCGTGGGCCACCAGGATGACGGTCACCTGTCCACGGAGCCTCCTGATCGCGTCTTCCACCAACGCTGCCGACTCATCATCCAGGTGCGCCGTGGGTTCATCCAGCAGCAGGACAGTGGCGCCGGCCTCGATCCGTGCCAAACCCCGGGCCAGGGCCACCCGGCGCAGCTCCCCCGGGCTCAGCTCTGCAGGGTGCTTCGCGGCAAGGTGTCCGGCCGCAGAGCGGATCAGGCAGGCCCGGGCAGCAGCTTCCAGCTCCTGGCGGCTGTATATGGTGACTCCCGTTCCGGAGTCGCCACGCAGGTAAAGCACGATCTCGTCGAGGACCGTCCCTGCCACCATGACCGGATGCTGCGGCACCCAGGCAATGCTGTTCCGGTCCAAACCCGAGATGCTGCCGCTGACCGCAGTGCCGGCACCGTGGCCGATGGTCCCGGCCAAAACCGCGAGCACGGTGCTTTTGCCGGCGCCGCTGGGTCCGTCCAGGGCGGTGATCCTGCTCTCCGGTGCACTGAAGGTGAGGGGGCCGACGGCGGGCCGGGACCTTCCGTCATAGCTCACCGTCAGCCCGGTGACAGTGATTGGCGCGCCGGGCTGGCCGGCCCAGACTGCCGGAAGCGGCTGCGGCTCAGGCGCATCCGTGACTGCCGTCGTCCCGGCGAGGGCAACCCGGCCGTCGTCGCTGGCATGGTGGGCGGTCCCCAGCTCGCGCAGTGGAAGGTAGCAGTCCGGCGCAAGGATCAGGGCCAGCAGGCCGGCTTCCAGCGGCATGTCGCCATGGACCAGGCGGACACCGATGAAGACAGCCACTACGGCCACGGAGATGGTGGCAATGAGCTCAAGGGCCAGCGCCGAGAGGAACGCGGTCCGCAATGTTCCCATGGTGCGCGTCCGGTACTCCTCCGAAATCTCTTCGAGCGCCTTCCGCTGGGCGGTGGCGCGCCCCAGGCCCACCAGCACCGGCAGTCCCTTGGCGAGTTCCAGCATGTGGGTGGAGAGCCGGGCGAGGGAGGCCTGTGCGTCGCGGACATTGTCCTCGGTGTACCGGCCGATGAGCACCATAAACAGCGGCACCAGCGGAACGGTCAGGACGACGACCACTGCACTGACCCAGTCCGCAAAGAGGATGCGCGCCCCCACCAGGAGCGGGATGGCCGCGCAGTTCACCAGGGCGGGCAGGAACTGGGTGTAGTAGCTGTCCAGTGCATCCAGTCCGCGGGTGGCCAGTACTGCCAGTCCGCCGTCGGCCGGTCCCGTGCCGCGGACGCCGTTGCGGAGCGCTCTTTCCAGCAGGCCGGAGCGCAGCTCCTCCTTGATGCCGAGTGCGGCCCGGCGGGCTGCAACTGCCTGCCCCCAGACCGTCAGGGACCTCAGCAGCACGCCGGCCATGCCGACAGTAATCTGGTCCGCCCAACCTGGGTTCCCCGCCGCGAATCCGGCCAGTGCCGATGCAACAGCCTGGCCAATCAGGACCAGCGACAGCGCCTTGAGGGCGGCCAGGAGCCCCAGCCAATAGATGGCTGAACGTGTTGCCGGGCCCGCCGGGAAAGTTGGACGCATATCAGCCCTTGGTGGTAAAAGCCTTGGCGGCGACGGCCGGCAGGAAGCTGTGGGCTTCGGGAATGTCTGCGGCACTGACCCGCTTCCGGAACACCCAGTAGGTCCAGGCCTGATAGGCGATGACCAGGGGCAGGCCGAACGCCGCCACAGCGCTCATAAGGCCCAGTGTGTAGTCGGAGGATGAGGCATTGGAAATGGTGAGGTCAAAGGCCCCATCCAGCGTGGAGGGCAGCACCACCGGGAACACGGCGCCGAAGATGGATGCCGAACCCAATGCCAGGAAGGCTCCCAGCGCGATAAAGGCCTTGCCCTCCGCTCCCTTTCGCGCCATGGCCCAGGCTGCAGCTGCCGAAGCAACCGCCAGCAGGACCAGCGCCCAGGTCCAGGGCTTGCCATCAAGGAATTGGATGCTGAGCGCCCAGCCCGCGATTGGCAGGAGCAGGACGGGGAGCAGCCGGACGAGCCATTTGCGGGCGCGGTGCCGCACGTCGCCGTCGGTCTTCAACGCCAGGAAGGCCAGGGCGTGCACCAGCGAGAACCCCACCACGGCCAGTCCGCCCAGCACGGCGTAGCTGCTGAACCAGGCAAGCGGCCCGCCTTCACGGTCGCCGTTGGCGTTCAGCGGAAGGCCTGTGGTGGTCAGGGCCAGGGCCGCACCCACGCCGAAGGCCGCGAAGAAGGACCCCAGGGCAATGGCCCAGTCCCACCGGGTCCGCCACTGGTCCGTGTCCACCTTGCCGCGGTACTCGAAGGCCACGGCGCGGAAGATCAGGGCAACCAGGACCACCAGCAGCGGCAGGTACAGGGCGGAGAACAGCGAGGCGTACCAGAGCGGGAAGGCGGCAAAGGTTGCCCCGGCGGCAGTCAGGAGCCATACCTCGTTGCCGTCCCAAACCGGCCCCACGGTGTTGAGCAGGACGCGGCGCTCGGTATTGTTCCGGGCGAACAGCTTCATCAGCATCCCGACGCCGAGGTCAAAACCCTCAAGGAAGAGGTAGCCGGTCCACAGCACCGCGATGGCGATGAACCAGATGGTTGGCAGCAGTTCCATTCTTCGTTTCCTCTGCTCTTCTTTGGCGCGGACTAGTAGGCGAAGGCGAGGACGTCGTCGGCGGGTTTTCCGCCGCCCTGGCCTCCCTGGCCCGGGGTGGCGTCCTCGTTTTCGTCAACGGGCGCATGAACCAGTTCCGGCATGGCGGACACCACGCCGCCCCGGATGTACTTGACCAGCAGTTTCACTTCCACCACGAGGAGTACCCCGTAGATGGTTGCCAGGGTGACGAGTGACGCCAGCAGTTCCCCGGCGGTGACGCCCGGCGACACAGCGGCGGCGCTGAACATAAACACCTGGTCGATGCCGTTGGGATCAGGGTTGGGCGCCACCACAAAGGGCTGGCGGCCCATTTCGGTGAAGATCCAGCCGGCGGCGTTGGCTCCGAACGGGGCCAGGATTCCGAAGACTGCGAGGCGCATCAGCCACCTGGACTCGGGCACGGTTCCCTTCCGGGTCAGCCACAGGGCAACCAGGGCCGCCAGGGCGGCGATCCCGCCGAAACCAATCATCATGCGGAAGCCCCAGTAGGTGACCTCCATGACGGGAAGGTAGTCGATTTCCTGGCCGGCCCGTTCGCCGTAGATGGGGTTGTCCGGCAAGTGGGTTCCGTAGGCCTCCTTGTACTGGGGCAGGAGGCTGTTGACGCCTTGGACTTCGGTGGTGAAATCGCCCTTGGCCAGGTAGGAAAGGATACCGGGGACCTCGATCAGGGCCACGATGTCGTCGCAGTTCTGCGAGCCGAGGTTGCCGATGCTCAGGACCGAGAAGCCGGTGCCGTCGTGGCAGGCTGCTTCTGCTGCCGCCATCTTCATGGGCTGCTGCTCGAACATGAGCTTGCCCTGGAGGTCTCCGGTGAGCGCGGTTCCGGCGAAGGAAATCATGGCCACTACTGCGCCGATGCGCAGGGACCGGATCCAGACTTTGTGGTCGTCCCTGTCACGGCCGGGGATGTCCGCTGCAACACCTGCGATCACCTTGCCGTCGGCACCTACGGTGTCGACGCCGTCGCGCCGCCTGCGCCACAGGTGGTACCAGGCGATGCCGAGCAGGAAGCCGCCCGCGACGGCGAGGGCGCCGAAAAGGGTGTGGGGAACTGCAACGAGCGCGGTGTTGTTGGTGAAGACTGCCCAGGCGTCCGTCATCACGGGCCGGCCGTCAATCATTTCCACACCGACGGGGTGCTGCATCCAACTGTTGGCCACGATAATGAAGTACGCGGAGAACACCGAACCCACAACTGCGATCCAGAGGCACGCGAGGTGGATGGCCGGTTTCAGCTGCTTCCAGCCGAAGATCCACAAGCCCAGGAAGGTGGACTCCACAAAGAAGGCCAGGAGCGCCTCGAGTGCCAGCGGCGCACCAAAAACATCCCCAACGAAGCGGCTGTACTCGCTCCAGGCCATCCCGAACTGGAACTCCTGGACGATGCCGGTGGCCACGCCCATGATGAAGTTGATCAGGAAAAGCTTTCCCCAGAATTTGGTCATCCGGAGGTATTCAGGCTTTCCGGTGCGGTGCCAGGCGGTCTGGATCACTGCCACTACCAGCCCCAGGCCGATGGTCAGCGGGACCATCATGAAGTGGTAGACGGTGGTGATGCCGAATTGCCAGCGTGCGATTTCCAGAGCGTCCAAAGCGTCCAAGGCGGTCCCTACTGTCAGCCGGTGCAGGTTTTCTACGTTCTGTAGAAACTCTAACTTCTACAAAGTGTAGAACAATGCCGCCGGCAGAGTAAAACGCGCTGCCGCCCCTTCGAAGAACCATCAGTGACACGCCGGCGCCCTGTTCTACCCAATGTAGAAAGTAAGGCGGAATCGGGGTAAATTAAATCCTGTAGGTGTAATACACGCATGAAGTCACCGCAGCCCTCCGGCTGCGGTGCGGGGAAACAAAGGAAAAGTGCAATGGCTAGTCTTGGTGAACTGGAACGGGCAGTGATGGACCTGCTCTGGGCGGGCCATGAAGCAGCCACCGCCAACACTTTGCGGGACCGGCTCGCGCAGACGTCAGCCGGGCAGGGTGGAGCGGCCGGGCACGAAGGCAAGGAACTCGCCGTCACCACGGTGCTTACTGTGCTGTCCCGGCTGGAGAAGAAGGGCCTGGTGGAACGCGAACGCGGTACCCGCCCGCACCGCTACCAGGCAGTGTCCAGCCGTGAGGACCACACGGCCGAGCTGATGCACGAGGTACTGGGGTCGGCCCCGGACCGCGAGGCCGTGCTGGCGCGTTTCATCGGATCCGTTTCCGAGGGTGAAGCCGAGACTCTGCGCAAACTGCTTGGCCACCTCTAACGGACCATGTTCTGGGCCTCGTACCTGCTGGCGGTCCTTGCGATAGTCCTGGCGTGGCCGGTACCTATCCTCCTCTCGAGGGCGCAGTGGCCCGCGCGCTCCCCTTTCACGGCAATGCTGCTGTGGCAGGCCATTGCGCTGGCCGGCGGGCTGTCCATGATCGGCGCCATGCTGGTGTACGGCCTGGAGCCGATCGGCGATAACCTCCTCGCGGGCCTCCGGGCTCTTGCGGGGATGGTGCTTTTCAACGCGCCCACCACTGCGCTGGGCTTCTGGCATATCTTCGCACTGTCCGCCGCGGCCCTGCTGACGGCCCACCTGGTATTCACCCTCTTGCTCACGTATTACAAAATCGAACGTCAGCGGCGGCGGCACCGCGAACTTCTCGCGCTCCTGGCTTCACCCTCCGCCGCAGGGACCGGGACGCTGGTCATCAACCACGATTCGCCCGTGGCCTACTGCCTTCCCGGCGGCGCCCGCTCCGTGACCGTCCTGTCGGACGGCCTGATGGCAGCCCTTGAGCCGGCCGAACTCCGGGCGGTCCTGATCCATGAGAATGCGCACTTGAGCCAGCGGCACCACCTGCTGCTGTGGGCCTTCGCCGCCTGGCGCCAGGCCCTGCCCTGGCTGCCCACCACCCGCCTCGCCCAGGAGTCCGTCAACTCCCTGATCGAGATGCTGGCCGACGACGTCGCGCTGAGGACCGAAAGCAAGGCCACGCTCATCAAGGCCATTGCCATCGTGGCCAGCGGGTCGGCGGGCGGGTCGGCGGGCGGTGCCCGTGACGCCGAGCTTCAGTCCGGCGGGCAAAGCCTGGCCCTTGCAGGCATTGACGGGGCCGGCACGTCGGGCTCGGACTCGGCCCGCACCACGGCTTCGCGCGTCAGCCGGCTGCTTTCCCCGCAACCGCAGCTGCCCTCCCCGGTCCGGAGCCTGGTGCTTGCCGGCTGTGTCCTCCTGCTGGCGCTGCCCACGGCCCTGCTGGTGGTGCCGGGCCTGCTGGGCTGACACCAGCCGTCGTCCGCACGCCTGTCCGCCTTTCGCGGGCGGTCCCTGGCCCGTGCGGCCGCCCCCCCTTCCGCCGTCAGGCGTCGATGCGTTCCCGGTCCAGGCTGGAGGCGCCAGCGATGATGAAATCCTTGCGGGGCGAAACATCGGAGCCCATCAGCAGGTCAAAGATTTCCTCCGCCTGCTTCGCGTTCTCGATCCCCACCTTGCGGAGCGTGCGGTGCCGCGGGTCCATGGTGGTCTCGGCCAGCTGTTCAGCGTCCATTTCGCCCAGCCCCTTGTAGCGCTGGATGGGCTCCTTGTACCGCTTGCCCTCCTTCGCCAGACGCGCCAGCAGCACGTGAAGTTCGGCCTCGGAATAGGTGTAGATCATTTCGTTGGCCTTCTGGCCGGCGTTGATCACTTCCACCCGGTGCAGCGGCGGGACGGCGGCAAAGACCCTGCCCTCCTCGATCATGGGGCGCATGTAGCGGAAGAAGAGGGTGAGGAGCAGCGTGCGGATGTGCGCACCGTCCACGTCAGCGTCCGTCATCAAAATGACCTTGCCGTAGCGGGCGGCGGCAATATCGAAACTGCGGCCTGATCCGGCGCCCACCACCTGGATGAGGGCCGCGCATTCGGCATTCGAAAGCATGTCCCCCACCGACGCCTTCTGGACGTTGAGGATCTTGCCGCGGATGGGCAGCAGGGCCTGGAAGTCCGAGGACCGGGCCAGCTTGGCGGTTCCCAGCGCCGAGTCGCCTTCCACGATGAAGAGTTCGGAACGTTCGACGTCGTCCGTGCGGCAGTCAGCAAGCTTGGTAGGCATCGAGGAGGTCTCCAGCGCATTTTTGCGCCGCTGGGTTTCCTTGTGCACGCGGGCCGAGATGCGGGACTTCATCTCGCTGACGATTTTTTCCAGGAGCAGCGCGGACTGCGACTTGTCGTTTTTGTTCGCGGACGTCAGCTTCGCAGTGACCTCCCGCTCCACCACCCGGGACACGATGGCGCGCACTGCCGAGGTGCCCAGGATCTCCTTCGTCTGGCCTTCGAACTGCGGCTCGGCAAGGCGTACGGTGAGGACGGCGGTGAGGCCGGCAAAGATGTCGTCCTTTTCGATTTTGTCGTTGCCGGCCTTGAGCTTGCGGGCGTTGTTTTCCACCGCTTTGCGGAAGGTCTTGACCAGTGCCTGCTCGAAGCCGGACTGGTGGGTTCCGCCCTTGGGCGTGGAGATGATGTTCACGAAGCTGCGGACCGTGCTGTCGTAGCCGATCCCCCAGCGCAGCGCCACATCAACTTCGCAATCACGTTCCACCTCGGCGAGCTGGCTGTGCCCGCGTTCGTCCAGCACGGGTACCGTCTCCTTGAATTTTCCGGAGCCGTGCAGCCGCCACACGTCGGTGACCGCGGGATCAGCGGCAAGGAACTCCACGAATTCGGAGATGCCGCCGTCGTGGTGGAAGACCTCTTCATGGGGTCCGGCCTCACCGGGCGTTCCCGGGACTTTGCGCTCATCGCGGACCGTCAGTTTGAGGCCCGGCACCAGGAAGGACGTCTGCCGTGCCCGGGCAGCAAGTTCGTCGTACGAGAACTTGGCATCCGGGGTAAAGATTTGCCGGTCCGCCCAATAGCGGATCCTGGTTCCAGTGACGCCCCGTTTGGCTTTCCCCACAATGTCCAGCACCGAGTCGTCCACGAAAGGGGTGAACGGCGCGGCCGGGTCAGTCTTCGACCCGTTGTCCTGGAAGCGCCCTGGCTCGCCCCGGCGGAACGACATCTTGTAGGTTTTCCCGCCGCGGTCCACCTCGACGTCGAGGCGGGAGGACAGCGCGTTGACCACGGAGGCGCCCACGCCGTGCAGGCCGCCGGAAGCGGTGTAGGAGCCGCCGCCGAACTTGCCGCCGGCGTGGAGCTTGGTGAAGACCACCTCGACGCCCGTAAGCCCCGTCTTTGGTTCCTTGTCAATCGGGATGCCGCGGCCGTCGTCGTGAATCTCCACGGAGTTGTCCGCATGGAGGATGATCTTGATGTCGTGGCCAAATCCGGCCAGTGCCTCATCCACCGAGTTATCGATGATTTCCCACAGGCAGTGCATCAGGCCGCGGGAGTCAGTGGAACCGATGTACATGCCGGGGCGCTTGCGGACGGCCTCGAGGCCCTCCAGCACAGACAGGTGCCGGGCAGTGTAATCAGAGCTTGGTGCCACTGGTGATGAACTCCTTCAGGGACGGAAAAAGCGGGCTGGGGTCGCTCTTCCTAGGGTAGTCGGCCCGGCCTGGCAGCGCGGACTGCCACACCTGGGGCAGCGTGTGCCCCACGCCACTCCGCGGCTTTCACGGGGGCGGGCGGCGGTCTTGATGCATTCTTGCGGCTACGCGCACAGCGAACTTGCCCCATCCTTGCGATGGTTTTGTTACGAATGCTGGTTATATAGACGTACTGATCTACTAAGGAGGCCGACATGACAACAGCAGTGGCAGACCGCACACTCAACGCACTGGACCGGTGCGATCGTTGCGGAGCCCAGGCATATGTCCGGGTTGTACTGGAGTCCTCCGGCGGTGAGCTGCTTTTCTGCGGCCACCACGCCCGTGCAGTTGAGGCAACACTCAAGCCCTTGAGCTCCGACTGGCACGATGAGACGGGGAAGCTTCACGAGAAAGCTGCCGTGGAAATCGACTAGCTTTTCTGAAGTTGTTGGGACCTTGCCGGAAGGCAGGGTCCCAATCTTTTAAGAGGACCGACTTACGGAGCTTGCAGCACAAAGCGGCCCGCCGGTACCGCGCCCCTTAGGGACGCGGCAGCCGGCGGGCCGCTTTCCTGCCTTCTGGCTTCTAGTCCAGGTAGTCCCGCAGCACCTGCGACCGGGAGGGGTGCCGGAGCTTGGACATCGTCTTGGATTCGATCTGGCGGATACGCTCGCGCGTCACTCCGTAGACCTTACCGATTTCGTCTAAAGTCTTCGGCTGTCCGTCAGTCAGGCCGAACCGCATGGCCACCACTCCGGCCTCGCGCTCCGAGAGCGTATCCAGCACAGAGTGGAGCTGCTCCTGCAGGAGCGTAAAGCTCACGGCGTCGGCTGGAACCACAGCTTCGGAGTCCTCGATCAGGTCGCCGAACTCGGAGTCGCCGTCCTCACCCAGGGGGGTGTGGAGCGAGATGGGCTCGCGGCCGTACTTCTGGACTTCCACGACCTTTTCCGGGGTCATGTCCAGTTCGAGCGCCAGCTCTTCAGGCGTGGGTTCACGGCCCAGGTCCTGCAGCATCTGGCGCTGGACGCGGGCCAGCTTGTTGATGACCTCAACCATGTGCACCGGAATACGGATGGTGCGGGCCTGGTCAGCCATTGCGCGGGTGATTGCCTGGCGGATCCACCAGGTGGCGTACGTGGAGAACTTAAAGCCCTTGGTGTAGTCGAACTTCTCCACCGCACGGATCAGGCCGAGGTTGCCTTCCTGGATCAGGTCCAGGAACAGCATGCCACGGCCGGTGTAGCGCTTGGCCAACGAGACCACGAGCCGGAGGTTGGCTTCCAGCAGGTGGTTCTTGGCGCGCTTGCCGTCGTGGATGATGAACTCAAGCTCGCGCTTGTACTTCGGGTCCATCGAGCCTTCGTCCGCATTGATCTTCTCTTCTGCGAACAGTCCGGCTTCGATCCGGAGCGCAAGGTCCACTTCCTGCTCGGCGTTGAGCAGTGCGACCTTACCGATCTGCTTCAGGTAGTCCTTGACGGGGTCGGCGGTCGCTCCGGCGGACATAACCTGCTGGACAGGTGCATCGTCGTCGTCAGCGTCTGAGTAGACAAAGCCCTTGCCCGAACCGGCTGCTCCCTTTACGGGCTCAGCCTCGGCGTCTTCCTCGACGACGTCAGGTCCTTCGAGGGCGATGTCGTCGAGGTCCTCTTCAACTTCGTCTGCATCATCGGCGTCAGCACCGGCAGATTTCCCGGCGGCCTCGGCAGCAGCCTTCGCGCCTGGCTTAGGCCCGCGTTTCTTGGGCTCGCGCTTGCCGTCCGCACCAGCTTCACCGGCAGAGGCCTTGTTGGCTGCCCGCGTGGCGGCCCGCTTGGCGTTTGTTGCCGCCTGCTTCTCCTCTGCGGACAATTCGTCCTGGGCGGCGGGGTCCTTCTTCGTGGAAGACGGGGTCACAGAAAACCTTTCTAGCGGTGGTCTGTGGAATCACCATACGGGCAACACCACTATGACCCTGTCAAGTCCGTGGCGAAAACCAAGCGCCACCACGGCCTGCAGAGTCTATAAATAGAACTGCCGGAGCGGCCGTAATGTTCCCAAAAAGGGTTCATTACAAGCACTTGATACACGGACCCAACCGGGTCTCGGCATCCATTGTCTCACGATTTCCCCAAATAGCGCCCAACCCGCGATTCCTGCCGCCGTTACTTCAGGCCGCGTCCGGTCCGAATTTCTGCCAGGCAGCTTCCTTCCTCGCCGCCCAGCCGCAGAGCGAACCCCGGCGGACCAACTCGAGCAGCAGCTCTGCCAGCCGGTAGCCCGGCTCAAGTTCGAGCGCCTCCCCCAGGTACACGGCAGAATACGAGCCGCGCCCGCGGCACCAGGCGATCCAACCCCTCCCGGTTAGGGCGGCCGCTGCCGGCGGTCCGCCAAGTGCGGCGAGGTGCTCCAGGACGCGATCGAGGGCGTCAAGGCTGCGCCAGTGGGGAACTGCGGGATCATGCCCCATCAGGACGTCCCCATAGCCAGGAATCCCAGTCTGGTGGCCGGACATGAGCAAGCCTTCAATGCAGGGGTCCGGTGTGATGAAGGACTGGGAACCAGGGGCCTCCACTGCGGATGGTGCTTCTTCCGTCCCGGCATGTTCCGCTGCAGGTTCCATTGGACCCAGCCAAGTGTCCTCGCTGAAGATCCCGAATTCTTCGGCCCCGGCCGCGGCCGCGGCTTTTCCGGCCGCGGCCATGACCAGGACAGCATCGCGCCAGGCGGGCACCAGGAGCGTCGCCCGCAGGAAGGCGTCACGGTGCACCGACGGCCGTTGCAGGTCCTCCGCTGGCCGGGCTACCATCGCCTCCCACTGGTTCAGCACCGCGGCAAACTGCGCCCGGCTCCGCCGCCGAAGGTCCAGCTGGGCCGACCACACGGCCTCCGCCTCCAGCACAGCGGCGCGATGGATTCCCGGAACGGGACTGGCCAGGTGCCGTTGCTCGGGGGCTGGTCCCACGCTGCTTCCCCGGAACACCATCTCGGTGTTGAGCAGGCTGTCCCGGATTTCCTGGATGGGACGCCCCGGCAGCGGGCAGTCAGCAGAGCCGGTGCAGTGGGCGTCCCGCCAGTACTGGTCCCCGACATACCAGGCGTCCCTGACGGGCATTGCGGCTCCGCCCAGGGCAAGTTCCAGTTCGCCGAGCAGTGCCTCGTAGCGGCCCGGCCCTGCCAGCCAACCATTGTTCGTGAAAAGCGCCAGCAGAGTGCCGTCAGCATTTTCGTCTGCCTCCAGATACCCGCAGACGGTCCGGGCGAAGACGCAGGGGTCAGCAAGGACAGCCGGTCCGGGAAGATCCAGCCGCAGTGTGGCTCCGAGCCTTTTGCCGTGCAGCGTCATGGCCACGAGGCTCTGCGCCGGCCAGTATCCCAGCGAGTGGGGAATGAAGCCCAGGATGTCTTCGGGGCCGCGGACTGTGAGGCGTTCTGGGGGTGTCATGGCTCCAGCTTTCGCCGACGACGTGCCCCCGGAAAGGGTTGGCCATCCCTATGTGGAAACAGCCGATGAGTCCGGCCCTGTGGAGGACCAGTCAGTCGTCCGAAGCGGCGGCCCTGCTGCGCCGTGCAAGGTTTTCCCGGCGCTGGCGGGCCAGTGCGCTGCGCAGGGGCGGGACCACAACACCCTGGGCCGCCATCTGCCGCCGGACCTTGCGGCGGCATACCAGCATGGCTGCGGCTCCAAGGCCGAGCAGCAGGAACTGGACACTCAATGCAATCCGGAAGGGGTCCAACCCGTACAGGACTCCATTGGAGAACCCGCTGGCGTACAGCACATCCAGCACCAGGCCAATCAGGAAGATCGCGATCAGCGCGGCGATGAACCCGCCCACGTTGACGATGCCCGTGGCGGTGCCGATCCGGTGCGCCGGGTTGAAGGTGCGGGCGAAGTCGAATCCAATCATGGAGCCGGGCCCGCCGATGGCGAGCACCACCACCAGTCCGGCCAGCAGCCACAACGGTGAACGCCCCGGAGTCAGCAGGACAGCGGCCCAGGCACCGGCGGTGGCACCGGCGATCAGCAGGACCAAAGTCGACCGCCGCAGCGGGTGGCGGGAAACGAAGCGGCCGACAAACGGTCCAACAGCCATGGCCGTCCCCACATAAAGCGCCATGAGGGCGGCCACCGTTCCGGCGTCGAGCCCCTGCCCGGAAAGAAGGAACGGGTACCCCCAGGTCATCGCGAAGACGGTGCCGCTGAACTGGATCGTGAAGTGGCTCCACAAGCCCAGCCGCGTCCCCGGCTGGCGCCAGGCACGGGCGAGCGAGACTCCGGTCGCCTTTAGCCCCTGCTGGGCCTGCGGCCGCGGGGTGCCGGCCGGCACGTCCTGCAGGAGCAGCAGAACCAGGACGACGGCGAGTGCCGACATCCCGGCCAGCATCAGGAACGCCGGGGTCCAGCCGGAAGCGTGCAGGACGAAGGCGAACGGAATAACGCTGAACAGCTGCCCCAGCTGGCCGGACATACCCGTCAGCTGGGTTACGAGCGGCACCCGGGCGGGCGCAAACCAGAGCGGGATCAGGCGGATCACCGAAATGAAAGTCATGGCGTCCCCGGCGCCCACCAGGACCCTGCCGGCCACTCCGCCGGGAATACTGTCGGCAAAGGCCAGCTGGAGCTGGCCCAGGCCCATCAGCACGGCACCGCCGGCGATCATGGCGCGTGAGCCGAACCGGTCCACCAGCAGGCCCACAGGGATCTGGAGTCCGGCATAGACAAGCAGTTGGAGGACGGTGAAGAACGAGATTGCGGACGCGCTGGCGTGGAAGCGTTCGGTTGCCTCAAGGCCCACCACACCAAAGGACGTGCGCTGGGAAACGGCTACGAGGTACCCGAAGATGCCAACGGTCCAGATCAGCCAGGCGCGGGGTGCAGTCACCCCTTCATTATGCCCGGACAGCCCCGGAGGCCCGGCAGCAGCGCGTCCCGCCTGCCGGCCGGGGGACCGCCGCCTGCGGTTCTACTGGCCGGGGTTCTCGCGGGCGAGGTAGGCCTCTACGGCAGCGCCGAGGACATCCGCATTGGGCAGTTCGTCATTTTCGTCCGCGAGGAGCGAGCGGCGGACCGTGCCTTCGGCTTTTTCGTCGTACCTGGATTCAAGGCGGGAAACCACCTGCTGTACATCCTCTGAGGCATCTATCTGCTCGGCGATCTGGCGGCTGACTTCCCGGCCGGCTTCGCGGAGCCTGTCCGAGGGCAGCATCAGCGAGGTGGCCGCACCGAGGTATTCAAGGCCTGCAACGGCGGCGGTGGGGTATTCCGCCTCGGCAAGGTAGTGCGGCACGTGGATGACGTAGCCGGCCACGTTGCGGCCAGCCTCCACCAGGCGGAGCTCCAGGATGTGGCCCACAGCTGCGGGAACTTCCACGGTTGGCTTCCACACGGAGATGCCTTCGATCAGTTCGGGCCTGTTGCCGTGCACCGTCACACCCACCGGACGGGTGTGGGGTACCGGCATGGGAATGGAATGGATCCAGGTGACCAGGTTGACGTCCAGCTTCTCCACGATGCCCACTACTGCGCGCGCAAACCGTTCCCACTGCAGGTCCGGTTCAAAACCTGCCAGCAGGAGGAAGGGATTACCCAGCCCGTCGATCAGCCGGTAGAGGGCGAGCCGGGGCTCCTGGTAGTCCTGAAGGTGGTCCTCAACAAACGTCAGGTGCGGCCTGCGCGACCGGTAGTCGATCAGCTGGTCGGCGTCGAAGACTGCAACCGGCTCGGCGTCGAGCGTGTCCAGCAGTTCCGCGTTGATCTGCTTCACCACGTGCCCGGCGTCGGCGAATCCGGTGAAACCCATCACCAGGTTCAGCCCGCGGAGGGCGGGGCTGTGGAACAGCTCGATGTTGCTTGCATAGAGCGCGTCGGGGTCCAGCAGGGAGCCGGAAAACCGTTCAAGCACGGCGTGTTCCTTTCATAGGTGCGGGGGACATCTTTTACAACGCCGCAGGACAGCCGCACATTCCTGCCGCGGGTGTGGCACACCTCTCAGGAAATACACCGGCCCGGGCGGGGACGGGCTACGATCGGAACTGGCCTGCCAGACGGGCTTGCAGACACCCGGACTGCGTCCCGAACCATTGCATCCGGGTATCCATGGCAGAGCGCCGAACATGCATCCCTGCCCGAACATCTCGAGAATTGAGGACTGATCCCTGTGGTCAAGAATACTGAAATCAACCTTAGTACCCTCTCAAGGGACCTGAAGAAGAGCCCCAGTGACGCAGTGGTCATCGGCGTGGGAAAGGGCACTGACGGACCGGTCCTCCTGGACAACCCCCTCACGGCCAAGTCCGCAGAGGCCCTCGCCGGCTCCCTCAAGTCCCTGGGCGTCACGGGCGCCGCCGACCAGATCGTCCGCCTCCCCGGCCTGCCGGAGACCGGCGCCGGAATCCTGGTCCTCGCCGGCACCGGCAAGGTCTCCGCAACGGAGCCCCTCGCCGGCGAAGCACTCCGCCGCGCAGCAGGTTCCGCTGTCCGCCAGCTGGCCGGCCTCGCAACGGTGGTCCTGGCCCTTCCGACGGCGTCAGTTGCCGACGTGGCGGCCGTCGCCGAGGGTGCCGCCCTGGGCGCCTACTCCTTCACCGAGTTCCGGTCATCAAAGGACGGCCTGAAGGATCCGGTGCGAAACGCGGTTATCTTTACGGAGCTCGCCGACCACAACGAGGCCGGCGCCGCACTGAAGCGTGCCGGGCTGCTTGGCAAGGCCGTCAACGCCACCCGTTCGCTGGTGAACCAGCCGCCCAGCCACCTTTACCCCGAAACCTTTGCCGAGGCGGCCAAGGAACTGGCCAAGGGCCTGCCCGTGAAGGTCACCGTCTGGGACGAGAAGCGGCTCGAAAAGGAAGGCTTCGGCGGCATCATGGGCGTGGGCAAGGGCTCCGCCCGCCAGCCGCGGCTGGTCAAGGTGGAGTACTCCCCTGCAAGGGCGGCCTCGAAGATCGCCCTTGTCGGCAAGGGCATTACCTTCGACACCGGCGGCATCTCCATCAAGCCGGCCCTCGGCATGGGCGACATGAAGAGCGACATGGCGGGCGCCGCCGTCGTCCTTAACACTGTCCTGGCCCTCGCCGGACTTGGCCTGCCGGTCAAGGCGACCGCCTGGCTCTGCATCGCCGAAAACATGCCCTCAGGCGCGGCTTCCCGCCCGGCCGACGTCCTCACCATGTTCGGCGGCAAGACCGTCGAGGTCCTGAACACCGACGCCGAAGGCCGGCTGGTCATGGCCGACGGCATCGTAGCTGCCAGCCGCGAGTACCCGGACGCCATCATCGACGTCGCCACCCTCACCGGTGCGCAGCTGATCGCCCTGGGCAACCGCACGGCCGGTGTTATGGGCTCCGACAGCGTGACGGCCCCGCTAAAGGCCGCGGCGGACCGCGCCGGGGAACTCGTCTGGCCCATGCCGCTGCCCGAGGAACTGCGCCCCAGCATCGACTCCCAGGTTGCGGACCTGGCCAACATCGGCGAACGCCATGGCGGCATGATGACTGCAGCCGTTTTCCTCCGCGAATTCGTGGGTAAGGGCAAGGACGGGGAACAGATCCCCTGGGCCCACATCGACATCGCCGGGCCTTCCTTCAATAACGGAAGTCCTTATGGCTACACCCACAAGCAGGGAACGGGCTGCACCGTGCGGACCCTGGTGGCCTACGTAGAGGACATCCTGGCCGCGGCGGCCTGACACTGTTGGCCGCGCCGCCCGGCGGCCGCGCGCGCCCTGCGGTACGGGGAATGTTCCCTGCGCCGCAGGGCCGCGTGACACTGGACACAAGCGCTCCACAAACGCGGCGCCAAGGTGGAGCATGGATAAGTGGTTCGCTAAGGTGAACCACGGTAGTCACAAATGCAAGAGAACAGGCCTGCTGGCATAATCACGGCAGTGTAAGTTCCAAGACCAGATGATGCGCGCAGAACGCGTCATCGTTCACGCGAGGGAGCGTTTAAGTGGCCGATCAGGCAACTGCGCAAGAATTCGACATCCTGGTACTCGGTGGAGGCAGCGGTGGATACGCCGCCGCACTGCGGGCCGTACAGCTTGGCCTTACCGTCGGGCTCGTGGAGAAGGCAAAGCTGGGCGGCACCTGCCTCCATAACGGCTGCATCCCCACCAAGGCGCTGCTGCACTCCGCAGAACTCGCCGACCACGCCCGTGACTCCGCCAAGTACGGTGTGAACGTCACCCTCGACGGCATCGACATCACCGCCGTCAACGCGTACAAGGACGGCATCGTCGCCGGCAAGTTCAAGGGCCTCCAGGGCCTCATCAAGTCCAAGGGCATCACCGTCATCGAGGGTGAGGGCAAGCTCCAGGGCACCGACACCATCGTGGTGAACGGCACCGCCTACAAGGGCAAGAACATCATCCTGGCCACCGGCTCGTACTCACGCACCCTTCCGGGACTGGAAATCGGCGGCAAGGTCATCACCTCCGACCAGGCCCTGACGATGGACTCCATCCCCAAGAGCGTCATCATCCTTGGCGGCGGCGTCATCGGCGTCGAATTCGCCTCTGTTTGGAAGTCCTTCGGCGTGGACGTCACCATCGTGGAGGGCCTGCCCTCACTGGTTCCCAACGAGGACGCCACCATCGTCAAGAACTTCGAGCGCGCCTTCAAGAAGCGCGGCATCAAGTTCTCCACCGGCGTGTTCTTCCAGGGCGTTGAGCAGAACAACGACGGCGTCAAGGTCACCCTGGTGGACGGCAAGACGTTCGAAGCCGACCTGCTGCTCGTCGCCGTAGGCCGTGGCCCCGTCACCGCCAACCTGGGCTACGAGGAAGCCGGCGTCACCATCGACCGCGGCTTCGTCATCACCAACGAGCGCCTCCACACCGGCGTCGGCAACATCTACGCCGTCGGCGACATCGTCCCCGGCGTACAGCTGGCCCACCGCGGCTACCAGCAGGGCATCTTCGTGGCTGAGGAAATCGCCGGCCTGAAGCCTGTGATCGTTGAGGACATCAACATCCCCAAGGTCACGTACTCCGACCCCGAAATCGCCACCGTTGGCTACACCGAAAAGGCTGCGAAAGAGAAGTTCGGCGAGGACCAGGTGCAGACCCAGGAATACAACCTTGCCGGCAACGGCAAGAGTTCCATCCTGGGCACCTCCGGACTGGTCAAGCTGGTCCGCCAGAAGGACGGCCCCGTGGTGGGCGTCCACATGATCGGCGCCCGCATGGGCGAGCAGGTTGGCGAGGCCCAGCTGATCGTGAACTGGGAAGCCTACCCGGAGGATGTTGCCCAGCTGGTGCACGCCCACCCCACCCAGAACGAGGCCCTGGGCGAAGCCCACCTGGCACTCGCCGGCAAGCCGCTTCACGGCTAGTCTCCCCCCTCAGCACCACAGGCCTGGTGCACCCGGCACGCAATGCCGGGTGCACTAGGCTGGCCAACAAGGCAGCAATCATCCGCACTAAAGATCAATAAGGAGAACGGGGACGACATGTCTGAATCCGTTAACTTGCCCGCCCTCGGTGAGAGCGTCACCGAAGGAACCGTCACCCGCTGGCTCAAGCAGGTAGGTGACCGGGTAGAGGTGGACGAGCCGTTGCTCGAAGTCTCCACCGACAAAGTAGACACTGAAATCCCCTCTCCTGTAGCTGGCGTGATTGAAGAAATCCTGGTTGCCGAGGACGAGACCGCCGAGGTCGGCGCTCCCCTCGTCCGGATTGGCGATGGCTCCGGCGGCGGCGCACCCGCCGAAGAAGCCCCCGCAGCAGCACCGGCGGAAGAAGCTCCCGCAGCCGCACCCGCCGAGCAGGCTCCGGCAGCAGCACCCGCACCGGCAGCACCCGCGGCAGAGGCACCGGCGGCCGGCGGCGGCGAAGGCCACGAGGTCACCCTCCCGGCGCTGGGCGAAAGCGTCACTGAAGGCACCGTCACCCGTTGGCTGAAGGCCGTTGGTGACTCCGTGGAGGTTGACGAGCCGCTCCTGGAAGTCTCCACCGACAAAGTCGACACCGAAATCCCGTCGCCGGTGGCCGGCACCCTTCAGGAAATCCGCGTCAACGAAGACGAAACAGCAGAGGTCGGCTCCGTCCTGGCCGTTATCGGTTCAGGTGCAGCTGCTGCCCCTGCCGAAGCACCGTCCACCGAAGCGCCGGTCCAGGAAGCCCCCAAGGCTGAAGCACCCGCACCCGCACCGGCACCTGCCCCGCAGGCTGCACCGGCTCAGGAAGCACCGAAGGCGGCTGCACCGGCTGCTCCCGCCCCCGCTGCAGCACCGGCCGCGACCGAGGCCGCACCGGCCAACGGCGGCGCCGAGTCCGGCTACGTCACTCCCCTGGTTCGCAAGCTGGCCAACCAGCACGGTGTGGACATCGCCTCGCTCTCGGGCACCGGCGTGGGCGGACGCATCCGCAAGCAGGACGTCATTGCCGCCGCCGAAGCGAAGGCCGCACCGGCCGCCGCTCCCGCAGCAGCGCCGGCCGCCTCTGCCCCGGCCGCTTCCAATGCCGCTGTTTCCTCGCTGCGCGGCACCACGCAGAAGGCGCCGCGCATCCGGCAGGTCATCGCGCGCCGCATGCGCGAATCGCTCGAAGTCTCCACCCAGCTGACCCAGGTCCACGAAGTGGACATGACCAAGGTCGCCAAGCTGCGCCTCAAGGCCAAGAACTCGTTCCAGGCCCAGAACGGCGTGAAGCTGACCTTCCTCCCGTTCATCGCCAAGGCTGTTGCCGAGGCGCTGAAGCAGCACCCCAAGCTCAACGCTGCCTACGACGAGGACAAGCAGGAGATCACGTACCACAACGCCGAGCACCTGGCGATCGCCGTCGACACCGACAAGGGCCTGCTGGTCCCGGTCATCTCCGACGCCGGCAACCTGAACCTGGCTGGACTGGCCGGCAAGATCGCCGACGTTGCAGGCCGCACCCGCGACGGCAAGATCGGCCCGGACGAGCTGTCCGGCGGTACCTTCAGCATCACCAACATCGGTTCGGTGGGGGCACTGTTCGACACCCCGATCATCAACCAGCCGCAGGTGGGCATCCTGGGCACCGGCGCCATCGTCAAGCGCGCCGTGGTTGTTGCCGATGAGAACGGTGACGATTCGATCGCCATCCGCTCCATGATGTACCTGTCGCTGACGTACGACCACCGCCTGGTGGATGGCGCCGACGCCGGCCGATTCCTCCAGACCCTGAAGGCACGCCTCGAAGAAGGCGCGTTCGAAGCAGACCTGGGGCTGTAACAGGCCACAATGCACGAGGGCGGTGCAGGCAGCGGTGGGAGACCACCGCAGTGCCTGCACCGCCCTCGGCGTTTAAAGGACACGGATGACGCGGGGACGCAGCGGATCATCGACTGATCCCGAACTACTACGAGCTGTAGAAACTCTGGCTACACTGGTCCCATGAACATCGTCTATAACATCGTGGTCTTCCTGCATATCGTCGGCGCCGCCATGATCGTCGGCATCTGGATCGGCCAGATGAAAAAGCCCTCCGTCCACCCCCGCCAGTTCGACGGCGCCATGCTCCAGCTCCTGACCGGCGTCGCCCTGATGGGGCTGATCCCGGCCCTTGACATGGACGCCAACTACGTCAAGCTGGGCATCAAGTTCGCCATCGGCCTCGCCGTCGGCGTGCTGGCCTTCATCGGCCGCCGGAAGTACAAAAACGGCGAGGACGTCAGTAAGGGCCTCGCACACGGCGTGGGCGGGCTGGCGCTGCTGAACGTCGCCATCGCCACCATCTGGCAGTAACTGCCACCCAGTGCGGCCACGACGGCGACGCTCCCCTCTTACGGGGGCGTCGCCGTCGTCATCGTATGCCCGGGTCATAATTCACCAGAAGCGGACAGCTGATGCATGCCCGGGGCTAAATCCCTAGGATGGGAAACGGCGGGGCGAGGCACTGGCCTGCCCCGGTTCGAATCAACTTAAGGAGTGGTTATGGCAGCAACACGCACCGCACACACGTTATGGAACGGCGACCTGATGTCGGGTTCCGGGAACACCACCCTGGACAGCTCCGGCCTGGGCACCTACGACGTCACGTGGAAGGCGCGCACCGAAGCTTCGGGCGGCAAGACCAGCCCTGAGGAGCTCATCGCCGCCGCACACTCGGCCTGCTTCTCCATGGCCTTCAGCCACGCCCTCGCGCAGGCCGGACACGCGCCGGAGGAAGTCAACACCAAGGCCGACGTCACGTTCGTGCCGGGCACCGGCATCACCGGCAGCCACCTGACCATGTCCGCCAGGATCCCGGGAATCTCCGAAGACGAATTCCAGAAGATCGCTGCCGAGGCCAAGGTGGGCTGCCCTGTATCCGGCGCGCTTGCCAGCATTGACATCACCCTGGATGCCACACTGCAGTCCTAGCCTCTTTGCAGGATTCAGAAAAAAGGCCCTGCCGTACCGGAACGTTCCGGTACGGCAGGGCCTTTTCTCTGCGTCACATACGCTTGGTAGCCTGCCGGGGCGGCAGCGGCGCGGGACGGAGCCGGCGGTAGCCTTCGCGTGCCGGCGGGCGGTCGGTGGGCAGCTCCTGGATCATCTCCTTGAGAGCGCCAATGCCGTATTCGAGCTGCGGATCCCGTCCGGCTGCGTAGGCGTGCGGCGGATAGGTGACCTCGATGTCCGGGTCCACGCCGTAGTTCTCGACGCTCCAGCCCACACCGCCGCCGAACCAGGTGGCGTACCGCGGCTGGGTGACACCCGTGCCGTCGGCCAGGGCAAACCTGTTGTCGATGCCCACCACGCCGCCCCAGGTGCGCGTTCCGATGACGGGTCCGATGCCGCGCAGCTTGGAAACCTGGGTGATGATGTCGCCGTCGGACCCGGCGAACTCATCGGCAAGGATAATGACCGGCCCGCGTGGCGCGTGGTGCGGATACGTCCGGGGCTTCTCCGCCCGCGGCATGCTCCAGCCGGTGACTTTGCGGCCGATCAGCTCAGCCACCAGCTGGGAGGTGTGGCCGCCCCGGTTGCGCCGCACGTCCACGATGAGGCCGTCGAGCGCTGTCTCGGTGTCAAGGTCGCGGTGGAGCTGCGCCCAGCCGTTGGCCATCATGTCCGGGATGTGCAGGTAGCCGAAAGTGCTCCCGGAGGCCTCCCGCACGGTCCGGCGGTTCGACGCAACCCACTCCTGGTAGCGCAGGCGTTCCTCATCCTTGACGGGTACGACGGCGACGCGCCGCTGCCTGCCGGCGCTTTCGCCGTGCGCTGCACCGTTGAGGAGTGTCAGCTCCACCGCGCGGCCCGCCGCCCCCACCAGCTGCATCGCCGGGGTTACCGTCCCGGAGAGCGGGACGCCGTCTATTGCCAGCAGGATGTCCCCGGCTTTGGCGCCGACGCCCGGCCGGGTCAGGGGCGAGGTTGCCAATGGATCAGAGGACTCGCCGGCAAGTATGCGGGTGATCTCCCAGCCCGCCGGCGCGAGGGCAAGATCCGCACCGAGGCGGCCTTGGCCATGGCTTCCGTTCTCCGTGACCGGTGCGGGCCGGACGTAGGCGTGGGAGGTCCCGAGTTCGCCGTGCAGTTCCCACAGCAGGTCCACCAGGTCGTCATGGGAACCCAGGCGGTCCACCAGCGGGCGGTATCGCTTGTAGATGGACTCCCAGTCCTGCCCAGCCATGTCTTCAGTCCAGAAGAAGTCGCGCTGCAGCCGCCATGCCTCGTCGAAGGCCTGGCCCCACACACTGAGCGGGTCCATCATCACCCGGATCCGGCCAAGGTCCACCTTGACCAGCTCACCCGAGTCCTCGTCAGCCTTCTTGTCCGCCGGCACAACCCTGACCTGCTTGTCAGAGATCAGCACTATCCTGGCCCGGTCACCGGAGAGCCGGAAGCTGTCCAGCGACTCCACCAGGGTGGACTGCTTCCGCCGGGCGAGGTCGAAGCGGACAAGGCTGGGGCGCGCATCCTTGTCGTCCTGGCTGGCTTTGCCGTCACCGGTGACGCCGGCGAGGGCCCAGTCGAGCCACAGCAACGAGCCGTCGGATGCCTTCAGCGACGTGTAGTTGCCCTGCGGCACCGGAACGCCGATGACGCGGTGGGCAAGCCCGTCCCGGTCCACCTTGACCTCCGGCGTTGCCGCGGCGGCGTGGTCCGATTCCGCGCTTTCGTCTCCTGCCCGATCCTCCCCTGCCTCCGGATCCACGGAAGGACCAAAGGGCGACGGCGTGTCAGCGGCCAGTGCCACGAGGTACGGCTTGATGGGGCTCGGGAAGGAGAGGTCAAAGGAGTGCCCGTCATAGACGGGGTCGAAGCTGCGGTTGGAGAGGAAGGCCAGGAACTTGCCGTCCGGCGTGAAGGCTGGTGAGGTGTCGCAGAAGCGGCCATCGGTGACATCCACCAGGGAGGCTTCGGGGTCCGTTACCTTGGCCAGCCGGAGCCGGCTGCGGGAACCGAAGGAGGTCACCGGTTCGGACCAGACCAGCCATTGCGAGTCCGCGGACCAGGCCAGATCCGAGACGGTGCCTTCACCGATGCTGGCCAGCAGTGTTAGTTTCCCGCTTCGGGTGTTGGCCGCGTACACCTCCCCGAAGGAGGTGCCCAGTGCGAGCCAGCCGCCGTCCGGGCTCGCTTCCAGGGAGCTGGTGCGGGTGGGACGGGGGAAGGCAATACGGGTTGCTGCTGCCGGAGCTGCAGCCCCGGCGGTTGAGGGTGCGCTCTCCGGGGCGACGTCAGCCTGCTGGTCATCCTTGACCTCGGGAGCTTGGCCGGCGCCTGCCAGGACTGCAGCCCCGGCGGCCGGAACGGGTTGCGGCAGGGGTACCGCGGCCTCGTCCTTGCCCGGGGCTGAAGCGGGCGCTTCGCTGCCTGGCTCTCCGGCAGGTGGCACGGATGTCGCAGGGGCGCCTGCATTTGCGGTGCCGGGCACCGGGGCCGCAACGTCCTTGATATACAGCGACTCAACACCGTCGTGATCCGCCACGTAGGCCAGCCGCCCATCGCCGAGAGGCCTGGGAAGCCGGGCACGGACGCCCGGCGTTGCCTCAATGATGCGGGAAGGCCCGTCCTTGTGCCGCAGCCAGTGGATAGTGCCGTGCGCTTCGACGGCGCTGGCGGCTCCGGTGCCGTCCGGGACTGCAGCACCAAGATGCTTGGTGGTGTTGAGCAGTGCCGGGCGCCGTGACTGTGAAGCGGAGCCCAGGCTGATGTTCAGCTTCTCCGGGTCGGAGTCCAGGCCGGAAAGCACCCAGAGCTCACCGGCGGATTCAAAGATGATGCGCTTGCCGTCACTGCCGGCGTGCCGGACATAGAAGTCCTCGTGGTCCGTGTGCCTGCGCAAGTCTGTGCCGTTCGGAAGGACCGAGTAAAGGTTGCCGTAACCCTCGTGGTCGGACAGGAACGCGATCCGGCCGTCCACCCACATGGGGTCAGCGAGGTTGCCGTCAAGGTCCGGCAGCAGCCGTTCAAACTCGCCGTTGCCGTCGTTGTCCAGCCAGAGCTTTCCTGCGGTACCTCCCCGGTAGCGCTTCCACCAGGCGGGTTCGCGTGAGAGCACGCTGCCCACCACTACCGGACGTTCATCCCCCACTTCGGGGCCGAATGCCACCGACTCCACCGGCCCGAAGGGCAGTTCCTCGGCCCAGCCGCCCTCAAGCGGGACGCTGTAGGCGTGCGTGTGCCGGCTCTCGGCCTGTCGGAAGGCGCTGGTAACCACCACGGAGCCCTTCGCGGTAAAGCCTTTGACCCTGGTGGTGCCGTGGCCAAAGTACGTGAGCTGCCGGTAGTCGCCGCCGTCCACCGCTGCGGACACAACTTCCGGTGCCGTCCCCTGCACCACCGTCCACACCAGTCTCTGTCCGTCCGGGGTGAAGCGGGGATTGCGGGCGGGCAACTGGAGGGAGGAAACACGCCAGGCGCGGCCTCCGCCCAGGGGCGCAATCCACACATCATCCTCGGCCACAAAAGTGACCAGGTCGCCGTGCAGGTGCGGGTAACGGAAGTAGCTGGAAGAGGTCATCGTTTGATCATAGTCAACCCCCGGTTAGCCCTGTTGGAGGTGCCGCCGCCGCGCCAGCCGTGGTGTGATGGACCCCATGCGCATCGTCATCGCCGGCGCCTCCGGGCTGCTCGGGACCCACATGTCAGCAACCTTCCGCGGCGACGGCCACGAGGTCGTTTCCCTGGTGCGGCGGGAGCCGGCCTCGGCGGCGGAAGTCCGGTGGAACCCGGCCGCCGGGGAACTGGACCCAACGGCGCTTGCCGGAGTTGACGTCGTCGTCAATCTCTCCGGAGCCGGCATCGGCGACAGGCCGTGGACGCGCAGGCGGGTTGAGGAGCTCTTCAGTTCACGGGTGGACTCCACGCGGACGCTCACGCGGGCCATGCGGCAGCTTGACAACCCGCCGCCCGTCTTCATCAGCCAGTCCGGCTCCGGATACTACGGCGACGCCGGAAATACTGTGCTTCGCGAGAATGCGCCGCAGGGGGCAGGGACCCTCGCCCGAATCTGCGGAGAGTGGGAGGCAGCAGCTGCCACCGCTCCCCCCGGCGTGCGGGTGGTGGTTCCGCGGACCGGAGTGGTCCTCAGCCGTGGTGGAGGCGCGCTGGGCAGGCTGCTCCCCCTGATCCGGCTGGGTGTTGGCGGCCCTCTCGGAAACGGCCGCCAGTACTGGCCGTGGGTAACCCTGCCGGACGTTTCTGCAGCTTTCCTCTTCCTGCTGGAGTCTCCGCTGAGCGGTCCGGTCAATCTCTGCGCTCCCGAGGATGCCGACGTCAACGCCCTCGTGGCTGCCTTGGCCCGGGCTCTGCACCGCCCCGCCTTACTGCGGGTTCCGGCCCCGGTGCTGCGCCTGGTGATGCGCGATCTGGCCGACGAACTACTGCTCGCCAGCCAGCGCATGGAACCCGGTCGCCTGGCGTCAGCTGGTTTTACCTGGCAGCATCCAACGCTCGCCCAAGCCGCGCAGTGGGTGGCCGGTAAGAAGTAGGAGCGGCTGCTCCCCGAGGGGCAGTCGTCCCAGGAGCAGCCGGCGTCAGGGCCCGGGAAGGATTTCACTGACCCGCCACCTGCCGTCCACCGAGACCAGCACCAGGCGGAGCCGCTGCCCCGCGGCGGCTGCTCCCGTTGCCACCACAGCGCCCTGGCCATCCTTTTCCTCATAAGCGGAGGCGGCTGAGGTGACAGCAACCACGGCGCGGGCCTCGTTCCCGCCCTTCTCCGCCTGCACCTGTGACAGCGTGGTGGAGAATCCGGACAGGATGTGGCCGGATTCCCGCAACCGCCGGCTCATTCCGAGATCAGCTGCCGCTGCACCAGAGCCGTGCTGGTTCACCTCATCAAGGAGTTCCAGCTTCCCGGTGCTGAAGGCCAGCGACCTCAGCAGCGCGATGCCCTGGACGGCCACTCCTGGATCTGGTGATGCCGCCTGCTGCATCGCAGCTTCTACAGCATCGGCATGCTGATCAGTTCCGGAAGGAAGGGATTGGGCCACAGCGGGGGTATTCGGGCCAGCGCTGGTATTCGGGCCAGCGGCGGGAGGTCCGGACGGCCAAACCGGTCCGGAGGCCGTGATGCCCGCAGCGGTCAGCCCCCAGGCGGCAGCAACTGCCGCGGCCGCTGCGCCGGCGAGAACGTTTCGCCCCACCTGCCGGCCGGTCCGCGGCTGGGCGTGCCGCCCACTCCCATGGTCTTCCCGGTGAGCCGGCGGCATGGCCGCCTTCGGCTCAGGAAAGGGCAGCTTTTCCGGGGCGACGAACGGACCTGACCACTTCGCCGTCGTCAGCCGGCGCCGCAGCCCGCGGACTCTTTCGCCGAGCCCGCTGCGTGAAGCTGACGTCGCGTGCAGGCGGGTTACCAGTTCCGGCAGGACTGTAGGGTGGACCGCCGGCGCCAGGTCCAGCGGCAGGGGTGACGCGCTCCGATAGACGGCTGTAGCCAGGGAAGCAGCCGTTGGCCGAAGCCGCCGGTCTTCGTTCAACCCGGATTCAAGGGCGGCGGCCAGTTCCCGGGGCACCCCGGGAAGCAGAATGGACAAGGGTGGCCGGTCCGCCGTGCGCTGCGGAGGCATGCCTGTGAGGCAAAACCAGCCCAGTGCGGCAACCGAATAAACGTCTCGTTCAGGTTGAAGGCCTGCCCGCACCGCGTCCACGGGTGCCGGATCCATAAATCCGGGTGTTCCTGCGCATGCTCCTGAGGCAGGGTCCCCCAGCATTCGCGCGATGCCGACGTCGGACAGCATCGGTTTGCCCTGGCCAGTGAACAGGACGTTGCCCGGCGAGACGTCGGCGTGCGTGAACCCTTTGCCGTGCAAATAGGCCAGGACCTGGGAGATGGGCGTCAGCACCGTCACCGTTTCACCCACGCTGAGCTTTCCCCTCGCAGCTATCAAGCCTGCGAGGGATCCGCCGGGTGCATAGTCCATAAGGAGCGCGGTGCGCCTTTCCGCGCCGCCGGCCACCGCCACAGTGCCATGGGCTTTGATGAGATGCGCATGATCCAGGGCGGACAGGATGCGGATCTCACGCCGGATGCCTTCTTCAGATATCACTGCAGTACGCGAAGACCTGCGCGCTGCCGGGCGGAAGCACTTGAGGGCGAACTCCCGGCCGCTCCTTTCCTCCCTGACCAGCCAGACTGAGGAGCTGCCACCGCGGCCCAGAAACCGCCCGACGGCGTAACCGGAGACCGTCATCTCCTGCAAATCTTCCATGACCTATGTCTAGTCGAATCCGGCTTTGCCTGCAGAAGTTATCCACAGGGTCGGAGACGCTGCCGACCCGCCACGGACCGCACGGTGAGCTTAAGCACTAAACCGGGCGCGTGGCCGCCTAACGTCTAAGCTGGATGCCATGACTCTTGAGTTTTCACAGCTGGGTCTTGCTCCGGACTTCGTCGACTACACCCGCGGTTGGGCCATCCAGAGCGAACTCCACGACAACGTTGTCGCCGGAAGGGCCCCGAGCACAATCCTCTTCCTCGAACACGCCCCGGTGTATACGGCCGGTAAACGGACCGAAGACCACGAGCGGCCCTTCGACGGCACGCCGGTGGTCCCGGTGGACCGCGGCGGTAAGCTCACGTGGCATGGCCCCGGCCAACTGGTGGGGTATCCCATCATCAAGCTGAAGAACCGGGCGGGGATCCGCGACTACGTCGAACGCCTCGAGGCGGTCATCATCAATGTCCTTGCCGACTACGGCATCCAGGCCGTGCGGATCAAGGGCCGGGCCGGGGTCTGGATCAAAGCAGACGCGAAGGGCCCGGACAGGAAGATTGCCGCCATCGGCATCCGCGTCCATGAGGGCGTCACCATGCACGGGTTCGCCATCAACTGCAACAACGATCTCGCTCCGTACACGCAGATCATTGCCTGTGGAATAACCGATGCCGGCGTAACAACCATCGCCCGGGAAACCGGTTATGACGTCTCCCCGGCTGACCTCGTTTCCAGAATCACCGAAGAACTGCGCAAGAATGAAGACGCCCTGATCGCTACCCCCGAAGGAGCTCTACTGTGACATTGGCACCTGAAGGCCGGAAGCTTTTGCGCGTTGAACAGCGCAACTCCGCTGTCCCGGTGGAGCGGAAGCCGGACTGGATCAAGGCCAAGGTCCAGATGGGCCCGGAGTTCGTCCAGCTCAAGAACCTGGTGAAGAAGGAAGGCCTGCACACGGTGTGTGAGGAGGCCGGCTGCCCCAACATCTTTGAGTGCTGGGAGGACAAGGAAGCCACGTTCCTGATCGGCGGCTCCGAGTGCACCCGCAGGTGTGATTTCTGCCAGATCGATACCGGCAAACCGTCCCCGGTGGACCGGTTCGAACCCACCAAGGTGGCCAGGTCGGTGCAGGCGATGCAGCTGCGCTACGCCACCGTCACCGGTGTGGCCCGGGATGACCTCGAGGACGAGGGCGTGTGGCTGTACGCCGAGACGGTCCGCAAGATCCACGAGCTGAACCCCGGCACCGGCGTGGAGCTGCTGATCCCGGACTTCTCCGGCAAACCCGAACACATTGAGGCGATCTGCGATTCCAGGCCCGAGGTGTTCGCGCACAACGTCGAGACCGTGCCGCGGATTTTCAAGCGGATCCGGCCCGCGTTCCGGTACGAGCGGTCCCTGGATGTGATCACGCAGGGCCGGAACCTGGGCATGGTGACCAAGTCCAACCTGATCCTGGGCATGGGCGAGACCCGCGAGGAGATCTCCGAAGCGCTGCGGGACCTGCACGAGGCCGGGTGTGACCTGATCACGATCACCCAGTACCTGCGCCCGTCCGAGCGGCACCTGCCGGTGGACCGGTGGGTCAAGCCGCAGGAATTCGTGGACCTGCAGGACGAGGCCACCGAGCTCGGCTTCCTCGGCGTGATGAGTGGCCCGTTGGTCCGCTCCTCCTACCGGGCCGGGCGGCTCTGGGCCACCGCGATGCGCAAGAAGGGCTGGGACATCCCCGCAGAACTGGCCCACATCGAGTCCTCCGGCACCACCCGCCAGGAAGCCAGCTCCCTCCTCGCAGCCCACTCCTGACCCCGGAAACTCTTCATCCCCCAAGGGCCGGCACCGGAAGTCTCCGGTGCCGGCCCTTGGGGTTTGGTCACGTAGAATTAAGTCACTATGGCGAAATCCCCTGATTCCAGCAACTCCACTCCGTCTGGCTCCAGCGCAGTCAAGCGTGGCCTCTTCTCCCGCAAGCCGAAAGAAGCAAAGGTCAAGAAGCCCAGCCGGCTCAAGCAGATCGGCGAGGTCTTCACCATGACCCGCCGCCATGACCCCATGGTCCCGTGGCTTATGCTGCTGGTTTTCCTCGGCGTTGTGGCTGTCAGCTTCCTGGTGGGCTTCTGGCTTGAAAACTGGATCACGGGCCTGATCATCGGCATCCCGCTGGGCCTGCTGGGAGCCACGCTGATCCTCTCGCGGCGCGCGGAACGTGCGGCCTTCGCCCGGATCGAAAACCAGCCCGGCGCCTCCGGCGCTGCATTGGGAACGCTCCGGCGGGGCTGGATCACTGAGGAACAGCCCGTCGCCGTCAACCCCCGCACGCAGGACGCCGTGTTCCGCGCCATCGGCCGTCCCGGCGTCGTGCTGGTCAGTGAAGGACCCACGCACCGGGTGAAGCCACTTCTGGATGCGGAACGCAAGCGCCTGGCGAGGATCCTGCCCAACGTCACCGTGCACGTTATCGAAAGCGGCCGCGGCGAGGGCCAGGTTCCCATCAGCCAGGTGGCCAAGAAGATGGGCAAGCTGAAGAAGGAACTGACCAAGCTTGAGGTGAACGCCGTATCCAAGCGCATCGCCTCGCTGGGCAACAAGCTCCCCATCCCCAAGGGCATCGACCCCTACAAAGCCCGCCCCAACCGCGGACGCTAGAGCAACCGCCCCGGTTTCCGGCTACCTGCCGGGACCGGGGCTTTTTTATGGCCGGCCAGTGCCGGCAACCCGACAACAGGACAGGACACAGTGGAACAGAACAAGCTGCAACAGAACCAGGTGGCATCTCCCGCGAGGAACGCCGTGCTCCGTGCCTTCCGGATTCTCGCGATCGCCGAAGCGTTCAGCTGGGCGGCGCTGCTGGTGGGCATGTACTTCAAGTGGATTGCGGGCACCACCGAGATTGGCGTGCAGGTGGCGGGCCCCATCCACGGTGGCTTGTTTGTGGGTTACGGAATCGCCGCGCTGGCGCTCTGGCGGCTGCAGCGCTGGCCGTTCCTGGTGGCCCTGTTCGCAGGCCTTTCCGCCGTCTTCCCGTTTGCCACGCTCTGGTTTGAGCGCTGGGCGGCCAAACGCGGGTACCTTGCCGCCGCCGCAGCCAGTCCTCAGGCAGCGAAGGTAGCCAGCCGCGTCTGAATCGGGGACTCCTAGCGGCGCAGGAGCAGGGTGTTCATCGCCTTGTCATGAAGGCCGCGGTGGTCCGGATCGAAGATGACGGCGGGAATCACAAGGCAGAGCAGCAACGACCTCACCAGGGCCGCGAGCGGTCCGGGCGCTCCCCCGCCGGCTTTCACCACATGGATGCCGGCGGCGCGGTGCCCGATGCTGTAACCGAGCGTTCCCACCAGGAGGATCTGTTCAACGGCGAAGATCGCCAGGGTGGCCCAAGCGTCGCCTCCGAAGGCGTAGTTGCTGATCAGCAATGCGATGCCCCAGTCGATCATGATCGCGATGATCCTGCGGCCGGCCCGGGCAATGGAGCCGGAGCCGGACTCCGGCAAGCCAAGCCTCTCGCCGGGATACTTCGAGATGCCCGAGGTGTCAGGGCCGGTCAGCCAGGAGCCGATGTCTTTACGGTCTACCACCGTCCAAGTTTACCGGGTTCCCTTCGCCCACACTGTGGAAGCAGTTAGACCACAGTGTGGACTGCAGATAGCGTTGCCATATCAGGGCATTCTGTAACCTGCCCGAAACAATGTGGACACGGACGGGAAATGCCGCGTCCATAGGCTGTTAGCAGTTTCAAGCAAATCCCCCGGCAGGTGCTCACAGCAGGGAAACCTTGCGTTCTCCCTGCCTTTGGATTGCGCTGGATCAGATGGCTTTCACGCCAGATATTTACATATGCGTTAGGAGCATAGATGTTCACGACTGCGGACGAAGTCCTCAAGTTCATCAAGGACGAAGATATTAAGTTCGTCGATATCCGCTTCACCGACTTGCCGGGTGTCCAGCAGCACTTCAACGTGCCGGCCAAGAGCGTTGACGCCGACTTCTTCATCAACGGCCAGCTCTTCGACGGATCCTCCATCCGCGGCTTCCAGGGCATCGCCGAATCCGACATGCAGCTGATTCCGGACGTCACCACCGCGTTCCTGGACACCTTCCGCATGGAGAAGACCCTCGCGCTGAACTTCTCCATCGTCAACCCCCGTACGGGCGATCCGTACCACCGCGATCCCCGCGGCGTGGCTGAGAAGGCCGAAGCCTACCTCGCCTCCACCGGCATTGCCGACACCGCTTTCTTCGCTCCCGAAGCAGAGTTCTTCGTGTTCGACAACGTCCAGTACCAGTCCTCCCCGCAGGGCAGCTTCTACAAGATCGATTCCGAGGAAGCACACTGGAACACCGGCCGCGAGGAAGAGGGCGGAAACCTCGGCTACAAGACCCCCGTCAAGGGCGGTTACTTCCCGGTCTCCCCCACCGACAAGCAGGCTGACCTGCGCGACGCCATGTGTGTTGCCCTGGACGAAGCCGGCCTCGAGGTCGAACGCAGCCACCACGAAGTTGGCTCCGCCGGCCAGGCCGAGATCAACTACAAGTTCACCACCCTGACGCACGCTGCCGATGACCTGCAGAAGTTCAAGTACGTCATCAAGAACACGGCAGACGCCTGGGGCAAGTCAGTCACCTTCATGCCGAAGCCGGTCTTCGGCGACAACGGCTCGGGCATGCACTGCCACCAGTCCCTGTGGAGCAACGGCGAGCCGCTGTTCTACGACGAGAAGGGCTACGCCGGTCTGTCCGACACCGCCCGCTGGTACATCGGTGGCCTGCTGAAGCACGCCGACGCCGTTCTGGCGTTCACCAACCCGACGGTGAACTCCTACCGCCGTCTGGTCAAGGGCTTCGAAGCTCCGGTCAACATGGTTTACTCGCAGGGCAACCGCTCCGCCGGTATCCGTATCCCGATCACGGGCACGAACCCCAAGGCCAAGCGCATCGAGTTCCGCGCACCGGACCCCTCCTCCAACCCGTACCTGGCATTCGCTGCCCAGCTGATGGCCGGCATCGACGGCATCCGCAACCGCATCGAACCGCCGGCTCCGATCGACAAGGACCTCTACGAGCTCCCCGCCGAAGAAGCCAAGGACATCCCCAAGGCTCCGGGCACCCTCGAGGAAGCTCTGGAAGCCCTGGCCGAGGACAACGAGTTCCTGCAGGCCGGCGGCGTATTCACCCAGGACCTCATCGACACCTGGATCGAGTACAAGTACGAGAACGAGATCCGTCCGCTGTCGCTGCGCCCGAACCCCTACGAGTTCGAGCTTTACTACGGCGTCTAGTCGGATCACGCGACTGCTGCGGCATTAGTCCGCCGACAGTCCGCGGTATGGAATCACAACAAAGGCCGGTCCCCTCGGACCGGCCTTTGTTGTCCCCGGATGATCTGCGAGCCTCTCAGCCCGTGAGGCCGCCCGTTCCGAACCAGCCTGTGCCCGTGACCCTGTCAGCCGTCATTTCGGCTGGGTCCACCGGTCCCGCCTGCGCGGCGCATTTTTCACAGCGGCCAACAAATTGATGGGGGCAATCCATCGGATCCAACCCGTCCTCGGTATGTACTGTGATTCGCATGGCATCCCTGCCGCTTTCTGGGCCGGCGCGGCCGGCTTGTCCTTCAGGTGAGGCAATCATGGTGCCGGCGGAGGCTGGAGGGGCTACCAAGCTCACAACCTGCCGGCACTATCATTTAACCGCTCTCCACCGTTGCGGAAACGAGTAGGCGGTACTCACCTTTTGTGAAGGGCCCTACGCGTGGGCGGACACAGGTCACCGCGGTTAAAAGGTGGGGATCCAGCTCCAGACGTGCTGAGACCGGGAGCTGAATCCCCTGACGGATGTCCCCCGAGACGAAGACTGGAAGCCTTCCCCCCAACAAGGTTTGAAGAACACCGCCAATCCACATAATCAAGCAATCCGGAGCCGAGCGCAACGCAGGACTGCCTGGTTATGGCGTGGCGGACCGGCCAAAGCCCCGGAACATTATCCGTTCGGGTCCTGCTGCGCCCCCGGAATACTGCCCGCAGTCCTCGAAGCCGGCGCGGCGGTAGGCGGACAGGCCCGCCGGGTTCGCTTCGTGCACGGAAAGGACGACGCCGGTCTCAGCGGTCCCATGCCGGACGCTGAGTTTTTCCGCGGCCGCTACGGCGGCGGCAGCACCCAGCGGACCGAGGCCTTTGCCCTGTTGCCGCCGGTCAATCAGGAAACCCCGCAGCAGCCAGGCGGAATCGTCATCCGGCCAGCCCGCCAGCCGGGCAGCCCCGGCCTGCAGGGTGAGGACGCCCACGGCCCGGCCGAGGGACTCTATGACGTACGGACGGCGGGAAGCCTCAGCCAGCCCTGTCAGGGCCATCCTTAGCGGATCACCAACGAATTGCTCCTGGCCTGGCCCGAGTTCCAGGTCCGCCACTGCACCGAACTGGATGGCGCGTGCGTCGTCGTCGAGGTCCCTCAGCGAAATCAACCAGACGCCGAGGTCCACGCCGCTCAGGACTGCGTGCTGGCGGGATCGTCACCGGCAGTGAATTCAGCCGGCGCGGATTCAGCGGGCGGACCGGCGGGATCCATCCACATTACTTCCCAGAGGTGGCCGTCCGGGTCCTGGAAGCTGTGGTTATACATAAATCCGTAATCCTGGGGGTCCTCCGAAGCGGATCCTCCCGAGGCCAGCGCTGTCCTGACGGCTTCGTCCACTGCCTCCCGGCTGTCCACGGAGTAGGCGATAATCGCTTCCGCGGAGTCCTGGCTGTCGGCAACGTTCTTGGTGGTGAAGGTTTTGAAAAAGGTCTCCACCAGGAGCATGACATAGGCGTTCTCATTGATGATCATGCACGTGGCGTTCTCATCCGTATAGTCCGGGTTGAAGGAAAAGCCCAGGGCCCCGAAGAAGTCCACGGAGCGCTTCAGGTCTTTGACGGGCAGGTTGAAAAAGATTTGGGTAGCCATGGGCTCAAACTAGCACCGGGCCACGGCAGGTGTCAGCCGCTTCCGGCGAAGACTGCCGGGCTAGTGGCCGTAAAAGACCCGTTCAAAGACCGCCCTGGCCCGGCGGCTGACACGAAGGTAGTCCTCTTCCAGGACTGCGGCATTGCCGGGTTCGTAGCCGCACCACCGCGCTACCGCTTCCAGATCGCGCCGGGAAGACGGAAGCAGGTCCGACGCCTTGCCGCTCCAGATGACGTTGGCAGACCTGATCCGGCTTGCAAGACGCCAGGCAGCCGCGAGCAGATCCGCGTCCTCCCCGTCCAGCAGCCCGGCCTGGGTTGCTGCCTCGAGCGCCCCGATGGTGGACGTGGTCTGCAGCTCCGTGTGTTTGCCTGCGTGCTGGAGTTGCAGAAGCTGGACCAGCCACTCGACGTCGCTGAGCCCGCCGCGGCCCAGCTTGAGGTGCCTGGCGGGATCAGCGCCGCGGGGCAGGCGTTCGGATTCAACCCTTGCCTTGACCCGCCGGACCTCGCGGACATCCTGCTCCGATATGGATTCCGGATACCGGATCGGGTTGATGAGTTCGAGGAAGTCCGCGGCCAGGGCGTCGTCGCCGGCCATCGGCCGTGCGCGCAACAGTGCCTGGGCCTCCCAGATGAGCGACCAGCGCCGATAGTATTCGGCGAAGGAGTCCAGGGAGCGCACCATCGCTCCGTTCTTGCCCTCCGGCCGCAGGTCGGCGTCCACCTGGAGCACCCGTTCGGCCATGATGGCCGGCTTCAGCGGCTGCGTCAGGAGGCTGGAAACCTTGGCCACTAACCGCGACGCCTGCTCCTGCGCTTCCTCCTCGGAGAAGCCTGGCAGTGCCCGGTGGACGTACATCACGTCAGCGTCCGAACCGTAGCCGATTTCGCGGCCGCCCTGGCGGCCCATGGCAACCACGAGGACGGCGGTCTTCAGGGGCCCGCGGGCGGAAACAATGCCTTCCGCCACCCGCAGGGCGCCCAGGACGGCCGCCCGGTCCGTGTCCGCCAGCGCCGCTCCCACATCGTCCTGGCTCAGCAGCCCGGCAGAGTCAGCAACCGCGACCCGGAGGGTCTCCCGCCGCCTGATCAGCCGGATCAGCCGCATGGCGCTCTCGGGATCCGCATGACGGGACATCTTGGAGGTGATCTCCTGCCACTGCGCCTCGAACGTTACCGGGACGAGGTCCTTGTCCTGGCCGAGCCACGCCACCGCTTCCGGAGACACTTCCAGCAGGTCGGCAATCAGCCGCGAATTCGAGAGCATGTGGCACAGACGCTCCGCCGCAGCGTTGGAGTCACGGAGCATTCCCAGGTACCAGTGCGTAGTGCCCAAGGCCTCGCTGACACGGCGGAAGGCGAGGAGGCCGCCGTCGGGGTCCACTCCTTCAGCGAGCCAGTCGAGCAGGATGGGCAGCAGCTGGCGTTGCAGGGCAGCCCGGCGGCTTACGCCGGCAGTGAGTGCCTCGATGTGGCGCATGGCGCCCTTGGGATCCCGGTACCCGAGGGCCGCGAGCCGGCCCTCGGCAGCTTCGGGAGTAAGCCTGGCGTCCTCGCTGCTGAGTTTGGCCGTGGTGTTCAGCAGTGGCCGGTAGAAGATCCGCTCATGCAGCTCACGCACCGAGCGCTTGGTCTTCTGCCAAGCGGCCAGCAGGGCGTCCGGATGCGGGCGCTCATTGGAAAACGGCCCCAGTACGGCCTTGGCAAGCGCACGGAGCGCGGGCTCACCCACTGGCATCAGGTGTGTCCTGCGCAGCTGGAAGAGCTGGATGCGGTGCTCCAGCAGCCGCAGGTACCGGTATGCCTTGTCGAAGGCGGCAGCGTCCGTGCGGCCAATGTAGCCGCCTGCGGAGAGGGCTGCGATGGCAGAGGTGGTGTCCCGCCGCCGCAGCGTTTCGTCAGACTTGCCATGGACCAGCTGGAGCAGTTGCACCGTAAATTCAACGTCACGGAGTCCGCCGCGGCCCAGCTTGATCTGTCGCTGTTCTTCCGCCTGCGGGATGTGTTCCGTGACCCGTCGGCGCATGGCCTGAACGGACTCAACGAACCCGTCGCGGCTTGCCGAACTCCAGATCAGCGGCGCAATGGCGTCCTCGTACTGTTGCCCAAGGGCAACATCGCCGGCGATGGTGCGGGCCTTCAGCAGTGCCTGGAACTCCCAGCTTTCAGCCCATCGCGCGTAGTAGGTCTCATGGGACGCCAGGGTGCGCACCAGCGGCCCGGACTTCCCCTCGGGCCGAAGGTTTGCGTCCACTTCCCACAGCCCGGGTTCCCGGGCGACGGAGGAGATGGCCCGGGATATTCCGCTGGCCAGCGCTGTGCCGATGGTGCTGGCCTGCGCATCCTCGAGGCCGCCCGCGTCCACCACGTAAATGACGTCGACGTCGGAAATGTAGTTCAGTTCCCGCGCTCCGCATTTGCCCATGCCGATGACGGCCAGGCCGACGTCGGCCACTTCCGAGGCGCTGAACTGGGCGGCGGCCTCGGCGCGCGAGACGGCGAGGGCGGCCTCGATAGCGGCGCCGGCCAGGTCCGCGAGTTCCCCGCCCGCCCAGGGCAGGAAGTCCAGCGGATCAGCAGCACAAAGGTCCTTGACCGCAAGGTCCACCACACCCCTGCGGTAGGCCGTCCGAAGGGCCGCGTAGGCCTCCGCTCCGGTGACGGCTGCAACGGGCCGGGCCGCACGCGGATCAGCACCTACGGATGAAAGGAGGGAGGCGCGCAACTCCGCCGGATTCGCCTGCAGCGGTTCGGGGCTGGGCCGGACACTGAAGGCCTCAAGGTGTTCGGGGTGGCGGATCAGGAACTCCCCCAGCGCCTCCGATGCCCCCAGCACCCGATAGAGCGGTTCGCTCGTTTCGGGGTCAGCGCCCGCCAGCTGCCGGAGGTCCGGATGCTTTTCAATCAGCCGCACCAAGGACTGGAGGGCAGTGTCAGGGCTTGCCGCCATCTGCAGCCCCGCAAAAAGCCGGTCATTGTCCAGTCCTTCGAGCTCCCGGGCAGCCAGGAACCGTTCGGCCTTTTCCAGGTCGCTGAAGCCGGCTGAAATCAGGCGCCGTGCGAGGCTCACAGCGGTTTCCTAGAGGATGGCCAGGTTGCGCTGCAGCTCGTAGGGCGTCACCTGGAGCCGGTAGTCCTGCCACTCGGCACGCTTGTTCCGGAGGAAGTGTTCGAAGACCTGCTCGCCCAAAATCTGCGGCATGAGTTCAGAGTCCTCCATGGAGCGGATGGCGTCATGGAGGCTGGCGGGAAGGGGATCGTGCCCCATGGCGCGTCGTTCGGCTGAACTCAGCGACCAGACGTCGTCCTCCGCGGCTGCGGGAAGGTCGTAACCCCCCTCGATGCCCTTCAGGCCGGCACCCAGCAGGACGGCGTAGGCGAGATACGGGTTTGCCGCGGAATCGATGCCGCGGTACTCGATCCGCGCCGACTGGCCCTTGCCGGGCTTGTACAACGGAACCCGGACCAGGGCGGAGCGGTTGTTGTGACCCCAGCTCAAGTAGCTGGGGGCTTCGCCGCCGCCCCACAGGCGCTTGTAGGAGTTCACGAACTGGTTTGTCACGGCAGTGAACTCAGGTGCGTGCTTGAGGATGCCGGCAATGAATTGGCGGGCGGTCTTGGACAGCTGGAATTCCGCGCCGGCCTCGTAGAAAGCGTTGGTGTCACCCTCGAACAGGGAGAAGTGGGTGTGCATGCCGGACCCGGGGTGCGCCGTGAAGGGCTTGGGCATGAAGGTGGCGTAGGTTCCCTGCTGGAGCGCGACCTCCTTGATGATGGTCCGGAAGGTCATGATGTTGTCCGCCGTCTGGAGGGCATCCGCGTAGCGCAAGTCGATCTCGTTTTGCCCCGGGCCCGCTTCATGGTGGCTGAACTCCACGGAAATGCCAACGGATTCCAGCATGGTCACGGCCGTGCGGCGGAAATCCTGCGCCACGCCGCCCGGGACGTGGTCGAAGTACCCTCCCTCATCAACCGGCACCGGCGCGCCGTCGGGCCCCGGCTCCTGCGACTTGAGCAGGTAAAACTCGATCTCGGGGTGGGTGTAGCAGGTGAACCCCATGTCGGCGGCTTTGGCGAGCGTGCGCTTGAGGACGTTGCGGGGATCGGCTGCGGAAGGTTCACCGTCAGGCGTGAGGATGTCGCAGAACATGCGCGAGGTCTGCTCGGTTTCGCCGCGCCACGGCAGGATCTGGAAGGTGGACGGGTCCGGCTGCGCGAGCATGTCGGACTCAAACACACGCGCGAGTCCCTCGATGGCTGAACCGTCGAAACCGAGGCCTTCCTCGAAGGCGCCCTCTACTTCCGCGGGCGCCAGCGCCACGGACTTGAGTGAACCCACGACGTCGGTGAACCACAGGCGCACGAAACGTACGTCGCGCTCTTCGATTGTGCGCAGGACAAACTCTTGCTGGCGGTCCATGATGGCCTCTTCTCCGGTCAACGTCCATGCCCCGGTCCGCAGGATGCCGGCAGCAGTTCACAAACACTGTACTAAGCAATTGGCGCCGATGCTGGAGCCTGCGGGCCGCGTAACACAGCGTTAACACGAAGTCCGGGGACGGGCGGCGGCAGCAGCCGCCGCGCAGGCCCCCGTTGCCTCCCCTTCCTTATGACGCTAATCACCCTGGCGGCTGACGACGCCGGTAGCTAGGACCGCGGGTGCCGCATTACGCTCATGCAATGGCCTCAAGCAACAGCTCCGACGCAAGCATGTCCGCCGACGTCCCCGCACCCTATGGCAGCGGGCCTGGGCAGGGCGTCCCGCCGGCCCCGGAGCGGAGGCCGGCCAAAGTGCGCGTCCATCACCTTCAACAGGCCAAGAATGACGGCACGAAGTTCGCAATGCTGACGGCCTATGAGCAGTACACGGCAGAAATTTTCGACGCCGCGGGCATCGAGGTGCTCCTGGTGGGCGACTCGGCGTCCAACAATGTTTTCGGCAACGAGACCAGCCTGCCGGTCACCGTGGACGAACTGCTGCCCCTGTGCCGGGCAGTGGCGCGCTCTGCCAAGCGCGCCCTCGTTGTGGCGGACCTGCCGTTCGGAAGCTACGAGGTTTCCCCCGAGCAGGCCGTCGCCGCCGGCGTTCGGTTCCTGAAGGAAGGTTTGGCGCACGCCGTCAAGATCGAGGGCGGCAGTTACTATGCGCCGACTGTCCGGGCTATGGTGCAGGCAGGCATTCCCGTGATGGCGCACATTGGCTTTACGCCGCAGAGTGAACACGCGCTGGGCGGCTACCGCGTCCAGGGCCGCGGTGACGACGCGCAGCGACTGATTGACGACGCCGTGGCGCTGGCTGATGCCGGCGCCTTCAGCGTGCTGATGGAGATGGTCCCCGCGGAGACGGCGGCAGCAGTGGACAAGGCCGTCACCGTTCCCACCGTGGGCATCGGCGCAGGCAAGGAGACCACCGGCCAGGTGCTGGTCTGGCAGGACATGGCCGGGCTGCGGGGCGGCAGGATGGCCAGGTTCGTCAAGCAGTACGCGGACCTGCGGAGCACGCTCCTGGATGCAGCCACCGCCTACGGCGAGGATGTCAGGTCCGGCCAGTTCCCCGGGCCCGAGCACTCTTTCTAGCCGCAGCTTCCGGCAGGACGGCCGGCCCAACCAGGCCGGCGCCGGGCCGCCGTGCCCCGTCAGTCGTCGTCGTCCTTTTCCCAGACTTCATTGCGGGCGCGGACCTTCTCGAGTGCGTGCTCCGCTTCCTCCCTGGTTTTATAAGGCCCGATCAGCTGGCTCCAGTCGGAGAGCCGGTCCTCCTCCACCTCGTGGGTCTTGATGTTGTACCAGTACTCAGTCATCGTTGTTCCCCGTTCCGGCAGGCAGGGAAGCTGCAGCGTGACGCGCGTAACTTAAACCTCTACGCGGTACAGACGCGGCTCCCGGTTGTTAGGCCTTCTGTAGTGCCTTATATGATCAATCTATGCCTTCCCTTGCCTCGACTGCACCCATCGGCACCCTTACCCCGGGAACCGTCAGCCCGCAGCGTCCCGTACCGGCGTCCATCGCCCGCCCCGAGTATGTCGGCAGGCCGGGACCTGCAAAGTTCACCGGCTCCGAGGTCAAGTCCGCCGAAACGGTTGAGAAGATCCGGGTGGCCGCGAAGATCGCCGCGCAGGCCATCGTGGAAGTGGGAAAGCACATCGAGCCGGGGGTCACCACTGACCAGCTGGACAAGGTGGGCCACGAGTTCCTCCTTGACCACCACGCCTACCCTTCCACCCTCGGATACCGTGGATTCCCCAAGTCCTTGTGCTCGTCGCTGAACGAAGTCATCTGCCACGGGATCCCGGACACTACCGTGGTCAACGACGGCGATATCCTCAATATCGACATCACTGCCTACCTTGACGGCGTCCACGGCGACACCAACTACACCTTCCTGGTGGGAGATGTTGACGAGGAATCCCGCCTGCTCGTGGAACGGACGCAGGAATCACTGAACCGGGCCATCAAGGCCGTTGCCCCGGGCCGCGAGATCAACGTGATTGGCCGCGCCATCCAGTCGTACGCCAAGCGCTTCGGCTACGGTGTGGTCCGGGACTTCACCGGACACGGCGTAGGTGAGGCCTTCCACACCGGACTCATCATCCCGCACTACGACGCCGCCCCCGCCTACAGCACGGTGATCGAACCCGGCATGGTCTTCACCATCGAGCCAATGCTGACCCTGGGCACCGTCGAGTGGGATATGTGGGCCGATGACTGGACCGTAGTCACCCGGGACCGCAAACGCACTGCCCAGTTTGAGCACACCCTGCTGGTCACCGACTCCGGCGCGGAGATCCTCACCCTGCCCTGACCAGGCCGCGCAGCACCATCCGCAAAACACTGCTCACCGGTTAGCAAGCCGCTGACCAGAAAGCACCCGGGGCCGGCTGCCCGCCGCCCCTTCCCCGCCCGCCCTGCCACGAACGGAAACCCATTGCCCAAGAAGGACGAGAAGTCGCACAAGAACGCCCCGCTGATCGGCATCGACATCGGAGGCACGGGAATCAAGGGCGGCATCGTCGACCTGAAAAAAGGCAAACTGCTCGGTGAACGGTTCCGCGTTCCCACCCCGCAGCCTGCTACCCCGGAGTCCGTTGCCGAGGCAGTGGCACTGGTGGTTTCCGAACTCTCGGCCCGCCCCGAGGCCCCGGCCGCCGGCTCCCCCGTGGGCGTCACCTTCCCGGGCATCATCCAGCACGGCGTGGTCCACTCCGCCGCCAACGTGGACAAGAGTTGGCTCAACACGGACATCGACGGCCTCCTGACGGCACGCCTGGCCCGTCCCGTTGAGGTCATCAACGACGCCGACGCTGCCGGGCTTGCGGAGGCCCGGTACGGTGCGGGCGCGGGGGTTGCCGGCACTGTCCTGGTGATCACCCTCGGCACCGGAATCGGTTCAGCCTTTATCTTTGACGGCAAACTTGTACCCAATGCCGAGCTGGGCCACTTGGAGATCGACGGCCACGACGCGGAAACCAAAGCCTCCGCCGTAGCCCGTGAGAGGGATGGCCTGACGTGGGATGAGTACAGCGTCCTGCTGCAGCGCTACTTCTCCCACGTGGAGTTCCTGTTCTCCCCCGAGCTGTTCATCGTTGGCGGCGGCATCTCCAAGCGCGCTGATGAGTACCTGCCCAACCTCAAACTCCGCACGCCGATCGTGCCGGCAGTCCTGCGAAACGAGGCCGGCATCGTTGGTGCCGCCATCGAAATCGCTTTGAAGCACAAGCTCGCAAAATAAGGGTGGACGCTTCCGGCCCCGCCACCCGGGGCGTCATGGTGGTCACCGGTGCCAGCCGGGGTATCGGTGCCGCCATCGCCCGGTTGGCTGCCCGCACGGGTTATGCCGTCGTGGTGAACTATTCTGCGGATGCGGACGGTGCCGCGGCCGTGGCCAAGGACATTGCGGACGACGGCGGCACGGCAGTTCCTGCCCAAGCGGACGTCAGTGATCCCGCAGCCGTCCGGTCCCTCTTCGACGCAGCCGCGCGGCTGGGGACGCTGACGGCAGTCGTTAACAACGCGGGCATCACCGGCAACCTGATCGGGGACCTTGTGGACGTGCCTGCCGGGAATGTCCGGCGCGTTATGGATGTCAATGTTGCCGGGATGATTTACGTCTGCCAGGAGGCGGTGCGGCGGATGGGCAGCCAGGCAGGCGGCTCCGGCGGTTCGATCATCAACATCTCTTCTACTGCAACCAAGGCAGGCTCCCCCGGAACCTGGGCGCACTACGCGGCGTCCAAGGGGGCGGTGGATGTCCTCACTACCGGGCTGGCGGCCGAAGTGGCACAGCAGGGTATCCGGGTGAACGCGGTCGCGCCGGGGAGCACCAACACCGGCCTGCATGCGGCGGCAGGGATGCCGGACCGCGTGGAGCGGCTTAACCCGACCATTCCGCTCGGCAGGGGTGCCGAGCCAGAAGAAGTAGCAGCGGCCGTCCTGTGGCTGATGTCCCGGGAGGCGTCCTACATCACCGGCGCGGTGTTGCCTGTTTCAGGGGGAAGGTAACGGCCTGGCCCCCTGCGGGGCAGGCGTGGTGCCGGTGGTGGCTGCGGCTTCCCCTCCAGTGCCACCACCGGAGCTTACAGCGGGGTTTTTTCGGAGCTTTTGGCGCCCTTGGCGGGAGTGACCTTCGCGTCTTCTTCGGCTTCCTGGCGGAGCAGGGCGATGGCCGTTTCGAAGTCCTCGAGGGATTCGAAGGCCTGGTAGACGCTCGCAAAGCGAAGGTAGGCCACCTTGTCCAGTTTCTGCAGCGGACCGAGGATCACAAGTCCCACCTCGTGGGCATCAATCTCGGCGGCGCCCGAGGAGCGAATTTGCTCCTCGACTTCCTGGGCGAGCAGCGCGAGGTCGTCCTCGCTCACCGGGCGTCCCTGGCATGCCTTGCGGACACCGTTGATCACCTTGCTGCGACTGAAGGGCTCCCCCACACCGGAACGCTTGATCACGGACAAACTGGTAGTCTCCACCGTGGTAAACCGGCGCCCGCACTCGGGGCACTGGCGGCGCCGGCGGATGGCCGAGCCATCGTCCGCCATCCGGCTGTCCACCACCCGGGAATCGGGGTTGCGGCAGAACGGACAATACATGGCGTCCCTTCTTTCGCTGGTGTTCTTAGCTGGGTGTTTCCTGGTGCACGAGCGCGGCGAGGCACAGCCCGCTTCCGTGGCGCCTCCAGTTTACGTCCCGCAGCAGGCTAATAACAAGCCTGTAATTACTACATGTTGTGGTCGGTACTACTAGATGTCGGGGGCCCGGCAGTTGCTCGCACTAGGAAAACCGGGCCGTGACCGCCTCACCGTGCGCGGGCAGGTCTTCTGCTCCGGACAAGCTGACGATGTGTCCGCTCACTTCTGCCAGCGCCTCGCGGCTGTAGTTCACTACCTGGATGGCCCGCAGGAAGGTAGTGACGTTCAAGCCGGACGAGAAGGCAGCGGTGCCGCTGGTGGGCAGGACGTGGTTCGAGCCGGCGCAGTAATCCCCGAGGCTCACGGGGCTGAAGTCACCAACAAAGATGGCACCGGCATTACGGATCCTGGCGGCCACCCCCGCGGCATCGCGGGTCATGATTTCCAGGTGTTCGGCTGCATAAGCGTCACAGGCGGCGATGCCCTGTTCCAGGTCCTCCACCAGAACCACCCCGGACTGCGGGCCGGACAACGCTTCAATGACCCGGCCGGAGTGCTTGGTGGTGGCGGCCTGCCGGTCGAGCTCACGGCGGACGGCGGCGGCGAGGTCCTCGGAATCCGTAATCAGCACCGAGGCCGCCTTGGGATCGTGTTCCGCCTGGCTGATCAGGTCCGCGGCAACCAGGGCAGGTTGGGCCGCCGAGTCTGCCAGGATGGCGATCTCGGTGGTGCCGGCCTCGGAATCGATCCCCACCGCACCTTTCACCAGGCGCTTGGCCGTGGCGACGAAAATATTGCCCGGCCCGGTCACCACGTCCACCGGTTCCAGCGCCGGCCCGGCTTCCGTTGCCGACACCCCGTAGGCGAAGGCAGCGATCGCCTGGGCACCGCCGATGGCGTACACCTCAGTGATGCCGAGCAGTGCGGCGGCGGCAAGGATCGTGGGATGCGGCAGGCCGTCAAACTCCTTCTGCGGAGGCGACGCCAAGGCAATGGACTCCACCCCGGCGGCGAGGGCCGGAACCACGTTCATGATGACGGAGGACGGGTAGACGGCAAGGCCGCCCGGCACGTAGAGTCCCACCCGTGCCACCGGCACCCAGTTCTGGCTGACCAGCGCGCCGTCGCCGAGCTGGACCTCCACGTTGCGCGGACGCTGGCCGTCCGCGAACCGGCGTGCCCGGCTGATCGATTCCTCCAGCGCCCCGCGGACGGCGGGGTCCAGCTTTTGGAGCGCGGCCGCGAGGGCCTCCTGCGGGACCAGCGGGTGGTTTTGGGCCACGCCGTCGAAGCGAAGGGCCAATTCGCCCAGTGCCTCGAAGCCCCGCTGCCGGACGGCCGAGATGATGTCGGCGACTTTCTCTTCGGCGTCCGCTACCGTCTGGCCCTGGGCGCGCGGAACGGCGGCGCGAAGTCCAGCGAGAGTCAGGTTCCGGCCGCGAAGGTCAACGGTGCGGAAGCTAACGGCGGCAGCGGCGGGGGCGGCGGGAAACTCCGAAGAAATGGTCACCGCACTATTTTACGTTCCCAACCGCAGCGTGCCGCGACCGGTCAGCGCCGCCGTCGTCCTTCCTTCCAAGGAGGTGCATCAGGTCCAGCACAAAGACGGACACTGCAGTGGCAGCGGGCCACAGCAGCAGCACGGGCATGGAGCGCAAGGAAAAGGCGATGCTGGCGTTGGCGGAGGCGTCAACCACAGGCCCCCACAGATAAGCGGACAGCAGGCCGGCCTGCCAGGCCAGGACTGCGCCGCATAAGGCGCCGGCCAGCCCCATCAGCAGGGCGGCCTGCGGATCCTGGCGCTTTTTGTCCTTCAGAAACACTGCCAGGAGGCACCCGGCGAAGACCAGAAGTCCGGCCAGCGTGAGGTCCCTTGGGAGCCAGACCAGGGGGTTGGTCCCGCTTGCAAGTGCCGGATCCCGGGTGATCAGGTTAAGACCGCCCGGCGCCAGCAGCCACCAGAGGATTCCCGCGGGCACTCCCGCCGCCGCCGGCACCGCCAGCATGGCCCAAGGCAGCCGCGGCCGTGTGCGGCGGGTTGGATTCGTCATGCAACAAACCTTAACAAATGTTCCGCCGGCTTAACCGCCGGGGACGTGGTGCTTCAAGTGATTCCCTGCCGGGGCCAACCGGCCCCTACCCTTGAAGGAGAGCACACAGCCACCCACCATCAGGAGTTCTTGTGACCGAAAATGACGTGCCGTTCGAGCGGACGTTCAGGGAGATGTTCAGGCGCCACGCTGCGGGCGTTGCCATCATCACGGTCAACTACCAGGACAGTCCGTTCGGCTTCACCGCCACGTCCGTAGCGTCGCTGTCAGCACAGCCCCCGCGTTTCACCTTCAACATGGCGCGCAGTTCCAGGTCATGGCCTGCCGTGGCGAATACCACCTATCTCGGCGTCCACATGCTTGGCCTGGAGAACCAGCAACTTGCTGACCGGTTTGCCGGGGCCGGCAACCGTTTTGAGGGTGACCACTGGGACGTCGGGCCGCACGGCGTGCCGGTGCTGAAGGACGTCGCCGGTTGGTTGATCGGCGAGGTGCAGATGCGCCTTTCCTTCGAAAACAACGCAGTCGTGGTGGTGCAGGTGGTTGACGGCCAGGTGGGCGGGGACGGGTCGCCCCTGCTCTACCACCGGGGCGGCTACAGCCAGCCCGTGCCGCTCGACTACGAAATCTGAGGTACCTGCCGGCCGTTCAGGTCAGGGGCGCCAGGCCGGGTGCTCAGCCGGCGTCAAAACAGCAGCGGACGACGCCGCGATGTTCCGCCGTCGTCCGCTTCCTGGAGGTCAGGCGTCCAGGCAGGCGGGGCCGAGCAGTACCTTCAGGTCGCCGAAGAGGGACGGGCTCGGGTTCACGCGGAGGTGGACCGGCAGTCCCATGATTTCGGTCCTGGTGTCGCCCTGCAGGTGCAGGCGGACTTCCGAGTTGCCGCGGTGCGTCCGGAGCACGTCGCCCAGCTCAGTCACTACTGCTTCCGTGGCCTTGTGGGTGGGCATGGTGATCACGAGTGGTCCGTTCAGCCCTTCGCTTAGGTCCGGAACGGACAGTTCCATGCAGTTGAGGGTGATCGCGCCGTCGTCACGCTTCTGCAGGCGGCCCTTGACCACCACAATCAGGTCCTCGGCGAGCACCGAGGCGATGGGTCCGTAAACCTGGCCAAAGAACATCACTTCCATGGAAGCGCCCAGGTCCTCCACCTCGGCCCGGGCGTAGGCGTTGCCGCTGGCCTTCGCGATACGCCGGCTCAGGGACGTGATCATGCCGGCAATGGTGATGATGGCGCCATCCTGCGGCCCGTCTTCGCCCAATACGGATGTGATGCTCAGCTCGGCGTGCTGGCTCAGGACCCCTTCGAGGCCCTGCAGCGGGTGGTCCGAGACATACAGCCCCAGCATGTCCCGTTCAAAGGAGAGTTTGTCCTTCTTCTCCCACTCGGGCAGGTCAGGAATCTCGATGCTCAGCGACGACTCGGATTCGGCTTCCTCGAAGCCGGCAAAGAGGTCGAACTGCCCGATCGCTTCATTCCGCTTGAGCGTGATGACGGAATCTATGGCTTCTTCGTGGATCATCGCCAGGGCACGGCGGTGGTGGCCCAGCGAGTCGAAGGCGCCGGACTTGATCAGTGATTCGATGGTGCGCTTATTGCAGACCACCGCCGGGACCTTCATCAGGTAGTCCTTGAAGGACGTGTAAGCGCCCTCGCTCTCGCGCGCGGCCACCATGGCTTCCACCACGTTGACGCCGACGTTGCGGATGGCGCCCATGCCGAAGCGGATGTCGTTGCCTACCGGGGTGAAGTTCAAGGCGGACTCGTTGACGTCCGGCGGGAGCACGGTGATGCCCATGCGCCGGCATTCGTTGAGGTAGATGGCGGATTTGTCCTTGTCGTCGCCCACGGACGTGAGCAGCGCGGCCATGTATTCCGGGGCGTAGTGGGCCTTGAGGTACGCCGTCCAGTAGGAGATCACTCCATACGCGGCGGAGTGGGCTTTGTTGAAGGCGTAGTCGGAGAAGGGCAGCAGGATGTCCCACAGGGTCTTCACGGCCTCCATGGAGTAGCCGTTGTCCTGCATGCCCTGGGAGAAGCCGGCGAACTGCTTGTCCAGCTCGGATTTCTTCTTTTTACCCATGGCGCGGCGGAGGATGTCTGCCTGGCCCAGCGAGTACCCGGCCAGCTTCTGCGCCACGGCCATCACCTGCTCCTGGTACACGATCAGGCCATAGGTTCCGCCGAGGATCTCCGCAAGCGGTTCCTTCAGTTCCGGGTGGATCGGGATGACTTCCTGGATCCCGTTCTTGCGCAGGGCATAGTCAGTGTGCGCGTTGGCGCCCATCGGACCCGGCCGGTACAGCGCGAGCACGGCCGAAATGTCCTCGAAGTTGTCGGGCTTCATCAGCTTGAGCAGGGAGCGCATCGGCCCGCCGTCGAGCTGGAACACGCCGAGGGTGTCGCCGCGGGCCAGCAGCTCGTAGGACGGGGCGTCGTCGAGTTCCAGGGACTCCAGGTCCAGGTCGACGCCGCGGTTCATCTTGATGTTTTCCAAGGCGTCGGAAATGATCGTCAGGTTCCGCAGCCCCAGGAAGTCCATCTTGATCAGGCCAAGGCCCTCGCAGGTGGGGTAATCGAACTGCGTGATCACCTGGCCGTCCTGGATGCGGCGCATGATGGGGATGACGTCGATGATCGGATCCGAGGACATGATCACGCCGGCGGCGTGGACGCCCCACTGGCGCTTCAGCCCCTCAATGCCCAGCGCGGTCTCGAACACCTTGGCAGCTTCCGGGTCCGTGCTGACCAGCTGGCGGAAGTCACCGGCTTCGCCGTAGCGCTTGGCCTCCGGGTTCTGGATATCCGCCAGCGGGATGTCCTTGGCCATCACGGCCGGGGGCAGTGCCTTGGTCAGCTGCTCGCCCATGCTGAAGGGATACCCCAGCACGCGTGAGGAGTCCTTGAGCGCCTGCTTGGTTTTGATGGTGCCGTAGGTGACGATCATGGCCACACGCTCGTCACCGTACTTGCGGGTGACGTAGTCAATGACTTCCGAGCGGCGCCGGTCATCGAAGTCGACGTCGAAGTCAGGCATGGAGACGCGGTCCGGGTTCAAGAACCGCTCGAAGATGAGTCCGTGGCGCAGCGGGTCAAGGTCGGTGATGCGCATGGCGTAGGCCACCATGGAGCCGGCACCGGAACCACGGCCTGGACCCACGCGGATGCCGTTGTTCTTGGCCCAGTTGATGAAGTCCGCCACCACCAGGAAGTAGCCGGGGAACCCCATGGAGGTGATGACGCCCAGCTCATAGTCGGCCTGCGCACGTACCTCGTCCGGAACGCCGCCCGGGTAGCGGTAGTCAAGTCCTGTGGCCACTTCCTTGACCAGCCAGGAGGTCTCGTCCTCCCCCGGGGGGCAGGGGAAGCGGGGCATGTAGTTGGCGCCGGTATTGAAGGAAACCTCGCACCGCTCGGCGATGAGGAGGGTGTTGTCGCAGGCATCGGGGTGGTCCCGGAACAGCTCACGCATCTCCTGCGGCGACTTCAGGTAGTAGCCGCTGCCGGAGAATGCGAAGCGGGAGCCGCCGTTGTCGTACGTGGGTTCCAGGAGGGTGGAGCCGGACTGGATGGCCAACAGCGCCTCGTGGGCTTTGGCATCGTGCTCGTGCGTGTAGTGGAGGTCGTTGGTGGCGACGAGGGGAAGGTTCAGGTCCTTGGCGAGGCGAAGCAGGTCCCCGGTAACGCGCCGTTCGATGTCCAGCCCGTGGTCCATCAATTCGCAGAAGTAGTTCTCGGCGCCGAAGATGTCGCGGAACTCGGAGGCCGCTTCCAGCGCCTCGCGGTATTGGCCCAGCCGCAGGCGGGTCTGGACTTCCCCGGACGGGCAGCCCGTGGTGGCGATGAGCCCCTCGGAATAGGTGTTGAGCAATTCCCGGTCCAGCCGGGGCCACTTGCCGAACACGGCGTCCAGCGAGGCGATGGAGGACGCCCGGAACAGGTTCCGCATGCCGGCGTTGTTGTAGCTGAGCAAGGTCATGTGGGTGTACGAGCCACCGCCGGAGATATCGTCCTTGCGCTGGTGCTCCTCGCCCCAACGCACGCGGCTTTTGTCGCCGCGGGCCGTGCCCGGAGTCACGTAGGCTTCGACGCCGATGATCGGCTTGATCCCCTTGTCCGTGGCCTTCTTCCAGAAGTCGAAGGCGCCGAAGAGATAGCCGTGGTCGGTGGTGGCGATGGCCGGCATGCCCAGCCGTTCGGTTTCGTCGAACAGCTCGCCTAGCCTTGCGGCACCGTCCAGCATTGAATACTCGGTGTGGTTATGGAGATGGACAAACGAGTCGTTGCTGGAAGTCACCGCACTATTCTATGCGCTCGGAATCCACGCCGAGGGTCAGGCCCGCCCGGACTCCAGCACTTCGAGGGCAAACGCGAGGTCCTGCGGGTAGTTGCTGATGACACGCACCGGCTCCCCCGTCACGGGGTGCTCGAAGCCGAGCTCGCGGGCGTGCAGCCACTGCCGTGTCAGGCCTAGCGTAGCGGCCAGGCGGGGGTCGGCGCCGTAGGTGAGGTCGCCCGCGCAGGGATGGCGCAGGGCCGAGAAATGCACCCGTATCTGGTGGGTTCGGCCCGTCTCCAGGTGCACCTCCACGAGGCTTGCCTTGCCGAACGCTTCCACCACTTCATAGTGCGTGACGGACGGCCGGCCGTCCTCGATGACAGCGAACCGCCAGTCATGTCCCGGGTGGCGGCCGATCGGCGCGTCAATGGTACCGGTCAGCGGGTCGGGCAGGCCCTGGACCACCGCATGGTAAACCTTGTCCACGGTGCGTTCCTTGAAAGCCCGCTTCAGGGCCGTGTAGGCGCGTTCGGACTTGGCGACCACCATCGCCCCGGACGTGCCGACGTCGAGCCGGTGGACAATGCCCGCCCGCTCAGGCGAGCCGGAGGTGGAAATTCGGTAGCCTGCCCCGGCCAGGCCACCCACCACGGTGGGACCTACCCAGCCTGGAGAGGGATGGGCAGCAACACCCACGGGTTTGTCGACGACGACGAAATCGTCGTCGTCCAACAGGATCTTCAGGCCTTCCACAACTTCCTCCACCACTTCCAGGGGGTCACGCCGTTCCGGCAGGCTCACCTGGAGGACGTCTCCGGCTATGAGCTTTGCCGACTTTCCCAGTGCTTTGCCTTTGCTGAGGACATTGCCTTCGGCGATAAGGGTGGCCGCAAGAGAACGCGAAATTCCCATCAGCCCGGCGAGACCCGCATCGGCGCGGGTCCCGGCATATTCTTCGGCGACAACCACCCGCTCAGGCATCGCCGGAGTTCTCCTTCCGGGCGGAAGTGAGCCGTGTTCCGTCCAGGGTGATTCCGCGCAGGGTCAGGATGCAGATGATCGCGACGGCGGAAACCACGGCCGAGTCAGCGATGTTGAAGATCGCGAAATTCGGCAGCTGGATGAAGTCCACCACGTGCCCCATGCCGAAGGACGGTTCCCGGAAGAGCCTGTCGGTGAGGTTACCCAGCGCGCCGCCCAGCAGCAGGCCGAGGGCAAGGGACCACCACTTCGAACCGAGCTTGCGGACCTGGAAGAGGATGGCCACGGCAACGGCGGCCATGATGATGGAGAACACCCAGGTGACATTTTCCCCGATGGAGAACGCTGCCCCCGAGTTCCGGATGAAGTACCAGTGCAGCAGCGGCGGAAACACCGGAATCCGCTCCCCCTCCACCATGGTGGAAGTGACCCAGATCTTGGTCAGCTGGTCCAGGACGTAGGCAAAAACTGCGAACCCGGCAAAGAGGGACAGCAGTACGGCCTTCCGGGGTCGCGGTGAGGGCGGTACGGGGCGGGCCGGGTCGGCGGCGAGTTCGTCAGTCATGGTGCTTTCATTCGTAAGACCTGGTTCAATGCCAAAAGCCGGTGGCCGAGGAATCCTCAGCCACCGGCTTTCAGAATACGTGCTTGCCGGATTAGTTGGCTTCGCTGACTTCCGGCGTTGCCACTGAACCACGGGCATCGAGGTCGCGGAGCTGGCCTTCGATGTAGGCCTTCAGGCGTGAACGGTAGTCGCGCTCGAAACCGCGGAGCTGCTCCACCTTGCGCTCCAGCACGGAACGCTGCTGCTCAAGGGCTCCCAGGATCTTGCGGGACTTCTCCTGGGCATCGTTGACGAGGCTGCTGGCTTCGATCTGCGCTTCGGCGATGATCTTGTCCTTCTGCGCCTGTCCGTCTGCCACGTGGCGGTCGTGCATCTGCTGCGCCATGGCGAGCAGGCCGGCGGCGGATTCAGCTGAGGAGGTGGGGGCGGCCGGTGCGGCGGCAACGGGAGCGGCAGCTACCGGAGCGGCAGGCTGGACGTCCTTCTTCTTGCGCTCTTCGGCGGCCTTGGCTTCGGCTTCGGCCTTCTCGCGTGCTTCATCCTTGTCGGACTTGACGGGCGCGGGGACCTTCTCCACGACGGGTGCGGCAGCGGAGCCGGCCGGCACGCTGGACCCGGCTTCGGAGAGCTTCTTGCGAAGTTCGTCGTTTTCCTGGTTCAGGCGGCGGAGCTCCACAACGATCTCGTCCAGGAAGTCATCAACCTCATCCTGGTCGTAGCCTTCGCGGAACTTGGTCGGCTGAAAGCGCTTGTTGACAACGTCTTCTGGCGTCAAAGCCATCTGGTCACCTCACTGGTCTGGTTAGTCAGTAGGCCTTCCGGCCGTCAAAACTACGGTACCTAAAGTTGGTCTGGTTCCTCTAATTCAACACTGCGGTGTCAAACGCGAGTTTTCTTCATATTGCACTGGTGGTTCCCGGCGGGTTCCATCCGTGTGCGTGCTGGGTCTATCCGGTAAATCAGGCGAGGCCCCGGGTGATCCCCATGGCAATACTGACCGCGATGAACAGGACCAAAAAGCCCAGGTCCAGGGAGATGCCGCCGAGCCGCAGTGGCGGGATCAGCCGGCGCAGTCCGTTGAGCGGCGGGTCCGTAATGGAGTAGACGGCGTGCGCCACCACCAGGGCGGCACCACGGGGACGCCACTCCCTTGCGAACATCTGGACCCAGTCGAACACCAGGCGGATGATCAATGCCACAAAGAACAGCAAAAGCGCGAGATAGACAAGCCCGAAAACAATTCCCATGACTTAATTCATATCTCCATGTCCATAGTGGTTGCCGCAATGTCCGGCCAATGCTTCTCGTCTATTTCAGCACAGATGCCAGGCAGGTGTGTCCCTGCCTGGCATCTCGTCAGGTTATTTGGTCAGCTTTGGTTGAAGAAGCTGGCTTGGGTCTCGCTGGCTTTTTTGTCGTCACCGATGACTTCAACGTACGACGGCGAGAGCAGGAACACCTTGTTGGTGACCCGCTCGATGCTCCCCCGGAGCCCAAAGACCAGGCCGGCGGAGAAGTCCACCAGGCGCTTGGCATCGGCCTCGCCCATGTCCGTCACGTTCATGATGACCGGGATTCCATCGCGGAAGCTTTCGCCGATGAGCTTGGCGTCGTTGTAGGAGCGTGGATGGATGGTGGTGATCTGGCGGAGACCGCTGGTCTCCTCGCGGCTCGACGCCGCGCGCTTGATGGGGGTCACTGGGGCGCGGTATTCCTCTTCGGGGGTGTAGGACGTTTCGCGGCTGACCTCGCGGACGGGTGCAGGTGCACGGCGCTCCTCGCGGTCAGCTTCCATCGTTTCGTCCTCATCCTTACGTGCGGTCTGTTGCTCGGACTCGTAGTGTTCATCGCCGTCGGCGAGCCCAAGATAGATCATTGTCTTGCGCAGAGCGCCGGCCATGGTCGACTCCTAATCGTGTCCGTAAGCGGGCCGCCCAATGACTTGACAGCACTGGAGTCCCCCGCCCATCACTTCCAATAGCACCGACGCTACCCCACAGGGGGACGCGATCCGAGAATATCGGAACCGATTCTCAGGTGTGTCGCTCCGAACAGGATGGCCGCTTCCAGGTCCTGGCTCATGCCTGCCGAAATGCCGGTGGCTGCGGGATGCACCGCCACCAGCCCGGCGGACACGGCGGCAAGTTTTTCGAAGGCAGGCTCCGGCGGGGCTCCCAAGGGGGCCACCGCCATCACCCCTGCAAGCGTCAGGCTTCCGGCTGTTGCTATCCGCTCGGCCAGCATCTCCACGTCGCTGGGGGCGGCACCGCCGCGGTGCGTACCGGCGTCGTCCTCCAGGCTGACCTGGATGAAGCACTCCAGCGGCGCGCGTCCGCTGGTATCCTGCTGAGCCTGTGCCGCCTTGGCCAAGGCGTCGACGAGCTGCGGCCGGTCAACGGAGTGCACAGCGGCTGCGTACCGGAGCACGGACTTGGCCTTTTTGGTCTGCAGCTGGCCCACGAAGTGCCAGTCAAGTCCGCACTCCGCAAGTTGTTCCGCTTTGGCTGCCGCTTCCTGGTCACGGTTCTCGCCGACGTCCGTCACGCCCAGGGCCGCGAGCCGTTTGATGTCCTCCGCCGGATGGAACTTGGTGACCACGATCAAGGTGGGCAGGTTGCCTTCCCGGCCTGCCGCAGCTGCCGCGGCAGAAATGCGGCGGCGGACGATATCGAGCCGGCCTTTCAGCTCTTCAGAGCGCGGGTCCCCGGCTGTTCCGGCGTCAGTCATGGAACCACACCACTCCTGCGAAGCGCCCGGTGTTTTTGTCCCGCCGGTACGAGAAGAGCGATGCCGTCTCGAGGGTGCAGGGTCCGCTGTACTCCACGTGAATGTCCAGGTGCTCCAGCTGGCTCCGCGCCCCGGCGGGCAGATCCAGCCCTGGGGTGCCCCATGAGGTGGTACTCCGCGCCGCAGGCACAGCGGCAGCCACCTCGGCCCGCATTTTGGCAGGGACCTCGTAGCAATTTCCGCAGATGGACGGACCAAGCCAGGCACGTATACCGGAGGCACCGAGGGATTTCATGCTCCCCACGGCGGCGGGAATGACTCCGCCGGCAAGGCCGGGCCGGCCTGCGTGGACAGCAGCGAGGACCGGTCCTTCCGCAGACTCCCCTGCCAGCAGCACTGGAATGCAGTCAGCAACCATCACTGCCAGCGGAAGACCACGGGAAACCATGGCGTCCGCCTCGGGCGCCGCACTTCCCTGATCCATGACCGCCACGGTGGTGCCGTGGACCTGGTTCATGAACCTCAGGCCATGGGGAGCGACGCCGATGGTCCGTTCCAGGTCTCCGCGGCGCCGGGCCACGTCCGCGGGATCGTCACCCACGTGCAGCGCCAGGTTTCCGGCGGCAGCGTCAGTGAAGGCAACCGATACTCCGGGCCCGATTTCGGCGCGCCAATGGAACAAACCCGGCGCCTACTTCAGGAAGTCGGGGACATCCAGGTCATCCGAGTGGCTGCCGGACAGGTCCGGCTCCACCACGGAGGGCAGGTCGACGTCGAAGCCTGAGTCAGCGGGGACCGCGGAGGGACGCTGCTGGCCCCAGTTGCTGAGTCCGGCTGCGCCGACTCCTGCGTGGACCGGCTGGACATTCATGGAGTGGTTGCCCGAGGAAGGAGCCTGGGTGGGTGCCGGGGCAACAGGCGCGGCCGGCCGCTGAGGAGCGACCTGCGGCTGGGACTGGTCCATGGACGGCGAGGTGGCTTTGACGTCGTCGAACCCGGCAGCGATGACCGTCACGCGGGCTTCGTCGCCAAGGGCGTCGTCAATGACGGCGCCGAAGATGATGTTTGCTTCCGGGTGCGCCACTTCCTGGACCAGGCGTGCGGCTTCGTTGATTTCGAACAGGCCGAGGTCCGAACCGCCCTGGATGGACAGGAGCACGCCGTGCGCACCGTCAATGGACGCTTCCAGCAGCGGCGAGGCGATGGCGAGCTCTGCGGCCTTGACGGCGCGGTCTTCGCCCCGGGCGGAACCGATGCCCATCAGGGCGGAACCGGCGCCCTGCATCACGGACTTGACGTCAGCGAAGTCAAGGTTGATCAGGCCCGGCGTGGTGATGAGGTCAGTGATGCCCTGGACACCGGAAAGCAGCACCTGGTCAGCGGAGCGGAAGGCGTCCAAGACTGAGACGTTGCGGTCGCTGATGGAGAGGAGGCGGTCGTTGGGGATAACGATCAGGGTGTCCACTTCGTCGCGGAGGGCGTCAATGCCGGCCTCGGCGGAACCTGCACGGCGGCGGCCTTCGAACGTGAACGGGCGGGTGACCACGCCGATGGTCAGGGCACCGAGGGAGCGGGCAATGCGTGCGACGACGGGAGCGCCGCCAGTGCCGGTGCCGCCGCCTTCGCCGGCAGTAACGAAGACCATGTCGGCGCCGCGGAGCACTTCTTCGATCTCGTCTGCGTGGTCCTCTGCAGCCTGCTTGCCCACCTCAGGGTTCGCGCCTGCCCCAAGGCCGCGGGTCAACTCGCGTCCCACGTCGAGCTTGACGTCGGCGTCGCTCATCAGCAGGGCCTGGGCGTCGGTGTTGATGGCGATGAATTCAACACCTCGGAGGCCGACCTCGATCATGCGGTTGACTGCGTTCACGCCACCGCCGCCGATGCCGACGACTTTGATGACGGCCAAGTAATTCTGCGGAGCTGCCACGTTACGTGTCCCTTGTTCGTGTCTTTTTGCTAAATCTGATGAAGAGCTTAGTGCCTGAAACCCTAACCTTCGAGTTGAAGGTTATAGTTATGTCAAGTAACTCATGTCTGTGACGGTATTTCCTCTGGTACGCACATTCAATAACCGGCTCCGCGTGTCGGATTAATACCGTAAAGAAAGCGTGTCAGCGGGTTACCGGATGCCGGGGCACGCTCACGTCGTACACCTTAACCGGGTTTTTGGGATCCGCCGGTACCTTCAGGAGGGCGGCCAGTACTTTGGCCTTGAGTTCCTTCTCCCCCGCATTGCCCCAGATGATGGACTGGCCGTCGACGAGCTTGAGTTCCACCGCGTCCACTGACTGGGCGGACGCGTTGGACAGCTTGGCGAGCACGTCTGCCGGCAGGGCACCCAGCACCTCGGCGGTGGCGCGGAAAAGCTCCTTGCCGATGGTACCGGCGCCGCCGTCAATCACCGGCAGCGAGACCGACGCCGGATCTGCGGTAGCGGCCAGCTGAATGCCCTCCACATCCACCAGCTGGTACTGCTCCCCCTGTTTGACCAGCGCCACCGGCACGCGTTCGCGCACCGCGACAGCAAGGCCCGACGGGGGACGTGCCTCGGCCGAGACGGACTTGACCTGGACCAAGGGCTCGAGGAGGCGGCCTACCTCCTCGTCCGTGATCTGTGGCAGGGGCTTGCCGTGCAGGGGTTCAAGCGCGGTCTGCACCTGCGCAGGCGTCAGCAGGCGCGTTCCGGAAACCGAGATCGTGTCCACGGCAAGGACTGGGGAGAAGATCGCCGCGGCCAGCAGCCCGGCCACAACGGCAACGAGCGTGGCGGCCACGACCAGTACGTTCCGCTTCCGCCGTTTGCCCTTGGGCTCGGGAAAGGCCAGGACATTCCCGGCCGTGCCCTCTGAAGCCGCGGAGGATCCCGCGGGCTTGTCCTGGCTTCGGCCCGAGGACCTGGTTTTCTTCGCCACCTGGGGTGGCTGCGGCGACTGATCGGCCACCGGCCGCGAGGCCGAAATGACGTCGGACCCGCTGTCCGCGTCCCGGCCCGCATTACCGGAGCGCGGCGTCCGGCCGGCCGGGTTCCCGGCGGCAGGGCGCCTGCCGGTGGACGCGTACGTGGGGCGGCGGGAACTAGGCATGCAGGGCCTCTACGATCTGCGGCCCGTAAGCCGTCACATCACCCGCGCCGGCAGTGAGGACGATGTCGCCGTCGCCGGCTGCGGCAGCGAGGGCGGCCACGGCATCCGCGGCCCGGACCAGCCGCCCTCCGTCGTCGAGGTGGTTGGCGATGAGCTGGCTCGTGACCCCGGGAATCGGGTCTTCTCGGGCAGGGTAGATGTCCAGCACCCAGGCAGTATCGGCAAGGTTCAGTGCCTCCGCGAACTCGAGGGCGAATTCCCGGGTCCGTGAAAACAGGTGCGGCTGGAAGAGCACATGCACCTTGTGGTCGCCGGCCACCGAGCGGGCTGCGGCAAGTGCTGCCCGGACTTCGGTGGGATGGTGGGCGTAGTCGTCGAAGACCCGCACGCCCCGCGCCTGGCCCTTCAGCTCGAAGCGTCGTGCAGCGCCCGAAAACTGTGCCAGGGCACCCGCAGCCGCGGCCGGCTCGACTCCCAGCTCAAGGGCCACGGCAAAGGCGGCCGCCGCGTTCAGGGCATTGTGCCGGCCGGGCACCTGCAGATCGAGCGGGAAGCGGCCGGACTGCGTGGACACCGCCACGTCTCCGGGGCCGCCATGGTGCAGCACGAGGTCTGCCTCAACGCCCGTCCCGTAAAGGACCACGCGGGTGTTGCCACGTGCCCGCGCACGCTCTGCGAGGGCCAGCGCCCCGGGATCGTCGGCGCAGGCGATCAGCACGCCGTCGGCCGGCAGCAGGGCAGTGAACCGGTCGAAGGATTCGTACACTGCCGCGGCAGTGCCGTAGTAGTCCAGGTGGTCGGGTTCCACATTGGTGACCACGGCGATTGTGGGCCGGTAATTAAGGAAGGACCCGTCGGATTCATCTGCCTCCGCCACAAAGATCGGGGACGTCCCGGACGCGGCATTGACGCCGAGCGCGGGCACGTTGGCGCCGATGGCAAAGGAGGGGTCCAGGCCCGCGCCCTGCAACAGGACTGCGACCATGGAAGTAGTCGTGGATTTGCCGTGGGTCCCGGCCACGGTTACCACCACGTCCTCCCCCATGGTGGCCGCGAGTGCTTCCGATCGGTGCAGCACCGGCAGGCCTGCGTCCCTGGCTGCCATCACCTCGGGGTTGTCCGCCCTGATCGCCGAACCCGCCACTACTGTCTGGGCGTCGGCAAGGTTGGCGGCATCGTATCCGACGGCGATGCGCGCCCCGGCGGCAGAAAGGTCCGCCATCACGGGGAGGTCCTTGGCATCTGATCCGCTGACCTGTACACCGCGGGCCACCATGATCCGGGCGACGGCGGACATGCCCACGCCGCCGACGCCGACGAAATGGACCTTGCCCAGGGAAGCGAGGCTGGGGATGGTGCCGGAGGTCATGCGGATACCGCTTCCAGGACTAGGCCGGCCATGCGCTGGTCGGCGTTACGGATACCAAGGCGGTAGGAATTGGCGGCCATGGTGGCGAGGCGGGGCTGGTCGGTGACGAGGGGTACCAGTTCGTTGCCCACCCACTCAGGGGTGAAATCACGGTCGGCAACAAGGACTGCGCCGCCGGCGGCCACGAGTCCTGCCGCGTTGAGCGCCTGTTCACCATTACCGATGGGCAGCGGCACCAGGACGGCCGGCGCTCCGACGGCAGCAATCTCGCAGACGGTTGCGGCGCCGGAGCGGGCCAGCAGCACATCGGCAGCGGCGTAAGCCAGCTCCATGCCATCGATGTACTCCACCTGGCGGTAGCCCTCGGCAACCAGCGGCCTGCCGGCGTCGTCAAGGACGGACTTGCCGCGGCCGGTGATGTGCAAAGTCTGGATGCCGGCACCGGCCAACTGCGCCAGGGCAGCAGTGATGGTGCGGTTGATGCTTTGCGCGCCCGATGATCCGCCGGTGACGATCAGCGTGGGCTTCGTGGCATCCAAGCCAAGCGCCTCCCGCGCGGCGGTTCGCGCAGCGGCCCGGTCCAGGCCCGAGATTTCGGTGCGCATGGGCATGCCCACGTGCACCGCGCCCTTCAGCGGGGTGGTGTCGAACGCAACGGCCAGGCGCTTGGTGAAAAGTGCGCCCACCCGGTTTGCCAGCCCGGGACGGATGTTGGCCTCATGGATCACGATGGGGATGTTCCGTTTGCGTGCGGCAAGGTACATGGGTGTGCAGACGTAGCCGCCGACGCCCACCAGGACGTCGGCGCCTGCCTTATCCAGGACGGCGCCTGCCTGCCGCACGGCACCGCCGAGCCGGCCGGGGAGGCGAAGGAGATCCCCGGAGGGTTTCCGCGGAAAGGGCACGCGGTCGATGGTGGCCAGGTCAACGCCGGCGGCTGGCACCAAGCGTGTTTCCATTCCTGCGCGCGTTCCGACGGCGAGGATGGCGGCGTCGGGAGCAGCCGTGCGGACGGCAGCTGCGATAGCCAGGAGAGGGCTGATGTGGCCGGCAGTTCCGCCGCCCGCCAGGACAATGGAGGGATTGTGGGACGTCATGTGGGCTTAGGCACGCTTTCTTGCAGTCTTTTTCTTGGGTGCGGCTGCCTTGGCCGGCTTGGCCTTGAACTTCAGCATCCGCTTGGGCCGGATGGCCGGGGCCATCTGCTCCCGGGCCAGCGAGAGCACCACACCGATGGCGCACAGCGACATCAGCAGGGCGGACCCGCCGTAGGAAATGAACGGCAGCGGCACACCGATAACGGGCATCAGGCCCGTCACCACGGACATGTTCACGGTCGCCTGGCCGAGCAGCCACACCATGATGGTGCCGGCCAGGACACGGTGGAACATGCCCTCCTGTGCTACCACCACGCGGTAAATGGCCGCGCCAAGGATTGCGAAAAGGATGAGCACGACGACGGTGCCCACCAGTCCGAGCTCCTCGCCGATGATGGCGAAGATGAAGTCGTTGTGGGCTTCTGGGATCCAGCTGTACTTCTGCCGGCTTTGCCCCAGGCCCACGCCGAACCAGCCGCCGGAGGCCAGGCCGTAGAGGCCGTTGGTGGCCTGGTAGTTGGCATCGATGCCGTCGGCGCAGGACTGCCCGGTCCACCAGGACGTGATGCGGCACATGCGGTTGGAGCTGGTAACGGCCATAACACCGGCCAGGGCAGCTCCGAACAGTCCGGCGATGCCGAAGAGATAGAGCGGTGCCCCGGCAAAGAAAAGTGCGGCCGCCGTAATCATCATGATGATCATGGCCGTGCCGAGGTCGTTTCCAACCAGGACCAGGCCAACGATGATTCCGGCCAGCGGGACAGCAGGGATCGCCACATGCTGCCAGCGGCTGAGGAGCTTTCCCTTCATGGCCAGGACCGTGGCCATCCAGAGCGCGAGGGCGAGTTTCGACGCCTCCGACGGCTGGAAGGTAATGCCCCCGAGGTCGATCCAGTTCTTGTTGCCGTTAACCTCGTCACCCACCACCTGAACGAGGATCAGGAGGACCACTGCCGCCCCGATCGCCGGCCAGGCGAGCCGTTTGAGCCAGATAACGTTGATCCGGGACAGCACGAACATGGTGAAGATGCCGATGGCGGCAAACATGCCCTGCTTCAGTGCGTCGCCATACGGCGACTTTCCGGCGGCAATGGATTCCACGCTGGAGGCTGAGAGCACCATCATGATGCCGATGGCGGTCAGTGCCAGCGTTGATCCCAGGATGAGGTAGTACGTGGATCCGTTCCGGGAGGTGCCGGTGCCTTCCAGGGCGGCCCAGAACCTGCGGTACATGGTCCGGAGCCTGGCGGCGGCCGTCGCGGGACGCGGACCGGCTGTTACCGGGGAGCCGGTGCGTGGCTGGGCGCCCTGCTGTTTAACCGGCTGCTGCCTAACTGGCTGCGGTCGCGTTGGCGTACTGACCATTGTTACTCCTCGCCGGTCTGGGCCTGCCCTTCCACCAGCTCGCGGACAGCTTCGATAAAAGTGTCGCCACGGTGAGCATAGGAAGAGAACTGATCCATGGAAGCAGCTGCCGGAGCCATCAGCACAGTGTCACCGGATGCGGCGAGCTGCGCTGCTGACGCTACGGCCCTGGCCATCACCGTTTCGCCAGGTACGGCAGTAACGGATGGGACGGCGCCAGCCGATGCGGCGGTCTGCACCACTTCAGTTTCACCCGCCGCCGGGATGATCACCGGGACATCCGGCGCGTGTCGCTGGAGGGCCTCGGTGAGGGCCGAAGTATCGCTGCCGATCAGCACCACGGCCTTGAGCCGCCGGACGTGTTCCCGGACCAGCTCGTCATAGGTGACTCCCTTGGAGAGTCCACCGGCGATCCAGATGACGTTGCTGAAGGTCGCCAGTGAGGCGGCCGCTGCATGGGGATTGGTGGCTTTGGAGTCGTTGACCCACAGGACACCGTTGTAGCGGGCTACCGGCTGGATGCGGTGATCCCCCGGGACGTAGTCCTGAATGCCCTGCCGGACGGCTCTTGCATCCACCCCGTAGGCGCGCACGAGTCCTGCCGCGGCCAGTGCGTTGGCCACCATATGGCGTGGGGCGAAGGCGCCCAGGTCGGTCATGGAAGCAAGTTCCGCAGCACTGTCCTTGCGTTCGGCAATGAACGCCCGGTCCACCAGCAGTCCCTCCACCACGCCGAGCATGCTGATGGCCGGGGTGACGGTGGTGAAACCGACGGCACGGCAGCCCTCCACAACGTCGGCATCTTCCACCATCCGCTCGGTTTCAATCTGCTCGGCGTTGTAGATGCAGGCCTTTTGCGTCTGTTCGTAAACCTTGGCCTTGTCCGCGAGGTAGGAATCGTAGGAGCCGTGCCAGTCCACGTGGTCTTCTGCAACGTTCAGGCAGACACTGGCGACGGGCGAGAGCGACTGGGCCCAATGGAGCTGGAAGCTTGAGAGCTCGACGGCGAAGACGTCGTACTCCACAGGATCACGGAGGGCATCCAGGATGGGCCTGCCCACGTTGCCGACTGCGATGGCCTTCAGCCCGGCGGCCCGAAGCATGGATTCGGTGAGGCCAACAGTGGTGGTCTTTCCGTTGGTTCCCGTGATGGCGAGCCAGTCCGCCGTCTTGCGGCCTTCCCGCACGCGTACCCGCCAGGCGAGTTCGACGTCGCCCCACACTGGGATATGCGCCCTTGCGGCGGCTGCCAGGAGGGCCTGGTCGGGGCGCCACCCGGGTGAGGTCACGATGAGTTCGGGCAGTTCGCCGTCGATCCGGGGAATGCGGTGTACTGCGTCCTCGCCGAGCAGGACATCGGCCGCGCCCACGATCTTGAGGGTTTCTGCGTGTGCCCTGGCCGTCCCGCTCGTGGCCGCGTCCACCACCACCACCCGGGCACCGAGTTCGATGAGCGTGTCGGCCGCAGCGAATCCGGAGACGCCGATGCCGGTAACGGCTACGCGCAGTCCGGACCAGTCGGAGTCCCAGCTGGTGAGGTTCTCGAGTCGGGAGGAAACGGTCACAGCAGCACCACCCATTCAGCGTAGAAAATGCCAAGCCCCGCGGCAACAAAGAGCCCGCACAGGATCCAGAACCGCACCACCACTGTCACTTCCGCCCAGCCCTTCAGCTCGAAGTGGTGCTGCAGCGGGGCCATCTTGAAGACGCGCTTACCGCCGGTGGCTTTGAAGTAACCCACCTGGATGATGACGGACAGGGTGATCAGGACGAACAGTCCGCCGATGATGCCCAGCAGCAGTTCGGTCCGGGACAGGATGGCGAAGCCTGCGATGGCGCCGCCAATAGCCAGTGAACCGGTGTCCCCCATAAAGATCTTTGCGGGCGAGGTGTTCCACCACAGGAAGCCCACCAGCGCGGCGCTCATGATGGCTGCGAGCAGCGCAAGGTCGAGGGGATCGCGGACGGAATAGCATCCGCTGCCAGCCTGGCGCGGCGAGCCGCAGGCCTGGTTGCTCTGCCAGATCCCCATCAGGGTATAGGCGCCGAAGACCATCACCGATGCGCCCGCAGCGAGCCCGTCGAGGCCGTCGGTCAGGTTTACGCCGTTGGTTGCGGCGGTGACAATGAGGTTGGACCAGACCACGAACAGGATGGCCCCAAGGACGGTTCCACCGAAGGCAAGGTCCAGCCAGGGCAGGTCACGGACCAGCGAAATCTTTGTGGAGGCGGGCGTGGCACCGTCACCGTTGGGAAAGTTCAGGGCGAGCACCGCGAAGATGATGCCTACGGCTGCCTGCAGGATCAGTTTTGCTTTCGCGTCGAGGCCGAGGCTGCGCTGCCGGGAAATCTTAATGAAGTCGTCAAGGAATCCCACCAGCCCCATCCCCACCATGAGGAACAGCAGGATGAGGGCCGAAGCGGAGGGTCCCGAAGAACCGGGATTCACCATCAGCATGATCAGGTGGGTGAGGCCGTAACTCAGCAGTACCGCCGCCACCACCACTGTCCCGCCCATGGTGGGCGTGCCTCGTTTGGTGTGGTGCGAGGTGGGACCGTCATCCCTGATGAACTGGCCGTAGCCGCGGCGGACCAGTAGCCGGATAAAGAGCGGAGTTCCCACGAGGGCGAACAGGAGTGCCAGTCCGGCGCCGATCAAAAGTGCAATCACAGCAGAGTGCTCCTTTCATCGGCGGGTTGCGGGGTTTGTCGGGGTAATGCTATCCGATCGCCCAGGTGGCGAAGCCCCACGCTGTTTGAGGATTTGAACAGCACCAGGTCGCCTGGCTGGAGCTCGGCGTCCAACACTTCGTAGGCCTCTTCCACGTTCTCCGCGAAAAGGCACTCGTCGCCCCAGGACCCCTCCTGCACCGCTGACACGTACAGGGCCCGGGCTTCCCGGCCTACTACCAGGAGTCGGGAGATGTTGAGCCGGACCACCTGTGTACCGACGGCGGTATGTTCGCGAATGGACTCCTCGCCCAGTTCGAGCATTGCTCCCAGGACTGCCCAGGTGCGCCTGCCCCGTCCAAGGTCCGCGAGCGTCCGCAGGGCGGCGCGCATGGATTCGGGGTTGGCGTTGTAGGCGTCATTGATGATGGTGACGCCGTCCGCCCGCTCGGTGCGCTCCATGCGCCACCTGCTGGCGGCAGTTTGAATACTGAGGGAGGATGCTATGTCCTTTCCGGGAACGCCTGCAGCCCACGCCGCGGCGGCAGCGGCGAGCAGGTTCCCCACGTGGTGCGCGCCGATCAGGCGGCTGCTCACGTGCAGGCCCGTTTCGCCGTCCGGCAGCTGGAGATCGAATTCGGGGTGACCCGCAGCATTGGTGTCGGCGCCAAGTGCCTGCACGGCAGCGTCCCCGCGGCCTTCCGCGGAAAACCCGAGCACTGATGCCGCGGTGCGTGCACGCATGGCAGCTACCCGCTCGTCGTCGAGGTTGACCACTGCAGTGCCTGCCGGGGCAAGGGCCTCAACAAGCTCCCCTTTGGCCCGGGCGATGTTATCCACTCCCCCGAACTCCCCGGCGTGGGCGGTTCCGACGGCGAGCACCACGCCGATGTCGGGTTTGACCAGCTCCGCGAGGTACCGGATGTGCCCTATTCCGGTGGCACCCATCTCGATCACCAGGTAGCGCGTTTCTGTTCCGGCGCGGAAGACGGTGAGCGGAACACCGATTTCGCCGTTGTAGGACCCTTGCGGCGCCACGGTGTTTCCCTGTGTGGCCAGGATGCCGGCGAGCAGGTCTTTGGTGGTGGTCTTTCCGGCCGAGCCGGTGATTCCCACTACCGTGAGTTCGCTGCCTTCCCGGGCACGTTCGGCACGGATCCTGCGCACGGCTTCGGCGGCCAGTGCGCCCATGGCAAGGACTGCGTCCGGAACCAGAACCGAGGGGTAGGGAGTTCCGTCCGGCGCGGACACCGGACGCTCCACCAAGGCCAGGGTGGCGCCCGCTGCGAACGCAGCTGCCACGTAGTCGTGGCCGTCCGCGTGCTCACCAGGTTTTGCGACGTAGAGCGAACCGGGTGTGGATTCGCGTGAGTCGGTGACCACCGAAAGGGGCGTGATGCCGGGATCGGCGTCCAGGCGCCCGTTAGTGATGTCGGCGATCTCCGCCGCAGTAAATGCAATCATCTCGGTCTAGGACTCTATCCGGTCGTCTTGGAGAACGTTGAATCCCCTGGCTGTCAAGGCGCTGCGCAGTTCCACCCTGTCGTCCAGGGCAAGGTTGACGCCTTTGACCTCCTGCCACACTTCATGGCCCCGGCCCGCCACGAGGATGGTGTCCTCCGGGCGGGCCAGCTCCACGGCACGCCGGATCGCCTCGGCGCGCGGGAAAACTTCCAAGACTTCACACTCCAGGGAGTCCTCTTCCTTCGCTTCCCGGGCTCCGGCCAGGACGTCGGCGCGGATGGCAGCGGGGTCCTCATCGTGGGGGTCGTCATCGCTGATAATGGCGGTATCGGCGAGCCGGGCTGCGATGGCTCCCATTGCCGGGCGCTTTCCCTGGTCGCGCTGGCCTGTGGCGCCAAACACGACAATGAGGCGGGACCCCGGTTGCGGCGACCGTACCGCCTCGAGGGCGCGGGCCAACGCATCGGTGTTGTGGGCAAAATCCACGATCGCGGCCGGCTGATCGGAAACCAGCTGCATGCGTCCGGGCACCGCTACGGTGAAGGGGTCGTGCTCGTCCAGTGCTGCCTGCAGCGTGACGGCGTCCACGCCTGCCGTCAGGACCATCACTGCCGCCAGCGCCGCGTTGGCAACGTTAAAGCTGCCGGGAAGTCCGGTGTGCGCGGTGAGCCGGACGCCGTCAGGGCCGCTGAGCAGGAATTCCGTACCGAGCCCGCGCGCGGCAGTCCCCGTTACTGTCCAATCGGCAGCGGTTCCGGCGGACGTGGCGAGGGTGGTGACCGGCACCTCAGTGGCGCCGGCAAGACGGCGGCCCCACTCGTCGTCGACCGTCACCACCGCCGCACGGGCGCGGCCTGGCGTAAAAAGCTCCGCCTTGGTGGCGAAGTAGTCGTCCATGGTGAGGTGCAGGTCCAGGTGGTCCTGGGTCAGGTTGGTGAAGCCTGCAACATCGAAGAGAACTCCGTCAACCCGCTGGAACGAGATTGCGTGGGAGGAGACCTCCATGGCGGCCGCCGCCAGTCCCCTTTCCCGCATGAGTGCCAGCAGCGCATGCACGTCCGTGGATTCGGGGGTGGTGAGCAGGCTCGGGATGGGGTCCCCGCCGGCATTGATCTCAATGGTGCCGATCAGCCCGGTCTTCCGGCCCAGGGCACGCAGCAGCGAGTTGATGAAATAGGTAGTGGTGGTTTTTCCATTGGTGCCCGTCACGCCAAACAGCTGCGGCTGGCCGCCCCCCGGCTGGCTTTGATAGATCAAAGCTGACAATGGCCCCACCACATTGCGGGGTGAATCCACAATGATCACAGGTACCGGAACATCGGTGGACAGCGCCAGCAGCCTGGCTCCGGCCTCGTCCGTGAGGACGGCGACGGCTCCCGCTTCGATGGCCTGCGGAACGAAATCCGCACCATGACGGGCGGCGCCCGGAAGGGCGACGTAAAGGTCCCCCGGCTCCACGGCACGCGAATTCAACGAAATTCCGGTGACTTCCACCTCGGCCGCTGGACCGGGCACCGCTACGTCAATGGCATCGCCGATGCTTGCCAGCCGGACCGCTGCAACAGTTAACGGGCGGAAGCGGCCCTGGCCGGCAGGTCCTTCCGGAACGGCGCGGCTATCGGACGGATTAAGGTCAGACAAGGAATCTCCGATGGTGCTAGTGGATCGAGCCCGGCATGGATGAACCGGTGGTGCTGCTGGTGCGATCGGCCTGTTGCCGGGGTGCTACTTGGCGAACTGGGGCAGCCTGGCCGGTTCGCCGGTGGATGGCTGGACGTTGTAGGTCCGCAGTGCCTGGCTCATGACCGACCGGAACACCGGACCGTTGGTAATCCCATAAATACTGCCCTTGGGCCGCTGGAGTACCACCTCCACAATAAACCGCGGATCATCCATCGGTGCCATTCCCACCATGGAAGCGGTGTAGCCGCAGAACCCGGACTTGCCGTCGTCACAGGGTGATTCGGAGGTGCCCGTCTTCGCTCCCACGCGGTAGCCATCAATGGCCGCGTCCTTGATTTGGCCTTCGGTGACAGCGCTTTCCAGAAGGTCCTGGACCTGCTGCGCCGTGTCCTCAGACACTGTTTGCCGCGACGGCGCGGCGGGCACCTTTTCCTCGGTTCCGTCAGGGGAAATGTAGGCATCGATGAGCCTGGGCTGAAGCATCACGCCGTTGTTGGCGATGGACTGGAAGGCCCGGACGGTCTGGAGGGTGGACTGGGACACGCCCTGCCCGAACAGCACCGTGTACTCCTGGCGCCCGTCCCACTGCTGCCAGGGCGTGAGAATGCCGGAGGCCGTGGCCGGCAGCCCGATGTCCGGCGCCTCACCAATGCCGAATCTCTTGAGCCAGTCGTACCGCTGCTCCTTGCTGAGGCGCTGGCCGGCCATGACGGTGCCGGTGTTCATGGAATAGCCCAGGATGCCCGCCAGGGTGCGCTCCTCGGTTCCATGGGCAAAGGAGTCGCTGAAGGTTTGTCCGTCCACCGTGTAGGTAGGGCCAAGGGTGAACGAATCCAGCGGCTTGGCCTTGCCCTCCTCAATGAGGGCCGCCGCGGTCATCATCTTCTGAACGGAACCGGGCTCGTATGCCGCTGTGACGGCACGGACGCCGCGGTCCTTGGCGGCTACCCGGCCGGGGTCGTTGGGATCGGGGGAATTGGTGTCGGCCATGGCTACCAGGTCCCCGGTCTTGGCGTCCATCACAATGATGACGCCCCACTCGGCGTCGAGTTTGTCCGACTGGCTTTGGATGGCCTGCTGGGCAAAATACTGCAGGTCCGAGTTGAGGGTGAGCTTGACGTCTTTGCCGTCCTGCGGCGGCGTCAGCTCATCCACGCCCACGGGAATGCGCAGGCCGTCAGCGCCGATCTCAAACAGGCGTTCGCCGTCCGCGCCCTTCAGCAGTTCGTCCTGGGTCTGTTCTATACCGGCCTGGCCGGTAGCGCCGTCGGCCAGGAACCCGATGATTCCGCCGGCCACGGAACCATTGGGATAGACCCGCTTGCTGACGCCTTCCGTGACGATGCCGGGGATCTGGAGCTGGGAGATCCGGTCCTCGATATCCGGCTTTACGTCCTTGGCCACAATGTAATAGGGCTGCTCGCCGGTAACGGCGTCGCGGATAGCGTCCTTCTCCATGCCCAGGGCGGCGGCCAGCTCGGTGAGGCCCTGGTCCCGGCTGACGTCCACCAGCTTCTCTTTGCCGTCCACCGTATCCAGGCGCTTGAAGGTTTCGGTTTTGGTGTTCACCCGCTGGTCCACCACCACGTTGTAGCGGATCACGCTGTTGGCGAGCACCGTTCCACGGGAGTCAAGGATGCTGCCTCTCTCGGCAGGCAGGACCGTCCGCTTCATCCGGCTGTTGAGTGCCGCTTCGGCCATTCCCCCCACGTCCAGTCCCTGGACGAGGAAGAGTTTGCCGCCCACCACCAGCAGGAGGGCCAGCATCATGCCCAGGCCCAGGCGAAGGCGCTTTTTGGCGTTCGGGACCTTGCCGCTTCGTGCCTTGCCGGTCTTCTGCGCCACCGTGATAATCCTTGCTGCTCGACCCTGTTGCCTGTCAGACCTGCCGTGTTACTGTCCGGGGACCTTCTGCTCGGGTGCAGGTACTGATCCGCCATGAAGCTCCACGCGCGGGGCAGACGGAGCGGATGACGGCCGTGTCCGGGCGGGCGTTGCGTCAGGGGCCGGCTTGGTCTCAGCAGCGGCGGGAGCAGCTGCCGGGGCTTCCTCGACGGGCTTCCGGGCTTCCAGCGGATCCCGTTTGCTCGGCGGCGGAACCACTATGAGCTGGCCTCCAACAGCAGGCGCCGGAATAACGGCACCGGCGGCGCCGTCCTTCAGAGCCGGGGTTGCCTTGCCTGTAACGGAGAGGGTGGAAAGGTCAATCTGGCCCTTCACGGTGGAAGGCACCATCCCCAGCTCCGTCGCCTGCGCCGCGAGGTTTTGGGGTGCCTCAAAGTTCTGGACCTGCTGGGTGAGGTCCTGGTTCTGCTTCGTCAGCGTGCTCTGCTTGCCGCGGAGTTCCACCAACTGGTACTGCGCCGTGGATACCGAAATGTTCAGGACGAGAACGGCGATCAGAGCTACGGCAAGCATGGCGAAGCACAGCACCACAAAGGGGGCGCGGCGCTTGCGGGGAGCGGTCCGGACTACGGACAGCGGAGTGCGGCTCCGGCGCGGCCCGGCCGGCGAACCCGCAGGAAGCTGCTTGGCCGCCGAACCGGAAACGACGGGAAAGTTCTTGACGGCAGCGGTGCTCATTAAGCTCTCCTGGTTCGGATACGTTCCACAGCGCGGAGCCTTGCTGAGGCAGCGCGGGGGTTTTCGGCGATTTCGACGGCGGTTGGCACTTCGGTGCCTTTGGTCAGGGTCTTCAGTTCGGGTTTATGCTCTTCCAGCTCAACTGGAAACCCGAGTGGAGCGGAGGATTTGGAGCGGGCCTGGAAGACTCCCTTGACGATCTTGTCCTCCAGGGAGTGATAGGACATGACTACGATGCGTCCGCCCATTGCTGTAGCGTCAACGGCTGCGGGGACCGCGCGTTCCAGTACGTCGAGCTCCTCGTTCACTTCGATCCGCAGGGCCTGGAACGTCCTCTTGGCAGGGTGGCCCCCGGACTTGGCCGCTCCCGCCGGAACGACGGCGCGGATCTGATCCACGAGCTCGCCGGTGGTGGTGAAGGGTTTCGCGGCCCGGGAGGTGACGATCCTGTTCGCGATGCGTCCGGCGAACTTCTCTTCACCCCACTTTCGAATGATGCGGACGAGTTCGTCTTCGCTGTAGTTATTGACGACGTCGGCCGCAGTCTGCCCACGGCTGGTGTCCATCCGCATGTCCAGCGGTGCGTCGAATGAATAGGCAAAGCCCCGTTCACGCTCATCCAGCTGGAGCGAGGACACGCCCAGGTCCATGAGGATTCCGTGAACTTCGGGTACGCCCAGGTCAGCGATGACTTCTTCGATTTCGTCGTAGACGGCGTGGACCAGGTCCGTCCGCGCCACAAACGGCACCAGCCGCTCCCCTGCCAGGGCAAGAGCTTCCTCATCCCGGTCGATGCCGATCAGGTGGAGGTCCGGAAACCGCTGCAGCATGGCTTCGGAGTGGCCGCCCATGCCCAGCGTCGCATCGATGACTACCGGGGTTTCGCCGCGGTTCCTGGCGGCTTCAAATCCGGGGGCCAACAAATTGATGCACCGGTCCCGAAGGACCGGCACATGGCGTTCGGACGTCGGCTTCGGTTGTTCGTTCATGCCCGTCCTCTCTCGCCCTCGCGTCACCTGGTATGGTTCTTGGCCCAGATCCCCATCCGCGCCTATCGCCCTGCCCGCCTGGCTCCGGGGAAGTGAGCCAGGTTGGCCAGCCGATGGGCCGGCTGGAGATCTCAGCCAAGAAAACTGCCCGCTGCCCTGTTCCGGTCAGAGAATGCCCGGAATGGGATCATCGGTTTCAGAGAAGGCAGTCTCCTTCTCCGCGAGGTACTCATTCCAAGCCTGGGCATCCCAGATCTCAGCACGGGTTCCGGCGCCTATGACGGCCAGTTCCCTTCCGAGCCCTGCGTACTCCCGGAGCGCCGGCGGAATAGTCACGCGCCCCTGCTTGTCAGGTACCTCATCCGAGGCTCCAGAGAGAAAGACGCGGATGTAGTCCCGCGCCTGTTTTGAGGAGATTGGCGCCTCCCGCATTTGCTCGTGAACCCGGGCAAATTCCTTCTCGCTGAAGACGTAGATGCAACGTTCCTGACCCCTGGTAAGGACCAGTCCGCTGGCAAGTTCCTCCCGAAACTTCGCGGGGAGAATGATCCGCCCCTTTTCATCCAGACGTGGCGAATGCGTGCCAAGAAACACTGGCCCACCGCCTGTCCGATGTCAGGAACTGCACATCCCTTATGTTGCAACCACCCTCTTATGTCCTCCACATTACTCCACTTTCCACCACAGTCAACGCGGAAAGGGCGTGCAGCGGCTCAGTTTTTGGGAATACTGCCGCTAAAAGCCGCGGAAATGAGCCGGTGGTGGGAAGTGGAGGACATTTAACGGCCAGAGGCCTGCAGACGGGCAAAACGGTGCCGACCGGATTGAAGCGTTGCTGCTGTGGGTCCTGAAGGTTGCCTCAACGCAAAAAGACCCGCCGAAGCGGGTCTTCTTAGCGCGCTCCACCCATATTGGGGAGCGAAGTGGTGTGCCGGGGGCCTCCGTACCAGCGGACGCCGAAAAGGTTAGGGTTCGCCCCTGCGCCGCTCGTCCCAGCGTTCCTCCAGGCTGCTCATAAAGGAGCTTCGCTGTTTGCCGGCTTTGCCCGTGCCGGACTTGGCGCCCTTGGCTGCGGACGAACTGCTGCGCATCGTGGCGAAGTAGACGCCGCCGCCCATCACAATGAAGCCCAGGACACCAACAAAGATGTTTTGAAGGGTGACGCCCACCAGTAAAAGGAAGACGCCGGCCAGCGCACAAAGGACGCCGATCACGACGTGTCTCGTCGACCACGAGCGCCCGGGGTCCGACCCCATGGAATTCGCGAACTTTGGATCGTCCTCGTGAAGCTGCTTCTCCAGCTGCTCAAGCAGCTTCTGTTCGTGCTCCGACAGCGGCATCACGACCTCCTTTTGTAGGCCAACGTCCGGGCTGATCCCAGCCAGTACTCCTGCACGGATAACGTTCGGCGTGCCTTCGTGGTTCCCACCCCGCCGGCTATGGCGAAAAGCGGTAACCAGGCATGCCGTCGCCTGGGCGGAAGCATGTCCAAGAGAGCCCGGTAGTAAGTCCAGTCACTCAAAAACTTCGTATCTACAAGGATAGTTTGTTCAGTGCCGTTCTGAAAGACGGCAAAGACTTTCCCGGCACTCTCCGGGCCGCTTATCGGCCGGGCCTAACCGGACCCGCTGCCCGGCTCCAGGAGCCGGGCCGGAAGAACCCGCTTTCCGCCAAATTTGCGGGCCACCTGGTCCACAGCCTGCTCGGCGGCGCGCCAGTTGTCGTCCCTGCGGTCGATACTCAGCTGGAGCGAGGTCTGCGCGGCTTCTTCAAGCTGCTCGGCCCGCACTCCTACCAGCCTGACGGTCATGGGCCTGTCCACGGAGTCCAGGAGCTGAAGCGCCACCGCGTAAATGTGCTGCGCACTGTCCATGGGCGTCTGGACCGTCCGGCTGCGCGTGATGGTGGAGAAGTCCGCGAACCGCAGCTTCAAGGCGATGGTCCGGGCCACCAATCCTGAACTCCGCAGCCGCTCAGCAGTACGGTGCGAAAGCCGCAGCAGTTCCCGGTGGAGGAGGGCGTCGTCGGCGGTGTCCACAGCAAAGGTTTCTTCAGCCCCGATGCTCTTTTCGGGACGGACAGGCGTCACGGGACGCGGATCTATTCCCCACGCGAGCTGGTGGACGTGGACGCCGGTGGCGCCAAGCATCTTCCGCAGGGAGGAAACCGGCGTGGCTGCCAGGTCCGCGACAGTTTTGATACCCGTCCTCGCCAGGACGTCGGTGGTTTTCGCGCCCACACCCCACAGAGCCCCAACCGGCAGGCTGTGGAGGTAGGGGACGGTCTCGTCCGGCCCAATCAGGAGGAGTCCGTCCGGTTTGCAGCGGGTGGAGGCGATTTTTGCCACGAACTTTGTTTCAGCGATCCCCACAGAGGCGGTAATGCCCAGGTCTGCGGCTACCCTTTGCCGGATTAGCTCCCCGATGGCCCGCGGCGGGCCCAGCCGGCGTATCGCGCCACTGACGTCCAGGAAAGCTTCATCAACGCTCAGCGGCTCCACGAGTTCAGTGACGGATTCGAAGATTGCCATCAGCTGGGCGGAGACCTCGTAGTACACCTTGTGCCGCGGCTCGATGATCACTGCCTGGGGGCACATTCGCATCGCTACGGCCATTGGCATGGCCGACTTGACGCCGAACGCCCTGGCTTCGTAGGACGCCGACAGGACTACCGAGCGCTCCGCCGGATAGCCGACGATGACGGGCCTGCCCCTCAGCTCGGGCCGCGTGCGCAGTTCAACGGAGACGAAAAAAGCGTCCATGTCCACGTGCATAATGCACTTGCGCCTGCGGCCCCGGAGACCTGCTCCGGCCAGCTCGTTCGTCCCAACAGGTGCCACGGCTGCAATCATATCGCTTTGTACTGACTAAACTGGAGGCTGAATCCGGCATCTACACCAGGAGGAATGTCCCTGTGACGGTCATTGGAAACCTTAGGCCAGCAGCCCTGGCGGCTTTCGCTGCAGGGGCAGCGCTGGCCCTCGCCGCGTGCAGCCCAACGCCGTCAGGAACACCGGATCCCACTGCTTCGGCCTCTGCACCGGAAACTGTCCAGTCCACCATGACAGCCTCGGCCAGCCCCTCCGCCTCGCCCAACACCTCCGCAACGGTAGGTGCCGTCGTCCAAGGTTTCCCCCAGCAGCTCCTGCCGCTCATGCCGGGTGCGCGTGTGGTGTCCAGCAGCTTCGATAAGGCGTCAAAGCCGGCCACCGTCGCCTTGGTTGCCACCATCACTTCGCCCACTGCGGCCGTTTTGGACTTCTACACCAAGGAACTTGAGGCGCGCGGGTTCAAGGCAGTCCCGGGTGAAGCCGTGGGGGCGGTGGCTTCAAAGGACTTCGTTCGGGGAGGCAATGAGACGGTTAATCTCTCCGCGGTGGAAGCGGCCGGAGTTGTCACCTTTACCATCGGCGCCAACGTGGCAGCTGAGTCAGCCAAGTGACGGCAGCTGAGCAGCTAAGGAATGAACAGGCCGCCTTCGTGGCGGCGGTAGCCGGTGAACTGACTGACTTTCTCACGTCCCGGCAGTCCATCATGTCCGCCATCTCCCCGGACATCGAACCCATCATGGGTTCCATCTCCAATTTGGTGACTGGCGGAAAGCGCCTTCGGGCCCTGATGTGCTACTGGGGGTGGCGGGGCGCCGGCGGTGATCCGTCCGCCCAGCAGGTAGTGACGGCCGGAGCGGCGCTGGAGTTGTTCCAGGCCGCCGCGCTGATCCATGACGACATTATTGACCGCTCGGACACCAGGCGGGGCGGACCCAGCGTCCACCGCCGCTTCAGCCAGCTCCATGGGACCCGCGGCTGGGCACTGGACAGCGAACGGTTCGGACAGGCCGCTGCAATCCTCACCGGGGACCTATGCCTCTCATTCAGTGAAGAAGCGTTTACGGATATCGGCGACCGGGCTGCTGCGGGCAGCAGGGCCCGGCTGATCTTCAACCTCATGCGGGCAGAGGTGATGGCCGGCCAGTACTTGGACATCCTGGAGGAAGTGGCCGGACCGGTACGGGACCGCGCGGGCGCCGTCAGCAGGGCGCAGTCGATCATCAGGTTCAAGTCGGCCAAGTATTCAACGGAGCACCCGCTGGCGCTGGGAGGAGCACTCGCCGGCGCTTCGAACGAATTACTCCGCGGCTACTCGGCATTTGCTTTGCCCCTTGGCGAGGCCTTCCAGCTTCGTGACGACGTGCTGGGCGTCTTCGGTGATCCGCTCACCACTGGCAAGCCTGCCGGGGACGACCTGCGCGAAGGCAAGCGGACGGTGCTGGTGGCGCTTGCCCTGGACCAGGCGTCGGAAGCCGAATCCGCCTTCATCGATGCCCGGCTGGGCAGCCCCGACCTCGCCGACGAGGACATTCTTGAGATCCGGCGGATTATCGAAGAGTCGGGGGCCTTGCAGGCCACCGAAGTCCTCATCAACGAATTCGGGGCGGCAGCATTCGATGCCCTCGAGTCGCTTCCCTTGGACGAAATGCCGAAAACCGCCCTGCGGAGGCTGGCTGAAGCAACCGTCAGCCGCGCCTCCTGATTCTGCGCCTTAGGGCGACAGCTACCAGGCCAGGGTCTGCGCCCTGCGCCTGATTTCTGTCTTGCGGCCCTCCCGCAAGGCGTCAATGGGACGTCCGCGCAGCGATTCGTCAGGCGTGAAAAGCCAGATAATGAGGTCCTCGTCAGAGTAGCCCGCGTCTGCGAGCACAACAATGGTGCCTTTAAGGCTGTCCACCACCTGGCCGTCCTGGATGAATTCGGCCGGGACCGAACGGATATTCCGCTCTCCCACCCGCAAAGCCGCCAGGGCATGCTCGTCAAGCAGGCTATGGACTTTAGTGATGGAAACATCCAACAATTGGGCGACGTCGGGCAAGGGCAACCATTCGCCCACCAGGTTTTCTACAGTACTCACGGATCAAGGTTGCCATGGTGCATACCGTCGCGCCTAGTCGATAAATTGCCAACGGCGCTTTTGAGCTGCGGACACTCCACAAATTCCTGCTTGCGGGAAATGCCGGAATTCTTGTGCTACACGCGATTTCGTGAGAGATTCACATAGATCACTTTCGTAACAGCAATAACACGAGTAACAGTAGTATCGAAGTAGTACCAGCGGCATCCCCGCCCGCGCCCGCAGTTGAGAAGAGGATTCTTTCTATGACGATGTCCCGCTCGCCCAAGCAGCCCCCCAAGCCGAGTCTGCCCATGATCGCTGCCACTACGGCAGCGTTGCCAGCGGTTGTGTTGTCATCCTTGGCCCTCGCCCAGCCAGCAGCTGCAGAGCAGCCCGCCCGTGCCATTCCAGCCACCCTGGCGGCGGCCATGAAAGCACAGGCGGCACAGGCGACGGCGGCCGTCATCCCGGCGTCGTCCGTCTCCACCACCATTCCCGCAGCCTTCAAGCCGGCCCGGCCGTCAGCACCCGCCCAGTACACGATTGCCCGGGGCGACACCATCAGCGCAGTTGCGGGCAGGTTCGGGCTGAGCACCGCCCAGGTCTTGAAGCTCAACAATCTGCAGGCGAACACCATCATTTACCCGGGGCAGAAAATTAAGCTTTCGGGTTCCGCCGCCGCGCCCGTGAGGCCCGCTCCGGCGCCTGCTCCCGCAGTCCGCTCCTCCGCCGGCGGCGGTGCCACCTACACCGTGAAGCCAGGCGACACGCTTGGGGCCATTGCCGCAAAGCACAAGGTGAGCCTGGCGGACGTCTTTTCCTGGAACAACCTCAACGGGCGTTCCATCATCTACCCCGGTCAGAAAGTGAAAGTTGGCGGCGGCAAAGCCACTCCCGCCCCGGCTGCCCCCGCTCCGGCCTTGGCGAACTCCTCGGCTACTGCCCCGGCATCCGGCTCGTACACCGTCAAGGCTGGTGACACTCTTTCGGCCATTGCCTCGCGCCATGGGGTGAAGTTGTCGGAGCTCCTTTCCGCCAACCGAATGAACCTGCGCACGGTGATCTACCCGGGCAACAAGCTGGCCATCCCTGGTGCCGGCCAGCGGACCCCGCAGCCGGCGGCCTCTGTCACGCCACTGGTGCCCAGTTCCTTCCTTGGCTTTCGCTACCCAGCCGCAGTGGTGAGCTCGGCGAACAAAAACAAGGCACTCCTAAACGCTTCGCCGGTCCCGTCCCGCCAGCAGATGCGCGCCATAGTGGCGGATACGGCCCGTGCGATGGGCGTGGAGCCTTCGCTCGCACTCGCCTTCGCGCACCAGGAGTCCGGCTTCGACCAGCGTGCGGTATCCCCTGCAAATGCCATCGGAACCATGCAGGTCATCCCCAGCTCAGGCGAGTGGGCATCGGACCTGGTGGGACGGAAGCTGAACCTCCTGGATCCGTACGACAATGCAACGGCCGGGGTGGCGATCATTCGCCAGCTCCTCGCCACCAGCAAGGACCGGGATTCAGCCATTGCCGGTTACTACCAGGGCCAGTATTCGGTGAGCAAGTACGGCATGTACGACGACACCAAGACCTACGTTGCAGCCATCAAGGCACACCAGAAGAACTTCCGCTAGCACCGGCCCCCGCTTCCGCAACGCGGCCAAAGTCGGCACGGGTCCGGACCTGTAGGGGTTCGGACCCGTTTGCTTGCTGGATTACGATCGTAGGGTGCAGGAACACGTGTCAGACCCTTTGGTAGGAACCCTGGTGGACAACCGGTACGCCGTCAGGTACAGGCTGGCGCGAGGCGGCATGTCCACCGTCTATGTGGCCACCGATCAACGGCTGGAACGGGATGTGGCCCTAAAGGTGCTGCACCCCCACCTCGCCGCGGATGAGAGCTTCCTCGGCAGACTGGGCCGGGAGGCCAAGGCTGCGGCCAGGCTGTCCCACCCCCACGTGGTGGGAGTACTCGACCAGGGCACTGATGCCCACACCGCATATCTGGTCATGGAGTACATCAAGGGCCACACGCTGCGGGACGTCATCAAGGCCAAGGGTGCGCTTCCGCCCCGGCTCGCGCTGGCGCTGATTGATCCGGTCGTGGAAGGCCTCGGCGCCGCACACGCGGCCGGGTTCATTCACCGGGATGTGAAACCGGAAAACGTCCTGATAGCCGAAGACGGCAGGATCAAGATCGGCGACTTCGGACTGGCGCGCGCGGTCACCACCTCCACCAGCACCGGAGCGCTGCTCGGCACCGTTGCCTACCTCTCCCCCGAACTCGTCCTCGGTAAATCCGCTGATGCCCGGAGTGACGTGTACTCCGTGGGCATCATGCTTTACGAGATGCTGACCGGCCAGCAGCCGTTCACCGGCGAAGTTCCCATCCAGGTGGCTTACCAGCACGTCAACGGGACAGTCGGCCCACCCTCGGCCCTGGTGCCGGGCCTGGCGGCAGAGGTGGACGAGCTGGTGCAGTGGTGTACCGCCAACAATCCGGAGAACCGCCCCATCGACGGGAATGCGCTCCTCCAGGACCTGCGCCACATCAGGACCAACCTCAGCGACCGTGAACTGGACCTGCAACCGCCCGCGGCCGTCGATGCCGGCGGCCACGTCCCCGCCGAAAACCCGAACCACACCGAGGTCATAGCCCGTACCAACAACCCAACAACCGTTATGCCATTTGGCCGGCCCGCAGCGCCCCCGCACCGCCCGCTGCAGCCTAAGGTTGATCAGGGTTCTGGTCAGGAGGCCCGCACTCCTGCTTCCAGTCTTCGGCACAATCTCACTCCCCCCGGGACGGATGATGACGCGTGGGCTGCCGCGGCACCTGCAGCGATGAGCAAGCGGGCCCAGCGCAAAGCTGACAAGGAGAACGAGAAAGCCCGTGCACGCGCCGCAGCCACCCCGGTACGTAACCTGCGCGAGGGAAGACCGCGCCGCCGAGGGGTCCTGTGGGTGGTTATCCTGCTCATTGCCGCCTTGCTGGCAACAGGGGCCGGGTGGTTCTTTGGCATGGGGCCGGGCTCGGCCGCGGCCATCCCTGCCGTGGCGAACAAGACGGTGGCACAGGCCCAGCAACTCCTCAGCCAGGCAGGGTTCCGGTCCACTACCCGGGATGTTTTCGACGACGACGTGCAGAGTGGGCTCGTGGTGGGCACGGAGCCCCCTGCCGGCTCGGAGATCCGGAAGTTCCAGCCTGTCTCGGTGTTTGTTTCAAAGGGCCCGCAACTTTTCCCGCTGCCCGGGCTGACCGGTGGCAGCCTCGAGGAAGCCAAGATCGGCCTGAACGGGGCGGAAATGGCTTTGGGGACAGTCACCGAGAAGTTTGATGAAGCTGCAGCGGCGGGTCTTGTCCTGTCACAGGATCCGGCCGCCGGCACCCCTGCCCGGCACGGAACACCCGTCAACCTGGTGGTATCCAAAGGCCCCGAGCCGATCCCCGTACCCAACGTGGTGGGCCAGGACGAGGACGATGCCAAGGATGCCATCGAGGCGGCCGGCCTGGAGGCGGACGTGGCCCGCGAAGAGGTATTCGACAGGAACATCCCCGAGGGCGCTGTTGTCAGCCAATCTCCAGCCAACGGCACCCTCACCCGCGGCGGCACGGTGACCCTGACCATCTCGAAGGGGCCCAGGATGGTGGAGGTTCCCAGCTACATCGGCAAGCAGGCAGCGGAAGCGAAGCGGGCCCTCGAAAGCCTGGGCTTCCGGGTGCAGGTGGACAATATCCTGGGCGGCTTCTTTGGCACAGTGCGGGACCAGGATCCCGTGGACACCGAAGTACCTGAAGGATCAGTCATCACACTGACAGTGGTGTAGGCGAACAGAGCCCGCCCACACCACGCCCCATCGGTGCCGAAAGGTATCAGCAGGGCTCAGTGCTTTGCGAGTGCCCCCGCCACCAGGAAGGCCATTTCCAGGGACTGCATGTGGTTCAGCCGGGGGTCGCAGACTGACTCGTAGCGGTCCAGGAAGGCTTCCTGGTCGATCGGATCAGCGCCACCAAGGCACTCAGCGACGTCGTCGCCGGTCATTTCCACATGCAGGCCGCCTGGAACAGTCCCCAGGGCGTGGTGCACTTCAAAGAAGCCGCGCACTTCGTCAATGACGTCGTCGAAGTTGCGGGTCTTGTACCCGTTCGGGGACGTAACGGTGTTCCCGTGCATGGGATCGGTAACCCAGAGCACCTGAGCGCCTGAGGCGGTGACCTTCTCGACGACGGCGGGCAGCTTCTCGCGGATGTTGCCGGCGCCCATGCGGGTGATGAAGGTCAGCCGGCCGGGCTCGCGCTCAGGGTCCAGCTTGTCGATCAGGCGGAGGGCATCATCACCAGTGGTGGACGGGCCCAGCTTGACGCCGATGGGGTTCCGCACCCGGGACAGGAAATCGACGTGTGCGTGGTCCAGCTCGCGCGTCCGTTCCCCTATCCAGAGGAAGTGCGCGGACGTGTCATAGGGGAATCCGGTGCGGGAGTCGATGCGGGTGAGGGCACGCTCGTAGTCCAGGAGGAGGGCCTCGTGGCTGGCGAAGAACTCAACGCGCTTGAGCGCCTCGAAGTCCGCGCCGCAGGAATCCATGAATTTGATGGCACGGTCGATGTCCCGCGCCAGGGACTCGTAGCGTGCGTGGGCCGGGTTTTCGGTGAAGCCCTTGTTCCACTGGTGTACAGAGCGCAGGTCCGCGAACCCGCCCTGGGTGAAGGCGCGGATGAGGTTGAGCGTGGAGGCGGAGGTGTGATACGCGCGGAGCATCCGTGCGGCGTCGTGGCCGCGGGATTCCGGCGTGAAGTCGTAGCCGTTGACGATGTCTCCGCGGTAAGCGGGAAGGGTGACGCCGTCGCGGGTTTCATCATTGGACGAGCGCGGCTTTGCAAACTGCCCGGCCATACGCCCCATCTTGATGACGGGCATCGCGGCGCCGTAGGTCAGGACCACCGCCATCTGGAGGATGGTCTTGACGCGTGCACTGATTTTGTCCGCTGTGGCGGCCTCGAAGGTTTCGGCGCAGTCGCCGCCCTGAAGCAGGAATGCCTTGCCCTGGGCAGCAGCTGCCAGGCGCTCTCTCAGGACGTCCACCTCGCCGGCGAACACCAGCGGAGGAAGCACGGAGAGTTCCTTGACCGAGGCATCGAACACTTCACTGTCCTGCCAGCTGGGCTGCTGGGAGATTGGCATGTCCCGCCAGTCATCGAGTCCGGGATAGTTGGCCGCTCCGCTCTGGGCGGTGCTGGACAGCGAAAAGGCAGGTTTTGCAGATAGCTCAGTCACCCTCTAAGACTAACGGTCGCGCAGGTGCGTGGAACACCGCGGCGTCACGCATCCCGGGCACGGCGTCACAGACATCCGCCAAACCGCCAACGGGCCGGGGACGACTGCAGCCGGGCCGGACGCCGGCCTGGCTCAGGCGGTGGCGGCAGCCCCGCCGTTGTCCTGCCGTTTTCCGGGGTCGGCAGCCTGGTGCCCGGCACCGGCGTTTGTGCCACCGGCATCAGCATCCGGGCCGCCGCGGGCACTGTCGATCGGCGACGGGGTCGCAAGGGGTTCTGCGGCTGCGGCCGGGTCCGACGGTTTGCCCGCGAGCCGGAGCTTCACCACGGCCGCGTACTCATCCACGTATTCCTGCCCGGAGAGACGCATCAGCTCGAACATGATCTCGTCCGTGACCTGCCTCTGGACCAGCCTGTCCTCGGCCTGGTGGTGATATTTGCTGAAGTCCAGCGGTTCACCAAAAATCATGCCGATCCGGCGGATATTCGGGAGGCGCTTGCCGATGGGCTGCACCTTGTCCGTGCCGATCATTGCTACGGGAACCACCGGCACACCGGCCTTGAGCGCGAGCCTGGCCACCCCCACCTTGCCCCGGTACAGGCGCGAATCGGGGCTGCGCGTACCCTCCGGGTAGATGCCGAGCAGCCCGCCATGCGAGAGGACATCCATTCCGGCGCTCAGCGACGCCTCCGAGGCCGCGCCACCGGACCGGTCCATGGGGAGCTGGTTGGTGAGGCGAAAAAACATCGCCGTCAGCCTCCCCTTGATCCCGGTGCCGGTGAAGTACTCCGATTTGGCCAGGAACACCACCGGACGACGGACCATCAACGGCATAAAGATAGAGTCGGAAAACGAGAGGTGGTTGGAGGCGATAATCGCCGGACCTTCGGCCGGGATGTTGTCCAGGCCCTTTACCCAGGGGCGGAAAAGCAGCTTCAGCACCGGACCCAAAAAGATCCTTTTCATCACCCAATAGAACACGTGCAAAACCTCTCCGGAAGGCAGCCCACAAGCTCCGCATCGGGCCTGGCCAGCAGTTCAATGCAACCCTACTCTAGTGAGATTTGCCCGGAACAGTGACACGATGGAGTCATGAGCGAAAGCAGCATCCCATCCCGCCCTGCCGCTTTCAGCTATCCAGGCCATGGTTCAAATGCCCGGACCGGAGTGGCAATCTGCCACGGTTTCACCGGCAGTCCGCTGAGTGTGCTGCCGTGGGCGGAACACCTGGCCGCCCAGGGGTACGCAGTGACGGTTCCGCTGCTGCCCGGGCACGGGACCGACTGGCGCGAGCTCGCCCGGACACGCTGGAGCGACTGGTACGGCAGCTTCGAAACCGCCTACCTCGAGCTTTCGGAGCGGACCGATACGTGCTTCGTTGCGGGGTTGTCCATGGGCGGCGCCATCGCGCTGCTGACAGCCTCCAGGCACCAGGTGCCGGGGGTTTCGGTGGTGAACCCGGGCCTGAGCTTTTACGACCGCCGGGTGCGCGTCATCGGTGTGCTTAAGTATTTCCAAAAGACCACCCTCCCCATCGAGGAGGAGCAGCCCACGGCCATTGTCACCGAAGACGGCGACTATTCCCGTACGCCACTCTCCGCCGTGCATGAGCTGAAGAAGCTGTTCGCAGCGGCCGCGCGTGGCCTGCCCCGCGTGACGGCTCCCGTACAGGTGTTCAAGTCCCGCACGGACGCAGTAGTCCCACCTACATCGCTTGCAGTACTCAGAAAAGGCCTGGGCACGAACCTTGCGGAGGTCGTCAGCCTTGCCAGCAGCGGCCATGTGGCTACGCTGGACGTGGATGCGCCGGAAATCTTTGCCAAGTCCAGTGCCTTTTTCTACGCCAACGCCCGCCAGAACACCTCAGTGGAGACCCCATGACCTCCAGTCCGGACCACAGCCCCTACAGCAGTCCATTCAACGGCGGGGGGCCCCGGATCGGCGTGGTCCTCTCGCACGGATTTACGGGAAGTCCCCACGGCCTGCGCACGTGGGCGGGTGCCTTCGCCGCCGCGGGTTTCGCTGTCCGCATGCCGCTTCTGCCGGGCCACGGCACCAGCTGGCAGGAACTTGCCAGGACCACGTGGCAGCAGTGGCATGGGGCGCTTGACGACGCCTATCTGGAACTCGACGCGGACTGCGACTATGTCTTTTCAGCCGGCCTCAGTATGGGAGGCGCGCTGGCGCTGCGCATCGCCGCGACGCGACCGGTCGCAGGTGTTGTGCTGGTGAACCCGGCACTGGTGATCGATGATCCCCGCGCGCCGCTGGCCGGAATCCTGAAGCTGGTCATGAAAAGCACTCCGGCCATCGCAAACGATATCCTCAAGGAAGGCATGGACGAGGGTGCCTATAACCGCACTCCGGTTGCTGCCGCCCACGAGCTCAACAAGATGTTCAAGGACACCACCAGGCTCCTGCCGAGGGTCACTGCTCCCGTGCAGGTCTACCGATCCACTGTTGACCATGTCGTGTCCGACTCCAGCATCGTGGCCCTGCGCCGCGGCCTCACTCACGCTGCCCTGGAGCTGGCCCGGCTGGAAAACAGCTATCACGTGGCCACCATGGACAACGACGCCGAACAGATCTTTGCGGGTTCGGTGGACTTCATCCGCGGCGTGGTTTCCGCTGCCGGCCCCGCGTCCGCAACAGCTGCACTGCCCGGCCAGGAGGCTTCCCATGAACAGGCCTGACGCCGGCTCGCCGGACCAGGGAGCCAACCACGACGACGCCGTCTGGCTGGACCTCGTGGCCCGCCTCGAAGCGGATTCCCCCGCAGGCCCTTCAGGTACCGGTGCCGCCGACGGCCCGGAAGCGCCGGAAGATACACCCGCTGCCGCGGGCAGGTCCGCCACCTTCCGTGACTTCGACCCCCTGGGACTTGCCGGGGCTGCCCCCACCGAGCTGTCCGCCGCCGAGCGGCAGGACTCAGCCTCAGGTGGCACCGCCAAGGACAGGACCCCGACCACCGGACCCCGCGATTATGACGTTGACGGGGACGACGGCGAGTTCATTCCCGAGGAACCGCCGAGCCTGGCCGGAACGGACCCGTTGACCATGCTGGCCTGGCTGGCCGCAGTGGGCGGGCCCATAGCCCTGTTGCTGTCGGCCATGTTCTGGCGCTCGGCGCCATTGATCGCCGTCGTGGGAATCGTGGCCGTGTTTGTGCTGGGAACGGTCTACCTGATCATGAAGCTACCGCAGGAAAAAGACGAGAACGACGACGGCGCCCGAGTTTAGGCCCCCCTACATCCAGTGCCCTAGGCGCGTACCCTGCTGCTCACCCGGGAAAGGTCGGCCGCCCCTATCAGCCCGGCATTTGGTCCCAATGCCGCCAACTGAATGCCGGCGGCAGGCCTGAAGCCGCGGCCGGTGAGGTTGCGGGAAAATGCCTTGCGGGCAGGTTCCACCAGCAGGTCCCCGGCGGAACAAAGGCCGCCGCCGATAACAAAGAGGCCGGGATCCAGTGCGGCCGCCAGGTTGGCCAAGCCCAAACCGAGCCACTCACCTACTTCATCAATAAGTTCACGGGAAGCGGCGTCACCTGCCAAGGCCAGCTCCGTGACAATTGCGCCGGTAATGGTATCTGTGTTGCCCCCTACAGCTGCCAGCAGGTCCTGGGCCACAGGGGAGTTCGCCCGTGCCAGGATGCGGGCCTCACGCCCCAGGGCATTTCCGGACGCATACTGCTCCCAGCACCCCCGGTTGCCGCACTCGCACCGATGCCCGCCGGGCATGATGATCTGATGGCCGAACTCGCCCGCTACGCCAAACCTGCCCCGCTCCACCCGCCCGTCCATCACCATGGCCCCGCCGATTCCCGTGCCCAGGGTGATGCACACCAGCCGGTCCTCGCCCTGGCCGGCACCAAAGCGCCATTCCGCCCATGCCGCGGCGTCGGCGTCGTTCGCGAGCAGGACGGGACGGCGCAGGAGGTGCTGCAGGTTTTCCCGAAGGGGTTCGTTGCGCCAGGCGAGATGCGGGCTGAAAAGTACCGTTCCGCCGTCGAGGTCCATCCACCCTGCGGCGCCGATTCCCACCGACCAGATCCGGTGCCCCCGGCCGAGCTCCTCCACGAGCTCCACGATGACCTGTTCCACTGCCCGCGGGTTCGTGCCCGGCGTTGAGCGGCGCGCCTCATTGAGGATCCTGCCTTCAGCGTCCACGACGCCGGCCGCCACCTTGGTGCCCCCGATGTCGATGCCGATGGCAAGGCCCTTCCGCCCGAGGCGCAGGTGCTCGCGGAAGCCTTCACCGCGGCGCAAACGGGTCCGGCCGGTGGTTGGGCGCCGCCTCCACGGAACTGGTCGTCGCAAGGGGCCGGCCTGTTCGCCGGGGGGCGGTGCATACATAGTCAACCATTCTAGGCTGGCGGTTCCGGGGGCGGAGGAGTGCGCCCCCGCATGTCCCGCCCAGCACCATTGACGGCTAAGTTACTGATCAGTAGCTTTAGATACTGCACGGCCCGGTACAGGCGTACTAGTCTTTAGGCATACCCTGCGCGGGTCTTCGGATATCAAAGGAGCTATAGTGCGCGAATTCAGTGTTCCGCCTCTTGTTGTTGTCCCACCGGAAACCAACATCACTGATCTGGTATTGCGGCAGGCTGCGAAGCCCAGCAACCCGGCACTGTTTTCGCGGCTTGACTCCGCCGGTGCCTGGCAGGACATTTCAGCTACGGACTTCCTGGCCGACGTCTCGGTCCTGGCCAAGGGACTGATGGCAAGCGGCGTGGCTGCGGGTGACCGCGTAGGCATCATGTCCCGCACGCGCTACGAATGGGCCCTGGTGGACTTCGCCATCTGGTTTGCGGGAGCAGTATCGGTTCCGATCTATGAGACCTCCTCCCCCTCGCAGGTGGCCTGGAACCTCGGTGATTCCGGTGCAGTGGCAGCCTTTGGCGAGGCAGCACACCATGAAGACGTGATCCGCCAGGCGGTGACTGCCGAGGGCCTCACAGCGCTCCAGCACGTGTGGCAGCTGGAAGGCCAGGGCCTGGATGCCCTGCGTGACGCCGGCCGCGGGGTGAGCGACGCAGACCTTGAGGCGCGGCGGGCGACGGCCAACCTGGAAGACATCGCCACCATCATTTACACCTCGGGCACCACGGGCCGCCCCAAGGGCTGCGAGCTCACGCACGGAAACTTCGTTGAACTCTCGGACAACGCCCTCGCGATCATCGGCGAGATCGTCCACGAGAACGCGAAGACCATCATGTTCCTGCCGCTGGCCCACGTATTCGCACGCTTCATCTCCGTCCTGGCCATGGCTGCCGGAACAACCGTGGCCCACACGCCGGACATCAAGAACCTGCTCGCTGACCTGCAGAGCTACCAGCCCACCTTCATTCTTGCCGTGCCCCGCGTTTTCGAAAAGGTCTACAACTCGGCGCTGACCAAGGCAGAGGACGGCGGCAAGGGCGCCATTTTCCATAAGGCTGCGGACACCGCGATCGCCTTTTCGAAAGCGCGCCAGAACGGGCGGGTGGGCCTTGGCCTCAAGCTCCGCCACGCCCTCTTCGACAAGCTGGTGTACAGCAAGCTGCGGGCTGCCATGGGCGGCCAGGTTGCGCACGCCGTATCCGGAGGCGGCCCACTGGGTGAACGCCTGGGCCACTTCTTCCAGGGCATTGGCCTGCAGGTCCTCGAAGGCTATGGCCTGACCGAAACCACCGCCCCCATCTCAGTCAACACTCCGTCGCTGATCAAGATCGGATCTGTCGGCAAGCCGCTGCCGGGCAACGCCGTCAGGATTGCCGAGGACGGTGAAATCCTCGCCAAGGGCGCCTGCGTGATGCACGGCTACTACATGCGGGAGGACCTTACCTCGGATACTTTTGCCGACGGCTGGTTCCGCACCGGCGACATTGGCCGCCTCGACGAAGACGGCTTCGTGTGGATCACCGGCCGCAAGAAGGAAATCATCGTGACGGCCGGCGGCAAGAACGTTATCCCTGCGCTGCTCGAGGACCAGATCCGCGCCGACGCCCTGGTCTCCCAGGTCCTGGTGGTCGGTGACAACAGGCCCTTTATTGGAGCCCTTGTCACCCTGGACCAGGAGGCCCTGCCCGGCTGGCTGCAACGCCACAACCTCCCTGCCGGCACCTCGCTCGAGGATGCGGCCAACAACTCTGTAGTCAAGGCAGCGGTCCAGGACCTGATCACCACAGCCAACGCCTCTGTGTCGCAGGCCGAAGCCATCAAGTCCTTCCGGATCGTGCCCGCTGACTTCACCGAGGCATCCGGGCACCTGACCCCCTCAATGAAGGTCAAGCGCGCCCAGGTCATGAAGGACTTCGAGACCGTCATCGAAGAGATGTACGCGGCACCACGGACCTGACGCCCGCGAGCGAGGTGGTCCCGCGGCAACACATTCCTAGCTAAGCACCACTAAGAGCCAGGCCAGGTCCGGCAGCGTGTCGGCCTCCCGCGGGCAGGCACCTGTCCGGCAGCGTGCGTAAAAGGGGCCCGCGCCCCTGCCCGCCGCGAAGCGGCCTCGGCCGGGCGCGGGGAATAGCACGCAGAGGATCGGGGCCTGCCTCCACCACTGCCGCAATCGCAACGAGAGGGTCCTCCTGACGGGGGACCCTCTCGTTGTATGGGGCTAACTCGGTGGCTCTACTGCTCCACTACCAGCAGCAAGTCTCCACCCTGTACCGGCTCCACGGAGGAGATGGCGAGCCGGGCAACCTTGCCGGCTACCGGCGTCGTGATGGACGCTTCCATCTTCATCGCTTCGATGGTGGCCACGGTGTCACCCGCGTTCACGGTGTCGCCGGGCTTGACCGTCACGGTGACGGCACCGGCAAACGGGGCTGCCACGTGGCCGGGCTGGGCGGGGTCGGCCTTCTCTGCAGCCTTGACGTTGCTGACCACGGAACGGTCGCGGACCACCACCGGCCGGGACTGGCCGTTCAGGGTGCACATCACTGTGCGCATGCCCTTTTCGTCAGGCTCGGACACGGCTTCGAGGGACGCGATCAGCCGCACGCCCTTTTCCAGCTGGATCTCGTGCTCCTGGCCGCGCTGAAGTCCGTAGAGGTAATCCCGGGTATCCAGGACCGAGATGTTGCCGTAGGTCTCCACGCTCTTCAGGTAGTCCTTGGTGGGTCCGTCGAAGAGCAACCGGTTCAGCGTGCGCTGGCGGGTCTTGGAGTCGGACTTCAAGGCGGCGCTGTCTTCGGCGCTGAGCTCCACGTCACGGATCTTCACGCTGCGGCCCTGGAGGGCCTTGGTCCGGAACGGCTCGGGCCAGCCTCCCGGGGGGTCACCAAGTTCGCCGGACAGGAATCCGATGACTGAATCCGGGATGTCGTAGTTCTGCGGGTTTTCGTTGAAGTCCGCCGGATCGGCGTTCAGGCCTACCAGATGCAGGGCGAGATCGCCCACCACTTTGGAGGACGGGGTGACCTTGACCAGGTGGCCCAGGATGCGGTCAGCGGCGGTGTACATGTCCTCGATCGCTTCGAAGCGCTCCCCCAGTCCCAGGGCTATGGCCTGCTGGCGGAGGTTCGAAAGCTGCCCACCGGGGATCTCGTGCTGGTACACGCGCCCGGTGGGGCCCGGAAGTCCGGACTCGAACGGCGCGTAGACACGGCGTACCGCCTCCCAGTACGGTTCCAGGGAGCTGACGGCGGAAAGGCTGAGGCCCGTGTCCCGCGGAGTGTGTGCAAGTGAGGCCACCAGGGCCGACGCGGACGGCTGGCTCGTGGTTCCCGCCAGGGATGCGGAGGCAACGTCAACGGCGTCAACACCGGCCTCCACGGCGGCCAGCAGGGTGGCCAGCTGGCCACCTGCGGTGTCGTGGGTGTGCAGGTGCACCGGCAGGTCGAAGCGTTCCCGCAGGGCGGAAACGAGTTTCGCCGCGGCGGCGGGGCGGAGCAGGCCCGCCATGTCCTTGATCGCCAGGATGTGGGCTCCGGCGTCCACGATCTTCTGCGCCAGCTCCAGGTAGTAGTCCAGCGTGTAGAGCTTCTCTTCAGGGTCCAGCATGTCCCCGGTGTAGCAGAGCGCCACTTCGGCGACTGCGGTGCCTGTAGCCCGGACAGCGCGGATGGCGGGTGCCATCTGGCTGACATCGTTCAAGGCATCGAAGATGCGGAAGATGTCGATGCCGGTTGCCGCGGCCTCGTTGACGAACGCTTCCGTGACCTCTTCAGGGTAGGGCGTGTAGCCCACGGTGTTGCGGCCGCGGAGGAGCATCTGGATGCACACGTTGGGAAGCGCCTGGCGAAGGGCGGCGAGCCGGTCCCAGGGGTCTTCGCCCAGGAACCGGAGGGCGACGTCATATGTGGCACCGCCCCAGGCCTCAACGGAAAGCAGCTCCGGCATCAGGGCGGTGACCGCGGGGCCGGCCGCCACGAGGTCGCGGGTACGGACGCGGGTGGCCAGGAGCGACTGGTGGGCGTCCCGGAAGGTGGTGTCAGTGACGGCCACTGCGTTCTGTTCGCGAAGCGCCTTGGCGAAGCCCTCGGGTCCCAGCTCCAGGAGCCTCTGCCGCGAGCCGGGTGCTGCCTGCCTGTCCTTGACGGAGGGCAGCTTGCTGGCCGGATTGGAGTGCACGGTCAGCTCGCCGTTCGGCTTGTTGACCGTGACCTCAGCCAGCCAGGTGAGGAGCTTGGTTCCGCGGTCGGCAGAGACCCGCGCCTTGAGCAGCTGCGGGCGCTCGTCGATGAAGTTCGTGGCCACATCGCCGGCGATGAAGTCGGCGTCGTCCAGCACAGCCTGGAGGAAGGAGATGTTCGTGGAGACACCACGGATACGGAATTCGGCCAGGGCACGGCGTGCGCGGGCGACGGCGGCGGGGTAGTCCCTGCCGCGGCAGGTGAGCTTAACCAGCATGGAGTCGAAGTGCGGGCTGATTTCGGCACCGGAGTAGACAGTGCCGCCGTCGAGCCGTACGCCCGCTCCGCCGGCAGAACGGTAGCCGGTAATCTTTCCCACGTCCGGGCGGAAGCCGTTCGACGGGTCCTCGGTGGTGATGCGGCTCTGCAGTGCCGCGCCGCGCAGCTTTACGGTGTCCTGCGAGAGGCCGAGGTCAGCCAGCGTTTCGCCGGCCGCAATCCGCATCTGTGCCTGCACGAGGTCGACGTCGGTGACTTCCTCCGTGACCGTGTGCTCCACCTGGATGCGCGGGTTCATCTCGATAAATACGTGCTGGCCGGCGCGCTCCCCCACTGTGTCAACAAGGAACTCCACGGTTCCGGCATTGACGTAGTTCAGGGCCTTGGCAAACTTCACGGCATCGCGGTACAGGGCCTGCCGGATGCCTTCGTCCAGGTTGGGGGCCGGGGCGATCTCAATGACTTTCTGGTGGCGGCGCTGGATGGAGCAGTCACGCTCGAAGAGGTGCATGACGTTACCCTCGGCGTCCGCCAGGATCTGCACTTCGATGTGCCGCGGCCGCAGTACGGCCTGCTCCAGGAACATGGTGGGGTCACCGAAGGCAGCGTCGGCCTCACGCATGGCAGACTGCAGGGCCTCCGGCAGTGCCTCGCGGGTGTCCACCCGGCGCATCCCGCGCCCGCCGCCGCCGGCCACGGCCTTGGCGAAAATGGGAAAGCCGATCTCATCGGCAGCCGCAATGAGCTCGTCCAGGTCCTTGGAGGGCTGGCTGGACTCTAGGACCGGCACGCCGGCATCGCGGGCAGCCTTCAGCGCCGCCACCTTGTTGCCCGCCAGTTCCAGCACCTCGGCCGGCGGACCAACAAACGTAATGCCGGCTTCCTTGGCCGCGCGGGCCAGGTCCGGGTTTTCGGAGAGGAAGCCGTAGCCGGGGTAGATGGCGTCCGCGCCGGACTCCTTCGCTACCCGCACCACTTCGTCAACGTCCAGGTAAGCCCGGACGGGGTGGCCCTCTTCGCCAATCAGGTAGGCCTCGTCCGCTTTCTGGCGGTGGATCGAGTTCCTGTCCTCATTGGGGAATACGGCAACGGTCTTGGCGCCCAGCTCGTAGCCGGCGCGGAAGGCCCTGATCGCGATTTCGCCGCGGTTGGCCACCAGAACTTTGGAAAACATACTTCTCCTGCATCATTGCGGGTGGATCGGTGAGTGGTCACAGTGTCTAGGACCCAGAAGGACAAACACAAATCTTTGTGGCCACCATCACAGATTTCCCCGTCATGTCCCGAGCCCTTCTGCCGGCCCGGGCGGAAACCGCCCCCGCAACATAGTCGGTGCCATGCCGACGCCCGTTAAAGCAGGAATCGCCGACGCATCCACATATGATGAGTAGGGCGGCAGGACCGTCCGGCTTCGGCGCTGCCGGAGCAAACATTACCCCCAACACGGCATCCGGCGTTAGGTTTTGGTCTCTCAGTGCAAGTAGTCAGCATCAGCAGCCTCAAGGGTGGAGTCGGCAAGACTTCAGTCACCACAGGATTGGCGTCTGCAGCCCTTGCAGCAGGCATCCGCACGCTGGTGGTGGATCTTGATCCCCACGCAGACGCGACCACTGCCCTGGGTGTACAGCCCGGCGACCAGCTGGACATCGGAAGGATGCTCAAGAGCCCCCGCCGCGCGAAGCTCGAGGAGAACGTGGTGGGCAGCAGCTGGACGGCACAGGCTCGCTCCAACGGTTCGGTTCCAGCGGTCCTTGATGTCGCCGTCGGCTCTGCCTACACGGGCATCTATGACCGTCCGGACCTCAGCCGCCGCGACCTCCGGCGGCTGTCCACCGTGCTGGCCACCGCGGACAACTACGAGCTGGTTCTGATCGACTGCCCGCCATCCCTCAATGGCCTGACCAGGATGGCCTGGTCAGCCAGCGACAAGGTGGCCCTCGTTGCCGAGCCGGGACTTTTCTCCGTGGCCGGAACCGAGCGGACCATGAGGGCCATCCAGCTCTTCCGCCAGGAGTTCGCGCCCAACTTGTCCCCCGCCGGCATCGTTGCCAACCGTGTGCGCACAGGGTCCTCCGAGCACAGCTACCGGCTGGCCGAGATGGAGTCCATGTTCGGTGAGCTTCTGCTGAGCCCCAGGATCCCGGAGCAGGCAAACTGGCAGCAGATTCAAGGCGCCGCCCACCCGGTGCACCACTGGCCCGGCGAATCGGCCAAGGCAGCCGCCGCCCTGTTCGATGACCTGCTGGCCAACCTGATGGCGGTCGGAAGCGGCCTGCGCAGCCGGGCGCGGTAGGAACAGCATCGGTGACGGCAGAGGCCGCTCTCCCACAGGGAGGGCGGCCTCTGCCGTTCGAAAAAGGTTGCGGCCCAAGCGTCAGCTGATCTTCCGGGCCGCCCGCCGCTTACTCAGTTCGTCGTCAGGAAAAGACTGCTCAGCAGCATGTTCGCTCGGAAGCGACGCCAGGCTGCCTTCCACCTCTCGCCAGACGCGTCCGACGGCGATGCCGAACACACCCTGGCCGCCTTGAACGAGGTCAATGACTTCGTCCGCGGACGTGCACTCGTAGACGCTGGCGCCGTCACTCATCAGCGTGATCTGGGCCAGGTCCTCCACCCCGCGTTCGCGCAGGTGCTCCACCGCGGTACGAATCTGCTGCAGCGATACGCCGGTATCCAGCAGGCGTTTGACGACCTTGAGGACGAGGATGTCCCGGAAGCCGTAGAGCCGCTGTGATCCCGAGCCGGCCGCGCCGCGAACGGCAGGTTCCACAAGTCCGGTCCGTGCCCAGTAATCCAGTTGGCGGTATGTGATGCCTGCTGCCTTACAGGCAGTGGGACCGCGGTACCCCGCGTCTTCGTCCAGGACAGGGAGGTCTTCAGTGAACAGGAGGCCCTGGGCACCGCTTGCGGGCACAGCAACACCGGCCGTGGGCTGTTTTAGCCCGCCTGCTTCGCCTTTGGGACTCACCTGGATCCTCCTTGTCATAAGCTCCGAGGGAAGAACTGCAGCAGCCTCAACAGGAATGAAAGTCATGCCTGTAATTTCCGCGGGGCGCACCTTCCAGTGTGACTTGCGCGGCTGCCGTAAGCAATGGGAACTCGATACTTAGACGTTAGGCCCGCGGGGACCCAAGGTCAAAGACATTGGCCCTTCAAGACGGCGTGTCGAAACTTTCAGCCTCGACTTTAACCTTAATCAGCTCTCAGCCGTCGAAATCTTCGGGTTCCACGTCGTCCAGGAACTCCCGGAACCGGCGCATTTCGCGCTCTTCATCAACGGTGGGACCCGGTTCCGTGTCCTCACCCTCGTCGTGTTCGGTGATCCGGACTCCGGCCTCGTCCATCACGGAATCCGCGCACCAAATCCGGCACTTGGCACGAAGGGCGACGGCGAGGGCGTCGGAGGCACGCGAACTGACGGTGGTGCCGTTTTCGAACTGGAGCTGGCCGTAGAAGATGTTGTCCTCCACCGCCACGATGTTCACGCTGACCACGGAGTGGCCCAGCGACTCAACCACATCCACCAGGAGGTCGTGCGTCATGGGCCTGGGCGGGACCACGCCCTGCTGGGCAAGGGCGATGGCACTGGCCTCAGGGGTGCCGATCCAGATGGGCACGTGGCGTTCACCGTGCATCTCCCGCAGGAGGACCAACGGCTGGTTGGAAGGCAGTTCGATCCGAACGCCAACGATCTCGACTTCAATCATCAGATGTCCATGCGTGAGATGTGGCCCTGCACCAGCGCACGGTGCAGGGTGAGGCAGAGGTCGCTGATTTCGCGGGCGGCCTCCGCCGCCCGCGCCTGGGACGCGGCATCCTTGCGTGAAGCAAGCGGAGCCACGGCGCGTTCCACTAAACCGAACTCCCTTTCGGCAGCCGCCTGGAAGGGCCGGAGGTGCCGGGGCTCGAGCCCGTGGCTTTCCAGCTGCACGCAGGCCCGGGCAACCTGGAGGGCGTGCTCGTCAAAGTGGCTGTTGGAGTGGCTGATCAGCCCGAAGCTCAGGAGGGCCTGGAGCAGGGGAACGCTGGCGCCGGACTCCGTGCGAAGCTGCTCTTCGGTGAGCTTCCGCCCCCGGTTCTGCAGTTCTGCTGCCAGTTCGTCCGAAACAATGCGTGGGGACACCACGACGCCGGGTGGCAGGTTTTCGGGGCGCTCTCCCCTGTCGATGGCGTCGAGGTAGTCCTTGATGACCTTCAGTGGAAGGTACTGGTCCCGCTGCAGAGCCAGGACAAAACGCAGCCGCTCCACGTCGCCGTCGGAATACTGCCGGTAGCCCGCCGGGGTGCGGCGGGGATTGATCAAGCCTTTTTCCTCGAGGAACCTGATTTTTGACGCTGTCATGCCAGGGAAGTCACCGCTCAGTTGAGCGAGGACTTCGCCGATGTTCAGGACCTGCGGTCCCCGGCGTTCGGGTTGTGCCATTGCCACAGGCAGCGGTCCCCGGATCAGCCGCGGCCTGCAGCGGTGGCAGGGCTCAGGTAGAAGGTGAGGCGGAACTTGCCGATCTGGACTTCGCTGCCGGACTTGAGCTCGACGCTGTCCACGCGATCATGGTTAACGTACGTGCCGTTGAGGCTGTTCTTGTCCACCACCTCGAAGCTCCGTGCGGTGCGCCGGAATTCGACGTGCCGGCGGGAGACCGTGACGTCATCCAGGAAGATATCGGCATCCGGGTGGCGGCCGGCGGTGGTGACATCCGAGTCAAGCAGGAAGCGGGCACCGGCGTTAGGGCCGCTGTGCGCAACCAGGAGCGCGGACCCGGCCGGCAGTGCCTCGACGGAGTTGCGCTCGTCGGACGAGAGCTTGGGGGCAATCGTGGGTTCATCGCGCACGGGGGTCAGATGGATCGAGGTGGTCTCCGACGCCTTGGCCGCACCATTGCCGTATTCCCCATCGGCAGGGTTGTTTGTGTGGCCAGCCATGGATTCCTCCTCTTCCGCTGCAGCTCTCACGCCTGCAATCAACATTTGCCGTCCGGCCTGCCTCGCAGATCCGGCACCGGCTCCCGATCCGGCCGCTGACGTGCGAAGACGTGCCGTCTGCCCAGCTGGCCGAACCGGATCTACCGGTTAGCTTTCAGCCTACCTGTTGTTCGTACTCGGATGCACGGAGCAACGATTCAACGGCGTCCGCTTCGGCGAGTTTGACTTCAATGAGCCAGCCGTCACCGTAGGGATCGGTGTTGATCAGGGCCGAATCAGTATCAAGGGACTCGTTGCGGGCAACTACCTCGCCCGTGACCGGTGCATAGATGTCACTGACGCTCTTGGTGGATTCAACTTCACCAACAACTTCGTTCGCCGTAATCTTGGTGCCCACTTCCGGCATCTGGGCGTAGACAACATCGCCCAATGCGTCCTGCGCGAAGTCGGTGATGCCCACCCGCACCACGCCGTCGGCGTCGGGAGCAGAAACCCACTCATGCTCGGCGGTGTAGGACAGGTCTTCGGGAATGTTGCTCATCAGGGGCCTTTCATGGGGTCGAACACCAATGTCAACGGGCCCAAACGGGCCGCCGCTGAAAGTATAGGCACAACTGCCGGAGCGTTCACGGGGGTTTCTGACAAGATGGGACCCATGAGCGCACGCACCGTTCCGGGACGCCGGGAAGCCGCAGGGTAAGCCATGCCCGAACTTCCCGAGGTGGCCGGCCTGGCTGAATTTCTTGACGAGCATCTGCGGGGAACCTCGGTGACCAAAGTGCAGATAGTTTCCTTCGCCGTCCTCAAGACGGCGGATCCGCCCTTCAACGCCCTGGAAGGCAGGACTGTGACCGGCGTGCGGCGCTTCGGCAAGTTCATCAGCGTAGACACCGGCGGCATCTCGCTGGTATTCCACCTGGCCAGGGCCGGCTGGGTGCGCTTCACGGACTCCCCCACCGATGCCCAACTGCGGATGGGCAAGGGCCACATTGCAGCGCGCTTTGCCTTTAGCGGCCCCGACGGGTCCCGCGGCATCGACCTCACAGAGGCCGGTACCAAAAAGAGCCTGGCCGTCTACGTGGTGCGGGATCCCCAGGACGTGCCGGGTATCGCCACGCTCGGGCCGGATCCGTTTACCGAGGCGTTCGACTCGGACATGCTGGCCGAAATCCTTGCCGGCAGTTCGCAGCAAATCAAGGGGCTCCTGAGGAGCCAGAGTGTGATCGCCGGCATCGGCAATGCCTACAGCGACGAGATCCTGCATGCCGCCCGGATCTCCCCCTTCGCCACCGCCAAGTCACTGGACCGCGGAACAGTGCAGGTCCTCTACGACTCCATCCACGGCGTGCTGGGCACGGCACTGGCCGAGGCCCGTGGCAAGCCGCCGAAGGACCTGAAGGACGTCAAGCGCAGCCATATGCGGGTGCATGCCCGGACGGGCGAGCCGTGCCCCGTGTGTGGAGACACCGTGCGGGAAGTTTCCTTTGCCGATACCGCACTGCAGTACTGCCCTACCTGCCAGACGAAGGGCAAGATCCTTGCCGACCGCAGGACGTCCAAGTTCCTTAAGTGACCGGAAACAAGAAAGGCCGGAACCACGCGTTTTCCGCGTAGTTCCGGCCTTCGTGGTCGGGCTGACAGGATTTGAACCTGCGACCCCTTGACCCCCAGTCAAGTGCGCTACCAAGCTGCGCTACAGCCCGTTAGTTCCGCCGTTCTCCGCTGTGTTTCATCCGCAGGCTAACCCGGGGATTTCCACCAGCAGTCCGGCCGAACCACCTAGAAGAGCTTACACGATTGCGAAGGGTGCCTGTGACACTTTCCGGCACTCGAAGCTGGGTGTGTAACGCAGATCACAGCAACTAACGCTTCTTGCCGCGCTTTTCCCGGACACGCATGTTGACCTCGATGGGAGTGCCCTCGAAGCCAAACGTTTCCCGCAGCCGGCGGGTGATGAAGCGCCGGTAGCCGGGATCCAGGAAGCCGGTGGTGAACAGCACGAACTTTGGCGGCCTGCTCGAGGCCTGGGTGCCGAAGAGTATGCGCGGCTGTTTGCCGCCACGAACAGGGTGCGGGTGTGCGGCCACGAGCTCGCCGAGGAAGGCGTTCAGGCGGCCGGTGGCAATGCGCTTGTCCCAGTTTTCGAGCGCCAGGTCCAGGGCCGGAACCAGGCGGTCCTTGTGCCACCCGGTCTTTGCCGAGATGTTGACGCGGGGCGCCCACTCCACGTGGGCCAGGTCCTGCTCGATTTCACGTTCGAGGTAGCGCCGGCGTTCGTCGTCGAGCAGGTCCCACTTATTGAAGGCAAGCACCATTGCGCGGCCCGATTCGATGGCGAGCTGCAGGATCCGGACGTCCTGCTCGCTGAGGACCTCGTCCACGGCGAGGAGCACGACGGCGACCTCCGCCTTCTCGAGCGCGGCCTGTGTTCGCAGGGAGGCGTAGTAGTCCGCGCCCTGTGCCATGTGCTGCCGGCGGCGGATACCTGCCGTGTCCACGAACCGCCAGGTGCGGCCGCCGAGTTCAATGAATTCGTCCACGGGGTCACGGGTGGTGCCGGCCGTGTTGTCCACCACCACGCGCTCGGTACCGGCCAGCTTATTCAGCAGGGACGACTTGCCCACGTTGGGGCGGCCGATCAGCGCGATCCGGCGGGGGCCGCCGGAGCGGTCCGTTCCCTCGACGGTGGAGAACTCGGGAAGGGTGTCCATGACGTGGTCAAGCAGGTCGGCCACGCCGCGGCCATGCAGTGCGGAGACGGGGTAGGGTTCGCCGAAGCCGAGGCCCCACAGGGTGGCGGAGTCTGCCTCCTGCGCGAAGTCGTCAACCTTGTTGGCTACCATGATGACCGGCTTCTTGCTGCGGCGCAGCATCTTCACCACGCCTTCGTCAGTGGCGGTGGCACCCACCGCGGAATCCACAACAAAGAGGACTGCGTCGGCGAGCTCAACGGCCATCTCGGCCTGCTCGGCCACGCGGGCGTGGATGCCGCGGGCGTCGTGTTCCCAGCCTCCGGTGTCCACCAGGGTGAAGTTGCGGCCGTTCCAGTTGGCCGAGTACATCACGCGGTCACGGGTTACACCCGGGGTATCCTCCACCACTGCTTCGCGGCGGCCAAGGATGCGGTTGACCAGGGTGGACTTGCCCACGTTGGGGCGTCCGATGATGGCCAGGACCGGATCCAGCTTGACGGGGCCGTCATAGTCCTCGTCATCGTACTCACCGCTGAGCAGCGCGGCGTCGTCCTCGTCAAGGTCGTAGTCCTCCAGGCCTGCCCTGAGTGACGCTGCACGGAGCTCAGCTTCGTCATCGTCAATCGCCGCGAGCCGCTCGGCAACCTGGTCGGTGCCTGTGGGGGTGTATTCGTCGTCGCCGGCGCCGGAGTGGCCGGACGTTTGGGTTGTGTCGCTCATTGCATTGTCCTTAGTGGTCATCTGCCGGCGTCCCGGCTACTGCTGTGAAGTCTTTGGAAAAATCTGCATCCGGTAAGGGCTGCCCCGTGAGCTGGATGGAATCCTGCACGTGCCCCGACAATGCCGCCCGGATCTCCAGCGCCGCCCTGTCCATTGAAGCACGGCCGCTTTCCCCTGCCCTGCGGGTCAGCGTCAGCGCATTTCCGAAGCGGACGTGGAAACGCCTGCCCGGCCGCGGCACTGAATCCAGGTGCTCGTCCCCCTTGCGGGTGCCCAGGATGGCCACCGGCACTACCGGAGCTCCGGAGTTCAGCGCCAGCCAGGCCACGCCGCCGTTGATATCCGCGGCTGCCCCTCTCCCCCGGGTGCCTTCGGGGAGAATTCCGACGCAACGGCCGGCGTCGAGCACGTCCTTGCAGCGCTGAAGCGCCGCACGGTCGCCCGACCGGTCCACGGGCAGCTGCCCGGACGCGGTCAGCACCCCACCCAGGAAGCCCTTAAACATCTCCTGTTTCACCAGGATGTGCATGGGGCGCGGTGACGCACCGAACATCACCGGCCCGTCCAAAAAGCTGATGTGGTTGCCGGCAAAAATCACCGGCCCGCCGGTGGGAACATTGTTCCGGCCAGAGACGGACGTCCTGTAAACCAAGTGGTCCAGTATCCAGCCAACAGGCCTGCTCCAGGTCATGGTCCAGCCGGACGGGATGTCCGGCCTGGGCGTCGCCGCGGCCGGTTCAGTCACGGTTCAGGACCTTGGTCACAATCACGAGGGCGGCGGCAACCGTCTGGTCGAAGTCCAGGTCAGAAGAGTCCAGGGTCACCACGCCGGAAGCGGCCTGCGTGAAGTTGACCACCGTGGAGTCCTTGGCGTCGCGGTGGGTCACCTGTGCCGCCAGCTGCTCGGCGTTCTGGGTACCGCCAAGCTGGATTCCGCGCCGGCGCAGTCGTGCTTCCTCGCTCGCTGTGAGCAGCATCCGCACTTCAGCCCCGGGCGCGACGACGGTGGTGATGTCCCTGCCTTCCACCACCATCCGGCGGTGGTGCTTTTCAATCAATTCACGTTGGCGCCGAATGAGCTCGGTCCTGGCGCCAAGGGTGGTGGCCACAGCACTGACTGCCGAGGAGATCGCAGGGTCACGGATGGCATCCGTGGCGTCAATCCCGCCCACCCGGACGTACTCCTCCTGCGGGCTGGTGCTCAAGTCCAGAACCAGGTCCCGGGACGCCTGCTCCACTGCCGCGCCGTCCTCCAGGTCGATGCCCTGCGTGACGCAGTACCAGGTAAGTGCACGGTACATCGCGCCGGTGTCCAGGTAGGCAAGCCGGAGCCTGCGGGCTACTTCCTTGCTGACGCTGGACTTACCGGAGCCTGACGGCCCGTCAATGGCAACCACCAGCGGCCTGCCGACGCGGAGCGCGGGCAGCGTGTCAAGAAGTTCTTGTGTCATTACTGAAGTACCCGCCATCCGCGGTCGTTGAGTGCTTCGATCAGGTGGTCATGCTTGTTCGGCAACACGGAGATTTCCACCATACCCACGTTTTGCCCCGACGAGTGGTCCAGGCGCAGGTCCTCCAGGTTCACGCCGATCTCGCCGATCTCCGTGAGGAGCCGGGCAATCTGGCCCGGCTTGTCGTCCACCAGGACGGTAAGCCACGAATAGGCCTGGGGAGGCCCTCCATGCTTGCCCGGAATTCGCGCCTGTCCCGCGTTGCCTTCGCTCATCAGCTGCGCAAGATCAAGCCTGGCGCCGGGAGCAGTTGGCTCTTCCAGCGTGCCGATCAAGCGGTTGAGGTCCTCCCGCACACCGTAGAGGATCTCGACCACCTTCCCGGCGTTGCCACCCAGGATCTGGACCCACAGGGCCGGATCACTGGCAGCGATCCGGGTGACGTCCCGCAGTCCGTTGCCCGCGAGGGACAACGCATGCAGCGGCGTGCCCTGCAGCCGGCTGGCCAACAGCGATGACATGACCTGGGGCAGGTGCGATACCAGGGCCACAGCTTCGTCGTGTTCGTCGGCGGTGAACTGGGAAACAACCGCTCCCAGGTCGGTGGCCAGTGAGCGGGCCGTCTGGAGGGCCGCGCCAGAGGTTTCCTCCGAGGGGCATACCACCCAGGGCATCGAGGTAAAGAGCTCCCCGCGGGCTGCGACCGGACCTGACTTTTCCCGGCCGGCCATGGGATGTGTGCCCACATAGCGGGAGAGGTCCACGCCGCGGCTGCGCAGCGCCGAGAGGATTTCCGCCTTGACACTTGCGATGTCGACCACCACGGAGTGCGGGTAGTCAGCCAGCGCCGCTGCCACAGCATCTGCCGTGACATCCGGCGGGGCAGCGACCACCACCAGCTGCGGTGCAGCGCCGGCAAGCCCGGCAAGGGGCTGGCCTGCGCCGATATCCACCGCGACAGCCTGGTTGGTGGGGGAAGGGTCGGAGAGGAAAACCGGCACGCCGCGGCCCCGCAGGCCCAGCCCGATGCTGGTGCCCAGCAGCCCCGTGCCGATGACCACCACCGGACCGTCCAGGTGCCCGCGGCCCTGGCTGTGGAAAGCGGACATGCGTCAGAGCCCTACGGATGCCAGCAGATGGCCGACTTCCTGCTTGCCGAGGTTGCGGATGCTTCCCTGGCGCTGGTCACCCAGGCCGATGGGACCCACCTTGACGCGGACCAGCCGCAGGACCGGGAATCCGACGGCATCGAACAGGCGGCGGACAATCCGGTTCTTGCCGGAGTGCAGCACTACCTCGATCAGGACGTGGCCGGGAGTGGAGTCAACAAGCCTGAAGGAGTCCACCGAGGCGAAGCCGTCCTCCAGTTCCAGGCCTTCCTTGAGCTGGGCACCGATACCCTGCGGGAACGGACCCCGGACCTGTACAAGGTACGTTTTGGGCACCTCGTAAGAGGGGTGCGTGAGGCGGTTGGCGAGTTCACCGTCGTTGGTCAGCAGCAGCAGCCCCTCGGTGGCGACGTCGAGCCGGCCCACATGGAACAGGCGTTCGCCCTGCTGGTGGCGGAGGAAGTCGCTGATGCAGGGGCGGCCCTCGGGATCCTCCATGGTGGAAACAACGCCCTTGGGCTTGTTGAACACCATGTATACCAAGTTCTCGTCCAGCTGGATCCGGAGCCCGTCAACGTGGATGACGGCGGTTTTCGGGTCGATGCGGACACCTAGTTCGGTGACTACCTGGCCGTCCACTTCCACCCGGCCCTCCGCGATCATTTCCTCGCACACGCGGCGTGACGCTACCCCGGCGGAGGCCATGACCTTTTGCAGGCGGACGCCGTCGGCATCATGGAGTTCAGACTGGGGAACCTCGCCGCGCGGGCCTTTCTTGCGTGAAGGCCGGCGGACCGGACCCAGGTTCTGGCCGAACCGTTCGCTGCCAAAGGCCCGGGAAGCTGCTGCTCCGGGGCGGCCGGTCCGCGGCTTCGGCTTGAGGGCTCCGGGCGTTCCGGGTGCTTTATTAGCGCCGGGCTTGCGGGCGGCAGGCTTCCGCGAAGAAGGCTTGGCGGACTTGGGGTCCGTTGCTCCGCGGCCTGGCTGGGCGCCGGCGGCGGCCTCGTCCGGATCGATGAAGCGCTCCTCGCGCGGTTTGGGCGCGCGGTGCGGGCGGTCGCTGCCGAAGCCGCCGCCGCGCTTGGCGGCGCCGCCGCGGAAACCGCCGCCCGAACTGCCTCCTTGGGAGGTGTTGCGCTGTGATGAGTTTCGTTCCGAACCGTTACGTCCCGAACTGTTACGTGGTGAACCCTGGCGTCCCGCCTGTGTCATGACCCGTCCTTCGATATTTGGCCGGTGGGGTGTCCATGGACAACCCTAGCCAGCCGTGCAGAAATAATCTGCCCTTGTGAGTACTCTTGCGTGCAGCCAGGGTGGCACCCCGACTACATTCCTTCGACGTCGTAAAACTCCGCGATGCCGTCCAGCCCCGGGAGGTGCGGGGACAGCTGCGGGAGCTCGGCCACTGACCCAATCCCCATCCGTTCCAGAAAATATGAGGTGGTCCGGTAGAGGATGGCGCCGGACTCGGGATCCGTTCCCGAGTCCTCAATCAATCCGCGCTGGGCGAGCGTCCGTACGACAGAGTCAACGTTGACTCCCCTGATTGCGGACACCCTGGCCCTGGACACCGGCTGGCGGTAGGCAATGACCGCCAGCGTTTCCAAGGCAGCCTGGGTAAGCCTGGCCGTTTGGCCCTCCAGCACATATTTGCCCACAATGTGGGCGAACTCGGTGCGGGAGTAGATCCGCCAGCCACCGGCGACGTTCCGCAATTCAAAACCCCGGGGGCTGGAGCCAAAGCCAGTTCCACTGGCTTGATCCAAATCCGGGGCTTTAACAGTATAGCCGCTATACTCCCGCTCAAGTTCTGCGAGCAGGGCAGCGACGGCAGCAACGGGAAGTTCGAGTCCTGCCGCCAGTTCTTCCTCCGTGGCGGGCTGGTCAATGACCATGAGTACCGCCTCGAGGGCGGCTTTGGCCCCACCGGGAAGGCTTTCGACGTGCGGCTCCCCCTCCCTGGTACCTTCTGTTGCCTGCTCAGTCACAGCTGCTCCTCAAATTCTTCGCTCAGGTTTTCCGCAGACCATTCCCCGTTCCCGGCAGTCCAATGAACTGCGAGGTCCCCCAGTGGCGACAGCTGGTCGAAGGAAACGGCCTTGTCCCGGAACAGTTCCAGGAGGGCAAGGAACCTTGCCACCACCACCAGGGTGGACTCGGCATCGGCGATCAGGGCGCGGAAGGTCAGCGGCGATTCAAGCTGAAGCCGCAGGCCCATCACTTCTGCCTGCTCCTTCACGCTGACATTGCCGCCATGCAGGTGCGCCAGGCCAACCTCCGTCGGCTTTGGGGCCTTGGGCTGCAGGGCGGCTTCGGCCAGGCGGGCAAACTGTTCCGGCGTGTGCTTCCAGACGAGCTCGGGAAGCATGGCCGCGAGGTGTCCTTCCAGGGCCACCTGCCGGGGGAAGCGCATGGCCTCCTGCTGCAGGGTTTCGCCCAGGAGGCCCGCCACGTGCTTAAAGGCCTTGTATTGGAGCAGCCGGGCGAAGAGCAGGTCCCTGGCTTCAAGCAGCGCGATGTCTTCATCGTTCTCGACCTCCCCGGCAGGAAGCAGCCGGGCAGCCTTGAGGTCCAGAAGCGTAGCCGCGATGACAAGGAACTCGCTGGCTTCATCCAGGGCCCACTCCTCGCCCAGCTTCTGCAGGTTCCGGATGTACTTGATGAATTCGTCAGTCACTGTGGCAATGGCTACCTCGGTGATATCCAACTGGTGCTTGGCAATCAGTCCGAGCAGGAGGTCGAAGGGACCGGTGAAATTGGCCAGCCGGACCTCGAAGCCGGGCTTGAATTCGGCCACGCGTGGCTAGGGTGCGCCGCCGCGCGAAATCAGTTCCTTCGCCAGCCTGCGGTAGGCGTCGGCGCCTACGTGATTGCCGGCGTAGCTGGTGATGGGCTCTGCGGCAACGGTGGCGTCGGCGAACTTGATGGAACGCTTGATGACGGTCTCGAAGACTGTGTCGCCGAAGGCCTCCACCAGGCGGGTGATGACCTCGCGGCTGTGCAGCGTCCGCGCGTCGTACATGGTGGCCAGCACCCCGTCCACCTGCAGGCGCGGGTTAAGCCTGTCCTGGACCTTGTCGATGGTCTCCACCAGCAGCGCGACAGCCCGGAGGGCAAAGAACTCGCAGATGAGCGGAATGATCACTCCATGCGCGGCCGTCAATGCGTTGACGGTCAGGAGGCCAAGGGACGGCTGGCAGTCGATGAGGACGACGTCGTAATCGTCTTCCACCTTTTTAAGGGCGCGGTCAAGGACCTGCTCGCGGGCCACCTCGTTGACCAACTGGACTTCCGCCGCGGAGAGGTCGATGTTTGCGGGCAGGAGGTCCACGTTCTCGACGCCGGTTTGGTGGATGGCGTCCCGGATGTCCACTTTGCGGTCCATCAGCACGTTGTAAACGGTGAGGTCGAGTTCATGCGGATTCACACCCAGGCCGGCAGACAGGGCGCCCTGCGGATCGAAGTCGACCAGGAGCACACGGCGGCCGTACTCAGCCAGCGCCGCCGCCAGGTTAATGGTGGATGTAGTCTTCCCGACACCGCCCTTTTGGTTGACCATGGCGATGACGCGGGCCGGACCGTGGGAGGCCAGGGGCGCGGGTTCCGGGAACTCGCGGTAGGGGCGCCCCGTGGGTCCCATCACCGGGTCTTCCAGGTCGAATTGCGTGCCCTCCAGAGTTGCTGAACCCTGTTCGCTGCTCACGTATCTATCCACACTTTCGATGACGTTGATTTCCTGCCGCTGGCTGGCCAGCAACGATCCTTCTTCTTCCCAAGGCTACAGCGCCCGACACGGTATTCGAGGCAACTTGACTTTCCGCGAATGTTGAGCCTTGACCCTCTAGCTGAGGTCGAAGGTTACCTCTTCCCGGCACACAAATGCCCCCGCAGCAATGGCTGCGGGGGCAATTGTGCGGTTCAGCAATGCTGTGCCTTATGCGTTCACCGGAACCGGCCGTGCGTCGGTCTCGGTGGCTACCGGCTCTCCATGGCCGGCAATCATGGTCTGCTCATCGAAGGGCAGTTTGCCGGAGAGGACGTTGTCCACCTGGCCGCCGTCGATCTCCTTGACCCAGGTGCCGATCAGGATGGTGGCCACGGCGTTGCCGGTGAAGTTGGTCAGGGCGCGGGCCTCGGACATGAACCGGTCGATGCCGACGATCATGCCCACGCCGCCCAGCAGTTCCGGCTTGTGGGCCTGCAGGCCTGCAGCCAGGGTGGCGAGGCCGGCGCCGGTGACACCGGCCGCGCCCTTGGAAGCGATGATCATGAAGATCAGCAGCGAAACCTGGGCTCCCAGGTCCAGCGGGGTTCCCATGGCGTTGGCCACGAACAGGGAAGCCATGGTCAGGTAGATGGCCGTGCCGTCAAGGTTGAAGGAGTAGCCGGTGGGTACGGTGACGCCAACAACGGGCTTGGAGACACCGAGGTGTTCCATCTTGGCGATCAGGCGGGGCAGGGCAGCTTCGGAGGAAGAGGTGGAGAAGATGAGCAGGTATTCGCGGCCCAGGTACTTCATCAGCTTGAAGATGTTGACGCCGGTGACCACCTTGAGCAGACCGCCCAGGATGATCACGATGAACAGTGCGCAGGTGATGTAGAAGGCGGCCATGAGGGTGAACATGCTCACGATGGCCTGGAAACCGGTTGCTCCCACGACGGCGGCGATGGCACCGAAGGCACCCACGGGGGCAAGCCACATGATCATGATCAGGATGCGGAACACGAGGACCTGGCCGTGGCCAATGGCCTTGAGGATGGGAGCGCCCTGCGGCCCCATCTTCTGCAGGGCGAAACCTACCAGGAGGGCGGCAAAGAGGGTCGGAAGGACCGGAATATCGCCCGGGATGATTCCCAGGAGGAAGGCGACGGTGCTGTCAACTTCCGCCTTCTTGTTGGGGTCGTAGGGAGCAAGCTTCAGGCCCTCGCCCGGGTGGATCAGGTTTCCTACAACCAGGCCGATGGCGAGCGCGAACGTCGACATGAGGACGAAGTAGCCCAGTGCCAGGCCACCGACCTTGCCCACTGTGGCGGCTTTGGCAATGGACCCGATACCCAGGACAATGGTGCAGAAGATGATGGGTGCGATCATCATCTTGATGAGCTTGATGAACCCGTCGCCCAGCGGCTTGAGGGATTTACCAACCTCAGGGAACATCAGGCCCACCAGCGCGCCGATGATGACAGCGGCGATAACGGCGATGTAGAGGTAGTGCGATTTGTCGATGCCCTTGCGCCGCGTCTTCACGGTGTCAAGCGACTCTCCTCGTTGAGAAGCCATGATGTGTCTCCTTTGGATAATCTGATAGACGCTGCGGCACAGTCTCTGGGCTTGACACGTCCTCCGGTGTGATATCCATCATTGGGCACGTGGTGACCCAGCTCACCGTTGCGTTCATATTGGTCGTGGGAGGTACAGATGATCCACCGCTGGAGTATCGCCCGACGGCTCTTCGTGGCAAACCTGCTGATTGTGGCGGCGTTCATCGCCATCGTTGGAGCGGCCACCTATGTGGACGCCCGCGACCGCACGTATGACGAAGCCGGGCAGCGGATGGCTGGAATTGCAGCTTCCATCGCGGCCAGCCCGCTGGTATTGGAAGCAGCCGCTTCGCCGGACCCTTCCCCCACCCTTCAGCCCTATGCGCAGGACGTTATGGCGGCAACCGGCGTCGACTTCATCACCATCATGGCGCCGGACCGGACGCGGTGGACACATCCCCGAGACGAGGAACTTGGACGGCCCTATATAGGTTCCATTGACGCCGCGCTACAAGGTGAGGCCTTCACCGAGGTTGTTGCGGGAACCCTTGGGCCCTCGGTGCGCACCATTGTTCCGGTCAAGGACCGTGCGGGAGCGGTGAAGGCGATGGTATCTGTCGGCGTCACCGTGCGGACAGTCGACGTCGCCTTCGCCGGGCGCCTGCCTGCCCTCCTGGCCATCGGCTTTGCCTTGCTGGTGGGGGGCTCGCTGGCCTCATGGCTGCTGGGCCGTTACCTCCGCAGCGTCACGCGCGGCTGGGGGCCTGAACAGCTGGCCCAGCTGTTCGCGTATTACGAGTCGGTGCTGCATTCCGTGCGGGAGGGACTGATCCTCATCGATACCAGAGGCCGGGTGGTGATGTACAACGACCAGGCGGCCGAGCTGCTGGGCCTCGACGGTCCGGGCAGCAAGGACCCCACCCGGCCGCCGTCGCTGGCCGAGCTGCCGCTCGAGGAGGGGCTGCGGACCCTGTTCGAGTCGGGGCGCAGCGCCAAGGATGAGATTATGCTCACCGGTTCCCGCATCCTGGTGGTCAACCAGGGACCCGCCAAGGGGCCTGATTCCCCGGGCAGCCGCGGCAAGACCCCCGTTTACGGCACTGTGGCGACGCTGCGGGACCGGACCGAGATCGAAGCCCTCGGCAGCGAGCTGGAAACGATGCGCACCCTCTCCGACGCCCTCCGCGCCCAGACGCACGAGCACGCCAACCGGCTGCACACCATGGTTTCCCTGCTGGAACTGGGCCGCACCCAGGAGGCCCTTGCCTTCGCGACCAAGGACCTGGAGCTCAGCCAACAACTGACGGATGACATGGTCAGCTCCGTGGACGAACCCGTTCTTGGAGCCCTGGTGATGGGCAAAGTGGCCGAAGCCCACGAACGCGGCGTGCAGTTGGATGTGGCGGCACTCGGCTCAGCGAGTGTTGCAGGAATTGCCGTCCAGGACCTGGTGACCATCCTTGGTAACCTGCTGGACAACGCCATGGATGCGGCCGCGGATGGTCCGCCGCCGCGCCGGGTGGAGCTCACGGTGGAGTCCGACGAGGAAGGACTGGACATCACCGTCCATGATTCCGGCCCCGCTATTGATCAGGCCACAGCGGAGAACATCCTCCGGCACGGCTTCAGCACCAAGCCGGCGGGCCCGGGCGGCCGGGGAATCGGGCTGGCGCTGGTGCGGCAGGCGGTGCAGCGCCTGGGAGGTAGCCTGACCATTAATGGACGGCGCGGCGCCAAGTTCGAAGTGTTCCTGCCCGCAGCGGTGCCAGCACAGAAGGAGCACAAACAGTGAGCAACATCCGGGTCCTCGTCGTTGAGGACGAGGCCATCGCAGCTGCCGCGCATGCAGCCTACGTGGGCCGGCTGCCAGGCTTCGAGCTCGCCGGCACAGCCCCGGACGGCCAGTCCGCGCTGCGGCTGCTCAGTGAGTTCACCGCTGGGGGAAATCCGGTGGAACTTGTCCTGCTGGACATGAACCTGCCCGACCTCCACGGCCTGGATATTGCCCGCAGGATGAGGTCGGCAGGAATACTCGCGGACATCATCGCCATCACGGCCGTCCGCGAGCTGGCCATCGTGCGCAGCGCCGTTGCCATCGGTGTTGTCCAGTACCTGATCAAGCCGTTCACCTATGCCACCTTTGCGGACAAGCTGGCAAGCTACCAGCAGTTCCGGCAGCAGCTGACCGGCCCGCAAGGCGGGCACGGGAAGGCAGGGGCTTCCCAAACGGACGTGGACCAGGCGTTCGCCAGCCTGCGGGCACCGTCCGAACTGCCCCTGCCCAAGGGCCTCTCGGTGTCCACCTTGGCGTCAGTCCAGGAATTTATGAAGCTGCAGCAGGGCGCCGTCTCCGCCACTGAGGTTATGGATGCGCTGGGCATGTCCCGGGTCACCGCGCGCCGTTACCTGGAGTACCTGGCGGATGCCGGAACGGTATCCAGGACAGCACGCTACGGGACGCCCGGCCGGCCCGAGAACGAATACCGATGGAGCGGCCGCTAAGCCCGGCTCCGGTTTCCGGCTCAACCGCCGGCCCGCTGAATTGAGCCTGTCAAAATCTCTATCGCTAGCACAATGTATACAAATTGCTGGTTTTTTGGCGTAAAAAGATCCTACTCCGCCGTAAACCGCGGATGCATGTATACACTGGGGTCAATGCCAGCGAAGGGATTGCCAGTGCGAGCCAGCGACCGTGCCTACGCCGCGCTCCGCGATGACATCGTGCAGTGGCGGCTCCAGCCGGGTGCCCTGCTTGCCGAGGTGGAGCAGGCCGAACGCCTGGGTGTTTCGCGCACGCCGCTCCGGGAGGCGCTGGGGCGCCTCACCGCAGAAGGACTGACGACGGCGGCAGGCGGCCGCGGCGTCGTCGTCACCGATATCTCGCTGGAGGACATCGACGAACTGTTCGAGCTCCGGGAGACGCTGGAAGGAAAGGCTGCCGCCCTCGCCGCTCAGCGGGGCGAGGCCGAGGTTTTCCGGAAGCTCGAGGCGGAATTCCGGGCAGCGCCGTCGCTCATCACCGGCACCGCTCCCGCCCTGCAGGACTATTACCTGCTGGTGGACCGGCTGGACTCTGCCGTTGATGCCGCCAGCTCCAATTCCTACCTTGCCCAGGCCATGCGCGGCCTTCGTGTCCACCTGGTCCGCATCCGCCGCCTCGCAGCCGATGACGCCGCCCGGCTCACTGCCGCAGCGGCCGAACATGCCGCCATTGCCGAGGCCATCGCCATCCGGAACCCGCGCCTGGCACAGGCAGCCACCACCCTCCACCTGCACCGCAGCCTGTCCCACATCAAAGCCACCCACCCATCCCGCTAAGGAGCACCATGGTCAAGGAACACCACGTCCGCGTCTACAAGAGCGAGGAAAACCTGCCCCGCGAGGACCAACTCGCGCACAAAATCGCCAGGGTTGCCGCCGATCCCGTGGAGGTGCCCGCCGAGGTCACGGACATGGTCATCAACCGCGTGATAGACAACGCCTCGGTGGCCATCGCCTCGCTGACCAGGGCACCCATCGTGGCAGCCCGGGCGCAGGCACTCACCCATGGCCCCAGCTCCGGTGGAAAGGGCGCAAAAGTTTTCGGGATCGGCGAGCGCGTCTCCCCCGAATGGGCGGCGTGGGCAAACGGCGTGGCGGTACGTGAACTGGACTACCACGACACGTTCCTGGCAGCGGACTACTCCCACCCCGGGGACAACATTCCGCCGATTCTCGCTGCGGGCCAGCACGTGGGGTCAAACGGCCGGGACCTGGTGCGGGCGATTGCCACGGGATATGAGATCCAGGTGAACCTGGTGAAAGCGATCTGCCTTCACAAGCACAAGATCGACCACGTGGCCCACCTGGGCCCCTCCGCCGCGGCGGGGATCGGCACGCTGCTGGGGCTCGACGTCGAAACCATCTTCCAGTCCGTGGGCCAGGCCCTGCACACCACCACCGCCACGCGGCAGTCGCGCAAGGGTGAGATCTCCACGTGGAAGGCCCACGCCCCCGCCTTCGCCGGCAAAATGGCCGTGGAAGCGGCAGACCGTGCAATGCGCGGGCAGACCTCCCCGGTGCCCATCTACGAAGGCGAGGACGGTGTGATCGCCTGGCTGCTGGACGGCCCCGACGCCTCCTACCTGGTGCCCCTGCCCGAAGCCGGCGAAGCCAAGCGCGCCATCCTGGACACCTACACCAAGGAGCACTCCGCGGAGTACCAGGCGCAGGCGTGGATCGACCTGGCCCGGAAGCTGAACCGCGAGCACCCTGAGGCTACGGATGCGGCAAACGTGAAGTCGGTGCTGATCAGGACAAGCCACCACACCCACTACGTCATCGGATCCGGGGCCAACGATCCGCAGAAGTACAGCCCCGCCGCCTCCCGGGAAACCCTTGACCACTCCATCCCCTACATCTTCACCGTCGCCCTGCAGGACGGGTCCTGGCACCACGTGGACTCCTACTCCCCCGCCCGCGCCGCCCGTCCGGACACCGTGGATCTGTGGCAGAAGGTCAGCACCGAGGAAGACCCCGAGTGGACCCGGCGGTACCACTCGCTGGATATCTCCGAGAAGGCCTTTGGCGGCTCGGTGGAGATCACCCTCATGGACGGGACCGTCATCAGGGACCAGATCGCCGTCGCTGACGCCCACCCCCTCGGCGCCCGGCCCTTCGGCCGGGAACAGTACATCAACAAGTTCCGTACCCTCGCCGCGGGCCTGGTGGAGGAAGCTGAAATCGAACGGTTCCTTGCCGCCGTCGAACGCCTCCCGGAACTCGCGGCGGGCGAGCTGGACCAGCTGAACATCTCGGCAGCACCAGGCGTCATCGACTTCGCTGCCGCACCCCAGGGACTTTTCTGATGCTGTATTCCAAGGTGACCCCCGAGCAGAAGCGGATCCGGTTCCGCGAACTCCTGGCCTCGGGCACTATCACGCAGTTTCCCGGCGCGTTCAACCCGCTCTCGGCCCGGCTCATAGAGGAGAAGGGCTTCGCCGGTGTCTACATTTCCGGCGCGGTCCTGGCCAACGATCTTGGCCTGCCGGACATCGGCCTGACCACCCTCACGGAAGTCGCCACCCGGGCCGGGCAGATTGCGCGCATGACGGACCTGCCCGCCATCGTGGACGCGGATACCGGCTTCGGCGAACCGATGAACGTGGCCCGCACCGTCCAGGAACTTGAGAACGCCGGCCTGGCAGGCCTGCACATCGAGGACCAGTTCAACCCCAAACGCTGCGGCCACCTCGACGGCAAAAACGTGGTGGACCTGGAGACTGCCACCAAACGTATCCGCGCCGCCGCCGACGCCCGCCGCGACCCGAACTTCCTGATTATGGCCCGCACCGACATCCGCGCCGTGGGCGGGCTGGGAGCCGCGCAGGACCGCGCCCGGGCGCTCGTGGAAGCAGGAGCGGACGCCATCTTCCCGGAGGCCATGAAGGACCTCAGCGAGTTCCAGGCCATCCGGGAAGCCGTGGATGTGCCCCTCCTGGCCAACATGACCGAGTTCGGCAAAAGCGACCTGTTCACCGTGGACCAGCTCCAGGGTGTTGGCGTGAACATGGTCATTTATCCGGTGACACTTCTCCGTAGTGCCATGGGCGCTGCCGAGCGTACGCTGGAATCGATTAAGGCTGACGGCACGCAGGAGGCGCAGGTGGGCAGCATGCTGACCCGCGCACGGTTATACGATCTCGTTGACTACGAAGGCTACAACCGCTTCGACAGCGGAGTGTTCAATTTCCGGATCCCCGGGGAGTAGGGAAAACCGCGCCGGCTCCGGCCGGCACAACAGGCGACAGGAACGAAGGAGTTTCAGCATGGCTGAAGAGGACATCAAAAAGGGTCTTGCCGGCGTCGTGGTGGATTACACGTCCGTATCGAAGGTCAACCCGGACACCAATTCCCTGCTCTACAGGGGCTACCCCGTCCAGGAGCTTGCTGCCAGGTGCAGCTTCGAGGAGGTGGCCTACCTGCTCTGGAACGGTGAGCTGCCCACAGAGCAGCAGCTGGCGGAGTTCAACGCCCGGGAGCGGGCCGGCCGTGCCTTGGACCCGGTGGTCAGGCAGGTCATCGACGCACTGCCGGAGAGCTCCCATCCGATGGATGTCTGCCGCACCGCCGCCTCGGTGCTGGGCGCCCGGCACCCCCTCGCCGAGGACTCCTCCCGGGAGGCCAACATGGCCAAAGCCATCGACCTGTTCTCGGCCATGCCTGCGGTGGTGGCCTACGACCAGCGCCGCCGCCACGAGGCGGGAGGCGGCATTGAACCAGTCGAGCCCCGCGATGACCTGGGCTATTCCGCCAACTTCCTGTGGATGACCTTTGGTGAAGAACAGGTGCCGGAGGTGGTGGAAGCCTTCAACGTCTCGATGATCCTTTACGCCGAGCACTCCTTCAACGCCTCTACCTTCACGGCCAGGGTGATCACGTCCACGCTGGCGGACCTGCACTCTGCCGTCACCGGCGCCATCGGCGCTTTAAAGGGACCGTTGCATGGCGGCGCCAACGAGGCTGTGATGCACACCTTCGACGAGATAGGCATCCGCCCCCAGGAATCCCTGGAGGAAGCGGCGGCCCGCGCCAAGGCATGGATGGAGGACGCGCTGGCCCAAAAGAAAAAGGTCATGGGCTTTGGCCACCGCGTCTACAAGCACGGCGACTCACGGGTGCCCACCATGAAGGCCGCCCTGGACAAGATGATCGCCCACTACGGCCGCCCCGAACTGCTGGGACTGTACAACGGGCTGGAGGCGGCGATGGACGAGGCGAAGGGAATCAAGCCGAACCTCGACTATCCGGCCGGCCCCACCTACCACCTGATGGGATTCGACACCCACACCTTCACTCCCCTGTTTGTGGCCAGCCGCATCACCGGGTGGACGGCGCACATCATGGAGCAGCTGGACGCCAACTCCTTGATCCGGCCGCTGAGCGAATACGTGGGGCCGGAGGAGCGGCACGTGCCGTAGGAGGTGTTGCGCCGCAGGGGCTTACGGCAGGAGGCTCACGGACGAGGCGACCGTTTCGTTGTCGCTGTTGAGTGTGACCACCACGTTGACCCTGCCGCCTTCGAGCACCACCGGAAGCCAGTGATCGGCGTCCTGCCACATGCGGTCCACCGGCAGGGCGTCGGTCCGGAACCACGCAGGCATGATTTCATCACTGTCCGCCGGCACACCATCCCATCGCCGGGCGGTGAAGAGCCGGGTGTGCATGTCCCAGGCGGGCCGGGCCGGGAAGACAAACTGCACCACACCCGCGTCGGTCAGGTCTTCCTCGCGGAGGGTCACGCCGGTTTCCTCCAGGACTTCGCGGACCACGGCTTCGGCTTCGCTCTCCCCCGGTTCCACATGGCCGCCGATGCCCACAATTTTTCCGGTGCCGAAGCCTGTGCGCTTGAGGCCGAGCAAGACCTCTGTTCCAACTTCCGCCTCGCGGAGCAGGAAGCAGAGGGTTACTGCCGCTGCGGCTCCTGCCACCCCGGTGGCCTGGTCGCCGGGTGGGTCCGTCATCCGAGAGCCCGCGGGTGCGCTGCAGCGTAGATCTCGCGGAGGGTGTCTGCGGTGACCAGCGTATAGACCTGTGTGGTGGTCACCGAGGCGTGGCCCAGCAGCTCCTGGACTACACGGACGTCCGCGCCGCCCTCCAGCAGGTGGGTGGCGAAGGAGTGCCGGAGGGTGTGCGGTGAGACGTCCTTGGTGATGTTGGCTTTTTCAGCGGCCGTTTTCAGGATCGTCCAGGCACTTTGGCGGCTGATGCGTCCGCCGCGGGCATTCAGGAACAAGGCCGGCGTCCCTTTGCCCTTGGCCGCCAGCAGCGGGCGGCCGCGGACCAGGTAGGCATCGAGGGCACGGGCACCGTAGGAACCCAGTGGTACCAGCCGTTCCTTGGAGCCCTTGCCGAAGAGCCGTACGATGGCGGGTCCTGTCTCCGGCTCCTGCAGGGAAATGTCGTCAACGTCCAGGCCCACTGCCTCGCTGATGCGCGCGCCGGTGGAGTACAGGAATTCCAGGAGTGCCCGGTCGCGCAGTCCGGTAGCGGTGTCGGTTCCGGCCGCTTCCAGGATCCTGGTCACTTCGTCCACGCTGATGGCCTTTGGCAGCCGCTTCCCGGGCATGGGCGGATGGACGTCGCTGGCGGGGTCTGTGGGTGTGAACCCTTCCAGGGCCCAAAACTTGTGCAGCCCCCTGACGGCGACCACTGTCCTGGCGGCGGACCGTACGCCAAGCGCGGATCCGCCGTCAGACCCATCCGTCAGCGCCCGGACGTAACCGGTCACGTGGTGGCGGGTGATGTCCTGGGGCCGGCCGCATCCTGCGGCTGCCAGGTAGCGGGAGTACCGGGCCAGGTCCCTGCGGTAGGCCGCCAGGGTATTGGCTGCAACGCCACGTTCCACCCCTATGTGCTGGAGGTAGTCGGTGATGCCGCGGTCTATGGCTGTTGGCGGGGAAGCCGGCGGCGGGGCGTCACGCACCTGTCCGGGGGCGTCCTGAACCAGTGCGGCAGACGCCAGTTCAGCAGAAGGACCAGGGCCCATCAGCGCTGGCTGGGGTGCGCGGGCCAGGGTGCGTCCGCGGGGCGGAGGTTGGCATATCCGTCAGCGCGCGCGGCTGCGGCGGCAAGGATGCCGACGACGGCAGACGGGTTGTGCAGCCGTCCGGCCAGTACCGACTCCACGGCGGCGTCAAGGTCAATCCAATGGAACTCGATCTCGGCTTCCTCGTCCGTCCGCTCATGGCGTTCGTGATGCGGGACGTCGGTGAGGTTCCGGGCCAGGTAGATTCGAATGGCTTCGCTGGAGGAGCCGGGTGAGTTGAAGAAGTCAGCCAGGACATTCCAGGTGCCGGCAGCGAGGTCCGCCTCTTCGGCGAGTTCGCGCGCGGCACCCACCACGAAGTCCTCGCCTTCAATATCAAGCAGTCCGGCCGGAATCTCCCAAAGGTCCATGCCCACGGGGTGTCTGTACTGCTTGAGAAGGAGGATTTCGCCGTCGCCGTTCATGGGCAGGACGGCCACGGCGCCGGGGTGCTCGATGTAGTCCCGGGTGAGGGGCTCACCCGTTTCCTGAAGCTGGAAACTGTCGCTGACAACGTCCCAGATCCGGCCCTCGTAGACCTTCTCGGTGGACAAAAGACGGCGCGGGCTCGGTGCATCCGAAACCTTTACTACGTGAGTGGCTTCGTGTGTACCGGGCATCGCGCCGTCCTTTTGTCGTGCGGAACTACTTAGCGGCTACCGTACCGGACTGCCCGGCCTCCGGGGCAACAGCGCCCAGGCCGGCGGCCGTGTCGGCGCCCTCCTGGTGGTCCAGGGCTGCCTTTACAAGCCCGGCGAAGAGCGGGTGCGGCCGGGTGGGGCGCGAGCTCAGCTCAGGGTGCGCCTGGGTGGCGACGTAGTACGGGTGGACGTCGGCAGGAAGTTCTACGAACTCCACCAGTTTGCCGTCCGGGGACGTGCCGGAGAAGACGAGCCCTTCGGCTGCGATCTGCTCACGGTACTTGTTGTTCACCTCGTAGCGGTGGCGGTGGCGTTCGCTGACGGTGGTCTTGCCGTAGGTCCCGGCGATGACTGAACCGGCTTCAAGCTTCGCTTCGTAGAGGCCCAGGCGCATGGTGCCGCCGAGGTCGCCGCGTCCTTCAACAAACTCCAGCTGCTCTTCCATCGTGGCGATGACCGGGTACTTCGAATCCGGCTCGAACTCGCTGGAGGATGCACCTTCCAGTCCCACCACGTTGCGGGCGTACTCGATGACCATGCACTGCAGGCCCAGGCACAGTCCCAGGACGGGCAGCTTGGTTTCGCGGGCAAACTTCAGTGCACCGAGCTTGCCCTCAAGGCCGCGGATGCCGAAGCCTCCCGGGACGCAGATGGCGTTGACCCCGTCCAGGGCCTGGATGGCACCTTCACGGGTCTCGCACTCGTCCGAGGGGACCCAGCGGATCTTGACCTTGGTGTCGTTCGCGAAGCCACCGGCGCGCAGGGCCTCGGTGACGGACAGATAGGCGTCCGGGAGGTCAATGTACTTGCCTACCAGCGCGATTTCAACGTGGTGCTTGGGATTGTGGACAGCCTCAAGCAGCTTGTCCCAGCTGGTCCAGTCCACGTCCTTGAAGGGAAGGTCCAGGGCGCGCACGATGTAGGAGTCCAGGCCCTGGGTGTGCAGGGTCTTGGGGATGTCGTAGATGCTGGGGGCATCTGCAGCGTTCACCACGGCGTCGATATCGACGTCGCACATGCGGCCAATTTTTTCGCGCATGGCGTCCGGCACTTCACGGTCCGAGCGGATGACGATCGCCTCGGGCTGGATGCCGATGGAGCGCAGGGCTGCAACGGAGTGCTGGGTGGGCTTGGTCTTCAGTTCCTGGGACGGTCCGATGTACGGGACGAGGGAGACGTGCAGGAAGAAGACGTTGGTGCGGCCGATGTCCTGGCGGACCTGGCGGGCTGATTCGAGGAACGGCTGGGATTCGATATCGCCCACGGTGCCGCCGATTTCGGTGATGATCACATCCGGGGCGTTCTTGCCTTCGGCGGGCAGGCGCATGCGGCGCTTGATCTCGTCGGTGATGTGCGGGATGACCTGTACGGTGTCGCCAAGGTACTCGCCGCGGCGTTCCTTCGCGATGACGGTGGAGTACACCTGGCCGGTGGTCACGTTGGCCGAGCCCTCAAGGTTTTCGTCGAGGAAGCGCTCGTAGTGTCCGATGTCCAGGTCCGTCTCAGCGCCGTCGTCGGTGACGAAGACTTCGCCGTGCTGGAAGGGGTTCATCGTGCCCGGATCCACGTTCAGGTAGGGATCGAGCTTCTGCATAGTTACAGACAGGCCGCGTGCCCGCAGCAGATGACCGAGGCTTGATGCCGTCAGTCCCTTACCGAGCGAGGACGCCACACCACCGGTTACGAAGATGTGTTTGGTCGTCTTGGACGAGCCCGGGAACCGGGAATTTACACGGGAATTTGATCGCTGCACCACGGAATTCGAGCCTATCATCAAATGAGCCTTCCACGGGTCCGGAACTGTTTCCCAAATGATCAAGTCTGCTTACCGGGCGCCCGGTAAGCAAGGGGTTGGCGGGTTTCGCTATAAATGCCCCCGGGCCGTGTCACGCCCGCTGTGGCAGCAGTTTGGCGTCGTCCAGCAGCTCCTGCGCATGTGCCTGCGCCGACTCTGAGTCCTCCTGGCCGGCCAGCATCCGGGCCAGTTCACGCACCCGTTCCGGGCCGTCGAGGAGGCGGACATCACTCGACGTGAACCCGGTGGCTGTTTTGCCGTCGGCTCCCCTGACGGAGGTCTTGGTGACGGTGATGTGCTGGTCCGCGAAGGCGGCCACCTGCGGCAGGTGCGTGACCACCAGCACCTGCACGTGGCGTGCCAGCATGGCCAGCCGGCGTCCGATCTCGACGGCGGCGCGTCCGCCGACTCCCGCATCCACTTCGTCAAAGACAAACGTGGGAACAGGGTCCACGGCGGCCAGTACCACTTCGATGGCCAGCATCACGCGGGACAGTTCACCGCCGGATGCCCCCTTGCCCAACGGCCTGGCAGGAGCTCCCGAGTGCGGCTGCAGCAGGAAGCTGATTTCGTCAGCGCCGTGCGGTCCCAGCTGGCCGCTGCCCTCGAGGTTAATCACCAGCGTGGCATCGGCCATGGCCAGTGCCTTCAGCTCAGCGCTGACGCGTGAGGAGAGCTCCTTTGCGGCTTTGGTCCTGATCCTGGTGATGGCAGCCGCCTGCTTCTGCAGATCGGCCTCGGCGCGGAGCACCTCGGCGTCCAGGGTTTCGATGCGGGTTGAATCGTCCTGCAGCTCGTCGAAGCGCACCCGGGCATTTTCGGCCCACTGGAGGACTTCGTCGATGGAGGGGGCGTACTTGCGGATCAGCTTGGCCAGGACAGCGCGCCGGTCCTCGATCTCGGCGAGGCGTTCCGGTCCCTCCGTGTCCAGCCCGGCCTGGTAGCTGGCCAGTTCGGTGGCGATATCGTTCAGCAGGAACCCCACCTCAGCCAGCCGGGCAGCTGCAGAACCGAGTTCCGCGTCGTGCTCCGCCACGTGCTCAAGGGTCCGCTTCGCGGCATCCACCAGGGTGGTGGCGTCGCCTGCTTCGCCGAAGTCCTCGGCGATCAGGGCCTGATGGGCGGTGCTCGCGGCGATCCGCAATTCCTCAACATTGGCCAGCTTCACCGCCTCTGCCTTGAGGAGTTCGTCCTCTCCCGGCTGCGGATCCACTTCGTCGATCTCGGCCAGTGCCGCTTCCAGGGACTCGGCTTCACGGAGCCTGTCCCGGGCGGCACTCCGGAGCGTGTCCAGCTCGGCCTGGATGGATTTCCAGTGGCTGTAAAGATCCTGGTAGCCGTCCAGCGGGGCAGCCAACGTCCCGCCGGCAAACTTATCAAGGGCGCCGCGCTGGGCTGCGGCCCCCTTGAGCCGAATCTGGTCCGACTGCCCATGGACCACAACAAGCGTTTCGCCGATCTCGGCGAGCACACCCACGGGGGCGGCCCGTCCACCCAGGAAAGCCCGGCTGCGGCCGTCCGAGCCGAGCCGGCGGGCGAGGATCAGCTCCGCGCCGCCGTCGAACTCTTCCGCCTCCGCGCCGGCCTCGAGGGCCCGCGCGACGGCCGGGTGGCCGGCGTCGAGCTTGAGCACCGCCTCGGCAGTTGCGCTCTTGGCGCCGCTGCGGACGGCACCGGCATCCGACCGGGCTCCCAGGAGGAGTCCGACGGCGGTGACCACCATGGTCTTGCCGGCGCCGGTCTCGCCAGTCACCACGCTCAGCCCGGGGCCAAGCGGAAGGGTTGCGTCGGTGATGACGCCCAGATCGCGGATTCTCAGTTCTTCAAGCATGGTTCACTTTGCGGTTGAGGGATCAGGATCGATGTCCGGCTGCCCGCCGTGCGGCAGCTGAAGCGGCGGCATGGGCCGCGGCGTCCGGACGATGGGAAGGGGCCCGGTGTGGATGGCTTCGGCCTTGGGGACAGGTCCACGCCAGCCGTGGATGGGCAGTTCGAACTTCCGTACCAGCCGGGCCGAGAACGGGGTCTGATGGGTCCGCGCCAGCCGGACAGGAGTGGCTGACTTCGTGACCTCCACCCTGGCACCCGGCGGCAGGTCCACGGAGCGCCGGCCATCACACCAGAGGACGCCCTGGGCATCCGTGCGGCCCAGGACTTCGACGGCGAGCCGTGAGCGGGGCGACACCACCAGCGGCTTGGCGAAGAGTGCGTGGGCACTGATAGGAACAATGACGAGTGCCTCCACCTCCGGCCAGACCACGGGACCGCCTGCGGAAAACGCGTAGGCCGTGGACCCCGTAGGGGTGGCCACCACAATGCCGTCACAGCCGAAGGACGTCAGCGGACGTTCGTCCACCTCGGTGACCACCTCGAGCATGCGTTCCCGGTTGGCCTTCTCGATCGCAGCCTCGTTAAGCGCCCAGGTGTGCCAGATCTTCTGGCCGCGGACCCACACCTGCACGTCGATGGTCATGCGCTCTTCCACCGTGTATTCGCGGCTGGCTATCCATTCAACGGTCTGGGTCAGGTCCGCCCGCTCGCTCTCGGCGAGGAAGCCCACATGGCCCAGGTTCACACCCAGCAGCGGCACATCCACTTCCCGCACCAGCTCGGCCGCGCGCAGGATGGTCCCGTCGCCGCCGAGGACCATCACCAGTTCAACGTCCGGGAGCTGGACGTGGTCGTGGAGCACTTCCACCGGCTGGGCAAGGTGGCCAAAAAACCGTTCCATGTCATCCAGCTCGGACTCCTGCATCACCGGGACGATGCCGGAGGCGTGCAATTGGGCGCAGGCCTCCCAGGCGGCCTTCAAGGATTCCTCGCGGCCGGTGTGGGCGAGGACCAGTACGCGCCTGCTCATCAGGTTCCGCTCTCTAGTGGTTGTGCCAGATACGTCCGAGCAAGGCAGCGGTGGCTGCGTCTCGCTCTTCGATCTTAGGCAACTCTTGGCTGATCCTGCGCTTTATCCACAGGAAGTATTCGACGTTTCCGTCCTGGCCCGGCAGCGGGCTCTGTGCCAGGCCGCGGAGCTCCAGCCCCGCGTCCTGCGCTGCCCGGGCCACTTTTTCCACCGCCATTCTCCGCTCCCGCTCGGACGTGACCACACCGGTGCGCCCCAGCCGGTCCTTGCCGATCTCGAATTGCGGCTTCACCATTAGCACCAGGTCGCCGCCCGGCTCGGTGCACTCCGCCAGCGGCTGGACCACCAGGGTCAGGGAAATGAAGGAAAGGTCAGCCACGGTGAGCGCTGCCGGACCGCCCAGGTCGTCGGGCTTCATGTACCGTACGTTCAGTCCTTCGTGGACTTCCACGCGCGGATCCTCCCGCAACTGGGGCACCAGCTGGCCGTGGCCGACGTCGACCGCCACCACATGCGCGGCGCCGCGCCGGAGCAGCACATCAGTAAAGCCGCCGGTGGAGGCCCCGGCGTCAAGGCACCTTTGCCCGGCCGGCGAAACGTCTGGAAAGGCATCCAGGGCGCCGGCCAGTTTGTGCCCGGCGCGGCTCACATAGGCGTCCTGAGCGTCATGCTCGACCACGAGGTCCCTGTCCTCGGAAACCTGGATTGATGCCTTACCGAGCACGTGGCCACCCGAACTTACTTTTCCTTCAGCTATCAGCGTGGCGGCGTGGGTGCGGGACCGGGCAAGGCCGCGCGCCACCAATGCCTGATCAAGGCGCACCGGCATCAGGCGCCACCGTCCGAATTTTGTATCCGGGCGCGGTGATGCTGCGCCGGATCGGTGTCCAGGGCGGCGCGCAGCTCATCGTGGAGTTGACTGTAGGCCGCTTCGTGCTCTGCCACCGGTAGCCGGCGCAGGGCGTCCAGTCGTCCCAATGACTGTTGCACCAGGTGATCCGTCACCTCGGCATGGCTTGTCCGCGGCCAGTCCGGGGAGGGCTGGGCTGCTGCGGATTCGTCAGGGTGGCTCAGCTCAGTCATCCAACCAGTCTAGTGATCCATCCATACGAGCTGCGGCGCCAGGGGCGAGGACGCGTCCGGGGTGGCCGCCCACCACGCGGCGCACGCCGCCCGCCAGGAATCGAGGTTGTCCTGGCTGCCAATGATGCCCACAGCTCCGTTGGCCACGCGGGCTGTTGCCTCGCCACATGTGTAGGTACCGTCGCTTTCTGTGACGGCCGGGTACGGGCGGTGCAAATCAGCCAGGGAACTGATGATGTAGTCAGGCCGTTCGTCGGCGCGGGCAGCGAGGATGGTCTGCCGCGTGTCGACGCCGGTCAGTACCGCAACCGTGGCAAAGCCTGCGTTGTTGCCGCCCAGGATGTCTGTGTCCAGCCGGTCCCCCACTACCAGGGGACGCTCAGCGGCGAGCCGCTTGGCGGCGGAATGGAAGAGCGGCGCTTCCGGCTTGCCGGCGACACGCGGTGTTTGGCCGGTGGCAGCATTGACCGCAGCGACAAGGGTTCCGTTGCCCGGTGCGATGCCGCGCGCCTGCGGGATGGACATGTCCGTGTTGGTGGCCACCCACACGGCTCCGGCTGACACCACGTAGGCTGCCTCGGCGAGTTCCTTCCAGCCGATGGCCGGGTTGAAGCCCTGGACCACCGCCACGGGGTCCTCGTCCTGGCCGTACACGGGTACCAGGCCCACCAGTTCGATTTCCTGGGCCAGCGCCGGACTTCCGGTGATGAGCACTTTAGAACCTGGGGGGAGTTCAGCGGCGAGCAACTCCGCTGCGGCCTGCGAGGAGCTGACCACCTGGTTGTCATCGGCGGGTGCGCCGAGCTCCCGGAGGTGGGCTGCGACGTCGGCAGGGCTGCGTGATGCATTGTTCGTCACGTAGCCGAGGCCCACGCCCAGGCCTGCCAACTGCTGGAGTGATTCCACCGCAGCCGGGATGGCGTGCGCGCCTGCGTAGACCACGCCATCCAGATCGGCGAGCAAAGCATCGAACCGGGATATCAGGGTTGCTTCAGTCATCCGCTTTAGTCTTCCCGGCGATCCTGGTTATCCTCCGGAGCGTTGCCATCGGGCAAGCCCGCTCCGTCGTGGTCCAGTTCGTCGGTTTCAACCGAGTCCTCGTCAGACTCAGCGTCGTCGGAAACGAAGTAGTCCGCTTCCTGGTCATCGATGCTGGCATCAACAGCGTGGCGCGCTTCGCCTGCTCCGGCGTCGGGTGTCTCTTCGACGGCAGCGGGAGAAGTGGCAGGTGCACCGGTTGTTCCGTGCGTTTCGCCGGCAGCAGCCGAACCCGACGCGGTGGAGGCGCGGTCCAGCAGGCGGCGGCGTTCTGCTTCCTCGCGGGCTTCCTCCTGTTCATCCCAGCCCAGGTCAATGATGTCGGGTTCTTCGTCAACGCCGAGGCCAAGAGCCTTTTCCGCCACCACTGCCTGCTTTTGCCATTTTTCAGCCTCCGCGGTACGCCCCACGCCGGCGAGGGCATCCGCGTAGGCGCGGAAGAGCCGGGGGCTGTAGGAGAATGCACGGTTGATGTCCAGCTGCGGGATCTCCAGTTCGGCGACGGCGGCGTCGAGCTGGCCGAGGTCCGCGCGGGCGCCGGCAGCCACGATGGCAAGCTCAGCTTTGCCCGGAGCGTCCAGGTCCTGGGCTTCCTCGGACCGGACCACGTCGAGGGCACGGTCGGGACGGCCGAGTCCTCGTTCGCAGTCAGCCATTACGGGCAGGTGCACGTTGGAGCCGCTGATCCGGCGGTACGTCCGGAATTCCCTCAGGGCTTCGCCGTAGTGGCCGGCAGCATAGGCCGTGAGCCCGACAGCTTCGCGGACAGCGGCTAGCCTGCCCCCGCGCCGGCTGGCAGCCAGGGCGTGCTGGAAGGCCAGCTCAGGTTCATCGTCAATCAAGCGTCCGGCCATCACCAGGTGGCGGGCCACCCACTCGGCGCTGTTATCCTCGAGCGTCTTGATCTGGTGCTGTGTGGCCCGGTCCAGCTCTTTGCCGGTGACATCCTCATCGATCTGGGGGGACCGTTCGCGGTCCGGGCGGTTGGCGCTGCGGAGGTCGCGCATGTTGGGAACGCGGGCAGGACGCTCTTCCTGGCGGTCGCGTCCAAAGGTGCGGGGACCGGCGTCGCGGTTAGAGTCGCGGTCAAAGCTGCGGGGAGCACGGTCCTGGCGGTCAACGCGGTTGGGGCGGTCGCTTCGCTCGCCGAAGGGCTTGCGGTTCTCTCCCCCTCCGAAACTCCGGCGGTCGCCCTCGCCGTCACGGCGCGGACGGTCACCGAAGGACCTGTCCCTGTCGCCATAAGGCTTGCGGTCACGGTCCCCGAACGGCTTCCGCTCCCCGCCACCAAAACTACGGCGGTCCCCCTCGCCATCCCGGCGCGGACGATCACCGTCACCATCGCGGCGCGGACGGTCCCCAAAGGACCTGTCCCTGTCGCCGTAAGGCTTGCGGTCACGGTCCGCAAATGGCTTCCGCTCCCCGCCACCAAAACTACGGCGCTCGCCCTCGCCATCCCGGCGCGGACGATCACCAAACGGCTTGCGCTCCCCGCCACCAAAACTACGGCGCTCTCCCTCGCCATCCCGGCGCGGACGATCACCGAACGGCTTCTTGTCACGGTCACCGAAAGGCTTGCGCTCTCCACCACCGAAACCGCGGCGGTCGCCCTCACCGTCACGGCGCGGACGATCACCGTCACGGCGCGGACGATCACCGTCACGGCGCGGACGATCACCGAACGGCTTCTTGTCACGGTCACCGAAGGGCTTGCGCTCTCCACCCCCGGCTGACCGGCCCGAAGAATCGCTGTTGTCCCGGTTGGTTCGCGAACGGAATCCGCGGGGGTCGCCGCCGGAATTGTTATTACCGCGGAACCCGCCACGGTCATTTCCGCCGCGGTTGCCGCCGTTGTGCTCAGCCATGTGGATTCCTCCTGTTGTGAGCCGACCACTGGCGCAACTGCAGCCGCTCGTATCCGTGTTTCGTTTTCCTACGCAACCCGAAATCCAGCGCTTCGAAGTCCGTACATCTGCATCAATTCTAGTGGAGTCGCCCCACCGGGCGGGACAGAGCCAACGCGGCCAACCCCATCGTGGCAATATTCACACCGACGCCCCATCACCTCCCGCAGCTTTCGGGCCCAACGCCCCATCATGTCCTGCGGGTTTCCAGGGATCCCTCCATCATGTCCTGGAGTACGACGGCGGTGCTGCCGCGGAAGCTGATGCCGCGTCGCCCAACCTGGGGCGGGAGCTGATGGGGCGTTCCCCGGCCTGGGGCGGGAGCTGATGGGGCGTTCCCTGAATCTGGGGCGGGAGCTGATGGGGCGTCGCCCAGCCTGGTGCGGGAGCTGATGGGGCGTCGCCCAACCTGGGGCGGGAAGTGATGGGGCGTCGCCCAGCCTGGTGCGGGAGCTGTTGGGGCGTTGCCCGGCCCGTGCGGGGTGTGTTAAATGTGGGAGGCCCCAACCGTTGTGGTTGGGGCCTCGACCTAATGGTTGTCCGGCGGTGACCTACTCTCCCACACCCTCCCGGGTGCAGTACCATCGGCGCTGTGGGTCTTAGCTTCCGGGTTCGGAATGGGACCGGGCGTTTCCCCCACGCTATGACCGCCGTAACCCTTGTACCCGGCACCAACCCCTTTCGGGGTGGTGTGGGAAAACTTTTGTGGTTACAACAGGTGCTGCAGTGATGCAGCTGTGGTGTTGTTATTCAGTTGTGGTTTTGTTCCCTGGACAACAGTTTGGTTTGTTGTTCGGGAACCACATAGTGGACGCAAGCAGTCTTGTTTATCTTTTTACCAACCCGTGGTTGCAAACGCTTTTGAAGGAACGTTTGCCGGGGTGGTGTGTGGTGTAAGTTATCGGCCTATTAGTACCGGTCAGCTTCACGAGTCGTTAGTCCTCGCTTCCACATCCGGCCTATCAACCCAGTGGTCTGGCTGGGGGCCTCTCACACACAAGGTGTATGGAAATCTCATCTCGAAGCGAGCTTCCCGCTTAGATGCTTTCAGCGGTTATCCCATCCGAACGTAGCTAATCAGCGGTGCACTTGGCAGTACAACTGACACACCAGAGGTTCGTCCGTCCCGGTCCTCTCGTACTAAGGACAGCCCTTCTCAAATTTCCTGCGCGCGCAGCGGATAGGGACCGAACTGTCTCACGACGTTCTAAACCCAGCTCGCGTACCGCTTTAATGGGCGAACAGCCCAACCCTTGGGACCTACTCCAGCCCCAGGATGCGACGAGCCGACATCGAGGTGCCAAACCATGCCGTCGATATGGACTCTTGGGCAAGATCAGCCTGTTATCCCCGAGGTACCTTTTATCCGTTGAGCGACGGCCATTCCACAATGTACCGCCGGATCACTAGTCCCGACTTTCGTCCCTGCTCGAGATGTCTCTCTCACAGTCAAGCTCCCTTGTGCACTTACACTCGACACCTGATTGCCAACCAGGCTGAGGGAACCTTTGGGCGCCTCCGTTACTTTTTAGGAGGCAACCGCCCCAGTTAAACTACCCATCAGGCACTGTCCCTGACCCGGATTACGGGCCGAAGTTAGATGTCCAAAGTGACCAGAGTGGTATTTCAACGATGACTCCACCCGAACTGGCGTCCGGGCTTCAACGTCTCCCACCTATCCTACACAAGCCACTCCGAACACCAATACCAAACTATAGTAAAGGTCTCGGGGTCTTTCCGTCCTGCTGCGCGTAACGAGCATCTTTACTCGTACTGCAATTTCGCCGAGTTTATGGTTGAGACAGCGGGGAAGTCGTTACTCCATTCGTGCAGGTCGGAACTTACCCGACAAGGAATTTCGCTACCTTAGGATGGTTATAGTTACCACCGCCGTTTACTGGGGCTTAAATTCTCAGCTTCGCCTTGCGGCTAACCGGTCCTCTTAACCTTCCAGCACCGGGCAGGAGTCAGTCCGTATACATCGTCTTGCGACTTCGCACGGACCTGTGTTTTTAGTAAACAGTCGCTTCCCCCTGGTCTCTGCGGCCCCGATCCCCTCCGGACAGCAAGTGTCCATCAAGGTTGGGGCCCCCCTTCTCCCGAAGTTACGGGGGCATTTTGCCGAGTTCCTTAACCATAATTCTCTCGATCGCCTTAGTATTCTCTACCTGATCACCTGTGTCGGTTTGGGGTACGGGCGGCTAAAACCTCGCGTCGATGCTTTTCTCGGCAGCATAGGATCACCAAATCCCCCCAAACGGGGGTCCCATCAGATCTCAGGCATCATGAACAGCGGATTTGCCTACCGTTCGCCCTACATCCTTAGACCGGGACAACCATCGCCCGGCTTGGCTACCTTCCTGCGTCACACCTGTTAATACGCTTGCCTCCCAGGATCAGGTCCTGCGCTCCACCAAAACCCTTCACCCACAAGGGGTGTCAGGCAGGTCTCGGGCAGTTAGTATCCCCTGTTCAGCATGGGCGGTTTTTCGCCGGTACGGGAATATCAACCCGTTGTCCATCGACTACGCCTGTCGGCCTCGCCTTAGGTCCCGACTTACCCAGGGCAGATTAGCTTGACCCTGGAACCCTTGATCATTCGGCGGACGGGTTTCTCACCCGTCTTTCGCTACTCATGCCTGCATTCTCACTCGTGTAGGCTCCACCGCTGGTTTACACCGCGACTTCACTGCCCACACGACGCTCCCCTACCCATCCAGACGCCTGAACCACAAGGGCTTAGCTAATATCTGAATGCCACAACTTCGGCGGTGTACTTGAGCCCCGCTACATTGTCGGCGCGGAATCACTTGACCAGTGAGCTATTACGCACTCTTTTAAGGATGGCTGCTTCTAAGCCAACCTCCTGGTTGTCTTCGCAACTCCACATCCTTTCCCACTTAGCACACGCTTAGGGGCCTTAGTTGGTGGTCTGGGCTGTTTCCCTCTCGACTATGAAGCTTATCCCCCACAGTCTCACTGCTGCGCTCTCACTTACCGGCATTCGGAGTTTGGCTGACGTCAGTAACCTTGTAGGGCCCATTAGCCATCCAGTAGCTCTACCTCCGGTAAGAAACACGCAACGCTGCACCTAAATGCATTTCGGGGAGAACCAGCTATCACGAAGTTTGATTGGCCTTTCACCCCTACCCACAGCTCATCCCCTCCATTTTCAACTGAAGTGGGTTCGGTCCTCCACGACGTCTTACCGTCGCTTCAACCTGGCCATGGGTAGATCACTTCGCTTCGGGTCTAGATCACGCCACTGCAACGCCCTATTCAGACTCGCTTTCGCTACGGCTTCCCCACACGGGTTAACCTCGCGACGTAACACTAACTCGCAGGCTCATTCTTCAAAAGGCACGCCGTCACAACTACAAGGCTGCTCCGACGGATTGTAAGCACACGGTTTCAGGTACTGTTTCACTCCCCTCCCGGGGTACTTTTCACCTTTCCCTCACGGTACTGGTCCGCTATCGGTCATTAGGGAGTATTTAGGCTTATCAGGTGGTCCTGACAGATTCACACGGGATTTCTCGGGCCCCGTGCTACTTGGGATACTCATCCAGGCGGTACACAACATTTCGGTTACGGGGCTCACACCCTCTCTGGCCGGCCTTTCAAGACCGCTCACCTATGCCTGCACATCACACCCCACTGCCCCGGCAGAGACAGTACGGAAAGTCCCACAACCCCGACCATGCAACGCCCGCCGGCTATCACACATGGAACGGTTTAGCCTGATCCGCGTTCGCTCGCCACTACTAACGGAATCACTATTGTTTTCTCTTCCTGCGGGTACTGAGATGTTTCACTTCCCCGCGTTCCCTCCACGCACCCTATGTGTTCAGATGCGGGTCACCAGGCGACTCGCGCCCCTGGCGGGGTTTCCCCATTCGGACACCCTGGGATCACAGTCCGGTTATCGACTCCCCCAGGCTTATCGCAGATTCCTACGTCCTTCTTCGGCTCCTAATGCCAAGGCATCCACCGTGTGCTCTTAAAAACTTGACCACAAAAGATCAATCAGTAATTTTCGAGAGAACCATGAAAACCAGCCACAACCACAAAAGGGCTGCAACCAGATCCAGGTTCATATTCTTGGAAATTGCTTCTTATAAAAGATGCTCGCGTCCACTATGTAGTTCTCAAACAACAACCCCAAACCACACACCCCACACATCTACATGCATGATCGGTGCAGCCAGGAAAACCAGAAACAAACAAACCCGGGAACAAAACCCCCGGCCCTGTTGCCTCAGGACCCAACAGTGTGCCAAACACTACCCAACACCACAAACCACCAGCGTTCCCGAACCAACCCCACAAGGAGATCAGCCCGTACTAACAAACGGTCCGTGCCACCAGGCACCTATTCATTGATATTCCACCCATGAGCACCCGCCGCAGAACAAACGTCTGCGCAACGGGCATATACTCCTGACAAACCCCCACCAACGCATACACGCAGCAGAAGCCTGTAGGTGCTCCTTAGAAAGGAGGTGATCCAGCCGCACCTTCCGGTACGGCTACCTTGTTACGACTTAGTCCCAATCGCCAGTCCCACCTTCGACAGCTCCCTCCCACAAGGGGTTAGGCCACCGGCTTCGGGTGTTACCAACTTTCGTGACTTGACGGGCGGTGTGTACAAGGCCCGGGAACGTATTCACCGCAGCGTTGCTGATCTGCGATTACTAGCGACTCCGACTTCATGGGGTCGAGTTGCAGACCCCAATCCGAACTGAGACCGGCTTTTTGGGATTAGCTCCACCTCACAGTATCGCAACCCTTTGTACCGGCCATTGTAGCATGCGTGAAGCCCAAGACATAAGGGGCATGATGATTTGACGTCGTCCCCACCTTCCTCCGAGTTGACCCCGGCAGTCTCCTATGAGTCCCCACCATCACGTGCTGGCAACATAGAACGAGGGTTGCGCTCGTTGCGGGACTTAACCCAACATCTCACGACACGAGCTGACGACAACCATGCACCACCTGTAAACCGACCGCAAGCGGGGCACCTGTTTCCAGGTCTTTCCGGTTCATGTCAAGCCTTGGTAAGGTTCTTCGCGTTGCATCGAATTAATCCGCATGCTCCGCCGCTTGTGCGGGCCCCCGTCAATTCCTTTGAGTTTTAGCCTTGCGGCCGTACTCCCCAGGCGGGGCACTTAATGCGTTAGCTACGGCGCGGAAAACGTGGAATGTCCCCCACACCTAGTGCCCAACGTTTACGGCATGGACTACCAGGGTATCTAATCCTGTTCGCTCCCCATGCTTTCGCTCCTCAGCGTCAGTTAATGCCCAGAGACCTGCCTTCGCCATCGGTGTTCCTCCTGATATCTGCGCATTTCACCGCTACACCAGGAATTCCAGTCTCCCCTACATCACTCTAGTCTGCCCGTACCCACCGCAGATCCGGAGTTGAGCCCCGGACTTTCACGGCAGACGCGACAAACCGCCTACGAGCTCTTTACGCCCAATAATTCCGGATAACGCTTGCGCCCTACGTATTACCGCGGCTGCTGGCACGTAGTTAGCCGGCGCTTCTTCTGCAGGTACCGTCACTTTCGCTTCTTCCCTACTGAAAGAGGTTTACAACCCGAAGGCCGTCATCCCTCACGCGGCGTCGCTGCATCAGGCTTGCGCCCATTGTGCAATATTCCCCACTGCTGCCTCCCGTAGGAGTCTGGGCCGTGTCTCAGTCCCAGTGTGGCCGGTCACCCTCTCAGGCCGGCTACCCGTCGTCGCCTTGGTGAGCCATTACCTCACCAACAAGCTGATAGGCCGCGAGTCCATCCAAAACCACAAAAAGCTTTCCACCCCCCACCATGCGATGAGGAGTCATATCCGGTATTAGACCCAGTTTCCCAGGCTTATCCCAGAGTTAAGGGCAGGTTACTCACGTGTTACTCACCCGTTCGCCACTAATCCACCAGCAAGCTGGCTTCATCGTTCGACTTGCATGTGTTAAGCACGCCGCCAGCGTTCATCCTGAGCCAGGATCAAACTCTCCGTTGAAGTAAAACAAAAACAGACACAACCCCCAGCCCCGGGAAAACGGGACCAAAAAGCTGCACAAAATTTGAAACCAGCTGTAAAAACCAGACCACCCACAGGGGCGGGCAGCCCGGCAAATCCAACCAATTCATAAAACAAATCGGTATCAACAAACTTGGCACACTATTGAGTTCTCAAACAACAGACACATTCGAATATTCCCGAAACAATTCATTTAGTGAATTGCTATTTCGTATTTCTTCGCTGCGATGTTTCAATCTTATTTCATTCATTTTCACTTTGCAAATCCGGTTGTTTTCCCGGAATTCACTCGGTGAATGAATCCGCCCAGCATTAATTGCAGCATTTCTTCGACCGGTGCTCTCGCACATGGTGAAGTTGCTTCAGTTTTTGTTGGGGGGTCGGTCGCTATTTTTCCGCTTCAGCGGCGGCGACTCAGAAAACAATACACGCCCCCCTGCGGCCGTGCAAATCGGCTGCGGAGGAGCGTGTAAGGGGTCTGGAGCAGGACCGGAAGAGGCTAGGGAACCAGTACTTCCACCGTGGCCAGGTTCTTCTTGCCGCGGCGCAGGAGCAGGTACTGCCCGTGCAGCAGTTCGGACTCCGAAATCACCGCTTCCGGATCGGATACCTTCTCGTTGTTGACGTAAGCGCCGCCTTCGCCAACAGTGCGGCGGGCAGCCGATTTGCTTTCCGATAGCCCCGAGGCAACCAGCAGGTCCACAATTCCCAGTGCGTCCACCTGCACCGTGGCTGAAGGAAGCTCGGACGTGGCTGCCTGAAGCGTGGGCTTGTCCAACGCGGACAAGTCGCCGTTCCCAAAGAGCGCCGCCGAAGCAGCGATCACTTTTTCGGTGGCCTCCACCCCGTGGACAAGGGACGTCACTTCGAAAGCAAGCTTCCGCTGGCCCTCACGGGCAAACGGACGCTCGGCCACTGCCTTGGCAATCTCTTCGATCTCGGCGCGGGTCAGGAAGGTGAACACCTTCAACCGGTCCACAACGTCAGCATCTGCAGTGTTGAGCCAGAACTGGTAAAAGGCGTACGGGCTGCACATGCCGGCGTCCAGCCAAATGGCGTTGCCCTCGCTCTTACCGAACTTGGTGCCGTCCGAATTGGTAATCAGCGGTGTACCCAGGGCATGGACACTCTTGCCTTCCACCTTACGGATCAGCTCGGTTCCGCTGGTGAGGTTTCCCCACTGGTCCGAGCCGCCCGTCTGGAGCATGCAGCCGTAGTCTCGGAACAGCTGGAGGTAGTCCATACCCTGCAGGATCTGGTAGCTGAACTCGGTGTAGCTGATGCCTTCGTCGGAGTTCAGCCGCGACGCGACAGCGTCCTTGCGCAGCATGGTCCCCACGCGGAAGTGCTTGCCCACCTCCCGCAGGAAGTCAATCGCGCTCAGCGGCGCCGTCCAGTCCAGGTTGTTGACCATCTGAGCTGCGTTGCCGCCCTCGAAGCTAAGGAACCTGCGGACCTGCGCCTGGAGGTATCCCACCCATTCGGCAACCGTGTCCTTGGTGTTCAGGGTACGTTCGGCCGTGGGGCGGGGATCACCGATCATGCCGGTGGAACCGCCCACGAGCCCGAGGGGCTTGTGACCGGCCAGCTGCAGCCGCCGCATGACGAGCAACTGGACCAGGTTGCCCAGGTGGAGGCTCGGCGCAGTGGGATCGAAGCCGCAATAGTACGTGACCGGTCCGCCGGCGAGGAGCTTTTCCAGCTCTGCTTCGTCGGTGGAGACGTGGACCAGGCCACGCCACTTCAGTTCCTGCCAGACGTTGGCAAAAGAGGGGTCGTTCTGCTGCGATTCGAGGCTGTTGAGTTCTGACACGCCTTCTAAGTTAGCAGTATTACCCCGCTCAGGCGCCGGATAACGCCACCGGCGCCTGACCGGAACGGACGGCCTGAACCGAAGAAGCTCAGCGCTTGATGCCCGCAGGCACAGCCTCGGCGGCAATCAGCCGCAGCCGCTGCGTTGCGCGCGTCATGGCTACGTAGAGGTCCCCCACTTTGCCGTGCTCATGGTTGAGCATCATGCCGGGCTCCAGCACCACCACGCCGTCGAACTCCAGGCCCTTGGCCTCGCGGGGGCTGATCACCACGATGTCCTGTTCATAACCGCCGGCGCCGGTGCCGATGCGGCGGCCGTACGCCGCGCGCAGGGCGGCCATGGCCTCCGGCAAAAGGTGACCGTCCGCGATGACAGCCAGCAGGCCGCCGTCGAGCGCTTCCAGTTCCTCCGGCAGGACCTCCACCAGACGGCTGACCACCTGGCCCTGGTCCACTTCGTCAATGACGGGCGACCAGCGTCCCTCCCGGACGGCCTTGGGGGCGGAGACGACGAGTCCTGCGGCATTGGCCATCCGGACCGCCGCCTCGGCGATCTGGGACGGTGTGCGGTAGTTGACCGTCAGCTCCTCCAGCTGCCAGCGGTCACCGAACATCGGGGCCAGCGCGCCCTGCCATGAATTGGCGCCGGCCACTGAGCTCGTCTGCGCGATGTCTCCAACAATTGTGAAGGACTTCAGCGGGCAACGGCGGACCAGCAGGCGCCACTGCATGGGCGACAGCTCCTGCGCCTCGTCCACCACGATGTGGCCAAAGGCCCACGTGCGGTCGCTCGTGGCGCGCTCGGCAGCGGTCAGCCGCGCTTCCTGTTCCTGGTTCTGCTCGGCCAACTCCTCGGCGGACATCAACGGATCCACCCCTGCGGCCTCCATGTTGACCAGGGTCTGCTTGGCGTTGGCAAGGTCACGGGCGCGGTCGTGCTCCTGCTGCGCCAGTCCACGCCCTGCGGCCGGGTCCAGTTCGCCCAGCAGCTCAGCGGCCTCATCCAACAGCGGTACATCGGATTCGGTCCAGGGGGCATCGGCCGGGCGCTGCAACAGGGCGCGCTCAGCCGGAGACAGGTGGGGGGTGCAGAATTCCAGCACAGCCGGCTTGCTGAAGAGCTCCGAGATCAGCTTTTCGGGTGTCATGGGCATCCAGCACAAGTTGAGGGCAATCCGCACGTCACGCGCAGTGCGGACATCCTCCGCCAAGTAGGAGCGGTCCGCGTTGTTGCCGATATTGCCGGCTTCCACGAGCTCGGTCATCTGTTCGGTCAGTTCGCGCAGCAGGATCTTGACGAACGTTACCCTCGCCTCATTGTGCGGCTTGCCGGTGGAACGGGCGCGTTCACGGGCGCGGCGCACCTGGCGGGGCGTCAGCACTAGCTTGCGGCCGTCCACTTCCAGGATCCGGTCTTCGGCAGGAATCCGCTGGCGGTTGGAGACGGCGTTGGCCACCACGGTGGCCATGTCGAGGCGGCCCTTGATGGCCGCTACATCGGCGTGCGGTTCCGGCACGGCATTGATGCCGGGCATCAGGCGGCCCACGCTGGCCATAACGACGCCGGTCTCGCCCAAGGAGGGCAACACCCTTTCGATGTATTTCATAAACGACGACGACGGGCCTACCAGCAGCACGCCGGCGGACTTGAGGCGGTCGCGGTGGGTGTACAGCAGGTAGGCGGCGCGGTGCAGTGCCACGGCGGTCTTGCCGGTACCCGGCCCGCCCTGGACCACCACGGCGCCGGAGATGGAGGACCGGATGATGCGGTCCTGTTCGGACTGGATGGTGCTGACGATGTCCGACATCCGGCCGGTGCGCTTGGAGTTGAGGGCGGCGAGCAGGGCGCCCTCACCCTGCAGGGATTCGTCGTCTGCCAGCATGTCCGCGTCCAGCACATCGTCCTCGATGGCCTTGACCTCGCGGCCCTGCAGGATCAGGTGGCGGCGGCGCCGTACGCCCTGCCGGTCAAAGGCGGTGGCCTGGTAAAAGTGCCCGGCTTCGGGCGCGCGCCAGTCAACCATGAGCCGTTGCAGGTCCTCGGTGGTGAGGCCGATACGGCCGATGTACTGCGCTTCCCCGGAGTCCAGGTCCAGGCGGCCGAAGACCAGCCGGTCGTCAACGGCATCCAGCTGCGCCAGGCGGTCCTCGTACAGAGCGGCGAAAGCGTCACGCTCGGAAACGTTCTGCATGGTGCCCACGCCCCCTGCCCGGCGGACCTGCGCGAGCTGCTTGCGCTTTTCCTCGCGCAACTCCTCCAGCCGGGCATACAGGCCGGCAACATAGTCCCGTTCGTGGGCCAAATCGGCGTCGAGCATCTAACGTTCCCCTATCGCAAAAGACAGACCTACCATTCTACAACCATTTCCGTTAACGCTTGCGAAACTGGGACGTTCTTGGTTTAGCCGCCTTGTACGTCGAGACCGTGGGATCCCCCGTGGCCCAGAACCGCCAGGCGTACTGCCCGGATCCGCCCACGCCGGAAACCCCCACTCTTGGACCTGAGCTGACCTCCGCAACCGGCCGGTCCGGGAGTACCAGCCCAAAGGGAGGCACCAAGGCGTCACGGCCGCTGTAGGCGGTTGTCAGGCCCAGGGCTTTGGCGAGCCGGGCGGGGCCGCTTGCGAGGTCAGCCGGATTTTTTGAGGTAGGCCGGCGGTGCTGTGCAAGCTCGAGGCCCTCCACGATCTCCCCCGCGCGCAGCAGCAGGGCGGAGGCGACGCCGGCCGGACCGCACACGATGTTCGTGCAGTGGTGCATCCCATAGGTGAAGTAGACGTACAGGTGCCCGGCGGGGCCGAACATGGGTGCATTCCGGGGAGTGGGGCCGCGATACGTGTGCGATCCCGGATCGGGATGCAGGGAATCCTCAGGCCCAAGGTAGGCCTCAACTTCGGTAAGCCGGACGGACACCCGGCCCTCCCGCGAATCATGCGTGAGGACAGCTCCCAACAGCATCGGTGCGAGTTCGCGGGCATCGCCGGACAGGAATTCACGCAGCGGTTCCCGGGCCGGAAAGGGACTTCTGCTCATGGCCAGACTCTATCCAACTACTGCGAAGGAGCCGGGCCGCAACGCCTCGAAGGGCGGACGGCCATGTCCGATTTCCGCTAGCTCGGCGCCTGCGCTGCTGGCAGGATGGGGGAATGGACTTCTGGCAGCGCTACCGGGCGATAGACGCCCGGGACACCCGGTTCGACGGGCAGTTCTTCACCGCTGTCCGGACCACGGGCATTTATTGCCGCCCGTCATGCCCCGCCAGGACTCCGAAGGCGGCGAATGTCACCTTCTATGAGACATCAGCCGCAGCCCATGACGCCGGTTACCGGGCCTGCAAGCGCTGCCTCCCCGAGGCGGTTCCGGGGACGCCTGCCTGGAACGTGCGCCAGGACATTGCGGGGCGCGCCATGCGCCTGATCAATGACGGGGTGGTGAACCGGGACGGCGTCGATGGCCTGGCCGCCCGCCTGGGCTATTCCTCCCGCCAACTGAACCGCATCCTCAGCCAGGAGCTGGGCGCCGGTCCCCTCTCGCTTGCGCGTGCCGGCCGGGCACAGACGGCGCGCACGCTGCTGGTCTCCACGTCGATGAAGCTCGCTGACGTCGCCTTCGCGGCCGGCTTCAGCAGCGTGCGCCAGTTCAACGAAACCATGGTGGAAGTCTTCGATATGACCCCTACCGCCCTCCGCTCCGCCAGGCATCCAAAAGCCGCCGCCGGCTCTACCGCCCTGACCCTCAGCCTCCCCTACCGGAAGCCGTTCGACCCCGGCGTCTTCACTTTCCTGGCGGTGCGGGCCATTCCGGGGATCGAAGCAGGAACAGCAACCTCCTACGCCCGCACGCTTCGGCTTTCCCATGGGGATGCGCGCTTCAAAATTGAGTACGACGCCGGCGCGCCCGGCCGGCCACTGACCCTCACCATCGGCGCGGTGGACCTTCGTGACCTGCCGGCGCTGCTAAGCCGCGTCCGGCGGTTATTCGACCTGGATGCGGACCCGGTGGCAATCGACAGCGCCCTCACGGCGGACAGCAGGTTGGCGGCCGCCGTGGCCGGCACCCCGGGAATCAGGATGCCCGGGGCGCTCGACCCCACCGAAATGCTGATCAGGGCCATGATCGGCCAGCAGATCACCGTGGCTGCGGCGCGGACAGCCCTCACCCAGCTGGCCGCCGTCGGAAGTTCAAGCCGTAGCCCCGGCGAGGGTCTCGACCGGATGTTTCCCACTCCTGGGGAAATTGCCGCGGACGGCTGCGCCCTCCTGCGCGGCCCCCGGAAACGCAGCGATGCCCTCCGTGCGGCGGCTTCTGCGCTGGCGGAGGGTACTCTCGACTTCGGCTATGGCGACAACCTGGCCAGCCTGGGTGGGAAGTTGCTCCCGCTGGCCGGTGTGGGACCCTGGACTGTCGGCTATCTCGCGATGCGTATCCTTGGCGCCCCGGACGTATTCCTGGCCAATGACGCCGCAGTGCGGAACGGCATAAAGGCCCTGGACCGCCCGGCGGATCCCGGCCCGGATGTTTCGGCCGCAGGGACCGCGAGCCCGGACTTCCGCGAAGTCAGCCCCTGGCGCTCTTACGCAACCATGCACCTGTGGCGGGCAGCCGCCCACTCCGCAGCCGGTTCACGTAAGGGCACATCAAGGGACCTTGCCACAGCAGGCACCAGCACAGTAGAGAAAGCGAACCGATGAAGGCCCAGTTGCTTCAGATGTCCACTCCGGACGGCCCGTTTACCATCCTTGCCCAGGATGGCGTGGTCCTCTCCAGCGGCTGGACCGAAAAGCCCGGCGACCTGACCGGGCAGATCCATCCGTCCCTGCGGCCCGCCACCCTTGAACTGGTCAGCGACCTGGGTGGGATTTCGGCTGCAGTCGAAGCGTTCTACGCCGGGGATCCGGCACCGGCGATGCAGGTCCCAGTGCGGCAGATGTCCGGGCCGTTCCGGGTCCACGCCTGGGACGTGCTGCGGCTGGTCCGGCCGGGCTCTCCCGTGACGTACACCGAGTACGCCGGGCTTGCTGGCAATCCAAAGGCTGTCCGGGCGGCGGCCAGCGCCTGCGCCTTCAATGCGGCAGCCCTGTTCGTCCCCTGCCACCGCGTCATCCGGACCGACGGTTCACTGGGCGGATTTCGCTGGGGACTGCCCATCAAGCAGAGCCTGCTGGCGCGCGAAGCCGCCTGAGCACGCTGCCATAATCCTCCGCGAGATGGCAGCTCATGGTGATGTTGCGAAACAGGATCGCCCTGAACTGCCACTTCGCGGAAGGTGCCGGGGCCGGAACGGCTAGCTGGGGGCCGGCGTTCCCGCAGGCCACGGCAGCAGGGCCGGCAAGTCCACACCATCGGCCGCGGCTGATGCCCTCAGGCTGCCCAAGGTAGGTTCACGCCCGGCCAGCCAGGCCGCAATATCCGTGATCATCCCGCCGACCACGGTGGACCTGTTGCCGCTGCCGATACTCAGCGGCGGGAGGCCGAGGGGCTGCAGCACCAGTTTGTCGTCGGGCGGGACGCGGGCTGCGAGGAAATCGAACAGGTGGCCGCAGAACTCCCTGCTCCACGTTTCCGGTCCCCTGCCCGTCAGCAGGTCCGAGTTATGGATGACGAGTTCCCGCCACAGCGCCAGGCCTCCGTCCAGGACCACTCCACCGCGGTAGGTGATGGGTGCGTACCAGCCGGTGCGGTTGGCCGACGAATCCTTGATGCCGGGCAGCGCATCGAAGGTTTTGACCGCGCGCTGCAGTGCTGCCGTGAGGTCGGCCCGGTGTGTGGCGGCGTCGTGGCCGGCAGCCATGTCTATCGCCCTGTTCCGGCCGTCCATGCCGCCGTCGTACAGCTCGACGGCGTCGCCACGGGCGGCGTACTCGAGCTGCCGGGCCATCGCGTTGGAGATCCCGGTCAGGTGTGCCAGGACATGGCCCCGCGTCCAGCCGGGCAGGGCGGACGGAGTCCGTAAGTCCTCATCATCGAGCTTGGCAACATCGGAGGCAACGTCTTTGGCGGCTTTATGGAGCCCGGCGAGCAGGACTTCGGGTGCGGGAGCTGTCATGGCGCTCATCCTAGCCGGGAAGAACGCCGTTCGGGCCAAACCTATGGCGGATATGGGAGCGGTCGTGGCTCGCCTGCCAAAACTCGATCTCAGAAGGCTGGATGGCGTACAGCTGCCAGTCGGGGTTCTCGCTGCCGTCCGCCCGGGGCCGCTCGGCCCAGTCCTGCGCGGACGCATCGGCGGACAGCTCCACCACGGACCCGGCCACCCGGACCTGCCTGCCGAGCGACGGCCAGTAGAAGTTGAGGGCGGCTTGGGGGTTGGCGCTGAGCTCCCTGCCTTTGCGCGAGGTGCGGGCCGTGGCGAAGTGCCAGCCGTCGTCGTCAATGTTCTTCAGGATCAGCATCCTCGACGACGGCTGCCCGGCGCCGTCAACCGTGGCCAGGCTGCAAGCATGCGGCTGGCGCTCTCCCGCGGCGAGGGCCTCGTCCAGCCACTGCCGAAAAAGGTCTGCGGGATCCGCGGGGGCGGTGGCCGGGTCGAAACGGGGCAGGTTGGCCGGGAAGTCGGGAAGCGCACGGAGTTGCCTGCGGAAGGAGTCGCTCATGAGACCACTTTAAACGCCGCGAGATGGCACTTCGCGGCAGTTCTCAAAGAGAACAATGCTGCGAAGTGCCATCTCGCGGGGGTTCTACGCTGCGTATTCGCGTACGCCGGCCAGCTCGGCTTGCAGCGCAACCATCTGGCGTTCGACGGCGGCGGGTGCGGTTCCGCCCTGGGAGTTGCGGCTGTTGAGCGAACCCTCCGTGGACAGGACCGTGCGGACCTCCGGCGTCAGGTGCCCGGAGATGGCGGCGTATTCCTCGTCCGTAAGGTCCCAAAGCTCCACGCCGCGGGACTCCGCCTGCTTGACGGCCGCACCGGAGAGCTCGTGCGCCTCGCGGAACGGAACGCCCTGGCGGACCAACCACTCAGCGATGTCAGTAGCCAGCGCGAAGCCCTGCGGTGCCAGCGATTCCATCCGCCCGGTGTTGAACGTCAGGGTGGCGATCATGCCGGAGACGGCCGGGAGCAGGAGCTCCAGGGTGTCGGCGGCGTCGAACACCGGTTCCTTGTCCTCCTGCAGGTCCCGGTTGTACGCCAGCGGCAGGCCCTTGAGTGTGGCCAGGAGCCCGGTCAGGTTGCCGATTAGGCGGCCTGCCTTGCCGCGGGCCAACTCCGCCACGTCCGGGTTCTTCTTCTGCGGCATGATGGACGATCCCGTGGAGTAGGAGTCGTGCAGCGTGACGAAGGAGAACTCCTTGGTGGCCCACAGGATGACTTCCTCGGAGATCCGCGAAAGGTCCACGCCTATCATCGAGCACACCCAGGCGAATTCGGCGAAAACATCGCGGGAAGCGGTGCCGTCGATCGAGTTGTGGGACGCGGAGAAGAAACCCAGGTCCGCGGCAACGGCTTCGGGGTCCAGCCCCAGCGAGGATCCGGCGAGGGCACCCGAACCGTAAGGCGAGACGCCGGCGCGCTTGTCCCAGTCCTGGAGCCGCTGAACGTCGCGCAGCAGGGCCCAGGCGTGCGCCAGCAAATGGTGGCTGAGCAGTACCGGCTGGGCATGCTGCAGGTGGGTCCGGCCCGGCATGGCCACACCGTGGTGGGCCTTCGCCTGCTCAACGAGGGCATCCACCGTGGCGAGCACGCCGCGGGCGATGATCCTGGCGTGGTCGCGCAGAAACATGCGCCCCAGTGTGGCCACCTGGTCGTTGCGGGAACGGCCCGCGCGGAGCTTGCCGCCCAGCTGCGTTCCGGCACGCTCGATCAGGCCCCGCTCAAGCGAGCCGTGCACGTCCTCGTCGGATTCGGCCGGCACGTAGGCCCCGGAAGCAACGTCCTCATCAAGCCGGGTGAGGGCCGCCAGCATGCCTTCCAGCTCGGCGTCGTCCAGCAGCCCGGCCTTGTGCAGCACCCGGGCGTGGGCCTTGGAACCGGCAATGTCATAACGGGCCAGCCGCCAGTCGAAGTGTGTGGACTTGCTCAGCGCCGCCAGGGCATCCGCGGGGCCGCCGGCGAACCGGCCGCCCCACAGTGCGCCTGTGTTCGTCCCCGAGCGGACCCCAACCTCGCTGCGCTCGGCCGGGGACCCCTGCGCGCGCGGGCCCATTTCAGCTTTTTGCTCAACCACCGGTTCTTACTTTCCTGCGACCCGGATGTCGCGGCCGGAGGCAACCTTGGCGGACATGCCCCAGAGCTCGATGAAGCCCTTGGCCTGGGACTGGTCGAACGTGTCGCCGGTGTCGTAGGTGGCCAGCGAGAAGTCGTAGAGCGAGGTGTCGGAGCGGCGGCCGTTGACGATCGCCTGGCCACCGTGCAGGGTCATCCGGATGTCGCCGGAGACGTACTTCTGGGTGTCCTCGATGAAGGCGTCCAGGGAGCGCTTGAGCGGGGAGAACCACTGTCCGTCGTACACGAGCTCTGCCCAGCGCTGGCCAACAGTGGCCTTGAAGCGGGCCTGCTCGCGCTCAACAGTGATGTCCTCGAGGTGCTTGTGGGCGGTGATCAGGGCCATGGCACCCGGGGCTTCGTAAATTTCGCGGGATTTGATGCCCACCAGGCGGTCTTCGACGACGTCGATCCGGCCCACACCCTGCGCACCGGCACGGCGGTTGAGTTCCTTGATGGCCTGCAGCGGGGTGACCTTCACGCCGTCGATCGCTACCGGAACGCCGGCCTCGAAGCTGATGGTGACCTCGTCCGGCGCCGGCGGGAACTCCGGGGTGGCCGTGTAGTCGTAGATGTCCTTGGTGGGGGCGTTCCAAATGTCCTCAAGGTAGCCGGTTTCCACCGCGCGGCCCCAGACGTTCTGGTCGATGGAGTACGGGTTCTTCTTGGTGGTCTCGATCGGCAGGCCCTTTTCCTCGGCGAAGGCGATGGCCTTGTCGCGGGTGAGGGCGAGGTCGCGGACGGGGGCGATGCACTTCAGGTCCGGGCCGAGGGTCTGGATGCCAACTTCGAAGCGGACCTGGTCGTTGCCCTTGCCGGTGCAGCCGTGCGCAACAGTGGTGGCGCCGAATTCGCGGGCGGCCTTAACCAGGTGCTTGACGATGACCGGGCGGGAGATGGCGGAAACCAGCGGGTAGTGGCCCTGGTAGAGGCCATTGGCCTTCAGCGTGGGCATGCAGTACTCGTTGGCGAACTCGTCGGAGGCGTCTGCCACGTAGGCTTCGACCGCGCCGCAGCCCAGGGCACGCTGGCGGATGGTTTCCAGGGACTCGCCGCCCTGTCCGACGTCAACCGCCACGGCGATGACCTCGGCACCGGTAGCTTCACCGATCCAGCCAATGGCTACTGAGGTGTCCAGGCCGCCCGAGTAGGCGAGCACAATACGTTCAGTCACTTGAAATGCTCCTTGTGATTGGGGTTGTAGATGTTGTCTTCAAGCTTATTGCCCGGCTTCTTCAGCCAGTTGCAGGAACCTGGCCGCGAGGTCCTGGCCGCCGTTCGGGTCGCGGGAGACCAGCAGCACGGTGTCGTCCCCGGCGATGGTCCCCAGGATGGACGGCATCACCGAGTGGTCGATCGCCAGCGCCAGGAAGTTGGCCGCGCCCGGCGGGGTGCGGAGCACGGCGATGTTTGCCGAGGCCTCCGCCGTGACCAGGAGTTCGCTGCACAGCCGCGCCAGCCGGGCGTCCAGGATCTCCTGGCTCATCCCGCTTTTGGCGGCCCGCTCGCCGCCCTCGCCGGGAACGGCGTACACCAGCACGCCCTCCCTGCCGCGGACCCGGACCGCGCCGAGTTCCACGAGGTCCCGGGACAGCGTCGCCTGGGTGACCTGGACGCCGTCGTCCGCCAGCAAAGCTGCCAGCTCCGCCTGCGAACGCACGGACTCCCCCGTCAGGATGGCAATGATGCGCGCCTGGCGGGCTGTTTTGGTGGCGGGGCTGGAGCCCGGCGACGCCGGCTGGACGGACACTAGAAAGTGCTCTCCCCGGTGCCTTCAATGGGGGAAAGGCCATCGACGAATGCCAGGCCCGAGCGGTGCATCAGCCAGGCCATCAAGGCTTTCTGAGCGTGCAGCCTGTTTTCGGCCTCGTCCCAGACGATGGACTGCGGCCCGTCAATGACGCCCGCCGAAATCTCATAGCCGCGGTAGGCGGGCAGGCAGTGAAGCACGACGGCGTCTTCCGCCGCGTGCGCCATGGCCGCCTCGTCCACCGTGTACTCGCGGAACAGCCGCAGCCGGGCTTCCTTCTCGGCTTCCTGGCCCATGGACACCCAGGTGTCTGTTGCGACCACATCGGCACCCTTCAGTGCGGCCCCGGCGTCGGTGGTGACCAGTACCGAGCCGCCGGTCTGGGCAGCGCGCTCCTCGGCTTCAGCCACGATTGCCTCGGCAGGAAGGTAGCCCTCGGGACCGGCGATGCGGACGTGCATGCCGGCCGTCACGCCTGCCAGCAGGTAGGAATTGGCCATGTTGTTGGCCGCGTCCCCAAGGTAGGTCATGGTGAGGCCCTTGAGGTCGCCCTTGTGCTCCTTCACCGCCAGCAGGTCAGCAAGCAACTGGCACGGGTGGTAGTCGTCGCACAACGCATTGATCACGGGAACGCTGGAGTTTTCCGCCATGGCCACCAGGCCTGCATGCGGACCCGTGCGCCACACGATGGTGGACACCATGCGCTCCAGGACCTTGGCGGTGTCCTCCACGGATTCCTTGTGGCCGATTTGGGCCTCACCCGGGTTGATGATGAGGGCGTTGCCGCCCATATCGGCGATGCCCGTTGCGAACGAGACCCGGGTCCGGGTAGAGGTCTTGTCGAAAATGACGGCCACGGTCTTGCGGCCGTTGCCGTCCGCGGCAAAGGGCTGGACGCTGTAGGGCGCGGCCTTCATGCGGACGGCGAGGTCCAGGACCTCGGCCTGTTCGGCTGGGCTGAGGTCCGTGTCCTTGAGGAAGTGCCGGGTAGCGCTGGTGGCTGTTGTCACTGGGCGTCCTTAGCTGTCTGGAGAATGGCCGGAAAGGCGGCGAGAAAGGAGTCTGCCTGGGCGATGCTGAGGACCAGCGGCGGCGCCAGGCGGATGGTGCGGGGCCCCGGGCTGTTGACGATGAAGCCGGCGTCGAGGCCCGCCTGCACCACTGCCGGGGCGACGTCCGCGTCCAGGTCACAGCCGATGAGCAGGCCCTCGCCACGGACTTCGGTGACGCCCGGGATGGCCGCCAGTGCGGAGCGCAGATGTTCCCCGACTTTTGCCACGTTGGCCAGGACGTCCTGGCTTTCGATGGCATGGATCGTAGCAAGGGCAGCCGCTGTCGCCACCGGGTTGCCGCCGAAGGTGGTGCCGTGCTGGCCGGCGGACAGCAACGACGACGTTTCGCCACCGAAGGTGATGAGCGCGCCGATCGGGAAGCCGCCGCCCAGGCCCTTTGCCAGGGTGACAGCGTCCGGCACGATGCCTGCGTCCTCGCTGGCCAGCCATTTGCCTGTGCGGCCGATGCCGGTTTGCACCTCGTCGAGGATCAGCAGGGCGCCCGCTTTGGTGGTCAGTTCCCGTGCTGCCCGGAGGTACCCGGCCGGCAGAGGACGGACGCCGGCTTCACCCTGGATGGGCTCGAGGAAGACTGCCGCAACCGTTTCGTCCACTGCGGCTTCGAGGGCCGCGATGTCGCCGAACGGAATGTGCACCACGCCGCCGGGCAAGGGTTCAAACGGTGCGCGGTACGCCTCCTTGGCAGTCAGTGCCAGCGCACCCATGGTCCGGCCGTGGAAGGCACCTTCGAGGGCGATGATTTTGGTCCGGGGGCCCGTGCCGGCAGGATCACCATTGCGGCGGGCCAGCTTAAAAGCGGCTTCGTTGGCCTCGGTGCCGGAGTTGGTGAAGAACACCTTGGAACCGGCAGGCGCGCTGGTGAGGGCCAGGAGCTTTTCGGCCAGCGCAATCTGGGTGGGACTGGTGAAGAAGTTGGAGACGTGGCCCAGCGTGGCGAGCTGGCTGGAGATCACGGACGTGACAAACGGGTGGGCGTGCCCCAGCGCGTTCACGGCGATGCCGCCGAGCAGGTCGAGGTATTCCTTCCCGTCAGCATCCCACACAAGGCAGCCGGCGCCGCGGACCAGGACCCGCTGCGGAGTGCCGAACACGCCCATCAGTGAGGTGGAGTAGCGGGCCAGCCATTCGGATCCGGCGTGGCCTGTGGTCTCCACCAGTTCTGTCACCGGGCTCCGGTGATCGAGCTTGTCGAGATTCTCCATGGTGTTCATCCGTTGATCTCCTCGTCCGGGACTACCTGGGTGCCGATGCCCGCCGTCGTGAATGTTTCCAGCAGCATGGAGTGGGGCAGGCGCCCGTCCACAATGTGCGCCCGCTCCACTCCCTCATCAATGGCCTTGAGGCAGGCGGCCATCTTGGGGATCATGCCCGATTCGAGGCTGGGCAGCATGTCCCGAAGCTCCGAGGCCGTGACGGAGGAGATCAGCGAGGACTTGTCCGGCCAGTTCGCATACAGGCCTTCGACGTCGGTCAGGATGACCAGCTTTGAGGCGCCCAGTGCCGAGGCGACCGCTGCCGCCGCGGTATCCGCGTTGACGTTGAGGACCTGGCCGGTGGGCTGGAAACGCGCCGTGCCGGGCACGCCGTCTCCGCCGTCCACGATCTCCGGGGCAACCGTGGAGATCACGGGGATCCGGCCGGCCTCAAGGATGTCCACGATGCCGGCGGGGTCGACGCCCACCACCTCGCCTACCAGCCCAAGGTCCACTTCTTGGCCGTCCACCACGGTCCCCGTCCGGACCGCGCGCAGCAGGCCGCCATCTTCTCCGGACATGCCCACCGCGTAGGGACCGTGGGAATTGATCAGTCCCACCAGTTCGCGTCCCACCTGGCCGGTGAGGACCATCCGGACCACGTCCATGGCTTCAGGGGTGGTAACGCGGAGGCCGCCCTTGAATTCGGACTCGATGCCAAGCCGGCCCAGCATCGAGTTGATCTGCGGGCCGCCGCCGTGGACCACCACCGGGTGGATGCCTACGTGGTGGAGGAACACGATGTCCTCCGCGAAGGCGCGCCGGAGGTCGTCGTTGACCATGGCGTTCCCGCCGTATTTGATCACCATGATGGTGCCCGCGAACCGCTGGATCCAAGGCAGGGCCTCAATCAGGGTGGCTGCCTTGTCCTGGGCGTCGGACATGCTGGTGGTTTCACGCGTCTGGGTGTTCATGCTGTCACTTTCCACAACGGTTTTTGCCGGGGCGCGGGGGCTCCTAGCTGGAGTAGGCGCTGTTCTCGTGCACGTAGTCGTGGGTAAGATCGTTCGTCCAGATGGTGGCCTCTGCGTCACCGGCCTGCAGGTCGATCTCCACCAGAACCTCGCGAGGCTCCAGGTCCACCAGGCTGCGGTCATCACCGATGCTGCCGTTGCGGCAGATCTGGATTCCGTTGATGGCCACGTTGAGCTGGTCCGGCTCGAACGCCGCGTCGGTGGTGCCGACGGCGGAGAGCACCCGGCCCCAGTTCGGGTCCTTGCCGAAGATGGCTGCCTTGAAGAGGTTGGAGCGGGCAACGGAGCGGCTGACGGTTTCGGCGTCGGCCTCGCTGGCGGCATTGAAGGTGCGGATGGCGATGTCGTGGCTGGCACCTTCTGCGTCACCGATCAGCTTGCGGGCGAGTTCGGCGCACACCTGGGTGAGGCCGGCCCCGAAGGCTTCGGCGGAGGGCACGGCGCCGGAGGCACCGGAGGCCAGCAGGACCACCGTGTCATTGGTGGACATGCAGCCGTCGGAGTCCGCCCGGTCAAAGGTGACGCGGGTGGAGTCGCGGAGGACTAGGTCGAGCATTTCCGTTTCCACGGTGGCGTCCGTGGTGAGGACCACCAGCATGGTGGCGAGGCCGGGCGCCAGCATGCCGGCGCCCTTGGCGATGCCGCCGATGGTGAATTCCTGGCCGTCTGCGTCGGTGCCGATAAACAGCGCCGCCTTGGGAATCGAGTCGGTGGTCATGATGGCGGTGCCGGCGGCAGGTCCGCCATCAGTGCTGAGGGCAGCGGCGGCGGCCTCCACGCCCGGAAGGATCTTGTCCATGGGCAACTGCTCGCCGATCAGGCCCGTGGAGCAGACAAAAACATCGGCGGCCGAGATGCCGAGCACTTCGGCCACTTTTTCGGCGGTGCTGTGGGTGTTCTGGAAGCCGGTGGGTCCGGTGCAGGCATTCGCTCCGCCGGAGTTCAGGACCACGGCGTCCACCCGGCCGTCCGAAACCACCTGGCGGGACCAATGGACAGGGGCGGCAGCCACCCGGTTGCTGGTGAATACGGCGGCTGCAGACTTGGTGGGCCCATCGTTAACCACCAGGGCAAGGTCCGGGTTGCCGGAGGCCTTAAGCCCGGCGGTAACGCCGGCGGCGCGAAAGCCGCGGGGTGCGGTAATGGTCACGGGGCTACTCCCTGCAGGTCAAGGCCGGCGGTTTCCGCCAGGCCGAGTGCGATGTTCATGGACTGGACGGCGCCGCCGGCGGTCCCCTTGGTGAGGTTGTCGATGGCGCAGGTCACAATCACCCGGCCGGTGTGGGGGTCAAAGGCCAGCTGCATGGCGGCGTGGTTGGATCCCTGGACGGACTTGGTGGCCGGCCACTGGCCCTCCGGGAGGAGGTGCACAAACGGCTCGTCGTCGTAGGCCTCGGCCCACGCCTGGCGCAGCTGTTCGGCAGTGGTTCCCGGCTTCACTTTTGCCGTGGCCGTGGTGAGGATCCCCCGGCTCATGGGTGCAAGGGTGGGCGTGAAGGAAACTGTTACCTGCTCCCCTGCCGCATTGGACAGACCCTGCTCAATCTCGGGGGTGTGGCGGTGGCCGCCGCCAACGCCGTAGGGGCTCATGGAGCCCATGACCTCGGCGCCGATCAGGTTGACCTTCGCTGCCTTGCCCGCACCTGAGGTGCCGGAGGCGGAAACGATCACGACGTCGTCGGGCTGGAGGAGCTGGGCGGCGAACCCGGGCGCCAGGGCGAGCAGGGCCGACGTCGGGTAGCAGCCGGGCACGGCGATGCGGCTTGCGCCCTTGAGGGCTTCACGCTGTCCCGGCAGTTCGGGCAGGCCGTAGGGCCAGGTGCCGGCGTGGGCTGAGCCGTAAAATTTCTCCCACGCTGCCGGGTCCTGCAGGCGGTGGTCGGCGCCGGCGTCGATCACCACCGTTCCTTCCGGAAGCTGGGCGGCAATGTCGGCGGAGGCGCCGTGCGGCAGCGCGAGGAAGACGACGTCGTGGCCGGAGAGGTTGTCCACGGTGGTGTCCTCAAGGATCCGGCCGGCAAGTCCGTGCAGGTGGGGCTGCAGCGCGCCCAGGCGCGAACCCGCGTTACTGTGCGCCGTGATTGCTCCAATGGTCACATCCGGGTGACCCGCAAGGAGGCGGAGCACCTCTCCGCCGGCGTAACCGCTGGCGCCTGAGACTGCAACAGTAATAGTCATGGTTTCCACCTTACAGTAAAAGTATTCACTATCTCCGATATTTATGCACAGAGACACCTTTCCGGTGCACGACGCGCAAACTACCGCCGCCCGCCCTCCAACCCTGACGCCTAGGATGGGTGAACCGGGCCGGGAGAGTCCCGCCCGCGGAAGGAAACCCATGACGCACGCCATTGTCGCCAGGCAAGCCGGTGGACCCGAAGTCCTGTCCTACGTTCCGGTTGAGCTGCCCGTTCCCGGCCCCGGGCAACTGCTGATCCAGGTAGCGGCAGCCGGCGTGAACTTCATCGACACCTACAAGCGCAGCGGCGTGTACAAGGTCCAGTATCCCTTCACCCCGGGCTCTGAAGCAGCGGGAACGGTGGTGGGTCTTGGGGCAGGGGTCACCGAATTCGCGGAGGGGGACAGGATAGCCACTGCTGAGGGCGCCGACTGCTACGCCGGCTACGCCCTGGTGGACCAGGATAAAGCCTTGCCCGTGCCGGAAGGACTGGACGATGCCACCGCAGCCGCCCTCCCCCTGCAGGGCCTGACCGCCCATTACCTCGTGAATTCCACCTTCAAGGTTGAAGCCGGCCACAACGTCCTGCTGCACGCCGGCGCAGGCGGGGTGGGACTGCTGCTCATTCAGCTCCTCAAGGCCAAGGGCGCGCGGGTCATCACCACGGTATCCACGGACGAGAAGGAAGCCCTCGCGCTCGGCGCCGGGGCGGATCACGTCCTGCGGTACGACGGCTTTGGCGAGGCCGTGCGGGACCTCACCGACGGCAAGGGCGTTGACGTTGTGTATGACGGCGTGGGCAAGGACACTTTTGACGGTTCCCTCAGCGCCCTGCACGTTCGGGGCATGCTGGCCCTCTTCGGCGCAGCTTCAGGCCCCGTCCCGCCGGTGGACCCGCAGCGCCTGAACGCAGGCGGCTCGCTTTTCCTGACCAGACCCACCATGGCCCACTACCTGCAGGATGTGGAGGAACGGCGCTGGCGGTCGGACGAGATTTTCGCCGCCGCGGCCGGCGGCAGCCTCAAAGTCCGGATTGGCGCCCAGTATCCGCTGGCGGAGGCCGCCCAGGCGCACCGCGACCTTGAAGGGCGCCGCACCACCGGCAAGGTTGTCCTGATTCCATAGGAGCAGTCCAGGGATGCAGGCGCAGTTCCGGGACACGTTTGCCCAACACGCATTGAACAGCTTCCGAATAACGGATGGACAGCCGGCAAACCAAGACACTTTCCGTTCACCTTCTCCCAGCACACTGCATTGGTGACCGAGCAACAAAGCAGCATCCTTGCAACCGACGGCTTCCCCGGACCCGGGCCCCGCTACCAGCCGCAGCTGGCCGGGTCTGCCGCCACTCCCCCGGCAAGGACGCTGGTTGACATCCTCCAGGACACGGCGGAACGTCACCCGGATGCCTCCGCCCTCGATGATGGCCGGGAGTCCTTGAGCTATGCCCAACTGCTGGCGGCCGTCCGCTCGGCCGGCCGGGAGATGCACCTGGCCGGGCTCGGCGCCGGGGACAAGATCGGCGTCCGCATCCCCTCCGGCACCAACAGGCTGTACATCTCCATCCTGGCCATCATGCTCATTGGGGCTGCCTATGTTCCTGTGGACGCGGATGATCCCGAGGAACGGGCCCGGCTGGTTTTCGGTGAAGCCGGCGTCGCCGCCGTCGTCACGGAAAGCGGAGTGACGTTGAACGGCACCAGGCCCTCGCCGTTCCCGGAACCCCGGACAGCGGAGGCAGATGACGACGCCTGGGTCATCTTCACCTCCGGCTCCACGGGAACCCCCAAGGGCGTTGCAGTGCAGCACCGCTCTGCGGCCGCCTTCGTGGATGCCGAAGCCCGGATATTCCTGGCGGCGGAGCCCATCGGAACTTCGGACCGGGTGCTGGCAGGGCTGTCAGTTGCCTTTGACGCCTCCTGCGAGGAGATGTGGCTGGCCTGGCGCCACGGCGCCTGCCTGGTTCCCGCTCCGCGGGCCCTGGTACGCACCGGCATGGACCTCGGCCCCTGGCTCATCAGCCACGGCATCACTGTTGTGTCCACAGTCCCCACCCTTGCCGCCCTCTGGCCCGCCGAAGCACTCGAAAACGTCCGGCTGCTGATTTTCGGCGGAGAGGCCTGCCCGCCGGAACTTGCTGAGCGGCTGGCCGTTGACGGCCGGGAAGTCTGGAATACCTACGGCCCCACCGAGGCCACCGTGGTGGCCTGTGCTGCACCCCTGGGCGGTCCCGGGCCGGTGCGGATCGGGCTTCCCCTGGACGGCTGGGATTTGGCGGTGGTGGACGGCGACGGCGTTCCGGTCCCGGAAGGAGCTGTTGGCGAACTCATCATCGGCGGGGTAGGGCTGGCCCGTTACCTGGACGAGGCCAAGGATGCCGAAAAGTATGCGCCCTTTCCGACTCTCGGTTGGCAGCGCGCCTACCGCTCGGGCGACCTTGTCCGCTATGAAGCCGAGGGACTCGTCTTTATGGGCCGCGCCGACGAGCAGGTCAAGCTGGGTGGACGCCGCATTGAACTCGGTGAAGTGGATGCAGCGCTGCAGGCGCTGCCCGGCATCGCCGGCGCTGCGGCCGCCGTCCGGACGACGGCGGCCGGGAACCATATCCTGGTGGGGTACCTTGCGCCCGCCGGGGCTGTGAAGCCGGACCTGACCGCTGCGCGCCATCTCCTTGCTGCCAGCCTTCCCGCGGCTCTGGTTCCGCTACTGGCCGTCGTCGACTCCTTGCCAACCAAGACCAGCGGCAAAGTGGACCGGCACGCCCTGCCGTGGCCCCTTGCCGGCGCCGGCGCCGGTGACGCAGACAAAGCCCCGCTGAACCTCCCCGAGGGGGCACAGTGGATCGTCGAACAGTGGGGCGCCGTCCTCGGGATCAAGGCAACCAGCCTCGACGCAGACTTTTTCGCCGCCGGCGGTGGCTCCCTTGCCGCAGCCCAACTCGTTTCCGCGCTCCGGGTCCGCTACCCCACCATCACTGTGGCGGACATCTACGCCACGCCGCGCGTCGGGGCCCTGATCGATACGGCCCGCCAGTCCGTGCCGGAAGGAAGCGTGGCCGGTCCCGCCAAGGCGCGCGACGTCCGGCCCACCGCCCGCAAGTCCCAGGTATTCCAAACGCTGATGGGCATACCGCTGCACATTCTCGTCGGCATGCGGTGGCTGACCTACCTGATGGCAGGCAATAACCTCCTTGCCGGGCTGGCCGGTTTCAGCGGCGCGGTAACGGTTTCCTGGTGGTGGGTGGCTGCGTCCTGGCTGGTGTTCGTCAGTCCTGCCGGACGCATGGGCCTGTCGGTTGCCGCGGCCCGTCTCCTGCTCCGGAAGGTTGAGTCGGGAACCTACCCCAGGTCCGGGAAAGTCCATCTGCGGCTGTGGCTGGCTGAGCAGATCCAGGACCTTGCGGGAGCGGTAAGCCTGGCCAGCGCACCCTGGGTTCCCTACTACGCGCGGGCCCTGGGCGCGAAAATCGGCAGTAACGTGCACCTGCACTCGCTGCCGCCGGTCACCGGCTTTCTCTCGCTGGGCGCCGGAGCGAACGTGGAGCCCGAAGTGGACCTTTCGGGGTGGTGGATTGACGGTGACAACGTGCACATTGGAGCCATCCGCATCGGCGCAGGGGCAACGGTGGGCGCCCGAAGCACCCTGATGCCCGGTGCCAGCATCGGAGCCGGCGGGCAGGTGGAGCCCGGTTCGGCAGTCCTCGGCAAGGTCAAGACAGGCCAGGTTGTGGCCGGCTCCCCGGCAGAACGCCGCGGAAAAGCGAAACATCACTGGCCGGCCCAGCCCGTCACCAGTTCGTTACTGGCCAGGCTCTGGTTTACGGCCTTCGCCGCCGCCAGCACCCTGCTGGCCATGATTCCCTACCTTTCCGCAGGAGCTGCCTGCCTGGTGGTTTTCCTGTTCATCAGGGGCAACAGTTCCCTGTCGGCGGCCTGGCTTCCCCTGCTGGCTTCCTTGCCTCTCGCCGCCCTCGCCTGGTTCGCCGCCAACCTGCTCCTGATCCTGGGAACCACCCGCCTGCTGGGGCTGGGCCTGCGCGAAGGCTACTACCGTGTCCGGAGCCGGATCGGTTGGCAGGTCTGGGCTACGGAACGCGTCCTGGACCTGGCCCGGGACCTGCTGTTTCCCATCTATGCCAGCCTCTTCACACCTGTCTGGCTCCGCCTGCTGGGAGCAAAGATCGGCAAGAACGTAGAAGCATCCACCGTGTTGCTGCTGCCCAAGATGACCACAGTGGGCGAGGGTGCATTCCTCGCCGATGACACGATGGTGGCCTCCTACGAGCTCGGGGGAGGCTGGCTGCGGATCGCACCGGCCAAGATCGGCAAGCGGTCATTCCTCGGCAACTCGGGAATGACCGGAGCGGGCCGCAACGTTCCGAAGAACTCACTGGTGGCCGTGCTCTCGGCAACGCCGTCGAAAGCCAAGTCCGGAACGTCCTGGCTGGGAAGCCCTCCCGTCCGGTTGCGCCGCACTGCTATCGCGTCAGACAACTCACTCACCTACCAGCCGCCGCGCCGGCTCAAAATCGTCCGGGCGCTGTGGGAAGCCTGCCGGTTCATTCCCGTGGTGCTGACGGTTGGACTGGCCGCCGGCGTCCTGCTGGCCTTTGACTGGCTGGCCTCGGCCAACGGTTATGCCGTGGCTGCTGTGCTCGGCGGTTTGGTGATGCTCCTGGCAGGGGCAGTGGCAGCAGGCAGTGCCGTGGCGGCCAAATGGCTGCTCATAGGCCGGATCAAGGCCGGTGAACACCCCCTGTGGAGTTCATTCATCTGGCGCAACGAAGTGGTGGACACCTTCATTGAGATGGTCAGCGCACCCTGGTTCGCCCGCGCCGCCACCGGCACGCCCGCCCTTGTCTGGTGGCTGCGTGCCCTCGGTGCCAAAATCGGACCCGGGACGTGGTGCGAAAGCTACTGGCTGCCGGAGGCCGATCTCGTTTCCCTGGGCGCGAACTCCACCGTCAACCGGGGCTGCGTGGTGCAGACCCACCTGTTCCACGACCGCATCATGAGCATCGGCCCTGTTACGCTCGAAGACGGCGCAACGATGGGGCCGCATGGTGTCATCCTCCCGCAGGCACGGATCGGCTCCGGTGGAACAGTTGGCCCCGCGTCGCTGGTGATGCGCGGGGAAACAGTACCGGCTGCGACCTACTGGATGGGCAACCCCGTCAGCCCCTGGGCCGGGCCGGCCCTGCCGCGGGTGAAATGAAGCGCCCTGGCAACACCTTCAGCAACACCGCCGCCGTCCACCAACAGTAGTTAGTTAAGGCCACTCCCCTTATGAGCTCGCCAGAATCAGTCCGCGGAACCTCCACCCGCGAGCCCGGACCCGCCCCGTGGTCTGACCCCTATGTGGCGCACCACGGCACCGACGCCTACAGCGTGTCCCGCTACGAACTGGAGCTGGATTACAGGCTTGCAAGCAACCGGCTGAACGGCAGGGCGCTGCTCCACGCGGTGGCCAACCGCGCGGCTTCCGCTGTGGTGCTTGACCTGGTGGGGCTTCGGGCAGTCAAAGTGCAGTTTAACGGCCGCCGCGTGCGCCGCTTTTCCCAGCGGGCAGAGCAACTGGTGGTGCATCTGGAAACAGCCCTGGTTCCCGGCGAGGGTTTCACCGTGGATGTCCGTTATGGGGGCAATCCTGCTCCCCACCGCGGCCTGTGGGGCGAAGTGGGCTGGGAAGAACTGACCGACGGCGTGCTTGTGGCAGGACAGCCCAACGGCGCCCCGTCCTGGTTCCCCTGCAACGACCACCCCCGGGACAAGGCCGGCTACCGCATCTCGGTCACCACAGACGCGGACTACCGGGCCGTCTGCAACGGGGTGCTGGTCGCCCATACGCGCGGGTCCAGCAGGGAGACCTGGACCTACGAGCAACAAGAGCCGATGGCCACGTACCTGGCAACTGTACAGATCGGCAGGTATGACGTCCTGGTACTCGACGACGGTTCTGCCGGCGGCGTGGTGCAGACCGTTGCCGTCCCCCCGGCCTTGGCTCATGCGGCGGAAGCCGGGCTGGACCGGCAGCATGACATGATGGCGGCGTTCGTGCGGCGCTTCGGCCCCTACCCCTTCCCGGGTTACACCGTGGTGGTCACTGATGACGTTCTGGAGATCCCGTTGGAGGCCCAATCGCTGTCGATCCTGGGCAGGAACCACCTCGGCCCGGAATGGGAGTCCCAGCGGCTTATCGCCCATGAGCTCTCGCACCAGTGGTTTGGCAACTCCCTGACCGTGGCAGCCTGGCACGACATCTGGCTTCACGAGGGCTTCGCCTGCTACGCGGAGTGGATCTGGTCAGAGGAAGCCGGCGTCATGGGCGCCCACCAGCGGGCGGCGTCAGCCTGGCGGGGGTTGTCCGCTGCGGAACAGGACCTGCTGATCGGGGATCCAGGGCCGGCGCTGATGTTTGACGACCGCGTCTACAAGCGCGGCGCGCTGGCACTGCATGCGCTCCGACTGCAGTGCGGGGATCTTGCCTTCTTCACGCTGCTGCAGGAATGGACCAGGACCCACCGCCACGGATCGGTCTCAACGGCAGACTTCGTGCTGCTGGCGAACCGCGTGGCGGGCATCGACGCCGAGGCGGTGCTCCACCCCTGGCTCTTTGAACTGGCGCTTCCGCCGCTGCCTGCCTAGCCGAACCCGGCCAGGCTAACGCAGCCGGCCCACCGCTACGGCAGCAACGAGCGACGCCGGCAGTCCGGTGGCGGAAGGCGGTAGGTCCGTCAACCCCGGCCTCTCCAGGACCGCCACTTCCCGGGGGTCCGTCCGGAGTCCATCGCCGGTCATTTTGAGCCAGGCTTCTTTCCGGGTCCACAGCCGCGCCCGTTCGCGGAGCAGCGCGGCTCCCTGGAGTCCGGCAACGGCGGGCTTTTCCGCCGCAGCCAGTGCCACATCATCAAAGTCCTCGAAGCCAAGCCGTTCGGGATTTTCCACGTCAACACCCAGCCGCTCCCCTGCCATGGGGGATGTGAGCCCCGCCAGAAGAACCCAGTCTCCGGCCCGGGACATGCTCAGCAGCAGGGGCAGCGGTTGGCCGTGATACGTGAAGCCGGGGCGGCCGTGGGAAACGTCGGGTCCGGACCCGCATTGCGGACAGGAGTATGCCGCCTGCAGCTGGGCGGCCGGGATGCCGAGGAGGCTGCCGGCAAAACTGCGCAGGGCTGCCCTGCCGGCCAGGAAGCGTGCGGCTACACCCCGCTCCATCGCTGCTGCCCGAAGCGCCTCTGCGTGCCCGGGCGCGGGCCGCCCGTCGACACCGCGGCCTGCCTGCAGACAGTGAATATCGGCAGAAATATCCACTGCCCGCAGGACCAGCCTGGACTCCATGGGACCGGGCTACTGCCGGCCTAGCGCTGGACCGCGCCGAAGCGCGCGGCCGCCAGGGCAACTGCCCCTTCGCGGGCAGCTGATGCTTCGTCGGCCGTGAGGGTACGGTCGGCGGCACGGAACCGGAGTCCGAAGGCCAGGGACTTCTTGCCCTCTTCGATTCCCTTGCCGGCGTAGACATCGAACAGCGCTACATCCTCCAGCAATTCGCCGGCACCTTCGCGGAGTGCGGCCAGGACCTCATCTGCGGGAACGCCGGCAGGAACCACAAGGGCCACGTCCTGGGTGGCCACCGGGAACCCGGAGATGGGGCGCGCCACAATGACGTCCGCAGCAGCGCTGAACAGCGCGTCCGCGTTGAGCTCCAGGGCAACCGAGCGGGCGGGCATGTCCGAAGCGGCAAGGAGCTTGGGGTGCAGCTCTCCGGCGTAACCCACCACCTCCCCCGAGCGCAGGGACAACTGCGCCGCGCGGCCCGGATGGAATGCCTGGTGGCTGCCTTGGCTGACCACTACTTCCACGCCCAGGACGTCCCCGGCAAGCCGGGCAATGTCCAAGGCGTCCGCCCAGTCCCACACCCGTGGCGCATGTGCCGCCGCGGCAGGGGAATCGTGACCGGTAAGGACCACACCAAGGTGGAAAGGTTGGGCGGGGACGCCGTCGTACAGTCCGTCCAGCACCTCATCGGTTGGCTTGATGCCGAGGGGCGGGATCGAGTCCGTGCCCATCCGCTCAGCCGGCAGGAACACCAGGCCCGACTCGAAGAGTGCCAGGTCGCGGAAGCCGCGTGAGTGGTTGCGTTTAGCCACCTCAATGAGCCCCGGCAGGATCGAGGTCCGCAGGAAGCCCTGTTCCTCGCTGATTGGGTTTGCCAACTTGACCGCGGTCCGGCCTGCTCCCTGTTCTGCCACCCCGAAGGTGTCATTGGCGGCCTTGGACACGAAGGGGTAAGACAGCACTTCGGTGAGCCCCGCGTCAGCCAGTGCCTGGATCAGGCGGCGGCGCTGCTGCTGCACGCGTGTCAGGCCGCGCCCCGGAGGCGCCACCGGCAACGTGGCGGGAATCTGGTCGTAACCCACCAGGCGCGCGACCTCCTCGGAGAGATCCTCCTTGGTCTCCAGGTCATGCCGCCAGCTCGGGGCAGTAACGCTCCACCCGCCGTCGTTCTTCACCACGGCAGCGCCAAGGTCCTCAAGGGAGGTAACGATCTGCTCTTCGGTGAAATCAATGCCGATCCGGGCTGCAGCAAAGGCTGCCGGCAGCTCGATCGTGACGGAGTCCGGGGCGGTTCCGACGTCGGTTCCTGCTTCGTCGGCCGTGCCGCCTGCCAGCTCCACCAGGAGATCGACCACCCGCTGGGCAGCGATGCCGGCCACCTGCCAGTCCACGCCGCGCTCAAAGCGCTTGGAAGCTTCGGACGGCAGCTTGTGCCGGCGGCGGGAGCGGCCGATGGAAACCTCATCGAAGTGCGCGGCTTCAACCAGGATGTTCGACGTCGAATCGCCCACCTCAGTGGCCGCCCCGCCCATGACGCCTGCGATGCCAATCGGCCCGGAGGCGTCGGTGATCAGGAGGTCCTCGGCGTCGAGCGCCCGTTCCTTGTCATCAAGGGTGATGATCTTCTCGCCCGCCAGGGCCCGGCGCACCACGATGTCCCCGGACAGTTTGTCCAGGTCGTAGCAGTGGGTGGGCTGGCCAAGTTCCAGCATCACGTAGTTGGAGATGTCCACCGGCAGGGAGATGGAGCGGATGCCGGCCAGCCGTAGCCGGGAGGACATCCACGGCGGAGTGGGCCTGGCGGCATCCACGCCCCGGACGGTGCGGGCCACGAACCGGTCGCAGCCCGGCTTGCCGTAGATCGGGGCGTCGTCGTTGATTTTGACGCCGTAGCCGCCAGCGGGCGCGGCGGGAGCCTTAACGCGGGAAGCGGGATCGGTGAAGGCGGTCCCGGTGGCGTGCGCATACTCGCGTGCCACACCGCGGATGGAGAAGGCGTAGCCGCGGTCCGGGGTGACGTTGATTTCCGCCGCCTGGTCGTAGAGGCCCAGGAGCTCCATGGCGTCGGTGCCGATTTCGGGGTCCAGCCCGATGCGGGACAGGACCAGGATGCCGTCGTGGTCCTCGCCAATGCCAAGTTCGCGGACTGAGGCGATCATGCCGGCAGAGAGGTGGCCATAGGTCTTGCGGGCGGAGATGTGGAAATCCCCCGGCAGTACTGCGCCCGGAAGCGTGACCACCACCTTGTCGCCCTCAACGAAGTTGTGGGCCCCGCAGATGATGCCCTGCACGCCGGACGGGTCGATGCCCTTGCCCGTGAGGGTCTGCTCCTGGCCCTCGGGGACAACACGGACCTGGCACCAGTTGATGGTTTTGCCGTTGGTCTGCGGTTCCTTGACCAGGCTCAGGACCTGGCCCACCACGATAGGGCCCTGGAGGGTGTCCGTGGGGCGGTGGACGTCCTCTTCTTCAAAACCCACCTTGACCAGTTCAGCCATAACGTCTTCGGCCGTTGCTCCGGCCGGTACCTCTGCGAATTCACGCAGCCAGGAAATTGGGATACGCACTGTTAGATCTCCATCCCGAAGTGCTCGCTGAAACGTACATCGCCTTCGATCATGTCGCGCATGTCCCCCACCTCATTGCGGAACATCAGGGTGCGCTCGATGCCCATGCCAAAGGCAAAACCTGAATAAATGTCCGGGTCGATGCCTGCGGCGCGGAGCACGTTGGGGTTGACCATGCCGCAGCCTCCCCATTCGATCCACCGCGGGCCACCCTTGGCGCCGGGGTGGAAGATGTCCAGCTCGGCGGACGGCTCGGTGAACGGGAAGTAGTTGGGGCGCAGCCGGATCTGGGCTTCGTCGCCGAACATCTGCCGGGCAAAGTGCTCAAGCGTGCCGCGCAAGTCAGCCATGCTGAGGTTCCTGTCGATGGCCAGGCCCTCGAACTGGTGGAACACCGGAGTGTGCGTGGCGTCCAGCTCGTCCGTGCGGAACACCTTGCCGGGGCAAAGGACGTAGATGGGCAGCTCACGTTCCAGCATGGAGCGGACCTGCACCGGGGAGGTGTGGGTGCGCATCAGGAGGTGGGCCTCAGGCGGTTCCACAAAGAAGGTGTCCTGCATCTCGCGGGCCGGGTGGTCCGGCTTGAAGTTCAGGGCATCGAAGTTGAACCATTCCGATTCGACTTCCGGCCCCTCCGCGATCTCCCAGCCCATGCCTACGAAGATATCCGCCACGCGGTCCTGGAGGGTGGATAGGGGGTGCCGGGCACCGGCACGACGACGGCGGGGGGCGGCCGTGACGTCAACGGTCTCCTCGAGGAGGATCCGGGCGTCGTTTTCCGCTTCCAGCTCTGCCGTGCGGTCCGCGAGCGCCTTGTTGACGCGTCCGCGGGACGCGCCCATCAGCTTCCCGGCAACGGCCTTCTGGTCCTTGGGCAGCTTCCCGATTTCGCGGTTGGCGAGGCTGAGCGGCGACTTCTCGCCGGTATGGGCGAGCCTCACCGCCTTCAGCTCATCAAGGGTGGCGGCGTCGGCGATGGCGGCGACGGCCTGGTCTACAGCGGCAGTGATGGCGGCTTCATCCGTGGGGTTCGGAATGGCGGCGCCCGGCAAAGTTTCAGTCATCTACTGTTCTTAGCTACGAGTCGTGGCTGCCGGTGAACAGGGCAGCCTGCACGGTTTCCCGGCGGCGCGTCCGTCACTGGCAGGTCATGGATGAAGGACCTTAATTCACGTGCGAATATCGGTTCATTCAATGACCAGGTCAGGGCATACCGGGAAATCCGGCGGCCACTGCCTTCCAGTCTAATTGAACCCCCCGGCTACCATGTCCTCATGACACCACGGCTGGTTTCGGCACCCCGCCTGCACCTGACTGTCCACCAGCGGTTGCGGCTGGCCGCCAATGCAATCAACGGCAGCACAGTCCTGGGCCTCGCCGTGGCCGCCGCGGCGCGGACGAAAGTCAGCAGGGGCCCGCGGGGCCTGATTATCGCAGCGGGATACCGGTGGCGCCTGCCGTTCGCCGGCGCGTTCACCCTCGGAAACGTGGTCCTGTGCCGCTGCACTGCCGCTGACCTGCTCTCCCGCCCGGCGCTGCTGGGACACGAGGAAAAACACTGTTCCCAATACGCCTGGTGCCTCGGCATTCCTTTCCTCCCGCTTTACTTTCTCGCCGCAGGCTGGTCCTTGATCCGTACCGGCAATCCGGGCACCGGCAATGTCTTTGAACGCAGCGCGGGGCTGGCAGCCGGCGGATATCCTGCGCCCCTGGACCGCCGCCGGCCTCGGCGCCCATCTGAAGTGGAGGCGTGACCCATGGACACGGAACCCGGGCGTGATGAAGCAGGCGCCGGCGTCGGGCCTGGCGGGGATAACCCCGGCGGCACTGGGTCCATTGGCGCTGGGTCCGGTGGCAATGGGTCCGGCACTGTCAGTGTCACCGCTACCGGTTCGGCGGAGGCTGCCCCTGACCTCTTGGTGGTGTCGATCGGCGTGGAGTGCCGGGCCGACTCCGTGGAGGCTGCCTACTCCCGGGCGGGCACCAGCTCCGAAGCCGTTGCGTCGGCGTTCCGCCGGCAGGGAGTAGAGGGAGCCGACATCCGCACCACTGGCCTCAACGTGCGGGCGGACCTCGTGTGGAGGGAAGGCGAAGGACAACGTGTCACCGGGTACGTTGCAGCCAGCACTCTCACCGTAAGGTTGCGGGCCCTCGGTTCCGCCTCCGCCGCAATTTCTGACGCCGTTGATGCGGGCGGCAACGACGTCCGGCTGAACGGCCTGGAGCTCACCTTCAGCGACGATGCCGCGGTACGGGCGCGTGCACGGGAGGCTGCCTGGCTGGACGCATTGCGTACAGCACAGCAGTACGCCCAGCTTGCCTCGGCCCGTTTGGGGCGGGTGCTTTCCCTAGCGGACAACATCCCGGTCAACAATCCGGTGCCGGTGGCCCGGATGCAGCGGGCGGCGTCTGTGGAATCCGTCGCCGTGGAGGCAGGAGATTCAGTGGTGACCGCGGCAATCAGCGTGGTCTGGGAGCTCCGGGCCGGCGCGTAGGCCAGCAAATCCGGGCCCTTTCGGCCGTGCATGCTTGACTTCGATTCGAACATAGATTCGAATAGGAGCTATGAGATGGGATGCCCAAGCACTGATGCCGCCGCCGGCAGAAACTGATGCGGCCGGCGCACCGCCCGCACTGCTTCCGCTCGCCGGCCTGGTCAGGTCTGTGACCACACCCGATTTCGCTGGAATCACCTTCCACGAGGTCAACTCCAAATCTGTGCTCAACAAGGTTCCAGCCGGTTCACGGATGCCTTTTGAGTGGACCATCAACCCCTACCGGGGCTGCAGCCACGCCTGTGTGTACTGCTTCGCGAGGAAGACCCACACCTACCTTGATTTCGACGCCGGGCTGGATTTCGACAGCCAGGTGGTGGTGAAAGTCAACGCGGCCGAGGTCCTTCGGAAGGAGCTGGCCAAACCGTCCTGGACCCGCCAGCAGGTGGCCCTGGGCACCAACACGGACCCCTACCAGCGCGCCGAGGGCCGTTACCAGCTCATGCCCGGGATCATCAATGCCCTTGCTGAGTCCGGCACTCCCCTGTCCATCCTCACCAAGGGAACACTGCTGGCCAGGGACATCCCCCTGCTGAAGAGCGCAGCCAGCCAGGTGCCGGTTGGCCTCGGCATCTCACTTGCCATGACCGACGAAGCGCTGTCCGAGTCCGTGGAGCCGGGCACGCCCGGGCCGCGGGCACGGCTTAAGCTTGTGTCCAGGCTTCGTGAGGCCGGGCTCCCCTGCGGGGTGATGGCCATGCCCATCCTGCCGTGGCTTTCGGACAGCGATGAAGCCCTGGATTCGCTCTTTGCCTCGCTCGCTTCCGCCGGAGCCACGGGGGTAACCGCCGGTGCGCTGTACCTGAAGCCCGGGACCAGGGAATGGTTCATGAAGTGGATCGCCGCAAACCATCCCGGCCTCGCGGGGCGCTACCGGCGCCTTTACGGAACCGGCTCCTACGCGTCAAAGGAATACCGCACCTGGCTCGCCGGGAAAGTCCGCTACTTCAAGGCAAGGCACGGTTTTTCCCACTCGTCCGGCTTCAGCCACCGCGACCTGGACGATCCCCGCGGTGAGGAAGCAGAGTACCCGGCCGGCGTCATCCCTGCTCTGTCACCTGCGGGAACGCTGCAGCCAGCATTGGGCCACACGGAATTCAGCCCGGCGTCCAGCCCGTCAGGGCCAGCGGGACAAGCGACGCTCTTCTAGGAGCGGGCTCCTTCTGCCGGTAAGGCCAGTGCCGCCAGCAGAGCCCGCACAATGGGGAAATCGGCTGGAATCCACGGCAGGCCAAGGACCTCGTGGTGGTTGTCCAGTGATACCCACCGGATTTCATCGTGGTCCTCGAGGGGCTGCGGCTCACCCTCGGCGATTTCCGCGAACCACACCCGCATACTGGCCCGGTCATTCAGGGGCCAGCCGTTCGGGGCGTCCGCTGGAATTTCTGCACCCAGCCGAACGCTGATTCCCAGTTCCTCGGTCAGCTCGCGGCAGAGCGCAGCCTCCGGTTCCTCGTCAGGTTCCACTTTGCCGCCCGGGAACTCCCAGAGGCCGGCGAGCTTTTCCGGCGCACTGCGGCGGGCCACGAGCAGCATGGAAGGTTCGTGGATGCGGTCAACCAAGGCACCGCCCACCACCTGTATCAGTCCAGTCACCGCCCCATTCTATGGGGGACAATGGAAGGACCCCGGCACTCTTTACACGTCGCGGGAATACCTGCGTCCCGCCAGGGGTTTTCCCGGTGGTCCAGGCTTAATCCAGCCCCACTGCCGTGGCTGCAGCCCTACCTTGACTCTCCAGCACTTCGAAAAGCAGGCACATGAGCAGCGTCCTACAGTCACCCACGGCAAAAAGCACTCCCTTCCCCAACGTCGCCATGGCCATCGTCGCCCTCGCCATGGGCGGGGTGGGAATTGGGGTCACCGAGTTCACCATGATGGGCCTGCTCAAGGAAGTGGAGCAGGGCCTTGGCATCAGCACCCCCGAAGCCGGGCACCTCATTTCCGCCTACGCGCTGGGAGTGGTGGTCGGCGCACCGTTGCTTGCCGCCGTCGGCGCCAAGCTTCCCCGCAAGAACCTGGCGCTCGGCCTCATGCTGTTCTTTACCATCGCCAACCTCGCGTCCTTCCTGGCCCCCGACTACGGATCCATGCTGGTTTCACGCTTCGCGGCCGGGCTGCCGCACGGAGCATTCTTTGGCGTTGCCGCGGTCATCGCCGCGTCACTTGTTCCGCCTACCCGCCGTGGCTGGGCCATCTCCATGGTGATGGCAGGCCTGAGCATTTCAAACGTCATTGGCGTACCGGCGGCAACCTGGGTGGGACAGGCCTACGGCTGGCGGTTGCTCTTTATCCTTGTCGGCTTCCTCGGAGTCCTGACCCTGATGCTGATCTGGCGGTTTGTTCCCTTCCACGAGGCCCATCCGGACGCGAGCATCCGTCGCGAGCTCGGGGCGCTGAAACGGCTCCAGGTGTGGCTTGCCATCCTGATCGGCATCGTGGGCTTTGGCGGTTTCTTTGCCACGTACACATATATCTCCCACACCATGACGCAGGTGGCTGGCCTTCCGTCCACGCTGATTCCACTGGTGGTTGCCCTCTACGGCCTGGGCATGGTGGCCGGCAACGTCATAGGCGGCAGGATCGCCGACAGATCCGTCATGGGCACCCTATACAGCGTGCTGCCTGCCATCGCGGTAGCCCTGGTGGTGTACGCCATCGCCGCTCATTGGCCCTGGTCAGCGCTGGTGATGGTCTTCGTGGTGGGCGCCGCCGGGTCCATGCTTATACCGGCGCTGCAAACCCGCCTGCTGGACGCCTCCCCCGATGCGCCGTCCCTGGCGTCATCGTTGAACCACGCCGCCCTGAACGTGGCCAACGCCCTGGGCGCTTTCCTGGGCGGCCTGGTCATCGCCTGGGGATGGGGTTACGTGGCCCCCGCCCTGGTGGGCGCATGCCTGGCAGTCCTGGGACTGGGCGTTGCGGTAGCCAGCGGAGTACTGGAACGCAAAAAACCGCTGGCGGCCTGATCCCTGTTCGGGAGGGCGCCAACGGCTTCCCGGCTTGTGGTTATCTCAGTGCTGCAGCGCCACAGCTGCCGGCCGCGTCGGCGTCACCGGCAGCGGCCCGGTGCAGGTCGGGCTCCAGTAGATGACACGGGCTATGGGGACTGCGGCGCGGATGCGCGCTTCGGCGCTGTCGATCTCCCTGGCGATCTGCTCCCCCGTCGACGAGCGGAGCGCTCCCGGCCGTAACCGAAAGGATGCTCCTCACTGGCGGCCCGTTGTGCCTTCTTGCCGCCTACCAGCAGCAGGATCTGGTTGCGACAGACTCCAAGCCCCCGCTGCACGTATTCCAGGGATCGCTATGACGAAAGGTTGGCCGGCAGGTGTTGCGAACGGGCACTGGCGTAAAGGCAGACCGTGGCTGCAGTTCCAAGGTTGAGGCTTTCGGCAGCACCGTAAACCGGCACCGCCACTCTGTGGTCAGCCAGGTCGAGCTCCTCCTGGGACAGCCCCTGGGCTTCATTGCCGAACAGCCAGGCGGTCGGATTTTCCAGGTCGTACTCTGAGGCAGTGCCATCACCCGTTAGCCGGCGCCGGGCGTTCTCGTCCTGCAAAGCATCAAGGTTGAGGGTGCCGTAGCCATCCGCCGCCAAGATGCCAATGCCGCGGGTGCGGCATGCCGCAGCGAGGTCGCTGACGTCCGCCCCCAGTACAACGGGAAGGTGGAACAGGGATCCCGCTGTGGAGCGGACGGCCTTGGGATTATAAATGTCAACGCTGGAGCCAGTGAGCACCACTGCGTCGGCTCCGGCGGAGTCTGCCGCGCGCAGTACGGTTCCGGCATTGCCTGGATCACGGACCTGGCACAGGACGGCGATCAGGCGGGGACCGGCGTCGAGCACTTCTTCGAGCGTGACGTCCAGGAAGCGGCACACGGCGATGATGCCCTGGGGGTTGACGGTATCTGCCATGGCGGCCAAAACGTCGTCGGTGGCAAGCCGGGCGTTCGTCCCTTCGGACAGCTCCTCGAACTCCGGATACCGGTCCAGGCAGGCAGCGCTTGCGAACACTTCAGTGACCAATCCGGGGACCCCGGCGGCGAGGCGCTGCTGGTGGAGCTTTAGCGCTTCGCGGACTGCCTGTGGACCCTCAGCCAGGAACTGGCCGCGCTTTAAACGGGCCGGGCGCCCTGCAAGTTTTGCCACATCCCTTACCCGATCTGCTCGGGGGTTGGAGAGTGGAAAATCCTGCGGGCGCCCGGTTTCGTTCATATAGGAAACTTTAGTGGCTAGGGCCACGAGTTCCTGAACTGCCCCAGTGGGGAACCGACAGTTGCTAGGCAACAACCTTCTTGGCGGAGGTGTCGGCAGGCAGCGAGTCCTTGGCAACCTGGACCAGCGCGGCGAAGGCGTTGGCGTCGGAGACGGCCAGTTCGGCCAGCATACGGCGGTCAACCTCAACCTCAGCGGCCTTCAGGCCCTGGATGAGACGGTTGTAGGTGAGGCCGTTGGCGCGGGAAGCAGCGTTGATGCGCTGGATCCACAGGCGGCGGAAGTCGCCCTTCTTCTTCTTGCGGTCGCCGTAGCTGTACACAAACGAGTGCAGCAGCTGCTCTTTTGCCTTGCGGTACAGGCGTGAACGCTGTCCACGGTAGCCCTTTGCGCGTTCAAGGATAACCCGGCGCTTCTTGTGGGCGTTGACCGCCCTCTTCACACGTGCCACGTGCGTACTCCTTCGAAAATTCTGCTCCCAAGCATCTACTGCCGGAATTCCCGGCGGCCTGAGAAGGCTTTTTGGTAGGTGACTTACACCAGGTGGTGGTCAGTCAAAAAACTTGGAAACTAGATGCCGAGCATCTTCCGGATGACCTTGGCGTCGCCCTTGAAGACGATCTTGTCGCCGGCGAGGCGGCGGGTCAGCCTGGAGGACTTGTGCTCGAGGTAGTGGCGGCGGTTGGCCTGCTGGCGGCGCAGCTTGCCGCTGCCGGTCAGCTTGAAGCGCTTCTTAGCACCACTGTGGGTTTTCATCTTCGGCATGGGAACCGATCTCCTTACGTGTCCGCAGGCTGGGCCTGCAGTTCTATCGCGCAGCTGCCCCTGGGGGCGGCGTGCTGGTTGCTGACTGCCGGAGGGCGACCTCCGGCAGCTGTGGACTAAGTGGTCTTCTTGCCAGCCGGCTTCGGCACTGCCTTGGGGGCAGGGCGTGCAGCAGGCTTCGGTGCAGCCGGCCGGGCCACTGGCTTCGGCATCGGGACTGCTGCGGGCTTCGGCGCGGCGGCTGCCGGCTTGGCAACTTCGGGCTTCTCCGCAGCCGGCTTGGGGGCCGGTGCAGCAGCCTTGGGTGCAGGAGCAGCAACCTTCGGCGCGGGAGCCTTGGGGGCTTCCTGCTTCGGGGCGGCCTGCTTGGGGGCTTCCTGCTTGGGGGCTTCCTGCTTCGGGGCAGCATCCTGCTTGGGGGCTTCCTGCTTGGGAGCGGCCTCCTTTGCAGGTGCAACTACTGCGGCAGGTTCGACGGCGGGAGCCTCCTGCTCGGGAGCAGCAGCCTCTGCTTCGGGTTCCGTCGAGACGGTGAATCCCTCGGGAAGCAGGTCCGCGAGGGACTGCGTCAGCGGTGCCTGGTCGTCGCCGGAGACGTCGATGCGGCCGGAAGCCTTGGCTTCATTCTCCGCTTTGGCTTCAGCGCGCTGCGTAGCGCGGCGTGCTTCAGCTTTGGCCTCAGCCTTGTTCTTCAGCGGTCCAACCACCATGACCATGTTGCGGCCATCGATGCGCGGGCTGGACTCAACCACACCCACTTCAGAAACGTCGTCGGCAAAACGCTGCAGAAGCCGGATGCCCATTTCCGGACGCTGCTGTTCGCGGCCGCGGAACTGGATCATGGCTTTGACCTTGTCCCCGGCGCCGAGGAAGCGCAGTGCATGCCCGCGCTTGGTCTCGTAGTCGTGGGTGTCGATCTTCAGGCGGAAGCGGATTTCCTTCAGAACCGTGTTCGTCTGGTTCTTCCGTGCTTCACGTGCCTTGACCGCGGCCTCGTACTTGTACTTGCCAAAGTCCATCAGCTTGCACACCGGAGGCTTCGCCTGAGGTGCAACTTCAACGAGATCAAGGTCGGACTCGGCGGCCAGACGCAGGGCATCCTCAATACGGACGATTCCTACCTGTTCACCTGCAGGGCCGACCAGCCGCACCTCGGGGACGCGGATACGCTCATTGATTCTTGGCTCGCTAATGTTAAAGCTCCTGTGTTGTTGTGGGATCCCGGCAAATAGAGAAGGCCCCCAATTGCCGGAGCAATCGAAGGCCTCGAAGATTGGCTGTGCCCGTCCCACTCAAGGGACTGCACACATGGTTCCGGCACGTGCCGGTTCCGATGCCAACCAGTACCCGGCAACCTTGCGTTCCAAAAATTCTGTGGAACAGCGGCTGACGCGGGTGGGAGAGAACTCCGCTTGCAAACTGCATGCCATCTTACAGAAAAAATTCCCGTCAACGCAGTGAAGCGCCGGTGGGAACCTTGATCGTGGGAACAATCTCTGAAATAACGACATCCAGTCGGTCTGTGTCAAGCTTACCAGTATGAGCACCCCAGACAGTAATTCATACGTTTTCGAGCCTGCGGACGACGGTTCCGATGTCTCCCAGCAGATCCGCGACATTTCCGAAGTGCCGGCTATCGAGGTCATCACCACCGCAGCTGTTCACCTGATGAGTGCCGCTGCGGTCAAGCTTGGCCTCGCGGCGGAAGACAACGCCGAGGAGCTGAAGGACCTGGACGAGGCCCGGAAACTGATCACCGCCCTGGCCGGCCTGGTTACCGCAGCCGCCCCGGAGATCGGTTCCCAGCACGCAGGCCCATTGCGCGACGGCCTGCGTTCGCTTCAGCTGGCCTTCCGCGAGGAGTCGCTGATCCCCGACGCCCCGGGCAAGGGCCCGGGCGAGAAGTACACCGGCGCGGTCAACTGACGCTGTAAGACAAACTGAGCAGTTCGCGACGGCGGGCCGACCTCCCCAGGCCGGCCCGCCGTCGTCGTAATCCAGGCAGTTGTCCCACCCCTCCCCCGGGTTTTTGGGCAGAGGGATACGGGGACCTGAACGATCCTGAAGCCGTCGTATCTGTCTCTGTCCGAAAACTCCGCGGCAAGCGGCCAGTCAGGCCGCAAGCCTGCGGCGGCGCCGCTGCAGAACCAGCCCGATGAGGCACAGCGCTACGCCTGCAGCGCCCACTGAGACAAAGCCCCCGGACGGCCCCACCTGGTCGATGAACACTCCCGCCAGCGGCGCACCGAATGCAACACCGGCGGTGAGGGCGGAGCCGTACCAGCCCATCGCCTCGCCGCGCCTCGCCTCATCCACCAGGTCCGCAACCTTCTCGGAGGCTGACGAGAGTACCGGAGCGCACAGGAGCCCGGGAAGGATGGCAACCAGGGCCAGCGTCCAGGTGTCATGGGCGAATCCCATGGGGATGGTCAGGGCTGCCATGCCGAGGAGCAGAACAATGGGTGAGACGGGCCGGTGCATGGCACCGTAGATGAGCCCGCCCACGACGGAAGCTGCGCACCAAAAGAGGAAGACGATTCCAATTTCCGCCTGGCGGCCACCCGTTTCGAGTGCCGCGACAATCCCCACGTCGGTCCCACTGAGGACCATTCCCGCGCCGGCGGCAACGGCGAAGAGTGCGGCCACTGTCGCGGTGAACCAGGTGAAGCTGCCCGCAACCTTCTCCTTCAGCCCGGTGCGGCGGGCATTGTGGGCCGCAGCCGGGGCCAGGTCCGCGGCTGCTTCCTGCAGGTGGGCCGGGGCTGTCGAGACCACGGCCGCCTCGGCCGCACGCTGCTGGTCCGCCTCGCCGTCGCCGTCGTCTGCGGACGCCGCGGTGCGCGTGGGCGGGTTGAACCACATCAGGAACAGGCCGGCCAAGGAGGTGCAGACGCCCACGGTGGTGAGCCCCGCCACGCTGAAGCCGCTGGTGGCCACGATGGCGCCCGCCGCAGGGCCGATCATAAAGACCACTTCGGTGGTGATTGCGTCCAGGGCGAAAGCGGTGCGGCGCTGTTCGCCGTCGGCCAGCACGCCGAGGGACTGGCGCACCACGCTGAAGATGGGCAGCGTAAGCAGTCCGCCCACAAACACCAGGGGAAGCAGCCACTGGTAGGAGACGTGCGGCACGATCGACCAGATCACAGTCTCGGACACCACCGAGGGGATCAACGCCTTGCGAAGGCCCACCGTGTCCACCCGCCGGCCGCGCCATGGAGCACCCAGGGCAATCCCGATGGTCATGACGGCAGCAGCTGCACCCGCAGCGGCGTACCCCTGGCCGAGGGAGAGCACAATGTGAAGGGTCAGCAGCACTCCGGCTGCCGAGTGCGGGATACGGGCAATCATGCCCACCACAAGCAACCGCCTGATGGGCTGGACGGCCAGCAACTCCCGGTAGAGAGCGAAATTCACGAAAGGATCCTTCGGTCTGCCGCAGCCGGCCGGGGATCCCCCTCCTGGCAGCAGCTAGTGGACAGCGCGCCGCAGTTTGATTTCGATGGAGTCGACCCGCTCACCAAACAATACATTCCGGGACCACTCTGCCTGCAGTCCGGCAACCAGCTGCTGCACCCCTCCGGCGTCGAGCCCGTCCGCCAAATACAGCACCACCTGCAGCTCAGGCCCGGCGCCGCCGCCGGAAAGGACTGATCCGTCAGCGGTGCGGGCAGCCACTCCCCTGCCCGGCAGGAGGTCCAGGCTCCTGACCGCCGGGAAGCGTTCTGCCACTTGGCTCATCGCGTTTGCCAGTTCGTGGTCGGCGTAGGACGGGATCCAGTCGTGCTGCTGGGCCAGCGCCCACATGGCCGGCCTCCGCACCACAAATGTCACGTCCGCCCCCGGGTCCAGAACCAGGAGTTCGGCGCCTTCGGACACAGCGGAGAGGGCAGCCCGGGCAGCGTAGACGGCCACCGGCCGCGCCTCCGGATGCCAGGCGGCCAGGGCTGCGGCAGAGGTGAAGGCGGGCATGGCGGTCCTGCCATCGGCTGCCTTGAGGGTCACAAGGGCCATATCCGCCTGCTTGTCGGCCTGCAGGCCGCCCTGCCCTTCCGCTTCTTCGGCCAGCTGGGCAACAATCGGGATGAAGACGCGGGCGGTGGCCAGCGAGTTGATGACACCAGCTTCGTCCCCGTGCCCTGCCTGCAGGGCCGCGACGGCGGCGAGGTAGCCGGCGTCGGCCGTTCCGTCGTCATCCTCGAAGTTATGGATCCTGGCATGGTCCCCGGCAAGGCTTCGCCCGGCCCACGGCTGCCCGGCAGAATCAGCGGCACCACCGGCCCCCGCCAGGGCAGCGGCGATGTGGCCGGGGAGGTGGCGCTGCTGAGGGGAACCGGGTTCGTTGCTGGCCATGGCGTTTCTGGACGTAGGCTGCCCGCTGCTAGCGGCGGCCGGCGACGTCGAGGGCTTCGGGCAACGTGAAGGCGCCGGCGTACAAAGCTTTGCCCACGATGGCGCCCTCTACACCGAGGGGCACCAGGGAACGCAGCACCTTGAGGTCATCCAGGCTGGAAATGCCGCCCGACGCCACCACGGGCTTGCCGGTCTTTTCCACCATCTGGCGGAGCAGTTCCACATTGGGTCCCTGCAGGGTGCCGTCCTTGGTCACATCTGTGACCACGTACCGCGCGCAGCCTGCCTCTTCGAGCCGGCCCAGGACGTCCCAGAGGTCGCCGCCTTCCTTGGTCCAACCACGGCCAGCCAGGGTGGTTCCGCGGACATCGAGCCCGACGGCGATTTTGTCCCCGAAGCGTTCGATGGCCCTGCGGGTCCATTCCGGGTTCTCGAGCGCTGCCGTGCCGAGGTTGACACGGGCCACGCCCAGGTCCAGTGCTGCCTCGAGCGAGGCGTCATCCCGGAGGCCGCCGGAAAGTTCAACCTTGATGTCCAGCCGGCCAACAACTTCCTGGAGGAGCTCTGCGTTGGAACCACGGCCAAAGGCCGCGTCCAGGTCCACCAGGTGGACCCACTCCGCACCCTGCTGCTGCCAGTTCAGGGCCGCCTCCAGCGGGGTCCCGTAACTGGTTTCACTGCCTGCCTCACCCTGGACCAGGCGGACGGCCTGGCCGTTGACGACGTCGACGGCGGGAAGCAGTTCAAGGACCGGCAGGTCGGTAGCGGAGTTCATCGTAATCCTCAGTGTTAGGGGGCAGGAAGTGCGGCGGACAGCTGGCCGGCCTTTGGTTATTTCAGCAGCTAGGTGGCGGGCAGTGTCAGCAGGTAGGCGGCCAGCAGCGCCATGCCCGCCAGGACGTAGAACGAGACCTGCGTCCAGAGGGGCTTATGCTGCTGCCGGAAGGACAGCGCGCCGCCAATCAACAGGCCGGCGAGGGCCATCAGGATAACGGAAGACGACATTCAGGAATCGCTGTTTGGAGGCGTTTGGCCGGTTTCGCCCGGCTTACCTTCCACGGAAGGTTTGCGCAGAGCTTCCACCCAGTTGCGCAGGAGCCGGGCACCGGCATCGCCGGACTTTTCCGGGTGGAACTGGGTGGCGCACAGCGGCCCGTTCTCAACGGCGGCGATGAACGGTGCACCGTGCTCGGACCAGGTGACGAGGGGTGCGGCCATCCGCGGCTGGACCACGTCAAAGTTCCAGTCCTGCACGCCGTAGGAGTGCACAAAGTAGAACCGCTCGTTTTCCACCCCGGAGAACAGCTTTGACCCTTCGGGAACCTTGACGGTGTTCCAGCCCATGTGCGGAACAACTTCCGCTGGAAGGAGTTCAACCTTGCCGGGCCATTCGCCGATGCCTTCAGCTTCCGTGCCGTGTTCCACTCCGGCCTCGAAAAGCACCTGAAGGCCAACGCAGATACCCAGGACGGGGCGGCCGCCGGCGATGCGGCGGCCGATGAGGCGGATGCCGTCCACGGCCTTTAGCTCACGCATCACGGTTTCGAAAGCGCCAACCCCCGGAACCACCAGGCCGTCGGCGTTCAGGACGTCCTCGGGCTTGGAGCTGAGGATCACCTCCGCACCTGCGCGTTCGAGCGCACGCACTGCTGAGCGGACGTTACCTGAGCCGTAATCCAGGACGGTTACCGTGGGCTTCCCCTCGGGCGACGGCAGCTTTTGTGAAGCCGATGGATCGATGATGGCGCCGTCCCGCAGCACCTGGCCACTCACAGCGCACCCTTGGTGGAGGGAATGCCCTCAACACGCGGATCGGATTCGACGGCGGCGCGAAGGGCCCGTGCGAACGCCTTGAACTGGGCCTCGACGATGTGGTGCGGGTCCCGTCCGGCGATGACGTTCATGTGGAGGCAGATCCCGGCGTGCAGGGTTATCGCCTCAAACACGTGGCGGGTGAGCGAACCGGTGAAGTGACCGCCGATCAGGTGGTACTCCTGACCTGCGGGCTCGCCCCCGTGGACCAGGTAAGGGCGGCCGGACACGTCAACCACCGCGTGGGCCAGTGCCTCGTCCAAGGGTACGGTGGCTTCGCCGAAGCGGCGGATTCCTGCCTTGTTTCCCAAGGCCGTGCGCAGCACCTCTCCGAACGTGATGGCAACGTCCTCCACGGTGTGGTGGACATCGATGTGGATGTCCCCGGTGGCTTTCACCGTCAGGTCGATCAGCGAGTGCTTGCAGAGCGCTGTCAGCATGTGGTCGTAAAAGGGCACCGAGGTGTCGATGTCCGAGATGCCGGTACCGTCAAGGTTGATCTCCACGAGCACGGAGGATTCGCTCGTGGCACGCTCCATGCGCGCAGTCCGGGCCACGGCCGCATTGGATCCGGTGGAACTCATGGTCAAGTGTCCTTTGGGAAGAAGGAGTGGTTCAGGGCGTCGAGCGCCGCTGCCTCAAGTCTAGGCCGGAAGCCTGGACTGGCCGGCAAGGATGCTTTCCAGGGAGGTCAGGAACGCTGTGGTTTCCGTCTCAGTGCCTGCGGTCACCCGAAGATGGCCGGGGATCCCGACGTCGCGGATCAGGACACCGGTGTCGAGGAGTTCCTGCCAGACCTGGTGGGGATTTTCCAGTCCGCCGAAGAAAACATAGTTGGAGTCGGAGGCGGCGGGCTTGAGGCCCATCCGGATCAGCTCAGCCACAATCCGGTCGCGCTGCCTTTTGATGTCTTCAACATCGGCCATCAGCGCTTCACGGTGCTGGAGGGCGGCGAGGGCAGCGGCCTGCGTTATGGCGGACAGGTGGTAAGGCAGGCGCACCAGCCGCAGTGCATCCGTAACCTCCGGAGCCGCAGCCATATAACCGAGGCGCGCTCCGGCCAGGGCAAAGGCCTTGCTCATGGTCCGCGAGACGATCAGGCGCTCCCTGCCGGGCAGGAGGGTCAGGGCGCTGGGCGTTCCGTCATGCGCAAACTCGTGGTACGCCTCATCAACAATGACGATTGTCTGGCTCGCTTCGCCGGCCTCATACACAGCTTCAACTACGTCGAGGCCCAGGCCCGTTCCGGTGGGGTTGTTCGGCGAGCAGAGGAATACGATGCTGGGCTGCAGCTTCTTCACCTGCAGGGCCGCGGATTCTGCACTCAGGCCGTAGCCGTCAGCCCGTTCACCCACAATGTATTCGGTGTCCGTGCCGCTGGCCAGCAGCGGGTACATGGAGTAGGTGGGCGGAAAGCCGAGAGCCGTACGGCCAGGGCCGCCGAATGCCTGGAGAATCTGCTGGAGCACTTCGTTGGAGCCGTTGGCCGCCCACACGTTTGACTCATCGAGCCCATGCCCCAGGTACTCCGCCAGCGCCTTCCGCAGTTCGGTGAATTCCCTGTCCGGGTAGCGGTTAAGGCCGGCCGCGGCTTCTGTCACTGCCGCACTGATGGCCGCCTGCACATCTGCCGGGACACCGTGAGTGTTCTCGTTGACGTTAAGGAGGATGGGGACATCCAGCTGGGGCGCGCCGTAAGGGGTGAGCCCACGGAGGTTGCTGCGGAGGGGTAGCCGGTTAAGGCGCTCTAGCTGGTCATTCACCTGAACAGTTTAGTGCCCGGGCCGGGCACCGGAAAATATGACAGCCTCTTGTTCGCGCTGAGCATGTCCCCCTGCGGGCCTTCAGCACACTTTCGTGGGTGTCGTTTCGCAGCCGATTCCAGCGCGGCTCTCCCGCGGCCCGCTTTTCCCGCGGGCGGGGTTTTCATCGCCGACATTCCCAGCAGCATTTTCGGCGGGAGCGTTTCAACAGCGACTCCGGCTGCTACCGGGTGGGAACGTACAGCTGCTGCCCCGGCAGAACCGAGCCGGCGGTCAGGTTGTTGAGCTGGACGATGTCCGCCACAACGTCCCGTGCGTCCCGCTCCGGGGCGACGCTTCCGGCAATGGCCCACAGGGACTCCCCTGGCTGCACGGTAACGGTAACGGCTGGCGTAAAGGACAAGTCCGCTGCCGAATCGGAGGCCCTTGCCGGAGCGTTGAAGAAACCGGCCAGGGAGAGCAGCAGGGCCGCCAGCAGGACCAGGGGAATTCCGATCAGGACGATCTTCCCACGCCGGGTCAGACGCAGGGGCGGGAGGGGCGTACGACGCTCCGCCGGCCGCTGGTCCGGCCCGGACATGAGGTGATGCACCGAAAATGAATCCTGCGAAGCAGATGTTGCTGACATGACGTAGCCCTCCTGGACCGTTTTGTGCTGCCCGATGTCCACCTCCACACCCGCCGGCTTCTAAAACCCTTGGTCCGGGTCTTCGAATGCCTGCGCTCAGAGTAGAACAAATGTTCGAACTTTGCTTTTACAGTTTTAGCACCTATCAACGAACAATGTCGAGACTCGCTAGAACAAATGTTTGAAAAAGCAATGCGGCTGGCCTAGCTTTGAAGAAAAGAACAACCACTCGGAAGTTGATCAGCAGGGTCTGACAATTACGGCGTGAACTTCAGGTCCGGGCTACAAAAGTCCGGGGCAACCGAAAGGCATTGGGCGAATATGGCAGCAGCAGCCGCCGGGGGCAGGGCAACCTCCCAACCGAAGAAGAGCGCCAAGGGCCTGACGCCACGGCAGAAGAAAATCCTCGAGACCATCCAGCGCTCGGTCGTTGACAATGGGTATCCTCCGTCGATGCGGGAGATCGGGGACACCGTCGGCCTGGCGAGTCTGTCCAGCGTGACCCACCAGCTTTCGCAACTGGAAAAGCTTGGTTACCTCCGGCGCGACCCCAAGCGGCCGCGTGCCATGGAGGTGCTGATGCCGCTCACCCTGGATGGCGGTTCGCCCAAGCAGGCAGTTGAGCCGGCTCCTCTCCTGCCGGGCGGCAGCGGCAGCGTCACCGTGCTTCCCACGGCTATGGACACTGCCATGGTTCCCCTCGTGGGCCGGATCGCTGCCGGTGGTCCCATCCTGGCTGATCAGGTGGTGGAGGACGTGCTGCCGCTCCCCCGCCAGCTGGTGGGCCAGGGGGAACTGTTTATGCTCAAGGTTGCCGGTGATTCCATGGTGGACGCCGCTATTTGTGACGGCGACTGGGTGGTGGTCCGCCGTCAGGCGGACGCGGCCAACGGAGATATCGTTGCGGCGCTGCTGGATGATGAGGCCACCGTAAAAACCTTCCGCCAGCGCGACGGCCATACCTGGCTGCTTCCCCAGAACACCCAGTACGAGCCCATCCTTGGCGACCACGCCACCATCATGGGCAAAGTTGTGTCGGTGCTCCGCTCGCTCTAGGACGAGCCCAAGCGTCCGGGCCCTGGCGGCCGGGCCCTGGCGTCCGCGCCCAGGCCTTCCGGAGCGGCACGCTCAAACCTTTTCCTTGGCCAGCCTCTCCAGCGCCGCGATGGCCGTCTTCCTGTCCGTCGTGGACCAGAATGGCGGCAGGGCACCGCGCAGGAACCCGGCGTAGCGTTCGGTGGCCAGCCGGGAATCCAGCACCGCCACCACACCTTTGTCCCCGGTTGACCGGATCAGCCGTCCCGCACCCTGTGCGAGCCGGATCGCAGCGTGGGTGGCCGAGACTGACATAAAGCCGTTGCCTCCGGCCTGCGCCACCGCCCGGGACCGGGCGGTCATCAGGGGATCGTCGGGCCGGGGGAAAGGAATCCGGTCGATCACCACCAGGCGGCAGGACCCGCCGGGAACGTCCACGCCCTGCCACAGGGACATCGTGCCGAACAGGCAGGTGTCCGGTTCGTCGGCGAACTGCTTCACCAGGGCCGTCATGGTGGAGTCGCCCTGGCACAGGATGGTCATTCCCAGCTTTGGCCGCAGCGCCTCGGCCGCTTCTTCTGCCGCGCGCCGGGACGAAAACAGGCACAGTGCCCCGCCGTTCGAAGCCCTGACCAGGGCCTCCAGTTCGGCCAGTGATTCGGGGGACACTCCACGGCCGGGCTTGGGAAGGTGCCCGGCCACGTACAGGATGCCCTGCTTGGGATAGTCAAAGGGCGATCCGACATCAACACCGGTCCAGCTGGGCGCACCCTCGCCCACCAGCCCGAGTCCGCCTGCGGCGGGCTCAAAGGCCGACCCGATTGCCAGGGTGGCGGAAGTCAATACCACGGTGTGTCCCGCGAACAATCCCTCCCGCAATCGCCCCGCTACCGAGAGCGGAGCAATATTGATCAGCGCGGGCGCTGTCTCGTCGGGCTGGGAGTACCCCTGCTGGGGGTCAAAGGAACTGGCGCGGGAGAACCACACCACTTCCCGGTTCTCGCGGGCGGCGAGGAGCCGTTCGCAAAGTTCCAGGATGAGCATCAGCCGGGAGCGCGCGAGTTGCCGCCCGCCGTCGGCAGTGGTGCTGCTGTCCCCCTTGGAGTCTGAAAGCGCGGCCCGGCAGGCCTCACGCAACTGGTCCACGCAGTCCAGCTGCTCATCGTTGAGTCCATTGGGGAGCAGCCCGTTGGGAACTCCCGCGAGGGCAATTTCAAGGTTGGCAGCGGCCGCGTTCAACGCATCCACGGTGATGGCGGTGTGCTTGCGGGCGCCGGCGGCCGCAGCGTGGACCATGGCCACCGAGAGCTGTCCGGAGACAGCGCCGGTAACCCTGTCCTGCAGTTCGTGGGCCTCGTCAACCACAACGACGTCGTACTCCGGCAGCACAGCCAGGCCCTCAAAGGCGCTGACGGCGAGCATGGCGTGGTTGGTCACCACAACATCGGCTTCGGCGGCGTCTTGCCGCGCAAGCTCACTGAAGCACTCCGCTGCCATGGGACACTTCTGGGCGCCCAAGCATTCCATCGACGTGACGGAGACCTGCCGCCAGGCCCGGTCGGTGACGCCGGGCAGGAGCTCGTCGCGGTCCCCGGTGGTGGTTTTTTCGGCCCATTCCCGCAGGCGGACCACTTCCTTGCCCAGCTGGGAGGCCGGGCCGCCCACAGACGCAGCAAAGTGCGGGACGCTGGTGTCCTCGCCGAGCGAAAACAGCTGGCCCTCTGCGGGCTCTTCGGAGGGAAACCCGCCTTCGAGTTTATGGACGCAGACGTAGTTGGACCGGCCTTTGACCAAGGCTACTTTCACCGGCCGGTCCAGGGCCGGGGTAATGGTCTTCAGGAGCCGCGGAATGTCCCTGCCCACAATCTGTGTCTGCAGGGCAAGCGTTGCGGTGGACACCAGGGCAGGCTTGTCGCTCTCCAGTGCGTGGGCTATCAGGGGTATCAGGTACGCCAGCGACTTGCCGGTACCCGTTCCGGCCTGAACCAGCAGGTGGTCGCCGGTTTCAATGGCCCGGGCCACCTGCCTGGCCATCTCATGTTGTCCGCTGCGGCTTTGGCCGCCCATGCCGGCAACGGCGCGGTCGAGCAGCTCGATCACGAACTGCTCGCCGGCCGTGCCTGTGGCTTCGTCAGCCACGAGGTCAGTCATTGCTGACGAATGGTTCCAGTTCAGCCGCGAGGCCTTCCCGGACTTTAACAACTGCCCGGGTACCGGCTTCATCATGGTCAACGCTGATGATCTCGGCGTCGGACTCGTGCAGCTTGCTGATCAGGTCCCCACGGTCGTACGGAATCAGCAGTTCGAGCTTGACCGACGGACGCGGAATCGCCTCGCTGATCGCCTGCAGCAGCTCGGGGATGCCCTCCCCCGTGCGCGCCGAGACCACAACGTGCCGCGCTTCGCGCTGCTTCAGCCGTTCCACCACAAAAGGATCGGCAGCGTCAGCCTTGTTAAGGACGATGATCTCCGGCACCTTGCGGGCGTCCACTTCGCTGAAGACCTTGCGGACTGCAGCGATCTGGCCCTCGGGGTCCGGGTGTGAAACGTCCACCACGTGCAGGATCAGATCGGAGTCCGCCACCTCCTCGAGGGTGGAGCGGAACGCCTCCACCAGCTGAGTGGGCAGCGAGCGGACAAAACCGACGGTATCCGCCAGCGTGTAGCCGAGACCGTCAGCAGTTTCGGCCTTCCGGACCGTGGGATCAAGAGTGGCGAACAGTGCGTTCTCCACCAGCACCCCGGCGTCCGTCAGGCGGTTCAGAAGCGAGGATTTGCCGGCATTGGTGTACCCGGCGATTGCCACGGAGGGCACTTCATTACGACGACGGTTGGCGCGTTTCGTCTCGCGGGCAGGCTTCATGGCGGCAATCTCGCGCCTGAGCTTGGCCATGCGGGTACGGATCCTTCGGCGGTCCAGCTCGATCTTCGTCTCACCGGGACCACGCGAGCCCATACCGGCCGCTGCGCCACCCACCTGGCCACCGGCCTGGCGGGACATCGATTCGCCCCAGCCGCGGAGGCGCGGCAGGAGGTACTCGAGCTGCGCCAGCTCCACCTGCGCCTTGCCTTCCCGGCTCTTTGCATGCTGGGCGAAGATGTCCAGGATCAGCCCCGTCCGGTCAATCACCTTGACCTTGACGATGTCCTCAAGCCCACGGCGCTGGGATGGAGCCAGCTCGGCGTCCACCACGACGGTGTCCGCGCCGGTGGACATTACGATGTCCTTCAGTTCCAGCGCTTTGCCTGAGCCCAGGAAGGTGCCCGGATCCGGCTTGTCACGGCGCTGCACGAGTCCGTCCAAAACCTCCGAACCTGCTGTTTCGGCGAGGGCGGCAAGTTCACGCAGCGAGTTTTCTGCGTCTGCGAGGGTTCCCTCCGACCATATGCCGGCGAGGACTACGCGTTCCAGGCGAAGCTGGCGGTACTCGACTTCGGTGACGTCTTCCAGTTCCGTGGAAAGGCCTGCCGTGCGGCGCAGGGCGCGCCGTTCCTCGAGGTCCTGCTGGTCGCCGTCGTACGTTGAATGTTCTTCATCCAGGCGGGATATGGCCTGGGCCTTGCCCAGCACACCCTTCCCGTCGCCGCGGCTGGCATCGCCGGCCGTGCTGACGCTCTTGGCCGGTACGTCCTTGGAGAGAATCCGGTCGATCACGGCCTGGATTTCCTCAGGGCTCATGTCCTGGGCGGCTGGATCGGATCCGGTGTTGGGCTGGCTGGTCATGGTCTCCTTTGAAGATTCGGCATTTCCAGAATAGTGCCGATTGCTGGTGCTTGGGGAAGTATTCGCGCTGGGCTGACGGCCTGCGGTCATGCGGTTCTCCTGGTTTGTTTCGCCGGGCCGGGGAAACGGGACGGCGGTGGCAGCCACATCCAGGGGAGGTGGCGAAGTTGTTAGGAGCCGGAGAATCGGCGAAAGAGACAGCGGGAAGCTGACCTTCGAATATTGTCCGGCGGCCGGAACAGACGCGCGTGCGTGGTCCGGTGCACTGTGCGGAAGGCTTGATGCCTGCGTCGCTGTGGGACATGGCTGCGGGACGGGCAAGGCCCGTGCCGGCTACTCGAAGATCAGGAACATGGGTTCAACCCTAGCAGAGGAGCAAAGGGCGAAGTTTCACTTTACGCTGCAAGGGGAACTACTCTGGCGAGTTATGGAGTCCGCACACTATTTCAGCGCATCCCCCGCCGGCCCGTTCACGCGAAAGCCCCTTACGGTTGACCTTGCGGGGGAAACGCGCAGGCTGCAGACCTCCTCGGGCATCTTCAGCCCGGACGGGATCGACAAGGGAACCGCTGTGCTCCTCGCCGAGGTTCCCGCACCCGCGCCTACCGGGAACCTGCTCGACATCGGCTGCGGCTGGGGTCCGCTTGCGCTCACCATGGCACTGCGGGCGCCGCACTCCCGCGTTTACGCCGTGGATGTGAATGAACGGTGCGTCACGCTCACCAACGAGAACGCGGCTGCACTGGGCCTGTCCAACGTGGTGGCCAGTACCCCCGATGCTGTGGATCCGGACGTGCGTTTCGACACCATATGGTCGAACCCGCCCATCAGGATCGGCAAGGATGAACTGCACTCGCTCCTGAAGCTGTGGCTGCCGCGCCTGGCACCGGGGGGAACTGCGTGGCTGGTGGTGCAGAAGAACCTGGGCTCGGACTCGCTTCAGCGCTGGCTGGCGGCTGAACTGGATGAGTCCTTCAGGGTGAGCCGGGAATCGACGTCCAAGTCATTCCGAATCCTGAAGGTCAGGAAAGCGTCCCTGTTGCCACAATAACGGCGGGCCCACTGAGCTCCACGTGTTCATGTCCCCCGGGGCCGGCGAAGAATTTGACGCCCACCACGCCCCCTGGGACGTGCACCTGCCACGTGTCGGGCGCTTCGGCCCCTGCCCAGTGCCTGATGGCCACGGCTGCGGCGCAGGCACCCGTTCCGCATGATTGCGTTTCCCCTACTCCCCGTTCGTGCACGCGCATGGTGATCGACCCAATGCCGTCGTGCACCAGTGGTTCGGAGGGAACCACGAACTCCACGTTGGTGCCGTTGGCCGGTACCGGGTCAACCGCGGGTGCGGTAAAGAGGCGGGTGCCTGCGAGTTCCGAAAGTTCCGCGAGGGCAACCACGGTGTGGGGGTTGCCCATGCTGACGGACAACGCGGGGCGGGGAACTTCCAGTCCATCCGCTGTGACCAGCGAATCCATCGCCTTGGCGGTTGCCTCACCGGGGAAGATAAACTCCCACGGGCCCATGTCGACGGCGTAGTCCTCACCGGTCCGTACGACGGTTTTTGCCCCGCCGCGGGTGCCGATGGTGAGCGCGCCGCCGTCGGGCAGGTCCACCAGGCCCTCGGTGCGGAGGAAGTGGACGAAGACCCGGACGCCGTTGCCGCACATTTCGGACAGCGATCCGTCGCCGTTGCGGTAATCCATGAACCATGCGGCGTCGGGGGCAGCGGCCAGCAGTTCCCGGCCCTCGGGCAGGAAGCGCGACGGAACGGCGCGGATCAGTCCGTCTGCGCCAATGCCGCGGTGGCGGTCGCAGAGCGCTGCAACCTGTTCCGCCGCTATGGTCTGCATGCCCTCGGGATCGGCAACCAGGACAAAATCGTTGCCGGTGCCGTGCCCCTTGGAGAAGCGGAGCCCGCCCAGTGTACGGAAGGCGTGCTCTGTTGTCGCGGCAAGGGTTGCGTTCATGTCTCAAGGGTACCGGCCGGGCCCAGCGCGCCCGAAACGTGGCTACGTGCTTACCGGCTGAGTGCCGTTGCAGCGGATACCAGGTGCGGATCCTGCCAGTCGAGCCACCTGATCCTCGGATCGGCACGGAACCAAGTCAGCTGGCGGCGGGCGAACTGACGGGTGGCCACGATTGTCTCCTCGGCAGCGTCGGGGACTGTTGACACGCCGTCGATGACCCGCAGGAACTGCGAGTAGCCCAGGGCGCGGGGCGCTGTTTTGCCTTGCCGGAGCCCCTGCTCTTCAAGCCGCTCCACCTCGGCCAGCAGGCCGTTCTCCACCATCCGGCGCACCCGGTGGGCAAGACGGTCGCGGAGCTGGTCGCGGTCAACAGTGAGGCCTATCTGCACTGCGGGCTGGACGTACTCGCGCTGCGGCATGAAGGAGCTGAACGGCCGGCCGGTGAGTTGATGGACCTCCAGGGCACGGATGATGCGTCTGTCGTCCGAGAGCCTGCCGGCAGAGACTGGGTCAACGGTCCGGAGCCTGGCCATCAGTGCGCCACTGCCATGGGCCGCCAGCTCATCCTCAAGCTGCTGCCGCAGGCGCGGGTCCGTGCCCGGAAATTCAAGGACGTCCAGGACAGCTCGAACGTACAGGCCTGAGCCGCCTGCGAGAATGGCGCGCTTGCCGCGTGCGTGGATGTCCGCGATAACGTCACGCGCCTGCCGCTGGAACTGGGAGACGCTGGCTTCATCAGTGACGTCCAGGATGTCCAGGAGGTGGTGCGGCACTCCCCTGCGTTCGGCCATTGTGATTTTCGCTGTGCCGATGTCCATGCCGCGGTAGAACTGCATGGCATCGGCGTTGATGACTTCGCCGTCCAGTTCAAGGGCGAGGCCAACTGCGAGGTCGGACTTACCGGAACCCGTGGGACCGACGACGGCGATAACCGGCGGAGAGCCCATGGGTCAGCGGCTGCGGACTGGCAGCGAAGGCATCCCGAGGGAAACGCCGCCCCGGCCGTTGGCAGTACCCGGTGCGGGTGCTCCGCAGGAATCTGCCTGGGACCTGTCCCAGGCGTCACCGGCACGTGAACGGCGCACGCTGTATTCCTCGAGGGTGGGATCGGCGACGAGGTGGAAGGAGGCGGCCTCGGTGATGGTGACGGTGACGAGGTCGCCCGGGCGCGGCGCAGTGGCACCATCGGGTACGGAGAAATGCACCAGCCGTTGGTCCTGGGAGCGTCCGGACAGCCTGTGGGTTTCTCCCGCTTTGCGGCCTGACTGGGCGGTGACCATGACCTCCACCCGACGGCCGAGCTGTTTCCGGTTTTCTTCCGCCGCGATCCGGTCCTGCAGGGCGGTGAGCCGCTCGAAACGCTCCTGCACCACGGCTTTCGGCAGCTGGTCCGGCAGGTCCGCTGCCGGCGTGCCAGGGCGCTTGGAGTACTGGAAAGTAAAGGCCGTCGCGAACCGGGACTGTTCCACGACGTCCAGGGTTGCCTGGAAGTCCTCCTCGGTTTCACCCGGGAAACCGACGATGATGTCGGTGGAAATGGCGGCAAAGGGAATCTTTTCCCGGACCTTTTCCAAAATGCCAAGGAACTTCGTGGACCGGTAGGACCGCCTCATGTCCTTCAGGACCTTGTCCGACCCCGACTGCAGCGGCATGTGCAACTGCGGCATCACGTTGGGTGTTTCCGCCATGGCATCGATGACGTCGTCCGTAAAAGCGGCAGGGTGCGGACTGGTGAATCGAACCCGTTCCAGGCCCTCGATCTCCCCGCACGCGCGCAGGAGTTTCGAAAAGGCCTGCCGGTCACCGAACTCCACGCCATAGGAATTGACGTTCTGGCCCAGGAGGGTCACTTCGATGGCACCGTCATCAACCAGGGCCTGAATTTCCGCGAGGATGTCCCCGGGCCGACGGTCCTTCTCTTTACCGCGCAGGGCCGGAACGATGCAGAACGTGCAGGTGTTGTTGCAGCCCACCGAGATGGAAACCCAGCCCGAGTACACGGAGTCGCGCTTGGTGGGCAGCGTGGACGGGAAAACGTCCAGGGATTCCAGGATCTCCAGCTGTGCCTCATCGTTGTGCCGGGCCCTGTCCAGCAGGGCGGGCAAAGCGCCGACATTGTGGGTACCGAAGACGGCGTCCACCCAGGGCGCCTTCTTCAGGATGGTTTCCCGGTCCTTCTGCGCCAGGCAACCGCCGACGGCGATCTGCATACCGGGGTTGGCTGCCTTGACGGGGGCGAGGATGCCGAGGTTGCCGTAGAGCTTGTTGTCAGCGTTCTCGCGGACGGCGCAGGTGTTGAACACCACCACGTCCGCCTGCGCACCATCTGCCGGCACGTAGCCCGCGTCCTCCAGCATGCCCGCCATGCGCTCTGAATCGTGGACGTTCATCTGGCAGCCGAAGGTCCGCACCTCATAGGTACGGGCCTTCCCCTGGCCGGGTTCCGGCGCAGGGGCAGGCTGGGCCACGGCACTGGACCCTGAAGACGTGTTGGTGCCGGAAAGTGGGGAAGGAATGGTCAAACTCACCTGTTAAGGGTACCGGCTCAGTGGCTGATCGTTGTCGGGAGCAGCGTGGGCTTCCAGGACCTCGGTGACGATGCGGAACGCCTGGGAGGGCTGGTAGCCCTTGCGGGCAAGCATGGACGCCAGCCGGCGCGTCACTTTGTCCCGCTCCATTTTGTCCCCCAGCTCGGTCCCGGGACGCAGCTTCCGCTCCACCAAGCCTCTTGCGGCAGCTTCCTCGTCAGCGTCGGAGAGCTGCTCGAGTGCTGCGGCGGCGGTTTCCTGGTCCACGCCCTTCTCCGCGAGTTCCCGCCGGAGCGCCCCCTTCGCCAGCTTCCGGGACTGCGACCGGCTCCGCACCCACATGTCTGCGAATTCGGCGTCATTGATAAGCCGCGCTTCCTGAAATTTGTCCAGCACCGCCTCGGCAACGTCCTCCGGGACATTCCGCTCGGCGAGCTTGCGGGCAAGTTGGAGCCTGCTTTTCGCCGATGCTGCGAGTTGCCGGTACACGATGGCCTGGGCGACGGAAACGGGATCCGGTTCAAGATCATCGCCAACCGGCGAGCCGGGCTCGGGGCCGTCCTGGAAGTCGTTCGAATACGAAGCAGCGCGCCGCCCGCCGGTTCTGGCCCGGCGGGGACGCGCACGTTCAGCACTGGTCAACGGCTAGAACCCGTCAACGGCTTTCAGCTTCGGCGAGTCCTTGGACTCGGGCTCCGCCGGCTTCACGCCAACACCGAGCTTTTCCTTGATCAGGCGCTCAAGCTCGGCGGCCAGTTCGGGGTTGTCGCGGAGGAACCTGCGTGAGTTCTCCATGCCCTGGCCCAGCTGGTCGCCGTCATAGGTAAACCAGGAGCCGGACTTCTTGATGATGCCGTGTTCCACGCCCATGTCGATGATGCCGCCCTCGCGGGAGATGCCCTGGCCGTAGATGATGTCGAACTCTGCGATCTTGAAGGGCGGGGCCATCTTGTTCTTGACGATCTTGGCCTTGGTACGGTTACCGACCGAGTCCGCGCCTTCCTTGAGGGTCTGGATGCGGCGCACGTCAATACGGATGGAGGCATAGAACTTCAGCGCCTTACCACCGGTGGTGGTTTCGGGGGAACCGAAGAAGACGCCGATCTTTTCGCGGAGCTGGTTGATAAAGATCGCCGTCGTTTTTGTCTGGCTCAGGCGCCCGGTGATTTTACGCAGGGCCTGGCTCATGAGGCGGGCCTGGAGGCCTACGTGGCTGTCGCCCATGTCGCCTTCGATTTCAGCGCGGGGCACCAGGGCGGCGACGGAGTCGATGACGATGACGTCCAGGGAGCCTGAGCCCACCAGCATGTCCATGATCTCCAGCGCCTGTTCACCTGTGTCCGGCTGGGAAACCAGGAGCGCATCAGTGTCCACGCCGAGCTTGGCAGCGTATTCAGGATCGAGTGCATGCTCGGCGTCAATGAACGCAGCGATGCCGCCCTGGCGCTGCGCGTTTGCCACAGCGTGGAGCGCCACGGTGGTCTTACCGGAGGATTCCGGACCGTAGATTTCTACGACGCGGCCACGGGGCAGGCCGCCAATTCCCAAAGCAACGTCCAACGCAATGGAACCGGTAGGGATGACCTCGATCGGGGCCCGGACTTCGTCCCCGAGCCGCATGACCGAGCCTTTACCGAACTGCTTGTCGATCTGGGCCAGCGCTGCTTCGAGCGCTTTTGCACGATCCGGGGCTGCCGCCATGGTTCACACCTCTAATGCTTTCTCGCTTTGGAGTGGCCTCAGGGGCCGTTTATTGGTCATCTCTGACGCTAATGGGACCCACTGACATTCCGGCCTGATGACGGCGGCTATGTGGAAAACCCCTTGGGAAAAGCATAGCTTTACCCGAACAGGTATTCGAACAAGCGTGCGGCGTGTCAGGAGAAAACCGCTTATTCCACCCGCGGTTTGATGTCCCGGCCGAGGCGTCTCTCGGCGGGAACGTCCTGTACATCACAGACCGCCAGCCACACCTTTCGCGGCTCCACGCCCGCGGCCAGTGCCTGGTCCGCGGTGCGCCCGCCCACCCCGGCAAGAACCAGGGTGTTGCTGAGGACCCGGGAGTACCCGGCGCCAAATTCGTCGTCCATGAGTCGCCAATAGTCGCTGATTCGCACCAGAAAAGTCTCTCACGATCCGGCACCCTAGAATTGTTGCCATGAGCAACTCCCCCGCTGTCCCGCCCGCGCACGGCCGCGAAGACGACGCCACCGTGGACGCCGCGCTGCAGAACGTCGAACATCAGATCAGCCTTTTCTGGCGGCGCGCAAGGGCCATCTCCAACCAACTCTCCCGCCAGGTCCACCCGGACATGGAACCTGCAGCCTACGGCCTGCTGACGGTCATCCGGCGGGAGGGTCCCATCCGGCTTACTGACCTGGCGATGAATATCGGCGTAGGCAAACCCTCCGTGAGCCGGCAGATCGCTTTTTTGGAAAGCATCGGGCTGGTGTCCAAGGAGGCTGACCCGCTCGATGGGCGGGCCCAGGCCATCCGGCTGACCCCCAAGGGGGAGGAAAAGATGCACCAGGTCCAGGATGCCCGGCGGCAGGTCTTCCGGGAACGCCTGGGTGAATGGCCGGTGGAGGACCTGCAGGAACTGGCCCGGTTTATGTCCAAGCTGAACTCCACGTACGAGCGCGACGGTTTCCCGCATGACGGCCCGCCGGCCCCCGCCGCTTCCGGGGACTAGCAGGACAGGACTACCAGCGCAGGACAAACAGTAATGGACCAGCAGGGCAGGAAGGCCAAGCCCCGAAAGAAATGGCCAGACACAACTGAAGCCCCCGGCATACCGCCGGAGGCTTCATTAGTTGCAGGGCCACCTGTGGTGGATCAGCCCTTAGCGGGCGCCTGAGAACAGGCCCGTTGAAAGTTCGTCGTTGAGTTCATTGTTAAGGTCACGATCGAGATCACGGCCGTAACGCTGGGAGAATTCCTGGGGTACGGTGTCCGGAACGGCAACGCCTTCGGCAACTGCCACACGGTCACTGACCTCACGAAGCATGCTGGACAACGGGACGTCCAGGGCCGAGCAGATCGAGGAAAGCAACTCGGAGGATGCTTCCTTCTGGCCGCGCTCCACTTCACTCAGGTAGCCCAAGGAGACACGGGCGCTGTGCGAAACTTCACGGAGCGTGCGCCCCTGACGCTGGCGAACATCGCGCAGGACATCACCGATTTCGTGACGAAGTACAACCATCTTGCGCTCCTTCTGTTCGCTCTTAGCCTGATCGGCGAGGCCCACATCCTTCCAGCGGACAACGCCGTTTACGGATACGGGCTGCTTTACCATCTGTATCGCCTTGCTCCTCTTAGTCGATTCGCCGTAGTGCGAACCATAGTGGTGGTTTTATCCTAGGCGCCTCCGCTCTCCGGAAGCGACACAATGTAATAACTAATCGGTACCGCCTTTTGTTCCCACCAACTTTACAGGCGGGTAACTTCAGGAGGCCAGTGCTTCCAGGAGCCTTTCCAGGGCAGCCCCGCATGCCTGTCCGCGGATTTCGGCCCGGCTCCCCGAGAACAAATACCCAAACCCTGTTGTTCCCGCAGCCGTAGCTATACCGATATATACCGTTCCCACGGGCTTTCCATCGTGTGCGTCCGGTCCGGCTACTCCGGTGGTAGAGATACCGATATCGGCGCCAAGGGTGGTCCGGGCACCGGCTGCCATGGCGGCGGCAACGTCGCTGTCAACGGATCCAACGTTGGCCAGGAGTTCCGGGGATACCTGCAGGACGTTTTCCTTGACGGAGTTCTGGTAGGCCACCACGCCGCCCTGCAGCATTCCGGAAGCTCCCGCGGTGTCGGCGAGGACGGCCGAGACCATGCCGGCAGTCAGCGACTCTGCCGTAGCGACCGTGCGGCTCAGCTCCAGCGCCCTGCTGACGGCCTGCTCTGACAGGTGGTGAAGTGACAGGTGGTGAAGGTTTGTCATGGCTGGTCCTGCCCGTTGGCCGTTCCCTGCAGCTTCCCCTTGGACCGCAGGCGCAGCGCCTCGACAACGTACTCGACGCCGGTCCATACGGTGATCAGCACGGCCACCATCATCACGGCGAACGCCACCCAGCCAAGCCAGGGCGCTATGGCTGCCAGCGGCAGGAGGTACAGGAAAATGGCGGCGGTTTGGACGACCGTTTTGAGTTTGCCGCCGCGCGACGCGGGGATGACACCGTAGCGGATAACAAAGAACCGCAGGGCGGTGATGCCCCATTCACGGACCAGGACCACCAGGGTGACCCACCAGGGCAGTTCGCCAAGTACGGACAGCATCACCAGTGCGGAACCGATGAGCAGCTTGTCCGCGATGGGATCGGCAATCTTGCCGAAGTCGGTCACGAGATTCCGGCTCCTGGCGATGTCGCCGTCGAGCTTGTCTGTGTAGATTGCGACGGCGAATGCCGCCGCCGCTGCCCAGCGCCAGGGCCCTGCCTCGCTGTGCAGGCCCGGCGCGTCCAGGATCAGGAACCAGACGAAGAACGGCACCAGCGCGATGCGGAGCATGGTCAGGATATTGGGAAGGTTCCAGACCCCGGCACGGCCCGGGCCGGCGGCGGTTGCATCGGTGCTAGTCACCTCTCTAGGCTACATTCTTTGGGCTAGCGCCCGGTCAGGGACCAGGCGTCTTCAGAACCCTCTTCGTCGTCATAGCCGCCCGGCGGGGAATCAGAGCCGTCGTAATATTCGACGTTCTGCTTCCGCTGGTCCAGGTCCGCAGCCACCAGGTCCTCGGCGTAGCCGCCCCGGGCGATGTTGGCGTTGGCGTTGTCGCTGAGGGCTGCGGTCTGCGCGTCCGGCGCCTTCGGCGCCTCCCAGCCCTTCATCGCCGCGAGGACGGGCGCCAAATCGTCCGGCTTCACCAAGACATCGCGGGCCTTCGAACCTTCGGAGGGGCCCACCACTCCCCGTGATTCGAGCAGGTCCATCAGGCGCCCGGCTTTGGCGAAACCAACCCGCAGCTTGCGCTGCAGCATGGACGTGGAACCGAATTGCGTGGTGACCACAAGTTCGGTGGCCTGCAACAGCACCTCGAGGTCGTCCCCGATGTCGTCGTCGATCTGTTTCTTGGGCGCGTCGACGGCGACATCCTCACGGTAGGTCGCCTGGAGCTGTCCCTTGACGTGCTCAACCACCTTGTGGATTTCCGACTCCGTGACCCAGGCGCCCTGGACGCGCATGGCCTTGGAAGCACCCATGGGCAGGAAGAGTGCATCGCCCTGGCCAATGAGCTTTTCCGCGCCCGGCTGGTCAAGGACCACGCGGGAGTCGGTGACGGAGGACGTGGCAAAAGCCATCCTGGAGGGAACGTTGGCCTTGATCAGGCCGGTGACGACGTCTACGGACGGCCGCTGGGTGGCCAGGACCAAATGGATGCCGGCGGCGCGGGCAAGCTGGGTAATGCGGACGATCGAGTCTTCGACGTCGCGCGGCGCCACCATCATGAGGTCGGCGAGCTCGTCCACGATCACCAGCAGGTAGGGGTAGGGGCGGATGACGCGCTTGGAGTCGACCGGCGGCTGGACCTTGCCGGCGCGGACGGCCTTGTTGAAGTCATCAATGTGCTTGAAGCCGTAATTGGCGAGGTCGTCATATCGGGCGTCCATCTCGCGGACCACCCACTGGAGCGCCTCCGCTGCCTTCTTGGGGTTGGTGATGATGGGCGTAATGAGGTGCGGGACGCCCTCGTAGGCGGTGAGTTCCACGCGTTTGGGGTCCACCATCACCATGCGCACCTCGTCCGGGGTGGAACGCATGAGGATGGACGTGATCATGGAGTTCACGAAGGAGGACTTACCGGCACCGGTGGCGCCGGCCACCAGCAGGTGGGGCATCTTGGCGAGGTTGGCCACCACGTAGCCGCCTTCAACGTCCTTGCCCACACCCATGACCATGGGGTGGTCGGTGCGGCGGGCGTTCTGGCTGCGCAGCACGTCGCCCAGGGAAACAGTTTCGCGGTCCGTGTTGGGGATCTCGATGCCGATGGCGGACTTGCCCGGAATGGGGCTCAGGATCCGCACGTCGCTGGAGGCCACGGCGTAGGAGATGTTCTTGGACAGCGCCGTAACCCGTTCCACCTTGGTTCCCGGCGCCAGCTCAATCTCGTACCGGGTGACGGTGGGGCCGCGGCTGAAGCCGGTCACGGTGGCATCGACGTTGAACTGCTGAAGGGTGTCGGTCAGGGCCGCGACGACGGCGTCATTGGCCTCCGTGCGCTCCTTGGGGATTGAGCCGGGGGTCAGGTAGTCCGAGGCAGGGAGCGTGTACGTCACGTCGCCGGCGAGGGACAACTGCTCGGTCCGCTGCGGGATGGGTACGGGCGGCGGAGCCGGAGCCACAGGGGTGGAAGGCACGGTGGGTGCCGCTGAACCGGCCTGGCCGGAGGCGGACATGCCCGGGGTGATCATCGGGATGGCTTCGGTGGCGTTCTCCGCCGGCGACGCGGAAGCAGCGGCGCCCAGCCCCTGGGCCGCCTTGATCTTCTCGACGGCGATCTCCGCCTGGGTGGGGCGCCGTACTCCCGGGGCGGGGCTCGGCGGCTGCGGCTCTTCGTCGTCGTCGATGACGGCATGCTCGAAGGCTTCGTCGCCCACATAGCCTTCCAGGCCGGTGTCGGCGTCCTCGTCCTTGCCGAACAGCCGGCGTTTCTTCTTCCTGGGCGCGGCAGGAGTGGTCCGTTCAAGGTAGCTGCGGTCGTGGCGGTCCCTGTCCTGTTCCTCGTCCAGGAGGTCGATGCCCATGAGGTGCTCGTAGGCACCGCGCAGCCGCCGTGGGATGGCGGCGAACGGAGTGGCGGTGATGATGAGCAGGGAGACGAAGGCCAGGAGCCCGTAGAGCACCAGCGGGACGGCCGGATGGATGGCGGCCAGTGGCGAGGCGCCCAGGAATCCCAGCATTCCGCCGGCCTGGCGGAGCCCGTCAAAACCTTGGGCGACGGTGGGCTGGCCGCCCAGGACGTGGGCCAGGCCGCAGCCGGCAAAGGTCATGATGAGGAAGCCGATGCCTACCCTGTTGTTGCCCCGCCCGTCGGAGGGACGGCGGAAGAGCCGGAAGGCGCACACAAAGAGCATCAGTGGGAGCAGCAGTGAGATCCAGCCGAACGTACCGTTCACCACGCTGTAGACGGCGTCCGGAAACCAGCCGGTGAGGCCCCACCAGGCGAAGGTGGCGATGAAGACGCCCAGTGCCAGGTTGAAGAGGGCAGCGCCGTCGCGGCGCTGCTCAGCCGGAAGGTCGCTGACGTCATGGCCAATGCGCCGCACTCCCCCGCCGACGAGGTGTCCAATGCCCAGCCACGCTCCGCCCACTATCCGCATCAGCCAGGGCTGGTGCTGTTCGACGGCGGGAAGCTGGCGGGTCCGGGCCGTACCGGAGCTCCCGGTGCGTCCGGACTTGGCTGCTGTGGTTTTCGCTGCCGTAGAGCCGGAACCGCGGCCGCCGGATTTGCTGCCGGAGCTGGCCCTGCTTGAACCATTGGGCGCGGAAGTAGTACGAGTGGCCATACCAGCCACGGTACCGGAAATCCGCCTGCGGTCCGGGGATTTGAGGGCCGGACGGTCCCGGTTCGGACCGCTTAAACACATCCGGCCCGTACTCCCCGTCCAAGCGGGGCAGTACGGGCCGGAGCCGGCAGCGGCTGTTACGCCTCGAGCACCACGGGGATGATCATGGGCTTGCGGCGGAGCTTGCGGTTGACCCAGGTGCCCACCACGCGGCGGACTACCTGCTGCAGCTGGTGGGTGGTATGGTCCGTCCGGTTCAGCACGGCTTCTTCCAGGGCTGCGTTGATCTTGGGGATGATCTCGTCGAACACGGCATCGTCCTCGGCCACGCCGCGGGCGTGGATCTCCGGCCCGGACACCACCTTGCCGGTAGCGCGGTGGATCACCGTGATGATGGAGATGAAGCCTTCATCGCCCAGGGTCTGGCGGTCCTTGAGGTCGGCCTCGGTGACCTCGCCAACGCTGGATCCATCCACGTAGACGAAGCCTACTTCGACCTGGCCCACGACGTCTGCCCGGTGGTCCTTGAGATCAATTACGGTGCCGTTGTCGGCGAGGATAACGCTCGCTTCCGGGACACCGGATTCGATGGCGATCCTGCCGTTGGCAATCAGGTGGCGGGTTTCACCGTGCACCGGCATGGCGTTGAGCGGTTCCAGGATGTTGTAGCAGTACAGAAGTTCGCCCGCCGCGGCGTGCCCGGAGACGTGCACCTTGGCGTTGCCCTTGTGGATCACGTCGGCGCCCAGCTTGAGCAGTCCGTTGATGATCCGGAAGACGGCGTTTTCATTTCCCGGGATGAGGCTGGACGCGAGGATGACGGTGTCTCCGTCGCCCACCACCACGCGGTGGTCGCCGTTTGCCATGCGGGACAGGGCGGCCATCGGCTCCCCCTGGGAACCGGTGGACATCAGCACCACGCGGTTGTCCGGCAGGTTATCGATGTTCTTGATGTCCACGATGAGGCCCGGCGGGACATCCAGGTAGCCCAGCTTCTCCGCGATGGCCATGTTCCTGACCATTGAACGGCCGACGAAGGCCACCTTGCGGTTGTGCTTCGCGGCTGCGTCCAGGACCTGCTGGACCCGGTGCACGTGGGATGAGAACGATGCAACGATGATCCGCTTGGTTGCCTGGCCAAAGAGGCGCTCCAGCGTGGGGCCGATTTCCTTCTCCGCGGTGGTGAAACCGGGAACGTCTGCGTTGGTGGAATCCGACATAAAGAGGTCCACGCCCTCTTCGCCGAGCTTGGCGAAGTGCCGCAGGTCGGTGATGCGGCCATCAAGGGGAAGCTGGTCCATTTTGAAGTCGCCCGTGTGCAGGACGGTGCCGCCTGCGGTGCGGATGAACACCGCGAGGGCGTCGGGAATCGAGTGGTTGACAGCCACGAACTCGCATTCGAAGGGGCCGAACTTCTCCACCTGGCCTTCCTCGACGGTGAGGGTGTAGGGCCGGATGCGGTGCTCCTGCAGCTTCGCCTCGATCAGGGCAAGCGTCAGCTGCGAGCCCACCAGCGGGATGTCATTGCGGAGGCGCAGCAGGTACGGAACAGCGCCGATGTGGTCCTCGTGCCCGTGGGTGAGGACAACAGCCACGATGTCGTCCATCCGGTTCTCTATATAGGAGAAGTCGGGCAGGATGAGGTCGACGCCGGGCTGGGTTTCCTCAGGGAAGAGGACGCCGCAGTCCACGATCAGCAGTTTGCCGTCGATTTCGAACACGGCCATGTTCCGGCCGATCTCCCCGAGTCCGCCAAGCGGAACGATCCGCAGCGTGCCCTGCGGCAGGCGCGGAGGGGTGACAAGGCCGGTTAGGGCGATTTGGGTCATATTGCACTACTTTCCAGGCGGAAGGGTGCCGGTCTCAGCCCTCAGGAAAAGACCAGCCCCGCTTCCGCCAAATCCCCGCGGATGATTTCGATCTCGGCTTCGTCCGGCTCCACGAGGGGCAAGCGGACAATCGAGTTGGGCAGGACTCCCTGCCATTTAAGAATCTGTTTGGCCGCGACGGCCCCCTGGACCCTGGTCATGGTGGCGCGGACCACGGGCTGAAGCTCAAAGTTGATCTTCCGCGCGGTTTCGAGGTCGTTGGCGTTGACCGCATCGATGAGGTCGCGGAACTGGCGGGTTGCCACATGCGTGGTGACGCCGACAAGGCCTACGGCGCCCAATGCCATCCAAGGGAGGGTCAGTCCGTCGTCGCCCGAGTAGAAGAGCAGATCAGTTTCTGCCATAACGCGGGTGGCCGCAACGAAATCGGCCTTGGCGTCCTTGACGGCCACGATGTTGGGGTGCTGCGCCAGGCGGATCATGGTTTCGGGTTCGATCGCGATCGAGGACCGGCCGGGGATGTCGTACAGCATCACGGGCACATCAGCGGCGGTGGCGATGGCCTCGAAGTGTGCGCGAAGGCCGGACTGGCTGGGCTTGTTGTAGTACGGCGTCACCAGCAGGATGCCATCGACGCCGAGGGCTGCCGCCTGCTGGGAGAGGTGCACTGAGTGGGCAGTGTCATTGGTGCCGGTGCCGGCGATGATTGCCGCCCGGCCCCCAACTGCTTCTTTGACGGCACGGAACATGCCGAGGTTCTCTTCGTCAGTGAGGGTGGAGGTTTCACCCGTGGTTCCGGTGACCACCAGGCCATCGCAGCCGTCATCCACCAGCTTGCCCGCCAGTTCCGCTGCCTGCTGGTAATCCACCGTGCCGTCCTTGGTGAACGGCGTGACCATGGCGGTCAGGAGGGTGCCAAGGGCAGGGATGCGCGCGGAAGTGTCAGCCATGGAAAAAACGTTACCCTGTCTCCGGCTGGTTAGGACAATAGGAACGGCGTGATGAACGTCAAATACCGGATTCTCCCCCCGACGTTCCTTGTTGGCCGGCGGTATTGTCCGAGGCGGCTTCGCTGCAGGACGCAGGGAACAATTTCCGTGCGGGTTCCCGCTGCCTGCTTCAGCAGGTAGCTGTCCGCGCCCCAAAAGCCGCACGATTCTCCCAAGGGGCTGCCGCCCAGGTTGGCGAGCAACGTGAACATCCCGGTGTCCAGCCGCCCGAAGCCACACTTCAGCGTGATGGCCTTTTTCAGCGCGGGCTGGCTCCAGGCCCGGGCTGGCCATACCTGCCGACCGCAGCCTCCCGCAGCCCCTCCGCCCAGGCGGCCAGCCGTTGGGCCGCCCTGACGTAGTGGAACAGTTCCACCGGGGTCAGTGCGTCGATATCAGTCTCGCCGAGCCGGCGGGCGAGTTCCGCCCCCTCCGGTTGTGCGGACAGGCTGACGCCCTCCCGCTCCCACTGGATATCCTCCGGGGATTTTCCGGCACCAGCTGGCGGAAAAGGTAGTCAACCACCCCGGGACTCATGGCCTTCAGCGGACCGGCGTGGGGAGATTCCGGGGCGGGGACTTGGGGTGGTGGGGTTTGCATGCCGCCAATGTTATTCGAACACATATTCGAACACAAGGGCAGCTTCATGACAGCTTCGGTACAGGCAGGTGTGAGACGATCTGGTCATGACCTCCCGAAACGCCGCAACCTCCGCCAGGACGGCTGCCGGCCGGTCCCTCCCGGGCCGGCTGCATGGCATTGACGCAGCACGCGGGCTGGCCCTGCTGGGCATGATGGCCACCCATCTGCTTCCCACGTTCGAGTCGAACGCCGACCTGACCCCTACCTGGGTCGGCCTGGCCTTTTCGGGCAGGGCCGCCGCACTCTTTGCAGTACTGGCAGGCGTGGGCCTCGCCCTGTCCACCGGAAAGCACAAGCCGCTGGATGGCTCCGACCTTTCGGCAGCGAGGCGCGGAGTGGCCTTGCGGGCCCTGGTAATTGCTGCCGCCGGGCTCAGTTTGGGTGGCCTCGAAGTCAACCTGGCCATCATCCTGGTCCATTACGCAGTGCTGTTCCTGTGTATCCTGCCGTTCCTGGGAATGAAGCTGAAGGCACTCTGCGGCTGGGCCGCGGGCTGGATCGTGGCCTCACCCGTTTTGGCGTACCTGTTGCGTCCCTGGCTGCTGGCTGCGACCCCGCCACTGAGGCTGGGCCACAATCCCTCCTGGGAGGATTTGTCCACCCCCACCCGGCTCCTGGCCGACCTCTTTTTAACGGGTTATTACCCCGTCTTCCAGTGGCTGTCCTACCTGTTGGTGGGGCTCGTCGTCGGCCGCCTGATGCTCCACAAGCGACTGGTCCCCTGGGTGCTGCTGATCGGCGGCACCATTGTTGCATTCCTGGCCAAGGCCCTGGGCACCGCGGCGATGGAGAGCTGGGGCGGCCGGGCCGCCCTGGAACAACTGCTGGACTCCCCCGGCTACCCGCTGCACAGCGTCCTGCAGGTCAACCTGACGGGCATTCCGCAGACAGGGTCCTGGTGGTGGCTGGCGTCCGCGGCGCCCCATTCGGCCACCCCGCTGGACTTGTTGCATACGTCCGCGGTGGCAGCGGCGGTGATCGGGGCCTTCCTCCTGCTGGGCAGGCTGGCCGAGTGGGTGGCTTTGGACCTGCTGCTGCCCCTGCGTGGTGCGGGCGCCATGACCCTGACCCTGTACTCCGTCCACGTGTGGGTGGTTTCGGGCTTCTACCTGAAGCCTCTCCCGGCCGGCTGGACTGAGGACGCCATGTACTTCGCCCAAGCGGCCGGTGCCGTGATCGTAGGCATCGTGTTCGTGCTGCTGAAATGGCGCGGGCCTCTGGAATGGCTGGGGCACGCGGCAAACCAGGTGGGCCGCGGCGGGGTCAAGGCTATCCGATAGGTGCGCCGCTCGCGCGGAGCGCAAGCGGTGGAGGGCTAAACCATGGAGGCTAGGCCGGAACGTTGCCGCGGAAAAGCTTCACGGCGTCGCGCATGGACGCCCGGGCGCGCTTGCGGTCGCCGGCGGCGTCGTAGGCGCAGCTGAGCCGGAACCACGAACGCCAGTCCTCCGGTGCTGCTTCAGCCTCCGCCCGGTACTTTTCAAACTCGGCATCGGCTGCGGAACGGACAATCCGGCCTGCCGGCGTCCTGGGCAGCTCATCCACGGGAAGCCCGCCTTCGGCTTCGAGGACCTTCGCCATCTGCTCGGTGCGCGCACCGAACATCAGTTCCCGGACGAGCGCCCAGGCACCGATCACGGGCAAGACGAGGTAGGCCGCTCCGATGGCTACCGCTGCCGGGTTGCTGTCTGTCAGCAGCAGGACCGAGCGCTGGAAGGACACCACCAGGTAAAAGACCAGGAGCAGCGTGACAGCCCCCACCCAGATCTTGGTGCGGTTCTTCCGGAAGCCGGCCAGCACTCCGCTCACGGCTAAAGCCCCAGGTCCAGGTAGCCGTCCAGGCCCACGGTCAGTCCGGGGTGGGCGGCTACGTTGCGCAGGCCAAGCAGCACGCCAGGCATAAAGGACGCGCGGTCAAAGGAGTCATGGCGCAAGGTGAGCTGTTCGCCGGCGCTGCCGAGGAGAACTTCCTGGTGGGCAACGAGGCCGCGGAGCCGCACGCTGTGGACCCGTATGCCGTCCACCTCGCAACCGCGGGCACCGGCAAGTCCGCTGGTGGTGGCATCCGGGCCCGGTGGCACCTGCGCGGCGCTGCGCTCGGCGGCGATGAGTTCTGCGGTTCGGACTGCCGTGCCCGACGGCGCGTCAACCTTGTCCGGGTGGTGCAGTTCGATGATCTCCACGGATTCGAAGTACTTGGATGCCTTCGCGGCGAAGGCGGAGGCCAGCACCGAGCCAAGGGCGAAGTTGGGGGCGATCAGCACACCGGCCTCCGGGTGGCCGGCCAGCAGGTCCTCGAGCGCGGACAGTTTGCCGCCGTCCCAGCCGGTGGTGCCCACAACGGCGTGGATGCCGTGTTCGACGGCGAAGCGGACGTTCGCTTCCGTGCTCTCCGGGACCGTCAGGTCCACCACGAACCTGGCGCCTGCTGAAGTGAGCTGGTCCAGCGAGTCGCCCCTGCCCAAGGCGGCCACGAGCTTCATGTCAGGGGCGGCTTCAATGGCTTTTACGGCTTCGGCGCCCATGCGCCCGTTCGCGCCCAGCACGGCAACGGGCAAGGGAGCAGAAAGTTGTTCGGTCATGGCGTTAACCCTACCGGTGGGCCTGCAGCGCACGGGAACCGCGAAGTGTGCGTTACCTCGCAGGAACTTCGCTTTCGCACGGGATGAGCATCAGCTGCCCGCGCCCACCCATTCCACGGTTCCGTCGGTGAAGAACTGTTCCTTCCAGATGGGAACCTGCTCCTTGATCCTGTCCACCAGCTCGCTGCAGACGGCGAACGCCTGGCCCCGGTGGGCAGCGGACACCGCACACACCAGTGCGGGGTCCCCGATGTCCAGCATGCCAATCCGGTGTGCCGCCCAGATCCGCACTGGCTGGGAGGCAGAGCCGCCGCCCCCTTGTGCCTCCTGTTCGGCAACGAGGCGGGCAACGACGTCGGCCATCACCTGGTGTGCCGTGGGGTGCGCGCTGTAGCTGAGGCGATCAACTGCCTTGCCGCCGTCGTGATTCCGCACGACGCCGCTGAAGCTGACCACCGCACCGGCGGTGTCACTTTCCACTGCCGCGATGGCCTGGTCAACGGAAATGGGCTCCGCGCTCAGGACAGCGTTGACAACCTCGAATGCTGTTTCAGTGCCCATGTCCGCCTTCCAGTTGGTCGCAAAGGTGCCCGATCAGGGGGTCAAGGACGGTCAGTCCATCCATGACCCCTTTGGGTGAGCCGGGCAGGTTGATGATAAATGTTTGTCCGGCGGTGCCTGCATGGCCGCGGCTGAGTGCCGCGAGCGGTGTTTTAGTGGCGCCGGCGCGGCGGATAGCTTCCATGATGCCCGGTATCTCGCGGTCCAGCAGCGGCAGCGTAACGTCCGGTGTGCGGTCATCGGGGCTAAGGCCCGTGCCTCCGCTGGTGATGACGACGGCGGGGCGCTGGGTCAGCAGGGCCCGGATGGCTGCACCTGCCGGCTCGCCGTCGGGAACCACCATCGCGGGAAAGACGTCGAAGCCGTGTTCGGTCAGCCAATCGGCGATCACGGGGCCGGTTTCGTCGTCGTAAATCCCGGCGGCGGCCCGGGTGGAGGCGATGACGACGCCGGCCTTCCGGCCCTGCACGTCGCCGTGGCGGTGCGGTTCGGGCGCGTTCACGGTGCTGGGAGTGGTCACAGTGTCCAGTCCCCGCTCTTACCGCCGCTTTTGGCCAGCACTTTGATGTCGTTCAGGACGGCGTGTTTATCCACGGCCTTGATCATGTCGTAGACGCTCAGCGCCGCGACGGAGGCTGCCGTCAGCGCTTCCATCTCCACCCCGGTAACGCCCCGGGTTTTGACCGTGGCGAGGATCGAGACAGAGTCCAATGCGAGCTCGAAATCCACGGTGACCTTGGACAGCGGAAGCTGATGGCACAGTGGAATCAGTTCCGGGGTCTTCTTGGCCGCCATGATTCCGGCAACCCGTGCCACGGCCAGGGCATCCCCCTTGGGCAGGCCGCCGGAGCCGAGCAGGGCCACGACTTCTGCCGTGGTGTGGACCGTGGCGGTGGCGGTGGCCTCGCGGGTGGTTTCGGCTTTGGCGGAGACATCCACCATCTGGGCGCTGCCGTCCTGGCGCAGGTGCGTCAGCGCGGGAGGGAATTGTTCTGCATTCACAGCATCCATACTTCCACCTCCGCCCCTGCCGCGAGCGCGGCCACTCCAACCGGTACGTGAACCAGCACGTTGGAGCCCGCGAGCGCATGCATCAGGTGCGAGCTTTCCCCGCCCTGCAGCTCCACGGTCCCATCGGGCTGCAGGGTGCCGCGGCGGACCTGGTGCTTGTGCCCGGGCGAGGTGAGGGAATGGCCCAGGCGGGCGCGGAGGGGCAGGCGCGGCGGCGGAGCGCCGAGCAGGCCTGCCAGGACGGGACGGAGGAACATCTCAAACGACACCAGGCAACTGACCGGGTTGCCGGGGAAGCCCAGGAAGGGGCGCCCTTCGAAGCTGCCGATTCCCTGCGGACCGCCCGGCTGCATGGCTATATGCAGGAACTCCACCGGCTGGTCCGCCATGGCCTGCCGTACCACCTCGTACGCGCCTTTGCTGACTCCGCCGGTAGTGACGATGAGATCCGCCGCGTCGCCCTCGGTCCGCAGCAGCATGCGAAGCCCGTCCGGGTTGTCGGTGGCGATGCCGGCGCGGCGGACCTGCAGTCCAGCCTGCTTCATCGCTGCTTCCAGGAGGGTTCCGTTGGAGTCATAAATCTTGCCGGCAGGAAGTGCCTGGCCCGGTTCCACCACCTCGTCCCCGGTGGTGACCAGCAGGACGGTCACAGCGTTGTAGACCGGTACCTCCGGGATGCCCAGCGCCGCGAGCAGGCCCAGCTGGGCAGGGCCAAGGCACGTTCCTGCTGCCAACGCTGCCTGACCGGCCTGGACGTCACTGCCCGCTGCGCGCACAAAGGTCCCGGTCGCTGCCGCAGGCAGCTTCACCTTTGCCTGCTCCGTGTGTGGCAGGAAACGGTCCGGAACGGCCCGCTCAATGGGTACGACGGCGTCTGTCCCCTCAGGGAGCATCGCCCCTGTCATGATGGGGACGGCCATTCCGGGTTCGTGGGCTGCCGGCCTTGCGCCCGCTGGAACGGGCGGCATAATGCGCAACTCCGCTCCGCCGTCGGGCACGTCCGCGGAACGGATGGCATACCCGTCCATCTGCGAGTTCGCGAAGGGCGGCAGGCTGATGGGAGCGCGGATGTCGCTGACCAGGCCCCGGCCCAGCGCCTCGCGAAGGGGCAGCACCTCGGTCCGGTCCTGTGAACGCAACGGACGCAAGAGTTCCTCGACGGCGGCGGCATGCTCAGCCACGGACCTTGCCTCGTGCCCGCCATGGTGCTGGGTGTAGTGCCCTGGTGGATCTGCTGAAATTGTCTGCGGGGACATTCCATGCGGTTGCGTGCTGGTCATGGTTCCGCCTTCAGTAAGCCATCAGGGTTGCACGTCCACTCTAATCGTGTGGAACCCCGTGGCTCCGTCGGGCGCAACGGGCCTGTTCTGCTCGTCCTGCACCTTGCCTGCGATATCTGTGGCACGGACTTGAACCTCGTACTGGCCTGCCGTGAGTTCAAGGCCCAGTTTCCATTGGTACCAGGTGTCCAGCGAGATGCCTGCCGCCAGTTCCGCCTGCTGCCACGGACCACGGTTCACGCGGAGCTCCACCCTTTCGATGCCCCTGTGCTGCGCCCAGGCGACGCCGCCGAACATCACCGCTCCCGCCTTCACTGTCCGGCCGCTTCGCGGCACGTCGATCCTTGAGGAGGTTTTGATGGGACCCCGCTCAGACCAGCCCCGTGGCGTCCAATAGGCGGCGTCGTCCGCGAACCTGGTGACTTTTAGCCCGGTGACCCATTTGGTGGCCGATACGTAGCCATAGAGTCCTGGCACCACAAGCCGGACCGGGAAGCCGTGCTCGAGCGGCAGCGGCTCACCGTTCATTCCGACGGCGAGCAGGGCATCACGGTTGTCGGTGAGGACTTCCAGCGGCGTCCCGGCCGTCCAGCCGTCCACACTTCTTGAGAGCACCATATCTGCGCCGGGCTGCGGCCCGGCAATGGCGAGCAGGTCGCGGACCGGCCATCCCAGCCAGCGCGCGTTGCCAATGAGGTCTCCGCCCACGTTGTTGGACACGCAGGCAATGGTCACATGGCGTTCAGTCAGGGGTTTGGCCAGGAGTTCGGCGAAGGTCAGCTCCACCTCCCTGTCCACCATCCCGGTGACTTTCAGGACCCATGTGTCCGGGTCGACAGAGGGAACCGTGAGGGCCGTGTCGATTCGGTAGAAGTCCGGATTGGGCGTCACCAACGGCTGTATACCCTCCACTCCCGCCTCAGCGGTTGGCGGGACGGGCGGCGCCGGTGAAACGGGGGTTGGCAGAGCCACACGGCTCCTGGCTTCGCTGACCGCTACTGAAGCACCGCGCCATTTTGCCGCCAGCGCTCCGCCGATGACAGTGAATACGGCTCCGCCCGTCAGAGCCTGCAGAAAGCGACGGCGGGCTGGCGCGGCATCGGCCGCTGCCTGCGGTTCCTCGCTCCCCCATCTTTGAAGCCGGCGGATCAGGAATCGAAGCAGGACGCCGGCGACGACGGCGGTGAGTACCGGCAGCGCCACCGCGATAAAAGTCGACTGGGCACGGGTCAGGACGGCCGCCAGGCCCACGATCCCAAATGCGGCAATCACCGCGACGCCCCTCAAGGGGTGGCGGTCCTCCACGACTCCCCCCAGCGCGGCCAGTGCAGCCATCACAAGGCCCAGTCCGACCAGGAGAGCAACCTTGTCCGCCGCGCCGAACAGCGCAATGGCCCAGTCCTTGACCCCGGGAGGAACGGCATCGATGACGGCGCCGCCAACAGCGGTCATGGGCGACAACGACGGACTGAACAAGCCTGCCAACAGTTCGCCCAGCACCACTGCACTGCCCACCGCAGCAGCCCCTGCGGCCGCCGCCCACCACCCGTTCCGGTGTGGCGCTGACTGGTTCGGCAGCGAAGGTGCCGGGTGCTCCTGCAGCCCCGACCCGCCGTCGTGCATCGCCTGCCTTGGCCGTGTGGTGTCCACCCCTCCAGCATAGGTTCGCAAAGTACCTGTGACGCCGGCCCTGTCCCAGGTTCTGCCGGATCTCCTGCTGCCTCCCTTGCGGCCGTCACGGGTGTGATGCGCAACCCAACGTGGCGTAGCCTGAATTCATGAGTGTCCAGCTAGGCATGCCCCAGCCGCGGGAGGAAGCAGCACCCCTGCCGTCCGTTCCCGCTGCCCGCCCGGAGGATGCTCCGCCCGGGCTTACCGATCGCTATGGCCGCCGCGCCACGGACATGAGGCTGTCCCTGACGGACAAATGCAATCTTCGCTGCACCTACTGCATGCCTGCTGAGGGCCTGGAGTGGTTGGCGAAACAGGCAGTGATGTCAGCGGAGGAAATTGTCCGTATTGTGCGGATCGGCGTGGAGCAGCTGGGAGTCCGCGAACTGCGGCTTACCGGTGGCGAGCCTCTGGTGAGGCATGACCTGGTGGACATCATTTCAGCCCTTCGCGGCAACCACCCCGGCCTGCCCATCTCCATGACCACCAACGCTGTCGGCCTGGCGAAAAAGGCGGCGGCGCTGAAGGCTGCCGGACTGACCCGCATCAACGTGTCGCTGGATTCGCTGCATGAGGAAACCTTTACCCAGCTGACCCGCAGGCCTTTCCTGAACCAGGTACTGGCCGGGGTGGACGCCGCCTGGGCTGCAGGCCTGGGCCCGGTCAAGCTCAACGCGGTTCTGATGCGCGGCATCAACGACGCCGAGTCGCCGTCACTGCTCGCCTGGGCTCTCGAGCGCGGCTACGAACTCCGGTTCATTGAGCAGATGCCGCTGGACGCGGACCACGGCTGGACCCGGCGGAACATGATCACAGCCGCGGAGATCCGTCAGATCCTCTCCACCGATTTTGTCCTCAGCCCCGATCCCCGCGCCCGTGACGGCGCCCCGGCGGAGCGTTTTGAAGTACGACGGCGGGCGGCTGGCTCCGGCAGCGGCGCTTCGGGTGCGCCCGGCCCCGTGCTCGGAACGGTGGGGATTATTGCCTCCGTGACCGAACCGTTCTGCTCTGACTGCCGCAGGACCCGGATCACGGCAGAGGGCAAAATCATGAGCTGCCTGTTCTCCCGGGAAGAATTCGACCTGCTGGGCCTGCTGCGCTCCGGAGCTACCGATGATGCCCTTGCCCAGCGGTGGCAGGACGCGATGTGGCTCAAACCCAAAGCCCATGGAATGGACCACGTGGGACTAGACGCTCCGGACTTCGTCCAGCCGGACCGCAGCATGAGCGCCATCGGGGGCTGAAACTTTTGAACGTACGTTACTTCGCTGCCGCACGCGCCGCCGCAGGCCTGGAGGAAGAGAGCTTCGACCTGGCGCCGGGCGCTACTGTTGCTGATCTTCTGGAGACCGTTCTGTCCGTGCAGCGCCCCGAGCCTCCCGCCGGCACTCCCCCGCTCCCGAGGATCCTGTCACGCAGTAGTTTCCTGCTGAATGAGGTGGCCGTGCGGGACCGCGCCGTCGTTCTAGAGGCGGACGACGTGGTGGATGTGTTGCCTCCGTTCGCCGGGGGGTAGGAGCAGCTTCCCGAATCGGTTCGCCGGCCTTGTTTAGTTCCGGTGCTCCGGAAATGTCAGTGCGCAGGAAATGTCAGTGCCTCCATTGATGATGTTGGTATGCAGACACGCGCAGGGGTCCACGGGATTAGCGCGGGCGCGCTTTTTCCTGCCGCGCCTGCTGCGCCGGTTCGCCCATCAGCCGCTCTCCATCAGGATGTCAGTGCCTCGATGGATGATGTTTCTATGGGAAACGGCGCGGCCACAGAAACAGTGATGGAGGGCATTTGCGCCTCCGTCGCCGGCCTGAATGCCCTGTTCCTTGAGGATGCTGCACTGGGCACCGGTGCCAGTGCCGGCCCTGTTGTGGATGTGTTGCAGCGGCAGTATGAGATCCGGCTGGACCGGATGGCGGTAGTGAAGCAATTCGAAGCCCAGCTCGCCGCGGTCAAGGCCCGGGACGCGGCCGAGGCCGTCGAAATCCAGCACGCCATGACCCCGCCGGAAGCGCCAGTGCATGAGCGGACGTTCAACGAGATGTCAGCAGTCGAGGAGATCGCCGGCGTCCTGACTATCAGCTCCGCCTCGGCGGGGGCACTCGTCACCCACTCCCGGCAAATCTGCTCCCTGCCGCTGGCGTTCGAAGCCTTGTCCTCGGGCGCCATCTCCTGGCAGCACGCCAGAATCATCGCCGACGAAACCGAAGGCCTCGGCCCCACCGGCGCCAGCAACCTCGCCGCGCATTTCCTGGACCCGGACGCGCCCAACCCGGCCCGCGGAGCCGCCGCCGGCGACCTCGTCCCCGCACGCTTCCGGGCCAAAGTCCGTGGCTGGCGCGAACGCCACCACCCCGAAAGCCTCGAAAAACGCCACACCAAGTGCGCCGCGGACCGGCGGATGGAATACACCCCAGACAGGGACGGCATGGCATGTGTCTCGCTCTACCTGCCCGCCGACACCGCATCCGCCATATGGAACCGCACCACCGCCCTCGCCCGCGGCCTTCAGGGCCCCGACGAGCCCCGGTCAATGACACAATTACGCCCCGACATCGCCGCCCACCTACTCCTCACCGCAGGACCAGCCCTCGGCCCCGCCCCGAAAAGCAGCCCAGGACAAAACAACACGGGCGAAGCCAACACAGAAACCACCCAAGGGAACACCGACGCCCCCATCGGAGTGGCCTTCCTCTCCGTCAATGACCGGCCCGATGACGCCTCCGGCACCGGTGTCACCGAAGACGGCACCTCTACCGGCTCCACCGGGCAGGAGGCTACAAACACCCACCCTGTCGACCTCGCCAGTGTCCCAGTCCCGGGCGCCCAAGTCCTCGTCACCGTGCCGGTGTTTGCACTCCTCGGCCTCACCGACGAACCCGCAACGCTCGACGGCCACGGACCCATCCCCGCCTCCATGGCCCGCAAACTCGTCGCCGATGGGGCCAGCTCCTTTTACCGGGTGCTCGTCGACCCCCGGGACGGGGCACCACTGGAAATCGGACGCACCAATTACCGCCTAACCAAAGCCATGAAACAAGCCATCCGCCTCAGAGACGGCAAATGCACCTTCCCCGGCTGCAACAACCACTCCCTCGACAACGACACCGACCACCTCACCGCCTGGCACCACGGCGGAACCACCGGAATCAGCAACCTGGCCCAACTCTGCCCAAAGCACCACCGCCTCAAGCACCACAAACCCTGGACCCCCACACCAGCCAACAACAACGAACCACCCGGCTGGACCTCACCCACCGGCCGTCACTACAAACCCGAACAACCCGACCGGGAACCACCACAATGGCCACCCGGACTCCTGCCGGCTGAAATGTCCAAGTTCCAGCCTGCCGAGGCGCCCGCATTCCTGGACTTCCTGCACGTTGACCCGCCCCTTGAAGAACCAGTTGATGACAGTCTTGTGGATGCCGATGACATACCGCCCGACGACCACGTCTGGGACGACTTCTACGCCACGCCCCCAAAACTGCCCGAGGACCCACTCAAGGAGTGGGAGTGGGAATGGGACATGTCGCACTCCTGAAGTCGTCACGCCCCGCTGACGCTGGCGCCGATGCCGTCGACGGTGCTCATCGTCAACCTCGTAGGGGCCGTTCCGCATCCGCGCCGGCAGCGACATCGAGACGGCGGAGTACGCGACGGCTGCCTGGTCACCATGCCCACCCGCGCGTTGAAGTCGGCTACTCACTCCGGACCCGGTCCGTCAGCCCCGCTGGAATGATGAGGTCATAAACGGTACATAGGCCGAGCCAGTCCCGTCAGCCACGCCGCGCTTCTCCTCTGGAGCCTCCTCACGCCGGGTACGAAGCTCAGTTACATGCGTCAGCAGGTCGCCATCCACGCGCAATGTATGGCGGGTCCAGCCGACACCGCCACGACGTTCCACCCGAAGGGCGCCGTCATGCCAGGTGCAGCGGGCCGGTGCGCCAGGGCCCGGGTTCACCTTGTCGACGTAGTACCAGAAAACGTCCTGGTGATCCGGATCAACAGTGAAAATCCCGTGGCCTTCGAAATGTGTCCCGTCCGGTTCCAGATGGCGGTAGCTCTGCACGACGGCAGACCCGCTGGCCACCGGCGTGTAGGTCACCTCGGCGTCAACGGTCCGTTCGGGCCCCCAAGCACCGGCAGCGAGCCGGGTACTCCCCCGCCAGTGGCCCAGGAAGCCAGCCAGGGCCTTTGGCGCGCGGCCCGGCGAGGTCCGTTCCACGTCCCCTCACCTCCAGAACTAAGTCCTGCCGTCTACGCGCTAAGTCTTGCCGCTTGCCAAGTCAGAGTCCGAACGTTTCCGTCTCCTCGAATGGCCCTACGACGGTCACAGTCCGAGGTGCCGCCGCCAGTTCCGCCGCAAGGTCCTGGACCTGCTCTGCCGTAACAGACTTGATGAGCCGGAGCGTTTCGTCGATGTCCTGGTACTCGCCGGAAACGAGTTCCGCACGGCCCAGCCGCGACATCCGCGACCCGGTATCCTCCAGTGCCAGGACGATACCGCCGCCGAGCTGGCCCACAGCCTTGCGCAGCTCGTCCTCGGTGATTCCGTGCTCCGCGAGCTTGTCCAATTCCACGCCGAGCAGGTCCAGGACCTGCCGCACTTTGGACGGCGTGCAGCCTGCGTACATGCCGAAATACCCGGCGTCCGCGTAGGAGGAAGCGAAGGAGTAGGTGGAATACACCAGGCCGCGCTTCTCGCGGATTTCCTGGAACAGCCGCGAAGACATGCCTCCGCCCAGCACGGCGTTCAGGACACTCATGACGTAACGCCGTTCGTCGGTGGCAACGATGGTGGGACAGCCCATGATGATGTTTGCTTGCTCCACGGCGCGCTTGACCACGTGAAGTCCCGCCGTCCCCGTGATCAGGGCCCGGTCGGTGGAACGCCTTTCCACCGGCGCGGCGTCACCCTTCAGCGACCAGCCGGCAGACTCCAGGGCATCCACTACCAGGTCGCAGACAACGTGGTGCTCCAGGCCACCGGCCGCGGTGATCACGAGTTCGTCTGGCCGGTAATACCGCTGGTAGTGCTCCCAGACGGAGTCACGGGCTACGGCCTTGATGGCGTCCGGCGTACCGCCAATGGGGCGGCCCAGCGGGTGGCTGCCGAGCACGGCTGCGACAAAGTGTTCATGGGCGACGTCGGTGGGGTCATCGCTGTCCATGGCGATCTCCTCGAGGATGACGTCCCGTTCCTGCTCCATCTCTGCCGGGTCGAGGACCGCTCCGGTGATCATGTCGGCGATGACGTCGATTGCCATGGGCAGGTCAGAATCCAAGACCCGCGCGAAGTAGCACGTGCTCTCCTTGGCCGTGGCCGCGTTCGACTCGCCGCCCACTTCGTCGAAGGCCGATGCGATCTCCAAGGCGGTACGGCGCTTGGTTCCCTTGAACAGGAGATGCTCGAGGAAGTGCGTGGAGCCGTGCTGCCCCGGAGCCTCGTCCCGGGACCCGACGCCAACCCAAAAACCGATGGTTGCTGACCGCTGTCCAGGCATGGCCTCGGTCAGCACCCGCACTCCCCCGGGCAGCACCGAGCGCCGGACTTCGGAGCCGCCGTCGGAACCGTGGACCAGCGTGTCGCCGCGGTGGTTCTGCTCGAGCGGCAGGGGTACAACAGTCATTGAGGCCTTTCAAAAGGGCAGCCGGGATCTGGCTGCCATCGTAACAGCGGCGGGGCCGGTGGATCATCCACCGGCCCCGCCGATTCATGCTTGTGTGCCGGAAACCGGAACTGCTAGATGTCAGCGCCTTCAGCAGGTTCCGTGGTGTGGGCGCGCTCGGTCTCTGCCTCGGCGCCTTCTTCCTCGGCAACGACCGGGGCAAGCGAGAGCTTTCCACGGTCGTCGATCTTGGTGATTTCCACCTGGACCTTCTGGCCCACCGAGACAACGTCATCGACGTTGTCCACGCGCTTGCCGTTGGCCAGCTTGCGCAGCTCGGAGATGTGCAGGAGGCCGTCCTTGCCCGGGGTCAGCGAAACGAAGGCACCGAAGGTGGTGGTCTTGACGACCGTACCCAGGTAACGCTCGCCGATTTCCGGAACCTGCGGGTTCGCGATGGCGTTGATCGCGGACCGTGCTGCATCGGCAGACGGGCCGTCGGTGGCGCCAATGTAGACCGTGCCGTCATCCTCGATCGAGATGTCGGCGCCGGTGTCCTCCTGGATCTGGTTGATCATCTTGCCCTTGGGGCCAATGACCTCGCCGATCTTGTCCACGGGGATCTTCACGGCGATGACGCGCGGGGCGAACTCGGAGAGCTCGTCCGGGGTGTCAATGGCCGAGTCCATAACCTCAAGGATGTGCAGGCGTGCTTCGCGGGCCTGCTTCAGGGCTGCTGCCAGGACCGAGGCGGGGATGCCATCGAGCTTGGTGTCCAGCTGGATGGCCGTGACGAACTCGGAGGTACCGGCAACCTTGAAGTCCATGTCGCCGAAGGCATCTTCGGCGCCAAGGATGTCGGTCAGTGCCGCGTAGCGGGTCTGGCCGTCCACCTGGTCGGAGACCAGGCCCATGGCGATACCGGCGACGGCGGCCTTCAGGGGCACACCGGCGTTCAGCATCGACAGGGTGGAGGCGCAGACGGAGCCCATCGACGTCGAACCGTTGGAGCTGAGAGCCTCAGACACCTGGCGGATGGCGTACGGGAATTCCTCCCGGGACGGCAGTACAGGCACAAGTGCGCGCTCTGCCAGTGCACCGTGGCCGATTTCGCGGCGCTTGGGCGAACCCACACGGCCGGTTTCACCGGTGGAGTACGGCGGGAAGTTGTAGTTGTGCATGTAGCGCTTGGTCTTCACCGGCGACAGCGAGTCGATCTGCTGTTCCATCTTCAGCATGTTCAGCGTGGTGACACCCATGATCTGGGTCTCGCCGCGTTCGAAGATGGCCGAACCGTGGACGCGGGGCAGGACCTCAACTTCGGCGGTGAGCTGGCGGATGTCCGTCAGGCCACGGCCGTCAATGCGAATCTGGTCCTTGAGGATGCGCTGGCGCACGACCTGCTTGGTGACCGAGCGGAATGCTGCGGACAGCTCCTTCTCGCGGCCCTCGAACTGGCTGGCCAGGGCAGCGGTTACTTCGTCCTTCAGCGCGTCAGACGCGTCGTTGCGCTCCGTCTTGTCCGCGATCTGGAAGACAGCCGTCAGCTTCTCAACGGCAGCAGCCTCAACAGCGGCGTAAACGTCGTCCTCGTAGTCCAGGAAAACGGGGAACTCGACGGTCGGCTTGGCAGCGCGGGCGGCGAGGTCGGCCTGGGCGTCGCACAGTGCCTTGATGAACGGCTTGGCAGCCTCGAGGCCCTCGGAGACAACCTCTTCGGTGGGTGCGGTGGCGCCCTGTTCCTTGATGAGGTTCCAGGAGTTGTCGGTGGCTTCGGCTTCGACCATCATGATGGCGACGTCATCACCGGCGATGCGGCCCGCAACGACCATGTTGAACACGGAGTTTTCCAGCTGGGAGTGCTTCGGGAAAGCAACCCACTGGGATCCGTTTTCGTCGGCGACCAAGGCAACGCGGACGCCACCGATGGGGCCGGAGAACGGCAGGCCGGAAAGCTGGGTGGACATGGAAGAGGCGTTGATGGCCACCACGTCGTACAGCTCGTCGGGGTTGATGGCCAGGACGGTCACCACGATCTGGACCTCGTTGCGCAGGCCCTTGACGAAGGCCGGACGCAGCGGGCGGTCCATCAGGCGGCAGGCCAGGATGGCTTCGGTGGACGGGCGTCCTTCACGGCGGAAGAACGAGCCCGGAATGCGGCCGGCAGCGTACATACGCTCTTCGACGTCGACGGTCAGCGGGAAGAAGTCAAAGCCTTCACGCGGGTGCTTGCCGGCGGTGGTGGCGGAGAGCAGCGCGGTGTCATCGTCGATGTACACCATGGCTGCGCCGGCTGCCTGCTTGGCGAGGCGGCCGGTTTCGAAGCGGATTACACGCTTGCCAAAACGGCCATTGTCAATGACTGCTTCTGAGAACTGGATTTCGGGACCCTCCAAGAGAGTCACCTCCGTTTCTGTTTTACGGAAGTCCAGCCGCATCAACCCAGCCCAGCATCTGTCTACTGGCCCTGCACCCGGTCATCGATCGAGACCCACGGGCCAGGGCTTCAGTCAACGAAGCCCTTCCCGGGGATCACTACCGAGGACCGCGAATGCGTGATGCGGTTGATCCTCCTTTTTAGTTTTTCATTTGTAGGAGGCGGCCCGTTCCATGCTGGAATGGGCCGCCCCTAAGTGCGACTAGCGGCGCAGGCCGAGGCGCTCGATGAGCGAACGGTAGCGGGCGATGTCGGTCTTCTTGAGGTAGCTCAGCATGCGCTTGCGACGACCAACCATGGCCAGCAGACCGCGCTGGGTGTGGTAATCGTGCTTGTGCTCCTTCATGTGCTCAGTCAGATCCTTGATCCGCTGGGTCAGGACTGCAACCTGGACTTCCGGTGAACCGGTGTCGCCTTCTACGGTTGCGTATTCCGTGATGATGGACTGCTTTACAGCGGCGTCAAGTGCCACAATAACTCCTAGGGATGTGCCGTGAGGGCCCAGGTCAGTAACTCACTGCCGGGTCTGCTGCCGCGGCGGTACGGGAAACCCGGACAGTGCCACACGCAACAGGAACCAGCCACCACGGACTGCAGCCGGATCCATCCCCCAGTTTACCGGCCCCCGCCCAATCTTGTCGAAACAGGGCGGCCTGGGTGAGGTAGCCTCTTCGTCAGCGCCGCAGCCGGTCCCGGATTACCGCCATCCCCTGCAGGACCTCAGCGAAGCTGGTGCTCAACGGCGAGAGTCCCACGCGGATGCCGTGCGGTGCGCGGAAGTCGGGGATGATGTCCTCGTCCCACAGGTCCGACACCGTCTCTTTGGCGAACCCGGGATGGTCCAGGGTGATGTGGCCGCCACGGTCCCCCGGCTCCCGCGGCGAGGCGAGTTCCACACCCAAGGGTGCCAGCCAGGCTTCAAAGATCTCGACGGCGAAGGCGGTCAGCTGTACCGACTTCTCCCTGACGGCAGCCATGGTTGCCTCCTCGATGAGGTCGAGCGTCCCCCGCATGGCGAGCATCCCGAAGATCGCCGGCGTTCCGCTGAGGAAACCGCGGATGCCCGGAGCCGGTTCATAGCCGGGGCCCATCTCGAAAGCGTCCTTGCGGCCCATCCACCCCCAAATTGGCTGATTAAGCGAGGGCAGGTGGCGATGGTTGACGTAAGCGAAGGCCGGCGAGCCCGGCCCTCCGTTGAGGTACTTGTAGGTGCATCCCGCAGCGAAGTCCACGCCCGCACTGTCGAGGCCAATCTCGACTGAACCGGCGGAATGGCAAAGATCCCACACCACCAGCGCACCGGCGTCATGCACTGCTGCCGTGATGCCCGGCAAATCGGCCAAATGGCCGGACCGGTAGGCGATGTGGCTCAAGAGTACGACGGCGGTGCGCGGCCCGGCAGCTTCGCGCACCTGGTCAACGGTCACCCCGGAGGCGGGGTCCGTTTCGATCCAGCGAAGCGTCAGGCCTTCCTCAAGGGCGATGCCTTCCACAAGGTAGCGGTCCGTGGGGAAGTTTTCGGTGTCCAGGACCAGTTCATTGCGGTCCGGGTCGGTCACGGCCGCAAGGGCGGCACGGATCAGCTTGTACAACACCACGGTGGTGGAGTCCGCGATGATTGTTTGTCCGGATGCCGCGCCCAGCACAGCCCGGCCCAGCTGGTCGCCGATGGCTTGGGGCAGGTCCAGCCATTCCTCGTCCCAGCCCCGGATCAGGCGCCCGCCCCAGCCCTCGCGGATGAAAACGCCGATGTCCTCTGCCGTTCGCACCAGCGGCCGGCCCAGGGAGTTGCCGTCCAGGTAGGACAGCGGTGTATCTGTACCGATGAACTGGCTGCGGTAGTGCGCCAGGGGGTCCTGCCGGTCCAGCCCGGCCGCCCGCTGCTGCAGGGCCGCCTCCCTGTCCTCTGCGTTTCCCACGGTTAGCTGCTCCTGTGCGGTCATTGGCCGATCTCCGTCCTGACGGCGAAAAGCTCCGGGAAGAAGGTCAGTTCGAGGGCCTTCTGCAGGAACGCGGCCCCGCTCGAGCCGCCGGTTCCCGTTTTCATGCCTATAGTCCTCTGCACGGTGCGCAGGTGCCGGAAGCGCCACAGGTGGAAGTTGTCCTCAAGATCCACCAGTTCCTCGCACGCCTCATACGCGCCCCAGTTGTCCGCGGCATTCTCGTAGATGTGCTTGAACAGGGGCACCAGCTCGGGCGTAAATTCGTGGGCCCGGGTGACGTCCCGCTCAAGCACTGCCTGGGGCACAGCCAACCCCTGGCGGGCGAGGTAGGCCAAAAATTCGTCATAAATGCTGGGCGCGTGAAGCAGTTCATCCAGCATTGCGTGGGCTTCCGGATCCGACTCGAACACCGGAAGCATCTTGCGGTTTTTGTTGCCCAGAACGAACTCAACGGCCCGGTACTGGCTCGACTGGAAACCGGAGGAATTGCCCAGGAAGCCGCGGAACTGCGAATACTCGGTGGGCGTCAGTGTGGCTAGCACGGACCACTGCTCGGTAAGGGTCTTTTGGATGTGCTTGACCCGGGCAATGCCCTTGAGTGCGGACCCGAGATCATCCGAGCGCAGCCAGGCGGCGGTGCTCCGCAATTCATGCAGCACCAGCTTGAGCCACAGCTCGGTGGTCTGGTGCTGGATGATGAAGAGCATTTCATCGTGGTGTTCCGGCTGGCTGACGGGCTGCTGCGCACTCAGCAGGGTTGGCAGCTGCAGGTACGAGGCGTAGCTCATCCGTGAGCTGAAATCACGGACAATGCCTTCGTCCAGTTTCCTGGTGTTCTTCTCAACGGACACGGAACTGCCTTTCCCTGGGGCGCTGTCCCTGCGGACAGTTCAGCGCCGGGCGAGGAGGTGGTGCGCCTGGACCACATCCAGGCGCATCTGGTCCACCAGCGCCTCAGGCCCACGGTATGCCACCATGCCCCTCAGCCGGGCCACGAATTCTACAACTACTGTCTGGCCATACAGATCGAAGTCCTCCACGGCCTCGTGGGGCCGGTCGATGACATGCGCTTCCACCTGCCTGCTCACGCCGTCGAACGTGGGATTCGAGCCGACGGAAATCGCTGCGGGCCAGCGCGTCCCGGCCTGGTCCACCAGCCAGCCGGCGTAGATGCCGTCCGCCGGGATGAGTCCGCTGGCGCTGCTTGCGAGGTTGGCCGTGGGAAATCCGAGGGCACGGCCGCGGGCGGCGCCATGTACAACTTCCCCGCGCATCCGGTGTGCGCGCCCCAGCACTGCCGCGGCCGTAGCGACGTCGCCTTCCTGCAGCGCCTCGCGCACCCAGGTGGAAGAGCAGCGGCGGTCCGTGCCGTCGTCGTCATGCAAGGGGTAGCCCTCCGAGCCGAACTCACTGATGACCTGGACCTCGAACCCGAATTTCCCGCCGAGCGCCTTCATGGTGTCCAGGTCGCCGGAGTTGCCGCGGCCGAACCGGGCGTCGTGGCCGATCACCACGTGGCTTGCATGCAGGCAGTCCACCAGGAACTGCTCCACAAACTCTTCAGCGGTGAGGCTGGCGAGATCCAGCGAGTACTTCATCACCAGGATGGCGTCCAGGCCCAACTCCCCCAGCGCCTCCAGCTTGTCTGGCAGCCCCATGATCAGCTCGGGCGCGGATTCGGGGCGGTGAACCAGGGCCGGGTGGGGATCGAACGTGACGGCCACCGACCTGGAACGGTTGAGGCGGGCGGTGCGGATCAACTGGGACAGCACCTGCTGATGGCCGCGGTGAACGCCGTCGAAGTTCCCAAAGGTGACAACAGATGGGCCGAAGTCCGCCGGGACCTCGGACGGATCGTTCCAGATGTGTACCATCACCCTCGCCTTTTACTGCCTGCAAATATCAACGCTCCGGGCCCTGCCGGCCGCGGAACTCTCTAAAGATTACCCGCATTCACCCCGGCACCTTTGCCAGGCGGCGCGATGCCATCCGCCCGCCGCCCGGCGTCAGGACTTGCGGGACGGCCGCCGCCGGTAGAGCCACACCAGGCCCAGGATCGGCAGCAGCAGGGGAATAAACGCGTAGCCGCGGCCAAAGAGGGACCAAACCGTCTCATGCGGGAACTGGACCGGGTCAAAGACGCTCAGGCTGCCAACAACGAGCACGCCGACCAGTTCCACGAGGACGGCCGCGACGGACACCTTGAACCATGTACTGCCGGCCCGGGCAAGGGAGACGGTGGCAATGACGTAAACCAGTGCCGCGAACGCTGAGAGCAGGTACGCCAGCGGCGCCTCGGAAAACTTGGTGAGGATCTGATAGCCGGCGCGGGCCGAGGCCGAGATGGCGAAGACTGCATAGACGGCGATGAGCAGTCGTCCGGGCCCCGTGTTGCGGGTGTTCCCCGACCCGGTTCCGTTTGCGGCTGCGTCCTGGACCTTGCCGGGCAGGGCGGAGTGCTGGTCTTTCACGTTGCGTGCTTCTTCCACTTCAGTACCAGATCTGATTCATTCGGGCGGCCATCACCAGCGCGGTGACACCGACGGCGGCCAGGACAAAGTTGCTCCACCGGGTACGTTCCAGAATGGACCAGTAGACGGCGGCGGGCGGCAGGAGCATCGCGGTGGCGAGGTAGCCCCAGAATTCCCACGCCTCCCCGGCGATGGGCTCTCCGGCTATGACGCGCACGATGGATCCGACCAGGTACACCAGGAGCGCCACCTCGACGGCGGCGACCGAGAGGATGGTGATGTCGTTCGGTGCTTTTTTCAGGATGCCGGCCAGGAGGCAGATCCCGCTGGACAGGAGCCCCACCACCAGGATGATGTAGAAATAGGCGTCCACCCTTAGGCCACCCCGGAAGCGCCGGTACCGGTACCGGGGGCAAATACCAGCACGGGCTTGGCGAAGCTGCCCGCGTCGGCAAGCAGCGCCACCAGGCTTCCGTCGGGGGCGAAGGCTGCTGCGGGGTGTTCGGCTGTGGCCGCCCCCGGGCTGCCGGGGGCGGCACCAGCGGAAATCCGCCGGCCAAAGGAAATCTCAGTGGTTTCTTCCGGGCTGAGCTCGCGGTTGGGCATCAGCGCCCGGGCGGCCTCGGACATCTCAAGGACGTTGAGCTCGTCCGCAAGCTGTTCCAGGGTGCGCGCCTGTTCCAGTGAATAGGGGCCCACGTGCGTCCGGCGGAGGGCTGTAAGGTGGCCGCCGACGCCGAGTGTGTTGCCGAGGTCCCTGGCAAGGGCCCGGATGTACGTCCCGGAGGAGCATTCAACCGTGACATGCAGGTCCACGACGTCCGCCACAGGGTCCCTGCTGATGCTGTGCACCTCAAACCGGTGGATGGTGACCGGGCGTGCCGCGAGCTTCACCTCTTCGCCGGAGCGGACCCGGGCGTACGCTCGTTCCCCGTTGACCTTGATGGCGCTCACGCTGCTCGGCACCTGCTGGATCTGGCCGGTGAGGGCCGCAACGCCGTCGTGGATTGCCTCCTCGGCAACCCCGGAAGTGCCGGCCGTGGCAGTGACCTCACCTTCGGCATCGTCCGTCACTGTGGACTGGCCCAGGCGGATGGTGGCGGTGTAGGTCTTGGAGGTGCCCACGATGTATGTCAGCAGGCGGGTGGCCTTGTTGATGCCCACTACCAGGACGCCGGTGGCCATCGGATCCAGCGTGCCGGCATGCCCCACTTTCCGGGTACCGGCGAGGCGCCGCATTCGGCCAACCACATCATGGCTGGTCCATCCCTGCGGTTTGTCCACTATCACCAGTCCAGAAAGCACGCCTCCCAGTATATCGACGCCGGTCCCGCCGCCCGCCCACGTCCGATGGGGCCAAGGGAGCAACGCCAGCGCACCGAATCCGCCAGTTAGGATGGCAGGCATGCCTGAGCTTGCCGCCCACGTCCGCAACGTCCCCGTCAACCAGATCAGGGAAATCACCGAAGCCGCGTGGCGCACCCCCGGCGCCCTGGTCCTCAGCATCGGCGAGCCCGGGTTCCCGCTCCCCCGCCATGTCCTCGACGCCGGCATAGCCTGTTTGGACAGGGACGAAACCAACTACACCCCCAACGCGGGCATTCCTGCGCTGCGCGAAGCGTTTGCTGCCAGGTTCAGGGAGCGAGCGGGTGCCGGCCAGAACAACGACATCGGCGCGGACCGGGTGTACGTGGTGGACGGCGCCCAGCAGGGCCTGCACTTCGCCATGAGCCTGCTGCTCTCCCCCGGCGATGAAATCCTGATCCCCAACCCGGGCTACCCCACGTTTGCCATGACCAGCCGCCTCCTGAACGCCGTGCCGGTGGGTTACCCGCTCTACCCTGAGCACGGCTTCCAGCCCAGGACCGGAGATATCGAGGCCCTCATCACGGACCGTACCCGGGTGCTGGTCCTGAACTCACCCTCCAACCCGCTGGGCGCGGTCCTCAGCGAGGAGGTGACCCGCGAACTCGTGGAGCTGGCCCGCCGGCATGACCTGTGGGTCATCTCTGACGAGTGCTACGAAGCGTTCACCTATGACGTCCCGCATGTGAGCCCTGCAAGGTTCGACGGCGTTCTGCCGGGTGAGGCGCGCGTCTTCACCTCACTGACCCTGTCCAAAACCTATGGCCTCACCGGGCTCCGCATCGGCGCCCTGGTATGCCCGCCGGGCCTGGAACAGAAGATGAACAACGTCATGGAATCGATCGTCTCCTGCGTGGCATCGCCGTCGCAGTACGCCGCGCTCGCTGCCCTCACTGGGCCGCAGGATTACGTCCAGCATGCACACGCGCACTACCGGTCCAACCGTGACGCGGCGTCCGCCGTGCTCGACGCCAAGGGTATTCCCTACCTGAAGGCCGACGGAGCGTTCTATCTTTGGGCGGACGTGTCCCACGTCAGCGGCGGTGACGTGCGCGCCTGGGTGCGGCGCTTCCTGGCGGAGTCGGGCGTGGCACTTGCACCGGGAACAGCCTTCGGCTCCATCGGCGAGGGCTGGGTGCGGATCGCGCTGTGCGGCAAGAAGCAGGATCTGCTGGACGGCCTGGCCCGGCTGCCGGAGCGCGTCCAGGCCGAACTGTCGGCTGTCCTTCGTTAGCGGCAGCTTCCGGCAAGAGCCCCGTCCAGCCATTGGCGCACGACCTCCGCCGGGGCTGCTCCGGCCTGCCGGGCAGCCACCTTCCCGTCAACAAGAACCATCAGGGTGGGAATGGCCTGCACGTCGAAACGCCGGGACAGGCCCGGGGATTTGTCGGCGTCGACCTTCACCAGTTTCACTTCGCCGGCGCGTTCACGCGCCAGTTTGTCCAGGACAGGACTCACCATGCGGCAGGGCCCGCACCACGCCGCCCAGAAGTCCACCAGCACCGGAACCGGCGACTGCTCAGCCACAGTACTGAAGTCAGTATCCCCGGCGTCCACAATCCAGGGCAGCCCGCCCCGGCAGCTGCCGCAGCGCGGCCGGCCAGCAGCGGCGGCGGCGGGGATTCGGTTGGTCTTCCCGCAGTGCGGACATTGGACGAGGGTGGCATCCATACTTAGTAGTCTTTCCTGGTTTTATGAGCGCCCCACGCCTGGAAAGGAGCGTCCGACGCCGGGACGTCGCCCCTGCTGACCGGCAACAGTTCCGGCCGGGTCCCCGAGAAGTAGTCATAGAAGACTGCGTCATCAAAGCCTGCGGAAGCGGCACCATACCGGTCCGCTGCAAAATACACGCGGTCTATCCGCGCCCAAAGGGCAGAAGCCAGGCACAGCGGGCACGGCTCGCAGCTGGTGTAGAGGATCGCGCCGCGCAGGTCGAAGCTCCTGACCGCAGCCGCAGCCGTACGGATGGCCACCACTTCGGCGTGGGCGGTGGGATCGTTGTCGCGGGTGACACGGTTGACGCCCTCGTGCACCTGCCCGTCCCTCGTCACCACCAGTGCGCCGAACGGCCCGCCCCCGTCCTCGACGTTTCGGGTGGCGAGGGCTACGGCCCGTTCCAGGTAATGGGTGGCATCGCGCTGCTGGTGGTCCGCCTGAGTCATAGCTAGATCCTAGCCAAGGGGTTGGCATTAGGGGACAAAATTAGGGGGTGGATAGGGGGAAAACTCCGGCGACACAGTTGCGTTGCAAGCGTAGGCTGGCGCCGGGGTTTTCCGATTCGTGGGCAAGGTGATCAGAGCCGGCATCCGGTAGTACGGGAAACAGTTCCGGAAAGCAGAAACCCCGGACCGCAATTGTGGTCCGGGGTTTCTGCCGTCATGCCGGCTACTGCTTCTTGCCGTCTTCCTCGAGTTCCTCGTCGTCTGCGACGTCGAAGTCCTCTTCATCAAAATCGTCATCATCGATGTCCACATCGGCGGACGCATCACTCTTATAGGGATCGGGGTCCCCGGCATGCCGGGCCTCCGCCGCCAGGGCTGCCACTTCGGCGTCACGCTTCTTGGCCTCCCGGAGCAGCTCCTCGAGGTTGGACGCGATCACGGGAATCTCGTCGGAGACGAATTCAAGGGTGGGAGTCAGGCGAATGCTGAGATTGCGCCCCACTTCCTGCCGAAGCACACCCTTGGCCTTCTCCAGGCCCTTGGCGGCATCAGCCTGAACAGCCTCGTCACCGAAAACTGTGTAGTAAATCGTGGCGTGCTGCAGATCATTGGTCACCCGGGCATCAGTAACAGTGATGCCCTCCAGCCGAGGATCCTTAACCTTCCGGCCCAGGGCCTCAGCAACAACAACCTTAATCCGCTGCGCCAACTTGGCAGCACGTGCCGGATCAGCCATTTCCACTCCTAAAAAAATTTGGGGGTACAACGACCAGATGCAGCAGACGTACCCAGATTGGATTGATGCCACGCACGGAAGGCGAGTCTACGACGCACCGTTGGGATTTTTCCGGCGGCCAGGGAGTGGCATCGGGCCTGCCGAAGCTGGGTGGCCGACGTCGTAAGACGTTGGCCACCCAGCGAAGGGGCGGGGCCGCCGGAAAATTCCAACGGCCCCGCACCTTTATGAAACTGACTTCAGACTAGACGCGCGGCTTCTCACGCATCTCGAAGGTCTCGATGATGTCGCCTTCGGTGATGTCGTTGTACGAGCCGAGGCCGATACCACACTCGAAGTCCGTGCGGACCTCGGTGGCGTCGTCCTTGAAGCGCTTGAGCGTCTCAACGGTGAGGTTGTCACCGATGATCTTGCCGTCGCGGCTGATACGTGCCTTGGTGTTGCGTCGGATGATGCCCGAGCGGACGATCGAGCCGGCGATGTTTCCGAACTTGGAGGAACGGAAGACTTCGCGGACCTCGGCGGTGCCCAGCTGGAATTCTTCGTATTCCGGCTTGAGCATGCCCTTGAGCGCCATCTCGATGTCATCAATTGCGGAGTAGATGACGGAGTAGAAGCGCATGTCCACGCCTTCGCGGTCTGCCAGTTCGGCAACGCGCTCCGCAGGCTTGACGTTGAAGCCGATGATGACGGCGCTGTCGACCGTCGCCAGGTTGACGTCGTTCTGCGTGATCGCACCAACACCGCGGTGGATGACGCGCAGCTGCACGCCTTCGCCGACGTCGATCTTGAGCAGGGCGTCTTCGAGGGCTTCCACGGCACCGGACACGTCACCCTTGAGGATGAGGTTGAGGGTGTCGATCTTGCCGTCGGCCACTGCCTGGTCGAAGTCTTCCAGGCTGATGCGCTTGCGGCGCTTGGCCAGGGCGGCGTTACGGTCGGCTGCTTCACGCTTCTCGGCGATCTGGCGGGCGGTGCGCTCGTCAGCGGTCACGAAGAAGGTGTCGCCTGCACGCGGCACGTTGGACAGACCCAGCACCTGGACGGGGCGGGACGGGCCGGCCTCGGTCAGTGCGCTGCCGTCGTCGTCGAACATCGCACGGACACGGCCATGGGCGGTGCCTGCAACGATGGTGTCGCCGACGCGCAGCGAGCCGGACTGCACCAGGACGGTGGCCACGGAACCGCGGCCCTTGTCCAGGTTGGCTTCGATGGCGATACCGCGGGCGTCCTTGTTCGGGTTGGCGCGCATGTCCAGGGCAGCGTCTGCGGTGAGCAGGACTGCCTCGAGCAGCTCGTCGATGTTGAGGTTCTGGCGGGCAGAGACCTCCACGAACATGGTGTCGCCACCGTATTCTTCGGGAACCAGGCCGTACTCGGTCAGCTGGCCGCGGACCTTGTCCGGGTTGGCGCCTTCCTTGTCGATCTTGTTCACGGCCACCACGATCGGCACGTTGGCTGCCTGGGCGTGGTTGAGGGCTTCAACGGTCTGCGGCATCACGCCGTCGTCCGCTGCGACCACCAGGATGGCGATGTCGGTGACCTTCGCACCACGGGCACGCATGGCGGTGAACGCCTCGTGGCCAGGGGTATCGATGAAGGTGATCTTCCGGTCGTTGCCTTCGTGGTTGTGCGTAACCTGGTAGGCACCGATGTGCTGCGTGATGCCGCCGTGCTCGCCCGCCATAACGTCGGACTTGCGGATGGCATCCAGCAGGCGGGTCTTACCGTGGTCCACGTGGCCCATAACGGTGACAACCGGGGGACGTGCCTCCAGGTCCTCGTCGCCTTCGGCTTCAAGCTCGGCTTCGAAGTCGATGTCGAAGGTGGAAAGCAGCTCGCGCTCCTCGTCCTCCGGCGACACAACCTGGAGCTTGTAGCCAAGCTCCTCGCCCAGCAGTGCGAAGGTTTCCTCGTCCAGTGACTGCGTGGCCGTTGCCATTTCACCGAGGTGGAACAGCACGGTTACCAGTGCGGCGGGGTTCGCCTCGATCTTGTCGGCGAAGTCCGTGATGGACGAGCCACGGCGGAGGCGGATCACAGTGTTGCCGTCGCCGCGGGGTACGCTCACGCCACCCAGCGACGGGGCACTCATCTGCTCAAGTTCCTGGCGCTTTGCACGCTTCGACTTGCGCTGCTTGCCGCGGCCTGCGCCGCCCTTGCCGAAGGCACCCTGGGTGCCACCGCGTCCGCGGCCACCCTTGCCGAAGCCACCACCGGCGGGAGCGCCGCCGCCGGCACCGGGACCACCGGTTCCGGGAGCGCCACCCGGGCGTCCGGGGCCACGGCCGCCGGCACCCGGACGGCCTGCACCAGCGGGTGCGGGACGCTCAGTACGGTTGGGCATCATACCCGGAGTGGGACGGTTTCCACCGGCGCCACCGGGACGCGGTGCACCCGGGCGGGGTCCACCGGCACCTGCGGCGGGACGGGGACCGCCCGCACCGGCTGCGGGACGGGGCCCGCCGGGACGGGGCCCACCGGCACCGGCTGCGGGACGGGGCCCGCCGGGACGGTCGCCGTCGGTGCGGCTTCCACCGGGGCGGGGCATGCCCTGCGAGGTGGCAAACGGGTTGTTGCCCGGACGGGGAGGACGCTCGCCATCGCCGCCACGGCCGCGGGGCATGCCCTGCGAAGTAGCGAAGGGGTTATTGCCCGGACGGGGACCGCCGGGACGGGGAGCCGAACCACCCTGTGATCCGCCGGAGCGGGTGGGTGCAGCCGGGGTCTCTGCCTTGGGGGCCGGGCGTGCGCCCGGCTTTGCGCCGGTGGACTGAGCTGCGGGGGCAGCCGGAGCCGCGGGCGCGCTGGCAGCAGGTGCTGCCGGGGCGGGTGCTGCCGGGGCGGGTGCCGAAGCCGGTGCAGCCGGAGCTGCGGGGGCCGGTGCCTGCGCCTTGGGGGCCGGGGCCTTGGGCGCTGCCGGACCGGGAGCGGGGGTTGAAGGACGCGACTCCGCCGCGGGAGCGGCCGGAGCGGCTGCCTTGGGCGCCGCAGCCGGAGCTGATGCCTTGGCAACAGCGTCGGGGAAGGCGTTGCGCAGTTTACGCACAACGGGGGCCTCAATGGTGGAAGAGGCGGAGCGAACAAATTCGCCCAGTTCCTGCAGTTTTGTCACTGCATCTTTGGAAGTAATACCGAGCTCTTTGGCGAGCTCGTGTACGCGGACCTTGGCCACATTTCTCCTGTCTCGGTCCGCACCGAGCCAGGCACGAACCGTCTACTTCTTACTGCGGGCCCAAGCCGCGATTACTGCAGAAGGGCCCATTGCAGAGCGCAACAAAGTTGTCATCGTTGCGCACTCATCGCTGGGAACTCATCGGGTTTCCATCAGATTTCTGACCCGCTTTCAGGTTGGACGGTTGGTGTTGCAGTTGCCGTGGCTGCAACGCTCGCTCCCGACTTGATCCAGTGTTCAACGGCGGCCGTTCCGGTTGCGCCCGCAAGGGCACGTCCGAAAGCCCGCCGTTTCATCGCCAGAGCCAGGCACGATTCGCTGGGGTGCAACCATGCACCCCGGCCAGCCATCCGGCGTCGTTCATCCACCAGAACAGCGGTTGAGCCGCTGCCTTCGGCGACGAGCCGGAGTAATTCATGCCGCTTGCCCTTTTTCCGGCAGCCGATGCAGGTACGTTCCGGTTGATTCCCGCTGGAAAGCACTGCCACGGTTATCTTCCTGACGTTCATATCTGCTGGCCCTGCAGTGCCTTTGCCTCCGCTGGTCAGCGAAGGGGGGCACGCACAGGGCACACAACTGCCGGCCGTTGGGCGCGGCCTTTTCTATTCTAGCCCCTCCGGGCCGTTCTGCCCGAAACCCCGCTGCGGTTCAGGCGTGGCAAGCCCCAAACGTGCGGGGCTAGTTTTCGCGGGCGGTTGCGGCGTCGGAAACGATGTCGATGCGCCAGCCGGTGAGCTTGGCGGCCAGGCGGGCGTTCTGGCCCTCCTTGCCGATCGCCAAAGACAGCTGGAAATCCGGTACCACCACGCGGGCGGACCGGGTGGCTTCATCGGTGATGGTGACCGAATTCACCCGCGACGGGGACAATGCACTGGCAATGAACGTGGCCGGATTCTCGCTGAAGTCGACGATGTCGATCTTTTCGTCATTCAGTTCGGTCATCACTGCGCGCACGCGCGAGCCCATTTCGCCGATGCACGCGCCTTTGGCGTTGATGCCGGGGGCGTTTGCCTTGACAGCAATCTTGGTGCGGTGGCCTGCTTCCCGGGCCAGGGCAACGATCTCGACGGAGCGGTCGGCGATTTCCGGTACTTCCAGTTCGAAGAGTTTCCGGACAAGTCCCGGGTGCGACCGGGACAGCGTCACGGAGGGGCCCTTGGAGCCGCGGTGGACATCGATGACCAGGGCGCGCAGGCGGTTGCCATGAATGTACTTCTCCCCCGGAACCTGTTCGGGCGGCGGCAGGAGTGCTTCAACGGCGCCCAGGTTTACCTGGACCATGTGCGGGTTGTGGCCCTGCTGGATCGTTCCGGCCACGAGTTCGCCCTCGCGGCCCTTGAACTCGCCCAGGACGTTGTCGTCCTCGACGTCACGCAGCCGCTGCAGGATGATCTGGCGGGCGGTGCTGGCGGCAATGCGGCCGAACCCTTCCGGGGTGTCCTCGAACTCGCCGATGGGGGCGCCGTCGTCGTCGATTTCCACAGCCCAGATGGTCACGTGCCCGCTCTTGCGGTCCAACTCCGCGCGCGCCTTCTCGAAGGCGCCCGGCGACTTGTGGTACGCCACCAGGAGCGCCTGCTCGATGGTGGGGATCAGGAGGTCCAGCGGGATTTCACGCTCACGCTCCAGAAGTCTCAGTGCGCTCATGTCAATATCCATCAGGCCTCCTCAGAAGGTCCATTGTGTGCAGTTTCCAGACCGTCCTCGTTGAGGTGGCTGAATTCGATCTCGACTTTTCCGTTGCGGATCCTGTCGAAAGGAAGCTTGAGGGGGTCGCCTTGCTTGGGCTTCATCCCCTTTTTGACGGCGATCTCCGGCACGATGGTTACGCCGCCGGCATCCACCGACTGGATGCGGCCCATAACGTTGTCGCCCTGGACAACGTTGACCTTCACCATGCGTCCCCTGGCACGGTGCCAGTGGCGCGCCTCCGTCAGCGGCCGGCCGACGCCGGGCGAGGAGACTTCAAGGTCGTAGGGACGGCCGTCATCGCCGGGATCGTTGTCCAGCACATCGGAGAGCACCTTGGAGATGTCAGCAATGACGTCAAGGCTCACACCGCCGGTCTCCTCCTGCGGCAGGTCCACCACTACGTGAACCACACGATGGGAGCCGGGGATGATGGTTACGTCCTCGAGGTGGAGGCGGTTGGCCCGGACCGAGGGTTCGAGGAGCGCCCTGAGCCGTGCAGCTTCCGGATTATGTGCGCCCTCAGCCTTGCCCGAACCGGCCTGGTCTGATGAAGCCGTGGCTTCTGCATTGCTCACGATGCCGGCCGCCTCCCGTTAGATGATGTTGTGTGTACTAGCGTAGCTATTTTAGCGGTTCATTGGTGCACGAAGTCCCCCCTCGGCGTGACACCATGGTCTGTTGTGAACGACGACAATCAGGAAAACGGCCCGCGGAAGCGCTATTTCCGGTACGCCGTTTCTTCGCTCACAGCCCTCCTGGTCCTCAGCCTGGGTTTTGCGCTGATCCCGCCTGAACCGCCTGCACCCGCGGAACCGCCGTTCTCCGAACAGGCCCGTGCAGCCGCTTTGGAAGAGACTCTGCGGCTCCGGTCAGCAGCGGTGGATCTCGCCGCTGCCGGAGGGAACGCGGCCGCCGGTGGAATGCCTGCGGCCCTGTTAAACCAGGTTGTGACGTTGCTGACCATCCAGTCCCGGGCGCTGCTGCTTCCTGCAGAGCTCCTTTCCGCCAGCCCGGCGTCCACGGAGGCTGGGGCGACAGCTTCAGCAGGTGCGTCGCTTCCCGCCGGCACCCCGCCTTCAGCTGCTCCCCCGTCGTCGAACCCTCCAGCCCAAGTGACTGCGGCGGAATTCGCCGCCGCCCTCGCCGTCAGCGGGCAGCAACGCCTGCAGGACGCAGAAACGGCCGACGGCGGAATGGCGCGCCTGCTGGCCGGCAGCGGCATCGCGCAGGTTCTGGCAGCCGAACAGCTTGGGGCGCAGGGCGCAGTTGCACCGCCCGGAACGGCGCAGGAGGACACAGCACAGGACGGGCAGGACGGGACGGCGCTGGACGGGACGGCGCTGGACGGGACGGCAGGCACGCCGGGCGCCACAGCTCTGTCGACGACGTCCGCCTGCCCGGCCACGTCGGCCACGCCCGACGCCGGCGCCGACGCCGCCAGCGTGGGGGCCGCCCTCGCCGCCGCGGCTGAGGCGGAGTTGGAAACGGTTTACGGGTACCAGGCCGCCCTCACCCGCCTTCCCCCGGAAGGCGCACGCCCGGCGGCGGACTTCCTCCAACAGCACCAGGACCTCGCGGTCCAGGCCGAAGCCTTCACCTTGGCGCACTGCGGCGTCCCGGCCCCGCAACCGCCGGGTTATGTCCTGGACCAGGTGTTCCTCGATGCTCCAGGGGCGGGACTTGCCCGGCTGGAGGCGGACATCCTGCCCGCCTATGGGGACCTCGTGGCAGTGGCAGACGGAACCACGCGAGCCTGGGCCCTGTCAGCACTGGAGGGCGCAGTCCGCCGCGCCCAACACTGGGGCGCGGATGCAAACCCCCTGCCTGGCCTTGTCCTGGACGAAGCACAACTACCCCAATTGCCCAGGTAGGGCAGCCTAGCCCCCGCCGTCTTCCCTCGACCGTATTCCCTGGACAGCTGCTGCGGGGCGGTAAGCGCGGGGGCCGCCTGAAGAAGCACCCTGCCACACCCACCGCTTCGTGCGCCTACGCTGGAAGCGATGAGCGAACCGGCGGCAGTACCAATCCCACCCGCCCTCACTGCGCGGTACAGCCGCAGCAGTGCAGGGCGTGCGTGGCTCGCGTCCTTGCCGGGCCTCATCCAGGGCCGGCTGGAGAACTGGCAGCTGACGCCGAACCTGCCTCCCGGCGCCCTGCCCTGGAGCGGCCACGGCGGGGTGGTCATCCCGGTGCGGCAGCCGGAAGGCGCCCCCGCTGCCCTCAAGATCGCTTTCCCCCACGAAGAAGCCCGGATTGAGCGGCACGCCCTTGCCCTGTGGCAGGGACGGGGCGCCGTGGCGCTGTTGGCCTCCGACGCGGGTACCTGCGCAATGCTCCTGGAACTGCTCGACGGCGCACGTTCACTTGCCGCTGTCCCGGTGGATGAGGCTGTGGCGGTGTGGGGAGGCCTGGTGCGGCAGCTGAGCCTCACCCCCGATGACCGGCCACAGTGGCAGGAGTTCGAACACATCGCCGCGCAGGCAGAGCGATGGAGCGATGACCTGCCTCTGGAATGGGAACAGCTGGGACGTCCCTTTCCGCGTTGGCTTCTCGAAGCTGCCCTTGAGGTGTGCCAGACCCGCGGGGCCGTGGGGCGGCGTTCGGCACGCGACGTCCTGGTCCACACGGACCTGCACTTCCTCAACGTCCTGGCCCGTTCCGCTGCGCCCGTGCCGGCAGGCCTTCCAACCCCGCCGGCACTTCCGGCGGAGGCAGGCTTCGCCGCCATCGACCCGCAGCCCATGATCGGCGAGCCGGAGTTCGCAGTGGCGCCACTGCTGTGGAACCGCCTGTCCGACTTGCCGTTGAACAGCGCCGGAGCCGGCCTCCTGCAGCGCTGTGCTGATTTCAGCTCCGCTGCGGGCTTGGATCCCGAGGTTGCACGGCAATGGGGTATTGCACGGGAAGTGGAGAACGCTCTTGCGTACGCAGGGAATCCGGATCACCGGGGCGACCTTGCCCGGTCCCTGTGGGTGGCCAGCACTTTGGCCGGCAGAACCCTCAACGGGCTTCCGTCAGCACACCGCCTGCCCGAACCGGGAGAGGCGCTCAGCGCACGCTGACGCTTGTCCCCCTGGCAGGTCAGGTTCCGCGCACGGCGGCGAGGGCAGAGCCGACGGCGGCCACTGCAGTGTGCACCTCTTCCCCCACCGTTTGCCAGTTGCTGACGGAAACGCGCAGGATTTCCCGCTCACGCCAGCGGGAGCCGGACATCCACACCCTGCCGTCCGCGATAATGCGTGCTGTCACCGCACGGGTCGTGTCGTCGTCGCCAAACGACACGCAGACCTGGGTGTAGCCGACGTCGTTCAGGACCTCCACGCCGTCGATGCGTGCCAGCCCTGCCGCGATCTCCGAAGCTGCGGTCACCAGTCCCCGCACCTGGGCTGCCACGCCATCCCTGCCCAGGCTCTTCAGCGCAGCCCACACCGGGACGCCCCGGGCACGGCGGGACAACTCCGGCACTTTCTCGAACGGGTCGCCAGGACCTTCCGCGTCCTGGATGAGGTAGCTGGTGTGCAGGCCCATGGCGGACCGAAGGGCGGACGCGTCGCGCACAATGGCGATGCCGCAGTCGTAGGGAACATTCAGGGTCTTATGCGCGTCAGTCCCCCACGAGTTGGCGTCCTCATAGCCCCGGGTCAGGTCCCGCAGTTCGGGCACCGCCGCCGCCCAGAGACCGAACGCGCCGTCGACGTGGACCCAGGCGCCATGCTTCCGGGCGGTGCGAATTGCCTCGGGGAAGGGATCAAACGCCCCGGAGTGAAGGTTTCCTGCCTGCAGGCACACCAGGGCCGGCCCGGAACCTTCAGCCAGCGCCGCCTCGAGGGCTGCGGGAATCAACCGCCCTTGATCGTCCGCGTCAACCACGGTAGGCCTGCCCAGCCCCAGGTATCGGAGGGCAAGGTCCACCGTCTCATGCCGTTCCCGGCCCACGAAGCATCTGATTCGAGGTGCGCCGGTCAGTCCGTCGCCGTCGAGGTCCCAGCCGGCGTCGGCGAGGAGCCGCCACCGTCCGGCGGCCAGCCCGGTGAAGTTGGCCATGGTAGCGCCGGTGACAAATCCGACGTCCGACTCCGGGGGAAGACCCAGCAGCTCCAGCAGCCATGTCCCGGCGCTTTCCTCGATCGCCGCCATGGCGGGGGTGGCGTAGCGGAGGCCGGCGTTCTGGTCCCAGGCACTGACCAGCCAGTCGGAGGCAAGTGCAGCAGGCAGGGTTCCGCCGATCACCCAGCCGAAGAAGCGGCCGGAGGGCATGGCCATAAGCCCTGGCTCGGCTCCCTGCGCCAGGAGGTTGACGACATCCTCGGCAGGCATGCCAGAGGCAGGAAGCGGTCCGCCAAAGGCGCGGACGAGGTCCTGGGCGGGCACGCGGGGGCCGACGGGCCGGCGTGGAAGGCTGCGGAGCCAGTCACTGGCGTGGCCTGCTGCGGCAGCTAAAGCACGGGCGTACTCGTCCTCACCATGTGGCATAGCTGCATGCTACGCCCCGCGTCTGGCGCCCACGAGCCCTCTTCTACCCCTGTTGGGCGAAGTTTTCCTGCCAGACGTCGTAGCCGAGCTTGAGGATCAGGGCGGCCACCACCACAAGGAAGACCACCCGGACAAACCGGCTCCCCTGCGCTACCGCCGTCCTGGCGCCCAGGTACCCGCCGGCCATGTTGGCAACACCCAGAAGGAGGCCCAAACCCCACAGGATGGAACCGTGCGGCAGGAAGAACATCAAGGCGCCCGCATTGGTTGCCATGTTCACGATCTTGGCTTTGGCGCTGGCTTCCAGGAATGCATAACCCATCGCGGAAACCAGGGCAATCACCAGGAAGGAGCCGGTCCCTGGACCAATGAGGCCGTCGTAGAAGCCGATGACAGCACCGATCAGGCACGCCACCACATAGTGCTTGTGGCCGTTGTGCCGCAACGCGGTGATGTGGCCCGCGTCCGGTTTAAGGGCCGTAAACAGAGCTACTGCCACCAGGGCGGCCACGATGATGGGCTTAAACACGCTGGACGGCAGCGTGGCGGCCAGTACGGCGCCGCCGAAGCTGCCTGCCAGGGCGATCACGGCCATCGGGAGAGCCGTCCTCAGATCCGGTCCCACCCGCCGGTAGTATGTGACGGCGCTGGTTGCGGTCCCGAAAATGGACCCCATTTTGTTCGTTGCCAGCGCCTGCACGGGCGTGATGCCCGGGACCAGCAACAGGGCGGGGAGCTGGATCAGCCCGCCCCCGCCCACCACGGCGTCCACCCAGCCGGCGGCGAAACCCGCCAGCACGATCAATACCAGCGTTGCCAGCTGGATGGACTCAAGCCCTGGGAGCACCTCTGCGAATCAGCTGGCGCTGACAGCGTTGACTACGTAGTCAACTGCCTTGTCCACGGCGACGTTCTCGGCACCACCGCTGCGGCGGTCCTTGATCTCCACCACGCCGTCCACCAGGCCGCGGCCCACCGCAAGGATGGTGGGTACGCCGAGCAGTTCGGCATCGCCGAACTTGACGCCGGGCGAGACCTTGGGCCGGTCGTCAAGCAGGACATCAAGGCCCGCCGCTTCCAGGTCTGCTGCCAGCTGCTCTGCGGTGGCGAAGATGTCCTCGCCCTTGCCCACAGCCACAACGTGGACGTCCGCGGGCGCCACGGCCCGCGGCCACACCAGGCCCTTGCTGTCATTGTTGGATTCGGCCAGCGCCGCAACAGCCCGGGTTACACCCACACCATAGGAGCCCATGGTCACGGTGACCTGCTTGCCGTTCTGGTCCAGGACCTTCAGCTCCAGTGCTTCGGCGTACTTCCGGCCGAGCTGGAAGATGTGGCCCATCTCGATCCCGCGGGCCGTTTCCAGGGGGCCGGAGCCGTCCGGGGCGGGATCGCCTTCACGGACTTCGGTGCATTCGATGACACCGTCCCACGTGAAGTCCCTGCCTGCCACCAGGCCGAAGACGTGCCTGCCGGCCTCATTGGCACCGGTAATCCAGGTGGTGCCGCTAACGATGCGGGGATCCACCAGGTAGAGAAGCTTCGACGCGCTTTCGCTGCCCAGCAGCGGTTCTTCCAGCGCAAGCCCGGGTCCGAGGTAGCCCTTGACGATCAACGGCTGCTTCTTGAGGTCCTCGTCGTTGGCTGCTTCCAGGCCGATCTCGCCTGCGATGGGCAGGAAGGACCCGATGTTCGCTTCGACGCGCTTGAGGTCCACGCCGCGGTCACCGGGGACGCCGATGACCACGAGCTGGCGTTCCCCGGTGGGCAGGGTGACGGCGAGTACAACGTTCTTGAGGGTGTCCGCGGCAGTCCAGGCGCCGCCGTCGGCCTCGGAGCGGGGAGCGAGCTGGTTGGCGGCTGTCACCAGCGTTTCGATGGTGGGCGTATCAGGGGTGTCGAGGACCTCGGCGGCGGGAGCGGCGGAAAAGTCGATTTCCGCCGGCGCCACTGTGGTGACGGCCTCGACGTTGGCGGCGTAGCCGCCGGCTGAGCGGACGAAGGTGTCCTCGCCGATCTCCGTGGGGTGCAGGAATTCTTCACTCTTGGAGCCGCCCATGGCACCGGCCGTTGCAGTGACCGGGATGACTTCCAGGCCGAGGCGCTCGAAGATGCGCAGGTAGGCGCCGCGGTGGGCGGCGTAGCTGGCGTCCAGGCCGGCGTCGTCAACGTCGAACGAGTAGGAGTCCTTCATGATGAACTCGCGTCCGCGCAGGAGGCCGGCGCGGGGGCGGGCCTCGTCGCGGTACTTGTTCTGGATCTGGTAAAGGCTGAGGGGCAGGTCCTTGTAGGAGGAGTAGAGGTCTTTGACCAGCAGCGTGAACATTTCCTCGTGGGTGGGGGCCAGCAGGTAGTCAGCGCCCTTGCGGTCCTGGAGGCGGAACAGGCCCTCGCCGTATTCGGTCCAGCGGTTGGTGACCTCGTACGGTTCACGCGGCAGGAGCGCCGGGAAGTGGACTTCCTGCGCCCCAATGTTCGCCATTTCCTCCCGGATGATGGCTTCGACCTTGCGCAGGACACTCAGCCCCAGCGGCAACCAGGTGTAGATACCGGGGGCCGCGCGGCGGATGTAGCCGGCGCGGACCAGCAGGCGGTGGCTGGCCACCTCAGCGTCGACGGGGTCTTCACGCAGGGTGCGCAGGAATAGCTGGGACAGTCTTGTAACCACGGGTGGGTATCCGTTTCTGGGGAGGTGCTGGAGCAACAGCAGGCCGGGCATTTCGTCTGGGTACTAATCTACCGGCAAGCGCAGTAGAGCCACGCCCGGGAATACAAAGCCCCTGGCCCCCCCAAAAAAGGGCTGGTCATCGCATCCGGGCGTGGCTCAACGCCGTTATCGCCTAAGTACTGGTGAGGACTGGTGAGACCGCCCAGGCCACTCCAGCGCAGCTAAATCGAACCTAAGTGATGACGGCCACAAATACCAACTATTTTTCTTCAAAAGGGCGTTGATTAGCCACATATCCAGGCCTAACCGCTCCGCCTGCAACCCTGATCACAGAGACATGTCGACTAGCCGCCGATCCAACGGAAACCACAGCCCTCGACCGTAAATCCTGCAGCGCTGACGTTGATGACGATAGTGAACTGTGGGGCGGCACTGGGCTCACGGAGTAGCCGGGTGGCATGAGCGCAAAGCCTCATCCGAGAATGGTGAGGAATACCAGCTTCATGGCCGCTGCCGAGGTGATGTACATCAGCCGCCCAGGAGCCGGCGCTCGTGGGCGAAGGCCACCAATTGCAGGCGTGTGCGCAGGGTCAACTTGTCCAGGACACTGCGCAGGTGGCTTTTGATGGTGGCCTCAGAAACGAAGAGAGCTTCCGCCATGTCCCCGTTACTGAGCCCTTTAGCGGCGAGCAGGAAGACGTCACGTTCCCTTGGTGAGAGCACGTTGAGGACTGAGAGGTCGGGGTCGGCAGGCAGGCTCTGGCCGGCATGGGCGAACAGGGAATGCACAGAGCCAGGCGCTAATACTGAATAGCCCGAGTGCACCGTTCTGATAGCTGCCAGCAAAAACTCCGGTTCGGCGCTCTTAAGCAGATACCCGCTGGCTCCTGCCTGGACCGCGTCCATGACGGTCTTATCCCTGTTGAAGGTAGTGAGCGCGATGATCCTGGGCCTATCACTTTTGTTCGTGTCCGCCCACTCGACGATGTTGCGGGTGGCGGTAACACCGTCCATGACGGGCATGCGCAGGTCCATCAGCATCACATCCGGGCGCAAGTCAGCAGCCAGAGCGACAGCTTCCTTGCCGTCGCTGGCCTCACCACAGAACTCCATGTCGTTCTGGCTTTCGATCAGCATCCGAATCCCGGACCTGAACAGCGGCTGGTCATCGACCAGTGAGACCTTGATGCCGGCGGCAGCGTCAGTCACGATCGTCGGCTCCTGCCGCTGCGGGATGCCCCGGATGTTCCTTGCCACCGAGTATTGATTCAGCCGCGCTGCTGTCTTGGTTGACAGGGCGCTCCTCACCAGTCAGGTACGGTATGAAGGCTGCAACGCGGAATTCTTCGCCGTCCGGCCCCGCTGAGAGCCAGCCGCCTGCCAGGTGGGCGCGTTCCCGCATGCCGGGGAGACCTCTTCCCAGCCGTTGCGGCTCCAAAGCGACCTGATTTCCTTGGGAAGGGTTTTTCGTCGCCGATGCCACGTGCAGTGTCAGGCCCGGTCCGCTCCAGTCAAAGTGGGCTCTTACCGCGGTTCCTCGGCCTCCATGCTTGAGGGCGTTTGTCAGGCATTCCTGAACTATCCGGAATACGGCGACCTGCTGCCCGTCCGAAAGGGACGCCGGACTGCCTGCTTCGGTGGCCGTGATTTTCAGGCTCCCCCGCATCCTCTCAATCAGGGGCTTGATATCAATCAGCCGGGGCTGCGGGGTTGACTGTCCATCGTCCCGGACTCCCTCGATAACGCGCTGGGCGTCGATCAAAGCGGTACGGGCAGAGCCGGCGATATTTTCCAGAGCATTGAGAACAGGCTTTGGCTGGTCTTTGCTGAGATAGCGGGTTCCATCTGCCTGAGCCGCGATCACCGCCAGGGAATGTGCGAGAACATCGTGAAGGTCGCGGGCTATTCGGGTCCTCTCCTGTTCAACGATCAGATCAACCTCGGTTTCCTTGAGAGTGTTCTGTGCCAGCTCTCTCGAGCGGAACAGATGACCGCGTTCCTGGTAGAGGGCAAGAAGGAGACCAATAATGTAAAAGGTTGCAGCAACTAAAGCCAGTACCGAGAAGACCTGCCACCCATACCTGCTCAACAGGTAGCCGTCCCCGCCCTCCATGGGGTAGAGCCAACCAACACCCGCGCCGTACCTCCATGAAATCAGCAGGAACGTCATGATTCCCGCAAACACAAGATTCGCCAGTCCCGCGGTTATCCGCATGCGGCGCCCCGCGGTCCACACGGTAAACCCGAGCGCGATAAAGGACCCGAAATAGATAGGCCAGTGATTCGCGTACATCGCCGGGATATCAGACGTCAATTGCCCTGCGAGAAGCGCTGTCACCAAAGCCAAAGAAACCAATGGTTGCCACACGGCCACAGCAATGGCCAAGGTCATCAGCACGAGCGGCCACGTTCCGGACCAGCTGAACAAGCCTGCGTCATTCACTACCCCATCAGGTCCAATGCCACTCATGCGCCCGGCTTCAGCAACACACCACAAGGCGAAGAACACGACAGCCGCCACGGGTGCGCCCCAACGCCGTCCGAAGTTCAAAACTGATTCCATGCCTGCCACAGTATCCAGCCGAACCAGCCGGTTTCGCCGAAACTGCCAAATCTCCACCCGGAAGCCAAAAGATTCATCCGCAGGGCTGATCAGTCGGGTCAAGAAAATGCCGACAGCGTTGATCTTTGACGGTTGCTTCAGGAGGGTGTCCGCACAGGAGCCGCATGCGGTAGATCCGCTCGATGTCCAATTCAAGTGCCTGTAGTGTCTGTGCCGAAAGCCCGTCGGTCCCCCCATGACAAGTTTTCGAGAGGCAACCGCCGGCTAAAAAAGAACTGTCGCGAACGTCCCCACCTGCCGGAAGCCGACCCGCTCGTAGGTCGCGCGGGCGCGCACATTGAAGCCGTTGACGTAGAGGCTGGTGACGGGAGCGATCTTCCGGGCCTGCTCTACTACGGCGGCCATGTATCCGGAGCTGAGGCCCTGGCCCCGGTAGAGCGGATTCATCCAGACACCCTGGATCTGGGTGACCTCCGAAGTGACGGCACCGAGTTCGGCCTTGAACACCACTTCACGGGCATTGTTGAGGTGAACCAGGGAATGGCCCTGGCGGATCAGTCCTTCCACCCGGCGGCTGTAGAACTCCCTGCCACCCAGGAAGGGGGAATAACCCACTTCTTCCTCGAACATGGCGGCACAGGCAGGAAGGATGCGGTCAAAGTCGGCAAGGTTTCCGGGCCCAACGCCGGGGTCCGGCGTGATCGGCGACGGGCCCTCGATGGTCATCAGGGGCTGCTCGGCGCGCACTTCGTGGGCCCGGTGGCCCAATTCCACCAGTTCAGCATGGAGGGCAAGAACTGACTGGGCCGGGCCGAAGGCGGAGGCATAACGGCGTCCGGACCTGTTGGCCGCCCCGGCCACGGCTCCGGCAAACTCCGGGTCCAACTGGACCGGAACCAGGTTAGCCCCTGCCCAGCACGCACCTACCAGGACGCCGTCGTCGAAGACGCCAATGACGCCGGCGCCGCCGCTGGTGGGTGCGGCGGTGCCGGAAGCCCGCAGGTGGGCGAGGATAAATACATTGGTCACCGGATCCTGCTGTGCCAGATGCCGAAGCGCGGCAGTATCCGTCCCGTCCAGCGTGCGGACGGAAATTCCCGGAGGGTCGGGGACGTCCTTACGAGACGCTAACCACGGGGCTACCCTTGACAGCATCTTCGCCATCGGCCTCCCCCATCTCTTCCGCGATACGCATGGCCTCTTCGATCAGTGTCTCAACAATTTGACTCTCGGGCACAGTTTTGATGACTTCGCCCTTCACAAAGATCTGGCCCTTGCCGTTGCCGGAAGCAACGCCAAGATCAGCCTCGCGGGCTTCACCGGGACCGTTTACAACGCAGCCCATGACGGCAACCCGCAGCGGAATCTCCATGCCTTCAAGTCCTGCAGTGACCTGCTCGGCGAGTGTGTACACGTCCACCTGGGCGCGGCCGCAGGACGGGCAGGAGACAATCTCCAGCTTTCGCGGACGCAGGTTGAGCGACTGGAGAATCTGGTTGCCCACCTTGATTTCCTCTACCGGCGGAGCCGAGAGGGAAACGCGGATGGTGTCGCCGATCCCTCGGGACAGGAGCGCACCGAAGGCGGTGGCGGACTTGATGGTTCCCTGGAACGCCGGGCCGGCCTCGGTGACGCCGAGGTGCAGCGGCCAGTCGCCTTGTTCTGCCAGCATCTCGTAAGCCGCCACCATGATCACGGGATCGTTGTGCTTAACCGAAATTTTGAAGTCATGGAAGCCGTGCTCCTCGAACAGGGAAGCTTCCCACACGGCGGATTCCACCAGGGCCTCGGGAGTGGCTTTGCCATACTTCTTCAGGATGCCGGGCTCCAGCGAGCCGGCGTTGACGCCGATCCTGATGGAGGTGCCGTGGTCCCGGGCGGCAGCCGCGATTTCCTTGACCTGGTCGTCGAACTTCCGGATATTGCCCGGGTTCACACGCACCGCAGCGCAGCCGGCCTCGATCGCCGCGAAGACGTATTTCGGCTGGAAGTGGATGTCCGCGATGACCGGGATCTGCGACTTCTTAGCGATGATGGGCAGCGCTTCGGCATCATCCGCAGACGGGCATGCGACGCGCACAATGTCGCAGCCGGACGCCGTGAGTTCCGCAATCTGCTGCAGGGTGGCATTGATGTCCGTGGTGGGGGTTGTGGTCATGGACTGCACGCTGATGGGGAAGTCTGAGCCAACCCCTACTGAACCGACCTTGATTTGGCGGGTCTTCCGGCGGGGGGCGAGGACGGGCGGCGGTGCGGACGGCATTCCCAGGCTGACCGAGGTCACATGGACTCCTAGAGTTGGAAGGGGGTGTTGAAGCGGCTACGCGACGAGTCCGGCGAGCACGCCGATGATGGGTGACCACTCCGTGATGCGGGTCCCGGCGATGACTCCGGCGGCGGCGAAGGGATCCTGCTTGAGGATCGAGTTGAGGGCGGCCTCGTCTGCTGTCTTGAAGATCAGGAGCGCTCCGGCGCCGTCACCGTACGGACCGCTGGCAAGGACGGCGCCGTCCTGCGCCAGGCCCGCGAGCCATTCGCGGTGCGCTGGCCGGGCCTCGTTGCGGGCTTCGGCGGAATCGGCGGCGTAAACGTACTCAACGGCAAAAACTGTCATACCGCTACCCTATCGCCCTGGCTGCCCTTGCACCCATCCGGGAGCCCTGCGGGGGCGGGACCGGACACACCTGTCCCTAAGACAGGAACAGCACTTTGACCACGGCTGCGGTTCCGGCAGCCCACAGCATGGAGGTCAGGGTTCCGATAATGAAGCGTTCGGCCGCCACGGGCGTTTCCTTCAGCTCCGCGAACCTGCCCAGGCCCTTGATGGCCACGATGTAGGCGATGGCCACGGGCTGGCCGGTAAGGATTGCCAAGCACACCCCGAGCCGCTCCAGCACTCCGATAATGGCCCCGCCCCGGAGGATGCGCTGGCTGGGAACAGGCGGCGTCAAAGCTGAAGCCCCCGACGACGGCGCGTCAGCGGCCGCTGTCAGTTCACCATCGACGTTTTGGGTTTCGACGTGCGGTCCGTCCACGGTTACGTCAGCGGCCGGGTCCTCGGCTGCCCGCTTGGCTTCCGCCGCAGCCTTGGCGGCATCCGCTTTGTCGTCGATGGTTCTGGCCAGACGGAACACCAGGGCGGTCACCGGCCAACCGGCGAAGCCCGCCACGAGCAGTGCGGCAGTGATCCAAAGTGCGGTCACCGGGCTCCTTCATTCTGGGAACGGACAATCCGGGAGTGGGCATAGTCCAGGAGCATTGCTGCTGCTGGCCTGGCTGCCCATTCTTCCTGCCAGCCGGATCGAAAGACGGCCCGGCTCACCGATTGCTCCGTAATTCCCAGCTCATGGGCGACATGCTTTTGGCTGCCATGCCTGCCCTCGCCGCCCTGGAATGCGCGCAGCCGGTCCACCACCCGCCACTGCGCCTCGGTACGTTGCTGCACTACCCTCCCGATCAGGCGAAGCACTGCCTGGGCATTTGCGCTGGTCACGGCGCCTTCCCCGGCGTCGGGCGGGATGTCCCTGCCATGGCCCATCGTGCCCGCGACCACTGACAACGGAACCTGGCCGGCTGCGCTCTTCGCGAGTTCAACAGCTCTGCGCGCCGCCACGAAAGCACTTCCAGATCCCTCCCTGGGGCTGTCCCCCGGAGCCATCCGCACGCTGCCGATCCCGATTCCGACGTACCAGTAACCACTCCGGAGCGCCTGGAGTGCGATATCCACCACGTCTGCGGCCTGCTCCACTACACCTTGGAGCTCATCACCTACGGAACGTTCAAAGGCGGCAGGCGTGAGGTCCTGCAACGCGGCAATCAGTTCCGGGACCCGGTCGACGTCGGAAGAGCTGCCCCGCTGATCAATGGTCAGAACGTACATGCCACAACTCTAAACAGCGGATTTCAGGGAATCAATCAAAAATAGCTGATTACTAAATATCAGCCGCTAAAGGCTGATGGACGAGAATCGCCCCTATGGGGTTTCCTTCAGTAGCGCTGGGCAGGTCAGCCGAAGAGGTTTACCGGCTTCACGATATCGGCGTAGATGAGGAGCGCGCTCATGCCCATGAGCAGGGCCGCCACCATGTAGGTCACCGGGAGAAGCTTGGCGATGTCGAAGGCTCCGGGGTCCGGTTTGCCAAACAGTTTGGCTACTTGGCGCCGGGCACCTTCGTAGAGCGCACCCGCAACGTGGCCGCCGTCAAGGGGCAACAGCGGAATCAGGTTGAAGACCGCCAGGGCGAAGTTCAGACCGGCAAGCAGTCCCACCAGGGTGGCCACCCGCGACTGGACGGGAATCTCCTCCATGGCGGCCACTTCACCGGCCACCCGGCCCACACCCACCACGCTGATGGGGCCATTAGGGTCGCGGGGCTCCTCGCTGAAGGCCGCTTTCGCCACGCCCACCACACGCGCCGGCAGGTTGAACACGACTCCTGCCACCTGCCGGATATTCTCGCCTGCCATCGGTAGAACAGACGACGCCGGCTGTGCCACCAGTTCTGTCTGCGCGCCAATGCCCAGGAAGCCGACGTCCTGGTAAAGCAGCGTGCCGGCGTCGTCCTTCGCCTGCCGGCCATCCGCTCCGATAATGGGCCGGGCCGACAGCACGGGAGTCACGGTGGTGGAGACGGCGGCGCCGTCCCGCTCCACGGTTATGGCCACTTCCCGTCCGGCCGAGGCCCTGATCCACTCGGTCAGCTGGTCCCAGCTGGTCACGGCTTTCCCGTCAAAGGAGGTGACGGTGTCATTGGGTTTGAGGCCGGCCGCGGCGGCAGGCGTGAGCTGGCAGTCTGCTGAATCCGGATCCACGGTCTCGCCCGCCGCCACCTGGCACTTGGAGACGTCGGAAATGGTGGTGGTGGCTGTGGCCATGCCAAAGCCCATCAGCAGGACGGCCGTCAGCACTACGCCGAGGAGCATGTTCATGGCCGGCCCACCCAGCATCACGATGATCTTTTTCCACACCGGGAGCCGGTAGAACACCCGGTTTTCGTCGCCCGGGCCCACCTCCTCGTGGGCCATGGACCGTGCTTCCGTTGCCAGGGTCTGGAACATTCCCGTGCTGGAGGGGCGAACGGATCCGTCCTCCTTGTTGGGCGGGTACATCCCGATCATGGAGACGTAGCCACCCAGCGGGATGGCCTTCACGCCGTACTCGGTTTCGCCTTTCCGGCGTGACCAGAGGGTGGGGCCAAAGCCGATCATGTACTTGGTGACGCGGACCTTGAAGAGCTTGGCGGGCAGGAGGTGGCCCACTTCATGGAGCGCGATGGAGGCAGCGATGCCGATGGCCACAAAGACGACACCGAGGACAAAAAGGAGAACGGGGGTCATGGAGATGCTTGCTGCTTCCTAGAGACTACTGACTGCTAAACGTTCGTTGGCGCGCGCACGTGCCCAGCTCTCAGCGTCCAGTACGGTTTCCACCGTCAGCCCGGAGGAGCCTGAGTGTTCGCTGAGAACTGCTGCGATGGTGTCCACGATGTCGGTGAACCGGATGCGGCCCGCGTGGAACGCGGTGACGGCTTCCTCGTTGGAGGCATTAAACACGGCGGGGAAGGTGCTGCCCTGCCTGGCCGCGTCCTTGGCGAGGTCAACGGCAGGGAACGCCGTCACGTCCAACGGCTCGAAAGTCCAGGTCACCGCCCTGGTCCAGTCGCACGCGGCGGCAGCCTTGGGCACGCGGTCCGGCCAGCCCAGCCCTAAGGCAATAGGCAGGCGCATGTCCGGCGGGGAGGCCTGCGCAATGATGGACCCGTCGATGAACTGGACCATGGAGTGCACCACGGACTGGGGATGGACCACCACATCGATCCTGTCGAGCGGCACGTCGAACAGCAGGTGTGCCTCGATCACTTCCAGGCCCTTGTTGACGAGGGTGGCCGAATTGGTGGTCACCATCACGCCCATGTCCCACGTGGGATGCGCCAGGGCCTCCTGCGGAGTGACGTCGTGGAGTTCGGCCCGGGTCCTGCCGCGGAAAGGGCCGCCCGAGGCGGTGAGGATGAGTTTGTCCACCTCGGCCGCTGACCCGGAGCGCAGGCACTGTGCGATGGCCGAGTGCTCGGAGTCGACCGGGACAATCTGGCCTTCCCGTGCTGCCGTCTTCACCAGCGAGCCGCCCACAATAAGGGATTCCTTGTTGGCAAGGGCAAGGGTGGCGCCTGATTTGAGGGCCGCCAGTGTGGGTGCAAGCCCGATGGAACCGGTGATTCCGTTGAGCACCACGTCGGCTTCGACCTCGGCAATCCGGGTGGACGCATCCGGTCCGGCAATGATCTCCGGCCGGTAACCGTGCTTTCCCGCCGCGCCCGCAGCTTCCGCGATTAACGTAGCCAGGCGCCGCGGGTCGCCGCCGGCAATGCCAACGGCCGCTGCGCGGGTGTGCACCGCTTGGCGGGCGAGGAGCTCCAGGTTGCCTCCCCCGGCGCTGAGGGCCACCACCTCGAAAAGGTGCGGGGCGCCGTCGACGACGTCAATCGCCTGGGTTCCGATGGAGCCGGTGGATCCGAGGAGGGCGATCTTGCGTGGCTGCATTGCTTAAGTATCGCCCACCATCCGTGACCCGCTGCGCCTTGACCACGGGATGGCCGGGCGTAACGTGGACTGCGTGGACTGGCTTTCCTGGTTTGACGCGCCGGAATATGAGTTCGCCCGGCAGGTGCTGCAGCGGGGTGTGGCAGCACTGTATTTTGTTGCGTTCCTGTCCTCACTGAACCAGTTCCCCGCGCTGCTGGGCGAGCGGGGCCTCCTGCCGGCGCCCAAATATCTTTCAGGCTTCAGCCGCCTGCGCCGGCCCACCCTTTTCCGCTGGCGGTATTCGGACCGGCTGCTGCGCTGGGTCTGCGCGGCAGGGTTATTGGTGTCGGCGCTGCTTGTTGCCGGTGTCCCGCAGCAGGGGCCGCCGTGGGTTCCGCTCATCGCGTTCCTGAGCCTGTGGCTGCTTTACATGTCCATCGTGAACGTCGGCCAGACGTTCTACGGCTTCGGTTGGGAGATGTTGCTCCTTGAAGCAGGGTTCACGGTGGCTTTCCTGGGTTCGAACCAAACGGACCCGCCGCGCACCATCCTGATCCTGATCGTGTGGCTGGTGTTCCGGCTGGAATTCGGCGCGGGCATGATCAAGATCCGCGGCGGCCGGGAGTGGCGTGACCTGACCGCCCTGTACTACCACCACGAGACACAGCCCATGCCGGGGCCCCTGAGCCGGCAAGCGCATCTGCTGCCCAAGCCCCTCCATAAAGTGGAAGTGCTCGGCAACCATTTCACCCAGCTGGTGGTGCCCTTCCTGCTGTTCGCGCCCCAGCCCGTTGCCAGCGTGGCTGCGGGGATTGTCATCGTCACCCAGTTGTGGCTGGTAGCCAGCGGCAACTTCGCCTGGCTGAACTGGATCGGCATCGTCCTGGCGTTCGCTGCAGTCAGCGACCCCGTGGCACACGCCGTGTTCCCTGGCATCCCCTTGGACTGGCACGGCGAAGCCGGTATGGAACGGGACACTCCCCTTTGGTGGCTGGTCCTTACCCTGGCAGTCACCCTGCTGCTGGTGGTGCTGAGTTACTGGCCTTTGCGCAACCTGTTCTCCAGCCGGCAGCTGATGAACGCCAGCTTTAACCGCTGGCAGCTGGTCAACACCTACGGCGCGTTCGGCTCTGTGACAAAGAAGCGCATTGAGATTGTGGTGGAAGGAACGCTGGATGAGGACCCGGACCGTTCCTCGGAGTGGCGGGAGTATGGCTTCAAGGGCAAGCCCGGCGATGTCCGCAGGATCCCGCGCCAGTGGGCGCCGTACCACCTGCGGCTGGACTGGCTGATGTGGTTCCTGCCGCTGCGAAGCGTCCATGAGGAGTGGTTTTACGCCTTCCTCGGCAAGCTGCTGGAAGCGGACCACCGCACTCTGCGGCTCCTCCGCCATGACCCGTTCGACGGCGTGCCCCCGCATTGGGTGCGCGTGCTCAGCTACCACTACCGGTTTGCGACGCGTCAGGAGTTCCGGGAGACCGGTGACCGCTGGGTGCGGACGCTGCTCCACGAACCGATTCCACCGGTTTCGCTGCGGCGCTCCAGCGGGCGGAAACGTTAGGCGTGCTCCCCTGCGCGCCGGATGACGGCCTCGGCGTGCTTGAGGATGGGCCCGTCAATCATCTGGCCCTTGTACTGGAAAACGCCCTGTCCGGCCGCCGCAGCGGCCTGCAGCAGTCCTGCCGCAGCCGAGACTTCCGCTTCCGACGGCGCATAAGCCCCCCTGACTACTGCTGCCTGGCTGGGATGGATGCATGCCTTGGAGCCGAAGCCTGAGGCGACGGCGTCCGCAGCTTCCGTTGCCAGGCCCGTCAGGTCCGGGATGTTGGTGTAGACGGCGTCCACGGCTTCCTTGCCGAAGGCCCGGGCGGCCAGAAGAACTGAGGACCGGGCCTGAAGCGCAACGGCCCGGTAGGCGCCGTCGTCCTTCCTGCTGGAGGTTCCGCCCAGTGATGCCAGCAGGTCCTCGGCTCCCCACATCAGGGCCACTGTGTTGGGGGCCGCGGCGATGGCCGGGGCGTTGAGGACGCCCAATGCCGTTTCACACAGTGCGATCACCTGGTAGCCGGCCAAGGCCTCCAGCTGCGCTGCACCCTCGGCTTTTGCGAGCATCACTGTTTTGTAGGGGGTGTGGGCCAGGCAATGGAGGTCCTTTTCGAATTCCTCGGTCCCGGCCGGGTTGACCCTGATGATGGTCCGGCTTGGATCCAGCTCGGGTTCATCGCCGCCGGCGCCCAGTTGGGCGAGAATGGCACCGCGGGCGCGCTGTTTGTCCGCAGGGGCGACGGCGTCCTCAAGGTCCAGGATCACGGCGTCGGCCCGGGTGGCGGCCTTCTGGTAGCGCTCCGGCCGGTCGGCAGGGCAAAAAAGCAGGGCAGGGCCCATCACAAAGGTCATACCGGTATTGTGCCCCCTTGGCCGCCGGCATGCTGCCGGTGCGCTTCCCGGATCCACATCAGGCAGCTGCGCTTCGCGAGCGCCACTACCGCACCGTCCTGGTTGCGGCCGGTATGTTCCATAGTCACGATTCCCTGGCCGGGGCGGGAGGCCGAGGGCCGCTTCCCGCTGATCACCGTCTCGGTGTAAAGGGTGTCGCCGTGGAACAGCGGGTGCGGGAAGGAGACGTCGGTCAGGCCCAGCTGGGCGATGATGGTGCCCTGCGTCAGCTGGGAGACGGACTGGCCCACCATTGTGGCGAGGGTGAACATGGAGTTCACCAGCCGCTGGCCGAAGGGCTGCCCGGCGCTCCAGGCCGCGTCGAGGTGCAGGGACTGGGTGTTCATGGTGAGGGTGGTGAAGAGGACGTTGTCGGCTTCGGTGACGGTGCGGCCGGGACGGTGGGCGTACAGCACGCCCTCCTCCAGCTCATCGAAGTACAGTCCGCGCTGCTCGATCACGCGCGGCCCGCCGTCGGACTTTTTGCCGGTCATACAGTCAGTTCCCGGTCTTCCTCAAAAAGCTCGGCGCCGGTGGCGGCTGCTACGTCCTCCACTGACACGTTGGGCGCCAGCTCACGGAGCACCAGCCGGGACCCTGAGGTGTCGGCTACGACGTCGATGACTGCCAGGTCCGTGATGATCCTGTCCACGCAGCCCTTGCCGGTCAGCGGCAGGGAGCACCGCTGGACAATTTTGGGGTTCCCGTTGCGGTCCACATGCTCCATCATCACGATGACCTTTTTGGCACCGAAAACCAGGTCCATGGCGCCACCCATGCCTTTGACCATCTTGCCCGGGATCATCCAGTTGGCGAGGTCGCCGTTCTCGGCCACCTCCATGGCGCCGAGGACCGCAACATCCACGTGGCCGCCGCGGATCATCCCGAAGGAAGAAGCCGAGTCGAAGAAGGCAGCCCCGTTGTTGACAGTGACGGTTTCCTTGCCGGCGTTGATCAGGTCCGGGTCAACAGCATCCTCTGCCGGATACGGGCCGACGCCGAGGATTCCGTTTTCGGAGTGGAGCACCACTTCAACGCCGGCCGGGATGTAGTTGGGGATCAGGGTTGGCATGCCGATGCCCAGGTTGACGTACTGGCCATTGCTGAGCTCCTGCGCCACCCGGGCGGCCAGCTCGTTACGGGTCCAGCCTTTGGCTTCCGACGTATCACGTCCGTCGCCGGGGGCGTCGTGCTGGGAGGCTGCGCGCCGGTACTCGGGACGGACGCCTTCCGGCCGTGGTGCGTAGGGGCTGTTCGGATCCATGGCTAAGCTCCTGCCTGCTGGTTGCTGCCATTCTTGATGGTGCCGTTCCCGCTGCGGCCCGGCCCGGAGGAGGCTGCGAGGGCAACGGTCCGTTTCTCGATGCGTTTCTCCGCGTCCGGAGCCAAAACCACCCGCTGGACGAAGATCCCCGGGGTGTGGATGTGTTCCGGGTCCAGCTCGCCCGGCTCCACGAGTTCCTCCACCTCGGCGATGGTGATCCGCCCGGCCATGGCGCAGAGCGGGTTGAAGTTCATGGCGGTGGCGTGGAACACCAGGTTTCCGTGGCGGTCGCCCTTCCACGCGTGGACCAGGCCAAAGTCCGGTGCCAAAGCTTCTTCCAGCACATAGTCGACCCCGGCGAAGGAGCGCACCTCCTTCGGTGCGGACGCCACCGCGATGCCTCCCTCGGCGTCGTACTTTTGCGGGAGCCCGCCCTCTGACACCTGAGTGCCGACCCCTGCTTTAGTGTAGAAGGCCGGGATGCCGGCGCCGCCCGCCCGGAGTTTTTCAGCCAGCGTTCCCTGCGGCGTGAGCACCACCTCAAGCTCGCCGGCAAGATACTGCCGGGCGAACTCCTTGTTCTCACCGACGTAGGAGCTGATGGTGCGCCGGATCCGGCCGTCGCGCAGCAGGATCCCCAGGCCCCAGTCGTCCACGCCGCAGTTGTTGCTGACTGTTTCCAGCTCCGATGTGCCGGCCCGGTGCAGCGCGTCGATGAGGGACACCGGGATGCCGCAGAGTCCGAAACCTCCCACGGCCAGGGAGGAGCCGTCCGGGATGTCCGCCACTGCTTCCTCGGCGGTGGCAACAACCTTGTCAATCATCGATGATCCTTTCAGGCCGGCTACAATCCCAGGTATTACAGACCCAGTTCGCGGGCGATCAGCATCAACTGGACCTCCGTGGTGCCCTCCCCCACTTCAAGGATCTTGGAGTCGCGGTAGTGGCGTGCCACGGTGAACTCGTTGATGAAGCCATAGCCGCCGAATACCTGGGTAGCATCCCGCGCGTTGTCCATGGCCGCCTCGCCTGCGACCATCTTAGCGATGGCCGCCTGGGTCTTGAACGGCTTTCCGGCCAGCATACGGAACGCTGCATCGTAGTAGGCCAGGCGGGCGGTATGGGCCCTTGCCTCCATGCGGGCGATCTTGAACGAGATCGCCTGGTACTTGCCGATCCGGTGGCCGAAGGCGCTGCGTTCCTTGGCGTATTTGACCGAAAGATCCACGCAGCCCTGAGCCGCGCCGGTGGCCAGGGCCGCGATGGCGATGCGGCCCTCATCCAGGATGGACAGGAAGTTGGCGTAGCCGCGGCCCTCCGCTCCCAGCAGGTTCGCTTCCGGGACGCGCACGTCCTTCAGCGTCAGCGGGTGGGTATCGGACGCGTTCCAACCCACCTTGTTGTAGGGCTTCTCCGCCCTGAAGCCTTGCGTGTCAGTGGGGACCAGGATGGTGGAAATCTCTTTCTGGACACTGCCGTCCGGGTGTTCCTTCTGGCCGGTGACGGCGGTGACGGTGACCAGGCGGGTGATGTCCGTGCCGGAGTTGGTGATGAACTCCTTGTTGCCGTTGATCACCCAATCCCCGCCCTCGCGGCGGGCATGGGTCTTGGTGCCGCCCGCGTCCGAGCCCGCCTCCGGTTCGGTCAGGCCGAAGCCGGCGAGCGCCTGGCCGGACGCCAGCATGGGCAGCCACTCCTGCTTCTGCTCCCCGGTCCCGAAGCGGTAAATCGGCATGGCGCCCAAGGACACGCCAGCCTCGAGGGTGATGGCGACGGACTGGTCCACCCGGCCCAACTGTTCCAGCGCAAGGGCCAGGGCGAAGTAGTCCCCACCCATCCCGCCGAATTCCTCCGGGAAGGGCAGTCCGAACAAACCCATCTCCGCCATCTGCTTGACTACCCCGTACGGGAAGCTGTGCTCCTCGTCATGCTTGGCCGATACCGGGGCAACCACGTTGTCCGCGAAGTCCCGGACGGTGTCGCTGAGGTCCTGGTATTCCTCGCTGAGTTCAAAACCTGCCATGTCTAGGCTCCTTCGCCATTGGGAAATTCGTCGTGTGGCTGTTCTGCGGCCGCCTCCGGGTGGATGGTGGCCAGGACCTGGCCCGCCTTCACGAGGTCGCCCGGCCGGATGGTGAGGTGGACCTTCCCTTCCAGGGGTGCCAGTAACTGGTGCTCCATCTTCATCGCCTCCACCGATGCCAGCACCTGCCCGGCCAGCACGGCGTCGCCGTCGCTGACCGGCACGGACACCACTGTTCCCGGCATCGGTGAGCGAACCGCGGGATCGGCGGCATTCTCCTCCCGGTGGATGGCCGCGAGTACCCGCTCAAGCCGCGACTCGCGGGTGAGTACCTCCAGCCGGCAGGACCAGCCTTCGTTGCCAAGGAAAAGTTCTGCGGGTACAGGGTTTTCCGGGCCCGATGGACATGGTCCGGGCTGCACCCTGGCCAAGGAGTACATCACGGCGTCATCATCAAGGGTGAGCTCTGCCTGGCCGCGTCCGGGTAAACGGAGTGTGGCGTGACGCCTGGCCCCCCCGTTAACGGCAACGGTGGCAGTCCCCTGCGGTGCGGTTCCAAACACCTGTACCGTTGCGACGCCGCCGTCGGGCGTCCCCAAACTGATCCGGCGGGGTGCCGGTGCTCCCAGGCGCCAGCCATTGCGTCCGTGCCAGGGACCGGACGGCAGGGGTATGTTGTTCTGCTCCTCGGCTGCGACGGTGATGAGTGCTGCCGCCACCAGTTCGGCCTCCGCAACCCTGCGGAACGCCAGATCCGGCAGCCTGCGCTCTATCAGGCCGGTATCGAGCCGGCCGGCACGGACCTCGGGATCGTTGATCAGCAGCCGCAGGTACTCCACGTTGGTGTCGAGCCCTAATGCTGTGTAACCGGCGAGCGCCGTGTCCAGGGTGTCGAGGGCGGCGGCGCGGTCGGCGCCCCAGGCGATGACCTTGGACATCATGGGGTCATAGCTGGCCGAAAGCTCCAGCCCCTCCACGAGGGAGGAATCAACCCGGACCGTCCCTGTACCTGCCGTCCCCGCGGGCAGCTCATCCAGCAGGAGCAGAGTCCCCGTGGACGGCAGGAAATTCTTCTCGGGTACCTCCGCGTACACGCGGGCCTCCACTGCGTGCCCGTTAAGCTCGACGTCGGCCTGCCGGACGGTCAGTTCCCCGCCGGCGGCGATCCGTACCTGCCATTCAACGAGATCGATGCCGGTCACCATCTCGGTGACAGGGTGCTCCACCTGCAGCCGGGTATTCATCTCCATGAAGTAGAACTCCTCCGGCGACTCATCGGAGACAAGGAACTCCACTGTTCCGGCGCCGCTGTAGTTCACGCTGCGGGCGGCGTTGCAGGCGGCCTCGCCGATGCGGGCACGGATTGCACCGCCCTCCGGGAGCCCTTCGAGCAGGGGCGATGGTGCCTCTTCAATAACCTTCTGGTGCCGCCGCTGCAGCGAGCATTCACGCTCGCCGAGGTGGATGACGTTGCCGTGGTTGTCAGCGAGCACCTGCACCTCGATGTGCCGCGGGGTGGACACCAGCCGCTCCAGGAACAGGGTGTCGTCGCCGAAGGCGCTTGCCGCCACCCGGCGCGCCGTGGCCAGCGCGGCCTCAAGGTCCTCCGGGCGTTCCACCACATGCATGCCCTTGCCGCCACCGCCCGCGGAGGGTTTGATCAGCAGCGGAAACCCCACGGCTCCGGCAGCACTTGCCAGCTCCCGATCCGTCATGCCCGGTTGCGCAACCCCGGGGACCACGGGGACGCCGTAGCCCGCCACATGGTTTTTGGACCGGATCTTGTCGCCCATCATGTTCAGGGCCTCCACTCCCGGGCCGATGAAGGTGATGCCCGCCTGCTCCAGGGCGCGGGCGAAGGCCACGTTTTCGCTCAGGAAGCCGTAGCCCGGGTGCACAGCTTCGGCCCCGGTCTTACGGCAGGCCTCGATGATGGCTTCGATCTTCAGGTAGCTTTCCGTGGCAGCGGCGGGGCCGATCCGGACGGCGGTGTCTGCTTCGCGCACGTGCCGGGCGCCGGCGTCGGCATCGCTGTAAACGGCGACTGACCGGATGCCCAGGGCGCGGAGCGTGCGGATGACGCGGCAGGCGATCTCCCCACGGTTGGCCACCAGGACTGTGCCGAAAAGTGATGTCCCGTTTGGGGCAGCCGCTGCGGCCGGTTCCTGCCGGGTGGCGGGCGATAGGGGCATGGTCATTGCGGACTCACATCCTGAAGAGGCCGAAGGAGGTTTCCGGCAGTGGTGTGCGGGAAACGACGTCGAGCGCCAGGCCCAGGACGGTGCGGGTATCAGTGGGATCGATGACGCCGTCATCCCACAGCCGCGCGGTGGAGTAGTAGGGGCTGCCCTGGTCCTCGTACTGCCGGCGGATGGGCGCCTTGAACGCTTCCTCATCCTCGGCCGACCACTCCTGGCCTGCGGCCTCGTACTGGTCACGCTTCACCGTGGCCAGGACGCTGGAGGCCTGGTTGCCGCCCATCACGGAGATTCGCGCCGCGGGCCACATCCACAGGAACCGTGGCGAATAGGCGCGGCCGCACATGGAGTAGTTGCCGGCGCCGAAGGAGCCGCCGATCACCACCGTGAGCTTGGGCACCCTGGCCGTGGCCACGGCGGTGACCATCTTGGCGCCGTTCTTGGCGATGCCGCCCTGCTCCGAATCCCTGCCCACCATAAAACCGGAGATGTTCTGCAGGAACACCAGCGGGATCCCGCGCTGGTCGCAGAGCTCAATAAAGTGGGCACCTTTGAGGGACGACTCACTGAACAGGACCCCGTTGTTGGCCACGATGCCTACGGGGTGCCCGTGCAGTCTGGCGAAGCCGGTCACCAAGGTGGCGCCGTACTCCTTCTTGAATTCGTGGAACCGGCCGCCGTCCACCAGCCTGCCGATCACCTCATGGACGTCGTACGGCGCATTGACGTCAGTAGGCACGGCGCCGTACAGCTCTTCAGCGTCTCCGGCGGGTTCGACGTCGTCCGCCACCTCCCACGCCGGTGGTGCCGGCGGCGGCAGGGTGGCGACGATGTCCCGGATGATCTGCAGGGCGTGTTCGTCGTTTTCGGCAAGGTGGTCCGTCACGCCGGAGATCCTCGAGTGGACTTCCCCGCCGCCGAGTTCCTCCGGACTCACGATTTCACCGATCGCGGCCTTCACCAGCGGCGGCCCGCCCAGGAAGATGGTGCCCTGGTTCCGGACAATGACGGTTTCATCGCTCATCGCAGGGACGTAGGCGCCGCCCGCTGTGCAGGACCCCATGACTGAGGCGATCTGCGGAATCTTGGCCGCCGAGAGCCTGGCCTGGTTGTAGAAGATGCGGCCGAAGTGGTCCCGGTCCGGAAAAACCTCGTCCTGCTTGGGCAGGAAGGCACCGCCGGAGTCCACCAGGTAGATGCAGGGCAGCCGGTTTTCAAAAGCGATCTCCTGGGCCCGCAGGTGCTTCTTAACTGTCATCGGATAGTACGTTCCGCCCTTGACGGTGGCGTCGTTGGAGATCACCAGCACGTGCCGGCCATGAACCAGCCCGATTCCCGCGATGACGCCGGCACCAGGGGCCTCATCGTTGTACATCCCGTTGGCGGCCAGCGGGGCGATTTCGAGGAAGGGGCTGCCGTCATCCAGCAGCTGGTCGATGCGCTCGCGGGGCAGGAGCTTGCCCCTGGCCACATGGCGTTCCCTGGACTTTTCCGGCCCGCCCAGGGCGGCGTCGGCCAGCTTCTTCCGCAGCTCTTCGGCGAGCGCCAGCTGGGCGGCACGGTTCAACACATAAGCTTCGCCTGTTGCGTCAAGCAGGGTGGCAAGGGTCTCCATTGACGTCCGTTCCTGTTCCGATCCGGGTTGCTCGAAGCCAACTCGGTTAGCGGCCAATAACTGAAATTCACGTTAGTCTGTATTAACTGTGAAGTCCAACACATACCGCTCTGGCTAGACTTGCGGTCCGAGGAGGAACTGTGGCCAGCACCGACGCCACGCAGACAGGCAGGCGCGCGTCCCCGCTTGAGCGCGGCCCCTCGACCGAGCCGTCCGCTCCGGCCGACTCGGCTCCGCCACATGGTCCGCCCGCCCAGCGCGGGTCTTCAACAGAGCGCGGGTCTTCAACAGACCGCGGGTCTTCAACAGACCGAAGCCCGTCCACCCAGCGCGGCCAGGCCAAGGAGAACCGCCGGCAGGCGCTGCTGTCTGCCGCGGCTTCGCTGTTCGCCGTCAACGGGTTCAACCGCGTATCCCTTGAGGACCTCGGCGCGGCGGCAGGAGTCAGCGGCCCGGCTGTCTACCGGCACTTTCCTGGCAAACAGGCGGTCCTCGCCGACCTGCTGGTGACCGTCAGCCAGGAACTGCTCGACGGCGGCCGCGAGGTGGTTGCCCGGAATCCCGATCCCGCGTCCTCCTTGCGATGCCTCGTGGAGTTCCAGGTGGACTTCGCCGTGGGCAAGCCGGACGTCATCCGGGTACAGGACCGGGATTTCAGTAACCTGTCCGAACAGGACCAGGCGGCCGTACGGACGCTCCAGCTGAATTATGTCGAGGTCTGGGTCGACGTCCTCGCCCAACTCCACCCGGATACGGAAATCGCGGAGCTCCGGATGCGCGCGCATGCCACGTTTGGACTCATCAATTCCACACCGCATTCCGTGCGCAGCCACGGCCGTAAAATGGCCGCCCGGTCCGCCCGTCCCCTGCTGGAGCACATGGCCCTGGCCGCGCTGCTGGTGGAGGTCCCGCAAAACTGAACGAGAGCTGCGAAAAGGGCGCCTCAGCAGCACTACACCATCGTGAGGGCCATACCCGGCTCCGCGAGGATCGCGCCTACATCCGCCAGGAAGCGTGAGCCCTGTTCCCCGTCCACCATGCGGTGGTCGAAGGACAGGCTCAGGGTGAGGACCTGGCGCAGGGCCACCTGGCCCTGATACTCCCACGGCATGTTCCGTACCGCCCCCAGAGCGAGGATGGCTGCCTCGCCCGGGTTGAGGATGGGCGTGCCGGCGTCGATCCCGAACACGCCGATGTTGGTGATCGACATGGTTCCCCCGGACAGCTCGGCGGGGGTGGTTTTGCCTGCCCGGGCGGTTTCCGTCAACTCAGTCAACGCGTCCGCGAGCTGAAGGAGGGACAGCGAGTCTGCGTCCTTGATGTTGGGAACGGTCAGTCCCCGTGGAGTTGCGGCGGCAATGCCCAGGTTCACGTAGTTATAGGTCACGATCTCCTGATTTACCTCGTCCCAATGCGCGTTCAAGGCCGGGTTCCGGCGCAGGGCAATCAGCACAGCCTTCGCTGCCAGGGTCAGCGGGGTGAGCTTGCGGCCGGCGAACTCGCGGGTGCCTTTCAGCCTGGCCAGCAGCTCCATGGCCGGCGTGACGTCCACCGTAAGGAACTCCGTGACATGCGGTGCGGTGAAGGCGCTCTGCACCATGGCAGCCGCCGTGAACTTCCGCATCCCCTTGATGGGACTCCGGGTTTCCCGCGCCCCCTGGCCAGCCTGAGCGCCGGCCGGAGTACCAGCTTCCCCGGCCGCAGTGTCCTCCGCCGACCTGCCGTCCAGAAAGTGCTGGACGTCCTCGCGGGTGATCAGGCCCTGCGGCCCCGTGGCTGTGACCAGTGCCAGGTCCACGCCCAAGTCCTTCGCAAACTTCCGTACGGGCGGGGTGGACCGGGGCCGGGTTCCGGCCGGGCCGGTTTCGACAGACCGGGTTTCGACAGGCCGGGTTTCGACAGACCGGGTTTCGACAGGCCGGGTTTCGAGAGGCTCAATCACCGGGGCCGCCGCCTGGACGAGCTCACCCGCCGGGAGCAGGGTGCGGGCGCGCCGTGCCGGCCGGGCAGAGCTTTCGACGACGGCGCCGTACCCCACCAGGTTGGGTTGCCTCTTGGCTGGCGCCCCCTCCTGCGCCGATGCGGGGGACGGCGGGACTGCCGGGGACGCAGCAGCGGTACCGGGCCCTGATGAGGGGGTGCCGGCGTCGTCCGATACTTCAAACGAGACGATGGGCTTGCCCACCTCAACAATGGTGCCGGGCTGTTCGTGGAGTTCCCGGATGACTCCCGCGAAGGGGGACGGGAGCTCCACCACTGCCTTGGCGGTTTCGACCTCCGCGATCACCTGGTTCAGGCTGACCGTGTCCCCCACCCCAACCTTCCAGCTGAGGATCTCCGATTCAGTAAGCCCTTCGCCCAGGTCCGGGAGCCGGAATTCCTTGATCATGGTGGCGCTCATCCTTCCAGCCCGCTGAGGGAGTTCGGCCGGCCCAGGGCACGGTCCACGCCGTCAAGGATGCGGTCAAGGCCCGGCAAATGGTGCATCTCCAGCTTGGAGTACGGGTACGGTACGTCGAAGCCGGTAACCCGCACAGGCGCCGCTTCAAGGTAGTAGAAGCACCGCTCGGTAATGCTGGCTGCCACCTCCGCCCCGATGCCTCCGGACTGCCCGGCCTCATGGGTTACCACCAGCCGGCCGGTCTTGCGGACCGATGCCACCACGGTGTCGTAGTCCACAGGTGCCAGCGAGCGCAGGTCGATGACTTCGATGGAGATGCCTTCATCCGCGGCGGCAAGGGCGGCGTCCCGCGCAGTCTTCACCAGCGGGCCGTAGGCCACCAGGGTGACGTCAGTGCCATCCGTCAGCACCCTCGCCTTGTCCATCGGTGCGGCTGAAAGCGGATCAACTGACTCATCGACTTCGCCCTTGTCGTGATAGCGGCGCTTGGGCTCGAAGTACAGGACGGGGTCGTCGCAGGAGATTGCCTGCTGGATGACTGTATGGGCGTCCTGCGGGTTGGAAACGGTCACCACCCGCAGCCCGGAGGTGTGCGTGAAGTAGGCTTCCGGGGATTCCGAATGGTGTTCGGGTGAGCCAATGCCGCCGCCGAACGGAACCCTGATGGTGATGGGCATTTTTACCGCGCCGCGTGTGCGGTAGTGGAGCTTGGCCACCTGGCTGACGATCTGGTCGAACGCCGGGTAGATAAAGCCGTCGAACTGGATCTCCACCACCGGGCGGTAACCGCGATAGGCCAGTCCCACGGCAGTCCCAACAATGGCGGACTCTGCCAAAGGTGTGTCCACCACGCGGTGCTTGCCGAAGTCCTTTTGAAGGCCGTCAGTGATCCTGAAGACGCCGCCCAAGGCACCGATGTCCTCGCCCAGCAGGATTACTTTCGGATCATTTTCCAGGGATTTGCGCAGGCCGGCATTGATGGCGCGGGCAAAGGTCATCTGGGTCATCAGCGTGCACCTTCTTCTGAGACGGCTTCTGCGGGATCACCGAAGGAGGCCAGGTAGCGGGTGTAATGGTCCTGCTGGCGGTCCAGCCAGGAGTTGGGGGTGCTGTAGACGTGCTTGAAAACATCCAGCGGCTGCGGCTCCGGCATGGTGGTGCAGCCGGTGCGCATTTCCCGTGCGACGGCGTCGGCCTTGTCCTTGACCTGTTGCTTCAGCGCTGCCGTCAGCAGGCCTTTGCGGTCCAACAGCGCTTCGACCCGGCTGATCGGGTCCTTCGCTGCCCAGTCCTCCAGTTCATTGGCGTCCCGGTAGCGGGTGGGGTCATCGGCCGTGGTGTGCGGACCCATCCGGTAACTGACGGCCTCAATGAAGGTGGGGCCACCGCCGCGCCGGGCCCGGTCCAGGGCCACCCGCGTTGCGGCCATCACCGCCAGGACGTCATTGCCGTCCACCCGAAGGCTGGGGATGCCGAAACCGGCTGCCCTGTCCGCCAGCTGGATGTGCGATTGGAGCCGCACCGGCTCGGAAATGGCCCAGTGGTTGTTGGTGCAGAAGAACACCACGGGCACCTGGAAGCTCGCGGCAAAGACCATCGCCTCGTTGACGTCGCCTTCGCTGGTTGCGCCGTCGCCGAAGTAGGTCACCGCCGCGGAATCAGCGCCGTCGTTTTGGATGCCCATGGCATAGCCGGTGGCGTGCAGTGTCTGGGCACCGATAATGATCTGCGGCGTGGCCATGTTGATGGCGTAGGGATCCCAACCGGACGAGGCGTTTCCGCGCCAAACCCGGACGATGTCCGTCAGGTCGACGCCCCGGCAGTACGCAACCCCGTTTTCGCGGTAGCTGGAAAAGACGAAGTCGTCCGCGCGAAGGGACCGGCCGGAGCCCACCTGCGCCGCTTCCTGCCCCAGCAGGGGCGGCCACAATGCGAGCTCACCCTGCCTCTGCAGGGCCGTGGCTTCGACGTCAATGCGCCGGACAACAGTCATGTCCTCGAACAGCGAGCACAGTTGCTCGTCGGTGATGTCCTGTACCCAAGGGTCGAATTCGGGGTGGCTCACCCGCTCCCCGGAGGGAGTAATCAGCTGCACAAGGCCTTTGCCCTGCCCGCGGATTTCCGCCATGGCATCAACGCCCGGGGCACCTGCACTGGGGGTATTTGCGCCGTCCTGGCCCGTTCCGTCTGTAGACACGATAGCCGCACCTTCTCACGTTGTTGACCGCGGACTCCGGAACTTGTGGTCCCGCTGGCCGCCGGCCCCCGGGCGCCGTTGCCCCGGATACTGTGACCATACTCACAATGCTCATTGGGTACAACCACCAGGGTCATCGTTGAGCAGAATGCTATGTCTCGTGTGTTGTGACGGTGCTAACGTTGCGCAATATGCAAGCTTTGGATGGCACCGACACCCGCCTTTTGTCTGCCCTGGCCCACGATCCCCGGCGGACGGTGGTGGCGCTGGCCCAAAAGCTTGGCCTGTCCAGGAATACGGTCCAGGCACGGATGGCCCAGCTGGAGAAAAAGCACGTCTTCCTTTCCTTCGAACGCAGGATCAATCCGGTGGCCCTCGGGTATCCCCTGATGGCGTTCATTTCCGTCCATGTCCAGCAGCAAAAGCTTGCCCAGCTGGCAACAGCCCTGGCCGATATCCCGGAAATCCTCGAAGGCTACGGGCTCACAGGCTCGGCCGACCTGCTGCTCCGGGTGGTGGCGCTGGACGCCGAGGACCTCTTCCGCATCAACGGGAAGATCCTCGCGTGCGACGGCGTGGACCGGACCGATACTGCCCTGGCGATGGGTGAGCTCATCCCCTTCCGGGTGCAGCCCCTGCTGGAGCGGGGCCCGCAGGGCAATTGACAGATCCAGCGGGACAGCCATGAAAGTACGACGGCGGCAGCGCGGGCTATAGGCTGTTGCAAGTTATTCACGGGTTCCGGGAGGTCCCCGCAACCAGGCGGGTGCCATGCGTCACGCCGGAAAGGCTCCATCTTGAGCAATCCTCAGGAACCGTACCAGCCGGGACGGGTACCGCAGCAGCTGCCGGGCCACGGTGGGCAGGCTGACCAGGCTCCCGGCGGCACCTACGCGGAACCCGGTCCATTCGGGCTGCCGGGCCAGCAGCCCCGGGTCAAAAGCCGGCGGAAACTGTGGATCATCCTGGCGGGCATCGGCGGCGTCCTGGTCCTGGTGGCCCTGGGCATCATCATCCTGGTGACCGTGGTGGGAAGTGCCACCAACCAGGCGAGGGGCCTTGCCGACGGCTTCACCAGGATGGTCATCAGCGGCCAGGGCTCGCAGGCCTACGATGAGTACCTCGACCCGGCCCTGAAGGAACAGCTGTCCAAGGAAGCGTTTATCACCGGGGTGGACACGTTGGAAATGAATGACTCGTGCAAGCCGTCCTACAACGACCTCCAGGTGGGTACCGAAAACGGGGTCAAGGCAGCGGACGTGGCCGGTGTCATTGCCTGTGAGGGCAAGGAAGTGGACCTTGCCTACCGGTTTGAAGGTACCGAGGACCTGAAGATGACTACCATCAAGCTGCGGCCCAAGGCCTAGCTGCAACGCAACAGGCAGGACCGCTGGTCCGGAACCGCCCATCGGCAGTGCTGCTGCAACCATGAAAGAGCCTCCGCGCCAACGTGACCATGTCACAGCGCGAAGGCTCTTTCTGTTTGGCGAATACTTACATCGCAGGGGTCAGTGGTTGACTGCCTTCTCTGCCCCGACCCCGGTGAGGGACCGGACTTCCATCTCGGCCTGCTTGGCCGAATCCTCGCGCCTCTTGTCCAGGACCGTTCCGAGCCAGCCGAGGAAGAACGCCAGCGGTATGGACACGATGCCCGGGTTGCTCAGCGGGAAGAGCGCGAAGTTTGCGTCCTTGATCATCGAGGTTGCGCCGCCGGAAACCACCGGCGAGAAGATGATCAGGACAATCGCGGCGCCAAGCCCGCCGTACATGCTCCAAACTGCGCCCTGCGTGGTGAACTTCCGCCAGAACAGGGAGTAGACGATCGTGGGCAGGTTGGCGGACGCGGCGACAGCGAATGCCAGCGCCACAAGGAACGCCACGTTCTGCCCGTTGGCGAGGATACCGCCCAGGATGGCCAGGACACCGATGACCACCACGGTTCGCCGGGCCACCTTAACCTCAGTGTCGGCATCGGCCTTGCCCTTGGAGATGACGCTGGCGTAGATGTCGTGGGCGAAGGACGCGGCGGCGGTGATGGTCAGGCCGGCCACGACGGCGAGGATGGTGGCGAAGGCCACCGCCGAGATGAAGCCCAGCAGCAGCGGTCCGCCCAGGTAGAAGGCAAGCAGCGGGGCTGCCGAATTCACGCCGCCAGGTGCCGTCCGGATGGTTTCCGGACCAACGAGTGCAGCAGCGCCGTACCCGAGTACCAGCGTGAAGAGGTAGAAGAGCCCGATCAGCCAGATGGCCCACACCACGGATTTGCGGGCCTCCTTGGCGGTTGGGACGGTGTAGAAGCGCATGAGCACGTGGGGCAGTGCCGCGGTGCCAAGGACGAGTGCGAGGGCCAGGGACATAAAGTCCAGCTTGGAGGTCTCGGTCTTGCCGTACTGCAGGCCCGGGTTCAGGACGGCCGGGTTGTTGGCGGTTTCAACTGCTGCGCCCAGGAGGCTGGACAGATTGAAGCCGTAGATGGCCAGGACCCAGACGGTCATCACGGCAGCACCGGCTATCAGCAGGATGGCCTTGATGATTTGGACCCAAGTGGTGCCCTTCATGCCGCCGATCAGGACGTACATGATCATCAGGCCGCCGACGACGATGATCACCAGGGCCTGTCCGCCCCAGTCGCTGATGCCCAGGAGCAGGGAAACAAGGCTGCCGGCGCCTGCCATCTGGGCCAGGAGGTAGAAGAAGCACACGGCGAGGGTGGAGATGGCTGCCGCGATCCGGACAGGCCGCTGCTTCAGCCGGAAGGACAGGACATCGGCCATGGTGAACTTGCCGGTGTTGCGGAGCAGTTCCGCTACCAGGAGCAGTGCCACCAGCCACGCCACGAGGAACCCGATGGAATACATAAAACCGTCGTAGCCGTTAATGGCGATGGCGCCGGTGATGCCCAGGAACGACGCAGCCGAGAGGTAGTCCCCCGCGATGGCGGTGCCGTTTTGGGAGCCCGTGAAGGAACGTCCCGCCGCGTAGTAGTCGGCGGCTGTCTTGTTGTTCCTGCTGGCGCGGAGCACGATGACCATGGTCACGGCCACGAAGAGGCCGAAAATGCCCATGTTCAGCAAAGTGGTTTCCTGAAGCGCCGCAACATCCACCGCAGCTGCAATGTTTATCATTTGTTGGTTCCGCCCACTCGGTTGCCCTGCTTATCGAATTCGTGCCCCTCAATCTCGTCCCGGATCTCGGCAGCGATGGGGTCCAGCCGCTTGTTGGAGTAGCTGACGTACCAGCTGGTGATCGCAAACGTCGAGACGAACTGGAGCAGGCCGAGGATCAGGCCAACGTTGATGTTGCCCCAGACCTTGGTGGACATAAAGGCCACCGCGTAGTCCGCGAGCAGGACGTAAGCGAAGTACCACAGCAGGAATGCAACTGCCATGGGAAAGACAAAGCTGCGGTGACGCTTGCGCAGTTCCTGGAACTGCCCGGTCGACTGGACCTGTTCAAAGTCCACGGACGCCGCTGCGTCCGGAGTGTGGGCATCGTTACCCATCGTTCCTCCTCATTGAGACTTGCCTTGCACACACCCAGCCGCAAATCCCGTCAGGGGTACCGCGAGTGTGACTGCAATCACTCTGCTGGCCACCGGCGGCACATACCAGACCCGGCAGGCCCGCGGTCGCTCAACGGTCGCGATGCTGCGACAAACGGCACCCGCCATTACGCTGGGCACCATGCCGGACTCCCCCCTCCTTACCGCCGCGGCTGTGGCGGTGATCGCCATGGCCATCGCCGTCGTCGTCGGCATCGGGCTGAAGGTGCTGCGCTCGTTCCGGGACCTCGGCACGGACGCCGAACGCGCCACCTACCACACGCTGCATGCGGCATCCCAGGCCGGCCAGCATCTGCGGCGCGGCCTGAACCCCACGGGCGCGGCGAAAGCCAGCCGTCAGCTGCGCGCGCTGCTGGGCTGTGATGCGCTGGCCATCACTGACACCACCGGGGTGCTGGCCTGGGACGGCGCAGCCGAGGAACTCAAGCCGCAGTTGATGGGGCTTGCCGAAGGGGTGCTGGCGGGCGGAAGGACGGCGGTGCTGCCAGCCGGCCACCCCACAGGGCAGGGCGGTGCCCAGAGAAGCGGTACGGGCGGGCCGCTCGCCGCGGTGATCGCTCCCGTGCGGGCCGGAACCCGCGTGGTGGGTGCCGTCGCCGCCTTCGCTCCGTCAGCCGGTGCGGGCCTGGTCCGCGCCACCGCCGAGGTGGCCGACTGGGTTGCCGTCCAGGTGGAACTTGCGGAGCTGGACGCATCAAGGACGCTGCTGATGGAGGCCGAGGTACGTGCCCTGCGCGCCCAAATCAGCCCGCACTTCATCTACAACTCGCTGAACGCCATCGCGTCCTTCATCAACACCGATCCCGCCCGCGCCCGGGAGCTGGTGGTGGAGTTTGCCGATTTCACCCGCTATTCCTTCCGCCGGCACGGCGACTTCACAACGCTCGCCGAGGAGCTTCGCTGCATCGACCGCTACCTCCTCCTGGAGCGGGCGCGGTTCGGCGAACGCGTGCAGGTCAGCCTGCGGGTGGCGCCGGAGGTCCTAAGTACCGTCATCCCCTTCCTCAGCCTGCAACCGCTGGTGGAAAATGCCGTTCGGCACGGGCTGGAGGCCAAGGAAGGGCCTGGGCACATCAGCATCAGCGCAAACGACGCGGGCGCGTTCGCCGAGGTGACGATTGAGGACGACGGCGTGGGCATGGACCCTGCGCAGCTCCAGTCCATGCTTGCCGGCCATACCGACGGCGAGCACGTGGGCCTGCGGAACGTGGACGCCCGCCTCCGCCAGGTCTACGGCAACGACCACGGGCTGGTCATCGACACCGCGCCCGGGGAGGGAACGCTGATCACTATGCGGGTACCGAAGTCCCAGCCGGGCCACGACGCGTGAACCTGCCGGTCCCACCGGAAAGTACCCTAGGAACATGATTAACGTCCTCGTTGTCGACGACGAACTGCCCGCCGTCGAGGAACTGGCTTTCCTCCTGGGGCGGGACGATCGCATCGGCACCGTCCTCCGCGCCACCTCCGGCACCGAGGCCCTTCGGGCCCTGGCAGCCGGCCCGGTTGACGCCGTCTTCCTCGACATCCATATGCCGGCGGTCTCCGGGCTGGATATTGCCCGCGCCATCTCTGCCGGCAGGAATCCCCCCGCAGTTGTTTTTGTGACCGCGGACGAGGACCACGCACTGAAGGCGTTCGAGCTCGCCGCCGTGGACTATCTGCTCAAGCCGGTCCGCGCCGAACGTCTGGCGCGGTCCGTGGGGCGCATCAGTGAACTGCGCGACGGCGGTACGGCAGCGGAGATGATCACCGTTGACCAGGGCGGTACCACCAGGATGATCAGGCGTGATGATGTCACGTACGTTCAGGCCCAGGGCGACTACGCAAGGCTGCACACGGCAGATGCGAGCTACCTGATCAGGGTGCCGCTGGCCGACCTCGAGCAGCAGTGGGCGGACGCCGGCTTCATCCGGACGCACCGTTCCTACCTCGTTGCCCTGAAGCACGTAACGTCCATGAAGCTGGTTGCCGACGGCCCCAGCGTCACCGTTGCAGGCGCCGGCCTTCCCATCAGCCGGCGCCACCTGCCAACAGTGCGGGAAAAGCTGGGCGCCACGCGGATCAGGCCGCACGCATGAGCAGGGTACGCGTCACAGCGCCCCGCTCGGCAGCACTTCCTCCCCGGGACAGCCGGGAAGCGGCGCAGGACTCCGAGGTGGGGCAGGTGTTCGTCAGGTCGCTGATCCGGTCCCAGCTGCGGTTGGCGTTGGTGGTGGCTTCCGGTTTCCTGCTGATCCTTGGCGCTTTCCCGCTGCTGCTGGCCGTGGTGCCCGGACTGACGGAGACCCGCATTGCGGGGATCCCCTTTGACTGGCTTCTCCTGGGCGCAGGCATCTACCCCCTGATCGGACTCAGTGCCTGGCTTTACGTCCGGACCGCTGCGCGCAACGAGGCGCGGTACCGGGACCTGGCCAAGGACCAGTGACGGCACCATGAATCCAGGCGTGGCCATAGCCGCGCTCGCAGTGGTCTCCGTGGCGACTGCGCTGATCGGCTTCTACGGCCTCCGGATCTCGCGGACCACGGGTGATTTCTATGTTGCTTCCCGAACTGTGCGGCCCTGGTGGAATGCCTCGGCCATCGGCGGTGAGTACCTCTCCGCGGCAAGCTTCCTCGGCGTCGCCGGCCTCATCCTGCTGTCCGGGACGGACGCCTTATGGTTTCCGGTGGGCTACACCGCCGGGTACCTGATGCTTCTGCTGTTTGTTGCTGCGCCGCTGCGGCGCTCCGGCGCGTACACCATTCCTGATTTCACGGAGGCACGGCTGGATTCCCGGGCTGTCCGCAAGGTCACCAGCCTCGTGGTGGTGCTGGTGGGCTGGCTGTACATCGTGCCGCAGCTCCATGGAGCCGCTTTGACCATCCGGATCACTACAGGGCTGCCGTCCTGGGTGGGTTCCGTGGCTGTGGTGATAGTTGTGTGCCTGACGGTGGTTGCCGGCGGCATGCGTTCCATCACTTTCGTCCAGGCCTTCCAGTACTGGCTCAAGCTCACAGCCCTGGCGGTTCCCATCCTGTTCATCATTTTTATGCTCGCCGGAAGCGGGACTCCTGCCCTGGCTCCGCCTGCCGTGAACCCCACGAACCTCGCCCCCGCCGGGATGTACCAGAACGTGTCGCTGCTGGTGGCACTCCTCTTCGGCACCCTCGGACTGCCGCACGTGCTGGTCCGCTTCTACACCAACCCGGACGGGCACTCGGCTCGGCGGACCACACTGATCGTCCTGGGCCTGCTGTCCGTGTTCTACCTGTTCCCCACGGCCTACGGACTGGTGGGCCGGATGTTCGCGCCAGGCCTCGCCCGGGCCAACCAGGCCGATGCCCTGGTGCTGCTGCTCCCCGGCGAACTGGTGGGCGGCGCCGCCGGCGACCTGCTGTCAGCCTTTGTGGTGGCCGGCGCCTTTGCCGCCTTCCTGTCCACCACGTCGGGGCTGGTGGTGTCCCTGGCCGGCGTCATCAGCCAGGATGTCCTGGGCGCCGGCGTGGGCGGCTTCCGGCTGGCGGCAGTGATCTCGATCGTGGTGCCCTTGGGTTTCGCCTTCATGACGGACTCACTGGCACTTGCCGGCAGCGTGGGCCTGGTTTTCGCCTTCACCGCCTCCACGGTCTGCCCGGTGCTCCTGCTGGGCATCTGGTGGCGGGGGCTTACCGACGCCGGCGCAATCGCCGGCATGTTGACAGGCGGGGTACTGTGCGGCGGAGCGATGATCGCGGGCTCCGTGGCGGGCTCGCCCAACCTCCCGCCCTGGCTGGCGCAACCGGCAGCCTGGACAGTGCCGGCCGCCTTCGCCGTGATGGTGGTCGTTTCGCGGGCAACTGCTTACAGGGTCCCCAGGACGATGTCCCGGGTCATGACCCGGCTCCACACCCCGGAGAGGCCGCTGGCCACCGAAAGGTGATCCGGACTTTTTCTTCGGAAACCGGAGCAACCCGGTTACCGGACGTACAGGGATATTTGGAGAAGGTACGAGCCGCTCTCGCCCACCCCGCCGGTGGGAGTTTGAACGCAGGGTCAGTCGATGGCCGCCATCAGTTCAACCACACGGTCCAGGAAGGCGTCCACCTGGGTTTCCTCGTACCCGTCACGGCCAACGGCGGGACGGAAAACTGCCCTGCGGACGTTGTCGACGCTGAGCGGCTTGTCCTGTTCGAGGTAGGCGACGAGTTCGTGGCACAGCCGGTCCACGTCAGCCGTGTTGTAGCTGCGGGCCTTCTTCTTCGCCGGCCGGCGGAAGCGGTCACCATCCGGGCGGTGCAGGCGGCCGCGGAGGATGCCGGACAGGTTGCCAATTTCGCGCAGCCACGCCTCCTCGCCACGGGCAGCAATCAGCTCGTCCCGCTCACGGCGGGCGAAGGCGTCTTCCAGGCGGTCCAGGGCTGCATCGACGACGGCGGCGGAGTAACCACCCTTGACGGGGTCAAAGGAAACTGCCCTGACATCAGCACTGGTGACGGGCTCCGCCGCCGTGGCAGGCGTTTCCAGTGACACGCGCGCCCGCTGCAGGAACTGGTCCACCTGTTTGGCGTTGTAGCCGTAATCGCTGCGCTGCACGCGCTCAAAGGACGCAGGGATCTGCCGATGAATGTCCAATGCCACTTTTGATTCCTTCGATGCTCTTCAAGCCGTACCGCTCCTGCACCAGTTTATGGGCGGCCGGGTCCGGCTGGGGTTGTGTTTCAGGCTCCGGAAACGAGGCCGTACAGGACAAAAGCCGCCGGGGCTGCAAAAACGATAGAGTCCAGCCGGTCCATGACGCCTCCGTGTCCCGGCAGGATGCTGCTCATGTCCTTGACGCCCAGTTCGCGTTTGACCATGGATTCGGCAAGGTCACCGGCTGTGGATGCCGCCACCAGTCCCACCGCCAGGACCACGCCTACCCACCAGGGCTTGTCCAGCAAAAAGACACTGGCCAGGATGCCGATCAGTATCGCCCCGCCGATGGATCCGGCAAATCCTTCCCAGGATTTCTTCGGGCTGATCTTGGGAGCCATCGGGTGTTTGCCGAGGGATGCGCCCACGAGGTAGCCGAAGGTGTCGTTGGACACTACAAGCAGCAGCATCACCACCACCTGCCACGCGCCGTCGGGAATTATTCCTCCCGGCCACAGCCCCACCGGAGTAGCCCCGCCCGACGCATGCAGTGGGAGCGCCGCGAAGCTGATGAAGAACGGCACCCAGCCCAAGGTGAAGACGCCGGCGAAGATGCTGTTGGCCGAGCCGGCAGCGCTCTCGATGGAACGCCACAGCAGCACGGCCACCGAACTCAGCAGCATGGCAAAAAGCAGGCTCTCGATCCCGCCGAAGTAGGCGGCGAAGGGCATCGCCACCGTGCCGGTCATCACCGGCACGACAGGCATCCTGGTCCCGTTCGCCTCCAGGGCACGGTAAATCTCCCACACCCCAAAGACGGCGAATGCGGTGGTGACCGCAACAAAACCAAGAGGCAGGAACAACAGCCCGCCCAGCACGGCGAAGAGCATGGCCAGGCCCACCGCCACCGCGGCCGGCAGGTTCCGCCCGGCCTTCGGCGTCGGGTTGGTCCTGGGCTGCTTCCCCCGTGTGCGCGCCCGTTGTGCCGGGGCCTGCTCTGCCTGGCCCATCAGACTTCGAGCAGCTCCGCTTCCTTGCGCTTGAGCAGCTCGTCGATGCCGTCCACGTGCGACTTGGTGAGGCCGTCCAGTTCCTTTTCGGCGCGGGTGCCCTCATCCTCACCGGCTTCGCCGTCCTTGACCAGCTTGTCCAAGGTTTCCTTGGCCTTGCGGCGGATGTTGCGGATGGAGACCTTGGCGTCCTCGCCCTTGGTCTTGACGATCTTGACGTATTCCTTGCGGCGTTCCTTGGTCAGCTCCGGAATGGTGATCCGGATGACGTTGCCGTCGTTGGACGGGTTGGCGCCGACCTCGGAATCGCTAAGCGCACGTTCGATGTCGCGCAAAGCCGTCTTGTCGAAGGGCGTGATGAGGATGGTACGGGCATCCGGAATGGCGAACGAGGCGAGCTGCTGCAGCGGTGTGGGTGAGCCGTAGTAGTCCACCAGGACCTTGTTGTAGAGGCCCGGATTGGCGCGACCGGTGCGGATGGAAGCGAAGTCTTCCTTGGCTACCTCAACGGCCTTGTCCATCTTTTCTTCGGCTTCGAGCAAGGTTTCTTCGATCACGGTCTCTCCTGAAGATTCTGGTGCAGTCCGGGGCACCGGGTCCATGCACAAACGTGGTTCTCTGTTACTGCTTCCGCCCCTGGCCGCGAAGGCAGGGGCGGAACTGTCCTGAAGACATCCTAGCCGTAGCTAGGCCGTGACCAGGGTGCCCAGCTTCTCGCCCAGGATGGCCCGGGTAACGTTGCCTTCACCCTCCATGCCAAAGACCACCATCGAAAGGTTGTTGTCCTTGCACATGGTCATCGCTGTCTGGTCCATTACGCGGATGTCGCGGCGGAGGGCGTCGTCATAGCTGAGGGTTTCGAGACGCTCGGCAGTGGGGTGCTTTTTCGGGTCAGCCGTGTAAACGGCGTCCACGCCGCTCTTGGCCATCAGGACGACGTCGGCATGGACCTCGAGTGCCCGCTGGGCGGCAACGGTGTCAGTGGAGAAGTACGGCAGTCCGGCACCCGCGCCGAAGATGACCACGCGGTCCTTTTCCATGTGCCGGATGGCGCGGCGGGGAATGTAGGCTTCGGCTACCTGTCCCATGGTGATGGCGCTCTGGACCCTGGTTTCGACGCCGGCCTGCTCGAGGAAATCCTGCAGCGCCAGGCAGTTCATCACCGTTCCAAGCATGCCCATGTAGTCGGCCCGTGAGCGGTCCATGCCGCTCTGGGAAAGTTCCGCGCCGCGGAAGAAGTTGCCGCCGCCTACCACGATGGCCACCTCCACCTGGGGGACGGCTGCGGCGATCTGCTTGGCGACATCCCGGACGGTCTCGGGGTCAACGCCCAGCTTCCCGCCGCCGAAGACCTCGCCGGAGAGCTTCAGGAGGACCCGGCGTCGACTTTTCTCTGGCTGGACTACAGTGTTGACGGCTTCCATGATGCCTTCCCGTTGGTGAACTCTGAAAAAAGGTTATCCTGCTGCGCGGCCAAAGGTCCCATTCGGGTTGTCCCATTCGGGGCGTCCCCGCGCATGCAAAAGGGGCGGCCACCGAAGTGGCCACCCCTTGCTGTTCGACTAGGAGCCGACGCGGAAACGCGTGAACGCGGTTCCCTTGACACCGGCCTCTTCGAGGACCTGCGCCACGGACTTCTTGGCGTCCTTCGCGAATGCCTGGTCAACCAGGACCTCACCCTTGTAGAAGCCCGTCACGCGGCCTTCCACGATCTTGGTGAGAGCGGCTTCGGGCTTGCCCTCGGCCTTTGCGGTCTCTTCGGCGATGCGGCGCTCGGACTCAACCAGGTCAGACGGAACGTCTTCGCGGGTCAGGTAGTTCGGGGCCATGGCAGCGATGTGGACTGCAACATCGTGGGCGGCGGTGGCAGCGGTTTCGCCTTCACCGTCAACAGCGAACAGCACGCCAACCTGGGCCGGGAGGTCCTTGGAGGTCTTGTGCAGGTAAGCGTCAACCGTTGCGCCCTCGACGCGGGAGACGCGGCGGACAACAACCTTTTCGCCCAGGACAGCGCCTTCTTCGACGACGACCTCGGAGAGGGGCTTGCCGTCAACTTCGGTGGCCAGCAGGGTCTCGAGGTCGGCTGCGCCGGACTCGACGGCTACTGCCAGGACCTTGTCAGCCAGCTGGATGAACTTGTCAGCCTTGGCCACGAAGTCGGTCTCGCAGTTGACCTCGATCATAACGCCGACGCCGTTGCTGACCTTGGCGGCCACCAGGCCTTCAGCGGTGGAGCGGCCCTCGCGCTTGGTAGCGCCCTTGAGGCCCTTGATGCGGATGATTTCGATGGCCTTCTCGGCGTCACCGTTGGCCTCGTCAAGAGCCTTCTTGACGTCCATCATGCCGGCGCCGGTGCGCTCGCGCAGGGCCTTGATGTCCGCGGCAGTGTAGTTCGCCATGTGAACCCCTCTGTCTAGAAATTTGTTGTGGTGTACGGACCGACAGGACAGCAGCCCACCTGGTGGGCCACCGTCCTGTCAGCAGCTCCCGCGCCGCAGGCGGCGCAGGAAAATCCGGATTAGGTTGTTACTTGGCGTCTTCGGCCGGAGCTTCGGCGGCGGGTGCCTCGGCAGCAGCCGGTGCTTCCTCAGCAGCAGGAGCAGCAGCTTCTTCTGCCTTGCTGCCTTCGAGGAGCTCGCGCTCCCACTCAGCCAGCGGCTCTTCCGGAGCTTCGGTGGTGCCGGTGCCGCGGTTGTTGCGGGCGATGAGGCCCTCGGCAACGGCGTCGGCAACAACGCGGGTCAGGAGGTTCACGGAGCGGATGGCGTCGTCGTTGCCCGGAATCGGGAAGTCGACTTCGTCAGGATCGCAGTTGGTGTCCAGGATGGCCACAACCGGGATGTTCAGCTTCTTGGCCTCGTCAACAGCGAGGTGCTCCTTCTTGGTGTCCACGATCCAGAGCACGGAGGGTGCCTTGGTGAGGTTGCGGATACCGCCGAGGTTGGACTCGAGCTTGGTGAGTTCACGCTTGAGGAGCAGCAGCTCCTTCTTGGTGTACGCGGAGCCGGCGACGTCGTCGAAGTCGATCTCTTCGAGTTCCTTCATGCGCTGGATGCGCTTGGCGACCGTCTGGAAGTTGGTCAGCATACCGCCGAGCCAACGCTGGTTCACGTACGGCTGGCCCACGCGGGTTGCCTGCTCGGCAATAGCTTCCTGGGCCTGCTTCTTGGTGCCGACGAAGAGAACGGTGCCGCCGTGTGCAACGGTGGCCTTCACGAACTCGTAGGCGCGGTCGATGTAGGACAGCGACTGCTGAAGGTCGATGATGTAGATGCCGTTGCGCTCGGTGAAGATGAAGCGCTTCATCTTCGGGTTCCAACGGCGGGTCTGGTGTCCAAAGTGGACGCCGCTGTCAAGCAGCTGGCGCATAGTTACGACGGGCATGCCGACGCTCCTTCCGGCAGGTCATTCATGAGAAAGCCCCAAGGCTTCTTACCCTGCCAATAGTTGACGGTTTATTAGCGTGGCCCGGGCGGGCCCTGCTCCTGGCATCCATCGCGCTTCTCATCAGCACCAGGGGTGCGGACCGCAAGAAGCATGATCCTCCACGGGAGGGCTGGATGCGCGTAGTCAGCTGCCGCTCCCCCACACTCCTGAATGAGACGTGCCGACGCCAACCCGGACAGGGGCATATACCGTTGGAAAAACCATTGGGATAGCCGCCGGACGGAAAGCGTTGAGGGCGCAGCAAACTGCTCCACCAAGTGTACTACAGGCGCCCACACCCGGAGGACAGGAACCTTGCCCGTGCCGGGCCTTATCCACATAGCACGGCCTACCCCTGCCGGCACATTTTCAGCCGGTACACACTGGGCAGATGAAACCTCCGGTGCTGCTGGCAGCCCTGCTCCTGCTGCCTGCTTCCCTTGCCCCCGCCGGGGAGACGCTGGACTTCAGTCCGGGGCCCGCTGCCGCGGAGGCAACACCCTCCTGGCGCTGGCCGGTTTCCCCGCGCCCGCCGGTACTTCGTGATTTTGATCCGCCGCCCAAGCCCTGGCTCAGCGGACACCGGGGCGTGGACCTGGGAACAGCGTCCGACGCCGTTCAGGTCACCTCGCCGGCGCCGGGAACCGTCAGCTTCGTGGGCGTAGTGGTGGACCGGCCGGTGATCACCATCGACCACGGCAACGGCCTCCGCAGCAGCTTTGAACCTGTTAACAGCACCTTGACCGCAGGCAGTGTGGTGGGCGCGGGCCAGGAAATCGGCACGGTTCTCGCGGGCCACTGCCGGGCGGCTTCCTGCGTCCACTGGGGTGTCCGGCGCGGCGAGGACTACGTGAATCCGCTGCAGTTCGTGATGGACCTGCGGCCATCCATCCTGCTGCCCCTCGGATCCCCGCCCTAGTACCTTTAACTGGCCGGCGGGACGGACCGGACCGGTGCATCAGGCGGCCGGGCCCACCGGCGCCCTTCCTGTCGATGGGTCAGACGATGGCGGAGATGCCGGTAATGGCGCGGCCGGTCACCAGGGTGTTGATTTCGTGCGTTCCCTCGTAGGAGTAGATCGCTTCGGCATCGGCGAAGATTTTGGCTATTTCAAAGTCGGTCACGATGCCGTTGCCGCCCAGGAGGCTCCGGCCAATGGCAACGCTTTCGCGCATCCTTGCGGTAGTGAAGGCCTTGGCCAGCGCGGACTGCTCGTCCTTCGCCTCACCGGCGTCCTCAAGCTGTGACAGCCGCACCATCATGCCCATTGAGCTAACAGCGTTACCCAGCATCTGCACCAGCTGGCTCTGGACCAGTTGAAAGGAGGCTAGAGGTCGGCCGAACTGGCGGCGCTCCACCGCGTAGCGCCGGGCTACATCGAACGCTGCCAATTGCTGGCCCACGGCCTGCCAGGCGACGCCGAGACGCGTGACTTTCAGGACCTTGTTCACGTCGCGGAAGCTGTTGGCGTGGGCGAGCTTGTAAAAGTCCGGAACCACCACGTTGTCCAGGCTGATGTCGGCATTCTGGACCGTCCGGAGTGCGATTTTGTTCTCGATCTTCACGGCGCTGAATCCCTCCAGCGTGGTGTCCACCAGGAAGCCCTTGACCTGGTTGTCCTGAAGGTCCCGCGCATAAATGACCACCCAGTCGGAGAAGGTGGCGTTTCCGATCCAGCGCTTGGCCCCGTTCAGGATCCACGAATCACCCTCGCGGCGCGCCGTGGTCCGCGTTCCGCCGGCGACGTCCGATCCGCCGAGGGGTTCCGTCAGGCCGAACGCCCCAATTGTCTTCAACGCGTAGATGTCGGGCAGCCAGGCGTCCTTTTGCTCCTGGGAGGCGAGGGCTTCGATGGAACCGGTAAAAAGTCCGTCATGGACGCCAATGAAGGTGGAGATGGACGCGTCCGCGCGCGTGACCTCTGCGTGGACCAGGCCGGCAAAGAGGTTGGAGTGGCCCTGCCTGCGGACCGGGCTCACCAGGTCGATGTCCGCCAGTTTAGGTATCAGGTCCATGGGAAATTCGCCGCGGTTCCAGAAGTCGACAGCGATGGGCCGGACCTCCCGGGCCAGGAATTCCCTGATCTCCGCCAGTCGGCCCTGCTCCTTTTCACTCAGCAACTGCTCGAAGGAATAGAAGTCGCCGTCAGGATAGGGCAGGTTGTTGAGGTCGGCGGCAGGAGTGGACATGTTTACCTCGCAGGATCAGCGGTGACCGGAGCTCTCCGGAAAAGAGCGCGGTAAGTTACTGCTCAGTAACATACCGCAGGTGTGCCGCTGAAGAAAGAAAACCGCGGCCGGCAGATGCACCGGCCTGGCGCTCCGAACGCCCCATCACCTCCTGCAACTATCCCCACAACGCCCCATCACCTCCTGCAACTATCCCTGCGCATCCCATTAGTCGCTGTACGGTTCGATGGCAGAGCCGCCGCGGGCAGCGTGATGGAGCGTTCACCAACACGTTGCGGAACGTGATGGAGCGTTCACCAATACGTTGCGGAACGTGATGGAGCGTTCACCAATACGTTGCGGAACGTGATGGAGCGTTCACAATACGTTGCGGAACGTGATGGAGCGTTCGGCCTCTGTGACCGAAAAAGAAAACCGCGGCCGGCAGATGCACCGGCCGCGGTTTCCGCGTTCGTGGGGGGTAGGGCTACTCGGACTTGAACCGAGGACCTTAGGATTATGAGTCCCGCGCTCTAACCAGCTGAGCTATAGCCCCAGATGCCTTGGCTGGTCTCCGCAAAAGGGATGTGCCGGCCGGGCAAAATCACTCTAGCAAACCCCGGAAAGCCTTCAGACCACTTTGTCCTCGAAGCGCGCTCCCCGGTACAGGTCCTCGAAGGTCTGCAGCGTGCCTTCGATGCTGTGGGGTTCCACCATCTGCCGGCTGACCTGGCCCATGGCGGCACGCTGGTCTGCCGGCAGTTCAAGGATCATGGTGATTTTCTTGGCAAGGTCATCACTGTCGTTCGGCGTAAACAGGTACCCGTTTTCGCCGTCGCGCACCAGGTGCGGCAAAGCCATGGCATCCGCCAGCACAACGGGCGTCGAAGCGGACATCGCCTCCAGGGTGACCAGGGACTGCAGCTCCGCTGTCCCTGGCATGCAAAAGAGATCGGCCTTGATGTAGGTCTTACGCAGGTCCTCGTCGCTGGCCAGGCCCAGGAACTTCACCCGGTCCCCCAGCCCGAGCCGATGGACGAGGTTTTCGAGGGAGGAACGGACTTCGCCGCCACCCACGATTTCCAGGTGCACGTTCAGCTCACGCGGCGTCTTACTGACGGCTTCGATCAGCACATCCACATGCTTTTCTTCGGCGAGGCGACCAGCGAACATCACGGTGGGGTGGGCGTGCGGTTCGATGTGCTCGCCCGGCTGGACTTCGTAAGCGGCCGAGTCGATGCCGTTGGAGAGCGGAAGGACCTTGCGGAGGAAAGCGTGTTGGTGCATTGCTCTGGCCGCCAGCGGGGTAGGTGTGGTGACCACGTCAGCCCGCCCCATGACCTTGCCCATGTCCTTCCAGGAAATCCGCCCGATGATGTTCTTGAACCATTGCGGAAAAGGCAGGAACGGGTTGAGGTTTTCCGGCATGAAGTGGTTGGTGGCGACGATCCGGATGCCCCGCCTGTCGGCCTCGTACAGGACGTGCTCGCCAATCATGTAGTGGCTTTGGATGTGCACTACATCGGGCTTGACGCGGTCAAAGAGGAGGCTGATTTCCTTTTTGATTTCCCAGGGCAAGCAGATCCGGAAGTACTCATGGGTGGGGACGCCGTGCGAGCGGAGGCGGTGCACTGTTGCTTCTGAGCGGAACTCGGTGAAGCTCTTCCCGTTGTCCGCACGGCAGGCCAGCACATGCACGTTATGGCCCCGGCCTGTCATGCCCTTGGCCAGCCGGTAGCCGAACTGGGCTGCCCCGTTGATGTGGGGCGGGTAGGTGTCCGCGGCGATCAGGACGGTCAGGGGTTGCTGGTCTGCGGGCGTGGTCACGTGGAGTGCTCCTGATGGTCACGGTGCGGACAGCTGGCACTGGCAGCACGGTTGGCCGCCGGCTGGCGCCGGGGCCTCGTGTAGATGCTGGGCGGACTAGTGGGACGGCCTGCCCGCGGCCTTCCTTGCGTCTTTTTTGCGCTTGGTGACCTCGGGATGGTGCCGTGAAAGGGCGATTACCCCCACGATAGCAAGGGATGCGGCGGTTCCCATGGCAATGGCCATCACGGCGTGGACATCGGGGCGGAGTTCACCAAGGATGACAATCCCAATGGCGATGCCCACGATGGGGTCGATCACGGTGAGGCCCGCGATCACCAGATCGGGCGGGCCGGTGGAATAGGCGCTCTGGACAAACCAGGATCCCAGGCCGCCTGCGGCGATGATGGCCAGCACGGAATACCACTGCACGTTCAGGAGGAACAGTCCGTTGGGATCAAGCAGGTGCTTGCCGATGATCCGGGTCAGCACGGCCACAAAACCGAAGAGGACGCCGGCGCCGAGGATATAGACGAACGCGTTCATCCGGTGCTTGAACATCACCGCCAGGGTGCCGAAGAGCCCCACCGCGAGGGCAAGCAGCAGCACGATGGTGAGTTCGGCGTCGAGGCTCACGTGGTGGTTTTCCTGGGTCACGTTGACTGCCAGGAGAACAAAGAGTGCCGAGCCGGCCACGCAGGCGGAGATGGCCACGACGGTGGCGCGGTTGATGGTGAGGTCCTGGTCCCGCGCGTTGACGACGGTGGTGATGACCAGGGCGATCGCTCCAATGGGCTGGACCACGGTGAGCGGGGCGGACACGAGTGCCACCGCGTTCATGGCCATCCCCGCGCAGAGCAGGAGGAGGCCGAATACCCAGCGCGGGTTCCGGAGGAGGCGGAGGAATCCGTTGGAGCTCAGCGCCAGGCCCCCGGTATCGGCTTTCACAGCGCTCCCCTGGCGCTGGGCGCCCAAGGCCAGGCAGAAGGCGCCAAGCACCGCAAGCGCAACCGCCATCCACACCATCAGGAGGCTCCGCCGTCGTGGTCCTGCTGCATTCTGCCTTTGCGCAGGATGGCCCAGAAGTAGTTGTAGGCGGCAATCCAGTGGCCAATGAGGCCAAGGCCCAGGACGATCCACGCGGCGACGAGCAGCCCGTCGGAGAACGCGGTGTCCAGCCGGGAGAGGACCAGCAACGGCGTGCCCAGGAGCAGCAGGCCTGTGCGCACCTTGCCCACCGCGCTGACGGGAAGGTCCGGGTGGCCACCGAAGAAGGACAGCGTGAGGACCAGCAGCACGGCGTCCGGGATCAAAAGCGCGGCCAGATACAGCCAGTGCACGACGCCGGCAATCACCAAGGTGACGGCGACGGCGATCAGCGCCAGCCTGTCGGCGATGGGATCCAGGACCCGGCCGAGCTTCGAGGCCTGGTCGAAACGCCGCGCAACGTACCCATCAATCCAGTCAGTGCAGCCCATCACGGCCAGGACCACTACAGCGGCGCCGTATTCCTTCTGGCCGAGAACCAGCCAGATGAAGAGCGGGACCCCCATAAAACGCACAACGGTGAGCAGGTTGGGGATGGTTACTATGCGGTCGTGATCCACTTGGGGGCGCCCGGGACGGGAGCCGGCACCGATGAACTTCATCCCGCCCCTTCCTTCCTGCTGCCCTGCGGCGCGGCTATAGATTCCTGCCTGCGGAGCTGCCGTGCGCTGCCCGACGGCAGCTCCGTTGAAAGAGCCGGTCCTAGTAGGTCCGGAGGAGCTTGCGGACCAGGACGACGAACACGGCGCCGGCAGCCGCGAAGGCAGTCAGCGGCTTCCACCGGTTGCCCAGGCCGCCGGCGGATTCTGAGAGAGCTGCAAGCCGGTGCCCGGCAAGGTCTTTGCCCCGCCCGGCGAGAACCTGTCCCTGGTGGAGTTTGCCCTGCGCGGCAGCCAGCAGGAGCTGAGCCTGGGTTTTCACGTCGAGCTCTTCACCGAGGTCGTCGCGGACCTCGGTGAGGTGGTGGCGGCGCTGGTTCAGGCGGCGGACAAGGTCCGGCTCGGAGGCCTGCGGGAACTCCTTGTGGTGCTCTGCTGCCTTGGCTTCCTTCTCTGCCTTGGCCTTGGCGTCGGCCTCTGCCTTGGCTGCCTTGGCCGCTTTGGCTTCGGGGCTCTGCGGATCGAGGATCGCCGGGTTGTAGGCGGAGCCCTCCTTCGCGATGCCAATGTCGTGCTTGATGCCGCGGATGGTTTCCTCAGGCAGGAGGGGCATCGCCTTCTTGAATTTGCGCATGCCGATCAGGCCGCCAATAAGTGCTATCAGCAGGAATGCCGCAGAGACCAGCAGGGCGGCCAGCCACGCGGGCATGATGGTGGCAAGGCCCATGATGGCGGCAACGATCAGGCCAACCACCAGGAAGAGCAGGAAGACGAGGGCCACTGCGAGGAAGGCTGCGGCAACTCCGACCTGAATGCCCTTGCGCTTGAGCTCCATTTTCGCGAAAGCGACTTCGTCATTCAGCTGGCGGGGCGCCAACCGGAAAAGGAGTTTAAGCGTCCTGGGCAGCGCAGCGATGCGCAATCCCGGGCTGGTCCGCCCGCTGTGACGTCCGCTCATCGGTTCCGCCTTACTGTTTCATGGCCGATTCGGCTTCCATGTGCTGCGGGAAAGTGCAGCTGCACAGTCCCCGGCACCAAAACTATCATTCAGCTGAATAACGGACCCCGGGGCTTGCCGGGCGACGCGGCCTACAACGCTGCAGAATTCCCCCGCCCGGCCCTAGGATTAATCTCCGTGACCATACCCAGCAATCCGGGCGACCTGTTGAGCCGACGCCGGAAACTTTTGTACATCCTTCTCCTCGGCGCCCTGACGGCCTTGGGTCCGTTCACGATCGACCTTTACCTTCCCGCCTTCCCCGCGCTGGAGGCCAGCCTGGGCGTGACCGAGGCCCAGGTCCAGCTGACCCTCGCCGGGACTACGGTGGGCTTCGCCATCGGCCAGCTGGTGGTGGGCCCTTTCAGCGACAGGTTCGGCCGCCGGACCCCGCTGATCCTGGCCACAGCCCTTCACATTGCAGCCTCGCTGGGCGCAGCCCTGTCCACAGACATCACCACCCTCGGCATTTTCCGCGTCCTCATGGGTGTGGGTGCGGCCGGCGGCGGCGTGGTAGCCATGGCCATGGTGCGCGACCTGTTCTCCGGCTACGCCATGGTCAAGATGTTTTCCCGCATGTCCTTGGTCAACGGGCTGGCACCGATCCTGGCTCCGGTGATCGGTTCACAGCTGCTCCTGGTGATGCCGTGGCCGGGGATTTTTGTGTTCCTTGCCGCCTACGGCACGCTGGTCATCGTTGCCGCCCTGTTCCTGGTACGCGAGACGCTGCCGCCGGAAAAGCGCCGGCAGAGCGGCATGACTGTCCGCCAGCGCTACCGGATCCTCCTTAGCGACCGGGTTTTTGTTGGGCTGCTGATGGTGGCCGGCCTGAACTTCGGCGGCCTGTTCACCTACCTTTCGGCCTCCCCCTTCCTGTTCCAGGACGTGTTCGGTTTTTCCGCCCAGGAGTACGGCCTGCTTTTCGGCATCAATTCGCTGGGCATCGTGGCCGGCATCCAGACGAGTTCACGCCTCATCCGACGCGTTCCGCCGCAGTGGATCCTTGCCGGCGCCACGGCCTGGATGTTTGTGATGGCCATGCTGATCGTGGTGTTCGACCAACTGGGGTTCGGCCTCTGGGGCGTGATGGTCCCGCTGTGGTTTTACATCATGGGCACGGGCTTTATGTTCCCCTGCGTGCAGGTGCTCGCCCTTGCCAGCCACGCCGAACAAGCTGGCACCGCTGCTTCCCTGCTGGGTTTCGCGACCTTCATGATGGCCGGACTCATCTCCCCGGTGGTGGGCTGGCTGGGTATCACCAGCGCCGCTCCGATGGGCGCCGTACAGGGAGCCTGCATTCTTCTGGCCATCGCCGCCCTCTGGCTGGTGGTGCGGCCGCGCACCGTCCCGTCGATCCACTGACGCCATGAAGCATGCTGAAAGGCGAAAGCCGAACCGGAACCGCCGGGGACTTTTCCTGGGGGCGGTGCTGGGCGCCGTCGTGGGCTACTTTGCAGGCCGGGCAGTGGGCAACCCCGCCATGGGCATTGTCCTGGGCATGGTTGCGGGATCGGCTTTGCTGTACCGCGTCAACCCCGGCCCCTGGAACAGGCCCTGATCCTGCCCGCACAGCCCCAGCGGCACTCCCCGGCCCTGCTGCGCACAGCCCCTCACGTCTGCCGCCGGGCAACCGTCACAGGATAAAATGTGTCCGTGCCCAGCCGGCAGAATCAACCGCCGCTTCCGGCCACGTGGCAACGGTGCGATACCCGGATACTGCCACTGTGGTGGGACCGGTTGTGCGCCCAGAGCGGAGAGCAGTCCGCCGCCCTCTACGCCGCGGGCCTGTTCACCGAGGACCGCCGCCGGCCAATCGCCCAATGGCACAATCCGGCCTTCATGGCAGCGCTGCTGGTAGCCCCGGAAACGTCGCCCGAGTGGCCCGTCCAGCGCTTCGGCATCTTCTACGCGCCACCGGAAACCGGCTTTGTGCGCGTCCATTCCGCGCCCCATGAGTGGAACCCGCGCCAGCCGCGGAAGTCGCCCACCGAAAAGGATGCGTTCCTGGCCGCCATCGTCGAGGCAGAGCGGTTCCTTCAGGTGGAGATGGACTTCGTCTAGCAAACGAAAAATCCCCGTCCCTCCAGTGGAGGAACGGGGATTTTTCGTTTGGCTCCTCCTGCTGGACTTGAACCAGCAACCCTTCGATTAACAGTCGAATGCTCTGCCAATTGAGCTAAGGAGGAATGAAGCAGGTATGACATTAGCAAAGGATTCCCGCCAAAGTGAAATCGGCGGTTTTGCCGGGCCCATAAGGCCTAACGGCATAAAAAATCCCCGTTCCGGACTCCGGAACGGGGATCGTGCGCTCCTCCTGCTGGACTTGAACCAGCAACCCTTCGATTAACAGTCGAATGCTCTGCCAATTGAGCTAAGGAGGAATGAAGCGGGTATTAGCCTAGCAAAGGTATGGCCGGGAAACGAAATCGGGGCCGGCGGGTGCCGTGCCGGGGTACGGGTCAGGCATCCGAGCGCAGGGCGCGGCGTTCCATTTCGAGCATCATCAGCTCACGGTTGAGCCGCTGATAGGTTTCCGGATCCGCCGCCGGATCCAGCCGCTGGAGCTGGCCCATCTTGTCCGCCTTCACCCGCGTGATCTGGAGCTCGAAAAGCCTCGACAGGATGTCCCGGCAGTACTTCTGCACTGCTTCCTCCGTACTGGCGGGCAATGGCACCACGGCCAGTTCGGACACCAGGGGCCGCAGCGGTTCGGGTACTTCGTTCATCACGTGCTCCACCCAGCGCACGGGGTCGGCGGTGAGGGCGGGGTCCGTGGCGCGCATGGCGTCATGGACTGCCTGGAAGGCCGGTGTGGCGAACCGGGCAGCGGAGAAGCGCTCCCAGACCCCGCCGGCGAGCAGCATGGGCTCCTGCAGTGCCACCTCCAGGGCCTGCCGCTCCATGGAAGCCACCGGATCGCGGGGGTCGGGGCGGTGGAAGGACGGGACAGCGCCCGACGGCGGCCCGGCAGCTACGCCGGGTCCGCCCGGTTGGGCGGCGCCTGCGGAAGTCCGGGGATCTGCTGCAGGCCCGCCCTGGTCTCCGCGCTTCACGGCAGCGGTCACCAGGCGCAGCACTTCGTTCGGGTCCGGCATGCCCAGCCAGCCCGTGAGCGCCTGGCAATACCCTGTCCGGGTGGACGCGTCGCGGATGGCGGCAACCACTGGCACGGACGCTTTCAGGCCCTGTACACGCCCTTCCACGGTGTCCAGGTTGAACTGCTTGAGCGTGGTGCGGATGGCGAACTCAAACAGCGGCCGGCGGGACTGCACCAGCGCGTGAACTGCCTCGTCACCCTTGCTCTGGCGCAGGTCGCACGGGTCCGCCCCCGTGGGCTCCACGGCCACAAACGTCTGGGCGGTGAAACGCTGGTCCTCCTCAAAGGCGCGCAGGGCCGCCTTCTGGCCGGCGGCGTCGCCGTCGAAGGTGAAGATGACCTCTCCCCCCGTGCCGTCGTCCGAAAGCAGCCTGCGGGCGACCTTGATGTGCTCGGTGCCGAACGCGGTGCCGCAGGTGGCCACTGCCGTCGGGACCCCTGCGAGGTGGCAGGCCATGACATCCGTGTAGCCCTCCACCACCACCAGCTGCCGGTCCTTGGCGATGTTGCGCTTGGCAAGATCAATCCCGTACAGCACCTGGGACTTCTTATACAGGGTGGTTTCTGGGGTGTTCAGGTACTTTGGGCCCTGGTCGTCCTCGTAGAGCTTACGGGCGCCGAAGCCGATGGTGTCGCCCGCAATGTCCCGGATGGGCCAGATGAGGCGGCCGCGGAAACGGTCGTAGATGCCGCGGTTTCCTTCAGAGAACATGCCCGTGAGCTTTAGCTCTGCGTCAGTGAAGCCGCGGTTGCGAAGATGCCTGAGCAACGCGTCCCAGCCCTGCGGGGCGTAGCCGACGCCGAACTGCTCGGCGGCAGCACGGTCGAACCCGCGGCCGTGCAGGAAGGTCCGCCCCTCCGCGGCACCGGGCGTCAGCAGCTGCGCCTGGAAGAACTCGTCGGCGATTTTGTGGGCGTCCAGCAGCCGCTGCCGCCGCCCCACTTCCTCACGGCTGGGGCCGGTCCCGCCGTCCTCGTACCGGAGCTCATAGCCGATCCTGGCTGCCAGCTTCTCCACGGCCTCCTGGAAGGAGCTGTGGTCCTGCTTCTGCACGAAGGCGATAACGTCGCCGTCCTCACCGCAGCCGAAGCAGTGGTAGCGGCCTACCTGGGGACGGACGGTGAAGGACGGCGAGCGTTCGTCATGGAACGGGCACAGGCCCTTGAAGGTCCCCAGCCCGGCGCCTTTGAGCGTGACGTAGCCGTCAACCACTTCCTTGATGTCCGTGCGCTGGCGTACTTCGTCGATATCTTCACGTTTGATCAGCCCAGCCACAGAGCCATCCTAGCCCCGGGCGCAGACAGCTCCGGTCCGGGCGTAACCGGGCTCACCACAGCGACGGAAGGCTCCCCACCAGGCGTTCATACATGGCCAGCGCCGAGCCGTCGGTGAGTGACGCCACCTGGTCGATGACGACGCGAAGGCGGGCCCCGTCGTCGGGCGCGTCACGCCAGTCAGCGGCGAACATCGGCTCGAGATGCCGGTCGCCGGTAGCGCTCAGGGCTGTCACCAGGGCGTGCAGCACCTCACGCTGCCGCTCATAGATGGGCTGCCGGTGATCCGTGGTCATCACAAAAGTGGTGGCCAGGCCCTTCATGACGGCGATCTCCATGACCGTCTCATCCGGCACCATGAGCTGGGCAGTGTAGCGGGTGAGGTTCTCCGGGCCGTAGACCGCGCGGGTAGTCTCAAGGGCGCTCTGGCAGAACCGGCCGATCAACTGGCTGGTCATGTTCTTCAGCGCGGCCATTGACTTGCGGCTGCCGTCGGCTTCCCGCACCCACACGTCGGTGGCTTCCAGCCGTGCCAGCGCGGCATCGATATCGGCGGGATCGTTGTGCGGCAGGTACCACTGCTTGGCGTAGCCCACCACCCTGGCGCGGTGGTCCGGGTTGTCCATCCAACGGAGCTGGAAGTGTCCGGCGACGATCGCGTCCTCGACGTCGTGCACGGAATACGAGATGTCATCGGCGAGGTCCATCACCTGGGCCTCGAGGCAGGACCGCCGCTCGGGGGCACCGTAGCGGATCCAGTTGAAGATGGGGAGATCGTCCTCGTAGGCGCCGAACTTGCTGGTGCGCTGCCCGTGGATGACCGGGGCTTCCAACGCCGACCAGGGGTACTTCGCTGCAGCGTCAAGGCTGGCCCTGGTGAGGTTGAGCCCTGCCGGCTGGCCGTCCGCCGTCAGCACCTTGGGCTCCAGGCGCGTCAACAACCGGAGGGTCTGGGCATTGCCTTCGAAGCCCCCGATCGCGTGTGCCACCTCATTCAACGCGGATTCCCCGTTGTGGCCGAACGGCGGGTGGCCGAGGTCATGGCTCAGGCAGGCGGTATCCACCACGTCCGGATCGCAGCCCAGGGCACGGCCCAGTTCGCGGCCCACCTGGGCCACTTCGAGGCTGTGGGTGAGGCGGGTCCGGACGAAGTCGTCAGTGTCCGGCGCCACTACCTGGGTCTTGGCACCGAGCCTGCGGAGCGCGGAGGAATGCAGCACCCTGGCGCGGTCACGCTCGAAGTCCGAACGGTAGACGTTCTTGGTCGGTTCCTCCACCCATCGGGCTGAATCGTCGCTGTCGTAGCCCGGCAGCACCGGTGCAGCAGTCCGTGTCTCAGCCACCGGAAACGTCCAGCTCTGCGGCGGAGATGTCACGGGACTGGTCCGCGTTCAGCGCCCGCGATTCCAGCCAGTCCTTAGGCAGCGCCGGTCTCTTCGGCGAGCCGGCGCGGCCGCGGGGACCTTCGGCGTCGTTGCCCGGGTACGGCGATTCAAGGTCCAGCTCGGCGAGCGTTTCGCGCAGCACCTGGAGGCTGGTCACCAGGGCAAGGCGGGTGCGAAGTTCGCCGCCCACCACGTAGCCCTTGAAGTACCAGGCGATGTGTTTGCGGATTTCACGCAGGGCCTTGCCCTCGTCACCAAACGTCTCCACCATCAGTTCGGCATGGCGGTACACCCCCTCTGCCACCTGGCTCAGGTTTGGCCGGAAGCGGGTGTCGCTGCCTTCGAACGCGGCCTGCAGGTCGCCGAACAGCCAGGGCCGGCCCTGGCAGCCGCGGCCCACCACTACGCCGTCAACACCTGTTTCGCGCACCATCCGCACCGCGTCCTCAGCGGACCAAATGTCGCCGTTGCCCAGCACCGGGATGTCGGGCAGTGCCTCACGGAGGCGGGCGATCGCGGACCAGTCTGCCTGACCGGAGTAGAACTGCGCGGCCGTCCTGCCGTGGAGGGCGACGGCGGCGACGCCGGAATCACGTGCGATCCGGCCGGCGTCGAGGTACGTGAGGTGATCGTCGTCAATGCCCTTCCGCATTTTGATGGTCAGCGGGACGTTGCCCTTGGAGGCTTCCTTGACGGCGGTCTGCACGATGGAGGTGAAGAGGTCGATCTTCCAGGGCAGGGCCGAGCCGCCGCCGCGCCGGGTGACCTTGGGAACGGGGCAGCCGAAGTTCAGGTCGATGTGGTCCGCCCGGTCTTCTTCCACCAGCATGCGTACGGCGGCGCCCACCGTCACCGGGTCCACGCCGTACAGCTGGACGGAACGGACTTTCTCGTCGTCGTCGTGGGAGATGATGCGCAGGGATTCAGGCGTCCTCTCCACCAGCGCGCGGGAGGTGACCATCTCGGCCACGTACATGCCACCGCCGTATTCGCGGCACAAACGACGAAAAGCCGAGTTGGTGATGCCGGCCATAGGCGCCAGGATCACCGGGGTGTCCACGGTGATGGGGCCAAGCTTCAGGGGAGGGAGTTCCAGCCTGGGTGCGGGAGTAGTTGCTGCAACAGTCACCTATCCATTGTTGCAAAGCCGGGCAAATCGATGGGCCCGCGGGTCTCTGCCCCGGACACCACCCCTGTCAGTCCCGCTCCGCTGCTCTCCGCCCGCGGCGGGTCTGCAGGGCGGCGGCGGCGAGCGTACCTGTATCGGTAACATCATCCGGGTTGACGACTGGTCGTGTTGTTGCCCCGGCAGCCGCCGGGGTCACCGCGCCCTCACCATGGTCTGTTTCCGTTTGCCGGCCGCCGGAGCCTGGAAGCTCCGTTGTCCTTGAACCCGTGGCCTTAACTACCAGCACGGCAATCAGGGTGGTGACCGGGATCGCCAGGACCAGGCCGATGGAACCGACCAGGGTCCTGATGACCTCTTCGGACAGCTCCGCGCTCGTGAGGGTGTCCGCGAGCGGGCGGTCGTAGAGCATCACGATGATGAGGATCGGCAGCGCGGCGCCCGCGTACGCGAACGCGATGGTGTAGACGGTGGAGGCGATGTGGTCGCGGCCGATGCGCATCGCGGAAGTGAACAGCTTCCGGGCGCTGCTTCCGGGTGCCAGTTCGTACAGCTCCCACACCGCGGAGGACTGTGTGATGGTCACATCGTTCAGGACACCCAGCCCCGAGATGATGAGCCCGCAGAGGATCACGCCCGAGATGGAGATGTTGGCCGATGTATTCACCAGGGTGGTTGCCTCGTGGTTGCCCACTCCGGCGAGGTTCGCGGCGCCGGTGGCCCAGGCGGCCAGGAGCGCCGTGATCCCCAGCCCGAACATGGTGCCCAAAAGCGCGGTTGACGTCCGGGCAGAGAAGCCGTGGGCGAAGTACAGCACCCCGATCATAATCACCGTTGATCCCACCAGCGCCAGCAGCAGCGGCGGTTTGCCTTCCACCAGGCCGGGAAGCATAAAGCTGGCCAGCACGAAGTAGGCGCCAACAAGTCCGATCAGTGCCCGAAGACCCCGCCAGCGGGCCACCGCGATGACCACTGCGGCATAGACCAGTGCGAGCAGGACTATCGGCAGGGTCCGGACGAAGTCCACGAAAATAAAGGCCGGCGAACCCTGGGATGCTGAGGCGCCCTGGGCGTTGGACAGGTTCAGGTACCGGATCTGGTCACCGGGTTTGACCCCGTGCGACTTCGCGACGTCCGGGTTGATCACCACCTTGACCGGGCTTCCGCCCTTATCCGGTTCCGTGAAGGCAAAGGTGCAGTCGGATCCCTGCTGGGTTTGGCCCTGCTGGCTTTGGCCTTGTTCGCCCGGCCCCTGCTGGCCTTGACCCTGCTGGGCCACGCCCTGCATGCAGTTTTCGGCGACCACGCTTTGGATGGTGCCGGTGTCGAACGTGACACCGGGCGCGGCGGAGTACGGGTTGGCCAGGGAGACTCCCTCCTTGCTCCCGGAGGGCCACAGCATTGCCATACCGGCCAGGGTCAGGAGCGTCAGGGGAATCAGCACCGCCGCGAGGATGCGGTTTGCCTTCCGGCGGGCGGCCATCGCCTGCGGCGTCGGCTCCGAATGGCCTGTGGAAGCGTGGGAGTGACCGGACCCCATCAGCAGTAAAACCTCATACGTTGAACTCTACGTCCGGCGCCATAGGGTTGATAAATGGATCGTCAGAACTGGGAGGAACCGGGCGTGGCCAACGGCAGCACTGAGGAAAACGGCAGGTCTGACGCCGCCGCAACGGCTGCCGAAAGCGCCCACGAGGCCGTGCTTAGCGTGCTTCCCTCGTCCGGGCCCACCCTGGGCATTGCCCTGGTGCTGCACGGTGGAAAATCCCACAGCCGCGAGCCGGTGGAGGCCCGGCACCTGAGCCCCGCGAGGATGGTCCCCTTCGCAAGGCACCTGCACCGGGCCGGCAGAAAGAACGGACTTGCGGTGTGGTCCCTGCGAAACAGCGTGCGCGGCTGGAACGGGGCCGATATGACGCCGCTGCAGGATGCGCGGTGGGCCCTAGAACAGATCAGCAGCCAGCACCCTGGCGTTCCGGTGTTCCTGGTGGGGCATTCGATGGGCGGCCTGACCGCGGTCTGCGCTGCGGACCACGTCCAGGTGGAAGCTGTTGTGGCACTGGCGCCATGGCTAAGCCCCGGGACTCCGGTCTCCGCAGTGGCCGGCCGGAAGGTGCTGATTGTCCACGGCACCATCGACAGGTGGACCAGCCCATCGGCGTCGCTCGCGTTTGCCCGCCGCGCCGCAGCAGACGCTGAGTCCATGCAGTACGTCGCTCTGAAAGGCGTCGGGCACTTTATGTTCCGAAAGATCCGGCTGTGGCATACGCTTTCCACCGGTTTTGTCCTGAAGGCCCTGCAGGAGTCAACCGGGGTTGACGTTGCCCTGCCGCGGGGCTTTGACCAGCTGCTGCCGGCATCGGCGGTTCAGGTGACCCTGTGACTGCCTGCCCACTACATCCCCCAGCCCAAGCAGGTAGCGCCAAGTGTGTTTTGAGGCTCAAAACACACTTGGCGCTACCGAGTCGGCGAAGCGGGGTTGTGGGCGCTGCTCAGTCCGAGACGACCAGGGTTTCCGGAGCGGAGAGACGCGCCTTGCCGCTGTCCAGCAGGGGCTCGACGGCGGCGCGGAGGGCGGTCATGGAATCGTCCAGTTCCAGCATTACCGGGTGCTGGTACGCGATCAGAGCGAGCATGTCGCGGACGGCTTCGGCGGCGTCATCGGCGGCAAGCGCCGGTTCGTGGCCAAGGAACACGTCCGTAGGTGCTTCCTGACCGTCCTGGCCCGCGTCCTGCTCCGGACCGTGGGCCGGCGCCGCGTAACTGACGGCAAAGGCACGGATCCGGCCCTTTTTGCTCGGTGCCACCCCCGAACCGAAAGCGGACTCGGGCTGGGCACGCAGCACAATCGCGCCGTGCGCACCGGTGAGGTCGTCCAGGAACAGCTTCTGCACCTGGCCCACGGACAGCACTCCGGGGGAATCCCAGCCGTGGATGGCCGTGTAGTAGCGGCCCACCACGTCCGTCAGTTCCACGGAGCCGGTGGCCAGGTCCATCACGACGTCGGAACCCGCGTTCTCATCGTTGGCCGGACCGCCGTCGTTGTCCTTGGCCGGGAACACGGGAAGCCGGAGGGCACCCGGCTCCACTACCACCAGCCGGGAACGCTGGATGGGTGAAAGGCCGAAGTGCTCAGCGAAGGCGGCACCCGGGGTGCCAGGCTCCACCTTCGCGCGGAGCCTGGACACGCCCGACGGCGACTGCCCGGCTTCGCGCCGCAGCATGGTCAGGAGCGTCGCGCCGATACCCGAGCGCCGGTGATCGCGTGCCACCTCGATGTAGGTCCACAGCCGCTCAGGGTGCAGGGAGGCTTCGTACACAACGCCCGCCGCGACCGGAATGCCCACGCCGTCGATCACGTCCTCTGCCACGATGCAGCGCCGCCACGGCGAGCCGGCGCCGTCAGAAGAAGGCGCCAAGGCGCCCCGGAACTGCCGGGCCTGGTGGGTTTCGGGGCCGCCCCAGATTTCCAGGAGGGCCAGGTCATCGCCCTCACGCCATTCGCGGTATTCGATGGCCACGGCTAGGCGCCGATCAGGCGTGCGGCCAGGTAGCCCTCCACCTTGTCCAGGGACACGCGTTCCTGGCTCATGGTGTCCCGCTCACGGATGGTTACGGCCTGGTCTTCGAGGGTGTCGAAGTCCACGGTGATGCAGAACGGTGTACCAATTTCGTCCTGGCGCCGGTAGCGGCGGCCGATGGCACCGGCGTCGTCGAAGTCGATGTTCCAGTTCTTCCGCAGCTGCGCGCCGAGGTCCTTGGCCTTCGGGGACAGGTCCTCGTTGCGGCTCAGCGGCAGTACGGCGGCCTTGACCGGGGCCAGGCGCGGGTCAAGCTTCAGGACGGTGCGGACGTCAACGCCGCCCTTGGCGTTTGGAGCCTCGTCCTCGGTGTAGGCGTCCACCAGGAACGCCATAAAGGAACGGGTGAGGCCGGCGGCGGGCTCGATCACATACGGGGTGTAGCGCTCGTTGGTGGCCTGGTTGAAGTAGCTCAGGTCGGTGCCGGAGGCCTTGGCGTGGGTGGAGAGGTCGAAGTCGGTGCGGTTGGCGATGCCTTCCAGCTCGCCCCATTCCGAGCCCTGGAAACCGAAGCGGTACTCGATGTCCGTGGTGCCCTTGGAGTAGTGGCTCAGCTTTTCCTGCGGGTGCTCGAAGAAGCGGAGGTTTTCCTCGCGGATGCCCAGGCCGGTGTACCAGGACATGCGCTCCTTCATCCAGTACTGGTGCCAGTCCTCATCGGTGCCGGGCTCCACGAAGAACTCCATCTCCATCTGCTCGAACTCGCGGGTGCGGAAGATGAAGTTGCCCGGAGTGATCTCGTTGCGGAAGGACTTTCCGATCTGGCCGATGCCGAAGGGCGGCTTCTTGCGCGAGGTGGTGAGCACGTTGTTGAAGTTCACGAAGATGCCCTGGGCCGTTTCCGGGCGCAGGTAGTGCATGCCTTCCTCGCTGGCCACCGGACCAAGGAAGGTCTTCAGGAGGCCGCTGAATTCCTGGGGTTCGGTCCATTCGCCGCGGGTGCCGCAGTTGGCGCAGGCGATGTCCTTCAGGCCGTTTTCGGCGGGGCGGCCCTTCTTTTCCTCGTACTCTTCCTCGAGGTGGTCGGCACGGTAACGCTTGTGGCAGGAGAGGCACTCCACCAAGGGATCGGAGAACACCTCCACGTGGCCGGAGGCTTCCCATACCTGGCGCGGCAGGATGACGGAGGAGTCCAGGCCCACCACGTCCTCGCGGCCGCGGACCATGGACTGCCACCACTGGCGCTTGATGTTTTCCTTCAGTTCGGCGCCGAGGGGCCCGTAGTCCCAGGCAGAACGCGAACCTCCGTAGATCTCACCGGCCTGGAACACAAAGCCCCTCCGCTTGGAGAGGGAAATGACCTGGTCGAGAACGGATTTTGCTGCCATGGGGAAACTCCAATTTCTACAGGGCCGCTGGGTGCGGTCCGCGGTTTTCAGGCCCCGGCCAAACCGGCGGCGCGTGACCGCTGGCTGCCACGGGGGCGGATGAAGGAAAGATGCAAAAAGCTGCGTGTCCCAGCCTACCGGTGCCCGGTCCGGAGCGCGCCCCGCGGCCAAGGCAGGGTTGCCAGGATGATGGCCGCCAGCGTGAGGATGGTGCCGAGCACTGTTGCCGGTGCAACCACGGCTCCCGGTGCCGGCAGGATCACGTCGAGGGCGAGCGAGCCGAGCAGCTGGCCGGCGATCATGCCCAGCCCTGTGACCAGGACGCCGAGGCTGCGGACCAGCAGCGCGCCCAGGCCGATGAACACGCACCCCATGGGGCCGCCAACGTAGTACCACCACTCCCCCGGCAGCGGGTTGCCTTGCCCGGCGATGGCCACCTTGATGGCGTACGCCGTCCAGAGGACCACCGAACCGGCCACGAAGTTGACCAGGGTGGCGGCGATCGGCGTCCCGTAATGGGCTGTGGCCGTACCGTTCATAGCCTGCTGGAAGCTCATCAGGAACCCGGCGAGGACGGGCAGAAGGAGGGGAAGTACCAAAGAGGCAGGGCCGCCGTCGGACGCTCCCCCGGTGGTTCCGGTGAACCGGGGCGAAACTGCCCAGGCGACGGCAGCGATGGTCAGCAGGCAGCCGATGACCCGGATCGCGGTGACGGGCTTCCGGCCTGCCGGCCCGATGCCCAGCCTGTCCACAAGCAACCCGCTGACGGTCTGGCCGGTGACTGTGGCAACGGTGAAGAGGGCAACACCCAGGATGCCCACCGTGAAGGACTGGGCAAAGACGAACAGCGCCCCGATGCCGCCGGCGAGTACATAGACGCGGGGAAAGGCCCTGCTGCGGACGGCTGGCAGGATCCGCGCCAGCCCGGCCCGGCCGCGCGGAAGGAGCAGCGAGATCAGGATCATCACCACGAGTCCTGTGCTGAAACTCACTACGGACGCGGCGATACCGTCGTTCAGCCGTGCACCCAGGGCGCCGTTGATGCGGCCCTGAAGGGGAATGGCCAGGCCTGCTCCCACCGCCAACGGAAGGCCTGCAAGCAGCGGCAGGCGGGAGGTGGAAGTCACTGAATCCACCTTACGTCAGGCATTATTGCTTCATGAGCAACCCCGTTGAAGACATCCCCATCCGCGACAGCATGATCCGCCTCGGCCAGCTCCTCAAGCTCGCCAGCCTGGTGGAGGACGGCGTGGAGGCGGCGGACCTCATCAAGAACGGGCTCGTCAAGGTCAATGGCGAGATTGACGACCGCCGCGGCCGCCAACTGCACCACGGGGACACTGTCACGGTCAACGGGCAGACCGTCCGGGTGGTGGCCCCGAAGGCGGGCTGATCTCCGAGGCCGGCGCCCGCCGTCGTCCGCCTACTTCTTGAGGACCTCGTGGGTAAGGAACTCGCCCACGTGGCCGATCTCCTGCTGGTTGATGCCGTGCCACATGCCCGTGTAGAGCACCTTGGTGAGCTTGACGTGCTGGCGGACCCAGCCCATGGTGTAGTCGATCTTGTCCGGGGTGATCACCGGATCCTGCTGGTCCCGGCCCCAGAACATGGGAACAGTACCGTCCAGTTCGGAGTCCTTGAAGCTGGGATCGTCGCCTGCGTCCACCACAAAGCCCGAGAGCCCGACGACGGCCGCGAAGTCGGTGGGCCGTTGCCGCAGGAGCGTGGTGGCCATGGCCATTCCCATGGAGAAGCCGAGCAGTGTCACCGAGGGGTGCCCCACCTTGATGGTGTCGATCCAGTCCAGCACAAAGGACGAAGCCGCCTTGACCCGCTCCAGGGAGTAGTCGATGGATGCCGTGAGCGGGAACCAGGTGAAGCCCGGGCCCATGGCGATGGGCGCCCGGACGGAGGCGACGGCGAAGTCCCCCGGCAGCAGGTCAGCCAGACTGAGCAGGTCCTGTTCGTTGGCGCCATAGCCATGCAACAGGACCAGCAGCGGCTTGCCGTCGCGCTGGTCCTCCGGGTGGGACCACAAAACAACAGGGGCAGGAAATACTTCGGCTTCAATCATGGTTTCCATTGTTACAGCTACCGATAGGTAACAACCTACGTTCGCGTAGCCAGCGAAGCGGAAGGCAGGATAGGACCGTGACTGACACGAGTGCCATTCGAACCCCCACCGCCCACGCCGGATCCCACCCCTGGACCCGCTACGTGGCAATGGGCGATTCCTTCACCGAGGGCATCGGCGATCCCGAGCCCTTAAGCCCCGGCGGCTACCGCGGCTGGGCAGACCGGGTGGCGGAGGAACTGGGCCGCACGCAGCCCGACTTCGCCTATGCCAACCTTGCCGTCCGTGGACGGTTGCTGCAGCAGATTGTGGACCGGCAACTCGCCCCCTGCCTGGCGCTGAAACCGGACCTTGTCACCCTCTCGGCCGGCGGCAATGACCTCCTCCGTCCCGGCGGGGATCCCGACGCCTTGGCCGAGAAACTCGATTCCGTGGTCCAGATCCTGGCCATGGGCGGCGCCACCGTGGTCCTCTTTAACGGCCCGGACACCGGCTCGTCTGTCCTGGGCAGGATCCGCAGCAAGGTGGCCATCTACAACGAGAACCTGCGTACCGTGGCCGCCCGGCACGATGCCGTCATCGCCGACATGTGGTCCCTGCGCCAGCTCAGCGATCCGCAGATGTGGGACCAGGACCGCCTGCATTTCTCCCCGCTGGGCCACCACACCATCGCGGCCATGGTGCTGGACTCACTCAACGTAGAGCACACGCTGGAACCGCTGCAGCCCAAACCCGTGCCTTCACGCACCTGGCGCGAGGCGCGCTCCGGTGACCTGGTGTGGGCACGCGAGTACTTTGTGCCTTGGGTGCTGCGCCGCCTGCGCCACCAGTCCTCCGGCGACGGAATCACTGCCAAACGTCCGACGCCGGGTCCCGTCTTTGGTCCGGGCGTTCCGCTGGGATCCGGCGAGGGTCCGTTGGGGACCAGCGAGGCTGCCCGGCGCTAGCTGCCTGCAAGGTTTCAGGAACCAGGCGGCTCGATGCGGATGCGCCCGTTACGGCCCTGGATGTCGAGCGGGCCGTGGCCGATGGCCGGATCCTGCGCACCCACATCCTCCGGCCCACCTGGCATTTCGTCCACCGGGACGATCTCCGCTGGCTTCGTGCACTCTCCGCACCACGGCTCGAGCAGGCCAATGCCTTCACGTACCGCTGCACCGGCATCGACGCGGCTGCCGCCGCCCGAAGCGCGGACGTGCTGGCCCGGGCCGTCGCGGGCGGAAGCCACCTGACCCGGGAAGGTCTCGCGGAACGGCTGCGGAACGCCGGGTTCGCGGCGAAGGGCCTGGAGCTTGCCTACCTGATCATGCACGCAGAAATCAGCGGCGTCCTGGTGAGCGGCGCCCCGGTGCGGAGCCGTGGCGGAGCGGGTCCTGGCGGCACACGCTGCTTCCCGGCCGGTGCGAACTGGATATCCGGTTGCCGCATAGCGCAGACCGGCCAGGTTCGCCGCTGGCCGCGGCATTGCAGGAAGCAGTGCACCGGTCCGGCGTATTCACCGGACTCCCCGCCGTTCGGGTGCAGTCCGGGGCTAAGCTGGAAGGACACACATGAGAGGCACGGCACCGTGAGCAACTTGTTTTTCTGGATCATCATTTTGTCATTCCTGATCCCGATGGCCATGCGGATGTACCGGAAGTCTGTCGCCCGCAGGAACCACGAGCAGAGCTTTTCGGGGCGGTACCCCGAGCAGTTCCCCGACGGAGGGCAATTCCCGGGATCAGCCGGCCCGCAGAACAAACAGCCCCGGGACGGCTTCACCCAGCAGGACTACTTCAGCGGCGGATTCCGCGAGCTGGACCGGCCCCAGCCGCTGCCGCCCATCCAGCCGGTTCCCCCGATGGACCAGCAGTTCCCGCCGTACGGGCAGCCGCAGCCGGGCCAGCACTTGCAGGGACAACCCCAGCAAGCCCCGCAGCAGCCCGCGGCACCTGCGACTCCCCCGCCGCCGTCGGCCCCGCAGGGCTACCGCGCACGCAAGCTTGCCGAACTGGATGAGCAATACAGCAATGGCGAACTGTCCGTTGAGGAGTACATGACCCGCCGCGGCGAGATCATGAACGGTTAGCCTGCGTCAGTCCACCTGCGGAAAGCCCAAGTCGATGACGGACGTTGCCGGGTCCGGCCACCGGGTGGTGACCACTTTGCCCCGCGTATAGAACCGGATGCTGTCCGGCCCGTACATGTGCGTGTCGCCAAACAGGGAGTTCTTCCAGCCGCCGAAGGAGAAGGTGCCAACCGGCACCGGGATGGGCACGTTGACACCCACCATGCCCGCCTCAACGTCGAACTCGAACTGCCGGGCGGCGCCGCCGTCGCGGGTGAAGATGGCCACCCCATTGCCGAACTCGTTGTCGTTGACCAGGCGGACTGCATCGCTGTAGGTATCCACCCGGACCACGGACAGGACGGGGCCGAAGATTTCGTCGTCGTAGACCTTCATGCCCGGCTTGACGTGGTCCACCAGGCTGACTCCGATGAAGAATCCGGTTGAATCGAACTGCTGCGAGCGGCCGTCAACAACTACGGTGGCACCTTCGTTCTCGGCACCTGCCACATAGGAGGCCACCTTGTCGCGGTGTTCGGCGGTGATCAGCGGGCCCATCTGTGATGCCGGATCGGTGCCCGGGCCGATTTTCAACGTACCCATCCGGCTCTGGATGGCCGCCACAAGGTCATCGGCGATATTGCCGACGGCGACGAGCACGCTGACCGCCATGCAGCGCTCACCCGCGGAGCCGTAGGCAGCCGAAATGGCGGCGTCCGCCGCCATGTCAAGGTCCGCGTCGGGAAGGACCACCATGTGGTTCTTTGCCCCGCCCAGGGCCTGGACCCGCTTGCCGTGGTCCGCTGCCCGCTTGTAGATCGACTGTGCGATGGGCGTTGAGCCCACGAAGCTGACGGCCTTAACGTCAGGGTGTTCGAGCAGGACGTCCACCGCTTCCTTGTCGCCTTGGACCACGTTCAGCACACCGGCCGGCAGTCCCGCTTCCGCGAAGACTTCCGCGATGAACACGGCTGAGGACGGGTCCTTTTCACTGGGCTTCAGGAGGACGGTGTTGCCGCAGGCCAGGGCACTGCCGATCATCCACAGCGGCACCATGGCCGGAAAGTTGAATGGCGTGATGCAGGCCACCACGCCCACCGGCTGCCGGACGGAGTGGACGTCCACGCCATTGGAGACCTGTTCGGAGCGTTCGCCCTTAAGCATGTGGGACAGCCCTGTGGCGAACTCGATGTTCTCGAGGCCGCGGGAGATCTCCCCTTCGGCGTCGGAGAGTACCTTGCCGTGCTCGCTGGTTAGGATGGCCGCCAGTTCGGCCTTTCGCTGGGTCAGTAGTTCGCGGACGCGGAAGAAGATGTTGGTCCGCTTGGCCAGGCTCGTTGCCCGCCAGGCAGGCAGCGCGGCCTTGGCGGCGGCGATGGCTTCCTCCACCCGGGCCGCAGAAGCCAGCGCCACCTGCTTTTCCTGCTCTCCGGTGGCGGGGTTGAAGACGGGGCCGAAGCGTTCTGCATCGGTGACTCGGCTGCCGTTGATGTAATGCGGAATGGTTTGCACGGGTGTCTCTTTTCTACTTTGAATCCAGGGAGCCATCAACGAGTTTGATGATCATGGAGCAGTCCTTGCCGGACTCGCCCGCATCGATGAGGCGCTGGTACAGCTGCTGAACGTGCTTACCGATTTCGAGCGGGGTGCCGGTATCCTCCGCAGCGCTGATGGCCAGGCCGATGTCCTTGTTCGCCAGCTCGGCAGTAAACGTGGGAGCGAAGTCGTTGTTGGATGCTGCGGTGGGGACAACGCCGGGAACGGGGTACCAGGTGCGCAGGGCCCAGCTGTCCCCGGAGGAGACGGAGGCGATGTCCCAAAACACCTTCTTGTCGAGGCCGAGCCGGTCCGCCAGCACTGAGCCCTCGGCGGTGGAGGCCAAGTTGATCAGGAGCATCAGGTTGTTACAGATCTTGGCCGCCTGGCCGGTGGTGGCTCCACCGGTGGGGATGATATTGGCTGCCATTGGCTCGATGTAGCCAGTGGCGTCGGCCACGGCGCCCGTTTCACCGCCCACCATAAACGTGAGCGTTCCCGCCTTGGCACCGCTCATCCCACCCGAGACAGGGGCATCGACGAAGCGGAAGCCGGCGGCAGCAGCGGCGTCGTGCAGTTCCTTCGCGGCGGCGATATCGATGGTGGAGGAATCGACCAGGAGGGTGCGCGTATCGGCATGCGCCAGCACCCCGTCCCCGCCCAGGTAGACGGCTCGCGCATGCTCGCCCTTTGGAAGCATGGTGAACACGACGTCGGCGCCCGCCACGGCCTCGGCGATGCTTCCCACCGGCTTTACCCCGCCGGCCTCGGCTGCGGCGAGAGCGGCGGGGTTAAGGTCGAATCCCCGGACGTCGTGGCCCGCCTTTGCGAGGTTTCCGGACATGGAACCGCCCATGTTCCCCAAACCGATCCAACCGACTACTGCCATGGCCGAGCTCCTTTGCTGTGTCTCCGGCCGAGGGCGGCCGGAAGGTCTGTGTCAACCATCACACCCTGCTACAGTGCAATCAAGGGGAAAAAACACAGACCGTATGTGCACTGATGCACACAGATGAAAGGCACTCAGGTGGCGCGGCTTCCGAGTCCTGACGACTTGCTGATTTTGTTGACCGTGGCCCGGCTGGGTCGTTTCAACGCCGTGGCCGAAACGCTGGGCACCACGCACACCACCATCTCGCGCCGGATCCTCGCCCTCGACAAGCAACTGGGCGGCCGCACCCTGGAGCGCAGCCCGCACGGCTGGGAATTGACCGAGCTGGGGGCTTCGGCCGTCGACGCCGCGGAAAGGATCGAGGAAACGCTCGGGTCCTTGGCCGCGGTCACGGGCCAGGACCGGGACGCGTTGTCCGGCATGGTGCGCATCAGCACCTCAGACGGTTTCGGCGCAGAATTCGTAACGCCTGCGCTGGTCCGCCTCCAGCAGCGGCATACCATGCTCAATGTGGAGATGCTCAGCGCCACGCGCAAGGTCAGCCAGAACCGCTCCGGCGTGGACCTTGAGGTGGTGGTGGGCCGCACGGACGTGAGCAACGCGCAGGCCATCTTCCTGACCAACTACTTCCTCCGGCTCTATGCCAGCCGCGATTACGCAGCCCGGCGGGGCCTGCCGGAAGCGCCCGACGGCGTGAGGCAGCACGGCTTCGTCTCTTACGTCGAGTCCGCACTCCAGGTTGCCGAACTGGGCCACCGGTCCTCGCAGCTGCCGATGCCGAAGTCCAGCTTCCAGGCCACCAGCATCTTTGCCCAGGTCGAGGCGGTGCGCCGCGGCGCAGGCATCGGGCTGCTTCCCAACTTTATGGTGGCGCGGGATCCGGAGTTCGTTCCGGTGCTCCCCGACGCCTTCCAGCGGCAGGTGCCCATCTGGGCGGTGGCACGCCCGGAATCGCTGCGCTCCTCCCGGGTGCAGGCCGTGATCGCCGCGCTGCAGGAAGAAGTGGCGGAACGGCAGGATCTGCTGGCAGCATAGGGCCCGGGCACCGGATCGAATTTAGGCCTGCAATTTCGTTTCAAACCTGCAGTGCCTTCAAACCTGCGGGTCCGCTTCAAACCTGCGGGTCATTCAGGCCTGGAAGAGCCGCCTCACCACGTGCCCGGCGGCGAGCGCGTCGAGGCCTTCGTTGATTTCCTCCAGCGGCCGGGTGTCGGTGTGCAGCAGCTCAACGGGAAGCCTCCCTTCCCGCCAATACCCGAGGTACAACGGAATGTCCCGGACTGGAACGGCGTCGCCCATGTACGAGCCCAGCAGCCGCTTGCCCGCCCCGGCGAACTGAAGCGCGGGCACTGTCAATTCTGCGGTTGGGTGCGGCAGCCCTACCGAGACAACGGCACCGCCGCGGGTCACATGCTCGAGGCATGCGGCAATGACCCGCGCTGACCCCACAGCTTCGATGGCGATGTCCACGCCGTCACCGGCAGCCTCGGCAACCAGACGCGACGCCTCTTCCGGGGTCCCCACGGCAGTTGCCCCGCACTTTTGGGCGAGCACATGCTTGCCCGCATTGGGATCGATGGCGATCACGGATGAGGCGCCGGCGAGTGCCGCGGCCATAACGGCCGAGAGTCCCACGGCACCTAGTCCGAAAACAGCCACGGACTGGCCGGGCTGGACAGCGGCCGTGTTGAACACTGCTCCCATCCCGGTAAGCACGGCACAACCGAACATTGCCGCGACGGTGTCCGGGACGTCGTCGTCGATAATCACCACTGATTCCCGGGCCACCACGGCGTAATCGGCGAACGCCGAGACCCCCAGATGGTGGTTGATCCGCTCCCCCGCAGCCGTCCTCAGCAGGGCCTCGCCGTGCAGAAGGTCCCCTGACCCGTTGACTTCGGCCGCACGGTGGCAGAGCGCGGGGCGGCCCGCCTGGCACGCGCGGCAGGCACCACAACTGGGGACGAAGACGAGGACCACATGGTCCCCGGGGGAAACATCCTTGACGCCTTCACCCACCGCGGCGACCCGTCCTACGGCCTCATGTCCCAGCGCCATGGGAAGGGGCCTGACGCGGGAGCCGTCCACCACGGACAGGTCCGAGTGGCACAGGCTTGAGTAGGTGATGGCGATGCCCACCTCCCCGGCGCGGGGTTCCGGCCGGTCAAGCTGCTCGACCCGAAGGGGATGTGCTTCGGTGTAGCTGGTTCCGGGCGGGACCATGGAGTAAAGGACGGCTGCTTTCATGGGACATCCTGACTTCGTCGAAGGTGCTGACGCCCGACTGCCCGGGCCTGCGTGGTCGCGGGTCTCCGGGCAGCCGGTGTGCTGTGTGGTTACTTTGCTGCGGGCGCCTATTTCTTGCCGGCCGCGAGCAGCTCGGCGGTGCCCTTGGCGTCGGCTGCGTCCACGTCGTGGAGGGAGATTCCGCGGGTCTCCTTGAGGAAAAACACGGAGATTGCGGTAACGATGCAGGCTCCGAGCAAGTACAGCGCCACCGGCGTGGAGGACTTGAAGTTGCTCAGGAGTGCAGTGGCGATGATCGGTGCCAGCGAACCGGCGACGATGGAGGTCACCTGGTAGCCCAGGGAAACGCCGGAGTAGCGCATGCGGGTGGGGAACATCTCGGCCATGATGGACGGCTGTCCGGCGTACATCAGCGCGTGGAACAGCAGGCCGATGGTGATGGCGGCCAGGATGATGATGTCGTTGGCGGTATCCATCATGGGGAAGGCGAAGAAGCCCCATGTTCCGCCGAGGATGGCGCCCGCCATATAGACCGGCCGGCGGCCGAACGCGTCCGACATCTTGCCGACGAGCGGGACAGCGCAGAAGTGGATGAAGTGTGCCACGAGCAGAAGCAGGAGGATGCGGGAGGTGTCGGTCTGGACAACGACCTTCAGGTAAGTGATCGAGAACGTCACAACGAGGTAGTAGAGGATGTTCTCGGCAAAGCGCAGGCCCATGGCGGTGAAGACGCCGCGGGGGTAGCGGCGGAAGACTTCGGCGACGCCGTAGCCCTTCTTTTCGACGGTGACTTCCTTGCGGGCCTCAATGAAGATCGGGGCGTCCTGGACCTTGGTGCGGATGTAGTAGCCAACGATCACGATCACGGCGGACAGCCAGAAGGCGACGCGCCAGCCCCAGCCGAGGAATGCTTCCTGGGAGAGCGTGGACGACAGGGTAAACAGCACGCCGGTGGCCAAAAGGTTACCCATCGGAACGGCGGACTGGGGCCAGCTGGACCAGAATCCGCGGGACTTGTTCGGGCTGTGCTCGGCAACGAGCAGCACGGCGCCGCCCCATTCACCGCCGACGGCGAAGCCCTGGACGAAGCGCAGGAATACCAGGAGGGCCGGAGCCCAGTAGCCGATCTGGGCGAAGGTGGGCAGGCATCCCATGAGGAAGGTGGAGACGCCCACCAGGACGATGCTCAGCTGCAGCAACTGCTTGCGGCCGAACTTGTCACCGAAGTGGCCAAAGACTATGCCGCCGATCGGGCGGGCCACGAAGCCTACGGCGTATGTGACGAAGGCGGCGATGATGCCATCCAGTTCGGTCCCTGAGTTGGGGAAGAACATCTTGCCGAACACCAGGGTGGCGGCGGAGGCGTAGAGGAAAAACTCATACCACTCAACGACGGTGCCGGCCATGGAGGCCGTGACGACTTTCCTTAGGCCTGAGGCCTTGACATCGGTTTCCTCTGGCCGCTGTGCGGCGGAGCGTTCCGTACTCATTAGTGAACTCCTTCGGCGTCGTCTTCGACACCACTGGGACAGGCTATGGCGGGTGCGTGTGTTTTTGGTCACGAACCGCCGGGTCCCAACGAGTATGGTCTGCCCGGACGCGCAGCTCAACGCCGAATCATGCAGAGCGCATCTGCGTTTATGCACAATGCGTGGCACGTGGGTGTGGTGTTTACTCCGAGAGGTGCTCCCGCAGCTGGTTTCCCAGCTGGCCGATCTCGGTAAGGAAGCCATCGTGCCCGATCGGTGCTTCGATGAGGTGGACGTCTACCTCCCCGGGGAGAGCCAGGGCCAGCTCCCGCGACTGAGACGGAAAGTAGAGCCGGTCTGAGTTAACAGCGGCAACAAAAAAGCGCGCACTGGAACTGGATAGTGTCTGAACGAGGGAGCCGCGTCCCCGGCAGATGTCGTGGCTCATGAGCGCCTCGGTGATGGCGATATAGCTGTTGGCATCGAACCGGTGGACCAGCTTGGTGCCTTGGTGGTCCAGGTAGCTTTCCACCTGGTAGCGACCGCGGGCTCCGAGCTGTTCGCCCTGGAGCGGAGATTCGGGGGCCTGCGGCGCGCGGCCAAAGCGTCCGTCCAGTTCCATCGGGGAGCGGTACGTGATGTGGGCGATACGCCGGGCAAGGGCCAGACCCTCCTCCGGCGATGGACCGCCGTAGTAGTCACCGCCGTTGAAGTTGGCGTCCTGCCGGATGGCGAGCGTCTGTGCCTGCGCGAAGGCAATTTGCTCTGCGGTACTCGCGGCTCCCACGGAAATTACGGCGCAGCGCTGCACCCGTTCCGGAAACGTGACCGCCCATTCGAGCGCGCGGGCCCCGCCCATGGATCCGCCCAGCACGGCGAACCAGCTTCCGATCCCGAGCTGATCGGCCAGCCGGGCCTCGGCCATGGTGCTGTCCCGCAGGGTTACCAACGGAAAACGCGAGCCCCAAGGCTTTCCGTCCGGAGCGGTCGACGACGGCCCGGTTGACCCGTAGCAGCCGCCCACAATGTTGATGGAGACCACGAAGAAACGAGTGGTATCCACCGGCGCGCCGGGCCCCGCGAGTTGTTCCCACCAGCCGGGCTCCTCCGTGTCGCCCCGGGTCACGTGCGTGCTGCCCGTGAGCGCGTGCTCGATCAGGACGGCGTTGCTGCCGTCCTCGTTGAGCGTGCCCCAGGTTTCGTAGGCCAAGGTGACGCCCGGCAGGTACCCGCCGGCCTCCAAATGTAGTCCTCCGATGGAGGCATAGCGGACGATCCCGTGTTCGGGGACGGTTGTACGGGCGACGGTAACCGTCATGGCAAGACCTCTTCTACGCGCTTGCCCGCCGTCGTTTGACCGGCAGGCCAGGTCTTCACCCGGGGCACCCCACCGCGGAAGGAGGGTTGCCGGCCAGCAAGCCGGGGCTGTCACTGGCACTCATGACCTGCATCGAGTGTACGAAACAGCCCCTGCCTGCCGCCAAGAGTGTGAACGGTTGTGACATCCCGGCTTGCCACCGGCTTGTGCCCGTGGATCAGGCGCCGCTGGCGCCCTTGGCCGCCCTGAAACCCGCTTCAAGGTCCGCGAGGATGTCATCGATGTGCTCGATGCCCACCGACAGCCGCACCAGTCCGGGTGTCACGCCGGCAACTTCCTGCTGCTCCGGCGAGAGCTGGCTGTGGGTGGTCGACGCCGGATGGATCACCAGGGAACGGACGTCGCCGATGTTCGCGACGTGGGAGTGCAGCTCCAGGGCGTCCACGAAACGCTTGCCGGCCTCCGCGCCGCCGGCGAGGTTGAACGACACGATGGCGCCGGTACCCTTGGGCCCGTACTTGCGGCCCCGCTCGTACCAGGGGCTGGAGGGCAGCCCCGCATAGGCGACGGACTCGACGTCGTCACGCGCTTCCAGCCACTGCGCCACTTCCAGGGCGTTGGCGACGTGCCGCTCCACCCGCAGGCTCAGCGTCTCCAGTCCTTGGGCGATGAGGAAGGCGTTGAAGGGCGATACTGCCGAGCCAAGGTCGCGCAGCAGCTGCACCCGGGCCTTGAGGATGTAGGAAAGGTTGGCACCCAGGGCTCCATCGGCACCGAGGTCGCGGGCGTACACCAGGCCGTTGTAGGTAGGGTCCGGGGTGTTGAAGCCGGGGAACTTTGCGGGATCCTTGCCAAAGTCGAACTTTCCCGAATCGACGATCACGCCGGCGATCGCGGAGCCATGGCCGCCCAGATACTTGGTGGCCGAATGCACCACAATGTCCGCTCCCCATTCCAGCGGCCGGATCAGGTACGGGGTGGACAGGGTGTTGTCAACGATCAGGGGAACGCCGGCGTCGTGCGCCACCTGGGACACGCCTTCGATGTCCAGGACGTCCTGCCGCGGATTGGAGACCACCTCGCCAAAGAAGAGCTTGGTGTTGGGCTGCACTGCGGCGCGCCACTGCTCCAGGTTGTCCGGGTCCGCCACAAACGTGACGGAAATCCCGAACTTCTTCAGCGTGTGGGCGAAGAGGTTGTAGGTGCCGCCGTAGAGGCTGGGGCTGGCCACGATGTGGTCCCCTGCCTCGGCAATGTTCAGGACGGCGAAGGTCTCAGCGGCCTGGCCGGAGCTGAGCAGCAGGGCTCCCAGACCGCCCTCCAGGCTGGCGATCCGCTGCTCCACCGCCTCCTGGGTAGGGTTGCCGATCCTGGTGTAGATGGGCGCCAGCTCGGCCAGGGCAAAGCGGTTGGCGGCGCTTTCAGCGCTGGGGAACACAAAGGATGTGGTTTGGTAAATGGGAAGTGCACGGGCGCCCGTGGCGCCGTCCGGCTCTTGACCTGCGTGGATCTGGCGGGTTTCGAAAGACCATCCGTTGGACAACTAAGGCTCCTTTGACATGGGCCCGGCATGCTGGGAGCACTGCGGGCCGCGCTTGCCATCCGGCCGTTGCCGGACAGCCAGGTCCTCACCCGGGGCACCCCACCGCGGATGGAGGGTTGCCGGCCAGCGAGCCGGGGCTTGGCGCTGGCACTCATGACCTGAGCTCAGTGTAGGAACGTGCACGCGGTGCTGGACAGGATTATGACGAAGATAGTCCTCATGACGGCCCTGCACGGACCCTGGTTTTTATGCCGATTCGACACGGAAATCCTAGTAAGGCTTGCCTTAGCTGAGAGCCCGATCACAAAGTGCCAAGATGTTGCCATGCGCATGGATCACGTCTCTTACGCCTGTGAACACGATGGCCTGGCTGCCACCACCGAACGTATCTCCTCTGCCCTCGGCGTTGAGGCAGTGAAGGGCGGGGTACACCCGCGGTTCGGAACCCGGAATATGATCATCCCGCTTGCGGGACACAAGTACCTCGAAGTGGTGGAGGTGCTGGACCACCCCGCCTCTGACAAGGCTCCCTTCGGGCAGGCAGTGCGTGCACGGTCTGCAGCCGGCGGCGGCTGGATGGGCTGGTGCGTCGAGGTTGACGACCTGGTCCCCTTCGAAGAGCGGCTCGGACGCTCCTCGGTCAACGGGAACCGCAAGTTTCCTGATGGCCGGGAACTGGTCTGGAAGCAGATTGGCATCTTGGGTCTGATTGCCGACCCGCAGGTTCCGTACATGCTCAAGTGGGAGGGCGACCCATCCCTGCACCCGTCCCACGCCTACGACAGCAACGTCAAGATGAGCTGCCTGACCATTGCCGGGTCCGCTGCACGCGTCACCGAATGGCTGGGTGAGCCGGTGGAGAAGCCGCTCGAAGACGTAGCCGTGGAGTGGGTGGCACCGCACGGGACCCCCGGGATCCTTTCGGTGACGTTCGAGACCTCCAACGGAGCTGTCACGATCTGATTCTCCCCATGTAGATCGGGTGGCTCTGCCCAGGGCTTTGCCTCTTGGGCAGGCGCTGCAGCTGTGCTCCAAAACTTCGGCCGCCATCAGCAGGTGACAACGGCGTCACCCGCTGATGGCGGCCGAATCCATTTCGTGCCGGAACCCGGTAGGACAGCACCTGGAATCCCTGCGGTTGAGCCCATCGAAACCCGGTAGTAGATCCATAGGCATTCACGCCCCGCTCGCTGATGGGAGACTTACCGGAATGTCAGACCCCTTCACGATGATGGAGGTATGAAGACGAACCCGGCGGTGGTGCAGGCGGAGGTGGGAGTTGATGCTGCTGTCGCTGCGTTCAGGGTTGCGCTGGCTGGCGGACTGGGTGAGGATCCGTTGCAGCGGGTTGCTGATGCGGCTTTGGATGTCCTGGCCGGCGTGGCACGGTCAGAAGCGAAGCTGGCGGCGGTGAAGGCACAGGCCGTGGCGGTCCTGGCTGAATCTATGAAGGCGCTGAATCCTCCGCCCGGGTCGCCGCAGGAGGCCGCCGCGCAGGACCGGAGCCTGGTGGCCGAGGTCGGGTGTGCCCTGGCGATCGGTGACCGGGCCGCCGGTACCCTGCTCGCCGAGGCTCACGCCCTGACCAGTTCCCTGCCCCGGACGCTCGCGGCCCTGCAGTCAGGGACGATCTCGTGGGCGCACGCCCGGACCATGATCGAGCAGACCGCGTGTCTTGATCCCGCTGGTGCGGCGGCGCTGGAGGCGCACTTCCTGGACCCGGCGGCGCCGAACCCCGCCCGCGGCTGCCCGGTCGGGGAAATGCCGGCCTACCGGTTCAAAGCCAAAGCCCGGGGCTGGCGGGAACGCCATCACCCGGAGAGCCTGGAGAAACGCCACGCGAAAAGTGTCGCGGACCGTCGGGTGGAGTACTGGCCGGACAGTGACGGGATGGCGTGGGTCGCCGCCCACCTGCCAGCGGACCGGGCGTCGGCGATCCGGAACCGGCTCACCGCTCTTGCCAGGGGCATGCAGGGCCCGGACGAGCCCCGCACCCTGACCCAACTGGTAGCCGATAGTTTCTCTTCAGGGCTTCTCGGCAGCGATAACCCTGCCAGCAGCGGCGAGGGTGCAGGAACGGATCCCGGCCCATCTTCGTCGATCCGGGCGCAGGTGTTGGTCACCGTGCCGGTGTTCTCCCTGATGGGCCTGACCGACGAACCCGCGGTACTGGACGGGCACGGCCCGATCCCGGCCTCCGTGGCGCGCAAACTCGTTGCCGACGGCGCCGATTCGTTCCACCGGGTGCTGGTCGATCCTCGCGACGGGGCACCGCTGGAGATCGGCCGCTCCAGCTACCGGGTCAGCAAGGCCATGCGGAACTGGCTGCGGATGCGGGACGGCAAATGCCCCTTCCCCGGCTGCAACAACACCTCCCTCGACAACGAAGCCGACCACATCCTCGCCTGGCACCACGGCGGCACCACCGGAATATCAAACCTCGGCCAACCCTGCCGCAAACACCACAAACTGCGGCACACCAGCGGCTGGAAACCAACACCGGCCACCATGAACGAACCACCCGGATGGATCTCACCCACCGGCCGGCACTACAAAAGCGAACACCAGGACTGGGAACCACCCCACTCGCCGAGTTGGATTGCAAAGGTATGGAATGCATCCGCAGAGACGGGCCCACAGCCTTCGGACCTGTACATTCCCGAATACTTCAACACGCCCGAGTACTTTGAAATGCCCAAGTTCTTTGACGTGCCCGAAGACGTTGAGGTGCCGGAAGACGATGACTTACCGGATTTCGACTTGCCCGAAGACCCTGGCCCTTCTGAAGACGAACTGCCCAAGGACCCATTTCCGGACTGGCACCTCTGGCTAAGCGGGTCCCTCTCAGTGCACTAGGACTGACGGATAGGCAACAGCTCCGGGACGCAACAGGATCACCCACCGGTTCCGCTGCCGGCGCACTACCGTGCCCGGCGCCTACCCTGTCTGGCGGTATGTTGCCGTTTCCTAGCCCAGCCCGACTGCCTTGCCAAAGAGGCTGAATCCTACGAACGCAACGATGTCCAGCAAGGCGTGGGCGATCACCAGGGGCATAACCCGGCGCGTACGGGTATACAGCCACGCGAAGACAACGCCCATCACCACGTTGCCAATGAAGGGACCGAAACCTTGGTACAGATGGTATGTGCCGCGCAGCAGCGAGCTCACCACGATGGACAGCGGAACGCTCCAGCCGAACTTCCCAAAGCGGTTCAACAGGTATCCCACCACGATGACTTCCTCCACCACGGCATGGCGCACCGCGGACAGGATCAGCACCGGCACCGTCCACCAGTAGGCGTCGAGGGCACTGGGAATGATGGCGGTGGTGATCCCGAGAGCCCTGCCGGCAGCATAGAGGCCAAGGGACGGTACGCCGATCAGCGCAGCCAGCCCCAGCCCCTGGAGCAGGTCCCGGCCCGGCCGCGCAAAGTTGAATCCAAGCTTCCGGAAAGCTGAGCCCACGTTACTGCCGTCGCCGGAGGCGGCCTGCCGCTGGTCCGTGAGGAAATAAATCACCAGCAGCACGGGCACCAGCGCGAAGATGATGTCCAGCAGCTGGTAGGTCAGGTCAAAGTACTCGCGGGTGCTCTGTGAACGGTTCAGTGTGGACGTGCCTTCTGCCAGCGGCGCCCGTGTCATCTTGTCCAGGAGCTGCACCACCGAGTACACGGCAGACTGGCCCAAGGACAGGCCCAAAACAATCCAGACTTCGAACCGCAGACGACGGCGGGAGGGAACCAGCATGTACCCATCTTGCCTGCAGTTTCTGGATCGGGCCTGATTGCCCTTCAGAAGCGCCGCGGCACCGCACCGGGTTGTCTCTTCAGCCGGCAGCCACGATCACTTCCGTGCCGTTGGCCTCGAACGCAGCCTTGTCCTTGGCCGTGATTCCCGCGTCCGTGATCAGGCGGTTGAAGTTGTAGCCGTCCATGGTGGCGAACGCGCGCACCCCTACCTTGGAGGAGTCAGCCAGCACATAGGAGACGCGGGCCCTGCTGGCGAGCAGGGCGTTCACCGAGGCTTCCCCCTCCCCCGTGTTGGTTGGTCCTACTTCGGGGTCGATGCCGTTGACGCCGATGAAGGCGATGTCCAGCACCACCTTCTGCATGATGATGTCCGTGTATGGCCCCACGAGTTCGTAGGACCGTGGATTCAGGATCCCGCCGGTAACCATGACTTTGATGTTTGGCCGGACCGCCAACTGTCCGGCGATGTTGATTGCATTGGTCACTACAGTCAGGGTGGGCTGGTTGGAAGGCGCGTTGAGGTCCTCGCGGGTGGCCAGGATTTGGGCAAGCGCGGTGCTGGTGGTCCCGCCGCAGAGGCCGATAACGGCTCCGGGAGCAATCAGGGCAGAGGCGGCCTGGGCAATCTGCTCCTTAGCCTCGGCGTGGTCGTCCCGGTTGTACCGGCCCGGCAGGTCGTAGGCGAGCGCACCGGTGGTGGCGCCGCCCCGGGTCCTGGTCAGCAGCCGGCGCTTGGCAAGGCTGTCCAAGTCGCGCCGGGCGGTGGCCGGGGAGACGTTGAGGGTGCTGACAATCTCGTCAACCTCGACCTGGCCTGTTTTGGCAAGGATGTCGAGGATGGCCGTCAGTCTGTCGGTGCGGGTCATGCAAAGGCCTCCAGCTACTTCCGCCACCAGCTTCGATGACGCTTTCTGATCATAACAGAGAGCTAATGATCATCTAACGTCAATTTGCTGGCGCCGCTTACCTGGCCCGTTTCCCTGCCCGCCATACAGCGTAAGCCAATGGCATCCCAGGCCGGTACGCAAGGTGCGTCGCGGATGGCGCGTTGAGCAGTTGGAGGTCCGCCCGGTGTCCGACCGCGATGGAACCCACCGCGCGTTCGCCGTCGGCGTCGTTTCCTGAGTCCTTTCGCAGCGCCAGTGCACCGCCGTAGGTGGCGGCCCGGACCGCTTCATGGACGCTCAGGCCCATCTGGAGCACAGCAGTAGTAACGCAAAATGCCATGGAGCTGGTGTAGGAGGTACCCGGATTGCAGTTGGAGGCGAGTGCAATCTGGACGCCGGCGTCAACCAGCGCCCGTGCGGGTGCGAGCGGCTGGCGGGTCGAGAGGTCACAGGCAGGCAGGCAGGTTGCCACGGTGCCACGCCGTCCGGTTCCGGCAGCGGCGTCCCAGCCGGTCCAGCTTCCGGCGAGGGCATCGACGTCCTTGTCCGTGAGGTAATTCACGTGGTCCACGCTCGCGGCTTCGAGTTCCACCGCGAGCTGCACCCCCGGGCCGTCGCCCAGTTGGTTTCCGTGCACGCGGAGGCCCAGGCCCGCATCCCGGCAGGCCAGCAGGACTCGGCGGGACTGTTCAGCGGTAAAGGCGCCTTCTTCGCAGAAGACGTCGGCCCACTGCACGTAGGGCCGCACGGCGGCCAGCATCGGACCGCAGACAAGGTCGGTGTAGTCGTCCGGGTCCTGCCCGGAGGGCACCAGGTGCGCTCCGAGGTACGTGACCTGGTCCGCCACGGTGGAGGCAATGCGGGCACTCCGGGCCTCATGCGCGACGTCCAGGCCGTAGCCGGTTTTCGTTTCGATGTAGGTGGTTCCCTGCGCGACAGCTTCCTCAACGCGGGACAGCGCCAGACGGGTGAGGTCGAAATCCGATGTCGCCCGGGTGGCGTCCATGGTGACGGCGATGCCTCCTGCTGAGTAGGACTCCCCGGCCATCCTCGCCTCGAACTCGGCCGTCCGGTCACCGGCGAAAAGCAGGTGCGTATGGGAATCAACCCAGCCGGGGAGCACGGCACGGCCGCCGGCGTCGACGGCGTCATCCGCGGCAGGAGCATCGGCTTCGGCGCCGATCCATGAGATTCGCTCCCCCTCAATCACCACCGCGGCGTCCCTCAGGACCCGATGTTCCAGGTCCTGCGTCATCAGCTCGGCAATATTGGTGATCAGAGTACTCATACGACCATTCTTCAGCGCCGGACGGACCAGCGCGTGGCTGCCAGCGCCTCGGCTGTCCGGGATGCCGGACACGCTTCCGCATCGGCCGCGCTGCTGACGGGGCCGCCCCCAGCGAGAATCTGACCGGCCGCGAGTTCCGCCATGGCCGACGACGTCTGGAACCCATAGCCACCTTGGCCGGCGAGCCAATAAAAGCCGGGGGCTTCGGCATCGAAACCGGCCACTGGAACGCCGTCGGCCGCTGCGGTCCGCAGTCCCGTCCAGGCCCTGCGGACCTCCGTGATGCCCAGCGTCGTCACTTGGTTCAGCCGGGCCACCAGCCGCTCAACGTCTCCGGGCCGGGGCCTGGCGTCTTCGGGCCCGCTTGGAACTGACTCAGACGGGGAGATCAGAACGTCGTCACCGTCACGGCGGAAGTAGAACGTGTTGTCCGCGGCTGCCACCATGGGGCTGTGCTCAGGCAAGGGCCGTTCGACGGCGGCAATCGCCGCAGTGCGCCGGTACGGCTGCAGCCCGAGCTTCTCTACACCGCTGATGACGGCGAGTTCGTCCGCCCAGGCGCCGGCCGCGTTGACCAGGACGCCCGCCTCGAAGGCTTCCATGCCGGCTCCGACCTGCCAGCCGGAGCCGACGCGCTGTGCAGAATGGACGCGGGCACCGGTGATGATGTCCACGCCTGCGGCGAGCGCCCGCTGGCGGTGGTCTGCCAGCAGCAGAGGGGCATCGCAGCCAAAGGAGCCGGTGTCCAGGCCTGCGGCAGTGAACGTGCCAGCGACCAGGGCCGGGCAGAGCTCCAGCGCTTCGGCCTGGGTGATCGACTGCATGGAGCCGCTGGCCTCCGTGGCGACCGCGCTCTCGCTGCCGATCAGCATAAAACTGCGTGGCGTAAGCACCGGCTCGGGCAGTTCAGCGTCGCGGGCCGCGATCAGTTCGAGCGTCCGGACCGTCAGCTCCTGCACCACCGGCGGGCCGTAGCTGGGGATGAGCTGGCGGGCGGAACGGGAGGACGTGTGGTACGCGAGCTCCTGTTCCGCCTCCACCAGCGCGACGCTGCACCTGCCCGCCAGGGCGGATGCAAGGGAAAGTCCGGCGATGCCGCCGCCAACAATCAGGACGTCGTAATGTGCTGCCATGGCACCATCCTTGCAGAGTCAGGCGCAGAAGAGGCCGCTTTCAGGCTGTCACCTCCGCACGGCTGGCGACGAAGGCACGCACGCACGTTTCGACGTCGTCCGCTGAGTGCGCGGCGGAAAGCTGCACACGGATCCTGGCCGCCCCGCGCGGCACCACAGGGAAGCTGAAGGCGGTGACGAAGACGCCGTGCTGCAGCATCCGGTCGGCCACTTTGGCGGCGAGGACGGCGTCGCCGAACATCACGGGAACAATGGCGTGCTCGCCGGGCAGGAGGTCAAAGCCTTCCTCCGTCATCCGGCGGCGGAACAGCGCGGCGTTGTCGAAGAGTGCACGCCGCAGGTCCGCAGAGTTCACCACCAGATCCAGGGCCTTGATGGTGGCGGCCACGATGGCCGGCGCCAGCGAGTTCGAGAAAAGGTAGGGGCGTGCCTTTTGCCGGAGCATGGCCACCACTTCTCCGCGGCCTGAGACGTACCCGCCGGACGCCCCGCCCAGCGCCTTGCCGAAGGTGCCAGTGTAGATGTCCACCCGGTGGGATACCCCTGCGTGTTCCGGTGTGCCGGCGCCGGTTGCGCCCATGAAGCCCACAGCGTGGGAGTCGTCCACCATTACCAGGGCGTCGTGCTTTTCGGCGAGGTCGCAGATGGCCTCCAATGGTGCCAGGTATCCGTCCATCGAGAAGACGCCGTCGGTGACGATGATCTTGCGGCGGGCACCCTTCGCCTCGTCCAGCTTTGCCTCCAGGTCCGCCATGTCCTGATTGGCGTACCGGTACCGCTGGGCTTTGCACAGGCGGATGCCGTCAATGATGGAGGCGTGGTTCAGCGCATCGGAAATAATGGCGTCGTCCGGGCCAAAGAGGGACTCGAACACCCCGCCGTTGGCGTCGAAGCAGCTGGAGAACAGGATGGTGTCCTCGGTACCAAGGAACCGGGAGACGCGGGCTTCGAGCTCCAGGTGCAGGTCCTGGGTGCCGCAGATGAACCGCACGCTGGCCATGCCGAAGCCGCGTTCGTCCATGGCTGCCTTGGCGGTGTTGATGATGTCCGGGTGGTCAGCCAGGCCCAGGTAGTTGTTGGCGCAGAAGTTCAGCACGTTGGCGCCCTGCTGGCCAATGATGCCTGCGGTGATGTGGCTTGACTGGGGCGAGTTGATGCTGCGTTCGGTCTTGAAGAGTCCCGCAGTGCGGATTTCCTCCAGCTCGGTGCTCAGCTGGTCCTTAATCGAGGTGTACATGGTGTTCCTTAGAGTTGGGTCCAGTCGAGGACAACTTTTCCGCCCGCGCCGCTGCGGGCCAAATCGAAGCCCTTCTCCCACTGGGCGGCGGGGAGCGTATCAGTGACGACGGCGGAGATGCCCGCGTGCAGCGCGGGGTTAGACGACAGCATGGCGCTCATGGCGTACCAGGTCTCATACATTTCGCGGCCGTAGATGCCTTTGAGCGTGAGCATGTGGGTCACCACCTTGCCCCAGTCAATGGTGATGTCCTGGCTAGGCAGGCCCAGCATGGCGATCCGGCCGCCGTGGTTCATGTTGTCAATCATCTCCGGCAGGGCTGTGGGGTGGCCGGACATTTCCATCCCGATGTCGAACCCTTCGCGCATGCCCAGTTCGCGCTGGGCGTCCCGGACACGGGTGCTTGAAACGTCGATGGCCAGGTCTGCGCCGAGCTGCCGGGCCAGGTCCAGCCTGGGCCGGGAGATGTCCGTGATGGCGATCTTTCGGGCGCCGGCATGGCGTGCGACGGCGATGGCCATCAGCCCGATGGGCCCGGCACCGGTAATGAGCACGTCTTCACCCACCAGGGGGAAGCTCAGGGCGGTGTGTACCGCGTTGCCGAAGGGGTCGAAGATGGCGCCGAGCCCGGGAGTAACAGAGGGATCGTGATGAACCCAGACGTTGGTTTCCGGAATCACGACATACTCGGCGAATGCCCCGTCCCGCTGCACGCCCACGCTGACGGTGTGGATGCACATCTGCCGGCGGCCGGCGCGGCAGTTCCGGCAAATTCCGCAGACCACATGGCCTTCACCTGAGACCCGGTCGCCGACTTTGACGTCACGTACGACCTCGCCGATCTCGACGACTTCTCCGTAGAACTCGTGGCCAGGGATCAGGGGAGCTTCAATAATGCCCTGCGCCCATGGGTCCCACGACTGGATGTGCAAATCCGTGCCGCAGATCCCGGTGGTTATGACCCGGATCTTCACGTCGGCGGGGCCGGCCACCGGTTCCGGGCGGTCCACCAGCTCGAAGCCGGCCTGTGGGCCGGACTTGTACAAAGCCTTCATCGGCTTCCTTACTCTTTGTCTCGTCGTCGGCAGGTGCTGCCCTCCTCATTACAGCGAGGAAGAAGCTTTAGCACAACCGCTAATTCCTCAATCAACGATGTAGCAGGACCTAACGCATAGACTGAACTGGTGGAGATACACCAGCTCGAAATCCTGCGCGAACTCGGCGCCCTGGGCAGCGTCAAGGCTGTGGCCGACACGCTGATGGTCACCCCCTCTGCCGTGTCCCAGCAACTGGCCCTCCTGCAACGGACGGTGGATGTTCCGCTCACGCGCAAGGAGGGACGGAACCTGGTGCTCACCGAGGCAGGCCAGGTGCTCGCCGACGCCGGGGCTGCCGTCGTCAATGCCATGGCGGACGCCCGGAGTGCCATCGGGAGCTACCACGGCACCCCGGCCGGCAGGGTCACCCTGTCCGGCTTCCACAGCGTAGGCCAGGCCGTGTTTGCGCCGCTCGCAAGGATCCTGGCTGCGCCGGGACAGCCGCGGATCGAACTTTCGGACGAGGACGTGGCCCAGCAGGACTTTCCTGCCCTCACGGCCCGTTATGACCTGGTGCTGGCCCACCGTATGGACCACAGCCCCCGGTGGCCGGCAGAGCGGGTCACGGTGATTCCCCTCGCCCACGAACCGCTCGACGTCGCGCTGCCCGCCGGTCACCCGCTGGCCGGGAAGGCGGCCGTGACGGCGGACGACGTCGGCGGGCAGGCTTGGGTGACCAGCCACACCGGCTACTCCCCCGCGGATGTGTTGTCCGCCGTAGCCGCCGTTTCCAGCAGGGAGCTGAACATCGTGCACCGGATCAACGACTACTCCACCGTCGCGGCTCTGGTGGCTGCCGGCGGAGTGGTGGGGCTGCTGCCAAGGTACACGGCCGGGCCGGTCCTCAACCCGGACATCGTGCTGCGGCCCCTTGAGGGGATCAGCACACGGCGCAGGATCGACCTCCTGGCACGGCCCGAGAACCTGAAGCGCCGTTCCGTCATGATCGTCTCCGAGGCGCTGCAGGGCATCATGGCCGGCCTGGTGGAACAGGGCTGACCCCAACCGGGCCGCAGTTAACGCAGTGGATCTGCGATGACAAAGGACGCTAAGCGCCAGTCACTTGGGTGACTGTGCCCCTTACCGTTACCGTGTCCATGGCCGCGGCCCGGCCCGAACCCCGGGCGGTCGCCGGCACCCTCAATGATCCGCTCTGCCGTGACCTGGTCCCCGGTCTTCACGCCGGAGATCCGGACGGCGTCGCCCACGGCGATGTCCGCGATAGTGCCCGCTGCCGGCCTGAGGCGCTTGAAGCCGTCGGGCGTTGCCGAAGAGCCGCCCGCAGCTGCCGCCGGCATCTGCGTAATCTTTGTTGCGGCGTTGACGGCGTAGGTCTGCGAGTAGCCGTCCTCACTCTTGACGGTAATGGACGTGGCGCTGACGGCGTCCACCCTGCCCCGCTGGCTCAGTTCCGTTGCGAACGTTCCGTCCGCCTTCTTGACCACGCTCTCACTGTGCAGGTGCTGCTGGCGCTGGGCCTTGCCATGTTTGGTTCCGCGGTTTTCCTGGCCGGGTGCCGCCTGCGACTGGAACGGCGGGGGCGGCGGTGAGGCTGAGTCGACCGCAGCCCAAGCGAACGCCACCCCTGTCGCGGTCAGTGCGAGTGCCACCGCCGCGGCGAGCAGGGTCTTGCCGACTTTCAACGGTTCCCGGACGGACATGCCCATTCCTTCCGCAGCTACGGCAGGGCCTGCTTACGCGTGTGGCGGCGCCTTTGGAGCTTCAGTGTAGGACCGGTATCCGCTGTTGCGCACGAGTAGGGGCGGCATGTGGGATGTGAGTACTGTCTAACGCAAAACTGGGTAGCGCTGAGTGTCGTTAAGATCAAAACGACACTTGGCGCTACCCAGTTGGGTGGAACGAACTTAGACGGTGACGCCCAGCTTCTCCAGGATCAGCTCGCGGACGCGGGCGGCGTCAGCCTGGCCGCGGGTGGCTTTCATCACTCCACCCACGATGGCCCCGATGGCCTGGACCTTGCCGCCGCGGATTTTGTCCGCAACGTCCGGCTGCGCGGCCAGGGCGGCGTCGATGGCTTCAAGAAGCGGGCCGTCGTCGGAGACCACAGCCAGGCCGCGCTTCTCCACGATCTCTGCAGGGCTGCCTTCACCGGCGAGCACGCCGTCCAGCACCTCGGAGGCCATCTTGTTGTTGATCTTGCCGTCTTCCACCATGCGTGCCAGCTCCACGATGGTGGCGGGCTGGACGCCCAGCTGGCCGGGGTCAACGTCGGCGTTTTTGGCGCGGCCCACGATCTCGCCCATCCACCATTTGCGGGCAACGGAAGCCGAAGCACCGGCTGCGATGGTTTCCTCGATTTCGTCCATCACGCCGGCGTTCACCACATCGCGGAATTCGAGGTCCGAGTAGCCCCAGTCAGCCTGCAGTCGCTTGCGGCGGGCTGCCGGCGGCTCGGGCAGGGTGGCGCGGAGTTCCTCAACCCACTCGCGCGAGGGAACAACAGGAACAAGGTCCGGTTCCGGGAAGTAGCGGTAATCGTCGGCGTCGGACTTGGCCCGGCCCGATGTGGTGGTGCGGGTGTCCTCGTGCCAGTGGCGGGTTTCCTGGATGACCGGCTCGCCGGCATCAAGGACGGCAGCGTGGCGCTGGATCTCGTAGCGGACGGCGTGTTCGACGGCGCGCAGCGAGTTGACGTTTTTGGTCTCGGAACGGATGCCGAACCTTTCCCGGCCGTGCGGGCGGAGCGAGACGTTGGCATCGCAGCGGACGTTGCCGCGTTCCATCTTCGCGTCGGACACGCCCAGGTTCTTGACGATCTCCCGGACCGCTGCCACGTAGGCCTTGGCCAGTTCGGGCGCGCGGGAACCGGCGCCCTCGATCGGCTTGGTGACGATTTCCACCAGCGGAACACCGGCACGGTTGTAATCCACCAGCGAGAAGTCCGCACCCTGGATACGGCCCGTAGCACCGCCCATGTGGGTCAGCTTTCCGGCGTCCTCTTCCATGTGGGCGCGTTCGATCTCCACACGGAACACGGTGCCGTCGGAGAGTTCGATGTCCAGGTAGCCGTCGTACGCGATGGGTTCGTCGTACTGCGACGTCTGGAAGTTCTTCGGGGTGTCCGGGTAGAAGTAGTTCTTCCGGGCGAAGCGGCAGGACTCGGCGATCTTGCAGTTAAGCGCAAGGCCGATCTTGATCGAGGACTCGATGGCAGCCTTGTTCACCACGGGCAGGACGCCGGGCATGCCGAGGTCCACCTCGTTGACGTTGGTGTTGGGCTCGTCGCCGAAAACGTTCGGGGCGGAGGAGAACATCTTGGTCTTGGTATTGAGCTCCACGTGGACCTCGAACCCCAGGACGGGATCGTACTTCTCCATGGCCTCTTCGAAGCTCAGGATTGCGTCAGTGTTCATTATTTTGCCTCCTGGGCTTCGAGGGTTTCCACAGGCTCGACCAACGAAGGTGCCTGGGCCAGCAGCGGGCCGCCCCACTTCGCCTCAAGCAGCGACTCCAGCACTGCGCCCACCCGGTACAGGCGCGCGTCCTCGCGGGCAGGTGCCAGGAGCTGGATGCCTACGGGAAGCCCGTCCTCGTCCGCGAGGCCGCCGGGAAGCGACAGGCCCGGGACACCGGCCAGGTTGGCCGGAATGGTGGCGACGTCGTTGAGGTACATGGCCAGCGGATCGTCCAGCTTCTCGCCCAAGCGGAAAGCTGTGGTGGGGGCAGTGGGCGAAATGAGGACATCGGCCACGGTGAAGGCGGCCTCAAAGTCGCGCTGCACCAGCGTGCGGACCTTCTGCGCGGAGCCGTAGTAGGCGTCGTAGTAGCCGGCGGACAACGCGTAAGTGCCCAGGATAATGCGGCGCTTGACCTCGTCGCCGAAGCCGGCGGCGCGGGTGGCTCCCATCACCCGTTCGATGGTCATGGGACCGTTCTCGGGGAGGACACGCAGGCCGTACCGGACGCCGTCGAACTTGGCCAGGTTGGAGGATGCCTCGGAGGGCATGATCAGGTAGTAGGCACCCAGGGCGTACTGGAAGTTGGGGCACGACACCTCGACGATTTCGGCGCCGGCCTCCTTGAGGAGTTCCAGGGAGTCGTTGAAACGGTTTTCGACGCCGGCCTGGTAGCCCTCGCCGTGCAGCTCCTTGATGATGCCGATCCGCATGCCCTCCACGTTGCCCGTCTTCGCGGCGGCCACGAGGTCAGCCAGCGGGTCCGCGAGGGAGGTGGAGTCGCGGGGATCGTGCCCGCCAATGACCTGGTGCAGGAGGGCCGAGTCCAGGACGGTCCGCGAGACAGGGCCGATCTGGTCCAGTGACGATGCCATGGCGATGGCGCCGTAGCGGGACACACTGCCGTAGGTAGGCTTCACGCCCACGGTTCCGGTGACGGCACCAGGCTGGCGGATTGACCCGCCGGTGTCCGTTCCCAAGGCAAGGGGCGCCTCGAAGGCGGCGACGGCGGCAGCGGACCCGCCTCCTGAACCGCCCGGAATCCGGTCCAGGTCCCAGGGGTTGCGGGTGGGCCCGTAGGCGGAGTGCTCCGTGGAGGAGCCCATGGCAAACTCGTCGAGGTTGGTCTTGCCCAGGATAGGCATCTTCGCAGCGCGCAGGCGCTCGACGACGGTGGCGTCATAGGGGCTGTGCCAGCCCTCGAGGATTTTGGAGCCCGCCGTTGTGGGCTGGCCCACCGTGACGATGAGGTCCTTGACGGCGATGGGGACGCCGGCCAGCACGTGCAGGGAGCCAGCCTCGGCGCCACCGGCGGCGCGGATGGCATCCACCTCGGCAGCGACGGCGAGCGCTTCCGCAGCGTTGACGTGCAGGAACGCGTTGACGCCGCGTTCGCCGCCGTCTACCGCAGCAATCCGGTCCAGGTACGCCTGGGTGACCTCGACGGAGGTGACCTCGCCGGCAGCCAGCATTTCTGCCAGCCGGGCGGCGGAGAGACGAATGAGTTCGTTGGTGTCAGTCATGCTTATGCCTCATCCAGGATTGCCGGGACCTTGAAACGGTTCTCGTCGGAGTCCGGTGCGCCGGAGAGCGCCTGGTCCGCGGTGAAGGTGTGTCCCACGACGTCTTCGCGGAACACGTTGTTCAGCGGGATGGGGTGGGACGTGGCCGGGACGTCATCACCGGCAGCTTCGCTCACGGACTTGACCGAATCAACGATGACGGCGAGTTCTCCGGCCATCCTGTCCAGCTCTTGGGCACTCATCTCAATGTGAGCGAGCCGCGCGAGGTGCGCGACGTCGTCACGGTTGATCGCAGCCATGGATCTCCCCTGCAAAGTTTGAATTGATTTTCCGGTCCATTCTAGTGGGGAAACGATGATGCCCGTCTGACATCCCCCAGCGGGCGTCAGACGGGCACCTTCACACCGGGATCCCGGCCACTGGGGCAGGACCACGGCAGCTACAGACTAGCCGATTCCAATGGCTCCGGTCAGCACGCCAATTCCCAGCATGACCAGGGACACTACTGCACTGCGCCACAGAACTTTCTTGTGGTGGTCGCCGAGGTCCACCTTGGCCAGGGACACCAGGAGCAGGATGGCGGGCACCAGCGGGCTCTGCATGTGGAACGGCTGGCCGGTGATGGAAGCGCGGGCCATTTCAGCAGCGCTGATTCCGTAGTGGCCGGCAGTCTCGCTCAGGACGGGGAGGACGCCGAAATAGAAGGCGTCATTGCTCATAAAGAACGTCATCGGGATGCTGAGGACGCCGGTGATGACGGCCATGAACGGGCCCATGCTGGACGGGATGATCTGTACCAGCCATGCGGACATTGCTTCCACCATGCCGGTACCGGTGAGGACGCCGGTCAGGACGGCGGCAGCCATGACCATGCTGACCACGGCAACGATCGACGGCGCGTGGGCCACGATCTGTGCGGCCTGGTCCTTGACGTGGGGGAAGTTCACCAGCAGGGCGATGGCCGAGCCCACCATAAAGACGTACGGCAGGGGCACGAGGTCGGCGATGAGCATGCCCATGACCGCCACGGTCAGGCCCAGGTTGAACCACTGCAGCTTGGGGCGCAGGGTCTTGCGGTTGGGGTCCAGCGCGGTATCGGCCATGGCGGTGTCATTGTCATCCACCAGGGTTTCCGTGCGTTCCAGCACCGCCACGCCAGTGACGGGGGTTGTACCGTCGACGGCGGGGCCTCCCGTTGCGGGAACAGGTGCCGGACCGCGGCCTGAACCACTGCGGCCCGAACCATTACCGAACGTGCCGCTGCCGCTTGCCGGCGTGCCGCCGTCGAACGCTTCAGCAGTATCGGGGACGCCCCAGATTTCCGGCTGGGTGGCGCGGAGGCGGTTGCGTTCCTGCAGGCCCAGCAGCCAGGCGAAGGCCAGGACGACGGCGATGCCCGCAAGGAGGGACGGAAGCATCGGGACAAAGACTTCGTTGACGTCGATCTTGAGGGCGCTGGCGGCTCGGGCGGTGGGGCCGCCCCAGGGCACGATGTTCATGGTGCCGTTGGCCAGGCCGGCCACGCAGGTGAGGACCACGGGGCTCATTTTCAGGCGGAGGTAGATCGGCAGCATGGCCGCGGTGGTGAGGATGAAGGTGGTGGAGCCGTCGCCGTCCAGGGACACAGCGGCTGCGAGGATGGCGGTACCCAGGACCACCTTTGCGGGGTCGTTGCCCAACTTGCGGAGGATGAACCGGACCAGCGGGTCAAACAGCCCCACGTCGATCATCAATCCGAAGTAGATGATGGCGAACATCAACAGGGCTGCCGTCGACGTCATGGCCTTCATGGAATCCATGACCATGTCGCCGATGCCAAGGCCGGCACCGGCAAAAAGACCAAAAACGGTGGGTACGATGATCAACGCCAGCACTGGCGTCAACTTCTTCGTCATGATCAGCACCATGAATACCGCGATCATTGCGAATCCAAGTATTACCAGCACGGCCGGCTCCTTCTTTGTGAACGGCGGCACAGCGGTGTGACGCGTGCTACAGACTGTAGGGTGGCAGCCGTCACGGCCGTGCCTTTGGCTCAATTGATTGGCATACTGCTTATTGCGAGCATTTTGCTCATTCTGCTCATCACTCCCGCGAGCTCCCGCCAACCGCCCGAATCAAGGAGGATCATGCCGCCTTCCAGTCCGCGCGCGCCGCTGCGGTTCTCCACCCAGACGCTCCTGCTGCAACTGGCGGTGGTACTTCTGGTGGTTCTGCTCAGCGCGGCCGTTCACGCCTGGCTGACCTATGACAGGGTGGGCCGCGAGGCGGAGAACCAGGCCCTGACCCTCGCCCGGACCGTGGCCTCCGACCCCTCAGTTCGTGCGGACGTGCTGGCCATCAGTAAACAGGCGGGAACTCCCCCGGCCCCCGAACTTACTGCCGGACCCCTGATGGCGTCGGCCGAGGCCGCGCGGACCCGCACGGGTGCCCTGTTTGTGGTCATCACCGACGAAACAGGACTTCGGCTGGCGCATCCGGATCCGCAGCGGCTCGGGGAAAGGGTGAGCACGGACCCGTCCGAGGCCCTGTCCGGCCGGGAGGTCACCACGCGGAACACCGGCACGCTCGGCCCGTCCGCCGGCGCAAAGGTTCCCGTTTACGCCCCTGGCAGCACCACGGTGGTGGGCGAGGTCAGCGTGGGTTACTCGATGGAGACCGTGGGCCAGAGCGTGGCGCGTGACATTGGTCCCGTTGCCCTGACGGCCACGGGCGCGCTGGTCGCCGGCGCCCTGGGGTCCTTCCTGCTGCGCCGCCGCCTCCAGCGCCTCACCCTTGGCCTGGAGCCGGAGGAAATCAGCATCCTGGTCCACGACCAGGTGGCGGTCCTGCAGGGCGTGGACGACGGCGTAATCGGCGTTTCCGCCGACGGCCGGATCAGCGTGTTCAACGCGGCAGCACAGCGGCTGCTGGGGCTGGCCGACCTGGCCGGAACCCGGTGGGAGGACGCGCCCGTGCCGGACCAGCTGAAGTCCCTGACCCGCCCGGCCCCCGGCACCGCCCCCGCTGTTGAGCTGGTGGCCGGCGGCCGCGTGCTGGTGGCCAATGCGCGGAAGGCGCTCCACCGGCGGGAGGACCTGGGCTGGGTAGTGATGCTTCGCGACCGCACGGAACTGCAGCAGCTCACCCGCCAGCTGGACGCCGTGGGCACCATGTCCACCGCGCTGCGGGCACAGCGCCACGAGTTCGCCAACCAGCTTCACACCATCGCCGGGTTCATGAGCATTGGGCAGCACCAGCAGGCCCGCGAGTACCTGGCCCGGCTGGCCGCGACGGGGCCGCTGAAGTTCCCGGTGGACCAGGCCGAGTTGCTCCAGGACCCCTATCTCCAGGCGTTTGTGGGCGCCAAGGGCGTGGAGGCCGACGAGCGGGGCGTCGCCCTGCGCATCGGGCCGGAAACCCTGGTCCGCGGGCAGGTGACCGACGCCCAGGACGTCACCACAGTGCTGGGCAACCTGATCGACAATGCCGTCAACGCCGCAGTGGCCGGCGCAGCTGCCGAGCGCTGGGTTGAGGTGGAAGTGATGGATGAGCCGGACGACGACGGCGGGACGCTCCATGTAGTCGTCGCCGACTCAGGAGACGGGCTGGCTGAGGGGACGGACGGCGAGGCAGTCTTTGCCGAAGGCTTCACCACCGCTTCCGGCCCCGTCCGTGCAGGCGGCGGCCAGGGCTTCGGACTGGCGCTGGCACGCCAGCTGGCCCGGCGCCGCGGCGGAGACGTCACGCTGCTGGATCCCGGCACCCCGGGCGGTCCCGGCGCGGTCTTTATGGCCACACTGCCAGGCACCACCGCTGGAACCAGGAACACAGGACTGAAGGATGCAGGGCAGCAGGATGCAGGGCTGAAGGATGCAGCCGGAAAGGAAAAGAATGCCTGAGGACTATCGGGTGCTGATCGTGGACGACGACTTCCACGTGGCGAAGCTGCACGCCGCCTATGTGGATTCAGTGGCGGGATTCCTGGCGCTGGCACCGGTGGGAACGGTCTCGCTCGCGCTGCAGGCCATCCATAGCCTCCGCCCGGACCTGGTGCTGCTGGACGTCTACCTGCCGGACGCCTCCGGGCTTGACCTGCTGCAGCAACTGGACGTGGACACCGTAATTCTCAGCGCCGCCTCCGACGCCGCCTCCATCCGTGTTGCTTTCCGCCGGGGTGCGCTGGGCTACCTGCTGAAGCCGTTTACCTCGGAGTCGCTTTCGCAGCAGCTCAGGTCCTACGCGCGGTACCGGCGCTTGTTGTCCCAGCCGGGCGCGCTGGACCAGGACGGGGTGGAGCGCGCCAAGCGTGCCCTCATCCCCGGCGACGTCACGCCGTCGTCAAAGCCCCGCTCGGCAACGGAAGCGGCAGTGCTGGAGTCACTGGTTCCCGGCGAGCAGTATTCTGCCGCCGAAGTGGCGGGCCGGGTGGGTGTTTCCCGGGCGACTGCGCAGCGGTACCTGTCCTCCCTGGCGGACGACGGCGCCGTGGACATCCAGCTGCGCTACGGGACCACTGGCAGGCCGGAACACCGCTACGGCCTGCCAGCCACCCCGTAACCGGGTTTGAACCGCTAGCTGGCGCTCTTCTGAGCCACGAGTTCGATTTCCACCAGCATCTCCGGATCCAGGAAGGGAAGGACGTGCACCAGTGACAGGGTGGGCCGGATGTCGCCGAAGACCTCGCCGTGGGCCCGCCCGGCTTCTTCCCATTTGCTGATGTCCGTCAGGTACAGCTTTGACTGGACAACGTCCTCGAAGCTGAAGCCCGCGTCCGCGAGGACTTTGCCGAGCTTTTGGAGGATGAACTGCGTCTGGGTGTAGAAGTCGTTTCCTACGATGCCGTCCTCGCCGCTCGCCGCGGTGGCGGAAATGTAGAGGGTGTTGTCCACCTGGACGGCCCGGGAGTAGCCAAGGGTCTGTTCCCAGACGGAGCCGGTGCCGAAGGTTTTGCGCATGGTGGGCCTTTCAAAGCTGGAGTGAGTCGGCACCACTTTAGGGCGGCTACAGGTCCAGCCGGTAAACCAGCAGTTTTATGTCAGTTCCAGGAACTAGCCAGTCCCGTTCCGGGACCCTGGCGAAGCCAGTTTTGTTGTACAGTCCGCGGGCGCTTTCCCACGTGCTCCCGGTAGTCAGCGACACCCCGTTGATTCCGTCCAGGGACTTGGCGTGCTCAAGGATGGCCGCCATCATCGCTTTGCCGGCGCCGCTGCGCTGCACGGCCGGGTCCACCACCAGCATGCGGAACTCGAGCTCATCGTGGAGGGCAATGTCGGCGTAGGGCTCGCCGGCGAGGGCCAGCGTCACCGAACCGACCACGTTCCCTGCCCGCTCGGCCACCCAGACGGTGGCCTGGCCGGCCCGGAGTGCAACGTCCTGGACCTTGCGCATGTAGGGATGGTCGGGGTCGTCAAAGTACCCGGCGGCCAGGTAGGAATCCCTGGTGATGCGGGCAACGGCGTCGAAGTCGGATTCGACGGCGGGACGGACTGTTATCTGCGGATGCACCCGTCAATGGTAGTGCTACCAGTCAGTAGCAGCGCCCAAAACCGGGGTTTCCGTGACTGAACTATCACGCCGGGCCCGGCAAGCGGGACAGGGCCCGGCAGCTGGCGCCGTCACAGCGGGAATTTGCCGGACAACTCCAGGCTCGCTGCGCAGGTCCAGGCGTCCAGCCGTTCCCGGTCACTGGGTCCGCCGTCCAGCGGGCTGGTCAACCGGGGCCGGCGGACCCAGCAGCCGGCTTCCTCGGCGATCAGTGCCCCGGCGGCAAAGTCGTGCTCGTTCAGCCCCCGCTCGCCGAACGCGTCGTGGGTGCCGTCCGCCACCAGGCACAGGTCCAAGGCAGCGGACCCCAGCCTGCGGACGTCCGCAAAACCCTCCAGCAGTTCGGCGAACTGGGCGGCCTGCTCGGAGCGGACCTGCGGGTCGTAGTTGAACCCGGTGGCGAGGATTTGGCCCTTGCGCCCCGGGACAGGTCCCTGGAGCCGGGTCAGGGCGCCGTATTCCTCCAGCCACGCACCCTCGCCGCGGGCAGCGTAGTACACGCGCCCCAACGCAGGGGCATTGACGACGCCGGCCAGCCAGACGCCGTCGGCATCGGCCACTGCCACCGAGGTGCCGTAGTAGACGATATTGCGGATGAAGTTGGTGGTGCCGTCCAGCGGGTCGATGGACCAGCGGTAGCCGGTGGCCCCCGCCGGCCTGGTGGTTCCGTGCTCTTCACCGGTGATGCTGTCACTGGGACGGGACGCGGAAATGACGTCCCGGACTGCGTGCTCTGCGGCGACGTCGAAGGCGGTGACCCAATCGCCGGCGTCACCTTTGTTGCTGGCCTGAAGTGCCTCGGCGCTGCGGCCGGCCAGGACAGCGGCGCCGGCGGCGGCGGCCCGTTTGGCTACCTCCAGCAAACCGGCGGGCGATACCTGGGCGCCGGCTCCCCCAACTCCCCTCACAGGATTACCGCCGCTCACGGGGTTGCCTCCGCCAGTGCTGCCGTGTCCCCCAGTGCTGCCTGACCGCCGGCCAGGAGTTGCCGGAAGCCGTCCTCGTCCAGGACTGGAACGCCAAGCTGCTCGGCCTTGTCCAGCTTGGTTCCGGCGTTCTCGCCGGCCACCACGTAGCTGGTGTTCTTGGAAACAGAACCTGAGGCCTTGCCGCCGCGGATGAGGATGGCTTCCTTCGCCTCGTCCCGGCTGAAGTTGGGCAGCGAGCCGGTGACCACCACGGTCAGTCCGTCCAGCGTGCGGGGCACGGATTCGTCCCGCTCGTCTTCCATTCTGACGCCTGCTGCAGCCCACCGGTCGATAATTTCCAGGTGCCAGTCCTCGGCGAACCATTCCTTCAGTGCAGCAGCGATGGTGGGTCCCACACCGTCCACGTGGGCCAGTTCCTCCTCCGATGCCTTCCGGATGCCGTCCATGGTGCCGAAGGCTGTGGCCAGCGCACGGGAGGCTCGCGGCCCAACGTGCCGGATGGACAGTGCCACCAGCACCCGCCACAAGGGCTGGGTTTTAGCCTTCTCGAGTTCACGGAAAAGCTTCTCGGTGGTGGCGGTGGGCTTGGACGGCGATTTCGCGGTGCCCTTGCTGTAGAAGTACGGCACCAGCTCGTATTCCCCGGTGGCCACACCCTTGGAGCGCTTTTCACGCCGGATCCTGACCTCGGCCAGCAGCTCCGGCGTGAGGTCGAACAGTGCCGCCTCGGTGGTCAGCGGCGGGACATCCGGTTCCGCCGGTTGGGTCAGGGCGATGGCCGCTTCCCAGCCGAGGGCTTCAATGTCGAAAGCACCGCGGCCGGCGAGGTGGAACACCCGCTCGCGCAGCTGCGAAGGGCAGGATTTTGAGTTGGGGCAGCGGATGTCCACGTCGCCCTCCTTGGCCGGGGCCAGGGGCGTACCGCAGGAAGGGCATTCGGTGGGCATCACAAAATCGCGGACCGGAGGATCCTGCTGGTCGCGCAGGGCCAGGACCGGGCCCACGATTTCCGGGATGACGTCGCCCGCCTTGCGCAGGATGACGATGTCGCCGATCTTCACGCCCTTGGCCTTGACCACGTCCTGGTTGTGCAGGGTAGCCATCTCCACGGTGGAGCCGGCGACTTTCACGGGCTCCATCATGCCGAAGGGCGTGACGCGTCCGGTGCGGCCCACGTTGACCTGGATGTCCAGGAGCTTGGTGTGGACTTCCTCCGGAGGGTATTTGTAGGCCACTGCCCACCGCGGCACCCGGGTGGTGTAGCCGAGGGCCCGCTGGGTGGCGAAGTCATCGACTTTGACCACAATGCCGTCGATTTCATGGAGCAGCTTGTGGCGCTGGTCCCCGTACCGCTTGATGAAGCCCAGGACCTCTTCCAGGCTCCCCAGCACCTCGGAATAGGGGCTGACGGGAAGCCCCCAGTCCTTCAGCAGGTCATAGGTTTCGGACTGGCTGCGCGCCTGGAGCCCTTCGCGGGCACCGATCCCATGGACGAACATCTTCAGGGGGCGTTTGGCTGTTTCCGCGGGGTCCTTCTGACGCAGTGAACCGGCCGCGGCGTTGCGTGGGTTGGCCAGGGGCGCCTTGCCGGCTTCAATCAGGGCCTCGTTGAATTCGGCGAATGCCTTGGACGGGATGAACACCTCACCACGGATTTCCACTTCGGCGGGAAATCCCTCGCCGCGGAGCTCCTGCGGGATCTCCTTGATGGTGAGGACGTTGTGGGTGATGTCCTCACCGGTGGTGCCGTCGCCACGGGTGGCCGCCCGCACGAGTTTCCCGTCGCGGTACAACAGGTTGACCGCCAGGCCGTCGATCTTCAGTTCAGTCAGCCAGGCCGGCTGGTGCGAGCCGTCACCCACTTTCGCGATGCCGGCTGCTGCTTTGGTGAGCCAGGCCTCGAGTTCCTTGAGGGAGAAGACATCCTCGAGGCTGTACATCCGCTGCAGGTGCTCCACCGCGGCGAATGCGGCCGAGACTTCCCCGCCCACTTCCTGGGTTGGCGAGTCATTGGCGACAAGCTCCGGATGAAGAGCCTCAATCTCCTCCAGCCGCCGGAAGAGTTCGTCGAACTCGGCGTCGGAGACCAGGGGTGTGTCTTCCTGGTAGTACGCGAACCTGTACGTCCGGACAAGGTCAACAAGGTTTTGGTATTCCTCGCGGACCGAGTCGGAAGGAGTGGTTTCCGGCTCGGTGGGTGCGGTGGTCCGGGTGGCGGTCTGTTCTGCGGGGCCTGGTCCTGTGCTCACAAACCTATCTTGCCTTACCGCGGGTGCCGGACGCTGGCAGGTGGGCTGCCTGGCCCGGGGATGCCGTTGATGTCAGGGCAGGTCAGTGCGCTCCGACGCGGTTCCTGCCCCACCACGTGAAGGCGGCGGTGGCCACGCCCACCAACAGGACGCCGGCGGCGACCGGCAGGAGTTCAGGACCACCGGGGTCCCGGCCCTTCCCAGGGGAAACGGCGGCCAGCTGCGTGGCCGTGGCGGACCTCGTGACCGGGGTGTTCCAGTTCGATGCGCTGGTGGTGCCGTTCAACGGCGTGGGGCCGGCGCCCGCGGTGGTGTTTTCGGATGCCTCCCCGGCCGGGTCAGTTTCTTCGGGTGAGGGAGCCTCGGAAGGGGCGGCGGGGTCGGGAACAGTTGCGGCCGGCGGCGCAGCAGGCGGGGCGGGCTGCTCCGGTGGTGCAGTCGCTGCGGGCTGGGCGGGCGGGGCTGCGGGCTGCGCTGCCGGTTCCTTAGCCATCCGCGGCCGCTCGGTCTCCGAGGGCGTCGAACCTTCCCCAAGGACAGGCAGGCACAGCAGCTGACACTCGGCGGGAGCCTGTGTGGAAGATGTTGTGGCGGCGGGCGTTGGTTCCGGAGAGTCTGCGGCCGCAGGACCAGCCGGGAAGAGTCCCATGGAGATCGCCAGAACCGCAGCTGATGCCGACGCCGAGGCGAGCCGTAGGACCTGTGAGGACGGGGTCATTGCTACCTTTCGCTGCGCGCAGTCCCCCCGCCGCGGCTTCCTGCTGTCCCGGACAGTTTTCTACACCACGCTGCAGGGCCGCAAATCCATCGGATTCGCGGCCCTGCCGTTGAGAGCGCGTCAGTCCCTGTTTTCAGGCGGCAATGCCACCTGGATTTTGCGCGCCTTTCCGCGGCCCACCACGTAGCCCCGGCCGGGAATGAAATCCGGGCTGACCCTGCCCAGCGATGTGTTCAGCAGGCTGTCGCCTTCGATGTCGCCAGGGTTGAGCAGCAGGCCGCGGCGGCCGGATTTGAAGGGCTGGGCCAGGGACCAGGCCGAGGACCAGGTGGAGGTTTCGGATTCCCCGATGACCCACTGGTCGGCCTTAATGGAAGCAGTCACCAGTCGGCCTACGCCCGACTCAGCCAAAGTGTCCGTAAACTCCGTCAGCCCCTCGATGAAGATCCCCACCGCTCCCGGGTTCCCGGAGGAATGCTCCACCAGGTCTTCCACGATCCCGGCCAGGTCGTCGGCCCCCACTACGGAGCGGTTCCAGATGGGCAGGGAGGCGACGGCGGACCGCCGGGCCCCGATGTAGATGAGCTCGGTGTCGGGGTTGGACCGGCGGAGGGCGTAGGCGAGGGTCACCAGTGCCACGGTCCGGCCGGCGCCGGGAGGACCGGCCAGAAGGAGCGGTCCCCTTGCCATGATCTCGGCGGGCCGGAGCGTTTCGTCGTCGACTCCGATGACGGGCAGGTCGGAACGGCCGGCGGGAAGGACATCCAGGGCCACCTGGTCCGGGAGCCTCTCGATGCCGGGGGCAGCCTCGAGGCCTTGGCGCAGCATCGCTTCAGCGAGCTTGTGCACCTCGCGGGCCTGCAGGGCCAGGTTGGAGTTCCCGCCCAGGACGGCAAGCTGGACCTCCAGGCCGTCCAGCAATCCCCGCCCTGGCGGGGAGGCGGCACCGAGCACGTCCCGGGGCACGTCCATCGATATGTAGTCATCCTCGGAGGAGAGGCGAAGCACCAGGCGCCGCTGGATGGAGGCGAGCAAGGAGGCCGGTACTGCGTTGGGCCTGTCCCCCGTGACCACGAGGTGGATGCCGAGGGCCCGGCCGTCCGTGGCCAACTGGAGGAAGATGTCCCAAAGCGCGGACAATTTGCTATGTTCGTAGGCTTCACGGAAGGCGGACATGCCGTCCACCAGGACAAAGATCCGCTTCTCTCCGGGCCGGTCGGCAAGCTTGCGGTACTCAACGATGGTGGACGCACGCACCTCGGCGAACGCCGCGGAGCGCTGCTCGGCGATGTCCCGCAGCAGGCGCAGCAGGCGCGCGACCCGTTCGACGTCGTCGCCACTGATGATCTCGCCAACGTGGGGAAGCTCCTCCAGCATCCGCAGCCCCGAGGATCCGCAGTCAATCCCGTAGACGTGGACAGGCCCGCCCCGGGGCGTAACTGCAGCGGCAATCGCAATGCCGCGGAGGGCGGCCGATTTTCCTGAACCACCCGTACCGTAGATGGCCATGTTGCCGTCTTTGTCCGGTTCATAGAAGACGGTGGGCTGGTCCTGGCGGACGGGGTCATCTGCCACGCCGAGCAGGAGTTGCTCATCGGTCCGGGGATTGGGCAGCTTTGAAAAATCGTAGGTTTGAGCCAGTTCGTCCAGCCAGGGTTTGCGGGGCGGCCGGATGGCAAGTGAGCCGGCGGCACGGACGATGGTGGCGGTCATCCTGGCGATGTCGTTGGGACCGGCGGGCACTTCCACTTCCGGTTTTTCCGGGACGGGCGCCTCCCAGCTGGGGCCGGAGCCGAACGCCATCTCCACGATGTCGATCTGGGGCCGCTGCGGCTTGTCCGTGGTCCAGCCGCCTGCGTAACCCGTCTGGAAACCCTGGATCCTGCCGGGTCCTGTCTTCGCTGCACCCCGACCCGGGATGGAGGGGTCGAAGTAGGCGGCATCCGGGACGCCGAGGATGTCGGCGGCGTCGTCCTCGTCCGCCATGCGAAGTGCCACCCGGAGGTTGGTGTTGGCACGCAGGCTGTCCTTGATCACGCCTGCCGGGCGCTGCGTGGCCAGGATGAGGTGCAGGCCCAGGGACCGGCCGCGGGCTGCAACGTCCACCACGCCGTCCACGAACTCCGGGACTTCACTGGCGAGCGCCGCGAATTCGTCCACGATGATGACCAGGTACGGCGGTGCTTCCGGGTCTGCCTCCCGCTGGAGCGCCAGCAGGTCCTTTGCCTTCTTGCGGTTCAGGAGCTGCTCACGGTAATGGAGCTCGGCGCGCAGCGAGGTGAGGGCCCGGCGGACCAAATGCGGCGAAAGGTCCGTCACCAGGCCCACGGTGTGGGGCAGGTTGATGCAGTCCGCAAACGCAGCCCCGCCCTTGTAGTCAACGAACAGGAAGCTGACCCTGTCCGGGCTGTAGGCCGCGGCCATGCCCATTACCCATGACTGCAGGAACTCGGACTTGCCGGCACCGGTGGTTCCGCCCACCAGCGCGTGCGGGCCCTCGTTCTTCAGGTCCAGGTACAGCGGTTCGATGCCCTTGGAACCCACCAGGGCACGCAGCGTGCCGTTGTCCTTGCGGTTGGCCACGGCGCTGGCATGCACAGAATTGTTTTCGGTCCAGCGCTCGGCCACGGCCTGCGGGTTGTCCAGGAAGTCCTTCCCGATCAGGGTGGCGTAGGAGACGGCGCGCGGCAGGTCGGAGTCGTCCGTGACGGGTTTGCCCACGTCCACCACCGGGGTGAGCATCCGGGCCAGCTGGGCGGCGAGCTCCGCGTCCACGCTTTCGCAGCTGACGGGGTAGGTGTGGCGGCCCAGGCGGACTTGTCCCGTGGTGGTTCCGTGGTCGCCGTCCACCACCATGAAGTCACGGCAGGCAGCGGGGAGCGCCTGGACGTCCGTGGCCACCCACATCACGTGGACGCCGGCGTCGGGTCCGCGCTCTGCGAGGCGGGTGAGCCGGCCGCGGTCCACCGGGGCATCGTCCTCCACGATGACGAACACGGCTGGAACTACCGGCTCCTCCACCTCGTGCTTGGCCGGATCCACTCCGGGACGAAGGTCGGCACCGGACCGCTTTGCCGCGGCATCCCTGGCCGCCACGAGGTCCTCGAGCCGGGCAACGAGGGATGCACCCCCGGCTGAACCGGCGGCCAGGTGGTCACCGGAAAGGGGACTGTGTCCGGATCCCGCGTGCGGCAGCCACTGCAGCCAGTTCCAGCGTTCCCGCGACTGGGCGGACGTGATGGCCGTGAGGACCACTTCGGCCGGCGAGTGCAGCCCCGCGAGCTGGAGCACCATGCCGCGCGCCACGTCGTCCACCAGCCCGCGGGCACCGGCAATGCCCAGCGACCCGGCGGTCCGGAACTGGGACACCACCGGAACGCCTTCGATGTCCCGGAACTGCCTGAGGCAGTCCTGGATCTCGCGCGCGTATTCCACCTCGGTATCGTTGTTCGACGGTTCCTCCAGGAGGACCCGCGACGGTGTTGTGCCCAGGCCGAACCGCAGGCCCAGGAATCCGTGATGTTCTGGGCGGTGCGTCCAGAGCAGCGGACCCAGCTTGTAGATGGCGTCAACGGTGTCGCTGACGGAGGGTGCCTCCTGGAGCCGGACGGCGCGTTCGACGTGCTGGAGTTCAGTGATGTCCTCCCGGAAGGCTGCCATGGAAGCACGGAAGTGCTTGAGCTGCTCCTTCTGCTGGCGCCTGGTCCGCATCTTCTGGTCCACGTAGTGCCCCACAATGAACAGCGGCATCATCAACATAAACAGCACCGAGAGCGGGTTTCTGGTGGCAGCGAAAATCACGGCGCCCATGAGGAGCGGAGCGATCATCATGATGTAGGGGAACGGGTTGTCCTCGGGACGCTTGGGGCCGGCGGGCAGGACGCGCTTAGGCTCCTCGAACCTGGGAACAACGCGGGGTGAGCGGTTGAAGTCCACCAGGGGCGACGTCGGCGCTGCCGCCTGGTGATGGCCCAGTGGCACCACTGTGATGGTGGTATCGCCCAAGGTGACGGTGTCCGAAGAGTTGAGGGTGGCCCTGGTAACCGGGAGGCCGTCCATCAGGAGGCCGTTGGCTGAGTTGGTATCCACGATTTCCACGCCCTCCGCCACGCTGATGCGGGCATGGCGTTTGGACGTCAGGGGGTCCGAGAGGCGGATGTCAACGTCCCGGTCCCGGCCGATGTAGCTGGTGCCGGACGGCAGCGAAAACTCGCGGCCGACGTCGGGTCCTGACAGCACGCGGAGGGTGGCGGCGGCCGGTCCACGGCTGGAACCGGGCATGCCAAACTGCTCACTCACCTGTGCCAGCGACACCACGGAGCCGGGCCGCAGCCCGGACTCCAGCAGGTTCTCCCCGCGGGCGAGGACGTTGCCCCGCATGCCGCCGCCTACAAACGCCTCATCGATCCGGAGCGAGAGGTTCTCCGGCGGCGGCGTGCCTTTGCGCGCAGGGTCCGCAGCCCACAGCACAGTTGCCACATCGGCCACCGTGGCCAGGCCGTCCACGGTAACGGCCAGGTCCTTGGCCTCGGCGGGATCCCGGCGGAGCGTCAGCCGGATCCTCATCCTTCGTCCACGCCCCTCATCTTCTCGAGCAGGTGAAGGTCATCGGCGGTGACAAGGTGCGAGGTCACTGCGTGTTCCACGAGCCTGGCGCGGCGATTGGTGGCGAGCTTTCCGCCACCCCCGCGCAGGCCTGCGACGCCCACCCGGTCCAGCTTGTCGCACACGTTGTCCAGCTTCCGGTTGAAGCGGGTCAGCGCCCAGCCGAGCGTCCTGGCGGCTGCGGCAGAGGACGGGATAGCGCTGAACCCGGTCCCTTCGCGTCTGAGCATCGGTTCGGCGAGCGCCACGATAAGTGCCTTCTGCGAATCAGTGAACACAACTGGTCCGATGGTGGTGTCGCCGTTGCTGTCCTCCTCGCGCGCCTCCTGCCGGAATGACGGAGTCTTCAGGTGCACGGCAAATTCGTAAGTTGTCGGCCCTGCGGTGAAAATGATGTTCGTGTGGCTGAAGACCAGGGGAATCCGTGCGCCGGGCGAGAGCCAGGCCTGCATGCCGCCGGAACCGTCGGCCACCGTCGCCGAAAGCATGGTGCCCACGTTGCTGAGCCACCAGATCCCGTCGTAGCGGGCAACCTGCAGGAACTGCCGGTGGAGGTACGGGTTGTCATCCACTTCGAGGTCGCCTTCACGGCCGATGTTAAAAACGTCCTCGTCCGATGGCTCGTACCACTCACCACAGAAATCTATTGCTAGATCCCCCATTTTCCGCGCCTCCTCGTCGGGCAAAACTCTGTAATACGTCGTCATGCTTGTGCTTGAGCTTGTTGTGCTGTTGCCTGCGAACGCTCGCGGCTCACCGGCCGGTGCAGCCGATGGAGCTCTGCTCCATCGGGGAGAACGCGCCGTCCGAGCGCACGATCATTACCTGGATACAGGTCTCCCCCGACGGATTGGGCTTCACCCGCACGGGAGCCTTGTCAATGGACTGGTATTCGCCGCCGCCCCCGATGGTGTAGACCCGCCACTTGTACGTGTCTCCCTCTTTGGGCTGCGGATTCACCCAGCTAAAGGAGGCATTGCCGTCACCTGCAATCGTCCCGGTGAGGCCTTCGACGTCGGGGACCGTGCCGTTATCGAGGGCATCTGCCGGCGGCTTGCTGGCTTCCTGGCTCTGCACGGCCTTGGGTGCGTCCGGTGCGGCGTTGGCCACCACGATGCCCACCACCGCAGCCAAGGCCAGAAGGGTACCGCCGGAGATGGCCAGCCACAGGTTGCGTTTCCCTTGGTCGGCACCGGAAGTGGTGGCAGCAGCGGGTTCCTCCACCCTGCCGGGCCGGTGGACGGTGGTGTCGGCCGCGCCGCCGTCGTCGGAATCCCTGGTGTCCTGAAAGCCGCCGTCCCGGGGAAGGCCGGGAGTAACCGCCGCACTGCCGGCGTTACCCCGAAGCACCGTGGCCTGGCCCCAGTCCTGGGGCTGCGGCGCGGGAGCTGACGGCGTGAAGGGTGCCACCGGGGTCAGGACGCCCGGCGGATTAAAGCGCGACGGCGGGGCCTCCTTTTCAGGGACTTGCGGCCGGGTGCGGGCCGGGAAAGTGGGCGCGCTCCCGGTCCGCTCCGGATCAATGGCAGCGATGCTTCGCACCCGGGTTTCCTCGGCGCCGTCATCAGGGTGGCTGTCCTCCTGGTGCGGCTCCTCAAGGACTTCGAAGGGCGTGACCGAGAGGTTGAGTTCGGCCTGGATACGCTGCAAGGCAAGGGCGAAGGCGTGGGCGGAGGAGTACCGGGACTGCGGTGACTTGGCCATGGCCGTTGACAAGGCCAGTTCCAGGGATGCGGGGACATCTGCGCGGCCCAGCCGTGGCAGCGGAGTGTTGCTGATCCGGTTGATCAGCTCGCGCTGGGAATTATCCGCCCCCGGCATTACAAAGGGCGACCGGCCGGCCAGCAGGGTATAGAGCGTTGCGCCCAGGGCCCACACGTCCACCATGACGCCGTCCACGTTCCCGTCGGTGAACTGTTCCGGCGGGGACCACGGGATGGACATGCCAGAGTCCTCGTCGCTGTCCCCGGCCAGGGTTCCGGAGATGCCGAAGTCCGTCAGCGCAGGGCGGTTGTAATCCGTCACCAGGATGTTGGCAGGTTTGATATCGCGGTGGGCGATGCCGGCGCGGTGTGCGGTCTCCACCGCGGACGCCACTTGGATGCCGACGGCCAGGACCTCGTCCACGCTGAACCGCTGCCGCCGGTACCGGACGTCCAGGCTGGGCCGGGAGCAGTACTCCATGGCCAGGTAGGAATGCCCGGCGTCGGTGACCTCGGCTTCGAAGATGGTCACGATGTAAGGGTGCGATGACAGCTGGGCCATCAGGTTGGCCTCGGATTCGAACCGACGGCGGGCACCTTCGGTTTTCAGGTCCGAGAGCAGCACTTTGACGGCCACTTTGCGGCGGGGCCGGTCCTGTTCGTAAAGGTATACGTCGGAGAATCCACCGGATCCGAGCAGGCTGATGTAGGTGAACCCCGGAATGTGGGGCGGCGGCGCGGGCGGCCGTTTCGAACTCAAGGAATCTCCTCAAAACGCAGTGAGATGTTGTCGCCCAGCTCGGCAATGTCACCGTCAAGCAGGATCGCCATCTCGTTCTGGGCCAAGCGGCGCGGAGGTTGGCCCTCACGCACCAGGATGGTCCCATTGGTGGCCTTGAGGTCGCAAAGCATCACGTGCCAGCCTTCAAGCCGGACTTCAACGTGGGAGCGGGAAATGTCCCCGCCGGGACTGGCAACCTGGACGAGCTGGGGCATCCCTCCGCCCTGGACACGGGAAACCGATGGCTGCCGGCCGATCACCAGTGACTGGTCAAGGTCCACAAGTTCTCCGGTGGAGATGCGCATCCGTCCGAGGCGCGGGCGGGCAACCTGGACGGCGTCCGGGAGCAGTCCGGCGCCGCAGGTTCTACAGACGGCGCTTGTGGGCGGGTTGGCGTGGTCCTGGGGGCACAGCCGGGCCAGCACCAGCGGGCCGGCCGCGGAAACGTCCTGCTTTGCCGGGGCAGGGGGTGCGGCAATCCCTCCCAGGTTGCTTTTCATGACTGTCTGGCCGTCGTGGTCACGGTCGTATTCCGCGTGGCCTGCTGGGGATCCGGGCGCCACCGGGGCGACGGAATATGCGGAGGGCAGGGCCGAGAGCATGGGTGAGAGCACCACAGGGGGCGTGGCCGGCTCCCTGCCCGAGTCCGCTGTCCGCCAGGGTACGGAGTCGATGAGTCCGCCGGGTGAAGGCCGGACGGGTGCCGGGTCCCCTGAACCCGCGGAAGGCGTGTCCAGTACGACGGCGGTGGGTACGTCCGCCACCGCCGCCGGCTCATGCCCGTCCACCAGGGCAGCCGCTGCCGGAGATCCTCCAAGGCTGCCGGGCTTCGCGGGTGCAGCTGCTTCCTTCCGCTGGTCGGCGGCTTCCTGGTCGGCGGCTTCCTGCTCTGTTGCTTCCTGCCCTGTTGCTTCCTGGTTACCAGCTTCCCGGTTGCCTGCGCCATGGCGGGCTGCGTTATGGCTGGCTGCTTCGGGGCCGGCTGCTTCCGGGTCCTCGCGGACGGCCGCGTCTTCAATCCTTCGGACGACTGTCCGCTCCCACAGATGGTCGTAGGAGCTGGTCATTTCACTTGCAAGGACCTGCTCTGGCAGGACAGAAGGGCCAACCGCCCCTGCCGCTACGGCGTCGGATGCACTCCCAGCGGCACGGATAAAGTCCGGCTCGCCGCTGATCAGTGATTGGCCATCAACTTCCGGATCGCTTGCACCCGATGGGTCCAGTTTCTCCAGCGGGTCTGCACCGGCGCCGGAGTCCGAGTCGAAGTCCTCGTCGATCACCGCATAAACGGTCTCGGCCGAGGCCCCGTGCTCGGGTGCGACGGTGATTCCGGGAAGGTCTCCCGCTTCCGCCTGAACCGCCGGTTCAGCGGCGGGCCGGACATCCTGTTGTGGCTGGGCTTCCTGGTGGGTGGCAGTGGTAACTGCCGGTACAGTGCCGGGACGTGCAGGTTCGCCATCAGGTGCGAGCACGAGGGACTGCAGCAGCACCACGCCTTCTCCGATCGGCAACTCGGCGAGGCCGGCGCGGCCATGGTGCGAAGCGGTGCCCGGAGCAGCGGGGATGGTCAACCGGCACAGTCCGGGCAGATCCAGCCGCCGTTCGGTCCAGGTTGTCACGTCCCGGCCGTGCAGTTCCACTGCGGTGTCTGGTGTCTGGACTGTCACCTCCAGGTCCCCGCGCAGGAAAACCCGAAGGGGGCCGCCGAAATCGAGGATGCCGAAGGAAGGCATGTTGGCCAGCGATCCCCCGGAACTGCTGGTCACCGCGTGGAGGACCTCGTGTACTTCCGGCCGGCTTGCCAGCAGGTCCCAGAGTGCGGCTGTGAGCGCCGGCTGGGTGTCCGGCCCCAGGAGGACAACGGTGCGGGAGCGGACAATTCCCAGCCAGGTCCCCGGGGTGTAACTAACGGCGGTCATCGCCCGGTTCCTCACGCTCGTGTGCAGAGCCTTCGGCTGCAAAGTCTTCAGGTGCGGAGGCGGGATCTGCTGATGGCGCTGCTGGTGATTGGTCTGCCTGCTGGCCCGTTCGGGAACGGGGCAGGGTCACTTCGTCCTCGGCTGTGTCCGGGCGCGGGGCCGTGGTGGCTGCACCGGCGTCGTTCAGCACGTTCCGCGCGTCCACCACGATCACCGTGACGTTGTCCCGGCCGCCGCTGCGGAGCGAGGCCTGGATCAGGGCGTCCACGGCATCCTGGGGATGACCCACGGTGCTGAGGATCCGGAAGATGTGGTCGTCCGTCAGCTCGCCCGTGAGCCCGTCGGAGCAGATAAGGACGCGGTCCCCCTCCTCCACCGGCAGGAGCCAGTAGTCCGCTTCCGTCTCGTCCCCGGTACCCAGTGCACGAGTGACTACGTGCCGCCGCGGATGGACGATTGCCTGCTCAGCAGTAATTTCTCCGGCGTCCACAAGCTCCTGGACCTCGGAGTGGTCCACGCTGATCTGTTCGAACTTTCCCTGGCTGAGTCGGTAGGTCCGCGAGTCCCCGATGTTCATGACCAGCCAATAGGGCAAGCCCATCTGCTCAACTATGACCGCCCCCGCCAGCGTAGTGCCGGCACGCGCCCCGGTGGCCTCGCGGATGGAATTGTCCGCCCGGACCAGGTACTGCTGGAGGACGGCAGCCGTGACGCTTCGTTCCCCGGTGGTGAGTTGGGGAATTGCGGCCAAGGCACGGACGCACATGCCGCTGGCTATCTCGCCGGCCTCGTGGCCGCCCATCCCGTCCGCCACGGCGAATACCGGATCGGCGGCGATGTAGGAATCCTCGTTCAGTTCCCTGCGGAGTCCCCGGTCCGTCCCGTAGCCGACGCTCAGGCTGGGCCCCGCCCCCGGTTCGACGCTGGACGGAACGCTTGCGGGCTGTTGATTCATGCCTGTCCTAGGTAAAAAGTACGGTCTCCAAAGTGGACACTGGATCCCGGGGTAACAAATGCGGGCACCCCCGGTTGGAGGGGTGTGCGGCGGCCATCGGGGGTGGTTACGGCGCTGCCGTTGGTGGAGTTCCGGTCGGTCACCCAGACACCTGCCCCGTCCGTCAGCAGATGGAGATGAGTCTTGGAGATGGAGCGGCCGGCGTCGTCTACGGCGAGCAGCTGGGCCTGCTGTTCGCCGGCCTGGCCCACGGGGTTCCGCCCGACCAGAACGCTGCGGTCCAGCTGGAAGTCACGGCCGTCGTCGAGCCTTATCCGCAGGACCGCGGCGGGTGCGGGCGTGGCCGATCCGGGGCGGACCTGGGTGCGGTCCACGTCATCGTCTGGATGCTCGGCCCGCGGCCCTGGAGTCTGGAATGCGGAGGCCTGGAACGCCGAGGCCTGGAACGCCGAGGCCTGGAACGCCGGTGCCTGCAAGTCTGGAACCTGGTGATGTTCCGCCTGTAGCTCGGGGACGGTTCGCTGGGTTACCGCCGGCGCACCATGGAATGGAGACATCCCGGCAGCAGGAACCGCGGCCGGAGTAGCAGGGGCAGGAGCAGGGGCAGCGGGGCCGGGCACCTGCGGGACGGGGGCCGGGTGTGAGTTCTGGGCGTTGATGGCTTGGGGCACGTTGGCACCGGCCACCGGGGACAACACCTGCTGCACAGGCGGCAGGTCCATCGGCGCAAAACTGTAAGGCCCCTGGATGCCGCCAGTCGTGATGGGATCACGGCCTGCCTTGACGTCGAAGGCGAGGGTTTTCGCGGCAACATCGTGCCAGCCCCGAAGCCCGCTGTTTTTGTCCCAGCTGTTGGACACCACCACCAGCACTGCCCACACCGCGCCCACCAGCAGCAGCGGGGTGAGGACAAAAAATGCCGCCCCGAACCACTGGAAAACCACCACAAGGATCGCAGCGAGCAACGTCAGCAGGATGCCTGCGCCTGTGATCAGGCCGCGCAGGAAAACGGCACCGGCACCCGGTGCGTAGCCGTCATTGTCCGCACTCCTGATCCCCATCAATACATTGCCCAGGGTCTTGCCCGTCCGGGCTTCCCATCCCATCACCACGAACAGGTACACCAGGGTCACCCCCAGGCCAATGCCGCCGAACAATACCAATGAGGCGGTGTCGTAGATGATGAACCCGCCGCTGCGTGTGCGCGTGATGCCGGCGAAACCAAGGGTAAACGCCACCACGAGTACTGCCAGGGGCGGCAGCCAGTCGATAACGGCAGCGCCAAGCCGCTTGCCCGCCGTAGCCGGAACAAGCTGAAGGTTCACTGCCATTCCCGTTCCTCCCCCTGGACCCGCGCCCACCTGCACGGTGGACCCGCCGGCGATCACCCGGCCCCTGCCCGCATTGATGCCCACGGCCGGAAGTGCCGGGGGCCTTTCTACTACCGGGATAGTACCGGGAATCGCGGGCAGGTGCGCGGCGGGGGAACCGGGGCGGGGATCAGCAACCGGGAGAGGATGGCGGATGCTGCGCGCTGAGCGGTTGGGCAGTGGCGCTCCGCAGGCAGCGCAAAAAGCAGCCCCCGCGCGGATCAGTTGCCGGCAATGGGGGCAACGCCCGGCGTCGTCTGTCACTGGGTACTGGGTCCTTGCTGTGTTGTGTCGGGCAATGTTGCGTCCGGCGCCACGGAGCCCGGCGTTGCGGTTTCGCGCGTTGCGGCGTCCGGCGTGGCAGGACGAACAGCTGCTTCCGGGGCGGCAGGACGACGGCGGCCGGTCCCCTTGAGGGAGGGCAGCACGGGGAGTGCCAGCCTGGCGCCGCGGCGGCCGAGGAGGGTGCGCGCGTCCGCGAGCAGGGATCGTGGCGAGAACCTTGCCTGCTGACGGCGCCAGAATCCCACGGTGGACGTCATTTCCTTCAACGAGCCGTCAACAATGGTCCAGTACTCCCCGACGTCATCCTCGCTGGGCTGGCCGGCACCAAAGATCGATGCGTCGGCCCGCCTTGCCAGCATGGTGGTGGTGCCGCCGCTGGCGGGGAAGGCCTCGGCCAGCACTGCCGCGCTTTCGCGGCGCGTGGAACGGGTGTCGACGGCGGCCCCCATGTCGGTGGCAAGGCTCACCACCTCACTCCAGCCCCCGCCGACCCGCTGCGCAGGGTCACCTTCCCGGAAACGTGACTTCCGTCGTCGTGCTTTAAGCAACGCAATCAACAACAGCGGCAACGCGAGGATGGACAGTGGGATCAGGGCGACGCCCAGGGCGCCAAGGAGCGCTCCCCAGAACAGCCAGGGGTTGTTCTTCTTCTGGTCCGCGTCCAGGGCATCCGGCGAAGAGTCCGGCGGCAGGTCCGCGGGTTCCTGCGGCGGGGGCGGCGGCTGCAGGACCTGGGGCTTGGGCTTGGACTTGTTTTCGGGATCCGGCGGGATGGGGACGTTGTCCTTGGGCGGAGTGGGGTCGAAGCTGACCCAGCCCACCCGCTCGAAGGCGACCTCCACCCACGCATGGACATCCTTGCCGGTGATTTTTACTTCCCCGGCGCCGTTTTCCGGGCTCGTCGGATCAGGGTAGAAGCCCATCACCACCCGCGACGGGATGCCGAGGTGGCGCAGCATCAGGGACATCGCCACGGCGTACTGCTCGTCGTCACCCAGCATCTGCTTGGCCGTCAACAGGTTCCTGATGCGTGCAGAGCCATGACCGGAGACGCTGGGCAGCTGCCCTTCGCTGACCAGGCCGTTGCTGAACGCCCCCGTCTTCTGGAAGTGGGCTTCAATCTGGCGCACCCGGTCGATGGCCGTGGGGGCATCCGCCGAGAGGTCGTTCGCCTGGGATGCCACCACCGGCGGCACCTCAGCCGGGCCCGGCAGGGACACCTGGGCGAAGTCGTACTGTGTCAGCTGGCCGTGTTCGAGCTTGACGGGATCGGACACCTGGACGCTGTAGGAATCGCCCTTGGACAGCCCGTTGGTGGTCACTGCGGTATCAGTGCCGGAGTTGAAGTAGAGGCCCGAAGCCGCCAGGGAGGCGCCTTGGTCAAAGCTGATACCGGTGGTCTTGCGGCCGCCGGGAACGAAGAAGCCCTGGTAGTCCTCGATGGTGATGCCAATGGAGTAATCGTTGGTGGGAACAGCTCCGGACGTGTCGGCGAGGGTGTTGATGGACTCGGTGTCGCCCACCTTGCTGAAGTTGCCCGAGCCGTTGGGATCCATGTTGTAGTTGGTGCCGTTAAAGGCATCCAGTGCGCCCAGCCGCACCCGGCCGTCGCGGGGCAGCCCCTTGACCACAAACAGCGTGTCGTCCTTTTTGTCTTTGACGAACGTGCGGAAACTCGCGAGCGGTGTGATGTAGTCCTTGGGATCGAACGGCGGGACCACAACGTTCCGGAGGACCTTCCGGTCTCCCCCGGCGGTCACCAGCGGAGCGGACAGCGCAGTGACCGCCACGCTGGCGGCGATTACTCCCGCGGCCATGCCCAGCCTGCGCAGCTTGGCCCGCTGCGCGGTGGCCGAGTCAACTTGCGGGTTGTTGACAGCCACTTTCCGGCTGCTGCTTCTTCGGACCGCATCCCGGCGGAAGGTCGCCCATGCAATGCCCAACACCGTCAGGCCGATGCCGCGCTCAAGGGTGAGGAAGGCGGCGTTGGTGCTGAAGGCGATGCCTGTGACAAAGAGGACCAATACCGGGATCAGCGGAAGGTAAGGGCTCCTGGCCCGCCAGGTCAGGACCGCAGCCACCAATGCCATGATCATGGAGCTCAGGAACGGGACGATGAGTACGCCCCCGGCTGTTCCCACCGGGACGCCGACGGTCAGCATGTCCTTCCAGGCGAACACGATGCCCAGGAGGAGGATCCGCAGCGAGTCCAGGGTGGGCACGAAGCCGGCGATGGCCGAGTCCGGCACAGCCAGCACCGTCCCGAACACCAGGTAGGCCCCCAGCACCAGGGCCGAGGTGATGAGCAGCCCCAGGCGAAGGTGCGCGTTGAGGACGCCGATGGCCAGGCCCAGGACGATCCCGCCAAAGCCGGACACGAGGTAATACGGATCGCCGCCGAAGCTGAGCCCGAAGCCAAGCAGTCCCAGCCCCAGGAGTAGTGTCAGGGCGCCCGTGTCGAGCAGGAAATGCCAGGGCGGCTGGCCGTCTGCGAAGGGTGATCCCTGGGTGCCGCGTGGCTGCCGGGCAGATGCGGTGCGCGGGCGCAGGCCGGGCGCGGAAGTCATGCTGCCGCCTTTCGAAGAACGATGCCAAGGTCGGCGAGGTCGCCCAGGGTGAGCACTGTGAGGTCGGCGATGTTCGCCCTGCTCGATGCGGCGCCGGCCTCCACGCGCACGGCGAGGCTGCGCACACCGGGTGGCACGGAGGCGGCGGCGGACCGGAGCTGGGTGGCGGTCACGTTGCTGCCCACCACAAAAAAGACCACAGAGGCGTTGGGAACAGTGTCGGCGAGCGTCCGGGCGAGGTCGACGGCGGTGCGGCGCATGGGTGCCCCCACGATCCGGGTCATGTCGTCCAGCATGTTCCGGCCCGTTTCGCAGCGCAGCGGGCCTTTCTGCGTGAGGACGTCCAGCTCACGCTGCTCGCGGATGGCCTGCCGGCCGATGGAGGCGGCAGCGGAGATGGCCATCTCGAACTCCTCTTCCGATGCGTATTCATCGGTGTTGATGGACAGGGACACAGCCAGGTGGGCGCGGCGGGTCTCTTCAAACTGGCGGACCATCAGCTTGTTGGTCCGGGCCGTCGTTTTCCAGTGGATGTGCCTTCTGTCATCCCCCGGGACGTAGTCCCGCAGGGCATGGAAGGACACATCGGCGCTGGACAGCTCAGTGGTGGGCATGCCTTCGAGGTCACGGATAAAGCCGGCAGCCGACCCCGCGATGGCTACCGTGCGGGGATGGACGAAGAGGTCCTCCGGCTCGGTCCACAGGACCTGCCGGCGCAGGAGGTGCAGCGGGTCAGCGCGGACTGAGCGCACCGGGCCCACGACGATCACGGCGCGGCGCGCAGTGGGAATGGTAAAGAGGTCCTCATGGACCTGCTGCGGCTTCATCCGGGGCAGGTGGAAGACGGCCGTGACGCCGCCCACCGGCAGCTCCACCGCCGCGGGCAGCAGTGGGCGGTTGGACGTATTGGTGACAGCGATGCTGCCTACGGCGCTGTCCCCCACGGCAACCCTTGTCCGGGCAAGGTCGAGGACTACACCGTAGGTGGACCTGCCCAGGATGAAGACCACGGCAAGCACGAACATCACAAAGGCCGCCACCGCTGCTGCCTTGGCTTCCTGCCAGCCATAGGCCTGCCCGGCAGTCCACAGCAGGACGGCTGCCGCAAGAACGGACCAGCCCAGCACGCTGACCACCGAGAGCACGGGCCAGGCGTACTTCAGCCAGGCCCCGCGGACAGCTCGCCAGGCAGGAGCCACGGCGAGTCCTGCCGTTGTGGAGGCCTCGGCCCAGACGGCAGAGGGATGCAGGGCCGCAGGGTGGCCTTTCCTGAGGAAGGGCTGCTTGAGACGCTCCGCGATCCGGGTCAACGGGGTGCCGCTGGACATATGTGTGCCTTCTTGTTGTGCTGGTTTGAGGTTGTGCCGGGCTTGTGCCGGGGTAAGGGCTGCGGCGTCAGGCGTTGGTGCGCTGCTGCGGTGCGGCGACGTCCGCCAGGATTCGGGTCAGCACGGCTTCGGCGGTGGCGCCTGAGAATTCCGCTTCGGGGTCCATCACAAAACGGTGGGTCCACACCACCGGGGCCAGTTCCTTGACGTCGTCCGGAAGGACGAAGTTCCGGCCCTGGGCGGCTGCCCAGACTTTCGCCGCGCGGACCATGGCCAGTGCGCCGCGCACCGAGACTCCAAGACGGGTTTCCGGGGCGCTGCGGGTCTCTTCGCAAAGCCGGGAAATGTATTCCAGGACCGCGGTGTCCACATGCGCGGTGGCGGCAAGGTCGGCCATGTCCGCCACTGCCTGGGTGGTGATGACGGCGGAGAGTTCCTGGGAGCGGTCCTTCAGGTTCGACCCGCCCAGGAGCCGCACGGTGGAGGCGTGGTCCGGGTAGCCGATGGAGGTCTTGATCAGGAAGCGGTCCAGCTGGGCCTCGGGCAGGCGGTAGGTGCCGGCCTGTTCGATGGGGTTCTGCGTTGCCATCACCATGAACGGCCGGCCGGCCTCGTAGGTGACGCCGTCCACCGTGACCCGCGATTCTTCCATGACCTCCAGCAGCGCCGACTGGGTCTTCGGCGAGGCCCGGTTGATTTCATCAGCCAGGACGATGTTGTTGAAGATCGGGCCCTTGTGGAACTCGAACTTCTGCGTCTTCTGGTCATAGATGGTTACACCCGTGACGTCCGAGGGCAGCAGGTCCGGGGTGAACTGGATGCGGTTGTTGGAGCCCTGCACCGTGGCAGCCAGGGCCCGGGCCAGGGAGGTCTTGCCGGTGCCGGGGGCGTCTTCGAACAGCACGTGGCCTTCGGCGAGCATGGCCGTGAAGGTCAGCCGGATAACGTGTTCTTTGCCCAGCACTGCCTGCCCCACGTTGGCGACAAGCTTGTCGAAGGTGCCTGCAAACCAGGCGGCCTGCTCGGTGGTCATGGTCATGATGTAGTCCTTTTCAGTCTTGGTGATGCTCGAAGTCTTGCCGGTGTGCCTAGCGCTGCGGCATGCCTGCCGGCGGCCCTTGGCCGTCCCGGTTGGTGGTGTCGTGACGGACATAGTTTCCGGTGGCCGGGCCGCTGGTGAGGTGGTACCAGATGCCCGAGGGGTTCGCGGAGGTCTTGTACCAAACCACGTAGAAGTCCGATTCCGATGGCGTGTTTTCCGGCAACCACTTGCCCCCGCCGACGCAGGATGACGGGTTGCCCGCACGGAAGCTGTCGACGCCGTACCCGGGCTCGGTGCAGCTGCGCACCGGTGTTGCGGTGATGGTCCACGAAGTGGGCGGCGGCGGCGTCGGGTTGTCGCCGGACCGCGACGTTGCCGAACCGGCAGCACCGGCAACAACCGTCACCGCACGGACTTTGAGCTGGCGGCTTTGATTCCAGCCACCCGCGGAGCGGTCATAGCGGTTGGCTTTGCCGACGTTGATCCAGCCGCCGCCTTCGTAACTCACCTCGTAGTGGCTAAGCGGCCGTCCGTTGGTGTTCGGGTTGTTCCAGGTCCAGTGGACGTCGCCGTCACCCTTCGCGGAGGTGGTGCCGTCAACGCTCGGGGCATTCGGCGGCCCGTAGGGGTTGCCGGTACCGATGGCCTTGGCATCACCCGAAACGTTGTTCTTGGTGGACGTCGCAATGATGGTGACCGTGACGTCCTTCCCGTTGGTGAGGCCGCCGATGTTGCCGCCGCCGGCCGGGATGGATCCGCTCTGGCCGTCAGCGTTGTAGCTGTAGCGGATCTCGCCCTCCGTGGACCCGTTGCGCTGTGCCTGCGTCAGGGGCGTGAAGGTCACCTTAAGCTGGCCGCCGTTCCCGGTATCCGCAACCGTTCCACTGCTCACCTGGTCTGGTTTGCCGGCCGCCCGGATGGCGGCCGACTCGGCGCTGGTCCCGCTGGTGCCGGCCTTGTTGGTTGCCGACACCGAGAAGGTGTAGTTGGTTTCCGAATTGTCCACCGTCACGTTCTGCGAGGTGCCGGTGACTTGCTGGGTGGACACCACTGCGCCGCCGCGCAGGGTGGTCAGCGTGTAGGCCGAGACGGCGTCGCCATTGTTGTCCGGCGCCGTCCAGGTGACCTTCAACTGGCTTTGCGCACCCAAGGACCCTGCCTCGGCAGCCGTGGGCGCGGCTGGCGTAGCCGGCACTCCGGCCGGCACTTCGGCCGCCGAGTAGGGGCTCCATTCGGAGGGTTCCTTGGCGTCGTTGCGCGCCAGGACCCGGACCTTGTAGGAGACACCGTTCTGCAGGCCCTTCCAGACATAGCTGACAGCTGCCAGGTTCTGGATCTGGGCGTTCTGCCCGGCCGGCGGGGGCGAGATTTCCAGGTCGTAGGACTTCACCGGGGATCCCTTGCTGGCCGGTGCTGTCCAGTTGATGGACAGTTCCTTGTCGCCGAACTTCAGCGACGGTGCCAGCGGGGTATCGGGCTTCACGTCCGGACGCACCTCCGCGGAGGCGGGCGACCTGTCCGATTCACCGAACTCGTTGGTGGCCGTCACCTGGAAGTGGTACTTGGTGTTGTTGACCAGCCCGTTGAGGGTGCAGGTGTTGGCCGGGCAGTCCTGCTGGAACCCGCCCTCGCCGTACACCGTGTACTTGGTGATGGGCGAGCCGCGGTCCGCGGGCGCCGTCCAGTTCAGCAGGGCCGTCCGGTCGCCCACGCTTTGGGCCTGCGGCGTGGTGGGCGCCTGCGGCTTGTCCTTGACGGTAAGCCGGATGCGGGCTGTCGCCTGCCGGGAAGAATCCTCCGTCTTGTCGGCCACCGTGTAGGACACCACCATGGTTCCGGTGAAGCCCGGGGCGGGTGTCACGGTCACGGAATCACCGTTCACCTCAACGTTTCCGCTGCCGGTTTCCGCTCCGGCAGCGATGATCTTCAACGCCGACTCCGGGAACGGGTTGGCGTCGTTGGCCAGGACGTTTACGGTCACGGGCTTGCCCGCGGCGACGTTGGGCTCCACGTCGTCGTTTGCCACGGGTTTGGGCCGGTTCGAGGCCGTGACCGCCAGCTGGTAGGTTGCGGTGGCCTCGAGTCCGCGGGGGTCCCGGGCCTTGACCTGGACGGCTGCAGTGGTTCCCGTGCCGCTCGAGTCCGCCGCCGAGACCTTGAGGCTCCTGCCGTCAACGCCGGCGTTGAAGCCTGCCGGTGACCCGCCCACCAGCTCGTACGTCATCTTTTCGACGTCGTCCCGGTCAGGGTCCGAGGTCAGCTTCCCGAGGTCGGTGCTGGCGGAGTCCCCCTTCGGGACGTCCACGTTGGCGCCCAGGAGCTCCGGCGGGTTGTTTTTGTTGGGATCGGGCAGCACCTTGGTCCGGATGCTGACGGTGGACTTCAGGCCGGCAGGATCATCCGGACCGGTTCCGTCCGTCACTTCGAAGGTAAGTGAACCCGGGCCCACGTAGTCCGTGCCGGCCGTGTACTTGAGGCCCGTCCCGTCACCCGTGACCGGATCCCCGCCGTCGGCGCCGATCAGTTTGATCCGGTCCGCCTGGGTCAGCCGCGGCGAGCGGCCCTCGCGGACCTTCACCCACTCGTCCAGGTCGATATCCACGGACTGGCCCGCAGTGACCTCAATGACCTCATCCTTGGCCAGGGTGGGCACCTGCTGTCCCAGGCCGGGGACCCAGATGACCGCCGTCGACTGCTGCCCGTCCACGTCCTCCACGGTGTACGGGATGAGCTGCGGCTGCTCGGTCAGGTCTACCAGCATATTGCCCTCGGCGCCGGGGCGGGCCGTGGTGGCCTCGGTGCTGATCTTGAGGTTTTCGCCCACGCCGTCGGGATCCTCGTCATTTTTCAGGACGGGGACATCAACGGCGGTCTTTCCCAGAGTCTGGGCGGACGTCACCCTGTCGTCCCGCGCGATGGGAGCCTTGAGGGGCACCTGGTTATCCACCACAACGCGGATGGCGGCCTGCGCTGAGGCGTCCCTGTCATCAGCGATGGTGTAGCGCACGTTGACAGTGCCGGCTTCACCTGGTGCCAGCAGGATGATCCTGCCACTGGCCTTGCTCACGGTGGCCTGCAGTGCCGGATCGGCCTCGATGCCGTTCGTCAGGATGCGGATGAGGTCACCGTCGGGGTCGGTGTCATTTCCTGTGGCGTCGACGGCGATCTGGCGGCCGGGCCGGACCCGAACCTCGTCATCCACAGGAGTCGGTTTCTGGTTGACCTCGCCGCGCGGCGCAACGCCCACCGTCACCGTGCCCGTGTTGACGGCGCCCTGCCGGTCCACCACCTTGTAGCGGAACGTGTCGGTGCCGGCGCCGTCTCCGGCCGCCGTGAAGTCAATGAAGTTGCTGCCGACCGTCGCTGTGCCCATGGCCGGGGTGCTGTCGATGCCGGTCAGCTGGACCGAGTCGCCGTCGGGATCGATACCGTCCAGCGGGACAGGAATCCGGACCGTACCGGCAGCAACCACCCGAGCCGTCAGGTTGCGCGGCTGCGGACGCGAGTTCTCCGCGCCTTCCAGCGGCAGGATATGGATGGTCACGGCGGCGGCGCTTTTTTGGCCCTGCGGGTCCACGGCGTTGTAGATGGCCCTGACTGTCTTTGGCTGGCTGCCGGCGATGAACCGGAGGGTGTTCTCCGAGACGAAGCTCTTTCCGTCCACCGGGTCCACGCCCTGTGGCAGGTCAGGGTCCACGGTCAGTTCCTGGCCTTGCGGGTGGGCGTCGTTGTCGAGCACAGGGATGGTGACGACGTCGTTCACCCGAACGTTCACTTCGTCCGGCTTGGGCTGGGGTGCTTCCACGACGGCGGGGGCCGGGACCGGCACCACGGAGACGCTGCCGGTGGCCGACTTGTTCCCGTTGGACATGGTGTATTCGAAGAGGACGGGGTCCTTGGTTCCCCGGATGTCCGTGATGCGCAGGACGCTGTGGTTGATCACGCTGACCGAAGCGGTGGAGTTTCCCGGGAGCTTGACGGACTGCAGCACCAGCACGCCGCCGGACGGATCTGAGTCGTTGGCCAGTGGGTCCAGCAGCACGCTTCCGCCGGTGGGCATCAACGCGACGTCGTGGACAGCCACCGGGTTGCCGGTGTCATCGCCGGATTCCACGTCCACGCGGATCAGGCCCTGGCTGCTCTGCGGGCCGTTGCTGGCGATGTACGTCAAATAGACGGGGCCGGGGGTGGTGCTGCGGAACGTGAAGGTGCCGCCGTCGGTGACGGGGCCCAGTTCGGCGGGGCCGTTGGCTTCCACCTGGGCCAGCCTGAGGGCGCCTCCGTTGGGATCGACATCGTTCTTGAGCGGGGAGATGACCAGGTCCTGGCCCAGCACGGCAGTGACATGGTCGGCGTTGACCACTGGCGGCAAGGCACCCGGTGGCTGGACGTTCACCACTACTTTTCCGGTGACCGTTGCCCGGCCGTCCCAGATGGTGACCTCGACAGTCTTCTTGCCCGCGGTGGCGCCGGAGTCCTGGAAGGTGAGCAGGCCGTCGCGCCGGACCTTAACCTGGTCCTGCTCGTTGTCCGCCTTGGCGTCCAGCAGCACCAGGTCGTCGCCGTCGGGGTCGATCCAGTCCGTGAGGATGTTCTGGCTGACCGTTTTGCCCTGTTCCACGAGCATGGTGGTGTCATCGCCGCGTTTGAACTGCGGCGGCTTGTTCTCGTCCGGTCCCACCACGCTCAGGGTGACCTGGCCGGCGGCGGAGAGGCCGCGGCCGTCCGAGGCGTTGTAGCTGAACATCTCCGTTCCCGGTGTTGCATCTGCCCGGACGGAGACCTGGAAGGCGGTGCCGCCGTAGATGTTTTCCAGCATGCCGGCCCGGGGGCCGGAGGCACCGACAGCTGCAGTAAGCACGTCGCCGTCGGGATCCGAATCATTGTCCAGGACACTGAGGATGGTGGTCCGGCCCGGGCGGACGCCGACGGCGTCCGGCTTGGTTTCCGGCGGACGGTTGGGCTTGGTGCGGTCCGGCAGGACGTTAATGCTGTTGTTGTCCGCGGACTCCTGGTCCTGCTCGTCGGATTCGTTCTTGGGTGGAATGACGTCGTCCCAGTTGTTCACCAGCTGCATGTTCTGGTTGACCAGCCACACATTGCCCGAGTTCACGTCGTTCAGGACCACCAGGTCCCGGTTCACCCGGAACACATACGACGGCGACGCACTCGCCTTGGGCACATCCACGTTCTTATCATCAGTGTCGTTCGTGCAGTCACGGACGTACTTGTTGGCACCGGACCACGCTGCGTGGACACACCCGCCCAACTGCACAGGAGCCGCCGGCACACCCTCGCCGTCGAAGGCCACTGTTTTTGCCGTGCCGCCGTCGAGGGGCTGCTTCAGCAGCGCCTTCTGTGTGGAAATTGCTACAAAGTCGCTGGCGGGACCGCCCTGCTGCAGCTTCGCCTCCCGCGCATTCTCCAACTGCAACCGCTTCCCGCCAGGCAGGAACAACGCCCCCGCCGCCGCGTCCAACAGCACCGGCTTATCCCCCACCACCGTGATCTGCAGATCCCCCGAACCCTTCAACTCCCCCCACGTCTCAGACTCCCTCGACGCGACAGCACCATTGGCATCAACACCGGTCACCGTCACCACACCGGACTTCGGCTCCGCCGAATAAATCCGGTCATCCTCCCCCACTGCCGAAACGGTGCCTTCGGAGCCCACCAGCACCGGCTCGGTGGCTTCCTCGTCAAAACCGTTGACCGTGGACGGCGACACCGCCCACACCTTGCCCGATGCTGCGTCCGTCACCGAGATTACTTCGGAGCCGAAACTGACGTCGGCCGCGCCAGGCAGCTGCTTGTCCCCGCCCAGGCGCATGTTGGCCGGCGACACCTGGTTAAGGGTTGAACCGGTTTCGTCATCCACAAACACGTCCCCGGCATCCTGCAGGATGTCGAAGGTGGTGGACGCCGGTGTTACGGCACCGTCCAGGACCCGGGACGGGTAGTTCAGCCGGCCCACGGCATTCTTGGACTTGGAGACCACCCAGACGCCGCCGTCGTTCAGCTCCACCTCGGTGGTCTTGAATCCGGGATACAACACAGCGCCAGTGACCACAACAGCCACGGCGGCGCCGAACGCCGTTCCGTTGACAAACTTCTTGTGGCGCCTTTTCAGCCCAAGCTTCCCCAGCAGACTTGTCACAGCGAAATTTTTCCCCCAGATTGTGTGGCCGTACGGCAGCCCGTTCGCGGGACTGGCACTCGGCTCTCTTTTCCCCGGCGCAAGCTTATCGAACCCTTACACGCCCCGCGATGGGGAGCTCTGCCCGGTGCCGGGCCTTGGCCCGGCCCCCGGCCAGCTATGGTGTGGCTCCTGTCGGGAAGGTGCACAGCGGCACGCCGCTTTGCGCAGGCGACCCGATCGTGGTGTGCAGTGACTGGATCCAGCGGGTCGCGTTCGGTGATCCCCGCATGATGTAGTACCACTGACCGTCACCGCCGTAGGTGGTGCCGTGCGGCTTCCAGCACATGACGTTGAAAGAGTCCATGTGAGACATCCAGGGCCGGTCGTAGCCGCCCCTGCCGTCGCAGGTATGGGCAACCGGGTCATAGGACGTAGGGCCGGGCAGGTCCGTACAGCTGCGGTCCATGCCGGAGTTGAGACGCGTGCCCCAGCTGGTCTTCTGCGCCCCGGACTGGGCGGAGGCGGACGCCACCGGACCGCCGGTGCCGCGGGAGTTGACTGTCTGGACCTGAATCGTATGCGGTTCGTTGAAGCCACCCGTGTTGACCGTCCGGCTTCCGGAGGCGGCCACCCGCTCCCAGCCCGCGCCGTCGATGTTGATCTGTGTGTAGGCCACATCGTTCGTCGAGGTGGAGGGCGAGTTCCAGCTGAAGCTGAGGTTCTTCTGGTTCTCCGCCCCGTTCTGGCCGGACGCCGACGGCGTACCGGCCGATCCGTACGGATTCGCCGTCGCCGGGGCGCTGGCATCGGAACTCGGCGCCACACTGGAACTGGCGGTAACTGTGATAGTGGTGGCGGCCCCGTTCGTGAAGCCGCCCACGGTTTGCCCCGGCTTGATGGGCCCGGTCTGGCCGGTGGTGGCGTAGTAGGTGTAGCTAACCTCGCCGTATGCCGAACCGTTCCGTTCCGCCGAGGTGAGTTCGTTGAAGTTGATGGTCACCTGCCGGCCTGCGCCGCCGGTGTTGGCTTCCGTTGCGGAGACGCCGGAGACCTGGGCGAGCTTGCCGGTGGCCCTCCGCGGAGCCGATGCGGCGCTGACTGCACCCTTGCCGGCCTTGTTCTCGGCCTGGACCGTAAAGGTGTACGACGCCTCGGAATTGTTGGCGGTGAAGTTGGCAGTCCGGACGGTGCCGGCCACCACCTGGGTCTGGGCCGCGCCGCCGCCGCCGCTCATGGTGACGTAATAGTTCCTGATGGCGTCGCCGTTGGTGTTCGGCTCGTTCCAGTCAACCTTGAGCTGGTTGGAGTTTCCCACCGACGATGCCACCGACGACGTCGGTGCGGCCGGAGCAGCGGGGACACCGGCGGGGTTGTCCTCGGCAGAGTACTGGCCCCAGTCGGACGGGCCGAGCTCGTTGACGGCCTGGGCCCGCACTTTGTAGCGGACACCGTTGGTCAGCCCCGGCCAGGTATAGCTCAGTCCGGTCACGCCGTTCTTAACGGCAATCCCGCTGGCTGGCGGAGGGGAGATTTCCAGGTTGTAGTTCTTCACCGGTGAACCCTCGGTCTTGGCGGCGGGCCAGGCGATCTCCATGTTCTTGTCGCCGGCCTTGACCGTCGGGGCGTCAGGAGGTGAAGGTTTTTCATCCGGCCTGATCTCGTTGGATGCCGGCGAGGGATCGGATTCGCGCACCTCGTTGGTTGCGGTGACGGTGAAGACATACTTGACGTTGTTGGTCAGCCCGGTCAACGTGCAGGTGGTGGTGGCACATTCCTGGCTGAAGCCGTTGCCGGAACGCACGGTGTACTTGGTGATGGCCGCGCCGTTGTCCGACGGCGGGGTCCACTTGAGCACGGCGGTCCGGCTCCGGACGTCCGTTGCAGTCGGGGCGGACGGCGCGTCGGGCCGGTCCCGGACGGTAATGCGGATCCGTCCGTCCGTCTGCCGGGAGACGTCGTCGGTCTTGTCCATGACGGTGTACCGCACCACCATCACACCCTTGAAACCGCTGGCCGGGGTGACGGTGATGTTGTCGCCCGAGACAGCCGGCTGCCCGGCGGCGGAGCCCGTTTCCACCGACGCGGAAGTGATCCGCAGCGGCGTCTCCGGGAACGGGTTGAAGTCGTTCCCGAGGACGTTGACGGTCTCGGCTGTACCGGCGTTGGCTTTGTCCACCACATCCTCGTTGGCCACGGGCAGCGGCCGGTTCGAGGCAACAACGGTGGCGGTCACCGTGGCGCGAACCGGCTCGGAGCGGCCGTCGGTGACTTTGAGCGGGATGCTTCCCTTCCAGCCTGCGTCTTTGGCCGAGTCCGGGGTGACCTTCAAGGTTGCGTTTTCCACGCTGGCCTTGAAGCCCTCCGGGAGCGCGCCGTCGAGTTCGAACTTGAGCCTGTCCTGGTCGCCGGAGTCCACGTCCTTGGCCAGGTTTGCCAGCTCCAGCGTGGCGGACTCGCCCCTTGGCACGTCGAGGGTGGCACCGCTGAAGGTGGGCTGGTGGTTGGCGTTCGGGTCAGGGATGACCTTGGTGATGATGCTGAGGGTGGACTTGAGGCCGGCTGGATCGTCGGGCCCGGTCCCGTCAGTCACTTCGAAGGTGACTGACCCGGGACCCACGTATTCCTTGAGGGCGGCGTAGCGCAGTGCGTTGCCGTTCCCGCCCACCACGTTCTCCGGTGCCGCACCCTGCACGCGGACCTTGTCCACCTGGGTAATCCGCGGCGTACGTCCCTCCCGGACCCGGACGTATTCCGTCAGGTCAAGAGTGACCTCTTTGCCGGACATGACCTCCACGACGTCGGTCCGCGCCAGGGTGGGGTGCTGCTCACCTTGGCCGGGAACCCAGATGACTGCCGTCGCGCTTTGGCCGTCGATGTCGGTCACGGTATACGGAACCAGCTGGTCCTCCGGTGTCAGCGTCACAACAACGTTCCCCCCGCCGCCGGCACGGGCATTGGGGTTGCCGTCAGGCAGGCTGATCTTCAGCTCGGATGCGACGCCGTCGGGATCGGCGTCGTTCTTCAGCACCGGAACGTCCACCGCGGACTTGCCCAACGTCTCCGCCTGGGTGACCACGTCATCCTTTGCGAGCGGAATCTTCAGTGCGGCGTCGGGACTCACCCGGACCCGGATCACGGCACCGGCCTGGGCTTTTTTGTCATCCTGGATTTTGTAGCTGACGCTTTCATTGCCGGCGGCGGCGGGCGCGGTGAGCAGTACCTTGCCGCCGTCAGCTGCTTCCACACCGAGTTCGGGGAGGGCCTCGAAGCCATTGGATACCAGGCTGATCGGGTCGCCGTCCGGATCCGAATCGTTGGTGAGCGCGTCGACGGCGATCTTCCGGCCGGGACGGACGTCGACGGCGTCGTCGATGGCGATCGGTTTCTGGTTATTCGTCTCCTGCGGCGCGATGCCAACGATCACCGTGCCCGTGTTTTCGGCGCCGATGCGGTCCCGGACCCGGTAGGTGAAAGTGTCCGTGCCGGCGGCGTTGCCTGCGGCGGTAAATTCGAGGTAGCCGTCCTTAACCACCGCGGTTCCCATCGCCGGGGCTTTATCCACCCCGGCCAACTGGACGGAGTCGCCATCGGTGTCGACGCCGTCCAGCGGCACGGGGATGCGGACCGTCATGCCGGCCACGACGCGGGCGGTCAGGTTTCGAGGCTCCGGCCGGGTGTTGAGCTGGTCGTCCCGGGCCCGGATCCGGATGGTGACCTGCTGGGAGTCGGATTGCCCGGAGTCGTTGGTGACCTTATAGATGGCGTAAACGGTTTTGGGCGCGTCCCCTGCGATGAAACGCACGTTTTGCCCTGAGGTGAAGATGCGGCCGTCTGCGGCATCCGGTGATTGCGCCAGCACGGGTTCCAGGGTGAGCTTGCCGCCATTGGGGTCTGTGTCATTTTCCAGTACGGGGATGGTGACGACGTCCCCGGCGCGGACGGTCGCCTCGTCGGGCTTGGCTTGCGGGGCCTGCAACTTGGCGGGGGCGGGGACCACCAGCACGGAAATCTCCCCGGTGGCGGAGGACTTGCCGTTGGAAATTGTGTACCTGACGGTGAGCTGGCCCTGGGCGCGGAGGTCGGTGATCCGCACAACGGAATGGTCCAGGACTGCGACGCTGAGCGGCAGCCCGTCCGCGGCTGTTACCGACTGGACCACCAGTACACCGCCGGAAGGGTCGGAGTCGTTGCCGAGGACGTCCACCAGCACGCTGCCGCCGCTGGGCAGCAGGGCGGTATCACGGACGGCCACGGGGGCGGCGTCACCGCCGCCGGGCACGACGTCGACGCGCACCAGCTGCTGGGCGCTGGCTGGTCCGTTGGTGACGAGGTAAGTGACGTAGTGGGCGCCACGGGCGGTGGAGTTGAACGTGAACGTTTGCTGGTCGGCGCCCATGACGGCTGTGGAGTTGCCGTTCGGAGTGATCTGGGCAAGCCGCAGCGCGCCGCCCTGCGGGTCCGAATCGTTCTTCAGCGGGGCGATCACGGTGTCTACCCCGGCGACTGCCACCACGTGGTCCGCGTTGGCTATCGGCGGGAGGGCGCCCGCCGGCCGCACGTCGACGGTGACCTTGCCCTCCGTGGTGGACCGGCCGTCCGAAACACTGACCGTGACGGTCTTACGGCCGGGCTCGGTCCCGGAGTCCTGGAAGCTGAGCAACCCGTCGGGACGGATCTTGACCTGGTCGCGGGGGTCGCTGCTGGACGCGCCGACGACGAAGAGGTCATCGCCGTCGGGATCGATCCAGTCGGACAGGATATTCTGGCTGACCACCTTGCCCGCCTGCACCACCAGTGTGCTGTTCCGGTTCGGTTTCTGCCGGGGGGCGGAGTTCTCGCCCGGAGGGATGATGTTAAGCGTGACGTCGGCGGAGCCGGAAAGGCCGCGGCCGTCGTCCACCGTGTACTTGAAAACCTCCGACCCTGTTTTGTCAGCGCCGATGCTGACCTGGAAACCAGTGGCGCCATAGATGGGTGAGAGCAGGCCGGACTTGAGAGGCTCCGGGGTTCGAACGGTCAGGATGTCACCGTCGGGGTCCGAGTCATTGTCCAGCACCGGGAGGATGGTGGTCTTTCCGGCGCGCACCCCGAAGGTGTCCGGTTTGGCCACAGGCGGGCTGTTGGGTTTGGTGCGGTCCGGCAGGACGGTCTGCTGCACCTCGTCCGCGGAGTCCTTGTCGGCGTCGTCCGAAGTCTGCTGTGGCGGGATGACGTCTTCCCAGTTGTTCACCAGCTGCATGTTCTGGTTGACCAGCCACACATTGCCGGAGTTCACGTCGTTCAGGACCACCAGGTCCCGGTTCACCCGGAAAACATACGACGGCGACGCACTGGCCTTGGGCACATCCACGTTCTTATCATCAGCATCGTTCACGCAGTCCCGGACATACTTGTTCGCCCCGGACCACGCAGCATGCACACACCCGCCCAACTGCACAGGAGCCGCCGGCACACCCTCGCCGTCGAACGTCACCGTTCTTGCCGTGCCGCCATCCAGGGGCTGCTTCAGCAGCGCCTTCTGTGTGGAAATTGCTACAAAGTCGCTGGCGGGACCGCCCTGCTGCAGCTTCGCCTCCCGCGCATTCTCCAACTGCAACCGTTTCCCGCCCGGCAGGAACAACGCCCCCGCCGCCGCGTCCAACAGCACCGGCTTATCCCCCACCACCGTGATCTGCAGGTCGCCCGAGCCCTTCAACTCGCCCCAGGTCTCAGACTCCGACGACGTGACAGCACCATTGGCATCAACACCGGTCACCGTCACCACACCGGACTTCGGCTCCGCCGAATAAATCCGGTCATCGGCCCCCACCGCCGAAACCGTGCCCTCCGAACCCACCAGCACCGGCTCGGTGGCCTCCTCATCAAAACCATTCACCGTGGACGGCGACACAGCCCACACCTTGCCCGAAGCCGCATCCGTCACCGAGATTACTTCCGAGCCGAAACTCACATCAGCAGCCCCCGGCAGCTGCTTATCCCCGCCCAGGCGCATGTTCGCCGGCGACACCTGATTCAACGTTGAACCAGACTCATCATCAACAAACACCTCCCCGGCATCCTGCAAAATGTCGAACGTCGTCGACGCCGGAGTCACCGCACCATCAAGAACCCGGGACGGGTAATTCAACCGTCCCACCGCATTCTTTGACTTCGAGACCACCCACACACCGCCGTCGTTCAACTCCACCTCAGTGGTCTTAAACCCCGGATACAACACAGCACCCGTCACCACCACCGCAACAACCGCACCAAAAGCAGTACCGGTAACAATCCCCTTGCGTCGCCTTTTCAGCCCAAGCTTCCCCAGCAGTGTTGTCACAGTGTTGATTCCCCTGATTAGCGCTGCGCGCGGCAGCTCTGCCCGGGGGTTATAACCCCGTGCCTTGAATTAAAGCGTCGCTCCTGGGGAGCGAAATGAGACCTGGCATTGGCCGCCCGGCAGGGCGTCCGAATGGAATCCGGCAGAGCCGAACGTCCGGAGGCAAGCTTACCCATTGCCTTTTCCCGGCCGCGATGGGGAGCCCTCCCCCAGCAGCGGCAGCAGCAACGGCACCGACTATACCGGGATAAACCACCAATTGGATAAACTTTGCCGAACCGTTCAGCCCGGAGATTCGCCGCTAGTCCAGGACCAGCCCCTTGCCGAGCCCGCGGGTGAGGCGGACCGGCAGGATCTCGCCAAAACCGCGGACGTTCTCGGGAGGCTGGGGGAGCATCACAAACCGTTCGTCGTGCTCCAGCGCAGATGCCGTCATGGAGTCCACCAGGACCGTTCCCGGGTCCGCCAGGGTGGTGAGCCGGGCCGCGAGGTTCACGGTGGGGCCGTAGATATCGCCGAGCCGGGACAGGATCCTGCCCCAGACCATCGCCACCCTGGCTTCCGGCAGGATCTCGTCTTCGGTGAAGGCCTGGGCCAGCGCCAGGGAAATTTCCGCGCCCGCCGCCGGGGTTTCCGCGATGTAAAGGACTTCGTCCCCCACCGTCTTGACCAGGCGGCCGCCGCCAACAGATATGATTTCCGCACACTTGTTTTCAAACCGCTGGACCAGCCGCGCCAGCGTTTTTTCGTTCATGCGCCGGGACAGGCTGGTGTAGGAAACAAGGTCCGCAAAGCCGACGGCGCGCGCAAGGGGCAGCGGAGCGTCGTCCTCGTCGCCTTCCCGGCCTTCCTCGCTGGCCTGCAGGCCGGCTTCAGCGCGGACCGCGAGCCGCTGGATGCCGGCGTTGAGCTGGCGGCGCCACGAGTAGACCAGCATTTCCTCCAGCGCGTCCACCAGTGCCGGGAGTTCATTCACCAGGCGCTTGCGGGCGACGGCATCGGTGACACCCTGTTCGTGCACCATGTCTTCCACCAGGGCTTCGATCTGCCAGACCACCATGCGGTCCGTCATCTGGCCGATGGAGCGGGTGACGGAGATGGCGGCTTCCTCCGTCAGCTTCCCGGACCGGACCAGGTCCACAACGGTGGAGAGGGCCGCCTGGTCCCGCTCGGTGAAGGCAACATCCTCGTCGCCGAAATTGGGAAACCCCAGGGCACGCCAAAGTTTGCGCGCGGACAGCAGGGACAGCCCGGCGCCGGCGGCGACTTCACGACGGCGGAGCTTGCGTTCCCCGCCCAGCAGGCGGGCTTCCAGGGCCTTCATCGCCAGCCTCTCGGCGGACATGGCCCCGGTGGCCGGGTGGGCGTCGACGGCCGGAGTGGGCGCGATGGACTCAAGGCGTTCCTGCTGGTGCTCATCGTTCATCTGGTCCACCTTCTCTCATTTCCCACGGCAAAGCTCCGGCGGGGTAATCCGTTGTTCCGCCCGGCTGGGCGTCGTGTTCGTCAGGCAGGTCCCCGATGGCGTCGAGGATGAAGTCGCGGAACCTGGCCACTTCCGGCACATCAGGGAACGTGACCTTTCCCTGATATCCGGTTTCCAAGGATATATTCCCGGAGCGGAAGAGACGTTGCAGGACCGACTCATGGACAGTCAGGTTACGGATCGAAGCCAGGTGCACCTGCCGTTCCTGCCGTTTCAATTTTCCGGACCTGGCCACCAGCCTCCGGCTGGTCAGCGTATAGCGGGTTCCTTGCCAGCGCAGCAACCGGGGCAGGCAGAAGCCCAGCCAGACCGAAGCGGCCGCGAGGACACACCCCGTCACAAGCCACGGAGTCCAACGGCCGGAAAGAGCGGGAACAGCCCGCCCGGCTTCGCCGCGGATCACCCAGGCGGAGCAATAGGCCGCGATCGCCGGCGAGAGAACGAAGGCAACCATGGCGCCGGTGAGCCTCCTCGGCTGCGGGCGGGTGGTGACAATCACCTGCTCGCCCGGGACAAGGTCTTTACGCATAACCGCCTTGGCCGGAGGCGTCAGGGGAGGTCCATGGACGCAGGTGCACCACGTCCCCGGCGGTGACCACGTGCTCGCGGGAGTCGCGGTCCACCACCAGCAACGACCCGTACTCGTCAAGGCGGGACGCATGGCCGATGATCTCGTGGTCGCCCGGAAGCTGCGCCCGCACCTGCTTGCCCAAGGTGGCCATAACAGCCTCAACCCGCTTGTGCAGCGACGCGCCGCCCGCCATTCCTGCCGCCGGATCGCCGTCGGCATTGCAGAAGCTGCGGTACAGCACGGCAAACTTCGAAAGGTAACTCTTCAGGAGCAGGGTCCGGTCCGCCGTCCTGGCGTCCTCGAGCACCACGGAGGTGGCGGTGGGGACGGGCAGCTCCGCTGCCCGGAGGGTTACGTTCAGGCCTGTGCCCACGATGACGGGCGGCACGGAGCCGTCCACCATGGGCCCCAGCTGCGCCAGGATGCCCGCGATCTTCTTCCCGCGTACCAGGACGTCGTTGGGCCATTTCAGCTCCGCCGGAATTCCTGCGGTTTCCAGCAGGGTTTCCCGCAGCGCCAGCGCGGCAATCAGGGATAACCAGGAATAACTCTGCGTGGGCAGCGGACGCCCTTCAGCGTTAGCCGGGCGCAGGACAACCGAGACCGAGATGGAACTCAGCGGCGGGGCCTCCCAAGGCCGGTCCAGCCGGCCGCGCGCTGCTGTCTGGTACTCGGCAGTGAGCACCGACAGGTCGGGCCAGGCAGCGGGCTCCACCGTAACGGACCGGAGGAGGTCGGCATTGGTGGACCCGGTGGATTCCACCACCTCCAGCCGCGGGATGCCGGTGGCGGACAGGAAGTTCTGGTCCGCCAGGTCCCCCCGGTCCAGGGGTGTACCGGGGGTATGTGCGTCATCCATAGCTAAATCCTACCGACATGGGTAGGGGGCCCCGCCTAGAGGAAGATGTCCGGAACCAGCCGGTCCACCGGCACCCCCAAACTGTAAGGGCTGAAGTCGGCCACACCGGAGGCAGCGAGGACTTCCTCGTCCGTGTAGAAGTTGCCGCTGGCAGCGGCGCCGGCGCGCAGGTTGCCGCCGGTGAGTACGGCGTGCGCCGCATCAGCCATGATCTGCGGACCGCGCGCGGTCAGGACCATTTGTTCGCCGTGGGGCATGTTGCGGATGGCCGCGGTATCGATCAGGGTGCACGGCCACAACGAGTTCACGCTGATCCCGTCCGCTTTCAGTTCCTCCGCAAGCCCCAGGGTTGTCAGGCTCATCCCGTACTTGGCCATGGTGTAGGCCAGGTGCTTCCCGGCCCATTGCGGATCAAGGTTCAGCGGGGGTGAGAGGGTGAGGATGTGGCCGCCGGCGGAGGCGCGCAGCGCCGGCAACGCCAGCTTGGACAGCATAAACGTTCCGCGGACATTGATGTCCTGCATCAGGTCGTACTTTTTCATGTCGACGGCGTCGGTGCGGGACAGATCAATGGCAGAGGCATTGTTAATGACGACGTCGATGCCTCCGAAGTGCTGCACGGCCGCCGAGACAGCGCGCTCCACGTCCTCGTCACGCCGGACATCGCCCACCAGCGGAAGGGCCTGGCCACCGGCCGCCATCAACTGTTTGGCTGCCGTGTAAACCGTGCCTTCCAGTTTCGGATGAGGCTCCCCGGTTTTGGCCATCAGCACGATGTTGGCGCCGTCTTCCGCTGCGCGGGTGGCAATGGCCAGTCCGATGCCGCGGCTTCCCCCGGAGATGAGGACAGTGCGGCCACGGAGGGAACCAGTGGGCCGGTAGGGGCTTCCAGGGGATCCCGAAGCATCGTTGCTCAAAGTCATATAAGCCACTGTAACCCAATTATGTTACTGGCGAGTAACATGCCGTTGCGGGCTGCGGCACGGCAGAAAATTGTAGGTTTTCTACAGCGGTGGGCACCAGAAGCGTCACTAGACTAGCCAGCAGGGCTGGTTTTTTGTGTGGATGCTACTTAACTCCCGCATCAGACCTGCCAGCAAGGACAGCGCCAACAGGACCAATCTGCTACAGAGCCGGAGATATTTGATGAGCCACGATCTGACAACGACAGCGGGAAAGATCGCCGATTTCCGCGACCGCCAGGCGCGTGCCGAACAGCCCTCCGGCCCTGAAGCAATCGAAAAGCAGCACGCACGCGGCAAGAACACCGCACGGGAGCGCATCGCCCTCCTGCTCGATGTTGACTCCTTCGTGGAATTCGACGCCCTGGCAGTACACCGCTCCACCGCCTTCGGCATGGAGAAGAAGAAGCCTCTGGGCGACGGCCTGGTCTCCGGCTACGGCACGGTGGATGGACGCCCCGTAGCCGTTTACAGCCAGGACTTCTCGGTATACGGCGGCTCCCTGAGCCAGGTCAACGGCGAAAAGATTGTTAAGGTCCAGGAATTCGCACTGCGCAACGGCTGCCCCGTGGTCGGCATCCTCGACGGCGGCGGAGCACGCATCCAGGAGGGTGTGGCCTCGCTGGCCATGTTCGCCGATATCTTCCGCAACAACGTCCACGCTTCAGGTGTGGTGCCGCAGATTTCCCTGATCATGGGTCCCTCCGCCGGCGGCGCCGCCTACTCCCCCGCGCTCACCGACTACGTGGTGATGGTGGACAAGACCTCGCACATGTTCATCACCGGCCCGGACGTCATCAAGACCGTCACCGGCGAGGACGTGGATATGGAAACCCTCGGCGGCGCCCGCCAGCACAACGCCACCACGGGCACGTCCACGTATCTGGCCTCCGACGAAGCCGATGCGATCGAGTTTGTCCGCGAACTGCTCGACTTCCTGCCCTCCAACAACCTCTCAGAGGCTCCCGTGCTGGAGCACCAGCAGGAGCTGGAGGTCGACGACGACGACCTCGCCCTGGACACGCTGATCCCGGATTCGGCCAACCAGCCCTACGATATGCGCAGCGTTGTTGAGCAGATCGTGGACGATGGCCACTTCCTGGAAATGCAGGCCCTGTACGCGCCCAACGTGATGATCGGGTACGGCCGGGTGGAGGGCCACACGGTGGGCATCGTGGCCAACCAGCCCCTGCAGTTCGCCGGCACCCTGGACATCGCCGCCTCGGAAAAGGCCGCCCGCTTCGTCCGCCACTGCGACGCCTTCAACATCCCCATCATCACGCTGGTGGACGTCCCGGGCTTCCTGCCCGGGAAGGACCAGGAGTTCCAGGGCATCATCCGCCGCGGCGCCAAGCTCCTTTACGCCTACGCCGAGGCTACTGTTCCCAAACTCACCGTAATCACCCGCAAGGCCTACGGCGGCGCATACATCGTGATGGGGTCCAAGAAGCTGGGCGCCGACCTGAACGTGGCCTGGCCCACGGCCCAGATCGGCGTTATGGGTGCACAGGGCGCAGTCAACATCCTGTACCGCCGCGACCTCGCCGCGGTGGCCGAAGCCGGCGGCGACGTCGAAGCGCGCCGGGCTGACGTAATCCGGCAGTACGAGGAAGAGTTGCTGAACCCCTACCAGGCAGCAGAACTGGGCTATGTTGACGCCGTCATCGCCCCGTCCGAAACAAGGACCCAAATCATCAAGGGGTTGCGCGCGCTCCGCGACAAACGAGCCAGCCTCCCCACCAAGAAGCATGGGAACATCCCGCTGTGACCCTCCCCAACCAACCTGCCGATGAAAGCAACGCACCCGACGCGCCGCTGCTCTCTGTTGTCAAAGGCCAGCCGACGGCCGAGGAACTGGCCGCACTGACCGCCGTCGTGCTCTCCCTCGGAGGCGCCGAACCGGCCCTCGCCGACAAACCGTCGGTGCGTCACTGGGTGCGCCGGCAGCAGCTGCGGCTGGCACCCACCCCCGGGCCGGGAGCGTGGAAGCGCAGCCGCGGCTGAAATAGCCCGGCGATTCACAACAGGGCGTTAGTCTCGGAGTGTGACTACAGACACTGCTCCTGCCGCCCGCCCGAAAACCCGCATCGACGACGTCGCGGACAAGTACACGGACACGCTTATCAGGCTGAATCCGTCCCTCGCCACCACCCTTGGCGTTCCCGGAAACGAGACCGAATTCCAGGACTTCTCCCCCGCCGGCCTCGCCGAATTCGCCGAGGCTGCACGAGAGGCCCTGATAGAACTTGAGGGACTCGAGCCCGAGGACGACGTCGATTGCGTCACCCTCGACGCCATGCAGGAGCGGCTTGGCCTGCAGCTGCTGATCCACGCGTCCGGCTGGGACTACGCGAACCTGAACAACATCGCCTCCCCCGCCCAGGACATCCGCTCCATCTTCGACCTCATGCCCACGGCGACGGAGCAGGACTGGCAGCACATCGCCGGCCGTGCATCAAATGTTCCAGGGGCCATCCGCGGCTACATGGAATCCCTGCGGCTTGCCCGGGACGCCGGCCGGGTTGCCGCTGTACGGCAGGTGAAGATCGTTATTGAGCAGACCACAAAGTATGCCGCCGGGGACGGTTTCTTCGCGCAGCTTGCGGCAGGAGCGTTCACGGCCGCCGGGCCCCTGCCGGCGGCCGTTCAGGAAGAGCTCGACGCCGGGGCTGCCGCCGCCCGGCGTTCCTACGCCGAACTGGCAGAATTCCTCCGGACCGAGCTGCTGCCCGCCGCGCCGGAGAAGGACGCCGTAGGCCGGGCCCGCTATGCGCTGGCCTCACGTTCCTTCCTGGGCGCAACCGTGGACCTGGAGGAAACTTACGCCTGGGGCGTGGAGGAACTCGACCGGCTGATTGCCCAGCAGGAACGGGTGGCCCACACCATCAAGGCCGGTGCAAGCATCGCCGAGGCGAAGGAAATCCTGAACAACGATCCCGCACGCCAACTGAAAGGCAAAGAGGCATTGCGGGAGTGGATGCAGGAACTCTCGGATAAGGCGGTTGCTGAACTTGCCGGCGTCCATTTTGAAATCCCGGATGTCATGCGGAAGCTCGAGTGCCTGATCGCCCCCACCGATGAGGGCGGCATCTACTACACCGGCCCGTCCGACGACTTCAGCCGCCCCGGGCGCATGTGGTGGTCCGTCCCGGCGGGCGAGGACACGTTCACCACCTGGGCCGAAACCACCACGGTCTTCCACGAAGGCGTCCCGGGCCACCACCTGCAGGTGGCCACGGCCACGTACCGCCGCGAACTGCTGAACAAGTGGCGCCGGAACGTGTGCTGGACCTCCGGCCACGGCGAAGGCTGGGCCCTCTACGCCGAAAAACTGATGCAGGAGCTGGGCTACCTGGACGATCCCGGCGACCACATGGGCATGCTGGACATGCAGCGGATGCGGGCCGCCCGCGTGGTGTTCGATATCGGTGTCCACCTCGAACTCGAGGTTCCCGAACGCTGGGGCTCCGGCACCTGGAACGCAGACAATGGCTACGGGTTCCTGAAGCAGAACCTGCCCATCAGCGAGGGACAGCTCAACTTCGAGTTCACCCGCTACCTTGGCTGGCCGGGCCAGGCCCCCTCCTACAAAGTGGGACAGCGGCTCTGGGAACAGATCCGCGCCGAACTCGAAGCCCGCCCAGGGTTCGACCTGAAGGAGTTCCACACCCGCGCTTTGAACATCGGGTCGGTTGGACTCGACACCCTGAGGCGCGCGCTGCTCGCATGATTGAGCTTCCCCGGGCTTAGTTGGGGGTGGCGGCATCTACTGTGGCTGCTGAGAGGGGGCCGACGTGCCCCTCGACAGCCCACCGCGTTTCCTCGTCGATGAGGTCCGCGTTGATCCTTGCGCCGGCCATGACACCCTCGGCCGCCGCAGTGACCACCTGAGCCATCAGATTGGAGACATTGCCCGCCGCATACACACCGGGGACGTCCGTCGCGCCCATGGCATCGGTTTCGATAAACCGTCCCGCGCCCGACGGATGCACCTGGGAAGTCAGCCCAAGCGCTTGCAGAAGCGCGGACCTGGCCTCCATCCGCGTGCCGACAGCCAGCGCGGTTATGCCGAATGACGTGCCTTGGCGGAGCGTGAGCGCCGTGAGGACACCATCCACAGCGTCAACCGAAGCCACTGGTCCGGCAACCACCGTTATGGACCGGGCAGCGAGCTTGTCCCATTCCCCGTCAGTGGGTTCCACCGTGTCGTTGAGGAAGAGGGTGATATCGCTGGACCATTGCCGGAACAGCAGCGCCTGGTGGACTGACAAAGGGCCCGTGCCCAGCACGCCGATCCGTTGCCCGCGGATTTCCCAACCATGGCAGTAGGGGCAATGCACAACACCCTTTCCCCATTGCTCCCGCAGCCCCTGGATTGGAGGCAGTTCGTCCGTCAGGCCGGCGGTCACGAGGAGGCGTCTGCCCGAGAACCGGCGGGCGTCTTCGGTGACAACCTCGAAGCCACCGGGTATACGCCGTGCCGAAACAGCTTCGGCGTCAATGACCGTACCGCCGTAGGAGAGCACTTCGCCGCGACCGATGGACAGGAGGTCCGAGGGTCTCATGCCGTCCCTCGAAAGGTACCCGTGCACACCCGCCGCGGGTGCATTCCGTGGACTTCGGGAATCAATGACCAGCACCGAGCGCAACGCCCGGGCCAATGTCGTCGCTGCGCTGAGACCCGCGGCCCCGCCGCCAATGATCACAACGTCATACCGTGTGGTGTCCATGCTGCTTTGTCCTTCCTCGCGTTCTTTGTGTCCGCCCCAAGCGTCCTTGCGCGGTGACACCAGCCTCCATCTCCTCGCAGAGGATTAGCAAACACAGTTGCCAACATGGCAAAATGGCAAAATGGCAGCCAATGAGTTGGACGACGTTCTCGGGGCGGTCGGACCCCGGCTTCGGGCGATCCGGACGGAGCGGAACCTCACCCTTGGGGAAGTTTCGTCCGCCTCCGGGATATCGGTGAGCACCCTTTCCCGCCTCGAATCCGGCCAACGCAGGCCAAACCTCGAAATCCTGCTGCCCCTCGCGCAGTTGTACGGGGTTCCCCTTGATGACCTGGTGGGCGCCCCGCCCACCGGGGACCCAAGAATCCACCTGCGGCCCATTACCCATGCCGGAATGACGGCCGTTCCTCTCACGCGCCGCCCAGGCGGACTGCAGGCCTTCAAGATGGTGCTAACCGGTGATGCCCGCGGGGCAGAGCCCGATCCGCGCGTTCATGAAGGCTACGAATGGCTTTACATCCTCAACGGACGGCTGCGCTTGGTGCTGGGCGGCAAGGACTTTGAACTTCGCCCGGGTGAAGCCGCGGAATTCGACACCCGCACCCCGCACTGGTTCGCGAGCGCCGACGGCAGGCCTGTCGAGTTCATCAGTTTGTTCGGGCAGCAGGGCGAACGGATGCACGTACGCGCGCGGCCGAAGCCTTCCTAGCCGAAAAATGCGCCCAGGAGCGAGACGTTTGCCACATGAATGCCGGGAATAAGTAACAAAGCGCCTTGAAACCCTTGATTTGTCGCGGAAAAGAAGCGGGAACGAGATTTGGGGACGCGTAATATTTCTCAACATGCGTTCGACGTGATATTAGGGTGCGCTTTAACGTATTCGGGTGAGCACATCAACCCGCCCCTCAGAATCCGCAGGAAAGACCGGCTTCCAGCTGCCCAAATGGGCTGGCTCGTTCGGCTTCCAGATCATCGCCGCCCTCATCGTAGGGCTTGGCCTCGGCCTGCTGGCCAAGTACACCGGCAGCACCAAAGCCAGCCCCAACGGGCTCGGCGCCACACTCCAGACCATCGGCTCCAGCTATGTTTCGCTGTTGCAGACCGCCGTCGTACCCCTGATCTTCACCGCCGTCGTCAGCTCCATCTCCAACCTGCGCCAGGTGTCCAACGCCGCCAAGCTGGCCTGGAACACGCTGCTGTGGTTCGCCATCACCTCCCTGATCGCCGTGCTGATCGGCATCGGCCTGGGTGTCCTGCTGCAGCCCGGAGCCAACACGGGCATCACCGACGAAGCGGAGTACTCCGGCAAGTCCGGTGACTGGTGGTCCTTCCTCATCGGCTTGTTCCCCAAGAATTTCCTCGGACTGGGCGCCAGCTCCACCGTCGCCGAATCCGGCGCCGTCACCACCGCTGTCAGCTTCAACGTGCTTCAGATCCTGGTGATCGCCATTGCCGTCGGCGTTGCAGCCCTTAAGGTGGGCAAGGCCGCCGAGCCGTTCCTGACCCTGAACGCCTCCGCGCTGGCCGTCATCCAGAAGGTCCTGTGGTGGATCATCCGCATCGCACCGCTGGGTACTGTCGGTCTCATCGGCAACGCTGTCGCTGTTTACGGCTGGGACACCATCGGCTCCCTCGGCAAGTTCACCTTCGCCATCTACGTGGGCCTGGCCCTTGTGCTCTTTGCGGTGTACCCCATCCTGGTCCGCACCCACGGCCTGTCGGTCAAGCAGTACTTCTCCGGCGTGTGGCCGGCAGTCCAGCTGGCCTTTGTTTCCCGCTCCTCGGTGGGCACCCTGCCCCTGACCCAGCGCGTTACCGAACGCAGCCTGGGCGTGCCCCGCGCCTACGCTTCCTTCGCGGTGCCGCTGGGTGCCACCACCAAGATGGACGGCTGCGCTGCCATCTACCCCGCCATCTCTGCCATCTTCGTGGCACAGTTCTTCGGCGTCCAGCTCGACTTCAGCCAGTACCTGCTGATCGCCCTGGTCTCTGTCCTGGGCTCCGCGGCAACCGCCGGCACCACCGGCGCCGTCGTGATGCTTACGCTGACGCTGTCAACGCTGGGACTGCCGCTTGCCGGTGTCGGCCTGCTCCTGGCGATCGACCCCATCCTGGACATGGGCCGCACGGCGGTGAATGTCGCCGGCCAGGCACTCGTCCCGACCATCGTCGCCAAGCGCCAGGGCATCCTCGACGAAGCCCTGTACAACGCACCCCGCAACGGCACTCCCTTTGTTGACGACACTGTCGACGCCGCTGACGCCCCGTCCGACGGAACTTCCACGGACACCACAACACGTGAACTGGCGGACGCGAAGGCCTAAGGGTCCCTGCTCACCCCTGCTGTAGAAAGAAGTCCCCGGGAAATCTTCCCGGGGACTTCTTTTGCATTGGTACAAAAGCTCAGCGGCCGCCGCCGATGACACCGTTTTCCACTGCCTTGGTGACGGCGTCAGCCTCGGCCTGGGTCAGCTTTCCGTCCGTCACGGCCTGGTCCAGCCGTGTCTTCAGGGCCGCGGCCTTCTCTGCCTGCTTCTCGGCGCGGAGCTCCGCCAAAGCGGCGGTGACCTTGGACTCCTCAACTCCCAGCGAGCCGGCCAGGGATTTGGCCAGGGCAGCATCACGGGTGGCGGCGTCCGGCTTCGTGCCCTCAGTGGATGGGGTAGTCGGCTTGTTCGCCTCACGGAAGGCCTGCAGCGCCTCCGTCACCTTCGCTTCCTCCACGCCGAGCTTCGCTGCGAGCGCAGATGCCTGCGCAGCGCCCCGCTCTCCGCCCCGCCCGCCGTGCTTGCCCATGCCGCCGCCGGGCGCGGTGCTGGTGCTCCCGTCCGCGGATGCGCTGGAACTGGCACTGGGCGCGGGTGTGGTGGTGGCGGAGGCCATGCCGGCAACTCCAATTCCGGTGCTCAGGGCCAGCGCCGTGGCTGTGAGGCCGAGGGTCATCTGCTTTGTGCGTGACATTTCTTGTCTCCTGGATCCGCCGTCGGTGACGGCTGGTGATGGGTTCGCCCCTTCCGGGGTATTCACCAGCATCCGGGCACCGGTATTGGAAGAGCTGTTCGGAACCTTTCATCTTCCTGTGAAAGCGGTCCTGCCAAAACTTGCCCACAGTGCAAAATTGCACGTAGTGTAAGGGCGTGACAGTCCCAACGGATCAAGCCGTACCCGCACCCGCCCCTTCACGGCGCGAGCAGAACAAGGCGGCCACCCGCCAGGCAATAACAGAGGCTGCCCTGTCGCTGCTGCGCAGCCGAGGCCCGGGAAGCTTCACCGTCGAGGACATCGCGGATGCAGCCGGCATTTCGCGGCGCACCTTCTTCAACTACTTCGGCAGCACCGACGCCGCCCTCGCGTCCGTCACGCACGGCTTCCTGGACAATGCCATCCAGCAGTTTCGGCTCCGGCCGGCCGAGGAACCGGTCCTGGAGTCGGCCCGGGCAGCCCTGATGGCGCTCGCGGACCCCATGACGGTGGCTCCGCTGGCCGAGCTCTTTACCCTCACCCAGCAAAGCAGCCTGATGTCCCATTCCGAGCTGGAGGCCTGGGACCACTGCCGGGAACAGATCACCGCGGTGGCCCGTGAACGCGCGGCCGGAACGCCCGGCGCGGCGGACGAGCTCTACCTTCGCGCCCTTGCCGGCTCCGTGATCTCCTGCGGCAAGGCGGCCATGGAGGTCTGGTTTTCCCGCCGCGGCGCGGACCTTTCGCCGGCATCCCTCGCCGAACTCCGGCAGCTGCTCATCGACGCCATGGCGCTCCTGGGTTCCGGCTTCACTACAATCCAGCCGCCTTCTTCCTCACGTTCCGCTTCCCGTTCCTCCTGATCAGATCGGTTTCCCTTCATGGCACTGCTCCTTTACCGCCTGGGCAAGTTTTCCTACCGCCGGCGCTGGCTGGTCATCTCGCTGTGGCTGGCCGCCCTGGTGGCGGTGGGCGGTTCGGCTGCCGCCTTTCACGGCACCCTGTCCAACAACTTCCAGATCCCGGGCACGGAAACGCAGCGCATCGCGGACAAGTTGAGGGAAGAGCTTCCTTCAGCGTCCGGCGGCACCGCCACCATCGTGTTCGAAGCGCCCGACGGCGGCTTCACCGCCGAGAGCCGCACGGCCGTCACCGACGCGCTGGAAAAGCTGGAGTCCGTTCAGGATGTCCGCGGCACCATAGATCCATTCGCCACCCAGGCGCAGGTGGACCAGGCCGGGCAGGCACTCATCGACGGTGAGCAGCAGCTCGCCGCAGGCCAGGCAGAGCTTGACGCCTCCCGCGCCGGGCTGGAGGCCGGCAAAGCCCAGCTCGACGCAGCCGAACAGCAGCTCGTTGCGGCCGGCGCCCCGGCCGCCCTCATCGAGGCACAGCTTGGCCAGCAGAAGGCCGCCCTGGCAGAAGGACAGGCAAAGCTCGACGCCGGTGCAGGGGACCTTGAAGCCAGCAAGGCCAAGCTGGAACTGGGCAAGCGGCAGGCAGAGGCATCATCGGCCATCCGGTTCGTTTCCGAAGACGGCCGGGCCGCCGTCGCGCAGGTCCAGTTCAGCACCTCCATCAACGGACTGAGCCCCGAGGTCCGCCAGCAGGTCCAGGACATCGCCCATGAAACCTCCGCTGCCGGCGTCACCGCCTATGCCAGCAAGGAAATCACCGAGGACATCTCCGAACTGTTCGGCGCCGCCGAGATCATCGGCATCGCCGTCGCGGCCCTGGTCCTGATCATCATGCTGGGGACCCTCATCGCCGCCGGACTGCCGCTGCTCATGGCCGTGATCGGTGTCGGAGTGGGCGTGGGCATCACCTTCGCCCTCTCCGGCCTCTTCGACATGAGCTCCATCTCCCCCATGCTGGCCCTCATGCTGGGCCTGGCCGTGGGAATCGATTACTCACTGTTCATCGTCAACCGGCACCGGACGCAGCTTCTTGCGGGCATGGACCAGGAGGAATCGGTGGCGCGCGCAACCGGCACCTCCGGCAACGCGGTGGTCTTCGCCGGCCTGACCGTGATCATAGCCCTGGCCGCGCTGGTAGTTCCGGGCCTGCCCTTCCTCGCCGTGATGGGCCTGGCCGCGGCCGGAACAGTGGCAGTAGCGGTGCTGGTGGCCATCACGCTCACACCGGCCATGCTGTCCCTGATCGGCCGGCGCATCATCTCCCGGCGCGCCTGGGCCAAAGCCGAGGCCCACAATGCAGAGCCCGGCCACGCAGCAGCCGATGAAGCCCAGGACCGCGAGCGCAGCACCCATGGCTGGGGCGGCCTGGTCACCCGGCACCCCGTGCTGGCACTGCTGGCCGGTGTCCTCCTCCTGGGCACCCTTGCGCTGCCCGCCACCCAACTGCAGCTTGCACTGCCCGACGGCGGCTCCGAACCGGTGGACTCCGAGGCCTACCAGGCCTACGACCTGACCGCGCGGAGCTTCGGCGAAGGCGTCACCGGCCCCATCGTGGCCGTAGGCGAGTTCCCCGCAGGCCTCGACGAAGCCCAGGCTCAGACCCTGCAGTACGACGTCGCGGACAAGCTCCGCGCCGTGGACAACGTAGTGGCCGCCGTGCCCGTTGCCCTCAGCGAGGACCGCCGGACAGCTGTGTTCCAGGTCATCCCCAAGGAGGGCCCGGCCAGCGCCAGCACGGTGCAGGTGGTCTCCGAACTCCGCGGCCTCAACGACGACATCCAGTCCGAATTCGATGTGGCAATGGGGCTCACGGGCCAGACCGCCGGCAACGTGGACGTCTCCACGAAGCTCGGTGACGCCCTGCCGCCCTACCTGGCGATCGTCGTCGGACTTTCCCTGGTCCTGCTGCTGCTGGTGTTCCGCTCCATCGTGGTGCCGCTGCTCGCAACCGGCGGCTTCCTGCTCTCCCTCGCCGCGGCATTCGGCGCCGTGGTGGCCGTGTACCAGTGGGGCTGGCTGGGCGGCGTGTTCGACGTCGCCAATCCCGGCGCCGTCCTGAGCTTCCTGCCGATCATCCTGATCGGCGTGCTCTTCGGGCTGGCCATGGACTACCAGGTGTTCATCGCCTCCGGCATGCGCGAGGCGTACATGCATGGATCCTCCGCCAAGCAGGCCGTACGCGTGGGCTTCCGCCACGCCGCCGCCGTGGTGGCGGCCGCAGCAATCATCATGGTCAGCGTCTTCGCCGGCTTCATCTTCAGCCACCTCACCATGGTGCGGCCGCTCGGCTTCGCGATGGCGTTCGGTGTCCTGCTTGATGCGTTCGTGGTGCGAATGACCATCGTTCCGGCCATGATGTACCTGCTGGGCGAGAAGTCCTGGTGGCTCCCCCGCTGGCTGGACCGGATCCTGCCGGACGTCGATGTGGAAGGCGCGCAGCTGAACCGGCCCGAGGCCGCACAGGCATCCGGGGAACTGGTCCACTAAGCCGGCGCCGGTCAATTAGGCTGGAGCCGTGGTCCGCCTGATTCTTGCCTCCCAGTCCCCCGCCCGCACCAAACTCCTGGCCGAGGCCGGCATCCGGCATTCAGTCCTGGTGTCGGACGTTGACGAGGACGCCGTCCAGGCACGGTACGGCGTCACCGACCCGCACGATACGGCCCTGCTGCTGGCCCGGGCGAAAGCGGAGGCTGTGGCCGCCCTGCCGGAAGCGGAGGGGGGGCTGGTACTCGGGTGCGACTCCGTTTTCGAGTTCGACGGCGAGGCGCACGGCAAGCCCTACACCGCCGCCGTCGCCCGGGAACGCATGCTGCGGATGAGCGGCAACGCCGGCGTCCTGCATACGGGACATTGGCTCGTGGACTGCCGGGACACGGATCCCGACGACGGTGCAGCCCCGGGCACGGGCGCCACACTGGGGACTGTGGCGTCAGCGGAGGTTTCCTTCCTTGACATGGATGCGGCGGAGATTGACGCCTACATCGCCACCGGGGAGCCGCTGCACTGCGCCGGGTCCTTCACCATCGACGGCCTGGGCGGAGCATTCATCCGAAAGGTCGACGGCGACCCGCACGCCGTCGTCGGCCTGTCCGTCTCCACGCTCCGCGGTTTGCTGGCCCAGGCGCAGGTGCGTATCACCGAACTGTGGGCAGCGGCGTAAAGATCCTGATTTTCAGGACTCTTGTAGCTTCCCTACAAAGCATGGCCACTTTACACGCGGAATCCGCAAATAATATCGGCGGAACCCTCAAAACCGCGCTAGGCTCCCTGAAGGAAAGAAGGAGACGCCTTGTCAGCAAATTTGGAGCAGTCCGCACGTCCCACGCAGTCGACCCTCACAAAGGTGCTGATCGCCAACCGCGGTGAAATAGCGGTGCGCATCATCCGCGCCGCCCGTGATGAAGGCATCGCCTCCGTTGCTGTCTACGCCGACGCAGACCGCGACGCGCTGCACGTCCGCCTTGCTGACGAAGCCTACGCGCTCGGCGGGAACACCGCGGCCGAATCCTACCTGGTGATGGACAAGATCATTGACGCGGCCCGTCAGTCCGGCGCCGACGCCATCCACCCCGGCTACGGTTTCCTGGCCGAAAACGCCCAGTTTGCCGCCCGCGTGATTGAGGCCGGCATCACCTGGATCGGCCCCTCCCCGGAGGCCATCTCCGCCCTCGGCGACAAAGTCCAGGCCCGGCACATCGCCGAGAAGGTGGGCGCACCACAGGTCCCCGGCACCGCGGACCCCGTCCAGTCCGCCGAGGAGATCCTCGACTTCGTGGACCAGTACGGGCTTCCCGTGGCCATCAAGGCCGCCTTCGGCGGCGGTGGGCGCGGCATCAAGGTGGCCCGCAGCCGTGACGAGATTCCCGAACTTTTTGAATCCGCTGTCCGTGAAGCCACCGCTGCCTTCGGCCGCGGCGAGTGCTTCATTGAGCGCTTTTTGGACGCGCCCCGACACGTCGAGACCCAGTGCCTGGCGGACGCCCACGGCAACGTTGTGGTTGTCTCCACCCGCGACTGCTCGCTGCAGCGCCGCAACCAGAAGCTTGTGGAGGAAGCCCCGGCCCCGTTCCTTACCGAGGAACAGAACCGCCGCCTGTACGAGTCCTCCAAGGCCATCCTGAAAGAAGCCGGCTACCTTGGCGCCGGCACCTGCGAATTCCTGGTGGGCCAGGACGGCACTATCTCCTTCCTTGAGGTGAACACCCGCCTGCAGGTGGAGCACTGCGTTTCCGAGGAAGTTACCGGCATTGACCTGGTGCGCGAGCAATTCCGGCTGGCCCGCGGCGAGGAACTGGGCTACGACGACCCCGAGGTACGCGGCCACTCCTTTGAATTCCGCATCACCGGCGAAGACCCGGGCCGGAACTTCCTGCCGGCCCCGGGTACCCTCCGGGTCCTGAAGAACCCCACGGGCCCCGGCATCCGCATCGACTCCGGCGTGGAGGAGGGCGACATCATCAGCGGCAACTTCGATTCCATGCTGTCCAAGCTGATCGTGACGGGAGCCAGCCGGCCGCAGGCCCTGCAGCGTGCCCGCCGTGCCTTGGAGGAGATGGTGGTTGAGGGCATCCCGACGGTGATCCCGTTCGACCTCGCCGTGGTTTCAGACCCCGCGTTCGCGCCGGCGGAGGGACCCTTCCGCGTCCACACCCGCTGGATCGAGACCGAATTCGTCAACAACCTCCCGGCCTGGACCCCCGACGGCGGCGCCGGCACCGAGGCCGACGGCGGGGAGCGGCAGCGCGTGGTGGTTGAAGTCGGCGGCAAACGGCTCGAGGTAGTACTCCCCGCCTCGCTCGGTTCCGTGGGAACCGGCACCGCCGGCGCCGTGGCCAAGCCCGGCAAGTCGAAGAAGCGCTCCCGCTCGGGGGGCACGGCAGCAGCCACCGGCAACGCGCTGACGTCCCCCATGCAGGGCACCATCGTCAAGGTGGCCGTGGCCAATGGCGATGTTGTGGCCGAGGGCGACCTCGTGGTGGTCCTGGAGGCCATGAAGATGGAGCAGCCGCTGACTGCGCACCGCTCCGGAACCATCACCGGCCTGACCGCTGCACCGGGCGAAACGGTGTCAGCCGGCGCCGTGATCGCCACCATCGAAGACTAGCCAGCGCCGGAGGCCCCCATGCTCGCACCCAGCTTTGAAGAAGAAGTGGACCGCTACCACCTCGCTGTTCCCGAAATCACCCGCGGCAACCCGGGACCGGTCAAGGAGCTGTACTCCCGGCTCGACGACGTCACGCTGGCTAACCCGTTCGGCGGCATCGCGCGCGGCTGGGCCCAGGTTGAAGCCCGGCTGGACCAGGCGGCGCGGCAGTTCCAGGACGGTGAGATGCTCGGATTCGACACCATCACGTCCTACACCGCACGTGACACTGCCTTCCTGCTCGAAACGGAACATTTCCGTGCACGGTTGGACGGCGCCGCCGTCGCGGAAGAGTTCGCGCTCCGCGTGACCAGTGTCTTCCGCCGGGAGGAAGGCTACTGGAAGCTCCTGCACCGGCACGCCGACCCGGCTGCCCGGCCACAGTCCCGCCGGTCCCTGAGCCAGCCCGCCAACAGCTGACAGGTTCCGCCGGAAAAGGCACACTAGGCGGATGAAGCCTTTCCTGCTCCTTGCCACCAGGGCCGAAGACGCAGCCGCCGAGGATGAATACGCCGCCTATCTCCGGTTCGCCGGACTGGAACCATCCGGGCTCCGGCGCGTCCGCCTGGAGGCCGCTCCCCTGCCCGAACTTGATGTGGACGGCTACTCGGGGGTGATCGTGGGTGGCAGCCCGTTCACGTCCAGCGACCCACCCGAACACAAGACTCCCACGCAGCACCGCGTGGAGCGCGAGCTGTCCGGCCTCCTGGACCAGCTGGTGGCCCGGGACTTCCCGTTCCTCGGCGCCTGCTATGGCGTTGGCACCCTCGGGACGCACCAGGGCGCAGTGATCGACAGGACCTTCGGCGAACCACTCGGCGCCGCGGAAATCGAACTGACGGACGCGGGCCTGGAGGACCCCGTGCTCAGCGGAATGCCGAGGACCTTCACCGCCTTCACGGGGCATAAGGAAGCCTGCACCGTACTGCCCCCGCACGCCGTGCTGCTGGCGAGGTCCGCCGCGTGCCCGGTCCAGATGTTCCGTATCCGCACGAACCTCTACGCCACCCAGTTCCACCCCGAACTGGACGCCGAGGGCCTGGTCACGAGGATCGACATCTACCGCCATGCCGGCTACTTTCCGCCGGAGTCGGCCGGGCAGCTGATGGACGACGCACGGCAGTTCACGGTCACGGAACCAATGAACATCCTGAAGAACTTCGTGGCCCGCTACGCCTCCGGCTAATGGAAATGCCCGGCCGGTCCGCAGACCAGCCGGGCATTCCGCTGAAGAAAGAGGCGTTATCAGGCCACGTTGTTCTCGTAGTCCACGTCGCGGGTTTCCTTGCTGACGAACAGGGCGATGAGGGTCAGTACGGACATGGCGGTCAGGTAGACACCCACCAGTACCGGGCTGCCGTCCGCCAGTTCCCACAGGGCCACGGCGATGAACGGAGCCACCGCTGCGCCCAGGATGCTGGAGAAGTTGTAGCTCACGGCCGATCCTGTGTAGCGGACGTTCGTGGGGAACAGTTCCGGCAGCAGCGCACCCATCGGCCCAAAGGTCAGGCCCATCAGGGAGAAGCCGATGACCAGCAGGGCCATGGTGCCCACGAACCCGCCGCTGAACAAGGGGACAAAGAGCAGGCCGAAGACGAAGATTCCGCCGGTGACCGCAAGCAGCATCTTGCGGCGCCCGTACTTTTCGGCCAGGGGTCCGGAGACCAGCGTGAAGATGCCGAAGAAGACGACGCCGGCAATCAGCATCCAGAGGAAGTCGTTGCGCGTGAAGCCGAGGCCGGGAACAAAGGCTGCCGCGGCGGCCTCGGTCATCGGCTTTCCGGCTTTTTCGGCCGCGGCCCGGGCAGCGTCGAGGCTGGCGGGGCGCGTGCCGTAGGTCAGGGTGAAGGTGGTCATCAGGTAGAAGAGCACGTAGGTGGCAAGCATGATGAACGTACCGAGGATCAGCTGGCGCCAGCTGGTCTTGAATACCCGGCCCAGGGGCAGCTTGGCTACCTCGTTGGACTCGATCACCTTGGTGAAGGCGGGGGTTTCGATCAGTTTCAGGCGGACGTAGAGGCCGATGATGACCATAACGGCGCTGAGCAGGAACGGCACGCGCCAGCCCCAGGACTGGAAGTCAGCCGGGGACAGTGCGTAGCTGAAGACCAGGAAGATCACGTTGGCGATGATGAAGCCGATGGGGGCGCCCAACTGGGGGAAGGTGCCGTAAATGGCGCGCTTGTTGGCCGGCGCGTTCTCCGTGGCCAGCAGCGCAGCGCCGCTCCATTCACCGCCCAGGGCCAGACCCTGGGCGAAACGCATAACCACCAGCAGGGCCGGAGCCCAGAAACCCCAGCCGGGTACCAGCGCGGTGGGCAGGCAGCCGATCAGGAACGTGGCAATACCCATGGTCAGCAGGGAGGCCACCAGGGTGCCCTTGCGGCCGAACTTGTCGCCGAAGTGGCCAAAGACAATGGAACCCAGCGGGCGGGCGACGAATGCCACGCCAAATACGGCAAAGGAGCTCAGCAGCTGCGTGGTTTCGTTCTGGTTGGGGAAGAACAGCTGCGGGAAAACCAGTACGGCTGCGGTGGCGTAGACGTAGAAGTCGTAAAACTCAACCGTGGTGCCGATCAGGCTGGCGACGATCACGCGGCCGCGTGAGTTCACCGGCTGCGGGGATCCTGGCACCGTGGAGGTATCGGTGGATGACATAGGTAAACGCTTTCATGAGAACCGGCCAGGCCGTGCGTAAAGGCCCGACTCCAAATAGTTAGAGTTCAATATTAGTTCCGGCGGTCCAGTCAATGGACGAAATGTCCACTATGCGGATATGTGCTTTACGTCTCATTGTGTGGCTCCAGCCTATGCCTCACGTCGCTGCACGGCCAACGATAGGCAAATGTCACAGCGCGTTAACAAACATCGTCGGTGCGCGAAACGCGGCGTCCCTACTTTGGAGGAACAACATCCCCCCGAAGGAGGTACCCCGTGACTGTTGACCGCACCGCTGATGCCGGCCCCGGCAATTCCCTGGATCTGGACGAAGCCGCAAGGCCCGGAACCGCCGCATCCGCCAGCGCACAGCCCGGCCCTACCCGCACCACAGACGCCCCTGCGCTTGAATTCCGCCCCGGCCGCTGGATCGCCAACTGGGACGCCGAGAACAAGGAACAGTGGGAGTCCGGCGGCCGCTCCATCGCCCGCCGCAACCTCAACTGGTCAATCTTCGCCGAGTTCCTCGGTTTCGTTGTGTGGCAGCTCTGGTCCATCGTGGTGGTCCAGCTACCCGCTGCCGGCTTCAACTTCTCCACTTCCGAAATCTTCTGGCTGATCTCCATGCCCAGCCTGGTGGGCGCGACCCTGCGCATCCCCTACACCTTTATGGTGCCCCGTTTCGGCGGCCGCAACTGGACCATCGTGTCCGCCCTGCTGCTCCTGATTCCCTCCATCGGCCTGGCCCTGTGCGTCTCCAACCCGGAGACCCCGTTCGGCGTCATGCTGCTTGTGGCAGCCCTCGCAGGATTCGGCGGCGGAAACTTCGCCAGCTCCATGGCCAACATCACCTTCTTCTACCCTGCCCGGGAAAAGGGCTGGGCGCTCGGCCTGAACGCCGCCGGCGGCAACATGGGTGCCGCCGTCGCACAGCTTGCTGTACCGATTGTGATCACCCTGCTCGCCGTGGGCACGGTCAACCTGCCCATGGCCGGCTGGATGTGGGTGCCGTTCATCCTGGTTGCGGCCTTTGGCGCCTGGAAGTTCATGGACAACCTCACCAGTGCCAAGGGTGACATCGCCGGTTCAGTGGCAGCACTGAAGGAACCACACCTGTGGATCATGGCCCTGCTGTACATCGGCACCTTCGGCTCATTCATCGGCTTCGCCGGCGTGTTCCCCAAGCTGATCAAGGACTACTTCCCGGACTTCTCCTCCATCGGAGTAGGCACGGTGGCGCTCTCACTGGCCTTCCTCGGCCCGCTGGTGGGCTCCCTGGCACGCCCGTACGGCGGACGGATGGCAGACCGCATGGGCGGCGCCCGGATGACCGTGGCGGCCTTCGCTTCCATGGCCATCATCACCCTCACCATGATCTGGACCCTGCCGCTGAAGAACTTCTGGCTCTTCCTGGTCCTCTTCCTGATGCTCTTCACCGCCAGCGGTTTCGGAAACGGCGCCACCTACCGGATGATCCCGGTCATCTTCGCCACCTCCAGCCGGGCCGCACGGAACGGGGCAAGTTCGGTGGCCACCCAGCGCCTCGCGTCCTCCGCACTCGGCCTGATCTCCGCCATCGGCGCCTATGGCGGGTTTGTGATCCCGCAGGTACTGAACGCCTCCAACACCGCCAGCGGATCCTACACACCCGCCTTCTACGGCTTCGTGGGGGCCTACGTCCTGATGCTGGTTGTCTGCTGGGCGTTCTACATCCGCAATGCCAACCGAAATGCGATGGGACACGTCTAACATGCCCAAAAGCGCCGACACGCACTGCCCTTACTGTGCCCTGCAGTGCGCCATGACGCTCACGTCTCCAGCGGAACTGGCCCCGGCTTCCCAGCCGGGGCCAGTCCCCGTGGCCGTACCGACCCGCCCGGAATCCCCCGCCAGGAACCCGCCAGTCCTTGAGGTCAGCGGCCGGGACTTTCCCACCAACCGCGGCGGACTCTGCCGCAAGGGCTGGACGTCCGCCTCGCTCCTGAACCACCCGGGCCGGGTCACCGAGCCCCTCCTGAAGGGCCCCGACGGCGTTCACCGCCCCATCAGCTGGGACCAGGCGCTGGAACTCGCCGCGGGCGCCGTGAAGGACGCCCGCGCCCGCTACGGGCGGGACTCAGTCGGAGTGTTCGGCGGCGGCGGCCTCACCAACGAAAAGGCCTACATGCTGGGAAAGTTCGCCCGGCTCGCCCTCGGGACCTCCCGGATCGACTACAACGGCCGGTTCTGCATGTCCTCCGCCGCGGCCGCCGGGATGCGTGCCTTCGGGGTTGACCGCGGCCTGCCGTTCCCGCTCGAAGCCCTGGACACCGCCGGCACCATCCTGATGCTGGGTTCCAACGTGGCCGAAACCATGCCTCCGTTCGTGCAGCACCTGAAGGGAACGCGCGACGCCGGCGGGCTGATTGTGGTGGATCCGCGACGTTCTGCCACGGCTGCTTTTACAGCCGACGGCGGCGGCCTCCACCTCCAGCCCCTGCCGGGCACCGACCTTGCCCTTCTGCTGGGGATCTCCCACGCCGTCATCCACGAAAACCTGGTGGACACCACGTACATCGAGGAACGCACCACGGGCTACAGCGCCGTAGTCCGCAGCGTGAACTCGTTCTGGCCGGAACGGGTGCAGTCCATCACCGGAGTCCCGGCGGAACTGATCCGGGAAACCGCGCGCCGGCTCGCTGAGGGCGCACGCACCGGCGGCAGCTACATCCTCACAGGCCGCGGCGTGGAGCAGCATGTGGATGGCACCGATACCGCCACGGCAGCCATCAACCTCAGCCTCCTGCTCGGACTGCCTGGTTCGGCAAGCAGCGGCTACGGCACCCTGACGGGCCAGGGCAACGGCCAAGGTGGGCGCGAGCACGGCCAGAAGGCCGACCAGCTCCCCGGCTACCGCAAGATCACCGACCCCGCTGCCCGCGCGCACGTGGCCGGCATTTGGGGCGTCCCGGAGGACCTTATTCCCGGGCCTGGCCTGCCGGCCGTCCAGCTGCTGCAGTCACTGGGAAAGCCCGACGGCGTCCGTTGCCTTTTTGTCCACGCCTCCAACATCGCCGTGGCTTCACCTGACGCGAACGCGGTCATCAAGGGCCTGCGCAGCCTGGACTTCCTGGTGGTCTGCGATTTCTTTATGTCCGAGACCGCGGCTGAGGCGGACCTCATTCTTCCCGTTCTCCAGTGGGCGGAGGAGGAAGGCACGCTGACAAACCTCGAAGGCCGCGTGCTGCGCCGCCGCCGGGCCCTGACGCCGCCGGACGGGGCCCGCAGCGAGCTCTGGATCATGGCACGGCTGGCTGAGGCCCTGGACGCTCCTTCCACCTACAGCGAGGACCCGGAAACAGTGTTCGAGGAACTCCGGCTGGCTTCTGCCGGCGGGCTCGCCGACTACTCCGGCATCGACTACGCCATGCTGGACCGCGGCGAAGCCGCCTACTGGCCCTACCCCGCCGGCAGCAAGGGAACACCGCGGCTGTTCCAGGAGAAGTTCGGCCACGCAGACGGCAAAGCCGTGATGACCCCGGTGACGCCCCGCCGCCGTCGTACTCCCGACAGTGGCCCGGATCCCACCGCGAAAACCATGACCCTCATCACCGGCCGCCTCCTGGAGCACTACCAGTCCGGCGCACAGACCCGCCGGGTAACTGAGCTGCTGGAGGCCCGGCCCGAAGCGAAGCTGCAGCTCCATCCGGCAGCCGCGGCGTCAATGGGCATCACCGAGGGTGCCTTCGTCTCGGTGGCGAATGAGCGCGGCGAGGTGCTGTGCCGGGCTGAGCTCAGCACTGCAATCCGTCCGGACACAGTCTTCCTGCCGTTCCACTTCCCCGAACTCGAGAGCGCCAACCGCCTCACCGAGGCCGCCACGGACCCCATCTCCGGGATGCCCGAATTCAAGTTCAACAAGGTGTGGGTCCGGCCGGCGGCCACACCGGTTTCACCCAACGTGCTTCAAACGACGGAGGCCTCATGAGCGAGCAAGTTGTCATTGTAGGATTCGGGCCGGTGGCGGCCCGGCTGGTTGATGAGCTGCTGCCTGCCGTCCGCAGCGGCCACCTGAGCCTCACTGTGGTGGGCGCGGAAGCGGAAGCTGCCTACAACCGCGTGCTGGTTGCCGACCTCGGCGTGGGGCGGACCACCGCCGATGCCCTGGCACTCTCCGACGCCGGCGCCCTGGCGGCGGAGGGTGTGGACGTCCGGCTTGGCGTCCGCGTCCGCCGCGTGGACCGCGCCCGGCAGCAGGTCCTCCTGACCGACCGCGGAGTTGCCCACTATGACCGTCTGGTCTTCGCCACCGGATCGCGGCCGGTGATTCCCAACCTGACCGGCATCAACCCGGACCCCGCCGCGCCGGTCCTCCCCGCGGGTGTTACCGCACTGCGCGACCTCCGTGACGCGGAGGTGCTGCGCCAGGCAGTGGACGGCGGCAAAAGGGTGGTGGTGCTGGGCGGCGGCGTCTTGGGGCTGGAGACGGCCCTGGCAGCGGCAGAAGAAGGCGCCACCGTCACGGTGGTCCACAACGGGCCCCACCCGCTGGGCCGCACCATTGACCGCGGCGGCGGCGCCGTCCTGGCCGCCAGCCTGCGCAGGTGCGGCGTCCGGATGGCCGGCAATGCGCGTTCCACCGGAGTGGAGCACAACGCGCCCGACGGCGGGTTCTCGGCCCTGCTGCTTGATGACGGGTCAGCAATCGACGGCGACCTCCTGGTCATCTCGTGCGGCGTTCGTCCCCGCACGGAACTGGCAGAGGGCTGCGGGCTCTCCACGTCCGCCGGGATCCTGGTGGACCACCGTCTCCGGGCCCACCACGAGCCGCACATTTTCGCCGTTGGTGACTGCGCCGAAGTCCGCTGCCCTGATCCGGACTGCGCGCAGTGCCGGAACGCCAAGGGCCCATCCGGGCTTGTCGGACCTGGGTGGCGGCAGGCCGAGTGGCTCGCCGAATACCTGACCGTCCTGGCGACCGGGACTCCCGGGGAGGCGCAACTGCTGCCGGAATTGCCCGCCGAGCAGGCAGGCGTCATTGTCCTGAAGGCACGGGGCATGAACATGGCGGTTGCCGGGAACAACGCTGCTGAACCCTGGGACGAGGAAGTCCTCACTGCCGGTGCAGTCAACGGCCGTCCGCGGCTGCAGATTGCCCAATGGGCCGATCCCGAACACGGGCGCTACGTCAAAATGACCACCCGCGGCGGCGTGCTGGAGGGCCTGGTGGCCGTCGGAATGCCGCGCACGGCCGCGGAACTGGTGGGACTGTTTGAGCGCGGTGCGGAACTGCCGGCCGACAGGTCGCTGCTCCTGCGCCTCGACGGGCCGGACCAGCTCCCGGGCGCGGCTGCCGACCCGCAGGGAACCGTCTGCCGGTGTGCGGGCGTCAGCGGAGCCGCTATCACAGGCGCCGTGGAGGAAGGCTGCTCAACCGTTGCCGAGGTGTCCAAGGCAACCAGGGCCGGTACCGGCTGCGGCGGCTGCCACGAGGACATCAAGGGACTGATCGAAAAACACTTCTCCCCAGCCGTCCCCTAACCTCGCAAGGCCGCACCGGCTCCCTGGTCAGGGAACCCGGCGGCTGTGGCCCCAGGCGGTCACCGCAGCATGAGTAGAAGGAGCGGCCGGGGAGCTCTTAGGCCGGTGATTTGGGAATCATGATCCAGAGCGCGATGTAAACCAGTTCGCCGATCCCCACCAGGCCGAAGATCACGAAGCCCAGCCGGACCAGGAATTTCGGGAGCCCGAACCGGGCTGCGAGGGCCGCGCAGACACCGCCGATGATCTTGCCGCTGCGGGGACGGACGAGGGCTGTTGTCATGGTCCCGGCTACCCTTCAGCCCGTGCTTCGCCGGCCGCCGAAAACTCGCCGCCGGCCACAGCCTCCGCATACTGCGTGAGGTCAGGCCCCGGCTGGAAATCCACGAACTGGTCCTTCAGCTTTTCGAACAGGAACTTGTACACCTCGTCCTTGCCGGCCTCGGACATAGACGACGCAGCTTCCTTGACCGCTTCCTGCAGCGCCCGGTCGGCGTCCAGCAGGATCTTCTGGCGTGCCTGATCGTTCCACTTGACGTCCTGCAGTTCCATGGGATTCTCCTCGCGTCGACGGCTGATGCAGGAAAGGCCGGAAAATTCCTTGATGAAATTCCCGGCCGGTCCTTGAAGGAGTCTATGCAGGAGGCGCCGCAGGGGTCCAGACCTTCCAGCCCCCTTCCGGGACCCCGCTACAGGTGCACGTGCAGTCGGCGCGCCGCCTCCGAGATGGACCCGGTCAATGACGGGTAAACGGTGAAGGTGCTGGCAACGTCGTCAACGTGCAGTTTCTGCTTCACTGCGATGGAGATGGGGAAGATCAGCTCGGAAGCGTTCGGCCCCACCACTACACCGCCGATCACTGTGCCAGAACCCTTCCGGGCGAAGATTTTCACGAAGCCGTCCTTGTGGTTGCGCATCTTTGCGCGCGCGTTGCTGCGCAGCGAAAGCTTGACCACGTCACCCTGGTACTTGCCGGAGTCGATCTCTGCCTCGGAGACGCCAACATTGGCGATTTCCGGCGAGGTGAAAATATTGGACGCAACCTGGTGCAGCTTGAGCGGAGTGACACTGTCGCCCATGAAGTGGGCGACGGCGATGCGGCCCTGCATCGCGGCCACCGAGGCAAGCGGCAGCACCCCGGTGCAGTCACCGGCGGCGTAGATATTGGGAGCGGTGGTGCGGGAGACACCATCCACCTTGATGTGGCCGCTTTCGCTGACCGCCACGCCGGCTTCTTCCAGGCCAATGCCTGCGGTGTTGGGAATGGAACCCAGGCAGAGGAGGCAGTGGCTGCCGGTCACTCTGGACCCGTCGCTGAGGGTTACCACCACGCCGTCGTCAGTCCGTTCCACGGTCTCGGCGCGGGAGCGGGACAGGACGCGGACGCCGCGACGCTCGAACACTTCCTCCAGCACCACTGCTGCATCCACGTCGGATCCCGGAAGAACCCGGTCGCGGCTGGAAATCAGCGTCACCTTGGAACCCAGTCCGTTGTAGGCAGACGCGAATTCCGCACCGGTCACGCCGGAACCCACCACAATCAGATCCTCGGGCAGTTCGTCGAGGTCGTAAATCTGGGTCCAGTTGAGGATCCGCTCGCCGTCCGGCCGGGCGGTCACAAGCTCGCGCGGATGGGCGCCCACCGCGAGCAGGATGGTGTCCGCCTCGACGGTTTCCGTACCCTCGGCCGTGAGGACCTCGATGGTGTGGTCGTCCACAAGCCGGCCCGATCCGGTCAGGATGCGGACGCCCTGGTTGGCCAGTCCGTCGTGGATGTCCTTGGACTGGCTGCGCGCCAGGTTGAGGAGGCGGTCGTTGATGTGCTTAAGGTCCGCACGCATCACCGGCACAAAGTCGCCGCCGTCGACGTCGAACTTCACTCCCAGCTCCCCCGCCTCGGCGACGCGGGTCATCAGGTCCGCCGTGGCGATCAGCGTCTTGGAGGGGACGACGTCGGTCAGCACGGCCGAGCCGCCCAGCCCCGCCCGTTCGATGATCGTGACCTGCGCTCCGAGCGAGGCGGCCACCATGGCGGCTTCGTATCCGCCGGGGCCACCTCCCAGGATTGCGATCCGGGGTGAGCTGAAATCTGGATGCGTAGTCACAATCAATCATTGTCCTGCATCCTCCCCTGACCACCAAAGAAAACGGTCTCTCAGGAAAGCGGCCCAGGGGTGGGCGCAGGCGGAGCGGCAGGATAACTTGTACCAGTGAGTACAACAGACTTTTTGAACACCGATCCCTTCGCTGCCGCACGCGCCGCCGCCGAGTACATTGCCGAGGAAACGGGCGTGGACAGCCACGACGTCGCCCTGGTTCTTGGCTCCGGCTGGGGCGAGGCAGCCGACCTGATCGGTGAAACCACCGCCACCCTCTCAGCTGAAGAAGTCCCCGGCTTCCACGCTCCTGCGGTAGTTGGGCACGTGGGCACCATCCGTTCGGTGCTCACCACGCAGGGCAAGCGGGCGCTGGTCCTGGGCGCCCGCACCCACTACTACGAAGGCAAGGGTGTCCGCTCCGTAGTGCACGGCATCAGGACGGCAGCGGCAGCGGGATGCAGCACCCTGGTGCTCACCAACGGCTGCGGCGGGCTCAACGAAAACTGGGCCCCCGGCACGCCGGTGCTGATCAGCGATCACATCAACCTCACCGCGGCCTCACCTTTGGAGGGCGCCACGTTCGTTGACCTGACAGATCTCTACTCGGCCCGGATCCGCGGGCTCGCCCGGGAAGTCGACGCCACCCTTGACGAAGGCGTCTACGCCCAGTTCGCCGGCCCTCACTACGAGACCCCCGCCGAGGTGCAATACGCCAAGCGCATCGGCGCCGATCTGGTGGGCATGTCCACGGCGCTGGAGGCCATCGCGGGGCGCCACGCCGGGATGGAAGTCTTTGGCATCTCACTGGTCACCAACCTTGCCGCGGGCATCAGCCCGCACCCGCTCAGCCACCAGGAAGTCATCGAATCAGGACAGGCCGCAGGCCCCCGGATTTCCAAACTGCTCGCCGAAATCATCGCCCGGCTCTGACGGCGGGGATTTTGCCGTTCCCCGAAGGGCAGCAAGAGTTCAGTGCCCAATGACGATAGCGTTAGGCCCATGACGTCCTCCGATGCCGACTTCCGCCTGCTCACCGAAGCCCGCGAATGGGCCGCCCAAGACCCGGACTCCCAGACTTCGGCTTCGCTCCTGGAACTCGTCCGGCTTGTAGAAGAGGACACCCCGGCCGCCCGGCAGGAGCTCGAAGACAGCTTCCGCGGGACACTGCAGTTCGGCACGGCAGGCCTGAGGGCGGCCCTGGGTCCCGGACCCAACCGGATGAACCGGGTGGTGGTGCGCCGGGCCGCCGCGGGGCTGGCAGACTTCCTGCTCGGGGCGGTGGGCAAGACGGCACCGGGAACCCGGCCCCGCGCCGTCGTCGGCTATGACGCCCGGCACAACTCGGACATCTTCGCTGAAGAAACCGCCGCTATTTTTACCGCCGCCGGGATAGAAACCTTCGTGATGCCGGCGGCGCTGCCCACTCCCCTGCTGGCTTACGCCGTGCGGGCGCTGGAATGCGACGGCGGCGTGATGGTGACCGCAAGCCACAACCCTCCACAGGACAACGGTTACAAGGTCTACCTGGGCCGCCATGCCGTCACGGAAAGCGGCAACGGCGCCCAGATCGTGGCGCCCTACGACGCGGAAATCGCGGCCTGCATCAACGCCGTCGGCCCGCTGGAATCCGTTGATCTTGCCCCCGGCGGCTGGACAGTGCTGGACAGAACCCTGGCCGCCGGCTACGAGCAGGCCACGGCGGCACTGGCCTTGCCGGAGCGCTTCCCCGCTCGAAACCTGCGCGTCGTTCTCACCCCGATGCACGGCGTGGGGGGCGAAACCGCCCGGGCCGTGCTGACCGCTGCCGGGTTCACCGACGTTACCCTCGTGGCCGAGCAGGCCGAACCGGACCCGGACTTTCCCACAGTGAGCTTCCCCAACCCGGAGGAACCCGGAGCGCTGGACCTGGCCCTGGAAACGGCTGAACGCCTGGATGCCGACATCGTTATCGCGAACGATCCCGACGCCGACAGGGCGGCAGTTGCAGCCAAGGATCCGGACACGGGCGCCTGGCGGATGCTCCGCGGAGACGAAGTTGGCGCGTTGCTGGGCGCCCACATTGCGACGCGGCTGGCCCCGGCTGACGGGGACGGCGGCGACAGCGGCAGCAAGGGGGTATTCGCGAATTCGATCGTGTCCTCACGGCTCCTGGCGCGGATCGCAACGGCCGCAGGCTACGGGCATGAGGAGACGTTGACAGGGTTTAAGTGGATTTCCCGGGTGCCGGGGCTGCTGTACGGCTATGAGGAAGCCTTGGGCTATTGCGTGGCGCCCGATGTGGTGAGGGACAAGGACGGGATCTCCGCGGCCGTACTGATAGCGGAACTCGCCGCCGCCGCAAAGGCTGACGGGAAGACCGTTTTTGACACCCTGGACGAGCTTTACCTGCAGCACGGGCTGCACGCCAGCGACCAGCTGAGCATCCGGGTGGCGGACCTGGGCCTCCTGGACGCCATGATGAACCGGCTTCGGGTCAACCCGCCGGAGTCCTTCGGGTCATCCGCGGTGGAGGTTTTTACGGATTTGGCCGAGGGCAGCGAGCAGCTTCCTCCCACCGACGGACTCCTCTACCTCACCAGGGACCTCACCCGGGTGATCATCCGGCCCAGCGGCACTGAGCCCAAGCTCAAGTGCTACCTCGAAGTCATCCACCACGTAGGCACCGCAGCTGAACTTCCGGAGGCCCGGCAGGCAGCGCGGGCAGCGCTGGACGAGGTGCTGCAGGACGTCAGTGAGGCGCTGGGGCTTTAGCTCGGGGGCGCCGGGGCGGAAAGCCGGTTAGAGCTCGATCTCGACGAAACCATTCGAAATGCGGGTGTTGTACGTTGCAAGGCTCAGGCCCGGGGTGCTGAAGCATTCGCCGGTCTCCAGGTCATAGACCTCTTTGTGCAGGGGCGAAGCGATGGTGGGACGGGCGCCACGTGATCCCAGGATTCCCCGGGCCATGACGTGCGCTCCGGTGGCCGGGTCCTCATGGGCCACTGCGAAAACCTCGCCGGGTCCGGTGCGGAAGAGGGCAATCTGGCGTCCGGCGACGAGGGCTGCTTCACCCCAGGCGGGTTCCAGATCATCCACCAGGCAGATGCGGTGCCAGCCGGCGGCGATGCCCGATACGGCCTCATCGATGCCGGCTGCGAGTGCCCCAAGTTCCAGTGTTGCCGTCATGTCGGCTCCTCTCCCTGTGCGTGTAGTCCTTGCGTTTGGCTGCCTTTGCGGCCGTGTTCCACGCTAGGCCCGGGGTGTTTCAAAGGGGTGCAGTGAATGTGTCCGGCGCGTAAAAGACACCTCACGCCGTCCGAAACGCGCTCGTGATGCAGAAGTTAAGTTGACGAAACAATTGGGAAACTGAAGCGAAACTGCCCCTGCCTAGTCTGGATGGACACTCGTCAGAGAAGGCTGCAGAGAACTGTCTGCGGCCCATGCGAAAGGCCCACAGTGACCGAACAGACTTCCAGCACAGAGACTCCGCGCCGCATCGTCGTCGCCGGCGGCGGCCCCGCGGCCCACCGTTTCGCGGACGCAATGCATGCCCGTGGCCTGGAAGGCTGGCATGTCACGGTCCTCACTGAGGAAGCCCACCTCCCCTACGACCGTGTTGCCCTCTCCAAGGCCCTGACCGAGATGGACTACGACCTCACCCTGGGCCAGGCGTCCATGTGGGACCACGATGCCTTGTCCCTGAAGACCGGCGAGCGCGTCGTTAAGATCAACTCCGAAGCCAAGACGGTGCAAACGGCGGCCGGAAGCGTCTTCGAATACGACGAACTGGTGGTTGCCACGGGTTCAAATGCCGCCCGCCTGCCGATTCCCGGCGCCGAGCACACGCACGTCTACCGCACCCTCGAAGACGTCTGGGCCATCAACAAGGCCATTGCCGAACTCACCGAAAAGCTGGGGCGCAAAGTCAACGCCGTCACTATCGGTGGCGGCCTCCTCGGGCTCGAGTCGGCGGCCGGCACCGAGCAGCTTGGCGCGAACCCGATCGTCATCGACGGTTCGCAGTGGCTGATGGCCACCCAGCTGGATGAAGGCGCGGGCCAGGCAATGGGCCGGCTCATCAAATCCAAGGGTTTCGAGGTTCACGGCGGCGTCTTCCCTTCGGAAGTACTGTCCGACGACGACGGCCAGGTTACCGGTGTCCTGATGGCCGACGGCCGCGTCATCGACGCCGATCTTGTGATCGTCGCGATCGGTGTCCGGCCGCGCGATGAACTCTTCCGTGCCGCGGAGGGCGAGGAGCAGATCTTCTCGCTGGGCCAGCGGGGCGGCGTGGTTATCAACGACTACTGCGCCACCGAGGTGGACGGAATCTGGGCCATCGGCGAAGTGGCCAACTTCGGCGGCATGTGCCTGGGCCTGGTTGCCCCCGCCAACACCATGGCAGAGATCGTGGCCGACCGCCTGCACGGCGGCGACGCCACCTTCCCCGGCTTCGACACCGCCACCAAGCTCAAGCTCTCCGGCGTCGACGTCGCCAGCTTCGGTGACGCGTTCGCCAAGACCGAGCACGCCCTCGAAATCGTCTACGCCGACCCTGCCCGCGGCGTCTACCAGAAGATCGTCACCACCGACGACGCCAAGACCCTGCTGGGCGGCATCTTCGTAGGCGACGCCTCACCGTACATGAGCCTGCGTCCGCTCCTGGGCCGCGAACTTCCCGCCGAGCCCGGCGCGTTCCTCAGCGCGGCCGGCGGCGGTGAAGCCCCGGAAACGGAACTGCCGGACGACGCCACCCTCTGCTCCTGCAACAACGTAACTGCCGGGTCCATCCGCGACGCCATCAACGGCTGCGGCACCTGCGAGGGCAACGCCCCGGTCCAGGAACTCGGTGAGCTGAAGGGGTGCACCCGCGCCGGTACCCAGTGCGGTTCCTGTGTCCCGATGCTCAAGAAGCTGCTGGAAACGGAGCTCACCAAGTCCGGCGTCGAGGTCTCCAAGGCCCTCTGCGAGCACATCGAGCTGTCCCGCCAGGAACTCTTCGACGCCATCCGCGTCCTGGAACTCACCTCCTTCGAAGAGATTATGGCCAAGTACGGCACCGGAGCAGGCTGCGACATCTGCAAGCCCACCATCGCCAACATCCTGGCCAGCCAGAACAGCGCCTACGTTCTGGACGCCGGCCGCGGTACCCTGCAGGACACCAACGACCGCGCCCTCGCCAATATGCAGAAAGACGGCACCTACTCGGTGGTCCCCCGCATCGCCGGCGGTGAAATCACCCCCAAGAAGCTGGGCGTCATCGCAGCAGTGGCTGAGAAGTACAACCTGTACACCAAGATCACCGGCGGCCAGCGGATCGACATGTTCGGCGCCCGGCTTGAGGAGCTCCCGGAAATCTGGAAGGAACTCGTGGACGCCGGCTTTGAATCCGGCCAGGCGTACGGCAAGAGCCTGCGCACGGTGAAGTCCTGCGTCGGGTCCACCTGGTGCCGCTTCGGCGTTCAGGACTCGGTGGCCATGGCCATCCAGCTGGAGCTGAGGTACCGCGGCCTCCGGAGTCCGCACAAGCTCAAGATGGGCGTCTCCGGCTGCGCCCGCGAATGCGCCGAGGCCCGCGGCAAGGACGTGGGCGTGATCGCCACCGCCGACGGCTGGAACCTGTATGTCGGCGGCAACGGGGGCGCCACCCCGGCGCACGCCCAACTGCTGGCCAAGGACCTCGATGACGAAACGCTGATCAAGTACATCGACCGCTACTTTATGTACTACATCCGCACCGCTGACCGCCTGCAGCGTACTGCCCGCTGGCAGGAGGAGCTCGACGGCGGCATCAAGCACGTTGAGGACGTGGTGGTGAAGGACACCCTGGGCATTGCCGAGGACCTCGAGGCGGCCATGGCCAAGCACGTGGACACCTACGTCGACGAGTGGGCAGACACCCTGAAGGATCCCGAGCGCCTGCGCCGGTTCCGCTCCTTCGTCAATGCGCCCGACCAGAAGGACGACTCCATCACGTTTGTCCCGGATGAGCGTGGCCAGATGCGCCCTGCTACACAGGAAGAAAAGGGCCAGGTCCTGCTCGGAGCGTCCATCGCGGTCCGGCCCGGCAGCCCGGAACCCATCAGGAACGAGGTATAGGCATGCAGCTCAGCATCGATCTCACAGGCCGCGAGGTCCTGGTCACCGGTTCGGACCACGCCGCGCGCCAGGCGGTCCGCCGCTACGAAGCCGCCGGCGCCGTCGTCTCCCGCCTCAGCACACCCCACGGTGCCGGCCACGACGGCCCGCTGCCCGAACGTCCCTTCCTGGTTGCTGCGGTCGACGACGGCCAGCCCGGCTGGGAGCACCTGCTGGGCAGGTGCCGGGAAACCGGGATTCCGGTCGCCGCCGAACCGGCGGCCGGACCCGTTGGCCACGTCACTCTCGTGGGTGGCGGCCCCGGAACAACCGAGCTGCTCACCGTCGGCGCCGTCAAGGCCCTCCGCGACGCCGACGTCGTCTTTTATGACCGGCTGGCCCCGTGCCAGGAGCTGGCGTCCCTGACCTCCGCCGAACTGGTGGACGTGGGCAAGAAGCCCGGGCACCACAAGGTCAGCCAGGGCGACATTGAAAAGCTGATGGTGGAAAGTGCCCTCGCAGGCAACAACGTGGTCCGGCTCAAGGGCGGCGATCCGTATGTGTTTGGCCGCGGCGGCGAAGAAGTGGCGTCCTGCGTGGCAGCCGGGGTGCCCGTGCGGGTCATCTCCGGCGTCACCAGCGCCGTCTCCGTCCCCGCCGCTGCCGGAATCCCGGTCACTCACCGCGAAGTCAGCCACATGTTCACTGTGGTCTCCGGGCACGCGCCGCTGACCGAAAAAGAGCACCACCACCTGGCAGGCCTTGGCGGGACCATCGTAGTCCTGATGGGCATCGGTACCCTCCACCAGCTCGCCGCCGGACTTCGCAGGGCCGGAATGCGCGCCGACATGCCCATGGCCGTTGTGGAACGCGGCTACCGTCCGGGCCAACGCACCACCATCGCTGACCTGGGCACCATAACGTCCGCCGCTGCCGGCTGCAGCAACCCGGCCGTACTTGTTATCGGCGAGGTGGTTCGGGTGGCTGAAGCCAACCGCGGGCATGCTGAGGCCGCCGCCGACCTGGACAGGCTGGCGGCCTCGCTGCTGGGCTCGTGAAAGGATTGACCTCCATGACTGCACTTGCACCGGCCGAAACTCCGCAGGCTGAAGAAGCGCCCGACCCCACTGAAGCCCCACTGGAGGGTTTCCGCATCGGTGTCACCTCGCACCGGCGGTCCCAGGACCTGATCGAGGCCCTGGAACGCCGTGGAGCGGAAGTGCTGCACGCGCCCGCGCTGAAAATCGCCCCCGTGCAGGAGGACATGCGCCTCATCGAGGACACCCGGGCCATCATCGCGGCCAAGCCGGACCTCTGCATCGCCACCACTGCCTATGGCATGCGCCGCTGGTGTGAAGCCGCGGACTCCTTCGGAATCGGCGACGAGCTGCTGGAAACCCTCGGTGCCTGCCGCATGTTCGTCCGGGGCCCCAAAGCCCGCGGTGCCGTGCGTGCTGCCGGGCTTGCCGACGTCGGAATCAGCAGCGACGAAACCACCGCGACGCTGGTGGACATGCTGCTCACCGAGGGCGTCCGCGGCAAGACAGTGGCCGTGCAGCTGCACGGCTACACCGATGTCCGGCAGCTGGAGCGCCTGCGCATGTCCGGCGCCACGGTCCTGACCGTTACGCCGTACCGCTGGGTGAAGCCCGATGGCGCGGACAGGCTTCCCCGCCTCATCGAGGCAGCGTGCAGTGGAAACCTGGACGTCCTGACGTTCACCAGCGCGCCTGCCGTCGACGCCATGTGGAGCACCGCCCATGAGATGGGTGTCTACAAACAGCTGATTGAAAGCCTGAAGACCAACGTCACCACCGCGGTGGTGGGCCCCGTCACGGCACAGCCCCTGCTCGATGCCGGCGTCACACCCCTGGTTCCAGAACGGTTCCGGATGGGTGCGCTTATCAGGCTGGTGTGTGAGCACCTCGCCCTGAACCACGTCCGGCGGCTCGACACCCGGTCCGGCAACATTGAACTGCGGGGACGCAGCCTGCGCATTGACGGCCAGCCCGTCGAACTGGCGCCGGCTCCGCTGTTGCTGCTGCGCGCCCTGCTGGGGGCCGGCGGTGCGGTCCTGTCACGCGAATCCCTGTCAGAACTGCTGGAACTCCGCGGATCGGTGCACGCCCTGGACATGACCGTCAGCCGGCTGCGTTCCTCGTTGCCTGACGGACAGCTGGTGGAGACCGTGGTGAAACGGGGCTACCGCATACGGGTCTAGCTGCGGTTGACGGGTGCTGAATGTGTCTACGCGCGGCGGAATGAGAGCCACGTCACGGGTTCTGTTACCGACTGGTAAATACTGGCGAACACCGGCCCGTTAAACGGCAATTGCGGGGAAACACCCCGGAAAAAGCGCGGGCCTACGCTGGGTTCCATCATGAAGTTCCGGCCGGTTTCCGGCCGCCAGCGAAAGGGCCAGCACATGTCCGCTCCGGCACCCTCCACCACCGCACCCGCCATCCGCATTGTCATCGCAGGGGCCGGCCCTGCTGCCCAGGCTCTCGTCAGCCAACTCGACCGTGCCCGGTTCACCGGCACAATCACCGTACTGAGCAACCGGGACGATACGCCGGAGGAGCTCCTGGAGCTTGCGCTGCTCCCCCAGGTCTCCGTCCGCTTCGGCCAGCCAGCCAGCCACATCGATGCGGAGAACCGGACTGTCGCGACGGCGGACGGAATGGAATTCAACTACGACCAGCTGGTCATCGCCACCGGGTCAGCACCGGTGGCCAGTCCGGTGGACGGCGCCAGCCGGTGCCTGAGCTACTCCACCATTGATGACGCTGCCCGCGTTGGCGCGGCCGTCAGTGAGGTCACGAGGGAACTCGGCAGGCGTCCGCTGGGGATCCTCGTGGGCACCGGGGCCGCGGCAGGCCAGGCGGAAGCAGTGCTCCGTGCCAGGGGTGTACGCCCCATCCGCACCACTGCCAGGCCGGCCGCGGTGATGCCCGGTGCATCACCGTCCGGCTTCGCAGCTTCCGGTGTGGTCTTCGAGGACGGCAGCAGCATGTACGGCGACCTGGTGGTCCTTGCCGAGGAGCGGGTGTCCCGGGACCAGCTCGCAGCGAGCGCTGGCCTGCGCACGGCAGCCTTCGGCGGGATTGTCATCAGCGAGGACTTCCGGACGTCCGTTCCGGGCATCTGGGCCATAGGTGATGCCGCAGCGTTCGACGGCGTCCGGCTGGGTCTGCTGGTTGCGGCCGCTTCCGCGGCGGGCGCCTGCGCCACGCAACTGCTGACGGCTTCTGCACCTGCCGCCCTGCCGGCGGCTGCCTGACGTAGGCCGCGCCCGGTTGCCTGCCTGATAGGGCCGCTCCGGCTATGGCAAGATGGTTCCGAAACGAGTCATGGGCGTCACAGCGCCCGGCCCACGGGCCCTGGAGAGGACCATCATGAGCAACGAAGCCACCCCTTCCGTTCAAACTGCCGCCACCGCATCCGGCAACATCGCATCCTTCATCGACCACACCCTGCTGAAGCCCGAGGCGGGAGAAGCTGACGTCCTCAAGGTCTGTGCCGAAGCCGTGGAATACCACTTCAAGTCGGTCTGCGTTAACCCAGTTTGGGTCAAGACAGTGAAGAAGGCCCTCAAAGGTTCCGGCGTCCTGACCTGTTCCGTGGTGGGCTTCCCGCTCGGTGCCACGCCCACCGATGTCAAGACCTTCGAAGCCCGCGGCGCGGTGCTGGACGGCGCCGACGAGGTGGACATGGTGATCAACATCGCCGCCGCCCGGGCGGGGGACAAGGGTGCGCTGGTTGAGGACATCACCGCGGTGGCAGAGGCTGTCCACGCCAGCGGAGCCATCCTTAAAGTCATCATTGAAACCGCACTGCTCGACGACGCCCGGAAGATTCTCGCCTGTGAGGCCGCCGTGGAAGCCGGGGCCGATTTCGTGAAGACCTCCACAGGCTTCAACGGCGGAGGTGCCACCGCGGAGGATATCGCCCTGATGAGGAAGACAGTGGGCCCGGACCTTGGCGTGAAGGCCTCCGGCGGCGTGCGTTCCCTCGAAGACGCGCAGGCTATGATTGCTGCAGGTGCAACACGTATTGGTGCCAGTTCCGGCATTGCCATCGTCAGGGGTGAACAGGGTTCATCCTCCTACTGACAGCAACCGGAGCCGCCACAGATTGAGGCCCGCGGGCCAAGGAGGAACGAATGTCCAGCAGTATCACGGCTTCCAACCAGAACCCGGCATCCCACGAAGGGTCAGTCCGGACCCCCCAGAACGAGAACAAGCTCGGCACGAGCATTCTTCTCTTCGTGGTGTGCATGGCCCTGTTCCTCGGCTCCATCTACTCGCTGTCGTTCCTGACGCTGGGCAATCCCTGGCCGATGGCCGCCTGCCTGGTGCTGTTTGCCCTGGCTTACTGGATCCCGCAGACCATCCTCGGACGCTCAGACTCCGCCGGCGAGCACTGAGACCCGCAATCAGTAGAGACCCCCTGGAAAGAATTCCAGGGGGTCTCTTTGTGCCCAGGGCGTTTTAAAACCAGATCCGGGTCCAGGCCTCGGCTGCGGCCGCCACCCTGGTTAATTGGCCTTGGGCAATGGACCAGCCCGCCACGCACAGCCCCACCATCGCGTAGGCGCTCACCGGGATCAGCAGCAGCCACTCACGTTTCGATCCGGCACGGCCCAGCAACGGCAGCGACAGGGCGCCGTTGGGCCGCCAGACCTGGCGCAGCAGCGGCACTTTGCGCAGCAGCTTGGGCGGCCGGATGACGATCGGCCACAGCAGGGGCACGCCCCCTGTGGTGATCAGGTCCCCCACAATGTGCACCACCACGCCGGTCAGCATCGAAACGGGGAGCCAGGTCCACTGGTCCGGCGCGAACCAAGTGACCAGCCCGGCCATGGTGAGTGCGAAGATCCAGTTGCTGACGAAGCCCGCCTTGGGGAACAGCTTCAGGGCCTTTGCCGCGATGTTGATCATAAACATACACAGCAGCCCGGCACCCACGGACAGCAGTCCCCAGTCCGTCTGCACCTGGACCTGACCGGCCAGGGTGGCCAGCAGCACAAAGAATGCCGCCCCGAGTACGGAGTGTGTGCCCTGCCGGTGCCCGCCGCTGGCGTTCTCGATCCCAACGGCGATCACGTTGGACAGGGGCGGCAGGGAATTCGCCACCGTGCTGTGCCGGTGGTCCCAGTCGCACACCAGGGCAGTTCCCGCCGTCGCCATCCCGCCGATCAGGATCCCGGTGGCATCCAGCGGATACCAGCCGAGCGTGTACGGCCCCGTTGAGGCAATAGCTACCCACGCCGCGGCTCCCGACGCGGCGTGGTGTCCTCCCATCAAGTGCTAACCCACCGCCAGCGGTGCGTCCGAGAAGATGTTCCGGATGACGCCGTTGGCCCATTCCAGGATTTCGGCGTCCTGCAGGTCCCGGCCACCGATCTTTGCGGTCTTCGGCTTGGGGATCAACACGGCATCCAGGGCAGGCTTGGACTGGGACCCGGGGTACATCCGGTTCAAGCGCATGACTTTGGACTCGGGAAGGGCGGCTGGCGAGAACTTGATGAAGTTGCCCTGCAGCGCGACGTCGGACAGCCCCGCTTCGCGGGCACCCACCCGGAAGCGCGCCACTGACACCAGGTTCCGGGCCGGCAGCGGCGGCTCGCCGTACCGGTCCACAAGTTCGGCCAGGACCTCGTCGATGGCCTCATTGGTGAGCGCCGACGCGAGCTTGCGGTAGGCCTCCAGGCGCAGCCGCTCCCCCGGCACGTAGTCGTGCGGCAGGTGGGCATTGACCGGGAGTTCGATCTTCATCTCCGCGGCCTTTTCCTCGGCCTCGCCGCGGAAGTCTGCCACCGCCTCGCCCACCAGCCGGATGTAGAGGTCGAATCCGACCCCCTGGATATGGCCTGACTGTTCGCCGCCCAGCAGGTTGCCGGCGCCGCGGATTTCCAGGTCCTTCATCGCCAGTTGCATGCCGGCGCCGAGTTCGTTGTGCGTGGCCACGGCCTTCAGCCGCTCCAGCGCCACTTCACCCAGCGGCTTCTCCGACGGGTAGAGGAAGTAGGCGTAGGCACGCTCACGGCCACGGCCCACCCGGCCGCGGAGCTGGTGAAGCTGCGACAAGCCGTACTTGTCCGCCCCGTCCACTATCAGGGTGTTGGCGTTCGAGATGTCCAGGCCGGTCTCGATGATGGTGGTGCACACCAGCACGTCAAAGCGCCGCTCCCAGAAGTCCACAATGATCTGCTCCAGGCGGCTCTCGGACATTTTGCCGTGCGCCACCTCCACCCGGGCCTCCGGAACCAGCTCACGGATCTTCGCCGCCGTCCTTTCAATCGTGGATACCCGGTTGTGGACCAGGAACACCTGCCCTTCGCGCATCAGTTCGCGCCGGATGGCGGCAGAAGTCTGCTTGTCCGTGTAGGGGCCGACGTACGTCAGGACCGGGTGGCGTTCCTCCGGCGGCGTGGCCAGGGTGGACGTCTCCCGGATGCCCGTGAGGGACATTTCGAGAGTCCGGGGAATCGGCGTGGCACTCATCGCCAGCACGTCCACGTTGGTGCGCATCTTCTTCAGCGCTTCCTTGTGCTCCACGCCGAAGCGCTGTTCCTCGTCCACAATCACCAGGCCAAGATCCTTGAACTCGAAGTCCTTGGACAGCAACCGGTGCGTGCCGATCACCACGTCCACGGAGCCGTTCTTAACGCCCTCCGCGGTCTCCTTCGCCTCCTTGGCGGCCTGGAAGCGGGACAGCGGCTTCACGCGTAACGGAAAGCCGGAGAACCGCTCGGTGAACGTTTCGTAGTGCTGCTGGGCCAGGAGGGTAGTGGGCACCAGCACGGCCACCTGTTTGCCGTCCTGTACCGCCTTGAATGCCGCTCGCACGGCGATCTCCGTCTTGCCGTAGCCCACGTCGCCGGAGACCAGCCGGTCCATGGGGATCTCGCGTTCCATATCCGCTTTGACCTCGTTGATGGTGGTCAGCTGGTCCGGCGTCTCCACGTACGGGAAGGCTTCCTCGAGTTCGCGCTGCCACGGGGTATCGGCTCCAAAGGCGTGTCCGCGCGAGGCCATCCGGGCCGAGTACAGCCGGATCAGCTCGCCGGCGATTTCCTTAACGGCTTTCCGGGCCTTGGACTTGGTGCTGGCCCAGTCGGCGCCGCCCATCTTGCTCAGGACGGGAGCATCGCCACCGACGTAACGGGTCACCTGGTCCAGTTGGTCGGTGGGCACAAACAGCCGGTCACCGGGGGCGCCGCGCTTGGACGGCGCATATTCCAGGACCAGGTACTCGCGCACGCCAATTGCATTTTTTGAGCCGCCGACAGTCACCTTGCGCTGGATCAGTTCCACGAAGCGCCCGATGCCGTGCTGTTCATGGACCACGTGGTCCCCGGCCACCAGCTGCAGGGGGTCCACGGCATTGCGCCGCTTCGACGGCATGCGGCGCATGTCCTTGGTGGACCCTGCGGACGTGCGGCCCAGCAGGTCCGCCTCGGTGAGCAGGCCGAGCTTGAGTCCGTCCAGGACAAAACCGCGCCCGACGGCGGCAGTGGTCACCTCGATGATGCCCGCCTGGGGCTCATGGTCCAGGCTGTCCACCCGGGCGCAGGGGATGTCGGCGTCGTGGAACAGTTCGGCGAGCCGCTGGGCGGGTCCGGGACCTTCGGTGGCCACAACGATCCGCCACTGGTCCCGCACATGGGACCCGATGAACTCCATCATTTCCGCTACGTCGCCCTGGTAGCCCCGCGGTTCCCGCGCATGCAGGTTCAGGACGTCGATGTCCGGCAGCAGCTCCTCGTCCTGCGCCAGTGAGGTGATGGACCACCACGAAACGCCGTGCTCCAGGGATGAAGTTCGCGTTTCCGTCAGGGAACGGAAGCTGGCGGAGTGGAGCGCAGCGCTTGCCTGTGAGCTGAGATCCAGCGGTGCGGTCCCGCCGTCGGAGGCCGTGGACCATGCCGCCTCGAGGAATTCCTCGTTGGTGGCTGCGAGGTCGTGGGCGCGGGTACGGACCTTCTCCGGTTCGATGATCACCGAAATGGAACCCGCGGGCAGTTGCTCCACAAATGGGACCATGGCATCCACCAGCACCGGCGCCAGGGATTCCATCCCCTCCACGGCGATGCCGCCGGCGATCTTTTCCAGCATGTCCGCCGCAGCGGGAAGCTGGGACTTCAGGGTGGCCGCGCGGGACATCACGGACGGGGTGATGAGGATTTCCCGGCACGGCGGGGCGTGCAGTTCAGTGGGGTGGTGGAGCCCGGGCGAGGACAGCGAGCGCTGGTCGGCGACGGCGAACCAGCGCATCTGGTCCACCTCGTCGCCGAAGAACTCGACGCGGATGGGGTGGTCCTCGGTGGGCGGAAAAACGTCGATGATGCCGCCGCGGACAGCGAACTCACCGCGGTGCGTCACCATATCCACGCGGGCGTACGCAGCATCTGCCAGCTGCCGCACCACCTCCGTGAAGGGCATCTCCTGGCCCACCTTCAGGGTGACCGGAACCAGCTCGCCCAGGCCAGCCACCACGGGCTGAACCACGGCGCGGACGGGCGCCACCAGCACTCGGAGCGGTCCCGCCGTCGAGGTTTCCGGGTGCGCAAGGCGGCGCAGCACGGAGAGCCGGCGGCCCACCGTGTCCGAGCGCGGGGAGAGCCGTTCGTGAGGAAGGGTTTCCCAGCTGGGAAATTCAGCCACGGCGTCGGCAGGAAGATAGGCACGCAGCGCGGCCGTCAGGTCCTCAGCCTCCCGGCCGGTAGCGGTGACTGCCAGCACCACACCCGGTCCGGCAACGTCGTGCCCTGCCCCGGCAGCGGCCGCTATTCCATCCGCCATCTCGGCAAGAAGCACCGGCCGCAGTCCGGCGGGCGCACTGATCTGGTAGTCCTGGCCCCGGACGTCGAAGCCACGGGCAGTCTCGGCCCGGACGCGGGCGAAGGTCTGGTCAGGGGCGAGCGCGCGGCGCAGTCCGTCCAGCGACGGGCCCGCGCTGGAATGGCCGGCAGTGGACGGGCCGGGAAGGCTCATGGCAAAAGCTCCTGTGGGTATTTAGCGAAAAAGCGCAACGCGAAAACCCGAAATTCGCTTCGAATCCCGGGTAAAACCCAGCCTACCCCTCCGCAACGACATGGCGGATGCATGCAGCTAGGCTGGCAATGCGCTTCAGGCAGCAGGACGGCCGTCCAGGCGCGCTGCGGCTCCGAACAGCTTAAGGACGACGAGGAGACAGCATGAGCGGAACCAGCAACACCAAGCATTCACCTAAGACTGTCCTGGTCACCGGGGCCACAGGCTATATAGGCGGCCGGCTGGTGCCGAAGCTTTTGGAGGAGGGCCACACCGTCAAAGTCCTGGTGCGCTCCCCCGGGAAGATCGCCGGTGTTCCGTGGCGGGACAGGGTGGACGTCGTGGAGAGCAGCCTGGACGACGGCGACGCGCTGCGGGCGGCGCTGGCCGGCGTCGACGTCTTGTACTACCTTGTGCACTCGATGGCGGCCGGGGCGGGGTTTGAAGCCAAGGAACAGGCGATGGCGCGTGCGGCCGCGGAAGCTGCTGGGGCGGTGGGTGTGGGCCGGATCATCTACCTGGGCGGGCTTCACCCTCAGGGCGTGGAACTGTCCACCCACATGCGCTCCCGGGAAGCCGTGGGCAAAGTGTTCCTGGACAGTCCAGTGGACGCCATCGTGTTCCAGGCGGGCGTGGTCATCGGCTCCGGCTCGGCCTCCTTCGAGATGATCCGGCACCTCTCCGAGACCCTGCCGCTGATGCCGGCGCCCAGCTGGGTCCGGAACCGCATTGAGGCAATCGCGGTGCGGGATGTCCTCTACTACCTGGTGTCCGCGGCCTCCCTGGACGGCCCCATCAACCGCACGTTCGACATCGGCTGCCGGCAGGTGCTCACCTACGCCGGGATGATGAAGGAGTACGCAACGGAGGCCGGGCTGCCCTACCGGGTGGTGCTGGCACTGCCCGTCCCCGCGCCCAAATTGGCCGGCATGTGGGTTGCCCTGACCACGCCCATCCCGCTGTCCATGGCCGTGCCCCTGGTCCAGTCCCTCCAGCACGACGCCGTGTCCAATGAGCACGACATCGACCGGTACATCCCGCAGCCCGACGGCGGCCTCACCGCCTACCGCACCGCCGTCGCCCTTGCCCTCGGCAAGGAACGCGACGGACAGGTGGAGACCATCTGGGCCAACGCCGGGATTGCCGCCGATCCCCTGCCCAGCGACCCCGGCTGGGCAGGGCACAAGGTCTACATCGACGAAAGAACCTTCCACAGCGACGTGGATCCCACCCACGTGTGGACGGTCATCGAGGGCATTGGCGGGCGGAACGGCTGGTACTCCCTGCCCCTGGCCTGGCAGGTACGCGGCTGGCTGGACAAACTGACGGGAGGAGCCGGACTGCTGCGCGGCCGCAGGCATCCGCGTATTCTCGCCGCCGGCGAAGTGGTGGACTGGTGGCGGGTGGAACGGATCGAGCACGGAAAACTGCTGCGGCTCCGCGCGGAGATGCGGGCTCCGGGCCGGGCGTGGCTCGAACTGTCCGTGGAGCCGGACGGGAACGGCAGCCGGTACCGCCAGCGGGCCATCTTCTTCCCCAAAGGCCTGAGCGGGCGGCTGTACTGGCTGGCCGTCCTTCCGTTCCACAGCCTGATCTTTCCGGCCATGGCGAGGAATATCAGCGGGGCGGCCGGAAAAATCGCAGATGCGGAGCGGACAGCCCGGACCCCGTAGGATGTTTGGAGCTTAATCCGTTCCCCACGTCCCAGGAGGACCCATGGCCCTGAGCGCAACGACCACCCTTCCGCACTCCGTCCCCAGCGTTGCAGCTGTCCTGGTGAACGAGGATTTCCAGCGCCACGTCAGCCAGCTGGTGGGCGGGAGCCTCGAATCGTTCACCGTTGACGGCGACGTTGCCGGCGCTTTCAGCGCCACGTCCGTACGCACCCTCCCCACCACCCGGCTTCCCGAGTTCGCCCGCAAGTTTGTGGGTGAGCACCTGAAGGTGACGCAGGTGGAAAGCTGGGAAGCGCCCGCCGCTGACGGCTCCCGCCAGAGCAACATCTCGCTGAAGGTGGCCGGCGCCCCCGTGGACGTCACCGCCGTGCAGCGGCTGATTGCTGCCGACGGCGGCACGCGCGTCGAGCTCGAGGGTGCCGTCAAGTCCTCCGTTCCGTTCCTCGGCGGAAAAATTGCCGACGCCGCCGAGCCCATGGTTGCCAAGGCGCTGAACCTGCAGGCCAAGCAGGCCCAGGCCTGGCTGGAAAGCCACTAGTTCGTGGAGCTGCCCGTGTTCGCCGCGCTGGTCCTGATCATTGCCGGCGTCTGGTCGCTGGTGGTCTGGCCGCAGTTCCTGCGCCGGGTCATGAAGGACTCCCGTGCCCGGGACGCCGCCGGCAAGGCCACCAAGTTCCTTACCGTTCACGTGGTGCTGGTGAGCATCTCCATGGTGCTGGGGGCGGCCACCGCCATCATCGGCATCATGGCGCTGTTCAGCTAGGTTCCACAAAGAAGTCCGGGCCTCCTTCCTGCAGGAAGGAGGCCCGGACTTCTTTGGCGTCAGGCTGCCTGGTTGAGCGCGTCCTCCGCCGCAACCCAGGAGATCATGGCGCACTTCACACGTGCCGCGTAACGGGCGACTCCCTCGAAAGCCGCGGCATCGCCCAGGAGTTCCGGGTCTGCTGTCATTTTGCCGCGGGACCGGAGGACCTCGCGGAAGCTGTCAATCACCTCGCGCAGCTCTGCCACCGTCATTCCCTCTGCCAGGTCCGTGAGGACAGAGGCGGACGCCATGGAAATGGAGCAGCCCGCGCCGTCCCAGGCGATCTGTGCCACTTTGCCGTCGGTTACGGCCAGGCGCAGGGTTACTTCGTCGCCGCAGACGGGGTTGAGCTGGTGCGATTGCCCTGTCGTGGCGCCGTCCGGGGCCTTGGTCCCGGCCAGCCCGCTGCCGTGTCGGGCCTTGGAATGGTCAAGGATGATCTGCTGGTACAGGTGGTCAAGGCTCATGTCATACCTTCGATGTGCGTCTGCGTTTGGTGTATTAGGCGCGGAAGTAGGCCCGTACGCCTGCGACGGCATCCAGGAACTGGTCCACGTCGTCCGTGGTGTTGTACAGGTACGCGCTTGCCCTGGTGGTGGCCGTCAGCCCCAGCCTGCGGTGCAGCGGCTGGGCGCAGTGGTGCCCGACACGCACGGCGATGCCCTGCGAATCAAGGAACTGGCCCACGTCATGGGCGTGGACTCCTTCGACGTCGAACGCAGCGAGCCCGATCCGGTCCTGACCCGCGGCCGGACCGAGGACCCGGATGCCCGGAAGTGACTCCAGCCCGGCGATCATCCGCTGGCCGAGCTCAGCCTCCCACCGGTGAATCCGGTCCAGCCCTGTTTCCGTCAGGTAGTTGGCCGCAGCGGCCAGGGCCACAGCCTGGGAGATCCGCTGGGTTCCGGCTTCGAAGCGCTGGGGCGCGGGGAGGTACTCGGCGCGCTCCATGGTCACAGTGGTGATCATGGACCCACCCGTCAGGAATGGCGGCAGGACGTCCAGGATTTCCTGCTTTCCGTAGAGCACCCCGATTCCCGTGGGGGCGAGCATCTTGTGTCCGGAAAATACTGCGAAGTCAACATCCAGTTCTTTGACGTCCAAAGGCATATGCGGGGCGGACTGGCAGGCGTCCAGGACCACCAGGGCCCCCGCGTTCCGGGCCAGGGCGGTAAGTTCGCGGACCGGGTTGATGGTGCCCAGGACGTTGGAGGCGTGGGTAAAAGCCACCACCTTCGTCCGCCCGCTGACGATGTCGTTGGCCACGTCCATGCGGAGGCTGCCGGCGTCGTCCACTGGGATGTAGCGGAGGGTTGCCCCGGTGCGGAAGGCAAGCTCCTGCCACGGTATGAGGTTTGCGTGGTGCTCCATCTCCGTCACCACCATCTCATCCCCCGGGTTCAGTGCCAGGTCCTTCAGCCGGGCGTCACCACGCCCTTGAGCGGCCCACAGGCCGGCGTTGGACAGCGCGTAGCTGAGCAGGTTGAGGCCCTCGGTGGCGTTGGAGGTCCAAACGATCTCGGAATAGTCAGCGCTGACGAAGTCTGCCACTGTCTGACGGGCGTCCTCGAATGCTTCCGTGGCCTCAACCGCAAGGTGATGGGCGCCCCGGTGCACGGCAGCATTGCGCTGCTCATAGAATTCCTGCTCGGCTTCGATAACACTCAGCGGATTCTGGGACGTGGCTCCGGAGTCGAGGTAGATCAGCGGCCGTCCGTTGACCAGTTGGTCCAGGACCGGAAAGTCGTTGCGGATGCGCTGCACTTCCGCGTTGTCCATGACCGGCAAGGCGCGTTCCAGTGTGGCTGGCGTTGATACTACGGCCAAAACTAACTCCTTGAGATGCCAACGGATGACACTCAATTGTCCCACAGCACGGCTGTGGCGGCCGCCCGGAGGGGCAGCCGCCACAGTCGCTCCGGGCTTCAGCCCGCGGAATGGAGGGCCGGCAACGGCTGGGGGGAGAGCCTCGGTCTCAGAAGACTCTGACGTTGCCGGCCCCGTCCAGCCCGGCCCCGAAGGACCGGAAGTTTGTCAGGACGGTAAAGCCTTGTTCTGCTGGAGGCAACTCTTACGGCCACTGTCGGCGGTTCCTTTTGCCTCCTTAAGTAAATACGTCGGGACCGCACTGCACACGAGTAGGGTGTACTCGAATTCAGCGTCCATCAACTACCGGGATTGCCTGCAGTACCCGCAGGGCAGCAAGGGGCAGTTGGACGAAGGGTGTGCGGGCGTGCAGTCCCAATGTGGGCAGGCCAAAGAGGGGCGGCCGCGGTACAGAGGCAAGAACCGGCCGACGGCGGCAGAGCCAGCGCGGGGATCCTCACCCTGCGCCGTACATGCTCACCGCGCCCTGGCAGAGTGCTCTGGGGGCCAGCCTATTTCGGGAGGGCTGACTCCAGCTCCTCGCGGCTGCGCACGCCCAGCTTTACGTAGGTGCGGTACAGGTGACCCTCCACGGTCCGTACAGAGACCATCAGCCGCTGGGCGATTTCGCGGTCCGTAAGACCCTGCACAGCCAACCCCACGATGTCCTGCTCGCGGCGGGTGAGGTGGACGGCCGGAGCCGCAGCAATGAAACGGCCTTCCCTGAACCGCTCGCCCAGCTCGTGGTCGCACTTCTCGCGCAGTGCCACCGCCTGCCTGGACCGCCGGCGTTCTCCGGCCTGATCCAAAACGGTACTGGCGCGGGCATAGGCCTCGCGCGCGAGGTTCACAAATCCTGATTCCTCAAGTGAGGCTGCCGTATCCATCAGGGCATCCCCATCAGCTGCTTCCCAGCCGGCAGCAAGCGCCAGCATCGCCTCGGCCCATCGGCCTTCCACAGTCTTCGCGACCGACTGCACCATGGGGATAACTGAAGGGTCACCCAGATCCCAGCAGATGGCCAGGATTTCGAGAAGGGTTCCTGCCCTGGCAGTGGCATCCTGCGTGGTGGCCAAGGTATGGAGCGTGGCCAGCCCTTTGCCGTCCCGGGACAAATATTCTGCGGCTGCGGCACCGTAGGCGGCGGCCAGCAGCTCGTGGGCCGGACCACCGGCCACTGCGTCAGTGAAGTCCTGACCAAGTCGTTTTGCCTGCGCGGCATCCCCCAGCCTGGCCGCTGCATAGAAGCCCAGGGAGGACGCGAAACGGAACAGCTGCAGCGGATCATTCAGCCTCAGCGCCTCAACGGCCGGCAGCAGCACCTGGTACGCCCTTTCCATTCTGCCTTGCCGCAGAAGCGAGTAGCCCCGAAGCACCTGCAGGCTCCCGTTGAAGGTGGCAGCACCCGGCGTATGTCCGGCCGCGTAATTGTTCAGTTCCCGCTCGGCTGATTCCCATTCACCCATTGCCAGGTAATCGGTCACGAGCCGTCCCAGTACGAACTCGGTGAAGAAAAACAGGCTGTCTTCCAGCGGCGGCAGGTCCGAGGCGGCCTGGAGGGCGGAATCCAGTCCCTCATCGGCACGGCCGGCGGCAGCGAGGGCATGGGCCAGAAGTGCCTCACCCAGCACCCGGACGGATTCACCTCCGGGCTCCGGGGAGGCAATGCTCCGGATCTCCCGGACCTCCGTAGCCAGCGCCCCGGCATCCACAGTTGCGCCGAGTTGCAGGAAGCGCATGACCTGCAGGAGCTGGTCCTGGGGTTCGTAGTCCCCTTCGGCACGCTCCCGGGCGTGTTCCCGCATGTCCTCGGCCAAGGCGTCCAATGACTGGCCGGCGGCCTGGTGGGCCGCTGCCCGAAGCAGGAGGACCGCAGGACCGTCGGTGTGCCCGGAAAGCTGATGCCAACAGGCATCAAGCAGGTGGGCGGCCTGGCTGTAGGCGCCCTCGTTGTAGAGGGCCCGTGCCTGGATGGCCGTGGCCAATGGCACCAGCGCAGGATCCTGAATTTTGGCGGCTATCGTGCGGGCGCTGACATTGCGGAACCGCTTCAGGGCCTCGCGGGCGGCGTCGAGCATTTCCGGGTCCGATGCGCGCATCCCACACTCAAAGGCCCACTCCACGGACCGAAGCATGCCCGCCCCGTGCAGCACCGTGCCGTTCTGGTGGGCCCGGATCTTTTCCAGCAGTTGCAGGCTCCGCGACACGGAGAGTGTGCTTCGGAGGGCGTTGGCGAAGAGGGCATTCCACATGGAGAGTTCGGCCGGGACGCCCGAAGTCTCGATAATCATCTGCTGGTCAAGGAGCGACCGGACGACGGCGGCACCGCTGATGTCCTCGATCACCTTCCGGCCCACCGGCCCGGCAAGCGCGATGAGCTTCAGGGCTTCCTGCTCCTCCGGGCCCCGCCGGATATGGTCCTTGGTCACCACTGCCGTGAGTTGGGCACCGTCGGCGGGAACGGGCCCGAGTAACATCCAAATGCCGTTCCGCTTGGCCAGGACACCGGTTTCCGCTGCATCGTGCAGCAGGGCGTCGAGAATGCGGGGATTGCCACCGGAGGCAATCCACACGGAATCCACTGTTGCCGCCGGCACCGTTCCATCGAGGACGTGGGCCAGGACTTCCTCAATCTGTTCCCGGTTCAGGGGCCGAAGGTCCACCCGCTCGGCAAGGCCGTCGTACCAGAGCTGCTCCAGTGGCTGTGGCAGCCCTGGCCGTGGCCTGGCAGCAGCCACCACTGTGGCCCAACCTGCTGAGATCAGATCCGCCAGTACCCCGGCGGAGGCGTCGTCCAGGTGGTGCGCGTCATCCACTACCAGAAGGACACGGGTGCCCCTGCCTGCCTTCAACTTCTCGAAGTAGGTCCACATCGAACGCAGTACCGCCACGGGCGAGACCGACTCTTCGGCGGTCAGCTCACCTGTATAGGGAGTCAGGACGCCGAAAGGCACAGCGGCCAGGGCGGAACTGCCGTGGATCTGAAGGATGTTCAGATCCCCGGAGAACCGGTCTACGATCGCCTCTGTCAGGGATGTTTTGCCGATCCCGGGCCCTGCCATCACAAAAACCGCTTGGCTGGTCCCGTTCCGGACAATGTTGCTTATCCGGTCCAGGGGCTCGCGCCGGCCGGTAACGGGGCGGTGGGCGGCTGCTGGTTTTTGGCCGTTAGACGAGTCCAGTCAGATCACCCCTGGAAGTTACGCCGAGCTTTGTGAAGACCTGGTACAGGTGGCCTTCCACCGTTCGGACGGATACACCCATTTCGAGGGCGATGTCACGGTTGGAGGCTCCGCGGCCGGCCAGCCGTGCGATCTGGCGCTCGCGTACGGTCAGCAACGGGCTGCCGCTGCTGGGCACGATGGGAAGGTTCGCCACAGTGGCAGCCAGGATGTCCAGGCGCGCCTGGGCGGTACGGGCGGAGATGGAATCTCCCTCCTGCCGCGCGAAGTCCACCGCCAATGCCATGCAGCGGGCCTCCACGGTGTCCAGTTCGAGGGTGGCCGCGATTTCCCCGGCGGCAAGCAGGACCTTGGCATCCTTGGTCCGGCTACCCACCGCGATCAGCCTGGCGATCTCCGCGAGGGGGCCCTGCCGGCGATCCGAAATCTCCTCCAGGAGGCGGAAGTCGGCGTCGCTGCCGTTCACGGTTGCCGCCAGCAGGCTGATCCCGGCGACTGTGTAAAGTCCCGCCCCCAGGTTCCGCCGGGCAGACTGCTTCAGGCCGGCAACGGCCTCCGAATCGCCCAGCCAGCGTCCCGCCACCAGCGCGCAGAATTCGATGATGCTCTCCGTCGCGAAACCCGATTTGCCTGGTGTGCGCTGGAGTTTGGCCAGGAACTTTCGCGCCTGTGCAGCGTTGCCCGTCTGCGCGTGGGCCAGAGCTGTAGCCGCGTAAGCACAGCGGAGGGCACTCTGGAGCGGTTGTAGCTCCAGCTGCGCCACCGCGGAAATCAGCGGGTCCAGCGCAGCCCCGCCCCGGCCTGAGTAGACATAGGCGAGCCCGGCAGCGAGTTCTGTCGCGGCGCTCCGGTACGGCAGGCGGCCATACTCCCCGCTGCCGTGCGGACCCAGAAGGTCGATGCAGCGCCGCCACTGCCCGGCCGTCAACAACACCAGGTAGGCCTCCCTGGTGTACTGCTCACGCAAACCCACCACGTGCGAGGCGTCTGTTATCTGGCCTCCAAGCTGCCGCATCAGGCTCAGCGCATCCATTTCCCGCCCGGTCAGGGCCAGCGCAGTCATCAGGATCACAGCGGACTGCATCCGGTAGGCGGTGTCCGGGTTCCGGGCCGGATCTGCTGCTGCCTCCAGCTCTGGAATCATGGCCTCGTAGCCGCCGGCAAACGCCCGGTACTCGAACTCGCTGAGCGCGACGCGGTTCGCGGCTGCCACTGCGGGGTGGGGCCAGGCTGCGTCATGTGCCGCTGCATCCAGGCGTTCCCGGGCTTCAGCGAGAAGGGCCGGGACCCTGCCGGCCTGTTCCGGATCCCACAACATCACCCGGGCTTTGGCCGCTATGACACGGGCGTATTCCTCGACACCAACATTCTCCAGCTCAGGCTGGGATATATCGTTCAGCGCAGCGAGGGCCTGGACTGGCAGGTCCAGTTGAAGATAAGCGCCCGCTTTCTGGCGCTGGGCGGGCACCCACTCCTGGTCCGTCCGCTTCAGCATGTCCGCATAGGCCAGGGCGAAGCGGGGATCAAACAGCTGGACGGCGGCTTCGGCAGCGGCCAGGGCCAGGGCGGGGCTCAGTTCGGCCTCACACTCGTGCGTCCACGCGGCAAAGGCCATCAGCTCCTCGACGGTCATGTCCGCCGGGTCCGGCTCGGTGCCGCCCAGGAGCGCGCTTCGCAGTTCCCGCCGCCGGGCAATGCTAATCCATGACCGCACGACGTCGCCGATGTACTTTTCACGCAGCGACACCCAGCGGTGGTCCGAGTCGTCGATCTCCAGCAGGCCGGCATCCTCCATGTCCGCCACCACCTCGGCGCGGTACACCGACGTAAGCCTGGACAGCTCCACCCGCCGGGCGCAGGAAAGCATTTCGATAACTTCCCTGGTTTCCGGCGTCTCCCGGGACCAGCGGGACCGGACGATGTCGTCAAGGCTGGCGGCGCCGTCGAGCACCACTTTGTCGCGGAGGGTCCAGACGGAGTCGGACAGCACGAGGTTGCCCGAGAGCCGCTGTTCGGTAACAAGCGCTTTCAACAGCAGCGGATTGCCGCCCACCATGTGGTGGTAGGTGGTGACCAGCGACGCCGAGACCCGCTGGCCGAGCAGGGACAGCAGGACCTGGCGGGTCTGCAACTCGTTGAGGTTGCTGAGCCGGACCTCGTTCAGGCGCCGGTCTGTGAGCAGCCAGTGAAAGTCTGCGGGAAGGTCACTGACCTTTGGTGCAACGGCGATGATTTTGGCTGTGCCGGTCAGGAGTACATTCAAGAGCACGCCCGCGCTCATGTCATCAATGCTTCCGGACGTGTCCAGGGTGATGACGCAGCTCCGGCCCGCGGCGTCGCTCCGGATCAGCGACGTGATCCCGCGGAGAATCGCCGTGGGAGAACCCATGTAGGCCTGCGGCAGGCGCGCCAGCAGGAACGAGAGGCAGCCATAAGGTGTGTTGGCGCCGGCAGGCCCGCTCCGAAGTTGCAGGGACCAGACGTCCGCTCCGAGGTCGGAAACTGCGGCCCGGGCAAGGGAGGACTTTCCTACACCGCGGCCGCCGGTGATGACAACGCCCAGGGAGTCTTCGCTGACCAGCGCTGTGCGCACCGCTTCAAGGTTGGCACTGCGGGCAGGCACAGACCACTGCGCCCCGGGCGCGCCGGAGCTTTCAGTCTGCAGCCCAACGTCGTGAGGTGTTGACCCACGTCCCCAACTAAGTGGCTCGATTGACATGAACTTGTCCCCTACGTCCCGCGGTAGCGGGATGTAGCCCCATTGCTCCCCCGCATACGAAAAAGACTACCTTGTGTCACAGACAAGGAAACAGGTACCTGGCCTTTAAGTTTTTTTGTTGCTAGCGCTCGGACTTCGTCGGATGGAATTTTTGCTGCGCGGCCGTAAGCCCCTCCCGCAGGAGAAGTTCAACCGCATCAGCTGCCTCATCCAGCAGGAAAGGCAGTTCCTTCAGCTCGGCAGTGGCGAAATCCCGCAGCACGTAGTCGGCAGTGTCCATCCGGCCAGGCGGCCTTCCGACGCCCACCCGGACCCGGAGATAGTCCTTGGTGCCAAGGGCCTTGGAGATGTCGCGCAGCCCGTTGTGGCCGCCTTCTCCCCCGCCGGTTTTGAGTTTCACCGTGTTGAAGGGAATGTCGATCTCATCGTGGACCGCCACCACGTGGTCCGGCGTGATGCCGTAAAAGCCGGCCAGCGCCGAAACGGGTCCGCCCGAGACATTCATGTAGCTCATGGGTTTGGCCAGCACCACGCGGGGACCACCGATGCCGAGCCGGCCCTCCATCACCTGGGCGCGTGCCTTATGGGTCTTGAATCCTGCTCCGACACGTCCGGCGAGTTCGTCAAGGACCATCTGTCCGACGTTATGCCTGTTGCCCTGGTACTGGATTCCCGGGTTTCCGAGGCCAACGATCAGCCAGGTGTCAGTCATGAATCAATCCTAAGGTGGGGCGCAGTGCGCTTGGCGCGGACAGCGGGACAGCGGGACGCAGACACGGCAGTGGCCGGACCCTTTGGGGATCCGGCCACTGCTGTAAAGTGCAGGCTGATTACTCGGCTGCGGCTTCAGCACCTTCCTCGGTGCCTTCTTCGTCGCCGGACTCGGTGGCCTCGGAGATGTTCACCACGAGGGCATCGGCATCGGCCAGGAGGACCGCACCCTTGGGCAGGACGAGGTCGGACGCGTGGATGTGCTCGCCGGCAGTGCGGCCTTCAACGCTGACCTCGACGGCGGTGGGCAGGTGGGTTGCCTCGGCCTCAAGGGAAATAACAGTGAGTTCCTGGTTGAAGACGTTGCCCGGAGCAACCTCGCCGACGACGTGAACCGGAATGTCGACGGTGACCTTCTCGCCCTGGCGGACGGTCAGGAGATCGATGTGCTCAATGATCTGCTTGATCGGGTCGCGCTGGACGTCCTTGACCAGGGCCAGGTGACCTTCGCCGTTGATGTCCAGGGCCAGCAGGGCGTTGGCGGTGCGGACGGCGAGGGTGGTTGCCTTGGCCGGGAGGGTGACGTGGATGGGCTCTGCGCCGTGGCCGTAGATGACGGCGGGGATCAGGTTGGCCATCCGCGCGCGGCGGGCGTAGCCCTTGCCGAATTCGGTGCGCAGTTCTGCTGCGAGCTTCTGCTCAGACATGGATATCTCCTTGAAACTAAAACGGTGTTCAGCAAGGGCGGAGGTCTGTTGCGACCTTCAACGCCGGGCGGCCGCGGCCGGATCCATCTTCGAAGGGAGATTCAGACCCAGTCGATAACGGAGACTGCAGACCGGTTCCCATCTGGGTACCGGCGCTCTCCCTCGCCAAGGTATCGCTGGAAAGTCTACCAGCGGCGGGCCCAAATACTGAAAACGGGCCCTCCCCGCCAGCACCCTAAACTCGCAAGCCCACTTAGGGAACCCTGCTGGCGTGGGCCCAACTCAACCATCGGACCCGCTAGGCCTTGCCGTCGAACAGGCTGGTGACCGAGCCGTCGTCGAACACTTCACGGATGGCACGGGCGATCAGCGGAGCGATGGACAGCACCGTCAGCTGCGGGAAGCGCTGTGACCCCGTGAGCGGGAGCGTGTTGGTGACCACCACTTCCCGGGCGCCGGACTCGGAGAGGCGCTGGGCGGCCGGCTCGGAGAACACAGCGTGCGTGGCGGCAATAATAACGTCCTTGGCCCCGGCGTTCTTCAGCACCTTGACGGCACCTGAGATGGTTCCGCCGGTGTCGATCATGTCGTCGATCAGGACGCAGGTGCGTCCCTCGATCTGGCCCACGACGGTCTTGGAAACCGCCTGGTTGGGGACTGTGAGGTCGCGGCTCTTGTGCACGAACGCCAGCGGGGCGCCGCCCAGGCGTTCTGCCCACTGCTCCGCGACGCGGACACGGCCGGTATCAGGCGAGACCACCGTGATGTTCTCTGCGTCCACCCGGGTGCGGATGTAGTCGGCGAGCAGCGGGATGGCCATCAGGTGGTCCACCGGGCCATCAAAGAAGCCCTGGATCTGGGAGGTGTGCAGGTCCACGCTCATGATGCGGTCGGCACCGGCGGTCTTGTAGAGATCTGCCACCAGGCGGGCCGAGATGGGCTCGCGGCCGCGGCCCTTTTTATCCTGGCGGGCGTACGGATAGAAGGGTGAGACCACCGTGATGCGCTTGGCCGAGGCACGCTTCAGCGAATCGATCATGATCAGCTGTTCCATAAGCCAGTTGTTTAGCGGCGCGGGGTGCGCCTGGATGACAAAAGCATCCGTTCCGCGGACGCTCTCGCCGGCACGGACGTAGATCTCACCATTGGCGAAGTCGTACGCGTCCACCGGAAGGAGGTCGGTGCCAAGCTCCTTGGCGATCTCCCGGGCCAGCTCGGGGTGGGCGCGGCCTGTGGCCAGCACCAGCTTCTTTTCGCCGCGCGCCGTAATTTCGCTCATTATCGCTTGCCCTCTTCTGTAGATGCCGGGGTACTTGAGGAATCTTGGGTGGCTGCCTGGGCCAGTTCCGCGGAGCGGGTACCGGGGCGGTTCGCGGCCACCCAGCCCTCGGTGTTGCGCTGGGCGGCTACCGTCAGCACGAGGGCACCTGCCGGCACATCCTTGCGGATCACCGCGCCGGCGCCGCTGTAGGCACCGTCCCCCACGGTGACCGGGGCAACGAACACTGTGTTGGAGCCTGTCCGAACGCCCGAGCCGATTACAGTGCGGTGCTTCTTCTCGCCGTCGTAATTGGCCGTGATATTTCCGCAGCCAATGTTGGTGTCCTCGCCGATTTCGGCGTCGCCGGCGTAGCCGAGGTGGGACAACTTGGAGCCGCGGCCGATGGTGACGTTCTTGGTTTCGTAGAACGCGCCGATTTTGCCGCTTTCGCCCAGGACGGTGCCGGGGCGCAGGTAGGTGAAGGGTCCGACGGCGGCGTCCGGGCCGATGACCGCCCCTGACCCGTGGGTGCGTACTACTTTGGCACCCTCACCAATGGTGACGTCGGTAAGCGTAGTGTCCGGGCCGACGACGGCGTCCCGCGCCACCGTCGTGGCGCCATGCAGCTGGGTGTTCGGCAGGATCCGGACATCCTCATCGAGGGTCACGGAAGAGTCGATCCAGGTGGTTGCCGGATCCACCACGGTGACGCCTGCACGCATCCACGCTTCCACAACCCGGCTGTTCAACTCGGCACCCAGGGCGGAAAGCTGGACGCGGTCGTTGGCGCCTTCGACCTGCCAGCGGTCTGCGGTGACGACGGCGGCGACGCGGCCGCCTGCCTGCCTTGCCAGCCCGAGGACGTCGGTGAGGTACTTCTCGCCCTGGGAGTTGTCCGTGGTGACGTGGGCCAGGGCGTCGCGGAGGACTGCAGCGTCAAAGGCGTAAATGCCGGAGTTGACCTCGCGAATGAGCCGCTCGGCGTCGGAGGCGTCCTTGTCTTCAACGATGCCGGTGACGGTCCCGTCACCGCCGCGCAGGATACGGCCGTAGCCGGTGGCGTCATCAAGGACCGCAGTGAGGACGGTGGCCGCGTTGGCTTCGCGTTCGTGCGTGGCCACGAGCTCGGCCAGCAGGTCTCCGGAAAGGAGGGGAACGTCGCCATAGGTCACCACAACGGTTCCCGTGAGGTGCTGTTCGCCGGCCAGGGCTTCGAGGGCGACCTCCACTGCGCGTCCGGTGCCCGGAACCTCGTCCTGGTCAACGATCACGGCAGCAGGATCCAGCTCCGAAAGATGGCGTGCCACCAGGTCACGTTCATGGCGGACCACGACGGCGAGCTGCCGGGGCTTGATGCTGCGTGCGGCCAACAGGGCGTGGCCCACCATGGACCTGCCGCCAATCTCATGAAGGATCTTGGGAGTGCGCGATTTCATCCGCGTACCGGCGCCTGCCGCCAGAACGATGACCGCGGCCGGGCCGGTATTCTCGGGGATCACGTGCGGGCTCTCCTTGCTAAGTTATGCTGGCGTTTCACGGTGCCCGCGCGGCCTGAAGCCGTCCCGGCACCGAATGTCATCCTACTGAACGCTCCTCGCACAGCAGTTCCGCCCATAGGATTCGAACCTATACTCCACGGCTCCAAAGGCCGGGGTGCTGCCATTACACCAGAGCGGACCGTGCCGCGGCGCTTCGCCTGGGCACAAGTAGTTATTTTGCCACGGGTTCGGGGCGCCGCGCGACATGGACCGTTCATCCCCCGGTCCTGCCACGTTTCTGCCCTGTTCCTTCCCCTTTTCCGGCACGGCCTGGCGGCTGCAGTTCAGCGATGAACGCCTGGTGCATGATGGGAATGTGAGCAACAATCCTCCGCGGATACGGATGACCGGCATTCAGCGGCGGAGCCAGCTGATCGACGTCGGACGGGGCCTTTTCGCAGCCCGCGGACTTGACGGCACCACCATCGAGGAGATCGCCGCGAACGCGGGAGTTTCCAAGCCGGTCATCTACGAACACTTCGGGTCCAAGGAAGGGCTGTACAGCCAGGTGGTGGACTTCGAGTTCCGCATCCTTTTGGACGACATCACCGCAGCCCTTACCGAGGAGGCAAAGCCGCGGGTCCTCGTGGAACGGGCCGCCCTGGCGCTGCTGACCTACATCGAGGACCGCACCGACGGGTTCCGGATCCTGATGCGGGACGCCCCACCGTCGCAGCCCGAGGGTGCCTTCTCCACCCTGCTCTCCCACGTCACCGCCAAGGTGGAACATATCCTCTCCGACGAATTCGACCGCCGCGGCTTCAGCGCGCAGGACGGCGCCATGTACGCCCAGATGCTCGTCGGCATGGTCGCCATGACCGGCCAATGGTGGCAGGACAGCCGCACGCCCGACAAACACACTGTTGCCGCGCACCTGGTAAACCTCGCCTGGAACGGCCTCACCGGCCTCAAAAAAGACCCGGAGCTCCGTATCGAGGGCTGATTGGTTCCGTTCGGTCTACTCGCCGAGGACCTCCAGGGCCTCCAGCCATTCGAGTTCGAGGGCTTCGCGTTCGCCGGCGAGGTCCTTGAGCTTTTTGTTTTGTTCGGCCAGGGCATCGAAATCGTTCTCTGCCGTGCTCTTGACCATGTGGTCGTGAAGCTTCTTTTCCTGCTGCTCAAGTTTGCCGAGCTGGCGTTCGATGCGGTTCTTGGCCTTGCGGGCGTCCCGCTTTTCGGCTTCGGACGGGCCGGTGGGAGCGGCGGCCGCGGAAGCTGAACCGCCACTGGTGACCGGGTTGCCGCCGCCGGTGATGGTGGAACCAGCCAGGGCTGATTCCCGGAGTTCCAGGTACTGGTCCACGCCGCGCGGAAGGGCGCGGATCTTGCCGTCGCCCAGCAGCGCCATCTGGTGGTCCGTCACGCGTTCCAGCAGGTAACGGTCGTGGCTTACCACCACCAGCGTTCCCGGCCAGCCGTCGAGGACGTCCTCGACGGCGGCGAGGGTATCGGTGTCGAGGTCGTTCGTGGGCTCATCGAGCATCAGCACGTTGGGCTCCCCCACCAGCAGGCGCAGCAGCTGGAGGCGGCGGCGCTCACCGCCGGAGAGATCCTTGACCGGGGTCCACTGCTTCTCGTTGGTGAAGCCAAGCTGCTCCACGAGCTGGCCCGCCGTAAACTCCTTGCCGCCCACGTTGAAGGAACGCTTCTCGCGCTCAATCACTTCGATGACGCGCAGGTCCGAGACGTCGTCGAGCTCTTTGACCTCCTGGGTCAGCACGGCAGTGACTACGGTCTTGCCGCGCTTGAGCTTGCCGGATGTGGGCTCGATCTGGCCGTTGAGCAGCTTCAGCAGTGTGGTCTTGCCGGCGCCGTTGACGCCCACCAGGCCCAGCCGCTCCCCGGGTGCGAGGCGGAGGGTGATGTTGTTGAAGAGTTTTTGCCCTTCGTCGCCGCCGAGGAAGTCCAGCGAGACGTTTTCCAGGTCCAGCACGTCCTTGCCGAGCCGCGCGGTTGCCATTTTGCTCAGCGCCGTGGAATCCCGGGGTTCGGGCACATCGGCGATGAGGGCGTTCGCCGCCTCAATACGGAACTTTGGCTTGGCGGTTCGCGCCGGGGCGCCGCGGCGAAGCCAGGCGAGTTCCTTTTTGACCAGCTGTTGGCGCTTGCTTTCCATGACTGCCGCCGAGCGGTCCCGTTCGGCGCGGGCCAGCACGTAGGCGGCGTAGCCGCCTTCGAAGGGATCCACGATGCCATCGTGGACTTCCCAGGTCTTGTTGCAGACCTCGTCCAGGAACCAGCGGTCGTGGGTGACCACCAGGAAAGCGCCCTGGTTTGCCCGCCACCGCGTCTTCAGGTGCCGGGACAGCCAGGCAACGCCCTCCACGTCCAAGTGGTTTGTGGGCTCGTCGAGCATGATGACGTCGTGGTCCTCGATGAGCAGCTTGGCAAGGGCCACGCGCCGCTTCTGGCCGCCGGACAGGGCGTGGACGTTGGCGTGCCAGTCGACGTCGGACACCAGCCCACCCATGATTTCGCGGATCTGCGGGTTCCGCGCCCACTCATAATCAGCCTGGTCCCCGACGATCGCGGCGCCGACTGTCAGGTCGCCGTCGAGCACGTCGCTTTGGTCCAGGTAGCCGACGTTGACGTCGCCACGCTTGGTAACGCGTCCGGAATCCGGAGTGGACCGCAGCGCTAGCAGACGCATCAGGGTGGACTTTCCGTCACCATTCCGGCCCACCATGCCTATCCGGTCGCCCTCTTCGAGTCCGAGGGTGATGCCGTCCAGGACGGTGCGGGTTGCGTAGGAGACCGTCAGGTTCTCGCCGCCAAGAAGGTGTGCCAAGGGAACTGCTTTCTGCTGCTGAGGTAGGAACTGAAGGTTTTACAGGAGGATGTCTGACATGATGCGGGCCCCAGGGACCGGGCCGTGGACGGCGAGTGCCGTCAGTCCGTAACGCTGCAGATTTTCTGCCAGGCCTTCTGCGGCTACAGGATCATCTGCCAACAGCGCCACGGTGGGACCGGAGCCGGAGACGATGCCGGCAATGGCCCCATGCGATTCGCCGATTCCCAGCGTATCGCGCAGTGCAGGCGCCAGCTCGATGGACGCCCGCTGGAGATCATTGACCAGCACACGGCTGAGGGCTTCAGCGTCCCCGCTGCGCAGCGCGGTAAGGATCTGCGGGTCCACCCCTGTTGGTTCGGCAGCGTCGATGCCCTCTGCCGCCCGCATCCGGTCAAGCGTCCTGTACACCTCGGGCGTGGGGAGTCCGTAGTCAGCCGTGACCAGGACCCAGTCCGTTTGCGCCTTGGCCAGCGCCGGAGACAACTCATCGCCGAGGCCCAAACCCACCGCCGTACCGCCGAGCAGCGAAAAGGGAACGTCGGCGCCAAGCTCGGCAGCAAGGTGCGCCAGTTCTTCACGGGAGAGCCCGCTGTTCCAGAGTGCGTCGCAAGCCAGGAGCGTGGCTGCAGCGTCAGCGGATCCGCCGCCCATGCCGCCCGCAACCGGTACCCGTTTCGTGATTTCGAGATGGACGCCGGTGGCGTGCTCAGACACGTCCGCCATGATGGCTGCAGCCTTGTACGCCAGGTTGTTCCGGTCCAATGGAATATCGACGTCGTCCAGGTCCAGCGTGCTGTCCGGGCTGAGGCTTACTGTAATGCCGGGGGCTTCAGTGCTGGTGGCCGCCACTTCCTCGTACAGGGATACGGCAAGGTAGACGCTGGCCACGGAGTGGTAGCCGTCGGGCCGGAGCGGTCCGACGTCCAGGGACACGTTGACCTTGCCAGGCGCCTTCGCGCGGACGGTGCGGGCGGCAAAACGTCCTGCCGGGGCGTTCACGGCCGGGCCTCACGGGCTTCCGCGATCTTCGCGAAGGCGGCGATGTCGATCACTTCGCCCCTCGCTGTGGGATCGACGCCGGCGGCCACCAGGCAGCGTTCGGCCTCCGCCGCGCTTCCGGCCCAGCCGGCGAGGGCTGCGCGGAGCGTCTTGCGCCGCTGTGCGAAAGCGGCGTCCACCACGGCGAAAACCTGCTCACGGCTGGCGGTGGTGGCCGGGGGCTCCTGGCGGGTGAAGGACACCAGTCCGGAGTGGATCTTGGGGGCGGGCCAGAAAACGTTCATGCCGATAACGCCGGCTTTGCGCATGCGGCTGTACCACGCAGCCTTTACGGACGGCACGCCGTAGGTTTTGGATCCCGGGCCGGCAGCAAGGCGGTCCGCCACCTCGTCCTGGACCATCACCAGGCCGTGCTGCAGGCTCGGAAAGTGCTGCAGCAGATGCAGCACCACGGGCACAGCCACGTTATAGGGCAGGTTGGCCACCAGGGCCGTGGGCTGGACCGGGAGTTCAGTGACCTTCATGGCGTCCGCCTGCACCAGATGGAACGTTCCCGCTGCGGCGGGGCGCCATTCCTTGACGGTGGCAGGAAGCTTTGCAGCAAGTACGGGATCGATCTCCACGGCGACTACCGACGCGGCAGCATCCAGCAGACCGAGGGTCAGCGATCCCAGGCCCGGGCCCACTTCCAAAACCGTCTCGTCCGGACCAACCCCCGCCGCCGTCACAATCCTGCGGATCGTATTGCCGTCAATGACGAAGTTCTGGCCGAGGGTCTTGGTGGGCCGGACACCTATCTCTTCCGCCAGCCGGCGTATGTCGGATGCACCAAACAGCGGTGCGGGCGCGGCGGGGATCGGTTCAGTCACCTAGGTATCCTATCCCGCGCGCCACTTGCGCCCGGCCTTGTTAAATGCTGCGGCCGGACCCGGAAGAGATGAGCCGGCCCTTCTTGTTTCACCGGCATCGCTGCGCAATGGCGTTGAACTGGGGCCAACCCCATCCCGGTGGGGAATCGGGTACTACAGTGGATGCATGGCTGCCAGCCGCAATCCGCTCGATGACCTGCGCGAAACCATCGGCCATCTGGCCGATCAGCTCAAGCTGCCCGGCTCGGAGCGCGTCGACGACCTGGTTGGCGATCTCATCGGTGTGAGGCCCGGGCCGGCCCGGCCGCTGTCCGAGGTGCAGGCCGAGCTCGACGCGCTGGTCGGACTGGAGACCGTGAAGGAACAGGTGCGGGCCCTCGTCGCGCTGCTCCAGGTCCAGGCCCGCCGTAAGACGCACGGCCTGCCGGAGGTGGCCACATCACAGCATCTGGTGTTCCTCGGAAACCCGGGCACGGGCAAGACCACCGTGGCGCGGCTCCTGGCCGAGATGTACCGCGCGGTCGGTCTGCTGCAGAAAGGCCACCTGGTCGAGGTGGACCGTTCGGGCCTGGTGGGGCAATACGTCGGCTCAACCGCCATCAAGACGGATCGGGTGATCCGGCGTGCGCTGGACGGCGTCCTGTTCATTGACGAAGCTTACGCGCTGGCTCCGGAGGACGGCCGGATGGACTTCGGCCCCGAGGCGATCGAGGTCCTGCTCAAGCGGATGGAGGACCACCGCCACCGTCTGGTCGTGATCGTGGCCGGGTATCCGCGGCTGATGGAGTCCTTCTTGCTCTCGAACCCCGGACTACGCTCCCGGTTCGCCCGTGAGATCACATTCCCCGACTACTCCGTCGACGCACTCCAGACGATCTTCCACCAGATGCTGGCCCAGCACGAGTACACGCTGGAGCAGGGTGCGGACCAGATGCTGCGCCGCATCCTCACCGGGCTCCACGCGGGCGAGGACTCCGGCAACGCACGGTTCGCCCGCACGCTGTTCGAGCAGGCGCTCAACCGCCAGGCGCTGCGGCTGTCGCTCGACGAGGAACAAAGTCTCGACGCGCTCGATCGTGAGGCCGTCATTACGCTCACCGCGGGCGACATCGCCGAGGCCGCCCTGGCCTTGGGCGAGGAGCCGGAGCCGGAACCGACGCCGGAACCGGAGCAGCCACGCTGGTGGCGCTGGCTGGCCTGACCGGATCTGCGGCGGCTGTCAGGCGAATGCCCGTCCCGCGCGCCACCGCAACTTCACGCTGCTCCTGAGACAACGAACTGCCCTTAAACATGAAACTGCTCCCCGAAAGTCAGAACTGAATTTTCAGTCCAACTTTCGGGGAGCAGCTCAAGATCCGGGCCCGGCCGCACTGCCTTGCGGGGCTTGAGGCAGGTTGCGTCAGCTGGTGGCAGCCCAGCCGCAGCCCCACGGCTGCAGGCCGCGCTGAGCGTAAACGCGGTTGGCGATATCGATCTGCTGGCCCTTGGTGGCAAGGCTGGCGTTGGGAGCGTACGCGCCGCCGCCGGATCCGAGCCAGGTCTGGATGTCGAACTGCAGGCCGCCGTAGTAGCCATTGCCGCTGTTGATGGACCAGTTTCCGCCTGATTCACACTGGGCGATCTTGTCCCACATGGCCTCGTTCATCATGGCAGGGGCGGCGGCGCCGGTGTTGGCGCCGGCAGTGGCTGCCGGGGCGGGGGCCGGCGGGGCTACTGGCTTGGCCTTGGTGCCCACCGTGATCACCTCGGTCACGGGCTGCGCAGTGACCGCTTCGGACACGAGGGTGCGGGAGGCTTCGCGGCCATCAACCAGCACGAGTTTGAAGGTCTTTTCCACCTTGCCGGCGGCGCCTGCCTGGGTGACTTCCTTTTCACCCTTCAGCAGCTCGGCGCTCTCCCTGGTCTCCGACTTGAACGGGACATCCTCGGTAGTCACGGCGGTCTTGCGAGTGTCCACGCGGGACACCTTGATGACCATGTTGTTCACCACGTGGGCGTTTGCGGGCTGGGAAGTCCGGTCATTGGCGCCAAGGGTAAGGCCTGCATCTTCCAGCACCTTGCCCACCGTGGCGGCAGTTGTGGTGGCGGTGTCCACCTTGCCGTCAGCAACAATGCTCACGGACTTGGGAGTGGAGATGGAGACGAAGGACCCTGCTACCGAAAGCTGGGCGTCCTTGGGCACGGAGACCAACGATGCACTTGCGACTCCGAGTTCAGTCACGAGTCCGGCAACGTCCTGGGCGGTGGTGTTTACCGTCTTTTCGGAGCCGTCCAGGCTGACCTTGACTTCCTTGGCCATGTTGACGTTGATGACCGTGCCGTTCTGGACAGTGGCATCAATGGCTGGCGAGACCCTGTCCGCCGGCTTCAGCTCGACGTTGGCGCTCTTGACGACCTGCCCCACGGTCCCACCGAAGGTCTGCACGGACGTTACCTTGCCGTCCACGTTCAGCGTGATGGTTTTGTTATTGCCGACGAAGGCTACGAGGCCCACCACCAGCGCGCACAGCACCAGGAGTTGGGTTCCAACCTTGATAAAGCTGAACTTGCCGTCCGTTGTAAAGAACTTGACCACGATTGCCCGTAACTTTAGGTCCTTCCGGGCACGGGGATAGGGCAATAAAATGCCCGGCAGCACCTCCGAAAGGGGCAGTCCGGGCATCATCGCCGCCACACTCTGCGCAGCGGGCAGGCTGGAACCAGGCCCAGCAGATCCTGCTGCAAAACAGAGTGAATTTGCCTGGTGGCCTTCCCCGACCCCGGCTAACTGAGTCCTACTGTAACCGTAGCGTTATAAAGCGACCAACATTTTTGCATACCCGGTATTAAGATCCAGGCGGGGTGGGACGTGTTCTTAATCCCACGTTCCGTAGGCGCGCACGGTGTTCTGCTGGATTCCCGAGCACAGCTCCGCAAGGTCAGTGCTTGTCAATTCCGCCATGGAGCGGACGGTGTAGGGGACCATATAGCTGGCGTTCGGACGGCCCCGGTGCGGGTGGGGGGTGAGGAAAGGAGCGTCTGTTTCCACCAGCACCAGATCGGGATCCGCGATGGCGAGCGCGGCCCGCAAGTTGGTTGCGTTCTTGAACGTCAGTGTTCCGGCGAAGGACATCCACCAGCCTTCCTTATTACAAGTGGCCGCCAGCTCCTCATCGCCGGAAAAGCAGTGGAAAACCACCCGCTCCGGGGCCCCTTCTTCCTTCAGTACCTGCACCACGTCGCTGTGAGCGTCCCGGTCGTGAATCTGGAGCGTCAGGTCCAGCCGCTTGGCGATGTCGATGTGGCGGCGGAAGGAGTGCCGCTGGTGTGCCAGGCCCTCCCCCTCGGTGCGGAAGAAATCGAGGCCCGTTTCGCCAATGGCCCTGACCCTGGGATGGGCTGCCAGCCGCTCAATCTCGGCCAGCGCCTCCTCCAGCTCGCCGCGTTCGGCATAGCGCGGAGCGTCGTTGGGATGGAGCGCCACCGCTCCCAGCAGGCGCTCGTCCAGGTCCAGCGCCTGGACGGTGAACCGCGAGGATTCCAGATCGCAACCCACCTGGACCGCACCCTGGACGCCCACCGCCGCTGCGGCGTCGAGCGCCTCTTTAATTCCCACCGGCGCTTTGCCGTCCGGGAAATCCAGGTGCGTGTGGTTGTCCATAACCGGCACCGGCAAAGGCTCGGGAGCAGGGGGAAATTCCCGCTTCGGGGAGGTTCCGGATTCCTGGCCGCCGTCGTCGGCGGAAGCCCGGTAAGCGGCGGGGATCAGCGGATTGCACATCCATCAAGCCTAAACCGCCATGGAAGCCGCATATTTGTTGGAACTCTCTGTCAGCTGAAGCAGTTGTGTTAGTAGTCTGGTACGAACACATGCGGACGCCCACCGACGGGCGAAGGCAGGGCTTGCTGTCCCGTCCAGGTGAACCCCGGGCTGAAAGGTTGCCGATGGAATCCCACCGACGCACTGCCAACGACGTGATCGCTGCGAACCGTAATCTGGCGGGGGTTACAGACCCCGTCAGCCACCTCAACGGGCACCGGCAAACCGCAATGGATGCCCCCTCATTCCACGCGGCCAGCGAACGGATCCTGACGACGATCAACACGGTGATCGACGGGAAGTCCGACGCCGCGAAGCTTGCGCTGACCGTCCTGCTGGCCCAGGGACACTTGCTTCTTGAGGATGTGCCGGGCGTGGGCAAGACGCTTCTGGCCAAGACACTCGCCCGGACCATCGATTGTACTGTCAACCGGATCCAGTTCACCCCGGACCTGCTGCCCTCCGACGTCACCGGCGTTTCCATCTATAACCAGGCCTCCCGGCTCTTCGAGTTCCGGCCGGGTGCCGTGTTCGCCAACATCGTGATCGGGGATGAGATCAACCGCGCCTCAGCCAAGACCCAGTCGGCCCTGCTCGAGTGCATGGAGGAACACCAGGTGACGGTGGACGGCAATTCGTACCGGCTGGACGAGCCTTTTATGGTGGTGGCGACGCAGAATCCGATCGAGATGGAGGGCACGTATCCGTTGCCTGAAGCCCAGCGGGACCGCTTTATGGCGCGCATCTCGATGGGCTACCCGGACAAGGACTCCGAGATCGAAATGCTCGAGACCCATCAGGCAGCGTCGCCGCTGGCCAAGGTGTCTGCGGTAGTAACCACCGCGGATGTTGCGGCCATGATCGCCACTGTCCAACAGGTCTACGTCTCGCAGGCGGTCAAGGAGTACACAGTGTCAGTGGGCAGGGCCACCCGGGAGAGCCCGCTGCTCCGTTTGGGCGCGAGCCCCCGGTCCATGCTCCAGCTGCTGCGCGCTGCCAAGGCCACGGCGGCCCTTGACGGACGCGATTTCGTGTTGCCTGACGACGTCGTGCACGTTGCGGAAGCTGTCCTGGCGCACCGGATCATCCTGGACCGGAAAGCCGCCGGGGCGGGCGAAACCGCGCACAGCGTCCTCCGCGGCATCCTGTCCAGGCTGCCGGTCGGACAGAGGCCTGCCGATGCGGGGAACAAGGCTCCCGGGCCCACGAACAGGAACACCCCTGTCTCAGGCCTGAGCAGGAACCATTAGGCGGTTTTCCATGGCGCTGCTGGACAGACTGCCCCGACATCTCTTCACCCAGCGAGGTTGGGGAATGCTGGCTGCAGGGGCCGCGGCACTTGCCGCAGCGCAGGTGATGGGCCGCCGGGATCTGTTGAGCCTGGCTGTCCTGCTGTTCGTCCTTCCGTTGGTTTCCCTTGCGGGGATCCGGCTGGTAAAGCCCCGCTTCCAGGTATACCGGGAATTCAACCCGTCACCGGTGGAAACCTCGGCCTCCACTACCGTGCGGCTCGCGGTGGCGCGCACCGGAGCAGCCAGCGGCAGGGCCACCATGGAGGAAAGGCTGCCGTCCCGGTTCGGTGAGTCGCCCGCCTTCCGGTTTCCGTCCCGTTCGGCAACCGGCAACACCAGCAGGTATGAATACCACCTGCGCTCCGCCCAGCGCGGACAGTTCCTTATTGGACCCGTGACAGCCGAATTCACCGACCCGTTCGGGCTGTCCCTGCACCGGCAGGCAATAGACGACGGCGACACCCTCACCGTGACGCCCGCCGCCGTCGTGCTTCCCTTGACCGGGCTGGCCGGTGCGCGGGGCAACGACGGCGTCACGGCCACCAGAATCCGGGCCAACCCCAGCGACGACGACGTCATGACGCGCGAATACCGGCACGGGGACCCGATGCGCCGGGTGCACTGGGCTGCTACCGCACGGCACGGCTCCCTGATGGTGCGGCAGGAGGAATCCGTGACCACACCCGAGGCCACGATCATCCTGGACCACAGGTTCACAGCGTTCTCCGGCGGGTCCGGGACGGTACCGCCAGGGAACGCAAGCCAGGACGGCCACACCATGATCAGCAGTGAAGCGTTCGAGTGGGCTGTTGTTGCCGCCATGTCCATCAGCGCCCACCTGGCTGAGCGCAATTATGGTCTGCGCCTGCTGGATGCCCGTGGGGAACCGGCGTTCCTGCGTTCGCCCTCGGCTCCCGAACCTGAGGTGGAGGAGTACACCGGTGCATCCGGACTCCAGTCCATCGCAGAAAGCCTGGCGGCTATCCAGCTGACCGGGCCGCACACCCGCCGCGACTCCGGGCGCAGTGATATTCCCGGCCCCCGAAAATCCCACGGGCACCAGGACTCCGGACCGCCGCCCTTTGATGACAACCTGATGGACAAGTTGTCGGCGCACCGGATGCGGGGACCCATGATCGCTGTTTTGGGAAGGATTTCAGCGCTGGAGGCCCTGTCCCTCGCCCCGGCCGCCGGATACGGCACCAACGCCTTCGCCATCCTTGTCACCGAGCGGCCCGCGGAGTTCGAGGACGCACTCGAAAAGCTCCGGCAGGGAGGCTGGCGTGCGGCTGCCGTGCCGCCGTCACTATCGGTCGCAGCTGCCTGGAACCAGTTCGACCAGGATGTCGCCTTGCCGGAAACCCCGGCGACGGAGGTCCGGCGGGGAGCGGAGGTGGCAGGATGACCATTGCCCCGCCGCGCAATACGGGAACAGACCAGCAGCCCGCGCCGCCCACAGGGAACGCAGCAGGACGTACCCGCGTTGGCCCCTACCCCTGGGTGATGGCAGGCTCCATCGCCCTGGGGGTCGCCGGAGCTGCCCTGTCGCTGAACGGAGTCCTGCGGGGCTGGGGGTGGTACTGGCCCGTTTTCACCACCGTGCTGGTGGTCTGCTTTACCCTCGCCGCCTTGCGTGCGGTGAGGGCACAGCCCCTGCTGGTCACAGCCGGCGGGTTCCTTTCCCTGGGCGCCGTCCTGACCCTGACGTTCTTCCGCGGATCCAGTATTGCCGGCGTCATCCCCACCGGGGCGAGCCTGGCTGAGCTTGACCGGTTGATCCGCCGCGCCAGCGAAACCGTTCTGTCCGAAACCGCTCCCGTGGCGCCCAACGTCGGCATCGTGATGGTGATCTGCGCCGTCCTCGGCCTGGCGGTCATCCTTGTGGACGCGTTCGCGGTGGCGCTGGGCATGCCTGCCGCCACGGGTGCCGGGCTTCTGGCCATCCTCGTAGTGCCGGCCATGATCAAGCCCCAGAGCGTAGGGTTTTGGGGTTTCACCGCCGCTGTGGCGGGATACCTGATGATCCTTGCCTGCAGCCAATGGTTTGTTCCGGATGCGCGGACACCGGCCGATTCCGCCCGCAGCCCTGGCCAGGTCCGGCGGGCTGCCCTCACCGGATCCGTGGCGCTGGCCGCCACCCTGCTGGTGCCGTTGGCAATCCCGGGATTCGACCAGGGCACATTCCCACAGGGTTCCCGCCTCAATCCGTGGGGTGCCTCCACGGGGCTGAACCCAATGATCACGCTGGGCAACAGCCTGCGGACTCCTGCCGGCACCGGACGGATCACGTATGCCACCGATTCCACGGCACCGCTGTACCTGCGCTCAGTCACCGTGGACCATTTCGACGGCGACTCCTGGGGCCCGGACGACCGCAACGCCTCCCGGCGCTCCCTTGGCAGCCAGATCGACCCTGGCTATGCGGTCCTGGCAGATGAACAGCAGCCGGTAGTCACAGCCATCGATACCGGAACTTTTACCAGCCCTTACCTGCCGGCCCCGTACCCCCCGGAATCCGTGCGGGGCCTGGATGGCAGGTGGACCTGGGATCCCGCCACCTTGAGCATCAAGGGAACGGACGCCACCTCCAGGCGTCAGGAGTACCTGGTCCGGTCTTCGGTTCCGAAGCTTACGGCGGAGCAGTTGGCCCGGTCATCGGCAGGCGTGCAGGGAATCCCGGAGGATTTCACCAGGATTCCGGGCAACGTTCCCGAGATTGTCCGGACGACGGCCAGCACGGTGGCCGGTTCCAGCGCCACGCCCTACGAAAAGGCCATGGCTATCCAGAAGTACCTGCGCTCCGCGGAGTTCACCTACTCGCTGCAGTCACCCGTGCAGGGCGGCTATGACGGGAACGGCCTCTCGGTCCTTGCCGATTTCCTGGACCAGAAAAGCGGGTACTGCATCCATTACGCGTCAGCCATGGCCGTGATGGCCCGGCTCGAGGGGATCCCCAGCCGCATCGCGGTGGGCTATGCGCCCGGCAGGTTGACCGGGGCCACCGTTTCCGTGGCGGGCGAGGGTGCACTGCCCGAATACGAGGTTGATGCCAGGGATGCCCACGCCTGGCCCGAACTGTATTTTCAGGGTTTGGGCTGGGTGCCATTTGAGCCCACGCCGTCCCGTGGGGTCGTGCCTGATTATGCTTCGGAAGCATCGGCCCCTTCAGCCCCGGGTGCCCTCGACAACAATGACGATCTGGTCCCGGATGCCGCCCCGGCTCCTGCCCCGGCACCAAGCGCAGCTCCCCTGCTCGCGCCGGGTGGAGGCGAAGCCGCTGATGCCGGCGTGCAGCTCCTGCCCTTGCTGCTGGGTTTGGGCAGCCTCCTGGGGGTGGCCCTTCTGGCAGCCGCGCCGCGCCTGGCAAGGACGGGCATCCGGTCACGGCGGCTTCGACCGGCAGATCCAGGCACGGCCGCGGCGCTGGCCTGGAGCGAACTGGCGGACCTGGGGACCGATTATGGCCTGCCTCGGAAGTCCAGCGAGACCCCGCGTGCCTACAGCGCCCGCCTCCGCGAATCTGCGCTGCTGGGGGAACCCGGGGGGCTTGACGATGCTGCCCACCGGGCCGCGGCTGCCTTGACCTCAGACTTCGAACGCCGCGAATACGGCCCGCCGCCGGCGGCGGCCGATGTGCCGGCGGAGCGCACCGGCCGTGCCGGCCCGGGGACCGCAGGCGCTAACCAGGAGGTGACGGGAGCCCGAATCGCAGCTCTTGACTCCGCTTTACGGGCCCATGCCCCCGCACTGCGGAGACTGCGTGCTGTGTGGGTGCCGCCGTCGGTGGTTGGACGGCTGGGGCGCCTGCTGTCGGCGCCGTTCAGGGCTGCAGGAGCAGGCGCGGTCCGGGCAGCAAAAGCCGCCGCACGCTTCTGGTCAGCACGCTGGTCTGCGCGTTCCTGATCCAGTTGCATGCGGCGGCTTTGCCGCCCCGGAGGGACGGGACTACCCGGCGTAGGGGTCGGCGATGCCGATGTACTGGGTGTAAAGGTATTCCTCGATGCCTTCGAGGCCGCCTTCACGGCCCAGGCCGGACTGCTTGACGCCGCCGAACGGTGCCGCTGCGTTGGAGATGACCCCCGCGTTCAGGCCCAGCATGCCGGTTTCCAGCCGCTCGCCCATCCGGATGCCGCGGTTGAGGTCCTTCGTGAAGACGTAGGCCACGAGCCCGTATTCGGTGTTGTTGGCCAGCCGGACTGCGTCCTCTTCGCTGCTGAAGGTGATGATCGGTGCAACGGGTCCGAAGATTTCCTCGGACAGGATCCGGGTGCCTTCGGTGACGCCGGAGAGGATGGTGGGCTGGTAGAAGTAACCCGGGCCTTCCACCGGTCCGCCGCCGAGGACTGCCTTCGCGCCGGAGGAAACGGCGTCGGACACCAGTTCGTGGACCTTGTCCCGGCTCTTGGCGTCAATCAACGGGCCCACCTTGGATTCCGGCTCGGTGCCGCGGGCCGTGGTCATTTCCTTCATCTTCGCGGCAAACTTCTCCGCGAACTGCCCGGCAACAGACTCGTGCACAATGAAGCGGTTGGCGGCGGTGCAGGCCTCGCCCATGTTCCGCAGCTTCGCCAGCATGGCGCCGGCGACGGCGGCATCAAGGTCCGCGTCCTCGAAGACCACGAAGGGGGCATTGCCTCCGAGCTCCATGGAGGTGCGCAGAACTGTTTCCGAGGCATCGGAAAGCAGGCGGCGCCCAACTTCAGTGGAGCCGGTGAAGGAAAGCTTTCGCAGCCGGGAGTCCTTGATCAACGGGCCGGTGGTGGCACCGGCCGTTGAGGTGGGAATGACGTTCAGGACACCGGCGGGCAGGCCAGCCTCCATCATGACGGCGGCGAACAGCTGGGAGGTCAGCGGGGTCAGGTTCGCGGACTTCAGCACCATGGTGCAGCCGGCCGCCACGGCGGGCGCGATCTTGCGGGTAGCCATGGCCAGCGGGAAGTTCCACGGGGTTATCAGCAGGCAGGGACCCACCGGCTTCTTGGTGACCAACAGCCGGGACTTGCCGTCCGGGGACACGGAATAGCGGCCGAAGGCACGGACGGCTTCCTCCGAGAACCAGCGCAGGAACTCCGCACCGTAGGTGACTTCACCGCGGGCTTCCGCCGACGGCTTGCCCATCTCCATGGTCATCAGCAGGGCGAAGTCCTCAGCCCGTTCAGTCACGAGCTCAAACGCGCGCCGCAGGATTTCGCCGCGCTCACGCGGCGGGACCTTGGCCCAGGACTCCTGGGCGGCCACGGCGGCGTCCAGCGCCGCGGCGCCATCTTCAGCGCCGGCGTCGGCAATGCTCAACAGCACCTTGCCTGTCGCCGGGTCCTCGACGTCGAAGGTCTTGCCCGAAGCGGCGGCACGCCACTCACCGTTGATGAGCAGGCCGGTGGGAACAGAGGCCAAAAGGGCGCTTTCGCGTTCTGCGGAAACGGCCGGCTGTGCAGTGACAGTCACGATGACTCCCTCGTCAGTAGGGTTATTGCAGCCCCGGCGGCGGCCGGAGTAGCCGCCGTCGTCCTGGCTGATTAGTTGCCAGACTACTGCTGCGCCACCAGCGGGTCTACGCCTTCACGCACTGCCGAAACACTGAATGGCTGTGCAGCTGCACAGCCATTCCCGGATCCCTGGCGGCTTGGCTAGCGTGCGGCCAGAACAGCTGAGTACAGTTCCCGTTTGCTCACCCGGACGTCTTCCGCGACGGCGGCCACAGCCTCCTTGAGGCGGATTCCCTGGGCCACCAGTTCGTTGACAGCGGCCACATGGTCCTCGGGTGTTCCGGGCTCCTGTTCAGGTGCGCCGGCCAGGACAATGGCGATCTCACCACGGACTTCGGTGGTTTCCGCCCATTGCAGGAGCTCGCCGAGCGAGCCCCGGATCACTTCTTCGTAGGTCTTGGTCAGTTCCCGGCAGACGGCTACGCGGCGCTCAGGGCCGAAGCGTTCGCGCAGCGCCCGCAGCATCACCTCAAGCCGGTGCGGCGCTTCGAAGAACACCATCGTCCGTCGCTCCCCCGCCAGGTCAGCCAGACGTGACGCACGTTCGCCTGCCTTCCGTGGCAGGAACCCTTCGAAGCAGAAACGGTCCGTGGGCAGGCCAGACAACGCCAGCGCCGTCAGTACAGCTGATGGGCCGGGTACGGCCGTGACCCTGAGCCCGCCTGCCACGGCGCCCTCCACCAGCCGGAACCCTGGATCGGAGACCGAGGGCATCCCCGCGTCGGTGACCATTACCAGGGTCTTGCCCGCCCGGACCTGTTCCAGAAGCTCGGCTGTCTTGGCTGCCTCGTTGTGTTCGTGATAGCTGATCACCCGCCCCGCCACAGTGACGCCCAGGCTCTGCACCAGCCGGTGCAGGCGGCGGGTGTCCTCAGCAGCAACGATGTCCGCTGTCCCCAGCAGTTCCACCAGGCGGGCAGAAGCGTCGCCCGTGTTGCCGATCGGGGTGGCCGCCAGCACGATCCGGCCTCCGGGAGGCGCTGGCACCGCGGCCGCCTCCGTCGCCCCTGACGACTGTCCTCCGGCTTCCGCATCGGGGATGGCAGTGCCGGAATCAGGAAAGGGGCTGAGGTTAGGGTCCACGCCACCAGCCTACTGCTGCCGGGCGCGGCCAGCCGCAAAAGGTAGCATGGGGCTCGTGACGCAGACCTCGACGCGGCCGGCCGGGGCCGAATACGCCACACCCATGGCGTCCAGCACTTCCACTTCCGAAGATGAGGGCCAGCCCGGGCGGCTCCATACCCGGCCGTGGGTCAGCCGCCCGACTGAGGCCTTCACGGCGGAATCCCTGCGTGCGCGGCTGCTTCGGCCCATCCACAGCTGGCGGGACTATCCGCCGTCGCTGCGGCTTTGGATCCTGCTGGTTCCTGTCCTGACTGCGGCAGCCGGCGGAATCCTGCGGTTTGTCCGGCTGGAGACCCCGCACAAACTGGTTTTTGACGAAACGTATTACGTCAAGGATGCCTACTCGTACCTGATCAGCGGTTATGAGCGCAGCTGGCCGGACAAAGCCAATGATTCCTTCAACGCCGGTAACCCGGCCCTGCTCCTGGACTCTCCCGAGTACGTGGTCCACCCCCCGGTGGGAAAGTGGATGATCGCGGCCGGTATGTGGATCTTCGGCGCAGACAATTCCTTCGGGTGGCGTTTCGCGGCAGCCCTGACCGGAACCCTGTCCATCCTGCTCTTGTCACTGATTGCGCTGAAACTCTTCCGTTCACTTCCCCTGGCCGGTGCTGCGGGACTGCTCCTGGCCGTGGACGGCCATCACCTGGTGATGTCCCGGACATCGCTGCTGGATATCTTCCTGATGTTCTGGATCCTGGCAGCATTTGGCGCCTTACTCATGGACCGGGATGACGGCCGACGGCGGTTGGCCGACCGGCTGGCGAAAGTTGCGTCCGCCAACGGGGGACTTCCCACCACCTCCCAACTGCTGTCCGGGCCGTGGCTGGGCGTGCGCTGGTGGCGGCTGGCGGCAGGCGTCTTCCTGGGGCTTGCCGTGGGAACCAAATGGTCAGGCTTATTCTTCCTGGCCGGTTTCGGCATCCTCACCGTCCTGTGGGACCTCAGCGCCCGGCGGGTGGCGGGGATCCGCGGCTGGATCAGCGGCGGCGTGATCAAGGACGGCATCCCCGCGTTCCTCAGCATGGTTCCGGTTGCCGCGCTGGTCTACACCGCCACCTGGACCGGCTGGTTCCGCTCAGACAACGCGTACTTCCGCCGCTGGGCGCAGAGCAATCCGTCCGCTGAGTGGGGCTGGCTGCCGGAATCGGTCCGGTCCCTGGCGCACTACCATCTGGAAGCCTACAACTTCCACCAGGGCCTGGGGTCCGAGCACCCGTATGAGGCAAGCGCCTGGAGCTGGCTGGTGATGGGCAGGCCCACATCCTTCTTTTATGAATCCCCGGAGCAGGGCACTCCGGGCTGCGACATGGACAAGTGCACATCCGCCATCCTGTCCGTCGGAAATCCCATGGTCTGGTGGGCGGCAGTGATATCGCTGGTGGTGCTCCTGTTCTGGTGGGCGGGCCGCCGCGACTGGCGGGCTGGAGCGGTGCTGGCCGGGGTGGCCGCCGGGTACTTGCCGTGGTTCATGTACCCGGAGCGGACTATGTTCTACTTCTATGCGCTGTCCTTCGAACCGTTCCTGGTGCTGGCCCTCGTGTACTGCCTGGGGCTGGTCCTGGGCAGGACGACGGATCCCCCGTGGCGCCGCCGGTCAGGGCTGTACCTGGTGGCCCTGTTCGTGGCCGCCGCAGTGCTGTTGGCAGCCTTCTTCTACCCCGTCTGGGCCGCAGAGGTCATCCCGTACCAGGAGTGGCGGCTCCGGATGTGGATGCCTTCCTGGATCTAGGGCAGGATGGCAGAAGACCCCGACGGAGCCGCTGCCGCGGCATGGCAGCGGAACGGAGACTTGCTGTGAGAGAAGCGAGCACCGAACTGCTGGTTGAGCTTGATGCCGCCAGCAACGTTACGGACCTATTGCTCGAGCAGCATTCCGCCAATCCGGCCCACGCCCTCTACCGGTGCAAGGGGCCCAACGGCTGGGTTGACGTGACGGCGCAGAAATTCCTGCAGGACGTCAAGGCCCTTGCAAAGGGCCTGATCGCCGGCGGCCTCGAACCCGGCGACACCGTGGCGGTAATGTCCGCCACCTCCTACGAATGGACGCTGGTTGATTTCGCCATCTGGTTCGCCGGCGGCGTGACAGTTCCCATCTACGAAACGTCCTCCGCCGGCCAGGTCGAGTGGATCCTCCATGACGCCGGCGTGCGACGGGTCTTCGCCGAGGACCATGCCAAGGTGAAGCTGATGGCCGTTGTCCTGGCCGGTTCGGAACTGCTGCGGGACCGGCTCATCAACGTGGTCCGGATGGGCTTTGAGGGCGAAGCCCCTGACCTTGCCAGCCTGGCCGCCGCCGGGATGGGTGTCACCGACGCAGAACTTGAACGGCACCGGAGCCGGGCAGGACTGGATGACGTCGCCTCCCTGGTGTACACCTCGGGCACCACCGGCAACCCTAAGGGCTGCGAAATCACCCATGGCAATTTCGCCCTGGTGGCCAGGAACATCGTCGCTTTCCTACCGGAACTGCTGCTCCGGGACCAGGCCCGCACGCTGATGTTCCTGCCACTCGCACATGTCCTGGCCCGGGCGGTCCAGGTGGTTTGCCTCACCGCCGGCGCCACGGTCGGGCACACGGGGGCGGCCCAGCTCCTCGAGGACCTGGCATCCTTCCGGCCCACGTTCCTGCTGGTGGTTCCGCGGATTTTCGAGAAGGTCCGGGCAGCCGCAGCGCACAAGGCAGCAGCAGCCGGAAAAGCGCGCCTTTTCAACGCTGCGTCGGCAACTGCGATTGAGTACTCGCAGGCGGAGGACAAGCGCAGCCGGGGTGAGGGCAACGGTCCCGGGCTGCTCTGCCGGATCCGCCACGGGGTCTTCGACCGGCTGCTTTACCCCCGGCTTCGCCAGGCTTTCGGCGGCCACGTGGGGTACACAGTCTCCGGTGCCAGTGCTTTGGCAACAGAGGACGCGCACTCCTTCCGTGGGGCCGGGATTCCTGTGCTGGAAGGGTACGGCCTCACCGAGACCACAGCTCCGTGCACCGTGAACACGCCGTCCCGCACGCGGGTGGGTTCGGTGGGCATCCCCATCCCCGGCACCACCGTCCGGGTAGCGGAAGACGGCGAGATCCTGGTCAAGGGGATTGGCGTCTTTCGGGGTTATCACGCCAACCAGGCCGCAAACGCAGAAGCCTTCGTGGATGGTTTCTTCCGCACGGGCGACCTAGGCGAGCTGGACCGCCAGGGGTTCCTTACCATTACGGGGCGGAAGAAGGACCTGCTGGTCACCGCCGGCGGCAAAAATGTTGCGCCCGGGCCGCTGGAGGAAAGGATCCGTGCTCATCAGCTGGTGGCTTACGCCGTGGTGGTGGGCGACGGAAAGCCCTTTGTCTCTGCTCTCGTGAGCCTCGACCCGGAAGGCCTCGAGAACTGGCGCTCCGAGCAGGGGCTGCCCGCTCTTGCTCTCCGGGATGCCGTTACGGATCCGCAGGTGGCCGCAGCAATACAGGAGGCGGTGGATGGGGCGAACCGGCTGGTGTCCAAGGCGGAGTCCATCCGGAAGTTCACCGTGCTGGCCGCCCAGTTCACTGTGGAGTCAGGACATCTGACGCCTTCCCTCAAAGTGAAGCGCTCCGCCGTCGTGCATGACTACGAAGGCGAAATCGCCAAACTCTACTCCTGACCCGCTGCCTGCTCAGCTGACTGGTCTGCTCCAGCAGGCTGGTCCTTGACGAGACCGCGGCGCCGGCGTGTGGGCCAGGTGAGGATCAGCGTCACGAGCGCGGTCAACAGCACCAGGCCCGCGATCACAATTCCGGCGTCGACCCAGAATTGGCCGGGGAACAGCCGGATCAGGGTGTCATCCAGGCTGAACGTCCAGGAACCGTCGGCGAAGAAGATCCGGTGGAACTCGGTGAAGAACTGCTGCCAGCCCAGCACTGCCAGGGAACCCAGTCCCAGGATCAGGACCAGCGTGATGATGGAACCGGCGAACAGTCCCCTGCGGACTCCCCCGTTGCTTCTCTTGCGCAGGTAGAGGACAGCGATGATGCTGACCAGGACCAGCAGCAGGCCGGCACCGAAGGTGGAGAGGATCACCAGCTTGACGTCAGCCATGTGGCTGACTTCGCCGTCCTTGAACAGTTTGTCGCCGCTGCGGTGCACCAGGTCGCCCAGGTAGCGCGGGCCGGACCAGTTACTGAGGTAGTCGACGGCGTAGGAGCCGTAGGTCATCCTGTCGTCGGTGCTGAAGCCGTAGCCGTCACCGGGAAATCCGGGACGGTTGTACTCCACCCACAGGAACAGCGGGCTGGTCACCGCACGCACCGCAAGGATGAGCAGGATCAGTGGGAAGAAGATGGCAAGCAGGACCTGCATGACCCGCGGGGCCACCGGCTTGGCGTTGGCTGCGCTCTCGCGCTGCGCATTGCGGCGCTCCACCTCCTCCTCGGGCGGACGGACCTGCAGCGCGGAAGTGGGCAGCGGTTCCCTGAAAACGGGCGAGCTGCCGTGCCCGGATGCGGGTTTCACGCCTTCATCGGCGGCCTCTGCGGCTCTCCGGCCGGCCCGGCTTTCCGGCTGGACGGCTTTGCGGGCCTTCGCGGCGGTGGCAGCGGCGCCCACCGGGGCGGAAGAACCGCCGCCTGCTGCGGCCGGCCCGGCGTCCGTTGCGGTGGAGCCAGCACCTGTGGCCGGGGAACCGGCGCGTGCACTCCCTGCTGATTCTCCCGGCGCTTCAGCGGCTGGTTCATCGGAACCGCCCGCTGCAGAACTCCCGGTGTCCGTTGCGGCGGGAGTCATCCAGGCAAATGCCGGCTCGTCAGAGTCCCCTGACGAGTCCAGGACCGGTTCCGGCTGCGGCTCGTCGCGCCTGGCGCGGGCAGGAGTTTCGTCTTTCACAGCAGCGTCACTTCCCTTGGGTTTCCGCGCCAGGTTCTGGGTCCGCCGGCGCGCTTTATCTGTTGACGAGCCTACCGTCCGGGCTTGCGGCTGGGCGAGGAACCACCCCGGAGGGATTACAACGATTCAGGCAAGGATTCACCCGGCGATTTCCACATAGCCGGCGTCTTCGCGGCGCAGGTCGCCGCGCTCCCCCGCCAGGTAGGCAGGCCTTCCACAGGCGAGGACATACAGCCAGTAGCCGGCCAGCACGGCGGCCCCAATTCCGATCTTTGCCCAGGCCGGCAGCGCACTGGGCGTGACGAATCCTTCCACCAGCCCGGAAACGAACAGCACCAGGACCAGGCCCAAGGCTACGGTGATGAGGGACCTGCCCTCCTCGGCCACTGCCCGGGCCCGGGTGCGGGGCCCGGGCGACACCATCGCCCAGAAAATCCGAAGACCGGCGGCGCAGGCGATGAACACCGCCGTGAGTTCCATCAGGCCGTGCGGAAGGATGTAGCTGTAGAAAACCTCTGACTTCCCGGCGGCCGCGAAGATGCCGGCGGCAATACCTACCCCCTGCGCGTTGCTGAACAGGATCATCGGCACCCACACTCCGGTGATGCCGAGGGCAACAGCCTGTGCGCTGATCCAGGCGTTGTTGGTCCAGACGGCGCCGGCAAAGGACGCAGCGGGGTTCTCCGAGTAATAAGTGATGAAGTCTTCCTCGACATACTGCCTGGCCGCTGCCTCGGACGCCACTGCCCGCAACGCCTCCGGGGATGTGCCGATCCAAAGGGCGTAGGCCGCACCGACGAGGACAAAGGCCGCCCCGCAGGCCAGGGTGAGCCAGGTGAGCCGGTAAAAGGCGGCCGGAAGTGCCACCACAAAAAACCGCGCCAGATCTTCCATCGGGTTGGAGCGCGCGCCGGTGAAACGCGTCCGCGCCTGGGCAAGCGTCGCGGACAGGGAGGCGGACAGGCCGCTCTCCGGGGCCAGTGAACGGATGAGCGAAAGGTGGGCGGACGTGGACTGGTACAGCGTCAGCAGTTCATCTGCTTCCGGCCCGCTCAGCCTGCCTTTGTAGGCAAGCTCGTGCAGCCGGGACCACTTGTCCGCGTTGACGGCGGAGAACGCGTCCATATCCACGGCACCAGCCTAGCGGCCCGCCATAGACTAGGAGCACCTCGTCAGCCGCAACGAACAGGAACAGCGTGAGTTCGATAATCACTGGTGAGGCCGTTGTCCTGGAGTTGCGTCCTGCATCCTTTGCGGCCCGCGCGCTGGGCTTGCTCCTGGACATGGCTTTGAGCATCATTCTGCTGGTGGCAATCCTGGTGGGAGTTGCGGCCGCAGGCGAAGACCTCGACGACGCGGCGATGCGGGCCCTGGTGGTGGCCAGTGTGGTCTTCTGCCTGGTGATTGTCCCGGTGGCGGTGGAGACCCTCAGCCGCGGGCTCTCGCTGGGCAAGCTCGCAGCGGGCCTGCGGGTGGTACGGGAGGACGGCGGCGCCATCCGGTTCCGCCACGCCCTGATCCGTGGGCTGACCGGTTTCCTCGAGATCTACCTGACCTTTGGCGGGCTGGCCATTGCCGTGGCCCTGTTCAATGACAGGTCCCGCCGGCTGGGCGACCTGATGGCCGGCACCTACGCCATCCGCAGCCGTGTCCCGGTAGAAGCATCTTCGCCGGTGCTCGTTCCGCCCCGGCTGCGGTCCTGGGCCACGGCGGCGGATATCGGAAGAATCCCTGATGCTACGGCGCGCCGGGCATCCCAGTTCATCCGCCAGGCCGGCAGGATGGCGCCACTTTCCAGGGCCAGCATGGCCGAGTCGATCGCAACTGAGCTCGCCAGCCACGTGGCTCCGCCGCCGCCTGCCGGGACCAGCCCGGATGACTATCTCGCGGCCGTCGTGGCTGAGCGGCGGAGCAGGGAACTCGCCAAATTGTCCCAGGCACGACGGCGGAGCGCTGAGACGGGTGAGCGGCTGCACCGGCTGCCTTTCAGCAGCTGAGCGCTAGTTGGCGTATTCGCTCCAAGGGATGTTCCAGTCGCCGAACCCATCGTCGTGGGCTGCGTAGTCGCCCTCAGTATTGACGATCTGGACAACGTCTCCGGTGCCCATATTGTCGAAGACCCAGGCGGCGCCGTCAGGGGCAAATCCGATGCAGCCGTGGGAGACGTTGGTGTTGCCGATGAAGGGATACGCGGATTCCAGGGCCTGGTGCATGTAGGCACCGCTGAGGGTGAGCCGGATGGTGTATTCCACGTCCTTGTCACCGTAGTAGGCCGGGTCACCGGGCTTCAGCCCGATGCTTGAGGCCCGGAAGTGGTCGTAGCGTTTCTTCTCCATCAGCACGCCGTAGCCGCGGGCGGACGGGAACCGCTTGTCCCCCATGCTCACCGGCAGCGTCTTGACCACCTGGTCGTTGACGCTAAGGGTGAAGGTGTGGGCCGCCGAGTCCGCCACCGCCACCTTCTTGTCGCCGATGGAGACGTTCACCTTCTTGTTGAAGTTGGCAATCTGCCCGTTGCCGAGATCCACGCCGAACAGTTGCATGTCCATCGTGATGGTGGAGTTTGCCGCCCAAAAGTTTTCCGCCCGGTACCGGACCATGGTGTTGCTGTGCCAATGGAAGGCGCCCACCTGGCCGGCGCTGCTGGTGATCTTGATGGCCTTTTCCACGGCCTCACGGTTGACCACCGGTTCGCTGAAGATGACCTGCAGCGGCTGCCCGACGCCCACCTTCATGCCGTCCAGCGGGTAGATGGCTGCATCCGCCTCGTGCGAACTGGAAACCGTACTGAAGGACTGCGTGGTGCTGGTCTCGCGCCCAGCCCCATCCTTCACCACGTAGGTGTAGCTGTAGTCCGTGTTGAACGCCAGGGGCCCGGATGCCGTCCAGCCTGTCCCCGCGGCGTCGATGCTGCCTTCCACCGTCTTGCCGGACGTGCTGGTCAGGGTGACGCGTTCGATCGAGCCGTTGGCCACCTTCAGCGACACTGGGGCGGCCGGGTTCACCTGCTTGGCACCGTTGGCCGGTGCGGCGTCGAGCTTGACCGGCGCAATGACGGGCGCGGCGATACCGGGCGAGGTCCTGACGGCGGACCCCGCCTCGGATTCGATGGCGCCCCGGGCAATGCCCGGGGCCACTGCAGCGAACACGCCACCCACAGCGGCGAGGAGGCACACAACTGCCACCACAAGTATTTTCTTCACACGACCCGGCCGGCGGGACTGGACTTCGGGCTCCATATTTTGATCCTAGGCGCAGAAAGTAACGGCCCGGGTGCTCTCGGCATTCGGGCACTTCACTTCTTAGTAACGATAGTGCTCGGGCTTGTACGGGCCTGCGACGTCCAGGTCCAGGTACTCAGCCTGGTCCTTGGACAGTTCGGTCAGCTCCACGCCGAGGGCGTCCAGGTGCAGGCGGGCCACCTTTTCGTCCAGGACCTTGGGCAGAACGTAGACCTGGTTCTCGTACTCGCGCTCCCCTTCGCGCTGGTCCTTCTTGGTCCACAGCTCGATCTGGGCGATGGTCTGGTTGGCGAACGAGTTGCTCATTACGAAGGACGGGTGCCCCGTGGCGTTGCCCAGGTTCAGCAGGCGGCCTTCGGAAAGGACGATGATGGAACGGCTGCCCTCTTCCGTGGCCGGGTTCGCCTCGAAAACCCATTCGTGGACCTGCGGCTTGATTTCCACCTTCTTGATGCCAGGGATCCTGGCGAGGCCGGCAATGTCGATCTCGTTGTCGAAGTGGCCAATGTTGCCCACAATCGCCTTGTTCTTCATACCCGCCATGTGCTCGGCCATGATGACGTCCTTGTTGCCTGTGGTGGTGATGAAGATATCCCCCTGGGCCAGGACGGACTCCAGCTTGGCCACCTGGTAACCGTCCATGGCCGCCTGCAGGGCGCAGATGGGGTCGATTTCGGTGACGATCACACGTGACCCCTGGCCACGCAGTGCCTCCGCGGCCCCTTTGCCGACGTCACCATAGCCGCAGACGACGGCGACCTTGCCGCCCATGAGCACGTCCGTGGCACGGTTAATCCCATCCGGCAGCGAGTGCCGGATCCCGTACTTGTTGTCGAATTTGCTCTTGGTCACTGAGTCGTTGACATTGATCGCGGGGAAGAGCAGCTTGCCCTGTTCAGCCAGCTGGTACAGGCGATGGACGCCGGTAGTGGTTTCTTCGCTGACACCCTTGATCGTGGCGGCCGTGCGGGTCCACTTGTGCGGGTCTGCTGCGAGGGAGCGGCGGAGGACGTCAAGGAAGATGCCGTACTCTTCGGAATCGGTCGGGTCGGCGGACGGGACGTTGCCCACGGCCTCGAACTCAACGCCCTTGTGCACCAGCATGGTGGCGTCTCCGCCGTCGTCAAGGATCATGTTGGGCCCGAGCTCCGGGTTGGTCTCCGCGCCGGGCCAAGTGAGGATCTGCTCGGCGGTCCACCAGTATTCCTCTAGTGTTTCGCCCTTCCACGCGAACACCGGAACACCTTGCGGGTCCTCCACGGTGCCCTTCCCCACCACTACGGCGGCGGCGGCTTCATCCTGGGTGGAGAAGATATTGCAGGAAGCCCAGCGGACCTCGGCGCCCAGGGCAGTGAGGGTTTCGATCAGCACGGCGGTCTGCACCGTCATGTGCAGTGACCCCGCGATCCGTGCACCCTTAAGCGGTTGGGTGGGTCCGAATTCCTCGCGAAGGGACATCAGGCCGGGCATTTCGTGCTCAGCAAGGCGGATCTGGTGCCGGCCGGCCTCGGCCAGCGAGATGTCGGCAACCTTGTAATCAAAAGCCATGGGTGAATCCTTTACTCTGTCCGGCGGTGGGCCGGGTGCTGCTTGCGGAGCCCGGTCCGGGTCCGCGGCGCGGGCGCCTGTGGTCTGTGCTGTCGCGGGGGCTAAACGGCCTGGGGCGTGCCGGCGCCTGCATCGTGCTGGTCCGAATCGTGCTGGTCTGCACCAGCCGCGGCCGCCGCTGTCAGCAGTTCGGGCGGCAGGAGGAGGGGAATTCCGTCCTCGATGGCATAGCGCGGCTTCATTCCGGATTCGCCCGCGACGGCCGCAACAAGCTCATCGCCTTCCTGCACCAGGGACGCCCCTGTCACGGGGCAACGCAGGACGGACAGGAGTTCAGGACTGATCTTTGGCATTATTCATGCTCCCTGACGGGCGCGCTGGCGCCGGTAGCGGACGGAATTGCAGCTTCCAGCCTACCGCCAGATGCGCGTCAGGACGGTTCCCGCAGGACGCGGAGGTGGCCCCTTCGGGTGCCTTCGGCTCCAGCCGGTGCTTCCAGCACCGAATGGGGGCCGCGCTTTCCGGAAGGCGGCGGCGCCTGCGCGGGCAAGGCAGCGGCATCGCGGACTGCATTGGCCAGCGCCAGGAGGTCGTCCGGGCCCGGCTGCTGCGGGGTGGAGGGCATGGCCAGGCGCAGAACTTCCCAGCCCCGCGGGACAGTGAGGGAATCAGCGTGCTGCCCACACAAATCGTAACAATGGGGCTCCGCGTAGGTGGCCAGCGGACCAAGGACCGCCGTGGAGTCCGCGTAGACATACGTCAGAGTAGCTACCGCTGACTGGCGGCACGCAGATCTTGAACACTGACGGATAGCTCCCACGACATCACAGACTACTCCGTGCAGGCGGCAAAACCCGGCATTTCCGCCCCGGGTCGACGCGCGTTGGCGGGGGCGGCCCATGTGTCGCGTAAATCCTTCCCCGGGTTTACAGTCGATGTATGCAGTCATCGAACCATGAATCAGGCTTTTCGGTCCGGTTGGCTGACCCGGATGCCAGCAGGGATCCGGGCACCGCATCGCCGGGCAAAAGCTTTATGATGCGCCGCCGTAACCGCCACGGACGGGGCCTTCGCGGCGAGGTGATGCTCCCCACCCATCCCGGCTACCGCACGCGTTCTGACCGCTTTGATGACATGGTGCTGGACTCCGCGCAAAGGCTGCACGACATCTGGGGCAAGACCCTCGACGGAGTCCGTTTTGGCGTCGATGAAATCCCGCCGGACCTGGAGCAGTTGGCGGCCAATGCCACCACGCCACCCATGGGTTCCTACACCCCTGCGACGGGGGAAGACGGGCCGATGATTACCGTGTACCGGCGCGTGGTTGAGCAGGCGTGCGGAGGTGTCGACGAACTCCCTGACCTGGTCCATGACGTGGTGGTGGAGCACACGGCTGAAATGCTGGGTGTTGCCCCGGAGACCCTGGATCCCGTGTACCGCCGGCGGTACTGATCCCGCTTCGTCAGCTGCTGCTGACCGCCGGTACCCCGGTTGAGTCAGTAGCCCAGGGTGACGGGCACTGTCTCCTGTCCCGCCGCTGCGGGCAGGAAGGCGAGTGACGAGACATCGTCACTGCCGTCCTGCTGCAGCAGCAGGGCTCCGTAAGCGGCGTCGCCTGAAGCCGACACCACATACCCTACGACGGCGGAACCCTCTGCCCTTTCAGGAATGGCGATGGACGCCGTGGTTCCGCCGGCGATGTCGGCGGTGGATGCCGCCCGGACTTTTCCGTCCGCAGTGATGGCCGAATAGGTGATGGTGGCCCGGTTGTCGAGGGCACCGAAAACGAGGTGCCGCTGGCCACCTTGTGGAACGGGGACCACGTGCTGGCTGCCGAGCCTGACTCCCGATGCTGCCCACGCGACGTCGGCCGCCCTGGTGTCCTGGAGTCCCCGGGTAACCCGTGCGGCGGCGACAAAGGTGACATCCGATGATGCAACCACCGTGTAATGGCCGGCGGGGACGCCAGCCAGCGGGATTTCCGTGGCGGTGCCCGCTTTGGCAGTGATAACTCCCCCGTTGGGCAGCGCCTTCTGGCCGTCGCGTCCGTAGAGCTTAACCTCAATCACGGCGTCTGAAGGGCCGGGAACGGTGAGCTGCAGGGCCGGGCCGGCGTCCTCGTACCCGGACCTTCCGGTGAGCGCAGCAACCTGGCCCGGGTCCTGGATATCAACGCCGGTCATCACCTGCCGGACTGCCGGTGCGGCTCCGGGCGCAATGAAGTCCACGCCGCCAGGGGTCAGCCCCCGCAGCACACTCTGCTGGATGACGGCTGCGACAGGCCCTCCGGCGCTGCGCACATGCACGCTTAGCTGGGCCTCCCCCGGTGCCAGCCCGGCGAGGACTACCGGCCGCGATGTACCGGGCGCCACCAGCAGACCCCGGCTGCCGGGTGCCTGGATCTGCCCCGAGGACCCGAAAAGCTCCAGGCTGACGGTGGCCGGTGTGGTGGATGCGTTGGTCAGAACCAGCACCGACGTGCGGCCCACAACGGTGGTGGCGCCCGCCAGCCATTGATCGTTGGACGGCTGCAGGCAGTTGGCTGCCGCAATTCCCCTCAGGTCGCCGTCCGCTGCCGTGAACTTCATGGCTGCTGCTGCCGAGGCCTTCTGGTTTGCCAGGGCATCGGCGCTGAGGACGCTCACCTGGTCCACGGAACGGCCCGCTACCACTCCCGCGAGAAGCTCCTGGGAACCTCCGGCGGCACCGGGCTGGGCTTGCTCTTTTGCAATCTCGACGGCGGTTGTTCCGCTGAGTTTCGACAGGCGGCTTGCCGGCAGCACCCCTCCTGCGCTGAGGACTGCCCCCGTGACCGAGCTTGCGGCAGTTTCCGACTCCGGGCTGAATTGTGGATCAGTGCCCGCTTCAGTGCCTTCCAGCAGCCGGGCGGGGCCAGGACAGACTCCAACGCTGCTTCCGGCAGGAACTGCCGACTCCCCCGCGGGTACGGCACGGCTGGAAACTGGCTGCGGCAGGACCGACCCGGCTGCCACCACGGCGCCGGCACCGGTGATGACGATGGCGGCGGACACCAGGCTGGGGAGCAGTGCCTTCCGCCCCTTTGCCCCTGGACGCTTGCCGCGCTCGGGGCTTTCCGGGCGTTCCACAACTGTGGCACCGCTTGCCTCTGATGCTTCCGCAGAGGTGGAAGTGTTATGCATTCTGGTGTTCCTTACGCAGCGAGCCTTCGTCCCGTGAAATACCAGTCCTCTGGCGCCGGGCAGGCATCGGAATGGCGAGCATTACCGTCAGTCCAAAGACGGTGTACTGGGCAATCCCGGACCACACGGCCCATGGGTTCTCGTACCGCACCGTCAGGTGGCCCGACGAGGCTGGAAGGGTGAAGGCCTGGGACCATCCGGAAGTAGTGGACGTCAGCCTGCGGCCGTCCAGCCACGCAGTCCAGCCGGGATCTGCCCGTTCGGCCAGCACCACCAGGCGGCCCTCCGGCCCCTCGGGAACAGCAGCGTCGACGTCGTCAAACCCTGACGGTACCAGCGCAATTGCGGCACCGTCCGGGTTAACGACCCGCACCCGGGGGGCAACGTCACCCGCTTGCAGGGCAGGCTCGTTCAGTGGGGTGATCCGCCACAGCCATCCGACGTCGGTCTGCCCCACGGCAATGAGCCCGGGTACCGCGTCCATCCTGCTGGCGGTGAGCTGGGCTGCGGTGTCTGCTGCCCGAAGAACCACAAAGCCGACCCCGAGCTGTTCCAGGTCGGTCCGGGGGTCCACACTCTGGCCGGCCACAAGCGTTGCCACCACGCGGCGGACCGCGGCAGTAACGTCGTCGTCGTCGCGCACCGTTTCTGATCCCGGCGCACCCAGGATATTCCGCACCGAGGCAATGGCCGAAAGGCTGTCCAGCGTTGTGCCCGCCCCCCTCATCAGGGAAGCGTGATACGTGCCGTTCTCACCGGTTCTGATCAAGAGGGTGCGCGTCTGTTCAGGGCCCGTCCCGCGGTCGATGGCCGTGGCTGGAAGGGTGCGCGCACCGGCTGCCTCGACCAGCCGGCGCGTGCCCAGAGCATTGGACTCCGTGGACATTTGGGCCGTGGCAACAGATGGACGGACGACGTTCTGTGCCGACCATGCAGCCATTCCTGCCAGGGGTCCCACCAGTAGGAGCACCATCCCGCACGCGGCCGCTGACCGCAACGCCTTCTTATGCTTCGCAGTGCCCGCCACTGCCCGCTCTGCCATGTCCAGCAGCCGTTCTGCCCCCAGGACGCCGGCGCCCAGCAGGGCGAAGGCTGCTGCGGAAACCGCCGGACCAGGGAAAGGCGTGACCATCGTGTCGGCATTCGTGCCGGTAGCCACGTGCCCGGCAAACCAGCCTCCGGCCAGCGCAATGGTGCCGACAACCCACAGGGACCGGGCCATCCCCGCCCGGTTACCGGGCAACCCGATACCCGCCACGGCCAGGAGCACAACGGGGACGGCAACGAGGAGGGCCAGCAACAGGGCCCACGGCACGGTGCTGTCCGCGAAGTACGGTAGTCCCGCCAGCCCGCTGTTGGGACCAAATTGAAGCGGCTGGCCGAGCAGTTGCTGCCATAGCGGAGCGGCGTCAAAGCCCAGCGGCACGCCGGGATCAGCCAGCAGGGCCCGCGGCCTGTCCAGGGCTGAAAGGCCGAACGGGATGAACAGGGCAGCGGTGGGCAGCAATGCCCACCACACTGTCCGGCCGCGGCGCGCGGGCATGAGCCCGCAGAGAATTATCACGACTGTGGCAGGGATAAGCAGGGACGGCGCCGACGCTGTCACCACAGCCAGGGCAAGGCCCGCCGCCGCTGCAGCCGTCCAGGACGGCATTCCGTTGACCCCGGGTCTGGCCGGTGGCTGGTCCGTAAAGCGCAGGTCACCGGGAGCCGGCTGCTGGAATCGTCCCTGTCCCACAGCGGAGCCGGTTGCCCGCAGCAGGGCCAGGGCCAGCAGCGGAATCATGAGGTGCGCGATAAGAGCCCCGGCCCGGCCTTGGTTGAGGGCCACCTGCAGGGCCGGGGCAGCGGCCCAGAAAAGTGCTGCTGCCAGGCGCAGGCGGCGGCGCACTGTCAGGCCGCCCGCCGCAAACCAGGCTGTGAGGCCGGACAACGGCGTGCCGAGCAGCAGCAGCCAGGCCATGGCGGCGTTGGCGTCCCCGCCACCCAGTACACCCAGGATCCAGAGGACATATCCGAAGGGATCCCCGCGGCCCGGAAGCCCGGCACCCAGCGAGATCCACCAGCTTGACGCATGGTGCCAGATATCGCCCAGATCGCCTGCGACCGGGATGAGCGCCCCGCCGGACACTGCGGGGGCACCGAAGAGTCCGGTCAAGCCCAGCAGGGAGGTAACAGAGGCAATAATGACAGTGGCCAGGGCACCGTTCCCCACCCAGCCGCGCCTGCTGGTGGCAAGAGCCGCGAAGTCATCCGTTGCGTCGCCGGTAGGCTGGTTCGCCAACGGGTCCTGTTCGAGGTGGTCCGCGGGGCTGCCGTCTGAACCCAGAGCCTCCATAAGGGAGCGCCGGTGGCTCCAGACCTCACGGCGGGGCGTCTGGAGTTTCCGGATCACGGACCGGCGGATCCGGCGTGTCTTCGTGGCATTCGCTCTTGCCCGCATAACGGCCCGGGGACGGCCCAGGGCTGCAAACGTTGCCACCAGCTGCATGAGGCCGTGCCCGGGATCCTTCACGGCGATACTCAACACCAGTTTGAACATGCTGCCGAGAAGGGCGGCCGCACCGTGGACGGGGACCATCCACAGGGGTGCGTGCTTCAGCCGCAGGTGGACTTGGGCCTTACGGGCCGCAGCGGCGTTCCCCAATGCATGGGGACGGTGCGCTACGTGAAACATCCTGGCGGTGGGGACAACCACAACACGGTGTCCTGCCAGGCGGTTGCGCCAGCAGAAGTCGACGTCGTCGCCGCTGCCAGGGAGGGCGGGATCGAAGCCGCCAAGCTGTTCCCAGACGTCGCGGCGGACCAGCATGCCGGCGGAGTTCACGGCAAAGGTATCGCTGCGGCCGTCGTATTGCCCCTGGTCGAGTTCGTCAGCGTCGATAAGGGTCAACCGCTCCGCCCAGCGGCTGGTCGAAAGGCCAACGTCCACCAGCCTGCGTTCGGCGTGCCAGTCCAGCTGCTTGCAGCCGGCAACTGTTACGGAGGGTGCGCGTTCGACAGCAAGGAGGAGTTCCGCCAGGGCTTCCGGTGCCGGCGCGGCGTCATCGTGAAGCAGCCAGATCCACTCTGAACTGCCGTTGCCGTGGTCTCCCCGCCAAGGGGCGAGTTCGGCAAGAGCGGCGGATACAGCAGCGCCCATGCCGCTCTTTCCGCGGTGGCTTACTACGTGCGCCGGGCCCAGGGCCTGCTCAAGGAGGACCTGGGAATTATCGCGGGACCCGGTGTCGACGCCGATGACGTGGTCCGCCGGCCGGGTCTGGCCTTCCAGTGCTGCCAGGTTTTTGGGGAGATAGGCACTGCCGTTGTGGGCAACCACAACGGCAGTGACGTGGACATCCTGATGAATTAGATTGCTCGCTTCCTAAGCCGCCGGCGCTCACGCTCGGAAAGGCCTCCCCAGATGCCAAACCGTTCGTCATTGGCCAACGCGTATTCAAGGCATTGGGACCGCACGTTGCAGGCACCGCAGACCTTTTTGGCGTCGCGGGTGGAGCCGCCCTTTTCGGGAAAGAACGCCTCGGGGTCGGTCTGCGCGCACAACGCATCCGTCTGCCAGCCGAGCTCGCCTTCGTCGCCAAAGTCCTGCTGGAAAGGCAACCCAATCCACACAGACTGTGCTGTTCCGGCCGCCGCGAGCTCCATGGGCGGGTCGAGGTCGTCCTCGGGGTCCTGCGCGCCATCCAGAAGTGCTTCGTGCGCGGCCAGGAAAGCTGTGGCCTGGTCCTGCTGGAAGTCCTTGTTATCCGTGTTGTACCGCTCCGCAGCGTCAGGATCGGCAGGATCCACGTACCAATCGCTGGGTACCCCCCGCGCACGGTATCTTGCCGTCGCCTGACCGGCCACGACGGCATCTTCCTGGATACGCTCTGCTTGCCCCACGGCGACCCTCCTGATGTTGCAGCCCCTGCCTGGATACGTGGACACTCGGTTGTGTGCCGGTATTTACGCAGGTGCCTTTAGTTATCTAATTACACGCGTGTAACTAGGGTGAGTCAAGCCGCTGCCCGGATAATAATCACCAACGCCCCCCAACATGGTGTTCGCCACGCCCGGAGTTTTGCCGGCTTACCCATTGCTGAATGGTTTATGCAGCGTGCAGGCTTCAAAAGTGCAGTAATCAGCGGGTCCAAAGCCCCGGAACGGGAAATGGCCTCCTTTTTGTGAGACGAATGTCACAGCCATGGCATACCTGCCGAATGACGGCCCATTCCAGTGACCGCGCCCGTCCGAAATGGCAGGATTGAGCCATGACTACCCCGGCAATAGATCTGATGACCAGCCTTCGTTCAGGCAACTCCACTGCCCCGCGCCTCACCTGGTACGGCCCGGACTCGGAGCGCGTGGAGCTGTCCGGAAAGGTGCTGGACAACTGGGTGGCCAAAACCAGCAACCTCCTCCAGGACGAACTGGACGCCGAGCCCGGCATGCGGCTGGCCCTGGATCTGCCCGCGCACTGGAAAGGAATGGTCTGGGCCCTGGCCGCTTGGCAGCTAGGCCTGGAAACAGTCCTCGACGGCGGTGAGGCGGACCTCCTGGCCACCGCCCGGCCGGAGTCGGCAGCAGGAAAGTACGACGCCGTCGTGGCGGTCGCACTGCCGGCCCTGGCCATGCGCTGGGCCGGCGAACTGCCGGCCGGCTACCTTGATTACGCGGCGGAAGTGCGCTCCCACGGCGACGTTTTTATGCAGCACACCGAGGCCAATCCCACGGCCTGTGCAATTGTTGGGCAAGACGGCCGCCGGCACGCCCACCAGGACCTGCTTGACGGGTTCGCAGTGCCCCACGAAGTTTCCGTCCGACTGCACATACCGGGCCGGGACGGACTTGAGGCGGCACTGGCCAATGCACTGGGCGCGTGGCGGGGCGGGGGTTCAGTAGTGATGACGCACCCCGACGTGGAGCCCACTGGGAAGCTGCTCGCCGCGGAACGCATCCACGGCAGCTGAGCTGGTGCTTCTGCGGCCTGGCCCTTATTTTGTAGGCTGGGCGGGGTCTTCCGTGAAGGGCTCGCGCTCCGGCACGCCGGCTCCGACGCCGGCGTCATTGGCATGGTGGTGGACTTCGATGAGCTCGTGGTCGTGTGAGAACTCGGGCTCCTGGTCCAGTTCCTTGTTGAACACCAGGAACCGGTAGGCGAAGAACCGGACCACCGTGGCCACCAGGATACCTGCCACTCCCGCGAAAAAGAGCATGTTCTTGTCGGTGACGCCAAGCCCGTACTTCGCGAGGGCAGTGAAGCCTGTCGAGATGCCGATGCCGATGCCGTTGATAAGGATGAACATCAGGAATTCGCGGAGTACGTTGTCCTGCCGCCGGTGCCGGAAGGTCCACAAGCGGTTTGCGATCCAGGAAAAAATGGTGGCTACCGAAGCGCCAACAAAGCGGGCCTTGGCCTCGCTGTCCGTCATAGGACCATGCATGAGGTAATACGTGAGGCCGTTGTCTATGACGAATGCCACACCGCCTACGGCTCCAAACTTGGCCACCTCACGCCAAAAAAGTGAGGCGAGCCCCCGGACGCGATCTGCAAGTGTGTTAAACATGACCCTCCATGGCCGTTGGAACTATGGGCCACTCGGCCAGAGGCCTATTTTAGCCCCCGAAGCTGAGGGGCAGCCCCCTAATATGCGGCAGGGGGAGGGCCGGCAGCGCGGAAACTGCTACCCCGCCTCGCCCCAAAAGCGGGATACCGGGCGGTCTTCGGTAGGCTGGCATATGTGACTTTTCCAGTAATAGGTGTGGTTGGCGGCGGCCAGCTCGCGCGAATGATGGCCCCAGCCGCGACTGCACTCGGCTTTGAACTCCGTGTCCTCGCCGAAGGCGATGACGTTTCCGCCGTCCAGGCTGTGTCCTCATCACCGGTGGGCGACTACAAAGACCTGCAGACCCTTCTAAAGTTCTCCCAGGGCCTGGACGTCATGACCTTTGACCACGAGCACGTCCCCACGGCCCATCTCCGGGCCTTGCAGGAAGCCGGCGTCAATGTCCAGCCCGGCCCCGACGCCCTCGTCCATGCCCAGGACAAGCTGGTAATGCGTGCCGCCATCGACCGGCTGGAGCTTCCCAACCCCGTGTGGGCTTCCGTGGCAGATGTTGCCGCGCTCGTCAGCTTCGGCGAGGACACCGGATGGCCGGTGGTCCTGAAGACGCCCCGCGGCGGCTACGACGGCAAGGGTGTAAAAATCATTTCCTCTGCTGAGGAGGCTGCCGAAACCACAGAATGGTTTGAGGCCATGAGTCCCCTCCTGGCGGAGGCAAAAGTCGAATTTACCCGCGAACTTTCCGCCTTGGTCGCCAGGACGCCCGACGGCGAAGCCCGGGCCTGGCCCGTGGTGCACACCATCCAGGTTGACGGGGTGTGTGACGAAGTCATCGCCCCCGCCCTGGACATCCCGGTGGAGGTTGCAGCCGCCGCCGAGGACGCAGCTTTGCGCATTGCCCACGAGCTGGGAGTGACAGGGGTCCTTGCCGTGGAGCTCTTCGAAACCCCGGGTACCGGCGCAGGGTTCCTCATCAATGAACTGGCCATGCGGCCCCACAACACCGGGCACTGGACGCAGGACGGGTCGGTCACCAGCCAGTTTGAACAGCACCTTCGGGCCGTCCTGAACCTTCCGCTGGGGGCTACCGATGTACTGGCTCCGGTAGTGGTCATGAAGAACTTCTTGGGCGGCGACAACCAGGACCTGTTTTCCGCTTTCCCGCTGGCCCTTGCCAGCGAGCCGGCGGCCAAGGTGCACTGCTACGGCAAGTCGGTACGCCCGGGGCGGAAGATTGGCCATGTGAACCTGGTGGGATCATCCACGGAGGAAGTTGAGTCCGTCCGGCGCCGTGCAGGAACCGTGGCAGGCATCATCCGGGATGGGCGGGTACCCGCCGAAGAACCGCCAGTAAATTTTGAGGAGAAGGCATGAGCGCCCCAGCCACCCCCGCCCCCGGTTCCGCCGGCAGCCCGCTGGTAGGCCTGGTGATGGGCTCGGATTCTGATTGGCCGGTGATGGAGGCTGCGGCCGATGCCCTGGCGGAGTTCGGAATCCCCTTTGAAGCCGACGTTGTATCCGCCCACCGGATGCCCACCGAAATGATCCGCTATGGCCAGACAGCGCACGAGCGCGGGCTGAGGGTCATCATCGCCGGCGCCGGCGGTGCTGCCCATCTGCCGGGAATGCTGGCCAGCGTCACTCCGCTCCCCGTGATCGGAGTGCCGGTCCCGCTGAAGACCCTGGACGGCATGGACTCCCTGCTCTCCATCGTGCAGATGCCTGCCGGTGTTCCCGTGGCCACCGTGTCCATCGCGGGGGCGCGCAATGCCGGACTCCTGGCGGTCCGGATGCTTGCAGCAGGCACGGATGAGCTTGCAGCATCACTGCGCGCCGACCTTCTTGAGTTCGCCGCTGACCTGAATGCCGTAGCGTCCCGCAAGGGGGCAAACCTGCGGCAGAAGGTCAGCGAGGTCTTCGCTGAAGGCAATGGCCCGCTCCGGGGCAGCCGTTAGGAAGGCACCCATGACCAGCAGCAAGGTCCCGCAGTCCGCTTCGGACGCAGCGCTCACCGACCCGGTCCGCTACCCGGTCAGCGCTTCCTCGCCGGTCCGGACCAAGCGCGGCTTCGTGCTTGTGCTTATGACACTCCTGGTGCCAGGCAGCGCGCAGCTTGTGGCAGGCGACCGCAAACTCGGGCGCGCGGCCCTTAGGGTGACGCTCTGCGTGTGGGCCGCCCTGCTGCTGGCCGTGCTCCTGCTGCTGCTCAACCGGACCCTGCTCATCAATATCGTCACCAACCCCGTTGCCTCGCTGGTCATCGTGATCCTGTTGGTGGCACTCGCCGCCGGCTGGGCAATCCTGTTCATCAATACCCTGAGGCTCATCCGCCCGGTCCTGCTGGCGCCGCCGGCACGGCCCGCCGTCGTAATTTCCCTGGTGCTGGCAATGGTCCTGGGCAGCGGCTCGCTCGGCTACGCCGCCTACCTGCTCAACGTGGGACGGAATGCCATCGGCAGCATCTTCTCCGCCGGTCCCGCGATCGACCCGGTGGAGGGCCGCTACAACTTCCTGATGATGGGCGGAGACGCCGGTGACGACCGGACCGGCAGGCGCACGGACAGCCTCTCGGTCCTGAGCGTCGATGCCAAGACCGGCCAGACCGCCATCATCTCCGTGCCCCGGAACCTCCAGAACGCCCAGTTCAGTGAGGGCTCCCCCATGCGGGCCATCTACCCTGACGGCTACGACTGCGGCGACGCGTGCCTGATCAACGCCATCAATACAGAAGTGACCAACGAGCACGCCGACCTCTATCCCGGCGTTGCAGATCCCGGCGCCCAGGCCACGCTTGAGGCCGTCTCCGGAACGCTGGGAATCACGGTCCAGGCGTACGTGCTGGTGGATATGGAAGGGTTCTCCAAGCTGATCGACGCCATGGGCGGCATCAGGATCAAGGCGGGGGGCTGGGTGCCCATGAGCGGCGAAACAATTGACGAGGCCAACGGCATCCACGGTATGCCCCTGGGCTGGATCCCCGCAGGAGAGCAGAAGCTGGATGGCTACCATGCACTTTGGTACGGGCGGTCGCGTGAATTCGTGGACGACTACGCCCGCATCCAGCGCCAGCAGTGCGTGCAGCAGGCAATGCTCCAGCAGCTGGACCCCGCTACGCTGCTGGCCAAGTTCGAGGAGATCGCCAACGCGGGAACCAAGGTGGTTGACTCCAACATCTCTTCCTCGCAGCTGGGCAGCTTCGTGGACCTCGCCATGAAGGCCAAGGGCCAGGACATTAAGCGGCTCACCATCGGCCCGCCCGATTTTGACGCTTCCTTCTCCACTGTGCCCAACTTCGATGTCATCCACGACCGGGTGGACCAGCTGCTGGCCCCGGCGCCGGAAGCCCAGTCTGCCGGGTTGCCGGATGACGGGTTGCCGGATGACGCAATGGTGGTGCCGGGCGCAACAGGCGGGGTGCTGCAGGCTGCACCGGTCCGCTATCCATTGGCCACGCTGCCGGCCGGCGGGACCCGGGCGCAACAGTCTCCCCCGGCGTCGGACTTCACGCCTGTGACCACCACTCCTGGCGGTGAGCCGATCACTGAAGCGATGCTCAACGAGCTCAAGAGCCAGGGCAACGAGCAGGCTATCCGGGAACTCGTGGCAACCAACGGCCAGTGCGCCCCGTTATAGCCAACGCCGCCACCATACCTACCTACGGAACGGACACCGCCTTGTACGAGATTGACAATGTCCTCCGGGACTATGCCTGGGGATCGACGACGGCGATCGCTGCCTTGCTGGGGCGTCCGGAGTCGGGCGGCCCGGAAGCAGAGTTGTGGATTGGTGCTCACCCGGACTCACCATCCGTGGCCCGCCTGCCCGAGGATGGGACCACTGCCGCCTTGGACGTCCTGATCGCCGGTGACCCGGAGCATTTCCTCGGCGCGGACTCCGTGGCACGTTTCGGTCCCCGGCTGCCCTTCCTCGCCAAGATCCTGGCGGCTGCCCAGCCGCTGTCTCTGCAGGTCCATCCGAGCCTGGAGCAGGCAAAGGCGGGCTTCGCCAGGGAGAACGCCGAGGGCCTGGCCGCGGATGCCCCCAACAGGAATTACCGGGACGACAACCATAAGCCCGAGATGATTCTTGCCCTGACGCCGTTTGAGGCGCTGTGCGGTTTCCGGCCGGCAGCGCAGACCCGGAAGCTCCTGCAGCATGTTGCCGCTGCCTTTGAAGCCGTTGAGGGCGGGGCGCCGGCACTGATCACCGCCCTGCTGGCGGATCTTGAGGACAGCAACGAGGGAGCCGGGCTGCGGAAGGCTTTCGAGCGCCTGATCTCCGGCGGCCAGGCCGTGGCCGAGGATACGGCCCTGGTGGTGGCCGCGTTGCTATCAGGAGCTCCGCTGGCTCCCTTTGACGCCGAACTGTCTACAGCGATCAGCCTCAATGAGAAGTATCCCGGCGACTCCGGCGTCCTGATCTCGCTGCTGCTGAACCGCATCTCGCTTGAGCCGGGCGAGGCGGTCTACCTGCCCGCCGGGAACGTCCACGCGTACCTGCACGGCCTGGGTGTTGAGGTTATGGCGTCCTCGGACAACGTCCTGCGGGGCGGGCTGACCCCGAAGTTCGTTGACGTTCCCGAACTCCTGCGGACCATCGATTTCCAGCCCGTGGCGGTGCCCATGCTGGAGGCAGAGCGGACGGTGATGGACCAGGAGCTCTTCCGTCCGCCCTTCGAGGAGTTCCAGCTGCAGCGCATTGAACTCCCGCCCAACGCCGGGCCTGTCCCGCTGGCCCAGTCCGGCGCGGCAGTGGTGATTGTGGTTGCCGGAGATGTCTACCTGGATTCACCCAAGGGCGACCTGCAGCTCTCCCGGGGCGGCAGTGCCTTCCTGGCTGCCGCCGAGGCCCCGGTCAACGTTCATCCCGTGGCCGGCAGCACCGAGCCTGCGCTTGCATTCGCTGTGACCACAGGATTGCAGCAGGCACTCGCCCGCGGCTAGCAACAGCAAAAGGCGACGACGGCGCCCGCCCGGGTGCCGTCGTCGCCCTTTGCCCGGACGCCGCTCGCTGCCGGGGCCGGCCGCACCCGCAGCTATTTGCCCGGGCGCAGCTTCCCGATCACCGGGCGGACCTGTCCGGCCGCCGTCTTCAGCAGGCGCCGGACCGCTTGAAGTCCACGGCGTGCCAGTGGCATGGCCTGGGTGTAAGCGGGGTAGAACGGCGAGAGCGGTTTTTCCCATGTGCCCAGGAGCATGTTTTCGTGCTTCGCGAACTGCTTCTTGAAGTCGGAGATGCCGTCGTTGAGGAGTCCGTTGAAGTCGTACCGCACGCAACCGTCTTCACGCATGGCCTGCAGCGCTGCCCACTTCACGCCGTAATTGACGCGCTGCTTTTGCCCTTCGGAGGAGACCCCGCCGTACAGCTCGAAGGCGGTGGAACCGCTCCTGGCCAGCCAGACGAAGGCCAGCATCTGCTCGCCGTCGAAGGCTGCGATGATCGGCGACCCGTCGCCCATGTTCTTGAAGATGTCCCGGTAGTACTGGTCTTCATGAATGCCGAAGCCGGCGCGCTCAGCGGTCTCGTGGTAGATCGAGAGGACCTGTTCCAGCTCGGCGTCATTCTTGACCTTGCGGAACTCCACGTCGCTGCGCATCGCCTTGCGGATGTTCGCCCTGGTGGACTTGGACATCTCCGCCATCAGTTCGTCGTCAGTCCGGGTGAGGTCAAGGATCAGCGTGCGCGGGATCAGTACCGTATTGGTGGTTGCCCGGAAGCCTGCCGAGGCGACGGCGCCTGCGAAGGCGGAGTCCTGGGCCCAGTCCGGCTCGATGCTCAGGGCGACGCCGTGGTGGCGGACGGCGGCGTGGTCTGCCAGGTGGCTGAGCACGGCAGGGGCGTTTTCCACGGAACACATCGGGCCCCTGGGGATGTAGACCAGGGCGCGGAAGGGGAACGGAAGCCGGCGGACCAGCAGCTGCGCGCAACCGACTGGGTTGTCGCCGTCGTTGATGAGTACCCGGTCCACGGACCAGCCGTGCATGGCCTTGGTCTCGCCCCAGCCCCAGAGTTGTTGCGGGTGCCCCTGGAACCGGTCGACGTATTCGTCCCAAAGGGCGCGGTCAGTACAGGGCACAACAGCTGGAATCATGGCTTAAACCCTATACCAACGCATTAACGCCAAAGCCCCGGAATGCGCTGGGCGCTTTCCGGGGCTCCGATGGCGTGGGTGGCCAGGGATCAGCTCTTGCGGGCGTAGCCTTCCCACTTGCTGGCCTGGTGCTCGCCGTCCACAAAGCGGATGGTGCCGGACTTGGAACGCATCACGATGGACTGGGTCAGGACCTTGTCCTTGGAGTACCGGACGCCCTTGAGCAGGTCGCCGTCGGTGATGCCGGTGGCGGCGAAGTAGCAGTTGTCGCTGGAGACGAGGTCGTTGGTGGACAGGACCCGGTCCAGGTCATGGCCGGCGTCGAGGGCCTTCTGCTTCTCCTCGTCGCTGGTGGGCCACAGCCGGCCCTGGATGACTCCGCCCAGGGACTTAATGGCGCAGGCCGCGACGATGCCTTCGGGGGTGCCGCCAATGCCCATCAGCGCGTCAACGCCAGTGCCGGAGCGTGCAGCGGCGATGGCGCCGGCAACGTCACCGTCCATGATGAACTTGGTGCGGGCGCCGGCTTCGCGAATTTCCTCCACCAGCGGGCGGTGGCGGTCGCGGTCCAGAATCATGACGTTGAGCTGGTTGACCTTGACGCCCTTGGCCTTGGCGATCAGGTGCAGGTTCTGCTTGACCGGGAGGCGGAGGTCCACCATGTCCGCGGCTTCCGGGCCAGTGACGAGCTTCTCCATGTAGAACACGGCGGAGGGATCGAACATCGAGCCACGTTCCGCCACTGCCAGCACGGCAAGGGCGTTGTTGATGCCCAGTGCAGTCAGGCGGGTTCCGTCAATGGGATCGACGGCCACATCGCATTCCGGGCCGGTGCCGTCGCCAACGCGTTCACCGTTGAACAGCATGGGGGCTTCGTCTTTTTCGCCTTCGCCGATGACCACTACGCCGTTGAAGTGGACGGTCTGGAGGAAGGAGCGCATGGCGTCGACGGCGGCGCCGTCGGCAGTGTTTTTATCGCCGAAACCTACCCAGTGTCCGCCGGCGATTGCTGCCGCTTCGGTAACGCGGACAAGCTCGAGGGCAAGGTTGCGGTCCGGCTCATCGTTGCCCACCGCCAGGGACGGGGAGATCGTGGAGTACTTCTGGGTCATGGACGCTGGTGACACGTGAACCTCTTCTTCGAGTGGCGATCATTGAACCCGCCCGGCCGGACAGCCGGGCGGTGATTCCTCTGATATCGATCATAGTCGCGGCACCGGGTTCCGGCGGCGGGATGACGCGGCGGCGCAATGTACGTGGAGGCTGGTGTCCCGGGTGGACCTGCTTCGGGCGGACCGAGTATGAGTTGCGGACCGGAATGGGCGACTATAGAGGGGTGAATGACATGCAGGAAAAGACCAGCTCTTCCCCCGAACCGGCAGGACCCGGAAGCAACAGCGGATCCAGCGAAGCCGGAGGGCAGGGCCCGGTTAAGCCTGTTATTCCGGCGGCGGCAGCAAAGCGGGCCAATGCGTCGGTGATCGGTATGATCATTGCCCTGGTGGTGAGCATCGCGGCCTTCCTGCCCATCGTCCTGATGAACCCCTCCCCCAAGAGCGACGGCTACCGTCCGGACATCGACGTCAGCGCCGCAGCCCGGAACGCGACGGACGTAGCGGGCTTCACACCGGTAGCCCCGGACACCGGCAACGCCTTCCGGCCGAACTACGCCAGGTGGGAGGCCGGCACGGCAAGCGGCGTCCCCGCGTGGGAGGTGGGCTACGTCACGCCCAAGGAGTCCTTCATCGGACTGGCCCAAACCCGCGCCGCCAACCCCACCTGGCTCCTCCAGCAGACGCAGAACGCTCCGGTCACCGGCGCCCGGGACGCGGGCGGCCAGGAATGGGAACTCCGCGATACCGGCAAGGGCGAAAAGTCAATGGTGCTGGAATACCGCGGAAGCACTGTCATCCTCTCCGGCGCCGCCCCACTGGACGAATTCGCCACCCTGGCGGACGCCGTCGTGAAGTCCCTGGCCAGCAACCCCGCCGTCACAGTTTCACCCGCGGCCACCACCGCCCCCTAAAGTAAGCAGGGTGACTACCTACCTGACTCCTGCCCTTGCCTGGCGCCGGATGCGCGAAGGAAACGAACGCTTCGTCGCCGGCCAGTCCTCCCACCCGAACCAGGACTCCTCGCGCCGGTCCTCGCTCGTTGAGAACCAGCACCCCTTCGCCGTGATCTTCGGCTGCTCGGACTCCCGTCTCGCCGCTGAAATCATCTTCGACGTCGGACTCGGTGACGTTTTTGTGGTGCGCACGGCAGGCCAGGTTATCGACGACGCCGTCCTCGGCTCGCTGGAATACAGCGTGGGTGTGCTCGGGGTGCCGCTGATCGCCATCCTGGGCCACGACAGCTGCGGCGCCGTCAGCGCCACGAAGGCAGCCGTGGACACCGGCGACATGCCACCGGGCTTCATCCGCGACCTGGTGGAGCGCATCACGCCGTCGGTGCTGACCTCCATGCGCCAGGACAAGCACGAGGTCAACGACATGGTGGTGGAGCACGTCAAGCAGACGTCCCAGCGGCTGGTGGACAGCTCCCGTGTGATTTCGGACGCAATCGAAAGCGGCCGCACTGCGGTCATCGGCCTCTCGTACAGCCTGGCCGAGGGCCGCGCCAACGTTGTTTCCGGGATCGGTGAGCTCTAGAGCAGGGGTGAAAACCAGCCCGTAGCATGCTCTTCACGGTTTTCGATGGGGTGCCGGATCGCCCTAAGCTAGCCCCATGACTTCCACTGAAGAGTTCCGCATTGAACATGACACGATGGGCGAAGTCCGCGTCCCCGTGAACGCACTGTACCGCGCGCAGACGCAGCGGGCAGTGGAGAACTTCCCCATTTCCGGCAAGACCCTGGAACGTGCCCACATCGAGGCACTGTCCAGGGTCAAGAAGGCTGCCGCCCAGGCCAACGCTGAACTGGGTGTGCTCGACGGCGAGCTTGCCAAGGCCATCGCAGACGCAGCGGATGAGGTGGCAGCCGGCAAGTACGACGGCGACTTCCCCATCGACGTCTTCCAGACCGGCTCCGGCACGTCCTCGAACATGAACACCAACGAGGTCCTCGCCGAACTGGCCACCCGGGCCCTCAAGGCCGCCGGCAGCGACAAGGTTGTCCACCCGAACGACCACGTCAACGCCTCGCAGTCCTCCAACGACGTCTTCCCCACGTCGGTGCACGTTGCCGCGACGTCGGCCCTGATCAACGACCTCATTCCGGCCCTCGGCTACCTGGCCGAGTCACTGGAGCGCAAGGCGGTTGAGTTCAAGGACGTCGTGAAGTCCGGCCGCACCCACCTGATGGACGCCACCCCGGTGACGCTCGGCCAGGAATTCGGCGGCTACGCCGCACAGGTCCGCTACGGCATCGAGCGCATCAACGCCTCACTCCCCCGCGTCGCCGAAGTTCCTCTGGGCGGCACGGCGGTGGGGACGGGCATCAACACCCCGGCCGGCTTCCCCGAGCGCGTCATCGAACTGCTCGCCACGGACACCGGGCTTCCCCTCACCGAGGCCCGCGACCACTTTGAGGCCCAGGCCAACCGTGACGGCCTGATCGAGGCGTCCAGCCAACTGCGCAACATCGCCATCTCCTTCATGAAGATCAACAACGACCTGCGCTGGATGGGCTCCGGCCCCAACACCGGCTTGGGCGAAATCGCGATCCCGGACCTGCAGCCGGGCTCCTCGATCATGCCCGGCAAGGTCAACCCGGTCATTTGCGAGGCGTCCATCATGGTAGCCGCCCAGGTCATCGGAAATGACACCGCCATCGCCTGGTCCGGCACCAACGGCGCGTTCGAGTTGAACGTTGGCATCCCCGTCATGGCCGCCAACCTGCTGGAATCGGTACGCCTGCTGGCCAACACCAGCCGCGTGATGGCGGACAAGATGATCGACGGCATCACCGCCAACGTGGAGCGGGCCCGCTTCCTGGCCGAGGCGTCGCCGTCCATCGTGACCCCGCTGAACAAGTACATCGGCTACGAGAACGCAGCCAAGATTGCCAAGAAGGCGGTTGCAGAGGGGCTCACCATCCGTGAGACCGTCGTCGCAATGGGCTTCCTGGAGCGCGGCGAGGTTAGCGAGGAGCAGCTGGACAGCGCCCTGGACGTTATGTCCATGACGCGCCCGCCGCACAAGGCTTAGTCCCCACCGCCTCCCTTACTAAAGGCGACGGCCGCCCATCTTCCCAGCGAAGGTGGGCGGCCGTCGTCGTTCTTCTTGCATTGGCCGTGGGCTAAAGTTGCACTACGAGGGCTTCGGTGCAAAACTTTACTTTGTGAATGAAAGTGCAGTTATTGAGGGCGGCCTCCGTGAACGGAAGCGCGCCGCCACCCGTGCAGCCATCACTGCCGCGGCACGGGCACTGACGGGGGAACGGGGCCTCAACGGATACACGGTGGAGGAAGTGTGCGCGCGCGCCGGGATCTCCCGCCGCACGTTCTTCAACTACTTCCCCACCAAGGAAGATGCGATCATCGGCCACGCGGACGATGACATCCCCACGGACGTCATCGCGGAATTCATCGAAGGCGGCGCCTCGTCCCCTCCCGGCGGGATCTCCCCCACCCTGTTCCAGGACCTGGTGCGGCTCTCCCTGCGGCTTTCCGAGGACCTGGCCGGCTCCGAGGAGGAAACCCGGCAGCTGATCGCCGTTGTTAAGAAGGAACCCCAGCTGATCCTCAGGATCATCGGAATCACCGAACAGCGCGAAGCCCAGTTCGCCCGAGACGTCGCCCGCCGCGAAGGCGTAGCCGCCGACCATCCCGTGGTGCAGATGGCTGTGGTGCTGCTGGGCACCATCGCCCGCAAGAGCAGCATGGCCTACTTCGCCGACGGCAACACGCGCCCCTACCGCCAGCTGCTGATGGAAAACATCGCGGCCGCCAGCACCCTCTTCTCACAGCCTTTCGACAACCCGGAAACCACAGCCGCAGAAGGACACGAATGAGTACCACCACCAAACCGCCCGCAGGTCCCCTGCTGCTGACCCAGAAACGCATCTGGATCATCTTCTCGGCTCTGATCGCCGGGATGCTGCTCTCCAGCCTGGACCAGACCATCGTCTCCACCGCCATGCCCACCATCGTGGGCAAGCTGGGCGGCGTGGAACACCAGGCCTGGATCACCACGGCGTACCTGCTGGCCACCACCATCGTGATGCCCATCTACGGCAAGTTCGGTGACGTCCTGGGCCGGCGCAACCTGTTCCTGATTGCCATCGCCCTGTTCACCCTGGCCTCGGTAGGCTGTGCCCTTGCCACCGATTTCTGGGGCTTCGTGATCTTCCGCGCCATCCAGGGCCTCGGCGGCGGCGGACTGATGATCCTGTCCCAGGCCATCATCGCGGACATTGTTCCGGCCAAGGACCGCGGCAAGTACATGGGGCCGCTCGGCGCGATCTTCGGCCTTTCCGCTGTGGCCGGACCCCTGCTGGGCGGCTTCTTTGTGGACCACCTGACCTGGGAGTGGGCCTTCTACATCAACATCCCCATCGGGATCGCAGCGTTCGCCATCGCCTGGTTCACCCTGACCCTGCCCAACAAGAAGGCCGAAAAGCGGATCGATATCCTGGGCGTTGTGCTGCTTTCCGCCGCCACCACGTGCCTGATCTTCTTTACCGATTTCGGCGGCAAGAAGGACGAAGGCTGGGATTCGCCCCTCACCTGGGCCTTTGGTGCCGGCATGGTGCTGTCCGCGGCCGCGTTTGTGATGGTGGAACGCCGTGCAGAGGATCCCATCATTCCGCTCAGCCTGTTCCGCAACCGGATCTTCGTCAACGCCACGGCCATCGGTTTCACCCTGGGCCTGGGCATGTTCTCAGCGATCGCCTTCGTACCCACGTTCCTGCAGATGTCCTCCGGCACGTCCGCGGCGGAGTCCGGCCTGCTGATGCTGCCCATGATGGCAGGCCTGATGGGCACCTCGATTTATTCAGGCATCCGGATCTCCAAGACCGGCAAGTACAAGATGTACCCCATCCTGGGAGCGGCCCTCACCATGGCTGCCATGCTCTGGATGACCACCCTCGCCGCCAGCACCCCCATCTGGGTCATCTGCGTCCAGCTGTTCATCTTCGGGGCAGGCCTGGGCCTGATCATGCAGGTGGTGGTTTTGGTGGTGCAGAACTCCGTCCCCGCCGACCAGATCGGCACGGCCACCAGCACCAACAACTACTTCCGTGAGGTGGGAGCGGCCATGGGCGTGGCCATCTTCGGTGCGATCTTCACCAACCGGCTCTCGGAATCCCTGACCGGCGCGTTCACCGGCGCCGGCGCCTCCGCGGAGCAGGCTGCGCAGTCCACCAGCACCCTGGACCCGCAGGCCATGAGCCAGCTTCCGGAGCAGTTGCGCGACGCCATCGTGAACGCCTACGCCGACTCGCTCGCCCCGGTCTTTTGGTACCTCATCCCGTTCATTGCGGTGGCGCTGATCCTTGCCGTCACGCTCAAGCAAATTCCGTTGTCGGATACCGCCGGGATGGTGGCACGCGGCGAAGCCGTGGGTGGTGAAGAAGCCGAGCGCCTCGCCGCCGGGCTGCCCGGCTCAACCGTGGGGGCAGCGGCGGGAGCCCTGGAGCGGGACACCATCAAGGACGACGACGGCGAGCTGGTCTCCCAGCGCAACTGACCGCCGTCGTACTCCTGCGGCCTGTGGTGCGGGAGTGCGGGACTGGCAGGGGCGCCGCAATCTTGGGGGTTGCGGCGCCCCTGCTGCGTTCCCGGGCCGGGCCCTGGCGTGGCGGGGTGCTGTCAGGGTTCGAAGTGGGCTGCCTCTGCCGGAGCCAGGGCGCGGTGGATGCTGGTGAGGTGGCCGGGCATCAGCTCAGGGAGTTCATCAACGCCGAACCAGCCGACAGCCAGCGATTCGTCGTCATTCACCCGGGCGGTCCCGGAGACGTAGCGGCAACGGAACACGACGTCCAGGAACTCGCACACGTCGCCGTTGGGATACGTGAACGGACCTACCGCCCCTACAGATACAACCCGTTCCGGTTCCGCCACGACGGCCGTTTCCTCGAAGATTTCCCGTACCAGGCCGCTTGCCGGCTGCTCCCCTGGCTCAAGCATTCCGCTGACCAGCGCCCACTGCCTGTTGTCGGCCCTCTGGGCGAGCAGCACTCTCCCCGAGCCATCAATGACCACGCCCCTGACTCCGGGAACCCAGAGCGGATCGTTGCCGATTTTCTTGCGGAGTTTCAGGACGTAGTCAGGGGCAGGCATTCCGCCAGCCTACCGAACTGCCTGCCCGCCTTGCCTTCAACCGGCCAAGCCACATCCTCTGCTGCCTGTTTACATCCGGCGGCACGCTGCGTCAGGCCGGAAGCAGCATTGCCGCGGCGGCCCCGGCGAGCATAAAGGGGCCGAACGGGATGGACGATTTCAGCGTCCCCCTGCGGGCGGCCAGCAGCGCGATGGACCAGAACCCGCCGAGGAGGAAAGCCAGGAAAGTACCGGCAAACAGGTGTCCCCACCCCAGGTAGCCGAGGTACATCCCCAGCACTCCGGCGAGTTTCACGTCCCCGAAACCCATGCCGGGCGGATACGCGAACCGCAGCATGAAGTAGAAAAGCCACAGGATGGCGGCACCGGCCACTACGCGGAGTGCCGGCATAGCCATAAGGCCTGCGGCGGGACTGGCACTGCCTTGGCCTGCACCAACCCCGGCAAAGGCCGCTGCCGCGAGGAGCAGGACGCCGGCCACGGCGTAGGACGGGAAGACAATCCGGTTTGGCAGGAGGTGGTGGCGGACGTCGATCACCGTGAGGCGGACGGCCATCACCGCGAAGTAAGCGCAGGCTGCCAGCACCAGCCAGAAAGCCAGCGGGGTGTGCTGCCACAGTTCGCCCAGTCGTTGGATCACCTTCGGATGCTACTGGATTTCCGCTCGACGCCGCAGCGCCCGCGCGTAAACTGTGGATATGGCGACGTGGGACTCCCGGCATCGGATGGATCCGGACGGCACTTCAGCCACCGGGAACCCTGCCTTCTTCCGGAATCTTTGCAGGTCCTCGCCCTGGAAGTGGCAGTCCCTGCGCTTTGAGTATTGGGATGAGCCTTTCGCGGATGCCCCGAATCCGGCGGCGCCCCTGGTGCGGGCTTGGCTTCGCCGTCCGGGCGCGCTCCGTCTTGAAACTGCCGATGGACTTGTCCTGCACAGCACTACAGGGATCAACGATTCCAGGGATGGCCTGTATGTCAGTGCCACCCGGAAGTCGTGGCTCCTGCCACCGCACCTGGTGACGCCCGTGTACGACGACCATGGCCTGGTGCGCCGGCGGCCGGAAGCAGCCTATGGCGAGCCAGGGTTCGGCAACGGACGGTTCTCCGCAGCCCTGGACCCGGTGGAGCTGGCCGGCAACGCCCCCGTGCCTCTTGAGTTTCCCGGCAGCAACTCTGTGGAAATACGCGAGGTCCGGCAGCAGGAGCACGAGGGACGTCCGGTGCTTGAAGCAGTTGTGGTCCCCACAGCCGCCTACCATCCGGCCCATCCGGCCGCGCCGCTGTGCCTTGCCGGCAGATCCCGGATCCTGGTGGACCTGGCCACCGGCGTATGCGTGGCAAGCCAGTCCCTTGAGCCCGGGACAGAGGAGTATGGCCACTGGCTGCGGATAATCGCCGTCGACGAGTACATGCTGGACGACCTCTTCCTGGCCCAGTCGATGAGCCTTACCGACGTACGCCAGCACATCACCTGGGATGTCCCTGCCTGACTGTGACAGGCCCCCGCGGCGCTCATCGGTTAGGCTTCGCTGATGACATCACTGAGCGAGGTTTGGCCCCTTTTCGGCCTGAGGCTTGCCACCCCGCGGCTGGAACTCCGCCCCATCCAGGACCAGGAAATTCCGGCGGCCGTTGCAGCCGCGCAAAGCGGAATTCACGAGGCGGGCAGGAGTCCATTCAGCACCCCGTGGACGGCGCTTCCGGCAGATGAGCTGGCTCCCAACATGGCCCGCTGGTACTGGCGCTGCCGCGCGGATTGCTCCCCGGAGTCCTGGACCTTGCTCCTCGGAATCTGGCACGAGGGCAACTTCATCGGGTGCCAGGACGTCGGGGCCAAGGACTTCGCTGCGCTCAGGACCGTCACCACGGGATCCTGGCTCACGCAGTCCGTGCAGGGCCGCGGCCTGGGCAAGGAGATGCGCGCCGCCGTCGCGCTTTACGCGTTCGACTGGCTGGGCGCAGAAGTGGCCGAGTCCGAAGCCGCCAGCTGGAACGAAGCCTCCCTCGGCGTCTCCCGCTCCCTGGGCTACGAACTGAACGGCACCACCAGGAAGGCCTGGGGCAGCAAAGTCGAAACAGTCCAGCACGTCCGCCTCACGCCCAGCACTTTCAAACGCCCCGACTGGACCCTCCAAGTGAGCGGCCACGAAGCAGCGGCGAAGTTCCTCAAGGTCAGTTAGTGCCCCATCCGTGGCTGGCTTCGCCGGGCCACGGTCCTTCTCCGTCGCTTAGACACGACGCATGGGGCCACCTGCGGTCGCTGGGCGACCTCCGGCGGCCGATGCGCCGCGATGCGCTCCTACGAGAAGGCCCATAACCCGGCTTGTGCCTGTTGACGCCCAAGGTGCGCCTCGGCACGCGGCCGGTCCGAGTGCTTCGCGTAGGAGCGCATCGCCGACCAGAGCATGCGCAGGTCGCCCAGCGACCGTAGCGGTGCGCCGGGAGGTGTCTAAGCGACGGCGAAGGACTCGGGGCGGACGAACCCAACCGCGGACGCGCACAAGAGGGGCCGTTGCCCGGCGAACCGGACCACGACCCCTCTGAACAACTGAGCTCTTAGCCTTCGAGCAGTTCCGTGACCAGTGCTGCTATGGGTGAGCGCTCAGAGCGGGTCAGGGTGATGTGGCCGAAGAGCGGGTGCCCTTTCAGGGTCTCGACGACGGCGGCGATTCCGTCGTGGCGTCCGACGCGAAGGTTGTCGCGCTGGGCGACGTCGTGGGTCAGAACGATCTTCGAGTTCTGGCCGATGCGGCTCATGACCGTCAGCAGGACGTTCTTCTCGAGTGACTGGGCCTCATCAACGATCACGAAGGCATCGTGGAGGGAGCGTCCGCGGATGTGCGTCAGGGGCATGACCTCAAGCATGCCGCGGTCCATGACCTCTTCCACCACTTCCTGGCTGACCAGTGCCCCGAGGGTGTCAAATACAGCCTGCGCCCAGGGATTCATCTTCTCGGACTCGGAGCCGGGGAGGTAACCCAATTCCTGGCCGCCCACTGCGTAGAGGGGCCGGAAAACGATCACCTTGCGGTGCTCGCGGCGCTCCAGCACCGCTTCCAGGCCCGCGCACAAAGCCAGGGCCGACTTGCCCGTTCCTGCCCGGCCGCCGATGGAGACGATGCCGACGGCGGGATCCATGAGCATGTCGATGGCAAGCCGCTGTTCGGCGGACCGTCCGTGCAGGCCGAACACATCACGGTCGCCCTTCACCAGGCGCACCTGCTTGTCCGGCCCGACCCGGCCGAGCGCGGAGCCGCGGTTGGACAGCAGGACCAGGCCGGTATTCACCGGCATTTCCGCTGCCGCAGGAATGAACACGGGTTCGTGCCCGTACAGGGTGGCAATCTCCTGCTCGCCGGCTTCCACCTCGGCCACACCGGTCCAGCCGGAGTCCTTCACCAGCTCGTTGCGGTATTCGTCGGCGGTGAGCCCCATGGCTGAAGCCTTGACCCGCATGGGAAGGTCCTTGGACACCACGGTGACGTCCCGGCCCTCGTTGGCGAGGTTCTTTGCGACCGCGAGGATGCGGCTGTCATTGTCCCCGCTTCGGAACCCCAGCGGCAGCACCTCGGCGGAAATGTGGTTCAGTTCCACCATGAGGCTGCCGCCGTCGTCGCCGATGGGAATCGGCTGGCTCAGGCCGCCGTGTTTGACCCGAAGATCATCGAGGAGCCGGAGCGCCTTCCGTGCGAAGTAGCCAAGTTCGGGGTCGTGCCGCTTGGCCTCGAGCTCGGTGATGACCACAACCGGAACGATGACCTCATGTTCCGCAAAGCGCAGCAGCGCACGGGGGTCGGACAGCAGGACGGAGGTGTCGATCACGAACGTGTGGATGGTGGCTTCCCTTCCGGAGACAGCAAAACCGGCCGCAGCATCTTCTGCTGTGCCGGTCTCTGAGGTGGCTCGCATGGCGCGAGAGGTAGCTTTCTGTCCCTGGTCGAAGAGGACCGCGGGCAGTTGTTCAGAAGTAGCCACATCGACTCCAGCCCCGGGCGCATGCCCGGAATTGTTAGTGGTGAGGCGGCTCGGCCACGAGGCCGGGTCCGGCCTCCCATACAACCGGCGCGATGTCTCGCTCCATGTACTGGCCTCCCCGATCAGCCGGCGGTTTGCCTGCTGATGGATATAACGTAAATCCATCGGAAGTAATTTCCGCAACCATTACGCGGCGATTCCTGTTGCGTCCATGTGAACTGTGGGTGAACCCGGAATGTCAGGAGCCGAAGCGCCGCTGCCGGCCGGCATAGTCGCGGAGGGCACGCAGGAAGTCCACCTTGCGGAAGGCCGGCCACAGGGCCTCACAGAAGTAGAACTCGCTGTAGGCGCTCTGCCACATCAGGAACCCGGAGAGCCGCTGTTCACCGGAGGTACGGATCACCAGGTCCGGATCCGGCTGGCCCCGCGTGTAGAGGAACCGGGAAATGTCGTCAACGCAGAGGTCGTCCGCGAGCTGGCCGATGTCCGTGCCCCTTGCGACGGCGTCGTGCAGGAGCTCGCGCACGGCGTCAACGATCTCCCGGCGTCCGCCATACCCCACGGCCACGTTGACATGGATCTTTTCGCGGACCGGCGTGCGTGCCGTGAGCTTGTTGAGCCGCTCCGCGAGATAGTCCGGCAGCAGCTCGGGAGCACCCATGGCGTGCACCGAAATATTGGCGTCCTCGTCCAGCCGGTCCAGGGTGTTGGCAATGATGCCCATAAGGAGGTCGAGTTCTTCACTGGACCTGTTCATGTTGTCCGTGGACAGCATGTATAGCGTGACCACCTTGACTCCGAGTTCCTGGCACCAGCCGAGGAATTCATGGATTTTATCCGCGCCCGCCTGGTGGCCCTGACTGGTGGGCGCGTTGAACTGTTTGGCCCAACGCCGGTTGCCGTCCACCATAACGCCGATGTGCCGGGGAATGCGGTCGCGGGCAAGGTCCTTGAGCAGCCGGCGCTCGTAAAAGCCGTAGAGGAACCCGGGCAACTCCACGCGGTCTCTCACCTGACTTCCTTGCTGTACGTTCGGCTTTGCACATCCTAGGCTACCGTCCGCGGGGAACTGAGACGCTCTTCCCGGCCGTCGGGCGTGCGCGGGTCCATGGTTACTGACCGGTAACTTACCGGGCCGTAAGTTATTCTGGAGCCATGAACAGCGACACCCCGGACGCTCCCCGGACGCCGCGGCCCCAGGACAATCCAGGCGCGGAAGCCAGCGCGGAAACGAACGCCAACACAACCGCTATGGACGAGGCGGCCGTCCGCCTTGCCGAGCTCCTGATGATCAAACCGAAGTGGCGCGGCTGGATCCACACTCTGACGGCTCCGCTGGCACTTGCGGCGGGGATTGTCCTCGTGCTGCTGGCTCCGACGGCCGACCGCAAGATTACGTCGGCCATCTACGCGGCCACCGGCGTGCTGCTGTTCGGTGTCAGCGCTGTGTACCACCGTGGCAACTGGTCGCCGGGGGTGAAGATGGTGCTCAAGCGGCTGGACCATACAAACATCATGCTGGTCATCGCCGGCAGCTACACGCCGCTGGCCTGGACCCTCCTTGAACGGCCCCAGGCCGTCCTGTTGCTGTGGGTCATTTGGTCCGGCGCCATTCTGGGGGTGCTGTTCCGGCTGCTCTGGACCGAGGCGCCGCGCTGGCTCTACGTTCCGATCTACATCGCCCTGGGCTGCGGTGCGCTCTTCTACCTGCCGCAGTTCTTCCAGGCCAACGCCCCCGCCGCCGTCCTCATCTGCGTGGGCGGAGCCCTGTACATAACTGGTGCCGTCTTTTACGCCCTCAAAAAGCCGAACTTCAGCTACCACCACTTTGGCTTCCATGAGCTCTTCCACGCCTTGACCGTGGTGGCCTTCGCTTCGCATTTCACAGCCATTGCCCTGGCAGTGCTGAGCTAGGTGCAGTATCTCCAGGCCAGCAGTGGTGTCCCGGCTGCCTGAGATGCCCGCCAAGGCGCCGGAGACCGCATAGGAAGAACGGGAGCCGGGACGGCTCTAGTGCCGGCGGTTTCCGGGATCGACGTCCGCGCCGCCGTCGGACGGGCCCTGGTAGGACTCCCCAACCACCGGCCCGGCAGCAGGGCCTTCCGCCGCGAAACCTGCATCTGCGGAGCCTGCCTCTGCGGCTTCCGCAGCTTCGATATCTGCAGCAGAGGCTGCGGCAATGCGCTCCTCCTCCACCTGGGCACGGTAACGGACCCGGCGGATGCGCCGCACCATGTCCACAATGAGCAGGGCGGTGGCCGCCACAAAAAATGCCGTCATGATGAATCCCAGCAGGCCCGGCGTTACCTGGTCCTCGGAAATCCCCTCACGAAGGGAAGGTGTGGGCAGGGGCGAGGGGGTGGTAGCCAGGCTGAGGAGTAGACGATGCACGGTGAATACCTTCTATGGAACGGGTGTCAGCAGGCAGCAGATACGGCGGCCCAAGTCCGGCCACCTCTTCTACGCGGCATAGAAATTGCCTGCCGCTTCTATCTTAGCCCCGCGAACAGGTCCTTCTCCGGGAGCACGGAGGGGACCCTGGACTGGATCAGCGAGTAGTCTTCCCAAGGCCACGCCCGGCGCTGCATTTCCGGGGAGACGGCAAAGAAGAACCCCAGCGGGTCCACCTGTGTACGGTGCGCCCGCAGGGCGTCGTCGCGCACTTCAAAGAAGTCTCCGCAGTCCACCTGCGTGGTGGTGGGGTGGGATGCCGGCGGCGGCGTGTGGCCTTCGGCGTCGGACTCCAGCCACGCGGCGAGCCGCTCGGCGTACGGGGACTGGAGGCCTGCCTCCTCCAGGGCGAAGTGAAGGGCACGGAACCGCTCCGGGCTGAAGGCCCGGTCGTAGTACAGCTTGCCCGGTTCCCAGGGTTCACCTGCGTCCGGATAACGCGCCGGATCACCGGCAGCATCGAAGGCCTCAACAGCAACCCGGTGGGCCATGATGTGGTCCGGGTGCGGATAGCCGCCATTTTCGTCATAGCTGAGGATGACGTGGGGCTTAAAGGAGCGGACCAGGCGCACCAGCGGGGCAGCCGCGTGGTGAAGCGGCAGGGTGGCGAAGGATCCGGCAGGCAGCGGCGGAAGCGGATCACCTTCCGGCAGGCCCGAATCCACGAAGCCCAGCCATCGCTGCTTGATGCCCAGGATCCTGGCGGCCCGTTCCATCTCCAGCCGCCGGGCACCGGCCATGTCCCGTTTGGGATGGGGCTCGCCTTCCACGGCCGGGTTCTGGATGTCCCCCCGTGAGCCGTCGGTGCAGGTGGCCACCATAACGTCCACCCCGGACGCTGCATACATGGCCATCGTGGCGGCACCCTTGCTGGATTCGTCGTCGGGGTGGGCATGGACGGCGAGCAGCCGGAGCGGTGCGTGGGAGTTGCTGGACGCTGTCATGGAAGGACGGCTCCTTATTCTTCTGGCGGCTTGATGGCTGCTGAACGGTTCGCTGTGCGGGCGGGCGCTTCAAGGCCTGCTGTGCCGTCGGCCGGGAAAGCTCCGGCGGAAGGGGCACTAAACTGGTTAGGTGACCTCCCCGGAACAGTCGGCCGATTCCGAGCCCGCGAACACTAGCCTAGCCAATCGTTATGGTGCTAAAAAGCGCCGGCTCTCCCCTGCCGCCAAGCGCACCATCGGAGGTGTGGCCCTGGCCGCAGGCATCGGTTTTATGGCCTGGGTTTCCACGTCGAACTCCCTCAACGACGTCAGCTTTAAGGACATTGGCTACGTCACGACGGACGCCACGCTGGCCGAGGTTGACTTCCAAGTGACCAGGGAACACGGGATCCCGGTGCAATGTGCCATTAAGGCTTTGGATTCGAAGTACGCCGTGGTGGGGTGGAAAGTTGTGGACATTCCTCCTTCGGAGGCCGATGGAACAGCCGACGGCGGGCGTACGGTTTCACAGCGGGTGCCGGTCAGGACCGAGTCACTGTCCGTATCCGGCGTGGTGGACAGCTGCTGGATCCCCGACGACCAAGCTGGCGGCTAGGCTCGGAAGATGTGATACAGGCCGCTTCCTTGTTGGGTTAAATTCATAGGATTGACTACAATGGAGCAATACCTTCACCCCGCTGAGCTGGTTACTGTTCCACAAGTGGCCACCGTGGCGGGGTCTTTTGCATGTAGGACCATTAGAGGAGAAGTCCGTGTCTACCACCAACAGCGCAGCTGCAGCCTGGCTTACCCAGGAAGCTTTTGACCGCCTGAAGGCAGAGCTGGACCACCTTTCCGGCCCTGGCCGGGCAGAGATCGTCCAAAAAATTGAAGCAGCCCGGCAAGAGGGTGACCTCAAGGAAAACGGCGGTTACCACGCCGCCAAGGAGGAGCAGGGCAAGATCGAGGCGCGCATCCGCCAGCTGACTGCCCTGCTTCGGGACGCCCATGTGGGCGAGTCTCCGGCAGACGACGGGATCGTTGAGCCCGGAATGATCGTGGTCGCCAGGATCGCCGGTGACGAAGAGACCTTCCTGCTCGGTTCCCGCGAAATCGCAGGCGACTCAGATCTTGACGTATTCAGCGAGAAGTCTCCGCTGGGTGCAGCCATCCTTGGCCACAAGGAAGGCGACACCTTGAGCTACACCGCGCCCAACGGCAAGGACATCAAAGTTGAGATCCTTTCAGCCAAGCCGTACGCCGCATAGTCCTAAGCCTTAACAAAACGCTGGCCGCCCCCGGGGCGGCCAGCGTTTTGTTTTAAGGACTCGACTTCAGGACTTCGTGCCTGCTGCTCCTTTGCGGGGCCTCAGGAGCAGCGCGGCCACCACTCCGCCGGCAGCACCGCCGAGGTGCGCCTGCCAGGAGACGAAGCCGGAGACCAGGGGGAGGATGCCCAGCAGGATGCTGCCGTAGCCCATGAACAGCACAACTGCCAGGAGGATCTGCCGCCAGCTGTGGTTGAAAAAGCCGCGGACCAGCAGGAAGGCGAACAGCCCAAAGACCAGGCCGGAGGCCCCCACCGTGATGCCGCCGTTCCCGATCAGCCAGACCGTGAGCCCGGAGCCGAGCCAGCTGAAGGCCAGCGCCGTCAGGAAAACCCGCAGTCCGGACAGAAAGACCAGGAAGCCGAAAATTATCAGCGGAAGGCTGTTGGACAGCAAGTGGTTCAGGTTTGCATGCAGGAGCGGGAAGGTGAAGATGTCCAGCAGCCCGTCGGCGCTTCTGGGCCGCAGACCATACGTCCGGTTCAGCGAGCGCAGCATCAGCGCGTTGAACAGTTCGATGGCGAACAGGAGGGCCACGAAGCCGCCAAGCACCAGCAGTCCGCCCTTTGCCCGGGCGGCGATGGTCCGCCGCTCCCCGAAGCCTTCGTTGCCCATCAGTCCGGCCATGGTCCCTCCTAGTGCACCACGATTGGCTGGAAACCCTCGGCGCGGAGCGCGCTGAGGACCTGCTCGCCGTGCTGGTGGCCCTTGGTTTCCAGGTTGACAGTAATGGAGACGTCGCCCATGCTGATGGACCCGCCCACCCGTGTGTGGTCCAGGCCGGTGACGTTGGCGTCGTTCTCGGCGATGATCCGGGCGATGGTGGCAAGCGAACCCGGACGGTCGTCCAGCATCATGCGGACGGTCATATAGCGACCGGCGGCGGAGAGGCCCCGCTGGATGACTTTGAGCATCAGCATGGGGTCGATGTTTCCGCCGGACAAGACCACTGCCGTGGTTCCGGGATTCTCGATCTTGCCGTCCATGAGGGCGGCCACGCCCACAGCGCCGGCGGGCTCCACCACCATCTTTGCCCGCTCCAGCAGGAAGATCAGCGCACGCGCCAGGGAGTCTTCGCTAACCGTTACGACGTCGTCCACCAGCTCGCGGATGATGCTGAAGGGAAGCTGTCCCGGGCGTCCGACCGCGATGCCGTCGGCCATGGTGGACACCTTTTTCAACGGCACCAGTGCATCAGCGGCGAGTGAGGGCGGGTAGGCCGCGGCGTTCTCCGCCTGCACGCCGATGATGCGGATCTCCCGGCCCAGTTCCTTGGCCCGGGCTTTAATGGCGACGGCGACACCCGCCAAGAGCCCGCCGCCCCCTACACCCATGAGGACGGTGTCAACGTTGGGCACCTGTTCCAGGATTTCGAGTCCCAGCGTGCCTTGACCTGCGACGACGTCCACGTTGTCGAACGGGTGGACGAAGACGGTTCCGGTCTCATTGCTGTACCGCTGCGCCTCGGCGAGCGCCTCGTCGACATTGTGCCCGTGGAGAATGACTTCTGCTCCATGGCCGCGGGTGGCAGCCAGTTTGGGCAGGGCCACGCCCAGCGGCATGTAAATCCGGGCTTTGATGCCCAGGCTCTTGGCGGCTACGGCAACACCTTGGGCGTGGTTGCCCGCAGATGCCGCTACCACGCCCCGCTTCTTTTCTTCCTCGGACAAACGCGCCATCCGCACGTACGCGCCGCGAACCTTGAATGATCCCGCCCGCTGGAGGTTTTCGCACTTGAGATAGACGTCGCCACCGACGAGCGCGCCCAGGGCCCGTGATGATTCCACCGGGGTCCGCGCAATAATCCCGTCGAGCAGCTTCTGCGCCTCCAGGACATCGTCCAGCGTGACGGGAAGGGTTTCAAGGATGTTCACGGACTATTCTCCTCTGGATTTCGGCCCCGGCGCCGCGTCGTTGGAACGGGCGCCAGGTTGTTCTGCGTCGGTGCTGGCTGCGGCGTCCTCGCCGCCTTTGAGGGCGTCCGGCGGGTCAACGCGGGTAATGGTGTTGTCCGGGCCGGCGCCGGCAGCCACCGAGCCTGCAGGTGATGCCAACACCTGTTCATGTTCCCACGTTCTGGCGGCGATGTAGCGAATGGCCGAATTTGCGACGGCCAGGATGGGCACTGAGAACAGCGCTCCCGGAATCCCGGCCAGGTAGGAGCCTGCCGCTACCGACAGGATCACTGCCACCGGATGCAGGGCCACCGCCTTGCCCATCACCAGCGGCTGAAGGATGTGGCTCTCCAACTGCTGGACCAGCAGCACGATGCCGAGCATGACCAGGGCGTTGATGGGGCCGTTGGCCACCAGCGCGAGCAACACTGCAATGGCCCCGGTCACCAGGGCGCCGACGATCGGGATAAACGAACCGATAAACACGAGCACACTCAGGGGCAGGGCCAGCGGGACGCCGATAATCGCCGCACCGAGGCCGATGCCCACTGCATCCACAAACGCAACAAACATCTGGATGCGGGCATAACTGACCATCGAGGCCCAGCCTTTGCGTCCGGCGCCCAACGTCGCAGCCCGCGCCTTCCGGGGCAGCAGCCGGACGAGGAAAGCCCAGATCCGGTCGCCTTCCAGCAGGAAAAAGATGAGGACGAAGAGCGCGAGGACCAGTCCCGCCGCGAAATGCCCTGCGGTGCTGCCGAAGGACAGTGCACCGCTGAGGATACTGCTGGTGTTGTCCTGCAGAGCCGTGCTGGCGTCCTGCAGGTACTTATCGATCTGGTCGGCCGTCAGGTGAAGGGGCCCCTCGGACAACCAGTTCTGTATCTGCCGGATGCCGGCCAGCGCTTCAGACCAGAGTTCCCCGAAGCCGGCCACGAGTTGCCTGCCCACCAGCGCCAGTGATCCCCCGATCAGGCCCAGGAAGCCGAGCACGGTGATCGCCACAGCTGCCCCGCCGGGCACCCTGCCCCGTTTGAGCCAGCCCACCACCGGGCTGAGGAGGCCGGCCAGGAGAGCGGCGACCATCACCGGGATGATGAGGAAACTGATCCCCCTCAGCAGCCACACCAGTGCGCCGCCCACAAGGAGGATGAGTCCCAGGCGCCAGGCCCAGGATGCGGCGATGCGCACTCCGTAGGGAATGTCCTTATCCAGTTCACGGTCCGTCAGAACCCGCAGTGGCGGGGTTGCGTTGGGTGGTGCAGCGGATGGTTGCAGTAATGGGGGTTGAGGGTCGGGCGAAACGGGATCCTCGGCTGGCGTCATAGCCTAATAATTCCCCAGCCATGGCCCAATGGGAAACTGCTAGCCGGCGGCGCCGGAACGGTAGTCGATCCCCCACGACATAGTGAAGGATTCACCCGGCTGTACCCAGCGGAGGCCGTCGCCGGAGTTGAAGGCGTTGGCGGGACCGGTCATGGGTTCAACAGCCACCGCGCGGCTGCGGCCGGGGTACTGCGTACTTACGTAGACGTGGACGTACTGGCAGGATTCGTCCTGCCAGAGGCTCACCTGCCGGCCGTCCTGTGCCGCCAGCGTGTGACGCGCCTTGCCCCCATCGAATTGCAGCCCGGTAAGGGCGACGTCCACGTTCAGCGGCGCAATGTGCAGCCCTGCCCGGAAGTCGGTGTCGCCCTTGACCGGAGCACTGCTGCGCGGAATCATGCGCTCGTCAGCCAGTAACTGGGTGTCCGCGGAAACAGTCAGCACCAGTTCCTCAACGGCGGTGTCCCCCAGGCGCAGGTACGGGTGGGCCCCGAGGACCAACGGCGCGGGCGACTTGGCGTCGTTCGCCAGCGTCTGGCGGACCACTAGGCCGAGGTCTTCGGTGAGGAGGTACTGCACCCGGTGGCGCGCCAGGAACGGGTAACCGTGCTGGGGAAAGATGGTGGCCTCGAGCGTGACTGAATGCTCGGACTCGTCAACCAGAGTGTAGGAGGCGTTACGCAGGAGCCCGTGGCTGGCGTTGTTCCGGGCAACCTCGGTGATGGCAAGCTGCTGCTTCCTGCCGTCCAGGAACCACTTGCCGTCTTCGACGCGATTGGCCCAGGGCGCAAGCGTAATCCCTGACCCACCGGGCGGAATTTCGTCGTCGCCGTAGGTTTCCGTCAGCTGGACGCCTGCCCTGCTGAACAGGCGGAGGCCGGCTGCCAGTTCGGTGACCACTGCCAAAGCGTCTCCCCGCCGGAGTTCGTACTGCCGGCCGGTCGCGTATGCCCGGTAGCCTGAAGCGACGCTGGTTTCAAGGGGTGAATCGGAAGTCATGAGCAATACCGTACAGCGCTGCCCCTGCTCCCGCACCCAGACGTTTTTGTTATGTTTTGTTTGCTTCTATTCCTTTTTGCGCGGCCTATGGCACAATATTGTTAGGTTGCAGCAACACCCAGAGGACGGAATCGATGACGGGAATCACAAACACCAGGCTCTCCGACGGCAGGGAGCTGATCTACTTTGACGACGCCCACGCTCCCAAAGCGCGGACTGCGGACACCATCACGGACCACCGTGGCCTGCCTCCCAGGGGCGAGCCGGGTGAAGTCCGTTTCGATGCCCTCACCGATGAATGGGTGGCGGTGGCAGCGCACCGCCAAAGCCGGACACATCTGCCACCGGCGGACCAGTGCCCCATCTGCCCCACCAGCGCCACCAATCCATCGGAGATACCGGCTGGCGACTACGACGTTGTGGTGTTCGAGAACCGCTTCCCGTCCCTCGGCCCGGCTCTCGGGGCGGTCCCGGCGGAAGCGGCCTGGGGAACGACGGGTCCGGCTTATGGCCGCTGCGAGGTGGTGGCGTTCACCCCGGACCATACCGGGTCCTTCAGCGGCCTGAGCGAGGCCCGCTCCCGCACAGTGATTGAGGCATGGGCGCAACGCACCGAAGCCCTGAGCGCACTCCCCGGGATCAAACAGGTCTTCCCCTTCGAAAACCGCGGCGCGGATATCGGCGTTACCCTCCACCATCCGCACGGCCAGATTTATGCTTATCCCTACGTAACTCCGCGCGCAGGAGTACTGGGCGCCGCTGCCCGGAAGTTTTACGATGCGGCGGACGGCCGGGAGACCCTCACGGGCTCGTTGCTGCGCTCCGAACGCCAGGACGGCAGCCGGATGGTTATGGAAGGCGAAAACTTCAGCGCCTACGTTCCGTTTGCTGCCCGCTGGCCGCTTGAAATCCACCTGGTTCCCCACCGCCACGTTCCCGATTTGGCGGCGCTCAGCGGTGAGGAAAAGGATGAACTGGCGTATGTCTACCTTGACCTGCTTAAACGGCTGGACGCGCTCTACCCCACGCCCACGCCGTATATCTCCGCGTGGCACCAGGCCCCGCTGGATCCACTGCTGCGTCCCGCCAGCTACCTCCACCTCCAGCTGACCTCACCGCGGCGGGCGGCCGACAAGTTGAAGTTCCTCGCGGGCTCGGAGGCAGCCATGGGCGCCTTTATCAATGACACCACCCCGGAAGGTGTCGCCGAGCGCCTTCGCGGCGTCACCGTTCCAGCTTCAACACCCTCCCCCGCTGCCTTCCAGGCAGCCCTGCGCGAAGGAGCCCCCGCTTGAGTGCCGCATCAGACCCGCTAACCACACCGGAACCCACCGGTGCCGAGGATCTGGCCACTCGGTTCACCCGGGAGTTCGGCGGGGTTCCCGCCGGCATCTGGCAGGCACCGGGACGCGTGAACCTGATCGGGGAGCATACGGACTACAACGAGGGATTTGTCCTGCCCTTCGCGATCGACCGGTCCGCCCGCGTGGCGGTGGCACCGCGCCCTGACAAGTCCATACGGCTTTTGTCCACCTACGGTGACCAGGGCGTGGTGACTACCTCGCTGGATTCCCTGCAGCCCGGTTCAGCCAAGGGCTGGACCAAGTACCCGCTGGGCGTCATATGGGCGCTCCGTCAGCGGGGCATTGACGTGCCGGGCGTAGACCTGCTGCTGGACTCGAACGTCCCGCTCGGCGCTGGACTTTCCTCCTCCCACGCCATCGAATGCGCCGTTATCTCCGCACTGAATGAACTGACCGGTGCCGGGCTTCAGGCGGAGGACATGGTCCTGGCCACTCAGCAGGCCGAAAACGATTTCGTGGGGGCACCCACGGGGATTATGGACCAGTCCGCCTCGTTGCGCGGGTCGAAGGGCCACGCCGTCTTCCTGGATTGCAGGGACCAAAACGTCAGCCTGGTCCCGTTCGAAACGGAGCCGGCAGGCCTGGTGATGCTGGTCATCGACACCAAGGTGTCCCACTCCCATGCTGACGGCGGCTACGCGTCCCGGCGCGCGTCCTGCGAGCTGGGCGCTGAGGTGCTGGGCGTTAAGGCACTGCGGGATGTCCAGGTAGCCGACCTGGAGGAAGCCTCCGGGCTGCTGGACGAAGTGACGTTCCACCGCGTGCGCCATGTGGTCACCGAGAATGACCGGGTCCTCCAGACCGTGGAGCTCCTCGCCGCCGACGGGCCGGCGTCGATCGGTGCCCTGCTGGACGCGAGCCACGCTTCCATGCGCGACGACTTCGAAATCTCCTGCCCCGAACTGGACCTCGCGGTGGAGGCTTCCCGGGCTAATGGAGCCATCGGCGCCCGGATGACCGGCGGAGGGTTTGGCGGCGCGGCGATCGCGCTGACCCCCGCCGCTGCCGAGCACAGGGTGCGCGACGCCGTCGCCAAGGCCTTCGCGGGGGCAGGCTACAAGGTGCCGGACATCTTCACGGTGTCTCCGGCAGCGGGAGCCCGGCGGACCGCTTAGCGCGTGTCTTCACAACCGTTTAACAGCTAAGGGCCCCACCGTGAGGTGGGGGCCCTTAGCTGTTACGAAAGTCCGACGGCGGGACCCGGCGTGGGTGTTATTCGTCCCCGCGCAGGATGGCCAGGAGTCGGATGATTTCCACGTAGAGCCATACCAGCGTCACCGTCAGGCCGAAGGCTGCAGTCCACGAGAAACGCTGCGGGGCTCCGCTGCGGACGCCTGCCTCGATGCTGGTGAAGTCCATGACCAACGAGAAGGCCGCGAGACCGATGGCCAGGATGCCGATGGCGATGCCGATGATGCCGCTTCGCAGCCCGAACGGCTCCGTGGTCAGGCCCGTTACCATCATGACGAGGTTCACCACGGAGAACAGCGCGTAGCCAACGATGGCGATCATAAAGAACTTCATGGCCTTCGGGGTGGCACGTACCTTGCCGCTCTTAAAGAGGAGGAGCGTCACGGTAAAGACGGACAACGTGCCGAGGACAGCCTGAAGCCCCACGCCCGGGTACATGGTGTCCAGGACCCGGGTGAGGCCACCGAGGAAGAGGCCTTCCAAACCTGCATAAGCAAGGATCAGTGCCGGCGAGGGCTGCTTCTTGAACGTGTTGACGAGCGCCAGCACGAAGCCGCCCAAGGCGCCGACGATCATCAGGAGTGACGCGAGGCCCATGCTGACGAACATTGTCACCGCGGCACCGACGAGCAGCACGCCGAGGCAGGCCGCTGTCTTGACGATGACGTCGTCGAAGGTCATCCGGCCGGTGTCGGCCGGGCCCGCTGCAGGCTGGTTGTACATCTGCTGCAGCTGCTCGTCAGTCATGTTCTGCGGCTGGGCGTTCCAGCCCTGCTGGCCGTACGGAGCCTGGCCGAAGCCCTGCTGGCCGTAGCCCTGCTGGCCGTACGGAGCCTGGCCGTAGGGCTGCTGGCCGTACGGAGCCTGGCCGTAAGGAGCGTTGCCGTAGGGAGCCTGCGGGACAGGCGGTGCCTGGGTGGCTCCACGGAAGCTCTTTCCGTTGAAGATCGGGTTGCCGCCAAGTGCCATTGCGGGATTCCTCCATGTATGGGATGTGTTCGTGAACCTTAAGGTTTACGCTACCAATTTTCACGTCGCTGCACCGCTAAAAGTTCCCTGCGTCCGCGGGTGCAACCCAACCGTGACGTGCTGAAGCCGCACGTTCGTTCCATGACGGAGTTCAGCAAGCAGTGGAGTCCTTCAGGAAGCACCAAGGCTCAACAAAGGTTTCCTGGCGCTCTCCTCAAGGAACGGCCCCACCACAGAGCGCAGTTGTTATCTGATCGCTATCCTGACGCCGCCAAACACGGCATTTATCGGTTCTTCCGCGCTGTAGCATAAGCCAAGCAGGGTGACGGAACTCACATGCGTGGCGGGTGCAGGGCGTTATGGCATCATCCCAGCCCTGCATCCGTTCGCACCGGCTGCAATGGCGCAGCCGAGACCGCCCCCCAAGTGGAGGTTTTCAATTTGAGAAGTACATCCCAAGGCCTGCCAGCCAAAGGACGCCGCGGGTTGCTGAGAATATTGGGAGCCATCAGCGCATCCATTCTGGCAATCCTCCTCGTGGCGGCCCCGGCATCCCAGGCCACTTCCCCCACACCGACACCATCCCCGTCGAACCAAACCTTCCAGAACAACATCAGCGGCTTCCTCCGCGACGATGCCCGCGCGCCACTGGCAGACGTGACCATCACTGCCACGAGCGGCGACTTCACCGGCACCGCCACATCGTCCGCGAACGGGTCCTGGAGCATCGGAGTACCCGAGCAAGGCACCTACACGGTGGAGCTGGACGAATCCACCCTGCCGGAGGGCATCACCTTGGCTGAGGGCCAGGAGAACCCCCGCGAGGTAACGTTCAGCCAGACGTCCAATCTGTCGGTGATCTTCGCCTTCGGCAAGGGCATCGTGGTCCAGCAGCAGGACTTTGGACAGAACCTGCTCAACCGCCTCGTGGCCGGCTTGAGTTTTGGCCTGCTCCTGGCGCTGGCATCCGTGGGACTCTCCCTCATCTTCGGTACGACCGGACTGACTAACTTTGCCCATGGCGAGATGGTCACCCTCGGTGCGGTGCTGGTGTTTGCCTTCAATGTGATGGGACTTCCGTTCTGGCTGGCCATCATCCTGTCACTGCTTGGCGGCGGGTTGTTCGGCTACGCCCAGGACAGGGGGCTGTGGCGGCCGCTGCGGCGCCGCGGCACGGGCCTGGTGCCCATGATGATCGTCAGCATCGGCCTCGCCCTTGCCGTCCGGTACGTTATCCAGTTCTTCTTCGGCGGCGCCACCCAGCAGCTGCCGTTCGCCCAAAGCCCGGAAATCCAGCTTGGCCCGGTATCCATATCACCCAACAACCTCTGGTCCCTGGGCATCAGTGCCGTGGTGATCGCCCTGATCGGCATTGTGCTGCTGAAAACCAGGCTGGGCAAAGCCACCCGGGCAGTAGCAGACAACCCCGCCCTCGCGGCGGCTTCGGGAATCGACGTGGACGGCGTGATCCGGCTCGTCTGGATCACCGGCGGCATGCTGGCTGCGCTTGGCGGTATCCTCTGGGCCTACTACCGTCCGGGCGTAACTTTCGACATGGGCTCCGCGATCCTGCTGCTGATCTTCGCCGGCGTAACCCTCGGCGGTCTCGGCACAGTCTTTGGCGCCCTGATCGGTTCCATCATCGTCGGCATCTTTGTGGAGCTGACCACTGTGTTCGGCCTCGCCGCCGACCTCAAATACGTGGGAGCACTGTTCATCATGATCGTTGTCCTCTTGTTCCGGCCGCAGGGAATCCTGGGCCGACGCGAGCGCGTGGGTTAGGAGACAGCCATGGACTTTGGATTTATTCTTGCCAGCGCCGCCGCTGAGATTTTCAGCCCGACGACGGCGGCCTACGCCCTGGCCGCCCTCGGCCTCGCCGTGCACTTCGGCTACTCCGGTTTGCTCAACTTCGGCCAGGCCGGCTTTATGGCGGTCGGAGCCTACGGCTTCGCCATTTCAACCCTCAGCTTCGGCGTCCCGTTCTTTGTGGGGCTGCTGATCGCTGTCGTTGCCTCAGCCATTTTTGCGCTGCTGCTCGGCATCCCCACACTGAGGCTGCGCGCCGACTACCTCGCCATCGTCACCATCGCGGCAGCGGAAATCGTGCGGTACGTCGTGACCACCAACCAGCTCACCTCGGTCACAGGATCGGCCAACGGCCTGGCAGCCTTCGAAGGCGGGTTCTACTCCATGAACCCGTTCCCGGAAGGCTCCTACTTCGGCATGAACAACCGCGACTTCTTCATCCGCGTGGTGGCCTGGGCGCTTGTCATCCTCTGCTGCACGCTTGTATGGCTGCTCATGCGCAGCCCGTGGGGCCGGGTGCTCAAAGGCATCCGTGAAGACGAGAACGCCGTACGTTCACTGGGCAAGAACGTCTACGCCTACAAGATGCAGGCCCTTATCATCGGCGGCGTACTGGGTGCCCTCGCCGGCATGGTCTTTACCCTCCCCCGGGGATCGGTGCAGCCGGCAAACTACGGAACGGAGCTCACGTTCTTCCTCTACACCTGCCTCCTGCTCGGTGGCATGGCCACCGTCCTCGGCCCGGTCATCGGCGCCATGATCTTCTGGGTGGTCCTTTCCCTGACCCAGGGGATCCTCTATGGCCTGATTGAGTCGGGTGCCGTCACGTGGCTCAACACGGTCCAGGCCGGGCAGTTGCGCTACATCCTGGTTGGCGTCGCCCTGATGCTGTTGATGATCTTCAGGCCACAGGGCGTCTTCGGAAACAAGAAGGAGCTGGCGTTCGCATGAGCAAGCACAGCGAAGAACCCACCACCACACGCGCCGGGGAACCGGACTACATGACCGACACCCGTCCCATCGCTGCCGGCGAAACCGGCCCCGGCTGCAAGAAACGGGACCCTATCGTCGTCGCCGAGAACGTCACCCGAAGCTTCGGTGGCATCAACGCGGTGGACGTCGAGTACCTGGAAATTCCCCGCCACAAAATAACGGCCTTGATCGGCCCCAACGGAGCCGGAAAAACCACGCTGTTCAACCTCCTGACCGGTTTTGATACGCCGAACAGCGGCAAGTGGCAGTTCGAAGGCCAGAGCCTGGCCGGGGTGTCCCCCTATAAGGTCGCCCGGATGGGAATGGTGCGCACGTTCCAGCTCACCAAGGTCATGGGCAAGCTCACCGTGATGGAGAACATGCGCCTCGGTGCTGCGAACCAGCCCGGCGAGAGCCTCGCCAAGGCCCTCTTCAAGGGCATCTGGGGCGGCAGGGAGAAACAGATTACCGCCGAGGCCGATGTCCTGCTCGAAAAGTTCAAGCTTGACGCCAAGAAGGACGATTACGCCGCTTCGCTTTCCGGCGGCCAGCGCAAGCTCCTGGAGATGGCCCGGTCCCTCATGGTCCGGCCCAAGCTGGTGATGCTTGATGAGCCAATGGCAGGTGTCAACCCGGCGTTGACGCAGTCCCTGCTCGATCACATCAAGAACCTCAAAGCCGAAGGCATGACGGTCCTCTTCGTCGAACACGACATGCACATGGTGCGGCACATCGCCGACTGGGTGGTGGTCATGGCCGAAGGCAAGGTAGTTGCGGAAGGTCCCCCGGGCGAAGTCATGAAAAACCCGGCGGTCATCGACGCTTACCTGGGCGCACACCATGACGTGGACCTTGGCGATTCCGAGGGCATCAAGGAACTTGCAGCCGAACTCGTGGCTGACGAAGAATCCATCGTGGGAACAGAGGATGCGGGCATTATCGCTGTCGACGTCGTGGCTGCAGAGGGCGGGAATCCCTCCCGTGGCGAGGATGGCCAGCCCCAACCTGAGCAACCGCGCGGCCGTCACGGAAGTACGGAGACCGGCACCACAGAGAAGGACAGCCAATGAGCAGCACCAGCCCAGCACCCGCCGCACAACCAGTCAGCGACAGCGACTCAGTGGTCAAGGTCACCGACCTGGTGGCCGGTTACCTTCCAGGCGTCAACATCCTGAACGGCTGCAGCATTGAAGCCCGCAAGGGTGAACTGATCGGCATCATCGGGCCCAATGGAGCCGGCAAGTCCACCCTGTTGAAAGCCATGTTCGGCCTCGTCAAGGTCCATTCCGGAACAGTGGTGGTGCGCGGGCAGGACATTACGGGCCTGAAAGCGAACAAGCTGGTGAGCCGGGGCGTAGGTTTCGTCCCGCAAACCAACAACGTCTTCGCCACCCTGACCATCGAGGAAAACCTGCAGATGGGCATGTTCCAGCGTCCCAAGGACTTCGCCGAGCGGTTCGACTTCGTCACCAGCCTGTTCCCTGAACTCGGCAAGCGGCGTGCTCAGCGGGCCGGTTCCCTGTCAGGAGGTGAGCGGCAGATGGTCGCGATGGGCAGGGCACTGATGATGGATCCGGCGGTGCTGTTGCTTGACGAGCCGTCTGCAGGCCTCTCCCCCGTCAAGCAGGATGAAACCTTCCTGCGCGTCCATGAAATCAACCGTGCCGGCGTCTCTGTGATCATGGTGGAGCAGAATGCCCGGCGTTGCCTGCAGATCTGCGACCGAGGCTACGTATTGGACCAGGGCCGGGATGCCTATACGGGCACCGGCCGTGAATTGATGAAGGACCCGAAGGTCATTCAGCTGTATCTGGGCACGCTGGCCGATACCGTCGAGTAGAAGCAAACGCGACACAAAGAGCCCCTGTCCGGTTGGACAGGGGCTCTTTGGTGTTTCAGGAGTGCGGGGTTTACAGCTTGCCGAACTCCGCCTGGAGGGGCTTGAGCTTGTTTTCGTTGGTGTACTCGTAGATGCCGATGTAGGCCTCTGTGGGGTCACCGGCGTCGGAGAACGTTACGGGGCCGGACTGGCCGTCGTAGTCGATGTCCTGGCCCTTGCGCAGCAGGGTAACGCAGGTGGGGAAGCTGGTGCACTTCTCTCCGGCCTCGGAGACTCCCTTGAGCTGCTTGGCGATTTCAGGGCCGCTGGTGCTTCCGGCAGCTTCAGCCGCCAGAGCGATCAGGTTTACGGCATCGTAGGATTCGCCGCCGTAGGTGAAGTCCTTCAGTGCCGGGTCCACCGCAAGAAGCTTCTGGGTGAAGGACTCGTTGGCGAAGGTTCCCGGGAAGGTGCCATGGGCTCCCAGCATGGTGCCGGGCTGGAAGTCCTTGCTGTAATCCGAGGTGTTGCCGTCCACCAGGAACATCTGCGTGGCCTTGACACCCTTGCCGGTCATCAGCGGCACGATGCTCTTGGCCTGGTCAAAGGTGATCAGGGCGATGGCATCCGGCTTGGCTGCGATGACCTTGTCCACCTGGCTGCTGAACTGGGTATCGCCCTCGTTGAAGAGTTCCTCAGCCACCACCTTGCCGCCGGCGGACTCGAAAGCGGCCTTGACGTTGGTAGCCAGCCCTGTGCCGTAGGCATCGTTCAGGACGATCAGGCCGACGGTCTGGGCGCCGCAGGTGGCCATGTAGTTGCCCAGGACCTTACCTTGGAGAACGTCCGACGGCGCTGTACGCCAGTAGAGTCCCTTGTCGTCCCAGGTGGTGAAGTCGGGCGAGGTGTTGGCGGGCGAGAACTGGAGCACACCGGCGCCCGTGATCTGGTTGATGACTGTCTTGGACACGCCGGAGGAGGCTGCGCCGATGATGGCGTTGACCCCTTGGCCGAGCAAAGCCGACGTGGACTGGGTTGCGATGTCCGTCTTGGTGTCGCCCGAGTCGCGGTGGACTACTTCGACAGGCTTGCCGAGGACGCCGCCGGCATCATTGACTTCCTTGACACCGAGGTTAACACCGGCGATTTCCGGCGGGCCAAGGTAGGCCAGCGAACCGGTGGTGGGCAGGAGAGAGCCGAGCTTCAGCGGCTTTGCGGTGGTACCAGTGGACGGTGGGACCGCGCCGCCCGCGTCAGTCGCCGGGGCGGAGCTTCCGCCGGTAGCCGCGGGGGCCGGGCATTCAATGCCTGCCGCTGATCCGGTGGCGGTTTCGGACGCCGTGGGTGTGGACGAACCGCCGCAAGCCGTTGCCATAAAGGCGACGCCGATGCCAAGCGCTGTCAGCTTGGCAACGCGGGTTCCCGCCTGGGGGAATAAAGTCATTTACGAGCTCCTCGATCTAAAGGTGCGAACGGCCTTTGACACGAAAAATCAGGTGTTCCTGATTTAGCTCTCAAGCTAATGCATATGCACAGGGAAGATAAGTGAGAGAGGTCACATCCTTATAACAGTCGTTGCATATGTGGAATTAAACGGAGGAAGCCGCCCGCGCTGCGGACGGCTTCCTCTGTCGGCGGCTTCTGGCGGCCGGTTTCTGCTAAGTACCCCAGGTGGGACTCGAACCCACAACACGCGGATTTTAAGTCCGCTGCCTCTGCCAATTGGGCTACTGGGGCAACGGCTCAATGGTATCCCGTCAGAGGCGCGAGAACGGTTCGGCATACCGGAACGTCCCGTGGACTCCGCCACGCCACAAAGCGAGCGGCAGTAGCTGAAAATAATCGCCCCATACGTCCTCAGGCGGAAGCACTCCCAGCGTTGCCGCCGGGACGAAGCCGAAGCGGGAGTAATAGTCAGGGCTGCCAAGCAGGGCGATGCCGACCTCCCCCGCAGCGTTTGCCCTGGCGATGCTCTCCTTCATCAGTGCGGAACCGATGCCATGCCTCTGAAGCCGCGGGGTAACTCCGAGGGGGCCGAGGCCCAGGAGTTCCTGCCGGCCCACCCATCCGCGTGTACTGATCACATGCCCTACCACCTCGCCGTCAAGGACCGCTACGACGCTGAAACCGGGGAGGTACTCCTTGGCGTCAAAGAGCTCCCGGAGCACGTTGACCTCCACGGGCTGCCCTTCCGCCGGAAGCCCGGTGGCCGGCGAGATGGCGAACGCCTCGGCTGTCAGGGCGAGGATCGCGTCCCGGTCCTCCGGCGTCTCGTCGCGAAGCAGGATTTCAGGCCGGGGCAGCTCACCGCCATCCTGCCCGCGCCCGTTCTGCGCGGCGAGTTCAGCCAATACCTCAAGGGCGCGGGGCGCGTCCGCAACCGGCACCAGCAGGTGATCGTGGTGGAATCCGGCAAGAACGTTACAGCTGATCCTGGCATCCGTGAGGGCCTTGCTGACAGCGGCAGTGAGTCCCACGGCTTCCAGGGCGGAGTGGATCTGCAGGGTAATCCAGGCGCCCACGAAGTCGTAGGACAGCCCTTCCTGGTCCGCCTGCGCCCGGGGCAGGACCACGGTGAGGCCCTCAGCTTCCCGTACCGCCGCTTCAATGCCGGACGTTAGTGGCCGCCCGTGCGGCCACAGGACGTAGACGTACTCACCCGAGCGCCGGACCGGGCGCATTCCCGCCAGCAGGGCCTGAAGGTTCTTCTCGCCAGTCATGCTGCCAGTCTAGGAGGCGCTTCCGGCGGCCGCCTGTTGCTGCCTGGAAAACGCGAACGGCGGCCGCCCCGAAAGGGACAGCCGCCGTCGTGCGCTAAAGCAGAGCGGGTCTATTTGGCGCTGGCCGGGACCGCTTCCACTTTCGTGGTCGCGGTGGAACCGGAGCCGCCAGCCACCGGCGCAGGAGCGTCCGCAGCGGATGCGGCAGCCGGCTTGGGGGCCGGGGTAGCTGCTGCCACGAAGGCGCCGCGCGGGTTGTCGAGGTCCATCAACTGCGTGGTGTCGCGGCCTGCGAAGAAGCTCAGGATCCAGTTGAAGATCACGCGGAACTTGCGCTCGAACGTGGGCATCGCCAGGCCGTGGTAGCCGCGGTGCGCGAGCCAGGCGAGTCCGCCCTTGAGTCCGATGCTGCCCACAAGGTTGATGTTGGCAACGCCCTTCCACTGGCCGAAGCCGGCAACAGCACCCAGGTTCTTGTGCTTGTAGTCTTTCAGTGGCTTGTCCCAGCGGGAGGCCCAAAGGTTCTTGGCGAGGCGCTTGGCCTGGCGAAGCGCGTGCTGGGCGTTGGGGACGCACGTACCGTCCGGGAGGCCCTTGCCGGTCAGGTCAGGCACGGCGGCGACGTCGCCGGCGGCCCAGGCGTTGTCGATGATGCCTTCGTCGCCCGCAACCCGGAGGTCAGGCAGGACGCGGACGCGGCCCCGCGGCTCGAGCGGGAAGTCGGTGGAGCGGACCATGGGGTTGGCCTGCACGCCGGCGGTCCACACGAGGGTGTCCGTTTCGAACTCCTGGGCGGGGGTCTTATCCGGGAGGTTGATGAGCTTGAGGCTGCCCTCGGCGTTGTCCAGGGACGTGTTGAGGAGGACCTCAATGCCGCGGCTGCGGAGGTGCTCCACAACCCACTCGGCCTGCGTGGCCGTAACTTCCGGCATGATCCGGCCCATGGCTTCAACCAGGACGAAGCGGACTTCCTCCTGCTTGATGCGCGGGTTGTTCCGGACGGCGGCCCGGGCAAGGTCTTCCATCTCGGTGATGCACTCGATGCCGGCAAAACCGCCACCCACCACAACAAAGGTGAGGGCCTTGGCGCGGGCAGCGGGGTCGGTCATGGTGGAGGCAACTTCGATGCGCTCCAGGACCTTGTTGCGGAGGGCTACAGCTTCCTCGATGGTCTTCAGGCCGATGCCCTTGTCCGCGAGGCCCTTGATGGGGAACGTACGGGTGATGGCACCAGCGGCCATGACAACATCGAAGTAGGGAACCTCAAAGTTCGCGCCGCCGTCAGCGGGAGCCACCACTGCGGTGCGGTTGGCGTGGTCGATCGAGGTCACGCGGCCCTGGATCAGCTCGGTCTGCTTGAGGTGCTTGCGGTGGGAGACCACAGCGTGGCGAGCCTCGATGTTGCCGCCGGCCACCTCGGGCAGGAACGGCTGGTAGGTCATGTAGGGCAGTGGATCCACGAGGGTGACGATGCCACCGGCATTCGCGATCTTCTTCTGCAGTTTGAGTGCTACGTACAGGCCGACGTACCCGCCGCCGACGACGAGTACCCTGGGACGGTCCTGGAGCTCTGGGGTGGTTGCCATAGCTCAAGGATACAGTAGTTTGTGAAAATCTTCACTAACTGCCTAAAAGCTACAGACCTCAGGTTTGGCGCCCGCAATCCACCCGGTCCACAACACCCGTCTCCGGCTCCTCTCCCCCATCTGCCGGTCTCCTCGCCGCCCGCCGGAGCTGGATCACCGCTGCCGCGATAATTGCCATGAACAACAGGCTGAAACCGATAACGACGGCGGCGCCGAGGGCGGTATCCCGGCTCGAGGGCGGCTCAGCCGCAGGCACGGTGGCCTCCGGCAGGGTGGGCACTGCACTGGGAACTTCAGTCGTGGGGAGCGGTGCAGGGGTGGCAAAGTTGCCGCGCCGGTGAACCCGGATCCATTCCGCGATGGAACCAAGCGGGTTTGTAGCTGCTTCCGGCACCTCGGCCTTGAGCGCCGCCTCAGCGTTGAGCACACCGAAGCCGTACAACGGATCCTTGCCGGGGGCTCCGGCGTCCTTTGCTGTCGAAACAATCCTGTTGATCACCTGTTCGGCGCTCATGTCGGGCCACTTGGAACGGATCAGCGCCGCAACGCCGGCAACGATGGGCGTGGAGCCGGAGGTCCCGGCCCATTCCGCGTAGGTGCCGCCGGGCACACCCCCCAGCAGGTTCTCCGCGGGCGCCGCTACGCCGATGCTGATGCCCTGGGAGGATGCGTCAACGCTGGCTGCGCCCTTGCGGTCCAGGCCGGCTACCGTGAGGACGCCAGGAATGGTGGCCGGAGCGCCCACCTGGATGTTGCCGCCCACGCGGTTGCCGGCGGCGGCCACTATCACCACGTCTTTTTGCTCGGCGTAGAGGAAGGCGGCGTCCCAGCTTTGCGGCCACTGCGGGGTGGTGCTGCCCAGGGAAATATTGATGACCCCGGCCCCGTTGTCCACCGCCCAGCGGACGGCCTCGGGGATCTGGTCCTGATCGCTTTTGCCGGAGGGGTTGGTTGAGCCGAGCCAGGTGGAGACCGCAAGGATCTGGGCTTCCGGGGCCACTCCCACGATCCCGTCAGGAGGAAGTGCTTTGGGACCGGGCGAAGGCTTGGCAGTGGCGTCGGCCGGCTGGTGGCCCCGTCCTGCGAGCATGGTGGCCACCAGCGTGCCGTGTTCGGTCTTGGAGCCCACGCCTTCTTGCCCGTTGGGCTGACCGGAACCCGACGCGTCATAGCCGCCGGCCACGGCTCCCTTGAGGTCAGGGTGCTGGGCGTCAACGCCGCTGTCGATCACGGCCACTTTGACCCCGGCGCCCTTGGACACCTCCCAGGCCTTGGTGATGCCGGACTCGGCCAGCCAGTACTGCTTGTCGCGCCATTTGTCCGCGTGCGCGGCCGGGGCAGTCAACAGGCCGGTGGCGAGGCAGCCGCCCGCCAGGACCAGCGCGAGCAGGGCTGCGCCGGCCCGACCAAATGGTGGCCTCATCCGGGTTGCGTGTATCTGCATGGGCCGTCAGCCGATGCTCAGGGCTATGCCGTCGAGGATGTCGTGTTCGCTGGCTGTGGCAGTTGCGATGCGTCCGCCGGTGAGGCCGGCCAGGCTTTCGAGGATCCGGCGCCAGACGAGTCCCCCTGCGCCGATGACATCCACCCGGCCGGGATGCATGTAGGGCAGCGCGGCGCGGTCCAATCGCGTCATGGTGAGCAAATCCGACGAGGCGGCCCGGACGGTGTCGAGGGGCAGTTCGGTGCCGTGGATTGCACCTGGCAAATATTCAGGAAGGCGAAGGGCATGCGCGGTGATGGTGGTAATGGAACCGGCAACGCCGACGACGGCGGCGGCGCGTTCCAGGGGTACGTCCTGTCCGGCGCGGGCGATGGCAGCGTCGACGTCAGCTTCCGCGGCGGCAATTTGTTCAGCGGTGGGCGGGTCCTGGCGCAGATGCCGTTCCGTCAGGCGCACACATCCAATGTCCACGGACTTGGCTGCAGTTACGCCGGCTGCCGTGCCAAGGACGAACTCGGTGCTTCCGCCGCCCAGGTCAACCACCAGCACCTCCTGGCCATCAAGGATCGGCAGCACGCTGCTGGCTCCGGCAAAGGACAGCGCGGCTTCCTCGTCGCCGGAGATGACCTCAGGTTCGACGCCCAGCAGGTTCCGGATGCCGTCCACGAAGACGTCCCGGTTCTTCGCGTCCCGGCTTGCGGAGGTGGCAACGAAACGGACCTTGACGGCGCCGTGTTCCCGGATCTGGCGGGCGTAGTCTGCGGCGGCCGCAAACGTGCGCTCCAGGGCCTCCGGAGCCAGCTCGCCGGTGGCGTCCACTCCCTGGCCCAGCCGGACCACGCGCATCTCGCGCACCACGTCTTTGAGGCTGGTGGTCCCGTTGCTGCGGTCAATGTCAGCGATCAGAAGGCGGATGGAGTTGGTGCCGCAGTCGATCGCGGCTACGCGGGTCATTTTCCGGCCTCTGCTGTCCCGGAGGTCTTCCGGACGGGCGCGGGACGGCCTACGATGTCCGGCAGCCCCTGCGGTCCATGCCGGCTGAGGTCCCTGGACGGGGCTTCCCCGGTGGTATCCCAGGCGCCTTCGCAGTAGCACCTGTCGGCGGTCCACCATTCGCTGATCGCGGAGATGGCCTGGTCCCCCAGCGGGTTGACTCCCGGACCGGCGGCGAGTGAATGCCCTACCAGGACGTGCAGGCATTTGACGCGGGTGGGCATGCCGCCGGCGGAGATCCCGTCAATCTCGGGGACAGAGCCGATGCCCGAGCGTTCACCGATGCCCGCACGTGCGGCCAGATAAGCCTCGTGGGCGGAGCGGTAGGCGGCGGCCAATTCATCATCGGCTGCCAGCTGGTCATTCATTTCGTTCATAACACCTGCTGCTTCCAGCCTGGAAACCGCAGAGGTGATGACCGGATGCGTCAGGTAGAAGGTGGTGGGGAATGGCGTTCCGTTGCGGAGCCGCGGAGCGGTTGCGGCCACCAGCGGGTTGCCGCAGACGCAGCGCGCGGGAATCTCGACGACGTCCCGGACCGGCCGTCCCAGCTGGCGGCTCAGTACTTCCAGGTCTCGTGGTGATGGCTGGCGGGATTCGTCCCGGGCGGCTGCCGTGTTAAGTTCCACTGTGGCGGGCCGTCCTTCCTTTTGCGGTTCAGTCTGTAGCCGCGCGCGTGATGGACTCCCACAGGGAATCCACCCACGGCAGATCGGCGGGGTCTTGTGCTGCTGCACCGGTTTGGCTACTGCTTTCTTCGGCCGGCAAATCGCTGCCGAAAACCCAGTAGCCGGTTTCGCCCGGCATAACCATGTTAATGCGGTCGCGGGCCTGCTGTTTCACGTAGTTGGGGTCCTGCCAGCGGGAAACCTGCTGCCGCAGGCTGTCACCTTCGGCCTCCCGGGCCGCGATGTCCGCATTCAGGGCCGCAATTTCAGCCCTCTTGTCGAAGAAGATCTTCACCGTGGGCGCCAGCATGATGGTGATGGCAATCATGACCACCGCCAGCGCCAGCATCCGGCCGGAAAACGCCTTGGCGGGGACGGGTTGCTGGTCTTCGGCGGTTTCGGGGCCGGACGCTGAGGAAGTGCCGTGGGAACTGCTGTCCTTCCTTCCAGCGGCAGGCGCGGTGGCGGCGCGGGACCCGGACACATTCCCGGCACCCGGCGAGCGGCTACCCGCCGCGTCTGCTGCCTGCGGTGCTGGGGCTTTCCGGGCGGTTCCATCCATGCCGGGCTTGTCCTTGGCGGAACCGAAATCCGCACGGATGACATCCGCGTCGCCGGCCGTTTCCTGGCTTGGCGTTCGCGAACGGGAAGAGGCGACCTTCGGAACTTTGGGACGACGGGTAGCCATGACACTCCTGAAACGCGCAGCCTGTCTGGGCCGCCACTAGCTGGCTGAAACTAAAATTGCCGAAACAACAACGGTGGCTATGGTCTTTAAACCATAGCCACCGCCTCGTCGTTTACGCGGCTACTAGCCCTTGAAACGCGGGAACGCGCTGCGGCCTGCGTAGCGTGCGGCGTCGTCGAGTTCCTCTTCGATGCGCAGCAGCTGGTTGTACTTGGCAACGCGCTCGGAGCGGGCCGGAGCGCCGGTCTTGATCTGGCCGGCGTTGGTGGCCACCGAGATGTCGGCGATGGTGGTGTCCTCGGTCTCGCCGGAGCGGTGCGAGGTGATGGTGGTGTAACCGGCGCGCTGGGCCAGGCTCACGGCGTCAAGCGTTTCGGTGAGGGAACCGATCTGGTTGACCTTGACCAGCAGGGAGTTGGCGGTCTTGGTGTCGATGCCGCGCTGCAGGATGGCGGGGTTGGTGACGAAGAGGTCATCACCCACCAGCTGCACTTTGTCGCCGATGGAGTCGGTGAGGGTTTTCCAGCCGTCCCAGTCGTTTTCGTCCAGCGGGTCTTCGATGGAGACCAGCGGGTAGTCGGCGACGAGTTCGGTGTAGTAGGCGCTCATCTCGGCGGAGGTCAGCGACTTGCCTTCGAACTGGTAGGCGCCGTCGGTGAAGAACTCGGAGGAGGCAACGTCCAGGGCCAGGGCGATGTCCTTGCCCGGGGTGTAGCCGGCGTTCTTGATGGCTTCCTGGATCAGGTCCAGGGCTGCACGGTTGGACGGGAGGTTCGGGGCGAAGCCGCCTTCGTCGCCGAGGCCGGTGGCCAGGCCCTTTTCCTTCAGGACGGACTTGAGGGCGTGGTACACCTCAACGCCCCAGCGCAGGCCCTCGGAGAAGGTCTCGGCACCCAGCGGGACAACCATGAATTCCTGGATGTCGACGTCGGAGTCTGCGTGCGAGCCGCCGTTGAGGATGTTCATCAGCGGAACCGGCAGGACGTGGGCGTTCGGGCCGCCCAGGTACTTGTACAGAGGAAGGTCTGCCGAGGCGGCAGCTGCGTTCGCAACGGCCAGGGAAACGCCCAGGATGGCGTTGGCGCCCAGCTTGCCCTTGTTCGGCGTACCGTCCAGGTCCAGCATGGCCTGGTCGATGCTGCGCTGGTCCGTGGCGTCGAAGCCGGTCAGGGCCGGGGCGATCTGGTCGATGATGGCGTCAACAGCCTTCTGGACACCCTTGCCGAGGTAACGCCCCTTGTCGCCGTCACGCAGCTCAACGGCTTCGTGCTCGCCGGTGGAAGCACCGGACGGCACTGCAGCGCGGCCGATCTGGCCGTCGGAGAGCAGTACTTCAACTTCTACTGTCGGATTGCCGCGGGAATCGAGAATCTCGCGGGCGTGGATGGCATCGATAAGCGCCATGAATTTGCTCCTTATGGGCGATTAACGGGGGGATCTTGCAGAAAGACTCGACGTACTCGTCACGGACCAGCGTAGTCGAGAGTGGTCCGGGTTACGGAAACCTATCCAGCCCCCGGACGTCATGATGGTGCGGTTATCTCTGTTGGTGCTGCCCGGGGACACGCTGCTGGTAGTCCCGGACTGCGCCGCGCAGGGCACGCTCTGCGTCGAATCCGCTGGCCTGGGCGGAACGCACGACGGCGAGCAGCAGCTCGCCGAGTTCTTCTTCCGACGTGAAGGCGGGAACCTCCGCCGGTGGTTGAGGCTGCCCAAGTCCTGCCCGGGCCGCGCGGTCGATCGACTTCTGCGCCCTGGCCAGCGCCGGCAGCGCCAGCGGGATGCCTTCGAACGGGTCCCGCCGCTCCGGGCGCTCAGCCCGCTTCACCGCGTCCCACTTTTGTACAATCTCACCAACCGTGGCCGGAAAGCTGTCCTGCAGGGAGCCGTCCGGGCGGAACACGTGCGGATTCCGCCGGACCATCTTGGCACTCAGGCCGCGTGCAACCTCGTCGAACGTAAAAGCCCCGCGCTCCTCGGCCAGCCGGGCGTGCAGCACCACCTGGAGCAGCACGTCGCCCAGCTCGCCCCGGAGTTCGGCGTCGCCGGCTTCGGTACCCGTTCCGGCCTCGATGGTTTCCGCCACCTCATAGGCCTCCTCAAGGAGGTACTCCACCAGGGACTCGTGGGTCAGCGCGCCCATCCACGGGCAGTGCTCGCGCAGGGCGGCAACCACGCCGATGAGCTCCGGCAGGGGTGCCTGCTGGTTAGCCAAGGTTCGCGTAGGCGTCGTTGATGTACTCCACCAGTGCTTCCTTCTCCTCAAGGGGCAGGAAGGATGCCTCGGCAGCGTTCAGGGTCAGCTCCAGCAAGTCGTCGAGATCGTAGTCAAAGGTTTCCACCAGGAGGTCGAACTCGTCGGTCAGGGTGACGCCGCTCATCAGCCGGTTGTCGGTGTTGATAGTGACGTTGAAGCCGAGCTGGTAGAGCATGTCCAGCGGGTGGCTCTCGATGCCATCGCCGAACCCGGCGATGGCACCGGTCTGGAGGTTGGACGACGGGCAGATTTCCAGGGCGATGCCGCGGTCGCGGATCCAGCTGGAAAGGTCGCCGAGGGTCACCAGGCCGATGGTGTCCTCTGTCTCGTCATCGTCGTCGAACTCCACCATGATGTCCTCGGCGATCCTGACGCCGTGGCCCAGCCGCAGCGCGCGGCCGTCCACCAAAGCGGACTGGATGCTCTCCAGTCCGGCTGCCTCGCCCGCGTGCACCGTGGCCGGGAAGTTGTGCTGGGCAAGGAAGGTGAAGGCCTCTTTGAAGCGGGAGGGCAGGAAGCCGTCTTCGGCTCCGGCGATGTCGAATCCCACGGCACCCTTGTTGCGGTGGCGGACGGCGAGTTCGGCGATCTCCTGGCCGCGGTCGGCGTGGCGCATGGCGGTGATGAGCTGGCCCACCTGGATTTCGCGGCCGGTCTCCCCTACGGCCTCGACGCCGGCCTCAAGGCCTCCCTGCACCGCTTCCACGGCTTCGTCAAGGGTGAGGCCGTTCTGCAGGTGCTGCTCGGGCGCCCACCGTACTTCGCCGTACACCACGCCGTCGTCAGCAAGATCCTCGACGAATTCCTTGGCCACGCGGAACAGCCCTTCGGCGGTCTGCATCACCGCAACGGTGTGGTCAAACGTCTCAAGGTACCGGACCAGGGAACCGGAGTCCGCGGACTCGCGGAACCATTCGCCCAGCGCCACTGGATCGGTTGACGGAAGGGTGTGGCCAACTGCCTCGGCCAGTTCGATAATGGTGGCCGGACGGAGTCCTCCGTCCAGGTGGTCGTGAAGTGAAACCTTGGGCAGGTTCTTCAGGTCAAAATCGATGGCAGGGGCAGCGTCAACAATAGGCTCAGTCACGTTCCCACCTTAGGGTGGGCAGGGTTCCAATGCCAGCCGCTAGGTGGCGGCGGACTTACCCTCTCGGGCAGTGGGTGCCAGGACTGCGGTGCTGACGGTTTGGTTGTCCCGCGCCCCGTCCGGACCGCCGTCGAGCCACTCATCCACTTCTTCGGCGTCGTTGCGGGCCAGATGCTTGTGCCACCACCGGAGCAGGTGGTCGATGAGGATGCCCAACACAATGGCGAACACTACTGCGATGCCAGCACTAAGCAGGGGGTTGTGGTGCAGCCAGGGGAAGGAACTGGCCAGCAGACCAATGCCGATTGAATACCCCACCCACGTGATGCAGGCGAAAGCGTCCAGCAGGAAGAAGCGGCGGTGGGAGAAACCGGTGCTTCCGGCGACGTAATTGACAGCCACCCGGCCCCAGGGAATGTAGCGGGCAGTGAAGACCAGCACGGCGCCGCGCTTGTCCAGTTCGTAACGCGCCCAGCCGAAGGCCTTCTGGACCCTGGGCCGGCGCATCCACTTCCACCGGTTCAGGCCGATCCGGCGTCCGAGCATAAAAGCCATGTTGTCCCCGGCTATGGCACCGACCAGCGCGGTGAGGCCAAGGATCCAGAGATTGGGTTCCCCGCTGTGGCGGGAAAACGCTGCAAGGGCCACGATGAGGGTCTCGCTGGGGACCACCATGGCGAAGCCGTCCACAAAGAAAAACAACAGCAGGACCGGGTAGATCCACCATTGGCCAGCTGCATGGAGCACGGCCTCATTAATAAACTCCACGCGGTCTTGCTCCTATGCAAAATGGCACCGGCCAAAAGTGACGCAGCCAAAGCGGAAATCGTTCCTAAGTGTCCCACGGCCGCGGCGCACTTTGCTACGCCCCGTCCTGCCCGAACAACGGTCCAGCTACGCTTCTGGTTCCTTCATCCGTTCCACCATGGCAGGCCTGCGCCGGACCCGGTTGATGACGAGGTCCACCACGATCCCCAGCGCCACCGCACAGATGATGGCGATGACAGCGCCCAGGAGGTGGTTGTTTTCAAACCACTGGCCAAAGAACAGGCCGATCCCCACCGAGTATGCCGCCCACAGGCTGGCCGACAGGACAGTCAGCCCCACAAAGCGCAGGTGCGGATAATGCGTGACCCCGGCCGTGAGGTTAACGGCAACCCGGCCGATCGGGACGAACCGCGCCACGAGGATGAGCGACGCCGGGCGCTTGCGCAGCTCCCGGCCTGCCCACCGGAAGGCACTTTGCATGCGGGGGCCCCTCATCCAGACCCAGCGCCGGGTGCCCACCCTGCGCCCGATCAGGTAAGCAATGTTGTCGCCGGAAAAGGCGCCCAAAGCCGCCACCAGCATCAGGAGCCAGGGGTTGGGAACATCCGCTGTGGCAGCAACGGCGGACAGGCCCACCACCACTGACTCGCTGGGAATGGGCGGGAAGAAGCCGTCAATGATGCAGCATGCCAATACGAGGAAAAGCACCCAGGGCTGTCCGGCTGCCGCGAGGATGAAGTCATTGATGGCCTGCATGGGTCCCTATGCTATGCGGTCAATGATGAGTCGCTGTGCGGGCCGTGCACCCTCGGGGGCGATGACTACTGCGTTTTCCAGCGCTTCCTTGGCGCGGGGGAACCGTTCCGGGGTGTCCGTGAGCAGGGTCATCAGGGGCTCGCCCGCCCGGACCACGGCGCCTGGCTTGGCGTGCATGCGGACTCCCGCGCCTGCCTGCACTGCGTCCTCCTTGCGCGCCCGCCCGGCGCCGAGCCGCCAGGCTGCCACGCCCACGGCCAAGGCATCGAGTTCCACAAGCACTCCGTCCGCCGGGGCGTAAACCACCTCGGATTCCCGGGCCGCCGGCAGCTTGGCCCGCGGGTCCCCGCCCTGCGCCTCGATCATCCGGTTCCAGACGTCCATGGCGCGGCCGTCCTTGAGGGCAGCTGCAGGGTCGGCGTCGTGCACTCCTGCAGCGGCGAGCATCTCCTCGGCGAGCCGGACCGTCAACTCCACCACGTCGCCGGGACCCCCGCCGGCCAGCACCTCAACGGATTCCTCCACCTCGATGGCGTTGCCCGCCGTCAGGCCCAACGGCGTGCTCATGTTGGTGAGGAGAGCCACGGTGTTGACCCCGGCATCCTTACCCAACGCCACCATGGTTTCCGCCAGCTCGCGGGCCTTGGCCTCATCCTTCATAAAGGCGCCGCTGCCCACCTTCACGTCCAGGACCAGCGAGCCGGTGCCCTCGGCAATCTTCTTGCTCATGATGGACGAGGCGATGAGCGGGATGGCCTCAACCGTTCCGGTGACGTCGCGCAGTGCGTAGAGCTTTTTGTCTGCGGGGGCCAGGCCTGCGCCGGCTGCACAGATGACGGCGCCCACGTCCTGGAGCTGGGCAAGTATCTCCTCGTTGCTGAGTGATGCCCGCCAGCCCGGGATTGCTTCCAGCTTGTCCAGCGTGCCGCCGGTGTGGCCCAGTCCCCGGCCGGACAGCTGCGGAACGGCGACGCCGAACACGGCTACCAATGGCGCCAGCGGCAGGGTGATCTTGTCCCCCACGCCGCCGGTGGAGTGCTTGTCCGAGGTGTACTTCAACCCGCCGTCCGGGCGGCGCAGGCTGGAGAAGTCCATCCGCTCGCCTGAAGCGATCATTGCAGCCGTCCAACGGGCAATTTCGGTACGGTTCATACCATTGAGCAGGATGGCCATGTTCAGGGCGGCCATCTGCTCGTCCGCGATGATTCCCCGCGTGTAGGCGTCGATGGTCCAGTCGATCTGTTCCGGGCTCAGCGTGCCCTTGTCCCGCTTGATGCGGATGATGTCGACGGTGTCGAACGCTTCGGCCTTGTTCTTCGCTGCGCGGGTGTCTCTCACAGGGTTCCCTCCAGGTGTTCGGGGCCAAAGGCGTCTGGCAGCACCTGGTCCATCGTCTTGATGCCTTGGGTGGTCATGAGCTCCATGCCGGGGGCACGGAATTCGTACAGCAGCTGGCGGCAACGCCCGCACGGCATCAGGACGTTTCCTCCGCCGTCCACGCAGTAGAACGCGCGGAGCAGGCCGCCGCCGGTCATGTGGAGGTTGCCCACCAGCGCGCATTCGGCGCAGAGCGTCAGGCCGTAGCTTGCGTTTTCCACGTTGCAGCCGCTGACGATCCGGCCGTCCGCCGTTAAGGCTGCCGCCCCCACCGGGAACTTCGAGTAGGGCGTGTAGGCCTTTCGCATGGCGTCGACGGCGGCAGCCTCCAGTGCGGGCCAGTCCACGTCCTGTCCGGGTTCCACGCGGCCATCAACCCTTGACATACGGGATGCCGCTGGCTGCCGGCCCTCGGGACTTGCCCACCAGTCCGGCCACGGCGAGAACCGTCACCAGGTAGGGCAGCATCGCCATGAACTGGCTGGGCACCGGGGTGCCGATGATCGTCACGATGCTTTGCAGGTTGTCTGCGAAGCCGAACAGCAGGGCGGCGAAGAACGCGCCGATTGGATTCCACCGGCCAAAGATCAGGGCAGCCAGCGCAATGAAGCCGCGCCCGCCGGAGATCTCTTTGGTGAAGCTGTCGATCGCCACCAGGGTGAAGAAGGACCCGCCGATGCCGGCTACTGCCCCGCCCAGGGTGACGTTCCAGAAACGAGTGGCGTTCACGTTGATGCCCAGGGTGTCGGCCGCCTGAGGGTGCTCGCCCACAGCGCGTACACGCAGGCCCCACCGGGTCTTGAAGAGGCCAATCCAGACCACGAGGACCGCGATGTACATCAGGTATCCCACCAGGGACTGGCGGAAAAGGATGGGCCCGATGATGGGGATGCTGGACAGGACGGGGATCTCGATGATGTCGAGCCCGGGAGGTGAATTGAACTGCGCCTTGTTGGCCTGCATAACGGTGCTGAACAGGAAGCCTGTGACGCCTGAGACCAGGACGTTGAGCACCACGCCCACGATGATCTGGTTCACAAGGTACTTGATGCTGAACAGCGCCAGCACCATGGAAACCACGGCCCCGGCCACGGCGGCCGCCAGCAGCCCGATGAAGGGATTCTGGGTCATGCTGGCCACGATGGCGGCGGTGAATGCGCCGCCCAGGAGCTGGCCCTCAATGGCGATGTTGACCACACCCACCCGCTCACACAGGACGCCGGACAACGAGCCGAACACCAGCGGGACGGCGAGGGTGACGGACCCGGCGATGAGGCCGGCCAACGAGATGCTCGGGGTACGGGCACCGCCCACCACCCAGATCAGGAACGCTGCCACGAACAGGACGATGAAGGTGACCGTCAGCCAGCCGGGGGCGGGCCGGTCTTTGGTCTTGAGGTATACCGCATAGGCTGCGAGTCCCAGCAGGAGGACGGACAAAGCGATGCCCCCGGCGAACGCGTTCACCGCCAGGGCCGGCAGCTGGAAAAAGTCCTCGCCTGTGGAGATGCCGAAACTGGCGGTCTGGTTGGGCGCCATCAACCCGAAGAAGACCAGTGCGATCAGTCCGAAGACCGTGAGCAGGACCGGCGTCCGCCAGGTCACCGGCTTGGCGGAGACGGCATTGGAGCCGGAGTCTGTCGAGGTGTCACCCGGCTGTGGTTTTCCGGGGCGGGGCGACGATACTTTTGTGCTCATGCTGCACCTCCGGTTGTGGCTGCCTGGCGGGACTTGGCCACGCGGGCAGGCTTCTTGCGGCGCGGGTTCAGCCCGAAGACGGCCCGGACCAGCGGCGGGGCCGCAATAAAGAGGACGATCAGGGACTGGACCACCAGGACGATGTCGATGGGGGTTCCGGTCTGGATCTGCATCTGGACCGCCCCGGCCCGGAAGGCGCCGAACAGCAGGCCGGCAGCGAAGGTGCCCCACGGCGTCGAACGCCCCAGCAGGGCAACGGTGATCGCGTCGAATCCATAGGTGGCGGCCACGCCGTCGGTGAGGACCTTCTCCGTGCCTGCCACCTGGGCGACGCCGGACATGCCGGCCAGTCCGCCGGCGATGGCCATCACCAGGACGGTGGATCGGGAAACGTTGATGCCTGCAGTCTGGGCAGCCTTGGGGTTGGCCCCGACGGCACGGAACTCAAAGCCCACAGTGGAGCGGTTCAGGAGCCACCACACCAGGACAGTGGCCGCGATGGCCAGGAGGAAGCCCAGGTGCAGCCGGTACTGGGTGCCGAAAATTTGCGGGTACACGGCGGTGGGATCCAGGATGGGCGAGATGGGGTTCGTCTCCCCCGGCCGCTGGAAGGCCGGTGTGTTCAGCAGGTACCGCAGGAAGTACAGCGCGATGTAGTTGAACATAATGGTGAGGATGACTTCATGGGCGCCCGTCCGGGCTTTGAGCAGCCCCACCACTCCGCCCCAGAAGGCGCCGCCGATAATGCCCGCCGCCAGGACCAGCAGCAGGTGCAGCCCCAGGGGCAGGTGCAGCGCGAAGCCCACCCAGGCGGCAAGGATGCCGGCCACGATGATCTGCCCCTGCCCGCCGATGTTGAACAGTCCCGCACGGAAGGCAAGTGCTACGCCCAGGCCGGCTGTGATGAGCGGCGTGGCGATGGTGAGCGTTTCCATAAACGGTGCGAACTGGGCCGCGACGCTGTTACCCCGGGGGTTGAAGACCGAGCCCTGGAAGAGGGCGATGTAGGAGCGGGTAGCGGCGTTCCACATTGCTGAGAGGAAATCGGTGGGACGGGCGAACAGGTAGGTGGAGGTGGTGGCCACCTGTTTGTCGGTGCTGGCGATGAGGAGGCCGCCGATGATGAGCGCCAGCAGGACGGCCAGGACCGAGACCATGCCGCTGCCGGTAAAGATTTTGCGGAGCAGCGTGTCCGGGCCGCCCGGGAGCTGACCGCTTTGGGCAGTGGCCGGAACGGCGGAGGGCTCCATGGCGCCGCCGGCAGTATCAACGGATACGACGGCGGCCGTCTCCTCCGCGGCGGGCGTGGCCTCGTGCGCTTTGCCCCTGTGTTCGCCGGCCGCGTGCTTGGGGGGATGCTTGTCAGACATGGTCGCCTCCTTCGGCGTCGGAAGTGGAGGCGGCGGCAGCGGTGGGCGCCTGTCCCGTGGGGTGCGTGTGTTCCTCCGGCGGGATGCCCGCCATCATGAGGCCCAGGGTGTCGCGGCTGGTGCCGGCCGGGACGATACCCACCAGCTTTCCCTTGTAGAGCACCGCGATTCGGTCAGCCAGTTCCATGACCTCGTCGAGCTCGGTGGAAATGATCATCACCGGAGTGCCCTGGTCCCGCTCGGCCACGATCCTGCGGTGCAGGAACTCGATGGAGCCCACGTCCACGCCGCGGGTGGGCTGGGAGGCGATGAACAGGCGCAGCGGGCGGGAAAGTTCCCGCGCCATCACCACTTTCTGCTGATTGCCGCCGGACAACGTGCCTGCGGCGGCTGCGGCGGAGGGCGTCCGCACGTCGAATTCGCCGATACGGGCTGTGGCGTTCTCCAGGATCTTCGCCGGGCTCATGCTGATGCCCTTGGCGAAGGGCGGCTTGTCATAGAGATCCAGAACCAGGTTTTCGGCCACGGAGAACGTGCCCACCAGGCCGTCCACCTTGCGGTCTTCCGGAACGAAGCCGACGCCGGCGTGCAGGACTTCCTTCACGGACCGGCCCAGCAGCTCGTTGCCGTCCAGTTTGACGGAGCCCGAGACCCTGTCCTGGAGGCCAAGGATGGCTTCGGTGAGTTCGGTCTGGCCGTTCCCTTGCACACCTGCCACGGCCAGGATCTCACCGCGGGCAATGTCGAAGCTGAGCCCGTCCACCACGTGCTGGCCGCTGGAGGCGATGACTGTGAGGTCCCGGACTTCGAAGGTTTTTTCCTTCGGTTGGGCGGGTGCTTTGTCCAGGTTCAAGCTGACGGCCCGTCCCACCATCATCGAGGCGAGTTCCGCTGTGGGGGCGGCCGGGTCCGCGGTGCCCACCACCTTGCCGCGCCTGATCACGGTGATGGTGTCCGAAACTTCCTTCACTTCCCGCAGCTTGTGCGAAATGAAGACGATGGACGTGCCGCCTGCCTTGAGCTGGCGCATGATGTCCAGAAGTTCGTCCGTTTCCTGGGGCGTCAGCACTGCGGTGGGTTCATCCAGGATCAGGACCTTGGCGTTGCGGACCAGCGCCTTGATGATTTCGACGCGCTGCTGGACGCCTACGGGCAGGTCTTCCACCAGGGCATCCGGATCGACGTCGAAGCCGTACTGATCAGAGATCTCCCTGATCCGGCGGCGGGTGTCTTCGAGGTTGAGGAAGCCGGCGGCCTTGGTGGGTTCCGCGCCGAGCGCCACGTTCTCGGCCACTGTGAAGACGGGGACCAGCATAAAGTGCTGGTGCACCATCCCGATCCCGGCTGCCATCGCATCGCCGGGCCCGCGGAAGGCCACCGCGTTGTCATCAATGAGGATTTCGCCTTCGGACGGTTCATAGAGGCCATACAGCACATTCATCAGGGTGGATTTTCCCGCCCCGTTCTCGCCCAGCAGGCAGTGTATTTGCCCGGGCTCAACCACCACATCGATGTGGTCGTTGGCGAGCAGGGAACCGAAGCGTTTGGTGATCCCTCTGAGTTCAAGTTTCAAAACTCTGACCAATCTCGAAGCGTCCAGTGGTCGACCGGACGGGATATGTGGCTGCAGCACCAGCCTAGTGGGTGCAGTCGGAGGATGAGCGGGCGGTAACCCGAAAGAGGCAGGCAGCAGCAAAAAGCGCCACCGCCCGGCCAGTCATTGACCAACCGGGGGTGGCGCTTCAAGCAGGAATCAGGCCTTGGGGCTGGCGGCCGACTCCACCTTCAGCTTGCCGTCCACAATGTCCTTCTTGATCTGGTCCAGCTCGCTCTTCAGCTCGGCGGGAACCTGGGACTCGAGATCGTGGAACGGAGCCAGCTGTACACCTTCGTTGGCCAGGGTGCCCACGTAGGGGGTGTTGCTGAACTTGCCTTCCTTGTCTTCCTTGACCACCGTCTCCACGGCGTCGCCCATCTGCTTCATGACGGAGGACAGCATGATGTCCTTGTAGTCCGGGGCAGTAAGGTAGCCGTCGGAGTCAACCCAGATCAGCTTGACGTCCTTGCCGGCGCCCTTGGCTTCACTCAAAGCTGCACCGGCGCCCTTGCCCACCGGGCCGGCCACGGGCATCACAATATCTGCGCCTTGGTCCAGGAAGTTCTGGGTGAGCTGCTTGCCCACGTCCTGCTTCTCGAAGTCGCCGGTGAAGCTGCCGTCCTGGGCCTCCTTGTTCCAGCCAAGAAGTTTGACGTTCTTGCCCTTCTGCTCGTTGTAGTACTTCACGCCGTCGGCATACCCGTCCATAAAGATGGTCACGGTGGGAATCTTGATGCCGCCGAAGGTGGCAACCGTTCCGGTCTTGGTGGTGCCTGCGGCGAGGTAGCCTGCGAGGAACGCGGCCTGGGCGGTGTCGTAAATGATCGGCTTGACGTTGCTGATGGGCGTCTCGTAGCCGAAGTCGATGATGGCAAAGTGGCTGTCCGGGTTGGCGGTTGCCTGTGCCTTGGTAGCGTCGCCCAGCAGGAAGCCGACGGTGACGGTGAGGTTGCAGCCTGCGGTGACCATGGCGCGCAGGTTGGGCTCGAAGTCGTTGTTGGTTTTGGACTCCACCTGGTTGACCTTGATGCCCAGGTCTGCTTCAGCCTTCTTCAGGCCCTCGTAGGAGGACTGGTTGAAGGACTGGTCGTCGAATCCGCCGGAGTCGGAAACGATGCAGCCGGTGTAGTCGGTGGCCCCGGCGGATGAGGTGCTTCCGGCTTCGGGGGCTGCACCGCAGGCGGTCAACAGAAGGGCCGAGGCGCTGACGGTAGCCAGGCCGGCCATTGAACCGCGCTTGAATTGTGCACGCAGTGATGTCTTCAATTTTCCTCCAGGATGAAGAGAGTGGCGCTGCGGCTCGAATTCAATGAGTGTCCGTTTCTGCACTGAAATTCTGTTTTCACTGAGGTCCGCAGCACTGCGCCGGAGCGCACTGATGCCACCCACTTTAGTGGCCTGCACCACGTCCCAATAGCACAGCGGGACGGGTCCCGGAGATTGTTTACAAGTTGTTACCAACCAGTAAGGGTGCCGCGTCCCGGCGCGGCGCCCTTACCCTGGTCCAGCTGTTATGGCTACGGCTGGAGGCGGACCAGCATCTTCCCGGTATTGGCTCCGTCGAGCAGGTCCATAAAGGCCTGCGGCGCGTTCCCGAGCCCGTCAACGATGGTTTCGTCGTACTGCACGGTGCCGTCAGCCAACCAACCAGCCATTTTCGCGGCAAATTCGGCGGCGTGGTGCCGCTGCCCGCCTACCAGGAAACCCCTGAGCGTAAGCTGCTTGCCGATGGCCAGCATGAGGTTGTGCGGTGCCGGCGTCGGCTCCTTCGAGTTGTACTGGGCGATGGCCCCGCACATTGCCACCCGGCCCCCGACGTTGAGGGCGGCCAGGGCTGCCTCGAGGTGCTCGCCGCCCACGTTGTCGAAATAGACATCGATCCCACCCGGGCCGGCCGCCTCTTTCAGCTGCTCCCGCACGGGAGCATCGTTGTAGTCGAATGCGGCGTCAAAGCCGAGCTCAAGGAGCCGGGCCACCTTGGCGGGCGAACCGGCCGAGCCGATCACGCGGGAGGCACCCATCGCCTTGGCGATCTGGCCAACCAGCGAACCCACTGCCCCTGCGGCGCCGGAGACAAACACGGCGTCGCCGGCTTTGAAGTCAGCCACCTTCAGCAGTCCGGCATATGCGGTCAGCCCGGTCATACCCAGGGCCCCCAGGAAGGCGGACGCCGGAGCAAGATCGGTGCGGGCGGGCTGGGCAGCGGCGCCGTCCACCACCGCGTACTCGCGCCAGCCGAGGCTGTGCACCAGAACGTCACCTTCGCGGTGGCCCGGGGAACGTGACGCGATCACCTCACCCACTGCACCGCCGTCGAGCGCTTTGTCCAGGGCGAACGGCGCTGAGTACGACTTGACGTCGTTCATGCGCCCTCGCATGTAGGGGTCTACGGACATGTAGAGATTCCGGACCAGGATCTGGCCGTCCCCCAGCTCGGGCAGCGGCGACTCGGCAAGCCGGAAGTTGTCGGCCACAGGGCGGCCCACCGGACGGGAAGCCAGCCGGATTTCGCGGGTGGTGGCAGGAAGGGTTGCGAGGCTCATTCGGCGAACTCCATGATCTTGATGTCCACGGTGATGTTTCCCCGGGTGGCATTGGAGTACGGGCAGATCTCGTGTGCCTTGGCTACCAGCGCTTCCGCGGTGGGCAGGTCCAGTGCCGGCAGTGCGATTTCCAGTTCCGCGGCAAGCCCGAATCCGGCGTCATTCAGCTGGCCGAGGTGTACCTTGGCAGCCACTGCCGAGCCTGTCAGGTCAGCCCGTTCCTTGCGGCCCACCAGGCGGAGTGCCGAGTGGAAGCACGCTGCATAGCCGGCGGCGAAGAGCTGCTCGGGGTTGGTTCCCTGGCCGTTTCCGCCCAGCTCCACGGGGCTGGACAGGGCAACGTCCAGCTTGCCGTCGTTGGTCCGCGCATTGCCGTCGCGTCCTTCGCCCGAGGCGAGGGCCTCTGCAGTGTAAAGAGGTTTCACGGTGTATCCGTCCTGTTCCAGGGGTTGATGACTTTGGGCTGATGCTCTCAATGGCTGTTCTGCAGCGCGGCTGTCAACCGGCCCAGAGTGTTGTGGAGCTGGTCGAGCTCCTCGGGCGTAAGCCCTGCGGCCTCGGCCAGCCGCCTGGGAATGGCGCCAGCCTTTTCGCTGAGGTCACGTCCGGCGGCCGTCAGGTGGATGGCGACACGGCGCTCGTCCTCGCCGGAGCGGCGGCGCTCCACCAGCCCCAGGGACTCCAGGCGCTTCAGCAGTGGCGAGAGCGTCCCGGAATCGAGGCCGAGTTCCTCGCCCAGCTCCTTTACCCCCCGCGGCTCGTTCTCCCAAAGCACCAGCATCACCAGGTACTGGGGATAGGTCAGGCCGAGCTCGTCAAGGACGGGCCGGTAGACGGCCGTTGCGGCACGGGAGGCCGAGTAGAGCGCAAAGCACACCTGGCGGTTCAGCCGCGGAGCATCAGTCATAGAAATACCATAGGACGCAATTCAATTGTGCACAACTTAATCGCCCCAGGCCCGCCGTCCCTCTGTCAGATTGTGGCGGGACGACGGCGGGCCTGCGCCCTTGGCTAAAGGTCGCGGATGGTGCGCAGCGCGGCAGCCGTAAGGACCCGGATGCCGAGGCCCAGGGCCTGCTCGTCCAGGATGTAGTCGCCGCGGTGGAGGTCGTATTCCTCGCCGCCCGGCGTCTTGGTGCCAAGCCGCATCATGGCGCCTGGAAGCTCGGCGAGGAACCAGGCGAAATCCTCCCCGCCCATGGACTGCGGGGTAAGCACCACGGCGCTTTCGCCGATTTCAGCGCGGGCAGACGCTTCGATGATGGCCGTCTCGTGCTCGGAGTTGACTACCGGGGGAACTCCCCTGGTGTGCTCGAGGCGCACATCAACGCCGTAGGGGGCAGCCACCTGGTGCACCACCTCATCCAGCAGCTCCCCGGCGGCGTGCCACGCCTCGCGGTCCAGGCAGCGCATGGTTCCGGCCATGTAGCCGGTTCCCGGAATTGCATTGGGTGCCGAGCCGGCGGACATCTGGCCCCACACCACCGAGACCCCGCTCCGGACGTCCACCCGGCGGGACAGGACGGCAGGAACATTGACGGCGATCTGCGCCAGGGCGAACACGAGGTCCTCGGTCAGATGCGGACGGGACGTGTGGCCCCCGCGGCCGGAAAGTTCGATCCGGATGGTGTCCGAGGCGGAGGTGATGGCACCGATGCGTGTGCCGATCTTGCCCACTTCGATGCGCGGATCACAATGCAGGGCCAGGATTCGGGGAACCCCCTCCAGGACACCCTGCTCGATGCACGAGTGCGCGCCGCCCGGCATGGTTTCCTCGGCGGGCTGGAAGATGATGCGGACGGTGGCGCCGAGCGGCTCCTCCAGGTGCATCCGGTGCAGGACCAGGGCGATGCCCAGCATGGTGGTGGTATGGACGTCGTGGCCGCACGCATGGGTGACGCCATGGTTCTTCGAGGCAAAGGGCAGGCCCGTTTCCTCGATGATGGGCAGCGCATCAATATCGCCGCGCAGCGCCGTGGCGATGGGACCTTCGCCAACATCCACGGTGAGCCCGGTGCCGTCCAGGCGGCGCGGGTTCAGGCCGGCGGCTTCGAGCCTGTCAACCAGCTTGTCCGTAGTGCGGAATTCCTTGAAGGACAGTTCCGGGTGCGCATGCAGGTCCCGGCGGAAATCGATCAGTTCCGGCAGGAGCGGCTCAAGCCATGGAGCCACCAGCGCGGTGGGCTCGGCTTCCGTAGTGTAATTGCGCACTGGTTCACTCTAGCGAGGGTCGCTGGAATACGGGCCATCGCGGTCTTCGCGTTACATCCGCGGCCCGCGCCAGCAGAAACGCCGCCTCAGAGAACGTCGGTATCCCCGCTGGCCTTGAGGGCGTCCACCGCCGCCTTGACCCGCTGCGAGTTGGCCATGGTGGTCACCAGCAGCGCATCCGGAGTGTCCACGATGACAACGTCCTGGATCCCGATCAGGGCGATCACGCGCTTGGTGTCGGTGACCACCACGCCGCTGGAGTTCTCGGTGAAGACGCGCGCGCCCTCCCCCAGCACCGTGACGTCGTCCACTTCCCTGGCGCTGTTGAGCCGGCCCACCGACGCAAAGTCACCGACGTCGTCCCAGCGGAAGGAACCCGGCACGACGGCGACGTCCCCGGCTTCGGCGGCAGGTTCGGCAACGGCGTAGTCAATGGCAATCTTGGGCAGCGTGGGCCAGACCCGGGCCGTCACCTCATCGCGGGCGGGAGTGTCCCAGGCACGCGCGATTTCCTGCAGGCCCTGGAACAGCTCGGGCTGGTTGGCTTCAAGGTGCTTGAGCAGCAGCGCAACGGGTGCCACGAACATGCCCGCGTTCCACACGTAGTTGCCGCTGTCCACGTACTGCTGGGCGACTTCCTCGTTCGGCTTTTCGACGAACTCCACCACGTCCTGGGCACTGGGCGCCGCCTCGATGTGCAGGTCCTGCCCGGAACGGATGTAACCGAACCCGGTGGATGGGTGCGTGGGCTTGATGCCGATGGTCACAATCTTGCCGGCGGCGGCAGTGTGGATAGCCTCACGGACTGCCTGCTGGAAAAGGTTGTCCGGGCTGATCACATGGTCTGCAGCGAAGGAACCCATAATGGTGTCCGGATCACGCTCGTGGAGGATGGCAGCGGCAAGGCCGATCGCCGCGCCCGAATCCTTAGGCTCGGACTCCAGCACGAGGTCTGACTCCTGCACTTCCGGGAGCTGCCGGCACACTGCTTCACGGTGCGCCTGCCCCGTCACCACCAGCACGCGGCTTCCGGCGAGCGGGTGCAGCCGGTCGTAGGTGGCGCGCAGCAGCGTGCTGCCCGAGCCGGTGAGATCGTGCAGGAATTTGGGAGCTGCGGCTCGCGACAGGGGCCAGAGGCGGGTCCCCACGCCGCCTGCCGGGATCACCGCGATGAAGCGGTCAAGGGGTGAAACCGGGCTTGTCACTTTGTCTGTACTCATCAAGGCCTACTTTAGCCGACCCGCTACCGGCGGCCCCTTCCGGCTGCCCTCGCCGCAACATAAACCGGCCGGACTGCGCGGGATTGTGGTGTTTGTCTCATTAATCGGCGGATTCCTTGCCGTTACTGGGCACCAAGGAGTTCCTAAATTGAATAAGCTGTTAGCGGAGCCTAGATTTAGGCTCCGAGCTACGAGTGCTCTCGCAGCAGGCGTTCCCCCCGCGTGGATCTCATGCCAGCGCCGCTGTGTTGCAGGGAGGTTTATCAGTGCCGACAAAACCAGCTGGCACCTTGTACCGCGGCCGTGAAGGCATGTGGTCCTGGGTAGGACACCGGATTACCGGTGTAGTGATCTTTTTCTTCTTGTTGGTCCATGTCCTGGACACCTCCTTGGTGCGGGTGTCTCCGGAGGCCTACACCGCGGTGATCGGTGCTTACAAGAACCCCCTGATGGCCCTGGGGGAAACCGGCCTCGTTGCCGCCATCGTTTTCCACGCTTTCAACGGCCTGCGCATCATCGCAGTGGACTTCTGGAAGAAGGGCGCCAAGTACCAGCGCCAGATGCTCTGGGCAGTCCTGGGCCTCTGGCTGGTCACCATGGTCGCCTTCTCCATCCGCCACCTGTCCCTCGCGCTCGGAGGTCACTAAACCATGTCCGCAACCATCGAGAGCCCGCGCAGCGGGCGTATCGCCCCCCAGTACCGCCGCACCGGCGGAAGCCGGGGCAACTTCGAAATGATTGCCTGGCTGTTCATGCGGCTCTCCGGCGTGGTGCTGGTAGTCCTCATCTTCGGCCACCTCTTTGTGAACCTCCTGGTGGGCGAAGGCATCCACGCCATTGACTTCGGCTTCGTTGCCGGCAAGTGGGCCGACCCGTTCTGGCAGTTCTGGGACCTCACCATGCTCTGGCTGGCAATGCTTCACGGCACCAACGGTGTCCGCACCATCATCAATGACTACGCCGAAAAGGATTCAACCCGCCGCTGGCTGAAGACGGTCCTTTACTCGGCCACCGTCGTCATCATCGTGCTGGGCACCCTGGTGATCTTCACCTTCGACCCGTGCCCCGTGGTTGACGGTGTTCCCCTGCCCGGCGGCTTCTGCCCTGCCTAGCATCGGTACTATGCCGGGCCCGCGGGTACAACCGCGGGCCTTGTTTTGCGGAGCGGGCAACGCCCGCCCCTTGTTTTATTGCGAATTTTGAGAGAAAGAGCGTCTGGTATGCAGGTCCATAAGTACGACGTCGTCATCGTCGGTGCCGGTGGCGCTGGCATGCGCGCCGCGATCGAGTCCGGTCAACGCGCCCGCACAGCAGTACTGACCAAGCTCTACCCCACCCGCTCGCACACTGGTGCGGCGCAGGGTGGCATGTGTGCGGCCCTTGCCAACGTCGAGGAAGACAACTGGGAGTGGCACACGTTCGACACCGTCAAGGGCGGCGATTACCTGGTTGACCAGGACGCCGCAGAGGTCATGGCCAAAGAGGCCATCGACGCCGTGCTGGACCTGGAAAAGATGGGCCTGCCGTTCAACCGCACGCCTGAGGGCCGAATTGACCAGCGCCGGTTCGGCGGCCACACCCGCGACCACGGCAAGGCTCCGGTCCGCCGTGCATGCTACGCCGCGGACCGCACCGGTCACATGATCCTGCAGACGCTGTACCAAAACTGCGTCAAGCACAACGTTGAGTTCTACAACGAGTACTACGTCCTGGACCTGCTGACGGTCGAAGAGGACGCAGTCCGCGAAGACGGCACGTCTTACAAGCAGAAGCGCGTTGCCGGTGTGGTCTCCTACGACCTCGCATCAGGCGAGCTCCACGTGTTCCAGGCTAAATCCGTAGTGTTCGCCTCGGGCGGCGCCGGCAAGGTCTTCAAGACCACCTCCAATGCCCACACCCTCACCGGTGACGGCATGGGCATCGCGTTCCGCCGCGGCATCCCCCTCGAGGACATGGAGTTCTTCCAGTTCCACCCGACCGGCCTCGCCGGCCTGGGCATCCTGCTGTCCGAAGCCGCCCGCGGCGAAGGCGCCATCCTGCGCAACTCCGAGGGTGAGCGCTTCATGGAGCGCTACGCCCCCACCATCAAGGACCTGGCGCCCCGCGACATCGTGGCCCGTTCCATGGCCAACGAAGTCCGCGAAGGCCGCGGCTGCGGCCCGAACAAGGACTACGTCCTCCTGGACCTGACCCACCTGGAGCCGGCGCACATCGATGCCAAACTCCCGGACATCACCGAGTTTGCCCGCACCTACCTTGGTGTGGAGCCCTACACGGAACCGGTTCCCGTTTTCCCGACGGCGCACTACGCCATGGGCGGCATCCCCACCAACATCACCACCGAGGTCCTGCAGGACAACGACACCGTGGTCCCCGGCCTCTACGCAGCCGGCGAGGTTGCATGCGTCTCTGTCCACGGTTCCAACCGTTTGGGCACCAACTCGCTGCTGGACATCAACGTGTTCGGCAAGCGCGCCGGTATTGCCGCCGCTGAGTACGCCAAGACGGCTGATTTTGTGGAACTGCCGGAGAACCCGCTGGCGTACACCACCGAACTGCTGGACATTGCCCGCAACGGTGTCGGCGAAGAAAAGGTGGCCGTGATCCGCAAGGAACTGCAGGACACCATGGACGCCAACATGCAGGTTTTCCGCACCGCGGAGACCCTGAACCAGGTGCTGCGGGACATCGCCTCCTTCGAGGAGCGGTACAAGCGCATCAACGTCCAGGACAAGGGCAAGCGCTTCAACCTAGACCTGCTTGAGGCTGTGGAGCTGGGCTTCCTGCTGGAACTGGCCAAGGTGATGACCGTGGCAGCCCTGTACCGCGAGGAATCCCGTGGCGGACACTTCCGCGAGGACTTCCCGGACCGCAACGACGAGAAATTTATGAAGCACTCCATGGCGTACAAGGACGACCACGCCCCGGCGGATGGATCAGCAGAGGCAATTGCCGGCATCCGCCTGGCCACCAAGCCGGTTGTCTTTACCCGCTACGAGCCGATGGTGAGGAAGTACTAAGATGACCGCTGAAACCGCTGAGCCAGCCTCAAAGATTGAACTGCCTGCCGGCGTCGGCGGCGGCGGCGAAATCCCCACGTTCGATGTGCACCTGCGCGTCCGCCGGTACAACCCCGAGGTTTCCGAGGAGGCCACGTGGGATGACTTCCACCTGACCATGTACGGCACGGACCGTGTCCTCGACGCCCTGCACAAGGTGAAGTGGGAAACGGACGGCAGCCTGTCCTTCCGTCGCTCCTGCGCGCATGGCGTCTGCGGTTCCGATGCCATGCGCATCAACGGCCGCAACCGCCTTGCCTGCAAGACGCTCCTGAAGGACCTGGACACGTCCAAGCCCATCACCGTGGAGCCCATTAAGGGCCTGCCGGTTGAGAAGGACCTCATTGTGGACATGGAGCCGTTCTTCCAGTCCTACCGCGAGGTTATGCCGTTCCTGATCAACAAGGGCCACGAACCCACCAAGGAACGCCTTCAGTCCGCCGAGGACCGTGAGCGCTTCGACGACACCACCAAGTGCATCCTCTGCGCCGCCTGCACGTCGTCCTGCCCGGTGTTCTGGACCGACGGCCAGTACTTCGGCCCGGCAGCGATTGTCAATGCGCACCGCTTCATCTTCGATTCGCGCGACGACGCCGGCGACATGCGCCTGGAGATCCTCAACGACAAGGAAGGCGTGTGGCGCTGCCGCACCACCTTCAACTGTTCGGAAGCATGCCCCCGCGGCATCCAGGTGACCCAGGCCATCCAAGAGGTCAAGCAGGCCATTCTTTCCCGCAAGATCTGACAAAGGATCCAGCTAAACGACGGCGCCTTCCCCACGCAAGGGGGAACGGCGCCGTCGTTGTTTCTCCCCACCCGCCCCCTGACCTCGTAAGCTCGGCCAGGGAACCCGGCGGGCGTGGGCCCACAGCCATTCGCACCAAAGGAAAGGGGACGACATGTCCCGCTCTGAAAAAGTCTCCTTTGCCGGTTCCACCGGCGAAATGCTCTCCGGCATCATCGACGTTCCGGATGGACCGGTCAAGGGCTGGGGTGTCTTCTCCCACGGGTTCACGCTGGGGAAGGATGCGCCCTCCGCTTCGCGGATGTGCAAGGCGCTGGCGGACAGCGGCGTGGGAATGCTGCGGTTCGACAACCTGGGCCTGGGCGGCTCGGCCGGCGAGTGGTCCGCCGGTTCCTTCAGCCATAAGGTGGCGGATACGGTGAAGGCGGCGGAGTTCATGCGCAACGAGGGAAAGCAGATTTCCCTCCTGGTGGGGCATTCCTTTGGCGGTGCCGCTGTGTTGGCTGCAGCGCGGGAAATCCCCGAGCTCGACGCCGTCGCTACCGTTGGTGCGCCTTTCTCACCCAAGCACGTGGCGCATGTTTTCGACGCCGCCCTGGACAAAATCCTGAGCGAAGGCAGCGCCGAGGTGGACCTTGGCGGGAAGCGGGTGGAGATCCGTAAGCATTTTGTTGAGGACCTGGAGAACGCCGACCTGACGGACTGCATTAAGCAGCTGCACAAGCCGCTGATGGTGCTGCACTCCCCCACGGACAACACCGTGGGCATCGAGAATGCCAGCACCATCTTCCAGACGGCACGGCATCCCCGGAACTTTGTGTCCCTCGAAGGCAGCGACCATCTCCTGACCGGGAAGGGCCAGGCGGCGCGCGCCGGCCGGATCATCGCTGCCTGGGCCGACCAATACCTCGACGCGGCCCAGTAGCCTGTCGGGCGGCGCCCGCTGACGCCTCTGGGAACTCGCGGACACTGTGGTTTTCGCATCGACATTCGGAATTGAGCGGCCCTGAGCAGCCCAAGGCTTGACAGGGGCTTGAGCCGCCACAAGGATTAACCGCGTCCAGAAAACGCTTTCTTACGTTGCTTCCTTCAGGAGGGCGTGCACAGTGCACAGCCAAACCACCGCTACTCCCCCGGCTCTCCCTTCCCCCGGCGCCGTCCCAGGCGGCATGATCAGGAGGGAAGAACTCGTCCGGCGGCACAATGTCCGCCAGCTGGCCTTTGACCCAGCAAGCCCCGTGTCCGTGGGCAACGGCGAGTTCGCTTTCACCATGGACCTGACCGGGCTTCAATCGCTGCCGGACACCTACCCTGTGGGCTCACGGGACGAACTGCCGCCCGGAACGCTTCTTGGCACGCAGGCCCAATGGGGGTGGCATTCGACTCTCCCGCGGCAACAGTATGACTTGGCCGACTCAACGGTCCTCTACGACTCACCGCGTGGGCCGGTGCCATATGTGGACATGGTGGGCGACATCGTCAACGACCGTGAAACCGATACCTCGCTAGGTGAAACATGGCTGCGTGCCAACCCGCACCGCCTGGATCTGGGACGCATCGGCTTCAGGTTGGCAGAGGCCGGAACAGAACGTGCGCTCACCGAAGCTGATGTCACCGACACCGAACAAACGCTCGACCTGTGGACCGGCCTAGTAACCAGCCGCTTCACACTTGCCGGTCACCCGGTCACCGTCACCACCGCATGCCACCCCCACCGCGGCGAGCTCGGCCTTCGCGTGGAGTCGCCCGCTCTCCATGAGGGTTTGGTGATTGGCATCGATTTTCCCTACGGCTCGGAGGCGTGGCACGATGCGGCCGATTGGAACAGCCCGGACGCCCACACCACCAGCCTCGGCGAACCCACAGGGTCCCAACAGCATTCCGGATCCACCTGCTGGACCGCCAGCCGCGAGTTGGACAACTCCCGCTACCAGGTGCTGATCACGGGACGCCTGCTCAAGGTGGAACAGACCGGGCAGCACCACCTCCGGATAACGCCCGACAACGGCGTCCCGGACCGTCCGGGCGTCCTTGACTGCAGTCTTGCTTTCATCTCGGCCGGCGACGGCGATTGCGTCCCCCGAGGCGACAGGGAGGTAACCCTGCCGGCAGCAAAGCCGGGCAATACCGCATCAGGCCGGTCCGCCGTCGGCCTTTCACAGGGCAACAGCCTCGAGGCCGGCAGCAGCGTGGCCGCCGCCTCGGAGGGGTATTGGCCCCGGTTTTGGTCCTCGGGCGGCGCGATCGAGCTTGATGCGACGGACGATCCGCGAGCCAAGGAACTGGAACGCCGGATTGTTCTCTCGCAGTACCTGACCGCAGTCAACTGTTCAGGCTCCATGACCCCGCAGGAAACAGGACTCGTGTGCAACTCGTGGCGTGGCCGCTTCCACCTCGAAATGCACTGGTGGCACGCCGCGCACTTTGCGCTCTGGAACCGTGTGGACCTCCTGCTGCCATCGTTGCGGTGGTACTCCACTGTGTTGGAGACCTCGCGGCAGACCGCCAGGACACAGGGTTTCGACGGCGTGCGCTGGCCGAAGCAGGTAGGCCCTGACGGAAGGGAAAGCCCCAGCCCCATCGGGACCTTCCTGATCTGGCAGCAGCCGCACCCCATCTACTTGGCCGAACTCGTATACCGCTCCAATCCCAGCCGGGAGGTGCTCGAAGAGTTCGCGGAGATCGTCTTCGAGTCGGCTGCATTTATGGCCAGCTTCGCGCATCCCACAGAGCGCGGATTTGAGCTGGGTCCGCCCTTGATTCCTGCGCAGGAGAGCTATGGCTCCATCCGGGCGTCCGTGACCAATCCCACCTTCGAGTTGGCGTATTGGCAGTGGGCCCTTCGGACTGCAGCCAGCTGGCGGGAACGGCTGGGGCTCGAACCTGTCGGAGCCTGGCGCGCGGTGGCCGATGGCCTGGTAAAGCCATGCGTGACCGATGGCATTTACGCCGCCATCGACGTGGAACCGTTCACCATCAGGACGGACCATCCCTCGATGCTCTGCGCCCTCGGCGTCGTGCCCAAGACAGACCTGATCGACGAGGACATTATGCGGGCAACACTCGCCGATGTCCTTGCTGACTGGGACTGGGGCAGTACCTGGGGCTGGGACTACCCCGTCATGGCAATGACTGCCGCCCGCCTCGACGACCCGGAGGCTGCTGTCAACGCGCTCCTGCTCGACGCCGGGAAGAACACGGTGCTGCCCAACGGACATAACCGCCAAACAGACTCCCTGCCGCTGTACCTGCCCGGTAACGGCGGCCTGCTCGCGGCCGCCGCACTGATGGCGGCGGGGTGGGACAACGGACCGGGCCGGAATGCCCCGGGCTTCCCATCCGACTGGACGGTGAGGTGGGAAGGACTGGTGGCGGCACCGTAGCGTCCGGCCGGCCCGGATTATCGCTGGCTGGGCCGGCCAATTCCTCGACGCCTGCCAGCAGGCGCGGTGCCATTGTCCTTGGGGACGGCGCCCTTCCCCGGCTGGACAGGCACCTTGCCCGGTTGGACCTGGCGGGCTCCCCACATGCCCTTCTCGTGCCCGGATGAATGGTGCTTAAGGTCGGCCTCCCGGACGGCCGCCCAGCCCGCTGCAACGAGGTAGACCTGGCTCACGAGGTTGAACCAGATCAGCAGTCCGATGATGATGGCGAACGGCGCAAGGATCGGGTTCCGGCCTGCCCCGGCCAGCAGTTCCGTGCTGAAGATTTGCAGCGCTGTAGTACCCAGGGCCGCCAGGATGGTGCCCTCCAGCAGGGCCCTGCGGGACAATTTCAGGCCGCCGGCCAACCGGAACATGATCAGTGCCGTAACCCAGCTCAGCACCAGGGGCACCCCGATCTTGATGGACGTGGTCAGCGGGCCGGCCAGGACTTCATCCAGTTGCAGGAACTCCGTGACCCAGCCTGCCGCCGTCCCGAATACCAGGGAAGCGCCGGCGCTGATCACCAGCGCCACACCGAGGAGCAGCAGGGTGCCGGCATCCCGCAGCTTCAGGAGGATGGGGTTGAGCAGCGGCGGCGGCAGTTCCATAACGCCGCGCAGCCCGTCCCGCAAGCTGGCAATCCAACGCAGCGACGTAAAAACAGTCACTGCGGCCGCAATTGCTGCCGTCCAGCCGAGCCCATCCGGGTTCAGCAGGTCCTGCGGGTCAACAAGGCCGCCGCCGCCGTTCACCTTCAGGAGACCGGGCGCGCTTGAGGCCACGCTGCTGATGATCGTTTCCAGCAGCGCGGGCTGCCCCCGCAGCACCAGGCCTGCGACGGAGAACCCGGTAGCGAGCAGGCCTGTGATGGAGAAGAACATGTTGAAGCCGATGCCGGCGCTCATCAGCGGACCATGCTGGAGTGTGTAGTGCCGGAAGGCACGCATGGGACGAAAGGCATTTAGGCGGGCGAGGAGCCACTGGAACGTGGCCATCAGGGTGGCGAACGGGCCGCCGCCGGCCCTGCGCGCCTTGCCCAGCTCCATCCGCTTTTGAATGACGGCGAGCTTCAGGCGGGCCTGCTCAGTGGGAAGTGGCTGTTGTTCCGCTTGCTTCAGCTGCTGTGTCTGAGCTGGCGTCCGCGAATCGGCTGCCGGCGTCGTTGTCAGTTTCGGTACCAAAGTCCAGCTCTTCCCGTAGCTGCCAGATGCCGTCAGCATCATGCTCGTACAGTCCCATGCTAACCACGGGGAAGCTGGCCCTGTAGTTCTTCAGCACCGTTTCGGCTTCATCGAGGCTTTCCGGAGCAACGTCGTGGGCGATGGTCACATGCGGGTGGTAGGCGAAGGGCAGCTCCCGCTGGAGGGGACCCTGCTGGAGCTTTTCGTGCAGGTCAACACAGTCCGTGAAGCCGTCCTCCACATTGATGAACACCACGGGGGAAACCGGACGGAACGTCCCGGTCCCGGCGATGGTGACCATAAAGGGGCTTTGGTTCCGGGCCACCTTCCGGACATGCTCCCGGGTCGCCTCCCAATCCTGCGTGGGAGTGGTGGTGACCAGTGTGATGTGGGCCGGAACCACGCCCGCGAGCGGGTCGCCAAATGAAGCCCGCCAGCGCTGCAGCTCTTCAGCCACCTCCGGCGGAAAGCCCAGGATGACGCCCACACTGACGTCTTCCGTAGGGGGGGCGGTGGAAACCTTCCTGCCGGTGGCCACCGCTGGGTCGCCTTGGGGGTTACCGGACCTTCCCGCCACCTGAGTGGAGCGGGAGCCTTCCCTTGCGGTGACTTTGCTGGATGGCATGGCGCTAGCGGACTCCTGCGAGGGAGAAGGACGGGAGGAAGCCCATGCGCTCGTAAACCTGGCCGAGGGTTACCGAAGCGATTTCGCGGGCACGCTCCGCACCCTGCGCCAGCAACCGGTCCAGTTCCGCGGGGTCATCCATCAGCTCGTTGGTGCGGTCACGCAGCGGCGTGACGAACTCCACCACCACCTCCGCAAGGTCCACCTTCAGGTGGCCATACATCTTGCCCTGGTACTCGGCTTCGAGTTCCGCCACCGACTTACCCGTCAGAGACGAGTAGATGGTCAGCAGATTGGAGACGCCGGGCTTTTCCTCGGAGTCGAACCGGATTTCCGTCCCGGCATCAGTCACTGCGGACTTGATGCGCTTTGCGGCGATCTTGGGATCTTCCAGCAGCTGGATGGCGCCGTTAGGTGACTCACCGGTCTTGGACATCTTGGCGCTGGGGTTTTGGAGGTCGTAGATCTTGGCGCGTTCCTTGACGATGGTGGCCTCCGGAACGGTGAACGTGGCACCGAACCGCGTGTTGAAGCGCTGGGCCAGGTTCCGGGTCAGCTCCAGGTGCTGGCGCTGGTCCTCCCCCACCGGCACCAGGTCCGTCTGGTACAGCAGGATGTCCGCGGCCATGAGCGTGGGGTAGGCGAAGAGTCCCAGGGTGGCGGCGTCGGCGCCGGACTTCTGCGTCTTGTCCTTGAACTGGGTCATGCGGGAAGCTTCACCGAAACCTGTGATGCAGTTCAAGGCCCAAGCCAACTGCGCGTGCTCGGGCACATGCGACTGGACGAAGAAGATGCTCTTGTCCGGGTCGATGCCGGCGGCAATGTACTGGGCAGCCACAATGCGGGTCCGCTTCGCCAGCTCAGAGGGGTCAAAGTCCACGGTGATGGCGTGCAGGTCCGGGATAAAGAAAACGGCGTCGTACTCCGCCTGCATGTCCACCCAGTTGCGGACCGCACCGATGTAGTTGCCCAGGTGCAGTGAGTCTGCGGTGGGCTTGGCGCCGGAGAGGATGCGCTTCTTGGTTGCCGGGGAAGTTTGGCTGGTCATGGGGAGGAAACCTTCGGGGCTCAAAGCTGGTAATCCACTACCAGCGGGGCATGGTCGGAGAAGCGGGTGTCCCACGAGGCCGCCCGGTCCACCACTGCCGAGATGGCGGCGGAAGCGAGTGCGGGGGTGGCCAGGTGGTAGTCAATGCGCCAGCCGGTGTCGTTGTCGAACGCCTTCCCGCGCTGGGACCACCACGTGTAGGGTCCGTCGATTTCGCCGGCCAGCTTGCGGTGGACGTCCTGCCATCCGATCTCCTCGCCGAAGAACCGGTCAAAATAGGCGCGTTCTTCGGGCAGGTGGCCCGCCTTCTTGACGTTGCCCTTCGAGTTCCTGATGTCCAGGGGCGTGTGGGCAACGTTGAGGTCCCCCACCACAAGGGCGTGGTCGCTGTGCTTGGTCAGTTCCGGCAGGCGCGTGCTCATGACGTCAAGGAACCGGAACTTGTCGTCCTGTTTGGGCGTGCCCACCTCACCGGAGTGGACGTAGGCGCTTGCAACCGTGAGCTGGACAGGATGTCCGGCTGCATCGGCGAACCGGAAATCAGCCTCCACCCAGCGGCCCGCGGTAGCGAAATAATCGTCGCCGATGCCGTTCCGCGTTTCGAGCGGTTCTTCGCGGGATGCGATGGCGACGCCGGCGCGGCCCTTGGCTTCAGCCTCCGCGTGCAGGATGTGCCAGTCGTCGCCCAGCAACTGCCGGACGATGGCGTCCGGGGCGCGGACTTCCTGCAGGCAGAGGATGTCCACTTCGCGCGGCTCAAGCCACGCCGCCATGCCGTTCTTGTAAGCGGCCCGAAGGCCGTTGACATTAACGGATGCGATGCGAAGGTGGTCCTTCTTCAATGCCGAGATCACCCGCTCCACTCTAGTCGATGATGGTTCCGGCGACCGGCTCTCCGCTGCCGCCGGAGGACTTGATCATGTCCCTTGCATTCGTGGCTGTGATCTCAATGGTTTCCAGGGCCCGGTTGATAGTGTCCTGGTTGGCGGCCGCACCCTTGGCACGCTCGTCCTCCACCACGCGGATCTGCACCTGGACAATTTTGAAGGAGTGGTCCAGCTTAAGGTCCCGGACCTCCTCGGCCTGGCTGCGCTCGGCAACAACCCGGGTTCCACCCTGGTCGGCGTAAGAGGACGGTCCGCGTCCGGCAGCTGTGGTGAATGCGTTCTGGGCTTCAGTCAGCTTGGCTCCGGCTTTCTTGGCGGCCTTCTGGATGCTGAAGACGACGAAGCATGCGAGGGCAAGCCAGAAGGCGGCGATGACGGCAACAACCCAGCCCACGACGTCGTTCTGGTTGGCCGCAAAGATGACGGCCACCACAAACGCGGTGACGAGGACCATAAGCCCCGGCCCGCTGATGCGGAACATGGAAAATCCGCCCCTGGCGGGTTTGGAGGATGACTTGGAGCTGCCCAGAGATTGCATGCACCCATTCTCTCAAACGCGGGAGTATGCTCCCGCCGCCTTCCACCCCGGGCGAACACCTGCTACTTCAGGAAGAGCTGCCGCAGCCGCACTGTGGTGAGCAGCATTCCGACGGCGGTCATCACCAGGTAGTAGCTAATGTGGACGGGGGTCGCAGCTGTGAAAGTGCCCACGCTGATCTGGCGCAGCAGTTCCACCCCGTGCCATAGCGGCATGGCCTGGATGAGCCACTGAATCGCCTGCGGGTACACGCTCAACGGGTAGAACGTGGCGCTGAAAAGGAACATGGGCAGCATGATGAAGGTGATCCAGTCCATCTGCTGGAAGGTTTTCATGAAGCTGGTGATCGCCATCCCGATGCTGGCGAACCCGAACGCGATCAGCACGGAGGCGGGGATCATCAGCAGCGCCCAGGGAGTGGTGATGAGTCCCATCATCCCCATGACGGCCGTGAAGCCCGTGGCATACAGCATCCCACGCAGGAGGGCCAGGAAAATCTCCCCCAGGGCAATGTCCAGCGGCCCCAGCGACGTGTACAGCATGCCCTGGTACAGCTTCGCGAAGTTCATCTTGAAGAACACGTTCCACGTCGAGTCGTAGACCGCGCCGTTCATCGCCGAGACTGCAAGCAGGGCCGGCGCGATGTAAGCGGCGTAGCTGATCGGAGTGCCGTCCGGCCCCTCCACCGTGCCCACGATCGCTCCCATGCCCACACCCATGGAGACCAGGAACAGGACAGGCTCGAAGAAGCCTGACAGCATGACCAGCCAGTGGCCGCCCATCGTAGCCTTCATGCCGCGCGAAATCACGGCCCTGGCGTTGCGCGAGTACAGCGTGCCGAAGGTCCTGTCCCGCGCCCTGTCCGTGGCGCTCTGGCCGGCGGCGCTCATTGCCCCATCCTTGCCGCGAACCTGCGCTTGGTCAGGATCCAGCCCACCACCGCAAGGCCGGCCAGGACGGCAACGTGGACAAGGGTAAGGAGCGGGGGCTCCGCGTAGCCGTAGCTGACCACCCTGCCCAGTTCCGTGCCGTGCCAGATGGGCGAGATCCAGCCGATCCAGCGGACGGCCAGCGGGAGGGTGTCCAGCGGGAAGAAGGTCCCGGAGAACAGGAACATCGGCATCACGATGAGCCGCATCACCAGCGCGAACTGGCCCCTGTCCTCGGTGATCGATGCGGAATAGGCCATCAGCGGCAGGCCGAAGGACAGGCCGGCAAGGGTCGCCACCAGGATCCCGGCCCACCCCGAGGCCAGCGGAGAGGCGCCAAACAGTGCCACGGCTGCGAAGTAGATGGCTGACTGCACCAACAGCCGCAGAGTCACGGCCATGATGTGGCCGGCCGCGATCTGCTCCGGCGTCAGCGGGGAGGCATGCGGACCGTAGTAGGTGCGGCGCCACTTGAACCCGGCCATCACCGGAAACGTGAACTCATTGGCGGCAGTCATGACTGCCGCGGAGACCAGCAGCGCGGGCGCTATGAAGGCCAGGTAAGTGACACCGCCGAACGCTGCCGTCTCCTGGGCCTCAACCAGGGTGGCCAGGCCAACCCCCATGGCGAAGAGGTACGCCACGGGTTGCCCGACGCTGTACATCAGGATGGACCAACTGTAGTTTTTCATGACCCGGAGCACCTGCTCCGCGTAGTAGAACGCTCCCCAGCGCCGGGCCTTCGCAGCTGCCACCTCCGGGATGTGGGCCCGGTAGGTTCCGCGCTCAGTCAACGAGGCTCCTGCCTGTCAGCCGGAGGAACACGTCTTCCAGGGAGGACCTCCGGACCAGCGACGTCAGCGGCCTCAGGCCGCGGGACGCCACCTGCTCAAGGGCTGACTCGCCGTCGTGCGCGTATATCAGCACCCGGTCCGGCAGGACCTCCAGCCGCGCGCCGATGCCGTCCAGCTCCGCGGAGATGGTGGTGTTCCGTTCGGACCCGAACCGCAGCTCAACCACCTCCCGGGTGGAGTGGTCACGGATCAGCTGCGCCGGGGACCCCTCGGCCATGATCCGGCCCTTGTCCACCACGATGAGCCGGTCGCAGAGCTGCTCGGCCTCATCCATATAGTGCGTGGTCAGGATCAGCGTGACGCCTTGCTCCTTGAGCCGGAACAGCCGGTCCCAGAGGATGTGCCGGGCCTGCGGGTCCAGCCCCGTGGTGGGTTCATCCAGCAGCAGGATCCGCGGCTCGTTGATGAGCGACCGCGCAATGGTCAGGCGCCGCTTCATGCCGCCGGACAGGGCGTCCACCTTGGACTTTGCCTTGTCCGTCAGCTGGGCAAACTCCAGCAGCTCGTCCGCCTTCGGCTTCAGGTAGCTCATGGGCAGGCCGAAGTAGCGGCCGTACACCAGCAGGTTGTCCCGGACGCGGAGTTCCTCGTCCAGGTTGTCCTGCTGCGGCACCACGCCCAGGTGCGCGCGCACTTCCGGCCCATGCGAGTCCGGGTCGAGGCCCATGATGTGGAGGTTTCCGGAAGTGCGGCGGGTGACCCCGCCGATCATCTTCATGGTGGTGGACTTGCCGGCGCCGTTGGGACCCAGCAGGCCGAACGACTCCCCCGCAGGGACGCTGAACGAGATGCCGTCGACGGCGGCAACCCCGCCGTAGGTCTTGGTCAGGTTCTCCGCCGTGATGACGGTGCGGCGGGCTTGAGTGTGGGGTTCCGCGGCTTGCTGGACGGCGCCGGGGGCGGCGTTCGAGGACACGCTGGCTTTGTTGTGCACCCTCCGCAGACTAGTGGAGCTGGCGGGCAGGTGGAAGGGGACTTTCAGTTCCGGCCTTAAAGTACGACGGCGGGCCGCCCTTATGCGCAAGGGCCGCCCGCCGTCGGCGTGCTCAAGAACTACCGGGCAATTTCCGCCTGGCGTTCCGCGGCTTCCACCACGTTGGTCATCAGCAGTGCCACGGTCATGGGGCCGACGCCCCCGGGGTTCGGCGAAATCCAGCCTGCTACCTCGGCCGCTGCGGGCTCGATGTCGCCGTGGACCTTGCTCTTGCCCGTCCCGGGGTCAGTTTCGCGGGTGACACCGACGTCGAGCAGGGCCGCGCCGGGCTTTACGTCCGCAGCCTTGACGATGTGCTTGACGCCGGCGGCACCCACTATGACGTCCGCCTGCCGCAGCAGCTCCGAGAGGTTCTCGGTTCCGGTGTGCGTCAGGGTCACGGTGGCATTCACGGCCCGGCGGGTGAGCAGCAATCCGATCGAGCGGCCGATCGTGACGCCGCGGCCCACCACCACAACATGCTTGCCGGCGAGGCTGTAGCCGTTGCGTTCCAGGAGCTCGATGACGCCGCGGGGCGTGCACGGCAGCGGCGACGTGATTTCGCCGTTGACGTTGAGCACCAGCCGGCCAAGGTTGGTCGGGTGCAGGCCGTCGGCATCCTTGGCGGGGTCGATGCGCTCCAGGATGGCATCGGTGTCCAGGTGTTTGGGCAGGGGAAGCTGCACGATGTACCCGTGGCAGGCGGGGTCCGCATTGAGTTCATCAATGAGGGCCTCAACCTGGGCCTGGGTGGAATCCGCCGGAAGCTCACGCTGGATCGAGTTCATCCCGATTTCCTCGGACTGCTTGTGCTTCATGGACACGTACAGCTGCGAGGCAGGATCCGCGCCTACGAGAACGGTGGCAATACCGGGAGTGACGCCCCGGGCCTTCAGTGCCGTGACACGCTCAGTCAGCTCGGATTTGATGGCTGCAGCCGCTGCCTTGCCGTCGAGGATACGAGCGGTCTTTGTGGTTTCAGTCATGGGTCACCACTGCTCGTGCTGCGGGTACAGCGGGAAGTCGGCGGCGAGCTTGTCCACGCGGGTCTGCAGGGCCTCAACATCGGCGCTGTTGCCGGCCTTCAACGCGGTGGCGATGATTTCGGCCACCTCGGTGAACTCCGTGGCGCCGAAGCCGCGGGTTGCCAGGGCCGGGGTGCCGATGCGCAGGCCGGAGGTGACCATCGGCGGGCGGGGGTCGAACGGAACGGCGTTGCGGTTGACCGTGATGCCTACGGAGTGCAGGAGGTCTTCGGCCTGCTGGCCGTCCAGCTTCGAGTTGCGCAGGTCAACGAGGACCAGGTGCACATCGGTGCCGCCGGTGAGCACGGAGACGCCGGCTTCGGCGACGTCGGCCTGGTTGAGGCGGTCGGCGATGATCTTGGCGCCTTCGAGGACGCGCTCCTGCCGCTCCTTGAATTCCTCGGTGCCGGCGATCTTGAAGGCCACGGCCTTGGCGGCGATGACGTGCATCAGCGGGCCGCCCTGCTGACCCGGGAAGACGTTGGAGTTAAGCTTCTTGGCCCACTCCTGCTTGGCCAGGATCACACCGGAGCGCGGACCGGCGAGGGTCTTGTGCACGGTGGAGGTGACGACGTCGGAGTACGGCACCGGGCTCGGGTGCAGGCCCGCGGCCACCAGTCCGGCGAAGTGCGCCATGTCGGTCCACAGGAGCGCGCCAACCTCATCGGCGATGGAACGGAAGGCGGCGAAGTCCAGGTGGCGCGGGTAGGCGGACCAGCCGGCGATGATGACCTGGGGCTTTTCAGCGATGGCCTGTTCGCGGAGCTTGTCCATATCCACGCGGAAGTTGTCCTGCTCCACCTGGTAGGCAGCCACGTTGTAGAGCTTGCCGGAGAAGTTCAGCTTCATGCCGTGGGTCAGATGGCCGCCGTGGGCCAGGGACAGGCCCAGGATCTTGTCACCGGGGGTGATCATGGCGGACAGGGCGGCGGCGTTGGCCTGGGCACCGGAGTGCGGCTGGACGTTGGCGTACTCGGCGCCGAAGAGGGCCTTGACCCTGTCGATAGCCAGCTGCTCGGCGACGTCAACGTACTCGCAACCGCCGTAGTAGCGGCGGCCCGGGTAACCCTCGGCGTACTTGTTGGTGAGGACGGAACCCTGGGCTTCCATCACGGCGCGGGGGGCGAAGTTTTCGGAGGCAATCATTTCCAGGGTGCCGCGCTGGCGGCCGAGCTCCTGGTCCAGGACTGCGGCGATTTCAGGGTCAAGCTCAGCCAGCGGCTGGTTGCTGACGGCGGTGGTGGAGGTGGCTGTAGTAGTCACGAAGAACTCCTGGCTAGGGATACGGGCACTGCTTAGGTCAGGCTACCGGCTGGCGCACTTTCACACCTCCTATGACAGGACGTGACGAAGCGCGGGCATGGCGCTGCGGCACTGACGCGAGCAGCCCACTTCCGGCAAGACATGACCCTCGGCCCAGGCGTACGATCCGTGGTCTTCGTGATTGCCGCTCCCTGGTGGTTAGCCACCCAACGCCAGTTGCGACCCTTTCAGCCTACCAAATCCGGGGGCCGCTGCGCGGGTAGGCTTGTACGCGTGAAAGAAGAGCAGCTGAGCCAAGCGTACGTAGTAACCCTGTCCTGCCCGGACCGCCCGGGAATCGTCCATGCGGTGGCCGGCGCCCTGCTGGCGGCAGGGTGCAATATTACGGATTCGCAGCAGTACGGCAGCCCCGCCACGGGCAACTTCTTTATGCGGGTAGAGGTCATGACGACGGTTCCTGCTTCGGAGCTTCGGGTTGCCCTGGAGCCGGTGGCAGAGGCGTTCGGCATGCAGTGGAGTTTCAACGCGGTGGGGCAGAAGGTCCGGACCCTGGTGATGGCCAGCACCGCCGCGCACTGCCTCAACGACCTCCTGTTCCAGCAGCGCTCCGGGACCCTGCCCATTGAGATCCCCGCCATTGTGTCCAACCACCAGGACCTGGCCGGGCTCGCCGAGTTCTACGGCATTCCGTTCCACCACATCCCTGTCACCAGGGACACCAAGGCGCAGGCGGAGGACAAGCTTCGCGCCATCATGGCAGAGCACGATATTGAACTGACGGTCCTGGCCCGCTACATGCAGATCCTTTCCGATGAGCTCTGCACCGAGCTCACGGGCAAGGCCATCAACATCCACCACTCCTTCCTGCCGTCCTTCAAGGGCGCCAAGCCGTACCACCAGGCGCATGCCCGCGGTGTGAAGCTGATCGGCGCAACCGCCCATTACGTGACGGCAGCGCTGGACGAAGGCCCCATCATCGAGCAGGAGGTCATCCGCGTGGACCATGCCCGCACACCGGAGCAGTTCGTCCAGATGGGCCGGAACGTGGAAGGCCGCACACTGGTCCAGGCAGTGCAGTGGCACGCAGAGCACCGGGTGCTGCTGGACGGCAACAGGACTGTCGTCTTCAACTGATGGAACTGAGCCTCAGGGAGGCGCAATGGAACGGGGGGCGGAGGACGGCGAGCGCCGCCTTGCCGACTTCTACAATTGGCGGGCCGCTTCCGGCGCCGACCATCCGCCGTCGCGCAGGCGGATGGAGCAGCGCCAACGCTTCATCGCCCTGCTGAAGTCCGAAGGCCGGCACGCCGTTCTCGAAGTTGGGACAGGGGCCGGACTTGACGGGTTGAGATTCGTGCAGGCCGGCATCCATTACACAGGAGTGGACCTCGCCGAGGGGCAGGTCCGAAAGGCCCGGGCCAGGGGCCTGGACGTATCGGTGGCGAGCGCCAGGCGAATGCCCTTCCCGAACGGCTCGTTCCCGGCGTTGTGGTCGATGAGCACCTTGCTGCACATTCCCGCCCGCGAGATCGACGCTGTCCTGGCCGAGCTGGTGCGGGTCACCGCACCCGCTGCGCCGATCGCCGTCGGCCTCTGGTCAGGGGACGATGTAGAAGTACTGAATCCCGAGGACGAGGTCGAGCCCCGCTTTTTCAGCAGGCGCAGCGACGCAACGGTCCGGGAAGTCTTTGGGCGCCACGGCACTGTCGAGGAGTTTGTCACGTGGCCGGAGGGTACGGGCACAGACTCCGGGCCAGGTGCAGGGTATTGGACGCAGCACTATCAGTTCCTGGTCCTCCGCACCCCCGCGTCGCGTCACCCAAGTAGGTAGCGGGGGCGGATGTCCTAGGCTTGGGCGCATGGCCCCTCTTTACCCTTTCGCCGGCAACTCCCCGGCCGTCCATGATTCCGCTTTCGTCGCGCCCACGGCGTCCATCATCGGCAACGCCACCTTCGCCGAGGACTCCAGCGCGTTCTACGGAGTCTCCGTCCGCGCCGACACTGCCGCAATCACCGTCGGTGCGGGCAGCAACCTGCAGGACAACGTGGTGCTGCACGCGGACCCCGGTTTTCCCTGCATCGTGGGCCAACGGGTCAGCGTGGGGCACGCCGCCGTCGTGCACGGCTGCACAGTGGAGGACGACTGCCTGATCGGCATGGGCGCAACCGTACTCAATGGGGCGGTGATCGGCGCCGGCTCGCTGGTGGCCGCCGGCGCCGTCGTCCTGGAGGGAACCGTTGTTCCGCCCCGCTCACTCGTGGCGGGCGTCCCGGGTAAGGTCCGCCGCGAACTCACGGAAGAGGAGTATGACGGCGTCCGGGCCAACGCTACGCGTTACGTCGAGCTGGCCCGGTCGCACCGGGAGCTGCACGGTTAGTCCCCACCCGCTTAGTCGAGGCTGATCGGGCCGATCTCGTCCAGCAGTTCACCCGGCCCCGGGTTGCCGGGTGCGGAGGAACCACCCAGGTGCTTCAGCACTCCCCACACCGCGTTCAGGCCGGTTGTCACGGCGCCTTCCGCCCACCCGGCGGTGAAGGAGACGTCGTCGCCGGCCAGGAAGATCCCGCGCTGCGCTGCGGGCAGGGCGTCCTGTTTGAAGTGCGTGAACAGCCGCTGCTGGTAGCGGTAGTGTCCCGGCAGGTTGGCTTTGAACGCGCCCATGAAGTTGGGATCGGCCTCCCAGGAGACGGTGATGGGCTGGCCCACGATGTGGTTGGCGATGTCCACTCCCGGGTAGATCTGCTCAAGCGAGTGCAGCATCAGTTCCACCCGCTCGTCGGCGTCCAGCGCCAGCCACTTCAGCGCGTCGTCGTTCCAGGTGTAGGACAGCAGGATGACGGCGGGCTGGTCCGGCCCGTTGTCCAGGAGGTACGTTGCGCGGTTGAGCCGGTCCGTGAGCGTCATCGAGAGCACCTCGTTGCCGGTGTCCGGATCGATGTCCTTCCAGAACGGCCGGTCCACCATCACGAACGTTTTGGAGGACTGCATGTAGTGCGAGCGCTCAATGGCAGTCCAGAGTTCGGCCGGGAACAGGGCCTCCTCCGTGTGAATGCGGGTGGACAGCAGCCAGGACTGGCAGGTGGTGACCACTGCGGGGTAGCTGGCTTCGCGGCCCCACCGTTCGCGGATACGCAGGTTTCCGTCCGGGTCGCGGCTGATCCGGCCCACGGCACCTCGCGGCGAGCCGGAGTGCAGTGACGCCAGCGAGGTTCCTTCCGGCCAGTGCGCCATACCCGACGGCGCGTGCTGCCACAGTGCCTCGGGCAGCCGCTGCGCTCCCCCGCTGATGAGCCGGTGCTGGTCATCAGCGTCGGTGTACACCACGCGCAGGATTTCCAGGATGGAGTTGGGGAAGTCAGTGTCCCAGCCGCCGGTGCCGAAGCCCACCTGGCCGAAGGCTTCCCGGTGGGCAAACCCGGCCTTCTTGAAGGACTCGCTGGCTGCGATGAAACCGTAGAAGGTCTGCTCGTCCATGAGCGGCAGAAGTTCGTTCCAGAGCTCCTTGATCCGTGCCGTGTCCCTGGAGCGGATGGCCTGCTGCATCTCGACAAACTGGGCGCCGTCATTCACGGCAGCCTTCCAGGCATCCGCCACTTCGCGGAAGAACGGCGGAAGGTCGCTTGGCTTTTCCGCATAGTGTTTCTGGCCTGCCAGCTCAATCACAGTGCTGGACGTTGCCGGCGAGAGGGGGTTTGGAAACTCTTCGGTTTCCAGGCCCAGCAGGTCCACGTAGTGGTAGAACGCCTTGCCTGACTCCGGGAAGCGCATGCCGCCGAGGTCCGCCACAACACCGGGCGCCGCGGGAAATGAAGCAGTGCGCAGGCGCCCGCCGATCCGGTCGGCTTCGTACACCACCGGCCGCAGCCCGAGCTTCATCAGCTCATAGGCGGTGACCAGTCCGGAAAGTCCTGCCCCGATGACGGCAACTTCGGTGCCCAGCAGTTCGGGCGGCACACTTCCCAGGCCGTCCGGGTGGGCGAGGTAGTGGTCGTAGCTGAACGGGAAGTCCGGGTTCAGCATCGTGATGGGGCCCGCAGGGGCGCCGCCGGGAGCCGGGGCTGCAGCGGGAGTGGCTGATGTGCTGGACGGGTCTGAAGCCGGCAGTTCGGTGGCGATGGTCATGAAAGGTCTGCCTTCGTCGGTTCGGGGGTTTCCTGGGTTGAAAGTTTTGGTGCGGACAGCGCGCTGTATTCCTCGCTGCTGAGGGCCGCCACCCGTGAGTTGCGGCGTCCGTAGCCAAAGTACGCCGCCACGCCCACCAGCATCCAGAGGGCGAAGACCACCCAGGTATCAGCACCGAGGTTCGCCATCAGGTAGGCGCACATCGCGGCGCCGAGGATGGGCGTGATCGGGAAGAGCGGCACGCGGAAGGTCCGCTCCAGCTCCGGGCGGGTGCGGCGGAGGTAGATGACGGCGACGTTCACCAGGGCGAATGCAAACAACGTTCCGATGCTGGTGGCGTCCGCGAGCGCGCCCAGCGGCACCAGTCCCGCGGTGAGCGCGACGGCGGTTCCCACCAGGAGCGTGCCGGCCACGGGGGTGCCGGTCCGGCGGGAGACGCGGCCAAACACCTTGGGAATGAGCCCGTCACGGGACATCGACAGCAGGATGCGGGTCTGCCCGTAGAGCACTGTCAGGACGATGCTGGCGATGGCCAGGACGGCACCCACTGCGAAGATCAAGGCGATCCAGGGCTGGCCAGTGGTCTCTTCGAGGATCTTCACCAGTGCCGCTTCTGTCCCGTCGAACCAGCCCCACGGCCGGGCGCCAATGGCGGCGACAGCCACCAGGACATAGATGGTGGTGACGATCAGCATGGACAACATAATGGCCCTGGGAAGATCGCGCTTGGGGTTGCGGGCTTCTTCACCCGCCGTGGAGGCGGCGTCGAAGCCGATGTAGGAGAAGAAGACGCGGGAGGCCGCGGCGGAGACGCCGGCGGCACCCATGGGCAGCAACGGCTCGAAGTTGCCTGCGTTGAACGCGGTGAAAGCCACTGCGCAGAAGAACAGCAGGATGCCCACCTTCACCACCACGATGGAGGTGTTGATCCAGGCGCTCTCCCTGGCCCCGCGGACCAGCAGGATGGTTGCGAGCACCACGATGACCATGGCGGGAATGTTGACCACGCCGCCGTCGCCCGGCGGCTGGGACACGGCATCGGGCAGGACGGACCCGAAGACGGCAAGTGTCTCGTTGACGTACTGTCCGGCACCCACGGCAACAGCGGCGACGGATACGGCGTACTCCAGCACCAGGCACCAGCCGCAGATCCACGCCATCCCTTCGCCCATCGTGGCGTAGGTGTATGAGTAACTGGAGCCGGCCACGGGCACCAGTCCGGCCATCTCGGCGTAGGACACCGCGGACAGCAGCGCGGCCAGGCCGGCAATCGCGAACGAAATCCAGATGGCGGGCCCGGCAAGGGGAACGGATTCGCCCAGGATCACCAGGATGCCAGTGCCCAGGGTTGCCCCGACGGAGATCATGGTCAGCTGCAGGACACCGAAGCTGCGGATCAGCCGTGGGCCACCGTTGGTACTTTCCGCCTCGTTGACCATCTGCGCAATTGGCTTGCGGCGCAGCAGCTGGGCGCCCAGTGCCGGACGGGCTGTTGTTCCGGTCGCGCCGTCCGGGGCCCGGCCGGAAAGTGTAGGCACAGTCATCGTTGACGTCCGTTCGTGTCGTTGGCTGGTTGAACTGGTTTTCCCCTCACCCAGAGTAGGGGTGTGAGCCGCATCTCAAGGGAGTGCAAAGTGACCTATAGTGATCACCCATGAGACGTAATGCACCAGCCATCGATGGTAGCCCGGACCAGTTGGACGCGGTCACCCTCGGACAGTTCCTCGCAGCCCTGCCTGCCGAAGTGAGGGTGGTGCACGACGCCGGGAACGGCCAGGTGCCCCTGCGCTGGGTGGAGCCGAGCGAGTTGGAGGACCCCACGCCCTACCTGCTGGACGGCGAGTTTGTCCTCACCGCCGGCCTGCCTTTCAGAGAACACGGAAACGACGACGGCGGCCAAACCGGGAGCGGCAGTGCCGGCCGGGTGGAGGAGTACGTGCGCCGGTTGGTGGAAGCCGGAGTCGCCGCCCTGGGCTTTGGCCTCCAGCCTTACTACGACGCCGTGCCGGACCACGTGGTGGCTGCCTGCCGGCAGCACCGGATCACGCTGGTTGAGGTGCCCGCCAGCGTGCCGTTTGCCGCCCTGGGCCTGGAATTTTCCAAGCTGCTGGAGTCCGGAAATGCCCAGGTGTTCCGGCAACTGGCAGAGACCAACAGGCACCTCATGCGGGCGGTGCTTTCGGCCCGGCCGGAACACGAACTGCTGGCGGCGCTGGCCCGGCGCGTCCCTGTGTGGGCCGTCCTTTTTGGGGCCGACGGCCGCGTTCGTGCCCGGACCGGCGCCGCCGTCGATCTTTCCGAACTCCAGCCCCTCCTGAAGAAACTTCTTACCGGTAGCGGGCCCCGCGTGGAAACAGAAACGCTCGATGCCCCCGGCTCGGGTTTGGTGATGGGCCACCCCCTCAGGAGCAGCAAAGACGCCACCCTGGGCGGACTGGTGCTCGGCGCGGACAAGGCGTTGACTCCGCCGCAGAACAGCGTGGTCTCGTCCGTCGTCGGGCTCCTGGAACTGCTGGTCCGCCAACGGACCAGCGGGTCCCTGGCCCCCAGTCAGCTGGCGACCGCCCTGCTGTTGCACCCCGAGAGCCTCATTGAGGGCAACACCCGGCAGCAGAACGTTTTGAAGGATCTGCTGGCGCAAAGCGTGTCGGGACCCCGGTCCCGCCCGGTCCGGGTGGTCCAGGGCGTGCGGCCGGCGGGTGCCCCGGCCGCGGAGGACGGGCCCGTGCGGGAACTGCTGCAGTGGCGCCGGATCTTCGACAGCAAAATGGTTGAGCTGACCGACTACGGATTCGCGGCAGTCACGCGGCTGACCGTGGATGACCAGTTGGTGGCCGAGGTCGAACAGCTCGGCTGGAGTCTGGTGGTGGGTGAGCCCACTGAATTGTCCGGCTTGCCTGAAACCTACCGCCGCGCCACTTCCCTGCGGCCCCGCGTGGCCGCAACGGGGAAAAGCTCGCGGGTTGAGGAGGTGACCTGGTCCGTGACCGGCCTGCTGGGCAATGAGGCCGGGACCATGCTTGCAGCAAGGCTCCTGGCACCAGTACTGGAGCTGGAGCCCGAACGCCGGGACGTCCAGCTCCGCGTTCTCCGGTCCTGGCTAACGGCGAACGGAAGCTGGGACGCCACGGCCAAGGACTTGGGCCTGCACCGGAACAGCGTGCGGCGCCAGGTGAACTTCATCGCGGAACTGTTGGAAATGGACCTTGGGCAGGCCCAGTCACGGGCAGAGCTTTTGATCGCGCTGCAGTATGTGGATGGCGTGCTTACCGCAAACCCTTAGATGTCCCAGAAGCGGTAGGCATCAGGGCGGCGTTCCTCAAGGTACGGCACCTCGGCGCGGGCCTTTCCGGCGGCGCCTTCGTCCAGTTCCGCGAAAAGGAGCCGGGCTTCCCCGCCGGCCTCGGCCAGCAACCTGCCGTCCGGGCCGGCGATGACGCTGCCGCCAAGGAACCTGCAGCCCTCCTCGACGCCGGAGTGGTTGGCGTAGGCAATGGTCAGCTGGCTCTCCAGTGCGCGGGCACGCAGCAGCACCTGTGGAACGTCCTCGAACCCGTGTGCCAGGGCGGTGGGTACCAGGAGCAGTTCGGCTCCGGCCACGGCCGCGGCCCGGACGGCTTCAGGAAATTCGACGTCGTAGCAGATCACCATAGAGGTAGGCACCCCGTTGAAATTCACGACGGCGGGACTCTCAGCTGCCGGGCTGAAGGCCGCACGTTCGTCCGGACCGAAGAGGTGCACCTTCGAATAACGGAGCAGACTGTTGCCGTCAGCATCGAGAAGCGTGGCGCTGATATGCCACTCCCCCTGCCCGGTGACCTGGGGAAGGCTGTATACGAGGCCAACCTGATGGCGCCGCCCGATGCTGGCAAGCCTCCCGTGCAACTCGGGCAGGCAAGCAGGATCCAGTTCCGCCCGCACCCTGCGTGGTGCATAACCCACGGGAAAGAGTTCGGGTGTCACCAGGACGGCGGCTCCAGCGGCAGCGGCGGCCCCGGCGGCTGCATCGATGGCGGCACAGTTGGCGTCCACATCCATGACACGAGCGTTCGCCTGCAGCAGTGCCAGCAACACAGCGGCCACCTTCCGTCGTCGGACCGGCGTTCAAAAGAAAGCCTGAGAACAGACTAGCCACGGCTTCCGGTGCCCGTCGGGGCCATTTTGCACCGCAAGGCAGCTCACAGAGGGCAGATTATCCTGATCCTTTCATCATTGCGGTGGGCCCTTTGCGTTAACTTCTTGACTACAAGAGTTCCGATGAGGCACTCTTTCAAGCATGCCCGCAACTTCGCGCTCAACGAGGAGCAGACCCAAAAATCCCGGCTCGCAATCCGCCCTGCGGCAATTGAACCAGCAACGGATTATCGAGTCGCTGATGGGCGGGCCTTCCACGCAGGCTGAACTGGCCAGGCAGACCGGGCTTTCCACCGCCACGGTCTCCAACATTGTCAGGATCATGCTCGATTCGGGCCTGGCATCCACCGAACCAATCACCAGCTCCGGCCGGCGGGCGCTCAATGTCAGGCTCAACAGCAACGGCGCGGTGGCAGTCGGGATTGACTTCGGCCGCAGGCACCTGCGCGTGGTCCTGGCCTCCCTGAGCTACCACATCATCGCCGAGGAATCAGTAACCCTGCCGCTCGGCCACCAAGCCGAGGAAGGCATTCAGGCGGCGGTGCTCCTGCTCGACAAACTCCTGGACGAAAACGGGATCGCGCGGAGCGCAGTGGTGGGCGCCGGCGTCGGAATTCCGGGCCCCATCGACCGCCGCACCGGAACCGTGGCCCAAGGGGCAATCCTTCCGGAATGGGTAGGCATCAACATCCTCCAGCATCTGGAGGAACGGCTGAAAATCCCCGTCTTCGTTGACAACGATGCGAACTTGGGCGCGTGGTCTGAAGTGACCTGGGGTCAGCATACCGGGGTCAGCAACCTGCTGTTTTTGAAAATCGGGTCAGGTATCGGAGCCGGCCTCATCCTCAACGGGGCGCCCTATTACGGCAACGTGGGGATCACTGGCGAGATTGGGCATGCCACCATCCACGAACAAGGGCTCGTTTGCCGCTGCGGCAATCGCGGGTGCCTTGAAACCATCGCCTCCACCACCACCATGATTGAGCTTTTGAGCCGCGGTGAGGACCGGCCGCTCAGCCCTGCAGACATCGTGCGCAAGGCCCTCGCCCGTGACTCGGCCACCCTCCGGGTACTCGATGATGCAGGGCTCGCCGTCGGCCGCGCCCTCGGCAATGTTGCCAACCTGATCAACCCCGAAGTGATCGTGGTCGGCGGGCCACTCGCCGGACTCGGCAACCTCCTGCTCGATCCCATCAAAAGGGGCCTGGTAAGGCATGCGGTACCGGTTATTGGGGAGACTACGGCGTTGGCCATGTCCTCGCTGGGCGACCGTGCGGAGGCCCTCGGAGCGGCCGCGCTGGTGTTCCAACACGCCGGCATACGGAAGACCTAGACCGTTTCGTTACCCGGGATATGCGTTAAAGACTTGACGACAAGCGGCGTGATCCAGTTTACTTTTGCATCAGACGGCCCTGCGCTTTGCCGGCCGGACAAAGAAGTCATCGCATTGGAGGGTTAGGGCACATGACGTCCCAGACCACGCAAAACGAGCCGATCATCCTCGAGATGCGGTCCATCACCAAGGAATTCCCCGGCGTTAAAGCGTTGGCCGACGTGAACCTGCGGGTAAAGGCCGGCGAGATCCACGCCATCTGTGGGGAGAACGGCGCCGGCAAGTCCACCCTGATGAAGGTCCTCTCAGGTGTGTACCCCTACGGCAGCTACGACGGCGACATCGTCTACCTGAACCAGGTCCAACAGTTTCGGGATATCCGGGCCAGCGAACACGCGGGCATCGTGATCATCCACCAGGAACTCGCGCTGATCCCGGAGCTCTCCATCATGGAGAACATCTTCCTCGGCAACGAGCCCACAAAACGCGGGGTTATCAACTGGGCCGAGGCCCGGCTGCGTTCCCTGGACCTGCTGGCCCGTGTCGGCCTTCGCGAGGACCCGGACACACCCATCAAGGAAATCGGCGTCGGCAAGCAGCAGCTCGTGGAAATCGCGAAAGCTCTCAACAAGTCCGTCAAGATTCTGATTCTGGACGAGCCCACGGCCGCACTGAACGAGTCCGATTCCCAGCACCTGCTGGACCTGATGCTCGGCCTGAAGGCGAAGGGCATCACGTCCATCATCATTTCGCACAAGCTCAACGAGATTGAGCAGATCGCTGATTCCATCACCATCATCCGTGACGGCAAGTCCATCGAAACGCTGGACGTCAAGGCCGACGGCGTGGACGAGGACCGGATCATCAAAGGCATGGTGGGCCGGACCCTCGAATCCCGCTTCCCGGACCACACGCCGAAGATCGGTGAGGTCTTCTTCGAGGTCAAGGACTGGACGGTGGGCCACCCGAACGTCGCGGACCGCCTGGTGTGCAAGAATTCCAGCTTCTACGTCCGCCGGGGTGAAATCGTAGGCTTCGCCGGGCTCATGGGCGCAGGCCGTACGGAACTGGCCCGCTCCGTGTTCGGCCGCTCCTACGGCCGGTTCATCAACGGCCGGATCTATAAGGACGGCCGGGAGGTCACCCTGAAATCCGTTCGGCAGGCTATTGATGCCGGACTGGGCTACGTTACGGAGGACCGCAAGTCGCTGGGCCTGAACCTGCTGGATGACATCAAAACCACCACGGTAGCCGCCAACCTGCGAAAGATCAGCCACAACTCTGTGGTGGACCCGAACCAGGAATTCACCGTGGCGGAACAGTACCGCAAATCGCTGCGGACCAAGACCCCGTCGGTGGAGGAAGGCGTGGCCAAACTTTCCGGCGGCAACCAGCAGAAAGTGGTCCTGGCCAAGTGGATGTTCACCGACCCGGACCTGCTGATCCTGGATGAACCGACCCGCGGCATTGACGTCGGCGCGAAATACGAGATCTACGGCATCATCCAGCAACTGGCCAACCAGGGGAAGGGTGTCATCGTCATTTCCTCGGAGCTGCCCGAACTCCTGGGCCTTTCCGACCGTATCTACACGATCTTCGAAGGCGCCATTACCGGTGTCCTGGACAAAGACGAGGCCAGTCAGGAAAGCCTGATGAAACTGATGACCTCCGCCCGCAAAGCCGAAGCTGCCTGACCCCCTGGACCACCCCAGAACCTTCCGGACACAAGGACTGACACAATGAACGCCCTCAAGAAGCTCTTTGGCGGAAATACCCGCCAATTCGGCATGATCTTCGCCCTGGTGGCCCTGATCGTCTTCTTCCAAATCGCCACCGACGGCCGGACCCTTACCCCCGGCAACGTCATCAACCTCTTCAACGGCAACTCCTACATCCTGATCCTCGCCATCGGCATGGTGCTGGTCATCATCGCGGGGCACATCGACCTCTCCGTCGGTTCCGTGGCGGCCTTCGTTGGAGTCACCGTGGCCCTCGCCATCCGCGACTGGGGCATCCCGTGGTACGCCGGCGTGCTCCTGGGCCTGGTGCTCGGCGCGGTGATCGGCGCGTGGCAGGGCTGGTGGACGGCCTACGTAGGAATACCGGCGTTCATCGTCACCCTGGCCGGCATGCTCCTGTTCCGCGGCTTCAACCAGTTCGTGGGCAAGTCCAACACCATCCCGGTCCCCAACGACTTCCAGTACCTCGGATCGGGATACCTCCCCGAGGTAGGCCCCAACACCGGGTTCAACAACCTCACGCTGCTGCTGGGCATCGCCGCCGCCGCGTTCGTAGTATGGGGCGAGCTGCGCTCCCGGGCCCGCGCAAAGGCATTGGGAGCCGAGGTACCGGAAATGTGGGTCACGGCCCTGAAGCTGGTCCTGATCTGCGGCGCCATCCTCTACGCCACCTACCTGTTCGCCACGGGCCGCCCGGGCACTTCCTTCCCCATCCCGGGCCTGATCCTCGCGGTCCTGGTTTTGCTGTACGGCTTTATCTCCTCCCGCACCATCCTCGGCCGGCACGTCTACGCCGTAGGTGGCAACCGCCACGCGGCCGAACTGTCCGGTGTCCAGTCCAAGAAGGTCAACTTCCTGGTCATGATGAACATGTCCGTCCTGGCTGGCCTCGCGGGCATGATTTTCGTGGGCCGTTCCACTGCATCGGGCCCGTTCGACGGCGTGGGCTGGGAACTGGACGCCATCGCGGCTGTCTTCATCGGCGGCGCGGCGGTTACGGGCGGCGTGGGGACCGTCATCGGCTCCATCATTGGTGGCCTGGTGATGGCCGTGCTGAACAACGGCCTGCAGCTCCTCGGCGTGGGCGCAGACCTCACCCAGATCATCAAGGGCATGGTGCTCCTGATTGCCGTCGCGTTCGACGTCTACAACAAGAGCCAGGGCAAGAAGTCGATCATTGGCATGTTGACGCAGAACTTCAACCGGCCCTCCGGCGGCGGGCCCAGCAACCCGCTCCAACCCGACGAGACCACCTCCACCAAGGAAGCGATCGCCAGGGAAGCCTGAGCTTTGCAGCCTGAATAGCGTTACACCACCACAAAGAAAGAGAACCAACAATGCGAATGATTGGTAAAGCAGGAAAGGCCGCAGCGGTTGCTGCTATCGCAGCACTGGCGCTGACGGGCTGCGGGCGCTCGGAGCCCGGCACGGGCGGCGGAACCGAAGGCACGGGAGGGTTCGAACAAAACTCATCCATCGGCGTCGCACTCCCGCAGAAGACCAGTGAAAACTGGGTCCTGGCGGAGAAGCTGTTCAACGACGGCCTCAACGGTGCAGGGTTCAAGGCTGATGTGCAGTTCGCCAACGGCGGCGTGTCCGAGCAGCAGAACCAGATCAGCGCCATGGTCACCAAGGGTGCCAAGGTCATCATCGTCGGGGCCATCGACGGCTCGCAGCTGGGCACCCAGCTCAAGCAGGCCAAGGACGCCGGCGCCACGATCATCGCCTATGACCGCCTGCTGCTGAACACCGAGAACGTGGACTACTACGTGGCCTACGACAACTTCAAGGTGGGCGAGCTCCAAGGCCAGGCACTGCTCGAAGGTCTCCAGGCCAAGAGCCCGAACGGACCGTACAACGTGGAACTGTTCGCCGGCTCCCCTGATGATGCCAACGCCAAGGTCTTCTTCGACGGCGCCATGAGCGTCCTGCAGCCGAAGATCGACGACGGCACCCTGAAGGTAGTGTCCGGCCAGACCAGCTTCGAACAGGCCGTAACGCAGGGCTGGAAGGCTGAAAACGCCCAGCGGCGCGCTGACACCCTGCTCACCGGCAGCTACACCAAGGAGTCCCTGGACGGCGTCCTCTCCCCGAACGACACCCTGGCCCGTGCAGTCCTGACCTCCGTCAAGGCCGCCGGCAAGCCGCTTCCCGTCGTCACCGGGCAAGACTCCGAAGTGGAGTCGGTCAAGTCCATCATGGCCAACGAGCAGTACTCCACCATCAACAAGGACACCCGCAAGCTCGTTGAGCACGCCATCACCATGGTGAAGGATCTCCAGGCCGGCAAGGAACTGGAAATCAACGACAAGGACTCCTACAACAACGGCGTCAAGACCGTTCCTGCATACCTGCTGGAGCCGGTCATCGTCACCGCCGCGAACGTAAAGACGGCCTACGTGGACGATCCGGTACTCGGGCCGATCACCAAGTAGACAACCTGACTCACCGAAAAGTCCGGTCCCGCATTTGCGGGGCCGGACTTTTCTGCATTGGTCTTCACAGCGCAAACACAGCTTCGGCCGGTTTACGGCACAGGATGCCGCACGAGAGTGAACCCGAAGCCGGTCTTCCGTCCGGCGCCGGATCCAGAGGAGTAACGTGAGCGTCCTAGCGCGCAGTGTAGGCAACGCCTTCAGAAACAAGGTCCGTACGGCAGCAGTTGTTGCCGTGCTGGCTGTCGCCATCGGCCTGGCGCTGGCCATGCTGGTGGCCAACCAGGCCGTCGCGGCAAAAGTCCAGGAGCTCAACGCCAGCGTCGGCACAGTACTGACCGTCAACCCCGCCGGAGGGCAGGGCTTTGAAGGAGGCGGCGAGCCGCTGACTGCCGAGCAGGCGGCAACCGCGGCTGCCGTGCCCAACGTCAGCGCCGTTGTCGGGACACAATCCCTCCGCCTCCGCAACGCCACCGAAGCCGCCGCCCAGACGGCCTCCGGAACCCAGACCGGCCCCGGCGGCGGGCAGGGCGGCCCGGGCGGGCAGACTTCTGCCACCCTGACCACCAGCCTTGCTGCCGCCGTCGACGCCGGCACGCTGGGCGGCCGCAACCAGGCAGCCAACGGCACCACGGGAACCACCACCACGGAGCCTGTCCGCTCGCTGCCGATCACCGCCACGGGAATCGGCGCGGAAGTGGACATAGCCGGCAAGGCACTCACCATCACGGAGGGCACCGGCCTGGGCGACTACACCGCCGAGTCCACCAGTGCGCTGCTCGGAACCACGCTGGCCGAGAAAAACAGCCTTACGGTCGGGTCCACGTTCACCATCAACGACCAGCCCTACACAGTCGCGGGCTTGTTCGACGCCGGCACCACCTTCGGCAACAACGCCGTCTACGTCACGCTCCCCGCAGCCCAGACCCTCGCCGGGCTTCCGGGTGAACTCGCCAGCATGATCGTCACCGTGGATTCACTGGAGAACGTCGAGTCCACCAAGACTGCCCTGCAGGCCGCGCTTGGCACCGATAAGGCGGACGTCACCCAGGGGCAGAACCTCGAAACAGCCGTCAGCTCACTGGGCAGCGTTAAGAACATCTCCTTCATTGCCTTCGTCGTCGCCCTAGGCACGGCAGGCCTGATCATCCTGCTGATCATGGTGATGCTGGTCCGCGAACGCCGCCGGGAGATCGGAGTGCTGAAAGCCATCGGCGCCCCCAACCGCACCATCGGCCTGCAGTTTGTCCTCGAGGCCCTGGTCCTGGCGGCGCTGGGCAGCGCCGCGGGCGCCACCATCGCCTCCTTCGCCAGCGGCGGCATCGCGTCTGCGCTGATCAGCACCAACAGCACCACCACGACGGCGGCTCCCCCTACCGGCCGCGGGGCCGCGATGGCCGGCGCTGCCGGTGGCGCCGGACTGCCGGGGGGCGCCGGCTTCCCCGGCGGCCAGGGCGGACCCTTCGGCGGGGCGTCGCAGCTGCTCACCTCCGTCACTGCCAGCGCCTCCCCCGGCGTCATTGCAGCCGGGATCGGCGCCGTCTTCGGCGTCGCCATCATCGGCGCGCTCGTCCCGGCGCTGCTCACTGCGCGCATCCGTCCCATCGAAGTCCTGCGAGGAGAATAGCCATGATTGAAGTCAAGAACCTGGTCCGTACGTTCAACTCCGGTGACCGCACCATCAAGCCGGTCAATGACGTCAGCTTCGAACTGGAGCAAGGAACCCTTGCCTCGATCGTCGGCAAGAGCGGCAGCGGCAAAAGCACACTGTTGTCCCTCCTGGGCGCCCTGGACAAACCCACCAGCGGCGACGTCGTCGTCAACGGCGTGAGCCTGGCCAGCATGCCGGACGGGAAGCTGACCGAATACCGACGCCGGGACATCGGCTTTGTCTTCCAGCAGTTCAACCTGATTCCCAACCTGTCGGCAGTGGACAACGTGATGCTCCCGATGGAGTTCGCAGGGATGCGGAAGGTAACCCGGTTGCAGCGCGCCAAGGACCTGCTGATGCAGGTGCAGCTCGATCCGGAAAAGCACGACCGGCGCATTAACAGGCTCTCAGGCGGCGAGCAGCAGCGCGTGGCCATCGCGCGGGCCCTGGCCAACGAGCCCAAGCTGATACTGGCCGATGAGCCCACGGGTAACCTGGACGAGCAGACGGGTGACCACATCATCGAGCTCCTTAGCTCGCTGAGCCGGGACTACAACACCACCATCCTCGTGGTCACCCACGACCGCGCGCTGGCCAACAAAACGGACCGGCGGTTCCGCCTACAGCAGGGCAAGCTGACAGAGGAGCCGGTGCGGAACCGGGCTGTGGTTGCCGCCTCTGTCTAGCCGTTTAGACGCACGAGCGGGCACTAAGCACTGACAGGTAGGGGGAGGGCCAGTAGCGTGGCCCTCCCCCTCCCCCCGATTTCCGCCCGCTGTTCCCAAACCCTCCATCACGTTTCGTGGCGTTTCCTTCAACCCTCCATCACTTCCTTCGAGTACTGCCGGCCGCTCCAGCACTCCGGTGAGAGGATGGTCACCATGAATGCGCCTATCTCCAAGCCGTGGCTTTCCAGCCAGTCCGACCAGGATCCCCGCTCCGCCACGGGAGCAACCCTCCGCTGGGGCGTCATCGCCACGGGCGGCATAGCCCGTTCGGTTTCAGAGGACTTGGCCTTGTTGGCCGATGCAGAGCTGTATGCCGTCAGCTCACGGGGACAAGACACGGCCGATGCCTTTGCCGCCATGTACGGGTTCGGTCAGGCATACGGCGACGACGGCGGGGCTCACGGCTACCAGAGGCTGCTCGCGGATGATGCAGTGGATGTGGTCTATGTGGCGACACCGCATGCGCAACACCACGAGATCGTGCTGGCCGCGCTCAACGCGGGCAAACACGTCCTGTGTGAAAAGGCATTCACCATCAACGCCAGGGAAGCCGCCGAGCTCATCGACCTTGCCCGGTCCCGGAAACTCTTCCTGATGGAGGCAGTTTGGAGCCGGTTCCTGCCGGGCATGCAGCGTGCCTTCGAGATCGCGGCCTCAGGCGAGATCGGGGATATCCACTGGGTGACGGCAGACCTTGGTTTCCCCGCCCCCTACTCATCCACCGCCAGGCTCTGGGCCAGACGGGACGGCGGCGGTGCCCTGCTCGATCTTTCGGTTTATCCACTGCTTTGGGCGCTGGGGACCCTGGGTTTTCCGCAGACTGTCAGTGCCACAGGACATATCAATGACGACGGCGTCGACGCCCAGAACGCAATGACGCTCGGCTACAACCACGGAGCGCAGGTACAACTGACTTCGTCACTGCTAGCACATGGCCCGCGCACCGCCACAGTGGCCGGCAGCAAGGGTTTCCTGCAGAGCATCGGATCTATCAACAACCCGCGGGAACTCGTCATTGGAACAGGGCGGGACGAACGCCGGGTTGAAGCCTTCGACGTGGTGGGCCGCGGGTATGCCTACGAACTGCGAGAGGTGACACGGTGCATCCAGCAGGGCCTCATCGAAAGCCCGGTTATGCCGCTGGAGGACACATTGAACACGATGCGCCTGTTCGATGGAGTGCGGGCGCAGCTGGGGGTCAGCTACCCGAACGATGAACGGCAAGCCACCAAGGTGACACGGCCGTAAAGAACTGAAGTACCGCGTCAAGGTCGTGACATCGTTGCTCACTGTCGTCATGGGGTGGAAGAAAAAGCAGCTTCAGTTAGTCAATTTGTTTTTCGATTTGCCTGGACTTCCTGCAACATTTGGTTTTAGGCTGTTGGCAATCGTCGAATGCACCGGTACTGGGGGTGGTACGCATGGCTATGGCTCGTTCTTCGTGGCCTGCCCTGCGTCCTGTGCTTCTTGCCGGCGCGGCGACCCTGACCTGGCTGACGTTTTCATCTCCGGCTGCTTCAGCGGATGCGGTCTCTGACACCGCGTCGCTGTTGGGCGGGGTGACCAGTTCGGTGTCCTCGGTAACGGACAGACTTGCCGGCCCTGCACCCGCCGCCCCTGCGGCGCCCGCTGCCCCCGCCGCCGCTGCTGCGGCGCCCGCTCAGGGTTTGCTGACGCCGGTGGCCGGTCAGGTTGCCGGGCTCCCGGATCATATCGTCGCAGCAGTACCGGTGGTGAACCAGGTGGTTCCCGCCGGTGCCGTAGCGGCCGTTGCGGTTCCCGTTGCCGGTGCTGCTGACGGAGCCACCGCAGCAGTGGTGGACGGTGTTGTGCCGCCTGTGGCCGGGGCTGTTCCAGTTCTCGAACCCGTTCTGCAGCCCGTCGCTGATGTGGTGACCGGCACCGCACCGCTGCCCGCAGCGGTGCCCGACCTGCCCGTCGTCCCCGATGGTGCGGACCCTGCCGGAGGTGCCGGTCTTGCCGATGGCGCCACGGCCGTCCCCGTAGAACCCCAAGTCCCGGCAGCGGATCCGGGGCCTGCCAGTGAGGGCCCGGCCCCTGTCGGCCTGCCCGTTGGTGACGCTGTGGGAGGCCCGGGTCCGGCTGCCTCCGGTGCCGGTGCCGGTGCGGTTGCCCCGGCGGGTACGTCGTCCCCGCTCTTGGCCCCCGCCGCCGCATCTGACGGCGGGGTTGGGCAGCAGGACACCGCTGACCCTTCGCCGGTCCCTGCCCAGGCTCCCGCCGTCCCGGGGTCGGGTGCCGGAAGCGGCACGTCCGCTGCCGGTGCCTTCGGTGCGGCGGCCTGGCTGAGCCCCTTCAGCTTTGATCTTCCTGTTCCCGGTGCCTTCCGCGCCGGTGAAACCTCTGAGCATGTCCCTGCACCGGTGTCCCTGGACCCCGGTTCCTCTCCTGATTAGTTGAGACCCGTCTGCCCCCTCTGGGTGCGGCAGAAGACGGCTATTGCGGGTTGCTGACAAGCGCCCCTGACCTCAACTTTTTCAGGAGACATCATCATGAGTTCGAACCTTCGCAGGGGGATGCTCGGCACCCTCTTTGCCGGCGGGCTTCTGGCCTTCGGCTGCACCGCGGCGAACGCCGCGGACACCACCAGCGGTCCGGATCTTTCCGCGTCCGCCCTCATCTCGGCGGCGGCGTCCGCTGACACGGCGTCGTTGGGCCTGCTGGGTGACCCAACGCCGTCGGAGTCAACGGCCGTCGCCGCCGTAGTCAACGCCGCCGTGGACCTCGGAGCCAGCACCACTGACGACCAAACCACCAGCCCCGACCTCACAGCAGCAGCGGTCGTGGACCTCGGCCTGGGCAACACCGTCACCGGTGCAACTGCTCCGGCCGCGACCGACCTCACCGCCGCCGCGGACGTAGCCGTCGACCTCGGAAACGGGACCGGCCAAGCCGCCAGCCCCGACCTCGCCGCAGCAGCCGTCGTGGACCTCGGTCTCGGCAACACCGTCACCGGTGCAACGGCCCCGGCCGCGACCGACCTCACCGCCGCCGCGGACGTAGCCGTCGACCTCGGAAACGGGACCGGCCAAGCCACCAGCCCCGACCTCGCCGCAGCAGCCGTCGTGGACCTCAGTCTCGGCAACACCGTCACCGGTGCAACGGCCCCGGCCGCGACCGACCTCACCGCCGCCGCGGACGTAGCCGTCGACCTCGCGGGCGTCAACGGTGCCACCGATGGAGTCACCACCGGCGGCCTCGACGCCATAGCAGACGTCAGCCTCGGCGGCACCAGTGGTGCCACTGATGGCGTCACCACTGGTGGTGTCGATGCCCTTGCGGACGTTAGCCTCGGGGGCGTCAACGGTGCCACTGATGGCGTCACCACTGGTGGTGTCGATGCCCTCGTGGACGTCAGCCTCGACGGCGTCAACGGTGCCACTGATGGAGTCACCACTGGTGGTGTCGATGCCCTCGTGGACGTCAGCCTCGGCGGCACCAACGGTGCCACCAACGGACTCACGACCGGCGGCATCGACGCCCTTGTGGACCTCAGCCTCGGCGGCGTCAACGGTAGCGATGGCACCACCGACGGACTCACGACCGGTGGCCTCGATGCCCTCGTGGACGTCAGCCTCGGCGGCACCAACGGCACTGATGGAACCACCGACGGACTCACGACCGGCGGCCTCGACGCCCTCGTGGACGTCAGCCTCGGCGGCACCGATGGCAGCGTTGGCACCACCGACGGACTCACGACCGGCGGCCTCGACGCCCTCGTGGACGTCAGCCTCGGCGGCACCAACGGCGCCACCGACGGAGTCACCCCCGGCGGCCTCGACGCCGTAGCAGACGCAGTGGTCGGTGTTGGCACCGGCAACACCGGAAGCACCGGTGGACTGGTTGCCGACCTTGACCTGGGCCTGGACCTTGGCCTGGGACTGGGACTGGGCAGTGGCGGCAATGGCACGGAGAACCCCGGCGCCGGCACACCCGGCACGGAGAACCCCGGCACCGAGACCCCCGGCACGGAGACCCCGGGTGACGGCAACACCGGAGGCACCGGCGCCGTCGACCCCGACACGGACACCCCCGGTCCCAACACTCCGGGCACAAACACCCCAGGCAACGGCGCCACGGACACGGGCACGGGCAATGGTTCCGGCACCGGCACTGCAGGCGCCGGCGGCTTCTCCGCAGCACCGGCCGGGTCCACCGCAGTAGGCGGCGCCATCGCCCTTGACACCACCGCCCGCACCACCCCTGCCCAGACAGGCACCAACCAGGGCGCCAACACCCTGGCCAACACCGGCGCGGACGCCTCCCTGGTCCCGCTGGCCCTGCTGCTCCTGGCAGCAGGAATCCTCCTCATGCTCCGCAAGCGCAAGGTCTCCTAGGACACCCAACGTTTGCTGGCCGTGCCTGCACCATGCGCCTGAAACGGCAGCAAAAAGCAGGCTGAGCGGAAGGAGGACCCCGCAAAACACAAAAACACACCCAACAACACAAACATGTCATCAGCACACATGTCCTTGTGGCCGGTGGCCCGGCAGCGAAACAGACACACAGTCTCGCCGCCGGGCCCCCGGCATGTCACAGAACAGAAGCTCAAGGCCAATCGTTCCGTTTACTTCACCGCCCGTATAATTTGGTGTACGACAGTGCCGCAGCGCACCGGGAGGAACGGGTCATGGTGGCGGAATCGCCTAGCTCCATCAAGAATGAAGTGGTCGGCGGACGTTATCGGTTGGGCGAAGTTATTGGCCGCGGCGGAATGTCATCGGTTTACTGTGCGCGGGACGAGAACCTGGGCCGCGATGTTGCCCTGAAGCTCTTTGCCCCGCAGGCTCCGGACGCCGACGAATTGAAGCGGCAGGAAGCGGAAATCCAGCTTCTGGCGACACTCAACCATCCGGGGCTTGTCACTCTTTTCGACGCCGGGATCGATGACCGGATTCCGGATGAGCCCAGGCCGTTCCTGACCATGGAACTGGTGGAAGGCCAAGACCTTCGCGCCAGGATCCGGCACAGCTTCGTCCCCTTGGAGGAACTCTCAGTAGTCGGGGCAGGCGTGGCTGATGCCCTGGCTTATGTCCACGGTCTCGGGATCATCCACCGCGACATCAAACCCGCCAATATCCTGCTGGTTCAGATCCGACCCGGAGAGTCGCTGCGCCCCAAGCTCACGGACTTCGGCATTGCCCGCATTGCGGACTCCACCCGGCTCACGGCCACGGGAACAATGGTGGGCACCGCCGCCTACCTCAGCCCGGAACAAGCTTTGGGCCAGCCCCTCTCCCCCGCCTCGGACATCTACTCCTTCGGGCTCGTGTTGCTGGAATGCATCAAGGGCACGGTCGAATATCCGGGCGGCGCCGTTGAATCCGCCGTGGCGCGCCTTCACCGTGCACCGGAGATTCCCGAGGACTTGCCGGCCGAGTGGTCTGACCTGATTCGCTCCATGACGGCCATCGAACCACTGGAGCGCCCAGCGGCCGCGGACATCGAGACCGTCCTCAGGCAGGCATTGGTTTCGCCCGCGTCCACCCCCGGGGAACTTGTTCCGGAGACCACGAGGGTCCTGCCGGCCATGCCGTTCCACCCGCCCTCCATCACCGCTGAAGAGTCGGTGGATGAACTGCGTGAGGCAGCCGGCCCGGTAGACCAGGTCTCTCCGGTCGCCCCTGGCCAAGACATTAAGGGCAAGCAGCCCAAAAAGGAGCGGTCCGCAGGGGCCCGGCGCAAACGCCTGTGGCTGGCAGTGCTTATCGGGGCCGTGGTGATAGCCGCGGCCGTAGCGGCGGTGTTGGCGAGCCTGTCCGCCCAGTCCACGCCCGACGTCGTGCCCTACCCCACCGTGACCGGCGTCCTTGGCGAGCATCTGGAGGAACTGCAGAAGAGCGTGGAACCGTGAGCTTGAAGCTGCGCGGCAGGCACGTGCAGGTTGTGACGGCGTGGACGTCCGCCGTGCTGGCGGCCGGGCTTCTGGCTGGCTGCGGTCCCAGCGACACGGGCCTGCAGACCGCCACTGCCCGGCAGCTCCAGGCGCGCGTCCTGGAAGTAAGCGAGGCTTCCTCAAGGAATGATCCCGCCACCGCCCTGAAAGCCCTTGAGGGTCTTGAGGCGGAGCTGGTTGCGGCGCAGGGCAAGGGCCTTTCCGAGGAGCGGCGCCAAACCATCACCACCATCGCAGCGGCCGTCCGCGCCGATCTGGAAGAGGCCGTCGCCGCATCCGCCAAGGCAGCAGAAGACGCTAAAATCGCACCGGGCCAGGCGGCCGCAGTAGCTTCATCGCCGTCCGCCGAAGCCCCGGCACCGGCACCGGCACCGGCTCCCGATCCTGCTCCGGCCCCCGCACCGGAAACCGATAACGATGACGACAAGAAGGACAACGAGGACAAGGGCAAGGGCAAAGACTAAACGCGAGCAATAAGGCCGCGACGGCCTGGCGTCAAATGCGAGCGAGCGCGTAAACCCTGCCCCATAAGAAAGAGGCGGTGCTCCCGGTATAACACCCGGGGGCACCGCCTCTCTTCGTATTGGCTGATCAGACTGCGAAGGCAGCCTTGCCCTAGCTCAGGGTGGCGAGGACCTTGTTCAGCGTGGCGGACGGGCGCATCACGGCGGAAGCCTTCGCGTCGTCCGGGTTGTAGTAGCCTCCGACGTCCACCGGCGAGCCCTGGACCTCGGCCAGCTCGTTGACGATCGTCTCCTCCTTGGACGAAAGCTCCCCGGCGACGGAACCGAAGGAGGCCGCCAGCTCGGCGTCGTCCGTCTGCTTGGCCAGCTCCTCTGCCCAGTAGCGGGCCAGGAAGTAGTGGCTGCCACGGTTGTCCAGTTCGCCTGCACGGCGGCTGGGCGACTTGTTCTCCAGCAGGAAGGTGCCGGTGGCGCGGTCCAGGGTGTCGGCCAGGACCTGGGCGCGGGCGTTGCCCGTGGTGGTGGCCAGGTGCTCGAAGCTCACGGCCAGGGCCAGGAACTCACCCAGGCTGTCCCAGCGCAGGTGGTTTTCCTTGAGCAGCTGCTGGACGTGCTTCGGCGCAGATCCGCCGGCGCCCGTCTCGAAGAGCCCGCCGCCGTTCATCAACGGAACAACGGACAGCATCTTGGCGCTGGTGCCCAGCTCCAGGATGGGGAACAGGTCCGTGAGGTAGTCGCGGAGGACGTTGCCGGAAACGGAGATGGTGTCCTCGCCCTTGCGGATGCGGTCCAGAGTGAACGCGATGGCCTTCACGGGGGACATGATCCGGATGTCCAGGCCCTCGGTGTCGTGGTCCTTCAGGTACTCGTTGACCTTGGCGATGAGGTTGGCGTCGTGGGCGCGTTCCTCGTCCAGCCAGAACACGGCCGGCGTCTGGGAAGCGCGGGCACGGGTGACGGCCAGCTTGACCCAGTCGCGGATGGGCAGGTCCTTGGTCTGGCAGGCGCGCCAGATGTCGCCCTCGGAGACCTGGTGTTCGATCAGGACGTTGCCGGAGCCGTCTACGATCTGCACGGTGCCGGCTTCCTGGAGTTCGAAGGTCTTGTCGTGGCTGCCGTATTCCTCGGCGGCCTGCGCCATGAGGCCCACGTTCGGCACGGTTCCCATGGTGGTGGGATCGTAGGCGCCGTTGGCGCGGCAGTCATCGAGGACCACCTGGTAGATGCCGGCGTAGGAGCTGTCCGGCAGCACGGCGAGGGTGTCGGCTTCCTTGCCGTCCGGGCCCCACATGTGGCCGGAGCTGCGGATCATGGCGGGCATGGATGCGTCCACGATGACGTCGCTGGGGACGTTCAGGGTGGTGATTCCCTTGTCCGAGTCCACCATGGCCAGGGCAGGACCCTCTTCGAGGCCCTTCTTGATGAGGGACTGGACGCCTTCACGGACGTCTTCCGGGAGGTCCTCGAGGCTGCTCAGGATGGCGGCGAGGCCATTGTTCGGGCTGATTCCGGCGGCGGCAAGCTGCTTGCCGTAGGTATCGAACAGCTCGGAGAAGTAGGCCTTGACCACGTGGCCGAAGATGATGGGGTCCGAGACCTTCATCATGGTGGCCTTAAGGTGGGCGGAGAAGAGGATGCCTTCTTCCTTGGCGCGGGCAACCTGGGCCTTCAGGAACTCGTCCAGGGCTGCGGCGCGCATCACGGTGCCGTCGATGACCTCGCCGGCCTGAACCGGGAAGGCCTTCTTCAGGACCTTGACCGAGCCGTCTTCGCGGACCAGCTGGATGGCGATGGTGCCTTCGGACTCGATGACAACGGACTTCTCGTTGGAGCGGAAGTCATCCTGGCCCATGGTGGCCACGTTCGTTTTCGAATCGGCGGTCCAGGCACCCATGGAGTGGGGGTTCTGGCGCGCGTAGTTCTTCACCGACAGGGGTGCGCGGCGGTCCGAGTTGCCCTCGCGCAGGACCGGGTTCACTGCCGAGCCCTTGATCTTGTCGTAGCGGGAGCGGACGGCCGTCTCCTCATCCGAGGACGGGTTGTCCGGGTAGTCCGGGAGGACGTAGCCCTGGCCCTGCAGTTCGGCGATGGCTGCCTTCAGCTGCGGAATGGAAGCGCTGATGTTGGGCAGCTTGATGATGTTGGCTTCCGGCGTCTTCGCCAGCTCACCGAGTTCAGCAAGGGCGTCACCGATCTGCTGCTCGGGGGTCAGGTAGTCACCGAAGACGGCGATGATGCGGCCGGCGAGCGAAATGTCGCGGGTCTCCACCTCCACACCTGCTGTCGAGGCAAACGCCTCAACGATGGGCAGGAACGAATAGGTAGCCAGCATCGGCGCTTCGTCGGTGTGGGTGTAGATAATCTTGGACATGCGCGGGCGTCTCCCTGTGGGTCGGCTTGGGTTGTGAAAGTTGTTCTGTTTCACCATGTATAACCTACCCGAGGACAAGGGTTTGAACCCTACTGGAGCTTCTCGGTTACCCTGCCGGCGGGCAGGATTACAGCGATGGAGAACGTACGACGGCGGCACGCGCCCGGGTGCCATGGCCCGCCGTCGCGCTTTTTCCTTAAGGTGAGCCGCAGTGCCCTTTGTCCGCGCTTGCCGCGTCGGGAAAAGGACGGAAGCACTAGCGGATACGCAGCTTTTATCTACAATGTTGTATTCGGCGATATGTTCGCCACGTCACTCCTGGCCCTCCCTGGGGCCCTCCCCGTTAGGACAGGACAACATGATTCTCACCAGGTCCTTGGTTTCCGGATTTCTTAGCCTCTCGGCAGCAGCCGCTCTAACCATCAGCGCCGCCGGCGGAGCTGCCGCTGCGCCCGACACGTCCGACGAGAAGAAAAACCCCGCGGTCGTCAGCGCGGTCCTGGACAGTACCGGCGTGGCGGACTATTGGACGGCTGACCGGATGCGGCAGGCGGTCTCAGGCGAGGTCCTTGCGGGTAAGGCGCTCGACCGCGGCAAGCGCTCGAGCGTGGACACCGTGAAGAAGGGCGAGAGCACCAAGGTCAAGGGCACCCGTGCCCAGGCTGGAACCGAAGCGTCCGTGCCGCACATCGGCAAGGTCTTCTTCACCATGGGCGGCTCCAACTACGTCTGCTCCGGCAACGCCCTCACCTCCAGAAACCGAAGCACCGTGGCCACAGCCGGCCATTGCGCCATGGACGGACTGGGACAGGAGGCTACGAACTTCATTTTTGTCCCCGCATATGAAAACGGCGTTGAACCCTACGGCAGGTGGACCGCCAAGGCCTTGTACGCACCCATCGAGTGGAGCTCCAAGGGCGACATGACATACGACACCGCTTTCGCCGTGATGGCCCCGGATGAGGACGGCCGGCTCCTGACCGACGTGGTGGGCGGTTCGGGCGCAGCGTTCAACCAGGACCAGGGGCTGACGTACACGTCGTACGGTTATCCCGCCTCGAGTCCGTTCGACGGAATGACTCTTAGGAGCTGCACAGGCACGGGCACCGCTGACACCATCAACCCGCAATTCGGCACTCAGGGCATTCCCTGCGACATGAACGGCGGCTCTTCCGGCGGCCCGTGGTTTATCGGCTCCGGCCCGGCCGGCCTGCAAAACTCGGTCAACAGCTACGGCTATAAGGGCGCCAATGTCTTGTACGGCCCGTACTGGGGCAACGTCATTAAAGCAACGTACGGCATCGCGGAAAAGAGTCGTAACTAAGCCACGTAACGCCGACGGCGCCTGTCCCCCGCGAAGGGGACAGGCGCCGTCGGCGTTTCACATCCAGGCCCCAGGCCGGCAGGGTTTCCTGGCCGAGCCTGCGGGGCCAGGAAACCGGTAGGTGGGCCCAGGCCGGCAGGGTTCCCTGGCCGAGCTTGCGGGGCCAGGGAGCCGGTGGGTGGGCCCACGCCGGCAGGGTTCCCTGGCCGAGCTTGCGAGGTTAGGGAGCCGGTGGGGCCTAGTGGAAAAAGTGGCGGGCCCCGGTGAAGTACATGGTCACGCCGGCTGCGTTGGCTGCGGCGATGACTTCCTCATCGCGCACCGAACCGCCGGGCTGGACCACGGCGCGGACCCCGGCGTCGACCAGGATCTGCAGTCCGTCCGCAAACGGGAAGAAGGCGTCCGAGGCTGCAACGGCGCCGCGGGCGCGCTGGGGTGCGCCGCTCGCGTCGGCGTTAGAGGCCCCGCCGGCACCTTCGACGTCGGACTCCACCGTCACGCCAAGCGTGTTGGCCCGCTCCACGGCCAGGCGGCAGGAGTCCAGGCGGTTGACCTGGCCCATGCCGATACCTACGGCAGCGCCGTCCTGGGCAAGGAGAATGGCGTTGGACTTGGCGGCGCGGCAGGCCGTCCAGGCGAAGGCCAGATCCGCGAGGGTCTTGTCGTCCGCGGCTTCACCGGCAGCAAGGGTCCAGTTGGCGGGGTTGTCGCCAACGGCATCAACCTTGTCACTGACCTGGACCAGGACGCCGCCGGATACCTGGCGGATCTCTGACGGGTAGCGGCCATAGCCTTCTGGCAGGGCGAGCAGGCGGATGTTCTTCTTCTTGGACAGGATCTCCACGGCCTCAGGATCAAAGCCCGGGGCGATGACAACCTCGGTGAAGATGTCCTTGACGGTGTTTGCCATGCCGGCAGTCACCGTGCGGTTGGCAGCGATGACGCCCCCGAACGCGGAGACGGGATCGCAGGCGTGGGCCTTGGCGTGTGCGTCGGCGATGGGATCAGCGGCATCCGCGGAACCAACGGCTACGCCGCAGGGGTTTGCGTGCTTGATGATGGCCACGGCCGGCTCGGCGAAATCGAAGGCGGCGCGGAGGGCGGCGTCGGCGTCCACAAAGTTGTTGTAGCTCATGGCCTTGCCGTGCAGCTGGTCGGCCTGGGCGATGCCGGCGGGCGCAGCTTTGTCGACGTAAAGGGCAGCCTGCTGGTGCGGGTTCTCGCCATAGCGGAGGACCTCGGAGCGCTCCAGCGAGAGGCCGGCGTAGGCGGGCCAGTCGATGACGCCGTCGCCGTCCTCATCGAGGAACTGGCTTGCGGTCCAGGTGGCCACGGCGTTGTCGTAGGAGGCCGTGTGGGCGAACGCCTTGGCGGCTAGCCGGCGTCGTGTATTCAGGTCAAAGCCGCCCTCAGCGGCTGCGGTAACCACCTGTCCGTAGAAGGAGGGATCCACGACGATGGCGACAGCGGCATGGTTCTTCGCGGCGGAGCGCACCATGGCGGGGCCGCCGATGTCGATCTGTTCGACGACGTCGTCCTGGGCAGCGCCGGACTTGACGGTTTCCACGAACGGGTAGAGGTTCACCACCACCAGATCGAAAGGCTCGATCTCCATGTTGACCAGCGTCTCCATATGCGCCTCTACGCGGCGGTCGGCCAGGATGCCGCCGTGAACGCGCGGGTGCAGCGTCTTGACGCGGCCGTCCAGCATTTCCGGCGAGCCGGTAACTTCCTCGACCTCCTGGACGGGGATGCCAGCGGCGGCAATCTTCTTGGCGGTGGACCCGGTGGAAACCAGCTTCACTCCCGCTGCATGCAGGCCCTGGGCGAGCTCCTCCAGACCGGTCTTGTCGTAAACCGAGATCAAGGCCCGGCGGATGGGAACACGGTCAATGGATACGCGCTCATGCTGCGTGAAGCTCACAAATGTCTCCGTCTTATGTCGCGGAACAGTGCCGCGGTTGGTGGGGATAGGGCCAGTTTATCGCGAAGTGCAGTTTGCCCCCTGTGAAGGCTTCGTGAATGCGGAAGTGTGAACGACACCGGGCCCGGCTAGAGTTCTTTCAGGAGGCTGCGATGAATACTTACACCACTGTGCCGAGCGGCGAGCAGGTGGTCCAGGAGCTGCCCTGGCGATGGAAAGTCCAGGGCAGGATCTTTCTGATCGGCGGCCTCGGTTTTATGTTTGATGCCTGGGACGTGACACTGAACGGCATCCTCATTCCGTTGCTCTCCACGCACTGGGCCCTTTCCCCCGGCGAAGTGGCGTGGGTAGGGACATCCAACCTGATCGGGATGGCCCTTGGCGCTTTCGTCTGGGGCACCATCGCGGACACCATCGGACGAAAAAAGGCGTTTACTGCAACGCTGCTGATCTTCTCCCTTTTTACCGTGTTCGGCGCCTTCTCCCCCGACTTCATCTGGTTCTGCATCTTCCGGTTTATGGCGGGGTTCGGCCTTGGCGGCTGCATCCCGGTGGACTACGCCCTGGTGGGTGAGTTCACTCCCCGGAAGCAGCGCGGCAAGGTGCTCACGGCCATGGACGGCTGGTGGCCGGTGGGGGCCGCCCTGGCCGGTTTTGTGTCCGCAGGGCTCGTGGCCCTGTACGGCGACTGGCGGCTGACCATGCTGGTGATGGTCCTGCCGGCACTGCTCGTATTTTGGGTCCGCCGGAGCGTCCCGGAGTCCCCGCTGTTCCTCATCCGCAAGGGCCGGCGTGAAGAAGCGGCCAAGGTCATCGATGATCTGGTAACCGCAACGGGGGCGGAAGCCCGTGCCTACAGCCTGCCCGAGGCCAAGGAAGTGCCCCGCCTTTCCGCCGGCAGTGCCTGGCACCAGCTGCGCCTGGTGTGGCAGTACAACTGGAAAATCACCGCTGCGGCCTGGTCGCTGTTCTTCTCTATCCTGCTGGTCTACTACCTGTCCCTTACCTGGATGCCGCGGATCCTCATTGGTGCCGGCTTTGCCGAGTACAAAGCGTTCGTCACCACCGCGTCCATGGCCGCCGTCGGACTGTTGGGGGTTGTTGTGGCAGCCCTGCTGGTGGAGCGGGTGGGCCGTAAATGGATCCTTGCCGTCACGGGGCCGTTGTCTGCGCTGACCCTGGTGATCGTGGCCATCGTGGTGGATATCCCCACGGCAGCGGTGTTCTGGCTCCTGGTGTTCGGGTTCGTGGTGCAGGTGGCCATCCCGGTGCTGTACGCCTACGTTTCGGAGCTCTACCCCACCGAGCTGCGCGGTACGGGCTTCGGCTGGGCGTCCACGTTCTCTCGGCTTGGCGCGGGCTTCGGGCCTTTGATTCTCGCGAACTACTTCTGGCCCGAGCTGGGCCTGGCCACGTCCTTCGCCCTGGCCGGCGGTTTGGTGCTGCTGGCCGTGCTGTGGATGGCGTTCTTCTCCCCGGAGACCAAGCAGCGCCGCCTCGAGTAGGAGGCCAGCGACACCCTCCTTCAATTTCGACGCGGACGTTCCGCGGCGCACACCGAATTTCCGGTGCGCCAAAGCGTTTGCGCCGCGAATAGGAACATGCGCGTCGACGGCGCTGCGGTGGGCGAAGATCAGCCGTGCGAGGGGTTGGGTTAGGTTCAGGCGCGGTGTGCGGCGGCAAGGGTCGCCAAAGTGGACACCAGCAACCGGCGCTCCACCACCTTGATGCGCTCGTGCAGGGTTTCCTCGGTGTCGGATTCCTGGATGGCCACGGCCTCCTGGGCGATGATGGGCCCGGTGTCCACGCCGGCGTCCGCCCAGTGCACGGTGCACCCTGTGACCTTCACGCCGTAGGCCATGGCGTCCCGCACGCCGTGGGCGCCCGGGAAGGCCGGAAGCAAGGCAGGATGGGTGTTGAGGTACTTGCCGTTGAACGCGTCGATGAACTCCGGGCTCACAATCCGCATAAATCCGGAAGAGACCACCACATCCGGCTCGAACCCCGCCACGGCCCCGGTCAGCGCGGCGTTCCATTCAGCCCGGTCCGGGTAGTCCTTGAAGTCCACCACAAAGGTGGGGATGCCGGCCGCTGCGGACCGCTCCACCCCGAAAGTGCCCGGCCGATCGGCACCGACGGCGGCGATTTCGACGTCCAGTTCCCCTGCCTTAACCGCGTCGATAACTGCCTGGAGGTTGGACCCGGTTCCGGAAACGAGGACGACGATACGCATGGCACTAGCTTATGGGCAGGCTCGCGTAGGCTGGAAAACATGAACACCACACCGGAACCGGCTGGGCGGCAGCGCACCAAACAGCCGCTCAGCGAGGCGGCAAAGGCCTCGCTCGGCAAGACCCACACCCTTTTCCGGATCTTCGTGGTGACGGTGCTGGGCGCCTTCTTTGTCTACCAGCTGGACGTCAGCTACCTCTGGCTGTCCGCACTCCTGACAGCGGCCAGCATTGCCCTTGGTGTGGTGCTGCTGGTCCGCGCTGCACGCTTGAAGGAGTCCCGCCTCATCCTCATCGGCACCATTTCGGGGCTGGTGGTGTCCGCGATCATGGTGCTGCTGATCCTGGTCACCTCACTGTTCTTCGACGAAGTGCGCGAGTACCAGGCGTGTGTTGGCCGGGCGCTGACGGACCAGGCGCAGACGGCATGCCGGGTGCAGCTCGAAGGATCGCTGCCCTCGCAGCTGCCCTAGGAACCGGCAGCTCCCTAAGGGCGGCGCTTCAAGCGGGGCACCGCACCCTACCGGACCAGTTCGGCGTCTTCTTCCTTTGCCGCCTGCTCCCGTTCCAGCCAGGGTCCCGCCGCGTAGCCAATGACGACGCCGGCACCCACTTCCGCCGCCACCCAGACTCCCGTCCAGAAAGGGTCGGGACCAATATCCGTAAGGCGTCCGATTCCCGCTGAGCCGCGCGCCAGCCACGCCAGGCCGGCGGTCAGCAGCCCGGCAGCCAGCCCGCAGAGCACGCCAAGCACGAGCGTCGATATGGTTGCGGTGAACCAGCGCGCGCGGACCTTGATGGCCAGCCATTCGTCGAAGTGGTTCTCCCCTTCACGGAGGAACCACCAGCCCGCCAGGACACCGGCCAGCACCGGAACGATCAGGGCAACAAAGGCGTAATCCAAGGAGCCCGACGGGATGGCGGCAAGCACCGGAATGGAAGGCAGCGGACCGGCCGCAGTGCCCAACGGGCCCACCTGGGAACCGGCGCCCATGGCAAAGCCGGAGCCCGAGGTCCAGGCCAGCGCGAAAACGACGAGGTTGGGCAGGAAGCCCAACTCCGCAATGGTGAGGGCGGCACCGCCCACCACGCCGGCGTCGAGCGCTTCGTAGACCGCAAGCACCAGGTTCCAGTGGATAAACAAATCAATGGCCAGCAGCACCGCAGCCAGTGCAAGGGCCGAAAGTACGGCCACAAAACCGGCCTTCGCGGCCGAGGCGAGGTAAGACCCTGCCCAGCGGGAGTGCTGGCTGGTGCGGGAAATCCAGTCCACAGCGTCGACGCCGATGAGCCGGCTCCATGAGCCCGCCTCCCGCCGTGCGCCGATCACCATACCCAGGGCGTAGGGAATAAGGGGGATGAACATCGCCTGCCAGGGGCTAATGCCGACGTCGGGTGTGCGGCAGATAAAGCCTGTAGCCGCTCCGAAGGCCGAGTACACCACCCAGGACCCAAGGAGTGCCTGCCACAGCTGGTCCGTATAGGAGGCCCGGGCCAGCCGGCGGCCGGCCCGCCAAGCGAGCAGGAAAGGGATTAGCGTCAAACCAAGCGGAATGAGCGTGAGCAGCCCGGCCCCGGAAGCGGCGGCGGCGTCCGAACCGGCGGCAGTGAGTTCCAGGGGTACACCGTGGACCACCAGCCAGGACTGCCCGGCCAGGCGCGCCAGGGAGTCGACGGCGCCGTCCTGAAATCCGGCGGTAGCCCAGACAGCAAGAATCGGAGCAAGCACCACCAGTGCCGAGATGATGGCTGCCTGGGCCGTTTCGATGGCACCCTGCAGCCACAAGGGCATGGGAAGGCCACGGTCTCCGGTCTGATCAGCGCGCAGTTTCATCGTTGTCCATGGTGTCACGATGGTGCCGCCGAGCCCGTGACCGACAGGCACAACCCCGGAGCTGGCTGCTCGTTCAATGGGGCCCTGCACCGGCGCTTTTCGGAGAGGTCCGCCGTAAAATTGAACCGTCCACAATTAGTGGTTGGAGGCAAGAAAATGACTACCGCATCCCCCCATGCGCACGGCGTTCACTTCGGACGGGCAGACGTCCAGAACGTGGGCATGGGCGTGGGAATTATTTTGATGCTGGTGGGTGTCCTGGGCTTCATCCCCGGCGTCACCACCCAATACAGCGAGCTGATGTTCCTCGGACCGGCTTCGCACGCCATGTTCCTCGGGCTGTTCCAGGTGTCCATGCTGCTCAACATTGTGCAGTTGGCCATCGGCGCAACCGGCTGGGCTATGTCCCGCACCGAACATGGAGCACGAAACTTCCTTCTGGGAGCGGGTGCGCTGTACATCGTCCTGGCTATCTTCGGCCTCAGTGTCGGAGTGGATTCGGCGGCCAATTTCCTGTCGCTGAACATGATGGACAACTGGACCCATCTGGTGCTGGGCATCGTGATGATTGCTGCCGGCTGGCTGTTCTCGAGGAACATGACGGCCGACAGGAGGTAGCCCGGAATCCGTAACCCGGGAAACAGGAGCCGCGAATGAGAGAAGAACCCTAAGTTCTGAAGATATTCGTCCTACTGGCTGGTGCAGTCGCCGCTCCTAGCGTGGCTGCACCAGCATTCGCGCGGCCGGCGTGCACCAGCAGCAGGCTGGCCCCGCAAAAGTGAAAGTTCCGCATACACAACGACGCCGGGAGCCCCCAAGTGGACTCCCGGCGTCGTTCTGTCTGCCGTTGCGTCAGCGCCGGTCCGTTCAGCGGCGCGTCAGCAGTTCGCTAGCGGCGGTCGCGGTCGACGCCGTCGCCGTCAGCCTCGATGTGCTCCTTGCGGACTTCCTCGCTGACCGTGACGTCATCCTGGACCACGTCCTTGTCCATGCGGACCCGCTCGACAGGAACGGTTTCCTTTTCCACCACGGGGCGTTCCTCGTGCAGGATCACCTCGTGTTCCTCTTCGCTGATGTCCGGGCCGTTCAGTGCCGCGCCGCGGTTGGCATCAGTGATGGGCTCCCGCTCCAGGCGGACCTCTTCGCGCTGCACAGGAACCGTCTTGGTGACGTTTTCCGTGGTGACGTACTTGCGGAGCCTGGCCCGGCCGGCAGCTTCACGCTCGGTGCCGACGCGGAGCTGTTCTTCGGAGCGGGTCATGGCGTCATCGGTGGTGGGGCCGGACGTGTCGTGGCCCACCGTGTCGCGGTCAGAAGCGTAGCCGGCGGTGCCGGTGTTGGCGGTTCCGGTGCCGGATGCGTAACCAGCGGTACCAGCGTTGGGAGTGCCGGCGTTCAGATCCGCGTCACCCTGCAGGTCCACGTCGTCCCGGGTGCCGTCGCGGCTATCGGAGTAGGTCCGGGCACCGCGGTCGTAGTAGGTGTACAGGCGGTCCTCTTCCTCGGGGGTGAGGTGTCCGTCGACATCGACGCGCGGGGCGTCCTTGATGTGGTCCTTGGTGTACGGAACCACCAGGTCGTCGCCCTGATTGTGGGCGCCTTCGACCGGGACAAAGGACTGGGAAGTGCCGAAAAGTCCCGTCTTGACGGTGACCCATGTGGGCTCGCCCGTGTCATCGTCTGCGTACAGCTGGCCGATTGAGCCAACCTTCTCGCCATCGGAACCGACGACGTTGCCGCCCTTGTGGAGCAGGCTTTCAATGTTTTCCCTGTTGAGCATGACGTCTCCTTGGATTTGTCGTTGCGCTGGGCATAGCCAGCGTTGGATGTCCCGGCACCGGTTGTCCCGGAGCTCGGCCTCCGCCCTATTTGCTTAAGGCTTTGTGCTGGCTGCCCCCATACCGTAAGCATGCTTAGCATCAAAAGGAAAGTCTGCTTAGTAATTTTTTTCGTGCCTCACCCCCGGAACAGGTGCTGACCAGCGGTTTTGTCAGGAAAAATTTACGCGCCGTTCAGGAGTGACACGTGCCGGTGTTCGACGCCCAATAGGGATGCGGCGGCCCTGATGTCGGCGGCCCGATGACCAAGGCACAGGGCCCAGTGGTGTCCGGTTCCGGTCTGGCTCCACCGGTCAACCCATAGTCCGGGATCACCACCAAAATCCACACGCGAGGTAGTGTTCCCAATGGCCAGCAACGGGCCGGGCACCACAATCCCTTCCGATGTGACAAAGACATAGGTGCCGTCAGGATCCTGACCGAGAGCGAGCGTGGTGACAGGTCCGGGCTGGACGTCGAACTCTACTGAGACTCCCCAGCCGCGCTTGCCGTGATAAACGCCCAAGCCGCGCAGGAGTGGATCCCTGGAGGAGACGGCCAGGTGCGCTGGCCCGTCATGCCCCATCTCCACCACGTTGTCGAAAAAGTTCAGGGCCTGGATTTCGGTGAAGGAACCGCCGGCGCCGATGGCCTGGGCAGCCAGCATGGCAATGGAGGTCCGCAGTTCGTACTCCCCTGCCATGGGAATTCCGCGCGCTGTGAGGATGGAGGAGCCCAGGATCATCCCGGCACCCAGCCGCTCATGCTGCTCTCCCGCCAGTCCCCGGTGGTAGTACGCCATGGAGTCGAGGTCGAAGTCCTCCACCAGCCGGTCCAGGCCCACGGAGACCCTGGCACCCCAGGCGAAGTCGTCGTCGTTGACTGACTCATCGAGTACGAAAAGTTCACCCGCCAGGGCGAGCCGCTCCGACACCTCGGCGTCCGTCACCGCCTTGACGCGCTCACGCAAGTCGTCGAACTCGAGCACTTCAACGTGGGATCCGAAAGTGGTGGAGACGGTGGTCAGGTCCGTGGCGACGTCCAGCATGCCCGGATACAGGTGGCCCATCAGGCCGTGCCGCGCATTCCGGAGCCTGGCGCGCACGCCCGCGGCGTGGACCCACTGGTTGATCCGTTCCCAGGCGGATTCCTGCTTCAGATGCCCGGAGACGGACCGGAAGTCGATTCCCGCCCGCCGGAAGACGTTCGCCACCTCGGGCACCGGGCATTGGCCGCAGTAGGCCAGCCACGCGCCGGTGTCGAAGTTTGCGTGGTCCATCGCTTCGGTGGGCTGGAGGTCAATGACCAGGACCGGACTTCCAGAGCGCTGGGCCACGGGCAAAACCATGGAGGAGGTCAGGTAGGTGGCGAGGAAGATGACGATCAGGTCACAGTCAGCCTGCCGGAGTTTCTCCCCGGCAGCAACAGCCTGGGTGGCGTCGGAGATGAATCCGGCGTCGATCACCTCCGCGTCCAGCTCCTTTAAGCGCGAGGTGACGTACCGGGCTGAATCCTCCAGCTGTGGCAGGAGATCCGGGAACTGGGGCCAGTAGGCACCCAGGCCACCGGAAACCAGGCCGATCCGGCTGGCCCGCCGGCGATGGGGCGCCAGCAAGGCGGCAGCGTTCCTCTTGGTGGGCATAACAACCTTCCCTTCCGCAGACTTTATCCAGCGCCAGGCGTGGAAGGCCGGGCGGGCTGGAGCAGCCCGCCCGGCCTGGGCACCGCGGTGCTAGAAGTTGTACTGGTCGATGTTTTCCGCGTTGAAGACGGTTGGCGGGCCGACAATGACCAGGCCGCCTTCTTCAACGGTCCGGTCACCCAACTCCCCTGCGGTGAATTTGTCGCCCGGGGCGCCGGTGATTTTCCCCTCCACGAGGGCCTTGCCGGCGAACGCCGCGACGTATCCGAGCTGGGCCGGATCCCAGAGGGCAAACTCCTTGACGGTGCCGTCCTTGACGAACGGCCGCATCTCATTGGGCAGTCCCAGCCCGGTCAGTGCAACCTTGCCCTTGTAGGCCGAGGTGGAGAGGTACCGGGCGGTGGCGGCGATACCTACGGTGGTGGGCGAAATGATGCCCTTCAGGTTCGGGTGTGCCTGCAGCAGGCCCTGGGCTTCCTGGAAGGACTTGGTGTCATCGTCGTCGCCATAGACCTTGGCCACCAGCTTGATGTCCTTGTAATCCGGATTGGACGCCAGATCCTCCTCCATGAACTTGATCCACTCGTTCTGGTTGGTGGCGTTTGCCGTGGCGGAGAGGATGGCGATTTCACCGGAGCCGCCGATCTGCTCGGCGATCAGCTTGGTCTGGATCAGGGCCACTTCCTTGGCCACCACCTGGCTGATGAACAGGTCGCGGCAGTCGGGGTTGGCGTCAGAGTCGAACGCGACGATCTTGGCACCGGCGGAGCGTGCCTCGCCCAAAGCCGTACAGACGGCGTCGGGATCGTTAGCGGCGATGACAATGACGTTGGTCCCCGCCTGGGTTTCGGCGTTGATGAACGAGACCTGGCTGGACGCCGAGGCTTCGAGGGGCCCCACCACCTGGGAGGAGGCGAAACCTGCTTCCTGTGAGCCGTCCTTGCCACCACCGAGGACCACGTCCGTGTACGGGTTGTTCAGCTGTTTGGGGATGAACGTGATCTTCTGGTCCTCAACCGCGGCGGAGGTCTCCGCCGTTGTTCCGGAGCCGCCGCCGCATGCCGTCAGGGCCATGGCCGCGGCCGCCGTGATGGCCACCAGCGGGGCGAGTAGTGGGCGCCTGCCGGTGTCTTTTCGGTTCAACATCATTGTTTTTCCTTTTCCTTTTTGCTGTCAGTTGCTTGTGTAGTCGGTGGTGGGCGCCGGTACGCCCGGTTCACGGGCCGCGGTCTGGTGATTTGCTGCTGGAGGGTGTGCTCCGGCTGAAGCTTTGGCGGACCCGCCGGTTGTGCCGCCATTCCCGGACAGCGGAGCCGATGCTGGGCGCCACCACGGAGAAAATGAGCAGCAGGCCGGTCACGGTGATGAGGACGACGTCGGACACCCTCCCCAGGCGCAGGGCATAGTTCAGGCTGCCGATCAGCAGGACCCCGGCAACCACGCCGGGGATGGTGCCCTTGCCGCCGAAGATCGAGACACCGCCAAGGAGCACAGCAGCGATGACGGCCAGTTCCAGCCCCGAAGCGTTGTCGCTCCGCGCACTGGTGTAGCGCAGCGTCCAGTAGATCCCGGCCAGGGCTGACACGGCGCCGGAGGCCACATAAAGCCAGAACTTACTTCGCGCCACATTGATGCCAACAAAGTTGGCTGCCTCCTTGCTGTACCCCATGGCGTACAGCCCCCGCCCAAAGGGCGTGAAATGGAGCAGGATCCCGAAGAACACCATGATGAGCACGACGCCGATCATCACCGTGGGGATGCCTGTGGCGCCGAGCTTGGAGGTGAAGAAGGCTGTGAGCGGCTTGGGAAAGTTGGCTACCGCGTTGTCCCCAATAACCACCAGGGCAAGGCCGCGGAAGAGCGCCAGCGTTCCGATGGTGACCGCCAGCGAAGGCAGGCCCAGGACGGCTATCAGGAACCCATTGAACATGCCGGCACCAATTCCAGCCAGCAGGCAAAGGGCCAGCACCAGCCAGATGTCCAGCCCGGCCGCCCAGAGTACGCCCATCAAGGCGCTGGTCAGCCCGGCGATGCTTGCCACCGACAGGTCGATTTCTCCGGTGACGATGATGAGCGTCATTGGCATCGCGATCAGCAGGACAGGGATGACATCCAGGAGCAGGAAGCCTGTGGTCACGGGTGAGGCGAAGCGCGGAATGGCGATTGCGGCGTAGACCAGGAATGCCACAAGTACATAGATGGTAATGGCGTCACGGCTGGCCAGGATCCTGGCAGCACCCGTCCTGCCTTTTGGCTCGGCGGCCAGCGGCTTGGTGCTGTCGGCAATGGGCACGGCCGCGGGAGCGCTGCTGGGAGTGGTTGTCTCAGACATTCCGTGCCTCGCTTATCCGCAGTTTCCTGGCCGTACGCAAGCTGGCGAGACGGTCAATCACGATGGCCGTAAGGATCAGGATGCCCACAATGGCCTGCTGCCAGAACTTGTCCACCCGAAGAGCGGTGAGGGAGCTGGTGATGGTGGTCAGGAGCAGGGCTCCGAGAGCCGCGCCGGCAACCGTCCCGCTGCCGCCGAAAATCGCCACTCCGCCCACCACGGCGGCTGCCACCACATCGAGCTCCATTCCGGTCCCGGTGGTGGCGCCCACTGAGTTGAAGCGGCTGGCGTAGAGCACTCCGGCCAGGCCGGCCAGGGCTCCGTTGGCGAGGAAGGCCAGGAACACCCGCTTGGACACTCTGATGCCGAGGACCTTCGCGGCTCCTGGGTCTGAGCCGATGGCGTACAGGTCCCGGCCGGAACGGGTGCCCGCCATGTAGACCGCAACTGCGGCCACCACCGCAATGGCCAGCAGGGTGATGATCGGGAAGCCCAGCACAGTGTCCACGGACAGGGCCCCGAAGGCCTCCGGCCGGTCCCCGGCGAAGTACTGCTTGCCGCCGGCCCAGGCGTTGTTCAGGCCGCGGAACACGTAAAGGGTGCCCAGGGTAATCACCAGCGCCGGCACCTTGGCCGCCGTGACCAGGAACCCGTTAACCATGCCGAGCAGTGCGCCGAAGGCCATGCCCAGGAGCAGGACCGCAAGGATGGGAAGGTCGGGCATGGCGGCGAAAATGGATCCGGTGCCGAAGGCAACCAGCCCCAGCATCGAGCCGACGGACAAATCGATGTTCCGAGTGATGATGAGCAGGGTCTGACCGGCCGCCAGGATAACGATGATCGTGGCGTTGAGGAGCAGGTCCTTGATTCCCTGCGGGGACAGGAACAGCGGATTGTTGAGGAAGGTGATAAACACCAGCAGCGCCAGGGCAATCAGGACAGGGAGCTCACGCAACCGCAGCAATGAGCCGAAGCCGCTCCCGCCGGCCAGGCCCGCCGTCGTGCGTTGTCCCTCAGGTTTGACGGTGGAACTCATTCAGTGACTCCTGCCGGGGAGGTTGCCGCGTGCATCACCGATTCCGGGTCCGCATCGGCCCTGTCCAGCTGGGCGGTGATCCGGCCCTCCCGCATCACGAGGACCCGGTCCGCCATTCCCAGGACCTCCGGAAGCTCGGAGGAGATCATCAGGATGGCGATGCCGCGGCCGGCGAGGTCGGAGATGAGGCGGTGCACTTCGCTTTTGGTGCCAACGTCTATGCCGCGGGTGGGTTCGTCGATGATGAGCAGCTTCGGGTCTGTTGCCAGCCACTTGGCCAGCACCACCTTCTGCTGGTTGCCGCCCGAGAGCGTGGAGACGGCGTGCTCCTGGGAGCCGGCCTTGACCTGCAGCCGTTTGCTCCATTCCTTCGCGGCAGCACGCTCCTTGCCGCCGTTAATGAGTCCGGCGGTCACAAACTTGTTCCGGAGCGTGAGCGTCACGTTCCGGGCCACCGACAGGTTCATCACCAGGCCCTGTTTGCGCCGGTCCTCCGGCACAAAGCCCAGGCCCGCGGCGATGGCGGCCTGGGGGTTCCGGCCCTTCAGCGGATTCCCCTCCACCCGGATCTCTCCCGAGTCGTAGGGGTCAATGCCAAACACTGCCCTGGCCACCTCGGTCCTGCCGGCGCCCACCAGTCCGGCGAGGGCAACGATTTCACCGGCACGGACTTCAAAGCTGATGTCCCGGAAAACTCCTGACCTGCTGAGCCCGTCAACTTTCAGGACCGTGTGTCCGATGTCCGCCTCGGCCTTGGGGAACAGTGTTCCGATGTCCCGACCCACCATCTCGCGGACGATCTTTTCCACGGTGACCTCGGCCGTCCGGTGGGTTGCGATGTAGCGGCCGTCCCGCATCACGGTGATCCGGTCGCACAGGTCAAACACCTCATCGAAACGGTGCGAGATAAACAGGATTCCGGTCCCCTTGTCCCGCAACCCGCGGGCCACGGCAAAGAGCCTGTCCACCTCCATGCCGCTGAGCGCGGCAGTTGGTTCGTCCATGACCAGCACCTTGGCATCGAGCGAAATGGCCTTGGCGATCTCGATGATCTGCTGGTCCGCAATGGAAAGCCCCTCGGCAACACGGGACGGATCAATGGGCACGCCCAACCGCTCAAACAGTTCCGTGGCCTGCCGCCGCATCTCGGCACGGCTGATCAGCCGTGACCGCCCCTTGGGCTGGCGGCCGATGAAAATGTTTTCCGCCACGGTGAGGTCCGGGAACAGGGTGGGTTCCTGGTAGATGACGGAGATTCCGGCGGCCTTGCTCTCCGCCACATTCCGAAAGTGGACGGGCTCGCCGCTGAGCCGGAAATCCCCCGAGTCCGGGTGATACAGGCCCGCCAGAATCTTCACGAGAGTAGACTTTCCGGCGCCGTTCTCCCCCACCAGCGCATGGATTTCCCCGGCGCGGATCTCCACTGTGCCGTCCGCCAGTGCCACCACGGGGCCGAAGGTCTTGGCAGCTCCGGTCAGCGACAGCACCGGTCCGCCTTGCTGGACCCCTTGTCCGGGCTCCGAAAGAATACTGCGATCATGCTGCATAATGAACCGCGTCTCTGAGGTCTATGCGTCAATATGAATCGTTTCATACCGCCCACGTGATCTGAATCATAAAGCCGGTTAAACGGCAGGGTCAATAGCATTCGCCGCCGCCGGAGCATTTGTGATTGATCCGTGTTCAAACAGCGCCGGCGGCAGTCCTGTTGTTTCCCAAACCTTTCCCCCTCCGTCACGTCCGGTCCCCCGCGCGGCAATGCCGCCCGCCCACGGTGGAGGGGTGAGGATCGCAATAGTTGCTGAATCATTCCTGCCGCTGATGAACGGCGTCACGCATTCCATCCTGCGCGTGCTGGAGCACCTTGAGGACCGGGGCGACGACGTCCTGGTCATCGCGCCCTCCACGCTGGACGGGGAGGCGGCGGACCGCGTCAGGGGCGCCGAGATCCACAGGCTGCCTGCGGTGCCGCTTGCCGGCTATGCGAACGTCAGGGTGGCGATGGGCGGTGTGTACCGGGTCAAGCGAATCCTTGCCGAGTACGCACCGGACGTCGTCCACCTGGCTTCACCGTTCGTCCTCGGCTGGCGGGCGGCACAGGCCGCGCACCAGCTGGGCATCCCCACCGTGGCCATCTACCAGACCGAGGTTCCCGGCTACGCGGCAAGGTACGGTGTGCCGTTCCTGGAGAACTGGGCTTGGAACCGGGTGGAGAACATCCACCTGCTCGCCACCCGCACCCTGGTGCCTTCGACGTTCGCGCTGAACCAGTTGCGCGGCCGTGGCATCCCAAGGGTGGAAATGTGGCGGAGGGGCGTGGACACGGCACGGTTTTCGCCGGAGAAGCGCGACGACGGCTGGCGGGCTTCCGTGGCCCCCGGCGGTGAGCGGATCATCGGTTATGTAGGGAGGCTGGCCGTGGAGAAGCAGGTGGAGGACCTGGCTGCCCTGGCCGGAATCTCCAACAGCAGGCTGGTAGTTGTGGGCGACGGACCCCAGCGGGCCGCACTGGAAGAAGCCTTGCCGGACGCACTTTTCACCGGGTTCCTGGGTGGTGAAGAACTGGCACGCGCTGTGGCGTCCTTTGACCTGTTCGTCCATCCCGGCGAGCTCGAAACGTTCTGCCAGACCATCCAGGAGGCCATGGCATCGGGTGTGCCGGTGGTGGCCACGGGCCGCGGCGGACCCCTGGACCTGGTGGAGAACTCCCGGACTGGCTGGCTTTACGAGCCCGGTGACCTCTCCGGCATGCGCGCCCACGTGGTGGATCTGGTGGGCGACGACGCCAAGCGCCGCGCGTTCGCCGCAACGGCACACGCGTCGGTGCAGGACAAGACGTGGCCGGTGCTCTGCGGACAGCTGGTCCGCCACTACGAACAGGCGATGGCCCTGGGCCCACGCCCGCCGGGTTCCCTGGCCGTGAAGCCGCCCCGGCGAGGGCCCCAGCCCGAGCTTGCGAGGGCAGGGAGCCGGGGTGGCCCTGCGAGGTTAGGGCGCGGGTGGGGATCATGAAAATTTCCGTAATCGGCTGCGGCTACCTTGGCGCGGTGCACGCTGCCACGCTCGCATCCATGGGCCGCACAGTGGTGGGCATCGACGTCGACCCCGGGAAAGTGGCGCAGCTGGCACGCGGCGTGGCCCCTTTCCACGAACCCGGGCTGGACGAACTGCTCCAGGACGGGCTGGCCACCGGCAGGCTCACCTTCTCCACCGCGGGGGCTGCGGCCAAGGGCGCGCAGGTGCACTTCCTGTGCGTGGGAACGCCGCAGCACAAAACGTCCGACGCCGCCGACCTCACCTACCTGGTCTCCGCCGCGGAGGCGCTGCTGCCGCACCTGGCGGCGGGCGCCGTCGTCGTCGGAAAATCCACGGTGCCGGTGGGCACGGTGGACATGCTGCGCGGCATGCTGGCCGCGCGGCCGGACGTGCTGCTGGGCTGGAATCCTGAGTTCCTCCGGCAGGGCACCGCGGTGAAGGACTCCCTGGTGCCGGACCGGCTGGTCTACGGCGTGGACGGCGGCCGGGCCGCTGCATTCAACGTCCGGACCGGGGCGCCGCGCGGCGTGACAGCCGCCCTGGACGCCGTGTACGAACCGCTGCTCGCGGCCGGGATACCCCGCCTGGTGTGCAACTTCGCCACCGCAGAGCTCATCAAGTCAGCGGCGAACGCGTACCTGGCCACCAAAGTCAGCTTCATCAACGCCATGGCCGAGCTCTGTGACGCATCTGGTGCGGACGTGTCGGAACTGAGCGAGGCGATGGGCATGGACCCGCGGATCGGCGGACGGTACCTGCACGCCGGGCTCGGTTTCGGCGGCGGCTGCCTGCCGAAGGACATCCGCAGCTTGCGGTCCCAGGCCTCAACCCTCGGCGTCGCTGCCGTGGACCACTGGATGCGGCTGGTGGATACCGTGAACCTGAGCCAGCGAGAGCGGACCGTCAGCCTTGCCGCGGAGCTCTGCGGCGGCAGCCTGGCAGGGCGCTCCCTCACCGTGCTGGGGGCGTCATTCAAGCCAGACACGGACGACATCCGGGACTCCCCCGCCCTTGACGTTGCCGACCGCCTGGCCGCTGCCGGTGCGCACGTGACCGTCACCGATCCCAAAGCGGTCAACCACGCCTGGCGGCGCTACCCCCGCCTCCGGTTTGAGGCTTCCACCAAGCGGGCGCTCGAGGGCGCCGAGCTGGTGTTGCTCCTCACCGAATGGGACGAGTACCGCCACTTTTCACCGGTCGTAGCGGGCGGGCTGGTACGACGGCGGGTGGTCCTGGACGCGCGGAACGCGCTGGACACTGCGGCATGGCAGGCGCAAGGCTGGGCGGTGCGCGGCCTCGGGACAGGAAGTTCAAATCTTCAGCCTGTGGAAACGGCCGTCCAGCAGGCGTAGTTTCAGCAGGCGTAGTTTCAGGAGGCGGGCTCAGCCCCTCCCGGGCTGCGGCCTAGTTCAAAAGTCCAAGCTCGGCGAAGGCGAGCGCCACCCCGTTCCCGTCAGGTCCGGCGGTGAGCCGGTCAGCCACCGCCAGCACAGCCGGGTGCCCGCCCTCGACGGCGATCCCGATGCCCGCGTACTCGAGCATTTCGATGTCGTTGGCGCTGTCGCCGATGGCGATGATTTCCGACCGGTCCAGGCCAAGGTGGGCCTCCACCACCTGGATGCCCACTGCCTTGTGCGTCCCGGCCATAAAGATCTCCCCGGCCCGGTCACCCAGCGCTGACAGGGAACTGGGGATCAGCCCCACCTCCGGGCCAAAAGCATCCATCAGTTCCGTCAACGGCACCGGCGAATCGAAGCAGGAGATCTTCGCGTAGGAGGCACCGCGCAGGTCATCGCTGTACTGCATTGGGCCCAGAATGTCCTCCAGCGGATCAACGTCCGTACTGAGGACTCCGTCGTGCCGGGCGCGGCCGGCGAAGACGGGACCCAGCACCGTCCTCAGTCGCTGGTCCACGCCAGTACGGCCATAAAGCGCCTCGGGTGCCTCGAGAATGTAGGCGGCGCCATGGGCGTCCAGCGTTTCCACGATGCGGGCGGCCAGGTCCGGTTCAAAGCGAGTGTCCTTAAGGATCTTTCCCCCGAGTTCCACCCGGGCGCCGGCACCGGTGATGACGCCGTCGAACCCTGCTTCGAGGATGTGGCCGGGGACCATGGACAGGGGACGGCCGGTGCAGACGAAGACGAGGTGGCCCATGCGGCGGGCTGCCCGCACGGCTTCGACATGGGCGTCAGGTGCCAGCCCGTGGTCCGCGTAGGTCCCGTCGATATCGAGGAAGACGGCGCGTGGCCGGAGGGTCTGCTGGCTGGACATGCCGGAGCTCCTAGGTAGGTGGCGGGACAGTCAACTCTATCGAAGAGCGTTCCCCCGCCGGGCCTCCTGCGGTTGCTGTCACCTCCACAGCTGTGCCTGAGCCGGCTTTTCACGCGGCCCAAACTGACAGTCATCCCGTGATAAATAAAGTCTTGAAGTGTAGTAAGCACACTGCTTGAATTATGGAACCGGAAATGGGGGCCCGGCACAACTTAACTGATTAAGGAGTGACAACATGGGTATTCTCGGATTTCTCATTTTGGGCCTGATCGCTGGAGCTATAGCAAAGGCCATCCTGCCGGGCCGTCAGGGCGGAGGCTGGGTGATCACCATGGTCCTCGGCGTCGTTGGCGCCATTCTGGGCGGCTGGATCGGCTCGCTGGTTTTCGGTGGCGGGCTGGCTGAATTCTTCGATATCCGCACCTGGCTCCTGGCAATTCTGGGGGCAATTATCGTACTGCTTGTTTACGGGGCAGTCACCAACCGCAGCCACCGCCGCGTGTAGCCGCCGAACAAAATTTCGTAAGGGCCAGGCGCCGTTCTCCGCATGCGGAGGGCGGCGCTTTCGCGTGCGCTTCCACCGGCAGGGTCTGCGGCATTACAACCGCTTGGGGAAAACTGTCTCCGCCGAACCCGCCTATTTCCGGCTACGGCACTTTATGATGTGCGAGGGGGTGGTAACTTGGCGAGCTTTCAGAGCCACAGCAACAGCTTTGCCGCGCGGGCGCTTGACTCGATGCTGGACGCCAGCCCCGACGCACTCCTCGCACTGGCGCCGGACGGCACCATCACCATGGCCAACGCCGCCGCCGAGCGGCTCTTCGGGGCAAGCCGGGAAGAATTGGCGGGCCGGAACCATCAGGCACTGCTTGCGGAAGGCTTCCGCGACGAGGTGGACCTGCTTTTCCGGCAGCTCCTGGCGCAGCCCGAAGGACACCCGCAGCCCCGGGAAATTTACGGCGTGCACAGCAACGGAACGGAGTTTTCCGCGGAGGTGGCTGCATCGCTGTTCCCGGATCCTGGCCCAAACAACCACCCGGGCACCCAAACGGCCCTCCTGTTGTCCGTCCGCGGCACCTCGCACCGGAAGGCCGCTGACGACGACCTGCGCGAGGCGATGTCGCTGCTGACCGCCACCCTGGAGTCCACCGCCGACGGCATTCTGGTCATGAGTACCGAGGGACGCGTGGCCGGGTTCAACGATCAATTCCTCACCATGTGGAACATCCCGCCGAAACTCCTTGAAGGTGACAGCGGGGAACCGGTCATGCGGATTGTTGTTGCCCAGTTGGTTGATCCAGTTGCCTTCACGGGCCGGATCAGCGAGTTGGAGGACAACCCGGCGGCGGAAAGCCACGACGTGCTGGACTTTAAGGACGGCCGCACCTTCGAGCGGTATTCACGCCCGCAACGTGTGGGCGAAAAAATCGTTGGCCGGGTGTGGAGCTTCCGGGATGTAACTCCGCGCCGCAAGGCGCAGGAGCAGGCGCACCAGGCGATGCTCGACCTCGCCGCCCAGGCGGAGAAACTGCGCATCATGGCCTTCCAGGATTCGCTGACCGGGCTGGCCAACAGGGCCGTCTTCAACGACGGATTGGCAGAAGCAGTCACCGAGCCGCGGCTGAAAGCAGTGGACGTCCTCCTGCTGGACCTGGACGATTTCAAGGAAGTCAACGACATCCTGGGGCACCAGGCCGGCGACGACATGCTAATTGAGGTGGCACGCCGGCTGCGCGGCTGCGTGCCCAACGCGGACGTGGTGGCCAGGCTCGGAGGCGATGAATTCGTGGTGCTGCTGACGGCCTGTCCGGACGTGGATGCCATTGCCGCCTGCATCGTCCACTGCCTGCATGTGCCCATGACCATCAACGGCACTGTGCTCCGGCCAAGCCTCAGCCTGGGGCTCGCGTCCCTGGGCCAGGAAAAAGTGGGGGCCTCCGAGCTGCTTCGGCAGGCGGACATCGCCATGTATGCAGCCAAGGCCGCCGGCAAGAACCGCTCGCTGAGGTTCCACCCGGACATGATGGCAGCCCTGGTGCAGCGCACGGACATGGAAAGCGGGCTCCAACTGGCTGTGGCGCGTGGCGAAATCTCGGTGGCCCTCCAGCCGATTGTCTCGCACCGCATGGGCCAGGTTGTTAAGTTCGAGGCGCTGGCGCGGTGGGACAGGGACGGCGAGCGCGTCCCGCCGTCGATATTTATCCCGCTGGCTGAACGCACCGGGCTGATCAGCGAGATCGGGGCAGAGGTAATGGCCCTCGGCATGGTGCAGCTGGCGCCATGGCTCAGTGAGGACCCGTCCCGCTCGCTGTCCGTGAACATTTCCGGCGTCCAGCTGCAGGAACCGGATTTCGCCGAGCAGGTCCTCCGCCTTGCCGAAGCCTGCAAAGTGGCGGCCTACCAGCTGGTGCTGGAGGTGACCGAGAGTGTTTTTTTCGACGCCGACTGCAGCCTGATCAAGCAGCTCAGCACCCTGCGGGAAGCGGGAGCCCGGGTTGCTTTGGATGACTTCGGCACCGGCTATTCCTCGTTGGGACGGCTGCAGGACCTGCCCGTGGACACAGTGAAGATCGACAAGACGTTCGTCTCGATGGTCCGCACGGGCGCCGAGCGGCTGCCCATCCTCAGCTCGATGATCAACATGGCCCACAGCCTGGGGCTGACGGTGACGGCCGAAGGCGTGGAAACGGCTGCACAGGCTGATTACCTGGCCGCCCTGGAGTGCGACTCGCTGCAGGGGTACCTGTTCTCGCTCCCGGAGCCCGGTGAGCGGCTGGAGTACGCCCTGCAGCACGCGGAGGAAGCCCTCAATGCCCTCAAGGGCCGGTAAGGAGGAGCGTCAGCCGAAGGACCGCGCTACGCGGCCTGCTTGCCTCCGGCCTGCTTGACGCTCTTCTTCGGAGCATCGGATGCGGGCCGCTGGACGGACGACGGCGTGGGTTCCGGCTGTTCGGCCGACGACGGGCGGACAACCGGGGCGGTACCGGCACGTTCTGTTTCGGGTACCGGCTCAGCCTGAGCTGCTTCTGCTGCCGGGGCTTCTTCCATGGCTTCGACCTCTGCCGTGGCGCCGGCTTCCTGGGCGGCGCGGTTCCGCTTCCAGCGGCGGAGAAGGTCGACGGCGGCCAGAGCGCCGGCCAGCGGGGTGAGTACTGCTGCTCCATAGACGAAAAGCATCCACGTCAGGGTGGTCAGCGGGGGCTGGTTGTTGTGCAGGAGGGACAAACCGCCAAAAAGTCCCACGGCCCAGAAAAGGACCACTGCGGTGAGCACCGCGGCGGCCGGGAAATACTGGTTGGACACGATTTTTTTCAGGGTTTCCATGCACTTCCTCCTGCCTGGCCGGGGCGCGCGGCAACAGCCGCTCCAGACCAGTATGGCCCTGCGGGGCCGCGAATTCCGGCAACACGCAGGGAGTGGTGACGAACCTAACGTCCGGCCGCCACAGAGCCCCGACCGCGGCCCTCTTCCCTGCCACCGACGCAGCTAATACGGTGGACCTGACCGGCCGCCTGGAGCCGGCTTGCCCGCACCGATGGTGCCATTCTGGAGGTTCCCATGCGCAAAGTCACCGCCGGCCTGTTCCACTCCGTGGACGGCGTGGTGTCCGATCCCTACAAGTTCCAGTTCGACAGCTTCGATGACGAGCTCGGTGTTGGCCTGACGCGGATGATGGAAACTGTGGACACTGTGGTCCTGGGGCGGGTGAGCTATCAGGAGTGGGCGGGTTACTGGCCCACTGCCTCCGCGGACGAGGACTTCGCGGCCTTCATCAACCCGGTGGAAAAGTTCGTGGCTTCCCGGACGCTGAAAGAACCGCTGGAATGGCAAAACTCGCAGCTGATGGACTCCCCGCTGGAGGAGTTCGTGGCCAAGCTGAGGGAGCGCGACGGCGGCGAAATCGCCGTGTGCGGCAGCATCTCGGTGACGCGGCAGCTGCTGTTCGCAGGGCTGCTTGATTCCCTCACGCTGATGACCCACCCAGTGGTCGCCGGCAGCGGCCGCCGCCTCTTCGAGGACGGCGACCCAACTACGCGGCTTGTCCTGCAGGACCAGTACCGGACCAGCAAGGGCAACGTGGTCAGCGTTTACGGACAGCGGGAAGAGTAAGGCTCAGCCCCGGCGCACCCGCTCGACGGCAGCGGCGCTGGCTTCCTGCCCTGCGGCGCGGAGGCCCGCAACGACACCCTCCGCGTCGGCAGCCGAGCGGTTCTGGCTCAGCTTTTCCTTCGCTTCGATTCGGCCAATTACAAGCTCCACGCCGACGATGGCCCGCAGCTGCCCCGCGATAAAGCGCTCCGGCGCGTCCTCCACCGTCCAGGGCTGCCTATTCTTTGCTTCGTGCAAATCTGTCAGGCGGCGGACATGACGAGCCAGCCACCCGGCGTCGTCATGGATCCTTAGTTCCCCGTAAACGTGCGCCGTGGTGTAGTTCCAGGTGGGCACCACCCTGCCGTGCTCAGCTTTGGACGGGTACCAGGAGGGCGAGATGTACGCGTCCGGGCCTTGGATGATGGCCAGCGCCTCGCCGGTGGGCGCACTGGTCCACTGCGGGTTGTTCCGGGCGAGATGGGCATGGAGTGCGCCGCGCTCCCCCACCGACGGCTCGTACACGAAGGGAAGCAGCGTGGCCAGCAGGCCCCCATCCGTGGCCGTGACCAGGTTGGCTGCGCCCGGACGGGCCAGGAGTTGCTGGAGCGCTTCAGGGTCTGCGGCAAAGTGGGCTGGGACGTACATGGTGTGATCCTTTTTCTAATTGGAGCGGGAGGTGTCAGGAACTGGCAAGGCAGGGCGGCTGAGCCTCACCCGGACCGCGGCTCCTGCGCACGCCACCACGGCGAGGCCACCTATGGCGGTGGCCCAGGTGAGGGTTTCACCGAGGAGGAGCGCGGCCCAGCAGATGCTCAGGACGGGCTGGACGAGTTGGATCTGGCTGACCTGGGCGATGGGTCCGATGGCAAGGCCGCGGTACCAGGCGAAAAAGCCGAGGAACATGCTCACCACGGCAAGGTAGGCGAAGGCGGCCCACTGAACAGGAGTAGCCGACGGCGGCTGGACGGCGATGGCGAGTGCCGAGAGCACCAGCATCAGCGGCAGGGCCAGGACCAGCGCCCAGGCGATGGTCTGCCAGGAGCCAAGTTCCCGGGCGAGCAGGCCGCCCTCGGCATAACCGACGGCAGCGGCAGCGACAGCGCCCAGCAGCAGCAGGTCCGCCCAGTGGACGTGCCGGAACCCGCCGGACTGCAGGACTGCGAAGGTCATGGCGGCCAGGGACCCGAGCACCAGCACGGCCCAGAATGGGACTGTCGCACGCTCACGAGTGCGGAGCACCACGGCCGTTGCGGTTGCGGCCGGCAGGAGGGCGATCACCACGGCTCCATGCCCGGCTGGAACCGCGGTGAGCGCGTAGGACGTCAGTAGCGGAAAGCCGACGACGACGCCGGCCGCCACGAGTGCCAGCCTCGCCCACATGCGGGCCGATGGAAGCCGCTGCCGGGTGAGGAGCAGGGCCGCGGCGGCGAGGACGCCGGCGATGACAGCCCTGCCGGAACCGATGAAGAGCGGGGAAAGGCCGGCCACTGCCACGCGGGTAAAGGGAACGGTGAAGGAAAACGCTGCTACTCCCAGGAGCCCCCACCAGATTCCCATGGTCCGCGGTGAGGATATCGGCGGGCGCTCCAGAGTAGTAGCGCTACTATTGTCTCTCATGAACAACGATAGCAGTTCCCGGATCGTCTTGGCACTGAAGAAGTGGATTTCCGGGACGTCCCCGGGCTCCAGGCTGCCGTCCACGCGGTCTTTGGTGGCAGAGTACCAAGCCAGCCCGGTGACGGTGCAGAAGGCGTTGCAGACCTTGGCGGCGCAGGGGCTGATCGAAAGCCGTCCCGGCGTCGGCACCTTTGTGCGGGCGGTGCGCACTGCCCGCCCCTCTGACTATGGCTGGCAGACGGCGGCGCTGCGGTCCCCGCAGTCCCCGCTCCCTTCAGCGTCCAGCACCATGCGCAATGTTCGCCACGATGCCATCTGGTTCCACTCCGGTTACCCGGACCGGGAACTGCTGCCGGAGCGCCTGGTGCGCGGTGCCCTGGCCCGCGCCGCCCGGGGGGACGCTGCGCTGTCGCGTCCGCCTGCTGCCGGGATGCCGGAATTGCAGTCATGGTTCGCCCAGGAACTCGGCTCCGCCACCCCCGCGGGCGTCACTCCCCCGACGCCGAGTGACGTCATCATCCTGCCGGGGAGCCAAAGCGGACTCAGCTCAATTTTCCGAGCGCTGGTGGGCAGCGGGCAGCCGCTGCTGATGGAGTCACCCAGCTATTGGGGTGCCATCCTTGCTGCAGCGCAGACGGGTGTGCGGGTGGTTCCGGTGCCCAGCGGCCCCGATGGTCCGGAGCCTGCAGAACTGGACCGGGCGTTCCAGGAGACGGGGGCCAGGGTCTTCTACGCCCAGCCCAACTATGCCAACCCCACCGGGGCGCAGTGGGCACCTGGCCGCGGCGAGGAGGTGCTGGACGTGGCCCGGCGGCACGGCGCGTTCCTGATCGAGGACGACTGGGCGCATGATTTCGGCATCACCTCGGATCCTGTGCCGGTGGCAACCCAGGACGACTCCGGGCACGTCATCTACATCCGGTCGCTGACCAAAAGTGTCTCCACCGCCATTCGCATCGCCGCTGTCATTTCGCGCGGCCCGGCCCGTGAACGCATCCTTGCCCACCGGGCCGCAGAGTCGATGTATGTCAGCGGCCTTCTGCAGGCCGCGGCTTTGGACGTGGTGACCCAACCGGGGTGGCAGACCCATTTGCGGAGCCTCCGCCAGCAGCTGCAGTCGCGCCGGGACCTGCTGGTCACCAGCATCCGCGAGCACGTCCCCCAGGCCCATATCGAACAACTGCCAAAGGGCGGGCTGAACCTGTGGCTCAGGATGCCGGACGGGACGGACCTGGCCTGGCTGGCCCGGGACTGCGAGGATGCCGGAGTCATCATCGCCGCCGGAACCGAGTGGTTTCCCGCCGAACCTGCCGGCCCGTTCGTGAGGCTCAACTACTCGGGCCCCAACCCGGGAGCCTTCCCCGAGGGCGCCCGGATTATCGGGGCGGCGCTGTCCCGGAACGGCGCTCATGGCTGACGCAGGATGCAATGAAGATACGCAATCAGCCGGCCATTTCTGCCAGCAGCCTCGCGCCCGTGCGGGCCCCGTCTCCCTCCCGGAGGCGCTGCCCCACAGCAGACGCGGCCGTACCGAAGGCCGGCACATTCACAATGCTATTGACGGCACTGACAATCTCAGCTGCGGAGGCTGAAGGTTTGATCAGCAGTCCGGCTCCGGCATCCTCCACCACCTTGCCCACCATCCGCTGATCAAGCAGCGGATGCATCGGGGCGATCACCAGGGGCAGTCCGTGCGCCAGGGCGAGCATCGTGGTCGCGTGCCCGCCATGTCCGAGCACGGCGGCACAGTCAGGCATCACGTCCTTGTGCGGAAGGTACCCGTGGACAGTTACGTTCTCCGGTGCCTGTATCGACGCCGGATCAATAGCAGGCCCGGTGGTCAGGATCACCTCTACCGGAAGATCGGCTAACGCGTTAAGGGCTTTCTGCAGGAACGTCTCCTGCCCGTTGAAGGCTGTGGTGGACAGGCTGACCAGGACGCGTGGCGTGGTACCGGGCGCAGGCGCCTTCGCCGGCCTGTCGACGCCCACCACCGCGCCGGACCAGACCACCTTCCCGTGCCCGTTCAGCCCGCCGGCCGGGTCAAGCTGCCGATCCGCCGCCACCAGTATCCGGTGGCTGTGTCCCAACACCTTGCCCGGGCCCAAGCCACGCATGGCCAGCGCAGCCGTGAGGGGACTCCGCCGGAACGGGCCATTAAAAAAAGCGTAGAAGCTGTGCACCAGTGGCACAGTGCGGAAACCGGCCTTGACGGCGGCATGCACGGCTCCCAGCAGCAGGCAGTCCACAACCACCACGTCCGTAGGTTCCTTCCGGGCTTCTTCCACGACGTCCTGGGCAACCCCGGCGCTCACAAAAACGGACAGCATCACCGCGATTTCACGCAATGCAGGCATATGCTCTGTTGGATCCATCTGTAGCGCATGGTTGTACGCCTGAAACTCGGCTCCTGTTGCCGTGATCGCAGCAGCTTGCCGGGGTTGCCCCAGAAAACGGACCCGGTGACCAAGGCGTACCAGTTCGCGGGCAATGCCGACGGCGGGCGGCAAGTTGCCGCCGGCGTCGAGGGTTGCGAAGAGGAAGTTAGGCACTGCATGCTCCTGCCCTCTGCGACGCTACGGAACTGGTGGGCAGAAGTGTAGCCCTCCGGCGCCAGCCTAGGAAGAAGCCCCAACAAGCTCTTCGCTCTTCTCCCACAGCCCCCGCGCCAGCTCGGCGTCGTAAGCCTGCGGATTGGCCTTGGCCAAAGCACGCCTGGTGTAGAAGGCGCCGGAGAACCAGTCCTTGCCCGGTGTGCCGTTGATGAGCCACAGCAGGGTGTCGGCGCCCTGGTCCGGGGAAAGCATGAACCGGTTGAGCAGGGACTTGTACGCGTGCCGGAAGGGGCTGGTGGACTCGGCCGCGAAGTTGGTGCGGACCACGCCGGGGTGGAACGCCGCCGTCGTCACGCCCTGGTCCCCGTAGCGGCGGTGCAGCTCCGAGGTGAAGAGGATGTTGGCGAGCTTGCCGGTGCCGTAGGCGCGGTTGGTGGAGTAGCTGCGCTCGGCGGTGAGATCGGAAAGGTCGAGCTTGCCGAAGCCATTGGCCGCACTGGACGTGTTGATTACCTTTGCGTTGCTGGCGATAAGCGTATCCATCAACAGTGTGGTGAGCAGGAACGGCGCCAGGTGGTTGATCTGCAAAGTGGACTCATTGCCGTCCACGGTAAGCGTGCGCTTGCCCATGATGCCGCCGGCGTTGTTGGCCAGGACGTCGATGCGCGGGTAGTTAGACTTCAGCTGCGCAGCGAGGGTGCGGACCTGCGCAAGGTCGGCGAAGTCGCTGACGAAGTAGTCCGCGTTGAGCTCCTTGGCAACGGTCCGGGTCTTCTCTTCGGAACGGCCCACAATCACCACCTGCTCCCCTGTCTTCGCCAGCGTCCGCGCGGCTGCTGCGCCAATGCCGTCGCTGGCGCCGGTGATCACGATGGTGCGAGGAGTCAAGGGATGTCCTTTGGTCGGGAAAGATCCAGGGCCCGGGTGGAGCGCACTGCCTTTGGCACAACGACGGCGGTACGCCCGGTGTTCCCTGCCGCACCTGGCAGGGCATATCCTGCACACACGGCCGAGCCCCGGGGAGGAACATCATGGAGATGCCAAAAGCGACGGATGAGGACAAGGAACGTTTCCGGTCACTGGTTCCGGACCGTGCAGATGTCACGGTCAAGCCGATGTTCGGGAACCTGGGTGCCTTCGTAAACGGCAACATGTTCGCCGGGCTGTTTGGGCCCACTATCGGGATCAAGCTGTCCCCGGAGGACCGGGCGGAACTCGAAGGCGCGGAACGGACCGTCCCCTTCGGACCTGCCGAGCGCCCGATGGGCGGCTACACCGGCCTTCCGGAGATGTGGAACGAGGAAGGCGACGGCGACGACGCCCGGGCGAAAGCCTGGATCCACAAGGCCTTCGAGTACGTTGCGAAGCTTCCACCGAAAGAGCCGAAAGCCCCACAAGCCCGGAAAGCGCCAACGTCCTGACTCAGTACACCAAGGTCCCGGCAAGTTTCGATGGGGCTCCGTCCGCCCACGCCGAACGTGGAGAGCCCCGACCGACCGGACTATGCCCTGGTGATGGAGAGCCGCATCGGCGCGCACTTATCCGCGTGCCTGATCAGCGCGGCCTTTTCCGTCTTATCCACGGTCAGCCTCCAACGGGCCTTCACGGTGGTCCACTGCGCGATGTACAAGCACACGTTAGCCGGCGGCAGCCACTGCTCAGGCCCGGACGCCTGCTTGGAGGAGTTCAGCCTGCTGGTCTGGGCGTTCAGCGAGCCCGCGTACCCCAGGTCGTTGTAGAACGCGACCCGGCGTGCCTGCGTCCACGACCTGGCGCCCGAACCCCATGCCTCGTGCACGGGCACCATGTGGTCGATTTGCACGGTACTTGCTGAGGTGTGCGTGCGATTATCGAACGTGGTCACCCATTTACCGTTTGCCACGGTGCAACGACGAGAAGTCGTGTATGTAGAGGCGACTTTGCTCTCAGAAATGAGAACTTCTGCGCGAGTGTTCTGGCAGTCCTTGTTCTGATCAGTCCACTGCCCGAAGTAACGGTTCCGGTCGTACCCGGCGTTGTTCTCTGCCGCTACGGGCAGTGCGCGAACTGCTGCACGGAGATTCGTCACGTAGGTAGTAGTAACGGCCTCCGCTGGTGCAGAAATGCCCGTGAAGAGCAGCCCGAAGGAAAGCGCTGTGACAAGCGCTAATCTGATTCTCAATTTGTCCCCAATAGAATGTAGAGCGCCCCCTTGAGCGCTGGATTGAGTGTTGCATGGGGCACGTACGTTTTCCTCAAAAATGCGCATAAACTGCGGAATTCTTTCGGAAGTTGAGGCACGCGGGCATACCCCCGAGCAGGTCATCGCCAAGGTCGGGCACGGGCCAGGAGACGCTCAATGACGGCCGTCCGATGGTCAAGGTTCAAGGGCCCGTGGCCGGCATGACGCCGAGTTGCTACTGGGGAACCTGAAAGCAAGATAAAAATCAGCTATCGCATAAAGGCTGGAATGCAAACGGGCGCTCAATCATATGAGCGTCACCCTCAGGCCAAAAGCACTTGACACACTCATACATAAAACGGATACGTTTGCCACAAGGCTTTTTGCTCTGTATTTTTAGCCACACAGCGATCTTTCGGGCGGCATTCGGGTTGAATTGAGTCTCGCCGTCTTACTCCGGACGATCAGCAGTACGAGCGTCTCTCCTGCTTGGTCCAGCCGGAATTTACGGAGTAAACCGCACTGAGTTGTTCTACCGCCGCTGAACCCGCCGGGGCCGTCCCGGCGGCCACTTCGTGTTTTTAGGGGACGCACATATTATGACCGCTGTATCCAAATGGGCCGCTGCTGGTTCGTCAGCAGCTATTTTCGCCGGTGGGCTCTTCCTCGGCGCTCCTACGGCTGCGGCAGCACCAGGTGACGCCGCTTGCCTGCAGGCTTCCACGCAGTTCGAGGCCGCACTGTCCGCGGCCGGCATCACCGAGGAAACTGTTGCCCGGCTTGAGTCCTCCGCCGAGGCCGCTGCTGCTGCCGAGGCGGCATATATTGCGCTGGTCGAAGCCGCCACAGCGGGTTTGGTCGCCGAGCTGGAGGAAGCGGAGGTCAACCTGGAGGACGCCATCGCAGCTACCGTCGCAGCCGAGAACGCGCTGGAGGAGGCCCGGGACTCTGGGGACGCGGATGCTTTCACTGAAGCAAAGGCCGCCAAAGAAGCTGCTGAGGACGCCGAGGATAAGGCACAGCGGGCGTTTGACGACCTGACTGCGGCCTACGAGGCGGCAATTGATACGGAGGAAATTCGCGGAGCCGGGGCCATCCTCGACGCAGCGGTGGCCGAGTTCGAAACCGTGCTGAGCACCGTCTCGCTGGATGAAACCTCCGCTGCCAACCTCATGGGGCTGTTCGAGGCCTTCCTGGCGGCATGCAACCCCGACGCCATTGGCGTCGATCCCGTGGTCACGCCGCCGGTCACCGCGCCGGGGAACACGGCGCCAACAGTCACCAACCCGGTCAGCTCGACTCCCGCCGGGGGCGGCACCGCGGCCGTCGCAACGAACAAGGGCCTCAACGTGCAGACCGCGGCAAAAGTGGAGCCGATCATGCACCCGGGCCTGGCACTTCTCGCCGGGCTCCTCGCGGCCGGCATCGCGGTACCCTCAGCCGTCGCTATGAGGATGCGCCGCCTGGAGCGCACCCGCAAGTAAGCACGCCGAGTTGGAACCGCAGACCACGTCCAGCCAGCGCCGGCCCGTCCGCCGGCGCTGGCTTGCCGTGCCTGCAATTGCCGGGGCGGGTCTGGCAGCCGCTCTTCTCCTGCCGCCGTCGGGCGCTGTTCCCCCGAACGACGGCGGCAGCGTCGGCGTCGTGCAACCCACCGCTCCTTCGGCGATGAGTTCCCCAAGCGCCGCCGCTGCCCGGAAACCGGCCCCGCCCGCAGCAGCAGCACCCATAAAGGTTTCGATCGAGGCCGCAGACCTTGATGTGCCTGTGCTGCCGCTGACGCCCAGTGCGGACGAGCTGTCTTCAGAATTGCTCGTACCGCCCCTCACGCTTGATGCCTACTGGCTCACCAGTTACGGCATGCCGGGCGCGGGATCGACCAACACGACATATATCGTGGGGCACAGCTGGGACGGCAGGGATGCTCCGTTTAACCGCCTCAGCGATAAGACCCTCGTGGGTAATGCAGTCACTGTGACCACGTCGAAGGGGACACTGAAGTACGTGGTGGATTCCGTGACGACGCACGATAAGAACACGCTCAAGGACAGCGACATCTGGAACGTCGTACCCAACCGCGTGGTGCTCATCAGCTGCTACACCGAGGACCCCTGGGGCAAGAACGTGGTGGTCACTGCCTCCCCCGCATCCTAGCGACGCTCCAACACCTTTCGATGCCAACGTCGCAGTCGGCAGGCGCTTACACTGCCGCCAAGCCCGCTTTCGTTCTTTCCGACAGGCGTGCCCGTTCCTATTAGGCCGAGCTAGTGGCCGGGTTCGAGCGCCAGCTTGAGGCCGAAGGCCACAAGAACACTTCCCGTGATGCTGTCGATGATGCGGATGCTGCGGGCACCTTTGAGCCAGCGGGAGGCGTAGCCGGTGCCGAAGATCAGGAGGGTGAACCACACCATTGTCAGGATGCAGTGGACGCCGGCCAGCAGAACGCCCACCAGCAGGGGTGACGCGCCTGCCGGGATGAACTGCGGGATGGTGGCGATGTAGAACACTCCCACCTTGGGGTTGAGAAGGTTGGTTCCGGTCCCGGTCAGCCATCCTTTGAACAGGTCGTCCTTGCCTACCGCCGGAACTGCTGCGTCACTTGCTGTCGTAGTGGCCGCATTGCCCTCCCGCAGGCTCTTCCGGAGCAGGGACAGCCCCAGCCAGATCATGTAGGCCGCCCCGGCGATGGTCAGGATCCGGTAGGCAAACTCTGAGGCAGCCAGGAGCGCTGACACACCAACCGCCGCAGCGATCCCCCAAATCATGGCTCCGGTGCTGATCCCGAGCGCGGTGGAGAAGGCGAAACGGCGCGTTTTGGAGATGGACGAGCGCAGGACCAGAGCGGTGTCCAGTCCCGGAACCAGGGTCAGAAGCCCGGCAACCAATGCAAACGAAAAGACAGCCTGAGGGAGAGTCACCGTCCAAGGATATGGGGGCCAACAAGGAGGCTGGGAACCAGCTTGCCCGCACGCCCGCGACTCTTTTTGTCACGAAGTTAACCAGTCATTCACATCCTCCTCAAGACCCGTCCAACCGGCATCCCTAGGTTCGAGGGCATGGACAACATCTCACGCAGATCCCTCATTTCCGCCGGCCTCGGGGCCGGTCTCGTCGCAGCCCTGCCGGGTGCCGCCGTCGCCACCTCCATTGCGGACGACGCCGGCCTCCGCACTGATCCGTTCCTGCTCGGCATCGCCTCCGGCGAGCCGTGGCCCGACGGCTTTGTCATCTGGACCCGGCTTGCGCTGGATCCCCTGGCCGAGGACGGCTTGGGCGGCATGCCCTCACGCCAGGTCCCCGTGGCCTGGGAGGTTGCCGAAGACGCCGCCATGCGCACGGTAGTAGCCCGCGGCGTCGAACACGCGCGGATCGAAACTGCCCACTCAGTGCACGTGGAGCTCAAGGGCCTCAAGCCGGGCCGCGAGTACTTCTACCGGTTCCGCAGCGGCCGGCACGTCAGCCAGGTGGGCCGCACGCTGACGAGTCCTGCACCGCACGAGATGCCGGCGGCGCTGGCCATGGCGTTCGCCAGCTGCTCGCAGTACGAGCACGGCTACTTCACCGCCTACACCCGCCTTGCCCAGGACCACCCGGACCTGGTGCTGCACCTGGGCGATTACCTCTACGAATACAAGAAGGACAGCTACGTGATCGGCGGCGGCAACCCGCGCGACCACCAGGGCCCCGAGACCACCACCCTGCAGGGCTACCGGCAGCGGCACGCCCAGTACAAGTCCGACGCCGACCTCCAGGCCGCCCACGCGATCGCGCCCTGGCTGGTGGTGTGGGACGACCACGAGGTGGACAACAACTGGGCGGACGAGGTCCCCGAGAACCAGGACGCCAACCAGCTCAACGACACCACCGAACGGTTCCGGCAGCGCCGCGCCGCCGCGTTCCAGGCCTACTACGAGAACATGCCGCTGCGGAGGTCCTCCGTGCCGGCCGGGTTCGACATGAAGATCTACCGCACTATCCAGTGGGGCCAGCTGGCGAACTTCCACATGATGGATACCCGGCAGTACCGCGACGACCAGCTGGCCGGCGACGGCTGGCGGAAGAACGTGACCGAGCGCCTGGCAGAGGACCGTTCCATCACCGGCGCCGAGCAGGAGAAGTGGCTGCTGGACGGGTTCAGGAACTCCACCCAGCGCTGGGACATTCTGGGCCAGCAGGTCTTCTTCGCAGAGCGGGACCGCGCCCAGGCCCTTGAAGTGGACGACGTCTCCATGGACGGCTGGGACGGGTATGCCTCCTCCCGCCGCCGCATCACCCAGGGCTGGGTGGACGCCAACGTCCGCAACGCCGTCGTCCTCACCGGCGACGTCCACCGCAACTGGGCCAACGACCTCAAGGTGGACTATAAGGACCCTGCCTCGCCGGTTGTCGGCTCGGAGCTGGTGTGCACTTCCATCACGTCCACGGGCAACGGCACGGGCTCCACCACGGACCCAACCATGGCATGGAACCCGCACCTGAAGTTCTACAACGATTCGCGCGGCTACGTGAACACGAAGATCACCAAGGACGCGATGACCGCCGACTTCCGGGTACTGGACCATGTCACGACGCCGGGATCCCCCGTCAGGACCCTCGCCTCCTTCCAGATCCAGGACGGAAGGCCGGGGCTCCAGCCGTAGCCGACTCACCCTGAAAAGCAAGTAGCGCCAAGTGTCGTTATGGGTTTCACAACGACACTTGGCGCTAGTTAGTTGGGGGGAAGCTAGCCTGCCAGGCCGGCGAGCAGGAAGATCACGGCGGCGATGGCGAAGCCCATCACGCCGATAAGGGTTTCCATCACGGTCCAGGTCTTCAGCGTGGTCTTGACGTCCATGCCGAAGAAGCGGCCCACCAGCCAGAAACCGGAGTCGTTGACGTGGGAGACCACCACGGAGCCTGCGGCCACGGCGATGACCAGGGAGGCGACCTGCATGCCGTTCAGTCCCGCCAGCGCGACGGCCGGGGCAATGAGGCCGGCGGTGGTTGTCAGTGCCACGGTGGCGGAACCCTGGGCGATGCGGAGGATGGCCGAGATCAGGAAGCCGGCCAGGATCAGCGGAATGCCCAGGTCGCCCAGGACGTCGGCCAGTGCCGCACCAATCCCGGACGTGCGCAGGACGCCGCCGAACATGCCGCCGGCACCGGTGATGAGGATAACCGAGCAAACCGGACCCAGGGAGGACTCGAGCAGTTTCTCGATGGCCCCGGCGTCGGTTCCCCGGCGCTTACCCAGGACGAACACGGCCACCAGGACGGCGATCAGCAGGGCAACCGGGGTTTCACCAATGGTGCGCAGAATCTGGTACCACTGCTCGTCCTTGACACCTTCGGGCAGGACGTTGGAGGAGGCCAGCGTGTTCAGGCCGGTGTTCATGAAGATCAGGAGCAGCGGCAGGAGCAGCAGGCCCACAATGGTGCGGAAGCGCGGCGGGTGTGCTTCGGCTTCGGCGCTGGCGTGGCCCAGCAGTTCCGGCACGGGCAGGACCAGCTTCTTGCCGGTGTAAAGGCCGAAGAGATAGGCCGTGACGTACCAGGTGGGGATGGCAACGATGAGGCCGGCGATCATAACGAGGCCGATGTTGGCTTCAAAGAAGGCGGCGGCAGAGACCGGGCCCGGGTGCGGCGGCAGGAAGATGTGCATCACTGAGAACGCGCCGGCGGCGGGGAGACCGTAGCGGAGCACTCCCCCGCCCAGACGGTGGGCGACGGCGAAGACGACGGGCAGCATGACCACCAGGCCGGCGTCGAAGAAGATGGGGAAGCCGAAGATCAGGGACGCGAGGCCCAGCGCGAACGGGGCCCGCTTTTCCCCGAAGACGCCGATCAGGTAGTCAGCGAGGACCTTGGCACCGCCGCTGGTTTCGACGATGCGGCCGAGCATCGCGCCCAGGCCGACGAGGAGGGCCACAGTGCCCAGTGTTGTTCCGAAGCCATTGATCAGCACCGGCACCACCTGGTTGGCGGGGATTCCGGTTGCGAATGCAGTGGCGAGGCTGATGACGATCAGAGCGACCAGCGCGTGCATCCGCAGCTTGATGATGAGGAACAGCAGGGCGACAATCGCCGCCGCAGCGATGAGCAGCAGCGGGCCTGCTCCCAGCGTTTGGGTCCATCCTTCGATGACCATGGTTCTCCTTTGAAACAGTATTTATTGGGGATTAGGAAGGCTGAAAGTGTTTAGGATGCCTGATCTGCGGAGAGTCTCAGGGAGGCGACGATGGTTCTGACCAGTTCTTCCGGGGACTTGGAAATGTCCAGGCGGAGGCTCCCGGCAGCCAGTTCGTCCTCGCTCAATGGTTCCAGGGTTGCCAGCTGGCTGGGCAGGAGCGTGGGCGGCATGAAGTGGCCCTCGCGGCCCTGCATGCGCTGGCCAAGGAGGTCCGCTTCGCCGTGAAGGTGGAGGAACAGGACGCGGCCCTCTGCCAGCGCAAGAAGCTGCCGGTAGCTCTGCTTGAGCGCGGAGCAGGTGAGCACGGTGCTCTCGCCGGTCTGTGCCTTGGCGGTCATCCAGTTCTGGATTTCCTGCAGCCAGGGCCAGCGGTCCTCGTCCTGCAGCGGAATGCCTTGGGACATCTTTTGGATGTTTGACTGCGGGTGGAACTCGTCCGCCTCGGCGCAGGCCCAGCCGAGCTGCCGGGAAAGAGCTGCCGCAATGGTGGACTTGCCGGAACCGGCAACGCCCATCACCACCAGGTGGGTGGCTGGATACTGCATGTTTACCTCCGAAGAAGACGCCGTTGGCTTGAGGAAAGCTGGTGGCGCGTCCTTGGGAAAGTGCGCCGAGGAATAAGGTATCACCATTTGTGACCACAGATACTATCTTTCGATGTCACAAGTCATACCTTTCGCTCCTTCATCAGTAAACTGGAAGCGCGCGCAGGCGCAGAGGAAGGCAGGAAAGATGTCGACGGAGACACCACAGGACGCGGACAAAGTGCACGACGGCGGGGCTTCCCCCGCGATGCATGAGCGCGTCTTGGAGGCGGTTGGCATAGCCATCGCTTCCGGCGACCTGCCGCCCGGAAGCCGCCTCACCCTGGAGGGGCTCCAGCAGGAATATAGGATTTCCCGCACCGTGGCGAGGGACACCATGAAGGTCCTCGAATCAATGAACCTGGTGTACTCGCGCCGGCGGGTGGGCATTGTGGTGCAGGAGCGCCGGTTCTGGAATGTTTTTGATCCCAAGCTGGTGCGCTGGCGGCTCACCTCGGACCGGCGCGAGATCCAGTACAGCAGCCTCACGGAATTGCGGATCGCCGTCGAACCTATTGCGGCGGCCGGCGCGGCACGCAGGGCAAGTGCCGCGGAGCGGGCGAGGCTGACGTCCCTCGCCGCCGACCTGCGGCGCCTGGGCGAGGCCGGCGAACTCGAGGCCTTCCTCGCGGCGGACATCGAGTTCCACTGCCTGCTGCTGCAGAGCTGCGGCAACGAGATGTTCCTGGCCCTGGAAGGCATGGTGGCCGAGGTCCTGACCAGCCGCACCAAGCAGGGGCTGATGCCGTTCAAACCGCGGAACGAGGCACTGCAGGCGCACGAGGACGTGGCCGCAGCCGTGGCCGGCGGGGATGCCGTCACTGCCGAGACGGCGATGCACCACATTCTGGATGAGGTGCGGAACGCGATGGGGCTGCGCTAGGTGTACTGAGTCAGGACGTTGGTTACATCGTGAATAGGTGAAGACCTCTTAGGTTGGTGGTTACCACACACAGCCAACGACTAAGAGGTCTTCATGTTCCACCGTAATGCCCGCCTGACCCCGACCGGTAGACGAATCCTCGTCGAACGCGTCCTGAGCGGCCGTCCGATTGCCCATGTTGCCAAGGAAATGGGCGTCTCGCGGACCTGCGCCCACCGCTGGCTCAGCCGGTACCGGGCCCAGGGCTGGGGTGGCCTTCAGGACCGCAGCTCCAGACCAAAGTCTTGCCCGCATGCCACCCCAGCGGATGTCGTTGCCGATGTCCTGGCCCAGCGCGTGGAGCACCGCGAGGGGCCGACGGATCTGGCCTTGCGCTGTGGCACCAGCGCCCGGACGATCTCCAGGATTCTGGCCCGCGCCGGCATGCCGCGCCTGTGGGACCTGGACCCCGTGACCGGGGCACGGATCCGGGCTTCCAGAGCCACTGACCGCCGCTACGAACGCGACGCCCCTGGGGACATGATCCACATCGACGTCAAGAAACTCGGGAGGATCCCCGAGGGAGGCGGCTGGCGGGCTGACCCTTCCCAGAGCCCGGCAAACCACCGCAAATCGCATCAGAGGATGGGCTTTGACTACGTCCACGTCGCCGTCGATGACTACACCCGCTTCGCCTACGCCGAGGTCCTGCCCGACGAGAAAGGCCCGACCTGCGCCGGGTTCCTTATCCGGGCGGCCGCAGCAATGGCAGCCAACGGTGCACCGGTCAAACGCGTCATGACTGACAACGCCTTCGCCTACCGGCTCTCCCGCGATTTCCAGGACGCACTCGCTGCGTTGGGCGCCAAACACATTCTGATCAAACCCCGCCATCCCTGGCAGAACGGTAAAGCAGAACGCTTCAACCGCACCCTCCAAGAAGGCTGGGCCTACCGCCAACCCTTCACGTCCAACCAGGAGCGCACCGACGCTCTGCAGCCATGGCTAAACTTCTACAACAACCACCGGCCACACGGCAGCCTCGGAGGGAAACCACCCATCAGCAGGTGCAACCAACCTGTTGGCTGAGTACAGCTAGGGGTCCGCCGCGGCTGCCGGCTGGGCTCGTCGGCGGAGACTGTACTTCCCGATTGCTCGGTGATGCCCCTGGCTGAAGCTTTGATAGCACATCTGGGTTAAGCAAAAGCAGGACCGGTCAAAAGACCGGCCCTGCTTTCAAAACTTTGAAACCCTAAGGCCCCAGTTTCTCTAAGGAATTAGAGGGACTGGATGTTTACGGCCTGGGGACCCTTGGGGCCCTGCTCGGTTTCGAAGGAGACCTTCTGGTTCTCTTCGAGGGAGCGGAAGCCGGAGGAAGCGATCGCAGAGTAGTGTGCGAAAACGTCCTGTGAGGAGTCATCGGGGGAAATGAAGCCGAAGCCCTTTTCAGCGTTAAACCATTTGACGGTACCAGTAGCCATTATTTTTGTCCTTCGTGAAGGTGGAGGAAAAATCCCGACTTTCGGGTCCTCCGGTGTGGGGTGTTCAAAACCGCTACTTCAGAAGAACGCGGACTTTCGACCGCGCGTACTGCCTGAACTACCAACTGCATAAACACAACAACAGGATCGACTCTACACGAGATTCCGGACGCCGTTTTACCAAAACAACCGGTCAGCACAATGACGGTCTTACGAAGTCCGAGATTGCTACACTTGCTACGGGAGGTAACCATGACAACCATTCCTCATCGCGAGCTCCGCAATCAAAGCAGCAAGATCCTGGAGCGCGTAAAGAACGGCGAAACGATCGACGTCACCAACAACGGCGAGATTACGGCGACACTGATTCCACCCTCAGCGTCCCCTTTTGAGCGTCTCCTCCTGGCTGGCCAAGTGCGCCCTGCGCGCACGGCTCCTGTCGACTTCCGCGCCCTCCCCCGGGTTTCTTCCGAAGCAAGCACGGCAGAAATCCTGGACGATCTTCGAGGGGATCGTTGATCATCTATGCGGACACCTCCGCCGTCCTGAAACTGGTGGTGGCAGAAAAAGAATCGGATAGCGCGGCGATGTACTTCTCAACGGCCTCGGCGCGGGGAGACAGTCTGGTCGCTTCGATGCTCCTTTACACCGAGCTGCATTGTGCAGGGCACCGCCGCGGAATCCCTGGCGATCTAGTGAATGAGGTCCTGGGCGGATTCAACCTTGTGGATGTGTCGAGATCGGACTTCATGTACGCGGCGGCAATGCCGGGCAAGCTCCGCAGTGCTGACGCCATCCAATTGGCCGCAGCCATCCGGGTACAGGCCGACGTCCTGGTCGCCTATGATGCTGAGCTCCTGACGGCAGCTGTTGAGGCTGGACTGAGCGTAGAGTCGCCAGCTTCCGGCACCGGAACGTAATGCAGAGGACATCCGCTATGCTCCTCGAGATTTGTCTGGTCTAGGCTGAAGCCGCGCTCTACGAAGCGCTCAGAAACGACAACTACGGAATTGCTCTCCGCCTTGAACAGGAATTGATCGACTGGGAGTGGGCCCGCCACCGACTTGCGGGTTGAGCGCCTGGCCTGTGACGGCGCCACGTTGCCACACGCTCCGCCAATGAAATTGTTGGCGCAATAACCCATCCGCAATGCGATGCAGCACGAATAGCTGGCATAACCCCTTGGGTTGGCAGGCAAACCAGCCGGCCCATAAACACATATCGCATTGAGGAGATCACCATGGCAACACATACGAGCACCGGAATGGCCACCCGCACCAACGTGCAAAAGGCATCGATGGCTGTCGGCGCCGTGTTCCTGCTCGTCGGCGTCCTCGGTTTCGTCCCGGGAATCACCGGCAACTACGACCAGCTGCACTTCGCCGGCCACCACTCCGAGGCCATGCTGCTGGGCCTCTTCCAGGTATCTGCCCTGCACAACGTCGTCCACCTGCTCTTCGGCGTGGCCGGCATCGTCCTGGCCAAGACCGCGTCCGGAGCCCGCTCCTTCCTGCTCTACGGCGGCATCATCTACCTGGTGCTCTTCATCTACGGCCTGGTCATCCCCCAGGACACCGCCGGCAACTTCGTGCCGGTGAACGGCGCTGACAACATCCTGCACCTGCTGCTCGGCGTCGGCATGGTGGCACTGGCACTGATCCTTACCAAGGGCCACAAGGCACGCGCCTAAGGCAGTCCAGCCGCGCTAACCCCGCCGGACCATGACAGTGGCCCCGATCCCAGCTTCCGCTGTCGATCGGGGCCACTGTCATGGGTGCCAATTAGCGCTTGATGAAGCTTCTACATGATGCCCGTGGGTACCAGAAGGGCCCATGCCAAGGCCGGAGCCACCAGCACCACTCCCCCGGCGTAGGCCATCAACTGCTTGTACACGCGCTGCCGGTCGCTCTCACGGGCATTGGCAACCACCAGCGCGCCGTCGGTGGAGAATGGCGAGACATCCACCACGGTGGCAGCAATTGCCAATGCCGCAACCGTTCCGGAGGCGCTCAGTGAGCTCGTGGCCAGCAGCGGACCGGCAAGCGGGATGAACGCCGTCAGCAGAGCGGTGGAGGAAGCAAAGGCCGAGCCGACGCCGATGACGTAGCAGAGGACCAAGGCAACCAGCAGCGGTGCACCCAATGCCAGGGCATGCTCGGCGAGGGTATCGATGACGCCCACGTGCTGGAGCAGGGAAACGTAGGTGATCATGCCGGCCACCAGCAGGACTGTGGACCAGGAGACGCCGCCGATGAACGTCTGGTGTTCCTTGATGTTGACCAGTGCCAGCAGGAGACCGGCGGAAAGGGCAACGAAGCCGATGGGCATATGGAAGCCCAGGGTGCACACCAGCATCGCGGCGATCAGGACCAGCGTGAGGATTTGCTGGCCATGGGGACGGCCTGTGCGGGCGGTGTCCACCTCGGCGTGCAGGCCGCCTTCGCCGTCGCGCAACTTGCCCAGGAGGCCGAACAGCACGATGGTCAGTACGGAAAGGATGAGGTTCAGGGCGAAGCTGGCAGTGAACAGTGCGCTCTGGGAGATGGGAAAGCCGTTCTCGACCGCGATGTTGTGCACCAGCACCCCGGCAACGGACAGCGGCGAAAAGCCGCCTGCATGGGCTCCGTTGATGACGAAGGCGCCCATCACCACGGGATGGATACGTGACTCGTAGGCGAATCCGATGGCCGCAGGTGCCAACAGCGCGACGGCCGCCGGGGAGAAAGTGCCCAATGCTGTGAGAGCGGCAGCCATTAGAAAGAAGACCCACGGCAGCAGCAGCGTCTTGCCCCGCACAAGGCGAACGCAGGTCTGGACGATGATGTCGATAGTGCCGTTCCGCTGGGCCATGCTGAAGAAGTAGGTGACGCCGATGATCGTCAGAACGATGCTGGCCGGGAACTCTTCGAGGATCTGCTTGTCCGTCATCCCCAGCATGAAGTAGCCGACGCCGAAGGAGGCCACCAGCCCCATCACGCCGATGTTCAGCGGCCATTTCGTGGCGACGACGAACATCACCACGAGGATGACGAGCGGAATGATCTGGACAGCGGTCATGGTCTGCTCCGGTTCCGCGGTGGCCCCCGGGTTCAGGAGGCCACCCCCCAGAACGAGGGCAGCCAGACCCAGGATCGTTAGACCGGCCACCGCCATCAGTAGGATACGGCGGCGGCGGTTCGGGCGCTCTGGGCGCTTGTCTTGGGGGCCACCCTTTGGGGCAGCGGTACGGTTCAAAGTACTAGTCATGGTGCTTACTCCTCATTGAGTGGCTCCCGCGAGGGCGGCAGCTGCGGAGCTTCCGGAAACCTCGGGGAGGTGGATGATGGTGGTGGCAATGGTGCGGGCGGTGCGGTCGACGCCGACGAGCAACGTTCCGTCGTGCTCCTCGCTCCAGGTCTCGATCACCCCGGCGGGGGTCCGCAGCCGCAGGGTGGCTCCCCTGGTCCCGCCCGTGATGGTGTGCAGGACTGTGCCGGGGGTGCGCGCAGCAAGGGTCAGGGCAATGCTGCCGGTGATGGCCAGGGCCGGGTGGGGCTTGCCCATGGAGAGCATCATGACGTTGACGTCGCAGCTCGGTTCGGCCTCTGCAGGGGCTGCCACGATGGCGAGCTTGGGGATTGCCCGGGCCGCGTCGGGGGCCGTTGCGGCCAGCCCCATCTGCACGGCGGCCTGGCGCCGGATCTGTTCCAAGGTCTCCAGCTGCAGCTCCACACCTGCGCGCCACGTGTCATAACGGACGGGGTCCAGGCCCAGCTCCTCGGCCAGGACCATCACGACGGGAGCGCCGGCGTCGACCATTGACACAGTCCAGAGGGAGCCTCCCGCGGTGATCGTGTCCGTTGCCGCGCCCGTGGGCAGCAGGGATCCGGTGGTCTTGCCGGCGGGGTCCTGGAATCCGAGGCCAATCGGGTAGCCGGGGAACGGGACACCAGGCATCTGGCCTTCCGGAACGATGGGCAGGGCACCTTCCGGGGTGGGCACACGCTGGACGATGACCTGGTTGGTGTTGGTGTTGCGGGTGACGATCCGGGTGACGTCTCCGTGGGGGACCACCCATCCCTTTTCGATTGCGTACAGGCCCACCACCGCGGAGCCGTTGCCGCAGTTGCTGCCCCAGTCCACGCCGGCTTCTTCGATGCCTACCTGGGCGAAGGTGTACTCGACGTCGATGTCCCCGCTGACGGGCCGGTGCACAATGATTGCCTTGCTGGTAGTGGAGGTTCCCCCGCCCACCCCGTCAATCTGGCGTGCATCGGGGCTGCCGAACAGCCGCGGCAGCAGCTCGTCAAGGCTGGCGCCGCCCTCCCGAAGGTGCTCCGCCTCGAACACCCAACATTTGCTGGTGCCTCCGCGCATCCATTCCGCTTCGATCCTCATCGACTCTCCGCCTCTCCTTCACCTCATTAGTTGTTGAGGTCCTGAGAAAAGATTGAGCCAGATCACATTTTAGGACAATGTTGGATATTTGAACGGGGATGTAGAGTAGCTTCAATCACTGTTGGGGCAAGGCAGAGAACCCGAACGATAAGCCCTAGTGCCGACCGCGGGCACCCTTTACCCGTGCGGGGTTATGGTCGCCATGCAGCCCATCAACCAAATCCACAGAAGGATGAAGCGATGCTTAACGACGAGGATCAGCCTTTGTTCGATATCCGGCGGCTGGCGTTGCTACTGGAGGTGGTGGAGCAGGGCTCGATTACCGCTGCGGCTGAGCTGATGATGTACACGCCTTCAGCGGTTTCCCAGCAGCTGCGGAAGCTGGAGCAGGAGGTGGGGCAGCCTCTGCTCAACCGGCGGTCACGCGGAGTGGTTCCCACCGAGGCCGGCCAGGTACTTGCAGGGCACGCCCGCAAAATTGTCCGGCAGATGCAGGCAGCGCAGTCCGATCTCGGCGAGATCGCAGGCCTCAAGCGGGGCTCCCTGACCGTCGGCACGTTCCCTACCCTGGCGGGGTCCTTCATGCCCATCGTTATCCGGACGTTCAAGAGGCGCTACCCCGCAATTGGCCTCTCGCTGCGCAGCGCGCGGTTCGACGATCTTGTGGGGGACCTCGCGTCCGGCGTCACCGGACTCTGCCTGCTGTGGGACTACCCGTGGAATCCCTTCCAGGACGAGTCCATCCGGGTAACGGAAGTCTTCAAGGAGAGCACCGTGATCCTGCTTCCGGTCGGCCACCCGCTGGCGGACAGGGAGCAAGTCAGAATGGGAGAACTGCGCAACGAGTCGTGGATTGTGCGCGCGGAGGCTCATCCGGTGGTGGAAGTTCTGCAGCGTTCCGCCCACGATGCCGGGTTCGAGCCTTCCATCGGCTTCCTGGCAAACGACTACCAGGAGGCCCAGGCCATGGTGAGCGTGGGGATGGGCGTGGCTATGGTGCCCAAGACCGCCGTGTCACTCCAACATCCGGATGTAAGGGTGCTCAGCCTGGGTCCGGATGCTCCGCTGCGGCGGGTGCTGCTGGCGCAGCGCCAGGACAAGGTCTACGCCCCGGCGGAGGTGGCGTTCCAGTCCACCCTGCTGGAAATCGCGCGTGAGCGGGCCGGCGAGTACCTCTAGATGACCCCCGCCCAATCAAGGGCTCGGGGCTAGTGAACCTTCAGATGAACGGCCCGCCCGCGCCGCCCGGTCCGTCAAACAGTGCGCTGTTGCTGCTCTGCGGTACCACAACGTGCACGGCGTTGCGCTGGATGGTGAAGTCGGTCGGCGTGATTGCGGCGATTTCGCCGTCGAGATTTACCGACAGCGAGGGCTCGGTGACCAGCCGCACACGTCGGCTGGTCAGGTGGTAAACCCGCTCGTGCTTGACGAAGCTCCCGTCCTTGAGCAACCGCGCAATACTCGCGTGCTCCCGGAGCGGCCCCGCCGGGATTGCGTAAATGTCAAGGATGTGGTCGTCGATCCCCGCCGTCGGGGAGACGGTGTTGCCGCCGCCGTAGTGCCGGCCATTGCCGACGGCGACCTGAAGCAAGTTCTCAAGCTCCATCGGCGTGTGGTCCCCCTCCGGAAACTCGAGACGGGCTCGGAATGGCTTGTGCCGGGCATAAGCGCGCAGAGTTGCAACGCCGTAGGCCAACGGCCCGATACTCCGCTTAAGAAAGGGGCTGAGAGCCTCGGTGACACCCACCGACAGGCCAACGGAAGCGACGTTAAGGAATGGCTGGCCATTGGCCCGGCCGAGGTCGATGTCCACCACCTTCCCGTCTGCGATGGCAGCGCACGCCTCGGCAAGATTATTCGGTATCTCAAGCGTGCGGGCGAGGTCGTTGGCGGTGCCCAGCGGAAGAACGCCGAGCACGACGTCGGTGCCGGCAACCCGACCGGCGGCGTAGGACACCGTCCCGTCACCGCCGCCGACAACCACCAGATCGTGCCCGTCCGCAACCACTCGATCGAGCGTCTGCGCCAACTCTGCCCCCGACCGCACGTGATGCACGGAAGAGATCGGCACGCCTGCCCTCTGTAACGTGTCCAACGCCAGTTGGTATGCGGCCGCTCCCCGGCGTGATCCTGTGTTGATCACTACGGCAGCAGAGCGCGCCTCTCGGGCAACCTTCATGTGGGACATGTTAGGTCGTTGACCTGTTAATTCCCGCAAGCCGTGTCACCCGTTCCGGCCCGGAGGTGAGAGAGCGTCCGGGAAAAGGGCGCATCAGCTGATGGAGGGTTGCGGGAAAGGGCGCATCAGCTGATCGAGGGTTGCGGGAAAGGGGGCGGGAAGTGATGGGGCGTTGGGTCAGAGGGAGGCGCCGCCGCAGATGACGTAGTTCTGGCCCGTGATGGACTTTCCGTGCGGTCCCAGCAGGAACGCAGCCAGCGCCGCGACGTCGTCCGGGTCCACCAGGGCACCAAGTGCCGGCATCCGCACCGGCGTGGCTGCGCGTCCGGGGTCGTTCAGCATTGGAGTATCGGTCGGGCCCGGGGACAGCACGTTGACGGTGATCCCCCGCGGCGCGAGCTCCTGCGCCCATGTCCTGCCCAGCCCCATCAGCGCCGCCTTGGTGGCGGCATACTGGCTCTTGCCCGGGGACCCTGTGGAGGTGCGGCTGCCCAGCAAAACGATCCTGCCGCCGTCGGGCATGGTGGCCACCAAAGCGTTGGCCAGCACAGAAGCCGCCGCCACGTGGACTGTGAACATCCCCGCCAAAGCGGAAGCATCCAGCTCCCCCAGCGGCGCCGTACGCTGGAACCCGGCCGCGTGGACCAATGCGGCTGCAGGCCGGAGACCGGCCACAGCGTCAGCCAAGGACTCGGGCTCCGAAAGGTCAGCCCGCAACCACTCGAACTTCCCGGCAAGCGAGGTTTCGGTCCGGCTCAGCCCGGTCACGGCCCACCCGTCCGCCAGCAGGCGGCGGGTGATGGCCAGACCGATACCGGAGCTGCATCCGGTGACTACCGCATGCTGCTCAGCCGGCATTGATGGCGCCGTCCTCCAGGCCGCCCGGCGTCTGGGTGCCGTCATACGCCCACTGCGGGTCCACCCGGACGAACTTGATGGCCTGCCGGAAGTACGTGTACGCGATGTTCAGCGAACCGTCCGGGCCCTGGTGGATGGACGGGTAGGAGTACTCGCGGTTGAGCCCATCGCGGGAGTTGTTGGACAGGCAGTACCCGTCCCCGACGTCCAGGTTGCGCCTGACAGGCCAGGAACGGCCCGAGTCCTCGGAGATCGCCAGCGTCATCGGAGAGCGCGGCGTCCCCCAGAACGCGCGCCGCTCGCCGTCCACCGCAACAGCTGCGCCGGGCACCGGCTCAGCCAGCTGGCCCTGCTCCTCGGCGAGTCCGTCGTCGTCAATTTCGTCGTAGAGGGAGAGCCTTCGCTCGGTGTTTTCCTCCGCCCGGCTGTGGTTGTACACCAGGGCCAGGCGGCCGTCGGCGAGCGCGGTGAACTGGATGGACGAGTTGTTGTTGGGCAGCTCGGTGGGGACCGGCTCGCTCCAGGTGGAACCGTCGTCGGTGGAGCGGGATTCGTAGATCGAATCGGCCCAGCGGCTTCGGAACAGGGCCAGCAGGGACCCGTCGGCCACCGGCTGGATGTTCATGTGGACGCAGCCCAGGCTGCCCGGGAGGACATGCTCGCTCCAGGTGGCGCCGGCGTCGTCGGAGATCATCACGGCGCTGTCGTCGCTGTTGCCCACCCACTTCTCCCCGGGCGTGGTGATGCAGCGGAAGATCGGCACGATCAGGCGGCCGGACGGCAGCACCACGGGCAGTTGGCGGACAAACACGCCGCCGGTTTCGTTCGCGGCGAACAGGGTTTCCACCTCGCCCCAGGTGCGGCCGCTGTCCGTGGAAATACGACGGCGGACCTCGGCGGTGTCCTGGTTGCCCGCCTTCTGCGCGGTGTAGAGCAGCCAGAGAGACTCGTCCGGTGCGGTGAACAGGATGGGGTTTTGCTCCGAGCGGGCCGAGTCGTCGGAGAGCTGCTGCGGTTCGGACCACTGGCTGCTGCCGGGTTCCAGGGCGGAGAACCAGATGGAGATGTCCGGCACGCCTTCCTGGGTGCCGCCGAACCAGACGCAGCCGAGCCGGCCGTCCGGCAGGGTGAGCAGGTTGGCGGCGTGGCTTTGCACGGTGGGCGCCGGCAGGTAGGCGTAATCGGCGCCGTCGGCCCGCTTCACCTGGCCGTCCGGGGTAATGGTGCTGTACGCGTCTGTCGTGGTGTTCTGCATGGGATCAGCTCTCTTTGGTTCCGGCATCGGAGCGGGCGGCGTCGAGGTGGGACTTGGCGATCTGTTCCAGGTGCGTGAGGTCCGAGGCGATGGTGGTGAACGTGTAGCCCTGGCGCAGCCGCTGGGCGGCCACCGTACCGGCGGGTGTGTGGATGCCGGCGGCGATGCCTGCGGAGGCGGCGGCCTCGGCGATGGTTTCCAGTGCGGCGTTGAATTCCGCTTCGACCTGGGGATCACCGGGGAACGCACCGCCCACCGCGATGGCCAGGTCCGACGGCCCCACGTAGATGCCGTCCAGGCCCGGGGTGGCGCAGATTTCCTTCACGTTGGCCAGGCCGTCCGGCGTCTCGATCATGGCGAACACCAGCGTGGCGCCGTTGGCATCGGCAGGCTTCGGCCCAATCCGCAGAGCGGAACGCATGGGCCCGTAGGACCGGCCGCCCATCGGCGGGTACTTGGCGGCCGCAACGGCAGCGGCGGCGTCCTCAGCAGTGTTGATCAGCGGAACGATGACGCCCACGGCGCCCGCGTCCAGGGCCTTGCCGATCGCCGTCATGTTGTTGTCCTCCACACGGACCATGCCAACGGCGGTGTGCCCGGCATCAATGGCCATCAGTCCGTTGAGCACACCCGAGTAACCGAGCAGGCCGTGCTGCGCGTCGAGTGCCACGTAGTCGTAGCCGAGCCGACCGATGCGTTCGGTGGCAACGGGCGCGTCCAGCACTGCCCAGTACCCCACCGCCTGTTCTCGGGCGCGGATCTTGCGGGCGAATTCGAGGGCCAGTTCGGTTGTCATGGAGATCTTCTACCTTCAGTTCTAATGTTCGGATGGACGGCGCAGATGGACGGCGGAGGCCGGGTGTTCCAGAAGCGGGAAGTCAGCGGTTGTAGGCGGGCATCGGGCCGCGGAGTGAGGTGCCGACGGCGTCGCAGGCTTCCACAACGTCGGCCGGCAGCGGCCCATTGGCCACGGCGGCGATGTTGGAACGGAGCTGTTCCACCTTGGACCCGCCCAGCAGCATCGATCCAACCCCCGAACGGTAGGCCAGCCAGCGCAGCGACAGCTCGGCGAGCGTGATCCCGGCACCCTCAGCGATGCGGGACAGCTCCTCAATCGCGTCGAACAGCTGCCGGTCCCAGTACCGCTGCGTGTACATGGCAGCCAGTTTCGAGTCGCCATAGCGGCCCTCGGTGGGCTTCGCGTCGAAGCTGTGCCTGCCGGTGAGCAGCCCACCACCCAGCGGGTTGTAGACCATGGTGTGCACGTTGTGGGTGGCGGCAAATTCGAGGTACTCCTCCTCCAGCCGCCGTGCCACCAGGTTGTACAGCTGCTGCGCAACGACGGGCTGCGGCGCCCCCACTTCACGCGCCGTGTGGATAACATCGGCGATCTGCCAGGCAGCGAAGTTGGAAACGCCCAAAGCACCGATCTTTCCCTCGGCCACCAGCTCGGCCACCGTCGAAAGGGTGGAGTGCAGCGGCGTGGCGCGGTCCGGCTGGTGCAAGTAGAACAGGTCGATGCTGTCCACGCCCAGCCGGCGCAGGCTGCCCTCAACGCTGGAGCGCAGCGCGGCCGGGGACAGCGGCGGGTTCCCGCCGGCGTCCGCGTGCGGCATGCCCGCCTTGGAAGCCAGGACAATGTCCCCGCGCCGCTCCTTCAGGAGGCGGGAGAGCATTTCCTCGGTGGTACCCCCCACGTAGGCGTTGGCGGTGTCGATGGTGGTGATGCCGGCGTCGAGCGCTTCCTCCACCATCCGCCCCGCGGTGGCCTCGTCGACGGTGTCCCCGAACGTCATGGTCCCCAGGACCAGCCGGGAGATGGGAAGTTTCAGGCCGTCCACCTGGGCGCCTTCGGGCTGTGTGCTCATGCGTTGATTCCTCGTGGTTGCGTGTCTCGAAAAGTACGGGTCAGGCCTGGTTGGCCAGCGCCAGGGAGCGGACCAGGTGCCGCGGCTTGAGTCCCTGCATGGTGGAGGGGTCCAGCGCCGCGCGGCGCAGTTTGCGGGTGTAGTCCTCCTTGGGGGCGGTCAGGACGGACGCGGTGGTGCCGTGTTCAACCAGCTTGCCGCGCTGCATCACCATGACGCTATCGCTGATTTCCTGCACCACGCCGAGGTTGTGCGAGATGAACACGTAGGTGATGCCGGTTTCGTCCTGGATGGACTTGAGCAGCCGCAGCACCTGTGCCTGCACGGATACGTCCAGGGCGCTGGTGGCTTCGTCGCAGACCAGCAGTTCGGGCTTGGAGGCGAGCGCCCGGGCGATGCCGATGCGCTGGCGCTGGCCGCCGGAGAACTCCCCCGGGTGCTTGTCCAGCGACCGGACGGGCAGGCCCACCTGGTCGATCAGCTTGGCGGCAGCCTTGTGCCGTTCGGCCTTGGACCGGACGCCCTGCAGCTTCAGCGGCTCTGCCACGATCTCCTGCGCGGTCATGTGCGGGTCCAGCGAGCCGTACGGGTCCTGGAAGACCATCTGGAATTTGGAGCGCATGGGCCGCAGCTTGGACTCGCTCATGGAAGCGATGTCCGTGCCGTCCAGATCGATGCGCCCGCTGGTGGGCGTCACCAGCCGCATCAGCGCCTTGGCAACAGTGGACTTGCCGCAGCCGGATTCACCCACGACGGCGATCGTCTTGCCTTTGTCCACCGAGAAGGACACGTCATCAACGGCCCGGAAGGTGCCGCCCGGCACGTGGTAGTCCACCACCAGGTTTTCGACGGCGAGGAACGGCTTAGTCATGGCTTGCTCCGGTCTGGGTCAGGGCGGAATCGGTGGCTGGGTCAGTGGTGGTGGCCGAAGAGCCGGCAGCGTGAGCGCCGCGGGAAGCAGCAGGAGTGGCAGCAGGCGTCTCGTCCCAGGGCCCCAGCACCGGCACGGCGGCCAGCAGGTCCCGGGTGTACTCCGTGGCGGGGTTGTCCACAATCTGCTGGACCTCACCGGACTCCACAAACGAGCCGTCCTTCATCACGTGGATGCGGTCCGAGATCAGCCGGGCCACACCAAGATCGTGGGTGATCATCAGGATGCCGACGCCGCGCTGTTCCTGCAGTTCCAGCAGCAGGTCCAGGATGCCGCCCTGCACGGTGACGTCCAGGGCCGACGTCGGCTCGTCAGCCACCAGGAGCTGCGGCTCGCTGGCAAGCGCGATGGCTATCAGCACACGCTGCAGCATGCCGCCGGAGAGCTGGTGCGGGTACTTCTTCAGCTGCTTTTCCGGGGTGGGGATGTGCACCTGCTCCAGCAGCCGGATGGCCCGGGCCTGCAGGGCGCCCTTGTCCTTCGCCGAGGCTGCGCCGGCAATCCGGATGGCCTCGAAGAGCTGGTTCCCGATCGAATGGACCGGGCTCAGCGCCGTCATCGGGTCCTGCGGAATCAGCGCCAGGGTCTTGCCGCGCACCTTGTTGATGGCCTTGGGATCGGCACTGATGTCGACGCCGTCGATCAGCACGGTGCCGGACAGTACCGCCAGGTCCTCTGGCAGCAGGCGGAGGATGCCCATCGCCGTCGTCGACTTGCCGGACCCGGACTCACCGATGATGGTGACCGTCTCGCCCCGGTGGATGCTGAAGCTGACCGAGTCCACGGCGCGGATGATGGCGGAATCCGTGATCAGTTCCACCTGGAAGTCGCGGACCTCGAGGAGCGGCTGTTCCTGGAATGCGGGTTGTGCGGTCATGTCAGGCACCCTTCTTCTTGCGGCGGGGACGGTCGCGGAGGCCGTCGCCCAGCAGGTTCACGCCCACCACCATGAGCACGATGACCAGGCCGGGCAGGGTGACCATCCACCAGGAGGTGGTGATGTAGTCCTGGCCGTCGGAGATGATGCGGCCCCAGGTGGCGAAGGGGCGCTGCGGGCCGGCGCCGAGGAAGCTGAGCGCGGATTCGAGCAGCACGGCCTGGGCCAGCAGGAGCAGGACCACCAGGGTTGCCTGCTTGATCACGTTGGGGATGATGTGCTGGATCAGGATCTGGATCCGGTGCAAACCAAGGATCCGGGCTGCGGAGACGTACGGCTTCTCGCGTTCCACCAGCACCATGGAGCGGGTGAGTCGGGCCACTTCGGGCCATTGGGCGATGGCGATCACGAAGGTGATCACCGGGATGGAGGGGCCGAACAGGGCCACCACCAGCAGCAGCATCATGAGCAGCGGCAGGGACATTTGCGCTTCGAGGACGCGGGAGACGATGGTGTCCACCCAGCCGCCGAAGTAGCCGGCGGCCGCGCCGAGGATGATGCCGATGGCGCCGGAGACCAGCACGGCCAGCAGGCCGATGGTCAGCGAGACCTGGCCGCCGTGCAGCACGCGGGAGAGGAGGTCACGGCCCAGCTGGTCGGTGCCGAACAGGTGTCCGTCCGTGAACGGCGGCAGGCGGCGGGCGCCGAGGTCCTGGAAGTTGGCGTCCGGCAGCGGGAGCACCTGGGCCAGGATGATGGGGATGATCACCAGCAGGGTGCAGATGGTGCCCACGATGAGCTTCCACTTGGCGGCATTACGACGGCGGGTGGCGCCTGCCTTGGCGATGTCCGCCTTGGTGACGGCGCTGGGGCTCGGCTGCCGGGCCGGCTGCGCTGCAGTAGGGGTTGCGGTGTCGAGGCTCATGCTGTTGCCGCCTTTCCAAGACGAACGCGGGGATCAAGAAGCGGGTAGGCGAGGTCGATCAGCAGCTGCACAGCCACCGCCAGCAGCGCGGTGAGGAGGACCGTGGCCTGGATGAGGGGGTAGTCGCGGGTTTCGAGGGCCCGCACAATGAGGGAGCCGACGCCGGGCCAGGCGAACACCACCTCGACGACCACCACACCGTTCAGCATCGCGGCGAAGCGTGTACCGAGGGCGGTGAAGACGGGGATGGCGGAGTTGCCCATGGCGTAGCGCCAGGTGAGCACCGAATTCCGGACCCCGCGGGAGCGGGCCACCGTGAGGTAGGGAGCCGCGAAGTTGGCGGTCATTTCCCGCCGGACCATGCGGGAGATCAGGGCGATCTGCAGGATGGCGATGGTGATGGTGGGCAGCACCAGCCCGCCCCAGGTGGCGAAGCCGGAGGCCGGGAAGATCGGAATCAGCACGGCGAAGCCGGTGAGGAGCATGATGCCGGTCCAGAAGTCGGGCATGGACTGCCCGGCAATGGTCAGCACGTTGACGCCGAGTTCCTTGCCGGTGTCCGGGCGGCGGGACATCCACACCCCGAGCGGAATGGCCACCACGGCGGTCAGCAGGATGGACGCCGTCGCAAGGGTCAGCGTGTACGGCATCCGCTCGGCCACCACCTGCATGGCGGGCGCCTGGAAGGAGTACGACTGGCCCAGATTGCCGGTGAACAGCTGCTGCAGGAAGATCCAGTACTGCTCCAGCACCGGCCGGTCCAGGCCGAACTGCTCCCTCACCTTCGCGAGTTGTTCGGAGGTGGCCAGCGGACCGGCATAGGACACGGCGGGATCGCCGGGGGCCATGCGGATCAGGATGAACACGGTGGACACCGTGAGGAACACGGTCAGCAGGCCCTGTCCCAGGCGCTTCAGGATGTAGTTCGTCATGGCTTAGGCCTCCAGCCGGACATCAACGAGGGGGTAGGAGTTAGTTGGTGCCAGGTTGATGTTGGACACCCGCTCCCGGTGGGCGAGGACGGACTTGGGGACGAACGCCCAGGCGCAGGGCCAGGTGTCCCACACGGCCTGCTGGGCTTCGTTCTGCAGATCCGTCCTGCGGGCCGGGTCCGCTTCGGCGGAGGCAGCCTGAATTTTGGCGGTGACCTCGGGGATCACGTAGCCCTGGTAGGTGTCGCGGGTGGCTTCCTTTTCGGGGGTGCCTGCGTACATTCCCTGCAGCATGGTGATGGCCAGGCCGGTGGGGCTGGGGTAGCCGTTGCCGAGGAGGTCCCAGTCCCCCTGTTTGCCTTGGCGCCAGGCCAGGATGTTGCCGCCTGGTTCGAACTGCTGCAGCTCGGCCTTGACGCCGATGTTGCCGAACATTTCCACCAGGGCTTCCATGACGGAGGTGTCGGACGCGAATTCACCGGTTTCCCAGATGATCTTCAGGGTGAGGTCCTTGACGCCGAGCTCGGCGAGGGTGGCCTTGGCCTTTTCCGGATCGTAGGTGTAGGTGCCGGTCTTGTAGTAGCCGGTGAGGCTGGAGGGGGTGACGCCCTCGGCCTGGGTGACGGAGTCCACCAGCACGTCGCGGACCAGCGCTTCACCGTCGATGGCCATGCTGAGTGCCTGGCGGACGCGGGGATCGGCCAGCGGGTGGCCGGCGGGCTTGCGGAAGTTGAAGAAGATCTGGTTCAGGCGGAGGCTGGATGCTTCCTGGAGTTCGACGCCGGGAAGTCCGGCGAGCTGTTCGCGGGAGTCGGGCGTAATGGAGTCGATGACGTCCACCTCGCCGCTGCGCAGGGCGATGACGCGGCTGGATTCCTCCGGGAGGAACCGGACTTCCACGTTGTCCACCTCGGGCCTGGGGCCCCAGTAGTTCTCGTTGCGGGCCAGGCTGTAAGTGCCGGCGCCGCGGTTGAACTTGGTGACCACGTACGGGCCGGTGCCCAGGCCTTCCTGCAGTTCCTCCGGCTTGTTCTGCGCGGCGGGAGTAATCAGGATCATGCTCATCAGCGAGTCCAGGATGGGGACCGGGTTCTTGGACACCATCTTGAAGGTACGGTCATCCACCGGCACCACCTCGGGGAACTCGGGGAAGAAGCCGGCCACGAAGGAGCCCTGCACCTGCTTGTACATCTTCAGCGCGGTGGCCACGTCCTCGATCTGGACGGGGCTGCCGTCCGAGTAGCGGATGCCTTCGCGGAGCGTGACGGTCCACTCGGTGGGGCCGGTCATCTCGAAGCGTTCGGCGAGGACCAGGACGGGCTTGGTCTCGGGACCAATGGCGGTGAGGCCCTGGCGGACCGAGCGCTGCACGGTGACGGCTGCATCAAACTGGTTGAGCTTGTTGTCCAGGCTGACCAGTGACCGGTTGAGTGCCAGCGTCAGGGTGCTGGGTCCCGGCAGGCCGGTGGGCCCGGCGCAGCCGGCGAGGCTGCCGGTGCCCAGTAGAAACCCGGCGGCGGCGCCAAACTGCAGCAGGCGCCGGCGGGAAATCTCACTTCCTTGAGGAAGAACGGTCATCGTTGACCTCTCGGTAGATCGGGGACGGCTGCCGGCCGGATGGCTGCGCCGAATGTTGTGTCCATCACTTTGCCACTCCTGCGCAAATTGCGCAAGCCCTCTAGCGTGATTCGCGCAAGCATGCCAGAATGTTGGAAAGCATCCCGCTACTTGGCGGGGTCCCAGCCCGACAACGACGCGAGAGGAGCAATGTGGCTTCCGTATATGTGCAGGCCGACGATTTCTCCGGCGCCGCCGAGGTTGGCTGCTGCTTCGTAGGGCATGGCCTGTCCGTGCAGGTTCTGCTTGGAACGCACGACGGCGACGCCGCCCTCCCGGGCACTGTCACCGACGTGGTGGTCGCCGATACACATTCGCGCGGGCTCCCTGAATCCGCTGCCGAGGCACTGGCAAAGGAAGCGTTCTCCGCCCGCGCAGCTTCGGCCGCCCAGGTGGCGTTCAAGAAGATTGACTCGCTGTGGCGCGGCAACGTCCGTGCAGAAGTCGCCGCACTGAACGGGCTTGGTTTCCATGCGGTTGTTGCCGGGGCACTCCCCCAACTGCAGCGTTCGGTGAAGAACGGAAAGCCGCTGGTCGCCGGGACTCCTCTCAGGGAGACGGACCTCTGGCAGGCCGAAAAATCGGAGCCTCCTGCTGACATTCCTTCCCTGCTCCACCCGGAAAACCCGGGCTCGGTGCAGGCTCTGAACCTGGCCGAGGTACGGTCCGGTTCGCTTCGGGAAAAACTGTCCGGGCTGCTGCAGTGCGAACAGCCCGCGCTGGTAGTGGCCGATGGTGAAACTCTTGAGGACCTGGAACACGTGGTGGACGCCCTGCTGGAGCTGGGCTTCACTGCGGCCAACCGCCGCATCGTGCTGGTAGGAACGGGCGGAACCGCGGACGTCCTCGCGCAGCGGCTTGCTGCACAGCATGCGCGGAATGCGCAAACTGGGGCACGGGCAGAAACAACCAACGCGCAACCGCAGCTGGCCGCGAAACCGGTGCTCGCCGTCGTCGGCTCCGCTTCCGCAACCGCCCAGGGGCAACTGGCGCAGCTCGAAGCACGCGGCTTCGAAGTGATCCGGCTGCACCCGCAGTACGCCGGCGCCACTGGTGCGTTCGGACCGCAGCTGCAGGAAGCAAGGGTGGCTCTGGGCGCGGGCACCAACGTGGCCGTCACGCTGGCCGCAGGAAAAGTGGACCCTGCTCGCGCCGCCAGCATCGTGCAGGCCCTGTCCTCCTTCGCAGCCGAGGCAGCGAAGGGGCTGGAAGCAGACCTGATCCTTACCGGCGGTGAGACGGCCCGGGAAGTCCTGGACGCCGTCGGCCTCCAACGGCTGGTGCCGCTCGCGGCCGTGCAGCACGGGGCGGTGCTCAGCCGCGCCGAGGACGGAACGCTGGTGGGCACCAAGCCCGGCAGCTTCGGCGATGACCTCGCCCTCCTACAGCTTTACGACGAAATCCGGGAGCGCCGCGGCCAGTCCTCGCAGGCTCCCGCCAACACCCTTCCCCCGCAAGACCAACGATCTGGAGCAGAAATGACAACCGCCGCAACAAGCAAGACCGAGCAGAACGCCCTCCCCTACGTAGCTGTCACCATGGGCGACGGCGCCGGTGTGGGGCCCGAAGTGGTGGTTGCCGCCGTGCTGGATCCGCAGAGCAACGCCGAGTGCCGGCCCGTGGTGATCGGCGACGCGCTGCGCCTGCGCCAGGCCGCTGACGTCCTGGGTATCGAGGCGGACATCCAGAGCATCGGGAACGTGGAGGACGCGGTGTTCACGCCGGGCCGGGTGAACGTGATCGACCTGGCACTGCTGCCCGAGGACCTCGCCTGGGGGCAGCTCTCCCCCGTGGCAGGCCACGCCGCGTACGAGTACATCCGGGTGGCCAGCGAGCTGGCGATGGCCGGGAAGGTGCAGGCCATCTGCACCGCGCCGCTGAACAAGGAAGCGCTGCACTCCGCTGGGCACATCTTCCCCGGGCACACCGAACTGCTGGCGCACCTGACGGGCACCGAAGAAGTGTCCATGATGCTCTCCACGCCCAAAATCCGGGTCATCCACGTAACCACGCACATCGGGCTGATGGATGCCATCCGCAAGATCAACCCGGACCTCGTGGAGCGCACCATCCGCCGCGGCCACGAGGCCCTGGTCCGTGCCGGCATCCCCAACCCGAAGATCGGCGTCTGCGCCATCAACCCCCATGCCGGCGAAAACGGCCTGTTCGGCCAGGGCGAGGAAGCCGAAAAGATCGAACCCGGTGTGAAGGCCGCGCAGGCGGACGGGATCAACGCCGTGGGCCCGCTGCCCGCGGACACGCTGTTCTTCCTCGCCGGCCGGGGCGATTACGACCTGGTGGTGGCCATGTACCACGACCAGGGGCACGGGCCGGTGAAGGTGCTCGGCATCGAGGCCGGCGTGAACATCACGGTGGGCCTGCCGGTGATCCGCACGTCCGTGGACCACGGCACCGCCTTCGACATTGCGGGCAAGGCGATTGCCGATTCCCGTTCCATGGTGGAGGCGCTGCACCAGGCCGCGGAGATGGCCACCCGGCCCGCCGTGGCCGTGTAGCTGGTCCGGTATTTGGGGCGATAGGGCGATGTTGCGGGGACTTGCCGGGGGCCGGAACTAGCATGGTTACCACTGCCACGGGAAGGAGACCGGGAATGCTGTCCGCAAATGCGCGGCGCGAGGAGATCTACCACCTTGCCGTGACCACCGGTTTGGCCTCCGTGGAGGAACTCTCCGCCCGGTTCGAGGTGACGGCCTCCACCATCCGCCGGGACCTGGCGCTGCTGAACGGGCAGGGCCGGCTGGCCCGCACGTACGGCGGGGCCATGGCGCTGGGCGCGCATCCGGAAGCCTCGCTGCGGCAGCGCACCGGCGAGGCGTTCGAGCAAAAGCACGCCATCGCCCGCTGGGCGGCGTCCGTGATCGTCCCCGGCGAGAACATCCTGCTCGACGCCGGCTCCACCGCAGGTGCCCTGGCCCACGAACTGCGCAGCTTCGAGAAGCTGTCCGTCACCACCCCGGGCATCAACACCATGCAGGAACTCGCCGATTCCGAGGGCATCGAAGTGGACTGCCTCGGCGGCCGGCTCCGCAGCGTGAGTCAAAGCTTCGTGGGCCCGCTCGCCGAGGCGGCCCTCGAGCGGATGAGCTTTGACCGCGTCTTCCTCGGGGCCGACGCCGTCACGGCCGAGGACGGCATCTGCGAAGCCGACCACGCCCAGACCCGGCTCAAGGAACTCATGGCCCGGCGGGGCCGGGAGGTGTACGTGTTGGCGGATTCGTCCAAGCTCGGGCTGCGGCCGTTCCACGCCTGGGCACGCTTGGCTCTCCCCTGGACCCTGGTGACGGACGACGGCGCCGACCCCGGGCAGGTGCAGAAGTTCCGGGATGCCGGGGTTGAGGTTGAGGTGGCCCCGGTCGCTGGCTGAGCCGCTCAATTCAGCGGGGTGGCGTGATCCCCAGCCTGGCCATCCGCCGATACATGGTGGCACGGCTTATGCCCAGCTCCGCGGCGGCAGCCCCCACCGTGGTGCCCGGGCGGCAAAGGCACCGCACGATTTCATCCCGCTCGACGGCCTCCATCCGGGTCAAGTTGGGGCCGGGGCGCCCCACCAGCGCGGACGGCAGGTGCCGCACATCAATGGTTTCCGTGCGGAAGGCCGCGTCCTGGACCACGCTGAAAAGCTCGTCGACGTTGCCAGGCCACCCATAGCCGGTCAGTGCGTGTTCGGCGGCGGCCGTGAAGTCGACCTCGCGCAGACGAGCCTGGCGTGCGGCATACCGCGCCAGCGGCATCACGTCGGCGGGGCGTTCGCGCAGGACAGGCACCGGCACTACGGTTTCAACCAACGCGGCCAGCGGTTGCGGTACAGCCATCAGATCTCCCGCCGTCACCACCCAGGTCAGGGCGGAAGGACGGCCGTCGGACGCCGGCAGCGAGCGCAGGGCCTCCGCAGCGCGGTCACTCAGTTCCTGCGCAGCCCAGGCTGGCAGGAGATCTACGTTTTCGACGATCACAGAGGTATTTGGCTTGGACAACTCGGGCGTCCACAGCGACAACCAGGATTCGACGTCCTCAGGCGCGGGCGCAGCAGCACACAGGATGCGGCTTCCGGGGTGGGCTTTGCGGATGGCCTGGCCCAGCAGGGTGGCGCGTCCGGTCCCGCTCTCTCCAACGGCGGCCACCACCCGGCCCGAAGCCAGCGCCAGTGCTGTGCGGTCCAGGGCTTCCGTCCACGCCCTGGACATGGTGCGCAGCGTACCCGCCCCGGGTTCAAGCCGGCCGTGCTGCACCCGGAAAACCCCGCCTTTCGGCCCGGCTTTTGGCTGGCGGCCGCCGGATCTGGCGAGCATGAGGGTGGACGTGTTGTTTGCGGCCGACTGTGCCAGCGCCAAAAGCAGTTCCGGGGACGACTTTGACCAGGTGGTGATGTTGACGCTGCCTTCGAGGCGGCCGCTGAGGGGATCGAGCACCGGCACAGCAGCGCACGTATAGGTCCGCAGGCTGGCGCTATAGTGTTCCTCCGCACGAACCAACGTCGGTGTCCGGTCGGCAAGGGCCATGCCCAGGCCACTGGTTCCCGCCTCCCGTTCGGAAAAGGCGAAGCCAGGGGCAAGATGCACCTTGTCCAGTGCCCGCAGCAGGGACGTGTCACCACTGAAACGGTTAAGCACCAGCCCGTCGGCGTCGGTGAGCATCAGGCTCAGCGGCTCGTTGGCCAGGGTCTGGTGCAGGCCGGTGAGCACCTCCTGGCCGCACTGGTAAAACAGTGAGTCGCCAACGATCGAACCGGCCCACACGGGGTCCACGGCCTCGGCCGAGACGCCGTACTCTTCGCTCCGCTGCCATGACGCGATGAGGCGTTTGGAGGCAACGGCCACCCCGCTGTCCTGCCCGCCGCCGCGGGGCCGCTGAACGGGCACGTTCTGATCCGGCGCCATCGCCGTCCTCCTTGTGTTGGTCATTTCGAGATTACGGCAGGGCAGTTGGGAAGGCGACCCACGACTGTCTCAAAATGAGACACCGGTCACATGTTGACGTGTGCCGGATCGTCCTAACGTCGTCTGTGTCGCGACTACGGCAGTCGCGAAGAGGAGGGAACTATGTACACGAAAGATGGCGAGAACTACTTCATCGTCGACGCACATGTCGCTTTGTGGGACGCCCGGCCCGAGAACCAGCGCAACGTTCACGGCAAGCAGTTCATCGATTGCTTCTACGACTACCACCGCAACCTCTCGCCCGAGGAGGAGTTGTGGACCTACGAGGAATACCTGTACCAGGGCGGCGAGCGCCTGATGAAGGATCTCTTCGACGACGGCTACGTTGACCACGCGATCTTCCAGCCGGCCTACCTCGGTGAGTTCTATAAGCGGGGCTTCGGACAGACGGAGGAGGCCTACAGCCTGGCCGCAGCCCATCCCAAGCTCCTGACCTACAACCACTGCTTCGATCCGCGCCAGGGCGAGGCCGGGCTCGACCGGCTGCGCGCCGACCACGCGAAGATGGGTTTCAAGGGAGTCAAGCTTTATACCGCCGAATGGCACGGCCAATCACGCGGCTACAAACTGTCCGACGCCTGGACCTACCGCTACTTCGAAGAGTGCCGCACGCTGGGCATCAAGAACATCCACGTCCATAAGGGCCCCACCATCCGTCCCCTCGACCGGGACGCGTTCGACGTTTCCGACGTGGACCACGCCGCCTCGGATTTCACTGACCTGAACTTCGTGGTGGAGCACGTAGGCCTGCCCAGGCTTGAGGATTTCTGCTGGATCGCCACCCAGGAACCGAACGTCCATGGAGGCCTGGCCGTCGCCATGCCCTTTATGCACACCCGGCCGCGGTACTTCGCCCAAATCATCGGCGAGCTCATCTACTGGATCGGCGAGGACCGGATCCAGTTCTCCAGCGACTACGCCCTCTGGACGCCGCGTTGGCTGATCGAGCGGTTTGTGGACTTCCAGATTCCGGCGGACATGACCGAGTACGCCCCGCTGACCACCGACCAGAAGAAGAAGATCCTGGGCCTGAACGCCGCGAAGATGTACGACATCCCGGTGCCGGCCGAGCTTCAGCTGCCGGACGCGGGCGAAACGGCCACCGGTCCCCGCCAGCCGGAACGGGCAGACCTTGCAGGCATCTCATGACACTGACGCACCCTGATCCCACAGTTCAGCCGCTCTTTGCCCCGGCGGTCACCGAAGACGAAGTCCGCCTGGCCCTGGGCGCCGTGCTTGATCCCGAGCTCGATGAGCCCATCACGGACCTGGGCTTCGTCCGTACCCTCGTGGTTGGTGCAGCCGTGGACGGTGCGGAGGTGACAGTTCACCTGCGCCTGCCCACCTCCTTCTGTTCGCCCAACTTCGCCTACCTGATGGCGTCCGACAGCAAGGACGTCATCTCGGCACTGCCGGGGGTGGCGCGGGTTGTGGTGGAGCTCGACGACCACCATGATTCCGAACTCATCAACGCTGGCCTTGCCGCGGACGCCGGGTACCGGGGCACGTTCCGGCATGAGGCGGAGGACAGCTTGGAGGAGTTGCGGTGGACATTCCGCCGCAAAGCGCATACCGCCGCCATGGAACGTTGCCTCACCGACCTGCTGCGGGCGGATCCCACCCTGGCCGAGGCAAGCGTGGGGACGGTGCGGCTGGCGGATCTGCCGCCGGGGCGGAACAAGGACGCTTTAGTACGACGGCGGGTGGCCGCCGGCCTGCCAACGCTTCCCGACGCCGTCGTACTTGTTGACCACAACGGCAATCCATACCCGCCCGAGAGCGTGCCAATGGCCCTGCGGCGGGCACGGTCCACACGCATTTCCATCGACGGCAACGCCCACTTCTGCCGGGGCCTGCTGCGCACACGCTATGCCGGTTCCGGCGCGGACCAGACGATCCGGCCGGACGGGGCCGAACCGGCCGACCACCACCAGCTGCTTTCACTTTCAATCAAGGAGACCCATTCATGAACACCATGCGAGCCGTTCAGGTTGTCGGCTACCACGAAGGCCTGAAGATGACCGAGGCACCAATCCCGGAAGTGTCCGGGCCGCTGGATGTGGTGGTCAGGATTGGAGGTGCCGGCGTGTGCCGGACAGACCTGCATATCCTCGAGGGCCAGTGGGCTGAAAAGTCTCAGGTCCAGCTGCCCTACACGATCGGCCACGAGAACGCCGGGTGGGTGCACGCCGTCGGAAGCGCCGTCACCAACGTCAAGGAGGGAGACAAGGTCATCCTGCACCCGCTGATCACCTGCGGCCTTTGCCGGGCGTGCCGGTCCGGCGATGACGTGCATTGCGAGAGCAGCAAATTCCCCGGAATTGACACGCACGGCGGGTACGCGGAGTACCTGCTCACCGCGGCCCGTTCCGTAGTGAAGATCGATGACGCGCTGGAACCCGCCGACGTTGCGGCCCTTGCGGACGCGGGCCTGACGGCGTACCACGCCGCAGCCAAGGCGGCGAAGAGGCTGACACCGCGGGACACGTGCGTAGTCATCGGAGCAGGGGGCCTGGGCCATATCGGGATCCAGGTGCTGAAGGCCCTCACCCCGAGTCGCATGATCGTGGTGGACCGCAACCCTGCGGCGCTTGAACTGGCAAAATCGATCGGGGCTGACGAAGGGGTTCTCGCGGACGGCACCCAGGTGGACCAGGTGAGGGCCCTCACGGGCGGCCTGGGTGCGGAGGTGCTGATCGACTTCGTGGGCGAAGGCGGGGCGACGTCCGAGGGCATTGCGATGCTGCGGGAGGCCGGCGACTACTTTGTGGTGGGCTACGGCGAAAACATCACCGTGCCCACCATCGACATCGTCTCGTCGGAGATCAACATCATCGGCAATCTGGTGGGGTCCTACAACGACCTGCAGGACCTCATGGCGCTGGCCGCGCGGGGAGCGGTCACGCTGCACACGCAGAAGTACAAACTGGATGATTTCCAGCAAGCCATCAGCGACCTTGATGCGGGCAAGGTCCGTGGACGCGCCATCCTGGTGCCCTGAGGGGCTGATCCGGACCTACCACCTGTGTTAGGGAACGCCGGCTGCCCGCTCCGCTGCCTGCAAGGCCTGGGAAAAGCTGTCAACAGCGGCCCTGTAGGCAGCCGGGCTGCCCGCGGTTCTCGCCTGGTCGGCGGCGCGCATAGCCCTGATCATTGCCGCTGTCGTGGGGAATGCTGTATCGGACATCGCGGGGTAATCGAACTGTTTCTGCGGGTCCACCTCGTAGCTGAGCCAGCGCCGTTTCAGCAGGTCGTGCCGGGCAGCGGTTCTCCCGTATTCCTGCACGTCCGTCAGGGAAAGGTGGGCTAACAATTCGGCGTTCCCGCCAACAACCGGGGACACTGTCCTGACGGCCTCAGCGTGGCGGCCAAGAGCTTCTTCGGTGCCCAACGCCGAGGGGGAAACTTCCTTGTGGGTGAACTCGATGTTGAACTGGTAGGCCCGGATGTCAGCCGGCGTCATGGAGTCCAGCTCGTGAGGATATTTCCTGGCCGCCACAGCGCTGGAGCCGCGTCGGGCAGCGACGCTGCTCCGCGGGATCGGGTACAGGTACTTTCCACCGAAAAACCCGCCAGCCACTGCAGCCAGGAACAGCCAGCCAGGAGAATCAACTGAAGCCGTGGCGACGGCTGCGCCCACCGTCGAGGCGGCCTGGCCGCCGGTGACCACCATTTTGGTGCGGCCGATCCGGTACACCTTGCGGGGACGGTCCAGCTGTTTTTCATGGAATGCCTTGAGTCTGGCAGCCCATTCGCCGGCGTTGCTCAACAGTCATGCTCCTCGGTCATGGTGACGACGACACCGCCGCCAACGCGGACACCGCCAGACGTGCTGCTGCTTGGCATGGCCGCGGTCAACCTGGACACCGGTGTAGGACTTGACCGGTACGGCCCTCCCCTCCCCCAACGATACCTTTGCTGTGGACCGCGGTTAGTCGTTTGCTCCCGTTGCGTACGTCCGGTTCGGGCGTATGGTTTCAGCATGGAACCGATTCGGGCCATCCTGCTGCCCGGCGCAGTGCTCCCCGCAGACCTGGCCTACAAGCCCCTGGTTGAAGCCCTCGGGCAAAATGTGCAGGCCGTTCCCAAGGAACTCGAGCTGTACAAGGGCCATGAACAGCCGGCCGGTTGGAGCCTGGATACGGAGGTCGAGGGCGTCCTGCGGGAAGCCGACGCACGGGGCTGGCAGACGTTCCACCTCGTGGGTTATTCCGGTGGTGGCGCGGCGGCGCTGGCGTTCGCTGCCAAACACCCCGAGCGCCTGCAGAGCCTGGCCCTACTGGAACCGGCCTGGGCAGGTAACTGGGACTGGAGCCCCGCCTACAGCGAACACCGGCAAAAGTACGAGGAGCTGAATGCGCTCCCTCCGGAGCAGTTCATGCCTGCCTTCATGAGGCTGCAAGTGCGGCCCGACGTCGTCCTTCCGCCGCAGGAGCAAACTCCCCCGCCGACGTGGATGGCACGGCGCCCCGGCGGAGTCAGGGCGTTCCTGCAGACCTTCAGGGACTACGACCTGGACAGGTCACGGCTGGCCGCCTTCAGCAAGCCGGTGTTCTTTGCCCTCGGCGGCCTGAGCCATCCAGATGACTACGGCGAGATGGCAACCCGGCTGGCAAGGGTCTTCTTCCCCGACTTCCATCTGGAGGTCTTCCCCCGGCGCCATCACTTCGACCCGCCGCACCGGAGGGAGCCTGAGCGGCTAGCCGAGGGTCTTCGGCGCCACTGGGCAGCAGCCGAAGGGCCGCCCGAACCGCTGCCCTTGGCCAAAGAATCCCGGGCCCGCTGAATTCGGCAAACCGCGCTGGACTACCGGACGGCGTTATTGGCGTTCACCCGTCCATTGGCCCAGAAGGTGCCCGTGCCAGCGATCTTGTCGGCGGATGATTCCACCTTGTAGCGGATGGTAGCGGCCGTTGTATCAGGATTGGTGCTCCAGGCGAGCGCGGCCGTCGCAGCGACTATCGGTGCGGACATGGAGGTTCCATTGCCGACGTCGTAATTCCGCGAGCGGTTATTCGGCGCCTCCAGTGCGAACGCGTGGTTGGGAAAGGTTGAGTAGATGTTGACACCCGGCGCTGCGATGTCCACCCAGCTGGCACCGTAGGTTGAGAAGGCTGCTTTGGCGTCATTATTGTCGGTGGCTGCGACCGCCATGACGTTGGGATACCCGGCAGGGTAAATCTTGTTCTGGTTCCCGCTGTTGCCTGCTGCGGCAACCAGCACCACACCCTTGTTCCAGGCGCTTTGGACCGCAGTTTCAAGAGTACGTGACGCCGGCACTGCGATGCTCATGTTGATGACCTTCGCGCCGTTGCTGACCGACCAGCTAATGGCGTTCGCCAGGCCTGAGCTGGAACCAACGCCGCTGTCGTTGAGGACCTTGCCGTCCAGTATGGTGCAGCCCGGGCACACGCCGGCCACACCCATCGAGTTGTTGCCGATGGCGGCTACAGTCCCGGCCACGTGGGTGCCGTGGCCGTAGATGTCCGCACCGGTCCTGGCATTGCTGAAGTTCTTGCGTGCAACAACCTTCGGCGAGATGTCCGGGTGGTCGTTGTCCACGCCGGAATCAAGAACGGCAACCCTGATGCCGTTTCCCTTGGTGACGGTCCATGCCTCGACGGCGTCGACGTCGGCGTCGGCTGTGCCCGCTGCTATCTTTATGTCGCCACGGGTGTTGGTGAACGCCTGGCCAGTGTTCTGCAGTGCGTACTGGCGGGGAAAATACTCGTCGGCTGTGGAGGCGGTGACCAGCCCGTCCGGTTCTGCATACTCCACTGCCGGGTTCCGGCCCAGGGCTTGAATGAGCTGCGCTTCCTTGCCGGCCGGCACTGTAATGGAGCGTGCGCCCGTGCCGCCGATATCGGCGCCCTCGCCGAGGCCGTGCTGGCGCAGCACGCCCGCCGCCGCGGCGTTGTCGCGGAACTTGACGATGATCTGGCCGGGCTGGGACGGCAAGGGTGCTGCCGTGCCCGGGACCGCGCCGGTGATTGCGCCCAGCACCACCACTAGAGCCGCGAAGCCGGCAAGGAGGAGTTTTTTCATAGGGTTATATTGCCCCTGCCTGCACCGGCTGGCTAGGGGTAAAAGCCCCAACGTCCTGGTGACCGCCCCACCGACGGAAACGCCGCCGTCGTACTCGAAAACCCACCCAACGACAACGCCCGGCGGGAATATCCTGCCGGGCGTTCCCAATGGAAGTACGTTTTAAGCGTCTGCCGCAACCAAGAGGTCCCGGCCCTTCGTCTCCGGCAGGACCAGCGCTGAAACAACGGACACGAGGGCCAGCAGTGCCATGTACGCTCCCACAGCCCAGAGATTGCCGAAAGCTCCCACCAGGGCTGCGCAGATCAGGGGTGCCACGCCGCCGGCGGACAACGCTCCCAGTTCCTTTGACGATGTGACCGCGGCGAGGCGGGCCCTTGAACCGAACAGTTCCGCCATGTAGGCGGACTGGACAGCATACATTCCCATGACGCCAACGCTGTAGGCCAGGACGAAGGCCAGCAGCACCCAGGCGGTTTCACCGGTCTGGATCATCCAAACGGCCGGGAACGCGACGACGAGTTGGAAGACGCTCAGGGCGATATACATGGGCCGGCGTCCAAAGCGGTCGGACAGCAGCCCGCCCAGGGGAACGGTCACGAAGCCGACGGCGGCGGAGACCACGATGGCCAGCGAACCCAGGCCGGGATTGTCCTTCGCAATCGTGACCAGCTGGCCCACAAAGAAGGCCAGGAAGATCGTGGAGACGCCGTTTTCGCCCCAGCGGAGGCCAAGGCACGCGAGCATCTTGGCCCGGCTGGTTTTCAGCAGCTGGCGGTAGATGTCGATGATGCCCTGCTCGGCAGCACTTTCCTTGTGGGCGTCGAACGTGGGGCTTTCGGCGACGGTCCGGCGCATCCATAGCCCGACGAGGGCAATGATGACGCTCAGCAGGAACGGGACGCGCCAGCCCCAGGAGAGCAATTGGTCCTTCGGCAATGCGGAGACTGCCAGCCACACTGCGGAGGCCAGGAGCGTTCCGCCGTTCGTGCCGATGCCTACCAGCGAGCCGACAAAGCCGCGGCGGGCAGGTTCAGCGGATTCAACCAGCAGGGTGGAGCTGGATGCCAGCTCGGCCCCGGCACCGAGGCCTTGGAGGATGCGCAGCAGCACCAGGAGCGCCGGGGCCCAGATGCCGATCTGGTCGTATGTGGGCAGGGCGCCAATGAGCGTGGACGCGACGCCCATCAGCACCACGGTCCAGACCAGGATGGCTTTACGTCCAATCCGGTCCCCCACTGCGCCCAAGATGATGCCGCCGACGGGCCGTGCCACGTAGCCGACGGCGAAGGTCGCCAGGCTCGCGATCAGGCCGACGGCGGGGGTCGCCTCGGCGAAGAACACCTGTTTGAAGACGGTGGCGGCGGCCAGTCCGTAGATGGCGAAGTCGTAGAACTCCAGGGCGGTGCCAAGAGTGCCGGAGAAAGCGGTCTTGAACCTGGCCCGGCGGGAGAGGCTTGCAGGTTTCAGCTGCCCTTCCGCGGAGATGTGAACGGTCATGACGTCCTTGTCTTGTAGCTGCTTCTGCTGGTGATTCCAGGGGCTGTGTTCTGGCCCACAGACATATTTCGCGACGCGGCACAGCTTTGTCAAATTGTCCTGACATACTTACTAGTGGTCCGGCAGTAGTCCCCATAGGCGCGGCGCCTGTTGGCCGGTGCCGTTGTGCGGCTTGAGGGCGAACGATACGATGCTGCCGGGGAGAGGGCCCGGTCTGGCATGACGAGCGTTAGGGGCCCTACCGATGACCGACTTCTTCACCATGCAGCCCGGCGGAACCACGGCTCCTGACCTGTCGGCTGTCCTCACGCTCTTTCCTGGGCGCGCCACTTCCGAGACGCTCTAGCCTGCCGGCCGGTTAGGCTCCTCAGCTACTCCGGAAGGTGGACACCATGGCAAGCATTTCTACGGACAAGAACACTGCGAGAGTGACCGGCGTGCTGTTCGTGGTGAGCGCGCTGTCGTTCGCCGCGGCCGCCACCATCCTGTCGGTGACGTTCGACTGGCCGGACATCCTGCGGGAACCGGCCAGCGTTGTGCTGCCCGCCTTCGAAGCCGGCGGAACGGGACTGGTGTGGACCTGGTTTGCCACCGCCTGGACCTATGGACTCCTGGCCATACCGGTGCTGCTGCTGCCCTCAGCGCTGGGCCTCCGCGATCATCCGGCCATGCGGGTGGCCACCTACGTTGGCGCCGCCTCGGTTCTCCTGTCGCTGATCGGGTTCCTCCGCTGGGTGTTCGTCGTCCCGCCCCTTGCAGCCTCATATGTGACAGGCGATTCCAGCGTGCGCGCTGCCGTGGATGCGGCCTGGACTGCCCAGCACCAGTTCGGCGGAGCGCTGCTGGGCGAACACCTTGGCCAGCTGCTCGTCATCGCCTGGTCGGCCACCCTCAGCATGATCATTCTGCGCGCCAGGGTCCTCCCGCGCTGGCTCGGTGCCGCAGGACTTCTGGTCAGCATCCTTTACCTGCTCAACCAGGGCGACATCCTTGCCACCGCCGTTCCCGGCTTCCCGGTGTGGGACCTCGCAGGTCTCCTCGGCAGCACGGGATGGGGACTATGGGTTGCCGCGCTGGGCGTCTGCATCCTTGGCCGCACGAGTCTTACACCTTCCTAGTTACGCGAGGCCCACGTGGCTTACTGCAGTCAAGCCCTCGAGCCATTCGGCAAAGTCCAGCGCCAGCGCATCCGCACCCGGCCGTGCGGCAACCTGGACCGACAGGGGCAGGCCCTCGGACGAGAACGCGAGGGGCAGCGAAACGACAGGTGCGCCAACCATGGTCACAGCCCTGCACTGACCCATGATGTCCCAGCCGAAAATGGACTGCCCGTCAATGTCGAGCCTCCCGGACGGATCACAAGCAGGACCGCCGGCCACCGGCAGGAGGACGATGTCAGCGGTGTCGAAGACCGCCAGATCCCGTCTCCTTGCCTGTTCGGATTCCGCAACAGCTGCTTCGACTTCCGAGGCGTCGGTTTGCAGGGAGCGCTGGATGACGTCGAGGTTCGCAGGGAGAATCAGGTGCTCGTGGCCGGCGACGGCCGCGGCATGATCAATCATCGGATCAATAGGGCGCAGTCGGTTATAGGCGGCCAGTGATCCCGCAAATAAATCCGGAACATGCGTCAACGTCCGGACCTCTGGCGCGATGTGCACCGCCAATGACGCGATCATCTCTGACACTTCACGCCGTACCGGCCCCAGGGCGGAACCATCACTCCATGCAACCGCAACGTTGCCGGGGACGGCCCCGGCGAGTGAAGTCCGAACGCCGGGTCGTATCTCCGAAAGCACTGCGAGCGCCGTCCGCAGGTCCCGCACTGATCGCGCGAGCGGCCCAATGACTTGGGTGGCGGCTTGAAGGCGGGCACCGGGCGGGGACGGGTTGCCGGCCCCGTACCAGCCGCCCGCTCCCGGAACGATTCCCAGATCGGGAACTGTATGAGGGGTGGGCCGCAGGGCGGTGATCCCCACGCATTGCGCCGGCCACCGCAGGGATCCGCCGTAGTCGGTGCCCAGGCCGAGTGCCGAAATGCCGGCAGCGACGGCGGCAGCCTCTCCCCCGCTCGAGCCTCCCGCCGTCGCACCGGGAAAGCGGGGGTTGAGCGTCCGGCCTCCGACGGCGCTCTCAGTCACAGCACCAAACGCAAACTCGGGGCAATTGGTTTTACCGATCACCACGGCGCCCGCCTCCCGCAGGCGCCGCACAGCAGTGGCAGTGAATGAGGCGATGTTTCCGGCGTATGCGGCACTGCCGCCGGTCAGCTGCAAGCCTGCCACAGCGATGACATCTTTGACGCTGAGTGGAACACCGGCCAGCGGCCCGGGATCCTCCCCGCGGGTCCGACGGCGGTCCACCTCTCTGGCGGCAACGGCTGCGCCGTCCCAGTCCTCCTGGATAAAGGCACCAAGAGCGGGGGCTGAAGCGGCCCGTGACCGCGCCTCCGCCAGGACGTCCTGCGCGGAAGCCTCACCGGCGCGCACCATGGCAGTAAGCGCTGTGGCGTCCGGAAGACTCGTCTTCACGAAACCGGCGGCCTGCAGGTTATCGTCCTGCACGCCTGCCCCGGGCTCGTTTCTGGCTTGGCTGCCCCGGTGCCTTGTCACGTGCAGAACTTCCCTTTGAGTATTCCTGGTCCCGCACTTCATAGCCCTTACAGGTGCCGCACGGGTAGTTGAACCGAATGTATCAGGACGACGTCCGGCCGGAAGACAAGAACGGCAAACTCGTCCAGGCGGTGTGAGGAATTCTAAGGCCGCGCCTGCGCGGTCATACTCTCGTACCTATCTTCTTTTGTCTGTTTGTTCTGCCGGTCCTTCTTGTAAACTCATCACACCCTCAACGCCCGGTTCCTGATTCGGAGCCGCGCGTTGGGGTACAGGCTCCGGGCTCAGCCGGAGTCGCCTGGGGGAAAGACCAAGATCGCGTGACAACGGACGAGTTTTCTTTTCCGCCGTTCAATGGCGGAGGCGCAAGGGGCGGCTGGGGGGCCACCGAGGTGCTGGCTGGCCGAGGCGCTCAGTGCTGCCCGCCGGTACACACTCCCAGAGCCGGACACCTCTCCCGCATCGATCGATAGAAGGACACCATGTCATTCCCGAAACACTTTCAGGGCTCTCTTGGTGCCGTGCTGGTTGTCACCGCCGCCGTCATGCTGGCCGCACCACCGGCCGTGGCGGGCACTTCCACCGTGCCGGTTGATCCGCCGCCCGTGGCGGGAGGAAGCGGCGAGGCCTTGGTACAGACACCGTCCGGGCCTCTCGAACGGCTGCTACCTGATGTCCCGTTGGCGGGTGACAACGACAGGTATCTCGTCAGTTTTCACAAGGGCGCCAACGTAGCTGAGGAGGCCAGGTCGCTTCGGTCCCAGGGGGTGGGCGTCAGAAGAACCTTTTCAGCAGCATTGAAGGGCGCGGTTATTACAGCCACCCGAGGGCAGGCAGCTTCCCTGGCGCGTTCCCAACGTGTTTCCGCTATCGAACCGGACGCGCCCGTGTCGGTGGCTGAGACCCAGCAGTCGCCACCGTGGGGTTTGGACAGAATCGACCAGGGCACCCTTCCGTTCTCGGGCACCTTTGCGCCCCCGTCCTCCGGGGCCGGCATCAGCGCGTACGTTATCGATTCTGGCGTCTTCGCCGCACACAACGATTTCGGCGGCCGGGTAGCTGCAGGCTGGACTGCAATTGCCGACGGCCGGGGCAGCAGCGACTGCAACGGCCACGGCACGCACGTCGCCGGAACGATCGCCGGCAAAACCTATGGCGTGGCCAAAGCCGCGACCATCATTCCCGTCCGTACCCTCGCCTGCGATGGCTCCGGTTTGTACTCCAACATCATCGCTGGCCTCGACTGGGTAGCGACCCACCACGCCCAAGGAACACCCGCCGTCGTCAACCTGAGCGTCGGCGGTCCCGTCAGCACTGTGTTGGACGATGCTGTGCGGGGAGTTATCAGCGACGGTCTTACAGCTATCGTGGCTGCGGGCAACTCCGCGGTGGACGCCTGCAACGCTTCCCCGGCGCGGGTTCGGGAGGCGCTGACTGTCGCAGCGAGCGATTCCTCGGATCGGCAGGCATCGTTCTCTAACCACGGAAGCTGCGTGGACCTGTATGCGCCTGGTGTCCGCATCCAGTCCGCCGGGCACACCTCGACGACGGCGGTAGCCACTTTGGACGGGACGTCCATGGCAACCCCGCACGCTGCGGGCGCCGCGGTACTGGCCCTGTCCCGGAATCCTGGGCTGACGCAGGCTGGTGTAGCCGCAGAATTGACATCTTCGGCCGTCCCCGGCGTTATTACAAACCCATCAGCCAACACCCCGAATCGCCTGCTCAACACAGGGCAGGTCCCTCAAATGTTCACTCCGGCAACAGGAGCACGGGACTTCACCAGCGACGGCAAGGCCGACCTCATAGCCCGCGACAGCAACGGAACCCTCTGGACCTACCCCGGCACCGGCACCGGCCGCTTCGGCTTGCGCATCAAAGTCGGCGACGGCTGGAACGTCATGACCGCCATCAGCGCCGCCGGAGACCTCACAAGCGACGGCAGACCCGACCTCACAGCCCGCGACAGCAACGGAACCCTCTGGACCTACCCCGGCACCGGCACCGGCCGCTTCGGCTTGCGCATCAAAGTCGGCGACGCCTGGAACGTCATGACCGCCATCAGCGCCGCCGGAGACCTCACAAGCGACGGCAGACCCGACCTCACAGCCCGCGACAGCAACGGAACCCTCTGGACCTACCCCGGCACCGGCACCGGCCGCTTCGGCTCGCGCATCAAAGTCGGCGACGCCTGGAACGTCATGACCGCCATCAGCGCCGCCGGAGACCTCACCAGCGACGGCAAACCCGACCTCACAGCCCGCGACATCAACGGAACCCTCTGGACCTACCCCGGCACCGGCACCGGCCGCTTCGGCTGGCGCATCAAAGTCGGCGACGCCTGGAACGTCATGACCGCCATCAGCGCCGCCGGAGACCTCACCAGCGACGGCAAACCCGACCTCACAGCCCGCGACAGCAACGGAACCCTCTGGACCTACCCCGGCACCGGCACCGGCCGCTTCGGCTCGCGCATCAAAGTCGGCGACGCCTGGAACGTCATGACCGCCATCAGCTGACTCGGATGATCACGAACGGTCTCCCCCACCGATCGTGATGGAGTGAAGCCGTAGCTTCTGAGCATGCAGGCCCGGGAAACATCCGGGGGCCTACTCGGCGATGTCCTCTGCCCACAGTTCCGGGTTCTCAGCCTGGAAGGAGCGCATCATGTCCACGCAGCGCAGATCATCCAGGACCACCACCTCAACCCCACGCGACCGCAGGAGCTCCACTTCGCCGTCGAACGTGCGTGCTTCCCCCACCACCACCCGGGGGATTTTGAACTGGATGATGGTTCCGGCGCACATGGCACACGGGGCGAGGGTGGTGTAGAGCGTGGTGCCCCGGTAGCTCTTCTGGCGGCCGGCTGCGCGGAGCGCGGACATTTCCCCGTGCGCGATCGGGTCGGCGTTTTGGACCCGTTCGTTGTGCCCGCTGGCAATGACCATCCCGTCGCGCGCGAGGGCTGCTCCGATGGGGATGCCGCCTTCAGCCAGGCTCTTTCGGGCGGCCTGATGGGCGGCTTCAAATGCCGGGTGGGCGGTGAAGTCCAGTTCCGGCGCGGTCGATTGGGGCTGCTCGTAGGTCATCGCGTTATTGTCGCATGTGCTCATTCTGATACCTCCCTCCCCCGCCGCACCGGACCTCCGCCGGGCAGTCCACCCGGCGGGAAACCTCAGCAAAAACTGAGCTAACGCTGGGACAGCACCCTACGTCCGGCCTATACACTTCCCCTAGATATCCGGGGTTATGGGCCTCCGGCGACCTGACGATGGGGGAATCGATGCAGGAACTGGGCCGGATCTATTGGACACGGCACGGCCTTCGCCTGGGGTACACGGCGGTGATGGTGTGGCTCGCCGTCTCCGTGATGATGGCGCTCATGCCGAAGGGAACACCTGCCGGCGGAACAGCACCGTCCTCCGCCGCGGAGGTCCTGCGCGGCATGGTCGACGGCGTCATCGCCGCGGTCACGCTCCCCGGCCTGGCCGTCGTCGTGCTGGGCGTCGTCGTGGCCGTCATCAATGCGCAGGACGTCCGGCGCCGGGATCCGGTGCGCCGTTTCACGCGCCAGCAGCGCGGTGAAGGGATGGCCCGGGCCGGTAACCAGTGTGAGCTGGAAAGCGAATTTGGTCGCCGCTGCGGCCGCCCGGCCGAGCACGGCGACCACTTCTATCCGTGGTCAAAGGGCGGGTCCACCAGCCTGCAGAATTTCGTGGCCGCATGTGCCAGGTGCAACCGCGCCAAGCGCGCCAGGGTTCCGTCTCCTGGCCAGCAGCAACGGATGGAACGACGACGGCGGGACTACCTTCCGCCGTCGTCCTCCGTCAGCGTCGGTGAACGGCAGCCACTCCCCTGACAGGAAGGGCACGATCGCACGGGATGAGTGCTGTCGAGGCGTGCAGTAGTACCGCGCCCGTCACGACGGCGGGCGCTGCGGGCTCAGTACCTCCATCATCGTGCCAGGCCGAGAAAGACGGCAAGTGATTGCTCCACAGCAACCATGGTTGCGGAATCGATTCTGCCTATTCGCTGGCCTAGGTTAGCGCGTCGTACCGTTGTCAGCTTGTCCACCATGATCTGGCTGTCCTGTGCCAACCCTGTCAAGGGGCTTGGCTTCACCATCAGCCGAAGCAACGGAGCGTCCGTGAGGTGCGAGGTCAGCGGGAGCAGGGTCACCGATTCTGATGCCGCGAACAAGTCATCCTGGATGATGAGCGCTGGCCGCGGTTTCTGCGCATACGTTCCGCCCGATACCGTCCACAGCTCACCGCGATTCACTCCGGCCAGTCTTCCGAAATCTGTTCGACGAAGTCCTGGTCGTCACCGACACGGTCGGCAGAGGCAATCGCCAGCGCCTGACGTTCGGCCTCGCGCCTGAACTCGTCCGTGCGCGCGTCCGGAACCCACATCTGAATCTGCCGGAAGCCCCGCTCGCGCATGGCAAGGCGGTGCCTGGCAACTCGATCCCTGACGCTCATAGCTCAACGTTACATGTAACGCTTTGACCTGTCACGCATGGGGTTGCCGGGCAGCGGTTGCCTCAATCAGAAGGTCCGTGACGCTTTGTGGCACGAGTAAGGACGGTGAAGGGCACCCCACACCTGTGGGGCCCCAAAAGTGCGAGAGCGTTGGCGGGGATGACAGCGGCCTGCCGGCGGTTGAGTCCGTCGGGTTCCGACGGAGGCTTGTCCAACAAACCCGTCACACCGGTAGGCTGGAACTCCCAAGACCCACAAAGCGAGGCATAACGTGTACCAGGACGCCGCGCGGTTCCTGTCCCAGCCGGTGGCCGCCCAGCCCGGCTCACCCCTCCGCGTCGCGGTGTACTCCCGGATCGCCGAGGCCATCCGCAACGGCCTCCTCACGCCCGGCTCCATGATCCCCACCGAAACCGAACTCGGCGCCGACATGAAAGTCAGCCGCACAGTGGTCCGCGAAGCCCTCATGCTGCTCGAGGAGGACGGCCTGATCAGGGCGCGGCGCGGCGTCGGACGCTTCGTCTCGGACACACTCCCCCGCATCGGCATCGAACGCATCCGCCCCTTCGAGGAAGTCCTCGGCAGCCCAGGCCAGCAGCTCGAGGTCAAGCGCATCCAGGTGGTGCGCCAGCCCGCGTCCGAGTTCGCCGCCCCCGGCGTTGGCGTCGAACCGGGCACCGACTGCTGGCTCTGGGAATCGGTCCTGATCCGCGACGGCGAGGCCATCGCCCACCTGCAGGAAAACATCTCGGCCCAGCCCGTCAGCCTCGGCAAAAGGGCCGCCGTGCCCCTGGATATTAAGGACGACGGCGGCGCCACCTTGCTTGCCGCGCTCAACAACCAGGTGGGCCGGCTGCCCGGGCCGGGCGAGTGCCAGATCAGCCTCAGCCAGGTGGGGCCCAGCCGTGCGAAGCTGCTGGACCTGCGCCCGTCCGATCCCGTGCTGGTCCTCACCCAGTACGTTCGATACGGCAACCAGCCCTTCTACCTGGCCAAGTGCCTGATTGCCGCCAGAGCCGGGCACCTCTCGGTGATGCAGCAGTTCCAGTCCTAGGACCGGACTTCTTAACCTGCAGCGCTGGACTCGGCGATCTGCTTGATCGCGGCCAGCGTTACCGGGATGCCATGGAGTGCCTGCTGGGTGCGGTCAGCGATTTGCTGCGAGGCGTCGTCACCGAACTTCTCCTCAAACATGGCTAGCCCGTCCGGGAGGAATTCCCACGACTCGGTCAGGGTGGTCCCGGCATCCGCCGGAGCCATGGTGAAGCCCCAGCGGACGAACTTGCCGCCTACCACCCAAGCGAACTCGTGGCCGCGCTCGGCGGCTACCACCTGCGACCGCGTCTCCCAGGTCCGGTGGGGCAGTTCATTACGCCCCGTAAACCAGGCGCCGACTTGGCCGGCGCTGTCCTCGACGTCCCACCAGCATGCTTTACAGATCGGGCTCCACTCCCCCGTTCGGGTGATGTCCGAGACCAAGTCGTAAACCGTCTCGGCCGAGGCCTGGACCGTAACGGCCTCCTGGTACTGGCGGGTGCTGCTCTGGTTCATGGGTCCATCCTTACTGACAGTCACTTCTTCTGCCGCCGGCTGCCGCCGTGCCAGTCCTCCTGCCGGCCGACCGCACCGGCGGTGACTCCGAAGGCGGGCAGCTGCGGCTGCTCCCGCAGGCTTCGCTTGAGCTCGGCGAAACCCGGGAAGCGTGCCAGCCCCACCACGTGGTCCCACAACTCGGCGGCCGACTCTTCGCCCGGAAGCCGGCTGATTACCGGCCCGAAGAAGGCTACCCCGGCGGGCGGCTCAAAATGGATGATGGGCGTGCCCACATCCTTGCCCGTCAGCCCCAGCGCCTCATCCGTCTCCTGCCGGATCTCGCGGTCCCAGGACTCGTCATCCAGGGCTTCCGCCAGCGACAGGGGCAAGCCGGCCTCGCCGAGGATCGGCTCCACAAATCCGCGCGTCCCGCGCCTCTCAGGCACCGCGCGTTCGATGGGCAGGTTGTCCGCGTCCGGGGCGGCTTCAAAGATGTGTGTTCCGAATGCCTCGTACAGCTTCGCGACCGACTCGCGGCCATGCTCTGCACGGGCCCTGGCCGCCACGCGCAGAAGCCGGAGGCCGGCCGTGTGTCCGGCCTCGTACTCAGGCGGGAAATGGGCGTCATAGTCAACGCTGGCGTTGATCAGCCGCAACGAGATGAACCGCCACTCCACGGTGTATCCGCGCTGCGTCTGCACCATGCGCACCCACTTGCTGGTCATCCAGGCAAAAGGGCAGACCGGGCCGAAATAGAAGTTGATGTCGGCATTCACCCGTCCACCTTTGCACCGGTTGCTGGTGCACGCCTAATCAATTCCGAGACCTGGCCCAATCAGCAGCCGTCCCCGCCGCGCCAGTTCAGGCGCTGGAACCTGCTGAGGCGAGCATCGCCGTCGTACTTCCCCCAGAGGAAAGCAGCGTCTCCACCAGGTGCGGAACGAAGTCCTCCTCGAGCGACAGCACCACGCGGCACCGCGCTCCCGCAACCGGAGGGTAGCCCGCATACAGCCCCCGGAGGTCGCAGATGGTCTGCCCGCGGCCTGGCCCGTCAGAGGTGTCGACGTCGGCCCGCACCACAGGCGCAACAGCAGCCTTCACAACACCGACAGCGAGCGCCGCCGCCAGCGGGTCGTGCATCGCCGAGCAGGGCCGGCCGTAAATGTCCTCGTAGAACCGGAAGTAGTAGCCCAGCATCTCCCCCAGCGCCTGCGGCACGGGTGAGGAAGACGCCAGCAGCGCCTGCCGGTGGGTCTCCTCCAGGACAGATGCCATGGTCACGTCCAGCGGCACCAGGGTCACGTCCCAGTCCGCGGCCAGCACCAGGGCGGCGGCTTCGGGGTCGTTGAAGATGTTGGCCTCCGCCACCGGGGTGATGTTCCCCGGAGCCAGGGCGGCCCCGCCCATCACCGTGACCGACTCCACCAAAGACGGCAGGGAAGGTTCCAGCCGGAGGGCGTCGGCGACGTTGGTCAGCGGACCGATGGCCAGCACCTTCAAAGTCCCAGGGTACAAACGGGCCAACCGCACCAGCATCTCAGCCGCGCTCTCGGACGCAACGGAAGCAGCCGCCGTCGGAAGCGAAACACCGCCAATCCCGTTCTCGCCGTGCACCCAAGGCGCCCCGCCCCCAAACGAACCGGCAAGGGGGTGGTGCGCACCAAGGGCAACCGGCACATCACCGGATCCGGCAAGCGCCAGCAGGTCCAGGGTGTTGCGGGCACCGGCGGCGGCGCTGACGTTGCCGCTGACGGTCCCGATCCCCTTCACGGAAGCAAGAGGCGAGGCCAGCAGGTAGGCCAGGGCGAGGGCGTCGTCGATGCCGGTGTCGCAGTCCAGGTAGAACGGGGAGGGCGTGGTCATGGTGGTTCTCCTACAGTAAAAGGGGGTTAGACGGTCTCGCCCTTGGGGGCGGCGACGAAGAGGCTGACAATGAACGCGGCGGCGGTGATGGCCACCGAGATCCAGAGGGCGGTGGCGTACCCGGCGGCGGTGGCCTGGGCAGCGAAGGGCGCCACGAGGACGACGCCGAGGCTCGCCCCGATGCCGAAGGAGGCACCGTTGATGCCGGGCAGGGCAGCCGGGGCTTCCTTGGGTGAGAGGAGCACCGAGAGCCCGTTGATGGCGGTGAGGAAGAAGCCGTTGTAGAAGATGCCCAGGGCCGCGACGGCGATCAGCACCGCGATCTGGTTGTCCGAGAAGGTGGCGGCGGCGATGGCGCAGGCCAGGCTCAGTCCAGTGCCGAACCGGAGGGTCTTGATCCAGCCGCGGCGGTCGGCCAGCCACCCGGCCAGCGGTGCGGCAAACACCCCAATCAGTGCGGCGGGGGCGAGGAACAGCAGCGCCGAGATGGACGCGGTAAGCCCGAAGCCGCCGTCGGGATCCTGGCTGAGCAGCACCACGGTGAAGTTGATGATGGCGAAGATGCCGGCCAGGGTGAGGACGGTGGTGGCGATGACCGGCCAGACCTGGCGGGAGCGCAGGTGGTGGACGGCGATCAGCGGGTGGCTGCGGCGTTTCTCGATCATCCAGAACGCGGCGAAGGACGCGATGGTGCCGGCCAGCAGCGCCAGGGTGCCGGGTGCGGTCCAGCCGGCGGCCGAGCCGCCGGACACGAAGTAGGTGGTGAACACCAGGAACAGCGAGAGGGACCCGGCGCCCCACCAGTCCATGGCGCCGCGCACGCCCTGCGGCCGTCCGGCCGGGACGATTTTGATGATGCAGGCGGCGGCGATGGCGGTGAGGACCAGGACCACCACGAAGATGGACCGGAAGCCGAGGGTCTCGGCCATGAGTCCGCCCACGTAGCCGTCCACGCCGCCCACTCCCCCGTTGATGGCGGCGATGATGCCCACGGAGGTGCCGAAGACTTTGGTGTGCAGGTTTTCGCTGAGCACGATGTAGGCGAGGGCGAAGACGGCGCTGGAGACGCCCTGCAGGAAGCGGCCGGCGACCAGCAGCGGCAGGGTGGGGGCGGTGATGCAGAGGACGGTGCCGGCGCCCATGATGCCGAGGACCAGGAGCAGGGCGGCGCGGCGGCCGATGTAGTCGCTCCACCGGCCGATCACGGGCCCGGCGATGGCGCCGGCCAGGAAGAACATGGACTGGACGGGGGCGGCACTGTCGGCACCCTGGCCGAACTCGGCGGCGATCTGCGGCAGGGCAGGGGTGACCATGCTGGCGTTGAGCTGGAAGGACAGCACGCCGAGCAGCAGGGTGGAGATCAGCAGGGCGGCGCTGCGGCCGGCGAATTTGGTTTCGTCGGGAAGTACGACGGCGGAGGCGGCTTCCGTGGAAGGTGCGGCGGCCGCCGGGGTTGGGGTGTTCACATCAAACTCCTTTGTTCTGCAGGCGGGTCCTGCGCTTGGGATGTGAGTTGTTATACAACCATGTATGACGCACAAGTACAACCATGGTCTACACTATTTCTCAATCCGGCCGCTTCCGGCCCCTCCCCCGTTAGGACTTCCCATGAGCAAACGACCTCCTGCCGTCACCGTTGTCGGCAGCATCAACCTGGACCTGATCGCCACCGCTGAACGCCTGCCCACCGCGGGCGAAACCATCGGCGGCGCGGTGCTGTCCGAGCAGCCCGGCGGCAAGGGCGCCAACCAGGCCGCGGCAGCCGCACGCTTGGGCGGCAGTGCCCGGATGGTCGGGGCCGTGGGCAGCGACGCGCAGGGACAGCGGATGCTGGACGCTTTGGCTGGTGCCGGCGTGGACACCGCTGATGTGGCCGTGCTTCCGGAGCCGACCGGGACCGCACTGATTGTGGTGGACCGCGACGGCGAGAACCAGATCGTGGTGTGCCCGGGCGCCAACTCGCATCTGTCGCTGGACGGGGTGGAGTTCGGCTCCGAGGAGACGGTGCTGTGCCAACTGGAGGTCGGGCTGCCCGTCGTGCTCGAGGCCGCCCGGCGGCATAAGGGGTACTTTGTGCTGAACGCAGCGCCGGCCATGGACCTGCCGGCGGAGCTGCTGGAGCGGTGCGACCTGGTGATCGTGAACGAGAGCGAGTACGCCCTGATCCCGGCCCTCGGCTCGGCGAAGTTGGTGTCGGTGACGTACGGCGGGGACGGCTCGGCGATGTTCGAATACGGCCGGAAGGTAGCTGAGGCGCCGTCGGCCGCGGTGTCGGTTGCGAACACCGTCGGTGCCGGGGACGCGTTCTGCGCCGCCCTGGTCCTGGCCGTGCGGCAGGGGCTGGATTACACGCGTGCGCTGGCGGTGGCGAACGCGGTGGGTGGGGACGCCGTGGCGGATCCGTCTTCCCAGCCGGATTTGGCACAGCTGGGCTATTACGTCGAGCGGACCGCTGCGACTGCTGGGACCCGGTGAGCGCCGCGTTCCGGCCGGCGGTGCCAGCGGATTTTCCGGAGGTCCTGCGGATCACCCGCGAGGCGTACCTGCGGGCCGGGCACTTCGCCGCCGACCACCCGTACATGAGCGTGCTGGAGGACGTGGAGCACCGCGCGGAACACGCGCAGGTGTGGGTGGCGGAGTTGGACGGGCGGGTGGCGGCGGCGGTGACGCTGACGTTCGCGGGCCAGCCGTACAGCGAGATCGCCCAGGATGGGGAGCTGGAGTTCCGGATGCTGGCCGTTGACCCGTGGTTCCAGGGCAGCGGCGTGGGCCGTGCCGTGGTCCGCGAGATCGTGGAGCACGCCCGGCAGCTGCTTGATATTGAGGCAATCTGCATCACCAGCGCTGCTTTTATGGAGCGCGCCCACACCTTGTATGAGTCACTGGGCTTCCGCCGCGCGCCCGAGCGGGACTGGTACGTTCCGGGCGCGGACGTGCTGCTGTGGGTGTTCCGGTTGGGCCTCTGACGCGTGGTTGAGCATGGCGAGGCCTCGGCTGGCGGAGTCAATCGTGCAGCTCGGGGCCAACATCCTGCTCGACGTGAGCTTCATCCGATTCCGAGGACTTCGAGGAGGACTGCCTCGACGGCGGCTCAGGGGCGTTTGGCATAACTTTGTAGGCCTGCTGGACGAAGCGGAGCTGGAGCGGAAAAGCCTCGACCGCGTCTTCTTGTGCGCCGGCACCGTCACCGCGAGGACCACCATCTGCGAGACAGTCCAAATTCAGACACGCCTCCTGGAACTCATGACGTGAGTGCGGCCCCAGAGGTCTATGTCCCGGCGGTCTCCTCCGAATCAGCCTCCGACCCTTTCATGCCTGGTCGCGCCTGGCGAAATCCTGGAGCCTTGTGACCGCGCTGACCCCGGGCAGATCCAAAAGTTCTAGGTTGGCGTCGAGGTCGCGGCAGTCACGTAAGCCCCCGAGCTGAACGTGAAGGCCGGGCAATCTCCGGCCCTCGGATGCACCAACCCTGGCTCCGGTGTCTTTGCACGGCATTCATTCCCGCGCATTCCGGCGCGAGTTCGGCTTCGATCCAGCGGTGAGCGCGCCCGGCCCGGAGCCATCGGCCTCTCCACTCGGCGTGGCATGGAATGAGTGTCGAACGGTACCGGTAACGTAGGACTTGGAAACGAAAATAATTGAATCGCGCCCTCGGCGCGGAGGAGCAGAAACACCGGATGAGGCGCAGAGAGGTACCACTACCCCAACACGACGTCCGAATGATCGCCGCGGCCTCGATGGGTCTTGTTACTTCCCCATCGAGGACTCTCAGATGAGCCGCACGCTAACGCGGCACCAAGCGAAGTATTACGCTCACGAGTTGCAGCGCAGCTACGCGAACGATCACGTCGGTAAGCTCGCCGGCCTGCTGTTTGACGCGCAGGTGGAGCCGAAGCCACACCAGATTGATGCTGCCTTGTTCGCGCTGCAGACGCCATTTCTACCGGGGGTGATCCTCGCTGATGAGGTGGGCCTCGGGAAGACGATCGAGGCGGGCATTGTCATCTCGCAGTACTGGGCGGAGCGGCGCCGCAGCATCCTAATAATTGCCCCGTCGAGCCTGCGGCAGCAGTGGCAGCAGGAGCTGCACGAGAAGTTCCTGATCCCGTCCGCGATCCTGGATCCGAAGTCGAAGGACGCCCTGCTCGGTCGTACGGGTGGGCGCTCAGCGCAGGTGCTCATCTGCTCGTACGAGTTCGCGCTACGCCACGAGACCTCGCTGCTCGCGGCGTGGGATCTCTTGGTAGCTGACGAGGCGCACCGGCTGCGCAACTACTGGACAGGGAAGACCAAGGCCGCTGAGGCGGTCGCGCATATCGTGCAGGGTGCTCGTAAGTCGGTGCTGCTGACGGCGACGCCGCTTCAAAACAAGCTCGAGGAGCTGTACGGCCTCGTGTCGATCTTTGACCCGAGCTACTTCTACTCGCTTGATGCGTTCCGGGAACGGTACGTCAAGAACCGGGACCTAGGTGGCGGTGACGACCTGGTCGAGCGTGTTGCAACGGTCTCGAAGCGCACGCTTCGGCGAGACGCCGATAAGTACATACACTTCACCAAGCGTATGCCGCTGACGGTCGAGTTCACACCGTCCGCCGACGAGGCGCGTCTCTACGACCTAGTGAATGACTATCTGCAGCGCCATGAGCTGTTTGCCTTTGCAGGCAGCCAGCGCCACCTCTCCGCCCTAATCATCCGTAAGCGCCTCGGGTCATCCACTTACGCCGTCGCCAGCACGCTGGAGAACATCGCCAATCGTCTGGCGGATGAGGTTGCTGCCGGGCAGCGCCGCGACGGCCGTGGCGCTCTGGTGATGGCGGACTTCGCTGTCGACGACGAGATCACCAGCGAGGAGTTGGAGGAGTCCGAGGAGATCGAGGCAGCCAAGCCTGGCTCCGGCGCATCGATGATGCCGTTGGATGAGTCGCTCCTGGAGGCAATGATGGCCGAAGTTACTGAGTTGCGGGAGTATGCGACGCTCGCTCGTTCAATCACGGAGAACCAGAAGGCCGTCAAGCTCAGCGAGGCGCTCGACCTCGGTTTCGAGCGCCTTCACGAGCTGAGCGCTCCGGAGAAAGCCATCATCTTCACCGACTCGACCAAGACTCAGGAGTACATTGCGCGCTCCCTCCGAGAGGCCGGTCGTGGTGACGGGCTCGTCCTTTTCAACGGCTCGAACAACTTGCCGGAGCAAACGGCGATCTACCAGGAGTGGCTAAAGGACAACCAGGGCGGCGACCTGATCACCGGCATCGCCGCCGTGGATCGGCGCAAGGCGCTTGTGGACTATTTCCGCAACGAGGGCACGATCATGATCGCAACCGAGGCGGCCGCCGAGGGCATCAATCTGCAGTTCTGCTCGATGCTCGTCAACTACGACCTGCCTTGGAACCCGCAGCGCGTCGAGCAGCGAATCGGCCGCGTGCACCGCTTCGGGCAGAAGCACAACGTTGTCGTCGTGAACTTCTCTAACAAGGGCAACATCGCCGAGCAGCGCATCCTGGAGCTGCTGACGAACAAATTCAAGTTGTTCTCCAGTGTCTTCGGCGCGAGTGACGAGGTGCTCGGCGCAATCGAGGACGGCCTGGACTTCGAGAAGACGATCAGTGACATCCTCACCCGCTGCAAAACTGCCGACGAGCTGGACACAGCGTTCAGAAGACTTGAGGGCCAGTACGCGACCGAGATCTCGCGTGAGATGGCCAGTGCCAAGGCCAAGGTCTTCGACAACCTCGACCCGCACGTGCAGGATCGCCTCATGGCGTATGACACGCAGTCCGGCGAGGTGCTGAACAAATTTGAACGTCTGCTGCTCGCGGTGACCCGATACGAGCTGGATCTTTTCGCCACCTTCGAGGGCGACGGACGCGCCTTCGTGCTGAATGAGTCCCCTGTGGGTGATGCGCCGACTGGGCGTTACTTCTTCAAGTCGCAGCCGCTCGACAACGCCCACCAGTACCGCTACGCGAGCCCGCTCGCACAGCACGTCGTCCATGCGGCGAAGACCCACGACACCCCGGCAAGTGAGCTGACGTTTTCGCTCAACCAGTCGGAGCGTGTCAGCAGCGCGATCCGAGCCTTGGAAGGCGCTAGCGGCGAGCTGACAGTCAGCCTCGCGACCTTTCGGATGAAGGCACGCGACGAAGAGGTCTCGGAGTCCTACATGCTCGCCGGCGCGTTGACCGATGGCGGAAGGTGGCTCGACGAGGAGTACGTCGCGGACATCCTCGACCTGGCCTGCACTGAGGTCGGTGGACAGCCGGTGGCGATCGACGAGAGCCGCTTCGCTTCTCACCTGGACGCTCGCCGGGCCGAGCTGGAGAAGGAAGTTCAGGGCCGGAACTCCCGCTACTACGACCAGCAGGAGGAGCTGCTCTACCGCAACCAGCAGGATCGGAAGGCCGAGCACGAAGGCGCGATTCGTGACTACCGCGCCAAGGAAAAGGAAGCCCGCAAGCTGGCACGTCAGGCCGATGATCCGATGGAACAGCTGCGGCTCAAGAAGGAAGCCCGCAAGTGGGAACAGCGCGCCGAAGAAGCCGACGAGGACTTCCGCGAGGCGCGCAAGAAACTACGCGCTGAGGCGGACAAGTATCTCGAACTCATCGAGCAGTCACTACAGGGAACTCAGGACACGGAGCACCTGTTCACGATTCGCTGGCGGATAACCACATAGACCACGGGGCATTGACAACCCGTCGAAAACTATTGAGCACATGAAAGAGATTCACCCGAATGACTGACGAGATTTACGAAACACCATCCGCCACTCGGAACTTCCAGACCGAGCTGGCAGCGCAGCTTGCGGATCTGGTCCCCGAGGCCATTGCCGACGGCAAGGTGGATGTCGAGAAGCTCAGGGAACTGCTCGACGGCGATGCGGCTGACAGCAGCGAGCGGTTCGGTCTGTTCTGGCCGGGCAAGAAGCGTGCGCTTCGTGCCGCCCAGGACCCCACGACGGCGACGCTCAGGCCCGATTTCGAGAAGTCGAAGGACTGGGCTACCACGCAGAACGTCTTCATTGAAGGCGACAACCTCGAGGTGCTGAAGGTCCTGCAGAAGCACTACCACGCCAAGATCAAGCTGATCTACATTGATCCCCCGTACAACACCGGCAAAGACTTCGTCTACCCGGATAATTACAAGGAGGGGCTCGACACTTACCTCGAATGGACCCGCCAGGTCAATGAAGAGGGTAAGAAGGTCACGACCAACGCTGAGACGGAGGGGCGCTACCACTCCAACTGGCTCAACATGATGTACCCGCGCCTCAAGCTTGCGCGCAACCTGCTCCGCAACGACGGCGTCATCATGATCTCGATTGGTGACACAGAGCTGCCACACCTCTTGAAGGTCACTGATGAAGTGTTTCTTGAAGCGAATCGGGTCGCCATTTTCGCATGGAAGAAGCGCGGCACGGGTGGGCAGGTCGCCAAGAACGCGATTATCAAGCAGGTTGAGTACGTTGTTCTCTACGCACGCTCGGTGGCGACAGTTCAACTATCTGGACCGCGGAATGAGGATGAGGGCAAGGAAGGCTGGCGAGACTTCCGGAAGTCCGGGGGGCAGTGGCAACGGCAGTACAGGCCGGGCCAGTTTTACCCGTTCTATTTGCTCGAGGATGACTCGCTAAGCCTGACGGAGACTACCGGTGCAACCGCGATCTATCCACAGGACTCGAACGGCGTCGAAGGGTTCTGGGAAAACGGCCTCCAAACTGCTCAGCAGCGTCTGGCGCAGGGAGACTTCCGCGCCAAACGTGCGCGGCAGGGCCTGAAAATCGAGCAACGTGATCTCGCAAAGGCGACGTCCAATGCCGGCAGCTTTCTTGACGTACCGTCGACACGCGGCACAGAAGAGATCAAGTCTTACTTCGGCGACAACGTTGTGTTCGAGAACCCGAAGCCAACTGAGGTTTTGCGCGCGCTGCTCACAATCGGAGATGTGCGCGACGATGACATCGTGCTAGATTTCTTCGCAGGTTCCGGGTCTACTGCCGACGCAGTTATGCGAATGAATGCTGACGATGGCGGCACTCGCCGGGTATTTTCTGTTCAGCTCCCTGAACCGGTGGCGGAGGATTCGCCCGCCTCCGCCGCCGGCTTCGCGACGATCGCCGACATCAGCCGGGCGCGTATCGATCGGGCAGGCGACAAGATAGGTGATGAGCTCACCGGTCAGTCCACGGATGTTGGCTTCCGCGCATACCGACTGGCCGACACCAACTTCTCCAAGTGGCGGCTCTCCAGTGATGTCGAGCAGGGGACGCTCCAGGAGCACCTGCTCAACCTCCGGGACAGTGCGACCGATGACGCCGCGGCCGACGAGCTGCTGACCGAAATCCTGCTCAAGCAGGGGTACTCCTTGACCGAGGCTGTTTCGGCGGCTGAGGTGGCGGGTCTCGACGTCCGGTTTGTTCGTGACCGTGACGGAGATGTCGCCGTTTTGGCGTACCTGAACGAGCACACCAAACCGACGCTCGAGCAGCTCCGCGCGTTCGTCGACGAGTCTCCGACACGGATCATCGTTCTCGAGGATGCGTTCCAGGGCGACGACGAACTCAAGACCAACCTGACCCAGCTCTGCAAGAGCAACGGCATTGAGCTCTGGACGGCGTGATGAGCGGGTCAGGGTTCCAGTTCGATGCCAGCCAGCCGTATCAGCTCGATGCGATCGCATCCGTGGTCGACCTCATAGATGGGCAACCGAAGGATGCGGAGAAGCTCGTCACAACGCTGCGGGGTGCAGCGGCGCTGTCCGGCTCGGATCAGGCGGCTCTCGATATCGACCTCACGCAGGAGGTCGGGGCCGTCGGTAACAGCTTGGTGCTCGATCGCGAGCTGATTCTGGCGAATCTTCAGCGCGTGCAGGATCGGAACGGCCTCGAGGTAGCGCCGAAGCTCGCGGGTGACGCGCTGGACTTCGACATCGAGATGGAGACGGGTACGGGCAAGACCTACGTGTATCTGCGCACCATCTTCGATCTGGCAGTCAGATACAACTTCACGAAGTTCGTGATCCTCGTGCCAAGCGTTGCTATCCGGGAGGGCGTCAGCACGAGCATCCGCCTCATGCGTGAGCACTTCGAGAACCTCTACAAGCCGCAGGGCATCACCTTCGATGACTCGATCTACAGCGGCAAGAGCGCCGAGGAAGTCCAATCGTTCGCGACCTCGACGAATGTGCAGATCCTGATCATGACGATCGACTCGATCCGCGGCAACGCGAACACCCGCATCATCCACCAGGCGCGCGACAAGTTGAACGGCCTGCGCCCCATTGACTACCTGAAGGCGACCCACCCGGTCGTCATCATGGACGAGCCGCAGAATATGGAGTCGGAGCTCTCGCAGTCGGCGGTCGGTGAACTCGACCCAGTGTTCACCCTGCGCTTCAGCGCGACCCACAAGAAGCAGCGCAATGTGGTCTACCGGCTCGACCCGGTTGATGCCCATGATCTGGGGCTGGTGAAGCAGATCGTCGTTGCCGAGGTGCAGCAGCAGGGTGCGGACGCGACGCCGTACATCAAGCTGGTCGAGGTGCGGCGTGAGCCGTCGTGGTTGGCCCGGTTGGAGCTGTCGTGCCGAAGGGCCGATGGCTCGCTCGAGCGACGCGTCGTAAGCGTGAAGCAGGATAAGGAGCTGTCGGACGCGCAAATAACCAACAATCCGATCTACGAGGGTTGGCGGATCAACGAGATGAGCATCGAGCCTGCATGCGTCGACCTCACCGCACACGGCTTCCTCTACGAGGGTGAAAGCATCGGCGCTTCCGCCGGCGCGATCTACAAAGAGATGATCCGCGAGGCGGTCCGCGAGCATCTGCGCAAGGAGTCGATGCTGCGCGCGAAGGGCATCAAGGTGCTGAGCCTCTTTTTTGTCGACAAGGTCGCCAGCTATCTGGGCGACGGCATGAACAACGATGACGCGAACGGTGACTTCGTGCAGTGGTTCGATGAGGTCTTCATCGAGGAACGTTCCAAGTCCGCGCGCTACCAGGAGCTGCTTCCGCACGCGCCGAGCGAGCTTCGCCGCGCCTATTTCTCCCAGATCAAGCGGGGTAAGACGAGCACCTTCCAGGACTCCTCCGGCACGACCAGGGCCGACGATGACGCCTACGAACTGATCATGCAGCAGAAAGAGCGCCTGCTCGACGAGAGCGAGCCGGTGCGGTTCATCTTCAGCCACTCTGCCCTGCGCGAAGGTTGGGACAACCCGAACGTCTTCCAGATCTGCACCCTGCGCGAGATGGGCGCCGAGACCGAACGCCGCCAGACGCTCGGGCGCGGCCTGCGCCTCCCGGTCGCCAAGACCGAAAACGGCTATGCCCGTGTCCCTGACCGCGGGGTTGCGACTTTGACGGTGGTGGCGAACGAATCTTACACGAAGTTCGCCGACGCGCTGCAGAAGGAGTACAAGGACGCCGGAGTCGAGATCGGCCGGGTGCGCAAGGCCGAGTTCTCGAAGATCCCGCTGCAGGACGAAAACGGTGCGCTCACCGACGAGCGGTTCGGCTACCAGCGCTCCATCCAAGTGTGGGAGCACCTTTATGACAAGGGCTTCATCGATAAAGAAGGTGCCGTCACCTCGAAGTTCCAACCAAACCAGCTCGGTTTCGACCTCGACCTGCCGGTCGACTTCGTCTGGGCGGAACCGATCATCATCGAGCTGGTCGACCGCGCGAACATCGGCAAGTACGTCAAGCCGGTCAGCAAACGCCAGCCGCGCGTGCTCAACAAACAGCTCTACGCGACACCAGAGTTCGAGGAGTTCTGGGAAACGATCAGCCAGAAGACCACCTACCGGGTCAAGGTTGGCCGCGACGAGATCATCGAAAACGCGGTCGCTGCGATCAAGGACGCTCCCAACATCGACGCGCTGCGAATTCAGGTCACCCGCGCCGGGGTAAAGGTGCTTCGAGGTGGCGCCAAAGGTGAGGAACTTGGCACCCGCTCGGCGGATCTCAGGGGCAGCTACGACCTGCCAGACATCATCACGGAGCTTCAGGAGGCGACATCCCTCACCCGCAAGACCATCGTCGACATCCTGATCGGCAGTGGTCGGCTCGGCGAGTTCATCGGCAACCCGAACGACTTCATCGCGATGGCCAAACGTGTGCTCCAGGGTGAGCTCGCGAAGATCGTGGTCGAGGGTATCCAATATGAGAAGATAGCGGGCTCGGTCTACGAGCTTCGTGAACTGCAGAAGGACGGCGAGGAGGAGAAGGAGCGCTTCCTTGACCAGATGTACAAGGTGCAGCACACCCAGAAGACGGACTTCGACTACGTTGTCTTCGACTCCGACGTCGAGCGCCAGTTCGCCGAGCTGTTGGACTCGCGCGAGGACATCAAGCTGTTCATGAAGCTCCCCGCCAAGTTCAAGATCGACACCCCGGTCGGCCCGTACAACCCCGATTGGGCGATTATGAAGATAGAGGACGGCGAGAATCGGATCTACATGATTCGCGAGACGAAGAGCACGGTCGATGACTCAAGGCTCCGTCCGACCGAGCTGGCAAAGATCAAATCCGCCAAGCGCCACTTTGATGCCATTGGTGTTGGCGATTACGCGCGAGCTGTGCCGGGAGCGTGGCGCCTATAAGTAATCGCTCTGATCGGTGGGGAAAGTCCTACACGGCCCTTGACTGCCAGGTGAATGTTCGCTATTTCGGTCCATAGGGTCGCAGATCTGGTGGCCGATGCGCTGCGCGGTGAGTAGCCGTGCTTGGCGCCTGTAGTGGCGTTCTTGGGGCCACCTCAGCTCAGCTCCTTCCGTTGTGTGTATAGGGCGTTCGGCGGAAGGAGTAATGAGTCATGGCATAGAAGATCAGAGCTAAGCTTCTGTTGCAGTTGCGCGCGGAAGGCCTGTCCGGATGGACGATCGCGGCATCGCGGCATCGCGAGGAGTGTCCCGGAAGAGCCTCACGGCGGTGCTGGAGGCTGAAGACGTGGCAGGTGTGGTGGGGCCATGTCGCGACAGCTCAGAGGGCCGGGTGTATGCCCGGTTGTTCTCGGGCGAGGTAAGCATCAAAGCGGTCGCGCAGCCGGACTCGGACCAGGTTCACGGCTTTTCACGGATCGTGGTGAATGTTCTACCGTGGAGAGCCGTTGAATCGACATGGATTCGCCGCTGCCCGAACGAGAGGCCCTCGGTGTCGGTGACGCGGTAGTCGGGCAGATTCAATATGGTGGTGGCAGCATCGGGGCGCGGGGAAGGAGGCTCGATCAGGGCTCGTAGCTCCTGGCTCTTGATGAATCCGTAGAAAACATTTATCACAGCCGGCTACGAGCCTTAGAGCTTTCAAGACACGGAACCCCGTTTCACCATCAACCAAGAAGAGCCGACAATTGAAATCCGACATCATCAAGCATCCCGATGAGCGTGGCGTCGTGCTCAATGCCGCCTACCGCGATCGCGGCGCCATGGTTTCAAAGGCTACACTTACTCCCCGCAGCCCACTTACTTTGTCGAGTCGAAGTACCAGTTGGCGTGGACGCTGGGCCGGGTTACAGGCTGCGGTAGTAATCCCGAATGTAGTGCGACATCATCAGGCGGCGTTCTACCAGGAACTGTCCGTAAGTCTCCGCTGTGGTGTCATAAATGGATTCCGGAACAGCGTTCGCTGCCAAGTTCTCCTTCAGCTCGTAACGCTCGGTGATTTCGCCGAGCCGTAGTTCACCGTCGTCGATCTGCTGCTTCACCCGTTCCATGTAGTCAGCTGGTGCAGAATCCTTGATGCCAATATTGATGGGTGTCTCTGTCAACGCATAATTTGCGATCTGGTTATAGTCGCTACGGTCCCGTATACCGTTCTTTTGTAGGTAATTCTTCGGGACGAGGTGATGAATATCCCCGGACTCCTCTAGCATGTTGGCCACAGTGATGTTCTTGGAGAGAAACCCACGCGCACTGGAATGAACTTGGGCAGCAAGGTACGTTTGGAAGAAGGGGCTGCGGATGCTGGAAGACTCCATCGACATAGGTACCGCTACATCCCAAAAGTTCTCGCTCATGGAAGACCGCTCGATGTTGGCCAAGAATTCGCTGGCCCCGTACTCCGAAATCCTGCGTATATCTGCTTCGAAGGCAGTTTCGAAGGAACCCGTGTACCTGCTGGTAATGAGGGACATAACGAACCACTTTCGAACGATGCGTTTAATGTCGCCCTCCGTAAGCCGCCCCTCACTGCGCAAGTGCAAGTACAAGGCGTAAGCAAAATTCAGTGCATTCTTAGAACTGATCATGCCTGAAGAAATGAAACCGGCAGACTTGATGGTCATTATGAACTGCTGGAAGTTGTACTCGTTCACAATTTCAAGCAGAACTTTTTCTAGCCGGCTAAAAGACTCCACAGCAAGCTGCTCGTCAAAAGTTCTCGTCTCGAAATCACGCCCAGACAAAAGGCTGACCAAGGCGGCCACCTTGCCCCGCTTGAACTCCTTAATTCCGGCGACCCGGATGACGTCGGTGTAAGTGGGATCGTAGAGGTCGGAGGCGTCCCGCCTGAGCCAGGCAATTTTCTTCATGTACCCAGAGGAGGCGAAAGCAGTGTCGTTCTGCGCAATGTCGTCGTATACATGGGGAGACACAGCCAGGTGACAAAAATAGTCGATGAGCTTCCGAAGGTTAGACCCGAACTCGCCGTGGCTTGCGATCTTGCTCATGGCAAAGTCCGCGCTGCTTAGAGGGACGCCCTTCGAGTTAATTCGAATGAAGATTTCCGTCACTGTGGTGATATCCAGGTCATCCGCCAGTGTGATAATGCCCACTTGCGCTGTCTTAATCGCCGCAAGCCTACCGAAAGCTTGTTCGACCGCTAATTCGTCGGCCTCAGGGTTGGCGGCAATGTAAGTCTTCATCAGGCCGAGGACAGATGGAGCACTAATAAACTCCGCCACATCGGGAAGCCATTCTGGACTTTTGGCAAGCACGGGGGTGAGAGTGGCAAATTCCTCGGTCGCCGGGTTGAAAGCGATCTTGATTCGCTTTCTTGCGTATGTCTTATCAACAACTGGCTCTCCGACCAGCGCTGCCGTCATGGCCGTAATGCGCTGCTGTCCATCGATGAGGATCTGCTTGAAATTTGATTTACTTCCGTCCTTCAACCCAACATCCAGACTTTGCCAGGTGATCAAGTAACCAATAGGAAAGCCGTTGTACAGCGAGTCCATGAGGTCACGAACCTTGGTGGAATTCCAAACGAAGGGCCGTTGCATCTCGGGAATCGCCACCTGCCCGCTGCGCACCCACCCAAGAAGCGTGTCCACTTGCTGCTGCTGAACCGTGTACTTCGCCATGTTTACTCCCACTGTGCTTCAATATGGTGCTGTCAGCGATGCGATCTGAACGACCGCCTATACAAATTTGTGCCTCGTAAGGCTCTCCTACTCCCGGAGCTGGCAGAGTAGCAGACACTCAACTTGTCACTGCAACAGCGTGGGACCCGTGACTGTAACGCCGAATGATCGCAGATGAAGCGTTGAATGCTGATGTGCGCATAATGCCACGACGGTCAGCGTCGCTTCCCAGTGCCTTGTGAAGCGCCGAGCCTCACCCTGCGCCAGCCGCCATCGGTTTCGATGTCCTGTCGCGGGGCGTCTTGAAACAACGTCCAGTGATCTTCGTCCTTTATGCAGTTCTTAGGGTGACTAAAGCCGCCGACGGCCTTCTTACTCGGAAGCATGGCTGGACGTTCCCTGTTCCCAGGGACGGGTCGTTCTGATGGCTTTATTTGAAGCGCCGGTCGGGGTGAGGGCTTCGGGCTTTTCTTACGGGCTATAACTCTTCCTGGAGCCCCCTGGCCAACTTTTGGTGCCGCTTTTGCCGAAAGGTTTACAGCCGCCTTGCCCACGCCGGTACATAAATCTCCCTTGCCATTTGCATGCTTTGTAACCCTTCCGGCGAGAGGCTTGGCCGCCAAGATCCTGTTGCAAGCAGGACACTGCCATTTGAGTCGTTTGCGCGCAGAAGGCGCCATCTTTCCCCCATGAGGTTGAACTTGAAACACTGACCAACCTACGACACCAGTAGAGAGCAATGCATTCATTCCAGGCTTCAAGACGCGTGTCGCCGGCCCGAACGCCGCTTAAACGCTTACCAACGTAAAGGTGTCAGACGACAACAGACTGAGATATTAGCGCCGCTTCCCAGTTCCTGGAGGCGAAGAGGGTGTTGCTCGGACACTTGTTGTGCCGAGTTCGGGTAAGCTAAAGTTCGGCCTGAACGGCCTTCGTATACGAACCCTCCCTGCCTCCACCGGAACATATTGGCCCCGTCTTCCATCCATGTGCTGGCGGAAGCGTTGACCCAGAGAGTAGTTGTTTCTCCTGCCCACAGGATGGGCAACGGCCCATCCGTATAGGCTTGTCTGGTTCAGGTTCAATGATTACGGGATTCATTTGTGCCTCGACAGCGGAGAACGAACGTCCGGAGCGGAACAATATCGGCTTCGAGGACTCGAGTGATCAGGGATCCTGGCATCGTCGCTCAAGGTGCCCAAGGCTTTTTCACACATAGGGCATTCCCGGGCAATCGGATTCACTGAGCCACCGCCGCCGCCGTCGCGAATACATCCGCGGGCATCGCCCGATGCAGCTTCCAAGTGATCGCGATCGGTTTCTCGCCAGTGTGCTGAACGTAGTCCACCTGACCCAGGCACATGTAGGGAACTGTCAGCCCGGTCTCGTCGTCCGCTGTGTCCCTGGTCAAGATCAGAACCTTCGAACCGTACGAAGTCCGGTCAAGATAGCGGCGTCCTGTGGGACTGCTGGGTGAGGTCGCGTTCTGCGACTCCCAGTGGAACAGCTCCGGGCTGATGGCGTAGTCCTTGTACATCGTAGTCGCTGAATGCTTCTTGTTGTCCTTGTTCAGGGTGACAAAAAAGGCATCTGTGGAAGTTGCAGGACACCATGCAACGCCCTCGCGGTGCTGCACGTTCTTGCCCTGTTCCAGCGAGCCGTACTGAAGCGCCGCGAGAACCTCCTCGCGCCGGTAGGTAGCATGCGAGAGGAGCGGGACATGCTGCAGCCCCGCACCGAGGCTCTTAGCCGCATGTTTTGATGCCGCCGACCCCAGCTTCACGACCTGGCGAATCTCGCGGCACACAAACTGGTAGCCGCGCAGATGGTCCAGTCCGCCGTCGTACGTTGTAAACCCGCCGCCGTCATCCCACAGCGTGTAAAAAAGCATTCGCGCGAAAGCTTGCTCGCGCATGCCAAGATCCGCGTAGCGAGGTGCGTCTGGAGCAACCAGCATGGAATAGGCAGCGGCGCGTTCCGAATCGTCCACGTGAATCAGCGCGGCCATGCGGCCCAGCAGCTTCTTTTCCTCCGCGTCCGACAGCTCCTCAATTTTCCCACGAAGCACGGTCTCCAGGGGCGAGAACCCCTCGATCAACCCTGCCTGGCGGAGGTAGCCGGTCCACGAGTACCTGGTGGAACGGTAGATCGTCTTCACGTCGTTCCCCGACCGCTCCAGATAGGCCTCCAGCTCGGTCTCGGCGTACGAGGCAATATCCCGGACCAGCTGTGCCCGGTTGAACCGGAGCTGTGCCTTAATGTTGTCCAGCACCACCTTCTGTGCCACCCGGTCCAGCACGATCTGCGAGCCGGACGGCAGGTACGGGAACTCATCCTCCACGGCCTTCTCCAGCTCCTTGCGCCCGTAACCCGTCAGCGCTCGGTAGCGCAGATCAAAGCGGAACTCACGGCGCTGCTGGCCGATGAAGTCCAGGACCGTCAGCACCGCTTTGCCCTCAGCACGACGCAGCCCCCGTCCCAGCTGCTGGAGGAAGACCGTGGCGCTCTGCGTGGGCCGGAGCAGCAGGATAGTGTCCACCTGCGGCAGGTCCAGGCCTTCGTTGAAAAGGTCGACGGCGAAGATGCAGTTGATCTCCCGCTGCCCGAGGCGCCTGAGGGCTTCCTCCCGGTCGGCATTGTCAGTGGTGCCATCGACGGCGACGGATGCAATGCCCGCGCGGTTGAACACCTCCGCCATGTAGTGGGCGTGCTGCACGGAGACGCAGAAGCCGATGGCCCGCATCTGGTCGGTGCTGGTGACTTTGTCCCTGAGTTCGCGGATTACCTTGGCGGCGCGCGCGTCGTTTCCGGTGTAAAGGGCGCTCAGCTGGGCGGTGTCGTAGTTGCCGCGTTTCCATTCCAACTGGCTGAGGTCGACGTCGTCCGAAACGCCGAAGTAGTGGAACGGCACCAGCAGGTCAGCATCCAGAGCGTCCCAGAGCCGCAATTCGCTGGCGGTCCGGCCATCGAAGAACTCTTTGGCGACGTCGACGCCATCGCCGCGCTCCGGTGTAGCCGTGAGCCCTAAGAGCTGCAGCGGCTGCAGGTAATCCAGCAGGCGCCGATAAGTGGGCGCCATGGCGTGATGAAACTCATCGACGACCACTATGTCGAAGAAGTCAGGCTCCAGCTGCTCGATGCCGAGCGAAGACAGCGACTGAACCGAGGCGAAGATGTGCTTCCACTCTCGCGGCTTGTGGTCCCCCACGTAGAGTTCACCGAAAGCGCCGTCCTGCATGACGTCGCGGTAGGTGCGCATCGCTTGCTTCAGGATTTCCTGCCGGTGGGCGACGAAGAGGAGCTTTAGGTTTCCGCCGGCGGCCTCAGAGAGCCGTTTGTAGTCCAGGGCGGCGATGACTGTTTTGCCAGTGCCTGTGGCGGCGACCAAGAGATTGTGGTTAAAGCCCTTGAGTCGCTCCGCTTCCAGGTCCTCCAGCATCTCCTCCTGATGGAGGAACGGCTGAACTTCAAGCCCGGTGCCGGCATCCGGGGCCGCGGTTCGGCGGCCGCCGTTGCATTCGAGCGCAGCGTCCAGCTTCTCGCCGTCGCGTTCTGGATCGTAGCTTTGGAAGGCCCGCTGCTCCCAGTAGCTGTCGAAGGTGACCTGGAACTTCTGCAGGAGGGCAGGAGTTGCCACGGAACTGAGCCGGACGTTCCATTCCAGTCCGTCCAGAAGTGCAGCCTGGCTTAGGTTCGAGCTGCCCACGTAAGCGGTATCGAAACCGGTGTTTCGGCGGAACAGCCAGGCCTTGGCATGCAGCCGGGTTGCCTGCGTTTCGTAGCTGATCTTCACCTCGGCCCCGTAGCGGTTGACGAGCTCGTCGATGGCGCGGCGTTCCGTGGCGCCCATGTACGTGGTGGTGATGACCCGGAACTTGGCCCCGCGTTCTTTGAGTTGTTCGAGGGCCGGCTGCAGGAGCCTCAGGCCGGTCCACCGGACGAAGGCGCAGAGAAGGTCAACTTTGTCGGCTGACTCCATTTCCGCCCTAAGCTCTGCGGCGAGGTTCGGCTCATCCTTGCTGTTGGTGAGCAGCGCTGAATCACTTAGCTTGTTGGTGGGACGGCGAAGCTGGCGGCGTTGTAGTGCCTCTGGGCGGTGCAGTGATTGCAGTTGGGAGGGCCCGGGCAAAATTTCGCTGTCAAACTCCAGCTCCCGAAGGATTCTGTTCGCTAGGGCGACTCGGGCCTGCGGCTTGGTTGCAACAAGTGCTTCGTGCACAACGCGGGCTATGTGACCGCTTAGGACATTGGGAATATCCCCTTCGTCGACAAGAGAGAACAGGGGCTTCAGCTGAGGAACCTCCGACAGGTCAGCGGTCAGCTCTTTAGTTTTGAGGAGTTCGTAAAGACCTTCTGCGAAATGTGCAGCTTCCGATGTCCCTTGTGTGTTCACGTGGCCAGGCTATTGAATGCTGCACGGAAAACCAACTCCCTTATCGCTGCCGTTCTCGGCGCTACAGCAGCATCAAATCCCAAGGCCGGCGCGAAAAGATGCTTTGGAAAATGTGTTTGATTCCAAGTCGATGCCCTGCCCCGCGTCACAAAGGAAAGTTGCAAGCTGCCGTCCATCCATAGAGAGCATTCCTGATTTCTCTAGCAGGCGGAGCGCACCGGCGGAGAATCGACCGGTGGTAAAAATAAGCTGTATAACCGGATCAAAAGGTCTAAGATCCAGTCCCTCCCAAGCATGGATAGCACCGCGGGTTCGAGCAAGTTCAACGGAACCAACCAATTCTCGCAAGACGGCAGTCTGTATTGCGTGAACCGGGTAGTGCTTAGCTTGCCCAATCAGCCAAACAGCAGCACGGCCATCGATACCGCCATAGGGTGCTACCGTGTCCAACCTACCTTTAAGTTCCAGTTTGCCGTAGAAGTCCAGGCCTCCGTCATCGCGCACGGGCGACGTTCTCGGATGAGCGCAACCCATTAATTGCAGAATTTGCGTGCAGGCCCGCTCAAACTCATTTGGAGTGAGCTCCAGGAGTGCCGCTTGAACGGATGTGATAAAGTTGCGACCCGCCCTGACCCTTCGTTCGTCCGCGGACAATGACTGGTCGGCGAAAGACGATCCCCGAAGGTACTCGTAGTCTGAGCCGTAGACCTCACACGTCCAGGTGACACCTTGCCTCTCAGAAATTGCCTGCACGTCTAGGAAGGCCCTTTTCAGGTCATCAAGGAGCGGTTCCGCAAGTTCGAAAGCTTCGTCCAGGTCACTCGCCGCATTAGACTGAAGAATCAATTCGGCTGCAACGTCATGCAATAGCCTCGGAGAACTGCTGGGTCCAATTGCGCCAGTAATGAGCTCGATGAGCTCTGTGGTGTTAATCGTCATCGTCACCGATTTCAGACGACAGTGCATGTGCCTTCACTATCCACGAAGCGCGACTCTTGAGTTTTTGCAGAATCTCTATGTCTTTTTCCTCGAGGCTCTCGATCGTGTCCGATCCCATCTCATTAAGAGAGGTAAGGGCCGCTTTGGCATTTGGCAACCAACGTACAGCTTTAGCATCAGCCCTAACGATCGCCAATGCATCACTGAACGCTTGGTCATCATCTTTGAGTGCAGTTAGTGCATCCTCATTTTCAAGGATGAGTCGAAGCTCGCGAACTTCGGTATAACTGCGAATCTTGGGACCATTTTCCCCATCAATCAACCAGGTGAAGAATAAGTGTCGGGTTTCATTATTAGTGAACTCTCGCTGGCCCTGCGACCATCCCAGCCACTCCCTAACGGCCGGTTGACCAACCGTTTCATGAAAAATTGGATACATCTCCGGTTTGACATGTTCCGCAAAATCTTCATCGCTCATCATCTGCTGCAGTGCAGAGAAGGCGCGATGTCTACGATTGACCTCGTTGACTGTTAGTCCAAGGCGTGAAGCGACATCACGTGCCGAGAGACTCGAATTCTTCAACATCTGGTAGACGAGAAGCGCGCTCTGGTAACCACCCCATTCTTTAGGCCCCCCGACATGTCGTATACCCATAATTGCCAATATGTCGTCATCCGAGGCATCCTCAGCAACGAGCACTGGCACTGCCGAGAAAACGTCCCTTACGGCTGAAGAAAGATCAACCCCTGCAAAGTAGTCTTGCTGCAAGAGTTTCAGGGCAACTGTCCGACGGTTTCCTTCGACTACTACATATTGAGTCTCGTCATCGGCCGAGCCGGCGGGCAACGCTCGGACGACGACTCGTTCAACGGGGATGAATCCATTCTCGGCGATCGATCGTTTGAGCTCCCCCACTCCGTCAGTCTTCACACGTTCCAGCACCGCCGCCTGTACCTGTTCTTCACGGAATCGTGACTCGGCGATGATGGGAGTGTGACCGGGCTGCTTAAATCGGAAGTTATTTGGATCGAGCATCAGAGTGCTAAGTGGAACCGAGACGGGCTTGTAGTTGACCATGCACGTCAGCGTATATCGACTTTCAAAGGTCGCCACAAAGAAGACAGCTCCTGTTGTAGAGGTCGCTATCGAGTTGGGAGCAAAAACCCGCAAACGAACCCACTGTCAAATGGGAGAAAGGATAGCAGCCGGTTCTTCGCTGGCGTTCGAAATCCCAGGCGAGCCAGCACCATTCCAGCGTTGATGCGACAAGGATCTCGCTGGCCGAGGCGACACCTGTATCAGACTGGAGATCGGGGCGAATGCCTGTCCCCGTTTGCAACGCCTCGCAGTTCGCGAGGTTCAGTACTCATACAACCTGCAATCGTGAAATCGGCTGGATCCATCGAACACCAAGCCTTAAGTTGTTGACCTTCGCCTACCACTTTGAGTCCATGACCAGTCAGCGGCCTTCGTGGTGATCATTTCTAGGATGGCTTCCTTAGCACTGTCAGAAACCATTAATCGATCCTGAGTGTGGTGTCCAGCAAAAGCATGCTCGACATCAGTACGTTAGAGGAGTGAAATTGCCCCGATTTATTTCTGAGTTCAATCCATCGGATCTGCCTGTGATAGCGAAGGACAGCAAGCCGATGGAAAATTCGCCGCTAAACGCGGCGGTCATGATGCTTCCGACAGAGGAACGCGTAGAGGAGGCCTACGCACTCATACTCGATGCGGTTTATAGCTTTTACTTTGCCAAGGAGCTGGAGACGCGGCTCGGCAGTATCAGCGAGAGTCACCACGGCCCCCTTTCCCTAGCCTTGAAGAAAACCCGCGAGAGCGTGGTCAAGGGCGCTGTCATAGCGATAGCAAAAACGATAGATGAATCGACAGGACGGACTCGATCACTGCCCCTCTCGCTGAAGGCCCTCCGTCAGAGCGTCGAAGATTCATCTGCAGGGCCAGATGATAGCGAGACCGAAGCGACAGCCCGACTCATCGACCACATCTTGAACGAGACTAACCCTGACGTTGTAAAGTCCCTCATGTACGTCCGCCACATCAGGAACAAGTGGGCCGGGCATGCTTCCTGGGATCTCAGAACGGACACCTGGCCGACCGGAGACCTGGCGCTGAACTTTCCTCTCCTCGAAGACGGTCTCGTACGCATGGTGAATGCATTTGACGAGTTCGGGACGCTCATTGAGATGAGTCCCTACTTGCAAACTCTGGAGAACACAACCCGGCAGGTCAGAAGAAGCAGCGATGGGACCACGACTCTTCGGATGACCATCTCGTGGCGTGCAGCGGTCCCGATGGCGCATGTGATGCGAGGGGCCGGCAGGGACAGCGCTAACCAACTCCTAAACCGATTTCAATAGATTCAGCATAAGTTTGAGGGTGAAGGACGTGCCGGTGAGTAACTCGACGCATCCTTACCCCGACGCGCAGGACGGCGAGCCCGTAGGCCTTGGAGAAGGTGCGCAGGATGCAAACGTTCGGGTACCGGCGGTAGAGCGCCAGGGAATCGGGGCCGCTGCCCGCGTCGGCGTACTCCGCGAATAGGCCTCGTCGATCACCACCAAGACGTCGGACGGCACGGCCTGCAGGAAGGCCTCGAGGCGGTCGTGGCTGATCAACTGGCCGGAGGGATTGTTGGGCGTGCACAGCAGGATCACCTTGGTGCGGTCGGTGACGGCGGCGGCCATGGCCTTGAGGACGTGGCCCTCGGCGTCGTCCAGCGGGATGCGGACCGGCCGGGCGCCTGCCAGCTGCCCCAGGATTGGGTACGCCTCGAAGGAGCGCCACGCGAACACCACCTCATCCCCGGCGTCGCACAGTCCGGTGATGATCTGCGGCAGGACGCCCACGCTACCGGGCCCCGCCGCCACCTCCTCCGGGGTGACGCCCGGGTGCCGGGGGAGCAGCGCGTAGCGTTTAGTATGACGAAATGACGTTTCAAGGGCAGACAGATTTCGATGAAGTGGACAGGCAAATAGCGGAAGACGCAAGGCTTCGCTACGCCCCGCCCTACGTGGACTACGCGCCGGACCCGGAGGGCTTTTATTTTCACTGGAGGAAGCTCCAATACGCTTTTGCTTTCTCGGACCCGGCGCAATTCCCGCCCATCTCTGAGGTGCTCGACAGCAAAGACTGCGAGGCCGTCAAACGATTCGTAAGAGTGTGCAGGGAGCTTGCGACGTACAGCCTGTTGAATCATGGCGGCGGAATAACGGTAACTGCTACGCCGGATGGCGAAACGGTAGAGGTAGACGCTCCCGCTAAAGAGGCGCTGAGAGGATTTGTCGTCCTGTTCCGTCAGATCCATTCGGATGGAAACGAGCCCGCCAGCTTCAAGGTCGTTAGGAGTGTCCTTTCCAAGGCCTCGGCGAAAGCTGACGATAAATACGTGCAGGATCGACTGCGTGTCATAAAGCAATGGCATGGCGCCCGAAGCCAGCTACTCCAGCACTCGCTGTCGGACATAGTCACCGTGAAGATCCAGGAGGCCCGGGTCGGCACACCCGTGCCTCCAATCCAGAGGGAGCACTCCCCGGCCCAGCTAATCGATCTTTTCAACTACGGCGAGTACATCCACTGGGGGGACAACCGCGTCAAGCACGCCGCGCTATTTCAGGACGAGGTCGGCGGCTCCCTAACAGAATTCGGCTTCCAGGAAATACTGATCGAGATGTCCCACTTCTACTTTGGCTACGCGAAGTTGCTGGAAGCCGCATTCGGCGGCGACATCAACTCCCGGATGTTGTCGTGAGGAGTACGTTTCCGTTGAGGGAACCAGCTTAGGATTTCTTCCATGAGGATTGCTGTTGCAGGGGAACCGGTACAGCGTGCCGCCACGAGAACTGCTGATTCTATCGCGGGTCGGAGGATACCAACTCAGGCATGGCTGCGCCGTCAATGGCCCCAACGCCCCGTGCCCGGCGGGACTGCCCTAACATCAGCCTTTTATAGCCGCCGCTGCCGGAACATCGGGAACGACTCCCGCACCCGCTCCACCGTCTCCAGCGAGACTTCCAGCGCACGCACCCCGGGCTCCAGCCCAAGGTCAGCCTCAACCACCCCCATAGGATTGAGCAGCACACTCCGCCCCACCGACACTGGCGGCGCCTGGCACACGCCCGCCACGTACACGCTGTTCTCGATCGCCCGCGCCGCGTTCAAAGCGAGCCATTGCTCCGTCTTGTGCTCCCCCGGTACCCAGGACGAGCAGACCAGCAGAACCTGCGCGCCGGCGTCGGCCAGTGACCTGGCGAGCTCGGGGAACCGCAGGTCGTAACAGGTCATCAGCCCGAACTGCACTCCCCTGTGCTCGAACACCACGGGGTCGGTGGACGGCCCGGGCTTGATGAATGTGGACTCCCCGAAGCCCTGCGCGTCGAAAAGATGGATCTTCCGGTAGAAAGCCAGCCGGCCGCCGTCGGGTCCGAAAGCCACCAGCGTGTTGTACGCCCTGCCCGGCTCCTCCGACGTTTCCACCACGCCCGCCACCAGCGCGATGCGGTGGCGGCGGGCGGTGGCGGCGAGCTCCCGGCAGACGGGGCCGTCCAGCGGCTCGGCGACCTCCGGGAAGGTTGCGTCCACCTTCTTCCTCTCGTACGTGGCGTACTCCGGGAAGGCGACCAGCGCGGCGCCGTCGCGCGCTGCCTCTGCGGCGAACCGGTCAATCGCGGCAAGGTTGGCACGGATGTCGGCGCCCGACTCCAGCTGCCCCAGAGCAATCCTCACGGGTGTTCCTTCCCTCGGCCCGCCGGCCACACTACAGACTGACAAAAGGTCAGGCGGCTGCCTCGACCGTGGCCTTCTCCGTGGCCGTCATCTCCGGCGGCGAGGCCTTGAACCCGCGGGTGATCAGGGCCAGGACCAGCACGCCCAGCACCAGCCAGGACACCCCCAGCGTAATGGCGTTGCTGTCCAGCCGGGAGAGCAGGTAGGCGCAGATGATCGCGCCGATCACCGGGACCACCACGTAGGACACCGGGTTCAGCTGCTGCCCGGCCCGGCGCTGGCGCACATAGTGGAACACCACCGAGGCGTTCACCAGCGTAAAGGCGGTAAAGGCACCGAAGTTGATGAACGACGTCGACGTGGCGACGTCCAGGAAGATCGCGATCAGGCCCACGATGCCGGTGACCACCAGGTTTGCCACCGGGGTGTGGAACTTCTCGCTGAGCCGGCCGAAGACCGCCTTGGGCAGGACGGAGTCGCGGCCCATCGCGTACAGCAGGCGGGAGGCGCTGGCCTGCGCGGCGAGGCCGGAGGCGAACTGCGCAACCACCAGGCCGGCCAGGAACACGGCGCCGAACAGCTGCCCGCCGATCTGCAGGGCGATGGAGCTGGCTGCGGAGGCCGAGTCCTCGAACACGCCGCCGGGGTGGACCAGCTGGGTCACGTAGGAAACCGCCACGAAGATGCCGCCGCCGATCAGGGCCACCAGCATGATGGCGCGCGGCACGGTCCGGCGCGGGTTGATGGTTTCCTCGGTGAGGGTGGTGACGGCGTCGAACCCCAGGAACGAGTACGCGGCGATGGCCGCGCCCGCGGAGATGGTGGCGAAGCTGGCGGTGTCGTTGAAGAACGGCTGACCGCTGGCCAGTACCCCGGCGCCGTTGGCGGACACCACGCTGCCGATGGCCAGCGCCACGAAGAACACCAGGACCAGCAGCTGGAACGCCATCAGCACGTAGTTGGCCTTGTCCGCCACCTTGATGCCCAGGATGTTCAGCAGCGTGGTGATGACGATGAAGCCCACGATCCAGACGCCGATGGGGATGCCGGGGAACTGGGCGCTCAGGTAGGAGCCGCCGATCAGCCAGATGACCATGGGCAGGAAGAGGTAGTCGAGCAGCACGGCCCAGCCCACCAGGAACCCGACACGGGGATCGATGGAGCGGCGGACGTACGTGTAGGCGGAGCCGGCCACGGGGTAGGCGACGGCCATCCGGCCGTAGCTGTGCGCGGTGAACAGCATGGCCACGAGCGCCACGAGGTACGCGGCGGGCGCGGCGCCGCCGGTGGTTTCGGCGATGATGCCGAAGATCCCCAGGACGATGATCGGGGTCAGGTACGCCAGCCCGAACAGGACCAGCGAGGGCAGCTTCAGCGTGCGGGTCAGGGTTGTAGTCACGGTGTTTCCTTACGGCTTGTAGGACGGCGGTGTCCAGGTGGCCGGGTTGATCCGGCCTTGGTAGACGGAAAGTTCGACGGCGGGCTCCCCGTCGCGGAACTGCGACCAGGGGCGGTTGAGGTTCTCCGTGCCGTGCGTGCGGACGCGGTCGACGGCGGCCAGGTCCAGTTCCGCCGTGAGCAGCTGCGGGTGATCATTCCGGGCCTCGGTGAGCGTGTTGCCTTCCGGGTCCACGATGATGCTCTTGCCCTGGCCGGTGGGGCCGGCGCAGTTGACGCTGACCATAAAGACCTGGTTCACGATGGCGTTGGCCTTGGCGAGGATCAGTTCCTGTTTGCGGTCCGGGGTGGTGGTTTTGACGACGTTGAGGATCACGTCGGCGCCCATCCAGGCGAGCTGGCGGGACACCTCCGGGTACCAGGCGTCGTAGCAGATGTTCAGGCCCACCCTGCCGATGCCGGGCAGGTCCACGGTGGTGAACCGGTCGCCGGGATCGTAGGGCTCGAACGGGCGCCAGGGGAAGATCTTCCGGTAGTAGCCGGCGAGCTCCCCTTCCGGGGACAGGACCAGCTGGGTGTTGAACAGCTGGCCTTCCGGGCCGCGTTCGCAGACGCTGCCGGGGACCAGCCAGATGTCGAGGTCTTTCGCGAGCTGTGTGAGCTCTTTGACCCGTGGCCCGTCCAGAGGCTCGGCGGAGGCCTGGAGCATTTCGGTTCTTTGGAGGTCCGGGTTTTCATCGCCAAAGAGGTGCAGTTCGGGGAAGACGACCAGCTTGCTGTGCGGCTGGGCCTCGAGGGCTCTCTTGACCTCGTCCGCGAAGGCCGAGACGGGTTCGCCGATGAGCCGCGGCCGGGCCTGGGCAGCGATGAGGGGAAGGATGCGTTGCATGGGTTTGTCTCCGCGTTGGGGTGTGATCCGGGTTATATTAGATCAGAATGAACCAATAAAGGAAAGGGGGCGGCGTGGGCCGTAAGGTAGCGGATATGACCCGTCAGCTGGAGGACACCGTCGAGCCCACCCGTCTTGGTGCCGGCAGGATGCCCGGGATGGAGCGCCGCAGCGCGATGGACGCGGTGCGGATGCGGATCGGCATGGCCATTTCGCTTGGGCTCTTGAAGCCGGGCGAGCGGCTGCCGGACCAGGAGGACGTTGCCTTGGGCCTTTCTGTCAGCCCGATCACTGCCCGGCGTGCTCTGGCGAGCCTCGCGGAGCAGGGTGTGGTGGTGCGACGGCGCGGCCGGGCCGGGGGAACGTTTGTGGCGGATTCACCGCCTACGGAGGTTCTGGCGGAGCTTTCGGCGTCACCAGCTGAATCGCAGGCCGTGAACCGATTGGTGGACCGACGGCTGCTGTTCGAGTGCGCGGTGACGCATTATGCGGCCACTAACGCCTCGCCGGAGCAGCTGGATGAGCTGGAGCGGCTGACCCTGGACATGGCTGAGGCGACGGACTGGTCCGTCTATCACCAGGCCGACGAGCGGTTCCATCAGCTGGTGGGCACCGCGTCAGGGATGGGCACCGCCGTCGAGGTCTATCACGAGACGCTCGCCGAACTCTATAACTACTTCATTCCCTACCCGATTGAGAAGCTGCACAAGTCCAACCACGAGCACATCGCGATTGTGGCTGCCCTCCGCGCCGGTCAAGTTGAGGAGGCCGTGGAGGTTTCGCGGAAGCACGTGGACATCCTGCACCGGACGATGTTTATGGGGCTGGCCGCCGGCAGGGTCTAAGCCACGCTGACTGACTAATACTTGCGCCCGGTACTTCCTGCTGCTGCCTCTGACCGAAAACAACCGGCTCCGCGGCCCGTAGCTCTATTTAGAGGCGATCGCCCGGTTGATGATACTGAAAGCAGGCATGTTCTTCATGCACAGCGCGCATCCCTGGCAGGCAAAGTATGCCGAAACGCAAGTCGCCTCCCATTTGTGCAACTGTGTCCCGAAATCGGTACGACTTTCTTTCCGGCAGAGACTGGAATTCTGTCACGCGCACAGCAACAAACCTTAAATTGACATTCCCTTGTTTTTCGGGCTGGCTTGCTTCATGACCCCTAGAATCTTCCGCTGGCGCCGCCGTGCTGCAAGTCCACCTGCAGAGCCCGCCGTTTTCCCAGGGGAGGACCGCATTCCCGGGTCACAGGACTACATCACTGGCAGGCTGAGGCAGTATCAGACGTGGTACGACGGCAAGGCTGTCAAGTGCAAGAAGCGCTACTTACAGATGCGGACTGCATCGGTTGTCGGCGGAGCGCTCGTGCCAGCGCTCATCAATGTCCAGTGGGACTGGATGGCTCCCGTGACAACAGCAATAAGCCTTGGAGTCGTCGTGCTCGTCTCCTTGGAAAGTGTTTACCACTACCGGGAGCAGTGGAAGAACTACCGATCGACTGAACAGTACCTCGGCCATGAGGCGGTTTATTTCGCAAAGGCCGTGGGCGTGTACAAGGATCTTGACGATGCCACCGCTCTTGAAACTCTCGTGGAGCGAACAGAAAGTGCCATAGCAGCTGAAAACGCATCGACGCTGAGCAGCATGACTTTGGCGGAGCAGGTCTCGACTAACGCCGACTATCCGCGCTCTGCGCCTCAGGAAATCGGCCCTGGCCGCGTGCAACCGCCAGCGGGTTAGGCAGCGGTTCGCGACCGTTTCTCTTCTGAGCACGAGCCACGTCTTAGCCTTCCGGACTCAAAGTGCGCGACGCTCTCCGCGGCAGAGTCTGTTCGAGAGAGTGCCGAGCGCTATCCTCATATTTGAATCATTTCGAGGGGGAGCCACCGTTGCCGTATATAGCTGTCGCATTTGGAATCGTCATAGTCGTGCTAGCGCTCCTGGCTTCGTATTGGTATATCGTCCTGCCAATTGTGCTGGTTACTTGGGCGGGCGTGATGTTGCCCCGGCTGATCCGGCATATCCGTAAGAACCGCTACTTTGCGAGCGAAGACTTTCTGGCGAGGAAGGCTGCGATCACTTCGGTCGTCGATGAGCACAATGAGATAGCTGAGTACACCTCTGAGATTCGTGGCCGCGGAACGTTTCAGCTTGGCATAGCTGCCACGGGCGCTCACGCACACCTGGCGTCGTTCGATAATACGAGCAATCACAACTACCGCCGCGACCGTAATGTAGCTAACTACCAGGCACAGAATGTGCATAACTGCTCACTGCAAGTTGTCCGCAATGCTAGCACCGATCCCATCAAGTATCTGATGAAGTACTTCAACATCAAGGCGGACGAGGCAAACCTCTCTGACGTGGAACATCTGGTGAGGAGGTCGCCCGACTCGAAGATGCGGTCGACAATTTGCGCCAGCGCGAGACGAGTATTACTGCGTCGTTCAACCCTCCTGCGTTCATCTTGAAGCACTACGCGGACGAGTTCATGGAGCACGTCGGAATCGAACTCTTGCCCATCAGCGTTCCGTATCCTGAATATGCCTTCGAATACGTAAGCGCTGGTGGGAACAGCTCGCAGAGAACGACCGTCGCCCTGAATACCGAGACGATTGACGCGCTCGTCGGGACGCTTTCGCAGAAGATTCGGTTTAGCCAAAGCGCGGCTGGACAGCGAGCACTTATGACTGCCAAACTCCGCCAGTTCATCAAGACGCGAGACCGCCACACTTGCCGATACTGCTCAGTGTCGCTCGCTGCTGAGCCCCATCTTCTTCTTGAAGTGGACGACGTTGTTCCTGTCTCGAAGGGCGGGTTGTCAACGCCGGAGAATCTGCAAGCCCTGTGTTGGCGATGCAACAGGACCAAATCGAACAAGATCGCGCCCGTTTGAGAGGACAGGACGCCGTGCCTAACCCGATTAGCGACGGCTCCTAATCTAAAGCCCCCGGGCCCAGGACCTACTGTCCGAAGGCCCGGGAGACCGGGCGTTGAAACGCAAACCATAATTGCCCCTACCGCTCTAGCGAGCAACTGGTAAGTCTGTGATTTCCGGTGGGCCGCATGGTCTGGTGAGTCTGTAATGTCCGGCAGTCCGGACAGCACACAGGCGCAATACACAATCACTGGACAGTATCCTGCCGTTGGCTCAGATAATTAGAAGATCCCACTTCACGCGGCGGCCTCTCAGTAACTCCGCGAACACCCAGGAAAACGGTTGAAGCACCGTCCTTAATTGCCGCCCTTCGTCCCAATCCAGTTCAACGAGTACACACCGATGAGACACTCCCCTGATTAGCAATTGGGCGACGAGCGTGCTCATCGTCTTATCGTCCTGCCCTCCGTCCCTTGGTCGGACGGCCCTCGCCATAGCCCTTGGTCAGAAGGTCCACTCCCAGCCGCCCATGCCGGCCCCGTCAGGCTGGAACATTAGCGTTCCGGTGGTGTCGGGGACATCCAGGACGATCTTGCCTGTCACCTTTTCCGCTGGTCCCACGCCGCTGATGGGGAGGATCTCAGATTCGGGCAGGCATCCGTAGGATGGGCCACTGGTCAGGTTGCCGTTGTAGGTGGTGCCGTTGGCTGCCACAAACTTGAACGTGTGCGGGCTCAGGTCAAACCTCGGGAAGGACGATTCCGCCAGCTCCGGCAGCGTCTCAATGGACGCGTCCAGAATGACAAAGTGACCCCTCTCCGCAGGCCGTGGGAATGGGCCGGTGCATGGCGGATCAACGGTGATGCTGTTGATGGTGAAGCTGACTGTTTGCTTTTTCGTGACCGGATCAGCCTGGCCGGCAGGCTGGCCTGCAACCTTGATGAGGTTGCCGCGTGGCGACCTTGCCATCTGTGATGCAGTGGCAGTCGGTGTGGGCGTGGCCGACGGCACCGCTTCAACACTGGGAACGGTGGGCGTGGCCGTAGTGGCGGACGGTGACCCACCGCATGCGGACAGGCCAAGCACGAACGTAGCCATCAGAGCAAGGGCTGGCAAAGACCTTTTGTACTTCATTGTTGGAGACCCCTAAATTGTTCTTGATGCGCATGACGCGCATGATGCGTGAATCCTCTCACGTGATCCCACGCGCAAAGCCGGTCCTGCTCCAACGCTGCATCAAAGCTGAGATGAGATCGCCGGGTCCTTCTGCATCTTGGACTGATTGCACCCACCAGGGTCAGCGTTAGGGAGTCGGCAAGGCGAAAAGTCATTAGGCACAGCACAAGCAACTGGTCGACAGCCTAATAGTCTGAGGATACGACCGTGGCCACCCCCTTGGTGGGACTGGCCACAACGACTGACGCAAGACAAGCTGCGTGTTGGGCTAATGCGCGCAGCGAGGCTGATCAACCATCTACTTAAGCGGCACCCCTGAAGCGTCACGGCTGAAAGTATTTGCCTTGCATAGGATCATGATGCCCTCGATGACACCCCACAAGCCCACAAGCCCGAAGGTAAGTGGGAACGTCAGGAGGAACACGGCAAACTGCAACCCGCCCCAGCCCTTGTCGCCCAAGTAGAACCGGTGCGCGCCGACGAGGCCGAGCAGGATCCCCAAGATCCCGGCCGTCGTCCGCGACTTTTGGACCCGCCCTTCAGCTGTGACCGACAGCCATTCGTGGCGGGCTATCTCCTTTGCAGCAGTCGCAGGCATGGTCTCCAGCGTCCATCTTGCACCGTCCCAGCGGCGGGCGACGCCCGTCTCCTTGATGTACCACCCGGCCGTTGCGGAGCTAAGGCTCGCGTTGAGCATGGCGCCGAACGAATGCGTGACGCGGGTTGCTGGCTTGGGGGCCGGGTTGATGTGGTTGTACCACTCGAGCTCGATATGCGTATCCGCCTCGTTGCGGGTCAGCCGCCCCTCTGCCACGTCCAGCTCAACTCGGGCCACAAGCAGGTCATAGAAGGCCTCGGTCGGCCTCTTACGCCCCTCTGCCACAGCACGATCCGTGCGGGCCGCCAGCAGGGTATAGTCCGCCTGACCCCGTGTGATTCGCCCCTGTGCCACATCCTTGTCGGTACGGTTCAGCAGCCGGTCATAGTCGGCTTCGTAGGCCTGCCGCCTCTGAATCTCCAGCAGCGCACTGGTGTCTGCTGCCAGCTTCCTCTGCTGATCCAGCTGCTGGCGGCTAGTTACAAAGGTGCCGACATTTGCCGCGGTGTTGAGGCGGTTGCCCGTCATTTTGCCCAATTGGTTCCCCATTTAATAATGTGATTTGTCCGAATGCTTAGCGTCGTTGCGCATGGCGCGCAAGGTGCGTGAATCGTCTCATGGGGTCCCTCGTGTAATGCCGATCTTGATCCAATACTGCGACAAAGCTGAGAAGTAATCGCCGGGTTGGACCTATTTTCCGGCAAGGTCAGCGGTACTGGATTCGGCAAGCCCGGACATCACGGAAACACAATGCACCTTGCCGGGAAGTTCCGGGGCCTTTTGTTCTTGGCCACGGGCTCCGAGCACTTATCCCGCTGCGACAACGAAAGTCCGTTCTCACAGGTGTCCATAATCACGGCCCCAGCAGCAAGAAGGCAGGCTTGTCCAAAGCCAGAGATTTATCCAGGCTCAGTGTTGGTCACCCCAGCTAGGGCGGTTCGATCGTGCCCGGCTGATAGTTTCCGCCCAACTCAGACGAGTGGCTGGACTACGACCTCCTCGTATTTTTTCCGACGGTTTTCAAACGCTGGCCGTGCACCCTCAAGTACGTCAATGACGAACTCCCCTGTATCCAGTGACGCCAGCGGTCCGCTGTGCAACGTGAAAACGCCCGAGTCGTAAGAGCAATGCACGATCTGATCCGCATCGCCGACGACGGCTAGGTTGGCGTTATGCGTTACAACAATGACCTGGCGTCGGAGCTTCGCTTGCTGGAGTGCCGGAACGAGGACCCTGCGCACTGCCGAATTATCAAGGTTCTCTTCCGGCTGGTCTAGGAGGAGGGGAGTGTCACTCCGGTCAAGCACCAAGTAGAAGAGAAGGAGAATCAAGCCGCGCTCGCCGGGCGAAAGTTGCGATAGAGGAATTCCGTTTCCGGACAAGCTGAACGATGTCTCCAGCCATGTAAGACCAGCCAGGTGGGCGATTGTTTCTGAGGGGGTCGTATTAGATCTGAACCCTGCTTTCAGTGAACGAGCAGGCCTAGACATGTCCCCGCCTTCAAAACCCATGCGTCTCAGGATCTCGAGGGTAGTTGTTACGACTTCGCCTTCGTCCATGGGGTCGAGACTAACTCTCACTTCTTCGAGTCGGCTCAGCAGCTCTGAATTTCGGCGCCCGTCGAGCACATCGGAGAGGCGTCCCCAGTCACTAGAAAACCTAATACTGGCATCAAACGTGATGCCTGCCGCGCTTGCCAAGGCATCGTGGCGGGCAAACTCCTCCGCTGGCTTATAAACATCACGAATCGTGTCTATTCGGGACATAAGCTGCGAGTAGATCCCCGTGGCCAGCTGCGCGAGGTCGTCCTGCAACTTCTCTATCTCGCCCGGAATCTCACCTACGCGTTTGATCCGCGTGTCCAAACCAGAAACCGAGTCCGGCTCCCCAGGCTCGCCGGCCAATGCCTCAACCCTTTTCTGGAGTTGTTCTACCTCACGCCGTGCAGCCTCTCGAACACCGTCATGCGCGGTGAGCTGGAGTCGAAGGGTGTCACACGACTTTCCCAACACTTCTAGAGCGCCGCGAGCCGTGGACAGTTCATCAGTAATTTGCAGCTGCTTGCCAACTCTCTGCGAGCGGGCTGCCACGATTGCAGCCGAGTCGATCACTACCGTCACCACGTCTCCAGCTGGAATGCCAATGGCCTCACGGTATTCGACGTTCAGGGTGGAAGCCTGCTGCGACATGAATTGCGCGGCCTGCTCAACGCTGACAAGCTCAGTCAGCTGTTTAGAAACCTGAGCCCCTTCCACAGTCAGGGTGGCCACGTGTGCAGCAAGAGTCTCAGCCTCGGCAACCGCCTGGGCAAGCGCGTCCCGATCGGACGCGACTTCAGTGGGTTCAGCCTCTCCGGCCTCGAGTTCCTTCAGACTTAGAACGGCTGCGTCCAGATCAGCCACGGCTGCGTCGACCTGAAGACGCATTTCATCGCGGCGCTTCTTGAGGTCTACCAACGTGACCTCGTTCATCTCCCGGTCGAGATCAACGAGCTGGGCGGACTTGGCATCTACGTCCAGGCGGAGCCTGCTTACGGCCGCATCGATGGACTTCGTTCGAAGGCGAAGAAGACCTTCTAGAGTTTCTTCGCCTGACCGATCCACCTCATCGATGTGGTGGAACAGCACTCGGCTAAGTTCCCCCTCGAATGCATCATTTTCCGGACTCAGCGGATCGCTGGCGCAAATCGTCTCGATAAGTCGTTGGGGAAGATATTCGACCCTTTCAAGGTTGGCCGGGTCGTGCGGTTTGGCTAGGCCTGCCACGTGAGACGTTTTGTCAGCGAGCGTCAACTCGGCCTCGAAAGCCGAGGCCAATTTGTTCTTAGGATTCAGGAATCGCATCCGATTAAGAAATGCAAAGTAATCTCCTCGGGAAGAGTTTCCTCCTCGGGCCAAGCAGTCAAGGAGGGCCGACTTACCTTGCCCTTTGTTACCGATAATGGCTACCAGTCCCTGATTCAGGGGAATTGCGTAGTTGAACAGCTCCGAGGTCGCACCCTCGACTGGTCGCACTGCAATTGAATCTATGATCCGTTCGGGAGCCTCGCGTCTCCGTCGGAGGTCTTCCGGCTCAGTGCCCACGTACACCCTGCTAGTGAATTCGGAGAGTGCGTGCACAAGACCGGCAAACGTAGGGGTTGAGCGTATCCAAGTCTCGCAGTTGCCGATCCGGTCTTTATTGGCGGTATTGGTACTCCAAGTGTGGGCGTCACTGCAGTCCAGCAGCGCGGAGGTCACATCGTTGTTAATAAGCGCCTGTCTGCTCTTGGCCCAAGTCGTTGTTTCATCGAAGGCGGTGAATACGATGTCCGCAATGTTGATCAAATGCTTCTTGCTCGTTATCGCGCCGTCAGCCCACTTGATGTCGGCCCACTCAGTCTTGCCCAGCGCCAGAAGCGAGCGGTTCTTGAAGACGTGTCCCGTCAAAACCTCTTGGACCATTTCAAGGGTGACGTTAGCGTTATTGAATCCTTCAATCAGGTCGGAGTCATACTCAGCAATACGTTCCGGAGGAACGGTCAGCTTCATCTTTCGGCCCAGGTCTGCGAGCGAATCTCTCGTAATCGAGGCATTCCAGAAATTCTCACCCGAGGCACCCAGTTGAAACTTAGGGCGTAGCGCAGCAATGAACTGAGACTCAATCACTTCGGGTGCAATCTCGGGATCGAAGATGACGTGGAGGTTCGCTCTGCTGAGCTTTGATTCCGAACCGCCGAACTGATTGAGACGCATCTCGATAACAGGAAAGAGCGTCTCGATGTTCTGCATGCGTCCGTTAGCGTGCTCATCCCGAAGTCGCTTATAGCCGTCGAGAAACCAATAATCGTTGATTCCCAATACCGCAAAGGATCGTGGCAGGTTCTCAATTTCCTGGATGAACTTTTCCCAAACCTCAGGAGTGTCTCCGCCATAGCCCTGCCTCAGTGAGAGCGGCGTATGGACGTGCAGGTCCCATTTTTTCCATTCGGAACCTCGGGCGTTTTGGTCAATCATTAGGTGAGCCTACGGCCTCTGCGCAGACTTTGAGGTCGAGACACTCCAGCGTCGGGCATCAACGGGCGCTCAGCCTGTTCGATGGGAGCGAGCTGCCAAGTATTGAGTTTGCAGCCGATCCCTGACACGTTCGACGCCGGAGCAGTACCCGGTCCCGACCGCTATACCGCGCTGGCGGAGTACGAAGGAGCGCGGAACCTCAGAAAGCGTGTGCGTTCCAACATGCTTAGAGTTTGGGGAGGCCCAAGTCCAAAGGCAGTCAGTGTGGCTAACTCGGTATGAGTTGCCAAGGGCGCGCCCGGCAAAACCGGACGCGCCCTCCTGTGCAAGGGATTTACGATCTGGCCGCAGCCCCGGATTCAGTCGATGAGCACCGACTGCTTGTCACCCTCCGAAGCTTCAACACGCTCCGGAAGCTCCCGTTTGCGGTGGTTCAGCCAGTTCGCAACCGCCAGCAACGCCACGAGTCCGAAGGTGCTCAGGAGCTGGGGACGGGAATCCTCGCCGATGAATCCCACCGTGAAGATCGCCGCGAGGATGAGCAGGCCAAAGCCCGTGAGCCATGGGAAGCCGGGCATCCGCAGGGGAAGCTCCGTCCCCTCGCGGTCGGCGCGAAGGCGCAGTGCGAGCTGGGCGAGGAGCGCGGACGTCCACACCAGGAGGCAGGTGGAGCCCACGATGTTGAGCAGGACGCCAAGGACCATCTCGGGGAACGCCAGTTCCAGCACCACCGTGACAACGCCGAAGGCGACGCTGGCCAGGACTGCGACCACCGGAACCCGCGCCTTGGACACCGAGGCAAGCAACCGTGGTGCTTCGCCCCGCTCCGCGAGGGAATACGCCATCCGGGAAGCACCGTAGAGGTTGGCGTTGAGCGCGGAAAGCAGAGCTGCGACGGCCACCAGGGTGATTGCGGTGGCCGCACCCGGCATGCCGGCGGCCTCCAACACGGCGGCGAACGGGCTCTTAAGCCCCTCCGAACCGACAGGAACCACGGCCGCGATGATGAAGATGGCACCGATGTAGAACACCAGGATGCGCCACAGCACCGTGCGGACGGCTTTTTTCACGCTCCGGGCCGGCTCAGCGGTCTCGGCTGCCGCCACGGACACAATCTCGGTTCCGCCGAACGCAAACGCCACCACAAACAGCGCCGTCGCGATCCCGGCAAAACCACTGGGAGCAAAGCCGTCACCCATGAAGTTGGACAGGCCCGGCGACTGGAAGCCCGGCAGCCAGCCGAAGAGCAGGGCAGCGCCCACCGCCAGGAACGCGACGATTGCCGCCACCTTGAGCAGGGCAAACCAGAACTCGAACTCGCCGAAGTTCTTCACGCTGGTCAGGTTCACGGCGGTGAGCACCACAATAAACACGAAGGCCATCAGCCACACCGGCAGCGCTGGGAAGATGGTGGCCAGCAGGCCTGCCGCACCCAGCGCTTCGGCCGCGATGACCACCACGAGCTGCAGCCACCACAGCCAGCCCACCGTGGCACCGGCCACCGGCCCGTAGGCCTTGGCGGTATAGACGGAGAAGGCACCGCTGTCCGGGTTGGCGGCGGCCATCTCGCCGAGGGCCCACATCACCAGGATGATGAGGGTGCCGGCCACGAGGTAGGAGATCAGCACAGCCGGGCCGGCCGCCTGGATGCCGGCGCCGGACCCGATGAAGAGGCCGGCGCCGATGGCGCTTCCGAGGCCCATCATGGTTAGCTGGCGTGGTTTGAGGGCCGCGCCGAGGGCGCGGGCAGACGTCTTTGTCTGTTGTTCCATGGGGATTCCTCTAGTTAGTATGACGTTTTGGGGAAGAAGGTCAGTCGGTATTTAGGCTGCGTGGGCTTCCAAGATCCGGAGCACGCGATTGTTGGAGGCGGCGTCGGCAACGGTGATCCGCACGCCGTCGCCCTCGTACGCCCGGACCAGGATGCCCGCGCCGTCGAACGCCTCGACGAGCCTTGCCCGGAGCTCGTCGTCCGCGCGGATCCACAGGAAATTGCCCTGGCTCGGCTGCAGCCTCCAGCCCTGGGCTGCCAGCTGCGCGGCAATCCGTGCGCGCTCCTCCTTCACGACGGTGACCCGCGCCTCCATCTCCTCCCCCGCGTCCAGCGAAGCGATGGCTGCCTTCTGGGCCAGCGCGCTCACCGAGAAGGGCAGGGCGGTTCGGCGCAGCCCCTCGGCGATGGCCGGTGCCGCCACCGCGTACCCCACGCGCAGGCCGGCGAGTCCGTAGGCCTTGGAGAAGGTCCGCAGGATGCAGACGTTCGGGTACTGGCGGTAGAGCGCCAGGGAATCGGGGCCGCTGCCCGCTTCGGCATATTCCACGTAGGCCTCGTCGATCACCACGAGGATGTCGGAGCGGGCGGCGCGAAGGAAAGCGTCAATGCGTTCGTGCCTGATCGGGACGCCGGTGGGATTGTTGGGGGTGCAGAGCAGGATGACTTTGGTGCGTTCGGTGACGGCGGCGGCCATGGCATCGAGGTCGTGACCCTCGGCATCGTCCAGCGGAATGCGGACCGGGCGGGCGCCTGCCAGCTCAACCAGGATGGGGTAGGCCTCGAAGGAACGCCACGCGAAGATCACTTCATCCCCGGCGTCGCACAGTCCGGTAATGATCTGTTGGAGGACGCCCACGCTGCCGGGTCCCACCGCCACTTCCCCTGCCGTGACGCCCAGGTGCCAAGCGATCCGTTCGCGGAGTTCGACGGCGGCCGCGTCGGGGTAGCGGTTCATGGTACCGGCCGCTGCGGCCACCGCAGCAGCAGCAGCGGGCAGCGGCTCGTAATGGCTTTCGTTACTGGCGAGGGCTGCGATGTCCGTGCCGGCGCCGCGCCTGCCCGGGACGTAGGACGGAAGGCCGGTCACGGCGTCACGAAGGGTGGGGCGCGCGGTATCCGGTGCAGTCCGGAACTGAGTGAGGGTCATGAGGACCGATCATGATTGTGACCCCGCGCACATTGCAAGATACGCTCATGCCATTGGGACTTCTGCTCAACTTCTACTGTGTGTGGTGAAAATATGACCATCGCCAACTCTCGTACCCTTGATTCTCTCGACGGCAGGATCATCCTGGCCCTCGACAAGGACCCCGAAGCCAGTGCACTGGCACTCTCCCGGACACTCGGCGTCGCACGGAACACGGTCCATGCCCGGCTGGCACGGCTCGAGCGCAGCGGCGCCCTCCGCTCCTTCAGCCGCAGGCTGGACCCCGCCGCCCTCGGGTATGACCTGATGGCCTTCCTCTCACTGGCCATCAGCCAGACACGGGCAGGTGCGGTGGAAGACGGGCTCGCGGCCATCCCGGAGGTGATCGAGGTGCACGCCACCACCGGGGACGCGGACCTGATGGCCAAGGTGGTGGCCCGGAGCACGGCCGATCTTTACCGCATCACCAACCAGATCCTGGCCATCGATGGGATCCAGCGGACCAGCACCGCCATTTCGGTGGTTGAACTTATGCCGCCCCGCTACGACGGCCTCCTGGCCCGGCTGTCGCAGCAGGAATCCGGCGCCACGAACGAAAGAGAGGGTGACACGGGCCACAAGTAAGCATATTTTCAGTTACTGCTGCTCCCTACTGCCAAATATCCCACTCCCACGCAGCTCTATTGCTTATCTGACCGCAGGCTCGCAAGCTTCCTGCATGACCACTCTCACTGTCTCCGGCCGCGTGGCGCAGGTTCTCAGCAGCTACCTCAGCGATGTCTTCGGCGTTATGGGCAACGGAAACGTCTACTTCCTGGACGCGGCCGAGAAGCTGGGCCTCCGCTTCTCCCCCGTCCGGCACGAAGGTGCAGCCATCGCCGCCGCCGACGCCTACTACCGGACGTCGGGACGGCTCGCTGCCGGCACCACCACCTACGGCCCCGGCTACACCAACGCCCTCACTGCCCTCGCCGAGGCAGTCCAGGCGCAAATCCCCGTCGTGCTCGTCACCGGGGATGCGCCGAGCAGTGGCGCCCGGCCGCAGGACGTGGACCAGGCCGCCATCGCCGCGGGCCTCGGCGCGGCCACCTTCACCGTCACCCGCGACGCCGCTGGCGCCATCACCCAGCAGGCGGTGGAGTACGCGCTCACCAAGCGCACCGCCGTCGTCATTGCCATTCCCTACGACCTCGCGGCACTGGAGGCTGCGGACGAGGAGCTTCCCGAGCTGCCAGAACCAAAGATGATTGACGACGTCGACGGCGGGCTAGGGCAGGCAGCCCGCCTGCTCGCCGGGGCGAAGCGGCCGCTGATCCTGGCCGGCCGTGGTGCGCACCTCGCCGGCGCCGGCCCGGAACTCCGCAAACTCGCCGACCGGCTCGGCGCACTGACTGCCGGAACCGCCCTGGCGCTCAACCTCCTCAATGGCGAGGGGTACTTGGGCGTGGCCGGCGGTTTCGGCACGGACACCGCGACGGGCCTCATGGGCGAGGCCGACGTGGTCCTGGTGGCCGGGGCGAGCCTGAGCCCCTTCACCATGCGGTTCGGGCACCTGCTCGGTCCGGACAGCACCGTCATCCAGATCGACACTGCCCTGCAGCCGACCAACCAGCGGGTGGACCTCTTCGTCAGCGCGGACGTGAAGTCCGCCGCGGAACGTCTCCTTCGTCTTCTGGAAGACAGGGCTGCGGCGGAAGCGTGGCGCGCGGAAGCCCGGAAACGCCTGGCCGAAGGACCGGCCCACAGCCCCGGTTCCGATGTGACCGAGGACGGCCGGCTGGATCCGCGCGCCCTCGCCACCGCGCTGAATGCCGTGCTGCCGGAGCGTCGCACGGTGGTTCAGGACGGCGGGCACTTCATCGGCTGGGCGCCCATGTACTGGAACATCCCGCGGCCGCAGGACCTGGTGATGGTGGGGACCGCCTTCCAGTCCATTGGCCTCGGACTTGCGAGCGCCGTCGGGGCAGCCCGCGCACTTGAGGACGGCCGCACCCTGGTGCTGGCGTCCGGCGACGGTGGTTTCCTGATGGGCCTGCCCGATCTCGAATCGCTCATCGGTACGGCAAGCAGCGCCGTCGTGGTGATCTACAACGACGCCGCCTACGGAGCCGAAATCCATCAGTACGGTTCCCAGGGCCTGACCGAAAAGCCGATGCTGATCCCGGAAGTGGACTTCAGCGGAGTCGCCCGCGCGCTCGGTGCCGAGTCGGCGATCATCCGGTCACTGGCGGATCTTGCCGCGCTTCAGGAATGGATTGACGCCGGTGCCAAGGGAACGTTCGTGGCCGACTGCCGGATCACTTCGAGCGTCCGGGCGCCGTGGCTGAGCGAGTGGATGAACGCCAAGGAGGCTGCGAAGGCGGCGGTGGCCGGGTAGCTCTCACGGGCACCCTGTTCAGGCGAACAGCGAAAGCCCGAACCACATGGCTCGCTTCTTTCTACCCAACGGATTAGGCGCCGCTTTTCTCCCGTGCGAGCCCAAGGCCCAGGAGAATACTGACTGGAACTGCAAGAAGAACCACGAAGAAAAGCACAGCCCCACCGAGAAACGGCACCGCCAGAAGTGCCGCCAGCAGCGCGAATCCGGCGAAGCTGATGGACGTGATCGGCGCACCGCGGGTCCGTCCGCGCTGACTGGCCAAAAGCACGATTCCGGTAGTGATATTGCCCAGTGCAGCCACCAGCAAGAGGAGGCCAGCGATCGCGTTGGAGCCGAACCCGGCCATGGACCCGAACAGCAGGACGGCGCCGAGCACGATGCCGACGGTGCCGGCGGCGACCCGAAAGCCGGAGGATTTGGGCACCGGTGCGGCCGGGTACCACTGCGACGCATACTGCGGTGACGCTTGGCCGTACTGGTGGTCCGAGTATTGAAGTTGCCCGCCATTAGCAACCGGGTGCGGCTGGTTGTAATGCTGGCGCGTTCCGTATGCCGGTTCATTGCCTTGAATCGGGCCGGAGGGCGCATGCGAAGGGTAGCTCGGCCCAGGCCTTGGGGTTGGCGGAATTGGCGAAGTGTTCTCGGTCATTGGTCCCCCATTGCAGCGCTACTTCAATCCCCAGTAGATCCTGGCTTTGCTATTCATAGACATGCTCTTCTGAACGAAAATCTTGCCACCCTCGATCGCGCCAACGGGCACGTCCATGCAGACTTGGTAGCTAGCCGTACCGCCCTTTTCAAGCGTTGGTACTTGCATCGCCCCGTTGTCCAAAGATGCCCCGCAAGAGCCCGCATCGTACTGTCTGGCATCTGTGCCGACAAAGGTTGGCGACAAGTCAACCCAGGGATTTCCTTCATCAGCCCCTGCATATGTGACAGCAAGGTCGACGAGGACGTACCTCCCCTCGGGTTGATCGTTGAACATATTGTTGGCTACGACCTCTTCAGTTGCATCGAGCCTGACCCCGAGAACTTGGACCTGATACTCGTTCCCCACAACGGCTGCCGTCCCGAGTGGATACGGCTTTTCTGCCGATCCGCCCACTGCCGCAGTTGCCTCAGGGGTGGGAGTTGCGGACGGTGTCACGTCAGCTCCTGCGGACACCGATCCTTTGGTCTCCACGGCAGTGATCGGACTAGTGCTTTCCTTGGAAGTTGATGAGTAGGCCATTAAAAACAAAATGGATCCGAGTACGGATGCCCCTCCGATAACAAGGGCGGTAACGGTCATACCTTGTATCGAAGTTCCGGCACGTCGTCCGGTCGCCAACGCGATGACTGCCAAAACAACGGCACTAAGACCAAGGAGAAAGCTCAAGATATTGAGAATCGGAATCCAGCACGTGACTACCGCTACAGCCGCCAGCACCAGGGCTGTGGTTATCAGCGACTTTCCACGCGTTGGCGGCGAGGAGAACGCGTCTGGCACATCAATCCAAAATTCATGCCCGGGAGGAGCCGGACCCCAGGCGGGGTCGGGGTGCCAGCCTTCGTGCGGCTGCCAACCAGCAGGCGGCTGCGGCCAATTTTTTGGCGAGTTATAGATTTGCAATTTCCCCCCTGAACGAGCAACAGAGTGAGCTTCCATCCCGGCCCACTCCGGGAGCATATCCCCGGTCTGTCCTTTTCAGCCTAGAGTTGCCGCAGGTTTTCCTCAGGGTTGGATCAAAAAGGGACTGGCGCACAGCTAACCTCGCCATTTGGGATCGACACAATTCAGCCTATTCAGCCATAGGCCAGACATGCACCCAAAACTTACATACACTGAGATCGCCGTTGCCTGGGGGAAACGAGCTCGACTTGCCACTCCACCTAAATTGGTTGACAGCGGCAGCATTTAGGTACCGCATCAAACAAAGGACAGTCATGAGTGAACCGTATTCCCCGCCCGTTGCCCAAGCTCCCTCGGCAAGTAGCAGTCAGCCGCTGAAGGGTAATGGATTTGGAACCGCTGCATTGGTCCTCGGCATTGTCGCCGTGGTCTTCGCAATCATTCCCATTGTGGGTTTCATAGCTTTCATTCTTGGCCCGCTCGCATTGATCTTTGGTGTGATCGGTCTGACCCGTAAGTTCACCAAGAAGGGCACCTCCATTGCTGGCCTGATCTTGGGCGCGGTCGCTGTCATTATTGCCATCGTTGTCACCGCAATGATTAGCGCGGCCGCGAACAGCGTGGACGAGGCACTGAACAAGGAACACAAGATCGAGTACGTCGTCACGACTACAGGCCCCGCCAAGGTCACGTACTGGAACGGTGACGGCTCCTCCAACGAAGACATCTCGGCTGACTGGAAGAAGGAAGTGACGGCATCAGGGCTCAGCTTCAGCACCCTCAGCGTTACGGGAGACTTCAGCGCTGACACTTCGGTTACGTGCGAAATTCTGGTTGACGGTGCAAGCGTCTCCAAGAACAGCGGCTCCGGCACGGCTGCCATGGCGTCATGCTCAGGATCCTCCGCAAAGTAGCGCAAACGACGCAACGGAAAGAACGTCGGGGTGACGAACCACCCTGGCGTTCTTTTGCTTAAATGACACGAGTGCGCCGTTGAATTTCCATCGGCGGCGCATATGGAGTCGAGCCGCCATCATGTCCTGCACTGGAGGACGGCCGAACCCTGGTGCTGGCCTCCGGCGACGGCGGTTTCCTGATGGGCTTGGCCGATCTCGAATCGCTCATCGGTTCGGCAAAGAGCACCGTCGTGGTGATCTACAACGACGCTGCCTGCGGAGCCGAAATCCACCAGTACGGCTCCCAGGGCCTGACCGAAAAACCCATGCTCATCCCCGAGGTGGACTTCAGCGGGATCGCCCGCGCGCTCGGCGCCGAGTCGGCGATCATCCGTTCGCTGGCTGACCTTGCCGCGCTCACGGACTGGATCGACGCCGGCGCCAAGAGAACCTTCGTGGCCGACTGCCGGATCACGTCGGGCGTCCGCGCCCCGTGGCTGACCGAGTGGATGAACGCGACGCGGGCAGAGAAGGCGGCGGTGGCAGGGTAAGAGCCACCCCCGCGTGGTAGCCACCTGCCCGTGCGGTTCGCCACTTCCCGGCCGGATCCGGAATAGTGGTGCCCGGCCCAGCCGTTGTCGAAGGCATGAAGGCAATCACTTACAGCAGATACGGAAACCCGGACGTCCTCGAGTACGGCGATCAGCCAATGCCAAAAGTCGGGCCCGGTATGGTCCTGGTCAAAGTCAAGGCAGCCGCCGTGAATCCGGTGGACTGGAAAATCATGGCCGGCTACCTGGACGCGGTCATGGACCTGGAGTTTCCCGCCATCCCCGGGTGGGATCTAGCAGGGGTTGTGGAGTCCGTGGGCATCGATGCCCGGCAGTTCCAGCCCGGCGACGAGGTCATCGCCTATGGCCGCAAGGACTACGTCCACGGCGGAAGCTTTGCCGAGTACATCGCGCTGCCGGAGCGGCTCGTGGCACGGAAGCCCGCCTCGCTCGGGTGGAATGAATCGGCGGGGCTGCCGCTGGCCGGACTGACCGCCTACCAGGTTCTCAACCGGCTGGGCCTTAAGGCTGGCGAAACCGTCCTGATCCATGGTGGTTCCGGAGGCGTGGGCTCCCTTGGCATCCAGATCGCGGTGGCCCTCGGCGCGAGTGTCATTGCCACAGCCTCGGAGAAGAACCACGAATTCCTGCGCTCCCTGGGAGCGGAGCCGGTTGCCTACGGGGACGGGCTCGCGGAGCGCGTGCGGGCGCTCCGTCCGGGCGGCGTGGACGTCGTTGCAGACTTTGTGGGCGGAAATCTCGACTCAACACTGGCGGTGCTGGCCGAGGGAGGCCGGCACGCTTCGATTGCCGACAGTGACGTGGAGCAGCACGGGGGCGACTGGATGTGGGTCAATCCGGTGGGGGCCGACCTGCAGGAACTCGCCGATCTGGTGGACAGCCGGAAAATCCGTGTGGAAGTCGCCGAGGTCTTCCCGCTGGAAAAGGCTGCGGATGCCTTCCGATCAAACATGGAGGGGCATACCCGCGGCAAGATTGTGGTTGCCGTGGACCAGGTTTCCTGAGTCCAGCAACAGGCTGGCGCCGGGCCGGCTCCCGTAGCCAAGTGGTCCCCGAAAGTCGGACCCGCGGTTGAGTTTCCAGATTAGCTGTTGGCCGTCAGCTCCCTGCGAAGGCTCCGTTCCTTGCGACGGAGCCTTCGTCGTGTAGAGGCACTGGCCAAGCTTGAGGTATGCGCGTAATTGGTCAAGGGGCGGGTAACGGCCAGATCACCCCGCCATGTCCACCGGCACCATGAATCCCTGGTGACCCTTGTCACGGAGATTCGTTCGCGGATATGCTTGTGCAACATACACAGCAATGTTGCAATATACGCAACAAGACAAGAAAGAGGACGAAGATGTCCCCAGTTTTGACCCGCGGACGCACCGCGCTTGCCGGTACTGCCGTCCTTGCCATCCTGTTGGGCGCCACCGGATGCGCGGACCGCACCGGATCGGCAGCGGCGGGAGGTGACTTCCCTTCCAAGACGATCACCTTCATGACACCCACCTCAGCCGGCGGCGCAACCGACCTTACGGCCCGCACCCTGGCCACCGAGATGGAGAAGGACCTGGGCGTTTCCATCGTGGTGGAAAACCGCCCCGGGGGTTCCGGGAGCGTCGGGATGGAGCACCTCGCCGGGCTGCCGGCGGACGGGTACACCATCGCCGTCCTCCCCGTGGAAGTCAGCCTGCTGGGTCACCAGGGCTACGACATCAAGCCATCCGACTACAAGTTCCTGGGACAGGCAAACTCCCAGCCGGGAACCATCGCCGTCCCTGCCAACAGCCCGTTCCGCACCCTTGAAGACCTCATCCGCGCGGCCAAGGACAAACCGGGCAGCGTGGCCGTCTCCAACGCCGGCCCAGGCTCCATCTGGGAACTGGGGGCTACCGAGCTGGGCAGCGTCGCTGATGTGAAGTTCAAGAACGTCCCGTTCGACGGCGGGGCTCCCGCCGTCACAGCAGCCACCGGCGGCCAGGTGGACGCCGTCGTTGCCGGCATCGGTGAAACCGCTCCCGCTCACAAGGACGGCCGCCTGCGGGTCCTGGCAGTGTTCACGGAAGAACGCGCCCCTGTCCTTCCTGATGTGCCCACTGCAGGCGAGCAGGGACACGACGTCGTCATCGGCAGCTGGGCAGCAGTAGCTGCACCTACCGGCCTTGCCGCCGACACGACGAAGAAGCTGGAAGAGTCCCTGGAGAAGGCCGTCCGGTCCGAGGCGTACACGTCTTTCATCGAAAAGGGCGGAAATCTGCCGCTTTACCGCTCGGCGGACGAGACAGCAAAGCTCGTTGACGCCGAAAGCAACCGCTTCGCCAAGTTGCTCGGGGGCGGGTCATGAAGGGCGTGCCCATCGTGGGAACGCCTGTCGGGTTACCCGGGGAATCCACTGCCGTTACCGACGGTCCACTTGATTCTGCGGGGGGACCGCGAAAAATCAATGTGCGGGGCCTCCTTGTAGCCTCTGCCGTCGCCGTCGTGGGAGGCGCCCTGGTGCTCCCCACCCACGGCTTGGAGTTTTATGCCACGGACGGGTCCATAGGGCCCGGCTGGTGGCCGATCGTGCTGGGAAGCACACTGGTGGCAGGTGCCGTGGCCATCGCTTTGGTGGCGTTCAGGAAACCCGATCCGCTGCCCGAGGAACGGGTAAGCACGCACGGGCTCGCGCGGCTAGGGGCGGTGCTGCTGGCCACGATTCTTTACGGCGCTGCCTGGCACTACCTCCACTTCCTTCCAGTCACCGTTGTGTTCCTCAGCGCCTTGATGTTTATCACTGGCGGTCGAGGGGTTAAGGCCCTCGCGGTCTTTCCCGTGCTAACCGCAGTGGTGCTTTATGGACTGTTCAAAATGCTGCTGCAGGTGCCGCTATGAACGATTTCATTGCCGGCGTCGCGGCTCTTCTGGATCCAACTATCGGATTGTGCCTGCTGGCCGGCGTGCTTTTGGGCACCCTGGTCGGCGCGGTACCGGGAATCACGGCAACGATGGCAGTCGCTCTGGCAGCAGGCTTCACCCTGACCCTGGAACCGCTTCAGGGCCTTGCCGTCCTGCTGTCCATTTATGTTGCAGCCCAGTTTGGCGACCGGGTTCCTGCCATCCTCGTGAACACTCCGGGTACCCCAGCCTCCATCGCCTCCACCTTCGACGGGTATCCCCTGGCTAAACAGGGCAAAGCAGGTGTCGCGCTCACCAGCTCGGCCTTGGTCTCTGCCGTGGGCTCCCTGGCCGGAATCCTTATCCTGGTGCTTGCAGCCCAGCCCCTCGCTTCGGTTGCTCTCCGGTTCGGCCCTCCGGAACTCTTTGCCCTCGTTGTCTTCGGACTCACCATGATGGTTGGTGTCTCCGGCGGGAATGTGCTGCGTGGTCTCGTTGCCGGCGCAGCAGGCCTCCTCCTGGGCACAATAGGACGGGACCCCATCACCGGGGACCAGCGCTTCACCTTCGGCTTTTCGGAACTGAGTTCCGGAGTTCCGTTCATCGCGGCGATCATCGGGCTGTTCGGTATCGCGGAACTTTTCAACCAGCTGGCCGAGACGCGGACCAAAACCATGCCCGCCCCCATCACCCAGCTCGGGGCGTGGTGGCCCAACAAGGCCCAGCGGCGGGAGCTGATCAAGCCTTCCGCGATCGGAACCGGAGTAGGCGCCGTCGTCGGCGTCGTCCCGGCGGCCGGCGGAGACATCGCCGGCGTCATCGCCTGGGCCCAGGCCAAACGCGCCTCCAAGCGGCCCGAAAAGTTCGGGAAAGGCTCGCTCGAAGGCCTGGCCGCAGCCGACAGCGCCAGCACCGCGACCATGGGCGGATCAGTCACCACGACACTCGCCCTCGGCGTGCCCGGCGACTCGGTAATGGCCGTCATGATCGGATCCATGATCATCTGGGGCCTGCAGCCCGGCCCGGCGCTGTTCGTAGAGTCACCCGACCTCGTCTACAGCCTGGCCACCATCATGGTGGTGGCCACGTTCCTCGCACTGGCGCTTGCCCTTGTCCGCATGCAGGGCGTGGTGAAGCTGCTGGCTTTGCCCCAGCAGTACCTGACCACCATCATCATCGCCTTCTGCATCGTGGGCACCTACGCGGTACAGAGCAGCGTTTTTGACGTGGTTCTCATGCTGGTGTTCGGCCTCATTGGCCTGCTCATGCGCCGGTTCGGTTTCCCTGCAGGACCCATGGTGCTGGGGCTCATCCTCGGCCCCCTGGCCGAGAGCAACCTGCGCCGTGCACTCGTCATCGACGGGTTCGGCTCAATCTTTACCAGTCCCATCGCCGTCGGGCTCATTCTCCTCAGCCTTGGCGCGGTGCTGCTGCCCTGGCTCCGCTCCACGCTCAAATCTAGGAAGCTCCGTGCTAAAGCTGATGTCCTCCGGTAACGCCCCCGCCGTCCTGTGCCTCGGTGAGACGATGGCCCTCGTCGCACCGGCCGGCGCCGAACCCCTTGAAACCGCTGACAGTTTTGTGCTGTCTGCCGGCGGCGCAGAATCCACCGTCGCCCTCTACCTGGCTGGGGAAGGCCACCGCACTGCTTGGTTGAGCCGGGTCGGCGATGATCCCCTGGGCCGGCGCCTGCTGCGGCAACTCACAGCGCACGGCGTCGACACCACCCTCGTCGATACTGACCCTGCCGCCCCGACCGGCGTTTACTTCAAGGACCCCGGCGCCTCCGGCACCACCGTGTACTACTACCGTTCAGGCTCGGCGGCCTCGGGTATGGATCCTGCCATCCTGCAAAGGATCGACTGGCCGGCGCTGCCGCTGCTGCACGTGTCAGGCATTACCGCCGGGTTGTCCGCCAGCTGCCGGGACCTGCTTGATGCAGCCTTCACAACCGCTGAAGCCCACGGCACGCTCGTTTCCTTCGATGTCAACTACAGGCCCGGCCTGTGGAGTACGGAGGAGGCCGGGCCGGTGCTGGCCGAGTGCGCCCGGCGCGCCGACATCGTGTTTGTGGGCAGGGATGAGGCCGAAACGCTGTGGGGCACCGGGGACCCCGATGCCCTGTACAGGGATTTTGGCCCGCAACACCTGGTGATCAAAGACGGCGCGATAGGTGCTACAGACGTATCGGCGGCAGGCTCAGAATTTGCACCCGCCCGCACCGTGGATGTGGTGGAGGTGGTGGGAGCCGGCGATGCTTTCGCCGCTGGATATCTTTCGGGCCTACTTTCGGGCTACCGGCCCAGCGACCGGTTGCTGCTCGGCCACACCCTTGCGGCGCGGGCCCTATCGAGTGTCCACGACTTCGATCTGGTGTAGTAGGGCTATGTCACAAAGCATTCAACGCGCCATCGAGATCCTCGAATACGTCAGCGTCCAGCCTCGCACACCGAGCGACGTCGGCGCGCACTTCGGCATCCACCGGTCCACCGCACTGCGCACCCTGCAGACTCTCACTGAAAGTGGGCTGACCCGACGGCGGGAAGACGGCCGCTACGGGGTGGGCTACCGGCTCGCCGGGCTCGCCAACCTCGCACTCGAGCAGTTTGACCTGGCAAACATTGCGCATGCTCATTTGCAGGCCCTCGGCGCCAGCTGCGGGCACACGGTGCACCTGGCAGCGGTTCAGGGACAGTCCATCGTGTACGCGGACAAAATTGAACAGGCGGGCATGGTGCGGTTGTACTCGCAGATCGGGCATCCGGTCACAGTCCACACCTCCGGTGTCAGCAAAGCGATCCTTGCCTACAGGGACCCCGCTTTCGTAGAGCACGTTCTCAGCAGCACCGACTTCGCCACCTACACCCCCACGACGATCAGCTCGCGCGAAGAATTCCTCAAGCAGTTGGCCGACGTCCGGAAGCAGGGCTACGCGGTGGACGACGGCGAATACGAGGATTTCGTGAACTGCGTCGCCATGCCGCTAAGGGACGCCACCGGCCAAGTCACCGGAGCGGTGTCCATCACGGCACTCAAAGCGCGGGCAACCATGCCCGACCTTGTGCAGCTCTTGCCTGCACTTGAAGCAACCACAACTACGATTTCCGAGGAGTTGGGATGGCGTCAGTAGACGACTTCTTTGACCAAACATTTAACGGCCCGTCCGTCATGGCCATCCTGCGCGGCTACACGCCAGAGCGGACAGTGGAACTGGCCAACCGGGCATGGGAGCTTGGTATTAACTGTGTTGAAGTGCCGATCCAGTCCCCCTCGGCGGTTGAGGCCCTGGCTGCAACCGTCAGCGCGGGACGCCCAAACGGCCGGGTTGTGGGGGCGGGAACCGTAACCACCTTGGAACGCCTGGAACAGGCGGTTGCAGCGGGGGCTGGATTCACCGTCGCACCGGGCCTGGATCTGAGCGTCGCACAAGCCAGTATCTGCGCCGGCCTGGCCCATCTGCCCGGGGTCGCCACCGCCTCGGAAGTTCAACTCGCCAGCAACCACGGGATGAACTGGGTCAAGGCCTTCCCAGCGGTCAGCCTGGGCCTCACCTGGTTCCAGGGCATGCGGGGGCCCTTTCCCGGCGCCCGCATTGTCGCCACCGGCGGGATCAACGGGCACAACGCCCCTCAATATCTGGCAGCGGGTGCCGACGTCGTGGCCGTTGGTTCAGCACTCGAGGACCCGGCCCAGTTCGAGCTGCTTGCCAAGCTCATGCCGCTGGCCTCCACGCACGCACCCTAAGCAGTTACGTATTTATCCGTTACAACCAGTACTAAGGACATATTCGTGCAGAACAAAACAGGGCAATACGTCCCGCACCCCGGCCGCTACGACACCATGGCTTACCGCAAAGTGGGAAACAGTGGCCTTAAGCTGCCCGCCATCTCCTTGGGCATGTGGCACAACTTTGGCGACGACACTCCCCTTGATCGGCAACGGGCCATTATGCGGCGTGCGTTCGATCTGGGCATTACCCACTTCGACCTTGCAGACGGTTACGGTCCTCCCGCAGGTGCTGCAGAGCGAAACGTAGGCCGGATCCTGTCCGAGGACTTCAGCGGTCTTCGCGACCAAATTGTGGTGTCAACGAAGGCCGGCTACGCATTCACCCCCGGCCCCTACGGCGGAGGCAGCTCCCGCAAACACCTGCTCTCCGCGCTCGACCGGTCTCTTGATAACCTCGGGCTGGACTACGTGGATATCTTCTACAGCCACCGTTTCGACCCGGAGACGCCGGTAGAGGAGACCGCCTCGGCCCTGGACGCCGCTGTCCGCCAGGGCAAGGCGCTCTATGCCGGCGTCTCCTCCTATTCCCCGGCGCGCACGCTCGAGATTGCCGCCGCCTTGAAGGACTTGGGTACGCCCCTGCTCATCCACCAGCCTTCCTACTCGCTCCTGAATAGGTGGGTCGAAGAGGGGAACCCTAGCCTCCTCGATGTTCTGGCGGACCAAGGCGTCGGGTGCATCGCCTTCTCAGTGCTGGCCCAGGGTCTGCTCACGGGGAAATATCTCGACGGTGTGCCTGAAGGCTCCCGAGCTACCCAGGGCAAAACCCTGAAGGACGGCATGCTGTCCCAGGAAAACCTCGACTACTCCCGCGAGTTGGCTGCGATCGCCGAGGAACGGGGGCAGTCGCTGGCGCACATGGCCGTGGCGTGGGTCCTGAAGGACGCCCGCATCTCCTCTGTGCTGGTGGGCGCAAGCCGTCCCGAGCAACTGGACGATACGGTCAAGGCCCTGCAGAGCCCGCCGTTCACGGAAGAAGAACTTGCAAGGATCGAAGAATTCGCCCGCGACGGCGGGATCAACCTGTGGACCGTCTCGAGTGAGGCGTAGATGACGGACAACGCCTTCCTTCAGGAAATCGAAGCTGACGAGCAAGAGCTGCAGTTTACTGTTTTTGACCGTCAGGAAGCCTGGCGCCTGGGCTGTGCGTTGCGGGCCGCAGCACTGGAGAGGGGCTTGCCCCTGGTCATCGGTATCACGATAGGCGGGCAAAGGGTGTTCCACACTGCATTACCAGGGGCTACCCCTGACAACGACCTGTGGCTCGAACGCAAGGCAGCCGTCGTGACGCACTTTGAACGCAGTTCCATGGGCGTCGGCGAACACTTCCGATCGCTTGGCCGCGTGTTCGAAGAAGACTCGCGGTTGCCGATGCGACGGTATGCGGCTAACGGCGGTGTGTTTCCTGTCAGGCTGAGGGACTCGGGGCTGGTGGTTGGCACCGTGGGCGTCTCCGGACTGCCGCAAAAGGACGATCACGCCTTTCTGGTGCAGCAACTCAGGGCGTTCCTCCATCCGGGATCTGCCCCGACCAGTGCAGGTTATGCGCATTCCGGTGCCTCAGCAGGCCCGAACACTCACTAGCTCCCGAGCAAGTGGTGACTTTTGAATATCCGGAAGCCCCGGCACGTAGTCGTGCCGGGGCTTCCGTGCCGCCGCGTGAGCGGGCGGCTTAGGTCTAACTTTTACTCGGTGACGTGGAAGGTCAGAGTTTCCGTAAAGGCCCGGCCATACACGTCAGTGGCAGTGACGGTGGCGGTGTGCTCACCGGACGCCAGGTCGGCGGGCAGCTGCAGCCGCCACAGGTGCATCATGCGGTCGGCCAGGCTTCCGCCGTTGACCAGCTGCTCCTGGACGGCAACGGGATCGGAGTATTCGGCACCCACCAGCTGGCCTTCGCCCTGCATCTGCTGGGTGCGGACAGCCTCAACCGTCTGCCCGCCGTCGAGCTGTACCTTCACCGTGGAGCCGGTGCTGCCCATCCAGAAGTTGGTGGTGAGCCAAGTGGTGTTGGCCAGGTCATCCCTGGAGACCGTCAGCTGGTCGGTGAAGGCGGGGGCGTTGCCCTTGTTCGCGAGGTTCTGGGCGTACCAGTCACGGTAGCGCGGGGTGTTCAGGCCCAGGGACATCTGCAGTGACTCGGCCTCGCCGCGGACGGTGAAGCGCTCCTTGAACTCGGTGTTCTTGATGTCCAGGGTCAGCACACCCGGCAGGCCGCCGTCGCGCTGGTATGCGAGCGGGTAGCCTTCGGCGGTCTGGCGTCCGGAGTACCAGTCGCCGGAGATGGCGCCGGCGGTGATGTGGGTGAACGGGAGGGCGTCGATGCCGAACAGCTCAGACCAGCCTGCCAGGGAGTCGCCTTCGCGGAGGTTCTCGATGCTGTGGGTGTGTCCGCCGAACGCAACAACCTCGCGGCCTTCGAGGATCTTGTAGACCTCCTTGACCTGCTCCACCTGGTGCTTGCCGCTGCCCTGGTCTGCGTAGTCGAGCAGCGGGATGTGCGCGGCCAGGACGATCAGCTGGTTCTCCGGGACCTGTGCGATGTCATTGCGCAGCCATTCGAGCTGCTGCTCGTCCAGGGAACCGGTGTAATCACCCTTGGCGGCCGGCAGCTTGGTGGGGAACTCCACGGTGTTCAGCGCGACGACGTGCGCCTTGCCGGCGTCGTAGGAGTAGTACTCCGGACCGAGCTTGGCCCTGAACGTGTCGAACGTGTGCTCACTGCTGGTGGCATCGAAGTCAAGGTCGTGGTTGCCGGGAAGGAAGCGGGCCGGGCCGTTCAGCATGCCGGACAGTTCCCGGGTCTGCGGGTACAGCGAGAGGTCATCGCCCACCACGTCGCCGATGAACAGGGCGCCGCAGCCTGCGTAGTCCGTCCGGGCGGCAAGATCGGCGAAGGCGCCGGTGCGGGCGTATTCCACCTCGTCCTGGTCGTACGTCTGGACATCTCCGCCGATCACGCAGTGCTGTTCAGGCGACTGGGTCAGGCCGCTCTTGGCCAGCGGGAAGTTCACCTGGTCCGGGAGCGGGCCGGTGGGCTCGATGCCCCCGAACTTCAGCTCCGGGGAACCGGCTGGCAGGTGGTGGTAGAAGAACTGGGCCACGTTGTCCTGATCCACCGGAACCTGGTAGCCGCGGGGCTGGGTCACTGAGACCGTCATGTTGTCGAACGCCGGCAGCTCGTAGCGGCCCTGGCTGTCCGTCTTTGTCACGTCACGTCCGTTGGATACGGTCACCCCGGCCAGACCGCGCTCGTTTCCGTCCTGTACGGAGTCCTGGTCCTCGTCCACAAAGGCGACGCCGTCGATCACCTGCTGGTTCTCGTCAGGCCCTTCCACCACGTTGACGCTGCCGCGGTAGGCTGAGGCGGCCCACTCAGTCGGCTCGGCGGCATTGCCGGCAGCAGGGCTCAGAAGGGACGCGGCGGCAATGACGGCCAGGGTGCTGGCGGTCAGGGCCAAAGGCCGGGCGGGATGGAATGCGGACGGTCTGGCAATCAGGTACACGAAGGTCCTCCGGGTCGAGTGAATGCTGCCGGCCGTTCCAGCCGGCGCATCCACCCTCACAGGACCAGGTAAACGGTTACCCACGGATAGGCCACGGGAAGGGGACGGGCACGTAACCACTCGTCCGGCTCAGTGACTCACCCGAGACAGCAAGCCATTGCTGGGCGGGCCCTTTCCACACCGCTGGTCCGTAAGCTACCTCGGTCCGGACTAGCTAGTCGTTGGGTTCACCGGCCCGCGCCTCACCATCGTCTGCACCTGGCTTGTCGTGAACCTTTTTCGGGATCTTTCCCTCGACGTCAGTAGGCACGGGAGGGTCCTTCTCATCATCAGTAGGCACGGGAGGGTCCTTCTCATCATCAGTAGACACAGGCCAAGCCTAAGCTGCCCGTAAATCAGTTGTGCCGGTAGCCACAGAACCACGGCCACCGGCACAACTGAAACGACTAGGACTGGGTAGAAGCCTCAACAGGTGCAGGCGCTACGTTAGTTGCAGCAGGAACAGGCAACGCGTCGATCTTCTTGAGGGCACGGTAGGCTCCCATACACATCTGAATAAGACCGATCAAAGCTATCACTGAACCCAAGAGAGTCAGCACAACATAACCACCATTGCTACCCGAGGAATAGATACTCCGCGTGAGGCTGTAAGTGATGGAACCAGAAATGCCAAGGGCATTCATGAACCCACCAATGACGAAAAGGACGAGGCCCGTCACGAAGATGAAAGCCGAATCTTTGTACTGCACTAAATACCCCTATTTCTAAAATGAACCAGGGAAAGAGTACAGCCCCGCTACGACAAGCACGCTTTGCGGTGCCTGTTGGGGTTACTGCTCCTCTTCCCCGGCGGCAGCAGCCTTGATGGCGTCCTTCTCGGCGCGCAGGGCCTCCGCGTCGTGCTGTTCCTCGGCTTTTTCCTGGTGGATGACCTCTGCGAAGAGCTTCTCCATCTCCTTGGCCACGCCGGCAGCTGACGCCGGGTTCTGGCCGGTCACCAGCCGGTCGTCAACTACGACCCTCTCCTCAAAGACATCAGCGGAGATGTGGGTGGCGCCCTGTTCCTCAAGTCGGTCTGCCAGGAAGAACGGGATGACCTTGTCCTTCCCTGCGGATACCTCCTCGTCGTTGGTGAAGGCAGCCACCCTTCGGCCCTCGACGAGGCGAAGCCCGTTCTCCAGTTCCACGTTCAGCAGGCCGGCCGGTCCGTGACAGACCGCGCCCACCAATCCGCCGCTGTTGTAGACGCTGGCCACCAGATTCTGCAGGCCTTCGCTGTCCGGGAAATCCCACATGGTGCCGTGGCCGCCCACAAGGAAGACGGCGTCGTACCGGGCGGGATCAACCACGTCCACGCGGGCAGTGTTGTAGTGACCGGCACGCGTGGTCTCATCTTCCGTGAAGGCGACCTGGATGGGATCTTTCGAGTCCACCTGTAAGCGAAGTGGGCAGCCCAGGCCACCGGGACCGTCGTGAGGTTGGCCCCGTCGGTGGGTGGCTCTGCAGAAACGGCCTAGCCTTGGAACATCAGATACAAGGCCCGGCCGTCCTGGCTTTTGGACCCGGTCAACAATTCGAAACCACTCAGGAAAGGCATGCACCCATGCGGATACTCGTCGTCGGAGCCGGAGCCACAGGCGGGGCGTTCGGTACCCTCCTGCAGGAAGCGGGACGGAACATCACGTACCTGGTGCGGCCGCGCAAGCAGGAGGTCCTCCGCCGCGACGGGCTGCGCTTCATCTCCCCCACCGCTGACCGGACGAACCCGGTGAAAACCATCACCGCGCCGGACGGGTCAGCGGCCTTCGATCTGATCCTCGTCACCGTCAAAGCCACCGCGTTCGAGGGCGTGCTCGGCGAGATCGGGGCTTTCGTCGGGCAGGGAACCACCATCGTTCCCATCCTCAACGGCATGGCCCATGTGGACCGGCTTGAGCAGCAGTACCCGGGACAGGTGCTCGGCGGGTTGGCGCGGATCGTCGCCACGCTCGACGGCGACGTGGTCCGCCAGCAGGTGCCCCTCACCTCCCTCATGGTGGGCGGGCTGAACGGAAACCCTGTCCCTCCGGAGGTTTCTGAAGCTCTGAACGTGCCCGGCGTCGACTTCTCGGTAGTGGACGACGTAGTAGGGGCACTGTGGGATAAATGGGCCTTCATCGCGGCCGCGGGAATCGTCAACTGCCTGTTCCGGGCAACGGTGGGACGGATCCTCGACGCAGGCGGGCAATCCAGGATCCTGGAGGCCATCTGCGAAACCGAAGCAGTGGCGGCAGCGGCGGGACATCCCGTTTCCGACGCCGCTCACGCACAGGCGGTCGGGATACTCACGGAGCCGGGGTCGGCCTTCACGTCCTCCCTGTACCGGGACCTCACCGCAGGGCTGCCCTCCGAAGCGGAGCACATCCTCGGCGACCTCGCGCGCCGGGCACGGGAGCTGGACGTTCCCACCCCACTGCTGGACCTCACCCTCATCCAGGTCAGGGCCGGCCTCCCCCGCTGAGTGCGGGGAGCGGGACCAAAGCCAAGCGCTGCCGTCGTACCTTCCAAAGGGTACGACGGCGGCGCTTGGCTTTCCGCTCTTTGCCTCCTGCCGCCTCATGCGGCGGGTGCACTGCGGACTAGATCCGCGCGGATTCCTTCTCGCGGTCGGACTTCTTGTAGGACTCCCAGAAGGTGGCGCCCGTGATTCCAAGGGGCTGCGGGTCGAAGACCGGGTCGAGGCCGAGCTTCTGCTGCCGCTCAAAGTCCTTCAGCGCCTTGAACGCGGGCTTCTGGAGGACCAGGATGCCCAAGATGTTCAGCCAGGCCATAAGGCCGACGCCGATATCGCCCATCACCCACGCATCGGCGGCCGTGTTCACGCATCCGTATGCAGCGGCGACGAGAATGGCCACCTGCAGGGCGATGGTGGTGGCGCGGCCAAGGCTGGTCCGGAGGCCGGGAATCATGGTGGCCGACGAGTTGCCCAGGAGGAAGCGCAGGTTGGTCTCGGCCATGTAGTAGTACGCGATGACCGTGGTCAGGCAGAAGAAGATCAGCGTGACAGCGATGAACGCGGCGCCGACGCCGGGGAAGACGGAGTCGAATCCGGCCTGCACATACTGCGGCCCGACGACGGCCGTGGCCGACAGCAGGCCGCCTTCGGCGAGGATGTCGCCGTCTTCGCTGCCGCCGGAGAAGACGCGGTAGGCGCCGGTGGAGAGGATCAGGAAGCCGGTGGCCGAGCACACGAACAGCGTGTCGATGTACACCGCGAAGGCCTGGACGAGGCCCTGCTTGGCCGGGTGCGAGACCTCGGCGGCAGCCGCGGCGTGCGGGCCCGTTCCCTGGCCGGCCTCGTTGGAGTAGACACCGCGCTTGACGCCCCACATCACGGCCAGGCCGATGATCGCGCCGAGGGCCGAATCCATGCCGAAGGCGCTGCGGAACACCAGCGAGAGGATCTCCGGCAGCTGGGCGGCGTTGATGACAACGACGATCAGGGCGAGGATGATGTAGCCGGCGGCCATGAACGGCACGACGAACGCCGCAACGCTGGCGATGCGCTTCACGCCGCCCATCACGACGAGGGCCAGGAGGATGACCGAGCCGACGGCAACAACCCACGGCTCGAGGGTCCACGCGCCGCTGATGGCGGTGGCCATGGAATTTGTTTGGACACCCGGCATAAGAACGCCGCAGGCAAGGACGGTCACGGCCGCGAAGACGTAGCCGTAGACCTTGAAGAAGCCGGCGCCTTTGGTGTGGGCGAAGGCACGGGAGAAGTAGTAGGCCGGACCGCCGCGGTACTCGCCGGTCAGCGGATCGCGGGTTTTGTAGATCTGGCCGAGGGTTGACTCGACGAACGACGTGGACGCGCCCAGGAAGGCAACCGCCCACATCCAGAACAGGGCGCCCGGTCCGCCGAAGGCGATCGCGGTGGCGACGCCGGCGACGTTGCCGGTGCCGACGCGGCCGGACAGGGACATGGCCAGGGCCTGGAACGAGGAGACGCCGGAGGCGGACTTCTCGCCGTGAACCAGCTGCTGGAACATCCCCTTGACGTGCCGGACCTGCAGGAAGCGTGTCCGGATGGAGAAGTAGACTCCGGTGGCGAGGCAGAGATAGACGAGCCAGTCGCTCCAGATCACGTTGTTGATGGCCGATAAGACGTCGCTCATAAGTGTGGGTTCCCTCCATGAAGAGCGCGGGTAATGCGGGTGGTGCTGCGCGGCGTCGGTCAACGCATGTGGTGCACCGCACCAAAACCTGTGAAGCTTCTCACACGGCATCGCTGTCCGTCCATTTGGCCATTCGCACTGCGAAGGATTGCCGGTCCCCGTTTCGATAGCGTGGATGGTCCGGGAGGACGTTTCGATCAGGTCAGCCAGTGTCTCCTGCGTGATGCCGGCTTCTTTGCGGGCGTTCAATGGGCGCTACATGCTCTGAATCTGCAAATACTGCCGATTGAGGCACCGCGCATCGGCGGGTGATCCCCACAAAAGAAAAACCGGAATGATATTGCAGATTGCTCCTGTCCCGGCCATTTCCGCGCTGGAACTCCGGCGGCGGAATTTTCAAGGAATCCGCAAGAATCGTGCAATAAATTCCTTCGGTGGATAAAAACTCTTTCGCGGGGAGTAACTGCTCTCTAAGGTGGGCACACCAGTTCGCGTAAGGGGACAATTGTGACGATCACCGACGAATCGGAGGGCAATAGCTGCAATGAAGCCAAGGCGGTGCAGCTTACAAGCCCTGGTAATCCACCTGCGGTCAGAGAACCGATATCCGCGGCACCCTAAGCGGCCCGTCGGCCCGTTCCCGCTCCGCCAAGCCAAGGACTCACGGCCTCACAAGTCCAGCCCTCCAAAACCAGCGGCCGCGAACGCGAAGTCCTGCGACTTATTTACGATCTGGCCCTCCTTGCAGCCAGGCAGTGTCCGCAATAATCCACACCCAGGGCTATCCTGGCGCACAAAACCCAGCGGGCCGCCGTCGTACTTTCACGACGTCGGCCCGCTGGCGAGGGTGCTGAACTCCCCTACTTCCCCGGGGCCCGGTAGGACGGCGTCTTCTTGGCGGCTTCGTCGAGGTCTTCCACGGTCAGGAGCGGCTTCAGGCGGACGTTGACGTTCCCCGACGAATTGATCAGCAGCGACAGTGCTGCGGCGCTTGCATCGTCCGGCGCCTCAAAAACGCCCAAGACATCGTAGTAACCAAAAGCGTAGTAGAAGCTCTCCAGCGTTCCTCCTACCGATTTCAGTGCCTCCGTCAGGGCATCGCGCCGCTTGGTGCCGCCTTCCTGCATAAGCCCCTTGATGCCCTGGCCTACGTACGTTGCTTCGAACAGATACTTCGGCATGGTCTCTTCCTTCCGTGGACACGGGGAGACTGACCCCGTTACCGCAGAAACTATTCCTCGGGCTACAGCCGGTCAATACGCCGGGATACCTCTGATGTGCACACCTGCCAAAAGCCGCGTGCCGCCGTCGGAATGTCCGGCGGCGGCACGCAAATCAGCATGGAGGGATCAGCGCGAGCCCACCAAAGCGGCGCCGTCAGCGGAAGTGCCCGCGGCGACGTCCGCGAGCCGGAGCCAAGTGTCCACCACGGTGTCCGGGTTCAGGGAGACGGACTCGATGCCCTGCTCCACCAGCCACTCGGCGAGGTCCGGGTGGTCGCTGGGGCCCTGGCCGCAGATGCCCACGTACTTGCCGCGTTCCCGGCAGGCCCTGATGGCCATGCTGATGAGCTTCTTGACGGCAGGATCGCGCTCATCGAAACCGGCGGACACGATGGCCGAGTCCCGGTCCAGACCCAAGGCCAGCTGGGTCATGTCGTTGGAGCCGATGGAGAAGCCGTCGAAGTAGTCCAGGAATTCGTCGGCGAGCAGCGCGTTGGACGGAAGCTCACACATCATGATCACTTCCAGGCCGTTCTCGCCGCGGTGCAGCCCGTTCTCGGCGAGCAGTTCGATGACGCCGCGCGCCTCGTCCAGGGTCCGCACGAACGGGATCATGAGCTTGACGTTGGTCAGGCCCATCTCGTTGCGGACGAAGGACAGGGCCTCGCACTCAAGGTCGAAGCAGTCCCGGAAGGACGGCTCCAGGTAGCGGGAGGCGCCGCGGAAGCCGAGCATGGGATTTTCCTCGTGCGGCTCGTAGGCCGGTCCGCCCAGCAGGTTGGCGTACTCGTTGGACTTGAAGTCGGACATGCGCACGATTACCGGTTCCGGCGCGAACGCGGCGGCGATGGTGGCCACGCCTTCGGCCAGGCGCTTAATGTAGTACTCGCGCGGGCTGCTGTAGGCGGCGATCCGCTCCCGGATCTTCGCCGCCACATCCTCCGGCTGGCTGTCCAGGTTAAGCAGCGCCTTGGGGTGGATGCCGATCTGGCGGTTGATGATGAACTCGAGCCGGGCCAGCCCCACGCCGTGGTTGGGCAGCTGGGCGAAGGTGAACGCCTGCTCCGGGGTGCCCACGTTCATCATCACCTTCACGGGTGCATCGGGCATCTTGGTGATCCCGGTATCCTCCACCGTGAAGTCCAGCAGGCCCTGGTAGATGACGCCGGTCTCACCGTCGGCGCACGAGACGGTGACGTCCAGCCCGTCGGACAGGATGTCAGTGGCGTGACCCGTTCCGACGACGGCGGGGATCCCCAATTCCCGCGCGATGATGGCCGCGTGGCAGGTCCGTCCGCCGCGGTTGGTCACGATCGCGGAGGCGCGCTTCATGATCGGTTCCCAGTCCGGGTCCGTCATGTCCGCCACCAGGACGTCCCCGCTCTGGAAGGCGGCCATCTGGTCGATGGCGGTGAGGATGCGGACGCTGCCGGCGCCGATGCGCTGGCCGATCGCGCGGCCCTCCGTCAGGACCGGGCCGGTTTCGTTGAGGCGGAAGCGGGTCTGGCTGCCGGGGGCGCGGCGCGACTGCACCGTTTCCGGGCGTGCCTGCAGGATGTACAGGCCGCCATCGATCCCGTCCTTGCCCCATTCGATGTCCATGGGCCGGCCGTAGTGGTTCTCGATGGCCACGGCGTGCCGGGCGAGCTGCTCCACGTCCTCGTCGCTGAGGCTGAAGCGGTTCCGCAGGGATGCCTCCACCGGGGCGAAGTCGATGGTGCGGCCGATCTCCTCGCTGTTGGTGTAGGTCATCTGCAGGGCCTTCTCCCCCAGTCCGCGCTTGAGGATGGCGGGACGGCCGGCCTGCAGCGCCGGTTTGTACACGTAGAACTCGTCCGGGTTCACGGCACCCTGGACCACTGCCTCGCCCAGGCCGTAGGAGGAGGTGACGAACACTGCGTCCTGGAAGCCTGATTCGGTGTCCATGGTGAACATGACGCCGGAGGCCCCGACGTCGGAGCGCACCATCCGCTGGATGCCCGCCGAGAGTGCCACGTCCGCGTGTTCGAACTTGTGGTGCACCCGGTAGGCGATGGCCCTGTCGTTGTAGAGCGAGGCGAACACGTCCTTGATGGCGGCCAGGATGTTCTCGATCCCCCGGACGTTCAGGAACGTTTCCTGCTGGCCGGCGAAGGAGGCGTCCGGGAGGTCTTCCGCCGTCGCGCTGGACCGGACGGCCCACGAGAGGTCATCGGAACCGCCGTGCTTCTCCACCAGCTGCCGGTAGGCATCGCGGAGCTGCTGCTCAAAATCCGGGAGGAAGGGCGTCTGGCGCACCAGGGACCGGATGTCCTGCCCGGCAGCAGCCAGGGCCGTCACGTCATCAACGTCCAGGCCCACCAGGCGGTCGGCGATCTGCTGGTCCAGCCCGGAATCGGCAAGGAAGCTGCGGTAGGCATCGGCAGTGGTGGCGAACCCGTCAGGCACCTGGACGCCGGCGGAGGTTAGGTTTTGAACCATCTCGCCCAGGGAGGCGTTCTTGCCGCCCACCCGGTCCAGGTCCTTGAGTCCGAGTTCGGAAAACCACAGGATGTCAGTTGCCATAGTTACTGCTCCTTCGCAGAAATTTGTGCCAAGGCCCTGCTCCGGCGGTGGCCGGTTGAGGGCAAAAGTCTCCTCCACATTGGCAGGCCCGCCAGAGGGCCGCCACATGTTGTGCGCCACATCACCTTTGTGGAACTTTTCCCTAATGCTTGAGGTTCATCTTCTGAAGGATGGTGGCCGCCATCTCCTCCACGGACACGCTGGCCGAATTGAGGTACGGGATCCCGTGGGATTCGTAGAGCCGCTCCGCGCTCCTCAGCTCAAAACCGCACTGGCGCAATGACGCGTAGGGTGAGCCGCGGCGCCGTTCAGTGCGGACCTGGCTGAGGCGCAGCGGGTTGGTGGTGAGGCCGAAACATTTCGACACGAACGGCTTGAGCGATTTGGGCAGCCCCTCGCGTTCGAAATCCTCCTCCACCAGCGGGAAGTTCGCCGCGAAGATCCCGTGCTGCAGCGCCAGGTACATGGTGGTGGGCGTCTTCCCGCACCGGGACGGGGCCACCAGGATGACCTGGGCCTTCTCCAGCGCACGCAGGCTCTGGCCGTCGTCGTGCTCCATCGCATACTCGACGGCGGCCATCCGGGACTGGTAGCGCGCAGCGTTTCCCAGGCCGTGCGCCCGGCCGGGCTCCCCGCTGGCGTGGCTGCCCAGCGCATGCTCCAGCTGTTCCACGTATGAGCCGATAAGGTCCACGATGATTCCCTGGCATGTGGACAGCGTCTGGCGGATGTCACTGCTGACCGCCGTGGAAAAGACGAGCGGCGCCGGGCCGGTAGCGGCGGCGCTGTCGATGATCCTGACTACCGACCGCGCCTGGTCAACGGTGGTGATGAAGGGGATGGTTATGCGGTCGAAGTTGTTTCCGGGAAACTGCGTCAGCAACGTGTTGCCCAGCGTTTCCGCCGTGATGCCGGTACTGTCCGAAAGGAAATAGACAAGCCGAAGAGCGTCAGTGGTCATGGAACGACCCTAGCTGGCCGGACAGGGGGATGAACTCTACGGGACGAGCTTGACGTCCTCGCCCCGAAGGTTGGCACGGAAGCCGTCGCCCTGGACGGCGACGTCCTGAAGCACGAGACCCTCGGGCAGTCCCTTGATGTCGTGCTCGATGGTTACGAGCCCGCGCACGACGGCGGCAGTGGCGTCGGAGAGGAAGGCCGGCCCACCAAAGGCGATGGAGCGTGGCTCGACCAGGAGCCTGCCGCCCTCGACCATGACCGTGCCGGTGGCGATGACGCGTACTTCGCGCCCCAGGGCCTCGACGGTGCGAACCACGCTGGCCTGACCGCCGTCAGCAGCGCGAACTACTGTCCCGTTCCCGAGCTCGTCAGCGACAACCTCGAAGGGTACGGTCGCGTCCACTTTGAGCTCTGCAGCGATCAGACCGCCAGGCCCCGTGACTACATCCTGCCCGACGGCCCGAACGTCGCGGAGTGTCGAGCCCGCAGCCACCACTGTCCCGGCATCCAGCACGACGGCACCGAGCCACAGGTCATCCTCGCGCAGGCCGGCGGGAGGATCTGCGCCCGGCGTGCGCTCGGTGCCCGCTGTCGACGACGGCGCGGGCCCTGCTTCGCCCCCGCCAGCCGGATCGCTCACCACCCACCAAAAGATCGCAACGGCGGCCACCAAAATGAGGACCATTCCAACAGCACCGATTAGCCAGTCCTTCGCACGTGTCCACTTCACTAGGACAGTCTGAGGGCTCGCCGCCTGGCCGCGAAACCTGGCGTCACGAGTGGCGATGTCTTTCAGGCAACCATCAAAATCCCATGCGTTCTGATGGGCCGTACGTGGCCGGCTTGCCGTGACCGAACAAGACAAGCCGAGGCTGGAGGTCCGCAAGGCGGCGCCTGGATTCCCTGTTGCGCTCCGGCGACCAGGTGAGGATGCCGGGGGGCTTGGAAATTACCGCTCCTCTTCCCCGGCGGCAGCAGCCTTGATGGCGTCCTTCTCGGCGCGCAGGGCCTCAGCGTCGTGCTGTTCCTCGGCCTTTTCCTGGTGGATGACGGCTGCGAAGAGCTTCTCCATCTCCTTGGCCACGCCGGCAGCTGAAGCCGGGTTCTGGCCGGTCACCAGCCGGTCGTCAACTACGACCCTCTCCTCAAAGACATCAGAGGAGACGTGGGTGGCGCCCTGTTCCTCAAGCCGGTCTGCCAGGAAGAACGGGATGACCTTGTCTTTGCCTGCAGCGACCTCCTCGTCGTTGGTGAAGGCAGCCACCCTTCGGCCCTCGACGAGGCGAAGCCCGTTCTCCAGTTCCACGTTCAGCAGGCCGGCCGGTCCGTGGCAGACCGCGCCCACCACTCCGCCGTTGTTGTAGACACTGGCCACCAGATCCTGCAGACCTTCGCTGTCCGGAAAGTCCCACATGGTGCCGTGGCCGCCCACGAGGAAGACGCCGTCGTACTGGGCGGGATCAACGACGCCCACGCGGGCAGTGTTGTAGAGACCGGCGCGCGTGGTCTCATCTTCCGTGAAGGCGACCTGGATGGGATCTTTCGAGTCCACCTCGTCACGCGGGGGCTGGCCGCCCTGGATGGACGCAAAGTCGACGAAATGCCCGGAATCCTTGAACACCTTCCAGGGATGTGCAGCCTCGGCCACGTTGTAACCGGTCTTCTCCCCCGTATCGCCGATCTCGGAAACGCTGGTCAGTACCATGAGGATTTTCTTCATGAAGTGCTCCTATCGTCCACCTCCCACCCTACGCGCAGCCCATCCGGGCCCACCCCGTCCGGCCGCCGATCCGGAGCCGGGCGGGCCGGCCCGGCTCAGGTTCGCTGACCTGTCGCGACAGTGATTAGGGGTTGCCGGCCGGGCGAGGGGTTACGCAGCTGTTGGTATCGGCAGGGAATCAGTGGCGCTGCCCCATCCGGTCAGCAGGGACGGAGTCACAATCATGCTGCCGGTGCGGGCGTGCCGCAAAGTGTCCAGCATGGCTCCCAGGGCGCCGTCTTTCGGAAGGAATCCACAGACGCCCGCGCGTGCCGCCCCGCGGAGCGCTTCCTGTGAGGGGTTGCCTGTCAGCATGATGATCCGGGTTTCCGGTGCTTCCGCGAGGATGCGCTCTGCAGCTTCAAGTCCGCTGCCGTCAGGAAGGTACATGTCCATGATGACGACGTCGGGTTCGAGGTCCCGGAACATGCTCACGGCTGATGTCACGGACGCCGCCGCTCCTACACTTTGCAGGTCCGGCTCGCGGTCCAGGGCCCCGGCCAGCAGACTGGAGAAGGTGGTGTGGTCATCAACAATCAGGACCCGCAAACGTTCCGCCGTCTCCGTGGCCGCCGCCGCAAGGGGACGACTTTCCGGCGCCACGGGACGGCCGCGGAATTCCGCTGGCCCGGAAGTTGCCGCGGTGCTCCTCAAAAGCCTGGCTTGCGCCTCCCTCAGCACGGGCGACGGCGCACAGCCCAGTTCCTCATCCATAACCCTCCGGCAGCGTTCAAAAGCCCGCAACGCTTCCGTGTTCTCGCCATTCTGCTCCAGGCCAAGAATCAACGCGGTCCATGCACGTTCGTTGAGCGGATCCTCCTTTACTGCCGAGCCGCCCCAGGCAATGGCCTTGCCGACTTCCCCCGCGACGAGCGCGGTTTCTGCAGCCAAGACGCGGGCAAGGCCGACGCGCGTTGCGTGTGCGGCCCGCTCCTCCTCCGCCCAGGCAGGCAGCAGCTCCTCCCCGAGCAGCGGCTCGGAGGCCAGGTCGAGTGCTTCCGTCAGCAGTGCCAGCGCCTCGCGGGGCTCCGCCTGCCCGGCCATATTTGTTAGCGTCTCGAACCGGTCCAGGTCCAGTTCCACCAGTGACCGGTCGATGGCGTAGCCTCCGGTGACCGTCCGCAGGGGGCCTCGTCGGCCGGCACCGGGCTGCAGTTGACGCCGAAGGACACTGACATAGCTTTCAAGGGTAGGCAGTGCAACAGCCGGTTGCTTGCCAGGCCACAGCAGATCCATGAGCCGCCTCTTCGACACTGGCGAGCCAAAATTCATCAGCAGAATTTCGAGTACCTGGCGGGGCTTGGGCCCGCCCAGGTCATTTGCGCCCAGCTCGATGTCGCCGCGACGAACCGTCAACGGGCCGAAAACCGAGATTTGAAGCGCAGACGTCGTTGGCGACGCTTCGGGAACGAGGCCTGCGTGGCCAGTGTTGTTGGGCAGTTCCAAAGTAATCACGATGATTCCCCCATATAGACCGGTGATGCGTGGTTCCCATTGAAGTGGCGGGAAGAAACACAAACCACAGTGGTCAGTACTCGCTTCTTCAGTCACCCATTCCGTCGGGTACTTGTTTTGAGGCGCGTGTACGCAACAGTGGTTCACCGGAGACTCAGCAAGGAAACCTGCCCAGAGGCGGTTCGCGCTGGCGTGATCCTTGATCAGGATCCATGCCGGAGGTTGGGAAAATCTTAGGTACTGCCCCGAGGCTGTACCTGATCACCGGTCAGGTGCCGGAGACGGCCTCGTCGATCATCCGCTCGATTTCCGCCTCATCCGGACACGGCTGGATGTCGATAGGGCACTGCCGGTCCCCGGGAACCGCATCCATGCTTTCAGCAGTCGTGATGCACAGCCTGCAGGCGTTGTCCGACGCATGGAGCAATGACGGGTCTTCCGCGATGTAGCCGCAAAGGGCCCGCCGCCACTCCGAGTCCCGACAACAAACCAGGTGATCCAGTTCCCCTGGGTTTTCGCTCAGCTTTTGCTGAGCTTTCCACCCAGGGCCGCTACCCAATTCCATAGACCGGCTTCCTCAAATTGCCTTCGGTTCTACGCTGATGTCCCAGTCATCGCTCCCCGACGGCAAATATTCACTTATTGCTCGCCCCATTTGACAGCATCGGTAAACCGTATGTCCAGCACTGCACCTACAACAAACCTTTACATACATGCCTGTCGCTTGCCGGAACCAAGTGCAGTAGGTTGAGCGTAGGCCGTACGAATCGGGGGCTCCAGGCTGACTCAACCCGTCTATTGCCTGAGCGCACAGACCAGAGAAGCGAAGCCATGACATCTGCAACCATTCCCCGCTCCCGTCCAAAGCCCCGGTTCCGGTGGCTCGTGCCCGCCGCCCTGATCTTCCTCAGCTTGGTCCCGATCATCGCCGGGATTGTTCGCCTGACCGACCTGACGGGAGGCCAGGTAACCCCGGACAACGCCCGGTTCTTCGACTCGCCGGTCCCCGTGCTGATCCATATCCCAACGGTCACCGTGTATCTGGTGCTGGGCGCATTCCAGTTCGTTCCCTCGCTGCGCCTGGGCAAGCGCGGCAAGGCAAGCTGGCACAAAATTGCCGGCCGCATCATCGCCCCGGCCGGCCTGCTCGCCGCCCTGTCCGGTTTGTGGATGGCCGTTTTTTACGACCTCCCGCCCCTGGACGGGACGCTGCTGCTCATCCTTCGACTGGTGTTTGGGTCCGCGATGGTGGCGTTCATCATCCTGGGTTTCATCGCCGTGCGGCGCCGGAACTACGTCCGGCACAGTGAGTGGATGTCCCGGGCGTACGCCATCGGCATTGCCCAGGGAACCATTGTTGTGGTGACCATTCCCTGGATCGTCCTGGTGGGGCCGGTGGACGAGCTGACCCGGGCGCTCCTGATCGGGGCATCATGGGTTCTCAGCCTGGCGGTGGCCGAATACTTCATCCACCGCCGAGCGCAAGGAACCGCACGAAAGCCCCGCCCCGCTATCCAGCCCGCTTAGGCCTTCTCCTCCGCCGCTGAAGGCGGGAGCTGTTGTAGCAGGCTAGCCATGGTGCAGGGCATCAGTGCTCTTGGGGTTAGTGCTCCGTCTCTGCGTCAGCGCGCGCCAGGATGCCCCGAATCTCCGTCACCGGGTGGTCAGCCCACCCGGAAACGAGTAGGGCATGCAGGCTGCTCCGGGCCTAAACTCAACCATGGACACGATTCCAGCGGTGATCCTGATTCTCGGTGCCGCTTTCGCTTGGCTGGGCTTGACGGTAGTCGTACTTTCACGGTTGCGGCGCCGCAGGAACGGGTCGTCACTGGTGGCTTCGGCTGCCCCTCCCGTTGACCCCAGCAGCAACCATTCCCAAAAAAGACGGCACCATCGCAGAATCCATCACAACCACAACCACCACAGGCTGCGTGCCCCCGAAATCGATGTCGAAGCAGGGGTCCCCGCCGGTGGCGCCGGGAAACCAGGCGGAGAGGACGGGCCGAAAGGTGCATAGTTGGACGATGACAAGTCCTTACACCCGTGGCGACTCTTTCAGCAGCGGGGCGTCCCGGGAACATATCAAACGCGCGCTCGTGGACCACGGGGCGACGGACGTTCTTTTCAGCCAACGTGGGAACCGGAGCGCCATCGCCTTCAGGGGCGGCGGGAGGCAATTTCGCATCGTAGTTTCATTGCCACAATCTGATGGCACCTCAACAACCGCAGGGGACACAGTGGAGGGCCCTATCCGCGAAGCGAAGGCAAAAATCCTCGAACGCACCAACCGCAGGTTTTGGCACGCCCTGGCTCTGTCAATAGATGCAAAACTCGCGTCTGCGGCGGCAGGCATCGCCACCCTCGAATCGGAGTTCCTGGCCCATGTTGTTCTCCCGGGAAACCGCACTGTACTGGACGAACTCGAACCCGTCATCGACGCTGCCTACCGGTCCGGCCGGCAACCCTTATTCGGCGATTCTGCTCCACCTTTACCGACATTGCCGGCCACCATCTGACCGAAGACACACCGGCACCGGAACCGTCCGGAAGGGTTGTGGGCAAAACCTGCCCTAATGGATCACCGTGCCCTGAAACTTGTGCAGAGGCGCGATGATTGGCAGCTTTGGCTCGCCATGATTGCCACAGGGTTTAACACCCCGGCATGCGCCATTGAGCGTACACTCGAAGCATCTCGGGACGTCGTGACTGGACATCCGGTTCCCCGAATAATGAGTCCAACTTTCCTGCAGTCCCCAGGGCTGCTGTTCCCGTGGTCCGACGGTCCATCCTCAAGAACATTGGCAAAACGCCATGACCACCCTCCAAGACCTTCCAGTACACGCCGCTCGGCACTGATGCTCAACGGCGTCCTCGCATCCGTCAACCCTTCTCCCATCCAACCGGCCCCTGAATGACAGCCCTGAAAGGCACACCATGACCGACACGCGCATTCAAGACCAGTGGCACAGGCTTCCCGCCACAGTTACGCAGTGGTTGATTGATAACCCCGGCTGCGTGATCCTTCCGCGCACCTTGTCAGCAGAAATCAGTGCAGCCACAAACGAGCCCCTCAACGAGGACCCCCACGGCGAGACCACGCTCTGCCAACAGGACATAGATTTCATCCGGATGAAATCCCGCGCTGCCGAGACCGGGCAGTCGGACCCCGGCTACAAGTTTTTCGACTCCGTGCAACCGTAGGCGCTCGCGGCTCCGAACCTGTGGCCTCCTGTCCCTTGCAGTGCCAGTATGTGAGCATCAGGTTCCCAGGCGCCCTAAACCGGGGCAGCAAGGACGCGCGGCCATGACCTATGTGAACGATCTCGCCGATGCGGGACGGGACGACGTCAGCGTGGCCGGGGGCAAGGCCGTGGGACTGGGCGGCCTCATCCAGGCCGGACTGCCGGTCCCGCCGGGGTTTGTGCTCACCACCGCCGCGTATTCGCACTTCGTCACTGAAAACCACCTGGACGCGGCCATTCAGGAACTGGCATCGCTGCCACCGCAGGCGGTACCGCGGGACTATGCGGATGCCTCGGAGCGGATCACAGCCCTGTTCCGGAGCGGCACCATACCTGCCGGGATCGCAGCAGAACTTAGCGCATCCTACGGGCATCTCGGCGGGGACACGGCAGTGGCCGTGCGCTCCTCCGCCACTGCCGAGGACCTTGCCTCCGCCAGTTTCGCCGGGCAGCAGGACACCTACCTGAACGTCCGCGGCACGGACGCCCTGGCCAAAGCCGTGATCGATTGCTGGGCCTCCCTCTGGACGGCGCGCGCCATGGCCTACCGTGCCCGCGAAGGCGTGGGACCGGACGAGGTGCGCCTCGCCGTCGTCATCCAGCAGATGGTGGAGGCCGAGGCCGCCGGTGTCATGTTCACTGCCAACCCGGCCAATGGCCGGCGGGACCAGACGGTGGTCAGTGCCGCGTGGGGCCTGGGCGAGTCAGTGGTCAGCGGGACGGTCAGCACCGATGACGTGACCGTCGACGCCGGGACCGGCTCGGTGGTGTCGCGGCAGACAGCCGACAAGGAGGTCATGACTGTCTACGCGGAGAACGGCACCCGGGAGCAGCCGGTGGCGGCAGCCCGCCGTCGTGAGCCCGTGCTCGATGACCGGGCGGCGGCTGAGCTGGCCGGCTATGGACAGCGGATCGCAGATCACTTCGGCGCCCCGCAGGACATCGAGTGGGCACGGGCCGGTGGCCAGTTCTTTATCCTGCAATCCCGGCCCATCACGGCGCTCCCCGAACCGGCAGCGGACACCCCGGAGACCTGGCCCCTGCCGTATCCAAAGGGCCTCTACTTCCGGGCGAGCATCGTGGAACAACTGCCCGACCCGCTCACACCGCTGTTTGCTGACATGATCGACGGCTCGGTGGCGCGGTCGCTGCAGTCCCTGCTGGCCCAGGCCGTGGGCAGGAACGTCATCCGCGACGGCGACATCCGGCTGCCCACCGTCAACGGCTACGCCTATTACTACTACCGCAGCTCCGGAATGTGGCGGCTGATGGGCAAGTCACTGACGGCTGTAGGTGCATTGGCCCGCGGCAAGGCGCACATGGGCGTGTCGGGCTGGCGCGAATTCTCGCACCCCCGGTACGAACGGGTGATCAGGGACTGGTCCGCGAAGCCCGTCGGGGAGCTCTCCGGTGAGGAGCTGCTGGCGGGTGTTCAGGCGCTGCTGGACGCCGGCACCGTCTACTACACCGCCGTGCAGTCGATCATTCCGCTCGCCGCTACCAGCGAGCTCTCCTTTCGGGCGTTCTACGACAAGCTTGTCCGGCGCGACGGTGATCCCCCCGCCCAGACGTTCCTCCTCGGCTACGACAGCGAACCGATTCGGGCGGAGAAGTCACTGCATGACCTGGCCGGCTGGGCCCGCAGCGACCCCGGGCTCTCGGCGGCTTTGCTGGACCGGCCGACGGCGGTGCTCGCCGAGTGCCAGCGCACCGGTTCCCCGCCCGGAGCTGTGGACGACGTCCTCTGGCAGGAATGGTGTTTCGCCTTCCAGGAGCACCTGGGGCTGTTCGGCCACACGGTCTATAACCTGGACTTCGCCAGCCCAGTGCCGGCCGACGATCCGTCCGCACTGCTGAACACGGTGAAGTTCTACCTCCGGGGGCAGGGCACGGACCCGCATGAGCGGCAGCGCCTGTCGACGGAACGCCGTGAAAACCTGACCAGCCAGATGGCCGGCCGGCTCGGACCCCGCCGCCGGGCCGCATTCCTCCGGCTGCTCCGGTGGGCCCAGGACACGGCACCGATCCGCGAGGACGCACTGGCCGACGTCGGACTCGCCTGGCCGCTGCTGCGGCGGATGCTGCTCGAACTCGGGCAGCGGCTGGTGGAATCCAGCGTCATCGCTTCGGCGGACGATGTGTTCTGGCTGCGCCATCAGGAGCTGCGCAGCGCCGTCGAGTTCGGCCTCGCTGAACCGGGAGCGCGGGCGGGCGCCGCCATTACCGGAGCTGACCGGCCCGTCCGTGCCGCCGCCGTCGAGGAGCGCAGGATGCTGTGGCGGGGCCAGGCGAAGGCCGCCGCGCCGCAACTGCTCCCGGAGAACCGGTGGATGGAGAAGGCGTTCGGGTCGATGATGCCGGCAGGCTCACAGCACCAGCCCGGCGACATCATCAAAGGCGTTGGCGCCAGTGCGGGCCGGGTCAGCGCGCCCGCGCGCGTCCTCACCGGGCCGCAGGACTTCGGGCAGATGGTGCCCGGCGATGTCCTGGTGGCCCGCATCACCACTCCCGCCTGGACGTCGCTGTTCGCGATGGCCTCCGCCGTGGTGACCGACGTCGGCGGGCCGTTGAGCCACAGCTCCATCGTAGCCCGCGAGTACGGCATCCCGGCCGTCCTCGGCACCGGGGTGGCCACGCAGCGGCTTTCCACCGGCCAGCAGATCAGCGTGGATGGCGACGCGGGCACCGTCACCATCCAGCAGCCGGCCACGTAGCAGCGGTGTAGCTTCGTCCGACTACGTACGCCCCAGCCCTTTCGCATAGGCGGCCTGCCCCACGTGCTGGAGGCAGTCGGCAAGGGTGCTGACCAGCCGGACGCCGAGGGTTACGGGCGGGTCCCAGCGCCGGTCCACGATGCGGTCCAGGTCCTCGTCCCCCAGTCCCTCCAGGAAGCCAGCGGTCTTCCGGTGCACGGCGTCGTAGTACCCAAGCAGCAGTTCCGGCCCGGCCTGCACCGCGTCAACCTGTTCACTCGAGTGGCCGTAGCCGGTGTCCCGCTCCGGCAGCGGCAGACCAAAACGGCCCGCAAAACCCTGCGACGTCCACCCCTGCTCCAGTCCGGCCGCGGCGGCCACCTGTGCGTCCTCCACCCGGCCAAGGTGCCAGATCAGCCAGGCGATCGAGTTCCCGGTGCCACCCGGCCGCTGGGTGAGGGCATCGCCGTCGAGCCCTTCCAGCGTGTCCTCCACTGTCTCCCGGATCCGGCCGAATGCGTCCTGCAGCAACTCATTGGTTTTCATTCACGTCCCTTTCCTTTCCTCTTTACACAGGCACCCCTTCCGTCATCAAAACACGCTGATTCTGGAACCCCACCCTCCCTGTGATAATCCGGTAGGTATGTCTTCTTTATCCGAATCTTCCACCACGGCATCAGCCGCCGAAGAACGCAGCGCCCGCGTCGCCGTCACGCTCTTTCCCATACTTATCCTGGCCGGAGGAGCCGTAGCGCTTGCCGCTCCAACAGCCTTCACCGGGCTGGCCCCCTGGATCAACCCCCTCCTGGGAATCATCATGTTCGGCATGGGCCTGACACTCACGCCCCCTGACTTCGCCGTCATCGCCAAACGCCCTGTCCCGGTGGTCATCGGAGTGGTGGCGCAGTATGCCATCATGCCGTTCCTGGGCTGGCTGGTCGCCGCGGCGCTGGGACTGCCGCCTGCCCTGGCCGCGGGCGTCATCCTGGTGGGCTGCTGCCCTGGCGGAACGGCTTCCAACGTGGTGTCCTACCTGGCCAAAGGTGACGTCGCCCTGTCCGTCGCGATGACCACCGTGTCGACGCTGATCGCCCCGCTGCTGACCCCGGTGCTGGCATTGTGGCTGGCCGGCCAGTACATGCCGGTGGACGCCGGCTCGATGGCGTGGTCCATCGTCCAGATCGTGCTGTTCCCCGTGCTGCTGGGACTTGTTGTCCGGCTCTTCCTGCCGCGCCTCGTCAACCGGGCACTGCCTGCCCTTCCCTGGATTTCGGTACTCGCCATCACCGCCGTGGTGATTGCCGTGGTTGCCGGAAGCGCAAAGGCCATCTTCGCAGCCGGACTGCTGGTTCTCGCCGCCGTTATTCTGCACAACGGCCTGGGATATGCCCTCGGTTACGCTGCGGCCCGTGTGTTCCGGCTGCCGATTCCTTCCCGGCGTACCACCGCAATTGAGGTCGGCATGCAGAATTCCGGGCTGGCAGCAGGGCTGGCACGGCAGTACCTGACTCCCGAAGCGGCTCTGCCCGGCGCTATTTTCTCTGTCTGGCACAACGTTTCCGGCGCCCTTCTGGCCGCCTACTGGCGCCGCCGCAGCACTCCTGCTGCACCCGGGGGTCAGCCGGTTCCGTCAGCTGTAACAGAGTAAGCGCAGTTCAACTGAGGCAGCCGGAATCAAGGCGCACTCACAATTGGCGGTGGGACCTGGTTTTCGTTGACCGGTGACACGGTGACCGTTGTTTTCCGTTTGGCCAGGTTCTACCGTGAAGGAACGGCCAGCCGAAGCAGGTGCAGCCATGCGGACAATATCGTGGTCAGCGCGCTGCCTGCTGCTGTGCGTCCTGGTGGCAGCGGTCCTCGGCGGCGCCGCTCCCCCGGCAGCCTCGGCCGCCGCAACTGCCGCGGAACCCGCCGGTCCTGGGCAGACCTACGCGGCGGTGGACGCCTTCCTGCGGGAACAGCTCGAAACCCTCGGGATTCCGGGAGCCGCCGTCGCCGTCGTCCGTGACGGTGTTCAGGTGCACTCAGCCGCTTTCGGCCGCGCGGACTCCTCCGGGCGGCCGATGACCACCCGGACGCCGGTGCTGCTCGCCTCCACCAGCAAGTCCCTGACGGCCATCGCGGTGATGCAGCAGGTGGAGGCCGGGCGGCTGCGGCTGGATGAGCCGGTGCAGACCTACCTGCCTTGGTTCACCCTGGACGACGCCCGCTCGTCGGTGGTCACTGTCCGCCACCTGCTCCACCAGACCAGCGGCATGTCCTCCAGGGACACAGCCTTCGAAGCCTCCCTTGCACAGCACCCGGAAGCCCTCGAGGAAGCAATCCGCGGACTGGCGGGCTCTCCCCTTGCCGGTGAACCGGGCCGGGCTTTCCACTACGCCAGCGCCAACTACAACATCCTGGGCCTCCTGGTGCAGACCGTCGCCGGCCAGCCGTTCGGGGACTATCTGAAGCAACACGTGTTCGGGCCGCTGGATATGGTCCACAGCCATCCCACCCAGGCCGCGGCCCGGGAGGCCAGGGCGGCCGCCGGGTATTCCCGCTGGTTCAGCTCCTTCTGGCTTCGGACGGATGTCCCCGCGCCCGCCGCCGGGATGCCGTCCAGCACCCTGTACGCCTCGGCCGAGGACCTGGGCCACGTGCTGACGGCGCTGCTCGACGGCGGCAGGTACGGCGGCGCGCGGATCCTTCAGGCCCAGAGCGTGGCGGTGATGTTCGAACCCGGTACGTCCGTGGACGAAACCAAGGGTTACGGAATGGGCTGGTATACCCGGCCGCTCGTGGAGTCTGCTGATCCGTCAGAGCCGGCCCAGGAAGAGTTGCCGCTGCTGCTGGAGCACCAGGGCGAATGGGGCAACAGCCACACCTACCTGGCCATGGTTCCGGAGTCCGGCCTCGGCGTCGCCCTGGTCATCAACGGCAACGACACCGCTGCCCCGTCCCGGCTCAAGGCCATCGACACCAACATCCTGCGGATCCTCCACGGGCAGTCCCCGCTGCCCGCCGTCGTCCATGAGGACTGGCTGCAGCGCTACAGCTGGGCGGTCTCGGCGGCATTGCTGCTGGCCGAACTGCTGAGCCTGTGGCTGTCACTCTCGGTCCTGCTGCGGCGACGGTTCATGGCCGGCAAACGCTGGGCTCCGCTGGCCTGGGCCGCCGCCACCCTGGGGCTCGACGGATTCGCCCTCTGGCTGTGCCTTCTCTACGCCCCTGCCCGGTTCGACACCGACCTGCTGGTCATCATCCGCCAGTTTCCCGACGTCGGCGTCTCGCTGGTGCCGGTGCTCGCGCTGGCGGTCATCTGGTCCATCCCGCGGACGGTGTGGCTGCTCATCACGCGGCCAGCGCCGTAAGCATTCTCGAGCGCGTGCGCCGGCTACTCCCCCATTCCAGGATGCACCGGAACAAAATCGACCTTGTTGCCGGAGTTCGTGCGGCCCGCAGTGTTCCTGGAGAATCCCCGCGCGTCGAGGCCGTTCTTTGCGCGGAATTCAGCGAGCGCTGCATCGTACGCGTTGTTGAGGGTCTGGCCTGAGAACTCGCGGGTGCTGCCGTCGGTGAAGGTGATCCTGATGCGGACGCTGGCCGGGTAGTGCCGGTTCATCCGGATAAAGCCTTCTGCGTCCTGCTGGAGAGTAATCAAGGGAATCTGCTTTCGTTGTTTGGACCGGACTCCAGTCTGGCGCAGATCGCGCCTGGCAGGTACCAGCAGGGCCCCCTACGCCGCGCCGGATCTGCACCGAAGCCCTTAGTTCACCCGGTAAACTTGTTGGAGGAATTGTTCGGCCCAGTTGCGCCCGGTTCCACTCCCCTCCCCTCCCCCTTGAATGGAACCTCCTTAATGTCCTCCGCGATTCCCGCGCCGGCGCCCCAGCGTTTCCCGCTGGCCGCCATGATGGTCCTGGCCACCATCGCCTTCACCGCGATCACCACCGAACTGCTCCCCTCCGGACTGCTCCCCCAGATCAGCACCGGCCTCAATGTGTCCGAGCCGGTTGCCGGCTACCTCGCCGCCGCCTACGCCGCCGTCATCGTGGTCACCGTGGTGCCCGCCGCCCGGCTGCTCGCCAACATACCGAAGCGGCCTTTGCTGGTGGCGCTCGTCCTGACCTTCGCGCTCAGCAACGCCCTGGTGGGCATCGCCCCCGACTTCACCTTCGCCATGGTGGCGCGGCTGGTGGGCGGCCTGGCGCACGGCCTGCTCTGGACCACCATGGCCCCCTACGTCTCCCGCGTGGTTCCGGCGGACAAGGTGGGCAAGGCCCTGGCCATCGTCTTCAGCGGCAACAGCCTGGGCCTGGCCATCGGCGCCCCGGTGGGCACCGCCCTGGGCACGGTCCTCGGCTGGCGGGCGGCGTTCCTGGCCCTCGCCGGCTTCGGCGTACTCCTCGCCGTCCTCGGCTTCTTGCTGCTGCCGTCCGTCCGGCGCGGCGCCGGCGAGGTCCGCCCCTCCATGCGCGCGGCCATCGCGCAGCCCGGCGTGAAGCCCGTGGCCATCGCCTGGCCGCTGCTGGTCCTGGCCCACTTTGCGCTCTTCACCTACATCGCCCCGTACATCCGCGACGCCGGCCTGCCCGACTACGCCATCAGCCTCTCCCTCACCGTCCTCGGCGTCTCCGGCCTGCTGGGCATCTGGATCGCCGGGCTCACCGTGGATTCCCACCCGCGCCGTTCGCTTTTGATTACGACGGCGGCAATCGCCGTTTCGATGCTGGCGTTGCCTTTCGTGGGTGGCAGCCTTTTCCTCGCCCTGGCTTTGATGACAGTGTGGGGCGCCGGACTGGGCGCCATCGGTATCTACAACCAGTCGGCCATCCTCCGCGCCGGCCGCGAGAACAAGGACGCTGCGAATGGGCTTACTGTCCTGACCATCCAGCTGGGCATCACCATCGGCGCGCTCTACGGCTCCGCCGCCCTGGTGGTGGCAGGGCCTTTGTTGGTGCCGGCGGCTGCGGCACTCCCGGTCATCGCAGCGCTGGTCATCACCTACGCCGGAAAGACGGCGGCCTACCCGCCGGGCCCGCGCGAGTCCACGTGGAAGCGGCCCCGGCCCATCGAGGAGACGAAGGGGACGCGCTAGGGATCTGCCGACGTTCCTGAGCGCGGGAAAGGGTGTCAAGACTGGCGCGAAGCCCTCAAGGTGAACGCACAGACCACCCCCGTTCACCTCCCCTCCAACTCCGCGCACCAAACACGCAACCTGCCCTCCCTAGCGTTGACGGGTCACCGGCATCAGCCGGTCCCATCACCCCTGGAGGAACCACCCATGCGCCACGTCCTGACTGCTGCGGCAGCCGCCGCCCTGATCGCCGCCATGGCGAGCCCCGCCGTCGCCGCCCCGGAGAACGAAGCCGGCACGCCGTCGTCGAACGCTGCAGGAACGGCGCCAACGGCGACAACAAGCGCGATCAAGACCAACGAGCGCAACGGCTCCTTTGACCTGCAGAGCCACCGCGGCGGCCGCGGCGAATGGACCGAGGAATCCCTGGCCGCGTTCACGAACTCGCTGGCCTTGGGCGTGACCACCCTGGAGCTGGACACGCACCTGACCGAGGACGGGAAGGTGATCGTCTGGCACGACGACACCATCCAGGCCGCCAAATGCGCGGACACCGCAGCGGCCACCGCCGGCGACCCGGAATTTCCGTACGTGGGCGACCGCGTGGCCGACCTGTCCCTGGCCCAGATCAAGACGCTCAACTGCGGCTTCAAGCAGCTGGCCGGCTACCCGGAGCAGGACGTCATCGAGGGCAACCGGATCGCGGAGCTCCAGGACGTCTACCAGCTGGTCCGCGACGCCGGCGCCGCGAAGGTCCGCTTCAACGTGGAGACCAAGGTGGAGAGCAGCGAGATCGGCGGCGCCGGCATGGAGTCCCTCACCCGCGCAGTGGTGGCCGGGATCCAGGCGTCCGGCATGGCGGACCGGACCACCCTGCAGTCCTTCGACTGGTCATCGCTGAACCTCACCAAGGAGATCGCGCCGGAGCTGCCGCTGGTGGCGCTCTCCAGCGGCAACGCGTGGATGGGCGTGGGCCAGCCCGGCGCCAGCCGCAACCTGGGCGGCATCGACATCGACGACTACAACGGTTCCCTTCCCAAGGCCGCAGCTGCCCAGGGGTACGACGTCGTCTCCCCCACGTTCAGCTCCGTCACCCCGGAGATGATCGCCGAAGCCCACGAACTGGGCCTGCCCGTGATCCCGTGGACCGTGAACACCACCGCGGACATGGAGCGCCTAATGGACCTGGGCGTGGACGGCATCATCACCGACTACCCCACCCGCCTGCGCACCCTCATGCAGGAACGGGGCCTCAAGCTGCCCAAGGCGTATGAGGTGAAGGAGTAAGCCTGAACAGCCCTGAGTGCCAGCCTGGCGGCAGCTTATCGAAGCTGCCGCCAGGCTGGGCATCGCGGCTGTGAGTGTTGTGAAGCTATAGGCTTTGCCGATGAGCAGCTGGAATGAAGAGCCGCGGATAGTCCCGTCGCAGGGGGCGGAACTGGCAGTCTTCGAATACGGCCCGCAACCGGCACCGGATACCCCTACCCTGCTCCTGGTTCACGGCTACCCGGATGACCACAGCGTGTTCCTTCCGCTCATTCACGAGCTGGCAGAGACATGCCACGTGATCGCTTATGACACCCGCAATGCCGGGCAATCATCCCTCACCGGCAAGCCCGGGAGCTTTGTGCTGCCGACGCTGGTGGATGATCTTTACGCCGTGCTGGCCGCAATGGGTGCCTCGTCCGTTCACCTCGTGGGCCACGACTGGGGGTCCATCCAGGCCTGGGCAGCTGTGCAGGACCCACGCGCGGCGGGCAGGATCAGCCGGTTCACCAGCGTGTCCGGACCAGACCTGTGGCACTTTTCCTGGTGGCTGCGTCAACGGCTGCGGCAACCGCGCGGCTGGGCCCAACTGCTGGGACAGCTCCTGCGCAGCCTGTACGTTGCCTTCTTCCAGATTCCGGTGCTGCCCGAAGTGCTCTGGCGCTTCCTCACCGGCTCCTACGAGAGAGCCACCGGGCGGGCGGTAGGCAACAACCCCGTCCGCGGGCTTGCTCTCTACCGGGCAAACTTCCACGTCACGCGCCAACCGCCGCTTCCGGTATCGGTTCCTGTCCATGTGGTGGTCCCGGTGAAGGACCCCTTCCTTTCCCCGAAGCTGACCGACGGTCTGGAAAATTGGGTGCCCAGGCTCACCGTGACGAAAGTGAAGGCCGGACACTGGTTCCCGGCCACACACGCCTCCGACTTCGCGAAGCTGTTGCAGGAAGACCACCACGGCTGGAACAGCTAGGCGCGCAGAGTCGATTGGGTAATGTCTGTTTATGGACAGCAATACCCTGGTCAACTTCCTCCTGGTCCTCTTTTTTGTGTTGCTGGGCGGGGTCTTCGCCGGCACGGAAATGGCGCTGGTTTCCCTCCGCGAGAGCCAGGTGCGCCGAATGGAAAGAAGCGGAAAACATGGCGCCAGGATCGCCGCGCTGGCCGGCAACCCCAACCGCTTCCTCTCCACCATCCAGATCGGCGTGACGCTCTCCGGCTTCTTCTCCGCAGCCTACGGCGCCTCCACGATCGCCCCCGACGTCGTGCCCCTCCTGCAGGCCGCAGGACTGGGCACCGCGGCTGAACCGGTGTCCTTCATCGGCATGACGCTGCTGGTTGCCTACCTGTCCCTGGTGCTCGGGGAGCTGGTGCCCAAAAGGCTGGCCATGCAGAGCGCCGTCGGCTTCACGAGAGTCCTGGCCCCGTCCCTGAGCGTCCTCTCCGACATTATGCGGCCCGCCGTCTGGCTGCTGTCCGTTTCAACGGACGCGGTGGTTCGACTCTTCGGCGGGGATCCAAACGTGAAGCAGGAGAGCCTCAGCTCCGAGGAACTGTGGGACATGGTGGCTGAAAGCGAGTCGCTGGAGGAAGACAGCAGGAGCATCCTGTCGGACGTCTTCGGGGCCGCGGACCGTTCGCTGCAGGAGGTGATGCGCCCGCGGACCGAGGTGACCTTCGTCAACGGAAACCTGAGCATCGCTGACGCGCGCCACCTGGTCCGCGATGGCCCCTATTCGCGCTATCCCGTGATCGACAAAACGCCCGACGACGTCCTGGGCTTCATCCACATCCGTGACCTGATGCCCCGGGACGGGAAGTACAACGACGGGCTGGTGCGGGACCTCGCGCGGGAGATCCTTCCGCTGCCGGGAACCAACAAAGTTCTGCCGTCGCTGCAACGCATGCGCAGGCTGGGCCAGCAGATTGCGCTGGTGGTGGATGAGTACGGCGGCACGGACGGCATCGTCACCATGGAGGATCTCGTGGAAGAGTTGGTGGGCGAGATTTACGACGAGTACGACGCCGGCGCCGACCCCGAGGACCGCGTCACCAAAGCCGGGGAATCCCTCGAGGTGGACGGCGGGCTGATCCTTCAGGAGTTCGCCTCGGCGTCCGGGCTTGAACTGCCGGAGGGGCACTACGAAACGGTGGCCGGGTTCGTCATCGACAAGCTGGGCCGGCTTCCCCGGACCGGCGACCGGGTGGAGGTGGACGGGCACATGCTGACGGTGACCGCGATGGACAGGCTGCGGATCGCACGGATCCGCGTGACTCCTGGTTCCTTCGGTATACCCAGTTCCTGATGCTCCTGTAATGCTGGCAGCATGCGCCGCGAGCGAGGCTTACGAGCCGGCCAGGTCCTCCAGGACATCAAGCGCGACGGCGGTCCCGTCCTCTCGCCGTATGACCTCCCCTGCTTGCGCTGCCCGTGCCCGACATCCTGTTGACTGCGCCAAGGCAGCGGTAAGCCGGTCCTCCGTGAGCTTCCGGTACGGGATCGGTTCCGGCGCGAGGCCGCGGCGGTGCAGCAGATTCCCCCAGAACGGCTGATCGGCAATGAAGGGCACCACCACAGACGGAATACCCGCCCGGGCTACGGCGTGGACCGTCCCCGCCCCGCCGTGGTGGATGGCGGCCACGGCCCGCGGCAGGACATGGTGGTGGTTTATTGAGTCCCTGACCAGCACATCGCCGCCCCTTGCCGTTGTGGGGACCTCGATACCTCCCCAACCTCCTGCCACCAGGATGTTCAGGCCGCTTCTGCGGGCCGCCTCGATGACCGCTTCACCCCGTCGCGTGGCGTCACCGGACTTCATGGAGCCGAACCCCGCATACACAAAGTCGCCGGCGTCCATAAAGTCCTCCAGCTCCCCGTCCCCGTCCGCTGCCGCGGGCTTGGCAGTCCAGTGCCCCGTGAGGTGCGTAGTGTTTGGCCAATCGGACGGGCGGGGCAGCAAGTGCGGGCTCACAGGGACCATCGCGAGTCGGGTTCCCGGCCTCCGTTTGGTCCCCGGAGGCAGCATCTGCAGCGCAGTGTTCATTTCGCTCCTGAACATCAGGTTGGCTACGTTCGTTACCCGGTAGGTGGCACGGTTCAACGGGCCCAGGTTGGCCGTGGTGAGGAACGCCGCCGGAAAATCCCCTGTTGGGGTGAGTGGAACAGTCTCGACCAGGACGGCCGGCACGCCCAGGCTCTCTGCCGCGACTGGCGCGGTGAGGACCTTCGCATGATAGACCACAACATCCGGGCCGAAGGCGATTATGTGTTCCACGGCAGCGGACAGCAGTCGGCCCATGGCCGGCTGGATCAACTTCCGGAACGTTGCCCCTGCGGCCCACGGAGTAACGCCTTGATCGCTGATGAGCTGTGCGAAATCCATGCGCAGACTGACCGTGCCAAGGCCTGCAGTGTCCGCTCCGGAGTTATCTGGGACGGCGATCCGGACTTGGTGTCTCCTTGCGACGGCGGCCCGTGCCAATGCCAGGAAGGGCTCAACGTCACCGCGCGTGCCGGCGGTAAGCAGCATCATCTTCATTACGGGGTGCTCCATTCATGCGGTAAGGTCACGCCGGCGGAGGGAGTAGGCGGCCACAGCAGCCCCGCCGGCAGAGAGAAGAACCAGGCCCAGCGCCCCGGCGTGGTTGAAGGATTCCACGGGCATGGCCGAGGAGTGCCGGAACGGACTCACGTCCTGCAGCCACACCGGCAGGCCGAACAGCTCCCCGAACTCGCCCAGGGCAATACCTGCCGCCAGCATCCCCCAGCCGGCCAGGACGGCGAGCCGCGGTGCCAACGCGAAAACAACGGCGGCCGCGGCCAGGAACACCAACGCAGCGGGAACATGCGCCAGAGCCGCCGCAACCAGGATCCAGGCGGGACCGTTGGCGGTGCCGGATGCAGCCAAGCCGACGGCGGCAGCGACGCCCGCCGTCACGGAGACGCCAGCTGTGGAAAAGGCAGCAATCAACAGGTTGGCGCCGAGCCAGCGGGCCCGGGACACCGGCGCGGAGAGCAGAAGCTCAGCCCTGCCTTCGGCCTCTTCCGAGCGCAGTCGCAGCACTGCCTGAATACCCGCGGCTGCCGCGAACACTCCCGCCACACCAAGCAGTGCCGTGACGAACACGTCGATCAGCCCCGCCTGTCCGTCCGGCACCAGCCGGGCAATAAGGTCCTTCAACGGCGCCGCGCTGGACACGCTCTCACTCACCGCCGGGCCAAGGGCGCCTGCCACGGCACCCAAAGCCGCGGCCCCAACACACCATCCCGCCAGGGTGGACCGTTGCAGGTGCCAGGCCAGGCCTATTGAGGACGCGCCGCCCACTCCGGCGCGCTCCCGGCCGGCACGCTGGGGCAGCAGACTGGCACCCACGTCCCTCCGCCGTCGGATCATCACGGCCGCCATGCCCAGGAGCATTGCGGCAGCGAGCGGCACCAGCAGCGCTGATGGGTCGGGGCTGGTAAACGGCCGGGTGCGCTGGCCCCAGCCAATGGGCGAGAAAAGCGACGGCCAGGCACTGGTCACGTGCAGGAGGTCCGCCGCCGGAGTCCCGAGCGCGTCCCCGACACCCCGGAGCAGATATGCCGCACCCACCAAGCCCGCGGCTGCACCGTTCGCGCTCCGGCCCGAGGGCAGGACCTGGGCGGCCACGGCGGCAACGCCCACGAAGAAAACTCCGGCAACCCCGACGGCGGCACCGGCCGCTGCCGAGCCGGCACCAGGCAGTCCGGCCGCGACGAAAGCGGCAGCAACGAAGACGGCCAGCAGCAGGTTCGCGGCGGCCCCCAGCAGAAGCGTCGCGGCCAAGGACGCGGCCCGCGGGATGGGGACCGAACCGAGGAGTTCGGCCCGGCCAAGCTCCTCATCCGCACGGGTGTGCCGCACCACCAGGAAAGTGCTCATCAGTCCTGCCAGGACTGCCGTGAAGGCATAACCCTGGAAGAACACCACCGCGCCGACGCCGGTTCCGTCAGGGAGGCCGCGGAGGAAGAGAAATGCCGGATTCGATGCTGCCAGCGCCAGGACCGCCGCCTGCGCGGCCTTGTCCCCGAACTGCGTGGCGACCGCGGTGGACGTGGCAAAGCTGAGCAGCGTGATCGCCAGGATCCAGACGGGCAGCACCACCCTGTCCCGACGGGCCTGGAACAGGGCCAGCCGGAGCACGCCCCGCATCACTTCACCCCGCTCTCGGTGCCTTTGCCATCGCTGTAGTGGCGAAGGAACAGGGACTCCAGGGACGGCGGAGCGACGGAGAGTCCGCTGATTCCCGCTTCCGCGATACCGGCCAGCACAGCCCGCAGGTCCGCGGGGTCGGCGTCGAACTCCGCTGCGGTGCCGGCAATCCTGACCTCGTGCGTGCCGGGCAGCGTAGCCAGCCGTGCCGGCTCAGCCAGGCCCGTGACGCGGAAATGTGTGCGCTGCAGGTGCCGCAGTTCGCCCAGGGTCCCTGCTTCTACCGCGGCTCCGGAACGGATGATGGTCACCCGGTCGCAGAGTTGCTCCACCTCACTGAGAATGTGGCTGGACAGCAGAACCGTGGCTCCGTCCCTGCTGACCCGTGCTATCCGCCGGCGGAATACTGCATCCATCACCGGATCCAGGCCAGCGCTTGGCTCATCCAGCAGATACAGGGGCACCGGGCGGGCGAACGCCGCAATCAGGGCAACCTTCTGCCGGTTTCCCTTCGAGTAGGTACGGGCCTGCTTCCGCGGGTCGAACTCAAACTCCTCGATGAGCTCGCGGCGCAGCTTCCCATCGGCGCCACCGCGCAGGCCCGTGAGCAGGTCGATGACTTCCCCGCCCGTAAGGTTTGGCCACAGACTCACATCGCCCGGAACGTAAGCGACGTCCCGATGCACGGCAACAGGGTCAGCCCAGGGGTCCCGGCCGAAGACCCTGGCAATGCCCGCAGTGGCGTGGATGAGCCCCAGCAGGATCCTGAGCGTGGTGGATTTGCCAGCGCCGTTGGGCCCCAGAAATCCGTGCACCTCCCCGGGTGCCACGTTCAGGTTGAGTCCGTCCAGCGCCCGAGTCCTGCCGAAATCCTTGACAAGACCGCGGGCTTCGATGACGGGTTGTGTTGCTGCGTTCATGAGCCGTCCACTCCTCAGGTCGTCACGCGAACGCCCGTGGCGGTGCCAAGGCGTTCCGCAGGCAAAGCCCACGGGCCGACCAGGCTTCCCGGCTCTCCGATCCACAGCATACAAGCGTCGGGTCGGCCTTAGGAAGACCGTGTAGCCGCTTCGTTGGCAGTGAGGCCGGGTTGTACGCCAAGGACAACAAACGGAGATGCCGCGGACACCCTGCGGAAGGGTATCCACGGCATCATGTCCACCGGTCACTGATTCGACGGCGAGTCAGTTGGGTAGTGGACCCTACTTGTCACAACCGATGCCGTCGCGGTCCCTGTCGAGATGCGTTCCGTAGCCCGGCGTGCCGGCATACACCGGTGCTGCGCCTGCTGCCCGCGCCGCTGTGCAGTTGGCGTAGTACGCCGCTGCCGGTGCGGCGGGAGCGGGAAGCGGAGCCGGAGCGGGTGCCGGGGCAGGTGCCGGTGCAGGTGCGGGCTTTGCAGCTTGTTGAGCAGCCTGCGCTGCTGCCGCCTGGTCCGCTGCCGTCTTATCGGCCGCGGCCTTGTCGGCCGCTGCTTTATCTGCCGCTGCTTTGTCTGCCAGAGCCTTCTCTGCGGCAGCCTTGTCAGCGGCAGCCTTCTCGGCGGCTGCTTTGTCAGCCACGGCTTTCTCGGCGGCGGCCTTTTCCGCCGCGATCTTCTCGAGGGACTTGACGCCGAGATGCACCGTGGAGCCCTCGGGGACGCTGGCACCGTCCGCGGGGTCCTGGGACGTCACCTGCCAGTTCTTCTCGGAAATGATCAACTTGCCGTCGGCGGTGTCCTCCGCTTCGACCTCGAGCCCGAGGGCTTCCAGCTGCTCCTTTGCTTTATCCAGGGTCAGGCTCATCACGCTGGGAACCGTGACGGCCTCTACAACCGCCGCAACAGCAGTGGCGGTTTCTGTTGGCTGCACTGCAGCCTGATTGGTGCCGCAACCGGTCAGCATAAGGCCGGCCAGCACAACTAGTGTCAGCGTCTTCTTCAATTTTTCCCCCTAGGAAATGTAGGTGATGGTGATGCAGATGGGGCGTTGCAGCCCCAGACTTTGGGTGGCTACTCGCAGGCGACACCGTCTGAATCGCGGTCGAGCCCGGCGCGGTAGCCGGCCTGTCCGGCGAAGAGCGGCGCGGCACCTGCAGCCCTGGCCGCTGCGCAGTTCGCGTAGTAGGCGGCCGCGGCTGCCGGGGCAGCCGGAACAGGGACGACAGGGGCGGGGGCAACCGGTGCGGGAGCCACGGGCGCCTGCTGGTTCGTCGGCGCCAACTGCGCGGAGCAGTCAGCCAGGATATTGGCCATCGCGTTGTGCTCCGCCTGCGTGACCCACAGGCTGTACGTTGCCTTCACCGAAATCTGGCGGGCGACGTACTCGCAGCGGAACCCCTTGTTCGGCGGCAGCCAGGTCGCGGCGTCGCCGTCGCCCTTTTTCATGTTGGTGGGACCGTCCGTTGCCTGCAGGTTCAGGGGATCATTGGCAAACGCCGTCCGCTGCTCCGTGGTCAGCTGCTGCGCCCCCTTCTGCCATGCATCGCTGAGCGCCACAACGTGGTCGATCTGGACCTTGCTGCTGGTGGCACTCCCCCGCAGGAAACTGATGCTGGTCCCCGTGTACGGATCCGCCAGCGTGCCGGATTGGACCTTGCAGGGGACGCTGTTCGTGTAGGTGATCCCGGCCAGGTCACGCTTGAGGATGTCGTTCCGGGTATCGCAGCCGTTGCGATCAACGTCCGCCCACGCCTGCCCGAACAGCCCGCGGTCATACCCTGTCTTGGGCGCCCGGCCCTTGATGGGGAGGCTGGCCAGCAGGTCGATCGCCTTCGTGGCGAAAGCAGGCCGGGTCTTCGGCGCAGCCACCGTGACGCCCGCCCCCAGTTGATGGAGGGCCTCGGCGTCCAGCGGCGCGCCTGTCTCCTGCGCTGTTGGAACGGACGACGGCGTCGGCCTCGCTTCCACAGCTGCGCCCGCCTTGGCAGGCGTGGGCGCCGCCGAGCTGTCTGACGTGGCAGCGTCAAGGTCCGCAGCAAATACCTGCGGCAACGTGGCTGCGCCGGCAACAAAGAGTGCAAAAGAAATGGCGAGGGCTATGGTTCCCGATTTTCGCGGCCGCCCTGGCCCCCGCCCTGACCCCGGAAATCTTGCTGATCCCGGCAGCGTCTCGTCGTTCGACACTATTTCCCCCGAAAAAAGGCCCGGCAATAAGCCGGGCCTTTGCTAAGCCGCATTGGTTATAGTTCGAGCCTATTTCCCGCAATGCGGGCGGGCCCTGAAACTGCGGCAAAGCTGGGACAACATTGATGCCGTCTTGATCGACTCTTGAGGAGCAAAGCCCGCAGGGACGAAGCTCCCACGGGCTTGTCGCCGAGGGCTATGCGCGCTGGGTAATGCTGAGGATGTTTCCCTCGCTGTCCAGGAACCAGGCACCCTTGCCCCACTCAGAGGTGACAACGCCGTTCTCCGTCTTCAAACCGGGCTGGTCATAATCCTCAAACTTGACGCCGCGGCCTCGCAGTTCCTCCATCTCGCGATCGAGGTTGTCCACTTCCCAGCCCATTTGCGTGTTCTTCGCCGAACCTGCGTTGTCGGTCTGGTAAACAAGGAAGCTGGTCCCACTGCCGCAGCGGTACACCAGGCTGTCCTCCTCCATAGCGCCGGATGATTCCATGCCGAGCTTGTCCCGGTAGAAATCCTTCGCCCTGTTGATGTCCTTTGCCGGCAGGACAGCCATGATCGCTGAATCCTTGAGCATGATGATTCCTTCTGTTGATTGTTTATCGCATGATGGCGATGCTTTCCCCCGTTAGCGTTCCCGGGCTCTTATGTCCGGAGCCGCGAGGCCGTCCGTTCCGCCTGCTATGGACGGCCACCTGGGACTCTGAAGCGCCCCGCCAGCCGTCTTTGGCACGAGGGTCCCCGAAGCGTATGAGGCCATTATGGAACTGAATGGCGGCTACGGAAATAGGGAATTTATCTCTTGGGCTGTCGCCTTTGCGCTGTCTTTCGTCATCATTGCCCGGGTGTGGATGTCCCACCACCCGGATTTCTTCCGGATCCGGGAATTCAGCTCCAGACTGGCCTGGCTGAACATGCTGCTGCTGTTTTTTATCGTGATGCTGCCCGCCACCACGTCAGTGCTCAGCGACTACGGCGGAAACCCGAATCCGTGGCCCAGTGTGCTGTACGCCGCCACGATTTCCGGCGTCTACCTCACCCTCGCCGGTCTGTGGAGTTATGCCTGGCGCAAGGGCCTGACTGATGACACGGTGGGTGCCCTTGAGCACCGTCGCATCTTCCGCCGCAAAGCGGCGGATGCGGGGTGATCGTTGAGCGCGCCCTGGAACTGCTCGAGCGTGCCGGCCACCGGCCCTGCGGTCTACTGGTGCTGACTGCCGGCTTCCTCGCCCGACTTATCGCGGGCCTCCCGCAGATGCTGCTCCAGCTTGGCTTCTGCGTCCCTGCGGCGGTAGCCGATGGACCGGGCCTGTTCGGCGGTGGGATGGCGGTGCTCGCGCTCCCACGCATGGTCATTCACGCCCGTTGCAGGCACAGCGGCGTCGTCCACTTGGTTGTTTTCACCCATACCGGATGGTCTCACATGGAGTGTGGGCAGCGACACATGTACGTGGTTGTTTGAGCACCGTATTTCCGGAATTGCACGGATGTCTCTTCCCCACCCGGCCGCCGAACCGGGGAACCATAGGCCCTGGAGAACCAATGTTGTTGAATGTTTCACAGCACGGGCGAAGGAGGAGTTATACAGATGAGCTACGAAAAGGACCCCCGCGTCGATCAGTATGTCGATCCCCTCCCGCCCTGGCAGCAAGACATCTGCCGGAAGGTGCGCGACCTGGTCCACGCAGCCGATCCCGCCGTCGAGGAAACCATCAAACGCACCGTGCAGCCGTACTTCGTCCTGCAGGGCAACATCTGCGCGCTGCTAGCGGCGAAGGACCATGTGAACGTTTTCCTGTACGACGGCGGCATCACCCCGGATCCGCACCACATCATCACTGCAGGCCACGGCAACAAGACCGGCAGGATGATTTCGTACCACGAGGGTGAGCCCATCAACGAGGAAGCCCTGGTGGAGATGTTCCGTGCGATCATCGCCAACAACCGCGCCGGCGGCTGGCGGAAGCTCAAAGCTGGACAGTAGGCGCCTCGGTCAAGGACATGCTGGTGACCGTGACACCGGAAGTTGGACTGCGAGGTGGGAGACCTGCTGGTGACAAGCCCCTCCATGGCAGGCTAACAATCGACCGGCTGCCCAGGCTCCCGCCCGGCCCTGACCATCCGTATTTCGGGCACCCTTTCCCATTCGGGCGGAAGCAGGCCCCGCTTTCCGTCCGGCCGGAACCCGTGCCTGCGGTAGAAGGCTTGCGCCCTGGGATTGTCCTCCAGCACCCAAAGGTACGCCGCTGACTCCCCAATGGCGGCACCTAGCAGGGCCGCCCCCAAACCCCCGCCCTGCGCACGGGCCAGGACGTACATCGAATACAGCTCCAGCGCAGCGGGACCTTCCTCGTCACGGCCCGGGCCGGCGTCGGCAAGTCCCACCACCTCATCGTTGGCGTCCAGGGCGATGATCCGCGGGTGCGGGACGTCCAAATACTTGCGGCGGCGATCCACCCGTTCCGGAATCTCCTTCCGGCGGGCGGCGAAGAACGCCGGGGACAGCAGGTGAGGGTAGCACTCCTCGTGGGACCGCGTGTGCATCAGCACCACCGCCTCCGCGTCCTCAGGAGTGGCCTGGCGAAGAACGTAATCCATACTCCAGCCTAACCAAGCGCCCCGCCTCTCCTCCCGGGCGGGGTGCCCTTCCTGCCGCTTGGTGACGCACGTCTACCTCCCGGACCTTGCCCTCCACAGGACTCCGCAGCATACTTATTAGCAGAACTAATTAGCACTGCTAAGCATCTTCAGGAGGCGCAACGCGAGCGTGACCACCACCAAAACCAAGAACAGCGCAGCGACAGAAACGGCCAGCCCCGACAGCCTGGCCATAGACCTCCGCACAGCCGTGATGAGAACATCCCGCAGGCTCCGCGTCGAGGCAACCGGCGACGTCATCACCCCGGGCCAGTACACGGTGCTGGCCCAACTGCACGGCAACGGCGCGCAGACCCTCCGTGCCCTCGCCGAACGGGAGCACGTGCAGGCCCCCTCCATGACCCGGATCGTCAACGCCCTCGCCGAGCAGGGTTTCGTGTCCAGGGCCGCCAATCCCGACGACGGCAGGCAGGTTCACGTGGATATCACCGACGCCGGCCGGGCGGTCCTGACGGAGGCCCGGAACCAGCGGACAGCGTGGCTGGCCCAGCGGGTGGCCGGCCTAAGCGAGGAGGACCGGCTGGTCCTGAGCCGCGCCGCGCATCTCATGCAGGAGATGAGCGCAAAATGAGCGCCATGTTCCGGGCCCTGGAAAACCGCAACTACCGGATCTGGGCCGGCGGGGCGCTGGTGTCCAATGTCGGCACCTGGATGCAGCGGGTGGCGCAGGACTGGCTGGTGCTGACCGTCCTCACGAACCATTCGGGCGCTGCCGTCGGCATCACCACCGCCCTGCAGTTCCTTCCCATGCTGCTGCTTGGCCCCTACGGCGGCGTGCTGGCGGACCGCTACCGCAAGCGGGTGATCCTGCTGTGGACGCAGGTGGCCATGGGACTGACCGGGCTGGGACTTGGCCTCCTGGTAGTGACCGGCACTGCCCAACTGTGGCACGCCTACCTGGCCGCCCTTTGCCTCGGAATCGCCGGCGCCATTGACGCACCGTCGCGCCAGGCGTTCGTCTCCGAGCTCGTGGGACAGGACAACATTTCCAACGCGGTGGCACTGAATTCCGCGTCCTTCAACACCGCCAGGCTGACCGGCCCCGCCGTCGCCGGTCTGCTGATCGCCTGGGTGGGCACCGGGCCGGTGTTCCTGATCAACGCCGCCAGCTTCGCCGCCGTCATCATTTCGCTCTTCCGGATCCGCACCCCGGAACTGGCCCCGGCCGCCAAGGCCAGCCGCGGCAAACACCAGGTCGCCGAAGGCGTGCGCTACGTCCGGCAGAGGCCGGACCTTGTGCTGATCATGGTCCTGGTGGGCATCCTTGGCGCCTTCGGCATGAACTTTCCCATCATCAACGCGCTGATGGCCACCGTCGAGTTCGGGATGGGCCCCGGCGAATTCGGACTCCTCGGCTCCATCATGGCGGTGGGCACACTGGCCGGCGCGCTGCTCGCGGCGCGCCGGGCGGGGCCGCGGCTGCGGTTCCTGCTCGGCGGGGCGCTCGGGCTCGGGTTCTTCACACTCCTGGGCAGCGTGTCGCCGTCGTTCTGGCAGTACGCCGCAGTGTTGATCCCTGTCGGGCTGGCGTCCATCACCTTCCTGAACAGCTGCAATACCAGCATCCAGCTCTCGGTGGAGCCCCGGTTCCGGGGGCGCGTGCTGGCCCTGTACCTGGCGGTCCTCCAGGGCGGAACCGCCGTGGGGGCACCGCTGATGGGCTGGATCGGCTCGGAGTTCGGCGCGCGCTGGTCGGTGGCCGCCGGCGGTGCGGTGGTTCTGGTGACCGCGCTGGTCGCCGTGATCGTGGTCAGCCGCCGGAGCAGCATGACCTTCCGGGACAACCTTCGGATCGTGTTCCGGCGGCGGCGGCGCGAGCCGGCGGTCTAAACCCATTTAGACAAAGAGAAGGAGCGACAGCACCTGTACCCGCATCCCACAGATGTTCGTTCTACGCCACAAGACGACCCGCACTGTCACGTCGGCTGCTAGTTCCGCGGCACGGACCGGTGGAGAAGCTTGAAAGTTTGCCAGCTCTCCTCAGTGGACGCGAGGCTTTTCTGCGTCCGGTCCGGATCCACTCTTGCCAAGGTGGCCACGATCCCCTGCTGGGCAGCCATCGCAGCTGTCAGGGACGGGAAAAAGGAAGTTCCTTCAGCAGGAACCAGGACAATCTCGTCAGCGGATTTTTCAAGCGCAGGAGAAACGTTATCCGCGAGGACAACTACCTTGCTCCCCCGTGCTTTAGCTTCCGCGGCCGCGATGACAGCAACGTCATAAAGCCTCCAGTACGAACAAACGATAAGGGTGTCTGTTTCAGTCATACCCGCCACGTGGTTGGCAACCATCGCGGGGCTATCCAGGAGCTGCCGCACTGGGTAGCCGGCGATTTGAATATTGTGGACCAAAGCGTGGCCCACCGCAGAAAAGCTGCCCTGGGCAGTGACGTAGATGTTTTTGGATGCCGCAAGGATCTGTGCGATGCGGTTGATCCGCTGTTCGTCGGAATTGCGCAACGATGTTGCGAGTGAATCCGCATCCTGCCGCAAGGAGGCCCGAAAGGGGGACTCCCTGGTGCTGTGCGTCTCAGAAACCTGCAACACCGACAGGTGTGCCAAGTACCGCGCCCGCAGGTCCCTTTGCAGGTCAGGCCAGCCCGTGTAGCCCAAACGCTGCGCCAGTCTGGTGACGCTGGAAACGCTGGTGCCGGCCAGCTCGGCGAGCTCTGCGGCAGGCGCAAAACTTGCCTTAGCCGGCTGCGTGGTCATGAGCCTGAATACCTGCTGCGTACTTCCCCCCAAGTCTTTGCCCGGGAGGAGGGACCGCAACCAGTCGTCGACCGAGTCGGCATCTCCTATGGCGGCTACCGGACCAGGATTCGCTGGCAAACCAACTCCTAATTGCAAAGTTACTTGCAGGTATGTATTGAGTGCACGAATTGTTGCACCTAGTATCTCATGTTATCTGCATCACTTACCTTAGCCCTCAGGAGATTCAAGGTGTCCCTTTCCGCGCGGCTCGACCGCTTGCCCCTGAGCAAGCCCCACTATGCATTGCTGCTGATCGGAGGCCTCGGCTACACCTTCGACGGAATGGACAGCGCAGTTGTAGCCTTCCTTCTGCCGGACGTCCGGGAGGCCTTCTCCCTGTCTGCGGTCCAACTGGGCTTGGTTGCTTCATCAGCGCCGTTCGGGTTCCTCTTCGGCGCATTCCTCGCTGGTTACTTGGGTGACAAGCTCGGCCGGAAGGCTGTGATGATGTATGCGCTGGCGTTGTATGCGACGGCGTCATTGGTTGCAGCCATGTCCTGGAACTTCGAGGTTTTCCTCGTTGCCCGCGTTTTGGCCGGCTTGGGGGCAGGAGCAGAAAGCGCCATCATCGCGCCCTTCCTGTCAGAGTTTGTGCCCAGCTACAAGCGAGGATGGTTCCTTGGTGCGCTGGCCGGTTTCTTCTCCTTCGGATTCGTAGGGGCGGCCCTCATTGGACGTTTTGTCGTGCCAGTGTTTCCCGAGGGGTGGCGGTGGGCGCAGGTAATCACCTTCATCCCGATCGTTATGCTGCTGTGGTGGCGGCGCTCCTTGCCTGAATCACCCCGGTTCCTCATGAACGCAGGGCGGCAGGCCGAAGCCGAAAAGGTTGTAAAGACTTTCGAAGACAGGGTCCTTACTGCCACCGGGAAGGATCTGCCGCCCGTAGATCCACATCATGCTGTGGAACCAGAACCTGAAAAGTTTTCATTGGGCAAGGCCATCAAATTCCTGTGGGGCCCGCAGATGTGGCGAATAACTTCGGTGACCTGGTTGATCTGGTTTGTTATCACATTCTCCTACTACGGCTTCTTCTCGTGGATTCCGACGCTGCTGATCAGCAAGGGCCTGACGGTCACCACAAGCTTCACGTTCTCCCTGTACATCTACCTTGCACAGATTCCGGGGTACTTCAGCGCTGCCTGGGTCAACGAAAAGCTTGACCGCAAGTACACAATTGCCATTTACCTCATCGGCTCAGCCATCAGCGCATTCTGGCTTAGCCAGATGTCGGACCCGATCCTCATTACTGCAGCTGGTATCGCCCTCTCCTTCTTCCTCAATGGCACTTATGCCGGCGTATATGCCTACACCCCGGAGGTATACCCCACCTGGCTGCGGGCAACAGGCGTCGGGCTGAGTTCCTCGTTCGGCCGGGTGGGTTCCATCACCGCACCCTTGCTGATCGGCATTTTCGCTACCCAGTGGGGATTTGTCGGAGTGTTTGGTATGACCACGGCAGTACTGGCCGTTGGTGTCATCTGTACCTTGCTTTTCGCGGTGCGGACAAAGGGAAGGTCGCTGGAAGACATCACGATGGAAGAGATAAAGGGAAAGGAAGCCGTGCGCCATGAAGGGTAACGAAATCTCCAACCTGGAGGCCGTCGAACAGGCGGTGAAAGACGAGGTCGGATTCAGGCTCTTCACGATCCTGGCATTCCGGGACCAGGGCCGGCAAATGGAAAGGATCTATTCCTCCCACCCCCGCGAATACCCAGTGGGCGGACGGAAGGACGTCAGTCGCGATGTCGCTAAAGACTGGTTGGATGCATGCCTGGTTGAGAAAAGGCCCTTCTTTGGGCAGACCCGAGCGGACGTAGAGCGCATCTTCAAGGACGCTGACCTGATAGCCAGCCTTGGCTGCGGATCCATTATTAATGCTCCGATCCTGCTGGCTGACACCACAGTTGCCGCGCTAAATGTCCTGGACGCCGAGGGCGCCTATACGAGCCAGGATGTTGACAAGGTGCTGGAGATAGCACGCAGATACACCGCCACCATTGTGGAAGCAACAGGAGAATAGCTAATGGCAAATGACCTACTCATCAAAAACGCTTCGTACCTCGACGTCGCCGAAGGGCGCTACGAACACGGAGACATAAAGGTCTCGGGTGGTTCGATCACGGAGATCGGGTCCGACCTGCCGGCAGCGGGCGAAACGGTCATAGACGCGGCGAACAAGTTTGTCCTGCCCGGCCTTATCGATTGCCATGTCCATGTGACAGCAGCAACCGCGGATCTGGGGCAACTCGGCGAATGGTCTCCAAACTATGCTGCCTTCAACACAGCCAAGCTCATGGGGGAAATGCTGGACCGCGGCTTCACCACTGTGCGGGACGCGGCCGGTGCAGACTTCGGCATCCACGATGCGCAGGCAGAGGGACTCCTTCGCGGTCCGAGGCTGTTTTTCGGTGGTAAGGCCCTCTCACAAACCGGAGGCCACGCAGACCCGCGTCCCCGCGGGCGGGATTCCTATGACGCCGGTTCCTGCTGCCCGCATATCGGTCGCCTGGCTGATGGCGTGGACGCAGTTAGACAAGCCGCCAGGGACGAACTCCGCAAAGGCGCCCACCACATCAAAATCATGGCTGGTGGAGGCGTTGCCTCTCCCACTGACCGGATCGACTCCACCCAGTACTCCCTATCTGAAATTGAAGCTGCCGTGGAGGAAGCGACAGCAGCGAACCGCTACGTAACAGCCCACGCCTATACGGGCCGGGCCATCAACCGGGCACTGCGCGCTGGAGTCCGCGGTATCGAACACGGCAACCTCCTCGACGACGAGTCACTGGAACTGTTCAAAGAGTTCAACGCATTTCTGACAATGAACCTGGTGACTTACTGGGCATTGGAAAGGGAAGGTCGCAAGTTCGGGCTGTCCCAGGAGAACTGGGAGAAGGTTGCAGCCGTCCTCGATGGCGGCTACGAGGCGTTGGGCAAAGCCCATGAAGCAGGCATCAACCTGGCCTACGGGTCGGACCTGCTGGGCGGGATGCAGGTACACCAGGCAAAGGAATTTACTGTGCGGGCGAAGGTGATGCCGGCGATCGATGTCATCCGCAGCGCCACGACCACGGCCGCAGCACTGCTCCAACGCGACGGCGAACTTGGCGTCATCGGCGTGGGTGCTCAAGGTGACTTCGTCATAACCTCCGAGGACCCGCTGAAAGACCTGGCGGTGCTTGCAGAATCACGTCTGGACTATGTCATCCAGGGTGGCGCAGTGGTCAAACAGGGACGTTCAGCGGCGGCCTAGGCTGGAGCGGCACGCGCCGCTCTCCACCTGGTCTTCAAAGAACCAAAACCTGCCGGCAGGTTCCTTCAGGCGCCACCGCATTAGTGCGGTGACTGATGCCAGTAAGGACCTGCCGGCAGCCGCCGATCAAGCAAACGACCGCCTGTTTAACTGCCGGACACGGCCGGGCCCAGCACCACGTTCACCGGCTCCTTGCCCTCCAGCATCAGCCCGATCTGCTGCCTAATCAGCCGAACCATCCGCGGAAACATCGCCGAGCTCGCCCCGCCCACGTGCGGTGTGATCAGCACACCGGGGGCGGTCCACAACGGATGATCGGCCGGCAGCGGCTCCGGGTCCGTGACGTCCAAAGCTGCCCGCAAACGGCCTGATGACGTCTCCGCCAGCAACGCTTCCGTGTCCGCAACAGGGCCTCGGGCCACGTTCACCAGCAGGGAGCCATCGGGCATGGCGGCGAGGAACTTCCCATCCACCAGCTGCTGCGTCTGCTCGCTCAAGGGAACGCTGACCACCACGATGTCGTGCAGCGGCAACTGCTCGTACAGCGAGTCAATCCCGAAAATCTTCCCGCCGGAGTCCTCGCGTGCGCGGCTGGCCATCCGGGTGACCTCGGTTTCGAAGGGCAGCAGCCTGGCCTCGATGGCCTTGCCCACTCCCCCGTAACCCACCAGCAGCACGCGCCGGTCCGCAAGGCTGGGCCGCTGGCTGTTGGCCCAGGTGCCGCTGGCCTGGTTTCGCACGAAGTCCACCATCCCGCGCTGGCTGGCAATCATCATCCCCAGGGCGAGCTCCGCCGTCGATGTCTCGTGGACGCTCGCCGCGTTGGCGAAAAGGGAACCGCTGGGCAGAACGGCCTCAACGCCGTCGTACCCGATGGACTGGCTCTGGATCAGGCCGACGTCCACAGACTCCAGCGCCGTCAGCACTCCCGGCCCGCGCATGTACGGCGGCACCACGATGTCGAACCGCCCTGCCGGAGCCGGCCCGGAGAAGTCCCACAGCAGGAACTCGACGCCGGGAGCCGGCTCCAGCGCCTCCAGCAGTTTCTGGTCGGGAACAGAGACCCGCAGCGGCCCGGTCATGCCGCCACCATGGGTTTGAGCGAGGAAATCATAAACGTGATCCTAATGGGCTGATTGGCAAAAAGCAGTTAGATGACTCCCCCGCCGCCCACCTCACGCAAGCAGGCGGGCCGTTGCCAGGACTATCCCCCGCTGATCTTCGTAGTGGCTGGCCAAGGAACCGTCCAGCTCCTTGAGCCAGTCATTGCCGGGAGCTTCGAGGACCGTATCATCCATGTCCAGGACTGCTGGTGCCCTGAGGAATTGCTGCGCTGCGAGCGCTGCCCGGTGCAGCAACAGTTCATCAATACTCACTGCCAGGCCAGAGCCGTGCTGATACCCGGCCAGGAATGCTTCGAGGAGTTCCGGGTGCTCGGGGGTGCCCGGACGTTGGCCGAGGAGGTCGCGCACAGCTGAAGCTATGTCCGCTGCCATGGGCATCACGCCGGACTCGTCAAGGTCGAAGCAGGTTGGTATCCCACGGGACCATCGGAGGTTGTCGAGTTCAAAGTCACCGTGGCCCACCACGGGCGTCCGCCCTAAATCCAGGCCTTCGCACAGTACGCGCAGGGCCTGTGCAGCGTCCCGCAGGTCCTCATCGGGGTGGGCAATCAGGCGGGCAAACACGTCCGTCTGCTCCTGTTGTTCCGCCGCCACGGGGCCTGCGGCGTGATGAAACTTGGCCAGGGCGGCACCCCAGGCGGCGGCAGCCCCGGCGTCGAGCTCGTCCACGTCCAACTCGTCACCGTCGGCCCTTCGGACCACGCACGCGGCCGTCTCACCGAGCGGGGTGGGCATAGTCTCCACCGGCAGGCCCGCCCGCGAGCGCACGAGTTCGGCCACCGGGGCTCCGGCATCGCTGAGCCGGGCCTGCAGCTGCGCTCCGCGCTGCAGTCGCACTCCTGCCGCGGACCCGGCTGGAGCGAAGCGCGCGTACAGTACTCCCCGCTGGTCACCGCCAGGCGGGATAACAAACACATGGGCCGCCGAGGAGCGCCAGTACCGCAAGCTGCCGGCAGGAATGTCCCAGTGCCCACCCACCGCATCCGCCAAGGGCGAGCACCACGCATCATCAACAGTGGCCCGCAACCCGGATATCTGACTCAACGGCAGCATGTGGACCATCCTGCCACGCCTGCACGCACTTCAGGACCCCGTGCCTTCCATCCCAGCTGCTCGCCAAGGCCCCGGGGCTAGCCCCACCAGCCAGCGCCTAAGCAAGGCAGGAATGCACCCGCACGTTTTCGCCGGGCTAGCGGGCTCTGAAATTGAGAAACCCCTTGATAGGTGACCATATGGTCACCTATCATTGGTCTTATGGATGAAGTGTTCAAGGCGCTCTCCGACCCCACCCGGCGGGAGCTGCTCGACGAACTCTTCCGCGAAGACGGGCAGACCCTCAGCGCTCTTGAGGGCCGCTTCGAAATGACCCGCTTCGGGATCGCCAAGCACCTCAAGATCCTGGAGGAAGCGGGACTGGTGGTAACCCGCCGTCGGGGGCGTGAGAAGCTGCATTTCCTGAACCCGGTCCCCATCCGGCTCGTCCACGACCGTTGGGTGAGCAAGTATGCAGAACCATGGGCCGCTGGCCTCAGCGACCTCAAATCCAGATTGGAAAGTCCCATGGAAAAAATCTTCGAAATCTACATCAAGACCACGCCGGAGCGGCTCTGGGAAGCCATCACGGACAGCGGGATCCGCAGCAAGTACCAGTTCGGGAACACCATCGAGGCCGACTGGACGCCGGGCGGGCGCTTCACCATGAACAACGTCAAGGCTGGGGCGCCCCTCGGTGAAGGCGAGAACCTTGAGGTGGACCCGCCGCGCCGCCTCGTCCAGACCATGCGCGCCCTCTGGGGTGAGGACGTGAAGGCAGAGGGTACTTCGAAGATCACCTGGGACATCGAGCCGGTCGGTGACTCCTGCCGCCTCACCGTCACGCACAGTGACCTTCGCGAAGGGGCCAACGAGCAGCTCTACGGCGGCTGGCCGATGATCCTCTCCGGCCTGAAAACCTGGCTGGAAACTGGTGAGAAACTCACCACGCCCGGTTCACTGATGTACACGTGACGGGCAGGCTGAAGGGGTGGGGCGCTATCCGGCCGGCGGCCGGTTGGTGCCGTCCCATCCCCTGCGCCGTAGGTTGCGCGTGGCCACCAGCGAGCCGCCGATGAACAGCACGCCCAAAACCACGATCGCGACGCCCGCGTAGAACCATCCGCCGCGGCCGAAAATCATCAACGCCGCGCCGAGAATGCACAGGCCCTTAGCGGTGATATCCAGGTACAGCTGCGCCTTTGGAGAAGCCATAGCTCCACGATAGACCCGACTCTCCGCCATGATCCGGCTAATCCGTCCGCTGCCGCCACAGCAGGCACAGGCCGAACGTCACCAGGCAGAGGGCCAGCATGGCGAGCACCATCCTGGCCCAGTTTTCCTGGTGCACCCCGTCGGCCGCGAACACGCCAATCATCACGGTGGCGGTGATGGCGCCGACGTACCGGCAGGTCTGGTAAATGCCGGCCGCCACACCCCGTTCCTGCGGCCGCGTAGAGACGAACATGCCCTGGTTGGTGGCGATGCTGACCGTTCCGTACGGGACCCCCATCAGTGCCGTCAGCACCACCACCAGCGGGATCACCAGGGTGCCGGTCAGCAGCCACATCAGGGCGGCCACCGCGGTCAGGAGTACGACGCCGGCAATCAGCACGTGCCGCACGCCGAACCTTCCCATGGCCTTGACTGCCCACGGCGTTGCCACGACAGACATCGTGGCCAGCGGCAGCATCAGCAGACCCACCACGCCGGGATCGTAGCCGCCCGCTTCCTGCAGCAACTGGGGCAGGCCGAAGAACACGAAGTAGTAGACGCTGCTGAACACCGCGAAGCCCAGGTACACCAGCATCAGGGGACGGTTGCGGCCCAGCAGCCTCAGGTCCAGGAACGGCCGGTTGAAGCGCAGCTCGCGCCAGGCAAACAGGGCCGCGATCGCGGTTCCGGCGGCCAGCATCCACCAGCGGTAGCCCGGCGCTACGTTCAGCGCGGCCATCATCACCAGCAGCAGGGCGGACACGAAGGCCAGGATGCCCGGGATGTCCGAGTCCCGGACCAGCTCGGCAAGGCGGCCGTGTTCCCGGGCTTCGTCCGGCGGGGCAGCCTGCCGCACGATCAGCAGTGCTGCGAGCGCGAGCGGCACGTTGATCAGGAACAGTGCCTCCCAGCCCACAAAGCCCACCAGCAGGCCGCCCACCACGGGCCCCACTGCCGCCGCCGATGTGTTGGCCATCTGGAGCCGGCCCAGCAGACGGGCGGAGTCGACGTTCGCTTGGTGGGCAACAGCCCCCACCATCACCACCGCGCCGGGATACGCCGTGGCGGTGCCCAGCGCCATCACCGCCCGGGCCACGCAGAGCAGGGCGAAGTTCGGCGCGAGCGGTGCCAGGGCGCAGGTGACGGCCACCAGTGCCATGCCCAGCATGAACATCCGCCGCGGTCCGAACCTGTCGGCCAGCCTGCCCATCACCGGCTGCCCGGCGGCCGAGGCGAGGTAAAAGGAGGTAACCACCCAGGTGACGGCGGCGACGTCGAGCCCAAAATCTGCGCGGAGCACCACCAGGGCGACGGCGATCATCGAGGAGTTAAGGGGGTTCAGCGCCGTGCCCAGGCTGAGGCCGGCGACGGCCAGGGCAGTCCGGGGATTGTTGCTCACGGAAACAGTCTGGTGCACCGGCCCGGGCGTTCGCGACTTTGATGAACCTGTCGGGCTTATTCGCCAACCTGCCAGGGGCGGGAACATCGATTCTTCAAGGCTGGTCATCCATATCGAGAACCCCCAGCACCCCTGCGCATGCAGGGGGGTGCGGTATCCGCTAGCGGGTGCGGGCAGCCAGTGCCGAGTCCAGGTACTCCAGGTGTGCCGGGGCGACGCGAACAGTGCTGTCAGCGTATTCCGGGTGCTTGGTCAGGAACTTTTTGATGAACGGGCACACGGGAACGATGCCCCTCCCGGCGCTGACCGCATCGTCCAAGGCAGCGGTGGCGAGCTGGCCTGCCAAACCTTGCCCGCCGTATTCCTCATTGATCACGGTGTGGTAGAAAATCCGCTGGGGTGAGGCGCCGCCGTCGTAATCCTTGTACGCTGCCTTGCCGATCACGTTGCCGGCGTCGAGCATTTCGAAGCGCTGGTGGCCGGGGTTGTGGCGGACGGTGATCTGGCTCAAGGGGATCTCCTTCGATGCGGTTGTTTTGCTGCCCGTGCAAAGCCTAACCCGGGCCGGGCAGCCCTTATTTCCGCACCGGTTTCCCCACCAGGACCACCGTCCGCCGTTCCCGCCTTAGTTCAGGTATCCATTCGGGTTGAGGACGTACTTGGTGGCTGCGCCGGCGTCGAACTCCGCGTAGCCCTTCGGCGCTTCTTCCAGTGTGATGGGCTTGGCGTTGACGTTCTTCGCGATGCTCACCCTGTCATGCAGGATGGCCATCATCAGCTGCCGGTTGTACTTCATCACCGGGCACTGGCCTGTGGTGAAGCTCAGCGACTTGGCCCAGCCGGTGCCCAGGCTGAGGCTCAGGGCGCCCTTCTTCGCAGCCTCGTCAATACCGCCCGGATCACCGGTGACGTAGAGGCCGGGGATGCCCAAGGCACCGCCGGCCGCGGTGATGTCCATCAGTGAATTCAGCACCGTGGCCGGCGCCTCCTCGGCCTCTCTGCCGTGCCCGTGCCCGCGCGCCTCGAAGCCCACGGCGTCCACGCCGCAGTCCACTTCCGGCACGCCGAGGATCTGCTCAATCTGCTCCGCCGGGCCTCCCTTGGTGAGGTCCACCGTTTCGCAGCCGAAGCTGCGGGCCTGTGCCAGCCGGTCCTCGTTGAGGTCCCCAACAATGACGACGGCGGCGCCCAGCAGCTGTGCGCTCGTCGCCGCTGCAAGGCCCACCGGCCCTGCCCCGGCCACGTACACGGTGGAACCGACGCCTACCCCCGCGCTGACAGCGCCATGGTAGCCCGTGGGGAAAATGTCCGAGAGCATGGCAAGATCCAGGATCTTCTCCATGGCCCGGTCCTTGTCCGGGAACTTAAGCAGGTTCCAGTCGGCATAGGGCACCAGCACATAGTTCGCCTGGCCGCCCACCCAGCCGCCCATGTCAACGTATCCGTAGGCGCTGCCCGGACGGTCCGGGTTCACGTTCAGGCAAATGCCGGTCTTGCGTTCCTTGCAGTTCCGGCAGCGCCCGCAGGCGATGTTGAACGGCACCGAACAGAGGTCTCCGACTTTAATAAATTCGACGTCGCGGCCCACTTCAACCACTTCACCGGTGATCTCGTGGCCCAGCACCAGGTTCGGCGGTGCGGTGGTGCGTCCCCGCACCATGTGCTGGTCCGATCCGCAGATGTTGGTGGCCACGGTTTTGAGGATTACGCCGTGGTTGACGGCGCGCCCCACGTTGGCCGGGTTGACGCCCGGTCCGTCCTTGAGTTCGAACGTGGGGTAGTCGATATCGATCAGTTCGACCTTCCCGGGCGCTTTGTAGGCAACGGCTTTGTTCCCTGTCATCTCTCTCCTCTGTTATCCCCCTGGTCCGGGCGTCGATGTCCAGTCCTGGGAGCACTTTTTTCATGAGTGGTGATGCGTCCCCGGACAGTCTGCCGTCCTGCAACTCAATTGGTGCCTTGGCCGGGGTCTGCCCAGTCTAGGCACGGCCCCTGAGTGGAATCCATAGCTAAGGCGACCTTTAGACCACCATTTTGCGATATGGATTTCTGGCTGGAAGGCGTGAACTCCTGACTTCCATGGCGAAGCCTTGTAGTGTCGGCACCGGGAAAGCATCCAGTTGTTGGACCACATGTTGACGAGGAGCGAACCATGGCAGTCAGTGACGAAGAAGCGCAGGTGCTGGACCAGTGGAGCAATCGGCTTGCCCAGGCGCTGCAGATCCTGGACCTGGACGTGGACAACGAGCTGCTTCTGGACCTCGCCCGCAAATCGGCCGAGTCCGTGATCCACCCGGCCGCCCCGGTCACCACGTTCCTGGTGGGCTATGCCGCGGGCCTGGAAGCCGGAACGGGCAGTGCCGGGACGCGGGAAGCATCGAGTGCGGCGGTCACCAGGGCCGCCGGTGTGGCTTTCGGGTTGTGCGAGGACGGGCACGACGGCGGGCCCGCCAGCAAGGGCTGGGCTGACACCGCGCAGTAGTTATCCGGCGGCCGTCGGCTCCTCTTCGAGTACCGGAACGGGCTCCAGCCGCACGATCACGGCTTTGGACGCGGGCGTCTGGCTGCCCTCGGCCACGCTCTCCAGCGGCACCAGGACGTTCGCCTCCGGGTAGTAGGCGGCGGCGCATCCACGTGCTGACGGGTAGGACACCACCCGGTAGTTCCGGAGCACGCGCTCCACGTTGTCCGGGTACACACCCCGGATGTCAACGTGCTGTCCGTGTTCAAGGCCGAGTTCGGCCAGGTCCGCAGGGTTTACAAAAACCACCTCGCGGCCCTTTTTGATGCCCCGGTACCGGTCGTTGTGGCCGTAGATGGTGGTGTTGAACTGGTCGTGCGAACGGATGGTCTGCAGGATCAGGGTGCCGGTGGGCCTTTCCACGTGTTCGAGTTCGTTCACGGTGAGCATGGCTTTGCCGGTGGGCGTATTGAACGTGCGGGAGTCGCGGGGCCCGTTGGGCAGGACGAACCCGCCCTCCTGCCGGACCTTCCGGTTGTAATCCTCGCAGCCCACCACCACGTGGGAGATGTGTTCCCGGATCAGGTCGTAGTTCTTTTCGAAGCCAGCCCAGTCCGCGGAAATCCGGTCTCCCAGTACCCGATGCGCCAGCCGGCTGACAATCGCCACCTCCGAGAGCAGCCCCGGCGCCACCGGCTCCACCGTGCCATGGGAGGCGTGCACGGCGCACACGGTGTCCTCCACGGAGACGAACTGCGGGCCGGATTCCTGCCTGTCGATTTCAGTGCGTCCAAGCGTGGGGAGAATCAAGGCCTCCGCACCGGTCACGGCGTGGGAGTGGTTTAGCTTGGTGGAAACCTGTACTGAAAGCTCGGTGTTCACCATCGCAGCTTCCGCGGCACGGGTGTCCGACATTGCTCCCACGAAGTTGCCGCCCACGGCAATAAAGACCTTGATGCCGCCGTCACGCATCTGCCGGATGGTTTCCACCGCGTCCGCCCCGTGCTTCCGTGGCGGGTCGAAGCTGAATTCCTTTCCCAGCGCGTCCAGGAACGCCGGTGGCATCTGCTCCCAGATACCCATGGTGCGGTCCCCCTGGACGTTGCTGTGCCCGCGGATGGGCGAGGCACCGGCGCCGGGTTTGCCGATGTTGCCCCGCAGCAGCAGCAGATTGATCATCTCCTTGATGGTGGCCACGGCCTTCTTGTGCTGCGTAATGCCCATCGCCCAGGTGATGATCACCTTCTCGGCGCGAAGGTAACGGTCCGCGAGTTCGTCGATTTCCTCGGTACGCAGCCCTGTGGCCTCAAGGACGGCCGCCTCATCCAGCGTGGCCAGGTGCGCCCGCAGTTCCTCGAGTCCCAGGCAGTGTTCCTGGAGGAACTGATGGTCCAGCACTGTCCCGGGCGCCGCGGCCTCGGCGTCCAGGACGCGCTTGGACACGGCCTGCAGCAATGCCATGTCGCCGCCCAGCCGGATCTGGAGGAACTGGTCGGCCATATCCGTGCCGTGCCCGATGATCCCTTTCACCTTCTGCGGGTTCTTGTACCGCATCAGGCCTGCCTCGGGCAGCGGGTTGACCGCCACGATGCTGGCCCCGGCTTCCTTGGCTTCCTCGAGTGCGGTGAGCATCCGCGGATGGTTGGTGCCGGGATTCTGGCCCATGATGATGATGAGTTCGGCCTTGGCGAAGTCGTTGTAGGAAACCGTGGCCTTGCCGACACCAATGGTCTGTCCCATGGCCCAGCCGGAAGACTCATGGCACATGTTGGAGCAGTCCGGCAGGTTGTTGGTGCCGTATCCGCGGATGAACAACTGGTAGAGGAAAGCGGCCTCGTTCGAGGTGCGGCCGCTCGTGTAGAAGGCTGCCTGGTCCGGGGTGGGCAGTGAGTTGAGCTTGTCCGCGATGATGCCAAACGCCTCGTCCCAACTGACCGGCCGGTAATGGTCCTCGCCCGCGGGCTTGTACACGGGCTCCGTGAGGCGGCCCTGCATGCCCAGCCAGTACTCGGAGCGCTCCCGCAGTTCGCTGACGGGATGCTCGGCCCAAAACTCCGAACTGACCACCACAGGGGTGGCCTCCCAGGTGACTGCCTTGGCGCCGTTCTCGCAGAATTCGAACGTCTTGCGGTGGCCGGGGTCCGGCCAGGCGCAGCTCATGCAGTCAAAGCCGTCCTTCTGGTTCAGCGCCAGCAGGGTTTTCCGGGACCTGTCCACGCCCATGTGCTTCAACGCAGGCTGCATGGAGTGGTAGACGCCGGGCACCCCGGCAGCCCAGGTTTTGGGATGTCCGGTCACCTCAAGCTCGGACTCGTCGGCTTCTTCGACCTTCGGGTTTTCGCGTGTCACGATGCACTCTCCTTGCTTGTCCCGGCCCCAAAAGGTCACAGCGTCTGCCGGCGGACCAGTTCCTTCCACAGTTGTTCAGGGTGGCCGGGAAGTCAAGGATGGGAGTGGGCAGGTGGACAACAGCAGCGCTGTGCAGGAGGGGTGGTTTGTCCACATAGCGCTGCAAAGGACGACGGCGGGTCCCGGCCCGCGTTAGGCTTGATCCCTCGGCTGAAGCAAGCGGCCGCAGGAACCACTGTGCGGAGCCGCTCCCAATGTCCGACGATCGTGCCCTCAGCGCCCTTGCGGCGTCCTCCTTCTCCTTGCCCCACCTGCGCGACGGCCAGCTGGATGGCATCCGTGCCCTCGCAGACGGCCGCGATGTCCTGGCCGTGATGCCCACCGGATACGGAAAATCCGCCATCTACCAGGTCGCCGCCCGGTACCTTCACAACACAACGGGACGTCCCGCCGTCGTGGTGTCCCCGCTCATTGCCCTGCAGGAGGACCAGTTGGACGGGCTGGCCGCCGAGCTGGGCGAAGGCGCCGCCGTCGCCGTCAACTCCTCCCGCAGCGACTCCGAGGTGGAAACCGCCTGGCAGGCGGCTGAGTCCGGCGACGCAACCTTCCTGTTCCTCGCACCGGAGCAGCTGGCCAAGCAGGAAACCGTGGACCGCATTGCCAAACTGGATATCTCCATGTTTGTGGTGGACGAGGCCCACTGTGTCTCCTCCTGGGGCCATGACTTCCGGCCGGATTACCTCAACCTGGGCAACGTCCGCGAACGGCTGGGCAATCCGCCGGTAGCAGCATTGACCGCCACCGCCTCGCCGCCCGTGCGCGATGAGATCTGTGAACGGCTGGGTATGAAGGACCCGCTGGTCCTGGTCCACGGCTTTGACCGGCCCAACATCACCCTCGACGTGATCCGCCACCAGGAGGACAAGGGCAAGCGCAAGGCCGTACTGGAGCAGGTTGCGGCGCTCGCCCGGGAACAGGGGCAGGGACTGCTCTACGCCGCCACCCGCAAGGACACCGAGAAATACGCCGCCAAGCTCGAGAAGGAGGGGCTCCGCGCGGAGGCGTACCACGCCGGCCGCTCCGCAGGGGACCGCGAACGCATCCACGAGCTGTTCCTGGACGACCAGCTGGACGTGGTGGTTGCCACTACCGCCTTCGGCATGGGCATCGACAAATCCAACGTGCGCTTCGTGGTGCACGCCGACATCCCTGAATCCCTGGACTCGTACTACCAGGAGATCGGCCGGGCGGGCCGTGACGGCGGCCCCGCTTCAGCTGTGCTGCACTACCGCGCCGAGGACCTTGGCCTGCGCAAGTTCTTCGGCACGCACTCCCCCGATCCGGACTCGCTGCTGGCGGTGTTGAAGGTCCTCAAGTCCGCTGGCGCAGCCGCACCCAAGACGTCCCTGGCGGAGCTCACCGGCTTCCCGGTCCGCCGGGTCACAGGGCTCGTGAACCAGCTCGAGGAGACGGGCGGTGTCACCACCGGCAAGCGCGGCATCCGCCTTACCTCCAAAGCCAAACTGCCCTCCTTAGTGGACCGCGCCGTGGAAATTGCTGACGCCCGGCAGCGCGTGGACCAGTCAAGGCTCACCATGATGCGCGCTTTCGCGGAGACGGACAGCTGCCGGCGGCAGTTCCTGCTGGGCTACTTCGGCGAGGACCTGCCGGAATCGTGCGGCAACTGCGACGCCTGCGCCGATGCTGCCGGCCGCGCGGATGCGCCCGCCTTGGGAACGGAAATGCACGACGACGGCGGGCCGGGGGCCGCGGAACAGGCCGCCCCGGATACCGAGGAGCCCTTCCCGCTCCAGTCCGCGGTGGTCCACAAGGAGTGGGGTCCGGGGCTGGTGATGCGGCACGAGGATGACGTTATTACCGTCCTGTTCGAGCAGGAGGGGTACAAGACGCTCTCCCGTACCGCCGTCGTGGAGCACGAACTCCTGAGGCCTGCTTAGCTGCTGCGCACGCGGGTAGGCACGCGGGTAGGCTGGAAGGACACTCCGACGAAAGGCCCGCCGCGTGGACGTACCCTCCTCTGTCTGGACCCTGACCATCGCAGGAATTGTTGGCCTGCTTGCCTTCGATTTCTTTTTCCATGTGCGGAAGGCCCACACGCCCTCGCTGAAGGAATCCGCCACCTGGTCTGCCATTTATGTGGGTATCGCACTGCTCTTCGGGCTGGGTGTGCTGTTCTTCGGCGGACCCACGATGGGCACGGAGTACTTCGCGGGGTACGTCACGGAGAAGGCACTGTCCGTGGACAACCTCTTTGTGTTCCTCATCATTATGGCCAGCTTCAAGGTGCCCCGGGCGGACCAGCAGAAGGTACTGCTGTTCGGCATCGTTTTCTCGCTCATCGCGCGCACCGCATTCATCTTTTTGGGTGCCGCGCTGATCAACAGCTTCGCCTGGGTGTTCTACATCTTCGGCCTCATCCTGCTCATCACCGCCGGTAATTTGCTCCGGCCGAACAGCCACGACGAGGACGAGGACGGCCTGGTGGTCCGGCTCGCCAAGAAGTATCTTCCGGCGTCGGCCCATTATGACGGGGACAAGCTCTTCACCACCGAAAACGGCAAGCGTGTCCTCACTCCGATGCTCCTGGTGATGGTGGCGATCGGCGGGACAGACATCCTCTTTGCGCTGGATTCCATCCCCGCGATCTTCGGCCTGACCCAGAACGTCTTTATCGTTTTTACTGCCACCGCGTTCTCCCTGATGGGCCTGCGGCAGCTGTTCTTCCTGATCGACGGGCTGCTGGACCGACTGATCTTCCTTTCCTACGGCCTGGCAGCAATTCTTGGCTTCATCGGCGTCAAGCTCATCCTGCATGCCCTCCACGAAAACACGCTGCCGTTCATCAACGACGGCGCACACGTCAATGTGGTGGAAGTCAGCACCCAAGTGTCCCTGAGCGTGATCCTGGGAGTCCTGCTGGTCACGGTCCTGGCATCCATCTTCAGCCCCAAGGGCAAGGCGAAGAACGCTGTGTCCGGAGCCCGACGCCACGCCAACGAATACCTGGACCTCAACTACGAGACGGACATGGTGGAGCGCGACAAGATCTTCGCCCGGATGTGCCGCGAAGAGGACCAGATCCGCAAGCTTCCCGAGAAGTACAAGAAGCTCATCCGCAACGAGACGGAGTTCCTGGACCTGCTGCGCAGCGCCCATGCGGAGCACGACAAGGCCCAGGTACGGGCGGCCGCGGACAGCTAGCCTTGGCCGGATCCGTTCAGGCGGTCCGTATTGTCAGTGCCTCTTGCTAGGTTTGGTTCATAGCCGGGGGAACCCTCCTTAGGCTGATGATCACAGCCCGGCTGTCGATGGGGAGGCCACGTGTTTTTGCTCGAAGCTTCAGTAGCTGGCGCACCGCCGGACCTGGTGTTTTCTGCCAGCGATCTGGTGGCTGCCAGCGAGTGTGAGTACCGCACGCTCCGGATCCTGGACGAAAAGCTGGGACGCTCCCCTAAGGCCGTCTTTGAGGCTGACGAAATGCAGGTCCGTGCCGGCGGGCTGGGTGACAAGCACGAGCAAACCGTCCTCGCCAGCCTGGTCGCCAAGTACGGAGAGTGGGATGCCGGCCGTGGCGCTGGTGTCTACTGCCTCGAACGCGGCCAGAACCTACGCGGGGACCTGCAGGCCAGGCATGCGGAAACCGAACTCGCCCTCCGTTCCGGCGCCGACGTTGTTTTCCAGGCCACGTTCTTCGACGGCGAATTCCTGGGTTATGCGGATTTCCTTGTAAACGAAGCCGCCGGCACGGGCAGCCCCGGGCGCTACGAAGTCTGGGACACCAAGCTGGCACGGCACGCCAAGGTGGGCGCCCTGCTGCAGCTCGCGGCATACGGGGACCAGCTTCTCGGCATGGGTCTTGAACCCTCCCCCACCGTGACCCTGGTGCTGGGCACCCGTATGGGTGACGACTGGCTCCGCAGCAGCCACTCCCTTCCGGACCTGCTGCCTGTTTTCCGGGAACGACGCCGGCGCTTCCTCGAGCTGACTGCGCGGCACCGGTCCGCCGAGACCACCGTGCAGTGGCAGCAGCCGGGGATTGTCCACTGCGGCCGGTGCGACTACTGCGCCGAGCAGGTTCAGGTGCACCGGGACCTGCTGATGGTTGCCGGGATGTCCGTAGTGCAGCGCAGGAAGCTGCGCGCGGCCGGTGTCACCACCATCGAGCAACTGGCTGCGATGCCCCCCGGGGACGCCCAGAATTCCGTAGTCCGGTTGCGGGCGCAGGCCCGGATGCAGCTTGGCCTGGACACCCCGGCCGGATCCCGGACCTTCACGAAGGACGGCCAGGAACACACCGTCGCGTTCACGGTGCTGCCGGAGAACACCATCGGCTCGCTCCCGTCTCCCAGCCCCGGCGACATCTTTTTCGACTTTGAGGGCGACCCGCTCTGGCAGGACCCAGCCACCGGAGCCTGGGGTATTGAGTACCTTTTCGGTGTGGTCGAGGCACCGGTTCCGGGTGACTCCGGCGGCCCCGTGTTCCGCCCGTTCTGGGCCCACTCCCGGTCCGAGGAACGCCGCGCCTTCCTGGAGTTCCTGGAATATGTAGAGGAACGCCGCGCCCGCTACCCGGCGATGCACGTTTACCACTACGCCGCTTACGAAAAGACCGCCCTGCGGAACCTCTCCCTGGCCCATCAGGCCGGCGAGGACACGGTGGACACCTGGCTCAGGGAGGGGCTGCTCGTGGACCTCTACGCCACGGTCCGGCAGTCGCTGCGCATTTCCGAAGCGTCGTACTCCATCAAAAAGCTCGAACCGCTGTACATGGGCAACAACCTGCGCTCCGGAGACGTAAAGGACGCCGGTGCCTCGGTGGTCGCGTACGCCGCGTACTGTGCGGCACGGGACGCGGGCACCGACTCCGGCAAGGCCGAGGCCGGGAAGATCCTCGCGTCCATCTCCGACTACAACCGGTACGACTGCCTGTCCACCCTCCGGTTGCGCGATTGGCTCCTCGGAATTGCCGGCCAAGGCTATGCGGAGTTCGCAGGGCAGGCTGCGGAAGATTCCTCCACAGCGGAGGCCAGCCAGCCCGCTGCGGCCGGGTCCTCGGACCGCCCGGCAGTCCCGGAGGAAACTCCCGAGGAGTCCAGGCTGCGCGAATACCTCGCCGGCCTGCCGGACGACGCACCTTGGACGGACGACCAACGCGCGATCGCCATGGTGGCCGCCGCTACCGGATATCACCGCCGTGAACGCAAACAGTTCTGGTGGCAGCACTTCGACCGGGTGGAAGCACCGATCGAGAACTGGTCGGACCAGCGGAACGTGTTTGTGGTGTCTTCGGCCGAAGTGTCCTCGGATTGGGCGCTGGCCAAACCCAGGGAACGGTATCGCACGCGCGTCCTGCGGTTACGGGGAACGATGACCGATGGGTCAGATTTCCGGAGCGATTCCACCTGGTGCCGGCTCTACGACTCTCCCGCCCCTGACGGCATGGTTGCGCCCACTGCTGCGCCCGGTGCCCGGGCCTACACGTTCAAGACGAAAATCAGCGGGTTAGAGCCGGCACCGGACAATCCGCAGCACACCATTATCACCATTTCCGAGCGCGAGTCCGGGAAGGTGGCCGCTTACCCACACCTTCCCGTGGCCCTGACGGAGGATACGCCTATACCCACCGACAGCATCGAGGCTGCCATCGCCGAGATTGCGGCCGTGGTTGGCGCATCTTTGCCATCAATGCCGGCCCAGCCGGGACTGGACATCCTGCGCAAACAGCCTCCGCGGTTCCGCAGGCTCCAGCAGCCCGTGGACGTCCCGCACGGGCCGGACGGTTCCGCCGACTATGCCGCCGCGATCACCGGTTCTGTCCGCGACCTCGATCGTTCCTACCTCGCCGTCCAGGGACCTCCTGGCACGGGGAAGACGTTCGTTGGTGCCCGCGTCATCGGCCGGCTCGTCGCTGAAGGCTGGAAGATCGGCGTTGTGGGCCAGTCGCATAACGTCGTCGAAAATCTCCTCTGCTGTGCGATCAACACCGGGGGCGTCGATCCGGCTGTGGTAGCCAAGAAACTGGCGTCAGCGCACGACGTCCCGTGGAGTTTGACGGCCGAGGGCGATGTGGCGCGGCTGCTGGCTATGCCCGGCGGCTGCCTGGTGGGCGGCACGGCCTGGACCATGACGGGCAAGGAGGTCCCGGCCGGCTCTCTGGACCTGCTGGTCATCGACGAGGCCGGGCAGTTCTCGCTGGCCAACACCTTGGCAGTCTCCCGGGCGGCGAAGCGGCTCCTCCTGCTCGGTGACCCCCAGCAACTGCCGCAGGTCACGCAGGGCGCGCACCCCGAGCCGGTGGATGAATCTGCGCTGGGTTGGCTCGCCGCGGGACACGCCACCCTGCCTGCCAACCTTGGTTACTTCCTGGCGGACAGCTGGCGAATGCATCCGGAGCTGTGCCGCGCGGTCTCCCGGCTGAGCTACGACGGCAAGCTCCAGGCGGCGCCTGCGGCTTCGCAACGCGAGCTTGAGGGGCTCCCGCCGGGGGTGGAAACGTTCTTCGTGAACCACAGCGGCAACACCACCTCGTCGAAGGAAGAAGCTGCCGAGGTGGTCCGCCAGGCGCGGCGGCATCTCGGGCTGAAGTGGACTCCCGGCATGGATGCAGAGTCCCGGCCCCTGGGTCAGGACGACCTTTTGGTGGTGGCCGCGTACAACGCGCAGGTCCATCTGATCAGGAAAGCCCTCGAGGAGGAAGGCCTGACGGGCGTCCGGGTCGGGACGGTGGACAAGTTCCAGGGCCAGGAAGCACCGGTGGTCCTGGTCTCGATGGCGTGCTCGGCAGTCAGCGAGGCGCCCCGCGGGGCGGAGTTCCTGCTGAACAGGAACCGGATCAACGTCGCAGTATCGCGCGGGCAGTGGCGGGCGGTCATTATTCGCTCACCCGACCTCACCAGCTACATGCCGCATCGGCCGGCGGCGTTGGAGGAGCTCGGCGCGTTTATCGGCCTGAGCCCGCGGGAGTGAGCAATCCCCCGGAGCAGGACAATTCCACAGGCGTAGGCAGTGCGCCGGCCTTGGCTCAACAGTGAAGGCAAGGCTGCACGCGTGAGACGATCAGCGGGACTGGGTCAGCGGGCGTTGAAGCTGCGAAAGTTGCCCGCGGCGGGGGACATCGAGTCCTCCACCCGGTCCACCCGGCCCGGCGCGGCGTCAGAGTTCAGCCACGCGCGGAGCTCGTTGATCTTCCACTGTGGCCCCTCAGCCACCAGGGCGACCGAACCGTCGTCGAGATTCTTCACTTCGCCGGTGAGGCCCAGCTCCTCCGCCTTGCCCATCGTCCAGAAGCGGAAGCCGACCCCCTGCACCACGCCGAAAACGCGGGCAGTCAAACGCACCGCATCAGCATCAGCATCAGACTCATCGGGCGACGACCCTTCGTTCCTGGCCATGTTGTCTCCCCTCAGTCAGAGCCGTCCCCTCCCAACCAAGTAGCGCTAAGTGTCGTTTTGACGCTCCAAAACGACACTCAGCGCTACCCAGTTGGGCCGGGGGCACCTAGTTGATCGTGATGTCGCGGGTGCTGTGGTTGTAGCGGATGGTGACTGTTCCGCCGTCGTGGTGCAGTTCGTGGTTGGGGCCGTCGAAGGTGCCGAACGCGCCGTAGTTCTCGTCCCACGACCGGTTCAGGGCGATCTTGAAGGTGTAGTGCCCGGCCGGAAGTTCGGCGCTCTTCTTCCACAGCTGGTCCAGGAAGTCGAACTCCATCTGGGCTTCGTCGTATTGCGGCGCCCAGTTCTCCGGCGCGCCCAGGAGAGTGTTGAAGTCACCTGCAACAGCCACTGCTTCGGGCTGCGGGTGCGTTTCGACGTCCGCGTCCTCGAACGGCTCAGCAGCAGCGGCTTCCTCGGCCTTTGCCGGCGCCTTGCCGCGCACTGCCTTCACAACTGGTTCGACGGCGTCTTCAATCACCTTGGCTGCCTTGCCTACGGCTGCAGCCGCCTTCTTCGCAGGAGTCTTCTTCGCGGCGGTCTTTTTGGTCTCCACCTTTGCCGGAACCTCCAAGGTAGCCGTGGCAGCGGAGACCGGGCGGACGAAGCCTGCGGGAGCCGTGGGAACCTGCGTGTCGGCAGGGACCGGAGTGCCGGCATCGAGCGCGGTGGCAAAGGACACCGGATCCGGGTAGGCGACGGTGGCGCGCATGCCGTCTTCGGTGATGGTCCAGCCGGTGCGGCCCTTGACCAGCCAGCCGGCTTTGACCAGCTTGGCGGTGGCGGACGTCAGCGTCTTATGGCCGCGGGGAATGCCGCCGCTGAGCAGTTCGCGCTCGTGGTCGTTGAACGGCACGCGCGCGGTAGCCTCAGCGAGGACCTGGCCTGCGTTCAGTGCATCGCCGGACCACACGCCTTCGGTCAGGACATCCAGCACGGTCTTGAGTCGAAGGAAGGTGTTTTCTGCGGTGGACTTGGCCATGATTCCCCTTTATAAAAGCGATCGGTCTTAGGCATCATGCCAACTGCCCGTTAAATCGCGCGACTTGAAATGGTTAACTCTGCGTGTCGTGACCGACTATGAAGCGTACGTTCCAACAAGTGAGTCTGGAGTATCGGGTGCAGGGCTGGCTGCACAACCCGGAGCGTTGGCATTGGGCGCCGCCCTCCAATTCCCCAGACACGCCTGCGGCACCAAGTTTAGCGGCATTACGCCCCGCTTGTTGCGTGAGACACAACGGTGTCAGTGCGTTACTTCTCCGCCATTCAGTTCGTCCAGCAACTCCGCCTTCCGCTCCTCCGAAGCGAAGGACGAATGGATGGAGTTTGCGGCAAGCCGCGCCTTGTCGAAATCAGAGAGTTCGAACACCGATCCCAGCTGGGTGAAGTTGTCATCCACGTAGCCGCCGAAGTACGCCGGATCATCCGAATTGACCGAAACATTCAGCCCTGCAGCGAGCATGGCGGGCAGGGGATGGTCGGCCAGGGTGTCCACCGCGCGCAGCCGAACGTTTGACAGCGGGCAGACGGTCAGCGGGATCCGTGCGTCCACGAGGCGCTCCACCAGGTCGGGATCGTCCATGCAGCGGATTCCGTGGTCGATCCGCTCCACGCCCAGGATGTCCAGGGCCTCAATAATGTACGACGCCGGCCCTTCCTCGCCCGCGTGGGCGGTCAGCCGCAGGCCCGCTTCGCGTGCCTTGGCGTACAGCCGCTCAAACTTCGACGGCGGGTTGCCCACCTCGGCCGAGTCCAAACCCACCGCCCCGATCGGCGCGTTCATAGCCAGGAGGGCGTCGAGGACTTCCAAAGCGGACTCCTCAGGAAGATCCCGCAGGAATGCCGCGATCAGGACGGTGGAGATTCCGAAGTCTTCCTCCGACGTCGCCAGGACCGAGGCCACACCGTTGACGCAGGTCTTCAAAGGAACGCCGCGGGAGAGATGGGCCTGCGGGTCCATCATAATTTCCGCGTGCCGCACCCCGGCAGCGGCGGCGCGCTCAAGGTAGGCGTACGTCATGTCTGCGAAATCTTCCTCAGTCTGCAGCACCGCCATGTTGGCGTAGTACAAATCGAGGAAGGACTGCAGGTCCGTGAACTCATACCGTGCCCGCAGCTCGTCCAGCCCCGTATACGGCAACGCGATGCCGTTGCGCTCGGCCAGCGCAAAAATCAGCTCCGGCTCAAGGGTCCCCTCAATGTGCAGGTGCAGCTCCGCCACCGGGAGGAGTCTGGCGGGGACCTCGGGCTCAACGGCGACGAGTTCGGTTTCAGGCGCGGCAGTACCGCCTGCAGAGTTATCCATCCGGTCAGGATAATGCCCTGCGCCGGATTCGCCACTAGAGTCGAGCCAATGCAGAATGCCAAACACGCTGATGACCTGCAGTATCCAGCTCCTGTCCATGCCACCGACGGCTTTGTCCGGGTGCGCGGAGCCCGCGAGAACAATCTCCGCAACGTGGACGTTGATGTTCCGCGGGATGCGATCGTGGCGTTCACAGGGGTTTCCGGCTCCGGGAAATCATCACTTGCCTTCGGCACGATCTACGCGGAGGCCCAGCGCCGCTACTTCGAATCCGTGGCCCCGTACGCCCGCCGGCTCATCCAGCAGGGGCACAATCCCAAGGTGGAGCTGATCAGCGGACTGCCGCCCGCCGTCGCGCTTCAACAGCGCCGCGGCGCACCCAGCAGCAGGTCCACGGTGGGAACGGTCACCACGCTCTCCAATTCCCTGCGCATGCTCTTTTCCCGCGCGGGCACTTACCCCGCCGGCAGCACCCAGCTGGACTCGGACGCCTTCTCCCCCAACACAGCTGCCGGGGCGTGCCGGGAATGCCATGGCCTGGGCGTCGCGCACACCGTCACTGAGTCCTCGCTTGTCCCGGACCCCTCCCTGAGCATCCGCGATGGCGCCATCGCGGCCTGGCCGGGCGCCTGGCAGGGGAAGAACCTGCGGGACATCCTGACGCACCTGGGCTACGACGTCGACGTCCCTTGGCGCAGGCTGCCGAAGAAGCACCGCGACTGGATCCTCTTCACAGAGGAACAGCCCGTGGTGGAGGTGACTCCCCAGCGCGACCGCGTGGCCAAACCTTATAAGGGGCGCTTCTGGAGTGCCAGGAGCTACGTGCTCCATACGCTCGCCGATTCGCAAAGCGCCACCATGCGGGAACGGGTGCTTGCGTTCATGGAGTCCGGACCGTGCCCTCGCTGTTCGGGCACAGGGCTGACACCGGAGGCCCTGGCCGTCACGTTTGCCGGCAGGACCATCGCGGAACTGAACCGCCTCCCCATGGTGGATCTTGCGGAGGTGGTCCGTCCCACCTCCGAGTTGCACGACGCCGGCGCGGCCATACGCACGCAGGTTTCGGGCGAGTCGAACGAGGTGGCCGTGGCCATCACCCGGGACCTGCTCCAGCGCATCACTGTCCTGCTGGACCTCGGGCTCGGATACCTCGCCCTGGGCCGCGCCACACCCACGCTGTCGCCGGGCGAAATGCAGCGGCTCCGCATAGCCACCCAACTTCGCTCCGGCCTCTTCGGCGTGATCTACGTGCTGGACGAACCGTCTGCAGGGCTTCACCCGGCCGACGCAGAGCCACTCCTGGATGTCTTGGAGCAACTGAAGTCCTCCGGCAACTCGGTGTTCGTGGTGGAGCACAACATGGATGTGGTCCGCAGGGCCGACTGGCTGGTGGACGTTGGTCCCCGTGCCGGCGAAGGCGGAGGCAAGGTGCTCTACAGCGGACCCGTCAACGGGTTGGCCGACATCGAGTCATCAGTCACCAGGCCCTTCCTGTTTGACGATGCCCTACCGCAAGTCCCCGGTGTTTCCCGCGATTACCTGGCACGCGGCCAGGCACGGGAGGCCGCCGGGTGGTTGGAGCTAAAGGACGTCAGCCGGCACAACCTGCGCGGACTGGACGCGCGTTTTCCCCTTGGTGTCCTGACTGCCGTCACCGGCGTTTCAGGCTCCGGCAAGTCCACGCTTGTAGGGCGTGTGCTGGCCGGCGTGGTGGGATCCGGGCTCAAGGCGCCCGGTGAGGCAGACGAAGCGGCGGACCCGTTGGCGCTGGGAGCCGTCACCGGAAACGATCACATTGACCGCCTGGTGACGGTGGACCAGAAGCCCATCGGACGGACGCCGCGGTCCAACCTGGCCACCTACACGGGGCTTTTTGATGCTGTCCGCAAGGAATTTGCCGCCACCGAAGATGCCAGGCTTCGGGGCTTCGGTGCCGGCAGGTTTTCCTTTAACGTGGCTGGCGGGCGCTGCGAGACCTGTCAGGGCGAGGGTTTTGTTGCTGTCGAACTGCTCTTCCTGCCCGGCAGTTACGGCCCGTGCCCCGAATGCGCCGGGTCCCGCTACAATCCGGAAACGCTCGAGGTGCAGTGCCGGGGCAAGAACGTGGCGGAAGTGCTGGCCATGACGGTGGACATCGCCGCGGAGTTCCTGGCCCATGTCCCCGCCGCGGCCCGGAGCCTCAAGAGCCTGCAGGATGTTGGGCTCGGCTATCTGCGGCTCGGGCAGCCGGCAACTGAGCTCTCGGGTGGGGAGGCGCAGCGTATCAAGCTGGCCACGGAGCTTCAGCGCGCCCAACGCGGGCACACGCTGTACCTGCTGGATGAACCCACCACGGGCCTTCACCCCGCCGACGTGGAACTGCTGATGGCGCAGCTCCACGGCCTGGTGGACGCCGGAAATTCGGTGGTGGTTGTTGAGCACGAGATGGCGGTGGTGGCCGGCGCCGACTGGGTGATTGATCTGGGACCGTCAGGTGGCGACAAAGGCGGGCAGATCATGGCAACCGGGACACCGGCCGCCGTCGCACAGTCCCTTGAAAGCCGCACGGCCCCCTATCTGGCCGCGGTGCTCGGTCAGAAAACTGTCAGCCAACGCCCAGCTAAGATCTCGATTTGATAACGCTCCGGTGATGTCCTAGCGTGAAAGGCATGCCCGCGAATGTGGGCGCATGAATGCCCGGTGCTGCCTCCACCAGAACTGCCCAGCTGGCAGCCACCGAACTTGACCTCTATTCGTCAGGGGTGGGCAGTGGCGCGACGATCTCCGGGGACGGAGCCAGCGCAGGTGGCCTTCAGGAGCATCACCACCATGAAAAACACCACTTTCCGTACTGCCGCGCGCCGCGGAGCCACTGTCGCCGCCATTTCGGCTGCAGGGCTGGCCCTTTCCGCCACCGGGGCCAACGCCACCACCAGTGCCTCCACCTGGGACGCCCTCGCGCAGTGTGAGAGCGGCGGCAACTGGGCAACCAATACCGGCAACGGCTACAGCGGCGGCCTTCAGTTCAGCCCCAGCACATGGGCAGCATACGGCGGCACGGGTTCGGCCGCCGACGCCAGCCGCGAGCAGCAGATCGCAGTGGCCGAGCAGGTCCAAGCGTCGCAGGGCTGGGGCGCCTGGCCATCCTGCGCTGCGAAGCTCGGCTTGAGCGGGGGCGCCACCGGCGTCGCACCGCAAAGCGTTCCCGTCCAGAGCGTGCCGGCCCAGGCCGCGCCCGTTCAGGCTGCTACCGCGCCAAGCGCGGCCGTCCAGAGTGCGCCCGTCACCTCGACGCCCGCCGCCCAGGCGCCCGTTGCCAAGCACGTCACCGCGGTTGCCCTGAGCGGCGAGACCTACACCCTGCAGGCCGGCGACACTTTGAGCATCGTGGCTGAGAAGCTGGGTGTCGACGGCGGCTGGCAGCACCTTGCCGACGCGAACCTGGACACAATTTCCGACCCTAACCTCGTCTTCGAAGGACAGGTCATCCAGCTTCCCGCGTAAACGGTGACATGGTAGTGCCTGAGGCCCGCAAGGGCTCCCCAATCGGTCGGCGATAGACAAATTCCGTTGACCAAAGAACGACGCCGGCACGCTCCCAAAAGGGGCGGACCGGCGTCGTACTTTTTGTGATGCTGTTGTAGACGGATGCCTTAGCTGGTCGCCGGCAACTCGCGGACGATGCGCACTTTCCAGGCGGAATCGTCGCTCGTGTCCAGGAGGGCAACGGTGCCATGCGCCAAGTTAAGTGCAACGCGTTTGGCGGCCAGGAGCTCCAGGTACAGGTGCTCGTTCATCCGGCTGGGGGTATCGATCATGTACTTCACGGCGTCGCGCACCTTGCGGTAGTTGGCGCTGCGTTCCCGGTGGAGGTGCAGCTCCAAAGCCGAGCGCTGCTTGAGCCGCGGCTCGTGGCGGTTCAACCAGGTGACGGCGGCGTGAACGCCAACGACGAGGGTGAGTGAGACGCCGTAAATCCACCATCCGCTTGAGAGCAGGAAGAGCGGCAGATTAGCGATAGCCACGATCGCGATCACCACGCGCGCAGCTGCGATGCGGCGCATAGTGGTGGCGACGGCGGCCATGCCGGCGCGGAAGCCATGCTGCTCCTTGCGCGCGGCTTCGGCGTCGAGGGTGAATTCGTCAAGGACCAGGATGCCCTTTGCTTCCGGACTCAGCATCTGCCCGTAGCGGGGGGCGAAGACGTGGGTGATTCCGGTGGATTTTTCAGGTGTGAATGTCATGAGAGGGCTTCCAGAACGCTTGGGTGGTTGCGGTGATCTTAGTGGTTCCGTCCACCTGTTGTATGCATGGGTCCACATGGTGAACATTTTGGCGCCGCTTCTGTGGCGCCTGGCACTGCAATTGGCACATTTGCCGGCGGCCGTCAGACTGAAGGGATGCAAACCTTCCTCCCGTACCCTGATTTCCGGCAGACCGCCGCTGCCCTGGACACTGCCCGGCTGGGCAAGCAGCGAGTCGAAGCGCTGCAGACGCTCCGCGCATTGGTAATTCCCGGATACGGTTGGCAGACCCACCCCGCCATCCGGATGTGGATGGGCTACGTGCCGGCCCTGACGATGTACGGGCTGGCGATGGTGGACGAGTGGACCGAGCGCGGGCACCCCGACAAGACCCGAGCGAACATCACCGAGTTCGCGCCGCAGGCGGCCCATCCGGATTACACCTCGAAGATTCCCATGCCGCCCTGGCTCGGCGATACGGATTTCCACCTGAGCCACCGGTCCAAGCTGGTGCGCAAGGAACCCAAGTTCTACAGCTCCATCTTCACGGACGCGGTTCCGGACATGGACTACCTCTGGCCCGAACCCAAGCACGAGTTCCTGCCGCAGGAACCCGAGGGAGACATTCTCTGGATCCTCCGCTCGCCGCATCACGACGTCGATCCCCAGGCCCTGGACACGGTGGCACTGCCGCCGGTGCATGGATTCACCGCTGCCGCCGTAGCTGACGAGGATGACGATTACACCCCCGTCTACATCGAGGACGGGTCCCGCCGTCCCTCAAAGCAGCCCCGGAAGGCCCCGCCGAAGCAACTGGTGAAGAAGCCCACCCGCAAGCGCCTGGCGCAGGAGGAAGCCTTCTCCACGCTCCCCGGAAAGACGCCCGTGGCTGTTCCTTTCGAGCACGGCACGAAATTTGCGGTAGGGCAGGTGGTGGGGCGGCCCATCACGCTCGACGACGGCAGGTTTGGCAGGAATTTCACGGTCACCGAGATCATCGACCGGTCCGCCTTCGCCTACCCGGCACTCCTGCAGGACCCTCGCGTGTTCTTCCCGGTGGAGGCACCGTAGGGCATGACAATCCTCTTGGCCGGATGCGGCGATCTTGGAACGGAAGCAGGAGTGCGGTTCGCGGCGCAGGGCCACGGCGTTGTGGGCTGGCGCCGCTCCCCTGGGAAATTGCCCCGCGCTATCAAAGGTGTGGCGGCTGACCTAAGCGCACCGGACCTTCCGCCGGTCCCGGCGGACACCACCGCCGTCGTCATAGCTGTGGCTGCCGACTCACCAACGGAGGACGCCTACCGTGCCGCATACGTGAGGGGCCTTTCCAATGTCCTTGGCGCATTAGAGCGGGACGGCGTAACCCCGGAACGCGTGCTCTTTGTCTCCTCCACCGCTGTTTACGGCGACGCTGGAGGCGGCTGGGTCGACGAGGCTACACCGGCGTTTCCGGGCGGATTTTCGGGGCAGGTCCTTCTGGAGGCTGAAGAACTCCTGGCTGCCAGGTTTGATGAGACAAAGACGACGTCGGCCTCACTCCGGCTTGGCGGCATCTACGGTCCTGGCAGGACCCGGTTGATCGATCAGGTGCGCAGCGGTTCAGCCATCATTCCGGAAGATTCCCGTTTCACCAATCGCATCCACCGCGACGATGCCGCTGCTGTGATCGTCCATCTCGCCACCATGCCACTCGAACTGGCGCCCGTTTATGTTGGTGTGGACGACGAACCCGCCGACCTTGGTGCCGTCCTCCGCTTCCTGGCAGCCGAAATGGGCTTTACCGAGCCGACTGTGGGAGACGCCGGGCCAGCGCGCGGGGGCAACAAGCGCTGCCGCAACCAACTCCTGCGCAACACTGGTTTCGAGTTCAACTTTCCGTCGTTCCGGGAGGGCTACCGTGACATCCTTGCCGGGAACGGGGTGCGGCACCCGTAGGTTGTGGGCCTTCCCTCGCATCGAGACTGTCGGAGAGTTTGTCGACTTCGCCGGAGTGGCCGTCATGGTCATCGGGGCGCTGGTTTCCATTCCGATGGCGCTCCGCGGGCACCAGCCGCGACTTGCCGGCGGGGGCTGAAAGCCTCAGCACGTACCGCCTTTATCGGCAACTGCTGGGCAGGTCCATCCTGCTGGGCCTCGAACTCCTGATTGCGGCCGACATCATCCGCACGGTGGCCGTACCCCGACGTTCGAAAGCGTGGGGGTCCTCGCCATGATCGTGCTGATCAGGACGTTCCTGAGCTTCTCGTTGGAGCTGGAAATTACGGGTCGGTGGCCGTGGCAGAAAGAGCCAGATACCTCGGAGTCCGAGGAGGCTCCTGCGCGCTGATTTCTTTGGTGGTTACCAATTAGCTGACGTGGCCCGGTTATCCACATAGCGGTCATTGCGAGCACTTTTGTCAGGGGTCTTTGGCAGAGTTGTCCCATGGAAGCCATGGGGGATCAGCTTGCGGAGTACGGCAGTACTACTGCCGTACTCACGCGGGCTGGGAGCAGTCCCGGCCGTGGCCCTCAGGCGTACGACGACGACTCCCGCCTCAGTCCTACCGGTCACCTCCGCGTCGTTCCCGCCAGGCCCGCCCCTCATGATGATGAACCCGACGAAGCTGTGCCGGCTGATGCTGTGCGGGGTGAGGCGGCGCCGGCTGATGCTGTGCGGGGTGAGGCGGCGCCGGCTGATGCTGTGCGGGGTGAGGCGGCGCCGGCTGATGCTGTGCGGGGTGAGGCGCCGCCGGCTGATGCTGTGCTGGCTGAGGCCGTGCCCCTCGCCCCGGTCGCCGGGGCGAGTGCTGATGCGGCGGTCAGCTTGGCGGAGATTTGCCGGCTCCTGGCTGCTGCCGCCGCTGCTGCCCCCTCAAGGCTTGCGGCGGCTGACTACGTTGAAGCCGCTGATTTTGCCGGGCAGGTGGAGGAGCTCTCCCGGGGTGTGGAATACCTGCAGATCCTGGCCGCCGGTGTCGTTGACCGTACCCGGGCACGGGCCATAGCGGACGCCGGCACCGCCCGTGCCTGCCGCTCCCGGACGGGCAAAAACTGGGTGACCGGCTGGGACAACGGCGTTGAAACCCTGGATGAGACGGACGCCGCCTGGCCCGAGGGCGCAGCAGCAAGCGGTTCAACTGCCAGCGGCCCAACCACCAGCGGCTCGGTGACCAGCGGTTCAGTCGGCAGTGGCACCGGGGCCTGGACCGACAGGCAGGATCGCGTTGTCACATCGCCGGCCGACGACGGGTGCGCCAACACCGCCGAGTTCCTCCGCCAGCGGCTGCGTATCGGCAAGAGCGAAGCCCACCGCCGCCTCGCCCTCGCCGCGGACATCCTGCCCGCCACCACCCTCACAGGCGACACCACCCCGGCCCCGCGCGAACACCTCGCCGCCGCCCTCGCGCCCACACCCGCCACAAACCTCGACAACACCGGCACCAGCACCGGCACCGGCACCGACGATTCCAGCACCGGCTCCGGCCCCAATCCGGACGATCGTACCGAAAACACCGCCGGCACCAATGCACTTACGGCGCCCGGTCAGGGCCCGGCCAGCCCTGCCGTCTCATCCCGGGCCGGGACCATCATCAGCCTGACCCTGAACCGGCTCCAGCACCTCACCACACCGGAAAAACTCGCGCTGATCGAGGAGAACCTCACCACCACCGCCGCCACCACCGACCCGGACTTCCTCGCCCGCGTCGCCCGCCGCTGGGCCGACACCATCGACGCCGACGGCACCGAACCCAGCGAAGAAACCCTCCGCCACACCCAGGGCGCGTTCATCCGCAAACCCCGCCACGGCCTGCACCACCTCGAAATCTTCGCCACCACCGACCAATACGAACACCTCCTCACCGTCATGAACACCGCCACCAACCCCCGCACCACCACAGGCACCAGCACTGCCCCCACAGGCACCCGCACTGGAAGTGGCAGCGGCAGTGGCAGTGGCAGTGGCACCGGACTGAGCCCCTGGCACGACGGCGAGGTGGAACTCGACCGCCGCACCCGGCCGCAGAAACAACTCGACGGACTCGTCGGTGCCGCGAAAGTTGCCCTGGCCACCAACACCCTGCCCAACACCGGCGGCAACCGCCCCCAAATCATCGCCACCATCAACTACCAAGACCTCCTCCCCCACCGGACGGGCACCAATTACACGGGCAACGGCGGCACACGCACCGGCACCGGCACAGCCACAAACACCACCACCACAAACACCAACACCACCGGCACCGGCACGGGCAACTTCGTGTTCACCGGACCCGTCGCCGCAGCCGCCCTCCGCAAACTCGCCTGCGACGCCGACATCATCCCCGCCGTCCTCGGCACCCACGGCGAACTCTTGGACCTCGGCCGCAAAGCCCGGCTCTTCACCACCGCTCAACGCCTTGCCCTCACCGCCCGCGACCAAGGCTGCACCTTCCCCAACTGCACCATCCCCGCCCCCTGGTGCGAAGCCCACCACATCACCTACTGGTCCCACGGCGGCCCCACCACCACCGACAACGGCGCACTCCTCTGCTCCGCCCACCACCACCTCATCCACAAAGAACAATGGACCATCACCACCATCAACGGCACCCCCTGGTACACACCCCCAAAACACCTCGACCCCCACCAAAAACCCCAACAAAACAACTACTTCAAACCACCCCCACCACCCTGTGAATGAACACCCTTCGAAAATGAAGAAATCAACGCAGTGGAATGAACGCCGGGGAAGCGGTTTAGCAGCTACATTCCGAGAAAACCCAAAGGTACCCATCGGGAGGGGCTGCCACCACCCCGCCGTCAAACGTTCAGCAAGCCGTCCTTCCCGGGAAAAGCCGCACTGCTGCTTACCGACGAGCTCCGTTACGCTTCACAGCACGAAGGCAACCACCAGTGCAAAGGCCGCTTTACCGGTACCACCCTTCTTGCGGTGATGGCCAGCGTTCTCCGGGCACCTTTGCACTGAAGTAACAGGAGCGGGCGATGATACAACACCAAAACGGGGTGCCACGATGGCCGCTGCCGGAGGATCTGCCTCTTCCTGTCATCATGGATCAGCGCTGGATAGACGTCGTTTTCCTCCACTGGCGCATTCCGGAACCCGTTGCTGCCCGGTTTATGCCCCAGGGCGTTGAGCCGGACACTTTCGAGGGAAGCTCCTGGGCGGGCCTTATCGGCTTCCGTATGAAGGAGGCTGGGATTGGCCGCGGACCGGGCATCCCCCACCTGGGGAGTTTCACTGAGGTCAATGTCCGCCTTTACTCCCATGAGCCTGACGGAACGCGTGGTGTGGTTTTTCTGAGCCTGGACGCAAACCGGCTGCCCGTGGTCCTGGCCGCTCGGGCGGCTGGCCTACCCTATGTCTGGTCACGCACGGGGTACGAGCCGCCCTCAGTTTTGGCCCCTGTCATCAGCTACTCCGTCCGCAGGTTCCGGCGGGGCGCACGCAGCATCTTTCGTGCTGCGCCGGATCTTGGCACCTCTGCGGAGGATCCCCTCTCCACTCACCTGACGGCACGATTCGGGCTGCACACCACTTTCAGGGGACATACCGTCTACATTCCTAATACGCACGAACCATGGCCCCTGTATGTGGCAGACGTGCTCGAACTAGAGGACGGGTTGCTGGGAGCCGCGGGGATCGAAGTGGTCGGCCCGCCGGAGTCCGTACTGTACTCGCCCGGTGTCCGAACACAATTCGGCCGGCCCCGTGTCGTCGGCCGATAGCTGACTTAAGCCGTATGTCCTAAACGTCCTGCCAGCCGCGGCCTTCGCTGAAAGTGGCCACGAGGTTTCCGACGCCAGCGTTCAACGAGTTGGACGGGTCGAAGTACAGGGATGCTTCGGTTGCACGGCTGTGAGTGATCAGCTGCTCGGCTTCCACTTTTGCCTCGGGAACCGTGGCTCCAATGATGCCGGTCCGCGCCGGCAGTTCGGGATTGTGCACCACATCGGCGTTTGTCTGGGTCAACGGAATGGTAGTACCGGAGTTGATCTCATCGTGCGGGAACTCAAACTCGGGGTCGTCGGCGGCGGCAGGGATGGTGTACTCCAGGAAGTAAGTCATGAAACCACCTTTGCAGAAACCCCTCATCATCGAAAGTATGCCCACGGATCGTAGGCCTGCGAAGTATTCTCACGTCAAGGGCCTGCTCCTATACTTGCGGCATGATGATGTCGCTGTGGTTTGGCGTCATAGCGTCCAGCGCTCTGGTCCTGGGTGCCTTCATCGGCGTCCGCTTTGAACTCCCCAAGCGCCTTCTGGCAATGCTGTTGGCCTTCGCAGCAGGTTCGCTCATCACAGCCCTCGCTTTCGAACTTTTCCAGGACGCCTATGAACACGGCGGAATCATCCTCGCAGCTATCGGCCTGATGGGCGGCGCGGTAGTGTTCACGGTCCTCAGCGCGCTGTTGGACCGGTGGGCGCAAGCCGGAGACCAGAAGCAGGCAGCACCTGCCGATGAGTTCGAGGGCAGCGCCAAGCTGGACACCGACGCGGCCGCCAGCGATAAGTCAGCCACATCTGCTTCAACCCGCGGAGCAGCTGGTTTGGCCCTCTTGGCTGCCGTAACCCTCGATGGCGTGCCGGAGAACGTTGCCCTCGGAATCTCGCTGGGCGAAGGAACCGGCGGCTTGGCGCTCCTGGCAGCTATCTTCGTCTCCAATTTCCCGGAAGCACTGGTAGGTTCGGCGTCCATGCGCAGCCAAGGCCGGTCGACGGGCAGCATCCTCGGACTCTGGCTGGGGTGCGCGGTTCTGCTCGTCATCGCCGTCGTAGTGGGAGCGGGACCGCTCTCCGGAGCAGACCCGGAGGCCATCTCGATACCTTTGGCGTTTGCTGCCGGGGCGGTGATCGCATCGCTGGCGGACACCCTGATGCCCGAAGCCTATGAACACGGCGGCCCGGCCGTCGCGCTGAGCACGGCGGCGGGATTCGTCCTCGCGTTCGTGCTGTCGCTGGCCTAAGGCGTAACTGCCGGGCAGCAGCCACACCCAGCACCCCGAAATCACAGATCACCAGCTCACCAGCTATTCGAACGGCCTACTTACCGAGCCCCGCCTTCCTCAGCGCCTCCGCCATCGCCGTATCCAATGGGGCTGGCTGGGCTGAACCGCTGCGGCCAGGCACTGGCGCGTTGCGTGCCGGCTTGCCACCCGATCGTCCCTGATCCTGACGGATGCCACGCTTCGAGCCGCCCTGGGCTCCGGCACGGGCTCCGGCACGCCCGGTATTTGAGCTAGCATCGCGGCCACTGGTCTCCGCCCTCCCACGCTCCTGGCTTTGCAGCCTGCCACCGGTCCTTCCAGAGGATGCGGCACCGGAACCCGCGGCACTGGAGGAAGGTTCGTCATCGAGCCGCAGCGTCAACGAAATCCGCTTCCGCTCAGGGTCTGCCTCGAGGACCTTCACCCGGACCACCTGCCCGGACTTCACTACCTCGCGCGGATCCGACACGAAACGGTTAGCCAGTGCCGAGACATGGACCAGCCCGTCCTGATGGACGCCCACATCCACGAACGCACCGAACGCAGCAACGTTGGTCACTGTCCCCTCCAAAACCATGCCCGGCTTGAGGTCGGAAATCTTTTCGATCCCCTCTGAGAAGGTCGCAGCTGCAAATGCGGGACGCGGGTCACGGCCCGGCTTGTCCAGCTCCACCAGGATGTCCTGCACGGTGGGCAGCCCGAAGGTGTCGTCCACAAACTCCCGCGGGTCCAGCGATGAGGCGGGCGCAGAACCGGCGGCGACAAGAATCTTGCGGGCCACGGCGTACGACTCCGGGTGCACACTGGACGCGTCCAAAGGTTCCGCTCCCCCAGTGATGCGAAGGAAGCCGGCGCACTGTTCGAACGCTTTGGCACCGAGGCGCGGCACCTTCTTTAGTTCGGCCCGCTTGGCGAAGGGCCCGTGCTCGTTGCGGTACGCCACGATGTTTTCGCTCAGCAGAGGCCCGACGCCGGCCACCCGGCTGAGCAGCGCGGGCGAGGCCGTGTTGACGTCCACTCCCACGGCGTTGACACAGTCCTCCACAACTGCATCCAGGCTCCGGTCCAGCTTCGACGCCGTCACATCGTGCTGGTACTGGCCAACGCCGATGGACTTCGGATCGATCTTCACCAGCTCGGCAAGAGGGTCCTGCAACCTTCGCGCGATGGAAACGGCCCCGCGCAGGGATACATCTATCCCTGGCAGTTCAGCCGCGGCAAGCGCGGAAGCAGAGTAGACGGACGCCCCGGCCTCCGAAACCACCAGCTTCTGCGGTTTGCGTTCAACGTCTGGCAGCCGCTTGATCAGCTCCGCTGCCAGCTTGTCCGTTTCCCGGGAAGCGGTTCCGTTGCCAATGGCCACGAGTTCGACGGCGTGCTGCCGCGCCAGCCGCACCAGCGTTGCCAGCGCCTCGTCCCACTTCCGTGCCGGGGCGTGGGGGTAGACCGTGTCGGTGGCCACGACCTTGCCGGTGCCATCCACCACCGCGACCTTGACGCCGGTCCGAAGACCGGGGTCCAAACCCAGCGTGGCACGGTTCCCGGCGGGCGCGGCCAGCAGCACGTCGCGAAGATTCGCAGCGAAAACACGAACCGCCTCATCCTCGGCGGCTGCAAACATCTTGCCCCGAAGGTCGGCCGTCAGCCGGGCCAGCACGCGGGACCGCCACGCCAACTGGGCCGTTTCCATCAACCAGGGGTCGGCGGGACGTCCACGGTCGGTGACCCCGAGGCACCTGGCCACAGCCGATTCGTACCGCGAGCGCGCGGCGGCCAGGGCGCCGTCGTCCGTGGGATCTGCTTCAGCGAGATCGAGCTCAAGGACGCCGTCCTTCTCGCCGCGCAGCAAAGCCAACACCCGGTGCGACGGCATGCCGGCCGGCGCCTGCGCGAACTCGAAGTAGTCAGCGAACTTCTGGCCCTCTGATTCCTTTCCCTTCTTTACGCGCGACACCATGCGGCCCTGCGTCCAAAGGCGCTCGCGCAGGGTGGCAGCGAGGTCCGGATCCTGGGCAACACGCTCCACCAGAATGGCCCGTGCACCGGCGAGCGCGGAAGCTGCGTCACTCACGGCGTGCTCAGGGTTAAGGTACTTGGCCGCTTCACGTTCGGGATGAAGCTCAGGCCGTTTCAGCAGCGCCTCGGCCAGCGGTTCCAGGCCCGCCTCACGCGCAACCTGTGCTTTGGTCCGACGCTTGGATTTGAACGGCAGGTAGATGTCCTCAAGCCGGGACTTTGTCTCAGCAGCGAGGATCATCTTCTGCAGCTCGGGTGTCAGCTGTCCTTGCGACGCAACAGCATCGAGCACGGTACGACGGCGGTCCTCCAACTCCCGGAGGTAGCGCAGGCGCTCGTCGAGGTCACGGAGCTGCGTGTCGTCCAGCGTCCCGGTGGCTTCCTTGCGGTAGCGGGCGATGAACGGGACGGTGGAGCCGCCGTCCAGCAGTTCCACAGCTGCCTTCACCTGCCAGGCTTTGACGCCCAGTTCAGTTGCGATCTGGCCATAGATTCCGTCCTCCCTCTTCGCGGGGGTGGACGGTGCGGGGGAAGGGGCATGCGGCAGTTGGGTCACCAGAACATCTTGCCCTAAGCGCTTGCGCGGCTCCACTGCCGCCGGGGCGCTGCTCTGCCGGCAAGGTATTCCGCTGCCGCCCGCAAAGTGCTGTAGTTGGAATACCGTCACAAGGAACCCATCGCTCGAGGAAGAGGGCATCATGCGGGAACTGCTTATTGTGTTTCAGGAGGGGTTCGAGGAAGCAAACATCACCGTGACGGTGAACGGCAAGGAGGCGCGGCGGGACCTGGACGTTTCCACGAATCCGATCCTCGGCATCGCGTCCGAGGTGTCCATAGAGCTGCCGGCCAAGGGCGCGCAGGTGGGAGTTGAAGTGACCAACCGGGGCCTCAAGGCGATCACGAAGGTCAGCGGAAAGCCCAAAAGCGTGCTCGTTTCAATCGAAGACGGCAGGCTCGTAATGAAGGAAGGGACGGGCCGGGAGGCGCTTCTCTAAGCCCGTCCCGCAGGCACTGGACGGGCCTCTAGTAAAACTCCATTTGCTGGAGTAGCATCTGATCACCGCCGGGACCCCAGAGGAGCCCGGCGGGCCAACTTCACTAGCTAAAGGCCGTCGGATGACCTTTAGCGCCCCTGCCGGGACAGCACACCGAGCAGCAAACGACGGCGGGACCCAAACCGGGTGCCGCCGTCGTCGCTGTCGCGTCGTTGCTGTTAAAAAGTCGTTTAGCCCGCGTAGGCCGGGTAGTCCGTGTAGCCCTCGGCGCCATCGGCGTAGAAGGTGGAGGGGTCCGGCTCATTCAGCGGCAGGCTCTCATCCCAGCGCCGTGCCAGGTCCGGGTTGGCGATGGCGGGACGGCCCACCACCACGGCGTCAGCGTGGCCGTCGGCCACCAGGGCAACGGCTTCCTCGCGGGTGGTGACGACGCTGAAGCCGGTGTTGACCAGGAAGGTACCGCCGAAGCGGGCGCGGAGGTCCTGAACCAGTTCCCCGCTCGGCTCGTGGTGAAGGATGCTGAGGTAAGCCAGGTTCAGTGGGGCGATGCTGTCCACCAATACCTCATACGTTGCCCGGACATCGGCTGCATCAACCTCGGCAATGCCCTGGACGTTGTGCTCAGGGGAGATACGGATACCCACCCGGTTGGCTCCGACTGCTGCCACAACCGCATTGACCGTCTCGATCACAAAACGTGCCCGGTTTTCCGGGGAACCGCCGTAGCTGTCCGTACGGACGTTGGAGTTCGGCGCCAGGAACTCGTGAAGGAGGTAGCCGTTGGCGGAGTGCAGCTCCACGCCGTCGAACCCCGCCTCAACAGCGTTAAGCGAGGCGGCGACGAATTCCTGGATGACCAGCGGCAGTTCGTCTGTGGTGAGTGCGTGCGGCACCGGGTACGGCTGTTTGCCGGACGGAGTGCGGACGTCGCCCTCGATAGCCACTGCGCTGGGGGCGACGATTGCGTTGCCGCCTGTGATGTCGGGATGCGAGACCCTTCCGCCGTGCATGACCTGGGCGAACATGCGGCCGCCTTCGGCATGGACGGCGTCGGTGACCTTCTTCCAGCCGGCCACCTGTTCCTCGGTGACGATGCCGGGCTGGCCGGGGTAGGAACGACCCGCCTGGCTGGGGTAGGTTCCCTCGCTGACGATCAGGCCGAGGGAAGCCCGCTGGCGGTAATGCTCCGCGATGAGGGGTCCGGGGATGCCGTCTTCGCCGGCGCGGAGGCGGGTCAGGGGTGCCATGACCAGCCGGTTCGGGAGTTCAAGTTCGCCAAGGGCCAGAGGAGAAAACAGCATGTGCGCGTCCTTTCGAAGTTTTCAACGTTCTGTCTGGCCCAACTGGGAGGCGCGTGCAGCTATTCCGGATGCGGCGCGAATCACAGGCTTGCCAACGGCGGGTGGGCGCCGAGCGCTGCGGGTATTGGGTGGCGCCGGCCACAAGGGGCACGACAGGAGCTCAGCGCGGCGCCCCGACGCCCGGGCACCCCTGTCCTTGAGGATTCACATTGCAGTCGTCGGCATAGTTGCGGGTGACCGACCGCCAGACGCTGATGGTTTGAGGCGGCGCATTGAACTGGCCTTGGCCCGGGATAGGCAGCAGAGGGCCGGCGTTGACGGAGTAGGTTCCCTGGAAGGTGGTGGTGAGCACGACCTGGAAGTCCCCCGTGGTTCCGTAGGCATGGCTTGTCCTCGTCTTCTCGCCCCACCGGTCCTGGGGCAGCGGGCCTCCCATCGACGGCTGGGGACCGAAGACCATGCCGTCGCCGTAGTTCCAGGTGTATTGGACTGGCGTAGCCACGATGTGCACCTTCTGGCCGAACATGGTGACGTCGAACTGCTGTTCAACTGCTTCGGCGTAGAAGTTGGTTTCGGCACCCCTGAGCGTGTGCGGACTGGGCTGCGCCACGACCGTTCCGGCGTTCACCGGCAAGCTTTCGAACTGCCGCTGAATGCCGGCGGCAATACGAGGCAGCAGATCCTCCGGTCGAGCATCGTAGAGGCAGGTCGGGCCGGAGTGGTGGGCCCAAACGGCGCCGGGAACTCCGCGGGGCCTGGATAGCCAAGTAACAGGAATACCGTCTTCCCCGTCGGGACCGTTGTTGCATTCGATCTGTCGGGCGAGGCAGGGAGTGTCGAAGTCGCCCCCACCAAGGTGGCACTGGAGTTCGTACTTGTACTCGTTCGGGTCGGTGAGGGGGACATTCGGATCGGCCCTAACAAAATCTTTGAGTGCAGAGTCCCAGCTGTAACCGACTACTTGGAGACCGGGATTCCATTCGCCACCAAATTCCGGATCACGGCCGCCGTCCCCGTGCGCGGGATTGGCACTAAGGCCAACGGACACGATTGCTGCCAGAAGGACGCGGAGCAGTAAATACCGGGACACTGCTAGCCAACGATGCTTCCGAGCTCAACTACAGTCCATCCGCCGCTTTCATGAGTGAGTATAAGTAGATTCCCCTGGTCGGGCTGCTGGGGATCTGTTCGAGCTGTGGATCCGTCAGATCGCATGTATGACAAAGGTTCTTGGTGGACTTGGACAGCGACTTTGTACTTGCCCTCTTGATCCTTCATAAACGTGGTGTCCGCGACAGGCGTCGTTAGCTTGCCGCCTACCAGCCAACGCCCCTCGGAGTGCCAGTCACGAATTACTTTTTTGACTTTCTGGCAAGCCGCACAGGACGGTGGTTCTACGCTTTCAAGAAGAACGAGGTCGCCTGTTTCATATGCATAACTCAGCACGCTAAACCAATACTTTGCAAAAGCCTCCGCGCCCTCCTTCGTCTCCGTCTTTGCCACTTCCGGCAGCACGGGTACGGGCACGTTTTGAGCGGGGCCGGACGCATCGGCCGGTTTGTAGACTGCCCTGGGCGTCGCCGTGGGGGTGGCTGTAGGGCTGGAAGAGGCTAGCTCTGTAGCAGCCGGGGATGGAGTGCCGGGGTCTGCAGGTGCTTCCCCCGCACAACCCGCCAGCATAAGTGCGGCAGCAACACCGAAGACTACAGCGCCGGAGCCCATGAGTCGGGACGTGAATATGTTGTGCGATGTCATGGGCCGCTAATCCCCCAGTAGTTTCAAGACGGCATGCTCCGGACAGTGACTTAAGGGTAGCCCAGGTCACATTTCAGCAATCAAACTTATCCACAGGTACCCGTCCTTGGTTCTACCACCCCAATTGCCCTGAAGAAAGTCATAGAGGAAGCCGCCGTGTGAAGTGCGGCAGCGTCACGCCGCCCACAAGGCCAGAAAGCAACTTCTCCGCAGGCAGGACCACCGCCCTCCCCCGCTCTGCCCATCAAAAGGGCGAGCGACAAAAAGTAGTGGCGGCCGCCGTCGGGCTCGTCCTGAACTGAGCACATCCGTTAGGGCACAATTTCGAACACAGCCACAGGAATGAAGGCATCAAACCCCTAGCGCATTTCTACGGGACGTAGAAGAATGGCGTCATGATGTTTGAACACCCAGATGGAAATCCGGTCCTGGAACTCGACGACGAGCAGTCCTGGCACCTGTTGGAAGGAACCAGGCACGGACGGTTGGTGGTCTCGGTTGCCGGCGAACCGGACATCTTTCCCGTCAACTACGTCAGCTCGAACGGCAAGCTGTATCTGCGGACCGCCCCCGGCAACAAGCTCGCCCAGCTGACCATCAACTCGACAGTGCTCTTCGAGGCTGATGGCATCCTCTCCGACGAGGCGTGGTCCGTGGTGCTTCGGGGAAAAGCCCGGGTTTTGAGCAAGTCGGCCGAACTGGCAGCCGTGGAGGAGCTGGGGTTGAAGTCCTGGGTGCCGACACTCAAGGACTTCTACGTCGAGATCGACCCCGTATCGGTGAGCGGGCGCCATTTCCAGCTCGGGGACCAGCCGGAGCGCGGCTTCTAGGAACCTAGACTAAAAGCATGGCGGACAAGCTGAGCCCGGAGCAGCGCAGCTGGAACATGTCCCGGATCCGGGGCAAGAACACCAAGCCCGAACTGCTGGTGCGCCGCCTCCTCCACGCCAAGGGATACCGCTACCGCCTGCACGGGCGCACCGGCGGCACCCGACTTCCGGGCAATCCGGACCTCGTTTTTGCCGGCCGCCGCAAGGTTATCTTCGTCAACGGCTGCTTCTGGCATTTCCACGACTGCCGCGTGGGCCTGCACGCGCCCAAAGCGAATGCCGAGTTCTGGGCAGCCAAGCGTTCACGCACCAAGGAGCGCGACGCCGGTCAGCGCCGGCTGCTGGAGGACGCCGGCTGGGAGGTACTCACCGTTTGGGAATGCGAGCTCAAGGATGGCTCAGCGCTTGAAGAGCAGCTGGTGCAGTTCCTGGAAACTGCCCCCTCCCCCTCTGGCCCGGGCCTCAATAAAGACCAATCTTGAGGCAATCTTTAGCCTTTGCCCCGGAAGCTCTTGATGTTGGTCAGGAAGGATGACTCCCGTTGTCCCGCTTGGAGGACTGCAGCACCAGAAGTCCGGAGCAACAACATCCCCTCATGCCAGCTAACTGTGACGCGCCAACAGGGCCGCATTCAAGGCCGACGCCGAGGTAGCACTGCTGTTGATGCCCCAGTCGGCCTCCTTCTGCAGGTGGAACCACACGAAGCCCACAACGTCGGGCTGGGCGGCAAGGTAGGACACCAGGCTGGTGATCCATTCAGCCTTGGAACCGCCGGTCTCGCTCGACGCCGTCTCGGCAATCAGGATCGGTGTGGCCGGCGCGAGGGTGCGGAGTTGCGCAATGCCGGGGGCAAAGAGGTCCTGCGGCGAAACCCAACTGCTCCATGCGGTGGACGTGCCCCAGTTGTAGCCGTCAAGGGCCACCACATCCACGTAGCCTGCGCCCGGATAAAGCCCCGCCAGCTCCGTGGAACCCCAGTAGGATACGTTCGGGGACCACACCCATTGGACGTTGCCGGCTCCGGTGGAGGCGACGACATCGTGGACGTGATGCCAGGCCTGGATGTAGTCGCCTGGCTGGTTTCCGTTCGCCGCTTCCGCCCACGGATACCAGTTGCCATTCATTTCATGCGCAAAGCGGAGCATCACAGGCTGGCCCCAGGCAGCAATGGCGTGGCCCCACTCGAGAATGCGGGCATCAAAGTCGCCGGCGGTGATCCGGTCAAGGGAGTAGGCGGCCTGCTCGACGCCGCCACCCCAGGCCCACGGCTCCCACGTCACCAGCGGAACAGCACCGCGGGCGCGCACCGCGGTCATCTCCCTCAGCGGAGGCGGCTGAAGAAAGTCTTTGTAGATAAGGACCATGGACGGGCTCTCCCCCGCCAACGCGGATACTTCATCGAGTTCTGCGGCAGCCAAAGCTCCGCCGGGGGTGGCCACTCCAAAACGCAGCGGGCCCGTGCTGACCTGAGGCGGCTGGGGCGCCGGGGCGGCCTCCACAACAAAGGAGGCGGTTCCCTTGATGGATGACGTCTTGGCTGTAATCGTGACGGTGCCGCTGGACCCGGCAGGACTGGTGATACCGGTGCTGAACGCGCCAGTGACAAAAAGGGGAATCACTAACGTTCTTACCGATCGCAACAAAGCAACTTCTCCATGTCGACATGCGGCCCCGGCACTGACTGTCGGTACAAACGCACCGGCTCAAGTATTAGGCGTAAAACCCGCAGTCTCATCAAGAAACGCACAATTCTCATCCGAAACAACTTTTGACTATGCGGAGCAGTCCTAATCTGAAGAGGAGCTAATGCCCCACTTAATCTCACAGTTTCCGGAGTGGAAGACCACTTCCGAAAGGACAACGATGACGCCGTCCGATGATGCCGACCGCCCCCTGGTGGACCAGTCCGTCCTGGACCGGCTGCGCGCGGAACTCGAGGAGGACGAGGGTTACTGCAGCGTCTTCGTGGGAAACTTCATCAACTACCTCCCGCATCGGATCGGGCACCTGAAGCTGGCCCTGACCACAGGAGACCTGGACGGATCAGTGGACGCCGTCCTAAGCCTGAAGACATCCAGCCAAATGGTGGGCGCCGAGCGGCTCGCCGGTCTGGCGGGAGCCTTGGAAGGCGCAATCCGGACTGAAGGGCTCGATGCTGACGCCGCCGTCGTCGTCCTCCCCAAGCTCGCAGCCTCGTTCCTTCGACCGATCAGCCGGTGCAGCCGCCAAACGATAAACAGGCTGCAGGCTCAGTGCTCGCCGGGAGCGAGCCTGTAGCCGACGCCGCGAACCGTCTGAAGCCAACGCGGCTTCTGCGGCGAATCACCAAGTTTCTTGCGCAGGTTCCCCATGTGGACCTCGACGGACCGTTCGTCCGCTTCGCTGATGTAACCCCCGACGTCGTAATCCTCGTCCCGCAGCCGACGCACCAGATCCGATTTGGTCCGGACAGTTTTGCCTGCTTCCAGCAGTGCGTGCAGGAGTTCGAACTCGGTACGGGTCAGGTTCATGTCTGCGCCGTCCACGGTTACCGTGCGGGATGCATAGCTCAGCTCCAGCCCGTTATGGCTGTAATTCCCCCGCTCGGGATGCGCTTGGCCCTCAGCTGATGCCTCGACACCTGTTGCTTCTGACGGGTCCGGGACGGAACGGGGACGGCGCATCATCGCAGCGATACGGGCGCGCAGCTCCCTGGGCCGGAACGGCTTGGTGAGGTAATCGTCCGCGCCGGATTCCAGCCCGATGAGGGTGTCCAGCTCGTCCGTGCGGGCCGTCAGCATCACGATATAGGCGTCCGAAAATTCACGGATCTGCCGGGAGACCTCAAAACCGTCGATATCCGGCAGCCCGAGGTCCAGGGTGATGACATCCGGATTAAGGGTCTTCGCCGTCAGGACGCCCTCGGCGCCGCTGCTGGCCACGGTCACGTCAAAGCCTGCCTGGGTCAGCACCGTGCGAACCAGTTCCCGAATGTCGTGGTCATCCTCGATGACCAGTCCGACACGTGCATCACTCATAGCGCCCCCTCAGCAGCCAACGTCTGAAGTATAGCTGGCTGCGGATATCCTGCTGATATGGCCTCGCACACCTTGCCCCGTAAGTTTTCGCGCCATGACTAACCCCGTAGCGTGGTCGTCCGGCCGGATCAGGTTCTTTCGGCGGCCCTTCCACGAGTACCGGCTGGCGGAGCGGGTGACGCTGAGCCAGATGCCGCTGTTTGTGACGACGATCCTGACAGCCTTCCTGATGTGGGCGTTTTTCCCGTCCACCATGAACAATCCGCTTTTTGTTGTGTTCCTTGTGTCGCAGGCCGCCATCATGGCGCTCTGCTACCTGGTCCCATGGGAGCGGCTGCCCTATACAAGCTTCCTGATCATTCCACTGCTTGATTTCATTTCCATTGCCCTCGGCAGGGAAGGCGGGCAGGAAAGCCTGACGGGTATCAGCCTGCTTGCAGTATTCCCGGTGATTTGGCTGTGCGCCTCCGGGTACTACCCCCGGGCTGCTTTGTGGCTGTCATTCTTGGCGCCGCTGGCAATCATCTGGGTTCCGCTGCTGATCAAGGGGAGCTTTACGGCACAGGACCTGGCACGGTCATTGCTTCTGCCCGTGATGATGCTCGGCATCGGCGTTTCCGTGAGTGTCCTGACGCTCAGCATGATGCGGCAACAGCGCGAGCTGGAGGATAAGGATGCCCAGCTGCAGACCAACCTGCGGAACAGCCAGCGGCAGGAAGCACTGTTGAATACTGTCCTGGACACTGTTCACCTGGGCGTCCTGGCGGTGGACGCCGACGGGCATGACGTACTGATGAACCGGAAGCAGCGGACCAACCACGAATTGGCGCGGCCCAAGGATGTAGCGGACCCTAACGAGTCCCAATTGCTCGTTTTCGGACCGGACCGCAAGACGCTGGTTCCAGTGCAGGACCGCCCCGTCCGCCGTGCCGTACTCGGGGAAACCTTCACGGACTACCTCGTCTGGCTGGGCTCCGGCACCGGGCAACGTGCCTTCGTGACCACCGCCCGGGCCATGAAGGACGCCGACGGGAAGTTCTCCGGCTCTGTGATCGCGTTCAGCGACGTCACGGACCTCGTCAACGCGCTGACGGCCAAGGATGACTTCGTTTCCAGCGTCTCACACGAGTTCCGCACACCCCTCACGTCGATCCTCGGGTATGTGGAAATCCTGCTTGACGACGAGCCGGACGAAACACAGCGGGGCATGCTGGAGATCATCCGAAGGAACTCGGAGCGGCTGCTGACGTTGGTTTCCGACCTGCTGTCCACCCGCAACGGGCAGCTGATCGTCTCCCCGCACGCCGTTGACGTGGCTGACCTCGTTCGCAGCAGCGTCTCCTCGGCCCTACCGAAGGCCGATGCGTCCGGTGTTGTGCTGGCCGCCGATACACCGGAGCAGCTGGAGGCCCACCTGGACGGGGCGCGGATTTCCCAGGTGCTGGACAACCTGGTGTCCAACGCGATCAAGTACTCCCCCGACGGCGGCAACGTGCTGGTCTCGCTGGCTCAGGAGGACGGCCACCTGGCCTGCCGGGTCAGCGATACCGGAATGGGCATGACCCCTGAGGACGCCTCAGAGGTCTTCGCAAAGTTCTTCCGCACCAGCAGCGTCCGCAGGACAGCCATCCCCGGCGTCGGTTTGGGCCTGCCGATCAGCAAAGCGATCGTAGAGGCCCACGGCGGGACCATCGAAGTGGAGAGCGCCCTGGGCAAGGGCACCACTTTCACGTTCCGGGTTCCGGTCTAAGACGTACGACGGCGGCGGCCAGTGCCAGCGTCAACCTTCGGCGCGTGCCTGCCGCACCACTTCGCCCCAGGACTGCCGGGCGAGGTCCGCGATGGAGGCGAGGATTTCCGACGGCGGCCTGGACAGGTCCAGCGGGAACTCCACGATGTCGATGTCAGTGTTGAGGATGCGGCGCAGTTTGACCTCGCCGGAGCCCGCGTAGACCAGCCAGGCGGTGGGAACCGCCAAAGCCGTGCAGTGCGCCAGCATCTGGTAGTGGTCCGCCGTGAGCGAGGCACCGAGGTCGGACGCGGCCTTGTACTTGGTGTTGTAGACCACCACAGGCTGCCCGCCCAGCAGGTGCACGGCATCTGGCCGCACGGACAGGCGGTCCGCGTCCCGTACCGCCTCACTCAGGAGCGCGTTGTACTGGAGCCGGAGCTCCCCCGGGTACGCTGCCAACGCCTCCCGCAGCGCCGTGCCGACGAAGTCCTCAAACACCTGCGCCATATCCACCACGAACGAAGCGGTTTGCTGTTTGCCTTGGCCGGCTTCGGCCGAGGCGTTGCGGAGGATCAGCTCCGCCAGGCGGAGGACGGCGTGGTAGCGGAGGTTCATCCGGGTCGCCGTCCACCTGGGCAGCGGGGCACCCGCTGGAAGGCGGGTGACGGCGTCGAGCTTTCCCTTGAGCTGGCGCAGCCTGCTCAGCACCTCGGGGCGGACCCGCGGCACCTGGCCCATCCGTTCCAGTGCGGCGCGGAGGATGCGGTTTTCGGCGATGTCCTCGCTGAACTCGTCATAGGAGACTTCCAGGGGCACCAGCATCCCGGGCCGCCGGGAGATCTGGTCCGAGATCCGGATTCGACCCTTAACCGTGCGGAGTGACTCGTCCACGGTGCGGTACCCCTGCAGCACCCCGCGGCCCAAGGCACGTTCAGCGAGCTGGGCCAGCGACTCAGCCAGCGCGCTCCACAGCTCCCGGTCCTCGATGGCCGCCACCGAATCCGGACGGAACCCCTGCTCGCCCGCGTAGCTGAGCAGGAACAGGAGCCGGCTGAGCCCCAGCCGGTCCTTGGGCCGCACATCCAGCTGCACCGTGCCAGTTCGCACGGAGCCCACCTTGCCCACCGGCTCGATCCGATACAGCCCCAGGCCCATCGGGGACGCCTTGGCCAGGCCGCTGGAGTTCAGGAAGGAGGCACTGGCCGGGTCCAGCCGTTCCACCATCCCCCGGGACAGTTCGTCCAGCACCAGGTGCCGGACGGACACGCCGGGGTCAGCGGCCCGCAAGGCGTTCCAGCAACCGGTCCAGTCCGAAGCGTTCCTCGAGCTGCGCCCGCGTCAGCTGGCCGTGGTAGTGCTCCTCAAGCAGGGGCATCAGCTCGTACTTCCAAATGCGCCGCAGCCCGGCAGGGGTTTGGGCCGCTGGCTTCATAAAGTACGACGGGCCGATCATCAGGTCCCGGTCCCACTCGTCGATGGCGCTGTTCAGGGCATCCAGCAGCAGCGCCGGGGTGGTGTCCAGCTGGCGTGCCTCAAGGAACCGGAGCAGTGAGCCTCGCACCGGCTCGGTCTGCGGGTGCAGCTCGATGAACGCAAAACGGCGGCGGATGGCGGCGTCCATCATGGCAATGGACCGGTCCGCGGTGTTCATGGTGCCGATGATGTAAAGATTGTCCGGCAGCGTGAACGGCTCGTTGGGGCTGTACTGCAGGTAGATCCGGTCATCGCGGTACTCGAGCAGGAAGTACAGCTCGCCGAACACCTTGGCCAGGTTGGCGCGGTTCATCTCATCGATGATGAGGAAGTACGGCTTCTTCTCGTTGCCGGGCTTGGCGGCTTCCTCGGCGAGGCGGCGGAGCGGACCGGCAACGAGTTTGAAGGACACCTGGCCTTCGTCCGTCTTGTCCGGCCGGTAGCCCTCGAAGAAGTCCTCGTAGGCATACGAAGGGTGGAACTGCACGAGTTTGACGCGCTCGTCGGTGCTGTCGTCGGCAAGTTCCGCGGCGAGGTGCTTGGCCAGGTAGGTCTTGCCGGTGCCCGGCGGGCCGTACAGCACCAGCTGCCGGTTCTCCTCCAGCAGCTCGGCAATTTCCTGGAGCGGCTCCAGCTCCATGTGCAGCGAGTCCGCGAACTCGGGGGTCAACGGACGGAAGCCCTCCTGGACGGGCGGGACGACGGCGGCCGCTTCAGCATCGCCGTCGGGCTCTGTTTCCGCTTCGGCAGGCAGCAGGGCCTGCAGTGCCTGCACCACCCTGGTCAGGTCCACAACGATCCCAGGTGTGGCCAGCTGCCGCTGGACGTGCCGGGGAAGGCTGGTAGTGGCGTGGCCTTCATCGAACCAGCGGACCTTCCGGCGCAGCCGCCGGTTGTCCTCGTTGTGTTCGGGCTCCCCCAGCACCACGCCCAACCGCACCTTTCCGCCGTGCTGGTACAGCGCCAGGTCCCCTGGCTTCATAACCGTCAAGAAAGCAAAGACAGCGGTTTTGGTGTCCTCGCGCTCCACATAGCCGAGGTGCTTGTAGTCCTCGTCCACGGCGTGCTGGACCACCCCCGCCGTGACGCCGGGGCCCAGCAGGCGGAGATGTTCGACGTCGAGCGTCACCTTTTCCTCGCCCTGCCAGGCGGTGAGCAGCTCGGTGTTGTCGCTGTGTGTGCGCAGCAGCCACGCCCGACGCCCGGGGTCGCCTACTTTGCGCCACTGGCTGACCAGCTGGCGGGCGTGCCAGTCGATGCGCTGCCCCGCTTGCTCATCGAGGTGCAGGCGGATGCGGTGGATGTCCGCGGTGATGTCCTCTTCGGCGTCCCCCTTCGCGCCGCCCACCAGCGAGGCGAAGGCGTCCCGGATTTCCTGGCGTTCCACGTCAGCGACGACGGGTTCGAAGTAGGTGGGCCAGGTGAGGAACTCGATACTGCGGCGGATTGCCGGCTGGTCCCCCGGCGTGGCGGCGGCGAGGCGGTGGAACTTCAACGGGTCCTGCAGCGCCTCGGCAATGTCCGCCGTCGGTAGCTGGTCCACGTGCTGCACAAACCGGCACAGCCATTTCAGGTGGTCCCAGATCGTCCAGTTGAACTCGGCGGTCCGGTCACGGATGACGCCGTGGTCCGTCAGGCCCTCGTACAGCTCCTCAGGCAAATCCAGCGCAGGCTCAAGCCAGGAGGCGGCCTCGGCCACGCGGGCGCGCTTGACCTTCAGGGACTTCACCTCATGGGCCAGCGGCAGCGACTGAAGGAACAGCAGCTCGACGGCCAGCTGCTTCGCTTCCCGGGACGCGCCGTCGAGGTTCTGCCGAAGGTTTGTCATCATGGGCGCCTTCGGATCCGGCGTGCCCCGTTCCAGCCTCTCCAGGAGCTCCGCCGCAGCCTCGGACGTCCAGGTCATGGTGCGCCCATCCAGCGCTGACGGTTTTCCCAGGAGCCCGGGGCCAAGCACAAACCATGCCGCGTCCTCAATCTCCTTCGAGATGCCGAGGGCGCGGGTCATGGCAGCAGTGGAAGCGGGGGTCATGGATTCAAACTTACAGGGTGAAGCTGAACGGGTGCTCAGAGAGCTGCCCGCGCCCCACCGGTCCAGGCTGCTACTTGACCGGTCCCGGCTTCTTCCGGCCGAAGGTGAAGTAGCCCACCGGCCCAATGAAGTTGATGAAGGATGCCGCGCGCCAAGCCGCCTTCGGACCGTTGATCATGGCCGCCGGGCGCTTGGAAATGTCCCGCTGCGCCGCAACCAACAGGGACACCTGCGTGATGCCCACCAGTATGGTGCCGGCCTTCGCGGACGGGGACATTTCCTTCCAGGTCTTCTTCTGAGCCATGCCTGCTTCTCCTTGGGTTGGGGTTTCAGTTTCCGGTACAGGCGCGCTCCAGTGCAACGGCCTGCACCGGTTCAGTGGACGGCACCAAAGCAGCGGGCGGCGTCCCGCTGTGTGTCTGCAAATTCAGCTCATGCCGTGAACGGCGCCAACCGTTCCTTCTGTTCTGGCGTGAGGCGCTGCACCCGGCCCGTAGCTTCATCCACAAACGCCAAGTGGCTGCTGGCCTTTACGCAATCCTCCCCCGTGACCGGGTCCTGGACCAGGTAGTGGATATCGAAGCTGGCTCCCTTAACGGCGCCGATCCACACCTGGACCACAGCGGGGATGTTCCGGTACTCAAGGGTTCTGACGTAGCGGATCTTGTGGTCCACTACGAGCGCCATGGTGCCGTCCGGGAGGTCGTTGAAAAGGGAGACGTGCGGCTCGATGCCTGGCATCCCCGCTCCCCGCGGCGGCCCAAACGCCCCGATCCGCGCTTCCTCCAGCATCCGGACGATCTGCACGTTGTTGATGTGCCCGTAGGCGTCCATGTCACCCCACCGCATGGGAACCAGGACCTCGATCCGCCCGCCGCGCTTCAGCAGGGCATCCGGCTGAACGTCCGCATCCTGCTGCCCCGCCGGGTTCTGATGCACGGCTGTGTCCTGCTGCACCGACGCGTTCTCCTGCACCGGGGCCTCCTGCGCGCTCAGCTGTGCACCGCCGTCGAATCATCCACCGGCAGTTCCCCGGCGTCCGTGCCTGCGAACTGGGACATGTACAGCCGGTGGTAGGGGCCTTCCGCAGCAAGGAGGACCTTGTGGTTGCCCTGCTCCACAATCCTGCCGTTCTCCATCACCAGGATGGTGTCGGCGTCGCGGATGGTGGAGAGCCTGTGGGCGATCACAAAGCTGGTGCGGTCCGTACGGAGCGCTGCCATGGCCTTCTGCACCAGCAGTTCCGTGCGGGTGTCAACGGAGCTGGTGGCCTCGTCGAGGATCAGCAGCGACGGGTTGGCCACAAAGGCGCGGGCGATGGTGATGAGCTGCTTTTCGCCGGCACTGACGTTGTTGCCTTCCTCGTCAATCACCGTGTCGTATCCCTCGGGGAGCGCACGGACGAAGCGGTCCACGAAGGTTGCCTTGGCCGCAGCCATGACCTGCTCCTCCGTGGCATCCAGGTTGCCGTAGCGGATGTTGTCGTAGATGGAACCGCCGAACAGCCAGGCGTCCTGGAGCACCATACCTACCTTGGAGCGCAGTTCGGACCTGCTGAGATGGGTGATGTCCACCCCGTCCAGGGTGATGGAGCCGGAGTTGAGCTCATAGAAACGCATCACCAGGTTGACCAGGGTGGTCTTTCCGGCTCCGGTGGGCCCAACGATGGCCACGGTGTGTCCCGGTTCCGCGTTAAAGGACAGGTCTTCGATCAGCTTCTTGTCTTCTGTATAGCTGAAGGTGACGTTCCTGAACTCGACGTGTCCGTCCGTTTTGGCCGGCAAGTGCCCTGTGGCCGTCTCAGCGTCCTGTTCTTCGGCATCCAGGAATTCGAACACGCGCTCGGATGACGCCACGCCGGACTGGAGCATGTTGGCCATCCCGGCCATTTGGCCCAGCGGCTGGGTGAACTCGCGGGAGTACTGGATGAAGGCCGTGGCATCGCCCAGGGACATGGACCCCGAAGCCACCCGAAGTCCGCCCACCACGGCAATGCCCACGTAGCTGAGGTAGGAGACGAACTGCATCACCGGGAAGATGATGCCGGATACGAACTGGGCTCCGAAGCTGGCCTTGTACAGGGCTTCGTTGCGTTCCTCGAAGCGTTCCAGCATGTCTGCGTCCCGCCCAAAGACCCGCACCAGGTCATGGCCGGAGAACGACTCCTCAATCTGGCCGTTCAAAGCACCGGTGTTCTTCCACTGGGCGGCAAAGAGCTTCTGGCTGCGCGAGCCGATGATCCCGGCAGCGACGCCGGACAGCGGAAGCGCCACCAAAGCAATAAGCGCCAGCTGCCAGGAGACGATGAACATCATGATCACAATGCCGATGACCGTCAGCAGCGAGTTAATCAGCTGGGCGAACGCCTGCTGGAGCGCCTGCTGAATGTTGTCGACGTCGTTTGTTACCCGGGAGAGGACGTCGCCGCGCTGGCGGGTGTCGAAGTAGTTCAGCGGAAGCCGGTTGAGCTTCTTTTCGGTGTCGTCACGGAGCCGGCGGATAACCTTCATCACGATGCGGTTCAGGACGTAGCCCTGCAGCCACAGGAAGATGTTGGCCACAAAGTACATCAGCAGCACCACGGCAATAAGGAAGGACAGCTTCTGGAAGTCGATGCCGCTTCCGGGTACCAGCTCCATCTTGGAGATCATGTCTGCGAAGTTGTCCTGCCCCTGCTGGCGCAGCCCCGCCACGAACTCTTCCTTGCTGGCGCCTGCCGGGAGTTGCTTGCCCACCACACCGCCAAAGATCACATCCGTCGCCTGGCCAAGGATCTTGGGGGCAATAACGTTCAGGACCACCGCGACCACCACCATCGCCACCACGGCATAGATGCCCGCGGCCTCCGGCTTCAGCAGTCCCATTAAACGCTTCGCGGACGGCCAGAAGTGTTCAGCCTTCTTTGCCGGCATGCCGCCGAACATGTCGCCGTCGGCTTCGGAAGGCTTGTATTCCTCTTCGAAGAATTCCTCGTCCTCAACGGCGCCGTCCTCGGCCAGCCCCGCGGCAACCTGGTCCTGGGAGGCTGCTGTCTCTTCCACGGTGGAGTTTCTCTTGCGGGGGCTCATGCCATTTCCTCCACGCTCAGCTGGGATTCAACAATTTCCTGATAGGTGGGTGAGGTTTCCAGGAGTTCCTCGTGAGTTCCGCGGTCCACAATGCGGCCGTTATCCAGCACCAGGATCTGGTCCGCTTCGGTGATGGTGGAGATACGCTGGGCAACGATGATGACCGTGGCGTCGGCGGTGGTGCGCTTCAGCGCCGCCCGGAGGCGGGCATCAGTGGCGACGTCAAGGGCGGAAAAGGAGTCATCAAAGAGGTAGACCCGGGGCTTGGTGACCAAGGCGCGGGCGATGCAGAGGCGCTGCCGCTGTCCGCCGGAGACGTTGGTCCCGCCCTGCGAAATCCGGGAGTTCAGCCCGTTTTTCTTGTCCCGGACAAAGTCGGCGCCCTGTGCCACCTCGAGCGCGTCCCAGAGTTCCAGATCCGTGGCTTCGGTTTTTCCAAAGCGGAGGTTGTGTTCGATAGTGCCGGAAAAGAGGTAAGGCCGCTGCGGCACCAGTGCCACGCGCTTGGTGATTTCGGCGCGGTCCAGCCTGCTGACGGGTACCCCGTCCAGGAGCACTTCCCCTTCGGCGGTGTCGTAGAGGCGCGGCAGCAGGGACAACAGCGAGGTTTTCCCCGCACCCGTGGAACCGATGATCGCGATGGTCTCGCCTGGTTTGGCGGTGAAGCTGATGTTGCTCAGCACCGGCGACTCCGCGCCCGGGTACGCGAACGTGACGTTCCGGTACTCCACCACGCCGGCCAGTGCAGCCGGGGTCTCCGGCCGTTCGGGATCGTGGATGGAGGGTTCGACGTCGAGCACCTCGCCGATGCGGTCCGCACACACCGAGGCGCGCGGGATCATCATGGCCATGAACGTGCCCATCATGACGGCCACCAGGATCTGCAGCAAGTACTGCAGGAACGCGGTCAGTGCGCCCACCTGCATCTCGCCTGAGTCCACGCGCTGGCCGCCGAACCAGAGCACCGCAGCGGTGGACAGGTGCAGGATCATGCCGATGGCCGGGAACATCAGGACAAACAGGGCGCCGATCTTCAGGGATACGTCCGTCAGGTCCTTGTTGGCCTCGCCGAACCGCTCGGTTTCATAGGGTTCCCGGACAAAGGCCCGGACCACCCGGATGCCGATGATTTGTTCACGCAGGACGCCGTTGATGCGGTCGATCTTCTTTTGCATCGCACGGAAAAGCGGCATCAGGCGGACCACCAGGTAGCCCACCACCACAACCAGGACGGGCACGGAGACCCAGACCAGCCAGGACAGGTTGAGGTCCTCACGCAGGGCCATGATGATCCCACCGATACACATGATGGGAGTGGCCACCATGAAGTTCAGCCCCATCAGCACCAGCATCTGGACCTGCTGGACGTCATTGGTACCGCGGGTGATCAGGGTGGGGGCGCCAAAGGTGTTGACGTCCTTGGCTGAGAAGCTGGTGACCTTGCTGAACACCCCCCGCCGCAGGTCGCGCCCGACGGCCATGGCCGTTTTGGAGCCGTAGTACACGCCGGCGATGGCCGTCCCCACCTGGATGAAGGCGACGAGGAGCATCACTCCGCCCGTGCGCCAGATGAAGTCAGTGTCCCCGCGGGATACCCCTTCGTCGATGATCTGGGCGTTCAGGCTGGGAAGGTACAGCGCAGCGATGGTGGACGCCAGCTGGAAGACGATAACGGCCACAATGTATGGCATGTACGGCCTGGAATACCGCCGTATGAGGGTGAGGAGCATGCCCACGGGTCCTTAGGAAGAGTTCGCGAAGTGGTGAGGCTTAAGTAGTACCAGCCGGGGCTGACAGCCTTAGCCTTCCCACTCTACGAAACTCCTCCCGGGGGTGAAACAGCTCCGCAAAAGATCATCCGGGAGGAGTAGTGCCCATGGCTTATCGGGCAGCGGAGGCGGGCTCCGCCGTCGCGCTTTCCTTCGCCTGCGCCGCCTGCGCCGCCGGCTGCACGGGCTGGATGTCCACGGTGCGCCGCAGTGGCTTTTCCTTGATGAACAGCACCGATACCAGCGCGACGACGGTCACGGCGGCCGAGATCAGGAAGACTTCCGCGGTGGCATCGCCATACGCTGCCCTCATGATGTCGCGGACTGGTTCCGGCATGTGTGCCAGGTCCATGCTGGAGCCGGCGGCGCCGCCCTGCACCGGGATTCCGGCTGCCACCAGTCCCTGGGTGGCCAGTTCGCTGACACGGTTGGCCAGGACGGCGCCCAGAACGGAGACGCCGATGGCGCCGCCCACGGACCGGAAGAACGCCACGGAGGCGCTGGCTGTTCCGATGTCAGCAGCCCGGACAGTGTTCTGCACCGCCAGGACGAGATTCTGCATCAGCATGCCCAGGCCCAGGCCCAGCACCGCGGTGAATACGCCAGTGTGCCAGAGTTCCGTGGTGTGGTCCATGGTGCCGGCGAGCCCGAGTCCGCCGATCAGCAGGATGGAACCGGCAATCAGATAGCCCTTCCACTTGCCCGTCCGGCTGATCAGCAGGCCGGAAGCCACAGAACCGGTGAGGTTGCCGGCGATCATCGGCAGGGTGAGGAGCCCGGCCTCTGTGGGGGTCGCTCCCCGGGCCACCTGGAAGTACTGGCCCAGGAACGTGGATGAGCCGAACATCGCGATGCCCACCGCCACGGAAGCGATGATGGCCAGTGCTGTGGTGCGCTCGGAGATGATCTTGAGCGGGATGATGGGCTGCTCAACCTTCGATTCCACCAGCACCAGCAGCGCCAGCAGGAGTACACCGCCACCCACCATGAGAGCCGACTGCCAGGACATCCAGTCGTAGTAGGCCGGGTTGCCGGCGAAGGAGACCCAGATCAGGAGCAGGCTCACGCCGGAGGTCAGGAGGATGGAGCCGAGCCAGTCGATCTTGGCGGGGAGGCGGACGTGGCTGATCTTGAGGGTGACCTGCAGCAGGATCAGTGCGACGACGGCGAGCGGCACGCACACGAAGAAGGTCCAGCGCCAGCCGAGCGGGCTGTCCACGATAAAGCCGCCCAGCAGCGGCCCGCCGGCGGTGCCGACTGCCATCACGGCGCCCATGTAGCCGGAGTACTTCCCGCGGTCCCGCGGCGGGATCATGGTGCCGATGATGGCCTGGGCCAGTGCGGTGAGTCCGCCCATCGCGACACCCTGGATTACCCGTGCTCCCAGGAGCAGCGGGATGGTTTCGGAGAGGCCGGCCATCACGGAACCGGCCACGAAGATCACAATGCTGAGCTGGACCAGCACCTTTTTGTTAAAGAGGTCAGCCAACTTGCCCCAGATGGGGGTGGTGGCAGCGTTGGCCAGCAGCGCAGCCGTGATGACCCAAGCGAAGTCCGTCTGCGTTCCGTGCAGGTCGGACATGATGGTCGGCAGCGCGTTGGCCACGATGGTGCTGCTGAGGATGGCCGTGAAGAACGCGGCCAGGAGCCCCGTGAGGGCTTCCATGATCTGGCGGTGGGACATCTCAGGAGGCGTCCCTGCGGGTGCGGTGGATACCTTGGCCGGGGCGGCGGTTTGGCTTGCCATAAGTGAAGCTCCTAGGAGGTGTGGCTTGTGATGGTGCCGGCCGCCTTTGCCCGGGCTGATTGTTTAAGTGACTCGGTGAGCTTTTGGAGGATTGCCGCGGTGCGGCCCGCGTCTTCCTCGCTCCAGTCGCGCAGGTAGTCCTGCAGGACGGCTGTCCGCTGCTCCTCGATGTGGCGGAGTTTTTGCGCACCCAGGGGCGTCAGGGCAACCAACTGGGCCCGGCCGTCGTCGGGATCCTGCCTGCGGACCACCAGGCTGTGCTCTTCCAGGTCCGCGATGTGGCGGCTGAGGACCGGGGCGCTGACGCCCAACCGCTCGGCCAGGCGGGTGGCCCGGGACTCCCCTTCACCGACGAAGCGCAGGACACCCTGGAGCGCTACTCCGGTGTCCTGCCCGCGCACGCTGGCGGTGGCAATGCACCGCACTGCGCGCTGGAGATCGAAGATCTGGTACACGAGATCCGCTGCCGTATCCGGTGCTACTGCCATGGCTTCAGGCACTCCTTACTTGTTTGCCTGAAGCAACTATATCTCAAGTTGGTTGCTTTGGGAAACTAAGTGCACGCGCGGGGGTGCCAGGGCTTGCAGGATGGAGCATAACCAACCGCGAACAGAACCGGTCGCAACCGCAGCTTGAAACGTAAGCATGCTTTCTATACTCTGGTTTCAGCTACTCCGCTTGTCCCCCATCACGCGGAGCGGTTGCCAAAAGGCCCCGCAACACGAACTCGTGCTGCGGGGCCTTTTACTGTCTCGGTTCCGGTGCAAGACCGGAGCAATTATGTGGGCAAGTGGGTGGGCGCGAACATCCTCAGGAGCGTTTCAACGACGACGACGTTGGGCCCGTCCGCGGTGAAGCCCGCCTTCAACGCCTCCCCCACGTCCTCAGGCGCCACTCGTGTGGCCGGCACGCCGAATGACTCGGCGAGTTTGACGAAGTCCGGCCGGGCGAGTTCGGTGGCGGTTGCTTTGCCGAACGCACCCACCATGTACTCGCGCAGGATGCCGTAGCCGCCGTCGTCCACGATGAGCCAGGTGACCGGCACGTTGTGCTGCTTCGCGGTTGCCAGTTCGGAGATGGAGTACATCGAGGACCCGTCACCGGATACGGCGAGGACCCGGCCCGGACAGCCCACCGTTTCCAGGCCAACTGCCGCCCCGATGGCTGCCGGGAAGCCATAGCCAAGCCCTCCTGCGCCCTGTGCAGAATGGAACTGCCCCTCGCGGGCGTCCCAGCAGCTCCAGCCCCAGTAGGCGGAGATGGTCATATCCCAGAAGGTCTGCATGTCCGCCGGAACTGCTTCACGGATGTCGGCCATGAACTTCAGCTCCGTGCCGAGGTCCTGGGATTCCAAGCGCGCGCGGACCTTCGCCAGCGATTCCTTCACCAGGTCCTCCGGCGCGGTGCCGTGCCAGTTCGGTACGGTGGCGCTGTCAGGCAGGAGCGCCTCGTCGAGGGCGGCGAGGGCCTGGCCGGCGTCGGCGCGGATCCCCAGCCCAGGGCGGTTGGACTCCAGGACCCGGGGTTCGGCGTCGATCTGAATGATCCGGCCCCGCGGTTCAAAAGTGAAGTAGTTGGAGGTGACCTCGCCCAGGGACGAACCGATCACCACCAGAACGTCCGCCTCCTCCAGCACATCGGTCATGTAGCGGTCCTCGATCCAGGACTGCAGCGACAGCTCATGGTTCCAAGGGAACGCGCCGTTGCCGCCTGGAGTGCAGATCACCGGAGCGCGGAGTTTCTCCGCGATCGAGAGCAGGGATTTCTCGGCCCGGCCCCGCCGGGCGCCGCCGCCGGCAATGATGGCGGGGCGTTTCGCCGCCTGCAGCCATTTCACCGCTTCGCGGACCAGCTCAACCCGGGGCGGGTTATCCGCCGCTTCGGCCAACGCGTCCTCGACCGGCGGCACCATAATCGGATCAAGCAGGACGTTCTGCGGGATTTCGATCCAGACGGGTCCCTGGGGTGAGGAGATCGCCTCCGTCCACGCATCCTGGATCGCCGACGGGATACCGGACGCATGCTGGATCAGCCGCTGGCTCTTTGTGACGTTTGCCGCCGAGGCCTTCTGGTCATCGAGTTGGTGCAGCATGCCCTTGCGCCGGGCGCCCAGGCCCTCGAGCGGGATCTGGCTTGCCACCACCACCATGGGAACACCCGTGGCATACGCTTCCTGCAGCCCGGCCAGCGATGTCAGGGCCCCGGGCCCGGTGGAAAGGAAGAGGACCCCCACTTCCCCGGTTGCCCGCGAGTAACCGTCTGCTGCGAAAGCGGAGTTGTTCTCCACCCGCGAGGACACAAACTGCAGGTTGCCCCTGCCCATCGCATCGAAGAGTCCCAAGGCATGCTGGCCAGGGATGCCAAAGACAGTTTTCGCACCCAGCGCCTCAAGGGTCTCGACGACGAGGTCCCCGCCGTTGCGGGCCCCCGTGCCTGCACTGTTCCCTGCGGGAGCAGCTGCCGTACCCGGACCGGAATCAATCACGTTGCCTACTCCTTTCCGGCGGCGGCGAACCCTGCGGGGCGTCGGCTTTCCTGGCCGAGGGCCTGTGCCGCGTAACCGGTGGCAGCCCCGAAGCGGTCACCAGCCACGGCGTTGTCAGCCATGAGTGTCACCAGCTCGTAAGCGACATGGCTTGCGGCGACGCCGGTGATCTCGGCGTGGTCGTAGGCGGGGGCCACCTCGACGATGTCGGCGCCTACCAGGTTCATGCCGCGGAAACCGCGGATGATTTCCAGCAGTTCGCGGCTGGTGATGCCGCCGGCTTCAGGGGTGCCGGTGCCCGGGGCGTGGGCCGGGTCAAGGACATCGATGTCAACCGAGATGTACAGCGGCCGGTTGCCGATGCGGTCCCGCACCTTGGCCACGGTTTCCAGGACGCCCTGGTAGTAGACGTCCGCGGAGGTGACGATGCCGAACCCAAAGCGATGGTCGTCGTCGAGGTCCTTCTTGCCGTACAGAGGCCCGCGGGTGCCGATGTGGCTGATCGCCTCAGTGTCCAGGATGCCCTCCTCGACGGCGCGGCGGAACGGCGTGCCGTGTGTGTACTCCGCGCCGAAGTAGGTGTCCCAGGTGTCCAGATGAGCGTCGAAGTGCAGCATGGCGACGGGTTCACCGGCGCGTTCGGCGGCGGCCCGGAGCAGTGGCAGGGCGATGGTGTGGTCACCGCCCAGGGTTACGAGCTTGCTGCCGCCGGCGGTGAGGTCCAGGGCGTTCTGCTGGATGGTCTCGATGGCTTCATTGATGTTGAACGGGTTGACGGCCATGTCCCCGGCGTCGGCCACCTGGACATTTTCGAAGGGGCTGACGTCCCAGGCGGGGTTATAGGGGCGGAGCAGGCGGCTTGCTTCACGGACGTGGTTGGCGCCGAAGCGGGCCCCCGGGCGGTAGGAGACGCCGGAGTCGAAAGGAACGCCCACCACCGTAATATCGGCCGTCTCCACCTGGTCCAGGCGCGGAAGCCGGGCGTAGGTGGCTGCCCCGGCGTAGCGGGGAATACGGGATGAATCGATGGGGCCAAGGTTGCCGTTGGCTTCGATGCGCAGCTCTTCCAATGGAGGCCTCTCCTTCGAGGAGTTGGGGGACTGATGTGACTGCCATCATACAGCCTGTTTTCATATGTGCACCATCTGTTTACTTCTCAGCTCCGGGCCGCGAAATCCCCACAAGCACAGGAGGCAGCGCGGCCACTGGGCGCGGAGCCACCATGCGGTTCACCACTGGGGGCGAAGCCACCAAGCGGGCAGGAACGCACAGCCCGGCCGGGAAGAACCAGCGGGCGGGAGGGTCAGCGGCTGGCGGCAGGGACCAGGACCCAGAGAACTTCGACTGGCTTGTCCGTGGGGTTGATCCAGGTGTGCGGTTCCCGGCCGGGGAAGGTCACGGTATCCCCGGCACTCAGGTCATACTCCTCATTGGTGAGGATCAGCCTGATGTTGCCCTTGATGACATGAAGGACGTCGACGTCGCAGTCCACGGCGTAGAGCTCCGTCTCGCCGCGGCCGTGCGGCTCGATGCAGGCCTGAATGATCTGGATGCGCCGCTCGGAACGGGCTGTGAGCAGGCGCTCCACAATGCCTTGGCCGCCGAGGGAGATCCGGGGACCATCATTGCGTTTGGTGAGATGGGTTTCCGGCGCCGCAAACAGGTCACCAATGGAGATCGAGAGGACCTGGCAAAGCGTCACAAGCGAGGCTACGGAGGGGGACGTCAGGTCCCGTTCCACCCTGCTGAGGAAGCCCTTGGTGAGTCCGGTGGCGTCAGCGACCTGCTCGATGGTGAGCCGCTGGGACTGCCGCGCGGCGCGGATCCGGGAGCCGATGGCAACCGGTACATTGCTCGGCTCAACTGGCAGTGCCTTCATCTGCGTACCTTTCATGGCCGGCCGCCCGGCCCCACTCTGGAGCAATACTAATGGCCAGCGGCTTCTGTGACGCCTGCATGGCGCGTATGGCTCGGTCGGTCGGCGACCTCTTGACTGTTATCGCCGTCACAGCCTACGCTTTGGAAAACACTTGTTGCCTATAGAGCAATATTTGAGAATCCACTCTCACACTTATCCTCGTGCAGCGGTTCCCGGCTTCCCCTTTTCCCCTTTACCGGGAGAACACCCCGCCCCGGCTGCCAACAGCTCCAAGGAGTCCAACGTGGACGCAAATGTCATCAACATCGCCATCGTGGTGGTGTACCTCCTCGCCATGCTGGCATTCGGCTGGTGGGGCAAGTCCCGCACAAAGAACAACAGCGACTTCCTGGTCGCCGGCCGTCGCCTTGGCCCGTTCCTTTACACCGGCACGATGGCCGCCGTCGTCCTGGGCGGTGCTTCCACGGTGGGCGGCGTTGGCCTCGGCTACAAGTTCGGCATCTCCGGGATGTGGCTTGTCGTCGCTATCGGCGCCGGCGTCCTGCTCCTGAGCCTGCTGTTCGCCGGAACCATCCAGAAGCTGAAGATCTACACGGTTTCGCAGATGCTCACCCTGCGCTACGGCAGCAGGGCCACGGAGGCTTCCGGCATCGTGATGCTCGCCTACACCCTGATGCTCTGCGCAACCTCTACCGGCGCCTACGCCACCATCTTCGTGGTGCTCTTCGACTGGGAACGCGCAATGGCAATCGCCGTCGGCGGCGCCATTGTGCTGATCTACTCCACAGTGGGCGGGATGTGGTCCATCACCCTGGCTGACCAGGTGCAGTTCATCATCAAAACCGTCGGCATCTTCTTCCTGATGCTCCCCTTCACCCTCAACGCCGCGGGAGGCATCGACGGCATCCGCAGCCGGGTGGATGAGAGCTTCTTCCAGATCGACGGCATCGGCCTGCAGACCATCATCACCTACTTCGTGGTGTACACCCTGGGCCTGCTGATCGGCCAGGACATCTGGCAGCGTGTCTTCACGGCCAAGACAGCCAAGGTGGCCAGGTGGGGCGGCGCAACCGCCGGAATCTACTGCATCCTCTACGGTGTTGCCGGTGCTCTCATCGGCATGGCCGCCAGCGTGGCGCTGGCCAACATCGAGATTGCCGCCCAGGATGACGTCTATGCCGAAGTGGCCCAGACCCTGCTGCCCGTCGGCATCGGCGGACTGGTGCTGGCGGCTGCTGTAGCGGCAATGATGTCGACAGCATCGGGCGCACTCATCGCCGCCGCAACCGTTGCCCGCGCCGATGTCCTGCCGTTTGTGGCCAGCTGGTTCGGCAAGACCATCAACACGGAGGACACCGACAATCCCGAGCACGACGTCAAGGCCAACCGCATCTGGGTCCTGTCCCTGGGCATCATCGCCATCATCATCGCGATCATCACCAAGGACGTGGTCGCGGCCCTGACCATCGCGTACGACATCCTGGTGGGCGGCCTCCTGGTGGCCATCCTCGGCGGCCTGGTATGGAAGCGCGGCACCGGTGTGGCCGCCGCCGCTTCCATGGCCGTTGGCTCCGTGGTCACGTTGGGCACCATGATTGTCCTGGAAATCAATGCAAAGGCGCCGCTTGACGGCATCTACGCCAATGAGCCCATCTACTACGGCCTGCTCGCATCCGCCGTGGTGTACGTCGCGGTTTCCCTGCTGACCAAGCCCACCGATCCCCAGGTGATGCGCAACTGGCAACGCCGCGTTGCCGGGCAGGACACCCTGGAGACTTCAGCGGACGCAGTTTCCGCCCCCTAGCGGCAACGCCGACGGCACTCACGACGGCGGCACCCCAGCTTCGCTTCCAAGCGAAGCTGGAGTGCCGCCGTCGTGCGTTCTATTCAGTGTCGCGGACCTCGTCATCGTCCAATGGGACCGGGCGATCCTCTGCGTCAATAACTACCGGCGGCACCTGGACGACGGGCTCCTCCGCGTCCAGGAACTCATCCTCGGTGTCCCAGTCCTCTTCGCTGACGGGCACATCCTCGGCATAGTCGTAAGCGGGATCGGCTTCTACCGAATCAAGGTGGGGCATGTCCGGGTGCTGTCCGGTGGTGTTCATTGTGCAACCTCCGTTTATTCGCCTCTGACGTGCTCTTTTCCGGTGGGCGCCGGCGTGCGCCACAGTTTCATCACAGCACCGCAGGGTGCCGCGGTCAAGGGTCAGCACCGGAAGCCAGGAGCCCCCGGAAGCCCAGCGGTTTGAGGGATACCGAAACTCCGGAGTGAGGGAAGCCAGCCGAAAAACCGCGGATTTCCGCGGTAAGCTGGCCATTGCAATGGGGCCGAACCATACCCCATCCAGCCCAGGAGTTTACGTGACTCAGCACGCCGATCCATACCGCCGCCGCGCCGCCCCGTCAGAGTCGTTTCCCTCAGATTCCGGCCCGGCCGGACCCTCCCCCGCCGCCCGGCAAGTACCCCAGCCCACCGCCGCGGACATCCGCCGCTGGCGCCAGTACCTGGCGGATGAGCGTGCCGAGGCTGCTGTCTACCGGGACCTGGCGCAGAACCGGAAGGGTGAAGAACGCGACATCCTCCTGGCCCTTGCCGAAGCAGAAGGACGGCACGAAGCCCACTGGCTGGGGCTCCTTGGCCGACACGCAGGCAAGCCCCGCCCTGCCTCCTTGCGAAGCCAGCTGCTCGGTTTCCTGGCGCGCCACTTTGGCTCGGTCTTTGTGCTGGCCCTCGCGCAGCGCGCAGAAGGCCGCTCCCCCTACGCCAAGGACCCCAACGCAACGGACGCGATGGCTGCCGACGAGCAGATCCACGAGGAAGTGGTCCGGGGACTGGCCACCCGCGGGCGCAACCGGCTGGCGGGCACCTTCCGCGCCGCCGTTTTCGGCGCAAACGACGGCCTGGTCAGCAATCTTTCCCTGGTGATGGGCATGGCGGCATCCGGCGTGGCCAGCAGTGTGGTGCTGCTCAGCGGCATTGCCGGTCTGCTGGCCGGCGCCATGTCCATGGGAGCCGGAGAATTCATTTCGGTCCGCTCCCAGCGCGAACTCCTGGCAGCCACGCGCCCCACCCAGGTCACCCTGGCCGCGGCCCCCAAATTGGACATCGAGCACAACGAACTGCTGCTCGTGTATTTGGCCCGGGGCATGACCCAGGAAGCGGCGCAGCACCGCGTTGCCGAACGCATGGGCCTCCTGACCTGCGACTGCGATCCCAGCCTGTCCCTGCAGCCGGAGCTTTCCGAGGCCGAGGACCAGCACGAAGCCGTGGGCACGGCGTGGGGTGCGGCCCTGTCCAGCTTCTGCTTCTTTGCTTCGGGGGCCGTTGTCCCCATCCTGCCGTTCCTGTTCGGCATGACCGGAGTAGCGGCCCTGGTGGTGGCAGGTGTGCTCGTGGGGCTTGCTTTGCTGGTCACCGGCGGCATCGTGGGCCTGCTCTCCGGCACGTCACCGCTGACCCGCGGCCTGCGCCAGCTTGCCATCGGGCTCGGCGCCGCGGCGGTCACCTACCTGCTCGGACTGGTTTTCGGAACGGTTGTCCATTAGCAGTAAAATTCACTGGCAGTGAAGTTCACTGGCAACAGGTTCGCTGGCAGCAGCAGCGAATGAGCGGGGCCGACATAATGGGGGTTCAGTGATGGACGGGCAGCCGCCTCGCCATGCCGGGAGGCGGGCGCGCACTGGAACCGGCGGCAGGGCCCTTCGTTTTGTGCTCAAGGGTGCCCTCTTTTCTGCTGCCTTGCTGGGGGCAGCGTTGGTGCTTGACGATCCGCGGTTGAAGGATTTCCTTGATCTCCGCCTCGGTCCGGGTGCTGCCGGGCAAGAGGGCCGCGCGCCAGAATCCGGGACCGCCGGGGAAGCCGGAGGGCAGCCCGCGGCGGAGGCACGGACAGGAGCGCCGCCGGCGGGAGTGGAGGAAGAGGCAGCTCCCCTGGGCGCGCCCGTACCACCGACCGTGGGCAGTGATTCCTACCGGTTCCTGGCGGTCAACGGCGACGGAAGCCCGGTTGGGTACTCCCCGTGCCGGCCGCTGCACTATGTCATCAATGACGGCCTGGCGCCGGAGGGGTCGCAGCAACTGGTTTCGGAAGCCATCATTACTATTTCCGCTGCCACCGGCATCACTTTCGTCTACGACGGCACCACCGGCGAACTGCCGTCGCCCCAGCGTCCGCCCTATCAGCCCGATGCATACGGCGAGCGCTGGGCTCCGCTTCTCATCGCGTGGACCACGCCGGAAGTTGCACCGCAACTGAAGGGCAAGGTGATCGGCACCGGCGGCAGCACCCACTATGGCTACGACGACGGTCCCAAAACGTTCGTGACCGGCGGCCTGGACCTGGACGCACCACAGATTGCCGATGAACTGCTGAACCCGGATGGCCACCGCTACGCAACCGCAGTGATTCTCCACGAGCTCAGCCATGTGATGGGGCTGGACCATGTGGAGGACCCCACCCAGCTGATGTACCCGGAGATCGGCACGCCCGAGGGACTGTCCGCTGGGGACCTCAACGGCTTGTACGAGTTAAGCAAAGCGCAGTGCCGCAAGGACCTCTGAGCAGCCCTGCCGCAACGGGACGTCCTGGCTAGCCCCGCAGTACTGCCACAGCCTCGTCCACCGTCTCCACCAGGAAAATCCGGTCCGCCATTGGCCTGCCCGTGGCCAGGCTGCGGAGCATGGGCCACGCCGGATACTGGTGCTTCCAGTGGTGGCTGCCCACCAGCACCATGGGCGTGATTTTCTCGCGGGCACCGTAGTAATTTTCACAGGCGTCCTGGAAGATCTCCTGGATGGTGCCTGCTGCTCCGGGCAGGAAGATGATGCCCCCTTGGCAGAGTTCAAGCAGGATTGCCTCGCGGATGGCGTTGGCAAAGTACTTCGCGATGTGCGTGGCGAAGTAGTTGGGCGGCTCATGGCCATAGAACCAGGTGGGGATGCCCAGCGACGGCGTCCCGTCCGGGTAGCGTTCGACGACGGCAGCCGCCGCGCGCGCCCACGCGGACACCGAGGGACGAAACCCCGGGACGGAGGCGAGCGCTGAAAGCGCAGTCTCCAGCCCGCCGTCGTCCGCCTGGCTCAGGTAGGCACCCAGGTTGGCTGCCTCCATGGCTCCCGGTCCCCCTCCGGTTGCTACCACGTGCCCGTCCCGGGCAAGCAGCCTGCCGAGCCGTGCCGCCTGGACGTAGTCGGCACTCCCCCGCTGGGCGGCATGCCCACCCATCACGCCGACCAGGGACCGGGTGGAGAAGGGCCCGGAATGGATTGCTTCCTCCAGCGCATCACCTATGGCGTGGTCGTGCAGTGCTGACGCAAGGGTGGCATCCAGCCGGTGCCGCTGCCCGGTCTGGATGCTCCACTGGTAGATGCGTGCGTCCGGCAGCTCTTCATACGGGGCAGCCGCGAGGCCGGCGTAAAGCTGGGCCGGCGAGTACAAACCGGCCCGGTAGGGGTTGAAGGGAACTGCCTCCAGGCGCGGGAAAATCAGGGCTCCCCGGCGCCGGAGGGTGTCCTCCATTCCCTCATCAAAGGTGCAACCCAGGAAAATGGCGCCCTCAACGTTGACCTGCTCCAGGGCCGGGGCCCGCCCGCGCAAATCCAGCGACTGCGCGTGCCAGCCGTCCAGGTCCACACCGCCTGCTCCGACCAGGTGGTCGAAAGTGGCGAGGTCGTCCACGTCAAGGCTGCGGGGGCTGGCGCCAAGGTTTCCGGAGAGGTTCATATCCAGGACCTAAGGCGCCAGAAATCGGTTGCTCATGGACCAAGCCTAATCGGCTGCCCTGCCGCATGGCTCCCGGAAAGGCTCCTTGGCGGGCCCAAAAGTGCCTGCTATTATCGTCAACAAAGGCAGTATGTCCTATCAAGAGAACATAAGCGGACATTCGTGGATCCCGCAGAACCGGGACCCGCGGACCCAAGGGAGCGCTCAATGGCGAATCAATTAAACCTCAGCATCGACCGCTCATCGCCCGTGCCCCTTTACCATCAGGTGGTGCAAGGTATTGAATCGGCCATTCACACCGGCGTGCTGCCTCCCGGCAGCCGGCTCGACAATGAGATCGACCTTGCTGCCCAGCTCAACCTGTCCAGACCCACCATGCGCAAAGCCATGGATGAGCTTGTCCGCTCCGGGCTGCTGGTGCGCAAGCGCGGGGTGGGAACGCAGGTGGTTTCCAGCCAGGTCCGCAGACCGCTGGAACTCTCCAGCCTTTACGACGACCTCAGCAACAACGGCGCCAAACCCACCACCGAGGTCCTTAGCTTTTCCCATATTGAAGCCGATGCGGCCACCCGCGAGGCCCTCCATCTTCCCGTCGGCGCGAAGGTCTACCACTTCACCCGCCTGCGCAGGGTGGGCGGCAAACCCTTGGCACTAATGGAGAATTGGGTGCGGGATGACATCACTTCCCTCGACGAAGTCCAACTCAGCGAGCAGGGCCTCTACGGCATCCTGCGCAACGGCGGAGTGAACTTCCGGCTCGCTTCGCAGCGCATCGGAGCGATGGTGGCCAACGATTACCAGGCACCCCTGCTGGAGACCGAACCCGGCTCAGCCTTGGTGACCATGGAGCGCACCGCTGTGGACGACACCGGGCGCAATGTGGAAACCGGCCACCACGTCTACCGTGGCGATTCCTACAGTTTCGAAATGACCCTGGTGCAGCGCTGAGCGCGACGATCCCCGAAACGGCGCGAAGCGCCTAGACCACGCGGACGCCTCCCGGGCGCCCGTCCTTGAACGAAAGAGCAAAATCCATGGCCAATTGGGTATATCCGCTGGGTTCCGCCGCCGACGGCAGCTGGGACGTCTCTCTGGGAACGGCCGATTCGGCACTCAAGGTCGACGGCTGGGCCCACACCGGCCTGAAGATCGCAACCCTTGAGCCTGGTGCCGCCGTCGAACTTTCCGCCTCCGACGAGGAGCGCATTGTGGTGCCGCTGAACGGCTCCTTTACGGCCGACGTTGACGGTGTGGACTTTCAGCTGGCCGGCAGGAACAGTGTCTTCAGCGGCCCCAGCGACGTCCTGTACACCGGCACCGGGAAGGCCCTCACCATCAGCTCGGCCGACGGCGGCAGGGTTGCGGTTGCGAGCGCGCCGGCCAAAACGTCCTACCCCACCCGGCTGGTGACCGCCGGGGAAACACCGGTGGAGCTTCGCGGGGCGGGCAACTGCTCCCGCCAAGTGCACAACTTCGGGACGCCGGCCGCGCTGGAGGCTGACCGCTTTATCGTCTGCGAAGTCATCACTCCAGCCGGCAACTGGTCCTCCTACCCTCCCCACAAGCATGACGAGGAAAAGGACGGCGAGACCAGCCTGGAGGAAATCTACTACTTCGAGACACAGAAGGCCGCCAATTCCGCAGCCCCCGCCGAGGCTGATGCCATCGGATACCAGCGTGTGTACGCCTCGGACGAGCGGCCCATCGACGTGGCCGCGGAGGTCCGCACCGGCGACGTTGTCCTGGTACCGTACGGCTGGCACGGTCCTGCCATGGCCGCCCCCGGATACGACCTGTACTACTTGAACGTCATGGCCGGCCCGGGGCCGGTCCGCGACTGGCTCATCAGCGACGACCCGCACCATGGTTGGATCCGCCAGACGTGGGAGGGCCAGGACATCGACCCGCGGCTGCCGTTCACGGGCTAACTGCCAACGGCTGATGCCCCGTTCCGCAACTGCGGGACGGGGCATCAGTGGTCTCGGAAAGACTTTTAGCTGGCCACCTTTTGTGCAACGCGCACGGGCACGCCGCTGGCCAGGGACTCCTGTGCAGCGTCCGCCACCCGGGAGGCCATGATTGCGTCCTCCGGGGTGCAGGGATTCCCGCGCAGGCCCAGGATCAGCTCCACGAACGCCGCCATCTCTGCCCGGTAGGCAGCATCGAACCGTTGGGCGAAAGTGCGGTGCGCTTCGCCGGCGGGAAAGCCGACGCCGGCTTCTGCCGACGCCAGCGCTGTTGTGTCATCCAGTCCCACCAGGAGCGAACCGAGGGAGCCCTGGATTTCCAGGCGGACGTCGTGGCCGGCCCCGTTGTAACGGCTGGCAGAGACGGTGCCCAAGGTCCCGTCGTCGAACGTCACCATCGCAAGTCCAGTATCGACGTCCCCCACCGCACCGATGGCCGGATCCCCGTTGTTGGAGCCCTTTGCGTACACCTCCACAATCTCCCGGCCCGTCAGCCAGCGGAGGATGTCGAAATCATGCACGGAGCAGTCCCGGAACAAGCCGCCCGAACCCGCCAAAAACTCAACCGGCGGCGGCGCCATGTCGCATGTGACAGCCCGCAGCGAGTGGATCCAGCCGAGCTCACCCGCCTGGTAGGCACGCCGCGCCTCGAGGTAGCCGGGATCAAAGCGCCGCTGGTGGCCGATCTGCACCACGCCTTGCCGCTCCAGCACGTACTCGAGGACCGGCAAAGCGTCCGCCACATCCAACGCCACCGGTTTTTCGCAGAAGACCGGGATGCCGGCGTCCACCCCCGCCTTGATCAGGCCGGGATGGGTGCCAGTGCCGGTGGCAATCACCAAGCCGTCCAGGCCGGAGGCGAGCAGTGCCTCCACGGATGGGTAGAAACCGGCGCCCAACCGCGCCGCGGTGGTCCTCGCGTGCTCTTCGGCGACGTCCGTCAGCCTGAGACTGATCTCGATGCCCTGCGCATTCAGGACGCCGTTGAGCGCCACGATGTTGTCCGCGTGCATGGCCCCGATCCGGCCTACCCCCACCAAGCCAAGAGTGACACTCTTCATCGTTTTTCCTCGGCATAAACGGTGAAGGCGCTTCGAAAGGCGTCAAGGGCAGCGAAGCTGTCATCCTTGGCCCAAGCCTCCATGCCCACGGTGCCCGCGTATCCAAGACCGGCAAGGGCCTTAGCTACAGCTGCGTAGTTGATCTCGCCGGTTCCGGGTTCGCAGCGGCCGGGGACATCAGCGACCTGAATTTCGCCAATGTACGGCAGGGCGGTCCGCACCAATTCGATGAGGTTCCCCTCCCCCAGTTGAGCGTGGTAGAGGTCCAGCATCAGCTTGGCGTGGGAATGCCCGGCCGCTTGCACCAGAGCGAGCGTGTCTTTTGCCCGTGCCAGGGGAATGCCGGGGTGGTCAAGGATGGTATTGAGGTTCTCCAGGCAGAACGTTACGCCGTGCTTCTCGCCCAGGTTTCCGAGCCGCTCCAGGGTCCGCGCGCCCGTGTCCCACATCCTGCCCGTGGCGCGGTACGCAGGGCGGGCAGCGTGGCCATCGATGAGTTCCGCCGGATGCACCACCATGCGGCTGATTCCCAGTTCCAAGGCTGTGGGGATCAGCGTTTCGGCTGTCCGCACGACGTCATCGGCGGTATCGGGGTCTACCAGGCTGCCTGAGGTGTAGCCCGTCATGGACGAGAAGACGGCACCGGTGGCCTTCAACGCCTGGATGTCCTTGCCACGTGAATCCCACAGTTCGACGTCGAAGCCGGCCTCGTGGATCCGGCGCACCCGTTCCACGAGCGGAAGGTCGGTGAAGACCATCTCCGCGCACACTGCCAGGCGCATCAAACGGCTGCCTTCTGCGTGACAGCAACGGGAGCCCCGGACTTGACTGACTCAATGCAGGCCAGGGCCATGGCCAGGGCACGGCGGGCGTCTGCAGCGCCGGGGGTCAGCGTGGGGCCGGACGTCGGCGACGGCGTACCGTCCCGCTTTGCCCGCACCGCACCGGCGAAGTCGGCAAGTTCGTCCGTATAGGCCTGGCGGAACAGCTCGACGTTCAGCCGCGGGGTGTCGGCGGAGAGCCCCTCCGCGGTGTACCGGCGTGCTGCCGTTTCCGTGGCGCGGCCGGCTTGGACCATGCCGCGTGAGCCAAAAACTTCCCCGCGGATGTCATATCCGTAGAGGGCGCTGAAGTTTGCCTCGGCCACAGCCACGGCTCCATTGCTGTAACGGATGGTCACCACCGCGGTGTCCAGGAACCCCTGGTCACGCAGGGAGGGTTCCACGAGTGCGTCCGCCACAGCGTAAACCTCTACCGGCTCAGCACCTTCGTTGAACCAGTTGAGGGTGTCGAAGTCATGGATGAGGGTCTCCAGGAAAATTGTCCATGCCGGGACCCGGGCCGCGTTGGGGATGCTTCCGTTGCCGGGGTCCCTGGTCAGCGAGCGCAGGAGCTGCGGTGTACCGGCGATGCCGGCGGCGAGGTCCTTTTTGGCGGCCTGGAAGTCGTCCGCGTACCGGCGGTTGAAGCCGACCTGGAAGTGCACGTCCGCATCTTCGACCGCCGCGAGCGCGCCTTCGAGTTCCTCCAGGCCCTGCCCGGCCGGCTTCTCGCAAAAGACGTGCTTTCCGGCTGCGGCAGCCTGGGTGATGAGTGAGGCGTGGAAACGGGCCGGGCTGGCGATGATGACGGCGTCAATCTCCTGGTCAGCCAGGATGTCGTCTGCATTGGCAGTCACCTTCGCGGTGTCCAGTTCCAGGGCAAGGGTCCGGGCAGATTCAACGTTGGGGTCTGCGATGGCCGCCAAGACGGCGCCGGGGACGCGGCGGGCAATACTCTCCGCATGGAACGCGCCCATCCAGCCGGAGCCGATAAGCCCGATTCGTACAGGCGCCGGGCCTGCTGTGAGGTGGTGGGTGATGTAAGCCAAAGGCTTGTCCTTTCAATGGTTAGAACAGCAATGCTTCAGGCGGGTCCAGTGCTAGGCGTGGCGCGCGCTGCTTCCCCTGGCGACTTCTGCCGTTCCGGCGACGCCGGCAACTTCGGCCTGGACTTCCTTTACTACGTCGCCGTGGCCGCCGAGCTGCTCCAGTTCGTGCGCAAGTTCGGCAAGCTCCGCGCCGCCGGCCATCTGGGCGGTGAGCTCGTCCAGGGTGATGTCCTTTTTGTCGTAGTAGCCGATGGACTTGCCCCGTTTGAGCAGCAGGAACCGATCCCCGACGGGGAAGGCGTGGTGCGGGTTGTGGGTGATGAAGATGACCCCGAGGCCGCGGTCGCGGGCCTGCAGGATGTAGCGCAAAACCACGCCTGACTGCTTCACGCCCAGGGCCGCCGTCGGCTCGTCCAATATGAGGACCTTGGCACCGAAGTACACGGCCCGGGCGATGGCAACGCACTGGCGTTCACCGCCGGAGAGCTGGCCGATGGGCTGCTCCACGTCGCGCAGATCAATGCCCATTTCAGCCAGTTCCTTCTTGGTGATGTCCTTCATTTGCTGGACGTCCATGCTCTTGAACGGACCGAAGCCGCTGGTCAGCTCCGAACCGAGAAAGAAGTTGCGCCAGATCGGCATCAGGGGCACGACCGCGAGATCCTGGTAGACGGTGGCGATGCCGGCATCGAGGGCATCACGGGGCGAACCGAACTTCCGTTCCTCGCCCATGATGTTCAGCGTTCCTGCGTCATGCTGGTGCAGGCCCGCGATGATCTTGATCAGCGTGGACTTGCCTGCCCCGTTGTCGCCAAGGACGCAGGTGACGCGGCCGTTGTCCACGGCCATGGTCACATCCCGCAGTGCCACGATATTGCCGTAGTGCTTGCCAACACCCTCCAGGGACAGCAGGTGCACCGGGGTATGCGTGAGCGGATCTTTTTCATTCTGGAGCAGCGTTTGCTGGTCGATTTTCTGGGCGTTCATGTCCCGGACCCCTTACTTCAGTTCCGCGCGGCGCTTGACGATGAGGTTGACGATGGTGGCCAGCAGAAGCATGAGGCCGAGGAAGAACTTGAACCAGTCCGGGTTCCACTCTGCGTAGACGATGCCCTTGTTGGCCATGCCGAAGATGAATGCCCCGATAGCCCCGCCAATGGCCGAGCCGTAGCCGCCGGTCAGGAGGCATCCGCCGATGACGGCGGCGATGATGTAAAGGAATTCGTTGCCCACGCCCTCACCGGACTGAACGGTGTCGAAGGCGAAGAGGTTGTGCATGCCCAGGATCCAGCCGCAGAAGCCGACTCCCATGAACAGGCCGATCTTGGTGGCTTTGACCGGGACGCCGACTGCACGGGCGGCGTTCTCGTCCCCGCCGACGGCGAAGATCCAGTTGCCCACCTTGGTGCGCATCAGGACCCAGGTGGCGACGGCGACGAGGGCAATCCAGATGAAGACGGTGATTTTCACGTCGATACCAGCAATTGTCACCGAGGAAGCGAACACTGCCCGGGCTGAATCGAAGCCGTCCATGTTTGAGATGGACGGTGATGACACCGAACCGCCGATCAGCCGGGTGAGTCCCAGGTTCAGGCCGGTCAGCATCAGGAACGTGGCCAGCGTGACAATAAAGCTGGGCAGCTTGGTCTTCATCAGAATCCAGCCGTTGATGTAACCGATGGCGAGCGAGACAAGCAAAGCCAGGAAAACGCCCACCCAGATGTTCGTGCTGAAGTACCAGCTGAACATCGATGCGGTCAGTGCCGAGGAGATAACGGCGACGCCGGTTGAAAGGTCGAATTCACCGCCGATCATGAGCAAGGAGACCCCGACCGCCATAATTCCGATCGTGGAGCTGCCGTACAGCACTGTGGCGAAGGCATTGGGCTGGGTAAACGTCGGGGCAACGAGTGCGAAGAAGACAAAGAGGACGATCGCGCCAACGAGGGCACCAACCTCGGGCCGGCCGAGGAGTTTCTGCAACGGGCTGCGCTTGGCGATACGTTCATCGGCCGCCGGCGCTGCCGCCGTTTTGGTTTGGGTAATGGTCATGATGATTCTCCTTGCTGCCGGGCCGGCATTACCGGCCCGGCAAGCGGGCTATTTAGCGGACGCCCTGTTGGGCAAACGAAAGGGCTTCGGCAGCAGCGGCCTTATCCACGATTGCGGGCCCGGTCAGAACCGGCTGGCCACCGCCGACCCTGAAGCCGCCGCGCTTGGCCTGCCATAGTGCGTCGATTGCGCCATAGCCCTGCAGCCACGGCTGCTGGTCCACGGTGAAAAGAACTTCACCGTCGGCGATCTTTTGTGCCAACTCGGCGTTCATGTCGAAGGAAGCAACCTTCACTGCGCTGCCTGCGGCCGTAACAGCCTTCAGCATCGTGAGGGTGTACGGGGCGCCGAGTCCGATAACGACATCAGTGTCCGTGGCCGCCTGGATCTTGGCGGTGACGGTCGAGGAAACCTGGGTCATGTCCGTTCCGGTCACGTAAAGGATCTCCGTGGCAGGAACTTTTTCTTTCACACCGGCACAGCGGGCTTCCAGGCCCACGTGACCCTGCTCCTGGATGACGCAGATGGGGCGCTTGAGGCCCTCCGCCTGGAGCTTCTCCCCGACGGCCACGCCGGCGAGCCTTTCATCGGAGCCGAAGTGGGTGAATGCGCCAACCTGCGCAAATGTCGATTCCCCTGCATTGAGGCTCACGACCGGAATCCCTGCATCCGTAGCCTTCTTGAGTGCATCCTTCAGAGCTTCGGGCTTGGCAAGGGTCACAGCGATACCGTCGACCTTCTGGTCAACCGCCTGCTCAATGAGCTGGGCCTGGCGGCCACCTTCGGGGTCCGAGGTGTAAAGCAACTCCACGTTGTCCTTCGCAGCGGCCTCTTCCGCCCCTTTGCGGACGATGTCCCAGAAAGTGTCACCGGGAGCTGCGTGCGTGATGAGCGCAACCCGCATCCTTTCGGTCGTTGCGACCTGGCCCCCGCCGGCGGCACCGCCGGAATCAGAAGGCCTGCCCCCGGTGCTTGAACACGCACTCAATGCCAGCATCGGCACGACAGCCCCGACCAAAGCCGCCTTGCGCCATGAAAATCTTGCCACGTGAATCTCCTTTGATTTCAGCTCCGGGCTGCCGCTTCTCAGCTGCCGGAATAGTGCCTACAACGATCATGGTGACTAATAGCACACATGTCAACAGTTTGTCCTGACATTAGTACGTATTGATTTATTTGCCGGCAGGGTACCGGCCGCCGCTTGGCCTGGACGGGTACGGCAAAGGGCACCAACACCTTGGTCGGTGTTGGTGCCCTTTCTGTCTGTGCCAGGCGCAAAAGCGCTGCCAGCTACCCGGCAGGGGCTTCCACGGCGGTGGGTTTTGCCCCCGAAATACTCTTGAAGTAATGCTCCAGGTCCTCCAGGGTCTTGTCCTTGGTTTCCGGCACGTATTTGGCAGCGAAAGCAATCGCGCCTACGCCCAGGACGGCGAAGACAAAGAAGGTGTTGGAAAGCCCGATTCCCGCCAGGAGCTGCGGAAAGCCGAAACCCACCAGGAAGTTCACAATCCAGAGCACGAAGACGGACGCCCCCATTCCTAATCCGCGAATTTTCAGCGGGAAAATCTCTGAAAGCATCAGCCAGGTTACCGGTGAGATGGCACCCTGCTGGAAGGCGAGGAACGTGACCGTTAGTGAGAGGATCACAAAACCGCGCGCGGACCCTTCAGGAAGAATCAAGGAGAAGACACCTATGAGCAACAGCGCCGCTGTTGTGCCTACCTGACCGGTGATGAGCATCTGCCGGCGCCCCACCTTACCCAGCAGCCAGATGCCAACAAACGTGGCGACTACCGAGATGACCCCGTTGGCAATGTTGGCAGTCAGGGCTGCTTCCCTGCCAAAGCCGGACTCAGCCAAAATCTGCGTCCCGTAGTACATGATCGAGTTCACGCCGGTGATTTGCTGTATGACGGCAAGCCCGATGCCCACCAGGAAGATCCGGCGGAGCCACGGGATTCCCAAGTCTTTCCAGGAGCCCATTTTGGACTTGTAGTCCTCAACAGCCATGGCTTTGACTTCTTCAAACTCCGCACGCGCTTCAGCTTGGGACCTGATGCGTTGCAGCACGCTGAGCGTTTCACCGAAACTGCCCATTGAAGCCAGCCACCGCGGGCTTTCGGGCATGAAGTTCATCCCGATCCACAGCGCGATGGCGGGAAGGGTGGCGATCACCAGCATCCAGCGCCAGATGCCGCCAGCTTCCCCGAAGGTATTGCCCAAGTATGCGTTGAAGATGAAGGCCAGCAGCTGGCCGGTGACAATCATCAACTCGTTCTGCGTGACAATCCTGCCGCGTCGGGCGCTCGGCGAGACCTCCGCGAGGTACACGGGCACGGTCACGGATGCGCCACCGACGGCAAGCCCCAGCACGAACCTGGCGGCAATCATGACTTCGGTGTTCGGCGAGAAGGTGCAGGCAAGCGTGCCCAGGAGGAAGATGACGGCAAGGACCATGATCATCTTGCGTCGTCCGTTGCGGTCAGCGAGGCGGCCACCGAACAGGGCACCGAAGGCTGCACCGAAGAGGAGCGAGGACGTAACCAGGCCTTCGGTCAGCGGCGTGAGCCCCAGGTCCTCCTGCATGTAAGGCAGCGCGCCATTGATCACGCCGGTGTCGTAGCCGAAGAGCAGGCCGCCGAACGTTGAAATGATGGTGACGGTACGGAGTGCCCTTTTGTGATTTCGAGGCTTTGTCCCGGTCTCCGCAGGGACAGGGGCACTCATACACTGACCTTTTGCACGTGCTGCTTCATGGTCTCCAGCTGGTACCGGGACACGTCCTCTGCGTTCTCGTCCTCCGCAAAGACGCTGGATACCATGACGGTGTCGTCCCGGTCCAGGAAGCCGATGTCCTTCAGGCCGCCGAAAAATTCGTCCCAGTTGACGTCGCCGTCGCCGATTTTCAGGTGCTGGTGCACCCGCACGGCGTTACCGGGCGGGTTGGTGATGTAGCGCAGCCCGTGGGAGGCGTGGTGATTCATTGTGTCGGCCACGTGGACCAGGCGCAGCCTGTCCCCCGCAGCCCTCATGATGTCCATCGGCGAGTTCTTCATATGGAAGCTGTGCGAAGCCACGTACACCATGCCAACGTTCTTGGAGTTCAGGCCCCGGATCACCCGGATGGCTGCAAGACCCTCCTCCACGAAGTCGTCCGGATGCGGGTCGATCAGGAGGTCAATGCCCTCACGCTCGATGATGGGGAGCAGCTCCTCCATGGAACGGTAAAAGGCCCGCTCAGACTCTTCTGCCTTCTCCGGCCGGCCGCTGAACTCAGTGTTCATGGTGCTGACGCCGAGGTCCACGGTGATCTGGATGGCGCGCTTCCAGTAGCGGACTGCCGCCTCGCGGGCGTCCTCGTCAGGTCCCGACCAGCGGAGCACCGGCAGGACAGAGGCAATCTCAATTCCCGCATCCTTGCACGCTTTACTGAGCTGGCCCACCAGCTCGTCATCCGCCTTCGGATGGTTGTAGAAAGGGATGAAGTCCGGGTGCGGGGTCATCTGCATGTACTTGTAGCCGAGATCCGCCACCACCTTCGGAAATTCCAGCAAATTGTGGCTGTGGTGGAACGGCGTGGGATCAAGTGCGATTTTCACGTAAAACACTCCATTGAGGATCAGTTATGGGCGGAGGCGCGCAGAAGGGGACGGATCGCTCCGTCCCCTTCCCGGGTCCTACTTGTAGAGGTCGGGCTTGGCGGCCAGCTTCACAGCGACTTTCTCGCCGTTCTTCTGCGCTTCGACGCCGGCCTCGCAGCAGGCGGCGGTGGCGTAACCGTCCCAGGCGGTGGGCCCGCCAATCCCGCCACGGAGTGCAGCGTCCACCCATGACTGGATTTCGACGTCGTAGGCCGCACCGAAGCGCTCCTCGAAGCCGGGAGTGACGTTGCCGCCCCAGCGGCCAACGCTGCGGGTGTACGGACCCTTGTCCCCACCGATGTTCACGATGCCGTCCTCGAAGGAGGCCTGTGTTGCCACTTCGTAACCGAACTTGGCGTTGACGAAGATTTCGACGTCGGCCAGGACACCTGACTCGGTCTCGAGCAGGACGTGCTGGGGATCGTGCTGGCCGCCCGGAGCGTTCCTGGTCGCTTTGCCCAGCCGGACCTGGATGTTGGTGATTTCCTCGCCGGTGAAGTAGCGGATGGCATCGAACTCGTGCACCACGGAGTCGTTGATCAGCATCTCGTTGGTGAACCCTGCAGGCGTGGTGGGGTTCCGGTGCTGGTGGTGGAGCATGAGCAGTTCGCCCAGTTCGCCGTTCCGGATGATCCCGCCCAGAGCCGCGTACTCGGCGTCGAAGCGCCGCATGAAGCCCACCTGGATGCGCTTGTGGCCCAGGGCCACCTCGGCCTCGACGACCTTCCAGGAGGACTCGGCGTCCGGGGTCAGCGGCTTTTCGCAGAGGATCGGGATGTCCTTGGCGAGCGCCTTGAACAGGATGTCCTCGTGCAGGAACCCTGGGGTGGCGATCAGTACAGCGTTTACGTCACCGTTGTTCAGGGCTTCCTCGGCGTCGGCAAGCGCAACCGCGCCCGGAATGCCTTCGATGGCGGCCTGGGCACGGGCCAGGTCGACGTCCACGACGGCGGCAACTTCGGCTCCGTGGATGCGCTTGTTCAGTCGCTGGATGTGGTCGGCGCCCATGCGTCCGGCACCAATGACGGCTACGCGCAATGTTTCGGTCATTGTCTTTTCCTTAGGTCTCTTGGCGATGGTTAGCTGACAGCGGTGCGGGAGCCGCAGGACAGCAGGTAGTTGCGGGTGCGCTTGGCAATGGGCATCGGCACGTCGAACGCAACCGGGTACATGTCCTGCTCCACGATGCCGAAGATGGGCCGGTCCAGGGCCTCCACGGCTTCGATGACGGCGCGGAGATCCGGCAGGCCGTTCGGCGGTTCGGTCATGACGCCGGCCAGGTTGGCGGCGGCCCAGGTCATGTTTTCCTCGTTGACCTTCTGGAGGATCTCCGGGTTGATCTGCTTCAGGTGCAGGTAGCCGATCCGGTCGGGATAGTTCTTGATGAGCTCAAGGCTGGAGGCGCCGCAGTATTCGGCGTGGCCGGTGTCCAGGCACAGGTTCAGGTACTTCGAATCTGTAGCGCCCAGCAGGGTTTCGATGTCCTCCTGCGCACCGACGTGCGAGTCGGCGTGGGAGTGGAACTGCTGCTTCAGGCCGAAGTCCTCCAGCAAGGTCTTGCCCAGGCGATTATGGCCGGCGAACAGGTCGCTCCAGGCCTTGTCACCCAGGGTGCCGCTTTCCAAGGCTTCGCCGGTGACGTCGTCGCGCCACATGGCCGGGATGACCACGATGTGCTCCCCGCCCATGGCCGCCGTCAGTTCGGCCACCTTGCGGGCCGGCTCCCAGGCGCTTTCCCACTGGTCCAGGCCACGGTGGAAGGCGGTGAACACGGTCCCCGCCGTGACCTGAAGGTCGCGCTGCTTCAGTTCCTCCGCCAGCCGGGTGGGGTCCGTGGGAAGGTAACCGTATGGGCCCAGTTCGATCCACTTGTAGCCGGATTCGGCAACTTCGTCGAGGAAGCGTTCCCAAGGTGTCTGCTTGGGATCATCGGGGAACCAGACGCCCCAGGAGTCCGGCGCCGTGCCGATGATCAGCTTGTTCTCAGTCATGACAGCGTTGTCTTTCTTCTTGGGCGGTGGGGATCAGTTGGACGGGAAGTTGTAGGAGGCGCCGGAGGCGTGGTGGGTTTCGGGCCAGCGGGAGGTGATGACCTTGCCGCGGGTGTAGAAGCTGACGCCTTCGGGGCCGTAGATGTGCTTGTCGCCGAAGAGGGATGCCTTCCAGCCGCCGAAGGAGTGGTAGGCAACGGGCACGGGCAGCGGCACGTTGATACCGATCATGCCGACAGTGACAGAGCGCTGGAACGTGCGGGCTGCGGCGCCGGAGGAGGTGAAGATGGCGGTGCCGTTGCCGTAGGGGTTGGCGTTGATCAGCTTGATGCCTTCGGCGAGGTCAGGGACGCGGACGACGACGAGGACGGGGCCGAAGATCTCCTCGGTGTAGGCGGTCATTTCGGTTTTGACGTGGTCGATGACGGTGGGGCCCACCCAGAAGCCGTCTTCGTGGCCGGGGACCACGAGGTCGCGGCCGTCGACGACCATCGCCGCTCCTGCGGCTTCGGCTTCGGTGACGATCTTGACGATGCGTTCCTTGGACGCCGGGGTGATGACCGGGCCCATTTCGGCGTCGGGTTCGGTGCCGTTGTTGACCTTCACGGCCAAGGCGCGCTCTTCGACCTTCTTGACGATCAGGTCCGCGGCGTCCCCGACGGCGACGGCGACGGAGATGGCCATGCAGCGCTCCCCGGCGGAGCCGAACGCGGCGGCGGCGAGGTGGTCGGCGGCGTTGTCCAGGTCGGCGTCGGGCATGACGATGGCGTGGTTCTTCGCCCCGCCCAGGGCCTGGACGCGCTTGCCGTGCTTCGTAGCAGTTTCGTGGACGTACTGGGCGATCGGGGTGGAGCCGACGAAGGAGATGCCGTCCACGTCCGGGTGGGTCAGGAGCCCGTCGACGGTTTCCTTGTCACCGTGCAGGACCTGGAACACGCCGTCGGGCAGGCCGGCCTGCTTCCAGAGCCTGGCCAGGAGCATGGAGGCGGAGGGGTCGCGTTCGGAGGGCTTGAGGATGAAGGCGTTACCGGTGGCGATCGCCATCGGGGCCATCCACAGCGGCACCATGACGGGGAAGTTGAACGGGGTGATGCCGGCGACGACGCCGAGGGGTTCGCGGAAGTTGAACACGTCGATGCCGGTGGAGACCTGGTCCGAGTAGTCGCCCTTGAGCAGGGTGGGGATGCCGCAGGCGTATTCGATGACCTCGAGGCCGCGGCCGATCTCGCCCTTGGCGTCGGAGAGGACCTTGCCGTGCTCGCCCGTCACCAGCTGGGCAAGGTCGTCAACGTGGGCAGCGACGAGTTCACGGAACTTGAACAGCACGGCGGTGCGCTTGGCCAGGGAAATGTCGCCCCAGGTGTCGGCGGCCTTGCGGGCGGCGGCGACGGTAGCGTCCAGGTCGGCCCGGTTGGCTAAGCGCAGTTCTGCCGAGACCTTACCGGTAGCCGGGTTATAGACAGACGTGGTGCGGTCACCCTCGCCGGCGGTCTCGGCGCCGTTGATGAAGTGGTTGATGACGGTGGTCTCGGTGGTGGTGGCAGTCATGGGACTCTTCCTTGAGTAGTGAAAGGGGATGAAGTGCAGGGGAACGTCAGCCGAGCAGTTTGCGCTGGCGGTTCTTGTGGTCGGTGTAGGTCTGGAAAGCCTGCTTGGTGGAGTCCAGTTCGGAGACCTGGGAGACGGGAACGTCCCACCAGGACTCGGAGGACGGGGCGTCCAGCAGCGGATCGGATTCGACGTGGATCAGGATCGGTCCGCCACGCTCCGGCGCGGCCTTGGCATCCCGGATGGCCTGTTCGAGCTCGGCGATGACCTTCTCCCCCGGCTCAATCCGAATGACCTTCACGCCCAGGGACTCGGCGTTCAGGGCCAGGTCAACGGGCAGGGTTTCGCCTTCGTCGAAGCTGTGCTGTTCCTCGTTCAGGGTCCGGTACTGGGTGCCGAACCGCTGCGAGCCCAGGGATTCGGAGAGCGAGCCGATGGAGGCGTAGCCGTGGTTCTGGATCAGGACCACGATCAGCTTGATCCGTTCGGCGACGGCGGTGACCAGTTCCGTGTGCATCATCAGGTAGGAGCCGTCCCCCACCATCACGACGACGTCCCGCACGTCCGCGCGGTCCCCGCCCGCCGCCGTCGTGCTTGCGGCTTCGGCAAGCGCTGCACGCTTGACGCCCAGCCCGCCGGGAATTTCGTAGCCCATGCAGGAGTACGCATATTCGACGTGGTAGCCGAACGGGTCCCGGACGCGCCACATCTTGTGCAGGTCACCGGGCAGGGACCCGGCGGCACAGATCACGACGTCACGGGCGTCCATGGCCCGGGAGGTGGCGCCGATGATCTCGTTCTGTGCCGGCAGCGGCGTGTAGCGGGTGTCGAACGCCTCGTCGACGGTGGCGTCCCAGCGCTTCTTCTCCGCCGCGACCTTTTGCTCCAGGTCCGCGCCGACGCGGTACCCGCCCAGGACCTGGTTCAGCTTCACCAGGGCCTTGCGGGCGTCGGCCACAATCGGGAGCGTGGTGCCGTGCTTGTACGCGTCAATCGGGGCGACATTGATATTGATGAAGCGCACGTCCGGGTTCTGGAATGCGGTGCGGGACGCGGTGGTGAAGTCCTCATACCGGGTGCCGATCCCGATGATCAGGTCCGCTTCGGCTGCGATGGCGTTGGCCGCCGTCGTGCCCGTTGAGCCGATCGCACCGAGGGAGAACCTGTGGTCCCACGGCAGGACGCCTACGCCGGCCTGGGTGTTGCCCACCGGGATGCCGGTCAGCTCGACGAACCTTGCGAGTTCGTCGTTGGCGTAGGCGTACAAAACACCGCCGCCGGCGATGATCAGCGGCCGCTTCGCGGAACGGATGGCGTCGGCAGCGCGGGCGATGTCGTCGTCGTCCGCGTCCGGGCGGCGGATCCGCCACTCACGCTCGGCCAGGAACTCCGCCGGGACGTCAAACGCCTCGGCCTGGACATCCTGCGGCAATGAAATGGTGACGGCGCCGGTTTCGGCCGGGTCCGTGAGGACGCGCAGGCCGTGCTGGAACGCGGAGAACAGCTGCTCCGGCCGGTTCACCCGGTCGAAGAACTTGGACAGCGGCCGGAACGCGTCGTTTACCGTGAGGTCGTAGGCGTAGGGCTGCTCCAGCTGCTGGAGCACAGGGTCCGCGGCGCGGGTGGCGAAGGTGTCGGACGGCAGCAGCAGCACCGGAAGCCGGTTGGTGGTTGCCAGCGCGGCGCCGGTGAGCAGGTTCGAGGAGCCCGGCCCGATCGAGGTGCTGACCGCGAAGGTCTGGCGGCGGCGGGTGTGCCGGGCGTAGCCGACGGCCTGGTGGACCTGGGCCTGCTCGTTGCGGCCCTGGTAGTACGGCATGATGGCCGGGTCCAGCTGCTGGTACTGCTTCAGCGCCTGGCCCACGCCGGCCACGTTGCCGTGCCCGAAGATGCCGAACGTGCCGGGAATGAGCCGTTCACGGTACTCGACTCCGCCGATGGAATCCACCGTGTACTGCTGGGAAAGGTATTCGACGACGGCCTGGGCCACCGTCATTCTGCGCGTTGCCATGATTCCTACTCCGATACTTCTGACGTGTGGTGCAGCAGGGAAGCAGCCGTGGCGACGGCGCCGGCGACGTCCCCGTTCGAGGGGTAGAGCAGGGTGCGGCCCACGGTGAGGCCCTGGACGCCGGGCAGCGCCAGTGCGGCCTGCCAGCTGGCGAAGACCTCGTCCTGGGTCCCTTCTGGATCCCCGCCCAGCAGGACGGTGGGCATGGTGGTGGCGGCCATGACGCGTTCCATCCCGGCCACTACGGGCAGCTTCATCCAGGTGTAGGCGCTGGTGGATCCCAGTCCTTCTGCGATGGCAATGGACTTGATCACGGCGTTGGTGGACAGGTCGTTGCGGACCCGGCCGTTTTCGCGGACCGAGAGGAAGGGTTCCACCATGGCGATGAGCTTGCGCTCGGCGAGGGAGTCGATGGCTTTGGCCGTCGCTTCAAGGGTAACCACAGTGTCCGGGTCACCCAGACATATACGGGTCAGCATCTTGCCACCGTCTGCGCCCAGTGCTTCCAGCGCCGCGGCCGTGTGGCCGGTGAAGCGGTCATCGATCTCGTTGACCAGGCCGGACAGCCCGCCCCGGTTCATGGAACCGAACACCAGTTTGCCGTCCAGGGCGCCCAGCAGCAGCAGGTCATCCATAATGTCCGGGGACGCGAGCACACCGTCCACGGCCGGGTTGGCGAGTGCGATCTGCAGCCGGTCCAGCAACTGCCGGCGGTCAGCCATCGCCACCGGATCACTGCCCACGGCGAGGGCGCCACGGGCCGGGTGGTCGGCAGCAACGATGAAATTCTGCTTCCCGGACTTCACTCCGGGGTGGCGGCGGCGGGACTTGGCAGCGCGGGCCACGGCTCCGGGGTCTTCGAGCCGGATAGTGCTCAGATGCTCGTACCGGCGGGGATCGTCATTGACCACGCTGTTGGCGGCGACAGGGGTGAGAGTCACAGTGCTGCTCCTTCGGTGGCAAGCTGCGAAACGGCGCCGGGTACCGGGCGGCCGCGTTCGGCCAGCAGCGAGGTGACCTCTTCCGGCGTCGGCATGGCGTCGGCGCACGAAAGGCGGGAGGCCACGATGGCGCCGGCAGCGTTGGCGTAGTCCAGGACCTGGGCCAGCGGCCAGCCGGAGAGCAGCCCGTGGCAGAAGGCGCCGCCGAACGAGTCACCTGCGCCCAGGCCGTTGACGGTTTCCACCGGAACTGGCGCGGAGACAACGCGCTCGGTGCGGGTCTTTGCCATGACGCCTTCTGGGCCAAGTTTGACGACGGCGATCTCAACGCCGGCGGCCAGCAGCCGGTCAGCCTGCTCGTCCGGAGTACCCTCGCCCACAGCGACGGCGCATTCCTTGTCGTTGCCGATGGCGACGGTGACATGGGGCAGGACCTTGGCCACTTCGGCCCGGGCCTCTTCCTCCGATGCCCAGAACATGGGGCGGTAGTCCAGGTCCAGGATGGTGAACTGGCCCTCGGCCAGGCCCGTACGGGGCCGGGCCTCATGAGCGGCGATATGTGCGCTGCGGCTGGGCTCCTGGCAGAGGCCGGTCACGGTGGACCAGAAAATCCCGGCGTTCCGGATGGCGTCCAGGTCCAGCTCAGCTGCCTTGATCTGCAGGTCAGGGGCAGTCGGGAAACGGCCGTAGAAGTACAGCGGGAACTCATCCGTAGCTGGCTTGATCGCGCAAAACGTCACCGCCGTCGGGTATTCCGGCACTGGGGAAACAAACGAATCATCGACGTTGAACTTGTGCAGTTCCCGGTGCAGGTACTTGCCGAACGCGTCATCCCCCGTACGGGTAATAACGCCTGCACGGCGTCCGTGCCGGGCAGCGGCTACCGCGACGTTGGACGGGGAACCACCGAGGTATTTCCCGAAGGACGTAACGTCCTCCAGGTCCACCCCAATATCGTTCGGGTAGATATCAACGCTGATGCGCCCGATCGTAAGAAGCTCGTGGGTCACGGTGATCGTGGACCTTTCTGGTGTGGAACTCGAAACCTCTGAGTATCAGGAGCTCCGGAACTGGCAGGCCGTGGTGGAGGCCACAGACACTACTTTGCCTCAGAACGAATGTCCTGTCAAAGGTTTGTAATGACATACTTACAACATAAAATGGGTGACGCCCACCCCTAATAACGGGCGGGCACGCTACCTCTTTGGGACCGCGAGTTCGCCTGTGACATATTGCGCGCGACCGAAACCAAATGACCAGTCGCCTGCCGTGTTTTCCACATAGCCAATAAACACATCCTCGCCCGAAATGCCCACCTCGGACAGCTTTCCAGCCACCGCGGCGAAGAGGCCCTGCTTTGCCTCCTGGGAACGGCCTTCCTGGGTGAAGATCTGGATCATCACCACTCCTCCGGTCCGCTCGAACCCGAGGCCGGCATCCTGGGCGAAGATCTGCCCCTGCGGGTGTTCGGTGAGGATGTGGAAGTAGTCCCGTTCAGGAACGCCGTATTCAGCAAGGATCGCGTCATGGATTCCCTGGCTCAATCGCTGCAGATCCTCTTGGCTGCGTCCTTCGTTGACGTCAATGCGTACTAGTGGCACCTTCGGCTCCTTCAAAAGTTTGTCCTGACATACTAACAAGCTCCTCGCTCGCGGCACAAGTGAGGAAAAGTATTGAACCGAGGACCAGGCGGGTATACGCTTAAACAACCAAAAGGTTGATAAAGGTTTTGGTTGACTAACGGAGGCCGCGGATGAGCACCGGAAGCGCGGCACTGGATGCGGCCTTTATGGCCTTGGCGGACCCCGTACGGCGGAGCATCATCGCACGGCTCAGCCGGGGACCGGCAACAGTAAATGAATTGGCAGAACCCTTCGAGATCACAAAGCAGGCGGTCTCGAAGCACATCCAGGTACTCGAGCAGGCGGAACTGGTCACCCGGACCAGGGATGCGCAACGGCGGCCCGTGCACCTGAACCCCGAGCGGCTTGAGTCGCTCACCGCATGGATCGACCAGTACAGGTTGGTTCGCGAAGGGCAGTTCCGCAACCTCGACGCCGTGCTTAGATCAAGCGCTGCAGGCGGCAGCGACTAATTCATAGGAGTCATCATGAGCAATTCCCTGAAACTCAGCGTCCCGGAGGGCGTCCCCTTCATCGACTACGAGCGCGAGTTCGATTTCCCGGTTGCGGACGTTTTCCGTGCCCACAAGGAACCGGACCTGATCGTCCAGTGGCTTGGTCCGCGGGGCTACAAGATGGACATCGACCACTACGATTTCCGAACCGGCGGCACCTACAGCTACCTGCATACCGGGCCCGAAGGGGTGGCCTACGAGTTCAAGGGCATCTTCCATACCGTCCGCGAGAACGAGTTCGCCATCCAGACCTTCGAGTTCGGCGGCTACCCGGACGTGGTCAGCCTGGAGTTCATGACATTTGAGGACCTCGGCAGCGGCCGCTGCCGGCTCGTGGGCCACTCCGTCTACCCCTCCCAGGAGGCGCGGGACGGGATGGCGCAGTCCGGAATGGAAGGCGGCATGACCGAAGGCTACGAGCGTCTGGATGAGCTGCTCAGCGGCGCCAAGGTCTAGGCCTCAAAAGTACGACGACGGACGGCATCTTCCGGCGGGAAGGTGCCGTCCGTCGTCGTAGTTAAACAACAAACGCGGGGTCACTTCCCGCCCATCCAACGAGCGTGGAATGGATGGGAAGTGAGCCCGCGTTGCAGGTTGTGCCTAGAGGGCTGCGTAGACTTCGCGCAGCAGCTTGGCGGTCTCGGATGGCGTCTTGCCGACCTTCACGCCTGCAGCTTCAAGGGCTTCCTTCTTGGCCTGGGCGGTTCCGGCGGAACCGGAGACGATGGCGCCGGCGTGGCCCATGGTCTTGCCCTCGGGAGCAGTGAAGCCGGCAACGTAGCCAACAACCGGCTTGGTGACGTTGGCCTTGATGAAGTCCGCAGCGCGCTCTTCGGCGTCGCCACCAATTTCGCCGATCATCACGATCGCCTTGGTTTCGGGGTCAGCCTCGAACGCAGCCAGGGCGTCGATGTGCGTGGTGCCGATGACGGGGTCGCCGCCGATGCCGATCGCCGTGGAGAAGCCGAGATCGCGCAGCTCGTACATCATCTGGTAGGTCAGGGTTCCGGACTTGGAAACCAGTCCGATGGGACCCTTGCCCGTGATGTTGTTCGGCGTGATGCCGACCAATGCCTCGCCGGGGGTGATGATGCCGGGGCAGTTCGGTCCAATGATGCGCGTGACCTGGTTGCCGTCCGCGTCCACCGTGGCCTGGGCAAGTGCCCAGAACTCGGCGGAATCCTGGACCGGGACGCCTTCGGTGATGACAACGACGAGGCCGATGCCGGCTTCGATGGCTTCGACGACGGCGGTCTTGGTGAACGCCGGCGGCACGAAGACGATGGAGACGTCAGCGCCGGTTTCCGCAATCGCTTCCTTGACGGTGCCAAAGACGGTGATCTCGTTGTCACCGTGCAGGACCGTGGTGCCGGCCTTGCGGGCGTTGACGCCGCCGACAATGTTGGTGCCCGCCTTCAGCATCAGGGCAGTGTGCTTGGTGCCTTCGCCGCCGGTGATGCCCTGGACGATGACCTTGGAGTCCTTGTTCAGATAGATAGACATGGTGCGTCCCTTTACTTAGCTGCGTTGGCGAGCTCGGCGGCCTTGTCGGCGCCCTCGTCCATGGTTGCGGCCAGGGTAACCAGCGGGTGGTTCGCCTCGGCCAGGATGCGGCGGCCTTCCTCAACGTTGTTGCCGTCGAGGCGGACTACCAGCGGCTTGTTCGCGGAGTGGCCCAGCTCGGCCAGTGCACCAACGATGCCCTTGGCAACGGCGTCACAGGCGGTGATGCCGCCGAAGACGTTCACGAATACGGACTTGACCTGCTCATCGCCGAGGATGACGTCCAGGCCGGCAGCCATGACCTCGGCGGAGGCTCCACCGCCGATGTCCAGGAAGTTGGCGGGCTTGACGTTGCCGTGGTTCTCACCGGCGTAGGCAACAACGTCCAGGGTGGACATGACCAGGCCTGCACCGTTGCCGATGATGCCCACTTCGCCGTCCAGCTTGACGTAGTTGAGGTCCTGCGCCTTGGCCTTGGCCTCGAGCGGATCGGCAGCGTCCTTGTCTTCGAGGAGTGCGTGCTTGGCGTGGCGGAACTCGGCGTTCTCGTCCAGCGTTACCTTGCCGTCCAGTGCCACGATTTCGCCCGCACCGGTCTTGACGAGCGGGTTGACCTCAACGAGGGTGGCGTCTTCCTTCTTGAAAACGTCCCAGAGCTTGAGGATCACTGCGGCCACCTTGCCGCGGAGTTCCTCAGCGAAGCCTGCGGCTGCGACGATTTCGTCGGCCTTGGCCTGATCGATGCCCACGGCGGGGTCAATGGCGATCTTGGCGAGCGCTTCGGGGCGCTCGACGGCGAGCTGTTCGATTTCCATGCCGCCTTCAACCGAGCACATGGCCAGGTAGTTGCGGTTGGCCCGGTCCAGCAGGACGGAGAAGTAGTATTCCTCGGCAATGTCCGCACCCTGGGCGATCATCACCTTGTTGACGGTGTGGCCCTTGATGTCCATGCCCAGGATGTTGGTGGAGTGCTCAAGTGCCTCATCGGCGGACTTTGCGACCTTGACGCCGCCGGCCTTGCCGCGGCCGCCAACCTTGACCTGTGCTTTAACAACAGTTACGCCGCCGATCTTCTCGGCAGCTGCCTTTGCTTCTTCTGGGGTGTGCGCCACGATGCCGGCAAGCACGGGTACACCGTGCGCCTCGAACATATCGCGCGCCTGGTATTCAAACAGGTCCACGGTTTAGTGTCCTTCTACGTCGAAGTAGTTTCTGTACAGTCGGACACCATCGGAGACGATGACCGGGCTGCGGAATTGCTCGCACCGGAGGCCTGTTGGAAACGAGCCACGCGGCGTGATGCTCCACTGGGAACTCTAGTCCTTTGGAGGGACCGGCCCGTCCAAGACTACCGCTTATGTGAGTAAGCACACTATTCTATGAAGCGTAGAAAAACCGCGGAATTACGCGGTTTTTGACGCTTCTGCCGGTGCTGGTGTGGCGCTTTCAGCAGGACCGGAAATCAACTCGTAACGGTCCTGCGAAAGGAAGAATCCGACGCCGGCGGACACGTTTCCGCACGCCACCCCGCCGTTGTAGGCGGTACAGCGCAGCCCGTTGTTCTCAAGGTTCTGCCCCTCCCCCAGCACCTGCAGCTGGGCCACGGGACCTGCCTTGCTGCCGTTGGGGCCGTATGTTGCTTCCATCTGTGTGACGCCGGACCGGCACTCTCCATAGCGTGCGCTGTCCGGAGTCAGCAACGCGACGCCGCCCAGGTAGCCAAGGTTTGTTCGCGCGCAGTCATCCTTGACGTCCTCGGTCCGGGGTTTGGGATACCTGGCCAGTTCACAGTGGGCCACTGGCACTGTTGCCAGCTTGTTGTTGGCGCTGTCGCCGAAGTTGTTCTGCTCGTAAGGAAGGTTTACGTGCCCGCCGCGGGCAGACGTAAGGGAGCAGGCAATACCGCGGTCTTCGGTGATGAACGAGATGACCCCGCCGGTGGAATAACCTTCGGAGTCCACCAGCGCGGCTTGTTCCAGCTGTTCCAACGGCGGCAGCGGCGCAGGCGGGACGTACCCTGGATCCTCCGTTGTGATGGTGCAGGCCGTGCCCGCCGTCAGGATAAGGGCGGCGAAGATCCCCAGAACAGTCCGTCGCATGGCGGCTTAGGCGTCGAGCTTCGTGAGCGGCGCATACCGCAGCAGCAGCCGCTTCTCGCCGATGTCGAACGTCACCTTGGCCACGGTTTTGTCCCCCGCTCCCTCGAGCGCCAGGACGGTTCCATTGCCGAAACTCGTGTGGTTGACCTTGTCCCCCACACTGACCGCAACAATCTCCTTCTGCGGCTGCACCCGGGTCCGGGCAACTATGGCGGGGACATCCGCGTTGAAGCCGGCCGAAGGGTCAGCGGCGGCACCGCGGGCTGTTCCCGCGCCCCAGAAGGACCCGCTGTAACGGCCGGACCCGATCGATCCGCCGCCCCAGCCACCGGACTGACGGCTGGTTCCTTCACGTTTCCACTCCAGGAGCTCAGCGGGGATCTCCTCCAGGAACTGGCTCGCAGGGTTGTACTGGCTTTGCCCCCACATGCTGCGGACCTCGGAACGTGTGACGTAGAGCCGCTTGCGGGCGCGGGTGAGGCCCACGTAGGCGAGCCGGCGTTCTTCAGCCAGTTCCTTGGGATCGGTGGCTGAGCGCTGGTGCGGGAACAGTCCGTGCTCCATGCCGGTCAGGAACACCACCGGGAATTCGAGTCCCTTGGCAGTGTGCAGGGTCATCAGCGTGACAACGCCCAGCCGTTTCGCTTCGGCCACGGCGGCAGCTGTGTCTTCGGCGTCACCGCCGGGGGCATCGGGAATCTGGTCGGCGTCGGCCACCAAGGAGACCTGTTCCAGGAAGGCCTCAAGGGTTCCTTCCGGGTTCTCCTGTTCGTATTCACGCACCACTGCCACGAGTTCCGCCAGGTTCTCCACCCGGGACTCGTCCTGGGGATCGGTGCTGGCGCGGAGTGTGGCCAGGTAACCGGTCTGTTCGAGCACGGCTTCCAGGGCTGCCGCAGCACCTGAACCCGCCGCCACTTCGGCGAGGTCGTCCAGCAGCTTTACGAAACCGAGGACCGCATTGACGGAGCGGGTGGCCATGGCCGGGGCCTGCTCGGCGCGGCGTGCGGCGGCCATAAAGGAGATCCGCTCGCGCTGGGCCAGCGCTGCGACGGCGCCTTCAGCCCGGTCACCGATGCCGCGCTTTGGTTCGTTGAGCACCCGGCGGAGGTTGACGTCGTCGTCCGGGTTGACCAGGACACGAAGGTAGGCCAGGGCGTCCTTGATCTCCTTGCGCTCATAGAAGCGGGTGCCGCCCACCACCTTGTACGGAAGGCCAACCCGGACCAGTACGTCTTCGATGGAGCGGGACTGGGCGTTGGTGCGGTAGAAGATGGCGACGTCCCCGGGACGGAGGTTGTCCTCATCCTGGAGCCGGTCAATCTCCTTGGCTATGAACTGGGCCTCGTCGTGTTCGTTCTCGCCCACATAGCCCACGATTTTGTGGCCGTCGCCTTCCGCTGTCCACAACCGCTTCTCGGGGCGGTTGGGGTTGCGCGAAATAACCGAGTTGGCCGCACTGAGGATGTTCTGCGTGGAGCGGTAGTTCTGCTCCAGCTTGATGGTTCGCGCCTCGGGGTAATCCTTTTCGAACTCCACGATGTTGCGGATGTCTGCGCCGCGGAAAGCGTAAATGGACTGGTCAGAATCGCCCACCACTGTGAGTTCGGATGCTCCCGGGCCTTCACCCACGATTTCGCGGACCAGGGCGTACTGCGCGTGGTTGGTGTCCTGGTATTCGTCCACCAGGACATGCCGGAACCGCCGGCGGTAGGACTCGGCGAGGGCCGGAAAGGCACGGAACATGTAGACGGTCTCCGCGATGAGGTCGTCAAAGTCCATGGCGTTGGCCTGGCGCAGCCGCTGCGTATAGCCCTTGAAGACTTCTGCTACCGCCTGGTCGAAAGGATCGTTGTAGTTCGCCGAGGAAGCGTACGCGTCAGCATCGATGAGTTCATTCTTCAGCGCAGAGATTTTGTGCTGGATGGCCTTGGGCGCAAACTTTTTGGGATCCAGGTCCAGGGCCTTGGACACCTGTGTGACCAGCCGGAGGGAGTCCGCGGAGTCGTAGATGGAGAAGTTGGATTTCAGCCCTACGTTGGCGGCTTCCTGCCTGAGGATGCGGACGCAGGATGAGTGGAAAGTGGAGATCCACATGATCTTCGCGCGGCCGCCCACAAGCACTTCAATACGCTCGCGCATTTCCGCGGCGGCCTTGTTGGTGAAGGTGATGGCAAGGATTTCGCCGTGGTGGGCACGGCCGGTGGCGATGAGGTACGCGATCCTGTTGCTGAGCACACGGGTTTTACCCGAACCGGCACCGGCCACGATCAGCAGGGCGGGGCCGGAGTGTTTGACTGCCTCTTCCTGCTGCGGGTTCAGACCCTCAAGGAGCTGGGCGGCATCCAGGCGGTGGCCTCGGTGGCCCTGCCCTTCCGGGGCCCGGTCCACGCGGACGCTGCCGCCCGTCCCCGGAGCCGCAGCTACGCCCTCGGAGGACGATTTGGTGCGGGCAGCGGCGGCGGGAGCGGCTTTAAAAGGTCCGTCAGAGTACGGGTCAAACAACATATCCATGATGCCTACAAGTCTAGGCGGTGGGGCCGACACCCACTTCCAGCCTGTGGATTACGTGGCAGGGATTACCCTGGCGTTCACGCCACCGAGCCCGACTCGAGGGCAGCACGCAACTCGCGTACCGCCGTCGTGCCTCCTGCCATGAACCACTCCAGGCCGTTGACGCGGACGGTGTCCACGGCCCCGCCGGCCGCACGGACGATTGCTTTGCCCGGCAGCCAGTCCCACTCCGGGCAGCTGTGCTGGAACCAGCATCCGAGCTGCCCGTCCGCTACCCGGCCGAGGTCGCAGGAGCCAGATCCGAGCATGCGCAGGGCGGCGGCCGAGGTGGCAGCGGCGTGCCAGGGCATCGCGCACAGGGGATCCATCAGCCAGCTGGGGTGGATGTACGTGGCCGCCCCAAGCTCGGCCACGGCAGCACCGTTCCGCGCTCCCCTGCCGTCGTGGAACACCGTCAGGGGCTCGCCGTTCAAGGTGGCCGGATGCGCCCTGCCCCCCAGCCAAAGCTTGTCCTCCTCCGGCTGGAAGATGGCGCCCAGCACCACATCCGAGGAGTCCTTCAAGGCGATGGCCGAGCACCAGTAGGTGGAACCGTGCAAGAAGTTGTAGGTGCCGTCCACGGGATCGATGACCCAGGTGCGGCCGCTGGTCCCCTGCACCGAGGCGCCCTCCTCCCCCAGGATGCCGTCTTCAGGCCGGCAGCGCTGCAGCTGCTCCAGCACGTATGCCTCGGCGGCATGGTCCGCTGCGGTCACAACATCGGAAATCGAGGTCTTCTGCTCGGACTGCAGGCCGGCCATCCGCATGAGCAGCGCCAGCTGCCCGGCTTCGCGGACCAGGGCTGCCGCCAGCTGGTAGTCGTCCAGGGTGGAGTCGAGTTCAACAGCGCTGTGCCGGCCAATGGTCATGGCTTCAGTTTATGGGGCGGGATAATAATGCCATGGCCAAAACCCCTGCCCAGCGGATCAAGAAGCACGGCTCAAAGGCGGTAGTACCGCAGCACCACCTACCCCCGGTGGTTAATCCCACCACCGCGCGCACCCCGCAGAAAGCCGAAAGCAACGGCAACCTCATCCTGATCGCAGGCGTGGTGGCCAGCCTGTTCCTGTTCTGGTACCTGCACCTGCTGACGCTGGACCAACTCCGGCAGCTCGCCGACGGGCTGGCCATGCCCGATTCACTGCTCGGCGGCTTCGATCCTTCCTACGTCAGCCAGTTGAACTCGGCCATGGACGATGACGCCCGCGGCCAGCTCAACTACATCCACAAAACGGCCGGCACCCTGTTCCCGCTGATCTTCGGTTTCACCTGGCTGCTGCTGATCGGAACGAACGTTGCCAGGAAGGCACTGCGCTGGACGCTGTGGGCGCTCCCCCTGCTGTTTGTGGTGGTCCGGCTCTGGGGCAACGCAGCCATCGACAGCATGCTGGCGTCGGGAACGCCCGACGCCGGGCAGGTCGCCCTTGCGTCCGTCCTCACCGTTGCCGGCTGGGTACTGCTGGTTCTCAGCCTGGTCGCCGGCGCGGCCGCAGTGTTCCTGCGGAAAAAGCCGCAGGAACGGCAGGAGGCCCGGTAGAACTCCCCATTCCCGCTCCTGAGAGGGGCCGGATAGGGTGTTGAATACAGGCGCTGGATGCCTGTTGCGGACTTAATACGGGGGAATCCTTGGGGGAATCACGGACAGACGTTGCTCTCAACGTCTTTGCGATCAGCGGAGTGGCCTGGACTTTGACGGTCCACAAGGCGGCTGAGGTTCTTGCGCATGAGCCGGATGCGGACCTGTCCGCATACCGGGAGTCAATCCATGCCGAGGCGTTGGAGGCGCTGGATTCCCAGGAAGTAGAGGCGGCCGGGGCCGAACTGCGCCAGGCGGGAATAGTTGACGCGAACGGTGCCATTACCCGGCAGTGGGCGCTGGCAGTCTCGATTGCAGCACTCGGCCCGCTCAAGGCCACTGGAGTGGTCCAGTCCGGCGAATCATCCGTCCACACCGACCTCGCCCTCGCAGGCGGCCGGGGTATCGGAGTCACTTATGCCCGGCGCATCAGGCACGGTGACGGGGGAGTCGACGTGACGGAGGTCCGCAACGCCGTCGAAATATCCTTCTTCGCTGAGGAAAATGCCTGGGCCGCCCTCAAGCGCCACCTCCCGGACATTACGGAAGTCCCCGAGGCCACCGAACTCCCGAAGGCCCCGGGCGCCGCGCTCAGCAAAATCGTCGCCAAGGCCAGGTACACCATCCATCTCCACGTGTCGGCTCATCCCGCGGGATCATGCCCAGTGCGGCCGTCTGCCCCGGCCCCCGCCCCGGACCACGTCAGCTGGGACGTCTGGGCGCTCGGGGAGCGTCTGTATTCAGTCAGTACCGGTCCATCCGGCGAGGGTTCCGCCCTGACTCCTGTTCCCTCGGATGCCATTCGCCTCGGGTTCGCGTGGCGGCTGTTGGGCGCCAGAAAATACCTGGCCAGCGCTGCGGAACAGGCGGCCTGAAGATGACCCTCTACGGAATGGACGTAGAAAGCGGGCGGCGCCTCAGCGAAGAGTTGGCCCGCGCCAGTGACCGGCTCGCTGCCCTGAGCCGCAGCCTCACACCCCTGATCCACGGCTCCCCCTGGAAGGGTGCAGACGCGCAGAAGTTTACTGACGAATGGACCGGCCACAGGACCAAGCTGATCAGCACAGCCCATGCGCTCGCTGCGGCGGCCAAAGATGTCGGGCGCAATGTCGAGGAGCAGATTGCGGCCAGCACCAGGGTGACGGGCGGAACGTATGCTCCGCAGGCCCCGTCGTTTCCCGACCCGCTGCTTGACTCCATTGCCGGCACCGCAGGCGACTTGTGGAACACGGCCGGACAACTCACGACTACTGTCCAGGACGCAGTGGGTAACGTATGGAACTCTGTCCAGGACTCGGCTCCGCTTCCCATCCGCAACCTCATGGACGCCCAAGGAAATGTCTTCAGCCAAACCGGCAATGTGACAGACATGGGCTGGCGATGGCTGACATCCGGCGAGCCGCCATCGGTAACAGAGCTTTTCTCCAACGGCGTGTTGCTGGCGGTCGCCGTGGACAATCTGCGGGCAACCACCTTCAATTTGGGCTTGTCCAACCCCCACTTGCTTGATGACGGTCGGCCGGTCGCCGGGGAGCCTATCCCTGTTGGGGTTGGAGATCCCAGGATGGTGGACACCAACGGCAGGGGCAATACGCCTGTCCCGTCCACCATCAGTGCGGTACTGGCCACGACCAACATGGCGTACGGGGACCAGGGAAAGCCCGGCACAGAGGACACGGGCGTTCGCATCAACAGGATCGACAAGCCGGGTGAGGCGCCGGCCTACATCATCAACATTCCCGGCACCACGCGGTGGATGCCTGACGGCGCGGCAAATCCCACGGACCTAACCGGGAACCTCCAACTGGCAGGCGGTAACCTGTCCACCGCGGCGGAGGCTGTCCGGCTGGCCATGGAGCAAGTCGGCATCCCGGAAGGAGCACCGGTGATGCTGTCCGGGCACTCCCAAGGTGGAATGATTGCTACGGCGCTTGCATCCGATGCCGGGTTTACTGACCGCTTCAACGTCACCAACGTGGTCACGTTCGGTTCACCCGTGGATTCCGCGCACATCCCGTCGTCCATCGATGTTTTGGCATTGCAGCACGCCGGAGATCCGGTACCGAAGGTGGACCTGGCCGACGCCACCGCGTGGTCGGGCGGGATGGTTTCCGCTAGCCGGGACAACGGGGCCACCATAGTGGAACTGCCAAACCCCGGCGGCGACCCCGGGATTGCGGGCATCAACTACCACGACGGCTCCGCTTACGTAGAGTCAGCCCGGAACCACGAGGCCGGCGGACCGCTCGCCCAGTACAGCCAGCAGCAATCGACCCAGAGATTCCTGACCTCGGATGCCAGCCAAGTAACCTCGACGGTGTCCAACATTTCCCGAAAGCAGTGATGATGCGCCGACTTAAAACCGTTGCCGGAATGCTCGCGCTAGGGCTGGCAGTCCTTGCTCTCGCATCGTGTGGCCCCGGTGCCCCGACAGGGGCTGAAAGCCTGAAAGCCTCCATGGAGGACGCCGCCATGTCAGTTCCTGGGATTGCATCGGCCCAGGTCCACGTGAACATGAATACGTCCGGAAACTTCATCACCGCGAAGCTCGTGGGAACCGGCAGCGACGAGGCAACGCTCGCCAAGGCTCTAGAAGGAGCCCTTCCAGCAATGCTCGAGAAAACCGAAAATCTCCAGTCCGGGACCTTCTCGACCACCATCTTTTCATCCGATGATGCCGTCTCCGTGGGGGTGGATGCCCTCGGCTACCCGGGCGGCACCGCCCTAACGGACTTCAGGGAATTCTTCCTCAACCGGCCCTGACCCCAGCGCGGCCGCTGCCCGGACCTGTTTCCGGTGCCGATGCACCCGCTGCGCTATAACCAAACCGGCGGTGGCCATCCCCACGGTGACCGGGTAGCCCATAAGCCGTTCCAGGGTGCCCGGTTCCGGCACCTGCATGCCGGTCAGCCCGCCCGTTACCAGGGCGGCAGCGGACACGGTGCCGCAGGCCAGGATGAACCAGGCCATCGCTGTCTTCCGCAGCCAGAGGAACCCCAGGACCAACAGGGCGACCGCCCCGGCAATGAAGTACATGACTGCGCCGGAAAAGTGCCAGCCGGAGCCAACATCCTCCGGAACCAGCCCCACAATCACCGTTCCGGCTCCCGCCGTTCCTGTCAGCACCCGCACGGCCAGGGCGGCCAGCCACGGTGTCCGCCGGCCCGGCCGGACCCGCGCGCCGGCCAGGGCAGCCACCCGCAGCAGCCCCGAGCTCAGGAGCAGCGCCCCCAGCAGCATCCCCAGCCCCTGGACCACGAACGATGCGTTCATCAGCCAGTTCAGCGGGGAACACACCTCCCGGCCATCAAAGACGCCGCAGTTGATGGCCCCGAGGTCGCTGATGTAGCCGGTGCGCAGGTCATAGGGCCGGGGACCGGCCCAGGCGCCAATCACCGCCGCCTCCGCCGCGAAATACTGCAGCACGCTAAGCACGGACCAGGCTCCGATGTACTGCCGGGTGGAGGTGGTGTCCGGGATGAACGCCACGGATTGGGCGGTGGACGGCGCTGAACTCATGCTTTGAGCGTAGTACGGCTCCGCACCTTGTATGCTTATATCCGTGTCCGGCCGGACCGGCCTTGCCGATCCATCGGATGCCCGCCCTCGTAGCTCAGTGGATAGAGCACGGCTCTCCTAAAGCCGGTGTCGTTGGTTCGATTCCAATCGAGGGCACTTGAACTTTCCTCCCCCGGAGTTCGCCCTCCGCTCCTACCTGCTCGGCAGAACGGCCAATGGGCCCGCCGGGCAGTGGACCGTCCAGCGGGACCTGCTGGACCGGACGAATGGCACCCGCGGAACCTTTTCCGGCGTCGTCCACTTTGTTCCCACGGACGACGGCGGCCTTGCCCTCCGGGAGGAAGGCACCATGCGCTGGCCTACCTTTACCGGCCCCGCCTCGCGTGAATACCTCTTGAAGACCACCGACAGGCCCGATGCCATGGACGTATTTTTCCCGGACGGGCGTCCCTTCCACACCATGAGCTTCACGCCGGAGGCCAACCTGGACCAGCACTGGTGCGATCCTGATACCTACCGCGTGGCGTACAACTATGGGGATACGGACCGGTTCAGTTACAGCTGGGACGTCAAGGGCCCACGCAAGGATCTGCTGCTGACATCAACGCTGGTGCGGGAAGCATGAAAAACCGCATCGTGGTCTCCGCCGTCTGCGTTTTTGATGACGCCGGCCGCCTTTTGACGGTAAGGAAGCGCGGCACATCCATGTTCATGCATCCGGGCGGCAAGCCGGAAGCAGGGGAAACAGCGGTACAGACGGCGGCTCGGGAGCTGGCGGAGGAGGTGGGTATCGTCGTCGATCCCCGGGAACTGCAGCTGATGGGCGTTTGGATCGCCGATGCCGCGAATGAGGCCGCCACCGACATCGAGGCTACCGTGTTCTTGGCGCCGGGCACTTGGGCGGCCCATCCGTCCGCCGAAATAGCGGAAATCCGCTGGCTCGAACTCACCGGCGAACTGCCCGCGGACCTCGCCCCGCTACTGACGGACCATATCCTTCCAGAGCTGGCTGCAAGGCCTGCCGGCGCCCGGCCGGAAGCCTAGAACTCAGGAACTGCTTCCTGGGCCACTGCCGTGGCTTCAGCAAACTGCGTCCGGTAGAGCTCCGCGTAGCGGCCTTCGGCGGCCAGCAGTTCGGTGTGCGTCCCGCGTTCCACAATCCGGCCGTCCTCCACCACCAGGATTGCATCAGCGGCACGGACCGTGGACAAGCGGTGGGCAATCACGACGGCGGTGCGCCCCTCGAGAGCGGCGCCCAGTGCAGCCTGTACTGCAGCTTCGTTGGTGGAGTCGAGTGCGGCGGTCGCCTCGTCCAGGATGACCACGCGGGGCTGGGCGATGAGCAGCCGGGCGATGGTAAGCCGCTGGCGTTCACCGCCGGAAAGCCGGTAGCCGCGTTCTCCCACCACCGTGTCCAGCCCGTCGGGCAGGGAGCGGATCATGGCTTCGAGCCGGGCCTGACGGATGACATCCCACATGTCCTGCTCGGTGGCGTCCGGCTTGGCCAGCCGGAGGTTGGAGGCGATGGTTTCGTGGAACAGGTGGCCGTCCTGCGTCACCATGCCCAGGGTATCCCGCAGCGAATCGAACGTGGCATCGCGCAGGTCAAGCCCGGTCCCGGGCCTGGTTCCGCCGAGGCGCACCGCGCCGGAGTCCACGTCATAGAGCCGGGCCAGCAGCTGGGCGACGGTGGATTTGCCGGCGCCGGAGGATCCGACCAGCGCCACTGTCTGTCCCGGTTCCACCCGGAAGCTGATGCCGTGCAGCACCTCTTCCCCGCCGCGGGTGTCCAGTGTGGACACATCCTCGAGGGAGGCCAGTGAAACCTTGTCTGCGGAGGGGTAGGCGAAGCGGACGTCGTCGAACTCCACGGCGACCGGTCCTGGGGGAACAGCCACGGCGTCCGGCTTCTGCCGGATCAGGGGTTTGAGGTCCAGGATTTCGAAAACACGCTCGAAGCTGACCAGGGCGCTCATGATTTCCACGCGGGCATTGGAAAGTGCCGTCAGTGGAGCGTAGAGCCGGGTGAGCAACAGGGCCAGCACCACAACGTCACCTGCCGCCAGTTGTCCGGTGATGGCCATCCAGCCACCCAGCCCGTACACCAGGGCGAGCGCGAGCGCGGAGACCAGGGTCAGGGCCGTCACAAATGTGAACTGCAGCATGGCGGTCCGGACGCCGATATCGCGGACGCGGCCGGCGCGGAGGGCAAATTCCCGGGATTCCTCATCCGGGCGGCCGAAGAGCTTGACCAGGGTGGCGCCGGGGGCCGAGAAGCGCTCGGTCATTTGGGTGCCCATGGCGGCGTTGTGCTCCGCAGCCTCGCGGCGCAGGTCCGCGAGTTTGGAACCCATCCGCCGCGCCGGGATAAGGAAGATCGGCAACAGGATCATGGCCAGGACCGTCACCTGCCAGGACGTGCCCAGCATCACGATGAGCGTGAGGATCAGTGCCACCACGTTGCTGACAACCCCCGACAGGGTGCCGGCGAACGCCGATTGGGCACCGATGACATCGTTGTTCAGCCTGCTGACCAGGGCTCCGGTGCGGGTGCGGGTGAAGAACGCGATGGGCATCTTCTGCACGTGGTCGAAGACCCGGGTGCGCAGGTCCACAATCACACCCTCCCCGATGGTGGAGGAGAGCCAACGGCTCACCAGGCCAAGGCCTGCTTCTGCCACGGCCACGACGGCGATGAGCACGGCCAGGCGGACCACTTCCCCGGCGGCGGCCTTAGCCACGATCGCGTCCACCACCTGCCCAGCCAGGACGGGCGTGGCCACGGCGAGGAATGCCATCACAATAGACAACGCCACAAAGGCCAACAGCTTGCCGCGGTGCGGCCGGGCAAACCCCAAAACACGCTTCAGGGTGGCCTTTGAGAACGGTTTGGAACCGCTCTTGGCCCGGGTGATGTTGTAAAGGGAGCCCCAGGCCACCCGTTCCATACTCATTGCTGCTGCTCCACTACTGTCCCGTTCTCCACATTCCAACGTACATCCAGCCGCACGTTTTCCAGCAGCCTCCGGTCGTGCGTCACCAACAGCAGGGCGCCGTCGTAGCTTTCCAGCGCCTCCTCCAGCTGTTCGATGGCCGGAAGGTCAAGATGGTTGGTTGGCTCATCCAGCACCAGGAGGTTCACCCCGCGCGCCTGCAGCAGCGCCAATGCAGCCCTGGTCCGCTCACCGGGCGACAGCGATTCAACGGTCCGCGCCGTGTGGTCCGCTTTGAGTCCGAACTTGGCAAGCAACGTACGGACCTCTGCCGGGTTCAGCTCCACGAGGACGGCCTCGACGGCGTCAGCCAGGGCAAGATGGCCTGCCAGCAGCCCGCGGGCCTGGTCGATCTCCCCGATGGCCACCGACGCGCCCATGGCGGCGTTGCCGGACTCCGGTGCCAGGTCACCCAACAGCAGGCGCAACAGGGTGGACTTGCCGGCGCCGTTGGGGCCTGTGATGCCGATCCGCTCCCCCGCATTGAGCTGGAGGTTGACCGGTCCGAGGGTGAAACCGCCCTGCCGCACCACAGCATCGCGGAGGGTTGCCACCACGGCGCTTGAGCGGGGCGCCTTGCCGATGGAGAACTGCAGCTGCCATTCCTTCCGAGGCTCTTCCACGACGTCCAGCCGCGCGATCCGCGATTCCATCTGCCGCACTTTCTGTGCCTGCTTCTCCGAGGACTCTGTGCTGGCGGCGCGGCGGATCTTGTCGTTGTCCGGGCTCTTCTTCATCGCGTTCCGAACTCCCTGGGAGCTCCATTCGCGCTGCGTCCGCGCCCTGGACACCAGATCCGCCTTGGTGGCGGCGAACTCCTCGTACTTCTCGCGCGCGTGCCGTCGCGCCACGGCGCGTTCTTCAAGGAAGGCGTCATAGCCGCCGTCGTAAACAGCGACGGAGTTCTGGGCCAGGTCCAGTTCCACCACGGTGGTGACGCAGCGGGCCAGGAATTCCCGGTCGTGGCTCACCAGGACAACACCGCCGCGCAGTCCGCGGACAAAGTCCTCGAGTTTCGCGAGTCCGGCCAGGTCGAGATCGTTGGTGGGTTCGTCCAGGAGGACGACGTCGAACCGGCTGAGCAGCAGGGCTGCGAGGGCCACCCGTGCTGCCTGCCCGCCGGACAAACCCGTCATCTCGGCGTCCGCGCCTGTTTCCAGCCCCAGATCGGCAAGGACGGCGGGGATGCGGTCGTCCAGGTCCGCGGCACCGGAAGCCATCCAGCGGTCGAAAGCCCGCGCGTAGGCGTCATCGGCACCAGGGGCGCCGGAACCGAGCGCCTCCGCTGTGGATTCCATCTCTGCGGTGGCCTCGGCACAGCCGGTCCGCCGGGCAATGTAGGCGGCAACCGATTCGCCGGGAACCCGCTCATGCTCCTGGGGAAGCCAGCCCACGAAGGCGTCAGCGGGAGCAAGACTGACAGTGCCGTCCTGCGGCTGGTCGACCCCGGCAAGCAGGCGGAGCAGGGTGGACTTCCCGGCGCCGTTGGCTCCCACCACACCCACAACATCACCGGGGGCCACCGTGAGGGAAAGTTCGGAGAAGAGCAGCCGGTGGTCATGACCGCCGGAAACATCCTTCGCAACAAGGGTCGCAGTCATGGTTCATCCTTTCACCGAAGCGCGCAGCAGGTCTGGCGTCTTTCGGCCCGCAAAGCCTCTGCATACCGGCAGGAGGACGGCGCCCGGAGCGCGGACATGAAAGAACCCGCTGGTCCGGACTTGGGGGGTGTACGGACCAACGGGCTCGACCATCAAGCATAGTCGAAACGGAGGTGCTGGCAAAATCGGCAGGGCAACGGCAGGCTAATATCAACACACCATCCGTTCTGCAGAGAGCAATCCATGACCCTCCCCGCCAAGGCGTTCCAGCGCTGGCTGCAAGGCATCGCGCCGGACGCCAGTACGGCAGACGTCTGCAGGATCTCCGGGATCAAGCGGACCACCCTGGCCCAGCAGCTGGTGCGCGGGAAAGTCTCAGTAAGCACGGTGGTCAGCATCAGCCGCGCCTACAACATCAATCCGGTGGCGGCCCTGGCCGACTTCGAACCGTACCGGGAACTGGCGCGTGCCCAGCAGCCGCCCGCCCCGTGCGAGCTGGTAAGCCAGATTTCCACCGCCGACCTCCTGCGTGCCATGCTGGCCCGTCCGGGGCTGGACCCGGCGGGGGAAACAGGCGGCAAGCCGCCCGCACTGTCGCCGGCGCCGCACGCAACGTCAGTCAAGAACTGGGTTGACGCCATTGACGACGGCGAAGTGCGGCACCGCGTTTCCGCCGCCACCGGCATTGCCCCGCAAAACTATTCCGCGCAGCTGACCGCCAACCGGCTTTCGGCGGAGCTGGTTGTGGCCACGGCGCGGGCGGCGGGCGTTGGAGCCGCCAACGGCCTCGTGGCCACCGGCCTGATCACCGAGGAAGAGGCCGGCTGGCCTACCGACGCCCGCCAGGCAGCATTGGACAGCCTGTCCGACGGCGACCTCGCCGTCCTGGCCGGCGACCGGCTGCAGGCGTTGGGCAAAGTTCTACGGCGCCAGGAACACGACCAGGCGCAGACAGAGAAGATTTGGGAGAACCTGGGATGATCGAAATCCTTCAGTGGTCAACGCTGGCCACCTGCGGCCTCATCGCGGCTGCCCGGGTACCCAGTGCGCTTAGGGGAGAGAACAGGTCCCTCTTCTATATCTTCGCCCTGATGACCGCGGCCATTTTTTTGAGCATCGAGGCGCCTTACATAGCGGTGGACACAGCGCTGGGGGGCATCAATCTCGCAAACCTGCTGCTGCGCTTCATCATCTTCGCTGCGATCTACTTCATCGGGATACGGGTAACCCGCGGATTCGGTGCCGACCATGCCTACCGGCTCATTACGGGCAGGCTTGGCATGGCGGTGCTCCTGGTCATTTCCCTGGTGATGACCATTCTGTTCTTCCTTGCGGACACGGCCGGTTCCTCTGCAGGGATGGCGGCGACCTCAGGCAAGAGTGGGCGGAACTTCGTCCTGGTGGAGTACTACGCTGCAGCGGGCCGCGCATATCCCTCCTACATCTCCCTGGTCCTCATTCCGGCCATGGTCCGCGCAGTGGGCAGCAGGCTGCCCGTACTGGTACGGCTTGCGGCCGGGCTTCTCGCACTGGGCGGAGGTGCCAGTGCCCTCACCCTGCTGTTCCCTGTAGTGCCGCCGGAGTGGGGCGCGCTGGAATTTATCGTTAACTACACCGCAGTGCTCTGCTTCGTCCTCGGCCTCGCGCTGATCTGGGCAGCCAAAGTCAGGAACAGCAGGAGCTTCAAGCTGAAAAGGACATCTACTGAAACGTAACCTTTTCGGCTTTCACAAAATCATTAGAATGTGAAACAATCATGAATGTGTGAAGGTGGGGGTTGCGGGACGTTTACGAACGGGGATACTTTCTTGAACGAATGCGGCTCCCGGGGGCCTTTGCACGCTTTGGGGGGATGAGTGGTGGCGGCCGTTGGGGACCGCCCCCACTCAGCCATTTAAGGCCCCAAGCATTCCTTCGCGGCTCCACATGCTTGTTTGGCGCCTACTCCTGCCCGCGGACAAACCGCAGTGTCACCAACTGGAATGGCCGCAGGAGCAGCTCCACCCCGTCAGGACCGGCCTCCACGCCGGCAGGCTCGACCGCGCGTTCCAGCAAATCGACGGCGCTGACGCGCTGTACCGGGAAATTCGCCGTGAGCCTTCCGCCCGAACGCTGCCCCAGCGACTCGTACAACCGGACGATCACATCTCCGGAACCGTCCTCAGCCAGTTTGACTGCCTCAATAACCAAAGCCGCATTGGACAGGGAAACCAGCGGCTCCACCGGCGAGGCGCCGGCAACCAGGCGCGGAGCAAGGTTTGTCCGGTAACCCTCCTGGACGGCATCGGCGATGTCAGCGCCGGGCCGAACAGTGACCGTCAGCACGTGACGCCCACGGTCTGCATCCGGATCAGGAAACTTAGGGGCACGCAACAGTGACAGACGGACCGTGGTGGTGGTGCCGCCGTCGGACTCCCTGATGCTCCTGGTGACGTCGTGGCCGTAGGTGGACGAGTTGGCAATGGCAACGCCGTAGCCTGGCTCCGCAACGTGGATCCAGCGGTGCGCACAGATTTCGAACTTGGCCGCTTCCCAGGACGTGTTGGTGTGCGTGGCGCGGAAGACGTGCCCGAATTGTGTCTCCGCTGCAGACCGGTCCGCACGAACATCCAGTGCGAAGCCAAGCTTCAACAGCTTTTCCCGCTCCTGCCAGTCCACGGACGTGGTGATGGAAAGGGAAGGGCTCCCTGCGGTAAGGCTGATGCGCTGGGTAATGGCAGAGGACCCGGCCATCCGCTCAACCACCACAGCAGCCTCGCCGTCATCGTCCGCGAGCCGCACAGACTCCGCGGACGTCAACGGTGTGACGTTGCGGCGGTAAAACTCGTCGATGTCCCAGGCGTCCCACTCGTTGGGGGTGTCGCGGTGGAGTTCCAGCAGGTTGCCGCGCTCCCCCGGGGCGATCGCCTCGCGGCCGCTGGCGTAGTCCCGAAGTGAGGTGAGCAAACCGTCCGCATCCAGGACTGCCCGGATGATGCCGTTGTCCAGTACGAAGCCGGTGTCCCGGGCTGCAGCACGGGCTGGTACCGGCGACGCCACCGGTTCGCCGGCAGCCAGCGCCGGCACGCCCTCCCGGGCATGCGGGGCTGCGTTCAACAAGAACTGCCGGTCCCCGCTGCCGAGCACTGCCTTGGCCGCCCGGGCGATGAGTGCTTCGAGGGCAACTTCGATGGCCTGGTAATTGCGTTCCGCGTCCTGGTGCACCCAGGCGATGGAGCTGCCCGGAAGGATGTCGTGGAACTGCTGCAGCAGTACCAGCCGCCACAGCCTCTTGAGCTCATCTGCGGGGTAGGCAAACGAGCCCCCTGTGCGGACTGCGGCCGTTGCGCACCACAGTTCCGCTTCGCGCAGCTGGTGTTCGCTGCGCCGGTTGCCCTTCTTGGTCCGGGCCTGGCTGGTGTAGGTGCCGCGGTGCAGTTCGAGGTACATCTCGCCCACCCACACCGGCAGTGACGGATACTCGTCCTCGGCCTGCTTGAAGAAACTCTCCGCGGATCCAATCCGTACCTTCGGTGAGCCTTCCAGGTCCGCTGTCCGCACGGCCGCCGCAAGCATTTCCCTGGTGGGGCCGCCGCCGCCGTCGCCATAGCCGAAGGGCACCAGCGACACCGTGCCCCGGCCGTGGTCGCGGTAGTTCCGCTCGGCGTGGGCGAGTTCGCGGCCGCTGAGCTGGGAATTGTAGGTGTCTACCGGCGGGAAGTGGGTGAAGAGCCTGGTGCCGTCGATTCCTTCCCAGTTGAAGGTGTGGTGCGGCATTTTGTTGGTCTGGTTCCAGGAGATTTTCTGCGTGAGGAACCACCGGCTGCCGGCGGACTTGACGATCTGGGGCAGGGCGGCAGAGTATCCAAAGGAGTCCGGCAGCCACGCTTCCTGGCAGTCCACACCGAACTCAGCCAGGAAGAAGCTTTTTCCCTCAACGAACTGACGTGCCATCGCCTCGCCGCCGGGCATGTTGGTGTCAGACTCCACCCACATGCCGCCCACGGGTACGAACTGCCCTGCACGCACCTTTTCCCGAATCCGGCCGAAGAGCTCAGGGTAGTACTCCTTGATCCAGGCGAGCTGCTGCGCCGAGGAGCAGGAGAAAACGAAACCCGGGTATTCATCCATCAGCGCCACCACGTTGGAGAACGTCCTGGCGCATTTGCGGATGGTCTCCCGGACGGGCCAAAGCCAGGCGGAATCGATATGGGCATGGCCGGTGGCGACGAGCTGGTGCGCTGAAGCATACGCTGGCCTTGCCATCACTTCGGCGAGGGCATTGCGGCCGGCTGCTGCGGTTCCGGCAACGTCGTCGGGATCCATCACGTCCATCATGCGCTCAAGCGCCCGGAGGATCTCGTGCCGCCGCGGCAGCTCAAGGGGCAGCACCGCCATCAGCCCGGACAGGGTCCAGATGTCCTGCTGGAGTTCCCAGACGGTCTGGTTCAACTCGGCGATGGCAATGTTTCCCAGCCTGTACTGGGGCGCCGCTCCGGCCGTTGACTTGTCGCCGTACGGGGTGGCAGCGAACGTCCAGCCCTGGGCAACATCAGGGTTGGCGGCGGCCTCCACGTAGAAGTCCACTGCCATGCCGCCTCCCAGCAGCTTCAGCGGAATGTACTGGTTTCGGGGCGACACGGCTTTGATGATGGTGCCGTCGGCGCGCCATGCGATGCCCTCGCACTGGAAGCCGGGCACTTCGACGGTGAAGCCCAGGTCAACCACCACTTCAACGGTGGTGTCCGGTTCCGTGCCCCAGAACTCGGGCACTTCACCCTGAAGGCGGAGCCACTTGGTACCCCACGGCTTTCCCCAGGGAGCGCAGTGTTCCTGCGGCTGAAACTTTTGCCGCATGGCTTCGAGGGCCGGGACTGGTTCGTCCGGCACATCCCAGCTGCTCAGGGTGAGGGGAAGGCTCCGGCTGTACACGGCGGGACCGATGCGTTCGCGGACGAATCGTTCGAGGCGGACTTCCGTGATCCGGCGGTCGTCATGCAATGTTGGCCCTCTTCAGCGCTGGAAATATGGACCATTGTGTCCATCCGGTGGATAAAACTACCCGCTGGTAGCCTACTCGCCAATGGCTGCGGATAACATCCCCAAAAAAGCGCTTTCCCGAACAATGGGCCCGCCGCGAATCCGGAAGTCAGGGATGGGCGCCAGCGCTTATCTGGGCCACGGGCCTCACAATCCGGTGGTCACCGGCATAGATATTGAGGCTGGTCCCCCGGCTGAAACCGGCAAGCGTCAAACCGCTGGCTTCCGCGAGTTCCACGGCGAGGCTTGACGGGGCGCTGACGGCAGCCAGCACGGGAATTCCCGCCAGTGCCGCTTTCTGCACCAGCTCAAAGGACGCCCGCCCCGAGACCTGGAGGACGGTGCCACGGAGCGGCAGGAGCCCTTCACGCAGCGCCCAGCCCACTACCTTGTCCACGGCGTTGTGGCGCCCTACATCCTCCCGGAGGCACAAAAGCTCCACGCCGCCGTCGTCCTGGATTCTGAACAGTCCAGCGGCGTGCACTCCCCCGGTGTCCTCGAAAAGCCGCTGGGACTTCCGCAGGAGAGCGGGCAGCGAAGCCAGGAGTTCCGCGTGAATGGCCAGGGGATCCGCGGCGGGACTGTAGTGCGAGGACTTCTGGACGGACTCCACCGAATCGGTCCCGCAAATGCCGCAGGAGCTTGACGTGTAGATGTGGCGGCCGATGGACGGGACTGTCACATCAGGCCGCAACTGGACTTCAACCACGTTGAACGTCTGGACGCCGTTCTCATCTTCACCGGCACAGAAACGCAGCGACACGAGCTGCTCGGAGCTCCAGATGATGCCTTCCGACACCAGGAAGCCGGCCACCAGGTCAAAGTCGTCGCCGGGGGTCCGCATAGTGACGGAGAAGGAGAGCTGGCCCAACCGGATTTCCAGCGGCTCCTCGACGGCGAGGACGTCCTCACGGTGCCGTACCGGAAACTCGAGGGCCTTGGGAGAACCGTCGAGGATATACTTGTGCACCTTTCGGCGCTGGGTCACACGGCCCATTCCCACCCCTGCCTTTTCATAAGTCCATCATGGCAACTGCCGGAGCGGGATGCCAGCGGGGCAAGTCCCTCAGCCAAGAAGCGCGCTCCAGTCCACGGGGCCGTTGGCCGCCGGCTTGGCGGCCGTCCGGCCTGGCCGCGCCGCGCTCCTCGGCTTTGCTTTGGTGGCAGGATCGGCAACCGCCGGTATAGGTGGTCCCCAGGGCAGGGCAACCGCGGGCACCAACTCGCCGAGCTGGACTCCGTGCGGCGGCACCACCATCACGCCGTCGGCCGACGCAAGCCCGCGCATCATGCCCGGGCCGGTGTGCTGCGCCGGAGATGCCATCCCGTACAGGAGCCGGAACGGCATCAGCCGTGTGCGGCCGGGATCGGGTTCGATGATGCTTCCGCAGGGCACTTCCTGGACCTCGGGCAGGCTGCCGTGTCCCAGCGCGGCGAGCAGCGGTGCCCCCACGGTGAGCAGTGCCATCATCGCGGCGAGCGGGTTCCCTGGGAGGCCGAGCACAAAACGGCCATCCGGCAGTTCCGCCAGGACAGCCGGATGTCCTGGCCGCATCGCGATCCCGTCGATGACGAGCCGGCCGCCCAGCTCTGCCACCGCCTGGCGGAGGTGGTCCGTACCGGAGCGTCCCGTCCCGCCTGTAGTGATGACGACGTCGGCCGGCAGGTCAGGAGCGCCGGGCGCCTCAGGGACACCGTCTTCCAGTGCGGCGAGCCACTCGCCGTAGGAGTCCCCGATTCTCTGCTGTTCCCCCGCTATACCTCCCAGCATGTCCACGACTGCCGGCAGTTGCGGACCGAACGTGTCCCGCACCTGGCCGGGGACCGGTACTCCCTGGTCGATAACTTCGGAGCCGGTGAGCAGCAGCCGGACCAGGGGTTTCCCCTGGACCTGCAGTTCGTCGTAACCGGCCAAGGCAGCCAAGGCAAGATGGGCAGGATTGAGCTTCGCCCCCGCCTTGACCAGTACGTCCCCTGCCAGGGCTTCCTCCCCGGCTTTACGGATGTGCTGGCCGTTGCGCGGCTCTCCGGGCCGTACGCTTCCTCCGGTCATCAGGACAGGCAAGCCGTCCTCGTCCTTGCCCAGCACTGCGCTCTCGCTCCGCAGCACTGCTTTTCCGCCCGGAGGGATCAGCCCGCCGGTGACGATAGGGCTGGCCTGGTGGGGCGCCAGGCGAGCCCCGGGTTCCGCCAGAATCCATGGCCCGGTCCCGTTAACGGCCCAGCCGTCCATGGCGGAGGACGCGTAGTGGGGCATGTCCTGCAGTGCCGCAACGTCCTGGTCCAGCCTGCGGCCGAGGGCCAAATGCAGTGGAACGGGTCCGGCAGGAATTGGCGAGGCAGCCTCGAATGCGGCCAGCCGCGCTTCCTCCCAGGTGTGGGCCAGGTGCTGCGGCACCTCCGGCTGGCCGGTTGGGCTCCGTTCCTCCCCGGGTTCCCCTGTCATTCGCCGGGAGTCCCGGCGGCTTCAGCATCGTAGTCGGCAGCCAGGGAACGTGCCACGGCCAGGGCCCCTTCCATGGACGCGGCATCTGTGCTGCGTCCGGCTGCTGAGGCCAGGCCAGCGGCGTAGCCGGCGATGAAGGTAGTCAGTGGCGCCGCCGGCCGCACAACGGAGTGGGCGGCTACACCCGCGAGGGCGAGGATGGCATTGACGTCCACCTGGACGTCCTCAAGCTCATAAGCCTGGAGCAGGGACCTGCACCATTCCTCCAGCGTTTCATCCTGGCTTTTCACGCACTGCCTCCCAATTCAACTGCTGCCGCGCGGGTCCTGGACCTCGTCCCGGATCCCGGCGTCAACTCCTAGTGCGGCGGCATCATCCCAGGTATCCACATCATCGGTGGAGCCGGCCGGGACGGTGACAAGCTGCAGGTCAAGACTAGCAAGGAGCGCCCGCATGGAGCCGTTGATTAAGGCACCTCGCGACGCCAGGTCCCCAGCAGCCCTTTTTAACAAGCCTGTGCGGTAAAACCCCGCGAGTTGCTGGGCCCTGCCGTCCTCGGCGCATGCCATGAGTCCGTCGCCCTGGAACTCCTCCTGTTCCAATGCCTCCCTCAGTACCTGCACGGCAGCCGAGACCCGCGGCATGTCGCAGGCCAGCACCAGCGTGTACGTCCGTTCGCCTCCGGCTTGTGCCAGGGCTTCGAGGCCGGCAGCCACAGCGGCAGCGGGTCCTGCGAACTCCGGCTGCTCCCGGCAGGAGAGTACACCGGGGGGAAGTGCGCCGGGATCGGGACCAACCACCACCGTACGGAAGGCCCCGGCGGCCGCGGCAAGTGACCGCTGCAGGAGCGTGGCACCGTGAAAGACCAACCCTTGCTTGGGCAACCCGCCCAGCCGTGACGACCGGCCGCCGGCCAGGATCAGGGCATCGAAGTCCAGCCGGTTTTGCTCCACTCCCCCAGCCTAGTCCGGTGACGGCGGAGGCTAACTATCTGGAATCAGGCAGCGCGCTCGGGCAGCAGGAACGGATCCCAGGCGGGCGTGGGCTTCTCGAGTTCCTTGATCTGCCAGATGGTGCCGTGCGGCGGCTCGGGGACGAACCGCAGCTTCCAGCCCATTTCCGCCGGGGTGTGGTCACCTTTGACGTTGTTGCACCTCAGGCAGGCGGCCACCAGGTTCTCCCAGGACTCAGCACCCCCGCGTGACTTTGGCTGGACATGGTCGATGGTGTGCGCAGCTTTCCCGCAGTAGGCGCACTTGTGCCCGTCGCGTCTGAGCACGCCCCGGCGGCTGACCGCCGTCGACTGGTTGTATCTGGGACGGATGTAGCGGTTCAGGAGGATCACGGACGGGCGGCCCAGGATCTCCTGGGGGCCCACCACGGGGTCGTCCCCTTCAGCCACAACGCTCGCCTTGCCCGTGAGCACAAGCACCAGCGCCCGGCGGAAGGTAATAACCGCCAGCGGTTCATATCCAGCATTCAGAACGAGAGTGCGCATGCACGTACCTCTTCACGGCCGCACCCGTCAGGGGCACGAGGGCCGGCTGCCCTCGGCATGTCCGGGCTATGGATCGACACCACAAGAGTAAACAAAGAAGTGCACTATCAGCTAATAACAGTTGCCGGGGTTGCCGTGTCCGGCCGAAACTCGGTGGAGTGCCCGCCCCTGCCGGGGGTTAACAGACAGGACCCCTGCCGCGTAGGGCAGGGGTCCTGTGAGTGTCTTGATCAGCAGCGCAAACCGCGGCTGCGGGTGTCAGTCGACGCGGATGAACACCGGGCCGGAGCCGACGTTGGCACTGAAGACAACGGTCTGGTTGCCGTTGTAGCCGCCATGCACCGCCTGGCCGTTTCCGGCATAGACGGCAATGTGCGCCATGCCGGCTCCGCCGTCGGCGTAGTAGATGAGGTCGCCCGGCTGAGCCTCGGCAGCGCTCACCGTGCGGCCCAGGGACAGGTAGCCTGCCGGCCAGTCATGGAAGTTGATGCCAACGGCAGCCAGGGAGTTGGTCACCAGCATGGTGCAGTCCTGCGTAACGCCGAGCTGGGCGTAGGCGGCGGACAGGATGGCTGCACCCTTGCCGCTTGCCGAGGCAGGAGCGGCGGGGGCTGCAGCGGCCGGAGCTGTGGCGGTCACCTTGGCGACAGCGGCTGTCCCTGCGGCGGGAGCGGCGGGAGCAGGAGCCGGAGCCGGAGCAGCTTCCTGGACCTCAACCTCGGGCTCGGGTTCGGGCGCCTCAACAACGGGAGCCGGCGTGGTGGTCACAGCAGGCTTCTCGAAGGAAATGGCAATGGTGGAAGCAGCGGAGATCGGAGCCTCAACCGTTGATTCAACTTCCAGGGTGGAAGCCGGAGCGGAGTCACGCTGAACGTTGGCATCGGCGGCGTTGGCTGCGAGGCCGCTGGTCAGGACCAGGCCGGAGGCGGCTGCGATAACAGCTGCCTGGCGTCCTACGCCGCCGGCGTTGTCGCCGACAGCCTTGGCAATGATGGCGAGCGAGTTGGTTTTGGTGACCTCGGCGCGGTGCCGTGCGGTTGCACGAGTAGTCATCAGTTCTCTCTTTCGTTTTCCTTCAAACCGCGTGTAGGCAGCCAAAGGGGACTGGACGCGCCGGCATCTTGGGGGTACGCCGGCACGCCCCGAACGGGGGATGTGGTGATTTAGCGAAAAGCGTGTTTGGGCAAAGAAAAAGCCCTTGGACCGTAAGGTCGAAGAACTAGTTCATGGTGTAGAACGCGGAGGAGCCGGTAGCAGCGGCCGCGTGCAGCAGCGTTCCCTGGGAGGGGTTCAGGGCGCTGATCATCATGCCGTTGCCGACGTAGATACCAACGTGCGCGCCGCCGTTCTGCATAACCAGGTCACCGGGCTGCGGCGTGGAGGTGGGCTTCATTGCCGTCCAGGCGTTGACGCGGGGGATGCTGATGCCGGCCTGGGCGTAAACCCACTGGGTGAAGCCTGAGCAGTCCCAGCCATTGGGGGTGGTGCCGCCCCAGACGTACGGGCTGCCGATGCCGGTGTAGGCGATGGCCGCAATTCCGGAGGTAGCAGCGGAGGATGCGGTCGCTACGACCTTCTCTGCTGCTTCGGAAGCAGTGGTGGCCGTGGGAGCGGTGGCCGCATCCGCGTCGTCGTCTTCATCATCAGAGGTTGACTGGACAGTCACCGGCTCCAGCACGGGAGCGGCGATGGTCTTGACCACCGGGCGCTCGAAGGAAACGGTAGCCGTGGGTGCCGCGGTGACGGCGAGGGCCGCCTGCGCGGACCCGGATTCGGTCGAAGCGGAAACACCAGCGGTGGTGTCCGCTGCATTGGCCGGCAGGCCCATGGTCAGGATGAGTCCGGACGCAGCTGCGATAACTGCAGCCTGGCGACCTACTGTCCCGGCATTGGCACTAACAGCCCTGGACATGGTGTCCAGGGGGTTGGTACGAACCGTTTGCGCACGGTGGCGCGCAGAATTATGGCGTGAAGACACGAAGGTAGCCTCTCCCAATGCCTGCGAGGTGAGCTGTCGGATTCGGATGGGAGTCACCCGGCCGCGCGGCTTCCGTGGAAAGCTTTGCGACTTAACCCCAAGGCCTTCAAAGCTGAAGGCCAAAATTGGTTCCCCCGCCCCTGCCAGACGATGAAATGCGAACGGACCTTGAGCGGTGGCAGAGTTAGGCAATCCGCACAAGAGCGTCAACTTCGGAAAAGTTGACGCGAGTTAGACGGTACAGCAGTTTTGCGTAAATGTCACATTCAGGTCACGGCAGGTCAACATCATTTGAGAGTCCACGGTCATTTGACTAGAGCCAGCCGGTCGGGTCAACAACTTCACCGTTGACCTGGACCTCGAAGTGAAGATGGCAGCCCGTGGAGGCTCCCGTGGTCCCGCTGAGGGCCACAACGTCCCCGCGGGAAACCGTTTGCCCCTCCTTGACGCTGAAGGACGACAGGTGGTTATAGGTGGTTTCCAGGCCGTTGCCGTGATCCACCACAACGCGGTTGCCGCCGCCGTACTGGTGCCAGCCGACGAAGGTAACGGTTCCGGTGGCCGCGGCCAAAACCGAGGTGCCGCATTGGGCTACGTAATCCTGCCCGCGGTGGAAGTCGCCGGAGCCGCCCGTAATCGGGCTGACGCGGTAGCCGAAAGGCGAAGCAGTGCTCAACGCAGCGAGCGGGGCTCCGAGGCTTCCGGCGGAAGCAGCGCGGGTTATGGCACCGGCAGACTGGGCACTCAGCAGCTGTTTCAGCTTTCCGTCCGGGTCCGCCTTGGTGACTACAGCAGAGCGGCTGAAATCGATCTGGGCTTCGGCCTTCGCGGAAACCTGCGGCTGTGGGGCAACAGCGGACGCAGCAACAGAAGCAGCTCCCGAGCCGTCCGTTGCCATCACGGGACTGGTGGCCGGAACGGTCACGGTGAGAACCAGCCCGGCCGCGGCCAGTGCGGCGCCGGCCTTTTGGCCGATTCCGCTGGCAGCAGCGAACTCAGTGATCTGATGGAAGGGACCCCGACGCCGGCGCGCATCACGTTGCGGATCGCGGGGGCGTTCCGAGGTGATGACTTCGACAACGCGCGGTGTCGAAGCAGGGACCGCCGCGCGGCGGCGTCCCCTGGAATTCTGCATGGTCAAGAAGGGTTCCTCTCTGGGTAGCCTGCGAAGTTAGCTGTCGGATTCGGGTCAGAGAGTTCATAGACCCGGTCCGCCGTTAGCAAGCTTCGGCACAGAGATATCCCCGGAGGAATCCTTCACTGGAAGAGGCTTGCTGCTGACGGACTTCACCCCAAGGCAGTCCCCCGGCTGCCGCTTGTGGTTCCCCCGCCTCTGCCAGTTACGACTCGTGCTCCTGATCTGCTGGCAGAGCTCGGCTCCAGATCAGGTAACGCTTAAATATCAACTTCGTTTTAACTATAGAGGCTCATGGTGCAAAGTAACAATTCCGTTATCTTTGCGTAACCCACCTCACATGGGGTAGGGAAACGCCCGGGTGGTTCCCTAGCGGACGGCTACAAAGACGTGCGCGGCCACCTCTGGTGGCAACTCAAGCGCCCCTTCTATGCCCGGAACGCGGACGGATATGTAGTCACCCACCCGTTCCAGCGACACAGCAGCGCCCGGGCGGATGCCGCCCTCATCGAGCTGTGAAAGCAGTTCGGGCTCCACCTGGATAGGTTCGGCCAACCTGCTGATAGTCACAGCCGAGGCGGGCCCGTAGGACTTCATCGCCTCGAGGAGGCTGATGGCTCCATCAGCAAAGCCAGGGGACGGCACGCCGCCCAGGGCCGCCAGGCCGGGGATCGGGTTCCCGTAGGGAGACTCGGTGGGGTGGTTCAACATCTCGTAAATGCGCCGTTCCACCCGCTCGCTCATCACATGCTCCCAGCGGCAGGCCTCGTCATGGACGTAGGCCCAGTCCAGTCCGATCACGTCAGCCAGGAGCCGTTCCGCCAAGCGGTGCTTGCGCATCACTTCAGTGGCGCGCTTCCGGCCCGTCTCGGTGAGCTCCAGATGGCGGTCGCCGGACACAACCACCAGACCGTCCCGCTCCATTCGGCCGATGGTCTGGGAGACAGTGGGCCCGGAGTGGCGCAGCCGCTCGGCGATACGGGCACGAAGGGCAACAATGTTCTCTTCCTCGAGCTCCAGAATGGTCCGAAGGTACATCTCCGTAGTATCGATCAGATCCGTCATCCAGCTCAGCTCCTCGAGCGCAGTACCTTGCGTTGTCCCACCGTATCGCCTTCACTGCGACGTAGTCCGTGGAAGAGCTTAGCCTATTTTGACTTTGTCCGAATAGTTGCCGCTGGCGGCAGTACCGTCTCATTGGCTGGACTATGACGGTTCCGGTTCCCGGCGATACATACCAACAGGGCAGAATGAGGGAGGCCCTGGTTGCAGCCATCACCGGCTGCCGGCCACCAACACCCGTCCGGACCAAAGCCGTGTCCATGCCGAAATTGGAGCACCTGTGAGCGAAACCAGCATCACTATTCCCGCCGACCTGCAGCCCAAGGACGGACGGTTCGGCGCTGGACCTTCCAAGGTCAGGCCGGAGCAATTTGATGCGTTGTCCGCCGCGTCGAAGAACATCCTGGGTACGTCCCACCGGCAGGCCCCGGTCAAGAACCTCGTCGGTTCCGTCCGCGAGGGCCTCAGCCAGTTCTTCCGCGCGCCCGAAGGGTACGAAGTTGTACTCGGCGTCGGCGGCTCCACGGCGTTCTGGGACATTGCCAGCTTCGGCCTGGTGGAAAACAAGGCCCAGCACCTTTCCTTCGGCGAGTTCGGCTCGAAATTCGCCGCAGCCACCAACAAGGCGCCCTTCCTGGATGCCTCTTCCATCATCAAGTCTGAACCCGGGACCCGCCCCTCGGCCCAGGCCGAGGCAGGCGTGGACGTCTACGCCTGGCCGCAGAACGAGACCAGCACCGGCGTCGTAGCCCCCGTGCAGCGTGTTGCCGGGGCAGACGAGGGCGCGCTGGTGCTCGTTGACGCCACATCTGCCGCCGGCGGACTGGATGTGGACGTTGCGCAAAGCGATGTCTACTACTTCGCCCCGCAGAAAAACTTCGCCTCCGACGGCGGCCTCTGGCTTGGCCTGTTCTCCCCCGCCGCCCTGGAACGTGCAGCGCGGATCAAATCCAGCGACCGCTGGATCCCGGATTTCCTGGACCTGCAGACGGCCATCGACAACTCACGCCTGAACCAGACCTACAACACCCCGTCGCTGTCCACCCTCGTAACGATGGACGCCCAGGTGCAGTGGTTGAACTCCAACGGCGGCCTGGACTTCGCTTCCGCACGCACAGCAGACTCCGCCGGCCGCGTCTACAGCTGGGCCGAGGCTTCGGAATTTGCGACCCCCTTCGTCACCAACCCGGACGAGCGTTCAAACGTCATCGCAACCATCGACTTCGATGACTCCGTGGATGCCGCAGTGGTCGCAAAGGTCCTGCGAGCCAATGGGATCGTGGACACCGAGCCGTACCGCAAGCTCGGCCGCAACCAGCTGCGCATCGCTACATTTGTGGCCATCGAGCCGGCCGACGTTTCCGCCCTTCTGGCCAGCATCGATTATGTGGTGGGCGAGCTGCGCAAGTAATCGCAAGGGCGCCCTTAGCCCGGCTGGCGTAGCGCTCCAGCATTAACGTACGACGGCGCCGCCCGGGTTCTGCCCGGTCGGCGCCGTTTTTGCGTCGTAGCTCAGTTCCCGTGCATTGCGCGGCTCTGTGCCTTAGTCTGTCCCGGCGTCGTGCGTGAAGCGCTGTTCCGGTGACTCCCCGGCTTCAGCATCCCGGGCTTCACCCTGCTGCGTTCCACCCTCATGCGTCTCACCGTCCAGGCCTGCGGCGTCCAGGGACGCAGCAACGCCGTCGGCAGGCTCAGTGGCGGCAGCAACGGGTGCGTCGGCCTGGTCTGCACCGGCTTCCGGCGCCCGATCTCGGAGCGCAGCGGCTTCATGCGCGCCTGCTTCCGGCTCACGGGCCTCGTGTTCGCCGGACTCCTGTTCCTGCTCATCCTCGGGCCGGACACGTTCCGCCCACGGGACCCATTCCGGTGCGAGGATCGAATCCTCGGACGGCAAGAGGCCGAGCTCGTTGACCGTGACCACCTTGGACCGCGAATTTCGGGTCAGCACGGCGAACCACTGCCAGCCGGCGTAGCCGGGCAGCCTGCAGTCGAAGAGGTGGGTTACCAGGCGGTCGCCTTCGCTCTTCGCTGCCAGGTGCTGCCCAATGTCCGAGGCCGCCGTAATGCCCTCAAGGGCGGTCCGGGCCGTGTCCACGGAAGCGGCAAGGAAAGCGTCAGGCTTGCCGGTCCGCCAAACAGGCACCCCGGCGCGGCGCTTGGCCGTTTTGGCCGCCGCTGCGGTCGGGCCGGCAGGCGAAGGACCCGCAGTGGCACCACTGGCCGCTGCGGCACCTGCCTGCAGCGCCGCCAGGTCCACCGACGCCGGGTCCACTGACACGGGGTCCACCAACTCGATCTCCAGTGACACCGGGTCCACCAATTCAATGTCCAGTGACTCCGAACCCAACGACGCCGGGTCTAATGACACAGAGCCCAGGGACTTCGGGGTAGTCAACTCCATGTCCTCTGCAGCCGGGGTCGTTGACTCCGGGTCCTGCTGATCAGCTTCCGGATTCATGAGGGCCTAAACGTCCAGCTCGTCGGCAACCTTGCGCAGGGCGGCGGCGATTGCCTTACCCTTATTGCCTTCCGGGTATTTGCCTTTGGAAAGGGTGCCGGACAGGTTGTCAAGGACAGTCACGAGGTCCTGGACCAGCGGTGCGAGGTCCTTGGCGCTGGGCCGCTTTGCCTTGGCGATGGACGGCGTTTTGTCGAGCACGCGCAGGCCCAGGGCCTGGGCACCCTTGCGGCCGTCGGCCACACCAAATTCAACGCGGGTGCCGGCCTTCAGCTCTGTTACGCCCTCGGGCAGCGACGATTTGGGCAGGAAAACTTCCTGGCCGTCTTCGCCCGCGAGGAATCCAAAGCCTTTTTCCTTGTCATACCACTTGACCTTGCCGGTAGGCACGTAATCAACCTTCTTCGTTCTGACGTCTTGAGACACGGCCAGCCGTCACCGCATCCGCATTGCTGTGCGGGTTCAGGGTATGACGGCTGGAGACCGTGTTGGTCTTATCCCTCAAGGTTATCCTGCCCGGTGCCGTAATCCTGCTTTCGATGGCTCTGTGCAACGGCACCTGCCCGGCGCAGCGGATCTGTCAGACCGGGCTGTTAGCGTTACGTTCATGACACCCTCGCGTTACCGGCGTCCCCTGACGATCTTCGCCGCAGTTATTGCCGTGCTTTCCTTGGCAGCGGTGGCTGCCGTTATGGCATTCGCCGTCGCCGGTTCAGTGTCTCCGGCCTGGGTCACCTACACCGCCCTGTACGGCCTGCCGCTGGCGTTCCTCCTGATGCTGTTCCTTGTTCTGGACAGCGTTGCCGGGCGCCGCCGGGCAGGAAAACCGGGCGGGCGGTAACGTTGGACTGATGTCCCTCATACGCGCGCTCAGCAAGGACCTGGAGGCCCGCAGCGACGACTCGTTGCGGGCGCTGTTCGACGCGCGGCCGGACCTCATCTCCCCCGCAGTGCCGGACTTCGGCGCCCTCGCAGCCAGGGCCAGCGGTCGCGTCAGCGTCCAGCGCGCGCTGGAGCGCCTCAACCGGCCCCAGATGCAGGTCTTGGAAACCCTCCATCTGTGTACCAACACGGATACGGAGCACAGTGCCTCCGCCGCAGGGCTGCGTAAACTGATTTCCGGTTCCACCGTTGCCGTTGTGGAACGGATCCTGGCTTCGCTTCAGGAACTTGCCCTGGTCCACCGTGCCGACCCCCCACACGGAGCAGCCACCACCGGCAACAGGCAGCGCTACTATCTCCCCGTTGGCAGCCTCAAGGACGTCGTGGGCATTTATCCGGCGGGGCTTGGCCGGAGCTATACCGAGCTGGTGCGCCTCCAGCCTGCGTTTGCGCAGCGGGCCGTTCAGCTCGTTTCCGACCTTCACCGCAGCGGTGCAGCCATCCATGGAGCCACAACGCCCATGGAGGCGGCGCTTGCCCTGCAGCACTGGACGTCCTCGCCGGAGGCCCTGCAGGAAATTCTGGCCACGGCTCCGGAACGGACAACCGCGTTGCTCGCCCGGTTCCGGAACTGGGCCATGGGCGCGGTCCCCCAGGCGCAACGCAAGGCGTCCATCACCACAGAGGGATCCGACGTCGGGCCCATCGATTGGCTCCTTGCGCGCGGCCTGCTGGTGCCTTTGGACGCCGCCCATGTGGAGCTGCCGCACAGCGTTGGGCTCTCGCTGCGGGGCGGTGCCATCATCAACGACTTCAATCTTTCGCCGCCGGTGCCGGCGCTTGGCCGGACCAGCGCCGCCTTGCGGCGGAACGCCGCCCTGGGGGCCATCAGTGAAACCCTGCGGCTGGTAGGCGAAGTACTGCACGCGGTGCGCGAACAGCCCCTGGCCACACTGCGCAGCGGCGGCGTGGGCGTCCGCGAGATGAGGCGGCTGGCTGAGCTGCTCAGAATTGACCAGCCGCGTGCCGGGCTTCTGCTGGAGCTCTGCGGGCTCGCAGGGCTGATCCGCCTGGACGTCGATTCGTCGTCCTGGGTCCAGCCGCCGGAGCTGGAGTGGCTTGTCCTGCCAAGGCAGGAACAATGGCTCTGGCTGGTCAACGCATGGTTGGCCAGCGAGCGCGTGCCGTCCATGGTGGGGCAGCCAATCAATGGAACCCCGGGAGCAGCTGCGCACCGCGCGGCGTCCGGCAGTACCATCATCGCGTTGTCGGCCGAGGCGCAACGGCCGGACGCCCCCGTGGTACGCAAACGGATCCTGGAAATCCTCAACGAACTCACGTGTGAAGCAGCCGCCCCTGACGGAACAGCGCCGGTGCTGGACGCCGCAGCAGTGCTCCAGCGCGCCGAGTGGGCGCAGCCCCGAATGGCCCGGCGTTTCAGCTCCCTGATCCGCGGAGTCCTGGCCGAAGCCGAAATACTCGGCCTGCTCGGATCCGGGGCCCTGAGCCAGCTGGGAAGCGCCATCGCGGACGACGAGCCGGACGCGGCTCTCTCCCTCCTGGGTGAGCACCTGCCCGCGGAGTTGAACCACGTACTGCTCCAGGCGGACCTCACCGCCGTGGCACCCGGGTACCTTGCCCCGGCGTTGACCGAAAAACTGCTGCTGATGGCCGACGCCGAAGGCCAGGGGCCGGCCACCATCTACCGGTTCTCGCCCGGCTCCCTCCGCCGGGCGCTCGACGCCGGCCATGACGCCTCCACCCTTCTGGAGTTCCTGCGGGAGCACTCTGCCACCGCAGTACCCCAACCGCTGCAGTACCTCGTCGAGGATACGGCCGCCCGGCACGGCCGGCTGCGGATAGGCGGAGCGGCGAGTTTTGTCCAGAGCGAGGATGAAGGCGCACTGCTGGACCTGCTGACCGGCCCGAAAACGGAGGGGCTTGGCCTGGTTCGGATCTCCCCCACGGTCCTCATCTCATCGGCGCCGCCGCGTGAAACAGCCCAGGTTCTCCGGAGCCTGGGCCTTTCCCCATCCTTTGACGACTCGGAGCAGCCCGTGCTCCGGCTGCGGCGCGCTCCTGCGGCACACACCCCGTCCCGGCCCATCTACACCGCCCCGCGGACAGCCCCGCCGGCGGAGGAAATACAAGCACAACTTGATGTGCTGCGGCAGCGTCCTGCCGCCGTCAGGAATCACCACGGCCCGGAAGGAGACCATGCTGATGAGGCGGCCACGCAACTTGGCCTGGAGGCTCTGCAGCGGGCCATCCGGCTCAAGCAGCGCATCAGCATGAACGTGGTGGACGGCATGGGGAATGCCAACCTGGAAATTGTTGTTCCCTTGTCAGTAACGGGCGGACGGGTGCGGGTCTTCGACCCCGCAAAGGACACCGAACGGGTGCTGTCCATCCACCGCATTATTGATATTGAGGCCGCAGAGGAACTGCGCCAGTGAAGGACTCCCCCGCGTGAACGATGGACCCCTGATAGTCCAGAGCGATAAGACCATCCTCCTTGAGGTGGATCACGAGCTCGCCACCGAAGCCCGGCACGCCATCGCGCCGTTCGCAGAGCTGGAACGTGCCCCCGAGCACGTCCACAGTTACCGGCTGACTCCGCTGGGTTTATGGAATGCCCGCGCGGCGGGGCTGGACGCCGAGAGGGTTTTGGACACCCTCCTTAAGTACTCCCGGTTCCCGGTGCCGCACTCGCTGCTGATCGACGTCGAGGAAACCATGTCCAGGTACGGCCGGCTGCGCCTGGAAAAAGACCCGCATCACGGACTGGTCATGAGGACCGACGATTATCCGGTTCTGGAGGAAGTGATCCGGGCCAAGAAGATCCAGCCGCTGCTGGGACCACGCATCGACGGCGAAACAGTCGTGGTGCACGCCTCCCAGCGAGGGCAGATCAAGCAGCTCCTGCTCAAAATTGGGTGGCCGGCGGAGGACCTGGCCGGGTACGTGGACGGCACCCCGCACCTGATTGCGCTTAAAGAGGACGGCTGGAAACTGCGGCCATACCAGCAGATGGCCAGCGACAACTTCTGGGCCGGAGGCAGCGGGGTTGTAGTGCTGCCCTGCGGTGCGGGCAAAACGCTGGTGGGCGCAGCGGCCATGGCAACCGGCTCCACCACCACCCTGATCCTGGTCACCAACACCGTGGCGGCCCGGCAATGGAAGGACGAGCTCCTCAGGCGCACGTCCCTCACCGAGGACGAGATCGGCGAGTACTCGGGGGCGGTAAAGGAAGTCCGGCCGGTGACCATTGCCACCTATCAGGTCCTCACCATGAAGCGCGGCGGCCTGTATCCGCACCTTGAGCTGGTGGACGGGCACGACTGGGGCCTGATCATTTACGACGAAGTCCATCTGCTGCCCGCCCCGATCTTCCGTATGACGGCTGATCTGCAGGCAAGGCGCCGCCTTGGCCTCACGGCCACACTGGTGCGGGAAGACGGCCGCGAAGGCGAAGTGTTCAGCCTTATTGGACCCAAGCGCTATGACGCGCCCTGGAAGGACATTGAGTCCCAGGGCTACATCGCCCCGGCGGACTGCATCGAGGTGCGCGTGGACCTGCCGCGGGACGAGCGGGTTGCCTATGCCATGGCCGATGATGCGGACAAGTACCGGCTTTGTGCCACCTCCGAATCCAAGACCCTGGTGGTGGAACAACTCGTGGCCCGGCACACCGGGGAGCAACTGCTGGTCATCGGCCAGTACATCGACCAGCTGGACGACCTCGGCGAGCGCCTCAAGGCGCCGGTGATCAAGGGTGACACCTCCGTGAAGGTGCGCCAGAAGCTTTTTGATGCCTTCCGTGCAGGGGGGATCCAGACCCTCGTGGTCTCCAAGGTGGCCAACTTCTCCATCGACCTTCCGGAGGCCTCGGTGGCGATCCAGGTTTCCGGTTCCTTCGGGTCGAGGCAGGAGGAGGCGCAGCGGCTGGGCCGGCTGCTACGGCCCAAAAAGGACGGCCGGGCAGCCCGCTTCTACTCGCTCGTGGCAAGGGACACCCTGGACCAGGACTTCGCCGCCAAGCGCCAGCGGTTCCTCGCCGAGCAGGGGTACGCCTACCGCATCATGGACGCCAAGGACGTGGAAACGGCCGAATAGCAGGCCCTCCCCCGGCGACGCCGTCCAGTGCGGACGTAAATTGGGGCGCACACTGGAGGCATGCGTTTTGAACGAAAGCCCGTGATCCCCCTGCCGGGCCAAGAGTCAGTATGGGATTATCCCCGGCCGCCGCGCGTAGAGCCAAGCAAGGAACGCATCAGGATCTTCCTGGGCGGCGAACTCATCCTGGACACCACGGACTCGCTCCGTGTCCTTGAGACCAGCCATCCCCCGGCCTATTACCTGCCCCGGTCAGAGTTCTGCCCAGGTGCACTGGAGCCCGCTCCCGGGAGCAGCTTCTGCGAGTTCAAGGGCACAGCGGGTTACCTCACTGTCCGCGGTGGCGGGAAGGTCAGGGAAAGGGCAGCGTGGTTCTACCCCGAGCCAGTTGCCGCTTATGCTGCGCTCCTGGACCGCGTTGCGGTCTATCCGGGCAGGATGGATCGCTGCGAGGTCGAGGGTGAACGGGTGCGCCCCCAGTCCGGAGACTTCTATGGTGGCTGGATTACCACGCGGGTAGTCGGCCCTTTCAAGGGCGAACCTGGATCCCTGGGGTGGTAAGTCACAACCTGTGTCTGCCACCTTGCTCACAAGAAGTATCCAGACAACTCCCAGTGTCTGGGAGCATGATGGGAACATGAACAAGAACGGCCCTGAAGCAAAGCTCCTGGTAGTGGATGACGAACCCAACATCCGGGAGTTGCTTTCCACGTCCCTGCGGTTCGCCGGATTCGACGTCGTCTCGGCAGCAAACGGACGCGACGCCCTTGCCGCTGCCGACCTTCACTCCCCGGATCTTGCCGTCCTGGACGTGATGCTCCCGGATATGGACGGGTTCACCGTCACCCGCCGCCTCAGGGCTTCCGGCAAGCACTTCCCCGTCCTGTTCCTGACTGCCAAAGACGACACAGAGGACAAGGTCACGGGCCTTACCGTCGGCGGGGACGACTACGTCACCAAGCCCTTCAGCCTCGATGAGGTGGTTGCCCGGATCCGTGCCGTCCTGCGCCGGACCCAGCCCCTGCTCGATGACGACGCCGTAATACGGGTCGATGACCTGGAGCTGGACGACGACGCCCACGAAGTCCGGCGCGGCGGCACCGTCATCGAGCTCTCCCCCACGGAGTTCAAGCTGCTCCGCTACCTCATGCTTAACCCCAACCGGGTGCTGTCCAAGTCGCAGATCCTGGACCATGTATGGGAGTACAACTTCAACGGCGATGCCTCCATCGTGGAGTCGTACATCTCGTACCTGCGCCGGAAAGTGGACATTGACCCTGAAGCTCCTGCACTGATCCAGACCAAACGCGGCGTGGGGTATGTGCTCCGGACGGCAGAAAAGCGCTGACCTTGCTGCAGCGGTGGAAGTCGTCCTCACTCAGGACACAACTGGTGGCCATGATCATGGCGCTGCTCATCGTCGCCCTCACGGTGACCGGGGCGGGCACCCTGGCGCTGCTTCACAGCTACCTGCAGGACCAGGTGGACGGCAAGCTTTACGCAGCCGTTGACCTGGCGGGCAGGCAACGGTCCTTCTCGCAGCTGCAGGCACCCAGCAACCCCGCGGTTCCCACCGACTATTCGCTGATTCTGTTTGTACCCGGCCAAGAGCCTTACCCGTTCGGCGCTGAACCGGATAATGGACCGGACATCAGCTCCATGAGCGTGGAACAGGCCCAGGCCCACGGCGACGCCCCTTTCCAGGTGCGGGGAACGGACGGCCAGAACTGGCGGGTTATCGCGGTGACCGTGCAGAACAACAAGACCACCGCGGTAGTGGTCATTGGGCTGCCGCTGGAGAGCGTTGACGACGTCCTGAAGCACGCCACCCTTGTTGTTATCGGTGTGGGCCTGCTGACCTTGCTGCTGGCGTCCCTGATTGCCAGCTGGACTGTATCGCGTGCATTCCGGCCGCTTGCCCGGGTTGAAAAGACCGCCGCCGCCATTGCCGCCGGGGATTTGTCCCGCCGCGTGGACGTGGAAAATCCGGGCACCGAGCTCGGCCGGCTCAGCAGCTCGCTCAATGCCATGCTTGCCCACATCGAAACAGCCTTTTCCGCCCGCATGGCGTCAGAGGCCAGGATGCGCCGGTTCGCGGCCGACGCCTCCCACGAACTGCGTACGCCGCTGGTGACAATCCGGGGCTTCTCGGAGCTGTACCGGCACGGGGCGTTGGCCACCAACGAGGACGTGGCCACTGCCATGGGCAGGATCGAAAGCGAAGCCAAGCGCATGGGCTCCATGGTGGAGGACCTGCTGCTGCTGGCCCGCCTTGATGAGCAGCGCCCGTTGCAGCAAAAACCTGTTGACCTTCAGCTCATTGCCCATGACGCGGTGGTGGATACGCAAGCCAGCGCCCGGTCCCGAGTGATCTCGCTCGTGGGGCTCGACGGCGGCCCGGCAGCTCCCGCGCCGGTGCTGGGCGACGAAGCAAAACTCCGCCAGGTGGTAGGCAACCTGGTAGGCAACGCCCTGCGCTACACCCCGGAGGACAGCCCGATTGAACTGGCTGTCGGCGTACGCGCCATGCAGGGTGGGCTCCTCCGATCAGTCATCGAAGTCCGCGACCACGGCCCCGGGATCTCCGAGGAGGACGCGTCCAAGGTTTTCGAGCGCTTCTATCGGGCTGATACCTCCCGTACGCGGGAGACCGGGGGCAGCGGGCTGGGACTGGCCATTGTGGCCGCCATCGTCGGCTCCCACGGCGGCTCCGTCCGGGTGGAGAATACTGCTGGCGGGGGCGCCACCCTTGTGGTCACCCTTCCGAGCCGCGATGACGCACCGGAGCACGAGACCTCGGACAGCGCCGATGTGGAGAGCCTGGGCGAATTCCCCAAGCCTGCGGGCAATGACGCCAGGGGCAGCGACGGCCGGGTTATCCACATATAGCCTCCCTGTCATGGCACCGCCGCATCCGCTTTCATAGGCTCGTCAACGTGGCCCGGACAGTCCGGGCGCGGGTGCAGACGCTGCCCGTTCCAGCGAAAGGCAATGCCATGAGCATCATTTCCGTCGACACCGAACTGCTCCAGCTCAAATCCGCCAACGTCCAGGCAACAGTGGACAGGATCAGCGCCGACGTCCAGGCCATGAAACGGGGGCTGGACGAGCTCCAGGGCAGTTGGCGGGGCTCCGCAGCCACCAACTTCCAAGCACTCATCACGGAGTGGACCATCACCCAGGGCAGGGTGGAGGCTTCACTGGCCTCGATCAATATGGCACTGTCTTCGGCCGCAGCCACCTACGCGCAGGCTGAGCAGGGAAACACCCAACGGTTCAGCTGATCCGCGGTCAAGGCCTAGGCTTCGGGGGTTGCCTGATGGAACCGCAGCCGCCACCGGCCACTGTCCAGCATCCAGAGTGAGCTTCTGAGAGTAGTGCCGGAGCGCGCGTAGCTTCGGTAGGTCAGGAGGACTGCGCTGGTGCCGATACGGTCGGCGCCGAGGATCTCGATGTCGGTCCGCTCGCCCGGGTCTTCCTGGAGCGCCATCATCATCGCGTCCCGGGTCCAGACCCTGCCCGAGCTGCCGATCTCCAGGAAGTCAGGGTGCAGCAGGACAGCTGTCCTGCCGATGTCGCCGCGCACCAGGGGACCGAGCAGTTCCCGCTCCAGCTCTTCCACCAGCGCTTCGGGCGCGGCTGTTTCCGCCCGGCCCGTGCCGGCCAGGCCAAAAGCAGCGTCCAGCTGGGTGAAGTCCAGCTGGGTGAAATCCTCCTGATCGAAGTCCCCGTGGCTGAGTTCCTCCTGAGCGGGCTCCTTTCGGGCAACGCTCTGCCGGGCAGCGTCCTGCCGGCCAACGTCCTGCCTGCTGCCGCTCAGCCTGCTGCCGTTCAGCTGCGCGGCACCCTGCCGGGTCCCGTCCTGCTGGCTGAAGAGGTCGGGTTCGCCGTAGCCAGCTGCTGGGGCTGCATCACCGGCCGGGGCTTTGCCCGCTGCCGGTATTCCGGCAGCGGCCGGGTTTCCGGAAGCCGACGCGTGGTGGGCCCCGGGAAACCCTGGTCCTGACCGGGCCGCAACCCCCTGCTGGTAGGCGGTCGCGGCGGCCCGGGCCCGCTCATCGGCGGCTTCGTTCAGGTCATGCCCCGCGTGCCCCTTGACCCACTCGAACCTGTACTTCCGCCCGGCGAGTTCCCGGTCCAACTCCTTGAGCAGATCGACGTTCAGCACCGGCTTGCCGTCCGCCTTGCGCCAGCCTTTGCGCTTCCATCCCGGCATCCACTTGGTGATCGAGTTGATGACGTACTGGCTGTCGCAAAGGATGTGCAGGTCCTCGTGGCGAAGGTGGGCGGTTGCCCGCAGCAGGTCCAGTACAGCCATCAGCTCGCCCTGGTTGTTGGTGCCGTGGGGCCATCCGCCGGCGCGCCAGCAATCGTCGTTCACGTACCAGGCCCAGCCGGCCGGGCCAGGGTTTCCCAAAGCCGAACCGTCGGCCGCTGCAGTAATCGTCACCGGTCCATCCTGCCAGAAGACGGCACCAATGCGGTGATGCAGGCTTGGCGGGACGCCGTAGCCCGGCAACGAACAGAGATGCGGGCGCCGGCGGCAGAAGCATTCGGCGGAGCAGAAGGAAAGCGTTTACCAAAACCTCTTGACGGAAGGCGCCGGCCCCCGGCACAATCGAAAGTCATATGAGAAAACGTTTTCTCACATCGCTCCCGCCGGTGCCCAAGCCTGCCCAAACGCCAGGCGGAAGCGGACTTATCAGCACAAGGAAGGCACATCAATGACGATTCCAACCGTTAGCCGGAGAAGGTTCCAGCTCGGCGCAGCAGCCGTTGCCCTCTCGCTTCTCGCCACCGGATGCGGCACGTCCACCAGTTCCACCAGCAACGAGGAAGTGACCCTGCGGTTTGCCTGGTGGGGCAACGAGTATCTCAATGCACAGACTGAAAAGGTCATTGATGCCTTCGAAGCGGAGCACCCGAACATCAAGATCGAATCCGAACCCGGCGAGTGGGCCAGCTACTGGGACAAGCTCGCCACCAAGACAGCGGCCAACGACGCCCCTGACGTCATCCAGATGGACCAGAAGTACATTGCTGAATACGGTGGACGCGGGGCCCTGCTGGATCTGTCCAAGCAGGACGGCATTGATACATCGAAGCTGGACAAGGAAGCGTTGGCTTCGGGCCAGTATAACGACGCCCAGTACGGCCTGAGCACCGGCCAGAACGCCTACGTCCTCATGGCCAACACGAAGGTCTTCGAGGCGGCCAAAGTGCCCCTGCCGGACGACACCAAGTGGACCTGGGACGAATTCATGGCGACTGCGTCCAAGATCAGCGCCGCTGGAGACGGGAAGAACTATGGCGCTGCATACGGCAGCAATGAGGCTGACCTGATCATTTGGCTGCGCCAGCACGGCGAGAACCTCTACTCAGGGGACGGCAAGCTGGACTTCGACACCGCCACGGCCGCGTCCTTCTGGGAGCGCCTGAAGGAGCAGCGTGATTCGAAGGCGAGCCCGCAGGCCACCGTCGCCACCGAAGACGCCGGAGCAGGGCTTGAGGAAAGCCTCTTCGGCACCAACAGGGTGGGCATGGCGTGGTGGTGGACCAACCAGCTCGGCTCACTGGAGGCGACCACCGGCAGCAGCATCAAAATGCTCCGTGCGCCCAGCAACGACGGCTCTTCGGCAGGCAACGGCATGTACTACAAGCCCACCATGTTCTGGTCAGCTTCTTCACGGTCCAAGCACCCGGAAGCCGCCGCCACCTTCATCAACTACCTGGCCAACAGCCCTGAAGCCGGAGCCATCCTGATGACGGACCGGGGCGTACCCACCAACCCGGAGATCGTTGAAAGCATTACTCCTGCCCTGAAGCCTGCGGACACCACCGTGGTCAGCTTCCTGAAGAACATCGCCCCCGACATGAAGGAAGCACCGCCCGTTCCCCCGGTGGGCGCCGGCAGCGTGCAGAACGTCATCAAGCGGTACACCGATGAGGTCCTCTACGACCGTCTCACGCCGCAGGCAGCCGCAGAAGCATTCAAAAAGGAAGTTGAAGGAATGCTGGCCGGCGCCAGGTAACAGCGCCAGCGCAACCGCCGGGACCGATCAAAGGATCCGGGCATAAAAAATGCGGCCCCTCGGGAGGGGGCCGCATTTTTTGTTTTGCGGGACAGGCCCTGCAGGGGAAGCCTAGAAGCCGCCCATGCCGCCCATGTCGTCGCCGCCGCCAACCGGAGCGGCGTTCTTCTCCGGCTTGTCAGCCACGACTGCTTCGGTGGTGAGGAACAGGCCGGCAATGGAAGCCGCGTTCTGCAGGGCAGAGCGGGTTACCTTGACGGGGTCGTTAACACCGGCGGCCAGCAGGTCGACGTATTCGCCGGTTGCGGCGTTCAGGCCGTGGCCGGCGGGCAGGCCGCGGACCTTGTCGACTACAACACCCGGCTCCATGCCGGCGTTGAAGGCGATCTGCTTCAGCGGTGCATCGATGGCAACGCGGACGATGTTCGCGCCCGTTGCCTCGTCACCGGAAAGCTGCAGGTTGGCGAATGCCTTGGCGCCAGCCTGGATGAGGGCCACGCCGCCACCGGCTACGATGCCTTCTTCAACGGCAGCCTTTGCGTTGCGCACTGCGTCTTCGATGCGGTGCTTGCGCTCCTTGAGCTCAACCTCGGTTGCGGCTCCGGCCTTGATGACTGCCACGCCGCCGGCCAGCTTGGCCAGGCGCTCCTGCAGCTTCTCGCGGTCGTAGTCGGAATCCGAGTTCTCGATTTCGGCGCGGATCTGCGAGACGCGGCCGGCGATCTGGTCGGCGTCGCCGGCACCTTCGACGATGGTGGTCTCATCCTTGGTGACAACAACCTTGCGTGCCTTGCCCAGGAGTTCCAGGCCGGCAGTCTCCAGCTTGAGGCCAACTTCCTCGGCGATGACCTGGCCACCGGTGAGGACGGCAATGTCGGCAAGCTGCGCCTTGCGGCGGTCGCCGAAGCCCGGGGCCTTGACGGCGACGGACTTGAAGGTGCCGCGGATCTTGTTGACGATCAGCGTGGCCAGGGCCTCGCCCTCGATGTCCTCGGCGATGATCAGCAGCGGCTTGTTGGACTGCATGACCTTTTCGAGGACAGCAACCAGTTCCTTGACGTTGGAGATCTTGGAGTTGACGATCAGGATGTACGGATCCTCAAGGACCGTTTCCTGGCGCTCAGTGTCGGTGACGAAGTAGGCGGAGATGTAGCCCTTGTCGAAGCGCATGCCTTCGGTGAGCTCAAGCTCCAGGCCGAAGGTGTTGGACTCCTCGACCGTGATGACGCCTTCCTTGCCCACCTTGTCCAAGGCTTCGGCGATGAGGGCACCGATTTCGTCGTCACCGGCGGAGATGGAAGCCGTAGCGGCGATCTCTTCCTTGGTTTCGATTTCCTTGGCGGAGTTCAGCAGCTCGGCCGTAACGGCCTCGACTGCCTTTTCGATGCCGCGCTTAAGGGACAGCGGGTCGGCGCCGGCAGCAACGTTGCGCAGGCCTTCCTTCACCAGTGCCTGCGCCAGCACGGTAGCCGTGGTGGTGCCGTCGCCAGCGACGTCATCGGTCTTCTTGGCAACTTCCTTGACCAGCTCGGCGCCGATCTTCTCGTAAGGATCGTCCAGCTCGATCTCCTTGGCGATGGAAACACCATCGTTGGTGATCGTGGGGGCGCCCCACTTCTTCTCGAGGACGACGTTGCGTCCACGCGGGCCGAGGGTGACCTTAACGGCGTCGGCGAGGGTGTTCAGGCCCCGCTCAAGGCCGCGGCGTGCCTCTTCATCAAATGCAATGATCTTGGCCATAACGGCAATAGTCCTTTCGGGACAGTCGTTAAGATTGAACCTTCGCTGCAGTGCCCGCGACGGACGATCCTTGACCGTTGGCCTCTGTATGCCTCCGGCTGCGGATCTCACTCCAGTTAGGTGTTTCTTCGCTCGTCGACCGGTGCAGAGCCCGCTGGCCGGAACCAGCTTTGCTTAGCAGTCGGTGCGTCAGAGTGCTAACTCAATAATTAGCACTCCCCACGTGAGAGTGCAAGCGAAAGAAGACGGAATGCGGTGGCGCCGGGGAGCAGGGGCGAGGTTCAGTCCGAAGCCCGCCCCGCCGTCTCCAGGCCGCTCCGTGCGGGAATATTGTCGGCTCCGTACCTGAAGACGGTGAAAGTGCCCGTGGTGATGTCTCCGTTGTCGTCGAAAGCAATCTGCCCTGACTCGCCGTCGTAATTGGCATCCGGCCCGGTTTTCAGGCGTGTCAGGCAGTCCTTGTAGGACAGGCAGGGTTCCGCTGCCCCGTCCCCCGCTGAACCCTCCGCGGCTCCTCCCGAAACACCGATCAGGTTGGCGGCAATTGACCGGCCGGCGTCGTCCTGGGCCGTTGCAGCGGCCAGGGCAGCAACGGTCACTGCGTCATAGGCTTCGGCGGCGAAAGACAGGTCCTTCAACGCGGGGTCCACCGCCAGGAGCTTCGCCTGGAAACCGGCGTCCGGAAGCTGTCCGGGAACCACGGCCCGGGCGCCCTCCAGGTACCCCGCTGCCAGGCCCGAACCATAGCGGCCGAAGGCGCCGTCGCTGAGGATGAGCTGCTTCCCGTCAACACCCGAGTTGGCCAGCTCCGCGAGGGCGCCCTGCGCACCATCGCGGGCTATGACAATAACGGCGCCTGGTCCAGCCTTACCGGCGACATCGGCCGCGCTGCCCGCGTCGCCCGGCTTGAAGCCGGCACTGGCCAGCACGTCCACGCCCGCCTGTTCGGCAGAGGCGGCGACCGCGTCCGAAAGGTCCTTGCCGTAGGAACCCTCCTGGTACAGCACCGCGACCGACGTGGCGCCGGCGTCCCTGGCCAGCTTCACCAGGACGGGACCCTGCGCGACGTCGGCCGGTGCGGTCCGAAAGTAATAGCCGCCGCTGCTGATACTGCTGAGCCCAACGGCAGTGTTGGCGGGCGAGATCAGCGGCGTGCGGGAACGGGAGAGGACATCGATCGCCGCTGCGGCGTGGCTTGAATCGGTGGGGCCGATGACGACGTCCGCCTTTGCGGCGACCAGCGCCTGGGCCTGCTCCGCGGCACCCTGCCCAGCGTCGGCGGGAAGGAGCTCCACCGGCCTCCCCTTGTGGCCGCCGGCCGCATTGATTTCCTGCACGGCGAGCTTGGCGGCGGCAAGTTGCGGGGCATTCAGGAAGGCGTTTTGGCCGGTATTGTCCAGGATCAGTCCCACGCGAAGGCTGCCGTCACCGGAAGCCTCTGCCGCTTCCACCCGGGCATTGCCGGTGGTCCCCGAACAGGCGGTCACGGCCAGGGCAGAGCACAGGGCAGCCATTGAAAGCGCCCGGGAGACGTTTGCAGGGCGGCGGTTCAGATCATTCACTCGGCGGGCCGGACGCTTTCAGCCTGCGGACCCTTCTCGCCTTCGCCCACTTCGAGCTCCACCCGCTGGCCCTCATCCAGGGCCCGGTAACCTTCACCCTGGATGGCCGACCAATGGACAAAGATGTCATCGCCGGAGCCGTCAACGGTGATGAAGCCGTAGCCCTTTTCAGCGTTGAACCATTTGACGGTTCCCTGTGCCATGCTGACCACTCTTTCCGTTGTGTCCGGGTGCCCACGCCGCTGTGTGCCGACCGGCTCCAACCGCACCTAAAAATCACTCTAGCCAATGCCTGACCGGGGCCGCCCGGATGCGGCGGGACCGCCCACAAAAGTTATTCAGGCGTAACCCCCCACACGGGATGCGGCCACAGCGGCCCAGCGTTTACACGTAGCCGGGCCCCAGCACTACAACCAGCGGCACCTGGAACCCGCTGCTGTCCACCACCGTGGGAATGCCGAGCAGCGCCGCCAGGGCCTGCGCGCTGGGCAACTGTTCTGCCCCTTGGTAGTAGACAACGGAGGCCTGCTGCGGGGCCCCCGCCCAGTTGCCCACCTCCCCCAGCGTCCAGCCGTCGGCCTGGACCGTTCCACCAACGCGGCCGGCAAGTCCTGCCGTTCCGGCAGCGTTATAGATGGCGACGCTTTGCGTCTTGTCGATGAGTACGGGAGCGGCGGTTGGCTCCTCCAGCTCCGGTTCGGGGTCAGCAGTGGCTTCGGGCCCGCTGGACGCGGGCGGCGTTGCCTCTGCAGAGGGTTCCGCAGAAGCGTCGGGGGTGGCCGAAGGAGTGCCCCCGGTGCTGGCCAGCGGGGCCGATTCCTGGCTTGAAGAGGCCTGGCTGTCCGGCGTACTGAAACCCAGCTTGGGAAGGATCAGGAAGGACACCAGTCCAATCGCCAGAGCGGCCATGCCCACTGCGAGAATGGGCCAGAGCCGCACCCGTGGCGAGGCGGATGCCGTGCGGTGGACACCCTGTCGCGAAGCAGTCTCCGGGACCTTGTCGAATTCATCGCGGGCATATTTGGGCATGGAGATATCCTTGTTGATTGCTGCTGGTGGCTCAGCTGGAGCGTGTTATGCGTCGGACCCCAGGCGCCGTGCGGTACGTGCACGGTGACGCGACGTACGTAGTCTACGCAATCGCTTGACCAGCATGGGATCGTGGGCCAGCGCATCCTCGGTGTCAATCAGGGCGTTGAGCAGCTGGTAATAGTGGGTTGCGGAGAGGTCGAAAAGCTCCCGGATGGCTTGTTCCTTGGCACCGGCGTACTTCCACCACTGCCGCTCCAGGGCAAGCATCTGCTGGTCACGCTCGGTCAGGGGTGAATCGCGAAGCTTGAAGTCGGCCAGGAGGGACTGCCGGGGTTCCGGCTCCGGCAGGTGCTCCCGAGCTGGTTCCGCCACGGCGAACTCCTTAGCTGGTTACGGAAAATGTCTGACCCCCATGCTACGGACGAATAACACCCTTGTCATTTGGAGCGGAGGGCCGATGGGGTCAGTGGGCCGGGCAGCAGGCCGGGGCCGCGTACCCGGTTGCCCTGCAAGAATGGAACGGTGTTTGAATCAGATGCCTTGTTCGAACTTGAGCAGGAACCGGCGCACGGCACCGGTTTCGCCGAGCTGGCGCGGCTCCCGCTGGAGGAGCTCATGGCGCCCGACTGGGCCGCCGCCCTGGCGGGGGTGGAAAACGAACTTCGGGAGGTGCTCACCTTCCTCGCGGACGAAGTGGCAGCCGGGCACCAGGTCCTGCCGGCGCCGTCGAACGTCCTGCGGGCCTTCCGGCAGCCCCTCGCCACGGTAAAGGTCCTGATTGTGGGCCAGGATCCCTATCCGACGCCGGGGCACGCGGTGGGATTGTCCTTCTCGGTGGCTCCGCGCACGCGGCCCATCCCGCGGAGCCTGGCGAACATCTATCGGGAGCTGGAGGCCGATCTCGGGCTGCCGGCGCGGGTCCACGGCGACCTTTCCGCCTGGGCTGACCAGGGTGTGCTGCTCCTGAACCGTGTGCTGACGGTGCGGGCGGGATCGGCCGGCTCGCACCGCGGCAAAGGCTGGGAGAAGATTACGACGGCGGCAGTCTCCGCGCTGGCCCACCGGCGGAACCATGACGGGTCCAGGATGCCGCTGGTTGCGGTGCTGTGGGGGAAGGACGCCGAAAGTGTCCGCCCACTCCTGGACGGGGCTCCTGCGGTGGCGAGCGCCCACCCCAGTCCCCTGTCCGCATCCCGCGGCTTTTTTGGGTCCCGGCCCTTCAGCCGCGTCAACGACCTCCTGAACGGGCAAGGTGCCCTTGGCGTAACCTGGGAGCTCCCCCCAGCGGCCTAGCTTAGGCTTGCCTTATGAGCATCCTTCCCGCCGCTACCAGCGCCAGCAAGAAAAGCCGTCCGCAGATCAACCTCGCCGTGGTACGCAGGGAAGAGCTTTCCCCGCACATGGTGCGGATCGTCGCCGGCGGGGACGGATTCGCGGATTTCGTCAACAACGGTTTCGTGGACCGGTACGTCAAGATTGTTTTTCCCCAGCCGGGGGTGGAGTATCCCTCCCCTCTGGATTTGTGGAGCATCCGCGAGACCATGCCGAGGGAGCAATGGCCCTTCACCCGCACGTACACCATCCGTTGGGTGGACCCTGCGGCGCGCGAGCTGGCCATCGATTTTGTGGTCCACGGTGACGAAGGCCTGGCTGGGCCCTGGGCAGCAAAGGCCCAGCCGGGCGACATCCTGACCTTCACCGGCCCGGGCGGTGCCTACAACCCGGCACCCGACGCCGACTGGTACCTCTACGCCGGCGACGAGGCGGCGCTGCCTGCGATTGCCGCGTGCCTGGAGTCCCTGCCGGGGGAAGCAGTGGGCCTGGCCTTTGTGGAGGTGGATTCCGACGCCGACATCCAGCCGATTGCCGCTCCCGCCGGAGTGAAAATCCACTGGCTTGCCCGCAATGGTGTCCCGGCCGGCGAGAGTGACGTCCTGGTGCAGGCCGTAGCAAACGCCGAGTGGCCCGCAGGCCGGGTGGACGTGTTCGCCCACGGCGAGCGCGGCTACATGAAGTCCCTCCGCGGGGTCCTTTTCGAGCAGCGCGGCCTGGAGCGCAGCCAGGTATCCCTCTCGGGGTACTGGGCCAAGGGCCGGGTGGAGGATGTGTTCCAGGCGGAGAAAAAGCTGCCGGTGGGACAGGTCTAGCAGGTGCCTGACTAGCGGCGGCGGGCGCGCCGCCGCTCATTGCTCGCCAGGCTGCGCGTCAGCGGCCGGGCAAGGGTGTCACCGAGGACGATGCCGCCGGCCGTCCCCAGGACGATGGCACCGGCGTTGAGCATCCCTCCGGCGCCGAGCAGGATCTCGGCTTCCTCGATGGTGAGCACATACATGGACCGGAAGATGGTGAGGCCAGGCAGCAGGATCAGTGCTGCGGGCACGGCAACCACCAGCTGCGGCGCCCCCATCCTGAGGGCGACCACACGTGCCAGCAAGCCGATGACCACGGCGGCCAGGGCCGGTGAGAATCGATCGCCAACCCCGAGCTGGCCGGCGGCGAGCAGCACGAGATAGCCGGCCACTCCCACGGCCGCCGTGGGCAGCAGGAGTTGCCAGCTGGTCTGTTCGGTGATGCCGATAGCCATCACGGCCACCGCCACAAAAATGACCAGGACCCACAGATCGTAGGCTGGCGGGAACGTTTGCGTGACGTCGATCCGCTGCATCCCGGTCAGCTCACCCACCACGAAGGCGACGGCGATTCCGGCCACGATGGCGCCGAAGGTCAGCAGCGTTGACAGGAACCGGCCTGCCGCTGTCACAGGAAAGCCGTTGATGGCGTCCTGCACGGACGATACAAGGCGTCCTGTCGGCAGGAGCAGGAGGATGCCGCCCACCACCACGATGGCCGGGGAGGTGGTCAGCCCGAACTGCCACAGCACCAGCGCCAGCTGAGTCACCACGAAGGAGCAGCTGGCGGTGATGAAGAAGTCCGGCACACGCCACCTCCCCAGTTGGCGTGCCAGCAGGCTGATGCCAATGTTGGCCACGAAGGCGATGGCAGAAGCCACCGGTCCGCCGCCCAGGACTCCAACGAAGACAGCCGCGAACGTACCGAAGGCCACAGTGACCATCCAGCGCGGAAACGGCTTGGGGCTGGTGATGGCCTCATCGAGCCGGCGGATCGCCTCGTCACGGCCCACTCCCCCGGCCACAATGTCCGTCACCAGCTGGTGCACCTTTGCCAAACCGGCGTAGTTGTTGGTCCAGGAACGGACCACCCGCAGCAGCGAAATGGGTGTCTGGTCCTTGGGCGCGTAGTTGATGCCGACAGACTGGTTGGTGATGTCCACTTCGATGTTCTTCAGGCCCAGCGCAGCGGTGACTGCGATGATGCTCGTTTCCACCTCCAGCGCACCGGCTCCGTACCGGAACATGGTTTCGGCCAGGTGCAGGACGAAGTCGAGGGTCTTGCGGGCAGAGGTGTCAACACCGCCCACCTGGATCATGGGGTTGGCGTAGGGACTCCCCGTCAGCCGGTCCACGATGCTCATCGGCGCGGTTGGCGGGTTTTCACCCTGCACCAGGCGCCGCAGCATCCTTTTGGCAGCGGCGTTCTGCCGGACCTGGGCAGGGGTCAGCGGCTCTGTTTTGGGCAGGCCGTCCGTATGGGGCCTGCGGCCGGGACGTTCGGGCCGGTCAGTCATGGTTCCCTCCTCCCGATGCGGTGCTGTGGCTGGTATTTCAGGCCTTGCGTTTCAGGGGCAACTTGCCCAGCAGGGTCCGGGCAGCGGCGGCTGCCGCGCGGGCCAGCCTGTTGGCGTGGAAGACGGCGGGGCGGACCGGCACCACGAAGTCACCCACCAGCTGGACCACCTCTCCCCCGAAGCCCTTTTTGAACTCGTACCCGCCGTGGCCTTCCTCGTCCTGGCCGGAAATGCCGAATGTTCCGTAGAAGTTGTACCGCGGGTACCCCTTCTCCAGTGCGTGGAGCATCATGCCCCAATACAGGGAGGTGGCGCCGTTGAAGTAAATGTAGTCCTGCACGGTGCCGCCGATGACGCAGACCACCTCGTCGCCGTAGCAGACAAAGTGGATCGCGGCCACGGTGGCGACTCCCACGGAGTCGGGGAACCGCTCAATGTCCTTCAGGCTCCGTTCATAGCTGTCCACGAGGTCCTGGACCACTTTGAGCCGGTTGGCCTTTTTCTTGCTGCCGGTCTCTTCCACCTCGCGGCGCAGCTCCGCAGCCGTCGCCGATTCCGCCTCCAGCCGCTCGGTGATCGATTTCCGATAGGCCGGGATGTCGATCTTGGCCATCATCAGCTTCGTAAACTCTGCGGACGTGGTCCGCAGCAGGTGCTCGTAGTAGGCGCGTTCCCGGTAGACGAAGCCCTTTTCGTCCCCGGCCCTGCTCAGCGCGCCGTAGAACTCGTCCAGGGTTTCCAGGGTCGCCTGTTCCAGGAAGACGCCGTTTTTTTCGGCTTTCCGGATGGCCTTGCGGGTCCGGTAGCTGGTCCCCATGATGAGCTCTTCGGCGTCGCTGACGCCGGCAAGGCTTTTGATGAACATCCAGTTCACGTTGACGAAATTCATGTCCAGCCCCTGGTGCTGGAATCCCAGCCCGGCCAGCCGGGCCACCAGCGGACGGTTGTCCTCAACCTCCGGGTGTTCCGCGCCGTCGGCGTCGCGGGCGATGTACTTGAGGTTGGGGGAAATCCGGAGCTCGGCGGCTTTGCGTTCCCCGGCGCGTTGACGGAGGAGTACGACGACGTCGCGCACCAGGTCCGCGTCCGTGTAGTCCATCAGGGGTCCCTTGGCGCATTCGCACACCGTGTAGCCCAGGCGGGTGGTGCTGTAGTTGAGTTTTCCGGCTGCCACCAGTTCGCCGTTGCGGCGCACGCCGAAAAGCTCCACCTGCTGGCCGCGGGCAATCTGGAACGCCGCGAAGTCAACAGACTGGAGAAAGCTGTTTTGCGGGTGCTTCAGCGCGAAGGCTTCGAAGTCTGCGTCGCTGAGGATGGCATATTCAAGATCGGTGCCGGTGGTGACTGGATTCAAGGGATTTCCTCATTCGCGGTTGTGCGGCCCTGCAGTGCCAGGCGCAGGGCAATGACGGGTATGGGGCGGGCCAGCGGTGCGGGCGTTTGCACGGGCAAATCGGGTCAGTAGAACTGCTGGCCGGTCCGCGCGGTTTCAATCCGGCGGAAGACTTTTTCTGCGCCCTTGACCCAAAGGCGGTGCTTCAGGGGAGCAAGAACATAGTCGTGGCACCCCACAAAATCGGTGACCGTTTTGGTGAAGCTGGTCTTAAACATGCCCATGCCGTACAGGTTGTGGCTCTTGTCCTTGATCCGGGCGGAGGGCGGCGTGCCGCAGAAATCGTATTCGGTGCAGCCGAGTTCCTGCATCCGCTTAATGGCTGCCCATTGGACCAGGTGCGAGTCGCCGTACTGTTTGCGGTTCTGGGTGGAGCCGCCGTCCTTGTACGTGGCTTTGGCTCCATAGTTGATAACAAAGGCGCCCACGCTGGGTTTGCCGTCCTCGTAAACGAAGAAGAAGTTGCCCTGGCCGCGGTTGCAGAACTCGTCCCAGAAAGCGGCGTAGTACTCGTAGCTGCGCAGCGGCATCGAGCCCTTGGCATTGACGGTGTCCGCCATCAGGTCATAGAGCGCCCGGTAGGTATCCGGGCCGTGTTCCTTGCGGAGCACTTGGCAGCCTTCCCGCTCGGCGCGGCGGATGGCGTTGCGCGCGCGGGAGGAGATGGCCTTGAAGACGGCTTCTTCCGGGCCGGAGATGTCCAGCAGGGCGGTGGAGTCGTTGGACTGGATGTTGGGTGCCTTGACCAGACCGGCTTCAGCCAGATGCGCCCGGGCATCGGCGGAATCAACGATGTCGGGTTCGATCTTGATGGTAAAGACGTTGAGTTTCCTGGCCCGGGCGAAGTCGGCGCAGGCCTCGAGGGCTGCTTTCAGGTCTCCGGAGGCAGCGAGGTCGGGGCCTTTGATGAGGTACCAGAGCCGGCCCAGCACCGGAAACCGCTTTTCGAGTACCAGGTTGTAGCTGGCAGCCCCGGAGCTTTCCAGCACCAGGAAGCGGACCTTCCAGCCCGTGCCGTTCTTAACCGACGCGTACGCCGCCGACTGCAGCATGTTTCCGCCGTTCGGGTTGGCAGTGGCGTGCTTGTCCCAGTTTTCAATTTCCTCGGCTGTGGCAAAACGTGCGGTGAATTCTCGCAAGGGGGCCGTGTCCAATCAGGGTTGTGCGCGGTTCTGTACTCGTGGCTGCGTGCGGACATGCAGCCTCAAGTCTAAAGCCTGACGACGTTCGGACGTTCCAGGCTGGCGGGCCGGGGGCTTTTCAGGCGCCGTGGGCCAGCGCCGTTCCGCCAAGCCCCGCCCATGCCGCCTTGACTCCGGAAAAGCTCTTGGCAAGGGTTGAAGCATGCAGCCGTATCCCGGAAAGTTAACTCACCCGCAGGATCAAAGCGCCGGACGGCCGGGGGCCGGCAGGCAGGCAACGGCTTTGGTTGCCTTCCTGGCTGCGTCGTTCATCGTTGCCGGGTTGGGGTCCCTGGCCACCTTCAACAATGTGAACGGCTGGTACACCACCGCCGACAAGGCACCCTGGTCGCCGCCCAACAGTGTCTTCGGCCCGGTCTGGACTGTCCTCTACACGGCGATGGCGGTGGCGGCCTGGCTGGTGTGGCGAAAACGGGCACCCGGGACCAAGCGCGCTTTGACAGCTTACGGATTCCAGCTCGCACTGAACCTGGCGTGGACCCCGGTATTTTTCGGCCTCTACCCCGCCATCGGCACGGCTGCCCTGTGGCTGGCGCTGGTCATCATCCTTGCCCTCATCGCCGCAGTCTCGGTGACAGTGCTGTACTTTGGCCCCATCAGCCATACAGCAGGGCTGCTCCTGCTGCCGTACATCAGCTGGCTGGTGTTCGCCGCCACGCTTAACTGGTGGGCCGCCATCCACAACTGACGGGGATCGTCATAACGGAACGGCACATGTCCCCTGAAGATGCGGCCGCCGTCAACAGACGGCCACGTTGACGGCCAGGCCGCCCATGGCTGTTTCCTTGTATTTGGAGCTCATGTCCTTGCCGGTCTCGCGCATGGTCACGATGACCTCGTCGAGCGAAACCCGGTGCGAACCGTCACCCCAGAGCGCCATCTTCGCGGCGTTGATCGCCTTCGCCGCCGCGATCGCGTTCCGTTCGATGCAGGGAACCTGCACCAGCCCGCCGATCGGATCACACGTCAGGCCCAGGTTGTGCTCCATCGCAATCTCGGCGGCGTTCTCCACCTGCGCCGGCGTTCCGCCCATGACCTCGGCCAAGCCCGCCGCCGCCATGGACGACGCCGACCCCACCTCGCCCTGGCAGCCCACCTCGGCACCCGAGATGGAGGCCTGCTCCTTGTACAGCACCCCCACGGCACCGGCGGCGAGCAGGAACTTCACCACGACGTCGTCGCGGTCCTCCTGGCTGGCGTTTTCCATTCCCGGCGCAAAGTGCAGCGCGTAGTACAGCACCGCCGGAATGATCCCGGCAGCCCCATTCGTAGGCGCGGTAACCACCCGGCCGCCGGACGCGTTCTCCTCATTCACCGCCAGGGCAATCAAGTTAACCCACTCCTGCCAATACTTCGGGTCATGGAACTCCTGGTCCTGGCCTTCACTGTCCGGCCGCGAACTCTCCTTCTTCAGCCGGTCGTACCAGTCCGGGGCACGACGCCGGACCTTCAACCCGCCGGGCAGCACGCCTTCGCGCTGCAGGCTGGTCTGCACACAGCCCTCCATCACGGAGTAGATGTGCAGCAGACCCGCCCGGATCTCCTCGGGAGTGCGGCTGTCCTCCTCGTTGACGCGCATCACGTCACTGATGCCCAGCCCGGTTTCCCGGCAGTGCTCCAGCAGTTCGGCGGCCGTGCGGAACGGCAGCGGCAGTTCCTTCTTGGATTCCTCCAGCTCCTGCTGCGCGGCGTCCTCCTCGCCCTCACGGACGATGAAACCGCCGCCCACCGAGAAGAACGTGGCCGTGTGCAGGACCTGGCCGTTGGCATCGGACACCGTGAACGTCATGCCGTTGGTGTGCCGCGGCAGAATGGTCAACGGCCGCAGCACCATGTCCTTCACCCCATACGGCAGGGGCACCGCACCCGCCAACTGCAGCATGCCCGTCTGGTCGATGGCCGCCAGGCGTTCCTCCACCTCATCAGGCAGGATCAACTCCGGATGGAAGCCCTCCAGCCCCAGCAGGATTGCCGTCATCGTCCCATGCCCGTGGCCCGTCGCCGCGAGCGACCCAAACAGGTCAACCCGCAGCGACGCCACACGGTCCAGCGCACCGGAGAATTTCAGCTCCTCCGCAAAAACGGCAGCAGCCCGCATCGGCCCCACGGTATGCGAGCTCGAGGGCCCGATCCCGATGGAAAACAAATCAAAGACTCCAACAGCCATGGTGTGTTCCTAACTAGAGAGTTCGTGGCGGGGTGGGTGCGACCGGCCGAATTCCTCCGCGTGCTGGCTCGTTCCTCGCCTCTGACGCACGCTTCCGGAATCCGCTCACCCGCCGTCGGGCCCTCACCCTTGCCGACGATCAGTGGCTGCCGGACTTTGGTGAGACGGGCGCTGCCCCTGTGGGATCGGTATCCGGAGGCGCGGTCCGCCGGTCCCGAAGCCAACCATCGAAGAGCACGATGCTACTGAAGGCGCTTGTAGAACGGCAGGTCGACGACTTCGAACGGCTCTGCCTTGCCGCGGAGATCAACCTCCAGGGCCGTGCCGACTTCGGTGAAATCGACGTCCACGTACGCCATGGCGATGGGGTATCCCAGGGTGGGTGAGGGCTGGCCGGAGGTGACTTCGCCCACCACGTTGCCGTCCTTGAGGACGGGGTAGTGGGCCCGGCCCGCGCGCCGGCCGAGCCCTTTGAGGCCCACGAGCCTGCGGCCGGAGGTGCTGCCGGCACCGGCTTCCTTTTGGGCTGCGAGCGCGGCTTTGCCCACAAAGTCGCCTTCCTTGGAAAGCCCGACGACGGGTCCCAGCCCAGCGCTAAACGGGTCGCCCTGCAGGGACAGCTCGTTTCCGTACAGCGGCATCCCCGCTTCCAGGCGGAGGGAATCCCGGGAGGCCAGGCCCGCAGGCGCCAGCTCCCCCTCCTCGGCAATGGCGACGAGTGCCTGCCAAAGGCCAGGGGCGTCGTCGTTCGCTACAAAGATCTCGAACCCGTCCTCGCCCGTGTAACCGGTGCGGGCGAGCAGGAGGTCCAGCCCGGCGCCGGCCACCAGGAAAGGAACTTCGACGGCGGCGTAGTACTTCAGTTCCGTCACCAGGCTGTGCCGGGCGGCCGGGACGAGGCGGAGCAGCAGCTCCTGCGCCTTCGGGCCCTGGACGGCGATCAGCGAGGTGGCGGCGGAAGCGTCATCAACGGCGACGTCGAACCCGGCGGCGCGTTCGGCAAGGGCGGCGGCCACCACTGTGGCGTTGCCTGCGTTGGGCACCACCAGGAAAACGTCTGTACCGTCCTCCGCCGCTGGGCGCCGGTAGGCGATGAGGTCGTCGATGATGCCGCCGTCCTCGTTGCAGATCAGGGAGTACTTGGCCTTGCCCACGGGCATGGCGGAGATTTTTCCCACCAGCGCGTAGTCGAGGAACGCGGCCGCGGCCGGCCCGGTGACCCAGACCTCGCCCATGTGGGAGAGATCGAACAGGCCGGCGCTCTTGCGGACGGCGTGGTGCTCGGCGAGCTCGGAGCTGTATTTCAGGGGCATCTGCCAGCCGCCGAAGTCCGTGAAGGACGCACCCAGCTTCTTGTGCTCGTCGTAGAGTGCGGTGTATTTCTCCGTCATGGCGGGCCTTAGTTTTCGAACTCGGAAAGCGGCGGGCAGGAGCAGATCAGGTTCCGGTCGCCGGCTGCGCCGTCGATGCGGCCGACGGGCGGGAAGTACTTGTCCTGCTTCAGCGATTTCACCGGGAACACTGCCTGCTCACGGGGGTAGGCGCGGTCCCAATCGCTGCTGATGGCGGCCGCGGCGGTGTGCGGTGCGTTGCGCAGCGGGCTGTTGGTAACGGTGAAGTCACCGTTGGCCACCTGGTCGATCTCGGCGCGGATGGAGATCATGGCTTCGATGAAGCGGTCGATCTCGCCGAGGTCCTCGGATTCCGTGGGTTCCACCATCAGGGTGCCGGCAACCGGGAACGCCAGGGTGGGGGCGTGGAAGCCGTAGTCGATGAGGCGCTTGGCTACGTCCTCGGCGGTGACGCCGGTCCTGGCGGTCAGTTCGCGCAGGTCCAGGATGCACTCGTGCGCCACGAGCCCGCCTTCGCCCGTGTACAGGACGGGGAAGAAGTCGTTCAGGCGCGCGGCGATGTAGTTCGCGGCGAGCAGCGCGGACTTGGTGGCCTCGGTGAGCCCCTGGCCGCCCATGAGCTTGACGTACGCCCAGGAGATGGGCAGGACGCCGGCCGAACCGTACTTCGAGGCAGAGATCGGGACGTCATTGCCTTCGGTCCAGGTGGCCGCGTTGCCGGGCATAAACGGTGCCAGGTGCGCCTTAGCAGCGACGGGTCCGACGCCGGGTCCGCCGCCGCCGTGGGGGATGCAGAAGGTTTTGTGCAGGTTCAGGTGCGAGACGTCGCCGCCGAACTTGCCCGGCTGCGCCAAGCCCACCAGGGCGTTCAGGTTGGCGCCGTCGATGTACACCTGGCCACCTGCTGCGTGGATGGCGTCGCAGACCTCGCGCACGTCGGCGTCGTACACTCCGTGGGTGGACGGGTAGGTGATCATGATGCAGGACAGCGCGTCTTTGTTCGCCTCGATCTTGGCGTACAGGTCGGCATGGTCAATGGTGCCGTCAACGGCGGTGGCCACCACAACCACCTTCATGCCGGCCAGGACCGCCGAGGCGGCATTGGTGCCATGGGCCGAGGCGGGGATCAGGCAGACGTTCCGCTGCTGATCGCCGCGGGAGTGGTGGTAGCCGCGGATCGCCAGCAGGCCGGCAAGCTCGCCTTGAGAACCCGCGTTTGGCTGGATGGACACCTGGTCGTAGCCCGTGATCTCGGTGAGCTGTGCTTCCAGGTCCGCAATCAGTTCGCGCCAGCCTGCGGTCTGGGAGTCCGGGGCAAACGGGTGGATGGAGGCGAACTCGGGCCAGGAAATGGCTTCCATCTCGGCGGTGGCATTCAGCTTCATGGTGCAGGAGCCCAGCGGGATCATGGTGCGGTCCAGCGCCAGGTCCCGGTCTGAAAGCTTACGGATGTAACGGAGCAACTGCGTCTCGGAGCGGTAGGTGTTGAACACCGGGTGCTGCAGGAAGCCGGAGGAGCGCGTGACGGCGGCATCCAGGCCAAAGCCAGCGCCTTCGGAGTCACCGGCGGAAGCGTCGACGGCTTCCAGCCCAAAAGCTTCAAGGACGCCGCCGGCAATTTCTGATGTTGTCGTTTCATCCGTGGAGAAGCCCACCGTGTCGGCGTCGATATTGCGCAGGTTGATGCCCTTCGCCTCAGCGGCGGCCACGATGCCCGCCGCCCTGCCCGGCACCGAGACCGTGACGGTGTCGAAGAAGCTGGTGTGCAGCACCTCGAAGCCGGCGGCCTTGAGGGAAGCAGCGATGGTCCTGGCATGCGCGTGGGCGGACTGGGCGATCGCCTTCAGCCCCTCGGGGCCGTGGTACACAGCGTACATGGAGGCCACAATGGCCAGCAGCGCCTGCGCGGTGCAGATGTTGGACGTGGCTTTCTCCCGGCGGATGTGCTGCTCGCGCGTCTGCAGGGCCAGGCGATAGGCAGGAACCCCGGCGGAGTCCTTGGAAACGCCCACCAGGCGGCCGGGCATGGAACGCTCCAGTCCTTTCTGCACTGCCATGTAGGCGGCGTGCGGACCGCCATAGAACAGCGGGACGCCGAAGCGCTGCGCGGAGCCGACGGCGATGTCCGCGCCCTGCTCGCCTGGTGGCGTGATGAGGGTCAGGGCGAGCAGGTCGGCCGCAACCGTCACCAGGGCACCGCGCTCCTTGGCATCGGCGATCACGGCGCTGTGGTCGAAAACCCGGCCGGAAGCGCCGGGCTGCTGGAGCACCACACCGTTGATGACGCCGTCGGGCAGTCCCTTGGAGAGGTCCGCGACCTCAACCTCGAAGCCCAGAGCCTCGGCGCGGCCCTTCGCGATGGCGATGGTCTGCGGCAGGCAGTCCGCGTCCAGCACCGTCTTGCCGTCGCGCGCATCTTTGTTCTTGTTGGCGCGGCGCATCATCAGTACGGCCTCCGCCACTGCGGTGGCTTCGTCCAGCAAAGAGGCGTTCGCGATGGGCAGGCCCACCAGGTCCTGGACCATGGTCTGGAAGTTGAGCAGAGCTTCAAGGCGGCCCTGGGAAATCTCGGGCTGGTACGGGGTGTAGGCGGTGTACCAGGCCGGACCCTCAAGGATGTTGCGGCGGATCACCGGGGGCGTCACGGTGTCATAGTAGCCCTGGCCAATCATCTGCACGGCGGTCTTGTTCCTGGCGGCCAGCCGGCGCAGTTCAGCGAGTGCCTGCACCTCGCTCAGCGCGCCTGCCAGCTCCAAAGCGGAGTCCTGCCGGATGTCCTTGGGGACGGCGGTATCAACCAGCGCGTCCACGGTGTCGTAGCCGACGGCCTCGAGCATGGTGTCGACGTCAGCCTCCCGGCGGGCGCCGATGTGCCGGTCAACGAAGGTGGCGGCGGCCGGGGCGGAAGGAGTTTGGCGGTCCGAGGCCGGATTGGCGGTGGCCGGGGAGGCGGAGGCTGGGATGGCGGAGGCTGGGATGGCGGAGGCCGGAGATACAGTCACGAGGAACTCCATAACTAAGGCGGCGCAGGGTACGCCACATCGATTCGGGCCCTCCCCGCTCTGTAACTGGACCTGAGAGTTTCCGCGGTGCCTGCTTGCGCAAGCCCCGCTTGCACCGTCGGTGAGCACAGCGTTCCAAGTATCCGGGACCGGATACCGAGGCGGACAGCGTGCTGCTTTCCAGAGGTGCCTCGCCGCGGCGGTACATGGGCCTGTGAGATTCCTGGGGAGGTATTGCTCCTACGGCGCCTGCTTGTACCTTGGCAGAACTCTCCCGCCGCAGATCAAAGGCTATTCATTTGGGTATGGGCGCGCCGGAGACGGCCCACACATGGACCAATTCTCCTATGCCACTGACTGAGGAGCAAATGGCAGCTAGCCCCTCAACCGCTCGACGGCGGCAAGCAGTTCGTCCACCTCCGCCTGCCTGTCGCCGGGGTTTCCGGACGGCCCGCTCTCCCACATGGCGTTGAAGTACAGCCCGTCCCCCATGTACAGCACAGCCTTTGCCATCGCCGGGCCCACATCCTTGCCGATGAGCTCCAGCCATTGCTGCTGGATCACAGTAAAGCGGCGGCGCGCATCCTCATGGGCCACCTCGGCGAGACGCGTCGCGGCGACAAAGGAACGGTCCATCGGAGTGTCGGACCAGAGCGATGACCGGATGAAGTATGCCGCAGCCCCTTCCGGCGCAGCCGCCATGGCGGCGAGGTCCTCCCCTGCCAGCCGGTCCAGCCGGTCCAGGGTGGCGGTGATCAGCGCTTCCTTGTTGGGGAAGTGGTACAGCAGGCCGCCTTTGGAGACGCCGGCACGCTTGGCCGCTGCATCCAGCGTGGCGGCCCTTTCCCCCACATCAATCAGGAGTTCTTCAAAGGCGTCGAGGACTGCGTCTCGCGCAACGGGTTTTCGGGGCATGGTTCCCATCATGCATCGTCGGGCCCCGTTTCTTAACTATACCGTCCGGACGGTATAGTTTAGGGATGATGAAGTCTTCCGCCACTTCCCCACAGAGCATCACCCGCAGCACTCCACCTGCCCCGCCTGAACAAAATCGCGCCACGGGCACTTGGCGCGATTGGCTCGCACTGGGACTCCTGATGTTCCCGGTCCTCCTCGTAGCCGTGGACAACACCGCGCTGACCTTTGCGCTGCCCGCGATCGCGGGTGCGCTGGGCACATCCGGAGTCGAGCTCCTGTGGATCGTGGACGCCTACCCGCTGGTACTGGCCGGACTGCTCGTTGCCATGGGGAGCCTGGGCGACAGGATCGGACGCCGCCGGCTCCTCATTACCGGCAGCATCGGCTTCGCCGCTGTGTCAGCCGTAACGGCCTTCGCCCCCAGCGCCGGCTGGCTGATTGCCGGCCGCGCCGCCCTGGGCTTCTTCGGCGCCATGCTGATGCCCTCCACCCTTTCCCTGATCCGCAACATCTTCGTTGACCCGAACCGCCGGCGGCTGGCAATCGCCATCTGGGCTGCGGGGTTCTCCGGCGGCGCGGCCCTGGGTCCGATCTTTGGCGGGTGGCTTGTTGAGCAGTTCTGGTGGGGCGCAATTCTGCTGGTGGCCGTACCCATCATGCTGCCCCTGCTGGCTTTCGGCCCGGCATTCATCCCGGAATCCAAGGACCCAACACCGGGGCGGGTGGATGCGCCCAGCATCCTGCTCTCGCTGCTCACCATGGTTCCGGTGGTCTACGGCATCAAGGAATTCGCCACGGAAGGCGCCGGCCCATTGGCCCTGGGGAGCATAACTTTTGGACTGGCAATGGGTGCCGTTTTTGTCCGCCGGCAACAGCGGCTGGAGAGCCCGCTGCTGGACATGTCCCTGTTCCGCAACCGGGTGTTCAGCATGGCCATCACCGCCAATGTCCTGGCCCTGTTTTCCTTCAACGGCTTCATCCTCTTCCTGGCCCAGCACCTTCAGCTCCTCGAGGGCATGTCCCCTTCCGCTGCGGGCGTGGCAATGATTCCCGCACTGGTGGCAACCGTGGTGGCGGGCCTTGCGGTGGTTCCGGTGGTACGAAGGATCCGGCCGGGATTCGTGGTGGGCGCCGGACTGGCCATGAGTGCCGCCGGCTACAGCATGGTGGCGTTTGGCAGCCATGCCAACGGCCCGGCACTGCTGCTCGCTGCCCTGCTGGTTCTGGCACTGGGCGTGGGAACGGCCGAGACCATCTCCAATGACCTCATCCTCGGCAGCGTGCCGCCGGAAAAATCCGGGGCAGCTTCAGCAATCTCGGAGACAGGTTACGAGGTGGGTGCCCTGCTGGGAACCGCCGTGCTGGGCTCCATCCTTACAGCCTCCTACCAGCACAACCTGCGGCTCCCGGAAGGTCTTGCAGCCGCTGCATCCGGCCACAGCACAGCACAGGCCGGCGAAACCCTGGCCGGGGCCATGGAGCTCGCGGCAGGCCTGCCGGCGCCCCTCGCGGACGCCGTCCGGCATGCAGCCGGCGCCGCCTTCGACTCCGGCGTGCACGTCACCGCCGCGATCGGGCTGGTGCTGATGGCGACGGCGGCAGTCCTCTCCGCCGTCGTGCTTCGGAAGGTGCCCAAGGCGGCATAGGGGCAGCGGCCGGGCAGGAAAAAGCGCCCGGCGCCGGAGGATAACCTCCGACGCCGGGCGCCTGCAGGGCGCTGCCCGTCAGGGCCACCGGGCTACTGCGCGTCAGGCGCAGTGACGCTCGCGGTGGCCTTCATGGTTTCGGCGTTCACCATCCAGGCGAACTGTTCCAGCTTCAGGATGAACTCGTGCAGGAGGTCAGCCGAGGTGGGGTCTTCCTCGTCTACTTCATCGTGGACCTTCCGCATGGTGCCCACGGCAGCTTCGAGGGCCCCAACAATCCGCTCGATGGCATCCTTGGTGCTGATGAGGCCCTCAGGGAAGGGAGCGAGGCTGGTGGACCCGGTCACGGTGGAACTGCGACCGTCGGGGAGCGCGTGCAGGGCGCGCATCCGCTCAGCCGTATCATCGGCGAACTGGCGGGCGGCGTCAACAATTTCGTCCAGCTGCAGGTGGAGGTCCCGGAAATTGGTTCCCACGATGTTCCAATGGGCCTGCTTGCCCTGGATGTGCAGCTCGATCAGGTCCGTAAGCACAGCCTGCAGGTTGTTGGTCAGTGTCGGTGAAGCTTTCATGCGTCCTCCTCGATTGGTCCAGTAATCCTGACGCTACCAGCCCCCTGCGCAGCATAGGACGGCGCCCTTGGGAAATTTCTCAGTGAGCTTACTAATTTGTTTTTCGCGACATAAACGAACCTGATTCATATTCCCCCTTGCATCCGCCGGCGCGGAACCCCATACTAAATGAACGTCATTCATTTAGTGACCGTCGTCTCACTGGAGTAGAAACCATGATTGAAATTTCCTGCCTCGACGCACCCGCCTCCCTGGCCCGGACATCGCCGTCCAGCCGGCAGGCCCTGCGCGTTGGCGTGGTCCAGCACCGCTGGCAAGCAGACAGCGCCGTCGTGGAGGCCGAACTGAACGATGGCATCGGCCGGGCAGCCCGCCTTGGCGCCTCCGTTGTTTTCCTGCCTGAGCTGACGCTTTCGCGGTATCCCGCAGACACGCAGCCGCACAACGATCCCGCCGAGGGCCCCACGCGTACCCGGCCCTCGGATATTGCCGAGGACCTGCTCGCCGGCCCCACCTTCCGGTTCGCCGCAGACGCTGCCCGGCGCCACGGGGTGTCCGTTCACGCGTCCCTGTACCAGCGGGCCGAAGACCCGGACGGAGAGGACGACGGCCTGGGCCTGAACACGGCCATTCTGGTCTCGCCGGAAGGCGAGCTCCTGGCCCGGACCCACAAACTACACATCCCGGTCACCGCCGGCTACTACGAGGACAAGTTCTTCCGCAAGGGCCCGGCTGCCGCAGACGCCTATGAGGTCCATGCGCCCGCCGAACTCGGCGGCGCCCGGCTGGGCATGCCTACCTGCTGGGACGAATGGTTCCCTGAAGTGGCCCGGCTGTATGCACTCGGCGGCGCGGACATCGTGGTCTACCCCACGGCCATCGGCTCCGAACCTGACCACCCCGACTTTGATACCCAGCCGCTCTGGCAGCAGGTGATCGTGGGAAACGGCATCGCCAACGGGCTCTTTATGATTGCGCCGAACCGCTGGGGCAGCGAAGGCACCCTGAACTTCTACGGGTCATCCTTCATTTCCGATCCCTACGGCCGGATTCTCGCCCAGGCACCCCGCGATGCGTCCGCCGTTTTGGTGGCTGATGTGGACCTGGACCAGAGGAAGGACTGGCTGACGCTGTTCCCCTTCCTGGCAACGCGCCGCCCGGATACCTATGGCCGCCTCACCGAACCCGTCCGCCCGAATGAATCCATCGGCGGCGAGCACGGGTTCGCGGAGGTGTGCTCGTGACCGCCGCCGCGGCTCACCGGGAGGCTGGCGCCCGGGGGCAAACGGCGCAAGCCACGCAATGGAGGATGCCTGCCGAAACAGCCCCCCAGGAGCGGCTCTGGATGGCGTTCCCGGCCGGCGGCTACACCCTTGGGGAGTCTGCTGAAGCCGCCCGTGCGGCCAGGTCCACCTGGGCTGCCGTGGCTAACGCCGCCGTCGAATTCCAGCCTGTCACCATGGTGGTGGACCCCGACGACGTCGAGACAGCCGCCGACTACCTGCACCCTCACATAGAGGTGCTCGCGGCCCCGCTGAACGACGCGTGGATGCGCGACATCGGGCCCACCTTTGTCCTGGACGGCGAGGGGCAGCTCGGTGCCGTGGACTGGGTGTTCAACGGCTGGGGCGGGCAGGACTGGGCCCAGTGGGACAAGGATGCCCTGATCGCCGGCGAGGTGGCTGGCCGCTCGGGGGCACGCCACCTCGCGTCCGCCCTCGTGAATGAGGGCGGCGGCATTCAGGTGGACGGCCAGGGAACGGTCCTCGTCACCGAAACCGTGCAGCTGGATCCCGGGCGCAATCCGGGCCTCAGCCGGGCCGACGTCGAACGGGAACTGGCCCGCACCATCGGCGCCACCCATGTGGTGTGGCTGCCGCGGGGCCTGACCCGCGACTCCGAGCGCTTCGGCACCCGCGGCCACGTGGACATCGTGGCCGCCATCCCCTCCCCCGGCACGCTGCTGGTCCATTCGCAGGAGAACCCGGAACATCCGGACTTCGAGGTCAGCCGCGACATCATCGACTTCCTGCGCGGCACCACGGACGCCGCCGGCCGGCAGTGGAAGATCATCAAGGTCCCCGCCCCCGAAACCCTGCGGGACGATGAAGGCTTCGTGGACTACAGCTACATCAACCACGTGGTGGTCAACGGCGGCGTCATCGCCTGCAGCTTCAACGACCCCCAGGACGACAAGGCCCTGCAGGTCCTGGCGGAGGCCTACCCCGGACGCCGCATCGTCGCCATCGACGCACGCGAACTGTTCGCCCGCGGCGGCGGAATCCACTGCATCACCCAACAGCAGCCCGCTGCCTCCCAGAAAGTGGTGTCATGACAGAAACCATCCGCACCGGCACCCCTGCCGCAGGCGGGGCCGGACAGCATGCTCCCGGCACCGCCCACGGAATTACCCCCAAGGGTCTAAAGGGCGGGCAGCTGGGGCTCCTCGCCGTCGTCGTCCTTGGCATTTCCACCATCGCCCCGGCCTACACACTCACCAGCGCGCTGGGCCCCACCGTCAACGAAGCCGGGCTGCAGCTGCCTGTCATCTTCCTGATCGGGTTCATCCCGATGATCCTGGTGTCCCTGGCCTACCGGGAACTCAACGCCGACTCCCCGGACAGCGGCACCACCTTCACCTGGGTCACCAAAGCGTTCGGCCCGTGGGTGGGCTGGATGGGCGGGTGGGGCCTCCTCGCAGCCAACATCATCGTCCTGTCCAACCTGGCGGGGGTCGCCGTCGACTTCTTCTACCTTTTCCTCTCCCAGCTCACCGGGTCGGCCGAACTTGCTGACCTCGCGGCCAACAAGCCGCTGAACGTGCTCACCTGTTTTGTGTTCGTGGCCCTTGCCGTGTGGGTCAGCTACCGCGGCCTCCACACCACGAAGCTGGTGCAGTACGGCCTGGTGGGGTTCCAGCTGCTGGTCCTGGGCCTGTTTGTGGCCATGGCGTTCGCCAACTGGTCCACGTCGGAGACGGCCATCCCCTTCAGCTGGGACTGGTTTGACGTCACCAAGATCGAAACGTTCGGCCAGATCGCCGCCGGAATCTCCCTGTCCATCTTTGTGTACTGGGGCTGGGACGTCTGTCTGACCGTGAACGAGGAAACCGCCAACGGCAAAAGGACGGCAGGCCTCGCCGGCACCCTGACCGCCCTCATCGTCCTGGCCATCTACCTGCTGGTGAGCATCGCCACCATGATGTTCGCCGGCGTTGGTGACACGGGCAACGGCCTGAACAACGCCGAGAACCACGAAAACATCTTCACTGCCCTGGCGTCCCCCATCATGGGTCCCTTCGCCATCCTGATGTCCCTGGCTGTGCTGTCCAGCTCAGCCGCTTCCCTGCAGTCCACGTTTATGTCGCCGTCGCGCAGCCTGCTGGCCATGGCCCATTACGGGGCATTGCCGGAACCGCTAAGCCGGGTGAGCAAGCGCTTTGCGACGCCGGGCTATGCCACCATTGCCGCCGGCTTCCTGTCCGCGGGGTTCTACGCCGTGATGCATGTGCTCAGCGAAAACGTCCTGAACGACACCATCCTGGCGCTGGGCCTGATGATCTGCTTCTACTACGGGCTGACTGCGATCGCCTGCGCCTGGTACTTCCGCCACAGCGTCTTCAGCAGCGCCCGCAACTTCCTGCTGCGGTTCCTCTGCCCGGTGCTCGGCGGCGTGGGACTGTTTGTGGTGTTCCTGCAGACGGCGGTGGACAGCTGGGCGCCCGAGTTCGGCAGCGGCTCGGAGGTGTTCGGGGTGGGCCTGGTGTTCGTCCTCGGCGTGGGCATCCTGGTCCTTGGTGTGGTGTTCATGCTGGTGATGTCCCGGCTGCGCCCCGGATTCTTCCGCGGCGAGACCCTCAAGCGGGACACCCCGGCCCTGGTGGTCCCGGAGTAGTTTCCTGCTTCGTTGCAGCACACACAAAAGGTGCCGCATCCCAGATTCCGGGGTGCGGCACCTTTTCGTTGCGTCACCTCAGGTGCGTCACCAGAAGTGTGCCACGTCCACAATCAGCCGTGACCCCGATCCGGGGCCGTCCAGCGTTAGGACCCGGAAGGGCAGCCGGGCGCGGACGCCCAGGCCAACGCTGGTGTAGCCCTCGAAGCTTCCGGCGTAGACCACCTGCCGGAAGGTCTGGTAGCCGGAGACGTTGGACAGTTCGGTTCTGTTCCGGGGACTGTACGTGGCATTGCCGTGTGCGTCGTACGCGGGTGCCTTCAGTGTTAGCTGCAGCCGAGCACCGCCCCGGACAGGGATGATTGCGCCGGAGCCGTCTTGCGTGATGTCTGTGACGTAACCAACGGTGTAGCCCTTTACCGGGCCTTTGAGGTCAATTACCGTACGGTCGAAGCAGGTGTGCTGCCCGGTCCGGACGTTGGTGACGGAGGCGGTGCTGAAGTGGGGTCCGGCTTTTGCCAGGGACCCCCATTGAAGACCGCAATAGGATGTAGCAGCCGAGGCGGGCCCCGGAGCCAGTAGTCCGACCCCGACGGCCATGAGCAGGGCCGAGAGCCAGGTGAGAATTTTTTTCATTTGGGGTGCCATCCGTAGTGAGTGGTGCGATTGGATAGCTCAAGCGTAGGAGCGTCGCACTACTGAATACGAGGGTTGTGGCCGCTTCGGCGCGGAACCGTAAGGAAGCCGGGATCCGGATCACACGCCTTTATATCCGGGGCCTTTTTGCGGCCGTCCTTAACCATTCCGGTGCCGTTTCTGGACCCGGCTGTTATGCCGGATAACGACGCCGGACGACGAAACAGCTCCGGTCACCCTTTAGGGGTGGCCGGCGCTGTTTTGGGTAGGGATTTCAGCCTTCGCAGTCCCGGCAGTACTTCATGCCGTTCTTTTCGCGGGCCACCTGCGACCGGTGGCGGACCAGAAAGCACGACGAGCAGGTGAATTCATCTGACTGCTCCGGAACGACGATGACGGTCAGTTCCTCGTTGGAAAGATCGGCGCCGGGCAGGTCAATGCCCTCGGCCGTGTCGTTTTCGTCGAGGTCAATCACCGCGGTCTGGGCGGTGGCACCACGGGATGCCTGGAGGGCCTCCAGGGAGTCGGCAGGAGACTCTTCTTCTTGCTTGCGTGGAGCATCGTAATCGGTAGCCATAGCGTGTTCACTTTCCTTGCTGCACAGCGCCATTTCAGGCACCTCAGGCAGTTTAAGTCATTATGCCTTCACACGCGCGCCCGTGTGTTCAACCAGACATGCCGCCCGGTTCCGCCGCGGATTCCACGTGCAGTTCCCGCGCATGGTCCGCTCCGACTGCCACGCCACTGAGTGCCGGCAACCACCCCCAGCGTGTCGCATCGGCCATGGCATCGGCAGCCTGGGCAGGGGTCTCGCAGTAGAACGTATCCGCGAACCAGGCACTGATGCGGGCTGGAAATTGAGCTTTCATGCCACCGACCGTACGCAGCCAATGTTGTGGCCGCGTTTCGTCGCTGTCTCGTGGATATTAACCCGGCCCTGCTGCCTCAAGGTGAATGGAAAAATAGGCTGTTGACCCGCGCCGGGAACTGCTCCTAAACTCCCGGCATCGGCATTCCAGATGGATTGTCCTTGCCCTTTGATCTGGAAGTAACCAGCGATGGCCACAGCTCATCACAACCATCCGGAACGTGAGGTCCAGCAGTCACTGCAGGAGTTGCGTAGACGGCTGCAGGGATCGTTGATCGAGCCAGAGGATCCACTTTACGAGGAAGCCCGGGCGGTATGGAATGGCATGGTGGATCTGCGTCCCCGCGCGATCGCGAGGGCCGGTGCCGTCGCGGACATCGACGCGGTGCTGGATACTGCGCGGGGCAGCGGTCTGGCGCTGGCGGTCCGCGGCGGAGGGCACAACATCGCCGGCCATGGCACTGTCGACGGCGGCCTGGTCCTGGACCTGGGGCCACTCCGCGCTGTCACGGTCGATGCCGGAAGCGGGCTCGTCACCGTTGAGCCGGGAGCCACCTTGGCGGATGTGGACCGGGCTACGGCCGCGCATGGGCTGGCTGTCCCGCTGGGAGTCATCAGCGGGACAGGGGTAGCTGGACTCGCCCTTGGCGGCGGGGTGGGCTGGCTGACGCGGACGGGCGGGCTGAGCCTGGACAACCTGGAGGCTGTGGACGTCGTCACCCCCGGCGGCGAGCACCTGCAGGCAAGCGCGAACGAAAACCCTGAATTGTTCTGGGGGCTGCGCGGCGGCGGCGGGAACTTCGGCGTCGTCTCCTCTTTTACCTTCCGCACCCTTCCCCTGCCTGCGGCACCCCTGGGTGGCAACCTCTTCTACCGGCAACAGCACTGGAAGACCGCCCTGCTTGCCTTCGACGCGTGGGCACGGGACCTGCCCGACGAGATGAATCCGATCATTTCCTTCCTGGTCTTCCCGCCCGATTTCGGCATGGGTGATGAGCCATGGATGATTCTTGGCTTCGCCTGGGTCAGCGACGACCACCAGGCCGGCCTCAACCTCGTTGACCAGCTCCGGGCCGTTGCTCCGCCTGACGAAGAGGAAGTGGGATCGGCGTCGTGGCTGGACTGGCAAAGCGCCATGGACGCAGTGTTCCCCAAGGGCTCACGCGGCTACTGGAAGAACGTGTCCTTCTCGCGGCTGGACGGGGAGGTGGCCGATGCGGTGGTTGGTTTCGCCTCCGAGCTGGCGTGGCAGGGAACCGGCATCGACATCCACCACCTGGAGGGCGCTTTCGGGCGGGTCCCGGAAGAGGCAACAGCGTTTCCGAACCGGTCGGCGCGTTACTGGCTGAACATTTACGGGTTTTGGCAGGACCCGGCCGAGGACGAACGCCTTACAGCATTTGCCCGGAAGGCCTACGCGGTGATGCAGCCGTTCGCGGAGCAGGGCGAATACGTGAACTTTTTGGGGGCGGAGCTGGGAGTCCCGGAGGCAGACGCTGCACGCAATGCCTACGGCCAGGATAAGTACCAGCGGCTCGTTGCCCTCAAGGACCGTTATGATCCGCAGAATCTCCTGCGCCTTAACCACAACATCCCGCCTACGGGTGCCTGAAGCGTCCGACAGGATTCCCAGGACCGGTCAGTCTGAGCCCCCTGTCGGATTCGAACCGACGACCCCCGCTTTACAAGAGCGGTGCTCTGGCCAACTGAGCTAAGGAGGCGTGCCCTTGCGGGCGGGCACCTGAACGGCGCTAGATAAGGTTAGCCCAAGTCCTCCCGGTGGTAAAAACGCCGGTTGTGGTTCCCGCGGCAGATGCCCGGCCAAAGGGAAGGGCCCGCCGCCGGAACATATCCGGCGGCGGGCCCTTGTACCAGGGAGACGCTAGGCCTTCGCGTCGATCGCCGCCTGGATTTCAGCGTTCAGGTCGGCAGCACCGTCCCACTGCTTGCCGTCGATGAAGACGGTGGGCGTCCCGGTGATCCCGGTGCGGTTGGCGAGCTCGGTGGAGTACTTCACGTAGGGGCGGAAGGTCTTGTCATCCACGCAGCTGTTGATGTCCGCGTCAATGTCACTGGCCAGGGACTTCAGCTTGTCGTCAGAGAGCCCGGCTCCGCCTTCAGCGGGCTGGTTGGCAAACAGGACATCAACGTATTCGGAGTACTTCTCCGGTGCCTTGTCCGCTACGCAGGCCGCGGCGTTGGCTGCGCGTGAGGAGTAGTTCGTGGTGGACTGGCGGTCCAGGAAGCCCAGCGGGCGGTACTCCATGGAGATCTTGCCTTCATTACGGAGCGAGGTAAGCGCTTCGTTGTAGGTGTTTTCGAACCGCAGGCAGACCGGGCAGATGAAGTCGATGTAGGCAATCACCTTGACGGGCTGGCCCGCTTCGGCCTCGGCGCCCGGCGCCACGACCGGGCTGGGCTGCGCATCCGGCTTGGCCGGGAGGTTGGCCATGTCCACAGTCGCCGGGTCCGCCTTTTTGACGTCGGTGTTAGCCAGCAGGGTCACACCACCGTTGACGTTCGCGCTGGCCGGTACCGGCCCCTGGTCCGCAATGGGGGTGTTCTGGCGGATGCTGGTGGTCACCACCAATGCGATCACCGCAAGGATAGCCACAACGGCCGCCACAATCCCCCACCCGATCAGCAGCTTGTTGCGCTTGTCCTTTTTCAGCTGTGCGTCACGGATCAGCCGCGCTTTCTCGCGGGCCTCCGCGGTGCGCTCAGCTTTGGACTTACGTACTTCGTTTGCGGGGCTCATGTGTTCCTTGGGTCGATCGACGAGGGGGACCAGTTCGTGGCAACCCTCCCATTTTAGGGGAGAAAACTGAGAGCTTGGCTGTTCAAGTATTCTGCCGGGTTGACCAACGGACGAATAGCACGGAAGATTCCGTCCCGTTAGGGTGAACTAAGAGGCACAAGCAACCCCAGGGGGCCGCAATGCAAACACCCGTCCAGGAAAAACCTTCCACCGCAGCCGGGTCCGGCGCCGCCGGCTCCGGCCATGGCGGGGAAACAAAGTATGACTTCATGGTGGTCTCGAACAGGCTGCCCGTTGACCGCTGCGCCCCCGGTGAAAGCGGCGACGACGGCTCCGGATGGCGCCGGTCCCCCGGCGGCCTGGTGACGGCGCTGGCACCCATGATGACCAAGACCGACGGCGCCTGGGTGGGCTGGCACGGCGCCCCCGAAGAGACCGTGGAACCATTCAGCCACGGTGGCATGGACCTGGTGCCCGTTCAGCTCAGCGCGGACGACGTCGAGCTTTACTACGAAGGCTTCTCCAACGCCACACTGTGGCCGCTCTACCATGACGTGATCGCCCCGCCGGAATTCCATCGCACCTGGTGGGACACCTACCGCACGGTGAACAAAAGGTTCGCCGACGCCGTCGTACGCCATGCCGATGACGGCGCCACGGTGTGGATCCAGGACTACCAGCTGCAGCTGGTGCCGCGGATGCTCCGGGAAGCGCGGCCGGACCTCAAGATCGGCTTCTTCAACCACATCCCGTTTCCCCCGCCCGAGATCTTCGCCCAGCTGCCCTGGCGCCAGGCCATCATCGACGGCCTGCTCGGCGCTGACCTGGTGGGCTTCCAGCGGCCCAGCGATGCCGGCAACTTCATGCGCTCAGCCCGCCGCTTCCTGGGCGCCAGCGTCAAGCAGCAGCAGGTGCACGTCAAGGGCCAGGACGGGGAAATCACGCACATCGCCAGGGCCCAGGCGTTTCCCATTTCCATCGATGTGCAGCAGATCAGCGAGCTGGCCCAAAAACCGGAAATCATTGAGCGGGCACGGCAGATCCGCCAGGACCTTGGCAACCCGAAAACCATCCTGTTGGGTGTGGACCGGCTGGACTACACCAAGGGCATCCGGCACCGGCTCAAGGCGTTCGAGGAGCTCCTTGCCGACGGCAAGCTGTCAGTGGCCGACGCCACCCTGATCCAGGTTGCCAGCCCCAGCCGCGAGCGCGTTGAACAGTACCGGCTCCTGCGCGAGGAAGTGGAGGGCACGGTGGGCCACATCAACGGCACCTACGACACCCTCGAGAACACCGCCGTCCGCTACCTGCACCACAGCTACCCCGTGGAAGAGATGGTGGCCCTGTACCTGGCCGCCGACGTCATGCTGGTAACCGCCCTGCGTGACGGGATGAACCTGGTGGCCAAGGAGTACGTCACGGCGCGCACCAACAACGACGGCGCGCTGGTGCTCAGCGAGTTCGCCGGTGCCGCCGACCAGCTCAAGCAGGCCCTCCTGATGAACCCGCACGACATCGATGGCCTGAAGAGCGCGATCATGCGGGCAGTGGAGATGACGCCCCGGGACGCTTCCCGGCGCATGCGGGCCATGCGCAAACAGATCCTCGAACACGACGTGGACCACTGGTCCGCCGACTTCCTCCAGGCCTTGAAAGAAAAAGTGGTCCGCGATGACTCCTGACGGCAGAACCGGCAACGGCAAGTTGGCCCTGACACCGGAGCTTCGTGAGGCCCTTCGGGCCGTCGCCGCGACGGATCATCTGCTGGTGGCCATGGACTTCGACGGCACCATGGCTCCCATCGTCGGCCACGCCGACGACGCCCGCCCCCTTCCGCGTGCAGCCACGGCGTTCGCCGGGCTCGCCGTGCTGCCCCGCACGACGACGGCGCTCATCTCCGGACGCGCCCTCGCCAGCCTGCGTGCAGTAGCGTCGCCGCCGGTGGACACCCTGCTGATCGGCAGCCACGGGGCAGAGGCCTGGCTGGGACCTGGATCGACCGGACTGACGCTGGACGAGGAACAAAAGGCCCTGCTGGCCGAGGTCCGCAGCATCCTGGCGGTGATCGCCGCGGAGGCGCCCGGCACCATGCTGGAGGACAAACCGGCCGGCGTGGTCCTCCACACCCGCCAGGCGGATGACGACGTGGCACAGGACGCGGTATCCGCCGCGCGCTCGCTGCTGCAGGACCGCAAAGGGGTCTTCCTCAAGGACGGGAAGCGAGTCCTTGAAACCTCAGTGGTGAATGCCTCCAAAGGCGAGGGGGTTACCTTCCTGCGGCAAGCCACCGGGGCCACGGCCGTCCTGTTTGCCGGCGACGACACCACGGACGAGGATGCGCTGGCCCGCCTGGAACCCGGGGACGTGGGCGTGAAGGTGGGCCTGGATTTCACCCAGGCCCAGTACCGCGTGGAGGCACCGGTGCACGTGGCGGAGCTGCTGGAGGTGCTGCTTCAAGAGCGGAGCCTTGCCGTTGCCGAGGAAGACCAGCAGGGCTTCCAGGGCAGGAGTTGAGCAAGCTCACGTGTGACGTCCGTAACATTTGGGGCGAAATGCACAATATCTGACATACTCTTGCTTGTGATGTGGCGCACAAGCACCGTGCGGCGTCACTCGACGCTCACCAACCTTGGTCGGCGAGCGTCTGCAGGACAAAACTGAACAAACATGAACCATTCACAACGGATCGTCCGGCACGTACCTGCCGGTGAAGGGATTGATAACTGTGGCTACAGTTACTTTTGATAACGCTACGCGTCTGTACCCGGGCACAGAAAAGCCCGCCGTCGATAAGCTCAACATCGACATCGCCGATGGCGAATTCCTGGTCCTCGTTGGACCCTCCGGTTGCGGTAAGTCCACCTCCCTGCGCATGCTCGCAGGGCTCGAGGACGTCAACGCCGGCCGTATCCTCATTGGCGACCGCGACGTCACCGACGTTCCGCCCAAGGACCGCGACATCGCGATGGTTTTCCAGAACTACGCGCTGTACCCGCACATGACGGTTGCTGACAACATGGGCTTCGCCTTGAAGATCGCCGGCGTTTCCAAGGAAGAGCGCGCCGAGCGTGTCCGTGAAGCCGCCAAGCTCCTTGACCTTGAGCCCTACCTGGACCGCAAGCCGAAGGCACTCTCCGGTGGCCAGCGCCAGCGCGTCGCCATGGGCCGCGCCATCGTCCGTAACCCGCAGGTCTTCCTCATGGATGAGCCGCTGTCCAACCTGGACGCCAAGCTCCGCGTGCAGACCCGCACCCAGATCGCATCCCTGACCCGCCGCCTGGGCGTCACCACCGTTTACGTGACGCACGACCAGGTCGAGGCAATGACCATGGGCGACCGTGTGGCTGTGCTGAAGGACGGCCTGCTGATGCAGGTTGACACCCCGCGCAACCTGTACGACAAGCCCAAGAACGTCTTCGTTGCCGGCTTCATCGGCTCCCCCGCCATGAACCTGCTGGAACTGCCGGTTGTCGACGGCGGCGTTCAGTTCGGCGGAACCGTCTACCCGGTACCCCGCTCCGTCCTCGAAGAGGCACACGGCTCCACCGTGACGCTGGGCTCCCGCCCGGAGGACCTCGAGACCGCCCCGCACGGTGAAGGCCTGAAGGTAGAGGTCGACGTCGTCGAAGAGCTCGGTGCCGACGCTTACGTCTACGGCCACACCACGCTTGACGGCAAGGACCACGACATCGTGGCACGTGTCGACGGCCGCCGCCCCCCGATGAAGGGCGAGTCCATCTACGTCCGTCCGCAGTCGGGCCACGTGCACCTGTTCGACACCAAGACCGGCCTGCGCCTGGGCGACTAACCCTTGCGCTAACCGACGGCGGCCTTCCTTGAATGGACGGCCGCCGTCGGCCTTTAACTTCGCGGCCACAAGAATTAGCTGGCCACGCCTATGTACGGAAGAATTGACCCATGACCGAGGAATACAGCGCCCAGTGGCACGATGAACCCACCGACTATGCGCAGGTGGGGAAGCTTCCACGGTTCGTTGCGGCGAGTGCCGACGACGGCAAAAATGCCTCGGTCTCCAGTTCCCTGAACATTACGGCGGCGGCTGCCGATCCGGAGCTGCTTGACCTGCCGTGGCACATCGCGCTGGAGGACTGGCCGGCGGAGAACCTGGCTGCACTGCCCCGCGGCATCTCCCGGCACATTGTCCGCTTCGCCCACCTCGGCGGCTCCGTGATCGCCATCAAGGAAACCTCCGAGCACGTCGCCCGGCACGAATACCACATGCTCCGCAAGCTGGCCCGGCTGGACGTTCCCTGCGTGGAGCCCGTTGCCGTCATCACCGGCCGTACCACGCTGGACGGACGGCCCTTGAACCCCGTGCTGGTGACCCGGCACCTGAAGTTCTCCATGCCGTACCGCGCCCTCTTTTCGCAGATGCTCCGCAAGGACACGCTCACGCGCCTCATCGATGCGCAGGCTCTGCTGATGGTCAGGCTGCACCTGATCGGCTTTTATTGGGGCGACGTTTCGCTGTCCAACACACTGTTCCGCCGCGACGCCGGCGCCTTCGCGGCCTACCTGGTGGACGCCGAAACCGGTGAGCTTTATCCGGACCTGTCCACCGGCCAGCGCGAATACGACCTGGAAATCGCCCGGGTGAATATCGCGGGCGAGCTGATGGACCTGCTGGACGGGGGGCTTATCGAGGAAAAGGTGGACCCCGTGGCCACCAGCGAGCTGATCATGGAGAGCTACCGCCGCCTCTGGACCGAACTCACCGAGAAGGAATCTTTCGAACTTGGCGAGCGCTGGCGCGTGGGCGCCCGCATCCGGCGGCTTAACGAACTCGGCTTTGACGTCGAGGAATACGCCATCAAGACCACCCAGAACGGGTCCACCATCCAGCTGCAGCCCAAGGTGGTTGACGCCGGGCACCACCAGCGACGGCTGCTCCGCCTCACGGGGCTGGACGCACAGGAGAACCAGGCGCGCCGGCTCCTCAACGACATGGACAGCTTCCGGGCTGACAACAATCCGGACATGGACGAGGAATACAGCGCCCACCTCTGGGTCAGCCAGATCTTCGAGCCAATCGTGCGGTCCATTCCCCGTGACCTGTCCGGCAAGCTGGAGCCGGCGGAGGCGGTACACGAGGTCCTGGAACACCGCTGGTACATGTCCGAAAAGCAGGAGCGGCACATCCCCCTCGCCGAAGCCGTGCAGTCCTACATCGATTCCATCCTCCGGCACCGCCGGGACGAGGCAGCCATCATGTTGAACCCGGATACCGGGCTGCTGAAGATCCTTGAGGTGGAGACGGAAGAGTCCCGCTACGGCGCGGAAGAGTCCATCGACGAATATCCCGACGTGGACGACTAAAGGTCAGATCGCCTTACCGGGATTCAGGATGCCGGCAGGATCGAACAGTTCCTTGATCCTGCGCTGGAGCTCCCGGACCGGTTCCGGCTGTTCCTGGCCCAGCCACCGCAGCTTGTACTGTCCTACGCCGTGTTCGCCGGTGATGGTTCCACCCATCTGCAGGGCAGCCGTGATGGATTCATCAAGTACTTCCTGGAGCCCCGCCATCGCAACCGTATCCACCTTGCTGTCCTTCCGGTCTATCCAAAAGGTGGGGTGCAGGTTGCCGTCGCCGGCGTGCGCCACTACCTTCAGGTGCACGCCGTGGCGGACGGCCATTCCCTCCAGGGCAACGACGTAGTCAACCAGGCGCGACCGGGGCACGGCGACATCCTCTCCCACCCGGTACTCGTCGTCGACCTCCACGCCCCTGCTGTGGCGCCGTAGCTCCACCAGCCGTTCTGCCTCTGCGCTCGCCGCGGTGGTGACGGTTGCCCCGCCGGCCTTCAGGACTTCCCGGACCACCTCAGCCTCGGCGGCAGCGCCGAAGCCGTCCGTCTGGATCAGGAGGAGTGACCGGCCGCGCGCCGTGAGGTCCGATCCGTGGATCTCGTCCAACTGCGCAAGCGTACCGCCGTCGAGCAGTTCCATAATGGCTGGCTGCACCCGCGCCCTGCCCACAGCAAGGACGCCGGCGGCGGCCAGACGAAAGTCCGGGTAGAAAGCCGCAACAGTGTGCACTTCCCGGGGTAGATACTTAAGGCGCACCGTCACCCCCACCACGATGCCAAGCGTTCCCTCCGAACCGACGAACAGCCCGGTCAGGTCATAGCCGGCCACGCCCTTGAACGTCTGGTGGCCGGTATGGATCAGCGAGCCGTCCGCCAACACTACGTCCAGCGCGAGGACCGAGTCCCTGGTGACTCCGTACTTGGCGCAGCGCAGGCCGCCGGCATTAGTGGCGACATTGCCACCAATGGTGGAGCTGCGGAAGCTGGCAGGGTCCGGCGCGTACATCAGCCCGTGCGCCGCTGCCGCTTCGTTGAGCACGGCATTAATGACTCCTGGTTCCACCACGGCTGTTTCGTCGTCAGGGTTCAGGTCCAGGATCCGGTCCATGCGTTCGAGGGACAGGATGATGCAGTCCTTCGTGGCGTGGGCGCCGCCTGAGACTCCCGTTCCCGCGCCCCGCGGCACTACTGGCACAGCACTGTCAGCGCAGATCCGCACCACAGCCTGTACGTCCGGCACCGACTCGGGGAACACCACTGCCAGAGGGAGCTGGTAGTCGAGGACGGGCGCCTGGTCCACGGCGTACCGGCTGAGGGTTGCTTCTGTCCGGTCCACCTTGCCCGCCGCCAGGACGGTCTCCAGCTCCTCAAGTACACTTCCCACGAAGCCTCCATCCGTCGTCGCACGTGTCCCACCAGTCTAGGACGGGTGCCGCTGGGGCTGGAGGCGTTCGGACTCGAGTCCCGCACACGGCAGAGCTCACACCAATAATCCTCCTGCAAGCGCTTCCAGCTTCTGACCTGCGGAGAGACAGCTTTTGATAGTCGTCGTCGGTAGCCTGGAGTGGAAGCGTTTCCATGACCACCGCCGAACAAGCTAAGCTTGCTTCCATGTCTGTCGAAATTGTGACGTCCGCCACTGCTCCCTGTACCGGCCCGCTGACCCTGATCCACTCCGAAGACAACCAGCCCGGCTGGTGGCGCTCGGCCGTGATCTACCAGGTGTATCCACGTTCCTTCCGCGACCTCAATGGTGACGGCGTGGGAGACATTGCCGGCATCACCGAGGAGCTGCCGCACCTGGCTGACCTCGGGGTTGACGCGATGTGGCTGTCGCCCTTCTACTGCTCCCCCCAGCGCGATGCCGGCTACGACGTCAGCGATTACTGCGACGTGGACCCGATCTTCGGCACCCTCGGCGACTTCGACGTCATGATGGCGGAATCCCACCGGCTGGGGTTGCGCGTCATTGTGGATCTGGTGCCCAACCACTGCTCCGACCAGCACCCGCTGTTCCAGGCAGCCCTCGCGGCGCCCGCCGGCAGCCCGGAGCGGCAAATGTTTATCTTCCGGGACGGCAATGGGCCCGACGGCCACGAGCCGCCCAACAACTGGCAGTCCCACTTCGGCGGTCCCGCCTGGACCAGGGTAACCGGGCCTGATGGCCAGCCTGACCAGTGGTACCTGCACCTTTTTGATTCATCCCAGCCAGACTTCAACTGGGACAACCCCGCCGTCCACACCGAGTTCGAACGGATTCTCCGGTTTTGGCTGGACCGGGGCGTTTCCGGTTTCCGCGTGGACGTTGCCCATGCGCTGGTCAAGGCACCCGGCCTCCCCGCCTGGGGCGGACGGGCCGACGGCGGAAGTTCCGACGGCTTCCCGGGCCATGAGGCACCCATGTTCGGCCAGCCGGCCATCCACGACATCTACCGTGCCTGGCGGAAAATCCTGGACCAGTATGGCCCGGACCGGATCCTTTGCGCAGAAGCCAGCGTCGACCTCCCCCGTCTCGCCCAGTGGGTCAGGTCCGACGAGATGCACCAGGCCTTCAACTTCCCCTATCTGCACGCCGGACTGGACGTGAACCGTCTCCGGACCGTCATCACGGACTCCCTGACCGTCCTGGGCGCCGTCGGCGCTCCCAGCACCTGGGTGCTTTCCAATCACGACGTCGTCCGGCATGCCACCCGCTTCGGCTACAACGGGCAAGGGCCCCGGGATGGTGACGGTATCGGCCTGGCCGATCCGCAGCCTGACACGGCCCTGGGCCGGCACCGGGCTGCTGCTGCATCGCTGTTTATGCTGGGGCTTCCGGGGGCTGCCTATCTCTATCAAGGTGAGGAGCTTGGGCTGCCTGACGGCATCGACATCCCTGAGCACCTGCGCCAGGACCCCACCTTCGCGCGGACAGGCGGGGAACGGCTGGGCCGGGACGGCTGCCGCGTTCCGTTGCCGTGGCGGGCCGCTGAACGCCATCTCGGTTTCGGCGCCGGCAACGACCCCTGGCTGCCGCTGCCTTCCTCTTTCGGGGAACTGGCCCGGGACGTGCAGGCCAGCTCACCGTCGTCGCACCTCGCCCTGTACCGGAACATGCTGGAGATCCGCCGTGAGCTGGACCTGGGGCGCGGGTCATTGGCGTGGGCCGAGGATTGGTGCATGGGTTCATCCCTGGCATACCTCAACGGCACTACGCTGGTGCTTATGAACCTCAACCACGAGCCGCTGGAAATGCCCGCCGGCCAGGTCCTCGTCCGGAGTGCATCTTCAGGGCCGGACGGTTTGCTGGCTTCGGGCGAAACCGCCTGGATCCGGATTGGACCGGACACCGCTGCCAATTGAGCATGGCCGGGATAAAGGACGTCGCAGACAAGGCCGGTTTATCCGTCGCAACCGTCTCACGGGCGCTTAGCGGCAAATCGAACGTCTCCGCCAAGAGCCGGAAACTGGCACTGGAGGCGGCAGGGGAACTGGGGTTTATCCCGTCCTATCACGCATCCAGCCTGGCCTCCGGGCGGAACCACAACATCGGCCTTGTGGTTCCCTCCATCCACCGCTGGTATTTCTCCTCGGTGCTGGAGGGTGCATCTGCCACCCTTCTGGATGCCGGCTTTGACCTGACGCTCTACAACGTGGGCGACCAGCCGGAGCGCCGTCAAAGCGTGCTGAACGACTTCCTGCTCCGCAAGCGCCTCGACGCTGTGATCGCCGTTGCGCTGGTGCTCAGCGACGACGAAATCCAGCAGTTACTGGCGGTCCATCGCCCTATTGTGGGCATCGGCGGCACCTTGCCCGGTGCCTCCACGATCAGGATCGACGACGAGCGGCTGGCCCGGATGGCCACCGACCACCTGATCCGGCTGGGGCATACGCGGATAGCGCACGTCACCGGCGACGCCGCGCTGAACCAGGACTTCAAGCTGCCGGGCATCCGGCAGGCCGGCTACCAGCAGGCAATGAACGCCGCCGGCTTGGAGGTCAGGTCCGAATGGCAGATCACGGCCGACTTCACTGTCCACGGCGCCTACGGCGCCGCCCGCCGGCTGTTGGGCACCGCGTCCGAGCCCCCGACAGCTGTCTTCGCAGCCTCAGACGAGATGGCGGTGGGCACGATCCTTGCCGCCCGGGATTTCGGCCTGCAGGTTCCGCAGGATCTCTCCGTGGTGGGCATGGATGGGCACGAACTTGGTGAAACGTTCGGCCTTACCACCATTGATCAAGACCCCCGCGGGCAGGGCGCCCTGGCAGCCAGGACTGCGCTGCAGTTGCTCGAGCCTAAGAATGGGTCTGACGAAGACGCGACGGCACCAAGAGCCGATCAGGAGTTCCGGACTGAGTTCGTGATCAGGACCAGTACGGCCGTGCCGCGGAACGGGTCCGGCCGCGGGGCCTGACCCTCTGACAATGTTGGTGGCGCCTTTAGTGCCTACGCCCCGCCGGCCTCAGGGACGCCCATAAAGCGGCAATACTTGGCAAGAATCAGGGGCCAGGCGGCAACATATTGAGCTCGGGCTGCGGCCGGGTTCTCGGCCCCTTCCCAGCCGTCGTGGAAGGTGCGTACTTCCGTTCCGTCCTCCACTGCCCGGAAGACCACCAGCAGTTCGGTGGACCACAGCGCGCTGGAGCCAGGATGCCAGGTCGCGTGAAAGGACAGCGGGGGCTGCCAGTCGTCGAGCGTGCCCCAGATGCTGGTCCGGCCGTCGTCAGCCGTTTCCAGGATGAGGTTCTCCTCGAACTCGACATAGGATTTCGCGCCGTACACACCAACCATATCGAGCGGCCACCAGAGGTGCGTGTGGTCGGTGAAGCCGGCAAAAGCGGGCGCAACACTTCCTGGCACTACCACTGTGTTAATGACGGGTTCGAGGAGCTCGATAGGGCCCCTGTCATCGCTGCCGAACGATTCGTTGCCGTGGCTGAAGAGGCTGTTCATGGTGCTCCACTCTACCCGTGCCACTCCACCTGCAACGGCGGGCCAGCGGGCCCTGAAGCGCCCACTTAGTTAATGGCGGTTAAAGCCGTAGGGCCCTGACACCATGTGTCAGGGCCCTACTGTTAATTTATGTCCGGCGGTGACCTACTCTCCCACACCCTCCCGGGTGCAGTACCATCGGCGCTGTGGGTCTTAGCTTCCGGGTTCGGAATGGGACCGGGCGTTTCCCCCACGCTATGACCGCCGTAACCCTTGTACCCGGCACCAACCCCTTTCGGGGTGGTGTGGGAAAACTTTTGTGGTTACAACAGGTGCTGCAGTGATGCAGCTGTGGTGTTGTTATTCAGTTGTGGTTTTGTTCCCTGGACAACAGTTTGGTTTGTTGTTCGGGAACCACATAGTGGACGCAAGCAGTCTTGTTTATCTTTTTACCAACCCGTGGTTGCAAACGCTTTTGAAGGAACGTTTGCCGGGGTGGTGTGTGGTGTAAGTTATCGGCCTATTAGTACCGGTCAGCTTCACGAGTCGTTAGTCCTCGCTTCCACATCCGGCCTATCAACCCAGTGGTCTGGCTGGGGGCCTCTCACACACAAGGTGTATGGAAATCTCATCTCGAAGCGAGCTTCCCGCTTAGATGCTTTCAGCGGTTATCCCATCCGAACGTAGCTAATCAGCGGTGCACTTGGCAGTACAACTGACACACCAGAGGTTCGTCCGTCCCGGTCCTCTCGTACTAAGGACAGCCCTTCTCAAATTTCCTGCGCGCGCAGCGGATAGGGACCGAACTGTCTCACGACGTTCTAAACCCAGCTCGCGTACCGCTTTAATGGGCGAACAGCCCAACCCTTGGGACCTACTCCAGCCCCAGGATGCGACGAGCCGACATCGAGGTGCCAAACCATGCCGTCGATATGGACTCTTGGGCAAGATCAGCCTGTTATCCCCGAGGTACCTTTTATCCGTTGAGCGACGGCCATTCCACAATGTACCGCCGGATCACTAGTCCCGACTTTCGTCCCTGCTCGAGATGTCTCTCTCACAGTCAAGCTCCCTTGTGCACTTACACTCGACACCTGATTGCCAACCAGGCTGAGGGAACCTTTGGGCGCCTCCGTTACTTTTTAGGAGGCAACCGCCCCAGTTAAACTACCCATCAGGCACTGTCCCTGACCCGGATTACGGGCCGAAGTTAGATGTCCAAAGTGACCAGAGTGGTATTTCAACGATGACTCCACCCGAACTGGCGTCCGGGCTTCAACGTCTCCCACCTATCCTACACAAGCCACTCCGAACACCAATACCAAACTATAGTAAAGGTCTCGGGGTCTTTCCGTCCTGCTGCGCGTAACGAGCATCTTTACTCGTACTGCAATTTCGCCGAGTTTATGGTTGAGACAGCGGGGAAGTCGTTACTCCATTCGTGCAGGTCGGAACTTACCCGACAAGGAATTTCGCTACCTTAGGATGGTTATAGTTACCACCGCCGTTTACTGGGGCTTAAATTCTCAGCTTCGCCTTGCGGCTAACCGGTCCTCTTAACCTTCCAGCACCGGGCAGGAGTCAGTCCGTATACATCGTCTTGCGACTTCGCACGGACCTGTGTTTTTAGTAAACAGTCGCTTCCCCCTGGTCTCTGCGGCCCCGATCCCCTCCGGACAGCAAGTGTCCATCAAGGTTGGGGCCCCCCTTCTCCCGAAGTTACGGGGGCATTTTGCCGAGTTCCTTAACCATAATTCTCTCGATCGCCTTAGTATTCTCTACCTGATCACCTGTGTCGGTTTGGGGTACGGGCGGCTAAAACCTCGCGTCGATGCTTTTCTCGGCAGCATAGGATCACCAAATCCCCCCAAACGGGGGTCCCATCAGATCTCAGGCATCATGAACAGCGGATTTGCCTACCGTTCGCCCTACATCCTTAGACCGGGACAACCATCGCCCGGCTTGGCTACCTTCCTGCGTCACACCTGTTAATACGCTTGCCTCCCAGGATCAGGTCCTGCGCTCCACCAAAACCCTTCACCCACAAGGGGTGTCAGGCAGGTCTCGGGCAGTTAGTATCCCCTGTTCAGCATGGGCGGTTTTTCGCCGGTACGGGAATATCAACCCGTTGTCCATCGACTACGCCTGTCGGCCTCGCCTTAGGTCCCGACTTACCCAGGGCAGATTAGCTTGACCCTGGAACCCTTGATCATTCGGCGGACGGGTTTCTCACCCGTCTTTCGCTACTCATGCCTGCATTCTCACTCGTGTAGGCTCCACCGCTGGTTTACACCGCGACTTCACTGCCCACACGACGCTCCCCTACCCATCCAGACGCCTGAACCACAAGGGCTTAGCTAATATCTGAATGCCACAACTTCGGCGGTGTACTTGAGCCCCGCTACATTGTCGGCGCGGAATCACTTGACCAGTGAGCTATTACGCACTCTTTTAAGGATGGCTGCTTCTAAGCCAACCTCCTGGTTGTCTTCGCAACTCCACATCCTTTCCCACTTAGCACACGCTTAGGGGCCTTAGTTGGTGGTCTGGGCTGTTTCCCTCTCGACTATGAAGCTTATCCCCCACAGTCTCACTGCTGCGCTCTCACTTACCGGCATTCGGAGTTTGGCTGACGTCAGTAACCTTGTAGGGCCCATTAGCCATCCAGTAGCTCTACCTCCGGTAAGAAACACGCAACGCTGCACCTAAATGCATTTCGGGGAGAACCAGCTATCACGAAGTTTGATTGGCCTTTCACCCCTACCCACAGCTCATCCCCTCCATTTTCAACTGAAGTGGGTTCGGTCCTCCACGACGTCTTACCGTCGCTTCAACCTGGCCATGGGTAGATCACTTCGCTTCGGGTCTAGATCACGCCACTGCAACGCCCTATTCAGACTCGCTTTCGCTACGGCTTCCCCACACGGGTTAACCTCGCGACGTAACACTAACTCGCAGGCTCATTCTTCAAAAGGCACGCCGTCACAACTACAAGGCTGCTCCGACGGATTGTAAGCACACGGTTTCAGGTACTGTTTCACTCCCCTCCCGGGGTACTTTTCACCTTTCCCTCACGGTACTGGTCCGCTATCGGTCATTAGGGAGTATTTAGGCTTATCAGGTGGTCCTGACAGATTCACACGGGATTTCTCGGGCCCCGTGCTACTTGGGATACTCATCCAGGCGGTACACAACATTTCGGTTACGGGGCTCACACCCTCTCTGGCCGGCCTTTCAAGACCGCTCACCTATGCCTGCACATCACACCCCACTGCCCCGGCAGAGACAGTACGGAAAGTCCCACAACCCCGACCATGCAACGCCCGCCGGCTATCACACATGGAACGGTTTAGCCTGATCCGCGTTCGCTCGCCACTACTAACGGAATCACTATTGTTTTCTCTTCCTGCGGGTACTGAGATGTTTCACTTCCCCGCGTTCCCTCCACGCACCCTATGTGTTCAGATGCGGGTCACCAGGCGACTCGCGCCCCTGGCGGGGTTTCCCCATTCGGACACCCTGGGATCACAGTCCGGTTATCGACTCCCCCAGGCTTATCGCAGATTCCTACGTCCTTCTTCGGCTCCTAATGCCAAGGCATCCACCGTGTGCTCTTAAAAACTTGACCACAAAAGATCAATCAGTAATTTTCGAGAGAACCATGAAAACCAGCCACAACCACAAAAGGGCTGCAACCAGATCCAGGTTCATATTCTTGGAAATTGCTTCTTATAAAAGATGCTCGCGTCCACTATGTAGTTCTCAAACAACAACCCCAAACCACACACCCCACACATCTACATGCATGATCGGTGCAGCCAGGAAAACCAGAAACAAACAAACCCGGAAACCACCGCAGCCAAAGCCACAATCATCCCGGCCCTGTTGCCTCAGGACCCAACAGTGTGCCAAACACTACCCAACACCACAAACCACCAGCGTTCCCGAACCAACCCCACAAGGAGATCAGCCCGTACTAACAAACGGTCCGTGCCACCAGGCACCTATTCGTTGATATTCCACCCATGAGCACCCGCCGCAGAACAAACGTCTGCGCAACGGGCATATACTCCTGACAAACCCCCACCAACGCATACACGCAGCAGAAGCCTGTAGGTGCTCCTTAGAAAGGAGGTGATCCAGCCGCACCTTCCGGTACGGCTACCTTGTTACGACTTAGTCCCAATCGCCAGTCCCACCTTCGACAGCTCCCTCCCACAAGGGGTTAGGCCACCGGCTTCGGGTGTTACCAACTTTCGTGACTTGACGGGCGGTGTGTACAAGGCCCGGGAACGTATTCACCGCAGCGTTGCTGATCTGCGATTACTAGCGACTCCGACTTCATGGGGTCGAGTTGCAGACCCCAATCCGAACTGAGACCGGCTTTTTGGGATTAGCTCCACCTCACAGTATCGCAACCCTTTGTACCGGCCATTGTAGCATGCGTGAAGCCCAAGACATAAGGGGCATGATGATTTGACGTCGTCCCCACCTTCCTCCGAGTTGACCCCGGCAGTCTCCTATGAGTCCCCACCATCACGTGCTGGCAACATAGAACGAGGGTTGCGCTCGTTGCGGGACTTAACCCAACATCTCACGACACGAGCTGACGACAACCATGCACCACCTGTAAACCGACCGCAAGCGGGGCACCTGTTTCCAGGTCTTTCCGGTTCATGTCAAGCCTTGGTAAGGTTCTTCGCGTTGCATCGAATTAATCCGCATGCTCCGCCGCTTGTGCGGGCCCCCGTCAATTCCTTTGAGTTTTAGCCTTGCGGCCGTACTCCCCAGGCGGGGCACTTAATGCGTTAGCTACGGCGCGGAAAACGTGGAATGTCCCCCACACCTAGTGCCCAACGTTTACGGCATGGACTACCAGGGTATCTAATCCTGTTCGCTCCCCATGCTTTCGCTCCTCAGCGTCAGTTAATGCCCAGAGACCTGCCTTCGCCATCGGTGTTCCTCCTGATATCTGCGCATTTCACCGCTACACCAGGAATTCCAGTCTCCCCTACATCACTCTAGTCTGCCCGTACCCACCGCAGATCCGGAGTTGAGCCCCGGACTTTCACGGCAGACGCGACAAACCGCCTACGAGCTCTTTACGCCCAATAATTCCGGATAACGCTTGCGCCCTACGTATTACCGCGGCTGCTGGCACGTAGTTAGCCGGCGCTTCTTCTGCAGGTACCGTCACTTTCGCTTCTTCCCTACTGAAAGAGGTTTACAACCCGAAGGCCGTCATCCCTCACGCGGCGTCGCTGCATCAGGCTTGCGCCCATTGTGCAATATTCCCCACTGCTGCCTCCCGTAGGAGTCTGGGCCGTGTCTCAGTCCCAGTGTGGCCGGTCACCCTCTCAGGCCGGCTACCCGTCGTCGCCTTGGTGAGCCATTACCTCACCAACAAGCTGATAGGCCGCGAGTCCATCCAAAACCACAAAAAGCTTTCCACCCCCCACCATGCGATGAGGAGTCATATCCGGTATTAGACCCAGTTTCCCAGGCTTATCCCAGAGTTAAGGGCAGGTTACTCACGTGTTACTCACCCGTTCGCCACTAATCCACCAGCAAGCTGGCTTCATCGTTCGACTTGCATGTGTTAAGCACGCCGCCAGCGTTCATCCTGAGCCAGGATCAAACTCTCCGTTGAAGTAAAACAAAAACAGACACAACCCCCAGCCCCGGGAAAACGGGACCAAAAAGCTGCACAAAATTTGAAACCAGCTGTAAAAACCAGACCACCCACAGGGGCGGGCAGCCCGGCAAATCCAACCAATTCATAAAACAAATCGGTATCAACAAACTTGGCACACTATTGAGTTCTCAAACAACAGACACACCCGGCACCACCACAACACTTCCATGTCAAGGATCGCTCCGGAGCAACTTTTCAAACTTACCGGCTGCCTTCTCACTTGTCAAACCGGCGTCCGCGACCATCCACACCCGAAGGCTTGATTGTCGGTTTTTCCGTCTGACTCCGTGGAGCAGCGCGGAAATAAACTCTACCACCACTCGTCCGAGATGGCCAACCCGGCTTCGGGAGAGATCCCGAGCACGCCACGCATGCCACGAAAAAGCCCGGAACCACAAGGATTCCGGGCCCTCCCGCCAAGCATCAGCGGAACTACACAGCTGCTGAGGACACCGGCTTGAAGTACGCAGCACCGAGCGGCGGCAGCGTAACGCTCAGGGTGGCCGGCTGTCCGTCCTGCCCCTCATCCGTGGCCTTCAACTCGCCGTTGTTCAGCACCCCGGAACCGCCGTACGCCGTGGCATCGGTGTTCATCACTTCCGTCCAGGCACCTGCTTCCGGCACTCCCAGGGTGTAGCCGGCATGCGGCGACCCGGAAAAGTTGATGGCGCAGACCAGGGCATTGCCCTCCTTGTCCCAGCGAATAAACGACAGTACGTTGCGGTCTGCGTCCCCCCCGTTGATCCACTGGAAGCCGCCGGGCTCGTTATCGCGGGCATAAAGGGCCGGGGTGGATGCGTAGAGCTCGTTGAGGTCCTTGGTCAGCAGCTGCAGTCCCTTGTGGGCGGGGATGTCAGCGAGCCACCAGTCGAGCCCGTGCTGTTCGGACCACTCCGCTTCCTGGCCAAACTCGGTACCCATAAAGATGAGCTGCTTGCCCGGGTGGGCCCACTGGTAGGCAAAGAAAGCGCGCAGGTTGGCAAGTTGCTGCCATCTGTCGCCGGGCATCTTGCGGAGCATGGAGCCCTTGCCGTGAACTACCTCGTCATGGCTAATGGGAAGCAGGAAGTTTTCGGTGAAGGCGTAAACCATGGAGAACGTGACAGTGCCGTGGTGCCACTTGCGGTTGATGGGCTCCTCGGAGGCGTACTTCAGGGAGTCGTGCATCCAGCCCATGTTCCACTTCAGGCCAAAGCCAAGGCCGCCGTGGCTGGTGGGTGCGGTGACGCCGGGGAAGGCCGTTGATTCTTCGGCGATCATGACAGCACCGGGGTGCGTCTTGTACACGGTGGCATTGACTTCCTGGAGGAAGGAAATGGCTTCCAGGTTCTCCCTGCCGCCGAAGCGGTTGGGCCGCCATTGCCCTTCGTCACGGGAATAGTCCAGGTACAGCATGGAAGCGACGGCATCTACGCGAAGGCCGTCGATGTGGAACTCGTCCAGCCAGTACAGGGCGTTGGCCACGAGGAAGTTGCGGACTTCGGTGCGGCCGAAGTCGAAGATCAGCGTGCCCCAGTCCGGGTGTTCACCCAGGGAGGGATCGGCGTGCTCGTACAGGGGCTCGCCGTCGAACTGGGCAAGGGCCCAGGCGTCCTTGGGGAAGTGTGCGGGCACCCAGTCCAGGAGGACCCCGATGCCGGCCTGGTGAAGTGCGTCCACCAGGTACCGGAATTCGTCGGGGTGGCCGAACCGGGAGGTGGGGGCGAAGTACGACGTGACCTGGTAGCCCCAGGATCCGCCGAAGGGGTGCTCCGCAACGGGCATGAACTCCACGTGCGTGAAGCCAAGCCACTTAACGTAGTCCACCAGTTCCTTGGCAAGTTCCCGGTAGCCGAGCCCAAGCTTCCACGAACCAAGGTGGACTTCGTAGACGCTCATGGCCGAGTTGTGCGGATCCCGCTGGGCCCGGGCCTCCATCCATTCGTCGTCCTTGAAGGCATACGAGGGCTCGACAACCCTCGACGCCGTCAACGGCGGAACCTCGGTTCCGAAGGCAAGCGGGTCAGCCTTCTCCACCCAGTGGCCGGACTTGGTCCGGATTTCGAATTTGTAGCACGCCCCTGCTGCAACCCCCGGAACGAAGATCTCCCATACGCCGGACGAGCCAAGGGAGCGGAGCGAGTTTTCGCGCCCGTCCCAGGCGTTGAAGTCTCCAATAATGCGCACAGCCTGTGCGTTGGGCGCCCAAACGGCAAAGGACACTCCGTCCACGTCTCCCAGGGACGACTTGTAATGCTGGACATGGGCGCCCAGCACTTCCCAGAGCTTCTCGTGCCGGCCTTCGCCAATGAGGTGCAGATCCACTTCACCGACAGTTGGCAGGTAGCGGTAGGGCTCGTCCACGGTGACGGGTTCAGCACCCGGGTAGGTGACGGCCAGGCGGTAATCCGGGACGTGCCCCTGCTGCAGCGGCTCCAGAACAGCCACCCACACGCCGTGGGCTTCATGCTCCATCGGGATTTCGCCGGCCGCAGTGATGACGGTGACGGCTTCCGCCAAATGCTTCACGGTACGGATGGTGACGTGCCCGTAGTCGTCCAGGTGCGCGCCCAGGATGGAATGGGGGGCGTGGTGTTCACCGTTCGCGATCTTGCCAAGGGTGCCCGCATCCACATGCAGCGGCACCCCCGGACGGTCCGTTCGTGCTGAGCCTGTCATTTCACTACCTTCCGATGCTGCCCCGGCTTGGTCGCCGGCGCCGTTACCGCTGAGGAGCCGCCTGGAGGCGTTCACAGGGATCGCCAGCCAGTCCGGCCTGTTACGCATTTCATAAACTACTTCGTACAGGGCCTTGTCCAGCCACAATGCCACAAAAAGGGGTGACTCCCTGTTGACCGTACCCGGTGTGACACCCGCATAACCGGCAAGGAACGCCTCGGCGCAGTCATCAACCCAGGTGGCCGGCACCTGGGCGCCTTCCTGCTCCCGCAGCGCAGCTCCTGCCGCATAGTCGAAGGACCGCAGCATGCCCACGACGTCCCGCAGGGGAACATCGGGAACGTTCCGCTCCGCGATGGGGCGCAACGGTTCGCCTTCGAAGTCGAGGATCGCCCACCGGGGAGGGTTTCCGGCCTGTCCCGGGACCTGGAGGATCTGGCCAAGGTGAAGGTCTCCGTGAATCCGCTGGAGCGGACCGGTTGGCACGGCGTCGAGCCCGGCCAGGAGCTCGTCCAGAGCTGCGTCGTAAGGCCCGACGGCGGAGGCGGCTTCTGCCCACGCCTGCCGGACGCGCTGGGCTACGGCGGGGGCAATCGCCTTTCCGGGCTCAGCCTCCGCTGATTGCCCCAGCGCTTCCGCAAGCCGGCGGTGGACCGTCGCCGTGGCGGCGCCCAGGGCGCGCGCCTCAGCCGTAAAATCCGTTCCGGACCGGGCCGCGTCAACAGCGAGGCGCCAGGCATCGCGTCCGCCGGCCAGGAATTCGTGCGCCACCGCAAGCTCCCCCTGGACATACCGCGAGCCGGAGCCAGGGCCGTCGGAGGAAGGCGCGCCCTGCGTCAGCCATTCCCCGCGCACCCACCCCAGGGTGGCCGGTACTTCGGTGGTGCCTGCCGACGTGAGGGCAGCGCCCACCTCGACCTCGGGGTTCGTCCCGTCCGACAAGACGCGGAAGAACTTCACGATGGCGGCCGATTCGCCGTCGTCCACAATTACCGAACTGTTGGACTGCTCCCCGGAAAGGACCTTCACCACTCCCCGCGCGGTGGGAAGTCGGTGGTTTCCCGGCGCCCGGAAGCCGGTAGCGGTGCCGCTGGGCGCCTTTTCCCCGCCGCGCATCAGCTCAAGCCAGCCACCAACAAAATCCGGATCGTGCACGGCGTCGTAGACCCATGGCCTGGACGGATCCGTCCCCGCGGCCTCCCCCACCAGCGCTCGCTCCATGCCGGCCGCAGGCGCCGGGCGAAAGCTCAAGGGGACCTGGACGACGTCCGTGCGGCGGCCGCCTGCTGCTCCCTTCGTGGTCACTTTCAGGAGGAACACCGCGAGTGCGGCGTGGCCGGAAGGGTCCTCCAGCCCCAGGCTGCCCGCCTGGGACAGCTCGAAGCCGGGCGACTTGACGGGGAACCATCGTTGCCTCGGTAGCCATTCCTGAAGCAGCGCGGTAAGGGCGGGAGTAAGGATGGGCTGGTTCATGTCAGTTCTCAATCGAGAGGATCGGCATAGCCTGCGTATAGGGGGACGAAGGACTGGACGCTGCCGACCGGACCCGCAGCCAGAAAAAGTCGTGGCTGCCCAGGGTCAGCGTCAGCGTCCCGTCCTCGTTGATGCCAGGAAACGGCTGGCCGCCAAACACGTCACGAAGACCGCGCCCGCCGTAATCGGGGACGCGCAGCCTGGCGGCCACTGGATGCTGCGAGAGGTTGAATGCACACAGAATGGATTCGCCGTCCACTCCGGCGGAGTTTCCGTTGGGCAACTCCCGGAGGTAAGCCAGCACGGCGTCATGGTCGGCCTCAACATGCTTGAACGAACCGAGGCCGAAGGCGGGATGGTTTTTGCGGACGCTGAGGATTTGCCGCGTCCAGCGAAGGAGGGACCCCGAGTGGGCGGCCTCGGCCTCAACGTTTGCCATGTTGTAGTTGTAAACAAGCGACTGGATGACCGGCAGGTAGAGCTTGCCCGGGTCCCCATTGGAGAAGCCGGCGTTCCGGTCCGGGTTCCACTGCATGGGAGTCCTGACGGCGTCCCGGTCCTCAAGCCAGATGTTGTCCCCCATGCCGATCTCGTCCCCGTAGTACAGGAACGGGCTGCCCGGAAGCGACAGCAGCAGGGCGTTGATCAGCTCAATCTCCGCCCGGGAGTTATCCAGCAGGGGCGCGAGCCGGCGGCGGATGCCGATGTTGGCGCGCATCCGGGGATCCGGCGCATACCAGCCAAGCATCGCTGCGCGCTCATCGGCGGTCACCATCTCAAGGGTCAGCTCGTCATGGTTGCGCAGGAAGGTGCCCCACTGGGCGCCGTCGGGAATGTCAGGGGTGTCCTGCATCGTCTCGATGATGGGTGCAGCCTTTTGGTCCCGGAGCGCGTAGTAGAGCCTGGGCATGATCGGGAAGTGGAAGGCCATGTGGCACTCCGGCTCCTCGTCCGTCCCGAAATACTCCACCACTTCATTGGGTGGCTGGTTGGCCTCGGCGATGATGACCCGGCCCGGGTAGCTTTCGTCCACCATCGCGCGGAGCTTCCGGAGGAAGTCATGCGTGGCAGGCAGGTTCTCGCAGTTGGTCCCCTCCTCCTCGAAGAGGTAGGGGATGGCGTCCGCGCGGAACCCGTCAATGCCCTGGTCCAGCCAAAACCGGACCACATCGAACAGGGCATCGATGACCTTGGGGTTCTCAAAATTCAGGTCAGGCTGGTGACTGAAGAACCGATGCCAGAAGAACTGCCGGCGGATGGGATCGAAGGTCCAGTTCGATTCCTCGGTGTCCACGAAGATGATGCGGGCGTCCTGGTACTTCTCGTCTGTGTCGCTCCAGACGTAAAAGTCGCCGAAGGGCCCCTCCGGGTCCTTCCGCGATTCCTGGAACCAGGGGTGCTGGTCGGAGGTGTGGTTCAGCGGCAGGTCGATGATGACCCGCACTCCCCTGGCATGCGCCTCGGCGACCAGCCGCTTGAAGTCGGAGATGGTGCCGAACTCGTCCAGCACCGAGTTGTAGTCGGAGATGTCGTAACCCCCGTCGCGCAGCGGCGACTGGAAGAACGGCGGCAGCCACAGGCAATCCACGCCCAGCCACTGCAGGTAGTCAAGCCTGTCGATGAGGCCCGAGAAATCTCCCGAGCCGTCACCGTTGGCATCCGCAAAAGCTCTGACGAGGACCTCGTAGAAAACGGCTTTCCGGTACCACAGCGGATCGTGCTGCAGGCCCGGGGCATTCAGTTCGAAGGTGCTCTTCGGCGTAAAATGCTGGCCCGAACTTTGCGGATTAAAACTCACTGATGCGTTCTCCTCACGCTGAGGATGTGTGCGGGCTCAACATGCGGATCGAGGCGGACGTAGTTGAACTCGCCCCATTCCCAGCTTTCACCGGAGATGAGGTCGTCCACGTGGAAGCCGCCGTTCGCGGTGAGGTCCTGGGGATTCAGCTCGAGGGCAGCCAGGTCCAGCGAGACACTGCATTCCTTGGTGACGTGGGGGTCCAGGTTGACCACCACGATAATGGTGTCCTTGGATCCATCGGCGAGGGTCTTGTGCTTGGAGTACACCACTGTCGAATCATCAGTGCTGTGGTGGACCGTCAGGTTTTGCAGGTCCTGCAGCGCCGGGTGCGTGTGGCGCAGTTCATTCAGCCTGGTGATGTACGGGGCAAGTGTCCGCCCGGACTGTGCGGCTGCGTCCCAGTCCCGTGCCTTGTACTCGAACTTTTCGTTGTCGATGTACTCCTCGGCCCCCGGCCGGGCAACGTGCTCGTACAGCTCGTAGCCCGCATAGACCCCCCACAGAGGGCTTGCCGTGGCGGCAAGTGCTGCCCTGATCCTGAACGCCGCCGGGCCGCCGAACTGAAGGTATTCCGTCAGGATGTCCGGGGTGTTCACGAAAAAGTTGGGCCGGAAGAAGGCCGAGGACTCGTGGCTAACCTCGTGGAAGTACTGCTCAATTTCCTTTTTGGTGTTGCGCCACGTGAAGTAGGTGTAGGACTGCTGGAAGCCCGCGCGGCCCAGCGCGTGCATCATGGCCGGACGGGTGAAGGCCTCAGCCAGGAAAACAACCCCGGGAACTTCCTTATTAACCTGTGCAATGAGCCATTCCCAGAACCACACGGGCTTGGTGTGCGGGTTATCCACACGGAAAATCTTTACGCCGTGGCTGACCCAGAGCAGGACAATACGGAGAATTTCGTTTGAGAGCCCCTCCGGATCGTTATCGAAATTCAGCGGATAAATGTCCTGGTACTTCTTGGGCGGGTTTTCCGCATAGGCAATGCTGCCGTCCACCCGGGTAGTGAACCACTGGGGATTCGACTGGACCCAGGGATGGTCCGGGGCAGCCTGCAAAGCCAGGTCCAAAGCCACTTCCAGGCCCAGTTCGTTGGCCCGCGCCACGAAGGCGTCAAAGTCATCAAAGGTTCCAAGGTCCGGGTGGATGGCGTCGTGACCGCCCTCCTTGCCGCCGATCGCCCACGGCGAGCCGGGATCGTTCGGCCCTGCGATCAGGGTGTTGTTGGGTCCCTTGCGGTGCTGGACACCGATGGGGTGGATGGGCGGCATATAAATCACGTCGAAGCCCATGGCGGCAACAGCATCGAGCCGTTGCGCGGCGGTGCGGAAGTTTCCCGAGGTCCAGACCCCCGTGTTGTGGTCCAGGACCGCACCTTCGGAGCGGGGGAAGAACTCGTACCAGGCGCCGCGGCCGGCAAGATCCCGTTCAACCAGCAGCGGGAACTTCTCGGATACGGTGACCAGCTCCCGGATGGGCTGGTGCGCTACAACGCCGGCCACGTCTTGACTGAATCCTGCCCCGAGACGCTCCTCCGTGCTGAGGGAAGGGTCCGCCAGCCTGTCGGCGGCCCTTCGGAGAACTCCCCTGTCCCACTCGCTGCGGGAGTGGTCGTCGGACGCTTCATGGAGCAGCGCGGCACCCTCGGCGAGCATCAGCTCGACGTCAATCCCGGCTTCCACCTTCACCTCCGCGTTGTGGTGCCAGGTGCCGTAGCGGTCGTGCCAGGCTTCGATAACGAAGGACCAGTTGCCAATGTCCGACGGCGTGAGGACGCCTTCCCAGCGGTCGGTGCCCATGCCGCGTTCCCCGCGGGGCGGCGTGAGCCTGACGCGTTGGCGTTCCTGGCCGGCCGGATCCAGGAGCACGGCATTGACCCCAAGCTGGTCATGCCCTTCCCGGAACGCGGTGGCGCCCACCACGATTCCCTCGCCAGGCAGGGCCTTGGCGGGGAACTTTCCACCCTCCACCACCGGCTGCACGGCCGTGATGGGGAAACGTCCAAACTGCAGGCCGTCCGTGATGGGGCCCTGCGGCTTTTTCTCTGATGCGGCAATGGTTCCTGAGTTAGTCGTCACACGCTCGACGTTAGCGAGAAATGAGCCGGATTGCTAAGCCTGCGCACCAATTTTGTTGCGGCCGTGTCATTTCCTCCAAGCCCGCTGTCATTTACCCAAAAGAAACCCAATGCCGGTTCCGGCTGCGCATGTTGTCCGTTAGTGTGACGCAGGTGAAGGCAATCCGCAGATTTACGGTCCGTACAGTCCTCCCCGAACCGATCAGGCCGCTCGCCCGGCTGGCGAGTAATTTGCGCTGGTCCTGGCACCGCCCCACGCGGGAACTCTTCGCCGCGCTGAACCCGCGGCTGTGGGCGGAAAGCGGCGAGGACCCCGTCGGTTTCCTGGGCTTGGTAAGCCGCGAAGAGTTCCAGCAGCTCGCCGCAGACCAGTCGGTAGTGGACCGTGTCCGCGCAGCCGATGAGGACCTGGACCGGTACCTCGAGGCGCCCCGCTGGTACCAGAGCCTGGGTCCGGACGCACCGGCGGCGATTGCCTACTTCTCCCCCGAATTCGGTATCACCGAAGTCCTCCCCCAGTACTCCGGCGGCCTGGGCATCCTGGCGGGCGACCACCTTAAGGCAGCCTCGGACCTGGGCGTGCCCCTGATCGGAGTTGGCCTGCTCTACCAGGCCGGATACTTCAAGCAGTCGCTGTCCCGTGACGCCTGGCAGCAGGAAACCTACCCTGTCCTGGATCCGGACGGCCTGCCGCTCACCCTCCTGCGCGAGCCTTCCCGCGACGGCAACGGCCGGCCCCTGCAAATCTCCCTGCCCCTTCCCAACAACCGCCGGCTGCTGGCACACATTTGGCGCGCCGACGTCGGACGCGTCCCGCTGCTGCTCCTGGACTCAAACGTTCCGGGCAATGATGAAGCGGCCCGCAGCATCACCGATCGTCTCTACGGCGGCGGGGGGGACCACCGGCTGCAGCAGGAACTGCTGCTGGGCATGGGCGGGGTCAAGGCGCTGCGCGCCTTCCAGAAGCTCACCGGGACCGGCGCACCGGAAGTGTTCCACACCAATGAAGGCCACGCAGGTTTCCTGGGCATCGAGCGCATCCAGGAACTGATGTCCGGTGACGAGGCGCTGACATTTGACGAGGCTTTGGCTGCCGGCCGCGCCTCCACCGTGTTTACTACGCACACCCCGGTGCCTGCCGGAATCGACAGGTTCGAGATCTCCCAGATCCACCACTTCTTCCAGGCGGGGCTTGCACCGGCCGTGCCGGTGGACCGGATCCTGGAGCTTGGCCGCGAAAATTACGCCGAGGGCAACCCCTCCGTTTTCAACATGGCAGTCATGGGCCTGCGGCTGGCGCAGCGGGCAAACGGCGTGGCCAAGCTGCACGGCGAAGTGTCCCGCGGGATGTTCTCCGCGCTGTGGCCGGGCTTCGACCACTCGGAGGTGCCCATCACCTCCGTGACCAACGGGGTGCACGTGCCCACCTGGGTGGACAGCCGCATCTCAAGGCTCGCCCGGGACCAGTTCGGCAGCGAGGCCGAAGCGCTGGGCCGCTGGGACCTTGCCTACAACGTCAGCGACGCCGATGTGTGGGAGCTGCGCCGCGAGATGAGGAGCGCACTGGTTGAGGACGTCCGCCGCCGGCTGCGCGCCGCGTGGAAGGGACGCGGCGCGGCCGATGCCGAGCTGCGCTGGACGGACAAGGTGCTGGACCCGGACGTATTGACCATCGGGTTCGCCCGCCGCGTGCCCACCTACAAGCGCCTCACCCTGATGCTGCGCGAGCCGGACCGGCTCAAGGCACTCCTCCTGCACAAGGAGCACCCGATCCAGCTGGTAATTGCCGGCAAGTCCCACCCCGCGGACGACGCCGGCAAGAAGATGATCCAGGACCTGGTCCGCTTCACCGATGACCCGGAGGTCCGCCACCGCATCGCCTTCCTGCCCAACTACGACATCGCGATGGCGCGGACGCTGTTCCCCGGTTGCGATGTGTGGCTGAACAATCCGCTCCGGCCGCTTGAGGCCTGCGGAACGTCCGGCATGAAAGCTGCGCTTAACGGTTCGCTGAACCTGTCCGTTCTGGACGGCTGGTGGGATGAGATGTACGACGGCGAGAACGGCTGGGCCATTCCCACGGCCAATAACGACGCATCACCCGATGAGCGCGACGATATCGAGGCCGCCGCACTCTACGAGCTCCTTGAGACGCAGGTTGCCCCGCGGTTCTACGGCAGCACAGTTTCGGAAGCGGCTGGAGCCGCGGGGCCGTCGACGTCGGGCAGCGAGAAAGTGCCCACGCACTGGGTGTCGATGATCAAGCACACGCTGTCGCACCTCGGCCCGGCGGTTTCAGCCGAGCGCATGCTGCGCGACTACGTGAACATCCTCTACCGGCCGGCAGCAGAGGCAGGCCGGAGCGCCGGTGCCAACTCCTACTCCCAGGCCCGGACGCTGGCAGCCTGGACGGCCAAGGTCCGGTCCGCCTGGCCGCAGGTGCACGTGGAGCACGTGGATTCGGTGGGAGTCTCGGAGGATCCGCAGATCGGTGACACCCTGCAGGTCAATGCCTACGTGGCGCTGAACAGCCTCACCCCGGACGACGTCAGCGTGGAAGTTGCCTACGGCATGGCTGAGGAAAGCGACACGCTCACTGACATCACCGTGGTGGAACTGAAGGTCCAGGAAGACCTTGGCAGCGGCCGCCATCTTTTCAGCGGGTCCCTGGTGATCGACCGCTCGGGATCCTTTGGCTACACCGTCCGGGTGCTGCCGCGGCACGATGCGCTGGCATCAAAGGCCGAGCTGGGCCTGATCGTCAACGCATAACAGGCAGGGCCCGAACCACTGCAGGAGGATTCCATGAACGACCGGACTGTGGCAGACCTGATCGTGGAACGGCTCACAACGTGGGGCGTCAGCCGTGTGTTCGGTTACAGCGGCGACGGGATCAACGGGTTCATGGGGGCCCTCCGCCGCGCGGAGGGCCGGATTGAATTCGTACAGGCCCGGCACGAGGAAACCGCGGCTTTTATGGCGGTGGGACATGCGAAGTACACCGGCGGGGTGGGAGTGGTCACGTCCACGCAGGGACCCGGCGCCGTTCACCTCCTCAACGGCCTCTACGACGCCAAGCTCGACGGCGTGCCTGTGGTGGCCATTGTGGGGCAGCAGAGCAGGACCGTGCTGGGGTCGGCCTACATGCAGGAAATTGAGCTGAGCGTCCTGTTCAAGGACGTGGCAGCCCAGTTCGTGCAGCAGGTCAACGCCCCCGAGCAGCTTCCCATGGTGCTGGACCGCGCCTTCCGTACAGCCAAGGCCACCTCCTCGCCGTGTGTTGTGATCCTGCCGCATGACATCCAGTCCGCGCCTGCACCGCAGCTGGAACAGGAACACGGCGTGGTGGTCACCGCGCCGACCTGGAGCACGTCCGCCAAGACCCCGCGCGAGGAAGACCTGGACGCCGCTGCCGCCATCCTCAACAACGCGCAGCGGGTGGCGCTGCTCGTAGGACAGGGCGCCAGGCACGCGGCCGCCGAAGTGGTGGCCGTGGCGGAGCAGCTGGGGGCGGGAGTGGCCACGAGCCTCCTGGGCAAGCCTTACGTGGACGAGACCTTGCCCTTCGCCGTGGGCACCATGGGACATTTGGGCACCACCGCCAGTGCCCACCTGCTGGGCAACTGTGATGCGCTGCTGATCGTCGGCTCAAACGATCCCTGGACCGAGTTTTATCCCCCTCCCGGAGCTGCCCGCGCCGTCCAGATCGATATCGACGAGCGGAAGATCGGCAACCGCTACCCCGTGGAAGTGGGGCTGGCAGGAGACGCGGCCGGCGCCCTCCAGGCCCTTGGTTCGCGGCTCAACCAGCGGCCGCGCGGGCAATGGCGGGCCGACGTCGAACAGGAAGTCACGCGTTGGCGGGCACTGGCCGAAGAACGTGCAGCGGTACCTGCCCGGCCCGTGAACCCGGAGCGCGTGGTGCGGGAACTCAACGGCAGGCTTCCGGCCAACGCCCAGGTGAGTGTCGACGTCGGCAGTTGCGTTTATTGGTATTCCCGCCAGCTGGTTCTTCCGCACGGCGTACCGGCGCACCTCTCGGGGACGCTGGCCAGCATGGGCTGCTCCATCCCGTATGGCATTGCGGCCAAGCTTGCCCACCCCGACCGGCCGCTGGTGGCGCTGTCGGGGGACGGCGCCATGCAGATGTCAGGAATCGCCGAACTGGTGACGGTGGCACACCGCTGGCGGCAGTGGGAGGACCCCCGGTTTGTCGTCTGCGTCTTCAACAACCGGGAGCTCACCGAAGTGACGTGGGAGCAGCGCGAGTCCGAGGGCGAGCCGCGGTTCCGGGACAGCCAGGAACTCCCCGACTTCCCGTTCGCGGGCTACGCCGAACTGCTGGGCCTCACGGGCATCCGGGTGGACGATCCAGAGCGCCTGGGTGATGCCTGGGAACGGGCGTTCGCGGCTGACCGCCCGGTGGTGATCGAAGTGCTGACCGACCCCGAGGTTCCCCTCCTGCCGCCCTTCCCCGGAGGCCGGGAGAAGGCGGAGAGCATGCGCAAGGCCCTTGCGGAGGAGCCGGGCGGCAGCCGGGCCTTGGATCTGCTGGACACGTACACCGGTCAGGAAGAACGCTCCTAGGGCAGCTGCGATGGGTGTTAGAGCATGACGGCGGTGACGGAGAGGTCTTTGCCGGCGTAGCGCTCTGCGTCCTGCAGGATCTCGCAGATAACCCCGAATGACCGGTCGGCGCGGAAAGGCGCTGCCACCTGCCACAGCACCGTGACCGGCGGGTTGCCGTTGTCCGTGATGCTGTCCGCGAAGTCATGCAGGGAATCGTTCAGGGCATCAAGGTTGACGCCGTAGTGTTCCGGGAAGTTCAGGACTTCGCCAAAGGTTTCCAGGACTGCCTTCTTGCTGTCGGCCGCGGGAACCAGCAGGCTGCGGCGGCCGGCGTCGGCCACCTGCTCCTGCAGTTCTTCCAGGGTCCAGGTCTCGCCGGAGTAGATTCTCATTGTTGCCTAGCTGCCTTCTGCTATGAAACGAAACGTCTCGTAGTGGTCATCCGTGTAGTACTTCCCGTCGCCGCCCGCCACAATGCGCCGGGCTCCCCGGTCTGATTCTCCCGGCGTGGGCACCGTGTATTCGCGGTAGTAGCCCCTGTCCCGCCGCGGCAGGATCCGCTCGAAGTTCCCGAAGGTTTGGTCATCCTGGCTGTATCGGTACGGTCCCCCCGCACGAATGAGGTCGAGGGTCCTGCGGCCTTCAGCCGGCAAGGCCGACTCCCGCACCTCCGGCAGCCCGGACGGGTTGTCCGGTGCCTGCGGCTTGGGAGAAGCATCTGCTTCCCCGGAACCTGTTGCGGCACCTGCTGCGGGCGTGGCCCCGGACCCAACCTCCGGCGTCGTACTTTCCGCCAGCTGGCCCAGGATCCCGGAGCCACCGAACGCGAGCAGCCCGAGCACCACGAGCGCAGTCAGCAGCAAGGGCAGGATTTTGCGGTTGCGCATTATGGTGTTCCCCGCTGCATCAGGTGCGGTAGATGTTGATGGAGTTGGCCTCCACGAGGTCCGTCTCCCCCGAAGCCACCCTGCTGCCTTGGCGAAGCTCGTGCTGGGGTGTGGTGGTCAGCCGCAGCTCGAACTTCGGGTGCGGTGTGCCCCCGGTGATGATCCGGGGCAGTGTGATCTGAATATCGGAGGTGCTGCCGTTCACCACCACCAGGCCGGCCAGCGTTCCATCCTCCGAGCCGAGCAGGAGTTGCATCACGCGGTGCTGCGGATCGTTCCAGCGTTCCATGGACATGGGCTGCCCGGCCTGGTCGAACCAGTACAGGTAGGACTGCTCATCCCGGTCCGGGAAATCATGGGGCTGCGCGGCCAGGAACTCCTTGCGGAGACGGATGTACCGTTTGGTGGTCCGGAGCATCTCGGAGGACTCCGGAGTCCTGGTCCAGTCCACCCAGGCGAGGGCGTTGTCCTGGCAGTACGCGTTGTTGTTCCCCTGCTGGGTCCGCGCCAGTTCGTCTCCGGCCGTGATCATCGGGACGCCGAGGGAAATCAACAACGAGGCCATGAGGTTGCGCCGGGACTGGGCGCGCCGGGCCAGGACGCCGCCATCCTCGGTGGGGCCTTCAAAACCGTGGTTGTAGCTGCGGTTGTCGCCGTGGCCGTCCCGGTTCTGCTCACCGTTGGCTTCATTGTGTTTGCGGTCGTAGGAGACGAGGTCGTTCAGGGTGAAGCCGTCGTGGGAGGCGATGTAATTGACCGACGCCAGCCGGGAGCGGCCGGACCCCGCAAAGAGGGCTGCGGAACCGGACATCACGTCGGCGAGCCGGGCCACCGATCCGCCGTGTCCGCCGGATTCGAGGGACGCCAGGTCGGCCAGCCAGAATGAGCGCACGGCGTCACGGAAGTGGTCGTTCCAGTCCGCCCAGCCAACCGGGAAGCGCCCGGTTTGCCAGCCGCCATAGCCAATATCCCAGGGTTCGGCGATCAGTTTCACGTCAGACAGCACGGGGTCCGCCGCAATGGCCACCAGGAACGGGTGCCGGGGATCGAAGTCGTTGGCCTCGTTGCGGCAAAGCGTGACGGCAAGGTCGAACCGGAAGCCGTCAATGTGGAACTCGTCCACCCAGTGGCGCAGGGAGTCCACCACCAGCTGGACCACCTGGGGCTCAGCAAAGTTCAGGCTGTTGCCGCAGCCCGTGGTGTCCACGTACTTGCCGTTCCCGTCCGTCCGGTAGTACTTGTCCTCCCCCAGCCCGCGGAAGCTCAAGGCCTGACCGTCCGGCCCGCCCTCCGCGGTGTGGTTGTACACGACGTCAAGGATGACTTCCAGCCCTGCGGCGTGGAGGGCTTTGACCATGCCCTTGAACTCGTTTTGGACGGCTTGGGGGCCCGCTTCCTGGGCCGCCTTGGTGGCATAGCCGGGGTGCGGGGCGAAAAAGGCCGCGGTGTTGTAGCCCCAGTAGTTGGTCAGGCCCAGGTCCTGCAGGTGCGGTTCATCAAGGTGGAAGTGCACGGGCAACAGCTGAACGGCCGTGATTCCAAGGCTTTTCAGGTGTTCGACAATAGCCGGATGTGCCATGCCGGCGTAGGTGCCGCGGAGTTCCGGGGGCAGGTCGGGGTGGAGCATGCTCTGGCCACGCACGTGGGCCTCGTAGATGATGGTGTCGCGCCATTCCAGTCTGAGCCGCGTGTCAGATCCCCAGTCAAAGTCGCTGGCCATCCGGACACTGGTCAGGAATCCTTCACGCTGGTCCACTGCCCGGCCGTAGGGGTCCAGCAGCAGCGGCTGGCCGCCGTCGTCGTCAACGTCCTGGGTAGGCACGGCAAGCGGCAGGGACTGTTCGGTTGCTGCCGGGCGGAACCCATACCGCGAGCCGTAAGGAAGGTTGTCCACCATCCCGTGATGGACGCCGTGGCTCACGTTGGGCAGCGCCTGAACGCGCCAGTCATCCCCCGGGGCCCTGTAGACGATCTCCAGGCTCCGTACACCGGGGGCGTAGCAGGCCACGTTGGCCCGAGCGGCCGGCCTGGTCACGTTTCCGGCCCGACCGCCGGCGCTCACATCTGCGCGCGGGACAGTCACACCGAGTGGACGGGCCGTTGAGGCGTCCGTGGTGGAAGCAGTGTCGAAGAGCGGCATGACCATCACCTAAAATATTAGCCGCCAAGGGCACATTGCCTGCCTGCGCGTCACGATGACGCGCAGGCAGGCCGGAAAACGGAACCTTGTTACTGTGCCGTGGTTACTTAGCCGCGCGCTGGCGGGACACTTCGTACAGCGAGATGCCCACTGCCATGGAGGCGTTGAGGGATTCCATGGCCGAGTCGATGGGGATCGAAACGATCTGGTCGCAGTTCTCCCGGACCAGGCGGCTGAGGCCCTTGCCTTCCGAACCCACCACGATGCACACCGGTTCGGTGGCGAGGGTGAGGTCGGGAAGTGAAACGTCGCCGTCTCCGTCAAGGCCCAGGACAAAGATGCCCATGTTCTTGAACTGCTTCAGCGCACTGTTGAGGTTTGACGCGCGTGCCACCGGTACCCGGACCGCTGCCCCCGCACTGGTTTTCCAGGCGGACGCAGTGACACCCACCGAACGGCGTTCGGGGACAATGACGCCGTGGCCGCTGAAGGCGGAGACGGAGCGGATGATCGCGCCCAGGTTGCGGGGATCGGTGATGCCGTCCAGCGCCACAAAGAGCGGCGCGTTGGCGACGTGTCCCTTCTTCCACTTATCCACCGTTTCTTCGGCGAGTTCGTAGGCGTCCTGGTACTCGTACGGCGGGATCTGCAGGACCAGGCCCTGGTGGACGGCGTCATCAGTCATCCGGTCCAGTTCCGGTTTGCCGGTTTCCAGCAGCGGGATGCCGCGTTCGGCGGCGATCTTCAGTGATTCCTTGACCCGGTCATCCATTTCGATCCGGATGGCGATGTGCAGGGCTTTGGCGGGGATGCCGGCCCGGAGCGCTTCAACTACGGAGTTACGGCCCGTGACCACTTCCTCCGTAGCCCGTCCCTTGGGGCCTGACTTGGCTGCGCCGGCACTGCGCGCGCCCGTGCCGCGCTTGGCGGCAGAGCGCTCAGCGAGCTGCTTGGACTTGTGCGCTTTGTGGTACGGACGGTCCTCCGCCTTGGGCGTGGGGCCTTTGCCTTCGAGGGCCTTGCGGCCATGGCCACCGGTTCCGATGGTTGGGCCCTTCTTCGCTTTAACCGATCGGCGACCATTATTGGCCATGATGTTCCACCCTTGATTGTGTTGACTGCGTCTGCTTACCAGTCTACTGAACCAATTAAAATCGCCTGACCCGCATGGAATCTTCCTGCCTGGAAGCTACAGACTCAATCCCGCTTCAGGCTCCAGGTTGCGCCGTCCGGGCCATCCTCCACCACGACGCCGGCGGCGGCAAGGGTGTCCCGGATGGCGTCGGAGGCGGCCCAGTTCTTTTCGGCGCGGGCCGCAGCCCGGGCGTCCACCTGCGCCTGGACCAGGACCTCCAGCGCTGTTGCTTCCTTGCTGCTGCGGGCATCGGTGCCTGCGACGGCGTCGAGCCCAAGCACCTCCGTCATCATCAGCACGGCGGACATCGCCTGGCGGCCGGCGTCGTCATCCCCTTCGGCCAGGGCGGTGTTCCCGGCGCGGACCGTCTCGTGAAGCGCCGCCAGTGCACGCGGGACGTTGAGGTCGTCGTCCATGGCCCCGGAGAAAGTACGGACAGCGTCGGTGGACGGGCCGAAGTCACCTGCAGCAAAGTCGAAGTCTTTGCCGAAACGGGCCGCGGCCTTGGCAAGGAACCCGTCAATGCGTTCGACGGCGGCGGCCGCCTCCTGCAGTGACGTGGGCCGGTAGTCCAGGATGGAGCGGTAATGCGCCTGGCCGAGGTAGTAGCGGACCACGCGGGGCGGGGCCAGCTCCAGCATCTCGGCGGGGCTGATGGTGTTCCCGATGGACTTGGACATCTTTTCGCCCTGGTAGGTGACCATGCCGTTGTGCATCCAAAAGTTGGCGAACGGGTGGCCCGCGGCCTGGGACTGGGCAAGCTCGTTTTCGTGGTGCGGGAACCGCAGGTCCAGCCCGCCGCCATGGATATCGAATTCGGCGCCGAGGTATTTGGTGACCATGGCGGAGCATTCGAGATGCCAGCCCGGGCGGCCGGCGCCCCATGGGGAAGCCCAGCTCGCGGTTGCAGGCTCGCCCTCCTTGGAACCCTTCCACAGCGCAAAGTCGCGGGGGTCCCTCTTCCCCCGCGGGTCGGCGTCGGGAGCTGCCTGCATGTCGTCGATGTTCTGCCTGGTCAGGGCGCCGTACTTGCTCCAGGAGCGGACGTCAAAGTACACGTCACCGGATTCGTCCAGGGCGGGGTAGGCGTGCCCGCGGTCGATCAGCTGCTGGATGAGGGCATGCATCTCCGGTATATGGCCGGTGGCGCGGGGCTCGTAGGTGGGCCGTGAGACGCCGAGGGTGTCGTACGCCTTCAGGAATTCCTGTTCGTAGCGGTACGCGAGGGCCCACCACTCCTCCTGGGGCACTTCGCCCGCCTCCGGCACAAAGCCCGCCGCAAAGGATGCTTCCGACTTGGCGAGGATCTTGTCATCGATGTCAGTGACGTTCCTGACCACTGTGACCTGGAGGCCCCGGTAGGTCAGCCAGCGGGTGAGCTGGTCGAAAGCGATGGCTGAGCGGATGTGGCCAACGTGGGGCATGCCCTGCACCGTGGCCCCGCAGTAGTAGAGGCTGGCCTTGCCCTCGACGAGGGGGACGAAGTTCCGGACTTCGGCGGAGGCAGTGTCATAGAAGCGCAGGGTCACCGCTCCAGATTAGCCGATGGCGCCGGAGGGCCTCGGATAAACCAGCGCAGTGGCCACGGCGGAGATGCCTTCTCCGCGTCCGGCAAAGCCCAGGCCGTCGCTGGTGGTTGCCGTAACGCTGATGGGTGCGCCGGCGGCGGCGCTGAGGACCTGCTGCGATTCCTCCCGCCGTGGACCGAACTTTGGCCGGTTGGCAACGAACTGAACTGCGACGTTGCCGATCTCGAAGCCTGCAGCCCTCACGATCCGTGCCGCCTCCGTAAGGAGGGTGACTCCCGAGGCGCCAGCGAACTCAGGACGGCTGGTTCCGAAGTGGGTGCCAAGATCGCCAATCCCGGCGGCCGAGAAAAGAGCGTCCGCAGCAGCGTGGGCAACCGGGTCGCCGTCTGAGTGCCCGGCAAGGCCGCGTTCGCCTTCCCAAAGGAGCCCACCGAGCCAGAGCGGGCGCGGCGCGTCTTCCGGGGCGTAGGCATGGACGTCGATGCCGATTCCGGTACGGGGCAGGACCATGTTGATGCCTGTCATGGTCAGCCCTCCACCCAGCGGGCGCCCAGCGGCCCTTCGAGAAGTCCCTCGGCAACGATCAGATCCAGCGGAGTGGTGATCTTCAGGGACTGGCTGGAGCCCCGCACGGCATGGACCGGGGTGCCGAGCATCTCCACGAGCATGGCGTCATCGGTGACGGCTGCGGACTGCTGCTGGTCCAGGGCACCGGCCGCTTCATGCGCCTTCAGGAGGGTACTGAGCCGGAAGCCCTGGGGCGTCTGAACTGCGCGCAGGTCCTCGCGCGGAGCGGTCCCGGTGACAACCTCCGGTGCCAGGGCACTGTCCTCCCCCGTAGTAGCAGCCACGGTTTTGACGGTGTCCACAACCGGGAGGGCAGGAATGACTGCGGTGGCTCCCGCCGCCAGCGCGTCCACCACCCGGTGAAACACGGACTCGGGGGTCAAGGCCCGCGCAGCGTCATGCACCAGCACGGCGTCGATTCCGTCCATCAGCGCAGCCATGCCCGCCCGGACGGACTGGGCCCTCGTGGCGCCGCCGTCGACAATCGAAAGGAGGGGGCCGCCGTCGGCCAATTCCCCCCGGAAGTCCTCGCACAGCTGCCGCAGGGCAGTGTCAGCGGCCGGCAGCGCGATGCACACCTGACTGCTCACTCCGGATGCGACGATGCCCCGCAGGGCATGCATCAGGATAGGTTCGCCGCCCAGCGGCACCGCTGCTTTGGGCATTCCGTAGCCGAGCCGCTGCCCGGAGCCGGCAGCCACCAGGATCACGGCGGTGACAGGGCGCGTGGGAGTTTCACTCATGCGGACTAGCCTACGTCCCCGTGGCCGGCCCCGCCCGGACCTGAATCCGGGCAAAAAGAAGCCCCGGCGGCACTTGGGTGCCACCGGGGTTCAATTCTTAGGAAGCCAGGACCTCGTCGAGAACGCTTGCAGCCTTCTCCTCGTCGGTCTTTTCAGCCAGCGCCAGTTCTGAAATCAGAATCTGCCGGGCTTTGGCCAGCATTCGCTTTTCGCCTGCGGAAAGGCCCCGGTCGTGATCCCGGCGCCACAGGTCGCGGACGACCTCTGCCACCTTGATGACGTCACCGGAAGCAAGCTTCTCCAGATTTGCCTTGTACCTGCGCGACCAGTTGGTAGGCTCTTCGGTGAACTCGGCACGAAGCACATCAAACACGTGCTCCAGGCCTTCCTTGCCCACTACGTCCCGGACCCCAACAAGGTCAACGTTTTCTGCTGGAACTTCAATGGTCAGATCACCCTGAGCCACCTTGAGCTTGAGATACATCTTCTCTTCGCCCTTGATGGTGCGCATCTTGATTTCTTCAATTTTCGCAGCACCGTGGTGAGGGTAAACTACTGTCTCGCCGACCTCAAATACCATGTGGACATTTCCCCTTTCCCGCAGACCAGTTTATCACGATTCAGGCATATGACCGGCCGCGGAAAGGGTCCGGAACCGCGAAAATACGCGGAAAAGCGGCACAATCGACCCCCTTCACCCCCTTGACGAACGCGGATAATAGTGCATCCCGAGGGTGCTGCCAAGGCCGATATGACAGCGCCGAATCCTCGTTCCAGCAGCTTTCCGGATAGGCTATGGCTGAATAATCTTTCAAGACTCTCGAGGAGTACGTGACGTGCGTTTCACTGCGATGAACCGGGCCCAGCGCGCCAAACTGGCACTGACGGCTGCCGCCCTTGGCGTCGGACTGCTGGCATCGGGCTGTTCGGCATCAAATTCCCAGCAGACAACTGCGCAGTACCAGCAGTCCGATGGAATCAACGCAGACCTCGGCCCGCTTGAGCTGCGCAACATGCTCATCGTGTCCGCCGGGGAAGACCAGCCCGGCCGCGTCATCGGTGCGGTCTACAACTCGTCATCGCAGGATGTGACCCTGAAGCTCAACGGCGCCGAAGGCTCGCAGACGGAAGTGCCGGTCAAGGCCAACGACTACACACTGCTGAACGCCACCACGGACGCAGCGGTCCTGAGCACCACGGGTGGAATCCCGGGGTCCCTGGTTGACGTCAAGATCAGCGAAAACGGCACCAACGTCAACAACACCGTCAAGGTTCCGGTGCTGGACGCCACTCTGCCCGAGTACAAGGAATACCTGCCTGCGGGCAGCACCCAGTCGCCATCCCCAACTCCCTCCCCCACGGCTTCCGACCTCGGGGGCGGTAACCACTAGGCCGCAGCAGGCCTGAAGAAGCTTCGGCAAGACTAAAGGGAGGGGCCAGGCGGCCCCTCCCTTTTCTTATGGCCTTTAGGCTCAGTTCCGCCTACGGCTCGAACTTGTAGCCGAGGCCCCGCACTGTCACCAGGAACCGCGGCGCTGAAGGATCCGGTTCGATCTTTCCGCGCAGCCGCTTGACGTGGACATCAAGGGTTTTGGTGTCGCCCACGTAGTCCGAGCCCCAGACGCGGTCAATAAGCTGGCCGCGGGTGAGCACCCGGCCCGAATTGCGCAGGAGCATCTCCAGGAGTTCGAACTCCTTCAAGGGAAGCAGCACCTGTTCGCCGCCGACGCTGACCACATGGCGTTCAATATCCATCCGGACGGGCCCGGCCTGGACAGTGGAAGAGATCAGTTCCTCCGGCTCACCCTGGCGGCGCAGGACGGCCCTGACCCTGGCCACGAGTTCCCTGGAGGAATAGGGCTTGGTGACGTAGTCGTCGGCCCCGAGTTCCAGGCCCACCACTTTGTCGATCTCGGAGTCCTTGGCCGTCAGCATGATCACCGGGACGCTGGAGCGCTGGCGCAGCTGGCGGCACACCTCGGTGCCGGAGAGCCCTGGAAGCTGGAGGTCCAGCAGCACCAGGTCCGCCCCGTTCCGGTCGAATTCGGTAATGGCATCCAGGCCGTTGTCCACGACCTCCACCTCGAACCCTTCCTTGCCCAGCAAATAGGACAAGGGATCGCTGAACGATTCCTCGTCCTCCACAATCAAAATCCTGCTCAAGCGTTAGCTCCTCGTTCTTTTGCGCCTGCGGCGCGGGGTACTTGGGTGACAGCTGGCTTCCGGTGTCCGTGTCCAGCCAGTCCCGGGGCAGCGGCGTGCGGAACCTCGTCCTCGTCCTCCTGCCCTTCCATCTCCGGGAGGCGGAGCGTAAAGGTGGACCCCTGGCCTGGCTGTGACCAAAGGGCAACTTCCCCGCCGTGGTTGGAAGCGACATGCTTGACGATGCTCAGTCCCAGGCCGGTGCCGCCGGTATGGCGGGAACGGGCCGAGTCCACCCGATAGAAACGCTCGAAGACGCGCTCCTGGTCCTCGGGGGTGAGCCCCTCGCCCTGATCCGTCACGGAGATCGAGACGAGGCCTTCCCTGGAGCGGACGCCGATGCCCACCCGGGTGTTCGCCGGCGAATAGCGGATGGCGTTGTCGATCAGGTTTCGCAGTGCGGTGACCAGGAGGTCCTGGTCACCGAAGACCTTGCCCTCTGTCCGGCCGCCCACCACAATGCGGATGTTCTTGCTCTCCGCAGGGAGTTGCGAACGGTCCACGGCCTCGGCAATGACGGCGTTGATGTCGACAGGGCGGCCCTCCTGCGTGACGCTTGCCCCCTGCAGCCGTGAGAGTTCGATGATGTCCTGCACCAGGGCAGCCAGACGGCCGGATTCCTTGTGCATGCGCTTTGCAAAGCGGCGCACTGCTTCTTCGTCGTCGGCCGAGGACTCCAAGGCTTCCGCGAGCAGGGAGATCGCGCCCACGGGGGTTTTGAGTTCGTGGGAGACGTTGGCGACGAAGTCGTTCCGGATTTCTTCCGTGCGCGTGATCTCGGTGCGGTCGTCCGCGAGCAGGAGAATGTATTCCTCCCCGAGCATCGCTGCCCGCACCTGGACAATGATGGTGCCCTGACCCAGGGGACCGCGCGGAAGCTCCAGCTGCTTCTCCAGGATGACGCCGTCGCGCCGGACTCCTGCTGTCATGTCCAGCAGCTCTTTGTGGACCACGGTGTGCCCGCGTACGAGGCCGTAGGCGTAGGCCGCCGGGCTGGCCCGCACCACGCCGTCCACAGCGTCAACCACCACAAAGGCACGTCCGACGACGGCCAACACCTCGGCGGCGCCGGCCGGCAGGGCGATTTCATCGGCGTCGATGTCCAGCAGGTGCCGCTGCTTCTCGCTGACCCTGTAGGCCAGCACGCCGAAGGTGCCGAGCGCCAGGCCGATGAGGCCGGCGACCAGACCAATGAGCATAGGATCCACAGCTCCACCTTATGTGCTGGCAGGTGGCCGTCGGCGCGTCCGCGACTGCTGCACCGACGGTTCAACTAACGTTCATCTTCAAGGGCTTAACCGTTTACCGGATACTGGCAGAGTAACGAGTTGGACTGCCGAACGGCGACACGAATTCCTGCTGCCCTGGAGCGGGCGGGACGGAGTTCCAAGGAAAGGACGCCTAAGTGCGTAAGGTTTTTCAGGAAGAGCTCACCCAGGTCGGTGACCAGCTGGTGGAGATCTCCCGCCTGGTCAGCGAAGCCATGGATAAGGCCACCACATCCTTCCAGGTGGCGGATGTTGACCTGGCCCAGGACGTCATCGCTGCGGATGCCCGCATCGATTTCCTGCAGAACAGCCTGGATGAACGGGCCATCGACATCCTGGCCCTGCAGGGTCCGGTTGCCAGCGACCTGCGGATGATCGTGGGGTCCCTGCGGATGAGCGCCTCGCTGGAGCGGATGGGCGACCTTGCCCGGCACCTCGCCCAGCTGGCCCGCCTCCGTTTCCCGTCCACCGTCATTCCGGATTCCATGACCGGAACGTTCAAGAGCATGGCGGAGCTGGACCAGGAAATCGCCGACAAGCTCACCGTACTGCTGGAAACGCGCGACCTTGAGGTGGCGCGGGACATCCTGAAGGCGAACACGGCCATCAACGATCTCCACCTCAGCGTATTCAAGGCCATCGCCGCCCCCGAATGGGCCGAGTCACCCGCGACCACTGTGGACGTTGCCCTGGCCAGCCGGTACTTCGAGCGCTTCGCGGACCACGGCGTCTCCGTGGCGCAGAAGGTCACCTACCTGGTCACCGGCGCCTGGCAACCGAGCGGCATCGAGCACAGTTAACCCTTCGGGAATTACGACGGCGGGCTGGTCACGAAAAGTGACCAGCCCGCCGTCGTTGATTTATCGCCTTACTTCTTGCCCTGGTTTGCCACGGCGAGGATGGCCTCGGCGGCGGCATCGGGATCCAGGTAGGTGCCGCCCGGCTTGACCGGCTGGAAATCCTCGTCGAGGTCGTAGACCAGCGGGATGCCCGTGGGGATGTTCAGGCCGGCGATGGCTTCATCGCTGATGCCGTCCAGGTGCTTGACCAGCGCGCGCAGGGAGTTGCCGTGGGCCGTGACCAGGACGGTTTTGCCTGACCTCAGGTCCTCCTTGATGTCCGACTCCCAGTACGGCAGCAGGCGGACCAGGACATCCTTGAGGCACTCGGTGCGCGGCAGGGCGTCGCCAAGGTCTGCATAGCGGGGGTCGTGCGCCTGGGAGAACTCGGAGTTGTCGTCCAGGGGCGGCGGCGGAGTGTCGTAGGAACGGCGCCACTCCATGAACTGCTCTTCGCCGTATTCGGCGAGGGTTTGGGCCTTGTCCTTGCCCTGCAGCGCGCCGTAGTGGCGTTCGTTCAGGCGCCAGTCGCGCTTCACCGGGATCCAACCGCGGTCGGCCTTGTCCAGGGAGATGTTTGCGGTGTTGATGGCCCGCTTCAGCAGGGAGGTGTAAAGGATGTCCGGGAGAACATCGTTCTCAACCAGGAGCTCCCCGCCCCGTGCTGCTTCCGTCCGGCCCTGGTCGTTGAGGTCTACGTCCACCCATCCGGTGAACAGGTTCTTGGCGTTCCATTCGCTGTGGCCGTGGCGCAGCAAAATCAGCTTGTAAGTCATGATTTTCATCCTAGCCGAGCGCCACTGCCGCCCGCCCAGCGTTACAAAGGGCACCCCTTGGCAGGACTGCGGCAAGGATAAGGTGGGGCGGTGGTGCAAAAAGCTGAACGGGTGGCCGCCCCGCAGATAACCGGCAAAAACCCGGCCGGCAGGCAAGGCCGGCCTGTAGGCAACGTCACCCGCGGCACCACCAATCCAAACCGCATGCGCCGGGTTGACCGTTGGCTGACGGGGCCGCAGGCGTGGCGGCTGCGGTCCGCTGAAAGCCCCCTGGTGGTGGACCTGGGCTATGGCGCTACCCCCGCCACCGCCGTCGAGCTCTTTGAGAGGCTGTCCGCACTGCGTCCGGACGTCCAAGTGCGCGGCATCGAGATCGAACCGGACCGGGTCCGCGCCGCACTGCCGCTGCAGCGGCGCGGTTTGAGCTTCCACGTGGGCGGCTTCGAAATCCCTGTTCCCGGACGGCCGGTGCTGGTGCGCGCGTTCAACGTTCTGCGCCAATATGAGGAAGCCGATGTGGCGGGGATCTGGCGCCTGGTGCAGGACCGGCTGTCCGCTGACGGCCTGTTTATCGATGGGACCTGCGACGAGATCGGCCGGCGGGTGACGTGGGTGGCGCTGGATGCTGAACGGCCACTTTCACTCAGTGTGTCTGTCCGGTTCGGCAGTTTCGACCTGCCCTCCGACGTTGCCGAACGGCTGCCCAAGGCGCTGATCCACCGCAATGTCCCCGGTGAACCGGTGCACGCCCTGATGCAGGCAATGGACCGGGCTTGGCTGGAGTCCGCACCGCTGGCGGCCTTTGGCAACAGGCAACGCTGGCAATCCATGGCCAGGCTCCTGCGCAACGCCGGCTGGCCTATTCAGGACGGACCGGCCAGATGGCGGCTGGGCGAACTGACGGTGGACTGGGAAGCGGTAGCCCCGCGGGACTAGTTCACCAGGGCCCGTAGGGCCCCGTGTTGCGGCTGCCGCCGCGTCCGGCATCCTTTACGGCCGGCCGTACGTCTGCCAGGTAGACGGACGCCGCGACGACGGCCGCGAGCCCGAACAGGCCAAGCGTGCCGAAAAAGCCGCCGCTGCCAAAGAACGAGATGACGCCGACGAGGGCCGCTCCGCCCGTAAGTGCCATCCAAAAGGTCTTGGTCCTCTTCCCTGTGGCCTCGAAGGCATTGGCGCGGTGCCGGGCGCAGTCCACCACGGCCCACAGCTCAAGTCCAAGGGCCACCAGGGCAAGAATAAAGAACACTGCCTGCTCTACAGGCCGAATAATGAGTTCACCGTCCACAAGCCCAGCCTAGCCGCCCAGCGCGTCCAGCGCCTGCTTCAAATCTGCCCAGAGGTCCTCGACATTCTCGATGCCCACGCTGAGGCGGACCAGATTCTCGGGGACGTCTGGAGGCTCGGCGGCGTGCCGGCGCCGGCGTTCGATCAGTGATTCAACTCCGCCCAGCGACGTCGCGGGCAGCCACAGCTGCATTGCCCGGACCACCGCGTCCGCAGCGTCAGCGCCGCTCATCCCGCCCACCGGCGCTACCTGGAAAGAGATGATGGAACCGAAGCCCTTCATCTGCGCCTTCGCCCGTTCGTGGCCTGGATCTGCGGGAAGGCCGGGGAACCGGAGCGTCTCGATCCGGGGATGGGCTGCAAGCCGCTCGGCCAGGACCATGGCCGTGGCCTGAGAGCGTTCAATGCGGAGCGCGAGCGTCCGCAGCCCGCGCAGGGCCAGCCAGGATTCGAAAGGGCCGGCAATGCCGCCATGGACGGTCCGGTGATGGAGCAGCGCGGAACGGATGTCGGGGTTGGAGGTCACCAGGGCGCCAAGGACGACGTCGGAGTGGCCCGCCAGGTACTTGGTTACCGAATGCAGGACGACGTCGGAGCCCAGGCGCAGGGGCTGCTGGACCAAGGGGGTGGAAAAGGTGTTGTCCGTGACGACGATGGCTCCGGCAGCGTGTGCTGCGGTGGTAAGAGCCTGCATGTCCGCGATGCTGAGCATGGGGTTCGTGGGGCTCTCAAGCCACAGCATGGCGGCGGCGCGTCCGGCCGGGCCAGCGGGCGCAAGCGCTTCCTTGACCGCTTCGGTATCCGCGACATCAACGGTCCGGAGCTCGATGAAGCCCTTCTGGGCGAGCTCGGCCGCCATCACCAGGGAACCCGAATAGCAGAGCGTTGGCATAACCAGCACTCCCCCGGCGGGAATGAGGGACAGGGCGGAACTGACCGCAGCGAGGCCCGACGCATACAGGAGACCGGGCAGTTCCGACGCCTCGAGCTGGCCCAGTGCTTCCTCGAAAGGATCCCAGGTGGGGTTGGAGTACCTGCCGTAGCCGCGTTCCCCGTCAGCGAGGGCACCAATGCCGAAAAATGTGGAGGACAGGACGATGGGCGCGTTGACCGGCTGGTCCCTTTCCCGCGGGGGACGCCCGGCAGCCACCACTACCGTCTCGGCTGCCAGGGAAGCCGCTTGCTGTTCGGAAAGACTCATGCAGGAAAGCCTACTGTCCGGCCCGGGCACCCCGGAGAGCCGTTACCCGCCCGCCAATGCTGTCCACATGGTGCCTGCGGCAATCTGCGATTGCCGGCGGGGATCGGTAGGCTTGACCGGTGAGCAAACAACGGGCCGGCCTTTTCATCGCGTTTGAGGGCGGGGATGGTGCGGGGAAGTCCACCCAGGCGGCCCGGCTTGCAGACGCCCTTGAATTGCGAGGGCTCACCGTCCTGCGCACCCGGGAACCCGGTGGAACCCCCATAGGCGAGAAACTCCGGTCCCTGGTCCTTGACCATGGCCACGGCCCCATCGACGCCCACACGGAAGCCCTCATCTTCGCGGCGTCCAGGGCCGCCCACGCCAGCCAGGTCATACGTCCAGCGCTGGAGCGAGGCGAAATCGTACTGACGGACCGGTACATCGACTCTTCCGTCGCCTACCAGGGAGCCGGGCGGGACCTCGGCAAGGACGCCGTCCGGTCAATCAATGCGTGGGCCACCTCGGGTCTGGAGCCACACCTCACAGTCCTGCTGGACGTTGACCCGGCAGTGGGCCGCCAGCGCCGGACCGCCGGTGACGCCTCAGAGGACCGGCTCGAATCCGAGGCTGACGAATTCCACCTGCGGATCCGGGAGGCCTTCCTGGAGCTCGCCGCAAGCCGGGCCGGTTCCTACCTTGTGCTGCCCGCCCATCTTCCCGTGAGTAGCCTTGCCGCGCAGATCCTCCAGCGCGTGGAGGCCCTGTTGGCGGTTGCGGAGGGCGACGCATGACCGTGTGGGACGACCTGCAGGGCCAGGCCGCCGTCGTCGAACAACTCCGCCAGGCCGCCGGCGGCGAAAGCCTGACGCACGCGTGGCTGTTTACCGGCCCGCCCGGGTCCGGCCGTTCAAATGCCGCCAAGGCGTTTGCCGCGGCGTTGAACTGCGACCAGGAGGACGTCAGCCGGCGCGGCTGCGGGCAGTGCCCGGCCTGCCTGACCATCCTCGGGGAAACCCACTCCGACGTCACGTTCGTCCGTACCGAAAAAGTGACCATCACCATCGACGAAGCCCGCGACCTGGTAGCTACGGCGGGCAATCGGCCGTCCTCCGGCCGCTGGCGGATCATTGTGGTGGAGGATGCAGACCGGATGGCTGAGCGCACCACCAACGTTCTGCTCAAGGCCATCGAGGAGCCGACTCCCCGGACAGTGTGGATGCTGTGTGCTCCTTCCCCGGCTGACGTACTGGTAACCATCCGCTCGCGCTGCCGAAGTGTGGCCTTGCGGCTGCCGCCCGCCGCCGATGTGGCCGCCCTGCTGGTTAAGCGCGACGGGGTCGAACCGGCGCTGGCGGAGCGGGCAGCCCGGGCGGCACAAAGCCACGTGGGCATTGCCCGCAGGCTTGCCCGGGATCCTGCAGCCAGGGAACGTCGCCTGGAAACCGTCAGGTTTCCCTTGGGACTGCGGGGCGTTACCGCCGCGGTGATGATGGCGGAGAAGCTGGTCAAGATCGCCACCGCCGAGGCCAACAGTTCCAACGAGGAACGCGACGCCGCCGAGAAAGCCGCCCTGCTGGCAACCCTGGGGGCGCCGGAGTCCGGAACGCTCCCTCCGGCCATGCGGAGCCAGGTGAAGCAGCTTGAGGACGACCAGAAGCGCAGGGCGAAGCGGTCCATCACCGATTCCCTGGACCGGACCCTCACCGATCTGCTGTCCTTCTACCGGGATGTGCTGATTATCCAGCTCGGGAATGCTGTGGAGCTCGTAAACGTTGAGCTAAGGAGTGAATTGGAGGAGTTTGCCGGCCGCTCCACTCCAGAAGCAACTCTCGCCCGGATGGACGCCATCAACAAAGCCCGCGAACGCATTACCACCACCAACGTTGCCCCGCTGTTGACCATTGAGTCCATGGCAGCCAGCCTGATCTAGCCCTTTCAAGGAGACCCGATGACTGCCCGCCCCCTGCCAGCACGCCCCCGATCCTGGGTGACTGGACTGCGTGCCGCCGCAGCCATGGCGCTTGCCATGGTTCTGGCCTCCTGCACCCTGATCGACGGCGGGGACCGCAGCCCGGAGGCAGCCACCGCCAAGGCCGATCCCTCGATTGTGGCGTCCGCCCCGGCCGGGCTGGAGCAGTTCTACTCGCAGGAAGTGGTGTGGGAGCCGTGCGAAAGTGAATTCCAGTGCGCCAAGGTGAAGGTGCCGATGGACTACGACAAGCCCGAGGGCGACACCATCGAACTGGCCGCGCTGAGGGCGCCGGGCACGGGCAACAAAACCGGCAGTCTGCTGGTCAATCCGGGAGGACCGGGCGCGTCCGGGTATGACTTCATCAAGGACGCCTCCGGAACACACTTCTCCCAGTCAGTACGTGACGCGTACGACCTGGTGGGCTTCGATCCCCGGGGCGTGAAGCGTTCCGCCCCCGTCGTTTGCCTGTCGGACGCCGAGCGTGACGCCGCGCGGGCCAAGGTCTACGACCTGGAAACCGATGCCGGCCTGGAAGCAGCCCGGACGGACAACAAGGCGATCGCCGCCCAGTGTGCCGAGCAGACGGGCCCGGTGCTGGCGCACGTCGATACGGTGAGCTCCGCGAAGGACATGGACATCCTCCGGGCAGTGGTCAATGACACAAAGCTCAACTATCTCGGGTACTCCTACGGCACGTTCCTGGGATCCACCTACGCTTCGCTGTTCCCGGACAACGTGGGGCGCATGGTGCTTGACGGTGCCCTGGATCCTGCCATGAGCAACGAGGATCTGACGCAGGGGCAGGCCCGTGCCTTCGAAAAGGCCATCCGGGCTTATGTTGCCAGCTGCCTCCAGCAGGACGGATGCCCGCTGAGCGGCACCGTTGATTCGGGAGTGCAGCAGCTCCGCGACCTCATCGCCGCCGTCCAGCAGACTCCCCGCACCGCGAAGGACGGGCGCGTGGTCAACGCCACGATGTTCGTCAGCGGCCTGATCACCCCGCTGTACAACGATCAAAGCTGGCCGGCCCTGACCCAGGCCCTGGAGGCCGCGATGACCGGCGACGTGACCCTTATGCTTCGGCTGGCCGATCTTGGTGCCGACCGTGCTTCCAACGGGACGTACACGTCCAACTCGACGTTCGCGTTCAACGCCATCAACTGCCTGGACTACCCGATGGACTCCGATCCTGTTGCCATGCGGGCCGAACAGCAGCGCCTGATGCAGGACTCGCCCACGTTCGGGTATTTCTTTGCCTACGGCGGTACCAACTGTGCCGATTGGCCGTACAAAAACGTACGCACACCGGCGCCAGTCGAGTACACGGGAGATTCGCCCATTGTGGTTATCGGCACTACCGGTGACCCTGCCACCCCTGTTGAGTGGGCCGCTTCGCTCCGCAAGCAGCTGGGCAACGCCACCTTGCTGACCTGGGAAGGCGAAGGCCACACCGCCTACGGCCGGTCCAACAGTTGCATCGAGGAGCCCGTGGACGCCTACCTTGTCAGCGGCCAGGTTCCCGCCGACAACACGGTGTGTTGAAGGCCTCAGCCCTTTCGTCCCGCCCATTTTGACCCGGGCGCGGGGACTCGATTACAGTTGACTCTTGCATGAAGCGCCCGGTTCGTCCGGGCAAGCATGCGGTGCTTCCTTAGCTCAGTCGGTAGAGCGTTTCACTCGTAATGAAAAGGTCATCAGTTCGATTCTGATAGGAAGCTCGGGATAAACCCCGTGTTGTCGTTGATTTCGACGATGATGCGGGGTTTTTCGCTGGTTAAGCGGAAAAGCACGCCGCTTTCCTTTGCAGCGCCCGCCCGCCACCCTTGAACTGTCCAACCCGGCGCAGGCGCTTATAGACCGGGCCTGCAAGTGACACTGTTCCAGGAACTTGAAAGACAGGACCTCGGGGCCCCATCAGAGTGACAGAGTGATAGGTCCTGTTGTGGAGGGGCCGCCGCATTGTTCGCTGCCACCCACCCGGGTCCAGGTCAGATCCACCTCGCGTGCGGCGAGTACCTCGCCGCTTGCGGCCAAAGCCCTGATGGTGGCTTTTTTGGGGGCGCTCATGGGCGTACTGAACTGCCACGTGCGGTCATCGATCTTCTTGCCGGTGGATGGGCTGTATTGCGAGTCGCCGACAGGCGCACCGGGTGTTGCGGGGACAGCGGCGCCGGCCTGGCCGGGGATGGAGGAGGCGCCGGGAGTGATGGTGGATTTCGGTGCTGTGGTCGGTTGGGGTGTGATGGAGCATATACCGTCCGGGCAGAACTGGACCTTCGCCACCTCGTCAACCGGTCCGGCAAGGACAACGGTGGCAGCGTTGCTCCAGCCGATGGCAGGACACACGCCGGGCGTAGCGCAACCTGCCGTGCCGGACACGAGCATCACGAGCAACGGGACCGACAGCCTCTTCATTGGCCCAGCATGACACGTGCGGGCGCAGGTGGCAGTTGCTTTTTGGTTACATCTTGAAACTGCCTTTTTTAACCCCGATTGTCATCTCCTGATGCTAGTGTCCGGGCCATGAATGAAGTCTGGTTGTCATCAAAATCTGCTGTGGCACATGATTTGTCGAGCCGTGCCGGGTTCGACGAGAAATTCCTGGGGGTTCCACTTCCAGTACCGGCTCTCGCGGGTGCTGAGACAGTGCTGCTGCCCTACACCCACTTCTCAGTGCTGATGCGGCTCGACAAGCGCCTGGCGGCGATAACGGCTTTGGGCATCAACGGGGAGAAGCTGATGGACCTGGACAGGTCCGGTATTAAATGGCGGTTGGATCCCAGGCTGGCTGAGGACCAGCAAACCGGGGAGCGGCTCTACGCACGCAACGACATCGATCGCGGCCATTTGGTCCGGCGCGCCTCCGCTGTCTGGGGCGATTCCCGCACGGAGGCAGCCCAGGCCAATGAGGACACCTTTCATTACACAAACGCTGCTCCGCAGGCCGCGGAATTCAACCAAGGCCTGGACCTGTGGCTCGGCCTCGAGTCGTACCTGCTCGACCATGCCGCCGACTACGGCCGCCGTCTCGTCGTTTTTACCGGTCCCATCTTCGGTGAGAACGATCCGGTGTACCGGGGCGTGGACATCCCTCTGCTCTTCTTCAAAGTCGCAGCCTTCCTGCAGGACGGAGAGCTGGCAGCCACGGGCTACGTAGCGGACCAGACAGTTCAGTTGGGCGAACTGCCGGGCGTCACTCACCGAAAAACCGCCGATGCGGCACCGCCGCTGGGCCCGTTCCGGACTTTCCAGGTCCCCATCAGGGACATTGCCGCACTGACGGGCCTGGATCTGCACCAGCTGGCCTCCGTGGACCGCATGCCCATAGCGGCGCAACTGCCCTCCGCCCGGGTGGGAACCACTTGGCGGAAGCTCTTGTCCCCTGAGGACCTGGACTTCAGCAAGACTGGAACCGGCGCTTCCGGCGAGTAGTTGCTCCGTCCAGGATCGAGTACTTCCTACGCATGTACAGCAAGGAACCGGATCCTAGTCTTATTGGTACGGCAGCACGCCGGCCACGGCTGCTGCCGGCCATCCGGTTTGACCGGTGGTTCGTGCGCTCAGCCTAAGAAAACGGTACTGGTGCACAGGTTCCAATACTCCAGGACTAACCATGCCGCTGTCCCCCGATTCAGCCGAAAAGCGCGCACTGCCGGATACGTTCCCCCGGCAGCTGCCCGGCCTTGCGGCACAGGCAGCAGTTCCCGAGGGCGCCCTGCGGCAAGCACCCGGCCGGCCCGTCCTGATGCTCCGGCCGGCACGGGTGAAAGCGGGTTCCATCGTCGGACTCGCCATCGCCTACACCGTCACCCACGTGCTGGTGGAGTGGGACGACGGCGGCGGGCACGATGCGCGGTGGGTGGCCAGCTGGCTGGTGCGTCGGCTTTAGCTTGCGATGCCCCGCGCCGGAGGATGCAGGCGTGCACGGACTGCCTGCTTCATCGTAGGCTGAACTTCGCATGCGACGACGAGGAGACTGCGATGGCCGGGACTGCATTGACCGGGACGAGTGTGGCCGGCGTGATGGCCGAGCTTGCCAACCTTGAAGACCCGCGGGCACGCGAGGTGAACGAAAAACACGGTGACGATCACGGTGTGAACCTCGGGAAGCTGCGTGCAGTGGCGAAGCGGCTGAAGACGCAGCAGGAACTTGCCCGCGAGCTCTGGGAGACCGGCGACACCGCGGCGAGGCTGCTTGCCCTTCTGGTCTGCCGCCCCAAGGCGTTCGGGCGCGACGAGCTCGACTCCATGCTGCGCGAGGCCCGCAGACCCAAGGTGCACGACTGGCTCGTGAACTACGTGGTGAAAAAGAACCCACACGCAGAAGAGCTGCGCCTGGCATGGTCCGCCGATCCCGACCCGGTGGTCGCGAGCGCCGGCTGGGCGCTGACCAGTGAACGTGTAGTGAAGCAGCCCGAAGGCCTCGACCTCGCCGGGCTGCTGGACGTCATCGAGGCTGAGATGAAGGGCGCGCCGGACCGCCTGCAGTGGGCAATGAACACTTGCCTCGCACAGATCGGGATCGGGCACCCCGGGCACCGGGACCGGGCCGTCCGCATTGGTGAGCGCCTGGAAGTACTCAAGGACTACCCAACCCCGCCGGGCTGCACCTCGCCGTTTGCGCCCAGCTGGATCACCGAAATGGTCCGCCGGCAGAACGGCAGCTAGCAAAGTCCTGCGCATACCGCAGCATTGGATTGCCCTTCTGCGGCTACGCCGGCACCTAAAATGGCGTTCATGGAAGACGAGGCCCTGGCGGAGATTGCGAACCAGCTCTACGCCAAGCCGATGGAAGACTTTGTGGCAGCACGCGCTGCCGCAGCGAAGGAAGCTGCCGGTTCGGACAAGGAACTTGGAGCTGAGGTGCGCGCGCTGCCCAAGCCCTCGGTTGCCGCTTGGGCCGTGAACATGCTGGCACTGCACGAACCTGACATCCTGTCCGGCTTGGCGGATCTCGGCGGCAGGATGCGCGAAGCCCAGTCGTCACTGGACGCCGCGGCGCTCCGAGAGCTCGGACGCGAGCGGCGGACCATGCTGGCCGCCGCCATCGACACGGCCCGCTCAGTTGCCCAGCAGCAGGGCAGGCCCATCAGCGATGCCATGGCCACCGACGTCGAGGAGACGCTTCGGGCCCTGACTGCGGACGAGGGGGCAGCGGCTGCGGTCCAGAGCGGCCGGCTCCTGAAGACCCTTTCGGCCGACGGCGTGAACGCCGTGGAGCTTGAGGGCTCAGTGGCAGTCCCTGGCGCCTTGCCCGCACCCCGGCCAACTGCCGCCCCGCGAACAACTGCCGCACCGGGGACAACTCGAGCACCCTCCAAGGCGCCAACGCAAAAGGAACAGAAAGGGAGTACGACGGCGGCGGGCACCGCCCGGACCAAGCCCGCTAAACCGCGGCTTGAGGCAGTCCGGCAGACCCCGCGGCCAACGTCACCACCCGCATTGGAGAGAGCCAAGGCCGCCCTTGCGGAGGCGCAGGCGGCAGAAGCTGAGGCGGCGCAGCTCGCCCGGGACCTGCAGGACCAGGCGGACGAAACGCAGATTGAGATCGCTGAGCTGACCCAGGAGGCATCGGATCTACGCGCCCGTCTCAAAGCGGCCGAGGACCGGCTGGAACGGTCCCGCAAAAGGCTTGTCAGCACCACTGCTGAGGCAAAACAGGCCGTGCGGGCAGCGGACAAAGCTGAGCGGACAGCGATGCTGGCTCAGGAAAGGGTCCTCCGGCTGGGCAACACGCGGGGCTGATTCCGTGGAATGTCAGACCCCGGTTGCACACTGGATTTATGGAAAACCAACTCGTACAGGAATTTCACGTCACCTACTTCGACGCCGACTGCGGCCGTGCCCGCGCCGAGACTTTTGACACCCTGGCGGAGGCCGAGCGGTTCGCCGGCCGGCACTGCACCGGCGAGGACAGCTGGGCCGTCGTGGACGCAGTCCCGGTTCAGCAGGTCCGTCTGGCCGCCTAATCAAGTCCGGTCAAGCCGGGGCGACAATAATGCGGTGTTGCTTATGGAGCATGGCCGCTAAAAACAGTGACCCGCGTTGTCCGGGAAAATTTCCCAGGCAACGCGGGTCAACGGTCTGGTGAGACCAGCCTGCTTATAACGGCATGCGGTTCAGCCTAGGCAAAATCGGCCACTGCAGGATCAGCTCCGATTCGGCCTTCGCCTTTGGCACTCCGGTCCAGTCCATTGATGGCCTCGATGTCATCCGCGTCCAGGGAAACATCCAGCGCAGCGAAGTTCTCGCGGATTCGGGACTCGGTGACGGACTTGGGGATGACCACGTTGCCGATGGCGAGGTGCCAGGCGATAACCACCTGGGCCGGCGTGGCATCGTGCTTGGCAGCGATGGACGCCACCGTGGCGTCCTCGAGGAGCTCGCCACCCTGTCCCAGCGGTGACCAGGCCTGCGTCAGGATCCCCTTTGACGCCCCAAACTCGCGCAGTTCGCGCTGGCTGAAGTACGGGTGGAGCTCGATCTGGTGGATGGCCGGGACCACACCCGTTTCGTCGATGATCCGCTCCAGGCCCTCTACCGTGAAGTTGGAGACACCGATCGACGTAACCCGTCCGCGCTTCTGCAGCTCGATCAGGGCCTTCCAGGTGTCCACATACTTGTCCCGTTTGGGCGTCATCCAGTGGATCAGGTAGAGGTCCAGGGTCTCGAGGCCTAGCCGGTCCATGGACTCTTCGAAAGCGGCAAGGGTGGATTCGTAGCCCTGGTCTGCGTTCCACAGCTTGGTGGTGATGAAAAGCTGCTCCGGCGACAAGCCAGAGCTGGCGATGGCCCGGCCAACGCCAGCCTCATTGCCGTAGATCTTGGCGGTATCGATGTGGCGGAAGCCCGCTTCGAAGGCCTGGCGGACAACCTTTTCCGCCACTCCGTCCTCAACCTGCCATACGCCATAGCCGAGCTGGGGAATCTGGTTTCCGTCGTTGAAAGTCAGTGTCGGTGAGAATGTCATGCCCTTATCCTGCCAAACCAACTGCCCCGCATTGGTAGATCGGGCGACGAGTAAGCCACACGCTTAACCGGGAATATCCTCCTGCCGGGAGCCCAGGCTTTCCTCCCGCAGGTGCCTCTCGGCATCGGACACCTGCTGGAACACTGCCTCCGCGCGGCGCCGTACGGAGGCCGCTCCGACGGGGACGGGGCCCACCGCGAGCCGCAGCATCGCGGCGGCTTCGGCGGTGGTAGCGAGGGAGTTGCCGGCCTTGGACAGCGAACGGTGTACACCGGCGAGGGGCACCGGGATGTCCAGTCCCTCGCTGGGTGACCGCTGCTGTGCCTCCACACAAACTGCCCTGACGCGGTCCAGCAGTGCGGCAAGCTCATTGGCAATGTCCACCAGTTCCCCGTAGAGCTGGTCGTCTTCAACCCCTTCGAGGACCTGGTGGAAGCGGTCCAGCCCCCGGTGGAAGCGGTCGTGGGCCCGGCGCCACAATCCCTTCCCAAGTTCCGCGTCGTCCTTGCGCCCCTGCCTGGCGGCGCTGAAAAAGCCCAACGACCCTAGAGGTACTGTCCCGGACCGTGGTCCGGTTCAGCGGGCTGGCCTGGCCGTGCCGGAGCACCCGCCCGTGGTCCGGCTGACGCGCGCTGAGGCTCCCCATTTTCCCCGATCACGACACCCGGGGCGATGACCGTGCCGGGAGGAAGCTGGCGGAGCTGCTGCTGCACTGCGGCGTGCTCGCGGGCGGCATGCTGGGCGGCGATAGCAGTCTGGATGCCGTGGAACAGCCCCTCCAGCCAACCCACCAGCTGGGCCTGGGCGATGCGCAGCTCAGCGTCGGAAGGAGTGGCCTCGTCCGGGAAGGGGAGGCTGATCCTGTCCAGTTCCTCCACCAGCTCAGGCGCAAGCCCGTCTTCCAGTTCCTTGATGGAGCGCTCATGGATTTCGGCGAGCCTTTCCCGTGCGGCGTCGTCGAGCGGGGCGGACTTCACCTCCTCCAGCAGCTGCCTGATCATCGTTCCAATCCGCATCACTTTGGCTGGTTCATCCACCAAATCCTGCAGGTTGCTGCCTTTGGGCTTGCCGCCGTCGCCCGAAACAGCCGGCGCAGGTGTCGATTGGTTGCCGTCGATGGTGGTGCCCTCTACCGGGAGGTCCTCAGGTGCCTGAGTGTCTTTCGGATCGCTCATGGGTTCATACTCTCACGAGCGATCCGCCCGGAGTCCACTCGGCGAAGGCCCCTGGGGGTTTGTCCGCTCCAGGCTCAATCAGCAGCACCGGCCCTGGGGATTGGAGTCCTGGCGGTCCGTCCGGTCCCGCCAGAACTCGCGCTCAGTCAGGGGTGGCGCGCTGTGGCCTGCAGCACGGTGGTGCTCCAGGTACTTCGCGTAGGCATCGGCCCCCAGCACGCCGCCAAAGTAACGCGCGAACCCCCGGAAGCCCTGGGCAACCGCGGCGAGTCCGGAACTCATCAGTGGTGGCCTGCCCGTTCGAACCTCAACTCGGCGGGGACCTTGTCCCACTCAGCCATCAGCTCCCGCTCCGCCGGAGTGGGAATGAGTCCGGCCGGCGCAAAGACGCGGGACGGCCTGGCGGGGTCCTCGTTATCCTTGGCGGCAGTCCCGTCCGCACGGGTGCGGAACGCCTTGACGGTGGCAAGCACCGCCGTCGCGATCACAATGATGCTGAGCACCACGAAGATCACCGACAGCCACCCCTGGATGGCGGTGTTGCGCACCACGGCTTCCATGGCTGCCACAGATTTCGCGGTGCCGAACTCCGTCTTCCCGTCCGCCAGTGCCTTGCTGAAGGCGGCGTTGTTGGCGAAGTACCCCACGGCCGGGGTGGGCGAGAAGATCTTCTGGTAGCTCGCCGTGATGGTGACCACCGCCGCGAACGCCAAAGGCAGTGCCACGATCCACAGGTACTTGAAGGTCCCGCGCTTGGCGACGATGGCCAGGCACACTGACAACGCTATGGCGGCCAGCAACTGGTTGGCGATGCCGAACAGCGGGAACAGCGTATTAATGCCCCCGAGCGGATCGGTGACGCCCATCAGCAGCACCGCGCCCCACGCGCCCACCATAATGGCCGTGCAGAGCCAGGCGCCGGGTCGCCAGGAGGCTTCCTTGAACTTGGGAACGAAGTTGCCGATGGAGTCCTGCAGCATGAACCGTGCCACGCGGGTGCCGGCGTCCACTGCCGTAAGGATGAAGAGGGCCTCAAACATGATGGCGAAGTGGTACCAGAACGCCATCATGGCCGTGCCGCCGATGAACTGCTGCATGATGTGGGCGAGGCCAACGGCCAGGGTGGGAGCGCCGCCGGTGCGCGAAACAATGCTTTCCTCACCCACATTGCTGGCGGTCTGGGCCAGGAAGTCCGGAGTGATGTTGACGCCGGCCAGGCCCAGGCTGTTGACCCAGGTGGCGGCTGTTTCCACGGTTCCGCCGGTGAGGGCAGCAGGAGCGTTCATCGCGAAGTAGAGGCCGCGGTCGATGGAGATTGCGGCGACCAAGGCCATGATGGCCACGAAGGACTCCATCAGCATTCCGCCGTAGCCGATGAAACGGGTCTGCCGCTCCTTTTCCACCAGTTTCGGTGTGGTGCCGGAGGAAATCAGCGCGTGGAAACCTGACAAGGCGCCGCAGGCGATGGTAACAAACAGGAACGGGAACAGGGCCCCCGGGAACACCGGGCCGTTGTCCCTGCTGGCGAACTCGCTGAAGGCCGGGACAGTGATCTCGGGGCGGACCACGATAATCGCCAGCGCGAGCATCACGATCACGCCGATCTTCATGAAGGTGGACAGGTAATCCCGGGGGGCCAGGAGCAGCCACACCGGCAGGATGGCTGCGATGAAGCCGTACACGATAAGTCCCCAGGCGATGGTGACCTTATCCAGGGTGAAGAGCTCGGCGCCCCAAGGGGTTTCAGCAACGATGCCGCCGCCGATGATCGCCGCCATCAGCAGGACGAAACCGATCAGGGAAACTTCCATGATCTTGCCGGGCCGCAGGTACCGGAGGTAGACGCCCATGAACAGGGCGATGGGGATGGTCATGCCAACGGAGAACACACCCCAGGGGCTTTCGCCAAGGGCGTTGACGACGACCAGGGCCAGGATGGCCACGATGATCACCATGATCAGCAGGGTGGCGACCAGCGCCGCGGTGCCGCCGATGACACCGAGTTCCTCCCGGGCCATCTGTCCCAGCGAACGCCCGCCGCGCCGCATTGAGAAGAACATCACCAGGTAGTCCTGCACTGCACCGGCCAGGACGACGCCGATGATGATCCAGATGGTGCCGGGCAGGTAGCCCATCTGGGCCGCAATGACCGGGCCCACCAGGGGCCCGGCGCCGGCGATGGCGGCGAAGTGGTGGCCGAACAGGACATTGCGGTCCGTCCGGACGTAGTCCTTACCGTCCGCCTTGTACTCGGCGGGGGTGGCACGGCGGTCATCCGGCCTGGTGATGTAGCGCTCGATGACCTTGGAATAGAAGCGGTAGCCGATGAGGTACGTGCAGACCGAGGCGAACACGAACCAGATGGCGTTCACGGTCTCGCCGCGGATGATCGCGAGCATGAACCATGCCACACCGCCCAGGAGGGCAATCGCTGCCCAGAGCGCGATCTTTCCCGGCGTCCATTTTTTGTCTTCCGCCTCGCGGACCTTTTCGTCAAGGGCCGAGGGAGGGAGGTCGGTATCGGTAGCCACCGCTCCTTCTCCCCGGGCTGCGCTTCGTCGACCATCAGGCGTTTCGGCCATGTCTCCTCCTTGAGATTCTTTCCGCTTCTGCTGACAGGCACCCTACCAACGACGGGTGCCGATCGGGCCGGATTGCGCCGCTTATGTATCGGCCCTGCGCCGAACGGCTGGCACGCGGCGCCAAACGACACGCTCCGGTTGCAGCCAGCGGCGCCGGCCGGTGCACGGCTACAAGCGAAGAGGGCCCCCATCCGGTGTTCCGGATGAAGGCCCTGGATCCCGCCGGCGGCGGAACAGGTTGTTAGGCGTGCGCGTAGGTGAGGCAGTCCGCGTTGTCGGCCCCCGGACCAACATGCACTTCACGTGCCTGGCACATCAGGTTTTCGTTGTGGACGCATTCGGAGCGCTGGCATGCTCCGACGTCGGCCAGCACCTTGGGCAGCCCGCCGTGAAGTCCGGTATCGATAAACGTGGCACAAGCTGCGTGGTTTTCCGCACCTCCCACCGTGATGGCGGCGGCGTTGCAATTGGTGTGGTCGTTAAAGGAACAGTTCGTTACACTGCAGTCGGCGACGTGCGTTGTCATGGAAAGTCCTCCTGGGTCCGGCGCCCTGAAACGGGCGGCTCTTGAACCCCACGGTAAACCCGCTTGGAAGAATCAAAAAGACCCAATTAAGTGACCTAATTACTCAGCCCCCAAGCCCGCGGGGGGAACAGCAACCGCAGCGCCCATTATGGTCGAGCCGACACCCGGACAGTCCCATGACCGCGACGAACTCTCCCGTTGCAACGGTGAGGTCAACGTCGCGGAGTGCGGCCACCGCCGTCGTGCCTCACCAAAAGTCTTGCTGACCCTGGCAAGTTCCAGGACCTGCTGCGGTGGACGCTCAGCGTCGACTGTCGGCGTTGAGCGGGGCGGCACTTTCCGTGACCCCGTTGGACGTCTTGGGTGCCTGGCCCATGGAATGCGCCTGCTGGACCATCCTGGCTTCACAAAGATCCAACCAGCGGACCTCGGCTTCGGTCTGGAAGATCAGGGAATCAAGGACCAGCAGCCAGGCCGTATCTCCCGAACGCTGGCTGGCCGCGGTGTCCCTGCGGGCCTTGGTGTAATCCTGCAGTGCCCGGATAGAGGCCACCCGCTGCGCGAGGATGATGCCTTGCACGTCCGCGCCCGGGATGGTGACGGCGAGCGCCAGCTTGATGGCCAGCTCGTTGCGGGGCGGGTTGTTCCGCTCCACGGGGGCCGAGAACCAACCCGACACCTCGGCCTGGCCGGCTTCGGTGATGCTGTAGACCACGTGGCCCTCGCCGTCGTCGCCCTCCTTGGTGACAAGGCCGTCACGTTCCAGCCGGTCAAGTGTGGTGTACACCTGCCCGATGTTCAGCGGCCATGTGGCACCGGTACGGTGCTCAAACTCGACCCGCAGCTGGTAGCCGTAGCGCGGCTGGTCCTGCAGCAGGGCGAGGAGGCTGTGGCGGATGGACATTGTTGCTCCTTGCACTGGGAAGCACGGGTTTACACGGTCCCCCAAAGGGCGCTGCATACCGCGTATAGGCCAAGGTAATACAAGAGGAGCGGAAGTAGCAATACTCAGTATCTATTGCGAAGGGAGCAGCTACAGAAGCAGGAGGATCTTCCCCACATGGTCGCCCGAGTCGAAGTACCTATGCGCTGCCTGGACCTGGTCCAGCGGGAACGTCTTGGCCACCAGCGGACGGATCCTGCCGTCGGTGACCAGCGGCCATACAGCATCGCGGACGGCGTTCATGATGGCCCCCTTTTCCTCGACCGGCCGCGGCCGCAGGGCAGTGGCCACCACCGCTGCGCGTTTCTTTAACAGCTGTCCCAGGTCCAGTTCGCCCTTGACACCGCCCTGCAGGCCGATCACCACCAGCCGTCCATAGTCCGCGAGCGCGTCCACGTTCTGCGGCAGGTACTTGGCACCGACGACGTCGAGGATTACGTCAGCACCCCGCCCGCCGTTCTGCTCGCGCAGGCTCGCAGGGAAATCCTCTTCTGCATAGTTGATGGCGATATCCGCACCCAGGAAGGCCTTTGCGGTTCCCACCTTTTCGTCCGTACCGGCCGTCGTGGCCACCTTGGCTCCCAGCGCCTTGGCAAGCTGGATGGCCATGGTGCCGATCCCGCCGGTGGCCCCATGGATCAGGACCGTCTCGCCGGCCTGAAGCTGGGCGGTCATGACCAGGTTCGAGTAAACCGTCGCTGCAACCTCCGGCAGGGATGCCGCCGTGACCAGGTCAACGCCATCGGGCACCCGCAGCACCTGCTCCGCCCGCACCGCCACCTGCTGCGCGTATCCACCGCCGGCCAGCAGCGCCACCACCTTGTCACCGAGCGAAAACGGCTTGCTGACACCGGGGCCAAATCCCGCTATCCGGCCGGAGACTTCCAGCCCGGGAATCTCTGAAGCGCCTGGCGGCGGCGGGTAAAAGCCCCTGCGCTGCTGGACGTCCGCGCGGTTCAGGCCCGCGGCCACGACGTCGATGAGCACCTCCCCCGGTCCGGGCACCGGGGCGTCCGTCTCGCGGACCTCCAGCACTTCCGGGCCGCCCGGTTCGGATATGTAGACGGCTTTCATGGAACACTCCCGTTTCTGACTGAATACTGGCTGCAACCAGTGTGCACCGGACACCTTCCGGTCTCTGTTTTGTTGCAGGCAAGTGCCTATGAAACACTACTAGTCGAGGAAGGTTGTCCGAGCGGCCGAAGGAGCTAGTCTTGAAAACTAGTGTGCGGTAACCCCGTACCAAGAGTTCGAATCTCTTACCTTCCGCGATTGGGACCCCTGTCGGCCAGCATACTGGCCGACAGGGGTCCTTCGTTTGTCCGGGCAGCAGCGGGAAATGTTCCGGACCGGGCCGGAACCATTGAAAGTGTCAGACCCCGCGCATAGCCTCTTGGTGTCCCGTCCGGAACAAAAACTCCTCCGGCCACGGGACAGGATTCACCTCATCACCGAACTGAACCAGGAGACCGCTATGCCCGCTCCCGACATCAAGCCCGGCTCCCCCTGCTGGATCGACCTGAACACTTCAGACACTGCAAAAGCCCGCGAGTTCTACGGAGAGCTCTTTGGCTGGCAGTTCGAGCAGGGCAACCAGGAACTCTACGGCGGCTACATCACTGCCTTCAAGAACGGCAAGGCGGTGGCCGGCATCATGCAAAAGCAGGAGGACCAGACCGGCTTCCCCGACATGTGGTCCACCTACCTGTGCACAGACGATGCTGCGGCCACCGCAGCCTCGGTGCCCTCCCATGGCGGTCAAATCTACATGGAACCCATGGACGTCCCGGCCCAGGGAATCATGGCCTACTTCGCGGATTCAAGCGGGGCGTCCGTCGGCGCATGGCAGCGCCGTGAAATGCGCGGCTACGAGATAGCGGCGGAACCCGGCACACCCGCCTGGCATGAACTGCACACTAAGGACTACCAAAGCGCCGTGGAGTTCTATGAGAGTGTCTTTGGCTGGCAAACGAACGTCATGAGCGACTCTCCCGAGTTCCGCTACACAACCCTCGGCACGGGAGAAACCGCACAAGCCGGGATCATGGACGCTTCCGGCTACCTCCCAGGCGACGTTCCCTCACACTGGCAGGTGTACTTCGCCGTCGAGGACACGGATGCCGCGGTTGAACGTGCGGTGGCAATGGGAGGCTCCGTCCTGGATGGACCAGCGGACAGCGACTTCGGGCGGGTGGCGCAACTGGCCGACCCCACGGGCGGCATGTTCAAGGTCATCTCCAGCCCATCCGGGTCCCCGCAGGACCAGTAGGCGGAAGCCGGAAGCCTGCCCGCAGAAATTCCAAAAGAACTGCCGGCCGGCAGCTTCCCCTCAAACTACCGGCCGGTATCCTTTTGTGATGGCCGGCACATGCCGTTCCGGCCACCAAACGAACCACTGCTGACAGCATCACCGGGCTGGGCCGCCGGGGCTCCGGCCGGTGGGGCGGCCCGTTCCGCTGGGGAACGTCCCGCCGAATGCACGCGCTATCAACCTTGCGTTCATTCATCGCTGTTTTGATGTGCCGGATACCACTTGACCAGGAGCAGGATCCGGGCAGTCGTCCATCGGTACAACCTGGACACCTTCCATCGGCTCCCCCACCGGGGAGACCCCTCTGAAAGTAAGAGCAGATGCAAACACCTTGGAAATTAGCGCTGGGTACAGCGTTGACGGCGGGGCTCATAGCACCGCTGGCGGCCTTACCCGCAGTTGCGGACTATACAGCCGCGGAAGTCTCACCCGCGGCGGGAACATCGCCGGTCGTCATCAACGAGGCCTACCTCAGCGGTGGCAGCACAGGCGCCGCCTACAAGAACAAGTTCGTTGAGCTGTACAACTCATCGGACGCTCCGGTTTCCCTGGACGGCTGGTCGGTTCAGTACCGCTCCGCCACCGCCACGGCACCTCCGACCAGCGTGGCCACCCTTTCCGGTTCCATCCCGGCCAAGGGGCACTACCTGGTCCAAGGTTCCAGTAACGGTACCGACGGCGAGGATCTCCCCACCCCGGACCTGGTCGCGACGGGACTGAACCTCAGTGGCACAACCGGCACCATCGTGCTCGCCAAGCAGCGTACCGCCGTCGCGCTGGGCACAGGGCCCCAGGTGGAGCCTGCCGGCGTGGCTGATCTCCTCGGTTACGGCAGCTCCAACACCTTCGAAACCGCAGTCGCTGCAGGCCCCTCGGACACGAAAGACGTCAAGAGCCTCAACCGGGCAGCCGGCGCGGACAGCAACATCAACGCCGCGGACTTCAGCCTGAACGCTGTCATCACCCCCACCGGCACGGGCGGCACCGCCATCCCCACTCCTGACCCCACGCCGGATCCCACTCCTGACCCCACCCCCGAACCATCCACCCGGACTGTCGCCGACATCCAGGGCACGGGCACCGCAAGCCCGCTGACCGGGTCCACAGTGACCACCACGGGCAAGGTCACCGCCGTCTTTCCCACCGGAGGGCTCAACGGCTACTACATCCAGACCGCCGGTACAGGCGGGGATCTGACGGGCACCAACCAGGCTGCGTCGGACGGCATCTTCGTCTACTCCCCCGCCACCGCCGCGTCGGTCCAGGCCGGGGACCACGTTCAGGTGACCGGGACCGTGGCCGAATACTTCGGCATGACCCAGCTCAACGTCACCGCCGCTGCCGGGCTCACCAAGCTGACAGAGCCCGCACCCGAAGTGAAGGCCACCACCTTCACGCTGCCGGCCAACGAAACCTTCCGCGAATCCCTGGAAGGCATGCTCCTGGCACCACAGGGCCCGCTGACGGTCACGGACAACTACACCCTGAACCAGTACGGCGAGGTTGGCCTCGCCGGCGGAACAACGCCGCTGGTCCAGCCCACCGCCGTCGCTCCCTACGGCTCAGCCGAGTACACCGCCGTCGTCGCTGAAAACGCGGACCGCGGCATCAAGCTCGACGACGGCTCCAGCACCAACTTTCTCAAGGACGCCACCACCAAGGCCCAGGTCCTGCCCTACCTGACCACAACTGACCCGGTCCGCGTTGGCTCGCCCGTCACCTTCACCACCAACGTGGTCCTCGGCTACGGCAACAACGCCTGGAAGCTCCAGCCGCTGACCCACCTGACAGAAGCCAACAAGGCCGCCGTCCAACCTGCAACCTTCGGCGCCACCCGCAGTGAGGCTCCCGCCGCGGTGGGAGGCAAGCTGAAGATCGCCTCCTTCAACGTCCTCAACTACTTCCCCACCACCGGTGACACCCTGGCCGGTTGCACCTTCTACGAGGACCGGGCCGGCAACCCCATCACCGTCCGGGGAGGCTGTGACGCCCGCGGCGCCGCCAACGCCGAAAACTTCGAACGGCAGCAGGACAAGATCGTAGCGGCCATCACCAAGTCAGGCGCCGATGTTGTCACGCTCATGGAGATCGAGAACTCCGCACAGTTCGGCAAGAACCGGGATGACGCCCTGGCCAAACTGGTGGATGCCCTGAACGTCGAAACCCCCGGGATCTGGGACTACGTCCGATCGCCTGCCAACGCCCCGCCGCTCAGCGACGAGGATATGATCCGCACCGCCTTCATCTATAAAAAGGCCGTCGCAGAACCCGTGGGCGAATCCATCATCCACAACGACACTGCGGCATTCGCCAGCGCACGCAAGCCGCTGGCCCAGGTCTTCAAGCCGGTGGGCGGCGGCGCCGGGACAGAGTTCATCGCCATCGCCAACCATTTTAAATCCAAGGGCTCCCCTGCCACTCCCGAGGACACGGACAAAGGCCAGGGCGCATCAAACCTGGCCCGTACAGCCCAGGCAAAGTCACTCCTGGAGTTCACCAAGTCCCTGCAGCAGTCCAAGGGCACAGACAAGGTCTTCCTCATCGGCGACTTCAACGCCTACGCCAAGGAAGACCCCATCAACGTCTTTACCGCCGAGGGTTATGTCAACCAGGATGAAAAGACACGCAACGCCGACGGCACCGCCAAGCACTCCTACCTGTTCGGCGGAATGGTGGGTTCCCTGGACCACATCCTGGCCTCCCCAGCGGCGAACGCCACGGTCAGCGGAGCCGACATCTGGAACATCAACTCGGTGGAATCCGTAGCCCTGGAGTACAGCCGCTACAACAACAACGTCACCGACTACTACGCACCGGACCAGTACCGCGCCAGCGATCACGATCCGGTTATTGTGGGCCTGAATCTGCAGCCCGCACCCGCCACCGTTGACCTGAACTTCCTGGGCATCAACGACTTTCACGGCAGGATCGACACCAACACGGTCCAGTTCGCAGGCACCATCGAAAAGCTCCGGGCAGCAGCCGCCCCAGGCGCCACCGCTTTCCTTTCTGCCGGCGACAACATCGGAGCGTCGCTGTTCGCGTCCTCCGTCGCCAAGGACCAGCCCACCATCGACGTGCTGAACGCCCTGGAGCTTCAGGCATCCGCGGTGGGCAACCACGAGTTCGACGGCGGCTGGGCGGACCTGCGGGACCGAGTCATCGCCGGCGGCTCCAACGCTAAGTTCCCCTACCTGGGAGCCAACGTTTACCGGAAGGGCACCACCGAACCGGTCCTGCCCGAGTTCACCGTCCTGGACATGAACGGCGTCAAGGTGGCCGTCATCGGCACCGTCACCCAGGAGGTTCCCTCCCTGGTGACCCCCGCCGGCATCGCGGACCTGGAGTTCGGCGACCCCGTGGACGCGATCAACCGGGCAGCGGCACGGATCACCTCGGAGAACCTTGCCGACGTCATCATCGTGGAAAACCACGACGGCGCCGGCTCGGGAACGGTGGAAGGCGCCACGCTGGAAGAGGAAGTGGCAGCCGGCGGACCCTTCGCAAAGCTGGTCACCGAAACGTCCGCTGACGTTGACGCCATCTTCACCGGCCATACCCACAAGGAATACGCCTGGGACGCCCCTGTCCCGGGTATCGACGGCAAGACCCGCCCCATCGTCCAGACCGGCAACTACGGCGAGAACGTGGGGCAGATCCAGCTCACCGTGGACACCGCCACCAAGGAGGTGACGGCGCACAAGGCCGGCAACGTCAAGCGCACCGCGGACCCCGCCGCGGACCTGATCGCCACCTACCCGCGCGTGGCCGCCGTCGACGCCATCGTCAAGAAGGCACTCGCGGATGCCGCTGTGGTGGGCAACCAGCCTGTTGGCGCTGTCACGGCCGACATCACCACCGCCTTCACCGCGGACGCCACCGGTGTTGCCAAGCGTGATGACCGGGGAAGCGAGTCAACCCTGGGAAACCTGGTGGCCGACTCCCTGTTGGCCTCCCTCCAGCCGGCTGAACTTGGCGGTGCCGAGATCGGCGTCGTCAATCCGGGCGGACTGAGGAATGAGCTCTACTACGCCCCGGATGGAACCGTCACCTACGCAGAGGCGAACGCCGTGCTGCCGTTCGTGAACAACCTCTGGACCACGTCCCTGACCGGAGGGCAGTTCAAGACGCTGCTGGAACAGCAGTGGCAGACCAACCCGGATGGGACGGTTCCCAGCCGCGCCTACCTGCAGCTCGGCCTGTCGAAGAACGTGAACTACACGTACGACGCCGCCCGGCCGGCCGGGGACCGCATCACGTCCGTCCGCGTGAACGGGGCCGTGCTCGATCCGGCGAAGTCCTACCGGATCGGCACTTTCAGCTTCCTGGCCACCGGCGGCGACAATTTCCGGGTGTTCACGGAAGGTGCCAACACGAAGGACTCAGGGCTGGTGGACCGGGACGCGTGGATCGGGTACCTGCAGAAGAGCAGCCCCGTCTCGCCGGATTTCGCCCGCCGCTCCGTGGCGGTCACCAACACCACGCCCGGCGAGGTCAAGCCTGGCGATCCCATCACGCTGGCAGTATCCAGGCTGGACCTGACATCACTCGGCAGCCCGGTCAACAAGACATTGTCAGCTGTGTTCACCGACTCCGCGGGCACCGTGACCCAGCTTGGGTCCGTACCGGTTCAGGCAGGTGCAGCCAGCGTCAGCCTGGCTGTCCCGTCCGGCGCCGCAGCAGGAGCAGGGGCGCTGGTCCTCACCGCAGCTGAATCCGGCACGGCGGTCACTGTTGATGTGACCGTGGCAAGTGTTGCGGTTGAGCCTGTATGCACCGCGCCGGTCAAGCCGGCCAGGTGGTACGACATCCTGGGCTGGATCCGCTACGCTGCAGCCTGGCTTCAGTACCAGGTGTGCCTGCGCGGCTAACGGCAGCGTAAGGCCGGCCGCCGTCGAGAAGGCAGGGCCAGCCGCACGCTCCCTTATGTAACGCGCGTTTTCCCTCAACGCTCCCTCACCACGGTGAGGGAGCGTTGGAGGTTAAGCCGCGAAGGGTGGAGAGAAGGTTTGTGTTTGCTACAGCCCCAAGATGGCGCCGGCGATCTCGTCGGCGTCGCGCAGGGTGCGCTGGCCGCTGCGGTAGTTCGGCCCGCCGGACTGGACCGCCTCAGCGGCGATGGCCGTGCCCCACTGGGCGGACGAGAGCTGAAGCCCCAGCACGAAAAGGCCGTCCGTCACGGACCCGTTCGAGGCCAACGGGCGGTAAGGGTGCGGCTCAACATCCAGGCCGGTGGACTGCACGGGAGCACCCTCCACCGACATCATGAGGCGCGGCCGCACCAGGCCGTCCGCCAGGAGTTGCTCCAACACCGGCGAATCGTTCGCTGCAACCCTGTTGCCAGGCGCCAGTGCCTCCACCATGGTCCGTGCGGTCACCGGCGCATCCTCCACCCACGGCGAGTAGGCAGTAAAAACACCAGCCCGGCGATCCACCCCGAACTTGGGGTCCGGCCCCACGAAGCTGACCACTCCTGCCCTGGACAGCGCCGCAAGCTGCTCGGAGCGCAGCGCGGGAGGCCCGCTGGCAAGTCCTTCCACGAACGATTCAAACCAGCCACGCAGGCCGGCAACCCAGGACTCATCGGTGATGCCGCCGTCGGCCACCGCTGTCTTCAGCACGGCGCGCCCGTGGTGGAGCGCACCGATGGCCATCTTTACCGGGTCATCCTCGCCGAGGGCGGAGCGGCGGGCATCGTCCAACAGGTACTCAACGACGGCGGCATCATGTTCGGCGCGCGAGGCGAAGGAACGTCCCGCCAGCGGCGCCGCAAGACCCGGCAGGTCCAGCCGGTGCCGGGGGCCCACGTGCACGGCCAGCACGCTCTCCACACTGTCCTCCCAGTTCACGGCACTGTGCGCGTGCGGATGGAGGGCTTCGTCCAGGGCGGCGAGGAACGCTGCCGGGTCCGGCACAGCGTTCGGCTGGGAGCGCACGAGCGTGGAGTAGTAGGCCCACAGCGCGTCGCGGTGCAGGAGCGGCCAGAAATCATGGTCAAACGCGGGACGGATCCCCGCCGTGCGGAAACGTTCCAGCGCCGCCTCCGTGAAGTAGCGCAGGGTGACCGCCGCCGGGTAGTAGCCGTTCAGGGCAGCCTTCGCGCGGTAGGGCGTCCCCCGCCGGGAGGCAGCGATGATGTGCGGTTCCTGGCCCGAGGGCTCGTAGTGGAGCACCGCGCCGTTGCTGACGAACTTACCGCCGCGGCCCTCGGTCAGCTGGCCCATGGTATCGAAGAAGTTCAGGCCCATCCCCCTGACCAGGACCGGTTCCCCGGCAGGAACCAGGGACCAGTCCACATCGGCAGGCACCGCAGGAGGCAGGTACCGCAGGCCCAACTGCCCTGCTGCGGCCTGCAGGTCCCGCTGTTCAGGGTTCAGCCGGGACGGGATGTGTCCCAGCGCCAGGACCACGGACCCGGTACGGATCGTCGCCCCGGTGGCCAGACCGACGTCGAACGTTCCGTCACCCGAAGGGCGCACTGACAGTGCCGACGTTTCGTGGAAGTCGATGGTGACGCCGTCGGGCACGTTGCGCGTCAGCTCCTCCACAATGTTTCGGAGGTACCGGCCGTAGATTGCCCGGCTTGGGAAGTCGCTGGAGGTGAGGACGGCCAGTTCTGCCAGCTCCTCCTCACGAAGCTCCGGCGACGGGTTCTTCTGCTGCCGGGCCCGCCACTGGTCAAAGGTGGTACCGGCCACCGGCGGCGACAGTGCAGAGTCCTCCGGAACAACCGTGGGATAAAAGGACTGTGTGTTCATCAGAAACAGTCGTGACTGCCCCGGCTGCCACACATGCCCCGGACCCGCCGGATAGGGGTCGATGACGTCGATGTGGAGCCGCACCGGGCCGGCGCCGGCAGCAATCTGCGCGGCACTGCGGGCGAGCAGGCGTTCCAGGACACTGGTGCCCCGCGGACCCGCCCCGATGATGGCGGTCCGTATGCTCTGCGTTAATTCCACGGCATCCAGAGTACGGGCTGAAGCCGGGTATGCGCTGAACGCTTGACTTGCTACCCGGGCGGCGATGTTGCTTGGATGGGGCGCATGACCACCACTGCAGCTGATCCAGCGCCCGCCCCCGGTTCCGGCAACATCTCCGGCAACACTTCCGGCATCGCACCCGAGCCCACTGACGAGAATGTCTGGCTCGAGGAGATTTACGGCGAGCAGCAGTTGGCCTGGGTGAAGGAACAGAATTCACGCACGGAGGACCTGCTGGAGGACGCCGAGTACGTGGAACTCGAGGGCGGCATCCTTGAGGTGCTGGACTCAACGGACCGGATCGCCATGGTGGGCAAGCGCGGTGACTGGTACTACAACTTCTGGAAGGACCAGCAGAACCCCAAGGGCCTGTGGCGCCGCACCACCTGGGACAGCTACTGCACCGAGACGCCGGACTGGGACGTCCTGCTGGACATCGACGCCCTGTCCGCCGCCGAGGGCGAAGAATGGGTCTTCCACGGGGCAACCTTCCTTCGTCCTGCCCCGGGCGAGCCTTACCGGCTGGCGCTGCTGGCCTTGTCGCCGGATGGCGGCGACGCCAACAGGTACCGGGAATTCGACGTTGAAACACGGACCTTTGTGGACCCCGCGCGGGGCGGCTTTGACCTGCCGACGGCGAAGGGCAACGTTTCGTGGCTGGACGCGGACACGCTGCTGGTCGCCTCCACCGCTGTGGGGCTTCCGAAAACGGCCTCCTCCTATGCCCGGACTGCCGTCACCCTTAAGCGCGGCACCTCCCTGCCCGAAGCGCCCCGCCTGTTCGAGGTGGCCGAGAACCACATGATGGCAGTGGTTGCCCACGACTCCACCCCGGGGTTCGAACGGACCTTTGCCGTTGACTACATCGATTTCTACAACCGGAGCAACGCTGTCCTGCGGGACGGCTCCTGGGTGGTGATCGACGTACCCACCGACGTCAACGTCAGCGCACACCGCGAATGGCTGCTGTTCCGCCCGCAGCAGGACTGGGTGCTCAACGGGTATACATACTCCGCAGGTTCGCTCCTCGCCGCGCCATTTGAGGACTACCTGGCCGGCTCGCGTGTTGTTTCGGTGCTGTTCACCCCGGACGCCACTACGTCACTGCAGTCCTGGAGCTGGACCCGGAATTTCCTTATGCTCAACCTCCTGAAAGATGTGTCCTCCGAAATTCGCATTCTCGACCCATCCCGGCCAACCGGTGCCGCTGACGCAGCCTGGGAGTCCTCTCTCCTTGATGCCTGCCCGCCGCTGCACGACGTCAACGCCTACGCCGTGGATGATGAAGACGAAACCGACGGCGCCGGGAACGACTTCTGGCTGATCGCCACGGGCTTCACCACCCCGAGCACGCTGATGCGGGGCACCTTGGAGCGCGGGACGCCGGGGACGCCCGCTGTGGTGAGCCGGCATGCGGCAGTCAAGACGTCGCCGTCGTTCTTTGCAGATGAAAACTATGAAGTGCAGCAGCACTTCGCCGTTTCCGACGACGGAACGCGGGTTCCGTATTTTCAGGTTGCCTCCCGCGGCCTTGCGCTGGACGGGCAGAACCCAACCCAGCTCTCCGGCTATGGCGGCTTTGAAGTTTCCCGCACTCCTGCGTACAGCGGGACGGTGGGCAGGGCGTGGCTGGAACGCCGGACGTCCACGTCCGCCGGCACCAACGGGGAAGCGCCGCACTCCCGGGGCGGCGTCTACGTCGTGGCCAACATCCGCGGGGGTGGCGAATACGGGCCGGGATGGCACCGTGCAGCCCTCCAGGAGAACCGGCACAAGGCGTACCAGGACTTTGCGGCCGTTGCGCGGCACCTCATCTCCCGCGGCGTTACCTCTCCGGAGCGGCTGGGCTGCGTAGGCGGGTCAAACGGCGGGCTGTTGGTGGGGAATATGCTGACCCAGTACCCCGAGCTGTTTGGAGCTGTATCCTGCGGCGTCCCGCTGCTGGACATGCGCCGTTACACCCGGCTGTCCGCAGGCCATTCATGGATTGCCGAGTACGGTGACCCTGACGTCCCGGAGCAGTGGGAGTTCATCAGGACTTTTTCGCCCTACCACCTGCTCAAGGACGGGGTGGAGTACCCGGAAACGTTCATCTGGACGGCCACCTCCGATGACCGGGTGGGTCCGGTACAGGCCCGCAAGATGGCTGCCCGGATGCTGGCCATGGGCATCCCGAACGTCTGGTTCCACGAAGCCCTTGAGGGCGGACACGCCGGAGCGTCGGACAACCGGCAGGCGGCGGCGCTGCAGGCCCGGAGCCAGCACTTCCTCTGGAAGGCGCTGGCCGGCGGGACCTCGTAGCGTTGGTTCTCGTGGTGCGGCGGGCGGTGCCCGCAGACGCCGAGCGGCTGGCGGAGGTCCATGCCAGCTGCTGGCAGGAGACGTACCGGGGCATGCTGTCCGATGAATTCCTGGCCGCACAGGGTCCCGAAACCCGGCTGCCGCTCTGGCGCCACCTCCTGGGAACGGCAGCGCCAGCGGAAGCGCCCGCGGAAGCGCCTGCGGAAGCGCCTGCGGAAGCATGGGTGGCCTGCGACGGCGGCACAGTAGTTGGGTTCGCCGGCATCCGGCGCGGGCCCGGCGGCGGCTCCTCCCACGAGTCAGGGCCGCCGTCGTCCGGGGACCTGGAACTGTGGGGCCTTTACCTGTTGGCGTCGCACCAGGGGCTGGGCTTGGGACGCCGTCTCCTGGAGGCAGCATTGGACGGCGCCGCGGCAAGCCTGTGGGTGGCAGCTGAGAACGGGCGGGCCATTGGCTTTTACAGGCACTTCGGGTTCGCACCCGACGGCGCCGCGGACGTGATCCCCGACTGGGAAAACCTGCGCGAAATCAGGATGGTGCGGCCCGGGCAGGCCCCGCGGCTGTAGGCGCCACTTCTCCAGGCAGCCACCGTTGCCGGGACTGCGACGCCCCGGGTGACCCGTTTTGCACTGCGTGCCACGTTCTGCGTATCCTTGGTGGGCTAGGAATAGCAATTGGAGACGTGCCAGAGCGGCCGAATGGGCTTCACTGCTAATGAAGTGTGGGGCACAACTCCACCGGGGGTTCAAATCCCCCCGTCTCCGCGTTTGGCCCCGGTCCTGGACCGGGGCCTTTTGCGTATCCGGGGCGGGTGCGCTCTCGTTGCCTCGGGGCCCTCCCGTTTCGGTTGCTTCCAGTCCGGCTGACTTTCAGTCCGGCCGCCTTTCAGTCCGGCCGCCTTTCAGTCCGTTGTACGGAAAGATTGCTGCCCGGATGCCGTGCCCGGTGCAATGATGAACGGATGGCAGCAGGCAATCGGGTGGAAGCCGGCAGAGTGGCGGCATGGAGTCCCCGCCTGGCGCTCCTGGTGGCTGCCACCTTCTTTATGGAGTTCCTCGATGGCACCATCCTCGCCACGGCTATTCCCAACATCGCTGCCGACTTCCGGGTTCCCGCGGCGGATGTGAACATCACGATGACGGCTTATCTGCTGACCGTTGCCACGGGCATCCCGCTCAGCGGCTGGCTGGCCGAACGGTTTGGCGCCCGCCGCATCTTTTGCCTGGCCATCGCAGTCTTCACCGTTGCGTCCCTGGCCTGTTCGCTCAGCCAGGACCTTCCGGCGCTCACCCTCAGCAGGATCGCACAGGGGCTGGGCGGCGCCATGATGGTTCCGGTCGGAACCCTTCTGGTCCTGCGCGGAACACCCAAATCGGAGCTTCTCCGTGCCACCGCATTCCTGGTGTGGCCGGGACTGCTGGCACCGGTCCTGGCACCGTTGGTGGGCGGTGCCCTCACCACCTACCTGTCCTGGCACTGGATCTTCCTGATCAACCTTCCGCTTGGTGTTGCGGCATTGATTGCCGCCCTGCGGGTGGTCCCGGCGGCGGCTGGCGATCACAGGCGGCGGCTGGATTGGCCGGGACTCTTCCTCGTCACACTCGGCATCGGCGCCCTGGTGGCAGGCCTCGAACTGGCGGGCATGCACGCCGAAGCTCCCTGGGCGGCAGTGAGCGCAGGCTCAGGTGCGGTTGCTGCCGTCGTTGCCCTGCTTTGGATGCGACGGACCCGCAATCCGCTCTTTGACCTCGGAGTGTTCCGCGCCCGCACATTCAGGGCCATGGCCACCGGCGGGTTCGCTTACCGGCTGACCATCAGCTCCGTCCCATTCCTTCTGCCGCTGATGTTCCAGGCCGGGTTCGGCTGGTCACCGCTGCACGCAGGCGCCATGGTGGCGGCCGTCTTCGTCGGAAACATCGGCATCAAGCCGGCCACCACCCCCCTGATCCGCCGGTTCGGCTTCAAGGCGATGCTCGTGTTTGCCTCGATAGCTTCTGCGGCCACCTTCGCCCTATGCGCCCTGCTCACGGCAGAGACCCCGGAGCCGCTGATCTTCGCCCTACTGGTCTGCAGCGGAGTCTTCCGCTCCATCGGCTTCTCGGCCTACGCTTCGATTCAATACGCGGACATCGCGCCGGCACAGCTCACCTCGGCGAACACCGTTTCTGCCACCCTGGTCCAGTTGGGCGCCGCTGCCGGCATCGCCGTGGCAGCCTTGCTGATCCGGCTGTTCGACGGATTCGGCACTTTTCCCGAGGACCCCGCCGGACCCTTCCGCGGCGCCTTCCTGGCCATGGCGGTGCTGATGCTTGCCAGCACGGCCGACAGCCTGTTCCTGCCACGGCATGCCGGTGCGGAAATCAGCCAGGGCAAGACCCAGCGGGTCTAGTCAGCCAGCCTGGGCAAGGACCAGCGGAAGCACAGCCCCGGCCCCAGCCTGCCGAAGAGCCCGCCCGGCAACCGTCAACGTCCACCGGCTGTCTGTCAGGTCATCGACCAGCATCACCGGCTGCCCCTGCACTGCGCCCAGGGCAGCTTCAAGCTCAGGACTCACCACAAGCCGGTCCCAAACCCCCGCCAGCCGGTAGGCGCTGTTGCCGCCACGGCCTCCCGTAGGACCGCCGTGCGCCAACTGCAGTCCGCCCAGGTAGGGAATGCGCCCGATCTCCGAAATTCCCCGGGCCAGTGAACTCACCAACTCCGGCTTGCTCCGCGACGGAATGCTCACGATCGCGGCGGGCCGGCCCGCCCCGCTCCAGCCGGGATTGCGGCCATCGCCGATGCCCCACTCCTTCAGGACCTGCACGCAGGCCTGGAGCATGGCTGGATCCACGGGCCGGTCTTCAGCTCCGGCCGCAAACAGCGCACGCAGGGCACCACCCCAGCCAAGATCCGTCAACCTGGCCAGGACGCGCCCTTCGGCGACGCCTTCCCCGGGCTTGAGCTTCCCCTTGACCGGGACGCCCAGGCGGTCCATGCCGCTGGGCCACTGCAGCCTGGCTTCCACTACCCCGCCTGCCCTGCTGAGGGTCTGGCCGGCGGCTTCCGTGGCTGTTTCGGCGATGTCGGCCCGGAACCAACGCCCGGCACAGTTGTCACACCGGCCGCAGGGGTGGGCTGTTTCGTCGTCGAGGACAGAGGTGATGTATTCCATCCGGCACCCGGCGGTGTCCTGGTAAATCACCATTGAATCCTGCTCGTCCACGCGTGCCTCGGCAATCCGCCGGTAGCGCTCGGCGTCGTAAATCCATGACTGGCCGGTGGACCGCCATCCGCCACCCACCCGTTCCACGGCGCCGTCAACGGACAGGACTTTCAGCAGCAGTTCCAGCGGAGTGCGGCGGAGGTCAACCCGCGCCTCCAGGGCGACCGTGGAGAGGGCACTGCCGGCTTCCGCCACGGCAGTGAGGACGGCCGCTGCTTTCTCCTCGGAGGGCATGGAGGCCGTGGCGAAGTACTGCCAGATGTCGCGGTCCTCCGAACCGGGAAGCAACAGGACATCGGCGTTGGCGGCGCCTCGGCCGGCACGGCCCACCTGCTGGTAGTAGGCCACCGGGGAGGACGGCGCCCCAAGGTGGACCACAAAGCCCAGGTCAGGTTTGTCGAAACCCATCCCCAGGGCTGAGGTGGCCACCAGGGCTTTGACCTGGTTGTCCTTCAGCAGTTGCTCAGCGCGTTCCCTGTCAGCGGGATCGGTGCGGCCGGTGTAGGGCAGTACCTCATGCCCGGCTTCGGCGAGTAGCCGGGCGGTGTCCTCGGCTGCCGAGACGGTCAAGGTGTAGATGATGCCGCTTCCGGGCAGATCGGCCAGGTGCGTCAGGAGCCAGCCCAGCCGCTGCTTCGAGTCCGGCAGGGACAGGACACCCATCCGCAGGGAGTCACGCCCCAGGGAACCGCGGATGGTGAGCACTCCGTCCCCAAGCTGTTCCTCGATGTCGTGCACCACCCTGGAGTTTGCCGTGGCGGTGGTAGCCAGCACCGGGACGGTGTCCGGCAACTGGGTGATCAGGTCCGCGATCCGCCGGTAATCGGGGCGGAAGTCGTGGCCCCAGTCGGAGATGCAGTGGGCCTCGTCGATAACCAGCAGGCCGGTCCGCCGGATAAGCTCCGGCAGCTGGGTTTCCCGGAAGGCCGGGTTGGTGAGCCGCTCCGGGGAGACCAGGAGCACGTCCACCTGGTCCGCGGCGAGCTGCTCCCGTACGTTGTCCCATTCCAGCTGGTTGGCGGAGTTGATGGCTACTGCACGCACCCCTGCCCGCGCAGCGGCCGCCACCTGGTCCCGCATCAGGGCCAGCAGCGGCGAAACGATGAGCGTGGGCCCGGCACCGCGGCGCCGCAGGAGCAGGGAGGCCACAAAATAGACGGCCGATTTCCCCCAGCCGGTGCGCTGGACCACCAAAGCCCGCCTGCCGCCGTCGACCAGCGCTTCAATGGCTTCAAACTGCCCCTCGTGGAAGGCGGCCTTGGGGTGCCCCACGAGCTCACGGAGCACCTCCAGCGCCTGCTGGTGGGTCGCGGAAGCGGATGCCGAATCAGGACCGGTGGATGGCACTGCAGAGTGCGGCGGAAGACCGTCAAAAATTGGGGCTGGGTCAGAGATTGCTGTGGCGTGCTGGTTATCGACCATTGATTCAGTATCCCAGCCGCCCCTGACACCAGGCACCGGGTGCTGCCCCATGTGGACAGGGCAGGAACATCACGGGCAGGTACCGCCGTCACATTGAGCGTTACCGGACCTGTCCTCCACAGCCACTTCCGCCCTCCACGTAAGATAAAGCCCGTGACTAGCGAAAAGACAACGACTTTTGACCTTTCGGCATCCTTCAAGGCGTACGACGTACGCGGCATTGTGGGCGAATCAATTACGGCCGAAATCGTCGAAGCCGTGGGGGCCGCGTTCGTGGACATCCTGCAGCTCCAGGGCCAGACCATCCTGGTGGGCGGCGACATGCGCCCCTCCTCCCCCGAGTTCAGCAAAGCCTTCGCCAGTGGCGCAACCGCACGCGGAGCCGACGTCGAGCTCCTGGACCTGATTTCCACCGACGAGCTTTATTTTGCCTGCGGTTACCTGAACCGTGCCGGCGCCACCTTCACCGCCAGCCACAACCCCGCCGGCTACAACGGCATCAAGATGTCCAAGGCCGGGGCGGTGCCTATCTCGTCCGAATCCGGCCTCAAGGACATTCAGGCCCTGGCCGAGCGATACCTCAACACCGGCTCCATCCCCGCCGCGGAAAAGCGGGGCCGAATCAGCGTCCGCGATGTGCTCAAGGATTACTCCGAGTACCTCCGCAAACTGGTGGACCTTTCCGGTTCCCGCCCCTTGAAGGTTGTGGTGGACGCCGGCAACGGAATGGCCGGCCTCACCACCCCGGCGGTGCTGGGCGACACCCTGCTCCCCAAGCTGCCCCTGGACATCGTTCCCCTGTACTTCGAACTGGACGGCTCGTTCCCCAACCACCCGGCCAACCCGCTGGAGCCGGAAAACCTCCGCGACCTGCAGGCGGCAGTCCTCCAGCACGGAGCGGACATCGGCCTGGCCTTCGACGGCGACGCTGACCGCTGCTTCGTCATCGACGAGAAGGGCGAGCCGGTCTCGCCGTCGGCCATCACCGGAATGGTGGCCCGCCGCGAAATTGCCCGCGCCAAGGCGCTGGGCGAAACAACCCCCACGATCATCCACAACCTCCTCACCTCCCGCGCCGTCGCTGAGCTGGTGGAGCACGACGGCGGCCGTGCGGTCCGCACGCGCGTGGGCCATTCCTTCATCAAGGCAGTCATGGCAGAGGAAGGAGCGGTGTTCGGCGGAGAACACTCAGCCCACTTCTACTTCCGCGATTTCTGGAACGCGGACACCGGCATGCTCGCGGCAATGCACGTCCTGGCCGCCCTGGGCGAGCAGGACGGGCCGCTGTCCGAGCTGGGGCGTGAGTACGAACCTTACGTATCGTCGGGTGAGATCAACTCCGAAGTTGAAGACAAAGCCGCAGCTGTCGAGCGGGTACGCCTCGCATTTGCAGAGGAAGACCTCACCATCGACGGGATGGACGGCAGCACGTTCACGTCCAACGACGGCACCTACTGGTTCAACCTGCGCCCGTCCAACACCGAGCCGTTCCTCCGGCTCAACGCAGAAGCCACGGACCGGGCCACCATGGAGCGGGTCCGGGACCGCGTCCTGTCGATTGTCCGGGCCTAGTCCACGGATGGCTGAGGACACGGGATTGGACTCCGGAAAAGGTACCGGCGGGCCAGCGTCCTGGCGGGACTCCGTTCCCGAAAGCACGGCCACGGACCTTGAGAACCTTTTGGGGACGGGCATCAGCGCCGCGCAGGAGCAGCTTCAGCGCAACGGCGGCTTCCTGCCCTTCGCCCTGACGGTTCAGAACGACGGTGAGGTCCGCCTGGTTGCCGTTTCCCCGGCGGATGCGGAGGAAGGCTCCGGCGGTGACTTTGACGCCGATGCCATGATCAGCGACCTCACCGCCCTGCTTCGCCAAAACCGGGAAGACTTCCGGGCCGCGGCAGTGGTCTGCGACATCCTTCTGGTGGAGGAGGACTCGGACGCCATCCATGTGGCAACCGAACACCGAGAGGGCCCGGTGTTCGCCGCCGTCCTGCCCTACTCTGCCGACGCCGCCACCCGGACCTGGGAGTTCGGCGAGCTTGCGGCCGACGCCAGCGAGCCCGTTATCTGGGTGGACTAGACCGGCGCCCGCCATGAAGATCAACGCCTTTGCCGATGTGAGCCTGCGGGCCCTGATGGTGCTCGCGGCCGCCCCTGGCGGGGCCCTGCTCACCACGCAAAATATTGCCGACACCGTGGGAACCCCCTACAACCACGTCAGCAAGGCAATGGCGAAACTGCGCAACATGGGGCTGATTGAGGTGGAGCGCGGCCGCACCGGCGGTTCCCGGCTGAGCCATGCCGGCCGGTTTGCCACCGTTGGACAGATCCTGCGCCAGCTCGATACCCGCGCCGACGCGGCAGAATGTGTTGCACCCAGCGGCAACTGCCCGCTCATCAACGAATGCAGGCTCCGGACCGCCCTGTCCCGGGCCCGTGAGGCGTTTTACCGCGAACTGGACGGCGTGGTGATCGCCGATCTTCCGGCGTCCCGGCAGATGGCCCCCGTCTTCGAAATGATTGGCCTTCGGCCCGGGCTGTAGCTCCCGCAACCTCTTGATCCCGGCGCGTACGGCTCATCCGGCAGAGCGCCGCCGTAAGATTTGATTTCCTATTTCTACACGGTGTAGAAATTGGCATGAATACACGCATATCCCATGCATGTATTCAACAAGGCCGGACGAAGGCCCCGGCCGCTACCTCAGGAGTTCCTATGCTCTCGGACAAATCCCGCCCTGTCATCGAGGCCACGCTGCCGCTCGTGGGGTCACGCATCAGTGAAATCACACCGAAGTTTTACCAGCGGCTGTTCGCGGCGCATCCCGAACTTCTGGACGGCCTCTTCAGCCGCTCCAACCAGCGCTCCGGCAACCAGCAGCAGGCGCTGGCCGGCAGCATTGCGGCCTTCGCCACGCACCTCGTCAACAACCCCGGCACCCTTCCCGAGACTGTGCTTTCGCGCATCGCCCACCGGCACGCCTCCCTCGGTATCACGGAACCGCAGTACCAGGTGGTCTACGAGCACCTGCTCGCGGCCATCGCCGAAGACCTCGCAGAGGTCATCACACCGGAGATTGAGGAAGCCTGGACCGAGGTGTACTGGCTCATGGCGGACGCATTGATCAAACTCGAGAAGGCACTGTACGCAGGCCAGGCCAACGACAGGATGTGGATGCCGTGGCGGGTGACTGCGAAAACCCCTGCCGGCGCCCACTCCATGACCTTCACCCTTGAGCCCGCAGACGGCGCCCCGGTGACTCCGGCGCTCCCCGGCCAGTACATCAGCGTGAAGGTGGTCCTGCCCGAAGGACTCCGCCAGGTGCGCCAGTACTCCCTGTCCGGCGAGGCCGGGACCAGCCGCAGCTTCACCACAAAACTGGACGACGGCGGCGAAGTTTCCCCCGTCCTTCACACCAGCGCGCAGGTAGGCGACATCCTGGAGATCTCCAACCCGTACGGCGAGATCACCCTCAAGGACGGCGACGGCCCGGTGGTACTGGCTTCCGCCGGCATCGGCTGCACCCCCACTGCGTCCATCCTGCGGTCGCTAGCCGAAACCGGCTCCGACCGGCAGGTGCTGGTGCTTCACGCGGAAAGCACCCTGGACAGCTGGGCGCTTCGCAGCCAGATGACGGCCGACGTCGAGCGCCTGCAAGGCGCCGAGCTGAAGCTTTGGCTGGAACAGCCGGAGGCAGGGGCCCATGAAGGGTTTATGTCCCTGCGCGAAGTGGACCTTCCGGCCGATGCCTCCCTGTACCTCTGCGGCCCGCTGCCGTTCATGAAGAACATCCGCAACGAGGCAATCAACGCCGGCATCCCGGCCACCCGGATCCACTACGAGGTTTTCGGACCGGATATCTGGCTGGCAAACTAGCCACGCACCCTTGGATACGACGGCGGCCCCGCACCTTTCACTGGAAAGGTGCGGGGCCGCCGTCACACTGCTAAGGATGTGGTCCAGGGCGGGTGGGCCACCGCTGCCGAGGGGCCCCAATCGAGCTTGCGGGATTGGGGAGGCAGCGCGGACTAGCCCAGACGGGACTTCAGGCTGGTGAGCTCGGACTGCAGCGCATCGGGCAGGGACCCGCCGAAGTTGGCAAACCATTCCTCGATGGAGGCGAGTTCCTTGGACCACTCGGCGGGGTCCACCTTGACCGCTTCCTCCACCTGGGCCGGGGTCATGTCCAGTCCTTCGAGGTCGATGGCATCACCGGCAGGTACAAAACCGATGGGGGTCTCGACGGCTTCCGCTTTGCCCTCAAGGCGCTCGATGGCCCATTTGAGGACACGGGCGTTGTCGCCAAATCCGGGCCACGCGAAACCGCCCTCAGAGTTGCGGCGGAACCAGTTGACCAGGAAGATCTTGGGCAGCCGCTCGGGGTTGGCCTTCGCAGAGAGGTTGACCCAGTGGTTCAGGTAGTCGCCTGCGTCGTAGCCAATGAAGGGCAGCATGGCCATGGGGTCGCGGCGCACCACACCGACGGCACCTGCAGCTGCCGCAGTGGTTTCCGAGGACAACGTTGCGCCCATAAAGATGCCGTTGGACCAGCTGCGGGCCTCGGTGACCAGCGGGATGGTGGTCTTGCGCCGGCCGCCGAACAGGATGGCGGAAAGCTCCACGCCGTTGGGGCTGTGGTACTCCTCGGCGAGCATGTCGATCTGGTCGATCGGCGTGCAGAAACGTGAGTTGGGGTGGGCGGCAGGCTTGTCGGAGTCCGAAGTCCAGGAGTTGCCCTGCCAGTCAGTAAGGTGCGCAGGCACCTCGTCCGTCATGCCCTCCCACCAGACACCGCCGTCGTCGGTCAGCGCCACGTTGGTGAAGATGCTGTTGCCCTTGGCGATGGCGCGCATGGCGTTGGGGTTGGTGCCCCAGCCCGTGCCCGGGGCAACGCCGAAAAGGCCTGCCTCGGGGTTGACTGCGCGCAGTTCACCTTCCTTGCCGAACCGCATCCAGGTGATGTCGTCGCCGAGGGTTTCGACTTTCCAGCCCTTGATGGTGGGATCCAGGAGGGCAAGGTTGGTCTTTCCGCAAGCGGACGGGAACGCAGCGGAGACGTAGTACGTCTTCTGTTCAGGCGAGGTGAGCTTGAGGATCAGCATGTGCTCGGCCAGCCAGCCCTCATCGCGCGCCATCACGGAGGCGATGCGCAGGGCGTAGCACTTCTTGCCCAGCAGCGCGTTGCCGCCGTAGCCCGAGCCGAAGGACCAGATGGACCGCTCTTCCGGGAAGTGGACAATCCACTTGTCCGGGTTGCAGGGCCAGGGAACGTCCGCCTGGCCGGGTGCCAGCGGCGCGCCCAGGGAGTGGAGGGCGGGAACGTAGAACGCGTTCGTTTCGGTGATGCGGTTCAGGACGTCGGTGCCGATGCGTGCCATGATGCGCATCGAGGCAACCACGTAGGCGCTGTCCGTGATCTCAACGCCGAACTTGGGATCCTCGGCGTCGAGGTGGCCCATAACGAACGGAATGACGTACATGGTCCGGCCGCGCATGGACCCGGCGAACAGGCCGCGGAGCTTGTCCTTCATCTCCGCCGGCGCCATCCAGTTGTTCGTGAACCCGGCGTCATGCTCCTTCTCGGAGCAGATGAAGGTCTGCTCCTCCACGCGGGCCACGTCAGCGGGATCGGAGAAGGCCGCGAATGAGTTGGGGAACAGTTCCTGGTTCAGGCGGGTCAGTGTTCCTGCTGCCACCAGCTCGTCAGTAAGACGGGTGTTCTCCTCTTCGGAGCCGTCAACCCAGTAGATCCGGTCCGGCTGCGTAAGCTCAGCAACCTCTTCGACCCATGCCAGCAGACCGGCATGTGTGGTGGGTGCTTTCTCAAGCAGCGACTTCTGCGCCAGATCGCCCATTTCGGTTCCCTTCCTCGGGTTCATCGGTGTGTGCTAAATGCTATGGTCCGGACCACTGGAGATTTTTGGACGTATGCTGAGCATTCAGCGCAGCCAAAATGCCTTTCCGCGGGAATTCAAGGAATTTCAGGCTCAAATCGTACAATAAAGTGACGAAGGTCACCTATACCGGTCTAGTCGCGGAGATTACATGCCGTTCGATTTGGCATCGTGGCCAACCCTCGCGTAAAGTAATTCGAGGTTCAGGGAGAGCGGTTCTTCTCCCCGGACACAAAATGCGCCCATAGCTCAGCTGGATAGAGCGTCTGTCTACGGAACAGAAGGTCAGGGGTTCGAATCCCTTTGGGCGCACAGACAAGGTCCGCACCGGTTCGCCGGTGCGGACCTTTTGCGTTGCGCTGATTTCCTGCGTTGGGTTAGCGGCCGCCCTTGGCTAAGTGCCCTTGCTTTCCGCTGGCCCAGCCTTCACCAAGAGTTTCGTGATGTGGGCCACTGCGGGCTTTTCCCAATCCGGACCCGGCCCCGGATCCCCGGCGTAGGCTTTCCCCATGATGCCCGAGGCAATTTCGCCTGAATTTGATGTTGTGGTGATCGGTGCCGGCGCCGTCGGGGAAAACGTGGCGGACCGGGTGGTACAAGGTGGCCTCACCGCCGTGCTGGTGGAAGCGGAACTGGTCGGCGGCGAATGCTCCTACTGGGCGTGCATGCCGTCCAAAGCCCTGCTCCGCCCCGGCACCGCCCTCCATGGCGCGCAGACCGCACCTGGAGCCAAGGAAGCAGTGACGCGCACCCTTGACACCGCTGCCGTCCTGAAGCGCCGGGACGCCCTCGCGTCCAACTGGCAGGATGACGGCCAGGTCAAGTGGGTTGAGGACACAGGCATCGAACTGATCCGGGGCCATGCGTGGCTGACTGCGCCCAGGTCGGTCGAAGTCACAGGGCTCGACGGTAACTCCTACCAGCTTCAGGCGCGTCATGCGGTGGTGCTGGCCACCGGTTCAGCACCCAACACTCCCCCTGTTGAGGGGCTCCAGGACGTGCCGGTGTGGGGCACCCGGGAGGCAACCTCAGCGAAGGAAGTGCCGCCCCGGCTGGCAGTGCTGGGCGGCGGAGTCGCCGGCACAGAGCTGGCCCAGGCGTACGCCCGGCTGGGCTCAGCAGTAACGCTCGTGGCGCGCAGCGGGCTGCTCGCAAACTTCCCGGCGGAAGCAGCAGACCTTGTCGCGGCCGGGCTGCGGGCCGACGGCGTTGAGATCCGGCTCAACACATCTGCGGAAAGCATCAGCGAGAACGACGACGGCACGCTGAGCCTGCAACTCGGTGACGGTTCCAGCGTGACCGCCGAAAAGGTCCTCGTGGCCACAGGCCGGCATCCCGCCTTGGAAGGCCTCGGGCTGGAGCGCGTGGGATTCGAGCCGAACGAGGACGGGCACCTCACCCTGCGCACGGACAATTCGGGGCTGGTGGAAGGAGCTCCCGGCGGGGACCCCTGGCTTTATGCAGTGGGTGACGCCGCCGGCAAGAACCTGTTCACGCACCAGGGAAAGTACGAGGCCCGCGCCACCGGAGACGCCATCGCCGCCCGGGCCAAGGGCGAACTGGCAGGCGCCGCCGGGGACTGGAGCCGCTTCGCGCAAACTGCCAACGAACATGCTGTACCCAGTGTTGTCTTCACCGACCCGGAGCTGGCCACCGTCGGGCGCACCCTGGAAGTCGCGCTGAAGGACGGCTACAACGCCTCTTCCGTTGAACTTCCCATCCAAGTGGCCGGATCTTCCCTGCACTCGGAGAACTACGAGGGGTGGGCGCAACTGGTGGTTGACGAGGACCGCAGCGTTCTCCTCGGAGCCACGTTCGCCGGGCCGGACGTGGCGGAACTCCTGCACGCGGCCACCATCGCGGTGGTGGGCGAAGTGCCACTGGACCGGCTGTGGCATGCGGTTCCCTCCTACCCCACCATCAGCGAGGTCTGGCTGCGCCTGCTGGAGAAGTACGGGCTGTAGCGGCTCTATTTGAACTGACTGGTCAGTTTGAATAAACTGGGTGCAGAACACCACCGCGAAAGGCACCCTTGCTTCTGGCCCAGCAGCTCCATGTCCGCGGCCGCCGGGATCCCCTACTCCCGGCGACCTCCCTCAAGGCACCCCGCGGGAAGCTGCTACTCGCCTGCGGGGACCGGCAGGATCGGCGGACCGCGCTGGCCCTTGTGCTCAGCGGCCGGATGAAGGCCAACGGAGGCTCCGTCGGCTGGGACGGCGGCCGTGGGATCAGGCCGCTCCGCATGGCCAGTGCGCTGGTGGATGCCCCCGGCGTCAATGAACCCGAGCGGCACCTCAGCGTGCGCGACCTGGTGACCGAGGACCTGGCCCTGGTCCCCCGCCGCTACCGGGGCGCCTTGCTCAGCAGTCCATGGCTCAAGGTGAACAGCTTCGAGGACATCGCGGACCTGTGGATTGAGCAGCTCGAGCCTTCCCGCCGGCTGGAACTCCTGACAGCACTGGCACTGGCCAACCCGCATACGGACTTGCTGGTGGTCGACTCCCCCGACCGGCACACCGCCACTCCCCACAGCTGGCTGCCGCGCCTGCAGCAGCTGGCGTCCGACGCCGGCCGGCCGCTCGCCGTCGTCGCTACCGTTTCTGCCCTGCCGCCGTCCTGGTCCGGACCCGCCGCCGCAATTGGCAACGCCGTGCCCCGCGAGCTTGCACCCGCGGCGGAGGCCGGGCCGGCAAGGCCCACTGCTGCCCACGAATCTGCACTCGAAACTGAGGATACCAAGTGACAGTACTGCGGCTGGCCCGCTCCGAACTCAAGCGGATGACAAGTGGGCTGCTGCCGAAGCTGACCATCCTCGCGCTGACCATGGTCCCCCTCCTATATGGCGCCGTGTATCTCTACGCCAACTGGGACCCGTACGGCAACCTGGACCAGATCGACGCCGCGCTGGTGGTGGAGGACGCCGGCGCCACCGCCGGTGACGGCTCGGAGCTCCAAGCCGGCAAGGAAGTGGCGGAGAGCCTGGTGGACGGCAATGTCTTTCACTGGATCCCCGTGGAAGGCGCGAACGAAGCGGACGAGGGCGTTGCAAGCGGCAAGTTCGCCTTCGCGCTGAAAATACCTCAGGACTTTTCGGCCCACCTCGTATCCCCCGGCAGCTTCGATTCCGCCAGCCAGGCCATGCTCAACGTCACCACCAACGACGCCAACAACTACCTGCTGAGCACCATCGTGGACAAGCTGACCACCTCCGTCCACAGCACTGTTGCTGCCGACGTCGGCGAACAAACCGCAAACCAGCTGCTCACGGGCTTCGGCACCATCCACACGCAGATGGTCAAGGCGGCAGACGGCGCCGGCCGGCTCGCCGACGGCGTGGCCGCACTCCGGGACGGCACTGTCACCCTTCACGATGGAGCCGCCGGCCTGAGCAAAGGCACCGACGGCCTTTACGCAGGCCAGCTCAAACTGCGCGACGGCGCCAACCAGCTGACCGATGGCGCCGGCCAGTTGAGCAGCGGGCTCTCCGTCCTGAAAGACAAAACTGCGGCGTTGCCCGGCGACTCACAGACCCTGGCGGCCGGCGCCGCGGAGGTGGCCGCCGGAACTGCGCAGCTGAACACCAAGGTCCAGGACGTGGCCGCGCAGCTGGAGGCGGCGGACCAGGGACTACGCGCCCGTGTGGTGGAGTCCAACACCAGACTTATTACCTCCGGAGTACTCACCCAGGCCCAGGCGGACAGCATCCTGGCCGACTTCGACTCGGTGGCAGCATCCAACCCTGTGGCAGCAGCCAAAACGACAATCCAGACAGACGCTGCCCAGATCCAGCAGCTGGCAGACGGCGCCGAGTCCGTCAGCGTAGGTGCGGCACAATTGGCCGCCGGCACCCCGGCACTGAAAGACGCCCTTACACAGGCATCAGGAGGCGCAGACAAGCTCCACACCGGCGCGGCAACGCTGGCCACCGGCGAGCAGACGGCACTGGACGGCGCCGGCGCACTGGCAGAGGGCGCCCACAAGCTCAAAGCCGGTGCAGCGCAACTCGAGGAAGGGGCGGGTTCGGCCGCGGAAGGGTCCCGGACCCTGGCCGACGAGATTGGCAGGGGCGCAGTTCAGGTTCCGAATCCGAATGACGCCCAGAAGGGCAACCTGTCGCGGGTCATCGCCGATCCGGTGGCGGTCAGCAACGTTTCGCAGGCGAAGGCTGGGTCCTACGGAGCCGGGCTGGCTCCGTTTTTCCTCACCCTCGCCTTGTGGATCGGCATTTTTATGCTGATCCAGGCCATGCGGCCCCTTACGCAGAGAGCGCTGGCGTCCAACGCCCGTTCCTGGAAAATCGCCCTCGGCGGCTGGCTGCCCTTCCTGGCCGTCTCGGTGGTGCAGGCCACCCTCCTCACCCTCGTGGTCAACCTCGCACTGGGCCTCGACGCAGCCCATCCCATCCTGATGTGGCTCTTTATGCTGGCCTCGGCCATGGCCTTCAGCGCCATCATCCAGGGAGTCGTGGCGCTGCTGGGCTCACCGGGAAAGCTTGTTGTGCTGATCCTGCTGGTCCTGCAGCTGGTGTCCTCAGGCGGTACCTTCCCCTGGCAAACCACACCACAACCCCTCCACGTGGTGCACGAGATCCTGCCCATGGGCTACGTGGTCACCGGAATGCGGCACCTCATTTACGGAGCAGACCTGTCCATGATTGTTCCCACCGTGCTGGGACTTGCGGGGTACACAGCACTGGGGCTGGTGATGTCCACCCTCGCCGTACGCAAGGGCAAATACTGGACGCTCAAGACGCTGAAGCCGGAGATAGCAGTATGAGCGGCCGCGATTCTGAAGCAGGGAAGGAAAATCCGGAGCCGACGAAAAGACTCCGCCCTGCCCGGACAACTGCCACCCGGCAGAAGCTCTTTGATGCTTCCATGGAGCTGATCGGAGAGCGCGGCGCAGCCGGCGTGACCGTTGATGAGATCGCAGCTGCTGCGGGCGTTTCCAAGGGAACGGTCTACTACAACTTCGGCAGCAAATCCGACCTCATTGCCCAACTGCTGCGCCATGGTGTGGATATCCTCAAGGCCCGCCTGCTGAAGGCATCAGAGGGGGCGGTGTCCGACGACGGGGCATCAGGAAGCGCGGCTGCAGACAGCGGGACCCGCCTGGACCCATTGCTGGCAATGGAGGCGATGATTGGCCAGGCCATGGACTTCATGGCTGATTACCCGTCCTTCGCCCGGTTGTGGGTCAGCGAGAACTGGCGTACGCCCAGCGAGTGGCAGGGTACGTTTACGCTCCTGCGCGCCGAACTCCTGGCGGTCATCGGCGACGCAGTGGAAGACGTTGTCAAGGCCTACCCGGTGGATTCGTCTGTCTCGCGGGGCAGCCTGGAAACAGCCATTTTTGGTGCCTGTTTCGTGGTGGGTCTGGACCGTCAGACCTACAACCCGGAGCGCACCCGTGACCAAAGTGTTGCAGCAATCATGGCCATTATGCGCGGCTACGTGCTGAAGCAATCCCCTTCTCGGGGATGATGGTGAACATGCGTCACATGGGGAACAGCGGAAAGTTTGCGGTCATCACCGGCATGGTGGCTGCCGGGCTGCTGGTCCTGACGGGCATGACGCTGGCGGAGCCCGTGTTCATCGCGTTCCTCGGCGTCCTCGGCCTCGCTTACCTGGCCTGCATCGTGGAAGTACTGCGCCGCCGCCGCTTCGTTATACTCGTCATCGCCGGCCTGTCCACCAGCCTGGCGATAGGGGGATCGCTCGCTTTCCTGAGCACTTGGGAGCTGGCCTTCGCCGACGACACCTCGCTGTTCGGCACCCCGCTGCCCACCTCGGACCCGGATAACTACTTCTTCCTGGCCGCGCTGTCCCTGCTGACGGCGCTGGCGGCGCTGTTCGCGGGCGCTGTGTGGCCGGGGCACCCGCGCAGCTCTCAACAATCCCGGGCTGCTGGCTCCCGAACCGCTCCCCGCGGCAGCAACGCCCCGAGGAGAACACCAGCCCGGCAAACCAGCGCTTCGCAGCCGCGCACCCCGTCGAGTGGGCGTGCCCCCGGGCGGCAGCCGACGTCGTCCGCCCGGCAGGTGCCCCAGCGACAAAGTGCTGCGAAGCAAAGCACAGCGATGCAAGGTGCGGCGAAGCAGCCGCAGCGCCGTCCGGCGCCAAGGAAATAGCCTGCCTTAGTGGGACCGCGGAACCTTGAACTTGGTGATGCGTGCGTCCTGCCCGTCCAGCTCCGCCCAGGACTTTTCGGTTTCGAGGACGGTGAGTGCGCTGGTGGGGTACCTCGTCGCGGCGTCCATGTAGGCGTCATGGTCGGAATCACGGGAGGCGAGGTGCATGGCCAGGTCCTGCACGCCCGGCAGGTGCGCGATCAGCATCAGCGTGGTGACCGTGTCCGGAACATGGTTGACCACAGTGAGCATCCGGAGCGCTGAAGCGGCGTAGAGGCCGTTTTCGAGCTTGGGCGTGGGGGCCTTGTCCCCCAGCTCGGAACACACCCAGGTGCAGGTCTGCCGGGTCCGCAAGGCGCTTGAGCACAGGATGAAGTCCGGAACAACGTTGTGCTTAAGCAGCCAGCGACCGGCAAGGGGCGCCTCCCTGTGGCCCCGCTCTTCCAGAGGCCGCTCATGATCCGCCACGCCACCAGGCCAATCGGCCTTGGCATGGCGCATGATCACAAGGCGTCGAAGATGGTGCTGGCTCATCGCCCAAGCCTATAGCCAGCCAATGCACAGCCGGCGGGCTAACGCTTGGTTCAGCGTGAGCTAGATCGAGTATTCCGGAGCGGCCCAGACAACAACCTCGGGGTGCTCGTAGAACCGGTAGCCCTGGCCGCGGACGGTGCGCACGGTGTTGGCGAGGCGGCCCAGCTTGGAGCGGAGGCGGCGGATGTGGACGTCGATGGTGCGCTCGTTGGGGACTTCCTCGGCGTTGCGCCATAGGCCTTCGAGCAGTTCGTCACGGCCCACGGTGCGGGTGCCGTTTTCCACGAGGTAGTTCAGGAGTTCGAACTCCTTGAACGTGAGGTTCAGGGATTCACCGTCGAGGTGCACTTCGCGGCGGGCGAGGTCGATCAGGACGCCGGAGGGACGCGGTTCCTGGGGCTGCTGCGGCCGGGGGGTCTCGCTACGCTGACGGGTATTGACGGTGGGATCACCGAACGTGGAGCGGACGACGTCGAGCGCTGAGCCGGGTGTGCCGGCCGGAGCGACAGCGACAGCGGCGTAGCTCTCGGCTCCGGTTACCAGGGACTGGGCGTAGGCGCGGATTTCCTGGGCAAGCTTGGCAATGGAGGTGCCGGCAGCGGCCGCGGTTTCCTCATCGATCCCCATGTACAGAACGAATCCGCGCGCAACGTTGTCGTTGGCCACGGGGCGGACCGGGTTCGGGCCGGCCACTACGGGGGTGGGAGCAGTGACGGGCGCAGACTCGGCCGGCGGGACTGCGCGGAGCTGGCCGTAGGAGTTGGGGTTATAGCCCTGGGAGCCGTATCCCGCGCCGGGAAAGCTGCTTCCCGAAGTTGCGGGAGCGAGCGCGGTGCGTGGTCCGAAGCCGGGGCGGAGGCCCGAAGGCTGGCCACCCTTGGCGGCGTTACGGACAGAAATGTGGACGTATCCGGATGCAACTGACATGGATTGCTTACCTCAATGTGAATGGCCGTCATCGCGGCTCGAATGCTGGGTTCCCCGCAATGAATTTGGGGAGGGACGCCCGACGCTGGGCTGGGGGCGTATGCCTACTAACTTCGAGGGGTGGGAAGATCAGGCGTACATTCGACAACAGCGCGTGTCGGCAGCAGCGGATGTGCTGGGCCAATGGTCTGCGGCTGCAGGTGCTGTTGAGTTCTTGTTCACAATGGAAGTGTGCAGCGTAACAATGCGAACTTGCAAGTAACAATGGACGCTTTGGTCCGCATATTGAGACAAAAGCGCTTAATGTGCCGCAGATCACAATTCTGAGCAATGGTCAGATTACTGATTATTGGCCTAACTTTTGGACCGCAGGCGTGCTTTGGCTGAACATAATTCGGCCGCACCCTTGTGCAAGGTCTTTTTCTTCAGACGTGCCGGGAATGCTGAAATCGCCCTAAAGCGTGCGCGCCTATGTCCAGCGGCACCCGGATTTCAGCTCTCCCATCCGGACGGGTCCCCTATCCGCGCCCTGGTGGTCGACGACGAGCCAAGCCTCTCCGAGCTCATGAGCATGGGTCTGCGCATGGCCGGCTGGTCGGTGGCAGTGGCCGCCGACGGCCCTGAGGCAGTGAAACTGGCCAAGGACTTCCGCCCGGACGTCCTGGTTCTTGACGTGATGCTCCCAGGGTTCGACGGCGTCGAGCTGCTGGGAAGGATCCGCACCTTCGCGCCCGAGGTACCAGCGTTGTTCCTCACAGCCAAGGACGCAATCCAGGACAGGATCGTGGGACTGGCGGCCGGCGGCGACGACTACGTCACCAAGCCTTTCAGCATGGAGGAGGTCCTGCTTCGGCTGCACCGCCTGGTCCAGCGCTCCGGAGTTGCCGCCATGGATACAGCCGAGCTGGTGGTGGGCGACCTGGTGCTCAACGTGGATACCCGGGAGGTGACGCGGGCGGGCGAGGAGCTGCAGCTCACGGCCACCCAGTTCGAGCTGCTCCGGTACCTCATGGAGAATCCCAAGCGCGTCATCAGCAAGGCCCAGATCCTGGACCGTGTGTGGGACTACGACTTCGGCGGCCAAGCCAACATTGTGGAGCTCTACATCTCCTACCTGCGCAAAAAGGTGGACGCCGTGCATCCGCCAATGATCCACACCGTGCGCGGTGCCGGGTACGTCATCAAGCCTGCGGAGTAGGCGAACCATGGCGTCACCCCGGGCAACCGGACCGCACCGCCGGAGCTGGCTCAGGCCCGGCACCTGGCACTTGCGCACCCGTCTCGTCCTTCTGGCCATGGCCCTGCTGATCGCGATTTGCGGTGCAGTGGGCGTTGCCAGCTATGCCTCCATGAATGCATTCCTCACCCGCCAGCTGGACGAACAACTGAGCCAGGCGGCGGAGCGCTCCAACAATCCGGGCCGACCTCCGGGCGGGGGATTCAACGGACGCGACCCGCTTGACGCCCGCGGCCAAAGCGTGGGAACCATGAACGCCCGCATCCTGAATGGCCAAGTCACCGGCGGCGGATACCTCACCTCGGACACCACACGCTCTGCGCTTTCCAGTGAAGACAAGCAGGCCCTGCTGGCACTGGTGACGGATGCGCAGCCAGTGGACCGCACCCTGTCATTTGGTGATTACCGGCTGATAGCGGTGCAAACCAACTTCAGTGATGTCCTGGTGACCGGACTCCCCCTCGCCGGCAAGCAAAGCACGCTCACTTCCCTGGTGTGGACGTTTGTTTTCGTCTCCTTGGGCGGTCTGCTGCTGATCGGGCTGGTGGGCACCGTACTCATCCGCCGCACCATGAAGCCCCTCGAACAATTGTCCGAGGTTGCGACGCGGGTCTCGAAGTTGCCGCTCGATGCCGGCGAGGTGGCACTCGCGGAGCGTGTCCCGCCGTCGAACTCCAATCCGGGAACGGAAGTAGGCAGCGTGGGGCACGCGCTCAACCTCATGCTGGAAAACGTGGCAAATGCGCTGCAGGCGCGGCAGAAGATCGAAACGAAGGTGCGGCAGTTTGTGGCCGACGCCTCCCACGAGCTCCGTACTCCCCTGACCGCCATCCGCGGCTACACCGAACTGATGAGGATGACCGAGGATTTCACCCCCGACGGCGCAAAGTCGCTGGCCCGTGTGCAGAGCCAGTCGGAGCGGATGACCGCCTTGGTTGAAGACCTGCTGCTGCTGGCCCGGCTCGATGAAGGCCAGCCGCTGAAGCTCAGCGAGGTGGACCTCACGCAGCTGGTGGTCGAAAGCGTCAGTGACGAAAAGGTGATGGCACCCGGCCACAACTGGCGGCTGCAGCTTCCGGACGAGCCTGTTGTGGTCAACGGTGACCCCTCCCAGCTGCGCCAGGTGCTGATGAATCTGTTGTCGAACGCACGCAAACACACCCCGGAAGGAACCACGGTTGTTACGGGAGTGGCCAGGACAGTGGAGGGTGCTGCGCTGGTAACGGTAACGGACGACGGCGGCGGGATCCCTGCAGGGTTCGTGGACCATGTCTTTTCACGTTTCGCCCGCGCAGATGCGGCGCGTAAGGGCGCGGGAGGCCAGTCCGGGGCTTCAGCGGCTGAAGGGACGAGCGGACTTGGGTTGTCCATCGTGGAGTCCATCGTCGAGGCCCACGGAGGAAGGGTAACGGTGACATCACGGCCGGGGCGCACCGAATTCGCCTTGCGGCTACCGACCCGGTGACCGTAGCGACAAGGCGACGCGCCGCCACCGTGATCTCTGTTACCAAAATGTGACTTGAGCTTCGAATTCCTGTACCGTCGTTTAGGTACGGTTCCCGTTCGGGTCGTATATCCGGATGACGCCAAGCTCTGCCACTTCCCGGATTTCTCTTGAACCAAGGCAGAGGCGGGGGACCCACCGTCCCGGGCACTGATTGCCCTTGGGGTTAAGCCAGCACGTGATCTTTCCGTCTGGCCGGATGCCCTCATCCGAACCCGACAGCTAACTCCGCAGGTGTGAGAGGCGATTCATCATGTTCAAATTCCTGGCACAGCCACGCCCGAAAAACGAGTCTGCACCGCAGGCCGCACCGGAAACCGGCAAAATCCCTTCCCTCGGCAAGCGCGCCGCTGTGGTGGCCGCGTCATGCGCACTCCTCATTGGAGTGGGAGCCGCGGGACAGGCGACCGAATCCAGCATCCGCGTAGCAGCCACCGAGACGCAGGCCGCCGAGGCGCAGTCCAACCTCAGCATCGAGAAGAGCGAGATCACGGCGAAGCCTGCGCCTGAGCCCGCCGCGCCGGAGATAGCTGTAGCCCCGCAGGCTGCCGAGCCCGCACCGGCCCCTAAGCGCGCGCCGGCACCCGCTCCGGCCCCTAAGCCCGCACCGGCACCTGCGCCTAAGCCTGCGCCTGCTCCGGCCCCTAAGCCCGCTCCTAAGCCTGCGCCCGTCGTCGCGGTCAATGATCCCGCCGGCGCCCAGGCTTACGCCGCCGGCCAGCTGGCGAAGTACGGATGGGCTCCTGACCAGATGCAGTGCCTGAAGACCCTGTGGACCAAGGAGTCGGACTGGACCACCACGGCCACCAACCCGAGCAGCGGCGCCTACGGCATCGTCCAGTCCCTGCCGGCTGAGAAGATGGCCAGCGCGGGTGCGGACTACCGCACCAACTACCGCACCCAGATCAACTGGGGCCTGAACTACATCCAGGAGCGCTACCAGTCCCCGTGTGGCGCGCTGAACTTCCACCTGTCGAACAACTGGTACTAAACCCACCGGATACCAAAACACTCAAGCCTTACGGCCCGTCCCTTCCAAAGAGGGGGCGGGCCGTAAGGGCATACTGTGATCCATGAAGTTCACTACCACCGTCCAGGGCAGCGGCAATAAAACCGGCATCGAAGTGCCGGAGCAGGTTGTTAAGGAGCTGGGAGCCGGCAAGCGGCCGCCTGTGGTGGTGACCATCAACGGCAAAAGCTATCGGAGCAGCATTGCTGTGATGGGCGGGCAAAACCTCATTTCGCTGAGCGCAGCCAACCGGGATTTCGTTGGTGTCGCAGCGGGAGACACCGTTGACGTTGACCTGGAACTGGACACGCAGCCCCGGATCGTTGAGGTTCCTGAAGACCTTGCGGCTGCCATGGCTGCGGAACCGGCGGCGCAGGAGTTCTACGCAACCTTGAGCTACAGCGCCCAGCGGCGGTACGTAGAGCCGCTGGGCGAAGCCAAAACTCCGGAGACGCGGTCGCGACGGATTGCCAAAGTGGTGGCGGACCTCAAAGCCGGAAAGAAATGACCGTCCGGCCCGCCTCGTCCTTGTCCACTTGGGCGACGACGGCACTGTAGTCAGGAATGTGCCATACCCCCCGCCGGCAGCGGTCCGGTGTTCGGCCCCCACGGCTACGGTTGGGAGGCCGGCCGCCACGCCGGCTGCGATGCCGGCGGGAGCGTCTTCAAACACCACTGCAACCGAAGGATCCACGCCAAGACCTGCAGCGGCCTTCAGGTATCCCTCGGGGTCCGGCTTGCCCCGGCTCACCAGCTCGGCTGTCACGACGGTGCCCGGCATGGCCAGCCCCGCTGCAGCCATCCGGATGTCAGCAAGGACCCGATCCGCGGACGTCACCAGTGCGACGGCGTCTGCGGGCAGGGCTGCCAGCAGCCGCGCCGCTCCGGGAAGGGGCAGGATGCCCTCGGTCCGGACGCGTTCCATGGCACCGAGTTCCGCTGTCAGCCCCGGCACGTCCGCCCCCGGCGGAGCGAAACGCCTGACGGTATCGCCTGCTTGGACGCCGTGTGACGTTCGGAGTATTTCCTCGATGTCCAGCCCGTAGCGCGACGCGAATTCACCCCACACCTGTTCCACCACTGCGGTGGAGTCCACCAGGGTGCCGTCCATGTCGAACAGGACGGCACGGCAGGTCAGGGTGCGGGCAGCAGCGGGTGTTGAGACGTTCACGGTCCCCATTGTGCTTTAGGCGCCGCGGGCAGGAATGTCACGACGGGTGCCAATGGCCAGTTGGTTTACGGTATGTCAGGCGTTGCGGCCCGGGATGTACTGGACTGCCCACCTGTTGCCGTCGGGATCGGCAAAGTACACGAAGTGGCCCCAGTCCTGCACGTCCACGTCGCTGACGTCTACCCCGTTGCCTTTCAGGTGCTGGTGGGCGGCCTGGATGTCGTTGACCACCAGCTGGAGGTTGGAGCCGGTACCGGGAGGTGCGTCAGTAAGCCCGTCCCCAATGCAAATCGAGCAGGCCGAGCCCGGAGGCGTCAGCTGGACAAAGCGGATGGAGTCCGTTGGCCGCTCATCAAAGTCGGCATTGAACCCCACCTTGTTGACGTAGAAGTCCTTGGCGCGGTCCACGTCGCTTACAGGGACGTACACAAGTTCGAGTTTCCAGTCCATCCGCACAGGCTAGCGGCGGGACGGTGAATGAAAAAGGCTTGAGGACTACCCTGCGATGCCGTAAAGGCGGTCGCCCGCGTCCCCGAGTCCGGGCACGATGTACGACTTCTCGTTGAGCTTTTCGTCGATCGAGGCCAGGACGATGGTCACGTTGGCGTCCGCAAGTTCTTCCTCGAGTTTGGCCAGGCCTTCCGGGGCGGCCAGGAGGCAGATGCACGTCACGTCCGAAGCTCCGCGCTTAAAGAGGAATTTGATGGCTTCGCGCAGGGTGCCGCCGGTTGCGAGCATGGGGTCCAGGACGAAGATCTGCCGGTCCGTGAGGTTCTCGGGGAGACGCTCGGCGTAGGTGATGATGTCCAGGGTTTCCTCGTCCCGGGCCATGCCCAGGAAGCCGACCTCTGCGGTGGGAACGAGTTTGGTCATGCCCTCAAGCATGCCCAGCCCGGCGCGCAGGATGGGGACCACCAGCGGAGTGGGCTTGGTGAACGCGGTGCCCACTGTGGTGCTGACCGGTGTTTCGATGGTGACGGGCTCGGTGCGGACCTCGCGGGTGGCCTCGTACGCAAGGAGTGTCACCAGCTCTTCCGTCAGTTGCCGGAAGACCGGGGACGGGGTGTTCTTGTCCCGCAGGACCGTGAGCTTATGGGCGACCAGCGGGTGGTCCACAACGAGAGTGCGCATGGGTCAAAACTATCACCCGGCTGCTGGTGCCCCTCTGCCGTCAGCCTCCCGCGCCCGTCCGCGAGGAGCCGCCGTCGCTCCCCCGTAAGGTGTCGCCGTCGTTCGTTTCGGAGGTGCCGGGACTGCCCGGAAGCGGGTCCCCGCTGTGGTCCTCGCGGAGGACCGGATGCTCGAATGTGGGTGCCGGGCCGGCGTGCTCCCGCTTCCGCATCAGGTGGAAGAGCCGGTGGGCAAGGATCACCATGCATACCCAGGCCAGCCCCAGGAGCCAGCCGGCCATGACGTCCGTCATCCAGTGGTGCCCAAGGAATACCCGGCTGAGGCCCATGGCAATGATGAAGATAACGCCGGCAGTGATTGCGGTGATCCTGGCCCAGAGCATCTGGAACTGGAGGCACATGATGTACACCAGGACGCCGATCACCACGGTTGTGTTGAGGGTATGGCCGCTGGGAAAGGACGGTGAGGACTCGAAGGGCGGCACTGCCTCAGCATGGTCCGGACGGGTCCTGCCAACCAGGCGCTTGCCCATCGTGGTGGCCGTGGTGGAAACAAGGGCTGCACCGCCCACCAGGACGATGGGACGCCAGGTCCGGCTCAGGAAGGTCAGCCAGGCCGTGAGAATAGTCGCGACGATGGGCATGCCGATTCCGCCGCCTACGTTGGTGAAGGCGGTGGCGAAAGAATTGGCGTCGGGGGTCCGCAAGGATTGGGAATATTCCAGAACAGGAATATCGAGGTTCGCCAGCCCTTCCTCGTCCACCACGTCCGAGTAAACCTCGGCTCCCAGCAGGGCCATGGTGAGCACCAGCGCGCCGCCGATGATCATGGTTAGCCACAGGGCGGCATAAGGCTTGATCCACTTGTCCATACGGTCACGGACTCTGCTCATGGTGCCTCCCGGCGGTATTCGTCACGGGCTCTGGGTATCCTCCGAAACTATCATTGAGCCATGGTCTCCGCTGAAAATAAACATGACGTGTGGATGGGCCTTGCCCTGGCGGAAGCGCGCCGTGCCCTTCTGACAGAGGATGTGCCAATCGGCGCCGTAGTCATAGGGCCCGACGGCGTCGTGCTGGGTTCCGGACGGAACCAGCGGGAGGAGCTGGGAGACCCTACCGCCCACGCCGAAGTGGTTGCCATTCGGGAGGCTGCGGCCCGGCTGCGCGAACTGCAGGTGGCCGACGGCGGGAGCGGCGACGGGTGGCGGCTGTCCGACTGCACGCTGGTGGTGACGCTGGAGCCGTGCGCCATGTGCGCCGGCGCGATTGTCCTGGCGCGGATACCACGGGTGGTTTTTGGGGCCTGGGACGAGAAGGCCGGAGCTGCGGGCTCAGTGTTCGACGTGTTGCGGGAGCGGCGGCTTAATCACTGGGTAGAGGTTTACGCGGGGGTCCGTGAGGACGAATGCGGCGGGCTGCTGCGTGACTTCTTTGTGGGACACCGCACGCGGTTGTAGGGGCTGCGTGCTTGCGCCCCGGCCTGCAGGTCAGCCGGGAAGCATGTCCAGCACTTGTGCCGCTGTCCGCTCCCAGCCCGGTAACCGGTCCCTTGTGTCCAGCGCCGTGGCGCGCCAGGTGTCCCCGGTTTCGCTGTCCAGCAGCCAGCGCCGCAGGACCTCGGCCAGCACACCGGGGTTTTCCGGATCGTCGTTATCTGGAAATTGCACAGCCGTGCCGGGGAAGGGGAAGTTTTCACCCTCTGCCGGGGCGGCAAAGGTGAGGGCTTCCACAGCACCCGTTCCTGCGCGGACAACAGCCGGGACGCCGTGCGCGAGCGATTCCGTGACCACCATGCCGAAGGCCTCAGCCTGGGAGACCAGGACGCTCAGGTCTGCTCGGTTCCATTCGTCTTCGAGCAGCTGGCCTCGCAGCTCACCGGTTACCCGCACTCGGCGCTCCAGCCCGTGCGCGGCGACCGCTGCACGCACGAGGCCTGCGTACTCGGGATCGGCCTCATCGGATCCCACCAGGGCCGCCGTCCACTGGATGTCCTTGATCCTCGCCAGGGCTTCGACGGTCAGCAACTGCTCCTTATTAGGCAGGAGCGCGGCCACGGTGACGATGTGCGGCGGGACCGATCCCTCTGAGCGGGGCGCGGAGTCGGTTCCGGGAAGTGCAACGCGCAATCCCCGGAAGCCATGGCGTGCTTCGAGGACCTCGGCCGCCCAACTGCTGGTGCAGACAATTCCCGATGCCGCCCGTAAGGCCCGTGCCTCCAGGTCGTGGTGGGCGGGCGCCGGCATGTGCACCAGCACCCAGGTGTCCCGCCGGGCTTTGGCGGCAAACTCAAATTCGTCGGGGGCACCCATTGCGATGAGTCCGTCTACTACAGTCACCACGGGCATGGGCTGGGTCTCCGGCGCCCAAGCGCCCAGCAGGCTGCCAAGCCGCCGTCGTTCTTTTGCACTGGATTCCGGCCAGGAACCCTCGACGGCCAGCACCTCCACCTCGGCTCCCAAGGCGCGCAGACCTTCGACCAGGCGGGCGTTGTAAACGTTGCCGCCGGAATTATGGCGGATGTTCGCAGGGACGAGGAGCCGGATGGGTCGCACGGGTCAGGCGTTGAGTTCCAGCGAACAGGTGGCCCAGGCGTCGGGGTTCTCCCGCAAGGTGACGTCGATGCCGGCGAGCTGGCTGCCGTCGTCGTCATCCTTCAGCTTGTCCGCAACTGACTGGGCAATGTACTCCGCGAGCGCCTCGGTGGTGCTGAGCTTTCCTTCAAAATCCGGGTGCTCGTCCAGGTTGCGGTAGTTCAGGCCGGCCAGCACTTCCTCGATCATGGTTCCCGCGGCACCGATATCCAACACGATGGCGTCGTTGTTGAGCGTCCGACGCCGGAAGGTTACCTCCGCGACGAAGGTGGCACCGTGCAGGGCCTGGGCAGGGCCGAAAGCCTCCCGGGGAAGGCTGTGGGCGATCATAAAGTGGCGGCGGACGGTCAGGCTGAACATGGGCTACCTCTGGACTTCGCGGGTTGGGTCTTGGGGGTATTCGATCACGTGGCACAGGGCATCCAGGGTCCTCTGGGCGAGGCTCTGCACCACGTCGGGCAAATCGGAGAACGTCGAGGAGCCAGTAAGGAATGCATCGAACACTGGGTCTGTGAGGAGTGAGACGGCCAGGTCAAGGCGGTCAGCGTTGGTCCTGCGGTGGCGCCGGGCCCGTGCCACTACTCCGACCTGGCTCGCCCGGATGGACAGCCGGCGTGCGTGGAAGTCCTCCCCCAGTGGCAGCGTGACTTCCCGGTTGGCGTACCAGGACATCTCGATGACGTCGCCCTCATCGCCTGCCAACTGGAGGCTGCGTTCGAGTCCCTCCTGTGAGGCGGAGCAGTGAAACACGATGTCGCAGTCCGTGAGAGCGTCGTCCGGGTGGGTGAATTCGACTCCTAGGGTGTCTGCCAACTGTTTCCGGCCCGGATCCAGGTCTACGAGCTGAAGGCGCTGCAACGGGAAAGTCCTCAGCAGGGTGGCGACCATGCCGCCCACCAGGCCTGCGCCCACCACGGCCACCCGGTCCCCCAGCCGCGGACCGGCCTCCCAGAGGGCATTGATGGCCGTTTCCACTGTTCCGGTGAGGACAGCACGGTCGGAGGGGACGCCGTCGGGAATTTTGGTGAGGGCATCCAGCTGTACTACGTACAGGTCCTGGTGCGGGTTCAGGCAGAACACGCGCTGGCCTACCCACTCAGCCGGACCCTCTTCTACAACGCCTACGGACAGGTAGCCGAACTTTACGGGTCCCGGAAACTGGCCCTCCTGATGCGGGGCCCGCATTTCCTTGGCTACACGGGGCGGGACTGAGCCGTGGTGGACCACCATCTCGGTGCCTTTGCTGATGCCGGAGTAGAGGGCGCGGACCAGCGCTTCACCGGGACCTGGCGCCGGCAGCTCCTCAGACCGGAGCTCGCCGTGCTCCTTTGCCGTGGTCCAGTAAGCGGTTGCATGTAAGGGCGCGCGTGAATTAGTCATCTTGCTGATGAATCTAGCGGCCCGGGCGCTCCGGGGGAAAGTTTGACGGCTGTTCCTTCCATGTTGTGGCGCTTCGCCCCGGGGCTCGCACGATCACTTAGGGGCTCGCTCCTCAGGGCTCGATCAGATAGGAGGGGGCGCCATGACTATCGGCAAACCCCGCCCCGGGGGTGTCGCTGTCAGTAAGGCCGGTTGCGTCACCTCATGCCGGCGCTGGCGTCGCAGGCTATCTTCCACCAGATTTCTTCCGGTAGCGGGTCCTTGGGCAACGTATAGCCGGGCAGCAACCAGTCATCAAAGGTGTCTTCCGGCAACTCTTCGTGCCAAAACGCGACCTCGACAGGCAGGTCGTGGGGCGGAGGCCAGGCCTGCGGCAAGTCGCCGGGCGGATGCCAGATCTGCGACAGGTCGTCCGGCACGCCGAGGTTCGCTGCCGCGGAAGTTTCCGGCCAGTGGGGTGGTTCCCAGTCCTGGTGTTCGCTTTTGTAGTGCCGGCCGGTGGGTGAGATCCAGCCGGGTGGTTCGTTCATGGTGGCCGGGGTGGGTGTCCAGCCGCTGGTGTGCCGCAGCTTGTGGTGCTTGCGGCAGGGTTGGCCGAGATTTGATACTCCGGTGGTGCCGCCTTTGTGCCAGGCGAGGAGGTGGTCCGCTTCGTTGTCGAGGGAGGTGTTGTTGCAGCCGGGGAAGGGGCATTTGCCGTCCCGCAACCTGAGCCAGTTCCGCATCGCCTTGCTGACCCGGTAGCTGGAGCGGCCGATTTCCAGCGGTGCCCCGTCCCGCGGGTCCACCAGGACCCGGTAAAACGACCCGGCACCGTTTGCCACGAGCTTGCGCGCCATGGGAGCCGGGATCGGGCCGTGCCCGTCCAGTACCGCGGGTTCGTCGGTCAGGCCCATCAGGGAGAACACCGGCACGGTGACCAACACCTGCGCCCGGATCGACGAAGATGGGCCCGGATCCGTTCCTGCACCCTCGCCTGCACCGTCGCCGCTGCTGGCAGTGTTATCGCTGCCGAGAAGCCCTGAAGAGAAACTATCGGCTACCAGTTGGGTCAGGGTGCGGGGCTCGTCCGGGCCCTGCATGCCCCTGGCAAGAGCGGTGAGCCGGTTCCGGATCGCCGACGCCCGGTCCGCTGGCAGGTGGGCGGCGACCCACGCCATCCCGTCACTGTCCGGCCAGTACTCCACCCGACGGTCCGCGACACTTTTCGCGTGGCGTTTCTCCAGGCTCTCCGGGTGATGGCGTTCCCGCCAGCCCCGGGCCTTGGCTTTGAACCGGTAGGCCGGCATTTCCCCGACCGGGCAGCCGCGGGCGGGGCCCGGCGCCGCCGGGTCCAGGAAGTGCGCCTCCAGCGCCGCCGCACCGGCGGGATCAAGACACGCGGTCTGCTCGATCATGGTCCGGGCGTGCGCCCACGAGATCGTCCCTGACCGCAGGGCCGCGAGCGTCCGGGGCAGGGAACTGGTCAGGGCGTGAGCCTCGGCGAGCAGGGCACCGGCGGCCCGGTCACCGATCGCCAGGGCACACCCGACCTCGGCCACCAGGCTCCGGTCCTGCGCTCCGGCCTCCTGCGGCGACCCGGCCGGAGGATTCAGCGCCATCGTGGATTCAGCCAGGACCGCCACGGCCTGTGCCTTCACCGCCGCCAACTTTGCTTCCGACCGCGCCACCCCGGCCAGGACATCCAGCGCCGCATCAGCAACCCGCTGCAACGGATCATCATCCAGCCCACCAGCAGCACCGGAAACAGCACCGGAAACGGCAGGTTCCCCGCAGGCCAACGCAGCCATGAACGCAGCGACAGCAGCCACAACCGCTTCCTCCGCCTCCACCACTGCCGGGTTCGTTTCCATACACCCATCCTCTTGGGAGGGTCTGACATTCTGGCCCCCAAGCGGGTGCCCGCCAAAAAATTCGTCGAACTTCTTTACGCACCTCCTCGAAACGAGGCGGATCAAAATGTGCATGGTTCAGGGGCGCTCCAGCCATGCTTCCCCACTATCAATTGCGGCAGAAAGAAAAAGAGGAAAATTGAAGATGGGCGGAGGGCCCCTCTCCCCGTTTTGGGGATGGGCGCCTCGCTCCGGTACCCTATTGAGGTTGGTGACGTGTCCGAGCGGCCGAAGGTGCAACACTCGAAATGTTGTTTGGTGTAAAAGCCAACGTGGGTTCAAATCCCACCGTCACCGCCAGATGAGAAGGTCCCGGTTCCCTTGCAAACGAAGGGAATCGGGACCTTTTGCTTTGTCTGGAACAGGCCAGCGGTAACGCAGCGGTAACAGAATTTCCCGGTGCTCTCCGCCAGCATCAGCGAGGAGCAAAGCGTAGCTTGCAATGGACTTGCTCGAACAGTCATCGAGATATCAGGGTCTAGTTCGACCTGTCCACAATCAACTCGTCACCGTCGGAGATGCCGGCTCCATCCATGGAGTGCCCGGACACCCTGACCAGGAACGTGCTGGTGATGTCGTTAATGAGGTGTATGTTCAAATCGATGCGGCCGTGAAGTAGTCCTGGGCGGGCGACGGGAAGCCGGCCGGCACAGCAACAGGACACTACAGGGGCCCGGGCAGGTCCGAGGTCCGCACATCGAGAGCAGCGACAACAACAGCACTCATCGGCCTGCTACCTCCTGGGGATAATCGAACCTATGTTCTCCACGGCTTGTCCATATGTGAATATATTTTTTTGATTAACGAGTATACGGCCGGGCAGCGGGAAGCGCGCCGGTGGCTATTGGCCACGAGCCATCCCGCAGGTCGAGGCGGGCGGCGAGCCCCGGGCTGCGCTGATCCAGCACCTAAGCTGAAGTCATGAACAACACCAGAAGAGCAACGCTCATTTGGTCGCTGGGGGCAGTTGTTTTCTCTCTCATCGGCATTTACATCGCAGTGACCGCCAACGGGGTCTGGTACTCCGTTGTCTCAGCCGTCATTCTTTTCCTCGCCGGCGCTGTGTTCGCGGCCCGGGCTGTTCTAACCCTGCGGGCCAGCTCATGATTCTTGGCGTAATTATTGCCTGTGAGATCGGCTTCTGGGTCGCTGTCCTGAGCGGACTGGCTGCCCGGTACCTGATGTGTTCCCGACGTGTTGGTGCGGCTCTGCTGGTGTGCGCACCGTTGATTGATGTTGTGCTGCTGATTGCAGTCACGGTGCATCTGGCTTCGGGGGCAACGGCCTCCTGGCACCACGGGCTGGCAGCACTCTACATTGGCTTTTCGGTAACCTATGGCCACCGGATGATCGCGTGGGCAGACACGCGTTTCGCGCACCGCTTCGCAGGCGGATCGCTGCCAGATAAGCCAGCCGGAGCTCAGTACACGAAGCAATGCTGGTCTGATGTTCTCCGGACGTCGGCGGCCGCCATCATCGCCGCAGGAATCCTCGCTGCCATCACCGGGTGGGTAGCGGACCCAACCCGTACCGGAGCGCTCACTGGTTGGTACGGCATCCTCGGCGCCACCGTGGTCATCGAACTCGTCTGGGCGATCAGCTACAGCATCTGGCCGCGCAAATCAGTACTGGGTCGAGCCGACGTCGGACTGCCCGCTGCCATCGAGGCCAGCGATGGGTAGGCGAAGCGAAGGCGTTCCCCAGGACCCTGGCTACGTGCCATCACAACCAGAGGAACAGCTGATCTACCGCCGCGCGGAAAACGGCGAGATGGTGGGTTACACCCCTGCCGAATATGGAGTGCGCAAGGATGATGGCGGGGGCATGGTCAAGCCCTACAACAGTTCGGCCGGGCTGCTGTTTCTTTCAATCCTGATCAGCCTGTTTTTCGGCTTGATGATCTACGGCCTGATCCAGATTGTCATAACGGATCAATGGGACATTCTGGGCAGGACCTGGTGGATGTTTCTGATCATCTTGTACCCCTTGTTTGCCGGCTGGACCGGCTACTTCAAGGAACGCAAGGCTGAGAAGCTCCGCTCTGCCCGGAATCTGTCGCGGCCTGTGGAATAGCACGTCCAACAAGCTGTTGGACTTTTCGTTGATTACGGCTGGTCCTGATTAGTTCCTTTGCCGGCGGCCGCGCACCCTGATGACCTCGGCGGCCCCGGCCAGGGCCAGCGGGAACGACACCACAGCGGCCAGGTGACGCTTCAGGTCGTACGGATCATCCATCATCGCCTAGCCCACCAGAATCCCTGGCAGCCCGACGCAGACTGTAACCCAGACGCGGTTGTCCCGTGCGCCGGACCAGACGGCAGCCGCGATGGACAGCGCGCACCCGGCGAGGATGTAGCGATTGTCGATCCAGACCTTTTCCTGCTCCGTCGAACGTGGCAGCCAGATGTGCCAGCCGGCGTGCCATATTCCGTAACTGATCAGGACCAGCGAGGCGAGGACGAGCAGGACCCAGGCGATGGTTCCGCCCTTACGGTGCCCTGCTGTAGACTTTGCCTTCACCTCGTCCCCTGACCTTCAGAGTGGCCCGTAGCCGGCGGTGCCGTACGGGTCCCGCCAGGAGGCCATGTCATCCTCCACGGCTTTCCGGAGGTTGGCATCAGATTGCAGCCGCCGGCGGAAGGACTGCCGGGCCCGCCCCAGCACCACTGAGGGAACCAGGATGCAGGCGCACAGGACGGCCACGATGAGCAGGTACGCGCCGAACAACGCAACGCCGGTACCACGCTCGGCAGCCCCCGGAAGGACCGAGGCCATGGCAGCACCGACGAGGCCGGCCATCACAGCCACCGTGCTAATGCCGCCGCCGGCACCGCCGGGGCCCCGGGTGATGAGTAGCTTGTCCGTGTTCGGCAGCGTGGTGCGGACCCGCTTCCAGAAGAGCACACCGACGACCGCCAGGGTGGCGCCGAACAGTCCGAGGACGATCACCCAGGCAGGATTGCCGGAGAGGGCCGAGCCGAACCCACCGGCCAGGGCCAGAACAGGCCCGCCGCTGATGGCACTGCTCCAGCCGGCCGCCAACGTGCCCTGGGCATCGGCCAGTCGGCGGAGCCGTGACGAGGCCTCCGGCGGGGTGACCTTGGCCAGCTCCGGGGAGAGCCAGTAGTCGAGGGGGTGTGTTGGATGTATTGCTTCAGACATGAACTTCACTTTTCGATTACTTCCTTGACCTCGATTGGAGCCGCAGTCCCGCACCTCAGCTGCATCTCCTGGCCGGCAGCGTCCAACTGGCAGTCCTGGTCTTTCACCCGGGGCCAGCCGGAGATTTCGGGGGCCTCGCGGACCCGCTTGTAGTGGTACTCGTCGTGCTGCGTGTAGATGATGACGCTATCGCCGCCGAACCCATCCTGGGACACGAGCACCGAGGTTCCATCCGCGGCCACGATCTTTACGGTGTCACCGATCCCGAACGCGCCAAGGGCGGCGAAGACAAACATGAGGCCGAAGTACGGCACGGCGGCCGTGACGGCTACCCCCGTGGTCCAGCCAACGATCCGCCGTGGAATCTTCTTGGGAATGCGGCCGATCAGCGCCGGAAGCAGGAGCAACAGCCCGACGGCGCCGGACAGGAGGGCCATAATCCGGAACCAAGAGGCGATCGAGTCCGCAGGCATGCCTATGTAGAGCAGCAGGTCGTCCCTCGCAGCGGCCCGATACGCCTCATAGATGGCGTGATCTGCCCATGCGCCGAGGGCCGCTGCGACGATGAGGGCGGTCCCCCAGATCTCTTGGTGCTTCATGGATGCAGGACTTCCGACTCGGATATGATCGCGTCTTTGCGGATGGACCATCGGCCAACCGCCGCGGACGCACCTACGGTTGCCGCCCATAGTCCCAGCCACCCGGGGTGCCAGCCGAAGCCGACCAGGCCGGTCACAGCCCAGAAGGCCAGTGTCGGCACGGCGAAGAACGCCGTGACGTGCATCCACTGCTGTCGTACTGGCCGCAGCAGGTGGGCAAGCACCCACCCCAGGGGCGCCGCGAAGACCAGTGCAAGCCCGAAGCCGTAGAAGGCCAGGGAGAATCCGGCGCCCACGAGCTGCGCGACATCCGTCTCGCCCAGCACCGTCGGCACACCAAACACGAAAGGGGCAACGATAAGCATGACGCCCACCCAGAGCGTGGTGGCGATCAGCCAGCCCTTGATGAACGAGGAAGCGTCGAGGACGACCCGGTGCTGTCCTGTCACGGCGAGCCACTTGCTCGGCTGACGCGGAAGAAGGCGATTTCTTTCCCCATGCTGTACCCGAGCCCGGCTACGGGGACGCACACCAAGGCGAGGCCTGACCAGGGGGCAGGTGCTAGGAGCAAGGCAGCCACTCCGGCGAAGATGAGGGCGTAGATCACCCAGCGCGGTCCACGAATGCCCGCTAGAAGGCCAACGGCGCCACCACTGAGAAGGCCGACTGCTGTGACCAGAATGGCCGGCATGAAGGCTGGGGCCGGTACGTTTGCCGCGAGCCAGATCAGCAGCAGGGCCAGGAGCGCTGAGGGGATAAGCATGCGCAGCCAAAAATCACGGAGCTGTCCGGCGCGCGGCCCTGCTGTTTTGTGGTTGCCGTGCCCCATCACTTGGCGGCGAGTTCTTTGCGGCGGAAGGTTCCGGCGATGGATAGCTTCTTGCCGTATTCGATGGATCCGTACCGGAAGTCCACCCGGAAGTCCTGAATGTGCCCAAGCGGCTCCGCCGCGTCCCCCAACGTCATGGTGTCAGCCTATCTCCGACATCTCGCCCGGCTACTATCCAAGAATGGTCAAACAGATGAGGAACGCGGCCTTCAAAGGTGAGCAGTTCGCCGGTGTGCACCTTCCACACGTCCCCGAAGTGAAGTATCAAGAAGGGGCAAGAGGATGAGTCAGAACGGAACGAAGCCAGAGGCTGCGAAGTCCAAGCGTCGCTTCCTGATGCACCCTGCTTTCATCTTGGTCGAGTCGTTTCTTTTACTGGGTGTTCTACTGGTCATTGCGATCGTTAATTACCCGTCGAAAGAGGTGAAAGAGGACTTCACTGGTATCGCTACTGTCGAGCATGTCAACGGCGGACAGAGGTGCTATCTTGACCTTCGGACTGAAGACGGTGTCTTTTTGGACAATCTCCGGATGACGAGTGGCACCTGTAGAAAAGTCTCCGAAGGCGATGTGATCGAAGTGGTCAAGGGCAAGGACAAGTACCTGCGTGAGATCGCGGAAAGAAGTTCCTAGTCCCCAACCCATTGGGTTCAACGAGCCGAGACAGACTCTCCACTCCGGTACGCCCCTAGCGGCGCTTTTCAACGGGCCGGTACCTGTCACCAAAGGCGGCCATGGAATTTTGAAGCAGCGTCAGGCTGTCCGGCATGTCCACGGGACGGGAACCGCCGGCGGCAGCCAGCGGGCTGACCATCCAGGCGGCGAACACGTTGTGAGGGATCTTCAACGCCATCGCATGCGCAAAGAGCCGTAGCACCGGTTCGTGGAAAAGCCCGTCTTTGAGCTGGAAGCCGGGGCAGAAGGTTCCATCACCGATGAACACCCGGACTGCCCGGCGCATGGCCTCGGGCTCGCCTATCGCCTGGAAGTGCGCCTCCAGTTCAGAGGCAGGAGGCAGCGTGAATTCTTCGCGGATGCTGTCCCAGATGTGCTCCGGGACGGCCGGCCAGTAGTGGGGTTCAGCCCTCACATTCGACGCAGTAGGCATGACCGTCTTTCTCGCGGGCCTTCTGCGAACGGTGCCGGACCAGGAAGCACGAGTAGCAGGTGAACTCATCGTCAGCCTGGGGAATGACCTGCACAACGAGCTCTTCGGCGATGAACTCGCCGCCGGGAGTCAGCCCATCCAGGGCATCAGCCTCGTCGAGCTCCTGAACCACAGACTTAGCGTCCGGTGCTTTGGCGGACTTCAGGGCCTCCAGGGAATTCTCCTGGGACTCCTTGACGTCGGTGCGCAGTTCGTCGTAATCGGTTGCCACGGAGGTGCATCTCTTTTCTGTTGGTTTCGTGTTACCGGTCCTGCAACGTACAGGAGGCAGCGGGAATTCCCCAAGCAGCTCATGCCTCCGCAGGCCGGTGTTCTTCGTTAGGGTGAGGGCTATGTGTACGGCAAGCCGCCTGCAAATCATCACGGCTGCTCAGGACCATCTTGGCGGATGCCGTACATATTATGACCAGAAGAGGTCTCTGAACTTGGACCACAGGAAACACCAGCAGGAGAAGCAGCAATGGTCTATGACCGGGAGCGTATGAGGCGCAATGACGCCGTGCACGCCGAGCACAAGAAGGCTGTGGCCGCCGGCGAGAAGCGCGTCCTGCGCACCACCAGCACCGGTGAGCTGCACAGCTACCCCGGGGACGAGATTGGCTTCACGCCCGGCCGTGGCCAGGCTCAGGTCAGCACCTGGTGGGGCATGGCCATCATCTGCGCAGTCCTGGGACTGCTGTTTCTCGGGTCATTGGTCATGTTGACCGTGACCCTGATGCAGGGCCGGGGAGAATGGGGTGCGCTGTTTCCTATCGTTCTGGGAGCTTTCGGCACCCTGTATACCTTTGGATTGTCCCGTGACGAGTACCGGGCCGCCCAGCTGCGCAAGCGGCGGGGCTCCCCGAAGCCGGGCACTTCCGGCCGCGTTGACGTCAACCTTCTGGAACTGGGCCAGGAACGTCCCGACCGGCCCGGCACGTCCCGATAGGATTCGACTCGTGTTCAATGAGGACAAGCAGTTCCGCAGGCCGGACGGCACGATATATGACCCGAGCCCCGTCAACGTGCGCCAGTACGAGGAACAGTACGGTCCCGGCGGAGTCCCCGAGGGGTATTCGATGGGCGCCATCACGCCTCTCCAGGACCCGACCACAATCAGGGTGGCGGCCTGCTTCCTTGCTCTACTTGGCAGCGGCATGCTCACGATGGGCTTTTACTGCTTCACCCTTCCGGGCGAACTGTGGACGGGTATCTGGAGCAGCATCCTCGCGCTCGCAGCCTTCGTCATGGTCTGGTGGGCCTTTGTTATGGCCGGACGCCGCCAGCGATGGCTTCAGGCGCAGAAGGCTGTGACCGCACAGATTGGAAGGCAGCAGAGATGACGGACTCTGCGTCAATACCATTAGGTAAAGGTCGTTCACTAAATTACTCCAGGTCTTGGCCGCCGAAAACAATGGAAGGGTGATCCATACCCAAAGCGCTGATGCTTCTTAGGGTTCTTCACGATTCACCCGTTCTTCGCCCCTTGTTCATGGTTGTGTCTTTTCCTGCCCGGCTACGGCAAACTGCTCCGGGCGCACTGTTGCCGTACGGGCAGGGCAGCGCCATGGCTCTTGGGGTCTGCCCTCCGATCTCGAGACTTTCCGTTTCCAGGATTTGCTGGTGCTCTCTGGCCCTGAGCCGTTCTGTTATCAGCTGTGGCGGCGTGGAGTGCCCCGAGGACCCTCTGCGTATGTGACCGAGAAGAGCGCATGGCGGATCCACGTCCAACCCAAATGGGGTGCACGCCAAATCGGCTCAATCCTCCAGAGTGAAGTAAAAGCCTGGGTCAGCGCACTTAGCGCCAAGCGCAGTCCAACGACCGTGGCCCGAGCTTACGGCGTGCTTGCTTCGATCCTGGACGATGCCGTGCAGGACAACCGGCTGAACAAGAACCCGGCCCGCGGAGAGAAGGTGAAGCTGCCCCGGAAGACCAGCGCCCGGCGTGCGTACCTCACGCATAAGCAGGTGAAACTGCTCGCTGCCGAATCCAAGTACCCCGACTTCGTAGAATTCCTCACCTACACCGGGCTCCGCTGGGGCGAAGCAAACCGGCATTCGGCTTGCGCACGTGGATCGCACCCGCCGATGGGTCGAGATCGCCGAGAACGCCGTGAGTGTCAACGGCCATATCGTTGTCGGCACACCAAAGACACATGAACGTCGGGCCGTGGTTTACCCGGAGTTTCTTGACGAGGCCGTCGAGGCCGCCTGCAAGGGCAAGAAGCGGGACGCGCTCCTGTGGGGAGACGGCATAGACCACCTCCGCCCGGGTAATGCCGTCAGTGGCTGGTTTACGTACGCCGTGAAACGGGCTCAGGCGAAAGACCCTGAATTCCCGCGTGTCACCCCGCACGACCTGCGGCACACCGCCGCGTCACTGGCAAACAGTGCCGGCGCGAACGTCAAAACGTTGCAGCATATGCTTGGCCATGATTCCGCAGCGATGACGCTGGAGCGGTGTGCCGACCTCTTCGAGGACGGCCTTGATGCCGTCGCTGCAGCCCTTCGTCAAGCCCGCGCCAAACACACCAAGCAGTAAAGCAGCGGTAACGGAATATCTGCGAGAGGGTGTTTGGGCGCGTGAGCAAATGTGGGCAAAACCCGCGGCTTTGCAGGGATTATCGGGCCTCACCGCTTATTGCCGGGGGTGTCCATATGGGTTCAAATCCCACCGTCACCGCCACTGAAAAGCCCCGGTTTCCTGAAAAGGGAACCGGGGCTTTTCTCATTTCCTTGGTTGAGCTTCGGCAACCCGAGCCACCGTTTACACGGCCGCTCCCCCTCCGCAACCCGCTTCGGTGTATCGGGAGACAGCTACTGCCCTTGCTTGGACAACAGCTCCTAGAGCCGGGTATCGAAGGAATCGCAGAACACATTGTCGTTGAACGTGCCCTGGAACTCCGACTTGCCCTGGATCTTGGCGATGGTGGCCCGGATGGCTTCCCGGGACCCGGCGTGCGCGTGGATCGCCGTCTTGACCATGGGCACATCAATCAGATGGTTGGGCTGGTTGAGCGAGACAAACACCGTAGGCACCTCGGTGGCATACCACGGGATTTCTGCGGCCATCGGTGAGGACCATTTGATGCGGATGGCCGCTTCCTGGGCGAAGCCCTTGACGTTGGCGAACACGAACGCGGCGTCGTACCTTTCCGCGTAATCGCCGGTGGCTTCCTCGGACAGGACCCGCATGAAGTTCATGCCGGTCTCGCCCGCGGCTTCGCGCTGCTCGGTCGTCCTGAAGATGTGTACCTCGAAGCCGGCCGCTTCGAGCTCTTCCTTAACCGTGTCCAGGTAGGCCAACGGGTCAGCGCGGGTGAAATCAGCCCCGCCGGAAATCCCATACAAACGGATCCGAGGATGCGTCTCCGGCGTGATGGGCAGGTTGTTGGCGGTGTCCTTGACCAGGGTGACGGTCTTGTCCGCGATCTGCGCCGCTATGGCCCGGTGCGCTTCGCTGCCGATCACGGCAAGCGCCTCAGCAGGTGGAACCAGCTGGTCCGCGGACTTGCGGTGCAGTCCCAGGGAAGCCTTCAGCCCAAGGATCCTGCGCAGTGCATCGTGCAGCCGCTGTTCGGTGATGACGCCGGACTTGTAGCCGTCCAGCATGTAGCCGAAGTCCTCCGCCGGGTTCCGGAAGAACAGGAACATGTCGCAGCCTGCCGCGATGGTGGCCGGCACCAGGTCCTTGCGCTTCATGGCCTGCGTGAGGCCCACCATCAGGGAGGCGTCGGTCAGCACCAGCCCGTTGAAGCCGAGTTCGCCGCGGAGCAGGTCCTGCAGCAGCTCCGGTGCCAGCGTCGCGGGACGGATATCCGCATCGGCCAGGCCGGGCCGGAAGTGCCGGGACAGTTCCGGCGCACCGATGTGCCCCACCATGATGGACTGCACGCCGTGGCCGATCATTTCCCGGTACACGTGCCCGTACGTCCGGTTCCACTGCTCATAGCCGAAGGTGTTGTAGGACGTGACAACGTGCTGGTCCCGCTCATCCACGCCGTCGCCGGGGAAGTGCTTCATGGCGCAGACAGTGGGTGATTCGCTGATGCCGTCGAAGTACTCCTTGGCCCGCTCCACCACGATCTCTGGAGTGTTGCCGAAGGCCCGGGTGGAGATGACGGTGTTCCGCCAGTTGTAGTGGATGTCCACGATCGGGGCGAAGGCCCAGTTGCAGCCCAGCGCCGCGGTTTCCACCCCGGCCACCTGCCCCATCTGCCTGGCGATGGCCTTGTCCGGATGCGAGCCGGCCTGCAGGTGCGTGGACACAAACGTCCCGTCATCACAGCTTCCGGCTCCGCCCATTTCCGGGTTGGACGCCACCAGCAGCGGAATGCGGGTCTTGGACTGGGCGTAGCGGATGTGCTCCTGCACTGCGGCGGACGGGCCAGGCCGGTAGCGCATGCCGCCCACGTGGAAGTTCTCCAGCACACCATCGAGGTACTCCGGGGAGTAGTCGTTGTTGTGGTTGATGAACAGCTGGCCGATCTTCTCCTCAAGGCTCATGCCGGCCAGGGTGGATTCCACCCAGACGACGGCGTCATCGTCGAGATTGAACGGCGCGGCCTGAAGGTCGACGTCGAACTGCCCGGGTGGGGTGCCCAGGGCACCATCACCAGAGACGGCAGGGCCGCTGGCGGAAGGTCCGACGGCGGCAATCCCGGCGAGCGCCTCCCCCACCACCTGCTGAACAGGGGCGGCGATGTCCACCACAACCCCGGCTTCATCCGGCTCCAGTGGTTCCAGCGTGGCAAGCTGGGATACCAGCAGCGCCGGCGGCATAAAGTGCCCCGAGCGCCCTTCAAGGCGCTGGCTGAGGACTTCCTCGCTGCCGTGCAGGTGCAGGAAGATCGTGTCCGGGGCCTGTTTGCGGATGGCGTCCCGGTAGCTGCGCCGGAGCGCGGAGCACGCCAGGACCATGCCGCCGTCGCCGGCGTCGCGAAGCGCGGTGCCTACGGTGGCGAGCCACGGCCAGCGGTCCTCGTCCGTCAAGGGCATGCCGGCGGCCATTTTGGCGACGTTCTCCACCGGGTGGAGGGAATCGCCGTCGAGGAACGGTACGCCGAGCTCACGGGCAACGAGATCGCCGATGGTGGTCTTGCCGCAGCCGGACACGCCCATCACGATGACGCGGAGCTTGGATTGGCCGGTGTTGGGTATGGGAGTGCTCACCAGTCATGCACCGTGCCGTCGACCAGGCGGTTGTAGGGCAGGTAGGCCTGCTGGTACGGGAACGCCGCTGCGGCTTCCTCGTTGAACTCGACGCCGATGCCCGGCTCGTTGCCCGGGTGCAGGTAGCCGTCCACGAACGTCATGGACTGCTTGAACACCTCGTTGGTCTTGTCCGAGTGCTGCATGTATTCCTGGATGCCGTAGTTGTGGATGGCCAGGCCCACGTGCAGCTGCGCGGCGAAGCCCACCGGGGAGATGTCGGTGGGGCCGTGGAAGCCGGACTTGATCTGGTACTGCGCGGCAAAATCCATCACCTTCTTCAGCGGCGAGATCCCGCCGAAGTGCGTGGAGGCGGCCCGGACGTAGTCGATCAGCTGTTCCTTGATGATGGTCTGGTAGTCGTACACGGTATTGAAGATCTCGCCGATGGCCAGCGGGGTGGTGGTGTGCTGGCGGACCAGGCGCAGGGCTTCCTGGTTCTCGGCCGGGGTGCAGTCCTCGAGCCAGAACAGGTCGTACGGTTCCAGCGCCTTGCCAAGCTTCGCGGCCTGGATGGGTGTCATCCGGTGGTGGCCGTCGTGGAGCAGCGGGATTTCCGGGCCGAACTCGTTCCGGACCGCTTCGAACACGCTGGGCAGGTGCCGCAGGTACGCGCGGGTGTCCCAGTCCTCTTCCTGCGGGAAAGCGCCGCGGCCGGCGGGCTCGTAGTCGTAGCGCTCACCGGAGGCCTGCGCCTGTGCGGCCACCCCGTAGACGGCCTTGATGCCGGGGACGGCGGTCTGGATCCGGATGGACTTGTACCCCAGTTCCAGGTGCTCACGCACCGAGTCAAACAGCGACGGGAGATCAGCACCGGAGGCGTGGCCGTAGGCACGCAGCCCGTTCCGGGACGCCCCGCCCAACAGCTGGTACACCGGCATGCCCGCCATTTTGCCCTTGATGTCCCACAACGCCATGTCCACTGCGGCGATCGCGGCCATGGTGACCGGGCCGCGGCGCCAGTACGAGGAGCGGTACAGGAACTGCCAGGTGTCCTCGATCCGGTGCGGGTCCTTGCCGATCAGCAGCTGCGCAACGTGTTCCTTCAGGTACGCGGCGACGGCGAGTTCACGGCCGTTCAGGGTGGCGTCGCCAATACCGGTCACACCATCCTCGGTGGTGATCCGGAGGGTCACAAAGTTACGGGACGGGCTCGTCACGAAGACTTCCGCGGCAATGATTTTCACAGCTGGTCCTTTCAGGGGCTGGGCTGGCTGGGGGTTGTGGGGCTTATTTGGAGGAGGCACCGGACGGTGCGGCGGCGGCGTCAGGTGACGTCACGCCGTCGGGAAACGTTTCGCCGCCCGGAGCGGTTTGGCCAGTGGCGGTTTCACCTGCCCTGCGGGCACGGATGTCAGCAAGGATTTCGGCGTGCAGGGCGTCGGTCAGCTTGTACTTGGACATCACCAGCAATGCCAGGATGGTCAGGACGGCGGGGATGGCACCGGCCGCCATTTGGATTCCCTGGACTGCCTCCGCAGTCTGGGCGGCGCCTGACTTGTAGCCGCCGAGGGCCAAGGCGTAAGCGGCCAGCGCCCCGCCCACAGCCTGTCCGGTCTTGCGGGTGAAGGAAAACAGGGCGTAGGTGATGCCTTCGGTGCGGACACCGGTTTTCCACTCGCCGTACTCCACGGTGTCGGCTTCCAGGGCCCAGACCACGATGCTGACGGCCATAACACCCACCAAACTGATGACCAGGCCGCTGAATCCGATCCACGTCTGGCTGCCGGGGGTCAGGAAGATGATGACGCCACCGACCACGGAGATCGCCGAAGCGTAGACGTAGACGTTTTTCTTCCCGACGGCGCGCACCAGCCTGGGCATGATGGCTGCCAGGACGAACGTCAGGACCAGTTGCAGGATGGACAGGACCGGGTAGAGGTCAAGCCGGCCCAGCACGTCACGCAGGTAGTACAGCTGGACGGAGGTCAGTGCCAGGTAGCCGGACAGGAACAGGAAAGAACTCAGGCAGAGCATCAGCAGCGGCTTGTTGCTTTTCAGCGTGTCCATGCTCTGCTTGAGCGTCACGTTGGGCACTGCGCGGTAGACGCGTTCCTTGGCCGTCAAAACAGTGAAGAAGTACAGGGCGGCACCGATAACCACAAACGCGATGGTGATGCCGGTGAACATTCCCTGCAGGTCCGCGCCGGGCTTGACCAGCGGGGCCACGAAAATTCCCAGCGACGAACCCACCAGCGCGGCACCGATCATCCGGGCTGACCCGAGTTTGGCGCGCTCCCCCGGGTCCTGCGTCATGGCGCCGGCCAGTGAACCATACGGGATGTTGACCAGGCTGTAGGCCAGGCCCAGGGCCGCGTAGGTGACATAGGCGTAGAGCAGGGTGCCCGACTCGCCGATCTGCGGCACGGAGAACGTGGCAACGCTCAGCAGGAGCAGGGGAATGGAGCCGAACATGATGAAGGGCCGGAACTTGCCAAAGCGCTTGCTGAACGACCGGTCCACCACCCGTCCGGCGAAAACGTCGGCGAAGGCGTCAAAGACCCGGACCACCAGAAGCAGGGTTCCCGCGGCGGCGGCGGAAATGCCGGCGACATCCGTGTAGTAGACCAGCAGGAACATGGTGGCCGTGGTGAAGGCCAGGTTGTTGGCGGCATCGCCGGCACCATAGCCGGCGATGCTCAGCTTGCTCAGCTTTTTCATATTGTGGGCTCCTTTACCCGGTGCCGCCCCTCAGGCTGGCGGAAAGATTGGGGGAAGTCGGCGGTTGCAGCAGCGCTGCCAGCCGGATACCTGCGGGGCGTATGTTGTAATCCTAGTCACGTGGCAAACAATTGGCAAGCGGTTGCCAAATATTTGTTGAAAGTTCAGCAAAAAAGCTGCCCGGCGCCTGCGGGCAGGAGCCGGGCAGCTTTTCGCGGGTCCTACGCGGTGGCTGCTGCCCCGGCGAAGGTGCCGGAGAGCGAGGACACGAGGTCCACTGCCCCGGCGTCCGTGGCCAGTGCCGGATCCACCAGCTCCAACAGCGCGCGGGTGCGGTGGGTACCGCTCAAGGTGTTGGCCGCGGCAACCCCCTCAGCCAGGGGGTCATGGATGGCGGCGCCTGAAGCCGTGAAGTCCATCCAGGCCGCGATCATCCGCGCCGCGGCGGTGCCGGACCGGCCGGCCGCCCGTTCTGCCTGCAACACGGGGACGGCGCGCATGCGCAGCTTGGTGCTGCCGTCCATGGCAATCTGCGCCAGGTGGTGCTCTATGCGGGCGTTGCTGAAGCGGGCCAGGAGGGCTGCCCGGTAGGCATCGAGCTCCAGGGCGGCGGCGGGAAGATTGGCTTCGGCTTCGTCCCAGAACTGGCCGATGGCCTGCAGGCACACCGGATCCGCCAAAGCTTCCGCAACGGTGGAATGGCCGCGCAGCTGGCCGCCGTACGCGAGCAGGGAGTGGGCGCCGTTGAGCAGCCACAGTTTGCGGTTTTCATACGGCTCGATGTCGGTCACGAAGACCGCACCGGCATCCTCCCAACGGGGGCGCCCGGCCGGGAAATCCCCGCTCAGCACCCAGTTGGCGAAGGGCTCGGCCACCACGGGAGAGTTATCCAGGTAACCGCACGCGTCCTGCACGGCAGCGACATCAGCCTCGGTGGTACGCGGCGTGATGCGGTCCACCGAGGTGCTGACAAAGCTGATGTTCTCATCAATCCAGGCTGCGAGCATCGGATCCCAGGCAGCAGCCATGCCCACCACCGCATGGTGCGCTACGGTTCCGTTGTTGGACAGATTGTCGCAGCAGACGACGGCGAGCGGTCCGGCTCCGGCAGCCCGGCGCGCGGAAAGCGCCAGCACCAGGCGGCCCAGCGGCGTCGCCGGATTCCCGTGGCCTGACGTGAGCCGCGCAAGGTCGGCCGCGACATCCGGCGAGGCCGCAGCCAGTTGGCCATCGGGGCCAAGCCCGTAGGCGGCCTCGGTGATGGTGAGCGTGACGATCGCGGTGGTGCCGGCTGCCAGCAGCCCGCACAGCCGCCCAACGTCAGCCCCATCCACCGCTTCGACGATGCTGCCGACGACGGCGAACGAGTCGCCGCCGTCCGCCCGCTCAACCACGGTAAACAGTCCGTCCTGCGCCTCAAGGGACAGGGCGGCGTCGGGCCGGCGGCCGGTAAAGGCGGCAATCCCCCACCCGCCTGCGTCGGAGGCCTGCTGCGTGTACCAGGCCTGGTGGGACCGATGGAAAGCCCCCAGGCCGAGGTGGACGATGCGAACGGGCGCTTTGGGGTACGGGTAGGTTTCCCGGTTCAGGCGGGGAAGCCGCCCGGCCGGGAGCACACTCGCTGTGCGGTCCAGTCCGGCGGTCACAGCTTGAAGACCCGCCGGGGTGAACCGTCCACGATGTCCACGATGAGTTCGTGGGCGCGGTCCTCGCTGACGCGGTGCTCGGCTACCAGCCGGGCCAGGAAGGAGGCCTCGATCCTTCGGGACGCGTCGTGCCGGGCCGGGATGGAGCAGAAGGCGCGGGTGTCATCGATGAAGCCGGAGGAGCGGGAGAAGCCCGCGGTCTCGGTGACGGCAGAGCGGAAACGCAGCATGGCATCCGGTGCGTCCAGGAACCACCACGGCGCGCCGAGGTAGACGGACGGATAGAAGCCGGCCAATGGTGCCAGCTCCCGGGAAAACACTGTCTCATCCAGAGTGAAGAGGACCAGGTGGAAGTCCTTGGCCGTACCAAAGTCCTGCAGCACCGGCCGGATGGCTTCGGTGTAGTTGATCGCGAACGGAATGTCGTGGCCGCTGTCCGCGCCGAAGGTGTTGAAGGAGGGTTCGTGGTGGTTGCGGTAAGAGCCCGGGTGGATGGTCATCACCAGGCCGTCCTCCACGGACATCCGTGCCATCTGGTACATCATGTGCGCTTCGAAATCGTCGCGGTCCTGCGCCGTGGCCCGGCCGGAGCGCGCCCGGTCAAACAGGCGGGCGGCGTCGGCACCGCCCAGTTTCAGCGTCGCCGGGGTGCGGACGCCGTGGTCTGCCGAGACGGCGCCGTGTTCCACGAAATAACGACGCCGGTTCTCCAACGCGGTGACATAGGCACCGTAGCCCGTGCCGCCGTCGCCCGCTGCAGCGATCAGGCGGTCCACGTTCTCTGCCCAGGCCGGGTGCGCGATGTTGAGGTAGGCGTCCGGGCGGAAGGTGGGCAGGACGCGGCCGTGGAAGGTGGGGTCCTCGGCAATCGCGCGGTGGCTGGCCAGGGTGTCCAGCGGATCGTCCGTGGTGGCCAGCACCTCGATGTTGAAGTCCTTGAAGAGCTCCCGGGGGCGGAAGCCGGGCTCCTGCAGCTTCGCCGAAATGGCGTTGTAGCTGGCATCCGGATCCGCCGCGGTGGGCTCCTGCCGGAGTCCAAAGACGCTCTGGAACTGGTTGCGCAGCCAGTAGCCGGAAGCGGTGCCCTCGAAGAGAGGCCAGGCTTGGCAAAACTCCCGCCACACGGTCCGGGAATCGGGCACGGCGGAAGGGTTGCCCTGCGCACCGGACTGCGGACGCAGCAGGTTCTGGTCAACACCGCTGGCATGGATCAGGCGGGTGACGTAGTGGTCCGGACTGACCAGCAGCGCTGCGGGATCCGGGAAGGGCGTGTTTTCTTCGATGACGGCGGCGTCAACGTGGCCGTGCGGGGAAATGATGGGAAGGTCCTGGACGCGCTGCAGGAGGTCCCGCGCAATACGGCGGGTTCCGGGATCGGCGGGCAGGAGCCTGTCTGGGTGGGCGGCGATCGACTGTGGCATAGGTCAATGGTCCGGGCTGGAGCAACAGTTTGTCAACCGGTTGCCAAAAATTGCCATCAAGCCGCAACAGCTACTCCCAACGCAGGAATCTTGCTAAGGCAACAGCTTTCCGCTGGAGCCCCGCACCACCAGCTCAGTTTCCACACTCACCGCTTCCTCCGGCGCATCGTGGCCCTGCAGCATGTCCAGCAGGATGGTGACGGCAAGGGTTCCACACTCCCCCAGCGGCGAGCGCACGGTAGTCAAAGCAGGAGTGGTGAAGTCGGCGCCGAAAATATCGTCAAAGCCCACGATGCTGACCTGGTCCGGAACCCGCATGCCTCCAGCCTGCAGTTCCTGCATCAAGCCGATGGCAAGGAGATCGTTGTAGGTGATCACCGCCGTCGCCCCGCTCTCCAGGACGTCGCGCGCCACTTTCCGGCCGCCGTCGACCGTTGGCTTGGATGATTCCAGGCGGACCGCCGCCAGCCTGGACCACTCGCAGGCCGCCTTGACGCCTTCCCAGCGGCGGGCGGTCATCCACGATTGCCGGGGGCCGGCAACATAGGCCACCTGCGCGTGGCCGTTGGCGGCCAGGCTTCGCACGGCCTCGCTGATTCCCTTGTTGACGTCGGGAACCACGCATGGAACGCCGTCCACCTCACGGTTGATGACGGCCACCGGCTTGTCCGCCGCCAACGCCCGGATGTGGTCATCATCCATGCGCGGGCTCGCGAGGATCAGGCCGTCCACGGTGCCCAACAGCCGGCGGGCGGCGGTAACTTCGGTCTCCGGCGACTCAGCGGACTCCGCGAGGACCAGTGTGTAGTCCCGGGCCGACCCGGTTGTTTCGGCCCCGCGGATGATGTCAAAGAACGTGGGGTTGGTGATATCAGCGACGATCAGGCCGATGGTCTGCGTACGGCCGGTGGGAAGCGCCCGCGCGAACGGGTTCACCTGGTAGTTCAGCTGCTGGGCCGCGTCCTCGATGATCTTCTGGGTCTTCGCGCTGACCCGTCCGGGCTTGCTCAGGGCGCGGGACACCGTGGACGGGTTCACTCCCGCGAGCTTGGCGATGTCGTAAATGGTGGGAGAGGATTTCTCCCCCCTGCCCCGCTTGGCGGGAGCGGTTGCTGCTCCGGAGTTCGTCACGTCAGTCACCGCTCCATCGTAGACCGGTGTGGCAACCATGGCAGGCCGGTTGCCAAAGCAATGCTGGCAACCGGCCCAGTGGATGGTGCAGGGCGCTGCTACGAGCGCTCGGGGAACTTGCCCTCCTCGGCAATGCGCTTGTTCAGCTCCTGCAGGAACTCTTCCTCGTCAAAATCAAGGGAGACTTCCTTACCGGTCCAACTGGAAAGGTGGATGGCGTTGGCCAGGCGGACACCGTTGATGCCGTCCGAACCCGGTGCCAGCAGCGGAGTGCCGTCCAGGATGTTGGCGGCGAAGTTTTCCAGGACACCGGCATGCTGGCCACCCCAGGCTGATTCGAACTCGATGACCTCGGTGGTGTAGAACTCCTCGGGGTTCAGCTGGCCCATAAAGAGCTTCCGGACGTCGTCCATGTCCATGGAGTCGCTGAGCTCGCGTTCGGGTTTGACCAGTCGGGTGACCGTGGCGGTCTTTGAGTTTTCGACGACGATCTTGCCCTGGTCGCCCAGGATCTCGAACCTGTCGGTGCCCACGATGTCGTGGGTGGCTGTCACGAAAACGCCAGTGGCGCCGTCGCCATAATCCACCACGGCGGTGACTTCATCCTCGACGGCGATGTCCCGGCGGAAGCCGTACGCCACCTTTGAGTACACGGACTTGGGCGCTCCGCAGATCCACTGCCAGAGGTCCAGCTGGTGCGGTGCCTGGTTCACCAGGACGCCGCCGCCTTCGCCGCCCCACGTGGCACGCCACGCGCTGGAGTTGTAGTAGCCCTGCGGGCGCCACCAGTTGGTGATGATCCAGTTGGTGCGGCGGATGCTGCCGATTTCGCCGTTGTCGACGATTTCCTTGAGCTTCTTGTACAGCGGGTTGTTGCGCTGGTTGAACATGATCCCGAAGGACAGTTCGGGCCTGGAGGCGGCGAACTCGTTCAGCTCCTTGACCTGCTTGGTGTAGACGCCGGCCGGCTTTTCCACGAGCGCGTGGATGTTGCGCTTAAGGGATTCGATGCCGATTTCAGGGTGCAGGAAGTGCGGGACGCAGGTGACGATCGCGTCGATGTCGCCGCTTTCGAGCATCGCGATGTAGTCGTCGTAGAACGGCACGTCGGGGTATTGGGATGCTGACAGATCCTTCTTGGCAGGATCGGTGTCGCAGATGGCGCCGATCTCCATGTTGGGGACCAGGCCGTCCTTGATGAACTTGGCGTAGGCGCCGCCCTGCTGGCCCAGGCCCAGGATGCCGAGGCGTACTTTCTGACTCATGTGGTGATACTCCGTTTCTCTAGAAAAGGTCGCCGTGGCCCATGGCCACCAGGTTGTCGTAGGAGGTCTGCAGTGCATCCCAGACTGTCCGGCCGTACAGTTCGTCCTGCTCTACCAGGAGGTACTGGGCGCCGGCGGCTTGGGCAGCGGGAATGATGGACGGAAAGTCGAGGTTGCCTTCGCCCACTTCCGCGAACTGGACCACGTTCTTGAACTCCGCCATGAAACCGGCGAAGTCACCGGCCTCCAGCATGCCAAAGGACGCTTCCGGCAGCTGGCCGATCCGGTAGTCCTTCAGGTGCACCATGGCCGTCCGGCCGGCGTACTTTTCCAGGGCCCGGACCGGGTCCAGGCCACCGCGCTGCACCCAGTGGACGTCGATTTCCATGCCCATGGCCGGGGAATTGTCCGCGATGATGTCCAGCATGTACTTGCCGTCAAACTTCGCGAACTCGATGTGGTGGTTGTGGTAGTACAGGCTGATGCCGTGTTCCTGCAGGCGTTCGGCATAGCCGTTGGCCTGCTTGGCGAACTCGATGACGGCGTCCAGCGACTTCATGGCGCCGAACGGCAGCATGCCAATACGCAGCAACGAAGCGTCCAGGCGCTTGGCGTCGTAAACAATCTTGTCGAAGTTGTCCGCCAGCGATTCCACCGGCATGCCCTTGCGGCCTTCCATGGCTACGGACAACGCGGCGATGTCCATCCCCAGCTCGCTCCGCGAACGGTCGAGTTCGTCCACGTTCTCCGGCGTCATGGGGATCTGGGAGATCTCCACGCCGTTGTACCCGATCGCGCTGACCTTGCGGAGCGTCTCGAACGCTCCCACTTCGGCGAAGCTGTCCTTCAGCATCATCGCCTGTACGCCTATCCTGGCCACTTATTCCTCCGTCGTTTGCCGGCCTTCCCAGGCCGTGGGTGTGCGGGGTTGCGGGGTGTTACGCCGCCGCCCCCGCCTGTTCAGTTTGTTGGCGCTGTCCTTCCAGCAGCCGGTGCCGGTCCGCCCGGCGCTGTTCCTGCCGATCCGGATCCGGGACCGGCGACGCCAGCAGTAGCCGCTGGGTGTAAGGGTGTTCGGGGTCGCGGGTGACCACCTCGGCGGGACCTTGCTCAACGATCCCGCCCCGGTACATCACGGCCACGCGATGGCTGATGTGCCGGACGACGTCCAGGTCGTGGGAGACGAACAGGTAGGAAACGCCGGTGTCCTTCTGGATCTGCAGGAAAAGGTCCAGGACGCGGGCCTGGGTAGAAAGGTCCAGGGCGCTGACCGGTTCGTCGCAGACGATCAGCTTCGGTGACAACGCCAGTGCCCTGGCTATCGCCACGCGCTGGCGCTGGCCGCCGCTGAATTCGCGCGGCAGTCGGTGGATCGCATCGGACGGCAACCCCACCTGGTCCAGCAGTTCCTTGACGCGCCTCCTGGCTGCGGCTGTCTCCATGCCCTGCACGCCCAGCGGCTCAGCGAGGATGTCGCCGATTTCCAGCGCCGGGTTGAGCGATGTGTAGGGATCCTGGAAGACCACCTGCAGGTCCCGGCTCAGGGTCCGGCGTTCCTTGCGGGTGGCCTTGCTGATGTCGTTCCCCTCGAAGATGATCTTGCCCTGGGTCACCGGAGCCAGCCCCAGGACGGCGCGGCCCAGGGTGGTCTTGCCGGAGCCGGACTCCCCCACCAGGCCGAGGGTTTCGCCCTGGCCAATGCTGATGTTGATGTCCGTCAGTGCCCGGAACGGCTTCGCCCGGAACCTCTTGCTGGGGTACTCGACCACCAGGTTCTCCACCGACAGCAGCGGGGCGTTGTGGAACGTGCTCATGCCACCGGCTCCTTCTCTGCGGTTAAGTCCCGATCGGCCGACCCGTGCGAGACGGGTCCCTCGGGCGGGGATACAAGCATGGTCATCGGGGTCTTTCCTTCGAGCATGGACCCGAGCAGGGTCTGCGTGTATGGCTCTTTCGGGTTCCGCAGGATGTCGCGGACGCTGCCTTCCTCCACGAGCCGCCCGTTTTGCATAACTGCTACGCGGTCGCAGAGGTCGGCGACGACGCCGAAGTTGTGGGTCACCAGAATGACGCCGATGTTCAGGCGCTGCTGGAGTTCACGCAGCAGGTCAAGCACGTCGGCCTGCACGGTGACGTCCAGGGCCGTGGTGGGCTCGTCGGCGATCACGAGGTCCGGTTCGCAGCTGATGGCGCCGGCGATCAGCACACGCTGCGCCATACCGCCCGAGACCTCGTGCGGGTAGGCCTCGAACGTGCGTTCCGGGTTCACGATTCCGACGTCGGTGAGCAGCTTGAGTGCCCGATTTCGGGCTTCTGCCTTGGAGATGCCGAGCACGCGCACCATGGGGGTGACGAGCTGGTAGCCGATGGTGAACGCGGGGTCCAAGTTACTCATGGGCTCCTGCGGGATGTAGGAAATGCGTTTGCCGCGCAGCTTGGACAGCCGTTCCTGGCTGACGCGGTCCTCCCCAGGGGCCACCGTATAGGTGCCGTCGAACTGGATGGCGCCGCCCACAATGCGGGCATTGTCCGGCAGCAGTCCGAGGATGGAGAACGCGGTCTGGGACTTGCCCGAACCCGATTCGCCCACGATGCCCAGGATCTCGCCGCGGTCGACGTGGAACGAGACGTCGTCCACCACTTTTTTGATTGAACCGTCTGCCTGCGGGTATCCGACGCCAAGGTTGGTCACCTTGACCAGGTGGTGTTCGGTGCCAAGGTCGACGGCGGCCACCGACTTGCGTGACGGACGCGCCTTGGCGGGGTCCGCCGTCGTACGTCCAGTTGAAGCAGCCGCAGCCGAGGCCCGCTTCTTGCGGTGCTTGATCTTTTCGCCGTCTTCCAGGGCGTCGCGGATGGCGTTGCCGAGCAGGACGAGGCCGCCGATGGTGAGGGCCATGGCCAATGCCGGCCACAAAAGCAGTGTGGGCGTCAGGTAGACGTTCTTGAAGCCTTCGGACAGCATGACGCCCCACGTGGCCTTGGTGGGGTCGCCGAGGCCCAGGAACTCGAGGCCGGACTGGATGGCGATGGCCACGCCGGCGATTGCCGCGGTCTGGATGATGATCGGTGCGCGGACCACCGAGAAGATGTGGCGGGTGATGATGCTTCGGTCCGAAAGACCGGAAACCCGGGCGGCGTCGACGTAAAGCTCGTTCCGGACCGACTGGACCGCGGTGCGGGTCAGCCGGAAGTAGGACGGGCTGATGAGGATGCCGAACGCGATCATGGAAATCCATACCGAAGGGCCGAAGGCCGCGCGGATGGTGAGCAGCACAATCAGGCCGGGCAGGCTCATCAGGATGCTGACCACCCAGTTGGAAACGGCCTCGAACCTTCCGCCGTAGTAACCGGCGATCAACCCAGCCGGCAGGCCGATGGCGATGGCAACGCCGGCGCACAGCAAGGCGGACAGGAGCGTCAGCTGCGCACCAAAGAGCAGGCGGCTCCAGGTATCGCGTCCGGCGCTGTCGGTTCCCAGGATGTTCACCCCGTCCGGCGCCGTGAGGGTCTTGGCAATGTTCGCGAAATTCTCGTCGAAGGGCGCCAGGACGGGCGCAAGGATAGCCAGCAGCGCGATGCTTCCCAGTATCACCAGGGAGGCGATGCCAAGGGGGTTCTTCACGAGGCGGCGCATGACGGTGGAGCGGACCAGCGTGCCGCTTTGCCCGGTTTTTACGGGTGTTGCGGAAACTGCCGCTGTTTCTAAGGAATCGCTCATGACACACGCACTTTCGGGTTGAGCCAACCATTGAGGATGTCCACCAGGAGGTTCACCACGATGACCACCACCACGGTGTACATCACCACTCCCATGACGACGGGGAGATCGGTCTGGCCGGTGGCGGTGACCGCCAGCGGACCCATGCCGGGAAGGGCGAAGATCTGCTCGATGATCACCACGCCGCCCAGCATGCCAATCAGCTGCAGACTGAGCACTGTCAGTCCTGCCGGAGCGGCGCTGCGGAGCACGTGCCTAAAGAGGATCTCCCGCTCTCCGATACCCCGGCTGCGCAGCGTCCGGACGTAGTCGCGCTCGAGCTGCTTGATCACGGCGCTGCGGATCTGCTGCGCGCCGCCGGTCACGCCATTGATGAGGAGGGCGATGACCGGAAGGGTCATCGAGTAGATCCAGGCCTCCGGACCCACCCCGGGCGAGATGGTGCTGGTGGCCGGGAAGAAGCCCAGCTGGATGGCCAGGATGGTCACCAGGAACACGCCGATCACGAACCCCGGGACGGAGTCGCCAACAATTGCGCCCACCTGGACCACCCTGTCCACCCAGCCGCGCTTGACGGCTGCGGCAACACCGATCAGCGCTGCGCAGATGGCGATCAGGATCATTGCGGCGAAAACCATGGTCATGGTCACGGGAATCCGGGTGGCCAGGGAGTTGGCCACGGGCTCCGACGTAAACCAGGAGGCACCAAGGTTTCCGCTCAAGGCGTCACCCAGCCAGGCGAAATAACGGGCCAGGAGGGGCTGGTCCAGCCCCAGCTCCTGTTCCTTCAGCGCAACCTGTTCAGGGGTGGCCTGGTCGCCCAGGATGTTACGGGCGATGCTGCCGCTGGCGGTATACAGCAGCGTGAAGGTGAGCGCCGAGACGACGAACAACACCACCAGCCCGCTGCCCAGCCTTTTCGCAATGAACTTGATCATGGGGTCCTACTTGGCAGGCGAGTAGTTGTAGATGGACGGAACGGCCTGCTGAACCTGCGGCGTGACCTCAACCTTGGAGTTGTGGTAGTACATCTGGTTCACGCGGAACAACGGTGCGAACCATGCCTGCTCCACCACGTACTTGTTGACTTCCTGGGCCAGCTTGCCGGCATCTTCGCCACCGGTTCGCACCGCCTGGATTTTTGCCTCAAGCTCGGGAGCGGTGTTCTTGAACGGGTTGTACAGGGCCTTGGTGGAGACGATCTGGTCGATCGCCACGGTGGGCTCGCCCTGGAACAGGTTGAAGAACAGTGCGTGGTACTTCTGGGCAGCAACGTCAGCCGTGTAGGTGTTGGTGATCGCGGCGCCGGGCTTCAGAGTGATGCCGACATCGGCGAGCTGCTGCTGGAGAACGGAAATAAGGGTTTCGGCTCCCGGAAGGGTGGGGATATCCAGGGTCACGTTGCCCTCAAAGCCGGATTCCTTCAGCAGCGCCTTGGCCTTCTCGGGATCGTAGCTGTAGTAGTTCTCCAGGTCTTCCGTCCAGGCGCCGCTGTCCTTGCCAAACGGCTGCGAGGTGGGAGTACCCTGGCCCAGCATGACCTGTTCCAGGATGGTTTTGCGGTCGAACGCGTAGTTGATGGCCTGGCGGACCTTGACGTTGGCCAGGGCGGGGTTCTGGGTGCCTTCACGGTCCAGGAGGAGCAAGCCGGACCAGTCCACCTGGTTGGTGGCGAGCTGCATCTTGGCACCCTCGGCCTGCTTGCCGTTCTTGGGGTCCAGGAGGGTAGCGTCGATCTGGCCGGAAACCAGGGCGTTGGTGCGGGCCGTGAGGTCCGTCAGGATCTTGAGGGTCAACTTCTGGTACTTCTGCAGGTCCTTGTTCCAGTAGTCCTTGCGGGCGTTGAAGACCGTCTGGGAATCCTTGACTGAGGCAGCCTTGTCAATGACATAGGGCCCGGATCCCACCGGCTCGGTCTTGATGGCATCGGTGCCCAGGGCTTTGGGGCTGCCCATCAGCCCGGCGGCCTGGCTCAGGAAGTATTCCAGGGCAGGCTCCGCGGCGCTGAGGTTGATGTCGATGGTGTCCGCGTCCACCACGGCGACGTCGGAGACCGAGGCGAGCTGGGCCATCTGGGGACCGTTGGCCTTCTTGAAGTGGTCCAGGTTGGCCTTGGCTGCTTCGGCGTCGAACTTGGCACCATCGCTGAACGTGACGTCCGTACGGAGGTCCACGGTGAGCTTGGTGTTGGTGTCGTTGTACTTCCAGTCCGTGGCCAGCATGGGGCTGAGCTTGCCGTCGGGTTCGCGGAGGATGAGGCTGTCATACGCGGCCTGGTACGGCTGCAGGACGTGACCCACGTGGGCCTGCGCTGGATCCCAGGAAGTGATGTCGCGGAGAGTGCCGAGCGTCAGCGCCGTGGCAGCAGTGCCGCCGGCGTTCGAACCGGCTCCGGCGCCGCCGCCGCAGGCCGTGAGCGCCAGTGAGGCGCTCAGTACGATGGCGGCTGCTGCCGTCTTGGGACCTAACTTCATTGTCGGCTCCTAAATGAGTCTTTTGCCTGGACGCGAGTCAGGGCGAAGAGGTGTGGTGTGCACCACATATTTCTGGTGTGGGATTTACAGTACGGACTTTGCACTGGCTTGGCAACCGATTGTCAGAAGTTTCTAAGATTGTTGCCATGGTGGTTGGATGACCACCATGGATACACCGGACGCGGGCGCTGAAACGGCCGGAAACCGCCCCGGCTTCCGGCCGTAAACGCCAGTCGCTGAAAGTCAGCCCACGCGTTCCAGCAGCTGCGGATAGCTCTGTGCGTAGACGTCTTTCACGATCTTGAGTGACTTTCCCGCTTCCGCCGGGTTGATCCAAAACGGCCCGGGCTCGTCGAGCCTGGCGTAGAAGTCCTTGATCAGCAATTCATGGGAGACGCCCCAGTAGGAGCGGCCGCCTGTTTCGGAGACCCGTTCGGCAATAACCTCAACCGTGCCGTCGGCATACGTGACCGTGAGGTCCCCGCGCAGGCTCAGCGTTGCCTTCTCCGTGACGATGTCCAGCGTCACGGGTGCGTTGACGGCGTTGGCCAGGGTGGCATAGAAAACGCTCCGGGCGCCGTTTTCGTGTTCGGCCACAAACTCGGCCGTGTCCTCCACCTCGATCACGCCGGCCAAGGCCCTGGTGGACGCGCGCCCCTCTACCTTGGCGACGTCGCCTACCAGCCACTGCAGCAGGTCCACGGTATGGACGGCCTGGTTCATCATCAGTCCGCCGCCGCCCTCCGCCCAGGTTCCGCGCCACGGCCGGTCCCGGTAGTAGTCCCCGGACCGGTGCCACATCACGGTGGCCGAGGCGCCGAGCACCTGGCCCAGCCGGCCGCCGTCGAGCATTTCCCGCATGGCCTGCGATGTTGCGTTGTAGCGGTTCTGGAAGCAGACGGCGATCTTCGCCGGGCTCCGCTCCGCCGCCTCGATTAGCCTCCGCCCCTCTTCGACGGTATGAGCGAGCGGCTTCTCGACGATCACGTTGACGCCGCGCTCCAGGCAGTCGGCGGCAATCGACGCGTGGAGGTGGTGCGGAGTGCAGATATGCACGACGTCGGGACGTGCCTTCTCGAGCAAGTCCAGGTGGTTCGCGTACCCGGGGACGCCGTGAGCGGCGGCCGCCGCCTCCAAACGTTCCGGGTCAGTGTCGCAGACCGCAGTCAACTCGGCATTAGCCATGGTGGCCAGCGCCCCGAAATGGACGCTCGATACGTCACCGCAACCGATGACCGCCGCTGTGGGCATTTTCCTGCTCCTTTGAAGGACTGTCATGCATGTGTTTTATGGCCGCGGCACGTCAGGCCAGCCGGACGCCGTTCCTGGCTGCCAGGCCGGCGAAGGCCCGTGCAGCGACGCCGAATGCCACGGGACCGGAGAACCCGCCAAGTTCGTGAGCGCTGGCGAGATGGGGTTCCAGGGAGGCGAAACCGGCAAAGCCGTCCGCTGCGAGCGCTGCGATGGTCGCGTCGAGCTCACCGTCGCCCTCGCCGGACGGGACTACCTCGCCGGTAGTGGCGATGGCGTCCTTCACCTGGAAGTACTCAAGGTAGCGACGCAGGATGGCGTAGCCCTCGGTGTACGGCTTGACACCCACCTGGACGAAGTTGGCGTTGTCCCATGCGACGCGGAGGGCCGGCGAGTTGACCGACTCCATGATGTCCAGGACGCGCTCCGGCGTATCGCCGTAGATGCCCTTTTCGTTCTCGTGGAGCAGGACGATGCCGCTTGCTGCAGCTTCTTCAGCGAGCGCAGTCATCCGTTCGATGACTGCATCCCGGACGTCTTCCTGGCCCTGCCCCTCGGCACGGTAGAAGGAGAAAATCCGAACGTACTTGGTATCCAGCCCCTTGGCTACCGAAATGATCTGCCGGAGCCGGGCAACCTCGTGCTCCACCGGCAGGTTGACGTCCACCTTGCCGATGGGGCTCGCGACGGCGGAGACCTTGAGGCCCTTGTCATCAAAGATGGCTTTCAGGTCCCGCACCTGGTCCTGCGTCAATTCGGACACGTTGGTGCCCCACGCGCTGCGGACTTCGATATGGCTGGCACCCAAGGCAAGCAGCACTGCCGCCTGGACCTTGGGGTCGGGGTCTACTTCGTCGCCGAAACCGGACAGGCTCCACACGGCATTGGGTTGAGTCACGAAATCTCCTAGGGGCTTCCGGCACGTTTTTGGGGGAACAGTGCCCGGTGAGGCATTTCACAGCGGATCTTGTCCAGACGAGTCTAGCCACGTTGGCACAAATTTGACAACCGGTTGCCACGCAGGTTGCAAGTATGGCATTGTTGATCCACGGTGTGGCAGTGGTCACAGCCGGATGACCGTCGTTCAGAGAGGAACGCCCATGGCGACGCAACCAGTGGCAGCAGACCGCCCTGCCACCATCCATGACATTGCGGCCCTGTGTGGCGTTGCTGCGTCAACCGTCTCACGGGCCTTGACCAACCCCGACCGGGTGAATATCCGGACCCGGGAGCGGATTGAGGCCGCCGCCGTCGAACTTAGTTACACGCCCAATTCGCAGGCGAAGGCGCTGAGCTCCGGCAAAACAGGCGCCGTAGGCGTCCTGGTTCCGGACATCACCAACCCGTTCTACTTCGACCTCATCCGGGGAACGCAGCTTCAGCTCAAGGCAGGCGGCTACACGCAGCTGCTGGTGGACACGGAGGAGTCGGACGAAGTGGAGGCCAGCACGCTGGAGCAGCTGCGAAAGAGTGCCGACGGCGTGATCGTGGCAGCGTCCCGCCTGAATGACCAGTCGCTCGCCGCTGCCGCCCTTCGCATGCCCATGGTCACTGTGAACCGCGACGTGGACGGCGTCCCCGCGGTCATCATCGACACCCCGTCAGCCATGACCCAGGCCCTGGACCATCTCATTTCCCTTGGCCACACATCCGTGGCATACGTCGCCGGGCCTGCAGTGTCCCAGTCCAGCGCCCGCCGCTGGGCTGCCCTGTCCGCCGTCGCCGAAGACCGCGGTGTCCAGGTGCGAAACCTGGGGCCGTTCGCGCCGAAGACCCAGTCGGGCGCGGCCGCAGCGGATGCCGCAGTCCACAGCGGCGTGACGGCCTGCATCGTGTTCAACGACCTCATAGCCATCGGCATGCTGCAACGGCTGCGGGAGCGCGGGCTTCGCGTGCCCGAGGACATGAGCATCGTTGGCTGTGACGATATCTTCGGCGCCGATTTCTGCAATCCCCCGCTGACTACGCTGAGCTCGCCGATCGAGCAGGCGGGCCGGGTGGCCGTCTCAATGCTCCTGGCGCAGCTCAATCCCCTGGCCGGGGGCGGCAACCGCAGCCGCTCCGTAATGCCGACGCACCTCACGGTCCGGGGATCCACAGGGTCGGTACGGAGCTCCTGACGGCCACGTCCCTGCCCCTGTACATGGCGCTGGCGGGAAGGCGGCTACCTCCCCGCCAACGCGTCAGCCATTAGCCCCTAAAGGTGGATCGCCGGCGCATCGGAGGATGCGGCTCCGCTGAACGTCTTCCTGTTGATGTCGATCAGCAGCAGGGCAATCGGAACGATCAGGATGGCAACACCGGCGGCCCAGAGGAAGACCAGGGAATAGCCTGCCGACAGCGCAGCCAGTCCCGCGCCCCCGGCCGCAGCTGTCGCCGAAGCTGCCAGCGTGCTGAACAGCGCGATGCCCAGCGAGCCGCCAACCTGCTGCGAGGCATTCACCAGGGCACTGGCCACGCCGGAATCATCCTTGTCCACACCAAACAGTGCGAGGTTCTGCATAGGCACAAACACCAGGCCCAGGCCCGCACCCAGGAGCAGCAGGGCGGGCAGCATGTTGGCCAGGTACGTTCCTTCGGCGCTGACCTGGGTGAGCCACAGCATCGCGGCGGCAATCAGAACCGGTCCAAGGGCCGTGGGAATCCTGGCACCCAACTTCGGCAGGTTCTTTGCGGCGATACCGGCCGTCAGGATGAGGACCACCGTCATGGGCAGCGAGGCCATGCCGGCGAGGAACGGTTTGAACCCCAGGACAATCTGGATGTAGAAGTTGATAAACAGGATGCCGCCGATCAGCACCGCCCCTGAAAGGAAGGATGCCAGGAACGCGGCCGCCCGGTTTCGCTCTGTGGCCACACGGAGCGGCAACAGCGGAGTCCTGGTTTTCTTTTCAACCAGGACAAACAGCACCAGCAGGACTGCGCCGGCCAGAATGAAGCCCCAGGCCTCCGGGCTGTCCCAGCCGTGCTCGGCATTGGTGAGGCCGTACACCAGGGAGCCCAAGCCCAGTGCTGCCAGGACGACGCCGGGCCAGTCGTACTTTGTCGATCCCCCGGCTTTGCTCTCCTGGACCTTTGTCCAGACACCCATCAAGGCGATGAGAGCAATCGGGATGTTGACGAAGAAGCACCAGCGCCAGGAGACGTAGTCGGTGAGGTAGCCGCCCAGGAGGACGCCGATCGCGGCGCCGACGCCGCTGATGGAGCCGAAGATGGCAAAGGCGGTTCCCCGGTCCTTGCCTCCGGGAAAGGCCACGGTCAGGAGGGCAAGGGCGGCCGGCGCGAGCAGCGCGGCGAACAGACCCTGGAGTGCGCGGGCGCCGATCAGTTCCCAGGCTTCCTGCGCGATGCCGCCCAGGAGGGAAGCCACCGCGAAGCCGGCAGCGGACACCACGAAGGTGCGCTTACGGCCCCAGAAGTCGGCGATGCGCCCGCCAAGAAGCAGGAAGGCGCCGAGCGCAAGCGCGTAGGCCGTCACCACCCAGGCGCGGGTTGAGTCGCTGATACCCATCTCCCGCTGCAACTGCGGCAGCGCAAGGTTGACGATAGTGCCGTCCAGCACCACCATGAGCTGGGCCAGGGCCAGGAAGATCAACGCCCCCCAGGGCGCTTTGGGCCTGGCCAGGTCCTGATCCGGAGGGGCAGTTGCCAGTTGCGTAGCCATTTTTTTGTTCCGTTCGTTCAGCAATAATACTTATAAAAGTATAACTACATGAGCTTGGTGCACGGGCGAGAGATCGGTCACTCCTTTGCAGCCAGGAAACCCGCCAGCCGCTGGAGCGCGGGGAGGCTTGCGGCTATCTGCTGCTGTTCGGCCGGGAGCAGTTTCGACGCCGAGCCTGCCAGGACCTCAGCCCAGGAGTTCTCAAGAACCGCCCTGATCCGCTGCGATTCCGGGGTCGGATGCAGCGTGACGTAGCGCTTGTCGCTGGGGTCCCGGAGCCGGGTGACCAGGTTGGCAGCCACGAGTTCACGCAGCTGGACGCTGACGTTGCTGAACTGTCTGCCAAGCCTTGCGGCGACTTCGGCCACCGTGATGCCCGGGCTGCCCTCTACGACGCGCAGGATGTCAACGGCCCCGTTCGGCAGCGGGCGGACACCGGTGTCCTCGTGCGATTTCCGGCGCACATCAGCGGAGATATCGAGCAAGGCGACGGCGAGGGCGCGATGGTCCACCGCCTTCGTTGCACGCCCGTCCTGCCCTCTTTCCATTGCTTCATCATAGGCACGGACGAAGGAAGCCCCAGCGCAGTTGCACCGGGGCTTCCTTTGGCTGGTTCCGTTAGAGCCGGTCCGTCTGGTCCTCGCCCTTATGGCCCGATCCGCGCAGGTTCTCCTGGACCTTGCCAAACAGGTCCTTAATGGTGGATTCGGCGTTGGTGAGGACATCCACGGGCAGGTAGACCTCGTGCGTGAGCGGCAGGTCGTATTCGTCCTTCAGGTGGGTGCCGTTCCCCACTCCGTCCAGGGACAGGTAAACCATGGCCTCCGTGCGGGCGATTCCAGCGATCTTCCCAAAGACAACGGTGAACTCATTCGGTTGGAAGCTGATGGTCTGGCCGATGTGGCTGCGGCCGAGGTCACCGGCCGTAACGGCCTTTTCCTGCTGGCTGCGCGTGTATTCCATAACTGCTCCTCAAGGTCGCCGATATCTACGCCAGCAGTCTAGCGTCGCCCTCTTCGGGCGGTACATAGTGCGAGACTGGGTACGAGCCCAACCACACGACCCAACGGGAGCTGCCATGACCGCCCACCCCCGGATTTCCGCCTCTGCCAACAGAGTCACAGAGCTCTTCGGGATTGGCGTTCCCGTGGTTCTTGGCCCGTTCGGCGGCGTCTCCTCCATACAGCTCACGGCAGCAGTAAGCGACGGCGGCGGGCTGGGCTCCTACGGCCTGTACGGTTACGACGGCGCAGCCATCCAACGGACGGCAGCGGAACTTCGCGCGGCCACCGCGAAACCTTTCGCGCTGAACCTGTGGGTCCCCAACGGCAGTGAAACCGTGGCCCTGCCGCAGGAAGAGTTCGACCGCTATGGAAGTGTCCTGAAGCCGTACTTCGACGAACTGCGCATCCCCCTTCCGGACATGCCGGCCCGATATATGCCGGATTACGGCGAACAGGTGGAAGCGGCGCTGGAGGCGCGCCCCGCCGTCGTGAGCTTTGTCTTCGGCGTGCCCGCTCCGGACGTTGTGGAGGAAGCGCACCGCCGCGGCATCAAGGTAATCGGCACCGCCACCACTGTTGCAGAAGCTCTGGCGCTGGAGGCAGGCGGCGTCGACGCCGTGGTAGCGAGTGGAATGGAGTCCGGCGGCCATCGGGTGTCCTTCCTGAAGCCAGCGGAAGAGTCACTTGTAGGCACCTTCGCCCTGGTTCCCCAGGTTGCCGATGCCGTGTCCATTCCGGTCATCGCGGCCGGCGGGATCGCGGACCGCCGCGGCTTCACTGCCGCCCTGGCTTTGGGTGCCGATGCCGTGCAGGTGGGAACGGCGTTCCTGGCAACCCGGGAGTCGGCCGCCGTGCCCGCTTACCGGACGGTACTTCGCAGCCCCGCCGCAGCGCAGACGGTGCTGACCCGGGCCCTGAGCGGCAGGTTGGCCCGCGGCATCCCCAACCGCATTATTGCCGAGCTTGAAGATGGCGGCAGTATCGCCCCCTTCCCGGTTCAGAACTGGCTGACCGGACGGTTCCGGCCGGAGGCAGCCAAAAGGGAAAACACGGAGCTGATGTCCCTGTGGGCCGGGCAGTCCGCGCCGTTGCTTCGGCACGACACCGCAGCGGCGGTCCTTGCCGAGCTGCTGGCCGGTACCCGGTAACTGTCAGACAGGCAGCCCTTATGCAATGCCCGGCGCAGTAACCGCTGCCGGCATTGTTCAGCATGGCATCACGGATAGAATCTGAACGACTGTCAGCTGACCGGCGCCGCACGCCCGTGCCTGGTCCGGTTACCGGGAAGGGAGAAGCCGTGCGCACGCACCGTCCACGGACACCCTTCCATTTCCTCCGCTCGTCTGCGATGGCCACGGTCATCCTGACCCTCGCCGCCGGAGCACACCTTGCCGGCGGCGGAGAACTTCCGGCCCCCGCCATCCTGCTGGCAGTCCTGGCACTGACCGCCCTCGCCAGCACCACCGCCACACGCCTGCGGCTCGGGTTTCCGGCCATGGCCGCCCTGCTGGGCGGCGGGCAGCTGGGCCTGCACAAGCTGTTCACAGCCTTCGGTCCGCCCGGCGTGGAGACGGCACCAGCTGCCGCTGCCCCACATGACGGCCACCTTCCAGGCCCTGGCATCCTGGCTCCCGCTGCAGCGCACCTGCACGAAGCGGACGCTGCGACCGGGCCCCTGATGCTGGCCGCACATGCCCTGGCAACGCTGGGTTGCGCACTCCTGCTTGCCAAGGGGGAAGCAGCGCTGTGGGCCCTGGCCGCCTGGCTCCGGCCGCTGGCAGCCCTCCCCCGCGCGGTGGCGCCCGACCACGGCCCGCCGGCTTTGGCCGCCTTCCGCACCTTCGGGGCGCCGCTGCGTCCCTGGCGGAACCTCCGGCAGGACAGCCGACGCGGCCCGCCTTCCGCCGTCGAGCTTCCCCGCTAGAACCGCCCGCATCTCCTGCCGGCGGCGGAACCATACTTTTGTGCTCCCCAACTCAAGGGAGCACGCCGGAAAGGCAAACCCATGAACACCCCAGCTCTTCGCCGTACCCTTCAAACGGCTGCCGTCACCGGCGGCGCCGCAGCCTTGCTGCTCGCCGCCGCGGGCGGGGCCTCGGCCCACGTCGGCGTGACGCCGGACAAAACCACCGCCAACTCCTCTGCCCTGCTTACCTTCGGCATTCCGCATGGCTGCGACACCTCCGGCACCACGAAGGTTGCCATAACGCTGCCGCAGGAACTGAACGATGCACAGCCCACCGTCAACCCCAACTGGACGGTGGAGAAGGTCACCGAGCAGCTCGCCGAGCCGAAGAAACTCGCCGACGGCACCTCCATCACCAAGCGGACCAGCCAGATCGTCTACACCGCGAAGACTCCCCTGGCCCACGAACTCCGCGATGCCCTGGTGCTCTCCGTGAAGCTCCCGGACGCGGCCGGAAGCACGCTGTACTTCCCCACCCTCCAGAGCTGCGAGACCGGGCAGACGGACTGGTCGGAGATCGCCAAGGACGGCCAGGACCCGCACTCGCTGGCGGCACCCGCGCCCTCCATCACTGTCACTGAGGCTGCCGGCACGGGACACGGCGAAGCCGCCGCCACGGCATCCCACACCGCTGAAAGCCCCGCCACCGAGCAGTCGTCAGCAACGGACAGTGGGGCCGACGCACGCAGCTGGGCCGGACTGGCAGCAGGCGTCGGCGGCCTGGTGCTCGGCGGCGCGGCATTCCTGCGCAGCGGTGCGCGCCGCAACCCAGGCGGGTCATCCGCCAAGTAGGACAAGGGCGCTGATGCCCGGATCATCACGATCCGGGCATCAAAAGGCTCCGCTGCCTCGTGGCATCATTGACGCGGCAACGCACTGCCGCAAAGGTGGTGCCATGAGGTCTCAGCGAATTTCACACGGGTTGGTTATGACGACGGCGGCCGCGGCGGCTGCCCTGATGCTCAGCGGGTGCGGCCCCAGCCAGCCGCAAACGCAGGCGACGACGGCACCTGGCACCAACGCTGCCAGCCCCGAGGCAACGTCCGCCTCGCCGACGGCTCAAGGGACGTCGTCGGGAACTCCCTCCGCAACGGCCCCGGCTACGGCCAAGCCGGTGGCAATTGCCCTCTGCAAGGCGGCGGGCCTCTCCGCCGCCACGGATGCGTCAGGCGGCGGAGCGGCGGGCAGCGTCTACATGAAGCTCAACCTCACCAACACGGGCTCCGAAGCCTGCGTCCTTCGTGGTTTTGCCGGCGTGTCCTTGGCCGCTGATGCTGCCGGCGCCCCCATCGGTGCGCCGGCCATCCGCGACGAAGCCACAGCACCCGCCAACGTCCTGCTCGCCCCCGGCCAGTCTGGCTCGGCAGTCCTGCGCTACACACAGGCCGGTAACTACCCCGAGTGCACCAGGGTGGATGCCGCCGGCTACCGGATCTACCCGCCGGAGGACACAGCATCCCTGTTCCTGCCCCAGCCCACCAAGGCCTGCAGCAACACTGAAATCACCCTGCTCTCCATCGGGGCTTTCCAGCCCGCGTAGGAGCAGGTCCGGCCAGCGCCCTCCGTTTACTCCTGTTTTTCCCCGGCGGCATCACCCCTGGATAAGTGCACAGACAACTGCAGGCGGTCCGGCAAGGTGCCGGGCCGCCTGCAGTCGGTTCCGCCCTCTTGGGGCGTTTGTTGCTGTATTTAGTGTGCGGTGGTGGTGCGACCGGCGCCTGCGGTGCCGCGAGAAAGGGCCACGCCCAGTCCGATCATGCCAACCCCCAGGACAAAGTGCAGCCAGTTATCCGCGGTGTTCACCGGGACGAAGTTAGCCGGCGTCTGGAGCCCGATCAGCAGGCCGTAGAGCCAGAGGACCAGGTAAATGGCGCCACCAACGAGCAGGTAGTTCCTCGACTGTGCAGCGCTGCGGGCCATGGCGATGCCGGCCGCCCCAAACAGCAGGTGGACGATGTTGTGCAAAATCGACACCTGGAAGATGCCCAGGAGCAGGGCCTTGGACTCATGCCCGGCAAAGCCCATGGTTTCGTAGTTGGAGGTGATGCCCGGGATGAAGCCCAGGACGCCCACCAGGAGGAACACTGCGCCCACGGCAAGGGCAGCTTTTTGGATGTTTGTACGGCCTACGGTGCGACCGTCGGAACTCATGCTTGTCATGATTACTCCTGCTGTTGTCGTTCACGTTCACATCATGGCTGCCGGGTTGCGCCTGAACCATAGACTTAAGCACCGACATCATAAGTATACTTAGCAACTACGCCACGCATAGATCAGGATCTATAACAGACACATCACAAAGGGTCCGTCAGGGCCCAGGACCAAAAGGCAGGCTGAACTGGGATGACGTCGATTTGGTTGGACCGCGCGGAGACCTTCACCTCAGATCCGTTCGAGCCCGGAAGTACCTATGACACCGTGGTGGCCGGCGCAGGACTCACCGGCCTGGTCACCGCACTGCTGCTGGCCCGCTCTGGGCAAAACGTGCTGGTGCTGGAGGCGCGGTACCCCGGCGCCGTCACCACCGGAAACACCACCGCCAAAGTGACCCTGCTGCAGGGGACTTTCCTGTCACAGCTCGCCCGCCAGTACTCGCAGAAGCAGGTGCAGGCGTACGTGGATGCCAACCGCGAAGGCCAGGCGTGGCTGCTGCGGTACCTCGAGGAACACAAGGTGCCCTTCCAAACCCGGGACGCTTACACCTATGCGGCCTCCGCCCAGGGGACCGAAAAGCTCCGTGAAGAGGTCAGCGCCGGCACCACCGCCGGACTGGACATGGAATACGTGCGCGACGCCGGGCTGCCGTTTCCCGTCCACGGCGCCGTGCGGCTCGCAGCCCAGGCGCAGATCAACCCTTTGGAGGTGCTGGACACACTGATGGCGGACATCCGCGGCCGCGGTGGCTCGATCGTGGGCGGCGTACGGCTGCAGGATGTCACCGGCGCAGGCCCGGCCACCGTACACACAGACCGCGGCACCGTCACCGCCAACGAAGTGGTGCTGGCCACCGGCATTCCGGTGCTGGACCGCGGGCTGTACTTCGCCAAGCTCAAGCCCAGCCGTTCCTACGCGGCGGCGTTGCAGCTGCAGGATGGCCAGGCCCCTCCCCCGGGTATGTACATCTCGGTGGAACAGCCTACGCATTCGCTGCGCGACTACGAGGTGGACGGCCGCCGGCTGCTCCTGGTGGGCGGGCATGGACACCACGTGGGCCGGGCACGGTCAGAGAAACACCATCTGGGCAGCCTCCTGGACTGGGCCGTGCAGCACTACCCCGGCGCAGTTGCCACCCACACCTGGTCCGCCCAGGATTACATGCCCACCAACCTCATGCCCTTCTTCGGCAAGTTCCCAAGAGGAAAAGGCCACATCTACTTCGGCACGGGCTACAACAAGTGGGGCATGACCAACGCCGTGGCCGCCGCCGTGGGCATTTCGGCCGACATCCTGGGCGGGAACGTGCCCTGGGCAGACACCATCCACCGCCGGGTCACCTCAGCCTCCGGCGCCCTCTCCGCCGTCGCACTCAATGCCGGTGTGGCAGCCAAGCTTGCTTCCGGCTGGGGGCAGGTAGCGGCCGAGGGCCTGCGAAAAGACGGAAAGGAGCCGGCGCCCGCACCCGCCCCGGTGATTCCGGCCGAAGGTGAGGGCAAGGTCTACCGTGAGGGATCAAAACCGGTGGCCGTGTCCACTGTTGGCGGAACCACCTGCAAGCTGTCGGCCGTCTGCACGCACCTCGGCGGGATTCTGCACTGGAATGACAGCGAGCGGTCGTGGGACTGCCCGCTGCACGGCTCCCGCTTCGACAGCGACGGAAAACGCCTTGAGGGTCCGGCCACCAAGGACCTCCCGGCTGCAGGAAAGGCTTGAGCCCAGGCAAGGGGGAAGCCGGCACCCACTGTCGGTGGCCTGGGGCATGATGGAGGCATGAAGCAGGAACAGCCCGGCGCCGGCAGCAGGGGCACCGGCGCGGGAGCGCCCATGGCCCAGTTCAGCAGGCCGACACGCGACTGGTTCCTCGGTGCGTTCTCAGAACCGACGCCCGCGCAGAACGGCGCCTGGCAGGCCATCTCCTCCGGGTCGCACGCGCTGGTGGTCGCGCCCACCGGATCGGGAAAAACCCTCGCCGCGTTCCTGTGGGCGCTGGACCGGCTGCTTGTTTCCTCCGCCGAAGCGCCGCAGGCGGCAGCTTCGGATGCTGTGGCTGCGCTTCCAAAGGGCCCGGCAAAAGGCAAGCGCCCCCGCGCACCCAAACGCAAAACCCGCGTCCTGTACATCTCGCCCCTGAAAGCCCTCGGTGTGGACGTGGAGCGGAACCTCCGCTCCCCGCTCATCGGCATCACCCAGACCGCCAAGCGTCTCGGGCTGCCGGCACCCATGACCACCGTGGGTGTCCGGTCCGGGGACACTACAACAGCGGACCGGCGCGCGCTGCTGAGCAACCCGCCGGACATCCTCATCACCACGCCGGAATCGCTCTTCCTGATGCTCACATCCAGGGCCCGCGAAACCCTCACCGACGTGGACACCATCATCATTGATGAGGTCCACGCCGTCGCCGGGACCAAGCGCGGAGCCCACCTCGCCGTCTCACTCGAGCGGCTCGACGCCCTGCTGCCCAAACCGGCCCAGCGGATCGGGCTCTCGGCCACCGTGGAACCGAGGGAACTCGTGGCGCAGTTCCTGGCCGGCACCGCGCCGGTGGAAATCGTTGCCCCGCCGGCCATGAAGAACTGGGACCTCACCGTCTCCGTGCCGGTGGAGGACATGTCGGACCTGCAGGGCGCCGCGGGAGCGTTCGACTCCGGCCCGGCCTCCGGCCTGCAGCCCCAGGCATCCATCTGGCCGCACGTGGAGGAAAAGATCGTTGACCTGGTGCTGGCCAACCAGTCCACCATCGTTTTTGCCAACTCCCGCCGCTTGTCGGAACGGCTCACGGCACGCCTGAACGAAATCTACGCGGAACGGCAGCTGCCGGCGGCGGGCGGAGGCTGGGATGATCCTGTACCGGCGGGGCCGGCGGCATTCAAGGCAACAGCCGGAGCGCCGGCGTCTACGGCCACTCCGGCCCACATGATGGCGCAGGCCGGTACCTCCGCCGGGGCGGACCCGGTGCTGGCCCGCGCCCACCACGGCTCCGTCTCCAAGGACCAGCGGGCCCTGATTGAGGACGACCTCAAATCAGGCCGGTTGCGGTGCGTCGTGGCCACGTCGTCGCTGGAACTCGGTATCGACATGGGCGCCGTTGACCTGGTGGTACAGGTGGAATCGCCGCCGTCGGTGGCCAGCGGCCTCCAACGGGTGGGCCGCGCCGGCCACCAGGTGGGGGAAGTCTCCCAAGGCGTCCTCTTCCCCAAGCACCGGGCAGACCTGGTGCACACGGCCATCACGGTGGAACGGATGCTGGGCGGGAAGATCGAGCGCCTCAGCATCCCGGCCAATCCCCTCGACATCCTGGCGCAGCAGACCGTGGCCGCCACGGCTCTGGGCAGCATCGATGTTGAGGAATGGTTTGCCACGGTCCGCCGCTCAGCCCCGTTCGCGTCCCTCCCCCGGTCAGCATTCGAGGCGACGCTCGATCTGCTCGCCGGCCGCTACCCTTCCGATGAATTCGCGGAGCTTCGTCCTCGGATTGTCTGGGACCGCAACGCAGGCACCATCGAGGGCAGGCCCGGGGCCCAGCGGCTCGCAGTCACCTCGGGCGGCACCATCCCGGACCGCGGGCTCTTCGGCGTGTACATCATCGGCACCGAGGTGGAGGGATCGGCTTCACCCTCCACTGACGGCAAGCCCGCGCCTGCACCCAAGGGCGGCCGGCGGGTGGGCGAGCTGGACGAGGAAATGGTGTACGAATCCCGCGTCGGCGACGTCTTTGCTTTGGGCGCCACCAGCTGGAAGATCGAGGACATCACCCACGACCGCGTGCTGGTCTCCCCCGCTTTCGGCCAGCCCGGCAAGCTTCCGTTCTGGAAGGGCGATTCGCTCGGCCGCCCCGTGGACCTGGGCCGCGCCCTTGGCGCGTTCGTGCGTGAACTGTCAGCGTCCGACGTCGGGCCGGCCACCGAGCGCTGCCAGGCCAGCGGCCTGGACGCCTTCGCGGCCAACAACCTGATCCAGTACCTCAGTGAACAGAAACAGTCCACCGAGGTGGTGCCCAGCGACACCACGCTGGTGGTAGAGCGCTTCCACGACGAACTGGGCGACTGGCGGGTGATTCTCCACAGTCCTTTCGGCATGCCGGTGCACGCACCCTGGGCGCTTGCGGTGGGCCAGCGGCTCCACCAGCGGTACGGCATGGACGGCTCCGCCATGGCCGCGGACGACGGCATTGTCCTGCGTGTGCCCATGATGGAGGACGAGCCGCCGGGGGCAGAACTGTTCCTGTTCGATCCCGAGGAACTGGAGCAGATCGTCACGGCTGAAGTAGGCGGCAGCGCGCTCTTCGCCTCGCGCTTCCGTGAATGTGCCGCCCGTGCCCTGCTGCTGCCGCGCCAGACTCCCGGAAAGCGGCAGCCGCTGTGGCAGCAGCGGCAGCGGTCCGCCCAGTTGCTGGACGTGGCGCGGAAATACCCCACCTTCCCCATCGTGCTGGAAACGGTCCGGGAATGCCTGCAGGACGTCTACGATCTCCCGGCGCTGAAGGACATCGCTGCGTCCGTGGAGCGGCGCGAGCTGCGGATCGTGGAGACCACCACCTCGCAGCCGTCACCGTTCGCAAAGTCGCTCCTGTTCGGTTACGTTGCACAGTTCCTTTATGAGGGCGACTCTCCCCTGGCGGAACGCCGTGCCGCTGCCCTGGCCCTCGATTCCACCCTCCTCAATGAACTGCTGGGGCGCGTCGAGCTGCGGGAACTGCTGGACGCCAGGGTCATCGATGCCACCGAACGGGAGCTGCAACGCCTGGCCCCGGACCGGCGGGCGCGCGGGGTGGAGGGCGTAGCGGACCTGCTGCGGCTCCTTGGTCCGCTGGCGCCGGAGGAGGCTGCCGCGAGGCTCCAGGGCGAGGAGCACCAAGCCACTGAACTGGAGGCAGAGGCACCGCTGGCCGGGGAAGGGACTGTCCCGGAACTGACCGGACGGGAACCGGCGGGCGGGAAACCTGCTGGCGGGGAAGCTGCGGCGGGGAATGCGGCCGCCGCGGAACCAACAGATGCCGAGCTCGCGGCCGAATTCGCTGACCCTGCACAGGCACGCGGGACAGTGCACGCCAGTACCGAATCCGCTACCGCCCACTTGCTCGCCCTGCAGCGGGCCAACCGCGCCATCAAAGTCAACGTCGGCGGCGTGGAACGTTTCGCAGCCGTTGAGGACGCCGCGCGGCTCCGGGATGCCATCGGCGTCCCCCTCCCCATGGGCGTGCCGCTCGCGTTTATTGAACCAGTCGCGGACCCCCTGGGGGATCTCGTCTCCCGCTATGCCCGCACCCACGGGCCGTTTACGGCGGCCGAAGCGGCAGCCCGGTTGGGCCTGGGCGTGGCAGTGGTCAGCACTGCCCTCAAGCGCCTCGCCGCTGACGGCCGGGTGGTGGAAGGCGAGTTCCGGCCGCATACGGGCCCGTCCGGGACGCACCCGGCTGATCGGGACCCGGCAGCTACCGATGCCGCTGCTGCCGCCCCTGCTGATGCCAACCCCGCTGCTGCCAACCCCACTGCTGCCAACCCCACAGGACCCGCTGAGGCGCTCCATCCCGCCACGGTGAGTGAGTGGTGCGATGGCGAAGTCCTTCGCAAGCTGCGCCGCCGGTCGCTGGCAGCGCTGCGGGCGGAGGTGGAACCTGTGGATGCGTCCGCCTACGGCCGCTTCCTGCCGGCCTGGCAGCACGTCCGCACGCCGGGAGCAGGCCGCGGCCAGCCCTCTTTGCGCGGGCTGGACGGCATCGTCACGGCCATCGACCAGCTCTCAGGTGTGCCGGTTCCCGCTTCGGCCTGGGAACCCCTGGTCCTGGCAAGCCGCGTCTCCAACTATCAGCCAGCCATGCTTGATGAACTCATGGCCACCGGCGAGGTCCTGTGGTCCGGAGCAGGAGCGCTGCCCGGCAACGACGGCTGGATCAGCCTTCACCTGGCCGATTCCGCCGAGCTGACCTTGAATCCGGCCATCGAGTACGAACCGGGCGACGCCCAGCTGCGGCTCCTGGAACACCTCCGCAACAACGGCGGCGGCTACTTTTTCCGGCAGCTGACGGAGGTGGCCGGCGGAATGGACTCGGTGCTCAGTGACCAGGAGGTGGTGACCACACTGTGGGACCTGGCGTGGGCCGGCCGGATCACCGGAGACACCTTCGCCCCCGTCCGCGCCATGATCGCCGGCGGGCACACCGCCCATCGCCAGGTTGCCCGGGCGCCCAGGGCGCGGGCTCCGCGCCTGAGCCGGTTGGGCCGGTCCCACGGAACGGGCTTGCTGGGCTCGGCCGGAGCGGGCGGCGGACGCTACGGCACGTCCGCCGGCCCGGCGACGCCTCCCGTGGCGGCTGGCCGCTGGTCCGCCCTCCCGCAGCCCGAGCTGGATCCCACCATCCACGCCCGGGCCACCGCCGAGCTCCTGCTGGACCGCTACGGTGTGGTCACCCGCGGCTCGGTGATGGCAGAACAGATCCTTGGCGGGTTCGGGCTGATGTACAAAGTCCTGGCCAGGCTCGAGGAAGCCGGACGCTGCCGCCGTGGCTACTTCATCGAGCACCTTGGAGCCGCCCAATTCGCGGTCCCTGCCACCGTTGACCGGCTGCGTTCCTACTCGGAGGACACCCAGCTCGCAAAGCCCGACCCCGTGGCCCTCGCCCTGGCCGCCACCGATCCCGCCAACCCCTACGGCGCCGCCCTCCCTTGGCCGGCCCTTCGCGACGAAGCCGGAAGCGGGCACCGTCCCGGGCGTAAGGCGGGCGCCCTGGTGGTGCTGGTGGACGGAGCGCTGGTCCTGTACGTGGAACGGGGCGGCAAAACGCTGTTGGCCTTCAGCGACGACGACGCCGTCCTCGCGGCAGCCGGGGCGGCGTTGGTAAGCGTGGTCACCCGCGGCGCCATCGACAAGCTGATCATGGAAAAGGTAAACGGGCACGGGATCCTGGACACGCCTGTTGCCGCTGCACTCGGTTCCGCCGGCGCCTACTCCACGCCGAAGGGACTGAGGATCCGTGCCTGAGGGGGACTCAGTCTGGCGCGCGGCCAATCAACTGCACCAGGCCCTGGCGGGGCAGAAACTTCTGGCGTCCGATTTCCGCGTGCCCCGCTTCGCCACGCTGAACCTGGCCGGCTGGACGGTGGCTGAAGTCCTGGCCCGCGGCAAGCACCTGCTCATGCGGGTAGAGGGTCCAGCGGACAAAAAACTCACCATCCACTCCCACCTGAAAATGGAGGGCACCTGGCAGGTCTACCCGCCGGGCGGCAGGTGGCGGAAGCCGGGATACACGGCCCGCTGCGTGCTGCGCACCCCGGTGGCGGACGCCGTCGGGTTCTCGCTGGGAATTGTTGAAGTGGTGGCCACGGCGAATGAGGACTCCATCGTGGGGTTCCTCGGTCCGGACCTCCTGGGTCCGGACTGGGACCTGGATGAAGCGGAGCGGCGGGTCCGTGCTGCCCCGGACGTCCCCATTGGCGTCGCCCTCCTGGACCAGCGCAACCTCGCCGGGATCGGCAACATCTACCGCTGTGAGGCGTGCTTCCTGTCCGGCATCCATCCTGCGTCCCCAGTGTCGGCCGTCCAGGATGTGCGGACCATGATGACCGACGCCAAACAGCTGCTGGAAGTGAACCTCGGTCCCGGCCGCCGCGTGACCATCCTTAACGCCAAGGGTATGCCGGTAGGGAGGATGGCCGGGCGGCCCGGTTACTGGGTGTACCGCAGGGAGCACCAGCCGTGCCTCAAATGCGGGACACCCATCCGGCGAGGCCTCCTGGGAAAGTCGAACGGCGACGAAGAAAGGGATATCTACTTCTGTCCCCAGTGCCAGCCGCTCCTGCCTTAGGGGTTCCGGCGGAGGCATCCTGATATCGAGGGTCCCGGCGCAGGCATCCTGAATCCGACATGTGGCTGACTCGGGATGCTGGCAGCAAGCCTAGCGCCAAGCCCTCAATCAGCTGCTGCTGGCCAGCGGTTCCGGCGCAGCAGCAGCGGCAGCGCCGTCGTGCTTTTGAAGATCGGGTCCGGCCGGAAGCGCGGCCGGCACCATAAACACCGGGAGCAGCAGCTGGACAAGGGGACCAATAGCGAGGGCGTAAACAACGGTGCCCGCTCCCACCGAGCCGCCCAGGAACCAGCCGACGGCCAGGACCACCACTTCAATCAGGGTGCGGGACAACCTGACGGACCAGCCGGTGCGCCTTGCCAGCCCGGTCATCAATCCATCACGGGCGCCGGGGCCAAACCGGGCGCCGATATAGCAGGCGGAGGCAACGCCGTTCAGCAGCACGGCGCCCACCAGCATGCCGATCTGACCGCCAAGGTGGGAGAAGGGCGGGATGAGGGCAAGGCCGATGTCCGCGAAGACGCCCACCAGCACGGCGTTGCACAGAGTGCCGAACCCCGGCCGCTGCCGCAGCGGAATCCAGAGAAGCAGCACCAGGAAACTCACGATGATGACCACCACGCCAATGCTGAAGCCGGTCCTGCCGGCCAGGCCCTGGTGAAAGACATCCCACGGGTCCAGGCCAAGTCCGGCCCGGATAAACAGGGCGAGGGAAATGCCGTACATGGCGAGGCCAAGGAAGAGCTGGAGGAGTCTGCGGGTCAACATGGGGACAACTCTCGCAGGAAACTGGCCTTGAATTCCATAGCCAGTTTGGAATACTGGCCTGATGACTTCCCTCGGTGCACCTTCCCTTGCCCGACTCCTTGGCACGTGGAATGTCGGCGCGTCGCCCGCCTACCGGGAGCTGGCCGACGTCGTACGCCTCCTGGTCCTGGACGGCCGGGTGGCCCTGGACGCCGCCCTGCCCAGCGAGCGTGCCCTGTCCGAAAAGCTGGGCGTCAGCCGGACCACCGTCACGGCCGCCTACGGCATCCTGCGCGAGCAGGGATTCCTCACCAGCGGCCAAGGCAGCAGGAGCCGGACCCGGATTCCACGCATGACGCCGGCCGGCACCACCGCACTCACCGGCCCAGTGGCTGGCCCCGCGCCGGCAGGGCCGGACCTGGCGGCACCCGGGCTGGCGGCGCCGCCGGGACTGATCGACCTTGCTTACGCGTCCCTTCCCGCCAGCGGCGAGGTGGTGCACCGCGCGTTCGCGGCGGCCCTCACCGAACTCCCGGCCCTGCTCCCGGGATTCGGCTATGACGCCGTCGGCATGCTCCCCCTGCGTGAGGCAGTGGCAGCACGGTACACGGCAGCCGGGGCACCCACTACGGCGGACCAGATCCTGGTGACGTCCGGAGCCCAGCACGCGCTGAACATCATCCTCCGCGCTTTGGTGGGACGGCAGGATCGGGTCCTCGTGGAGCACCCGAGCTACCCGAACGCCCTTGATGCCATCCGCGCGGCGGGTTGCCGCGCCGTTCCGGTGGCGTTTACGTCCGGCCCCGGAGCCGTTACGGGTGCTGCCCGCGGCCGAGCCGCTTCAGTGTGGGATATGCAGGCACTGCAGACCGCGCTGATGCAGCAGCGGCCCAAACTCGCGTACGTGGTTCCGGACTTCCACAATCCCACCGGCCAGGTGATGCCGGACCTCCAGCGCCGCCATGTGGTCAGGGCGGCTGCGGCGGCCGGAACAACACTGGTAGTGGATGAGACCCTGCGCGAGCTGAACCTGGACGGCGTCCAGACGACTCCCGTAGCGGCCTTCAGTTCGGCCGTGGTAACCATCGGCTCGCTCAGCAAGTCCCACTGGGGCGGCCTTCGCACCGGATGGATCCGCGCCTCCGGGGACCTGATCCAGCGGTTCGCGGCGGCGCGGACGTCCCTGGACCTGGGCGGACCGGTCATGGAGCAGCTGGCGGCGGCACACCTGGTCCGGGCCTTGGATGAGCCCCTGCCGGCCCGTCTCACCGCGCTCCGGGACAGCCGGGCAGCCCTGCTGGATCTTCTGGCCGGACACCTGCCGGAGTGGGACACGGCATACCCCGCCGGCGGCCTGTCCGCCTGGTGCAGGCTGCCCGGCCCGATCAGCACTGCGTTGACGGTCATCGCCCCCGAGTTCGGGATCCGGCTGGCCGCAGGGCCGCGCTTCGGGATCGGTGGCGCCTTCGAGCGCTACCTCCGGGTACCTTTTACGTTGCCGCCCGAGAAGCTGGAGACAGCGGTGCTGGCCCTGCGGGCGGCGCAGGACCGGCTTGATGCCGCCCCGCAGCTTCGCCGGACGCTCAAGGACGCGCCGGCCGTTGCTATTGCCTGAGCGATGAGGTCCCCAGCAGCCGGGCCGGCTACGGCGCGGATGCCGCAGGCCGGGGGGACGTGCCCATCCGCTGCCTAGCCGTATTGGTGCCGGCCGCAACAGGGACATGGGCGGTGGCTTTGGCCAGCCCAAACAGGGGCATGCCGTTGTAGATGACCTCGATTCCGGCCGCAGGCACCTGGTAGGTCTCATGCCAGACGCCGACGTCGCCACTCCCGGCGGTTTCCTTCATGAAGCGGCGCCAGGGGTCAAGGTGCGGTGATTCCCGGTCCGCGGCGAACTTCCGCAGGTGTTCCGGGCTCTTCCAGTAGCTGAGCAGCATGGTGGTCCGCCCGAACCACTGCTCATATCCCAGCATTCCAGATGCCGGGTCCGCGGCCAGGTGCTGGAGCATCCGCGGCATGGCGGCAGCGACCTTTCCGACCGTCCCCGCCTTCCACCACCGGTTTGCCCGCATGCCGATCAGGAAGACGGTTACTGATTCCCTGCCGGGCTCAGCGGTGTACCGGCCAGAAAAAACGTTCTGCGCCATGAAAAGCTCCTTGGTCCTGGTTTCCGTAACGCTGTTTCATAACAGCGTTACGAAACAAGGTTATGAAACAATGGGTCCCATGGCAAGACCCGTGGTGCACGACGATTCCCTCCGGCAGCAACTGCTCAGCGCAACGGCCGAACTCGTGGACCGGGACGGGCCGGCCAGGGTGACGCTTCGTGATGTGGCATCGGCGGCCGGGACCTCCACCACCGCCGTCTACTCCCTGTTCGGCGGGAAGTCACAGCTCCTGACGGCGGTGGTGGATGACGGGTTCCGGTCCTTCGGCGATTCACAGGCCGCTGCTGCCCCAGGAGGGCTTCGGGGGCTTGGTGTCGCCTACAGGGTGTGGGCGCTGGAGCACCGTGCGCTGTACCGGCTGATGTTCGGCGGCGCGCTGGCGGCGTACGTGGACTGCCAGCCCAGCCCGGAGGTGGCGGCCGGTTCCATGGAACCGCTGATGAAAGCCGTTGCTGCCGCGCAATCCGAGGGCGCCCTGCTGCCCGCGCCGGTCGAAATGGTTGCTTACGCAATCTGGGGGCAGGTGCACGGCCTGGTCAGCCTGGAGCTGGCGCAGGTGGGACCTCCGGACGCGGACTGGGCCGCCGCCTACAGCTCAGCCCTCGACGCCCTCGCCCGCGGCTGGGCCGTCTGACCCAGCCGCGGGCGATTCCTTCGCATGAGCGCCGGCCCCGTAGAATTGTGCGGTGATGCAATCCCCCCTCCCCGTGCGCGACGGCGTAAACGCCACGCGCCTGCGCCTTCCCGGGGAGGGCCCGTGGGACACAGCGATGGACTACATGATGCACCGCTGGGGGCATATTGATCCGCAGGGCATCGAGGACAGGTTCGACGCCGGTGAGATCGTTGGTGAGGGCGGTGCGCCGCTGAGCCGCTCCACTCCACTGCAGGACCACACGTTCATCTGGTACTACCGGACGCTGCCGCCCGAGACCCGCATTCCCGTGGAGCTGGACATCCTGCACCAGGATGAGCACCTGCTGGTGGTGGACAAGCCGCACTTCCTGCCCACCACCCCGGGCGGGACCTACATCCAGGAATCCGCCCTGGTGCGCCTGCGGAACCACTTGGACCTGCCGGACCTGATTCCCATGCACCGGCTGGACCGCATGACGGCCGGCGTCCTGCTCTTCTCCACCAATCCGGACACCCGGGGCAAGTACCAGGTGCTTTTTGAGAAGCGCCAGGTGCAGAAGGACTACGAATGTGTGTCCGCCGCAGAGCCCGCCAACGGGTATCCCGCCGTCGAGTTTCCCGTGGTGGTGCGCAACCGCATGGCGAAGTCCCGCAGCTACCTGCTGGCCGAAGTGCTTGCAGGCGAGCCGAATACGGAAACCAGGATTGAACGGCTGGGAACGTTCGACGCCGGTTCTTCCGCCGCCGCTGTGGCATCCGGAAGTCCCCGGCGCAAGGCGCTGTACCGGCTCGAACCCCACACCGGGAAGACGCACCAGCTGCGGGTGCACATGGCGTCCCTGGGGCTGGGAATAGTTAACGACGCGTTCTACCCGGAGCTGCTGGACAAGGCTCCGGACGACTACACCAAGCCGCTGCAGCTCCTGGCCCGCGGCATCCGGTTCGTGGACCCCATCGCCGGGAAGCCGGTGGAGTACCGCAGCCGTCTGCAGCTCAGCGAGGCCGCCGTTTCCCCCCTTACCCGCTGACGGCTCAGAGTCCGCGCATCACCGCAGCGGAAGCGTGCAGCCACCCCTCACGGGTTTCCGGCTGCAGCGCCTGGTAGTTCAGCCGTGCGCCTGAGACAAGGGACCGGTCATAGGGAACGTCCAGGACCTCCCTCGTCAGGCTCGCGAAGTGGCTGCGCGTCCGGGCGTGCAGCTGGATGTCTGTCTGCCGGGAGGGTGCGGCCAGCAGGGTCACGGCGTTGCTGACCTTGGCCTGGAAGCCGCGTTCGCGCAGGCCGTCGACCAGCCACACGGCGCTGGCTACCGTGTCTTCCCGCAGGGTGGAGATGATGACCAGCTGGTCCGCCGCGGCCACGGCTGCTTCCCAGTTCGAGGACCGCATGTTGTTGCCGGTGTCCACCATAATGAGGCGGTAGAAACGGCGGAGCGCGGTATGCAGCCGGTCGAACTCGCGGCTGCCGATGGTTGCTGCCCCCGCCGCGTCCTCGTCCGAGGCGAGCACGTCGAACTGTGTGGAACCCTGGTAGCGCACGTACCGGTCAAGGTCCCCGATCCGTCCCAGGACGGGGTCCTCAAAGCGGTCCACCTCCTGAAGCAGGTCAACGGCCGTCCGGGGGTGCCCGGCCAGAGGAGCTCGCCAGCCGAGGGTGCCCCGGGTTTCGTTGTTGTCCCATGCCAGTGTGTAACCGCCCCGGTGGATGCCCAGTGTGGCGGCAAGGAGCAGGGTGGCGGTGGTTTTGTGGGCACCGCCCTTGGGATTGACCACCACCACCGTCCTGGGCCCGTCCAACCGGCGCTGCACGTCTTCAACCGCTTTCAGGTGGATGCGTTCACGGCGGCCAGGGGCAGGGTTGATGGAGCTGCCGGTAAGCCGGCGGAGCGCACCCTGCCAGCCTTCCTCGGCCAGCACCGACGCCGGCGTCGGCCGGTCGGCGAGGAAATCCTGAAGGGTGGGGACGCCGTCGTCGGCTGAAACCGCGGGCGGGACTGCGATGGCCATGGCGGGCTCTCCTTTCTGTGAAGGCACGGGTATCTGTAAGGGCACGGCTTCTTCTACCGGCCCGGCTTTCGCAAGGGGCCCTCGGCGCCGCGGCTTCGCCGCCGCACGCCCCGCTGCAGGTCCCCCCGCCGCACGCTCCGCTGCTGGTCCTCCCATGCGCCTGCCGAGGCGCAGCAGAAGGACCAGGAGTCCCGAGAGCAGGCGGTACAGCAGGATGCCCAGTCCGATGAGAGGCAGGGACAACATAAGGATGGAGAACATTGAAAGCACGGCAGCGGCGGCATCACCGGCGGTGATGGCATTGCCGGCGAGGGCAGCGTGCTGCCTGATGGCTGTGACGGTCTGCTGAATGATCATGGGCAGGTTCAGCAGCATCCAGCCGAGCGCCAGGAACAGGAGCGGCACCACAACGACAACCCAGGCGGTCACGATGCGCCGGGCGAACGGGCGGAGCTCGGCAACCCGCGGATCCATCGGACGGCCCGGTAACAGGCTCAGCAGCACCGGGCGGATCCGGTTGAAGAGGTCCGGCACCCCGGCAATATCGGCAAGCACAAAGTAGCCGTCGAAGCGAAGTGTGGGCACCAGTTGCTGGATCATCTCAAAGTGCATCAGCGCCGCTGCCAGCAGGAAAAACCCCTGCCCGGTCAGCAGATAGGCCCCGCCCAGTCCGATCAGGCAGAGACAGTTGAAGTACAGCCCGCCCAGGTCCGTGCGGATCCTGCCCGCCCGGCCGAGGCGGTAGGAGTCGGTGACGTCGGTAAAGAAGGCAGGAAAAACCACGTACACGCCGACGCCGATCCTTCCGGGTGTGGCACCCCCGTACCGGCACGCCGCTGCGTGGCCCATCTCGTGGATCACGGCCCCGGCTGTCAGCAGAGCGGCGACTCCCAGGAGCAGCGCCGGAGTGAGCAGGACCTGCTGCAGGGAAGCCATCAGGTCACCCCGGGCCAGCAACAGGACATCGACGATGACCAGGACAACCAGGACGGTGGCGACCACCGGTCCCCAATAGAGGGGCGCGAGGACCCCCGCCACGGCGTTGACAGCATGTCCCGGGAGGAGTGTTCCGCGCAGCCGCAGCGCCAGCAACGGGTTGGCCGTCGGTAAGGGACTGGATCCCGGCGGTGGGCCGGCGTCGTAGTCCCCAGCTTCTACAACCAGGCCCATCGGCGCCAGCCTGCTGTCCACAAGGTGGAGGAGTCCGCCAACACCGAGCTCGCGCCCGTACGCCTCGCTGACTTCCTGCGCTACTTCATCGGCGGACTTTTCGGGCGAAAGGGAGCGCATCACCACATGGAGCAGCTCCGAAAGCTGGACGATCTGCCCGTCCCCGCGCTGCAGTAAATAGCTGCTGTTCTTCAGCCCCGAGCCTTCCACCTGCCCGAGGAATACAACGCCGGGCGATGGAAGCCAGCGCCGCAGCACGGCCGAATCAGGTGCAGTTGCCACTTCCCCCCCCGATTGGTTGAGCGAGTAGGACAGTGGGCATACCCCGGAATGAGGCATGCCCACCGCTCTGGAAACCGATGAACCTACTGTTGCAGTACCAGAATGTCCTGCAACGCTGCCGAGTTCGCAATGGAACCGATCGAGGCCGCATTAACGGCCATCGACAGGTTCACGGCGATCACGGGAGAGACGTTGATGTTGAAGTAGAGCGTTTCCTTCGTCGGAAGCAGTTCCACAACCTCAGCGTCAAGATCCATCGGTGTTAGCGCGGTAAGTGCCGTCATGGCACCTCACCTCTCTCCCCCGGGCATTCCCCGGTCCGGACATGGAAATGACGGACTGAGCTAGTGCTGGACGACAGCGATATTCTGGACTGCAGCGCTGTATGCGTTGGAGAACAATGAGCCGGCGTTCAATGCCACGGACGTGTTGTGCGCATAGACGCTTGCCAAACTAATGCTGTCGCCTCCGAAGTACAGGGTCTCCCGCGAAGGCAGCAACTCCACCTGCTGGCCTTCCAGTTCCTGAATGGTGAGTTCCTTCATCATGTCAATCACCCCCTCTCGACGTCTCTCGATCAGTCAACGCGGAAGCCCGTGGCGGTCCCGTTACGGCAGCATCATTTTTTTGTTATCCAGTAACGCCGCTGTGACAGTCTTGACTTGGGTGCCGAATATTCTGTGCCTAGGATGGTCAAACCGGGGAGTAATAAGCCTCGAATACCGGAAAATGCGGCAGTAAATTGCAGACAACGAAAGCAGGCGCCTCTTTTATGGCGGAAATCGAAGGCACGATGGTAATCCGGGCGTGGATTGAACCCGCCCACGACCACCCACTGCGGGCGCGCCTGATCTCCAACCGTCCGGGCCAGGACACGGAATCCGTGGAGACAGCAGCCGACACGGACGCGGTCCTGCTTGCTGTCCGACGCTGGCTCGACCTCCTGCAGGCGCCGGAGAGTACTCCCAGCGCGTGACCGTCCCGCTTCCGCTAAAGCCGATTTAATAGCTTCGGCGGCCTACAATCCCGACCAGCATTTGGACAGGGTTCCCGGTATGCAGGCTCCTAAAGCGTCCGTTACTAAAATGACTTGACATGCTTCGGCTGGGTGCCACCATGGTACTCGGGGGATCGGTGTTATCCGGTCTTTTGAGAGGGATTAGCATGACCGTGACTCTCGGGCAGGAGTGGCACTTAAGTCTGCTGGGGGCCTGGCGGTTACGCCATGGCAGTACCGCCGTGACCGTGGCCAGCCGGGAGCAGCGGCTCCTCGCATGCCTGGGATTATTCGGGTGCCGCCACCGAAGTTTCCTGGCCGGGCTCCTGTGGCCAAAAAGCAGTGAACCGCAGGCTGCGGGAAACCTGCGAACTACCGTCTGGTGCATCTCCCACACCTTTCCGCACCTGCTGAGTACAGGGGCTGACACGCTGGAGCTCGACGAATTCGTCCGCGTGGACGCCAGGGCGTTGCAGCAGCAGGTTGCCACGATACGGACGCAGCCGCACGCCAACATCCCCGACACCTACGTGGAGAGCCTCGGCCGGGCAGACCTGCTCCCCGGCTGGTACGACGACTGGGTCATCTTTGAGCAGGAGCGGATCCGGCAGTTACGCCTGGGCGCCCTGGAGTTCCTCGCCCGGCAGCATCTGGCTGCAGGTGAACCCGCGAAGGCGGTTGATGCCGCTTTGGCTGCGGCAGGCATCGAACCCCTGAGGGAATCGGCCCATCTGCTGCTGGTCCAGGCCCACCTTGGCGCCGGAAACAGGGCCGCGGCTGTCCGTGCCTACACGATGTTTGCAGACCGGCTCTACGACGAGCTCGGTGTCCCGCCTTCGGACCAGCTCAGCGACCTCGTGTCCGACTTCGTTCGGCGCTGAATCCCACAGGCAGCGGGTCCTGACCTGCCGGCAACTCCAAGGCAAACCCACGGTTCCACCCACCCGAATCTGCGGTACGTTGTGGCAATGGACAACGGCTACGCTGACAGCTGGGGGACGGCCATCTATTTCTGGATCATCCCCATCGTGCTCGGCGACGCCATCTTTCCGCCCGTCCCGTCCGAGATGGTGGTGATCACCGGCGGGGCGCTTTCCGCTGATGGCCGGGCCAACGTGTTCCTGGTGCTGGCCCTGTCCGCCCTGGCCTCCTGGATCGGCGATGTGGTGGTGTTCCAACTGTTCAGGCGGCGCCTGAGCCACGTCCTGGACCGCTGGACGTGGGGCCGGCGCGTGCACTCCGGAATCCACAGAGCGATCGCCAAGGCGGGCCGCTCGTCCACCTACGGAACCATTATCGGAGCCAGGTTCATTCCTGGCGGACGGCTGGCCACATCCGCCACTGCCGGGATCGCCAACGTCTCGGTCCACGGCTTCAGCCTGTGCGCGGGGCTCGGCGCGATGCTCTGGGCCTGCTGGCTGGTGGGCCTTGGCTACTTCACCGGCTCGGCAACCGGGCTGCCCTTCTGGGCCAGCTCGCTGATCGGCGTGGGGCTGGGACTCGTGATCGGCGTCGTCGTGGGCATCATGGTGACGCGGCGCCGCGGCGACAGCTCTCCCGTTGAGGAACCGGAGCCCCCGCTGGCCTAACCCTTCCTAGACAGGTGCCCAGCGGCCCCGGTTGCGCCGCAGCACCATCAGCGGGCCGGTCAGCGCAACACGTTCGACGGCGTCGCGCATCATGGCCGCCGACTCCAGTGCCTGCCGGTTCTCGCCGTTATATTCCGTCGCCTCGACGAGGAAACGGAGGTTCAACTGCGGTACCCCGCCCGCAATCTGCAACTGGTTCGACTCCACATGGTGACGGGTCTCCAAGGCTTCGACGGCGGCAGCCATCACTGCTTCCGGCGGATTGCCGGGCTTAAGGCCGGTGATCTTCAGGCGCGTTTGGAACGAAGGCATGTCCCCAACCCTACCCAGACGCTCTCTCACCTTTGCCGGAAACCGCGATCGCTCCCCCATTGGGTGCGAGAGCGATCGGGAATTACCGGCGGGACGTGAGAGAGCGTTCGGGGTTACCCGGTGTTGCGCAGGCCGGCGGCCACGCCGTTGACGGTGATCAGCATGGCGCGCTGCAGCCGTTCGTCGATCTCTGCCCCGCTGATGCCGTCTTCTTTCTCAGCGGCCGCGGCAGCTTCCGCCCGCACGCGGCGGAGGAGCTCCACCTGCAGGTAGCTGATGGGGTCCAGGTACTGGTCGCGGATCTCCAGGGAACGCTTGAGCGTGGGCTGGGCGTCCAGGAGGAGGTTCTCGCCCGTCAGGTTCTGGACCTCGGCCACGGTGAGCTCGTACTCCTCGCGGATGGCCCGGAAGATGTGGTGCAGTTCGTCCGGGACAAGCGTTGACACGTAGTATCCGGCGATGTCCAGGTCGGTTTTGGCGAGTGTCATCTCCACGTTGGACAGCACGGACCGGAAGAAGTGCCAGTTGTCCCACATCTCCACCAGCTGCGCGGAGTTCCCTGCCTCACGGGCGGCCTTGAGGCCAGAACCGACGCCGAACCAGCCCGGGACGATCTGCCGGGACTGCGTCCAGCCGAACACCCACGGGATGGCGCGCAGGCCGCCGAGTCCGGCGCCGGAGTCCGGGCGCTTGGACGGGCGGGAGCCGATGTTCAGGGAGCCCAGCTGTTCCACGGGTGTGGCGGCCAGGAAGTAGGCTGGCAGGTCAGGGTCCTCGATCAGGTTCCGGTACTGCTCAAAAGCGGCGTCGGAAATGGTTTCCATCACGTGCCCGTACCGTTCCCGCTGGTCCGCCGAGGTGCGCGGGTCGCGGTGCAGGGCTGAACCCTGCAGCACGGCGGCCAGGGAAAGCTCGAGGTTTTCCCGGGCCAGCTCTGGCAGCGAGTACTTGTCCGAGATGACCTCGCCCTGCTCGGTGAACTTGATTTCGCCTTCCAGGACACCGTTGGGCTGGGCCAGGATGGCATCGTAGGTGGGCCCGCCGCCGCGGCCCACGGAGCCCCCGCGGCCGTGGAACAGGCGCACGCGCACACCATGCTTGGCGGCCACGTCCCGCAGCTTGCGCTGGGTTTTGTGGATTTCCCACTGGCTGGTCATCACGCCGGATTCCTTGTTGGAGTCCGAGTACCCCAGCATGATTTCCTGGACATCCCCGCGGAGGCGCACCAGTTCGCGGTAGGAGGGATCGGAAAGCAACTGGTCCACGATTTGCGCCGAGGCACGGAGCTCCTCCACTGTTTCGAGAAGCGGCGCGAACCCGATCTTGGCGTAGGGCTTCTCGCCGAAGAGGTTCACCAGGCCGGCCTCACGCGCCAGGACGGCGGCGGCGAGCACGTCGTCGGCACCGCGGGTCATGGAGATGATGTAGGTCTCAATGACATCGGGGCCGTACATGCGCAGGGCGCGCCGGATCTCCCGGAAGACGTCGTACGTGCCGTCAGCGGCGCCGTCGAGCTTGATCGGGTGGCCGGACAGCGGGCGGCGTGAGGCAAGCTCGGAACCCAGTACCTCAAAGCGTTCCCTGCGGCTCAGTTCGGCGTACCGCAGCCCCGGCCCGCCGATCCGGTCCATCAGCTGGCCCACGGCGTCGTGGTGGTGGTCGGCGTGTTCACGGATGTCCAGGGTGGCCAGGTGCAGGCCGAAAGAGGCGACGGCACGCCGGACCCGGGCAAGGGCGCCGTCGGCCGCCAGCGACGCCGAGTGGTTGCGAAGCGAGAGTTCCAGCAGTTCGAGGTCTGCCAGGAGTTCGTCGGTTCCGCTGTAATCCCGGCCATGCTCATGGTTGGAGTTTGCCGCCACCCGCTTGCCGGTGTTGATCAGCTTGGCTTTAATGCAGGTCAGCTTGAGCCGGTAGGGCTCCTGGGCGTTGAGCTCCAGGACCCGCCGGTCCAGCCCCGGCAGCTTCTTCAGGTCGGCGTCGATGGAATCCAGCAGTACCTGATCCGCGCCGGCGAGCGCAGTGGAATTGGAGAGGATGGAGATCAATTCATCCATCATGCCGATGCTGATCCGGACCGCGTGCTGGTTCTGGATCTGCAGGATCTCCCGGGTTACGGCCGCGGTGACATTGGGGTTGCCGTCGCGGTCGCCGCCGATCCAGGAACCGAAGCGGATGGGGGCGTCCTGGGCTGCGAGGCTGACACCGTGTTCACCCAGCAGTTCTGACAGTTCAGTCAGCATTTCAGGCATGGCGTCGGTGAGGATGCCACCCAGGTAGTAGATGGCGTTCCGGGCTTCATCCACTGGTGTGGGCCGGACCTGGCGGAGTTCGTCGGTCTGCCACATCTGGTCGATGATCTCGGCGAGCTGCCGGTCCTGGCGGCGGCGCGCCGTGGTGCCCTCGGTGGTGGGCTGGGCCAGCACGTCGGAGAGCTTACGGATCTTGTCCAACACGGAGCGGCGCGAGGCCTCGGTGGGGTGGGCGGTGAAAATGGGCCGGACATCGAGCCCGTTAACTACTTCCTGCAGCACGCCGGGACCGGCCTGTTCAGCGATCTCGGTGACCGTTTTTGCGAGCCAGCCGTCCTTTTCCGCCCGCGTCCGCAGGCCACGCACCCGGTGGACCTGTTCGGCCGCGTTGGCGAGATGGAAGTAGAAGGCGAAGGCGCGGACCAGGTCGGTGGCCTGCTCGATGGGCAGGGAGCCGAGGAGTTCGCGGACCTGGGCGACGACGTCGTGCGCGCTCCACGGGCCGGTGGCATCCGCACCCCCCCGGGCGGCTTCCTTTGACTCCTTGGTGAGGAGTCGGACCTGCTCCACCAGGTCCAGGAGCTCGGGCCCGTGCTGGCGGACCAGGGATTCACCCAGGAGGGTGGAGACGCGGCGGACGTCTGCCCTCAATTCGGAGGCAAGATCTGTTTCGGGATGTGCTGCAGTGTGAGCCATGGAAGCTATCTTTCGAGGGTTTCGGACTTGGCTCGTACACTGCGCTGGATACTGTGAGCCACGTTACTAGCTAAAGATGCTACCCGCAGTCCGGCACCTCGGGGGAATCCGTCTCAGATAATGTCAGCTCCGGGACGATAGCCGACATGCTGCTTCACGCTCTCGAGCTCCGCCCGCAGCAGTGCAAGCTCCTCTCTGGAGGCAGCAAATTCAGCCTTCCGGCGTTTGGTTTCCCAAGCGTTGCCGATAAGGACGCACAGCCCGGCCGGAACGGCGGCGGCAAGGGCCCAGCCTGCCGCAACAAAGAAGTCCAGCGCCACCGGAAAGGCGGCACGGAAGTCCACAAACTCGTTGACGACGTCGGCCACACCGCTAAGCGTCCCGTCCAGCGGTTCCAGGAACTGCCCTACCATGGGCGTTTCCGAGAGCGACGGCGGATCGAGCCTGGCTTCCTTGTCACCGCCCCAGCGGCCTTCGCCCAGATGGTTGAGGACGTAGATGCCGGCGGCCAGGCTCGCGGCAATGAATACGTGGACGCCGGCGAACAGGGCCAGGTCCGGACGCCGAAACCGCCGCAACATCAGCACCACCGCCGCGAAAGCCAGTGCCACGATCCAGGTCAGGTATTTGAGCCAGTCGCTGCTGACTCCCGCAAGTATGTCCACGGCGTCCAATTAACAGTGCGGACCACGTTGTTGTGCAAATCTGCCCTGGGCTCTGCTCCGGAATGCAGGAGGGTTCGTTGCAGTTGTACCGGGGCAGGACCTACGAAAGGAACCATGGCTGCCACCACAGACGCACGGCTGGAGCGCTGGCAGCGCTTCCGCGCCAACCGCAACAAAGCCCTCTCCACCCGCCACGGCTGGCTGACCCTCACCTCCTTCCAGTGGCTGGAGGACTCCCCCGCCGCCGTCGAGCTGGCGCCCGGGCTGTGGTCAACGGACGGTACGACGGCGACGCTCACCGCAGTGCCGGATGACGGTTTGTCCTTGGTGGAGTCGGGCGAAGCGGTCAACGGGACCGTCTTCGCCGCGCTCGCCGATGAGGAGTCGCTGATGTGGGTCCAGTTCGGCGGGGACGGAACGGAGGTTGTGGTTGAGCTGGCCGTGCGCGGAGGCAGGTACGCCATCCGCACCCGGGACGCGGGCTCGCCCGTTTTCACCGAATTCGACGGGGTCCCCACGTACCCGTATGACCCCCTCTGGGAAGTGACAGGCAAATTCGAACCATACCCCGAGCCCGTGGACGTGCCCATCGCCACGGCCAACCCGCTGGTGGACGGCATCCACCGCACGGTGGGCGACGTTGTGTTCCGCCTTCCCGGCAGCGGGCACGAGTTCCGGCTGCAGGCAGAGGAGGAAAAGCTCGGCGCCTTGACCGTGACGTTCCACGATGAAACGAACGGTGACACTACCGATGACTGGCGAAAACTCGCCCTGCCCCGGCCCCGGCCGGACGCGTCCGTGGTCCTCGATTTCAACCGCGCCATCAACTACCCCAGCGCATTTACCCCCTTCGGCACCTGTCCCATGCCCGTAAAGAACAACTCACTGGACGTGCGTGTTGAGGCGGGCGAGATGCAGCCGTATCCCGCCGGGGACTAAACGATGGCCGAGACGCCCGTGACGGCACGGCCCACAATCAGGGTGTTGATCTCGAACGATCCTTCATAGGTGTAGATGGCCTCCGCGTCCGCGAATATCTTCGCCATCCGGTAGTCGGTCACGATGCCGTTTCCGCCCAGGATCGAGCGCCCCAGCGCAACCGTCTCCCGCATCCGGGCGCTGAGGTAGGACTTGGCCAGGGCCACCTGCGGCATGTCAGCGGCGCCTTCGTCCTGCAGCCTGGCGAGCCCCACCATCATGCCCATGCTCGCCACGGCGTTGCCGAGCATTGTCACGAGCTGTTGTTGGACCAGCTGGAACTGCGCCAGGGGCCGTCCGAACTGGCGGCGTTCGACGGCGTACTGCCGGGCGACGTCGAACGCCGCCAGCTGCTGGCCCACGGCCTGCCAGGCAACCATGATGCGCGAACCGCGCAGGAGCTCGTTGGTGTCCTCGAAGCTGTTGATGGCAGCGAAGCGGTCAGCTTCCGTCACCTGGACGTTTTCGAAGACGATGTCAGCGTTCTGGACGGTCCGCAGGGCTATCTTGTTTTCGATCCGCGACCGGCTGACCCCCGGCAGGGTGGCGTCCACGATGAAGCCCCGCACTGACCGGTCCGCCTCGTCCCGGGCCCACACCAGCATGTAGTCGCAGAACGTCCCGTTGCCGATCCACCGCTTTGCCCCGTTCAACACCCAGGTGTCCACGCCGTCGTCGGGCTTTCCCGTGGCCGAAGAGATCCTCCGGGCGCGGGTCTCCATGCCGCCGGCGACGTCCGAGCCGTGATTTGGTTCAGTCAGCGCGAAGGCGCCGGTGATGCGCAGATTCGAGGCGTCCTCCAGCAGCCGCTGCCTTTGGTCTGCGGTGCCGAAGGCGTACAGGGACTCGACAAAAAGGTCGTGATGGACCAGGAAGAAGGTGGCGATCGAGGTGTCCACCCGCGTCATCTCGGCAATTACCAGGCCGGCGAACAGATGGCTGTAGCCGCGCTGCGCCGGGGTGCTGAGCTGCAGGGCGGCCAGTTTAGGCAGGATGTGCGCCGGGAACTCAGCGTTATTCCACCAGTCCCCCGCGTAGGGGGCGATCTCCGCTGCCAGGAACTCCCGCAGCTCGGCCAGCTTCTCCCGTTCGGCCGGGTTGAGCAGCGATTCGACGGCGAAGAAGTCCGCTGAGGGCAAGCCGGACGTAGTTTCAGCGGCTGGATGGGCGGCGCCTATCATTTCGGTCCCATCCGGATGGCGCCGTCGAGCCGGATGGTCTCACCGTTCAGCATGGCATTGTCTACGATGTGCGCCACCAGGCCGGCGTATTCGTCGGGCTTGCCCAGCCGGGAGGGGTGCGGCACCTGGGCACCCAGGGAATCCTGGGCTTCCTGCGGCAGCCCCGCCATCATCGGTGTTTCGAAGATCCCCGGAGCTATGGTGACCACCCGCACCAGCGAGCGCGCGAGCTCCCGTGCGATGGGCAGGGTCATGGCTGCGACAGCACCTTTGGAAGCAGCGTAGGCGGGCTGGCCGATCTGCCCCTCAAAGGCGGCCACGGAGGCAGTGTTGATGATGACGCCCCGTTCGGGTCCGCCCAGCTCTGTGATGACCGGCCCGGTGGTCACCATTGCCGCTGCTGCCAGGCGAAGCACATTGAAGGTGCCTACCAGGTTTACCTGGATGACCCGGTTGAAGGCCTCCAGCGGAAGCACGCCCTCCCGGCCCAGCACTTTTCCGGGGGTGGCGATGCCGGCGCAATTGACCACGATGCGCAGCGGCCCGAGTGCCGTGGCGGCGTCGACGGCGGCCTGGACGTCGGCTTCGCTGGTTACGTCAGCGGGCATAAAGACAGCGGACTGTTCCGGGGTTCCGGCCGGACTGCCGTCCCGGCGGTTGCCGCCGCCGCTGTTCAAAGTCGCCCTGTTCAGTTCCTCCGCGAGAGCTGCACCTGGCGAGGACGGAAGGTCAACAAGCACTACTGTTGCCCCGTCGTCGAACAGCCTGCGGGCCGTGGCGGCCCCCAGGCCCGAGGCGCCTCCGGTAACCAGCGCAACGCTGCCAGTGACGTCCATACATCCTCCTTGATGCGTGACTGCTCCAGCAGGAAAGCCCGAAGCATTAGTTAGTGCATGTTAACTGAAATTGCGGCCAACCCGCACTAACCGGTCCGCCCCGCCGGCCCTCCGCCTGCACGCCGCTGCCCCCGGCTAGGGTGGAAGCCATGACTTCCGCGGATGCTTCTTCTCCCGTTGACTGGCAGGAAAGGGCCAATGTGGCCGCCCGTTCCGTGACCGCACTTTTCGGCAGGAAGCTGTTCTTCCTGCCCGGCACGCACCTCGGGCTGGTGACGTGGCCGGCCCCTGCCTGGCGGAACTGGCTGAAGGGGATACTGCTCCAGCCCTGGCACTACTGGTGGCAGGCACACTACGTTGACTGCCTGGTGGATGCGGGCCGGCGGGAACTGGGGAACGGCGCCATCGCGGCATCACCATTCGACGGCCCCGGCAAAGCCAGCGCGGGGCGGCTGGCCTCCCGGCTGGTGACGGGAATGTGGCTGCGCAACGCCTTTACCTTCGTCAACAACTACTACGACGACATGGCCTGGCTCGCCCTCGCCGTCCTTCGGCTCGACAAGCTGGCAGAAGAGACAGGCAAGCCGGGGCGGCGGCGCAATGCACGCGTCCGCACGTCACTCACCCCGCAGTTCGACGCAGCCTGCACCGCAGACCTGGGCGGGGGCGCCTTTTGGAGCAAAAAAAGGGACTTCAAGAACACACCCGCCACGGCACCCATTGCCCTCTTCTATGCCCGCACCGGCCACCGCGCAAAGGCGCAGTCGCTGCTGGACTGGCTGGACGCCACCCTCTTCGAACCGGGCCAGGGCCTGTACCTCGACGGCGCCCGGCTCAGCCCGGAAGGGAACGTGGTGATCGACAAGGCGGTCTACACCTACAACCAGGGCCCGGTCCTGGGCGCGCTGCTTGAGCTGGGCGGGGAAGCGAATCTTGCCAGGGCGGCTGCATTGGTGGAGGGGGTAGACCGGCTGCTGACGGTTCCGGTACAAAGCACCTCGGCGGCCCTGGACACCACAGGCGCTCCGCGGCTGGTCCTGCGCTGCGAGGGAACGGGCGACGGCGGCCTGTTCACCGGGATTTTGTGCCGTTACCTTGGCCTCGCCGCAGCTGATGCCAGGCTTTCAGAGCGGACCCGTGCTACCGCGGCCCGGCTGGTGCTGGACACTGCAGGGGCGTTGTGGGAGGGGAAGCGGCCTGCCGGCCCCAGCGACGGACCAGTCCGCGAGGGGCAGCCCGGCAGGCCCATCTTCTCGATGCACGCGGCCGTTCCGGCTGACGCCACCTACCCGCCTGGAACCGTCGTCGAACTCTCCACGCAACTGCAGGCCTGGATGGCTATCGAGGCCGCCGCTTCGATCACCATGGCCGACCCGTTACTGTGACACCCCCGGTGGGCGCTTTTTCTGCGGGTAGGGTGACTCCCCGCGGGCCAGCATCTCCACAAACCCGGCGATCTTCCGCTCCCGGGTGGCGGCCTGCTTCACCGAGTTGGTCCGGTAGATCAGGGCGAACCGGTTGGTCCTGGTGAGGACGTCGAACATTGCCTGCGCGGCCGGATCCGCGGCTATTGCCGCTGCCAGGTCGGCCGGGACTTCGGCTGTGGCCTGCCCCTCATAGGCTTTGTCCCAGCGGCCGTCTTCCTTGGCTGAGTTCACCGCCGCCCACCCGGCGTCGGCCATCCGGCCCTCGGACTCCAACCGCTCCACGTAGGTGACGTTCCTTGCCGACCACGGGCTTTTGGGTCCCCGGGGCGTCATCCGCTGGAAGGAACTTTCACCGTCCCGGCGCCTGGCCTGGCCGTCGATCCAGCCGAAGCACAGGGCCTCGTCGAGCGCGGCCGCATAGTCCAGTTCGGTGACCTGTCCGCCCTTTTTGTGCAGGACAAGCCATACACCGGGGCTGGTTTTATGGTTTTCCTCCAGCCAACTGCGCCAGGCGGAAGCGTCGGGCACCAGCAGTTCCTCGAGTTCGATGGCCATGCGCCTATTCTGCTCCTGCAGCGCGCATGCACAACCTCTATCCCCCTCGGGCCCGGCCCGTGGCATCATAAGCCTCATCGCACCGTTACCGAGATGAAGGACAAGCCCATGCTCCGCGTCCGCCCCCTGCACTACACGTCCAAAATCGATTCCTGGGAGCGGCTGCTGACCGCCCTGGGCCTGGTCCTGACCGAGGGTGACGGCGGGTTCCGCGTCTACGACTCCGGAGCCGGCCGGCTTGCCCTGCATGATGTTCCGGAAGGGGCGGCGGAGGACGGTACCACGGCGCTGGCAGTGGAGGTCGGCGACCTGGCAGAATTTGCCCGCCGCACCAACCTCGCCGCCCAGGATGACGGAAGCGCGCCCGCCGAAGTGGTGACAGCCGGGCACGGCGAAGCCTGCAGGATCACGGCGCCGGACGGCTTCAGCTTCCTCGCAGACAAAGCCGCCCCCGGCACCGAAGACACCGGTGCTGATCCGGCGCTGGCCGTCGTCGGCGTCTGGTTCACGGGAGACACCGACGCCGCCGCCCGCACCCTGCGGCACATCGGCGCCCGGCCGCGGCCCGTGCCGGACAACGACGAGACCGCGGACTTCACCGCCAAGAACGGCGGGGTCCTGGTGGTGCGGCCGGCATCCGGTCAGGCGCGGTCCGGCTTGGGTTTTGAGTACGACGGCGGCCTGGAACCGCTGCGGGACCGCCTCGCCTCGGCAGGGCTGGACGTGAGCCTCACCGAGGAGGCATTCGGAAGCACCCTTCACGTCGCCAACCCGGATGCGACCGGCGCCGACGCGCCGTCCGTGCCCGCGACAGTCTGGATCTCCGCGCAGCGTCCCATGGGGTAGAACTTAACCATGAACGTGCGCACCCCTGACCCGAATCCCGGCTGGCTCTCCGAAGAAGACCTCTTTGAGGCGCGCGGGCGGCTGCCCATGGTTTACGTCGAGGCCGTGCCCGTCCGGCTGGACCCGCTGGGCTTCGTCAATGAAGTGGGAACCCTTCTCCAGGCTGACGAGGACGGCACCATGGTCCGGTCCCTCGTTTCCGGCCGAGTCATTTACCGGGAAACGATTCGCGCGGCCCTCCTCCGGCACATGGAAAAGGACCTCGGCCCGCTGGCGTTCCCGCAACTGCCCATCAGCCCGGTCCCCTTCACCGTGGCGGAGTACTTCCCCGCCCCGTCCCAGACCGGCTTCACCGATGAGCGCCAACACGCCGTCTCGCTGGCCTATGTGATCCCCGTGACCGGCGAATGCGAGCCGCGCCAGGACGCCCTTGAACTCACCTGGATGACCCCCCAGGAAGTGCTCAGTCCCGGCGTTCAGGTGGAGTTCACCGGCGGGCGCGGCGGCCTCATCCGCCAGGCCCTGGCCTTCGCGGGCGTGGGATTCTGACACCCTCCGCCGCACCCGGCGTCCCCGACTTCCGGCACCCTCCTTTGTAGACTGTAGGGCGGACCGCAAGAGAACTTAAGGACTCCCATGACCGAAACACCAGCCGCCCGGCACCATCGTGAACAGCAGGCTGGATCCCTGACCACCGGCAGCCACATCCTCCTGCCCGACGGTGAACGGACGGCGGAGATCCACCAGGTGGAGCTGGAACCGGACGATTTCGGTGCCCCCGCGCTGGTACTCGCCAGCCTTGCCGGCGGCGGCACGCTGCGCATCGCCGTGGGCACCACCGTGACGGTAACTGCCGGAGACTCCGACGCCGTGGCGCAGCTTCCGCTGCCGGCCGAGCCTTCCCGGGAGGCCGGACAGGAGCAGCCCGGCGAAACTCCCCTGGCGGCACCAGCGGCTCCCGCCGTCGTCGTGCCTCCCCTGCCCCCGGTTCCGCCGGCCGCAAGCGGCCCCAGCGAGGAGGAATTCGCCTTGATTCCGGCTCCGCAAGGCACACCGGAATCGGTGGTGGAAGCCGCAGCGGAAGCCCACCCGGACGCGATGGGAGTGCTGCTGCTCGCCGACCGGCTGGCGAAGGGCGTGAACTTCAAGTCGGGCAGCTGCCTCAAGGACCTCAGCGATCTCGCGCACGAACTCTTCATCACCCTCAAAGACGCCGACAGCTCCCTGGCGATCGCGGACCTGCTGAACGTCCTGCCCTATGACGGGAATCCCGGCCGGTGGACCTCGGTTGAGGCGTCCCTGGCGCTGTCCAGCTACATCTGCCGGCAGGACGGCCAAAAGGAGCGCGCAGAGGTCTACGAACGGCTGATCCGCACGCCGGAAAACCAGGAGACCGATCCGTTCAAGGCGAGGATGGCCGCCAAGGTCCGGCAGCGTTCGCTCAACGAGCCCAACCTGTACGACAAGGAAATTTTCCGGTCCATCGACAACTCCAACCACGATGCCGAGCGGGAATGGCGCCTTTTACGGCTCGAATCCCTGCTGTTCCTCCGCGCCCACGGAGGCTCGGAAACCATCGGGCCCGGCGAACTTGAACGCCGCATCAGCAATGAACTTGAGGCGGTCCGCGCCTGACTTCGGAAGTGAAGAGATTACCCCTACCCGGCGCCCGGCCGGAGTTGTACATTCGGGGCTATGACTAACAATCTGAGCGCGGTGATCAATGCTGACGCGCCGCAGGTATGGACAATGCTGCGCGAACCGTCCAAAGTCGCCCAATGGCACGGTTGGCAAGCCGAGGACCTGGACGCCGAGATCAAGGAAATCTACTTCTCCACGGATGTGGAGGAAGCGCCGGACCACACCAGCCTGACAGTCCACGGCGGGGACATCTTCGAGCTGAGGCCCGTTCCGCAAGGGACCCTGGTGAGCGTGACCCGGGCTGCCGTGGACCACAACTCCGAATGGGCAACCTGGGACGAGGACATCACCCAGGGCTGGCTTACGTTCCTGCAGCAGCTTCGCTTCGCACTGGAACGCCATCCGCACGGCAAGCGCCATACGCTGTTCCTGCAAATACCGGGCGGGCCGGGCTCCGCAATCGACAAACTCGGTCTGGCCGGGCTCCCGTCGCGTGGTGAGGACTACCAGCTGACCCTGGCCACCGGCGAGGAAATTTCCGGGAAGGTCTGGTACCGGACCAACCATCAGGTGGGGCTGACGGTCCACAGCTACGCGGACCACGGTGACGGCCTCCTGGTCATCGCCGATCAGGTCGCCATAGACGACGTCCGGCCCGACGGCGGGTCAATGGTGATCGCCTCGACGTACGGCCTCGGTGCCGGCAGGCTCGATTCGATCCGCACGTCCTGGGACTCGTGGCGGGCTGAGAACTACCCCACATCCGAACCCGTGAGCTGAGGGACCTGCGCGATTGCTGGCACACTGGTACGGTGCCAGCCAACCCTGCTTCCCCGCCTTCCCCTTCCGCCGCCGCGGTTGACCCCGGTTCCCCGTCCCCTGTTGAGGCGGCACGTGATGCGGGGGCGCGGCAGTCCGAGTTCGGGTTCCGGGTGGGCACCCGCCTCGCCGAGACCTGTCCGCCGTCGGCTGCCCAGGTGGCATCCAACGGCGGTCAGTTCCTGGGACGCACCGGCACCATCTCCACGCCCCATGGTGAGATCCAGACGCCGGCGTTTATCGCCGTCGGGACCAAAGCCACGGTGAAGGCCGTGCTGCCCGAGTCTATGGCGGACCTCGGAGCCCAGGCTCTGCTGGCCAACGCCTACCACCTGTACCTGCAGCCGGGCGCCGACATCCTGGACGAGGCAGGCGGGCTTGGGGCGTTTATGAACTGGTCCGGCCCCACCTTCACCGACTCCGGGGGGTTCCAGGTGATGAGCCTGGGGTCCGGCTTCAAGAAGGTCATCGACATGAAATCCGTGGACGCTTCCGGGCCGGATGACGCCGTTGCCCCCGGCAAGGAACGCCTCGCCCACATCGACGACGACGGCGTCTGGTTCAAATCGCATCTGAACGGCGACAAGCACCGCTTCTCCCCGGAAATCTCCATGCAGGTCCAGCACCAGATCGGTGCGGACATCATGTTCGCCTTCGACGAGCTGACCACTTTGCAAAACTCGCGCGGCTACCAGGAGGAATCGCTGGAGCGCACCCGCCTGTGGGCGCTGCGCTGCATCGAGGAGCACTTCCGCCTCACCTCGTCCCGCGTGGGCAAGCCGTACCAGGCCCTGTTCGGTGTAATCCAGGGCGCGCAGTACGAGGATCTGCGCCGGAAGGCGTGCCGCGATCTGGGCGCCATGCCGTTCGACGGGTTCGGCATCGGCGGGGCGCTGGAGAAGGAAAACCTGGGAACGATTGTGCGCTGGTGCAACGAGGAACTGCCGGAGGACAAACCGCGCCACCTGCTGGGCATTTCCGAGCCGGACGACATCTTCACTGCCATCGAGAACGGCGCCGACACCTTCGACTGCGTCTCCCCCACCCGGGTGGCCCGGAACTCCGCGTTCTACACGCCCCAGGGCCGGTTCAACCTGTCCGGCGCCAAGTACAAGCGCGACTTCGGCCCGCTCCAGGACGGCTGTGACTGCTACACCTGCACCCATTACTCACGGGCGTACATCCATCACCTGTTCAAGGGCAAGGAAATGCTGTCCGCCACCCTCATCTCCATTCACAACGAACGCTTCGTGGTGAAGATGGTGGACGACGCCCGGCTGGCCATCGAGTCCGGCACCTTCTTCGACTTCAAGGCCGAGACCCTGGGGCAGTACTACTCCTGACCGCTTCGGCGAGCCCCGCCGTCGGAATCGCCGTGACGGTGCCGGGACGCCGCTTCGACGGTTCCCTGCGCCCTCGACGTTCCGCATCACCGTGTGCGCAGGGAACCGTCGAAACGGTCTTGTCCACATGGCGTTGTCCGGCCTTGGGCAGCTGAGGCCGGCCCGGCCAGGGTGGAACCATGACCACACTTGCCGAGCTTCCTCCCACGGCGAATCTCTGGCGGACTGACGAACTCCTGGAACGAGGGCTGAACTCACGGGCCATCGCGGCACTGGTTCGGGAAGGGGCCCTGCTCCGGGTGCGGCGTGGTTGCTATGCGCGCGGCGCCTGGTGGACCGGATTGAAAACGGCCGGACGCCGTCGCCAACTCATTCACGCGCACGCGCACGGAACCAGAACGACGTCGGCAGGCGGCTTTGTTTACAGCCACACCTCGGGTGCCAGCTTGCGGCGGCTTCACCTGTGGGACGTCGATGACCTGGTGCATTTGACGCAATCGGGCCGCCCGTCCAAGATGTCACACGGGCGTGGGGTAGTTGCCCACACGAGGGGTATTGTCAGCCGGGACATTTCCTTCGTGGATGGCTTGCCGTGCACGTCGTTGGAGCGCACAGTGGTGGACTGCTGCCTTATGTTCAATCTCCGACAATCCGTAATTTTGGTGGATCACGCTGCCAGGCTGGGCGCTGACCTTCAACTCCTGCGGGGTCACTGCGCCGCCTTGGCCGGCCGCAACGGAGTCGTGGCACTCCGCCGGGCCCTTGAACTTGCCGACCCACGTTCCGAGTCAGCTGGCGAGAGCCTCACCCGGGAGCTGCTCGTCAGGCTCAAAATCGAACGCCCCATACCGCAGTTCGAAGTTCACACGCCACTCGGTCGGCACCGGCTGGACTTCGCCTGGCCGGACCGCAAGGTTGCCCTGGAATTTGACGGCAAGTCAAAGTACTTCGAGTACCGCCCCACCAATGAGGTCCTGTTCGAGGAACGCCGACGCGAGAAAGCATTGATGGAGGACGGCTGGACCTTTATCCGCATCGAGTGGAAGGACCTTTTCAACGAGGCCGAATTTAAGTACCGGGTGCTGCGGGCGCTGGCCCATGGCGCGGAGCGCGGCTGAACAGCGCCGTTTCGACGGTTCCCGGCGGGCGCGACGATCGCGAACGTCGAGTGCGCAGGGAACCGTCGAATCGGGCGGGGAGACGGCCGGCGCGGAGGCTCAGGCCGCGGGCGCGGGAACGACGCCGTAGCTCGGCTCGCGCTTCTTGATCCAGCCGATGACCAGCGACGTGACGGGCACGAAGATGAACTCCACCAGGGTCTTGTAAACGAAGCCCACCACCACGTAGTTCACAAAGGTTCCGAAGTCGGTGATGCCGATGACGGACGCCGCGATGCTGCAGAAGATGAGGGTGTCCACGAACTCGCCGGCACCTGAAGAACCCATAAGGCGGGCCCACAGGGACTTCTCACCAGAGCGGGCCTTCATCCTTACGAGGATCCACGAATTGATGGTCTGCCCTGCGAGGAACGCAAGCAGCGAAGCCAGCACAATCTGCGGTACCGGGCCCAACGCGCCTTCCAGGGCGGCCTGCTTTGACGTTCCAAACTCGTCGTCAAAGCCGGGCAGGGCAATGATCACCCAGTAACAGAGGGAGGCGAAGACGGACAGCGCGAACGTGGTGAAAATGGCCTTGCGTGCCACCCTAAAGCCGTAGACCTCGCTGATGACGTCGCCCAGGATGTACGCCAGCGGGAACAGGAAGAAGCCGCCGTCCGTGATGATTGGCCCGATGGCTACGCCCTTGGAGGCACCAATGTTGGACAGGATCAGCACCACCGCCATGGACGCCAGCATGATCCCGAAGTAGGGGGATCCGATCGAGGCGAACTTGGCCGCACTGCTTGGCGGAGTTGTTTCGGGCAGGGCGTTTTGGCCTGAAGCTGGCGGCATGGGGAGTCCGTTCATAGTGGTTCGCTCGGCCTCCGGGGTGCATACCGGCCGCCGGCTGTATTAGCACTGTCCGCCCAATCTTCCCATCGAACGCTGTTCAGGCACACAAAGCGGGCGGGCGACGCCGGATGGCAGGATAGTGCCATGACTTCTGTTTCCGCTGACGTCCATTCGCCCGCTGCCGCGCCCGCCGTCGTCCTGACGATCGCAGGCTCTGAAGCCACCGGCGGTGCCGGCGCCCAGGCCGACCTGAAGACCTTCCAGGAGCTCGGCGTCTTTGGCATCGCCAACCTGACCTGCATCGTGTCGTTCAACCCGAACGACAGCTGGAACCACCGCTTTGTGCCGGTGGACCAGCAGGTAATTGCAGACCAACTGGAGGCAACGACGGCGGCATACGGCCGGGAATCAGGCGCCCCGTCCGTGCTGGAAACCGTGAAGATCGGTATGTTGGGCAGCCCAGCCACCATCAGCACCGTGGCGGGCACCCTCGAGGCCGGGCAGTTCCGCAACGTGGTCCTGGATCCCGTGCTCATCTGCAAGGGCCAGGAGCCCGGGCACGCACTGGACACGGACCAGGCACTGAAGGCGCAGATCCTCCCCCTGGCAACATTCGTTACACCCAACCACTTTGAAGCCGAGTCCCTGTCCGGACTGCAAATTACCGACGTGGAGTCCCTGAAGGCCGCGGCCATCCGCATCCATGAGCTCAGCGGCGCAGCAGTGCTGGCCAAGGGCGGGGTGCGGCTGGCGGGCCCGGACGCCATCGACGTCTACTACGACGGCGAGACCCTCGAAGTCCTTAGCGCACCGAAAGTGGGCGAAGTGGCGGTGTCCGGCGCCGGCTGCTCACTCGCTGCGGCGGTAACGGCGGAACTGGCCAAGGGCTCCACGCCGCTGGAAGCTGCCCGGACGGCCAAAGCCTTTGTCACCGCCGGTATCCGCAACCGGGTGGCCTCCGCGGCTCCATTCGACGCCCTCTGGCAGGGCGGCACGCGCTAGCCTACCGCGGGTCCGCGACCCTCCCCATAAACAGCGGCAGGCCGGTCGCGATATGCACAACCTGGTAGTGGAACGGCCGGTCGAAGCTGATGGACCGCGCCGGCTCGGCCGGGATGCTCGTAGCCTCGCCGTTGATCTGGGTCACGGCGGCGGCCACGGTTCCCTTCTCCGCCACGGTGATGTTGGCATCCTGTGCAGCCTGGGTGATGATCAGTCCCGGCTGGATTGCGTCAAAATCACTGCTGGTGCTCAAAGTCTTTTGCAGTCCAAGCTGTTCGAGGACGGCCCGGACGTCAAAATGGCTCCTGTGGTCCCAGGTGGGCAGTGCCAAGTCAACCTCCCCGGGGTCAGCAGCCTCAAGGGCACGTGCCACCTCCGCCAGCCGGTCGGCCTTGAGGGCGCCGGCACCGCCGTCGGAATCCTCGGCAGGAAGCACCAGCCGCATCACGAAGCCCTCGCCGTACGGAAGGTCGACGGCCTGCCAGCCGACGCCCTCGGCGTAGGCCATTTCCTGCGTGCCGTGCATCATGGGGACGTTAACCGGGCCGCTTGCGGTGGAGAAGGGCACGTCCGAAGTAGCCTCCGCACTGAATGGAATGTCCCACGCGGCAGCGAAGTAGACGGCGTTCAGCAGGCTGAAGGTGTTATTGCGATCATAGGGCGCCGGCGCTTTCTCGATCCGGCCGCCAGTGTTCCGGCTGACCCACGCATCGATCGCGGGTTTGGTGACAGCCTCGTCCCGGAAATCCACGGGATGCACGCCTGTCCCGTAGTGCTTCGCGAGCATGTCCAGGTAGCCCCGGCCGGTGGGGACGTTGCTGTCCACAAACAGGCCGTTGGCCGTATGCACCAGGGGTTTGGCGGGCGGGTTGTCCTCGTCCACTGAGCCGGGGTCGCCGTCGTACTCTTCCAGGGCCGCCAGCAGCGCGTTCATTGCTTCGTCCCGGTCAGCCTCCGGGAGTCCCAGTACGGCGTCCATCTCCGCGGCGGCCTCCCCCGACGCGCCGGCGCGCAGCATGGCCAGGGCAATCAGCAGGCTGCCCGGCGATGCGATGACGTTCCCCTCTTCGCTCGCAAGGAGTGCGTCGCCCAGCCTCAAGGCGGAATCGCGGAACAATGCCAGTTCATCCGGAAAAGCGGCGCGTTCCACTGCGGCCCGCTCCACGCCGTCGGCCGTGAGCAACTCCGGCGCCGCCGGGGCTGCACACGCTGCCAGCCCCATCACAGCGCCCAACGCCACCATTCGCTGAAAACGAAACACCTCTGTTGCCTCCCCCGGCACACGGCGGGAATCCGCCTCCTCCCAGTGAAGCAGCGACGGCGGCATCAGGCGATGCCGGTACGGTCACGCTTTGCACTCATTTAGGTTTCGCCGGCGCGCGCCTGAGGGTTCGGCTTCCCGGAGCCGTTCCCAACAAAAGAGGAACGACGGCGGGTGCGCACCCGCCGTCGTTCTTCCATGGTTCCTCTGGACGCTAAGCGTCTACGAGGTCCTTGTCCTTGTCGCCGGTTTTGTGGCCCTGCACCCAGGCGTGGCCCTGTTCGCGGTCCAGGTGGGTTGCCTTCTTGTTCTTCAACGCGAAGATGTAAACCACTAGCGAGATGGCGATGGCCACCGTGACGTAGGTGAAGAACAGGTCCACCCGCTCGGCCTTCTGGAAGGCCGCACCGATGAGCGGGACCGTTCCACCAAACAGTGAGTTGGCGATCGCGTAGCCCAGGCCGACGCCGAGGGCCCGGATGGAGGCCGGGAAGAGTTCAGCCTTCACCAAAGCGTTGATGGAGGTGTAGCCTCCCACAATCAACAGGCCGCCCATCATGAGCAGGAAGGCCGTGAACGGGTCTTTGGTACCGGCAAGGGTGGAGAGCAGGGGCCAGGTGAACAGGACACCCGTGATGCCGAACCATAGCAACAGGGGCTTGCGGCCCACCTTGTCCGAGATGATGCCGTACACGGGCTGCAGGAGCATAAAGATGAACAGAGCCCAGAAGTTGATCACGGAGGTGTCGGTCTTGGCGATGCCCGAGGTATCGTTCATGAACTTCAGGATGAAGTTGGTGTAGGTGTAGAACGCCACCGTGCCGCCGAGCGTGACGCCGATGCAGATCAGCAGCGGCTTCCAGTACTGGGTGAACAGCAGCTTCATGGTGCCGGGCTGGGCAACTCCTGCTGCGGCAGGCGTCCTGGCGGCTTGCACCTGCTCCTCCGAAACGGTCTCCTCCATGGACCTCCGCAGCCAGAGGACCACAAGCGCCGCGACGCCGCCCAGTGCGAAGGGAATCCGCCAGCCCCACTCGGTGAGGTCGCCCTTGGGCATAACGTTCTGCAGGATCACCAGCACCAGCAGGGCCAGCATCTGGCCCCCGATCAGGGTGACGTACTGGAAACTGGAGAAGAAGCCGCGGCGCTTGGACGTTGCGGCCTCGGACATGTAAGTGGCGCTGGTGCCGTACTCGCCGCCCACCGAGAAACCCTGGATAAGGCGGATCAGGATGAGCAGGACCAGCGCCCAAACGCCCACCTGCTGGGTGGTGGGCAGGACAGCGATGGCAAAGGAACCGGCGGACATCAGGGTGACGCTGAGGGTCAGCGCGGCCTTGCGGCCCTTGCGGTCGGCATAGCGTCCAAAGAACCAGGCTCCGATGGGCCGCATCAGGAACGACGTCGAGAAGACCGCCATTGCCTCGAGGCCGGCCTGAAGATCATCCTTGGAGTTGAAAAAGTGGGACTGGAAGTAGGCGGCAAAGACCGTGTAAACGTAGAGGTCATACCACTCGACGAGGTTGCCCGCCGAGCCCTTGAGAATGTTGCTCACTGCGCGGCGCGTCTGGGCAGCCTCGCTCACTACTGCGGTTTGCTGGTTGCTCATCGCTGAACCTTCCTTGGCTGCGCGGCCCCCGGGATCTGCTCAGGCCCTACTTTTGTGCTGTCCATGGCAACATTGCTCACGGTTCCTCCTCGACATTGACGTCCCCGGGATGCCTGAGGACTCATCAAAACTATTGGTGATGCAAGGCACAGCCCAAGCGGAAGGCGATTTCCTAACACTTCCTTAGGTTTTCCTCCCCGCGCGCTCCAAGCGGAGTTGTCCCGGCGGAGCGCCCCGGAGGACTGGCGCCCCCGGCAGGACTGAGAACCGGCGGAAGGGGTAACCTCCAAAGGCAGGCAGCAGCTTAGACGGAACAGGAACTGGCAATGGATGTGCTCATCGTCGAGGACGACGACGCCATGGCGTCCGCCCTTGGCGCGGCTGTGGTGTCAGCCGGGCATACGTCCGGCAGGGTCTCCCGCGGCGCCGACGCACTCCTCGAGCACCGGCGGTTTGAGGTCATCCTGCTGGATTTGGGGCTTCCCGATATGGACGGACTCGAGGTACTCCGCAAGCTTCGCCAGGTCACGACTGTTCCCATCTTGATCCTCACCGCCCGTGACGACGAACGCAGCGTGGTGCTGGGCCTGCGCTCGGGTGCCGACGACTACCTCGTCAAGCCTGTAAAGCTGGTTGAACTGCTTGCCCGCATTGAAGCCGTCACCAGGCGGACGGGACGCACCAGGGACACCAGGCAGCGGCGCATCTTGCTGGGCGAGCTCGAAGTGGACCTCGAGCGCCGGGTGGCCGTCCTCGGTCATCAGCCCCTACCCCTGACGGCCACGGAATTCGACCTGCTCGCGCTCCTGACCAGCCACGCCGGTTCAGTTGTGACACGGGAACAGATCCTGGACGCGTTGTGGGGCGACGCCTTCCTGGCCTCCTCGCGGTCGCTTGACGTGCATTTGACCGGCCTGAGGTCCAAGCTGCAGATGCCTGGCTTCATCATCAACGTCCGTGGCGTTGGCTACCGCGTCGAGGCGGATCCCGCGTGAAGCTCCGGGTCCTCGGAGTCCTGAGCATCCTGGCCATCCTCCTGGTGCTCATCGCTTCCTACACCATTCTGGCCTCGGCCAGCCGGGAGCTCACCCAGGAACTTCAGATCAACAGGGCCGCGGCCCTCAACAGGCTTGCGCAGGTTGCGTTCGACGCCGGGACTGGCGATGGCGGTTCCGCGCAGCTTCAAGCCGAAATGGACAGGTACTCCGAGCTCTACGGGGAAGGAATCCTGGTCCGGCTCCAGAAGGGCACGCTGCGCTCCGGCGGCCTGAGCGAGGACAGGCCGGACGTGAAGGTCGCCCTTGCCAGGGCGAACCTGAGCCTCAGTGACACCACCCTGACCCCGCTCCAACCGTTCGGTACCGGAACCGAGGTGATGTCCCGTTCCTTCGGCAGCGCCAGCCAGGTGCTCGGCGCTGCCGTTCTGGAGGTCAACCCGGACGTTGCCCGGCAAAAACTGCGGGAACGCTGGTTCGCCGTCGGATTGGCCGCTGCCGCGCTCACGGCCATGCTCCTCCTCGGCGCTGCCCGGGTGACCCGCTGGGTGCTGCGCCCGGTCCACCGCCTCAACACCGCCGTCGCGGAACTTGAAACCACCGGCCGCAGCAGCCGGCTTCCGGCGGAAGGGCCGCCGGAACTGAGGGAGCTGAGCCGCTCGTTCACTGCGATGGCACAGAGCGTCAGCGACAGTATCGAAGCGCAGCGCCAGCTCATTGCTGACACTTCCCATGAGCTGCGCAATCCCATTGGCGCCTTGCGGCTGCGGATCGACCTGCTGCAGCTGGAACTGCAAACGGCGCGGGAACGGGCCGCGGCAGCCGCCGTCGTAACTGAACTCGAGCGCGTGGAAGAGATCCTTGACGGCGTACTAAGGCTGGCGGCGGCAGAGCACCGGGCGTTCGAGGATTCAGCCGGCACCCCGCCCAACAAGCTTTCCCAAAGGGACCAGGCGTCTATTGCCCCCTTCGCCGTTGTGCAGGAAGAAGCCGAACGGGCAGGACCCGCAGCACGGCTCGCCGGGGCTTCAATCCTCCTCGGCAGCGCGCCCGGGCAGCCCGCGCACATCACCTGCAACCCGGACCACCTTGCACAAATGGTGGGAGAACTGTTGAACAATGCCATCAAGTACGCGGGGCGGGCCCGCATTTCCGTTGCCGTCCACGTACGGGGCGCCACCGTGGTGATTGAAGTGTCCGACGACGGGCCCGGGCTTTCGTCCGACGAGAGGGCTGCTGCCACACACAGGTTTTGGCGCTCGCCGCAGCACCGGGACATCAGCGGCAACGGTCTCGGCATGACCATCGTGGAGAAGCTTGCCGCCGCGAACGGGGGGCGCCTTCTGCTTGGCGAGGCACAGCCCCACGGGCTGACCGTTTCCCTGGAGTTTCCGCGCACTCCTGAGGGCCTCTCGCCGCAAGCCAAAGAGGCACCGCATGACTGACCTGACGCCAATCAAGCTGACGAGGCGTGGGGCACTTAAAGCCGGTGTGGCCGCAGCGTCCGCCGGCCTGCTGCTGCCGGCGCTGGCCGCCTGCACTGCGGACGACCGGCCGGATTCCGTCACCGTTGCAGGGGGCGAACCGGGCGGCTTCTACCTCGAGTTCGCTACCCTGCTGGCCGCATCCCTGAAGCACAATGGCGTGGCGCGAAATGCCACAGTACTGACCACCGGCGGCAGCCTGGACAACCTTGAACAGCTCCTGAGCGGGAAAGCCACGTTCGCCATCGCCCTCGCAGATGCCGCGGCCCAAAGCGAAGCGAAAAACAACGCATCCGGCGCCCGAATCACCGCCCTCGGGAGAGTATACGAAAACTATGTCCACTGCATGGTCCGGAAGGCCAGCGGCATTCGGACCGTCTCCGAACTGAACGGCAGGACCGTTGCCGTGGGCGAGCCAGGCTCGGGAACTTCACTGACCACTCCGCGCCTGATCGACGCCGCCGGGCTAAGCTCCATCGCTGCCGGCGCAGGTTCTGCCGGCCCTGCCGGACAGGCCGTCACCGTTTTGAATCTGGGCCTTAATGATGGACTGACGGCGCTGCGGGAGGGAGCAGTGGACGCCTTGTTCTGGTCCGGCGGTGTTCCCACGGCGGCCATCGCCACTGCCCATAGCGACGCCGGGTTCAACTTCCTGGACCTCTCCGGGCTGCTCCCGGCGCTGCGGGCAAAGTACGGCGTTTTTTATGACCGGGTGCTGATCCCCGAGGGGGCCTACGAAGGACTTCCCGCCGTCTGGACCGTCGGCGTGACCAACCTGCTGCTGTGCCGGAGCGACCTGGATGAGTTAACCGTTTCAAGGACAGTTGAGCTGCTGGTGGGCCGCGCCGGGGAACTGATTCCCCGCTCCAGCCTGGGCGTCCAGTTCCTGAGCCCGGAAACCCTCATCAACACTGCAGGCATTTCCTTACACCCTGCGGCGGCAGACGCATACCGGGCGCTGCACGGGTAACGCCTTCGCGTTGTCCACATACGCTCCGCCGCCATAGCGGCCGGCCGGGTTCCCTCCGTAGCGTCTTGGCTAGAGGCAATCACCGGCAACCAAAGGTGGGGATCAATGTGGCCAGAAAGAGCAAGCTACTCTCATTTTGGACTCTGTCGACGACGGCGTCATCGCTACCATCTGTCTGCATGAATTTCTGCTGTTTCTCCGGGACTCAGGCTTGTGGACCGGCAGCCAGGAATCTTACCGGGGAGTTTCTGGCTTCCTGCGTGAGATCATCGTGCTCGACCTGAATTGGGCCCTCGGCAACCCGCAGGTGACAACGGCGGGTATCAGCGGCAAGTCCGGATAGATCAGTTTCCCGAGTGGGCCTGCAGGAAGCTGTACACCTCGGTTTCGTCGACGCCGGGGAACGCGCCCGGGGGCATGGCGGCCAGGAGGTGGGAATGGGCCCGGGCTGACGGCCACGCGTTGCCGGCCCATTCGGAGGTGAGCGCTTCCGGCGGACGTTTACAGCAAGTGGGATCCGGGCAGTTGGAAGTAGCCCGCGCTGTCGTCTCCCGCCCCCGGAACCACTTCACGTGCTGGTACGGCACCCCGATGCTCAGGGAAAACTCACCGCTCGCCGACCTTTCGGTGCGGGCGGTGCACCAGTACGTACCGGACGCCGTATCGGTGTACTGGCTGTAGGCACTGAACTTGTCCGGCACATCGAACACGGCTCGTGACGTCCAGGCCTTGCACGACGGCTGCCCCTCGATGGCTCCGGTGTGGTCCTGCGGAAAGTTCACGCCGTCGTTCTCGTAGGCCTTGTAGATAATGCCGCTCTGGTGCGTCTTTTGGAAATGGGTCGTGATACCCAGGTGCTTGGTGGCCAGGTTCGTGAAGCGGTGGGCCGCAGTTTCGTAGGACACGGCGAACGCGTCCCGGATGTCCTCGACAGCGATTTCCTTTGCCGCCTTGGCTTTTTGCAAAAATTCCACGGTTGCCTGTTCCGGCAGGAGGAGCGCTGCCGCGAAATAGTTAGTGGCGACACGCTGGGCGAGGAAATCACCGTAGTTTCGGGGCGTTTCGTGGCCCAGCACGTAGTGGCCCAAGGCCTGCAGCAGCACCGAGCGGGGATCATGGTCCTGCCGCTGACTTTGGGTCAGGTAAATTCTGCGGTTTTTCAAATCCGTGACGGAGCGGGTTGAATGCGGCAGGTCGCCAACATGATGCAGGGTGAAGCCGAGGTGCTCGGCGATGTCCGCGATCACGTGCTGGCTCAGAGGCCCGGTGGTGTAACCCACCTCCTGGAGGACCTTCTGCGCTTCGGCTTCGTACTCCGGAAAATAGTTGCCACGCTCCCGCATCATGGCCCGCAGTTCACCGTTGGCGCGGCGTGCTTCTTCCGGGGTGGCCACCTGCTCGTTCATCTTGCGTTCAAGCTCGTGCAGCAGCCCCACCTGGGCCTCGAGCACATCCAGCGGAAGCCGCGAACTGATGCGGATTTTGGGCAGATCCAGGGACTCATAGAGCGGACCGCGCTGGTAACGCTCCAACTCGATTTCCAGGGCGGCCCGGCGACTCGGCGGCTCGGCCCCGAGCAGCTGGTCGATGGTGACGTTCAGTGCCCGCGCGAGGTGCTGGAGCAGGGTCAGTTTCGGTTCACGCTTGCCGTTCTCGATCAGGCTCAGCTGGCTGGGCGCGGTCCCGACGGCGGCACTCAGGTCGTCCAGTGTCAGGCCGGCCTGCTTGCGCAGATGACGTACCCGGCGGCCAAGCGATATCACGTCCAGTTCCGCAGTGGCGGTGGACGACGAAGGCTGCGAAACTTCCCTGTTCCAGCTTGAAGGTGACATTTTTGAAGAATACGTGAAGAAGTGCATTTCTTTCCAGAGTTTTTATCTAGAAAGGGGATTGAAAGTGCAGAAAAGTAGTTGCTACGGAAAGAAACACCGCACCGGAAAAGCTGGTGGGAACCCCAACGACGCGGTTCCCACCTACTCCATCCGGAGCTCAATCAAGGAGATCAACGATGACTGCAGCATTTGAGCCCACCCAGCAGACGCCCGAACAGCAGGCCGCAGCCCTGGAGCTCGAGTGGGCCGCCAACCCCCGTTGGGAAGGTGTGACCCGGGACTACTCAGCCTCCGACGTCGTCCGCCTCCGGGGCCGCGTCTCCGAAGAACACACCCTGGCCCGCCGCGGCGCCGAGAAGCTGTGGAAGCAGCTCACGGAAGAGCACAAGGAAGGCAAGTACACCAACGCCCTGGGCGCGCTGACCGGCAACCAGGCCGTGCAGCAGGTCAAGGCCGGGCTGCGGGCCATCTACCTCTCCGGCTGGCAGGTTGCCGCAGACGCGAACAACTCCGGTCACACCTACCCGGACCAGTCCCTCTACCCGGCCAACTCCGTCCCCACCGTGGTCCGCCGCATCAACAACGCACTGCTCCGGGCAGACCAGATCGAATTTTCCGAAGGCGTTCAGACCGTGGAGGACTGGCTGGTCCCGATCGTCGCCGACGCCGAGGCCGGCTTCGGCGGGCCGCTGAACGCCTACGAACTCATGAAATCCATGATCCAGGCCGGCGCGTCAGGCGTTCACTGGGAAGACCAACTCGCCTCGGAGAAGAAGTGCGGGCACCTGGGCGGCAAGGTCCTGATCCCCACCCAGCAGCACGTCCGGACCCTGAACGCCGCCCGCCTCGCGGCCGACGTCGCCGGCACCCCGTCGGTGGTCATCGCCCGCACCGACGCCGAGGCAGCAACCCTGATCACCTCGGACGTGGACGAGCGTGACCAGGAATTCATCACCGGCGAGCGTACCGCTGAGGGCTTCTACAAGGTCCGCAACGGCATCGAACCCTGCATCGCCCGCGCCAAGGCCTACGCCCCCTACTCGGACCTTATCTGGATGGAGACCGGCACCCCGGACCTGGAACTCGCCCGCAAGTTCGCCGAGTCCGTCAAGGCCGAGTTCCCGGACCAGATGCTCTCCTACAACTGCTCGCCGTCGTTCAACTGGCGCAAGCACCTGGACGATGCCACCATCGCGAAGTTCCAGCGCGAACTCGGTGCCATGGGCTTCACCTTCCAGTTCATCACCCTGGCCGGCTTCCACGCCCTGAACTACTCGATGTTCGACCTCGCCCACGGCTATGCCCGCGAAGGCATGAGCGCCTACGTCGAACTCCAGGAAAAGGAATTCGCCTCCGAATCCCGCGGCTACACCGCAACCAAGCACCAGCGCGAAGTCGGCACCGGCTACTTCGACGACATCGCCACCGCGCTCAACCCGAACGCATCCACCCTTGCCCTGGTGGGATCCACCGAAGAAGGCCAGTTCCACTAACCACTTACGACGGCGGTTGTCGCCTCCGGCCTTCGGACCGGCATCGCTCGGCCTGCTATTCCCCATGCCCGCCCCATGACCTCGTAGAACTCGGTCGGGGGCGGGCACAGGGCCCCTTTTACGCAGGCTGCCGCGACACCGGCTCCTCGGCCTTGTGCCTCAGTCGCCGCCCTGCCGCCACCCGCCGTCGAACTTCCCTTTTGTCTTTAAGGAGACTGAGATGAACAGCTTCACCGATAGCTTCACGATTAATGGCATCACTCTCACTGCTCAACCCGTGTGCCGGCAGAACGAGGTTCTTACTCCGGACGCACTGGAGTTCGTGGCCAAGCTGCACCGGGCAACTGCTGAGCGGCGGCAGGAACTGCTGCAGGCCCGGCGTACCCGGCGGGCTGAGATCGCCGGCGGCGCTGATCCCCGGTTCCTCCGGGAAACCGAGAGCATCCGGAACGACCCGTCGTGGCGGGTCGCTCCGCCGGCGCCGGGGCTGGAGGACCGCCGCGTGGAAATCACCGGGCCGGTGGACAAGAAAATGACCATCAACGCCCTGAATTCCGGCGCGAAGGTGTGGCTGGCGGACATGGAGGACTCCTCCACCCCCACCTGGCGGAACGTCATCAAGGGCCAGCTGAACCTCACCGACGCCCTGGAGCGCAGGATCGACTTCACCACCGAAGAGGGCAAGGAATACAAACTCCGCCCGGCCGGGGAACTGCCCACCATCGTGGTCCGCCCCCGCGGCTGGCACCTGCCCGAAAAGCACATGCTCATCGACGGCAGCCCCATCGCCGGCGGGATCGTGGACTTCGGCCTGTTCTTCTTCCACAACGCCCGCCGCCTCTTGGCCCAGTGCAAGGGCCCGTACTTCTACCTGCCCAAGATCGAAAACCACCTCGAGGCCCGGCTCTGGAACGACATCTTCATCCTCGCCCAGGACCTCCTCGGCATCCCGCAGGGCACCATCCGCGCCACCGTGCTGATCGAAACCATCACCGCAGCCTTCGAAATGGAGGAAATCCTCTACGAACTGCGCGACCACGCCTCCGGCCTGAACGCCGGCCGGTGGGACTACATCTTCTCCCTGATCAAAAACTTCCGCACCCGCGGTCCCCGCTTCGTCCTCCCGGACCGGGCCCAGGTGACCATGACCGCCCCCTTCATGCGCGCCTACACCGAACAGCTCGTGCGGGCCTGCCACAAGCGCGGCGCCATGGCCATCGGCGGCATGGCCGCAGCCGTCCCCAACCGCAAAGATCCCGAAGCCAACACCAACGCCCTCGAGAAGGTCCGCGCGGACAAGGCCCGCGAAGCCACCGACGGCTTCGACGGCTCCTGGGTGGCCCACCCGGACCTGGTGCCCGTCTGCCGCGAGGTGTTCGACAGCATCCTCGGCGAGAAGCCCAACCAGCTGGACCGGCTCCGCGAGGACGTCACCCCGGACGACCGAGCCCTGATCAACGTGGCCGCCACCGAAGGCACCATCACCGAGAAGGGCATCCGGAACAACATCGAAGTGGGAATCCGCTACATCGAATCCTGGCTCCGCGGCAACGGCGCCGTCGCCATCCACAACCTCATGGAAGACGCCGCCACCGCCGAAATCTCCCGCTCCCAGCTTTGGCAGTGGATCTACGCCCGCGCCATTACCGACCACGGCGAAATCATCACGCACCACTGGATCGAAGAGCTCCTGGACCAGGAATTCGCCAGGCTGGAACGCTTCGACGGCGACCGCTTCGAGGACGCCCGCGACATTTTCGAGGAAGTCACACTGGCCCAGGACTTCCCGTCCTTCCTCACGCTTCCCGCCTACGCCCGCTACCTCACCGAAGCCCGCGAACGGGCATCGGTGGAAGAGCTGGCCGCGGCATAACCAGCAGAACGACACCAGAACTTCCGTCCGCCGGGCCGGCACGCTCTTTCGCAACAGGCACCTCCGAAATCCGGAGGGCCGGCCCGGCGACGGGACACATCCCTCGCGAGATGACACTTAACGGCAATGTTCAAGGAAAGCACTGCCGTTAAATGTCATCTCGCGTCCGGCGGCGGGCCGGCGTCGTCCCTTACCGCCCCTTGGGCACCCGCCGCACCGAGAGGGTGGCGGCGAGGAAGAACGTCAGCACAGACGCCAGAATTACGAGCAGGGCGGGCGTCCAGGATCCCGAAGCGTCGTGCACGTAACCCACCAGCGGAGGTGACACCGCGCCGAAGCAGTAACCCAGCCCCTGGACGGTGGCGGACATCCGGCCGGCGGCAACCTGGTCCCGGGCCAGCTTGATGATGGCGATGAAGATCAGCGTGATCCCGCCGCCCTGGGCAACCCCGCCAAAGACGGACCACAGCCACCACAGTTCCGGGGCCAGCAGGAGACCGGCAGGCACGGCAGTCCACAACAGGCCCAAGGTGACCGCCACCGTCGTCGTACTGAAGTATTTGGCCGCGAAGGGCACACCGAGGCCGCCCAGAATGGCGAACACCTGGAAAAGGGAGGACCCAGCTCCGGCCGCAGCAGCGGACATGCCGAGTTCGTCGTTCAGGTAGCTGGGCAGCCAGGCCGTGACCGCGTAGTAGGAGAAGGCCTGTCCGGCGAACGCAGCCGTCAGCCCGGCCGTGGTCCACCCTGAGCCGGCGACGGCTGCATCCCGCGGCCCGTCCGGAGCAACAGCGGCGGAGGGGACAAAAGCAGCGCGGAGTCCGACGGCGAGCACCCAGCACACGATCGCCGCTATGGCGAAGATCCCGACGGACGCGAGCGCGAGCTGCCAGCCCACCAGTTCGGCCAGCGGTGCCGTGACCATCGAGGTCAGGAAGGACCCGATGTTCAGCGCGGCGGTGTAGATGCCCATGGCGGTTCCCTGCCGCAGCGGCGGGAAGTCGCGGCGGATGATGAGGGGTGCGGCGATGTTGCCGATGGTGATGGCAAGGCCAATCACTACCGTCCCGGCCAGCACCAGTGCCGGACCGCCCGAGGACCGGATAATGACGCCGGCCAGCACGCCCAGAATGGTGAGGGTCACCGCGAACTCGGCACCATACCCGCGTGCCGCGAGTGACGCCAGGGGGGCCGCAAGCGCGAAGCACAGGACCGGGATGCTGGTCAGCAGGCCCAGCACCACAGGGGAAAAGCCCAAGTCGGCCTGCATGATATCCACCACCGGGGCGACAGCCACGAATGGGCCGCGAAGGTTCAGCGCCAGCAGCCCGATGCAGGCCAGCAGGATCCAGGTGTGAGGAAGCCTGGCAAAGATACGGCCGCTCACCTGCAGGGCTTGGGTGTTGAATCTTTTCTCATCACCCTCATTGCTATCACGGGCAGGCGGCAGGTCACGGCGGCGGCGGGCCGCTCCTGCCTTACGATGAACATCACTGCCGCTGACTCCGGGACGAAGGACACGATATGCAGCATCGCCTTGCCATCCTCGACGATTACCAGGACGTTGCGCATGGGTTCGCTGACTGGTCCTCGCTGGAGGCCGACGGCGTCACGGTCACCGCGTACCGGGAGCCGTTCGCGTCACAGGACGCACTGGTGTCCGCCCTGGCAGGGGTAACCATCATCGTTGCGATGCGGGAGCGGACTGCCTTCCCGCGGGAGGTGCTGGAGAAGCTGCCCGGCCTCCAGCTCCTGGTCACCACCGGAATGGCGAATGCGTCCATTGACGTGGCGGCGGCAGCTGAGCTGGGGATGACGGTATGCGGTACTCCCGGTTCGCCCACGGCTGCCCCGGAACTGACGTGGGCGCTGCTCCTGGCACTGGCGCGCAATATCCCCGCCGAGGATACTTCGCTCCGCTCGGGCGCCTGGCAGAGCACTGTCGGGTTCGAACTCGCCGGCAAGACGCTGGGAGTGGTGGGCCTGGGCAAAATTGGCCGCAGGATTGCCGCCTACGGACAAGCCTTCGGCATGGAGGTTTTGGCGTGGAGCCAGAACCTGACGGACGAGACTGCCGCCGGGGCAGGGGTGCGGAAGGTAACCAAGGAAGAGCTCTTTCGCAATTCCGACGTCGCCACCCTCCACCTGCGCCTGTCTTCCCGTTCGGAAGGCATCGTGGGCGAGCCGGAGCTGAAACTCCTGGGCCCCAACGGCGTCCTGGTGAACACCGCACGCGGCCCGTTGGTTGACCAGGATGCCCTGGTGCGGGCCCTGTCCGAAGGCTGGATTGCCGGTGCCGCTCTGGACGTCTTCGACCCCGAACCCCTGCCGGCGGGCCACCCTGTCCTGACCGCCCCCAACACGGTGTTGTCTCCGCACCTGGGCTACGTCACGCGGGAAAGCTACCGGCAGTTTTACGGCGGGGCGCTGGAAGACGTCAAGGCCTGGCTGGCAGGCGCGCCCGTGCGGCTGATTTCCGCCTGACCGGGTTCGGCTAACAGCGGCAGAGATCTAGCCGGTTGCCTGAAGCGTGGCCTCAATCGATGCCGGGGAGAGCACATGCTGCGTGACCATCTGGCTCGCGCCCAGGATGGCCGCCCGGTCGCCGGCCACGGACAGTGCAATCCGGAGGTGGGCCGTGGCCAGCGGCAGCGAGCGCCGGTACACCACTTCCCGCACGCCCGCCATCAGGTGCTCTCCGGCCTGGCCCAGGCTTCCGCCGATCACAACAACAGACGGATTGAGCAGGTTGACCACGGTGGCCAGGACGTCGCCCAGGTCCCGGCCGGCCTGCCGCAGCACCTGGATCGCCTGCAGGTTCCCCTGCGCCACAAGTCGCAGCACGTCACTGCCCCTGGCAGCCGGAACTCCCTGCCGGTCCAGTTCAGCTGCCAGAGCCGGACCTGATGCCAGGGCTTCAAGGCAGCCATGGTTGCCGCAGCGGCACAGCACGTCATCCCCGCGTGGGACCCGCACGTGGCCAAGGTCGCCCGCGGTACCGTTGGCACCGCGCTGCAATGTCCCGCTGCTGATAATTCCGGAGCCGATTCCGGTAGCCACCTTGATGAACAGGAAATTCTCGTCCCCGGGCCAGTGGGCGGTCCACTCCCCCAGCGCCATGATGTTCACATCGTTGTCCACCAGCACGGGAACCGGCAGGGAACGCTGAACGTAGGAGACGACGTCGAATCCGTCCCAACCCGGCATGATGGGTGGCTTGACCGGGTGCCCGCTGGCGTGCTCCACCGGCCCCGGCAAACCAATCCCGACGCCCGCCAGGTCAGCCACCCTGCGTCCGGCCTTGGCAATAAGGGACGCCCCTTCCTTGACCACCCTGCCCAGCACGGCCTCCGGCCCGTCCGCCACATCCTGCGCCAGTCGCTGCTGGGTGAGGACCTGGCCGTTGAGGTCCGTGACGGCGACTGTCGCGTGGGTGGCCCCGACGTCCACCGCCAACACAACGCGCACGGCCGGGTTGAAGGCAAAGCGCGACGGCGGCCTGCCACCGCTCGAGGTCGCCTCACCGGCCGGGCCCACCAAACCAGACGCGATGAGGGCATCGATGCGCGCTGCCACCGTGGACCGTGCCAGACCGGTGGTCAGCACCAGTTCAGCCCGGGTTCGCGCCTTACCGTCGCGGAGGAGCTGGAACAGGACGCCGGCTCCGCCCTGGCGTGCGGCAGGCTCTGATACCGGGATACTGCTGCCTGCGGTGTTGGTCATAAAACATGGATAGCACGGCCACTTCTGCATGTCACGCTAACAACTTTTGCTTGACGGACAGCAAAAGGGGCCCTAGCTTTGCAGTAGACCAAAAGAGTTGCGGGCAAGGCCACACCCTGCAGCCTGAAACCGAGTCCCAACCTCAGGAGGCCACATGTCCTACTCCCTCCAGCTTTATACGCTGCGGAATGCGATCCAGGAAGATCTTCCCGCAACCATCAAAAAGGTCGCAGACATTGGTTTCACCCAGGTTGAGCCGTACAACTTTGTGGCCACTGCAAAGGAACTTGGTGCGGCACTGCGAGGGAATGGCCTGACCGCACCTTCCGGCCATGCCCCGCTGCTGAGCCAGGACCAGGACGGGATCTTCGCCGCCGCCAAGGAACTCGGGATCACCACCGTCATTGAGCCCTTCATCCCGGCCGACCGCTGGCAAACGGCGGAGGACGTCCAGGCCACGGCCGCGAAGCTGAACCAAGCAGCCCGCAAGGGTGCCGAGTACGGCATCCGGGTGGGGTACCACAACCACCAGTGGGAGCTGGAGTCCACCATCGAGGGCCGGACCGCCTTGGAATACTTCACGGACCTGCTGGACCCCGAACTGGTCCTGGAAGTAGACACGTACTGGGTGGCCGTCGCCGGCCAGGACCCGGTGGACATCCTGACCAAGCTCGGCGACCGGGTGAAGTTCATCCACATTAAGGACGGGCCGCTGACTACCGACACCAGGGCCCAACAGCCGGCGGGCCAGGGCAAGCTCCCCGTGGTGGATGTCATTGCAGCCGCGAAATCAATGGAGGTGGGCGTCGTGGAATTCGACGATTACGCCGGCGATATCTTTGCGGGAATCACAGAGAGCCTTTCGTTCCTGCTGGCATCAGGCGAAGGGATCAAGGCATGAGCACCGCTGCGTCTGTATCGTCCCCGGGCCACGGTCCGGTGGGTGTTGGTGTCATCGGCGCCGGCAACATCAGCAAGCAGTACCTGGACAACCTCACCGCGTTCCCGGATTTGAAAGTCCACGTCATCGCGGACCTGTTTGAGGAAGCGGCGGAAGCCCGTGCCAGGGAATACGGCGTCGCCGAGTGGGGCGGGGTTGAGAAGGCCCTGAGCCACCCCGGCGTCGAAATCATCGTCAACCTGACCATTCCTGCCGCACACGTCGAGGTTGCCACTGCCGCCGTGAACGCCGGCAAGCACGTCTGGACCGAGAAGCCCTTCTCGCTGGAGCGCGAGTCCGGCCTGGGCCTGCTCAAAACCGCTGATGCCGCCGGAATCCGCCTTGGCTGCGCCCCGGACACCTTCCTCGGCGCCGGCCTGCAGACCGCGCTGCGGCTGATCCAGCGGGGTGATATCGGCACACCCCTCACCGCCATGACCACGTTCCAGACCCCTGGCCCGGAGTCCTGGCACCCCAACCCGGCCTTCCTCTTCCAGCATGGCGCCGGCCCCCTGTTCGATATGGGCCCGTACTACCTCACCACCCTGGTCCAGGCTTTCGGCTCCATCCGCAAGGTGGCCGCTGTCGGGTCCAAGGCCAAGAATGTCCGCGTCATCGGTTCCGGCCCCAAAGCCGGCGAAGAGTTCACTGTGGAGGTGCCCACCCACGTGTCCGCGATGGCCCAGTTCGAAAGCGGGGCGTCCTCGCACAGCGTGTTTTCCTTCGAGTCCCCCCGCCAGCGGATGGGCTTCGTGGAGATCACCGGCACCGAGGCCACGCTGTCCCTGCCCGATCCAAACTACTTCGACGGCGACATCAGGCTTTGGCGCGCAGGCGACGAGGATTGGACCACCATTGCGGCCACCGGACCGGCGAACGGCCGCGGCATGGGAGTTCTGGACATGGCCCGCTCCATCCGTGCCGGTGTCCCCCACCGCGCCACCGGGAACCTTGCCTACCACGTCCTGGACAGCATGGTCTCCATCTCCGAGTCCATGGAGTCCGGCACGTTCGTTAACGTCGAAAGCTCCGCGCCGGCGTCGGCTCCCCTCCCTGAGGACTGGGCCCCTGAAACGCTGACCCTTGGCGGTAACGCGTGAGCCGGGAAACAGGCACCAAGGGCCCGCTGGGCGTGGCGATGATCGGCTACGCCTTTATGGGCAAGGCACACTCGAACGCCTGGCGGAACGTGGCAAGCTACTTTGACGTCCCCGCGTTCGAGCAGAAGCTCCTCGTGGGCAGGGACGCCGCCGCAGTCTCGGAGGCCGCCGCCAAGTACGGGTGGAGCGAAACGGCCACGGACTGGCGTACGCTGTTGGACCGGGACGACATCCATATCGTGGATATCTGCGCTCCGGGCTGGCTGCACGCCGAGATTGCCATCGCCGCCCTCGAGGCCGGCAAGCACGTGCTGCTGGAAAAGCCGCTGGCCAATACCCTGGCCGAAGCCGAGGCCATCACCGCCGCAGCGCAGGCGGCCAGGGCCAGGGGCGTGCAGTCGATGGTGGGATTCAACTACCGCCGCGTTCCAGCCCTGGCCCTGGCAAAGGAACTGATCAGCGAAGGCAGGCTCGGTTCCGTCCGCCAGGTCCGCGCGGCCTACCTGCAGGACTGGCTCGCTGATGAATCCGCTCCCATGACCTGGCGGCTGACGAAGGACACCGCGGGCTCCGGGGCTCTGGGTGACATCGCCTCCCACGCCATTGACCAGGTCCTCTTCCTGCTCGGCAGCCAGGTCACCGAAGTTTCGGGCCGCCTGCAGACCTTCGTGAACCAAAGGCCGGGAGCCGACGGGCTCGAAGAGGTTACGGTCGACGACGCCGCCTGGGCAACGCTGACCCTCGCCTCCGGGGCAGTCGCCTCAGTGGAGGCCTCCCGGGTGGCCACCGGCCGGAAGAACTCCCTGCAGCTGGAGGTCTACGGCGACAAGGGTGCCATTACCTTCGACCTGGAAAACCTTAACGAACTCCGGTTCCTTGACGCCTTGGCCCCCGCCCGCGAGCAGGGCTTCCGCCGGATCGTCGTGAACGAACCCGAGCACCCCTATCTGGACGCCTGGTGGCCGCAGGGCCACATTATCGGCTGGGAGCACACCTTCACGCACGAAGTCCGCGACTTCCTGCTGGCCGTCGACGGCGGGACCGAACCTTCGCCGTCGTTCGAGGACGGGCTGGAAGTCCAGCGCATCCTGGCCGCCGTTGAGGAGTCCGCGGCCGCGAAAAGTTCCACCATCCAACTGACCCCCGCAACCCGGACTGCAGCCACTACAAAAGGAGCCTGACATGCCCCGCCCCTACACCTTGTTCACCGGCCAGTGGGCCGACCTTCCGCTCGAGGAAGTCGCCAGGCTCGCCTCCGGCTGGGGCTACGACGGCCTCGAAATCGCCGTCTCCGGCGACCACCTGGACGCGTGGCGCTGGGACGAACCCGGCTACGTCGAGTCCAAACTCGCCCTCCTGGAGAAATACAACCTGAAGGTCTGGGCCATCTCCAACCACCTCAAGGGCCAAGCCGTCTGCGATGACCCCATCGACTTCCGCCACGAAGCGATCGTCGGAGCCAAGGTCTGGGGCGACGGCGACCCCGAAGGGGTCCGCCAGCGCGCCGCCGAGGAAATGAAGCACACCGCCCGGCTCGCCAAAGCACTCGGCGTGGACACCGTCGTCGGGTTCACCGGCTCCTCCATCTGGCAGTACGTGGCCATGTTCCCGCCCGTCCCCGAAAAAGTCATCGACGCCGGCTACCAGGACTTCGCCGACCGCTGGAACCCCATCCTGGACGTCTTCGACGAATGCGGCGTCCGCTTTGCCCACGAAGTCCACCCCTCCGAAATCGCCTACGACTACTGGACCACCGTCCGAACCCTCGAAGCGATCGGCCACCGCGAAGCGTTCGGGCTGAACTGGGACCCGTCCCACATGATGTGGCAGGGCATCGACCCCGTTTCCTTTATCTGGGACTTCAAGGACCGGATCTACCATGTGGACTGCAAGGACACCAAGGTCCGCCAGACCGGCCGGAACACCGTGATGGGCTCCCACCTCGCCTGGGGCGATCCCCGCCGCGGCTGGGATTTCGTCTCCGCCGGACGCGGGGACGTCCCCTGGGAAGCATCCTTCCGCGCCCTCACGGCGATCGGCTACGACGGCCCCATTTCCGTTGAGTGGGAAGACGCCGGCATGGACCGCCTCCACGGCGCACCTGAAGCCCTCGCCGCCCTGAAGAAGTTCGACTTCGCGCCGTCGAGCACTTCCTTCGACGCCGCCTTCCAGCAGTAGGGACATAAAATCCCTGCATGACCTCTTCCATCCGTAAGGCAATAGCGGACGACGCCGGCGCGCTGGCTGCGCTGGCGGCCGTCACCTTTCCGCTGGCCTGCCCGCCGTCGTCGTCGCCCCAGGACATCGCGGCGCACCTGGCGAACACGCTCAGCGAACGCCACTTCCAGGCCTACCTCGCCGACCCCGACGTCACCATCCTGGTGATCGACGCCCGCGGTAACCTGCGGGGCTACAGCCTGCTCGTGAACCGGCCTGCAGAGGACCCGGACGTCGTTTCCGCGCTACAGCTCCTGCCGTCGGTGGAACTGAGCAAATGCTACGTGCACCCGGAACACCACGGGCTCGGTGCCGCCGCCGAGCTGATGCACGCCAGCCTCCAGGGGGCTGCGGAGGCCGGCGGACGCGGCGTCTGGCTGGGAGTCAACAGCCAGAACGCCCGTGCCATCCGCTTTTATGAAAAGTCAGGGTTCGCCAAGGTGGGCACCAAGTCGTTCCGGCTCGGCAGCACGGTTGAGCATGACTTCGTGCTGGAACGCGCCGTCCCCTGACCGCCTGGCTCCCGCACTGCCCGCTGTGACATCATGCCTTCGCGGGAGCCCCCGGTGGGTAGGCCAAGGGTGGACGTGGATCCGCCAGGAGTTTGATTCCTGGCGGAAGCCCGTCAATGCTGCCGTGTGTCCCATGCGCCCTGATGGTGATCCGGGTGGAGCCCATCAGGACGTTCTCGGCCTGGAAGTCGCCCATGCCCTCGGGCAGGATGGGCGCCAGGTGCACTAAGCCGCGGGTGTGGACGGGATCGAAGCGGAGCAGCGCACGGACTAATTGGATGGGCGCTGCCGCCGCCCAGGCCTGCGGTGAACATGCGGTGGGATACGGTACGGGTCCAGGGAACTCACCCCGATCAAAGCCGCAGAACAATTCGGGCAGCCGGCCGTCAAAATGTTCGGCTGCCTCGAAAAGGGCAGTGGCTAGCCGCCGGGCCTCCTCTACATATCCGTAGCGCATCAGGCCGGTGGCCACCAGGGCGGAGTCGTGGGGCCACACCGAACCGTTGTGGTAGCTCACGGGGTTGTAGGCACCCATGTCCGAGGCCAGGGTGCGGATTCCCCAGCCAGTGAACATCTGGGGTGACATCAGGTGCTCCACCACGGACTGGGCTTTATCTTCGTCCACGATGCCCAGCCAAAGGCAGTGGCCCATATTGGAGGTGCAGGCGTCAACGGGGCGCTTGTCCTTGTCCAGGGCCACCGCGAAGTACCCTCTCTCCGGCAGCCAGAACTTTTCGTTGAATGCGGCCTTCAGCGCCGCGCCGCGTTCTGCCCAATGCTGTTCCAGCGCGGTATCGCCGCTCCAGCGGGCCAGCAGCGACCGGCCGATGTAGGCGGAGTAGACGTAAGCCTGGACTTCGCAAAGGGCTATGGGCGCCTCGGCGATGGTTCCGTCGGCGAAGTTGATGCCGTCCCAGGAGTCCTTCCACCCTTGGTTGATGAGTCCGTGCTCATTGGGCCGGAGGTACTCCACGAACCCGTCACCGTCGCGGTCGCCGTAATGCTCGATCCACTCCAGGGCGCGGTCAGCGTGCGGCAGCAATGAATCGATGATGTCCTCCGACAGCCCCCACCGGCTCAGTTCGCCCAGAAGTGCCGCGAAGAGGGGGGTGGCGTCAGCTGTTCCGTAATAGGCGGTGCCGCCCAGCGATAGGCCGGCCGTGATCCCAAACCGCACCTCGTGCGGAATTCGGCCGGGTTCTTCCTCGGAATCCGGGTCCACTTTTTTCCCCTGCAGGCCGGCCAGGGTCTGCAGGGTACCGGCCGCGAGGTTGGGATCAACCATCAGGGACATGTAGGAGGACAAAATGGAATCCCGTCCGAAGAGTGCCATAAACCACGGCGCACCGGCCGCCACGGCTGCCCGTTCCGGGTGGTGCGGATCGAAAATCCGCAGCGAGCCCAAGTCGCTTTGGCTCCGGTTCAGAGTTGCCTGCAGACTGCTGTCCATAACGCTGATCCGGGGAACGTTCTGCTCCCAGTGGCGGTGCCGGCGAACCCCCTCCCTGTGGTGCGGAAGCCCCTCTTCGGTGAAGGGCTCGGCGGGTGCCTGCCCGTTGATCAATGGCACCACGATGACGCTGGTGGCCCACTTTCCGCGGGGCGGGACCGTCGCCCGGAAGCGGAGACCGTCTGAACTCAGAGAGGCGCCGCGGGCACGGATGGCCGTTCCGCGCTGCTGCCCGTCGCGGGAGCTTTCGATGATGAGTTCACCGTCGCGGACGGTGCGGACTGTTTCTGCCCTTCGTGACGTCCGCCCGCCCTTGACGTCGAACAGGTCCGCCTGGTCGGCGTCGACCAGAAGTTCGATATCGCAGTCCACCGCCTCGGCCGAGTAATTCTCAAGCGATATGTCATCCCTCAAACCCGGGCCGATATGCCGGACCTGCCGGACCACGAGCGGGCTGTCGAACCAGCCGTCCCGCCATTTGGCCCGGCCCACAAATGTGGCTTCAAAGGGCTTGGGCCGCTGGGCTGCCAGCGGCTCACGCAGGGAACCGTTGATTCGAAGCACCCAGTGGGAAACGATGCGGGTGTCCTGGAAGAACGCGCCGTTTGTGCCACCGTCAGAACTGATGTCCCCGCCTCCGGACGAAATGCAGAATGAGGACCCTTCCACCACCGTGACCGAACCCGATTCGGATGCGGCTGCCTCTGTATCGGCGTTCCATGCGGTCACAGAAGGGCTCCTTTACTGGGCGGCCATCATGCCGGGGATCGGAACACCGCTCGCCCCTTAAGATTCTGGTCCACGTGATCGCTATCCGGAACCCCTTCGGGCTTTCTCCCTTCCAGCAGTTCGGTGTAAAGCTGCAGGTGCTCGTTCACCATCCGTTCCTCGCTGAACCGCTCCTCCACGGCCTTTCGGCAGGCCGCGCGGCTGATGCCGCCTGCCATTTCAGCGAAGCCGGCCAGCTGCCCGATATCCCCCAGGTATCCGGTCCGTCCGTGCTCAACTATCTCGGGTGCCGAACCGGCGGGGGTTCCGATCACCGGAGTTCCGGTGGCCAGCGCCTCAATCATGACCAGCCCGAAGGGCTCCGGCCACTGGATCGGGTTCAGGAACGCCAACGCTTCCCCCATCAGCCGGTACTTGCTGGCGTCGTCCAGTTCGTCCACGACGTCGTCATCCGGCCCCAGCATCGGTTGAACCACCTCGTGGAAGAAGCCAACCTCGTCCGGCTGGCGCATCTTCATCGCTATCCGCAATGGCATGCCCGCCTGGCGGGCAATCATGACGGCCTCCAGCAGCCCCTTGTCCGGGCACGCCCTCCCCACAAAGCACAGGTAGCCCCCGCTGCCCGATCCCACGGGGACCGAGGAGACGTCCATCCCGTGATGGATCACCCGGGTGATGGGAACGTCCGGCGCGTGCGATCCCTGGTTGCGCGAGATGGCAATGACCGCCGCGTTGCGCGCTATGGCTTTGTAAATATCGGCCGCTTCACGGTCCAGACGGCAGTGGATGGTGGTCACCACCGGTATCTGTTTCGGCCGGTGCAGATACAGGGGGCCGGCCATCGTGTGGTCGTGGATGATGTCCGCACTTTCCAGGCCTTCGTAAGCCCGTGCCACGTGGCTGAGTTCGGAGATTGTCAGGTTCAACCCGTCCGGGACCGAGGCCCGCATGCCCGGAACCCTCGGCACCGGACACATGCTGTCTGTCGGTGCCGCCAGGAGTACGTCGTGCCCCGCGGCCGCGAAACCCCGGGCCAGGCTGTCCACCACCCTTTCGGTGCCGCCGTAAGTCACCGGTGGAATGGGAATCCACGGTCCCGCAACCAGTCCTATCCGCATCCTTGGCCTCCAAGGAGAATGACGGGCCGGGCTCCCAGCTGGCCGGGCAGTTCTATCCGCGTAACCTGCTCCGGTTCGCGGTTGTTATGAGGAGTGTGCGGCCGGCCCTGGCATGGACCGACATTCTGACTATTGCGCACCTTCAACCACACGACAAGCCCTACTGTGGGGTATCTAACAAAGGTGCCCAGGAATGCCCGGCCAGGCTTCGAGGTTCTCCACAGCATGAAGATCGAGATCTGGTCAGACGTCGCTTGCCCGTGGTGCTACATCGGCAAGCGCCGCTTCGAGGCAGCCCTTTCCACCTTCGAGCACCGCGATTCGGTACAAGTGTCGTGGCGCAGCTACCAGCTGGATCCCGCCCTGCCCGAGCACTATGACGGGACGGAACTGGATTACCTCAGCAGCCGCAAGGGCATGCCCCAGCAGCAGGTTTCACAGATGTTTGAGCACGTCACGGAGCAGGCCAAGGGCGAGGGCCTCAACTACCGGTTCGGCTCCGTGGTGGTGGCGAACAGTTTCACGGCGCACCGCCTGATCCACCTTGCGGCCGCCCACGGCAAGCAGGATGAAGCCAAGGAGCGCCTGCTCAGCGACCACTTCGAACACGGCAAGGACATCGGCAGACGCGAGTACCTGACCTCGCTCGCCCTGGATCTTGGCATCCGCGCAGGCGAGGTGGAGGAACTCTTCACCACGGAGAAGTACGCCGACGACGTCCGTTTCGATTTCGAGGAAGGCCGTGCACTGGGAATCAGCGGCGTGCCCTTCTTCGTCATCGACCGCAAGTTCGGCCTCTCCGGCGCCCAGCCCACCGAAACGTTCACCGCAGCGCTTACCCAGGCCTGGCAGGATGCCAACCCGCTGGTGCTGGTGAACTCCAGCGACGGTGACGCCTGCGGCCCGGACGGCTGCCCCGCGTAGCGCCAGTTTGGTGACACTTCGCGGTAAAGTGTCTACATGCCCAGGATTTCAGCGGCCAGCAACGCCGAGCAGCGCGCAGAAACACAGCGCCGCATCCTTACTGCCTTTGGCGAGCTCCTTTTTTCCCATGGCCTTCCCGGGCTGACCATGACTGACGTGGCCCGTCACGCAGGAGTGGGCAGGACCGCCGTCTACAACTACTACGCGGACATTGAAGAGCTCCTCATCTCCTATGCCTTGGAGGAGACGGAGAAGTTCCTGTCCGAGCTCCGCGAGGCACTCGGCCGCCTGGACAATCCGGTGGAGCGGCTGGCGCTGTACGTGCGCGCCCAAGTGGTGGACCTCAGCCGCCGCCACCTGCCGCCGGGGCCGGCCATGGGAGCGGTGCTGTCGCCGTCGTCCTTTGCCAAGCTCGCCGACCATGTGGGCGAGCTGAGCGTGCTGCTGCAGGGCATCCTGCACGACGGAATGGAGCAGGGCTACCTGCCGGTGGCCAACATCGGCCAGCAGGCGCAGCTGATCCTTGGCACACTGTCCTCCAGCGCGGCCAGGGGCAGCGACGAGCCCGCGGAGCTGGAAGCCCGGGTAGCCAGGACCGTGCGCTTTATCCAGCTGGGTGCCGGAGCAAGGTTCGACGACGCCGGCCGCCCTGTCCGGCTTGCCCCGCTTCCCGCCGTTGCCAGCTGAGTTGCCTACACCTTTGGTCCCTATCAGGCCGGTTGAGCAAGCCGGTCTGATAGCGCATCCACAGGAAAGGACTCAGGAGGCGGGCGTCGCCGACGGGATGACCGGCCGCTTGTCGTCGTCGGCAATCCGGCGGCTTTCGCGGGGGCAGCTAAGGGTGCCCGGTGTCTGGTCAACGAGCTCCGGCGGGGCCAGCGCGCGGTAGTCCTGGGCGAGGATCACGTCCACGCTGCCGTCCGTCCTGCCGTCCTGGAAGTAGTCCGCCCCCGGCAGGTTGCGCTGGACACTGAACGCCGCGGACTGGCCCGCGGCCCCGGACACCACAGCGGCAACACCGCGGTAGCCGGCGTCAACATTGGAGACTGCCCCCACCACGAACTTCCGGGCCAGGAAGTCGTCCGCGACTGACCGCGCCAGGCCCGGCCTGCTGGTGGAGTTGTAGACGTTGAGGTTGATCTTGTCGTTGGGGGTGTAGTCGAAGGTGGCAGCGGGGCAGGTGGAGACAGTCTCCTCTGCCGGCTCGGCGGCGGGGATCCTCAGGCGCCCGTTGATGATGGCCAGCGCGGTGATAATGGCGGCAACGATCAGCCCGATGAGGACCACAAGCACCACTGCATGCAGCACTCGGCGGCGCACCCGCGCCGTGCCGTCGGCGTCGCGCTCCGCTTCGAAGGTGGCCCGCAGATCAGGGCCGCTGACAACGCGGTGGCCGTGGAGGACGCGTGCGTCCTGCTGCTTTTTCCTAGCCATCTATGACCAACACGCGGGCGTGGATCGCCGTGCGCTGGTGCAGGGCGGTCCGGACGGCGCGGTGCAGGCCGTCCTCAAGGTAAAGGGTTCCCTGGTACTGCACCACATGCGGGAAAAGGTCGCCGAAGAAGGTGGAGTCTTCAGCCAGGAGCGCCTCCAGGTCAAGGGTGCGCTTGGTAGTCACCAGCTCGTCCAGCCTGACCGGACGCGGGGGCAGCGCAGCCCATTGCTTGGGAGTGTTGTAACCATGGTCAGGGTAAGGGCGGCCCTCGCCCACAGCTTTGAATATCACCATGCCACCCTAGGCATCCCACGGTCCCAGCGAAAGTAGCAGGCACACCGTGGGGCAGGTTGTAGCCAAACAGTGACCAACTGTCATCCGCGGTGACCCTCGCCGCCCGTCGCCTGGAGTTCACAGCACTGCTGACAGAATGGAGCCATGACAGCATCCGAGTTCCTTGCCACCTCCACATCCGGGGACCGCCACCCGGCCACGCCTCCCCTCGCGCTGTTGCTGGACGTGGACGGGCCGGTGGCAAGCCCCCTGACGCGCGATGTTAAACAGGAGATCATCCATGATCTCGTGGCGCTGGCCGCTGCCGGCATTCCCGTCATCTTCAACACCGGACGCTCCGACGCGTTCATCCGCGAGCAGGTGATGGAACCGATGATCGCGGCAGGCATCCCGGCCGGCACCATCATCCACGCCGTCTGCGAAAAGGGCGCAGTCTGGTTCAGTTACACGGCTGCCGGGCCCGGCCCCATCCACGTGGACCGGGAACTGGCGGTGCCCGCAGCCTACGGTGACGACGTCCGGCGGATGGTGGCCGAGGACTACTCGGCGCACATGTTCTTCGATGAAACCAAGCGGGCGATGGTGTCCGTGGAACAGCACATCGACGTGCCCAGCGCGGACTACCTCGCCGAGCAGAAACTCTTTGACGCCGACGCCATGGACCTGATGATCCGCCATGGACTGGGCGTGGTCCGGCTGGACCACCACGCCCCGAATTCCGACGACGACGTGGACTACCGCGTGGACCCCACCATCATCTCCACGGACATTGAGTCGGTGCGGCTGGGTAAGGATCTGGGCGCCAGCCGGGCAGTGGAGCTGCTTGCTGCCCAGGGCATCACCCCGCAGGCCTGGCGGACGGTGGGTGATTCCCGCACGGACTACGCCATGGCTGACTGGCTCCACCACAACGACCACGCAGTGAAACATGTGGATGTTCGCCCCGCCGATGGAGTTCCGGACAAGCCGTATGCTGTCCTGACCGCCGCGGATCTGGGGCTCGAGACATCCGTGATCCATGACGACGCCGGCGGCGCATTCCTGCGCAATTGGCGGGAGACGCTGGGCGCCTGACCGCGGTACGTATCCCGGGCAGCGCTGTCCGAAACCTGTTGTTTCCACCGCGCGGCTATCATGCAGGTAGAAACGCTTACTTTGACGAGCACGGAGACGACAATTACAGAAGCACCGGTACAGGACGAGGTTTACTACGGCAGCCAGGCGTCCGTAGAGGAACAATTTCACGCCGAGGTCACGTCTGCGGCGGCCGAGCAGCGCCTTCGGCACCGCCCCGACGTCATCAGGCATAAGGGCCGCTATGCCCTGATCAACTACAACAGGACGCCCTACCAGGCCATGGTGGAGGACCTGCTGTTCCTGCGCACTGTCCTGGCGGACCGCGGCCTCGCATACCTGCTGGTCCGCGGAAACAACGACCGGCCTGTCATAGCCCTGGACTGGAAGGACCGCAAGAAGCTCCGTGCCGCCTTGGTGGAGGCCTGCCGGGATGAACCGGTCTACTCCATGACGGTGGATGCCAAAAAGAAAACCTCAGTGCTGGTGGCCGACGGTGAACTGTCCTCCAACCGGCAGGCCCGCATCTTCCGCCTGTACCGGCCCCGTGTCGAACCGGTGGGCGGCTTCGAATTTGGCGCCTCGGCCGGAGTCCAGATCGAGCTGTGGTCCTTCGAAGGGGAACAGCTGATCCTTCCGATCGAGAACTCCCTGACCCGCCGGACCATGCTGCGGCAGGACGCCGTACGCGGCACGGTGGAACGTTACGGCCACACCTGGCCCACCATCGAGAACATGTTCGCCGACCACGCAAGCGACATCAGCTTCGACGTCGACCTGGTGTTCTCCTGGGTGGACGGCAGCTCCCCTGAGTACATTGCAGCCCGGCGCGCACAGCAGAAGGATGTGGTCCTGGGCGAAGGCGACGACCACGAAGCCCGCTTCCGCCAGATCAACGAGCTCAAATACGCACTGCGGTCCGTCTACATGTTCGCGCCCTGGATCCGCCGGATCTTCATCGCCACAGACTCCCCCGCTCCGGCATGGCTGGCAGACCACCCCGCGGTCACGATTGTCCGCAGCGAAGAATTCTTCTCCGATCCATCCGTGCTGCCCACGCACAACTCACAGGCCGTGGAATGCCAGCTGCACAACATCGAAGGCCTGTCCGAGCACTTCCTGTACTCGAACGATGACATGTTCTTTGGCCGTCCGGTCAGTCCGGACCTGTTCTTCACCCCCGGTGGGATCACCAAGTTCATCGAGGCGGAAACCAGGATCGGCCTGGGCGAGAACGCGGCGGAACGCAGCGGCTTTGAGAACGCCGCACGGGTCAACCGGAAGCTGCTGTGGAACCGGTTCGGGCGGATCACCACCCGCCACCTTGAGCACACCGCCGCGCCCCTGCGGCGCAGCGTAGTGGCCAGGATGGAGCGCGAGTTTCCGGAAGAGTTCCGCAAGACTGCGGCCAGCCGGTTCCGCGCTGCGGACAACATCTCCGTAACCAACTCGTTCTACCACTACTACGCACTGCTCACGGGCCGGGCGGTTACCCAGACGGCCGCCAAGGTCCGCTACGTGGACACCACCATGCGCACCGGGCTGAACTATTTGCCCAAGCTGCTGTCCAAGCGGAACATTGACTTCTTCTGCCTGAACGACGGCAGCTTCCCGGAGGTGCAGGCGGACGAGCGCGCCGAACTGGTCACGGACTTCCTGGAGAAGTACTTCCCCATTAAGGCGCCCTGGGAAAAGTAGGGCAGGCGGACTAGCGCCCGGAAGATAATTCGGCCCGGGCGCCACTGCGCTGCTTGGTGGTCTCCGGGATACGGATTCCTGCCGCCTCCAGCCGGCGGGCAGTCTCTTTCGGCGGAACGTACTCGCCCACCGTCGTCGAACGGCCCAGCGGGACCACCGAGTGCACAATAGTGTGCTCGTAAACGTGGACCAGGTTGAAGGACTGCCCGGCGTCGTGCCCGCGCGTGCCTCCCACCGAAACGTTCAGGTCCTGTGTGTAACAGCTCGCGGAAGCGACGGAGACGGGAACCCCGGCAAAGCTGGCCGTGGTGGAGTAGTGCAGGTGGCCGGCCAGGATGGTCCGGACATCTGAATCATGAACCACCGCGGCGAGGGATGCCTGGTCCCGCAGCTCAACCAGGACCGAGAGGTCAAGGACGGAGGGGACGGGCGGGTGGTGGAGGGCCAGGATGGTGCCGTCCGGAGCCGGCGTCTCCAGTTCCTGCGACAGCCAGTCCAGCTGGGTGTCGCTCAGTTCACCGTGGTGGAAGCCCGGCACGGATGTGTCAAGGGTGATGACGCGCAGTCCGTTGATGAAGTAGCTGTGGTCCACGGGAGCGTCATTGCCGGGCTGGTCCAGCAGGCCCTTCCGGAAGTTCGCCCGGTTATCGTGGTTTCCCATGGCCCAGATGACTTCTGCACCCAGTTCCTGGCATGCCGGCTCCACGATGGCCCGGAGTTTCACATAGGCTTCCGGATCACCCTTGTCGGCAAGATCACCGGTGAAAATGACAGCCTCCGGCCGCGCCCCGGACGCTTTCACCTCTTCGAAGAGTTGGATGAGCCGCGCTTCGCTGTCGACGACGCCGTATAGAGGGTCCGGACCTCCCATCAAGTGGGGATCGCTCAGGTGGAGTAGGAAGTGGCGCGGCCGGGGGTGCTCGGCCTCGATGTGCTCCATTGCTACCTCTGTGGTCGGTGGGAAACGGCGCTTCCCTTGTACCCTTCAGTAATGTTTATCCAATCAGACATTTGGCAAACTTTGGGTAAATCACTGCAGCCCATGTGGAAAAAGATAAAAGAACTGCGCCTCCCCGGAGCTGATTCGGAAATACCTGCCTTGGAACATGCGGAAGTCAGTACCGGTGCCGTCATGCAGGGTCCGCGGGATCGCGTACAAGGGGGGCACAGGTGGGGTCCCCGGGAAGTTGTTGACCGGTGGGATCTGTCGCCAACGGATCAGGGGACGGGTTGGGTGTTTCAGGTGTCGGCTCTGCAGGGCAGGTGGCCGGTGCCGTGGGGGTTTCGGCCTGTGTGGGCGACGGTATAAGCGTCACCGCCGGTTCCGTGGGGTCAATCGGAGTCGAGGTCGGCGTCGGGGACGGCGTCGGGGACGGCGTAGGCGATGGCGTCGGTTCAGCCGGCAAGGGCGTGACCTCCGTCGGTGGCGGCGTGGGAGTGGGCGTAGGTGTCGGCGTTACCGACGGTGGCGGCGTCGGCGTTACCGACGGTGGCGGCGTCGGCGTGGGCGTCGGTGACGGCGTCGGCGTCGGTGACGGCGTCGCCCCGGTCGGGGACGGAGTTGGCGAGGGCGCACTCGGCGTCGGCGTGGGCGAGGCCGGTCTCGACGTCGTCGGCTGACGTGTTGTTGAGGTCGGGGACGACGCGCTCGGTGTGCCTGCCGGGGACGACGCACTGGGCGACGGCGTCAGCAGGTTGCGCGCAGGCCCGCTTGCCGCGGGCCTCAGGAAAGGCGGGGAGGTGGGCGTCGCGGGCGATCCTGCGTGGACTCCACCCTCGTGGGATTCGTCGTGATCATCGCTTAGCGGCAGCGCCCAGCTGATTGTCCCTTGGGAGGGGGAACCGGATCCGGGCAGGTAGCTCCGCATCTCCCCTGATGCATTGCCCTCCACTGGCCGGGCTGCCATCAGGCCCCACTTCAGCGGACTCGTGTGGCGGCCGTCGAGGATCGTTTCGAAGTGCAGGTGGCAACCCGTTGACCATCCGGTGCTGCCCACCTCGCCGAGGACCTGGCCGGCGAGGATCTCGTCGCCCGTAGAGACAGCAATGGCGTCCAGGTGGTTGTAGGTGGTGATCAGGCCGTTGCCGTGATCGATTTCCACCCTGTTGCCGCCTCCCCAGGGGTGCCAGCCCGCAGCACGCACCAATCCTGTGTCCGCCGCGTAAACGCTTGTTCCGCAGGGGGCGGCGTAGTCCTGGCCCAGGTGGAAGTCACCGGCGGCGCCGGACAGCGGGCTCACCCGGAAACCGAAGGGCGAGCTCGGATTGAGCTGCGCCAGCGGCGCCATCAGGAATCCGGCCGGCGGCCTGCCGAATCCTGTTGTCCCCACCGTCAGCGGCGAGGATTTGCCTCCGCGGTAACCGCCTATCGCCGCATGGGGAAACGGGACGACCGCATCTGGATCCGTCAAGGCAGCCTGCAGCATCCCGGCGCCAACTTTGTCCACAGTTGGCGCGTCCGGGCGGCCGTCACCGGATGTGGTTGTCCCGGCACCGAATCCAACAGCCACGGCGCTTGATGCCTCCCGTTCCCCCGCACCGCCGGAAAGGTTGAGGGACCAGATGGACAAGGCAACAGCACCAGTGACCGTCAGGGCGCGCATAACCGAAACGTTAGGACGGCGCACGTTTGTGTGCTTACCTGATTTTTGATGAGTCCCCAAAGCCTGTCTCCGTAACGTAATCACCCGAACGCGTCCTGAAGGTATCTCCCATGGGACCACAGGGCCGGTAGCCTGTGAACCCCGACCTCATCGTGCCGGTCACAACTTGAGAAAACCTTGCGGTACGTTCCCACTGCGCCGCCGGATTCCTTGGGGCGACAATGATATATGCGGAGTTTCCTTCGAAAATGGCAGGACGAACTTAAGAAAACCTTTACAGGCACGGCCGATGAGGTGCCCGACTGGGTGCCGAAGCTGGCAGAGGGGGACGATCCCGGGTACCACCTGCCAGGTTCGGCAGTATGGGCCGTGCACGGCTCCATGTCGCCGATCGTTGCCGGGATCCGCACACTGCTGATGCAGTCCCTTCATCCCGGAGCCCTTGCAGGGGTGCACGAGCACTCCAGCTTCCGTGAGGATCCCCTGGCCAGGCTGGCTGCCACCATCCGCTGGATCTTCACCGTTACTTACGGCTCGAAGGCTGCCGCTGAGGAGGCTTCGCGGCGGGTGCGGCGCCTGCACGAGCCGGTTCAGGGCAGCTTCGTGGACAACCAGGGAACGCCGCGCGACTACAGCGCCAACGATCCGGAACTGGCCAGTTGGATCCACATCGCGTTCACGGATGCCTTCCTCACTGCCCACCAGTTGTGGGGCGGCCCCATCCCCGGCGGCCCTGACGCGTACGTCCGTGAATGGGCGCAGGCCGGCAGGCTGATGGGCGTGCAGGATTCGCCGCTTTCCGAGGCGGACATGCGCGCGCAACTGGACCTGTTTTTCCGCGAGGGAGAACTGCGCGTGGACAGGCGGGTAGCAGAAACAGTGGCGTTCATCCGCAATCCGCCGCTGCACCCCATGCTCCGGCCCGGCTATCGCGTCCTGTTTGCGGGTGCGGTATACAGCCTCGACCCGAAGTACCGCCGGATGCTCGGGCTGTCCCTGCCACGGCTTGGCCCGTTCCCGTTGCCGGTGAGGCTGGCCACCAAGGCGGTACTCGGCGTCGTACGCCTTGCCCTGGGCCGCCGCGGCCCGAGCGAGCTGGCCGCCCGCGAACGGCTTCGCCGGCTCGGCCTTGCAGAGGCGGACGGGTCGGGGCTCGTGAACCTGCGGTAGACGAAAGAACCCGGCCCCGGCACTGCCGGGGCCGGGTTCTTAACCGGCGGAGAATGGGGGATTTGAACCCCCGAGGGCGTTAACCCAACACGCGTTCCAGGCGTGCGCCATAGGCCGCTAGGCGAATTCTCCAGCTGCTTCTGAATCAAAAGCAGATACTAGAGTACCTGAACTTTTCCGCTTCGCCCAATCGAGGCTCCGGCCCGGGCACGGATAAGCTCACCGGCCTTCCTGGAAGCGGGTTCGGGCTTTGGTCTTTAAAGCGGAAATGGACGCCCCCAATGCGTCCATTCCACCGGAACACCGTTGAGCTGCCGGGTCCGGCACCGTACAGCCAGGCCGCACAGCTCACAATCTTGAGATTGCCCCAATCGGTGTACATACCCATGATCGGGGGTGGCAGTTGGATAAGCAATGGATTTCCACCCAATTGCGGGGTCTTCCGGCACGATGGAAGGCATGAGCGAACTGCACGCCCTGGTGGTTTACGTCCCCGGAACCCACACTGAACAGGTCCTTAAGGCCATCGGCGATGCCGGAGCGGGCAGGATCGGCAACTACTCCCACTGCTCCTTTGTTACGCCTGGAACCGGGCGCTTCACTGCGCACGACGGCGCCGCCCCTTATCTTGGGCGAGTCGGAGCACCCCAGGAAGTGGCGGAGGACCGGATTGAATGCGTGGTTGAACGGCCCGCGCTTCGGGCGGTGGTGGCTGCGTTGCGGGCTGCGCACCCCTACGAGGAACCGGCTTTTATGAGCTGGCGGGTTGAGGACTGGAGGCAGGCGGACGCCGATTCGAGTCACGCCTGAAGTTCGGGTAAAGTAACTGGCGGCCCCTCATGTGGCGTCATCCTGTTGAACTCCCCCAGGACCGGAAGGTAGCAAGGGTAAATGGGCTCTGGCGGGTGCATGGGGGGTCTTTACTATTCCCCCACAGGGCGGCGAACCGTCAGCCCGGATTGGTAGGGTTTTCTCTGTGACAGTTACTACCGCCCTCTACCGCAGATACCGTCCAGACTCGTTCGCTGACGTTATCGGGCAGGAACATGTCACCGAGCCGCTCATGACGGCTCTGCGGAAAAACCGGGTCAACCACGCCTACCTTTTTTCGGGTCCCCGGGGATGCGGCAAAACCACTTCCGCCCGCATTCTTGCCCGTTGCCTGAACTGTGCCCAGGGCCCCACCGCTGTCCCCTGCGGCACCTGCCCCAGCTGCGTTGAGCTCGCCCGGGGCGGCTCCGGATCCCTCGACGTCATCGAGATTGACGCAGCCAGCCACGGCGGCGTCGACGATGCCCGGGACCTGCGCGAGCGGGCAACGTATGCCCCCGTCCGGGACCGCTACAAGATCTTCATCATCGACGAAGCCCACATGGTCACCTCCGCCGGGTTTAACGCCCTGCTGAAGATCGTTGAAGAACCCCCGGAACACATCAAGTTCATCTTTGCCACCACCGAACCGGACAAGGTCATCGGCACCATCCGCTCCCGGACGCACCATTACCCCTTCCGGCTGGTGCCACCCGAGCCGCTCATGGCCTACCTGGAGCTTCTCTGCAACCAGGAGAATGTTCCGGTTGCTCCCGGCGTGCTGTCGCTGGTGGTCCGCGCCGGCGGCGGCTCGGTCCGCGATTCCCTCTCGGTCCTGGACCAACTGATGGCGGGTGCCGGCCCCAACGGACTGGACTACGAACTGGCCGTCGCGCTGCTCGGCTACACGCATGCGTCATTGCTGGATGACGTCGTTGAGGCGGTTGCTGCCTCGGACGCCGCCACTGTTTTCCGCGCCGTGGACAGGGTCATCCAAACCGGCCATGACCCGCGCCGCTTTGTCGAGGACCTGCTGGAGCGCTTCCGCGACCTCATCATCGTCCAGGCCATGCCCGAAAGCGCCCAGACCATTCTTCGGGGCATGCCTGCGGACCAGATCGCGCGGCTGAAGAACCAGGCGCACAACCTGGGCGCCGCGGAGTTGTCCCGCGCCGCAGACGTCACCAATACGGCATTGACCGAAATGACCGGCGCCACCTCCCCGCGGCTGCACCTGGAACTCCTGTGCGCACGCATCCTGCTTCCCAGTTCAGAGCAGAACGAGCGCGGTATGGCTGCACGGATAGACCGTGTAGAGCGGCGGCTCAACTACGCCGGGAACGACGTCGGCGTTCCCCCCGCCGCAGCCCCGGCCCAGCAGCCTGCATTGGCCGGGCACACTGCATCCGCCGGGCACGCTGCTTCCATCCAGCCGGCTCCGGAACCGGTCGCACCCGCGCAGGCGGTTGTGGAACCGGCAACACCCGAACCTGCGCAGCCGGTGCCGGCGGCCACGCAGTCCGCCGCCGCCAGGGCAGCCAGTCAGGAAGCCGTGGCGGCATCCGCTCCGGAACCGGCACGCGCACCATCGCCTGCCCCTACCGCAACGGGCAGCCCGGCCGAGGCGGACAGTCGTACGCCATTGACCGCCCCCCGGGTCAGCACCAGCGACTGGCCGGTCGATGATTCCACAGATTCCGGTCCTGCCCGCATGGATTCCCGCCAAGGCCTGGCACGCCCCGCCCGATCAGTACTTGCAGGAGAGCCCGTAGTTGGACCCATGGGCGGGACTCCGGCACAGGACGTCAGGCAAGCTCCGGCTGCGCAGGCTGCCGCACCCGTTGCTTCCCGCCCCGAACCGGCTTCTGCCGGATCCGTTCCGGCGGCGGCGCCTGCCGCCATGGGGGATGTGGAAGTCCTGCGCCGGGCTTGGCCGGATGTCCTGCAGACGCTGACCAAGATCAAGCGCAGCACGTGGGCACTGGTTGAACCCAATGCCCAGGTCAGTGCCTTCGACGGCCAGACCGTCACGCTTTCGTTCGCCACATCCGGACTCGCCGGCGCTTTTGGCCGCGCAGACCATTCCGAAAACCTTCGGCAGGCGATCCATAAGACCGTGGGTATTGACTGCCAGATCAACGCGGTTGCCGGCGGCAGCGCCGGCCGAACGAGCTCTGAGCCAAACCCAAAAGCACCCGCTAGCCGGCCTTCACCGGCAACGTCAGCTGTTCCGGCGGCTGCAGCTGCAACCGCAACGTCAACTAATTCGGTGACTTCAGCTGCCCCCGCAACCTCAGCTGATGTCGCCTGGGGGCTGGCCCCCGCGGCCACATCCTCGGCACCGGATGCACCCGAACCTTCCGCTGCGGCTGGTTCCGGCCACGGCCAGGCCCATGGTGCAGCACAGGAAGGTGCAGCGCAGGAAGGTGCAGCGCAGGAGGGTGCAGCGCAGGAAACCGAATCTCCGCAGGGGCACAGTGCCCCGCCCCCCGCCGGACCTCCCTTGGCGGGACGCGGTCAGCCCGCACCCGGCAGCAGGCCTTCCCAAGCTGAGCCCGCAGCCGTTACTGCCCCCTCGCCCGCCGTACCCGTGCCAGTCGCCAGCCCTTTCCAGGCTCAACGTCCAGCAATCCCTTCGGCCGGCCCTTCGGCAGCCCCTTCGGCCCAAGTGGACCCGTACGAAGGCGCCGCTGGAGACTATTCCTACTCGGACGACGACTGGGGACCGCCCAGGGACGAGGACGCACCGCCGCTGGAAGAGGAACCTCCCATGGACTGGGATCCTTCCGCGCGCTCCGGCAACCGCTCCGCTCCGGCCGCCGCCGCCGCTGGTGGCACCGCCACCGCCGGCTCCGGCCAGCAGGGCCCACCACAAGACGCCCGGGCGGGCACCCGAACTGCAACTGCCAAGACTCCCATGGACGCTAGCCCAGGCCTGGATGCCACCGACCCATGGACCCGCGCTGTTGAACAGGCACCCGGTGTTTGGGTTGTTGGGGAAGCCAGCAACGTGGGCAGGAACGTACCTGCCGGGCTGCCCGAAAAGGAAGCAGTTGCTGCCCCTTCAGCCGCACGCTACGAGCCCGCTGCCGCCCAAATTCCGCCTTCCATCCCCGTTACCAACCCGGGTTCTTCCGTGGACGCCGAGTGGGGCTTGGCTCCAACTGCAGCCTCGCAGGCGAAGGCTGGTACTCGTGCAACGGTTGCGGAACCGGTCGCCCCAATCACCGTGCCCTCAGGAGCGGCGGCATTTGGGGCGGTCGCCCCGGGCACGGCTCCTTCGGCCACCGCCTCCGCAAGTCCCCTGCCCGCAGGTCCCGAGCCCGAACCGGCACGCGAGTACGCCATGGCTTCAGCCGCACCTGCGGCGGCGCCCGCCGGCACTCCAGCGGCTCCCACTGCGCCTGCAGCAATGCCCGCCCACACTGCTCCTGCAGCCACTCCTGTTCCCGCCAATTCCCCTGCTGTTGCGGGCACCCGGCAGAGCCTTTATCAGCGCCTGTCCAACAGCCCGGAGGCCGAGGCGGGGCGGGCAAAGGCTCCTGCCCGGGCGGTTCCCGCAGCTGCCACCTACGTACAGGACATCCCCAGTGCCGACGATGAGACCATTGAGGAATCCGGGGTGTTCGGCCGCGCCGCGGTGGAACGTATCCTTGGCGGCAAGCTGATCGAAGAGCGCTCCCTCGACGGAAGCCCCGTTACACCCCGCTACTGATCCAACCACTGTCCACCCCTAGCTAAAGAGGAAAAACGTGTACGAAGGTGCTGTCCAGGAGCTGATTGACGAGCTCGGACGCCTTCCCGGCGTGGGCCCGAAATCCGCACAGCGGCTGGCGTTCCACATCCTTGAAGCGGACCCCCAGGACATGAAGCGGTTGGTGGAGGCCATCACCTCCGTCAAGGAACGGGTGAAGTTCTGCACCGTCTGCGGCAACGTCACTGAGCAGGAACAATGCAACATCTGCCGTGATCCCCGGCGCGATCCGGCGGTGATCTGCGTGGTGGAGGAATCAAAGGACGTCCTCGCGGTGGAACGCACCCGTTCGTTCCGGGGCAGGTACCACGTGCTGGGCGGGGCCATCAACCCGATCGCCGGCATCGGCCCTGAGCAGTTGCGGATCCGGGAACTGCTTACGCGGCTGAACGATGGCGCCATCCAGGAGGTCATCATCGCCACGGATCCCAATCTGGAGGGGGAAGCAACAGCCACCTACCTGGCCCGCATGCTGAAGACCATCGGGATTACCGTGACCAGGCTGGCCTCGGGGCTGCCGGTGGGCGGCGACCTCGAATACGCAGACGAGGTCACTTTGGGGCGTGCTTTCGAAGGCCGCCGCAACGCCCTGACCTGAGGTAGGCGACGCACGCACGTGGAACAGCACTGCGCTGGCCGCGCCCCACATGCTCGCCCCCGGAAGACATCCTGCCGGCCACGCGGCGTTAGGCTTTGTCCTGCATCCCGACCACCAGCACCAGGGGTACGGCCGTGAAGCTGCGGCGGCGCTCGTGAAGTGGCTCTTCACGCAATCGGGCCTGTCCAGATTTGTAACTAGGCGATACGCGTGCCCCGCGCCAGCCGGTGGGCAGGAGTCCGTAGCGAACGCCAGCCCAGCCACATCAGCAGCGCCGCCAGCACGAGTTGCAGGCCGAGGCCCAATGGCCACAGCGGTATGGACTGCGCCAGGTACCGCGGCTTAACCTCCCCGTTAGCGCAAGGGTAGGTTCCTTCCGGGCCCGCCATGGCATAACGCGCGCCCTGGCTGATGCTCTCTATCGCTCCAACAGATGTAAAACCCTGCTGGCCGGTCCGGTCCGGATACGGAATTGCGTCAGCCACCACCACGTAAGGGTTCATGGCCAACAGCCAAGCCACCCGTTCGGTGCGCATCGCAATCTGCTCCTGCAATGGCCCTGAGCAGGTGTATTCGGGTTCCACCGGCCCGTTGCTGAGGGGCTCGTACGCGCGGTACTGCGCCTGGTTGGCCATGATCGTTCCTTGGGTAAGACCCGTGCCCAGGCCAAAGGCGATCAGTGTGCCGACTGCCAGCCCCGCCACTGCCAGGTACGTGACCACGATGGAGAACAGCGGCCTGCCGGCGAGCGCCGAGATGCCAACACCGATGGCACAGACAACACCCACCTCAAGCGCCAGCATCAGCAGCGCCACCAGCACATGGCCTGGGGTCATCCCGCCCAGCGCCACCCCGATCACCAGGAACGGAGTGCTCGCCACCAGGAACGCCAGCGCTGCGGCCCATGCCGCGAAAAACTTGCCCCACAGGATCTGGCCGGGCTGCAGCAGCGTCACTTGGAGGATGGCCAGCGTGCCGCCGGCACGGTCCCCATTCACGGCGTTGGCAGAGAGCGCCGGGGCAACGAGCAACGCAAACAGCAGGACAAAAGCCAGGACCACCTCGAAGATCATGGACCCCGGCCCCGATACGGGCGGCGCGATATAGCCCGGGAAATCCCGCTGCGCCGCCTGCGAAGCATCCCAGCTGGCCCACGTCAGCCAGGTCACCAGCCCGGTGAGGACAAACCAGATGGACAGCATGATGTACCAGCCGCGGGACCGCAGCCGCTGCTTGAGCTCCAGGACCACCACGTCCCTGACACCGGGCAGATAGCCGCCGGCTCGTGGCTGGCTGGCCGTGTGCTGCCGGTTTTCTGTTACATGGCTCATAGCCGCTCCCCCTCGAGGCTCATGTAGGTCTCTTCCAAGGCTCCGGAAGCGGGGGCGAAGGAATTTACCCCGACGCCGGCCAGCACCAGGTCGCGCAGCAGCCGCTCGGCGTCGCCATCGTTTGCCAGCAGCAGGCTGACAGACGGACGCCGGCCGTCTTCACGACGGAATGTTAGGCCCAGCCCCGTGAGCCTGGCAGCAAGTGCAGCCGCATCAGAGGCGGTAATTGCGTACCGGCGGCCGGCGGCCGCAGCTTCCTCGGTGGTTTGATGCCGAACGGTACGGCCCTTGTTGACGAACACCGCGGCGTCGGCGATTTCATCCAGTTCGCTGAGCACATGGGACGAAACCACCACAGCCTTACCCTCCGCAGCGAGTTGCCGGAGCATGATCCGCAGCTCCACGCGGGAGCCCGGATCCAGCCCCGAGGCGGGCTCGTCGAGCAGCAGGACGGACGGGTCATGGATCAGGGCCCGGGCCAGGCTGAGCCGCTGCTGCTGCCCGCGGGACAGCACCCGCGCCGGCTGTTCCGCAAGGTCTTCCAGCCGCACGCGTACGAGCATCTCCGAGACCCTCTGTCCAATGCCCTGGGCGGGGAGCCGATAAAAGCGGGCCATCTGGGTGAGGATTTCCCGGGCGGTCAGCGACTCCCACACGCCCAGGGTGTCCGGCATCCAGCCCAGCCGGCTGCGCACCTCTGCCCGGTGCCGGCGCGGGTCGAGTCCGCCCACGCTGATGCTGCCCTCATCCGGTGCCAGCAGAGACGCCAGCATCAGCAGCAGCGTTGTTTTGCCTGCGCCGTTCGGACCGATCAGCGCGGTCACCTTCCCGGCGGGCGCATGGAAGTCCATATGGTCGACGGCGCGCACCGCGCCGAAGCTGCGGCTCACCGCCCGGGCCGTAATGCCCCCGTCAGGTTCCGGCCTGCCCGCAGCCTCCGGTAATTCAGAAATCATTGCCATGTATGCGCACCTGTCCCCCACAGTCTTTTGATGCAGTTTTTACAGTTTGAGCGTACGCCCGCGCGGCTTCCCCGCAGGTCCTTCCATGGGCTGAGATTCGGTCACAATTCAACGCCCGGCCATGCACGGCGATAAACTGGAACCAGAAATCGCGCCAACAGCGGCGTAAGTTCCCAGCGTCAGGGCCAAGACAGCGCCAAGGCTGTCTTGCCGGACTCCAATTGATCCAGTGAAGGTACGCGCATGAGTACGCCCACTACCGAAGTGCACAACGCAACGCAGCCGCAGGAGCTGCCCGCCGGCGGTGCCGTAACCAAACAGCTCATCGTGCAGAAGTTCGGCGGCTCCTCTGTTTCTGACGCAGACGGCATCAAGCGGGTCGCCAAGCGCGTCGTGGACGCCCAGGTGGCGGGCAACGAAGTGGTTGTTGTGGTCTCGGCCATGGGTGACACCACCGATGAACTCCTGGACCTCGCAGGCCAGGTAACTGACTCGGCCCCCGCCCGCGAAATGGACATGCTGCTGTCCGCCGGTGAGCGCATCTCGATGGCGCTCCTGGCCATGGCCATCAACAAACTGGGCGCCTCCGCCCAGTCCTTCACCGGTTCCCAGGCCGGCATGATCACCGACGGCATCCACGGCAAGGCCAGGATCATCGACGTCGATCCGCACCGCATCCGCACCGCCCTGGATAAGGGCAACATCGCCATCGTGGCGGGCTTCCAGGGCATGAGCCGGGCCACCAACGAGATCACTACTCTCGGCCGCGGCGGGTCCGACACCACGGCCGTAGCGCTGGCAGCAGCGCTCGAAGCCGACGTCTGCGAGATCTACACGGACGTCGACGGCATCTACACGGCTGATCCACGCGTTGTCGCCTCGGCCCAGAAGATCGACACGATCTCCAGCGAGGAAATGCTTGAACTCGCAGCCTCGGGAGCCAAGATCCTGCACCTTCGCTGCGTCGAGTACGCGCGCAGGTTCGGTGTTCCGCTGCACGTCCGTTCGTCCTTCAGCCAGCACGAAGGCACCTGGGTCATCCCCAGTGCCGAAGACAAGATCACCACACAAGAGGGAGTTGCCTTGGAGCAGCCAATCATCTCCGGCGTCGCACACGACCGTTCCGAAGCCAAGGTCACCGTTGTTGGCGTTCCGGACATCCCCGGCAAGGCGGCCGCGATCTTCCAGGTCATCGCCGATGCCCACTCGAACATCGACATGATCGTGCAGAACGTTTCCACGCACGGCACCGGCCGGACTGATATCTCCTTCACGCTGCCCATTGTGGAAGGCGCAGACGCCCTGGCGGCCCTGCATGCAGCGCAGGACCAGATCGGCTTCGAGACCATTGAGTACAACGAGCAAATCGGCAAGCTCTCCCTGATCGGCGCCGGCATGCGTTCCCATCCGGGCGTCTCTGCAACGTTCTTCAAAGCACTCTCGGGCGCCGGGATCAACATCAACATGATCTCCACGTCAGAAATCCGCATCTCGGTTGTTACCCATGCGGATCTGCTGGACGAGGCCGTCCGGGTCATCCACCGGGCCTTCGAACTGGACAGCGAGAACGAAGCCACGGTCTACGGCGGCACCGGCCGCTAAGGGGCGCCGCACAAGAACAAAAAGAATGCACTGGCAGGATAATTACTTCCTGGCCAGTGCATTTTTTTAAGTGTTTTCCCGGTGTAGCCTCGGAAATGCCGTACGGGCCTGGCCGAAGTCAGGTCTCCTTTTCGAGGTCGTCGCTGCGTACGGCGTAGTGGTGGCCCGCCGTATCGGTTTCCACTACAAAATGAGTAAGTTCCTCCTCCGAGGCCTGCTCAAACTCGTCATGCTTGTGCACCACGGGCAAGCTGGAGTCCAGGCGGGTGGCCGGTCCAAAGAAGAAGCGAAGCCTGTCGGTCGCGTTCATAAACCCGCTGAGTACATGTGCCACTGTTTTCCACCCCCTTCCCGCGTTCAGGGGAAAGAAGAGCCATTTCACATAAGGCCACTGCTCCTGGCGGAGCCAGTGCCCTTATTTTACGCCCGGGCGCCCGAAAAGGCTCCGCGCCTCAGGCGTCAGCGGAGAGACTTGTCGTCCGGGTTCCTTGGCACCACATAGGTGCTGCCGTCGGGCCGCGTGACGGTTTCCCATTGCCGGGTTTCAGCTTCGCGCTGGGCCAGGAGCCGGCGGTTTTCCTCTGTCATGTCGTGAATAAGGGAGGAACGGTTCGCAGGGCCAAAGATGGCACGCAGCTTTCCGGTGGCACGCATGAACCGCTGCGAAGCGTTTTCCTTGCCTTCTGGACTGGCCTTACCCATGAACTGGCTCCTTCCAAAGAACCGCATTTCCTGGTAACAGTGTACGCTAATAATTAGCGTACTAACAATTGGAGGCCCTGATGACCACTGCATCCAGCACTTCCGCCGCAGCCGGCTCCAAACCCGCTGGCGGGGACAGCCCGGAGGTCAATGACCTGCTGCTCGAGCACCAGCTGTGCTTTGCCCTGACTGTCGCCTCGCGCAGCGTGGTGGGAGCGTACAAGCCCGTGCTCGAGAAGTTGAACCTCACCCACCCGCAGTACCTGGTCATGCTGTGTCTCTGGGAGTCAAGCCCGCGCACCGTACGGAACATCAGCGATGCCCTGGCGCAGGAGCCGGCCACCATCTCGCCCCTGCTGCGGCGGCTTGAGGTGTCCGGCCTGATTTCACGACGGCGGGTGGACGGCAACGAGCGTGCCCTCGCCGTCGGCCTCACTCCTGCAGGCGCGGCCCTTCGGCAGGAGGCGCTCAAGGTTCCAGGCACCATGATGGAACGCCTCGGTCTGACCCGAGACCAGGTCAGCGACCTGCACGCGGCCATGACGGGACTCATCGCAGCCACTTCCCGGGCCCAGCAGGCCTAGCCTGCCAGCAGGGCTGCGGCAGTAGAATGGCATCATGACGGACAGGCCGCGGGGCGGACCCAGTGTGCATTCCGAGGTCCCAGTGCAGTTGATGCACTTGATGGGCCTGCCGCGCCCAAAGCAGTCCAGGCCGATGCAGTCCAGGAGCAAACCATACCTGCGTATCGCCGCGTTGTTGTTCGCGGCTTTACTGTTGCCCGCCTGCACGCCGAACGAGGGCGGAGGAACTCCTACCGGCGATGCTTCCACATCGCCAACGGCCGGCGCTTCCTCCCCTGCACCGCCGGCCACGCCGGCCCCCTCGGAAAGCCCCGACCCCGATGCCGAGTCTTCGGTGCCGGCGCCGGCGCCCGAGCCTGCCGCGCCGTCATCCGGCCCGGGAAAGGGCAACGCCGAACTGGCCATCACCCTCAAGCCCTCGGCCGGCGAGCCGGAGGTCCATTACACCCTCGTTTGCCTCAACGGGGCGCCCGATGATGCCGAAAGCAAGCACCCCTCCCCGGATGCTGCCTGCTCTGCCCTGAAGGCGAACGCGGCGCTGCTGAATCCCACGCCGCAACGGGCTGACCAGGTCTGCACCGAGCAGTACGGCGGGCCCCAGGAAGCCGCCGTCACCGGCGTGGTGGATGGAGTTCCTGTTGATGCCGCCTTTGCCCGCACCAACGGTTGCGAAATCAGCACCTGGGATGCCACGAAGGACGTCCTTGGTGCAGCCGGTGGAGCAGCTTAGGGTCCTGGCGGCGGACGAGTGGCGGGCCCGTGAGGAAGCCCACCAGCAGCGCGTCAGCCGCTACGCGGACCCCTACCTTGCCCGCCGTTCTGCAGGGCAGAAGCATCCCGTGGAGGATTTCCTCTTCACCTACTACACCCAAAAACCCGGCCAGCTCCGCCGCTGGCACCCCGGTGCCGGCGGCGTTCTGGTTGGCCGGGAAGCAGCCGCCCGCCGCGGGTGGAAGCACTACCGAATGCTCGACGACAGTGAACTTACGCATCTTGGGCTGCCACCGGGTACCGCCGCGGTGACCATGGACCGGGACGCCTTTGTCACTGACCGCAGCGACGCCGTCGCCTTCGCCGGGATCATCCTGCGCGGAACTGCTGCCCGCCCTGCGCAGTTTGGCTGCTTCGGACTCCACGAATGGGCCATGGTCTACCGCCAGGACCGGTTCGACCTGCGCCACGAGTACCTGCAGCTGCGCCTCGGTTCGGCAGGCACGGACAAGGTGGTGGAGGACAACCGCATCCGCTGCAGCCACTTCGACGCCTTCCGTTTCTATACGCCAGATGCCGTCCCCCTTAACGAGCTGGCGCCGAGCCGGGAAACCCAGCGGCACCTTGAACAGCCGGGCTGCCTCCATGCCAACATGGACCTGTACAAATGGGCCTACAAGCTCCTGCCCGCCCTGCCCAGCGAACTCGTCATGGACTGCTTTGAACTGTCCTGGCGGATCCGGGCCATGGACATGCAGGCCTCGCCCTATGACCTCACCCAGTGGGGCTACCCCGCCATTCCGATCGAAACCCCGCAGGGCAAGGCCGCCTACGTCGAACACCAGCGGTCCTTCGCAGCCGAGGCAGCCGGGCTTCGTGGAAAGCTGGCCCAGGAACTCGCCGCCTTGTCCGGCACCGGACCGGCATGATCGACCTGACCATCAGGGTGCGGGAGAGCCCGGACGCCGGCGAGAACGAATTCCGCCTGGTGGCCGACGCCGGGCACCTTTCGGCTGACAGCACGCTGCCGGACCCTGCAGCTGCACTGGCCGCGGTGGAACGCTACGGCGAGGACATCTTCTTCCCAAAGCCCGGGCCCCCAAAGCTGTGTACACAGCAGTACGGCGGACCCCAGGTTGCCGTGGTGACAGGAATGTTCCACGGGCGGGCAGTTGAGGCAGTCTTCACCAGGACAGACGGCTGCGAAATCTCACGCTGGAAAACGATGGCACCTCTACTGGGCAACACAGCCGGAGCTTCCGGCGCTACGTAGCGCAACGTCCCCTGCCAGGCGGACACGGCGGCACAAAACAGGATCCCCGGACGGTTCAGCCGTCCGGGGATCCTGTTGCCTGCATGTCAGGTTTGCTAGGCCGCAGGAACTGCCTCCGCAAGAGCTACCCGCGGGGCCCCGGAAGGCGCAGCGGAGGCGCCACCCACCTGGACATTGACCCAGGTCCTGATGCCGTTCCCGCCCAGGGTGAGGCGCGAAACGTAAGCGCCCTCTGCCAAGCCGGTCCAGGCCAGCGTGGCCGAGGTGGCAGTACCGTTCGGAGCCACGATCGGGTTCGGTTCCACCTTTAGGTTGCCTGCGTCCCCTGCAAACGTGGCTGCCTGCACGGATGCGCTGGCCGCCACATTGCCGGGAGTGGAGTAGAGGTTGGCCACGATGTAATATGTGCCCGCGCGCGGCGACTCCAGATCCAGGAACTCGCTGGCGGAAGCCGTTGCCACCTGCGTTGCCGTCAGGCCGCCTGAAGCATTCGGTGCGTAAACCACCATGTCCCAGTCGACGTCATTCGATTGCGCCTGGACACCCAGCCGGGCAAATGTCGCGCCGGCGGGCACCGCCACCTGGAGCAGGGCGTTGTGCGCATCGTTTACCGGCGCATACGCACCGGGAGTTTTGGTGATGGCTGTCTGGCTCAGGGGCGCCAGGCCTTCCACCCCTACCTGGATGGGGCTATCCGAACCGGACACCAGTTCCATGATGCCGCTGCCGCTGCCCGTGGCGGAACTGAAGGAGAACGACGGGGCGATCTGCGCATCAACAGGCCGAATAGCGATGGGAGAGCTCACCGTGCGCGGGCCCTCCCAGTTCAGGGTGCCGGTGCTGAACCTGCCCACCGGAGCGCTCACGTTCCTGATGGTCAAGGTAACCTCGCGGGTCTGGCCTGCCTTGGCGAAGTTCAGCACCTGCGGCTCCACCTCGACGTTGATGCCGGGCATGGTGACTTCCGGACGGTACACACCGGGCACCAAAGCAGTGAGCTGGCGCTTGACCTTGACTTCGCCTACCAGGCTGCCGAGTGCGATGGACGGCAGGTTCAGGTCGCGGGCGGCAATGGTGCCGGCCTGCGGAGCTCCGGTGTCGACGCCCTGGCCATTGAGGAAGCCCAGCCAGTCCTTGATGCCTGAATTGTAGACCAGGCCTGGATCCAGGACCCGGGTTGAATCGATGTGGCCGGCGCCGCCCTGGAAGGGATCGGTGTTCGCTGAACCGTCAGCGTTCACCAGTGGGTAGGCGGTGGTCATCATGGCCGACTTGACCATGGCAGGCGTCCACTTGGGCTGCTTGCTGAGCACCAGGGCACCGAAACCGGCGATGTGCGGCGCGGCCATAGACGTTCCGGACATGAAACCGAACTGTTCCCCTTTGTTGCCGATGGTCGAAACACCGGCGAGGACGTTCACGCCCGGTGCGGCAATGTCGGGTTTCAGCAGGTCGCCGCCGGAAGCAAGGCTTGGCCCGCGGGAGGAAAAACCAGCAATCTGCGGCGCCGGGGCAGGGGGCTCACCCGTGAGGTCCCCCTTGACCAGGCTGACGGTCAAAGCGGAATTGGCTTCCAGCTTGGACTTCAGTTCCAGGCTCTTGGGGGCGTTGACGTGGACCGTGGGGAGCACATGGTTGTCCGCGTCTTCGGAGCTGCTGGTGAGGTTCACCAGGATCATCCCCACGCCGCCCTTGTCCTGTACTTCCTTGCTCTTGGCCGTTCTGTCCACAACTCCGCGGTCGCAGACCACAACCTTGCCGGTCACCTTTGCAGCGTCGAGGGAACCGGGACCGCAGAGGTTCGGATTGGCAGCACCTGCTGCTGCCGCAGCGGAGGCGACGACAACGGGCTTATCCGTCACTTCAGACTTCATGATGGATGCTCCCCGGTACAGCGAACCATCGGAGACCTTCACGGTGCCGAGCAGGTTACTCGGGAAGGTGGAGGCGGCAACGGTGGTCAGCCACGGCGAGGCGTGGTTGACGGTGGAGACCGCAGGGCCGGAGTTGCCGGCGGAAACGGAAACAAAAACACCAGCCGCGGCAGCATTGAGGAAGGCCAGCGCCACGGGATCGGTGGTGCTGTTGTTGTTGCCTGAGATCGAGTAGTTCAGGACATCGACGCCATCCTTGATGGCGGCTTCCACTGCCTCCACCGAAGCGGAGGAGTAGCAACCTCCGGTATCAGGGTTGGTGTCCTCCCAGCAGACCTTGTAGACGGAAACCTTCGCGGCAGGAGCAACGCCGGAGCCCTTGCCAAATCCGGCGCCGTCGATCACCTGTTCAACATTCGCGTTGCCCGCAGCGGTGGTGGCCGTGTGCGTGCCATGGCTTCCGACGTCGACCGGCGAGATGAGCTCTTGGGGCGCCCGGTTTCCGGGCGCTACGGACTGCAGGAAGGAATCGGCAAAGTACCTGGCGCCGATGACCTTTGAGTTGCACAGGGAGCCGTCGAATGATGCGCCCGTCCCCTGCCCTTTTTGGCACTCGCCTTCGAAGGTGGTGCCGTCGGACTTAAGCATGGCGATCCGGCCTTCGGCGGTGCGGTACGGCTCGCCAACCTGCGCGGGACCATTCAGCGGCTGGACGGGCCCGCCCTGCAGGAACGGGTTGTCCGGGGCGTAGCCGGAGTCGATGACCCCTACAACGACGCCTTTGCCGGCGTTGGCTTCCCCGCCGAATTGCTTGGCCCAGACTCCGTCGGGGCCGGTCAGCTTGAGGAAGTCGGCAGTGGTGTAGTCCGGGGCGTTCTCCGTGTCCGGCGCAACCGCCAGGACACGGTTGTCCCTGGACAGCTCCATGGCCTGCGCTGCTGTCAGTTCGGCGCTGAAGCCGTTGAGGGCAGCGGTGAACTGCTTCCCGGGGGTGACGCCCCGGCTGGCAGCGACCTCCCGTTGCTGCTTGCGGAGATGCGCGTCGTAGGCCTTGTAGGTGGGGCTTCCGGCATCCAGCTTCCTGCCGTTCTGCGGTTTGGTGGCGCGAAGTCCCGGGGTTTCACCTTCGTAACCCGCAGCCGCCGCACCTGCAAGGACGACGATGTAACGGCCGTCTTCGAACTCAGCGGGCGCGGTCTTTTTAGCACCTATTGCCAGGTCCTGTCCGGCCGGCGCCGCGGCAGCGGGGCTTATGGCCACCGAGGCGAGGAGAAGAGGTAAACCAACGGCCAGCGCCGCGGCCTTCCGGAATCCCCCGGCCCGCATGGGGCTCTTTCCAGTTGATTTCACGCGCAACCCTTTCACGATGTACCGGCCCGGCCGGATGGGGGGGCCAGAAACTATTGGCATGGCAGGCGAAATTACAGATTTTGTCATTCCTTTGGCCAGCCGATTCATAGAGTACAGACTGATAGCTGAATATGACATAGAACACAATCGCTAATTTTTTGCCAGTCACACGGCTCCGTCGTGAAGGTGGGATGGCATGAAAAAGGGCACCCCGCAGGGCGCCCGGGCACGCTCAAACTGAGTGCGCTGCTGCGCTGCTACCGGGGTGTGCGGACCACGTCGCTGATCCACTGCCTGGTCTTTTCATCCACGGGTCCCGCTACCCGGTTTTCCCGGGCAAACCGGTCGGCTTTGATCTTCTGGAGCACCATGCGCCCCAGCCCGGCGAATACTGCGGCAGCAACCAGGGGCAACAGCACGGATTTCGGTTTCTCAGCCATCCAGCAATCCTAGTGACAGTGTTGGCTCAACTCCAGAACCCGGGCTCAAACCGCCGGCGGCCACCCCTGAAGCCCAGAGCTCCGAGCCGGCGGAGCCGGCCGAATCCGCCGAATACAGGGTGAGGCGCTCCGGCCGGTAGAATGGACTAGCAAGCTCGCGGAGCGCCCGTCCACAAGGTTAAGCAAGTGTGTCCCCAACACCTCGGTACGGCGTGAGACGGCACCACTCCGCTGCGCCCTTACCCAAGCTCACGCACAGGAGTTACCGGATGCCCCGGATCGTTGTTGACGTCATGCCCAAGCCCGAGATTCTGGACCCGCAGGGGAAGGCTATCGTCGGCGCTCTCCCCCGGCTGGGCTTCACCAGCTTCAGCTCTGTCCGCCAGGGCAAGCGTTTCGAACTGACCGTCGACGGCGAGGTGACCGAGGACATCCTGGCCCAGGCGCGCGATGCCGCAGAGACCCTGCTGTCCAACCCTGTCATTGAGGACGTCGTCAACGTCGAGGTCGTCGAGGCCTGACATGACTGAACTTCCCCTGATCGGCGAAGCCATCGCCGCCGACGCTTCTGGTGCCCGCCGGCTCGCCGGTGCCCGGATCGGCGTCGTCACCTTCCCCGGGACCCTCGATGACCGCGACGCCGCCCGCGCCGTCCGGCTGGCCGGCGGCACCGCCGTCGAGCTTTGGCATGCCGACAAAGAGCTCGGTGACGTGGACGCCGTCGTGATTCCCGGTGGCTTCTCCTACGGCGACTACCTGCGCGCCGGCGCCATCGCCCGCTTCGCACCCCTGATGTCCAGGATCATCGACGCCGCCAACAGCGACGCCAGGCTTCCCGTGCTCGGCATCTGCAACGGCTTCCAGATCCTCACCGAGTCGCACCTGCTGCCTGGCTCCATGATCAAAAACGACCACCTGAAGTTCATGTGCCGTGACCAGGTTTTGCGGGTTGAGAACAGCAGCACTGCGTGGACGCTGGACTACGAAGCGGGCCAGGAAATCACTGTGCCGCTGAAGAACCAGGACGGCCAGTACCTCGCGGATGACAAGACCCTGGACGCGCTCGAGGCCGAGGGCCGCGTGGTGTTCCGCTACGTGGGCTTCAACCCGAACGGCTCGCGCCGCGACATCGCCGGTATCTCCAACGCCGCCGGCAATGTGGTGGGCCTCATGCCGCACCCCGAGCACGCTGTGGAGGCCGGCTTCGGCCCCGAGTCACTGGACGGAGTCGGCGGGTCCGACACCGATGGACTCGGCTTTTTCACCTCCGTTTTGACCAAGATTGTGGGAGGCAAGTAATGACCGGGATCTCGACAGGCTCGATCACCGACGGCGGAGGCACGGCTACCGCTGCCGCCTCGCCCACCGCTGCCCCGGGTGCCATCACCCAGGTAAAGAAGTTCAACATCGACACCGTTGAGCATGCGGAGAAGACTCCGGACACGGAACTGCCGTGGGCCGAACTGGGCCTCAAGCAGAACGAGTTCGACGAGATCGTCAAGGTGCTGGGCCGCCGTCCCACCGGCGCCGAGCTCGCCATGTACTCCGTAATGTGGAGCGAGCACTGCTCCTACAAGTCCTCCAAGAACCACCTGCGCCAGTTCGGCGAGAAGGTGACGCCGGAGATGAAGAAGGACATGCTGGTGGGCATCGGCGAAAACGCCGGCGTGACCAACCTTGGGGACGGCTGGGCCGTGACCTTCAAGATCGAGTCGCACAATTCGCCGTCGTTTGTTGAGCCTTACCAGGGCGCCGCGACCGGCATCGGCGGCATCGTCCGCGACATCATCTCCATGGGCGCGCGCCCGGTGGCCGTCATGGATCCGCTGCGCTTCGGTGCCATCGACCATCCGGACACCGCACGCGTCATGCATGGTGCCGTTGCCGGCATCGGTGGCTACGGCAACTCCCTGGGCCTGCCGAACATCGGCGGCGAAATGGTGTTCGACTCCGTCTACCAGGGCAACCCGCTGGTAAATGCCCTCGCAGTTGGCGTCATGCGTCACGAGGACATCCGGCTGGCCAACGCCTCCGGCAAGGGCAACAAAGTGGTCCTGTTCGGTGCCCGCACCGGCGGTGACGGCATCGGCGGCGCTTCCGTTCTGGCCTCCGAGTCCTTCGACGACACCAAGCCTTCCAAGCGTCCGGCCGTGCAGGTGGGTGACCCCTTCGCTGAGAAGGTCCTGATCGAGTGCTGCCTGGAACTCTTCAAGGGCTCCCTGGTGGAAGGCATCCAGGACCTGGGCGCCGCGGGCATCTCCTGCGCTACCTCTGAACTGGCCTCCAACGGTGACGGCGGCATGGCCGTCGAGCTGACCTCCGTACTGCTCCGCGACCCCACGCTGACTCCGGGAGAAATCCTGATGTCCGAGTCGCAGGAACGCATGATGGCCGTGGTCACCCCGGAGAACGTGGAAGCGTTCGAAGCGGTCATGGACAAGTGGGCTGTTGAGTACGCCTGGCTCGGCGAGGTGACCGACAGCGGCCGCCTCATCATCACCTGGGAAGGCGAGGTGATTGTTGACGTCGATCCCCGCACCGTGGCACACGACGGACCGGTCTATGACCGCCCGTTCGCCCGTCCCGAGTGGCAGGACGGCGTGCAGGCTGACAGCTTCACGGGTTCCGTGCAGGACGCCGGCCGTCCCTCCGCCCCGGCCGAATTGGCCAAGGCCGTCACTGAGCTGGTGGCATCGCCGAACATGTGTTCCAAGTCCTGGATCACCAACCAGTACGACCGCTACGTGGGCGGCAACACCTCCATGGCGTTCCCCGATGACGCCGGCGTAGTCCGCGTGGACGAGGAATCCGGCCTGGGCGTGGCCCTGGCCACCGACGCAAACGGCCGCTACACCTACCTCGATCCGTACCACGGTGCGCAGCTGGCGCTGGCCGAGGCCTACCGGAACGTTGCCACCTCCGGCGCCGTCCCGATGGCCGTCAGCGACTGCCTGAACTTTGGCTCGCCCGAGGACCCGGACGTTATGTGGCAGCTCGCCGAAGCCATCCGCGGCCTGTCCGATGCCTGCATGGTGCTCGGCATCCCGGTCACCGGCGGCAACGTCTCCCTCTACAACCAGACCGGCACCACGCCGATCCACCCCTCCCCCGTGGTGGCAGTGCTGGGCAAGCTCGACGACGTCGCCCGCCGCACGCCGTCCGGCTGGCGCGAGGACGGGCAGGCAATTTACCTGCTAGGCACCACCGCTGCCGAGCTGGATGGCTCCGAATGGGCGAACATGCGTGGACACCTGGGCGGCCAGCCGCCCAAGGTTGACCTCGACGCAGAGCGCGCGCTGGGTGAGATCCTGATCAATGCCTCCCGCGACGGCATGATCGACTCCGCCCACGACCTCTCCGAGGGCGGCCTCGCGGCAGCGTTGGTGGAGTCCTCGCTGCGCTATGGCGTAGGTGCCCGGATCGCCCTGCAGGACGTTCTGGACCGGGACGGCGTGGACCTGTTCACGGCGCTCTTCTCTGAGTCCCAGGGCCGTGCCGTTGTGGGCGTCCCCCGCTCGGAGGAAGTCCGCTTCACGGATATGTGCACCGCCCGCGGCTTCGCCCACACCCGCATCGGCGTGGTGGACGCAGCCAGCGGCACCCTGGAGATCAACGGTGTGGCCGGCCTGTCCCTGGACGCCCTCCGCGAAGCCCATGAGGCTACGCTGCCGAAGTACTTCGGCTAGTCCCCGCCGCCACCCCCGGCTCGCAAGGCCGCGGCGGTTCCGGACATCCGCGCTCCTCTAATGAGGGGCGTGGATGTCCGGAACCGCCGCAATTCCGCTTTAATCGTGCTATGGGCAAGATGGCGAGACTCCTCAGCGTCCCGCTGCTGCTGTTCCTGATCCTGATTTCTGCGGCACCAACGCCACAATCAGCGCCGGAAGCTGCCTACCCCCAAAGCATGGCTGCCCTTGGGGACTCCATCACACAGGCCTACAATGCATGCTGTCTGGCTGGCGACTATCCTGCACAGTCCTGGTCCACCGGTAACGGTGCGAGCGACGGCGTGGCCAGTCACTACGAACGGCTGCTCCAGCTGACGCCCGGCATCAGGGGAAACAACTTCAACAATGCCGTAAGCGGGGCAAAGGTGTCCGACCTGCCGCGCCAGGCAGGTGCAGCTGCCGGACAACGGGCTGAGTATGTCACTGTGCTGGTGGGCGCGAACGATCTTTGCGCACCGTCGCTGGAAACCATGACGCCGGTCGAGGACTTCCGGGACTCCGTGACCCTGGCACTGGGTACTTTGGACAGTATGCAGCCACGGCCCCAGGTTTTTGTCGGCAGCATCCCTGATATGTACCAGCTCTGGAGCGTGCTCCAAGGCGACGCGGCTGCCCAGAACACCTGGTCCGCAGGCCGGATCTGCCAATCCATGCTGGCTGCTTCCAACACTGAGGAGATGCGTCAGCAGGTGGTTCAGCGCGGGCTCGCCTTCAACGCGATCCTCGCAGAAGCCTGTGCCCGCTACCAGAGCTGCCGTACTGATGGTGGGGCGATCTATGCTCACGCCGTCAGCCCAAGCGACGTGAGTGGGCTCGACTACTTCCACCCGAGCGTCAAAGGTCAGGCCACGCTGGCAGACATCACGTGGCAGACCGCCCGGGAGGACCGGTAATCAATCTTCGCTGTGCAGCTCCCGCTGCCTTGCGCTGAGCAGTTCCATTTCGGGACGTCCCGCTACAAGGCGCTCGACGGCGGCCAGCACCTCCACGACGTGTGCCCGGTCCGCTGCCACCAGTCCGGCGCCCACTTGGGAGCGCCGGTACTGGTCGTGGTCACCCACCTCGGCGACAGAGACGTCGTAGCGGCGCTTGATCTCTGCCAGCAAGGGCCTGATGACGGAGCGCTTCTCCTTCAGGCTTTGAACGTCGCCCAGGAGGATGTCGAATTCAATCCAGCCGATCCACATGGCTTCAGCCTACCGACCCCCTGCTGCAGGGCTAGATGGTGAGTTCGCCCATCCGGTCCCAGCCTTCGCCGTCGAGCTGGCGGCTGATGATGCGGGGTGTTTCGGCGAGGGCCTGGGGCATATCAGCCATGGCCTGCTTGAAATGTGCACTGTTGACATGCTCTCCTGCACCGTCATCCTTGAACGCTTCAACCAGGACGTATTCGTTCGGGTCCTCCAGGCTGCGGGACCAGTCGAACCAGAGGTTGCCCGGCTCCTGCCTGGTTGCCTGGGTAAAGCCGGCCACGAGATCGGGCCAGCGCTCCGACCATTCAGGCTTGACCTTGAATTTGACGACGATAAAAATCACGTGGATTGTCCTTCCGCGGCGAGTTGGCGTGCCCCTTCAATGTACCGGGAAGTAACGTGGCGCTGCGCCGCGCGCGTTACCAGTCCGCCGGCCGCGTAGAACCAGTTGCCCGGTTTGCTGAACGCCCGGATTCGAAGCAGAACCTCGCCGTTTCCGTTGATCTCCACCTCAAAGGATTCTTCTCCCCGCGCCGGATGCCCGGGCAGTGCTCCGTACCCGAATCCTGCTGACTGGGGCATGCCGGCCGGCAGCGGCTCACGGACCCACACCACCTCGCAGGGCGCATTCAGCCGAAAGGGCCCGACGCCGAAGCCGCTCGCCACCCGCGCTCCCGGCACCACCCGTGGCGAATCAGTGCGGACGCGGAGGCCCGCACGCCGCTGCAACTCCCACGACAGGATGCCGCCGGCCACCCGCTGGTAGACACTTAGGCCGCTGCCCACATGGACTTCCTCCAGCACGGTCGCGTAGCCCGCCGGCGCCGAACCGTGCTCCGTGCCCCCGATGCAGGGGTAGCTCAATCCGCCGAGGGAGTTCACATCGCCGCCTGCCTTGCGCTTGGCCTTCAAAGGCTCTCGCCCCTGGTCCCTGCCAGGCGGGCCCACCCGAGCTGCTCCTGCTGCTTCCTGCTCAGGCCTGCCACCACCAGGTCGTAGGAGTCCTCCACCATGTCCCGGACCATGCTGTCCGGCAACCTTCCATCCAGGCGGACGCCGTTCCAGTGCGTTTTGTTCATGTGCCAAGCCCCGCTGATCTCAGGATGCGCAGCGCGGAATTGAACGGCCAGCGTGGGCTCACACTTGAGGTTTACGTAGAAGTCGCTGGCGTCCATCGAGGACAAGGCAAACAGCTTGGCCTCGTGCCGGGCCCCGCCGGCAACGCTTGCGCGGACTTTGAATACGGCAGTTTCGGGCCCGAACGGGTAATCCTCGAAGGCGCCCGGGAATGAAAGGCAGATCTTCCTCAGCGCGTCGGGGTCCATAAAGTCAGCCTATAAAGCAGTCTCCTCCGGTGCTAGTCTGCGAGGATGTCACACGATCAGGGGATACCTGTTCTGGACCTGAGCACCGCGCGGCAGCCCTACGGGTCTTTCAGTCCGGAATTCATTGAACAGCTTCGGTACGCCACCCACAATGTGGGCTTCTTCCAAATCACCGGCTATGGTGCCGCCCCGGGACAGGCCGAGCAGCTGCTGGACGTCATCCGGCGCTTTTTCAGCCTGCCACTGGAGGAACGGATGAAGCTGGACAACCGCCTGTCGCCCCACTTCCGGGGATACACCCGGATGGGCACCGAGGTGACCCAGGGCAGGGCGGACGCGCGCGAACAAATTGACTACTCTCCCGAGCGTGAGCCCGTCACGGACTATCCGGCGGACCAGCCGTACTGGCTGCTCCAGGGTCCGAACCTGTGGCCGGACGAGTCCTTCCCCGAGCTCAAGCCTGCGGCGATGGAGTGGGCCGAGCTGATGTCCACGGTTGGAATGGAGCTCCTTCGTGCCATCGCGGTTTCCCTGGAACTGCCCGAGGACTACTTCGATGACCCCTTCCGCGATTCACCTGCCTGGATGGGCAAACTGGTGCACTACGTCGGTGGCGTGGTCGAGGCCGCCGGCGACCAGGGAGTCGGCTCCCATGCGGACTACGGATTCGTTACGCTCCTCCTGCAGGACGAGGTAGGCGGGCTGGAGGTCCAGCCTCCCGGCGTCACGGAGTGGCTGCCTGTGGAGCCTATCCCGGGCGCCTTGGTGGTGAACCTCGGCGAGATGCTGGAGGTAGCCACCGAAGGCTATCTGGTGGCCACCATCCACCGGGTACAGGCGCCGCCCCCTGGTGTTGACAGGTACTCTGTCCCGTTTTTCTGGTCTCCGCGGCTTGATGCCGTGATCGATCCCGTCCCCCTGCCGCCCGAACTGAAGGCCGAAGCAAGGGGAATTTCCGACGACCCCGCCAACCCGCTCCTGGCCTCGTTCGGGATGAATATGCTCAAGGGCAGGATGCGCGCCCACCCCGACGTCACGGAGCGGCATTATCCGGCACTTCTGCAGCGCTGAAGCGCCGAGCCCGTCAGAGGTTGTATTTCCAGGCCTGCTGGGCCGGGCATACGTTCATCACGACGTCCAGGCCTGCGGCCTTGGCCCGTTCGGCCGCGGCCTCGTCGACGACGCCCAGTTGAAGCCACACGGCCTTCGCTCCCACGGCAATCGCCTGGTCCACCACGTCCCCCACCTTTTGTGAGTTCACAAAGCAGTCCACGACGTCGATGGGCTGCTTGTCAGCGCGAATGTCACCGAGGCTTCGATAGCCCGTTTCCCCGTGCACAGGATCGCCGGGCAGGTTGACCGGGATGATCTCCATTCCCAGCCGGTCCCGGATAAACAATGACGTATCGTACGCTGCACGCCACTCATTGGTGGTCAGCCCCACGATCGCCCACCGCCCCTTGGTTCGCATGAGGCGCTCGATGACTGCAGGATCGTTCGTGTGGCCCATGGGTCTTAGCTTACGCCGCTCGCCTCGATACCTGAGAGCCGAAGAAAAGACTGATGAGCGTGCGCCCTAACCGGCATGAACGAACATTACGCGCGGAGTACCTCGGTTTGGAGCAAAGGATTCGCATCGGGTCTAGTGGTAGGTGACCATCCCGAGCGGCCTAGAGACCTGGATCGATGAAGCCGCAGCAACCCTGGTCGCCGGCGGACTCCCACGGCCCCGGTGACAGCAAGGACCCAGCCATGGGTACCCGGAACTGACCACTCCGGCGACGGCTGCTCCGTAGGGTGCTACTGCCAGGACCGATGGAGTGATCCTATGACTGCAATCCTCTCGTCGCGGCCAGCCGCGACTGAATCAAGCCCCACGCCAGCCCTGCCGCTGGCTTTTCGCGGCCTGCGCCGCACCTTCGGAGCCGGCGCCGCGGCACACACCGTGCTGCGCGACGTCACCTTCGACGTTGCCGCCGGGGAAGTACTGGCCATCCTGGGCCCGTCCGGCTGCGGCAAGTCCACGCTGCTGCGCGCTGCAGCCGGCCTGGACGCTCCGAGCGCCGGCTCGGTGGTAATCGAAGAGGCTCCCGTGCAGGGCATCGATCCCCGGTGTGCCTTCGCCTTCCAGGAGCCGCGGCTGCTGCCGTGGCACACCCTTCAGGCCAACGTGGCCATCGGCCTCCCCACTGGAAGCAGCGCCAGGGAAGGCAAGGCCAAGGTCGCCCGCCTGCTGGAACTTGTAGGACTGGAGGCCTTCGCCAAGCACCGTCCCCGTGAGGTGTCCGGCGGCATGGCACAGCGTGCGTCGCTGGCGCGGGCCCTGGCACGCAACCCCGGCGTCCTGCTCCTCGATGAGCCGTTCGGCGCCCTGGATGCACTCACCCGCATCAGGATGCAGGACCTGCTCCTGGACATCCACCGGGTGGAGCCCACCACTGTCCTGCTGGTAACCCACGACGTCGACGAAGCCCTCCAGCTCGCGGACCGGATCATCGTCCTGGGTACCGACGGCGCCGGCCCGGGCGCAACCATCGTCCGTACGGTCGAGGTGCCCGGCAGCAGGCCCCGGGACCGCGCGTCCGCCGAACTCGCACAGCTGCGCGGTTCGCTGTTGAAGACCTTGGGCGTGGACGGGCACTGACCGTCCGCCTTCCCCGCACCCCAACACCTCCCCTGAACCAGTCAGCCTCCGGTTTCACGGCCTGGCTGTAAGCAAACAGAGCAACCCCGCAGCCGGGGCGCAGTGCCTTACAGTCCAGCCGCGAGGCTCCCCCTGATATCCCCCGCCCCCGTCCGTAAAAGGAAAACCATGCCGTACTCACGCCCCATCACCCGCCGTTCGCTCCTCGGCGCAGCCGCCGTTGCCGCTTCCGCCGCCCTGGCCCTGACCGGATGCGTCGCCGGCGAAGGCTCATCCGGCAGTGCGGCAGGGGCCGCAGGCAGCAACACAGGCAGCAACAATGGCAGTACCGGCGGCACGCTGAACATAGATTTCGCCACCTACAACCCCCTCAGCCTCGTCATCAAGAACCAGGGGTGGCTGGAGGCCAGCCTCAAGGACCAGGGCGTCACGGTCAACTGGATCCAGTCGGCAGGCTCGAACAAGGCCAACGAGGCCCTCCGCTCCGGGGCCATCGACGTAGGGTCCACCGCCGGTTCGGCCGCCCTGCTGGCTCGGGCCAACGGTTCGCCCATCAAGACCATCGACATCTACTCCCAGCCCGAATGGGCGGCCTTGGTAGCACCCGCAGGCTCGGACATCACCTCGGTGGCGGACCTCAAGGGCACGTCTGTTGCCGCAACCAAAGGCACGGACCCCTACTTCTTCCTGCTGCAGGCATTGGAAGAGGCCGGGTTGAAGCCGGGGGACGTGACGGTGCAGAACCTGCAGCACGCCGATGGCCGCACTGCGCTCGAGAACGGATCCGTCCAGGCCTGGTCCGGCTTGGACCCGATCATGGCCGGGGCTGAGCAGAAGGGCTCCAGGCTTTTCTACCGGAACCTGGACTTCAACACCTACGGCTTCCTCAACGCCACGGAGTCCTTCCTCAAGGACAAGCCGGAACTGGCCCAGGCTGTGGTGAATGCTTATGAAAAGGCCCGCGCCTGGGCGGCAGCCAATCCGGACAAGACTGCGCAGATCCTTGCCGACGTGGCCGGCCTGGACCTGGCCGTGGCCAAAACGGTGGTCCTGGAACGCAGCAACCTGGACGTGGACCCCGCCCCCGGCGCGGCACAGCGCAAAGTATTGGAGAAGATCGGGCCCACCTTCGTGGAAACCGGCGACGTCAAGACCCAGCAGCAGATTGACGACGCCGTGAGCTCCCTTCTCGACGACTCGCTGGTGAAAAAGGCTGATCCGTCAGCCATCAAGGATTCCTGATGAACCATCTGGAGAACCCCTTACTCACTGGCAACAGTGTTGCGGATGAGCGTGCTGCAGCCGCTTCCGCAACAACGGCAGACGCCGCCCAGGCGGGCGCCGTTCCGGCACCCGCTCCGGCACGTGGATGGTCTCCCGCCGGAGTCCGCTCCAGGAACTGGGCGCGTCTGCCCCTTGGCCTGATCATTCCGGCAATCCTGCTGGGTGCCTGGCAGCTGGCTTCATCCAATGGCCTGTTCACCGTGGTCCAACTGCCCCCGCCGGCCATGGTGCTGGAGGCTGCCGGGGAGTTGTTGGAACGCGGCGAGCTGGGCACCCACATCGCGATTTCCACCCAGCGCGTCCTGATTGGTTTCCTGATCGGCGCGGCACTCGGCCTGTTTCTCGGCGCCACGGTAGGACTTTCCAAACTCGCCGATGCCCTGCTGGCCCCCACCATCGGCGCCCTGCGCGCCGTGCCGTCCCTGGCCTGGGTGCCGCTGCTGATCCTGTGGCTGAAGATCGGTGAAGACTCCAAGGTGACGCTCATCATCATCGGCGCGTTCTTCCCGGTGTTCACTACGGTTTCCCTGGCGCTGCGCCACGTGGACCGGAACCTGGTGGAGGCGGCCCGCGCCTTCGGCCTCAACGGCGTCAGGCTGCTGACCACTGTGCAGCTTCCCGCCGTCGTTCCGGCCGTCTTTTCCGGACTGCGGCTGGCGCTGGCGCAGGCGTGGCTGTTCCTGGTGGCAGCTGAGCTGATCGCCTCGTCCATGGGACTTGGCTTCCTGCTGATCGACTCACAGAACAACGGGCGCACCGACCGGCTGTTCCTGGCCATCGTGATGCTCGCCGTGATCGGAAAACTTACAGATGCCCTGTTGGGCCTGGCAGAAAAGTGGGCGGTGAAACGATGGGCCTGAGCACCAGCGAAACGTTCGACCTCAACGCAGGAGTGCACGCGGACAACGTTGCGTTCTGGGAGCGGCAGGCACTGCGCCTCGATTGGGCCAGCCCTTGGCACACCGCCCACCGGTGGATCCCCGCAGATCCGGAAGCGGGTGCCGGGCCGCGGATCAGCTGGTTCGAGGGCGGCAAAATCAACGTTGCCTACAACTGTGTGGACCGGCATGTACGGGCCGGCCGCGGTGACAAAGTGGCACTGCACTTCGAGGGTGAACCCGGAGACCGGCGGACCATCACCTACGCCGGGCTCCAGCGGGAGGTGTCAAAGGCCGCAAACGCGCTCCTGTCCCTGGGCGTCACCAAGGGCGACCGCGTGGTCATCTACCTGCCCGTGATCCCCGAGACCGTGATCATCACCCTGGCCGTGGCCCGGATCGGCGCCATCCACTCCCTCGTGTTCGGCGGCTTCTCGGCCGAGGCGCTGCGGTTCCGGGTGGAGGACACCGGCGCCAAGCTGCTGGTCACTACGGACGGCCAGTTCCGCCGCGGTGTTGCGGTCCCCGTGAAGGACAACGCCGATGCTGCCGTCGCCGGTGACAACGCCGTGGAGCACGTGCTGGTCATCAACCGCACAACCGCCCCCGACGAGCTCGGCATGGTCCCTATGACCGAAGGCCGCGACGTGTGGTGGCATGACGTCGTCGAACCTGCCTCCGATGTCCATGAGCCGGAGGCGTTCGACGCCGAGACTCCCCTGTTCATCATGTACACCTCGGGCACCACGGGTAAGCCCAAGGGCCTGGTGCACACTTCCGGCGGCTACCTGGCCCAGGCGTCCTGGAGTTTCGAGCACCTGTTCTCCAACCCGGACCCAGCCCTGCGGGACCAGGATGTGCACTGGTGCACCGCCGACCTCGCCTGGGTCACGGCACACACCTACGAGATCTACGGGCCGCTGTCCAATGGCGTTACCCAGGTGATCTTCGAGGGCACGCCCAACACCCCGCACCCCGGGCGGCATTTCGAGATCATTCAGCGCTACGGCGTGACGCAGTACTACACCGCGCCCACCTTGGTCCGCTCGCTCATGGGCTGGTTCCCGGACGGCGTACCGGACAGCTACGATTTCTCCTCCCTCCGCCTGCTGGGCACCGTGGGCGAGGCCGTGAACCCGGAGGCCTGGCGCTGGCTGCGCGACAACCTCGGCAACGGCACGGCCCCCATGGTTGACACGTGGTGGCAGTCCGAAACCGGGGCCACCATCATGTCCCCCGCACCCACGGACACCGAGTTCAAGCCCGGCTGCGCCGCACGGCCGCTCCCGGGCGTGAGTACCCGTGTGGTGGATAAGGCCGGGAACCGCACCGCACCCAACGTGCAGGGCTTCATCGTGGTGGACTCCCCCGGGCCCGCCATTGCCCGCACCGTCTGGGGCAACCCCCGCCGCTACTTCGATTCCTACTGGAGCCAGTACGCGGAGCAGGGCTGGTTCCTTGCCGGTGACGGCGCCAAGTATGACGACGACGGCGACATCTGGATCCTTGGGCGGGTGGACGACACCCTCAACGTCTCAGGCCACCTGCTCTCGACCATTGAGATCGAATCCGCCCTGGTGTCCCACCCGGACGTGGTGGAGGCCGGCGTCTGTCCGGTGGCCGATCCCAAGACCGGCCACGCGGTCGTCGCCTTTGTAGTGCTAAAAGGCGGCGCTGCGGCAGGCCGGCCAACCACCCAGGAACTCCGCAACCACGTCGCCAAGGAGATCGGCCCCATCGCCAAGCCGCGCGACGTCGTCGTGGTTCCTGATGTCCCGAAGACGCGCAGCGGCAAAATCATGCGCCGCCTGCTGACCCAACTGTTTGAGGGAACCGCACTGGGCGACACCACTTCACTCCAGAACGAACCGGCCATCGCCGGAATCCAGGACGTCCTGCGCAAGCGGGAACACGCCACAAAGTAAGGAAGACACCAATGACTGAGATCAGCAACGTCGCCCGGCTCTCCGAACCGCTGAAGTTCGCGTACTGGGTACCCAATGTCTCCGGCGGCCTCGTGGTTTCCACCATTGAGCAGCGCACCGGCTGGGACTTCGACTACAACAAAAAGCTGGCCAGGATCGCCGAAGAGTCCGGCTTTGAATACGCCCTGACCCAGACACGCTATGCCGCATCCTACGGCGCCGACAAGCAGCACGAGGCGACGTCCTTCAGCCTGGCGCTGCTCGCCGCCACCGAGCGGCTCAAGGTCATCGCCGCCGTCCATCCGGGCATGTGGCACCCCGGCGTGCTGGCCAAGTACATCATCACCGCAGACCACATCTCCAACGGCCGCGCCGCCGTCAACATCGTCTCCGGCTGGCTGAAGAACGAGTTCACCAACTTCGGCCTGGAATGGCTGGAGCACGACGAGCGCTACGTCCGCACCGAAGAGTTCATCAGGGTGCTACGCGGCCTGTGGACGGAGAAGGAGTACAGCCAGTCCGGCAAGTACTACAACATCACCGACTTCACCCTGAACCCCGCCCCCGTGGACGTCCCGGGGCGCGCCCACCCGGAAATCTTCTTCGGCGGCAACTCCACTGCTGCCCAGGCAACCGCAGGCCGTGTGGCGGACTGGTACTTCTCCAACGGCAAGGACCTCGAGGGCTTCAAGGAGAACATTGCGGGCGTGGTGGCGGCGGCCGGTGAAACCCGCCGCGGCACCGAAGGTGCCCTTCGGGCGCCCCGCTTCGGCCTGAACGGCTTCGTCATCGCCCGCGATTCCGAAAAGGAAGCCCGTGACACGCTCCGCGAGATCGTGGCGAAGGCACACAAGCCTGCCGTCCAGGGTTTCCGGGACGCGGTCCAGGAAGCCGGCGCGTCCACCAAGGACGGCAAGGGCATGTGGGCGGACTCCTCCTTCGAGGACCTGATCCAGTACAACGACGGCTTCAAGACCCAGCTGATCGGCACGCCTGAGCAGATCGCCGAGCGGATCGTGGAGTACAAGAAGCTCGGCGTGAACCTGTTCCTCACCTGCTACCTGCACTTCCAGGAGGAGGTGGCGGCGTTCGGCCAGGAGATCCTGCCCATCGTCCGCGAACTCGAAGCAGATTTGGCCCGTAAAAACGGCACCGAATTGGACTTGTCCAACACCCCCGTTGCAGAGCAGGTGGCTGCGTAATGGCTGACCGCACCTTCGGTTTCCGCACCCGCGCCCTCCACGCCGGCGGCACTCCCGATGCCGAGCACGGCGCCCGGGCCGTGCCCATCTACCAGACCACATCCTTCGTGTTCAAGGACACCCAGGACGCGGCCAACCTGTTCGCCCTGCAGAAGTACGGCAACATCTACTCACGCATCGGCAACCCCACGGTGGCGGCCTTTGAGGAGCGCATCGCCTCCCTCGAAGGCGGCATCGGCGCCGTGGCCACGTCGTCGGGCATGGCCGCGGAGTTCATCACCTTTGCCGCGCTGACCCAGGCCGGAGACCACATCGTGGCGGCGTCCCAGCTTTACGGCGGCACCGTCACCCAGCTGGACGTGACCCTTCGCCGGTTCGGCGTGGACACCACGTTCGTTCCCGGGACGGACCCTGCCGACTACGCCGCGGCCGTCCGGGAGAACACCAAGGCCATCTTCGTGGAGGTGGTGGCCAACCCGTCGTCGGAGGTCCAGGACCTGGCGGCTTTGGCCAAGGTGGCGCGCGACGCCGGCATCCCCCTGGTGGTGGACGCCACCTTGAGCACGCCGTACCTCGTGCGGCCGATCGAACACGGGGCGGACATCGTCATCCACTCCGCCACCAAGTTCCTGGGCGGACACGGCACCACCCTTGGCGGGGTGATTGTTGAGAGCGGACGGTTCGACTGGGGCAACGGCAAGTTCCCCACCATGACCGAGCCTGTGGCGTCCTACGGCAACGTTTCGTGGTGGGGCAACTTCGGCGAGTACGGCTTCCTGACCAAGCTCCGCTGCGAGCAGCTTCGTGACATCGGACCCGCCCTGAGCCCGCAGTCCGCCTTCCAGCTGCTGCAGGGCGTGGAGACCCTGCCGCAGCGCCTCGATGAGCATCTCCGGAATGCCCAGGCCGTGGCCGAATGGCTGGATGCGGACCCCCGGGTTGCCTACGTGAACTACTCCGGCCTGCCATCCCACCCGCACTTCGAGCGGGCGCAGAAGTACCTGCCCCTTGGTCCTGGTTCCGTCTTTTCCTTCGGTGTGAAAGGCGGCCGTGCTGCCGGCCAGAAGTTCATCGAGTCCCTGCAGCTGGCCTCGCACCTGGCCAACGTGGGCGATTCCCGTACCTTGGTGATCCATCCCGGTTCCACCACCCACCAGCAGCTCAGCCCTGCCCAGCTGGAATCCGCCGGCGTGCCGGAGGACCTGGTCCGGATTTCCGTGGGCCTCGAGGACATCGAGGACATCCTGTGGGACCTCGACCAGGCGCTTACTGAAGCGCAGAAAACCACGACGGTTGACGCCGAAGTCCTGGACGAAGAAGCGGCAGACGCCTGCACGATTGGAGCACGCGCATGAGTATCGAAACCCGTACTTGGGATGGCCCCTCCGCACCGGAGCGCCTGAACCTGCTGCGCGCAGCCAAGTCCATTGCCATCGTGGGCGCCTCGGACAAGCCGTCCCGGGCCAGCTACTTTGTCGCGACCTACCTGCAGTCGTCCACGCGGTACAGGGTGTACTTCGTCAATCCCGTGGTGAAGGAGATACTGGGCCAACCCACCTATGCATCCCTGGCCGACCTGCCCGAAACCCCTGACATTGTGGACGTCTTCCGCAAGCACGACGACCTGCCGGGCGTCCTGGCCGAGGCCATCGCGGCCGGCGCCAAAACCTTGTGGCTGCAGCTGGGATCGTGGCACGAGGAAGTGGCTGCCGAGGCCGAAGCGGCTGGTCTTAACGTGGTGATGGACCGCTGCGTCAAGATCGAGCACGCCCGGTTCCATGGCGGACTCCATCTGGCGGGCTTTGACACCGGCGTAATTTCGTCCAAGCGGCAAGTCCTGGCCTGAGTCCAGGAGGGACCTATCGGCTGAACTTTGTCAGCCAGGTGGAGCGGGGGTCGGCCTGAGGGCCGGCCCCCGCGGCTTTTCCGCCCTGGTCCCGCAGGGCGGGCACGGTGCTCACCAGCACATCCCGGATTCCGGCGCCTCGAGTGCCGGTCCCTTCGTCGCCACTCTGCGTTTTTTCGTGCTCCGGCCCTGCCTTCTCCGGGTTGGCCTCCTTCAGGGTTTTGACGGGATCGCCAGGGCTGTTGGCGGCCTTTTGCCCGGTTTCCCGCGGCTGCACCGTTACGCCGGGACCGGCGACCTTCGCGGCGGCAGCTCCGCCGTCGGCCGTTGTTCGTTCCGGTCCTGCCGAATTACCCGCAGCGGGATGCCCCTGCACGGTACGGGTGTCGGGCAAGGTACGGGACTTGGGTGCACCTGCCGGGACGGGATGGGGGCCGGTATCCAATACGGGTTCGGTGGTGGCATGCGATACGGTTTCCGGGGCGAGGGGTTGGCCAGCGATTTCGCTGGCTGGTGGCGCAGCGCTGGCTGGAGGAACAGGCAGGATGCTCCAGGACGGCGCCCAGTCTGCTAGCAGTTGCTGCACCGAGTGGCTGCCCTGCTCCCCGTGACCGGCAGAGCTGGCCGCCACGCCGGATACCCCGAGTCCCATGCCCGCACTGATGGCAAGGCCCACCACTGTAATGCGGTGACGGCGGTACGAACGCTTGCGCGCGAACTCGTCTGTTGGTCCTGCCATCATGGCGGCCAGCGCCCCTGAGGGTTCCGGAGCAGGCAGCGAGGCAAAGGCCCCCAGCGCAAGGAGGACGGCGCGAAGCTCGGCGTCCTGCCCGTATCCGGCGTCGAGGAGCATTTCCTCCGCTGCGTCGGGTAGGTGGTTGACTGGTTGCGTCATGGCTTCAGGTACTCCTTTACCGCCGAAAGTTCCCGGAGCTTGGTCAACGCACGCCGCTGCAGCTGCTTTACAGCGCCGGCGGTCTTGCCCATGACTTCAGCTGTCTGATCGACGGTGTGTCCCGCCACGAGGCGAAGGACCAGAACCTCGCGCTGGTCCTGTGGCAACCCGTCCAGCAGGTTCAGGACCTCGCGTGGTGAAATGCGTTGGAGGGCTTCCGCCTCGGCAGAGGAGTCTTCCCGTTGGTCCAACTCGGGCTCAAAAGGCAGCTTGACGGGCGTACGGCCTTGGCGTCGATGGTCGTCAACCATCCGCGCGTGGGCGACGGAGAAGATAAACGTACGGAGTCCTGCGGCACCTCCGTGGATAGTGTCGAGCCGTGGCAGGACGGAGAGGAACACTTCCTGCATGACCGCCTCCGGATCCTCGACTCCCCGGGCGGTGAGATAGCCCAGGACCTGTGATGCATAAGTCCGGTAAACAACGCTAAAGACGGACGCCCCGGCGGCTTGATCCTGCAGGGTCCCGCCTGTCAGTGCATCGGTCACGGACGTAGCGCTTTCAGTCAGAGAGGTTGCTGTTTTAGGGAAGGCTGGTGTCCATGCCCGGAACGCCTTTTCCCTGCATCACTTTACCGCTCAGTAACCGGTGCCCGTGCCCGCCACGCGTGCGCTGCCGCTGGCCAGGTCAGCTGCTCTGGCACCGGAAAGAGAAAGTGCCGGCCTGGAACGTGATGGGGGACAAGTTCCAGACCGGCGCTACATAGGGGTAATCGCTGCAGGCTTATCAAGGGTTACGCCTTGCAGGAAAAAACTTGAAAAACTTTGGGGCGACCTTCAGCGGGCAATTGCCGAGGTCCAGCGGAGCTTGCTTCCCTGCCGGTGGGGTCCTTTTGCCAGAACGAACGTGTGCCCGGCCGGAATGCGCGGGTTTTCACAGTCAGCCGGGGAGGCCGCCGCCGACGGAGACGGAGTCGGAGACGCAGCAGGCGCCTGTGGCGCAGCAGCGCCGGCTGGGCAAAGATCGGTAACCAGTCCCGTGCCTGCGCATTCGCGTACCGCGGAAATCCCGGCGGCCAGGGCGGACTTACTTTCGAAGGGACCGGAGACGGCCATTACGGCGCCGTCCGGGGCAAGGAGGCGGAACCTGAAAAACGAATCCGGGTCAACGAATGCTTCGAACTTTCCGGCCATAACAAATCCTTCCGTTCTGCGGGTCCTGTCCGGGGGCGCCGTTGCCACCGGCCGGTAGGCGCATCACTGCTGCCCTTTCCCGCGGGTCTGGTCGAACGATTGGTGATCGGGTCACCGGTATATCAAAGAGTCTCCCGGTTTTGCTTGCAGCCCCGCAAGACCCAAGGCGTTAACCCTGTGTAAATTGCTGTTACGCCCAGGACAAACGCAAGCAGCGGGCCACCTTCGCAAGGTGGCCCGCCGCCGTCGTAATTCCCTGAAGCGTCAGTCGTTGATGAGATCGTTCACCACGATGGTCTGGTCCCGGTCCGGGCCAACACCAATAGCGGAGAAGCGCGTGCCGGAAAGCTTTTCCAGGGCCAGCACGTAGTTGCGCGCGTTCTCCGGCAGGTCCGCGAGGGTGCGCGCACCGGTAATGTCCTCGGTCCAGCCCTCGAAGTACTCAAAAATCGGCACCGCGTGGTGGAACTCGGTCTGCGTCATGGGCATCTCGTCGTGGCGCACGCCATCCACGTCGTAGGCGACGCACACGGGAATCTGCTCGATGCCGGTGAGCACGTCCAGCTTGGTGACGAAGTAGTCCGTGAAGCCGTTGACGCGCGAGGCGTGACGGGCCAGGACGGCGTCGTACCAGCCGCAGCGGCGCGGCCGGCCGGTGTTGACGCCGAATTCACCGCCGGTCTTCTGCAGGTACACGCCCATCTCGTCGAACAGCTCCGTGGGGAACGGACCGGCACCAACACGTGTGGTGTAAGCCTTGATAATGCCGATGGAGCGGGAGATGCGGGTGGGTCCGATACCTGATCCAACCGAGGCGCCGCCGGCGGTGGGGTTGGAGGAGGTGACGAACGGGTAGGTCCCGTGGTCCACGTCCAGGAACGTTGCCTGGCCGCCTTCCATCAGGACGACCTTGCCTTCGTCGAGGGCCGTGTTCAGCACCAGTGTGCTGTCGATGACCAGGGGGCGGAGCCGTTCGGCGAAGGACAGGAAGTACTCCACGATCTCGTCCACCACCACGCCACGCCGGTTGTAGATCTTGACCAGGAGTTCGTTCTTCTGCCGCAGCGAACCTTCCACCTTCTGGCGGAGGATTGACTCGTCGAAAACGTCCTGGACGCGGATGCCCAGACGGGCCACTTTATCCATGTACGCAGGGCCGATGCCGCGCCCCGTGGTTCCGATGGCGCGGCTGCCGAGGAAGCGCTCCGTCACCTTGTCCAGCACCTGGTGGTAGGGAGCGACAAGGTGTGCGTTCGCGGAGACGCGAAGCTTGGAGGTGTCGGCACCGCGTGCCTGAAGGCCTTCGATTTCCTGGAAGAGTGCCTCGAGGTTGACCACGCAGCCGTTGCCGATAATGGGTACCGCGTTGGGGCTGAGGATACCTGCCGGCAGCAGCTTGAGTTCGTATTTTTCACCGCCCACGACGACGGTGTGCCCGGCGTTGTTGCCGCCGTTGGGTTTGACGACGTAGTCAACACGGCCGCCCAGCAGGTCGGTCGCCTTGCCTTTTCCTTCGTCGCCCCATTGGGCTCCTACGATCACAATTGCTGGCATGGGATCCTCCCCCATTCGTTCGGGCTGCCCGGTCCCGCCACAAGTGGCAGGGCTGGCGCAGCGCCGTTCATGAGAATGCCCCGAATGGACCGGCCTTCGCTGGTCTGCGCGGCAGCACAGCGACGCAAGAGTTCCGGGGCTCTTACCACCCAAGTTTAGCCGATCAGTGACTTTGTCCACTCGTTGGGTCGCCGCGGTCCTTCTTGCAAAGTAAAGGACCCCTGCAGGAGTGAAGGACCGCGGCGGACTGTCAGCGGTGATGCTATTCGTCGTCGGCTTCCTCGCCCGGGCGGGAGGTCTGGGTGGCCAGGCTGTCCCAGAAGGAGGTGTCGGCGTCGGCAATTGATCCGTCCGCGATGGCCGCGGCGGTGGCGGTCAGCGTGGTGACCGTCTGCTTGATCAGGTAGCCATTGCTCCGGAGCCCCAGGGCGTAGCCGTCCAGGTAGTGGTCGGACATGCCGCGCATCTCAAACAGCAACGTTGAGATGCCGTACTCCACGGCGATGCCGTTGCGGCTGATGGTTTCGGCGCTGCCGCCCACGTACTTGCCGAGGTGGCCCCAGCCGGTGGAGTCGACGTTTTCGAAAACGACGGCGCCCAGCTGCTTGGACTTCTCCACAACAGCCGGATCTGCGTTCGGGGTGGTGGGGTACAGGATGGACCCGGACACGAGTTCGCCATCGCGCTGGCTGCGGGTGCCCTGGTGGTGCAGGTCGATCATGTAGTCGATCTTGTACTTGCGCATCACGTTGTAGTGGAGCGCCTGGGTTTCGGGCTGGATCTTTGCTACATGGTCGCGGTTAAGGTCCACCTCTTCGGCGTTGTACCGCGTCATGTTGCGGTCGCCCTTGGCCAGGTAGTCGTCCAGCGGGAAGTTCACGTCCCCCATGGCACCGTCTGCGTTGAGCATCGGCACAATGAGGATGTTCACGCCATCGAGGACATCCCCGGACTTTCCGGTGCCCAGGTGCTTGACGAATTCCAGCGCGCCTTCAGTGGTGAGCTGTTCGTTGCCGTGCTGCTGCGTCAGGTAGAGGATGGTGGGCTTGGCTGGATCCGAGATGTACTTGACCAGGTGGATGTCCCGGCCTTTCACGGTCTGCCCAATGACCTCCAGCTCCATGGCGGACTGGCGGGCATCCTGGTCTTTGAGGAAAGAGACCATCTGGTCATAGGAAACCAGCTTCGATGTGGTGATCTGTCCGTTGCCGTCATAGTTGGGGCCTTCGCCCACAGCGATGGCCGGGGCCGGCGCTGCTACAACTGACAGAGCCAGGGCTCCCGTAACTGCCAGGGTCCTGAAGGTTGCCAGGGTTTTTCTCACGGTGCGGTACCTCTTTCGAGTGCATTAGGTGTGGCCAGCCCGCCATGTCCCCCATCACGGGCTGTGACAGAAGCCAACCAATCTGAACGAGAGCTGTCAATGGATATAACAGGAATGCGCATACAGTTATTACGTTCCGGAAGCATGGGTCCGGCGCCCTACCCGTTCCGACACAAACTGAAGCGAATTTGCTCCCGGGAGCCATCTGGATTTGAGTGAGAGAGAACCATCCGGAGCGGCCGAGAGACCTGGATCGTTGACGCCGCAGCAACCCCCAAGTGCAGGTACGTCCTGCCTGCGAAGGTGCTACTGCCAGGACCGATGGAAAGGAAATTCCAGCATGACCTTGAACACAGACCACATCCGCGTCACCCACGCAGGTTCGTTGCCCCGCACCCCTGAACTGATCGCCGCCAACGCCGCGCGCGAGGAGAACCCGGCCGACGTCGAGGGCTACAACGAACTCCTCACCGCTTCCGTGGTGGACCTGGTGGAGCGCCAGCAAAACCTGGGCGTTGATATCCCGAACGACGGCGAGTACGGGCACGCCATGAGCGCCTCCGTGGACTACGGCGCCTGGTGGTCCTACTCCTTCGCGCGCATGGGCGGGCTGGAGCTGGACAACGACGCCAAGTGGGCCGTCGAACCGAAGGAATCCACCCCGGGCAACGTCCAGCTGACGGGCTTCATCCACCGCCGCGACCGCACCATCTTTTCCGAGGCCTACAACGATCCCACCAGCGGCATCTTCACGGGCGGTCCCAGGCCGTTCCCCAAGGTCACGGGACCGCTCGTCTACACCGGCCAGGAGGCGGTTGCCTCCGACATCGCCAACCTGAAGGCCGGCCTGGCTGCCACTGGACTCAAGGAAGGCTTTGTTGCGGCGCTCTCCCCCGGCAGCGCCTCACGCATCACCAACGAGTACTACGCAACGGAGGAGGAGTACATCTACGCCTGTGCCGATGCACTCCGCGAAGAGTACAAAGCCATCATCGACGCCGGCCTGATCCTGCAGATCGACGATCCCTCCATCGCGGAGAACTGGGACCAGATCAGCCCCGAGCCGAGCGTGGCGGACTACCTAAAATTCACGCAGATCCGCGTGGAGGCCCTCAACTACGCCCTCCGGGGCCTTCCTGAGGAGCAGGTCCGCTTCCACCTCTGCTGGGGCTCCTGGCATGGTCCGCACACCACAGACCTTCCCCTTGCGGACCTGGTGGAAACCATGCTCCAAATCAACGCCGGCGGTTACTCCTTCGAAGCCGCCAATGTCCGCCACGAACACGAGTGGCGGGTCTGGGAGGACACGAAGCTGCCCGAGGGCAAGGTCATCATCCCGGGCATCGTTTCCCACGCCACCAACGTGGTGGAGCATCCGGACCTGGTAGCCGACCGGATTGTCCGGTTCGCAGATGTAGTGGGCCGCGAGAATGTCATCGCCTCCACTGACTGCGGCCTCGGCGGCAGGGTCCACCCGCAGATCGCGTTCGCCAAGCTGGAATCACTGGGCGAAGGCGCACGCCGGGCCACCAAGCGGCTCTGGTAGCCAGAAATCACTTAACGCCGAACCCGCCGGTTCCGTGTCCCGCTTAAATCGGGTGCGCGGGACCGGCGTTTCGTTTTGCGGGGCTTGCTAAACTGGTGAAGGCCGACCAGGAATCGGTCCACCCCATTTCAACCATCGCGGATGTGTGCGGCCATTGTGCGCCCATTTTCCGAGGTGGCAGCGAGACCAATCCCCGCAGGAGATCCAGCACTACATGACAGCCCTGGCACCCGAATCCTTCCATGAGCAGCTTCTGAGCCGCCGCTACGAACCCAATGTTGCAGCCGTGAACGAACTGTGCGATTCCCTGCAGGAGGCCAAGCCCGGCACGGTGGTGCCCTACGTGGACCCCATGCACGACGTCGACGAGTGCCGCATCATCAGCCTGTACTCAAACATCGGCGAGGCCGACCCGTCCGGTTTCATCACCGCCGGGGACCACGACGCCGCCACCCGGATGCTCGGCATCCAATGGAAACTGGGGCTGCGTCCGGAGTTCGTGATGCCGTGGAACGTCCACCCCTGGCACATCGCCGGAGAGCCGAACGGGAAGTTCACCCCGGACCAAATCTCCGCCGGCCTCAAGCCGCTGCTGAAGTTCCTGGCACTGGTTCCGCGCGCCTCGGTCATCGTGGCACACGGCACCGAAGCCAACCGCCTGGCCAACCTGCTGCTCAAGACCGAAGTGCCGCTGCTCTGGCGCCGCGGCCTGAAGACTTACAAGGTGCGCTCCCTCAGCGGCCGCGCGTTCGCCGGTTCGCCTGCCCGCCAGGAGGAGTACCTCGAGGCCATGCGCGTGGCCTACGCCGATGCGATGGCGCGCACGGGGCTGCAGAAATCCCCATCTGCCCCCTAACCTCGCAAGCTCGGCCAGGGAACCCCTGCGGACGTGGGCCCATGCCACGAGGCTCACTGCTTACGACGACGGCCGGTCACCTTGTTGAAAAGGTAACCGGCCGTCGTCGTCCGCTTGCTACTTCGCTTCGATGGCTGCTTTCGCCGCCGGGTCGGAATCGTTCAGGAACTTCTCAATCCGTTCCGGCTCCTCCGCCTCGCCGATCGCGGCAGATGCGCGGCCGAGGGAGTACAGCGCCCGCAGGAAGCCGCGGTTGGGCTCATGCTCCCACGGGATAGGCCCCACGCCGCGCCAACCGTTGCGGCGCAGCGAGTCCAGCCCCCGGTGGTAGCCCACCCGCGAGTAGGCGTAGGAGTCGATGGTCCGCCCCTCGGCCCAGGCCTCTTCCGCCAGCACAGCCCACAGCAGCGAGGAAGTGGGGTGCTTGGCTACGAGATCCAGTGCTTCGTGGCCGGCTTCAAGCTGCTGGTAGACCTCGGTCTCGGCAGGCAGGAGCGTGGGCTCGGGTCCCATCAGGTTCCTACGGAACTCGTCGGACATTCCTAGAAGGTCTTTCCGGCGGAACCGAGCTGCTTGGTGGCCTCGACAACGCGGGCGGCCAGTCCGGCTTCGGCCGAAGCGCCCCAAACGCGGGGATCGTAGGTCTTCTTGTTGCCTACCTCGCCGTCCACCTTCAGGACCCCGTTGTAGTTCTTGAACATGTGGTCCGCCACCGGACGCGTGTAGGCGTACTGGGTGTCGGTGTCGATGTTCATCTTGATGGTGCCGTAGGAGACGGCGTCCGCGATTTCCTGGTCGGAGGAGCCGGAGCCGCCGTGGAACACGAGGTCAAACGGGTTGTCCTTGCCGATCTTCGCGCCCACCTGGGCCTGGATGTCCTTGAGGATCTCCGGGCGCAGCTTCACGCCGCCGGGCTTGTAGACGCCGTGGACGTTGCCGAAGGTCAGGGCGGTGATGTAGCGGCCGTTTTCGCCGGATCCCAGCGCTTCGATGGTGGCCAGCGCGTCCTCGACCGTGGTGTAAAGCTTCTCGTTGATCTCGTTCTCGACGCCGTCTTCCTCGCCGCCGACCGTGCCGATTTCAACTTCGAGGATCATCTTCGCGGCAGCGGTGCGCTCCAGCAGTTCGCGGGCGATGCGCAGGTTCTCGTCCAGGGTCTCTGCCGAACCGTCCCACATGTGGGAGTTGAACAGAGGGTTGCGCCCGGCCTTGACCTCAGCCTCGGAAGCTGCGAGCAGGGGCAGCACGAAACCGTCCAGCTTGTCCTTGGGGCAGTGGTCCGTGTGCAGGGCGATGTTGACACCGTAGTTCTTGGCCACTTCGCGGGCGAACGCGGCGAAGCCCAGGGAACCGGCCACCATGTCCTTGGTGGAGGCACCGGACCAGTAGGCCGCGCCGCCGGTGGAAACCTGGATGATGCCGTCGGACTCGGCGTCGGCGAAGCCGCGCAGGGCAGCGTTCAGCGTCTGGGAGGACGTGACGTTCACTGCCGGGAATGCGAAGCCGCCCGCCTTTGCGCGGTCGATCATCTCGGAGTAGATCTCTGGGGTTGCAATGGGCATGCTGACTCCTATGCTGAGGTTCGTCTGTGGGCTGGTAACCCTGGAGTACCGCTTACGGCTAGCACCATCCTAGCCATTTCCGGACGTGCCGAGTGTTTCGGGTCACCGGACGGTAACACTGGCGCGAGATGGCATTTCAGGGCAGTGCGCCGCCCGGCAACTACCCTTATCTGTCATCTCGCGTCCAACCGCGGCTCTGCAGAGCCTGCCGGACCCGGCGGACGACGGCGGGGCGCTCACCTTCAAGATGATGCCTGCCGATGCGGACCTCGAGCCAGCCGTGCATGGCTGTGCGGTCCTGCCTCTCGATGTCCTTCAGGTATTGCTCCCCGCCTGCATGATGGCCGCCGTCGTATTGGAGCGCGATCCTCCACCCCGGGTAGGCGGCATCCGGCCACAGGAAGGGGACTCCCCGGTAGTCGAACAGCACGTGGTTCAGCACCGGTTCCGGCAGGCCGCCGTCGACGAGGGCCAGCCGCATGTGAGTCTCCGGGGCGGAGTCGGCACCCACACGGACGAATTCAACCGCCTCCCGTGCAGCCCTCACCCCGCGCATCCCCGGGTGCCGCCTGGCGATTTCGCGCAGTTCAGCAATACTGCAGAGTGCATCCCTGGGATGCGGAAACTCCGTCCCGTGCGAGCAAACAAGGTAGTCGCCTGCCGCTACCAGGTCCTCCACGGGCAGCGCTGAGGCCAGGTCAAGCCAGGTCCGTGCGGGTGACGTAAGCCGGACGCCGTCGTACTCCACCACCTCGTCCGGGAGGAAGGTCAGCAGGTGTCCCACTACATTGGCGCGCCGCGGGAAGCTGAACCCCCGGCGCCGCGCCAGGTGAATTCGCCAGTCCCCGTTCAGGACGCCGGCAAGCGGCGCACCCCAGACCCGCGCGGCCGAGACGGACGTCAGGATGGACGAGTCGTCAAGGTCGGTGTAGGCCCGCAGGGCAGCAGCCCCCGATGCGCCGGAATGGACCGGCACCCGGATTCCCCGCGAAACAGTCACGAGGTCCTTAGCTGCAGTGCGCGTCCGGGTGACCCCAGCCTTGTCAGAGGCCCTCAACGAGAAGGAGCCGGCAGTCAGATGGTCTGGAAGGATGGCCCTGCGCATCCCTCATTTTTGCGCGGGAAAGCTGGCCGGAAGGAGTTATCCACAGCTTTGGCACCAAGAGTCCCCGCGAGATAACAGTTAACGGCATTCCCGGCCTCCGGGACTGCCGTTAAGTGCCATCTCGCGGGAGGAAACCGGGCTACACGTGCTGGTTGAACACGTGCCGGCGCACCCAGGCGTGCATGGCGATGGCCGCTGCCGAGGCCGCGTTGATGGACCTGGTGGAGCCGAACTGCTCGATGGACAGCGTGGCCAGCGCCGCCTCGTGGACTTCGGGCGTCAGCCCCGGACCTTCCTGGCCGAACACCAGCACGCAGTCCTTGGGCAGTTCATAAGTCTCCAGCGGCACCGAGTCCGGAAAGATGTCGATCCCGATGATGGCCAGCCCCGCCCCCTGCGCCCACTCCACGAAGTCCTCCACGGTGGGGTGGTGGCGGACGTGCTGGTAGCGGTCGGTGACCATGGCGCCCCGCCGGTTCCACCGCCGTCGCCCGATGATGTGCACCTCCTTGGCGAGGAACGCATTAGCGGTGCGCACCACCGTGCCGATGTTGAGGTCATGCTGCCAGTTCTCGATGGCCACGTGGAAGTTGTGGCGGCGCGAGTCCAGCTCCGCCACAATCGCGTCATGCTTCCAGTAGCGGTACTTGTCCAGCACATTGCGCCGGTCGCCGTCAGCCAGGAGGTCCGGGTCCCAGTGGTCGCCTTCGGGCAGCTCGCCTTCCCAGGGCCCGACGCCGACTTCCGGCTTTTCGCCCTGAACCTCCCCGCCAGGTGCCTCCCCAGGCTGCTCCGGCTCAGGTTGGGGTTCGGACGTTATACCGGGCGTTTGATTCACCCCTCAACACTAGACTGGACCTTTCGGGCTTTCATCACCGGCGGAGGTAGGCATGGCAGAAGCGGACAAGGTCAAGGGAAACCCGGCGGTTCACCGCAGCAGCCAGGACATTGAATGCTGGCTGACGGACATGGACGGCGTCCTGGTCCACGAGAACCAGGCGGTGCCCGGTGCCGCCGAGCTCATCCAGCGCTGGGTGGACACGTCCAAGCGTTTCCTGGTGCTCACCAACAACTCCATCTTCACGCCGCGTGACCTTGCGGCCCGGTTGCGGGCCTCCGGCCTGGAGGTTCCCGAGGAGAACATCTGGACCTCCGCCCTGGCCACCGCCCAGTTCCTCAAGAACCAGGTGGAGGGTTCCGGATCGGGCAACCGCGCGTACACCATCGGCGAGGCAGGACTGACGACGGCGCTGCACGAGGCAGGCTTCATCCTCACCGACCAGGACCCCGACTTTGTGGTGCTGGGCGAGACACGCACATATTCCTTCGAGGCCATCACCACGGCCATCCGCCTCATCCTGGCCGGGGCACGCTTCATCGCCACGAACCCTGACGCCACCGGGCCATCAAAGGACGGCCCCCTGCCGGCCACCGGTGCCATAGCAGCGCTGATCACCAAAGCCACGGACCGGGAGCCCTACATCGTGGGCAAGCCCAACCCAATGATGTTCCGCTCCGCCATGAACCAGATCGACGCGCACTCCGAAACCACCGCCATGATCGGGGACCGGATGGACACGGACATCATCGCCGGCATGGAAGCCGGGTTGCACACAGTACTGGTCCTGAGCGGCATCACCCAGCGCGAAGAGATCGGTTCATATCCCTTCCGACCCAACCAGGTCCTTAACTCCGTGGCGGACCTCAAGAACCAGATCTAGGCCCGGCTAGAAGACAGTCACCCGGGATCCGCCCCGGGGCAATGGGAAGTTCTCCTCCAAAAGTCCGTCCAGGATGGGCCGGTAGATGTTCGGGTTCCAGCCCGGGCTGGCGTGGGCAGGGGCGGCGCCTTCGGTTTGAAGCCCGCTGGAGACCATGTTTGCCTTGAACGCTACCGCCCATGCCTCCACCGCCGTCTGGTAGCGGACCGTGCGGTCCCGGGGGTTGCCGATGTAGGCCATTTTGGCGCCGCCTATCTTGTCCGCGAACCGGGTGCCGTCAAAGTGGTAGATGTAGGCGGACTCCGACTGGACGAGCAGGCTGGACGGCGCGATCGGCGACAGCTGCTCGAGCGTCTGGTCAAGGATCTGCCGCCAGCTCCGTTCGTCCTTATGAATGACGCGCTCCCCCAGTTCGTACCCGCCGCGGAGGGAGGACGGGAACCGGAAACCCCGCTCATAGAGGAACACCACGCCGTCGAACCAGCTCTGGTCCAGGACGTCGTGCTTGCTGTACGGGCTGGAGTCCAGCACGACAAGTTCCACTTCCACACCATGTATTTCCAGCAGTCGGGCGGCCACCTGGGTGGCCACCATTCCGCCAAAACTGTGTCCGTAGAAGAACAGCTTGGTGAGCTTCTGGGCCCGGACGTGCTCGATCACGGCAATGACCAGCCCGTCGATGTCCAGGCCCAGGTTGGAATAGCCGACGGCGGCGAGCCGGGCACGTTTGTTGAGCGAGCCCCGGAGGGTGTTCAGGATCCACTGCCCCTCCTCCCAGCTGGTTTTATAGCCGGGAAACAGGAACCAGCTGGCGTCCGGGTAGTAAGCATCAGCGAAGTCGTCCGCAACAGGAATGATCCGGTTTACCTGGCGGGCGGACTGCACCTGGCGTGTGAGCAGCATGTCCGCGGCAAGCAGGCCGGACACGCCTGCTCCTGCCAGGAATCCGCGGCGCGAAAACTGTTTGAGGGCAGCGGCATCCTGCAGCAGCCGGGCTTCAGAAGCCCCGCGCCGGTCCTGCGGATTTACTTCCCCCTCATATGGCACACCCCTACCGTAGGCACACCGGAAGACACCGCCGCAAGGAGCCGCCGGTAACCTTTCAGTGACGCAGGATCAGCTGGCGGCCTGTCCTTCCACGGCCGGGAACGGTGCAGAAGCCTCCTGCTGGCGGCGCAGCATCTCTTGGCCGATGTCGTCATACCGGCCCAGCAGGTCTGACCCAGGGAAAGCCGCCGGGTTGTCCAAAAGGGTAAAGAGGGTGTCACTGGCCAGCAACAGTTCCTCATCCGAGTAATCCTGCAGCGCCCGGCCGCACAGCACCTCAAAGCCCGTGAGGTCCAGCAAAGGAATCCCTGCTTCGCCAGAAAAAGCGGCCGGGTAGCCAGGGGCGTCCATGTCCGCAACGCCGCCGGCGGAAAAGCCGTCAAGGATCGTCAGCGGTTGCCCGGGCGCCGCAGCCCATTCGCCACCGGCGGGCGAGAGGTCAAGGGATACCCCGGCGCCATGGATTCCCGGCAGGCTGCCGGTGTCGATGGCATTGAGGTCAATGCGAAGGCCTGCGAGGGCCGCGGACTCAACCATGACGGCACGCGAAAGCTCAACGCAGATGTGGGAACGGATCCCCATCCGCCTGATCCGGCGGATGATCTGGACAAGCCCGGGGCGGGAGTCCTGGTTCAGGCTCCCCCGGACGTCAATGCGGACAATGTCCGCGGGGACATCGAAGTTAACGAGGGCATCCAGTGCGCGGTCCATAGGTACTCCAAAAGAGGGTGTCTATGGCCGACGGCTCAACCTTGGTAAGAATAACCTCCAGCACGGGAGGGCACAAGCCGTCTGTCAGGCTGTTTGGCCCGCCTGGCGCTGCCCGGGTTCCTGGTAATGCGTCCGCGTGCCCACACCCCCCACGGAGTCCACCAAGGATTTGGCAATATCCCGCAGCTTGGTGTTGCTGTTGCTGGAGGCCTCGGTGAGGATGCTGACCGCGGCCTCCTGGCTGCACCTGTTCTGTGCCATCACAATGCCAATGGCGATGTCGATGATGGTCCTGGATTGCAGCGTTGCGCGGAGATTTGCTGCACTGTCGGTGTGAAGTGAGAACCGCACCGCAAGCCGCAGCGCCTGCGAAATCTCCCTTGTGTAGCCCCGCGCCTTTGCCGTGGCACGTTCGTCGAACTTGTTCGGAACGTCGGAGTAGAGGTTCAATGCGGCCTTGGCATCGCCCTGCAGGTTGAAGGGCAGCGAGAGTACTGACCGCAGCCCGTGCGATGCCACCGCGGACGCGTAATCGGGTCCCCAGCGGTCTTCCTCGAACAGGTCAGGGACGTGGACTTCGCGGTCCTCTTCGGCGGCAGTGAGGCAAGGGCCCCGCGACAAGGAATACTGGATTTCGTCCACTTCGCGGGCTGAGTCGCTGCTCCAGCCAATCGTGGCGGCCTTCCGGTCCCGGAGCAAGGTGATTCCGCACAGGGCGTCCTCGCCATCGCCGGCCACCTGGCGGGCAGAGAACCGCGCCAGTTCGTTCAGGAAGCCCTCGAAGTCGGCACTTTCCAAAATAAGGTTCTGGACCTGGTCAGTGGTGCTCAAGGGTTCTTGAGGGGGCAGCATGGTGCACGTTCTCCGTATGGGTACTCGAGGGAATACCACATAATAGGGCAGCCCCGTGTCCCCAGCCAACAAAGTCCTGGACGGAAAAGGCAGCCGGGGATGCACCTGCCCCGGCTGCCTTTGGCAGGAATGCTAGGAAAGCCCGAGCTCATCCTTGCCGAACGCGAACAGGTAGGGAACGCCCGTCTCCGCTTCGATCTTTTCCTTGGCCCCGGTGCTGCGGTCCACAATGACGGCGACGGCCACTACGTTACCGCCGGCCTTCCGAACTCCCTCGACCGCGGCCAGCGCGGAACCGCCGGTAGTGGAAGTGTCCTCGAGAACCAGGACCTTGCGGCCCTCCACGGAGGGGCCCTCCACCTGGCGGCCCATGCCGTAGGACTTCTGGGCCTTGCGGACTACAAACGCGTCAACGGTCCGGCCGGCGTCCACGGCAGCGTGCATCACAGCGGTACCCACGGGGTCGGCTCCCATGGTGAGTCCGCCTGCGCACTCGAAGTCGATCCCGGCGTCGTCCGCCAGGGCGAGCATGACCTGGCCCACGAGCTTGGAGGCCTCGTGGTGCAGGGTAATACGGCGGAGATCGATGTAGTAATCGGCTTCCGCTCCGCTGGACAGGATCACCTTGCCGCGGACCACGGCGAGTTCCTTGATCAGTTCCAGCAGGCGGGCGCGGGCGGCAGCAGTGTCTACTGCAGTGTCACTGGGGGAAGTCATGGACTCCAGTTTAGTGGGGGCGGGCCGGTGTGGATGCTTGAGGCTTAGTGACACCGCTGGCTAGGCTGGACAACATGCGCGAACTCCAGGCCAGGATCATTGAAGAAATGGGCGTCCAGCCCCGGATCGACCCCGCCGGGGAGGTGCGAAAGCGCGTCACATTCCTTAAGGACTATCTAAAAGCCACCCGCACCAAGGGGTTTGTCCTGGGCATTTCAGGCGGCCTGGATTCGTCCCTGGCCGGAAGGCTGGCCCAGTTGGCCGTCGAAGAACTTGAGGCCGAGGGTGTGGACGCAAACTTCGTGGCCGTCCGGCTGCCTTACGGCGTACAGCACGACGAGGAGGACGCCCGGGCCGCCCTGGACTTCATCCAGCCCAAGACTGAGTGGACATTCAACATATCCGCCGCCGTGGATGGGTTCGAGGATGAGTTCGAGAAGACGGTGGGCTCGGAAATCTCCGATTTCCACAAGGGCAACACCAAGGCACGCACCCGCATGATCGCCCAGTATGCCCTGGCTGGAGAACACAACTACCTGGTCCTCGGCACGGACCACGGCGCGGAGTCCGTCACCGGCTTCTTCACCAAGTATGGTGACGGCGGCGCTGATGTCCTTCCGTTGTTTGGCTTGAACAAACGGCAGAACCGTGCCCTGCTGGCCGAGCTCGGCGCGCCTGCCCGCGTCTGGGAAAAGGTGCCTACCGCGGACCTGCTGGACGACAAGCCGGGCCGCACTGACGAGGATGAGCTGGGCCTGAGCTACGACCAGATTGATGATTACCTGGAGGGCCGGGATGTTCCCGGGTCCGTGGCCGAGCTGATCGAAGAGAAGTTCCTGCGCACCCGGCACAAGCGCACCGTCCCCGTCACCATCTTTGATGCCTGGTGGAAGCACCAGGGCCCGGAAGAGCCGCGCGCAGGGCTGTAGTTTCGCCCGGGGAAACTCAGCGGGGCCGCCCGCCTTTCCCGTCCCCACCCAACTGCTGGGTGATGCGGTGCGCCTCGGCCATCAGGAGGTTGCCCAGCTCTTCCTGCCGCTCAGGCTTGAAGCGTGGCTCGATCCCGGTCAGGGAAAGCGCCCAAGCGGGTTTGCCTGATGCGTCGAACACCGCGGCGCCCATCCCCCAACTGCCCTCCAGTACCAGCCCCGGATTCACCGAGTAGCCAACTTGCCTGGTCCGGGCGAGGTTGGCCCGGACCAGCTCTTCCGTGTGCACTGCGGCGAAAGTACCTGCGTGCTCCGTCCAGCCGCGCAGCAGCCCTTCCTGCTCGGCCTCGGGCAGGAAAGCCATGATCGCGGTCCCCGCAGAGGCAACACCCAGCGGGAAGCGGACGCCTTCGTGCAGCACAAAGGACCGGACCGGAAAGCTTCCCTCCTCGCGCAGCAGGCACACCGTCTCGGAACCTCGGCGGATGGAAAAGAACGCACTTTCGCCGGTGGCCTCGGCGAGCCTGTGGAGGCTGGGCCGGGCAATGTCCTCAAGCGGAAACCGCGCAGCGGCCACTGACCCCATCAGGAGCATTTCCGGGCCCAGTACCCAGTTGCCGCTGCCGGCGTCGTGATCCAGCAATCCTTCAGACGCCAGGGATGAGAGCAGCCGGTGGACGGTGGGCCGGGTGAGGCCTGACTCCCTCACCAAGGCGGACAACGGCATGCCCTCCGGACTGCGTCCCACCAGCCGCAGCAGCCGGGCGATGCGGCTGACCACCTGGGCACCCTGTACTGGCAGATTGGACATTTTCCTCCTCGCGCCTCCACATTATGGACACTGGCAATGTTACTGTCCACACTGTAAAACAGCGTGATTGCGCCCAAACTTTCAGGCTTGACAGCCCTTTCGCGCCGCCCGTAGTGTCCATTGACAGACCCCGCGTCCACAAAATGGACCACCACTGCGGGATTCTCAATGAGGAGGCGCCATGTCCAAACTTCAGCCATCACCCGCCGTCGCCCTTGAGGGCCTACTGCAGGACGGCATCACACTTGCCGTCGGCGGATTCGGTCTCAGCGGCATACCTGCGGACCTGATCGAGGCGGTCCGCGATTCGGGCGTAAAGGACCTCACGGTGGTCTCGAACAACATGGGTGTGGACGGCAAGGGCCTGGGCATCCTGATCGAGGCGGGCCAGGTCCGCAAGGTGATTGCCAGCTATGTCGGGGAGAACAAGCTCTTCGCCGAGCAGTACCTCGCCGGCAAGCTGGAGGTGGAGTTCACCCCGCAGGGCACGCTTGCTGAGCGGCTCCGCGCCGGCGGTGCCGGCATTCCGGCGTTCTACACAAAGACCGGTGTGGGCACCCTGGTTGCGGAAGGCAAGCCGCACGAGGTATTCGACGGCGAAACGTACGTCCGCGAGCGCGCCATCCGGGCCGACGTCGCGCTGGTCCACGCGCATACCGCTGACACGGACGGCAACCTGATCTACCGCTACACCGCCCGGAACTTCAACCCTGTCGTTGCCACAGCCGGATTGCTGACCATCGCAGAAGCCGAGGTGATTGTGGAACCGGGCCGGCTGGATCCGAACCACATCGTCACGCCGGGAGTGTTTGTCCAGCGCCTGGTCCAGGCGAAGGACCGGGTCAAGGACATCGAGCAGCGCACCGTCCGGCCGGCCGCCTCCCGCGATGCCGAAACCGTACCGGCCTAACCACCACAAACCCAAGGAGAATTCCATGGCCTGGACCAGGGATGAGATGGCTGCGATTGCGGCCGAAGAACTGAACGACGGCGACTACGTCAACCTCGGCATCGGGATCCCCACGCTGGTAGCCAACAACCTGCCCGATGGCGTCCGCGTTGTGCTGCAAAGTGAAAACGGACTCCTGGGGATGGGGCCCTTCCCGTACGAGGGTGAGGAGGACGCCGACCTCATCAACGCCGGCAAACAAACTGTCACGGTGCTGCCCGGCGGAAGCATCTTCGACTCCGCCATGTCCTTCGGCATGATCCGGGGCGGGCACGTCAAAGTGGCCATCCTCGGAGCCATGCAGGTCTCCGGAAGCGGCGACCTCGCCAACTGGACCATCCCCGGCAAGATGGTCAAGGGAATGGGCGGCGCCATGGACCTCGTGGCCGGGACCCCGCGGGTGGTGGTCCTCACCGAGCACAACGCCAAGGACGGCAGCGCCAAGATCGTGCGGGAATGCACGCTGCCCCTGACGGGCCTTGCGGTGGTGGACCGCATCATCAGCGACCTCGCTGTTTTTGACCTGGTCCGGAACGAACAGGGAACAGACGGCGCGCGGCAGCTCACGCTTACCCGCATGGCCCCAGGGGTCACCGTCGAGGAAATCCGCGGGAAAACGGAGGCCGGGTTCACCGTCGCCCTGGACGAGCAGGAATCGGCGGCGGCCGCCCTGGAAGGAGCCCCGGCATGAGCCTGCAGGAACAGTTCGGCAAGGATGTCCTGCTGACCGGCTGGGGCCACAGCCGTTTTGGCAAGCTGACGGAGGAGACCCTGGAGTCCCTGATCGTCCAGGTTGCCACCGACGCCATGGCCAATGCGGGCATCGAGCCCGGCCAGGTTGACGAAATCTACCTCGGACAGTTCAACTCCGGGATGATGCCGCTGGCGTTCCCGTCGTCGCTGGTGCTGCAGGTCTCGCCCGACCTGGCGAACGTTCCCGCCACCCGTGTGGAAAATGCGTGCGCCTCCGGCTCGGCCGCATTCCAGCAGGGGACGAAGTCCCTGCTGGCGGGCACGGCGAAAACGGTGCTGGTGATCGGCGCGGAAAAGATGACCCACGCCGGCGCGGACGTTGTAGGAGCAAGCCTGCTGGGCGCCGACTACGACATGGCCGGCAAGGCTTCCACCACCGGTTTCACCGGGCTCTTCGCCGAGGTCGCCAAGCACTACGGGAAGCGTTACGCCGACGGGAACCTGGGTGACGTCCTGGGCAGCATCGCGGCGAAGAACCACCGCAACGGCGTCCACAACCCGTACGCCCAGCTGCGCAAGGACCTCGGCGAGGAGTTCTGCCGCACCATCTCGGACAAGAATCCCATGGTGGCCGATCCGCTGCGCCGCACCGACTGCTCCCCCGTATCCGACGGCGCTGCCGCCGTTGTCCTGTCCACCTCCCCAACGGCTGGTTCCACTGCGCCGGTGCGGCTTGCCGGTTTCGGCCACGCCAATGATTTCTTCCCCGCATCCCGCCGGGACCCGGTTGCCTTTAACGCCACCCGGGTGTCCTGGCAGCGCGCACTGGAGATGGCCGGCGTCGGACTGGAAGGCCTGGACTTCGCGGAGGTCCACGACTGCTTCACCATCGCCGAACTGCTCATGTACGAGGCGATGGGCCTGACCGATCCCGGCCAGGGCGCCCGTGCCATCGAGGAGGGCTGGGTGTACAAGGACGGCAAACTGCCCGTCAACGTCTCCGGCGGCCTCAAGGCCAAGGGCCACCCTGTGGGAGCAACGGGCGTATCCCAGCACGTCATCGCAGCCATGCAGCTGACCGGAACCGCAGGCGGCATGCAGCTTCCCAGCGCCCGCCGCGCCGCCGTCCAAAACATGGGCGGCGTGGGCATCGCCAACTACGTCAGCGTCCTTGAGGCTGTGTAGTCCCGCCGGGTTTCCCCACCTTTAGGGCACGACGGCGGCGCGTCGCATCCAAACTGCGGCGCGTCGCCATGCTCGTCAGCTAAAGGTGGGGAAACTCAGCGGCTCGGTCCGGGAGAAGGCTGGCCGCGGCCGTGGAGCAGGCTGGCGATTTCCGCGAAGCCCAGCCGTTCGGCGTTCTGCAACGCCGTCCGCCCCTCCCGATCCCGAATGTCCGGATCGGCGCCCGCTGCCAGGAGCAGGCGCACCACTTCCTGCTGCCTGGCCCCGCCGTTGTTCAGCAGGATCGCTTCCTGCAGGGCAGTCCAGCCAAGGTTGTTGACGTGGTTGACGGGCACGCCTGCGTTGATCAGGATCTGCACCGTCTCCACGTGGCCGTGTTCGCTGGCCGGGATCAGGGCTGTTCCGCCGTATCGGTTGGTGCTCGCGACGTCTGCCCCTGCAGCCAAAGTCAGGCGAAGCACCTCATTGAATCCTTCGGCGCCCGCATAGAGGAAGGCCGAATCCTGGATGGCGTCCTTGGCGTTCACGTTGCCCCCGCGCGCAATCAGTTCGTTGACCAACGGAACATTGTTGTGCTTGGCGGCGGCTATCAGCTCCTGATCGAGCTGCGCCTGCGCCTCTGCGGAGAGTGCAGGAGGCGTAGTCGCTGGTGCAGGCGGCTCGGAGGAAGGTGCGGGTGAGGCGGGATCCGCGGCCGACGGCTGGGTGTCGGCGCTGGCCAGGACCGACGCCGAAGGGGACGCCGGCTGTGGCTCCCCCGGGCCCGCCTGGCACGCTGTCATCGACACGGACAAGCAGAGGACCAGAACCAGAGCCTCGAACCACCTCATGCGCTTAGGCTACTTCGCGGCACCGGCGATGGCTTCTGCACCGGCTGCAGCACAGGCCTCATCAAGTGCGCCATCGGGCGCGCCGCCGACGCCGATGCCCGCCACCGAAACCCCGTTGACCTTCAGCGGAACGCCGCCGGCAAGGAAGAGGGTGCCGGGAAGGTCGGCAATGCTGGGGCCATTTCCGTTGATCCGCTTGGCCAGCCCGCTGGTGGGGGTGCCGAAGGCGGCTGCAGTGTAGGCCTTCTGCTGTGCTGCCTCAATGGTGTGTTCGGCCGCATTGTCACCACGCAGGAGCGCCTGCACCGTCCCGAAGCGGTCCACCAGCGCCACCGTCACGAACGGCAGCTTGTCGGCCTGGCACTTGGCCAGCGCCGCCTGCACTGCCTTGGCTGAGGCGCCCACCGAGATGCGGTTCTGCTGCACCACATTCTCCGGAACGGGCTGGACGTCAGCCGCAGGAACGGCGGTTGGAGCGGATCCGGCATTCGCGGCAGCCGTTACACCGGCGGTGAGGGTAAGCGCACCGGCGGCTGCGGCGGCCAGAACTTTCTTGGACTTTTTCATGTTGTTTCCTTTGCTCGGAGCCCCAAACGACCGTCAGGAGCGGCGTACGGTTCCATCCTTCCGGGACTGACGGGTTCCTGGCATCGGGCCTTTGGCGGTACCGTCCTGCTACGAAAAGCCAGCCGTATCAGCCAAAAGGCTGAGAGACGGACCAGGGAGGGGGCAATAGCATTGGTAGGTAGCATTCCCCACCGGAACCGGAATTCCCATGCCTACCCGAGCCAACGCCGCATCCGCCCCTGACTCGACCGCTGCCGGCGGGACCGGTCCGGCCGGGACGGGCAAAAATGCATCTGCTGCGTCCAGGAACACCGCCGGCGCCCGCTTCGGCACTATTGACGCAGCAGTGCATCTGGGTTTTGCGGTCCTGCTGGTGGCGTCCGTGGTCCGCTACGTGATGCGGCACAGCCCCGAGGACAATCTCCTGGTCCTTGGCCTTGCTGCAGCGGCCTGCCTGCTGTACTTCGCCGTCGCCGTCCTTGCATCGCGGGGGAAGCCGGGCGCGCCGTGGGTGTTCACTCTGGTTGCCGTGTGGGCGGTACTGGTCATTGCGGCTCCGAGCTTTGCCTGGTGCTCGTTCGCGCTGTTCTTCCTCTGCCGCAGTGCACTGAGCGGCGCAGCCGCCTATGCCACGGCAGGAGCCACCGCGGCTGCTACCGCTGCAGGGCTGTTCCGGTTAAGCAGCGGCACCGACCTTGCCATGCTCCTCGGCCCGCTCGCCGTGGGTCTGATGCTGACCTTGATCTACGACAGGATCCAGAACGACGCCGAGGAACAGCGCCGCCTGCACGCGGAAGTCTCCCTCGCCCAAGGCCAGCTCGCCGCCAGTGAGCGCCGGGCGGGAACCATCGCCGAACGGGAACGGGTTTCCCGGGAAATCCATGACACCGTGACCCAGGGGCTCGCCAGCAGCCTGCTCCTGCTGGAAGCGGCGGGCAGGGCGTGGCCGAGCCCGTCAGCCCAAGCCGGACTCAGCCAGGCCACCGCTCTGCTGCGGGGCAATCTGTCCGAAACCCGCAGCCTGGTCCATGAACTTGCCTCCCCCGGATTGGACGCGTCCCCCTTGCCTGATGCCCTGCTCCTCGCTGCACGGCAGTACGTTCCGGAGGCCAGGCTCCTTGTCACCGGTGAACCGCGGCCCGTGCCGCCGGATCTCCGCCACGCCCTCCTGCGCGTAGTCCAAAGCGCAGCGTCCAACATCAAGCTCCATGCGTGCGCCGCCACCGCCACGCTGACCCTCGGCTACCTTCCCGACGCCGTCACCCTGGACATACACGACGACGGCGCCGGCTTTGATCCAGCGGCGGCAGCACCGCCGTCGGACGCCGGAGGGTACGGACTACGGGCCATGCGGCAGCGGGTGGAGCAACTGGGCGGCGTTTTCTCGGTGGAAAGCGCACCCGGCGAAGGAACAATCGTGGCAGCCCAGCTGCCCGTGACGGAAAAAGCTCCAGAGCCCGCAGGGCCGGAAGAGTCCGCATGAGCGTCATCACGGTACTGCTGGTGGATGACCACCTCGTGGTCAGAAGCGGGCTGCGGGCCCTGCTGGGCACCCAGCCTGACATCGCCGTCGTCGCCGAAGCCGCTTCCGGGGAGGAAGCCCTGCAACGCCTGGAAGACGACGCCGTCGCGGTAGTGGTTATGGACCTCGCCATGGGCACGGGCATGGACGGGATCGAGGCCATACGGCTTATCCGCGAGCGCAACCCCAGCCAGGCCATCCTGGTTTTCACCACTTACGACTCGGATGCGGACATTGTGCGGGCCGTGGACGCCGGCGCCATGGGCTACCTCCTGAAGGACGCCGCACCTGACGAGATCTTCGCGGCCATCCGCGGGGCGGTTCAAGGCAAGAGCGTGATGAGTGCGCCGGTCGCGTCCCGGCTCTTCCAACAGCTGCGGAACCCTGACGAGATCCTCACCCCGCGCGAAGCCGAACTGCTCAGCCTCCTCACGCAAGGCCTCAGCAACCGGGAGCTCGGGCAGCGGCTCTTCATCTCTGAGGCCACGGTCAAGACCCATCTGGCCCACATCTATGCCAAGCTCGGAGTGGACACCAGGGCCGCTGCCATTGCTACCGCAATCCGCCGTGAGGGCATGCGCTGACAACACTTTATTGCCGTTACCCTTGCAAGGATGGCGTCCGCCCCGTACGTTGGGGACTGCGGGGGACGTTCTCCGCGCACTTCGGGCCGATGGCCCGGGGAGAGAATCAGAGTCACACGAAGGAATGCAGCCATGGCAACAGGCACAGTTAAATGGTTCAACGCCGAAAAGGGTTTTGGCTTCATTGCCCCCGATGACGGGTCCGCTGACGTTTTCGCCCACTACTCCGCAATCGCCAGCAGCGGATACCGCTCACTCGATGAGAACCAGAAGGTTGAATTCGATGTGACCCAGGGTCCCAAGGGCCCGCAGGCGGAAAACATCCGCCCGCTCTAAGGCTTCGGCTTTCCTCCCGCTCCTGCAGGAGGAACCCGCCACGACACAGCGGCCCCACCAACATCCGTTGGAGGGGCCGCTGTCTCTGTGCTCCCTGCACCCCGCGCTCAAGGGGCCTCCCCTTCCAGTCCCCCCATCCCCGCTCCCCGTTGGTATCCCCGTTCCCACTCCCTTCCCAGCCTGGTGCTGGGATAATTGGATTATGACCGGACAGCACCCGGACAGCGTCCCGGGCAACGACGCCGAAAAAGACCCGTGGGAGGAGTTCGACAGGCTTCCGCCTGCCGGGCCCGACCGCGTTGCCGGCCAACCCGGTGGGGAACCCCAAGGTTTCGGTTTCCGGACCGGAGTCCGCAGCGCGCGCGTCGCCGTCGGATTTGCCGTCTACACTCTGGTGCTCGGGACCGTGCTGGCGGTGGCAGGCTGCGTTGTTTTTGTCGCCGAGGAACAGTGGCTGCTTGTGGCGCTGATGATCCTTATCGAAGCAGCCTTCATCTTCGCTTTCACACGCCTCGTCGCCCAGGCCCGTACCCGCTCGCCCCGCAACCGCCCGCTGCGTAACCGACACCCCGGAACGCCTGCTTGACCCTGACGCTGCGTCAACCTTTACGCTCGGAGCATGGAAGCAAGCGAAGCGGACTGGTCCATCCAGGATGTTGCCGGGATCGCAGGCACAACAAGCCGGACCCTGCGCCACTACGACGACATCGGGCTGCTGAAACCCAGCCGCGTTGGGAGCAACGGCTACCGCTACTACAACGGTGCCGCCCTCCTGCAGCTGCAACGGATCCTCCTTCTCCGGGGACTCGGGCTGGGGCTCCCGGCCATCGCTGAGGTCTTCCACCACGAGACAGACGCCGTCAAAGCACTGAGCCGCCACCTGGACTGGCTGCGGCAGGAGCAGGAGCGGCTGGCCCGGCAGGTTCTGTCCGTTCAGCAAACAATCGCAACAATTCACGGAGGAGGCGAACTCATGGCAGAGAAAATGTTTGACGGCTTCGACCACACCCAGTACAAGGACGAGGTGGAGGAACGCTGGGGCCAGGAGGCCTACGCCAAAAGCGACGCCTGGTGGCGTGGCATGGGAAGCGACCAGAAACGAGCGTGGAGGGCCCGCGCCGAAAGGCTTGGCAGTGACTGGACCGCCGCTTCGGGATCAGGAATAGCCGCGGACAGCCCCGAAGCGCAGGACCTCGCCCGGCGCCACGTCGACTGGTTGACCGCCATCCCCGGAACTCCCGCTTCGGAGAGCGGCGGTGACGTCAGGGGTTATGTGATGGGGCTGGCGGAGATGTACGTTGCCGATTCACGGTTCGCCGCCAACTACGGCGGCGACACAGGAGCGGGCTTCGTGCGGGACGCGCTGCATGTCTACGCCGAAAGGAACCTTTAGCAGCGGGCCGGGAGAACGACGGCGGGCCCCCGCGAAGGGAGGCCAGGGAAGTACCCGGCAATCAGCCCAGCCGCTTCCGCAGGACCACCACGGCACCGGCCAGGGCCGCTGCACCCGCCACTGCCCGCCGGGCGGTCCGCCGCCGGCCGTGCCAACCGCCCGTAGTGGAGGCCTTTCCTACGGACTGCGACGCCTCGTGCAGGTTTCCGGAAGTCACGGGGGCGGGCTGCCGCCGGGAAAGCTGGCGGGTGTCCACTTGGCGGGCAGCGGCAGCTTCCACTGTGCCCGGCGTGAACTTGTGCTGCAGGACCAGGAGGCGGCCGCCAAGTCCTCCCGCGACGGTTTCCCGGCGTGGATGGGCTGCGAGCTTCACCACGGCCTTCGCCACCCGCTGCGGCGTGTAGACGGGAGGCATCGCCATGGGGCGGCGGCCGGTGAAGTTGGCGGCATTCTGGTAGAACGGGGTATCAATGGTGGCGGGGAGGACGGTGCACACGTTCACCCCGGTTACGCCCTCGCGGGCCAGTTCCGAGCGCAGGCTGATGCTGAGGGCGCGTACCGCGGCTTTGGAGATGGAATAGGCGGCGGAGTAGGGCAGAGGGGTTTCCGCCACGATGGACGAAACATTGATCAGGATGCCTGAGCCTTGGGCTGCCTGGCGGGTCAGCGCCGCACGCGCGCCATTGACGTAGCCGGTGATGTTGACGTCCAGTACCCGCTGGAAGTCCTTCGGCGGAATCTCGGTCAGCAGGCCGAATACGCCGACCGCTGCGTTGTTGACCCAGACATCCAGGCGCCCGAACTCCTCGACGGCACGGGATGCCAGTTCCTCCATCTTGCCCGCGTCCGTTACGTCGGTGGGGACGGCGAGGGCCTTGGCGCCGCGTTTCCTGCATTCCGCAGCGGCGGCTTCCAGGGATTCCGCTCCGCGGGCTGCCAGGACCAGCCGGGCCCCTTTGTTGGCGAAGCGCAGGGCCGTGGCCCTCCCGATCCCGCTGGACGCACCGGTGATCACCACAACTGAATCCCTAACGCGCATTCCGCCTCCCCTTTTGAACGAAGATCCGAGATAAACACTAAGTAGGCTTAGTGTTCGATGCTACCTACGCTGGGCCGGTGGAACAACGGTCTGGCGCAGGCCGGGGTGAAGAAAGCGGAACTTTCAGAGGAAAGCGGATTTCCCGGTGACGGCCCTGCCCACGATGAGCGAGTTGATCTCGTAGGTGCCCTCGTAGGTGTACAGGATCTCCGCGTCACCGAATAGCTTGCCCATTTCATAGTCGCTGCTGATGCCATTGCCGCCCAGCAGTGAACGGCCCATCGCCACAGAAGCGCGTGCCAAACGTGTGGTGGTTGCTTTGGCCATGGCCGCCTGCGCCATCTCCAGCTTCCCCGCCTCCTGAATACGGGCCAGGTGCGCCATCAGCGCCAACGAGGCCGAAGCGTTGCCCAGGATGTCCGCCAACTGTTGCTGGACCAGCTGGAACCGGGCCAGCTCCTTGCCGAACTGCCGCCTGTCCAGGGCGTAAGCACGGGCGACGTCGAAGGCGGCGAGCTGGATCCCGGCACCTTGCCAGCCAACCCAGGCACGGGAATCCCGGAGCAGCTCGTTGGCCCGGGAAAAGCTCGTTGCTCCGGGCAGCAGGTTGGCTGCGGGGATCCGCACGTCCGCCAGCACGATGTCTGCGTTCTGCATGATCCGCAGGCCGATCTTGTTGGAGATTTTCTTGGCCGTGTAGCCGGGCCTGTCTGTCTCCACGATGAAACCCTTGATTTCCCCGTCCGCCTCGTCACGGGCCCACACGAGCGCGAAATCGGCGATGGTACCGGCCCCGATCCACCGCTTGGCTCCGCTGAGGACCCACTCGCCGCCCTCCCGCCTGGCCGAAGTACCCAGGCCGCCGGCGATGTCAGAGCCATGGTCCGGCTCCGTCAGAGCGAAGGCCCCGAGGTGGCGGAAGGTCTTAAGGCCCGGCAGCCACCGGGCCTTTTGCTCCTCCGACCCCAGCTGGCTGATCATGCCGAGAATCAGCTCATTGTGGATTCCGGCCAGCGCAGACAGGGAGACATCCGCCCGGGCAAGCTCTACGTACATGAGGCCTTTGAAGAGGGTGGAACTGCCGTCCAGCTGAAGGGCGCCGAGGCCATGCTTTCCCATGTCTGCCAGCAGGCCAAAGGGAAACTCCTCGCGGTTCCAGTACTCAATAGAGGGCCGCCGGATGGAGGACTGAAGGAACCGGCGGATGCTGAAGTACCTGTCACGTTCAGCCGGCGGCAGGAGGTCAACGATGTACATCAGGTCAGCGTCCGGAAAGGGCGGAGCTCCGACGTCAGGTGCTGATGGCTGCATCGGCGTAAAACCCCCTCGCTGCCAAACCACTCTGCTGAACCATTGGATGTCCTAGTATATTGCACAGGTCCACCACATAAGTGAGCTGCATCACCTCGCGAAAGGCTGGTTGTGGGTACTCCGCTCTCCCGTGATCCCATCGCTGATGCCCGCCGTCACTGGGAGGAGCACGGCTGGGCGGATGTCGCTGCGCCGATGGCAGCCATCACGGCCATCATGCGGACCCAGCAGATCCTCCTCGCCAGGATCGAACTCATCCTCAAACCATTTGGCCTGACGTTCGCCCGCTATGAGCTGCTCGCGCTGCTGAGCTTCGCCAGGAACGGATCCCTTCCTATGAAGAAGGCGAGCACCCTGCTCCAGGTCCACCCCACATCCATCACCAACGCGGTGGACCGGCTCCAGGCCGCGGGGCTGGTGCGCCGCTCCCCGCATCCCACCGACGGGCGCACCACACTAATTGAGCTCACCGCCGAGGGCCGTACCCTCGTGAAACGTTCGACGGCGGCCCTGAACACCAGGGTTTTCAGGGACCCGGGGTTTGAGCCGGACGATGTGGATCAGCTGATCCGGATCCTGCGGGACTTCCGGCGGAATGCGGGCGATTTCCTCGATTCCTGACCGGGCTTCTGGGCAGGCATTCCTGAAGTGACTTCCTCACTGCAGGATCAGCGTGTTGTTGCCTTGGTACGCTTGACGCGCCTGACGACGAGCAGCACCACAGTGAGTCCCAGGGCGGCATACACGGCGTAATTCAGGAACCGCGAATACTCCTCGATAACGCGGTATTGGGTGCCCAGCAGGTAGCCAAGTCCCAGGAGCGCTCCGTTCCACAGCCCGCTGCCTGCCAGGGTATAGATACTGAACATGCCGAACGGCATGGCGGATGCCCCGGCAGGAAGGGAAATCAGGCTCCGCACGCCTGGAAGCAACCTGCCAAAGAAGATGGACGACCGGCCATGGCGGCGGAACCAGCCCGCCGCGTGCTCAAAGTCCTCCCGGTCCACCAACGGCAGCCGGGACAAGCCACGGATGGAGCGTTCAAATCCAAGCTTGGCACCGAGCCAGTACAGGAAAACTGCACCCAGGTAGGCTCCCAGGGTGCTGGTGATAAAAACCAGAACCAGGTTCAAGGTCCCCTGCCGGGCAAGATAACCGGCTAGCGGCAGGATCACCTCGCTGGGAATGGGTGGCACCACCGTTTCGGCAAGGGTGAAGAGCCCCACTCCCCATTCGCCCAACTGCTCGATGCCCTGCGCGGCTAGCCCCACCAGTCCGGTGAGGTTATCTGTTGAGCCCCCTGCGTCGGCCGCCGTTCCCCACATACAACTCCCCGTCCGCCTTAAAAGTAGGTCTTACCCTGTCTACCTTACGCACCTGCGAAGAGGCTGGGACCAGGATCACCCACGCCCGGCCGGGCCCGGACGTGCATCAACAACCACCGTGGAGCAGAGGAAGCGGGGCGCCTGTCCGGAGCCGCTTTTCCTCAGCGATGCCCGAACTCGGGCTGGCGTTTTTCCGCAAACGCCGCCATCCCTTCCTTCTGGTCCTCGGTGGCGAACAGGGAGTGAAACAGCCTGCGTTCGAAGAGGACCCCCTGGGCAAGCCCGGTTTCAAAGGCGGCGTTTACGGCCTCTTTCGCCACCATGGCCACGGGCTTTGACTTTGCCGCGATCACTTCGGCGGCCTTAATAGCCTCGTCCACAACATCCTCGGCGGGCACTACCCGGGACACCAGGCCGCAGCGGTCAGCTTCCTCTGCGCCGATGAACCTGCCGGTGAGGATCAGGTCCATCGCCTTGGCCTTGCCTACGGCGCGGGTGAGCCGCTGCGATCCTCCCATGCCCGGCAGAACGCCCAGGTTGATCTCCGGCTGCCCGAACTTCGCGTTGTCCCCGGCGATGATGAGGTCACACATCATCGCCAGTTCACAGCCCCCGCCCAAGGCGAACCCCGACACCGCCGCAATCGTGGGTATGCGCAGCCTGGTGAAGTCCTCCCAGCCGCGGAACCAGTCTGCTGCGTACATGTCCATGTAATCCTGGGCCGCCATCTCCTTGATGTCAGCCCCTGCGGCGAAAGCCTTGCCCGAGCCGGTGATGACCACTGCCCCCACCCCCGGATCAGCATCCATGCCGCGCACGGCGGACACGAGCTCCTCCATGGTGGCTTTATTCAGGGCGTTCAGCGCCTGCGGCCGATTCAACGTCACCAGCCCCACCCGGCCCCGTTGCTCCACGAGGATGTTCGTGTATTCCGTCATTCCGGGCTCCCGTCGTCCTGCGCTGCGTGATGTGGTTCCTGCTGTGGTGCCTCGTGCTGAACGCCGGCGGCCTGGTTCCCCGATGGCGCCGCGTTCCCCGGCTTGTCCTGGCGGCCGGACTTGTCCTGGCGGCCGGACTTGTCACGAATATCCGTAATGATGCCGGAAAAGTCCCTGCCGGCGCCGCCTTCCGCGGCAAACGTATCGTAAATTTCCGCAGCCAGCGGTCCAACCCGGGCAGCCACTCCCGTGCTATGAAGCGCGTTGACGGCGAGTTTGAGGTCCTTCGCCATCAATGCTCCGGCGAACCCGGGCTGGTAGTCGCGGTTGGCCGGGCTGGTGGGGACAGGGCCTGGCACCGGGCAGTTGGTGGTGAGCGCCCAGCATTGCCCGGACGCCGCCGACGCCACATCGAACAGCGCTTGGTGGCTCAGCCCCAGCTTCTCTCCGAGCACAAAGGCCTCGCTGACCGCGATCATGGATGCGCCCAGGATCAAGTTGTTGCAGATCTTCGCGGACTGGCCAGCCCCGTGCGCGCCGCAGTGGACCACCCGTTTGCCCATCACCTCCAGCAGCGGCCGAACCGCCTCGAAGTCCTGCGCAGCGCCGCCCACCATAAACGTGAGGGTCCCGGCTTCGGCGCCCACCACGCCGCCGGACACCGGAGCATCCACCGAGCGGTGCCCTGCGTCGATGGCCAGCCTGGCCGCTTCCCGGGCCTCCTCCACATTGATGGTGGAACAGTCCAGGAACATGGTTCCGGGGGCCGCGGCCGCCAGCAGTCCCGGCCCGCCGTCCGTTCCCCGGTAGGCGTCGAGCACGTGCCGGCCGCTAGGGAACATGGTGAGGACCACGTCCGCCCCGGATGCTGCTTCAACTGCGCTGGCTGCGCCTGGAACACCCTGGGTGCGCGCAGCCTCCAGAGCTGCAGGCACCACGTCGAAGCCGGCTACCGTAAACCCCGCCTTCACCAGGTTTACCGCCATGGGCCCGCCCATATGGCCAAGGCCCAGGAAGGCAACGGTGTGGTTTTCAGGCATGATCCGTCTCCTTTAGCTCCAAATCCAGTTCCTTGCTGCCCAGCGGTTCAAAGAAGCGCTCCACCTGCTCCGGCAGCACCCCCGCCAGGGTGGGCGGATTCCAGCGGGGCCTGCGGTCCTTGTCCACCACCTGCGCCCGGATGCCCTCCCGGAAATCCGGCGCTGCCAGGAACCGCAGCCCCACCCGGTACTCCTGCGCGAGGGCTTGATCCAAGGTGAGGCCTGTCACCCGGCGGAGGGAGGCCAGCGTGACCTTCACGGACGTGGGGGACTTCGCCGCGATGGTGTCAGCAGCCCGGGCAGCCTCCGCGGCATCTCGGCCGTCGTTTCCGCTGCGGTAAGAACGGAGCCGGCGGACAATCTCCTCGGCGTCGTTGCAGGAGTAGCAGCTGTCAATCCACTCCCGCTGCCGCGCAAGCGCGGACGCCTGCGGGCCTACCGTGCAGCGCCCGACGGCGGCTTCCGCGGCTTCGGTTTCCAGCGCCACCAGAAGGTCCTCAAGCCTGCCTGACGGAACGTAGTGGTCAGCGAGGCCGAGATGCAGTGCATCCGCCCCGCTCAGGTGTGCACCTGTCAGCGCTGCGTGGGTTCCCGCCTCCCCCGGTCCGCGGGACAACAGAAGGGTCCCGCCGACGTCGGGCGCAAAACCGATGGTGGTCTCCGGCATGCCCATGCGGGTGCGCTCCGTCACCACCCGGACGGAGCCGTGGGCGGAGATCCCCACGCCCCCGCCCAGGACCAACCCGTCCATTAAGGCGACGTAGGGCTTCGGGTAGCGGGCAATCATGGAATTTAGCCGGTACTCCGTTCGCCAAAAGTCCGCCGTCTTCCCGCCGCCCGCGAGCATGTCCTCGTAGATGGCAACTATGTCGCCGCCGGCGCACAGTCCCCGTTCGCCTGCGCCCCGCACCAGGACCGTGGCAACGCCGTCGTCGTCCGCCCACGCGGTGAGCTGCTCCAGAAGCGCGCCCACCATTCCGACGGTCAGTGCGTTGACGGCCCGGGGCCTGTTGAGGGTGATGACCCCCAACCGGCCGCGGCGTTCAAACAGCACCTCGGCATGGTTGTCCGCACCGGTCTTCAGGCTCTCCGTCATCAACTTCCTTCCGGCATCACGAAGCTGGCTCCGTGCCGTATTCCTGAGGGCCACCGCGTGGTGACCGTCTTGGTCTTGGTATAGAAACGGAAGGCGTCCGCGCCGTGCTGGTTCAGGTCGCCGAACCCGGAAGACTTCCAGCCGCCGAACGTGTAGTAGGCGATGGGCACCGGGATGGGGACGTTGATGCCCACCATGCCCACATCAACGCGGCTGGCGAAATCACGGGCTGCATCGCCGTCGCGGGTGAAGATGGCCACGCCGTTGCCAAACTCATTCCTGCTGCACAACTCAAGCGCCTCATCGTAGTCGGCCGCCCGCACCACGCTGAGGACGGGACCGAAGATCTCTTGCCGATAGATGCCCATGTCCGGGGTCACGTGGTCAAAGAGGGTTGGTCCCACCCAGAAACCGCGTTCGTAGCCTTCAACCTTAATGCCGCGGCCGTCGGCCAGCAGGTTGGCGCCCTCGTCCACTCCCGCCTGGATGAGCCCCTCGATGCGCTCCTTGGCGGAGGCGGTCACCACGGGTCCGAAATCCGAGTCATGGTCCAGGCTGTGGCCCACTTTCAGGCCCTTCACACGGTCCTGGAGTTTGGCTACCAACCGATCAGCTGTTTCCTGCCCCACCGGAACGGCCACCGAAACAGCCATGCAGCGCTCCCCCGCGGAGCCGTATCCGGCACCGATGAGGGCGTCCGCGGCCTGGTCCAGGTCTGCGTCCGGCATCACCACCATGTGGTTCTTGGCACCACCAAAGCACTGCGCCCGTTTGCCGAGGGCCGCGGCAGTGGCGTAGATGTAGTGGGCAACAGGAGTGGAGCCCACAAACCCGATGGCTTTGACCCGGGGATCCTCGAGGAGTGCGTCCACCGCTTCCTTGTCGCCGTTGACCACGTTGAACACGCCGTCCGGAACGCCCGCTTCGGAGTACAACTCGGCCAGGCGGAGCGGTACGGAGGGGTCCCTCTCCGAGGGCTTCAAAATGAACGCGTTTCCTGCCGCCAAGGCCGGGCCGGACTTCCAGAGCGGAATCATGGCGGGAAAGTTGAAGGGCGTAATGCCGGCTACGACGCCGAGCGGCTGGCGCAGCGAGTGGATGTCTATCCCGGGTCCGGCTTCTGTGGAGAATTCCCCCTTGAGCAGGTGCGGCGCCCCTGCGGCGAACTCCACTACTTCCAGTCCGCGCTGGATGTCTCCGCTGGCGTCGGCGAGGGTCTTTCCGTGTTCGGAGGACAGCAGCCGCGCCAGTCCGTCCATGTCCTGGTTGACCAAATCCACGAACCGGAGCAGGATCCGGCCCCGGCGCTGGGCGTTCATGGCCGCCCACTCCTCCTGCGCCTTCGCGGCGGCAGCAACCGCGTTGGTCACCTCATCCCGCGCGGCCAACGGCACACGGGCCTGAACAGCCCCCGTGCAGGGGTCGAAGACATCGCCGAAGCGGCCGGAACTGCCGGCCGCATGGTGGCCGCCGACGTAGTGGGAAAGCTCGCGCACCATGGCCGGAAGCTCCTTTGTGTGTGACCCAGGTCATTCCTGGTTGCGAATATACTCGGACTTCCTACTAAACTCCACCGGGCCGGGGAGTGCGCCGGACGCCGCGCGGACGCGTCAGGCGGGGCCTGGCCAGGCTGGTCCGGAGCTTCACCGGTGCTTTACGTGCTGTGGTGCGGCCACGGTAAGTTAGGAGCTGTGAAGATTGCTACCTGGAATGTGAATTCGCTTCGTGCCCGTGCCGACCGTGTGGAGGCCTGGCTGCAGCGCAGTGACTGTGACGTCCTGGCCATCCAGGAAACCAAGTGCAAGGACGAAAACTTCCCGTGGGAACTGTTTGAGCGGATGGGCTACGAGGTGGCCCACTTCGGCGTGAACCAGTGGAACGGCGTGGCCATAGCGTCCCGCGTGGGGCTCGAAGATGTTGAGCGGACGTTCCTTGACCAGCCGTCGTTCGGCAAGGCGGGCACGGACCCCGTCCAGGAAGCCCGGGCCATGGCTGCAACCTGCGCGGGCGTCCGGGTCTGGAGCCTTTACGTCCCCAACGGCCGCTCGCTGGACGACGAACACATGCCGTACAAGCTGAAGTGGCTGGAAAGCCTCAAGACGCATGCACAGGACCTTGTCACGCAGGACCCGGAGGCCCAGGTGGCGCTGATGGGTGACTGGAACATCGCGCCGTTTGACGACGATGTGTGGGACATCGACCTGTTCGTCAACAACAGGTACACCCATGTCAGCCCGCCGGAGCGCGCCGCGTTCCACGCCTTTGAGGCTGCCGGCTTCACCGACGTGGTCCGCCCCTACACGCCGGGCCCCGGCGTGTACACCTACTGGGATTACACGCAGCTGCGCTTCCCCAAGAAGGAAGGCATGCGGATCGACTTCGTACTGGGCTCCCCCGCCCTCGCTTCACGCGTGACCGGCGCTGCCATCGACCGCGAGGAACGCAAGGGCAAGGGTGCGTCGGACCATGCACCCGTACTGGTGGAACTGGCAGACTGATGACAGCATCCTGGACCCATACAAGGAGACCGTGATGACGGGCAACCTCTACCGGGGCCAGGCAGGCCTGCCGTTCTCCTCGACGCTGCGCGTCTACGAACCGCTCCACGCCTTTCCCGAAGAGCAGCGGAAAGCGATCCAGGCCGCCGGCGCGCAAACCGCCTCACGTGCCGCCGTCGAGAATGCGGAACTGCTGGCTTCACTGGGGCGCATTACCCGTTCCGGTGGCGACCCGTTCCCCACCGGGCGGACTGATCTGGTGCGGGTCACCACTGCCCCGGCCTCCGGAGGGGGCACGTCCGACGACGGCGCAGACGCGGAGCCAGAGCTGCTGTACTGTCCCAGCCAATTAGTATTGCGGGCCGGTTTGGCGGCCAACGCGCTGATGGAGGGAATCCACGGCCCGCTGGCTGAACTGTTGATTCCGGAGGAGCAGCGGGACAAGCACCAGGAGCGGATTGACCAGGTGAAGGCCCGTGATGGGTCCGTCCGCGTGCACACCCGGGCGTCCACCTGGGGAATCCCCTTCAGCTGGTTTTCCCTGTTTATGGATTCAGACCATAAGGACGTGGTGGAGGCTGCCGGCAGAATCGTCACGGTCCGGGTATGGGCACCCATCACCGACGCCCTCGAACGTGCCCGCTACGCTGTGGCCAACCTGGCACTGGCGGCACCGGACCTGGACATGCTCGATGATCTGACCCAGCTCACCGAATGGCTTGAGCTCTTCCATGTGAACTCGATGGTAGAGCTTGACTACGGGGCTGTTGCGGACAAGGTTTACCCCGATGATTCACCCATGGACATCAGGCTTGGCATCGAATGCCTGGCCGAGGGCGATATGACCGGCGCCGCTGCAGCGTACCGCCGCCTGGCCTCGCGCTGGATTCCCATCCGGCAGCTGGCCCGCGCTTCCTGACGCTGTCCTTTAATTCCTGGGCACCAGGACTTAGGCCGCGCTAGGACTGGGGCGGCGCCGTCGTCCTTCTGACAATCAGTTCATGGGGCGCGACGGCGGACTGCACGGCTCCTGCATCACCGTCCAGTTCGTCCAGGAGCATCTTGGTGGCAAGTTCGGCCTGTTCGTCAGGCCGCTGCCCCACTGTGGTCAAGCCCATGGCGTCAGCAAAATCATGGTTGTCGATCCCCACCACGGACAGTTCCTCCGGCACGAGGACGCCGAGCCTCGAAGCCTCAAAGATAACGCCCATGGCCATCTCGTCCGATGCGCAGAAGATGGCTGTCGGTTTGCCGCCCGGCTTGGCCCAGAGGCGGCGCAAGGCCTCCTGCCCGCTGCTGACCGTAAAGTCCCCCCATTCGTCCCATTCGGGGCGGGTGGGGAGCCCGGCCGCCGCCATAACGTCCTTGAAAGCAAGGATCCGGACGCGGGGAACATCGAAGTTCAGGTCTGTTTCGTCATCGCCGTGAAGCAGTGCGATGTCCCGGTGGCCGAGATCGATCAGGTGCCGGACGGCGGTGGAGGCGGCGGCGTAATCGTCAATGCCGATGTAGGCGCACTCCTCAACATGGCCGCCCACCACCACCAGCGGGATGTCGATTTTCTGCAGGTGGTCCAGTTCGTCGTGGGACAACGCCATACACAGGACCAGCAGGGCATCGATCTGCTTGTAGACCATGGTCTTGCTGAAGAGCCGCTCACGGTTGCTGCCGTGGCCGCCCAGGTTAAACAGCGAAAGATTGTAGTTTCGGGCGTGCAGTTCCCGGTCCGCGCCTTCGATGGCCTTGGAGAAAAACCAGCGGCTGACAAAAGGGGCAAGTACCCCGATGGTTTTGGTTCGGCCCGTTGCCAGCCCGGAAGCGGAGCTGGAGGCCACGTAGCCCAGGTTCCCGGCGACCTCGAGGATTTTCTGCCGCGTTGCCGGTGATACCCGGGGCAGCCCCCGGACCGCCCGCGAGACCGTGGCGGTGGAAACTCCCGCGGCGGCCGCAACGTCCTCGATGCTGACACCGCTGTGGCCGCCCCGTTGAGACCTTTCACTTGTGCGTGCCACGGTGTCCCCTCATATACTCCCTGCAGGTATCCGCCCTGCTTCGCGCGATAGCCCTGGGCCATAGTATTGTGAGCGCCGGCCCGCATCGCAGTGTTACCTTTGCGCGGTATTTCCTTTGCGCCGTATTTCCTTTGGCGGTGTTTGCTTCCCGCAGTGTTACCCTCGCGCCGGGTGCCCGACGACGGGCGCCGACGACGAAGGAACCACCGGGTGCGCTACCTCCGGTCCGGAAGGCGCCGGCGCAGCCGCACCATTCCGTAGAGTGCGAGCAGCGTGGCCAGAAGACCCAGCGCCCAACCGAGTGCCGGCTGGGCCGTCACTTCCATCCAGACAGTGACGACGAGCAGCACCAGCGCCCAAAAGCCGAGGAACCCGATGATGATGTCAAAGTCCTCACCGGACCTCATTCGACGGCGGTCGCTTCCCGCCCCGGCAGAGCGGGGGCGGGAAGCTGGGCCTGTCACTTGACCGCACCAGCCGTGAGGCCGGCAACGATTTTGCGCTGGAACACGAGGACCAGGATCACCAAAGGAATGGTGACGATGGTGCCCGCGGCCATGATGGCCGTGTAAGGGATCTGGTTGGGCTGTGCGCCGGCGAAGCTGGCAATGGCAACTGTGACTGGTTTCGTTGCCTCATTCGACAGCTGGCTGGCGATCAGGAATTCATTCCACGAGGAGATGAACGCCAGGATGGCCGTGGTGAAGATCGCCGGAGCGGCCAAAGGCATGATTACCTTCCGGAAAGCCTGACCTTGCGTGCAGCCATCAACCCGCGCAGACTCCTCCAGCTCCCAGGGCATTTCCCGGAAGAAAGAGGTCAGCGTGTAAACGGTGAGGGGCAGCACAAACGAGATGTTCGGGATGATGAGCGCCTGGTACGTGCCCATCCAGCCGATGTTGGTGAAGAGCTGGAACAGCGGGGTAATGAGGGCAACGCCCGGGAACATGGACGCCCCCAGGATGAAGCCCAGCACCAGGTACTTGAACCGGAAGTTAAGGCGTGCCAGGGCGTACGCCGCGAACACCCCGATCACCAGCGAGATCACCGTGACCGTGACGCCGATGAAAATACTGTTCAGCAGGGCCTGGCCAAACCGGTTGCCGAAGGAGGTATCGAAGGCCGTGATGAAGTTGTCCAGCGTCACATGGGTAGGCCAGGGCGTCGTGTCGTAGGTAAAGCCCACCTCACGGAAGGCCGTCACCACCATCCAGTACGCGGGAGCCAGGCACCAGACCAGGATGACGGCCGCGCTGACGTACGTGCGCACGCTCGCCCACTTCTCCCGGTTCTGGGCAGCCTTACGTCCCTTGTCCTGCTCCGCCCGCAATGACGTTGAGGCAGTTGTGGTTGTCATTTCTTCCCCTTGCCGGTGGCTCCGCTTTGCTCCACAACGTTCGCGCCCAGGAAGCGGACAAAGATGAACGCCACCAGGAAAATGATGATGAACGTGATGGTGGACAAGGCGGCTGCTGAGTTGAAGCCCTGCCTGATCTGGTTAATTACCAGGATGGACAGCGTGGTGGTGTTATTGGCGCCGCCGGTAAGGATGTACGGAAGGTCGAACATGCGCAGTGCATCCAGGGTGCGGAACAGGATGGCCACCATAAGCGCAGGCTTGACCAGCGGCAGGGTAATCATCCGGAACCGCTGCCATGCCGTGGCGCCGTCCACCTTTGCGGCCTCATAGACCTCGGCAGGGATCATCTGCAGGCCGGCAAGGATGAGCAGCGCCATGAAGGGCGTGGTCTTCCAGGTGTCGGCGATGATCACGGCCCACTTCGCAGGCCATTCGCTGCCCGTCCAGAGGATGGAAACGTTGAACAGCTTGTTGATGATGCCGTTGAAATCGAACATAAAGAGCCACAGCTGGGCTGTAACGGCAGTGGGGATGGCCCACGGAACGAGCACCGCTGCGCGGACCAGGCCACGGCCCTTGAACGTGCGGGCCATAATCATGGCCATCCAGAAACCGAGGACGGTTTCGAAGGCAACGGTGACCACAGTAAAGAGGAAAGTAGTGCCGGTCGCTGACCAGAACTGCCCGCCCAGGGTACCTGGCGGGCAGGCGACGGTACCGCCGCCTTGCGCTGCACACTGCTGCCCCAACCAGTTCACGTAGTTCTGGATGCCTGCCGGGCCGCCTTCCGTGAAGAGGCCGGTAACCGGATCGAGTCCAGCGTCCTTGGTAAAGGACATGACAATCGCACTGATGATCGGATAAACGATCACAATGCCGAGCGCGATGATGGTCGGGGCAAGAAGCCACGTGGCCCACTTGCCCTGACTCAGGATCTTGTTATCTTCGCCTACGCCCTTAGGTCCGTGATGGACCGGGGTGGCGCCCGACGCCGGCTCTTTTACCGGCGTCGGGCCCAATTCGGTAGCCATGGCTTGTTACGATCCTGCGCCGGCGGTCTCGATGGACTTTTGCATGTCGGACAGCGCGTCCTTAGCCGGCTTCTCGCCCTTCAGCGCCGCGTAGGCATTCTCCTGGATGGCCTGCGTGACAGCCGGGTAGAACGGGGTCACCGGGCGGGGAACAGCATTCTCGATGGACGTCTTCAGGACCGGCAGGTAAGGCAGCTTGGCAACCAGTTCCTTGTCCTCATAGAGAGCGCCGAACACCGGAGCCAGGGACCCCTGCGTTGCGAAGAACTTCTGCTGCTCCTCCTCAACAAGGAACTTTACGAAGTCCAGGGCGGTCGCCTTGTGGTCGGAGTAGACGCTGATGGCTGCGCTGTGGCCGCCGAGGGAGGAAGCACCAGGGCCGTTCTTGCCCGGCAGGGCAGCCATACCCAGCACGTCCTTGACCTTAGAGGAACCTTCAGTGGTGGCCAGGTTGTAAACGTAAGGCCAGTTGCGGAGGAACAGCAGCTTGCCTTCCTGGAACGCACGGCGGCTTTCCTCTTCCTGGTAAGTGATCGCCTCAGCGGGAATGTTGCCGTTCTTGAACGCTTCCGCCAGGTTGTTCAGGCCTTCCTCGGCCTCCGCGGTGTTCAGATTCGGCTGGCCCTCGTCGTTCAGGACGGAACCGCCGGCTGAGTTGATGGCTTCCGAAGCGTTGACGGTAAGTCCTTCATACTGCTTGAACTGCCCCGAGTAGCAGCCAATTTTGTTCTCCTTGGCGATAGAGCACATCTGCATCATCTCGTCCCAGGTCTTGGGTGCCTCGGGAACCAGGTCCTTGCGGTAGTAGAGGATGCCGCCATCTGAGGAAACCGGAGCCGCATACAGGGTGTCCTTGTAGGAACCGGCCTTAACGGTGGGTTCCAGCATGCCCGCAGTGTCCACGGCCATCTTGTCCTTGAGGGGCTGGAGCCAGCCCTTGGCAGCGAACTCCGCGGTCCAGACAACGTCAACGCTTGCGACGTCGTAGTCAGCGTTCTTGGCCTGGAAGTTCTGGACGAGGTCGTCGTGCTGCTGGTCCGCCTGGTCAGTCTGTTCCTTGAAGGTGACCTTCTCATCGGGGTGCGCCGCGTTCCACTTCTCAATCAGCGGACGTACCACGTTGCTGTTGTCCTTGCCCTGTACGTAAGTAATGGGACCTCGGCTGTCGAGGTTGGCTTCGGCGTCTCCGCCGCCACCGCCGCCGCCCGTGGCCCCTCCGCCGCCTCCTCCGCCACATGCGGTCAATGTGAGGGCAAGGACGCCGGCAGTGGCAGCCGGAAGTAGGAATCTAGGGGTTTTCATATGCTTGAAGCTCCTCGCTGAGTGACAAGTAGGTCGGCCATGCGCTTGCTGGGTGAGGTTGATGTGGTGACGCTCACACTAGTAAGGTTGCTGCGGGTAATGCAAGCGTTTACATCAAAAAGTTATCTGAGAGGAACCAAATGTCCAACCCGGACGTTCCCGTTCATCAGCCAGCCCGCCAGGAATGGTGGGCGGACGCCGTCGTCTATCAGATCTATCCTCGGTCCTTCGCTGACGGCAACGGCGACGGGATGGGTGACCTTGGAGGCGTGACCGACCGATTGCCCTACCTCCAGCAGCTGGGTGTGCACGCCATCTGGCTCTCGCCGTTCTACAAATCCCCGCAGGCTGACGCGGGATATGACGTGGCCGACTACCGCCAGGTGGACCCGCTCTTCGGGTCGCTCGATGATTTCGACGCGATGTTGCAGGAAGCTCACCAGCGCGGGCTGAAAGTCATCGTTGACCTGGTACCCAACCACACCTCCGACGAGCACGTGTGGTTCCAGGCGGCGCTCGCTTCATCGCCCGGCTCCCCAGAACGGGACCGCTACATGTTCAGGCCGGGCAAGGACGAAGTCCCCGGGTCCGGCGACGGAAACCTCGCCCCGAACAACTGGAAATCGATCTTCGGCGGGTCAGCCTGGAGCCGGATCAATGAGGCTGATGGAGCTCCCGGCGAGTGGTACCTCCACCTTTTCGACACCAAGCAGCCGGACCTCAACTGGGAAAATGCCGAGGTGCACGAGGAGATGCGCTCGGTGCTCCGGTTCTGGCTGGACCGAGGGGTGGATGGCTTCCGTGTAGACGTGGCCCACGGCCTGGTCAAAGAGCCCGGCCTGCCCGATTGGCAAGGCGTTGCCGCAATGGTTGAAGGCACTACGGAAGTGTCCGGGGCAGCGGCGCACCGCCCGGGTGACGCACCGGGAGCCCATACCGACGCTGAGGAGCCCCATCGCGCAGTATCCCCGGTTTATCCGCCCTCACCGTTCTTTGACCAGGAGGGCGTGCACGACGTCTACCGGGACTGGCACCGTGTGCTGGCCGAGTACGACGGCGACCGCATGATGGTGGCCGAAGCCTGGGTAGAGCCGGCGGAACGGCTGGCCCGCTACACGCGACCGGATGAAATGCAGCAGGCCTTCAATTTTGACTTCCTGCTTGCAGGCTGGGATGCGGAGCGCATGGCCGAGTCCATTGAGGTTTCCCTCGCCGCGGCTGCCTCCGTGGGGGCTCCCTGCACGTGGGTGCTGAGCAACCACGACACCGTCCGCCACACCACGCGGTTCGGCCTCAAGGACCCCACAACCTTCCCGAAGGGACTTGCCGCGGACGATGAACAGCCCGACGCCGCCCTGGGGCTGGCCCGTGCCAGGGCCGCGACATTGATTTCACTGGCCCTGCCGGGCAGCGCTTACTTGTACCAGGGAGAGGAGCTGGGGCTTCCGGAGCACACCACCCTTCCGGCCAAGGAGCGGCAGGACCCAACGTTTTCCCGAACGCGGGGGGCAGAGATCGGCCGTGACGGCTGCCGCGTCCCCTTGCCGTGGACCAAGGAGCTGCCGGGTTACGGCTTTTCGGCGGCACGGGACGGCGGGGCTTCGCAGCCCTGGCTCCCCCAGCCGGAGAGTTTCGGCCCTTTGGCAGCGGACCAGCAGGAAGGAGTGGGAGGCTCTACCCTGGAGCTTTATCGGGCTGCCCTTGCCTTCCGCTCCGCCCGACGGCTGGGCGCAGGCTCCGTTGCCTGGACTGAGTTCCACGCGCCGGACAGCGGGGTGCTGGCCTTCCATAACGGGGACGTCCTGGTGCTGGGCAACCTTGGGTTCGCCTCCGCCCCGGTGCCGGATGGGTATTCGGTGGTTCTCTCCAGTGGCCCTGAGCCTGCAGCCGAGTGGGCCGACATGCGTGAAGTGCCCGTTGACTGTACCGTCTACCTCACGAAGGGCTAAAAGGCCCGGCGGTCAGCGGACGCGCTCAGCCCTGCTGAAGCGCGTCCGCGCCCCTGCCCCGATATGGATCAGCACCGGAATCTTTTTCCCGACCACCCTCTCCAGTGCCGCCACCAGGGCGTACACCTCGTCTGCGAGCAGATGCGGAGCCACGCCCTGGCGCGGCAGGAGGCGCACTTTCAGGGCCGGTCTGCCTTTGACGTCATAGGTGGTCACGGTGGCACCCGCTAAATCGGGACGGTTCGCGAGGGCGTGCTTCAGCGCCTGCTCCGCCACTCCTCCGCCGATCCGGACGTCGCCCGGGACCTCCCCGGGATCGTATTCGAGGGCCAGCAGGTTCGCCCGGCCCTTGCCCTGCTGGGCAACCCAGGCCACCATAAGTCCGATCAGCACCAGCAGGGCCAGCGCCACCAGGATCCATAGCCAGCTTTCAGTGCGGCCAGGGAACCTGGTGGCGTTGAAGGCCTGGTTGACCCCGTTCCATACTCCGGGGGACCAAGCCTGCCACCAGGAAGCCACGGCCGGGACGGCGGCCAGCAACATCAGCAGGACGCCCACAGCAAGCAGCATCAGGCCCAGGACCGCAATCAGGATCCGGTTGAGAAGGGTGGGGGTACTGTTCACGCGCCGATCACTCCCGAGGGCGCCACGTTGACCTGCACCTCAGGTGAAGGATCCAGTGCCATGCCGCCGAGCTCGCTTTGGACGGCAGCGAGCACGGCATCCTGGTTCACTGGAACTCCTGAGGTGGGCCGGACATTCACCACTACCTGCCGTTGCGAGACGACCACCATGACCTGTTCGGGTGTGACGTTCGCGGCAAGCCGGGCACGGCGTGCGAGCGAGGAAGCGATCACTTCATCGTCCACCACCAGGGCGGGGGCACCGGCATTTGCGCCGCCGCCCACAAGATGCCGTGCCCGGCGCCCGGGCAGGACTCCGTTGAGGAAAAAAACCAGGCCGAACATGGCCAGCACTGCTCCGATGGCGCCCAGCAGCAGCGGCGAAATTCCTGCGGGCAGGGCCACCAGCCGTTCAGCTGCCACCTGCGGCTCAATCAGCCAGGCCGGCTGTCCGAATGCATGGACAGCAGCTTCGAGGAGCCCGTAGGCAGCAAGCACAATGACAAGGGCCGCCGCAGCAATAGCCACCACTGCACGTGAGGAATGGGTCTCCCGGTGCAGGATCCGGCCCATATCCGGGCCCTGGCTTTCCATTTGCCGGCTCATTGCACGCGTCCCCCTTCGCTGATCCTCGCTCCGCTGATCCTGATGTCCACCCGGCTCAGCCGTGCCCCGCTCAGCTCTGTCACCATGGCGAGGATGCGGGCCTTTGCCCTCACAGTGCGGTCCCAGATGGAGCCCCCGCTGCCCTCCACCTGCGCGGGGTCCAGCACCACGGCATTCAAAGGGGGGATGCTGATGGGTGTGACGAGGGACAGCGCCAGCATGCCGTCGTCGTCCGCCCAGTCAGCCCGGACATCCTCTGCATCCACTCCCAGGAATTCGGCAGCCGCGGCTTTGGCGAGGCTCGTCAGGGCCTGCGTGCTGATGCGGTTGTGGCCGCTCAGCTCCTGGCCCCGGATGGCCGGGGCGGTGGAATTCATGAGGACGAACGCCGGCCAATGATGGCGTCCAGGACGCCGCGAAGGTCAAGTTTCCCTTCCGCGGCCCGGCCCAGGAGTGCCCCAATGGCCATAAACAGCAGGGATATCAGAAAGCCCCACAAACCGAACTGCAGGGACATAAAGGCGACGAACGCACCCATCGCGGTGCCGGCTACGGTGAGGTTCACAGCAGCGCCTCCCTTTCGGCGGATCCGGCCGTGGGCTTGACCGGAGGCAGCACATAGACGTCCGTGACCTCCACGTTCACCTCGATCACCTGCAGGCCCACGAGTTCCTCCACCGCCCGGTAAACGGCCGCCCGGACCTCGTTGGCCAGTGAGTGCAGGGGTGTTCCGTAGCTCGCCACCAGGCTGATATCCACTGCAACCTGGGTCTCACCGACCTCGGCACGCACGCCGGCGGCATGGTCCGAGCTGCCCACGGCGTCGCGGATGGCGCCGAGTGCACGTGACGGTCCGGAGCCGAGGGAGTAGACCCCGGGGACGGCACGGGCGGCAATTCCGGCCACCTTGGCTACTGCAGTTTCAGAGATCACTGTGCGGCCATGACCCGGCACTGGCACAGGAACCGGGACGGCACGGCTCTGGATCCCCTGGCCGGGTTGTGGGTTCTGGTATTCCATCAGGCACTCCCCCTTCTGTTGATCCCAACCCTATCCCCTGGCTGTGACTTAACGGCAGCAGGCAGGGGCGTTGGTACAGGCGGAACGTCTCTGCCTGTACAGGAAGGCCGGTTCTGCTTGGAGTGGCCCTCGCAGTCACCGCGGGGCAATGGCCGGAAAGTATCCGAACAGGCCGAGGGGGATTATGGGCACATCATCCACATGCGTCCCGTTGTCATGACGCGGAGATTCCTGATCGACTCCCATGGCCGCCGGTGACACCGGCATATAGGCAGCGCAGGTGAACATGCGCGTCGAAGTTGACGTGGCGCGTCGAAGCCGAGCCAGAGGCCTGGCAGCGGAAGCCGCGTGTTAAAGAAGAAAAGCACCAGTTCCGAAGAACTGATGCTTCCCAGTGGTGGCTCCGACCGGCGTCGATCCGGTGACCTTTCGATTTTCAGTCGAACGCTCTACCAACTGAGCTACAGAGCCTAGGTGACTAGTCACCATGAGAGCCGGAATTTCTTCCAGCAATCAGAGCGACCCTGACGGGACTTGAACCCGCGACCTCCGCCGTGACAGGGCGGCGCGCTAACCAACTGCGCTACAGGGCCTTGCGTTTCTTGCTTCGCAGTATCTCTACCGCTTTTTTCAAGGCTTCCAGCCTACCAGACATTTTTTGTCTGTTTGACCAGTTCCTTGCGTACCCCCAACGGGATTCGAACCCGTGCCGCCGCCGTGAAAGGGCGGTGTCCTAGGCCGCTAGACGATGGGGGCCAGAACCCGTTCGGCACAAAATAAAAGGCGTAAAGCGATGCTTTCCGTCTTTGTTCTTTGCGTTTCTCCGAACTGGACTCTAAAACTATAGGGCCTACTGGGGAATAATCCAAAATCGGCCAAAACACCCGCCCGGAGCGGCAAGAACAGGTGAAGATGGACTGATGGATGCCGTTGCAGCACTCAACGAGATTGCCTTCTGGCTGGAGCGCGGACGCGCTGCCACCTTCAAGGTCCAGGCCTTCCGGAAAGCTGCCGGGGTGATCGCTCCGCTGCCGCCAGACGAAGTGGCAGCCCGGGTAAAAAACGGCCGGCTGAAATCCATGAAGGGCATCGGCGACCGGACTTACCAGGTCATTCGCGATGCCGTGGAGGGCCAGGTCCCGGACTACCTCGCCGACCTCCGGGAGAAGGGCGCCCAGCCCCTGGCTCTCGGCGGGACCGCCATCCGGGAGGCGCTGCGGGGAGACCTGCACAGCCACAGCGAATGGTCCGACGGCGGGTCCCCTATTGAGCTGATGGTGGCGGCTGCCGGGGTCCTCGGCAGGGATTACCTCGCGCTGACGGACCACTCCCCCAACCTCACCATCGCGAACGGGCTTTCACCGGAACGCCTCCTGCAGCAACTGGACGTCGTGTCAGCTATCAACGAGGGCACGCATCCCAGCTCCGACGGGCAGCAGGACAACAGGGTGCGGCTGCTGACCGGCATCGAAGTGGACATTCTGGAGTCCGGCGAGCTGGACCAGGATCCGGAACTGCTGGACCGCCTGGACATTGTGGTGGCCAGCGTCCACTCCAAGCTCCGCGCAGACCGCAACACCATGACGAGGCGCATGCTCAAGGGCATCGAGGATCCGCAGACCAACGTGCTGGGGCACTGCACGGGCCGTCTGGTGGAGGGATCACGGGGGACACGTCCGCCGTCGGAATTCGACGCCAAGGAGGTGTTCGCCGCCTGCGCGGAACACAACGTGGCGGTGGAGATCAATTCGCGGCCGGAGCGGCAGGACCCGCCGGATGCACTGATCCAGCTGGCCTTGGACGCCGGCTGCCTCTTCTCGATCGACAGCGATGCGCACGCACCAGGGCAGCTGGACTTCCTGCAGTACGGCGCCGAGCGCGCAGACCGGAACGGCGTTCCCGCCGACCGTATCGTCACCACGTGGCCCGTGGAGCGGCTGCTGGAGTGGTCCGGGGCGAACTAGCCTTACTTGACCGCGTCCAGGAGCTTCTGCCGGAAGTCCGCCTTGGTGGACAGTGTGAGTTTCTCCCCGTTAAGGAAGAAGGTGGGAGTGCCGGCCACACCCAAGGCATTCCCGTCCGCGATGTCAGCCAGGATGCGCTCCTGTGTTTTTGGATCGGCGACGACGGCATCAAAGCGGACAAGGTCCAGCCCCAGCTGCTGGGCGTAGGTCCGGAACAGCGGAGCCTGGGACTGCTGGTTTCCCGCCCACTGCGACTGCGTCTCGAACAGTTTGTTGGCCATTTGCTGGTACTGGCCCTGCTGTCCGGCCGCCTCGGCTGCCAGCGCTGCCTGCCCCGAGTTCGGGTGAGCTGACAGGGGGAAATGCCGGTGGACGAACGTGATCCTGTCTCCGAACTCGGCTTTGAACTCCTCGACGACGGGATGGATGGAGCCGCAGGACGGGCATTCGAAGTCGAGGAATTCCACCAGCTGCGCCTTTTCCACCGCTGGACTGGTCAAACGGTGACTTTCCGCCCGGACAAGCTGTTCAGCGCCCGGGGCCGGCGGCGCGGACTGCTGGGACTTACCGAGGGTCAGCACGGCATACCAGGCCGCGCCGGCCACCACTACGGCTGCAAGGACAATCCACATGATTGTCCGGACCCTGCGTGCGGTATTCGGGGGAGGCTCGAGCTTTGAGACCATAACCGCATCCTAGCCGCCAACTCGATATCATTCAGGGCACTTTGGCGAATCTTTGGCAGGAACTTGGCTAGACGTGGCCGATTTCCGCCAGCCTTGACCCCACGCCCCCGGCTAGATTGGCACCATGGCATCAAGCACCCCCGTCAGCACAACGGCGGCTTCCCCACCCGCCCCCGCGTCCCGGATCAAAACACTCGGCGTGGCCGCCATGGCAGTCACCGTAATCCTTTGGGCTTCGGCGTTTGTGGGCATCCGGGCAATCGGTCCCCACTTCTCCCCCGGCTCCCTGACGCTGGGCAGGCTGGCAATTGCCGCCGTCGTACTGGCCTTGCTGGTCCTTCCCCAACTGCTGAAGAGCAGGCTCCTTCCCCGGGGACGGGAGTGGTGGCCCATCCTTGCCTATGGGGTGATGTGGTTCGGCGGGTACAACGTGGCGTTGAACGCGGCGGAGCACGTGCTGGATGCAGGCACCAGCGCCCTGCTCATCAACGTCAATCCCATCCTCGTGGCCATCATGGCCGGCATCTTCCTCAAGGAGGGCTTCCCTCGCTGGCTGATCATCGGGAGCCTGGTTGCCTTCGCCGGGGTTGCGCTGATCGCCGTGGGTTCAGGCCAGCCATCCACGCCAGGGGAAAGCCCGACGGCGGATGTTGCGGGCGTGCTGCTGTGCCTCCTTGCCGCTGTGCTCGCCGCAGTCAGCGTCATCATCCAGAAGCCGGTGCTGCGCAAGTTTCCCGCCGCACAGGCCACCTGGTTCGGGATCCTGGTGGGGGCACTGTGCTGCCTGCCGTTTACCGGCCAACTGGTCGCCGAAGTTCAGTCAGCACCGCCTGAAGCAACGATGGGCCTGGTCTACCTTGGGATCTTTCCCACGGCCATTGCCTTCACCACCTGGGCTTACGCGCTCTCGCTGATCGAGGCGGGCAAGCTCGCAGCCACCACCTACCTGGTGCCCGGCACCACCATCCTGATCTCGTGGCTTCTGCTGGGCGAAATCCCCACCACACTGGGCCTGGTGGGCGGCCTGGTCTGCCTGGTGGGCGTCGGATTGACCCGGCGCCGGATACGGCCGGGACGAGGAGCCAAGCGAAAGGGTCTTCGCTAGAGTCGGGGTATGCCAGCCAGCCTGCCGCCAGGCCTGCCCATCGTTCCCGAGGGTCCCAGCGAGCCCGTTCGTTTCACCGGGCACCCCCACTTCACCATGCCGCCCGACGAATTCGAGGCCGCTGTCCAGGATGCCCTGGACAGCATCCCGGACAAGCTGGCCGGCGCAATGGATAACGTGGCGGTGTTCATCGAGGATGACTACATGCCACGGCTAGGCGAGGACCCGGACACGGTCCTGCTGGGGCTTTATGAGGGCGTGCCGCTCACTGAAAGAGACTCATGGTGGGACGCAGGTTCCCTGCCGGGCCGCATCACGATCTTCCGCCAACCCATCCTTGAAATCTGCTCCTCACGCGAGGACGTCATCCACGAAGTGGCCGTGACGGTAGTCCATGAGATCGCCCACCACTTCGGGATTGATGACGACCGGCTGCACGAGCTTGGCTGGGGCTAGCCTTGTAGGCATGGGACACGACCACAGCCATACGCACGGCATTACCGCGATGGGCCGCCACCGCAAGCGGCTTGTGGCCGTTCTCGTCATCACACTTGTTGTGGTCCTGGTGCAGGTGGCGGGTGCAGCCCTCTCGGGTTCCCTGTCGCTGCTTGCTGACGCCGGCCACATGCTTTCCGATGCTGCTGGGGTGACCATCGCGTTGCTGGCCGCCTGGATTGCGGGCCAACCCGCGAGCGACCAGCGGACCTATGGGTACCAGCGGGCCGAAGTCCTCGCGGCCCTTGCCAATGCTTTAATCCTGATCGTGATCTCCGTGGTCATTTTCAGCGAAGCGATCCGGCGGATTGGTTCCGCGCCTGAGGTACAGACGGACATCATGCTGTTTGCCGCCATCCTGGGTGCTGCGGCGAATCTGGCGTCGCTCCTGATTCTGCGCGGCGCGCACCAGGAAAGCCTCAACGTCCGCGGCGCCTACCTTGAGGTCCTGGGCGACCTGTTGGGCTCGTTCGCCGTTATAGCCGCCGCCGTGGTCATCATGGTTACCGGCTTTCACGCCGCCGACACCATCGCGTCGGTGGTGATTGCCCTGTTGATCCTGCCACGGGCATGGAGTCTCCTGCGCGACGTCGTTGATGTGCTGCTGGAGGCCAGCCCCAAGGGTGTGGAGGTGCAGATGATCCGCGAACACATCCTCTCTGTGGAGGGCGTTTCGGATGTGCACGACATCCACATCTGGACCATTACGTCCGGGGTGCCGGTCTTTTCAGCACACGTGGTGGTGGAGGACGGCGTGCTGACCGCCCGCGGAGCCGACCAACTGCTGGACAAGCTGGTGACCTGTCTCGGCTCGCACTTCGATACCGACCACTGCACGTTCCAGCTGGAACCGGCCACGCACTCCGAACACGAGGCGCGCCAGCACGCCTAGCCTGCCCGATTGCTCAGGAGGCGCCGTTTCTGCGGGGACACGCCCGCGCCTCCCCTATAAATGACGCTGTTGTGACTAATGTTATTGATGCGACTCCTGTTGCTAATGGGCAGAACCTGACGTAGCCTCGGGACTGCTGGGGAGCAATCCAGGGCGCCGCCCTGCCATTTCAGGACCTCCCAGCCTTATGGCTTCGAGGTTTCTGCAGATGGTGTTGATTCGATCCGGGTGTAAAGCGGCCGTGTTTGCCGCCGTCGTACTGCTGGCAACGCCGGCAATGCCGGCAGGAGCTGTGCCAACGCCGCTGGCGCCACACATTTCCGTACCTGCAGCTCCGGATGTGCCGTCCGCCGAGGACATCGCGGCAGCCAAGGCAAGCGAGGCCGCCACGGCGGAGCAGGTCTCCACCATCGAACGGATCCTCGAGGCCGCGGCAAGCTCACAGCAAGCCGCCTTTGCCGTAGCGATGCAGGCCAACAACTCCTACAGCGAGGCACTGGTGGAGCTGGAGCAGCGTTCATCAGCGGCGGCTGCCGCTTCGGTGAGGGCCACTGCAGCGCTGGAACAGCAGGACCGAGCCAAGAAGCAGGTCGGGCAACTCGCCGGAGACCTCTACCGCCACGGCGGGCTCAACCCCACCCTCGGTACCTTTGTCAGCGGCAGCGGGGAAACCCTCCAGCAGGCAGCCACGCTGCAGGCCCTGTCGGCCAGCCGCAGCCGGACGTTCGAAGCGGCGGATGCGGCAGCCCAGGCTTCCCGGTCGTTGACCACGGCGGCGGAGGATGCCACAAAAGCCGCCGATGACGCAGCAAGGACAGCGGAAGTCCGGAAGACCCAAGCGGAGGATGCCAACGCGGCCCAAGCCAAGGCTGTGGCGGACGCTAAGGCTCAGCGCACGGTCCTGGTAGACCAGCTGGCCCAGCTCCGTGACACCACCGTTGCCCTGGAATCGGCACGGGTGGATGCCCTGGACCGGCAACGCGAGGAGGCCCGGCTGGCGGCGGCGCTGGCAGCTGCGGAGCTGTCTGCCCAGGGGCAGCAGGCTGACCCGGGTAACCAGCCTGTCCAGGCAGCACCTGCAGCACCGGCTCCTGCGGCGGCCCCGGCTGCAGCTCCGGCACCCGCCCCCGCGCCCGTCCCGGCCCCTGCCCCTGCCCCTGCAGCACCGGCTCCTGCGGCGGCCCCAGCAGCTCCGGCACCCGCCCCCGGGCCCGTCCCGGCCCCGGCTCCCGCAGCTCCGGCACCCGCACCGGCACCAGCTCCGGCACCCGCCCCTGCTCCGGCACCCGCCCCTGCTCCGGCACCCGCACCTGCTCCTGCCCCGGCCCCTGCTGCACCCTCGGCTGGGAGCGGAACCTACGAGGCCGCCATCTCGGTGGCCCTCAGCAAGGTCGGTTCGCCCTACTACTACCAGTGGGGCGGCACGGGCCCTCGCGGTTTCGATTGCTCAGGCCTGGTGCAAACGGCGTTCGCAGCCGCAGGAAAGTACCTTCCCCGCACCGCAGCCCAGCAATACGCTGCTGCTTCCAACCACGTACCAATCTCGCAAGCACGGCGCGGCGACCTGCTGGTGTGGGGATCGCCGTCGAACTTCTACCATGTGGCCATCTACCTCGGTAACGGCCAAGTGGTGCACGCGCTGAATCCGCAGGAGGGCATTGGAGTCTCATCGCTCAGCGCGATGGCCGGCATGCAGCTTTACGGATACGCGGCGCGTTACTGACCCCCGCCTCCAGCCGGCCTGGGTCAGCTCAACACATCCTTGGTGACAAACCGCCCGTAGGCTAGCGTGCCGAATACCCCGATGTAGCCCGCCTGCAGCAAGGCGTTGCTGGCGAACGAGTCCCACAGCACCGGCTGGCGGAGCAGGTCGCCAAAGCCCAGCCAGTAATGGCTGAACAGCCATGGGTGCAGCCACTCGAGCTGGGGCAGCTGGTCAAGGACCTGGGACACCACTGACACCACCACCGTCGCGGCCATGGCACCCACGGGAACCACCGTGAGCGTGGACAGGAAGAGTCCTATCGCGGAGAGCCCGGCGAGGGAAACGGCCAAATAAGCAGCAATCAGGAGGAGGCGCAACCCGGCCTCCGGCGGCTCGATCACGTCTCCGGACAGCAACGTCACAGGACCCACGGGAAACAGTGCCGCCCCGATGGCAGCACCGGCCAGCGCAACCGTGATGGGCGCAGCAAGGCAGAACGCCAAGGCACCCGCGTACTTTACTAAGAGCAGCCGAACACGGCCTGTAGGAGCAACCAGCAGGTACCGCAGCGTACCCAGATTGGCCTCGCCGGCGATGGAGTCTCCTGCCACCACGCCCACCGTCAGCGGCAAAAACAGCGGAACAGACACCAGCATGGCCGTGAATGCAACGAACAGCCCGTTCTGTGTGATGCGGTCAAGGAAAGCAGGACCCCGGCCCGCCGGAACTGGGGACGAGATCCTCACAGCCACCGCGATCAGCACAGGAATTGCCGCCAGCGCCAGCAGCAATGCCCAGGTACGCCGCCGCCCGAACAGCACGCGAAGTTCGGACCGCAGGAGGGAAAGCCCGTATCCGCGCGGCGCCGCCGCAGGCTCTGCTTCTGCGGTTCCTTTGGTCTCCTGGCTCGCGCTACTGGGCAACGTCAAACCCCTCCCCCGTCAAGGCAACAAACCGGTCCTCGAGGCTTTCCCGTTCCACTGCGAACCCACGGACCCGGATGCCAGCGCGCACCAGGTGGGCCACGATAGCTTCAGGGGCAGCGGCACCAGGGCCGGGGTTTCCGGGGCCGGGGTTTCCAGGGCCGGGGTTTCCCGGGCCGTTCACCGGTGCGGGACCTCCTCCCCCGGTACCGTCGCTACCTTGCCCCACAAGCGCGCCGGGCCCGGTCAGCACCGCCGTCACCACCCCGCCGTCCGGCTGTGCAGGTCCAGGCTCCGGCGAAAGCCCCAGGCGCGCCAGGACCGACATCGCGGCCCCGGCGTCCGGCGTCACCAGGCGGATGCTGGCGCTTCCGGTCCGGCGCAGCCCGGAAAGCGGGCCCTGGGCCACGAGCCGGCCGGCGCTCATGATGGCTGCATGCGTGCAGATCTGTTCCACGTCGGCCAGTAGATGGCTGGAAACGAAAACGGTGGTGCCGTCGGCCGCGAGCGAGCGGACGAGGTTGCGCACTTCCCGTGTTCCCTGGGGGTCCAACCCGTTGGTGGGCTCATCCAGCACCAGCAGTTCGCGGGGAGACAGCAGCGCGTTGGCGATGCCCAGCCGTTGCTTCATACCCAGCGAATAGGCGTGCACCCTCTTGCCCGCGGCATGGCCGAGCCCCACCCGCTCCAGCGCCTGGTTCACGCGGGCTTTGCGGGTGGCGGGCGGGGCATGCCGGGTGGCGGCGTCGAGGCGGTGGAGGTTCGCGGTCCCGGAAAGAAAGGGATAGAAGGCCGGGCCCTCCACGAGCGCCCCCACCCGCGGGAGGACATCCTGGAATTTGCCCGGCATGTCCATCCCCAGCAGCCGAACGGACCCCGCGGAGGCGGCGGCGAGGCCAAGCAGCATCCGGATGGTGGTGGTCTTTCCTGAACCGTTGGGTCCCAGGAAACCAAAAACAGCGCCGGGAGGCACCGCCAGGTCGAGGCCATTCACGGCCACCTGCTGCCCAAACCGCTTGGTGAGCCCCTGCGTCTCGATGGTCAGTCCGTACGGCCGTGAGCCGGGCCCTCCTGCGGCCCCTGTCACGGAGCTGTGGATGCGGCTTGCAGCCTCTCCGGCGGGACCATGCCCGCGAAGATCCGGCCGTCGTCGGTGAGCAGGACGTTGAACAATGTGGTGGAGAGCAACCGCCCGCCGGGAACTGCGAGGGCAGCCTGGGACAGCAGCGGATTCCGGGACAGGAAGGTATCCATGGTTGCGGCGGCCCCTGCCTCCGCCGGGACTTCCACCACCGTCTCCCAGCCGGTGCCGGTCAGGTAGGGGCTGATTTTGTCCTTGATGTTCTTTGCCCGGTCTTCCGGGGTGACGTGCGGGCCAGGGTTGGCCGGGAAACCTGAACTGTGCGGCCAGCGTTCGGGATGGCGGAACTGCAGCTCCTCCACCGTGCTGCCCGGCGGCGGGACGAAGTTGAACAGCGCCCCGTCAGGAGCCTCGAGGGACAGGCTGGTGAATCCGGTCCTGAAGGCAGGCTGGGCTGCGCCGCGGGCTGTCACTTCCACGGAGAGCGGCATGCCACTGGCTGCGTCGACGGCGATAGCCACCTTGCCCACCAGTGTGCCCCCGGCGCGTGGCTCAAGCAGGAGGTTGTAGGCAGGGCGCCCGGCAGATTCCACGTCCGGCCCCACTGACACCGCAGTTGACCTGTCAGCCGCGGCCAGGAACTTCTCTGCGAGGTCCTGCGGCGTGGGCGGTACCGCCACGTCCGCCTGCGGCTGGTCAAGGGGCGGCTCTGTGTTCCCCGGGCCGGGGGGCGGCGGCTGGGCGAGCGGCAGGTCGGTGGCGTAGGCGGGCAGGGTCAGGTGGGCGGCAGAGTTGTCCTTCGACGAGTAGAACCAGACGTCGTTGTCGCGGCGGATGATGTCCCGCTCGGCGAGCCGGTCCACCACCTGGATGCGTGTCTTGGTCTTTCCGTCCATAAATACGCGCGCCGTATGCTCACCGGTGAGGAACTCCATGACTGAGGCTGCGCCGCCGGCAGATGCCGGGCCGGAGGTGGGACCCGTTGCCGGCAGTTCCGGCAGCCCCAGCTCTGAAGACTGTTCGATAGTCCCCGAAAACGTATGCGTCCTGGAACCGGCGAGTAAAGCGATCACTTCGGCGGGGGTCTTGTCAGGCAACGGATCGCCGGCCCGTGCCGGAATGGATCCTGCCAACACTCCTGCAGCGATCACTGCAGGTGCCGCCACTGCGGGCACCCACCGCACCCAGGCGCGGTTAATGCTGCGCCGTCTGTTCATACCCCGGCGGTTCGTAGTCCGGCCGTCTCCGTCACTGGAGCCCATAGTCCAAGGGTACGCCTCGGGACCGCTTTACACCTGCCCCTCGGCCCACCGGGGCCTATGCGGGCACTACGGTTCCGGCGCCGCCGTCGACCGTTATTTTTTGTCCGGTGGCCAGCCGGGCGGTGGCCTCCGGCACCCCAACCACGGCCGGAATGCCGTACTCCCGCGCCACCACGGCACCGTGCGAGTTGGGCCCGCCCATCTCCATCACCAGGCCGCCGGCTGTGAGAAATAAGGGAGTCCAGCCGGGATCGGTGGACGGAGCCACCAGGATCTCCCCTGGTTCAAGGCGGGCACCCACGGGGTCGAGTATTACCCGGGCAGGAGCCGTGGCCGTCCCCGCCGACGCCGGGCTGCCGGACAGCGCACCGTCGGCCACGCCGGCACTCGCGGCGTACGTCACCTCGGGCTCGGAGCCGTCCGAGAGCAGGACCCTGGGGATGTGGCGCCTGCCAAGTTCGCTGGCGTAAGCGGCGCGCCGTTCAAGGACGAGTTCGCGCAGCTTCCCCGGCTGGGGGGCTCCGTTGGCGCCGCCCCGGCCGGCCAGTGCACGCCTGGCCTCCTCGAAGTCGAGGAAGAAGATGTCGTCCGGGCTCTCCAGCTGCCCTTCCGCTGCCAGCGCCGCTCCTACCTGGACCAGCTGCGTCCGCACCTCGGCCAGGCCCAGGACCACCTGGTACTTGGGCAGCTCCCGCAAACCGGCGAACAGCCTGGTGCGGCGCAGGGCGACGCCCACCAGCAGAGCGCGCACCCTGCCGCGCAGGCGTGCTTCAGCTGTCAGCCGTTCCACCTCTGCCTCTGCCGCTGCACTTGCCCGGCCGAACTGCACGTCCGGCGCCATGGCGGGATCAGCGAGGCGCAGGTAATTGGCCAGGACACCCAGGATGTGCGTGGGGTCATCGGACCACCGGGGCATGCCCACATCGACTTCGGCCACCGCCCGGTGCCCGTAACGTTCGAGGAACCGCACCACGCCTGCGTGCAGGACAGGGGGCAGGCGCCCGGCGTCGAAGTCTGCTGCGAGCTCGGACGGCTGCCGGGCCTCCAGGACAGTGCGCGATTCGCGGTCATCCTTTAGTGCTGATGCCAGGCGCCACAGGTCGAGGTCCATCTCGGTGGTCACATTATGCGGCAGGCCCCGGAGCACTCTCTGCAGGTCCTGCGAGCGGCCTGGGCCTCCCAGCAGCTTTCCCGCCAGCCAAAGCATCGCGAATCCCAGCGCGGGCAGGGGCAAAATGGCCGGGACGACAGCAAAAAGCCGGCCTCCCAGGAGGCGCTCGGCGTGGTCAAGCCGCTCAATCGGCCCTGCCCCCGGCCCCAACTCCAGGTCGTCGGCCAACTGACGGGTGAAGCGGTCCAGGCGGCGCAGCGCCGCCTTGGGCCGGAACAGCCCCCGGAGTATCGACTCCGGCGCACGGGCCCGCACCGCTGCCGGCAGGACATGGCGTACCAGCCCGAGCGGCGTCCTGCGGGTTACTGAAAACCGGGGGTCGCTAAAAACCTGGCGCAGTACCATGGCGGACCTGGCTTCCATCACGTCAAAGACCCGTGGCAGAATCCGGCGGCCAACGCTGCTTCGAACCGGCGTGGTGAGGTCAAAGTAAATCCGCTGGCCGGCCTCGGCATACGGCGCAGGGCCGTGCCGGGGCTCGGGAACGGCGAAGCCGGCGGCCTTGGCTACAGAGGAGGCGATGAGCCGCAGTGACGCCAAACCCATGGGCGTGAGGGGGCGCGTAAGGCCCTGGGCCAGGCTGAAGCACAGGAAGACCCTGCTTCCCGTGCCTGGAGAACGGCTCTCCGGGATCGGGTACAGGGTGGTGATGGGCCGGGACTGGGTCAGCCAAAGGGCTCCTTCGGTGTCAATGGCCCATTCGGTGTCCTGCGGCGATCCGAAATGACGTTCGGCCTGCACGCCGAGGGCCGCAAGGTCGACGGCCTGTTCGTCGGTAATGCTGGCGGCCTCGGCCCTGTCGTGCAGGTCCTGCGTCTCGGTCCCACCGCCCGGAAGCGGCCGCACCATGACGTGCTTGTCGCCCAGCTTCCGCTCAAGGACCCGGGCTGTTTCTGCGTCCACCACAAAGTGGTCCGGATTGACGGCTCCGGAAACCACCGCTTCGCCGAGTCCCGGCGAGGCATCGATGACAGCTTCCCGGCGCCTGCCGGTGAGCGGGTTGGCCGTGAACATGACCCCGGCCGATGCCGCATCAACCATCCGCTGAATGACGACGGCGAGGGCTACTTCGTGCGGCGCAATCCCCAGTGCTGCGCGGTAAGCCACTGCCCGGTCCGTCCAGAGGGAGGCCCAACAATCACGCACGGCTTCGAGGACGGCGTCGACGCCTATGACGTTCAGGTACGTGTCCTGCTGGCCCGCGAAGCTCGCAAATGGGAGGTCCTCTGCCGTGGCGGAGGACCTTACCGCCACCGGAGTGGCCGTCCCCAGAGCTGCGTAGGCCTGCTCCACGGCGGCAACAATACGCGGCGGAACCGGGAGGGCGCGAATGGCCCCGCGTGCCCTGCCCGCCGCCCGGGCCAGTTCATCAACTTGGCCGGGGGTCCCCGGCGGCAGTGCGGCCTGGAGGCTTCCGAGCTCTGCAAGTACCCCGTCCTGGACCGTCCTGACTGCCTCCTTGTAGGCCTCGGTGGTCAGGCAAAACCCGTCCGGCACAGGCAGTCCAGCCGCTATCAGCTCACCAAGGTTCGAGGCCTTGCCTCCCACCAGCGGAAGCATGCTGCCGTCGACATGGCTGAGCCGAAGGATCAAAGCAGCGGCGGTGTTCCCGTCCGGTTGGCGGGAAACCTGCCCGGCCTTTCCTGGTGGGTCGGCGGCCATCGTGACGCTCCCTCCGGCAGGATCTGGTCAGGCTGCGCCGAGGATCGGCCCAAAGCGGGCCCGGTCGGCCAGTCGCCGATCCTCACGGTCCGGCACCACCATCACCGGGCCCTTGGCGTGATGAAGGACGCCGTCCGACGTGGATCCCAGGAGCATGCCGGCGAAACCACCGCGGCCGCGGGTTCCCACTACCACCAGCTCCACGTGCCGGCTGGCTTCCACCAGCACGTCCACCGGCGAGCCGTCCAGCAGTTCGGATTCTGCGGACAGGTTGGGGTAGTGGCTCCGCAGCCAGGCCATTCCTGCATCAAGGGTCACCTGGATGTCCGCGAACAGCGCCTTACGGTCCATCGGGGCAGGAACCCAGGCCAGCGAGCCGCTGTACTGCGGAACCGAGCAGACCACCCGGAGCAATGCACCCAGCCGTACAGCCTGGTCCGCGGCCTCGAGCACGGCAACCCGCGCCTGCTCCGAGCCGTCCACGCCCACCACCACCACGTTCTCCACGCGCTGGTGCCCGGCCTTGGCCTGTTCGGCCCTGACACGCCGGTCCTCGGTGGTTTCGCCTAACCGGTCCGAGCAGACCAGAGGCACTGTGACTGTAGGGCACTTCGCATGCGCCGGCAGTGCGCTGCTCACGGAACCGAGGAGCCTTCCGACGAAGCCACCCCGGCCGCGGGTGCCGAAGACCAGGAGCTCTGCTGTCCGGGACATGTCCAGCAGCACACCGGACGCGTCCCCGTTCTCCACGGAAGCGCTTACGTCAATGTCATAGGCGGACACCTTGTCCAGGGCCTGCTTGACTACAGCCTCGGCGCCTTCGCGGATAACTGAATCATCTACCGTGGCGTATCCGCCGTCGAGGCCGGAAGCAGCGAAGATCGGCACCGAGTAAGCGGTGACGATATGCAATGGACGACGGCGGCGCCGGGCCTCCCTGGCCGCCCACACCAAGGCGCACTGGCCGTGGTCGGAGCCGTCAACGCCAACAACGATCCCGTCGGGAGCGGCGGAAGAGCCACCGTTGTCCCGCGCCGGGTCCGGATGCAACTCCTGTGCGCCCATTGGGCCGCCTCCTCGCGATACTGCCTGATGTTGCGGCTATTCTGCCAGAAAGCAGCCCGTTCCCCGCACACCCGTATCGCAGCCGCCGCCGCTCAGGAAGGCCCGCTTCCAGTTCTCACTATTCTCCGTCCGCCGTTGCTTAGCAAGCCTGTTCAGGGCAGGAAACGGAAGTTATCCACAGGCTCGGGGCGGCGCCTTGGAAAGCGTGTTCACCGGCAGGGGAATCTTTCGGGATTGGGCTATCCAGCGCCACAAATCTTCTGTAGTCTTCAGGACATTGTTGGTCCGGGACGCCTACTGCCTTTTCCTGTCAGAGCTGCCCGGCAACGCACGCACTGCGGCCGGACTTTGGGGGTAACGGGACGCGCGCGGGCGAGGACGCCCGCACCGCCGAAGCTTTCGAAGGAGGAAACTGTAGTGTCAAGCATGCCTGGGAATGCCGGGACCGAGCAGACCACCACTGTGATTATTGGCACCGGATTGTCCGGCCTGGCCGTGGCCGCCGAGCTGTGCCGCCGCGGGGTGGACTCGATAGTGGTAGACGGACTGGACATCCTGGGGGCCGCACAGCCGGCCAACACAGCCTCGCTGCAGCGCTGCGACGCTGCAGACTCAGCAACCCTCCGGGAACGGAACGAAATCCTTCGGCACCTGCGCAACTATGCAGCCAGCCACCATGTGGATGTCCGCAACACCACCCGGGCCGTTCAACTGACCATGGTGGACGGCACGTCCACTGGAACGGCAGCCCCGCGGTGGGAGGTTCAAACGCCAACCGGCGTCCTCGTGGCCGACCATATCGTACTGACACGGTGCGCCCACAGCCAGTTGCGCCGAATGATCAACGACTTCGGCATCTCAGTGGGCCGAAACCTCGTGGCCGCCATGCGGGCAATCGGCATCTACCTGGTGGGCGTGGGAGAGCTGATCACCCCGTCGCCCAAGGAGGTCCTCCGCCAGGCCAAAACGGTGGGCCAGGCGATCTCCGCAAAGGTCAACCCTGAGGCCGAGGCGCCCCCGTACACCAGAAGCCTGGCAATCATGCCCTGTTAGCGCCGTCAGCTCTCGTCGTCTCCGCCGGCTGCGAGCCGGCGGCGGGCAATGATGGCGAGGGCGGCAAGCAAACCCACCGCGGCGGCGGCGAAAATAACGATGCTCCATTGGAACGGCTCCCCGGAGCCGACGGTCTCCGGCGCCGCTGTCACACCAGGCTCAGCGGTTCCCATTCCGGGAACTGTAGCAGCCGCCGTCGGACCCGCTGCCGGAGCAGCCCCTTCTGCTGCTGACGAGGCCGTGAACGTGAAGGTCCCCTCGATGGGATGGGAGTCCGCGCTGACAACCCGCCAGGTAACGGTGTATTGCCCGGCCGGGCCGCCCGCCTTGAGTTTCTGGCTGGCCACGTTGTCCACAATGTCCACCGGCCCGTCCGCCCACTCCGCGCCCGAGGCATCCATGACCGAGAAGGACGAGCCGATGCCCAGCGGGTTGTTGTTGAAGGTCACCGATACCTGCTCCGGCGGCGCCGCTACCGAAGCGCCCTGGGCAGGGGTGCTGGATTCGGCTGCGTCATGCGCGGCGGCGGGCCCGGCCAGGCCGAGGACAGCGGCAGCAAAAACGAAGGATCCGAGCACAAAGCTCAGTAAGTGGCGGCGGATGGAACGCATGCTTGGACTGCTCCCTCTGTGTTGGCTTCCTAACAGACTAGGCGAAATTGTCGGTGACCCTGCCGGAGCCCCCATAGGATTCAGGTATCCCCAAAGACCCCCGGAGGACTAATGCTTAAGCAAGGCTCTGCCCTGGACCGGTACTTCATGATCACCGAGCGCGGTTCCAACCTTTCCCGCGAGGTCCGCGGCGGCTTCGCCACCTTCTTCGCCATGAGCTACATCGTGGTGCTGAATCCCCTGATTCTTTCCGTTCCCGACTCGAGCGGCAACACGTTGGGGTTCCCGGCTGTCGCCGCCGTCACGGCCTTTGTTGCCGGCATCCTCACCATCCTGATGGGTGCCTGGGCCAAGCATCCCTTCGCGCTGGCCACCGGACTTGGTGTCAACGCGTTTGTGGCCGTCACCGTCGCCACCAACCCGGGCCTCACCTGGCCGGACATGATGGGCCTGGTGGTCCTGTCCGGTGTCACGATGCTGATCCTGGTGCTCACGGGCTTCCGGACGGCCGTGTTCAAGGCCGTTCCCGAGGGGCTCAAAACGGCGATCGTGGTGGGCATCGGGTTGTTCATTGCCTTGATCGGCCTGGTCAACGCGGGCTTTGTCCGCCGCATCCCGGACGTGGCCGGCACCACTGTCCCGGTTGGACTCGGCTTTGAGGGCAAGCTCCTGGGCTGGCCAACCGCCGTGTTCGTTTTCGGCCTGATCCTGACCATCGCCCTTGTGGTGCGCAAGGTCAAGGGCGCCATCCTGATCGGCATCATCACGTCTACTGTCATTGCCGTGATCCTGGAAACGACGCTGCACATCGGCCCGAGCGTGCAGCCAGGCAAACCCTTCAACCCGCAGGGCTGGTCTCTGGTGGCTCCTGCGTTCTCCGAGTGGGCTGCCCCCGATCTGTCCCTGATCGGTAAAGCCAACCCGTTTGGCGCCTTCGAACACCTGGGCTTTGTGGCCGCTACGCTGCTCGCCTTCGTGATCCTGCTGAGCATCTTCTTCGACGCCATGGGCACGATGGTGGGCCTGGCGAACGAGGCCGGCACAGTGGATGAGCACGGCAACATTCCCGACGTCGACAGGGTCCTCCAGGTGGACGCGCTCGGCGCGATCGCGGGCGGCGGTGCATCCGTGTCCTCCAACCAGATCTACGTCGAGGCCGGCGCAGGCATCGGCGAAGGCGCCCGCACCGGCATCGCCTCGATCGTCACCGGCCTGCTGTTTTTGGTGGCCATGTTCTTCACCCCGCTGATCAACCTGGTTCCCTTTGAGGCTGTGGCCCCGGCGCTCGTGGTGGTGGGGTTCATGATGGTATCCCAGGTGGGCAAGATCGACTGGCAGGACTGGGGCATCGCGATTCCGGCCTTCCTGACCTTCACGCTGATGCCGTTCACCTACTCCATCGCCAATGGCCTGGGCGCCGGGTTCATCGCCTTCGTGCTGATCCGCACCGTCCAGGGCCGGATCAGGGAGATCCACCCGCTGATGTGGGCAGTGGCCGGCGCATTCCTGCTGTTCTTCGCGATTGGCCCGATCGAGGCCGCCATCGGCATGTAGTCCGGGCCAGCCGCTACACGGGAGTGTTGGGGGCCAATCCTTCATCACCGGACACCGCACGGGCCTTCTTCTCGCGGAGCTTGTCCAGCCGGTTCATCAGCGGCGAGGTGGTGGCGCCATGGATCACAATGGACAGCGCCACCACCAGGCCCACAAAGGCCCACAGCCACTCCGCCTGGTCCGCGAACTTGCCCTTGCCCAGCGCGTACGAGAGGTAGTACAGCGAGCCGATCCCGCGGATCCCGAAGAACGAGAGTGCGATCCGCTCCCGGGGCCCGGTTTTACCGCCCAGCAGCCCCAGCCACCCCGCCAGTGGCCGGACCACCAGCAGGAACGCCAGCGCCACCAGCACCTCCGTCCAGCCGATGCCCTCAAGCAGCCCGCGGGCAATGGCACCGCCCAGCAGGACCAGGATCACCACTGTCAGGAGCCGCTCCAACTGCTCCACATAGGAGTGCAGCACGCGGTGGTAGCCGTGCGTGCGTTCAGCCGCCCGGATGGTCACAGCGCAGACAAACACAGCGATGAACCCGTAGCCTTCGATCATTTCGGTGACGCCGTAGGCCAGGAACGTAGCCGCGAGCGCAACAAAGCCTTCAGAGTGGATGGAGAGCCGCAGGCTTTCGGCGCGGGCAGAGAAGAACAGCCTGGCCAGGACCTTGCCGGTGAGGAAACCCAGGAGGAGCCCGACGGCGAGCCGCCACAGCACGTCCACCCCGAACCACTCCGGGAACCACGCCGACGGGGATGACCCGGCGATGCTGATGGCGATGGCAAGGTAGACGAACGGGAAGGCAAGTCCGTCGTTGAGGCCGGCTTCGGAGGTGAGACCAAACCGCACCTCGTCCTCCTTGTTGGCGGCCTCGTCGTGGTCTGCCGGCTCGCCCACCTGCACTTCGGAAGCCAGGACGGGATCCGTGGGTGCGAGGCTGGAGGCCACCAGCAGGGCCGCGCCAAGGCCAAGGCCGAGGAACCACAGGCCCAGCAGGGTGAGGGCTATGATGCACAGCGGCATGGCGATCCCCAGCAGCCGCCACGTGGTGGACCACCGTTTGCGCCCCACGGGCCTGTCCAGGGCAAGCCCCGCGCCCATGAGGGAGATAATCACGCAGACTTCCGCGAGGTGCAGGACGAAGTCGCCGTGCGCTACCGGGTCCGGGTCCGGGAGGGTGGGAATCAGGGCGAACGCCCCCATTCCCGCCCCGAGGAAGACCATTGGCATGGAAAAGGGCATGTCGCGCAGCAGCTTGGGGAGCACCGCGGCGATAAACACCGCAAGGCCTGCGGCCGCAAACAGGATGTTGGGGGCTTCAAACACGTTGCTGTTCTCCGGCCTGGATCGTTGCGCCCTGCTGGCGCGGCAAGATGGCATTTCAGTCCCCGGAAGGGATTGCTCCACCATAGCCCCTTCAGTTTCCACGGGGTGGATTCTTGGATTCCAGACATCACGACGGCGGCGTTGCTGGTTTTCGCCGCGGGCATGCGGTGAGCTTGTTGCATGCCTGCCTACCTTCACGCCGTCGACGTCCCGCCGAAGCCCTGGACCGGCAGGTTTGATGGCGACGGCGCCGGGCACCGCCGCTGGTGGCAGGCGGTGACGCCCTATGAAGAAGGGGCTGCGACAGCAGCCGGAATGAAGACCGCGGTCCTGCTCGGCTTTTGCAGTGACGAGGGCGTGCGGCGGAACAAGGGCCGGACAGGAGCGTCCGCCGCTCCGGCGGCACTGCGCGCCGGCCTCGGGCCGCTGGCGTTCCATCTGGACCGCCCGGTTGCCGACGCCGGGGATATGGTGGTTTCCGGCACCGGTCTGGAGGCCGGCCAGGAGCGCACCGGCCAGGCAGTGACGGCAATGCTCGACGGCGGACACCTTCCCGTAGTGCTGGGCGGCGGCCACGAAACCGCCTATGCCAGCTACCTGGGCGTGGCCGGATGCGCTGCAGTCCAAGAGGGCCGGCGGCTGGGCGTACTGAACCTCGACGCCCACTTCGACCTCCGTGATGAGCCCGAACCAAGCTCCGGCACGCCATTCCTTCAGATGGCCCGGGCGGAAGCCGCCGCGGGCCGTGACTTCCGCTACGCCGTCGTCGGAATTTCTGAGCCCAACAACACACGCGCCCTCTTCGACACCGCGCAGGAATTGGGGGTCCAGTACCTGCTGGACGAGGACTGCGGCACGGAGCGTGTCCATGACTTCGTGGCTGGGTTCCTGGCCGACCTTGACGTCCTGTACCTGACGATCGACCTTGACGTGTTGCCGGCAGCGGTGGCCCCCGGCGTCAGCGCACCGGCAGCGTACGGCGTTCCGTTGGCAGTCATCAATGCGGTGTGCCGGCAGGTGGCCCAGTCCGGAAAGCTGCTGCACCTGGACATCTCAGAGCTGAACCCCGGGTTTGATATCGACGGCAGGACGGCGCGAGTCGCCGCACGCCTGATCGACACGCTGCTGCGCTGATCCCGCTGCCGCCGCCCGATGACGACTCCCGATGACGACTCCCGGCGGCAGCGCTACCGCCGGCCGTGGTTACTGGCCCTTGAGGACGTAGCGCCGTTCCGGACGCCCCACACCGTACTTGAGCCGGACCTCCAGTGTCCCTTCGTCATACAGGTATTCAAGGTATCGGCGGGCGCTCACCCGGGACGTTCCCAGCTCTTCGGCCACCTCAGCCGCCGACAGGTCGCCTTCGGCGGCATTGAGGGCTGCTTCCACGAGCTTCAGGGTCTCGATGCTGCAGCCCTTCGGAAGCGGCCGCTCTGTCCGGTCCAGCCCGAACACCCGGTTCACGTCCGACTGCTCAGCCACGTCTTTGGCAGAATCCAGGCCCTGGTACGCGCTCCGGTAGTGCTCCAGGCGTTCTTGCAGGTCGGACTGCGAAAACGGCTTGATCAGGTAGTGGATAATCCCGCCGCGCAGGGCCTTGCGCACCGTTTCCACCTCGCGGGCCGCGCTGATCACCAGCACGTCCAGCTCCGGGGCGACATCCCTCAGCCGGTGCATCAGGTCCAGGCCGTTGATGTCCGGCAGGTGGATGTCCAGCAGCACCAGGTCAGGCTGCAGCCGTTCTGTTTCCAGCACGGCCTGGGCGCCGGTATGGGCTACCCCCACCACCATGAACCCGGGCGTGCGCTGGATAAATCCGGCGTGGACCTTGGCCACCATGAAGTCGTCATCGACGATCAGCACCTTGATCACTGCGTTGCACCTCTTTTGAATCGGGCGGTGAAGACTGCCCCGTTGTCGTTGGCCACCGTGAGGTCTCCGCCGGAGCGCCGGCAGACCACCCGCGAGAGAGCCAGGCCGAAGCCGCGGCCGTCCGCCGGTGCCGCTTCCTTGGTGGAGAACCCCTGCCGGAAAATATCGTCCAAAGCCTCCGGTGGAACGCCCGCTCCGGTGTCCCGGACCGTGACGGTGACGTGGCCCGCACTGTCCTCCACCAGCACGCGGACAGCGGCGGCCGGAAGTCCGGTGACGGCGTCGAACGCGTTATCCACGAGGTTACCCAGCACGGTGGTCAGGTCACGTGACAGGTCATCGCCGACCGGGCGCAGGGCAGACTCGGGATCGAGCTGCAGTGCCACGCCGCGTTCCGTGGCGAGGCTGGACTTGGCGATCAGCAGTGCGGCGAGCGCGGGATCCTGGATGCGGCTGGTCACTTCATCGTTGAGTCTGGTGCGGTCCACGGTGGCACCGTTGACAAACTGCACCACGGAATCGTATTCGCCAATCTGGATCAGTCCGGAAATGACGTGCAGCTGGTTGGCGAACTCGTGGGCCTGGGCCCGCAGCGTGTCGGTGGCGGTTCGGGTGGCGCCCAGCTCACGCTCCAGCGAAGACAGCTCGGTCCGGTCCCTCAGGGTGGTGACCGAGCCGATGTTGCGGCCCCGCGAGCGGATGGGCACGCGGTTCGCCACCACCAGGCGCTCCCCCACCAGCACCAGCTGGTCCGGGCCCGGCTGATCGCGGGTCAGGACCACCTTCAGCGCCGGGTCCACCGGCAGGGACGCAAGTTTCTTTCCCACACAGTCCGGCGGCAGTCCGAGCAGTGTCCGGGCGCTGTCATTGGCCACGGTGATCCGCTCATGCGGATCGAGTGCCACCACGCCTTCCTTCAGGCCGTGCAGCATTGCTTCCCGGTTTTCCACCAGTCCAGTGATTTCGCTGGGCTCCATGCCCAGGGTCTGCCGTTTGACCCGCCGGGACAGCAGCAGGGATCCCGCCACGCCCAGGACACTCGCGACGCCGAGATAGGTCAGGAGGTTGGGGACGGCGTCCCCCAGCCGCTCAAGGGTGGAGGGGTAATTGCGGCTGACGGAGGCGATGCCGATCATTTTCCCGGCGTCGTCGAGGACCGGCACGTGGGCGGACAGTACAGGGGTCCCGCTTCCACCCACCACTCCGGTCCAGGCCCGGCCTTCCATCACCTTGCTGGCGCCCAGTTCCAGGGGGTTGCCCACCAGGCTTGGATCGGAAGCGACAACCACCCTCCGGTCCAGCTTTGCGAGCGCCACGTGTGACGATCCCGAGACGGTCCGGACCGATTCAGCCACTGCGGGAAGGGCAGCGCCAACCCGTGGTTCCGCGTCCGGCAGCAGCTCCCGTACCGCCGGATTATTGCCCAGCGCTTCGGCGGCGGACAGCGCGCGCCGGCCCTCAATCCGTTCGAAGGCCGCGGCGGACTGGGCCAGGGAGATGGCTACCACGGCCACCAGCACCGCCAGGACAATCAGCAACTGCAGCACAAGGTACTGCCCGGCGAGGGACATTCCTCTTCGTCGAGTCACTGCGTGGATTCCTTTAGTTCTGATGGCGGCGCGGTAGCTGCGGCGGTACCGGGAACTATATCCCACCAGTGCACGGCCGATGCGGCTTGCCCGGCGCCCACGTGGGGAGCCGGAAACGTGAACGCAATGAACTTAACTTTCTCTGCGTACACAAGAGTGATGGCCATCACCACCGGGCCTAGCATCGAAGAACGGATCAGGTTTCGCTGATCATCCTGTACTGAATTGCATCACTGAGAAGAGGAACACCATGCGCCAGATCCGCGCATTGCGAGTCGCCGCCGTCGCCGCCGGCATCGCCCTGATGGCCACCGGTTGCGGTGCCACCGGCAAGAGCTCCACCGGTTCGGAAAGCTCCGGCGCCGCAGCCGGACCGATCACCGGACTGCAGATCATGGTCCCCAACACCCCGGGCGGCGGCTATGACACCACCGCCCGCGCGGCAGCGAAGGTCCTCGACGACGAGAAGATCTCCACCAACACCGAAGTCTTCAACCTCGCCGGCGCCGGCGGCACGGTGGGCCTGGCCCGCGTGGTCAACGAGAAGGGCAACGGCGACCTCACCATGCTCATGGGCCTGGGCGTGGTGGGAGCCAGCTACACCAACAAGTCCGAGTCGAAGCTGACCGAGACCACACCGCTGGCCAAGCTCATTGAAGAACCCGGCGCCATTATGGTCAGCAAGGACTCCCCCTACAAGACCATCGACGACCTGGTGAAGGCCTGGAAGGCTGACCCCGCCTCCATCTCCGTGGGCGGCGGCTCCTCCCCCGGCGGCCCCGACCACCTCCTGCCCATGCAGCTTGCGGGCGCCGTGGGCATCGACGCCACCAAGGTCAACTTCGTTTCCTACGACGGCGGCGGCGACCTGCTTCCCGCGATCCTCGGCAACAAGCTTGGCTTTGCTGCCTCCGGCGCCGGCGAGTACCTGCAGCAGATCCAGTCAGGCGAAGTCCGCGTGCTGGCCACCAGCGGCGAAGCACGCCTTGAGGGCGTGGACGCCCCCACGTTGAAGGAATCCAACATCGATCTGGTGTTCACCAACTGGCGCGGCATCGTGGCCCCTCCCGGCATCAGCGACGAGGACAAGGCATCCCTGATCGCGGCTCTGGAAAAAATGCACGAAAGCGCAAGCTGGAAGGAAGCGCTGAAGACCAACAGCTGGTCGGACGCCTTCGCCACCGGTGACGAGTTCGCCTCGTTCCTCACCGAGCAGGACAAGCGGGTGGCGGACGTCCTGACCAAGCTTGGGTTGGCGTGAGCCCCCTGACCTCAGGCCTGAAAGGCCGCGCCGAGCTGGGAGTCGCACTCCTGCTCGGCGCGGCCGGCGTCCTGGTCTTCCTGGACGCCAACGGCCTGGTAACGCCGTACTCCCAATCGGACCCGGTGGGTCCCAAGACCGTTCCGTTCATCGTGGCCGGTCTGCTGGTGGCCTGCGCGGTCCTACTGGCCGTTAACGTCATCCGCGGCGGCCAGGGCGAGGCGGAAGGCGGCGAAGACGTCGACCTTACCCACCCCGCCGACTGGAAGACCATCCTGCCCCTCGCGGGTGCCTTCATCCTGAACATCCTGCTGATTGACTGGGCAGGCTGGGTCATCTCCGGCACTGTCCTGTTCTGGGGCAGCGTCCTGGCCCTGGGCAGCCGCCACTACATCCGCGATGCAATCATCTCCGTGGCCCTGTCCCTGCTGACCTTCTACGGCTTCTACCTCGGCCTCGGCATTGCACTGCCCGCCGGACTCCTGGAAGGAATCCTCTGATGGACGTCTGGTCCTCACTGATGGACGGTTTCGCCACCGCCCTCACCCCCATGAACTTCCTCTATGCCGTCATCGGCGTGCTGTTGGGCACCGCCGTCGGCGTCCTCCCGGGCCTGGGCCCGGCCATGACCGTGGCCCTGCTGCTTCCGGTGACCTACGCACTGGAACCCACCAGCGCCTTCATCATGTTCGCCGGCATCTACTACGGCGGCATGTACGGCGGTTCCACCACCTCCATCCTGCTGAATACACCCGGTGAATCATCGTCGGTGGTGACGGCGATAGAGGGCAACAAGATGGCCAAGGCGGGCCGTGCAGCGCAGGCGCTCGCGACGGCGGCCATCGGTTCGTTCGTGGCCGGCACCATCGGCACGGCCCTGCTGGCCGTCTGCGCACCGATCGTCGTCGAATTCGCCGTCAGCCTCGGCGCCCCCAGTTACTTCGCGATCATGGTCCTGGCCCTGCTGGCCGTCACCGCTGTCCTGGGCTCGTCCCGGCTGCGCGGCTTCGCCTCGTTGGCCCTCGGCCTCGCCATCGGCCTGGTGGGAATTGACTCAGTCACCGGCCAGCGCCGCCTGACGTTCGGCCAGCCGCTGCTGGCGGACGGCCTGGACATCGTGGTGGTGGCCGTGGCCATCTTCGCCGTGGGTGAAGCCCTTTGGGTTGCCGCCCACCTGCGCCGCACTCCGCTGCACGTCATTCCCGTTGGCCGGCCGTGGATGGGCAAGAAGGACTGGGGCCGCTCCTGGAAGCCGTGGCTGCGCGGTACCGCCTTCGGCTTTCCTTTCGGAGCGCTTCCCGCAGGCGGCGCGGAGATTCCCACATTCCTGTCCTACGTCACCGAAAAGCGCCTGACCAAGCACCCTGAGGAGTTCGGCAAGGGTGCCATCGAGGGCGTGGCCGGTCCGGAAGCTGCCAACAACGCGGCTGCCGCCGGAACCCTGACGCCTATGCTGGCCCTGGGCCTGCCCACCAACGCTACGGCCGCCGTGATGCTGGCCGCGTTCACCTCCTACGGCATCCAGCCCGGCCCGCAGCTGTTTTCCAGCCAGGGCCCCCTGGTGTGGGCGCTGATCGCGAGCCTGTTCATCGGAAACCTGCTGCTCCTGCTGATCAACCTGCCCCTTGCTCCCCTGTGGGCCAAGCTCCTGCAGCTCCCCCGGCCGTACCTGTACGCGGGCATCCTCTTCTTCGCCACGCTGGGCGCCTACTCGGTGAACCTGCAGGCGTTCGACCTGGTGATCCTGCTGGTCCTCGGCGCACTCGGATTCATGATGCGGCGCTTCGGGCTGCCCGTGCTGCCGCTCATCCTCGGCGTGATCCTGGGCCCGCGCATCGAAGGCCAGCTCCGCAAGACCCTGCAGCTCAGCGCCGGCGACCCGGCCGGTCTCTTCAGCGAGCCGATCGCCGTCGTTATCTACATCATTGTGGGACTTATCCTGCTGTGGCCGCTGCTGTTCAAGCTGGTCCGGCGGAACCGCCCGTCCCAGAGCACCATGGTCCCGGCCAACACCGAAGCAACCGTGCCCCGTGAGGTTGGCGGAAGCGTCAGCCACGGCAGCCACCGGGCCGACGGACCCGCCGACGGCGGCGACGCGGGCGGGGAAGGCGACGGCTGAAACATCCCACTTCCCGGCGCAGCACACCATTGAACAAACAACCTAGCCGCAACAAGGAGACACCATGACCATCGTGGTGGGATACGTCCCAACCCCCGAGGGCGAAGCAGCCCTGACCCAGGCCATCGCCGAAGCCAGGAAGAGCAACACCACACTGCTGGTTATCAACTCGTCCAAAGGCGACGCGCTGGTTGACAACCGCTACGCGCAGGAGCCGGAGATCCAGAGCATTGAGGACCGGCTGGCCACCCAAGGCATCCAGCACGTGATCAAGCAGCCGGTCCGCGGCCATGATGCCGCCGCAGAGGTCCTGGACGCCGCAGAGGAGCACAATGCCGAACTGATCGTGATCGGGCTGCGCCGCCGTACACCGGTGGGCAAGCTCATCATGGGCAGCGTATCCCAGCGGATTCTTCTGGAGGCGGACTGCCCGGTCCTGGCCGTCAAGGCCAGCTAGGGGGACGTGGCTCCGCGCCTTCCCGCAGCGCGCCTCCCCGTGAGTCCTCAGCTTGTCCGCAGGTCCTGCCCGTCAAGGCTCGGATTTGCGGACAAGCTGAGGATTTTTCGCGTTGCCGCCTCCGGTACCCCAGTTAGGCGCGGAAAAGTTCCTGGCGCTGGCGGCCCAACCCCTCTACCTCCACCTCCACGACATCGCCAGGCTGGAGGTAGGGGAAGCGGCCGCTGAGCGCGACGCCCTCGGGCGTTCCGGTAAGGATGACGTCCCCGGGTTCCAGGCGCATGTACTGGCTGCAGTGGTGGACCAGGGTGGGGGCGTCGAAGATGAGCTGGGCGGTGGAGGAATCCTGGCGCGGCTCGCCGTTCACCCAGCTGCGCAGCGGCAGGTTCCCGCCCTGGACCGCTTCCGCCGGAACAAGCCATGGCCCCAAGGGCGTGGAACCGGGCAGGGACTTACCCTTGGTCCACTGGCCGGCCGCCCCGGGGATCTGGTACTCCCGCTCGGAAAAGTCGTTGGCGGTGACGAAGCCCGCGATGCAGTCCTCGGCCTCGTCAAGTGACTGGAGGTAGCTGGCTTCCCTGCCGATCACGATGCCCAGCTCAACCTCCCAGTCGTATTTGCTGGAATGCGGCGGCACGGGGGCAGGATCGTACGGTCCCGTCACTGCCAGGGGCTGTTCACGCTTACCGAAAGAGCAGTCATCTGACATCTCCGACGGCAGCCGGTAGACTAGGTAGGCCCTGGGGGACAAAACACAGAAAGTTCAGGACATGTCTACAGCCACTCTGGAACACGTTCCGGCTCCTTCCGACTTCACGGAAGAGCCGCTGAGCAGGACCATCGACCTGGAGTTCTCCACTGCAGGCGAAATGCACGCCGGCCTGGAAGAGGCAGTCGCTGAGCTGATCGAGGTAGCCGCCAAGGACGCTTCATGCGGCATCCTGGTAACCCGGCTTTGGCCGGGGCGCTACACCGTTGCGCTGGATGAATCAGTGCCGTTCGGCGAGACCTACGAGGCCATCGCCGCCTAACAGTTTGCGACGGATGCCTCTCCGCGCACAAACAAAAGTCCCCGCTCCTGCGTCAAGCAGTGGCGGGGACTTTTGTTTGGCGGTTGCGAAGGTGTCAGCCGCGGCGAACCTGCACGCCGTCGGACTTCAAAAAAAGCTCCTTTTCAGACGGACCAGCCGGCACGAGCCACAAAACGTTCCCGCTCTGCGACACTTCTTCCACCTCCCCGGTGGCTACCACATGCGCCTGCTTGATGATCTCGACGCGTTCCCCGGCCTGAAGAGTCCTCCAGTCGGAAACCGCGGCGGAATGGGCATTGCGCCTCGATAGGACTGCCCCGCGTGCTTTCATTTGAACTTCTACCCCTTTGTATATGTTCCGCGCCACAGCCTCGTTGATGTGACTTCCACTACACCTTCAGTTCTACTACACTCCACGCCCACCCGTTGACCGTGTCGTCGGAAATTTCACCAGGTGGACGCGTAGTGCTGCGGTTCTGAAGATTCTTCGTACTCAGGCGAGTGAACCTATGGCAGATTCGGCGGCCCGGCGCACCTCCCCTGCCGCGACCAAGTGGTCCGCCGCTTCCAGTTCCGGGGAAAGGAAGCGGTCCGTTCCCGGCCCCTCCACCACACCCCGGAGGGCAGCGACGACGGCGGCGCCCGCCGGCCCGGGCGTCAGCACTCCACCGGAGAGCTGCGTGCGGATATCCAGGGCGCGGGCCGACGTCACAAGCTCGATCGCCAGCACCCGCCGCAGGTTCTCCACTGCCTTCCGCAGCTTCCGGGCGGCGTGCCAGCCCATGGAGACGTGGTCTTCCTGCATGGCCGAACTGGGGATGGAGTCCACCGAGGCGGGAACAGCCAACCGCTTGTTGTCCGACACCAGCCCTGCCTGGGTGTACTGGGCAATCATCAGGCCGGAGTCCACGCCCGGGTCAGCTGCGAGGAAGGCAGGCAGGCCATGGGAACGGGCCGGGTCCAGCATCCTGTCCGTTCGCCGCTCCGCGATGGAGCTCAGGTCCGCAACGGCAATGGCCAGGAAGTCCAGGACGTACGCCACCGGGGCGCCATGGAAGTTCCCGTTGGAGCTGACCCGCCCATCGGGCAGGACCACCGGGTTGTCGATCGCCGCGGCGAGCTCCCGGGAGGCCACCAGGTCCGCGTGGTCCAGTGTGTCCCGGACGGCACCCGTAACCTGCGGGGCACAGCGGAGCGAGTACGCGTCCTGCACCCGTGAGTCCCCCACCTTGTGGGATGCCACGATCGGGGAATCTGACAGCACCCGGAGCATGTTGTCAGCGCTTGCCGCCTGCCCCGGGTGAGGGCGCAGCGCGGCATGAAGCTCCGGCAGGAACACCTGGTCGGTGCCCAGCAGTGCCTCGACGCTCATCGCGGCGGTGATATCCGCCGTCGTCAGCAACTGGCGAAGGTCGGCGATGGCCATGAGGAGCATGCCCAGCATGCCCTCGGTCCCATTAACCAGTGCCAGGCCCTCCTTTTCGGCGAGCGTGACGGGCTCGATGCCGTGCACGGCGAAGAGTTCGGCGACGGCGGGCCGGCCGGGTACGCCGTAAAGTTCGCCGTCGGGGCCTTCCGCCTGGCCTTCGCCCATCAGGACCAGGGCGCAGTGGGACAGCGGTGCGAGGTCGCCGGAGCAGCCCAGGGAACCGAATTCGCGGACCAGGGGCGTGATGCCGGCGTTGAGCACGTCCACCATGGTCTGCAGGACCACGGGGCGGACACCGGTGCGGCCGGAGGCGAGGGTCTTGGCGCGCAGGAACATGATGCCGCGCACCACTTCACGTTCCACGGCTGGACCCATGCCGGCCGCGTGGCTGCGGATCAGGCTCTTCTGCAGCTGGGTGCGCAGATCGTTGGGGATGTGGCGGTTGGCCAGGGCGCCGAAGCCGGTGGAGATACCGTAGGCCGGCACGTCACTGGAGGCCAGGTCGTCAATGTGCGCACGGACCTTGGCAACCCTTTCCAGCGCTTCCGGGGAAATAGTCACCTTGGCGTTGTGGCGTGCGACGGCGACGACATCCTCGGGCGTCACGCCGGAGGACCCGAGGGTGACGGTCAGCGGTTCGTGGGTTGTGATGGTCATTTCTACTTGCCTTCGTTCATCGGGATGCGGACGCCGCGTTCGTTGGCGACGTCGAGGGCGCGGTCGTAGCCGGCGTCGGCGTGACGGATGACGCCCATGCCGGGGTCGTTGGTGAGGAGGCGCTCCAGCTTCTCGGCGGCAAGGTCGGTGCCGTCGGCGACTGAGACCTGGCCGGCGTGGATGGACCGGCCGATGCCCACGCCCCCGCCATGGTGCAGGGAAACCCACGTGGCGCCGGAGGCGGTGTTGAGCAGGGCGTTCAGCAAGGGCCAGTCGGCGATGGCATCGGAACCGTCGGCCATGGCCTCGGTCTCCCGGTATGGGGAAGCGACAGAACCGGAGTCCAGGTGGTCGCGGCCGATGACGATCGGTGCCTTGACTTTGCCGTCCTTGACGAGCTGGTTGAACAGCAGGCCGGCCTTGTGGCGTTCGCCGTAGCCGAGCCAGCAGATCCTGGCGGGCAGGCCTTCGAACTCCACCCGTTCCTGGGCGGCGTCGATCCAGCGGTGCAGGTGCTTGTTCTCGGGGAAGAGTTCCTTGATGGCCTCATCGGTGACCCGGATGTCTTCGGGGTCACCTGACAGCGCGACCCAGCGGAAGGGGCCGAGGCCCTCGCAGAACAGCGGGCGGATGTAGGCGGGTACGAAGCCGGGGAACTCGAACGCCCGGGTGTAGCCGCCTTTGCGGGCTTCGTCCCGGATGGAGTTGCCGTAGTCGAAGACCTCGGCGCCGGCGTCCTGGAATTCGACCATTGCCTGGACGTGCCGTGCCATCGAGGCCTGGGCCTTTCTGGTGAAGCCTTCGGGGTCTGCTGCGGCTTCGCGGTGCCACTCCTCCACCGAGATGCCCTCGGGCAGGTAGGACAACGGATCGTGCGCGGAGGTCTGGTCGGTGACGATGTCCACCGTGAGCTCCCCGGCCTGATGGCGGCGCAGGATTTCGGGGAACACCTCGGCGGCGTTGCCCACGTAGCCCACGGACCAGCCGCGGCGCTCTTCCTTGGCCTTGAGCACCTTGGTGATGGCGGCGTCGAGGTCCGTTTCCACTTCGTCGAGGTAGCGCTTGCCGGCACGGCGGCGCAGGCGGGTTTCGTCAACATCGACGATCAGGCAGGCGCCGTCGTTCAGGGTGACAGCCAGCGGCTGGGCGCCGCCCATGCCGCCGCAGCCGCCGGTCAGGGTAAGGGTGCCAGCGAGGGTCCCGTTTTCGTCGCCGGTGAGCTTCCGGGCGATGGCGGCGAAGGTCTCGAAAGTTCCCTGCAGAATGCCTTGCGTGCCGATGTAGATCCAGGATCCGGCAGTCATCTGTCCGTACATCATCAGGCCCTCGGCCTCGAGCCTGCGGAATTCGGGCCAGGTGGCCCAGTCGCCCACGAGGTTGGAGTTGGCCAGCAGCACCCGGGGGGCCCATTCGTTGGTGCGGAACACACCCACCGGCTTTCCCGACTGGACCAGGAGGGTTTCGTCCTTTTCCATGGTTTCCAGGGTGCGCGTGATGGCGTCGAACGCTGCCCAGGAGCGGACGGCGCGGCCGGTGCCCCCGTAGACCACCAGGTCGTCGGGGCGTTCAGCCACCTCGGGGTCCAGGTTGTTCATGAGCATGCGCAGCGGGGCTTCCGTCTGCCAGGACTTGGCGGTGAGCTCGGTGCCGCGGGCTGCTTTGACCGGGCGGGCACCGGTGGTGAAATCGGCGGGTGCCATGATGGCTCCTTTTCATCGTGCGTGGTGTGGAGGAGGTTCTGTATCAACTAAAGCCCTTTGCGGACGGGCTTCACAGTGGTTCCGGCAGGGACCTGTCCGGTATTCCAGATGCTTCCGGTACCCCTCGTTGTCCTATCACTTTTGGCCCCCATGACTGCTTGGCAGCCATGAGGGTGGGGGCAACGGAATCTATTTGCCGGGGCGGCCGTGGAGCCGGATCGACAACTCGTCGGCCGCCTTCTGGACGCGACCGGCCAGCACCGGCCATTCCTGAGCGGGCAATTTGTCCTCGAGGAACGTCACGGCGACTGCCGCCGTCGGCCATCCAGTGTGGTCCGTTACGGCGGCGGCGATGGAGCCGAAGCCCGGAGTGACCTCCCCGTGCTCGGTGGCGTAACCGCGTTGCCTCACCTGGTCGAGGTGGGAGGACAGCGCCGAGTACTTCATGATGGCGCCCTCCACCTCATGCCGGGCAGTGAAGGCAGCGGCGTTGGGGTACAGCGCCCGCACCTGCGACTTGGGCAGAGCAGCCAGGATGGCCCGCCCGCTGGCGGTCAGGTGGCTGGGAAGCCGGACGCCGACGTCGGTCACGAGGGACGGGCGGTTCTTGGCGCGCTCCTCCACAATGTAGAGCACATCCCGTCCGTGCAGCACCGCCAGATGCGCGCTCTCCCCGAGTGCATCCACGAGCGAGGCAAGGAGCGGGCGGCCGAGCCGGGACAGCGGCTCCTGCCGGGAGTACGCCGAACTGAGCTCGAAGGCGCTGATGCCGAGCCCGTACCGCTGCTCCTCATGAAGATGGAGCACAAAACCGTTCGCCTCCATCACGCCCAACAGGTGGTAGACACTGGACCGCGGCAGGCCCAGGGAAGAAGCGATCTGCGACGCCGCCATCGGCCCCCGCCTGGAGGCCAGCAGTTTAAGGATGCGCAGGGTGTTTTCGGCAGCGGGCACCTTCGACGCCACCCTTGAGGTGCTTTTTGGTTCACCGCCGGCCTGCGGCCTCGCTTCCGTAGCTAACACCGGTTCCTCCTTCTTTTTTCGCGGAACGTCCGGGTGCTATCCGGGATCCCGTACTTAAGCATGCGCCCTTGCCAGCGCCCTTAGGGCAGCCATGATCCTCCTGCTGTCTGTAATACGAGACATCTCCGGCAGCAGGGCGAGCTGCTGCGATGGGCAAATGGATGCACGCACTTCGCAGCTTTGTTCGCCTGGCTGGGGGCCCGAACCACTTGCCGGTGGGTAGAGTCCCGGTCATGGACGAAAAAGAGACACTGCATCACTATCTGCGCGTCAGGCGGGACAACCTCCTGGGCAAGCTGGAAGGCCTAAGTGAGTACGACGTTCGCCGGCCCCTCACGCCCACCGGCACCAATTTGTTGGGCCTGGTGAAGCATGTGGCGAGCGTGGAGTTGGACTATTTCGGCGTGGTCTTCGACCGCCCCAGCGGGCGGCGCCTCCCGTGGCTGGATGACGACGCAAGCCCCGATGAAGACATGTGGGCGACGGCCCAAGAGTCCCGGGAGGACATCATCGAACTGCACCAGTTCGCCGCCGCCCACAGCGACGCAACCATAGAAGCGCTGCCCGCTCACGCTGCCGGCAGCGTTCCATGGTGGCCGGAGGAACGGCGCCGGGTCACGCTGCACCAGATTCTGGTCCATATGGTGGCTGAGCGTGCCCACCACCTGGGCCACGCGGACATTTTGCGCGAACTCATCGACGGGAGCGCCGGACAGCGCCCCGGAGATCCCAACCTGACTCCGCGCAGCCCGGAAGAGTGGGCGGCACACCGTGCCTCGATCGAGACTGCGGCGCGAAGTGCTTCAGGTACCACGGGAGCATCCGACGAATAAGCATGGAGGACTGGGCCCAGACCTAAACTCCGGCGCTGGTCTCGCAGGCCATCTTCCACCAGATTTCTTCCGGTAGGGGGTCCTGGGGCAACGTGTAGCCGGGCAGCAACCAGTCATCAAAGGTGTCTTCCGGCAACTCCTCATGCCAAAACGCGTTGTTGACAGGCAAGTCGTCGGCAGGAGGCCAGGCCTGCGACAAGTCGTCGGGCGGAGGCCAGGCCTGCGACAAGTCGTCGGGCGGAGGCCAGGCCTGCGACAAGTCGTCGGGCGGAGGCCAGGCCTGCGACAAGTCGTCGGGCGGAGGCCAGATCTGCGACAGGTCGTCCGGCACGCCGAGCTTCGCTGCCGCGGAAGATTCCGGCCAGTGGGGTGGTTCCCAGTCCTGGTGTTCGCTTTTGTAGTGCCGGCCGGCGGGTGAGATCCAGCCGGGTGGTTCGTTCATGGTGGCCGGGGTGGGTTTCCAGCCGCTGGTGTGCCGCAGCTTGTGGTGTTTGCGGCAGGGTTGGCCGAGATTGCTGATTCCGGTGGTGCCGCCGTTATGCCAGGCGAGGAGGTGGTCCGCTTCGTTGTCGAGGGAGGTGCTGTTGCAGCCGGGGAACGGGCATTTGCCGTCCCGCAACCTGAGCCAGTTCCGCATCGCCTTGCTGACCCGGTAGCTGGAGCGGCCGATTTCCAGAGGTGCCCCGTCCCGCGGGTCCACCAGCACCCGGTAAAACGAATCGGCGTCGTCGGCAACGAGTTTGCGCGCCATGGAGGCCGGGATCGGGCCGTGCCCGTCCAGTACCGCGGGTTCGTCGGTCAGGCCCATCAGGGAGAACACCGGCACGGTGACCAACACCTGCGCCCGGATCGACGAAGATGGGCCGGGATCCGTTCCTGCACCCTCCCCTGCACCGTCGCCGCTGCTGGCAGTGTTAGCGCTGCCGAGAAGCCCTGAAGAGAAACTATCGGCTACCAGCTGGGTCAGGGTGCGGGGCTCGTCCGGGCCCTGCATGCCCCTGGCAAGAGCGGTGAGCCGGTTCCGGATCGCCGACGCCCGGTCCGCTGGCAGGCGGGCGGCGACCCACGCCATCCCGTCACTGTCCGGCCAGTACTCCACCCGACGGTCCGCGACACTTTTCGCGTGGCGTTTCTCCAGGCTCTCCGGGTGATGGCGTTCCCGCCAGCCCCGGGCCTTGGCCTTGAACCGGTAGGCCGGCATCTCCCCGACCGGGCAGCCGCGGGCGGGGCCCGGCGCCGCCGGGTCCAGGAAGTGCGCCTCCAGCGCCGCCGCACCAGCGGGATCAAGACACGCGGTCTGCTCGATCATGGTCCGGGCGTGCGCCCACGAGATCGTCCCCGACCGCAGGGCCGCGAGCGTCCGCGGCAGCGACGTGGTCAGCGCATGGGCCTCCGCGAGCAAGGCACCGGCGGCCCGGTCACCGATCGCCAGCGCACACCCGACCTCGGCCACCAGGCTCCGGTCCTGCGCACCGGCCTCCTGCGGCGACCCGGCCGGAGGATTCAGCGCCTTCGTGGCTTCGGCCAGGACCGCCACGGCCAGTGCCTTCACGGCAGCGAGCTTCGCTTCCGACCGCGCCACACCGGCAAGGACATCCAACGCCGCATCAGCAACCCACTGCAACGGATCCTCATCCAGCCCACCAGCAGCACCGGAAACAGCACCGGAAACGGCAGAACTCCCGCAAGCTGGATTTGAAACGGCAGGTTCACCGCCACCCAGCGCAGCCATAAACGCAGCGACCGAAGCATCAACAGCTTCCTCCGCCTGCACCACCGCCGCCTTCATTTCCATGTCCCTATCCTCTTGCGAGGGTCTGACATTTTGGGGTCCTACGACGGCTCCTTGAAAGGATTTTTGAAGTCTTTTTGGATCCCCTTCTCCCCAAACACGCCAGGCCCGACCACAGCAGTCAAACACGCACACAAAACAGCTCGGGCAGCCAAACCACCCCGGCAGCGCTGTCAGACCCGGACCACCACCTTGCCACGGCTCCGCCCCTCATGCAGGTATGCGATGGCGGCCGGTGCTTCAGCCAGCGTGAACACCCTGTCCACGGCGGGTTTCAAACTGCCGGTTTCGAACAGAACCGTCAGGGCTTCGAGGTCGAGGTGCGTTTCTTTAGCGACAAGCCCCTTGAATTTCTGGCCGGAGAGCAGGGAAGCAAACGGGGCAACGAGAGACCGTTCAAACCCACCGGTCAGCTTGCCGCCTCCTTCGCCTCCAATAAGGACCAATGTGCCCCTGGGCGCGAGCACACGCCGCAGGACGGACAGCGGCCGGTTGCCGGCTGTGTCGAGGATGACGTCGTACAGCACCCCGCTGCCCGCAATATCGGACTTCGTGTAATCAATAACTGCATCCGCACCCAAGGACCGCACGAGCTCCGCCTTGCCGGTACTGCAGACTCCCGTGACCTCTGCGCCATAGGCCTTTGCCAGTTGAACGGCAAAGGAGCCGACTCCCCCGCCCGCGCCGATAATGAGTACCTTCTGTCCCACGGTTATCCCGCCGGCGTCCCGGACAGCCTGAAGCGCGGTGACGGCGGAAACAGGTGCTGCGGCCGCCTCCTCGAACGAGAGGTTGGCAGGCTTGCGCGCCACCTTGTCCTCCTTGGCGCAGACGTACTCCGCGAAGGAACCGTCGCAGGTTCCAAAGACCTCATCATCAGCAGCAAAACGGGTTACTCCGCGGCCCACAGCCTCCACAACGCCCGCCACTTCCCGGCCCCGCACAGGAACTTTGGGGTTCTTCAGTCCGTAACCAAAAAGCCGGACCAGATACGGCAGTCCGGTCATCAAGTGCCACACGCCCTGGTCGACGCCGGCCGCACGTACCCGGATCAGGACCTCGCCGTTACCGGGAACCGGCTTGGGAATATCCCGCAGCTCGAGCACGTCTGCTGACCCGTAAGCGTCCTGCACGATCCCTTTCATACCGATCTCCTTTGGGCTGCTGGTACTGGAATAGTCCTTAAGCAGTGCCGCCTGCGTGATCAGACGGACTCAGCAGCGGGGCCCTTCAACGTAAGGAAAAGCCGGCCTCGAGTCAAGGGTGGTACCCGCCGGTGCCCGGCGCCTCGAGCCCCGCGCCCGAGCTTCGAAAAGCATCAGCCCACACTCCGTCTGGAATCAAAGACACCAACACCCGGTGAGACTCATCACGTCGCTTCCGAAGGTGGTCTGCTGGTTAACGGCTCCCCTCCCAAAGACGAGAAGGTATTTGTATGCAACCAGCACCAAGCCCTACCAGGAACGAAAGTCCGGCCGGGAAACAGCCCCCAAGTTCCGCCGTCGGAAGCGTCCTTAACCGCGGACTGAACGTACGCCACATCCGTTTCATGGCCCTCGGCTCAGCGATTGGCACCGGCCTCTTCTACGGGTCAGCCTCAGCCATCCAAAAAGCCGGTCCGGCCGTCCTGCTGGCGTACATCATCGGCGGCGCGGCGGTGTTTATGGTGATGCGCGCCCTGGGCGAAATGGCCGTTCGGCACCCGGTGTCCGGCTCCTTCGGCCAGTACGCGAGCCGCTACCTTGGCCCATTGGCCGGCTTCGTCACCGGCTGGACGTATGTGTTCGAAATGGCGATCGTGGCGATCGCGGATGTCACGGCGTTCAGTATCTACATGGGCTTCTGGTTCCCGCAGGTGGAGCGCTGGGTCTGGATCCTCGCCATCATTTTCTTCCTGGCCGCACTGAACCTCCTCAGCGTCAAAGTCTTCGGCGAGCTGGAATTCTGGTTCTCGCTGATCAAGGTGGTTGCCATCATCGCCATGATCGCCGGCGGCGCAGCAATCATTGTGTTCGGCTTCCAGGCGGGCGGCTCAACTGTTGCGCCCGGCCTCGGCAACCTTGTTGACCACGGCGGCTTCTTCCCGTTCGGCTTTGAAGGTTTGCTGGCATCTTTCGCGGTGGTGATGTTCGCCTTCGGCGGGATCGAGACCCTCGGCATCACGGCCGGCGAGGCTGCGGACCCGAAAAAGGTCATCCCCAAGGCAGTCAACACAGTCCCTGTGCGCGTCCTGCTCTTCTATGTCCTGACGCTGGGAGTGCTCATGAGCCTCTTTCCATGGGACGAAATCGGCAGCAACGGCAGCCCCTTCGTGCAGATCTTCAGCGGGTTGGGCATCCCCGCCGCACCGCACATCCTGAACGCCGTCGTCATCACGGCAGCACTGTCCGCCATCAACAGTGACATTTTCGGCGCCGGCCGCATCCTCTTCGGGCTCTCCCGGCAAGGCCACGCACCCGCGGCCTTCGGCAGGGTGTCCCGGCACGGCGTCCCCTGGATGACAGTGGTGATGATGGCCGGAATCCTCCTTGTGGGCGTGGTCCTGAACGCCCTGATTCCCGAAAACGTCTTCGTCCTGATCGCCTCGATCGCCACGTTCGCAACCGTTTGGGTGTGGGTGATGATCCTCGCCTCCCATGTGGCAATGAAACGGGAAATCGCCCGTACCGGCCTGCCGGCGTCGGAATTCCCGTCACCCTGGTGGCCTGCCGCTTCCCTCCTCACCATTGCCTTTATGGCGCTGGTCATCGCCGTCCTGGGCGCCTTCGAAGACACTCGGATCGCGCTTTACGTTGGCGGTGCCTGGCTGGCGCTCCTGGTCCTGGCCTACCGCCTGTGGGTCAAAGGTGACGGACGACGGCGAGCCCACCTTGTGGACGAGACCTCGCCGCTGCCGGCAGTCACCGCGGCCCGGGTCGCAGAAGCCGGCAGGAGCGAGGAAGTATCGGAGGGCTAAGGCACGGTTGTGATCCAGGCGGGGGCAGCCGTTACCCGGAAACGGCGGATGCCCGGAAGCAGGTGCTACACGGCGGCAGCAGCCGAACGGACCGCTTCGGCCAGTGAAGTGGCCGGGCGTCCGATCAGCTTCTGCAGGTCACCGGAGCTCACCAGGAGGTCGCCCCGGGCGATCCCCAGGTCCGAATCGGCGAGGATGTCCGCGAACGCCCCCGGCACCCCAAAGCCGGCCAGCATTCCGGCGTATTCCTGTGCAGGAAGGTCCTGGTAGGAGATGTTCCTGCCGGCCGCGGCGCTGACCTCGGCCGCAAGCTCAGCCATGGTGAACGGTTCATCGCCGCCCAGCTCATAGATCCTGCCGGCCTGGCCGTCCGAAACCAGCACTGCCGCCGCCGCGTGGGCATAGTCGGCGCGGGACGCTGCGCTGACCCGCCCCTCCCCGGCGCTGCCTGCGATGGCACCCTGGGCGAGCGTGCCGGGCAGCTGGTCGGTGTAGTTCTCCAGGTACCAGCCGTTGCGCAGCAGGACGAAAGGAACGCCGGATTCCTGCAGGATGGCCTCCGTGGCCTGGTGCTCGGCCGCCAGCTTCATCCCGGTGGTGTCCGCATTGGCGATGCTGGTGTACGCGACCAGCTCGACACCCTCTGCCTTCGCCGCCTCGATGACGGTCCGGTGCTGCTCCACCCGCTGGCCAACCTCGTTGCCGGAAATGAGGAGCACCTTGGCGGCGCCCTTCAAAGCCTCCGCCACAGACGCCGCATCGGTGTAGTCCATGCTCTTGACCTGGACGCCGCGCTCCGCCAGGTCTGCGACCTTTTCGACGGACCGGCCCGCGGCCACGATGTCCCCCGTGGGAACCTTGCGCTCCAGCAGGGCCTCGACGACGTGGCGGCCCAGCTGGCCGGTTGCTCCGGTAATGACGATGCTCATGATTTTCCTTCCGTTCGGTGGCTGTCAGGGAGCACAACCACAGGTATTCCGGATTACTTCCCAAAAGAGAGTACGCACTTTCAGGTAAGGTACTAACATGAAAGTAAGTACCCGGGGCACGACGGATCACGCAGCACCCCTTCCGGCTGCCCTTGCCGACGGCGTGTTCCCGGCCGGGTGCCCCAGCCGGACGGTCCTGGATCACATCACCAGCAAATGGGGCGTGCTGATCCTGCTGGCCCTGTCCGAGGGCGAGCAGCGATGGAGCGACTTGCGACGGCGGGCCGAAGGCATCAGCGAGAAGATGCTGGCCCAGACCCTGAAGACCCTTGAGCGCGACGGTCTGGTCACGCGGACCGCCCAGCCCGTCATTCCGCCACGGGTGGACTACAGCCTCACGGAGCGCGGGTATGAACTGAGCGCCCTCCTGGTCCCGCTGGTGGAGTGGGCGTTCGAGAACGCCGATGACATCGTCAACGGCCAAGTGCCAAGCGCAAGGTAAAGCGGACCACCAAGACCGGGCTGACAGGCGATCCAAGTACCCGGCGCGAACGAGTATGGGCGCTCCAAAAATGTGAGTACCTGTTACTGGTGTGACTGATGTGAATAGCGCCTAACGTTGGCGTAAGGTGCAAGCCGGAATTGGAGGGCCGCCCTCGCGCTGGGAGCGTTCCGGTCAACCTGCACCGCCAGGCAGCGGCAGACCGCCGCACGCAAGGAGTTGGTACGCATGGTGAGAGCCGTTGTCCAAGACCTGTCCAGTATGGGCCGGCCTGTCAGCCTGACCTCGGTCGCGGCACGGGCGTGGAGCCGGGCACGAAGGATCTTCACGCCGCAGTCCCCATACCGGATCGGCGATGCCGTGGTGGGCGACGATCCGTTCAAGGGCCGGCGCGAGGGCGTGGTGGTATTCCTGCAAGGGACATCCGCGGGCGTGGATACCGCCCAGGGAGTCTTCTTCTACGACTACCGGCAGCTCAAAAAACTGGACTAGCCGCTGATGCGGCCAGTCCAGCTATTGAGGGACACTGGCGCGCGCAGCTAGCGGGCCGACCAGCCGCCGTCCATCGTGTAGCTGGCTCCGGTCACCATGCCGGCGTGGTCCGAGGCCAGCCAGGCGACCAGTGACGCGACTTCCTCCGGCTCCACCAGCCGCTTGATGGCGGACTCGGTGAGCATCACCTTGGCCAGGACTTCGGACTCAGGGATGCCGTGTACCTGCGCCTGGTCCGCGAGCTGCTTCTCCACCAGGGGCGTGCGCACGTACCCCGGATTGATGCAGTTGGACGTGACACCATGGTCTCCGCCTTCGAGCGCCGTGACCTTGCTCAGCCCTTCCAGGCCGTGCTTGGCCGAGACATAGGCGCTTTTGAACGGCGAGGCCCGGATCCCGTGCACCGAAGACAGGTTGATGATCCGGCCGAACCCGTTGGTGTACATGTGCGGCAAGGCAGCCCGGATCAGCAGGAACGGCGCCTCCAGCATCAGGGCGATGATCCGGCGGAACGCCACCGGATCGAACTCCTCGATGGGGCTGATGCGCTGGATCCCGGCGTTGTTCACCAGGATGTCGCAGTCCAGGGTCAGGGTGGCAAGCGAGTCCACATCCAGCAGGTCAACGGTCCAGGCCGTGCCACCCACCTCGTCGGCGAGCGCGGCGGCGCCGGCGGAGTCGACGTCGGCCACCACCACCTTCGCTCCCCGTGCTGCCAGCTCACGGACGCAGGCTGCGCCGATGCCGCTGGCCCCGCCGGTGACCAGGGCCTTACGTCCGTTCAAAGTGTTTTCCATAGCAAGCTCCTCGGTGTCCACGATGACACGTGCTGTGATCGTCAGCACTCATGGCTTCACCGAGTATTACTGCACAGACATGCACTATCAATAACCAAAGCAGCACCAAACGTGTGCACAATTGCAGATATGAAAGCCAACCCCGATGACCTGCTGGTACTTCTTGCGGTTTCCCGTTCAGCAAGATTTACGACGGCGGCCCAGGCCTTGGGGCTCAACCACACCACGGTCTCGCGCCGGATCGCCGCCTTGGAGAAGGCGCTCGGCGGAAGGGTCCTGGCACGCGCCACCGGCGGGTGGGAGCTGACGGAACTGGGAGCCCGGGCGGTGCAGGTCGGTGAGCAGGTGGAAGCTGTGATGGGCACGCTGGGAGCTGCCGGGCAGGCTCCCGACCCGATTACCGGCGTCGTCCGCATGACGGCGACCGACGGGTTCAGCGCCTACATCGCCGCGCCCGCCGTGGCGCGGCTGCGCCGGGACCACCCGGGGCTCTGTGTGGAGGTGGTGACCATGACCCGGCGGGCGCTGCAGCAGCGCTCGGGCCTGGACATCGAGGTGGTAGTGGGCGAACCGCAGGTGCACCGGGCCGAGGCCGTGCGGCTGGGCGAGTACATGCTGGGGATGTACGCCTCCCGCGCCTACCTTGAGGAGCATGGGACCCCCGCCACGGTGACCGAACTCAACGAGCATCCGCTGGTCTACTTCGTGGATTCGATGCTGCAGGTGGACGACCTGGACGCTCCACGAAGGCTGGTGCCCGCCATGCGCGACGGCCTCACCTCCACCAACGTGTTTGTCCACGTGGAGGCAACCCGGGCCGGAGCCGGCATCGGTTTCCTGCCCTGCTTCATGGGCGACCTGCACAACGATCTGGTCCGCCTGTTGCCGTCCGAGATCGCCGAACTGCTGCCGTATTGGATGGTGCTGCGGCCGGACTCCCTGCGGCGGCCTGCGGTGGCGGCGGTAGTGTATGCGCTGCGGGAGCTGATGGCCGAGCACCGGGAGTGGCTGCTGGGCCGGGGTCGAGGTGATTGAGCTACACCGCAGGCGGGTCGTGGCGCACGGGTGATCCTGCCGCGAAGGCGCGCACTTGGGCGTCCTCCCACAAGTGCGCCGGGACAGCGCCGCCCAGGAGCCGGCGGGCGAGCTTCGGGTCGTCGCCGAAAGGGGCATCGCTGCCGGCCATCACCATGTTTCCGTAGCGGCGGCCCTTGAGCATGGCAGGGTCGGCGATGATCATGGTGTGCTTGAAGGCGGCCGCAATGGTGGCGGCGTCCTCGCGGGCGTTCTTCAAATCAGGTGCGTCGCCGGAGTTCACCACATACAGGCCGCCAGGCGCCAGGACGCGCTTGACGTGCTGGTTGAACTCCGCGGTGGTCAGCGGGCGCGGGGTCAGGGAACCGGCGAATACATCCCGGACGATAAAGTCCCGGGTCTCGGCGGTCAGCGCTTCGGTGACCTCGCGGGCCTCCCCTACCCGCAGGCGCAGCAGCGGCGCCTTAGGCAGGTCGAACCAACCGCGCACGTACTCGGCCAGCTTGCCATCCAGCTCCACCACTACCTGCCGGGCGTCGGGATACACAGCGTGGAAGTAGCGGGCAAGGGAGCAGGCGCCGCCGCCCAGGTGCAGGCCACGCAGCTTGGGCTTGGTGCCTGCAGCGCCCTGCACCGGCCAGCGCGACTCGATGAGCGCAGCCATCCAGCGCATGTACTCGAAGTCCAGGAACAGCGGGTCTGCGAGGTCGATGTGGGAACTCATGACGCCGTTGATCTTCAGGAGCCAGCCGGTGGAGTTATCCTGGTCCGAGATCAGCTCGCAGTCGCCGGTGTCGATGTAATAGACCCCTTCAACAGGCCCGCTGAGGCGGGCTCCTGCCGGGACGTCCACCACTCCCGCCACGGCGCGCAGTCCGTTCCGGCCACCTGACCTTCCGCGTTTTGCCATTACCCGTGCCACGCTTCAGTCATGCTTCAACCCTAATTGGTTTCAGCAGCCCTGATTGCTCCGCACTCAGTTGGTGGGCACAGCTCCGTCGCCCTCACGGATACGCTTCACCACGGCAGTGGTGGACCGTTCCGCTACATAGTCCAAAATGGCCACCCGACCGCCGTACTCTTCCACGGCGGGCGTTTCGGCGAGCATCTCCGGAGAGTAGTCCCCGCCCTTGGCATAGACCTCGGGACGGAGCTGCGTGATCAGCGGGGCGGCGGTGGGAGTGTCAAAGACGGTGACGTAGTCCACGCAGCTCAACGCCGCTACCACGGCGGCGCGGTCCGCCACCCCGTTGATGGGCCGGCCGGCGCCCTTGAGCTTTCGCACGGAGTCGTCGCTGTTCAGCGCCACCACCAGCACGTCCCCCAGCTGTTTTGCCTGGTTGAGGTAGCGGGTGTGGCCGCTGTGCAGGACGTCGAAGCAGCCGTTGGTCAGCACGATGCGCTGGCCCTGGACCCGGTGCAGCTCCAGTTGCCGTTGCAGTTCATCGGCACCCAGGGCCGTGTCAGCAAAGGCCTTGAGGTACCGGCTCAGCTGGCCAGTACTGCAGACCGACGTGCCCGGCTGGTGCACCACCACATCTGCGGCCGACTGCGCCAGGTCCAGGCTCGCCGTCAAGGGCAGCCCGGCTGAGCGCGCCAGCGTCAGCGCCGCCACGAACGTGTCGCCCGCACCGGAAGCCTGCTTTTCCGCAGCCGGGCGGGCCCACGTACGGTGCGTCACGCCGTCGGGCCTCAACAGCACGGTGCCATCACGGTCCAAAGTGACCACCACGGCCCCTGCCCCCGTGGCTTCCAGCAGCGCATCGGCATGCTTGCTCACCGCTTCCACCCTGTCCTGGCCGTCGGGAAGCCGCAGGTCCAGCATCCGCGCGGCTTCCTGCGCGTTCGGCGTCACCAGGTCCGGGCGGAGCGGCGCCCAGGGCCGGGGGTCGTGGGAGTCCACCACCAGCAGCGGCCGGTCCGAAGCGCCGGATGCGGGGCCGGCGAGCGCGTCCACCAGGCTGGCACGAACCGGGTCCGCCAACACCCCGTTGGCGTAATCGCAGACCAGCACCGCGTCCTGCTGTTCGACGGCGGCCCGCACCGAAGCAGCCAGTGCCGCCAGCGCCTCGGCCGGCACCGTCTTGGCGGAGTCGTCAATGCGGAGCATGACCTGCCCGCCGCTGCTGATCCGGATCTTGGTGGTGGTCACCATGTCCGGGTGGCTGTGCAGGTGTCTGGTGTCGATGCCTGCAGCCACAAGCTGCGCGCGCAGGTCCGCGCCGGCGTCGTCGGTTCCGATGATGCCCGCCACGGACACCCGGGCCCCAAGGGCGGCCAGGTTCATGGCAGTATTGGCGGCCCCGCCCGGAACGGACTCGCGGGCCTGCACGTCCACCACCGGTGCCGGGGCTTCGCGGCAGAGCCGTTCAATGCTGCCGCTCCACCAGCCGTCCAGCATCAGGTCGCCGATCACGAGGATCGCCGGCTCTTCCGCCGCCAACCGCCCTGGCAGCCACTCGGACAGTGCCCGCTGGCTCGAAAGGTCAACGTCGCCAGGCTCTTTTGCCATGCTGTCTGGCAGGTCGGCAGGCAGGTTGCCGGGTGACAGGCTCATGACTCGTCCCGGTGTGCAACATCGGAGCGTGCAACATCGGAGTGTTCAGCCGCAGATTCCCCGCCAGCCGTATCAGCAGCTACAGCCGGCGGCGCCGCAATGTGCACCACTTTGACCCGGCTGAACTCGTCCAGGAGCTCCGGGCCGTAGCCGAAGCCCGCGCCGCTTTCGCCGCGTGGCTGGGCAGCGCCGCCGGGCGCGCCGCCGAACACCGCGTTGATCTTGACGGTTCCCACCGGGAGGGCGGCGACCGCCTGCTGGATGTGGGCGATGTTGCCGCTGAGGACGGTAGCGGCCAGGCCATACCTGCCGCTGCACGCAAGGCGGAGGCCGTCGTCGAACGATTTCACCACCTGCACGGGGGCGACCGGCCCAAAGGTTTCCTCCGTCATCACCTGCATCCGGTCCGTGCATTCCAGCAGCACGGTGGCGGGGTAGAAGGAGCCCGGCCCGTCCGGGAGGACGCCGCCCTCCACGGCATCGGCCCCCTGGCTCAACGCATCGCTGACCTGCGCGTGGACCTCGTCCCGCATCCGGAGGTCCACGAGCGGGGCCATTGTCCCGTTGTTGTTGCGGAGCGCCGCTTCAGCCTCGAGGGCCTTGCAGAACTCGGCCGCAATGTCCTCGTGGACATAGATCCGCTCAACTGCCACGCAGATCTGGCCGCTGTTGCTGAAGGCACCGATCGCCGCCTGCTCGGCCGCCCATGAGGGGTCAACGTCGCGGTCCACCAGCAGCGGATCGTTTCCGCCGTTTTCCCGGATGACATGTGCACCCGTCAGAGCCCCGGCCCTGGCGATCCGGGCGCCGGCTGCGCTGGAGCCCACGTGGGCAATAACGTCCACCTCGGACTGGGCGAGAAGTGCCCCGACGCCGGCGCCGCCTGAAACCGTCTGGAACACACCGGGCGGAAACGCAGGTGCCAGGACTTCGCCGAGCGCCTCGCCCAGCCGCGGGCAACGCTCGCTTGGCTTGTGCACGACGGTGTTGCCGGTGGCCAGCGCGGCCCCGATCAGGCCGCATGCCACCGCAACCGGATCATTCCACGGGGTAAGCAGGACAGCTACGCCGCGCGGTTCAGCCACGGTGTAATCGGACGCGAGACGGTTGCCGCGCAGGCTGTGGCCGCGGTGGATAGGCGCCAGCTCCGCGTACTGTTCCAGCGTGGAAACCGCCGCGCCGATGCCGGCGAGCGATTCCTCCACGGGACGCCCGGTTTCGCTGGCGTTCAATTCCGCCAGTTCCCCGGCCGCCGCAGCGAGCGCTTTGGCCGCGGCACGGACTGCCGCGCCCCGCTCGGCCGGGGCAGTAGAAGCCCAATCCGCCGCAGCGCTCCGTGCCACCTCTACTGCTTGGGCCACCGCCTCGGGTTCGGCCTCCGGCACAGTCCAAAGGACATCACCGGTTCGGGGGTTCCGGATGGTAATGCCGCTGCTGTCGGCGGCTTCCGGACGTGCAGTGGTTTCTGTGGCAATGGTGGTCATGAAGTTCCTCCCGTCGGTTCCGGCCTGGTTAATTGCGGTTTTAGGGCCAGGAGCCCTCTTCCTCGTGGCAGATCAACATCTCGCGGACCTCGCACCCGGTGGGCTGGTTCAAGGCGAACAGGATGGCCTGTGCCGTGTTGGCGGGGTCGTTGAGCCGGGAATCGTCCTGCGGCTTGTACTGCTCCGTGCGGTCGTCGAAGAAGCGGGTCTTCATTCCGCCCGGAATAATGGTGGTCACGCCGATTTCGCCGCCGGTTTCAGCCGCCAGCGCGTGGCTGAAGCCCACCACGCCGAACTTGGAGGCGCAGTAGGCGGTGGCATCAGCCACGGCGCGCTTGCCCAGCGTTGAGGCGATGGTCACCACCCTGCCGTGGGAGGACTTGAGGTACGGCAGGGCTGCACGGACAACGGATACGGTGCCCATCAGATTCACGCCAATGACCTTTTCCCACTCCGTTGCCTCGACGTCGGCGAGCTTGCCGCAGCGGTCGATCCCGGCGGCTGTGACCACTGCTTCGAGTCCACCGAGGGATTCCGCGGCTTCCTTTACGGCGGCCTCCACGGCCTGCCGGTCCGAGACATCCACTTCAAACGCCTTCACGGCAGACACGCTACTGATGTCGCGGTCCAGCACCACCGGGGTGCCGCCCGCTTTCAGGACGGCATCGACGACGGCGGCCCCCAGTCCGGAGGCACCTCCGGTCACGAGCACGCGGCCGGGTGAATTTGAATCTGCAGTCATGATGTTCCTTTCAATGGGAAATACAAAAACTTTAGGTAGTGCGGTCAGTCACTGGCTGGCCAGCTCACCAGGGTCAGCTCGCTGGCCGGTCAGCTGACCTTGGCGAGGGCATCGGCCAGGCCCGTGGTGGAGCGGGCAGGATGGTACGGAACGGTGAGGCAGCGCCCGCCCCAGCTCTCCACGAGGCTGGCTTCCGGCAGGCTGGCGCCTTTGTAGTCGCCGCCTTTGACCCAAATGTCAGGGCGAAGGCGTTCGAGGGCTGCCTCGGGGGTGTCTTCATCGAAAACCATCACGGCGTCCACGCATTCCATGGCGAGGAGCAGTTCGGCCCTGTCGTGCTGGCCGATAATGGGACGCTCCGGACCCTTCAGCCGCCGCACGGAGTCGTCCGAGTTGAGGCAGACGATCAGGCAGTCGCCCAGCTCGCGGGCCGCTGCCAGGGACCGGACGTGCCCGGCGTGCAGCAGGTCGAAACACCCGCCGGTGGCCACGACCTTGCCGCCGTTCTCCCTCACTGCGCGGGCCAGCAACAGAGGGTCGTTGACGCGCGGCTTTGGCTGCGCAGGTTCCCCGTCCGTGTCAGGAAGGGCAGACACCCCGCCGCTGGCGAGGAAGTCGGCAGCGTCATGGACCGCAAGTTCCGCAGCTTTGACAAGGTCCCGGCCCGCCAGAAGGTGGACGGCGAGGCTGGCTGCGAGCCGGTCACCGGCTCCGCAGGGATCACCGGCTTCCACCCGCGGCGCCGGAATGGTCCGGGGGCTCTGGTCCCGCCGGCACAGGATGGCGCCCTGTTCGCCCTTGGTGACCAGGACAGCCTGGCTGCCCCATTCCTCCAGCAGGACACTGCCAACTTCGGCGGCAGGATCCCCGGCTGCAGCATTCCCAGGGGCAGGCTTCCCAGCGGAATCCCCTGCGGCCGCCCACGTACGGTCCTGCGCCCGGTCCTGCGGCGAGCCGTCATTCCGCGGGCCAGCACCTCTTCCACCCCGCGACTGCACCGCCTTCTGTGCCTCAGCCAGGTTGGGCGTTACGACGGCGACACCGGGCACCGGATCCGGCCCGGCAGGATGCGGGTCCCACACGATGGGCACGTGGCCGGCAAGCCGGGTGAGGAGCTCCCGCAGCTGATGGTTGGCCGCCAGTCCGCGGCCGTAGTCGGCAACAATAATCACGCCTGCCTTCTCCACCTCGCGGAGCATGGCGGGACTGACCTCGGGGACTGGGGCCTTTTCGCAGCCCTGATCGAACCGGACCACCGGATGTGATCCGGCCCGCACGCGGGTCTTCACCGGCGAAGGATGGCCGCTTGGACCTGCCACGAGCCGCACCGCGGCGAGGTGCGCTTCAAGCTGCCGGCCGGCGTCGTCATCACCCAGGACCGTGACCAGCGTGACAGGCCAGCTGTCCTCGGCGAGCATCCGGGCCACCAGCCCGGCTCCCCCGGCACGGCGCTTGATGCCGGACACATCCACCACGGGCACCGGCGCGTCGGGGCTCAGGCGTGTGGCTTCACCGGAGAGGTCCACGTCCAGCATCACATCGCCCACCACTACGATCCTCATGCCCGGCCACCCCGCTGCTGCAGGCCCTGACTCTGCAGGGTCCAGGCATCGGTGGAACTATGGCCGGCAACTTCCAGGTCAAAGGCGCGGCAGATCGCGTGCAGTGCGATGAGGTGGCCTTCCTGCGCGTTAGCGTTAAGGGCATCGATCATCACGGCCTGGTCGCAAGCGTCGGCCAGTGGGTTGGGGCCGGCGCCGGTAAGCGCCCACGTGGTGACGTTCAGGCGTGCCGCAACCTCGGCTGCCCTCAGCAGGTTGGGGCTCTTGCCGCTCGTGGACAGCAGTATCAGCACGTCGCCGGACCGGCCGTGCGCCCGGACCTGGCGCGCGAAGACGTCGTCGTAGCCGTAATCATTGGCGATGGCCGTCACGGCTGAGGACTCCGCGTGCAGGGAAATGGCAGAAAACGGAACCCGCTCGCCGTCGAACCTCCCCACGAGCTCCGCGGTGAGGTGCTGGGCTTCGGCGGCTGAACCGCCGTTTCCGGCGGCGAGAAGGCGCTGGCCGCGGAGCAGGCGCTGGGCCAGCTCCACACCCCAGGCCGCGAGCCGGCCGGACTGGCTCCGCAGCGAGTCGAGCGCCGGTACCACGTTGTCCAGATGGACGCGGACCGCATCCACACTCTCCGGATTCACAATGGCGGCATCCGGCAGCACTGCGGGCAATGCCTCACGTGCTGACAAAGTTTGCAGGCCAGCCTCACGCAGGGACGGTTCTGCAGTCATAGTGCCGCTCCTTCCATCGGGACCACGCCGGCGGCAGCCCCGGCCACCGCCAGCTGGTAAGCCTTTTCGGTTTCGGCCGCCACCCGGTCCCAGGAATACCTTGTCCGGGCACGTTTCTTGCCTGCGCTGCCGAGCTCGGCGCGCAGCGCTGGGTTCTCCAGCAGCAGGGCGAGCGCTGATGCGATGGCTTCCGGGTCCCGCGGCGGCACGTGCAGGCCGGTTCCGTGGTCAACCACCGTGTCCCGCAGTCCGCCCACTGCGGCAGCAACCACCGGAACGCCGCAGGCCATGGCCTCCAGCGGGACGATGCCGAAAGGTTCGTACCAGGGTGCGCACACCACCGCATCGGCGCTGCGGAAAATTCCGGGCATTTCGCCGCGGGACACCTGGCCCTGCAGGGTCACCTGGTCCGAAAGGCCCAGTTCCGCTGCCAGGTCCATCAGGCGGCGCACCTCGGGGTCGGCATGGAGCGCACCGGAGTCTCCGCCGCCGCCCACAATCAGGAGTTCGACGTCGTCGAAGCCCGCCTCGCGCAGGTACGGGAGCGCCCGGATCACCAGGTCCACACCCTTGCGCGGCACCAAGCGGCCCACAGAGAGGATGCGGTGGGTGCGCTTCCTGGCAGCGACGGGACCCTCGTGGGAGAAAAATCCGAGGTCAACACCGCACGGGGCAATGGAAATCTTGCCTGTGTTGATTCCCATGGCCTTGAGTTCGAAGACCTCGTCGGAGCAGGTGGCGACGATCCGGTCCGCGGAACGTCCCACACCGGGCTCCAGCCAGCGCCGTTCCAGCGGGCTGGTGTCCTCTGAGCCCTGGTGCCGCCGCTTGACCGTGCCCAGCGCGTGGAAGGTCTGGATGACGGGCACCCGGTAGCCCTGGTCCGGCCGCCGGGCGGCGTCCAGGGCGGCCAGGCCGGACATCCAGAAATGCCCATGCACCACGTCCGGCGGCCGCTGGCTCCAGTCCTTGGCAACGCCGTCGGCAAGTTCTCCCATGTAGGGCAGCAGTTCGTCCTTGGGAACATGGCGCGCCGGGCCGGCGTCAACGTGGACCACTTCCAGGCGGCTTCCCACGCGGACCCTGGCTGGAAGCTCCGTTGCATCCCTGCGCGTATAAACAGTCACGTGGTGGCCCCGCTTCGCCAGGGCTTCGGACAGCGCGGCAACGTGCACGTTCTGCCCGCCGGCATCCACCCCGCCCAATGCCGCCAGCGGACTGGCGTGCTCGGAAATCATCGAGATCTTCATGGGGTCTTCCTCTCTCCCGCCGGCACAAGGATCTTCTCGTCCGAACGTTCGTTGCCGGGGCGCCGGGGCCGGCCGGCCAGGTCCGCCAGGAGCTCATCCCAGCGGTCCTGGAACTTGCCCAGGCCGTAGCGGTCCAGCGCCGCCTGACGGGCAGCGACGCCCCGCCGTCGGGCTTCCTCCGGATTTGCGACCAGCTGCCGGGCGCAGCGGAGCAGCTCATCAACGTCAGCGGAGACGGCGCCGGCTTCCGGCGGCACCGCCCGCGGCGCTTCGGTTGCCGCCAGCACAACCACCGGCATCCCCAAGTGCATGGCCTCCAGCAGGGACAATCCCAACGAGGTCCACCGCATGGGGTGCACATAGACGCGGCAGCGGGCCAACTCACGATGCAGCTCTTTGGTCTTCAAGTCTCCGCGAACCGTCAACCGGGCCTCGTCAATCCCCGCGGCGGCGGCCAGGCCGTCAGTCTTCATGCCGAAGACCTGCAGCGGCGCCACTGACGCGAAGGCGGGCAGCAAATCGGTACCGGTAACGCGGCCGCGGCGGATGGGCTCGTTCACCACCACCCCCAGCTCCGGCAGTTCCCCCGTGTAGAGCTGGCCCGGGTCCGGAATCCCGTGTTCGATCACCAGGCTGCGGGCTGAACCGTTATCCCAGGCGAGCTTGTTGAAATGGGTGACGTGCACCAGGGGGATGCGGTCCTGGTCCGCGAGCGGGTGCCGGGCGAAAGGAAAGTCGGTCTTGGGGGTGTTGTGTTCGAGGTACACGGCGGGCAGGTCAACGCCTGGCCGCCTGCCCAGCAGCCGGGCAATTTCGTCAATTTCCTCAGGGCGTTGAAGGACGACGGCGTCAACGGCGTCAGCCTCCAGCGTTGCCAGGTCCACCTCCCGCACTGACTGGGGCCAGTCCCTCCCGGCACGGCCAAGCCCCCAGCCACCGCCTTCGGGCAGGATGGGCAGGAGGTACTCATGACGGCCGCGGACGAAGGCGTCCGTCCAGGAACCGTGGACGTGCCAGAGCAGGATTCTCATCTGTTGCGGGCCTTTCTACGGGTGCTGACGTGGGTGCTGAAGGAGCTGACTCCGCCGATCAGGCGTTCTACGGCCGCCACCACCTCCTCCGGCGAAACGGAGTCAAGGCAGGGGTGGCCGGGAACAGGGCAGACACGGGCCCGGGTCATCCGGCAGGCGGCGTTCTGGTCGCCGAGCAGCTCCAGTGATACCCCGTACGGTGCCCAGCGGATGGCCGGGACCACGGGCGAAAAAAGGCACGCTACGGGGGTGCCCACGGCTGCCGCGAGGTGTGCGGGCCCGGTATTGCCGGTGACCACAGCATCCGCCCCCGCCATAACCCCAGCCAGGGTGTGGAGGTCTGTGCGCCCGCCCAGGTCGAGGGCAGATGGCCCCGCGACGGTGGCGGTCAGCGAAGTCTCCCCGGGACCGCCGGTCACCACAACACGGTGGCCTGCGCCCTGGAGAAGTTCGACGGCTGCCGCATGGTGCAGCGGCGGCCAGGCCCTGGCAGGGACGGCCGCTCCGGGGTGGACCACCACGTAGGGGTCATCACCCACCAAATCGCGGACATCGGGCACGGACGTGAGGCGGAGTTTTCCGTCGTCGCCCTGCGGAAGGCGGAATCCTCCTGCCTCCGCAATGCCCAGCGCCCGTTCCGCCTCGGGCTGGTCCTCCGGGAAGTCTTCGCCCGGTTTGAGCCGGACGTCCAGCAGGGAACCCGCGTAATCAGTGGAGGCACCGGTGATTCGTTCGACGCCGGCCAGCCGGAGGAGCAGAGCCAGCGGCAGGGGCGACTGGTGGAAGGAGGTGAGGATGACGGCTTCGGTGATCCTCGAGTTCCGTACGTATTCGATGAGCCTGTCAGCGTGCGGGCCGGTCATCTTGGGCGCGGGATTCATGATCCACGGGCTGTCCCAGCTGTAAACCTCCGCGGCACCGGGCAGCATACCCGCCGCTGCCTCGCCCTGCCTTCCGCAGAGCATCACTACATGGTTCGGCCGGCTTCCGTTGGTAAACCGGCCGTTGGCCACCGCCCGTACGGCGGGTCCGGCCAGGAGAACGTCGCCCATGCTGTCCAGGCGTGCCACCAGGACGCGGCCCATCAGGGCCGCTCCGACAGCAGTGAGACGGCCTCGGCCAGGTTCCGGGCCACCAGTTGGGCGTCGGCCACTTCCTCGGCTCGGGTCACGGGCGTTGGCACCAGGACACCGGTTGCTCCGGCTGCTTCGGCGGCACGGACGTCAGCGCCAATATCGCCGATGAGCGCCGCCTCCGCTTCCTGGATCCCAAGTTTGCGGCAGGCACTGTGCACCATACCGGGTTCAGGCTTGCGGCAGGCGCAGCGGTCCTGCTCGGAATGCGGGCACACCTCCCACACGTCAAAGGGGCCGAGCAGTTCCTCGACCCTGGAGTTCACGGCCGCCACGTTGTCCGCGGTGATAAAGCCGCGGGCAATGCCCGACTGGTTGCTGATGACTCCGGTTGCTATCCCGTCGGCGCGGAGTGCATCCAGGACTGCCTTGGCGCCGGGCATTGGTGTGACCAGGCCGGGGTCCCCGTTGTAGGGCACATCGACCACCAGGGTCCCGTCCCGGTCGAACAGGACAGCGCGGAGCTTGGAGGTTACGGAGCTTCCCATACCCTCACTGTTCCCCACTGCTGCTGCTCCTAAACAGGGGCTGCTGCTTTTCTCACCTTTCACCTGCTGACGGAACGGGCGGTTGAACAGGCAAGATAGGGCTGCTGATGCTGCCCCCGGCCCATCGGGAGCCTGCTCCTGCGCCGGCGGACAAGCGTTGCACGCTTAGCTGCTCCTGGTCCGCGAGCTGCTCCGGCGGGCAGAAATGTTGCCGGCAACTCCGGGGCGGGCCGCGCGGCGGGCTGGCCGGACAGACGCCGTGGACCCCGTCGCGCGCTCCTGCTCCTCACGGACGCCGTCACCCTGGCTGCTGCTTAGGAGCCTGCGCTGGAGTTCAACGAGTACCCGGGCCAGCCGCCGCGAAACCTGCATCTGCGACATCCCCAACCGCTTTCCCAACTGGACCTGGGTCTCCTCACAGAAATAGCGGCGGTAGAGGAGCTCCCTGTCCGCGGGGTCCAGGTCCTGCATCGCTTCCCGCAGGCAGGCAAGGTCCTCCAGCCGCTCCAAGGGTGTCTCAGGGCAGGCGAGCAGGTCGCCGATTGAGGGAGCGTCGCTGTGGGGGTTTGCCGCGTCCAAAGAGTCCGGGTGCATGCTGCTCGACGCCGAGATGGCTTCCTGGACCTCTGCGGGATCCGTCCCCAGCTCCGTGGCCAGTTCGGCCACGGAGGGATTCCTGCCCAGGGTCTGCACCAACTCCGGTTCCACCCGGAACATCCTGGTGCGGAGGTCCTGGATGTGCCGGGGCGGTCGGACCACCCACGTCCGGTCACGCAGGTATCGCTTCAACTCCCCCGCAATGGTTGGAGCCGCATAAGCGGGGAAGCTCTCCCCCTTGGTCTGGTCGAAACCGCGGGCGGCCTTGACCAGGCCGAGATAGGCCACCTGATTCAGGTCTGCCCGTTCCCGGCCCCGGGCCTCGAAGCGGGCGGCCAGGGCCTCGGCAAGGTCCAAATAGCTTAGGACGAGGTCGTTTTCGAAGGTCTCCCGCAGCCGCCCGGCCTTGGCGGCGGAGCGGTTGTCGTTCGGGGTTTCCAGGCACTGCTCCTGGACAGGCGTAACGTCCACGGCAAGCGCGGCAAAAAATTCGGGCATTGTCGTTGGTTCCCTCGGTCTGGTTCCGAAGCCTGCGGCAAGACTTAGAAGTAGGAAATCATAAGGCTGCTTATAAAACAATCTTTCGCGGGTTATAGGCTCGGCGTGTAAGACGAACTCACGCCCCCTGCCAAGGAGTCTTTGTCATGCACATCGCCGTTATCGGAGCCAGCGGAAACGCAGGAACAGCACTGCTGCGGAACCTGCAGGGCCAGCTGTCCCGGAAGCCTGGAAGCCTGCAACTGACGGGGATCAGCAGGCGCCTGCCCGACACCTCACGCGCGCCCTACGCCGGCGTTGAGTGGCACACGCTTGATGTTGGGTTGGAACGTGACCGCCCAAAGCTGGAATCAGCCTTGGCAGGAGTGGACTCGGTTGTTCACCTTGCCTGGCAAATCCAACCGAACCGGGACCTTGACCAGCTGTACCGGACCAACGTCACCGGAACTGCCAATGTCCTCAAAGCCGCGCGGAAGGCTGGCGTTAAACAGGTCGTCTGCGCGTCATCGATCGGCGCCTACAGCAAGGGCGCCAAGGACCGGCGCACGGATGAGTCCTGGCCGGCGCAGGGCATGGCGGGTTCGCATTACAGCCGGCACAAGGCGGCGCAGGAAAAGCTCCTGGACGAGTTTGCGGCAGCGGAACCAGGTATTGCCGTCGCAAGGCTCCGGCCCGGGCTGATCTTCCAGCGCGACGCCGGAAGCGAGATCGGCAGGTATTTCCTGGGACCTGTGATTCCCCGGCTCCTGCCCAAAAGGCCCTGGCTTCCGCTGCTGCCCGCTCCGGACAACCTGATTTTCCAGGCAGTCCACGCGGACGATGTGGCTGAGGCCTACTGGCGGGTGGTTGACCAGCGGGCTACCGGAGCCTTCAATGTTGCAGCCGAGCCGGTACTCACACCCCAGGAACTTGCGCGGATCGTTCAGGCCCGAAGAATCCTTCCCCTTCCCATGGGCCTGCTTCACAAGGCAGTGGGCCTTGCCTGGCGGCTCCGGCTCATACCCACCGACTCCGGCTGGGTAGATATGGCTGCGGGAGTCCCGGTTATGGACACCGGCCGGGCCCGTCGGGTCCTGGGGTGGGAAGCAAAGACTTCATCAGTAGCGGCAGTTCTTGACGTGCTCGACGGCATAGGAACGGGGGAAGGAGTCAATCCCTCCCCCGTTCTCAAACCGAGGCACGGCAACCGACTCAAGAGCTAGGTGCCGTTCTGCCCTTGGACTGGATGCCGCCCCGCCTGCGGCCTAGATGCCGGAACGCGGATTTTCACGGTCCACGTGCGAGCCGCCCTGACCATTGGCACCGTCGTTGCGGCGGTCATCGCGGGCGCCGTCACGGGCTCCCGCGCCGCGGGCAGTGTCAGCATCGTCGCGGGCCGCGTTGGCGGACTTTGTGGCGCCGCGGTGTGCGGTGTCACGGTCCCCTTTGACATCCGGGTCGAGCTCGTCCGCTTTCCGCGTCCGTTCATTTACGTCATCGCGGATGGAGCCGGCCTCTGTGGCCTGCTGGTCTGCGTGCTGGCTCAGCCGCGCCGCTTCAACCTGCGCCTGTTCTGCATCCGCCCTGGCGCGTGCCGCCTTTGCTTCGCGCTCCCGGGCGTCAAGTTCCTTGTTCTCGGCCTCGCGGCGAATCTCCGCCGCCTTCTCGCGGTGCGCGTCATCCCGCTTTTGCTGTATTGCCTTCCGGCGCCTTCCTGTTGCGAGCAGCAGCAGCACGATCAGCACCACCACAACTACGGCAACCAGCACCCAAACCCACGGAGCTATTTCCAAATTACTCACCACTTCCACTTCGATGTGACCGGGCCGGCAGGGCCATTCCGGCTGACATTTTTGGAACCGTTTATAACTCGCTTAGCAAGCGTACTTACCTTTCATTAGTAATCATGCTTATTATTTTAGGGCCAGTATCGCTGGTTCTTGATCAACAACCGGCCTTCTTGGAAAGAGAGAGCGAAGATGACAGAGAACCAATGGCCCGAGGATCCCGCTTACACGGCTCCGCCGGCCTCTACAGGAATTCCGGGCGAGCGAAGCGCCACCACTTTCCCGTCCGCCGCCACTCCACCATATGGAGAAGCCCCGATTGGTGATACCTCCGGGTCATCCCGAAAGGAAGCAGCGAAGGAAGAAGCAGCAGATGTAGCACGCACCGCGAAGGGCTCCGCGCAGAATGTAGCCCAGACGGCAAAGGAAGAAGCAGCCCACGTCGCTTCAGAGGCCAAGTCCAGCGCCCAGGACCTGCTGTCCCAGGCGAAGTCCGGGTTCTCGAGCCAGGCCGGCACCCAGCAGCAGAAGGCTGCCGAAGGCATCCGGACCATGTCGAGCCAGCTGCAGAGCATGGCCGAAGCCCCGGATCAGCAGGGAATTGCCAGCGACCTGGTCCGTCAGGCTGCCCAGCGCAGCGAATCGGTCGCTTCCTGGCTTGAGAACAAGCAGCCAGGCGACCTGCTCGGCGAAGTCCAGAGGTTCGCGCGCAACAAGCCGGGCACGTTCCTCCTGCTCGCCGCAGGCGCCGGGATCCTCGCAGGCAGGCTTACCCGCGGCCTCACGGCAGGTGCCACCGGAACCTCATCCACCTCCGGCAATGCAGCCACTGCCGGACTTGGCGGCCAGTACACAGGCAGCCCGTATGGTGACCAGTACAGCGAGGGATACAGCCCGGCAGGCGGAACCGTTCCGCCTCCCCCGGTCCAGCTTCCCGGCCCGGCCACCACCACAGCGGGTTACGACGGCGGCGCCCCGGGCACCAGCTACCCGGACGCTACGCGTCCGGCCAGCCCCCTGGACAGCCCCCAACTGGTGGAAGAGGAGCCCTGGTCCGGAAACCGGACAGCTGAGGACCCCCTTGGTGACCCCCGGCTTGCCGCTGATCCGCTGGATGACGACCCCCTCGCTCGGGACCGCCGCGCCGGCGGTCAGTCAGGCGGGCTCTGATGAGTGGTCCTATTCCGGAGCCTGCTCCGAGTGCCGCCCACGTGAAGGCGGACAACGCGTCGCTGGGTGAGTTGCTGGGTGATGTCACCCGGGACCTGTCCACCCTGATGCGCCAGGAACTCGAACTGGCCAAGGCCGAAGCCAAGCAGTCCGCCACCAAGGCCGGCAAAGGCGGCGGGATGCTCGCCGGAGCCGGCGTCGCCGGTCACTTCGTCCTGCTGTTCCTGTCCCTGGCACTCATGTTCGCCCTGGGCGCGCTGATGCCGCTGGGCTGGGCCGCCGTGATCGTCGCCGTAATCTGGGGCATCATCGCCGCGGTCCTGGCCTCGATCGGCCGCAAGGAGCTCAAACAGATCAAAGGCGTCCCGCAGACCGCCGAAACACTTTCTGAAATTCCCCCAACCCTAAAACCAGGTGAGGTAAACCGATGAGCGATAACCCGGACGCAATCCGCCAGGACATTGAAGAAACCCGCGCACGCCTGGGCACCAACGTGGACGCGGTCGCCGACAAAGTCACCCCCTCCAACGTCGTCCACCGCCAAACCGACAAGGTAAAAGGCGCTGTCACCGGGGTTAAGGAGAAAATCATGGGAGCAGCAGACTCAGCAACCTCCACCGTCCAGGACAAGGTCCACTCCGGCACCGGCCACACCGGGGACGCCCTGCACAGCACCGGCGACTCCCTCCACGGGGCCAAGGACACCGCCGCCGCCAGACTCTCTGACGCCGGCACCGCGATGTCGCACGCACCGGCACAGGTCAAAGCCCAGGCCCAGGGCAACCCCCTGGCCGCCGGCCTGATCGCATTCGGCGCCGGAATGCTCATCTCGTCCCTGATCCCGGCCAGCCAGAAGGAACGCGAAGCCGCCCAGCAGCTCAAAACCGCCGCCGAGCCCCTCGCCACCCAGGTCACCGGCGCCGCCAAGGACATGGTCCAGGACCTGAAGGAACCAGCCCAGGAAGCCATGGAAAACGTCAAGGCCACCGCCGCTGACGCCGCCCAAAACGTCAAAGCCGAGGGCCAAGGCGCCGCCACCGACGTCAAGGACCGCGCCACCGACGCCAAAACCAACGTCCAAAACACCTGACCCGCCACTAAACGCGGCACCAAAAGGCACCAGCACCACCTGAGAGGCCGGCCCCGCCACCGCGCGGAGCCGGCTTCTCAGTTTTCGCCCCTTATCGAGAGGACACCCCATGGCCACTCATGACGCATCCGAGAGCAGCACAGCTAAAGCAGCCCAGGCCCCGGATCCAAATAGCCCCCGGAAACCGGACAGCCCAAAGGACCTGGATAAGCCGAACTGGAAATACATCGCCAAGAAGACGCTGCGTGAGTTCAGCAAGGACCAGTGTCCGGACCTGGCTGCCTCGCTGACGTATTATGCGGTGCTCTCGCTGTTCCCGGCCATACTCGCACTCGTTTCACTGATCGGAATCTTCGGGGACCCCCAAAAAACCACCGATGCCCTGCTCCAGATCGTGCGCGGTTTTGCCCCTGCAGAGACGGTCAACACTGTCAGCGGAACCGTATCGGAGCTGGCGAACGCTCCGGCAGCGGGACTGACCCTGATCCTTGGCCTCGCTACCGCGCTGTGGTCCGCTTCCGGTTACGTTGGTGCTTTCGGCCGTGCCATGAACCGCGTCTACGAGGTGGATGAGGGGCGGCCGTTCGTCAAGCTGCGCGGCACCATGCTGGTGGTCACCCTTCTGGCTGTAGTCATTATCGCAATCCTGGCGGGCATGCTGGTGCTCAGCGGCCCCGTGGCAGAGGCGGTTGGCGGCCTGATCGGGCTCAGCGGCGTGTTCCTCACCATCTGGAATATCGCCAAGTGGCCTGTCATGGTGGCGCTCATCATCGTGATCATCGCCGTCCTCTACTACGCCACGCCCAACGTCAAGCAACCAAAATTCAAGTGGATGAGCCTTGGTTCGGGCATTGCCCTGTTCGTCTTCCTGCTGGCGTCATTGGGCTTCGGCTTCTACGTGGGCAACTTCGGAAACTACAACAAGACGTACGGCGCCCTGGGCGGCGTCATAGTGATGCTGCTGTGGCTGTGGATCCTGAACATGTCCCTGCTCTTTGGCGCTGAGTTCGACGCCGAGATGGAACGGGGCCGCCAGCTCCAGGCGGGTATCGAGGCTGAAGATACCATCCAGCTGCCGCCGCGGGACACCAAGAAGAGCGAGAAGCTGCAGAAGCAGGAGGAAGAGGACATCCAGCACGGACGTGAACTGCGCGAGAAGTACAGTGCGGAGAACGGCAAGGACGGGGATTCCGGAGGGAACGGCGACAACGGCCAGGCCGGCAATCAGGACGACGGCCAGTCCAGGCAGCCGCATCGTGACCGCGTTCGGGACAAGCTGCGTGACCGTGGCGCCAGCCCGGACTAAGCAGGTGGGAACCGGAGGCGGCGGCCGGCAGGCAGAATCCCGCAGACGGCAGCCGTAGTTTCCGGGGACTAGGCAGGACCTTCAAGATGGGGGAAAATTGTAGTGGAGGTCCTGTTTAGGTTTCCCGGGTCATCACGGTGGGCCGGGGCAAAGGCGGGGTCGGCGGTGAGATGGCCTCTTCTGAGACCGAGGCCAGTCCCCCCAGTCGCCGTCGGCCCCCTCGATTTTCAGCGAGGTACCCCCGCCCGACTGGACAAAGTGATCCATGCTGCCATACCTTCATGATTATTCTGCTTGACTCCCTGAGGAGCCAGCAGGTCGCTGAAGCAGATACGGCGGCATCACGATCGACCCCGAATGAGCAAACATGCCTGCTAGCCATTTTGAACAATTTATCGCTGAAGCGGTCGTCGCGGACAGGGAACCGGGACTGGGCCTCGGACGTGATGAGCTCTACGGGCTCTACACCAGCTGGTGCCTTCTCCAGAAAGCCCCGCTTCAGGCTCCGGAAGCCCTCTGGGATGCACTGCAGGCACAGGGGATTAACCCGGACAGCAACAATTTGTCCATGACCGGCCCGGCCGCCGCTGACTACATTGTGGCCAGCGCACCTGATCTGGTCTGACGTACCCTTCCTAACCTGTCGAAGCCACCTGCGGGTGGTTAGCATGGAGCATGGCCGGTGCATTACCGTCCGCCGGTCACCCGCTGAAGGGAGAATCATCATGGGTTTGGATGACAAGATCGACAATGCCGCCGAGAAGATGGGCGGCAAGGCCAAAGAGGCCACCGGTGCGGCCACTAATGACGAGAGCCTTCGTTCCGAAGGCAAGATGGACCAGGCCAAAGCGGACCTGAAACAGGCTGGCGAGAAGGTCAAGGACGCTTTCAAGAAAGACTGAGTCCAGTATGAAGGGGCTGCTGCGGACATGAACTGGTCCCCGGAAGTTGGACTGAGAAATTCAGTTTTGACTTCCGGGGAGCAGTTCAACACCTCGGCAGCCCCTTCTTCCTTCCCCGGCAGTGGGCAGGGATCAGGCCGGCTCGGTGACTGGTGCCGTGGCAGCCATGGTCTCGGCATTGACCATCCAGGCCAGCTGTTCCAAGCGCTCGATCGCAGCATGAAGCAGATCTGCGCTGGCGGGGTCTTGCTCGTCCACTTCGTCATGGACATCCCGCATCGCCTGGACTGTCCGTTCGAGCCGGACAGTAACGAGCTTGACCGTGTCCTTCGTGGTGACCAGGCCTTGCGGAAACTCCTCCAGCCGGCTGCCGGCGGAAACAGTGCTGCTGCGGCCATCGGGAAGGGCCTGCAGAGCCCTCATTCGTTCGGCCACCTGATCGGCGAAGAGGCGGGCGGCGGCAACAATTTCGTCCAGCTGAAGGTGCAGGTCGCGGAAATTGGTGCCCACAAGGTTCCAGTGAGCCTGCTTACCCTGGAGGTGCAACTCAATGAGGTCGGTGAGTACCATCTGCAGATTGCTTGCAAGGGTGGGCGACGCTTTCATCATTTTCCTCCACTGGCTTTCCACCCGGCTGCGGATCAACCGGCGAATTACTCTAAGCATACTTACTAATTTGAGCCGGAAGTCGGGATAACCGACCAGGGAGGGCTACCGGATGCGCGCCAGCGCGAACCCGTCCCAGCCCTTGGAGCCAACAGTCTGGATGACAGTGGCATCGAGCCGGGGATGCTCGCCCAGCAGCCTCAGTGCATCAACTATTCCCTGTGCGTTGACGGGGTCCATTCCGGGGTTCAACACAGCACCTTCCCAGATCGTGTTGTCCAGGACCACGGTTGTCCCCGAACGGCCAAGCCGGATTGCCCATTCCAGGTAGCGGCTGTTGTTCTCCTTGTCCGCATCGATGAAAATGAAATCGAATGGTTCCCGGTCTTCCTCTGCCAGCGCGGCGAGGGTGTCAAGTGCCGGTCCAAGCCGGATCTCGACTTTTTGCCCCAAGCCTGCATGGTCAATGTTGGCCCACGCCACTTCAGCATGCTTTGGCAGGAATTCGCACGTAACCAAAGTGCCGTCGTCGGGCAGGCCCTGCCCCATCCATATCGTGCTGAAGCCGGCCAGGGTGCCTATCTCCAGGATGCGGCGGGCGCCGGAGAGCTGAACCAGGAGCTTGAGGAGCTTACCCGCGTTCGGCGCCACCTCGATGGCCGGCATCCCAGCGTGGGCGGCGGATTGCACAGCCCGGAGCACGGCCGGATCCGGATGGACCACGACGTCGGACAGGAACTTTTCTGTGGCAATCCACTCTGGCTGGGGCTTGTGCTCAAACATGGGCACAGTTTGGCACGCGCCCACGCGCGGGTCCAGAGAAATTCGCGGACGACGGCGGCCGGGACGTCCGGGGTCAGGACCCTTCGGAGAGGGCTTCTTCCAGGCGGTCCACTTTGGCGGTCAGCTCGCCGGAATATCCGGGCCTGATGTCCGCCTTGATAACCAGGGAAACCCTGCTGCCGTAGCGGCCCACCGCCTCCGTGGCGCGCTTCACGACGTCGAACACTTCATCCCATTCACCCTCGATGGTGGTGAACATGGAGTCGGTCTTGTTCGGCAGGCCCGACTCCCGGACGATCTTCACGGCGGCGGCGACGGCGTCATGAACGGAAGCGTCACCGGGCCGGGAACCTTCGCTGGGAGTACCGGACGGGGCGACAGAAAACGCAAGCAGCATGAAGCCCAGTGTGCCATGGCGCCGGCGGTACTGCAGGGCAGGGCGGCCGCGGTGGTCGTCACAAAACCCCCTACCCTTCAGTAACGGTGATCGCCGGAGCCTCGATTGCTAACCTTTTGGCATGAGCCTCGCAGTCGCCCGCAAGCCGCTCCGCGCCGACGCAGCGCGGAACGTGGACAAGATCATCACGGCGGCGCGCCAATGCTTCCGCGAGTTCGGGCCGGAAGTACCGCTGCAGACGATTGCGGCCACAGCCGGGGTAGGCCCCGCCACCCTGTTCCGTAATTTTTCGGACAAGGAGGAGCTGGTACTTGCAGCCCTCAACAGGCAGCTGCGGCTCACCGTGGACCCTGTTGTGGACGGCGCCCTGGCCGATATCGACGCCGCCGCCGGGCTCCTGCGGGTCATGGAGGCCCTGATGGCCGCCGCCAGCGATGACGCCAATCTCCTGGGAGCCGTGGCCGGGCGCCGGGAGCTTTTGACGGGCATCACTGGTTCGCTGATGGACTCGATGAGTGTGCTGCTGGTACGGGGCCAGGGCCAGGGCAGCCTGCGCGCGGACATCTCCATGACGGACATGTTCCGGCTGCTCGCCATGCTCATCGGAGTGGTGGACACCATGGAACCTGGATCCGACGCCTGGCGCCGCCCGCTGGCCTTGGTGGAGGACGCCATCCGGTCCGTCCGGCCCAGCCGGCCGCTCCCAGTCCAAGTACCTCTGCCGGCCGCTTCCCTGGCGGGTCAGCCGCCAATCTAGCCGCGGGAATACTGGCCGCGCGAAGCTGTCCTCCCCATTGTGGGCCTCCAGCGGGTGCAATACACTTCAAGTGGGTTACGCAGCCAGCCTCTGTATCTCTCCAGATGGAGCCATCCATGCCACAGTTCCTGCACCTCCGGCACACGGCCGCAGCGCGATGAACAGTTCCAAACTTTTCCACTACATCAACGATCCGCGCGGCCCCGAGGAAGTTCTTCCCACCCTGCCGGCAGAGGAACTGGCAAAACTGTTGGATGCCCTCTACCAGAACCTTGATACTCCCGAGCCCGAGTTCGGCGCCCAGGTCTGGTACGAGATGGCGGTGGAAGAAATCTCGCGCCGGTCAACTGCACCTGAGGGCGCCGCGCAGCACGGGGTAGCCTGACCCCTTGCCCTTTACGACGCCGGGAGTCCCGCTGGTGCCGGGACGTTCCCTGCTGTCCGGGCCTATTGATGAACTGCCCAGGCTAGTTGCCGTCCCCTGCTCCCCTGGCCCGGATCTCCCGGCGCACCATCGCCTGCAGCGCCGGAATGTGCGACGCCGGGTCCGCGTCCATAGCCCGCATGAGGCTTTCGGACAGGGCCTCCAAATCCTCGGCCGGGACGTCGGATATACCGGAAAAGCGCGTAAAGAAGCGCTTGGCAGGCAGTCCCGCCCGCCATCGTGAATTCTTGATTGAATGAGGTCTTCCGGCTCTTGCCCCGGAAGCGTGCAGTTGATTTTCCATCGTTACCATTCATGCGGATCGCCGGGGCCAACTGCATAGCCGCTCTCATAGTACAAACCCACCACGGGCAAGAGAAGAGATTCACGTCATGTTCTTAGTGGCTGGTTCAGCTCCAGCCAATCATCCGGAGCAGCGCTGCAGTTCCCGCGCCGGCCACCACCACCACCAGGAACGGTGCCCGCAGCGCCAGTGCGATCGCTGCTGCAGCCAGTGCACCCAGGCGCGCATCGGCTGCCAGTGCCTGCCCTGACGCCACCGTGTTCACCACTGTCAGGGACGCAAGCAACCCGATGGTCATGGTGCCTGCCACCCGCGACATCCGGGGATTCTCCAATAGCCTGGCCGGAACAAAGTAGCCCATCAGCTTCCACGCGTACGCCAAGGCGCAGGCAATCAGCAGCCACACCCAGAGGCTCATGAATCAGCCCCCGAGGTGCCGCCTTCGCCGCCGTGGTGGCCGTCGCCGTGCTGGCGGGGCTCGTTGCGTTGCTGCCCGCGCTCGCCGCGGTAATGGGGCTCGCTGCGGTGCTTGTCATTGCTGCGGTGATGGTGCTCCCGGTACGGCTCCACGTCCGGCTCGAGGCCCTCGTCGCTCCGGCCGTGGCTGAACCAGCCGAACGCGGCGGCCACCACGGCTGCCACCAGGATCGGGACGCCAGCCGGAACAAATGGCACTGCCACCACCGTCGCCAGGGCGCACGCCACCGCAATCGCGATCGGTTCGCGGCCCTTCAGCCGGGGCCAGAGCAGGGCAAGGAAGGCCGCCACTGCTGCCCCATCCAGTCCCCACTGCTTAGGATCCCCCAGCCCGCTTCCGGCCAGCGCCCCCACAGCGGTAAACAGGTTCCAAAGCACGTAAATGCCGATGCCGGCTGCCCAAAAACCCCGGCGCTGCTCAGCGGGGTCCGTCTGCCCAGTGCTGGTGGCCGTGGATTCGTCAATGGTCACCTGGGCGGCAACGTACTTGCGCCACCCGGTGGGATGCAGCAGGGAGTTGAGCTGCATCCCATAGATGCCGTTGCGCATGCCCAGAAGGGTGGCTGCACTCATCGCTGCAATGCCTGACCCGCCTCCACCCACTACCCCGATGAATGCGAACTGCGAACCGCCGCTGAACAGGAGCAGGCTTAGCGCCATGGTCTGCCAGAAGTCCAGCCCGGACGTGACGGAGAGTGCACCGAACGATATCCCGTACAGGCCGGTGGCAACACTGATGGAAAGCCCCACGCGCACAGCAGGGGAGGCCAGGAGTTTCACTGCCACGAACCAGCTCCGGGCTTCCGGAGGGTCCACGCCCAGAGGATAAGCGGCGCCTGAAGCGGGAATCGCAGGGTGTGCACCTTGCGCTGCCAAGGCGTCCCCTGCGGGCCGTAAGCGCGGCGGAGGGCATCGGCATGGCCGGCCAGGAACGTGGTGAACATGGCGGTGAGGGCGGTTGCGGTCGCCTTGCGTGTCAGCGGGACGAGGATGCCGACGGCGGCCGTCAGTTCCAGCAGCCCGCTTAACGCGATCCATTCCTCCCTGGCCATTACGGCAAAAGGTTGACGGCGGAGGGGTTCCGGCCCGCCGTCGACGGCAGCCGTGCCGCTGCGGGCAGCAGTTCCGGCAGCTGGAGCAGTGCCGTTGGCGGGAGCAGTCCCGTCGCCGGCGGCAGCACCGCCGTCGCCCGTTCCTTGCTGTTGCGGATCCATCAGGCAGAGGTAATCAGGCACTACCTGGCGGTAGAAGCCGGGATCGCGGAAGTGTTTCATGGCGCTGGCCAACAGCAGGGCGCTCATGGCTGCAGCGGAAAGGCTCTGGCGGGCCCGGCCGGACCGGGGAAAAGGCATGGCTCCACTCAATCACAAGCGTGGCAGGCCTTTGTAACCGTCAGGCCCGCGCATCCGGTCGGGCCCAGGCGGGAGCCGTGCGGCGGCACGCCTTCCCCACCCATGGAACGCACGGCCGGCAGGGCGATAAGCTCTTCTGCAGTCCGGACCAGCGACAGCCAGGCCGCACCGCCCCAGCCGGTCTGCCGGCGCCTGGCCAACAGCGCGACGGCAGCCGCGGCAACACCGTACCCGGTGGCGTGATCCAGGGCCTGGACGGGCAGGCCGCCAGAAGGTTCGTTCACTTGCCCGCCTACCTTCCTTGCGGCGAGGCGACCTGCAGCTGGCTGAGGACGCGTGCCGGCACGTTGGTGGTGACCTCGTGGACGCCGAGGCCCTGGCACAGCGCCACGTCCTGCTCCGAGTCCACGGTCCACACCCGGAACCGCCGGCCCAGCTCCAGCCACCGCTGGATGGTGGCCGGGTGGCGGCGGACGTAGTCCACACCGGGGCCGGCCAGGGCGGCCTCGCCGGCGTCCAGGATCCGCTCGCCTTCCAGCTGCGCGGCTTTCATCACGTTGGCGATCGCACCGCCCGTGATCAGCCCCCAACCCAATTCTTGCCGCAGCTCACGCACATCCACGTCATCCACCAGTTGGCAGATGTACTCGGCCGGTACTGACCGAAGGAGGCGGCGGACAGATTCCGGGCTGAAGCTCATGAAGGTCACTGCCACGTTGTCCACGGTTGAGCTCCTGGCGTCCCACCCCTCGCCCCGGAGGACCTCAAGCACCCGGTCCTCCAGCTTGAGCTGGTACGGGCTGGGGTGCTTCAGCTCGATGGCCAGCCCCACCGGGCGTCCGGCGCCGCGGAGGATCTCGAGCAGTTCCGGAAGGGTCAGGAACTGCTCGGACCGAGCACCGAACACCTCGGGGATACGTGCGCCCTTCCACGATGAAAAGTCCAGGCGGCGCAGCTCCCGCAACGTCCGCTCGGCCACCGGCCCGGTTCCATCCGAGGTGCGGTCCAGGTTGGCGTCGTGCAGGAGGATGACGTGCTGGTCGCGGGTGAGGTGGACATCGCACTCCACACCGTCCGCTCCGTCCGCCAGCGCCTGCAGGTAGGCGGCGCGGGTATGTTCGGCAAACGCGGCACTGGAGCCCCGGTGGGCAAAGACCCGCGGCCGGTGCGGCACTGACTCATCAGTAGTCATGGAGACACGGTAGCCGACCTGCCCCGCACTGCGGGACTAGGCTTGGCACATGCAGGTGAACTCTGAGACAACTACCCGGGAAGCACCCACCAGGCCCGCTCCTTCCGCCCCGCCTCATGAGAAGGGCCGTGCGAAGGCGGGTCCCGCCGTCGGCCAGCAGCTCAGTGCCGGCGATGCCGAAAAGGCGGCAGCGCTGCGGAAAATGAAGCTGGTGGCGCTGGGACTGCTGATCGCCATGGCGGTGATTTTTGTGTTCGCGTTCGCGCTGCAGAAGGAGTACCCGTGGCTCCAGTACGTGCGCGCTGCCGCGGAGGGCGGCATGGTGGGCGCGCTGGCCGACTGGTTCGCCGTCACCGCGCTGTTCAAATACCCCATGGGCATCAAGATCCCGCACACTGCGATCATTCCGCGCCGGAAGGACCAGATCGGCGCCTCGCTCGGTGAATTCGTGGAGACCAATTTCCTCTCCGAGCAGGTGGTCCAGGACAAACTGGCCAGCGTGAACATCGCGCGCCGGGCCGGCGAATGGCTCGCCACGCCGGCCGGCGCCGAGCGGGTGGCCAAAGAAGGTGCCGCCGTCATCCGCGGCGCATTCAAGGTCCTGAACGACGACGACGTCCAGGCGGTCATCGAGGGCATGGTCCGCAAGCACCTGCTGACTCCGCCGTGGGGACCTCCCGTGGGAAGGATGGCCGAGCGGATTTTCCACGACGGGCACCACCACAAGCTGGTGGACCTGCTCGTGGACAGGGCCGCGGACTGGGTGGATGACAACCACGACACCGTAACCCATCTGGTCTCCGACCGCTCCCCCACCTGGGTTCCGCAGTTCGTGGACGGCCTGGTGGGCGACAAGGTGTACGTGGAGATCCTCAAGTTCGTCCGGGCGGTCCAGGCCAACCCCAACCACGAGGTGCGGCAGTCCATCGACAAATACCTCAACGACCTGGCCCAGGACCTGCAGCACGATCCGGCGATGATCGCGCGCGCCGAGGACATCAAGGCACAGGTCCTGGGTGACCCCGAGGTGCAGGAACTCGCCTCCCGGACGTGGGGCACCGTGAAGAACGCCCTGCTCGGGGCCGTGGACGATCCGGACAGCGACCTGACCATCAAGTTCAAGGCAGCAGTCCGCGATTTCGGTTCGCGCCTGGTCAACGATCCCGAACTGGCCGGAAAGGTAAATGCCTGGATCGGCGACGCCGCCGGCTACCTCGTTCGGACGTACCGCTCTGATATCGCCGGCGTCATCACCGATACTGTTGCCCGCTGGGACGCCGAGGAAACCTCACAAAAGATTGAGCTCCAGGTGGGCAAGGACCTGCAGTTCATTCGGATCAACGGCACTGTGGTGGGTTCACTGGCCGGGCTCACGATTTTCACGGTGGCGCACCTGATTTTCGGGTGAGTTTTTCCGGGCTCCGCTCCGGCACCGGCGCCATTGACGCGTAGCTGCGGCCTTAGGCGAAGGACTCCAGTTCAACGCCCGCGGCCTCAAGTCCTGCCCGGACGCCTGCGGCCATCTCGACGGCACCGGGAGTGTCGCCATGGATGCACAGGGAATCGGGCCGAACCTGCACCACTGTTCCGTCCAGGGCCACCACCTCGCCCTTGGTGGCAAGGCGCACGGCCCGCTCGACGATGGCGTCGACGTCGTGCAGGACGGCACCCTCCTGGGAGCGCGGCACCAGCGTTCCGTCAGCCAGGTAGGCGCGGTCCACAAATGCTTCGATAAAGACCGGGTGCCCGGCTTCCTGGGCCTGCTTCAGCAGCTCCGAACCCGGCAGGCCGAGGATGGGCAGGCCGGGATCGTAGGAGTTCACGGCGGCCACCACTGCGGAGGCCTGGTCGGCGTCGTGCACCAGCCGGTTGTACAGCGCGCCGTGCGGCTTCACGTAGTCAACGGAGGCACCCACGGCGTGCGCGACGCCGTCGAGCGCGCCCAACTGGTACAGCACGTCGCCGAACAACTCGTCGAAGGACATGTCCAGCGAGCGGCGGCCGAAGCCGGCGAGATCGCGGTAGCCCACGTGCGCGCCCACGGTCACGTCCAGCTCATAGGCCGCCCGGCAGCTGTCCAGCATGGTGACGGGGTCTCCGGCATGGAAGCCGCAGGCCACGTTGGCGCTGGTGACCAGCCGGAACATCGAGGCATCGTCCCCCATGTTCCAGGAGCCGAATGATTCGCCGAGGTCAGCGTTGAGGTCCAAAGTTGTTGCCTTCCAGCGTCAGGTTGTTCGGTGCGGCGGCGTTGAGCTCGCCAGGGATGGTGTCGGGCATGGGGCCAAACGCTTCCTTCGCGTTGGACACCACCGCGCGCCCCATGATGAGGTTACCGGCTCCGCCCACCACTGCGCCGATGCCGAACGGCAGCGCCCGGCCGAACAGCGCGGTGCCCTGGCGCTTGAGGAGGTTCTTAAGGAAGGCTTTCTGGATCCGGTTCCGTACTGAACCGAAGCCGGGCACGGCCATCGACTTCGACAGCACGTTGCCCCAGGCACCGGAGGCACTAATACCGTTCCCCGCCGCCTGGCCGCTGAGCGTCCCGAGCAGTGCCGTGCCTTCCTCGCCGAGCATCAGGGCCATCACCATGGTGCTGGCCTTTTCCGGGTTGGTGAGGCGGATGCCGTGCAACTCAGCGAGTGAGGTGGCGTAAAGGGCAGTTGCCTCGAGGAAGCCAACGGTCGCAGCGGCGGAGAGGCCGAGGGAGGCCACGGTGCCTACCCCGGGAACGACGGCGGTGGCGCCAACCACTGCACCCCCACCGGTGACGGCGCGGAGGTAGTCGCGCTCCAGGATGTCCGCCAGCTGGGCGGCCGTGGCGCGCGGGTGCTTGCGCTGCAGCCGTCGGATGTAGGCCAGGACCAGCGGGCGCTGGATCTCCACAGCTTTCAGGAGCATATTGTGGATGCCCGGCTTGGGCTTGCCGTCTGCGTCGAAGACGGCATTGTGGGCGGTTTCGTGTGCGATTCGTACTGCGGGATTGCTGCGCCTGGCCATGGTCACCTCTGTTGGTCTCGCCGGCCGCGTCGGATGCGGCCTTTCCTAATACTAAGGTTGCTTAACACTAGGCCACGGCACCCCTTCCCCACCTGGCCGTGAGGGTAGTTGCCGGCTGTGCGGGTATCTGTCCACAGCCTAGACTTGCCCTATGCCCGCTCCCAAAGCCCTGCGGCCGTTTGCCCACCGTGAGTACCGGGTACTGATTTCGGCGCTGGCCATCTCCATTTTTGGTTCCGGGATGTGGGCCGTCGCCATGGTCTACCAGGTGATCCATCTGGGCGGCGGACCGCTGGAGCTGTCCCTGGTGGCTGCCGCCGGCAGTGTGGGCCTGGTGGCTTTCCTCCTGGCCGGCGGGATCGCCGCCGATCGGATTCCGCAGCGCCGCCTGATCATCGCCGTGGAGGGGGCAAACCTCGCCGTCATCGCCGCTGTCAGCGGGCTGGCCATGGCCGGGTGGCTGCAACTCTGGCATCTGGCTGCGGGCTCCTTTGTGCTGGGTGTTGGAGCGGCCTTCTTCTTCCCCGCCTATTCCGCCATCCTGCCGCGTATCCTTCCTGCCGAGGACCTGCTCGCAGCCAACGGCGTGGAGGGTTCCATGCGGCCGGTGCTCCAGCAGGCTGCAGGTCCCGCCGTGGCGGGCGTCGTGGTGGCCGCACTCTCGCCGTCGCACGCTGTTACGGCGGTGGCGGTCTGCCATCTCTCGGCCTTCATCGTCCTCAACTTCCTGGGCCAGCATTCGCTGGACGCGCCCGTGAACGGGGCCGAAGACGGTTCCTTCGCTGCGGGTGCCGGGCGCGGCAGGTCGTCCTTCCTCCAGGACCTGCGCGAGGGCGTCAGCTACACACTGCGCACCCCATGGCTGCTGTGGACCCTGCTGTGGGCGTGCATCTCGGTGCTGTTCCTGATCGGCCCCATCGAGGTGCTGCTGCCGTTTGTGGTGCGGGACCAGCTGGGCGGCGATTCGCGCATGTTCGGCTTCCTCCTCGCCGTGATGGGCGTAGGCGCAGCCTTGGGCTCACTGTTCACGGCGTCCTTGCGGCTGCCCCGGCGCTACCTCACGGTGATGATGGTGTCCTGGGGCACGGGCAGCCTGCCGGTGGCCGCCGTCGGGATCATGGACAGCTTCTGGGTCCTCGCCGCTGCCCTGTTCATCTGGGGCGTGACCGGCAGCGTGGGCATGGTCATCTGGGGCACCCTGCTGCAGCGGCGCGTACCGCCCCACCTTCTGGGCAGGGTCTCCAGCCTGGACTTCTTTGTGTCGCTCGCCCTGATGCCCGTGTCCATGGCCCTGGCCGGGCCGGCCGCCGAGGTCCTGCCCATCTGGCTGATCTTCCTCGTGGCCGGCCTCGTCTGCCCCGTCATGGCGGTCATCGCCATGACGGTGGCACGCATGCCCGACGACGAACTGGCCCACCCGCTGGACAGGGCTCCTGTTGTGGAACGTTCGACGGCGTCGGGAGACTAGGCTGCAGGGCGTCATTGGGTGCGGCCCCGAGGCGCCTAGCTGTTGGCGCGCACCACCGGGATGCTCGCCGTCGGATGTCCGCTCGGGAACACCGTGGGTTCTGGTTCCGGCACGGGCTCAAGTGCCACCCGGATGGGCTCGGCACCCACGCTGAGCAGCTGTCCGCAAACGTCCACCTCGAGAGCCCCGCCGTCCTGGACAGTCAGGGTGATGGCACCGGCGTCGAGCTCGACCAGCAGCAGGCAGCCGCGGATCTTGAGGTGGAAGGTCAGGCCTTCCCACTCGGCAGGCAGCCTCGGGTCGAAATACGGGACCGGACCCTGGTCCCGCAGGCCCGCGAAACCGCAGACCAGGGAGCTCCACACTCCGCCGGCAGAGGCGATGTGCACGCCGTCGATGGTGTTGCCGTGCGTATCGTCCAGGTCGATGAACACGGCGTTGGTGAAGTGCTCAAGCGCCTCGCGGGAATATCCCACTTCGGCGGCCATGATGCCCTGGACGCAGGCGGAGAGCGTTGAGTCGCCTGTGGTCAGCGGGTCATAGAAATCGAAGGCCCGCTGTTTTTCCTCGGCGGTGAAGTCCTGCCACTGCAGGAACATGGCCAGGACGGTGTCAGCCTGCTTCAGGACCTGGTGGCGGTAGATGACCAGCGGGTGGAAATGCAGCAGCAGCGGGTACTTGGAGCGGGGTGTGGTCCAGTCCCAGGGTTCAAGGTGCATAAAGTCGTTGTCCTGCGAGTGGACCTGCATCCGCTCGTCGAACGGCAGCTGCATACGGTTCGCCGCAGCCTCCCACAGCTGCCGCTCTTCCTGGCTGACGCCGGCGTGTTCCAGAGCAGCGGCAGCACGCAGGTTGAAGCGCGCCATGACGTTGGTGTAGAGGTTGTCGTTGACCACGGCCGTGTATTCGTCCGGCCCGGTGACGCCGTGGATGTGGAAGAGCCCGTCCTTGCCGAAGAAGCCCAGCGAAATCCACATACGCGCGGTTTCAATCAGCAGCTCGGCGCCCATTCCGTCACGGAACGCGGCGTCCCCCGTGGCCCAGACGTAACGGTTGGTGGCAAAGGCAATGGCGGCTGCAATGTGGAACTGGGCGGTGCCGGCGGCGTAGTAGGCGCTGGCTTCGAGCCCGTTGATGGTGCGCCACGGGAAGAGCGCACCGTCCACGCTGAGTTCCTTCGCCCGGATCCTGGCTTCGGGAAGGATGCCGTGGCGGAATTCCAGTACCTGGCGGGCGCCGTCGGGATTGGTGTACGTCAGGTACGGCAGGAGGTAGACCTCCTGGTCCCAGAAATAGTGGCCCTCGTAGCCGGAACCGGTCACGCCCTTGGCGGGAATGCCGGCGACGTCCGCACGGGCGGTTGCCTGGGCAAGCTGGAAGAGGTTCCACCGGATGGCCTGCTGCAGCTCGGGCTGGCCGGCCACAATAATGTCCGAGGTGGCCCAATAGTCGCGGTAGTGCGCTTCGCTTTCGGCGAAGACGTCCTGAACGGCGCGCAGGTTTGCTTCGGCCACCGAGGCCGGGTCAACGGACGGGTCCTGGATCGCAGGGCCGGCGGCGTAGCTGACGCTCTTCTCCAGGCGGAACGGCTCGTCCGCGCTCACTGCCAGGACGTAGCGCACGCTGCTGTCGTCCTGGTCCACGAGGGTGTCGAACGGCTGGTGGCCCGCGGACGTCCAGTGGTCCACGGCAACGCCCACCCGCTGCTTCGACTCGGCGGCCTCCCAAGCCAGCCGGAGGGACCCGTCACCGCCGTCGAGGCGCAGGGGCAGCAGCACCCGGCCGGCGTGGCGGCCGGCGCGGCGGGGATCGTGAACGGAGTGGTCTTCCACCGGCTGGTCCTGGCGGTTGATTACGGAGGAGGTGACGTCCACCGAGACATCACGGTCCGTGGCCACCTCGAGTGAAATGCCGAGGGTTCCCCGGGAGGCGAATCCAACGGAGCGACGCTCCGTGGTGGTGACGTACGCGCCGGAACGGCACCGCCAGGTGATCCGGCATTCGTAGACGCCGGTGGAGAAATCGACGGAGCGCCGGTAGTCCAGCACCTCGGATTCGGCCAGGCTGAGGGCTTCGCCGTCGATGATGACAGCGAAGTTGTTGGCGTCCGGGATGTACAGGATGCGCTGGCCGGTGCGGGCAAAGCCGAAGGCATTCTCGGCGTGCTTGATGTCCCAGATTTCGTGCAGGCCATTGATGAAGCTGCCGGGCAGGTCAGAGTCGGCAGCCGCCCAGTGGGCACCGCGGATTCCCAAGTGTCCGTTCCCCAGCGCAAAGAGGGTTTCCAGCGTCCCTTCAGTGCCCTGTTCGTGGCGTGTTTCGACGAGTTGCCAGGGTGTGTTGGGGAATCTTTCGCGGTCCGCGGAAATCAGAGCCATGGTGTTGGGGTCCTTGTGCGAGTGACATTGCTGCCGGTGGGGCCGGCTCGGCGTGCCGAGGGGTTGGTGGGGTACGGAGCTGCCGGGGAAGCAGCGGGGCGGCTGCCCGGGGAAGGCTGCCTTGGGGGAAATTGCGGTGCGGCTAGAGGAGCTCGTCGAGCTCGTTGACCACAACGGTGGCCCCTGCGTTGAGCAGTGTCTGCCGTCCGGCGCCGCGGTCCACCCCGACTATGGAGTGGAACGAGCCGGCGCTTCCGGCCTGGACACCGGAGACTGCGTCCTCCACCACCACGCATTCCTCGCTGGGAAGGTCCAGCAGTTTGGCGGCGTATTCGTAGGTGGCGGGGCTGGGCTTTCCGGGCAGGCCTTCCGTGGCTGCCACCACGCCGTCCACTACCACCGGGAAGTGACTGCTAAGTCCCGCCGCCTCCAGGACAGCGGGTGCGTTACGGGAGGAAGAGACGACGGCGACCTTCAGCCCACGTTCCAGCGCGGCTTCGAGGAACCTGACGGAAGCCGCGAAAGGCTCGACGCCGGCGCTCACGATGTCGTTAAAGATCCGGTTCTTCCGGTTGCCCAGGCCCTGCACCGTGATGTTGGCGGGGTCGTCGCCGGTGGGGCCCTCGGGCAGTACGATCCCGCGTGAGGCGAGGAAGTCCCGGACGCCGTCGAAGCGCGGCTTTCCGTCGATGTGGTCGAAGTAGTCGCTTTCGCTGTAGCCGGCCACCTGGGGCTGCGATGCGAGGTAGCTTTCGAACAGTTCCTGCCAGGCCTGCTCATGCACGGTGGCGGTGGGGGTCAGCACGCCGTCCAGGTCGAAGAGGATGGCGGACGCTCCTGCCCACGCGGAGAGTTCTGCGGGTGCGTGCTCTGTGGCGGTGTTTTCAGTCATCAGCGGTGCGGTGTCCTTTCAGGACGGCGGGCAGCCTCGAAGGCGGGGATGCTTGGAGTGGGGAGGCCTCGATGCCCTGACGACCTGCAGGTGCGGCATGAAACCGCCGGCGCGCGGGATCCGGCGGCCGTAAGCTTGCTGATCGTTGTATTCCATCATGACCGTGTTGCCCGCCACAGGACAAGCCGGCGGAACGTTCAGCAAGGACGGCGCCGGCAAGGGCACCAGGCCGTATCGGGCCGCAGTAAACCGTCCGCACAGCGCTGATCTCCTTGTCCGCCCAGTTCAGGGCCGAATAATGGCCGAAAACGAGTGTAAGCGCTTACAAATTTTGCTGGCAACTGTTTTTTCCTGCGGCCAGTCAGGTGATGCACTTCACAGGAGGGGAGAGCCCGGCTAGGCCGCGGCGGGCCCGTTCGCCCTCAGCACGTAATGGCGCAGGAACGCACTGACATCCACCATTTCCGTCTTGGACATCGCATGGCCCATGCCCGGGTAGGTCCTGGCGGTAAGGAGCGTATTGGTTTGGAGCCACTCTCCGGTGTACGCGATGGCGTCTTCGTTGATGACCAAATCGGCTTTGTCCCGCCCCCAGAAAAAGGGCGGCCTGCTGTCAAAGGATTCAGTGAGGGACAGCAGCTCATTTTCGAGCACAAACCCGGAAAGCCCCACAACAGCCTCGTAATCCTTGGGATGGAGCCGCAGCAGCGTGCTGGCCATCGCCATGCCCTGCGAATAACCAAGCAGGCTCACGCTGCTGTGCTGGCCCTTTACGGTGTTAATCCAGGTCTGGACGGCGCTCGAGGCCTTGATAACGTCGGCGAAATCATTGGCGAGGAAGTAGTCCAGCAGGAACCAGCCATAGTGGTCGCCAATGGCCATGGGAGCACGCAGCGCCGCGCAGGTGAATTCGGCCGGCAGGTACTCAAAGAGCCGGACCATGCGCGACTCGTCCGTGCCGTAGCCGTGCATCATCACCAGTAACGGGGTGCCTGCCCGCTCGGCCTCGTGCTTGGACCACACAACTGTTTCCATCGCATCAGCCTAACGAGGCAGGTTGGGAAGGAGCCTGTAGCCGTGCCGGTCCAGCCGGGAAGCCCCATACTTTGTTTCGTGTTGGTTTCCATTGACAAACCAACACAAGCAAAGATAAAGTCAAGTAACTCAACATCATGTGATGCCAATCACGCACCAGCAAGGCGCTCCCATCATGTGAAGCAGAACCGTCAGCATCCGCACCATCAAGCCTTACGCAACGGAGGGTATGTGTTCGCCGAGGAGCGCCAGCAAAAGATTGCCGAGCTTGTAGCCGGCACCGGCCGCGTCAGCGTGACCCTCCTGGCCGAGCGCTTCCGCATCACCACCGAAACCGTCCGCCGGGATCTTGCCACCCTCGAGAACGCCGGGACTGTCCGCCGCGTGCACGGCGGCGCTGTAGCGGCAGACCGGTTCAGCACCACCGAGGAAAGCATCAACGAACGGGCCATCCAGCGTCCTGACCAGAAGATCCGGATCGCCGAGGCCGCGCTTGCCCTCATCCCCCGCAACTCCGCCGGCAGCGTCCTGATCGACGGCGGGACCACCACCGAAGTGCTCGCGGACCTGCTCGCCCGCCGCACCGCCGTCGAACCTGCCGACCCCACGGAACCGCGTGCGGACCTGGTGGCCATCACCCACGCGGTGCCCATCGCCGGCAAGCTCTCCAGCATTCCCGGGATAGCCCTCGAGGTCCTGGGCGGCCGGGTCCGCGGAATCACCCAGGTTGCCGTAGGACAGGCAACTGTTGACGCGGCCGGCAGGTTCCGGCCGGACATCGCCTTCATCGGCACCAACGGCATCCACTCGTCTTTTGGCCTGAGCACTCCCGATCCTGAAGAAGCGGCCGTTAAGGCAGCCTTCGTCCGTTCGGCCCGCCGCATTGTGGTGCTGGCCGACTCCTCCAAGCTGGACACGGAAACCCTGGTCCAGTTCGCCTCCCTGAAAGATCTGGACATCTTGATTACAGACAGCGAACCCGGGCCGGAACTTGCAGCCGCCCTTGAAGAAGCCGGCGTAGACGTGGTGATCGCATGATCGTCACCTTTACGGCCAACCCGAGCCTGGACCGGACTGTTGCCCTGCCAGGTCCGCTGGAACGGGGCGAAGTGCAGCGCGCCGTCTCCGTCAGCCAGGAGTCCGGCGGCAAGGGCGTCAACGTCTCCCGGGCACTGGTGGCATCCGGTTTGGAATCGGTGGCGGTACTTCCCGGCGCGGACAGCGATCCCGTCCTGGCCGGCCTGCGCGAAAGCGGGGTGCCCTTCGTGTCCCTCCCCATCAATGAGCCGCTCCGTACCAACGTTGCGCTCACCGAGCCTGGCGGAATCACCACCAAGATCAACGAGCCGGGACCGCTGCTCGACGCGGCCCAGCAGGAAGCCCTGATGAAGCTGCTGCTCGAGAGTTCCCGCGGTGCCAGCTGGGTGGTCCTGGCCGGATCGCTTCCCCCGGGCTTCCCCACCGACTTCTACGCCACCGTGGCCCGCCGGCTCCGGTCTGCCGGAAACGGAAACGCCCCGCAGATTGCGGTGGACTCCTCCGGCGCCCCTCTTGCCGCCGCCGTCTCCAGCGGCGAGGAAGGCAATGGTTCGGGAAAACCGGACCTCCTCAAACCCAACGCCGAAGAACTGGCGGAACTGGCTGCTGCAGCCGGCTTCGCCTCCCCGGCCACCGCTGACGAACTGGAAGCGGACCCGGCTGCTGCCGCAGCAGCAGCCGCCGCCGTCGTACGTTCCGGTGTGGGTGCTGTGCTGGCAACTCTCGGATCAAAGGGAGCTGTCCTGGTAACGGCCGACGGCGCGTGGCTGGCCACGCACCCGCCGGTCGCCGCGGTCAGTACTGTCGGCGCGGGCGATTCAGCCCTTGCCGGCTACCTGCTCGCCCACGGCCAGGGCGCCGCCCCGGCCGATTGCCTTCGCCAGGCAGTGGCCCATGGTGCCGCCGCCGCCTCCCTGCCGGGTTCCACCGTCCCGGCAGTCCACCAAACCACACCGGATGCCGTAACCATCACGGCCCTTCGAAAGGATTGACAGTGACCCAGCTCATCACCACGGAACTGGTCGACCTCGACCAGAACCTGGGCAACTCCCCCGAAACGGTGATCCGGCACCTGGCAAGCAAAGTAGCTGCCACCGGACGCGCGTCAGAAGTCGAAGGCCTCTTTGCGGACGCCTTCGCCCGCGAGCAGAAGACCGCCACGGGCATCCCCGGCGGCATCGCCATACCCCACTGCCGCTCCGCTGCAGTCACGGAACCCACCTTGGCCATGGCCCGCCTTGACCCCAAGGTGGACTTCGGCGCCAAGGACGGCCCGGCGGACCTGATCTTCTTCATCGCAGCCCCGGACGGCGCGGACCAGCAGCACCTGAAGCTGCTGTCCAAGCTCGCCAGGTCCCTGATCAAGAAGGACTTCACCGCAGCCCTGCGCAATGCCGCGTCCCGCGAGGAGATCGTGGAACTGGTGGACGGCGCACTCGCAGACAAGCCCGCGGCCCATGCAGCCGCGGCACCGGCACATGCAACTGCGGGATCACTGAACGCTGCCGGCCAATCCGGCGCTTCCGCAGTGGCAAACTCCGACGCTGCTGGCTCCGCCGCCTCTGGCCCCAAACGCCTTGTAGCCGTGACCGCGTGCCCCACCGGCATCGCCCACACCTACATGGCAGCGGATTCCCTGGTAGCGGCGGCCCAGGAAGCCGGTGTCGACCTGCAGGTGGAAACCCAGGGCTCCTCCGGCGCCAAGCCGTTGGATCCCGCTGTTATCGCCGCTGCCGACGCCGTGATCTTCGCCGTGGACGTGGACGTACGTGGCAAGGAACGCTTTGCCGGCAAGCCCGTCATCAACGCCCCGGTCAAGCGAGGCATCGATGAGCCCGCCAAGATGATCCAGGAAGCACTGGCCGCCGCGGACAACCCGAACGCCCGCCGCGTCCCCCATTTCGGGGCGGAGGAACAGGCCGAGAACGCCGCCGCCGAAAAGGGGGAGCACATCGGCCAGAAGCTGAAGAAGGCCTTGCTGACCGGCGTCAGCTACATGATTCCGTTCGTAGCCGGCGGCGGCCTGCTGATCGCCCTCGGCTTCCTGCTGGGTGGCTACCTGATCACCGATTTCGCGGACACCATCGTGACCACGAACAATTTCTTCAACCTGCCCAGTGAATACCCGGAACAGGCCATCGGCCCGCTGGGTGCCTACCTCGGCGCGGTGCTGTTCAAGATCGGCGCACTGTCCATGAGCTTCCTGGTCCCGGCACTGGCAGGCTACATTGCCTACGCCATCGCCGACCGGCCCGGCATAGCCCCCGGTTTCGTGGCCGGTGCCGTAGCCGGTTTCATGGGTGCCGGCTTCCTCGGCGGCATCGTTGGCGGCCTGCTGGCCGGTTACATGGCGCACCTGATTGGAACCTGGTCTGTCCCCCGCTGGCTGCGCGGCCTGATGCCGGTTGTGATCATCCCGCTGCTTGCCTCCATCTTCGCCTCTGGTCTAATGTTCCTGGTTCTTGGCGGGCCTATCGTTGCTCTCACTGAAGGACTTAACGGGTGGCTGTCCGGCCTGACCGGCGCCAGCGCGATCGCCTTGGGCGTCATCCTGGGCCTCATGATGTGTTTCGATCTCGGCGGCCCGGTCAACAAGGTCGCTTACGCCTTCGCCGTCGCCGGTCTTGGTGCCGCAACGCTGGACAACCAGGCGCCATGGCAGATCATGGCAGCCGTCATGGCCTCCGGCATGGTGCCGCCCTTGGCCATGGCTCTGGCATCAACGGTCTTGGACAAGAAGCGCTTCAGCCTGGCTGAGCGAGAAAACGGAAAAGCAGCATGGCTGCTGGGAGCATCCTTCATCTCGGAAGGCGCCATCCCGTTCGCAGCTGCCGACCCGCTGCGCGTCATCCCTGCCAGCATGCTGGGTGGAGCGGTGACGGGTGCAATTTCGATGGCGGCAGGCGTTGGTTCCAAGGCGCCCCACGGTGGAATTTTCGTCTTCTTCGCAATCGAAAACTTCATTATGTTCGTCATCGCGGTTGCGGTTGGAACGGTGATCACCGCGCTGGCTGTGGTGGCACTCAAGCGCTGGGCAGCCCCCAAGACCACTGCTACGGTTGAAACCGTCCCAGCAACGGTCTGACCCGCCCACTACCTACCCGGCACTGACCCCCAGCCTGCCGAAAGACATAAGGAGCAAAAATGCCAGAACGCACCGCAACCGTCGCCAGCCGCGTGGGCCTGCACGCCCGCCCTGCCGCCATCTTCGCGGAGGCGGCCGGCGAGTTCGACCTGGACATCACCATTGCCCGCGAAGGCGAGCCGGCCGACGAGGCCATGGATGCCGCCAGCATCCTGTCCCTCATGAGCCTGGGCGCCTCCCACGGCGACGTGGTGGTGCTCCGCGCCGAGGGCGACGGCGCTGACACGGCGCTGGAACGCCTGGTCCAGATCCTGGAAACGGACCACGACGCCGAGTAGCAGCAACGCCGCCCAGGCACTCCTGCTGCCAAGGCAGCAAAGCCGAACGGCCGCCGTCGGGCCTTCCCCACTGAGGGAAGTGCCCGACGGCGGCCGCTTGCGGTTAAGCGAATCCCGACCAACCAGCTGGGTTAGCCACGTTCGGCGATTTTCTTGACCTCCGCCATCAGCTGGTCCCACATGCCTTTTGAGTGCTCCGCCGCCTCCGCGCTCAGGTTATTGTCCTGCGACAACACCAGCAGCGTCCGGCCGCCCAGGTCCTGAAGCGCCCAGGTCAGCGTGTGATAGTTTTCCGCATTCTCTTCCCGGCCGCCCAGCGGGCTGAAATGGGTGTAGACGAGCCTTCGGCCAGGTTCGACGTCAAGGATTACGCCCTTGTCCTGGTAGTCCTTGCCGTCCCAGGTGCCCTTCCAGGTGATGGGCCCGCCCACCGTCCAGTCCGTGACAAGCTCGGCACCGAACATAAACTCCCTGGTGGCGGCCGGGTCCGTGATGATGTCCCATACCCTGGCGGGAGGCGCATTTACGGTAGCCGAGGACGTGGCTACATAATCACCTGGCATTACCCTTGGCCTTTTTGGCCGTAAAGAGCAGGTACTCCCACTCCATGCTGAACGGGGCATCGCCATGGGCGTCCCCAAACGACTCGGCCAGTTCCGTCAGCGCCTTATCCAGGTCCTTCACCTTGTCCCCGTCTTCGGCAATGAATTTATAGACCGAGATGGTGGGTCCGTAGTGGGACTTGAAATAGCGGACGAAGTCCTCCGGCTGGTGGAAACTACGGACCCCCAGGGTCTTTTTCCGGGTCTGGACTTCGGTGATCCTGTCGCCAAAGAGTTCGCGCACGTGGTCCTCGCTCCCCCACAGCGGTGCCGGCTGCGCACCCGGTGGCGGAGGCGGGGCAAACGGCTTCAAGGTGGCGAACATCCTGCCGATGAATCCCTCGGGAGTCCAGCTGAGGAGCCCGATGGTGCCCCCCGGTTTACACACCCGCAGGAGCTCGTCGGCTGCCGGCTGGTGGTGGGGTGCAAACATCACGCCGAGGCAGGACATCACGGTATCGAACTCGTCATTACCGAAGGGCAGCGCCTCCGCATCGCCTTCCATCCATTCCAGCTCCACGCCGCGGTCCGCTGCCTGGTGGCGGCCGGCGTCGAACAGTTCCGGGGTGAGGTCGCTCGCCACTACCTTCGCACCCATCATCGCGGCGGGGATAGCTGCATTGCCTGCCCCCGCGGCGACGTCCAGGACCCGCTGCCGCGAGTTGAGGCCGCAGGCTTCCACCAGGACGGCTCCCAGTTCGGGAAGCAATTCATCGGCAAGCGCGGGGTAGTCCCCTGACGCCCACATGGCCCGGTGCTTCTGCTTGAGCGCCCTGTCCGCCTCCACAACATCTGTTTGGTCCGTCATGACTGTGCCTCTCTACTGTGATGAGTCGTCAGTGAGTGAACAGCGCGCTGCGGGCACAGCGGAGGCTGCGATGCGACTCATTGTGGACTCGCCGAACTCCGCTGTAAAGAGACGGATTGTAGAGATAGCAGGCCCCAAGACGGCAGCCGCAAGAGACCTGCTGCAGGCAGCCCGGCAGGAAGTGGCGCCGACTACCGGAAAGCAAGCAGGCTTAGTAGTTTCATACTCATGGCATTAACCCACGGAACAGGCACAGCAGGCCGCTGTCCATTACGCCGGCTTGCGCGCCCTGGTGCCGGTTGCCTTGCTGCTGGTGCTTTTGGCGGCAGGCTTGCCAGTGGTCTTACTGGCCGTGGACTTCGCTGCAGTGGACTTGGTGGCGGTGGACTTGGTGGCGGTGGACTTTTCAGCACTGGACTTTGCCGTGCCGGTCTTTGCGGTGCTGGACTTTGCGCCCGCCGACTTCGCGGCGGCGGACTTAGTGCCGGCAGACTTGCCCGCCGTCGGCTTGCCTGCGGCGGCCCTCTTGGGCGCCGGCTTGGTATCTTCTTCGTCGTCGCTGCCGGCCTCAGCGCCCGGTTCCCCGTCTCCCGAGGCTGCTGCGGAAGCATCGGATCCGCCGCCTCCGCGTTTCCGGTCCAGGCTCCGTTTCAGTGCTTCCATCAGGTCAATGACCTCGCCCTTGCCGCCCTCGCCGGCTTCCACTCCGAACGTTTCGTCAGTATCCAGCGAGTCGCCCTGCTCGAGTTTTGCCTCGATGAGCTGCCGGAGCTGCGCCTGGTAGTCATCGGTGAAGTGGGCGGGGTCGAAGTCGGCCGCCATGGACTCCACCAGGGCCGCGGACATGTCGCGTTCCTGCGGGGAGATCTTGATGTCTGCCTCCAGGGAAGGGAAGTTTGCTTCGCGCACCTCGTCCGGCCAGAGCAGGGACTGGAGGACCAAGGTGTCGTCCTTGATCCGCAAGGCACCCAGCCGCGTCTTCTCACGCAACGCGAACTGGACGATGGCTACACGGTCCGTGTCCTCCAGCGCCCGGCGCAGCAGCACGTAGGCCTTGGGCGACTTGGAGTCCGGCTCCAGGTAGTAGCTCTTCTCGAACATCATGGGTTCAAGCTGCTCGGACGGGACGAACTGCACCACCTCGATCTCGTGGCTGTTCTCTGCCGGAATGGCCTTGAGCTCGTCCTTGGCCAGGATCACGGTCCGGCCGTCCTCCTCGTAGGCCTTCTCGATGTCCGAATAATCGATGACCTGGCTGCAGACTTCGCACCTGCGCTGGTAGCGGATCCGGCCGCCGTCGGCGTTGTGGACCTGGTGCAGACTGATGTCATGATCTTCGGTTGCGCTGTAGACCTTCACGGGCACGTTGACCAGGCCGAACGCGATGGCACCTTTCCAGATGGCTCTCATTCCTCAAGTCAACATCACGCAGGGCCGGAGGTGAAGCCCCATGGCCGCAGGTAAGGAGCGTGTCCGGGTTGCGGGCCGGGAACTGACGCTCACCAACCTGGGCAAAGTCATTTATCCGGAGACCGGCACCACCAAGGCCGACGTGCTCGCCTATTACGCCGCGGTGGCCCACGTCCTGATCCCCGCTGCCGCCGGCAGGCCGGCTACCAGGAAGCGGTGGGTCAACGGCGTGGGCACCGCGGAGAAGCCGGGTGAGGTGTTTTTCCAGAAGAACCTTGAGGACTCCGCTCCCGGCTGGCTGCCGCGGGCCGCCATCACCCACAAGGACCGGACCATCCACTATCCGATGGTCAACGACCCCGCCACGCTTACCTGGTTCGGCCAGATCAACTCCCTGGAAATCCACGTTCCCCAGTGGCAGGTGGATTCGCACGGCAACCAGCTGAATCCGGACCGGCTGGTCCTGGACCTGGACCCCGGCGAAGGTGCAGGCCTGGAGGAGTGCGTGGAGGTGGCGCTCCTGGCACGCTCGATCCTCGAGGACGTGGGCATGGATCCGGTGCCGGTGACCAGCGGAAGCAAAGGCATCCATTTGTACGCCGCACTGGACCGGAGCCAGACCTCCGATCAGATCTCGGCCTTTGCCCGCGAGTTGGCGCGGGCTCTGGAGGCCGACCACCCCGACCTCGCCGTCAGCGACATGAAGAAGACCCTCCGCAAAGGCAAGGTGCTGGTGGACTGGAGCCAGAACAACGCGGCCAAAACCACCATCGTTCCGTATTCGCTCCGCGGACGCCACACCCCAACGGTCGCCGCGCCGCGGACCTGGCAGGAAATCAGTTCGCCAGGCCTTCGGCACCTGGACTACCGGGAGGTGCTGCGCAGGGTGCAGGACGGCACGGAGCCCTTCGGCGTCGTCGTCAAACCCTCAGGAGGTGCCCCGGCTGCCCAGGGCACGAGCAACGAAGAGCACGACGACGGCAATCCCCGCCTTGTCAAGTACCGTTCCATGCGTGATCCCAAGGCAACGCCCGAGCCGTTTAGCGGTGCGGCCGGCAGTGGTGACGCATTCGTCATCCAGGAACACCACGCCAGCCGGCTTCACTTCGATCTCCGGCTGGAACACGAGGGCGTCCTGGTGTCGTGGGCGCTGCCGAAGGGCGTTCCCGAATCCGGCGGCAAGAACCACCTGGCCGTCCAGACCGAGGACCACCCGATGGACTACCTCACGTTCAACGGGACCATCCCTAAAGGGGAGTACGGGGCCGGTGAAATGACCATCTGGGACACCGGCACGTACGAGCTGCACAAGTGGATCAACGGCAGGGAAGTCATCGTCACGCTCACCGGATCGGAGGGCGGCGGGCTGGGCGGCACCCGGAAGTTCGCGTTAATCCACACCGGCCGCGGCCAGGGCAGGGACTCCGAAGGCCAATGGCTCATCCACCTCATGGACAAGGACCATTCGGGCAGCCGGCACCGCCACGCGGCGCCGGAGGAAGCCGAGAAGCCGGAAGATGAGGCTGACGTGGCGGCGGAAGAGGCGGTGGGAGAGGAACCGGCGGAGGCTGAAGAGCCGGATGATGAAACAGAAGAGGACGCGAGAGAGCCGGAGGAAGCTGAAGCGCCGTCCCAGGCACCGGGGCCGACTTCCGCTTCCGCATCACCCGAGGACTTCGGCCCCATGATGGCCACGTCAGGAACGACAGCGGACCTGCAGGGCAGCGACTGGCAGTTCGAACTCAAGTGGGACGGGGTGCGCGCCGTCCTCGTCGCCGACGAGGAGACAGTCCGGATCTTCAGCCGCAACGGGAACGACGTCACCAGGACCTACCCCGAGTTTACGGACAGGGACAGTTGGCCGGCCCAGCCGTTTGTCGCGGACGGCGAGATCATCGCCGTCGGGTCTTCGGGAAGGCCGGATTTCGGGCTGCTCCAGGGACGCATGAAACTCACCCGGCCCGGTGACGTCGCCAAAGCACGCAGGGCGATCCCGGTCCGGCTAATGCTTTTTGACCTGCTGTTCGACGCCGGCACTGACCTGCGCACAATGCCCCTCGCCAAGCGGCGCCGGCGGCTGGAGCACTTTTTCAGCCCGTCGGACAGCCCGGTGGACCTTTCCACTGTCCTCGAGGACCGGGTGGAGCACATCCTGGAGAGCGCGCAGGAACTGGGCCTTGAAGGCGTAATGGCGAAGCGCATGGACAGCCGGTACGTAAGCGGGCAGCGGACACGGACCTGGATCAAGCTCAAGCTCGACCAGACCCAGGAGGTGGTGGTGGGCGGCTGGCGGCCCGGCAAGGGCGCACGCCAGGGCTCGGTGGGCTCGCTGCTGGTAGGCATCCCGGAGGGCCGGAGCCTGCGCTATGTGGGCCGGGTGGGCAGCGGTTTCAGCTTCCGGGAACTGACGGAACTCCGGCAGACCGTGGACCGCCTCGCCCGAAAAACGTGCCCCTTCCAGGACGTTCCACGCGAGGATTCGGCGGACGCCCACTGGGTGGCCCCGCAACTTGTTGGCGAAGTGACGTACAGCGAATGGACCGGGACAGGGCGGCTCCGCCATCCGGTCTGGCGCGGTTGGCGGCTCGACAAGGATCCGGAAGACGTTGTGCCTGAGGCTTAGTGAGCGCAGCGGGCCTGCGAAAACAGGCGACGCGCAAAATACCTGGGGACCCCGGAATTCCGGTGTCCCCGGGTATTTTAGGTGTCAGGGTTCTTGTCTTGCGCGTCCTCAGGACGAGTGCGGCATCTGCGGCCGGCCAGTGCGGTGGACCGCCGTGACCGCTGCCCCCTGCCCCACGCGGCCGTGGCTGGAGCCGCGATCCTTGGGATGCCGCCGCTTCCCGTTGCCATCGGGCCAGCTGCCCGGTCCGCCCGGCCCCGCCGGGGCCAGCGGGGCAGCTGCACCGGGCATATCCGGGGTGGCCATTGCTTCAGCGAGATGATCGGCGAGCTCCGGCGCTATGTGCTTTCCTGTGTTTTCGTCAGCCATTGTTCTTCCTTTCCGCAATGAAATGAAGTGCTACCAATAGAGGCCAGAAGGGCCTTTTCGCGACTGAAGGGGGCCGGCAGTGGCCTGGCCGCAGGCGACCGCCTACCTAAAAGAAAGTGTTCCCATGGCACAACCATAAGGAAGCGCAGGGCACCTGTGAACCCCTAAAGCAGCGGTGGCTGCAGGCAAGGACAACGGCGGCCCTGCAGGTCCTGCGGGCGGCCTGCGGGAGGACTCCGGAAGCCGTGGGCGGCGTCACTTTTTCCGCGCGGATCCGGGGCAAAAAGGGGTTTCGTGCGTCCAAAATGAAAAAGATTCGGTAACGATGGCACCGGATGTCACCGATCCCAGTGCTGGCGCGGGAAAAAGCGGGAAAGAACTTTCCCGCAACCGGCCAGAAAGGCTCCCAAAGGGAGCGATCCTACGGCATCAAACGCACAGGCGCTATGGGATTCGCGTAAAATTGAAGGCCTGCCCGGAGCGGGGCAGCTACAAGTCGCAAGCAAATGACCTCCACGGGAGTTGCCCAAATGCCCACAGACCGAAGCATCACCGACTCTTCCGCAGTCATGCACAACGCCTACGGAACCAACCCAGCTACACCCCCCGGCACAGCCGCGGCTGCCAAAGGTCCGCGCAAGCCAAAGATTTTGAAGCGCCGCCGGCTCAAGGAGTCGGACGTCAACGTGGTTGACCAGCCCATGCTGAAGAAGGCCCTCGGCGGAACCATCGTGGGCAACACCATGGAATGGTACGACGTCGGCGTGTTCGGCTACCTCATCACCACCATGGGGCCCGTCTTCCTGCCGGAGTCCGACCCCACCACCCAGACGCTGTTCCTGCTGGGAACCTTCGCCGCCACGTTTATCGCCCGCCCGCTGGGTGGCGTAATCTTCGGCTGGCTTGGCGACAAGATGGGCCGCCAAAAGATCCTCGCCACCACGCTGATGATCATGGCGGCAAGCACGTTCGCCATCGGGCTCCTTCCCGGCTACGCCCAGATCGGGCTGTGGGCAGCAGGCCTGCTGGTGCTCCTGAAGATCGTCCAGGGCTTCTCCACCGGCGGCGAATACGCCGGTGCCACCACGTTCGTCAGCGAGTACGCTCCGGACAAGCGCCGCGGCTTCTTCGCCAGCTTCCTGGACATGGGCAGCTACTTTGGCTTCGCCCTCGGCGCCGCCCTGGTGTCCGCCCTGCAGCTGACCCTCGGCCAGACGGCCATGGAGGAGTGGGGCTGGCGCATTCCGTTCCTGGTTGCCGGTCCGCTGGGCCTGATCGCCGTCTACTTCCGGAGCAAGATCGAGGAGTCTCCTCAATTCCAGGCAACCCTGGACGCCCAGGAAGACCTCGCGAAGCATGCCGCCGCTTCGGATGAAGCAACGGTCAAGGGCCCGGTGGGAATCGTGAAGGCCTACTGGCGCTCGATCATCGTGGCGATGATCCTGGTTGCTGCGGCCAACACCGCCGGCTATGCCCTCACCTCCTACATGCCCACGTACCTCACGGAGTCCAAGGGCTACGACGAGGTGCACGGCACCCTGCTGACCATCCCCGTACTGGTGGTGATGAGCCTCTGCATCCCGCTCACCGGCAAGCTGTCCGACCGGATCGGCCGCCGCCCGGTCCTGTGGATCGGTGCGCTGAGCACGGTTGTGCTGGCAACCCCGGCATTCATGCTGATCGGCGTCGGCGAAATCTGGTCCACGCTGGCCGGACTTTCCCTGATCGCGTTCCCGGTAACGTTCTACGTGGCCAACCTGGCCTCCGCGCTCCCGGCCCAGTTCCCCACGTCCAGCCGATACGGCGCGATGGGCATCGCCTACAACTTCTCGGTGGCCATCTTTGGCGGAACAACGCCGTTCATCGTGGCGGCGCTCATCAGCGCCACCGGCAACGACATGATGCCTGCCTACTACCTGATGGGCACCTCACTGGTGGGCGCGGTCGCTATTTACTTCCTGAAGGAATCGGCCCAGCGCCCGCTGCCGGGCTCCATGCCCAGCGTGGACACCCAGGCAGAGGCCCGCGAACTGGTGGCCACTCAGGATGAAAACCCGCTGATCGATCTTGACGAACTCCCGTTCGAGACCCAGGACATCACGGATTCGAGCACCGCCGGGAAGATTCCCGAGCGGGTGTAGCGCTCGTACGCGGGCACGCACCGCAACCGACCGGCAGGGTCCGGTCCGGGCAGACCTTGTAGCCCACGCTTCCAAGGGCCCGTCCTGCGCAGTCCTTCCGGGAACGCACAGGGCGGGCCTTAGCCGTGCGGTTTTGGCCTTGCCACTTCAGCCCTTGGCGCTATGTCCATTTATGTCCCGGTGCCCCTCCGGAAATGGCCCGGATGGAGCTGCCGGTGATACGTTCCGAGAGGCCCGGAAGGGATCCAGCGACCAGCAGGGACGGTGCGGCATGAAGCTTCTCGTGGAGCAGGTGCGCGCCCTCCATCGGCTGGAACCGGCCAACCGGGACCACCTCGCGGCCCTGCGGGTAGCCATCAGCGTTGCAGTTCCCTCGCTACTGCTCCTGGCCGCAGGCCACACAGACCTCATGATGTACGCAGTCTTCGGTGCCTTGACGGGCATGTACGGCCGCTCCGAGCCGCACCAGCTTCGTCTCCGGCACCAGGCCCAGGCCGCGGTAGTCCTGCTCGGCGGGGTTGCGGTAGGTCTGTTCCTGTCCGTCAACCACCTCCACTCCTGGTGGCTCGTCGCCGTCGAAGCGGTGCTGGCCGGCATGGGGTCGGTGTTCGCTGACCGGGTACGGCTCAAACCCAACGGACCGTTCTTCGGCATCCTCGCACTGGGAGCCTGCGCGTCGGTACCCACGGAGGTTCCGTGGCACGTGGCCATGCTTATCGCGGCGGGGTCGGCTGTTTTCTCCATTCTGGTGGGTTTCGGCGGCTGGATCCGCCGCAGGTCATGGCAGCGCGGTGCGGTCCGGGGCGTCCCTGCCGGAAACCCCGCCCGCCAAGCGGAGATGTTGGTGCACGCCGCCCGGTACGTGCTCGCTGTAGGCGCCGCGGGTACCGTCGGCGTCCTTTCCGGCAGCGGCCACCCGCACTGGGCCATGGCCGCGGCGGCGGTACCCCTCGCCGGCGCGGACCTGCCCAGCAGCGTGCGGCGCGGCATCCACCGCATCGTGGGGACGTTCGTGGGACTGGGGGTCACCGCCGTCGTTATCCTGCCCGGCCCCTGGTCCCTGGCAGGGTTGTTCCCCGCCCCGCAGGCCGTGGTGCTGGCACTCCTGGTCATCCTCTTCCAGTTCACCACCGAGCTGTTCATGGCCCGCCATTACGGCCTGGCCATGGTCTCTTTTACGCCGGTGATCCTCCTGATGACCCAGCTTGCCGACCCCATCGACCCCGCAGTCCTGATCCTGGAGCGCGGTGCCGAAACGCTGGTGGGTGCCCTGGTGGGAATTGCGGTGGTGGTGGCTGTCCGGCGGGCTGGTACGCGCAGCCCGGCAGTTCTATTTGGGTTTGCGCGCCGGTCCCGCCACTAGCCTTGCCGGCGCCACCCGTGCCACCGCCGCCACCATTTTGTAGCGCTTGGACGGGATGGACACCGCCTTGCCCCGGGCGTTGTCCGCCAGGCCCTCCCGGACAACCCGCTCTGCGTTCAGCCAGGCCCACGACGGGGCCACAGACTTGTCCATTCCCATCCGGTCGTGGAACTCCGTGTGGGTGAACCCGGGGCACACTGCGGTGACCCTGATGCCGCGCCGGCGGTAGGTCAGGTTGGCCCACCGGCTGAAGCTCACCAGCCAGGCCTTCGCGGCGGAGTAAGTGCCCCTGGGAAGGAACGCGGCGATGCTGGCCACGTTGATAATCCGGCCCCCGCCCCGCTCCAGCATGCCCTTCAGTGCAGCGTGCGTGAGCTCCATGGCCGTCTCGCCATGCAGCTTCAGGTGCTTCTTCTCCTCCGAGATGGGGTTGTCCTCGAAGTTGTGCAGCAGACCGATCCCTGCGTTGTTGACGAGGATTCCCACCGGCCGCTGCGGATCGGACAGGCGTCCGACGACGGCGGCCACACCGGCGTCGTCCGTCAGGTCCGCGGGCAGTACCTCAGCCGTGATTCCGTAGCGCCGTTCCAGGCCCGCCGCTGTTTCCTTAAGGCGGGCCAGGTTCCGCGCCACCAGCACCAGGTTGCAGCCCTGGGCAGCGAGCTGGCGTGCGAACTCAGAGCCCAGGCCCGCGCTGGCACCCGTGATGAGGGCTGTTGCCCCGGTGGTTTTTGTTGTCATGCTGCCAGCCTAGCCACCGGTGTCTTCCTGGGTTTACTGTTCCGCGAACCTCACCAGCGGATTCGCCAGGCGCCCGGCCATCTGAAGCCCGCCGGAGGGATCCGAAAGGTCCAGCATCTGCTGGTTGTTGCGCAGCTGCAGCCGGTTGAGGCAGGACAGCTCGAAGTCTGCGGCGAAGAGGTCGTGCCGTGAGAACTGGTCTGCCAGCTCGGGATGCTGGGCCTGGTAGTCCTTGATGGCGGCGGCAGCGGTGCGCCAGAACTCCTCCTCGCTGAGCTTGCCGTCCTCCTCGAGGAGTGCGGCCATGAAACGGAAGATGCAGTCGAAGATGTCTGTGAAGATGGCCAGCACCTTCTCATCCTCCGGGATGGCCGCCTTTATCCGCGATACGTCTTCGGGCAGGTCCAGCCTGTCCCCCATCACCACGATTTCCTCGGCGATGTCCTTCATGATGGCCCGCACCGGCACCCCGTCCTCGAGGACAAGGATCACGTTCTCGCCGTGCGGCATAAACGCAAGTTCGTACCGGTAGAGGCAGTGCACCAACGGAACAAGGTAGGCCTCGAAGTACCGCCGCAGCCAGTCCTCGGGCGCCAGCCCTGAACGCTCGATAAAGGCGGAAACCACCGGCTTGCCCGCGGAGTCCACGTGCAGGAGCGACGCCATGGTGGCCAACTGCTGCCCGTCCTGAAGGAGCGGCAGCGGGCTTTCCCGCCACAGCGCGGACAGCATCTTCCGGTAGGGCGAGCCGTTGGCGGACCCGGTTTCGTAGTAGCCGTTGTGGTAGCCGATGGCGGCGATTTCACCAATCATGGTGAAGCCGCGCTGTTGCAGGGCGGAATCTTCCTCGATCAGGTCCCGCAGCCAGTCGTTGATGGCCGGGGTCGCCTTCATATATTGCGGCGACAGGCCGCGCATAAAACCCATGTTCAGCACGGACATGGCGGTCTTGACGTAGTGGCGGTCCGGAGCGCTGGTGTTGAAGAACGTTCGGATTGATTGCTGCGCCTGGTAGGTGTCCGTCCCAGTGCCCAGATAGACGATGCGCTGCCGGGCGATCTCAGCCGCGAATGTCACGCTGAGCTTGTTTTCCCACTGCCACGGATGCACTGGCATCAGGAAGTACTGGTTTGGGTTTAGGCCAAGCACCTGCAAGTCGGCGTCGAAATCGCTTAGCAACGCGCCGAGTTCGGCCTCCAGGTGGGCCCGGTAATCCAGCCCGGCGCTCGACGTGAAGACGGCGTGGCTGCGGTGCACGGCGATCCATTCCAGCTGCACGGGGGCGCCGGTTTCGGGAGCGAAAGCGCGGTAGTCATCGAGGCCGAAGCCAAGGCGCCCGTTGTTTGCCACAAAGCAGGGGTGTCCTTCGGTCATGCTCCGCTCGATGGCCTGGAAGTCGGCGGCGCGGTCCCAGCCCCCGGTGACTCCCGCGGCGAGTTTTGCAGCCGACGGCTGGCCGGCCCACTGCTTGTAGGCGTGGCTTGCCAGTGTGCTGCTGATCTCCTCGAGGTACACGGGGAGCATCTGGATGTTGATGCCAAGGACGCCCGAGAACGCCGTGATGAACTCGAGCACGTCCAGCGGCATTTCGGTGCCCTCGTGGAAGTGCCGGATGGAACCGGCGTTGATGGACCAATGGCCAAGTTCGAGGACGCGGGCGCTGAAGCGGTACTCGTGCGTTCCGTCGTCGCTGCGCACCCGGTAGTTTTCGTTGTCGCCTGTTACGGGTTCACCGCCGAGCCGTTCCGGGGCCAGGATGCGTTCGTGGGAGAACTCGGCGAGCGCCTTGCGGAGCAGGTGCCGGTTCGCTTTGTCCCACCGGTCGCCCGTGAGGTGCGGGGCGGCAGCTGTGGGGGCAAGGTCGGTGCCGGCGGCAGGAGTGGAGGATTTGAGGATGGTCATAGTGCGGCTTCCTGCAGGGTGGAATGGGTGAGGGGCAGTGCCGCGCGGGCGGCGAGGTAATCGGAGTGGCTGCAAAAGCTCAGCAGCGCGTCCTTGCCCGGCAGCGTCACTACCCCGGCGGGCTGGAAGCCCAACCGTTCATTAAGGGCGTGGATTTTGGTGTTGCGCGCATCCGGCTCCACCACAATGCGGTCCACCCCGGGCTTGGCGAACAGCCGGCCGAGGACGGCGTCCATCACGGCGGCGGTGAACCCCGGCTGTGGTCCGTCCGACGGCGGCGCCACCAGGAGGTGCATCCCCAGGTCCCCGGGGAGGACGGGATAGATAGCCGCCAGCGGCGAGGACGATGGAAGGTATTCCTCCATCAGGAAAGCTGGGATGCCGTCGTCGAGCCCCAGCAGTGCGTGGTGATGACCGCTGGCCTGGATCTTTGCGTATTCCTCCACCACGTCGTCCAAGCTGGCGGAAAGCATGCCCCAGAACGAGGCGTACGGCTGGGTCACCCAGCGGTGGACAAGCGGCGCGTCGGCCTTCGCGTCGAGGCAGCGGAACGTAAACCTCATGCCGGCACCCCTGTTCCAGCCTCTGACGCCGTTTCAAGATTCGCAGGCGCCGCAATGCCTGCCGGCGCTCCCCTGTACGCCGGCGCTCCGAATTGCTGAAACGCGATGCTGCGCTCCACTTGGTAGACCTCGCGCCCCGCAATTTCCCGCAGGATGCAGGAGTTGCGGTAGGCGCCCATGCCCAGGTCCGGAGTGACAAACCCGTGGCTGTGCAGTTCCGCGTTCTGGACGAAGATTTCCCCGGGTTCGACGCCGGTGCTGTAGTTGCGGTCCACAGCGAACCTCCCGGCGGCGTCCCGGGCGATCCGGTCCTGTACGCCGGCCAGGAAGCCGGGCTCCTGGTAGCCGTAACCCGTGGCCAGCACGACGGCTCCGCTGTCCAGTGTGTAGGACCTGCCTTGCTCACCGTGCTGAAGGTGCAGGGTGTGGGTGCCGGCTTCCGGGTCCCACTGGGCGGCGGTCAGGGTCGAGTGGGTCAACAGCCGGGTGTCCACCATGCCGGAGATGCTCTTGGTGTAGAGCAGGTCGTAGATGGCGTCGATCAGGTCGGAGTTGATGCCCTTGTAGAGATTTTTCTGCGTCTTGTTGAGATGGTCGCGCTGGTGCTGCGGGAGCTTATGGAAGTAGTCCACGTACTCGGGTGAGGTCATCTCCAGGGTCAGCTTGGTGTATTCCAGTGGAAAGAAGCGGCCCGAGCGGGTCACCCAGTTCAGCTGGTAGCCGTGCGCGTCCGATTCCTGAAGCAGCTCACAGTAGATCTCCGCAGCGCTCTGGCCGCTCCCCAGGATGGTGATGCTTCGCTGCTGCTGCAGTTCCGCCTTCCGGGCCAGGTAATCGGCGTTATGGAAGACCACTCCCCCGCCGCCCGCGGCCGCCTCGGCCAGAATGCCTGCAGCCGCCTCCGGCACGTAAGGGGAGGTGCCGGTGCCCAGCACCAGCCGCCGCGCCAGCAGCACCTCCGGCCCTTCGGAGCCGGAGACGGAAAGCCGGTACACGCCGTCGTCGTACGTCACATCCAGCACAGCTGTGCCAAAACGCACGGCGGGCAGCTGCCCGGCCACCCACTGGCAGTACTGGTTGTACTCGGCACGCAGCGGGTAGAAGTTCTCCCGGATGTAGAAGCGGTAAAGCCGGCCGGTCTGCTTGAGGAAGTTCAGGAACGAGTAGCGCGAGGTGGGGTCTGCCATGGTGACGAGGTCGGCCATAAAGGGGACCTGCAGGTGGGCGGGCTCCAGCATCATCCCGGGGTGCCAATCGAAGGATTCGCGCTGTTCCAGGAAAATTCCGTCCAGTCCTTCCACGGGCTCGGTGAGTGCGGCGAGGCCCAGGTTGAAGGGGCCGACGCCGACGGCAGCGAAGTCATGGATCCTGCTGTTGGTGGGGGCGCTCATGCGGACACCTCGCGTTGCAGCAGCCCGGCGCCGGTGCGGCGCAGAAGGGTGACGATTTCGGCAATGTCTTCAAGCGTGGCCTCCGCGTTGAGGAGGGTGAACTTGAGGTAGTGGCGGCCGCCGACTTTCGTCCCGGCAACCACAGCTTCCCCGGAGGCGAAGACGGCGGCGCGAATGGCCGGGTTCAAGGCGTCGGCAGCGTCCTCCGAGAGCCGCTCCCCGCTTTCCAGGCGGGGCCGAAACCGGAAGACCAGGGTGCTGAGCTGCGGTGGCGCGGCGAGTTCAAAGTCGTCGTCGGCGGCGAGGAGCGCGCCGACGCGGGCGGCAAGGTCGATGGCTTCGTCGAACAGGGCCCCGATCGCATCCGCGCCCATAATGCGGAGGGTCAGCCACAGCTTGAGCGCATCGAAGCGGCGGGTGGTCTGGATGCTCTTGTCCACCTGGTTGGGGATCTCGGCCAGGGCAGCGCTTTCCGGGTTCAGGTAATCGGCGTAGTAGGTGATGTGTCGCAGCATGGTCCGGTTGCGGACCAGCAGTGCGCTGGAGCTGACCGGCTGGAAGAAAGTTTTGTGGAAGTCCACGGTGATCGAATCGGCGAGCCGCGTTCCGTCCAGGAGGTGGCGGTAGCGGCCGGAGACCATCAGGCCGCCGCCGTACGCGGCGTCGACGTGGAACCAGGCGCCGTAGGCCCGGGCCAGTGCGGCGAGCTCTGCCAGCGGATCAACCGCACCAAAGTCGGTAGTTCCCGCGGTGGCGACAACCGCCATGGGTGACAGGCCGGCGTCGTGCGCTTCCGCCATCGCCTCCGCCAGGGCGGCGGGGTCCATCCGGTGGTCACGCGTGTACGGCACGGTGATAACGGCGTCGAACCCCAGGCCCAGCATGGACGCCGACTTCTGGATGCTGAAGTGGCTGTCCTCGGAAGTAAAGATTCGAAGCGTGTCCAGCAGCGCCGGGAGCCGGAGGCCGCTGCGGGCCGGGTCCTGCCTCAGCCCGGCCACTGCGTGGTTGCGGGCGATCAACAGGGCCTGGAGGTTGGACTGGCTGCCGCCGGAGGTAAATACCCCGTCGGCATTGCTGCCCAGGTGCAGCTTTTCCGCGGCCCAGTCGATGAGGCGGCGTTCAATCATGGTGGCCCCTGCGCTCTGGTCCCAGGTATCCATCGATGAGTTCACGGCGGACAGGATCGCCTCACCCACCAGCGCGGGAATCACCACCGGGCAGTTGAGGTGCGCCGCGTACTTGGTGTCGTGGAAGTAGACGGCGTCGCGCAGGTACACGTCGTCGAGTTCCTGCAGCGCGGCAGCAGTGTCCGGCAGGGGCGCTTCGAGGTCCACCGCCCCTACCCGCGCCTTCAACTGGGAAGGCGCGACGCCGGTGAATGGTTGGGTGGTCCGCTCCAGTTTGGTGGCCACGGCAGTGACGCCCTGCAGCACCTGCGCCACGTACCGCGGCGAGTTCCGCGTGTTGAAAAGGTGGTTGCTGGCCCCAAGGGCGAGTTCCACACGGGAGCCAAAGTCCTGGCCCGGCGGTTCGGGGCTATGGGGCGGGGCATCCACTTGCAACTCGTCAAGGCGGGGCATCAGCGGCACTGGTCTTCCTTCGGTCGGCGTTCATCCACTTGCAAAGGTAAGCCTTACTTAGGGCAGCCTTTTAATCAAACTTCCGTGATGTATTTCCCGGAAGGGCCCTCGCTCCCCTGCCTTTTCGCTTATCGGACCGTCATTGACTGGCGCCTCAAGCTACTCCTGCCGCAAAATGCCCCGCTATCGAAGCAGGGTGCGACAAGACGGCAACGTCGTGGCGGCGTTAGGGTTGGCCTACGAGCGGCCGCGGGCTGCGCATTAACAGGGGGAAATATGGAGCAGTCAGCTGGTGCAATCGGGTTCCGGGAAGTGGACCAGGATGGGAACCCGATAGCGGGGGCAGTCCAAACCGGAGCAGGGGAAGATTCCGCCCACCACACCGCTCCCGCCGTCAACCCATTCATCGTTGTTCTGTGGCTGCTGGCCATCCTGCTGATCGGGGGCGGAGCCCTGATCTTCCTCAACGCCAACTCCATGGTGGGCCCGACGACTTCAGGGATGCCGGCATCTTTCCTGATGTTCACCTTCGCGCCTTACGCAATCGTCGCAGGGCTTGCTGCTGTCATCGGACTGCTGTTCTGGCACGCATTCCAGTGGCAGCGCCGGCGCAGTCAGTGACCGGCAGTCAGGGCTGCAGGCAGGCATCGGGGGCGTTGCAACTGGACGGCTGATGATGTGTGCTGGGGCACAGCGGATTTGCCCAAAGATTAGTAAGCATGCTTAGGTTGTGGGGTAATTGAACCTCCGCAAGCAGTTCGCGGCGGAGCTGCCAACGCCGGTAGTTCCGTGAAGAAGCCCAAGGATGACCATCGTGACCACCGCAGTAAAAAATCAGTTGTCAGTCCCCATGGAGCAAGAAGCCGGGGAAGAATCTCCCTTGAGCTTCATCCGTCCCGTGGATGCGGGGCTGCTGGTCACCCTGAGTTCACGGATGCACTGCCGTGCCCCTATGCAGCTGGTCGATCCGGACGCGATGCCTTTGCATCAGCCCGTCCAGGTTGACGACGCCCAGGTCATTCCGGTCGGGGCCGGTTCCCCGCCCGCCAACGTGGAGACTTACCGCTGCGCCTGCGGCTTCACCATCGATGTCCCGGCATTCAGCCTGCACGCCCTCGCCAGCTAACCGGGCTGGTCAGGCTGGTCAGCCAACAGGGCCAGTCAGCTAGCGGGAGGCGGGGGTCCTGGCGGCCTCCACTGCCCGGCGCGTGTCCTCCAGCACCAAGTCCGCGTTGATGGCGGCGGCAGCTTTCAGTCCGGCGGCCGCCGCCGTCATCACCTGGGCGGAAACGTCGGTTGCATTACCGGCAGCCCAAACTCCCGGGCAGGACGTGAGCCCCGATTCATCGGTCGGCAGGCACGTCCCCGGCCCTTCTTCGAGGCCATCCGGTTTCAGCCCCAAGGCCTCGAGCATGGTGACCCGGCTGACGGTTGCGGGGCTGACCACCAGCACTTCCAGCGTTACTGCCGATCCGTCTGCGAGCGTGACCGCCGTGAGCTTGTCGTCCTCGACCACCAGCCCGCAGACGCGGCCTTCAACCACTTTGACGGACCGCGCGGCCAACTGTTCCGATTGGCCCCGGCTGAGCGCCAATTCACCGTTGAGCAGGAGGGCCACGTCTGGGCTCCACTGCCGGAAAGTCAGGGCCTGAAGGACTGCGTGGGCATCGGAGGCCATTACTCCCACCTTCCGGTTTCGGATTTCCCAGCCATGGCAATAGGGGCAATAGAGTACGTCCCGGCCCCAGCGGTCGGCCACGCCCGGCAGGTCGGGAAGCTGGTCTTCAATTCCCGAAGTGATCAGCAGCCGGCGGGCACGGCAGGTTGAGCCGTCCTCGAGCGAGAGCACAAAGTTGTCGCCATCGCGCCTGGCGGACTTTACAAACCCGGTGACGGCTTCCCCGCCGTATTCAGCCAGTTCTTCCCGTCCGGCAGCCAGAAGCTCTTTGGGGCTCATGCCCTCGCGGGTAAGGAACCCGTGCACGCCTTCTGCGGGCAGGTTCCTTTGCCCGCCGGCGTCGATCACTACCACGGACCGCAACGCCCTGGCCAAGGCAACACCCGCACTAAGCCCGGCCGGCCCGCCCCCGACGACAGCCACATCAAACAGTTGTTCCTGGTGATTCATCCCGGATTCCTCCCCGGTGTGCGCTGACCCGAAAAACGGCGCGCATTCCACAGCGTGCGCCCTCTGCAAGACCGCGCTCAGGAAAGGTACCCGGTGCGGCGGCACAATAACGCGCTACGCGGGCACGGGCAGGAAGAAATGTTTTTCGTGAAGGGTTGTCGGTGCGGCGCAGGCCTGCTCAAGCACCTGAACCGTTCATTGCTGGACTGTCCGGCCAGTCGACGCACTGCTCGTAGCCCTCGTGCCCGCGGAGGTAGCCCGCGATGAACGGGCAGTGCGGGATGATCCGCTTTCCCGCTGCCACCACGTCATCCAGCGCGAAGTGGGCCAGGACCTTGCCCAGGCCTTGGCCCTCAAAGTCCGGCGACGTCTCTGTGTGGCTGAAGTCGATATGGCCGGGCAGGTCCCGGTAGAAGGACTGGACGGCGAGTTTGCCCCCCACATGCAGCTCATAGCGGTGATGCGCGTCGTTGCGCCTCAGCGAGACGTCAGGAGCGAACTTATCCTCGGTGGACAACGTGTTCTCGGTCATGGTTCGACACTGGCACTACTTCACCGCGCTGGCAATGCCCCGGCTTACCCTTCAACATCACAACTGGGCCAAAGATCGCTGCATGGTGAAGATGGAGACGCGGACCACCGCGGCCAGCAAGGCAAAAAAGGGCGGCCAGGATCATGGCTTGATCCTGGCCGCCCTCCCCCTTGGAGTTCTTGGACAGATCCGGGGACCCCGAAACGCCCGCACGTCACGGTACGTGTCCAAAAACTCCCGGCAGTACGCCTGTTTTTACCGAGTGAGTGTTGCCAGTGTTCCCGTGGCGAAGTCCTTGGCCTTCTCGTTCCAGTGGCCCAGGAGCCCCTGGAGGTTCTCGCCGTCGGACCGGGTCCCCGGCAAGTGCTCCTGCAAAGTGGCGAGGACGCCGGTGCGGAGCTCAGTGTTGAAGTTGACCTTGCCAACGTTCATCGACGCAGCCTTCACCAGCTCCTCTACAGGGATCCCGGAGGCTCCGTGCAGCACCAGCGGAATGTGTGTCCGCACCGCGATATCCTGCAGGACGTCCCAGCGCAGCTGAGGCTCCCCCTTGTACTTGCCGTGGACGTTACCGACGGCGACAGCCAGCAGCTCCGCTCCGGTCCTGGAGACAAAGTCCTCCACCTGGGCGGAGTCCGTCAGACCGGCCACGGCTACGCCGGACTGGTCGGCGCTGAACGCGCGATCCTCGTCCCCGGCGAGGCCGCCCAGCTCGGCTTCCAGCACCACGTCAGGACCCAGCAGGGCCCGGGCCGCAACGACCAGTGCGATGTTGTCCTCGTAAGGCAGGGACGAACCGTCCGCGAGGACGGAGTCCGCCCCTGCCGCAACGGCGTCGGCCATTACCTGAAGGTCAGTTGCGTGGTCCAGCTGCACGGCCACCGGGACGGACGCGGCGTCAGCGAGGCCCCGGAGGGCGCCGATGAGGCGCAGGCCATTGGACGTAGCGGCAGTCTTGGGGGCCACGAGCAGGATGACGCCCCGGCCGGATTCCTCAGCGGCGGCCACCACGGCCAGCGCGGTAGTGAAGTCGTAGCAGGTGAAGGCCGGCACGGCGGAGCCCTGCTGGAGGGCCGAGGTGACCAGGTGGTCGAGTCGGGTGCGCATCAGACGGTGAGTCCGCCGGTAAGGATCCAGACCAGGAACGTGAGCGCGAAGCCTGCAAGGCCCAGGATGGTGGTGAGCACCGTCCAGGTCTTGAGCCCGTCCGCCACGGAGAGGCCAAGGAAGCGGGTGACGATCCAGAAGCCGGAGTCATTCACGTGGCTGAGGCCCAAAGCGCCGAAGCCCATGGCTACCAGGATGAGGGCCGTCTGGAATGGTGAGAAACCGCCGTCCGCCACGGACGCTGCCAGCAGGCCCGAGGTGGTGATGATGGCTACCGTTGCGGACCCTTGCGATGCACGCAGGATCGCCGCGAGGACGAAGGCCATCAAAATGACCGGGAGGCCCGCAGACTGCAGGCCTTCCGCGAGGGCCGTGCCGATGCCGGAGACGGTGAGCACCTTGCCGAAGACGCCGCCGGCGCCGGTGACCAGGATAACGATGGCGGTGGGGGCCAATGCCGAGTCCATGACCTCACCGGTGTGCTGCGAGGACCAGCCGCGGCGGATGCCCAGGAAGTAATACGCCAGTCCCAGGGCCGTGAGGAGCGCAATCAGAGGGGCGCCAATGAAGGCGGCCAGCTGGGAAGCGAAGCTGTCCTTGGGAAGGATGACCGCGCCGACAGTTCCCACCATGATCATGAGGATCGGAAGCACAATCAGGGTGATGATCATTGCCGGGCTGGGAGCCGTCTTGACCTCGCTCTTGACCGCGACATTGGAAGCGCCCTGCGCAGCTTCCTGCTCGACCTGCGAGGTGCCGGTGCCAAAGAGGCGGAACTGCTCGGCGGTGGCGGGCAGCATGGTGAAGTCACGCCGGTTCAGCCGGCGGGCAACGAAGTAGCCCAGGACACCCACGGGGATGCAGAGGGCAAGGCCGATGATGGTGGTCCAGCCGATGTCTGCGCCGAGGATGCCGGCGCCGCCAACGACGCCGGGGTGCGGCGGGACAACCACGTGGATGGCCAGCATAATGCCGCCAACGGGCAGGCCGAACTTGACCGGGTTGACCCCGGCGGCCTTGGCAAATCCGTAGATGATGGGGATCAGGATGATGAACCCGACATCAAAGAAGACCGGGATGGCCAGCAGGAAAGCGGCAGCGGTCAGGGCGGCGACGACCCTGCGGGGGCCGAGCAGCTGGGTGAACTTGCCGGCGAGGGCTTGTGCGCCGCCGGAAATCTCGATCATTTTGCCGAGCATGGCGCCCAGGCCAACCAGGATGGCTACGGATCCGAGGGTTCCGCCCATGCCTTCAGTAACGGTTTTGATGATGTCCGGCAGCGGGATGCCTGCCACCAGGGCAACTGCCACGCTGACCACGAGCAGGGCCAGGAAAGCAGGGATTTTGAACTTGATGACGGCCACGAGCAGCAGGGCGACGCCCGCCACTGCTATGGCCAGAAGAGCAAGTGCGCTCATCGTGTGTCTCCTTTGACGTCGCTAGTTAAGCCTAGCGAGCTGGGTGGGTACGGCGACGGCGGAGGGGGGACCGCCGTCGACGTACGTTTTCGGGGAAGTGGCTTGCTACTTGGTCCGTTTGGCGGGGGCAACAACCTTGATGACGGCGGAGTCATCGGCGGCGGCGAGGCCCTGCGCCTGGCCCAGCAGGTAGAGCTGCTCGGCGGCGGCGGCAACCGGGGCTGCGAGGCCGGCGGCGCGGGTGGCCTTGCCCACGATGCCCATGTCCTTGACGAAGATGTCCAGGCGGGAAAGGACCTCGGCGCCTTCCTCGTTGTACGCCTCGAGGATGCGCGGGCCGCGGTTGGACAGCATGAAGGAACCGGCGGCACCGGCTTCGAGGGCGGCGAGGGTCTTCGCCTGGTCAAGGCCCAGCGCGTCGGCGAGGGCCATGGCTTCTGCAGCGGCGGCGATGTGGACGCCGCACAGCAGCTGGTTCACGGTCTTCAGTGCCTGGCCGTCGCCGGGCTTGTCGCCTACCACGGTGAGGGTGGAGGCCAGCAGTTCCAGCGCGGGGGCTGCCTTCCCGCGGGCCTCCGGGGAAGCACCGACCACAATGAGCAGGTCGCCTTCGCCGGCACGCTTGGGTCCACCGGACAGCGGGGCATCAACGAGCTCCACGCCGTATTCGGCCAGTTTGGCAACCGTGGCGGGGATGGCTTCAGTGCCTACGGTGCTGCCGAGGATGACGACGGCGCCCGGCTCGAGCACGGAGGCCACGCCGTTCCCGCCAAAGAGGACGTCGTTCAGCTGCTCGCCGTTGCGGACGGCCAGGAGCACGGCGTCGGCACCCTTGGCAGCTTCGCGGGCAGTGGCGAACGTGGCGATGCCGGCTTCTTCGGCGAGCTTCAGGCGGGGCTCGGCGATGTCGAAGCCGTGGACGGTCAGTTGGGACGCCATGCGGGTGGCCATGGGCAGGCCCATGGCGCCGAGGCCCAGGACGGTAACGGTGTAGTTGCTGGTCATGGTGTTCTCCATTGAATTTTGGCGGGATTGTTTGGCGAAGATGCTAGAAAGTGTTGCTGAGCTTGCGGGTGACGTCGGCGAGGGACTGGTCATCGCCCACGTTGCCGGCGAAGACGATGTACGGGATGCCCTTGGCGGGGCCGTCCACCGGCTCCCACAGCGAGACAATGCCCGGCAGCATGGGGCCTCGGACAATGGCGTGGCGGATCTCCAGGCCATGAGCGGCAACGTCCGAGGAGGTGATGCCGCCCTTGGCGATGACGAACCGCGGGGGGAACGTCTTGAGGGTCCGGTTGACCACGGCGACGACGGCGGCCGACACGGTGCGCGCGATCCGCAGGCTTTCGGCGGGGTCGTCCGTCTTGATCAGCAGCCGGCTGGTGTGGACGATGACGTCGCCGCCGCGGAGGGCTTCGACAACTGTGTCAACGGTCTGGTCCAGGTAGGCGTCAGCGGCCGTTTCGGTTTCGGCGGCAAGCAATTTTTCGACGTCGATCTCAACGATCCGGGCCGCGCTGTGCTGTTCGGTCAGGGCCTTGAGTTGGCGGGTGGTGACGCCAACGTGGGAGCCGACGACGATGAGCCCGCCAGCCTCGGACGGGGTGTTGCCGGCGTAGGCCTCGGGGCCGCTGAGTTCGGTGCGGATTTCCTGGCCGATCCGGGCACGGCCAAATGGCGGACCCACCCGGTAAAGCAACTTCTTGCCGCGCCGTTCAGCTTCTTCCAGGCCAAGGGACAAAGCGCGAAGGTCATTTTCGGTGACGATGTCGGCCACGATCGGGGTGGAGTCTGTGGCCGCCGAGATAGCGTCGGCGATGGCATTGGCGCTGATCATTGCGCTGGCTGCCGCGTCCCCGGAGGAACCTTCGGCTACGGCGCCGGCGCGGATGATGTTGAGGTCCAGGACGATCACCGAATCTGCAGCGAAGCGGCCCTGGGATTTCTCCTGGACGTAGTCGGCCATCACAGAGGTGGTGAAGCCGAACGTGGCATCCTTGGCGAACTCGGTGTCGGACACCGGGGTCAGCGTTCCGGCTGCGTCGCCGGTGCCGCGCATGTAGTGGACGCCGCCGATGGTGACCCGCCCGGCGTCGGGGAAGGCTGGAACCAGCACTACGCCGTCGGTCTTTTCTCCACTGACATCCGCAACCGTGGCGGCAATGACGTCCGGCTCCAGGGGGTAGTGGCCGCGGAGTGTGGAATCGCTGCGGCTGACGAACCCGAGGCGCAGGTCCTCGGTGGATCCGGCGGCGGCGAGGGCGTTGCGGACCACTTCTTCATTCCGGGCGGCGGCCTCTGCGGGGTCCAGGCTGCGGGTGTTGGTGAGGACGTAAACGGCAGGCTTGGACTGGCCGAAGGCCCAGATGAAGTCCTCCACATCCCAGCGGGTGAGCACGGGCAAATCTGCCACGGACTGCGTTCCGGTGGGATCGTCGTCGAGCACTACCAGGACACGCGGGGTCTCCGCGTTGGAGGCAGCCAGCGTGCCGGCCACCAGGTCGGCGGGAATCCGGACTTCGGCGGGGTAGGCGGCAAGAACGTCTGCTTCAAGCGTCACAGTGCACTCCGTTGTGTATGAATCCGGGCGGGATCCTGGTGTAAAAGGGATCTGTAAGATGTCTGACATCTTGCATCTGATGCTAGTGTGGCATAGGACATAAAGACGCGCAAGTAGATTTGTCTGGCATATGCACGAGGGGCACTGACGGGGGCAGCATGGCAAGGAAGTCGCTGGTAGGCCAGGTGGCGGATGAGCTCCTGGACCGCATCATTGCGGGCGAATTTCCCCCCGGCGCCACTGTTCCGGGTGAGCACGAACTCAGCGCCGCCCATGAAGTGAGCCGGATGACCGTCCGCGAGGCAATGAAAACCCTTGAGGCGCAGCGGATCCTTAGTGTCGAGCGCGGGCGCGGCACCTTTGTGAACCCACTCAACCGGTGGGCCTCGCTGGAGGCAGTGCTGCGGGCCGCCTCCGAGGGCAAGAACGAAGCGGAGGCGTCCGTCCAGCTCATCGAACTCCGCCGCATGCTGGAGACCGGTGCCTGCGAACTCGCCGCGGGGCGTATCAGCGACGCGGACATCCAGGTGCTTCACGGCTACGTCGCCGCCATGCGCGCCGCCCACGAGGTGAACGACGTCGCGGCCTTCGTGGAAGCGGACCTCGCGTTCCACGACCTGATCCTGCATTCTTCCGAGAACGTGTTTGTGGCCGTTCTCTTCGAACCGCTCCACCGGGTCCTGGAAAAGCGGCGGACCGAAACGTCAGCGGTGCGCGAGATCCAGGTGCACGCCATCGGTCATCATCAAAACATCGCCGAAGCATTGGAATCCCGTGATGCTGCGCGTTCGCGGGAGGCAATGGACGCCCACATGCAGCAGACCCTCGACGACCTCAAGAACCTGGTGCTTGAGGCGAAGTAGACCGCGCAACCCTGAAGGGTTACCCGCGCGGGCGGGGCCGCAGTTCCCGCCTCAAGGGCTGGTCAACGTTCTGGAAGTGCCACTAGTCTTCAAGAACGGCCCGCAACCGGGAGCCCCAAGGCAATCACGAGGAGCGAAGTTGTCCAACCACACGTACAGCATTTCTGAAATTGTCGGCACGTCGGATCAGGGAGTGGACGACGCCGTCCGGAACGGAATCGCCAAGGCATCCCAGACCCTCCGCAACCTTGACTGGTTTGAGGTCAAGGAAATCCGGGGCCACCTGGAAGAGGGCAAAATCGCTGACTGGCAGGTCACCATGAAGCTCGGTTTCCGGCTGGAAGAACACTAAGCCAAGTCCGCTGGCCCGCAGTTGACGTCCCCTCGTTGTGAGGACGCTAACTGCGGGCCAGTTTTGGTTCAACCAGAGCTAATTAGCTGATACGGCACCTGCCGTGCGCCGCCGCCAGACGGTGGGAACGCCGTCGAACGCTGGAAAAACGTGCCCTTCGAAGAAAGACAACACGGTGTGCGGGTCGAGGTCGGGGCTCCACAGGCCGGAAGCCGGACAGTGCGAACCGGTGGCGGTAGAGGGGGCGCCGGTGGCGGCGGAAGCCTGGCGTTCCTTCAGCAGGGCGATGCGTTTCATCGTTGAGACCATCCTTGAGTGAGACTTGTTCCTCCACCCTAGGAAGGCTGGAGGACGTTCCCAATGGGCTCGTGGCCAGAATTGGCCACTGCTGCTGGCCAAATGTACAGCGGGTATCGCCGCTGCTGGGCCGCTACTCCGCACCTTCCGCCACAGGTGCGGGGGCGCCTGGTGCCAGCCTGCGCTGCCGCACAGGCCCGGGCAGCGGACTGGGGCTCCCGTCGCTGGGGCTCCCGGCACTGAAGCTTGCGGCGCCGAGGCTTGCGGCACCGAGGCTGCCCAGCAAGGCAAGGGCATCCGCCGACGGCGACCCAGGCCGGGCGGAATAGATCCTGAGCGTCTGGTCCGGGTCCTCCGGGAGGACGAGGTTTTCAAAGTTCAGTTCCAGGTCCCCGATGGTGGGATGGTGCAGGCGGACAGTCCCCGCCGACCTGGTGGCCACCCGGTGCCCCGCCCACCATTGCCGGAAGTGCTCGCTGTTGACCGCCAGTTCCCCCACCAGCTGGTTGGCCTGCGCGTCGTTGGGATGCCGGCCGACATCCAGGCGGAGCGCGCCGGCAGCTTCGGCAGCCACCGTCTTCCAGTCCCGGAACAGCGCCCGGGCGGCCGGGTCGAGAATGAGCCACCGGGTGAGGTTCCTTTCCGCCACTGGAAGCGCCGGGAAATCCGTAAAGAGCAGGAAAGCCAAGCGGTTCCCGGCCAGGACGTCACTGCGGCGGCCGAGCACCATGGCGGGAACATCGCCTATTGCCTCGAGGAGATGGCGCAATGCCGGGCGGACGCCCTGCGCCGCCTGCCCGGCCAAGCGGGGCGTGGCGGCACAGTGCTCCAAAAGATCCATCATATGAGCGTGCTCGCTGCTGCTGAGCCGTAGCGCCCCGGACACCGCATCCAGGACGGTGCGCGAAGGGTGGATGTTCCGGCCCTGTTCCAGGCGGACGTAGTAATCCGTGCTGACTCCCGCCAGCCGCGCCACTTCCTCCCGGCGAAGGCCGGGCACCCTCCGCGCACGGGTGGACGGACCGGCCCCGGCGTCCTCGGGGCTTAACCGGGAACGCATGGCTTTGAGGAATTTTCCGAACTCGGCGCTTTGACCCATGAAGACCATTGTGACCCGTGCTGCCCACGCACTTCTACAACGAAGGTAGGACCGGCAGTCCTAGGAAAAACAAGATCAGGCTTGCGTGCTGACATCGGGGCCAAAAGTGCATAGGCTCAGTAGCGAGCCAACAGAAACCGTTTTCTCGGCACTTCGAGCTTAGGGCCGAGCCGACGGCACCCTTACCCGCACCGTTCAAGGAGCCCCCATGTCAGAGCTGACACTTAACAACGGCGTTACTATCCCCCAGCTTGGTTTTGGTGTTTTCCAGGTACCGCCGGAAGACACCCAGCGGACCGTGGAGGACGCCTTTGAGGCCGGATACCGCCACATCGATACTGCCGCGGCCTACCGCAACGAAGCCGGCGTGGGAGCCGCAATCGCCGCCACCGGCATCCCCCGCGAGGATATTTTTGTCACCACCAAGCTCCGGAACGGCGAGCAGGACCGGGCCCAGGAAGCATTCCAGAACAGCCGTTTAGCACTGGGCCTGGACTACGTGGACCTGTACCTCATCCACTGGCCGGTTCCGTCGCAGGGCCTGTATGTCCAGGCCTGGAAGGAGATGGAGCGGCTGTACGAAAACAACCAGATCCGTGCCATCGGAGTCTCCAACTTCCTTGCGGACCACTTGGACGACCTGCTGGAGTCCGCGGAAATTGTTCCGGCCGTGAACCAGATTGAGCTCCACCCCAGCTACCAGCAGGCGGAACTGGCGGACAAGTGCCGGCGCTTGGGCATCGCGGTGGAAGCCTACAGCCCGTTGGGACGGGGCGCCGACCTGAACGGTAATGCGGTGACAGCCGTCGCCAGCGCCCACAACGCCACCACCGCCCAGGTGGTGCTCGCCTGGCATCTTGCGGCCGGAAACATCGTGATCCCCAAGTCCAGCCAGGCCACGCGGATCCGGGAAAACTTCGCCGCCTCAGCCCTCACCCTTTCCGAGGACGAACTTTCCGCCATCACGGCGCTTGAGTCCGGAGCGCGCCTCGGGTCAGATCCCGCCGTCGCCTCCTTTACGCAGCTGTAGAACCTGCTCCGCAGGCCTCAATCACCGAAAGGACTTTTCAATGCAGTACACCCAACTGGGCCGCTCCGGCCTCAAAGTATCCCGGCTCTGCCTGGGCACCATGAACTTCGGTCCCCACACGGAGGAGACCGAAGCCCACAGCATCATGGACTCCGCACTTGGCCAGGGCATCAACTTCTTCGACACCGCCAACGTGTACGGCGGAGCCGGACACCGGGGGTGGACCGAGGAAATCATCGGCCGCTGGTTCGCCAAGGGCGGCGAGCGGCGCGAGCACACCGTGCTGGCCACCAAGCTTTACGGCACCATGACGGACCGACCCAACGAATCCAAGCTGTCCGCGCTGAACATACGCCGTGCACTGGATGCGAGCCTGAAGCGCCTGCAGACGGACTACATCGACGTTTACCAGTTCCACCATATTGACCGGAACACCCCGTGGGACGAGATCTGGCAGGCCATCGAGGTCGCGGTCCAGCAGGGCAAGATCCTGTACTCGGGCAGCAGCAACTTCGCCGGCTGGCACATCGCCCAGGCCCAGGAGGCCGCCCGGCGGCGCCACTACACCGGCCTGGTCAGCGAGCAGTCCATCTACAATCTGTTGATGCGCCAGGTCGAGCTGGAGGTGATTCCGGCAGCCCAGCAGTACGGTCTGGGGCTTATCCCCTGGTCCCCGCTGCAGGGCGGGCTGCTGGGCGGGGTGCTGAAGAAGGAACGGCAGGGCGTCCGGCGGGCTGAGGGCCGGGCAGCCGAAACCCTCAAGAAGAACCAGGACCAGATCCAGCAGTACGAGGACTTTGCCGATGATCTGGGCCAGGAGCCCGGTGACATCGCCCTCGCCTGGTTGCTGCACCAGCCCGCCGTCACGGCACCTATTGTCGGGCCGCGGACCCAGGAACAGCTCGACGCCGCCATCCGGGCTTTGGACGTCACGCTCGACGCCGATGCGCTCAAGCGGCTCGACGACATCTTCCCCGGGCACCGCACGGCGCCGGAAGACTACGCGTGGTGAATCCACTCGGACCTGTCGCCGATACAGTGGCACCGAAAACCATCCTTTTCATCGGCGGCACCGGGGTCATCAGCGCGACGGCGGCACAACGCGCCGTCGCGCTGGGCCACCGGCTGACAATCCTCAACCGGGGCCGGTCCGCAAGGCCGGTCCCGGCAGGAGTGGAAATCCTGCACGCGGACGTCCGGGACGTTTCAGCGGTACAGGAGGCGCTGGCAGGGCGGGAGTTCGACGCCGTCGCAGACTTCATTACGTACCAGCCTGACCAGGCCAAGGCCAGCATCGATTTGTTCACCGGCCGTACCGGGCAGTACGTGTTCATCAGTTCCGCGTCCGCCTACCAGAAGCCGCCTACGCGGCTGCCGATCCGGGAGTCCACACCGCTGAAAAACCCGTTCTGGCAGTACTCGCGGGACAAAATTGCCTGCGAGGAACTGTTGTACGAGGCCTATCGTGAGCAGGACTTCCCGCTCACAGTGGTGAGGCCGTCGCATACCTACGACCGCACCAAGATCGCCATGGTGGGCGGCTGGACGGATATCCACCGAATGCGCGCCGGGCTGCCGGTTATGGTGCACGGGGACGGCACGTCCCTTTGGACCCTCACGCACAGCAAGGACTTCGCCAAGGCTTTCGCAGGGCTGCTGGGCCGGCCCCAGGCTGTGGGTGAGAGCTACACCATCACCTCCGATGAGTACCTGCCCTGGAACCAGATCTACCAACTGTTCGCCCGGGCGGCCGGCGTGCCGGAGCCGGAACTGGTGCACGTGGCGTCCGAAACCATCGCCGCGCACAGTGACGAACTTGGACCCAATCTGCTGGGCGACCGCTCCCATTCGGTGGTCTTCGACAACACGAAGATCAAGTCCCTGGTGCCGGACTATTGCGCCACCATCCCGTTTGCGGACGGGGCCCGGGAAATCGTGAACTGGTACAACGCCAATCCCGGGGTGCAGGTGATTAACCAGCAGTTCATGGATCTGAGCGACCAGTTGACTGGATGGGCCCGCCGGGGAGCCTGACTCTTTTGACGTGCCTGCGGTGAACATACGTTCTGACGTCGGGAACCAAAATCTACAACGTTCTAAATACCCTCTTTCGAACCCTGCCGCAAGGCTTGTTTTACGCCCTCCTCCTCCTCTAAGTTACTGGGGAAGCGTTTTCCCGTCTCGAAATTGAAAGGATTCATTGGTGAATCCCTCCCGTACCCCTGCGCGCCTTCTGTCGGTTGCAGCCCTTGGCCTCGCACTCACCGTCGGCTGTCTCTCCGCCCCGGCCTCCGCCGTCGAACGATCTCCCAAGCCCGGTGCCTCAGGCGTCCAGCTGGAACACCTGGACCGCGGCCTTGTGGCCGCCAAAACGTCAGAAGGTGTGTTCCTCAGCTGGCGCCTCCTGGGCCACGAAGCCACCGGCGCCTCCGCCACGGGCCTGACCGGCACCGATTTCAACGTCTACCGGGATGGCGGAAAGCTGGCAACGGTCACAGACAGCACCAACTACCAGGACACCACTGGAACCGCAGCGTCCGAATACCAGGTACGGGCCGTCGTCGGCGGCGTTGAAGTGGACAGCAGCGCAACCGCCATGTCGTGGGGCGGCAACTTCACGGACATTCCGCTCAAGAAGCCGGCCGACGGTGTGACGCCCACGGGCCAGTCGTACACCTACGCCGCGAACGACGCCTCCATCGGCGACGTGGACGGCGACGGCCAGTACGAATTCATCGTCAAATGGGACCCGAACAACTCCAAGGACGTCTCCCAAGTGGGGTACACCGGGAACACCTACGTTGACACCTACAAAGCAGACGGCACCCTCCTCCACCGCATCGACCTCGGCGTGAACATCCGCTCGGGCGCCCACTACACCCAGCTCCTGGTCAACGACTTCGACGGCGACGGGCGCGCAGAGATGATGATGAAAACGGCGCCGGGAACCAAGAGCACCAACTTCAACGCCGACGGCAGCGTTGCTTCTGAAAGCTTCGTCTCCCTGCTGCAATCAGACATCCAGGCCGGCTACTCGAACTCCGACGACTACCGGATGAGCGCCACCGATTACTACCAGCACATGGTGAAGACCTTCCAGGGCTGGACCGAACACCCGGAAGTGAAGGCCGGCAACTGGCCCGCCACGCTGGAGGAAGCGTTCGGGATCGCGCCGAAGTACCAGTACCCGCTGTCCCAGGCCGACGCCGAGGCAGTGACGGACTATTTCATGGACGTCTACGCCCCTTCGCGCAGTGCCCGGAACAACCTGCGCGCCTTTGACGGCTTTATCGTCTCCGGCCCGGAGTACCTCACGGTGTTCGAAGGCGCCACGGGCAAGGAACTGAAGACCGTTGCCTACGAGCCGGGCCGGCACGACGACGGCCTCATGTGGGGCGATTACGCCATGTCCCGCATCGAGCCGGGCAACCGCGTGGACCGGTTCCTCGCCGGCGTCGCCTATCTGGACGGCCAGAAGCCGGCGGCCGTCTTCGCCCGCGGCTACTACACACGCAGCACGCTGGCCGCCTACACGTGGGACGGATCGAACCTCTCCCCCGTGTGGAACGTGGACTCCGGCTGGACCCCCATGACCAACCCCTTCAATGACGGCCCGCACGGCCGTGACGGCACGGACCCGGAGTTCGGAAAGCTCACCACGCAGGGCTTCCACTCACTGAGTGCCTCGGACGTGGATGGCGACGGCAAACAGGAGGTCGTCTACGGCTCGGCCACCATCGACGACGACGGCTCGCTCCTTTACAGCTCCTTCGACACCATGCCGGCCGGCAGCGCCACGCCCGGTGACGAAGCCCGGCTGGGCCACGGCGACGCCATGCACGTCACCGACATCGACCCCGCACGTCCCGGCAAAGAGATTTTTAGTGTGCACGAGGGCAGCACTTATGCGCCCTACGGCTACGCCATGCGGGACGCCGCCACCGGCAAGGTTCTATTCGGCGCCTACTCCGGCAAAGACACCGGCCGCGGCATGATCGGTGATGTTGATCCTGCCGTTCCCGGAATCGAGAACTGGGCCATCGGCATGCAGTCAGCCGACGGCGACAAGCTCTCGCCCACGAAAACTCCCGGCACCAACATGAGCATCAAGTGGGCTGCGGACATGACCACGCAGCTTGTCAACGGGTCCGGAGACCAGACGCCCACCATCGATGACTGGAAGCGCGGCCGGCTCCTTACCGCCACCGATACCCGCACCAACAACGGCACCAAGGGCAACCCGAGCCTGGTGGCGGACGTGGTGGGTGACTGGCGGGAGGAACTGCTGGTGCGGACCGCGGACAGCTCTGCCCTGCGGATGTACCTCAGCACCGAAGTGACCAATCACAAGCTCTACACGCTGATGCACGACCCGCAGTACCGTGCGGAAGTTGCACGCCAGAACACCGCCTACAACCAGCCGGCCTACACGGACTTCTACCTCGCCTCTGACATGGACTTCGCGGATGTGCCGCTGAGGGCCGCTTGGCTTCCGGGCAGCGTTAAGGCGCTGCAGCACGTTTTGGAGGACCTGGTGGAGTCGGGAGACGTGACAGGGCCGGTGGGCAGCCAGCTGACGGCGGGCATCCAGCAGGCTGCGAAGGCGGTTGAAGACGGCGATGCCCCCAAGGCTGCGCAGGCACTGCAGCGCTTCGTGAAGTTCCTGGGCCAGCAGAAGGGCCCGGACAAGGTTTCGGACAACGCACGCGTGGCCCTGGCCCACAACGCCGAAAACATCCTGCGTTCGTTTGGGGGCTAGGACGGCGAAGGCCTAAGGGAGAGACTGTTGCAATGACACTTGCACCGCTGATCAAACTTAATGACGGACACTCCATTCCGCAGGTAGGTCTTGGCACCTGGCCGCTGGACGACGATCAGGCGGCGACCGCCGTCGTACAAGCCCTCGAAGCCGGGTACAGGCACATCGATACTGCCGTGAAGTACGGCAACGAACAGGGCGTGGGCAACGGTATCCGGGCCAGCGGCGTGGACCGGGATGATGTGTTTATCACCACTAAGGTTGATGGCCAGTTCCAGGGCAGCGATCGTGCAATTGAAGGGCTGGAGGGGTCACTGAAGCGGCTGGGGCTCGACTACGTGGACCTGCTCCTGGTCCATTGGCCGCTACCCCAGCGCGATGAGTACGTCTCTACCTGGAAGACCTTCGAGCGGCTGCAGGCAGAGGGCAAGGTCCGTTCCATTGGTGTTTCCAACTTCAAGCCCGCGCACCTGGAGCGGCTGATGGCAGAGACAGAGGTTATGCCGGCGGTGAACCAGATTCAGTTGAACCCGGCCATCACCCGGACGTCCGAGCGCGAGTTCCATGACCGGCACGGAATCGTGACCCAGTCCTACAGCCCGCTGGGAGGGGACGGCGCTGGTCTGTTGAGCGCCCCACTTCTGTCCCAGCTGGGTGAAAAGTATGGCAAAACGCCCGGCCAACTGGTCCTTCGGTGGCACGTTCAGAACGGAATTGTGACAGTTCCCAAAACGGCCAATCCGGAGCGAATGCGGGAGAACCTGGACATCTTTGATTTCGCCCTGGATGCGCAGGATCTAGCGGAATTGGCCATCCTCGACGAGGGTCCTAACGCGGGCAACGATTCGGATGTCACCGGCCACTGAACAGGGTTGAAATAGGGTTTTTCTGCGAATCGGGGTTGGCAAAAAGATAGTAAGCATGATTACTATTGAGGCAGAAGGATGAAGTGCTTCCGGGATCCGGAGGCCTCCTTTACTTAGGAAGAGGAACAAAAAATGGGATTTATTGCATTTCTAATTCTCGGACTTATTGCTGGTGCGATCGCTAAGGCGATCCTCCCGGGCCGGCAGGGTGGCGGCTGGATCATCACCCTCGTCCTGGGCGTCGTCGGAGCACTCCTCGGCGGCTGGATCGGCGGCATGCTCTTCGGCACCGGACTGCAGGAGTTCTTCTCCCTGCAGACGTGGCTGCTGGCCATCGGCGGCGCGCTCATCGTGCTGCTGGTTTACGGCATGATCGCCAAGCGCGGTGTGCGCAGCTAACTGGCGCGCTAGCCAGGAAAACCGGCCCGGGGTCATCATCCCCCGGCCGGTTTTCCTATCTCCCGGCCTCTCTGGCCGGAACTGAAACCTTCTCAGGGAGCAGGAGTTCATTATGAAAAACAAATTTCTTTTGGGCGTCGGAATCGCCGCCGGGTACGTTCTCGGATCGCGGTCGGGCCGGGCAGCCTACGACAAGCTCAAGGCACGCGCTGCAGGCATCTGGGACAGCAAGCCAGTCCAGGACAAGGTGTCCGTGGCAACGGAGGCCATCAAGGAGAAAGCCCCTGAAGTTGCGGATCAGCTGACCGAGGCGGCCCGCCGCGCAGGCACCGTCATCGGCTCGGCCATGCACCGTGACGGCGGGTCCGGGGACAGCAAGTCCACGTCCGACGGCGCCACTACAACAGCTGCCTCTGCCGGGACGGCAGGGACTAGAGGTGGCACTAGCGGCGGGACTCCTGCCGGGACTACCGGGGGGTCCGGCCTTGACAGCGGCCACATCCCCGCGCACAGCACCCACCCCGAGACGCTTAACCTGGACACCTCCAGCGGCGAACCGGAGTCCAAAGCTTAGCTTTGGCGGCTGCTCATCACGCGCGGCATCCCTTGTGACAAGAGGCCGCAGCGCTGATGTGCTACAACTGGATGGCTTTGCTGGCCGTCGCGATCCTTGGGGGACGCGGCGGCCAGCGGCATGTCCACTAACTTCCCTCCAGCTGTCTCAGTGCCCGGGCTACCGGCTTCCGTGACTGGTGCCTGGGTTTTCCACATAGCGGCTTTTGCGAGCACTTTTGTCAGGGGTCTTTGGCAGAGTTGCCCTATGGAAGCCATGGGGGATCAGCTTGCGGAGTTCGGCGGTTCTAACGCCGTGCTGACGCGGGCTGGGAGCAATCCCGGCCGTGGCCCTCAGGCGTACGACGACGACTCCCGCCTCAGTCTTACCGGTCACCTTCGTGTCGTTCCCGCCAGGCCCGCCCCTCATGAAGATGAACCGGACGAAGCTGTGCCGGATAACGCCGTGCGGGCTGATGCTGTGCGGGCTGAAGCTGGGCCGGCTGAAGCCGCGCCACTCGCCCCGGTCGCCGGGGCGAGTGCTGATGCGGCGGACACTCTGACGGAGATTTGCCGGCTCCTGACTGCTGCCGCCGCTGCTGCCCCCTCAAGGCTTGCGGCGGCTGACTACGTTGAAGCCGCTGATTTTGCCGGGCAGGTGGAGGAGCTCTCCCGCGCTGTGGAATACCTGCAGATCCTGGCCGCCGGTGTCGTTGACCGTACCCGGGCACAGGCCATAGCGGACGCCGGCACCGCCCGTGCCTGCCGCTCCCGGACGGGCAAAAACTGGGTGACCGGCTGGGACCACGGCGTTGAAACCCTGGATGAGACGGACGCCGCCTGGCCCGAGGGCGCAGCGGCAAGTGGTTCAACTGCCAGCGGCCCAACCACCAGCGGTTCAACTGCCAGCGGTTCAACTGCCAGCGGTTCAGTCGGCAGTGGCACCGGGGCCGGGACCGACAGGCAGGATCGGGTTGTCACGTCGCCGGCCGATGACGGGTGCGCCAACACCGCCGAGTTCCTGCGCCAGCGGCTGCGTATCGGCAAGAGCGAAGCCCACCGCCGCCTCGCCCTCGCCGCGGACATCCTGCCCGCCACCACCCTCACGGGCGACACCATTCCGGCCCCGCGCGAACACCTCGCCGCCGCCCTCGCGCCCACACCCGCCCCAAACCTCGACAACACCGGCACCAGCACCAGCACCGACGACTCCAGCACCGACGATTCCAGCACCGGCTCCGGCCCCGATCCGGACGATCGTACCGAAAACACCGCCGGCACCGGTGCGGTCACGGCGCCCGGTCAGGGCCCGGCCAGCCCGGCTGTCTCATCCCGGGCCGGGACCATCATCAGCCTGACCCTGAACCGGCTCCAGCACCTCACCACACCGGAAAAACTCGCGCTGATCGAGGAGAACCTCACCACCACCGCCGCCACCACCGACCCGGACTTCCTCGCCCGCGTCGCCCGCCGCTGGGCCGACACCATCGACGCCGACGGCACCGAACCCAGCGAAGAAGCCCTCCGCCACACCCAGGGCGCGTTCATCCGCAAACCCCGCCACGGCCTGCACCACCTCGAAATCTTCGCCACCACCGACCAATACGAACACCTCCTCACCGTCATGAACACCGCCACCAACCCCCGCACCACCACAGGCACCAGCACCGACACTGGAAGTGGCACCGGCACCGGCACTGGAAGTGGCAACGGCAACGGCAGTGGCAGCGGCACCGGCAGTGGCAGTGGCAGTGGCACCGGACTGAGCCCCTGGCACGACGGCGAGGTGGAGCTCGACCGCCGCACCCGGTCGCAGAAACAACTCGACGGTCTCGTCGGTGCCGCGAAAGTTGCCCTGGCCACCAACACCCTGCCCAGCACCGGCGGCAACCGACCCCAAATCATCGCCACCATCAACTACCAAGACCTCCTCCCCCACCGGACGGGCACCAATTACACGGGCAACGGCGGCACACGCACCGGCACCGGCACAGCCGCTGCCACAAACACCACCACTACCGGCACCGGCACGGGCACGGGCAACTTCGTGTTCACCGGACCCGTCGCCGCAGCCGCCCTCCGCAAACTCGCCTGCGACGCCGACATCATCCCCGCCGTCCTCGGCACCCACGGCGAACTCTTGGACCTCGGCCGCAAAGCCCGGCTCTTCACCACCGCTCAACGCCTTGCCCTCACCGCCCGCGACCAAGGCTGCACCTTCCCCAACTGCACCATCCCCGCCCCCTGGTGCGAAGCCCACCACATCACCTACTGGTCCCACGGCGGCCCCACCACCACCGACAACGGCGCACTCCTCTGCTCCGCCCACCACCACCTCATCCACAAAGAACAATGGACCATCACCACCATCAACGGCACCCCCTGGTACACACCCCCAAAACACCTCGACCCCCACCAAAAACCCCAACAAAACAACTACTTCAAACCACCCCCACCACCAACGCCCCGGGAATGAACGGTGGACCGCGGCGCCGCATTCAGCGCAGGTGTTGTCCGCCGCGCTCCCTTGGACAGGACCGTCCACCCATCTGACCGCCGCCGGCGAAGTCTGCCCGGAGCAGCATCACGCTGTTCCAGTATCAAGATCGGGGGCGTCGGCTGCCTGCTCCCAGGAAGATCCGCCGTTGGTCGTCGAGTCACCAGCAGCGTGGGGTACCGACCACGACCGTGCCGTCCAGCTCCTCAGAGTGGACAGTGCGTGCGGCAAGCCCTCCGGCCGCCATGATGTCCGCAGTTCCGGCAGCCTGACGCTCGCTGGTTTCGATAACAAGATGGCCGTTCGGATCCAACCATTCGTGCGCTTCGCGGATGAGGCGCCGGTGGAGGTCCAATCCATCGGCGCCCCCATCGAGTGAACGCGACGGCTCGTGGATTCTGGCTTCAGGCGGCATTGTCGGCAGCAAGCCCGTAGGTACGTAGGGAGCATTCACCACGATGAGCTGTATTCGGTGCATAAGCCTGGAAGGGAGGGCAGCATACAAGTCCCCTCGATGGACGTGTCCGTCAACAGTTGCCACGTTCCGTCTGGCGCACTCCACGGCAATTGGGTCGATGTCCGCCGAGTGAAGTTCCCCTACGGACACCTGGGTGGCTACTGCCACGCCCACTGCCCCGGATCCACAGCATAAATCCACAATGACGGCGGACGACGACGTGGAAAGCTTTAGCCGTTCCCGCAGCAGCGCGGCAGCTTCCGAAACGAGCAGTTCGGTGCGGCGGCGGGGCACAAAAACACCCGAATCGACTGCTATGCGGAGTCCGCAGAACTCGGCCCAGCCAACGATGCACTCAAGGGGTTCACCGCAAACACGCCTTTCCACCCACATCAAAAGCTCAGCGACGCTGGAAGCTTCGGACAAGAGCAGGTGAGCCTCATCTTCTGCGAACACACAGCCAGCCGCCCGCAGCGTTGACACAAGACCGGCAAAGCTGGGAGGAGCAAGTGATTCAGGAGCTGGCATGAAACGCCTTTCGGTGATCCGTGGACACTCGCACGTCATTAGGCCTGAGGGCCCGAACGGCACAAGGAATTGCCCAAAGCTGATGAAGCAGGAATCGGACTCACCTCCTTTGCGGCCGCTGGAATCCAATGCTAAACCTCAATATCCCGTATTTGCGGGGCTTTTTTTGGCAGGATAAACCTATGACTTCCACTGCCCCGCACACCCTGATCTGGACCGGCACCTACACTGCCGACGGCGGTGGACGCGCGGAAGGAATCGGCGCACTGTCCGCACACCCTGACGGCTCGCTCGAGTGGTTGGGTACCGCGGCCAAGACTGACTCGCCGTCGTTCGTTGCCGTTCACCCCACTCTGCCTGTGGTGTACGCAGTGGCCGAGCAACGCAAGATGGTCAGGGCCTTTAAACGCACGGGGGATTTTGGGCTGGAGCCCCTCGGCGATCCGCACCCCTCGGGAGAAGCCACCTGCCACGTGGCGGTGGACCCCCATGGCCGCTTCCTCACCGCTACCTGCTGGGGCGACGGCCAGGTCCTGCTGTACGAACTGGATTCCGACGGCAGCATCACCGCGCGCTTTTCCGCGCTGCCCTCGGTGGATCCGCACGCCAGCCAAACTCCGGGCGAGCCCCGGCAGAGCCGCGCCCATGCCAGCCTGATGCTGCAGGACGGGCGCATCATGACGACCGACCTGGGCCACGACACCCTCCGGATCTGGAATTACGTGCCCGGGACTGGCCTGGCTGCAGACCACGAGGTGGCTCTCCCCTTCGGGTCCGGTCCACGCCATTTGGTTCAGCACGCCCGCGGCAGCGTATTTGTGGTTTCGGAATACTCGGTTGAGGTGTTCGTCGTCCGGCCCGAGGCCGGGACGTTCGAGCTCGTTTTCCGGGGTCCGGCCACTTCCGGCGACAGCCTGCCGGACGACTCGGCTGCCGAGATCAGCCTCGGCGAGGAGGGCAGGCACGTGTACGTGGGCGTGCGCGGCTCCAACCTGGTAAGCGTGCTGGAGGTGGGTGCCGGCGGGACGGAATTGGTGCCGGTCAAGGACTTCCCCAGCGGAGGTGACTGGCCGCGGCATCATCTGGTCAACGGCCGATGGCTGCACGTGGCCCACGAGCGGTCGGACAACATAGCAACCTTCGAGCTGGACCCTGTCACGGGCTTGCCCGGACCGGTGGTCCACAACCTGGAGACACCTTCCCCCACCGCTTTGGTACCCGCAGGATAGGCAGCTGCTCCGCCAGATGGCCTTGCACCGGCAAGGGTAAGGCCGCGGCCTGCGCGGTTAGTCCCGGCACCGCTGGGCAAAGCGGCAGGCGTCAGTCATGGCCTTTCCAAACGCTGGAGTTATTCAGTGCAAGCGCTTACAGTTGTGGCGTGGTTCACAGGGCGGCTGGGGTTGCCTCGCGAACCTGGCATCCCATGCCATTCCCTTGCTCCGGCAAGCCTGTAAAGCAGCGCAGCTACCAGGAAAGGTCTCCTGCCTTGAAACTCCGCACCCTCTCGAGCATTCCGACAAGCGATAAAACAGGCGCGAAAAAACGCGCCAAGCGAAGCACAAGAAAAAACGCCAGAACGAGCGCAGAAATAAGCTCCAGTACCGCACCTCAAGCCGCGGCACCCGGCACCAGGTGGCGGACGACCACGACGGCCCGCACTGCCGCTGCCTTGCTGGCAGCCGCAGTAGCCGTTTCATCCTCGGTTCTTCCTGCGCAGGCAACCCCCGATCCCAAGGGCCCGGGCGCAGGCTCGGCCCTCCATAGCCTCCGCGCCCCCGTGACGGACGAGAACTTCTACTTCGTGATGGCCGACCGCTTCAGCAACGGAAGCACGGCCAACGATCAAGGCGGGTTGGGCAACAATCCCATGGTGTCCGGCTTCGACCCCACACAAAAGGGGTTCTACAACGGCGGGGACCTCGCCGGCCTGCTGGAAAAGATTGACTACATCCAGGGCCTGGGCACAACCTCCATCTGGCTCACCCCGAGCTTCAAAAACAAGGCCGTCCAGCCGGAGGACAAGTCGGCCGGATACCACGGCTACTGGATCACGGACTTCACCCAGATCGATCCCCATCTGGGCACCAACGACGAACTCAAGGCCCTGATCGACGAAGCCCACCGCCGCGGCATGAAGGTGTACTTCGACATCATCACCAACCACACCGCGGACGTCATCGGTTACGAAGGCGCCGCCCGCAAGGGATACACGTCCAAGGATGAAGTGCCTTACAAGACGGCGGAAGGCGACGAGTTCGACGACCGGGACTACGCGGGCTCCCGGAGCTTCCCTGCACTGGACCCTGCGGCGTCGTTTCCCTACAAACCTGTCCTTGAGCCGGGCGAGGAAAACCTGAAAGTCCCCGCCTGGCTCAACGATCCCACTTACTATCACAACCGCGGTGACACCACGTTCGCAGGCGAGGACTCGTACTACGGAGACTTCTTCGGGTTGGACGACCTCTTCACCGAGCACCCCAAGGTGGTGGCCGGAATGAAGGACATCTACAAAACCTGGATTGGCGACTTCGGTGTCGACGGCTTCCGGATCGACACGATGAAGCATGTCAACAACGAGTTCTGGCAGGAATTCGGCCCTGACGTCCTGCGCTACGCCCAGGAACAGGGCAAGGACGAGTTCTTTATGTTCGGTGAAGTCTTCGACACCACCAAGAGCTTCACCTCGCAATTCACCACCCGGAATGAGATGCAGGCAGTGCTGGATTTCCCCTTCCAGGACGCCGCCCGCAACTTCGCCTCCAAGGGCCAGGACGCCGGCACCCTGGAAACCTTCTTCGCAGGTGATGACTGGTACACAGACGCCGATTCCAACGTCTACCAGCTGCCCACCTTCCTGGGGAACCACGACATGGGCCGCATCGGCAGCTTCATCGCCGCAGACAACCCCGGTTCGACCGACTCTGAGCAGGTGGCCCGCGACCAACTGGCCCACGAGCTGATGTACTTCTCCCGCGGCAATCCCGTAATTTACTACGGCGATGAGCAGGGCTTTACCGGGAATCCCGGGGGCGACCAGAACGCCAGGCAGACGCTCTTCGCCAGCAAGGTGTCGGAGTACCTCGACGACGACCTGCTGGGCACCGATGCCACCCACGCCACGGACAACTTCAACACCGGCCACCCGCTCTACTCAAAGATCAGCCAACTCGCCCAGCTCACCAAGGAGCACCCGGCACTGCGCGACGGCGCCCACCAGCACCGCTACGCTTCCGACGGGCAAGGCATCTACGCCTTCTCCCGCACCGACGCCGAGGACCAGCGCGAGTACGTGGTGGCGCTGAACAACAGTGAGCAGGCACAAACCGCGCAGGTGCCCACCTACATCGCCAAGCGCAACTACACCCGCGTCTACGGGGACGCAGCAGCAGAGGCGAAAACCTCCGCGGACGGCAAGCTGACGGTCACCGTTCCCCCGCTGTCCGCCGTGGTCTACCAGTCGTCGGGCCGGATCCCGCACTCCAAGGCGGCGCCCGCCGTCGTCCTTCAGGAGCCTGCTGCAGCGCAGGGTGATAACGCGCGCCTTAAAGTGACGGCCGACGTCGACGGTTCCTCGTTCTATGAGGTCACCTTCGAGGCCAAGACGGCCAGCGGTGGCTGGCAGCCCATCGGCACCGACGACACTGCGCCGTACCAGGTGTTCCATGACGTCGCGGGGCTGGATGCCGGCACAGCCGTGGAGTACCGCGCCACCGTGCTGGACAACGGAAGGCACACCGCCACGTCCCGGTCCCGCACGGCAGCAGTTCCGGCGCCGATCCTCACCCTGCAGAAGCCCGTCGAGGGCAGCAGTGTGGAAGGCCCGGTGGAAGTCAGCGCCACGGCGGACCCGGAAAAGGCCAGCCATGTGGTCTCGTTTGAGCGCAGCGTAGCCGGCGGGGAGTGGACGCCGGTGGGAACGGACGATTCGTCACCGGCGTATTCGGTCAAGGACGACGTAGCCGAACTGGCGGACGGCGACCAGGTGCAGTACCGGGCCACTATGGCCGGCCCTGGTTTCGACGTGGTCAGCGACGTCCGGACTGTAACTGTGGGCGAGGCGCCGCAGCCTGGTTCAGTGACAGCGGTGGGGTCCTTCAACCAGGCGATGGGCTGTGCCGCTCAGTGGGATCCGGCCTGCACCCGGGCCATGATGAGCCTGGACCCGGCGGACAAAATCTGGCGCCTCACCCTTGACCTTCCAGCCGGGCAGTACGAGTACAAGGCCGCGCTCAATGGCGGTTGGGACGCGAACTACGGGGCGGGCGGCGCCTTCAACGGGCCCAACCTCGTGCTGGACCATCCCGGCGGTCCGGTCACGTTCCGCTACGACAACAGCACGCATGTGATCAGCGCGGTGTACGCCTCGCAGCAGCCTGGTGCAGTATCCGCCCCCGGAAGCATGAACAGCGAACTCGGCTGTGCCGCGGACTGGGAGCCGGCGTGCGACCAGGCCCAACTGGTGCTGGATCCGGCTGACCTCGTGTGGAAGCTGTCTGTACCGGACCTGCCCGCCGGCACCTACGCCTTCAAGGCCGCCCTGAACCGGTCCTGGGGCGTCAGCTATGGGGCGGGCGGGGCCAGCCCTGGTGCCGACATCGCCTTTGAGCACGACGGCGGAGCGGTCACCTTCCGCTACGACCACGTCACGCACCTGATCATGGCGGGCTAAAGCTTCCAGCCGCTGGAGCAAGGGCCACCTGCCGCCGTCCCGTAACAGGGGAAGCGGCAGGTGGCCCCGCTGTTGGTTGGGAGCAGTCCCGCCAGAGGAAAACCTAGATCTGCACAGGGTGCCCCAGGCTGGTGATCAGCCGCCGGACTGCGTCCTCTGCTGCGGGCGGCGTCCCAAACACCTCCCGCTGCCGGGTGGTGTCGGCCACGTACCGGCCGGTCTGGAACCAGCCGATCATCGCAGCCAGGTCCTTGGCCATAGGGTTGACCGGTCCCATCAGGGTCCCCGCCGCCCGCAGGAGACGAAGGGGAACCGACCGGACGAGCATCTCCTCACCCGTCAACTGCCCGGCGAGGTCGGCGAACTCCTGCATGGCGATGGGCCTGTCCCAACCGATATCGATGCGCTGGCCCTCGATGCCGGGAGCATCCACAGCCGCGGCCAGGTATCCGGCGACGTCCGGAGTGAGCGTAAACGTCAGCGGGATTCCGGCCGATCCGAACCACATCACCTTGTGCCTGCTGAAGGGGTCCCCGCCAAACCGGGTCACCTGGTCCAGGAAGGCGCCGGGCCGCAAGGCCACGAACGGCACGCCCAAGGCCTGGAGCCGGTCCTCCATGAGCCTCTTGTGCCAGAAATGCGGGACTCCGGGTGTCTGGTCACAGGTGAGGATGCTGGTGAGGACAAACCGGCGGACCCCGGAGCGCTTGGCCGCTTCGGCGAGGTTCGAGTTGCCCACGGTGTCGGTTTCCGGAGTGTCGCCTTTGCGGTGCCGGGTGTAGCCGGCGGCCGTGCTGACAACGGCATCGGCACCGGTCATGGCCCGTTGCAGCGATTCCGGGTCCATCATGTTGCCACGGGCAATCTCCACACCCGCAGACTCGAGCCGGGAAGCATCCGAGCCGGGGCGCACCAAGGCACGCACTTGTTTTCCCCGGTTCAGCAGTTCCGTCACCACCTGGCCGCCCAGCATGCCGGTGCCGCCTACTACCAGTACTGGTCCCTCACCCATCGCGCTCTCCTGACTGTTAACCTGGCCGAGCAACCTAGTCGCGCAGGGCCTCCTCCACCGCCGCCAGCAGCGAGTTGAACCGTGCATTGGCGGGAAGGTCATCGAGGCTTACAGGTCTGCCGTCCGGCCCACCCAGCGGCACCTGCCAGTTCGGGTACAGGGCTTCGGTGGTACCGGGCTGGTTCTGGACCCGCCGCTCCCCCACTGCGTCAACCAGCGCAACCCCGAGCAGTACCGACGGAGCCTGCGCCAGCAGCAGGTGCAGCGCCTCGATGGTCCGTTCTTCGGTCGCCCCCGAACCGCCGGAAACCTCGTCAGGCAGGTAGCCGCGCTCGCGCACCAGGGCCAGCATCTTCTCCAGGGAGGCGTTATGCTCGGCCCGTTCCTCCGCCTCGGAGCGCTCCAGAAGGCCCAAGCCGCTGCGCAAAGCCACGTGGTCACCGGCGAGGTAGCCGGCGGTGGGCGGAAGATCGTGGGTGTTCACGCTGGCGAGTGCCTGCATGCGGTACTTTTCGGGCGCAAGGGGCGAGTCGCCGTCGTACTCGAACCAGAGGATGGAGGTTCCCAGGATGCCGCGGGCGGCAAGGTAGTCGCGGACCCAAGGCTCAAAGGTGCCCAAGTCCTCGCCGATCACCACAGCGCCGGCGCGTTGCGCTTCGAGGGCAAGGATGCCGATCAATGCTTCGTGGTCGTAGCGCACGTAGGCGCCGTCGCCCGGGGCGTTGCCGGACGGGATCCACCAGAGCCGGAACAGGCCCAGGATATGGTCCACCCGCACACCGCCGGCGTGCCGCAGCACCGTGGCCAGCATGTTGCGGAAGGGAATGTAGCCAGCTTCCGCAAGCCGGGCCGGATGCCATGGCGGCTGGCCCCAGTCCTGGCCCTGCTGGTTGTACATGTCCGGCGGCGCGCCGACACTGGTGCCGGGAGCCAGCACGTCGCGAAGCGTCCACGCGTCCGCACTGCTGTGGTCCACCCCCACGGCGAGGTCGTGGACAACGCCCAGCCGCATGCCGGAACGCAAGGCTGCCTGCTGGGCATTTTCAAGCTGTTCGTCGCAGATCCATTGCAGCCAGCGGTGAAACCCGATCCGGTCCGCAAGCTTTTCCCGGAGCGCCTCGGCCTGCGGCGTACCAAGGGCGCTGGCGGGATCCGACCAGAAGGGGTCCCCGGCCGGAAGGTCCTCCCGGATCGCGGACCACAGGGCAAAATCATCCAGTCCGCTGCCGGAGATGCGGCAGAACTCGTCGAAGGCTGCCTGCCGTGCCGGCGACCTGCGTGCGTGGTAGAGCAGTTCCAGTGCCTGGAGCTTGGCGGCATAAACCGAGTCGCGGTCCAGCCGGGCCCCGTCCTTGTTCAGGGCAGCCACGTCCTCGTGAAGCTTCTCCACTGCCGCCCGCTTGCGTGGCTTGAGGTAGGCCAGCTCAGGGATCGCCTCGATGCGGATATACAGCGGGTTGAAGAACCGCCGGGTGGATGGAGAATACGGCGAGGGCTGCACAGGCGGAACCGGCTCGGCGGCGTGGAGCGGATTAACCAGAACGTAGTCTGCCCCGCGGGCTGCGCTCAGCGCGCCAAGGTCAGCCAGGTCAGCGAAGTCACCGATGCCCCAGGACCGCCTGGAGCGCACGGAGTACAGCTGGGTGGCCAGTCCCCAGCCGCGGCGCTCTTCGAGTGGCGCGGCTGTGGTCAGCCGCGAGGGCACCACCACCAGGGTGGTGGACGCGGTGGCGCCTTCGGATTCGGCATGCAGGGTATGCCAGCCCAGCGGCAGGTCCTGCGGAAGGGCGAAGGTGGTACGTCCGGTAACCGTGCCGTCGACATCCCGCGGCTGCACCCAGAGGTCCTGCTGGGCAGCATCCCTGGACCCGGCACCGCCTTCCAGCGTGATGCTTACCTGCGCCTTGGCACCGTCCCGCACATGGACCGGGACCTGGGCCGGCTCACCCTGCTGGATCACGACGGCGGGAGGCAGCATGCGCCGCCACGGAGCCAATTCCGCTTCCGCAAGTGCCGCCTCAATGAGTTTGTTGGTGTGGGCCTGCACGCCCAGGGAGGCCAGGACCTTGATCAGGGTTTCTTCGGCAACGTGGTGGGGCAGCCCGTCCCAGCCCTGGAAGGAGGTTCCCACTCCATGTACGTCCGCCAACTGCTGGAGGAGGTGCGGGTCCACGGCCCCGGCAGGAACTTCGAGGGCCGGAGCTTCGGGGGCAGCAGCTTCGCGGGCAGCGGGTGGTACGCCCGGCGGATCCGCGGGCATCTGCGATCGCTGTGGGTGCTGCTGGTCTGAAGCCGTCATGTGTGTCCGCCTCGTCTGGTGTGATGTGGCTCGAACTTACAGTGCTGCCTGTTGCACCGGGCGCCTGCACCCCCGCGCACAACCGTTGGTTCAGATTATTGCAGGGCGGCTCAGAGGCGAAACCGGAGCATGCTGTTACTGCAGTTCACGGCTCGAAGTGTGTGCTGACCGCGCCCGGGTTCACGCGGTGCAGGATGTCGGCCGCGCGGTCGCGTGCCTATGCCCCAATATGCGGCAGGTCCTTCCAGCTCCATCCTTCCAGTGCTCCATAAAACGTCATACCGGAGCCCCTGCATTACTTCGGAAGTCGAAAAGAGAAGCTCTGCGGCGGGAACCTGCCGGAGCGCGGCCGTCCTGTGTAGCGTCGTGACGATCGAGGGCATGTATCGGAAGCAACGTGCCGAAGAATATCGGAGGAGACCGGCGATGAGCCTCAGCGAGCTGCGGGTGTTCGGGCGATCAGGCACCCCTATCAGCCCGCTGACACTTGGCACCATGAACTTCGGCGAGGGAACGGGCGGAGCGCCCGGTGCGCCAACTGGAGCGGAAGAGGGCATCCGCATTATCCAGTCCGCCCTGGACTCGGGCATCACCGCGATAGACACCGCCGATGTCTACTCGCAGGGTGAATCGGAGCAGGTGGTGGGGCGGGCACTGCGGGGCCGCCGCGACGACGTCTTCCTCGCCACCAAGTTCCACGGCCAGATGAGCCCCAACCCTGCCCATGCCGGCAACTCCCGGCGGTGGATCACCCAGGCTGTGGAGGGCAGCCTCCGCCGCCTGCAGACTGACCGCATTGACCTGTACCAGGCGCACCGGCCGGACTACAACACCGATGTCCTCGAAACCATCACCACCCTCAATGACCTGATCCGGCAGGGAAAAATCCTCTACTACGGCACCTCGGTTTTTACACCGGCGCAACTGGTGGAGGCGCAGTGGCTCGCCACCACCAACCACCTGATCCCGCCGCTGGGTAACCAGGTGCCGTACTCGATGCTGGTACGCGCCAACGAACGCGACGTTTTCCCCATCGCCCAGCAGTACGGCCTCGGTGTGCTCGCGTACGGCCCGCTGGCGGGCGGCTGGCTGTCGGGCAGCTTTGTCCTGGAGTCCGGAAACGCGCCCACCCGGGTGCACTCCCTTCCCGGCCGCTACGACATCTCCGGTCCCTCCAGCGAGCGCAAGCTGCATGCCGCGGATGCCCTGGCCCGGTTGGCGGACAAACTCGAACTGTCGCTGGTTGACCTTTCCGTCGGCTTCGCCCTGTCGCATCCGGCCATCAGCAGCGTGATCATTGGGCCGCGCAGCGAAGAACACCTGGCGGCATACCTGCGGGCGGCCGAAATCCGGCTCGGTGAATCCGTGCTGGATGCCATCGATGACGTTGTTCCGCCGGGCACCAACTTCGTGGAGCGGGACGCCGGTGCCATTGTGCCCTCGCTGGAGTTTGCAGAATTACGACGACGGTAGGCCAGTCCCGCCGTCATCCTGCCTCCCGGCCGTAACGTCGCAGAAGGACCAAGACACACCGGATAACCAACAGAAGCGGGAGCCCCGGACTATTGACTCAACCGGGCAAGAATCCTACGGTCGTATCGATACTCCCGTATGAAATTCAAGGGCGTCCTATGCCAATGTCCGAGGAGGAGCGGAGGCTCCTCAAGGAGCTGGAGCTCGGGCTGATCGCCGACGATCCCCACTTGGCGATGGAGCTGCTGTCCGGCTACCCCTCACGCCGGTTCAGGGCAGGCTTTTACTACGGTTCAGCCGCGGGCATGCTCGGCCTTGTGCTTTTCGTCGCCGGCGTCAGCGGCAAAGTGCTTGGCATAGGCATCACCGGGTTTCTGCTGATGGTTTTCGGCGCCTGCCTCGCACTGCACAAGCCTCCCCTCGGCCGGCGCAGGCGGCGCGGACAGCCGACGTAGCTCTGCTTTAGTGCTGTGTTGCGGGCCCTGCGCTGAAGCCCGTGGAACCAGGAGGAACAGGCCAGCCAGGACGGTCGCGGCTCCGATCCAGCCTGCTGCCGGCAGCCGTTCCCCCACCACCAGCACCGCCAATGCCGCTGCCACCACGGTTTCCACCAGGGAAAGGCCCGTGGCCGTACTGGCACGCACCCGGGACAGCCCCCACCCGAACAGGACGTACCCGGCAAACATCGGAACGAGGGCCATGTACGCCCCCACCGTGAAGTTTGCCCAGGACTCAAACAGCGGGCGGCCGGTGAAAAACAGGACAGGCATCAAGAGCACTCCGCCCACTCCGAACACCGTTCCCATCGCGGCACGGGAGGAAGTGCCACCGTTGATGAGGCGGTGCGCCGCCCACGAATAGAGGGCGTACGTGATGCCTGCAACCAGGCCCAGGGCTATTCCGGCAGGACCGGTCCAAGACTCGGCCGCGGGACCTGCGCCGCCGCCGTCGGACCGGTGCCCGGCAAATGACAACAGCACCGCACCCCCCACGCCGAGCAGCGCCCCGGCCATCCAGCGGCGGGTGAGCGGCTTGTGGTCCGCGAGGCGCTCGATCACCGCTGCCGCCACCGGGGCCGACCCGATGGAAACTACTGTCCCCACGGCCACGCCGGCAAGATGCATCGAGCTGTAAAAGGCCAGCGGATACACCGCGACTGCGAGTGCCCCCAGGGACACCAAGCGCCATTGCTCCCATAGGCGCGGCCATTCCGCGCGAATCGGATAAGCCGCGTACAGAGCCTGCAGCAATCCGCCAACTCCCATCGCAACCGCCCCTATTGCCAGCGGGCTGACCCCCGGGGCAAAGGTGGCAGCAGTTCCCGTGGTGCCCCATAGCACCGATGCGGCCAGCACAAAAACAGCGCCCCGGAACGGACCGGACATGCGGCCGGCCGCAGCCGTCACAGCTCGTCCAGCAGTTGCGCGGCGATGGCTCGGCCCTCGAGGAGCCGGATGTCCCCACCTTCGAGGCCCGCGCGGACCATGGCGCCTTCGAGCAGGAAGGCCAGATGGCTGGCGAGCCTTGTCCGGCGCTCTTCCTGCCCGGGGAGCAGCTCCGCCAGATGCGCCGCGAGGAGGTCTTCGATTCCCTCCTTGTGGCGCCGCACCGCCAAGCGCCCCGGACTGCCGGCCGGCAGTTCCGCCGCGGCGTTGAGCAGTCCGCACCCCCGGAATCCGTGCTCATAGGCAAAGTGGGCATGATCGAGGTAGGCGTCGAAAATGGCCAGCACGCCTTCTCCCGGTCCGGCCACCTTGTCCAGCCGGTCCCGATAGAGGCCAAGCCATTCCTCGTGCCGGTCCTCCAGGTACGCGGCCACCAGGTCCGACTTGGACGCAAAGTTGTTGTACAGGCTCTTTTTCGCGACCCCCGCCTCGGCGGTGATGGCGTCGATGCCCGTAGCTCCGACCCCCTGGTCGTAGAAGAGCCGTGCCGCTGCCGCAAGCAACAGTCCACGGGCGGACTTCCTGGTTGGGAGAGACACTGCAGACGGGGGCACGGACACTCCTTAAGACGCTGGTAGGTAGACCAGTCTACCTACCAGCGTTTTCCACACACAACGTCTTCAAAATATCCAGTGGGACAGCGCGTGGTGGGGCGTAATCTGAAGGCGCCGGGCCAACTTGTGGCGGCGAAGCCACGCTTTAGGAGCCCACTCCGATGTACTGAGGAGGCAGCGATGGGATCGATGGATGGGCGCCTGGCGCTGGTAACCGGCGCGACGGGCGGGCTGGGCAAAGCGGTAGCCGCAGGCCTGGCGCGCGAGGGGGCCGCCGTCGTCGTAGTTGGACGGTCGGCTGCCCGGGCGGAGGCAGCTATTGCAGAAATCAGCAGGCTGGTCCCGGGCGCCCGGCTTGAGCCGCTGGCCTGTGACCTCTCAGCCCAGTCCTCCATCCGGCGCGCGGCGTCCGAATTCCTGTCCCGCCACGACAGGCTGGACGTGCTTGTCAACGCCGCCGGCGTCTTCCGCAAGGAACGCCACGTGACTGCGGACGGGCTCGAACTGACTTTCGCCACGAACGTGATGGCGTACTTCCTGGTGACGAACCTGCTGGCGGATGGGCTCAAGCGCGCCGCCGTTACAGCAAAGGCAGACGCCGGAACCGCAGCCGCGCCCGCTTCGGCTTCAGCACCGACTTCGGCACGAATAATCAACGTTGCCTCAAGATACGGCAACACCATGCTCAACTTTGACGACCTTCAAACGGCGAAGGGCAAATACAGCTTCCTTCGGTCCACGCCGCCTTCCATGCTTGCCCGCGTCCTCCTTACCCAGGAGTTCGCGGACCGCCTGCGCGGTACGGGCGTGGTGGCAAACGCCGTGCATCCCGGCCTCGTCAAAAACACGGCACTGCTCCAGGATGTCGGGGGGCCGTTCCGCTGGGTTACCAATACCTTCGGCGCCCCGGCCGAAAAGGCCGCTGACACAGCCGTCTGGCTCGCCATGTCGCCCGAAGCAGCGGAGGTCTCAGGGAAGCTTTGGACGAAGCGAAAGGAGCTTCCGACGCCGGGCATGGGGTCGGACCCGGAAGCCCGCAGGCGCTTATGGGACGCCTGCACGCGTCTGGCTGAACATTCCTAGGAGTGCACCCATCCACATCCTTGATACTGAACCCGGCAGCCCAGGAACCTGCCTACCGGGATCCACCGGCGGGGCGGGACCCCGACAATTGCGCAGCAGCCATTTTGAAGCAGAGATTCCCATTAAGTTTTTGCGGGCGGATCCACACCTCGTAACCCTCTGCGGCAGTGAAGAGGGCCCTGCCTCCCTTGGCATCCGCCGCCAGCCACAAGGCAGACGAATCCGCCATTGCATCATCCACGGTGCCGGCACGCACAATCTCGAAGTCCCTCCTGACCTCCACCGGCGCTCCAATCAGCCGGCTCCAGTCATGGTAGCGATAGGGCTTCATCCCACTGCTCCGCTCCGTCCTTCATGCCAGTGCACTTTTGCCGCTGGGGTTTAGTGAAGGTGGCTTCCGCCGTTGATGTCGATGGTGGTGCCGGTGAGGTACGCCGAGTCCCCGGACGAGAGGAATGTAATCACGGCCGCCACTTCTTCCGTGGTCGCGTTCCGGCCCAGCGGGATCCCTGCGTTGATCGCGGCTTCCTGCTCATCGGTGCTGCCGACGCGGATGTTCGTGTCAACGGCGCCCGGCGTAATGGCGTTAACGGTGACGCCGGTGGCTCCGAGCTCCCGCGCCAGGGCCTTGGTGAAACCGAGAATGGCCGCTTTGGCTGCGGAGTACGGAACCTTGCCGAACACGCCGCCGCCGCGCTGGGCGGAGACGGAGGACATGTTGACGATCCGGCCCCAGCCGTTGTCAATCATGTCCGGCAGGAATGCCTTGGTCACCAGGTAGGTGCCCGTCGCGTTCACGTCCATCACCTTGTGCCACAGCTCCAAAGTGGTCTCAAGAAACGGAAGCGGGGAGGTGATACCCGCGATGTTGGCCAGGGCGCCCACGGGCGGCAGGTTGCCGGCGGTGACCTCGGCGGCGACCGCGGCCTGGGCGGCGGTGACCGAGGCTTCATTGGCGACGTCGATTTCGTGGCCAAAGGCCGGCACGTTGAACTCATTTCCGATGTCCGCTGCGACCTTGGCTGACTTCTCACCGTCGAGGTCCAGGATGACAACAGCCCAACCTTCACTGGCGTAGCGGCGGGCGGTGGTGATGCCGATCCCCCGGTCCGAGGTTGCTCCGGTGAGGACGGCGGTGCGCTGAATGGTGGTCATGATTGCTCCTTGGTGGTTTGGCACGACATCGGACTTCGGTCCCAGGTGCAGCAGTGATGTCCACCACAATACGGTTACTGAATGTCAACAGTCAACCCTCAGAGTTGACTGTTGACATTGCGTCATGATGCGGATCACACTTGGGAGGTACCATCGTTAACAGTCGACAGCGGCATGCTTTGTGAGTCGCTATTCGGAAGGGAACCACCATGAGCAATGAAGCTCTCAAAATGCGCGGCCAGGTGCACGGCACTAAGGACGCAAAGCGTGTTGCAGTCGGCTCGGGTGTCGGTGCCGTCATCGAGACCTACGACTTCATCGGTTTCGGCACCGCCGCTGCGCTGTACTTCGGAACTGCCTTCTTCCCCACTGGTGACCCCGTCACCGGCACCCTTGCCGCCTTCGCTACTCTCGGTGTCGGCTTCGCTGCCCGCCCCATTGGCGGAGTCATCGGCGGGCACCTCGGCGACAAAGTAGGCCGGAAGCCTGTGCTGGTGGCCTCGCTGATCCTCATGGGGGTGGCTACCTTCCTCATCGGCTTGCTGCCGACCTACGAGCAAGTGGGTCTGCTGGCTCCCGCACTGCTGGTGTTTGTCCGCATCGTCCAGGGTCTCGCGTTCGGCGCTGAATGGGGCGGTGCCATCCTGATGAGCTACGAGCACGCACCCTGGAAATCCAAGGGCAAGTACACCGGCATCGTCCAGGCCGGCTTCCCCGTGGGGCTCTTGCTCGCAAACCTCGTCTTCCTGGTGAGCGTGAACCTCGGTGGCGAGCTGGCGTGGCGCGTTCCATTCCTGGCCAGCATCGTGCTGGTAGCTGTCGGACTGATCATCCGTGCCAAAGTTCCCGAGTCCCCAGTCTTTGACGAGGTCAAGGAAAGCGGCGCCATCGTGAAGTCCCCCATCATCGAGGTCATCAAGACCGACTGGCGCAACATCGTCAAGGGCATCGGGCTGCGCATTGCCGAGACTGCCGGTTACGCCGTGTCCATCACCTATATGATTTCCTACCTTCACACTGAGCAGCTCGCGAACAAGACCGAAACCCTCGTGGCCCTCTGCATCGCCTCCGCAATCGGCATCTTCGCTACAGCCGCCTGGGCACGGCTGACGGACCGGATCGGGCGCCGGCCGCTTTACGTCTGGTCAACAGCCTTCGCCCTGCTCTTCGGGATCCCCATGTTCCTGCTCGTCAACACCGGCATGTTCATAGCCATCATCGCCACCGTGGCCATCTCCTACGCCGTCTGCCAGAACTCATTGGCCGGCGCCCAAGGCCCCTGGTTCCCGGAGCTGTTCCAGGCCAAGACCCGCTCCTCCGGAGCCTCGCTGGCCTACCAGATCTCCGCGATGGTATCCGGGTTCACCCCCTTCATCACCACACTGCTGTTCGTTGCTCTTGGCTGGATGGGCCCGGCCCTGCTCTTCAGCTTCTACGCCGCCATCGGCCTCTGGGCAGCCCTGGCCACCCGGGAGACCTGGGGCAAGCGCGAACGCCAACTTGCTGAGGAAGCCACTAAAAGCACCCCCAACACGGTGAGCGTCTAATGACTGTCACGCACGAAACGAACACGGAGCCAGCAATGCCAACAGAAGCCAACCAGGACCGCGCAACCCAGGCCGGGGTGACCTCCGCCGACGCTGCCCGGACCGACGTTCCTCAGGACCGCATCGCGCAAATCAGCGCGGCGGCCTACCGGATCCGGCACCACGCCCTGAACATGGGCGAGGTTCAGGGCCAGGGCTACGTGGGCCAGGCCCTGGGGGCTGCGGACATGCTGGCCACTGTTTACGGCGACCAGTTGCGGTTCCGTGCCGAGGACCCGCACTGGGAGGCCCGGGACCGGTTTCTGCTCTCCACCGGCCACTACGCCATCGGCCACTACGCAGCCCTCGCCGAGGCCGGGATCGTCCCGGTAGAGGAACTGGAAACCTACGGCTCAGACGATTCACGGCTGCCGATGTCCGGCATGTCCACCTACACCCCCGGCATGGAAATCTCCGGCGGCTCCCTGGGCCACGGACTGACCATCGCCGTCGGCATGGCCCTGGGCCTGCGCTACCAGGGCTCCACCGCCCGCGTCTTCAACTTTCTCTCCGACGGCGAACTGGACGAAGGCTCCACCTGGGAAGCCGTAATGGGCGCCCACCACCACCAGCTCGGCAACCTGACCGCAATGGTGGACATCAACGCCCTGCAGGCCGACGGCAAAACAGACACGGTACTGCGCACCGAGCCGGTGACCGAGAAATGGGAATCCTTCGGCTGGTACACCCAGCGGGTGGATGGGAACGATGTCGGAGCGCTGCTGGCAGCGTTCGACAACGCAGCCGCCCAGGCCACCGCCGTCGGACGCCCCTCCGTGATCCTCTGCGACACCAAGGTGGGCCGGGGCGTTCCCCTGCTGGAGGACCGCGAAAAGGCGCACTTCATGCGCATCGAAGAACACGAATGGCAGACCTGCCGCGAGCAGCTCACCGCCGGCTACGAAGCCACCGAAGGAGACACCAAGTGAGCACCACCACCGAGGCCCCGGACACGACAACAGCCGCCAAGCCGAAGCTGAAGACCTCGGCGATGATCGCGTCCTTCGCCGACCCGGACCAGAAGACCGCATCCGCCCCGTTCGGGCACGCGCTGGTGAAGGCCGCGCAGGAGAACGACAAAATCGTCGGCCTCACCGCGGACCTGGGCAAGTACACGGACATGCACATCTTCGCCAAAGCCTTCCCGGAACGGTTCTTCCAGATGGGCATGGCGGAGCAGCTGCTCTTCGGCGCGGCTGCCGGCCTGGCCGAAACCGGGCTGGTGCCGTTTGCGTCCACCTACTCGGTGTTCGCCGCACGCCGCGCCTACGACTTCCTCTGCCTGGACGCCGCCGAACCGAACCTGAACGTCAACATCGTGGGCGGCCTGCCCGGCCTGACCACCGGGTACGGCCCCAGCCACCAGGCCACCGAGGACATGGCAATCTTCCGCGGCATGCCCAACCTGACCATCGTGGACCCCTGCGACTCGATCGACATCGAGCAGGCCGTCCCCCAACTGGCAGCCAGTGACGGACCCACCTACCTGCGCCTGCTCCGCGGCAACGTCCCCACCGTCCTGGACGAGTACGACTACACGTTCGAACTCGGCAAGGCCAAGGTCCTGCGCGGCGGCAACGACGTCGTGTTCATCTCCTCGGGCCTGATGACCATGCGGGCCCTGCAGGCAGCCAAGGCGCTGGCGGCACACAACGTGGATGTCGCCGTCGTGCACACCCCCACCATCAAGCCCTTCGACGCCGCCACCGTCCTCGCCGAAATCAACACCGACCGCTTGGCCGTGACGCTGGAAAACCACTCCGTGGTGGGCGGCCTGTTCGAAACAGTCGCGTCCGCCGTCGTCACCGCCGGCGTTGGCAAGCGCGTGGTCCCGGTAGCACTGCCGGATCAGTTCCTCGACGCCGGGGCACTGCCCACCCTCCACGACCGCTACGGCCTTGCCGTAGACCGCATCGTCGAAAAGGTCCTCGCCGAACTCGGCTGATCACGGCTACAGCAGATGGAGAAGGCACGGCACTGGTCCAGCCCGGTGCCGTGCTTTCTGCCGTACTATCGAACTACCGACTGTAAACAGTCGACTTATAACACTGAGGACGGAAGCCATGGCCGGACTGACAGCACCGCTGCTGGGACTGCAAAAGAAAAGCCTGCGCGAGCAGGCGCTCTCGGCACTGAGGACCGCCATCACCAGCGGTGAACTGGCCCCGGGGCGGCACTTGGTGGAAACTGAACTGTCCGAAATGCTGCAGATCAGCCGGGGAACACTGCGGGAAGCGCTGCGCCAGCTTGAACAGGAAGGCCTCCTCGCCGCAGGGCCCCGCGGCCGGCTGTCCGTCCGGCACCTGGACGAAAAGGAAATCCGCGACATCTTCGCCGTCCGGGCCGCCCTTGAATCCCTTGCGGCCCGCACCCTTTGCGAGCTCCCGGACCGCGCCCATGCCATCGAGTCCCTCCATAAGACCATTGGCGTAATGGAGGCGGCCCAGGATGCGTCTTTGGAGGAGCGGATTGAATCGGACATGGAATTCCACCGGACTCTGTGCCGACTGACCGGCAATGAAACGCTGCTCCACTCCTGGCAGTCCTTGGAAGGTTCCATCCGAATGTCCATCATGTTCGGCGGCCTGGAAAAGGGCGTCAAGAACATGAACGTTGACCGTCATCGCGACATCGTGGCGGCCATCGAAACCGGTGACGCCTCCCTCGCCCGCACCACAATCCATGCCCACATGGACTCCGCAGCAGCCAACCTCGTAGCTTAACGGCGCCCTTCCCACGATTGGCGGGCCCCTCTGCGGCCCTCCAGCGCGCCCGTTGTGTTATGGCAGTGCGCCCGGGAATCCATTTGAGTTCCGAACCGTTAACTGAATGTGCGGAAAGCGCCGCGCATTCGAACGAGGGATTGCATGAACGCGAAGTATGTCTCTGTTGAAGACGACGCCGGGAAGGTCACCCGTTATGTCCGCCATGCCAATGGCGGCGGCCTGACCGCCCCCGGTGCATTCGTGGCCGAAAGCGCACGCATCGGCCCCATGACCTATGTGGAGTACGGCGCCCGGATTGGCTCAGGATGCCGCATTGGCCATGGCAGCTGGATCGACCGTGACGCCATTATCGGCGACCGGGCCGTTATTGGCGACGGCGTACGGATCGGGCGGGGATCGGTAATCGGAAACCGGGTGCATATCGGCAGCCACTCGCGGATCGGCTCCAGCGTCCTGATCGAGCACGGGGTCCACTTGCACGCGGACAGCGCAGTCCCCGACGGCGGGCACGTGCCATCGGGTTCCACGGCACGGGTTTCGGAGCAGGCAAAGGTTCCGGCGGCCGGGAAGGTTCCCTCGGGAATGAGGGGCCGTCCGCACCGGAAGAGCAGGGGCCCGATGGCCGCCTGACTAGCTCTGTTGCCTTGGGGCGCCCGGCACCCGCCCCTTCAACGCAGCCGCACCCCAGACAGCCAGCAACAGCGCGACCAGCAAGAGCCCGGCGTCGCCAAGGTCGATCGACCCAAGCCACAGCGTCAACGGGTCCTCCAGGGCGAAGGCGGCGTTGGCGAAGCCACCCAGCGTAATGACGGCGATGAACAGGGCGGACACTGCGGAGATCCCGGTGACCAAAGCGTTAAAGCCGAGCTTCCGCTGCGGGTCGTCCAGCGCGGAGCGGTACATCCGCATCATGGCGACACCGTTGAGCGAATCACACAATGTCATGGCGGCAGCGAATGCCAGCGGCAGGGCAAGCAGGGCGAACGCCGGCACTCCGGCTAAGGACGCCGCCGTCGTCATCATCAGCAAGCCGATAGTGGTGGCGGTGTCGAAGCCCAGCCCGAACAGGAATCCGATCACGTAGATGTTCCGCGGACGGCGCACCCTGGACAGCGGCCGGGCGAGGAGCCTGGCCACCAGTCCTTGCGGCTCAAGATCCAGGGGATCGATCGCCGCACCCGTCCGCGCCCGGCGGTAAGCGCGCGCGGAGCGGGCAAAGGCGGAACCGTTAAACAGGCCCATCGCCAGCAGGAACAGGCCGGAAACCCCGCTGCCGATCAGCCCGAGCACCAGGTTTCCGGCGGACCCGTCCTGCATGAACTCCCCCACGACGGCCGCGCCAGCGATCACCAACACGCCCGCCAGGGTCACCACCGAGCTGTGCCCCAGGCTGAACGCGAAACCCACGCTGACCGGGTCCTGCCGGTTCGCCACGAACTTGCGCGTCGAGTTGTCGATGGCAGCCAGGTGGTCCCAGTCGTAGCTGTGCTTGACGCCCGCGAGGTAGGCAGTCAGGACCAGGCCCCAGGTGAGGGCCTGCGCGCCCGTGTTGCCGGAGAGCAGAAGTACGACGGCGGCGGCATGCAGCGCAGCTACCGCACCGAAAGTGAAGAAGAGGCGGGTCCGCAGCGGCAATGCTTCCCGCTGGCGGTAAAGGGTGGCGATGTTCGTCATGGCGGTCATCAGTGCTTCCTCAGGTTCAGTGGTTCCTGACCGTGCCAACGCTCCCGGAGGAGGGTGGTGCAGGCGCCGAGAAGGACATTCAGTTCCCCGGTGCTGTTGGACAGTGAGCGGAGGACCAGCCCGGTGGTTCCCGCTATGCTCCGGGTCAGCGAGATCCCGGTCAGGGCATCGTGCGCCGACGTGACGCCGTGGAGCTCATCGGCGAGTGCCTGGTCCACGCGCGTGTCCACCACGACCAGGGAACCGAGGTGGCTGAAGCCCCCCATGAACCCCAAACCGGTGACATCATCCGACGGCGGCCGGATCAGCAGGTTGTCCAGCGCCAGCAGTTCCGGCTCTCCTCCCCCGCCTTCCACCCGGATCTCGTTCCGCAGCCGGACTTCCTCGTACCGGAAGGCGGTCCCGTCCGGCGACCATCCGGGTGTCACCACCTCCGCCATCACCAGCGACGACGACGGCCGTAAGGTCACCTGGGTAAATTGCCGGTAACGGGCCTCCCGGTAGGCGATGAGCTGGTCAGGCACCAGCTCCAACCGGGCCCCCTCCCCCAGCCGGACAACCATCCGCTGCTCAGCAAACGACCCAGGAGTCCGATAAACCTTGGTAGCAGACTGGGTAGTCAGCAACAGATCGGCACCATCCCCCACTTCAACATCGAGGACAAAAAGATCCGCCCCAAGATAGGCCCCGCCAGGATTCACCACGACGTAGCAAACCTGCCCGGTGTCATCCAGATAGTGCGGCCGAAGTACGCGAAGAGCACCCCGATGAAACTGGTGCTCGGCCACAGATCGCTGACCACGAACGGCGACCCGGAGCTCAAGCTCACCCATGGGTGCCTGTCCGTGGCTGAGTCCGGCGGCTTCGCCGGATTTGGGGCCGTGCCCGCTTCGCGGTGCCCGCCACGCCGCGGCCCCCAAATCCGGCCTCGCCGCCTCAGCAGGTACGTCACCTTGGTGGAGGTCAACGGCAGGCATGTCTATTGCGCCAGATCGAGCATCAGGACGTCCCTGCGCACCCAATCGATGACGTTGTCGAGGCCCTCATCAGTCTTGAGGTTGGTGAAGCAGAACGGCTTGGATCCGCGGAATTCTTTGGAATCCCGCTCCATGACTGCGAGATCTGCCCCCACGTGTGGGGCGAGGTCGGTTTTGTTGATGATGAAGAGGTCGGACTTGATCATCCCTTGGCCGGCTTTGCGGGGGATCTTCTCACCCTGGGCCACATCAATGATGTAGATGGAGAAGTCGACGAGTTCGGGGCTGAAGGTGGCGGAGAGGTTGTCGCCGCCGGATTCGACGAAGATGACCTGGAGGTCGGGGTGCCGGGCTTTGAGTTCCTCGATGGCGGCGGTGTTCATGGAGGTGTCTTCGCGGATGGCGGTGTGCGGACAACCGCCGGTTTCGACGCCGATGATCCGGTCCACGGGGAGGATGCCGTTGGCGGCGAGGATTTTGGCGTCCTCGATGGTGTAGATGTCATTGGTGATGGCGGCCATGGATATCTCGCCGCTCATGTGCCGGGTGAGACGCTCCACGAGCTGGGTCTTGCCGGCTCCAACGGGTCCGCCGATGCCGATCTTGATGGGTTCGCTCATTTTTCCTCCTTTTATCCAAAAGCACAGTCAGCTCATGAACATCCGGGCACGTTGGCGTTCGTGCCGCATTTGTGAAATTTCGAGGCCGGGGCTGACGGCCCCGAAGTCGTCCGGCGCCAGGTGCGGGATCCGTTCGACGGCGGCAGCGACGTCGTCGGCCGCTTGCCTGAGGAGCCGCTGGCCGGCGTTCTGGCCGAGCGGGATAGCCCGGACCGCGTTCTGCGTCAGGGACGTGGCTGTGGCGAAAAGGTAGGCGGCGAGCGCTTCCTGCAACGGGACGCCGAGTGAACGGGCGACGACGGCGAACGCCAGCGGCTGATGCCCAGCGGCCCGGCCGGTGCTCACCAGGTCCCGGTACAGCCCCAGCTCCGCAGAGGGAAAGACCTCCACCCCGATCTCAAGCAACCGAAGCCCCATCTTCACGGAAGCCTCCCGAACCTGCCGAGGCAACAGGGAAGCAGAGAGCAGCGAATCCAGCTCCACAACATCAGCCCCCTCATAAAAAAACCGGATGGCCAACCCATCAGAGTAGGTCAACTGCTGCGAGATAAAAGCAGCCAACCACCGCCCAAAAGAAGCCTCATCACGAACCACCCCGGCGTCGATATAGCTCTCAAAACCGAAGGAGTGCGCAAACGCCCCAGTAGGAAGCGCAGAGTCAGTAAGCTGCTGCAAAGCAAGCTGATAACCGCTCACCGAACCGCCGCCCAACTGGAGAGAGCAAAGCGACGCGAGGGATATGGGGCCGCGGCGTGGCGGGCACCGCGAAGCGGGCACGGCCCCATATCCCTCGCGGCGCCGCCAGCCAACACATCCCTTCGAGCGCTCAGCACGGCGACAGGGTTACTAGTGACTGTGCTCAGCATGGCGAAAAGGCACAGGCATAACGCGTTCCTGGCGGGAGTAGGGCACGGCAGCGTGGCGAAGGTAGTCCTCGACGGTGTGGTCGTAAGCGCACACCATGACCTCGGCTTCGTATTCGGACGAGGCATCGAAGAACTGGGCCTGGAGGTGCCTGTTGCCGAGGGAGTGTGCCACGACGCCCATTTCGTGGATGGTCCGTGGCGAGATCACCAGGACGTCGGTGGGCAGCACTGATACAACGATCATGTTGGACTCGGCCACGTGCAGGATGTCGCCGTCGCGCAGGTAGCCGGAGCCCGACGGCAGCCGGATGCCGATCTCCTTGCCGTGGTCCGTCGTCGCGCGCTGGATGCGTTTGACCAGTTGCGCGCTGGGCAGCACCACTTTCTCCTGGTGGAGGTTGGCGTAGGCGTGCGGGTCCGGAAGTTCATGCAGGTTGCCGAGGACTTTTTCAATGATCACGGGGTGCTCCGGGTTGGGTTGTCAGGGAGGGGAGGTTAGAACAGGAAGTAGCGCTGGGCCATGGGCAGCACGTCGGACGGCTCGCAGGTGACGTCCTCGCCGTCGACGGTTACCTTGTAGGTTTCCGGATCCACTTGGATGTCCGGGGTGGCGTCGTTGTATTTCAGGTCGGCCTTGGTCAGCGTACGGATTCCTGAGACGGGTCTGATGACCTTTTCCAGCCCCAGCTTGTGGGGCACGCCGGCGTCGATCGCTGCCTGGGACAGGAACGTGATGGAGCACTGCTGCACGGCCTTCCCGTACGCGCCGAACATTGGCCGCATGGTGCGGGGTTGCGGAGTGGGGATGGAGGCGTTGGCGTCGCCCATCAGCGCGTAGGCGATCTGGCCGCCCTTGAGCACCAGCTCCGGTTTGACGCCGAAGAACGCCGGGTCCCAGAGGACCAGGTCTGCGAACTTGCCCACCTCCACCGAACCGACGGAGTCCGCGATGCCCTGTGCGATCGCCGGGTTGATCGTGTACTTGGCAACGTAGCGCTTGAGCCGGAAGTTGTCGCTGCCCGCACCCAGGCCCGCCTCGGAACCATGCGCTCCGGCCGCTTCGTCCCCCCTGGGGTCTTCCAAAACGCCCCGCTGCTTCTTCATCTTGTCCGCCACCTGCCAGGTGCGGGTGATCACCTCGCCCACACGGCCCATGGCCTGGGAGTCGGAGGACGTGATGGAAAAGATGCCCAGGTCCTGCAGGACGTCCTCGGCGGCGATGGTCTCTGCCCGGATCCGGGAATCTGCGAACGCCACGTCCTCGGGGATGTCCGGGTTGAGGTGGTGGCAGACCATCAGCATGTCCAGGTGCTCTTCGATGGTATTGCGGGTATAGGGCAGCGTGGGGTTGGTGGACGCGGGCAGGACGTTGGGCATCCCGGCGATTTTGATGATGTCCGGGGCGTGCCCGCCGCCCGCTCCCTCAGTGTGGAAGGTGTGGATGACGCGGCCGTTTATGGCGCGGATGGTGTCCTCCACGAAGCCGCACTCGTTGAGGGTGTCGGTGTGGATGGCCACCTGGACGTCGTATTCGTCCGCCACTGTCAGGGAGGTGTCGATCGAGGAGGTGGTGGAGCCCCAGTCCTCGTGGACCTTCAGCCCGATGGCGCCGGCGCGGATCTGCTCGGCCAGAGGTTCGACGGCGGATGCGTGGCCTTTGCCGAACAGGCCGATGTTCATGGGGAAGCCCTCGGCGGCCTGCAGCATGCGCTGGATGTGCCACTTCCCGGGAGTTACCGTGGTGGCCTTGGTGCCTTCGGCCGGGCCGGTGCCGCCGCCGATCATGGTGGTGATGCCGCTGGTCAGCGCCGCCGGGATCTGGTCCGGGGAGATGAAGTGGATGTGTGTGTCCACTCCCCCGGCCGTGAGGATCTTGCGCTCGCCGGCGATGACTTCAGTGCTCGCGCCGATCACGATGTCCACTCCGTCGGTAATCTGCGGGTTGCCGGCCTTGCCGATCTTGAAGATGTGGCCATCCTTGAGTGCGACGTCGGCCTTGTAGATGCTGGTGTAGTCCAGGATCACCGCGTTGGTGATGACAGTGTCCGGAACGTCCTCATCCCGGGTGGCCTGGCCGTTCTGGCCCATGCCGTCGCGAATCACTTTGCCGCCGCCGAACACCACCTCCTCGCCGTACACGGTGAGGTCTTTCTCAATCTCAAGAAACAGGTCGGTGTCCGCCAGGCGGATGGCGTCACCGGTCGTGGGGCCGTACAGGTCGGCGTACTGCCGGCGCGGAATGTCGAAGCTCACTTGGCAGTCTCCTTCGCTGCGTGCCGCGCTCCGCCAAACCCCGCGGGCTCTGTCAGCGGCCCATTGACCGCGTTACCCAGTCCGTACACTTCGCGGGTGCCGGCCAGTTCGATGAGCCGCACGTTCCGGGAGTCCCCCGGTTCGAACCGCGCAGCGGTTCCGGCGGGAATGTCCAGGCGGCGCCCGTATGCTGCCTCCCGGTCGAAGGTCAGCGCGGCGTTCGTTTCGGCAAAGTGGAAATGCGAGCCCACCTGCACGGGCCGGTCGCCGGTGTTGGTGACGACGACGTCGATCGCCTCCCGGCCTGCGTTCGCCGTCAGCGGTTCGGTGCGAAGAACATACTCTCCTGGAATCATGGCCTGCCCTTCAGCGGATGGGATCGTGGACGGTGACGAGTTTGGTGCCGTCCGGGAATGTAGCCTCGATCTGCACGTCGTGGATCATTTCCGGCACGCCTTCCATCACGTCTTCCCGGCTGAGCAGGGCGGTGCCGTAACTCATGAGGTCGGCCACGCTGCGCCCGTCCCGGGCGCCCTCGATCAGCTCGTAACTGATGATGGCCACGGCTTCGGGGTAGTTGAGCTTGAGTCCGCGGGCCTGGCGCCGGCGCGCGAGATCAGCGGCCACCACAATCAGAAGCTTTTCCTGCTCACGTGGCATCAGATGCATCGGGTTCCCTTCGACGGCCAGCGGACGGCGTGGGACCCACAGTAGGTGCCGAACGTTTCCGCGACGTTTCGGGCATCCGTCAGCGGAGGAAATGAGGGTTATCCGGGGATGCCGCCCTTCAGGCAGGCAACGAAGTCTTCCGCCGCTGGGGAAAACCGGGGAGGACGTGCTATGTGGAGCTCGGTTTGCGGCCGTCCGGTGAGGCGTCGGGTGGTGACGCCCGGCATCTGGAACCGCTGCACCGACTCCGGAAGGACAGATACCCCTAACCCCGCGGCTACCAGGCCCAGGACTGTTTCCTGGTGTATGGCCCGCTGTACCACGGTGGGCGGCACCGCCAGGGGTTCGAACAACCGCAGGACCCGCGCCACGAAGCCGGGCATCAGGCCGTAAGGGAACAGGATCATCGGTTCGGCTTCGAGGTCCTGCGGGCGGATCTCATCGCGGGCTGCCAAGTGGTGCGTTTCCTGGAGGACCACCACCAGGTCCTCGGCGCTCAGCAGCTCGAGGTTCAGCCCGGGAACCTCACCCGGGTCCCGGATCAGGCCAAGGTCAAGATCCCCGTCCAGCAGTTGCTCTATCTGCTCCCCGCTGGTGAGCGGATGCAGCACCAGGTCCACGCGCGGCCGGTGCTGGCGGAAAGTGCGGATAGCTTCCGGGACGGTGGTGTAGCTGGCGGAGCTGACGAAGCCCACCCTGATCCTTCCACTTTTGCCTGCCGCGACGTCGGCCACATCACCCGCTGCGGCATCCAGGTCGGCGATGGCCGCCTGGGCACGGTCGCGGAACGCCTGCCCGGCCGCCGTCAGGGTGACGCGGCGGGTGGTGCGGTCAAACAGCTGGACGCCAAGCTCGCGCTCAAGCCTCCGAATGGCGACTGTCAGGGGTGGCTGGGTGATGTGCAGCCGTTCCGCGGCCCGGCCAAAGTGCAGCTCGTCCGCGACGACCAGGAAGTACCGCAGCTGCCGGAGTTCCATGGCGATTCTTTCGATTGACGCTAATAATTGCTAGCCAAATGATATTGGACGCTAGGGATCTCTGGGTGGGTTACTGAATGGAGACCATGAACCAACACCTCAATGCACAGGGAGCAATCCATGGGATCCACCGAGTATGCCGTTGTCGGTGCAGGGCTTTCAGGAGCTGCCACCGCCTGGCACCTCGCCATACGCGGCCACGAGGTGGCGCTGCTCGAGCGTTCAACCCCCGCAAACGACGCAGGAAGCTCCCACGGCTCCGCCCGGATTTTCCGCTATGCCTACCCGGAGGAGTTCTACACGCGCCTCGTGCAGGAGGCGAAAAGCGGCTGGGACGAACTCGCCCGCCTCAGCGGCAAGCAGCTCATCACCCCCACCGGCGCCGTGGACTACGGCGCCATCCGCCAGCCTGAGCGCCTGGCGGGGGTACTGGCGGCACGCGGCATCGACCACGAGCTCCTCACCCCCGAAGAGGCCAACCGCCGCTGGCCCCAGATCGCCTTCGACACCCAAGTACTGTGGCACCCGGGCGCCGGCGTGATCGACGCCCACGAATCCGTGGCTTCCATGGTTGAGCAGGCGGTTGCCCACGGCGCCGGACTCCGCAACAACTGGGCGGTAGCTTCGATCTCCGGATCGGCCGGTGCCTACGTGCTCACTTCCGGGGACGGCCGTACCCTGCGCGCGGCCAATGTCATTGTTGCAGCAGGCGGATGGCTCCCCCAGCTCCTGGGATCGCTGGCGCTGCCCTCATCGTTCCTGGCCGGCATGCCGCCCCTTGAGGTGCGGCAGGAACAGGCCTACCATTTCCCCTACGTTGGCGGGCACGACGGCGGCACGACGCCTTGGCCTACGTTCATCCACAAACGCGAGGGCTGGCAGGCCTACGGCCTGCCGGGCGGCCGCGACGCCGGCTTCCACGGGCAGAAGGTCGCCGAATACAACGGCGGCAAAATCCTGCCGTCCGCTGCGGACCAGGACGGCCAAATCGCACCGGACAACCGGCGTCGGGTCATCGAGTACGTCGAACGGTACCTGCCGGGCCTGGTTCCCGAACCCTATGCCGAAACCACCTGTCTGTTCACCAACACCCCCACAGAGGATTTCATCCTGGACCGGGCGGACGGCATCACCGTCCTTTCGCCCTGCTCGGGTCACGGGGCAAAGTTCGCCCCGCTGATTGGCCAGCTTGCGGCCGATCTGGCAACGGGTGCAGGATCCGTGCCGGACCAGTTCCGGCTCGCCGCGCAGGCCAGCCGCGCAGCAGTGGCGGCCCGCTGATGGCCGGAACGGAAACCACTCCCCTGGCCCAGGCTCCCACGGCGACTGTCACGGGGCTGATGTCCGAAATAGCCGGCACCGGCACGGACGCCCTCCGCGGCGGCTACACCCGCCCGGTGTACTCCACCGCCGAACTGGACCTGCGCAACTGGTTCATCGAACAGGCCGAAAAGCGTGGCCTGAGCGTGGAAACGGACCGCAACGGTGCCATCTGGGCCTGGTGGGACGTCCCCGGCGGAGACCGCAGCAACAGCCTGGTCACCGGAAGCCACCTCGACTCCGTACCCGGCGGCGGCCCCTTTGACGGGCCGCTCGGCGTCGCCTCCGCGCTGGTGGCAGTGGACGTCCTGAAGGCGCGGATGGCCGTTCCCACGCGTCCGCTTGCGGTGGTGGTGTTCCCGGAGGAAGAAGGCTCCCGCTTCGGTGTAGCCTGCCTCGGTTCCCGGCTGATGACCGGCGCCATCGATCCGGACAAGGCCCGCAACCTCCGTGACCCCGACGGTTCAACGTTTGCGGACGTTGCCCGCGCCAACGGGCTGGACCCACGCTTCCTGGGCCGCGATGAGGAACGCCTGGGCCAGATCGGCGCGTTCGTTGAGCTTCACGTTGAACAGGGCCGCGGGCTGATTGACCTCGACCAGCCCATCGCCATTGCTTCCTCCATTTTGGGGCACGGGCGCTGGCGCCTGAGCGTCCACGGCCAGGGCAACCATGCCGGCACCACTCTGATGGCCGACCGGCATGATCCCATGGTGTCTGCGTCCCGGATGGTGATGGCCGTTAGGGATATGGCCCGGAAGCAGCCGCATGCACGGGCGACGGTGGGAAGGCTGCAGCCTGTCCCGGGCGGAACCAACGTCATTGCCTCCCGGGTGGATTTCTGGCTGGACGTACGGCACCCCGACGACGCCGTGACAGCTGCCCTGGTGGAGAGCATCCATCAGCAAGCGCAGGTCATTGCCGCCGAGGAAGGCTGCCGCGTCGAACTCCGGGAGGAATCACTAAGCCCCACCGCCAATTTCGATGCCGGACTGCAAAAGGAACTCCAGCTCGCCCTGCCCCAGGCGCCCATCCTGGACACAGGGGCAGGGCACGACGCCGGGGTCCTGGCACCCTGCGTTCCCACCGCCATGGTCTTCGTCCGCAACCCCAGCGGCGTATCCCACTCCCCCGAAGAACATGTGCTGGACGAAGACGCCGAAATAGGGGCCCAGACCCTGGCAGACGCCCTTCAAAGTCTGCTGGCGTGAGCACATAGCAAAGGCGCGAAGGCGGCACTTCCGTAGGTGCCGCCGTCGCGCTTTACCCCTTGCCTTGCGGACCTATGCCTTTTGCAACCGCGCCACGATCTCGTCGCTGGACTGGACGGGCTGGCGGTAACTGGTGGAAAGGATGCGCAGCATGTCCGCAGCGTCCTGGTTGTCCTCAGAGGCCATGGCATCCTTGGCGTATGTAACCCGGATGTTGTGGGCAAAGGCGTCAGCGCCGGTCTGGGCGATGCAGTTGTGGGTGGAGACTCCGGCAAGCACCACCTCGTCGACACCCCAGTTGCGCAGCCGGGCCAGCAGGTTGGTCCCCACGAAGGCGCTGTCGCGCGTCTTGTTCAGCTGCGGCAGGCCATCGATTGCGAGGCCGGGCACAGCCTGCGCCTGCTCGGTGCCGCGGAAAATGAAGCCCTGGTTATCGTCAAGCATGTTCAGCGTCCACGTGGATTTGTCCCGCTCGTGCTCGGTACCCACCATCAACGCCTTGTGGCCGGTTGCCTTAAAAGCCTTCAGCATCCTGTTGCAGGAGCCCACCAACCGGTCCTGCTGTGCTGCCAGTTCCGGCGCCTCAAAGTAGGCGTTCTGCATGTCGATGACAAGAAGTGCAATCATGTGGGCACCTTTCCCTCGTTGAGCTCTGCCGGAAACCGTACCCTGCGGATGGCCGGGCGAAACTAGGGTGCGGATTCGCGGATCTTTAGCTGGAACCCGGACTCCACATGAACGCCCTGGCTGGCCGTTTCCTGCCCCTCGATCCGGTCGAGCAGCAGGGCTATGGAGCGTTCGGCGATCTCCTCCATGCCCGGCGCAACGGTGGTCAGCGGCGGCGACGCAAACCGTGCCTCGCCAATGTCGTCGAAGCCGGCCACGGCCACCTCGTCCGGCACCCGGACACCGCGGATCAGCAGTTCGTGCATGGCACCCAGGGCGAGGACGTCGTTCAGGCCGAACACGGCGTCGAACTCCACACCCTCTTCCAGGAGTCCCGCAACCGCAACCGCGCCGTTGTCCCGGCGCCACTCGCACGGCGCGATCAACGCCGGCTCGAACGGAACCCCGGCCTGCTCCAGCGCCTTCCGGTAGCCGTTGAGGCGGAGTCCGGGGCTGCCGGCGGACTCCTCCGGATGCGCACCGATGACGGCGATCCGACGCCGGCCGGCGGCCAGCAGATGGGCGGTCAAGGCGGCGGCGGCTTCCTCGTTCTTCATGGTGACGAGGTCGAAGCGGGCATCGAGGATGTGTTCACCCAGCATGACCAGGGGTTTGTTGCCCAGGCGGGCTGCGATGGCCTCGGCGTCGATCATCAGCGGCGTGAACAGCAGGCCGTCGGTCAACTGGCGGAACGGCCCTTGAAGGGCGTTCAGCTCCACGTCCGCCACGGCGTCTGACTGTTCCACCAGGACCCGGTAGCCCCGCTGGGCTGCGGCTTTCATCAGCCTGGAGGCCAGTTCCGCGTAATAGGGCGCGGAGAGGTCGGACAGGACCAGGCCCAGCATGCGGGTCTTGCCGGAGCGGAGGCTGCGGGCGGTGAGGTTGGCTTCGTACCCGAGCTCGGCGATGGCGTCCTGAACCCGCTGCTTGGTGGCGGGCCGGATGAACTCGTAGTCGTTCAGGACGTTGGACACCGTCTTCAACGAGACGCCCGCCGCCCTCGCTACGTCGTTCATGGTGACCGCCATCATGGCTCCTTCTTGTGGTTCCGCTGTTCCTGGCATACATCGTTGCAGAAGATGCCGTCCGTGCGGGAACCGCCGGAAAGACGAGGACAGCGACGAGCCTGTCAGCCCTTCGCTTTGGCCGCCTTGGCCGCGGCCTTGGCAGCCTGCTTGCTGGCCCGCACCTTGGTGAGGGACTCCGGATCGACGATGTCCGCAACCGAAAGGTACGCGCCCTCCTCGCCATAGTGCCCGGCCGCTTCGCGCCAGCCCGGCGCCTTGAGGCCGCACTGCTTGCCGAGCAGGGCAAGGAAGATCTTGGCCTTCTGCTCGCCGAAGCCGGGCAACGCCTTCAACCGGCGCAGCACCTCACCGCCGTCGGGCCCGCCCTTGGTCCAGATCCCGGCGGCATCCCCGTCCCACTCGCTCTGCACCGTTTCGGCGAGCGCCTGCACACGTGCCGCCATCGAACCCGGGAAGCGGTGGACTGCGGGCCGTTCCTTGAACATCTCAACGAAGGCCTGCGGATCCTGCGAGGCAATGGCCTCGGGCTTCATGGACCCGATCCTGGTCTTGATCTTCCCGGGCCCGGCGAACGCCGATTCCATGGTCACCTGCTGGTCCAGCAGCATGCCCGTCAGCAATGCGAAAGCGTCCTCGCTCAACAACCTGTCCGCGGCGGGGTCACCCGTGATATGCAGTTCCATGCCGACCATCCTCCCACCTGCGCGCGGCCGTCGTCATGACGCCCCCTCCCCGGAAGGATTAGCTGCCAACGGCGAGCCGGATCATGGACCAGGAAACTGCCGGAAGGTCGGCGGTGAGGCGGCCGCCGTCGGCCTTGACGGACACGTTTTCCGCCGGCAGGACGGAGGTCGAATCATCCGCAGTTGCCTGCCAGTACGGGTCCTTGTTGGTGTAGGTGAGGGCCTCAACAACGCTCACATTGCCCAGGCCGGACACCACGGCATCAAGTCCGAGCGCGTCAGTGGCCGAGCGGTTGACGGCGAACACCACGGCCTCGCCTTTGTCTGCGTCATAGGTTGCGACGGCGGACACGGCGGCAAAGTCGACCGTCTTGCCGCCGCTGACCAGCGGGGATTCGACGGCGAGCTGCAGCACGGTCCCGGAGGCGTGCCGTGAGGTGAGCGCGAAGGGGTGGAAGGTTGTTTGCTTCCAGGCGCGGCCGCCGGGCTCGGTCATGATGGGGGCGATCACGTTGACCAGCTGCGCCAGGCTGGCGGAGTGGACGCGGTCCGTGTTCTTGAGCAGGGTCAGCAGGAGATCGCCCACGACGACGGCGTCCGCCACCGTGTAGGTGTCCTCGAGCAGGACGGGGGCTACCGGCCAGTCCTTGCCGCTGGGTGCCCGGGACTCGTCCCGGCTCATGTGCCACACGTTCCATTCGTCGAAGGAGATATTCACCTGCCGGGCGGACTTCTTCACCGACTTCACGTGGTCGATGTGGCTCACGATGTCGTGGATAAAGGCTTCCATCCGGTGGCCGGCAGAGAGGTGTTCCTGCAGGTCGCCGAAGTCCTCGAAGTACTGGTGCGCCGAGATGAGGTCCACCAGCTCGTAGGTCTCCGAGAGGACGACGCGCTCCCACTCGCCAAAGGTGCTCATGCTGGGGCCGGAGCTGCCACAGGCCACCAGTTCCAGGCCGGGGTCGATCATGCGCATGCCGCGGGCGGTATCGGCGGCGAGCCGGCCGTACTCCAGGGCATTCTTGTGCCCGATCTGCCAGGGCCCGTCCATCTCGTTACCCAGGCACCACATCTTGATGCCATAGCCGTCTTCTGCGCCGTTGGTCCGGCGCTGGTCCGAAAAGGCCGTGCCGCCGTCGATGTTGCAGTACTCCAGCAGGTCCAGCGCTTCCTGCGTGCCCCGGGTGCCGAGGTTCACGGCCATCATGGTTTCGACGCCGGCCTTGGCTGACCACTTGGCGAACTCGTCGACGCCCACCAGGTTGGGGTCGGTTGAGTGCCAGGCAAGGTCAAGGCGGACAGGCCGCTTGTCTGCCGGGCCCACACCGTCCTCCCAGCGGTAGCCGGACACAAAGTTGCCGCCCGGGTAGCGGACCGTGGACACTCCAAGTTCGCGGGTCAGCTCAAGCACGTCGCTCCGGAAGCCGTCCTCATCCGCCTGCGGATGGTCCGGCTCGAAGATGCCGGTGAACACACAGCGTCCCAGGTGCTCCACAAAGGCACCGAATGTCCGGCGGCGGACAGGGCCCACTGCAAAAGCGGGGTCCATGGTGACCTTTGCTGAGGTAATTCCTGCGCCGCTGGTCTCGACGGTGCCGCCCGGTTCTGTTGCTGCCACGAAAACGTCCTCGTTCCTGATTCTTTCCGGCTAATTTACAACGTTATAGAAATATTGTTGGCCGTAGCGGGTCCGGAGTCAAGCCCAGTGGAGGGACTTCCGCCACGTGTGCGCTCCGCGGGGCCCCGGACAGCCCCGGGACGCCCACCTGCGAAGACACCAAGTACAGGTAGTACCGGCCAAAAACCAAGTAGTACCTAATTACAAAAACGAGTACCGCTTACGCGTTCTCCCCGGACGCCCACGAACTAGGTTTTTCACAGAGACAAGACGTGTTCTGGCTCGCGGTACTTGCTCACGAGGGGGTGTGAGACGCAATGCATGCACGATACGCAAGCTCCGACTTCCCGGTCCGACGGACCCGGGTACTAAACGGGGCCGGCGACGAGGAGGCCTTTGAGACCAAGGCCTCTCCCCCAGCCGTCGCCGGCCCTCTTGCTTCTCCGCAGGGCCCCAACGGCCAACGGCAGGGTGCCGCCCCGCCGGGAAACGGCTCACGCGGAAACTCCGCATCGGGGCACACTGCACCCACGCCGCCCAGGACAGCCGCATCCGCAGCAGGAAAGCCGGACGGAATCCTGCTGGACCTGATGACCGGCACGGAGATACTGCACGATTCCCTCGAACTCCTTGCCGCCGCATCCGTCCGGGCCGTGGTCCGCACGGCAGGCCTCGTCATTGAAGCTGCCGTAGTGGTGCACCAGACGAAGCGGACGCCGGCCATCACGGGCACATCGCCGGAAGTCATCCGACTGCTGCAGTGGGAGCAGGAATCGGGCGAAGGGCCGGTCAGTGAGGTCCTGACCGGGGGACATCCCGTGGCCGTGCTGCAACGAAGTGGCGATTTCCGCTGGCCGCGGTACTGCCATCAGCTGCAGTTGGCCAGCCTGGGCAGTGTCCTCGGCGTTCGCCTCCGTCTGGATCAGGGCGCGGGCGAGCTGCGGGACGATGGCACGCCTCATCACCAGGCCAGTGCAGCCCTGGCTTTTTTTGCCCAGGACGCCAAGGCATTCCCGCTGCAGGTGATTTCAGAGGCGCGGGCCTTCGCCGGCCTCGCGGCCAAGAGCCTGCAGATGGCCCTTGACCTGCACACCGCGAGGTCCACCGCCTCGGATCTGCGGTTGGCGTTGGACAGCCGCACGTCCATCAATGTTGCCTGCGGTGTGATTATGGCCCAGAACAGGTGCTCCTACCACGAGGCTTTTTCGATCCTGGCCAAGGCCTCAAGCCACCGGAACATCAAGGTCCGAAGGGTGGCGGAAGACATCCTCGAGCGGCTGCCTGAGGGCCCTCCGCGCGCGCACTTCGGGCACTAGGCAAGCTGCCGAAAGGCACAGCAAGGGTGCCTAGATGCCGCCGGCCAGTTTGTAGTAGGCGGCGTTCCAGTTAAGGTCCTTTTTGAACTGGCGGATGGTGGTTCCTTCATCGATGGTGAGCAGTTCAGTTTTGGCGATCTCCGCGAAGTCCTCAAACACATCCATGCCCACTTGGGTGGACAGCACGGTGTGGTGCGCCGCGCCGGCGGTAAGCCAGGCGGCGGCGGAGGTGGCGAAGTCCGGCTTGGGCTGCCAGAGTGCGCGGGCCACCGGGAGGTTGGGCAGCGGCTGGTCCAGGGGGACGACGTCGACGGCGTTGGCCACCAGGCGGAACCTGTCCCGCATGTCCGAGAGGGCGACGACCACACCCGGGGAGGCATCGGCGTCGAACACCAGGCGTACGGGGTCTTCCTTGCCGCCGATGCCGAGCGGATGGATTTCCAGGCGCGGCCTGGTTGCGGTCAGGGAGGGGCAGACCTCCAGCATGTGTGCGCCCAGGATTTTCTCCGCGCCGGGTTCCAGGTGGTACGTGTAGTCCTCCATCAGCGACGCCCCGCCGGGCAGGCCCGCACCCATGACCTTCGCGGCGCGGACCAGAATGGCGGTCTTCCAGTCGCCCTCGGCGCCGAAGCCATACCCGGCTGCCATCAGCCGCTGGACGGCCAGGCCGGGGAGCTGGCGGAGCGCGCCGAGGTCCTCGAAGGACGTGGTGAATGCTGCGGAGCCGTTGGCTTCCAGGAAGCTGCGCAGGCCCAGCTCAATCCGGGCACCGTAGCGGAGGGACTCGTGGCGGTCCGCCCCTGCGCGGAGCTCCGGAACCACGTCGTAAAGGTCCTCGTACTCCGCAACGAGTGAGTCGACGTCGGCCTCCGCGACGCCGTGCACCGCATCGGCGAGCTCGTTGACGGACCAGGTGTTAACGGCGACGCCGAAACGGAGCTCAGCCTCGGTCTTGTCGCCTTCGGTGACGGCCACGTTGCGCATGTTGTCGCCGAACCGGGTCAGCTTCAGGGTCCGGACGGCGGCCCAGCCGGCGGCGGCGCGCTGCCAGGAACCCACTTGGCGGGCCACTTCAGGGTTGGAGACGTGCCCCACCACCGTCTTGCGGGCGATGCCGAGGCGGGACTGGATGTAGCCGAACTCGCGGTCGCCGTGGGCTGCCTGGTTCAGGTTCATGAAGTCGAAGTCGATGTCCGCCCAGGGCAGGTCCCGGTTGGCCTGGGTGTGCAGGTGCAGCAGCGGCTTGCGGAGCAGGTCAAGGCCCTGGATCCACATCTTGGCCGGCGAGAAGGTGTGCATCCAGGCGGTGACCCCGATGACGGAATCGTCCGAGTTGGCCTCCAGCGCGGTGCGGCGGATGGCGTCCGAGTCGGTGAGGACCGGCTTCCACACGATCCGCACCGGCACCGAGGAGGAGGCGTTGAGCTGGTTGGCGATCTCCTGTGATTGGGCGGCCACCTGCTTGAGGACGTCCTCGCCGTAGAGGTGCTGGCTTCCGGTGAGGAACCAGACCTCGTAGCCGTCAAGGGAAGTGTTTGCTGCGGTGCTCATGGGTTCTCCTGGGGACTAGGTTCTGGTGGGGCCGACGGCTGTTACTGGCCGTAGACGTTCTGGTAGCGGGCATAGAGGGAGTCGACGTGGCCCTGGTCGATGGGGAGAGGCTCGCCCAGCTGCCGTGCGATGTGGACCGTGCGGGCCACTTCCTCGCACATGACTGCCGCTTTCACCGCTGACTTGGCATCCTTGCCGATGGTGAACGGTCCGTGGTTCTGCATCAGCACGGCCGGGGAATTGGAGTTCTTCAACGTCTCCACGATGCCGTGGCCGATTGAATCATCGCCGATCAGCGCGAACGGCCCCACCGGGATGGACCCGCCGAACTCATCGCTCATCATGGTCAGGACGCACGGGATCGCCTCTCCACGCGCGGCCCACGCAGTGGCGTAGGTGGAGTGCGTGTGCACCACCCCGCCCACCTCGGGCATATGCCGGTAAACGTAGGCATGCGCGGCAGTGTCCGACGACGGCGACAGGGCCGGGTTGCTCCATTCACCTGTTGCGTCGCCCTCCACGGGCACCCCGTAAAGATCCGTGACCACCATCTGTTGCGGGGTCAGATCCTGGTAGGAGACGCCGGAGGGCTTGATCACCATGAGGTCGCTGCCGGGAACCCTGGCAGAGACGTTCCCCGCCGTCCACACCACCAGTTCGTAACGTGTCAACTCGGCGTGCAGGGCGCACACTTCCTCGCGGACCCGGGCAATGGTGTCCAGGATTCCGGCGCTCACGCTGACACCTCCGCAGCGACTGCGGAAGAGTTGGCCGCAGCTTCAAAAACAGAACCGGCCGCCCTCCGCTGGATGGCCTTCAGCCGGTGCATCACGTTGTTGCTGCCGCGGCCGAAGTAATCGTGCAAGGTCTTGTACTCCTGGAACAGCTCCTCGTACGCAGCCACGTTCTCCGGGATAGGACTGTAGACCTCGCCGGGTTCAGAGCCCATGGCCGCGGCGGCTTCGCGGATGTTTGTGTACTTTCCCGCCGCGACGGCGGCGTGGATGGCGGAGCCGAGGGCCGGGCCCTGGGCCGAACCGATCGTTGACAGCTGCAGGTTGGTGGCATCCGCGTAGATCTGCATCAGGAGCGGGTTCTTGAGCAGGCCGCCGGCCACGATGAACTCCTTGACCGGGACGCCGGAATCGCGAAAGGCGTCCACTATAGTCCGCGTGCCGAAGGCGGTGGCTTCGAGCAGTGCGCGGTACGTATCTTCGGGGCGCGTCGCCAGGGTCTGCCCCACCACGATGCCGGACAGTTCGTGATCCACCAGCACTGAGCGATTGCCCGAGTGCCAGTCCAGCGCGACCAGGCCATGCTCGCCGATGGCCTGTTGGGAGGCCAGTTGCGTGAGGTATTCGTGAATGCCGAGGCCGGCTGCTTCGGCTGACTCATGGTATTCGGGCGGCACACCGTACTTCGTGAACCAGGCGAAGATGTCGCCTACGCCGGACTGGCCGGCTTCATAGCCCCAAAGTCCGTCCACGATTCCGCCGTCCACCACCCCGCACATGCCGGGCACTTCGCGCAGTTCGGTGCCGTTCATGACGTGGCACGTGGAGGTGCCCATGATGGCCACCAACTGGCCGGGATCCACTGCCCGCGCAGCAGGAGCGGTGACGTGGGCGTCCACGTTGCCCACGGCGACGGCGATACCCTCGGGCAGGCCGGTCCAGGCAGCAGCCGCAGCGGTGAGATACCCGGCGGCTTCGCCGAGGCGGCCGATGGTGTGCTCAAGCTTGGTGCTGACAAAACCCTTGAACTGGGGATTCAGGGCCGCCAGGAAGTCCTCCGACGGGTAACGGCCGTCCTGGTAAATGCCCTTGTACCCGGCAGTGCAGGCATTGCGGACGTACTGGCCGCACAGCTGCCAGACGATCCAGTCGGCAGCTTCAACCCAGTGGTCCATCTCCGCGTAGGCTTCCGGGTCCTCCTCCAGGAGTTGCAGTCCCTTGGCGAACTCCCACTCCGAGGAAATCAGCCCGCCGTAGCGCGGCAGCCACTCCTCGCCCCGTTCGGCAGCCAACTGGTTGATCCGGTCGGCCTGGCCCTGCGCGGCGTGGTGGCGCCACAGCTTTACGTAGGCATGGGGCCGGTTTTCGAACCCGGGGACTTCATTCAGCGGGGTGCCGTCCGCCTTGGCCGGCACCATGGTGCAGGCAGTGAAGTCCGTGGCAATTCCGACGACGGCGGCAGGGTCAATCCCTGCCTCGGCGACAGCGGCCGGCACCGCAACCCGCAGGACATCGCGGTAGTCGTTGGGTACTTGAAGCGCCCATTCTCCAGGGAGCCGGGCGGCTGGCTTGCCGGAGACTTCCGCCAGGTCTTTGGGAAGGCGGTCCGTAACCACCGCATGGGGGTACTCGTACACCCCGCTGCCGAGTTCCTTGCCGTCGCGGACGCGGACCACCACGGCCCGGCCCGAGAGCGTTCCATAGTCCACACCGATGACGTAGCTGTCCGGGTCCACTGTGACGTCCATTGAAAGTTCCTCCGATAGTTGCCGCAGCTTCGCGGCCCCTTCGATTGTGAGCGCTAACAAGATGGATGTCAATGCTCGCTTCGAAAGCTTTCCCTGCACATGGAGGCGGATACGCGGAGAAAGTGTGGGACGCTGCCAAAGGGGGTAAGGACAGAACGAAGCCCAGCAGAACCGGAAGGAGCTCGATGGAGGACGCGGAACCACGTGCCCGCGCCGGCTCTTTTGCCTGGCTTGCTGGCCCACTCTCCACCGGCCTCGGACTGGCTGCCCACTTTGCGGGCGGAGGCCCCGCGCCCAGCCTCATGATTCTTGGGGCACTGGCCGCGCTGCTTGGCATGGTGGCGGCAATCCTGGGGCGCTTCCCGCTGCCGGGCTGGGCATTGCTGCTTCTGTGCGGAGTGGCCCAGCAGCTGCTTCACCTGGGGTTCGCGGTATTTTCCGGCGGCTCGGGAAACGGGCTCTCAGGGCACGGGCACGGCGGAGTCAGCCAGGAACCAACGCCGGCCGGCGAGACGGCCGCGCCCGTGGGCTATTCACTGCATTTGATGCTTTACCTGCACATGGCCGCGGCGTTGGCATCGTATGCCGCTATCACTTACTGGCCCCGGCTTGCCGGCTGGTCCCGCCGCATCCCGGCGGGCAGGCAAGGCTCCCCCGCAGCTTAGGACCTGGCCACGACACCGGCCAGGGCAGCAATGTCCTGCGGGGAGGTCCGGCAGCAGCCGCCCACCATCCGCGCCCCGAGTTGGAGCCACGTTTCGGCCCCTTCGGCAAGGCTGCCGGGCCGGCGGGGGTCAGCCGCACCGGCAGCCAGCGGGGCAGCCAACCAGGTCTTGGTGGCTGCGTCATAGGTCTCACCCGAGTTGGGGTAGGCGATCAGCGGCTTCCGGGTGGCTTGTCCCAGTGCGTCCAGCGCCGGGGAGACCAAGTCGAGCGGCACGCAGTTCACGCCGAGGGCGGCCACCAGCGGCTCTTCATCTACGATCGCCGCCACCTGCTCCAAGGGGGTGCCGTCACTGATATGCGCCCCGTCCCGCAGCGTAAACGTCAGCCAGGAATCGACGTCGAACTCCTTGACCAGTTCCAGCAGGGCCTCCGCCTCGGGAAGGGACGGCAGCGTTTCGCAGGCAAGGACGTCCGCTCCAGCCTCCACCAGGGCTGCGATCCGCGGCCGATGGAACTCCAGGAACTTCCTCCGGCTGAGGATACAGTCGCCGCGGTACTCGGAGCCGTCCGCAAGGTAGGCCCCGTACGGCCCGACGGAACCGGCAACCAGGAGCGGGGCGGCGTCCGGATCTCCCGCCAGGTATTCGCGGCGCGCTTCATCGGCCAGGCGGACGCTTAGTGCCACCAGCTCCAGGGCCCTGGCTTCCGGGATGCCGCGGCGGGCAAACCCCAAGGGCGTTGCCTGGTAGCTGGCCGTGATGGCAACCCGCGCTCCTGCCCGGAAGTAGTCCAGATGGACCTGCCGGACGAGCTCCGGCTGCTCCAGCAGGACTTTTGCGGACCACAAAGGGTCCTCAAGGTTGCAGCCGTGCGCCTCAAGCTCCGTGGCCAGTGCCCCGTCAACTGCCAGGGTTTCTCCGGCGCCGAGAAGGCGGGACAGGGCGCTGTTGCGGGGCATTTGTTCAGGCTGGGGCATCTGTTCAGGCTAGCGTGAAGCAGGCCCTATTGGCTGGGCGGGGCTGCACTCTCCCGGCGCACCAACTCCGGGATGACGACAGTTGAGCTGACGGCGGCGCCCGCCTCAATCTCTTTCAGCATGGCGTCCATGCAGCGCCTGCCGAGCTCTTCGAAGTCCTGCCGCACGGTGGTGAGCGGCGGGGTGAAGTAGCCGGACTCCGGCTGGTCGTCGAACCCCACCACGGAGACGTCGTCGGGCACTCGGACCCCTGCCTCGTTGAAGGCGCGCAGCACCCCGAGGGCCATCTGGTCATTGCCCACGAAGACAGCGGTGGCAGTGCGTTCCGCTGCCAACTGCCGCCCGATCGCGTAGCCGCTGCCCGCGCTCCAGTCGCCTTCCAGCAGCAGGTCGTCCTGAAGCCCTGCGTGCTGGAGTGCAGCGCGCCAGCCCTCGGTGCGCAGGGCGCCGTCGATCCAGTCCGCCGGCCCGGCAACGTGCCCGATCCGGCTGTGTCCCAGTTCGATGAGATGCCCGACGGCGATCTCCGCCCCGCGCCTCTGGTCCACCATCGCCCCGCTCACGGCTTCGTTGCCCACCGAGCCGACGGCCACCACCGGCACACCGGGATTGAACTCCTCCAGGATGCGCAGGGTTTCGGTATGCGGCACCAGGACGGCGATCCCGTCCACCGCCTGGTCCAGGAAATGCCGCAGCGCATCGAAGATCGCGTCCCTGCCCACGGAACGCAGCGCGGCAATGCTGACGAAGTAGCCGGCGTCCCGGGCGGCCTGCTCCACTCCGAGCAGGGTGTTGGCCGGGCCGTACTGGGAAAGCTCGCTGCCGAGCACACCGATAGTCTGCGAGCGCCGGGTGACGAGGCTGCGGGCTGCGGTGTTCCGTCGGTAGCCGAGTTCAGCGATGGCCGCCTCGACCTTGTCGCGGGTTGCTTTGCTGACATTGGGGTGGCCGTTGACCACCCTGGAAACGGTCTGGTGCGAGACGCCGGCAAGTTCGGCCACGTCCTCAAGACGCGGCAGCCGGCCGGTGCTGCTTTTTGTCATGTCCCCATTGTGCCGGTTGCCGCCAACAAAAAATCCCCCGGCGGCCTCGGGGAGGCTGCCGGGGGATTTCCCGCTCTTCGCTAAAAGAGTGGGCCCTGTGGGGCTCGAACCCACGACCCACGGATTAAAAGTCCGATGCTCTACCAACTGAGCTAAAGGCCCCAGCCGGGCTGCTTCGGCACAATGTGCCGGCCAACCCGGCCCATCCATTTCTGGACGTTAATACTCTAACCCATGGCCAGGGCACCATTCGCACACAGGCCTGGCCCCGCCGTCGGGCCTGCGATGGCGCCCGGCGGCAATGTCCTGATGCTCGATTTCCCGCTGGGCACAGGAGTAGCGTGGGGGGCATGAGCGAGCAAACAGGTTCCAGTCATTACGGCGGCGCCAACCGGCACCACAAGCCGAAGCCTTTCGCGCCCGTCGACTTCGAACCCTTCGCCGGCGGCGCCGACCCCGCCCGCGTGTCCGAAGCCGCGCACCTGGCTGCCCAGGCGCTGGTCCGCCACGGGCGGGACAGCGACGACCCCGTGGTGACCGATCGGTTGGTCAAGCTTGCCGACGAGCAGGGCCTGGAGGCGATCGCGGAGATGTGGGCCGAGAGCCCGGCCCGTTCATTGCCCGGCGCGCTGTGGCGGCTGTATGCCCTGCGCGCGGCCACCGTCCAGGACCCGGAGCGCATCTCGGTGTACTTCCGCGCGGGCAAGGACACCGCGCAGGTCTCCAACGTGGTAGCCGGCGCCGCCGAACCTCCCGGAGCTGACGAAATGAAAGTGATGGCTGACGCCATCCTTTCGGGCGCGTTCGACGGCGAGTTCGACGTTGCGCTGGAACGTTCCGCTGCCTTCTGCCGCGTGGTGGCCCTCGGCCAGGCCACTCTCGCCGACGGTGCCGAGCACGGCAACGAGGCGCACGCCAGCAGGCTCACCCGCAACTCCCATCAGCTGGTGAAAACCGCTGAGGACCTCGAGCACGCTGCCAACGCATGGCGCCTGGGTGAGCTGGACTGACCGAACCCCACTGGCCCAAGGGCCCGTATCTGTCAATGTTGACTTGGGCCAACCAACGTAGAACACTGAAACTGGTGCCGAGCCGCGAAACCCCCGGGCTTCAACATTCAGCCGCCTAGAGCGGCCTACCGCCGAGAGGCGTATCCGGTTCGGCACCATTTTTCTGCCCAATTGCCGTTTGCCCGTTTCCTGTTTGCCCATTTCGGGGGTGCAGTTACAGGCCGGTAGAGTTAGCGTCAGTTGCGCGCCGGGGTCAAGTCACACGGCAGGCAACTTCCGCCCTGTACTTATCCCGGAGACCGGTTACTACGTGAAGCTGCGCCTTTTTCCCCAGGAGCCCGCCGGGCTGAACCTCTTATCGCAGATGGCGCAGCAGATCGTGCTGGCCAGCGCCACCCTGGCCGAAATCCTCGGCGTACCCGCCGCAGAGCACAGCAAGCTTGTCGAAGACATGCACAACCACGAGGCCAGGTCCGCCGAGCTGCACTTTGCCCTCCTGACCCACATGCGCACCAGCTTTGTAAACCCGCTCCCCCGCGAAGACATGTACGCCCTGTCCCGCTACCTCAATGAGGCCATCGAGAAGCTGGATGCCGCTGGGGAACTCGTGGCGTTGTACCGGCTGGAGCGGCTGCCCAAGCGTGCCGCGGACCAGCTGGAAATCATCAGCAGGCAGGCCGAGCTCACCGTGGACGCCATGCGGCGGCTCGACAACCTGGACGACCTGGAGGATTACTGGATCGAGATCCTTCGCCTGGCCAAGCGCGCCGAACGGACGCACCGGGTGTGGGTGGCGGACATGATCAGTGACATGAAGTGGGCGCAGTACTCAAGGAACCGCGATGTCGCCAACCAGCTGGTGGACGTCACCAAGGACATGCGGCGCATTGCCACCCAGGTAGGCAGCATCATCGTCAAGGAATCCTGAGGTGACGGCAGTCGCTTTCGGCGCGGTGGTCCTGCTGGCAGCCGTATTCGCGTTCGTCAACGGTTTCCGCGACGTCTCCACTTCGGTGGCACTAGCCGTCCGGACCCGCGCACTCACACCCAGCGTGGCAGTGCTGCTGGCTGCCTTCTTTAACTTCCTTGGCGCCCTGTTGAGCGCCCTCCTGGCCGTGGCTGTCAGCCAGACCTGGATCCACCTGCCCGCCGGGACGGACGGCCTCAGCATCCTGCTCGCCGGGCTGGGCAGTGCCGTCGTTTGGGGCATCCTGCTGTGGTGGCGGGGCATTCCGGCCTCTTCCACGCACGCTTTGGTGGGTGGCCTTGCCGGGGCCGGGCTCGCCAGCCTCGCAGTGGGCGGGACCGGCGTGGGCGGGGCGGACCACTCCCTGTTGTTCCAGGTGGTCCTGCCGCTGGTGCTGTCGCCGCTGGTGGCCTACAGCGGCGCCTTCCTGCTGGTGTACCCGGCCACCTGGGCTGCCCGCTATACACAACCCAACGTGGTCAACCAGCGGTTCCGCCGGAGCCAGTCCATAGCTGCCGGGGCGGTGGCCTTTGGCCACGGCCTGCAGGATGGGCAACGGATCAGCGCCGTGCTGATCCTCGCCCTGCTGGCAGCGGGCTATTCCGACGGCGGCACTGTTCCCGTGTGGGTGGCGCTGCTGACGGCGGTGATGATCACTGCCGGCACGCTGTACGGGGGCTGGCGGATCTCGCACACCATCGGCTACAAAATCACCAAGGTTGATCCGTTGCGCGGCTCGGTGGCGCAGATCTTCAGCGCCATCATGCTGTTTGTGGGTGCCATTGGCCTGCAGTGGCCGCTCTCCACCACGCATACAGTCACCTCCGGGGTGCTGGGAGCCGGCGAGAACCAGAACTTTTCGGTGACCAACCGGAAGCTGGTGATCCGCATCGTGGCGCTCTGGATCCTGACGCCGGCGGCGACGGCTGCCCTTGCCTTTGTCCTGGCCCTGGCATTGTCCCCGCTGGCGAACTGAGCGGAGCCACCGCGTTTCCGGGCTTGGGACGACGGCGTCAGCGTCACCGTCAGCGGCCAGAGGAACCTGGCTTTCCATCCGGTGGAAATATGCTGCCCTATACAGGCTGACCCGTCTGACGTAGATTCGAAAGTACGCCCCCACGCGCCGCTGCCGGGGCCGACATCCGCCGCCCCGGGTCCAGGGCCGCGGACCAACGCCGCTGCAGAATACCGGCGGCCCGGATGCACAGCGCGGAAAAGAGCAGGCCTCGTGTCCAACTCGAATCCCCGGCACTCGCTGCCCCAGCCACGGCATATGGAATGCGAAATCTGCGGGACGGAACACCACCTCACCATCCACGCCATCGCAGCGATGGGGGCAGCCAACGGCGACCTGGTCACCGTTTCCTACACCTGCAGTGATTGCCGCCGGTTCCATGAACACCTGGCGTATGCGGCGGACGTGGCCGCGGCCCTGCACCAGGTGCGCTGGATGGCCAAGGTGATCCTGTTCGGTGATGAGTACGTCCACTGCGGCTTCCCCATGGAGGCAGCCGGGTTCGAAATTGAACGCCTTTGCTACCGCACCGGCAGCGGCAGCGGCGGACTCAGCGCCGTCTCACTTCCCACCAGGGTCCTGCGCTGCCGGTGCGGCTTCCAGCTGGAAGTGCCTGAGTAGCGCCCGACAGCGGCTACTCAGGCTGCGGCTTTACCCGAACCGGCCGGAGACGTAGTCCTCAGTTGCCTTCTGGGTGGGGTTGCTGAAGATGGTGTGGGTGTCGCCGACCTCGATCAGCTTGCCGGGCTTGCCGGTGCCCGCGATATTGAAGAAAGCGGTCCGGTCCGAGACGCGGGCTGCCTGCTGCATGTTGTGGGTCACGATCACCACGGTGTACTGGTCCTTGAGCTCGTTGATGAGGTCCTCGATGGCCAGGGTGGAGATGGGGTCCAGTGCAGAGCAGGGCTCATCCATCAGGATCACCTGCGGTTCCACGGCAATGGCCCGGGCAATGCAGAGCCGCTGCTGCTGGCCGCCCGAGAGGCCCGACCCGGGCTTGTCCAGGCGGTCCTTGACCTCATTCCACAGGTTCGCGCCCTTCAGCGAGCGTTCCACCAGGACGTCGGCCTCGCCCTTGGAAATCTTTTTGTTGTTCAGCTTCACGCCGGCCAGCACGTTGTCCCGGATGGACATGGTGGGGAACGGGTTGGGCCGCTGGAAGACCATGCCGATCTGCGAGCGGACGGTGACGGGATCCACGCCGGGGCCGTACAGGTTGTCGCCGTCGAGCAGGACCTCGCCCTCCACGCGGGCACCGGGAAGCACCTCGTGCATGCGGTTCAGGGTCCGCAGGAAGGTGGACTTACCGCAGCCGGACGGGCCGATGAACGCGGTGACGGACTTGGCCTCGATGTTGATGGTGACGTCTTCCACCGCGAGGAAATCGCCGTAGTACACGTTCAGGTCCTTGACGTCGATGCGCTTAGACATGATGTTCCTTCACTAACTGGGTATGAATTGAAGTCTATTGTCCGGCCCGGAGGACCGGAAGGAGCAGGCGGTCAGCGGCCTGTTTTGGGGGCGAAGACCCTGGCGATCAGCCGTGCGCCCAGATTGAGGATCATCACCAGGATGATCAGCACCAGGGCGGCACCCCAGGCCCGCTGTGACGACGGGTCCGGGTTGGCCGGTGACGTGGGGTTCAGGATCTGGGTGTAGATGAACGTGGGCAGCGAGGCCATCCAGCCGCTGAACACGTTGGAGTTGATGCTGGTGGCGAAGCCCGCGGTCACCAGAATGGGCGCGGTTTCGCCGATGACGCGGGCGATCGCCAGGGTGACGCCGGACGCGATGCCGGAGATCGCCGTCGGGATGACCACCTTGACGATGGTCCGCCACTTGCGCACGCCCAGGGCGTACGCGGCTTCACGCAGTTCATTGGGAACGATCTTCAGCATTTCCTCGCTGGACCGCACCACCACGGGGATCATCAGCACGGACAGCGCGACGGCGGCCACGGCGCCGGTCTTGGTGCCTGGGCCCACCACGGCGAAGAAGAAGGCTGCGGCGAAGAGGCCGGCCACGATGGACGGGATGCCTGTCATCACGTCGACGAAGAACGTGATGGCCCGTGCGAGCCGGCCGTCGTTGCCGTACTCCACTAGGTAGATGGCGGTCAGCAGCCCCACCGGGACTGAGATGGCGGTGGCCAGCAGCGTGATCTGCACAGTGCCCAGGAGGGCGTGGTAGATGCCGCCCAGGACCGGGGTGCCCTGCTCAACTGCACGGTTGTCGAAAACACCGGTGACGCCGTTCATGGAGGTGCCGAGGAAGCCCGGGGTGAGTAGTCCAGGTACACCATTGACCAGCACGGTCCAGATCACCGAGAAGAGCGGGAGCAGGGCCACCAGGAAGGATCCCACCACCAGGCAGGTGGCGAGCTTGTCCTTCGCCTTGCGGGAACCTTCCACCGCTGCGCTCCAGGACACGAGGCCGATAGCGAACAGGATCGCGGAGACGATGCCCCAGCCGAACGGATTGAAACCGACCAGGGCGAGGATGGCCGCAGCAACGATCAGCGCGACGGCCAGGACCACGTAGGGCGCGTATTTGGGCAGTTGGCCCTTGGTAAGCGCCGAGCGCTTGCTGCGGACGGGAGTAAGCGTGGAGGTCATTTAGTTGGCTCCCGAGAATTCTTTGTGCCGGGTGATGATCCAGCGCGCGATCATGTTCACGGCCAGGGTGATAACGAACAGGACCAGGCCGGCGGCGATCAGCGTGCTGACCTTGAGTCCGCTGGCCTCAGGGAAGTTCAGGGCGATCTCGGCCGCGATGGTCTGGTTGCCGGATTGGATCAGGCTTGCGGTCAGGGCGCCGGAGGACAGCACCAGGGCGACGGCCATGGTCTCGCCGAGGGCGCGCCCCAGCCCCAGCATGACGGCGCTGATAATGCCCGGGCGGGCGAAGGGCAGGACTGACATCTTGATCATTTCCCAGCGGGTGGCGCCCAGGGCAAGGGCGGCTTCCTCATGCAGCTTGGGGGTCTGGAGGAAGATCTCGCGGGACAGTGAGGTGATGATGGGCAGCACCATGACGGAGAGGACGATGCCGGCCGTGAGGATGGTCTTGCCGGTGGCCGAGGCCGGGCCCTGGAAGATCGGCAGCCAGCCCATGTTTGCGGCGAGCCAGTTGTAGGCCGGGGAGATTTCCTTGGCCAGGAACGCTGCACCCCAGGCGCCGTAAATGACCGACGGGATGGCAGCGAGCAGGTCCACGACGTACCCGAGGCCGGACGCGAGCCCGCGCGGGGCGAAGTGCGAGATAAACAGCGCGACGCCGATGGCGATGGGCGTGGCGATGACCAGCGCGATGACGGCTGCGATAAGCGTGCCGATCACGATGGGCCAGATGTAGGCGAAGAAGCCTTCACCGCCCTGGATCTCGGCGGCCGGTGCGGTCAGCGCCGGGATCGCCTGGACCACCAGGAAAAGTGCGACGCCGAAGAGGACGGCGAGGATGAGGCAGCCGGCGGCCAGCGCGGCACCCGAAAAGATTTTGTCCCCGGCGCGGCCGGCGCCCTGGGTGCTGGTCAGGGAGGTGGCGGTCATTCGACGGCCCTTCGATCGATTACTGGGAGGGGAAGAGGCTGTGTCCAAAGCCAAGTTCCCCGCACTGCCTCTCGGCAGGCGGGGAACCCGGTTTCAGAGCGGTTATTAGGACTTGACCTTGATGGACTCGATGGCCGCGGTAGCCTTCTCGGCCAAGGCCGGGGAGAGCGGTGCGGACTTGGCGGAATCCGCGGCGGCCTGCTGGCCTTCCCCGGAGACTACGTAGTTCTCGAAGGCCTTGACCAGGTCAACGGTTTCCTGCTTGTCGTATGCGCTGCAGACCACGTGGTAGGAAACGAGGACCACCGGGTAAGCGCCGGCAGCGGTGGTCTTGCGGTCCAGCTTGATGGAAACGTCGGTGCTGGCGCGGCCTTCAACGGGCGTGCCTGCTTCCACGGCCTTGGCTGCTGCTTCAGCAGAGATCTTGACGAATTCCTCGCCCACCTTGATGGACGCGGTACCGAGGGTGCCGCCAACAGCGGAGTCGTCGGCGTAGGTCACGGCACCGGGGGTGTCGGTGACGGTCTTGACCACACCGGAGGTGCCCTTGGCGTTCTCGCCCTGCAGGGTTGCAGGCCAGACGCCATCGGACTCGTCCGTCCAGACCTCAGGAGCTGCCGAGGCCAGGTAGTCGGTGAAGTTGGTGGTGGTGCCGGAGTCGTCCGAGCGGTTCACCGGGGTGACCTTGAGGTCGGGCAGGGCAACGCCCTCGTTCAGGGCCGCGATGGCGGGATCGTTCCACTTGGCGATTTCGCCGCGGAAGATCTTGGCCACCGTGGCGGCGTCGAGCTTCAGCTCGGTGATACCGGGGAGGTTGAAGGCCACGGCGATCGGGGAGATGTAGACCGGGATGTTGATGGCGCCGTCGGGACCGCACACGGCCTTGGAGCTCTCGAGCTCTTCGTCCTTGAGGTAGGCGTCCGAACCGGCGAACTGTGCCGAACCGTCGATGAGGGCCTTGCGGCCTGCGCCGGAGCCGTCCGGGGAGTACTGCACGGTGGCGCCCTGGTTTGCGGACGCGAAGCCGGCCTTCCAGGCGTCCATGGCTGCACCGGTGGAGGAAGCGCCGATGCCGGTGAGGGTGCCGGTGACCTTGGTTCCGGACGTCTGGGTGCCGGCGGGTGCGGTGCCCGTGGCGTTGTCTGAACCGCAGGCGGTGAGCGCGAGAGCGCCGGCTGCGATAACAGCGATAGCCGCGTGGCGGCCGAAGCGGAGTGCCTTCACTAGATGTACCCCTTCCAGGGTTATTCAGTGCGGACAGGGACGGAGAACCCTGCAGCGCGATGCGTACGTTTTGTACCTTCATCGAAGTTAGGGGGCGCAGGTAAAGGGATGGGCTGCCCAAAGTGAACGGAACGTTAACGACGGCGGGATTTTGGCTTACAAGTACCGGGTTCCCATTGCGCAGATCACATGTCCGGCCGTAGTACGCAGGTGGGAAAGTATTCCGGCCGGGCAGCAATAGACTGGACGTCATGGCTCCCGCAGCAGGACTCTCAGCAGGCAGGCGTTTCCTGCACGGACGTATCCGCACTGGCCTGATCCGCAGCCGCAATTCCCTGTTTCCGGGGGTCCAGATGACGGTCTGCGCCGTGGGCGCCTATGCCTTCGCCGAGTACGTCCTTGGGCACTCCGGCCCCCTGTTCGCAGCCACTTCCTCCTTGATTGCCCTGGGTTTCTCGCGGGAGCCGCGGCTGCGGCGCGTGCTGGAAGTGGGACTGGGCTGCACTATAGGGATCGCGGTAGGTGATCTGCTCCTGCATTGGCTGGGCGGCGGGATCTGGCAGGCCGCCGTCGTCCTTCTGTTCTCCATCCTGCTGGCCCGCTTTCTGGACAGCGGAAATATCTTCACCACCCAGCTGGCCCTGCAGTCGCTGCTGGTAGTGCTGCTGCCGGCGCCGTCCGGCGGGCCGTTCACACGGAGCATCGACGCAGTGATCGGTGGGCTGTTCGCCCTGTTGGTGACTATCCTGGCGCCCAAGGACCCGCGCCGGGAGCCCCGCAGGGACGTCCAAAAACTTTTGCACGAGCTCGCCGAAGTACTGCGTGAATGTGCCGATGCCCTGGTGGACAGCGATTCGACAAGGGCCTGGCACGCGCTGGTCCGCGGCCGGAACTGCCAGCCGCTGGTGGATGGCATGCGGCATTCCCTGCGGGCGTCCGGCGAGGTGGCCAGGCTTGCCCCTGCTTACAGGAGGCACAGGGAAGAACTGGACCGGCTGAAGGAGTCTTTGGATTTCATCGATTTGGCGTTGCGGAACAGCCGGGTCTTTGCGCGCCGGCTGACCAGCGCCATCAACCACGCAGCCCTTTCCGACGAGGCAACGGAAAACATCGCGGAGGTGCTGCAGGAGACGGCTGCCGCGATTGATGAGCTTTCACTGGGCCTGGCGGAAACGCACGACGGCGTCCGCCGCGCCCACCTGCGCACCGCCCGCCGGGACCTGAGCGAGATAGCCCTGCGCCTGCATCCGAAGCTGCTGGAGGTGCAGAGGCTGGAAGGCGAAACCGTGGTGATGCTGTACCGCCCGCTGATGGTGGACCTGCTGGAGGCCGCCGGCATGGACGCGCGTGAGGCGCGGGACGTGCTTCCTGCGCTTTAGCGGCCGGTTTCCGCACCCTGGCTGAGGCGCAGGTCGTCGGCCATTCGGGCCACGTGAAGGGTCAGGTACGTCACTTCGTCATCGGTGAGAGGCTGGCCGAGGCGGAGTTCCAGGACAGCCTGCAGCTTCAAGGCGGTGCCGAACGCCTCTGGGTAGGCTTCGCGGATGGCCGACCCCAGTCCGGTTGCTCCTTCCGCCAACTGCCGTCCGGTGTGCGCACGCACAAAGAAGTAGCGGAGGTGCGTGATGAAGCGGGCGGCGTTGACTGTTTCCCGGTCGAACGCCCGCCCATAGGCCTGCTCCAGGACCTCGAAGAGTTGCGCGAAGACGCCGGTCATTTGATAGGTGTAGGACAGGTCGCCGCTGGCGAAGCCTGCATTGACCAGGTGGAGTGCCACTGCAACGGACTCGTCGCGGGGCAGCTGTTCCTCGAGCCTGTCGTTGACGAAGCCAACGATCTGCTGCCCCATCCGCAGCTCGTGCGGGTACAGGTGGGCAATCTCGGCCCGGAGCGGGTATTCGATGTTCAGGCCCTGCTGCAACCGCTTGATGGCGAAGCTCAGGTGGTCCGCGAGCGCCACAACGGTGGTGGAGTTTAGTGGCCCTGCCATTCCGCCGCGGGCAATTTCCAGCGCCTGGTCGGCCAGCGCGATGTGTTCGGGCGGAATGGCTGCCACCAGGGCGCCGAAGTTATCGGCGTTGCGCCCGTCCTCCGGAACGAAGACGCGTACCACCTTGGCTTCATCCACCTGTTGGCCGGGTTTGGCCTGGAACCCGATGCCGCGGCCGGTGAGGATGACCTCTCCCCTGTCGGCGGCACGGGCGAGGACGACGTTGTTGTTGAAAACGCGCAACACCTCCACGTCGTCCTCCTTTCGTCATTGAGCGGAACCGGTGGCCAGCCTTGAGTTTTCGGACAGATACGGCGGCTTTGGGGCGCTGTTGGCCACCGTACCTGTCCGAAGACTCTGCTGGCGCTAGTCTTTCAGACTGGCGCTAGTTCTTCAGGCTCGCGCCGTTGGTGGCGATGACTTCCTTGTACCACCCGTAGGACTTCTTCGGGTAGCGCTCAAGGGAGCCGGTGCCGTCGTCGTTGCGGTCCACGTAGATGAAGCCGTAGCGCTTGCTCATCTGCGCGGTGGAGGCACTGACCACGTCGATGCATCCCCACGCGGTGTAGCCCAGGAGCTGCACCCCATCGTCCACGGCCTCACGGGCCTGCACCAGGTGGTCGTTGAGGTACGCAATGCGGTAATCGTCGATGACGGTCCTGGCCCCGTCCACCTCCACGAGCTGGTCCTTGGCGCCGACGCCGTTTTCCACAATGAAGAGCGGCTTCTGCCAGCGGTCCCAGTAGTCATTGAGCGCCACCCGCAAGCCCTGCGGGTCGATCTGCCAGCCCCACTCGGAAGCCTTGAGGGTGGGGTTGGGAACGCCGCCCATGATGTTTCCCGGGCCCTTGACCTTCTTGGCGGGATCGGCCGTCTCGCAGATGCTCATGTAGTAGCTGAAGGAGACAAAGTCCACCGTGTTCTTCAGGTCCTCGCGGTCCTGCGCGGTGATGTCCAGCTCGATGCCGTTGTCACGGAAGTAGCGCAGCAGGTAGCCGGGGTACTCGCCGCGGCAGTGGATGTCACCGAACGCGTAGCTGTCCTGCCCCGTGTGCATCGCGGCCACAACGTCGGAGGGGTCCGGCGTCAGCGGGTAGGTGGGCAGGGCGATGATCATGCAACCAACCTGGGCGCCGGGCATCAGTTCGTGGGCCAGCTTGGTGGCCCGCGCCGAAGCCACCAATTCGTGGTGGATGGCCTGGTAGAGGTCCTGCCTGGTGAGCTGTTCCTTGGGTGTGGGGATGCCGCCGGACAGGAACGGCTCGTGGATCACCGAGTTGATCTCGTTGAACGTCAGCCAGTACTTCACCCGGCCGCCGAAGTGCTCAAAGAGGGTGCGGCAGTAGCGTTCGTAGAAGCCGATCAGCTCGCGGTTGGTCCAGCCGTTGTACTTCCGTGCCAGGTGGAGCGGGGTCTCGTAGTGGCTGATGGTCACCAGCGGTTCGATGCCGTGCTTCTCGAGTTCATCAAGGAGCCGGGAGTAGTACGCGAGGCCCTCGGCGTTGGGGGTTTCCTCGTCGCCGAGCGGGAAGATCCGGCTCCACGCGATGGAAAAGCGGAACACCTTGAATCCCAGGTCCGCGAAGAGGGCGATGTCTTCTTCGTAGCGGTGGTAGAAGTCGATCGCCACCTGTTTGAGGTTCTCCGGCGTCGGGCCTTCCGTGGGAGTTTCGGTGATTCCCTTGGGCATCACGTCCTGGATGGAGAGGCCTTTGCCGCCCTCGTTGTAGGCGCCTTCGATCTGGTTGGCGGCGGTAGCGCCGCCCCAGAGGAATCCGTCGGGGAAAGTGGTGGTCACAGTAATCATTCCTTCATCAGTAGGACTGGAAAGTGGAGACGGGAGGTGGACTCAGACCTGGACGGTGATGGCGGTGTCGCCCTGGGCAAGCGTGCCGCCGGCCACCGGCTCCACGCTGCCCAGCTGGGCAGTGTTGGTGACCATCACCAGGGTGGTGGTGTCGTAGCCCGCTTCGGTCACCACGCCAAGATCGACGACGGCGAGCAGGTCGCCTGCGCGGACCTGCTGGCCGCGGGTGACGGCGGACTCGAAACCGCGGCCCTGCAACTGGACGGTGTCGATGCCGATGTGGACCAGGACCTCCACGCCGTCATCGGACTTGATGCCGAAGGCGTGGCCGGTTTTCATGGCCGCCTTGATGGAGCCGGAGATCGGCGAGTAGATGCGGCCGTCGGCCGGAATGATGCCCAGGCCCTTGCCCATGGCCCCGGACGCGAACACCTTGTCCTTGACGTCGGCCAGGGCCACCGCCTGCCCGGCAACGGGCGCGAGGATCTGGACACTGCCGGTGGCAGTGCCGGTCTCGGCGGTCGCAGCGGAAGCCGGGACGGGCTCAGTTGCCGCCTGCATATCCGCAGCGGCTTCGGGAACGGAGGTGCCGGCGTCGGACGCTGCCGCTGCCTCCTCACGGGGACCGAAGAAGAAGGTCAACAGGAAGGCAATGGCGATTGCAGCGCCCGTGCCCAACAGCTGCAGGGCGAAGTTGCCGACGGTGCTGAAGGCGGGAAGACCGAGGAGGGACGGGAACACAAACGCCGTGGCGCCGCTGCCGCCGGCAGCTGCGATCGCGCCGCCGATGACGCCGCCCGCGATGCCGAAGTAAAACGGCTTCTTCAGCGGCAGGTTGACGCCGTAAATGGCGGGTTCGGTGATGCCTGCAAGGAATCCGGACAGTGCTGCCGGGCCGGCAACGGCGCGGCGGGCCTTGTTGCGGGTGCGGAACATGACAGCGAGGGTTGCGCCGGCCTGGCTCAGCACGGCTGCCAGCAGCGGACCGAGGAGGAGGGAGTAGCCCTGGGTGGCGATCTCGTTCAGCATGCCCGGAACCAGGCCCCAGTGCAGGCCGAAGAGGACAAAGACCTGCCAGAAACCGCCCATGATGCCGCCGGCGAGCCACGGCGCGAAGGTGAAGGCCGCGTTGATGCCTGCCGAGAGGCCCTGGGCGGCAAGGGTTGTGACGGGACCGACGGTCAGCAGGACCAACGGGACCATAACCAGCAGGGTCAGCAGCGGCGTGGTGAAGTTGCGGATGGCCGACGGCAGCACGCGGGTGAGGAAGCGCTCCAGGTAGCCCTGCAGCCAGACCGCCACGATGATCGGGAGGACGGAACTGGTGTAGTTCATCATCACCACGGGGATGCCGGCGAAGTTCACCGGTTCGGCCTGCGCGGCGAGGGCCACGATGCTCGGGTAGACCAGTGCGCCGGCGATGGCCATTGACGTGAACTGGTTGGTCTTGAACCGTTTCGCGGCGGTGACTGCCAGGAAGATCGGCAGGAAGTAGAAGAGGGCGTCCGCTGTGGCTGCCAGGATCACGTTGGTCTGCGACGCGGGGTCCAGCCAGCCGAACTGGGTGGCCATACTAAGGAATGCCTTGAGCAGGCCTGCTGCGGCCAGCGGCCAGATGACCGGGGAGAAGATCGAGGAGATCAGGTCGATGAAGCGGTTGAAGAGGTTGCCGTGCGCAACCGGTTCATCGTCTGAACCGGCCTCGTCTCCGGTCAGCTTGGTGATCTTGCCGAGCTCGGCGTAGACCGTGGGGACGTTGTTGCCGATGACCACCTGGTACTGTCCGCCGGCCTTCATCACAGTGATCACGCCGGGCAGTTTTTCGATGGCGGCCGTATTCGCTTTTGCGTCGTCCCGCAGCTTGAGCCGGAGCCGGGTTGCGCAGTGGGTGGCGCTGGCGACGTTTTTCTCGCCGCCCACTCCCTGCAAGATATCCTCGGCCAGCGACCGGTAGTCCACACTTGGCATGTCAGACCTCTCTGTCTATTTTTGGGCATAAAAAAAGACCCGAGACGCACGTATTGTGCTTCTCAGGTCTTGCCCCGTTTCCGGGTAACAATCCTGTAGGCGAAATTGCCTTCGACGTTCGACTATACAGGTGGGCGCGGTCACCGGCAAGTGCTTTCCCCGGTTTGCTTTGGTTTGCCCGGCCGCCTGGTCTGCCAGCGCAAGCGGGGAATGTCAGTGCCCGCCACTAGGGTGGAACCCATGGCAACAAAGACTTTCCGGGCTTCCAAGGCGCCCGCCTACAAGTGCGCCGAGTGCGGCTGGACCACCGTCAAATGGGTGGGCCGGTGCGGCGAGTGCCAGGCGTGGGGCACCGTTGAGGAAACGGGGACCGCCGTTGCGCGTACGACGGCGGCAACAACGGTTGCGGAGCCCGCCCGCCGAATTGCCGAGGTGGACGCGACCACTGCTGCGTTCCTGCCTACCGGCGTCGATGAACTGGACCGGGTGCTGGGCGGCGGCCTGGTGCCGGGGGCCGTCATCCTGCTGGCCGGTGAACCTGGCGTGGGCAAGTCAACGCTGCTGCTGGACGTCGCTGCGAAGTTTGCCCGGACGGCGCAGGACGTCCTCTATGTCACCGGCGAGGAGTCCGCGGCGCAGGTGAAGCTCCGTGCCGAGCGCATCGACGCGGTGGCTGAATCGCTGTATCTTTCGGCGGAAACGGATTTGGGCCAGGCGCTGGGGCAGGTTGAGAAGATCGAGCCGCGGCTCCTGATCGTGGACTCCGTGCAGACCCTCAGCAGTGCCGATGTGGACGGCAGCGCCGGCGGCGTTTCGCAGGTCCGGGAAGTTGCTGCGTCCATCATTGCCGCGGCGAAGCGGAGGAACATGACCACCCTGTTGGTCGGCCACGTGACCAAGGATGGCTCCATCGCGGGGCCGCGGCTGCTGGAGCACCTGGTGGACGTGGTGTGCCAGTTCGAGGGCGAACGCCACTCCCGGTTGCGGCTGCTTCGCGCCGTCAAGAACCGTTACGGACCTACCGACGACGTCGGCTGCTTCGACCTGAACGAAAACGGCATTGAAGGTCTCGCCGATCCCAGCGGTTTGTTTGTCAGCCGCACCAAGGAGCCGGTCTCGGGCACGTGCATTACCGTGACGATGGAAGGCCGGCGTCCGCTGCTGGCCGAGGTGCAGTCGCTGCTCGCCGAAAGCCCCAACTCGCAGCCGCGGAGGGCCACCAGCGGCCTGGACAGTTCCCGGGTTTCCATGCTGCTGGCCGTGCTGCAGCAGCGCGCGGGCACCTTGCTGCACAAGGACGATTCATACGTGGCCACAGTGGGCGGGGTGAAGCTGAGCGAACCGGCCACGGACCTTGCTGTTGCCCTTGCTGTGGCTTCGGCGAAGGCCCGCAAACCGCTGCCCATCCGGCTGATTGCCTTCGGCGAGGTGGGCCTCGCAGGTGAGGTCCGCCCGGTCCCCGGCATCAACCAACGCATCCAGGAGGCCCACCGGCTGGGATTCACCCACGCCGTTGTCCCCGCAAGCCACACCGGGCCGGGCCCGGTGCCGGCCGGTTTCTCGGTCCGCGAAGTGGAGCACTTGACGGAGGCCCTGAGTCTGCTGATTGGATAGGGCTTACTGCTTAGGGATCGCTTGCCGGCGGTGAAAGGCGGGCCAGGTCCTGCTGTCACCGGTACTCTGGGGACTACCTTCAGGCAGCTGGAGGTATCTAATTCTGCGCTGGGGGGCCAGGTTGATGAAGCAACATCAAGAATCGGACAGGGCAGCGCACGGTAACGCCGGTGAGTTGGCCATCAACGGACCCCTGGCGGACCGCATCGATGCGCTGCACGGAAGGCTCGGAGTCCGGGGCCGGGTTGTACTGGCCCAACTGCCCCTCACCATTACCGTTTGCCTCGTGGTGGCGGCCGCGGCGTTATTCAGCCCGGCCACCCTGGCGAGCGACATGTTCCGCGCGGCACTACTGGCCCACGCGGCGATCTTCGCCGCCTGCCTCGCCGTACCTTGGGAGAAGCTGCCCCCAGGCGCGTCTGCGGTCATAGCCATCCTTGACTGCGTAGCCATCGGGTTCACCAGGGAGGCAGGCGGGGCAGCCTTCAACGTGCTGAGCCTCTTGCTGGTGTTTCCCGTCATGTGGCTTTCGGTGCGCCGCCACCGGCACATGCTTTTCCTGGCCGTTGTGGGGGTGGTGCTCAGCACTGTACTTCCCACCGCAGTCGCCGGCTCGGCCCAGACTCCGGCGGCAATGATCAGGATGTTATTCCTGCCCCTTGTGATGTCCGCTATCGCCGTGACAGCGTACGCGGCAGCCGGCATCGTTCTCCGGCAACGCCAAAGACTTCTGCAAAGCGAACACGAGCTCGCGCAGACGCTCGCAGAAAACGTGCGTCGCCAGCGCCTTCTGGATGCAGTGCTGGCAGCGGTGGGAATTGGCGTCTGGGTGGTTGATGCTGAGGGCAGGACCGTCCTGACGAACAAGGCCATGCAGGCTGATCCCGCGCTGGCAGCCCTTGCCGAAACGGCTGGCCTCGGCGGGCTTTACCTGGCCGACCGGTCCTCCCCTGTGCCCCCGTATTTGTCGCCTGTATCGCGCGCCGTGGACGGTTCCACCATCCTGGATGAGCTGTACTGGGCTGGCCATCCCTCAGATCAAGCCCAGCAGCGTGCCTATTCCGTGAGCGCCCACGGCATTCCTGCCGCCGAAGGGAAGGACGGCGGTTCGGTCCTGACATTCGTGGACGTGACCAGGCTGATTAGTGCACTGGCAGCCAAGGACAACTTTGTCGCCACCGTTTCCCACGAGCTGCGCACGCCGCTGACTTCGATACTCGGTTACCTGGAACTGGTACTGGACGAGCCGGGCCACGAGGAAATCCAGGCAGAGCTCCTGGTGGTGCAAAGAAACGCTGAACACCTGCTGGGCCTGGTCAACGACCTCATTGCTGTTGCGTCAGAGCGGATGGAGCTGTCCCTGGAGGACACCGACCTGGCAAAGCTGCTGGCCGAAGTGGTTGACTCGACGATTCCCAAAGCCGCCATGACCGGGATCGAACTGGTGCTCGACGTCGAGCAGCCCCTGCCCGCCCGTGTGGACGCGAACCGGATTCGGCAGGTGTTCGGCAACCTCCTCTCCAACTCAATCAAGTATTCGAATGAGGGTGGACGGATCACGGCGCTGGCGCGAAGGAACGGGGCAGAGCTTTTCTGTTCGATCACGGATTCCGGCGTCGGCATGAGCGCCGAAGAGCAGGAGCAGGCCTTCACGAAGTTCTTCCGGTCAGCCCGGTCCCGTGAAACAGCCATCCCGGGCGCCGGCCTGGGTTTGCCGGTCAGCAAAACCATTATTGAAGCGCACGGCGGTTCAATTGGTCTCGACAGCACCCCCGGTGCGGGTACCACCGCAACCCTCATCCTCCCCGCGCCCTGACAGGCACCACGGAACTGACCCAACCCGAGGCTGACCGGGGAGCGGCTGCTGCCCGTTGGGCAGGGTTAAGAGCTTAGGGGTGCTGCCGAAGCTGGTCCGGATCGTCCCTGTGTGCGTTGAAGAGCCAGCCGGAAACGTCGCTTCGCAGCACCAGGAGCGGGCCGCCGGTAGCGCTGACGTTTCCGGTGGGCACGTAATAGCCACGGCCCGCCCCGGGTCCGCCGGCCGCACGGTCCAGGGCGTCAACCAGGTACCGCGGCAGATGGCCCTGCGGACCAAGAGTGCGAAGCTCATCAAGTTCATCCGGCGTGAGCCGTCCCAAAACCTCAGCGATGTTGGCCATGACGGGTCCCTTCGAGCAGAGTGCCTGAAGGAATAACCTAAAGCAGCGCCATGAACTGCAGGTTAACGTTGGACGGCAGTTTCCGTTCGTTTCGAAACTCACAGGAAGTTGAGGACAAATGCCGGTTTTGAGCGCAGGAATACTGCTGTACAAGAGAACAAACCCGGGGGGCCTGGAGGTCTGGATAGCCCACATGGGCGGACCGTTCTGGACACGCAAGGATGCACATGCCTGGTCAATTCCGAAGGGCGAATATAGGGGGGACGAGGATCCGCTGGCGGCGGCGCTCCGGGAGTTTGCCGAAGAGATGGGATCCCCTGCCCCGGCCGCGGAATACCAGCAGCTCGGACAGTTCCGGCAGCCGTCCGGCAAGGTCATCACGGTTTTCACTGCCGAGCAGGACTTCCGGCCGGAAAAGATCGTCAGCAACACCTTCCCGCTGGAATGGCCCAAGGGTTCAGGCCGGATCCAGCATTACCCGGAAATTGACGACGCCCGCTGGTTTCCGGAGGCGGAAGCCCGGCTCAAGCTGGTGAAGGGCCAGCTGCCGGTCCTTGACGCGCTCACCGAACATATCCGCCGTCGAACGCAAGAAGCCGGCGGCCCCTGAAGGGGCCACCGGCCTCACCGCACACTTATTGGTGATGCCCGCGGCAGCTAGGCCGCAGCAAACTGGCGGTGCTGCGCCACCTTGGTAACGGACACGTCGTCGCCGAAGCACACCATGGTCCTGCCGGCACCGTCGCTGCGGATCAGCCAGAAAACACTCCGGTTGGCGGCGATCATGTCGATCGTTCCAGCGATAACCGTGCCGTGCGAACGAATCTCTACGTGGTCGTTCCTGGAGAGTCTTGACCAATCCGGCACCGGAGCCTGGGTCAGTGGCCTTTCCCGGCGAGTGGGTTTGTGCCTGTACATGCTGGTCCCGTCCTTCGGATACTAGAAGTTGCCGCCGTTGGCCTTGACGGCCAGGACCGGGCGGTCGGCCTGCATCAGGATCCGCTGGGCGTGGCTGCCCAGGATGAACTTGCCTACCTGGGTGCGGTGCCGGAGCCCGATGACGATCAGGGACGCGTTGGCTTCACGGGCCACTTCCAGGAACTCATCGGCAAGGTCGTGCTGGTACGGCGGCTGGACTACCCGGGCCTGCACTCCGGCATCGGTTGCGCGGCGGGCCGCTTCTGCCAGCAGTTCCTCCGGAGCCACGGACTTGTCCACCAGCGCACCTTCCCTGGCGGAGTTGACGATCAGAAGATCCTCGTTCCGCAGCCGGGCCTCGGCGATGCCGGCCGCCAGGGCAGCTTCCCCTGCCGGTGTGGGAACGAATCCAACGACGATGCTCATACCTTCTCCTTGATGTCCGGCTGGGCGGCCGGTGTTATGGCTGTGGACTTGCTCTTGGCGATGGCCTTCCGGATGACCGGAAGCACAGCCACCAGGACAAAAATGATCAGCAGCGTTGCCGAGATAGGACGGCCGAAGAAGCCGATGGGCTCACCGCCGAACATCAGCAGGGAGCGCCGCATGGAGCTTTCCAGCAGTTCCCCAAGCACGAAGGCCAGCACCAGGGGGCCGGGTTCGAAGCCGAACTTTTTCATGAGGTAGCCGACGATGCCGAAGACCACCACGAGCGTCACGTCGAACATGCTGTTGTTGATGGTGTAGGCACCCAGCAGCGTAATGAGGGCGGTGACGGGTGCCAGGATGGCGGCCCTGACGCGGAGGATCCGCACGAAGATCCCCACCAGCGGCAGGCTCATGATGAGCAGCAGGATGTTGCCGATGTACATGGAGTTCACCACGCCCCAGAAGAGCTCCGGGTTCTGCTCCACCAGCTGCGGGCCGGGGGTGACACCCTGGATCAGCAGCGCACCGAACATCAGCGCCATGGTGGCGTTGGCGGGGATGCCAAGCGTCAGCAGCGGAATGAAGGACGATGTGGCGGCAGCATTATTCGCGGTTTCCGGACCGGCGACCCCTTCCGGGGCACCCTTGCCGAAGCGCTCGGGCTGCTTAGCCCGCTTTTTCTCCATGGCGTAGGAGGCCATGGAGGCAATGGTGGCGCCGCCGCCGGGAAGGATGCCCAGGAAGAAGCCCAGCACGGACCCGCGGCCGATGGCCCCTGATGCCTGCTTGAGGTCTCTGCGGGAGGGCCAGACGTTGGCAACTTTCGACGGCGCCTTGGCGGCCCGGTGCCGTTCCTCGAGGTTGTAGAGGATCTCGCCGAGGCCGAAAATACCCATGGCGATCGGCACAAAATCGATGCCGTCAGCCAGTTGCAGGCTGCCGAACGTGAAGCGGCTTTCACCGGTGAAGATGTCGCGGCCAACGGTGGCGAGCAGGAGGCCAAGGGCTGCTGCGATGAGGGCCTTGGCTTTAGATCCGCTGCTGATGGTGGCCACGAGGAGGATGCCGAGCATCGCCAGGGCGGTGTACTCCGGCGCCCCGAAGTCGAGGGCAAAACTTGCCACCAGCGGGGCAAGGAAGGTCAGGCCGATGATTGCCGCGGTTCCACCGATGAAGGAGCCGATGGATGCCAGTCCGAGCGCAGTGCCGGCCCTGCCCTGTTTGGCCATCTGGTAGCCGTCGAACACTGTCACCACGGAGGACGCTTCACCGGGCAGCCGCAGGAGCACGGAGGTGATGGTGCCCCCGTACTGTGCGCCGTAGAAGATCCCGGCCAACATGATGATGGCGGTGACCGGCTCCACGTTGTAGGTGAGCGGAAGCAGGATGGCGATGGTTGCCGCCGGCCCGAGGCCCGGCAGCACACCGATGAGCATGCCGATGACGACGCCGATCAGGCAGTAAAGGAGGTTGGTGGGCTCCAGGACTACCGCGAATCCGTTGATAACGGGATTGAGAAAATCCACGGAAGGTCTCCTAGAAGAGGTGGGGAATAGAGGTGTTCAAGGCGAGGACGAAGATGGCATAAAAACCAATAACGACGCTCGCGCTGACCACCAGGGTGGAGCGCCAGGTTTCACCGCCGAGGAAGCGCATCCAGATGACGCACAGCGCCAGGGCAGGCAGTTCAAAGCCGATCAGCGGCATCAGGGCCACCATCGCAGCGAGGGTCACCAGGCCGGTCAGCGGCGCGGTGGACATTCGCGTGAACTTTTCCGCGTCCCGGTTGTGGCGGCCGGCAATCAGCTGGAACACTCCCAGGGCCACCATGACGCAGCTGATGATGAACGGCCACAGGCCGGGCTGCGGGGTGGCCGGGGTGCCCAGCCCCATGGCCATTGAAAGAACGGCTGCAGCAATGCCGACGCCGAGAACCACCAACGACGAAGCAGCGTTGGCGAGAGCGCCGGCTGCGGGAGGCTTTTCCTCCTCCCACTGGGCTGCCAGCTGCTCCGGCGTCAGGTCGTCCAGGACTTCGTCCGGGAGGGACTGCGGGGCGTCCCCGCCGGAGGCAGCAGTATCGCTGCTGCCTCCGGCGGGTCCTGCGGGGGTTCCTTTCACAGGAATCACTTATTTCCGCTCAGGCTGATGTCGTACTTCTCCACCAGTTCCTTGTACTTAGCGGCGTAGCCCTTCCACTCAGTGACTACTTCCTCCCCGGAGATCTCCTTGGGAGTCAGCATGTTTTTCTCGTTGAACTCCTTGTAGGCGTCCGACTTGAAGGTTTCCTGGAACGCGGCGAGGAGCTTGTCCTTGACGTCCTGCGGCGTGCCCTTGGGCGCGGCCACGGCCCGGTACTGGGCCACGGGAACGTCATAGCCTGCTTCCTTCGCCGTCGGGGTGTCCTTCAGGAAGCTGTTGCGTTCCTCGGAAAAGACCAGGAGCGGGGACACCTTCCCTGCCTGGATCTGCGGCATGGCTTCGCCGAGCTGAATGGTGGCGAGCTCCACCTGGTTGCCCAGGACGGCCGTCAGGGCAGGCTTGCCGCTGTCAAAGGGGATGTCCGTGCCGGTGACTTTGGCCTGCTTAAAGAGCACCGTCTGGGCCAGCTGGCTTCCGGTGCCAACACCGGTGGTGCCGAACGTGACGCTGCGGCCGGCATCGGTCACGTCCTTGAAGCTCTTGAAGCCTGACTCGGCGCTGGCCACCAGGACGTAGTCGTCTTGGGAGAGTCCGGCGATGATATCCAGGTCGTCGATGTTGACGGCCTCATCCGGTGTCACTGCCAACGGGGTGATGGTAATGAGGGAGGCGGTCAGCAGGACCAGCTCTTGGCCGTCAGCGGGTTTGCCGGCCACTTCCTTGGTTGCCAGGGCGCCGTTGGCGCCGGGCTTGTTGACCACGGGCATCGGCTGGCCGAGGGTCTTGGAAGCACCCTCGGCGAGGGCGCGGGCGATGAGGTCGGTACTGCCGCCGGCAGCCTGGCCTACTGAGAGGTTGACGGGACCGGACGGGTATTTAGCGGAATCGGCCGTGCCGCCGCCGGCGACATTGCCGCAAGCCGTCAGCGCCAACAGCGTGACGGCGGACGCCGCTCCGAGAATGGCTCGGCGTGTGGGGAAGTGCATCATTGGTACTCCTAGTTGGCACGGCGGGCGTTGGGGCCCGGAACATCTGTGAAGCGGGTCACCCCGTTCGCTTTGTCGAGTGTAGGGAGTGGTTATGATGCATGTCTAAGCCCAAATCTGCATCATTTGATACCTGGAAGGCATCATGTTTACTTTTGACCAGCTGGCCGGCTTCATTGCAGTGGCCGAGGAGCTTCACTTCGGGCGGGCGGCGGAGCGGTTGAACATGACCCAGCCCCCGCTGAGCCGCCAGATTCAAAAGCTGGAGAAGACCGTCGGGGTTGAGCTGCTTGAACGGGACAACAGGAAAGTCGAACTGACGCACGCGGGGCAGACGTTCCTGGAGGAGGCCCGCCGGTTGATGGCGCTGGCCGAACGCGCCCCGGTGACCGCCCGGCGGATCGCCTCGGGACGCTCCGGCCTGCTGCGTATCGGGTTTACTGCTGCCAGCGGCTTCAGCATCCTGGGCCCGCTGCTGGAGGAGCTCTCGGCGATCATTCCAGAGGTGGATGTGGACCTGCAGGAACTGGTCACTGGAGATCAGCTCCACGGCCTGCTGACCGGCGAACTTGATTTGGGCCTGGCCCGCCCTCCGTTCGACAAGGAGACCTTCGACTCCCATCTGCTCTACCGCGAGTCCATGGTGCTGGCCGTCCCGTCCGGCCACCCCTTGACACTGCTGGCGCGGGATATCTCGCCGGAAGACTTCAAGGTGGAACCGTTGATCATGCACTCGCCAACCCAGGCCCGCTATTTCTACGACCTGGTGATCAGGATGCTCCCCATACGGCACGCGAATGTGGTGCACACCGTGAGCCAGATCCTAACGATGGTGTCGCTGGTAGCGGCCAAGCGGGGGGTGGCCTTTGTGCCGCACTCGGCCACCCTGCTGGGCATCAAGGGCGTCGAGTTCCTGCCACTCGTGGCAGGCGACGGGGAGCAGGTGGAACTGCATGCGATCTGGAACCGCAGGATCACCAACCCCGCGCTGGCCCGCCTGCTGCGTGACCTTATGTTCTCGATGGAATGAAGTCTGCGCGGCAAGGACCATGCCCGGAGGGTATCAATACATTCAAAAAAGCACTTGGACAGGCATAATTTGCCCTCCTAGTCTGGAAAGGAATCATCAGCCCGCCGCCCGCGGCACACACACCGGAGGACCACACCGTGGCAAAGTACTCACCCCAGGAACTGGCGGACACCCTCAAGGAAGGCCTGCTGTCCTTCCCTGTCACCTCGTTCGACGCAGAGCTGCAGTTCGACGAGGAGAACTACCGCAAGCACCTGGCGTGGCAGGCAAGCTTCCCGGTGGCCGGCCTGTTCGCGGCCGGCGGTACCGGTGAGGGTTTCTCGCTCACTCCGGCCGAGTCAGAGCGCGTAGTGCGCACCGCCGTCGAGGAAGTGGGCAACCAGGTTCCTGTCCTGGCGTCCGCAGGCGGCTCCACCGCCCAGGCCATCGAGAATGCCAAAGCTGCGGAAGCAGCCGGCGCGGACGGCCTCCTGCTGCTCCCGCCGTACCTCACCGAAGCGGACCAGGGCGGCCTGGTTGAGCATGTCAGCGCCATCTGCAGCGCCACCTCCCTCGGCGTGATCATCTACAACCGCGCCAACGCCATCTACAAGGACACCACCGTGGCCACCCTGGCCGACCGCCACGAAAACCTCATCGGCTTCAAGGACGGGGTGGGCGACCTCGAGCACGACGCCCGCGTTTACGCCAAGCTGGGCGACCGGCTCTTCTACCTGGGCGGCCTGCCCACCGCGGAAACTTTCGCGCTGCCGCTGCTGCAGCTTGGCATGAGCACCTACTCCAGCGCCATGTACAACTTCGTCCCGCAGTTCGCCCTCGACTTCTACCAGGATGTCCGCAACAACGACCGCGTGGCTGTGAACAAGAAGCTCAATGACTTCGTGATCCCGTACCTGGACATCCGCGACCGCGTGAAGGGCTACTCTGTCTCCATCGTCAAGGGCGGCCTGGACGCAATCGGCCGCTCCGCAGGTCCGGTCCGCCCGCCGCTTCAGAACCTCGCCGAGCAGGACCTCGCAGACCTCAAAGCCCTCATCGCCCGCGTTTCCTAACCGTCCCAGACACAGGAGGAATCCATGACCCTCACCGGACATTCCCTGATTGCCGGCCAGCCTGTTGTTGGCCAAGGCAAGACCACTTTCGGCTTCAACCCGGCCAGCAACGAGGCGCTCGAGCCGGCCTACACCCTGCTCACCGAAGGCCAGCTCAAGCAGGCTACTACGGCTGCGTCGGAGGCCTTCGCGTCGTTCAGCACCCTTGACCCTGACACCCACGCTGCCTTCCTCGAAGCCATCGCGGACAACATCGAGGCCATCGGCGATGAACTCCTCGTCCGCGCCGGCCAGGAAACCGGCCTGCCCGCGGCCCGGCTCCAGGGCGAACGTGCCCGCACCACAGGCCAGTTGCGGCTCTTCGCGAACGTGGTCCGGCAGGGCGACTTCCGCGGCGTCCGCATCGATCCCGCCATCCCCGACCGCACTCCGCTGCCCCGCGCCGACATCCGCCAGCGCCAGATCCCCCTCGGCCCGGTCGCCGTGTTCGGGGCCAGCAACTTCCCGCTTGCCTTCTCGACGGCGGGTGGAGACACTGCCTCCGCTCTCGCCGCAGGCTGCCCCGTGGTCTTCAAGGCCCACAACGCCCACCCCGGCACCAGCGAACTCGTGGGCCAGGCAATCGCCAAAGCCGTCAAGGACACCGGCCTGCACCCTGGTGTGTTCTCCCTGATCTACGGCCCCGGCGCGAGCATCGGGCAGGCCCTCGTTTCCGACCCCGTCATCAAAGCCGTCGGCTTCACCGGCTCCCAGGCCGCCGGCGTCGCCCTGATGCGCACCGCCGGCGCCCGCCCTGAGCCGATTCCCGTCTACGCGGAAATGTCCTCACTGAACCCGGTCTTCGTGTTCGAAGGCGCACTCAAGGGTGACATCGACGCCCTTGCGCAGCAGTACGTCACCGCCGTCACCGGCAGCTCAGGCCAGCTGTGCACGTCCCCCGGCCTGCTCTTCGCCCCCGAAGGCGAACTGGGCGACAAACTTGCTGCCGCCGTCGGACGCGCCGTCGCAGCGTGCGCCGGGCAGACCATGCTCACCGAAGGCATCGCCACGTCCTGGAACACCGGAACCGAAGCACTCGGCAAGGCCGAAGGCGTCGAACTTCTCGGCCAAGGCACCCCGGGGGAAACCAGGAACGCCCCGGGGCCGGCCATCTTCGGCACCGGCGTGACCCAGTTTGTGAACAACCACGTCCTGCACGAGGAAATCTTCGGTGCCGCGTCCCTGGTGATCCGCTACTCCTCCATGGAGGACCTGCTCCAGGCCGCCGCCCGCATCGAAGGCCAGCTGACCGCCTCGCTGCAGCTCACCGAAGCGGACTACCCGACGGCGGCTCCCCTGATCCCCGTTCTCGAACAGAAAGTGGGCCGCATCATCGTTAACGGCTGGCCCACCGGCGTCGAAGTAGGCCATGCCATGGTCCACGGCGGCCCCTTCCCCGCCACCTCCGACACCCGCACCACCTCCGTGGGAACCCTCGCGATCAACCGCTTCCTCCGCCCGGTCGCCTACCAGAACATCCCCCAGGAACTCCTGCCTGCCTCCTTGCAGGACACCAACCCGTGGCACCTCAACCGCCGTATCAACGGCGACGTGGTTCCCGCAGCAGCAAAGGCAGAGGTCAGCGCATGAGCAACCGGCCCACCATCGCCGGCGTCGAGGTTGTTCCCGTCGCCGGGTACGACAGCATGCTGATGAACCTCAGCGGCGCGCACGGCCCCTTCTTCACCCGCAACATCGTCATCATTACCGACTCGGAGGGCCGCACCGGCCTCGGCGAGGTCCCCGGTGGCGAGAAGATCCGCACCACCATCGAGGAAGCCGGCGCGCTGATCAGCGGCAAGCCGGTGGCCCGCTACCGCTCGCTCCTGCGCGAGGTTGCCGCGGAGTTCGCCGACCGCGACGCCGGCGGCCGCGGCCTGCAGACCTTCGACCTGCGCACCACGGTCCACGCCGTGACCGCCGTCGAGTCAGCCCTGCTGGATTTGCACGGGCAGTTCCTGGGCGTCCCCGTGGCTGAACTGCTCGGCGACGGGCAGCAGCGCACGTCCGTGCCCATGCTGGGCTACCTCTTCTTCGTTGGCGACCACCAGCGGACCGACCTGCCCTACCTCGTGGAGGACGCGCCGGCGGACCGCTGGGAGGAGCTCCGGCGCCAGGAGGCCATGACTCCGGAAGCCGTCGTCGCGCTGGCGGAAGCTGCACAGGAACGCTACGGCTTCAGCGACTTCAAGCTTAAGGGCGGCGTGCTGGCCGGCGACGACGAGGTTGACGTGGTGACGGCGCTGGCCAAGCGTTTCCCGGAGGCGCGGGTGACGCTGGACCCGAACGGCGGCTGGCTCCTGGAGGAGGCGATCAGGCTCGGCAAGCGGATGCAGGGCGTGGTGGCCTACGCAGAGGACCCGTGCGGTGCCGAAGGGCGCTTCTCAGGCCGCGAAGTAATGGCGGAATTTCGCCGCGCCACCGGGCTGAAGACGGCCACGAACATGATCGCCACTGACTGGCGGGAAATGTCCCACGCCATCCGCAGCAACGCCGTGGACATTCCGCTGGCCGACCCGCACTTCTGGACCATGCACGGCTCAGTCCGGGTGGCGCAGATGTGCCACGAGTTCGGCCTCACCTGGGGCTCGCACTCGAACAACCACTTCGACATTTCGCTGGCCATGTTCACGCACACCGGCGCCGCGGCTCCCGGCGAGATCACGGCCCTGGACACCCACTGGATCTGGCAGGACGGCCAGGGCCTGACCAGGAATCCCCTGCAGATCAAGGACGGCGCCATCGAGGTGCCGGCAGCCGCCGGCCTGGGCATCGAGCTGGACCGCGACGCCCTGGGCAAGGCGCACCAGCTGTACCTGGAGCACGGCCTGGACGCCCGCGACGACAGCATCGGCATGCAGTACTACGTTGACGGCTGGTCCTTCGACCCCAAGCGGCCCTGCCTGGTCCGGTAGTCAGTCCGCCGAGGCATTACCTGCGGCCCCTTCCGCCCTGCAACCGCAGCGTGGAAGGGGCCGCGGGCGTTTCCGCCGCAGGCTGCCGGGGCCATGCCCGCAGGGCATAAAGCGATGCCCAAGGCGTGTTGGACGTGCATCACACCGGCACCCTAAAGTAGGAGGGTCGCTGTGGCAGGCCCCACATATTCCCCGCCCCACAGCCGGCCCGCAATCTCTATCCCAAAGGAAATTTTTAATGATGTCTGTGGACAATGCTGTCTCGGATGTGGCCACAGCCACGAGAAAGTTCTTCAAGCGCGTGCTGCCCATCATGCTGGTCATGCTGGTCTGCAACCAGCTGAACCGCTCCAACATCGGCTACGCCCAGGACCACCTCCAGGCTGACGTGGGCATCGGCGCCGCCGCCTACGGCTTCGGCGCAGGGCTGTTCTTCATTGCCTACGCCATCTTCGAACTGCCCAGCAATGTGATGATGGAGAAGTACGGCGCCAAGGTGTGGCTGGCCCGCATCATGGTCAGCTGGGGCATCGTCTCCTTCCTGATGGCGTTCGTCCAGAACGAGACCATGTTCTATGTGCTGCGCTTCCTGCTGGGTGCCGCAGAGGCCGGCTTCTTCCCCGCCGTCATCTTCTACTTCGCCCGCTGGGTTCCTGCAGGCCAGCGCGGCAAGGCCACGGCCATCTTCATTGCGGGCTCGTCCATCGCCGCCGCACTGTCGGGCCCCATCGCCGGGATGCTGCTCAGCCTCCACGGCGCCCTTGGGCTGCGTGGCTGGCAGTGGCTCTTCGGCTTCGAAGGCGCCCTGTCCGTAGTTGTGGGTTTTACCGTTTTCTTCCTCCTGGACGCCAAAATCAAGGACGCCAAGTGGCTCACCGCAGCTGAAAAGACCGCCCTGTCCCAGGCGATTGCGGACGAGGACGCGCAGCACATCACAGCGGGCGGCGGCAAGATCAACCGCTGGAAGATGCTCCTGAACCCGCAGATCCTGCTGCTGTGCGGCATCTACTTCTCCATCCAGCTGTCCATCTACGCCAACACGTTCTGGCTCCCCAGCATCATCAAGCAGATCCCCGGCACCACCGACCTCACCGTCGGCTTCCTGTCCTCCATCCCGTGGGTCTGCGCCGTGTTTGCCATGTACTTCGCCGCGAAGCTTCAGGACAAGGCCAAGTCCAAGCGCCCGCTGCTGGTGGTTGCACTCCTGGTCGCAGCAGTTGGCACCTTCGCGGCAGCCATCGCGTCACCGGTCATGGCCCTGGTATTCCTGGCCATTGCCGCCATGGGCTTCAAGAGCGCCTCCCCGCTGTTCTGGACCATCCCGCAGTCCGGGCTGCACCCACTGGTGCTTGCCCCGGCCATCGCCATCATCAACTCGCTGGGCAACCTGGGCGGCTTTGTTGCCCCGTTCGGCTTCGGCATCATCAAAGAGCAGACCGGAAGCGTCATCCCGGGCCTGTTTGCGCTGGCCGCGGCCTCCACCATCGCGGCGGGCCTGGTGTACTTCCTGAAGGAACGCCGCAGTGCACAAGATGCAGCGCCGGAGGCACGCGAAGTTCCAGTGGAGGCACCGGTTCCGAGCCGGGTTTAGCGCCCAGCAGGCCCGGGTAGGAACCCGTCGGTCAGCACATAAAGCCCGGGCCAGGAACTGGCCCGGGCTTTATGCTACGAGCCGGTAATTACCAGGGCAACGCTGTGCCCGCCGAAACCGAAGGCATTCACCAGGCCCGCCGGGGCATTGTCCGGTTGGAGCTGGCGGACGTCTTCGGCGACGACGTTAAGGTCCACCTCGGGGTCAAGCTCCTGCACGTTGAGTGTTCCCGGGAGCATGCCGGTACGCAGGGCCTCAACCACCACCACCGCCGCGAGCGCACCGGCGCCGCCCAGCAGGTGGCCGGTATGGCCCTTGGTGGACGTAACCGGAATGTTCGGACCGAAAATCGCATTGATTGCCTGGCCCTCCAGCCGGTCCCCCACAGGCGTGGAGGTGGCGTGGGCATGCACAAACCCGATGTCTTCGGCCGCCAAACCGGCGGACTCAAGCGCCTTCTGCATAACCCGCCGCTGCATGGCAGGATCGGCGGCCACAATGTCGTTCGCGTCTGATGTCACCGCGCCGCCTGCCACGGCACCCAGCACGGCTGCGCCGCGGGCGAGGGCGTGCTCCTCGCTCTCCAGCACCACCACGCCGGCGCCCTCCGCGAGGACAAACCCGTCACGGCCGCCGTCGAACGGGCGTGATGCCCGCTGCGGATCACCGGCCCGGGTGGACAGCGCGCGGATCTGGGAAAAGCCGGTGATCACCAGGTCGTTGACCGAGGCGTCAACGCCGCCGGCAATAACGACGTCGGCTGCGCCGGAGCGGATCATCTCGGCTGCCTGGACAATCGCTTCGGCCCCGGACGCGCAGGCGCTGACAGGGGTCCGGGCGCCGCCGCGGGCACCGAGGTCGATGGAGACCCATGCCGCCGGACCGTTGACCATGAGGCGGGTAAGCGTGTGCGGTGAGACTTTGCGGGGACCCGATTCTGCAAGGGTCCGGTCCTGCTCCAGGGTGGAGCCGAGCCCGCCATACGCGGAGCCGATCACCACGGCGAAGCGTTCCGGGTCCACCTCAGGGGCGCCGGCCTGTTTCCAGGCTTCGCGGGCGGCGATGAGCGCAAGCTGTCCGCAGCGGTCCATGCGCTTCATTTCGCGCGTGCTGAGGTGGGCGGAAAGGTCAGTGGTGACCCGTCCGGCAATCTTCACGGGCAACTGTTCCGCCCATGCGTCCTCAAGCGGTGCGATGCCGGACTTCCCGGCCACCAGCGCGGACCAGGTTTCGGCCACTGAGGAGCCAAGCGGATTGATGGTGCCTACGCCAGTGACCAGCGCGCGCGGTTGAACCGCGCCTTCTTGAACAGCGTTCACGGTTCCTACTTTGCGGGGTTGTGGGTGCCGATGGGCACGAGGGTGAGGTCCGGGTGGTTTTTTTCGATCCGGCGAAGGGCCCAAACGTCATTGAACAAAGCGAGGTACTCGCCGTCGGACCGCAGCAGCACCTCGGCGCCCGGTACGTTTGCGAGCGCAGGCATGGCATCCGCCGTCGAGATCCTGGCGATGGAGTAAGGCAGGCGCTCCAGCCGCATGGGGGCGCTGAAGTCGTGCGCCATCCGGTCCTCCACCACCTCGAACTGCATGGGGCCGACGGCGGCAAGCACCGGCGCCTGGTCCCCGCGGACGTCGGAGCGGAGCACCTGGATAACGCCCTCGTGCTCCAACTGCTCGATGCCGCGGCGGAACTGCTTGAACTTGCTGGGGTCCTTGGAGCGGGCCACCTGGAAGTGTTCCGGAGCGAACAGCGGGATGGCCGGGTACTCCACGGCGTCCTCGAGGAAGAGGCTGTCCCCCACGCGCAGGGAGGACGCGTTCACCAGGCCCACCACGTCGCCCGGGTAGGCCTCATCGATCACTTCGCGTTCGCGGCCGAACACCTGCTGCGCGTACTTCGTGGCGAACGATTTGCCGGTGCGGGTCTGGGTGACCACCATGCCGCGCTCGAAGACGCCGGAGCAGACCCGGATGAAGGCCACGTGGTCGCGATGGGCCTTGTTCATGCCGGCCTGCACCTTGAAGACGAAGCCGGAGAACGGGGAAGCCACCGGACGGGGAGTGCCGTCCACATCCGGCCGCGGAGCTGCCGGCGGGGCGAAATCCACCAGCGCGTCCAGCAGTTCCTTGACACCGAAGTTGAGCGCGGCTGAGCTGAACAGGATGGGGGTGGCCTTGCCGGCGTGGAAGCTTTCGACGTCGAACTCCAGGTTCGATTCGATGACCAGACCGGCCTCGTCCACGGCATCGGACCAGTTGCTGCCCTGGCTTTCGGCCGCTTCCTCCGGGGTGAAGTACTCGGTGAGGGCGATCTGCGCGCCGGCGTTATTGCGCTGGAAGCGGGCGAATCGGTCATTGCGCAGGTCCCAGACACCGCGGAAGTCGCCGGAGATGCCCACGGCCCAGGTCAGCGGCATGGGCTGCAGCCCGGTGCGCTCGGTGATCTCATCCATCAGGGCGAGCGCGTCCAGGCCCGGCCGGTCCCACTTGTTGATGACGGTGATGATGGGCAGGTTCCGCTGTTTGCAGACTTCGAACAGCTTCATGGTCTGGGTTTCCAGGCCCTTGGCGGCGTCCACGAGCATCACTGCGCAGTCGACGGCGGCGAGCACCCGGTATGTATCCTCGGAGAAGTCTGCGTGGCCGGGGGTGTCGAGGAGGTTGATGACGGTGTCCCGGTAGGAGAACTGCAGCGCCGCGGAGCTGATGGAGATGCCGCGGTCCTTTTCCATCTGCATCCAGTCCGAGACGGTTTCCTTGCGGTTGGCCTTGCCGCTGGAGGCGCCGGCGGTGCCAATCACCTTCGCGTGCAGGGCGAGCGCTTCAGTCAGCGTGGACTTGCCGGCGTCAGGGTGCGAAATAACAGCAAAGGTCCGACGCCGGGCCGCCTGTTTGTGAATCTCGTGGACCCGGGCGGGGCTAAGGACATCTTGGGACACGGTGCTACTTTCGCTGCGGTTTGGGCAACCCCGGGCACTGCCTCATCAGGCGCTGCGGCTGGGGACCGGGGGAACGGGCTGGCAAACAGCCAAGTTCCAGTTTATCGCAGGGCTGCAACCGGCTTCGGCAGGGCGTTTCACCCAGCCAATGTCCGTCCCCGTTCCCTGCAATTTCCCGGCAGTCCTCCGGCTCCTGGCGCCATGGTCAGGGAATGAGGTTCTCCGCCCGGTAACGGTCAAACAGTGCGATGAACGCGTCAAACGTCCGCCGGTACCCGGTGAACCCGGCATCGCGGCTCTTGCCCATGTCCGTTACTACCTCGATGTTGCGTCCCAAGTCGCTGTCCGTGTGCCACCAGGACGCCAGCCGGTCCAAGTCCGGCTCGCTGAGGTTATGGCGCCCGGCAAGTTCCCTCCACTGGTCTTCCCGGCCTGACATGGACTGTTCGAGTGGGCGGGGTTGCCCCTCGAACCCCTCCCACTCCACACCGAAGTAGGCGGCGAGCTTCGGCCACATCCAGCGCCAGCGGAACACATCGCCGTTGACGATGTTGAAGGCCTCGTTGGCGGCCTTCGGTGTGGTGGCCGCCCAGATCATGTGTTCGGCGAGCAGGCCGGCTTCCGTCATGTCGGTCAGGCCGTTCCACTGCATCTCGGATCCCGGAAAAACGAACGGCTCGCCGTTTTCCCTGCAAAGGGTCGCCTGCGCGGCGAGCGTAAGTCCCATGTTCATGGCATTGCCCACCGCGTGCCCGATGACCGTGTGCGCGCGGTGGACGGACCAGGTGAACCCTTGCTCAGCCGCCGCGGCCCACAGCTCATCCTCCTGCGCGTAGTAGAAGTTCCGCACCGGCAGGCGCGGTTCCTCCTCGTGGAATGGCGTGTCCGCCATCTCTCCGGCTGCGTATGCCTCGAAGGGTCCGAGGTAGTGCTTGAGACCAGTCATCAGGGCCACGTGGGCCACATTCTTGCCGCGGAGTGCAGCGAGGAGATCGCGGACCATGCCGGCGTTGACGGTGATGTTCTCCTCCTCCGTGTCACGCCGCGACCATGCCGTAAAGAAGACATGCGAAGGGTTTTCGGGCCCGAGCACAGCTGCCAATGATGCAGCCGAGGTCAGGTCTGCGGAGAGCCACCGGACACCGGGGCGCTCCGCCCCGGCGTTGCGGGACAGGGCGAGGACGGTCCACCCTTCGGCGGCCAAATTGTCCACAAGGGCTGACCCTGCAATTCCCGTGGCCCCCACTACGAGAGCCGTGCGCTGGGTAAGCGTTGTTGTTCCTGCGCCGAAATCCAATGGTGCTCCTTCTGGTTGGTGCTTCCCGCGCCCCGCCCGGGCCAGGTGATTTGGCTCCGATGGGGACGTGCACTGCGGGCACGGCGGGCATAAAGCGGTCGTCGGTTCAGTAGCGACAAGCCACTGACTCCGGCAGATATTCCTGCAACCGCCGGCGGCCAATAAACGAAGCGGAAGCAAAAGTACCCACCCGGCCACCCGCCGTCCAACACGTTCCCGGCCCACTTCGGCATGTCCCCCCGCGGGGTACTTTAGGGCTTGCCCGTGCGGAAGTTGGCATTCTTGCCCCTATCATTGAGCTTGCGGGAAAATGAGTACTTTTGTTCCTGCCGGCGAAGCGTGAAAGCCGGCATTTCTGCGGGCGACAGTCCGCACCTTTGAAGGGAAACACCTGATGGCGCGGAGCCCCGAAGAATCTCTGAGGGCAACTTTGGGCAGGGTGGCACCCGGAACGCCGCTCCGCGACGGCCTTGAGCGCATCCTCCGGGGGCGGACCGGCGCCCTGATCGTACTTGGCTCGGACCGGACCATAGACTCCATCTGCTCGGGTGGCTTCGACATCGGCATCGACTTCTCCCCCACCCGCCTGCGCGAGCTTGCCAAGATGGACGGCGCCATAATCTGTGACAAGGACGCCGGCAACATCCTCCGCGCGGCCGTCCAGCTCGTCCCGGACTCCAGCATTGAAACCCAGGAATCCGGCACCCGCCACCGCACCGCAGAGCGGGTTGCCATCCAGACCGGTGTGCCCGTCATCTCCGTCAGCCAGTCGATGCAGATCATCGCCCTGTACGTCAACGGGCTGCGCCACGTCCTGGAGGGCTCGGAGAAGGTTTTGGCGCGCGCCAACCAGGCCCTCGCCACCCTCGAACGCTACCGCTCGCGCCTGGACCAGGTCACCAGCTCGCTGTCTGCCTTGGAGATTGAAGCGATGGTGACGGTCCGGGATGTGGCCGTCACCCTGCAGCGGCAGGAAATGGTCCGCCGCATCTCGGAAGAGATCTCCCAGTACGTCCTGGAACTGGGAGAAGACGGCCGCCTCCTCTCGCTCCAGCTTGACGAGCTCACCGTGGGCCGCGGGCCCGGAAGCGACGTCATCATCCGCGATTACGCCTCGCCTCAAGCCTCCCCTGAGGACATTGAAAAAGCCGTCAGTGCCCTGGTGAACCTCGGGCCCACCGAGTTGATTGACCTCGGCAAAATCTCGGGGATCGTCGGCTTTGCGGGCGGCGAGGCGAACCTGGATGCCGTGGTGCAGCCCCGCGGCTACCGCTTGCTCTCGGGGCTGAAGGCAGTTCCGAAGGCCGTGGCGGACCGGCTGGTGGACCACTTCGGCGGGCTCCAGTTCCTGATGGCAGCCACCATCGATGATTTGATGACCGTGGACGGCATCGGCGACCAGCGAGCCCGGACAGTGCGGGAAGGCCTGAGCCGGATGGCCGAAGCAAGCCTGCTGGACCGTTTCCTGTAGGGCTTCCCCGGACCTCGTCAGTTCAACTGGAAGACAGCCTCGGGGCTGGCTCTTGAGCCCAGTTTGGCCGTGAAGATGTAGTAAGCCCCGCCGCCTCCGGGTGTGGCTTCCACGGGCTGGCAGCCTTCAACGCTGCGGTTCCGGGACCACGGGAAGTTGGCGGTTTCGCTGGCGCCGGGCGCGATGATTTTTACCAGGTCCGCGCTCTTTGCCTGGCAATCCCGGGACGAGAAGATACGGTCCGGGCCGCTGGTCACCAGGTACTCCATTTGGGAGGTTCCGATGTTGACCTCGCAGGGCATTGTGCCGCCGTTGGTTACCTTGAGGCTTAGCATCGGCTTTTCCCCAGGCGCATAGGCGGCCTTGTCCGTGGACGCCGAGACTGTGACCAGGTTCTGGTTGCAGGTGGGCGTGGCTGATGGTGTTGGCGTGGGTTCCAGAGCCGAGGCGGACGGCGATGCCTCCGTGGATGGATCCGCCGACGCCGTCGCGCCGGCGGCAGGGTCGGTGGACGACGCCTGCTCGGACTTGCCGCTGAAGGCCCCTGCCAGGGCGAACCCCCCGGCCACCAGCGCGATCACCATCAGCAGCGCCGCGCCAAGGAAAAGCCGACGCCGGCGGTACACAGCAGGGCTCGGCTTACGGACCGTACTGGAAACGGATGCCGTCGCCCTGCCGCGTGATGCTGAATCGCCTTGCCTGCCCATCCTTCTAGGCTAGAGAACGGACGCGGATCTGCCCGGCCACCACGCCGCCGCCCTGCCAACGCTCTGGTCACATTCCGTTTACAGCCGAGTAGCCGGATCAATTACAGTGTTGGGATCGACACTCAAGCCCCCACCATAGCTGCGCCCGCCCTTCTTCCCGCCGGGACGGAACTGCAGATGCTGCACGGCCGCATCAACAGCTGGTTCGCGGAAATTGCCCGGGACCTTCCCTGGCGTAAGCCGGAATGTTCGCCCTGGGGTGTGCTGGTCAGCGAAATCATGTTGCAGCAAACGCCGGTGGTCCGGGTGCTGCCCGTCTGGCAGGAGTGGCTGAAGCGCTGGCCCACGCCCGCGGGCCTGGCGGGCGAACCCGCCGGTGAGGCAGTGCGCTGCTGGGGCCGGCTGGGCTACCCCCGCCGTGCGCTGCGGCTGCACGCGGCAGCAGTGGCCATCGTGCAGGACCACGCCGGCAAGGTGCCGGCCAACTACGCTGAACTGCTGGCTCTGCCCGGGGTGGGCAGTTATACGGCCGCGGCAGTGGCTGCTTTCGCCTATGGTCGCCGCGAAACGGTGGTGGACACGAACATCAGGCGTGTCCACGCCAGGCTTATTTCCGGAGTTGCGCTCCCCGCCCCTGCGCTGTCCGCCGCCGAAATGCGCCTCGCCGCCCAGCTCCTGCCGGACGACGACGGCACCTCCGTGCGCTGGAACGCTGCGGTGATGGAGCTGGGGGCGCTCGTCTGCACAGCCCGGGCACCCAAGTGCAGCGACTGCCCGGTCAGCGACTCCTGTGCGTGGCGCGCAGCCGGTGAACCTCCGCCGTCGTACGTCCCCAAGGGCCAGGCCTGGCACGGAACTGACCGCCAGGTGCGCGGAGCCGTAATGGCCGTGCTGCGCGAGGCCGAGGCGCCAGTGCCGCCGGAGATGTTCCAGCGGGAGCCGGCCGACCTTGGTTTCGCGCCGGAAGGGATTGGCGTACCGCTGGGTGTCCTGCGCAGGTTGAATTCTGCTCCTGAGCAGCTGGAACGTGCCCTTGCAGGGCTGCTCACCGATGGCCTGGCGGAACTGCATGACGGCGGGTACCGGCTCCCCGCCTGAGCCTGCCCGGAACGCTGCGCCGTGGCGGCACGTGCAAATGGCATACTTCTTGATGACCGGAACCGGGGGAAACCGTGAGAATCATCTTGTACATCATCTGGGCGCTGTTCGTTGCGGCGGCCGTTTTCGCCCTCATCCATGCCACGGGCAAGACCAAGCGCCGGGAGCAGTTGACTGCAGCCTGGCCAAGGGTGCAGGCAACCGTCACCGGCAGCATTTCCGGGTGGACCAACGGCGGCGGCGGTTCCAGCCGCAGCCGGCGCTTCTTTCCCACCTACCAGTTCGCCGACCCCCACGGCACCTTGTTCGCAGGCGAATCCGAAGTGTCCTTCGCCAGCAGGCCGGTGCCTGGGTCCTTGATTGAGGTGGCGTATAACCCCGCCAACCCCCATGAGTCGCTCCAGGTCTCGTCCGCCCCCAAGACAGCTATGGGGTGCCTGACCCCGTTTTTCGCAGTCTTCGCGGCAGCGCTGTTCTGGTTCATCGGCGTCTTCCCACTGCCCTGATTCCCGCTGGGTGGCGGTGGGCTCAGGGGCGGCAGCGAGCAGGCCTGACCTATCAGAACAGCGCCGGCTGGCTGAAGCTATCCTCCGTCGCAGCCTCGTCCGCGCGTCCCCCGGCCCCTGGCTCCGGCCGCCACTCGAAACCCAACTCGGCGAGGAGTTCCTCAACCGACATCTGCCCCTCCAGCACTTCGATATCCGGGGAGTTGTCTTCCAGGTCCAGCCGTTCCATGGCATCGAGCTTATTCGCAGGAGCCCGCTGCAGTGCCGGGAACACACCGCTCAGCCAATATTCGGTGTGCGGAGGGCTTCCTAGGGTTCGCCGAAGCCGGCCTGCACCAGCCCCCCGACGTAGTTCACTGCCCGTTCCGCGTCCGCTCCCCACGCTTCAACGTGCAGCACTGATCCCTTGCCGGCCGCCAGCGTCATCAGGGCCGTCATGGATGCACCGTCCACCCCATTGACCTGCACCTCGGCGTCCAGCGACGACAGCCCGCCGGCGATCTTCGCGGCGGGGCGCGCGTGCATGCCGGCCTGGTTCACGAGCTCAAAGTCCCCTGTGTAATCCGGGCCGGAACCGGTGACGGAGCCTTCCCCGATAGCCTGCAACGCCGGGGTTCCGCCCTGCCTGGCCGGGCCGGACACGGCTTCCGCCGCCCGTTTGACCGCCTGGACGTCCCCGCCACCCTGTGCAGCGACTGCAGCTGCCACCAGTCCCTCCACCAGGGGCGCATCAGCCAGCACCATCTCCGACGCGCTTTCTGCGAATTCCAACGCGGACTCCGCAGTCATCACGGCCGAGCCCAGATCGGTCAGGATGACAGCGCCATCACCGCTGGCCACCTTGTCCAGCGCCGCCAGGACCTTTTCCAAACTTGTGCCGATCCTGCCGTCCATGGTTCCGCCCGCTGCCAGCAGCACGACGTCGGGCGCCATCTGCGCGGCAAGCTCCACGGCGCCGTCGGCGATCTTTTCGCTATGGGAAACCACCACAATGCTGACGGTCACGCAGCCGCCTTCACAGCGGCTCGGAGGATCAGGGCGCTGGAAGCAGCGCCGGGGTCGCGGTGCCCGGCGCTTCGCTCCCCGAGATAGCTTGCGCGTCCCTTCCGGGCCACCAGTGGATCAGTAGCCACGGCTCCGGCTTCGGCGGCCTCTGCCGCGGCCACCAGGACTGTCAAGGCATCCGGACTGCCGTCTGCGGCGGCCTTGCTTGCTGCCTCCGCCGCCGGCGTCCAGGCATCCACCATGGTTTTGTCCCCTGGCTCCGCTTTTCCCCGTGCCACTATCCCGTCCCGGGCAGCAGTCAGGGCACCGGCCCAGGCAGCAGGGGCTATCTCCGGAGAGTCGCCGAGGGAAGTGGCCGCGCGCAGGAACGCCGTGCCGTACAGCGGGCCAGCCGCGCCGCCCACTTTGGACATCAGGGTCATGGCAGTCAGCTTCAGCGCCGCGCCGGGCGTTTCCGGCGGGGAGTCGGAGAGCTTGTCCAGGACAGCCTGGAAGCCGCGGTCCATGTTTTCACCGTGATCGGAATCCCCGATAGCCCGGTCCAGCTCGATCAGCTCCACCCTGTGCTCCGCCATTGCCTGCGCGCACAGGGTCAGCCACTTGACCGTCCAGTTAACGTCCAAAACCACAGCTACACGCCCCAGCGCAATGCTGCCGTGTGCACGGGCGCGTCCCACAGTTCGGTGAGTTCGTCATCCAGCCGCAGCACGGAGATGGAGCAGCCCTGCATCTCCAGCGCGGTGATGTAGTTCCCCACCAGGGAGCGTTCGACGGCGGCTCCCCTGTCCGCGAGCACCTGCGCGGCCCGGCGGTACACGATGTACAGCTCGCTCAGCGGGGTGCCGCCCATTCCGTTCACGAACAGCAGCACCCGGTCCCCCGAAGCGATTCCCAGGTCCGTCAGCACAGGTTCCAGCAGGCGGTCCGTGATGCCGTCTGCGTTTTCCATCGCGATCCGGTGCCTGCCCGGCTCGCCATGGATCCCAATGCCGATCTCAATCTCATCCTCGGCCAGGTCGAAGCTGGGCGACCCCGCATGCGGTACGGTGCACGCCGTCAGCGCCACCCCCATGGTGCGGACATTGCTGTTGACGCGTTCGCCGATGGCGGCCACGGCGTCGAGACCGTCACCGCGCTCAGCTGCGGCTCCGGCAATCTTTTCCACAAGCACCGTCCCGCCCACTCCCCGCCGGCCTGCCGTGTACAGCGAGTCTTCTACGGCAACGTCATCGTTGACCAGGACGGTGCGGACGTTGATGCCTTCCGCTTCGGCGAGCTCGGCTGCTGTCTCGAAATTCAGCACGTCGCCGGTGTAGTTCTTGACGATATGCACGACGCCGGCACCCGAGTTAACGGCGAGCGTCGCCGGGAGGATCTGGTCCGGCGTGGGCGATGTGAACACAGCGCCGGGCACGGCAGCGTCGAGCATGCCACGACCCACAAACCCGGCGTGGAGCGGCTCATGGCCGCTGCCGCCACCCGAGACAAGGCCTACTTTCCCACTCACTGGCGCGTCCTTGCGCGTAATGAAGGTGGGATCGGCGCTAACAGTGACGAGGTCTGAATGTGCCTGGCCAAAGCCCTGCACGGATTCGTCAACTACCGATTTGGGATCGTTGATGAGCTTTTTCATGGCGGTACTCCTGGGTTGCTTCCTGGAGGATGACATTCCCGACCCTACTACCGGCCCCTGGGGAGGCGGTAGGGTTCCGCTTCCGCCAGAGACATGGAAAAGGGACAGCCCCCAATGACTGTCCCTTTCCTTGGGCCCCCATCCCGGCCGTGGACAGTTTATCCATCAATTCGAGTAAAAGGAAGCGCTGGTGGCGCTATCGCGGCTATTCCCGGCAGGGCTGCAATAAGGACTTGGCAGCGCGGAACAGGTCAAAGGAACTTGATCATGCGGGTGTTCCCGAGAGTGTTCGGCTTGACCCTTGCCAGGTCCAGGAATTCAGCCACGCCTTCGTCATGGGACCGGAGCAACTCCGAATACACCACTGGATCCACTGCCGACTGGTCTGCCATCACCTCGAAGCCGTGGCGTTTGAAGAAGTCCACTTCGAAGGTGAGGCAGAACACCCGGGAAACGCCGAGAGCGCGCGCCTCCTCAAGCAGACTCTCCACCAGCACGTGCCCCACGCCTCTTCCCCGCCAGTCCTCCGAAGCTGCCAGGGTGCGCACCTCAGCAAGGTCCTCCCACATGACATGGAGTGCGCCGCAGCCGATAACCTCCCCGTCGGTGGACTGGGCGATTCGGAACTCCTGGAGGCTCTCGTAGTAGGCCACCGTCTCCTTGGCCATGAGAATTCGTTGGTCTGCCAGCGGCGCCACCAATCTCTTAATGGCGGAAACATCGCCGGTGCGCGCAGGGCGGATATGGAAGGAGTCAGTCACAGAGCAATCCTACGAGGCGTACGCTTGCGGCTCAGCTTCCTGTTGGCGCGGGTCAGAGGCCGAGCTCCTTGGGCAGGTCGATGTCCTGGTCCAGGACGTTCCGGGCCAGGAAGCTCTCCACCACGCCGTACCAGACCTTTGCGTGCTGCGGCTGAAGGACCCAGTGGTTTTCGTCCGGGAAGTACAGGAAGCGGTGGGGCGTGCGGCCGTCCTGGTCCGCTGCAAGCTGCGATTTGGACAGCAGCTCGTACCAAAGACGCAGGCCTTCCCCGATGGGGACCCGGTAATCCTTGTCCCCGTGGATCACCAGCATGGGCGTGCTGATCTTTTCGACGTGAAGATGCGGCGAGTTCTCCAGCGCCATCTCCTCAGTCATTTCCTTCAGCCAGTACTGTGAGGCGTCCGTGGTGGGGCCGAACTGGTCAAGCGCCCAGAGGCTCGCGTGGGTCACAATGGCCTTGAACCGGTCCGTTTGTCCGGCAACCCAGTTAGCCATGTAGCCACCGAACGAGCCTCCCATGGCTGCGGTGCGGTCCGCGTCAATATCAGGGCGGTCGACGGCGGCATCAGTCACGGCCATAAGGTCGGTGAACGGGCCTTTGCCCCATTCGCCCCAGCCCCGCTGGATGTAGTTCTGGCCGTAGCCGGTGGAGAGGGCAGGATCGGGCAACAGCACCGCGTACCCCTTTGCGGCCAGCAGCCAAGGGTTCCAGCGCCAGGTCCACGCGTTCCAGGATCCCAGCGGTCCACCGTGGATCCAAAGGAGCATCGGCGCCGGGGACGCGGCGGACGCACCCTCGGGCAGCGCGAGATACGCCGGGACGCGCGAGCCGTCCGCCGCCGTTGCCGCAATCCGTTCCAGCCGGCCCGGACGGGTGGGCCGTTCCGCCGGCGCCGGCAACCGGGTGGTCCCGCCGGTTTGTAGATCGATGCGTACAACCTCCGGCGGGAATTCGTAGGAACTGCGGAGGGCATAAGCACTGCGCCCCTCAGCCGAAACCACGACGTCGGTGTAGGCCGCCGCGTCCTGCGTCACCCGGGTGACGCTCACTTCAGCGGCAGACGCCGGAACGCTGATCCGGAAGACCGGCGACGCGCCGTCGTCATCCGCGGTGACCAGGAGGGCGGATCCGTCGGGCAGCCAGGCTGCCGGTTTGGCCCAGCGGTCCCAGTCGTGCGCAAGGGGCGTCAGCTGCCCGGTGCCGGATGTGGACGCTTCGGAGACATCCAGGAGGTGCAGCTTGACCTGGGGCGCCTGGCGCGGGGTGGTGTCGCTCTCGCTTAGCACCACCAGGGTGTTGCCGTCCGGGCTGACCGGACCGGGAAAGTAGCTCATGCCCTCGTGGTCCAGGAGCACCCTGGTGTTGCCGGAGGCCACGTCAATGGCCACCAGGACGGAGCGGCTGTCCGCTTTGGCCAGCGGCTTGGTGTAGCTCGCGTAAATGGTGCGGCCATCGGGGCTGACCGCAGTTTCCGCCTCGCGCAGCCGCGCACCAGCATCGGACGTGAGGTTCCGGAGAGCCAGCGGAGCCGTGGCGTCCACAGTGGCGGGCTTACCGGGATACTGCCCTTTCCCGGGCTCGACAGCGAAGATCCGCGGCTGGCCGGGCCCAAGGTCCGCGTCCCAGTAACGCACCGGATATTCGCTGTGCAGGATGGCAGAGACCTTGTTGTCCTGGCGCGACTTCCGCCGTTCGGCGTCGTCGTCTTCATCCGTTGAGCCCGCCAAAACCTCCGCGACCACGAAGGCGGCGTCCGCCGCTTTGGCTGTCATCACGGCGCCGACGCCGCCGGGGCGGTTCAGCACCACACGTGCCTCGCCGCCGTCGGCGGGCAGGAGCCAGAGGGCGTTGACGGGCTCGCCTTCGGGGCTGTCAGGATCGGGCCGGGCTGAGGTGAAGTAGACGTCTCCGTTGGCCGCGAATGCCGCTCCGGCCTCCCCCTTGGCGCTGCGGGTGATGCGGCGTGCGTGCTTCTGCCCTGCAGGATCAAGCTCCCACAGCGCTGTGCCGAATTCAGTCCCCTTGGCGTTCAGGGTGGCCACGGTAGTAACCAGCCGCCGGCCGTCAGGGCTCATCGCCAGGCCACTCACCCGCGGGATGGACAGGTAATGGTCAACGTCGTGAAAAGGGGTCAAAGGTTGCTCGTCCGGGATCGCCGGATTCAGATTAGCCATGCCCCGATTCAACCCGAGTTGTGCCTCAGATCACAGCCGCCACGCGTCCTTGGGTGTGTCTCCGTGGCTGGGGCCGCTCCGGCACCGGGGTCATTTGCCGCTTGCTGCTCCTTCGTCGCTTCGACACGGGCTTAGGCAAAGCGAAAGCCCCGCCGCTCCTTGCAGAGTGGCGGGGCCTTCGTTTTGGTGCGGTGTGTCTATAGATCTAGACGCTCGGAGCGATTTCCGGGATGCGCGGCTTGGCGTTGCCGGCGAACGTGAACTTGGCGTCGTCGCCGTCGCCTTCCACGTCCACCACGACGATATCGCCGGCATGGATTTCGCCGAACAGGATCTTCTCGGAGAGCTGGTCCTCGATCTCGCGCTGGATGGTGCGGCGCAGCGGCCGGGCCCCCATGGCGGGATCGTAGCCGCGGGTTGCCAGCAGCACCTTGGCCTTGGGCGTGAGCTCGATGCCCATGTCCTTGTCCTTGAGGCGCTTTTCCAGGCGTGCAACGAACATGTCCACGATCTCGATGATCTCGTCCTGGGTGAGCTGCGGGAACACCACAACGTCATCCACACGGTTCAGGAACTCGGGGCGGAAGTGCTGCTTGAGCTCCTCGGTCACACGGGCACGCATGCGGTTGTAGCCGGTCTGCGTGTCGGTGCCGGACTGGAAGCCGGTGGCAACACTCTTTGAGATGTCCCGGGTGCCAAGGTTGGTGGTCATGATGATCACGGTGTTCTTGAAGTCCACCACACGGCCCTGGGAGTCGGTCAGACGGCCGTCTTCCAGGATCTGCAGCAGCGAGTTGAAGAGGTCCGCGTGGGCCTTCTCCACTTCGTCGAACAGCACAACGGAGAACGGACGACGCCGGACCTTCTCGGTCAGCTGGCCGCCTTCCTCGTAGCCGACGTAGCCCGGAGGGGCACCGAAGAGCCGCGAGACGGTGTGCTTCTCGGAGTATTCGGACATGTCCAGGGTGATGAGGGCGTCCTCTTCACCGAACAGGAACTCCGCGAGTGCCTTGGCGAGCTCGGTCTTGCCGACGCCGGTGGGGCCGGCGAAGATGAACGAGCCACCCGGACGCTTGGGGTCCTTAAGTCCTGCACGGGTGCGGCGGATCGCCTGGGACAGGGCCTTGATGGCCTCGTTCTGGCCTACCACACGCTTGTGCAGTTCGTCTTCCATCTTCAGCAGGCGCGAGGACTCTTCCTCGGTCAGCTTGAACACGGGGATGCCCGTGGAGTTGGCCAGCACCTCGGCGATGAGATCCTCATCCACCTCGGAGATGTCGTCCATGCCGCCGGACTTCCAGTGGCGTTCCTTCTCGGAGCGCTCGGTGATCATCTTCTGCTCTTTGTCACGGAGCGCGGCTGCACCTTCGAAGTCCTGCGCGTCAATCGCGGACTCCTTTTCCATCTTCAGCTTGGCGATGCGCTCGTCCATGGCCTTGAGCTCCGGCGGAGCGGTCATGCGGCGGATGCGGAGCCGTGCGCCGGCTTCGTCGATCAGGTCGATCGCCTTGTCCGGCAGGAAGCGGTCAGAGATGTAACGCTCGGCGAGGCTGGCAGCCGAGGCGAGGGCGCCGTCGGTGATGGTGACGCGGTGGTGCGCCTCGTAGCGGTCACGCAGGCCCTTGAGGATCTCGATCGCGTGCGCAACCGAGGGCTCCTTGACCTGGATCGGCTGGAAGCGGCGCTCCAGCGCGGCGTCCTTCTCGATGTGCTTGCGGTACTCATCAAGCGTGGTGGCGCCGATGGTCTGCAGTTCACCGCGGGCCAGCATGGGCTTCAGGATGGACGCAGCATCGATGGCACCTTCGGCGGCACCGGCACCCACAAGGGTGTGGATCTCGTCGATGAAGAGGATGATGTCGCCGCGGGTGCGGATTTCCTTTAGGACCTTCTTGAGGCGCTCTTCGAAGTCACCGCGGTACCGGGACCCTGCCACCAGGGAACCAAGGTCCAGGGTGTACAGCTGCTTGTCCTTGATGGTTTCCGGGACGTCACCGCGGACAATCGCCTGGGCGAGGCCTTCGACGACGGCCGTCTTGCCGACGCCGGGCTCACCAATCAGCACCGGGTTGTTCTTGGTGCGGCGGGAGAGGACCTGCATGACGCGTTCCATCTCCTGCTCGCGTCCGATGACCGGGTCCAGCTTGTTCTCGCGGGCAGCCTGGGTCAGGTTGCGGCCGAACTGGTCCAGGACGACGGATCCTGCAGGCGTGCCCTCAGGCTGGCCGGAGCCGACGCCGGCACCGGTGGTTTCCTTGCCCTGGTAGCCCGATAGGAGCTGGATGACCTGCTGGCGGACCCGGTTAAGGTCGGCGCCGAGCTTGACCAGCACTTGGGCAGCAACACCCTCACCCTCGCGGATGAGTCCCAGCAGGATGTGCTCCGTGCCGATGTAGTTGTGGCCCAGCTGGAGGGCTTCGCGCAGCGAGAGTTCCAGCACCTTCTTGGCACGTGGGGTGAAGGGGATGTGGCCGGACGGCGCCTGCTGGCCCTGCCCGATGATCTCCTGCACCTGCTCGCGAACGCCGTCGAGCGAAATGCTCAAGGACTCAAGAGCTTTGGCGGCAACGCCCTCACCCTCATGGATAAGACCCAAGAGGATGTGTTCGGTACCAATGTAATTGTGGTTCAGCATGCGTGCCTCTTCTTGGGCAAGCACAACTACGCGACGGGCACGGTCCGTAAATCGCTCAAACATTTCGCCACACTCCTAGCTACGACGTACTTTGATGCTACGTGGCCTGCCCATACTTGTGGAGCGTGTTCGCCACGGGGGAAACCGTGATGGTGCAATTGCGTCCATCAGTCACCCTCCGGCAGCACATCCAGCTCCTTGTGTTGGCGGGTAAAGAGTGCAAGCCCAAGCTCTTGTCCGCGCCGTCGGGACACTCTTCAAAGGGCAGCGCAGGGTGGTGGGCAGCACGTCGCGGCAGCAGGAACGGCCGCCATGCCCGTGGTCCTTGGTCCCGCCGCACTCGGCTCCGGATTGATCCCGACCAGATCCGGTGACATGCCGCGATTGTGTTCCACGTTTGCGAACAGCCTGCGGCCGCGGCCCTCCTGCCCCGCCTTCGCCGTAAATCCACCCCTGCAGCCATCGCAGCGCAGCGGATCAATTGCGGCCCTGCCGTGCATTTCAGCTTAGGGAACCAAAAAGCCCTGCTTCCAAAGTGGGAAGCAGGGCTTTAGGCCGAGTGCGGCTGAAACTAGGAATTGGCCTTTTGGTAGGCTTCCTGGATTTCGGCCTGAATTCGGCCGCGACTGTTAACGGTGTAACCATTTTCCCGCGCCCATTGGCGAATCTGCGCCGAATCATGGCTGCGGCCTCCGCCCGGCGCTTTGGTCCGGGCAGCCCGGCCACTGCTGCCGGAAGCCTTGCGCGCAGCACCGATGAACCGTTCCAGCGAGGAACGAAGTTCAGCGGCATTGGCTGCCGATAGATCAATCTCATAGTTGACCCCGTCAAGGCCAAACTTAACATTCTCGTCTGCGGATCCCCCATCCAAATCATCAACGAGGATGATGTTTACTTTCTGTGCCATTTAAAGTCTTCCTCTTGGAAAGGGTTCGGTTTTCAGAAAAGCTGGATGTTTCCCTAAAAGTATGACTCTCTTTATGGCAACGCGTCAAAGCGCTAATTGGTTCCTGGGGATAAAAGCGGAAAATCGAGGGTTTATCTATTCGATTCCGGACCCGGGCGGTCCGCACGCCCGGCGGTACGCGCATCGGCTTCAGCCTGGGCCTGCGCCTCCGCCCGGCGTTCGGATTTGTCCGCGTTAAAGATCGATTTCATGGCGAACCAGAAGAGCAGGCCCACCACCAGGGAGGGCAGCAGTACAGCTACATATTCCATTATTAGTGCCCTTCGGGCTTGAGCAGCGGGAAGAGGATGGTTTCGCGGATCCCGGCACCGGTGAACAGCATCACCAGCCGGTCGATCCCGAGCCCGATGCCGCCCATCGGCGGGGCACCGTATTCGAGCGCGCGCAGGAAGTCCTCGTCCAGCTGCATCGCCTCATCATCACCGGCGGCTGCATGGCGGGACTGCTCGGTGAGCCGTTCGCGCTGGATAACGGGGTCGATCAGTTCGGAGAACGCGGTGCCACGCTCCATGCCGCCGATGATGAGGTCCCAGGCCTCGATCAGCCGGCCGTCCTCCCGGTGTGGTCGGGCCAGCGGCTGGGCGGAGGGCGGGTAGTCGTAGACAAAGGTGGGGTTCAGCAGGGTTGGCTCCACTATTTCGCCGAAGAGTTCCACCGCCAGCTTCTCGGCGTCCCACTTGGGGTCGACCTTGACTTCGTGCTTTTCGGCAATTTCGCGAAGCACCTCCAGCGAAGTTTCCGGTGTGACTGTCTGTCCAACGGCGTCGGACAGTCCGGGGTAGACGGAAACCCAAGCCCATTCGCCGTCGAGATTAATCTCCCCCGCCTCGGTCTGCAGGACGCGGCCGGCGCCCACGGCGTCCGCGGCGTCGAGGATGATCTCCTTGATCCGCTGCGCCATCACGAACTGGTCTGCCCACGCCTCATAGCACTCAAGGGTGGTGAACTCGGGACTGTGCGTGGAGTCTACGCCCTCGTTCCGGAACACGCGCCCCATGTCGTAGACGCGGTCGATGCCGCCCACCACCGCACGCTTGAGGTAGAGCTCGGTGGCGATGCGCAGGGTCATCTTCTGGTCGAAAGCGTTCATGTGGGTCTCGAACGGACGTGCCAGGGCACCGCCGTGGACCAGCTGCAGGATAGGGGTTTCGACTTCCACGTAGTTGTGGCGGAAGAGCGACTCGCGGATGGAACGCGTGATGGCGGCACGGGTGTAGACCATCTCGCGGGCTTCGTCACGGACCATCAAGTCCACATAACGCTGGCGAACGCGGGTCTCCTCGTTCAGCTCGGCATGGAGTACCGGCAGCGGGCGGAGCGCCTTGGAGGCCATGGACCAGGACTCGGCCATAACGGACAGCTCGCCGCGGCGGGAGGAGATGACCTCACCCCTGATGAACACGTGGTCGCCGAGGTCTACCAGCGCCTTCCAGTCGGCGAGCGCTTCCTCACCCACGTTGGCGAGGCTGAGCATGGCCTGCAGGCGGGTTCCCTTGCCGTCGGTACCGCCCTCCTGAAGCGTCGCGAAGCACAGCTTCCCGGTGTTGCGCACGAATACAACGCGACCGGTGACGCCGACGGTGTCGCCCGTGGTGTCGTCCGCCTCGAGGTGGGCATACTTTTCGCGGACCTCCGCGAGCGAATGCGTCCGCTCCACCCCCACCGGGTACGCCTCGACGCCGCGCTCAATCAGCTTGGCGCGCTTCTCCATGCGGATGCGCATCTGCTCGCTGGCATCGAGCGGCTCTGGGGCGTTTTTGGACGAGGGGGTGTTTTGGGAAGTCACAATCATCAAGTTTACCGGGACTTGGACGGGCCCGGCTTCGCAGGCGGAACCGGGCCCCCGCCTAGGATGGGGTGGTGAAAGAACAGGTACTTCCAACGCACGACGACGGCCGCCTGGCCTTATACAGTTACGGCACCGAGGATGCGCCGGGAGAACGCCGGGTGCTCCTGATCGGCGGCGCGTTCCTGACTGCCCTGATCTATCGCCCGTTCTCAGTCGCGCTAGTCAAAGGCCTGGGTGAGGGGTGGGCCGTGGACGTCTACGACCGCCGTGGGCGCGGAAGCTCCTCGGAGCAACCGGACGGCTATTCCATGGCCACGGAGATTGCCGATGTCCGCACCGTCCTGGACGCCACCGGTGCCCGGAATATCCTGGGCCACAGCCTGGGCGGCTCGGTGGCATTGAACGCCGTGCAGGAGTTCACCGGAACCTCCTACGTTCCGGACAAGCTGGCCGTGTACGACGCGGCCGTCAATATCGATGGCAGCATCGACACCTCCTGGTTGTCCGGTTTCGAAGACGCAGTGGACAACGGCAAGGTTGGCCACGCCCTTGCGCACATGAAGAAGGCCACGAGCCCCGGGTCGACGATGGCGAAGATCCCCGCGCCCGTGCTCGCCGGACTGATGGCCCTGTTGTCCCGGACGAAGGTAAACAGGATGTTCCGCGAGGTGATGCCCAGTGGCGTTGGCGAGCTGCGCGCCGCCTACAAAGAGGCGGACCACGCCAGGGATTTCAGTGTGTTGCCCGCGAACACCCATTTCATGGCCGGCGGCAAGAGCCCCAGCTACTACAAGGCCACCGCCGAGCGGCTGCATGCGTCCGTCCCCGGCAGCACCTACGAGCTCTCCCCCAAGGGCTTCCACGGCTCCATTCCGGCGGCCGTAAACGAACTGGTCACCGACATCTCCAAATATTTCAAAGGCTAGGCTCCCCTGCTGAAGCCTGCCAGCGCGGCGTCGCCCAGGTTCTGCCACATGCTCCGCGCCTCATGCTGCCCGTCCGGGCCTGCCGGCTCAGTCCGGTCTGCCAGCCAGTCTCCGTAGCGGGTGATGTCTTCCCCGTGTGCAGCCGCGACAGCATCACAGGCAAACCCGACGGCCTTCGAACCATCCGCCAGCTCCACTGATCCGAGCAGCATGGGTTCGGGGAGGGAAGCCAGGAATCGCCCAAGCCCCGCTTCGGACACCAGCCACCGTTCACCCACAAGCTCCGCGCCGCCGTCGTCCGAGCGGTACACCCCGGGCTTTGGCGGCACCGTGTCCAGTGACACCATCCGGTAGCGGGCAGCAGTCCGCACCGGGCCGTCCCAGACGGCGCCAAGTTCCTCAAGCTGCGGCGCCAGCGGCTGCCCCTTGCGGTGCGCGCCCACCACTACCAGCGGTACAGCGGCTGCGCCTGCTGCCAGAGGCCAGGGGGCGGACGACGACGGCCGGCTGGGTGAGTGGGCAGCTGAAAGCGCCGCACCGGCGGCGAAGAGCGCCGGAGAGTCCGGGGTTGCCTCCAGCAGGCGGGCGATGTCCGCGGCAACAGCGTCATCGAAGGTCCGGCCCACCACTGTCAGGCCGAATTGGGCGCCGTCCACCTCACCAGCCGGGACAGCAACGGCGCAGAGGTCGAACAGGTTGCAGAAGTTTGTGTAGGTGCCCATCAGGGAGTTCACCCCTACCGGGTCCGCCGCCACCGTGGCCAGTGTGGGATGGAAGGGGGCGGTAGGAATCAGCAGGGCGTCGAAGCCCTCAAGCCCCGCCATCGCCCTGCGCTGCAGGTCTTCCAGCTTTGCCGTGTCTGCGACATAGCGGTGGGCGGGCACCTTACCGGCTGCCCTGATAATGCGCTCCACCGTGGCGTCAATACCGGCCTGGTTGTCCGTATCACTGGCGGCGGCTTCGATGAAATCGCCGACGGCGGCGTAACGCTCTGCCACCAGCGCGCCGTCGTACAGCAGCCGGGCGGCGTCGAGGAACACCTCGAATTCGATGGGTTCGGCTTCCACGCCCATGGCCTGAAGCCGGTCGACATGCCGGTGGAATTCGGCAGCCCAGGCTTCGGGCAGCGCCGGAAGGGTTGCGGGGTAGGCGACGCGCGGCTTTTCCGGTGCCGCCAGGCGGAGGTCCGCCGGCCATTCCCGCGCTCCTCCCGCCATCACGCCCATGGCCAACTCGGCCGTGGCCAAGTTGCGGGCGAAGATGGTGACGGCGTCCCAGGACTTGCAGGCCGGCACGACCCCCGTGGTGGAAACAACGTGCAGGGTGGGCTTGATGCCGACGATCCCCTGCAGTCCGGCGGGCACGCGGCCTGAGCCCGCCGTGTCCGTCCCGATCGCGATGTCTACGAGCCCCAAGGCAACGGCAACCGCAGAACCGGAGCTGGAGCCACCGGAGATGAAGTCCGGACGGCGGGAATCGCGCACCGCTCCATGCGGGCTTCGGGTGCCCACAAGGCCCGTCGCGAACTGGTCAAGGTTGGTGGCCCCGAGCACCAGCGCTCCGGCGGCGCGCAGCCGTGCCACCGCTTCGGCGTCCTCCTCAGGGAGGTAAGCGAACCCGGGACACGCAGCCGTCGTGGGGATACCTGCGACGTCCACGTTGTTCTTGACGGCGAGCAGGAGTCCGGCGAGCGGCAGGTCTCCGCCGCCCGCCGCAGCGGTGTCGATGGCAGTGGCTTCGGCCAGGAGCTCGTCCGCGCCGCGGAGGGTGATCCAGATTTCCGGGCGGCCGATGGTTTCCAGCGCGGCGAGGGCTGCCCGGGCACGCTTGGTGGCCGGACCTGGGGTTCCGTTGTTCATACTGCGGCCTCTTCCAGTTCCTGTGTTTCCAGTTCAACACCCGGAGCTACGGGCTCGAGGTCCGCATCCGCACCGCCGAGTACTACCACCGCTTCGCCTGCCACCACCTGCGAACCGGCAACGGGCAGGACCCGCAGCACCACGCCGTCGCAGGGCGCTTCCAGCACTGTTTCCATCTTCATGGCTTCCAGGGACACCAGCGGCTGGCCCTGCACCACCCGGTCGCCGGCCTTCACATCAACTTTCCAGACGCTTGCCGCGAACGGCGCTGCCACGAGCGATCCGCCGTCCGGCACCGTCACCTCGTCTACAACCGGTGGCACAACAGCGGCCAGTGCATCCGCGCGGTCAAACTCTCCGGCATCGGCCCACGCCTGCCGTTCCACCGCGAACGCCGCTCCTTGCTTGTCCCGGAATGCCGTGATGGACTCCCGATTTTCCGCGAGGAACTCCTCGTGCTCTGCGAGTGAGAATGTGCCGTCCTCGATCTCCACGCCCAGGCCCCGGCCGGCGGCCATGTCCGCCCGCAGATCCAGGAGTTCCTCCGGGCTGACGGGGTACCAGGAGATACGGTCGAAGAAGCGCAGCAGCCACGGCGAACCCGTCTCAAACGGGGCGGAGTCCGCGTAGCGCGACCAGACCTGCGTCGTGCGGCCGACGAACTGGTAGCCGCCGGGCCCTTCCATGCCGTAAATGCACATGTACGCGCCGCCGATGCCCACCGCGTTCTCCGGCGTCCAGGTGCGGGCCGGGTTGTACTTGGTGGTGACCAGGCGGTGGCGTGGGTCCAGCGGGGTCGCCACCGGGGCGCCAAGGTAAACGTCGCCCAGTCCCAGGACCAGGTACTCAGCGTTGAAGACGGTATCGAATACCTCGTTTACCGAGTCCAGTCCGTTAATCCGGCGGATGAATTCAATGTTCCAGGGGCACCAGGGGGCGTCGTCGCGGACGCCTGCCATGTAGCGTTGGATCGCTTCACGGGTTGCGGGGTCGTCCCAGGACAGCGGCAGCCTGACGGTGCGGCTGGGAACCACCAGTTCGGAACTCGCCGGGAGCGCCGCCTCGATCTCCCCGACGATGTCCAGCAGGCGCCTCGTGGACAGAACCGAGGGATCCACCTTGATCTGCAGGGAGCGGATCCCCGGGGTGAGGTCCACGATTCCCGGCACGCGGAGCTGCTCGATGTGCTGGTGCAGGGCGTGGACCCTGGCACGGAGCCCGAGGTCCAGCACCATTTCGCCGTACTCCACCAGCAGGTTGTCATCGCCGGAGCGGCGGTAGGTGACCGCGGGCCGTCCCTGGCCTTCCGGCACCCGGCCCAGCACGCCATCGTCGCCATCCCCGCGGGCAGCGCTGACGGTGGGAGCCGCTGCGGACGCCGCTGCCGCGGTCGTGGAGATGTCAACGGACCAGCCGGCGTCGCCGGGCAACACCAGCTGGCGGCCGGGTCCAAGATCCTTGGCCGACGGCGCCTGGCTGACGCGGATGGGAACGAAGCGGACCTTGTCCCCCGGCCGGAGCTGGCCGAGCTTCCAGCGGTCCGCCGTCACCACCGTGACGGGGCAGACGAAGCCGCCCAGGCTGGGCCCGTCGGGACCGAGCAGGATGGGGGTGTCGCCGGTGAAGTCCAGTGCGCCGACCGAGTAGGCGGTGTCGTGGATGTTGGACGGGTGCAGGCCTGCCTCGCCGCCGTCGGTCCGCGCCCAGCGCGGCTTGGGCCCGATGAGGCGGACACCGGTGCGGGCGGAGTTGAAGTGGACTTCGTACTCGGACGCGTAGAGTTCCTCGATGTCTTCGCGCTGGAAGAATTCCGGGGCACCGTGCGGCCCTTCCGCAACGCTCAGCTCCCACGTTGAGGTCAGGGCAGGCCGGCTGTCCAGCGGCACTGCTGCGGTGGGCGCTTCCGTGGTACCGGCAGCAGGCGTCACAGCCCGCAGCACGTCGCCGGCGCGGAGGACCCGCCCCGCGTGGCCGCCGAACTGGCCGAGGGTAAAGGTGGAGGCGCTGCCCAGGTACTGCGGTATGTCCAGGCCGCCCTGGAAGAGGATGTAGCCGCGGAGGCCCTTGCTGCCGGCCGTGCCGACGTCGAGCGTTCCTCCGGCGGGGACGGTGACGGGCGCCCAGATGGGCACCTCCGTCCCGTCAACAGTCGCCGTTACTTCCGCGCCGGTGACGCAGACGGTGGTGGGGTGGGTGAAGGTCAGGCTGGGACCGGTCATGGTGAATTCCAGGCCCGGAGCACCTTCCGGGTTGCCGAGGGCGGTGTTGCCGAGCCGGAAGGACAGATCGTCCATGGGTCCGCTCGGCGGTACACCGATCTGCCACAGGCCGGTCCGGCCGGGCCAGTCCTGCACGCTCGTCTGCAGGCCGGGACGTTCCACGGTGATGCGCGGCTCGGGGTCGCCCACGTTGTTCAGCGTGCTGGTGGAGTGCTGGACGCTGCGGACAACATCCAGCGCGGTGGCGGCGCGGAGCATTCCGAGGTTGGTCTCGATCCCGTCGATCCGGGTGCCGGCGAGCGCGGCCGCCAGCCGGTCGAGGGCTTCGATGCGGTTCGCCCCGGACGTGATGATCTTACCCAGGAGTGGATCGTAGTTCGTGGAGACTTCAGTTCCGGTTTCCGCCCAGGCGTCCACGCGGACGCCCTCGGTTGCCGGGAAGACCGCGTTGGTCACGGTGCCGGCGCTGGGCTGGAAACCACGGGCAGGATCCTCGGCGTACACCCGTGCCTCCACGGCGTGGCCGGAAACCGGCAGGCTGTCAGGGACTCCGTCAAGGACCATTGAGGCTTCACTTCCGCCCTGGGCCAGACGCAGCATCCACTCCACCAGGTCCACTCCGGTGACGGCCTCGGTGACGGGATGCTCAACCTGCAACCGGGCATTGACCTCGAGGAAGGATGCTTCGCGGCGGGCGGAGTCGTAGACGAACTCGACCGTTCCGGCGGAGCGGTAGTTGAGGGAGGCGCAGAGGGCGCGGGAGCTGCGGTGAAGTTCCTCGCGGAGCCCGTCCGGCAGGTCCGGAGCCGGTGCCTCCTCAAGCACCTTCTGGTGGCGGCGCTGCAGGGAGCAGTCCCGGTCGCCGAGGCTGACCACCCGGCCTTCGCCGTCGCCGAAGATCTGGACCTCTACGTGGCGGGCGTTCTCGACGTACCTTTCGGCGAAGACACCTGCGGTGCCGAAGCTGGCACCGGCCAGGCGGGCGACGCGGGGGAAGCTTTCCACGAGCTCGGCCTGGGTGCGGCAGACCGTCATGCCGATCCCGCCGCCACCTCCCGTGGCTTTGAGCATCAGCGGGAAACCAATCACGGCGCTGGCAACAACGGCGGCCTCCACGTCCTCAAGCAGCCCGGAACCGGCGATCATCGGCACCCCGGCTGCCCGGGCGGCGTCGCGCGCCGTGTGCTTGGTGCCGAAGATGCGCAGCTGCTCGGCGGTGGGTCCCACAAAAACGAGCCCGGCTGCTTCCACGGCCTCGGCGAACGCGGCGTCCTCGGACAGGAAGCCATAACCGGGGTGAATGGCCCCGGCGCCTGTGGACTTCGCTGCCTCCAGCAACGCCTCCACGCGCAAGTAGGACTCCTTCGCCGGAGCGGGACCCAGGAGTACTGCTTGATCTGCCAACCGGACGTGCTTGGCGCCCCGGTCCGCTTCCGAGTAAACGGCGACCGTGCGCAGGCCGAGCTTCCTGGCGGATTCAATGATGCGGCAGGCAATCTCGCCGCGGTTGGCGATCAGCAGGGTGTCAAAAGTGCTCAGGTTTTTGTTGCTCATCGTGCAGCCTCCGGCCGGGTGACGATCATACGGACGGGAGTGGGGTTGAAGCCGTTGCATGGGTTGTTGATCTGCGGGCAGTTGGACACCAGCACCAGGGTGTCCACCTCCGCCCGCAGTGCGACGCGCTTTCCGGGGGCGGACAGGCCGTCCACAATCCCGAGGGCGCCGTCCGGGTCCACGGGTACGTTCATGAACCAATTGATGTTGGAAACCAGGTCCCGCTTCCCGAGGCCCCAGCGGGAACCCTCGATCAGGAAGTTCTCCACGCAGGCGTGCTGTTCGCGGGTGTGCTGCCCGTAGCGGAGGGTGTTTGATTCCTGCGAGCAGGCGCCGCCGATGGTGTCGTGCACGCCTACTTCGTCCGCCACCACTGTCATCAGGGGCACTCCGGTTTCCGCGCGGAGGACGGAACCGGTGGTCAGGACGATCGACTGCTGCCGTGCGATGGTGACGGCGGCGGAGTAGCGGACGGTGGTGTCGCCCGCGGCGTACAGCAGGCAGTCCACGGCCTGGTTGCCTTCGAGGTCCACGATGGTCAGAACGTCTCCGGCGGCCACGACCGCGGACCAGGGGCCGCGGGCCTCGACGAGCTCGTCAAGGACCACGTCGCCGGTTGCCAGTGCAATGTCGCGGGCGTCCGCGACGGAATCGGTGTAGGTGGCGGTGTTCATCGGGCGGTCCTTGCGGTGAGGTCGTGTTCGGTGTTGTGCAGTGCCTGCAGGTGTTCGGGTGCCAGAGCGCCGGTGAGGTCACCGGTTTCCAGTGCGGCCAGGTCCTGTGGCGTGTGCCAGGCCACTATCTCCACGGCGGTGCCGGTGAAGCCGGCGCGGGGGTCCAGCGGGTGGGCGGTGTTGGCGAGGACCAGCACGGCATCCATTTGGAGGAGAAGTTCGACGGCGGCGCCCGGCCCGGCGCTCCCGGTGAAGGTGATGCTGCCGGAAGGGTCCACGTTGATGCCCTTGAACAGGGACAGCGACGGCGCCACGTCCCGGGGCCCGAGCCCGCTCTTGAGGGCTCCGAGCGTGAGCAGTTCGCGGGCGGCGGGTGACGCGCTGTGGGCGGTTCCGGCACCGTACTTTGCCGTGTTGCCCTCCAGTGTGGTGGCGCCGGTCAGGGCGTCGTGCCGGGCCGAACTGTCGGCCACGATCGTGGCCATCAGCCGGCCGGCGTCGGAAACGAGCGGATGGCCGGCGGCAGGGTAGGCCTGCCAGGGGACCTTGACGGTGTCCGCGATGTTGAGCCGCTCATGCAGCGCCCCGGCGCGGTAGAGGAGGGTGTGGACACAGGCGTCACCGGCGGTGTCCGTGAGCCTGATCCTGGTGCCGCGGGCCAAGTTCAGCGTGGTGTAGCGCCCGAAGGCGAGGGATTCGGCCCAGGTAAGGTTGGTGATTGCTTCTTCAGCCAGGCCAGCGGTGAGCCGCGCCGGGGCGGAAGCGGCGGGCACGAAACGCATGGTGTCCGCTGTCCTGCCGTGCTGCTCCCTGGCGTGGGCACGGGCACCTGCGGTGGTGGCGGTGCCGGCCGTTGCTGGACTTTCGGTTACTTGTGTCATGGCGATCCTGTGTTGGTTCTGAAGCTCGGTTGGTATTGAAAGGTGTTGCTGTGGAAGCTTTGTGGGCTCAATCGTTGGCGGCCAAATTCCGGCGCCGGACCCAGAGGCCCAGGAGCAGGACCACGGTCACCATGAGCGGTGCGGAGTAGAGGAGGATTCCGTTTTCGCCGGAGGGGTCGTATACCTCTGGCCGGGGCCAGGCAAGGTTGACCACCATCAGGGCCCCGTAGAGGACGGCCAGGATGTTGACGGGCAACCCCCAGCGCCCGAGCGAGAAGAGTCCCGCCGGAAGGGTCTGGCCCACGCGGTCCCAGTCCCCCCGAAGCCGGTTCAGGAGCTGCGGGACGGTGACCAGCAGGTAGGCGAGGTAGACCATCACGATGCAGACGCTGGTCAGGGTGGTGAACAGGGCCGCGTTGCCGACGTTGATGGCCAGCACGCCTACTGCCAGGGCTCCGATCACGATTGAGGGCCACATGGGCGTCCCGCGGGTGGGGTGGACGGAAGACAGCAGCGCCGAGGCGGGAAGTTTGCCGTCGCGGGCCATGGAGAAGACCAGGCGGGAACCGGCCGTCTGGATGGCCAGGGTGCACACGAAGATGGCGATGGCCACGTCCACCAGCAGCACCTTGCCCCAGAAGGTGCCCAGGACTGCGGTGAGGACGTAGGGCAGGCCTTCGGTGGCGAGCCGGCCGTCGTCGAGGCTGGGTGCAGCCATCAGCGCGGTGATGATCATCAGTGCGCCGCCGAGGCCGGAGATGAGCAGGGCGGAAAGAATGGTCCGCGGAGCTGTCCGGCGCGGGTCCTTGGTCTCTTCGGAAAGCTCACCGGCCGAGTTGAAGCCCACCATGACGTAGGCCGCCATCAGGCCGGAGACCAGGAAGGCACCCACTGCGCCAAGGTCCGAGCCCTGCAGCACGGTGGTGTCCGCAACAACCTCCGGCCCGCGCTGGGCGGCGCTGATGAGTGCCAGGATGACGGCAACAACGCCGACGATCTCGCACGTGACGCCGACGGAGTTCACGTGGGCCATGAGCTTGACGCCCAGTGAGTTGATGATGGTGGTGGCCACCAGGAGCACGGCACCGAGGATCACCGCGTTGGCCGCTCCGGTCACGGTGTTGAGGGCAGGATCTCCGCCCACTACCTGGAAGCCGCCCCACAGCTGGGGCAGCACCACCTGCAGGGCGATGGCCGCGGCTGCAGCAGTAACCACCTGGGCGATGGCCATGAACCATCCGGCGAACCAGCCCACGCCCTCGCCGCCAACGCGGCGGGCCCACTGGTACACAGCCCCCGAAAGCGGGTAACGGGCAGCAAGTTCCGCGAAGTTCAGGGCAACGAGCAGCTGGCCCACCAGCACAACCGGCCAGGTCCAAAAGAAGGCCGGGCCTGCAAATGAGTAGCCGAAGGCGAACAGCTGGAAGATGGTGGTGAGGATGGACACGAAGGAAAAGCCTGCGGCGAAGGAAGCGTAGCGGCCGAGTTTCCGGTGCAGGGTGGGCTCGTAGCCAAGGGACGTCAGATCCGCATCGTCCGCATGGACGGTGGGAAGAACGGTTGAAGTCATCGGATTCTCCGGGGGCTGGAATGGCATCTGGATCGAGCTTCCCGGCAGTGCAGCACTCGGCCGATGGCTGCGGAATACCGGTCAATTGATAGTTTTCCAGCGCGATGTCCCCAACGAGTTTCGCGTCTGTAAAAGGCACATAGACATCTTGTTTCCGCTGTATTTCCGTCCCCTCACCGTCCAGTTCGGTGCTCTGGCGGCCAGAAGGAGGGTGCAAGAATGATGCGGTGACTTCAGCCGGACCAGGGAGACCCCGCAGCCAACAGCCCTCCAGGCCCGGGGCCACCGCGCGTGACGAAATCCTGGACGCGGCGGCCGAGCTTTTCACCACCCAAGGGTTCGCCAACACGTCCACCCGCTCCATTGCGGATGCTGTGGGGATCAGGCAGTCGTCGCTCTATCACCACTTCAAGACCAAGGACGACATCCTCGAGGACCTGCTGGAGGGCACCGTGCTGGGCGGGTTGAAGTTTGCGCGCGCGGTGGCGGCGCTGCCAACTGAAGGGCCGGCCGGAAGCCGCCTCCACGCCGTCGCGCTCTACGACGGAACGCAATTGTGCAGTGCCCGCTGGAACCTCGGAGTCCTCTACCACCTGCCCGAGGCCCGCAGCGCGCGCTTCGGGCGTTTCCTCGCAAACCGGCAGGAGCTGCGCAACCTGTACCGGGAGCTGGGAGCGGCGCTGTCCCCCGAAGACCTTGCAGTCGCTTCAGGAGACGATCCGGGCGATCTTGCCTTCCGCCTTGTCGAATCCCTGATCAACCTTCGGGCTGACGGAATGGCGACCTCCGGTTCGCCGCTACAGGCGGCTGACGCAGGACTTATCCTCTGCGGGCTTGGCGGGGAGCTGGCGGCCATTCGCGAACAAAGCGCCGTGCTCATCCAAAGCCTCGGCTGACGCCCCCTGCAGTCTCCGGCCCCGGGCGGCGTCATGGTGCCCGCGTTCAGGATGCTCGGCTAGGCTCGGAACATGACGCGTGAGAACATCAGGACCCCCGACGGCGGCACGCTGGAGCTCTTCTCCACGGGTGCGGAGTTCGCTTCCGCCGGTTCGGGCGTTGTTATTGTCCCGCCCTCCATGGTGACCGCCGCGGACTACACGAAGTTCGCGCAGAAGCTCAGCGCAGCGCTGGGCCGTCCGGTCCACACCTTCAACCGCCGCGGCCGCGGTTCCTCATCGCCCCAGCCGGAGGACTACACCCTGGACGTGGATATCCGCGACCTGGATACCGTCATGAAGCACACCTCCAGCACGGACGTGTTCGGGCACAGCTTTGGCGGCGCCGTAGCCCTTCATGCCGCCCGCACGCTCCCGGTGGAACGGCTCGCTGTCTACGATCCCGCTGTCTCCGTAAACCACAGTGTCAAGGCCGACTGGACCACCGAGTACGAGCGCGCCGTCGCCGCCGGGGATGATGACCGCGCCCTCGCCGTGCTGCAGCGTGGCCTTGAAGCCGGCGGTGCGTTCTCGTCCCGCATGCCGCTCTCCATGCTGACCCTGGCCAACAAACTGACTGCCGCGACGTCAGAGGGCAAGCAGCAGCGGGAAATGATGAGGACCGGCGTCCGGGAGATCAAGGCGATCATCGCCGCGGACATGCCGGCCGAGCCGTTCCTGGAACTGCCGCTGGAAACGCTGATCGTGGTGGGCGAAAAGAGCCCGGCCTACTTCGGCGTGGCCTGCGGCCAGATCCACGACGTCCTCTCGGGCTCCAGCTACACCATCCTGCCGGGCCACGGGCACGACGGCGTTATCAAGGCGCCGGACAGGCTCATCAAGGAGCTCGCAGACTTTTACGCCGGCTGACCCAAGCAGGTAGCGCCAGGTGTCGTTTTGAGGGACCAAAACCACACCTGGCGCTACTCAGTTGGGTTAGTGCGCCGGGCCATGGCCCGGGCCGGCACCTTCGGTCTTGCGCATCATCGCTGAAAGTACGACGGCGGCGAGGGCTATGACGGTCGCCGTCAGGAAGGCGGCGCTCATCCCGGCGACGAGGCCCGACACCGCGGAAACAACAGCAAAGATTGACACCAGCAGGGCTGTGCCTGCGGCGCCTGCAACCTGCTGCGTGGTGCTCATGATTGCGGAACCGTGCGAGTAGAGGTGCGGCGGAAGCGGGTTAAGGCCGGTGGTGAACGCCGGGGTGAAGAGCAGCGCCAGGCCGAAACTCAGACCCACGTGAAGGGTGACGATCCACGCGATGGAGGTGCCGGCGTCGAGCATTGAGAACTGCCAAAGGGCCGCCACCATCAGGATGGAGCCGGTGACAGTAAGAGGCAGCGGGCCCACCTTGTCGAACAGCCGGCCGATGACCGGTCCCAGCAGGCCCATTGCCAGGCCGCCGGGAAGGAGTGCCAGGCCCGTCTCCAGGGAGCCCAGGCCGCGGACCTCCTGCAGGTACAGGGGCAGCAGGATGACTCCGCCGAACAGCGCCATCATGGCCACCACCATCAGCAGGACTGAAACGGTGAACATGCGGAAGTTGAACGCGCGCAGATCCAGCAGCGGAGCTTCGGCCTTCTGCAACTGCAGCTGGCGAAGGACGAAGGCAGTGATACCGGCAACGCCAATGACCAGCGCGGTGATTGCGGTGGCACCTGGGCCGGCCTGGCCGCCGTGGCCGCCGCCGATCTGGCTCAGTCCGTAGACCAGGCCGCCGAACGCCGGGACGGTGAGCACCACCGAGAGTGCATCAAGCTTTGTCTTTTCCGCTTCACCGATGTTGGTCAGGTACTTCCCGCCGATAGCGAGGGCGGCGAGGGCCACCGGGAGGACGAACACAAACATAAAGCGCCAGGTGAAGTGCTCAAGGATCAGCCCGGAAACCGTGGGGCCCATGGCCGGCGCGACTGAAATGGCGATGCTGACGTTGCCCATCACGGCGCCTCGCTTGGCCAGCGGAACCAGCGTCAGGATAGTGGTCATCAACAGTGGCAGCATGATGGCGGTGCCGCCGGCCTGGACGATGCGGGCGAGCAACAGGATCTCGAATCCGGGAGCCACGGCGGCCAGTGCAGTGCCGCCTGCAAAAAGCCCCATGGCCAGCATAAACACGGCGCGGGTGGACAGGCTCTGCAGGATGAACCCGGTGGTGGGGATGACCACGGCCATGGTGAGCATGAATCCGGTGGAGAGCCACTGGACCGTGGGAGCGTCCACCTGGAGCTCTACCATGAGCCGCTGCAGGGCGACGTTCATGATGGTCTCGTTGAGGATCACCACAAACGTCGCCACCAGCAGCGTGCTGATGACGGTCACCGATTCGCGGGACATCTTCTCCGGGGCGGCGGGCTTGGTTCCGGGAGCTTGCACGGACTGGCCGCTGGCGTTCGGAGAGACTTCGGTAGACATGCGTGTTCCCTCAGGGAGTTGTGGAAGTGAGTGGTGCGCGGTCAATGCCGCTGCAGTCTCCAACACTCTACCGCTTGGAGTAATTCCGCCGCGCTGGATTTTTCTTGAACCCTGAGGGAACAGTGCGGGTCTGAAGGGGCGGCCGTGGCCGCCCCCGCCAAGCTGCCTAGGCCGTTTGGCCGGCGTGCTGGCCCTCCGAAATTTCTTCCACCATCTTGCTGTTGAAGGCCGGGAGGTCATCCGGGTTGCGGCTGGTGACCAGGCCCTGGTCCACCACCACTTCCTCGTCGGTCCAGTTGGCGCCGGCATTCTTCAGGTCCGTCTGAAGGGTGTGGTAGGACGTGAGGTTCCGTCCGCGCACCACGCCGGCCTCAATGAGCAGCCACGGTCCGTGGCAGATGGATGCCACCGGCTTGTGCTGTTCGAAGAAGCGCCTGGTGAAGCTCTGGGCGTCCTTGTCCACGCGGAGGTGGTCTGCGTTAACAACGCCGCCAGGGAGCACCAGCGCGTCGAAGTCCGAGGCGTTCGCCTCTGCGACCGTCAGGTCGACGTCGAACGTATCGCCCTTTTCGGTCCCCTCGAATCCCTGCAGCTTGCCGCTCTTCAGCGCCACCAGGGTGGGCTGGCCACCGGCGTCCTTGACTGCCTGCCATGGGCTGGTGAGCTCAACCTGCTCCACGCCGTCGGTCAAAAGGAATGCGACCTTCTTGCCTGCGATGTTGTGTTCTGACATTCTTCCTCCTCGCTTGAGGCGGATTCCCATTACACCTCGGGCGCGCCGGGACCGCTTCGAGAGTTGTTTGCCTGACAGGATCCAGCCTAGGAAGGACGAAAGTAATAAGCAAGCTGAGTATTTCGGGGTGCAAGCCGTTCGGTTGACTAGCTTCGGTGGTGCTCAATCAGCCAGCCGGCCATCTGCTGGGCGCGTTTGGCCGCCTGCATGTCGCCCTCGGTGGCAGAGATGATGGACCCCTTCATCAGGATGTGCCAGGACCGTGCGAACTCCCCTGGCCGCTGAAGCCCGGCTTCCTCAGCCAGTGCCTGCACATGCCCGCGGATCCTGGCGAGGTAATCGATGCTCGCCTGACCCAGCGGATGGGCCGGTCCCATCTCCAGCAGGACATTGATGAACGAACAGGCCTCGAAATCCTCGCGCAGGAACCAGTCCCCGAAGACGTCGAAGATGGCCAGCAGCTGTTCTGTGGGCGTTTCTCCCCGGCGGCGCGCCTCCGAGACGATGGCGTCCACGGTCCACTGTTTGTCCCGCTGTTCGAGGAAGGCCAGGACCAGGGAGTCTTTGGACGGGAAGTGCCGGTAAAAAGTGGCCTTGGCTACCCCGGACCGTTCAATCAGCTCGTTGACGCCGACGTCCCGCACGCCCCGCCGTGAGAAAAGTTCGTAGGCCACGGCCATAATTTTGGAGACGGACTTCGCGGTGGTGCTTTCCGGAGCGGGTGCTTCGGCGACCATAGGTGAAGGAGCCGCCGCGGAAAGCGTGGCTGAAGGTTCGAGGCCCACCGCAGCCTGTGGGAATTCCGCTTCTGGGTTCATGGCATTTCCAGTTTACCGCCGCCGGGTAAAGACAGACCGGTCTGCCCACTGTAGTGTTTCTTCTAGCGCAGTGCTTACGACGCCGTAGAGGTCATCCACCGACCGCTTCGGCTTGGTGCAAGGAGGCCCCTATGTCAGCGGAGCGGATGTTTCAGAGCGTCCCCTCGGACCCTGACCCGTGGATGGCCACCGACACGCCTGCGGAGATTCGTCAGTTCGCCATCGAGTCCCTTCGGTGGCAGGCCCAGGAAATCATTGACGAAGTGCTGTGCAGGGAGGAACCGGCCGAGGAGCTGGTCAGGGCGAGGCTGCGCCGCTGCGTCGCCAGGCATCCAGGGGCACCGGAGCGGGCGCTTCTCGAACAGTTGACGTTCAACCGGGAACGGCCAGGAATCTAGGTACAGGCTTTAGGGCCGTTCACCGGGCGGCTACGAACTCAGGGGCATGTTGTCTATCAACCGGACCGGTCCCACCTTGGCAGCAATGAGTGCCAGCGCTTCCCCGCGGAACGGAGTCTCGCGGCAGTTTTCGGCCAACGGCTCCAGGGTGTCCGGATCCACCACATCAAAGTAATCCAAAGCCACCAGCGGCTGGGACTCCACCATCGCCTGCGCCGACTCCAGGTCCAGGGGTTCGCGGGATCGTGCCCGCCCCTCCAGCAAACGCAACGCGCGGGACAGCACCAGCGCGGCCTCCCTTTCGTCCTCGTCCAGGAAGCGGTTGCGGCTGGACAGCGCCAGCCCGTCCTCCGCACGAACGGTAGGCACAGCGACGATTTCAACCGGGAAATTCAGGTCCGCCACCATCCGCCGGACCAGCGCCAGCTGCTGGGCGTCCTTCTGGCCGAAATAGGCGCGGTAGGCAGGCAGCCCACCCTGTGCCCTTCCGGAAGCCGGCAGCCCAGACCCCGGGATTCCATAGTGCAGCAGCTTCGCCACAACCGTCAGGGCGCCGTCGAAGTGGCCCGGCCGTGACGCACCCTCCCACTTGTCACCGAGGAGCCCGGAGGTGACGCGCACCAGCGGCTCACCGCCCGGGTACACCTCGTCCACGGACGGGGCAAAGACCAGGTCCACGCCCTGTTCTTCCAGCAGGGCAGCATCAGCGTCCAGGGTCCGCGGGTAGCGGTCCAGGTCCGTCGCGTCGCCGAACTGCAGCGGGTTGACGAAGATGCTGGCCACCACAACGTCGTTTTGTTCGACGGCGGTGCGGGCCAGGGCGGCATGCCCTTCGTGGAGCGCTCCCATGGTGGGGACGAGGCCCTGCGAAGTGCCGCCTTTCAGCGTCAGCAACCGGGCGCTCTCCGCGTGCAGGTCAGCAACAGTAGTCACGATTTTGATGGGCATCTTCAGTCTTCCTCCGGTTCCAGGGCCCTGCGCAGCTCCCCCAACTGGTTCGGCTTCAGCAGTCCGCGGCCCTCGGCGCGCAGGGCTGTGGCACGCGCCATTGCCAGGTAAGCCGCGAGCACATCGCCGTGCCCGCCGGCGTCGAACTCCCGCAGTGCCTCGGCGTGTGCTTTCACCGTTCCAGTGTCGCCGCGGGCCACGGGTCCGGTGAGGGCGGACTCGCCGGAGGCCAGCGCGTTCTCAAGGGTTGCCCGCAACAGCGGACCCAGCATCCGTTCCGGCGCCGCCACCCCAACCTCACGAAGCAGCTCGGACGCCTGCGCCACGAGGGTGACGAGGTGGTTGGAACCGTGCGCCAAGGCTGCGTGGTACAGCGTCCGGTCCGCCTCCATGATGGCCACCGGCTCCGCCCCCATCTCCACCACCAATGCCTGCGCGATGGGCAGCATGGCCGCGTCCGCGGTGACGCCGAACGTGCAGTCCAGGAGGCGTGTCAGGTCAAGGCTCATCCCGGTGAACGTCATCGCCGGATGCAGGGCCAGCGGCACCGCCCCCGCGGCACGCACCGGATGCAGCACCCCCACCCCGAACCGGCCGGACGTGTGCGCCACGAGTTGGCCCGGCTGCCAGGCACCCAGTTTCGCGAGGCCGTCCACCAGGCCGGGCAGGGCGTCATCGGGCACTGCCAGCAGCACCAGCTCGGAGCGCTCCACAATCTCCTGGACCTCCAGGATGGGCACGCCGGGGAGCAGCGTCTCGGCCCGTTCACGGCTTGCTTCGGAAACGGCTGAGACTCCGACGACGGCGTGTTCAGCCGCGCGCAGTGCTGCGCCGAGCACGGCGCCCACCTTGCCGGCACCGACGATTCCGACGCCGAGGCGTCCGGGTTTAGCCATGCTGCTGGCCTTCCTGCGTTGTGGTGGCCCGGGCGGGGCCAGAGGTGGCGCCCGGGGTTTCGACAGGCTCAACCACCTGGGCACCTGGTGCCACCTGGGCGAGCCACTGTTCGGTGGTTTGCCGCTTCCGAGCCAGCCGGGCGCGGGCAGACTGTGCATCGAAAAGCGCCAGCGCCTGCCCCACGCCTGCCTGCCGAAGGCGCGGCACGACGGGCCCGGCGGTGGTGTGCAGCACCAGGTCGGCCACCTCGAACCGGCGCGCCAGCGGGCCCTGGTGCAAGGCCATGGACTGGGTCCGTTGGTGCGGCACTACCACGAGTTCGCGCCACCAGCGGCCGGAGCGGATCAGCAGGGCGGTACCGGTGGCGGAGAATCCGTTCCGCCGCCATCCCAGCGGCGCCAGGAGGCGGGCCCGGCGCGGAGTGGTGACGAATCCGCCGTCGGAATCCAGCCCGTGGAGGCCCGCACCAAACACAACGGCGGGCTGCGGCGTCCCGGGGTCCGGAAGCACCAGCGCGAGAATCGACATCACGTCCTCGAGCCTGCCCACGGGCAGGAGCGTGGTCCGTGCCGAGCCCTCGCCGGCACCCTCAAGGGCACCGTAGCCGGCCACATTGACCTGGATCCGATACCAGCCCAGCGCCCGCCACATTGGCGGTTGCGCTACTTTGAGAGCCTGGATGCGGCCGGGCGGAAGGGTTTGCGCCTGCGTATCCAGCAGTCCGTAGCGGAGCCGGATGCCATCGGGCGAGATTGCCGCGGTGAAGTTGTACCCCTTGTTGAACAGGCCCCAGTAGCTGGCCGCCAGGCCAAGGGCGGCCGGGATCAGGTAGAAGTAGAAGGCGGCGTTTCCGGTGGTGGCGGAAAGGACCACTGCACTCACCGCGCCCGCCACCACAAAAATGCTCTGCTCGCTGAGCAGCAGGGAACCGACAAGGCGCGACGGCGGCACGGACAGTACCGGAAATTCCGGCGCCTCGGGTGCCGGCTCCTCGGGGCGCGACGGGTCCAGGGGCACCCCGGCGGCCCGTGCCAGGATGGTGGCCCGGAGCTGCCGGGCATCGTCCATCTTCAGGTAGGCCAGCCGGACGGCCGACTCTCCGGCATCGGCCACCTCGAACTTGAGCTCGGCCAGGCCGAAGATCCGGGCCAGCAGGGGCTGCACGATGTCGATGGCCTGTACGCGGTCCAGCCGCGCCTGGCGCTGCTGCCGGAAGATAAACCCGGTGTTGACCCGGACGTAGCCACCTGACACCTGGTACTTGGTGAAGTACCAGGTGAGGATGAAGCCCAGCACCGCGATGAGCAGCAGCACTCCGCCCCCGGCCAGCAGCAAAGGCGCCCGGCCGGCAAATCCGTCCTCCAGGATGGGCCGGCCCTGCAGCGCCCGCTCGAAGACGTCCCGGCCGAAGAAGAACCCGATGGCCGCCAGGGCCACCCAGCCACGCACGAAAGGCGACGCCGGGTGCACGCGCAGCCATTCGCCGTCGGCAGCGGTGCCTGGCAAAGGGTTTGGGGCAGCGCCCTCGGAAGCAGGGGCAGTGACAGGGCCCCCCGGTTCCGGACGCGGCCCCTCTGCCGTCACAGTCCTGCCAGCCTGGCTTCGCCCCGGGCCGCGAGCTGCTCACGCAGCCGCGCGCCCTCGGCCCCGGGCAGCCCGGGGATCTGGGCATTGGTGCCGGGCGAGGCCGTGTGCAGCTTCAGGGAGCAGAGGCCGAGCCCGCGTTCCACGGGACCTACTCCGATATCCACGTACTGCATCCGGCCGTAGGGAACGGCCATGGTGCGCTGGAAGAAGATACCCGTCCTGATGAGGAGATCGTCGTCCCGCTCGGCGTACCCTATGGCCCGTACCTGGCGCGGAATCAGCACCAGCCGCCAAATGGCGAGCACCATCGCCGCGGCCGGCACGGCGACGGCCAGCCACAGCGGCGGCCAGGCCCAGACGTCCAGGAGGACAAACAGCAGGGGCAGGGACAGGACAAGCACCGTGATGAGGTTCCCCAGCGCCCACTGGACCAGCCGGACCGTGATGTATTTGGGTGACACCCGCTGCCAGACGATTCCCGGCGGGTCAATCGCCTCGGTATGCATATTCGCCTTCCCCTGCGGCTTCTCCGCGTACCGCGCGGCCCGGTTTGCCGTCTGCGCCGTTGGTGTCGCCGTCCTCAGGCGGGATCCTGCAGAAGCGTTCAACCAGCAGGCCCACCACGATCATCACCAGTCCGCCGCCGGCCATGGCCAGCGCCAGCCACGTGATGCCCTGGTTGCTGCGCAGGCTCCAGATCCTCAGCTGGTCCAGGAAGATCCCCACGTGCCAGCCGAGCAGGACCGTCCCTGCATAGGCGCAGGCCTGGGCCAGCACCAGTGTCCGTGCTGCCAGGAGCGGATCGAGTGCCCTTTTCTCTTTGGTGCTGTTGGGCTTGATGCTGTTGCGCCACCGAAGAACCCTGATGCCGAGGACCAAAGTGATGACAACTATGACGGCCATGGTGGCCAGCGCCGTGAGCGGAAGGACCGGGGTGGCCATGCTGTAACGGCTGGTCACTACGGTGGCGGACCAGCCCGCAACGGCCAGGATGAAACCGATCAGCAGGAGGCGCAGCGGATTGAGGGGTTTCATCGCTCCTCCACCGCCCCCGCAGTGGGCAGGCCGTCGAACTCACCAAAGCCGTCGAAAAGGGCAAGGTCGCCGAAGTCCTCCGCCCGCGCGGCCAGGGCGCTGATGCGTTCACCATTCAGGGTGGCGGCCGGCTCGATGAGCGACCAGGGGTAAAGGACGAACGCGCGGCTGGCGGCGCGGGGATGCGGAAGGGTGAGGACAGGATCATCGCTGCGGAGGTCACCGTAAGTAATGATGTCGACGTCGAGCGTGCGCGGCCCCCAGCGCACCTCCCGCACGCGGTGGTGCTTGTTCTCCACTGACTGGCAGTGTTCCAGCAGTTCGTACGGGGTGAGGTTGGTTTCGACGGTGACCACCATGTTCAGGAAGTCCGGCTGGTTGGGAGGGCCCCCCACAGCCTTGGTCTGCACTATCGGCGAAACGGCGAGGAGCCGGATCTCGGGCGGGTCAACGAGGTCCGCAACCGCCTCAGTCAGGGTCTCGTTGCGTTCGCCCAGGTTGCTGCCCAGTGCCAGTACCACTTTGGAATAACCGGAGTTCATCGCGTCTCCCCCTGGACTGGTCCATCCCTGTTGTTGCGGGCACGGTGAACGCTGACGGCCACATCCCCGAAGGGCACCTCGATGGGGGCCTGGGGTTTGTGCACGGTGACGTCCACGGCGTGGAGCCGGAATTCGCTGAGCAGGCTGTCCGCGATCCGGACCGCCAGCGCCTCGATCAGGTTCAGCGGCTCCCCCGAGATCCATTCAGTAATACGCTGAGCCACTTCGCCATAGTGCGCGGTGTCCCGGACGTCATCGGATTCCGCCGCCTTGGCGAAGTCCAGATAAAGCACCGCATCCACAACAAAAGGCTGGCCCTCGCGGCGTTCAAAATCAAAGACACCATGATGGCCGACAGCGGTGACGCCGGTCAGCGTAATCCTGTCCATGGCCTGGCCTACTGGGTTGTTCTGGGCGTGGCCAGGCGCGCGGCAACCTTGACGGCGTCGAGGCTCGGGCCGACGTCGTGCACGCGAACAGCCCAGACACCCCGGGACGCGCTGATCGCAGTGATCGCAGCGGTAGCCGCGTCCCGCTCCTGAGGCGCGGCGGACTTGCCGGCCACCGTCAGCAGGGTGCCAAGGAACCGCTTGCGGGAGGCGCCCAAGAGGATCCTGTGGCCCAGGCTCTCCAGCTGGTCCAGGTTCTGCAGGAGCTCCCAGTTCTGGGCGTCATTCTTGGCGAACCCCAGACCCGGATCGATGATGATCTGTTCCTGGCTGACCCCGGCGGCGTAAAGCTTGTCCCGCACTCCCGCGAGCTCTGCCACTACTTCACCGGCCACATCCGTGTATTCGGCAAGGGAGTTCATGGTGCGGGCGTCGCCGCGGCGGTGCGTAAGGATGTAGGGGGCCTTGGACGAGGCCACGAGCTCGGCCATTTCCGGTTCCATGGTGAGGCCGGAGACGTCATTGATGATGGCGGCGCCGGCGTTCAGGGCAGCAGCGGCGGTGGACGCGTGGATGGTATCGATGCTGACCAAGGCACCGGCTTTCACCAGCGCCTTGATCACGGGGATCACGCGCTGCTGCTCTTCTTCGGGGCTGACGTCCTCAGCACCGGGACGGGTGGATTCGCCGCCGACGTCGATGATGTCCGCGCCGGCGTAGAACATCCGCAGGCCTGCGGCTATGGCGGTGTCCGCCGTCGCGTGCTGGCCGCCGTCGCTGAAGGAGTCCGGGGTGACGTTAACGATGCCCATGACCAGGGTCCGGCCGGTGGGCAGGTCTTCGAACCGTGCCGCCGGCCGCGGTTTGCGGAGGACAGGCAGTGGAGAGGTTGCGGGGCCGGTTCCCGGCGCTGCAGCTAGTGAATCCATGGTCTGATGATTACCTTCCGAGGATGAGGCTCATGGCTTCGGCACGGGTGGCCGGGTCATGAAGCTGCCCGCGGACCGCACTGGTGACGGTCTTCGCTCCGGGCTTGCGGATACCGCGCATGGACATGCACATGTGTTCGCATTCAACAACGACGATCGCGCCACGGGGTTTGAGGTGGGTGACCATCGCTTCGACGATTTCCGTGGTGAGGCGCTCCTGCACCTGCGGACGGCGGGCGTAGATGTCCACGAGCCGGGCCAGCTTGCTCAGCCCGGTGACCTTGCCGTCATGTGAGGGGATGTAGCCCACGTGGGCCACCCCGTGGAACGGCACCAGGTGGTGTTCGCAGGTGGAGTAGAAGGGAATGTCCTTGACCAGCACCAGTTCCTCATGGTCCAGGTCAAAGGTGGTGGACAGGACGTCGGCGGGGTCGTGGTGCAGCCCGGCAAACACCTCGGCGTAAGCCTTGGCCACCCGCTTTGGGGTGTCCACGAGGCCGCCGCGGTCCGGATCTTCTCCGATGGCCAGGAGAATCTCGCGGACGGCTGCCTCGATCCGGGGCCGGTCCACCTTCAGGTGTTTGGAGTGGTGGGCGCCGCCCTCCGCAGGGTGTCCGGCGGAGGGGGAAACGTCGTCGTCGTCGAAGTGGGTCACGTAAGAAGCTTAGCCGCGAAGGGCGTCAGGCCCCGAGTCGGGGATCCCTCCCTGGAACGGGGCGTCTTCCGGGACTCCCTGCGGATGCGGCGGCTGGGCGTCCAGCGGCTCATCCAGCCGCGCCCGCTTGGCTTCCTCCTGGGCCTCGCGTTCTGCCCTTTCCAGACGGGATTCCACCGGGCCGGCCTTCTGCACCGGACGGGTTTCCTTGGAGAGCCACACCTCGCGGAAATCGCGCTTGCGGATGTCACGGAAGATGTCGGCGATCTCGATCTGGTTCAGCGTCTCGCGTTCCAGCAGCTCGAGGGCCAGCCGGTCCAGGACTTCCCGGTTCTCGGTGAGGATGGCGTAGGCCTCGTCATGGGCCTGATCGATCAGCCGGCGTACTTCCTCATCCACCACGTAGGCGATCTGGTCCGAGTAATTGCGTTCGTGCCCGGCGTCGCGGCCCAGGAACGGCTCGCCGCCGCCCTGGCCCAGCCGGACCGCACCGACACGCTCGCTCATGCCGTATTCCGTGACCATCTTGCGGGCAGTGCCGGTGGCCTTCTCGATGTCGTTCGAGGCGCCGGTGGAGGGGTCGTGGAAAACGATTTCCTCGGCAACGCGCCCGCCCATGGCGTAGGCCATCTGGTCCAGCAGCTCGTTGCGCGTCACGGAGTACTTGTCGTTTTCCGGGACCACCATGGTGTAGCCGAGTGCCCGGCCGCGGGGAAGGATGGTGATCTTGGTGACCGGCGCGGAGTTCCGGAGCGCAGCCGCCACCAGGGCGTGCCCGCCTTCGTGGTACGCGGTGATCTTGCGCTCGTGTTCCTTCATCACGCGGCTGCGCTTCTGCGGGCCGGCCATCACACGGTCGATTGCCTCGTCCAGGGCGCGGTCATCGATCAGGTTCGCGTTGGAGCGGGCGGTAAGGAGGGCGGCCTCGTTGAGGACGTTCGCCAGGTCGGCGCCGGTGTATCCGGGGGTCTTTTTGGCGACGGCTTTGAGGTCCACGCCGGGCGCCATGGGCTTGCCCTTGGCGTGCACCTGCAGGATCTGGTCGCGGCCGATCAGGTCCGGCGCGTCCACACCGATCTGCCGGTCGAAGCGGCCCGGACGCAGCAGCGCGGGGTCCAGCACGTCCGGACGGTTGGTGGCGGCGATCAGGATGACGTTGGTTTTGACGTCGAAACCGTCCATCTCCACCAGGAGCTGGTTAAGGGTCTGCTCGCGTTCGTCATTGCCGCCGCCAATACCGGCACCGCGGTGGCGGCCGACGGCGTCAATCTCGTCCACGAAGATGATGGCCGGCGAGTTGGCCTTGGCCTGCTCGAAGAGGTCACGGACACGCGAAGCGCCCACACCGACGAACATCTCCACAAAGTCCGAGCCGGAGATGGAGAAGAAGGGAACGCCGGCCTCGCCTGCTACGGCGCGGGCCAGGAGCGTCTTGCCGGTACCCGGAGGACCGTACAGCAGCACGCCCTTGGGGATCTTGGCGCCAACCGCCTGGAACTTGGCCGGTTCCTGCAGGAATTCCTTAATCTCCTGCAGTTCTTCCACGGCTTCGTCGGAGCCTGCAACGTCAGCGAACGTCACCTGCGGCATGTCCTTGCTGACCATCTTGGCCTTGGACTTGCCGAACTGCATGATCTTGGAGCCGCCGCCCTGCATGCGGGTCATGAGGAACCAGAAGAGGGCGCCCAGCAGGATGACCGGGATCAGGAGGGAGAGCAGGCCGGAGAACCAGTTGCTTTCGATCGGCTGGTCCGTGTAGCCGCCGGTGGGAGCGGAAGCGGTGACGGCCCGGACAACGTCCTGGGCACGGGCGTCAACAAAGAAGAACTGGACGCTTTTGCCCTTGTCCTGCCCGTCTTGTTGGTAGTTTTCCTTCAGCACCAGGTCAACGCGGTTTTCACCGTCAAAGATCTTGGCCTGCTCGACGTTGTCGCCGGCAAGCAGTTCCAGGCCCTTGTCAGTGTCAATCCGTGCGGCACCGCCGGGAGCCAGCGTCGCAAAAGCCACCAGGAGCATGCCGATCACGACAACGATCCAGATGCCCGGGCCTTTGAAGAAGTTCTTAGCTTTCATCTGTTCGGGGGCTGGCCCCGTCCCTCCTGGTAGTGCTGCACGGCGAGTAGTCTGCGCGCGTGATGGTGCTGCGTCAGCTTCTAGCTATACACCGTCCGGAGTAGATCACGCATGGTGCGGGGCAAAAGTTCCCTCTGGGCGTAGTGGCCGCCGCCACCCGGGCCGGGGCTTTGCTGTGCCTAGATCCGGGGGCCGGCTACGGAGCCGCGGGGTACCAGCGGACAGTTGAGGAGGACCGGTTCCGGGGCTACTCGGTCAAGCCCGGACGTCCCTTCCACCGTGTCGATCAGCCGTTCCGCCGCCCACGCGCCCATCTCGTAGTGGGGCAGGGCAATGCTGGTCAGCCCCGGGTGCAGGTTGCCGGCGATCAGCTCCTGGTTGTCGAAGCCAACAACGGAAAGCTCCTCCGGGATGGCCAGGCCCAGCTCCGCGGCCGCGCGGTAGGCGCCCATCGCCATGCGGTCGTTGTAGCAGAACAGTGCCGACGGCGGGTTGTCGGCTTCCAGGATGCTGCGCGCGGCTTCGTAGCCTCCGTTTGCATCGGAGGAGGCTGCCTCCACCGGCGCCGCCGCGCCGTCGAGCCCGGCGCTGGTGAGGGTCACGCGGAAACCGCGGAGCCGCTCGCGGGTGGAGGGTGAGTCCGCTGCGTTGTTAATGAAGCCGATGCGGGTGTGCCCCGCGGCCAGCAGGGTTTCGACGGCGGTGCGCGCGCCGCCGCACTCGTCCGGGACTACTGAGGGAAAGCCAACACCTGCGCTGACGGCATCGACGAGGACGGCCGGCACCTTGCCCAGGTTGGCCGGGGCCTCCACGATCCGGTGCTGCATGGTGGCAAAAAGGATGCCGTCCACCTGCCGGTCGAGCAGCGCCTCCACGTCCGCATCGCGGGACTCCGGGCTGGCCGTCCCCGACGTGTTGATGACCATCAGTGTGTAGCCGCGCGTCCGGGCAGCATCGTCTGCGCCCAGGATGATCCGCCCGGCATGCGGTGTGGTGGCGATGTCCTCGCTCACCAGGCCGAGCATCCCGCTGCGCCTGCTGCGGAGGGCCTGCGCCAGGCGGTTCGGCCCGTAGCCCAGTTGCACGGCCGCGGAGCGGACCTTGTTCCGCGTTTCCGGGCTGATCCGCGCGTAGGCAACATCGTTCAGGACGTGGGAGACGGTGGTGACGGACACCCCGGCGGCAGCCGCTACATCCCTGATGCCAACAGCCCTGCCTCCGGCCTTCACGGCCGGCAACTTCCGCGAGATGGCATTTGACGGCAGTCCGGGGTCCCAATACTGCGGCTAAATGCCATCTCGCGCGGTGTGGGCTTACTCGTAAACGTGCGGGGCGAGGGTTCCCACGAAGTCGAGGTTGCGGTACTTCTCGGCGTAGTCCAGGCCGTAACCCACCACGAATTCGTTGGGGATGTCGTAGCCCACGTACTTGACGTCGATTTCCACTTTCGCGGCGGTGGGCTTGCGGAAGGCAGTGCAGATCTCAACTGAAGCGGTGCCGCGGGACTCCAGGTTGGTTTTCAGCCAGGACAGCGTGAGGCCGGAGTCGATGATGTCCTCGACGATCAGTACGTCCTTGCCCATCAGGTCCGTGTCCAGGTCCTTCAGGATGCGGACAACGCCGGAGGACTGGGTGCCGGAGCCGTAGGACGAAACGGCCATCCAGTCCATTGAGATGTGGCTGTGGAGTGCCCGGGCAAGGTCGGCCATGACCATGACAGCGCCTTTGAGGACGCCCACGATCAGGATTTCGCGGCCCTCGTAGTCCTTGTCGATCTGCGCAGCGAGCTCCAGGATCCGCTGCTGGATCTGCTCCTTGGTGTAGAGAACGTGCTTGAGGTCTGCCTGGACGTCGTTTGAATCCACCAATGGCTCCTGTGTAGATGCGGGGTGCGACTATTTTGCGGGCGGCTTTTGACGCCGGAATACTAGCTTCCCACAGCGTGCGCCTCCGCGGGGAACGGGTGCGCCCTCATCCGCGGCGGCAGGGCGGTCCGCGGCCGGCACGTCTTCCAGCTGCGCCAGCGACAACCTGTACACGCCCACGCCCCCGGGCAGCTCAACCGGGCCCGCCGAGCCCTGCCGCCGCAGCAGCGCTTCCGCCGCCAAAAGGCGCTGGTAGCTGGGCTGTTGGCCGCCGACGTCGGCCGCCGCCTTGGCGATCACCCGGAACCTGATGGCGGGGGCCAGGGCACGCAAGGCCTCCTCGGGAAGGCTCAATTCCCGGCCGGTCCGCTCCACCAGTGACGTAAAGGTGGCTTCTGCCACATCCTCCAGATAGTCGGCGTCCAGCTGCAGGATGGAGGCCGTGCGCGCCAGCGATTCCGCGACGCCGGGGCCAAGCTTTTCCTCGAGGTGCGGCAGTACTTCCACGCGGGTGCGGGACCTGGCGAAGGCCGGGTCCGAGTTGCTGGGATCGTGCCATGGCTGCAGTTCCTCGACAGCACAGATCTCCTCGGTGTCCGCGCGGCGAAGCCCCAGGAACGGCCGCAGCAGCCTGCCGCGTGCCGGCCTCATTCCTGCCAGCGAGCGGGTGCCGGATCCACGGGCCAGGCCCAGCAGCACCTGTTCGGCCTGGTCGTCCAGGGTGTGGCCCAGCAGGATGGCGTCCGCTCCCTGGTTTGCCGCGGCTGCTTCAAGTGCTGCGTGCCGGGCTTCACGCGCCGCGGCTTCCGGCCCGAGGCCTTCTCCGACCACCGTTACGGTCCGGATCTCAACGGGTGCAAGGCCCAGTTCCTGCAAAACCCTGGCTGCCTCTTCCGCTACCTGCCCGGAACCCTCCTGCAACTGGTGGTCCACCACCACCGCGCCCACGGTGATGGGGTGGCCATCAACATGCCCACGGCGGGCGAAGTAGGCGGCCACTGATGCCAGGGCGAGGGAGTCCGGCCCGCCGCTGCACGCGACGAGGACGTGCTGCGGATAACCGGCTTGGGCCAGGGCGTCCTGGAGCATTCTGCGCGCCGTGCCGAGGACGGGCGCCAGTCTTCCGGGCCGGCGTCGGCCGCTGGGTTGGGTGAGCTGGCCGGGTTCGGGAACGGTGTTGATCAGAGTCCCATCCGCTCAAGCCACAGCTTGGCGTCGTGAATTTCCGGTTCTGTGGGCAGGCGGTCCGCGGACTCCCAGACCCGGTTGAAGCCTTCCATTCCCGCGACGTCCACCACTGCACGGACGAAACGGGCGCCGTCAGAGTACTGGCGCATTTTCGCGTCCAGGCCCAACAGGCTGCGAATGAACTTCTCGATCACGCCGCGGTCCTTGCCGCGGTCGTTGAACCGCTGCCGGATGGTCTTCACGGACGGCACGATGCTGGCATCCACAGCGTCCATGACCACGTTGGCGTGGCCTTCCAACAGGCTCATCACAGCGGTCAGGTGCGAGATGGCAGCCTTCTCCTCCGGATCCTGCAGGAGGTCCAGGATGGCACCACGCCCCGGGGTGTTTCCGTTACCGGTGCGGTCCTTCAGTGAGCGGGCGGCGGCGGTGGCCCGCTCCATCAGGGTGTCAACGTTGCCCAGCAGGTGGGCGCTGAGTTCATCAATCTGTTCCAGCATGTGGTGCCGCAGCCACGGGGCGGCCGCGAACTGGACCCGGTGCGTCTGTTCGTGGAGGCAGACCCACAGGCGGAAATCTTCGGGGGTGACGTTCAGTTCACGCTCCACGGCCACGATGTTGGGGGCCACCAGGAGCAGTCGTCCACCCGACGGCGCCGTGGACCCTTCGGCGAGCGCGGCGAACGGATCGTACTGGCCCAGGACCTTGCTGGACAGGAAGGCCAGGACTGCGCCTAACTGGCTGCCGGTGATGGCGCCGCTGACACTGGCAGCGGCAGGGCTCAGGGTGCCGCGCCTGCTTTCGAGCATCTTTTCCATGGCAGGCTTCAGCATTACGGCGAAGCTTTGGGTGTTCGCCTTCGCCCATGAGGCGCGGTCCACCACCAGAACGTTTGAGTCGCGGAGATCCCGTGCCGCTTCCAGCCCGGTGATCTCGTGGACGTGTTCAACCGAGGCGTCGGCAAGCCGCCGCAGGCTTTCCACGGCGTCACCGATGGCGGCCTGGTTCAGGACGGGGCCGGCGGGAGCCAGCCGCGCCGCGGTGGAGGCGGCAAGGTCCCAATTGATCAGGGACGAGGCCTGGCTGGACAACGTTGGGGCTGACGACTCACCTGCAGTGGACTCCATAGTTCCCATCAGAACACAGCAGGCTGGAGATAGTCCTTAAGTTCGCTGACCGGCGAACCTGTACTTCGTTGCGCCGGCACGGGGCCCGGCCTGGGCCGCTACCGTTGCACAGCCGGTTCACAGGAGGGTGAAAGCCGCGGCCTAAGTCGCTCCGGCACAGTAGTAACCAAGCGTCCAACCACCCGAAAGGAGAACACCATGATTCCCTACCGCCCCGTTGCTCCCCTGACCGCCGAACCCCGGAAGGGCTGGAAGCCGGTAATCGCCGCCATCGTAATGGCTGCCCTGCTGGGTACCACCGCAACCGCGGCTGTTGCTGCCGAACCGGAGTTGCACGCGTCCAGCCTTCAATCGGTCAGCACCATTAATCCGGAGCTGCCAGCCATCGAGCCGGTGCGTCGGGAGTCATAGCGGCAGGTTTTGGGCCAGCGCTATCGCTCTACCGGCAGCGCTACCGGCAGCCGCAGGCCGCGAGCGCCGTAGCAGCGCGGTCCAACGCCACCCTGTTGCCTGCAGCGCCGGGCGTGAGCCCGTTGCCGATGAAGGAGAAGACCAGGAGGCGGCCGTCGGCGTCGACCACGTAGCCGCTGAGCGCCAGCACCGAATTCAGCGTGCCGGTCTTGGCACGGACCAACCCTGCGCCCCGGGCTGTTGACTCATCGCCGTAGCGGGCATCCAGGGTTCCGGTAAGGCCGGCCACCGGAAAGCCGTCCAAGGCGGCGCGAAGCCTGCTGTCCGTGCCGGTGGTGATGGCCCGCACCACCTCGGCGAAGTGCCGGGCTGAAACCTGGTTGCCCATGGCAAGGCCGCACACATCAACCAGCTTCACGTCATCAGCCGGAATCCCGGCTTCGGCGAGCTGGGTGCGGACTGCGGCCGTGGCTCCGTCGTTGCTGCCCGGCTGCCCTGCCGCGAGTGATGCCATCCGTCCGAGGACTTCCGCGAGGTAGTTGTCCGATTCCTGCAGCATGTGGTCCACCTGCTGGGCCACCGTGGCTGAGTGCACCTCGGCCAGGACTGGCGGTTCCCCGCCGGCATCTTCGGTTGGCCCACCCCCTGGTTGCCCCGGACGCGGGGATCGTTCGACGGCGGCTGCCACGGTCAGTCCCGCGGCCGCGCCTGCCGTTCGCAGCCGGGCAGCAAACTCCTCGGCCACCGTGATTGCGGAGTCCTGGGGGCGGGGCCCGGTGGTCACCGCAGGATCGAAACGTGCCGAGTTCAGTGCCAGGGGATATACCGGCGCTACTTCACCTGCTGCCACATCCCCGCTTTCCCAGGCCGGGTTCAGGGCCGGACCGGTAAACAGGGAATCGTCCACGAGGACCTTAATCCCACCTGATGTTCCGGCGGCCTTCAGGGCCTGGACAGTCCGGGCAGCAAGCGTGGCAAGGCCGGCGTGGCCCATCACCTGGTTTTCGTTGGAATCCCCGGGTGCAAGGAGGACGTCGCCGCCCCCTAGGAGCACGACCTGCCCGGCGGCCGGACCTGCAACCACCGAAGTGGTAAACCGGTGCTCGGGACCAAGGGAGCGGAGGGCCGCCACCGCGGTGAGCAGCTTGAGGTTGGAGGCGGGCACCCTGTTTTCGGAACCGCCACGGTCAAAGAGGACTTGGCCAGTGAGCGCATCCTGGACCAGCCCCGTGAAGCTGCCGCCGCCGTCGGCCTTCAACAGGGGCTCCAACTGTGCGCTGACGCCGGATGCCAACGGGACGGCAGCGGTGCTATCCAGCGGGGCAAGTCCCTGCTCGGGCGCCAGCGTAGCCGGAGCCTGCTGCCATGCCGGCGCCGGTGGAGCGGGCGCAGGGGGCTCGGGCCCCAGGAAACCGGGGGCAACCAGCAGGGCAGCCGGGGCCATAAGGACCATCAGGAGGGCTGTCAGCAAAAGCATCGGCCAGGACCGCCGCAGGCCCGCGACGCCGGCCCGGACGCCGCGGCGGACATGGCCCAGCAACGGTTCCGCGGAAGTTGGTTTGGTCATGCCGGTGCTGGTCCTCAAGTCCTGAAATATCCCCACAAGTTCCTGATTCCAGGGCCTCTCGCTATATCCTCAATAATAGTCGGCGGCACGGACACTCCTTTGGTGAGCCGTCCGGTATGCCGCGAACCCCCTGCAATTGCCGAGGAGCATTCCATGAAGCATGACGTGACCATCGAGATCCCCAAGGGATCACGCGTCAAGTACGAAGTTGACCACGAGACCGGCCGCGTCCGCCTGGACCGCGTGCTCTTCACCTCCATGCAGTACCCCACGCACTACGGGTTCTTCGAAAACACCCTGGGCGAAGACGGCGACCCGCTGGACGCACTGGTGCTCCTGCAGGATTTCGACCTGCACCCCGGCGTCATTGTTGAGTCCCGCCCCATTGGCATTTTCAACATGACCGACGACGGCGGCGGAGACGCCAAGGTCCTGTGCGTCCCGGTTGACGCCCGTTTCGACCACATCCAGGAAGTCAGCGACGTCAGCGACTTCCTGATCAAGGAAATCGAGCACTTCTTCACCCGCTACAAGGACCTGGAGCCGGGCAAGTGGGTCAAGGCCGAGGGCTGGGGCGACCGCGCCGCAGCCGAAGCCGAGCTGGAAGCCTCCATCAAGCGTTACGTGCCCACGGGCCACTGATCCGCACTGACGGCGGGTGCCCGGTTCGCGAGAGCCGGGCACCCGCCGTCGTCGTCTGTCAGGACTTCCAAGCAAGATATGAAACTCTTGGTGCGTGAACTCCGCACCCACTTTCAACCCGCCCTGCGGCCCCGTCACCGGTTGGCGGGACGGCGGCGTCGTCCGGGCCACCGGCATTCCGTACGCCTCTGCCGGGCGTTTCCAGGCACCCGTCCCGGCCTCGGACTGGACTGAACCGTTTGCCGCAACCTCTCTGGCTCCCGCCTGTCCGCAGGGGCCGGTGCCGTTCCTCGACGACGTCCTGGGCACCCGCTACGGTGAACTTCCGGGCAGCGAGGACTGCCAGAACCTCTCTATCACCATGCCCGCCGATCTTGCCCGGGGCGAGAAGCTGCCCGTGATGGTGTGGATCCACGGCGGTTCCTACACCACCGGATCCGGCGACCTCGCCATCTTCGACCCCGCTGCACTGGTAGCCGAGACCCGGGTGGTGGTGGTTTCGGTAACCTACCGCCTGGGACTGTTCGGTTTCCTGGCCACACGTTCGGGCCGGCCGGGCAACCTGGGCCTGCTGGACCAGCTCGAGGCGTTCCGCTGGGTGCAGCGGAACATCGGCGCGTTCGGTGGCGACTCCGGCCGGGTGACCGCCTTCGGGCAGTCCGCCGGCGGCGACGCGATCGCGCATCTCATGGCCACCGTGGACGCACCTGCGCTGTTCCAGCGGGCAATCATCCAGAGCGCACCTTTGGGCATCTCGCGCGGGCGGGCCAAAATGAACCACGCTATGGGCATCGCGGCCGAGGCGGTCTCCGCGGAAACTCCCGCGATGGAAGTGGTGGAACGGGAGGATCACGTGGCGCAGGTGGCCCGGAAATTCGGAATGCTGGCCGCCATGCCGTTCGGGACCCAGTACGGGCATGAGCCGTTGCCGGAAGAACCGGATATTGAACCCGCCTGGAACCGTTCGGCCCCCGGCATTGAAGTGCTGATTGGGCACACGTCGGAGGAGGCGCGGCTGTTCCTGCCCCGGAGCCCGCACCTCAGCCGGTTGGCCCGGCTTCCCCTTGCAGGAACCGCAGCCATCCGTGCCATCGACTGGGTGGTCACCGAAACCGTCTACGGCCGGGCTGCCCGGAAATTCGCCCGGCGGCATGCCCAGGCGGGCGGAAAGGCCCATAGCTATGTCCTGCACTGGCACGCGCCGCACAACATCTTCGGCGCAGCGCACACCATCGATTTACCGCTCCTGTTTGGTAACCGAACTACCTGGGACGGCGTGGGACTGATTGCGGGCGCCAGGTGGGAGGACGTAAACGCAGTGGGGCGGGAGCTTCGGGGCTTGTGGGCGGCCTTCGCCCGAGGTGACGATCTTGGCGAAAAGGGCGGGATTCCCGGCGCCCTCAAGCTCACGTCAGGGCAGCCCGCAGCGCGTCAGCGTCCCCGCCTGCTGGCAACCGTGTTGCGGACAGCTTCCACCAGGATGTCCTGGCGCTGGAAGTAGGCGTTATGGCCGGCGTCCTCCACCACCAGGAGGCGGGCTCCGGGGACCGTGGCGGCAACGTGTTCAGCCCCACGGCGGATACGCGGCCTTTCCTCGTCCCCGATCAAAAGAGTCAGCGGGCTCTTTACTGATTCCAGTCCCTGCTGGAACCAGTCGACGTCCAACGGGTCGGCGCTCAGGAACTCCCCCTGGCTTTGCTCAAGGCTGCGCGGGTGGCGGGCGGCCCAGCGAAGCGCAGTCATGCCGCCCATGAATTGCCCCACAATCACGGGGTTCTCCAGGCCGAGCGAGTTGATGAAGTACTCCGGCTCCGCAGCCCGGTCAACCAGCGGTCCGTTTCGCGGGGAGTTGGAGGACCAGCCGTGATCGTAGGTGTCGTACGTCAGTACCCGGAGGTCCTGCTCCAGTTCAGCGACGATCGGCTCCCAGCATGCCGCCGCCGATGCATGGCCGTGCAGCAAAACCACGGGCTGGCCGCGGCCGGCGTCCGTGTAGTGGATGTCGTTGCCGAGCACATCAAGCCATGGCATGTCATCCCACGGCGTCCCTTGGCGCAACACAAGGAACGTACCGTCAGCCGCCCAGCTTCCAGTTCCGGATTTCCTCCGGATCCTCCCCATGGGTGCGGGTGTGCCCGCGGGCACGGATCCTGCTGTCCTGGAGCTCCTGCCGCAGCAGCGAATGCTTCTCCGCCAGGCCCGGGACACGGTCGATGGCGTCGATGGCCAGCTGGAACCGGTCGATGCCGTTCAGCATGGCCATGTCGAACGGCGTGGTGGTGGTCCCTTCCTCCTTGTAGCCGCGCACGTGCAGGCCCTCCTGGTTGCTGCGGCGGTAGGCCAGCCGGTGGATCAGTGCGGGATAGCCGTGATAGGCGAAGATGACGGGCTTGTCCGTGGTGAAGATCCCGTCGAAGTCCCGTGCAGGAAGCCCGTGCGGATGTTCGCTTTCGTCCTGGAGCCGCATCAGGTCAACCACGTTGACCACGCGGACTTTCAGCCCCGGCGCACCGGCCTTGAGCAGCTCCGCCGCGGCCACCGTCTCCACAGTGGGGACGTCGCCGGCGCAGGCCAGGACGACGTCGGGCTCCTCCCCCGGGACCTCGGACCCCGCGAACTCCCAAATGCCCAGCCCCCGCTGGCAGTGGGCGGCGGCGTCGGCGGGCCCGAGCCATGTGGGTGACGGTTGCTTTCCGCTGACCACGATGTTCACGTAGTCGGTGGAGGCCAGGCAGTGCTCCATCACGGACAGCAGCGTGTTGGCGTCCGGCGGCAGGTACACGCGGATGACCTCAGCCTTTTTGTTCACGGCGTGGTCAATGAACCCCGGGTCCTGGTGCGAAAACCCGTTGTGGTCCTGCTGCCACACGTGCGAGGACAGCAGGTAGTTCAGCGAGGCGACCGGCTGGCGCCAGGGCAGCTTGCGGTGCACCTTCAGCCACTTGGCGTGCTGGTTGAACATCGAGTCAACGATGTGGATGAAGGCCTCGTAGCAACTGAAGACGCCATGCCGGCCGGTCAGCAGGTAGCCCTCAAGCCAGCCCTGGCACAGGTGTTCGCTCAGCACCTCCATCACCCTTCCGGAGCGCGCCAGGTGCTCATCGACGTCGTCAATCCGGTACTGCCACACCTTATCGGTGACCTCGTAGACGTTCTGGAGCCGGTTGGACGCCGTCTCGTCCGGGCCGAACAGCCGGAACGTTTCCATGTTCAGCGCGATGACGTCCCGCATCCACGAGCCCAGCGTGATCATCGGGCTGACCCGCTCGGTCCCCGCGCCCGTAACCTCGACGGCGTGGTCCCGGTAATCGGGCAGCTTCAGCGCGCGCCGCAACAGGCCGCCGTTGGCATGCGGCGTGGCACTCATCCGGAAACCACCGGTGGGCGCAGCCTCGGCGACATCGGGCCGGAGCCTGCCGTCGCCGTCGAACAGTTCTTCCGGGCGGTAGGACTGCAGCCACTCCTCCAGCAGCCGCAGGTGGTCTTCGTTGCTATGGACCTCCGACAGCGGCACCTGATGGCTCCGCCAGGTCCCCTCGACCTGCAGCCCGTCAACGGTGCGGGGCCCGGTCCAGCCTTTCGGCGAGCGCAGCACGATCATCGGCCAGCGCGGCGCCTCGCTGTCATTTCCGTCCGTCGTGGCGGGCGGCGTGCGCCGGGACTCCTGGATGGCCCGGATACCGGCCATACAGGAGTCCAGCGCCACGGCGAACTCCCGGTGCGCCTGCTCGGTGTTGTCCGGGTCCTTCACGGTAACGAAATAGGGCTCGTGGCCGTAGCCCCGCAGCAGCTGTTCCAGCTGCGCTTCGGGCATGCGGGCCAAAATGGTGGGGTTGGCGATTTTGTAGCCGTTCAGGTGCAGGATGGGCAGCACCGCGCCGTCCGTGGCCGGATCGAGGAAGTTGTGCGAGTGCCAACTGGCGGCCAGCGGACCCGTCTCCGCCTCGCCGTCGCCAATCACGACGGCGGTCACCAGCTGGGGATTGTCGAGTATGGAGCCGTAGGCGTGGGCGAGGGAGTACCCGAGTTCACCGCCCTCACTGATGGAGCCGGGGCTCTCCGGAGCGGCGTGGCTGGGGATGCCGCCCGGGTAGGAGAATTGGCGGAACAGCTCGGCCATGCCATCGGCGTCGCTGCCCACGTGGCCGTAGATTTCGGAGTATGTCCCTTCCAGCCAGGCATTGGCTACGACGGCAGGGCCGCCGTGCCCGGGACCTGCCACAAAAAGCATTTCGGCGGAGTCGCGGCGGATCACGCGGTTCAGGTGCGCATACACGAAGTTCAGTCCAGGCGTGGTGCCCCAATGGCCCAGCAGCCGGGACTTCGTGTGCTCGGCCTTCAGCGGTTCGCGCAGCAGCGGGTTGGAGCGGAGATAGATCTGGCCCACGGAAAGGTAGTTGGCGGCGCGCCACCAGCGGTCTACAAGTTCGAATTCGTCCTGCCCCATGGTGCCGGCCATAACCATCCTCACGTCGCGTTCGCCGCCAAAGGCGGCCGTCGGTCCATCGCATCAGATGGCTCCGGGCGAGGCAACCCCGCTTGCCTCCACGCCGCTACCAGCGGGTAGTCTTTGGTTCAAATGTTCACTTTGACCATCAACCAAATCGACAGCCGGCGTGACGGCGACAAGGTGCCGCAGTTGCTCAAGGACCTGCGGCACATTCCTGCGCGCCTGGATTTCGACCGGTCGGTGGAAGACGAGGTCCAGGGCATCGTGGACTGCCCGCATCAGGCCGTGGAGGCCGCGCTGATCGCCCTGCGCTGCGGTTCCTGGTACGCGGGAATCGGCGTCGGGCCAGTCAACGAGCCGTTGCCCAACCAGATCAAGGACGCCTCGGGGCACGGGCTGGTGTACGCCCGGCGTGCGGTGGACCGGCTGCGGAACAGCAAGGAGCGGGTTCCGGTAGCGGTGGAGGGGCCCCTGGCCGATGTTGCCCACGACGCTGAGGCCGTGCTCCGGTTGCTGGGGCACATCGTCCGCGACCGTTCCGAGGCCGAGTGGCGGGTCCTTGACCTGCTGACCCCCGGCGTCCGCGGCCAGCAGAAGGCTGTGGCCCAGGAACTGGGCATCACCACGCAGGCAGTCAGCAAAGCGGTAGCGCGGTCGCAGTGGAACGAGGAACATGCGGCCCGGCCTGCTGCAGCGCGGCTGCTGGGGCTCATCCTCGAGGTGCGGTAGCGGCTTTTAGCGGGCTGTCGGAGCCGTGCAAAAAGTTATGGGGATGAGGCCGCCCACGGCCCAGAAGCCCGCACTCCAGCCAGGTTTCCACTGCTGCTGCTTGCAGCCGGGTAGGTTTACAAGTGCAATCAACCCGCGAGCAGAATTGAGGCCTGCCTTTTGGAGGCTGTACTAAAGGGCTTTTTTGTTGTTGGCATGGTGTTGTTTGCGGGCTACCTGCTGGCCCGCTACAACGTACTCGGGCAACAGGGAGTCAAGGTTCTTTCGGCCCTCTCGTTCACTGTCGGCCTCCCAAGCCTGATGTTCTCCATGATCGCCACCCGGCATGTTACCGAGGTCCTGAGCACCACTGGCCTCATCTCGGTGATCACCGCCGTCGCATGCATGATGATCTTCGTGGCGGTGGGGGCGTTCCGCCGGTGGGGTACCCGGCGAACTGTCATCGGGGCGCTGACTACAGGAATAGTGAACTCCACAAACCTGGGAGTGCCGCTATCCGTCTACGTATTCGGCAGCGCTACCTACGTCACCCCGATCATGCTGTTCCAGCTTGCCCTGCTGACACCGATTGCCCTCACTATCCTTGACCTCGCAGACCCCCAGGGACACAAGCTGTCGGTCCTGAAGGTCCTCAGCACACCCTTCCGCAACCCCGTCACCGTTGCAGCCATTCTGGGCATCCTCCTGAGCGCGCTCGAGGTGAAGGTACCGGAACTGGTGCTCGCTCCCATATCCCTGGCTGCCCAGATGACAGTCCCGCTCATGCTGATCATTTTCGGCATGTCCCTCCACGGGATTAGCCTGCGCGGCGGCACTGGCGACGCGGCACCAACCACCGTGGCCGTAGTGCTGAAATCGGCGATCCAGCCTGCGCTGGCGTGGGCCTTGGCGGCCTACGTCTTTCACCTGGACCAATTCAGCACATTCGTCGTCATCGCCTGCGCAATCCTGCCGACGGGACAGAACGTCGTCCTTTACGCCATCCGCTACGGTGTCGGTCAGGCCTTGGCGCAGTCGACCGCGGTGATCACGACAGTACTGTCGGTCCCACTCCTGCTCGGAGCCGCCCTGCTGTTCGGGTGACGCCGGGTGGACCTGGTCAGCCCTGGCTGGCCGCCATCACCGGCTCGCCGTTAAAGTATTCGAGCTGCCAGCCGTCGACCGCGTGGTGGTGTGCGAGGTTCAGTACGGCGTTGTCGATGCTCGTCAGGGTGTTGCCGACGGCGCGGCTGAGGGTCACGCGGAGCAGCGTCCCGTGGGCGACGACGAGAAGCCGGCGGCCGCGGTATTCCTCGGCCAGTGCCTCCAGGGCTGCCAGTCCCCTGTCTGCTGCCTCCTCCTCGCTTTCGGCGCCGCGGAATCCGCCGGGAATGCGCATTTCGTCCAGTTCGGGCCCGGCCTGCATGCCCTCCGCGGGCCCGAAGCTGCGCTCGGTGAGTTCCGGCATCCGACGGACGTCGCTAAGCCCCAGCCCTGCCGCGATTACGTCCGCTGTCTCGGCAGCGCGGCTCAGCGGCGAAGACACAATGGCGTCCCATTCGTAGGCAGCCAGGACAGCGACCGCGTCCCGCGCCTGGGCCCGGCCCACGTCGTTCAGCGGAATGTCAGTTGATCCCTGCAACCGGCGCTGCGCATTCCAGTCAGTTTGGCCATGGCGGATGAGGGCGAACGTCGTAAGGGTCATGCTTCCCATTCTGCCTGACGGCGGGCGTCCCCTTCGCGCAGGCGCCCGGGCTGCCTGCAGGGCGATTACTTAAGGGCGAGCACCAGATAGGCGATGGCCAGGAAAAGAGCCACCGGCGTCATAACGGCACGCTCCGGTTTGCTCCGCGATATGGCGTTCATCAGCACGCCGAGCGCGAAATAGCCTGTCAGCACCCAAGCGAGCACCGACGTGACTGTCCCATTGCCCAGGGCCGGCACCATGCTTGCTTTGGCGAGAGCGGCGTACCCGAAGGCCGCGTACAGGACGATTGACACCGCACTTCCTATCCGCAGGCCGGCGGGTAGAACGTTGTGTTGTCCACCCCACGCGAACCTGCCCAGCGGGGCACCGGCTATCAAAGCGGCCTGGAAAACGGCCAGGCCGGCCAGAACCGCGCAGGCGGCCAAGGCAGCAATGTGGGCCAGAAGCACGGAAGTCCTCCCGGCAGCTTAGAGGAGGCTGCGCAGCACGTGGGCGGCGCCGTCGTCGAACACTGAGTGGGTAACCTCGTCCGCGGCGGCGATCACTTCCTCGGGTGCCTGGCCCATGGCCACACCCCGTCCGGCCCAGTTAAGCATCTCGATGTCGTTCCGGCCGTCTCCGACGGCAACCGTAAGATGCGGCTCGATGCCGAGGCGGCCACGCAGGTTTTCCAAGGCGCTGGCCTTGGTCACGCCGGCAGCGGCGATGTCCAGCCACGCGGTCCAACCCACCGAGTATGTGACCCCGGCAAGGCCTATTTGCTCGATCGCCTCGGTGAACTCTTCGGGCGTATTTTCGGTACTGAACACCACCACACGCACGGCCGTGGCCTCAAGCATGGTGTGAAAGTCCACGCCGACGGCCTCGACACCGAAGCTGGGATCCTGGAAGCGTTCGGTTGACAGGAAGTTGCCGTCCTCGTCTTCCAGCGCGTACTTGGCCGACGGAAGCCGCTCGCGGAGTGCACGGAGCGCGGGAGCCGGATCGAAAGTGGCCTTATGGATGACCTCGTACCCGTTTTCCAGATCGGGCTGGAGCCGCAGTGTCACGCCGCCGTTGCAGCAGACCGCATAGCCGCGCTCGATTCCGATGTTCTCGATAATGGGCAGCATGGCGTTGAGGGAGCGGCCGGTGGCAATCATTACCTCGTGCCCGGCTGCTACCACAGCCTGCGCGGCTTCGCGAACGGCCGGGGACATGTGCCCGTCGTGGTCCACCAGGGTGCCGTCCACGTCAAGGGCGACCATCAGCTTGTGGTCTGCGTTGTTGTTCTCGTTCTCTCGCCGGTCATCGTTGCCGGCGACCGAGGTTTCAGTCAGCGTTGTCATCCATCAAGTAGAGCAGACGCCGCCGAAAACCCGCTAGGACGCGCGCCACAGTGTTATTAACAGTTGGTAAATACCAACAGGTTGTCCCCGGTGCGGGTATTGACCTCCCCCGCCGAGGGTCCGCACCTAGTCTCGTTCGCGAAACCGGGCCCTCAAGGTCCGGATCCGCGAACGAGCCTGGGACCAAACGAAACCTACAGGACCGGGAGGACCTCGAGCCCGCCGATGTATTTCTGCAGCGCCTTGGGCACGTTGACTGAGCCGTCGGCGTTCTGGTGGTGCTCCAGGAGAGCCACGATCCAGCGAGTGGTGGCCAGGGTTCCGTTCAGGGTGGCAACAGCACGGGTACCCTTGGCCACCCCCTCCGCATTCACCGCACGTTCGCGGATGTTCAGGCGGCGGGCCTGGAAGGTGGTGCAGTTGGACGTAGAGGTCAGCTCGCGGTAGGCGCCCTGCGTGGGAACCCACGCTTCGCAGTCGTACTTCCGGGCGGCAGAGGTGCCAAGATCACCTGCGGCGGTGTCGATAACCCGGTACGGCAGCTCGCACTTGGCCAGCATCTCCTCTTCCCAGGCCAACAGCCGCTGGTGCTCCGCGGCGGCCTCCTCAACCGTGGTGTAGATGAACATCTCCACCTTGTTGAACTGGTGCACGCGGATGATGCCGCGGGTGTCCTTGCCGTGCGAACCGGCCTCACGGCGGTAGCACGAGCTCTGGCCGGCGTAGCGGATCGGGCCCTTGGAAAAGTCCAATATCTCGTCCGCGTGGTACCCGGCAAGCGCCACCTCCGAGGTGCCCACGAGGTAAAGGTCGTCTTCGGCGAGACGGTAAATCTCGGCGTCGTGCTTTACGTCGAAGCCAGTGCCCTGCATCGTCTCCGGGCGCACCAAAGTTGGTGTGATCATCGGGATGAAGCCAGCCTGTATGGCCTGGTCCATGGCCATCTGCAGCAGCGCCATCTCCAGCCGGGCACCCACGCCGCGGAGGAAGTAGAACCGGGCGCCGGACACCTTCGCGCCTCGCTCCATGTCGATCGCACCGATCAGCTCACCAATTTCCAGGTGGTCCTTTGGCTGAAAGTCCGGGAATTCACGCGGCGTGCCAACGGTTTTGACCACCACGTAGTCGTCCTCGCCGCCCTCTGGGACGCCGTCCTCGATGAGGTTGGGAATGGTGCGCAGCAGTTCTTCCTGCTTCAACTGCGCGGCGTCAGCCTCAGCGGAGGCGGCCTTGACCGAGTTGGCCAGTTCCTTCACTTCCGCCAACAGGGCTTTCTTTTCGTCGCCCTTCGCCTGGGCCACCTTTTTGCCGAAGACGTTTTGCTCGGCCCGGAGGTTCTCAAAGCGGATCAGCGCCGCACGGCGTGCAGAGTCCGCGGCAATGATCGCGTCCACCACTGATTCGTCCGCGCCGCGGGCGCGCTGGCTGGCTCGGAACTTGTCCGGGTTTTCGCTGAGGTCTTTTACGTCGATCACCCCATAAGGGTATCCAATCCGCAGGAGTCCGACGGCGGCGGCCGGCGGGCGGGACCGGCGCACCTGCCGCCGGGATACTGTTGAACCACCATGAGCGACCTGATTCTCTACCTGCTGATAGCGGTGGCGCTTGCCTTCGCCGTTTCCAGCTGGTGGGGAGTCCGCAGGCTCAAGGCGCTGCATGTGCGCAGCGCGGTGGGCGGGGACGCGCACGAACCGGGGCTTAGCCAGCAGCGGGTGGCGGTGATCCTCAACCCGATCAAAGCCCGCTCGGACGAAGCCAGGGCCACCATCCAGCGCGCCTGCCTCACGGCCGGCTGGGATGAGCCCGTGTTCTACGAGACGACGGCGGAGGACCCCGGCTTTTCGCAGGTGCAGGCGGCATTGGGGCACAAGCCCGACGTCGTTGTGGTGGGCGGCGGTGACGGCACCGTCCGGGTGGCGGCTGAGTCCCTCGCGCGAACGGGAGTCGCAATGGGCCTCATTCCGCTGGGCACCGGAAACCTCCTGGCCCGCAATGTGGACCTGGACGTCAACGACCTCCACGGCAATGTGCAGACAGCCCTCTTTGGCCACCAGCGGTATATCGACACCGCCCGGATGGGCATCGAGAACTCCCGGACCGGCCATTCCTCCGAGCAAACATTCCTGGTGATTGCGGGCATCGGCATGGACGCCGAGGTCCTGGCCGACACCAACGCGGGCCTGAAAAAGACGTTCGGCTGGCTTGCTTATACCGAGGCGGGCATGCGTCATCTGCCCGGCCGGCGGAAGAAGATCTCAATCTCGCTGGACGGCAGCCCGGATCAGGTCCGGAACATCCGCAGCATCCTTTTTGCCAACTGCGGCCTGGTCCCCGGCGGCATCGACTTCATCCCGCAGGCCATGATCGACGACGGCATGCTGGACGTGGTGGTGATGAGCCCTCGCAGCGCCATTGGCTGGCTGCTGATGTACGTAAAAATTATGTTCAAGCACAGCGGGAAACTGCCCATCATGACCATTTACAGGTCGGGCAGGATCGTCATCAAATGCCCTGAGCCGATGCCCACACAGCTCGATGGTGACACGGCGGGCGAAGCCACGCGGGTTACTGTCCAGGTGGAGCCGCGTTCGTTGTTGATCAGGGTTAAGGGGCAGGGCTCCCTGGTCTGACAAACGACGATCAGGCGTGGGCTTCCTTGTGGGCCTCGGCGGCGGCTTTTGCCGCGGCGCGGGCCTCGGACTGCTCACGGATCATGGCCTGTTCCTCTTCGAAGCGCAGGCGGTCCGCCCGGTCGGCCTCGTCACCGTCCCAGTCCTGGTTGTCGGCGGTGGGGCGGGGATTGACGATCATCCCCTGGCCATCGCTGTCAGAGCTGTTGGTACTCATGACCCGCTCCCTTCGTTAAGGGCCATCCCCCGATGTGGATCAAGTAAGCATACGCATTGTCCACAGCCCGCGGAAGTGGTAATGAAGGCAATTACCTACGCTGTCGGCGAAGCGGCGGAACCGTTTTCCGTACGCCCGGTTTGCGGCCGCAACCCGTCCACCCACTCCAGGGCCGCTTCGAAGGCATCATCAGAGGTATGCGGCTCAACCACCGTCTCAAGGCTGTCCGCCCGCGGGTAGGAGCCAAGAAACCGCGTGGCCGGGCTGATGCGGTGAAGCCCTGCCAGGGCGTCAGCCACCCGCGCGTCACCGAGGTGGCCGTCGGCGTCGATGCTGAAGAAGTAATGCCCCAGGTACTGCCCCGTGGGCCTGGACTCGATCCGGCTGAGGTTCACACCCCGGCTGGCAAACTGGTCCAGGATCTCCATCAAGGCGCCGGGGCGGTCCTCGGGCAGGGGCACCACAACCGTGGTTTTGTCCGCTCCGGTGCGTTCGGGAAGGATGCCGGGGCGGCTGACCAGGATGAAGCGGGTCACGGCACCGGGGTTGTCGCCAATGTCCTCGGCGAGGGCGGAAAGCATCGGCTGTTCCCGGGCAATCAGCGGCGCGCAGATGGCGGCGTCGTACTGGCAATCCTCTTCCAGCAGCCCAATGCCCGCGGCCGCGGTGGAGGATCCCGGCACATACTCGGTCCCCGGAAGGTGGGCGTCCATCCAAAGCCGGCACTGCGCCCAGGCGTGGCTGTGGGTGGAGACCCGCCGGATGTCCTGCAGCCGCATTCCCGGCCGGGCCACCAGCACAAAGCTGACGGGCACCAGGACTTCCCGGATGATCCGCAGTTCGGGACCGGTGGCGATGGCGTCCAGTGTGGCCGTCACGCCGCCTTCCACCGAGTTCTCGATCGGCACCATCGCCGCGCCAACTGAGCCCTCGCGCACCTTGTCCAGGGCGGCGTTGACGTTTGACGCCGGGACGCGGGTAGCCTGCCCAGCGCCAGGTACCTTGAGCAAGGCCGCCTCAGTGAAGGTACCTTCGGGCCCAAGGAAGGCGTACGTGGCAGAGGGCGCAGGCATAGGTATTCCTTCGGAGGCATGGGAGCGACCTTGGCCGGGGCGCCCGGAAAGCAGGTGTAAAGGGCGCTAGAGAACCAGGGGCTTCAACCCGTTGTCCGAGACCAGCGGTTTCCCGGCTTCCAGCCACTGGTCCATGCCGCCGGAGACATTGATCGCTGTGTAGCCCTGGCCCGTAAGCCACTGTGCGGCACGGAAGGACCGGCCGCCGGTGCGGCAGATGATGTACAGGTCCTGGTCCGGATCGAGTTCGGCCAGCCGTGCGGGAAGCTGGTCCAGGGGGATGTGGCGGGCGCCGTCAGCGTGGCCGGCAACCCATTCGTAATCCTCCCGGACGTCCAGGATGGCGGCGTCGGCAGGGAGGTCGTTGACGCGGACGGTATCAAAATCGCTCATGGGAAGTCCTGTCTGGCAGATCGGGTTCAGCGTTAAGCCTAGTGCCCGCGGCCCCGTCGTGCCCGGAAGTACGGCAAGTTAGGCTTCTGGGAAGACCCTAGGAGGAACCCTTGCGTGCAGAGCAGCCCACCATCCTTGCCACCCCGGGCGTGCCGTGACCTACGGTCCCGCCTTCCAGAGCCACGATGGGGAACGCCTGGAGCCGCGGTACCTTGGCTGAACTCCACGACCTGTCCGCCGTCGCCCTTCGGGACAGCCTCCGGAAGGGAGAGGTCTCCTCGGCCGAAGCGGCAGCGCATTTCCTGGATCGGGTAGAACAGCACAATTCCCTGCTCGGGGCGTTTGTCACGGTCACTGCCGAGCGGGCGATGGCGAATGCCCGCTCGGCAGACACGCGCCGAAGCAGCCTTCCTGCTGATGAGCTGCCGCTCCTGCACGGCATGCCCCTGGCGTTCAAGGACCTTACGGACGTGGCCGGCGTGGTGACTACGCACGGCAGTGCCGCCCTTGACCACAAGCCAGCCCTCAGTGACAGTCCGCTGGCAGCCCTCCTTAAGGATGCGGGCGTGGTGTCCCTGGGCAAGACCCAGGTGCCCGAATTCGGGCTGACGGCCTACAGCGAAAACCGCGTAGCGCCGCCGTCGCGCAATCCCCACGCGCCCAGCAGAAGTTCCGGGGGATCCTCCGGCGGGAGCGCCGCTGCGGTTGCCGCCGGGCTTCTTCCGTTCGCGCCTGGCTCGGACGGGGGCGGCTCCATCCGCATTCCCGCCGCCGCCTGCGGGCTCGTGGGCCTGAAACCGGGCCGCGGCGTGGTGCCGGCCGGGGAAAGCCTGGCCGATCCGGCTCGTCTGGTGGTGGCCGGCCCCTTGGCCCGGAGCGCCGCCGACGCCGCCCTGATGCTGGATGCGCTGGCTCCCTCGCCCGGGTCCGCGCAGGACGGCGGCTACCTCGCCCGGGTGCAACAGGAGCCGCCGCGGCTGCGGATCGGCGTCACTTTGGACAGCCCCTGGTCCGGCACCTTTCCTTTCACTCCGGACCAGGAGGCGCTGGACGCGCTCCGGACGGGGGAGAAACTTCTGGAGCATGCGGGCCATACACTCAGCGAAGCGGACATCCGCTACGACAACCGCTACCCGGATGCGTTCACCACCGCCTGGACCGCTCCGGTGGGCGCGGCCAGGATCAGTCCCCACCGAGAAGCGCTGCTGGCGCCGCTGACCCGGACCTTCCGCCGCCGGGCGCAACAGCGCAGCCCGGCGAAGTTGAACGAAGCAATTGCATTCCTGCGGCAGTTCCAGCGCGACACCGTGGCGCAGTACGCGCAGTGGGACCTGCTGCTGATGCCGGCGCTCGCCCAGACACCGCGCCCCGTGGGCTGGTTCACCGGGACGGCCCACGGCAGTGAGCCCTGGCCGGCAGCACAGTGGGCAGGGGATGCCGACGGCGACTACCGGAAACAGTGCGAATTCGCGCCGTGGTCCTCGATGGTCAACGTGTGCGGCCTGCCCGCCGTCACCATCCCCGTCCACTGGACGGGCAACACCCCCGGCCTCGGGCTGCCGATGGGGATCCAACTGGTAGGGCCCGTGGGCTCGGAGGCGCTCCTGCTGCAGGTGGCTCGGCAGTTGGGGTACTAGAGCGTAGCCAAAGGGCTTGTTGACCTGGACCTAACGCGGGCCTAATTCTGCCCAGGTTGACTCCTCGACTCCGTGGGCGAACAGGAGGACGATTAAAGGGCAGTCACCATGAGGAGGCCTGTGATGTGTTATTCCTACAACAAGGACTTCGGGCGGAGCACCAGAAAAGAAGCTGACCGCCAGCCCGAGGTGAAGCAGGAAACCCCGGTAGAAACGCCGGAGAAGCCAGTCAAGGCACAGGACTTTACGTTCTGGGCATTCCCGAGCTGGCGCAGGACGCCGTCTCCGCGCACCCCGTCAGCTGAACGGAGCGAGGAGAGGGTCTGACGCCCGCACGGCACATGACAACGGAAGGGACTCCAGTGGAGGCCCTTCCGCTGCGTCGAGGGACCGCACTCACGGTGGCCCTATGTGGAAGCTGGGATCAGCCTCCGCCGTGCCCGCTCGCTGCGCACCACACCGGCTGGTCGCAGGGGGACCCGAGTCGCATCGCGGGCACGCAGCGCTGTGGGGCACAGCGTCTTTCCCGCGTTGTGCTGCAGGAAGACCTCCCATTAGGGTGGGGCCATAAGCATGCTTAGTATTCACGTCGCAGGAAGGGAAACAGCATGAGCACGGAGAACTACCCGTCTCCCGCGCCGGACCGGCAGCCGGAGCCTGGCACCGGAAACCACACCGAGGCCCGGTCTTCGGCCGGAACCTCTTCCGCGGCCGATTACCCGGCCTCCGGGACAGGCGTTAGCCCGAGCATGCCCGCAACAGATGCCGCGCCGGCAACTGGACCACGACCTGCCGCTGACCAGCCGGGGGTGACCCGCGCCGGAGTGGTGTGGGCCGCCGTCGTGGCCGCCCTGGTACTCCTGATCCTGCTGATCATCTTCATCCTGCAGAATCAGGACCAGGTGGCCGTCCGCTACTTCGGGCTCGAGGGATTCGTCCCGCTCGGGATGGCGCTGTTTATCGCTAGCGTGACCGGCGGCGTCCTGGTGGCCGTGGCGGGTGGGGCCCGGATCCTGCAGCTGCGCCGGAATGCGCACCGCGCGCGGGCGCCGCAGCGGAAATAGCACGACGGCGGCCGCCCAGGTCAGCAACAGCGGCAGCACGTCCGGGACCATGGCCGGCGCGGCAGGTCAGCCTGCGCCCAGGCTCCGGTACTTCGCGGACCGTGCCGCCACCAGCCCCGGCACGGGGGTGCCGGCAACCGACGCCAGCTCGTACTCGATGGCGAGCGCCATCCGCCGGCAGAAGTCGTGGGGTTCCAGTGACGCGTCGTCCCGCTCATCCACGATGTGGTCCACCAGTCCGTTGGCATAAAGGGAAGCCACGTTCACGCCCTGGGCCTGCGCCATTGCCGGAGCATGGGCGATGGTCCGGTGGACTATCGCGCTGGCGCCTTCCGGGGGCAGCGGTGAAAGCCAGCTGTGCTGAGCCGCGATGGTCCTGTCGGCGGGCAGCAGCGCCAGTGCTCCTCCCCCGGCCCCCTGGCCGAGCAGTACCGAAACGGACGGCGCCTCCAGCCCGATGAGTTCGTGCAGCGAGCGCGCGATCTCACCTGCCAGCCCGCCTTCTTCAGCCTCTTGCGAGAGGGCCGCGCCCGCGGTGTCGATGACCGTCAACAGCGGCAGCCGCAGCTCCTCGGCGAGCTTCATGCCGCGCCGTGCCTCCCGCAGTGAGCCGGGGCCCATTCCGGCCGCATCACGACGCAGCGGACGGGCATGCCCCAGGACGATGCAGGACTGCCCACCGAAGCGGGCAAGGGCCAGCAGCAGGCCGGGGTCCTTCTCGCCCTGCCCTGTTCCGTTCAGCGGCAGGGCATCGCTGGCACCGTGCTTGAGAAGTTGCCGCAGGTCCGGCCGGCGGGGGCGCCGGGAAATGCCGATGGAAGTCCAGGCATCAACTGCCGCCGGACGGATAGCGAGCGTCCCGGGCGATTCCGGCGGCGCCCCTCGCCTGGCGCAAAGGATGTCCAAGGCCCGGCCCACCAGGTCAGCAAGATCCCCGGGCTCCACCACGCCGTCGATCAGCCCCTTGTTGAACAGGTTTTCCGCCACCTGGACGTTCTCGGGAAACGCCTCCCCGTGCAGCGCCTCATAGACCCGCGGGCCCAGGAACCCCAGGAGAGAGCCCGGTTCGGCCACATTGATGTGACCCAGGGATCCCCACGATGCCATAACGCCGCCGGTTGTGGGGTGCCGCAGGTATACCAGGTACGGGAGGCCTGCCTGGCGGTGCGCGCGCACCGCCCCGGTGATCTTCACCATGGACAGGAAGGCCAGCGTTCCCTCCTGCATCCGGGTCCCGCCGGATGCAGGGCCGGCAAGGAGCGGCAGACCCTCAGCGGTGGCCCGTTCGACGGCGGCCACGATCCGCTGCGCCGCCGCGTGGCCGATGGATCCGGCCAGGAAGGAAAATTCGCTGACGATCACGGCAACCCGGCGGCCCCGGATAAGCCCTGCACCCGTGATCACGGATTCATCACTCCCGCTCCGTTCCCGCGCCTTGGCCAGGTCGCGGAAGTAGTCCTCTGAGAGCGGCGGCTCCTGTGCCGGCGAGTCCCAGGAAACGAAAGAGCCTGCGTCCACCACAGTTTCAAGCAGTTCGGCGGCGCCCAGGTGCCGGACTTTTTCGGTTGTCGGCATGCTATTTCACCCCGGCGGCAACCGCAGCCATGCCCAGCCATTCACGAATGGACTGCCCGTCTTCGTCCAGCAGGGGCGGTGCATCGTGGTCGGTGACGGTGGTTTCCGCAGCGTCACCGGGCGCGAAAAACCTCAGCGGCGGGCCCGGCAGGCTGACTTTGCCGAGCAGCGGGTGGTCCACGTCCACCACGAGGCCCTGTGACGCCACCTGCTCCCACGCGTACACCTCATCCAGCGAGCGCACCTTGCCCGCCGGGATCCCGGCGTCGTTCAGTTTGTCCAGCAGTTCCGCTGCTCCATAGTCCGCAAAGGCGCGTTCGACGGCGGCAATGACCCCGGTACGGTTCCGCACCCTTTCGGCGTTGCTGGCAAAGCCCGGTGCCGCCGGCTCGAGGCCGAAGGCTGCGGCGAATGAGGACCACAGCTTTTCGCTGCCGACGCTGATCTGCACGCTTCCGTCCCTGCAGGCGAACAGGCCATAGGGCGCGATGGAGGGGTGGTGGTTTCCCTGGGCCTGCGGGACTTCCCCCGCCACCGTGGTGCGGGTGCCCTGGAAGGCGTGCACTCCGATCAGGGATGCCAGCAGGGAGGTGCGCACCACCTGCCCGTTGCCGGTCCGGTCCCGCTCAACCAAAGCCGCCAGTACCCCGAACGCGCCGTTCATGCCGGCGAGGAGGTCCGCGATGGGGACGCCCACGCGCTGGGGATCGTTTGGCCCGGACCCGGTGAGGGACATCAGCCCTGCCTCGCCCTGGAGGATCTGGTCATAGCCGCTGCGCTGGGACTCGGGTCCGTCATGGCCGAAGCCGGTGATGGAGAGGATGACCAGCCGGGGGTTCAGCTCATGCATTGCCGCGGGAGAGAAGCCCAGCCGGTCCATGACCCCGGGGCGGAAGTTCTCGATCACCACATCCGCGCGTTCCAGCAGTCCCCGCAGCACCGCTTGCCCGTCGTCGCACTTCAGGTCCAGGCTGATGGACTCCTTGTTGCGGTTGCAGGACATGAAGTAGGTGGACTGCAGGTCGTCCTCGGGGCCAACAAAGGGCGGGCCCCAGCCGCGGGTGTCGTCCCCGGTTGCGGGGTTCTCGACTTTGATGACCCGTGCACCCAGGTCCGCCAGCATCATGCCGGCGTGCGGTCCTGCCAGGGCCCGGCTCAGGTCCACAACGAGGTGGCCGGACAGCGGGCCTTGGGTCTTATCAGTTCTACTCAAGCGCTGGTTCCTTTTCTCAACAGGCGGGGAAGTTTGGCGGGATGTCCGGTCCGCTACAGCCATCCGGGGACCACCAGCGCCAGCCAGGCCAGGGCGGGGCCGGCAACGATCACGATGCCGCTGTAGCCCAGGATCTGCTTGTAGAACTTGTCCTTGTCCACGCCCTCAGGAGCGTTCGCGAGTACCAGCGCGCCGTTGGTGGAGAAGGGGGAAACGTCCACGATGGTGGCGGCGACAGCCAGGGCGCAGATCACGCCCACGGCGCCGATTTCACCGGAGGAGAGGAAGGGCACCGCGAGCGGGATGAGCGCGGCAAGGATGGCGGTGGACGAGGCGAAGGCAGAGACAACGGCCCCGATGTAGCAAATCAGGAGTGCGGCGAGGAGGGGCATGCCCATGCCGGCCACGCCGTTGGAGACGAACTCGATGGTCCCGGCTTCTTCCAGGACCCCCACGAATGTCAGCATGCCGCAGATCAGCAGCACGGTGGACCAGCTGATCTTGTTGATGGCGCCCTTCTGGGCGGCGGGTGAGACCAGTGCCAGCACGATGGCGATGGTGATGGACACAAAGCCGACGTCCACTTTGAACCCGAGGGCAATGACGGCCAGTGCGATCAGGCCGCCGATGGTGACCAGCTGCGGGATGCGCGCGGAGCGCTCCTTGGTGGCTGCCACGCCGTCGCCTGCAGGATCCCGGGGACCGTACATGCCGGAGCCGAAGCCCTTGAAGGGCACGTCCGGGCCGGCCTTGGCGCCCACGCTGACAGCCATGCGTGCTTCTGCCGCTTGTTCCACGAAGTGGCTCACCTTGGATGAGAGGAGCTTCTTGCCGCCCAGGACTACAAAGAGCACGAGGGCGATAACGACGTTGAAGATAAGGCTGGACAGGAACAGGGCCGTAGGGCTGAAGGCAAGGTCCGTCTTGGCCAGGATGCCGTTCACGGTCACGCCGTAGACGGCGATGGGTGAGAAGCCGCCCGCCTGGGCGCCGTGGATCACCATCATGCCCATCAGGAGCGGGCTGATCTTGTACTTGCCGGCGAAGCTGAGAGCTATCGGGGCAATGATGGCGACGGCGGCAGGAGACAGCGCGCCCACAGCGGTGATCACAGCGGTGATGGCGAACATGACCCAGGGGATGAGGGCCACGCGGCTTCCGACGAGCTTGACCGCGCCGCGGACCAGGAGATCGATGGTGCCGTTGTTCTGCGCGATGGCGAACAGGTAGGTGACGCCGACGATGGTCAGGAAGAGGCCGCCGGGGAAGTTGGCCAGGATGTCGTTGGTGGACATGCCCAGCACGACGGCGCCGAGCAGGAACGCGCCAACGAAGGCGAGGGCGCCCATGTTCAGGGGCAGGACGGTGGCAAGCAGGAACATTGCCGCCAGGATGATGATCGACAGGACAGGAGCGGACATCGTTGGTCCTCCGTTGGGAGCGAAAGTGTGACGTGAGTAACTGGCTCACTGGACTAGCCTCTTAGACAGTGAGTCTATCTGTCAATAGGAGGAGCAATGTAGTCTGGAGGAACCTACGACGTAGTGAGGGCTTTGTGGAGAAAACAGCACGGCTTGGACTGGAGCGCGTAACCCGACCCCGGCTGTACGAACAGCTGGTGGAGCAGATCCTTGCCTATATCGAATCGGCCCAGTTGCGGCCGGGCGATCTCCTGCCCGCTGAACGTGATCTTGCGGAGCGGCTTGGCGTTTCCCGGGCCACCCTCGCCCAGGCCCTCGTGGCCCTCGAGGTGCTGGGGGTCATCGATGTGCAGCACGGGACGGGAGCGGTGCTGGCGCGGCGGCCCAGCGTGGCGTCAGTGATCAAGGGGTTGCGGGAGCACCGGAGCAGGCTGCCTGAGATTGTTGAGGCGCGCAGCACGCTGGAGGTGAAACTTGCTTCCCTCGCAGCGGTCCGGCGCACGGACGAAGACCTCGCCGCGATCGAACATGCCCTGGAGGTTATGGCCCAGGAGATCAACGACGGCGACCGCGGCACCCACGGCGATGAGCTGTTCCACGAGGCCATCACCGGAGCAGCGCACTCCGCAGTATTGGCGCAGCTGATGGCATTTATCGCCGAAATGATCCTCGAAACAAGGATGGAGTCCCTGGGCCAGCCGGGCCGCCCCGAGCAGTCACTCGCCTCCCACCGCAAAATTGCCGACGCCGTCCGGGCCCAGGATCCCGACGCGGCAGGGGAAGCGATGCTGGCCCACATCGAGCTGGTGTCGGACGTGGAACTGCTCCGCTGAGAGTGCAGCCAGGCCACCGCACGGTGCGCCGGCCGAATCAATCTATCCGGACAGCCCCGCGAAAGCCTTCCACTCCCGGCCGCGACCAAAGCACAGAAGCACTACGGAGGCCCGGGCGCATCAGCGCGGGCCGACGTCGGCTGCTGGTTCAGAAGGTCGGGGTGGTACCGCTGGTGGTACGGGCGACGGCCAGCCCGACAATGAGTAACAGCCAGAACGCGGCATAGCCCAGCAGGCAGAGGTACCCCAGCACCAGGCCGGTGATGGACATTCCCTTGCCCGACGGCTCGCGTTTGAGCGCCAGGTGGCCGGTGACGATCGCGGCGATCTGCGGCAGGAGGAGGAAGCCCATGATCACCGAGGCAATGCCGCACACCATGCTCGCGATGCTGAGTGTCTTGGGCTCAGGCGCGCTGAAGTACCCGGGCGGGCCATAGGGAACCCCGGTTTGGCTGTAGGGACCCGGCGGCTGGTTGTACGGGCTCGGCGGCTGGCCGTAGGGAGCGCCAAAGGGTCCCGGGTCTCCGTGCTGGTTTTGCCCGTAGCCGCCTTGTCCGTAACTGCCCTGCCCGTAGTGCGGCTGGGTCGGCGCCTCTGCGCCGTAGGGCGCGGCGAACCGCGGCGGTTGAAAGCCCGACGGCCCGCTGCTGTCAGCGCGTTGGGAGTCAGGCCGGTGGGCGGGCTGGTCAGTCAAAGTTTCCCCCTGGAAGTTTTGCTCTCCAGCCTACCGCCGCCGGCACCGTCTATTGCCCCCAGTACGGCAACACGTACACGGCGAAAATAACGAACGCCGCCAGGAGCGCCAGGGTTCCTGCGCCCGTTGCGCCGTGCTGGCGGGTCTCCGGGTTCCGCCCGCCCGCCATCGTTTTCGGCAGGTTTCCCCGAAGCCGTGAACGGGGAGGCACAGGACGCGCGGAGACCGGCCGTGGCCCGGGACGAGGCTCGCTGTCGGTGTTCGAGGGCGCCGGGCGGGCACCGGCAGGCCTTACCACCGTGCCGGGCCGGACGTTGCGGAAGGCCGTGATGCCTGGCTCCTGTTCATGCGTGAGCTGCTGGCCGAGGTGCGCGTAGAGCCCCACTACGGCCTGCTGGTCCAGCACCGGCGGCAACGCTTCGATGGCTCCCACCACGCGCTGGGAACCGGCCACCGGCACGTCCGCGTTCGTCACACCAAAAAGATCCGGCTGCGCGGCCATACAAATCAGGGGACGGACCAACCGGCGGTGCGGCGGTGCCATCACGGAGGCGACGGCGGCACACTGGGCGAGTGCGCCCTCCACAGCCTGGGTGCGCGCATAACGGCCCTGCCACAGCACGCCGGAAGAGACGCGGACTTCCCCGGTCCAGTTCTTGGCGTCCACCACCACCACGCCGCCCGGCCCCACCAGGACATGATCCAGGTTGGCCTTGGGCCGGCCCGGCCAGTGGACGTCATGCAGCACGTACCAGCCGCGCGGCACCAGTTCGCTGAGCTTCTCCGCCACCACCCGCCCGCCAATCGCGTCGGCGTCCCAGGCCTTGGTGGAGCGCTCGGCCTGGTCGAGCTTGCGCTTGAGCCTCGCGACCCTTTCAGCAGCAAGCCTGGACTGCTCCCCTGCCCCGTCCACTGCCCCCATGGCCGTCCCTGCTTTCCCCACTCGAAGGCCGACGGCGGAAGGCCGCCGTCGCCCTTTTGCTTGCGGACATCCCGCCCGATTTTTCGAAAGTAACAGGGCGTCAGGGCGCCGGTATATAAGTACTTTGCAGGCCGGGTACTCACGTTGGCTACCTACTTGATGACGTTGTTCCGTCACAGGGCGCGCTAAAGTGGCCGGATTGTGGACCGGTCGTTTTGACTGAAGCCTGGGTCTGGCATGCTGTAGCCATGGCTAGCCGCGCGGGTACAGTTGCCCAACCCCAGGACCTTGTTGACATCACTGCGCTCCTTGACGCGTATTACGACATCACGCCGGATCTGGGTGATCCCGGCCAGCGCGTGGCGTTCGGCACCTCCGGGCACCGCGGCTCGAGCCTCAAGGCGTCCTTCAATGAAAAGCACATTGTCGCCATCACCCAGGCAATCGTGGAGTACCGGGCGGGGCAGGGCATCACCGGGCCGCTGTTCCTGGCCAAGGACACCCACGCCCTCAGCGAGCCGGCGCAGAACTCCGCGCTCGAGGTGCTGGCTGCCAACGGCGTCCAGGTCCTCATCGACGCGCGGCACGGCTACACTCCCACCCCGGCCTTGAGCCACGCCATCCTCACGTACAACCGGAACGCCGGCGCCGGCGCTCCCCAGGCTGACGGCATCGTGGTTACCCCCAGCCACAACCCGCCGGCCGACGGCGGCTTCAAGTACAACCCCCCGCACGGTGGGCCCGCCGATTCGGATGCCACCGGCTGGATCGCCAACCGAGCCAATGAACTGCTCGAAAACGGCCTGCGCGGGGTGAAGCGTATCCCGCTGGCCGACGCGCTGGCCGCCGACACCACCGGCAAGTTCGACTTCCTCAGCAGCTACGTGGATGACCTGCCTTCGGTCCTGAACCTGGATGCCATCCGCGAGGCCGGCGTCCGCATCGGCGCTGATCCCATGGGCGGCGCCGCGGTGGATTACTGGAGCGAGATCGGCGAGCGCCACCACCTGAACCTCACCGTGGTCAACCCCACCGTGGATCCGCAGTGGGCCTTTATGACGCTGGACTGGGATGAAAAGATCCGGATGGACTGCTCCTCGCCCGCCGCCATGGCCTCGCTGATCCAGCGCATGGCCGGCGCGTCATCTTCCGGCCAGCCGGTCTTCGATATTGCCACGGGCAACGACGCCGACGCGGACCGCCACGGCATCGTCACACCTGTTGTTGATGGGGTGGGCGGGCTGATGAACCCGAACCACTACCTCGCCGTCGCCATCGACTACCTGTACCGCAACCGCAGCGGCTGGAACCCCGCCTCGGTGGTGGGCAAAACCTTGGTCTCCTCTTCCATCATTGACCGCGTCGCCGAAAGCCTGGGCCGCAAGCTCGTGGAGGTTCCGGTCGGGTTCAAGTGGTTTGTACCGGGCCTGCTCTCCGGTGAGGGCGCGTTCGGCGGCGAGGAATCGGCCGGCGCCTCGTTTAACAAAAAGGACGGCAGCGTCTGGACCACAGACAAGGACGGCATCCTGCTGGCCCTCCTGGCTTCGGAGATCACTGCAGTCACGGGCAAGTCTCCGTCCCAGCTCTACAAGGGCCTGACGGACCAGTTCGGGGCGCCCGTTTACGCACGCATTGACGCCGCGGCCACACGGGAGCAGAAGTCGGCACTCGGCAAGCTGTCGCCGTCGGACGTTACGGCAACTGAACTGGCCGGCGAGCCGATTCTTGCCAAGCTCACGGAAGCGCCGGGCAACGGTGCGCCGATCGGCGGGCTCAAGGTGGTCACGGAGAACGCCTGGTTCGCCGCCCGCCCGTCCGGAACAGAGGACGTTTACAAGATTTACGCCGAGTCCTTCAAGGGCGAGGAGCACCTCAAGCAGGTGCAGGCGGAAGCCAAGGCCCTGGTGGACGGCGTCATCGCCTAAGTTGTTGCTGCGTCCCCCGGTCCCACAGCCGCAGGATGCGCCGGACGGTGCGGTCACCGTCCGGCGCCATATCCACGAGCGCGATCCGGTCCAGCACGACGGCGTCGCCCGGGTTTAGCCGTTTGCCGCCGTGGTGTGAAACGTGGGGCCGGTAGCCGGACAGGGTGTGGGCCGGTGTCAGGACCTTGCCGTCCAGGCTCCCGACTGCGGCGACCAGCTGTTCGTGCAGGGCCTGCAGGTCCGGCTGCGGTTGGATGAGGCTCACGGGCACAGAGCCGTTCCGGCCAAACCCTGCGTCCTCCCCCACGGTGAGGCTGGCACCCAAGGCCCTGCGCGCCGGGGCGTCGGCAAGTGCGGCCACGCGTTCGGTGGGGTCGGCACTGTCAGGGGAGTCGGCGTCGAACCTCACCAGGGTGATGTGCAGCGGCCAGTCAGTGCGCAGGAAAACCGCATGGTCAGCCACCGTTTCGACGAACGCCACGAAGATGAGGTTCCGCATAGGCCCAGTCTCCCACCGCCCCCGAACGCCCCATCACGTTCCGCACCTAAATCCCAAACGCCCCATCACCTAATGCGCGAAAAACACCAACGCCCCATCACGAGGTGATGGGGCGTTGGTGAAAAAGACGCAGGAAGTGATGGGGCGTCCGGGTTAGACGGTGCGGACGACGTCCTCGTAGGAGAACTTGGGCTTCACTTCGCCCCAAGCGTCCGCTCCGGGCTGGCCGATGTTGACCACCAGGAAGCTCTTCTGGTCGCCTTTGGGGAAGAACGCGGCGTCGATAGCGCCGAAGTCTGCGCCGGTCATCGGGCCCGCGGCAAACCCGAGGGAGCGCACGGCCAGGATGAAGTAGCCGGCCTGCAGGTGGGCGTTGTTGTTACCCGTAGCGGCGGCCAGTTCGGGGTTGGCGTCGTACATGGCCTTCGGGGCGTTGTAGCCGGGGAGGAAGTTGTCCCACTGCCCGGCCCAGTCGGTGTCGTAGCTGAGGATCGCAACCAGTGGCGCGGAGGCGGTTTTGACGCGGTTGCCCGGCATGAGGGCGTCAACGAGCGTGACGCGGGCTTCGTCCGAGCGGACGTAGGTCACGCGCAGCGGCTGGGAGTTGAATGCGGTGGGGCCGAACTTGGTGAGCTCGTAGATAGCCTGCGCCTGCTCGTCGGTCACGTCTCCGGTGAAGGAGTTGGCGGTGCGGGCCTGGGCGAAAATGGCGTCGACGGCGGCCGAATCGATAACCGCTTCTTCATGGGCAATGGTCATTGGCTTACCTTTCGCTGGGCCTCCCCGCTACTGGGGACGGCCTCGTTGCTTTCCATACTTGCAACTTCAAGTAGCCGTCTTCTCTTCCCGTGACGGCGGGTGACATCAAACACAGCTGACCGGCTGCAAAGGCGGGCGGTACTCTGGAGCAAGTTGATCTTCGCCCTCGCCAGGCACCTCACCCTTTTGAAAGGCCCTCCGCCCATGAGCATGCTCGGAATCAAATGGAAGCTGCACGGCACCGGCAAGTCCATCAAGCCCGGCCACGTTGTGGCCCCGGATGAGCGGCTCGCCTGGCCACTGACCATCGGCGTGGGCATGCAGCACGTGGTGGCCATGTTCGGCGCCACGTTCCTGGTGCCCATCATCACCGGCATGCCTCCGGCCACCACGCTGTTCTTCTCGGGCATCGGCACGTTGCTGTTCCTGGTGATCACCAAGGGCCGGGTGCCCAGCTACCTCGGCTCGAGCTTCGCGTTCATAGCGCCCATCACGGCCTCCCAACAGCAGTTCGGCGTGCCCGGAGCCCTCGGCGGCGTGGTGGTGGCCGGCGCAGCCCTTGCCCTGGTGGGCGCCATCGTGCAGAAGTTTGGTGCAGGCTGGATCAACCGGCTCATGCCGCCGATCGTCACCGGCGCCATCGTGGCACTGATTGGCCTTAACCTTGCCCCCGCCGCGAAAAACAATTTCGACGCCGCCCCCGTCACCGCCGTGATTACGCTGGCCACCATCATCCTGGTCAGCGTCCTCTTCCGCGGCATCCTGGGCCGCCTCAGCATTCTCGTGGGTGTGGTGGTGGGCTACCTCGTGGCCATGCTGCGCGGCGAGGTGAGCTACGAGAAGATGGACGCCGCCGCGTGGGTGGGCCTCCCGCAGTTCCAGACCCCCGAATTCCATGTGGGCGTCCTGGGCCTGTTCGTACCCGTGGTGCTGGTGCTGGTTGCCGAAAACATCGGCCACGTAAAGTCCGTGGCCGCAATGACCGGCCAGAACCTCGACGGCGTCTCCGGCCGTGCGCTGATGGCCGACGGCGCCGCCACCGTCCTGGCCGGCTTCGGCGGCGGTTCCGGAACCACCACCTACGCCGAAAACATCGGCGTTATGGCAGCCACCAAGGTCTACTCGACGGCGGCCTACTGGGTGGCGGGCGTCTTCGCCATCCTCCTGAGCTTCTCCCCCAAGTTCGGCGAGCTCATCGCCACCGTACCGCCGGGTGTCCTGGGCGGCGCGGCCACCATGCTGTACGGCATGATCGGCATCCTGGGCGTGAAGATCTGGGTGCAGAACAAAGTGAACTTCTCCAACCCGGTGAACCTCACCACCGCAGCCGTGGCCCTGATCATCGGCATCGCCGATTACACATGGACTATCGGCGACCTCAAATTCACGGGCATTGCCCTCGGTTCCGCCGCTGCCCTGGTGATCTACCACGGGATGAAAGCCATCGCGAAGGCCCGGGGCACAGTGGCGGAGCCCGAAACCGAGCAGGCCGGCCTGCCGCCGGCAGCCAAGGCGGCCATGAACGCAGCAGCCAAGCGCGCGCCGAAAAAGCGTTAAGGCCCCATCAGCTAAGCCACTTCGCCGGCTTCCTCCGTGTCTTCAGGTTTGGCAGGGTGGCCGGGAGGGAACGGACCAGGGCGGCCAAGGCCGAAGACAGGGCCCGGCCGCGGCCGCTTTGCGGCCCAGGACTCCACCGGGTGGGGCCGCAGCCGGCCAAGAACCCAGGGGAACAGGTACTGCCGCGCCCAGATCAGGTCATCCGTCCTGGCCTGCGTCCAGCCATGGGGTGGAACAGGCCGCGGCTCCAGGGCCTTGAGCGAATGCGGCACTCCCAGCGCGTCAAGGGTGGCGACAGCCACGGCGTGGTGGCCCAGCGGCGAAAGGTGCAGCCGGTCCCTGTCCCACGTCCGGGCGTCGCGAAGCGCCGGCAGGCACCACAGGTCCACCATCACGGCATGGTGGCGCATACCGATCCTGTGGAGGTGCTCATTGTAGATGGCCAGCTTTCCCCGGATCTGGCCAAACACCGGCGTATTGCCCCAGTCCGGCCCGGCGAACAGCAGGACAGTTCCACCGGTTTCAGCCAACAGGCCCACCGCCTGGTCCATCTTTTCGGCCAGCTTATCCGGGTCGCCCCGATGGAAAATCACATCGTTACCGCCGCCGGACATTGCTGTCAGATCCGGTTTCAGGGCAAGGGCAGGTTCGATTTGCCGGTCCAGGATCTCCTGGAGCACCATCCCCCGCACGGCTAGGTTGGCGTAGGCGAAGTCGCTCTGGCCGTTGCTGAGCTCCTCGGCGGCACGGTCAGCCCAGCCCCGGAGCCCGCCGATGCTCCGGGGTTCCGGGTCGCCGATTCCTTCGGTATAGGAGTCGCCGAGGGCCACAAAGCGGTGCCACGGGTGCCGTTCTGCCGGCGGCCGTCCCGGGCGCTTCTCTTGCTCTTCGATGGTCATGCCGGCCGTCCTTTCGCCGTCGTCGTCGTCGTGGAAGGGTGCGTTTCCGGGACAGCAACTGCCTCCAGCGGCTGGTCCAGCTCCGCCGGGGCCATCAGGCGGAAGTCCTCCAGGTCATCAGACAGGTCCCGCCGAGGCGCGGAAGGATCCCGGCCCGGGCCAGGGGCAACAACGTTCAGGGCCGCATCCCGCAGTCCCAGCTCATGGTGCGACGCCTCCCTCTGCAGGAACCGCAGTGCCCCTTCCCGGCTGAGGCCGTACTCGTCCATGAGGCTGCGCACCGCCAAATCCACCAGGACCAGGGAACTCTGGGCCACGGCAAGACCCGCCGTGGCTTCCGCGCGCTCGGCCACCCTGACCACTACGCGCAGTGCGCGGGCAACCTGCTGCACGTAGCTGTGGCTTCGGAGGAGGTCATCGCTGGTGAAGGCGTGGGGCGAAGACGCGTATAGATTGATGGCTGCGCTTGTCCCGCCCTCGGACACGATGGGCACTGACAGGAGAGACTGGACACCGTGGCCGGCGGCCGCACTCGCGTATCCGGGCCAGCGCCGGTCCCTGCTGACGTCGGAAAGCAACACGAACTCGCCGCTGCGCAGCGCCTCGAGGACCGGTCCGTCAGCAAAGGAACACTGTTCCCGGTCCGCCTCGCGCGCCCGCTCGGTGCTTGCAGCCAGGGTGCGCGCCTTCCCCAGGCGGAAGAGGGTGGCTGCGCAGCCGATACCCCGGGTTTCGCCCTCGAGGTCCGACATGAACTCACGGGTGACCTCCCAGAGGTAGGTTTCGACGTCCTTGCTGTCGAAAACCGGCTCCGGGGGCAGGGGAAGAGGTCCCCAGCCAACCTGCTCCGTGGGTTCAGCGGCCATGTTGCACGCCTTGGTTGAAGCGCTCGCGGCTCACTGCAAAACCTGGTTATAAGGATACGTCCCCCGGCGTGCGCGCGGGAGGGGGCAGCGGGGTTGCCTGCCTAGTCCGCTGCCGCGGCGTTCCCTGCGTACGCCTGCTCATTTGCGCTGAGTACGACGTCGTATGCCTCCACCCGGCGGTCCGTCACCGTAGTAGGGGACTCCAGATGGACAGCGCCCGAGGGAAGGATACCGGCGGCGCCGTACCGTTCCATGACCTGCCATTGGGCCACTACGTCCTCACCGGCGTGGGCAACGGGAAGGCTTGTCCAAAAGGCGAAGCCACCTGCGGCGTTCAGGGCCTCCCGCCGGTAGAGCACGCAGCCCCCGAGCCAGGCCACGCGGTAGGGCACCCACTCCCCCGGTGCAAGGGAAAGGTCAGCGCTGAGGTGGCTGAGATTGGCCGCGTTGTGAAGCGGCCAGCGGTCAAATCCGGGCGCGCCGGGCCGGATGCGCTCCGCGGTCACGGGGCCGTCCCACGCTTCAAAGCCGGCCGTCTGCTCGGGCCGTCTGTCATCCAGGTACGACAGGCCCTGTGGAGCCATCCCCACAAAGCCGCAGTCCAGTTCGTCGAGAGCGCGGCTGAGCCGCTCCAGGGTTCCCGGTTCCAGCCAGATGTCGTCATCCAGGAAAAGGCATTTGCCGGCAGTCGACTGATCCAGCAGGAACTGGCGGTGCTCCGCCAGTCCGCGCCGGGGCAGGTGGCGGAGCAGCGTGACCGGGCGCCCCTGGGCTTCGAGGACGCGGACCATTGCTGCCGCCGCAGGATGTTGCCAGCCAGGGATATCGGTGGACTGGTCGCTGACCACCACCCGGAAGGTGGGGTCGCCCTGCCCGGCCAAACCGGCCAGCGTCACGGCCAGTTCTGCCGGGCGGTTGCACGTGGGTATCAGCACATCCACTGCCACGCTGTCCGGCAGCTCAACACGCCGTGCCCATTGTTCCGATGATCTCCTGCTCACAGCTAACCTCCTGGCTCCTGCCTCGGCATTGATAGCGGGGTTCGTCGTGGTCCGTACCCACATCATCATGGATGTATGCCCTGGCACGGCGAAGGCCTCCGGCCGCTGGCACAAGGGGCAACAGGGAAGGAGGCCTTCAGTGATCAGGTGCACTGTCCTCAGGGATCGGCACCCACCCGTTACCCGGCGTCGAAGCTCTCGCCGCCGTCGTCGTTCGGCGACTTTTCCTTGGGCAGGTCACTGCCGCTGCCGTCCGGAATCCCCGTGGCTTCCTGCCCGGGCTCGGAGGATACCGGGGCAGACCCCTGGGAATCGTCGTTCGTCTCATCCAGTTCAGCTTCGCCGGAGGGAAGGTCCACGTCCCGGGGCAAGGGATCCCCGCCGGTACCGGACTGCGGCTCATTCGTGTCCACGCCGCCTGTGCCGCCTGCGGCCGGGCCGTCCGAGCCCTGGGCTCCTCCCATCTCCTGTTCAGCGGTGGGAGTGCCGTATCCGCCGGGATCCGATTCCGGCTGGGCGTGCTGGTTTTCCTGCGTCATGGTTCCTCCTGTTGTGCGTTGAATGGAAGCTGAATTACGGGGGCTGCTTAGAGCCCCTTTCCGCCGGTGACCGGCAGCACGGCCCCGGAAATGTAGGACCCGTCCTCCGAGGCCAGCAGCACGTAGGCCGCGGCAAGCTCGGCGGGCTGGCCCGCCCGTTCCAGCGGCGTGTCCTGGCCGAATTTCGGAAGCTTCTCCGGCCATTCGGTGGCCGGAATCAGTGGGGTCCAGATCGGTCCGGGTGCCACGGCGTTGACCCGGATGCCCTTGGGGCCAAGCTCCTGCGCAAGCGCTTTGGTGAACGCCACCTGGGCGGCCTTGGTCATGGCGTAATCAATGAGGCCGGGCGAAGGGTTGAACGCTTGGACGGATGACGTGGTGATGATCGAGGCGCCGGCCTTCAGGTGTGGAACGGCCGCCCGCGCCGTCCACAGCAGCGAATACAGGTTGGTCTTGAAAACCCGGTCGAACTCCTCTGTGGGCAGGGACTGGAGGCTCTCGCGGTTTTTCTGGTAGGCCGCGTTCAGGACCACAACATCAAGGCGTCCGAACTCGGCTGCCGTCTCGTTGGCGATCCGGGTACTGAACTCCTCTTCACGGCCGTCGCCGGCAAACAGGAGGACCTGCTGGCCTGCCTTCCGGATCCAGTCCGCGGTGTCCTGGGCGTCCTCCTCCTCGTCGGGAAGGTAGGAGATGGCAACGTCAGCGCCCTCGCGGGCAAAAGCGATGGCGGCTGCCTTGCCGATTCCCGAGTCACCACCGGTGATGAGCGCTGCCTTGCCCTGCAGCTTCCCGTGCCCCTCATAGCTGAGCTCGCCATGGTCCGGCTTGGGCTCCATGGGTGCCGTCAGCCCGGGCTGCTTCTGTTCCTGCTTGGGGAACCCTCCGGCGTGGTAGCCGCCCCGGGGATCCCGTGGCTGATCTGTCTGCTTTTCCCTGTCGCTCATAGTCCGCCCGCTCACTGTGTCGGTTTCCGAGGGCCCAGCCGTGCACCGGCCCTTCGAAGCTATCCCGGCCCGAGGAGCAAAGTCCACCGTTCCGCACGAATAATCAGTAAACTTACCAAATGTGGGGCGCGGCGCAACGTTGGCCCTGTTTTGGGTACCTGGAGGGTAGACAGATAGCCAGGGGCTGGACGGCGCAGAAAGGAGCGGAAATGTCGGATGTGGAGGATTACACCGGCCGGACCGGCAGGAATGAGACCCATGAGGAACAAATGGACCGCAACTGGGCAGAACTGCTGCAGGAGATGCGGGTGCTGCAGATGGGCGTACAGATCCTCGCCGGCTTCCTCCTCACCCTGCCCTTCCAGGAACGGTTTGAAGACCTGGACGACTTCCAGATTGTCCTCTACCTGACCAACGTGGTGATCGCCGCGCTGACCACGGCGCTCATCCTTTTGCCGGTCAGTGTCCACCGGCGGCTCTTCCGGAAGCGGCTCAAGGAAACCCTGGTCTCCAGCGGGGACACCATCGCCAAGATCACCCTTGCCGGAATCGCGCTGCTGAGTGCCGGCACCGCAGCCCTGGTGTTCGACGTCACCGCAGGACGCACAGCCGGCCTGACTGCCGGCGGAGCGCTGATGGCCGTGATGGTGATCCTGCTGGTTTACGTCCCCATCCACCTGAACAGGCGCGCCGAGGCCGGCAGGTAATTCACCGCCTGTCCCAGGGCGCGCAGCGCCGCCTTGCGAACCGGCTCCAGAACCAGTCAACCAAACTGTCGCCCAGCTTCATCTATCCGCCGTTACAAGCCGCGCGGCCGGACAACCGGCCGCGGAGAACCACAGGAGAACCCTATGAAGACCCTTTTGAGAAGTGCCCTGGTGGCCCTGCTGCTGCTTGCCTCGCCGGCGTTTTCGCTCGATGCCGCCCACGCCTCCCCGGCCGCGGACAGAGCGGAAACCACCGTTGCGCTGTCCGCCGCATCTCCCACGCCTTCTCCCGGGGATACCGCCTCCACCGGCCCGGCCAATCCTGGAACGGGTGAATCGGGTCAGAACGAGTCGACCCGCACCGACAACACTCCCTGGGTGATCGGCGGGGTCATCCTGCTGACGCTCATCGTGATCCTGATCTGGAATCGCCGCCGCGGCAACAAGACCATCGTCTAGGTGCAGGCAGTGCCTGCCGGCGCTACATCTGGCTACGCGCCTTCAAGTACCTGGGTTGTTGCCCAAGCCAGGTACTTGGCGGCGTTGGCCACGGCATCCTCCGGACCTGACGCCACGTCCAACAGCTGCGCCGCAGCGACCACGCCATGCCCGGCGAGGTCTTCGGGAGTCACCAGTATCCTGCCTGCCACCACGATGACCGGGATGCCCCGTTCACGGGCGGCATCAGCGAGCGCGATCGGGGCTTTGCCGGTCAGCGACTGGACGTCCATGGAGCCTTCGCCAGTGATCACCAGGTCCGTTCCGGACAGCTGCTCCGCCAGACCGGTCAGTCCCGCAACAAGCGCGAAGCCGCCTTCCAGCGCGGCGTCGGTAAAGGCAAGGAACGACGCCGGGAAGCCGCCGGCGGCGCCCGCCCCCTCGATGTTGACGTCCCGGCCTGTGGCCTCGCGGAGCAGGGACGCCCAGTTGCGGAGTCCGGCGTCGAGCAGTTCCACGGCCTCCTCGTCCGCGCCCTTTTGCGGGGAGAAGACGTGCGCGGCGCCCAGCGATCCGTAAAGCGGATTCCGTACGTCGACGGCGATTCGGAAGGTGGTGGCGGCCAGCCGGGGGTCCAGTTCGGAAGCGTCCAGCCTCACGACGTCGGCGAGTGAGCCGCCGCCCAGCGGCACCACGTTCCCGGCCGAGTCCAGCGGCTTCAAGCCCAGGGCCCGCAGGGCACCGCTGCCGCCGTCGGTCATTGCCGATCCGCCCAGCCCCAGCACAATTTCGGTGGCGCCGGCTTCCAGGGCTGCGGCGATCAGTTGGCCGCAGCCGTAGCTGTGGGCCCGGAGTGCGTTCGCGGGGGTGGGCTCCATCTCTGCCAGCCCGGACGCCTGCGCGGTTTCAATGACGGCGGTGACCTTGCCCCCGCTGCCCTTCCGGATGGCCCACGCCGCGCCAACAGGGGCGAGGATGGGCCCCACTACCGCGTTGATCCGCTCCTCGTAGCCGGCAGCAACGGCAGCTTCGAGGGTGCCCTCGCCGCCGTCGGCGATAGGGAACTGCGTGGCGACGGCATCCGGGTAAACACGCAGGGCGCCCTCCGCGATGGCAGCAGCCGCTTCAGCAGCCGTGAGGGAACCCTTGAACTTATCCGGAGCAATAAGAATGCGCATGGGCTCCATCATGCCAGCACGGCAAAGGAAAGCGCTTGCCCAAGCCGTAATGCGGACAAACACCCTTCCCTAAGCAGCCCAGCCTTAAGCCTTACCCCTCACGCCAATCATGGCCGGTAATGTGCGAGCCGCCATGCGGGCCCATCTGCAGCATCCCGCCGTCCACGGCCCACGAAGCGCCGGTGACGTAGCTCGACGCAGGCGAGGCAAGAAAGGCAATCACGGCAGCCACTTCCCGCGCGTCCCCCGGCCTGCCCAGCGGCACTCCCGGCCTGTCCTTCGCCGTCGCGTCCTCATCCTCCTGCCCGGTCATGGGCGTGGCTATCTCGCCGGGGGCAACACTGTTGGCCGTGATGCCATGCTCACCAAGTTCCAGCGCCAGTGTTTTCATCAGGCCGCCCAGGCCGTGCTTTGAGGCATCGTAGGCCGATGATCCCACGCGCGGCTGGAACTCGTGGACGCTGGTGACGGCAATCAGGCGCCCTCCCCTGCCTGCCTGGACCATGCGCCGGGCAGCCGCCTGCAGGCACACGAATGCGCCATTGAGGTTGGTGTCCAGGGTCTGCATCCAGGTGTCCACGTCCAGGTCCAGGAACTTGGTCCCGTCTCCGGTTCCGGCGTTGTTGACGAACACGTCCACCCCACCGAGCTCCTCGGCCAGTTCATCGATGACCCCGCCGGCGGCCCCGAGTTCAGTGGTATCCAGTTGCCGGACTACTGCTTTGCGGCCCAGGCTCCGGACTTCTTCGGCAGTCGCCTCGGCACCGGCCTTGTCCGAATGCCATGTCACGCCCACGTCCATGCCCGCCCTGGCCAGCGCCACGGCTGTAGCCTTCCCGATTCCGGAGTCCGACGCCGTAACGATGGCGGTGGTGGGGCTGAACCCTGTGGTGTCCTTCATGGCGCTCCTTTGTATTCAGGCCGGGCGGCGGAGTTCCGGCGGCGAGGGGTAACCGTCATCGTCGGAGTCGGCCGGGGCGTCCCGCATGGTCAGGAGCGGCACGGCGAAGGTAACCACGGGACGGGCGCGGGCGTCGTCAGCCGACTTGACCGTCAGGCTCCGGGTTCCGGGCGGCACCGAGGGGGTAAAGACCTGCAGGTTGCGGGAGCCCAGATTCGCGGAGTTGCGCAGCGAATACTCGGTACCGAAGTGGTCCTGGAGGATGATGTTGGGCTCCGGCCCGTCGTCGGAGGCCATCTGGATGGTGACCACCAAGCCGGCGGTCCAGATCTCGACGGACAAAACGGTGAATGCGGTGCTGTCCGTGACGTGCCTGCCGTAGGTTGGCGGCAGCAGCATCCCGCGGAGGGAACCGGAAGGGATTAGTTCGCGCATGGTTGTTCCTGTTGGTTTGCGCCTGCCGACGACGGGACGGCGCCGGAAGTGGTCCGGTGCTGGTCTTGCCGGGTACGGCTGGACGAATGCGGCTTAGGCGTCTTCCCGGCCAGGGTTTTCCAGCCGGAAGAAGTTTGATTGTTCGCCGTCGCTGCGCTGTTCCTGGTAAATGAAGTTCAGCTGGCGGGAGTCGAAGGTTTCAAACCATTCCTCCCAGCTGACGTGGCGGAGCTTGTCGTTTTCGCCACCAAAGTCGATTCGCAGCACTCCGAGGTGGTCACCGTGCTCGGTGCCTTCCACCGTGGCGGGAACGCCGTCGCGGTCCTCTGCCCACTGCCTGATGACTTCATGGTGCGTGGTGACCAGGCTCCGGCCCTCGCGCTCCGGTTCGTCTTCCGTTGAGGTGACCTCCTGTGAATACTTCAGGGATTTGGATGATTCCGGTCCAGTGCGGACCTTCCCGTCATCCGGGCCTGCGCCCAGGTCCTCTTCTTCCTGGTCCGCTTCAGCCCCGCGGGTTTTATTACTTTTGTCCTGTGCCATGATGTCCGTCCTTTCCCCTGCAGCTAACTAGTAAGTCTACTTACTATGTAGCCTCCCGCTCCGCCTCCCTGTCAAGGGGGCAGGGCCGTGGACGGGGCGGATGAAGATTGTACCTCTGCCCCTCTTTTGCGGCTAGGTCCGGGGACGGGCCACCGCAAAATAGCCGGGAATCAGGCTCTGTGCGGCCACGTCCGTCATCTGGTTCGTCTGGATGTCGACGGCCCCGTCCTCGAGGAGCTCCCAAGTCTCGTCGGGAAGGACGCGCGCCCGTTCGGCCGGGCCAAAATGGCCAGGCATGGGCAGTTCGCGGATGGCGCGCTCCAGCGGCGCCGGGATGCCCCTGGTGGTGGCGCCCAGGTATGAGACATAATCCACGGGGTTTCCCTGGAAGTTCGTTTCCGCAAGGAACACGGCTCCGCCTCTGCCAGCGAGGAGCCGCAGGTTTTCCACCAGGGCCAGCTGGTCATCAGTGCTGAGCACGTGGAACACGCCGCGGATGAAGACGTTGGCCCCGCGACCGCCCGCCAACCCGGCTGCAGCACCGGGCGCCGTCATGTCCCGCACCTCGTAGCGCAGGCGCCGCGCACTGTTGCCGTCCCCTCCGGATTCCGTCCGGGCGCGGCCAACGGCGTGGGCTGAGACGTCTACGCCTATCACGTCAGGAAAGACGCCGGCGAGCGCACGCGTGAAGGTGCCGTGCCCGCACCCCACGTCCACCACGGGAAGCTCAGGGTCCAGGTGGCGCACCAGGACATCCTTGTACCCCAGGAATTCGCTGTCCCTGCCGGAGTCCCAGAGAACCTCACCACCCGCGCCGGTCACGTTGATGCCTGCCCAGTACCTGTCCCACGCCACCGCCCGGTCCTTGTGCGCGGAACGGGACAACCGGACAAGTTTGGGGATCATCAGGTACTTCTGCCAGGCAGAGCGGACTGATTTCGCTGGGGAGGACACGGATCAAATATATGGTGCCCACCACCGGACCGCGGCAAAGTGGCCCAATCTGCAGTGCGGCGGCCGTGCAGGTTCCGGTTGTTTCGTCACTCTTGCGGGATGTTCAACTTCTACGGGTTCATACAGCCTGCGCCAGCCCTACAATGTACTCAACTGGGATCGAAGGGGGCATTGTGACGGCTGACATGCCGTGGGACTCGACTGTGCCCCGCACCGCTGTGATGGCGGACCCCGACGGCGGAAGGCTGGCGGTTAACGCGCAGGCGCTGCGTGACGCCGGTTACGAGGTACGCACGGCAGGGGATGCAGGCGGGCTGGCCGCCCTGCTCAAAGCAGGCGAACCGTCGGTCGTCGTGCTTGATACGTCCCTGTCGGCGGTGGAAGCAGAAGCACCCGTCCTGGTGATGGTGGACCTGGACAGCCCCGCTGAACTCGCAGCCATGCAGCCCCCCGGCGTCCACGACTGCGTCGCCAAACCTGTGCCGCCCAAAGAACTGGTCCACCGGGCCACAGCACTCATTAGGCAGGTCTCCCGGCGGGCCGCCGCCCGGCAGGAAGCCGAAGGTCTCCGCGAGCAGCTGCGCCTGGTGTCGGCTGCCGTCCGCGGCACCAACGATCCGCAGGAGATTGCCTACCTTGTAGTAGAGGGCTTCGGCAGGACGTTCAAAGCCGACCACGTCCGGCTCACCACTTTTGAGGACGAGCGGGTTCCCCCGATTACCGCCACGTGGACCAGGCCCGGGCTCGAAAAACTTTCCACCGAAGCGCTTCCTGATGAGGACTCTGCCCGGCACACGGCCAACGTGCTCTGGGCAGCCGCCGAGACGCTCTCCTTCGACGGGTCCGAAGAGGACGCAAGGGCGGGCGAAGCATCCAGCGCCCCGCGCCTTGCTCCCGCCGCGTCGTTACTGGCCGTGCCGATGGGCGACGGAAGCTCCTCGCTGGGCATTATCTGGATCATGATGCGTGACCAGCCGCGGCAATGGTCACGCGCGGAGCTTGGACTGATCCAGCACGTGGCGGGCAACGCCGCGCACGGGCTGATTCAAAGCCACCTGATCAGCAGCCAGCAGCAGGTGGTTAAGCAGCTCCAGCAGCTGGACAAGGCGAAAACAGACTTCCTCGCCACGGTCAACCACGAGCTGAGGACGCCGCTGACGTCCATCATGGCGTACCTGGACATGATCCAGGAGAGCACTGAGCAGCCGGTGTCCCCTGAAGTCCACCAGATGCTGGACATCGTGGTGCGGAACACGGAGCGGCTCCGGATGCTGATCGAGGACATGCTGAGCGTTTCCCGCAACGGCCACGATGACAACCTGATGCATCTCACCCCGGTACGCCTGGGACAAACCCTGGACCTTGTTGCCGGCGCGCTGCGTCCTTTGGCCCAGCTGCAGAACGTCACCATCGCCGTCGACCCCCTGCCTGAAGATCCTGAAATCCTGGCGGACGAGGTCCAGCTGCAGCAGGTGTTCACCAACCTGGTGTCCAACGCCATCAAGTTCACCCCCAGCGGCGGCCGGATCGAGGTGGGCAGCGAATCGCATGCGGCGGCCGACGGCACCAGGTGGGCCACCGTCAGCGTCGCGGATACCGGCATTGGCATCTCCAGCGAGGAAATTGACCACGTTTTCACGCGGTTCTACCGTGCATCCAATGCCATGTCCGGAGCCATCCCCGGAAGCGGACTGGGCCTGGCCATCACCAAGGACATCGTGGCGCGCCACGGCGGCCGCATTGATGTGGCTTCCACCCTGGGCGCAGGCACAACGGTCACCGTCAGCCTCCCGCTGGATTCCTGCCGCAACCAGGCCAACTGAGCGCCGGAAGGAGGACCGATGTTTGCTGACAACGACCCCCGGCTTTCCCAGCTGCTGGAGGGCATTGTCCGGCTGGCATCGGGAGACCTCAGCTCCCGGATCGAGGTATCCGAAGCCCGTGATGAACTCGACGCCATCATCATGGGCACCAACCTCCTGGCCGAGGACCTGCAAATCATTTACGAAGAACTTGAACAGCGCGTGCAGGTGCGCACCCGGCTGCTGCATGAGGCTCACCTGGAAATGCAGAAAATGGCCATGCAGGACCCGCTGACCGGCCTGGCAAACCGCTCGGCGCTCATCGATGCCTTGCGCGCCGCCATTAACGACGACAAACCCGATGAAGGGCCTGTCATCCTGCTGCTTGACCTCGATGCCTTCAAATCCATCAACGACAGCCTGGGCCATACCGCCGGAGACCAGGTCCTGATCACGGTAGGGGAACGGATCCGCGGCGCGGTGCGTGCCACCGACGTCGTGGCACGCCTTGGCGGGGACGAGTTCGCGATCGTTATGCCGGCGGTCTCTGCAGACCAGGCGGCCATCGTGGGGCACCGCGTCCTTGCGGCGTTGAATCAAGCCATTGAACTGCCGGGGCGAAGCGTGCGCTGCGGCGCGAGTATCGGGCTGAGTGTCGGCAATGCCGGGCAGACCCCAGAGGACATGCTGATGGAGGCCGACGTCGCCATGTATGCGTCCAAGGCCGAAGGCCAGAACAGGCTCCACCGCTTCGAGCCCGGCCTCCTGCTGGTCCGCAGGCTCCGCAGCCAGCTCGTGGAGGACCTCCGGGCTGCGATCAAGAGTGACGGACTGACGCTGCACTACCAGCCCGTGGTGGAGCTCAGCTCCGGCCGGATCGAAGGCGTGGAGGCCCTGGTCCGATGGAACCACCCGACGCGCGGGCTTATCATGCCGGATGAGTTCATCCCACTGGCCGAGGATGCCGGGCTGATCTCCGAGCTTGGTTTCTGGGTTCTTCGCACAGCAGTGCGCCAGCTTCGTCAATGGATCGATGGGTCCCTCGTGGACAGCCATTTTTCCGTCCGGATCAATATCTCCGCCACCGACCTGCAAAGCCTTCAGTTCATTGAGGACGTGCGCAATGTCCTCAAGGAGACACGTGTCCGGCCGGAGCAGGTGGTCCTGGAACTGACGGAAGTGGCCATCGTCAAGGGCAACGAGCTGGACCGCTACTCGCTGGGCGGGCTGCGCGGGCTTGGCGTGGGGATCGAGATCGACGACTTCGGGACCGGGTACTCATCCATCAGCTACCTGCGCCGGCTGCCGGTGGACCGGGTGAAGGTGGACCGTTCCCTCATCACCGGCCTCGGCACCGATCCCGCGCAGCCGGCCCTGGTGGCTGCTGTCCTGCAACTCGTCCGCGCTTGCGGCCTGGAGGCTGTCTGGGAGGGCGTCGAGACTGCGGAGCAGGCCGAGATACTCCGAGGCCTGGGCTGCCTGAGCGCCCAGGGCTATTACTTCAGCCGGCCTGTCCCTCCGGAGCAGGTCCCCCAACTGCTCGCGGCCCAACCGGAAAGCGCGAAACAGTAAAGCGAAAACTACTGCGCTTTTGTTCGCCCCGATATACGATCATCGTGCTGGGTCTGATTATCGTCGCCGTGAGCATCGCGGCTTATCAGCAGCGCAGGACTTTAGAAGCGGTTGGAAATTGAACAAAAAAGGGCCATTGGGTCATTACTTCGTCAACTGGGGGCGTAGCTAATGTCGGTTCGTGTACAGGCGTGGGGAATCATCGCCGCTGTTATGGCGGATCCGGATCCGTCCGGTGCCGCTGTCCGGCAGCGTCTTAGCAACAGCCTCGATGAGAATCCTGGCGTGCCCGAACGGGCTTTGCTGGAGTATCTCCTGGAAACGCGGCGCAGCGACGCCAATACGGGTGAGACATTGGACAGCGCCCGGAAGATGCGCCTCGAACCGACGGCCGTCCCACCCAAACTCGCTGAACAAATCGATGCGATCCGCAGCATGTCACGCATCAGCGCGCTGCTCGAGAGCCAGATGCTGATGACGGCATTCCAGCCCATCTACGGGCTTGCCGAAGAAACCGTAGTGGGAGTCGAGGCACTGTCCCGCTTCGTCAGCGATGACGGCGCAGCCGCGGAACTGTGGTTTGCGGAGGCGGCGGCTGTTGGTTTGGGCGCGAACCTCGAATTTTCAGCCCTCGGATCCGCCGCTGCTGCAGCCAGGGAGCTTCCTGGGGATCTCTACGTTTCGCTCAACATTTCGCCCACGTCATGCCTGGACCCCCGGCTGCCGGAACTGTTCCAGCACATCGACCTTCCCATCAGCCGCGTGGTGCTTGAACTGACGGAAACCATCAGCAATGAGGAGTACCCGCAGTTCATTTCAGCCGTCAACCCGCTGCGCGAAAAGGGCTTGCGCATCGCCGTGGACGATACCCACTCGGGGGCCGGCGCTTTGAGCCGGATGGTGCACCTGCGGCCGGATTTCCTGAAGGTAGGCCGGAACGTCATCGGCGGCGTGGACAATGACGGTATCCAAAGGGCCATGGTTGCCTGCCTGGTGGACTTCGCCGGGCAGATCGGCACCATTCTGGTCGCGGAAGGCATTGAGACAATCGGCGAACTCAAGGTCCTGACGGAGCTTGGAATCAGCGCGGGGCAGGGCTACCTGCTGGGCAGGCCGTCGGTCCGGCCACAGGACTGGACAAGCTGGAACACCAGCGTCGATTTGGATGGGCTGAAGCGCCAACTCGTCGGCACTGAGGACTCCGGCCGGATGTCTCCGCCCGCCGACCCCCGCTGAGAGCCGGCGGGTCCGCTGAACGCCCAGACGTAGCCGGCGGCCGGACGTTACCTGTGAACAGTCGCTGTCCGCTGCGGACTATTCGTCGCGGCCCTGGTCGGCGCTCATTTGGTCCTCAGCCGGAGGAGTTTCCCCGGGAGGCACTCCACCGCCGGGCTCCAGCCCCGTGACGTTGCCCGCCGCCGGGTCGGGATTGGCCGAGCCGGCGGAGTCCCGGCCTCCCTGCTGGCCGGCGCCGGAACCGTTGGCGGCCGGCTGGTTTTTGCCCGGCTGATTTTTGCCCGGCTGGTCCGGGTTCGCGGGGTCGTTTTCCGGATGGTAGCTGCTCACTGTGCTCGCCCTTCCTGCCCGGCCGTGGTCTGGCACCCCAGCTCTGGACTAATTGTAAGCATGCTGATAATTCTGGAAGGGTAATCTCCGGAAGTCCACTGGGGGCGCCCGGCACACGATGTCAGAAGGAGCAGTCTCATGGGTATCGGCGACAGCATCGGCAAGGCAGCGGAGAACGCCATGGAGGACCTTGCAGGGACAAGCAAGGCCACGGAAAAACTGGACGTTCCCGACCCCACAGATCCTAACGACCCCGTGGAAGTTCACTCCACCATCAGCGAGGGATCCAATGCGATGGAAGCGGAGAAGCAAAAAGCTCCTGGCCTGAAGCCCGGCGCAGCTCCGGGTCCGGTATCAGATGCTCCCCTTGGCGGCGACATCGATGAAAGGGCATCGGAGCAGGATGACGCGCCTTCCGAAGACGAGGCACGGAAATCGGCCGGGGCCGGGACGACAAGCACAGAGGCAACCGGGCTCACGGGAAGCGCCGCGGCCCCTACGGGCGGAGACGGGCAGGTTCCGTGACCTTCCCCCCGGCCCCCGGCCACCTGATCCACGACATCCGGACGGGCTGGGGCCGTAACAGACCAAGCGGCAAGGGAAACGCTCGTCAGGCCTGGGGAGGCTGGGACCTTTCCGGCCCCTGCCACTCGCCGCGCTCCTGCAGCACGTCCCGGAGCAGGTCCGCCCGGTCGGTCACGAGCCCGTCCACGCCGAGCTCGAGCAGACGGCGCATCTCCGCGGGATCATTGACCGTCCACACATGGACCACCAGTCCCATTGCGTGAGCCCGGCGCACAAATCCGGGCGTGACCACTTCGATCGCCCCGTACCGCACGGGAACCTGAAGCGCGTGGACATCATGCAGGATCGGGCGCAGGACCAACCGGAAGAGGGGGCCCGGAAGCACCCGGCCCAGCACGGTGAACAGGCCCACGGAGACAACCCCGGCCGACGACGCCACCGGACGGCTCAGCAGCTTCAGCACCGCCCGCCGTCGCCGGTCCGAAAAGCTGGTGACCAGGACGCGGGAGTGGGCCTGGTGGCGTTCGATCGCACTGGCGAGGCTCCGGACGGAGTTCCAGTCCTTGACGTCCACGTTCAGGCGGACACCGGGCAGCCCCGTGACCAGATCATCGAAGGTCGGGATCGGCTCACGGCCATCAATGCGGGCGCGGGCCACTTCAGCGGCGGTGAGGCCGGCGACCCGCCCGATCCCGTCCGTCACCCGGTCCAGCGTGTCGTCGTGGAAGACAAGCACAACGCCGTCCGCAGTGGTGTGCACATCGGTTTCCAGGTACCGGTAGCCGAGGTCGACGGCGGCGCGGAACGCGGCCATCGAATTTTCCAGCCCCTCCTGCGAAAACCCGCGGTGGGCCATGGCGACAGGCGGCTGGGGACCGGTAGCACCAGGGCTGCTGAAGAACGGCAAACTCACCCTGCGAGCGTACCGGAGTCCCCGGACCTGCGGTGCTGCTGCAGAGGCTTACTCCTCTTCGGCAAAAACTTCCGCCCCGTCGCTGCAGTGCAGCATGGTGCGGCCCCGTCCGCCGTCGAGGTTAATCCACACCGCCGTGTGGTCCCCGGTGATGGCGTCCACCAGGCCGCCGGCCTCGAAACCGGGCGAGAAGACCACGCGGACGCGGTCGCCCTGGCTCAGCTGCTTCCAATGCGGCGCGGGCGTTGCCCTGCGCAGCGGCACATCAACAGCGTCGCGCCTGACGTTTTTTGCCATCGTTACCCCTTGAGCCGAAAAGGGGAGGTGTTGGCTCCCCCGGCCCACGCTACGAAGCAGAAGTGAACGCAAGGTGAGCGCCAGCTGTGAATTGGGCTTAGGAAAGTTTGACACCCAGCGACGCCAGCCGGGCCTCCAGAACCTGGGCCACGCCATCGTCGTCAAAATGTGGTGCCTGCTGACCGGCTGCGAGAATGGCCTCCGGGTGCCCGCTGGCCATTGCGTAGCCGTGGCCTGCCCAGCGGAGCATCTCGATGTCGTTGGGCATGTCTCCGAACGCCACAACGTCGGCGGCGTCGATGCCCAGCGTGGCGGCATATTCGGCGAGCGTCACGGCCTTGTTGACGCCGGGAAGGCACAGCTCCAGCATGGACACGCCCGGCGAGGAGTGCGTGGCGGCGGCCAGATGTTCGACGGCGGGCCGCACCTCGGCCAGGAAGTCGTCCGGAGTGCCCTCCCGGACGATCGCCAGGAACTTCACGACGGCGTCGTCGGCGGTGAGCGTCTCGGCCAGCGGCGCCGGGGTGAACTCGCTGAGCAGCTCGCTGGACCCGTTTTCGATGAAGCCGGGTTCAAGGTGGAAGCCGGTCAGTGTTTCCGCCGCGAACAGGGCGGCCGGACGGAGCTCCTTGATGATCCGGCGGATCTCCAGCACGGACTCGATGGCCAGGGCGCGGGCGGACACCAGCTGTTCAGCTTCCAGGTCCCAGACCACGGCGCCGTTGGAGCAGATGACCGTGCCGGCGTGGCCGAGCTGGTCCTGCAGGGGGTGCAGCCAGCGCGGCGGCCGGCCAGTGACAAACACGAGTTCGACGCCGGCGTCCCGGCAGGCGTGGAAGGCGCGGACGGTGCGGTCACTGATCCTGCCATCGTGCCCAAGGATCGTTCCGTCAATGTCACTTGCTACCAACCGCATCCTGCCAGTCTACGTGGCGCTCCCGCGCAACCTTCCACCCAGGCGGGCCGTAACCTTCCCGGCCGCGGCGGCACAGGATTCTCCGAGCGCCTGCAGCCGGTCCTGGGATACACGGAACCGGGGCGCCGGGATCAGGACCGCGGCCACCACCTCGCCGCGATGATCATAAACGGGTGCTGCGAGGCCCACTTCGTCGATGGAGGTTTCCCCGTAATTGATGGCCCAGCCGCGCTGGAGGTCATCTTTCAACCGGACAAGGTAGGCGTCCAGGCTCGACTCCTCAAGTCCCGGGTACGTGATGGCGCCGCTGCTGAGGAGCGAACGGACGCGGGGTTCCTGTTCGTGGGCCAGAAACACCTGCACGGAGGCACTGAGGGCGTCGTTGTACCGCGCACCGAGCGGAGTAGTGTGTTTGATTTGGTGGTGGCTGGCGATCTGCTCCACGCAAATGGACTCATCACCGCTCCACACCATGAGGGCGCTGGTTTCGCCGGTCTGCTCCGACAGTTCGCGGAGCACGGGGTAGGCAACGCGGCGCTCCTCGAGTTCGGCCAAGAGTGGTCCGGCCACGGCAATCAATCCGAGTCCCAGCCGGAACCGGCGGGTCTCCGCGTCCCGTTCCACAAGGTGTTCCTGTTCGAAGGTGGCCAGGATCCTGGAGACGGTGCTTTTGTGCAGCCCGACCCGGTTGGCAATTTCGGTGACCCCCAGCAGTGGCTCCTCTGCCGTGAAGGTCCGGAGGACGGCGACCGCGTTAACAATGACGGAAGCGCCCTTGCTGTCGCCGTTGCCTGTGTTCTCGGATTCTGTTGCGCTCATGGTGCTACCCATCATTCCCTAAGGGCGGCCGAAAGCGGCGCCACCTGGATGGCGCCGCTTCCGCGGAAATTAGGCGCCGATGATGTTGTGTTCAGGACCGAACGGGAACTTGGTGATGTTCTCCGCGCCGTCCTCCCCCACCACCAGGATGTCGTGCTCACGGTAGCCTCCGGCGCCCGGCTGGCCGTCCAGGACCGTAATCATAGGTTCCATGGAGACCACCATGCCCGGTTCGAGCACGGTGTCGATGTCCTCGCGGAGTTCCAGCCCGGCCTCCCTGCCGTAGTAGTGGCTGAGGACGCCGAACGAGTGCCCGTAGCCGAAGGTGCGGTTGGCCAGCAGGCCATGACCCACGTAAATCTCGTTCAGCTCCGCGGCGATGTCCTTGCAGACCGCCCCCGGCTTGATGAGTTCGAGGCCCCGCTTGTGGACTTCGACGTTGATGTTCCACAGCTCCAGGGAGCGTGCATCGGGCTCGCCGTAGAACAGTGTGCGCTCCAGGGCTGTGTAATAGCCGGAGGTCATGGGAAAGCAGTTCAGGGACAGGATGTCGTGTTCCTGGATTTTGCGGGTGGTGGCCCAGTTGTGTGCGCCGTCGGTGTTGATGCCGGACTGGAACCACACCCAGGTGTCGCGGATTTCGGAGTTGGGGAAGGTCCGGGCGATCTCGTGCACCATGGCCTCGGTGCCGATCAGGGCGACCTCATATTCGGTGATCCCGGAGGCGATGGCGTTGCGAATGGCTTCGCCGCCCAGGTCTCCGATCCGGGCTCCGTGCTTGATGACCTCAATTTCCTCGGCGGACTTGATCATGCGCTGGCGCATGGCTGCCTGCGCCACGTCCACCAGGTTTGCGGACGGGAATGCGGCTTGGATCTTGTTGCGGTTGTCCAGCGGCAGGGAGTCGTCCTCGACGCCGAGGCGGCGCGGGTTGATGCCGCGGGTGCGCAGGACTTCCTGGATGGCGAAGATGTAGTTGTCGCGGCGCCAGTCCGTGTAAACGATGTTGTCGCCGTAGCTCCGCCGCCAAGGCATTCCGGCGTCGATATTGGCGGTGACGGTGACGGTGTCATCCTTGGTGACCACCATGCCGTAGGAGCGGCCAAAGGTGGTGAACAGGAAGTCGGAATAGTACTTGATGGAGTGGTAGCTGGTGAGGACGACGGCGTCGAGGTCCTTCTCTGCCATGATGCGGCGGAGCCCGGCGAGCCTGCGTTCGAACTCGGCGTCCGAGAAGGTGAGGGTTACTTTTTCGCCGTTTTTGAGGACCTTCGTGCGCTCCAGTTCGGCGACGGTGGTGGCGTTCTCGGTGGTGATGGTCATCGTGGTGGGCCTTTCTGCGGTTCTTCTAAGCGGGAGACGGCACAGTTGCAAGCACCGCAACCTTGTTGCAACAGCGTATGGGTGATCAGCGCCATAGTCAATGGCCCCCGCTTGTCCTGCAGCCCTGGCCATCGAGCACACGCTGAGCGCGGCCGCGCGGGAGCATCCGAAGGTAGAAGGCCCAGGCGTTGCAGTGACAAGAGCCGAGTTGCGCTAGATGTTGCAAATAACTTGCCAACATACAGATGGGCGCAGCGTAGTACCGGGCCGTTCTATTGACACCCCTCGTGACGGCTGACATATTTCGAGTACGCGCTATATGCATCGTGTTGTGCATTACGCAATAGAAGGCCTGGCCGGCCACGCGTTCTGGAGTGCGGAGCGCCAGCAATGAGAAGGTGGAACCCGGGCCGGTTGAACTGCCCGGAATACCGCGGCCTGGAGTCCCGGGCTCAGGAAAGGAAAACCAGCTTATGGTTCACAAAGTCAAGGCAGTCATTGCCAGGGAAAAGAACGCCCCGGTCTCAGTGGAGACCATCCTGGTTCCGGACCCGGGTCCGGGCGAGGCGCTGGTGGATATCCTCACGTGCGGGGTCTGCCACACGGACCTGCATTACAAACAGGGCGGCATCAACGATGACTTCCCCTTCCTGCTGGGCCACGAGGCCACCGGCGTGGTCAGTGCGGTCGGTGACGGCGTGACTTCGGTTGCTCCGGGCGACCGGGTGATCCTGAACTGGCGTGCCGTGTGCGGTGAGTGCCGTGCCTGCGCCAAGGGCCAGCCCCAGTACTGCTTCAACACCGCGAACGCCACGCAGAAAATGACGCTGGAGGACGGCACGGAGCTCTCCCCGGCCTTGGGCATCGGCGCCTTCGCCGAGAAGACCCTCGTCGCTGCGGGGCAGTGCACCAAGGTGGATCCGGAGGTTGATGCTGCCGCCGTCGGCCTGCTCGGTTGCGGCGTGATGGCCGGCATCGGTGCCGCGATCAACACCGGTGAAGTCAAGCGCGGTGAGTCCGTGGCTGTGATCGGCTGCGGCGGCGTGGGCATCGCCGCGATCGCCGGGGCCAAACTTGCCGGCGCGACCACCATCATTGCCGTGGACATCGACGCGAACAAGGTGGAGATGGCCAGGTCCCTCGGCGCCACCCACGGCATCGACTCCAGCAAGGAAGACCCCATCGAGGCCATCCGGGCCCTGACCGGCGGCAACGGTGCAGATGTGGTGATTGACGCCGTCGGCCGCCCCGAAACCTACAAGCAGGCGTTCTACGCCCGCGACCTCGCCGGCCGGGTGGTGCTGGTGGGTGTCCCGACGCCGGACATGCAGCTCGAGCTGCCGCTGCTGGACGTCTTTGGCCGGGGCGGGTCGCTGAAGTCCTCCTGGTACGGCGACTGCCTGCCCTCCCGCGACTTCCCGATGCTGGTGGCGCACTACAAGCAGGGCAACCTGGACCTGGATGCGTTTGTTACCGAACGCATCGGCATTGACCAGGTGGAGGAGGCCTTCGCCAGGATGCATGAGGGCAAGGTCCTGCGTTCCGTCGTTGAGATCGAGCCGGCGGCGGTTTCCTGATGGGCGTCCGGATCGAGAACCTGGTCACCTCGGGCACGTTTTCGCTCGACGGCGGCACGTGGGACGTGGACAACAACGTCTGGATCGTGGGCAACGACGAAGAATGCGTGATCATCGATTCCCCGCACGACGCCGCCGCAATCATCAACCAGGTCCAGGGCCGGAAGGTTTTGGCCATCCTCCAGACCCACGCCCACAATGATCACATCGGCGCCGCGCGCGAGGTCGCCGACGCCGTTGGCGCCCCCATCTACCTGAACCCGGAAGACCTGGTCCTCTGGGAGCAGGTCTACCCGGACTCAAAGCCGGACCGGGAACTGGCCGACGGCGACGTCTTTGAGGTAGGCGGGACGACTTTGCGGGCCATCCACACGCCCGGGCACTCCCCCGGTTCCACCTGCTTCTACCTGGAAAGTGAAGGAACGGTCTTCACCGGTGACACGCTGTTCAACGGCGGCCCCGGCGCTACGGGGCGCTCCTACAGCGACTACCCCACCATCCTGGCTTCCATCCGCGAACGCCTGCTGACCCTCCCGCCGGAGACAGTAGTCCGCACCGGCCATGGCGACAACACCACCATCGCGGCCGAACAGGAAACGTTGGCCAAGGTCGGCCAGTAGGCGGCGGACCCTTCAGCAGTGGAATCACCATCGGTGCCAGCGAGGGCGCGCCAGGGAAGACCTGGCGCGCCCTCGTGGTGCCGTCAGCAATACAACAGGACCAGCAGTGCAACAGGACCGGTAGGACGTATGCCGGTAAGGAAGTTGGAACAATGAAGTTCGGTAAGCAGCCCGCCCCCGTCGCAGACATCAACGAGGACGACCTCGAAGTCCACAAGCCCAAGACCGAAGCGGCGGGCGTGAAGGCCGTGATGGTGGCCCTGGAACGTGCCGTCGCGCAGGCCGGGGTGACCCGCACCGCCCAGTCGCTGCTGCGGTTGAACCAGCGGGGCGGGTTCGACTGCCCGGGCTGCGCGTGGCCGGAATCGGACAAGAAGCGCAAGGCCGCCGAGTTCTGCGAGAACGGGGCCAAGGCGGTGGCCGAGGAGAACACCCTGCGGACCGTGGGCGCTGAGTTCTGGGCCAATCACTCCATCAAGGAGCTGTCGGAGAAGACGGAGTACTGGCTGGGCAACCAGGGCCGGCTGAGTGAACCGGTGGTGATCCGCGCCGGCGATACCCACTACTCCCCGATTTCCTGGGCGGAGGCCTTCGAGCTGATTGGTGAACACGTCCGGGCCACCACGGCTGACCGGTGCGTTTTCTACACCTCGGGCCGGACCGCGAACGAGACCGCGTTTATGTATCAGCTGTTCGCCCGGGCCCTGGGTACGAACAACCTGCCGGACTGTTCGAACATGTGCCATGAGTCCTCGGGCTCGGCGCTGAACCCCACCATCGGCATCGGCAAAGGGACAGTGTCCCTGGACGACATCCACGACTCTGAGCTGATCTTCGTCGTCGGGCAGAACCCCGGTACCAACCACCCCCGCATGCTGTCCGCGCTGAAGGAATGCAAGGACAAGGGCGGCAAGGTGGTGGCGGTCAATCCGCTGCCAGAGGCCGGGCTGTTCAACTTCAAGGACCCGCAGACCGTCTCCGGCGTCATCGGCGGCGGCACCCCGCTGGCCGATGAATACCTGCAGATCAAGGTCGGCGGGGACCTCGCCCTGTTCCAGGCCCTTGGCCACCTGCTCCTTGAAGAGGAAAAGCGGAACCCGGGAACCGTCGTCGACCATTCCTTCATCGCCGGCCAGACGGACGGGTTCGATGCCTACCGTGAAGCCCGCGCCGAGCTGGACTGGGCCGAAACGGAGAAAGCCACCGGGCTGTCCCGGGAACAAATCGAGACCGTGGCCGGGATGCTGATCCGCTCCAAGGCCACCATCTTCTGCTGGGCGCTGGGCGTGACGCAGCAGCCGCACTCGGTGGACACCATCAAGGAAATGGTTAACGTCCTGCTGCTGCAGGGCAACTTCGGCAAGCCCGGCGCCGGCGCCTGCCCGGTCCGCGGGCACTCCAACGTCCAGGGCGACCGGACCATGGGCATCTGGGAAAAACCCAAGGAATGGCTCCTGGACGCGTTGGACGGCGAGTTCGGGATCACTTCTCCGCGGCACCACGGCTACGACGCCGTCGAAGCCATGGAAGCGTTCGAACGCGACGAGGTGGACGTGTTCGTCTCGATGGGCGGCAACTTCTCCCTCGCCTGCTCGGACACCGAAACCCTCGAAGCCGGGATGCAGCGGATCGGCCTGACCGTGCACATCTCCACCAAACCCAACCGCTCGCACATTGTGCACGGCCGCACCTCGCTGATCCTGCCCACACTGGGCAGGACCGACAAGGACGACAAGCACCCCAAGGGCGCCCAGTTCCTGTCCGTGGAAGACTCCATGTCCGTGGTCCACTCCACCCAGGGCAGGCTGACCCCGGTCTCCGAACACCTGCTCGCCGAGCCCGTGATCGTGGCCCGGATGGCCGAGGCGACCTTCGGCCCGGACCACTCCGTGGACTGGAAAGCCATGGCCGAGGACTACGACGTGATCCGCGACCACATCGCCCGCGTCCTGCCCGGCTTCGAGGACTTCAACACCAGGGTCCGGACCAAAAACGGCTTCGTCCTGCCCAACCCGCCGCGCGACACCCGCTCCTTCAAAACCGACATCGGCCGCGGCCGCTTCACCGTAAGCCCCCTGGAATACCTCACCCCGCCGGCCGGGCACCTGGTGCTGCAGACCATCCGCAGCCACGACCAGTACAACACCACCTACTACGGCCTGGACGACCGCTACCGCGGCATCTCCGGCGGCCGCCGCGTCATCCTCATCCATCCCGAAGACCTGACAGAACTGGGCTTCCAGGACCGGGATCTCGTGGACGTGGTCAGCACCTTCCGCGGCCACGACCGGCAGGCGGACAAGTTCCGCCTCGTCGCCTACCCCACCGCCAAGGGCTGCGCCGCCGCCTACTTCCCCGAAGCCAACGCCCTCGTCCACAAAGAAAATGTGGCGCGGGAATCCAACACCCCGGGCTTCAAGGCAATGTTCGTCCGATTTGTCCCGCACCCCGCCGAAACCGCAGAGGCAACCCCGGTGGTTGAGCCTGTCGAAACCCCGGTGCCGCTTCCATCGTGAGGTAGCGGGCCCTAAGGCTTGAGGCGGAAACGGTGGTTAAGTTTGTCGGGTTTCGACAAACTTAACCACCGTTTGGCCATCCCGCTGTATTTTCCGTTCGCCTATACCGGGTTGTTTCCGTCAGGCTGGGCCTCCGGATCCAGGTCTTTGCCGTAGCCGGTGGCCGAAGCAAGCCCTCCCACCTGTTGTCCAGCATTGGTTTGTCCTGGCGTGAAACCGCTCTCCGGTACGCCTTGGTGTTCTCCCCCGGAGTCCGGTGCCACATCCTGCCGCAGATGCTCGTCCTCAGGAACGTTCTTGGAAACCTCTTCATCAGCCATCCCAACAGCCAAGCATCACTACCCGGTTGCGGCAAGAGTCAAGGCGCCGGGGGTGGCAAGAACGGCGCCTGAACCTGCCGGTTTCCGGCTAGCGCAACGGGCACCATCAGCACCCCGGACGGCGGCTATCGACGCGTCTCCGCAGAGGGCGACAACACAATCCGTAGCCGCCATTCGCGGAAGGGCCGGCTACCAGTACCAGGCCGATTGCCGGGCCCACGACTGGCAGCAAACAAAACGTCCAGGCACATTGCTTAGTTACGCCTTCGACATGTTGCTGGGTGCGGGGTGTCAGCTCCGGCGCTAAGAGTTCTTCCCAACGCTTTGTGGCCGCGGCCACATCCGCACCCATCCTTCCTGTGTCCTGCCCCGAAGTACTGGTATCCCCGGCCTCGGGGCGCCAACATCACATGCACGTGGATGAGGAGCTTTTCCCTATGAATAAGACACTTCGCTTTATGGCAGTCCCCACTCTGGCTTTGGCCGCCCTGGCTCTTTCCGGGTCCCCCGCTATGGCCCATGACGGTGCCGATCACTACCAGTCCACGCTGAGCCAGCTCAACGGCAGCGCCGGCTCGGGAACCATCACCGTTGATGTCACCGGCAATCAGGCCCACGTCGTACTGAACGTTTCGGGCATGCCCGCGACCTTCATGGACGCCCCGTACCCGCACGTCCAGCACATCCATGGCGGTGCCCAGGGCGTCTGCCCGGACCCGTCCGCCGATAAGGATGGCGACCAGGTCATTTCCACCACTGAAGGCGCGCCGTCCTATGGCGGAATCGTCACCACTCTCTCCACCAGCGGCGACACCAGCGCCGCAGCCGGCCTTGACCTCAAGGTCGCGGGCCAGGGAGCTGCCTACACCGTTGACCGGACGTTCGAATTGAACGCCGAGACCAAGGCCGCGCTCGAAGCCGGTACCGCAGTGGTGGTGGTTCATGGCCTTGACCCCGCCACGCTCAGCGCGGCCGGCCAGGCTGCCAAGTCCGACCTCGTCCCCGAACTTCCGTTGGCCGCCACCTCCCCCGCCCTGTGCGGGACTTTGACGGCCGGTCAGATGCAGATGCCCGCAGGCGGCGCTGACACCGGCATCACCGCCGAAACCGGTACCGACACCGGAGCCCTCACCGTCGGCAGTGGCCTGGCCCTGATCGCCCTCGCCGGCGGCGCCTACGTCGTCCGTCGCCGCAACGCAGCGGCGTAAGCACGGGCTGACCGGATCAGTACTGTGACAACCAGGAATCCCGGCCGCCGTGGAGGTCTCGGTGCCCCCACGGCGGCCGGGGTTCTGCTCGCGCTGACCTTGGCCGGCTGCGCCGGTGGAGCCGCCACCACTCCCGACGCCGGCTCCCCGCCTTCCACCTCGTCATCGATGGCGTCCAGCGCTCCGGCGGCTCCGTCCCCGGCTGTGGCCGCCACACCGCCGGCTGCCCCAGTAGCTGCCCCGCCCGGACAGCAGCTTCCACCGGTGATGGTCGCTTCAGATCCGGTCACCCTGAGCATTCCCTCGATCGGGGTCCGGACGGACCTTCTGCGCCTCGGACTGAGGGAGAACGGCTCCTTGGAAGTCCCGGAAGACACCGGGAACGGCACACCTGCCAGCTGGTACAACGGCTCCCCCACCCCGGGCGAACGCGGACCCTCCGTCATGCTCGGCCACGTCAATGCCTTGGGCGGCAACAAGGGCGTATTCGCGGACCTGCGGAAACTCACTCCCGGTGCTGAAATCAGCGTTTCCCGCACCGACGGCAGCACCGCCGTGTTTACCGTTGACCGCGGCGCCCTCTACAGCAAGAACGAATTCCCCACCCTCGAGGTCTACGGAAACACGGACGGATCCGAGCTGCGGTTGATCACCTGCGACGGCTACGACCCCGCTACCGGGCTCTTCGACGACAACTACGTCATCTACGCCAAACTCAAAGCCTGACAACGGCCGCCAGCAAAAGTACGGCGGCCAGAACAAGGAAGAGCCATGAAACAGCACAAGCCCTTGCTGGCCACCCTGGCCCTGTCCGCCCTGCTGCTGTCCGGTTGTGCAGAAGCAGCCAGTTCCGTGTCCACACCGTCAGACGCTTCGACACCGTCCCCGCCGGTAGCTTCGTCCGAGGCCGGGCCCACCGGCAGCCAGGACGGCGGGCATCACGGTCAGGGATCGGCCTCGCACGGTGCGACAGCGGACGGGCCCAGCGACGCTGCCCTGATGGTCTGCGGCGAACAGCCGATGGACAGACTTACCTCCATTCTGGAACTGGACTCCGACCCGCACACCATCAATGACTGGGCCGACAACACCTTCACCTGCACCTACCACCTGGTCGAAGGGGACCTGGAAATCTCCGTTCAGGAAGCCACGGACAAGGCATCTGCATTGAAATATTTTGATGCGATGCAGGCCCTCGCGAAGGACGCCACACCTATCGAAGGACTCGCCAACCTCGGCTTCCCGGCCTACGAAACCGCAGGCGGCTCGGCAGTGTTTCAGAAGGACAGCTTCGTGCTGCAGGTGGACGCCACCGAACTGCCCGGCACAGTCGGACCGGACAGCATCACCAGGAACGCCCTGGCCTACCAGCTTTCCACCACCATCCTCGCCTGCTGGATCGAACACCCCTGACACATGCGACATGGTTGACCAGCTTGAAAGCACGGTGTGGGCATAGCTTCGCTGCGGGTCATTGATCACAATCTGATGCCCCGCGTGCAGGTCGATGGGGGCGACGGCGGTGCCTGGCTTGGGATCCGCGAACGGATCCTCCAGCGGAGACTGGTAACGTTATCTATTCGTAACAATCCCTGACTGAATTGTGTGTGACGATATGCCTGCGAATCCCGAAACCGAAGACAAGCCAAAACAATTCCTCGGATTAAGCGGCACCCAGACCATTGGCTCGGCTTTGGCCGCTGTGACCTCTGCCCTCGTGGGGTCCTTTCTGGGCGTTGCCGGAACACTTATCGGCGCCGCCCTCGGCTCTATAGTCGCCACAGTGGGCGCCGCTCTGTATGCCCGAACACTTAGTTCGGCGGCCACCGTGGCACTCACGAAGATTCCTCAGCGACGCCGCCAGAGCCTGCGTGCTGACGACGGCCGCTTGCTGGCCGCCGGCGCTGTGGCCGGGAGCGACAAACCTCAAGCCAAATTTGCGGGCAGGCGGCTCACCCCCAAGACCTGGATCAAGGTCGGGGCAGTCAGCGCTGCCGCCTTCGTTCTCGCGATGGTCGGTCTCACTGCAGTCGAGTTCGGAACCAATCAGCCCATCTCCAGCCTTGTCTCGGCGACGTCGAGCATCGATGACGGTGCGGCCGGGCACACGACGACGCTCGGCAAGGCATTGAGCGGCACTCCGACTGGCACCGGCGAGCCAGACCAATCGACTGAGGACCTGGGCCAAGTGCCTGGGCAAGTCGAGGAAGGCCCTAACGAAGAAGATGGCCTGACTACCAACGGCAGCCTCGGTGGCGGGGACAACGGTTCGACCGGAACTGAAGAGCCGGGAGCGAACGAATTGAACGACACCATGCCTGCGGACCTCGCCCCCGAAATCGAACAGAGCCTGGAGCCCGCCCCCGAGACCGGACAGGCTTCGGAGCCGGAGGTCTTCTCGAATCCGGAATCAACCGAGCAGCCCACACCGTGAGGCCAGGGATACGGATGTCCGCCGATGGCGGGGTTGGCTCGCGCTAGGTAACTGCGATGCGTGCCAGCAGGAGCGCATCCACAGTCACGTCGAAGACGGCGCGGCCGTCCTCGTGAGTGAAGGGTATCTCCACCGGACCCGAGTCTCCCGGCTCGGTAATGGTGACCCGCCGCGGCATCTTCCCGCCGCACGGGATGGCGGCCTTGAAACTGGCGCTCTGCCCTTTGAACCCGCCAGTGTCGAGGCCGTCGATGTTGGCAAAGAGGACATCCAGCCGGTGCTCCGTGCGCTGCCGCAGATCGATGACCACACCCGGTGACGCATTGGTGACAATGGTGCGCCCGGTCGCTTCCAAGATCCCTGCCAGCGCGGTCGCGACTGCGGCATCGGTGCTCTTGTAGTACTTCTGCCCCACCTTGTCGGTCACCAGCATCACTGCACCGCGGCCGTGGGACGTGCGCGACCAGTCGGCGCCCGAGCTGATGCCCAGCGCTTCCAAAAGCGCCGGCTTCGCACGCAGCGCCCCATTCTCGTCGTAGATGCCGGCATCGGCGCCACTGGTGATCAGCAGCGTGCCGCCAGCCTCGACATAGCTCTTCAGGCTGGCGATCTCTCCATCCGACAGCGCCGCCGGCCGCGGCACCACCACCACCGGGTAGGGCGCAAGCCGCGCCGCCGACAAGTGCGGCGTGGTGACGACGTCGTACGGTGCGTGCGCGTGGATGAGGGCCTTGCACATGCCGCGGTACTCGGCAAGGTAGGGCAGTGATTTTGCTGAGTCCCTCGGCGTGGCCGCCCACCAGAGCTCATCAGCCGGGTTGGTGCTGGTGTAGAGCCCCGCGCCGGCGTTCTGGTCGACAAAATCGCGGCTCACGCTGGAGAAGACCACCGCCACCGGGTTGGCGCTCCCGCCGGCCCAGATGTCATTGTTATCCTCGAGCCAGCCATACATCTCGCCGCGCCACGCGTCGCCGACCGTGCGGCTAAGGAGCGGGATCTGGCTCTCGTAGGGCCGCAGCCCACCGGCGATGGCGACGGCCATAACCCGCTCGGCGTCGTCCGTCTGCTTGCCGTAGGTGATGGCCCAGCTCGGGTTCTTGCCAGCGCAGCCACGACCGTGGCGCATCATGATCGCCATCGAGATCCAATCATCGGCGGTCGCCTCGCGCATACCGGTCCCGGCGCTGGCGCCGCTGACCTCCCACACGCGCAGCACCTCGCCGTCGTCGTGGCTGGCGCCGTCGTGACCTTGCACCGTGGCGTTGCTGTAGTCCATGGTGACGGTTTCGACAATGAGCTGGAAGTCGGGCCGTACCGTGCGCGCGCCGGCGAACACCGCCTGTTCGAACTCATGGGTGACGCCGTGGCGCCACGCCACCCAGCGGCGAAACACCGGGCTGTTCCAATCCTCGTTGGCGGGTTGCTCGAGCCCGGTCTCGGCAAGGAACTTGGCAGCGCAGGTCGCGTTGGTGCAGGGCCATACGCCGACAATATCCGAGAGCGCCAGCGCGTCGCCCCACAAGCCGTCGAGCGTGGTCTGCGCCAGCCGCTTCACCCTGTTGATGAAGTAGTCGCGGTAGTCGGAGGTGGGGCAGAGCCAGGCGCTCTCGGTCCCCTCCGCCACCCAGAACACGCGTCCCCCGCCGACGAACTGGTTCGCTTTCCCGTCGATGCCGCGCTGCACCCAGTCCGGGTGGTCCTTCCACATGCTGTTTTGCTTGTTCGGTGCGTTCTCGGTGAGCACCTCCAGCATCGGGTAGTAGGCGACCGCCTTCATGCCACGCTGGTGGCATTTCTTCGCCACTGCGTCGATATAGATCGCGTTCTCCTCGAAATCCGCGTCGGTCATGTAGAAGGAGAGGGCTGAATCGATCACCACCACGCTCACGTGCGCGGCCGCCAGCACATCCAGGCGCGCGTCAACGGCCCGATCAGCTGGAGAGGTCTCGATCCCCGCGGCGCGCGCGTCCGAGGTCCAATTAAGCTCCGCCGGGGGCGGCTCAACGATCAGCGGGAGCTGGCCGCCGGGTTTGTTGAGGTCACATCCAGCGACGACGAAGACGACGGCAGTGCCAAGCGTGCCAGCCATGAATTTACGTCTGGTCACCTGCCTAGCACGCTTAGTTGCCATGCACTGAGCCTAACGTCCAAGTCAAGCGTCGCTACTACCGCATGTTTGGCTGAGGGGTCCACTTGCGCATGCGTAGGTGAAGCACAGCGGGCAAAGGTACAACCGGCGCCCGGGCAGCTGCTTAGCCGATCCGCTCGGCCAGGGCCACGATGATTCCTTCCGGTCCGCGCACGTAGGCCATGCGCCAGATCTGCTCGTACTGACCCACGCCGCCAATCAGGCCGTAGCCGTCCTCGGCCAGCCGTTCGACGGCTGCTTGAAGATCGTCCACCTCGAACGCCACATTGCGAAGTCCCAGTTCCGTGGACATTGCGGCCGGGGACCCGGGCTCGTGGTCGGGCCGGCTAAAGGTTGACAGTTCCAGGCCTGCGCCTCCATCAGGCGGCCGCAGCATGACGATCTCGCTGCGGGAGCCGGGGATGCCAATCACGGTGTCCACGAACTCGCCCTCCATAAACATCCGGCCCTCGACCTCGAGACCCAGCCCAACGAAGAACGCCGTTGCCCTGTCAAGGTCCGAAACAGTGATGCCGACGTGGTCAAAGCGTCGCACATGCGCCATGAGGTGCAGCCTCCAGTTCTCGTTGAGGACGCCTTCGTCGACGCCCGCGTGCGCAGGGCCAGCCTGGAAACTGCCCGCCCGAATGGGTTAGCGGTCCTCAGCCTACCCCTCCCGCAAGGTGCCCGGTTTAGATTGCTGAATCAGGTTCGCGTGCTCTTGGAAGGAACGCGCCGGGTTCGCGGCTGATCCGGGTGAGTGCCGACTCGATAGCGCCCTTGACCACAACCTCCGCTCCGAGTGTGCTTGCCACGAGGTCCGGGACAGGAGGCTCGAATTCGGTCCGAAGAAGGGTGCGTGCATGTTCCAGGACTGGTTCGATGGCACGTGATATCCCGCCTGCGATGACTACACGCTCAATGTCGAGGAGGCTGGAGAGCACCACCGCGATGCGCGCCAGCCGGGCGCCGAGCCGGGCGATGATGTCCCGTGCAAACGGGTCTCCGTCGCGGGCCGCCTGGAATACATCCTCGGCTTTGATGTCGCCCTCCGGTATTCCCTGCAGCCCCGTGTCTCCGTCGAGTGCGTGAATGCCGGAGCGTGCCCATTTCCGCGCAAGCGCCCCGAACCCATCAGCGCTGCCCTCGTCGGGCACGGACTTGGTGTCGGCCAATGTGCCGAGGAACCGCATCTCACCGGCGCCTCCCCGCGGCCCCCGCAGCAAGTGCCCGTCGACGATGAGGCCGGCTCCCAGGCGCTCGCCCGTCAGCAAGGTGGCGAGGTTCGCTAATGGCTCGTGCGCGAGTTCGGCAATAGCGGCGAGATTGGCGTCATTCTCGACGATGACAGTGCCATCAAGCTGCGAGGCGAATCCGGAGTTCATCAGTTGCCAGAAATCGGCTCCGTCAGGAGATGCGCCGGTCGCGTCGATGGGCGCGGGTACGCCGACGACCGTGAGCAGAACGTCATCGACGGCGCGGCCGACGTCGGCGAGGGTCAGACGGATAAGCTCCCGCGCCGCCTCGACGCGACCGGCGCGCCGCAGTGCGTGCGAATCCACGCTCTTCCGGCGCATACCAAGCTCGCGGCCGCGCAGGTCCGCCACGATAGTTGTGAAGTAGCCCTCCCCGGCGTCCAGCCCGACAACCACACCGGCAGCCTCGCGCAATTGGTAGCGCCGCGCTGGCCGGCCTTTGTTGGGGCGATCGGTGGCGCTCCCGTCCTCGACCTCTTCGAGCCAGCCGGCGTTGACCAGTCCGTCGCAGACGCCGAGCACGGTGGCGCGGGTCAGTTGGGTGACGTCCATTGCCTCTCCAGCTGTAAACACTCGTTCCTGCAGAGCGAAGCGCAGCAGTGCATCAGAGTTCATGCGCCTCAACAGCTGGGTGGAGCTCGCCGTAGTCCCGTTCATCCCTTGACGATATCCGCAATCTCGTTCATGCTCATATAGGACATAAATATAAGATCCAAATAAACTTCATGTGAGACACCTTAGGAGCCGATGTTGCCACCTTTGACGTCCGCCGGGACGCGATTTTCCCGGCGCACTTTCCTAGCCGCTGCCGGCGGCGCGGCAGCGGCTTTCGGTTTGGCGGGATGCGCCCCGGCGAATGCCCGGTCAACCATCAATTTCCACCAGTCGAAACCGGAAGCCGTTCCTTACTTCCGTGATCTCGCGGGGAAGTTCACCGCGTCGCAGGACCGGTTCCGCATTTTGCATGACATGGCCACGAATCTTTCGGCCAGTTTCGTGCGAAGCAGTCCCCCGGATCTTGGCTGCCTCAACTACAACCTTGAGATGGCCCGGTTCATGGAACGGGGCGCACTCTCGGACCTTTCCGATCTGCGCGAAGCCGGCCGCGTCCGGGACGACGTGCTCGACCTGACCAACTGGTATCCCACCTACCAAGGCCGTACGAGCGTCATCCCTTACTCAATTACGGCGGCATCGGTGATTTACAACCGGCGCATCTTCGAGGCGAACGGGCTGGCCGTCCCCACCACGTGGGATGAGCTGATCGAGGTGTGTGAGGTGCTCAAGGCAGCCGGCACAACTCCGATCTACGGCACCTTCCGCGACCCCTGGACCATCGCGCAGGGCCTGTTCGACTACACGGTGGGCGGGATGGTGGACGTGCGCGCCTTTTACAAAGCGATGCACGAAATCGGCGAGACGGTGGGACCAGACTCCGAAGTCTCGTTCCAGAGAACGATGCTGGAACCAATGAAGCGCATGGTCCAGCTGACGGAATACATCAATCCGGACGCGTCCAGCCGCGGCTACGGAGACGGCAACACTGCCATGGCGCAGGGCCAGGCGGCCATGTACTTTCAGGGGCCGTGGGCCTTCGGAGAGATCGAAAAGGCCGGCACGGATATAGACCTCGGCACCTTCCCGCTGCCGATGACGGACGATCCCGCCGACCTCAAAGTACGCGTCAACATCGATCTCTCGCTCTGGGTTCCCGAGGTCGCGAACGGACAAGAGGGGGCCCGCGCCTTCCTTCAGTACCTCCTGCAGCCGGAGATCCAGAACTCCTACAACGCCAAGTTCCTGGGATTCGGCTCGGGCAAGGACGCACCCGCGGTCACAGACCCCCGGATCGCCGAGATGCAGAAGTACTACGACGAGGGCCGCTTCTACATGGGCGCCTCACAGTTCATCCCGAACTCGATACCAGCGGCCAACTACTTTCAGTCGATCATCGGCGGTGCCGACGCCGAGAGCACGCTGCGCCGGATCGACGCAGACTGGGCGCGCCTGGCTTTCCGCGCGTAATCACACTTCCGATCTAATGCACGAATAAGGATCAACCATGTCATCAATGACGAAACCCGCCACCAAAGAGGCGGTGACCACCGGAGCAGCCACACGAGCGCCAAGCGCGAGCAAGAGCCGCATCGATCCGCTCTACTACTTCTTCCTCCTCCCCTCGCTGGCCATCTTCACGCTCGCCGTCACGCTGCCTGCAGTGCTCGGATTCGTGTACAGCTTCACAAACTCCGTTGGCTTCGGTGAGTTCGAGTTCATCGGCATCCGAAACTACATCGCGGTCTTCCGGGACGAAGGAATCCTCGGCGCCTACGGCTTCACGCTCGCCTTCTCACTGGTCACGGTCATCGTGGTGAACGCCGTGGCCTTCCTGCTGGCTCTGGGCCTCACGTCCCGCGTTCGATTCCGGGCCGCGCTGCGCACCGTGTTCGTCATCCCAATGGTGATCTCCGGCATCGTCATCGCATTCGTGTTCCAGTACCTCTTTTCGAACTCGCTGCCGCTGCTAAGCCAGAAAATCGGATTCGAACCGCTCTCCACGAGCATCCTCGCCAACCCCGACCTCGCATGGCTGTCCATTGTGTTCGTGACGGCATGGCAGTCGATTCCGAGCGCGATGCTGATCTACATCGCAGGCCTCCTCACAGTTCCCCCCGAGGTCTATGAGGCGAGCTCCATCGACGGGGCAAGGCCCTGGCAGAACCTGCGGCATATCACGCTGCCGCTCGTAGCCGGGTATGCCGTGATCAATACTGTCCTCGGCTTCAAGAACTACCTCAACGCCTACGACATCATCGTCGGCCTCACCGACGGCGGTCCCGGGGTTTCCACACGGAGCGTCGCGATGTCGATCTTCCGCGGCTTCGAAGGCGGCGACTACGCCTACCAGATGGCCAACGCCGTCATCTTCTTCCTGATCAGCATTGTCATCGCACTCATCCAGCTTCGCTTCACACGTGGCAAAGGAGGGATCGCAGCATGAGCAGCGCACCCAGCACAATCCCCGCAGGATCCACGGCGGCCGGAAGGAAGCACCGGGTCCGCGCCGGCCAGGAACGCACCAACTGGACCGCAACAGTTGTCCTTATCGTTTGCACGCTCTGTGTGCTCGTCCCGCTTTACGTCACGATCAGCATGGCATTCAAAACCACCGGCCAGGCGGTGGACGGCAACGCCTTCTCACTGCCGAGCCCCCTGACCTTCGATGGCTTTGCCCAGGCATGGACACTCACGAACTTCCCCCGTGGCTTCGCGATCTCCGTGTTCGTGTCCGTGATCGCCGTTGCGGGAGAGATCATCGTGTCCGCGCTGGCAGCCTACGCGATCGTCCGCAACTGGGACCGCCGGCTCTTCCGCTGGTCGTTCTTTTACCTGCTCGCCGCGATGTTCATCCCGTTCCCCGTGGTGGCGCTGCCGCAGATCCAGCTCACCGGACAGTTCGGACTCGACAACCCGCTCGGCGTCGCAATCCTGCATATCGTGTTCGCGCTGGCGTTCAATACGATGCTGTTTACCGCCTTCCTCCGCTCCATCCCGCTCGAGTTGGAGGAAAGCATGCGCATGGACGGCGCCGGAACGTGGCAGGTGTTCTGGAAGCTCATCTTCCCCTTGCTCGGGCCGATGAGCGCCACGGTGGGCATCTTCGCCTTCATCGCCTCGTGGAACGACTTCATGATGCCGTCACTCATCATCTCCGATCCGGAGCTGCAGACCATCCCGGTGCTGCAAAAGATGTTCCAGACACAGTTCAGCAACAGCTACAACATCGCCTTTGCCTCCTACCTCATGGCGATGGCACCGGCAATTGTGGTCTACCTCTTCACCCAGCGCTGGGTGATGTCCGGCCTCACACAGGGCGCCGTCAAATAACTCCCCACCCGGGACGCCGATCACCAAGCCGATCACCAAGAAAAGGAATGGAACTTATCTTGTCCACCACCGCCACCCAGGCAAACCGCACCGACGCAGATCCCATGGCCGGCCCCAACTGGTGGCGCCAGGCCTCGGTTTACCAGATCTACCCCCGCAGCTTCTCCGACTCCAACGGCGACGGCCTCGGCGACATCAACGGCATCACCGCCAAGGTCCCCTACCTGAAGCAACTGGGGATCGACGCCGTCTGGCTCAGCCCCTTCTACCCCTCCGCCCTCGCCGACGGCGGCTACGACGTGGACGATTACCGCAACGTGGACCCGCGGCTTGGCACCCTTGAGGACTTCAACGCGATGGCTTCCGCGCTCCACTCCGCCGGCATCAAGCTGATCGTGGATATTGTGCCCAACCACTCCTCGGACCGCCACGAATGGTTCCAGGAAGCACTCGCCTCGCCCAGGGGCTCCGCCGCGCGCGACCGCTACATCTTCCGCGACGGACTGGGCGAAAAAGGTGAGCTGCCGCCGTCGGACTGGGATTCCGTGTTCGGCGGCCCCGCGTGGGAACGCATCACAGAACCCGACGGCACCCCGGGGCAGTGGTACATGCACATCTTCGCCAAGGAACAGCCCGACTTCAACTGGGACAACCCCGAGGTTCGCGAAGACTTCCTGAAAACGTTGCGCTTCTGGTCCGACCGCGGCGTGGACGGTTTCCGCATCGACGTCGCCCACGCCCTGACGAAGAACCTCGAAGACACCCTGCCCACCAAGGCCGACCTCGAGGCCAAAGGCGAGAGCCTTTACCTTGAAGGCGCGCATCCATACTGGGACCGCAACGAAGTCCACGAGATCTACGCCGAGTGGCGCAAGCTCTTCAACGAATACAACCCGCCGCGCACCGCGGTCGCCGAAGCCTGGGTACACACGGACCGCCGGGCCCGCTACGCCAGCCCGGAGGGACTGGGCCAGGCCTTCAACTTCGACCTTCTGCAGGCCGACTTCGACGCCGCCCAGTTCCGGAAAATCATCACCAAGAACCTCGCCGAGGCTGAAGGCTCCGGCGCTTCCTCCACCTGGGTGTTCTCCAACCATGACGTCGTCAGGCACGCCACCCGCTATGGGCTGCCCGTGTCCGGGCCTTCGTCCGACGGTGAGATCATGGCCGGGCAGGCGGGCAAGAAGTGGCTGCTCGACGGCGGCAGGCAGGAAGACGTCGACGTCGAACTCGGCCTCCGCCGCGCCCGCGCCGCATCATTGCTGATGTTCGCCCTGCCTGGCTCCGCGTACCTGTACCAGGGCGAGGAACTGGGCCTGCAGGAGGTTGGCAACGAAATTCCGGACTCCGAGCGCCAGGACCCGGCCTTCTTCCGCAATAAGGGTGTGGAAATCGGCCGCGACGGCTGCCGTGTCCCGCTGCCCTGGACCGCGGAAGGCCCGTCCTTCGGTTTCGGTGCCGGCTCGGCGCACCTTCCGCAACCGTCCTGGTTCGGCGGGGTATCGGTTCAGGCCCAGGAGGACGCCCCGGACTCCACCTTGTCGCTCTACCGCGGCGCGCTGGGCCTGCGCCGCAACCTGCAGTCAGCAGAGTCCCTGGAGTGGCTCGACGACGTTTCGCAGGGTGACGTACTCGCTTTCGCCCGCCCGGACGGCTGGGTCAACGTGACCAATTTCGGGAACGGGCCAGTCGCGCTGCCTGCCGGTGAAGTGCTGATTTCCAGTGCCCCGCTGACCGACGGCACCCTGCCCGCCGCCACGACCGTCTGGCTGCGCAACAGCAACTGACAGACTGCAACGGACTGCCGCCGCGTCAAGACGACGGCCCGCCCGGGCCATTCGTTCCGCGAGATGACACTTAATAGCAATGCCCGACGCCGGGACTGCTGTTAAGTGCCATCTCGCGGTTCAAGCTAGCCGCGGAGGCGCTCCATGCCCGGATCGAAGAGCGGCTCGGCCGTGACCGTGGCGGCGATACGCTTGCCGAAGTACTCGACTTCCACGGCGTCGCCTTCAGAAACCGAAGCCGGCAGCCAGGCGTAGGCGATCGGCTTGCGCACCGAGTATCCGTAGGCGGCACTCGTGATGTAACCGGCTGCCGAACCGTTCACGTACACCGGTTCCTTGCCCAGCACGAGGGATGTGCCGTCGTCGACCGTCAGGCACCGCAGTGCCCGGGTGGCCGGCTGCTCCTTGCGTTCAGCGAGAGCCTCGGCGCCCACAAAACCGGTCTTGTCCTTGGCGATGGAGAAGCCCAGTCCGGATTCGTAGGGGTGGTGCTCGGACGTCATGTCAGTGCCCCACAGCCGGTAGCCCTTCTCCAGCCGCATGCTGTTGAATGCCCCGCGTCCGGCGGCAATGATGCCGTGCTCCTGGCCCGCCTCGAACAGCAGGTCCCACAGCTTCAGGCCGTACTCGGCGGTGGTGTAGAGCTCCCAGCCGAGTTCGCCCACGTAGGAGAGCCGCATGGCCGTGACCGGGATGCCGCCCACCGAGATTTCCTTGGTGCGGAAGTACTTCAGGCCGTCGTTGGTGAGGTCGTCGGAGCTGACCTTGCCGATCACTTCGCGCGCCAGCGGCCCCCACAGCCCGATGCAGCAGGTGCTGCCGGTGATGTCGGAGACATGCACCCACTGGGCGGGATCGGCAGCCGACTGCTTCCGGGCTTCCACCCGCAGGTAATCGAGGTCCACGTTGCTGTTAACGCCCAGCTGGAAGTCTTCCTCCGCGAGCCGTGCGACGGTGACGTCACTGCGGATGCCGCCGTCGTGCTCCAGCAGCAGGCAGTACGTCACGGCACCCGGCTTCTTGGCAATGTTGCCTGTGCTGAGCCGGTGCAGCAGCGCCTGCGCGCCCGGGCCCACCACGGACAGCCGCTTCAGCGGCGTCATGTCGAAGAGTCCGACGGCGGTACGCGTCTTCCACGCCTCGGCCGCCGAGATGGGGGACGAGTACAGGGCGGACCAGGCATCCCGCTCCGGCGTCTGCCACTCCTCCGGCAGCTCCTCGAGCAGGCCGCGGTTGGCCTCGAACCAGTGCGGCCGCTCCCAGCCAGCGGACTCCAGGAAGAACGCCCCCAGCTCCTTCTGCCGCACGTTGAACGGGCTGACTCGCAGGTCCCGCGGGGATTCCCGGGGCTGCAGCGGGTGCATCACGTCGTAGATTTCCACGAAGTTCTGCTGGGACGTCTCACTGACATAGGCGTCGGAGGTCTGCACCTTTTCGAAGCGGGTGAGCTCGCAGCCGTGCAGGTCCGTGCGTGACCGGCCTTCCACCAGCAGCTCCGCCATTGCCTTGGCCACGCCGGCCGAGTGCGTTACCCAGACGGCCTCGGCCACGAAGAGGCCGTCGAGCTCGGGCGCCTCGCCCATGAGCGGGCCGCCGTCGGGGGTGAAGGAGAAGATGCCGTTGAAGCCGTCCTGGATCGCGGAGTTGCGCAGCGCCGGCAGCAGGTCCTGGCAGTCCTCCCAGGCGGGGGCGAAATCCTCCAGCGTGAAATCGAGGCGGGACGGCATATGGTGGTCTGACATCTCCGCTGCGGAGACCTTCGGCAGGGCGGACATGTCCACGGGCATGGGCTTGTGCGCGTAGCTGCCGATGCCGATCCGGTTGCCGTGTTCGCGGAAGTACAGGTCCCGGTCCTGGTAGCGCAGGATGGGCTTGCTGGCACCGTTGGGCAGTTCGTTGACTCCCCGCAGCTCGTCCAAGGGGGTGGTTTTGACGTACTGGTGGGCCAGCGGCAGCAGCGGCACCTCCAGACCCACCATCTTGCCCAGTTCACGGCCCCAGAAACCTGCACAGGAGACCACGATGTCTGCCGGGATCAGTCCGTTGTCGGTTTCGACGCCGGTCACCTTGCCGCCCTCCTGGGCGATGCCGGTCACCGTGGTGGAGCCGACGAAGGTCACGCCGCGCTCGCTTGAGCGCTCCATCAGCAGCTGCACCGCGCGGGCGGCCAGGGCCAGGCCGTCCGTGGGGATGAGCAGGCCGCCCAGGACTTCACGGCCGCCGGTGAGCTTGCCGGTGTTCAGGAGGGGGTAGATCTTTTCGCATTCGTCGGCGTCGACGATCCGGCTTTCGACGCCCCAGGAGGTCATCACGCCCATCTTGCGGTGGAGGTCGGCCAGCCGTTCGGGTGTGGTTGCCAGCTCCAGGCCGCCCACCTGTTCAAAACAGGACTGGCCGTCCTTGCTCAGGGCGAGCAGCTTGTTCACCGTGTAGGTGGCGAATTCGGTCATGGTCCGCGACTGGTTGTTCTGGAACACCAGGCCCGGCGCGTGCGACGTGGAGCCGCCGGCAAGTTCCAGCGGGCCCTGTTCCACCACCGTGATGTTGGTCCAGCCCCGGGTGGCGAGTTCGTCGGCAAGGTTGGTTCCGACGATGCCGGCGCCGATGATGACAACGCGTGGTGATGAGCTCATGGGTGTTGTTTCTCCTGTTGGCTTGGGTTCGCGTTAGCGGAATACGACGGTGCGGGTTTTGTTGAGCAGGACCCGGTGCTGGCAGTGCCACTTCACGGCCCGTGCCAGAGCTTGGGTTTCGGCGTCCCTGCCGACCGTTACCAGGGCGTCGGCGTCCAGGCTGTGGTCAACCCGGAAGACCTCCTGCTCGATGATCGGGCCTTCGTCAAGGTCGGCGGTCACATAGTGGGCGGTAGCACCCACCAGCTTTACGCCGCGGTCGTAGGCCTGGTGGTAGGGCTTGGCGCCCTTGAAGCCGGGCAGGAACGAGTGGTGGATATTGATGGCACGGCCGCGCAGGTTTCCGCAGAGTTCGTTGGACAGCACCTGCATGTAGCGGGCCAGGACCACGAGGTCCGCGTCGTACTCCTCCACGAGTTCCAGCAGCCGGGCCTCGGCCTCGGGCTTGGTTTCGGCGGTGACCGGGACGTGGATGAAGGTCAGTCCTGCAGCCTCAGCCATGGGGCGGAGGGTTTCGTGGTTGGAAACCACGACGGCGATTTCCGCACCCAGGCTGCCGGCCTGCCACCGGAAGATCAGGTCGTTGAGGCAGTGCCCGAACTTCGAGACCATCACCAGCAGCCGCTGCGGACGGCCGTCGTTGATGGTGAAGTTCATACCGAAGTCCTCGCCGATTGGCTGGAACGCTTCCGTGAGAACTTCGACAGTGTCCGGAACGTCGGTGTCTGCCGGTGCTCCTGCCGCGAAGGCGGTACGGAGGTAGAGATTGCCGCTGACGTGGTCATCGAACTGCTGGTGCTCCACAATGTCGAAACCGCGGTCAGCCAGGAACGTTGTAACGGCCCGGACAATGCCTGGCTTGTCCGGGCAGGACAGGGTCAGGACGAATTCGGCCTTGCGGGTTGCGGCGGTTGCGGCACCCACCGCGGCAGTCGCGCTGCCAGGCGAGCGGCTTTCAAGAAGAATGGTCACGGTTTACTCCTGGGTGCTGGTGGCGGGCTTGGTAGTGGCGGTTGGGGAATAGGTGGACGCGGGATTGGCCGTAGTGGAACTGCCCGGGCAGGCGCTGTCCTCCGGGCAGCGGTCTCCGCATTCGTGCTTGGTAACCAGGTCGAACTGTGCCCCGCCATGCTGGTCCACGCCGGCGCGGATGGCGCGTTCGACGACGGAGGTGGCCAGTCGCTGCCGGAGCGACATCGGGTCGCGGCGCAGGTCCTTGACCAGGGCGAAGCACAAGAGCAGCATGACCAGCACGAATGGCAGTGCCGCCACGATGGTGATGCGCTGCAGGCCTGCCAGCGCTTCGGACGGTTTATCGCCGCCGGCCAGCAGTAGGACAGCTGCGACCGCACCAGTGAGTAGGCCCCAGAAAATCACCAGGCCGCGCTTCGGATCTGCCGAACCGTTGGAGCTCAGTGATGACATCACCAGGGAGGCCGAATCTGCACCGGTGACGAAGAAGATCGCTACAAGGACCATGGCCAGGACGATGACAGCTGCAGTGAGCCAGTCAGGCATGGACAGGTTCTTGACGAGGTCGAAGAGCGCTCCGTCGAAGTCGATGGACGGGCTGCCGTCTGTCATGGTGACCAGTCCCGGCTGGCCCGCGGCGTCCGCTGCCTCCTGCACCTTGAAGGCGCTTCCGCCGAAGATACCGAACCAAAGCACGCTGACGATGCTGGGGACCAGCAAGACGCCGGTGACGAACTGGCGGATGGTGCGCCCGCGGCTGATCCGGGCGATGAACATGCCTACAAAGGGCGTCCACGATACCCACCAGGCCCAGTAGAAGATGGTCCAGCCCGACATCCAGGTGCGCAGGGACTCGTCCCCCACGGCCTCGGTACGGGACGACATCTCCGCCAGGTCCCGGGCGTAGTCACCGACGGCCGCCGGGATGAGGTTGAGGATGAAGAGTGTGGGCCCGGCGATGAAGACAATGAGCGCCAGGACTACCGCCAGGACCATGTTGATGTTGGACAGCCACTGGATGCCGCGGCTGATGCCGGACACCGCCGAGGCCACGAAACAGGCCGTAAGGATGGCGACGATGGCCACCAGGACTGGGGTGCCCAGCTGGCCCACCCAGCCGTTCGAGGTCAGGCCGCTGCCGATCTGGAGGGCTCCGAGGCCGAGGGACGCTGCCGTGCCGAAAAGGGTGGCAAAGATGGCAAGGATGTTGATGAATTTTCCTACCGGCCCCTCCACGGTCCTGATGCCGAACAGGGATGTAAATGCGGCGGAGATCAGCTGCTTGCGGCCCAGGCGGTAAGTACCGTACGCCATGGCAATACCCACGACCGCGTACATGGCCCAAGGGTGCAGGGTCCAGTGGAAGATGGAGGTGGCCATCGCCGTCTGGATGGCTTCGGGCGTCTGCCCGTCCACGGTTCCAGGCGGTGGTGAAACGAAGTGGTAGAGGGGCTCAGCCACGCCGTAGAACATCAGCCCGATGCCCATGCCGGCGGCGAACATCATAGAGATCCAGGAAATGGTCCGAAACTCGGGCTTTTCGCCGTCCTTACCCAGTGGGATATTGCCCCACTTGCCCAAGGCCAGCCAGAGGACAAATACAACAAACAATGAGGCCAGGACCATAAAGAGCCAGCCGGTATATTCCATTACCCAATCAAGGGCGAGAGTTGACGTGGCGGACAGGCTGTCCCTGCCCAGGAATCCCCATGTTACGAAAGCCAGGGCGAGAACGCCGGTGATTCCAAAAGTGGCCTTGTCGAGGGTGAGCTTGCGGTTGCGTCGCTCGGAGACGGCCTGTTCGGCGCGGCTCTGGCGCAGTTCCTGCATAATCTGCTCGGTATCCTCTGCATCCGCCTCCGGGCCGTGGGAGGAAGGAGAGTTCTCCGATGCAGGACCGAGTTTGGGCTCCTCCAGCTCAAGAGGGGGTTGGCCATCCGGTCGGATGTCGCTGTTCAAAGCCATGTCAAGTCCTTTGGTTTGAATTCATGGGCTGGAGCTGTTCAGGGGTTGGGCTTCGCCTTGAGAGCGGGTTGGAACAGGGGTCAGGCATCGATCACCAGGTCCGTCTGTGCGGTGGAGCAGCAGGGCAGGAACTTGCCGGCAGTGATTTCCCGTGCCCGGATCCCGCCCTGGTGGTTCATCTCGATCTCCCCTGAAAGCTTGACGACTTTGCAGGAGCCGCACATGCCTTCCTTGCAGTTCGCGCCGATCCTGACGCCCGCGTGCTGGGCGGCCTCGAGGATGTGCTCGGTGGGGTCGATCCGGACGTTGATGCCGGTACGCATGAAGGACATGGTGAGGCTGCCTGTTCCCACCGTGTCGAAGCTCGAGGCGTCAGGGGAAGCGGCTTCCGGCTCCACGCCCGGGCTGCCGGCGGAGGGGTCGGAGCCGGGTGTGTCCGGGTTGATGATTTCCAGTGGCAGCCCCGAGGCCTGCAGGGTTCCGTCGGTGTCGTAGCCAGGTTCGTAGAGCCCGAACGCGGCGGGCTGGCTTTCAAAATAGTCCTCGGCGGATTCGGCGATCTCCTCGGCGATTTCCTCCGCGACGTCTGCTGCAAATGCCACCTCCGCCTGGTATTCAAGGAGCGTCTGGCGGTCTCCCGAGAAGAACTCCATGTAAATGGAAGTGTCGTCGACACCGACCTTTTTGAGGAGCTCGGTGGCGGTGTTCAGGTAACCCTCGGGACCGCATGCGTACACCTGACGGCCGTTGGCGTCGGGGGCCACCTCCTCAAGCATGGCTGCCGTCAGCCTTCCACTGAGCCCTTCCCACCCCTCCGGTACACTGCGGTCGCCCAGCGAGTAGTAGACGTTGACGCGTGAGTCTACGGAGGCGATGTAGGCCAATTCCCGGTGGAAGGCAAAGCCTCCAGTATCCGAGCCGTGGTAGAGCACCACAACATCGGCGTGTCCGGGCAGGGAGTGGATGGTCCGCACCATGGACATGATGGGAGTGATGCCTGCGCCGGCGGCCAGCAAGAGGTACCGTGCCCGCCGGTCGGCATCGGGCAGGTGGAATGCTCCCACCGGTCCCAGCATCTCAAGAACGGTGCCGGGTTTGACGTTCTCGTGCACCCATGGCGATACCAGTCCGGTGGGGTCGCACTTGACGGTGATGCTGAAGGTCCACGGCTCGGTGGGCGAACTGGACAGCGAGTAGCTGCGGTCCACCGGTTCCTGGTCCTCGCCGTTTACGGGGAATGCGACGTTCACGTACTGGCCCGCACGGAACGCCAAGGGCGCACCGTCGCAGCGGCGGAACACGAAGGTCATCATGGCGCCGGCCTCGGGAATGGTCTCAACGCATTCGGCCATGAACTCCTGCGGATGCCATGGGCCCAATGCACGGGCTGCCCGGGCTGGCGTCTCGGGGCATCCCATCACCCTGTTCCACGGCATCTCAAGACCGCGGATACGCTGTGGTTCCTGGATTGCCGTTTCAGTGATGAGTTCCATCATGCCAAGTGCTCCTGCACGCGCTGCACGTACCAGTTGATGAATGCCTCGACCTGGTACTCGCTCTTCATGTAGGGGCCGGGCTCGTAGGCGGGACTGCCGGCACCCTGCTGGCACAGCTCCACGAACGCCTTGTCCTGCAGGTTCGTCTGCTTCCAGGTGTAGGTGAGCTTCTCCAGGTCGTAGTCGACGCCTTCGACGGCGTCGTCAGCCACGAGCCAAGTGGTGCGTACGAGGCTCTGGTGTTCGTTGATGGGGAAGACACCGAACGTGATGACGTGGTCGCCGAGGAAATGGAACCAGCTGTTGGGCTGCAGGTGCATTGAGCAGCGGCCAAGGCGGAAGTCGGGCAAGTCGCCGAGCAGCTTCTTGGAAAGCCTGCGCCCGTCGGCGGAGAACGATTCACCGTCTCCATCGAGTGATTCGCGTGAGATGCGGATTCCCGCGATGCGGGTGTCAAGCTGCTCGACCACCTCGTAGGGAAGGCCGTAGCGGCGGCATCGCTCCTCGAGGGAGGACTGGGCCTCCTTGTTCCGGTTCCACACTTCCTCAAGATGGGTCGGGATCAGGCCCTCCGTCAGGCCCCAGGTGGGGAAGAGGGAGCAGGCGAGCTCGGGGTGTCCGTCGCAGTGGTAGCACTCACGGTTGTTCTCCATGACGAGCTTCCAGTTGCCCTCTTCGATGATGTTCTGCTGGTAGGCGATTTTTGTCTTCGAGAGATCATGGGGCGCCAGGTAGGGCTCAAAGATCTTCGCGGTTTCGTCGAAGTCCGTTGGCGGTTCATCCGCAATGCAGACGAAGATGAGTCCTGCGACCTCGCGGCCGTGGGCGCGCTTGAGGCCGAAGCAGCTCTTGTCGAACTTCGTTTCCCCCGGCGCGGAGGCATGGATCAAATTGCCCTCCGGGGAGTAGGTCCAGGAGTGGTAGCCGCAGACCAGGTTTCCGGTTGACCCGGCAGCTTCGGTCAGAACGCGGGCACCGCGATGGCGGCATACGTTGTGCAGGACGTTCACGGCGCCGTCGTCGTTGCGCAGCACAATCAGGGAGTAGGGCCCGTAGTCGACGGTGACGTAGTCGCCCGGTTCCGGCAGTTCGGCGGTGCTGGCGGCAAAGATCCAGTGCTGGCCGAAAATGGCCTCCATGTCGAGCTTGAAGATCGAGGAGTCGGTGTAGAAGGGGGCATCGAGGGAGTAGCCGGCGCGCCGGAACTCAAACAGCGCGGTGATTTCTGCCAGCTGCTCGGCAGGCAATGAGGCAGCGAGTTTTCCGCGTGAGTTGAGGGGCACGTTCACTGAAGCAGTCATGGGTTTCCTCCCGGGAGGCAAGGGTAAGTGGGTGTTGCGTGTCAACCACGGGTGCGTAGGTGGTAGCGGCCGAGTGGAAGAACTTGTAAGCATGAGATTAGAGTCACAGCAGCTGCAATAAAAGCGCAACATTCTGAAGATAACCATGCAGAATAGGTGCATGATCGATGCGAGACTCATCACTCTTCGCGTGTTCGCCCGGTGCGGCACCATCGGCGCGACCGCGGAGCTCACGGGTTATTCTCCCTCTGCCGTCTCCGCGCAATTGCGGGAGCTCCAGCGCGTGCTTGGAATGCAGCTGCTGACGAAAGACGGCCGGGGCGTGCGGCTTACCGCCACGGGTCGCTTTATCGTGGCGGGCTCGGATCCCCTCATTGCCCAATGGGAGAGCCTGCGCGCGGCAGCCATGGAGGCCGGCGACCAGGTGCAGCCCCATTTTGGCCTCGGCGGATTTTCCACTGCAGCCGCCCAGTTGCTCGCGCCGCTGGCCGCCACCCTGCGGACAACACGCCCCCTGCTGGAGGTACAGGTTCTTGAGGCTGATCCGGCCCGGTGCTTCGACTTGTTGGTTGCGGAACGAATCGACCTTGCAGTTATTGTCGCCATGCAGTCCGACACTTATGGTGAGGACGATCCGCGCTTCGAGCAGACAGTTCTGCTCGACGATCCACTGGACGTGATCATTCCCGGTGACCATCCGCTCGCATCACGGGAAACAGCGACGCTTGAAGAACTGGCATCGGAACCGTGGATCACGGAGACCGCTGGTTCCACCTACCATTCCCTCTTTACCGCGGCATTCACGGCAGTCGGGGTGACACCGCGCATTGCCCATGAGGCCGTTGAATGGGAAACGCAGATCGCGTTCGTGGGTGCGGGGCTGGGCGTCGGCCTGCTGCCCCGGCTGGCGCCTCTGCAGGGTGCCGAGAACGTGGTTCGGCTACGTATCACCGGTAAGGCAAAACCCACGCGCCGCATCGTCGCCGCGGTGCGCAGGGGCAGCATCGCCTCACCCCTGATTCAGGAGTCGCTCCGCATCCTGCAGGTTAATGCCAATCGGATCCTCACCGCCCGTCCCGAAGAGGATCTCTGAGCGCTGCCGGCGCGGGCGTCCTGGCGTTCAGCAGCTTCCTTATCCTTGCGTGGACGCTGACTCAACGGGCGGTGTAGCCCATCTTGGCGCTGACCTGCAGCCCGCCCTGCTTCAGCGCTTTGATCAGTCCCGGGATTTCCTCCGGATCAAAGCGGAAGGCCGGGCCGGAGATGCTGATGGCCCCGATCACGGCACCCATGTGGTTGTAGACCGGAACGGCGGCCGCCGTCAGGCCCATCTCGAATTCCTCGCGCACCACCCCATAGCCGTCGCGGGCGACGGCGAGCAACTGGTTTTCAAGTTCCGTGCGGCTGGTGATGGTCCGCGGAGTCCGCTGCGGCAGCCCGGCCTCCTTCAGAATGCGGTCCCGTTCCTCGGCGGGCAGCGCCGCTAACAAGACTTTCCCGCTTGAGGTGGCATGGAGCGGCGTCAGGTTGCCCACCCAGTCATAGGTGGCCAGGGTGGAGGGCCCCATTGCCTGGTCAACATTGACGGCGAAGTTGGATCGCAGGACGGCGAGATTCACCGTCTCCTTGAATTCCTCCGCCAGGGCCTCAAGCACGGGCCGGGCCTCCCGGACCAGGCTGAGCCGGCCGGGGATGGAGCTGGCCAGCCGCAGGATGCCGAACCCCAGCTGGTACTTTCCGCGCTCGCTGTTCTGGTGGACCATTTCCCGGCTCACCAGTGACCCCAGCAGCCGGGAAACGGTGGACTTGTGGATGCCCATCTCCTCGGCGATGTCGCTCACGCCGGCATGGCCGTCCCGCGCCAGGATCTCCAGCACCGCCAGTGCCCGGTCCACGGACTGGACGCCGCCGTGCTGGCCCGCCTCCGCATCGGCGTCGGGTTCGCGGTCAGTGTTCGAAGCCATGGTCCATACTCTCGAGTAGTTTGTGCGGCTCGCTCTCCCGCGATGAGGCCGCTTGCGGCGTCCTCCCGGTCAGTTCCACTGTTTCGATCCTAGACCGCGGACTGTGACGGAGGTGATATTGCGCTAAGTGGCTTAACGCAGCCCGCTGCTGTGTGCGAGCGCGATCGCTTCCGTGCGTGAGGACGCCCCGATCTTCCGGAAGATGTTCCGGAGATGGAACTTCACGGTGTTTTCGCTGATGTGGAGCTGCCCTGCGATGGTGCGGTTCCGCTGGCCTGCGGCCAGCAGCTGAAGCACCTCGAGTTCCCGCTCCCCGAGCTTCCATCCCGCTACGTCTGTGAGTTGGCGGGCGGGAGGATCGAGCGGAATGGTGACGGCGACATCGGCGCCCCAGCCTGGCATCACGTCCACTCCCATGGTCCCGTCGAGCACCTCAACGCGCTGGACGAGGCGCGCCATGGCCGGCGCCGACGCGGACAGTTCGCCGGGACCGTCGTCGCGCACATTGATGATGAGGTTGACGCCGTCGCAATCCCATTGCGTGCGGATCCGGCCCACTCCGCCCTGGTCCACCATGGCCAGGACCAAGCCGCGGACGATTGCCCTGGCGGCGTGTGCCACCTCGCCGGGGAGCGCCCGGCCGTTCACCGGCGGCTCGATGAATTGGACGTCGATCCCGCTGAAGTTCATCAGGGGCCGCAGGTCCTCGCGGAGGCGCTGGAAAGCGGAAGCCACGGGTTCCTCGACGAGGTCGGTGGTGCGGTCGCTGAGGGTGCGGAGGCCCACCAGCGCCTTGGCCGCAACCTCTGTTGCTGCCTTCCGGGCAGCGGCGTCGGCGAGCGCCGGCGACCTTAGCGCTGAGAGCAGGGTTTCGAGGGTGGTGGAGTGCTGGTCCACCAGTTCCGCAGTCACCCGGAGGCGTTCCGCCGAGGCGGCGCGGGATTCGATGAGGTACGACGGCGGCGCATCGGCCACCTTTTCGCGGATCCGCTCGGCTGCCATCGTCCAGAGGTAGTGGAGGATCCACTGGGCGTCCGCCTCGCCGTCAGGGCCCGGTTGCGGTTGGGTGCTGGACTGCGGATGGGGGTTGGGGTGCGGGTCCGAGAGGACCAGCAGCGCATTGCTTGGCGATGAGAAGGCCAGGACCGGGCGCACGGCACCGCCAAATGTGGCCTGCCCGCTCCAAGTATGGCTGTCGCCGGCGTCGTTTCGGGCTTCGGCGAGTGACGCCCGGATGGCATCCAACTCTGCGACGGACACGCGGCTGATGATGGCCTCGTCACCGGCCTTCTTCTGCGGCCTGCCGGTGCAGTCCTCGGTGAAGATCACGAGGGCGCTGGACCTGACGTACGGGTTGAGGGCGTTGCGCAACCGGTGCGCCATCTCCATCAAAGGAGCCGTGACAAGTGCGGCAACTGCCTGGAGCAGGGCTGTATCGGGGCGTTCCACCTGCCCAGTGTACGGACCAGGCGGGAGAGAACCTACTCCTTTGGGTAGTTAGGACCGCCCAATGATGGCGTTTTACCTGCCCCTTGCACGGGCGACGATGAATGAGTCACAACGTCGAGAAGGAGGTACTCGCCATGAGCGCCATCGCGGAAACTGATCCGGCTGCCCTGACCGGAACATCGCGGGCATTTGACCGCAACCGGGCCCTTGTCCTGAACGAGATCAGCGACGTTTTCCAGGGCGTTGACCCCGCAGAGGTCGCGGCCCTGGTGACCGAGCTGCGGCTGGCGGACAGGGTCTTCGTGACCGGCGCCGGACGCAGCGGCCTTGTCCTGAAGATGGCGGCGATGCGGCTGATGCACCTTGGATTGACGGTGCACGTGGTTGGCGAGACCACGGCGCCGGCCATCCGCGCAGGTGACCTGCTGCTCGCGGCCTCCGGTTCCGGGACCACAGCGGGCGTCGTCAAAGCGGCGGAAACCGCCGCCGCCCAAGGTGCCCGCGTGGCTGCCTACACCACCAGCAAAGGTTCCCCGCTTGCGGCCGTTGCTGCCGCCGTCGTGCTTATCCCGGCTGCCCAGAAGACGGACCATGGTTCGGCGGTGACACGCCAGTACTCGGGGAGCCTCTTCGAGCAGGTTCTGCTCGCCACCACCGAGGCGGTGTTCCAAAGCCTCTGGGACGAGGACTCAACCGCGCCCGAGGACCTTTGGCTGCGCCACGCAAACCTCGAATAAAAACCCCTCCCCCGCCTACCCGTTTGTCCCAAACCGAAAGAGAAAAACATGAAACTGCAAGTAGCCATGGATGTCCTCACCGTCGAAGCTGCACTCGACCTGGCCGGCAAAGTCGCCGAGTACGTGGACATCATCGAGCTGGGCACGCCACTGGTGAAGAACGCCGGGCTTTCCGCTGTCACCGCTATCAAGAATGCCCACCCGGACAAGATCGTATTCGCGGACATGAAGACGATGGACGCCGGCGAGCTGGAAGCCGAGATCGCCTTCGCCGCGGGCGCGGACCTGGTGTCGGTTCTCGGCAGCGCCGACGACTCCACCATCGCCGGTGCGGTCAAGGCTGCCAAGGCCCATAACAAGGGCATCGTGGTGGACCTGATCGGTGTCCCGGACAAGGTGGCCCGGGCCAAGGAAGCCAGCGCCCTGGGTGCGAAGTTCATCGAGTTCCATGCAGGCCTGGATGAGCAGGCCAAGCCGGGCTACAACCTGAACGTGCTGCTGACCGCCGGCGAAGAGGCCCGCGTGCCGTTCTCCGTGGCGGGCGGCGTGAACCTTTCCACCATCGAGGCCGTGCAGCGGGCCGGCGCGGACGTGGCAGTGGTTGGCGGTTCCATCTACAGCGCGGACGATCCCGCGGTGGCCGCCAAGGAACTGCGGGCGGCGATTATCTAGGCTTATTCGCTGGCTTCGGCTGTCAAAATCACTGGACCCAGCCGATGACCAAGCCCCGGTTCGCATCACGACGGCGGCCCCGCACCTTTTGGTGCGGGGCCGCCGTCTGAGCCTGCCGGGTCTATCCCTGACCCGGAAAGGTCCTTTTTACTTCAGGCTGTATCAGTTCGCGCTTACGCGCTCCTGCGAAACAGCTGCGTTCTTCTCGTCCAGCTCTTGGGCGGCAGTGATGCGCCGGTCCAACTTGCCGAGCGTTTCCGGTGCGAGGAATGTCGCCACAACCGTGATGACGCCGATCACGCTGAAGTAGAGGATCACCCAGCCGGGCTCGCCGTTTCCTGCGTTCAGGAGCGCCACGGCGACCAAAGGCGCGATGCCGCCGGCGAGAACCGAGCCGAACTGGTAGCCCATGGACGCGCCGCTGTAGCGCAGTTTGGTGGAGAACAGTTCTGAGAAGAAAGCGGCTTGGGGGCCGTACATGGAGTTGTGGAAGACGGCGAGCCCGATGATGATGGCGAGCGTTGCCAGCAGCGCGCTGCCGGTGTCCGTCATGACGAAGTAGAGCGGGAAGAACAGGAGTCCGCCGATGGAGCCGAACAGGTACAGCGGCTTGCGCCCGATCTTGTCCGAAAGAATGGCCCACAGTGGTACGGCGAAGACGCCGATCGCTGAGGCGATCAGGACTGACAAGGTACCCTGGTTGGCCCGCTCTGCTCCGAAGGTCCTCATGATGTAGACCACTGAGAAGGTCGTGTACAGGTAGAACGCGGAGTTTTCTGCCAGTCGCATGCCGACGACGAGCCAGATGCCCTTGGTTTCCTTCTTCATGGCTTCGCCCAGCGGCTTCTTCGAGGTCTGCTTTGTCGCAACCAGTTCTTTGAAGTCGTCGGAGTCCTCGAGTTTGGCGCGAACCACCAGACCGATGACGATCAGGACCACGCTGAGCAGGAACGGCACTCGCCACGCCCACGCATCGAAGACTTCGGCGGGCACGGAGGACTTAACGATCAGGACGCTGGAGTTAGCGAGCAACATGCCGGCCGGAACGCCCATCTGCGTGAAGCTTCCGAAGAACCCGCTGCGGCCGGGAGGGGCGTGTTCAATGGAGATCACCGCCGCGCCGGCCCATTCGGCTCCGGCGCCAAAGCCCTGCAGCAGGCGCAGCACCGTCAGCAGGATGGGGGCCCAGACACCTATCTGGGCATAGGTGGGAAGCAGCCCCATGGCCAGGGTCGCGAAGCCCATGATGAGCAGCGACAGCACCAGCATGGGCTTGCGGCCGATTTTGTCGCCGAAGTGGCCGGCGAACATGCCTCCGAAGGGGCGTGCGACGAAGCCGACGGCGTAGGTGACGAAGGCCAGAAGGAGCCCGGTCGCCGGGTCCTGTTCGGGGAAGTAGAGGCGGCTGAAGACGCCGGTAGCGGCGAGAAGGCCGAAGATGTAGTAGTCGTACCACTCGATGGTGGTACCGGCGAAGCTGGCAAGCGGTACGCGCCAGGCCGCCTTCGCCTTGGTTTTGGTGTTGGAGATCGTCATTGGTCTTTTCTTTCGGATGGAATTGGGGGGAGCTGCGGGCTACCAGTCGACTGCGATGTATTTGGTTTCGGTGAAGTCCAGCAGGCCCTGATGGGCACCTTCGCGGCCGAGGCCGCTCTGCTTGACGCCGCCGAAGGGTGCTGCGGGGTCGGAAACAAGTCCCCGGTTGAGGGCCACCATGCCGCTGTCGATGCGTTCGGAGACCCTGAGCCCGCGGCGAAGGTCCTCCGTGAACACGTAGGCTGCGAGGCCGTACTCGGAGTCGTTGGCGGCGGCGATGACTTCGTCTTCGGTGTCGAAGGGGATGACCGAGGCCACCGGCCCGAAGATTTCCTCACTGACCATACGGGCCTGCAGCGGGACGTGGGTTACGACAGTGGGCGGGTAGTAATATCCGGTGCCGTCGATGGCCTTGCCGCCGGCGAGGAGCCTGGCTCCCTGGCTGACCGCGTCCCGGACCAGCGTGTCGACTTTGCGGACACTGGCTTCGTCCACGAGCGGACCGACCTCGGTGTCAGGGTCGGTGCCCGGACCTACCCGCATTGCGCCCATGCGTTCGGCCAGCCGGTGGGCGAACTCGTCGTGGATACCGTGCTGGACGTAGATGCGGTTGGCGGCGGTGCAGGCCTGGCCACCGTTGCGCATTTTGGCGATCATGGCCCCGTCCAGGGCCAGATCGAGGTCAGCGTCGTCGAAAACCAGGAACGGAGCGTTGCCGCCGAGTTCCATGGAGCACTTGAGCACGTTGTCGGCGGCCTGGCGGAGCAGGTGGCGTCCGACGCTCGTAGAACCGGTGAAGGAGAGCTTGCGAACCCGCGGGTCCGCAAGGATCGGCGTCATCACGTCGCTTGTTTTGCTCGTGGTGATGACGTTGACCACGCCGGCCGGGGTTCCCGCGTCGATCATCAACTGGGCGATCGCCAGGGTGGTCAGCGGCGTGAGCGTGGCGGGCTTCAGCACGGCGGTGCAGCCGGCGGCCAGCGCCGGCGCCAGCTTCCGGGTGGCCATGGCCGCCGGGAAGTTCCAGGGGGTGATCAGCACGCAGACGCCGACCGGCATGTGCTGGACCAGGATCCGGTTGGAGCCCGACGGCGAGACGGACACATCGCCGATGATCCGGACCGCTTCCTCGGCGTACCAGCGGAAGAACTCGGCGGCGTACGCCACTTCTCCCCGGGCGTCGCTGAGGGCCTTGCCGTTTTCGAGGGAGATGAGGTGGGCGATCTGCTCGCTGCGTTCGGTCATCAGTTCGAAGCAGCGGCGGAGGATTTCGGCGCGGCGGCGCGGCGGCGTCGCGGCCCATTCCGGGAACGCTGCTGCCGCGGCGTCGACGGCGGCGAGGCCGTCCTCGACGTCGGCGTCGGCGATGGCGGTGATGGCGGAAGCGTCGGAGGGGTTGATCACCTCAACGGTGTCTCCGTCACTGGCGTCCTGCCAGTTCCCGGCGATCAGCAGCTGGCGGGGCACCGTCAGCCCGTCGACGTCGAGCGGTTCAGAAGTTGAAAGAAGTGTCATCAGGAGTCCTTAGTGCTGATCAGCGGATGGTGCGGTCGCCGGTGTAGGCGGCCTGGACGATGGAGGTGACGGCGTCGAGGTCGAGCGGCACGGGGTTGTTGTCGATGAGGCGCTTGGAGTTCAGCGAGAGCTTGGCGATCTGGGCGAGGTCGCTTTCCTGCACGCCGAGGTCCTTCAGCGTCGGGGGCAGCTCGATGGCGGCGATGACCTCGTCGATTGCATCAACGCCTGCGACGGCGGCGGCGCGCTGGTCCAGGCCGCGGATATCGCGTCCCAGGGCTTCGGCGATCTGCGCCAGCTGCGGCTGGATCGCTTCGAAGTTGTGGCGGACGACGTAGGGCAGCAGGAGGCCGACGCCCACACCGTGGGGGGTGTGGGTGAGGGCGCCTACCGGGTACTGGATGGCGTGTGCCGCGGCGGTGCCGGCGTTGCTCAGGACCACGCCGCCGTAGAGTGCCGCGAGCATCATCCCGGCACGGGCCTCGGTGTTTTCCGGGTCCTTGTAGGCGGTGACCAGGCTGCGGCCCACGAGTCCGATGCCGTTCAGGGCAATCGAGTCGGTCAGGATGTTCTTGCCGACGAAGACCCGTTCGGTGGCCAGGGTGGGGGTGGGTTCCCGGGTGATGGCGGTGAAGGACTCGACCAGGTGCACGAAGGTGTCCGCGCCGGTTGCGGCCGTCAGGGACGGCGGGCACGAGTAGGTCAGCTCGGGATCGCACACCGAAGCGAACGGGATGATGTGCGGGCTGGAGATGCCCATCTTCATGCCGAGGTCAGGATCGGAGACGACGGCGATAGCGGTCGCTTCGGAACCCGTACCGGCGGTGGTGGGCAATGCGATGACCGGCTTGGTGGGGCCGGGAACGGCGAATTCGCCGTAGTAGTCGCTGGGCTTGCCGCCGTGCGTGAGCAGCACGGAGACGACCTTCGCCATGTCCATGCAGCTGCCGCCGCCGAAACCGATAATGACGTCGATCTCCTGGCCCTTGAGCTCCTCGACGCAGGCCAGGATGCCCGGCGTCGGAAGCTCGGCCTGGGTGTCCCCGTAAACCCGTATGGTCAGGTTCCTGTCCTCAAGGCTGCGGACCAGGGCCTGAAGTTCCTCTGAGACGGCCAGCCGCGGATCGGTGCAGACGAGGACGTTGGTCCCGAATTCGGCTGCGATATTGGCGACGGCGAAGCGCTGCTGGGCGCCGACGACGATGCTCCGCGGCAGGCGGAGGACGCCGAAAGTTGCGGGACGGATACCCGCTGCATGCGCACACGACATTGTGAATAACTCCTAGAGATGGGATGGGCGGCTGCCCGAAAGGTGCCGCAGATCTCAGCATTCCAGAGCCACGTGATCGCCACCATGTAGCTTGAAGCCACACAAATCCCTTGCGTGTGTGTTCCAGCGCCATGTGCTGCGGGCAGGCTTTGGGGTTAGGAACCGTACGGACTTATGCCGGCTGTCTTGATCCGCCACAGGCGCAGCGCCACGAAGACGTCAAGGGACCGGCTTCCCCTACGCCATGTGGAACCGATCAGGGCGTCTATCCGGTCCAGCCGTTGCCTCAAGGTATTGGGGTGGATATGGAGGGAGTCGGCTGCTTCCTGCATGGCGCCACCGTATTCCTGGAACGTCCAGGCTGTGAGGACCAGCTGTGTTCCCCGACGTTCGTCGTAGCTCATGAGTGGACCCAGCTGTGCGGTCAACAGCTTTCCGGTAAAGGGGCTGTCCATCGCTCCAAGCAGCATCCCTGCCGTACCCAGGGCGGCCCGGTCCGCCGCCTCCCCGTCGCGCGACAGGGCATGCAGTGCGCGGAGGACGGTGTGGGCTTCGGTATGGGCAGCGGACAGTCCGGCAAAGCCGGATACTGGTTCTGATGTTCCGACGCTGGCCGTGATGCGTCGCCGTTTCAGCTCGTCAACGATGGACTGGCCGGTGTCCGTTGCCCGGCCTTCATCCGCACGGCTGTCACGTCGTTCGAGGGGTTCTATGATGCACAGGTGTGATTCGTGCAGGGCGATGATTCCGGGGGTCCCCTCGCGTTGATGCCTTAGCACGGAGAGCGCACGTTGGCGCTGGTCTTCGCTGACCCCCACGACGCGCACCACGAGCTGAAGGTGGTTTGCCAATCCGAATTGTCCTGCCCTGCGGGTGAGCGCCGCCACGTGTTCAGAACGTGGGCTGAGCAGGTCATCGATGAGTTCGAGCTGGAGCCGATATTGGGCGTCCTGGAATGTGCGTTCAAACAGCAGCGACACGCTGAGCACCAGGGCGCTGCGTTCCAGGACCGCGAGCCGGGCGGGGCTCAGTTGCTCGGCGACGATGAGGGAGGCGAGATGCTGGTCGCCCGCCACGGCGGACATAACCGTGTACTTCTTGTTCTTGACCTCAAACTGGACGGCCGAGCTCTTTGCTGCGGACTCCTCGGCCGCCGTCAGGGCCGGCAGGGTTCCGAAGTCGCCGTCCGGCACAATCCCCGCCAGCGGCTCGCCCATGGGAGAAACCAGGACAACAGGGGCGTCCAGGGACTCGGCCAGCAAGTTGAGCAGGTGGGGAAGGCTGCCGGTTGAGGCCAAGGTTTCCATAAGTCGCCGGTCCAGGCTTGAAAGCTCCTCCAGGGCCTGTACGTGGGCTAGATTCTGCCGCTGGGCCTGGTCCAGCCGGCTAAGGGCACCCGCCATTTCGCTGAAATAGCGGGCGTTCTCCAGCGCGACGGCTGCATGAGTGCCAATAGATTCCATGAGGGCCACGTCGTCACTGCTGAACTCGTGCGCATGCCTGTCGGCGACCAGTAGAGCGCCAATTACTTTCCCCGCTGCGCGGAGGGGAACACCCATGATTGCCCGGACGCCCTCAGCTGCCACGGCAGTGTCGCTGGACTCCAAGTGGGATTTTGACTCGTCCAACAGATAGTCGGCGCTCTGGGCCGGTGCCTCACCGGTGGCCACGGCGCCGAGCACGCCTTCTCCAAGGGGCATCCGGATGTTGCGGAAGAGAGCCGTCGTTGCGCCGTCGGTGACGCGGACATAGGACTCACCGCTGTCGTAGTCGTTCAGGCTCAAGTAGGCGATGTCGCTGCCGATCAATGACCGGGTGCGCCGAACGATGGCCTTGAGTACGGCCTCGACGTCGCGTATGCCGGTCAAGTCGGTGGCCGTATCGTAAAGGACGCGCAGCAGGCCCTCCCGTCGGCTCGCCTCCCACAACCGTGCGTTCAACCGGCGTGCAGCCGCCGCAGTGGGCTGATCAACAACTCCTGCGTCCAGCCAGGCGGATAGCGTTGTCTCCAGTTCAGCCGCCGAAACGCCACGATCAAGCAGAGCCATGAGTTGGCCCGTCCCCTTGGTGTCGCCCGACGGGCCTCCACCGGTGTGAGCGGCAGAACTGGCATTGACACTCATGAACGTAATGCTAGCCCGGGGCCAGGCGGTTAGAGCCCTCGGCCAGGGCCACGAACGCCTGGAGGTCGCGCTCTCACCCATTCGGGAAATCAGAAGGAGTAGTCGTGAGCAGTTTTGCCTTCTGTCCACATGTCGAAGGTTTCATCCATGACGAGCATGCCGTGACGGTCACCGGCATCCAGCATGCCTGGCTAATGGGGTTGTGCGCGCCTCGGATTGCATCGGAGCCGGCTTCCTTGAGTAGCTGGACGCGGCACCCTTCTGCCCGGCCAAAGGTAGCGGCCCCGAGAATGCCGTCGTCGTGGTGGATGCAGGCACCGCGCAGCTTCAGCGTCCGACCATTGGCGCGAAGGCCCTGTTCAGTCCGAACTAGGTCACCGGGACGTCCGTAAGCGGAAGACACAATTCCGAAATGTGCCAGACCTATTTCTTTAACACTCGGCGCAGTTCCGCGAAACATCATGCCCCTAGCGTGGGGGCCATGGATGCAGCCTTGTATACACAACTGGATACGAGTTCGAATCAGGAGCAGGCAGTTAAGGGGCGCCGCTCCGGAGCGGAAGTTTACGAGCGCTTGCGGACCGAGCTTCGGTCGGGTCGGATTTCCGGTTGGGACCGGCTGGCTGAGGAACCGCTGGCGGCCCGCTTCCGCGTCTCCCGGACCCCAGTCCGGGAGGCACTTACCCGGCTGGTTTCCGAAGGCCTTCTGGAGCGGCGGAACGGCGGGATCTATCTGACCTTGCCGTCCTTCGAGGAGCTAGCGGGACTCTACGAGCTGCGGGTGACGCTGGAACTGCGTGGTATCAGCCGGGCGGTCGAAGACCCCTCCATCCGCCACGACCGGCCCACACTGGAGGCAGCCCTGAAGCGCTGGTCCTGCTACCTAGAGGATCCGCCCGCCCCCTCACCCCGGTTCGTCAGCGAGGACGAAGAATTCCACGTCACGTTGCTGGCGTCCTCCGGAAACCCGGCCCTGACAGCGGCCCTGGTGACTGTCAGTGACAAGATCCGATCGGTCCGCATGTATGACTACCTGACGGCAGACCGCATTGCTGCCACCATTACCGAGCACAAGGCCATTTTGGAGCTGCTGCTCCAAGACCACCTATCACGAGCCTATGAGGCACTGCATGCCCATATTGGCGCCTCGCAGGAAGTCGTCATGGATCGGGCCGCAAAGGCTTTCGCCAATTTTGCCCAAATCAACAGCTCTCGAGAGGACACCCCGTGAATCAGTCCCTGCCCGTGCGCTCCGCCGCGCCCGTGGACCGCGTCCGTCAGGCCTACCGCAACATCCGCTCCGCGGACCGGCCCGAGGTATGGATTCACCTGCGGCCCGAATCCGAGGTGCTGGCCGAGGCCGAGGCGCTGCAGATGCGCTTTGCCGACCGTGATAAGCCCGTCCTTTACGGAATCCTGGTCGCGGTCAAGGACAACATCGACGTTGAAGGCCTGCCCACCACGGCAGCCTGCCCCAGTTTCGCGTACCAGCCAAAAACCAGCGCGGAGGCTGTGCAGCGCCTGACCGCGGCAGGTGCTCTCGTTCTCGGCAAGACGAACCTTGACCAGTTCGCCACCGGCCTGGTTGGAACCCGCAGCCCCCACGGCCCGGTCCGGAACGCGCACGAACCAGAGAAGGTCTCCGGCGGCTCCAGTTCGGGTTCAGCTGTGGCAGTTGCCCTTGGAATGGTGGACGCGGCTCTGGGTACGGACACTGCAGGCTCCGGACGCATCCCTGCAGCCTTCAACCGGATATACAGCATCAAGCCCACCATCGGGTACGTCCCAACTTCCGGGGTGGTGCCGGCCTGCCCGTCCTACGACTGCATCAACGTCTTCGCGCAGGACCTGCAGACCACCGGCGCTGTTACCGCAGTCATGGCCGACGCAGGCCGCCGAACCAACCTTGCGCTCCCGGCCGATTACCTGCTCGCGGCAAAGGCGGCGCCGACCGTCGCGGTGGCAGACCCTGCAACGCTGACGGACCTGACCGAGGATTGGCGCAAGGCTTACGACAGAGCCGTTTCCCGTGCCCGAGGTTTGGGCTGGCAGACAGTTGTCGTTGATATCAGCGAACTTCTTGCGGCCGGCCAGCTACTGTACTCCGGCGCCCTGGTTGCCGAACGACATGCCGCTGTCGGTGCTTTCATTGACCAGGGTGCGGCTGATCTGGATCCGACAGTGTCGGGAATCATCTCCCGTGCGGGCGAACACAGCGCTTCAGACCTGGCCCGGGACCAGCAGAAGGCGACCGGGTACCGGCGGCGTGCGAGGAACCAGCTGTCCGGCAACGATGCCCTGCTGCTGCCCACCGCACCCTTCCACCCCCGAATGGATGAGGTCCAGGCCGACCCTGTCGGCGTGAATGGCCGGCTGGGCGTCTACACCACGTTTTTGAACGTGCTCGACATGGCCGCCGTCGCCTTCCCCTCACTGGACGATCCCGATTTTGGGCTGTCGCTGATCGGACCGGCCTTCACTGACCAGGCCCTGTTGGATCTTGCCGCACGCTTCACCGGCACCGACGTCGCCGCTGTCTCCCTCGTCCCGGAGCTGGAGCTCGCGGTCTTCGGCGCCCACATGCGCGGCGAACCACTCAACCCGCAGCTGGAGGCCCTGGGGGCCCGCTTCATCCGGGATATCACCACCGCCCCGGACTACCGGCTGTTGGCCCTGCCATCCACCACGGCCGTCACGAAAGTCGCGCTGGTCCCGTCGCAGGACGGTGCCGCCCTCGACGGCGAACTGTGGCGCCTGACTCCCCACGCGCTGGGGCTGCTCCTGGCTTCGGTCTCGCAGCCCCAATCCTTGGGCCAGATTCGCACGGCGGACGGCACATATGTATGCGGCTTCCTGACCGACAGCGCGGTCGCAACGGAAGCTACAGACATCACAGAATTCGGCGGGTGGCGTTCCTTCACCTCGCCGGCCCTCATCAACAACTGACACCGTTTCACGTCGAAAGGCATCATGCGCACTTCCCATCTCCCCCTTGCCCTGGCCGTTACCTCTATCGCTGCGGCTCTCGCCCTGACCGGCTGCACCGGCGAACCCTCAGCACAGGCTGACGACGGCGGCGAGGTCATCCAGATCGCCACCCTGCGCCAGCCACACCTGTTCGCCCCCTACGTGTATCAGGACTTCGCCCCGGAAGGGGTCACCATCGAGGTTGTACCCATGACCGACTCCACAGCGATCAAGAACGCTGTGGTCAACGGCGACGTGGAATTCGGTGTCCTGGGTGTTCCCGCCGTACTGGCCGGTATCTCACAGGGCGAAGACGTCAAATTGATCGCTTCGGCCGCAGACGGGGGTACCGGAATCGTCGGAGATGCGGACATTTCCGGGGCGGAGGGCTTGCGCGGCAAGAAGGTTGGCTACGTACCCGGTTCCTCCCAGGAGATCCTGCTGCGCCAGACCCTGGCCGAGGCGGGTATGAACGCCGACAGCGACATCGAATTGGTCAACATTGGCTTCGCGGACATGCCCGACGCCCTTGAACGCGGAGATATCGACGCGTTCTCCAGCGCGGAGGTCGGCCCTTCAATCGCCATTCTGAACGGCGCCCACAGCATCGTCTCCCCCTACGAAACACCCATTGGCAAAGTCAACATCGGCTTGGCCACCACCTCCGGGCTCATCTCCTCCAATCCAAAACTCGTCCAGGACGTCGTCGATACGCATATCCGGGCCACCAACCATCTGCTGGCCGACAAGAAAGCCTGGGCCGAAGGTATCCAGGCCAACTTCAGCTTCGACGATGACGTCCTGTCCCAAGCCCTGAACAACATCTGGTTGCGCAGCGCCCTCGGCCAGGACTACCAAACGCAGGTCAGCGAACTGGCCGACCGCATGCTCGAACTTGGAACGCTGGAAAAACTGCCCGACGACACCAAGATCTTCGACACCACCTTCATCGAAGCTACGGAGGAGCAGGTCTCATGATCACCGCAGGAACCGACACCCAAACACTTCCCCACACCGCGCAACCGGCAACCGATTCCACCTTGCTTCCGGTAGCGGCACCGGCGCCAGGACCGGCGTCGAAGAGCAGCCGACGGGCCCCGGCATGGGCACGCCAGCTGCTCCTGGGCCTGCCGGTACCGCTGCTGCTGGTCCTGCTCTGGGACCTGGGTGTGCGCAACGGCTGGACCCTGCCCTTCGACATCCGCATGTCCCAGGTCCCGGCTCCTCTGGCTGTTGCCCGCAGACTGGCCGACATCGCCTTCGGCGGATTGATCAATGACCCCTTCTCCGGCCAACTGGCCAAACATACGTGGGCCAGCGGCGTCCGCGTGATCTCCGGCTTCACCCTCGCCACCGCGATCGCCATCCCACTCGGCGTGCTGATGGGACGATCCCGACTGCTCTCTTCCCTGCTCGACCCGGTCATCAACCTCATCCGGCCCATCCCGGTCACGGCCTGGGTTCCGCTGGCCCTGATCATCATCGGCATCGGCGACCGGGCCACGATATTCCTTGTCTTTCTGGCTGCGTTCTTCCCTGTCCTGCTCAACACCATTACCGCCGTCTACCAGGTCCCCAACCGGCTCCTTGAAGCCTCGGCCATGCTCGGCACACCCCGCAGCCAGGCGCTCTACAAGATTGTTATACCGGCTGCAGCACCGGGCATCATCGGCGGCCTGCGCATTGCCTTGGGCTTGTCCTGGGTGATCTTGGTCGTGGGTGAAACCACCGGCATCCGCATCGGTCTGGGCGCCATGATCAACGAGGCCCAGGAAGTGTCCAAAACCGACCTGGTTGTCGCCGGCATGGTAATCATCGGACTCATCGGATTCCTCACCGACAGGCTGCTCGTCGGTCTGGTCAAACTCACCGCCGGCCGCCGGCCCATCCTCTGACCACCATTGCAGGCCCACAGAACCATAAAGGAAAACACATGAGACCACACCCCGAACCGTCGCCGGCCGGTACCATATCGATCACCGAACTCGGCAAACGATACGGCGAAGGAATCTTCGCCATGCGCAATGTCGACCTGCAAATCACTTCCGGAGAATTCGTAGCCATCGTCGGGGCCAGCGGATGCGGCAAAAGCACCCTGCTGCGCATGCTTGCCGGCTTCGAGCAACCCACCGAAGGGCAGATTCTGCTCGAAAACAAACCCGTAAACGGCCCAGGGCCCGACCGCGGAGTGGTCTTCCAGGACTACGGCCTGTTTCCGTGGCTGACCGTCAGCGAGAACGTCGCCTACGGACCAAAACAACAGCGCCATCCAGCGCAGGTGGTCAAACAACGGGCAGCCAAGTTCATCGACGTCGTCGGGCTGAGCCGGTTCGCTGACAAGTTCCCCCACCAACTATCCGGAGGCATGCAACAGCGTGTCGCCATCGCCCGGGTCCTCGCCAACCAACCCTCGGTCCTGCTCATGGACGAGCCCTTCGGCGCACTGGACGCACTGACTCGCTCGCAACTACAAACCGAACTCTCCCGCATCCACCGCCAGGTCGGAACCACCGTCGTCTTCATAACCCACAGCATCGAAGAAGCCGTCTTCCTGGCCGACCGCGTCATCGTCATGGCCGGTGGCGCCTCCCACGGTATGCCCGGACACATCCGCTCCATCATCGACATCAACCTCGGCGAGGAACGTGACGTGACCTCCGTTGAATTCAATACACTCAAACGCGAAATCTCCACCCTCGTACACGAAGGCGTCCAGTCCCAGACAGCGTAAAACCACCCGACACGGCGCCCGGTGACATAGAAGCTCACCGGGCGCTACGCAAGTTAGGGTGGGACTGATGTCCGTCAGCGGCCTGACCGGTCCTTGCGCTGGAGACCTCGACCGCTCACCGAGTGGATGTGCTCCGCATGCATAGCGGCGGATTCCGGGACCCAGCCATTCTTGCAACTCCATATCGCAACTTCACCCTTGGATTCGATAGTCATGATTAGCTACGAGACAAGGCACCCGATCTTTCCGCTCTTCCTGCGGGGGCTGCAGTTATCGGACGCACGCACCTTGCCTGTGTTTGTGGGCGCGCACGGGCTCGACATCGACCATCTCTCCGACCAGCTCCGCGCCGGTGCCCGGCCATCCGCCCTGTATACCGTGCCGGACTTCCACAATCCGTCCCAAGGCACACTCCCGGGCGAAGCACGCAGGGAGCTCGTACGGCTGGCCGAGCACTACGGTTTCGTGGTCCTGGCCGACAACCCCTACCGCGGGCTGCGGTTTGCCGGCGAGCAGGAGTGCGTGGAGGAATTAACAACTCCGATCATGTCCTCCACATCAACACCTCCACAAAGACCCTGGGCCCGGGGATGTGGATAAATCGAAACGGGCACAAGCCGCGGCACGCTTGGGACGGGCACTGCTGCACCAGCGTAGGTAGTGTCTTCACCAATGACACACAGGGAAACTTCCCGCCATTGTCCGAAGAACCGTCACGTCCGGGGCGCATATTCTGAGGATCAGCCGTACCCGATCCGGAAGGAAGCCCATGCCTGACCCTTCACGTCCCTTAAGCAAGCTTGGATTCCTCACTATTGGCCTGTTCGATCCGGCGGATCCCGCCTCGGGGCACCAATCCACTTTGCAGATCATCGAGTTTGGTGAGCGGCTTGGATTCGACAGCGCCTGGCTGCGCCACCGCCATCTGCAGTTCGGGATCTCCTCCCCCGTCGCGGTGATGGCCGCTGCCAGCCAACGCACTTCCCGGATCGAGCTTGGAACCGCTGTGACCCCGCTGGGCTGGGAAAACCCGTTGCGCCTGGCCGAGGACCTGGCCACCGTGGATCTGCTTGCCGGGGGACGAATCAATCCGGGGCTGAGCGTGGGGGAACCGATGCACTACGACACAGTGAAGTACGAGCTGTACCCGGATTCCTCGGAGCTGGAGGACTTCAGCTATGCCCGTGTGGATCGGCTTGCCCGTCTCATCGCAGGGGAACCGGTGCGGGACTTTTCCGGCAGGCAAGGTGTGGTCGAGGAATTCTCAAACCGCATCGAGCCGCACTCTCCCGGGCTGCGTGATCGCCTTTGGTATGGGGCCGGCAGCAGGAAGTCGGCCGCATGGGCCGGTGCAAACGGCTTTAACCTGCTCTCCAGCAGTGTGGTCTTCCCCGAGACGGATCAGGAACAGGACTTTGCCCTTGTGCAGCAATCGCAGATTCGTGCCTTCCGTGAGGCCGCCGCAACGTCAGCACAAGTGCATGGGCAGGCCCGGGTTTCTCAGGGCCTGGTGGTGATCCCTACCGATTCGGCATCGCCGCGTCAGCGGGAGAAGTACCAGCAGTACGTCGATGAACGCACTCCGCGCACACGAACGCGGCAGGGGCCGAAGGGCATGCTGTTCGCCCCGGATCTTATCGGCACCAGCGATGAAATCGCCGAGCAGCTGTACGCGCACGCAGGATTCCGGGAAGTCGACGAAGTGGCGTTCGCACTGCCCTTCAGTTTCGACCAGGAGGACTACGTCCAGATTCTTACCGACATCGCCGGTAAATTGGGTCCCACCCTGGGATGGACTCCGGCTGAGGCTGGGCAGGACTCGCAGTAAGCGGCACGGCATCCGTTTCTTTCGCAGCCTTCCTGCCGTTGCCTTGAGGAGACAGTGGCCGGGGCCTTTGCCGGTGGCTATCCGCTGGGGCTGCAGGGGGCCAGCGGGGCTGGGGCGGGCGTGGATGCGGCCAGGGAGCGGATCTTGGCGATGAGGGCTTTGGTCCCGGGGTCCTTTTCCAGCCTGGCAATCGTTGGTGCTACCGCAGTTTTGAATTCGGCGATGCCCTGTTCCGGCGCCGTAAAGATGGTCCCTCCGCTTTGACAGTAGGCGGCGGCCTCTGCTGCAGTTGCGGGCATTGATGCGGTGGCCCATGCCCGGGTGCCGTCCGCCGCCTGCTCAAGGACGCGGCGTTCGTTATCGCTCAGCCCCTCCCGCAGGTCCCGGTTGATGACCAGGGTGTTGATTTTGGGATAGAGCACCAGGTTGCCCGCCACGGTCGTCGGCTTCGTCAGACCACCTGCACGGGAAACTCTCAGCCAGACAACCCACATCGAGGATCCGTCCGCCCGCCCCAAGGCCAACACGTGGTAAACTCCGCCTCTTACCGCTGCGCCCCCGAGCCAAACAGTATTTCGACTTTGCTGACAGACTTAGCGGTTTTCACGCGACTGCCGGTCTTCCTCCTATGGGTATTGAGGGCCTCTTTTTGTCCACTTTCGTGCTACTGGCATCCCTGCGGATTACACGTGGGCGTATTCTTGGGCAACGCTGACGGCAGGATAGATGCGCCAGACGAAAGATGAAGCGTAGAGGGCGGGGACCGCGATGAGCCTCTACCATAGATTCCCTGGCGTGAAAGCCCACACAGTGCAGAGAAGGCAAATCATCCCCAGCATCCAGGGAAAGACCTTTGCGGCGTAAAGGGCAAGCTTGGGCGCATCTTTTCTCAGCGGGCTTTCCCCTTTCCTGCGATAAAACCAAGTCACCAGACCCCAGAAGACGAGCAGGGCGGCACTGAGAACGGCAAGGAATACTTCGGGGACACTTGCCGTCTCGGTGAAGTAAGTCATGTCCCAGAAATTCACTCTGTCTCCTTAGAATCGTTTTCGTGCTGGCCTGTCGCCACGGTCGTCGGAAGTGCCTTTGGAACGATGGGAGAAACGGTCGCAGGCACTATGAGGCAGTTGCCGTTGAACACCAAGTTCTCTATCGAATGTTCAACTTGCGATCGGGTGGTTTGGAGGGAAGGCGTAGTGACGTGCCTCTTCGGGCGATTGATTTTCCGGAGTCTGCCAGGCGCCATGTTGACTCCCTAACCTGTCCCGCTTGTAACCAATCAAGTCGCTCCACGGGGCGTTCAAGCTGGCGTTCCATCCAGTTGGCAGCGAACTGGCCGTAGGTATCCGGCGCCTCCTCTAAGCCGATAATTGTGAGGCCGTCTGCGTTGTAATCATGGTTGTCCAGGAGGTGGTTATCGCCCCATTCACCTTCCAACATGCGACCATTGGGTCCGTCGTGCCAGTACGCAATTTGAAGCGTGCACGTGCCCGGTGACACGTCGACACCTGGGACGTCGAGAACCAGGACGAGGGGTTTGATGCCTGCGAACACCCTAAAGGAATCAAGCTTAGGGTGCGTCAGGGGCCAGCGGGCGACGCCGGTAGCGAACGCATTCAGGAGCTTTTCCTCTTCAGGCGTGCGTGCCCGATCTCCTTGAAATTGGCCATGAGCCGTCATGGGGTGAGCCTAGCGGACTCTGAGTGTCACAGGTTCGTGGCGTGAAAGCTCAAGGTTTGGTTCGCAGGTTGACGTAGCGGGACCAGGCGTCGCCTGCTGCGTCGGCGTGCAGAAAGGCGACCTGGTGGCTGTAGCCGAGGGCGTCGGCGACCATTGGCGGCGGTGAGACTAACAGGTGTTCGTCCAGGGCAGTGTTTCGTGCGCCCCGCAGGTCGATCCCCAGGCTGCGGAGCCTGTCCATGATGCCGTTGGGGTGAAGTGGCTGGCCGGCGCGGGTTCCAGGGAAGAGCCACGGGCTTTGGGTGTCTGATCCAGTTCTGAGGTTCGGACGGCTCGCGAGGTGTTCTTGAAGCAGTTCCGCGAAGGGCTCGGGAACGGGGACCGGATGTGAGCCGAAGCTGATCCGGACGTTGCCATTGGTTTCGCTGGTCTCGACGGCATCGATCCGGAGCTTGGCTACCCGTACGAGCGGCTGGGCGTAGAGAAGGAGCAGGATGCCGGCGACTCTGTAGGGCAGGGATTCGCTGGTGCCGGTCAGCAGTTCCCTCAACCATGCCACGCGTTGGTCCTGGGTGATTGTTGGTCGGGTTTTGGCGGTGTAGCGGCCCATTTCGACGCGGTGGTTTGTGCCGGTGTTGTTGATGAAGACGATGAAGGTGCGGATGGCTTTCCTGGTAGTGGGACCGGTGGCGAGCCAGGTTTCGATGTCTTGCTGGGTGCAGTTCGATGCGGTCCGCTGGTGGGTTTCCCAGAGCCAGACCAGGAACTTGATGGTTTCGGAGATCTCTTGTTTGGCGGAGTGCACCGGGGCTTGGGCGCTTTTCTCCGGTGTTGTGATGGACCGGATGCGGCGGAGGTGGTGCCATGTGGCGAACTGGGCGACGGGTTTGGCGACCTCATCGGACAAGTCGCGGAGCTTGTCGTCAATCCAGGTCTCGAACCGGGCCAGATATGGGTCTTGGTAGGGGAGGAGCCTGTGATGGATGAACAGGGCACGCAGGTGGTTGGCTTCCCGGTTCGCTGACTCAGACGCAGCGTCGAAGCCTTCGTGCGTCAGCGGAGTCTCCCCGCTCGATAGAGAGCGGAGGAGGGCTTGGACTTTGGGGGAGCGCTTCCACGTGATGATGCTTTCGGGCCGGTCCGCTTTGCAGAGGACATCGACAATTCTGCTGGCTGTTTCGGGGTCGGAAGATTCTGTCAGCAGTTGCTCATTGAGGTCCTCCCGGAGGGCGCAGCGGGCGCAGATACCGCGTCGGTAGAACTCACCTTCAGCATTGCAGCGGGTGCAGTGGAAGTCGTGGAGGATGCCGGCGCAGGGTGCGCAGCGGGGCCCTCCGCTGCTGTCCGGTGGTCCGGGTAGAAGTCTGTGCTGGCCGCAGTCCGGGCAGGTCCCGTGGGTGCGGGTGGCGGTGGTGAAGCAGGGGCCGCAGATTTTGCCTTCGGGCCAGGTGGCGCGTGTTCGGCCGGCGGTCCGGCCGCAGCGTCCGCAGGTGGCGGTCCCGGTGGTGCGGGGCCGGCCGCGGCTGGTGCTGCGGGGGCTGAGGCCTTCGGGTTTGTCAGTGGTCATCGTCGATGATGCGTGCCCGGCGGGGTCTGACGGTGCAGTTCAGGTCAACGACGTTGGGGGCGCTGGTGCCGGTCTTCCGGGCACGGACGTCGGCGGCTGTGACGGTGATGAGGTCCTCGGGTCCGCAGGAGAAGATGTCGCAGATCGCGGCGATGACCTGCAGTGCGACGCGTTCGGGTTTCTGGTTGACGAGACGGTAGACCTGTGGCCGGGACAAGGTGATGCCGCGCTCGGCCAGCAGGGGGATGAGGTCGGTGGTGTTGTGCAGTCCCCGTGCTGCCATGAGCTCGGAGAGCCGCCACTTGTATTCGACTTCGCGTCTCACCATTGACCCCGCATCTGCACGCCCAGGACTTCATCCATGGTGCGGTCCAGCGCCGCCCGGAGGGTTGCGTTGCGGAAGTCGTCGCTGACGAACTGGTAGATCCCGGTGGTTGAGGCGTGTTCGTGGCCCATCTGATGTTGCACGAATCTAGGATCCCATCCGTCCTCCAGCAGGTGCGTTGCGTAGGAGCGCCGGAGCGAATGCAGGTCCAGGCCATCCAGCGGCAGGCCCAGCTCGGCCAGGTAGCGCCGGAGCCGGCGCAGCAGGGTGGATTCACAGATCAGGCCGCCGCGTTCGCTGGGGAACAGGTCCAGGGTGTCGAGCGTGCCCCGTCCGTTGGCGAGCCAGTCCTCGATGACGCCGGCGGTCCAGTCGAAGACCGTCAGGACGCTGCGGGGTTTGTGGGGGGAGCCCTTGCGGGATTTGCCGAACCGGACCTTGCAGACGCCTGCCTTGCCGAACCTTCGCGCTTGGGGGTTGGTCGCAAAGTCGATGATTTGCAGGTGCCTGAGTTCGTTGAATCTGAGCCCGTACGAGTAGGCGACTTTCAGCATGACGGCGTCCCGGTAGGCCGCCTGCCAGCCTTTCTTCCCTGAGGCGGCGATGAGTTCGACCTGGTCGTCCGCATGATCGAACAGCATCTGCAGTTCCGTCTTGGTGAAGGGCCGCTTGGAGGCGCGTCCTTCGTACTCCTGAGTGTGGGAGGCGGTGTTCCAGTCAAAGAAGACCTGGGACGGGTGTGTGCCGAAGCGCTGTTCGCAGACCCGGTCCCAGCCGTAGTCGGGGTTCGACACGTAGGACGTGAACCGGCAGAGCGTCGACTGGTAACCGCGGATAGTGGAGTGCTTCAGCTGGTGGATCGAGCGGAGGTCACCGAAATACTCCTCGACATGCTCCGGTGCCCAGTTCCACGGGAACTCGTTCACATGGTTCACGAACCGGCGGACGCACTCGATGTACTTGTCGATCGTGTCGAACTGGAGGTTCCTGGAGAGCTGCTGGTTGCGCCACCCGGTCAGCATGTCCTCAAGCGTCTGTTCCTCGGGATGCAGCAGCTGAACAGCGCTCAGCTGCAGCACACGCCCGGACGCGTCGACCGCCATTTTCGCCCCACAGTCCCGTCGAAGTTTGTGCTCAAATCCTGAATCAATGATTCATTAAATGCATCATCAGCACAAAACCGCAGGTCAGAGGCATGTATCAGCTGCCTTCGAAGCTGGAAGTTGCAGCCGTCAGGAGTACCTGGGCGGCGGCACCTCAAAGCCGCCAGCCCGCAAAATCCGCGGAATCTCAAGGAAGTAAGAGAACTCCCTTGCGGACCCGGGGGATCGGGCGATTGATTCATCTGATGCAATGCGCAGAGTACAGCTTTACATAATATCAGTTATCGGCGTTCGAAACTGGGCGGAGAAGTGGCCCAAAAGGCCCTAGCCAACCTCAAGGTCCTCACCGAAACCCGCTGAACCACTGCCCATATACCGACAATAGTAAGTAACCTTACAACCGATTCACATGCACACGAGCCTCATGCGTAACTGGGTCACGCACCGGGATTAGAACCCCCTTCGCTCAACGAAGGAGTACGACCCATGCAGATCACCAAGACACTTGCCACAGCAGCCCTCCCCGCGTCGCTGGCATTCGGCGGCGCCGGAATGGCCCAGGCGGCCCCTGACCAGAACGCAGGAGCCGTCGGCGGCCTCGTCGCCGCAGCAGTGAACGCGGACCGCACAGACATCAACCAGATCCAGCTTGTCACCGTCAACGGTGACATTCTGAGCAACATCGACGTAGACGTTCCCGTGAACAACGTGCTCAATGGCATCACGGTCAACGCACTGAACGACAACAACGTAGACGTCTAGGACGTGGTGGACGTCACCGTCGTGGATAACGTGCTCGTCGTTGTCGTCGACGTCCTCTAGAAACACCACCAGGCAGAGCTTCCTGCTGCTACAAGGAGGGCCGCCCCGGCACCGGGGCGGCCCTCCTTCGCATCTAGTGGGAGTCACAAGGGGAAGCTTTGTCGGTCGTCCAGGGCCGGGGATGAATCCCAGAGGTTATCCACCGCTACTGCTGCTCGGGGCCACCCCCACGGCTTTCACTTCCAGATGTGGATAACCCAGATAACCCCAGCCGTGTACGGCCCGAAAGCCATCTTATGGCGGGCAACGCGATCCATGGCCCCGGCAGCGTCGCTGAGGTAGTGCACGCTCCAGTGAAGTCGGGAGCAAGGGACCAAGGCTACGAACACGGCCCCGCCCATCATCGTGAAGAGTCGCTGGGATCTGGTGCGGGCAAGGATGATTACGGCAGCCAGCACAAGTGCTGGGGAAGGCTGTGTGGCCGGAAGGGAAAGAAGGCGCCGGCCCTTCCGGCCAGCGCCAGTGCACCGCGTCTCGGCGCTACCGGCCGCCTTCGATCTTGCGGCTGCGCTGCTCGATTGCCATGGGTCCGTAGGGATAGACCCCGACGCGCGGCTGGCTGGCTTCGGTCAGGCGCTCGGATTCCTCCGGGGTTAGTTCGAGGTCTGCCGCCCCTAGGTTGTCCGCCAGCTGATCGGTGGTGCGGGCGCCGAGAATCACAGACGTAACTGTCGGCCGGTCTGCCAGCCAGGCCAGGGCCACCTGCGAGGCGCTCACGCCATGGTCAGCCGCAATTTTTTCCACTGTTCCGATAATGTCCCAGGTGCGGGGGTCGTCGTTCCGGGCTTGCCATGCTTCCATGCCTCGAGTTGGATTTTCGCCGAGCCGGGTGGCCCCGGCGGGCGGCTCGTCGCGCTTGTACTTTCCGGACAGCCAGCCGCCACCCAAAGGCGACCAGGGAAGCAGACCGATGCCCGCATCCAGGGAGGCCGGGACGATCTCCGACTCTATGTCGCGGACCAGCAGGCTGTACTGCGGCTGCAGGGTTACCGGGGCACTCCAGCCGTGGGCGCTGGCCAGGTGGACCGCCTTGGTCAGCTGCCACCCCAGGAAGTTGGAGAACCCGTAGTAGGCGATCTTGCCACTGCTGACGGAATCGTGCAGGAACCGGAGCGTTTCCTCCAGAGGTGTGATGGGGTCCCATGCGTGCATCTGGTAGAGGTCAATCTGCTCCACTCCCAGGCGGCGGAGGGAATCATCCAGAGCTCTGGTCAGGTGGCGGCGGGACGTACCGACATCGTTCGGGGCTTCACCCATGGGGAAGCGGCCCTTGGTGGCCAATACCACCCGGTCCTTGGCTTCGGGCCGCTGAGCCAGCCAGCGTCCGATGATCTCCTCCGATTTGCCGGCGCTGTAGACGTCAGCGGTGTCGATGAGGTTGCCGCCAGCGGCAACATAGTCATCCAGGATGGCGTGGGACGTTTCTTCGGTTGCTTCTGCCCCGAATGTCATGGTGCCCAGCGCGTAGTTCGAAACCACGGCGCCGCTGTTGCCCAATGTGCGGTACTGCATGATGATGCTCCTCAGTTCTTTGTGGGGGTGGTCGTGTTCGAGTGGTAGGTACGCCAGCTGTATTCGGGCTCGAAGCCCAGCAGCCGTCTGGCTTTGTCGATGGAAAGCATGGTCTCGTGTTCGCCCAGATCCTTAATCACCTTGACCTCGGGGAAGACCTCCGCGGCGAGGCTGGCACTGGAACGGCTCATGACCGTGTCCGAGTTCGCGACGATAAATGACTCGAATCCGGGCTTGCCGTTCTCCAGGGCCCGGGCGACGGCCTGCGCACCGTCCCGGCCATCGATGTATCCCCAGAGGTTCCATTTCCGCAGCCTGGCGTCGGAATCGAACGACGGGAACTGTTCATAATCCTCGGCGTCCATGACGTTGGAGAACCGCAGACCAGTGATGCTCAGCTCGGAATCCCAGCGGGTCAGTTCCACCGCCATCTGCTCCTCCAGGTGTTTCACGAGAGAGTAGGTGCTTTCCGGTCGTGCGGGGTATTCCTCATCCACCGGAATGTAGGGCGGGTCGACGTCGAACGGCAGGCCGAGCACCGTTTCGCTCGAGGCATAAACCACCTTCTTGATTCCGGCCCGGCGGGCCGCCTGGAACACGTTGTACGTAGAGAGCATGTTGTTCTCGAACGTGGCCGCGTCCGGAAGGATGCCGGGGGCGGGGACGGCGCCCAGATGCACCACGGCGTCGAAACCGCCGTGCCGGTCATCCAGCCCCAAAAGCACGTCCAGAACCTGGCCGTATTGGCGGAGGTCCACGATAACCAGCCCGGGATTCCTTTCCCCGGCACGGTCCAGATTGAGCACCTGGTGCCCATCCTCGGCAAGCCTGCGGATCACGTGCCGTCCCAGCTTTCCGCTTCCACCTGTCACTGCAATTCTCATGATGCTCCTTAACTGGTATGACTCCACGGTTCCCCCGAAGCTCTGATGAGGGCGCTTCCGATCGTGTGTCTGTCACCCGTCATTTCCGGCTTCCCGCTTGATCGGGGGAGGTTTCCCTCGTGACGTTGGCGCTCCCGCACCGGCGCTGGCAAAGGACTGCGGGAACCGCTTCCGTGCGGAATACCCCATTGACGTTACGTACATAGTGCGGCACTGTCAGCAGGTTTCCCTGTCCCTGCTTTTCCTAGGACGTTGAGTCCTACCGTTCCTGTCGCAAGCGTGAACAGGGCCATGGACAAATAAACGACCTGAATGCGGAGATTAGAAAAACGTTTCCGCTGTCACGCACCAGGCAGAACTCCTGGACCGCAACTAATTGGCCCATCACAAGCGGGGTAGGCGGCATCAGCATCATTCAACGAAGCTCGAGTCTGTTTAGGGGTCTATCTCGCGAAGCAACCCGCTCTTCGAGAAAAAGCCGCACACGCGGAGGGTCCTTGCGCACTGGCGCGCCAACCCAGCGAACACCTAGGTGGGGCACACCCCAACCTGACGCTGGAAAGTATTTCTCCGCCCACAACCGGGCAACTCTTAATAGGTTATCCACGCCTACTGCTGCTACGGAGCTACTCCAACGGCTCCCAATCCCAGCCGTGGATAAAAACGCTTCGCAACATAAGGCATTCCCGGCATACGGATTCGCCGCGATCCTGCCAATTCCTTGGAGAGGCGCCTTTACCTATCGACTGGAAGCGGATCAGTACGTGTGCGTAGAAAGGCTGGACCGGAACAAGCAACGTCGGCTTGAGGGCTAGGTTCTGGACCGGGTCTTCAATGACAAGAGGAACGACGGCGGTCGTCCCTGCTGGGGACGACCCCCGTCGTGGCGATACCTGACGGGAAGGCCGCTAGTAGCGCGGAACGCGGACGACGACGGGCCCCAACCGGTCGGGTGTCAGGGTCACCTTCAACGCTCCATCGGTGAAGACCACTGCGCCGCCTGACCCGGCTACGGACGCCTTCTCGAAGGCGAACCGTACTGCCCCGGGCTCGAGGACAACCTCGGTATCTTCTTTGTTTGAATCAATGAAGGCAACAACCTCAGGGCCGCGGTCTACCCAGCGGATCCAGTTGCCCTCGCCGCCGCTGCCCGTCATAGCAGACCCAAGCGGAAGCGAGCCGACCAGGTACTCCTTGGCAGTTGCCATCCAGCGCCCCAGGTCGGTCAGTGCCCGGCGTTGGATTTCGGGGATGGTGCCGTCTGCCTTCGGCCCCACATTCAGCAGGAAGTGCCCGCCCCGGGAGACGACGTCCGTGAGGTGTTGAGCCAACTGCCGACCGGTGAGTGACTGTTCCGGGCCTTCCACCTGGTTGTAACCGAAGGAGAATCCGACGCCGCGGCAGTTCTCCCACTGAGATTCCGACTCGGACTGGGAGAAGTGCTCGTACTCGCTGGTGGCATAGTCCTTATGCGTCTCGCCCCATCGGTCATTGACCACGCCATCGGGGTTGGCAGCGTAAAAGTGCTGGAAAAGGGTACCGAGCCCGGACTTGCCAAAGTGCTTACCGGCGTCGGGCCATTCAATGTCATTCCACAGGATGTCGGGACGGTACTTGTCCACCAGGTCCACCACATGGTTGTAAGCATATTCCGCGTAGCCGGCGTCCTTGGGCCGGGACGTATCATGGACGCTTTCGCTGGTGAGATGGGGCGGGAAGGGGCGTACGTGCCAGTCCAGTCCGCCCGAGTAGTACAGGCCCAGCTTCAGCCCCTTCTCCTCCACGGCATGCGCAATCTCACCAATCAGGTCCTTGCGGGGTCCGCGGTGGACAGTGTTCCGTTCCCCTGTTTCGGGAGCATCCCAGAGGGCGATGCCGTCGTGGTGCTTGGTGGTCGGAACCACGTAGTCCGCCCCGGCAAATTTGAACAGCTCCACCCAGTCCGCCGGATCGAATTGCTCCGCTTTCCACTGGTCCAGGAAGGCATCATAGTCCTCGCCGCCGAACGCCTCCTTCTGATGCTGCTGGGCGGGGCTGCCGTCGATGCGGATGGTGTTGTAGTACCACTCTGCGTACGGGTTGTGGGTGAACCACTCTCGGTCGTCGTCGATGGTGCCTAATGCCCCGATGGGCTCTGCCCAGGCGGGAACAGAGTAGGCGCCCCAGTGGATGAAGATGCCGAACGGCGCGTTCTGGAACCATTCCGGCACAGGCCGGGACAGCTGGTTCCATTCTTCAGGGGTGGCCGTTGCGTCGGTCATTCTGAGCTCCGATTCTTATTTGTGGATTTTTAATGTTGATGAAATTTTGGGATGAGGGGTGGCGGTCAACGGCCGCCGAAGCCGCCCATGCTTACGCCCTTCACCAGCTGGCGCTGCAGGAGGATGACCACCAGCAGGCTGGGAATGACGGCAACGGTTGCCGCGGCCATCAGAGGGCCCCAGTCGGTGCCGCGTTCGCCGGAGAACATGGACAACCCCAGCGGGATGGTGGCCTGGGAGACGTCGTTGATGACGATCAGAGGCCAGAGGAAGCTGCTCCAGTAATCAATGAAGCTGAATACCGCCACCACGGCAAGCGGTGCCCGGACCAGCGGCAGGATGACGCTCCACAGGATCCGGATTGACCCGGCACCATCAATTCTTGCCGCCTCTTCAAACTCCACCGGCAGCGAGAGGAGGAACTGGCGGATCAGGAACGCTCCGAATGCGCCGAAGGCAAACGGAACGATGAGGGCGGGCAGGGAGTTCACGAGCTCAAGCTTGTTCATCATGATGTACAGCGGAATCACCAGGACCTCCTGCGGTAGTACCAGGGTGCCCAGGAAGACGAGGAACAGCTTGTCTCGGTGCTTGAACTGCAGGCGCGCAAAGGCGTACGCGGAGAGCAACGAAACCACAGTAGTCAGGACTGCTCCGGCAATCGCCACCAGGAAGCTGTTGGCGATGACCTGCCCGAACGGGATTGAAGTCCACGCGGTGATGTAGTTGGACCATTCGATACGGGAAGCCAAGAGGCTTGATCCGGTGGAGAAGACTTCTGAGGTGGGCTTGAGGGATGTTGCGATCATCCACACGAAGGGGAAGAAGAAGACCAGTCCCACGAGGATGATGCCTATCCGGCTGATGTAGCGCCCCGGGTGCCTCTTCGTGCGCAGCTTCATGGAATGGCGCCGGTGGGACGCGGACTTGTCGGTCGCCGGCTTGGCCAGCATTTCAGTTGTCATAGTTGACCAGCCTCTTCTGCTGCGAGAACTGCAGAGCCGTAATGAGCATGACGATCACAAACAGTGCCCAGGCCAATGCCGAGGCGTATCCGAGCTTGTCGAAGGAAAATCCGTTGCGGTAGAGGTACAGGACGATCGTGTTGGTGGACTCACCGGGCCCGCCGAGCGTCAGCAGGTAGGGCTGTGTGAACACCTTGAACGATCCGATGATGGTCATCACCGTGCAGAAAAAGAGCGACGGCGACAACATGGGCAGGACCACCCGGAAGAACCGTTGCCACGGGCCTGCGCCGTCGATGCGTGCCGCTTCCAGCAGGTTGGGCGAGATGCTGTTCAGGCCTGCGCCGAGGACGATGATGTTGTAGCCGACTCCCTGCCACACGGACATGGCGATCAGTGATCCCATGGCCAACTGGGTGTCGCTGAGCCAAGACGGCCCGGCGATGCCAAAATTCGCAAGGAAACTGTTAACTACCCCGTCGTCGGTCAGCATCAGCCGCCACACCAGCGCATTGGCCACCATCGGCGTCACCACCGGGATGAAGAACAGGACCCGAAAGAAGGGTCCCCAGCTGCCAAGGTTGTGCAGCCAGGTGGACAGGCCCACCGCCAGGACGAGGTTGAGCACGGTGTAACAGACGGCGAAGAACAGGGTGTTGCCCAGGACTGTCCAGAACACGGGGTCACCGCTCAGCATCCGGACGTAATTGTCCAAACCTACGAACTCCGGAACCCCGAACAACGGCCAGTCGAAGAGGCTGATTACCAGGGAGGCGATGAGCGGCAGCACGATAAAGATCAGGAACCCCAGCATCCCCGGGGCAAGGTAGGCTGCCGCGAGCCGGCCGTGGCCGGCAATGGCCGTGGGCTTCTTTCCGTTTTTTACAGCTAGCGTGGGTAGAGCAGTCATCGTTGACCTATTCCAATAAGGGGGCAGGCCCTGCTGGGAGCCCGCCCCCGGGAAGATTACTTGGCTGAGTTCGAGATGGTGGAGAGAATCTCCTGGGCTGACTTGCTGCCCCGGAAACCCTCGCCCGAGTACTGGCTAAAGGTTGTCTCCACCTGGTTCCAGCTGGGCGTGGTCACCAGCGGGCGGCCGCTCTTCAGCAGGGCCTCCACCACCGCAACGTCCGATGCCGGCTTGTTCGCGGCCCAGTCCTTGACTGCGGATTCCACGGACGGCACGGTCCCGCGGGCAGCACCGACGGCACCGACAACCTCAGGCGTGGTGATCTTCATGATGTTCTTGAAGGCCGCCTCCTTATCCTTGCAGGACGCAGCAATCGCGAAGGCGGAGCCCTGAATCATCCCAGTGCTCTCTCCCGAGTCGGAGGGAACAACGGCGATCCCAACCTTGCCCTGGGTCTTGGTGGTCAGCGTCTCGTACATCCACGGACCGTCAATGATCATGGCGGCCTTGCCGCTCATGAACTGCTGCTCAGGGACATCCGTGCCATCGGAGGCCTGGGGCGCATTCGCCACCTTTTCCTTCGCCACCAGGTCGAAAGCAAACTGCTGGTCCTTGACCAGGCCCGCGTTGGTGAGGTCCAGGTTTGCGTCCTTCACCGGCTCGTTGCCATTGGCGAAGGCGAGGGCGAGCCCGGGGCCGGACGCGAACCCCGGCGGGACAGCCAGGCCGGAGACACCGTCCTTGGTCAGCGCCTTAAGGTCTTCGGTGAACTGTTCTGTGGTGTAGTTGAGTGTTGGTTCCTTGACGCCGGCTGCCGCCAGGAGATCCTTGTTGTAGTACAGGACTACCGGCTCCGCGTCATAGGGAATGCCACGGAGGGTCCCGTCCACGGTGAGGCCGTCGATCATTGCCTTGTTGTACATGGAGACGTCGATGTTATTGCTCTTGGCCAGCTCATCCAGCGGCACCGTCAGGTCCTTGAGCTCCTGGGTACGTGCCGCCTGCGTGGTTATGATGCACGGCGCTCCAGAGCTGGAGAGTCGCGTCTTGACCTTGGTCCAGTAATCGTTGAAGCTGGGGCCCTCGAGGGTCAGGTTGAACTCCGGGTCCTTCTCCTTGGCTGCGTCCACGAATGCCTGCCACTGTGCGCGGTCGCTTTCGTTGGTGATCCAGGTGTACATCGAGGAGGCTTCCTTGCCGCCGTCCGATGACGATCCTGCGCCTGACGAGCCACAGGCGCTCAGGGTGCCTGCTGCGAGGGCGGCCACCGCTGCCGCTGTCAGCAGCCTGCCGGTAACGCGGTTGTTCGACACGATGAATGTCCTTTCATAGCTGGGGACAAAGGCTGCCCGGCGACGTTCTCGTGGCCTGCCCGATGTGATTCCGCAACCTTTGTCCCAACAGAATGACCCTCCAAACTATCGGAAGTCAAGTAAATCATCCGATCTTTCGGTGCCCATTTCCTGTATTGAGGGCAGTGCAACCTGATTCTAGTAATTATCGGGCAACAAGATCGGATGAATAGGAACTTCCTTGTTGCCCGAACTACCCGACACAACGTCCAGTGATCCTTCGGCACGCTCCTCCAGCTCCGGCCCGGGAATGGCGGTCACATAGTCCTCCACCGCGTACAAGTGGTTTGCCATCCGCGTCCTCGCCCGGTCCACATCATGCCGGCGCAGCGCCTCCAGGATGCCCAGATGTTCTCGGTGTGTCGCCAGCAGACCTTCATTGTCATGGATGGACCGCCACATGCGCCCGCGGATCGTATTTGTGGACACGGTTTCGATGAGTGCGGACAGCACGTGGTTGGCAGATGCGCCGGCAATCAAGCGGTGGAACTCAACATCGCACTCCATTGCTGCCTTATGGTCGACGGGAGCCGCATGGATAGCGGCATGGGCCCGCTCAAGGATTTTATCCGCTTCACCCAACTGCCCGTCGTCGATGCGGATCGCAGCCGCCGCAGCCGCCTCAGTTTCGAGGGCCCGCCGAACAGTGTGCACCTGGTTCGCCCGCTCGCCATCCTGCAGTCCTACCCAGAATTCCATGGCAGAAAGGAGGGCAGAAGGCTCCAGTCGGGTTACGAATGTTCCGGCGCCTTGCCGCGTTTCAAGGATGCCCATCGTGGACAGAGCCCGCACTCCTTCGCGAAGCGAACCCCGGGAAACCTGCAGTTCCGCGGCTAAGTCCTTTTCGATCGGCAGCCGGTCCCCTGGCCGAAGCCGGCGGGAGGACAGCATCCGCTTGACACCCGAGATGACAACGTCGGTCTGGGACATGGAGCCAGTGGAGGGGTCGTTGGCCATGGCAGCCGCCTTTCTTGGTGCTTTGTCAGCTAGCACTAATTTTGCTTTCATCAGATGTATTGCTTGGAAAAACCCGCCGACTCCTATATTCTCATCAAATACTCCCAAATACATCCGATGACGCTCGCAACGTTGCTTGAGCGTCATCTTCCTAGCCTGAACTTGGAGGGCTCACCATGCCACAAATCACTGGTTTTGACGTCTTCGATGTGCGGTTTCCGACGTCACTTTCCGCGGACGGTTCAGACGCCATGAACCATGACGCGGACTACTCAGCCGCCTATATCGTGCTGAAGACGGACGACCCTGCCGTCTATGGCTGCGGCTTCACCTTCACCATCGGCCGCGGCACCGAGGTCTGTGCCGCCGCTATGGAATTGCGGGCCCGCCCGCTCGTGGGGCAGGACGCCGACGGAATCTGCGTCGGCTTAGGAGAAACCTATCGGAGCCTCAAACGTGATTCGCAGCTCCGCTGGCTGGGACCCGATAAGGGCGTAGAGCATCTCGCGCTCGGTGCGGTCATGAATGCGGTGTGGGACCTCGCTGCCCGGCGGGCAGGAAAACCACTGTGGCGGCTCCTGGTTGACATGACTCCGGAGCAGATCGTGGATGCCGCTGACCTCAGCTATCTGTCGGACGCACTGACGAAAGAGGAAGCGCTGGGACTTTTGGCCCGTCTGGCTCCAACCAGGGAAGAGCGCGTTCAGCAGCTGGGCCGGGACGGCTACCCGTGTTACACCACTTCCGCCGGCTGGCTCGGCTACTCGGACGAGAAACTGCGGCGGCTCTGCGAGGAGGCTGTGCACCAAGGATACCGCCACATCAAGCTCAAGGTGGGCGCATCACTGGAGGATGATATCCGCCGGCTGGGGATTGCCCGGGAGGTGATCGGGCCGGAAGGGAATCTGATGATTGATGCGAACCAGGTGTGGGACGTTCCGGAGGCCATCGACTGGGTAAAGCAGCTGTCTGAATTCAACCCGCTCTGGATCGAAGAGCCAACCAGCCCGGATGACGTCCTGGGCCACGCTGAAATCCGCAGGGCTGTCCAGCCGATCGGGGTGGCCACCGGTGAGCACGGCATGAACCGGGTGCTCTTCAAGCAGCTCTTCCAGGCCCGGGCGATCGACTACTGCCAGCTGGACGCATGTCGGCTAGCCAGCGTGAACGAAGTGCTTGCCGTGCAGCTGATGGCGGCGAAGTTCGGCATCCCGGTCTGCCCGCACGCCGGCGGTGTGGGTTTGTGCGAGCTGGTCCAACATCTATCCATCTTTGACTTCATCGCCGTCTCGGGAGACCTCACCGGACGGGTCACGGAGTTCGTGGACCACCTTCACGAGCACTTTGTGGATCCGTGCATCATCAAAAACGGCGCCTACGTGATGCCGGCCAACCCCGGGTACTCGTCAGAACTGAAGGAGCAGACACTTCAGGAATACGCCTTCCCCTGGGGCAGCTACTGGACGGGAACGGACGCCGGACGCGTTGAACAGGCGTGGCGAGCTGGCAACGCAGCCGGACGCATCGCCTTCGCCAGTACCCGCACAGAGGAGCAGGCATGATCAACTACACCCTCACCCACCCGGGCCTGCTGGCAGCCCTCGCTGAATCCGGCCATGGGTCGCAGATCCTGATTGCAGACGCCAACTACCCGCACAACACCGGCGCACCGGCCGACGCCAAGCGCATACCCCTGAACCTGCGCCCGGGCCTGCTTACCATCGACCAGATCCTCGAGGTGCTGATCGACGCCGTCCCCATAGAAGCGGCAGCGGTCATGACGCCACCGGACGGAAACTGGACCGAGGCCGTCAAAGGCTACGAACGCGCGCTTGGCGCCGTGGTGCCCATAACGTCCCATCAACGCTTCGAGTTCTACGACGCCGCCCGCTCCCATGATGTCGCCGTCGTCATTGCCAGCGGAGACACACGGCACTACGCCAACCTGCTGCTGACCATCGGCGTCCGGCCCGACGGCACGGCCTGACCTGGAAGTGTCATGAAAGTCATCGACACCCACGTCCATGTCTGGGATCCCGGCGCGCTCGACTACGCCTGGCTGGCGGATGCTCCTGCGCTGAACAAGTCTTTCCTGCCCGCGGACCTTCCGCACACTGCATCCAACACCCGGGCGGCCGTCTTCGTCCAGGCCGATTGTCGGGAGGACCAGGCACTGAAGGAAGTGGACTGGGTCAGCAGCCTCAGCACTGGTTGGCCGCAGCTGGCGGCCATCGTGGCATTCGCGCCGATCAGTCGCGGAGACGAAGTGGCGGAGGACCTCGATCAGTTGCTGGAGCGTCCTTTGGTCCGAGGGGTCCGCCAGCTCTTCCAGGACCGTGACAACTCCTTTATCCAGCATTCGGCCATGCTGGCAGGAGCACGCCAAGTGGCCCAAGCCGGTCTCACATTCGACGCGTGCATCCGCTCCAGGCATCTGCCGGCGCTGGCAAAATTCGCAGACGGCGTCCCTGAGCTGCAAATAGTGCTGGACCATATGGGCAAACCGCCCATCGACAGCGGCGAACTGACGGCTTGGAGCCGCGGAATGCGAGAGCTCGCCCTGCGGCCGAACATCGTCGTCAAGATCTCGGGGGCTGGTGCGGAAGCGGACAGGAACCGTCCCCTGGCGCCCCAGTCCTTGCCGTTCATCACGGAAACGCTGAATCTATTTGGGTCCGAACGTTGCATGTTCGGAAGCGACTGGCCCGTTTCCCTAATGAGGCCGGCCGACTACCAGGACTGGATCACCGTTGTGGAAACGGCACTGACAGGCGCGTCTGCCGGAGAGCGCGAAAGCGTTGCCGAGGGGACGGCAAACCGCGTTTACAGGCTGGATACAGCTACGGAATCGGTAGCAACCCAACAGGAGAAGGACTGAGAATGCAAGCAAAAACCCGTACCATCCCCGGTACCGCTGTCCAACTTCCGGTGCTCGGCTTCGGCGCAGCACCTATTGGCAATCTTTACCGGGAAGTCCCGGAGCAGGAGGCCATCGATGCCATCACGGCGGCCTGGGACGGCGGCATCCGCTACTTCGACACCGCACCGCACTACGGACTGGGACTCTCAGAGCGGCGCCTCGGCCTGGCACTGGCAGGGCAGGACCGTGGCAGCTATGTGCTCAGCACAAAAATCGGGCGGCTGCTCCGGCCCAACCCCTCACCGCAGGGCAAGGACACCGAAGGCTTCGACGTGCCCGACGATCTCTACCGGGCCCGTGACTATTCCCGCGATGGCGTGCTGCGCTCCATCGAGGAAAGCCTGCAGCGCCTGAACTCTGACCGGATCGACATCGTGTACATCCACGACCCCGACGACTACTGGACCGAGGCCGTCCAAGGGGCGGCACCCACGCTGTCCGCCCTGCGGGACGAAGGAGTGATCGGCGCCTGGGGCGCGGGCATGAACCAGTCGCAGATGCTCCACCGATTCGTCAACGAAACGGACATTGACGTGGTGATGCTCGCCGGCCGGTACACGCTGCTGGAACAGGGCGCGGCAGTCGACTTGCTCCCTGCCTGCGAGAAGCGTGAAGTGGGCGTGGTGAACGTCGGCATCTTCAATTCGGGCCTGCTGTCCAAGGAGCGGCCGGCCAGCAATGCCACCTACAACTATGCGCCAGCCCCGCAGGAACTACTGGACCGGGCGAATCTGCTGGCGGACATCTGCGAATCGCATGGCACGACCCTGCCGGCCGCCGCACTTCAGTATCCGTACCAGCACCCAGCAGTAACTGGCGTAGTGCTGGGCATGCGTACACCGGAGCAGGTGAAGCAGAACCTCGACTTGGCGGCCCAAACCGTTCCGGATGCCCTGTGGGACGACCTACGCGAACACGGGCTTATCACCTAGCGGCCAGCACGCCATCCGCCACCACCGATCAGGGTGCATCAAAGCCCTCCATACGAACCTCGAGAAAGAAGATAACGTCTGATGCAATTCGCGCGTATAGGTGCGCCGGGCAAGGAAGTACCCGCCCTCCTACACCACAACACGTACTACTCCCTGGAGCAGTTGGCAGCGGACATCGACGCCGACTTCTGGGAATCGGACGGACCGGGCCGGGCCGCGGCCGCACTCGCCGCCGGAGAACTGGCCGAACTCGCCGTCGAGGGCCGGATCGGCGCTCCGATAGCCCGGCCGTCTTCAGTGATTTGCGTGGGCATGAACTACGCGGCACACGCAGCGGAATCAGGTTCAACGCCTCCAACGGTACCGATCATCTTCCACAAGGCCCCCAACACCGTGGCCGGGCCCTTCGACGCGGTGGCCATCCCCCGCGGCTCCACCAAGACCGACTGGGAAGTCGAGCTGGGTGTGGTCATCGGCCGGCGGGCCTCCTACCTTGGGTCCCCAGCACAGGCCCGCGACCACATCGCCGGATACGTCACCGTCAACGACCTGTCCGAGCGCACATTCCAGCTGGAAGTCTCCGGCGGCCAATGGTCCAAGGGAAAGAGCTGCGCGGGATTCTGCCCTACCGGCCCGTACCTGGTCACCCCCGACGAGGTGGATGCAGGCAACCTCGAACTGCGCAGCTGGGTAAACGGCGAAATCCGCCAAAATTCCAGCACCCGCGACCTGATATTCGACGTCGAGCAGATCATCTACGACCTGAGCCAGTTCCTGGTCCTTGAACCCGGCGACCTCATCTGCACGGGCACCCCCGAAGGTGTGGCCCTGTCCGGCCGGTTCCCATATCTGCAGGCGGGGGACGTCGTCGAAATCGAAGTAGCCGGGCTGGGACGTCAACAACAAGAATTCTTCCAGGCCTAGCTGTCCTGGCTTTAGGAAACGAAAGGAACAAACAATGGAGTTTGCAGGACTTAAGGCAATTGTCACGGGGGGCGCATCGGGAATCGGGGCCGCAACGGCGGCCATGCTCAAGGAGCGCGGCGCCGCGGTGGCGGTACTGGACCTGCAGCCGATGCAAGCCGCACCGGACCACATCGCCATCAAATGCGACGTTTCCGATGACGCATCCGTCCGCAGCGCAGTCAGGGAAGCCGCGGAAGCGATGGGCGGCATCGACATCGTAGCCAACAACGCCGGTATCGGCGCCCAGGGCACCATCGAATCCAACGACGACGACGAATGGCACAAAGTGTTTGACATCAACGTCCTGGGAATGGTCCGGGTCTCGAGGGCTGCCCTGCCGTATCTGCGCCAATCCGAGTACGCGGCCATAGTGAACACTTGCTCCATCGCAGCGACCGCCGGCCTCCCCCAGCGCGCCCTCTACAGCGCCACCAAGGGCGCAGTGCTCTCGCTAACGCTGAGCATGGCCGCGGACCACCTGCACGAAGGCATCAGGGTGAACTGCGTAAACCCGGGCACGGCAGACACGCCATGGATCGGTCGGCTCCTTGCCACCGCACCGCATCCGGCTGCAGAGCGCGCGGCGCTGGAGGCCCGCCAGCCGCACGGCCGGCTCGTCAGCCCGAATGAGATCGCGGCCGCGATACTCTACTTATCCAGCCCACTAGCGGGTTCCACCACGGGCGTCGACCTCGCAGTCGATGGAGGCATGCAGGCGCTGCGCCTACGCCCGCGCGCTTCTGCATCATAGGAGAGTGAACGTGTAGCAGAAGATGCCAAACTCTCCGGAGCTTCCGTCCTGTGGACGTCCGATGGCTATTCGACAAGTCCGACTTTTACCTGCTTGGGCTGTGGAAAAGCACGGACTCCGTTCCCTTCTGCGGGAACTCTTGCGTACGTGGGAAACGGTATACAGCGGTATTTTGCCGTTACACCAGAACTTGCAGTTTGGCGCGATCCTAAGCATCTGGCCAAGCTTCCCGCGCTACGACCACTATCAGGATGAGGCACACCCCAGCCTGACGTAATGGCGGTCTGACGCGGGAGGATTCACCTGCCGGTGGGGTTTCGGTGTTGTTCTCAGACACCTGTCGAGCCGCAAGAGGGGACTTCGTCAGCTCCGGCCTCAAACGAGTCTCATCGAGTCCCGATTCTTTGGCCTATTTCGATGATTCTCGGGCTACCGCACCTCGGTTTCCTGCCATCCGACTGTCAGGGTGGGATTTGAGAACATCATGAGCGACTGTCAATAAAACGGAAATTTCGCCCTATTCTGACGCCACACCGATCATTGTTCGAGTTTCGCGTGCAGGTGAGGCCGGCCCATCGGCGGCCGCAAGTGCCCTGGGGACGAGTTGCCCGCGACTTCAAATAGCCCTTTCAGCCGCGGTTCCTTTGGCCTTCCTTTGGCCTGACCGGACTCGTGACTATAACGGGCACAAGAAAAGCCCCGGACCGTGGTCCGGGGCCTTGGGGCCGCCTATCGCTCGATCGTGACGCGGAGGTCCAGATGGATGTCAACAGTGGCCAGACGGTCCTGGAGGAAGCGTGCAAGGCTCGCATCAGTCGCGGTGTGTGCGCCCTTCGGGACGGCACCGCGGAAAACAGCCTGGGTATTCGTGGACCTGAGCACGTCAAGGGGCGCCCAGTGCCGGTGTCCGGCGCTCAGTCGTTCAATGTCGGTGCGGAAGGTGGCGCGGTGGTCATTACGGGCTGAGGCGCGCATGGTGAAGGGAATGAAAGCTGTGGGCAAGAGGGTCCTTTCGAATGAGGCAGCCAACGGTCAGCGGCCCCATCAGCAACAAGGCGCTGGAAGGCGTCCCTATTCCTTTTTCGCTCCAAGAGAGTCGAGCCTCGCGTGGCACTGCTGAAGATCGGAACCCAAAACCAGCTGAAGACCTCGACTCATGCACGCCTGGCCAAAGAGGGTAGCCATCAAGGCGTCAGCGTGCTTTTTCGACCGGACGGTATCTGTCTGCGAAAGCAGCGAGGGAGCTCTGGAGCAGCGTCATGCTGTTCAGCATGTCCACTGGTCTGGAGCACGCCCCGGCTGAGAGCGGGCTGACCATCCACGCGGCGAACACGTTGTGCGGGACCTTCAGAGCCATGGCGTGGTCAAAGAGCCGCAGTACGGGTTCGTGGAGAAACCCGTCTTTGAGCTGGAAGCCCCGGCAGAAGGTTTTCTCGCCGATAAACACCCGGACGGTCCGGCGCATCCCTTCGGGCTCGCCGAGAGACCGGAAGTGGGTCTTACATGTCTGCCGCGGTTGGCAGGGTAAATTCTTCGCCGGTTGCTGTCCCAGACCCGCTTCGGGACAGTCGGCCAGTAGTGGGGCTCAGCCCTCACATTCGACACAGTAGGCATGGCCGTCCTTCTCGCGCGCCTTCTGCGAACGGTGGCGGACCAGGAAACACGAGTAACAGGTGAACTCATCATCAGCCTGCGGAATGACCTGCACAACGAGCTCTTCGGCGATGAACTCGCCGCCCGGGGTGAGGCCGTCGAGGGTGTCAGCCTCGTCGAGCTCCTGAACCACAGACTTCGCATCCGGTGCTTTGGCGGACTTCAGGGCCTCCAGCGAATTTTCCTGGGACTCCTTAACGTCGGTGCGCAGTTCGTCGTAATCGGTTGCCACGGCGGTGCATCTCTTCTCTGTTGGGGCGGGTTACCGGTCCTGCAACGTACAGGACATTGGAAGAATTCCCCAAAAAAGCGGTGCTGTTCCTCCCCCTCCCCTATTCATCGGGAAGAGGAAAGGCCTATGCCAACGCCCGCGCGACATCGTAGCCGGCCGACTTGGCCGAGAGAGGGAAGTTGACGGAATCGCGGTTATCGGCGCTTGAAAATTGGCTAGGGGAGTGGCTGCCAATCCGAACTGGGTCCCCGCCGACTGGAGTATTCGATGATGTACTTTTCGTCCATCTGAATAATGTCCGGGGCATCGTTGGCCGCTACCTGGATTGCCACCTTGTCCCAGTACCCGCCCCAGTCGCCGTATTCAGGCTTGATCTCGATTTTCGGATTCCCTGCCTCAAAGGCGGCGATGGCTTCCTGGGTCAGCTGGGCCCGTTTGTCGCCACCCCACCAGGAAAACCTGAGCTCGACCGTACCGTCGGCACTTTCAGTGGGGATCCCCCACCGCAGGCGCTCATGGGCGAGAACGGCCGTAATCGCTGCCGCGACGAGGCCGGTCTTGCGGATCCTGCGCTGGGAGGCGGCGGTTACTGTACTCGTTCTCCCGGAATTGGTATGAGGGACAGAACGGGAAGAGAGTGCACCCTGTATTCCGATGTTCTTTGATCTTGCTGAACTGGGATAGGGGGAATTGGGATTGGAGGAGGGAACCAGGCCTATTGTTGGCCGTAGTGGCGGTGCCTTTTGGTGAGAAACTGCTGCTTGAAGCGGAACAGCAGGTTGGAATAGCGTGCCGGGAGTCCGGTTTTAAGCTCTTAAGCAGCACCGAGTAACAAGCAGTCATCAAGTCCTTCCGGCCGGTTGCCCCAGTCCCGGACCGGGGCAACCGCCGTCTCACGCCCTACTGCCATGCTGCGGTTTACTGGGCGAATCGAGGGATTGTGTCGGTGGTAGGAGTTCCGTTATCCGACCCGGTCAAGCTCTCTGCGTTGGACGGCAAGCTTCCGCTTTCGGGTGATCACTGGTACTGCCACCATGAGCACTGTGAGCACTAGAACGCTGGCAGAGATCGGCCTGCCGAAGAACCCGAACAGATTTCCGTCGAACAGCAAGAGGGATTGACGGAAAGACCTCTCAAACAGGGATCCGAGCACGAAGGCAAGGACAAGCGGGCCGGGTTCGAAGCCAAACTTTTTGAGCAGGAACCCGATTACTCCGAATACAACGACGATAAACATGTCGAAGACGCTGTTGTTTACCGTGTATACGCCGACCATCGTGATCAGTACGGTGATCGGGGCAAGAATCGTGATCCGGATCCGCATGATGCGGACGAACAGGCCCACCAGAGGAATGCTCATAACCAGGAGGAAGATGTTTCCCACCCACATGGAGTTTACAACTCCCCAGAAAGTTTCCGGATGGTCCTGAATCAGACGGGGACCGGGGGTTATGCCCTGGATGAGAAGCGCGCCAAAGATAACGGCCATGGTGGCATTGGCGGGGATACCGAGAGTCAGTAGTGGAATGAACGAGGAGGTGGCTGCCGAGTTGTTGGCAGTCTCAGGGCCCGCCACGCCTTGGATTGCACCCTTACCGAACTTTTCAGGGGTTTTCGACAGCCGCTTTTCGACTGCATAGGAAAGCATTGAAGATATCGTAGCTCCGCCTCCCGGAAGCACACCGACGATGAACCCGAGAACGGTCCCCCGGGCTATCGACGCTTTGGACTCGATCCAGTCGACGCGCTTTATCCAGGCGTTACTGAATGCTGTCGGTTTAGGCGTCGAGCGAGCTCGGCGTTCCAGGTCGTGAAGAATTTCACCGAGTCCGAAGAGACCCATGGCTATCGGTACGAAGTCGAGGCCGGCGGCGAGGTCCGTGCTCCCGAAGTCGAACCGGCCGACGCCGGCGAATGGATCCTGTCCGACGGTCGCCAGGAGGAGGCCCAGAAGCGCCGCCGCAATGCACTTGATGGCGGAACCTGTGCCGAGCGTTGACACGAGCAGTATCCCGAGCAGGGTGAGCCCCGTATATTCGGCTGGGCCGAACTGAAGGGCAAATGATGCAATGAGCGGCGCGACGAGGGTCAGACCGATGATTGAAACGGTTCCCCCGACGAATGACCCGACGGCTGCAATGCCCAGGGCGGACCCGGCCCGGCCTTGCTTGGCCATCTGGTATCCGTCAAAGGTTGTCACGACCGACGTTGTTTCCCCTGGCAGAGACAACAGAACAGAGGTAATTGTTCCGCCGTATTGTGCCCCGTAGAAGATACCGGCGAGCATGATGATTGCCCCTGTCGGCTCCAGGGCGTAGGTAATAGGTAGAAGAATAGAGATGGTTGCAACCGGCCCGAGGCCCGGTAGCACACCGACGAGCATTCCGACCGTCACCCCGGCAAGGCAGAAGAAAAGGTTCGAGGGTTCGAAGACGACGGCGAAGCCATTGATGATGGGAACGAAATCCACGACCGTCCTTTCGTTAGAAGTTGATTAGGTGAGGGACGGTCGTTCGCAGCGCGATAATGAAGACGAGGTAGAACGCCGTCACCGTTGCGGCGGAAACGATCAGGCTGGTGCGCCAGCTTTCCCGGCCCAGAACGCGAAGCCAGTACAGCATCATCAATACTGCCGGGAGCTCGAACCCCACGTATTCGATCACGAGCGCGAAAACGGCGAGCGTGGCCGCCCCAGCCAAAACTTCAAGGGCACCGCGCTGAAATGACTCGCCTCGTTTGAGCCGGTTGCCGGCGATCACCATGATCAACGAGATCAGGATGAGCAGAACTGAAAGTACAAGCGGCCAAAATCCCGGTTGGGGTTCCTGAAGGCTGCCAACTCCCAGCTCTTGAACGTGCAGGATCGCGAATACTCCGACGGCCCCGGGGACGAGCCGGGCGATTGTATCTGTCAGGCGGCTGGCCGGTGGCATGTCCGGTTCAGCGTGGTGGTCGTTATCGGCGGCGGACTCGAAGGTGGGGACAGCCGCCCGTTCCTGTACTTGAAGTTTATCCGGCACGGGGAACATCACTTTTGGGTCAGCGGATCGAAGCCAATGCTCTTGAAGCCCGCGGCGATGTTCGTCCGGTTGCGTTCGATTTCCTCAACGACCTCGTCTCCGACAAGGTCGCTGGGCAGGATGTAGTTGTCCGCGAGGAAGTCTTTGTAAGCCGCGGTTTCCGTGGCCGTATCCGCAGCCGCGGTGATCTTTTCGGACACCTCTGCAGGCAAGCCCTTGGGCGCCATGAGTAGGCGCATCTGTGCGATTTGAACGTCCACGCCCTTTTCAGCAGTTGTCGGTACATTCGGCAGGAAGTCCACTCGCTCGTCGGCGAAGACTCCCAGGATACGGATATCGCCGGCTTCGACCTGGGCCATGACTTCAGACATAGGGCCGGCCCCGAAGTCGACTTGTCCGCCGAGCACGGCGGTGACGATTTCGGCCCCACCCGTGAACGGAATGCCCGTGGCTTTCACGCCCGCCTTTCCGAAGAAAAGTTTTTCGCCAACGAGCGAGGCCCCGCCTGAGCCGCTGTGAGCGTACTTGACGGTGGTTTCGCCACCCTTCAATGCAAGGACGTCCTCGAGTTTTTTATAGGCCGAGTCTGACCGGGTGTAGATGATGTTCGGCTCGAAGGAGAGTGCCTTCAGAACCTTAAAGTCCTCGAGTTTCTGGGCGTCATCTGGCTGAAAGAGCGGAGAGACGCTGAAGGTCGTTGCGTTGATGACCCCAAAGGTGTAGCCGTCGGGACGGCTGTTGGCAACGTCCTTAGTTCCCAAAGCCCCGCTGGCCCCTTCGCGGTTGATGACGATGACGGACTGCCCCAGGGGATCTTCGAGATTATTGGCGAGAGCGCGGCCCAGAAGGTCCGAACCTCCGCCCGGAGAGTAAGGGACGATCATTTCGGGTGCTTTTGTCGGGTATTGCGATGCATCCGAGGATCCTCCCTGAACACCTCCGCAGCCCGTAAGCGCAAGGGCCCCAATAAGGGCAGGAATGGCGAGGTAACGCCGGGACGGGAAACGGGGCGACGGCTTTGTCATGAATTCTCCTGGAAAGGTTAACAAGCGGCAGGGGTTCGGCCCACGAAAGTGACGGCAACCACACATCAAGATACGGTACATCATATATGAGATGCAAGGCCCCGTTTATACGGGCTTGGGTGACGCCGGGTGCGGGGTCCATGGGGGTCCCATAGGGCAGCGGGAAGCGGGGCCTCGGCATGGCAGGAGGCGCGTCTGAAGTGGGTAGGCCAATGCGAGCAAGTCCAGCTGGCGGCCGGTTCGGCAGCCATGGATGCCGCAGGTGATCCAGGATGGGGACGCCTCCCAGCTGTCGTGCTCCGCCCCCCCTTCGGCAAATACAGCACGCGGGTAGCATGCTCCGGTGGTTTTACCTCGAGGAGAACGAGGCCAACGTCCGGTCAAAAAAACCCTGAAGATGCTCGCGGAGCAGTTCGGCCGCCCGGTCACCGTCTCCGCTCAACGCAGCCTCCAGGACCGCCGCGTGTTCCTGCCACTCGATTTGCCAGGTGGGAGAACCTGCCCACCCGACTACGCTGATCAACGCTGCACGGTCTCGCAAATTCTCGAGAATGCCGATCAGAATGGGATTTCCGCAGTGGGCGTACAGCTCAGCGTGAAGGCGACGGTTTAGGAGACTCAGCGTCCCGCGGTCATCAGCCAGCGCCGCTTCTTTGGCCTGGGCAAGAAGGTCTGCAGCCATATCGAGGCTTTGCTTGCCGCCCTGATTTACCGAGCGCCGGACCCCCTCTGGTTCGAGGAGCAGCCGCACTTCATAAACCGATCGAATGAATTCTTCATCCACAGTCGTCACGGACGCGCCCTTATAGGGAACGAAGGTAACCAGACCGGACTGCGACAAAACCTTCAGCGCCTCCCGTACCGGCGTCTTGGACACTCCCATGGCTCGGGCGAGTTCCGTTTCAACCAGTGCCTGTCCGGGCACCAGGCGCCGAGTAAGAATTGCGGTGCGGATTTCGGCAATGACCTGATCGATACGCGATTGCGGCGCATCGAGCTTCCGGGCAACTATGCCTGTGTATTCAGCCAAGACGGCACTTCCTTTGACGCGTGGACGGTTCCGCTAATCTTACCGCGTTGACGATACGCCATATCGTATCTAGTATATGAGATCTTACTAGCCCAACAAAAGAAAAAGGTCACCAATGGATCTGCATCAGCTGCGCGCGGCTCTGGCCGGTATCGTTGCCATCCCCGTCACGCCCTTCGCCTCAGACGGCCTAGTCGATGGACCGGCCTACAGGAGGGTCTTGGAAAACATGGTCGACAACGGAATCAAGGTAGTCACACCAAACGGAAACACCAGCGAGTACTACGCCCTCAGCCCGGCCGAGACGCGCCAGGTCCTTGATGCGACCGTCGATGCGGTGGGAACCAAAGCGGTGATCGTGGCAGGTGTCGGCGGACCCCTCCCCCAAGCGATCGAGGCTGCCGAGTATGCCCGGGCGGCAGGGGCGAACGCCATCATGATCCACCAACCCGTTCATCCCTATGTAAGCCGTTCCGGCTGGGTGGAATACCATGCGGCAATTGCCTCTGCTGTTCCGGAACTCGGGGTCGTCACCTACCTGCGCAACCCTTCCATCGAAGGTAGTGACCTGAACAGCCTGGCCGATCGCGCCCCTAACCTCGTCGCCGTCAAGTACGCCGTCCCTGACCCTGTTCGTTTCGCCACGGTCATGCAGGGATGCCAGAACCAGGGCATCGTGTGGATCGCAGGACTCGCCGAGTCCTCGGCGCCGGGCTACTTCGCATACGGCGCGACCGGGTTCACCTCCGGACTTGTCAATCTCGCCCCAAAGCTGTCCCTGGACATGTTGGAGGCCCTCCGCTTGGGTGACCGGGACAGGGTCATGGAAATTTGGGCCATCATCCGTCCTTTTGAAGAACTGCGGGCCCGCCACAACTCGGAGAACAACGTCAGCGTCGTCAAGGAGGCCCTCGCGCAGCTGGGCCTGTGCAGCCGGGACGTCCGGCCCCCGATCTCTACCCTCAGCGAAGAGGACCGCGCTTTGGTCGCGGGCTTCCTTGGCGCGCTTGTTGGCCGCGAGCTGACCAAGGTCGCCTCATGACGCTACGTGTCCTGGTCCCCCAGAGAATTGCGCCCGAAGGTCTTGCCCTGCTTGAGGCGGCCGGCCATGTGGTCGTGGAACCGTCGGGCACAGACATCCCCACCCTGCGAAAGTACATCAGTACCTGTCAGGCAGTCCTCACCCGCACATTGCCCTTGCCCAGGGCGGTTTTGGAAGCTGCACCGGATCTGAAGGTGATCTCACGCCATGGAGTCGGCGTCGATCATATTGATTTGGACTATTGTCGCGAGCAGAACATCACGGTCACCAACGCACCCGAAGCGAACATTGTCGCAGTGGCCGAACACGCACTGATGCTTCTCCTCGCTCTGACGAAAAACCTCATGGCCTGTGACACCGAACTGCGGCGCGGTAACTTCGAAGCACGCAACTCGCTATACGGCATCGAAGTGGCCAACAAAACCTTGGGCGTGGTCGGCCTGGGCAAAATCGGCCAGGCAGTGGCCGTCCGCGCTGCAATCGGCCTCGGCATGAACATTGTGGGATTCGATCCCTACGTCGACACAACAAACCTTGATCCTGCCATCAGGCCAGTGTCCCTGGAAGTTCTCCTGGCCACGGCCGACGTCGTCACCGTCCACGTGCCACTTACCACCGCAACCCGGCGACTTTTCGATGCCACGAGGTTCGACAGCATGAAACAGGGCAGCTACTTCATCAACTGTTCCCGCGGTGAAGTGGTGGATGAAAAGGCCCTCGAGAACGCCCTCCTGTCCGGGCGGGTGCGGGGTGCAGGCCTGGATGTCTTCGAGGAAGAACCGCTGCCCGTTGGGCATCCGCTTACGCGCCTGACCAACGTCCTGCTGACCCCACACATGGCCGCCCACAACAACGAGTCAATGATCCGGATGGCTGTCCACGCAGCCCAGGGAATCATCGCCGTGGCAGAGGACCGTGAGCCACAGTGGCCGGTCAGGCTTCCTAACCACCAATCAATAGTGAAGGGCTAGACATGGCCGAGAACGAAACCCACACCATCGACGCAGGGGCTCTCACCAGCTTCTGTACCGATGTATTTACCGCCGCCGGAGTCCCGTTCGATGAAGCGTCAGTAATTGCCACGTCGCTGGTTGACGCCAACCTCATCGGTCTCGATTCACACGGAGTCTCCCGGGTTACTGACTACCTTGCCCGCCTCGACCAAAACCTCGTGAATCCCAAAACAGACCTCACCTTGGTCTCTGAAACCGCGGGAACTGCTCTCCTTGACGCCAACAACGGCTGGGGGCAGGTCGCATCCCAGAAGGCCGTGGAGATTGCCATCGACAAGGCCCGGGCAGTAGGTACAGCTTGGGTTGGTGTGACCAACTCCAATCATAACGGAACCGCCGCGTACTGGACCAGGAAAATTGCAGAAGCCGGCATGATCGGCATCTCCGGTACGAACAGCTCCCCTGTCATGGCTCCATTTGGAGGCAAAGAGGCCTCCCTGGGCACGAACCCGATCTCCATCGCCGTCCCCACGAAGGACGGGCCCTCCGTTGTCCTCGACATGGCCACGAGCGCGCAGGCCAGGGGAAAGATCATTGTCGCGGCCAAGAATGGCGAAGCAATCCCTTTGGGATGGGCCCTCGATGCGGGCGGGCAACCGACTACAGACGCGAAAGAGGCACTGGACGGCACGCTCCTGCCGATGGCTGGACCGAAGGGATCGGGCCTGGCCATCATGGTGGACATACTCGCCGGAGTCCTGAACGGAGCCTCTTTCGGCGCTGACATGCCACGCATGTACGGTGATTCCGCCCCGCAGCTGCTGGGGCATTTCTTCATAGCGCTGGATATTTCCGCGATGACTCCACTCAGCGCATTCCTGGACCGGATGTCAACCCGGGAAGACCAAACACGAAACGGTACTCCCGCAGCCGGGTACGAAAAAGTCCTGATGCCGGGCGATCTAGAAGCCGGAAAGAGAACGGACAACCTTCGGACAGGCCTGCTCCTCAGTCCGTCCATCTTCGACGAGCTTGTCGCCACCGCCCGGTCAAGAGGAGTCGAAAAGCAGCTGGCCTAGCACCCGCTCAAGGATCAGACGGCCCTACACGCTTCCACAGCCTGGCCGCCGCTATCCACACTGCGGAGACCGCACCCCTCCGCACACACCATAACCAGCAAGGAACAGTCAATGAGCACCCCAGCAGGTCCGTCAGTGACCGGAAATTCGATCATCGCAGGAGAGTACGTGCGTGGTGAGGACGGCCATACAAAGGCAGTCAACCCGGCCACAGGGGAAGAGATGGATCCAAGCTTCGGGCTGGTGAGCATCTCGCAGATGGAGACCGCAACGAAGGCCGCCGAATCCGCCTTCGACGTATACCGTCGTAAGTCTCCTCAGGAACGGGGCGCCTTTCTGGAACGCATCGCCAGAAACATTGAGGCTCTCGGCAGCGGACTGATCGACAGGGCAGCTACCGAAACTGGCCTGCCGAGCGGCCGTATTGAGGGCGAGCTTGCCAGAACTACGGGCCAGTTACGCCTCTTCGCCGAGGTTGTGAAGCAGGGAGACCACGTACAGGCGCGCATCGACCCCGCTCTGCCAGATCGGACACCAACGCCCCGTCATGACATCCGGCAACAACATATTGGTCTGGGGCCGGTTGCAGTCTTCGGTGCGAGCAACTTTCCGTTGGCATTCTCAACAGCCGGGGGCGATACTGCATCGGCCCTCGCTGCCGGATGCCCTGTCATCGTGAAAGCACACAACGCCCATCCAGGCACGGCCGAGCTTGTCGGCCAAGCCGTCTCACGAGCAGTTAGGGACAGCAACCTTCCCGCTGGCGTGTTTTCCATCCTCTTCGGCGCGGGAAAGACCGTCGGCCAGGCACTGGTAGCAGACCCACGCATCAAAGCGGTCGGGTTCACCGGATCTCGGAGCGGCGGCATATCACTCATGAAAACCGCGGCCAATCGTCCAGAGCCCATTCCCGTCTACGCCGAAATGTCCTCTATAAATCCGGTATTCATCTTCGAAGCAGCACTCAAAGGAGACGAGGACAAGCTTTCCGCCGACTTCATCGACTCCTTAACCATGGGGTCCGGCCAGTTCTGCACGAACCCCGGGCTGATCTTCATTCCGGAAGGAAAAGACGGTGATTCCTTCGTTCAAAAAGCAGCCACTGTGCTTGGTGCGGCCACAGGCACCACCATGCTGAGTTCCGGAATCGCAGACGCCTGCGCAACCGGGATCCAGCATCTGCGGCAGACGCCCGGCGTTTTGCCTGTCGGGGAAGGTCAGCCAGGCACCACTCTGAACGCGCCGGCTCCGGCACTTTTCACTACCTCCGTGGCAACCTTCATGTCCTCCCCTGGCCTGCAGGAGGAAGTTTTCGGCGCGGCCGGGCTGATCGTGCGTTATCAGGACCAGGGAGAGCTCCTTGAGGCAGCTGAAAAACTTCAGGGGCAGCTCACCGCTACCTTGCACTGCCCTAATGACAGCACCGCAGAAACCACGCAGCTCATAACGGTTCTCGAACGGAAAGTCGGACGGATACTCTTCAACTCCTGGCCCACCGGCGTTGAGGTTGGCCACGCCATCGTCCACGGAGGGCCTTTTCCCGCAACGTCAGACTCCCGCTCAACCTCAGTGGGGACGTTGGCGATCCACCGTTTTCAACGCCCGGTCAGTTACCAAAACGTCCCCCAACAAGTGCTGCCAGCACTCCTCCACGACAGAAATCCCTTCAAACTGAACCGTCGCATGAACGGGGTGGTGCAAACGGCGGCCGCCGATTAATGGCCACACAGATTGAAAGAAGGCCATCCGAACCTTCTTCGTCTTCGGCAAGATGACCGGCACGAATATCCGGGTCGAAGTCGGCCACTACACCCCCATCGGGCAGGACGCAGCCCACAACCGGCTCCGTCCGGTTGTGGCACACCCCAACCTGACGTCGGGCCCCTCTGGCCAGGGATGATTTGCCTGTCGGCGGCTCAAGCCTTGTTCTCAGACACTTACCGACCTGCAACAGCTGGCATCGCCAGCCCCTGCCCCAAGCGATTTACATCAAGTCCCGATTCTTTGGACTATTTCGATGGAACTCGGGCTACCGCACCTGAGTTTCCTGCCCCTCGGACTGTCAGGGTGGAATCTGAGAACATCATGATCCACTGTCAATAAATCGGCGTTTCGGCGCTATTCTGCCACCAACGAAGAACGCCCCGTCGAATTCCGCGTGCCAGATGAGGACGGCACTCAGGCAGGCAGAACCCCCGCTGTCCCGCCGACACTTTGCCTCAGAGCTGTTGTGTCGCGAGAAATTCCTTGTAGCAATCGCCCCGTCCCACATCTGGTCACCGGAAGCCGAGAAACCCCTCCAGCCACAGCAGATCCTGCATTCACGAATCATCATGACCGACCGTCCTCCGATGCTGAAGTACTGCAACCACACGTCGTACGTGGTCAGTTCCGCATCGCGGGCTGCGTGCCAAGAGCTTCGTTGCTGGGTTTCTTGATCCATGAGACGGCCTGCCCAGGCCTCTATAACCGGGGAATGGTTAATGCCCATGTCCCTACGAGAACACCCCCGGGGAACCGGAATAGCCCCAGCAAACACTGCTTACCATCAGGGTAGCTTCTGATCCTCATGGTAAGCCGGAAAAGATCTGTCTCAATGAGAGGGTTGCGGGGGTGAGGTTTCCCGCGGCAACCCGATCCTTTTGACACTGTCGATAAGAGGTCAATTCGGACCCCACCGTTGACATGATTATCACGCTTCCGTTCCAAGCCGCACGACGGATGCTGAGGTACCGGGTAGGGAGAGGACGGCGACATGGAACAGTACGACAGTGCAGGCGTGGGCGGGTCGGGGAAATCAGTTGATCGGATCAGCGATTATGCTCGGGGCATCTTTGAGGCAACGTCGTCGGCGTACTCGCTGATGGATCCCGAGTACGTGATCCTCGCCGTGAATCCCGCGTTCGTCGACCTCGTGGGAATCCCCTCCGTTGATCTTGTTGGGCACCAGGCTTTCGAGGTGTTCGGCGAGAGCCCGTCCCAGGCAGAGCAGGAACCGGCCAGGGTGATGCGCGAGTCGCTTGAGCGTGTGAAGAGAACCGGGAAGAGGGACAGCATGTTCCTTCATCGGTTCGACATCCCTGATCCTGGGCGCCCCGGCGCGTTCCTGGAGCGGTACTGGAGCCCGGTCAATAATCCTGTTTTGGATGAGGAGGGTCATGTGGTCGCTTTCCTGCAAGAGGTACGCGACGTGACCGAGCACCGCGAGGATCTCGTCCGCCTCCTGGCTTACCTCAGTGCTGATCCGGATGTGTCTGACGCCGACCGGAAACAGCGCTTCACCGAGTACTCGGCAGCGACCATGGTGACATCGAGCCTTTATCACTCCGCGCGCAAAGAGGTGGAGCAACTGCAGGAAGCAATGAGGTCCCGGGCCGGCATCGAGCAGGCCAAGGGCATTCTCATGGCTCAGCACCGTTGCACAAGCGAAGAGGCCTTTAACCGACTGCAGGTGATGTCCAGCAACAACAACGTCAAGCTGAAGGACGTTGCCGCCGCCATCGTCTACCAAGCGACAGCACCGCGCAGAGGCAGATAGCCACCACGCATTTCTCGCGGCGCTGGTCTAGCCGAGTCCTTGCTGAGCAAGAGTATGAGCGAGGCGGTAAGAGTCGGTGCCTGTTTCGATGATGGCCCCTTTGAAGGTGAGCCGGTCGACGATCGCTGCGCGCAGGCGGGGGTCGGTGAAGGTTTTCGTCCACCCAGAGAAGGACTCGTTACTGGCGATCGTGATGGAGTTCTTCTCTTCGCGTTCGGTGAGGACTTGGAACAGGAGTTCGGCGCCGCGCCGGTCGAGTTCCATATAGCCGAGCTCGTCGATACAGAGCAGGTCCACCCGCCCGTACCGGGTGATGGTTTTGGCGAGCATTTTCTCGTCAGCTGCTTCGACGAGTTCGTTCACCAGCCGAGTGGCGAGCGGGTATTTCACCCGGTGCCCCTTCTCCGCGGCGCCGTCGTATCCTGCACCAGCATCACGTCGATCGCCGGCTTGAACGCGTCTAATCGTGGCGAGCTACACACCGGTACCTTCCGCGCTGGTGTCACGGAATTCGTCAGAGCTTGCCGGACCGTGTCCCTGCCGACCTGCTCCAAAAACAAGGCACTTCAACCGAGTCCACTGAGGGGCTGGGTTCCGCCGCCGCACACAGCCAGGGACAATTCTCATGGGTTATCCACCGCTACTGCTGCTCAGGGAGCTAATCCAGGGCTCCCAATATCCAGCCGTGGATAACCCGAATTGACCCCAACTGTGGACGGAACAGAGTCACCAGGGCAGCTTGTCCGAGCTCCCCAGGCTGACGGAATATCCGTTATCGGCCTTTCAAACCAGTCGGGGGAGTCTCTGCAATGCCCCGGATTCTGGTCGGACTTCGCGGCGGCTCCGGGCTGCCAGTAGTGCAGATCGGAGCCGGATACGCCTCCGTAGGCGATTGCAACGACCGCCTCGTGTGGTGAAGGGCGCTGGCTCGGCCGGCTTCTGGAGGCGAACATTGCCCTTGCCGTGGGCTACAGCACCCGGGTTTTGCAGTAGTGAGGCAACTGGCTAAAGCGTCCCTGTGGGGGCAGAGATTGGTTTTTCCTATTAGGTCAGTAGGGATTTCGTCTTGGACGTGATTCGGGTCACGGATGCACAGTAGGTCCAAACCCCTATGACGAAAGGACGACGATGTCCAGCAATTTGACTGAGTCTTCAGCGGCCACCTCACCACCGCCGCGGACTGATGTTCGCGCCGCCCTACTGGGCGGCAAGACGTTCAGGAGTTTGAGCGAGCAGAAGCTGACTCCGCGGGAGGAGAAGTTCGAGCGGGCCCGGCAGACACTGGGATTCTTTCTGGCGCCGGCGGTATCGATTATTTTCGCGCTTCTCCCGACCGGGATGGATCACACCCAGCAGCTGCTCGCAGCTGTTCTGCTGGGCGTCATAATCCTGTGGATTTGCGAACCGGTACCCATCCCGGTGGGTGGGCTCATCGGTGTTGCTGCTGTCGTCCTGCTCGGCGTGGCACCAGCCAATGAGGTGCTGCGCCCCTTTGGCTCGACAACCATCTTCACCTTCATCGGCGCCTTCATACTCGCGGCGGCCATGCTGAAACACGGCATAGCCCAGCGGCTGGCATTCGCCGTTCTGTCCATTCCCGGTGTCGCCAAATCCACCTACCGCGTCATCATCGCCTTCGGCGCAATCACCTGCGTCCTCTCCGCGTTCGTTTCAAACACCGCCACCGTCGCCATGCTGATGCCCACCGCCCTGGGCATCCTGGCCGTGATCGCAAAACTTATGCAGGACCGCGGCGTCGTCAAAGCAGACTTCGACCCGCTTCGTCTCCGCGTGGGAGCAGCCCTGATGCTGATGCTCGCCTACGGCGCCAGCGTCGGTGGCCTCCTGACACCGGTAGGAGCACCCCCGAACCTCATCGGCCGCGGCCTCATCGAGGAAGCAACCGGTACCAAGATTTCCTTCGTTCAATGGACAGCCACAGTGGCTCCCGTCTGCGCAGCAATGTTCGTCGTGCTGGCGCTCATCATGTTCCTTTTGAACAAGCCGGAAATCCGTCGCATCGAAGGCGTGGACAAATTCATCCGCGAGCAGAAGGCCGAGCAGGGCAAGATGTCCCGGGCCGAAATCAACACGCTCATCGCTTTCGGCCTGACCGTCACGCTGTGGCTCCTCCCGGCAATCGCAAGCCTCATCACCGGTCCGGATTCCGATCTGTATGCGTTCCTTGACGACCGGCTGGACGAAGGCATCGTGGCTGTGATCGGCGCATCCCTGCTCTTTATCCTTCCGACCAACTGGAAGGAACGCCGCGCGACCATGACCTGGTCCGACGCCGCGAAGATCGACTGGGGAACCATCATCCTTTTCGGTACGGGCATCATCTTCGGCGCCCTCCTTTCGGCCACCGGCCTCGCCCAAACGATCGGGAACGCTGCCGCTCAGAACCTTGGCGTCACCAATATCGTGGCGATCACCGCATTCGCGGCAATCCTGGCGATCCTCATCTCGGAGACAACCAGCAACACCGCGTCCGCGGCCGTCGTTGTTCCCATCGTCATACCGTTGTGTGTCGCCATGGGAGTGGACCCCCTCGTTCCCGCGTTGGCAGCAACGTTCGCCGCATCGTTCGGGTTCATGCTGCCGGTCTCAACGCCGCAGAACGCCATCGTCTACGGCTCCGGCGCCGTTCCCATCACCCGCATGGTCCGCACCGGATTCACCTTCGATATCCTCGGCGCAATCCTCATCATCAGCATCGTCCCGATCATGGTCGGTATCACGGGCATCGGCAGATAATCAAAACCCAACCGGTCAGATCCACAGTCACCTCAACGGCAGGCTGTGGATCTGGCCGGTTCTCCCGCAGGTTGTCCTGGAAACCGGGGCGCTTAGCATGACTATGGACGCCCGGTCGGCAGATAGGCGGGCGACGCCGCGCACGAGGACAGGGACCCGCAACGAGTTTCAGCTTGCTCCAGGACAGGCCCCTCCAGTGGGAACCCTTGAAGCGATAGTTCTCCCGGCGCGGGCACGCGGAACCGCAACACGCACCCGAAACTCGGGGCCCGCGCCGGGTTTTATCTTCCTTCCCGCCAGGAAAACGGCACATCAAACACTCTCGCCGGTCACTTGAGCATTGACCTTGAAACGAAGGGCACGGCATGTACATCTCGAATCCCCGCACTCACCACCCCATGCTCTCCAGCCGCATGCGTAAGGAAATAGGCAACTGGCGCGAGCTGACCCCCGGTGACACCGTCGTGCTCCTGACATCAGATAAGCGAAACCCGCGCATCATGGGACGTGTGGACGACATCTCCGATGACGGGCGGTACTTGTGGTTGTTGCAGGACAGCGGCGCCGGGCGTCGCCTGTTGGACCGGGCCGAGGGATACACCACATTTTTGGACTCAAAAAGCGACTCTGCCGCTGTTGATCTCGTGCCGGGCAGCCCCGGCCCTGGTAAAGGCTGAACCCCGCACCGCCCCAAGTCTCTCTGAGCGGGCATTTGAGCCGGCCGCGCAGACTTGGCAGCACCAGCAGACGGCGGGTCACGCCAGCCATTTCTTCCGGACGCGGACCACCTGGCAGCCGCCACCGAACTCGCTGCCGTAGCAGACGTAGAGCACCAGATTCTTCTCGTTTCAGATCGTGGCGCGGCCGTTCGCGTAGCGTTCGCGTACGCGGATCCCGGCCGCCTGATGACGCCCAGCGCGCGAGGACCAACCTTCCGGCGGCTGCGGCACCTGAAGTGGTCGCTCTATCGTCCATGAGAGCCAACGCTTGCGAATGCGTCCAAGACATAGAAGCAATCCGGCTGATAGGCGTAGGCTATTTAGGCCCTGCCCGTCGTCCCGGAGAGGGCTTCTCAAGGACGCTGCTGCAAAACCCAAAGGTTCGAAAACGCGTTAAGGAGCTGCGTGGATACGCGAAAGCTGAAGTACTTTCTGGCCGTGGTAGATCACGACGGGTTCAACCGGGCTGCCGAGCATTTGCTGATCGCCCAGCCCTCGCTCTCGCAGACCATCGCGAGTCTGGAGAAGGACCTGGGCGTCCCACTGTTCCACCGCATCGGCCGCCGCGCCGTCCTTAGTGAAGCAGGCAAAGAACTCGTCGGCCCGGCCAGACTGGTCATGCGTGATCTTGATGCGGCGGCCTCGGCAGTCCAGGCTCTTCGCGGGATCCGAAGCGGGCGGTTGGACATCATTTCGATGCCCTCCCCCGGCATTGAGCCGCTGACATCCATGATCGCCGGCTTCACCCGGCTGCACCCTTCGGTCCGGCTGAATGTCAGTGCCGCCTTCACACCGGAAGAAGTTATCGACTCCGTCCGGTCAGGCAGCACGGAGATCGGCCTTGCCGGCTCCCCCACACCCATCAGGGTGCCAGGAGTCCAGGTCCTTGAGTTGGAGCGCCAGCCCCTGATTCTCATCGTCAATCCCCAGGCCGACACCTTCAACCGCGGAACGTCCATCCAACGGGAAGACTTGGGCGGCCACCAGCTGATCGCGAGCCAACGCGGCTCCCTGATGCGGTGGTTGGTCGATGACGCGCTGGCCCACGGCGTCGACACTGAAATCGTTGCCGAAGTCGCTCACCGGACCTCGATCCTGCCGCTCGTGCTCGCGGGCGTGGGCCACGCGGTGATGCCTTCATCCTGGGCACCGCTGGCCCAAAGATCAGGACTCAGAACCCTGCTCATCGAACCCGTCTCCCACCTGGACGTTGCGGTCCTCAGCCGGAAAGAGGACCTCACGCCCGCTGCCCGTGCCTTCCTGGCAGTGGCAAAACTCCATGCCTCTCCGGACCCGCAAACCGCGGACCTATCTGCGTCGATAGGCTGAGCCTATATGCCGTATCGATTCTTAGTCTTGGACGCGGAATAGGAGCAGGCCGTCTACTTGAAGAGGAAGAACAGTGTGACCCCGCTAACAGGCTCACTGCTAAATACTCAACGAGGAGGTAGGCACATGAGCGCCACCCAGAAATTCACCATCGCAGCAATCCCCGCAGACGGTGTGGGCAAGGAAGTTGTCTCCGCAGGCCGCCGCGTCCTGGACGCCCTGGCCAAGGACTCCAACGGCAAGTTCGCCTTCGACTGGACCGAGTTCCCCTGGGGCTGCGGCTACTACGCAGAAACCGGCAAGATGATGGCCGACGATGGCCTGGAGACCCTGAAGAACTTCGATGCGATCTACTTCGGCGCCGTCGGCTGGGAGAACGTCCCGGACCACATCAGCCTCTGGGGCCTGCGCCTGAACATCACCCAGAACTTCGACCAGTGGGCCAACATCCGCCCCGTGAAGTTCCTCCCCGGTGTCCAGTCCCCGCTGCGCAAGGCCGACAACACCGAGCTCGACTGGGTCGTTGTCCGCGAAAACAGCGAAGGCGAATACGCCGGCCTGGGCGGACGGAACCTGAGCGGCCGCGGCCCCGGCAACGAGGTAGCCCTGCAGACTGCACTGTTTACCGAAAAGGGCTGTGAGCGCATCATGCGCTTCGCGTTCGACCTGGCCCGGACCCGTACCGTGAAAAAGGTTTCCTCCGTCACCAAGTCCAACGCCCAGCAGTACGGCATGGTCCTCTGGGATGAAGTCTTCAACCGCGTGGCCCTGGACTACCCAGACGTGCAGACCGAAAGCGTCCTCGTGGACGCCATGAGTGCCAAGTTCATCCTCAAGCCCGAGGACCTGTCCGTCGTCGTGGCGTCCAACCTGAACGCCGACATCCTCTCGGACCTGGGCTCGGCGCTGGCCGGCAGCCTCGGCCTGGCCGCAAGCGCGAACCTGAACCCGGAACGCCGCTTCCCGTCGATGTTTGAACCGGTCCACGGGTCCGCTCCGGACATCGCCGGGCAGGGCATCAGCAACCCGATCGGTGCCATCGCCTCCGCCGCCCTGATGCTGGACCACTTCGGCCTCCACGAGGAAGCACGCAAGGTTGAAGCCGCCATCGAAGCTGCCACGGGCTCAGGCCACCTGACCCGCGACGTCGGCGGGAACGCCAACACCGACGACGTCACCGAGGCCATCATCAAGGCCCTGACCAACACCCTGGCCGCCGTCTAGCCAGAAAACCTGCCGGGACGATTCCGGCGGTCAGTACATAGCCCGGAGTGGACGGCGGCAGAACACCGCCGCCGTCCACTCCGTCATGCCCACCTTCATCGAGCACCCTCCAGCTACATTCCACAACGAGGTAGGAATCATGGACCACATCACTACCGCCGGTACAGCTTCGGCGGCCCGCAAAACACCTTTGTACCGCCAACTGTATTTCTGGGTACTGACCGCCATCGTCGTCGGCATCCTCGTCGGCTGGCTGGCGCCCAGTGTCGGCATCGCCATGGAACCCATCGGGACCACCTTCGTTGATGCGATGAAGATGCTCATCGGCCCCATCGTGTTCCTGACCATCGTCGGCGGCATCGCCAGCGTCGCGGACCTGAAGAAGGTGGGCATGACGGGCCTGAAGGCCCTGACCTACTTCCAGGTCGGCACCATCCTGGCCATGATCTTCGGCCTGGTGGCCATCAACATTTTTCGGCTGGGCGACGGAGTCAACGCAGATGCTGGCAGCATCGAGACCTCCGAGTCCGCCGCGAAACTGATTGACGCCGGCGCGAACCAGGAATGGTGGCAGTTCCTCACCCACATCATCCCGGAAAGCATGGTCTCCCCCTTCGTTGAGGGCAACATCCTGCAGATCATCTTCATCGCCGTCATCTTCGGCATCGCCCTGAACGCCATGGGCAAGGTCGGCGCCCCCGTCCTGGACGGTGTGCAGCGCCTCACCGGGGTCATGTTCAAGATCCTTAGCTTCATCATGAAGGCAGCCCCCATTGGTGCCTTCGGGGCCATGGCCTACGCTGTCGGCAAGTTCGGCGTCTCATCATTGACCAGCATGGGCGGACTCATCGCCCTGTTCTACATCACCTCCATCCTCTTCGTGGTGATCGTGCTCGGCTCCATCATGCTGTTCCTGAAGCTGAACATCTTCACGATGATCCGGCACCTCAAAGAGGAATACATGCTCATCCTGGGCACCTCCACCGCCGAACCGGCCCTGCCGGGCCTGATGCGCAAGCTTGAGCACGCCGGCGTCAAGAAGGAAACCGTAGGCCTGGTTGTCCCCACCGGCTACAGCTTCAACCTCGACGGCGCAGCCATCTACCTCTCCCTGGCCGCCCTCTACATCGCCCAGGCCACCAACACGGACCTGACCCTGGGCGAGCAGCTGGGCCTTCTCGCGGTCATGCTGCTGACTTCAAAGGGCGCTGCAGGCGTGGCCGGCGGCGGCTTCATCGCCATCACCGCGACCCTCACCACCCTGGGCACCATCCCGGCTGCGGGCATCATGCTCATCTTTGGCATCGACAAGTTCATGTCCGAGTGCCGCGCCCTGGTGAACTTCACCGGCAACGCCGTGGCCACCCTCTTCATCGCCTGGTGGGACCGCACCCTGGACGCCGACCGTGCCCGCCGGGTCTTCGCCGGTGAAACCGTGGAGCCCATGCCCTCCGAGGACCCGATCCACCTGGACGAGGTCACTGACATCGACGACCTCACCGAGTACGGCCACCATGGGCCCAAGGAAACTGTTGCCAGGCACGCGGGCCCGGTTGCCGAGCTTGCCCCCGCGGGCTCTCGTCCCATCCACTCGGAGACTGTCTAACTAACATGAGCACAACTACTGCCCCCAAGACCGTGCGGACCCTTATCGCCCCCGACAAGTTCAAGGGCAGCCTCACGGCCAGCGAGGTAGCGCAGGCCCTGGCCACAGGGCTTCGCTCCGCCGCTGACGTCCCGGGCACGGCCGGAGCGGTTCAGTGCGAACTGCTTCCCCTGGCGGACGGAGGTGACGGCAGCGTCGACGCCGCCGTCACCTCCGGCTTCACCCGCCACAGCTACACCGTTGCCGGCCCCACCGGCCAACCCGTACAGTCCAGCATCGCTTTCGACGGCACCACCGCCGTCGTCGAGGTGGCCAACACCTGCGGACTCGGACTGCTGCCCGAAGGCAAACTGGAGGCATTGAACTCCTCCAGCCGTGGGTTCGGCGAAGCCGTCCTGTTCGCGCTCAGCCTTAACCCTGCAAGGATCGTCCTGGCACTGGGCGGCAGCGCCAGTACCGACGGCGGAATGGGAATGCTCACCGCCCTCGGCTACAGCTTCCACGACTCCGAAGGGCGCCAGCTCTACGGCAGCGGAGGAGCGTTGGGACAGATCCAGTCCGTTCACCGCACCGCGCTCCCGGAACTGCAGGACACCGAACTCGTCGTCGCGAGCGACGTGCACAACCCCCTCCGCGGCCCCAACGGCGCACCGGCGGTCTTCGCCCCACAAAAGGGGGCCACAGCGGAGGACGTCGCATTCCTCGACGACAGCTTGGGGCACTTCGTGACCAAAATGGCCGAAGCCGGATTCGCCGACGCGGAGTCACTGGCAGCACATGAAGGTGCCGGAAGCGCCGGCGGCATCGGCTACGCCTGCCTGCTGCTCGGCGCCAAACAGGTATCCGGAGCCGACTACTTCCTGGACCTGCTGGACTTCAACACCCGCAAGGACAGCTGCGATGTGGTGATCACCGGCGAAGGCAGCATCGACGAGCAGACCCTGGCAGGGAAACTGCCCGCCGCTGTTGCGCGACGGTCAGGCACCCGTCCCATCATCGCCGTCGCCGGCCGCTCGCTGCTTCCCAAGGAGCGGTGGTCTGAAATGTCCCTCACCCGGGTCTACACACTTGCCGACTACACAGATCAGGACTCCTCCAAAGACCCCTACCTCTCCGCCAACCTGCTCCAACGGATCGGCAAAGAAATCGGAACAAACCTCCTGTAGCGCAACTCCACATACTGCTGGAACAGAAACACCCGCCCGGGTAACACGGGCGGGTGTTTCTGTACTCGCAATCCGGTGGTGATTTCGTCTTGTTGGGGCACCCCCCAGCCTGACGTCAGGGCCGTCCGACGAGGGGGAATGCGGGACCTCGTCCCTGTCGGTGGAGTCGTCGGCACGTTCTCGTAGGGCCATCGGGGCCACAACGGGTGACACAGTAACCCTCATGCCCCGAGCGAACTTCATTAGTACAGATCCGGTCGATTCACTGCGATGATTCTTGGGCTATCAGGCTCCTTTTCGTCGCTCCGGATGTCAGGGTGGCATCTGAGAAAATCATGAGCCAGTGTCAACAAAACCGGAATCCCGCACTATTCTGACGCCAACGTCCGGAGCTGAAAGACGAATGCTAGACATGCTTAGAACGCGTGTTGCGCGCGCCGCTTGTCGACGGGGAACGGCGCCAGCATTAGCGGCTCGTATCTTTCGCGGATGACAAATCACGCGCTAGAGTGATATGTAATAACCGTCATTGCTAAGGAGGCGAAATGGTTACCTCGCGGCGCGACGTGATCCTGAAGAAGAAGGCGAAAGTAGCTCATCGGCGTGCTGCAGGCAGCGCGTTCTCAACCAAGTCTTCTCCGTCCTCGACGATAAAAGAACCATCAAAGATAGCCGGTGTCGATGGGTGGATCCTGAAGCGGGCTCTCAGTGAAGCGAACAGCATCGCGGCTTTGGGGGCTGCGATCGCGTCCAACCCGGAAATGCCATCTCCTGAACTCGCCCGCAGCCTGCAGGCGGAGGAGAACTGGTGGCGGCGAATCGAACACGAACTGCCATCGATGAGCAGCACCGAAACGGCAGCTTTCCTCGGCGCCAAAGCCACCAACCGGAACTTCGCGTCCTCGCAGCGCGCCGCCGGCAGACTGCTCGGCTATGCCCGCCGCCAGGCAGTCCGGTACCCGAAATTTCAGTTCGACGTGCAGCGCGGTTCCGTCCTGCCTATCATTCCGGAGCTACTGGCGCTAATCCGCGGCCTCGACGTCCCGGACGAAGACCTGGTCCTGTGGATGGCAGCGCCGTCGGCTGCATTCGCTGACCAGCGCCGGCCGGTAGACCACCTCAACGACCCGGAAAAGTTGCTCGCGGCGGCTGAGGCCCACTTCGGGGCCATATGGTGACGGCCTCCTGGCCGGCCACCCCGGAACCACCCATCCCCTTCGAGCCCCGCTCCGGGATCCTGGATGCTGGCACTATCCTCCAGCGCATCCATTCCAACCGGTTTCGGCCCAACCAGTTCAACCCCGGACCGAAGGGGGCCGGCAGGTTCCACTTCTTCGGCGATCCAGCCGTCCCGGCCCTGTACCTCGCCGAGACTCGGGAAGCCGCCTTGGCCGAGACCCTGCTTCATGATGTCCCGGTTGGTGCTCCCGCGCCGCTTCCCCGAAGCATTTACGCCAACAGTGTTCTGGCCGGACTGGAGCTAAAGCGGCCAGTCCGGATCGCGGAATTCTTTGGATTGGGCCTCCGCGCCCTTGGGGTCGAGGCCACCCAACTCACGGACACCCCAATGGACAACTATCCGCAGACGCGCAAGTGGGCTCACGCTGCCCATGCCACAGGGTTTGACGGCATCGGCTGGATGTCTAAACGCGACAACAGCGCAAGGGCCTACATGCTGTTTGGTGACAGGGTTCAGGAGGATCACCTTGAAGTCGTCCCCGGAAGCGGGCTTGCCTTCGCCGCAGCCGACGGCTTCCGCTGGCTGGTCAACACTTGCGCGCCACTCAACGTCGACGTCCTCGCGAGGTAGACCGGTACTCTGCTAAGCGGCCTGCTCGAGCTTGACGGAATATCCATTATCGGCGCTCCAAAAATGGCCGGGGAGAGCCGTTGAAGGCGGCGATCGAGCACCTATCGCGTTCCTAAAGAAGGAAGAGTCAACGCGAATCCTGCGCGGTTTGCCTGTGGAAAAAGACCCTCACCCCGCAGGAGTATACGGGGCGTCGGACCAGGTATTAGTTGCTGGCTGGAGGAGCAGCTGTGGAACCTCGCACTTCCAGGGTTGTAGGGACGAGGTGGAGCCTCTGGAGTTGCACCGGGGCTTCCAGCCGCTCAATGAGGTATTTGGCGGATTGGACGCCAATGGCGAAGTTTCCGTTGCTGACGGAGGTCAATGACAGGTGCCGGATGCGGGAGAGGTAGGTGTTGTCGTAGCCGACGATGGAAAGATCGGCCGGAACACTGAGCCCCTGGTCCGCGGCTGCCGAGAGAGCCCCTATCGCGGCAATATCGTTGAAGGCGAAGACTGCTGTGGGCCTGTGTTCCTGTGTAAGGAGTCGGCGGGTGGCGGCGTACCCGCTCTCCTCGCTCATCCCACCTGTCTCTGGGAACTCGTCCGGATCGAGTCCGGCGTCCTGCATCGCCTCGCGGAATCCGGCCAGGCGAAGCTCACCAATCCGGCCTGGCCCGCTGAGATGCGCGATGTGCCGGTGACCCAGGGCTATGAGGTGCTGGGTCGCAGCACGGGCACCAGCCTCATCGTCGTTGACAACGACGTCGACTCCGGGAAGGTTCGGATCGCGGGTTCCGGCGAGAATTACCGGGATGGTTTCGGCAGCGCCCTGGATGGCATCGGATTCGGTTGTCGTGCCGATGACCACCAGCCCGTCGATGCCCTGCCGGAGCATCGCGTCCACCGAATCCCTGCCGATGCGCCTGTCCGTGAAACTGTCAACCAGGACCGGCGACAAACCCGCAGCATGCAGGGTCGCGGCAAGGCCCTCGAGCAGGTCCACGAACCAGGGATTGCGCAGATCGTTCAGGAGAACCCCGACGCTGTCACTCTTAGTGCGCGAGAGCCCCCGGGCATGGGCATTGGGCCGGTACCCGAGATCGGCCATGGCCTGGAGGACCACCTGGCGACGTGTATCGCTGACGTGCGGCGCGTCCCGGAGAACCAGCGAAACCAGGGATTTGGACACCTGCGCCCGTTCGGCGACGTCGCGGATTGTCGGCTGCCGCAGTGATCGTGCGTCATTGTCCGTTTCAGGCATCCATCCTCCTTGCATCAAATCCAGTGTAGGTGTTGCGGAGACGTTTCTTCTGGCGCACTATGGAACGGTCCATATTTGTCCAAACGGCACCCAGGAAGAAGCAAAGTAATGGTTGAACCAAGCAGGATCCGCCTCAAGGCAGGAATGGTCGGTGGCGGCGCCGGCGCCGACATCGGCAAGACACACCGCTTCGGCATGAGGCTCGATGACCGTTACTCGTTGGAAGCCGGCGTCTTCGGGCGGGATGCCGGGCAGGCGGTACGCGTTGCCGGCAGCCTGGGTATTTCACCGGAGCGTACGTACGCGGACTACGAGCAGATGGCCGAGGCGGAGTCAGCGCACCCGGAGGGGATCGACGTCGCTGTCGTTGCCACTCCGAATGACAGCCACTTCCCGATCGCGAAGGCGTTCCTGGAGCGGGGAATCTCCGTCGTGTGTGAGAAGCCGCTCACCAGCGATTCGGCTACGGCCGCTGAGCTCGTGCGCATCGCGGCCGAGAACGACGTCCTCATCGCCGTGCCGCACTGCTACTCCGCCTATGCCATGGTCCGCCAGGCCGGCAGGATGGTGCGCGACGGTGCGCTCGGCCGCATCACCTTCGTCGACGTCGAGCACGCCTCCGGGTGGGCGGCGACACCGCTGGAACTCTCCGGGCACAAGCAGGCTTCCTGGCGCACCGACCCCGACGTTGCCGGATTCCCCAGCGTCGTGGCAGACCTCGGCACCCACGCCTATCATCTGGCCCGCTACATCACTGGCCTTGAAGCGGAAGAAATCTCCGGGCAGCTGCACACTCTCGTCCCTGGGCGCACGGTTTTCGACAACGCCACGGTATCGCTCCGGCTCAACAGCGGAGTACCGGGGCGCGTCTGGGCCAGCATGGCCGCGACGGGACACAACCACGGCCTGCGCATCCGCGTCTTCGGCGACGCCGGGAGCTTGGAATGGCAACACGAGGATCCCCACCACCTGTCGGTGCAGGACCTCGACGGCACCACGACCATCCTGACGCACGGACTCGGCACTCTGTCCGATGATGCTGCCCGGGTCACCCGCGTCGGCCTCGGCCACCCCGAAGGCTTCCTCGAAGCATTCGCAAACTTCTACCGTGACCTCGCCGATGAACTCACGGCACGACGTGACCGCACGGCAAGCACAATCCGCGAGTTGTCCTTTCCGACCGGCATCGACGGGCTCATCGGCGTGCAGTTTGTCGAAGCCGTCGCCGCATCCCACGCGAACAACGGCGCCTGGACCATCCCGGCCAGCGCAACTTGCCAGGAGGCCTGACCATGCAACGCTTCGCCCTCATCGGCGCCGGATTCATCGGCACCGTCCATGCAGCCAGCCTCGCAGCCAACCTGGACGTCGACTTCCGCTTGGTGTACGACGTCGACACCAACCGCGCCGATGTCCTCGCGCGCTCATACGGGGCCGCCGTCGCCGGCAGCCTCGACGAAATCTTCGACGCCGGCGCGATTGATGCCGTATTCATAGCGTCTTCGACGGACACCCACGCCGGCCATCTCCGGCGCGCCGCAGATGCCGGGGTCGCCGTCTTGTGCGAAAAGCCGATCCACCTCGACCTCGCGGAGGCAACCGAGACTGTCGCCTATGCCAGGGAACGCAACACCCGCGCCATGGTCGACTTCAACCGCCGCTTCGACCGCGACTACGGCGAGCTGAAGCGCATCGTTGATTCCGGAGAGATCGGCGACGTTGAACTCATCCAGCTCTCCAGCAGAGGTCCAGCCATGCCTCCCCTCGAGTACATCGCCGTCTCCGGCGGACAGATGCGCGACCAGGCAGTCCATTTCTTCGATCTCGCCCGATGGATCTCCGGATCCGATCCCGTTGAAGTCTTTGCCGCCGGGTCCACGTTGGCCGAACCCCGCCTGGCCGCCTACCGTGACGTAGATACCTCGGCCGTCACCCTCCGGCTGGCCTCCGGGGCACTCGTCCAGATCGACTGCACGCGTCGCATCGGATACGGCTACGACGAACGCATCGAGGTCCTCGGATCCACCGGCATGGCCGAGGCGCGCCGCCACCGCAACGGCAACGTAGCGCGCTACTCCGCCGGCAAGATCACGGACGACGGGCTCCACCCCGGATGGTTCGAACGAGTCAAGCCGACGTATGCCGCAGCCCTCGCCGCCTTCGTCAAAGCGCTCGAGGACGGCACCCCCGTCAGCCCCTCCCTGGAGGACGGACTGAAAGCCCAAGCGATCGCCGAAGCGGCCACTCACTCTTTGGCAACCGGTCGGTCGGAACCAATCTCTTACTGATCCCCGAATCGGCCGTGAAGGCCTTGCTCGTGGCAGCCGTCGGACAACGACCTAAACGAGTCCCAACTAGCTCAGGAGTCATCCGGTGCAAATGGATCTCCAGCGCTGAACCTCCACCCCTTGTTTTCCCAGCTGCGACGTCCAAGAAGTCATCAATCCGTTCGATAACTCCGTAGTGGATGTCGTACCCGTCCTGAAGCCTTACGAGATCGATCGGGGGGCAGCGGATGCGCAAGCAGTTCTCGACCAAGGCATCCGCTAAACAAGCCGCCAGCCGGGCCCAGCCCTCACTGGGCCCGGCACACCTAGGAGAATTCCATGACCCTGACCCCAACAATGCCAAAACCCGCTGTGGCAGATGAGCGCGTGGCGAAGCGCAACCCCTTCCAGAAACTCCTGGCACGTCCCGAAGTCGGAGCCCTGGTAGGCGCGATCGTCCTCTTCGTCTTCTTCGCCTCGGTCTCCCAGACTTTCATCCAGCCAAACGCCTTCGCCACCGTTCTTTACGGTAGCTCCACGATCGGCATCATGGCCGTGGGGGTGTCGCTGCTGATGATTGGCGGGGAGTTTGACCTCTCCACAGGTGTTGCAGTGATCAGTTCGGCGCTCACGGCGTCGATGTTCAGCTGGTACTTCAGCCTGAACGTCTGGGTTGGGGTGGGTCTATCGTCGAGGAAGCCCGCAAATTCGTGCCGGCCATCGAATCAGCCGACGTGGTCAAGGGCGTGCGCGGGATCCGCGCGCAGGCCCTCAACTCGGACGGAAGACTGGTAGACGACTTCGTCATCCGCACCACCGGGCGGCTCGTTCAGGTTCGCAACGCACCCTCCCCCGGGGCCACGGCTTCCCTCGCCATCGCCGAACACATCGTTGAGCAAGCCCTCGCGCAAGCGGGTTAGGAATAGGAAACGGGGTGTACCGACCCCTTGGCTGGTCCGCCCATGGCTATCGCAGACCGTGATCAAAAATGCCCGAGGGTCGAGATCTCGTCACTCGGAATTACTAGGTTTAGGTACACCCAAAGCTGACACACGGCTTCGTGCCTGGTCCTCTAAAAACCCAAATTGATCTACGTTTGACGAGAAGTCAGGTCCGCCCGCCCCAGCCGGGGACAATCCTCATAGGTGTCCACCGCTACTGCTGCCAGGGAGCTACCCCAACGGCTCCTACTTCCAGCCGTGGATAACCGGAATTGACCCCAGCTGTAGACGGATCAGAGTCAACGGAGCGAGTTTGCCCGATTCAGCCGGGTTGACGGAATATCCGTTATCGGCTCTTTAAAATGAGTGGGGGGCGGCCTACAGAAGGGCTGTTTCCTTCGATCATTTGTCGCGTTGCACCGACTCAGGAAGTCCTACTGCTCAATACAGTCGCGCTGCGGGGCAGGGAATGGCCGCCACCGACACCCGTGTTGGCCCCGGGCTGCTGCCACACCATCCGCCAATACGTTTTTCGCTGGACTGGCACAACGAGTTCGTGGCCGCCCTGTTCGCGCCCGAGCACCGGCCAAGGGTGAACTAGCTGCCCGGTAACCGGAGCGCAGCCACTTACTCCCGCGTCTGATGGTGTTGCGACTGCTTCCGTCCTTCCGCTGTGAGGCCTTGGGTAGACGGGTGTCGGGCTGTCTGGCTAGGCGAGCATCCAAACGGCGCACCTGTGACGTTCCTCCAGGTGGAGGGCGATCCTAGGTCACTTTGGGGCATACGTTCAAAAACCTATATTCCAACCATCGACATAATGTTCCAAATAGCGTTTACTTGGATCCAGCCGCTCTGCGTGCGGACCTGCGGAGTCAAACAACGAAGTTTGGAGTATGAGCATGAATCAATCAGGCCTAAGGAAGCTCTCGCGAGTGTCGGGGGCAGTGGCAATTACTGCAGCACTCGCCCTCACGGGCTGTTCGCCTTCTTCCCCCGGTGGTGAGGCGGCGGTACAAGAGGTCAGCCAGGACGAAGTTACAAAGGCCCTCGAGACGCCAACCAAGCTGACATTTTGGTCATGGTTGCCCAGCGCGCAAGTGCTTGTGGATGCCTTTGAGGCGAAGTACCCGGCCATCGATGTGGAGCTGGTGCAGACAACGGGCGCGGAGCAGGAGCAGCGTCTCCGCACCGCAATCCAGGCAGGGTCGGGAATGCCCGATGCAGTGCATCTTTCGTCCCCTTCGGTTTCGTCCTTCGTCCTGTCAGAGGATCTGCTGGACCTCCGGCCCTATGGTGCGGAAGATCTGAAGGACGAATTCCTGCCGGCAGTTTGGGCGACAGGAGCCATCGGCGATGGCGTATACGGCGTTCCACAGGACACCGGTCCCGTCGCTTCCCTCTACCGCACCGATATTTTGGAGCAGGCCGGGATCACCAAGTTCCCCGAAACTTGGGAAGACTTTGCCGAGGCGGCAAAGACCGTCAAGGACAAGACCGGAAGCTACATCACAAACCTGAGTAGCTTGGAAATTCAAGCCCTGTCCTACCAAGCCTCAGAGCAACCACTGCACGGTTGGGACGGGGGCGAGAACGTCGAGCTTGCCACGGACAACGCCGACGTTATGAAGTGGGCGGCATATTGGCAGGACCTGATAGACCGAAACCTGGTATCTACGGACGCGCCCTTCACCGATCCCTGGTACCAAGGAATGGCGACGGGAAAGTATGCGTCATGGTTTACAGCCCCCTGGGGCCCGATCTTCCTTCAGGGAACTGCAGCCAACACCGCAGGAAAGTGGCGCGTTGCCGAAGTGCCGCAGTGGGACCCATCGAAGCCCGTCTTCCCCAATCTCGGCGGCTCGTCTACATCCGTTTTGAAGTCAACAAAAAACCCCATTGCAGCAGCGACGTTCGCACAATGGATGAATTCGGACCCCGAGTCAACAGAGCTCCTGAGTTCCAAAGCCGGTCTTTTCCCGGCGACCAAAGCCGTGCTCCAGGATCCCGAGTGGCGCAACCGGCCGGATGCATTTTTTGGCGGGCAGCCAGTTAACGCTCTTTTCGCGGACACCGCGGACAAAATGGACGTGATTGTTTACCCACCGTTCTATGCCTACATGAACACCGCCCTGAACGATACTGTCGCCGCCGCCCTGGCGAACAAAACAAGCATGGCCGATGGTCTGCATGCCTATCAGGACAAGCTGGTGCAGTACGCAAAGGACCAGGGTTTTGAGGTCAAACAGGACTGAACTCCGGATGTGCGGTCCACTAACGGACCGCACATCCCACAGCTCATCATCGTCCTATCTCCAAGGAAGCCATGACAACCACAACCTCACCTCCAGCGCAGCGAGCTGACAGCCGGCCCCGTCTTCGCAAAGGCCAGCAAGGCGGTCACCAGTCGGCCGTGGCCTACCTGCTAGTAGCGCCTTTCTTCCTCATTTTCATTCTCATGATCGTGCTGCCGCTGTTCTACGCAGTCTGGGCGAGTATGTTCCGCACGCGGATCATCGGCGGATCGACTTTCGTCGGGTTCGATAATTTCGTCCGGGCTTTAACAGACCCGGCGCTGTTGGAGGGCATGCTTCGGGTGGGCCTGTACATGCTCATCCAGGTGCCCCTCACTATTGGGCTCGCTCTGGTGTTCGCCCTGGTGTTTGATACTGGACGGATCCGGGGCAGCAAAGCGTCCCGGCTCCTTATCTTTATTCCCAACGCTATCCCGGTCGTCGTGGCCACGCTGATGTGGGGCTACCTGTACGGCAACGACTTTGGTCCCATCGCTCAGGTAATGAATGCCCTTGGGCTGCCAGATCCGGACCTTCTCGGTCCGGCTAACATCTTGGGTGGCATGATCAACATCGCCTTCTGGGGCCAGCTCGGATACAACATGATCATTCTGTATGCCGCACTGCAGAGTATTCCCGCTGAGCTCTATGAAGCGGCGAAACTCGACGGTGCAGGAGAACTGCGGACTGCGTGGAGTGTAAAGATCCCCCAGATTTTGCCCTCCGTCATGCTTTGCCTGGTCCTGTCGGTCATCGTCGGCTTCCAGCTTTTCAACGAACCGAACTTGCTCGCGCCGCTGAGTCCGGGGGCCATTGATTCCAGCTACACACCCAACATCTACATCTACAACACAGCATTCAGATCAAATGACATCGGTTACGCCGCTGCAATGTCCTTCGTCCTGGGCTTTGTCATCGTCCTGGTCTCCTACGCCGTCCAATTGTCATCCAACCGGAAGGGGCGTTCATGAGTGCCAACGTCGACCTGCTTGAACCGCGCGCGATAACGGGAAAACCTCTCCGTTCCCCGCGCAGGCGCCGCAAACGTGAAAACAGCGCCCTCCTCACCGTCATGATCTGGCTGTGCACGGCTTATTTTGTCCTGCCCCTGGCGTGGCTCTTCATAGCCTCAACCAAAAGCAATTCGGACCTTTTCACGTCTTTCGGGCTCTGGTTCGCGGGCAATTTCGCGCTCTGGGACAACATCGTGGCGGTGTTCCAGTACGAGGGAGGACTGTTCGGGCGGTGGATGCTGAACTCCGTCTATTACGCAGGAGTCGCGGCCCTCGCGGCAGCATTCATCTCCACCATGGCCGGATATGCGTTCGCGAAGTACGACTTCAAGGGCAAGAAGCTTCTCTTCTCCCTGGCGCTGGGAGCGATCATGATTCCCGCGACGGCGTTGGCCCTGCCCCAGTACATCCTTGCCAGCTCATTTCAGCTGACGGACTCGCCACTCACCGTTATCCTGCCGGCCGTAGCCAGCCCCATCGGTGTCTTCATCATGCGTGTCTATGCACAGGACGCCATATCAGACTCTCTGATCGAAGCCGCCCGCGTAGACGGCGCAGGCGAACTGCGGATCTTCCTCCAAATCGCCTTCAGGCTGCTGGGTCCTGGCTTCGTCACCGTCCTGCTCTTCTCCCTGGTGGGCGCATGGAACAACTACCTGCTGCCACTGCTGATGATCAGGAACGATGACCTCTATCCCGTAACCGTCGGACTGGCTCACCTCAATGGTCAAATAGCCGCCAGCGGCGGGACCTCGGTAATCTTCTCCACGGTCATCACCGGATCCCTGCTGTCGGTAATCCCCCTGATGCTCGCCTTCGCATACCTGCAGCGTTACTGGCAGAACGGCCTGACCGCGGGCAGCGTCAAGTAAGCAAGACACAGGAGTAAGCCTCTACCGTGACTTCAATGCCGGCCCAAGGTGCGGGCGCTGGGCACTGCCACAGAAGGGGTGGGCAGGCACACGCGGGCTGTATTCTACAGGTGTTATACGGACGGATATTCCGATAGTCTGAATTAGAGCATGACTAAGGAGTGCGAACCATCATGGCGGTACAAGCGGAGGAAACCCACGCGGTTGGAGCGGACCGGGTGCTTGCGGTTCTTGTCGAGCTGGCGGATCATCCAACGGGCATCACCCTGGATGATCTCGCTCAGCGGCTGGCGAGCAGTAAACCGACTATTCACCGGGCGCTGGGTGCCCTGCGCAGGGCCGGGCTCGCTGCCCAGGTCCGTCGCGGTGTGTACAGCCTGGGCGATGACTTCGTCCGCTTGGCCCTAAAGTTTCAAAGCTCACGGCCGGAGTCTGCGCTCATCGAGCCAATTCTGCACGCGCTGGCCCGCAAGTACGGAGAAACGGCCCACTTTGCGGTGCTCGAGGGAGCGGAGGTGGTCTACCGCGCAAAAGTGGACCCTCCCGAAGGCGGCGTTCGGCTCACCTCGGTCGTCGGCGGCCGCAACCCTGCACACCGAACCGCAGTGGGGAAGCTGCTCCTGAGTTACACGATCAATGATGAGGGAGAACTTCGCGAACTCGTCGGCGACGGCCCTCTGCCCGCCAGGACCAAGCGATCAATCACTTCGGTAACTGAGCTTTGGGCCGAGCTCGTCAAAACCAAAGAACGCGGCTACGCCGTTGACGACCAGGAAAACGAGCTGGGCATCAATTGCATTGCCGTACCGGTTCGCTGGAGCCCGGCGTCCAGTCCCAGCGCATCAGTTAGTGTCAGTGCTCTCGCTTTCCGTACACCGCTGGAAAGACTGATTGCTGACGCGTCTGCCATTCAGGAGGCAGTGGATAACGGAACCATGGGAATCTCTGCCGCATAGGTACGTCCGGGTAGCCTGGCCTCTACGGGCGTCGCGTGGTCAATGGGTTGCCATCGTCGAGAAGGAACACGGCCGAAAAGCCGTAGTCAGAGCCGAGAGCCTGTCATTGCGGATGGACCGAGCCCCATTTGCACAACACTGCTGCATCTCGTTCTGCTCTTGAATCGGGCTGCAGACGAAGCGGGCAGATTGCGACGTCCGGCTCCCATGTCTAAGAAAGCACCCGGCCCCTGTCGGGGCATCGACAGCCGCATCGGGGAATGAGGCTGTCGATGTCCCCAGGGGTTCCTGTCTGCCGATCAGTCATCTGATCATCGGCCCGGGTGGATCCGGCTGACAGAATTTAGGCGAGCTTAGGTAGTCACCGCGCGCGTCCACGTGTGAAACGCGTCGATCCAGTGGTCGGAAGGACGCCCATAGGGAACCATGCCCCACCCGTGCCCGCCGTGAGCGTAGTAGTGACTTTCGACCGCACCACCGGCTGCCCGCCAATCCCGCTCAGTGTCCTGGCAGTGGGCCAAGAAGGGGTCGTCGGCGGAAACGGCGATGAAGAGCGGAGGAGGGTCCGCAGGGATTTGGTTCGGTGTCCGGGGACCATAGATGTTCCCTACGAAGGCGGGGCGCTCGTCAGGATCGCCGAGAGCGGTCAGGTCGAGAGCGAGCCGGGCACCCGCTGAAAACCCCATAACCCCAACGCGTTGAGGATCTACGCCCCAGTTACCCGCCTCCCGTCTGATCAGGGCAAGGGCTGTGCGGCCGTCTGCCGCTGCCTCCGCGAAGCTATCCATACGGTTAAGCACGCGTTCAAGCCCGTCAGGGATCGCAACCTGCATCAAAAGGTTCAGGAACTCTGTATTGTCTTGAACAACCGTCTGCTGGACACGGTACTTCAGCACGAACGCCGCGACCCCGCGCTCGGCGAGCCAGCGCGCCACATCGTAACCTTCGTAATTCATCCCCAGGGTGAAGTATCCGCCGCCGGGGCAAACCATGACCGCTGCCCCGGTCGCCGAAACAGGGTCAGGCAAAAAGGGCGTAAGCGTGGGTTCGGTGACGTTCCACGCGAAATCCATCGTTCCGTAGTCAGGTATTAATGGGTTGGGCATCTGCCAGAGGTTCTCGGGCACGTTCCAGCTCTCAGAGCCCGGGGCGGTTCCGTCCCAGAGCCGGATGGGTTCAAGCGTTTGGACCATGGAAGGGTTCCTTTCATGCTTCATTGCGTCGTTTCACGCTCAATTGCGTCCTCCACGATTGGCGGGGAAGGCTTGTGCCGTGACCAGTGCTCCGATTGCTCGTCACCGAGCTATAGGCAATCATCGGGACGACCTCGCGTCCTAAGTTGGTCGTCTGTGTAGTCGAGCCGGTGAAAAGAACCGCGCGAGTGACGTTTGACTGGCTGCAACTCCGCTGCGGGCGTCCGTGCAGTTGTGCACTTGGTTGGTTCGCTAGGTCCGGTTCACTTCAGCCACAATGCGGTCCTGGAGTATTCGGGGATCAACGCGATAGATGTAGACGCCGTCACCTTCGTGGACCAGTTTCCTGCCCCAGCCGTCTAAGTGAATCCAGACGGCGCTGCCGTCAGCTGCTACTTCGTCAATCTCGCCTGAACCCAGAACGTCGTGGCCTTGGCGGAGTTCGACCAGTTCCTCGCGCCAGAGGCTTGTCCAATCCCGGATGAGGAGAGGATGTCGTTTATGCCTGCTTGTCACGGTTGTCAGTCTCCTGGATGTGTTTGCCGCCGGGCGGTCGCTCTCCGTGCTGTCGCCACTGGCCAATGGTGTCGGTGAGGAGTGCACCTGAAGCGGCCTGTCAGGTGCACTCCTCGCTCCTTGGGTACTCAGCGCGTTGTTGCTTCGTCGAGGATTTCGAGTATGTGGCGGTAGGGCTGGCCCGTTGCCCGGGTCATTCCCAGCTCACAGGTGCGGTTGATGGATGCGTAGTCGGTTGTCGCTGCGGCCTTGACCTCGGTTGCCTCGCGGTCTGTAGCAGATGCGGTGAGTTCAGGGTGCAGCATGCCCCGGTCCCCGGCGAAGGCACAGCAGCCCCAGTCTTCCGGGACGGCTACTTCGTCTGCGGAGGCGTTTGCGACCCGTAGGAGCGCGTCGTTGACGCCGAGCCGTGTGGAGGAGCACGTCGGATGTACTGTCAGGGATTTGGCCTTCGTGGCTTCGGGTAGGCCTGGCAGGACGACCTGGTCGACGAATTCCACGGCGTCAATGACGCGGATTGCCGCATCATTTGCCGCTTCGAGAAGGACGTGGAGCCCTTCGGTGCATGATGAGGCGTCGCAGACGACCGGCAGTTCGCCGTCCCGGGTGGCTCGTCGGAGGGAGGCCGCGACGCGGGTCTTCATTTCGGCGTATCCGCTCGAAAGGCCCTTGGACTTCCAGGGAGTTCCGCAGCACAGTGAGGGCAGATCGTCCGGAGTGGTGAGTTCGACCCCGGCGCGTTCACACAGGCGGAGGAAAGATTCTGCGACGCCGTCGCCCTGTTCAGACCCGAACAGGGTGGTGGTGCAGCTGGAGAAGTACACGGCGACCGGCTTATCTGATGACAGTGTCGGCCGCCGTTTGCCGCCGCCGGGTAAATCGCCGGAGTACAGCTGCACATTGTCGTGCCCAAGGACAGCACGGGCAACGTGGGTGGCTGCTGCCGGCAGGGCGGCGGGTACTGCTTTGGCCAGGGAAAGTACCTTGCCGCCGATACCGGTTGAGGCGTCCCAGTGCTTCGCGGCCATTTTCCACCCCGCCTGCTCGACCGGGTTGGCGCCCTCTTCCCGCAGCCGGCGCACCAGGTCACCGGTGTTGATCAGCACCGGGCAGGCCGTCTGACACATTCCATCCACGGCGCAGGTTTCAACGGCGTCGTACTGGTACTCCCGCTCCAACGTCCGGACCAGCGCGTCATTTCCGTTCTCACGTGCCCGCGCAATTTCGCGGCGGAGAACGATACGTTCACGCGGTGTTGTGGTGAGGTCTTTGCTGGGACAAACGGGCTCGCAGTAACCGCATTCGACGCACCGGTCCACCTCGGCTTCGACGCTTGGCGTTGTCTTCAGGTCGCGGACGTGCCCGTCCGGGTCGTCCGTGAGCAGCACTCCGGGGTTAAGAATCCTGTGCGGATCGACCAGTGCTTTCAGGTCCAGCATGACCTGATAGAGAGCGTCACCATACTGGCGGGGGACGAAGGGAGCCATGATGCGCCCGGTTCCGTGTTCGGCCTTCAGCGTCCCGCCCTGGGAAAGAACGAGGTGGACCATGTCGTCGGTGAACGCCTCGTAGCGGCGCAGCGACTCCTGCCGGTCGAACTGTTCGTTGATCATGAAGTGGATGTTGCCGTCCTTGGCGTGGCCGAAGATCACGCTGTCTTCGTAACCGTGGACCTCGAAGAGCCTGATGAGTTCGGTACAGGTTGCATACAGGCGTTCGACCGGGACGGCTATGTCTTCCAGCAGCGCGGTCGAACCTGATGGGCGGTTACCGGCAACCAGGGTGTAAAGCCCTTTGCGGATGTGCCATAGCTGTGCCCGCTGCTTCGGGTCGGTGCTGATCGTGGCGGGCGTTGCCAGGGTCAACGGGGCGAAAACTTCAGGCGCCTGGGCCAGCCGCAGGTTAAGGTCAGCCTCGGTCTGCTCCTGGCATTCGACCAGAAGTGCTGCGTGGTCCACCACGTCCAGGGCAATGAGCTCCGCAGTGGCTTCGGGGTCGCGCTGTGCGACACGCAGGCTGGTGGCGTCCAGCAGTTCGATGGTGGCGAAACCGGCAGCGACCAGGTCCGGCAGAGCCGTTGTCGCCGCGGCCAGGTCCGGGAAGACGAGCAGGCTTGTCGCGGCGAACGCTTTTACCGGGACGGTGTGGAACGTCGCTTCGGCGACGAACGCCAGGGTCCCCTCGCTGCCAATGACAAGGTGCTCAAGAATCTTGATGGGCAGCTCATGGTCCAGGAATGAGTTCAGCCCGTACCCCATGGTGTTTTTGATGGAGTACAGCGTCCTAATGCTGTCAACGGAAGCGGTGTTGCTGCGGATACGGTCGCGGAGCTCTGCGAGTCCGGCGTGGATGGCCGGTTCCTTGCGGCGGAGCTGTTCATCGGCATCACTGTCACCGGTGTCAATGGTGGTGCCGCTGGGCAGCACGAGGATGGCGGAGGCAATGGTCTGGTACGTGTTCGCCTCGGTGCCGCACGCCATTCCGCTGGAGTTGTTGGCAACGACACCGCCGATGGTGCAGGCGATTTCGCTGGCGGGGTCGGGGCCCAGCTTTGTCCGGTGCCGGGCAAGTCGGGTGTTGACCTGCCGGACGGTGGCCCCTGGCCCGGTCCGTACCCGGCTGCCGTTGTCCAGGACATCGATGGAACGGAAATGGCGGCGGGTGTCGATAAGGATTCCTGCACTGCCGGCTTGTCCGCTCAGGCTCGTTCCGCCGGAGCGGAAGGTGACCGGAACCTGGTACCGATGGGCCTCGGCAAGGACCGCAGCGACTTCCGTGGCGGTTTCGGGGGTCACTACGGCCAGAGGGGTCAGCTGGTAGTGGGACGCGTCGTGGGAACCGGACAGGCGGTCTGAAGCCCGCACCGATACGGCTGTACAGGCGCTTTCCAGGGCTTTGACCAGGTCCGGTTCGACGTCCTTGAGGCTCAGCATGTCAGTGTGACTCACGGCTTACCTTCGATCCTGAGGATCCGACAAGGAAGTCAAGGTCTGCGCCCTGGTCGGCCTGCATGACGTGGTCGACGTAGAGCCGTTCCCAGCCCCGTTGCGGGGCTGCGAAGCCGTTGAGTGTGGCTTCGTTGGGGACCCGTTGTGCAAGTTCTTCTTCGGGGACGTCCAGATCGAGGCGGCGGTTCTCCACGTCCAGGATGATGAAGTCCCCGGTTTGTACCAGCCCCAGGGGCCCGTTTGCGGCAGCTTCCGGTGTTACGTGCAGGACCACGGTGCCGTAGGCGGTACCGCTCATCCGTCCGTCACAGATCCGCACCATGTCACGAACTCCTGCTTCGAGCAGCTTCTTGGGAAGTGGCATGTTGGAGACCTCGGGCATGCCCGGGTAGCCCTTCGGCCCGCAACCGCGGAGCACCAGGACCGAGTCGGCGTCAACGTCCAGGTCGGGGTCATCGATCCGTGCGTGGAAGTCCTCGATGCTGTCGAAGACCACGGCGCGGCCGCGGTGATTCAACAGATGGGCTGATGCGGCCGCGGGTTTGATGATGGCTCCTCCCGGTGCGAGGGAGCCGCGCAGGACGCTGATGCCGGCAGCAGGCAGCAGGGGGGATTCGCGGGACATGATGACTTCGGGCGCCCAAATCCGCGCGTCCTCAAGATGGTCAACCAAAGGCTTACCCGTGACGGTCAGGGCGTCCGGGTCGAGCAGGTCGCGGACTTCGCGAAGTACGGCAAGGAACCCGCCGGCACTGTGGAAGTCATCCATCAGGAACTTGCCTGCCGGTTGCAGGTTCACCAGGAGGGGAACGTCCCGGCCGATCCGGTCGAAGTCCTCCAGCGTAAGGTCGATGCCCAACCGGCCGGCGATGGCCAGGAGGTGCACCACAGCGTTGGTCGAACCACCGATCGCGGCCAGGGCCACGATGGCGTTGTGGAATGAGCCCTTGGTCAGGAAAGTACTGGGCCGGCGGTCTGCCTCGATTAGTGAAACCGCGAGCCGGCCTGTCTCATGTGAGGCCTCCAGGAGCCGGCTGTCGGGGGCTGGTGTGCCGGCAAGGCCGGGGATGACTGTCCCGAGCGCCTCGGCGACCAGCGCCATGGTCGACGCTGTGCCCATGGTGTTGCAGTGGCCTTTGCTGCGGATCATGGACGACTCGGACTTCATGAAGTCACGCTCGGACAGGGTGTCGGCGCGTACCTCCTCGCTCAGGCGCCATACATCGGTGCCGCAGCCAAGCGGCTGGCCGCGGAAGGTGCCGGTGATCATCGGACCACCCGGAACCACGACCGCCGGGATGTCAACGGAGGCAGCTGCCATCAGCAGCGCCGGGATGGTCTTATCGCAGCCGCCCAGAAGCACGACGCCGTCGATGGGATTGGCCCGCAGCATTTCTTCGGTCGACATGGCGGCCATGTTCCGCCACAGCATCGCGGTCGGCCGGACCTGGGTCTCGCCCAGGGAGACGACCGGAAGGTTCAGCGGGATACCGCCGGCTTCATAGATGCCGTTCTTCACCGACTGTGCCACCTCGTCAAGATGAGCATTGCACGGGGTGAGATCGGAGGCAGTGTTCGCAATGGCGATCTGCGGCCGGCCCTCGAAGGCGCTTGACGGTGTGCCTCTGCGCATCCATGCACGGTGGATATAAGCGTTTCGGTCCTGGCCCGAGTACCATTCGGAGCTCCGCAAGGTCGACGCCATGATTTACCAACTTTCGGAAATTGGATCTATTTAGTGGAATTTGATTAGTATAGCTGTGACGCACGCTTCATGCAGGTCCCGCCGCCGACGGTCTCGAGCGCATTGCATCAAAGGAGATGGAGATGGAGATGGATATGGTGACCGCTGAGGTTGTGCTCGCGAACGCCGAGATCTGCACGTTGGGTGAAGGTCCGGTCTGGGACGCGGCCAGGAACCGGCTGCTCTGGGTGGACATCCGCCGCGGCCTGGTGTTCGCCGGAGCCCTGCAGGAGGATGGCCGCGTGGAGATCCTGGAACGCATCGAATTCCAGGAGACCGTGGGAGCGGTCGCGGTAGCAGCCGGCGGAGAATTGCTGGTTGCAGGTGCCGAGGAGATCCTCGTGCGGGACAACGACGGCAATGTCAGCCGCGGACCGAGGATTCTGCCGCAGGACTGCGGGCGCCGGCTCAATGACGGCAAGGCAGACCCTGCCGGAAACTTCATCGTCGGTTCGCTGTCGCTGGGCCTTCCCTCATCAACGGAGGTCCTCGTCCGTGTCAGCAGCGCAGAGGGTGAAGTGACAGAACTCGACGGCGACCTTACCCTCTCCAACGGATTGGCCTGGACTGCGGACGGTTCGCGGATGTACAGCATCGATACCCTCAAACAGGTCGTCTACGTGCGGTCCTACGACGCCATGTCCGGTACCACCGGTCCGCGCAGTGAATTCCTGCAGGTCAACGGTCTGCCCGATGGCATGTGCCTGGACGCCGAGGAACACCTCTGGATTGCAATGTGGGGCCTGGGTGAAGTCCACCGGTACTCCCCCGCCGGCCAGCTCGTCTCGGTCATCAAGGTCCCTGCCCCCCACGTCACCAGCGTCGCGTTCGCGGGCCCGTCCCTTCAGACACTCGTTATCACCACGGCAACCCAGGACCTCAGCGAGGCCCAACTCGCCCAGTACCCGCAGTCAGGCGCACTTTTCACGTTAAATACCCCCGTTCCCGGCCTGCCGCAGCCCTACTGGCGCGGTCCGGTTTTCTAGAAAGAAGGAAGCATGAAACTCCTGCGCATCGGCGCCCCCGGCAACGAAAAGCCCGCGGCCCTGGTTACCGACGACACCTTTGTTGACCTCTCCGACGTGGTGAGCGACTTCGACGAGCGATTTTTCCACGACGGCGGCATTGAACGTATCCGCACCGTCGTGGCCGAACGCGCCAGCCGTCAGGAGGTCTCCAAACTCGATGGGCAGCGCATTGGGGCCCCCATCGCCCGTCCTCACCAGATCCTCTGCATCGGCCTGAACTACAGCGACCATGCAGCCGAGACGGGCCAGGCAGTACCCGAGGAACCCATCCTGTTCACCAAATCACCCAACACGCTCATCGGGCCCAACGATGATGTCCGGATCCCCCGCGGTGCGACCAAACCTGACTGGGAGGTTGAACTCGGCATCGTTATCGGAAGCCGGGCCAGCTACCTCGACACCCCCGAGGACGCCAAGGGCGTTATTGCCGGTTACACCCTCGTCAATGACGTCAGTGAACGTGCATTTCAGATGGAGCGGGGCGGCCAGTGGGCCAAGGGCAAGTCGGCCGAGACGTTCAACCCCGCCGGCCCGTGGCTGGTCACGCACGACGAGGTCGAGGACGTCCTGAACCTGGACATGTGGCTGGACGTCAATGGAGTCCGCCGTCAGACAGGCTCGACCGCGACGATGATCTTTGACCCGTACTTCATCGTGCACTACCTCAGCCAGTTCCTGGTCCTCGAACCGGGAGACCTGATCAACACCGGAACACCCCCGGGCGTGGGAATGGGCTTCAATCCCCCGATCTGGCTGCAGCCGAACGATGTCATGGAACTCGGCATTACCGGGTTGGGCAGCCAGCGCCAGACGGTACTGGCACCGCGATGAAAGCCTTCGTCGTCACCGGCCCCCACGAGGCCGGGGTCCAGGACGTCCCGAAGCCCACGGCGGCGCCCGGCGAGGTAGTAGTCGATGTGACCCGGGCCGGTATCTGTGGAACCGATGTCGAGTTCTACACCGGGGAGATGCAGTATCTCCACGACGGAAACGCGTCCTATCCCGTCCGGCTCGGCCACGAATGGACCGGAAAGGTTTCCGCCGTCGGTGGAGGCGTCGACCCGGGCTGGCTGGGCAAGCGGGTCACCGGCGACACCATGCTCGGCTGCGGGGACTGCCGCCGCTGCGGGGCAGGCCTGCACCATGTCTGCGAATTCCGGACCGAACTCGGTGTCCGGGGCGGCCGCCCCGGGGCCCTCGCCGAGCAGGTCGCTTTCCCGGCCGCCTATCTTCACGCACTGCCGGACAGCGTCGATGACGCAGCGGCGGCAATGATCGAACCCGGCGGCAACGCCTTCCGGTCCGTCGAGGCGGCCAATCTTCGCCCAGGAGACCGCGCGCTCGTTCTTGGACCCGGCACGATCGGACTCCTGGTTGGCATGTTCGCCCGGGCCGCAGGTGCCGAAGTCCACTTGATGGGCCGCAGCCCGCGCTCTGTCGAGTTCGCGCGCACCCTTGGGTTCGACGGCGTGTGGACAGAGGAAGAACTCCCGGACCTTCCCTGGGACGCGGTGATTGACTGCTCGAACGCTCCGCAGCTGCCGGCCCGGGCACTGGACCTCGTCGAGCCCGGAAAGCGGGTCGTGTACGTCGGACTGGCCGGGAGCCCAAGCATGATCGACACACGGACCCTTGCGCTAAAGGACGTGACGGCTGTCGGCATCCTCGGCGCCTCGGCCGGCCTGGCCGGGACCATCGAGGCCTACGCCTCCGGGGCAGTCGATCCCCGCCCCCTCATTGCAGCAACAGTCGTACTCGAAGACCTGGCAGGGATCCTGGCCGGCGGGCGTCCCGCAGACAGCGGCCCCGGCCCAAAAATTCACGTTGCCATCGCTGGCGACAACCACACTGAAGGAGATTAACGATGAAGCGTGCACTGATCACGGGAGCCGCGAGTGGCCTGGGAGCAGCAGCTGCTTCCCGGTTTGCCCGGGACGGAATAGAAGTTGTCACCCTCGACATCGCCGGCAACGTCGACTACGAAGTCGATGTCACCGATGAAGCCGCCCTCGCCCGGGTCGCGGAAGCGGCGGGCCCCATCGACATCCTGGTCAATTCAGCCGGCGTTGTCGGGCCCAACCAGCCGCTGCTCGGCACCGACCTTGACGACTGGCGGAAAGTTCTGGAGGTCAACGTCCTGGGCGTCGTGGCGACCATGAGGGCCTTTGTGCCGGGCATGGTCGAACGGGGCTGGGGCCGGGTCATCAACTTCGCGAGCATGGCAGGCAAAGACGGAAACCCGAACCTCGCCATCTACTCCGCCTCCAAGGCCGCAGTGATTGCGCTGACGAAATCCGCGGGCAAGGAACTGGCCACCACTGGCGTGCTGGTCAACGCCATCGCCCCGGCCGTGATTGCCACCCCCATGAACGACAGCACCGCACCTGACGTGCTCGCACACATCACCAGCCTGATCCCCATGAAGCGGGTGGGGCGGCCGGAGGAGGTCGCGGCACTCGTTTCATGGCTGGCGTCTGAGGAAATCAGCTTCTCCACCGGATCCGTCTACGACATCAGCGGGGGTCGGGCAACGTACTGATGGCGCCCGCGTCAGCGCGGACGCCATCAGGCGGTAACGGCCGAGCCTTGATCACTCGGATAATCATGCAATCCCCGCGAACGCGCCACGATCTCGCGGATAGCGCCCACTTCTGACAGAAGTTTCTCGAGCGGAGTCCGGAATGCCAGTGCACTGACGCTGACTGCACCCGTCGGTTCAATGTCGGCGTCCAAAAGGACAGGGACTGCGATGCAGTTCACTTCCAGCTCATTCTCCTGGTCATCGACTGCGTATCCGCGTTCGCGGGTACGCAGCAGTTCCTGCCAGAGCGATTCCACGCTTGTGATCGAATGCGGGGTGCGCGCCTCCAGGACTTGGTCACCGAGCCACTCGCGCAGTTCATCGAGACTCGAAAGAGAGTAGCTGAGCAGAAGCTTTCCGACACCGGTGCGGTGAGCCGGATTCCGTCCCCCGATCACCGAGGTCAGCCTCATCGCTCCCCGCGGAGGGTCTACCTTTGCCCGGTAGACAACCTCTGCCCCGTCAAGAACGGCGTAATGGGCCGTTTCGCCGTAGCGGGCCGCCAGCTCCCGGAGCGCCGGCTCCATCAGTACAGCCTCTGGACGTGTGGCCTGGTTCAGATACGCCAGCCTGAAAAATTCATCGCCCAAAGCGTAAACGCCACGGCCGAGCTGCATCGCCAGGCGCGCGCGTCGAAGCGAGGCCAGCGCCCTGTGAACCGTCGACTTGGAGCTGCGCAGTCGATGTGCCAGCTCGTCCAGCGTCACCCCGGTCGGATACTCGGCCAGCTGCACCAAAACGGCAAGGACCCGGTCCGCGCCCACAACCCGACCATCATCAGTATCAACGCTCATCATTCCCGCTTCCCGAAGCCCTCTTGCCTCCCTGATATTGACCAAACATGAACCCCACGGCCTGTTGTCCACAAAAACCCACCCTAGCAAATTGCATATATTGGAAAACTATATAGGTAGTTGGAATTTGCTGGTGACGTCTGTCATACTCACATGTGAGACGCGCCGCATAACAGGTGCCAGAAGTTCAGTACCGCAAGGGACGAACAACGAAGGAGTTGTTGCACATGCATGGAACTATGAAAGAGTCGGCGATCAAATCGCCCGGACTGGATCCAATGACGAAACTGGGAATGCGGGAGAAGCTCTCGTACAGCCTGGGGGACGTCGCCTCGAATGTGGTCTTCATGCCCGCTTCCTCCTTCTTCCTCTTCTACCTCACGACAGTGGCGGGAATTGGAGCGGGCATCGCCGGAACAATCCTGCTGGTCGGGCAGCTCCTTAACGGAATTACCGACATCACCATGGGCGCGATGATGGATAAGACCTCCACGCGGTGGGGGAAAATGCGGCCGTGGATCCTGTGGACCGCGCCTCCCCTCATGCTCTGCTTCGTCCTGATGTTCAGCGTGCCCGCAGGCCTGGATGAGACCGGCCGCATTATCTGGACGTTTATCATGTACTCCCTGGTCATGGCCGTCTTCTTCACGGCCTCCAACGTCGCCTACAGCGCCCTGGTCTCGGTGATGACGGCTAACCCGAAGACCCGCGTTGTGCTGTCCACCTTCCGGTTCTTCGCAGCGATCGCAACCACTCTCATCGTCAGCTACATCACCATCCCGCTGGTCGAGAGCTTCGGCGGCGGGCAGCAGGGATGGACGGCTACGACCGCGATCTACGGTCTGATCGGGCTGGTCACGCTGCTCACTGTCTTCTTCGGCACAAAGGAACGCGTCATTGAAGCCCGCGAGGACGAACGAAGCGACCGGCAGCCGCTGCGTGTCCTGCTCAAGCAGCTCTTCGCCAATAAGTACTTCTTCATCGCCGCCGCCATGTTCCTTGGCTTCTACCTCATCAGCGGCATCACAAGCGGCGTCGGAATCTATTACGCAACCGATGTCCTCGGTGACCCGTCCCTGTTCGGCACGATCACGTTGGCGACTCTGGCGCCACCCCTGGTCGGCATCGCCTTCATGCCGGCGCTGCTGGCGCGCATCGGGAAGCGCACCGCCTTCCTCATCGGCCTGGGCCTGCAGCTCATCGGTTCGCTCATCGTCGTGCTCGATCCGTCAAACATCACCATCGTGCTGGTCGGATTGCTGGTGCGCGGCTTCGGAAGCGTTCCATTTGCTGCAGGCATGGTGGCCATGGTCGCCGACGTCGTGGACTACGGCGAGTGGAAATTCGGAACACGGATCGACGGCCTGACCTACAGCGCGGTCAGCTTCGGGCAGAAGGTCGGTTCAGGCGTCGGGGCGGCCGCCGTGGGATGGGTTCTTGCCGCGGGCGGTTACCAGAGCCTGGCGACCAGCCAGCCGGACTCGGCGGTCGCTGCCATCCAGGCCGCCTTCATCTGGCTGCCGGTAGCCCTGATAATCCTTCTCACCGTCGTCGTATACTTCCTCGACGTGGAGAAATACAATCCGCAGATCCAGGCGTTTCTGACCGGCCGCCGCACTGATGACACCACCGAATCCGCACCCACTTCCACGAATCTCTGAGGCAGCGGTGAGCACACAGAAGCTTCGATGGGCGGTTGTCGGTACCGGCGATATTTCCCACGCCATTGTCCCGGACCTCCAACGGGTCGACGGGAACCATGTGTCGGCGGTCGCGTCACGCTCCACCGCCAGGGCCGAAGAGTTCGCTGCAACGCACGGCATTGCCTGCTCATATTCATTTGAAGACATGCTGGCCGATCAGGACATCGACATCGTCTACATCGGCACCCCACACGGCACCCACGCCGACCTGGCGAAGCAGTCGCTGAAAGCCGGCAAGCACGTCGTCATCGAAAAACCCATGGGCTTGAACAGCCAAGAGGTCGCCGAAGTCTTCGATATTGGACGCCAAGAGGGCAAATTCGTGATGGAAGCCTTTTGGGTGAAATTCAGCCCGGCCTTCCAGAAACTGCAACAGGTCATTGATTCCGGCGCCATCGGGCAGGTAAGAAATGTCCAGGCTTCCTTCGGTATCTCTTTTCCCCGCGGCTCCGGCAGCCGCTGGAAACCCGAGCTCGGCGGCAGCGCCCTCCTCGATCAAGGCATCTACACTGTCGCCCTCGCCCGGATGATCCTCGGAGAGCCAGCCACGATCACCACACGCGGCACCGTCGAAGACAGCGGGATTGACGCCACCGAGTTTGTCACCTTCGAGTACGAGGACGGGCGGTTCGCCCAGCTGTCCAGCTCAATGGTTGACTTCATCGATCCGTCAGCGTCCATTGGAGGCACGGAAGGATGGATCAGTCTTGCCGCTCCATTCTGGGCTACCCGAGAATTCAAGGTCTATAACGGCGACATCATGACTGCATTGTTTGAACCCCAAAGCCACCCGTTCGAGCCCGAGGGGTTCGGCTACACCCCCATGTTCCGTGCAGTAGCAGAGGCCATCGGAAGCGGCGCCACCGAACACCCGCTTCACACCAGCGCTGACACCCTCAAGACCTTCGCGCTCCTGGACACCATCAAAGCCCAGCTGCTTGGGGCAGCTGTAGCACCACAACGAAAGGACCACCAATGATCCGCGAGCCGTTCAACGACAATTGGACCGTCGGACCCAAAAAATCCGCATTCGAAGCCCTTATGCCGGGCGCGGGTCAGCCCCGCACCGTGCGGCTGCCCCACGACAGCATGCGCGATCTTCAGCGCAGCTCCACCGCACACAACGGCGCGCACACCGGCTACTTCCCCGGAAGCCACGTCAGTTACGAGAAGACCTTTGACGTGCCGGCAGACTGGCGCGAACGCTCCGTAACCCTGGAGTTCGAGGGAATTTACCGTGACGCTGTCATTTACATTAACAACGAATTCGTAGCGCAACGGCCCAACGGCTACAGCACGTTCTCCGTGCAAATCGACCCCTACCTCGCCTTCGGGGCTTCCAACACCATCAAGGTCGAGGCGCGCCAACACGAAGACAGCCGCTGGTACAGCGGAACCGGAATTTACCGGGACACCTGGCTCATGGTCGCTGACCCGGTACACGTCGCGCCCAACGGAGTAAAGATCACCACACCGGAGGTCGACTCCGAGCTCGCCGTCGTCGTTGCAGAAGTAACTGTCGTCAACCAGAGCCGGCACACCCGCACCGTCCGGGTCAGGACAGATGCTACCGAGCAAGACCAGTCGGCTTCTGATGTCGTCGCTTCTGCACTGGCACCGCTCACCCTGCTGCCAGGCGAAAGCGCCACAGCCCACTTGCGGCTTTACGTATCCTCGCCCAAGCTCTGGAGCGTCGATCACCCCAATCTCTACACCCTGCGCACGACCGTCACCGAGCACGACAGCCAGCTCGATGAAGACGTCGCGACCTTCGGTATCCGCACCATTCAACTCGATCCCACCCGCGGCCTGCGCATCAACGGCGAACCGTTAAAACTCCGCGGTGGCTGCGTTCACCACGACAACGGACCGCTCGGAGCCGCTGCCATCGCCAGGGCCGAAGAGCGCCGCGTCGAAATTCTCAAAGAGGCCGGTTACAACGCAATCCGCAGCGCCCACAACCCCTTGAGTCGTTCCTTCATCGAAGCCTGCGACCGGATCGGGATGCTCGTCATCGACGAACTCACCGACGTTTGGACCGAAGGCAAAACCAGCTACGACTACTCCCTGTCCTTCCCAGAGTGGTGGGAACGCGACGTCGAGGCGATGGTCGCCAAGGACTTCAACCACCCCAGCGTCATCATGTACTCGATCGGCAATGAGATCTTTGAAGTAGGCCGCCCGCTCGGCAGCCGCTGGGGACGCGAACTCGCCACGAAAGTCCGTGAACTCGATAGCACCCGCCTGGTCACCAACGCCATCAACGGCCTCGTAGCCGCGGGCGACCTACTGCAGGCATCGTCAGGTGACAGCGACGAACCCACAGACATTAACTCAATGATTGCCGCCCTGGGCGAGCTGATGAACAACTTCGGCGCCTCCGACCCGGTCTCTGACCGCACCGAAGAGGCACACTCCCAGCTCGACGCATCGGGGATCAACTACTCGGAGGCACGCTACGCGGTCGATGCTGAGAAGAACCCAAACCGGGTCGAGTACGGATCGGAAACTTTTCCCGGAGCCCTGGACCGTCTCTGGGCACTCGTGGAGCAGTATCCGCATGTCATCGGTGACTTCGCCTGGACCGCTTGGGACTACATGGGTGAAGCAGGCGTAGGCCGTGCCGTCTACGCAGACGATCCCATCCAAAACACCGGCATCACCGCACCATACCCCTTCCTCACCGCAGACTGCGGAACAATCGACATCACCGGGGTCCGCCGGCCCATCTCGTACTGGCGCGAAATCGTCTGGGGCCTCCGTGCCGAACCATACATCGCCGTGCACAGGCCCCAGTCATACGGCCGGTCGCTTTCCGTTGGCCCGTGGGCATGGGACGACGTCGCCAACACTTGGAGCTGGGACGTGGACGAGGCATCCCCCGTCGTCATCGACGTCTACAGCAACGCTGACGAAATCAAGCTGCTGCTCGACGGTGAGGCCATCGGCACTGCCCAGGTCGGAACCGAAAAAGCGTTCATTGCACGCTTCGAAACGAAGTACCGCCCTGGCGAACTGACAGCCGTCGCTTTCCGGGAGGGAACCGAAGTGGCACGAACGTCCCTCACCAGCGCTTCCGGCCCGGTCGCCCTGTCCGCCAGCGCTGACCGCAGCGAGATCCGCGCTGATGCTTCCGATCTTGCCTTCATCGAGATCTCAATGCGTGACAAGGCTGGCGTACTCGCCCCGGATGCCATCGCCGAAGTCTCCGTCTCAGTGGACGGCCCAGCTGAACTCGTGGCTTTCGCTACCGCCCAGCCCGACCCGGAGCAAGGCTTCAATGGCAGGAGCCTGTCCACCTATGACGGCCGGGCCCTGGCCATCCTGCGCCCCACCGGCCCGGGCCGGATCACCCTCACTGCACAAGCCCAAGGGCAAACCGACACTGTGGTGGAAGTAGTGGCGACCCCAACGACGGCTCAGCCCTCAGCCTAATCAAGCTCCCAATGTCGGCGGTTGGAGAACTACCACCCGTCATTCATTGGGTAGGCGGAAGTGTCACCTTCCCCTGCGGCTGATTACACAACTCAAGTCGGGGCCTCCCCTAGCCACCCATCCCAGGAGGCCCCGACAGAGAACCGCAGATCCACCCTCGGCTTCAGAGAGCAGGACCCGTTTTCCTGAGCCATCCCCCGCACTCAGGTACTCCCGGCGGACCCCCTGAAGGCGGACAGCAACCAGGTGCACCACCAAACGATTCAGGAGGATCCAAAGTGAGCGAGCTAGACCCGATCATTAACCGCCAGTTCGGATGGGCCGACGCCTACCCGGTAGAAGCCATCATGAGCGACCCCACCCTGGCAGCCCGGCTGATGTCCTCCTACACCGACGACCCCACCTACCAGCCCCCAACAATCCATAGCCACGACACCTTCATCGACGGGCCCTTGGGCGATGACTCACTGCGCCTGAGGGTTTATGAACCACCCGCAGGAAAGGCTGAAGCGCGCCAGGTACTGGTTTGGGCCCACGGCGGCGGCTTCGTTGGCGGCACCCTGGACTTTCAGGAAGCTGACGGAGTCGCACGCGAGCTTTGTGCCCGCGGCAACATCGCAGTCGTTTCCGTCGACTATCACCTCGTTGACGGAAAAATCGCCTACCCGACCCTGCACCGTGAAATGGCGGAAGCCTTCCAGTGGGCGAGCCAAAACACCAGTGACATCGCGGCCGAGAACGCCAGCGTTTTCCTCGGCGGCGCCTCCGCTGGGGCTAACCTCACCATGGGTGCAACACTGGAGCTCCGGGACGACGGGAAAACCCTTCCCGACGGTCTCGTGATCGTCTACCCGCTCCTCCATGTACCCGTCCCCGCCCCAGCACAGCAGGCCGATCTCTCGAAGGTGCCCCAGGTACTGCGGATGTCACCTGAATTCGCTGAATGGGTGATCGCTAACTACCGCGGTGCCGACCCCGGACTCTACACCCTCATAGAAGGCCATGACCTACACGGGCTGCCCCCCACCCTGGTCATCGCCTGCGAGTACGACGACCTCCGCGGTTCCGCAGACGCCTTCGCTGAGGAAGCACGCCAAGCCAGCGTCACAGTACAGGAATACCTCGCCCAAGGCGTTCCTCACGGACACCTCGCTATGACCCCCGCAGTCGCAGAAACCGATAACACACTGAACACCATCACCCGGTTCATCCGCGACGAGACCATCTAACACCTGCAAGAAGCAGTACGGGGGCTCGATGAGAAGCATCGGGCCCCCGTGGGCAAACAGGCCTCGTAGCAGCTGATATTCGACGGAACAGTTCAGGCTTGACGAAGCACGAAGACAAAGAGCCTCTCCTGAGAGTCCTGGCTTCAGTCCCCGGCAAAGCCGGCCTATGCGTTCGTCCGCTGTTGAGGTTTCGAGCGTCCCTGCCGCAAGTACCGCAACTGATCAACTCCCAACTGTCTGCACCTCGCTTTCACTCAAGGAACAACTTATGGCCACGAAGGAGGTCCTCAAACAACTGCAATTGGCCTACCTTGGCACGAGAAGCGCTTTCCCGACCACATGCGTGGAAAACTCCATAGGTTATCCATCCGCTACTAGCCAGACAGAAATAGCGGGGCCGCTTCATGCTTTCCGGAACGTCACCATTCAAAGGAGAATCGATGTCCCTTCAGGTCCCCACAGCCGAGGCCCTTCTCAACCAGTACAGTGCTTCTGACGCCTGTGCTGCGGATCTACTTTGTGACAGCCATGATCCAAACGCTGTAGCGTTTTCTATTGTCGAAGCCGACCTGTCCAGTGAGGACATAACCTACGGAGAGCTGCGTGAGCGGTCCGAACGGGGGGCTGCGGCCTTGGCTGAGCTGGGCGTAGGCCCTCAGGATGCCGTGGCAACGCTCATGGGAAAATCGGCTGATCTGGTGGTCATGCTGCTGGCCATTTGGCGCCGTGGTGCGGTGCATGTACCCCTGTTCACGGCATTCGCATGGCCAGCAATTGAGATGCGCATGGCATCGTCAAAGGCAAAAGTGATCATTACGGATGCGGACCAGCGCCGAAAGATTCAGGACACGACGGCTGCAGTGATTGTAGTTGGCGAAAATGTTTCAGCGCCGGATCTTGCCCTCACCCCGCTCCTTGCAACTCAAAGGCCGGGCATCCCGGCCGAAGCCGTCGGAGGGGACGGTGCCCTGGTGTTGATCTTCACCTCCGGAACCACAGGCTCGCCTAAGGGCGTCCCAGTCCCCGTCCGGGCTCTGGCATCCTTCCGGCAGTACATCGAAGTCGGGCTGGACGTCAGTGAATACGACGTATTTTGGAACGCCGCGGACCCGGGTTGGGCCTACGGCCTCTACTACGGGATCCTCGGGCCTCTGTCGGCAGGCAGACGAAACCTGCTGCTGCACGCAGGCCTTTCCCCTGAACTCAGCTTTGATGTGCTGGAACGCTTCGGCGTCACCAACTTCGCCGCGGCGCCCACCGTGTACCGGACCATGCGCTCAAAGTACGCGCCCGGGACGAGAAACATTCCACTGCGCAGGGCATCCTCCGCCGGGGAACCCTTGACACCGGAAGTGATTACCTGGGCTGAGGAGACCTTCGGCATCCCGGTAAGGGACCACTACGGCCAAACTGAACACGGAATGATGATCATCAACGCCTGGCACGAAGCAGTGCGGGACGAGCTTCGGCCAGGTTCCATGGGACGGCCCCTCCCCGGTTGGAGTTGCGCAGTCCTCAAAGACAGCAGCGACGAACCAGCCGCAGCCGGTGAAATGGGCCGTGTCGCCGTCGATGTCGCCGGTAGCCCCCTCATGTGGTTCGCCGGCTACAAAGATGCCCCGGAAAAAACTGCTGAACGTTTCAGCCCGGACGGGCGGTGGTACCTCACCGGAGACGCCGGCAAAATAGACAAAGACGGAAACTACTTCTTCTCATCCCGCGACGACGATCTCATCATCATGGCCGGATACCGCATCGGACCCTTCGACGTGGAGAGCATCCTCGCCGGCCACTCGTCCGTCCAGGAATGTGCTGTCATTGGAGCCCCGGACGAACTCCGTGGTGAAGTCCTGGAAGCGTACATTGTCCTCACCGAGGGGACCACTGGCAGCGAAGACCTGGTCGTTGAGCTTCAAAAACTCGTCAAGACGCAGTTCGCAGCACACGCATACCCCCGTCAAATTCACTTCGTGGATGATTTGCCCAAAACGCCCTCCGGGAAGTTGCAGCGCTACGTCCTGCGAAAACAGCGCGCTCTGGAGCATTGACGGGAAGCGGGGCCACAACCCGACAGCCTGTCTGACTGGCTCTCTGGCCCCACATGGCGCGCTACGGCTGACGGCCGGAGATGCCGTGACCTTTTCAAAGTCAGGTACGACTACAAAACAAAATTAGACAGCAAAACAGCAAGCCCCGGAAGCGAGCGGTTTAGCGCCGCCCCCCGCTTCCGGGGCTTGCTTTAACACAGTGGCCGGGACCCGCCCGGCTCCAGCGGTTCCCGAGCGTCAGGGCGATAGATATTCAGCCGCTGTGGCGCTGTCTCCAAAGCACGCGTGGCAGCACCGCAGAAACAGCACCACCAAATTGTCAGCTGATGATCAACGCGTCCAGGGCAGCCGCCGACCTCACGCGTTTGCCGCCCGCCAACCTTACGACGCGCAAGGTTGCAGGTAGCCTTTGCGATGTCATCGAGGGTGATGTCGTTCAAGTTGAGCCAGGCTTTCAGCGAAGTGCGTCGGAGAACGTCGGCTTTGGGCTCAGTTTCACTTGGCCGAGCCTGGTAATTCGTTGCTGGTCCTTTGCAAAAGAAGTACACCCCAGCCTGACGTAAAGGCGGTCTCGCAAGGGAGGATTCACCTGCCGGTGGGGCTTCGGTCTTGTTCTCAGACA